>CAWCDD010000011.1:0-1025543 GCA_963794245.1 uncultured Actinomycetota bacterium | reverse complement strand
GCTACGAGCCGGCCGAATAGCGCGCCGAGCGCGCGGCTAGCCGGGCCCACGAGTTCGAGCGCGCGGCTAGCCGGGCGTTCGGCGTGAGAAGTCACTTCAGCTGCTCGGTAGGAACGCCGTAGCGCTCCTGGTACGCGCGCACCCGCTCACGCACTTCGCCGGCATCCAAGCCGGTGTCCGACCAGGTGTAGCGGCCGCGGCCGCCGTCACCTGGATGGGCGGCTAAGAAGTCGCGCATCTTCTGTTCGGCCTCGGGTCGCAGCTCGCGGCCCAGCTTCTGGTAGATGTCGCCGATCGTACGCAGGGGATCCTGCATGAAATCCGTGAACTGAACGTCGATCATCCGGCCGGCCGGGACAACGCCCTTGTCGCGCAGTGCCATCCCGCGGTCGAGGCCGACGACGATTTCCTCATACGACTGCGCCGCGCACTCGGCGATGTCCGTCTCGTCGCTGCCCATCCGCCGCAAGTGATTGGTCAGCGCGGCAATCGACGAGATGACGTTGAGCGGATCACGGTGTGTCTGCACGATCAATGCGTCTGGGTATTCGGCGATTAGCTTGTCGAGCTGCCACAGATGTGCCGGCGACTTCAGCAGCCACTGGCCAGGAACGCCAGACTGCAGGTGTTGCAAGAAGATTCGATGAAACCGGTAGGCGCCGGCGTGGTCTGCGTCGTACATCAGCCAGCGGTAGTAGCTCGGCAGACGGTACTGCACCGAGAAGATCATGCTGGTGAATTCGCTGGCCGTGATGCGAACACACTCCTGGCCGACAAGGGCGCCCATCGGATGAAACGCCAGGAATCCGGGGATGATCTGTTCGGACATTTCGATGGTGGCCTGCGTTTGCGCGATACGCGGATCGGTGTGATAGGTCTCGGGCTGCGGGACCGGACACGGCGCGTCGACCTCCCAGGTCAGCGGTGCACGCAGCTCAGGATCCTGGGCCAGCAGGTCGTAAAGGATCGTCGTCCCGGTACGCGGCTGACCGACGATGAAGATCGGCGAAGTGATTGGCTTGCCGGCGATTTCGGGGTGCTCTTTGCGCCACGCGATCACACCGAGCCGGCTTGTCAGGGCACGGATGATGTCGAGGTAAGCCACCTCCACACCGATCGCCGACAGCCGCGCCTCGTTGACCAGGCCGTCGGCGACCCGCTGCAGTCCGGAGCGCCAGCCCTCATCACTAGAGGTGTCGCCGAAGTCGTCGCTGCCGGCCTGTTCGCAGGCGGCCGCGATAAGGCTCTCCGGGGCGAACCGCTCCTGCAACGTCATGCCTGCTCGCCGCCTTCGCGCACGGAAACCTTGACGTCGGGCGGCATGGGATTATCCAGCCAGCGCAGCACGACGAAGCCACGCCGGCGGCCACCGGTGTCGAGCCAATGCCCAAACCCGAAGTCCTGCGCGGAGATCGCGATACGCACCCGCCCATCGACGTCGGGTCGCACGGCGCGATTGGTCACCGAACTGGGCCGGCGTCGCGGCTCCAGGCACTCGTGCCAGACGCTTTCCAGCGTGACGTTCCAGTATCGGGTGTCGGGCGGTTCGATGTCGAGCACCAGCGCCTGGCCGCGATCGAGCCGATAGGTGCCCATCATGTAGAGGTTGTCGGGCGTGGTGTCGGCGGCACCCAGATCGGCGGCCTCGGCGGTCAGCAGCGTGTTCGGCTGCTCTAGTAGCTCGGGCTTGATGGTGCGGTGCAGCGTGGTGAGCTTCATCAGCGACCATGCCATCGCGGTGAACTGCTCGGCCAATTCGCTGTCGGACAGCGCGGTCACCGGGTCGGGGTCGAGGGCCTCGATGCGCATGGTGGCAGGCTCTTCGGAGTCGCGATCACCGATGTACTCCCGGACGACCACCGACGATGCGTCATCGGGGATCTGTATCCACTGCGCGCCGCCGAGATCGGCGGGCTCGTCGGCCGAGAGCGCCAGTGCGAACTCACCGGCATTCAGGTCCAGGTTCGTGTCGCCGACGTAGTTGGACATGCGCCGCGGAGTCAGGCCGGTGCCGGCCAGGATCTGAAATCCGAGGTAGGCCGTGGTGCCGCGGGTGCCGGTGATCCGGTAGCGCCGATCGCCGCGGATCATCGCCAGGAAGTAATTGCCGTCGGGGTTGGGTCCGCCGATCATCCTGTTGTCCGAACACATATCGAAGAAGGCCGGGCGGGCGGTGTCGGCTTCGACGGCCATTTGCGAGCACAACGACGACACCCGAGCGATGACTCGCAGCCCCTCGAGAAGCTCGCGCTCGGATTCGGCGTCCTCGGTCACGATCTTGGTGACGTCGGTGATCATCTGCTGGAAGAACTGCCACGCGGCCAGCGTCTTCACCGGACTTTGAGTCATAGTCTTATACTTAGACTATGTCTCACGCGTTGTCTAGCACCAGTTCTCCCGCGGAACGACGGCGGGCGGCCACCCGAGAGCGCATCGCCGCGGTTGCCGCGCAGCTGGTGGCCGAGCATGGCTTAGCCGGGGCAACCGTGGACCGCATCGCCGATGCCGCCGACATCAGCCGAGCGACATTCTTCCGCTATTTCAACTCTAAGGAAGACGCGGTCGCCGAGGGTGTGAATGTGCATTGGCTGATCCGGATCACCAATGCGCTGGCCGTTCAGCCGCCCCAGCTCTCCGCCACCGATGCGGTAGTGGGAGCTTTTCGTCACCTCGCGCTGGGATTCGCCGAAATCGGGGACCAGGTACGCGAATTGGCCACCCTCACCCGCTCGTCGGAAACCCTTGACGCATGGACGCTTCGCATCTACGTGCGCTACGAATCGGCGATCGCCGAACTCATCGCGCCCCGGTTGCCCGAGTTGGCGCCCCAGGATCCCAGGCCCCGACTGATCGGTGCGCTGGCGATGGCGGCGGTGCGCATCGCCCTGGACGACTGGCTCAGCGACGGGGGATCGCTGCCCGACCGGGTGCGCCAGGGTCTCGCCGCGATCAGCATCGCCTGACCCGACTAAATCTGCGCCCAAACGGTTTTCGTCTGCAGGCCGCTCCCATGATCGTGCACCGTGACGACGCGGTATTCAGCGTGAGCGCCCAATCTGTTGAACTGCTTGGAGGTCGGTGCCAAATCGGTGTGCCCCGCGATTGTCCGATTACCATGAGCGGCAGGTTGTCGAAAGGGAGGCGAACGGTGCGAGCGCGGTCGGCCGAGCGGTTCGAGCCTGACATCATCTCCACCGGAGGCAGCACGCGCATGAGAGCCGGCATGGCCGTCTTGCTGGCCGTCGTCGCCAGCGCCATGATCACCTCGATTGTGCTCTACATCGATGGGGCTGGTACTCGGCGTGTTTCAAGCGATGGACCGTCGGCCGGCAGTGGGACCACCGTGACACTGAACATCGAAAGCATCGAATCCAACTACAGCGTGCTACTGGGCAACCTCAGGGTTTCGCCCGGACGCGCGCTGCTGGATCCGGCCACCGACGGCCTTAAGCAGGACCTCACAGTCGAGGTCACCTCTGTCGCAACCCCGGTCAAGCGGACCTGGTCCAAGGGCATGCTCCCCGGCGTCATCCCCGTCCCGCTGACACTGGCGCGCGACGTCGAGCGCTGGCCCTTCGACCGTTATTACACCGGTCCGATGACCGTCGAAGTGTTCGCCGGCGGTGCGAAAACACCAGAGCGGGCCCAGGTCGAGATCGTCGACCGGCTGCCGGGCTGGAATATCCACGCCTCGAGGCTGAATACAGCCAGGTCATCTCCGGTTTACGAAGTGGAGATGCGACGCTCGGCGAGCACCATGGTGTTTTCGGTCGTTGTTCTCTGCATCCTGGTCGCCATTGCGGGAGCGGCGGTGTTCGTTGCGATTCAGACGTTGCGGGACCGGCGAAAGTTCCAGTCGCCGATGACGGCTTGGTACGCGGCGATGCTGTTCGCGGTGGTCCCGCTGAGAAACTCACTTCCCGGCTCGCCGTCGTTCGGAAGCTGGATCGATATGACGATCGTTTTGTGGGTGCTGGTCGCCTTGGTCGTCTCGATGCTGCTCTACATCGCGTGTTGGTGGCGGCATCTGCGGCCCGATCCTGTCAGTGACTGTTGAAGCTAGGTCGACGACCGCAAGATCAGGTGGGCGATCGCGGTGGGCGGGGGAGACGGTGGGGAGGGAAGTCCCAATCGCTGGAAAAGGGCGGCGAGAGCGATGTCGGCGACAGCGCGCGGGTCGAATTGCACCGTGGTGAGCGGCGGGCTGCTCACCATGCCCATGGGGCTGGCGTCGACGCCGATGACGGCGAGGTCGCGCGGACAGCGCAGGTCCGCTTCGTGAATGCCGTGCAGCACGAGGCAGGCGATGTCGTCGCTTTGTGCGCACACGGCGGTCACGCCGCCGCGCACCCACCCGCTCACCACCTCCGCGGCGTTGTCCACGGTCACCTCGGCCACGACAGGCCGTGGTAGGTCACGCGACCTCGTGGCGCGCACAAGGCCCTCGTACCAGTAGTCGCCCAGCGTGCGCCATCGCTGAATCCCGGTGTGGGCGAACGCAATCCGTCGGTGACCACGCGAGACAAGGTGTTCGACCCGCAGCTCTCCGATGGACAGGCGTGGATCGCCGAGTGCGGGCAGCGTCCCGATCGCGATGTTCGGTATGCCGGCAGCCTTTACCGCACTCGCGGCGGCCACGCTGAGCGGGAACAGGCTGGTGACTGCGATCGGGTCGAGGTTCTCGATTGCATCCACGACGTGCCGATCGTCCTCGGTTTCGAAGATCTGGACCTGAAGCAGACCGAGGCGTGCCAGTTCGGTGGTCATCCGGCTGCCGGCCAGCATCGGCATGTCACCGACCGCCACTTGCGGTATTACGTACAGGACGACGCCGCTTCTGCCCCGGGCGAGGTTGCGGGCGGCGAGGTTGGGCCGATAGCCCAGTAGCTCCGCGGCGCGGTGCACCGCCTCCCGGGTCTTCGCCGAGATTCTGCGGCCCTCGGCGTTGTTCAACACGTAGCTGACCGTCGCGGTCGACACGCTGGCCAAACGAGCCACATCGGCGTTGGTGGGCCGCACCGCCCTATTCGTATTCGACTCGGGCCCAGCCATGATCCATGGTGGCACGCGACGACAATCGGCAGCGAAGGATCGCGCAATCCGAGGTGAGGACTCGCGGCCTATCCGGACGGACTAATAGTCACTAGATGACCAGGCGGCCAGGGCGCAGTTGTTCGTCCGCGTATGAGCGGTATATTTGCGGTACGACGAGCCCTTTAACTTCCCAGAAGCAGCAATGCATGGCGTTGACTCTGTGACTGAGATCATTGTCTACTAGTCGCTGAGTTCGAGGAGGGCGGCATGAACAAAGACGACCTGATCCTGATCAGTGTGGACGACCACATCGCCGAGCCGGCGGACATGTTCGACGCGCATGTTCCGGCGAAGTACAAAGAGCTCGCCCCGCGGGTGGTCCTTGAGCCCGACGGTGTCCAACAGTGGTACTACGGCGAGATCCGCGGGCGGAACATGGGCCTGAACGCCGTCGCCGGCAAACCCCGCGAGATGTACAACATCGACGCCTCGCGCTACGACGAGATGCGGCCGGGCTGCTTCAACGTCGACGAGCGGGTCCGCGACATGAACGCCGGCGGCCAGCTAGCGGGTTTGAACTTCCCGAACTTCACCGGCTTCTCCGGCCAGGTCCTCAACCAGGGACCCGACCGCGACGTCAATCTGGTGATGATCAAGGCCTACAACGACTGGCACGTGGACGAGTGGTGCGCGGCCTACCCGGGCCGGTTCATCCCGTGCGGCATCCTGCCCTTATTCGATGTCGCCGAAGCGGCCAAGGAAGTCAAACGCCTGGCGGACAAGGGATGTCACGCCGCGACGTTCTCGGAGAATCCAGAGGCGTTGCAAATGCCCAGCATTCACACCAAGTACTGGTATCCGCTGTTCGAGGCCGTCTGCGAGAACAAAACGGTGCTGTGCACGCATGTCGGGTCCGCATCGCGATCCCCGCAGGTGTCGACGGACGCCCCGCCAAGTGTCCAGATGACGGCGTCGTCGATGATGAGCATGTTCACCTTCACCGAGCTGATCTGGGCCGAGTTCTGGGCCGACTTCCCGCAACTGAAGTTCTCCCTCACCGAGGGCGACGTCGGCTGGATACCGTACTTCCTGTGGCGGGCCGAGCACGTCTACAACCGTCACTCGGGCTGGACACTCGCGAAATTCCCGCCCGGCTACCACGGACCCAGCGACGTGTTCAAGCGGCACTTCTACACCTGCTTCATCAGTGACAAAGTCGGCGTGCACAACATGGACTGGTTCAACGAGGACATGCTGTGCTGGGAATCCGACTTCCCGCACTCCGACAGCAATTGGCCGTTCGCGCCGGAGGACATCATCGCGACGATGGGCCATCTCGACGACGCGGTCATCAACAAGATCACCCACGAAAATGCCATGGCCGCTTACTCATTCGATCCCTTCCGGTACATACCGAAGGAGCACGCCCGGGCCGGTCAGCTGCGTGCACAGGCCACCGACGTCGATGTGGTCACTCATGTCGGTCGCCAAGCCAGCCAGCGTGACCGCGACGCGTGGACCCGGATGACGCAGTTCGCCCTGCAGGCGCAGGCCTCGGCGCAGGTACCGGTCGAGGCGTCCGATATTTCCGGGCGATCCGCCCGGCGGCGCGCTAGCACGCTGGGCAATTGAGCGTGGCGCCCCGGGCACCGTTCGCGGACTGGCGTGTGCTGGAGCTGTCCAACGGGATCGCGTTGTCGTACTGCGCAAAGATGTTCGCCGATGCCGGTGCCGATGTAGTCAAGATCGAATCCCCGCAAGGCGATTCGGTGCGCGGCTGTTCAGCCGGAGGCCCACCCGGGGCATTGTTCGGGTACCTGGCGGCCGGCAAGAAATCGGTGGTCCGTCGCGACGATGCGGAGATCAGCGCGCTGTTGGCCGGCGCCGACATCGTGCTGGCCGACCTGACCGATGGCTGGACGCTCGACCACATCACCGCGCACACCGGGCCGTCCGCGGTGGTCGTCACCGTGACGCCGTTCGGCATGACGGGACCCTACGTCGACGACCAGGTGGCCGCCAACGAGTTCATCCTGCAAGCGTTGTGCGGCTCCATCTCGGGCCGGGGCTGGCCGGGTGACGAGCCGGTGCAGGCCGGCGGGCGGCTCGGGGAGTGGTTGGCGGCTTCGTTCGCCGCCCCGGTCGCCGCCGCCGCGGCCCGCCACGCCGCCCGGGGTGGCCGCGGCGAAATCATCGACGTCTCTACCTATGAGGCGATGGCGATTGCGATGGGCGGTCTTTCCGCCATGTCGGCCAGTGTCTTGGGTGTGGATTCCCTTCTGCACCAACGCAGTCTGGAACTGCCGTCGATCGTTCCCACGGCCGACGGCATGGTCGGCTTCTGCACCATCACCGCACAGCAGTTCCAGGACTTCCTGATCATGATCGATCGCGCCGACATGGTCGACGACGCCGAGCTGGCATCGTTCGTTGGTCGAGTCGAACGCCGCGAAGAATTCCTCGGCATGGTCACGCAGTGGACCCAGACCCGGACCACGCAGGAGATCGTCGATCTCGCGGTGGCGTTCCGTATTCCGGTGGCGCCCATCGGTGCGCCCACCACGCTGCCAACGGTCGACCACTTCGTACAGCGGGGCGTGTTCGTCGAATCCGAGGCCGGGGTGCTACAGCCTCGGGTGCCGTATCGCAGCGATGCCATCACGACGCGGCCGCCCGGACGGCCTCCGGTGCTGGGCGCTGACAACGGCGCAGTGCACTGGCCACCACGGCCCGACCGGCCCAAACTTGCCGACCCCGACGCACTTCCGCTGTCCGACATCCGGATAGCCGACTTCACCGCATTTTGGGCCGGCCCGGTCGCCACCCAGTTCCTCGGTGCGCTGGGCGCCGACGTGATCAAGCTCGAGGGCGTTCGTCGTCCGGACGGTATGCGGTTTTCCGCGGGCCGCCCACCCGACTGGGATCAGTGGTGGGAGTGGGGCCCGGTCTTTCTGTGCAGCAACAACAACAAGCGCGGCATCAGTGTCGAACTCAGTACCGAAGCCGGCCGAGCGCTCGCGCTGGAGCTCATTGCCGCAAGCGATCTGGTCATCGAGAACTTCTCTCCGCGGGTGATGGAGAACTTCGGTCTGCAATGGGATGCCGTGCGCGCGGCCAATCCGCGTGCCGTGATGGTCCGGATGCCCGCGTTCGGTCTCGACGGCCCGTGGCGCGACCGTGTCGGCTTCGCCCAGACGATGGAACAGGCGACCGGGATGGCATGGATGACCGGACATGCCGACGGGCCGCCGGTGATCCCGCGTGGGGTGTGCGATCCGATCGCAGGGTTACATTCCGCGTTTGCGGCCGTCGCGGCGCTGGTGATCCGCGACCGGGAAGGAGTCGGCATGCACGTCGAGTCCACGATGGTCGAGTCGGCGCTGAACGTGGCCGCCGAAATGCTGCTGGAGTACTCACGCAACGGAATTCAGATGCGCCGGGAGGGAAATCGGGGTCCCGGTGCGACTCCGCAGGGCCTGTACCGCTGCCAGGGCGACGACGAATGGGTCGCGCTGGCCGCGCTGAACGACGCCGCGCGGGAAAACTTGGCGGCGCTCGTCGGCAGGCCCGAACTCGGCGCCGACGAGCCCAGCTGGCGTGAGCGGGCCGACGAAAGCGACAAGCTGATCGCGGATTGGACCGCGCGGCGCCCGGTGACCGATGCGGTCCGCACCCTGCGCGCTGCGCAGGTACCCGCCGCGCGCGTAACGGAGGCGGCCGCGCTGCTGAGTGACCCGCAGCTGCTCGCCCGGGGATTCTGGGAAACCGTCGACCACCCCGTCGCGGGATCCTTCCTTTGCACCGGAATGCCTTTCATTTTTTTCGGGAAGCCGAGGCGCTGGATTCGCCGCATGTCGCCGTTGTACGGGCAGCACACCAGCGAGGTGCTGACCGGCGTACTGGGGAAGAGCGAAGAAGATATGGCGGCGTTGCGGGCGGCGGGCGCAACCAGTGCCCGGCCGGCGGGTTTGTGACATGGCCGTCACGCTGTGCGTGCCACCGCGAGCCGGCGAATTGTGCGCGCCGGTGCGGTTCCTGGTGCGTCAGGACTCCGTCGTGATGGAACTGACCGCGCGGCACCGGATTATCAGCGTCGAGTGGGACGAGCGAGAGCATGCGGTGGCAATGGTCGTGGAGATCACCGACCCGCAAACCGCACGGCCCGTGGACGTGCGCATCGACATCGTCGATGCCGGCACGAAACCCGACGACGTGCGGACAACGATGATCGGCACCGTCGATCGCGACGGACGGCGATGCGATGTACTGGGCACCTATTTAGGGGTAGTAGCAGATGAAAACTAAAGAGCCGCAAGGGTGAGCGCCGCGAAGCGCACCGCGGCGATCGTCGGGGTGCACAACACGCGGCAGGGGCGGCGCCTGGACGGCGAAACGTCACGCGGCCTGGCAATCAAGGCGATTCTGGGAGCGCTCGACGATGCCGGCCTGACCCTCGACGATGTCGACGGCATCAGTGCGAGCCCACACTCGACCTCGTTGATCTACGACCTGCGTATCGGCCCGGCCTGGCAGGGCCTGGCCTTCGGAGTCGGCATGATCACCGAGGCGGTCACCGCCATCGAGCATGGCATGGCCGACGTCGTGGTGCTGGTCGCCGCCCAGGCCGGCGAATACCGCGATCACCAGGCCACGGCGCCATGGACCAGGCCAGAGAACGAATTCGTCGCGCCGTGGGGAATGTTCACCACCGCCGAGTTCGCGCTCATCGCACGACGGCACATGCACGTCTACGGCACCACGCGCGAGCAGCTGTCCATCGTGGCGGCGACCATCCGCAACAATGGATCGCAGAACCCGGAAGCCGTTTACTATCAACGCGGTCCGTTCACCCCGGACGACATCACCGCATCCCGGCCGATCGCCGACCCGTTTCACCTGCTCGACTGCGCCACCACCTCCGAAGGCGGCTGCGCGCTGGTGGTGGCGAACGTCGACAAAGTCGATGTGGGGCGCCGGCCGATATACGTGCTCGGCAGTGGCGCGGACTTTCACGGCCCGTCGTATCAGCACCCACCGGCCTGGGATCTCGCCGGCCGCCGCGGTGATCACGTGAATGGCGTCGTCGGACGCCGCGCGGCCGAATGTGCGTTCCGCCACGCCGGAATTCGGCCCCATGACGTCGACGTGCTCGAACTCTACGATCCGTTCTCGTTCGAAATCATTCGTCAGCTCGAGGCTTTCGGATTCTGCGGTGACGGCGAAGGCGGGCCGTTCGTCGCGGACGGCCACATCGCCATTGACGGCAGTCATCCGATCACCACCGATGGAGGAACCATGTCCTTCAGCCACGCCGGAGCCAATCCGCAAATGATGCAGCGCGCCGTCCGGGCCGTCCAGCAATTGCGTGGTGAGGCGGGCGCGCTGCAGGTACCCGACGCGCATATCGCGTTCTGCAGCAACGGGGGAGCGGGCGCATTGTTCACCACGGTGCTGATCGTCGGAGATGAGCCGCGATGACTACCGAATCGTTGCAACCGCAGCCTGGTCCGCTGCCGCACGCGAGCAGTCACCTCAGCGTGCCGTTCTGGCAGGGATGTCAATCGAAGAAGCTGCGCTATCAGCGCTGCGATGGGTGCGGCCTGGCCAACTTCCCGCCGACCGAGCACTGCCGCCAATGCCTTTCGGCCGAACTGCAGTGGGTGACCAGCAGCGGTGTCGGCGAGATCTACAGCTGGACAGTGGTTTACCGCCCTGTCACGCCGGAGTTCCAACCGCCCTATGCGCCGGCGATCATCACGCTGGATGAGGGCTACCAGATGCTCACCAACGTCGTGGGTGTGGCACCCGGAGATCTGGCGATCGGCATGCGGGTGCGCGTGCACTTCCACGTCGTTGGCCCGGACCTGACGCTGCCCTACTTCACCAGTCAGAAATAGCCGGTCGTGAGTCCCCGGCGCACCACCAACGGCCTACCGGTAACGGCCTACCTGGTGCTGGGTGTGCTGGCGGCCAACGACGAACAATTAACGGCCGGCGAGATCAAGATGCGCGCCGAGCTGAGCGTGGGCCACTTCTATTGGTCGCCGTCGGTCAGTCACGTGCGACGGGAGCTGAACAGGCTGCTGGCGCGTGGGATGGTCAGCGAAATCGGTACGCAATCGGGCAAGCGTGCGATCACGTTGTACGAGACCACGGACTCCGGGCTCGAGGCACTTCGCCGTTGGGTGCAACACTTTCCGGGCGACGATCAGGTCGTCATCAAGCACCCCGTCATTCTGCGCACCTGGCTCGCGCGGGGCGAGGATCCCGAACGGGTCGTCGACACGTTGGACCGCCATCTCGAGGCGACCCGGGCCCGGCTGGACGAGGCGCTCTGGTCGCGGCAGCGCTCCCGCGAGCTCGGCATCACCGACGACCCGGATCAGCGCTTCTCGTTTGCCGTCCTGGATTACACCATCCGTGGGTTGTACGCGGAGATCTCGAACATCGCGCAGCTGCGCGACGAGATCGCTAGCGGCACAAGCCGAGATCCCGTCAAGCGGGTGCCGCGGGCGAAGGGGCAGATCCGCCGTCGGATGCCAAAGAACTAGCCGCGTTCCGGTAGGCCGTGCCACGTGGTTCGCGCACCCACAGGGTTTCGCCGTCGACTCCCCCCGTTTCGAAGGCCGTGCCTTGGGCGATCAACTGGCGCTTGAGCACCTTGTGCGTGGCGGTGCTGGGCAGGTCGGTGGCGATACGCACATAGCGTGGCCGCGCCTTGGGGGACAGGTCGGGCTGCGCACCGAGGAAGGCTTCGAACTCATCGGGGTCGAGGGTCTGGCCCTCATTCAGCACGATGGCGGCCATCACCTGGTCGCCGACATGTTCGTCCGGGACGGCATACACCGCGACCCGGTTGATCACGCTGTAGCGCAGCAGGATTCGCTCGATGGGTGCCGCCGCCATGTTCTCGCCGTCAACCCGCATCCAGTCGGCGGTGCGGCCGGCGAGGTAGATCCATCCCTCGGCGTCGCGGTAGGCGAGGTCGCCGGACCAGTACATGCCGTGACGCATGCGTTCGGCGTTGGCCGCGGGGTCGTTGTAGTAGCCGGTGAAGAACCCCGATCCGGTGGTGTTGACCAGCTCGCCGACGGCATCGTCGGCGTTGGTGAGCGCGCCGGTGGCGTCGAAGCGCGCCACCGCGCACTCGGTGATGGTGTCGCTGTTGTAGATCGCGATCCCGTCGATGCCTCTGCCGATCGAGCCTTTCGGGGTGCCTTCTTCCCGGATCACGATGACCGCGTTCTCCGTCGAGCCGAAGCCGTCCTCCACCTGGACGCCGAATCGGCGCCCGAATTCTTCGATGTCCTTGTCGTTGGCCTCGTTGCCGAATGCCACCCGCAGCGGGTTGTCGGCGTCGTCGCCGCGTTCGGGGGTGGCCAGGATGTAGGCAAGCGGCTTGCCGACGTAGTTCATGTACGTCGCGCCGTGGCGGCGAACATCGTCGAGGAAATTGGTTGCCGAGAACTTCGCCGGGACGATCGCCGCGCCGGAGACCACCGCGGGCGCCCATCCGGCGACGACGGCGTTGCTGTGGAACAGCGGCATGGACACGTAGCAGGTGTCCTGTTCGGAGAGGGCGAAGCGCTGGACCAGGTTGGTGCCGGCGAACATCGCCATCAGGTGCGAGACCTGAACGGCCTTGGGATTTCCGCTAGTTCCCGAGGTGAAGATCATCATGAACGCGTCCGTCGCGTTGACTTCCCGATACGGAACCAGTTCGCCGCCAGCACCGAGGAATTCAGCCCACTGCGGTGTGGAGGTTTCGAGAATCTGTGTTCCCTCGAGGTCCAACCCGTCCAATAGCGGGCGGTGCTCGGCGTCGGTGACCACGAACTGGCAGTCGGCCCGCCGGACGTCGGCGGCCAGCGCCTCACCGCGCCGGGTGTTGTTCAGGCCGCACAGCACATAGCCGCCCAGCCCTGCCGCCGCCATCTGGTTGAGCATCTCGGGCGTGTTGCCCAGCAGAGCGCCGACGTGCAGCGGTCGTCGCGGATCGGCAGCGCCGATCAGGGCCGCGGCCCGCGCGGTTGCCTGCTGAAGGTGCTGGCTCCACGTCCATTGCAGATCATGGTGTTTCACGGCGATGTTGGTATCCGACACGCGCCGTCGCAGGAATGCCTGCATCGTGTCGTCAGTCATCGAGATTCACCTTCACTCTGCCCACCGTTACGAGACGAGACGGTCCGTCTTATCTTAGCGGGTCGCTCACGCCTCAATGGCTCCGGCGGTTCCCTACCCGCCCACCATCATCAGGCCGCCGTCCACGGCCAGCAGCTGGCCGGTGATGAAGCCCGACCCCGGGCCGGCCAGGAAAACCAGCATGGGGCCGACATCGCGCGCCGGATCTCCCAATGTCCCGCCGAGCGGAATCATCATCTTCATCTGCTGGTCGATGAGTGACGCGGCCTCCGGCCCCAGGAAAGCTCGCAGCCGGTCGGCTCCCGCCGTCTGCACCGCGGGCGCCAGGGCGTTGACGGTGACGTTGTCGGCGGCCCAGGCTTTGGCGGCCGATCGCGTCCAGGCCTGCACCGCGCCTTTGGTCGCGGCGTAGACAGCCGAAATCGGGCTGCCCATAACGGCTTCGGAGGACCCGAAGTTGATGATCTTGCCCCCCTTGGGATCTTGATCCTTCATGACGGTGTACGCAGCCTGATTGGTCAGGATGGTCGCCTTGATGTTGGTGTCCAACAGGAACGAGATGTCGTCGGCGCCGATATAGCCCGGTATCCCGGCTTGCCACAGCCCCGCGGCGTTCACCAGGACATCCAGTCCGCCAAGCTGTTCGGCGGATTGTCCGACCATCGCCGAGACGGCGTCGGCGTCACGCACATCGCACTGTATCCAGGTGGCCGCAAGGTCATCCGGCGGCGGAGTCTGGTGATAGGTCGCGGCGACGTTGGCCCCCGCCGCGGTGAGCACTCCGACGGCGGCGGCACCGATGCCGGTCGCTCCGCCGGTCACCAGGATTCGTCGGTCTTTGAGCGCGGGTAGGTCTGACATGGCCGAAACGCTATACGGCCAGCGCAGCCGCCACTACCCCGCCTGGAAGGAAGCGCGCTAGGCGCGCACCGCGATCGTCGACAACAGATCGGCGAGTCGCTCCGGCCGGTCCACCATCGAGAACGTCCGCGCGCCGTCGATGACTTCGAGGCGGGCGTTGGGGATCGTCGCGGCGAGACGCCGGCCGTCCTCCTGTGCAAAGAACACGTCGTCGGCCGACCAGGCGACGAGAGTGGGCTTGTCGATTTCGTGCAGGCGGGCGGCGACGCCGGTGGCGACCTCCGTGCGCAGCGACAGGGTGAACTGGCGCAGGTCTTCTGCGATCGCCGCGTCGCTCAATGCCGGGCGGACCCAGAGCTGGGTGAGGTGGTCAATGTTGCTGTGCGCCAGTCCATCGAAAGCACGCTTACGCACCAACGGCACCCGCACCGCTTGGATTGCGGTCCGGAACAGCTGCTTCGTCTGGGCCGCCATGATGAGCGGTTTGAGGATCGGAGGCGGAAAGTGTTCGAACGCATCGCAACTCGTGAGCACAAGCCCGCCCAGGCGTTCGGGATAGTGCACGGCCACGAGTTGGGTCACCAAACCGCCGGTGTCGTTGCCCACCAGCACTACGTCCTCGAGGTCCAGCGCGGCAAGCACATCGGCCACGACGCGCGCCACTCCGTAGATGGTCTGGTCGGCGCCGCGGCGCAGCGGTTGCGTGTGCGCGCCGAAGGGAAAGGTGGGGGCGATGCACCGCAGGCCCAAGCCGGCGAGGCGTTCGCCGACCTGACGCCACAGTTGCCCACCCATCATGTAGCCGTGCACGAACACGACTGGCCTGCCGTTTTCTGGTCCGGTTGCTTCGTAATGGATGGTTCCGGCACTAATGTCGATCGTCGACATAGAGGACTCCTACTTCGAGAGATACATTTACAAACAGGCTGTCTGTTCGTAAGTTACCAACAGGTTGTATGGAAAGCAAGAGACGGACCCAGGAAGAGCGCTCCGCGGCGACCCGCGACGCGCTGATCTCCGCTGCCCGTCGGCTGTGGGGCGAACGGGGCTACGTGGAGGTGGGGACGCCGGAGATCGCCGCCACCGCGGGCGTTACCCGAGGGGCCATGTATCACCAATTCGCCGACAAGGCGGCCCTATTCAGAGAAGTCGTCGAGGTCGTAGAGCAAGACGTGATGGCGCGGATGGCGACCTTGGTCGCCACATCGGGCGGCACCACACCCGCGGATGCCATCCGTGCGGCCGTCGATGCCTGGCTCGAGGTGTCCGCTGATCCGGAGGTCCGTCAGCTGATTCTGCTCGACGCACCCAGCGTGCTGGGCTGGGCGGGATTCCGTGACGTCGCCCAGCGGTACAGCCTGGGGATGACCGAGCAGCTGCTCAGCGAGGCGATCAAGGCGGGCCAGCTGGCGCGGCAACCGGTCCGGCCGCTGGCGCATGTGCTGATCGGCGCGCTCGACGAGGCGGCGATGGCGATCGCGACCTCCGAAGACCCGAAGCGCGCTCGCCGCGAGACTCGCCAGGTACTGCAACGGCTGATCGATGGAATGCTCGCCACCTAGATCGCGTCGGAATCCCGCTGCAGGGTAACGGAAATCAGTGCGAAGCGCTGCCCGGATCGTTGGGGTGTGGCGTTAGCGGAGTCACCCCGACCGTCATCCACTTGTGCAGCGGCATCGTTGCGAGGATCGATTGAAGTTCGGTTTCATCGGCGGCTCGAAAGAGGCCCCAGGTACGCCATACTCCGGGTTCGGCAGGCGGCTTCCACAGTCGCAGTAAGTGTCCTTGCCTCGCCAACTCGGCGGCTCGCTGTTTTTCAGCGGCTCTGGTGGCCTCAACCTCGCTGTCGGGAGTGCCCTGCGGAACGTTGGTGACCAGATCAGTGAGGAATTCCACGCGTTGATCATCCGCCACGCGGGCGAAAATTTCAGTCGCTGCGAACCCGAGCGACTCCGGCGATGACGCCCTGGATGAGTCGGTCGAGGTGTTCGGCGCTCTCGACAACAGGCTGACCCGCAACGAACGTCATCATCACCCCATTGATGAACGTTATAGTGGCGATCGCCTGATCCTCGACCAACGCCGAATCCGGTTCGCTTTCCACGGGATGCCATTGAGTGACAACCTCGCGGGCCAACGTGTAGAGCCGGTCGGAAGATTCGTTGAGCCTCGTTGCCAATTCGGGGTCGCGGCTGGCGAGCAACATGAGCTCATAGCGTGCCCTGGCGCGGGTCAGCCAGGGCTCGGTGTTCACGTACATGACAATCCGGGCCAGCCCCGCGGTGCCGGCGAAATGCGTCGACTGCGAGCCGGCGAGCTCGGTCATCAGCGAGAAGTCGGCGACATCGAGGTCGGTCAGCCGCGTGGCCACAGCTTGCAGCAGCGCTTTGCGGGTCCTGAAGTAGAACGACGTGCTGCCCGCGGGCACATCGGCGCGCTCGTCGACTTTGGGATGGCTCACGCCGTGGACACCGTCGCTGCCCAGCAGCTCGATCGCGGCGTCGGTCAGCTGTCGACGCCGCTCGGGTGCGTTGTGCTTCCTGCGTGCACTGGTCGCCATGGCGACCTCGATTTTATGAGCGATTTAGAACCGACCACAGTTTGGCGCGGTGGGCTCACCGTTGAAGCGGGCCGCGATCCATTGCATGGCCGGTTCACCGTCGACGAGCATCACCAGGCCATGATTGATGATCAGCTTGTTGAGGAACGGTGGCTCCTCGTTGGTGCGGAATTCCACGTCGGCGCCCTGGGCGCACCAGTCGCGACCGAGCTGATTGGCCGCGGTCCACGGCACCAGCGGGTCGTAGCGGTTGCTGTTGATCAGCACCGGCGTCGTGGGTTTGTAGCGTCCGAGCTTCTGCGCTTCGAACAGGGTGTTGAACGGTTCTTCGTTGACCAATTGATAGATGTCTTCGGTGAAGTAGGGCTGCAGATGGCGAAACATGAAATCCAGCAGGGTCTGACCTACGCACTGGCGCGACGCCGATTCGAGCATCGCCAGCCCGCGGGGTGTCATCTTGGAGCGGATGATGTCGGCGAACTCCGGGTATTCGGCCATGACACCGTTGAGGGCATAGCCGACGACGCCGACCAGGACGCTGCCGTCGGCGTAGGGCAGCAGTTCCTTCAGGTTGGCTGGAGGCGCGCCCGCGTAGGTGCCGACGATGTGCAGCTCCGGGGCATACGACGGCGCGAGTTCGGCCGCCGACGCGGTTGCTCCGCCACCTTGCGAGTAGCCCCAAAATGCCACGGGCCCTTGTGGATCCAATGACGTCCCGGGCAGGCGCATTGCCGCGCGGGCGGCATCGAGTACGGCCTGCCCCTCCGCTACGCGGCCCACATAGGTGTGCATGGACGCGGTGCCCAGGCCCTCGTAGTCGGTCATGACGATGGCGAAGCCGCGGGCAACCATCGTGGCGACGAACAGTTCCTCGTAGTTGAACATGATGTCCCAGCCGCCCGAATAGTGGATGCCCTGGTTGAACATTCGCGACGGAGCACACTGATTGCCTTGGCCCTGCGTTCCGGGCGCATAACTGATCAAGGGCCGCGGTCCCTTGCCCGGCCACGCGTTGTAAGGCTCGAAGTAGGTACCGGTGACCGCGATCGGCCGACCGCGAGTATCGGTGCTGCGGTACATGATTCGGGTACCGGTGGCCATGATCGCGCCCAGCTGGCCGGACGGCTCCAGCACCAGCCGCGACGGTTCGGTGCGGATCAGGTCGCCAGGCTGGCCGGGCGGCAGCGGATCCGGCGGGGTGTAGAACTCGGCATACTGCGGCTCGTCACCGCCGTCCGCGTGCGCGTTACCGGCGCCGATCAGCGCCGAACCGAGCACAACCAGGATTGCGAAGATTCCCCCACACCGGCGCATCACGAAAAGGTAACAATGGACCGGCCGCCAGTGGAAGAGAAATCTCTAAAATTTTAGAGATTAGTTCCCGTTGGCCGCTCAGCGATGACTCTGGGTGAAGAATTGCCAGATCGTGCCGGTGGCGTCGAGCGCGGTGGACGGAGCCGGAATGCCGGCGACCCGTTCGGCGAGTGGACTCGGCTCGCCGCCCGGCCATTGGTGTCCGGCCCCGGCCACCGAGATCAACTCGACGGTGCGCCCGTCGGCACATCCGGCCGTTTGGGTCGTCACGTCCCCGGCGGTTGTCGACGTCGGCGAGCCGCACGCGTCGATCGAACGCCAGGTCGCATTGACCGCTTCCGCCGAGGGGCCGTCCACGCGTGGATTGCCGTTGGCGGCGAAGGCTTTACCGGGACCGCCGTCGTAGGGGACCCGGTCGTCGGCCGTGCCGTGGATCTGCAGAACGGATGTCGGGCGCGCCCCCGCACAGCCCGTCAGCAGGGTGCCCGCGACGGGAGCGATCGCGGCGAAGGTATCGGTTTGGCACCCCAGGCGAAGCGCCATCATCGCCCCGTTCGACATGCCGGTGACGTAGACGCGGGCGCGATCGACGGGGATCTCCTGCTCGATGGCGCCGACCATGGAGGTGATGAATCCGACGTCGTCGACGTTGTCGCGCTGGGGTTCGCCGCAGCAGGTACCGGCATTCCAGGCGCGATTGAGACCGTCGGGGTAGGCGACCAGGAAGCGGCCACTGTCTGCCGCACCGTCCCAGTGATAGGAACGCTCGGCCTGTGCACCGTTGCCGAACCCGCCGTGCAGCATCACCACCAGCGGGATCGCATCGGTCAGTCCCTGCGGCCGGTACAGATGAAAGGTTCTGCTGGCCCCGCCCGCCTCGATGGTCTGGGTGGATTGCCCGACCGGGATCGATTGAGAACCGGGCGTTCCCAGCGCATGTCCGCCGCCCAGGCATCCGCCGAGTACGACAACCAGAGTCCCGAGAACGCACACGCTCAGCGCGCGGATGTGGCCGGATCGCATGACGCCATCGTGGCAGCCCCCAAGGCATTTGACAAGTAGCTTGTCAATCTGGACCCGGATGGCACACTTTGTGTTCATGCGACGTGTTGTGGATGCCGACTGGAAACCCACCGTGCCGGCGCTGGTGAATTTGGTTGCCGCATCGGGGGCGCCCCGCTTGAGAGCGGCATTCGCCGCAGCCGGACTGGACGGGATCCGCCCCGCGCAAGCGGTTGCCCTGGTACCTCTGGCCGTTGGCGGACTGCATGCTTCGGATTTGGCCGATCGGCTCCGGGTGAGCCGGCAGGCGGTGGCCCAGGCGGTGGTGGCCCTGGAGCGACATGGATACGTCACGCGAGTGCCCGACCCCGTGGACGCCCGTGCCCGCATTATCCAGCTGACACCACGCGGTCAGCAGGCGCTGGGGGTAATGCGTTCGAACGCACTCGATTTGGAGAAGCGATGGCAACGGGTGCTGGGTAAGCAGCGACTGGGAGAGTTTCGCGAGACGTTGGTGATGTTGCTGTCGGCGGAATCCGCAGAATCCGGCGCGTAATACCGAGCGGGCGGCGCCTCTTGCCGAACACGTCGCACGACCGACCTAGTTCGGCGGGGCATGACCCCGCAAATCTCATTGTCCCACAATAGAACTGGAAAAAGGTCTTAGCACCGTCTTGATTCGTCGTTTGAATGCCTCGTCGAAACGGTGATAGCTGTTGCGCAGCGTGTGTCCCGGCCAACGGTCGCCAATGAGCTCAACGGGTAGCAGCGGGTCGCGCTGCAGATGCTGAACGACGGCGATCGATAATGCGAACTCGTAGGTGAAGGTTTCGGGCGAATCGTCGCGTTTGCTGGTCGTGAGCGCAACATCCATCGCCTCGATGAGCGCCCTGGCATCGTCTGCCCACGGATCGAGGGAGAAGAGCAACCGCATCTTGTCGGCGGAGATGTCGGTCGCCGCGCCGTGGAAGTGGGTGCACTGCTGGTCCAGCACTGCCCGCGATGTCGGAAGCCGTTGCGGGTCAAGGTTGTCCGGACGTATCCACACGCCTTCCCGAAGCTCCGCGAGGTGCAGGGCCGTCGCTGCTTTCCTAAGCTCGAGGCGATCGGCTGCAGACCGACGATCGAGGGAGACGATCGCCAGTTCCCATGTCCGGTCCCATCCGGAGAGGGGCACGTCGTCGATCCGGGAGGCATCGTCGACACGCTGGCGGCGTTCCAACAAGTGCCCGGCGAGTGTGTAGCAGCCATCATCGCCGGTGAGTTCGCCATTGGAGACCATCCGCCATAGGCAGGTGCGGGCCGCGCCGGGGCTGATGCCGAATTGGGAGGCGACCGCGATCAGCTCCGCGACCGTGAGGCGGGGTTGGTCGGCGCCCAGCAGAGCCGTGGCGAGTACCGAGCGCGCGCTGAGCGGTCGGTTGCCGATGAGGTCGCTCGCGCCGGGTTGAGGTAGGGCGGGCACGGATGACAACGGTATCACCAAATCATTGACGCGTGATTCCCATAGTGTGATACTGGCACGCATGGGTTCCCCGACGAAGTCGTTGGTGGCTGATGATGTGGAGATCGTTCGGCGCATCCTCGCCCATATCGACGCCGGCACCACCGATGAGGGTGTGGCTTGGCGTGAGCCCGTCGAAAACTATTTGAACCCAGGTCGGTTCGCCGAGGAACTCCGGTTGTTGCGCACGATGCCGAGCGTTTTCGTTCCCTCGGCCGCTATTCCGAACCCCGGCGACCACGTCGAACGAACCGCTTTCGGGGTGCCACTATTCGCGGTGCGGGGGCGCGATCGACGGGCGCGCGTGTTCCGCAACTCCTGCCGGCATCGCGGCTTTGCCCTTGTCGAGGACGCCGGGTGCTCGCAGGCGCTGGTGTGCCGCTACCACGGCTGGACATATCGGCTGGACGGTTCGCTCGCGCATGTGCCGCACGACGACGCGTTCCCCGACCTGGACATGTCGGCCCGCGGTCTGGTCGAGGTCACCAGCCACGAGGTGGACGGATTCGTCGTCATCGCTGCACTCGACCCCGTGGGTCCGCAAGACCGTGCCGATGACGCGATGGGCTGGCTGACCGATGGGACCCCGTGGCGGGACAAGCTCGTGCCGGCGGAGCGGCTCGTGTATGTGGATTGCACCTCGCGAGCGATGAACTGGAAGGTGCTCGTCGAGCAATTCCTGGAGGGCTACCACATCCGCTCGACTCACAAGGACACCTTCTACCCGGTTCAGTACGACGACCTCAACGTGGTCGAGGCGTTCGGACCGAATAGCCGAATCACCTTCCCGTACCAGAATATTGAGCGACTCCGCGACCGTCCGGAGACATCCTGGACCATCGGTGCTCGGGTGACCTATCTGTATCAGCTGTTCCCCAACGTCATGATCGCGACGTTCCCCGATCTGGTGAGTGTGGTTGTGGTTGATCCGGTCGACGTCGACCACACCACGATGACCACCTATTCGGTGGTCAGGCCCGAAGTCGCCGCCCGGCTGTCGCCGGACGCCGGACCGACGGACCCGGTAGGTCAGGGCAGCTTCATTGCACGCGGCTTGGTGGAGGACAACGAGATGTCGGCAGGTGTACAACGCGGGCTGCACGCGGGCGCCAACGAGTTCGTGGAGTTCGGACGGCACGAGAGCGCGATCGGGCACTTCCATGCCAACCTTGATGAGCGTCTGGCTCAATTGGCTACCTAGTGGGCAGGCGCGACCAGTTTTGTTGCCGTTAAGGCGTTCTGAGGAACACGTCGTTGAGTGTGACGGTGCGAAGGTTCCGCTCTTTGATGGTGTCGATGAGTTGCGGATAGACGTGCGTGACGGGCAGGTGATTGAGGTGACCGATCACGATGGACTGCGGGGTGAAGTACTCGTCGATCATCTTGAGGATGTATTCCTCGGTGATCAACGTCGAGTCCGACAACGAACCCGACCATAGGGTGGGAACGGTGTAACCGAGGTCGGCCGCCACCGCGTCGACGGTGGCGTTGCGCTTGGCATAGGGCGGCCGGTAATACGGTTTCGCGCCGACGCCGTAGGTCGTCTTCAGAAACTCGTCGTTGCGCTTGAGCTCTTCTTCGACTTTGCTCTGCGGCACCGTCGTCAAATCCGGGTGCGACCAGGTGTGGTTGCCGAGCTGGATCTGCCCGGACTCCACCAGCGGCCGCAGCAGGTCCAGATTGTCGGTCCACGAGTTGTAGATGCCGTTGACGAAGAACGTCATCCGCGCGCCGGTGTCCTTGGCGAGCTGCGTGTAGGCGCGCACGACGTCGCTGTTGACCCCGTCGTCGAGGGTCAGCGCGAGCAGGTCGCCGTCGCCGGGGATCTTCATCAGTGCCCCACCACCCGGGAGCGGGATGCGAGCGCTCAGCGGCGGAGGCGGCAACAATCCGGCCGGCGAAGGCGCGAGCGGGCCGGAGGTCGCCGGCGAATCCAGGGGTGCCTGGGCAAATGTGCGCGGTTGCGGGTCAACGATCAGGCGTGCCGCGCCCACAGCGGCAACCGTGGCCGCGGCAAGCGAGCCGAGAAAACGACGGCGCTTCATCTCCTCCACGGCACGGCCCCGTTTGCGGTGCGGTGGCCGAGAGGCGAGCCCGCGTACGGGTCTCCTACCTTGCCGAACTTCGCATCCACAGCAGCGAACCGTACCACCAGCAGCCCCAATATGTCGGTTTCGTTACAGGAGGGTCAGCTGTGAATTCTCCACGAAAATGGCGTGGAGCTGCGCAGGTCACGATGCGGTCACGACGCGCTATCGGATCAGTGCGGTTCCCCGCTGCCCTGCTGCGGTAACTGGACCGGCTCGACTTCCGGGGTCCCCAGCGTCGAGGCGAGCCATGGCAATGATGCGTCGAACGCCTGGGCGGCGAATGGCCAGTCGTGTTTGCCCGGCTGGGTCACCACCGCGCAGCTGATCCCGTTGGCGCCGGCGATGGCGCACAGGGCGTTGGCGGCAGCGTCTTGGCCCTCGGGGTTGGCCGCGGTGGTACTGCCGAGGGTGGGATTGGCCACTTGCGCGACGCTGTGTGCGCCGGGCGGCGTCGGGATGTCGAACCATCCCGACAACCCGGTGTAGCGGCCGTGCCGAGTCATCACGGTGAGCGGGTCGTACTCCACCCACGCGGCCGTATTGCCGCCGAACAGCTGGGCGATGGTGTGTTCCTTGCTGCCGACGTTGGGCCGGAAGTCGCCGGCGATGTCCACGAACGCGCTGAACAACTCCGGATGCATGACGGCCAGGGTGACGGCGCAGGTACCACCCATCGACCATCCGGCGACCCCCCAATTCACCCGGTCCGCGCTGACCCCGAAGTTCGAGACCATGAACGGCATTACATCTTTGGTCAAGTGATCGGCGGCGTTGCCGCGGCTCCCGTTGACACACTCGGTGTCGTTGTCGAACGAGCCGGTGGCGTCGACAAACACGAACACCGGGGCGAAACCGTGGTGGCGGGCCGCGAAGCCGTCGATGGCGGTGAAGGCGCCACCGGGCCCTAGCCAGTCGGAAGGGAGGTTGAACGCCGAGCCGATCATCATGACCGTCGGCAGGCGGGGCGGCGGGTTGGTGTTGAACCAGGCCGGGGGCAGGTAGACGAGTTCCTGACGGTGCGGAAAGTGGGAGGCGTCGGAGTCGATGTTCACCGGCACCACGACGCCCTTGTCCGGCTTGGTCCCGGCGACCTGCATTGCGGTGACGCGCAGCCGGTCGATCTGATCGGGCAGCGGCTCGGACGTCAGCTGATTCCATGCGGCGAGCACGGTGGGGAAATAGCCGACCCAGAGATTCAAGGACATGCTCGCGCACAACGCACACAGCGGGACGGAAAGAAACGCGAGCCCCCGACGCCACCAGCGGGCGCCTTTCCACCCCAGCACCAGCACCGTGGCGGTCAATCCGCTCATCGCGATCCACAGCCACAAGGATTTCGGTGCCGGGTCCCCGGCCACCCCGAGTGAGGCGATGTACCAATACGCCAGCGCGGTCACCGCGGCCGCGGCGATCAGCGCCACCGGCAACGCACGCGCGAACCAGCTCGGCCGGCGCCAATCGATCACGATCAGCGCAACGAGCAACGCGAGTGCTTGCGTGGCGAGCGGCAACCAGCCGTGCAGCAAGGACAGTTGTCCGAGGAATTGGGGCAAAACGTCGAGACCTTAAAGCTATGGAACCCGGTAGGCCAGACCAACTATCCCATATCGCTCGACGGGATCGCGCTCGCGAAGGACCGCAGGCGCAGGCTGTTACCGACGACGAAGACGCTGGAAAAGGCCATCGCGGCGCCCGCGAGCATCGGGTTGAGCAGGCCGAGCGCGGCGAGCGGGATCGCGGCGACGTTGTAGCCGAAGGCCCAGAAAAGGTTCGTCTTGATCGTGCCCAGCGTTTTGCGGGAAAGTCGGATCGCGTCGACGGCGGCGCGCAGGTCGCCACGAACCAGTGTCAGGTCGGCGGCTTCGATCGCCACGTCCGTGCCGGTGCCCATCGCCAGGCCCAGATCGGCGGCGGCCAGGGCGGCGGCGTCGTTGACACCATCGCCGACCATCGCGACGACCTTGCCGTCGGACTGCAAGCGCTGAACCACCGCGACCTTGTCGGCGGGCATGACCTCGGCGATGACATGCGCGATTCTCAGCTCGCCGGCGATGCGGTCCGCCACGATCTCGTTGTCACCGGTCAGCAGGACCGGCGTCAGCCCAAGCCGCTTGAACTGCCGGACGGCCTCGGCGCTGGTCGGCTTCACGGTGTCGGCGATCACCAGGACCCCGCGGACGCTGCCGTCCCAGCCCACGGCGACGGCGGTTTTGCCTTCGCTCTCGGCGCGAACCTTGGCCTTCAAAAGGTCAGGGGTCAGCGCCGGGTCCAGGTGCTGGGACCAATCGGCCAGCAGGCTCTCGCGGCCGACGACGACGGCATGTCCGTCGACAATGCCTTGCACGCCTTTGCCTGCCACGTTCGTGAAGCCTTCGGGCGCCGGCAGGGATCCGAATTCCGCGCTGGCGGCCTTGGCGATCGCCTGGGCGACAGGGTGCTCGGAGGCGCCCTCGAGCGCTCCGGCGTAACGCAGCAGCGTGGCACGGTCCGCGTCGGGCGCAGTGATGACGTCGACGAGCGTCATTTTGCCGGTGGTCACGGTGCCGGTCTTGTCGAGCACGATCGTGTCGACCGTGCGGGTGGACTCCAGCACCTCGGGCCCCTTGATCAGCACGCCGAGCTGGGCCGCCCGACCCGTGCCGACCAACAGTGCGGTCGGAGTGGCCAGCCCCAGTGCGCACGGGCAGGCGATGATCAGCACCGCGACCGCGGCCGTGAACGCGGCCGCGACCGGGAATCCGGCGGCGAGCCACGCCACGAGGGTGGCCACGGCAATCACGATCACGACCGGAACGAACACTCCCGAGACGCGGTCGGCGAGCCGCTGCACGTGGGCCTTGCCCGATTGGGCGGCCTCCACCAGCTTGGCCATCTGCGCCAGCTGGGTGTCGCCGCCGACCCGGGTGGCCCGCACGACGAGACGACCGCCGGCGTTGACGGTGGCGCCGGTGACGGCATCGCCCTCGCCGACCTCGATCGGGACGCTCTCGCCGGTCAGCATCGAGGCGTCTACGGCCGACGAGCCGGCGATGACGATCCCGTCGGTCGCGATTTTCTCGCCGGGACGCACGACGAACTCGTCGCCGACTTTGAGGCGCTCGATCGCGATGCGGGTCTCGATGCCGTCGCGCAGCACCGCGACGTCCTTGGCGCCGAGCTCCATCAGCGCGCGTAACGCGGCACCCGCGCGCCGCTTGGCGCGCTTCTCGAAGTAGCGGCCGGCCAGGACGAACAGGGTCACACCGGCGGCGACTTCGAGGTAGATGTTGCCGGCGCCGTCGCTGGGCGCGACGGTCAGCGTGAAGCCGTGGTGCAGGTGCGGCTGGCCGGCCGTCCCGAAGAACAGCGCATACAGCGACCACAGGAAGGCCGAGAGGGTGCCGATCGACACCAGAGTGTCCATCGTTGCGGCGCGGTGCTTGAGGTTGGCCCACGCGGCGGCGTGGAAGGGCTGGCCCGCCCACACCACCACCGGTGCGGTCAGGGCCAGCGACGCCCACTGCCAGTAGCGGAATTGCAGGGCGGGGATCATCGCCATCGCGATCACCGGGGTGGCCAGCACAATCGAGGTGATCAGGCGACTACGCAGCGATGCCAGCTCGGGGTCGTCGGCCTGCTCGCCGGGTTCCTCGTGCTGTTGCGGCAGAACGGCGGTGTAGCCGGCCTTTTCGACCTCGGTGACCAGCGACTGCGGGTCGTATCCCGCCGGGACGGTGACGCTGGCCCGTTCCATCGCGAAATTCACGGTCGCTGTCACGCCGTCGAGTTTGTTCAGCGCCTTTTCCAGTCGGGCCGCGCAGGAGGCACACGTCATCCCGGCGATGTCCAGTTCCAGGTTGTCGACCGCGCTCGTGGTCATGGCGCTCCTTCCAAATACCCCCTAGGGGTACATACGTCTACTCAACTTATACACCCCTGCGGGGTATATCCGTCAAGGCCGTGTCATCGCCAGATGTCAGCATGATTGTGCCTGGTCGCCAGGCGCGGTCCGGTGGCCGGGCGTCCGACGCTCTTCGCGCCTCATTGCCGGAGGTGGGAGCCTCCGCCGATATACCAGACCTGGCCGGTGATCCACTCGGCCTCCTCGGAGAGCAGGAAGGCGGTGACCGCGGCCAGGTCGTCGGGTTTGCCCAGTCGGGTGGTCTTGCCGAACATCAGGAAGGCCTGCTGGAGTTGCAGGTCGTCCTGCCGTTCCTGGGTCTCCCCCATCACCAGGCCCGGCATGACGCCGTTGCTGCGGATGTTGTGTTTGCCCCAGTTGACGGCGACGTGGCGGGTGAGGTGGTTGACGGCGGCCTTCGAGGCGCCGTAGGCGACGTGTTGCGGGTCGCTGCCGAGTGCGGCGCCGGAAGAAGTGTTCACGATGCTGCCACCTCCTCCCTCCAGCAGGTGCGGGAGGACCGCTTGGATGGTCCGGACGTAGCCCAGCAGGTTGACGTCGAGCGTGCGCTGCCAGACGTCCATGCCGGTATCGAGGATCGTGGTGTCGCGCCCGAGGTTGTCCTCCGAGAGATCCGCGCCGACGTTATGCAGCCCGTGAATACCACCAAACTCACCGATGGTCCGATCGACGAGATTCTGCACGGAATTGGCATCGGCCAGGTCGAATTCGATCGCAATGGCGCGGCCGCCGGAATCGGTGATCTGTGCGGCCGCCGCGGTGGCGCCGTCGATGTTGATATCGCCGATGGCCACCCGGGCGCCCTCGGCGGCGAGGCGTCTGGCGGTGGCCGCGCCGATTCCGGTGGCACCTCCGGCCACCAGGAAGGTCTTGCCGTTGAGTCCGCGCATCAGACGTAGCCCACGCCGATGTCGACCGAAACCTGGGTTGCGGTAACCAATCTGGATTGGTCGGAGGCCAGCCACGCGACCGCGTCGGAGATGTCTTCCGGCTGCGCGATGCCTTCGGGCAGCAGCGGCTTGTGCATGCCGCGTAGGTGCGGATAGTCGTCGGCGGCCGACTGCAGCGCCTCGCGCATCCGGCCGGTGCCCATCGGGGTGGAGACCGCTCCCGGGTTCAGGCTGTTGACTCGGATGTTGTACCGGCCGAGCTCGGCGGCGAACGCGCGTGCCATCCCGACGACGGCGTGTTTGCTCGCCGTGTAATGGATCATGAACGACTGCATCTTGATGCCGGCGGCCGATCCGATCAGAATGATCGACCCGCCGCGGCCCCCGTCGATGATGTGATGTGCGCCTGCCATGACGGTGTTCCAGGTGCCAATCACGTTGGTGTCGATAGTGTCTCGGAATGCCTGCGCGGTGATCTGGTCCCACGGCGCCGGGCTGCAGATTCCGGCGTTGGCGACGATGACGTCCAGCCGGCCCAGCTCGCCGACCGCCTGGTCGACGGCCGCTTTGAGGGCGTCGAGGTCGCGGATGTCGACCTGTGCGGTGGCGCTTTTTCGGCCGCTAGCGTTTACCAGTCGGGCCGTCTCTGCCAGATCGTCGGGTGTCGGCGAATCGTAGGGAACGCTGGACGGCAGCGGGCCGGCGATATCCACCGCGATCACGTCGGCACCTTCGGCAGCCAGCCGCACGGCGTGCGCCCGGCCTTGTCCGCGTGCGGCGCCGGTAACCAAGGCCACCTTCCCTGGAATTAACTGGCTCATCGGTCCGCCTAAGTTCCTCTCTCGCTAGTCGCGCGCGATCTTGTCGAGCGGATTGGACCGTTCGAGCATGCCGTAGGTCTGTTCGCCATCCCACGCATAGCGCACGCCGGCCTGCTGCAGCGCCGGAAAGCTCGGCATCTCCTGCTTGAGCGCGTGCATGGAGTACATGTCGTCGTCGTGATGGATGTCGTGCGTGGAAAACACTGTCTGCCCGGCGATCTCGACGATTCCGTCGGCGGTCTCGAGCACCAGCGAGACGTCCTCGCCGAGTGGTTGCAGCCGGGTCAGCCACGGCGCCTGCACCACCCGTGCCGCGATCAGGGCGCCATCGCCGGTAAAGACGAACCCCTCGTTGAAGGTGGGCTCGCCGTCGGGCCGGGGGGGATAGGCGATGTAGCCGAACGCCTTCCCACTGCCGAACACCGCCGACTGCCAAGAGTGGCCCCAGAATCCGGCGAGCTTGCGCACGCCGGTACGACGGATCCGCAGACCGCTGCCGGTGAACGTGTGGTCTTTGTCGGGGGCGTGGAATTCGCCTGTGGCGGTGAACAATTGCTCGTAGCGCGGGCCGCCCATGATGGCACCCACTGCGGTGGTCTCGAGCTGTGTGCCGGCGTCGGCCTGCAGCGCTCCTTGCACCCAGGGAGGTACGGCCATCTTGGCTTCGACCCGGAAACTGATGTCGACCAACGGGCCCGCCTTCTTGCCGTCGACCAAGTCAGCCGACGACGTCTGCACCGCCGGCCCGTCATACGACATCGTCCAGGTGTCGAAGGGCTCGATGCAGCGGAACACCAGACCCCCGGCACCCAACACGCTGGCGCGTCCGTCGGGGCCCTCGGCGGGCAGCGAGGGCCCGTTGGTCCGTAGCCGGTAGACCCGGCCGTCGGGAAAAGCGACATTGACTTGAACGTCGTGAGAGTCCCAATTCGCACCCACCGCTTCGATTCCGATGCGTGGCAGGCCGATCTCGCCCCGGTCATCGACGACCCAGAAGCTCACCGAGTCGCGCATCTGGGGGTCCTGCGGTCGCTGGGCCAGCAGGTACTCGCGCGCCGGATCGATTCCCCCGGTCAGGTCAACAGCCATCGAATGTCCTTTGCTCGTAGGCGTTTCAGTGCGACGTCCACTGGCGTGCACTGTCCACGTAGCGGGCGAACCGCGGCCGCACCTCGTCGAGATCAATGCCGAATTCCACCGGGTCGGCGTGCGAGCTTGGCTCACGTTCAGCGGCAGCGTGCGTCCACCAGCTTTGCATCTGTGCTTCGAACTGCGCCCCCACCGGGGCGTCCAGCCACGCGTACAGGCCGGTGACCTCTCCGATCGGATCGTCCTGCATGGCGCGAAAGTCGATGTCGTAGAACCGATCCTCGGCGCCGTCGGCGCGAAACTGCAGTGCTCGCTGCATGCCCAGCGACCAATGCTCGACATTGAGCCGACCGATGTAGCCTCGGTCGATCGTGGAGCTGAAGGACCCGATGATGTCGGCATACAGATCGGCGACGGACAAGATGACATCGGTCGGATCGCGATGCGTCATCACGAACCGCGCGTCCGGAAATGCCGCGTCCAGGGCGTCGAGCCACAATACGTGCGACGGGCACTTGAGGCGCCAGGGGCGGTGCGGCTCACCCCACGCCAGTAGCTTCATCACTCGGCACTGGTACCGCAGTGTCGAAGTGAGGTCGGCGTGTTGAACCAACCACGTTGAATACGAAGGGATCTCCGCGAAGGATTGGAAGATGTGGGACTTGAAGTCGAGCGCCATCAGTTCGTGGCATTCCATCGGCCCATGCGTGTCACCGGGGACGTGGCGGCGGGTGCCGACCATCTCGCCCCTGTCGGTCGGGATGCGCGGGTCCACGCCCTGCACCGTGGAAGGCGGGGGACAGGGCTGCGACGATTCCCATCGCCGTAGATACCGCACGTCGGGATCTTGCGCCAGCAACATCGACAGCGCGGTGGACCCGGTCCGCGGTAATCCCAGGCCGATCAGCGGCGCGGTGATCGGCACGTCGCCGATCTCCGGGTGCCGGCGATACCAATCCTCGACCTGCAGGCGCTGCGACAGATAGCTCACAATGCGCTGATGCAGAAACGCTTCGCCGCGGTCGTTCAGCCGCGCCTCGTTCCGCAGCGCCCAGAGCAGGATGTCGAGGCCTTCGGCGTAGGAGTCCTCGCCGAAGTCGGCCAGCCCGGTCTGTGCGCTGGCCTCATCCGTGATCTCGGCGGTGGTCAGCACGGCCGGATCGATCCGAAAGTCGTTGCCGCCATGACTAACCCATCCACTGGCCGCCGGCGACATCGATGGTTTGGCCGCACATGTAGTCGGCGGCTTCCGAGGCCAGGAACGCCACCATGTTGGCGGCTTCCTCGGGAAGCGAGGCGCGTCCCAGTTGGACCTGGTTGGTGATCGCCTCGTGGATGGCGCCGCGTCCGGCGCGCTGCTTGTCGTCCTGCGGATCGAGCAGGTACTGGCGCATCTCGGGTTTGATCATGATGCCCGGAGCGACGCCCAACACATTGACGCCCCGCGGGGCGACTTCGTGGGCGAGGTTGCGGGTGAACCCGATGACCCCGGCCTTGCACGCGTTGTAGACGACGAGGCCGCGTTGCTGAATGCGGCCGCCGACCGATCCGATGTTGATGATCTTTCCCGAGCCCTGCGGCAGGAGATACTGCAGCGCGGCGTGCGCGCCGTACATCATCATCGTGAGGCTGCCCAGGACGGTGTAGTCGATTTCCTCTTTGGTCTGGTTCTCAAAGGGGCCGGCGGCGACCATCACGGGATTGTTCACCATGATGTCCAGGCCGCCGAGTTCGTCGCGGGCCTGGGTGACCGCGCCGTGCACCTCGTCCCAATCGGACATGTCGGCCTTGACGGGGACGGCTCGCACACCCCAGCGCTGCTCGACCTCATTGGCGCGGCGCTCGACCTTCTCGAAGGTCCGGCCGATCAGCGCCACGTCGGCGCCGCAGCCGGCCAGCCGGTTCGCAATCGCTTGACCCAGGCCGTCGCCCCCGGCGCCGGTCACGAACGCTCGCTTGCCGGACAGGTCCATCAGCTCGGTCACCCGCTTGCCGATGATGTGCTCGGGCAGCCGGTCCAGTCCCAGCAGTTGCACCCAGTCCTGATCGTCGCGCAGCGTCATCGCCGATCTTCCTTTCCGCCGCTCGACTCGATTCGCCAGCCAGACCCGCGCGGCATCGCATCGGGGGCGCCATGCCCACATCGCCGACCATATGGCCGGATCGGGGCCGTCAGGTAATACCAATTCGGGAAACCAGTCATGCCGGTTTTGTATGGCTGGTAGATCTGGACGCGATGGATACCCACCGGCTCAAGTACTTTCTGCAGATCGCGGAGGAGGGCTCGATCTCACGCGCGGCCGCGGTGCTGGGCATCGCGCAGCCCGCGCTGAGCCGCCAGATCCGGCTGCTCGAGGAGGACCTGGGCATCACGCTGTTTGAGCGGACCCGCCGCGGCGTGCATCTCACCGAAGAGGGCGAACGCTTACGGTCGTCGACGGCCGCGCCGCTGCGTCAGCTGGAGCTCGCGGTCCGGTACGCGGGATCACCGCTGGCGCGCATCGAACGCGGACTGCTGTTCGGCATGGTGCCCACCGCCGCCGGTGTACTGGCCGCGCCACTGTTGGCCAGCCTTGGCGCGGCGTTTCCGAACGTGCACTTCCACCTCGCCGTCGCCGAGACCGACGACCTGGTGCAGCGCATGCTCAAAGGTGCGATCGACCTTGCGGTGATCAACCCGGTCTCCGACGACCGGCTCTTCTACCGCCATCTCCTCGTCGAGGACCTCGTTCTTGTCGGGGGGCCCGCATCGGATCTCTCGCCCGCGAGCCCAGTTCGGTTCACCGACCTGGCCGCCTTGCCGCTCGTCATGCCCAGCGCGCAGACCGGGATTCGCAATACTTTGGAGAACACCGCGCTGCGCCTGAAAGTCGCTATCACGGCCCGCTTTTCGACGGATTCGCTGGAGGTTTCCAAGCGCCTGGTCGAGGCGGGGCTTGGATACGCGGCGTTGCCATTGGCCGCATGTGGCGCCGACGTCGAGGCTGGGCGGCTGCGCAGCGCACCCATCTGTGAGCCCGAAATCAACCATCAGCTCGGCGTGGGCGCGACCGCCGCCCTGGAACTGCCGCGCGAGTTCGCGACCAAAATCGGGATCGTGCTGCGTGAAGAGGTCGCGCGGCTGACCAAATCCGGTTTTTGGCCCGCGCGCTTCGTACCCTCGCCGGTGTGGGATCCCAACATTCCGGAGCCGCAAGACTAGGCGGGGCTACGCTGCCGGGTAGGCGGAAGGAGGGTCATGACTGTAGTCATTGTCGACGCGGGACCTCATCAGGTGAGCCGTTCGGTGGACGTGGCCGCGCCGGCCGCGGAGCTCTACGAGCTGGCCGCCGATCCCCGGCGTCATGCCGAACTGGACGGATCGGGCACCGTCCAGGGCAACATCAAAGTGCCCGAGGCACTGGTGGTGGGTTCGAAGTTTTCGACGAGCATGAAGATGTTGGGCCTGCCATATCGCATTACCAGCACGGTGACCGAGCTGAAGCCGCACGAATTGATCGAATGGCGTCATCCGCTGGGGCACCGCTGGCGCTGGAAGTTCGAGTCGCTCTCGCCCACGCTGACCAGGGTCACCGAGACATTCGACTACCGCGACGCGGGCGCGCTGAAGAAGAAATTGAAGTACTACGAGCGGATGGGTTTCGCGAAAGCCAATGCGAAGGGCATTGAGTCGACGCTGGCCAGACTCCGCGATCGCTACGCCGCGCGACAGTGAACCCGAACGCGGCCTAGATCGTGGCTCCTTGACGAGGACCAGCCCCGTCCGCCGAAGGACTTCGCCTGATGACTGCAGGCCGCACCGCCGCCGGAGCAAGCCAAACCTTGTCGGAATCCCTGATCCGATTGGGCCACTTGATCAGTCGTTACGGTCTGGTCATCGTCTTGGCCTGGATTGGCTTCGGCAAGTACGTGAAGATGGAATCCCGGGTACTGATCGAACATAACCCGCTGATGAGCTGGGTCTACGACGTATTCAGCGTCACGACCGTTGCCCGCGGGCTGGGCACGATGGAAATCGTTGCCGCACTTCTCATTGCGTTGCGCCCGCAATGGCCACGCCTGTCGGCGATCGGAAGCGCGTTGGCTGTGCTGCTGTTCATGGGGACGCTGAGCTTTTTGTTCACCACTCCCGGCGTGGTCTCGACCCACGCCGCCGGTCTGCCCGTGCTGTCGGCACTGCCGGGCCAGTTCCTGCTCAAGGACGTGGTGCTGATCGGGGTGGCATTATGGACGCTTGGTGACGCGCTGCGTGAACAGCGTTCCCCGGACAAGGCTTTTGGCTGAACTCAGCGCGGCTTGGTAGGTCGCCGGCGGCAGGCTGTCCGCCTGCTCCGACAGGCCCCGGGTCAGCGCACAGATCGCTTCCACCGTCGACCGGGTGTCGGCTTCGGCGGACAGCGTCCCGCGTTGCCGGGCATCGTCGACGATCTCGAAGACGACGTCGTGCAACGCCTTGGATCCTGGGGATTTCGCCGTGCTGGCGGCGCGCAGCGCCCGCAAGAAGCCGGTCAGGTACGGATAGTCGCGGACCAGCCGAGTCGATTCGTCGAGCACCGCGTCGACTCGGTCGTTGACGTCGTCGTGCTGTGCCGCTGCCGCGCGCAGCCGCGGTGCGACGATCTCCTCGATCTCCTCGCCGGTCGCGTTGAGCAGCTCTGCCTTGTTCGGAAAGTAGTGGTACAGGCTGCCACTGGTCATATCGGCGCCCCGAGCGATCTCGCGGATGGTCGCCTGCGAATAGCCGACTTCGGCCACGCAGCGCATCGCGGCGGTGATGATCCTTCGGCGGGTCTGCTCGCTATCCGCTCCCGCCGGGCGGCCCAGCTGAGTCACGGTTGGTCGCGGCGGCGTACTCGCGTGCCGATCCGGATGCGCCACGCCCGCTTTCGCCGCGTCACGTAGTAGTCCGTGGTCAAGCTCTCGCCGAGCTGCCAGCCGCGCCATCTGGCCAGCAGGCACAGACATGAGCCGACGGCAATTCCCGCCAGTTCTCCCTGCAGCGCCAGACCATAACGGGAGAGCAGAACCACGGTACCGCTGGCCGCCACCGCGGGCGTTGCGTAAAGAGTATTGCCTCCGAAGATCGCCGGTGTGCGGTTCACCGCCAGGTCACGCAGCGCTCCGCCGCCGACGGCGCTGATCGTGCCGAGCAAAATCGCTGGGAGCCAAGTCAATCCGGATGCCAATGTTTTCTCCGCGCCGGCCACCGCCCAGGTGCCCAACGCCAGCGCATCGACGACCGGATAGGTCAGGGACCACAGTCGGGAGCGCAGCGGTATCAAGAACGCGACCGCCGCTCCCACCACCGCAACCACCACGTAGAGCGTGTCCGTCAGCGCCACCGGCGGTCCGTGCTGCAGCAGAGTGTCGCGGATCAGGCCGCCGCCGAGTCCGGACAGGATCGCGAGCGCAACGAATCCCACAGGGTCCATGCGGAATTCGCGGGCCACGACGCCACCCAGCACGGCATTGACAAATACGCCGGCCAAGTCGATCGTGCGCGAGAATTCCCCCAACGCGAGGTTCACGGCAGCTCACCTCCGGGATTACCTGGTTGGTCAAATATATTCGACGATGTACTGCGCCCGCGGTCGAAGGGTGGGCAACTATGCGCGCGAGGACACAGCTGGGCCGCCCCGTCGGCGCTAGCGGTGAAGAGACCCGCCGCCGCATCATCGTCGCGACGATGAAATGTGTGGCGGAGGTCGGCTACGCAAAGGCGACGATCCGTGAGATCGCCCGCATGGCCAACATGACCAGCGCCAGCCTGTACAACTACTTTCCGAACAAGTCCGAACTGATCAAGGCGGCCATCGCGGCCAGAACCGACACGGCCATGCCACGGCTGCGACAGGCGGCGCAACGCCCCGGCGACATCGTCGACCGAATTGAAGCGGTGCTCGACGAATCCGGCCAACTGATGCGTGAGTACCCGGACCTGGCCGCCTTCGAGTTTGCGATCCGGGCGGAAACCAATGCAGCCCCGGACCGGCGCAAAGCCCGCGGAAAACCGCGGAATCCCGGGTTTGAGGCCTTCCGCGAAATCATCGAGGGCGTCGTCGAGGACGCTCGCCAGCGTGGCGAGCTGGGCGACCATCCCGATTCGCGGGCCGTCGTCGCGGCGATCTACGCGCTCGTATACGGCCTGACCGAGGTGGCAGCCACGCTGCCCCCGGCGGACTACCAAGCCGCGCTGAGTTCGGCGAAGCTGCTGGTCAGGGGCGTCATGTTCGACCAGCAACCAGTATCTCCTTGATACGATCAAGCGATTGATTATAGAGTCGATTCACGAAGAGCGGAGTCGGGACTTGACCGAGACTGTTGGGTGCGCGTTCGATGTCGATGCGCTGCGGCGCAAGTATGCCGAAGAGCGCGCGCGGCGGTTGCGCCCCGACGGGATCGACCAGTATGTGGAAATCGCCGGTGACTTCGCCCGCTTCGCCGAAGATCCGTGGGCCGACCAGGAATTCACCCGCGAGCCTCGCACCGACGAGGTCGACGTGGCGATCGTGGGCGCCGGATTCGGCGGGCTACTGACGGGGGCGCGGCTGCGCGAGCTCGGTGTGAAAAGTGTGCGGTTGATCGACCGGGCCGCCGACGTGGGCGGCACCTGGTATTGGAATCGGTATCCGGGGATCGCCTGCGACGTCGAGTCCTATGTGTACATCCCGCTGCTGGAAGAACTCGGCTACATCCCGGCGGAGAAATACGCCAAGGGCGCCGAGATCTTTGCGCACTGTCAGCGCATCGCGCATCAGTACGACCTGTACCGCGACGCGTGCCTGAGCACCGATGTGCAGGAAATCCGTTGGGAACCAGCGGAATCCCGCTGGGTCATCCGCACCAACCGGGGCGACGAGATGCGGGCCAAGTTCGTCTCGATGGCCAACGGATATCAAGCCAAACCCAAACTGCCGGGGATTCCCGGTCTCGGATCGTTTCGCGGTCATACCTTCCACACCAGCCGCTGGGATTACGGCTACACCGGTGAGAAGCTGGAGAACCTGTCCGGTCTGCGGGTCGGGATCATCGGCACCGGCGCGACCGCGGTCCAGTGTGTGCCGCACCTGGGTGCCGCCGCGCGGCAACTCTACGTCTTCCAGCGCACGCCATCTTCGGTCGACGTGCGTGCCAATGCGGCCACGGATCCCCAGTGGGTCAACACATTACAGCCGGGCTGGCAACGCCAGCGCATCCAGAACTTTCAGATCCTGACCGCCGGCGGGCAGGCGCCCGAGGATCTCGTCGCCGATGCCTGGACGAGCATCACCCGCAAGCTACCGGTCATGCGTCATGACAGCGACGGGTCGGTGGACCCAGAGCAGCGCGGCCGCGAGATCGAGCTCGCGGACTTCGCCAAAATGGCGGAAATCCGCGCCCGCGTGGACGAGATCGTGGCCGACCCCGCCACCGCCGAGGCGCTCAAACCGTGGTACGGCTACTTCTGCAAACGCCCCTGCTTTCACGACGAATATCTGCAAACCTTCAATCGCGACAACGTCACCCTGGTCGACACCCGCGGTCGCGGCGTGGAGCACATCACCGAGTCCGGCGTCATCGTCGACGGAGTGACCTACCAGCTCGACTGCCTGATCTTCGCAACGGGCTTCGAGGTGGGCACCGACTACAGCCGCCGCACCGGGTTCGAGCTGATCGGCCGCGACGGGGCGACCCTGACTGAGCGCTGGAACGACGGCGTGCGCACCTTCCAGGGCTTGTGCGCCAACGGTTTCCCGAACTGCTTCATCGAAAGCATCTCTCAAGCGGGGTTGACGGTGAACTTCCCGTACCTGCTTGATGTGCAAGCCAGCCATGCTGCCTGGATCATCGCCTGGGCCCTCGAGCACGGCGCCACCGAGGTCGAGGCATCGCCGGCCGCCGAAGCCGGCTGGGTCGACATGGTGGTCACCCGGTCGACCGCGACCGCCGAGCGCGCTAAGACCTGCACTCCCGGTTACTACAACCGCGAGGGCAAGGCGGACGCCAAGACGCGACAGGGCAGCTTCTTCTTCGGCACGCCTACCGAATACGCCGATATCTTGGCGGACTGGCGGGCGCAAGGAGATATGGCGGGCCTCGACATTCGCGGCGGCGAGGTCGGGCCGTGAGGTATCTGCTCGGCCGGATCCGGGCGGTCACCCGGATCCGACGCTCACCCAAGGTAGCGATCATCGGCGCCGGATTCGGCGGGCTGGGCGCGGCGGTAGCGCTGCGCCGGGCCGGCATCGACGACCTGGTGATCCTCGAGGCCGACGACGGAGTCGGCGGAACCTGGCGCCGCAACACCTACCCCGGCGCCGCGTGCGATATCCAAAGTCACCTGTACTCATTCTCGTTCGCGCCCAACAAGTTCTGGAGCCGGACCTACGCTCGGCAGCCCGAGATTCTTGACTACCTGGAGTCGGTGGCCGACGACTTCGACCTGCGCCGCTACCTGCAACTCGAGACCAGCGTGCGCTCCGTCGAATGGAATGCGGATACCTGGAGCTGGGACTGCACGATCGAACGCTCGGGTCACACCAGCACACTGACCGTCGACGTGGTGGTCTGCGCGGTCGGCCTGTTCGGGTCGTTGAAGCTCCCCGATATCGCGGGCTTGAGCGATTTCAGCGGCCTCGTCATGCACACCGCGCAGTGGGATCACGACATCGCGCTGGCGGGCAAGAAGATGGCGGTGATCGGCACGGGCGCCAGTGGGATACAGCTTGTTCCCGAACTGGCGAAGGCCGCGGCGCAGGTGACGGTTTTTCAGCGCACACCGCCATGGATGGTTCCCAAAGACGATCGCCCTTACAGTGCAACAGAATTAGCGAAATTCCGGCGCAATCCGCTGGCGGTGCCGCGTACCCGCTGGCAGATCTGGAAGTTCCAGCACGACAACACCGCGACCTTCGCCGACGACCCGGTGGTCGCCGCCCGCAGTCAGGTTGCCACGTCGTTTTTGGAGCGCACCGTAGCTGACTCGGCGCTTCGCCGAGCCCTGACGCCGGACTATCCGTTCCGTTGTAAGCGGGTGCTGCTCGGCGACGACTACTACCGGGCGCTGCAGCAAGACAACGTCGCGCTGGTCACCGACCCCATCGAGCGGATCACCGAGACGTCGGTCGTCACCGCCGCGGGCGCTGTCGTCGACGTAGACGCGATCGTGCTAGCCACTGGATTCGAGACGTCGCGGTACCTGTCGGGTATCGACGTGGTGGGGTGCGGCGGGCAGCGCCTGCACGAGCAATGGGGCGACGATCCGAGCGCCTACTTGGGTGTGGCTGTCGGCGGTTTCCCAAACTTCTTCATGTTGTACGGCCCCAACACCAACCAAGGCGGCAACTCGATCGTCTTCATCCTGGAGGCCGGCGCGCGACTGGTAGCCAGCGCGGTGACCAGGCTGGCGCGTCGAGGCGGCTATCTCGATGTACGTCCCGAGGCGGAAAAGCGCTATAACGATGGGCTTTCAACGGACTTGGAGCGCACCATCTGGACCCAGTGTGACAGCTATTTTCGTTCGCCGACGGGCCGTATCGTCACCCAATGGCCGTACACCGAGCTGGAATATGCGCGCCGGACCTGGCGGCTGCGACCCCGAGACTGGGTGCACCGCACCGGGCCGCCTCCGGGCGGTGGGCGAAGGCTAAGCAACGAAATCGCTTATCCCGCAGATCAATTCACCGGGGGTTGGGCTGGCTTCAACTGTGATCGCATCCAGTGAATCCTCGCAGGCTGGCCCATCGCGAGCGGTCATCACCGTCGTCGCATGTCTCAGCGCCAATCCTGGGATCTGGTTTCTCATCCGCGGGCACTAGTGTTTAATGCAACTGTTGCATAGTGCTATAGTGACAGTGGGTTTAGACCGGATCGACTCGCAGCATGCGTTGCAGGGCCGCCCATTTGGGGCTCAAGCCGCTCTCATGTTGCCCACGAAGGGAACTGAGGACTCAGTCGATGCGTAGCTGACCGGTGTGGCCCGGATCGGGTGATTCCCGTGTGGAGTGGAAAGGGCGGCAATCGTGAGGATAGTCAAGAACGTTCAACCGCCGACTGGGTTGGGCCGGCTGCTGTTGCGGATACCGATCTATTCCTACCGGCTCGGCCTGGGGTGGCTGTTCGGTGATCGCCTGATGCTGCTCAATCACATCGGACGAGTCTCCGGTAAGCAGCGTCAGACCGTCTTAGAGGTGGTCACCCACGATCCCTCCGACGACAGCTTTGTCGTCGCGTCCGGGTGGGGACCCACCGCGGCCTGGTACCGGAACGTCGTCGACAAGCCAGAGGTCAGCATCCAGGTCGGCAGACGCACAATCCTGGTGAGGGCCGTGCCGCTTTCCGAAGACGAGGGAGCCGACATCTTCGCCAAATACGCGGCGCAACACCGCACCGCGGCCAAACATCTCCTCCCGCGTCTGATGGGATTTGCCGTCGACGGCTCCGAGGCAGACTTCCGGGCGGTCGGACAACGAATGCCCTTCGTCCGGTTCGTCTACCGGGGCGCCTAGGGATGCGGCCACGATGGCCCCATCAGTCGCGATAGCGCCGGACGTGGTGGTCGCCACCGATCGGTTGACACGCCGTTTCGGGAACCGCCGCGGAATCACCGATGTCACGTTCGCGGTCACCGGTGGGGAGGTCTTCGGATTTCTCGGTCCCAACGGTGCCGGGAAGTCGACCACCATCCGCCTAATTCTCGGTCTATACCGCCCCAGCTCAGGCCACGCGTCGGTGTTCGGCCTCGACCCGCGCCGCGACGGTGTCGCGGCGCGCCGCCGGCTCGGCTATCTGCCCGGTGAGCTCGCCTTGTTTCCGCGGCTGACCGGCCGGGCGATTCTCGATCGCGCTGCACACATCCGCGGCCACCGCGATCATCGCTACCGAGACGAGTTGATCGACCGATTGGGGGCCGAAGTCGACCGGCCGGTGCGCACACTGTCCAAGGGCAATGTGCAGAAGATCGGGCTGATCTTGGCCTTCGCCCACCGACCCGAGCTGCTGGTACTCGATGAACCCACCTCCGGGCTGGACCCGCTGTTGCAGGACGAGTTCACGTGTCTAGTACGTGAAACCGTCGCCGATGGGCGCACGGTGTTCCTCTCCTCGCATGACCTTGACGAAGTCCAACGCCTCGTGGACCGGCTCGCCATCATCAAGGAGGGCCGCATCATCGTCACCGATACCGTCGAGCACCTGCGCGCCAGTTCCCCCACGACGGTCGAATTGCGCTTCGCGCGCCCCGTCGATCCGACGTCGTTGCAGCGGATGGCGACGGTTCGGGTGCTGTCTCATGACGCCACCCGGCTGCGGTTGTCGGTTACTGGGCCAATCGGGCCGTTGCTGCGGGTTGCCGCCGACCTCGAACCGGTCGACATGACCGCACGCCCAGCCGATCTCGACGAGCTGTTCCTGACCTACTACCGCACCGGCACAAACGAGGCGGACTGCCATGTCCGTTGACGTCATCTTGCTCGACCTGCGGCTGCGGCGCCGACTCATCATCGGTTACACGCTGGGCATGGCGGCGTACGCCGCGATCATCGTCGCGCTGTACCCATCGTTCAAGAACGACGCCGGCCTCAACCAGCTCAGCAAGAGCGGATCCACTGTTGCCGCTGCGCTCGGCGCCTCCGGCACACTTACCGATCCGCCCGGATGGTTAAGCGTCAACCTGTACGCGAACTTCGTCCCGTTGATCGTGCTGTTAGCGACGATCGGCTACGGCGCCTCCTGCATCGCAGGCCAAGACGAGGACGGCACCCTTGGGCTGGTTGCGGCTATGCCGCTGACTCGCAGTGGAATCACCGTCGGCAAGCTTGCCGCCCTGGTTGTTCACGCGTTGCCGGTGCCGATCGTCACCGCGCTGTGCGTGGTCGTCGGCCGCGGCGTTGACCTGAACATCGATGCCGGCCCCCTGCTAGGCGTCACCACAGGTGTGACCCTGCTCGGCCTCCTATTCGGCACCCTTGCACTGCTGATCGGCGCGATCACCGGCAGCCGAGGCATGGCAGTAGGAATCACGTCTGCGGTTGCCGCGATCACTTACCTCATCAGCTCGCTCGCGCCGAGCGTCCACTGGCTGCGCCCCGCCCGATACGTATCTGCATTCTTCTACGCCGTCGGCGACAACCAGGTCCAACACGGACTACCGCTCACCTGGGCGGCCGTACTGGTCATCACCACCGTGGTCTTAGCAACGGCCGCAGTGATCGCCTTCGATCGCCTCGATGTGCACTGAGCACACAGGTGAACCGCCATCACCCGATACCGAACCTTGGCCGGGTCTGGCGAGCGCGGCCGCGCGGCGGCAAGATTGCGATAGCCAGATCGGACGTCACCGCAGGCGATTCGGCCCGTGCGGAGCTTACCGGCTCGCTGTTGTCCTGGCGGTATCGTGACGACGGCCTTCGGCATCAGCGGCTCGCTCCGCGACCGGTGCACGACGCGATCGGTGACCTCGCAGTGGGCCTGACTCACAGTGAGACGCAACGCGAACGGATCTGGCACCCACCGACGTCGTTGAAACCTGCGTCGACGACCTACAACTGGTGATTGACCTTCGGCAATGACCGGCAGGCTAACGGGCGCGATCGTCGGCAACGTCGATGTCGCCGGCCTTGGCCGCCGCGCGCAGTTGGTGAAAGTCGTCAAGTGACTTGTCTGCGTAGGCATACGACCACTCCGCTAGCGCATCGTGTACGGCGCTGCTGGTGCCGACGTAGCCGCGCAAGATAGACGCATTCGCGCTCTGCGCGTGCGCCCGGGCCAGCAGCACCGCGCACGCCCTGACGTACTCGGCGAACGTGGCAGGCGACATGCCTTCGATATCGATGCTGCCCTTCATGTCGTGGAATTGGCGAACGTAGTAGTCGCGGCCGTCCTTGCGGGTCGTCCCGAGAAACACGTCCGACATCGCCTGCAGGATCAACTGGCCGTCGGTGACGCGCACCCCCTGACCTTTGGCCTCGACTGCGGCGGCCAGCGAGTCGGGCTGGCCCCAACCGCCATATTCTTCGAGCACCGACCGGGTGGCTTCCTTGATCTGCAGGATCAACGGCGCGTCGTTGGGGCCAACCAAGATGACCAAGTAACAGCGGGTGCCGACGCTGCCGACGCCCACCACCCGTAACGCGAGGTCGGTGACTCGGAAGTGCGACAGCAGCAGGGCGATGTCAGCCGGGACCGCGGTCAGATACTCCTGGATCGACTCCATCAACGGGGCTTCGACGTCCTCGTCCACGTGCTGCAGGACGGGGGGTGCTTCCCGCAGGCGCGGCGTCCCGTCGGGCCCAATCTCGGTGATTTGCTTGAACACTCGTGCCGATGTCCGGGTGCGTGCCCGGGATATCGTTTTTTGAATCACTGCCTGCAGGCCCTTGGAGATCCTCCCGGTGTAGTGCTCGGGTTCCACCCGCAGGTAGTAACGGTCCAGGACGTCCATTTCCTCGAGCATTGCCTGCAGGCTGGTTTGATATCCCACGACTGCCTGTTCGACGCATCGGCGGATGGCCTTGGCCGGGTGCCCGACATGGCGGCCGCCGATGATCGCGCTGGTGATCAGTCGCTTGACGTCCCACTCGCCGGGTGCGACTGCAGCCTCGTCGAAGTCGTTCAGGTCGAAAACGATCGACCGATGCGGGGCGGCGTACAGGCCGAAATTCGAGACGTGCGCATCACCGCAACACATGATCTCGATCCCGCTCGACGGACTCGCGGCGAGGTCGGCAGCCATGACGGCTGCGGAACCTCGGTAGAAAGAAAACGGGTCGGCGAGCATCCGGGCGAACCGGAGCGGGACGAGTTCGCTTAGGCGCCCGGCGTTTTGGTCGACGAGGATTTCCGTGGCGGATCGCGTCGCGGGAGTCAGCTGTGCGAGGGAACGCCGCGGGGCGGTCTTGCGCAGCGCCCGGCCGCGCGCCACGTCCTGGCCCGGAACTTCGAGATCGATCAGGCGATCACGCAACACCCGCTGCGGCATTTGCTCAGCATAGTTAGCGGAGTCGTGGGCGCGCTGGTCTAGCTGCCGGCGGCCACCCGGGCCCGCTCGGTCATCGAGGCGATGACCCCACCGTCGTTGAGGATGTCGGTGCCGGTGAGGTAACCCGCCTTGTCGCTGGCGCAGAAGGCGAGTAACTCGGCCATCTCTTCCGGCTTGCCCCACCGCGGCACCGCGGCGTTGGCCACCATCGCGCCGGCGCCGGCCTGCTCCTCGAGCCGGCCCATCTCGGTATCGATGGACCCCGGAGACACCGAGACGACGCGCAATCCCCGCGCGTTGAATCGCTCGGCCTGCGACTGGCTGTACCACTTCACGAAGCTCTTGCTCAAGGCGTAGGCGATTCCGGATCGCGCGTCTTCCGGGGCGATTTCGCAGGCCGTCATCATGGCGTCCATGAATGCGTCGACATCGGTAAGTGCCAGCGGGAATTGGGCTGTCGGAATCATTTCCGCGGGCAACATGTGGGCGGCCATCGATGCGACGTTGACGATCACCGAGCCCTCGCCCGCCGTGGTGTAGAACTCCTCATCGACGTTGACGGTGCCGATTGCGTTGGTCCGCATCACGTAGTCGGCGGCGCCCATGCTCGGGCTTACCCCCGCGGTGTGGATGACTGAAGCGATCGTCCCGAGGTTGTTCGCCGTGTCCAGCAGGTCGGTGACCGCGTGCCGGTCGGTGACGTCGCCGTTGACGACCGTGGCAGTGATCCCGAGGTCTTCCAGGGTTGCGGCCGCGGCACTCAGCCGGGCTTGCCTGACATCGCAGAGGACGACGGTGTGGTCGCGGCCGACGATCTTGGCCGTCGCCAGACCCATGCCACCCGCACCGCCGGTGATTACCGAGACTCGATTCATACCTGGACCGTATACGCAGGCCCCTCGAGTAGTTGGCGCGTGCTACGCCGGGAGTGCAGGCTCCTCTGCCGGATGGTGGGGATGACCGCCGTGCCGCATTGCCGTCCCGATGAACGGCGCTTGCAGGGTGGCGGCCAGATGACGGCGGTTGATGATCAGCCCGCCGATCGCTATCGCGGCGTATATGCCGCAGAGCACAAGCCTTGCCGGGGTCGAGGTGAGGGGGAACTGAACGATGAACAATCCCAGCAGCGTCCAGGCGGCAGCTCGGCGGAAGCGCAGTGCCAGGATCACCGCGACACCCATCAGTGTCTGGGTGGCCGTGAGCAACACTTCCTCGATCTGACGAGAATCGAGCACCAGGGAGGAGCTACCACCGCCCAGCAGATGGGCCACCGGCAGCGAGCCGATCAGCAGCGTCCACTGATTGACCTTGGACGAGATCAACGTGGCGATGGCCGCAGTGCCCTTGCCGCGGCTGGCGAAGATGGTCGCGATGATGAACTCGGGCGCCTCAGAGGCCAACGGGGCGAGCCATTGCACCAGCAGGAACCGGTCGATGCCCAGCTCGGTGCCGGCCGCGACGAGATTGTCGGCGAACGGTTTGGCGCACAGCAGGATCACTGCCCCTGACACCGCGAACAGGCCGACGACGACAACGCGGCGGCTCCGGTTCGACAGCTCGCCCAGCGCGGCGGCGGTACCGACCAGATCGGGTTCTTCGACGTCGCCGTGGCCGACCTTGTACAGGTAGAAACCGAACCAGGCCAGCAGCGCCAACCCCAGCGCGAGGTGGATCTCTCCGCTGGCCGGTATCGCGAATGCGGCCACTCCGGCGATCAGCAGGAACCCGAGTTCGACGCGATTGGCGGGCTCCAGCGCCAAGCCGCCGGTTTTGGCGGTGCCGGCCCTGCGCGCCACCAACATGCTGACCAACACCACGACCGGCCACCCCAGGCCCATCAACAGCCGGTTGGATCCGGTCATGTTGGCCGCCGCATACTGCGTGTATTCCGGGTTGTGGCCCGACACGTACGCGTAGTAGAGGTCGACGGCGTACTCGGGAAGCACCGCGACCAAGGCGAGCACCGCGATCGCCAGGCCGCCGGAGACGTCGATCTGCGCGGCCTCTGCGGCCCACGCCAGCAGGAAGCTGGCCGACACGACGGCAGCACCGAAGATCAATAGGGCGGCGACCGGGTCTGGATGCAGACCCATGACCCGGACCACGACCGCAGGGGCGATGAACATCGCGGTGGTCACCGCCGAGCGGGAGAGAGTTCGCCGCGGCGAGCGGGACGCCGTCGGAATCGAGGCGGCGGGCCTGTCAGTGGCGAGCATCGTCATCCTTCACTGTGGGTGCCCGATCATGAATGGCTACTGGGCTCGCGGCCGCGGCTTGACCTGCTCGCCAAAGGTACCCTCTTTACCCCTGTCCAGCAACGTTGTGAGCGCGCCGACCAGCGCCGCTAGTCCCGTTATATTTGCTGGCCAGAATGGTCAATCTCAAAAGTTAGGCCCAGCTAACTTCAGATTATGGCAAACCGATCTAGCGGCCTTGCGGGGACTCCGTGGGGTTTGGGACAGGTTCGGGGGAGTGTTCGGTGACACGCCCGTGCCGCAACCGTGGAACGTCAACATCCACTACGACGCATTGCTGGGGGCCGCAGTCCCCGACAGCCGGCGCGGCGCGTTAAGCCGTTAGTGGTCCGGCCCCATCGCCGCGGCCGCGGCCTGGGCGAAAAGTTCGACAATCTGCTTGCGGGTCAGCGAAGCAGTCAATTGCAGGGCGGCGCGCATGTCCTCACCGACCATCCACGTTGGACCATTGGTCAGGTTCTCGAACGCCTCCGCGATCACGTTGTCCACCGAGGCTGCACCCTCGGGCACCGCGTCGGGCGAACTGATATTGCCGCGGCTGTATTCGAGTTCTCGTAACGCGGGCGTGTTGGTCTTGCCCAGAATGAGGCCCAGGACGTCGACGCCTTTGTCGTGCAATTCCGCCCAGAGCGCTTCGGCGAAGACCATGTCGAACGCCTTCGTGGCGCCGTAGGCGACCATGTTGGGTCCCCCGGCCAATCCCGCACCGGATCCGAAAATGACGATGCCGCCGCTGCCGCGCTCGACCATTGCGGGGGCGAAGTGATGGCACAGCTGCATCGGCACCATGCAGTTGCGCTGCACCATCGCCTCCGCGGCCTCGATCGGATTGGCCAGGAAGGGTTCGTAATTCGGATCCGCACCCGCGCAGTACACGAAGAAACCGATCTCCAGGTCGCCGGTGGCTTCGGCGACTGCGGTGGCCGCGTTCGGCTGGGCGAGATCGATAGCGAGAGTCCGGGTTCGAGCAGACGTTCGCGATTCGATCTCAGCCGCAACCTGATCGAGCACGGCCTGGCGGCGGGCCAGCAGCACGACGTTGACACCGCGCTCAGCGAGTCCCTCGGCGAACGCGGCACCTACGCCGTCGGAGGCGCCGGCGACCAGCGCCCACGGACCGTATTTGGTTGCGAATGTCACCTGAATACTCCTGCTCCGTTACGGGCCGAACGTTGTGATGCGAACCTGGGTGAACCGGCGTCGCGCAATGCGCCAGCCATCGGCGGTCCGGACGATCTCATCGTCGTAGAAACCCCATGCGTTGACGCCGGATTGGTTGTCGCCGAACATGATTACCGCGTCGATGTAAGTGCGGGCCGATGCTTTGTCGCCATCGAGCGTGATGGCCTGGTTGGTCAAGCGGTGCAGGGTGTGCCCCGCCATCGCGTGCGTCGTGTCCATGAACTCGGTGACCGCGTCCACGCCCTGCCAGGTTCCGATCTCGCCGTAGTCGAGTTCGCAGTCGTCGGTGAACACGGTGCGGAACAACGCCCAGTCGCGACGATCGATACCGGTGGCGTAACGCACCAGCAGATCGGAGATGTCCTGACGGTCGTCTCGTTCGGTCATGCGATGTCTCCGTTCGGATGGACCACGATGCGCGGCGGCCCGTCGGACCGACGGGCTTGGTCGAGTGCGTCGGGAACCTCGTCGAGGCCGATGACCTTTCCGACGCTGGGCAGCGGATCCAGCTGCCCCGACGCGATGGCGTCGAGCGTTCCGTACCAATCCTGGGGGTGCGGTCCGCCACCGAATTGGATTGTGACGCCTTGGCGGGTCGCGGTGGTGATGTCCAGGGTGTCCCCGGTGTACCAACCGCCCGCGCAGTAGATGCGAGTGGACATCTCGGCGGATTCGACGAGACTCTGGATCAGCCCGGCGGCGCCGACACACTCGAATACGACTGCCGGGCCGGGCAATCCGCGTCCGGCGCGAACCTCTCGGAATGCGTCGAACGGCGATCTCTCAACGGGATCGACGACAATGTGCGCGCCGAAGCGATCGTGGGCGAGCGCGCGACGGTCGGCGTGAAAGTCCGCGACGATGATCGGCTCGATGCCGCGGGATGACAAGGCGGCGACGGCCGAGAGGCCGATCGCTCCCGCGCCGATGACGAGGGCAACCTCGCCCTCTTTGATATTTGCCGATCTGACGTAGAACTCGCCGACCGCGAAGGCATCGACCAACGCGGCGGCGTCGCTGGCGACGTCACCGGGGACGGCTTTGGCTGCCACCTCCGAAATCACCAGCAGCTCACCGAAACTCCCCTGCGCCTCGGGATGCTGGCCGATGATCCGCACGCCGCCGGCGCCCCCGTCGACCAGGCGTATCGGGATCGACGTCACCCGCGTGCCGACGGCAAACTGATCCGAGCAGCCGGGCCCGTGCGCAATGACCTCTCCGACGAATTCGTGTCCGAGCACGATGTCGCGATCCGCGTCATACAACGAGCGTCCGGTCGGATCGTCGATCGCGAGTTCCGGGTGGTCCATGAAATGCACATCCGAGGCACAGATCGCGGTGCTGAGCGTGCGCAGCAACAACTCACCCGGCCCGGGCTCGGGGTCTGCCGTCTCGCGGACCGCTAGCCGACCGTCTCTCAAAACCACAGCGCGCAAAGCGTCTGCCTCATTCTCGAATAATCGAGTTAATCTGTCGAATGTTCGCTATAACTGTAGGAACCCGGTCACAAAGGAGTCAAGCCATTCGCGGATCCACCTCGGCGCCGACCGCGCGGGTGCTCGACGTTGTCGAGCTGCTGGCGCGGTCCGGAAATATGCGGATGCGGTTCTCCGACATCGTGCGTGAGCTCGACCTGACGCAGGGGACGGTGCACGCGATCCTGAAGACACTGTGCGACCGGGGCTGGGCGAGCCGGGACCCCGTCGCGAAGACCTTCTCCCTGGGCCCGGCGCTGGCGGTGGTGGCTGCGCGGATGGACACCGCCCGGCCGCTGGCCCACGCCGCGCGTTCTGCGGCGCTGCGACTTTCACGTGAGGTCGGCTATGCCGGATCGGTTGTCGAGCGGTTCGGTGATTCGTTGGTAGTCACGGCTTTTGAGGGCGATCCCGCCACCCAGCCCGCGGGCATACCGGGTGATCGCATCCCGTACACGCCGCCGTTCGGCGTCGCGTTCGCCGCCTGGGACACCGACGAAGAGCAGCGTGCGTGGATTCGTCGCGGTGCCGGCAGCAGCGCCGATCGCACCGAGCGGCTGGAACACGTCTTGGCGCACACCCGCGAGCGTGGGTTCGACGTCGACTGGACAACGCCGGCGCTGGCCCAGGCCGTCCAGGTGGTCGGCACGTTGGACAGCAACGAGATGCCGACTCCGGTCCGCCACATTCTGGACCAGCTGCTCGTCGAGTTCACCACCATCGGCTTCCTGTCCGACGACAATCCCGGTCGCCGGAAGCAGCCCGTGGTGACCATCGCCGCACCGGTTTTCGACCATCGCGGCCACGTCGCCCTGATGGTTGCCGTGCATCCGCTGTCTCCGCTCAGCGCCCGGCAGATAAAGGCCATCGGCGACAAGCTCACCGAAGAAACCACGGCGATCAGCGAAGCTCAGCAGCATCCGGCGGTAGTGGACCTCGAGGAGCGCAGCGGCGCGCATCGTCGTCGGGCCTAAGCTCTTCAGGTGCCGGCGGAAGGGCGAGAACTCGTGGGGCAGAACTATGTTGTGGACGATCTTGCCGGCCTCGTCGTCGGTGCGCAGCAGTCCGACCTGAGCGAACGTCCGCGGGCATTGCTCAAACGCAACGTGCTCGACAGCGTCGCCTGCGCCGTCGGTTCACTCGACGGCGAGCTCATCGCGACGATCCGGGAACACACCCGCCAGTTCAGCGGCGTCGCCTCGGCGACGCTCGTCGGCGGTGGCCGCGCCTCGGTGGATCAGGCGGCGTTCTTCAATGCCGTGCTGGTGCGCTATCCCGATCTGCTCGACACCTATCTGACCGTGGGGGGCCTATGCCACCCGGCTGACAACTTCGGAGCGGTTCTGGCGGTGGCCGAGCACGTCGACGCTACGGGAGCCGATTTCCTGCTTGCCCTCGCGGTCGCCTACGAGGTCCAATGCCGGTTCAGCGCACAGGTTCCCGTGATGGCGCGCGGCCTCAACCACGCGCTGCAGCTGGCGATGTCCGTCGCCGCGGGGTCGGCGAAACTGCTCGGCCTGGACGCCGAACGTACCGCTAACGCCATCGCCGCCGCCGCGGCCGACAATGTATCCCTGGCCGCGGTTCACACCGAGCCGGTTTCAATGTGGAAGGGCATCTCGCCGGCCATCACCGGCATGCGCGCGGTGTACACGACGATCTTGGCCGGCCGCGGGATCACCGGGCCCAAGTCGTTGTTCGAAGGCCCGCACGGACTGGTGCAACTCTTTGATCAGCCAATCGATTTCAATACCGCCGACCGCGGTCTCACGTCGGTCGAGCAGACCTATCTCAAGCAGTACTGCGCACTGATCCACGGGCAGGCCATCATCGACGCGCTCCTGGCAATCCGGTCCGACAACCGTCTGCGCGGCGACGACGTCGCACGGGTGAGGATCGAGGTCTTTCAGACCGCGTACGACATCGCCGGCGGGGGCGCGTACGGCAACAAAGATCATCCGCAGACCAAGGAACAGGCGGACTACAACCTCAAGTACCTCGGCGCGGTCGCATTGCTCGACGGTGGGGTGGGTCCCGAACAGCTCGAGACCGAGCGTGTTCTGCGCAGCGATGTCCAGGAGCTGCTGGCGCGGGTCGACGTCATCGCGGCAGCCGACCTGACCGCGGACTATCCGCAGCGCACCGCGACTCGCGTGCATGTCCTCACCCGCGACGGACGGGAATTCACGCGCGAGGAAAGCGATTACGAGGGGTCACCGACCCGGCCGATGTCGTGGGCGCGCGTCGTGGACAAGTTTGGTTGGCTCGCCGAACCCTTCTGCGACGAGGCGCTGCGGGCAGACATCGTCGCTGCCGTCGAACACATCGATGAGCGCCCCATCGCCGAATTCGCGGCTCTGCTGGGCACGGTGAGCTCGGTACCGCAGCGACCGCGCAGCCGCCCGCGGTTCTAAAACCACGCCCGGTCATGGTGCGCGCGCCCTCTTGCATCGTTTGCTGCCGGCGTTGAATGATCGGCCATGCGTAAAGATCGCGGCATCAACCGCTGGGAGTTGGTCACCTGCGCGCTCGCGGGCCATGTCACCTACGCGCCCGATGAGCAGGCGCTTGCCGACCGGCTCAGCGGCACGACCGGATTGGGCGAAGTGTGGCGGTGTCTGCGCTGCGGGGAATTCACCATCGGCGCACCGCACGGCCGGGGCCACGCCGAAGATTCTCCGATGGTTATGCGCGGCAAGGCTTTACGGCAGGCCATCATCATTCGTGTGCTCGCGGTCGAACGCCTGTTCCGGGCGGTGGTGATCGCGCTCGCGGCGTACGCGGTGTGGACGTTCCGCGGCGCGCGGGGATCCATTCAAGCCACCGTCGATCGCGACCTGCCGATTTTGCGGGCCGCCGGATTCAAGGTCGACCAGATGACGGCCGTGCACGAGCTGGAAAAGGCGCTGGCCGCCAAACCTTCCACGTTGGCCCTGCTGACGCTGATGCTGACCGCCTATGCGCTGATCGAAGTGCTCGAGGCCGTCGGCCTGTGGTTACTCAAGCGCTGGGGCGAATACTTCGCGGTGATCGCCACCGCGGTCTTCTTGCCGTTGGAGATCCATGACCTGGCCAAGGGCATCACGATGACCCGCGTGGTCACTTTCAGCATCAACATCCTCGCGGTGATCTACCTGCTGGTCTCCAAGCGGCTGTTCGGCCTGCGGGGCGGCCGCAAGGCCTACGACGAGGAACGACGCGGCGAGCAGCTGCTCGACGTCGAGCGGGCCGCCATGACGACATGACGTTCACTGCTTGGGGCTGATGAATACGCCCTCGGCCTCCACGGTGACACCGTCCTCGTCAGCGATGTGGCCGACGGAGTACGTCTTGACGCCTTCGGTGCGTTCGACGTGCGCTTCCGCCCGTAATGGGCGGCCGAGTGCCGTGCGGCGCCGGTAGCGCAACGTGAGGGTGCCGGTGTAGGCAGGTTGGCCCGGCTGGTGGGCGGTCGCGCCCAGCACGTGGTCGAGGATCAGGGCAGACACCCCGCCGTGCACGTGTTCCGGCGGGCCCTCGTATGCCGCGCCGAGAGTGAACTCCGACCACACCAGTCCGTCGGCGTCGTGGTGGAGCACCAGCGGTGGGGCGAGCGGGTTGCGCAGACCGACCACCGCATTGCCCCACGCGATCGTCTGGCCGTCCGGCGTGAGCTGCACCCCGAAGGTTCCCGGCCGCGCCGAGGCACCCAATTCGTCTGCGGCACTGTCGATTTTGGCCTTTGCCGCGGCCACCGTCGCGGGGTCGGCTTCGGTCCGGATGCTGAGGTCGACGAGCCGACGGATTGATTGGGCCAGCGGCCCGTAGACCGATTCGAGCCGTCGGTAATCAGTGCAGAGCATCTCGTCAGACATATAGGCAACCTAACAGTCCGTCGGCACGGAATCGGATGCGCACGGCGACGGGGACCGCGCACATGTGGCAGACTGGTAAGCGATTGCCGCCAATGTTGGCGGACTTCCATTGTGACAGCGCCATTTTCGACGGTTCCGGCGCCGCGTAGGTGTGACGAGCCCGCCGCGACGACCGCGAGTGTGTGCTAAGCCACAAACCGCATTATCGCGGCGTTTACCCGCTTGCTGCACACTTGTAAAACAGCTGCGGTCCAATTGACAAGTCGGCTGACTAGGCCGACGGAGGAGGGGTCCGACTGTGGCAACACTGCAGACCTTGATCAACCAGGGCTCTACCAATCTCGACGTAGTGGGCCCGATCAAAGCGCGTGCCTGCGACGCGCTGCACGCTGTGCTCAGGAGCAGGTCACGCGAGCAGGGAGCTGACTCGCGCGTCATGCGCCCGGGCGCGGAGCGCTGCTGAGTCCCTGACCGGGTCGATACAATCGCCGGCGGTGTCAGGACCGGCGACGGGAGTTCCAGTTGCGCCCGAGCGGATCGCGGTGACGATCGGCGTCATTTGTGCAATCCCGCAAGAGTGGGCTTACTTGCGCAGCGTCCTGTCGGGCGATGACCGCGAGCGGATCGGATACACCACCTTCGACACCGGCGAAATCGACGGACATCGGGTGGTGCTGGCGGCAGCCGGTATGGCCAAGGTCAACACCGGGCTGATGGCGACGCTGCTGGCTGACCGATTTCGTTGCCACACGATTGTTTTCACCGGAGTCGCGGGCGGCCTGGATCCACGGCTGCAGATCGGTGACATCGTCATCGCCGAGCGCGTGGTGCAGCACGACTTCGGGGTCATCGAAGACGAGCGGTTAGCGCCCTATCAGCCGGGACACGTCCCGTTCATCAACCCGACCGCGCGCTTCGGCTACCCCGTGGAACCCGAACTGATCGACCGCGTCAAACGCCGTCTCGAGGGATTCACCCTTCCGTCGCTGCCGGCTGCGGCCGGCGGCACGGGCACGCCGGCGCGGATCGTCTACGGCACCGTCTTGACCGGCGATCAGTACGTGCACTGCGAGTCCACCCGCACCCGGTTGCACGACGGCTTCGGTGGCCTCGCCGTCGAGATGGAGGGCGGCGCGCTGGCTCAGGTCTGCGAAGCCTTCGCCATCCCTTGGCTGGTGATCCGCGCGGTCTCCGACCTGGCCGGCGTCGACTCCGGCGTCGACTTCAATATCTTCGTCGAAGAGGTTGCGATCAGCTCGGCGAACGTCCTGTTGCACCTACTCCCGGTGTTCAGCTGAGCCCGTTGTTTTCGCCGGCGCGCTCACGCTCGCGCCGGCGCGCCCGCGAGGCCCGCAGATTGGCGACGTTGCCGCACGTCTTCACGTTGCACCACACGCCGCTGTTGTTCTTCGAGCGATCGTAAAAAGTCGATTCGCACGGATCGTTGTGGCATTGCTTCAGCCGTCGCCAGGTGCCGGCCTGCTGGCTCAGCAAGATCTCACCCCACAGTGCTGAGGCCAGCCAGCGCCAGCCGCTGCCGGCGGGTTCCAGCCGAACCTCACCGGTGTCGGACACCGCGAACGCCGCCGAAATCGCGGCCGTCCCGGGCCCGGTGGCCGCTTCCCCACGTACCAGCTGCGTGATGGTGCCGCGCAGGGCGCGAAGCTTCGGCAGGTCCGCCTCGGTCAGTGCCGGCGGGTCGGCGGGGACGCCGCGCAGCGCGGACCACGTCTGCACCGCACCGGTCAACCACTCCCGCGCGAGTGCGGCATCGGTCAGGAGATCGGGCCCGTGGACCGTGTTCAGGAAATCGTGGACCAGCCCGAGACCGCCGGGCGCCGTCGCGAGTTCGAAGCGCTGTGACGCAGACCATTCAGACATATCCAAATACTACTTGACTCTGTCACCGCCGGCAACTAACTTGACAGAGACAAAGCTATTTCACCTAAGTCAAGGAGTGCGGATCATGGTCAACATCAAGGGGTCGACGGTCGTAGTCACCGGCGGGCAGCGCGGGCTCGGCAAGGCCATCGTGGACGAATTTCTGCGCAGGGGCGCCGCCAAGGTCTACGCCACGGCGCGCACGCCCAAGCCCAGCGCGGACCCTCGTGTCGTGAGCGTCGCGCTCGACGTCACCGAGGCGGATTCGGTTGCCGCGCTGGCTGTTACGGCATCGGACGCCGACATCGTGGTCAACAACGCCGGCGTTCTCGGTGCGGCCAAGCTGCTCACCAGCGACATCGACGAGGTCCGCGAGGTGTTCGATACCAACTACTTCGGTGCGCTTCGGGTGGCCCAGGCATTCGCCCCGATCCTCGCCGAAAACGGCGGTGGAGCGCTGGTGGACATCAGCTCTGTCTTGTCGTGGGTGGGCGGCTTCGGTGGCTACGGCGACTCCAAGGCCGCCATCTGGTCGCTGACCAACTCGCTGCGCATCGAGCTCGAGAAGCAGGGCACGCTGGTCACCTCGGTCCATCTGAGCTACACCGACACCGACATGACTTCCGAGTTCTCTGTACCGAAGAACGACCCGCGAGACGTCGCGCGCCAAATCGTCGACGGCATCCGGGACGGAGAAGTCGAGGTGCTCGCCGACGAGTCCACCCGGCAGGCCAAGGCGGCGCTGTCGGGCCGGGCCGAATTGGTCGGCGCGCACTGAGCTTCCGCACGCCGCTTTGGGGGTCGGCACCAGGCCGGCCCCCATTGGCGTGTTCGACGTGTTTGGATTGGCGGATGGCTGATACGGATCCCGAAGGCATTGTCAGTGCTACCCGCGCAGTCTCGGCCAGTGCCGAGCGAATCTTCGGACTGATTGCCGAGCCGTCCAGCCAGCCCAGCTGGGACGGCAACAACAACCTCGCGTCGTCTGCTCCCGGGCAGCGCGTCCACGGCGTCGGCGACGTGTTCAAGACGACGTTGACCAACGGTGCCGTGCGGGAGAACCACGTCGTGGAATTCATCGAGGGCACCAAGATCGCTTGGCGTCCAGCCGAACCCGGAAAGCAGCCGCCCGGTCACCTGTGGCGCTGGGAGCTCAGCGCGATCAACGCCACGCTGACGACCGTCACGCACACCTACGACTTCACCGCGCTGACCGACCCGAAGCGGCTGGAGAAGGCACGTTCGACGACGCCCGAGATGCTGCGCGAGTCGATGGACAAGCTCGCCATGCTGGCACAACGCTCCGAGTAGAGCGCTACGGTCACTGCATGGCTCTCCCACCAGCAGGAAACGACCGCGCCGCCATCGTCACCGGCGCATCATCGGGCATCGGCGAACAGTTCGCCGGGATACTGTCGCGGCGCGGCTATCGGGTTGTATTGGTAGCCCGCAGCGCCGACCGCCTCGACGAGCTCGCTCACCGCCTGGGGCCCAACGCGCACCCGTTGCCCGCCGACCTGTCCGATCGATCCGCGCGGGCAGCGCTGCCGGACCGGGTCGCCGCACTCGGCCTGACTCCGGACATCCTGATCAACAACGCCGGGTTCTCTACACTCGGACTCGTCGCGAAATCGGTTCCCGAGCAAGAGGTTAACCTCGTCGAGGTCGATGTGGCCGCCGTGGTCGATCTCTGCAGCAGGTTTCTGCCCGGAATGGTCGACCGCCGCCGCGGCGCCCTGCTGAACGTCTCGTCGGTGGCCGGCTTCGGTCCGCTGCCGGGCCAAGCGGCCTACGGCGCTGCCAAGGCGTTCGTGTTGTTCTACACCCACAGCCTGCGTGGTGAACTACGTGGCACCGGGGTTACCGCGACGGCACTATGCCCGGGGCCGGTGGACACCGGATTCGGTGAAGCAGCCGGCTTCGACAAAGAGGAAGCCGAAGCCGCCCTGCCGCGGATCATGTGGATTCCCGTCGACAAGGTCGCACAGGCCGGGATCGACGGGCTGGCCGCCGGCAAGGCCGTCGTCGTCCCCGGTCGGGTCAACCGGATCGCGGCGGCCATTTTCCGGATCGCGCCACCCGAATCGCTGTTGCCGCTGCTGGCGCGCAGTCACCCGGCTTTCAAACACGACTAGTAACGGAGCTGAGCCTCAGCCCTTTTTGGCGCGCACCCACTGGAACGTGCCGAGGTTTTTCACCCGCACGCTGACCAGCCCGTTGTCTTCCAGGATGTCGCCGATTTCGTCTTCGCCGAACACATGCGCCCCGATGTTCGGCAGTAGCTGCCAAAGCCGCGCGGCACGCCCCGCGGTCGGAACCATGATGGCCAGGCGCCCGCCGGGCCGCAGCACCCGCGCCATCTCGGCCAGGGCGGCCGACGGATCCGGAACCAACTGCAGGACGGCCATCGAGACCACCGCGTCGACTGTGTCGTCGCGCAGCGGAAGCCGTTGTGCGTCAGCCCGAATGAAGCCGACGTGCGGGCCCGCCTCGTTGCGGACGGCCCGCGTCAGCATCGCCTCGGATATGTCCACGCCCAAGGCCAGTCCGTCCTTGCCCGCCGCGTGCGCCAGCGACGCGGTGACGGTGCCCGGACCGGAGCCGACATCGAGCACGGTCCCGCCCGGCGGAATGTCCAGCCACTCGGCGGGGTGTTGCAACGCGGCGATCAGCCGTCGCGAGAAGGCCTGGGCGTTGTCGTAGAGCATCGACCCGAGGGGTGAAGCCCACGCCGCCTGGATCGGACCGGTGTTCTTCGCGACGCCCTGCGACTCGGTGCCGAGAAGATCGAGATAGCCCTTGCCAGCGTCCGGATCCGCCGGCGGATCGGCAAGCAGATCCAGCGCTCGGCGCAATGCGGGCGGAAGCGAGACGTGCACGTCGGTCATGCGTACTCCTTCGATCAAATATCAAGCTGTACGCCGAAATCCGGGACCCGCGACGCTGACAGTCCCCCAACGGCAGCCTACGCGCGGCCGCCGGGTGCCTCGACCCGCCGAAAATGTGGCCTTCGTTAACGCTTGACGACGGCGTGCTCGCTCACCAGGGCGTACAGCCGCCACTGGCCCGGCACGCCTTTGAGTGCGCTCTCGCCGCGGTCGGTGAACCGGTGCCGTGACCCGGTGACGATGTCGCGCAGCGTCGAGGAAACCAGTACTTCGCTGGGGCCGGCAAGGGCGGCGACGCGTGCGCCGATGTGCACAGCCATGCCGGCGATATCGTCTTTGAAGGCGCCGGGGCGCACCTCCACTTCACCCGCGTGGATTCCGACCCGCACCTCGATCCCCAGCACCCGCACTGCGTCGACGATGGCGTCCGCGCACGTGATCGCCGCGCTGGGGCTGCTGAATGTGGCGACGAATCCGTCTCCGGCCGTGTTGACTTCGCGGCCGGAGAATCGCTGCAGTTCGTGGCGGACGATGGTGTCGTGGTTGTCGAGCAGATCGCGCCACCGGTCGTCGCCGAGCAGGGCGGCGCGCTCGGTCGAGCTGACGATGTCGGTAAACACGATCGTGGTAAGCAGGCGTTCGGCATCCGAGCCGCCGCGCACGCCGGTGATGAACTCCTCGATCTCGTCGAGCATCGGCGCGGTGTCGCCGACCCAGTACAGGGCGTCTTCGCCGGGTAGCTCGACGAGGCGCGATCCGGCGATGTGCTCAGCGAGGTACCGACCATGCTCGACGGGGCTGAACTCGGCATTGTCGCGATGCAGGATCAGCGTCGGAGCGGCGACGCGGGGCAGGGTGTCACGGACGTCGGACTGCCTGAGCTTCGTGATGAAGACGCGGGCCATGCTGGGTGAGGCGGCCCGGTTGCCCGCGTGGTCCCACCACGCGCGGAACGCGTCGTCGCTGGCGACGGAGGGAGCGATGATGCCGAGCATGTCGAAGCCCTGCTCAACGGCATCCGGTTCGACTCCGACCGTCGTATAGGCCTCGGCGGCGCTCTCGTCGCTGCCGATCGGGTAGTCGGGCCCGCGAAGCGTCCGTGCCGCACCGTTGAAGATCACCAGGTCGTTCACCCGCTCGGGAAATTCCGCGGCCAGCACGAGCCCGGCCAACGACGTGAAACCGGGGGCGAAGATCGTCGCCCGCTCGCATCCGACCGCGTCCATCACGGCAATCGCGTCCTGCGCCCAGAATTCCGGCCCGATCATGTCCAGCGAGGGGACCCGCGACGACAAGCCGATGCCACGCTGATCGAACCGAATCACTCGGCTGAAGGACGCGAGCCGACGGTGGAAGCGGTACATCGACGGCTCGCTGTCGACACAGTCGATCGGAATAAGGGGGCCCGGCAGCACCAGCAGGTCGATTGGACCATCGCCGAAGACCTGATAGGCGATGTCGATCTCGCCGCAACTGGCGTACCGGAGCCGTGGAACCGGCGCCACGGTTACAGGCTAGTGCAGGGCTATGACAAGTCCCCGATGATCGGGACCAGATAGCGGGCGGCGTACTCCCGGACCGCGGCGTGATCGGTGATGTCGAGCCGGTCGGTGGGGAAGACGATGATGCCGAGCGCGACGCGCAGCAGAATGTCGGCGATGTTGGCCAGGTCGGCGTCGGGAAGGTCGGCCCCGCATCGGCGCAGGGTGTGGGCGATCCCGCCGGCGAATTGGCCGATCGGGAAGACCTGCGATCGAGAGAACAGACCGAACAGCTCCGGTTCGCTTTCCACGATCCGGGAATACAGCGGCGAATCCTGGACCAGGCGCACACCCAGCGTGAACGCCTCGATCACCGCTTCGGCCGGAGTGCAACCGGCGGTTGCCCGGTCCAGGGTGGAGAAGAAGAGCTCACCCTCCCGCCGCACCACCTGTTCGACCAGGTCATCCTTGGTGGGAAAACGCCGGTAGATGGTGCTGCGGCTGACCCCGGCGCGGGCCGCGACGTCCTCGATGTTTGCCCGGCGCACGCCGTAGGTCTCGAAGACCGCCCGCGCGGTGTCCAAGATGGTGCGGTCGATATCGCTGATCTCGGCGAGATTGCCGTCAAGGCTGCGGTTCTGCATGGATCACGACCCCCACGGCGATCTCGACGCGCAAATGCTAGCTTTGAAACAAAGATACACTTTTGTGTCAACGCTTCAGGGGAGGTGGGCATGACCGCCCAGAATGACCAGTTGGCCGGCTCGACGGCCGGGGCTCGTTTCGACACCGGCGTTCGGGAAGCGGTGCCAATCTTGGTTGAGGGGCCGATCGACGACGAGGTCGCCGACGCCACGCCGCGGCTGGGGCCCGATTCCCTGATCTGGAAGTTCTACGGCGATCACCGCACGCAATTCTTCGGGTTCCAGCGCGTCGCCGGTGTCGAGAACTGCATCGAGCAGCTCGCCCAGGGGGTGCTGGATCACTCGGTGATCTTCAGCGACACGCTGGGCCGGGCCAAGCGAACCGCACCGCCGTTGATGAACACCGTCTACTCCGACGACCCGCACGAGTGGGGCCGCAAGGTGCGCGACTTCCACAAACCGATCAAGGGCACCATCAGTGACGGCTCGAGGTATCACGCCCTGAATCCCGAGTTGTTCTATTGGGCGCACGCCACTTTCGTCGACCAGGTCATCTATAACACCGACATGTTCATCCGGCGGCTGTCGGACGCGGAGAAGGAACAGATCTACAACGAAGGCAAGCTCTGGTACAGCCTCTATGGAGTCAGTGGCCGCGGCCAGCCGGAGACCTACGCCGACTTCGTCGCCTATTGGGACGACATGCTCGAGCGGTTCGTGCCGCATAAGACCGTCCTGTACGGCACCGGCTACATCCGCCAAGGGATTCCGGGGCCACGCTGGATGCCCAAGGGAATCTGGAAGATCTTGTCCGCGCCGCTGAACGCCTACACCCGTCTCGTCCTGGTCGGAACGATGCCGCCCCAGATGCGCGACGTGTGCCAGATGGAGTGGGATACCAAGAAGGAGAAGCGATTTCAGCGGTTCGCTGCCGTGGTGCGTGCGTTGAATCCGGTGATCAACCGGCTGCCGCTCTCATTCCTCTACACACCGTGGGCGGTGACGGCATGGCGCCGGGCGGGCGTTGACCCGCGCCGGCTGCACAACCACGCGGCTAGCTGATCCGCAGCAGCCGTTCGGCGTTGTCGTGCGGTCCGCCGACACGCGGCGAAGTCCAACGCCGATTCCTGAGGGCCTGGCCGCGGCTCGGGCGCAAACAGGTGGTTACCCCGTGGCAGATCGGGGCATTACGCTACGTCAGTCCAAGCGTGAGGAGCTTATCGATGCAAATGACGGGCAATACCGTGCTGGTCACTGGCGGCGGCAGCGGCATCGGCCGCGGTTTGGCGGAGTCGTTGCACCGACTCGGCAACCAGGTAGTGATCGCGGGCCGTCGTCGTGAGCTGCTGCAGGCCGTCGTAGCGGACAACCCGGGCATCGACTTCATGCCACTTGATCAATCCGACGCGGCCGACGTCAGGCGGTTCGCCGTCGAGCTGACAGATCGTTTTCCGGATTTCAACGTCCTGGTCAACAACGCCGGGATTCAGCGCGTCGAGGACCTCACCGCCAGCAACGTCGGCCTGTCGGAGCAGAGCATCGCGATCAACCTGCTCGGCCCGATCCGGCTCATGTCGGCACTGCTCCCGGCGCTGTTGCGGAAGCCGCGTGCGGCGATCATCAACGTGACGTCGGGCCTGGGATTCATGCCCAGTGCCCTCACACCGACCTATTGCGCCACCAAGGCGGCGCTGCACTCCTACACGGAGTCGCTGCGCTTCCAGCTACGCGACACCGCTATCCAGGTGATCGAAGTGATTCCGCCGCATGTGCAGACCGGGTTGCAGGGCGAGCGCGGATTCGACCCGAGGGCGATGCCGCTGGATGACTACGTCGCCGAGACGATGGACTTGTTGCAGTCGCAGCCGGAGGCAGAGGAGATTGTGGTGGAGCGCGTCAAGGCTTTCCGGTTCGCCGAACGCGACGGCACCTATCACGACATCTATCCCGCCTTCAACGAGGCGATCACGGCCTGGCTGCGTAGCCGGGGCGACTGAAAACCCTGCTGTCACACAGAATTCGCCGCGGCATCGGCCAACGTTCAGTCGTTGTATGCCCGGTGCGGCCTGAGCCTGCGTGGCGGTCGCGACCGGCATGCGACAGGATCGAGGGCATGGCCGATATCGACTTTTCGCTGTTGGACGTCCCGAGATCGGCGCCGGTCGAAGACCCCGAGGCCTTTTTGCGTGCCGCGATCACCTGGCACTTCGGCGAAGACACCGGCTCCGCCTTTTGGCTGCGGACCGCCAAGACGCTGGACTTCGATCCGTTGACCGACATCAAGACGTTCACCGATCTGCGGTTGTTCCCGAATCTGCTCAGCGAGCTGCGCAATGTGCCGGTCGAGGACCTGATCCCGCGCGGATACGGCTCACCACCACCGGTGCCGCAGATATTCGAATCCGGTGGCACCACCGGCGCTCCGAAACGTACTGCGCAGCTTCCGGATTGGGTTGCACAAGTCATCGAATGGCAAACCGAGGACTTCGCCACCGGCGGCTTCCAGCGCGGCCGGGGTTTTCTGTGCCTGATGCCGAGCGGCCCGCACGGTGTGGGCTACTTCTCGCGGCTGGTCGCCGAGCGGCTGGGCTCGGCGTTTCACGCGATCGACATCGACCCGCGCTGGGTGAAGAAGATCGCCGCGCGCAACGCCGCCGGGGAAGTGGCGGCATACGTCGACCACGTCCTCGAGCAGGCGGTGCATGTTCTGCAGACGCAGAATGTCGCGAACCTGCATGCCACCCCGCCGCTGCTCGAGGCGATCGCCCGCAACGACGACCTGGTGGACTTGGTGAACGCCAAGATCCGCTACCTGTTGCTCAGCGGTGCCCACGTGGACGCCGACACGCTGGACCTGCTGCGCGACATCTTCCCCGATACGACGATCACCATGGCATTCGGCAGCACGATGATTCTCTCGCAGGCGGTCACCCGAATCGACGGCGACGCGTTCGTTTTCGATCCGCGGACGCCGTACGTGGTGTTCCGGGTTGTCGACCCCGACACCGGAGAACAAGTGCCCCACGGGCAGCTCGGCCAGGTGGTGATGAACCACATCAGCAAGGGCATGTTCCTACCGAACAACCTGGAACGCGACATGGCGATCCGGATGCCCGGGCCCGCAGGGCAACTCAGCGATTCGGTCAGTGCGGTCCGGCCGGTCGCCACCTTCGAGGGTGAGGCCGTGATCGAGGGTGTGTACTGACGTGTCCAGCGAGACACCAAGCGTCACTACTGCTTTAGTGTTGATCGACGCGCTCGGACCCAGCGGCGAGTATCGCACCCGCAATCGTGAGATTGTCACCAGCACGGCCGGCGTGCCCGTCGCCGAGTTGAGTCTGGTGCCACCGCTGTACGTGTCGCGCACCATCAGCGCGCAGCGCAAGGCCGCACCGTTGCCGGTCGTGCAGCGTGAAAAGGCTTTGGCCGGCGCCGCCGACATCTTCTCGACCGCAGTCATCGGCGGCCTGGACTTCGACGCGTATGTCGAACTGGCCAGCCGGATTTCGGGAGTTCCGATCGCGGTCACCCGTGCCGGAGCCCGCAACGTGGCCGACGCCGTTGCCCACGCATTCGACGCGGTGCGTCCGGCGCAGCCGATCGGCGCGGTCCGCGACTGGCGCGAGGACCGCACCCGCGACGGCGGTGCGGTCTGGACCCGGCGCGGCGAGGTGTTCGCCGTACACGCCGCGGGAAACGGCCCGGGCGTGCACGGCCTGTGGCCCCAGGCGCTGGCGCTGGGCTACCGGGTCGCGGTGCGCCCGTCGCGGCGCGAGCCCCTCACCGGCCACCGACTGGTCAACGCCCTGCGCCAGGCGGGCTTCCGGCCCGAAGACGTGGTCTTTCTGCCCACCGATCATGGGGGGGCAGACGAGATCATCCGCTCGGCCGATGTCGCCATGGTGTACGGCGGCCAGGATGTCGTGGACAAGTACGTCGCCGATCCGACGGTGGTGGTGAACGGACCTGGCCGAGCCAAGATCCTGATCACCGCCGACCGGGATTGGCGCGACTACCTCGACCTGATCGTCGACTCGATCGCCAACCTGGGTGGCATGGCGTGCGTCAACACCACCGCGGTGCTCTATGAGGGCGACCCGGCCCCGCTGGCTGCGGCCATCGCCGAACGGTTGGCGACGATCGAGCCGCTGCCCACCGAGGATGAGCGGGCGATCCTGCCGACCCAGCCCACCGCCTCGGCGCAGACGCTGGCCGGCTATCTGGCGACCAACGCCGCGGGCACGACGCCGCTGCTCGGTGCCGATCAGGTCGTCGCCGCATTGGGTGACGGCTGCGCCGCGCTGCGTCCGGCCGTGCACCTGTTGACCGGGCCCGATGCCGACAAGCTCAACATCGAACTGCCGTTCCCCTGCGTATGGGTATCACCGTGGACACGCGCCGCGGGCCTAGGCCCGCTGCGACAATCCTTGGTAGTCAACGCGATTACCGGTGACGACGACCTGATCGACGGCCTGCTCGGAGAACCGACGATCAGCAACGTCTACCGCGGAAACCACCCGACGTTCTTTCGCGCTCCCGAAATCCCGCACGACGGATTCCTGGCGGACGTGCTGATGCGCAACAAAGGTTTCATTCGGGACTAGCGGGCATTGATGAACATCCGCAACGTCGTGGCGTCTTTGTCGTCGATGTACTGATCAGGCAGATCATCGTTTAGCCGGGACCAGGGGTTCGGGCTGTGCGCGTGGTCTGGTAGCTGTAGGTTACGAGTCGCGACGCGTTGGGAAAGCAGCGCTGCACCAGGACTCGGCACGCCATCTCGGTGAATGCGGTGTGAAGGTGAACTTGATAGGCCAGGCCCTTAAGACGGCGACAGACCGATTGGCCAACCCGGCGCGGGTGTCGGACCCCGACAAGCTGCGCGGTGCGGTTTCGGGCAAGACGGTGCTTGTCACCGGCGCTTCGTACGGAATCGGCGAGGCGACCGCCCGCAGGCTGGCCGCGGCCGGAGCGACGGTGCTGGTCGTCGCCCGATCGGCGGAACGGCTCGACGATCTTGCCGCGGCGATCAACGCGGGTGGCGGGCAAGCGGTCGCCTATCCGACGGATCTGAGCGACGAGGCCGCCGTCCACGTCCTGACCAAGCAGATCACCGAGAACCACGGCCCGCTCGACATCGTGGTCAGCAATGCCGGCAAATCGCTGCGCCGGTCGCTGCACCATCAGTACGACCGCCCGCACGACTTCCAGCGCACCATCGACATCAACTACCTGGGGCCGATCTGGCTGCTGCTGGGACTGCTCCCGGCCATGCGGGAAAACGGCGGCGGCCAGATCGTGAACGTGTCGAGCGTCGGCGTGCGCGTGGTGCCGGGCCCGCAATGGGGCGCCTACCAGGCGTCCAAGGGCGCGTTCGATCGCTGGCTGCGCAGCGTGGCGCCGGAACTGCACGCCGACGGCGTGACCGTCACGTCGGTGTACTTCGCGCTGGTCCGGACCCGGATGATCGCACCGACGCCGATCCTGGGCCGCCTTCCCGGGCTGTCGCCCCAGCAGGCCGCCGACGCCATCGCCAAGGCGATCATCGAACGCCCGCGCACCAACGAACCGCCCTGGGTGTTTCCGGCCGAGCTGGCCTCGGTGCTGCTGGCCGGACCGGCGGATTGGGCGGCCCGGTTGTGGCATCGCCGCTTCTTCTCCGATTCCCGCGGCCGAAAGGACGAGGAATGACCGACGGTGTGGTCGCTACGACGGCCCGGGCGTTGGTGTCGTCGCGGCTGCTGAGTGTGCCCACACCGATCGCGGCACTGAGGCTCATCCGCGAGGTGTATCGCGGTGGCACGAATCTGTCCACGCTGCCGGCCATCGCGGCGGCTCGCTGGCCCGAGCGCACCGCGATCATCGACGACGACGGGGCGCTGAGCTACCGCGAGCTGCAGGCCAAGACCGAGGCGCTCGCTCACGAGCTTGTCCGTGACGGCGCCGGCCCGGGCGAGGCGGTCGGGATCATGTGCCGCAACGGCAGCGGCTTTGCGACGGCCGTATTCGCCGCCGCCTTGGTCGGAGCCGACGTGGTGCTGGTGAATACTGAGTTTCGCACCACCGCCCTCGCCGGCGCTCTAAGTGCACATCAGGTCACGACAATGTTCTGCGACAACGAGTTTGCGGCGCAGATCCGCGATGCCGCGCCGTCGGTCCGGGTGATCGATCCGGCGACCGTGCAGACTCAGCCGGGCGCCCCGCGACCGCGCGTCGTCGAGTCCGGCCGACTCATTCTGCTGACCTCGGGCACTACCGGCGTGCCCAAGGGGGTTCCGCGGATGCCGCGAATGAGTTCGGGCGTCGGCGTGGGCATGACGATTCTCGAACGCACTGGGCTGCGGACCGGATCGCGAATTGCGGTGGCGGTACCGATGTTTCACGGCCTTGGACTGGGCATGTTGATGCTCACCGTCAGCCTGGGCGGCACGGTCCTGACGCATCGGCGCTTCGATGCCGAACAGACTCTCGCGCAGGCATCGCTACAGCGCGCCGACGCAATGAGCGTGGTCCCGATCATGCTGGCCCGCATCATGGATTTGCCGCAGCGGGTGCGGGCGCGAAACCCGTTGGCGCTGCAGGTCGTGATATCCAGCGGCGATCGGCTCGATCCCAGCCTGGCGCGCCGGTTCATGGACTTCTACGGTGACGTCCTCTACAACGGCTACGGCTCCACTGAGGTCGGGATCGGTTCTTTGGCAACACCTTTCGAGCTGCGCCACGCACCGGACACGGTGGGCCGGCCCGTCGCGGGGTGCCCGGTTCGCATCTTCGACAAAACCGGCAGGGCTGTCGGGCCGCGAGTGACCGGCCGTATTTTCGTAGGCGGAGAGCTCACGACCCGCGGCTACATCGGCGGCCCTGACAAGACCGTCATCGATCAGATGACCAGCACCGGCGACATGGGCTATCTGGACAACTCTGGCCGGCTCTACATCGTCGGCCGCGAGGACGACATGATCGTCTCCGGCGGTGAGAACGTGTATCCGAGGGCGCTGGAAAATGCACTCGCCGAGCATCCTGACGTTGCCGAGAACGCGGTCGTCGGGGTACCTGACGAGCAGTTCGGGCGTCGACTGGCCGCCTTCGTCGTTGCCCGCGCGCAGCGCGACATCGATGTGGCGGCGCTACGGGAGTACTTGAAGGACAAGGTTTCTCGTTTCGAACAGCCAAGGGACATTCACATCGTCGACAGCATCCCGCGCAATCCCGCCGGCAAGGTCATCCGTAAGGAATTGGCGACTTAAACGTCCGGCTGGTCGCCGGATTCGCCTTCGGGCTGGATGACACCGATGGTCTTGTTCAGCCAGTTGGGTGCCAGCCACGAGATCGCGGTGGCTCCTGCAGTCGCCCCCATCACGCCCGACCAGGCGACCGGTCCCAGCGGCGTGCATCCGAAGAACTGGCTGACCACCGGGGTTTGAATGATGCCGACCAGCACTCCCGCGCTGCCCAGTGCGGTCGCGACGACCAGCGGGCTGTGCTGGCGCGCCAGTAGTGTCTGGGCGAGCTGTGTTGTCACTAACGCTGCCAATCCCATTGTTGCCGTGCGGCGTTCGCTGCCCGGCGTGTAGCGCCCGATGCCCCAGGCCGCCGTCGCACCTGCGGCGGTGACGACGCCGCGGGTGACGATCTGACGCATCAGCGGCGCGTCGAGGGAAGGCGTGGGCCCGGTCAGCACCGCGAGTCGGTGTGCGGCACGGGCTTTTTCGGCCTGTTCTTCGTTTTCGTACTCGGTTTCGTCGGGTTCGACATACTGCGACGTGACGGCAACCGCGAGCGCGGGGAACATGTCGGTGAGCAGGTTCACCAGCAGTAGTTGACGGGTTCCCACCGGCGCGCGCCCCTGGCCGAATGCGGTCCCGATGATCGTGAACAGCACCTCGCCCACGTTGCCGCCGACCAGGATCGTGACAGCATCGCGAACACCGGCCCACATGCTGCGACCCTCGACCAGCGCGTCGAGCAGCACGGACAGATCGCGGTCGGTCAAGATGATGTCGGCGGCTCCCCGGGCGGCCGACGATCCTCGACCGCTCACGCCGATTCCCACGTCGGCCATCCGGATCGCGGCGGCGTCGTTGGCGCCGTCGCCGACCATCGCCGTGACCCGCCCACAGCGCTGCAGCGCGGCCACGATCTGCACCTTCTGTTCGGGGCTGACGCGGGCGAAGACCTGGACGTTGGCGACGAGTTTGGCGCTGGCGTCCTCGTGGAGGCCGGCTAGGTCGGCGCCGGTGACGACGCGCGCATCCGTCGGCAGTCCCAGCTGCCGGGCGATCGCCCGCGCGGTGATCGGGTGGTCGCCGGTGATCAGCACCACCTCGCGACCGGCGGCGTGCAACGCCTCGATCAGCGGGCGCGACGATGCCCGTGCGGTGTCTGCCAAACCGACGTAGCCCAGCAACTCGAGGTCCTGCGCGGTGGTGTCGACGGCGTCGGCGTCGGTGTCCTCGTCATGCGTGGTCCCGTTGGGCCACGGGCGCCGTGCCACCGCCAACACCCGCAAGCCTCGCTCGGCGAGGCTGCGGACCACCGACTCGGCATGCGCAAGGTCGGCCTCCGGGTCGGCGAACCGGCAGCGGGGTAGCACCACCTCCGGGGCGCCCTTGAGCATCAGCACCGGCGAGTTCGCGTCGGCGCTCAGCGTGCCTATCGCGGCGGCGAAGCCGCGGCTGGACTCGAACGGTACCTCGGCGAGCAACTGCCAACCCGAATTGTTCTTGGTGAGAAGGAAACTCGCCGCGGTGATGATCGCCTCGTCGGTGGCGTGCGCGTGGCCCTGTCCGTCTTGGGGCTGCGTGGACGCCCATGCGGCTGCCCGCAGTACCGCGGCCGACCGTGGGTCCTCGGACTCCGGGAAGGGATCGCCCGGACGGGCATCGTGCGGCATGGCGCACAGGACACGCAGCCGGTTTTCGGTGAGAGTGCCGGTCTTGTCGAAACATATGGTGTCGACCCGGCCCAGGGCTTCGATGGTGCGTGGCGAGCGCACCAGCGCTCCGCGCGCCGTCAGGCGCTGGGCGGCGGCGAGCTGGGACAGGGTGGCCACCAGCGGCAGACCCTCCGGCACGGCGGCCACCGCAATCGCGACGCCGTCGGCGACGGCCTGACGCAACGACGAGCGGCGCAGCAACGCCAGCGCGGTCACCGAAGCGCCACCGGCCAGCGTCATCGGCAGCACCTTGCTGGTGAGCTCGCGCAGCCGGGCTTGGATGCCGGCAGCCGTCTCGACGCCTGCGACCGCGGAGATCGCTCGGTGCGCGGCGGTATTGACCCCGGTGGCCACGACGATCGCGCGGGCGCGGCCCGCGACGATCGTGCTGCCCTCGAACAGCATGCTTGCCCGCTCGGGATCGTTGACGGCGACGGGTTCCACCTGCTTGTCCACCGGCAGCGACTCTCCGGTGAGAAATGATTCGTCGACCTCGAGGTCGTCGGCCACCAACAGGCGCGCGTCGGCCGGCACCACCTCCGGTGCGGCCAGGTCGATGACGTCGCCGGGCCGCAGCGATTTGGCGGACACCGTGACCGTGCGGGTGGCGTGTTGGGCCGCCACCAACCGGCGTCGTGTGGTGGCCACCGCCGGGACGACGACGCGACGCACCAGCTGATCCTGCTCGGCGAAAAGCTCGGCGGCTGCTGCTTCGGCCCGTAACCGTTGTGTCCCACCGGTTATCGCGTTGACCGTCATGACGCCGCCGACCAGAAGCGCGTCGATGTTGCTGCCGACGATGGCCGACGCGGCCGCGCCGACGGCCAGAATCGGGGTCAGCGGGTCGGAGAGCTCGACCCGGGTCGCCGAAGCCAGCCGCGCCAGGGTGTGCAGTGGTCCGCGCAGTCCATCGAACGGTGGGCTGTAGGACAGGTCGTCGAGGCGGCGACGCCAGGACGGCGTCAGGGTTTCCACCGCCATCGGTCGCGAACCGCCGGCCAGCCGTGAGTACACGATCTCCGGATCCAGTGCGTGCCAGGCGGTGAGCGGCTGTGGGGTGGGGTCGGGCAGGCGCAGCACCCTGCCGGCCGAGAGGGTCCCGGCCACCAGCGCGGTGGCCGCGGCGGCATTGACCGGATTGAGCCAGCGGCGGAAGCTCACCGGGTTGGCGGGGCGTTCTTGCTCGCTACCGGTGACCAGTAGCAGCCCGGCCAGCGTGGTGCCACCCTGGGCGAGGTGTACCGCCGATTGACTGGCCGAGCGGGCTACCGGAATCGCCGACAGGATCCGAACCGCGTCGGCCAGGTCGGTGCCGGTGATGATGTCCGCTGTCCACGCTGTGGCTGCGCGTGGATCATCAAGTGCCACACCAACATCAGCGATGGCCAATGCGGCCAACGTATCGGTCGAGGCAAAGTCGCGGTGCACCGCGGTGATCAGCAGCACCGGTCCGCGATCGGCCCGCAGCTCGCGCACCACGCCCAGCAGCGGCGTGCCCGGCGGATGTGTCGCACCGACGCTGGCGGTCAGATCCTCGGTGCCGGCCACGTGACGCAAGACCACCCGGGCTCCGGTGCGATTTGCGGTCTGCAGCAACGGGATCGCGTACGGGTCGACTTCCCAACCGACTTCGACCCTGCCGACGCGTTCGCCGTCGACGATCAGGTCGGCACTTTCCAGGCCCTGCGCGGGCGTGGCCGACGGGCCTTGTACCGGAACCCACCTCAGATGCGCACCGGTGGCGGGTAACTCGTCGGGGTCGGGCTCCGGCGCTTCCTCACCATGCAGCAGCGCGTCGGCGACCTCGTAGACCCGGTCGTCGTCCCAGCCGGGGGCCTCCCCGGTCGACTGCAAAACGGCGCGGTGGTCACCGCGCAGCGCCGCGCCATCGATGACGACCACTTTCACCCGGTCCAAGCGGCGCAGCGCGCCCGGGTCGAGGACCAGCTGTCCGCCGTTGGCGAGCCCGCGACCCAGGGTCGATGCGAACGCCTGGCGGCCCATGTGCGCGGCCCTGGGCACCCCGGCCTCGATCGCGGCGGCCGCGTCTTCGGTGCCGCCACCGGCGACCAGTGCACTGGCCGCGGCGATCAACGAGCCGTTGGCCGCCGATTCGGCATAGGCCTCCACCGGCCCGGCCATGGAGCCTTTCTCGGTGTCCATCGCGGCGTCGACTGCTCCGCCGACCACCACGTGCGAGGCTTCGCCCGCCGCTGCGGCGGCCCAGTGGTGCCGGGGTGCCTGCGAGTTGGCTCCGGCGGAGGAGATGACCGGGACCACCGGAGCCTGCGGGCGCTCGGGCGAGGCCAGGTGCGGCTCACGCTCTCGCCACACGCGACGGTGCGCCGCCGCCTCGGTGATCTGCAGGGTCCGTTGCGTCATATCGAGCAGCGGCGTGCCGAACGCTTGGGTCAGCCCGTTGGCCGCCGCCGTCGCTGCCGCGAGGGCGACGTCGGTGCCCACGCGACCCAGTCGCGACTCCAGGATCGCCACCATGCGCGGTTGATGATTGATCAGAGCGGCCGCTGCTCGGGTGGTTTGCGGCGCGGCGGGCAGTCGGGTTACCCAGCCGGTGACCGCGGCGGTCACCGCGACCATGTCCATGGCCGCGGCGGTGAGCGGCACCAGAATCGCCAGCGGGTTACCCGGGTCGGCGAATGGCGCGGTAATCGGAACGTCCGACTTCGTGGACGCCAAATCGGCGGCAATGGCTGCGACCGTAGTCCGCACGTCGCCCACCACGGCTTCGTTGTCCGCGTCGTCCGAGAGTTCGACGACCAACCGGCCGAGGGAGCCCTCGACGTGGGCCTCGGCCACTCCCGGGATCCGGCGAACCGGCTCCTCGACGACCGCCGCGTATTCGTACCAGCGCGAGAACGGCAGCAATGGATCGAGGTCCAGGTGTACCCGTTGCCCGCTTTGCCAGCGCACCGGAGGCCTGATGTGGTCGGGGGAGCCGTTGGAGGAGATGTTGATTCCGAGTGCCCGACCGGTGGAATTGGCCATCGACTGCACGACAGGGCCGGCCAGTTCGACCACGGGGCTCGCCAGCAGCTGCATCGCACCCGCAGCGCCGGCCGCGGTGGACACGCCGGCCTTCACTATCTGGGCCGCCCCGCCGGTGACACCAGCGACAACGCTGGTTACACCCGGAATCTTCATTCAGTCATCCTTCAGGTACGTCGGTCGCGCTAATGATCCTGGGGTGCTGGGGACCTGTCCACATATGCGCCGAAGGCAGGCCGTGCGACGACACCAACAGTTCTGGTGGTGGGGATTCACTGGGTGAGCAGCGGGTGTAATCGCGTCCCTTTGGCGAAGTTTACCGGCTGGAAGGTAAATCAAACGTCGCGAACAATGCCGGGTCGAGGAAGACCGTAATGGCGGCGACGCCGCGGTCGCCGGGGGTGATGACGTGTATCGAATGGGCCCGCATGACGCCGTCGTCGGCGCGGCGGTACTCGGCCACGGCGGGTTGGGCATTCGCGGCTGTCGGGACCATGACAATGTCGCCGGGCGTCGTAAATGCGCGTGCGGCAAGGAATTCGATCACGGTGTCCCGCCCGGTGAACCACACAGGCAGCGGCGGCATTTCGAGTTTGACGTCGGTTTGCAGCAGCTCCGTGAGTGCGGCCACATCGGCGTTTTCGAATGCCGCGCAGTAGCGGTCGAGCAATTCGCGGCGCTTGGCATCCTCGGGCTCGGCCACGTCGTCTTCGGTGGGCGAGACCTCGGCGAGGCGGGCCCGCGCCCGCTGTAGCGCGCTGTTGACCGAGGCGGGTGTGGTTTCGAGGAGTTCGGCAACCTCGGCGGCGCTGAACTGCACGACATCACGCAGAATCAGCACGGCCCGCTGACGCGCGGGAAGCTCCTGCAGGGCCGTCATCACGGCCAGCCGCACACTGTGCCGCGCCGTCACGGTGTCCTCCGGCGTCGCGAACACGTGCGTGTCGGGGATCGGCTCCAGCCACTGATGGGCGCCGGCGCCGCCGTCGAGATCGGTATCCGGGTCGACCGAGCTGTCACCCAAGCCGGCCGGCAGCACGCGCCGAGCACGGTTCTCCAGCGCACGCAGGCATGCCGTGGTGGCGATCCGGTACAGCCAGGTGCGCAGCGCCGCGCGCTCCTCGAACGCCTGATAACCGCGCCAGCCGCGCAGGTAGGTCTCCTGGACGAGGTCTTCGGCGTCGTGCACCGAGCCGAGCATGCGGTAACAGTGCGCGATCAACTCGCCGCGATACGGGGCCGCCTGCTCGATGAAATCCTCCTGAGCCGGCACGGTCGCCCTCCCATCTCGGCCTCGGTCCCGGGTGGCCCGAAACGCTACTCCAGTACAGAGACGTCGGGGCGGCGAAATTCATCGGTCTTGCGGCGATGAATTCGGGCGATGCGCCGTATCTCAATTGGTGGAGGAGTCCACTGAGAAAGCGAGACGAACATGAACCAGACCCACGCCGGCAGCCTTGCCGGCACCACCTCGATCGTGACCGGGGCGAGCCGCGGATTCGGTCGCGCCATCGCGACCGCATTGGCAGAAGCCGGCGCCGAGGTCGTCGGTGTAGCGCGCACCGCCGCCCTGCTCGACGAGATCAGCGGTGAACTCGGCGACGCCTTCATCCCGGTGGTCGCCGACGCCGCCGATCCGGCCACGGCGAGCCAGCTCATCGACAAGTACGACCCGCGGACCCTGGTGCTGTGCGCCGGGTCCACGCCGCGGATGAGCCCGTTGCAGGATCAGAGCTGGGCAACTTTCAGCGCCAACTGGAATGTCGATGTCGCGCAAGCGTTTCACTGGACCCGCCACGCGCTGCAGCGCCCATTGGCGCCGGGCAGCTCGGTGATCCTGATGTCCAGCGGCGCGGCGGTGAACGGGTCGCCACTGTCCGGCGGCTACGCGGGCGCCAAGGCAACCGTCAGGTTCATCGGCAGTTATGCAGCCGGGGAGTCGGACCGGGCCGGGCTGGGGATCACCTTCGTCTCGCTGCTGCCGCGGTTGACGGCGGTCACCGAGCTGGGTGCGACAGCCGCGGCGGCCTACGCCGAGCGGCAGGGCGTCGACGTCGACACCTTTGTCTCCTCGACGGGACCCGCGCTGACCGCCGAGCTGGTCGGCACGTCGGTGGCGGCGATCGCCGGCGGCGAACCCGGGCAGCACGGCGCCTGCCTGCTCACCGCATCGGGCCTGTCCTGGTTGAACTGAAGCTGAGCTGAAGCGGACTCGAGCCAACCGAAATCGAAAGGCGGACAACGCAATGAACACACCACCGATCGTGTCGGCCCAGGAGTGGGAGGCCGAACATCAGCGATTGCTGGTCAAGGAGAAGGAGGTGCTCCGGGCCCACGATGCGCTGGCGGCCATGCGGCGGCGGATGCCGTGGCTGGCCGTGGACAGGCCGTACGAATTCGACGGACCCGACGGCACGGTGAATCTGCTGGGGCTGTTCGAAGGCCGGCGTCAGCTGATCGTCTATCGGGCCTTCGTCGGGCCCGACATCGACGGCTGGCCCGACCACGGCTGCCGCGGCTGCTCGATGATCGCCGACCACATCGGGAACCTCGCTCATCTCAACGCCCGCGACACCACCCTGGTGTTCGCCTCGCGCGCGCCGCAGCCGGGCATCGAGCGGCTGAAGGCCCGGATGGGCTGGCAGATGCCGTGGTACACGATCACCGACAGCTTCGACGTCGACTTCGGCGTGGACGAATGGCATGGCACGAACGTGTTCATCCATAACGGCGACCAGGCTTACCGCACCTACTTCATCAACAACCGGGGCGACGAGGTGCTGGGCAACACCTGGAGCTTCCTGGACATGACGGCGCTGGGGCGCCAGGAAACCTGGGAGGACTCGCCGCCGGGATACCCGCAGACCGCGCCGTATGAGTGGTGGGACTGGCATGACACCTATGGCCAGCATGAGCCGTCGCGGTGGTTCGGCGAACCCGACCCGAACGATCCCGACGACCAACGGCCCCCGCGCGGCGACTAAACGGTTCGTCTCATTGACCAGAATTGGGACTAAATAGGCTCTTCGTAATCGAGAGTGCACCTAAGGCTCGGGATATCCCCGCGATGGGTTCGTGTCGTTGAGCTGAGGTGGGGCCTCGGTGGGTGACGATTCGGGTTCCAACACACGACCACCACACCACCGAGGTGACCCATGCCTGAGGCTACTGCTTGCGCGCCGTCTGTTGTTGCCGACACGATCATGCGCACCATTGAGTTGGGCGTGATGATCACAGATGCCGCCGTCGACGAGGACCAGACAACGATCTTCTGCGCTCCGGTTGCTCGTGATGCGCGCTGCCCGGACTGCGGTCGCCACGGTCGTTACCGCGACACCGTCACCCGGCCACTGGCCGATCTGCCGGTCGCCGGCTACCCGTTGGTGTTGCGCGTGGCCGTACCCCGCTACCGCTGTACCACCATCGGCTGCGGTCGCACAGTGTTCAATCAGGACCTGGGAAAACTGGCGGCGCCGCGGGCTTCGACGACCCGACGGTGTGCCCGGTATGTGTTGCGGCGGTTATTGATCGACCGCACCACTATCTCGGCCCTCGCCGCCGAGTTGGGCGTGTCCTGGCACAGACCTTGACCGCGATGTGTTCGTCGGCGTCAAGCACGCGTATGTGATCTATCAGAAAGATCATCGCCGCCTACGCTGACTCGAACCGTCGCCGCGGGAAACACGTAATGACCAGGCTGATCGATTCGATCCGCCGCGATGTGCCCGTCGGACTCGAGGAGATCGCCCAACTGGGCCGCACCCTGTGGCGCCGCCGCGGCGACATCCTGGCGTTCTTTGACCATCACGTCTCCAACGGGCCCACCGAAGCCATCAACGGCCGCTTAGAAGCGCTGCGCCGCAACGCCCTCGGATTCCGCAACATCACTCACTATCGAATCCGTTCACTGCTGCACAGCGGCGCACTCCACGCACTCGTCAATGCACTCTGAATTTACGAAGGGCCGGTGATGGCACTGGTGAGCGGTGTTTTTTGGGCGTGCATCGGTGACTTATTTGGTGTCGGTGACGACGACGATCTGACGGATGAAGGTGTTTTCCACGGCGGAGTGAAGGAGAAAATCGGCGACGTTTGCGCGGGATGCTGATGGGAGGATCGGCATTTTTGTGACATTCTCGAGCACGGTAGCGGTGTATCGGGTGCTGTCCCGGTTGTTCAACGCCCCAGGGTATTCGAGGGTCCATTTCAGATCGCTCGCAGTCAAGAGGACTTCCGACGCGGCTTTGTCGGCGTATTTTTTGCGCAGCGCTGTGCGGAAGATCAGGCCAGCCAGAAATGATGCCTTGGCAAGAGAGTCGCCGACTCCGAACGCGGAGACGACGACGAAGCGATCGACCCCTGACGTTTTCGCAGAAGCGATGACGGCACGGATGGTGTCTGTGATCAACGTGGGGGTTTCGCGGACGTTTTTCACTCCGAGTGTGCTGATGACCGCGTCGTGGCCCTGGGCTGCCGTCGCGATCACGGCGGCGTCGGTGACGTCGCCCCTGACGATTTGAGCGCGAGAGTCAACGTTGGCGTCGGCCCGCCGAACGAGGGCGGTGACCTGGTGTCCCTGGTCGAGTGCCTTTTTGACGAAGGGGACGCCGGTGCGGCCGGTTGCTCCAAGGACAAGAAACTTCATGATATTTCACTTTCTGTTGAGGGATGAATGGGCGTGCTGGTGAATGCGGGTTTTGGGCCTGCATCGTGGCAACCACCCGTCCATCGCCGAAGGACCGTAAGAATCATTGACGACATTAGTCAATTAAACTGACTAATGTCAAGGCGGAGTCCAAGCCTGCTGGCGCCCGCAGCCCCCTGGCGGCTCGGGCGAACGGGAAACGGGGGCGGAAGGCTCAGCGCGGCCGGGTTTACCGCTCGTAGGGGTCGGTGATCTCACGGAGTTGATCCAAGATCTGCTGCAGCAACGTGAAGTTGCGGGTGCCCAGGTAGGCCGCCCACTCCGCCAGGATCTCGGTGGATGTCGCCATCGCCACCTCGGCCGCCCGCCGGCCACGCTCCTCGATCACGATCAACCGGGCGCGCCCATCCGTCGGGTCGGGGACTCGGCGGACATAACCCAAGCGTTCCAGTTGATCGACTAGCACCCCGGCGCTCTGCTTGCTCATTTGCGCCTGATCAGCGAGGTCTGTGAGACGCGAACCGTCCGGGGCGATGCGTTGAAACACTCGGACCTGGGCCAGGGTCCAGTCGTCGAACCCGGCATCTTGGATGGCCCGGAAGATTCGGTCTTCCATGTACCGATACGGGATGAACAACGCCACCCCTAGATCAACCGGCTGCGCGTCGTCCATACCGTTCTCGGCTCCATCGCCCAACTGCTCCCATAAGGTACACAACCTACGTCAACACTGCCGAGTCAGATCGCCGCAGACCCGACCGCGGCGGCGCGTGCGCAACCCTCCGCAAGCGCCATCTGGCCATCAGCGAATTCGTACTTCTTGCTGCTGTCAACGGTACTGCTGTATGACTACGGTAGTAAAGGTATTTTACTAGTGTGAGTGTTCGGAGGGTCGCATGACAAGGGGACCGGCCAATTCGCACCCAATGCGAACGTGCCGGAGATTACTGGTAACGCCGCGTATTCGTTTTCCGGCACTCTCGATTACGAAGAGCCACTAAATAACACGAAAGCGCGGTAGCCGTCGGACGGCTACTCGCGCATTATTCGGGCGACGAGAATCCGTTACAGAATTCGGTGTTGTGCCCTGTCGACCTGGTACCCGGCCGGGAACGACTTCTCGATGACCTGCAGCTGGTGGTCCACCCTGGACTCCAGCTCGAGAACTACACAGCTATCGCCGAGGGCTTTTGCTTCGAGAACTATGTACCGCTGACCACAATCGGTGATCGGGTCGCCCGAGTGCAATTTCTCGACCGGCACCGACTCCGGAGTTGCATCTGCCTCCATCCATGACACGGTAGGTCAATTCCCGGAGTGAGGGAATAGACCGCTACGTGGTTCCGGGCTGCCGCTGTTTGAAAAACACGCTCACCCGAGAGATCAGGCCGTCGGTGTCTTGCTCGAAGAGGATGCATTCGGGCCACGTGGTCGCGACGCCGTCGATCTCGAATGTCTCGGACAGCTCGGCGTACGACACTCGGGAGTCCACGTGCGAGACCCGCTGCACGTGCAATCGATGGCCCTCCAGATTGGTGCATACCTTGCGCAGGTAGGCGACATAGTGCGCCTTACCCTCGACGACATCGCAGAACGGCCCCTCCCGGGTCAACCCTTCGTCGGCGATGGTGTCGGCCAGTGCGTCCCAGTCGTGAGCGCCCAGGCATTGCAGGTACCGCTCGACCACGTGACCTTGCGTGCCCATGTCTTCTCCGCTCGCTTCTGGGTCCACGGTAAGCGCGGCGTGGTCGCAAGGCTAGGTTCTCTCCTATGAGCTGGTGGACCGTCCACGCCGACCGGACGCTGAGCGAGCAGGTGCCCGCGCCGCCCGGCGTGGTGCGCGCCTTCTACGTGGACCTGAACAACATCAAGCTGGTGCACCCGCTGATCGTGTCCGTGGAAACGGTGTCCCGCAGCGAAACCCAGGATGGCTACCAGCAGACCTACCGGGTCGTTGACCGAATTCCGTTGGGGCCGTTAACCATACGGACCACCTATCAGGCCCGGCTGCGAGTGCCCGTCAGCGGCGACGTACTGACCGAGGCCGATCAGTCACCCGGGGTGCGGCTACGTGGCACGGTGAGTTTCGATCCGGTAGACGGCGGCACCCGGGTCACCGAGCGGATAGGGATAACGGCCCCGCGGCTATTGGCCGGGGTGACCATCCGTGAGGGGGTCAAGGCGCACGTTGAAATGCTGGCCGGCATTCGGAGTCACTTCGAATCCGCTTGACCGGACGCGCGATGATGGATCGTTGCCCGCGACGTCAAGGAGGTTGCCATGAAGTGTCGTGCCGCTGTGCTGCGCGGGGTCGGCGAGGATTGGGAGATCCGCGAGGTGGATCTCGATCCGCCCCACGCCGGTGAAGTCCTGGTACGGATGGCCGTGGCCGGCATCTGCCACTCCGACGACCACCTCGTTACCGGCGACGTATTGCCGACACCGGAGGTGCGGGCCTCAACCGGTATCCCTGAGCCGGACTGGTTCCCGATGCTCGGTGGTCACGAGGGCGCTGGTGTCGTCGAAGAGATCGGGCCGGGCGTGACGACGGTGCGCCCGGGGGACCACGTGGCGATGTCGTTCATTCCCGCGTGCGGCAGTTGCCGGTTCTGTGTGAACGGTCAGAGCTACATCTGCGACGCCGGCGCAAGCCTGTTCTCGAGGGAGATGCCGACCGACGGAACTTGTCGCCGGCATCTCGGCGACGAAAACCTCATGGCTTACGGTCAACTCGGCACATTCGCCGAATATGCGGTGCTAACGGAAAGGTCCGTCATCAAGATCGATGACGCGATCCCCTTCCATGCGGCCTCGCTGGTGTCGTGCGGCGTCAGCACGGGCTGGGGCTCCGCAACGGTCACGGCGGGCACCGAACCCGGTGACACCGTCGTAGTCATCGGTACCGGTGGTGTCGGGATGAATGCCCTGCAGGGGGCCCGCGCCGCTGGCGCAACCTATGTCGTCGCGGTGGATCCCGTTGAGTATAAACGGGATTCGGCCAAGATCTTCGGTGCCACGCACACCGCCGTCTCGGCCGAGGAGGCAATACCGCTGGTGGCCGACATCACCGCTGGCGTCATGGCCGACCGCGTCGTCGTGACCGCCGGCGTTGTCCACGCGGACTTGATCCCGTTGTCCATGAGGCTGCTTCGCAAAGGCGGGACGTGCGTGATCACCGGCATCACGCCTTATAGCGAGCCCATGGTTCCGCTGATTCTGCAGGAGATGGTGCTGTCGGCCAAACAACTCAGGGGAGCGCTCTACGGCGGGATGAATCCGCGCACCAGCGTGCCGTTGCTGTTGTCGATGTATCAGGCAGGTGCGTTGAAACTCGACGAGTTGGTCACCCGCCACTACCAACTCGACCAGATCAACGAGGCGTTCGTCGATCTGCGCGAGGGCCGCAACATCCGCGGAATTATCGACTTCGGCGGTCTCTAACCAACGCGGCCGGGCGACAAGCTTGCCCGCAGTTCCCGCTTGAGCACCTTGCCGTAGCTGTTTTTCGGTAGCTCGTCGACGAATTCGTAGCGTTTGGGCCGTTTGAAGCGGGCGATGCGCCGCAACAGATGCGCGTCCAACGCCGCGGGGTCGACCGCGCCGACGATGAACGCGACCACCACCTCACCCCACTCGGCGTCGGGCGTGCCCACCACGCATGCCTCGGCGACGCCGGGGTGCTCGAGCAACACCTCCTCCACCTCGCGGGGATAGATGTTGCTCCCGCCGCTGATGACGACGTCCTTCGACCGATCCCGCAGCGTGAGAAAACCGCGGGCGTCGAACGAGCCCATGTCGCCGGTGTAGAGCCAGCCGTCTTTGAGCGTGGCGCGGGTCGCGTCGGGATTTTGCCAGTATCCGGACATGACCGCGTCTCCGCGGCAGACGATCTCGCCGATGTCGCCGACGGACGCCGGGTGGCCGTCCGCGTGCAGCACCGCGACCTCCATCCCCGACCGCGCGTAACCGACGGAACCCAGAATCGCGTCGTCGTCCAAGTCGTGATCGACGCCGCGCAACCCGGTGATGGTCATCGGTGACTCGCCCTGCCCATAGATTTGCGCGAAGATCGGGCCGAATGCCGTGATCGCCCTCCGCAGGCTTTCGACATACATTGGCCCGCCGCCGTAGACGATCGTCTTGAGATTGGCCGGGCGGGCGCGGCCCGTATCGACCAGCCGTTGCACCATCGTCGGCGCCAGAAATGCGCTGCCGGTCGGGTGGTGCTCGCAGAGATCGAGGAACTCGTCGGGATCGAATGCACCCGACTCAGGCACCACCTGGCGGGCGGCGCGCAACACGTACGGCAGAACGTAGAGGCCAGAGCCGTGCGACATCGGTGCCGCATGCACGAGGCTGCAGTGCTGGTCCGGAGCGTCGATGTCGGCAAGGTGCGCGACCGTCATCGCTGTGAGATTGCGGTGCGACAGCATCGCGCCCTTAGACCGGCCGGTCGTTCCGCTGGTGTAGAACAGCCACGCCAGCGCCGCCGGGTCGGTGCGCGGCGGCGCCGACGGGGCGACGTTGAATCGTCGTGAATAGTCCTCGGATTCAATGATTTCCGTTGGCGTCGTCGTGATCGATGCGAGCTCGGCGCCAATCGTCGATGAGGCGAACACCTGCGACGCACCCGCATCGTCGAGGATCTGCACCATCTCGCGCGGATGCAGCTTGTAGTTGATCGGGACGACGACGGACTCGGCGGCCCAGATCGCGAACATCAATTCGACGATCTCGGGACGGTTCTGGGTGGCGATCGCGATACGGGCACCCGCACCATGCTGTTGCCGGATCGACGCCGCCAGACGCAATGTTCGGTCGCGCAACTCAAGCCACGTACACACGCGGCGATTCCCGTGATACACGGCGCCGCGATCGGGGAACCGGCCCGCGGCGTGATCGAGCATCGCAAACAGATTCATCGCTCGATCCACTGCGATGACAACGCGAACTCCGAAAGATATTTCGTCGAACTCCATCCGCCGTCGACGACGATCGTCTGGCCGTTGATGAAACTTCCGCCCGGCGAGCACAGGAAGGCGACGGTGCTGGCGATATCGTCGATGCTGCCCAACCGCTGATGCGGGGTCATTTCGGTGTTGATCTTGCGGAATCGCTCGTCTTCCAAGCGCTTTTCGACCATCGGCGTCACCGTTACGCCGGGAGCGACGGCGTTGCAGCGGATGCCGGATGCGCCGTACTGGCAAGCGATGTGGGTGGTCAGCGCGGTCAGCCCGCCTTTGGCGGCGGAGTAAGCGCCGCCTCGCAGGCCGCCGACGACCGCGAAAGTCGATGTCACATTGATGATCGCCGATCCGGGTGCCATGTGCGGCAGCACGTCGCGCGCCAGCCGAAACGGCGCCCGCAGCATCACGCCCAGAAAGTAGTCCAGGGTCTCGTCGTCGGTTTCGTGCAGCGGCTTGGGACTGCCCACTCCGGCGTTGTTGATCAGGAAGTCGACGTGGCCCCACCGCTCGACCGCGAGGTCCACGATGCGTCGCGGCGCGTCGTCGTCGGTCAAGTCGACAGCGATTGTCGCGACGCGATCCGGATCGTTGATCGACTTTTCGAGCTCGGCCAGCCGATCCCGGTCGCGGCCGGTGCCCACGACCGCCATGCCCATTTCGGCAAGCTTTGTCGCGCAACCCAAGCCGATACCGCTGCTTGCTCCCGTGACGATTGCGACCTGCATTTCAACCATCCTTAGTCTCCGCCTCTGTCAAAGACGCCCGGATCAGATGTTTGAGTATCTTCCCCGCGTCGTTCTTCGGCAGGGCGTCCCAGATCACGACCTGTTCTGGGGCCTTGAATTTGGCGACCCGCTTGCTCACCAGCAGCGCAAGCAGGCTTGCGACATCCGGGCTCGCCGCACCCGCGGGGACGATGACCGCACAAGCCCGCTCTCCGGTGCGCTCGTCGGGCAGCCCGACGACCGCGATCTCGGCGATGCCGGGATGGTCGGCGAGCAGGTCCTCGACTTCCTTGGCCGAGATGTTCTCACCGCTGCGGATGATGACGTCCTTGGCCCGGCCAGTCACGACGAGGTACCGGTCGTCGGAACCAGCTGAGACCCAGCGCCCAAGATCGCCGGTGCGGAAAAAGCCTGCGGCATCGAAAGAGTCGGCCCCGTCTTTCCGATGACGGTAACCCAGCAGCATCTGGGGGCCGCGCACACAGATTTCCCCGTCACCGGCCGGCGCGGATTCGTGCGGGACGAGTTTGATCTCGGCGATCCCGGGCCTGCCGTCGGTGTCTGCCGCGCAATCTGCTTCGTCTGGCCCGGGTGCGCCGACGGTCGCGACGGGGACTTCCGTGCAGCCATACACCCGGGTGACCACCGCGTGGTCGAAATACTGTGTGGCACGGCGGATCAGCGACGGCGATACGGAAGCACCGCCGCAGATGAACACCTTCAAGTCGGGCAGGCGGGTGTCGGTGCGCTCGGCGGTTGACAACAGTTGCTGCAGGAATGGTGTGGCCCCCGCGATGTGGGTACACCGCTGCGAGTTCATCAGTGCTACCGCTTCGGACGGATCCCATCGGTCCATCAGCACCGCGGTCGTGCCCAGCAGCAGCGGGCATTCGAACGCATATATCGAGCCGCCGATATGGGCGACCGGTGACGGGACGAGGAACGTGTCGCCCGGGGCGATCATCCAGTGGTCGCGGATCTGACAGATCAGAGCGTGTATCGAATTGTGGGAGTGCAGCACGCCTTTCGGGCGGCTCGTGGTACCGGAGGTGTAGAGGATCATCCGCACGGAATCGGGATCCAGCGCCGGAAGGTTTGCGGCATCCAGCGGCTGCTCCAGCAGGTCCCGGTACGCTGTGTGCGAACCGGCTTGCCTCGTTTCGGAGCCGCGCAGCACTACCACCGCCGGCGCCGGACTCATTGCGGCTGTTACACGTTCGAGCATCGCCGCGTAGTCGTGGCCGCCGTATTGGTGTGGGACGAAAACCATTGCTGCATCGGCGTCTTCGAGGATGAAGCGCAGATCGTGATCGCGCAGCGACGGCAGGATCGGGTTCACCACCATTCCGGCCAGCGTCGCGGCCAGATAGATGACGGCGGTCTCGTGCCAGTTCGGCAGCATGAACGACACGACGCTGCCCGTCGGCATGCGCGTCAGCAGGACGGCCGCGAGTGCGCTTGCCTGCGTGTATAACGTCGCGCAGTCCAGTCGAATACCCTTGTCCACCAGAACTGTTCGCTGAGGCGCTATTTCCGCGGCCGTGCGCAGCGAATCGGCCAGCGTGGTCTGCACCCACAGCCCGCGGCGGTAGGCCTCGGCGGCATGTGCGGTGTCCTGCGGGGCCCGGGCGATCACCTCAACCGGCCTGACCGGATACGCGACGCATGGTCATCGCGTACCGAAACCTGGACGACAGGTGGGTGTTGATCGTCACTTGGGCCACCTCGCCGTCGGAGGTCGTGTAGGTGCGCCGCATCTGGAGCGCGGCCGTCCCTGCTTCCACGCCCAGCCCGTCGGCCAGTTCTGGCGATAGTTGGACGGCGGCAATCTCTTGGTGCAACGCAGCGACGCTCACGCCGAACAGATCCTCGATCAACGGAAAAATCGGGCCGGCATGGCGTTGCAGCAGCCTGCCGACCGCGGCGAAACTCCGGCTGATGTAGTACTCCGTTCGGCACATCGGCACTGACGCACCGTCGGCTTGCCGGTAACCGCGTACCGATAGCCACTGGGTGCCGACCTCGAGTCCGGTCCGAGCGGCGAGGTCGTCGTCGATCGTCACCATCGCGTTGGATTCGATGGTCAGCTGCGCGCCGGCCGCGAACGCGAGGAGGTCGTCGATCGACATCGCGTCCTGGGCATAGGAACTCGACGCCGGCCGGGGAACCACCCGGGTGCCCGCACGCGGTCGAGACGCGACCAGGTTGTCGTCTCGCAGCCGGCGCAGCGCTTCGCGGACGGTGTAGCGGCTCACCGCGAAGCGCTCGCACAGTTGGTGCTCGGTCGGCAGCTGCGAGCCCACCGGATAAACGCCGTCGACGATCTCCTTGCGCAGCGTGCGAGCGATCTGCAGGTAGCGGTGATCGCCCGCGATGGCCTGAGGCATTAGCCGCCGTCCCTTGTCCGGCGCAGTGCCAGCACGCTGCCGTCGCCATCAGCCGAGACGTAGAGAGTCCCGTCGGCCGCGGCGGTGATGCCGGCGAATGGGCCCTGCGGTCCGGAAAACGGTGGCATGCCGCGCAGCGGCTTGGGCGTCACACCCGGCGGGGGACCGACCGGCAGCCCGGACGCGATCGTGCGCCGCGCGTAGCTGGTCAGATCGAACGCGATCAACTCCTTGGCGCCCGCATCGACGATGTAGAGCACACCGCCCTGGACCAGAATGCCCTGCGGGCGTTGCAGATCGGCGATAACGGTGTCGATCCTCGACCCGTTCACCCTGACCACCCGTCCGGCGCCGGCCTCGGCGACCAGACACGCTCCGTCGGCATCGATCGCGACGCCGACCGGCTCATGCAGATCGGTCGCCAGCACCTCGGTACCCCCCGACTGCAGCGACAGCACCCGCCCGGTGCCCAATTCCGCAAAGACCACACCGCTGGGACTCAGGGCGACACCATAAAGCTGGTCGAAACCGTCTGCCAGCACATCGCTTTCGCTCGCCTCCGGCCGGTAGCAGGCGACCTGGCCGCCCGACGTCGTGACGACGAACTCGCCGGGTCCGCTTGCTGCAACGCCGCGCAGGAATCCGGGATAGCCGGGGCTGAACAACATTCCCGCGGTGTGCAAGGACCCGTCGGGCAGTGCGACGTAGAAGTACGTGCCGTCGGCGATGTAAAGCTGTCCGTCGTGGCCGACCGCGAGGTCCATCGGCCAGTTGAGCCCACCCGCCAGGACGGCGCGTGCTGTGCCGTTTGGCGATATCTCGGTGATCTCGCCGGTGAAGTTGGATACGAACAGCCGGTCGCCGACGAAGGTGCAGTTGTCCAGCCCCGGATTCAGCTGGGCGAGCAGCCGCTGCTCGCCGCTGCGAGGATCGATGCGCAGCACCTGACCGCTGGCCACCTGTGTCGAGACCAGGTAGCCCTGCGCGTCGAACTTGACCGAGTCGGGCACACCGAGATCACCTGCGACACACTGCGGCTCGCCACCGTCGGGGTCGATACGCCAGATTTCGTTGGCGCCCATCACGGGGAAATACAGCAGGCCGTCCGGGCCGACCTCCATCGCATTCGGTGAGGGCACATTCTCCAAGAGCACCCGCGGCGGTCCGCCCGCCAGGTCGAATTCCAGCAGCCGTCCGCCCTCACGGCATTCACCGATGAACAACCGGCCCGCATGGAAGGTGATGCCGTTGGCCGACGGAACGTCGTCCCGCAACACCCGCGTACGACCGCTGGTGTCGCGCACGCTGACCCGGCCGTCCATCACCTCGGTCGCGTACAGGTTGCCACTCGCATCGAACGCGACGTCGTCGGGCGCCACGATGTCACCGCCCTTGGGGCTGGCGATCACCAGTTCCCCGGTGCGGTGATCCAGCGCGCTGATCTGACTGCCGGTCACCTGGGCGATGTAGATGCGACCGTCCGGGCCGGTGCGCAAACCGTTGGCGCCGAACAGCCGGCTGGGCGCGGTGACCCGTTCGAGCTCCCAGCCCTGCGCGACTTCGGTGGGGTGTGTCCCGGAGTTCGAGGGGGTGTACCGCGAGAGCTGCGTTGAGATGGCCATGGTGCGCCGAGGTCCTTCCGTCAGCCGTTTGGGCTGGACGTTATCAACTCCCCCTAGTCCAGACAATAGCTACGGATGTCTCGCGGCTCGACCTTGACAGCGAAGTCCGCTGATCGGAATAGTGTTCTCCATAGGACAGAATGCCATATTTTGTCCGGACAAATAGCAATGGATCCCGTCGCGGACGCTGGACGGCGTTGGCGGCAGGTGGAAGCAGGTCATGGACGATCACGGGGATCGCGAAAATTTCCTGGGGCTCGACGGTCGCATCGTGGTGGTTTCCGGCGCCGGCGGGGGCGGCATCGGCACGACGGTGGTGGCCATGACCGCCCGGGCCGGGGCCACGGTGATCGCGGTGAGCCGGTCGAAGGAAAACCTCGACGAGCACATCGCGCCGCTGGCACAACAGGGGCTGGCCGTGGTGCCCGTCGCGGCCGACGCGTCAACCGACGAGGGCATCGCTGTGGTGCTCGACCAAGCGCGCCGCGCCGACGGCAGCTTGTACGGGCTGGTCAATGTCGCCGGCGGCGCGCAGCCGTCGACATGGATGCCGTCGACCCGGGTGACGCGCAGCGACTGGCGCAAGATCTTCGCCGACAATCTCGAAACGGCATTCTTCATGAGCCAGGCAGTGGCAAGTGAACTCGTCGCGCAGCGGCAGCAGGGGTCGATCGTGTCGATCTCCTCGATCAGCGGTATGAACACCGCGCCGTTTCACATCGCCTACGGGACAGCCAAGGCCGCGATCACGGCGATGACCCGCACCATGGCCCTCGAGTTGGCGCTGGCGGGAATTCGGGTCAATGCCGTGGCACCCGGCGTCACCGAGACGGCGGCGTCGCGGACCTACGTCGATGACGACCCAGAGCGGGACCGGCAGGCGATCGCGATGGGTCGGCGTGGGCGGCCCGAGGAACAGGCCGGCGCCATCCTCTTTCTGCTGTCCGAGATGTCGAGCTACATCACCGGCCAGACCCTGCTCGTCGACGGCGGGCTGGACCTCAAGTGGAGCCATCTCGGCACCGACAACACGTCCCTTTTCCTCAAAGACGAATCCTTCCGCGCGGCGATTAGGAGGATGTGATGAGCGACCTAGCCAAAGGCGTGAATTCCGAGGCGGCCGAGGAACTATCGAAACCGATGACGATCGGCGTCGAGGCATACATCTCCGAGGACTATGCCCGCGCCGAGCGCGACAAGCTGTGGCGCAAGGTCTGGCAGCAGGTCGGCCGCGTCGAGGAACTGCCCGAGGTGGGCAGTTACCTGACCTACGACATTCTCGACGACTCGATCATCGTGGCGCGCACCGGCAGCAACGAATTTCACGCTCACCACAACGTCTGCATGCACCGCGGCCGCCGGCTGATCGACACGCCCGAGGGCGCCAAGAACGCCTGTGCCCGAACGCGAAAGTCGTTCGTCTGCGGCTTTCACGGCTGGACCTACGGTCTCGACGGAGCGTGCACTCATATCCGCGAACAGCAGGACTGGCAGGAAGCGCTCACAGACGACAACACCCACCTTCGACCGGTCAGAGTCGATACCTGGGGCGGCTGGTTGTGGATCAACATGGACCCCGACTGCGAGCCGTTGGCCGATTTCCTGTTCCCCGCCGCGAAGATTCTCGACGCATTCGGCTTGGAGAACATGCGCTACAAATGGCGCAAATGGCTGTCCTTCGACTGCAATTGGAAAGTCGCGCTGGAGGCCTTCAACGAGACCTACCACGTCTTCACCACGCATCCCGAGTTCAATAAGTTCGGCGAATTCAAGGGATGGGCGAAAGCGCAAGGCAAGCACAGCCACATCGGTTACGACGCACCAGCGGACATGGAGGCCACCAAGTCCAAGATCCGCCTCGGCATCGGCGCCGATCCGCGTGTGTCGACCGCGGAGATGCAGGTGTACACGATGGAGGAAACCAACGCCACCACCACCCAGACGCTGGTGAACGCCGCCAAGCGACTGGTTGACGAGTTGCCCGAGGGGACACCGGCCGACAAGGTTCTCGAGCACTGGCTGGCGTCGGCGCGTCGCGACGACGAGACCCGCGGCGTGATCTGGCCGACGATTCCCGCCGACATCCTCGGGCAGGCCGGCACCGCCTGGCAGATCTTTCCGAACTTCCAGATCGGGCAGGGCCTGACCAGCGCGCTGTGCTACGGGGCGCGGCCGCACCCCAGCTACAACCCCGACAAGTGCATTTTCGAGGTGTCGGTCTTCGAGCTGTACCCGAAAGGCCAAGAGCCCCAGACGGAGTGGGAATACACACCGGTGGGTGACCCTAGGTGGCGGTCGGTGCTGCCGCAGGACTTCTCCAACATGGCCGCCGTGCAGCAGGGCATGAAGTCGCTGGGCTTCCCGGGCACCAAGCCCAATCCATACCGAGAGCGAAGCACCGTCAACCTCCATCACCAACTGTGGAAGTACATGGGTACCGGCGAACCGCAGGAGCTTTGAGATAGATGACCATGTTCGATAAATGCGGACCGACGCAGACGCCGGACGACATCGAGATCGACGCGCTGCGAAAGAAGTATCTGCAGGAGCGCGACAAGCGGCTGCGTCCGGAGGGCTCGAAGCAGTACCTGGAACTCAAGGACGACTTCGCAGAATTCGCCGAGGTCGATCCCCACACGCCGGTGACGCCGCGCACGCCGATCGACCAGAACATCGACGTGGCCGTGCTCGGCGGCGGCATCACCGGGCTGCTGGCGGGCGCCTACCTCAAGAAGGCGGGCGTCGAAGACGTGCACATCATCGAGATGGGCGGAGACTTCGGCGGCGTCTGGTACTGGAATCGTTTCCCCGGCATCCAGTGCGACAACGACGCCTACTGCTATATCCCGATGCTGGAAGAGCTCAACTACCTTCCGTCGAAAAAGTTCGCCGACGGCGCCGAGATCTATGAGCACTGCCGTCGCATCGCAAAGCATTTCGGGCTCTACGACGGCGCCATCCTCTCCACCCAGGTTCGCGCGGCGCGCTGGGATGAAACGATCGAGCGCTGGCGGTTGAGCACCAACCGCGGTGACGACATTCGTGCCCGGTTCGTGGTGATGGCCCAGGGCTCGTTCAACCGGCCGAAGCTGCCCGGCATACCCGGTATCAAGGACTTCAAGGGACACACGTTCCATTCCGCTCGCTGGGATTACGACTACACCGGCGGGGATGCCAGCGGCGGACTGGACAAGCTGCATGACAAGCGCGTGGCGCTGGTGGGTACCGGTGCGACCGGCGTGCAGCTGGTTCCGCACCTGGGCCGAGACGCCCAGCACCTCTACGTCTTTCAGCGCACGCCCTCATCGGTGGACCTGCGGGCCAACGAGCCGACGGACCCGCAGTGGGCGGCTTCCCTGGAGCCCGGTTGGCAGGAGAAACGCAAGCGCAACTTTCACCGCTGGTCACCATTGGGGGAAGGCGTGGTGTTCGACGAGCCCGATATGGTCTGCGATTTCTGGACCGAACTCGGGCGCAACCTGACCGCGCGGGTCGCGGCCGCCGAGGATCCCGCTTCACTGACCATTGAGCAGATCATGGCGATGCGTGAAGAAGAGGACTACAAGATGATGGAGCGGCTGCGGCGCCGCGTCGGGGAGCTCGTCGACGACCCGGAGACCGCCGAGGCGCTCAAACCGTACTACCGGTTCATGTGCAAGCGGCCCTGCAGCAATGACGAATACCTGCCGACGTTCAACCGCCCGAACGTCACGCTGGTTGACGTGTCGGAATCCAAAGGCGTGGAAGGGCTCACCGAGAACGGGATCGTCGCCGACGGCGTCGAGTACGTGGTCGACTGCGTCATCTTCGCCAGCGGTTTCGAAATCACCACGGACATCAGCCGCCGGTACGCGGTCGATGTGATCGAGGGCCGCGACGGCCTGTCGCTCTTCGATCACTGGCGCGACAGCTACAAATCGCTCCATGGGATGACCAGCCGAGGCTTCCCCAACCAGTTCTTCACCGGCTTCATTCAGGGCGGCGTGGCAGGGAACACCACCGCGATGCTCGAGCAACAGGCCGAACACATCGCCTACATCGTTTCCGAGGCGATAGCGCGCCGCGCTACGACCGTCGAGCCGAGCCAGGACGCCCAAGACAGCTGGGGCGAAACGATCCGCGAAACCTCGATGGACAACCCGGAATTCGCGGTGTCCTGCACGCCGGGCTATTACAACAACGAGGGCGGCGGTGGCGGCGAGGGTATCCGGTCGGCCATCGGCGATCCCTACATGCCGGGCTTCTACGCGTTCGACGACCTGCTGAAGGAATGGCGCGCCAAGGGTGATCTCGATGGCCTGGTCCTTGGAAGCTGAATGCCTGACTTGAGATTCGACGGTCGAGTCGCCGTCGTGACCGGCGGCGGCCGAGGACTCGGCCGCTCCTACGCCCTGCTGCTCGCCGCGCGTGGAGCCAAGGTCGTCGTCAACGACATCGGGGGCAGCCTCGACGGCGGAGGAGTCGACGCCGGTCCGGCCGAACAGGTGGTCGCTGAGATCACGGCAGCCGGGGGCGAGGCTGTCGCATGTAGTGCGTCGGTTGCGACCCGCGAAGGCGGAGAAGCGGTCATCGCGACCGCGCTCGAGCACTATGGCGGCATCGACATCCTGGTCCACAACGCGGGCAACGTGCGCAGTGGCTCGCTGAAGGAAATGAGTTACGAGGACTTCGACGCCGTGCTCGACGTGCATTTGCGCGGCGCGTTCAACGTTGTGCGGCCGGCGTTTCCGCTGATGTGCGATGCGGGCTACGGCCGCATCGTGCTGACGTCATCGATCGGTGGCCTGTACGGAAACCACGGTGTGGCCAACTACGCGGCCGCCAAGGCCGGTGTGATCGGGTTGTCCAATGTCGCCGCGCTGGAAGGCGCCGCTCAGGGTGTGCAGTGCAACGTGATCGTGCCGGCCGCGGTGACGCGCATGGCAGAAGGCATAGACACCTCGGCCTACCCGCCGATGGGTTCGGAACTGGTTGCGCCCGTGGTGGGTTGGCTCGCGCACGAGTCCTGCTCGGTGACCGGCGAAATGTTCATCGCGCTGGCGGGCCGGGTGGCACGGGCGGTCATCGCGGAAAGCCCGGGCGTGTGCCGGCCATCGTGGACGATCGAGGACGTTGGCGAGCATCTGGATGCGATCCGATACGTCGATGCGCCGCTTATCTTTCCGGTCGTCCCGGATGGACATGACCAGCACATCGGATACAGCTTCGAGCTGGCGCGCCGCTCAACCGAGCAAGGAGCGCCCCATGGCTAGCCCGACGGGCCCGATGGCCGGTGTGCGCGTGATCGATCTCACCGCAATGGTGATGGGACCGTACTGCACGCAGATCATGGCAGACATGGGCGCCGACGTGATCAAAGTCGAACCGCCACAAGGGGATAACACCCGCTACATCTCGGTGGGCCCGGCGCCTGGCATGAGCGGGGTATTCGTCAACGTCAACCGGGGCAAGCGCAGCATCGTGCTGGACCTGCAAACCGACGCCGGAGCGCGTGCGTTGCGCGCTCTCGTTGAGACCGCCGATGTGTTCATCCACTCGATGCGCGCCAAAGCAGTCGCCAAGCTTGGCTTCAGCTACGACGACGTCGCCGCGATCAATCCCGCGGTCATCTACACCAATTGCTACGGGTACGGGAGACGCGGACCAGAACGCGACCGCCCCGCCTACGACGACACGATCCAGGCCGAATGCGGCCTGCCTGCGGTACAACAGCAATTGACCGGCGAGGCCGATTACGTGGGCACCATCATGGCCGACAAGATCGCCGGGCTGACGGCGCTCTACGCGACGATGATGGCGTTGTTCCATCGCGAGCGCACCGGACAGGGGCAAGAAGTCGAGGTTGCCATGTTCGAAACCATGGCCTCGTTCATGCTCGTCGAACACGCCAACGGTGCCATGTTCGACCCCCCGCTGGGGCCCGCGGTGTATCCGCGCACCGTGGCGCCCAACCGGCGCCCGTACCGCACCAGCGACGGCTACATCGCCGCGTTGATCTACAACGACAAGCACTGGAACGCTTTCATGAAGGCCGTGCAGCCACCGTGGGCGAGCGAGCTGTATTCGACATTGGAACAGCGCGCACGCGAGATCGACACCGTCTACGGGCTATTGGCCGAGACGATGAAAGAGCGCTCCACCGCGGAGTGGTTGGCGCTGCTGCACCAGCTCGAGATACCGGCCGCGCCGCTGAACACGCCCGGCGCGCTGTTCGACGATCCGCATCTCAACGCCGTCGGCATGTTCGAGACGGTGGACACCCCGCACGGACCGGTGCGCTTCCCGGGCGTACCCACCTGGTTCTCGCAGACACCGGGGCGTGTTGCGGGGCCGGCGCCGGAGCTCGGCGCCCACACCGCGGAAGTGCTCGCCGAAATTGGCGCGAGAAGTCACAAAATCACCCCAAATACCCAGCCAGAGAGCGATTTTGCGACTGCTCGCGAGGGAAAGGAACTTTGACCATGCCCGTGCCCGTCTATAAGCGCATCCTCGACCTGTTCGAGGCCGAGGGCGTGAATACCCTGTTCGGTATCCCGGACCCGAACTTCGTGCATATGTTCGCCGAGGCCGACGCTCGCGGATGGTCGGTGGTCGCACCGCATCACGAACTGAGCGCGGGATTCATGGCCGAGGCGGCGTCGCGTATGACGGGTAAGCCCGGCCTGTGCATCGGCACGCTCGGCCCGGGAATGGCCAACATCGCCGGCGCGATCCAGTGCGCACTCGTCGAGAACTCACCGGTGATCTTCCTCGGTGGGCAACGGGCACGCGTCACCGAGCGCCGGGTGCGACGCGGCCGCATCCAATTCGTGCAACAGGAGCCACTTTTCGCCGCTTCGGTCAAGTACAGCAGCTCGATCGAGTACGCTGACCAGACCGACGAGATCATTCACGAGGCGATCCGCCGCGCCATGTCGGGCACTCCCGGCCCGTCGTATGTCGAGTTTCCGTCGCACGTCATCCTCGAGGAGCTCGACGTGCCGGATCCGCTGCCGCCCAACCGGTATCGGCTCGTCAACCAGACCGCGGGTGAGCGCGAGGTGGCCGAAGCGGCGAAGTTGATCCGCGCCGCTCAGAGCCCGATTCTGTTGGTCGGACACGGGGTCCACACATCGCGCACCGGTGCGGCGGTCAGGGAGCTGGCCGAGCTGATGGCCTGCCCGGTGATCCAGACCTCCGGCGGTACCTCGTTCATCCCGGGACTGCAGGAGCGGACGTTCCCCTACTTGTTCTCCCCGGCCGCCAACGAGGCGGTGGAGGAATCCGACCTGTGCGTCGCGCTGGGTACCGAACTCGGTGAGCCGATGCACTACGGCCGGACCCAGCATTGGGCCGGAAACGATGCGAACCGCAAATGGGTGTACGTGGAGCAGGACCCGACCGCCATCGGCGTCAACCGCCCGGTCGACGTGGCGCTGGTCGGCGATCTGCGCGGTGTCGTGCCGCAGCTGGTCGAGGCGCTCAAGGATTCTCCGCGTAAGCCCGCACCCGCGCTGGAGGTCCTGATCGGAAAGGATGCGAAAGAGCTTGCGGACGTGGCGGAATCGGCGCCGTCCGGACGCTCGCCGATCCACCCGGCGCGCTACGTCGTCGAGGCAACCAAGGCATTCAACGAACTCGAGGACGGCATCATGGTGCGCGACGGCGGCGCGACCGTGATCTTCCAGTGGACCTACTCGCAGTCCAAGCCGCGCGACGTGATCTGGAACCAGAACTTCGGTCACCTGGGCACGGGTCTGCCGTACGCCGTCGGCGCCTCGGTCGCCGAGGGCGGCAAACGTCCGGTCATGCTGCTGACCAGTGACTCGGCCTTCCTGTTCCACATCGCCGAGTTGGAAACCGCTGCGCGACAGAACCTGCCGCTGGTGTGTGTGGTGGGCGTCGACCACCAGTGGGGCCTGGAAGTGGGCGTCTACAAGCGCACGTTCTCCCAGCCGTCGCCGCAGCCCGGCGTGCACTGGAGCAAGGACGTCCGGATGGACAAGGTTGCCGAGGGCTTCGGTTGCCACGGTGAGTACGTCGAGAAGGAAGAGGAGATCGGCCCGGCGATCGCTCGCGCCTACGCCAGTGGCAAAGTCGGTGTAGTGCACGTGTGCATCGACCCGAAAGCCAACTCCGAGGAGATGCCGAAGTACGACCGATTCCGGACCTGGTACGCCGAAGGCACCCAGTAAGACCACCCAGTTAGAAAGGGATCGATCTGATGCGCGAATACCTGAAGTTCTACATAGACGGACAGTGGGTCGACCCGGTGCGGCCCAATACCTTTGACGTCGATAACCCGGCGACCGAACAGGTTTCCGGGAAGATCTCGCTGGGGTCGGAGGCCGATGTCGACCTGGCGGTCAAGGCCGCCCGGCGCGCTTTCGCCAGCTGGTCGCTGACCAGCCGCGAACAGCGCCTGGACCTCTTGCAGGCCATCCTCGCCGAATACCAGAAGCGCGCGGACGACATCGCCGAGGCGATCACCGAGGAAATGGGCGCGCCGCCCTCGCTGGCCGCCGGGCCGCAGGTCTTTCTCGGGATCGGTCACCTGACCACGGCCATCGACGCGCTGAAGAACTTCTCGTTCGAGGAGCAACAGGGGGCGAGCCTGATCGCCAAGGAGCCGATCGGCGTCTGCGGTTTGATCACGCCCTGGAACTGGCCGATCAACCAGGTCGCGGTCAAGGTCTATCCGGCGTTGGCGACCGGATGCACCGTTGTCCTGAAACCGTCTGAGGTTGCCCCGTATTCGCCCTACATCTTCGCCGAGGTGCTCGATGCCGCGGGCGTGCCGGCCGGGGTGTTCAACCTGGTCAACGGCGACGGCGCGGGCGTGGGTGTGGCCCTGGCGCGCCATCCCGACATCGACATGGTGTCGTTCACCGGATCCACCCGCGCCGGTATCGAGGTGGCCAAGACTGCCGCCCCGACCGTGAAGCGCGTGACCCAAGAGCTCGGCGGCAAAAGCCCCAACATCGTCCTCGACGACAGTGGCTTTGCCGACGGCGTCAGCGCCGGCGTGGCCAACATGATGCCTAACTCCGGGCAGAGTTGTAACGCGCCGTCGCGGATGCTGGTCCCGAATTCACGCATGGCCGAGGCCATTACCATCGCTCGTGAGGTGGCAGAGCAAGTCCAGGTGGGCAGCCCCGAGGATGCGAGGGCGATCGGCCCCGTGGCCTCGAAGACCCAGTTCGACAAGGTTCAGCGGCTGATCCAGCAGGGCATCGACGAGGGCGCCACCGTGGTTGCGGGGGGCCCGGGCCGGCCGGCGGGGCTGGACAAGGGTTACTACGTCAAGCCGACCGTCTTCGCGCACGTCACGAACGACATGACGATCGCGCGCGAGGAGATCTTCGGGCCGGTGCTGTGCATCCTCGGCTACGACGACCTCGACCAAGCCGTCGAGATCGCCAATGACACCGAATACGGCCTCGCCGGCTATGTTTCGGGAGCCGACCTCGACAAGGCCCGTGAGGTTGCCCGCAAAATCCGAGCGGGATGGGTGACGATCAACCACGCATTCGACATGAACGCGCCATTCGGCGGCTACAAGCGCAGTGGCAACGGTCGCGAATGGAGCGAGTTCGGCTTCCACGAGTATCTGGAGGTCAAAAGCACCCTCGGCTACGCGCCCGACAAGGCATGACGCCTTAGGCCGAAATCCGAACGCACCACAGCGAAAAACCGCTGCGTGTCCTCCACCTGATCCTGCGGCCCCGCCCCTAAGCTTGCTGTGATCAAGAGGAGGGGCGACGACGTATCGGCAGCAACTACCGCGCCGGACAGCAGGGTGTTCAGGGCGCGCTAAAAGCGAGCACTGAGCCGGGCAGGGAGCACCCCGCACCGGCAAGTTCCGGTCGGCGTACCCGGTGGGTAGCCCCGGTGCGCCGCGCAGGGCGGCTGGCGATTTGGGATAAACCCGAGCGAGCCAGCGGCATTCCCGCACTGGACGGACTTCGCGCGATCGCCGTTGCGCTGGTGCTCGCCGACCACGGCGGCATTCCCGGTATGAGCGGCGGGTTCCTCGGCGTCGACGTCTTCTTTGTGCTCAGCGGATTCCTGATCACCTCGCTATTGCTGGACGAACTGGGGCGCACCGGACGTATCGACCTGACCGGGTTCTGGATTCGCCGTGCCCGCCGGCTGTTGCCGGCGCTGGTGTTGATGGTGCTCGCCGTGGGTGCGGCCCGCGAACTTCTTCCTGCTCAAGCGCTTAACGGGTTGCGCGACGACGCGATCGCGGCGTTCTTATGGGTGGCAAACTGGCGCTTCGTCGCGCAGAAGACCGACTACTTCGCCCAGGGCGCGCCGCCGTCGCCGCTGCAGCACGCCTGGTCGCTCGGCGTCGAGGAGCAGTACTACTTCGTCTGGCCGGTCCTGCTCATCGTGGTCGCTCTGCTGCTGGCGGCGCGGGCCAAGCGCTACTTCATGCGGGCCACCGTCGGCGGGGTGCGGTTCGCCATCTTCGTGATTGCCACGCTGGGGGCGCTGGCCTCCGCGGCGGCCGCCATCGTCTTTGTCTCCGACACCACGCGTGACCGCATCTACTTCGGCACCGATACCCGCGCGCAGGCCTTGCTGGTCGGCTCGGCGGCAGCGGCTCTGCTGGTTCGGGATTGGCCTTCGCTGAACCGCGGCTGGTGCATGATCCGGACTCGGTGGGGGCGGCGGGTCGCCCGCGTGCTGCCGGTCGTGGGCATGGCGGGGCTGGCAGCGGCGGCGCACTATGCGACGGGCAATGTCGGCGATTTTCGCCACGGCCTGTTGATCGGTGTGGCGATTGCGGCAGTCTTCGTGGTCGCCCCGGTGGCGCTCGAGCAGCGCGGGTTGATCGCCCGCATTCTGGCCGCGCCCCCGCTGGTATGGCTGGGCACCATTTCCTACGGCATCTATCTGTGGCACTGGCCAATCTTTCTGGCGCTCAACGGCGAACGCACCGGATGGACGGGATTTCCGCTGTTCGCCGCGCGGTGCGGGCTCACGCTGGCTGTGGCCGGCGCATCGTATTGGCTGATCGAACAACCCGTCCGCCGCTGGCGGCCGGCCCGAGTCGCGTTGCTGCCGCTGGCCGCTGCCACCGTGGCCAGCGCCGCCGCGATCACGCTGCTGGTGATTCCGGTCGGCACCGGAACCGGCCTGCGTGAGAGCGGCCTGCCGCCGGGTGTTTCGGCGGTCGCGGCGGTGTCCCCGGCGACGCCGGGTGGGAGTCGCCCGGTCGGGCCGCGAAACCCCAACCGGCCGTTCACTGTTTCGGTATTCGGTGATTCGATCGGGTGGACTTGGATGCACTATCTGCCGCCGACGCCCGGATTCGCGTTCCTCGACCACACCGTCATCGGATGCAGTCTGGTCCGCGGCACACCGTATCGCTACATCGGCCAAACCCTGGATCAGCGCGCGGAATGCGACACGTGGCCGACCAGATGGGCAACGCAGATCAGCCAAGACCAGCCGGACGTCGCGCTGCTGATCGTCGGCCGCTGGGAAACGGTGGATCGTGTCAACGAAGGGCAGTGGACCCACATTGGTGATCCGACCTTCGACGCGTATCTCAACGCCGAGCTGGAGCGAGCGCTGAACATCGTGAGCGCCAGCGGAGTTCGGGTGGTGGTCGCCTCCGTGCCGTACAGCCGGGGCGGCGAGAAGCCGGATGGCCGCCTGTACCCGGAGGACCAGCCGGATCGGGTCAACCAATGGAACACCATGCTGCGCAAGACGGTTGCGCAGCACAGAGGCGTCCAGATTCTGGATCTGAACAAAAAGCTCTGTCCCGACGGCGTTTACACCGCCAAGGTCGACGGCATCAAGGTGCGCAGCGACGGCGTCCACCTCACCCCGGAAGGGGTCAAGTGGCTGACGCCCTGGCTCGAGGAGTCGCTGCGGTAGAGGCCTAGTCGTCGGTGCGGCAGCTGATTTCCATGCTGTCGCTTTCCCGGACCAGGAAATTGAAGCTGGTGTAACCGTTGGCGGGATCGCGAACACGATCGAGATAGGGCGCCATGTCGGACGAGCTGGCGTTGTCGGCGATGACCAAAGCGCTTGTGGCAAGCCGGGGCTCGAGCAACTTGATGACCGGAAGATAGAGGTCCTTCCAGCCGTCGAGCAAGACGAATTCGACGGGGCCGTCCACGGCCTCCAGCGTGGTGAGCGCATCTCCCTCGAGAATGGTGATCACGTCGTCCAAACCTGTCTCGGCGAACGTCTTCTTGGCTGCGGCTATCTTGCTCGCGCTGAGTTCCGTGGTCACCACGCGCCCGACGCCGTTGTCGCGTACTGCCGCCGCGAGATGAATGGCCGAGATACCGAAAGACATTCCGAATTCGACAACCGTCGTCGGCCGGGTCGCCCGGATCAGCGCGTACAGCAGCCGGCCGGCCTCGGGAGTCACCGGGATGTAGAACTCGCTCATCACCTCGGTGCGTTCCGCTGTGGTCATCGGTCGATCGAACTGACCATGCCGCTCACGCAGGAGCGACATCTGGTTCTTCGTTTCGGTGTACATCCCGTCGAGCACGGACTCGACACGAGGGTCTTGCAAGGTTGTGGCCATGCCCATGAGGGTATGCCTCGGCGGTATTCACCCGGGACGATGACCGGCTGTCAGTAAATGTGACGCGCGCCACGCCCGCCGTAAAGGTATTGCTAAGGCGTTTGACGAGCAGTGGGTGGCAGTGCCAGCATGGACGGGCAAGCACCTCGGTAGGTGAGGCGTCTGCACGGACACAGGCCACTGACCCCGAACGTCGAGAGACGCCCCGGGTCAGGACAGCTCTTCCCGGACCCAAGGGTTGAGCCCAAGTGGCTTCTGGACATGATCCAGATACGCCGTGCAGTGCCAAAGCTCCGACGAGAGGGGTGCGGCCGGCGGGCTCATGGCCCGGCATTCGTACCTCTCCCGCGTGTGATGTGACGACACCCTCGTGTGTCATGGCCGTGAGGAGGTGAGGGCGAGATGAGTCCCGGCGATAGTTCCTATCCGAAATCCATCTTGATCCGATCCGGTTCCGGCGTTTCTTTCTGCTGACGCAACTTCCTGGATTTCGCTGTCCCACAACCGTATCGACGGTGGTGTCCTCGGCGAATGCTTGGCGCACTCGGCGCGCTGACGACCCGATCGGCCTTCCGACAGGGGGAAGACCATGACTTTTGTTGTTGCACAACGTATTCGCGGACTTGGAAGGTTGCGCGGACGGTCGATGCTGCGTGCGGGTCGGCTGCTGACAATCAGGTTGTGCGCCATGCACATCCCGACGCCCGAAGAGCGGGCGAACCTGTATGTGTCGCGGATGCCGACCGCCGTGCTCTCGGCCGCGCCGGGCGGACAGTCATCGGGCAGTGTAGGCAACCACCGGTGATTCGTTCCGCCACGCGGTCCCCGGCGGCGGGCGGGCGTTGGCAGCCTGCCGCCGGGGCGCGCTGAGCACCCGATCTGGGTAGCCCGATCTTGAAGATAGTGAGAGTCCTATGACTTCGATTTCCGCTCGGCCGCGCGGCGTTCCCGTGTTGGATTCCGCGCACACCGGCGACATCGTCGGAGCGTTCGGCCGTATCGGGCGCGACGACGCCGGCACGTTCGGTGGCCGGTGGCGGCGGTTGCGCACCCTGATGGTCATCACCGGCCCCGGATTGATTGTCATGGTGGGCGACAACGACGCCGGCGGCGTCGCGACCTATGCGCAAGCCGGTCAGAACTACGGCATGAACCTGCTGTGGACGCTGGCATTGCTGATTCCGGTGTTGTACGTGAACCAGGAGATGGTGCTGCGCTTGGGCGCGGTCACCCGAGTTGGTCACGCGCGCCTGATTTTCGAGCGCTTCGGAAGGTTCTGGGGCGCATTCAGCGTAGGTGATCTGCTGGTTCTGAACGCCCTGACGATCGTCACCGAATTCATCGGCGTCGCACTGGCGTTGGGGTTCTTGGGCTGCCCGAAGACCGTGGCGATACCTGCAGCCGCCGTGCTGCTGTTCGCGGTGGTGGCAGGCGGCTCGTTTCGGCGTTGGGAAGGCTTGATGTTCCTGCTGATCGCGGTGAACGTTGTGATGATCCCGATGGTGCTGATGGTGCATCCGAGTCTGAAAGTGACTGCCGCCGGACTGATGCCGCGCTTCCCGGGTGGACTGGACTCCACGGTACTGCTGCTGATCATCGCGATCGTGGGCACCACCGTGGCGCCATGGCAGCTCTTCTTCCAGCAGTCCAATGTGGTGGACAAGCGCATCACCGCACGCTGGATTCCTTACGCGCGAGCCGATTTGATCATCGGCATCGTTGTGGTCATTGTCGGTGCGACGGTGTTGATGGCGGTCACGGCCTTCGGCTTGGCCGGAACGGCCGACATCGGCAACTTCACCGACGCCGGCGCGGTTGCCAGCGGCCTGGGCCGCCACCTCGGCAACACGGTGGGGGTACTGTTCGCGATCATCCTGCTGGACGGATCGCTGATCGGGGCCAACGCAATTGGCTTGGCCACCACCTACGCCATCGGTGACGCGATGGGCAAGCGGCACTCCCTGCACTGGAAGATCAGCGAGGCGCCATGGTTTTACGGCGGCTATGCGCTACTGCTGGGTGCGTCGGCTGCGGTGGCGTTCAGTCCCGATCACATCCTGGGGCTGGTCACCCAGGGCGTGCAGGCGCTCGCCGGCATCCTGTTGCCCTCGGCGACCGTGTTCCTGGTTTTGCTCTGCAACGACCGGGCAGTCCTGGGGCCGTGGGTAAACACGGTGCGGCAGAACATCGTTGCGTGGGCCATCGTGTGGTCGTTGGTGCTGCTGTCGCTGGCATTGACCGCGACGACCTTCTTTCCGGGCTTGTCCACAGCGACGCTCGAGGGCGGGCTCGCGGCCGGCGCTGCGGTCGGCCTGCTCGGCGGCGCCGTGGCGATCATCGGCGGTCGGTGGTCCAGCGACCGTCACGAGTCGAAACCCGCTCGCGCCGAGCGCCGAACCCTCCGCCAACAGGATCGGCTGTTCTGGCAGACCCCCAACCTGGCTTCCCTTGCCCGCCCGGCCATATCACCGATTCGTCGAGCTGGATTGTTGATCCTGCGCGGCTACCTCGTCATGGCTGTCGTATTCGTGGTGATCAAGGTGGTTCAGGCCGGTATGACCTGAGGATCAGGGCGAACCGTTGGGCAGCAGAACAATCTTGCCGTGCGTGTGCCGGCGTTCGAGTTGCTCGAAGGCGTCGGCCACCTGCTCCAGGAAAAAGGTGTCCGCGATGTCGAAATCGACGGTGCCGCCCGCGATCAGGTCGGCGATCTCGGTGAGCACTTCCGGTGTGGACGCGTCGGTGCTGCCTTCGGTTTTGGCGCCGACTTCGCCGGCCTTCTGGAACGAGATGATCGTGTCGATGCGCTCCGGTGCCACCCCGAGATCCACGGCGAGCTGGACGTAGTCCGGGCCGAATAGATCGATGAACGCGTCGATTCCGTTCGGCGCCGCCTCGCGCAAGCGCTCGGCCAACCCGTCGCCGTAGCTGATCGGGATGACGCCGTGTGCACGCAGCCACTCGGCGTTGCCCTCTCCGGCGATGCCGAGCACTCGTGCCTTGCGCAGGACCAGCAGCTGGACGACAAGACTGCCGACACCTCCGGCGGCCGCCGACACGACGACGGTCTCGCCCGGCTGCGGCGCGACCGCGCGGACAGCGGCGTATGCCGTCGCACCAACGACATAGAGCGAACCCGCTGCCTCCCAACTCAATTGGGGAGGCTTGGGGATCAGCTGATCGACCGGGACGGCGGCGTGGCTGGCATGGCTTGATCGCCGGAAGCTGAACCCCAGCACCTCGTCGCCGACCGCGAATTCGGTGACCCCGGGTCCGGTCGCCGTCACCACCCCGGCCAGGTCGCTGCCCTCACCGGAGGGAAACGTGGCGGGGAACATGTCACTGCATCGCTCCAGATCGAATGGCGGCCTCTCCGGGATTGATCCCCGCCGCACGAACCTCGACCACCACCTCACCCTCGCCGGGTGTCGGCATGTCGATCTCTGCCACGTATAGCACGTCACGGTCCCCGTAACGGTCGAACCGCACAGCGCGCGCCGCTGCAGCCGTCATGTCGATCTCCTTATCGCGCGAATCGAAACTTTCTGCCCCGGCCCTGAGGATAGGCGCGAACCGGCGCCTGTCGATTGGCGTGTGCGCGTATGTTCATATGCGCTGACCTTGTTTCCCGCTGGAAGGAGTGCCCATGGTGTGTGCCCGGATGACCGTCACCGGCTGGGCCGTCGCCACCATTGTGGTCGGCATCGCGATCACCGGCTGCGGCAACAGCAGCAAGACTTCGGCGCCGCCATCCACCAGCGCCGCCGGTTCGACTTCGGCCGCCAAACCGTCGCCCGGACATCCCCCGGATTACAGCGCGTTGCTGATCCAGCCTGGCGATCTGGGCGGCGGAGACTTCACCGCACCGGAACCGCCCGTGCTGAATTTCAATGACACGACCGGCGTCGCGCAGCTGTTCGTCAATGCCGACAAGAGCCGGCGCATCGGGGACACCATCTTGGTGGTCGACAATCCCTCGGTCGCGGCGGCCGCACTGGAGAACACCAAAACGAACTACGCGAAGAAGGTCAGCGGTACCTGGCAGCCCGTCGAGGTCGGCACCAACGGTGCGATGATTTCGGGCACGTCGCCGGATAATTCGCAAGCCATCGCCGTGTTGTTGTTCACCGAGGGCAGGGCGCTGGTCAACCTGGAATTCGACAGCGCGCCAGCCGACCCGATCGATCCGGGCATCGCAACCGACATCGGCCGCAAGCAAGCGGCCGCGGTCAAGAACGGTTTGCACGATTAACCTTTCGGGCTAGACCAACCCCAGCAGCCGCAGATCCGAGACGTACTTGTCGATCAGCGCCTCAGACAGGTGCGGAATGTCTTTGTCCGCACCAATTTTCGCTGCCTGCACCGTGCCGCGGAACACATCCGTCGGAGCCGGCGCCCCACGCAGCGGCGCCTCGGGCTTGCGGTAGACGTCGAGCAGAGGCAGTACCGAATGCTGACGCTGCTTGTCGGGCAGGGCCCGCAGCGCCGTCTCGAACCGGCTGAACCACTCGTCATGGTCGTCGATGCGCCGGATGTCGTGACCGGCGGCGATCAACCAGTCCACGAACACATCCAGCGAGACGCCGTCGTCGTGCGGATTCATCACGTCGAAGGACCGGTAACGTCCGGAATCCTCAGGGCCCGTTGCCGTCTGCTCGCCCAGCGTGGTGACCGACTCGGCCACGAAGTCGGCGGGCAGGCCGTCGTAGTGCGCCACCGCCCGGTTTCCATGCGCATCGGTTTGATAGAAGGAGGACGGCGCGATACCGGTAACTAGCAAGCTGAATATCAACCGGGTGAACGCATCCGGCACGTTCAGCTGTCCGGCGTACTGGCTGTGCGCGAGGATCATGTCGGATCGGAACACCGCAACCGGCAACCCGCACAGGTCGTGTGCCTCACGCAGCAGCACCTCACCGCCCCACTTGCTGTTCGCGTAACCGTTCGCGTAGCTGTCGTCGATCGGGCGGACCGGGCTGACGGTGCGGATGTCACCGTCCTCGGCGAACTTCGCCGGATCGACCGAGAGGGCCACCGCGACGGTCGACATGTAGGTGACGGGCTTGATCCGCGTCGTGATCGCCAGGCGAATCAGCTCGGCGGTGCCCACGACGTTGGGGCCGAACAACTGGTCGTACGGCAGCACGTGGTTCACCAGCGCGGCCGGGTGGACGATCATGTCCACGTTCTGCGCCAAGTGTTCCCAAGTCTCCTGCTCCAAGCCAAGATTCGGCTCCGCGATGTCGCCAACGAGCACCTCGAGGTGTTCGGCGGCCAGGGTGCGGAACCGCTGCAGTAATTGTGGATCCCCGCTGTCGAAAACCGCCTCCAGCCGCTTGGCGGCGGTCTCGCTGTCGGTGCCTCGGATGACGGTGACGAGTTTTCCGCCGGTGTCGGCCAGCCGCTCGAGCCATTCCAGGGCCAGGAAGCGGCCGAGGTAGCCGTTGGCGCCGGTAAGCAGAACCGTGTGTGGTGTGCCGGTCGCACGTGGCAGCGTCGGCGCCGCGGCCAGCGCATCGGCGTCGATGAACTTGTCCAGGGTGAGCTCGGAGGCGCGGGCTTCGGTCGCGCCGCGGCCGTGAATGGCAGAGAACGTGGGCCGCTTGGAGCCGGATTCACGTTCGGCCTCCACATATTCCGCGAGTTGCCGCAGATCGGAAGCCGGGCTGATGATCTGGCCCACCGGGACTTCCACGTCGAAAATGTCCTGCAGCAGGTTGGAGAAGGTCAGCGCGGACAGCGAGTCGCCGCCGAGTTCGAGGAATTGGGCATCCGGGTCGGGCGGCCCGCCGGGTAAGCCCAGCAACGCCTCGGCCGCGCGTGTCAGCGTATCGATCACGGGCCGGTCCGCGGCCCCCTCGCGCAGCGCGCGCAGTTCAGCTGTCCGGGTGGCGGCGAGTTCGGAGTAGAGCTCCTCGAGCCGCTTACCGTAGTGCTCCTTGAGCTTTGGCCGCAGCAGCTTGCCGACGCCCGATAGCAGGCCGTTGTCCTCGCTGAACGGCTCGTGGTCGATCAGAAAGTCCACGGGCACTTCATAGGACTGCAGCTCGGCGAGTTTGGCAGTGCGGCGCAGGGATTCGTTCAACGCGGCCTTGAGGGCGTCGGCGTCGCCGGCGAACCGTTCCTCGGCTTCGGCGGTCGGCACCACGACGGCCAACAGGTAGGGCCGCTCGCTGTTGCCGTAAACGAAGATCTGGCGGACCAGTGCGGCGCTGCTGAAAACGGCCTCCAGGCGTGCCAAGGCCACGAATTCGCCCTGCGCCAACTTCAACACGTTGTTGCGCCGGTCCACATAGACGAGACGATCGGGCCCGATCTCGGCCATGACGTCGCCGGTGCGGTAGTAGCCGTCGGGGTCGAACGCATTCGCCGTCACATCGGGTCGCTTGAAGTACCCGGTGAAGGCGGTCAGCGATTTCACCAACAGCTCGCCCCGCGGATAGGGCTTATCGGTGTGGAAGTAGCCCAGTTCGGGCACATCGATGAGTTTGTAGTCGGTTACCGGCGGCCGGGCGACCAAACTGTCCTTGAACACCATGCCGACCTCGGTAAGGCCGTAGCCGTCGAGCACGTGGACGTCCAGGCAGGACTCGATGAAGGCCTTCATCTCGGCGGCCAACGGCGCGGTGGTGGAGAAGCTGGTAATCACTCGTCCGCCCAGAACCTGTTCGCGTAGTTCGGCTTTCGCCTGCGCGTCGGCTTCCGCGGGTTCGGCGCCCTGGGCGACGAGCCGCTCCACCGCACTTTGGTAGCGCTGGTACAGCATCTCGACCACCCGCGGCACCATGCCCATTTCGGTGGGGCGCACCAGATTCCAGTCATCGAACAATGTGGACAGGTCACTTTCAGGCACGAAGTAGCTGGTGCCCCCCGCCTGGAACGCCGATGACAGCGGTATCCGCCCGCCGACGTGATTGAGCGGCATGAAGTTGACGTTGAATACCGGTATGTCCGCGAATTCGGGATGGAGCTCGTTGGTCCACAACTTCAAAACCATGCGCTCGGTGTACATGGCGCCTTTGGGCAGACCGGTGCTCCCGGACGTGTACATGATCATCGCCAGCCGCTCGTCGGTTTCGCCGGTGTACCACGGCTCCGGCGGCAGCGTGCGGCCACGCTCGACCAATTCGTCGAAGGCCTCGACGGTGACCGCCAGGCCGGCGGCGGCCAGCTTCGCCTGGGCACGCTCCAGGTTCTCTCGCAGGTCGTCAATCTCCGGTCGGTAGTCGAAGACCACCAGGCGCCGTAGCGAGGTGCTGCCCAGCGCCGCCTCGACGGCAAGGTCGAGGTAACCCGCCCCGGTGGCGAGGACTTGCGGTTCGATTTCGGCAACGATCGGCTGCAGCCGCGAGGCTGTTGCGTTGTGTTGCAGCGGTACCGCGACCAGGCCGAGATAACCCGATACCAGGTCGACGGTCAGATACTCGGGGCTGGCGAAACCCAGGGTGGCGACAACATCACCCGGTTTGACCGGGTTTGCCGCATCGTGGCGCCACGCCGTTGCGACGGCACGTACGTTGGCCCACAGATCGCGGTAACTGATGGTGTCGAATCGATGCAGCAGCTGGCTGGTGGTGCGCCCGGTCGCGGGATCGGTCGTCAACTCACGTGCTCGCCAACCCAACGCGGGGCGATCCGCATAGCCCTCGGCGAACATCTCGAGGATCTGCGGAAGTCGAAGGCCAGGCTGGCGCGCCTCGGCCTGCAGCGCGGCGTCCGGCTCGGCGTTCTGGTACTGCTCGTCGGTCGCCTGCAGCGCGAGGATGCGTTCGGTTACTCGTTCCCGCGGTGTGACTTCCGAAGCCGTACTGGTGCCGTTCTCAAGCTTCGCCTCAGTAGTCATGCCCAGCCTCTCGTTCGGACGACTCCTTAGCGCAAACCTTCCGCCCGCTGCGAGTCTTCCACCCGATCACTGTGACCGTAGCCACACCGGTGCTGAGTGGGTCGGCCGGCGCGGCATACCGCCGCGTCACAGGTTTGCTAGTGCCGGTCTGACCGGGACTGTTACGCCACGACCTGGATAGGGTCGCCGACGTTGACGTTGTTGAAGTACCACGCCGCGTTGTCCGGGCTCAGGTTGACGCATCCGTGGCTGACGTTGGCGTGCCCCTGCGAGTCGACCGACCAAGGTGCCGAGTGCACGTAAACACCGCTCCAGGTGACGCGGACCGCGTACTGCGCGGTGATCTTGTACCCCTCGGGCGAACTGAGCGGGATACCGATGGTCCGCGAGTCCATGACCACGCTGCGTTGCTTCTCCAGGGCGGTGAAGTTGCCGATCGGCGTCGGGCGGCTGGGCTTACCCATCGAAGCGGGCATCGTGCGCAGTACTTCCCCGTCCCTGCTGACGGTGAAGGTGTGGCCGGAGATGCTGGCGACACCCAGGAATGCGTCGCCGGTGTCGAAGCCCGTTGTCAGCTCTTGCACACCCACCGAAACATGGCTGTGGGAAGGCCAATACTGGTTCGGAACCCATTGCACGACATTGTTCTCGGGCCACTCGAAGTGTCCGGTGATGTTGCTCGGTGCGGCAACGTGGATGGACCGCTCGACGGCGGCACGATCGGCCACCGGCGCGGTGAATTTCACGACGACCGGATGTGCAACTCCCACCACCGCGCCATCGGCCGGCAAAATCGAGGCAATTGCGGGGACTGGTTCGGGTACCGGGACTGCGGCGACCGCACGGGAACCGGATCCGACCACGCCCAAGCCCGTGATCGCGACCATAACAAATAGATAACGAACCCCACGACGCATGGCGTCCACCCTCCGAGACGGTGCGATCAACACACCGATATCCTACTGGCTGTCTGACGAATACGGCTTTTAGCAAACAATGACACTCCCGCCCGGTCACCAAGACATCGATCAGATCACCGTTCGATTCCGTCACGGGCGGTACTCGTGAGGGAGCGGGTATGACGCCTGAGGATCACTACACCCGGCCGCGGGCAGGCTCGGCGGCATTGGTGCTGATCGACATGCAGCGCGATTTCCTCGATCTCCCCGGCGGGGACGCGCCGATGCCGGTTTTGGGTACCGGCGCAGTGATCGGAGCAATTGCCAAGTTGGCGAGAGCGTTCCGGCAGCGCGGGCTACCGATTGTGCACGCGGTGCGGCTCTATCGGCCGGACGGGTCGAATGTCGACCTGGTGCGGCGACGCTCGGTCGCGCAGGGGGCACGAATTGCGTTGCCGGGCAGCGCCGGTTCGCAGATCGCCCCGGAGCTATTGCCGAAAGCCGTTGAACTGGACCATGAGTTGCTGTTGGGTGGCGGCTTGCAGGAAGTGGGAACCGCCGAGCATGTGATGTACAAACCGAGGTGGGGTGCCTTCTATGACACCGCGCTTGAGCGACTGCTACGTGAAAGCGGCAGCGATACAGTGGTCTTCGCGGGCTGCAACTTCCCGAACTGCCCCAGGACGTCGGTCTACGAGGCGTCTGAACGCGACTTCCGCATTGTGTTGGTGTCCGACGCGATGTCGGGTGTGTACGACCGCGGAATCCAAGAGTGCCGCGCCATCGGCGTCGCGGTCCGCGACTTGTCGGAGACACTGGATTGGCTGGCGGGCTAGCCACGCGTTAACCTCAGCGGAATCGGTGCCGCCAGACCGAGGAGGTGCGGGTGCTCTTCCGTCAACTGGAGTACTTCGTCGCGGTTGCCCAGGAGCGCCACTTCGCCCGGGCCGCCGAGAAGTGCTACGTGTCGCAACCCGCGCTGTCCGCCGCGATCGCCAAGCTGGAACGCGAGCTGAACGTCACGCTGATCAACCGCGGGCACAGCTTCGAAGGACTCACCCCCGAAGGGGATCGACTGGTCGTGTGGGCCAAGCGGATTCTGGCCGAACACGATGCGTTCAAGGCCGAGGTACACGCCGTGCGGTCGGGGATCACCGGAACGCTTCGGCTGGGCACCGTGCCGACCGCGTCGACGACGGCGTCGCTGGTGCTTTCGGCCTTCTGTTCGGCACATCCGTTGGCCAGGGTGCAGATCCATTCGCGGCTGGCCGCCACGGAACTGTATCGGCGCTTACGCGAATTCGAGCTCGACGCCGCCATCGTGCACACGTCGCACGACGACGCAAACGATGTGGACCTGGTTCCGCTCTATGCGGAGCACTATGTGCTGCTGTCGTCGGCGGACATGTTGCCGTCGGGCGCATCGACGCTGCGCTGGCCGGATGCCGCGCAGTTGCCGCTGGCATTGCTCACCTCCGATATGCGGGACCGTCAAATCATCGACGAAGCCTTCGCCAGCCACGGCATCACCGTCACCCCGCAAGTCGAGACCGATTCTGTGGCTTCGCTACTCGCGCAGGTCGCCTCCGGCAACTGGGCGTGCATCGTTCCGCACACCTGGCTGTGGACGTCGACACTGAGCGGAGAGATCCGCGCGGTCGAATTGGTCGATCCGGTGGTGAAAGCCGAGATCGCGCTGGCCACCAACGCCGCGGGGCCCGGCTCGCCGATCGCTCGGGCGCTCGTCGCATCCGCGCGAGAGCTTGCGCTCGATGAGTTCTTCGATGCCGAGCTACTCGGGGTCACGCACCGGCGCTGACCGCGGACTCCCGGGCAGCCGCGCTGGTCGGGTTGAGACTCGCCAGATGTCCGCTCTCCACCCCGGCCGCCGGGTCGAGCTCGCAGTCGATGATCGACGGCCCGTTCGACGCGATCGCCTCGGTCAGCGCCGACTTCAGCTCGGCCGGGGTGGTGACGTGGTATCCCTTGCCGCCGAACGCTTCTGCGATCAGTTCGTGACGCGCTCCGGCGTTCAGCACAGTGGGGGCCGGGGCGGCTCCGGTGGGCTTTTCGTCGCCGCGGTAGACGCCGCCGTTGTTGAGGATGACGACCGTCACCGGCAGCCGGTAGCGGCAGATGGTCTCGATCTCCATGCCGCTGAACCCGAATGCGCTGTCACCCTCGATCGCGACGACGGGCCTGCCCGTCTCGACGGCCGCGGCGATCGCGTAGCCCATGCCGATGCCCATCACGCCCCAGGTCCCGGTGTCGAGCCGGTGCCGCGGCAGCTCCATGTCGATCACGTTGCGGGCCAGGTCCAGCGCATTGGCTCCCTCGTTGACAACGTAGACATCCGGATTCGCTTGCAGCACTGAGCGAATGGCGCCGAGTGCATTGTAAAAGCGCATCGGGTGGGGATTTTCGGCGAGGCGCTCACACATCTTGGCGTCATTGAGCGCTCGCCGATCCGCCAGCTCGTCCGTCCATTCCGTCGCGGCGTTGACCGGATTGGTGGCCAGACCGTCGCGCAACGCGAACATCACCGACCCGATGTCGCCGGCCAGCGGAGCTTCGATCCGCTGGTTGCTGTCGAACTCCGACGCCGCAATGTCGACTTGCACGAACTTCGCGTCGGACGACCACTGCGGCGACTCCCCGTGGCCGAGCAGCCAATTCAACCGTGCACCGATCAGCAACACCGCGTCGGCACGGGCGATGGCCAGTGAGCGCGCGGCCGCCGCGGACTGCCGGTGTGAATCGGGCAGCAGCCCCTTGGCCATCGACATCGGCAGGAACGGAATTCCGGTGGTCTCGACGAAATCCCGAATCACGGCGTCGGCCTGTGCATACGCGGCGCCCTTACCGAGGACGATCAGTGGCCGGCGTGCCCGTGCGAGCAGACCCAGCGCGCGATCGACCGCTTCGGGTGCCGGCAGCTGGCGGGGTGCGGGGTCGATGACCCGCCAGACGCTCTCGGCCCCGGCCGCGGCATCCATGGCCTGGCCCAGCACCGCGCCCGGGATGTCGAGGTAGACCCCGCCCGGCCGGCCGGACACGGCGGTGCGGATCGCACGCGCCACGGCGAGCCCGATGTCCTCAACCCGGTCGACCCGGTAGGCGGCCTTCACGAAAGGCCTTGCGGCATTGAGCTGATCCAGGTCCTGGTAATCGCCGCGCTGCAAATCGACCAGCGCTCGATTGCTCGACCCCGAGATCTGGATCATCGGGAAGCAGTTCGTGGTGGCGTTGGCCAGGGCAGGCAGCCCGTTGAGAAATCCGGGCCCCGACGTCGTCAGGCACACCCCGGGGCGGCCGGTGAGAAACCCGGCGGCAGCGGCGGCATTGCCGGCTGACGTCTCCTGCCGGAAGCCGATGTAACGCATGCCGGACGCCTGAGCGACACGCGCGAGGTCGGTGATCGGGATGCCGACGATCCCGTAGATGGTGTCGATGTCGTTGGCCCGGAGGGCATCGACGATGAGGTGGAAGCCGTCGGTCAGGGCAGTGTCCTCCGACCCCTCCGGCGCTTCGTCAGATGATGCCGAAAGTGTGGTCATGTCCCGACTCCTCGTGTCTCTCGCGTGTTGTCCACCACTGTGGTCCGGGTGCCCCGCCGGTGTCCAAGACCAAGCCACTATGCAGCGATTTACGCTGGTTATCGACCGCTGGTCAGCGGCAAGACGCACTCAATAGCTTCCGATTATCGATCCTGAGCGGAACAGTATTGGACGAACGCGGCGGTTTCTCTGCATCGTGCAATCACGTGCTGCTACATATCGACAAAGACGGAGGACCACTGCGATGACAGAATTGACCACCTACGTTCCGGAGGCGGAGTTGACCGACGAATCCCCGAGCATCGCCGATTTGGTCGCCGCGGCGGCACTGCGCCGGCCGGAGGCGCCGGCGCTGGTCGCCACCGCCGATCGCGTACCGGTCGACTACGGCGAGCTGGTCCGGCTGGTTGACGAGCTGGCCGGGCGGCTGACGGGACGCCGGCCTGCGGCCGGGAGATCGGCTCGCGTTGCGGTCCGGCAGCAATGCGGAGTTCGTCATCGGCTTGTTGGCGGCGTCGCGAGCCGGGCTGATCGCGGTTCCGCTGGATCCGGCGCTACCCGTCGGCGACCAGCGTGCCCGCAGCGAGGTCGCGGGCGCGGGGGTGGTGCTCGTCGATGGCAAGGTGCCCGGCGACGAGCAGGGACCGGGATTGGTGTGGTGGACGATCGCGGTGACCATCGGCCGTGACGGTGCCCCGTCGTCGGTCAACCTGGAGGCCGCGGCCGCGCCGAATCGAGACGTCTCGACACCCGAGGGGCTGCACGACGACGACGCCATGATCATGTTCACCGGCGGGACCACGGGCATGCCGAAGATGGTCCCGTGGACGCACGCGAACATCGCCAGTTCGGTGCGGGCGATCATCGCCGCCTATCAGCTGGGTCCCGACGACGCGACGGTGGCGGTAATGCCGCTCTATCACGGCCACGGTCTGGTCGCCGCGCTGCTGTCGACGCTGGCATCCGGCGGGACGGTGCTGTTGCCCGCGCGCGGGAAGTTCTCGGCGCACACCTTCTGGGACGACATCGCCGCCGTGGGTGCCACCTGGTACACCGCGGTTCCGACGATTCACCAGATCCTGTTGGAGCGCAACAACACTGAGCAGCCGGACAGCGGACGGGCCGCGTTGCGCTTCATCCGTAGCTGCAGCGCACCGCTGACCACGGAAACCGCCCGGGCGCTGCAAGAAACCTTCGGCGCAACGGTGGTGTGTGCTTTCGGGATGACCGAGGGCACTCATCAGGTGGCCACCACGGGGATCGATCAAAGTGAAAACCCTGCTGAGACAGCCGGTCTCGTCGGTCGGTCGACCAGTCCGCAGATCCGGATCATCGGGTCTGACGGACAGCCCCTTCCTGCCGAGTCCGTCGGCGAGGTCTGGCTGCATGGCCCGACCGTGGTGCGCGGCTACCTCGGCGACCCGGCGATCACCGCCGCCAACTTCACCGACGGCTGGCTGCGCACCGGCGACCTCGGGTCACTGTCGACAGCGGGGGATCTGAGCATCCGCGGGCGGATCAAGGAACTCATCAACCGTGGTGGCGAGAAGATTTCGCCGGAACGCGTCGAGGGTGTGCTGGCCAGCCATCCCGGCGTTTTGGAGGTCGCGGTGCTCGGGCTGCCGGACAAGATGTACGGCGAGACGGTCGCCGCGGTGATCGTCGCGCGCGAATCGACTCCGCCGAGCCCCGAGGAGCTGACGGAGTTCTGCCGGGATCGGCTGGCGCCTTACGAGCTGCCTACCACCTTCCTGCAGAGCCGGCGAACTGCCGCACACCGCCAAGGGTTCGCTGGATCGTCGCGCCGTGGCCCAACAGTTCGGCGGAGCCTGACGCCGAGAAAGCAGCGTGAGAAGAGCTGTGCGGCAAGGGCTATCCAGACAGCGTCAGGGTGCCGACGACGTCACGTTTCCCCAGGCGGCGCGGGCGCCCGAATCGCCGACTCGGTAGGTCTGCACCAGGGTGGCCACGGCCGCGATGACCACCAGCACCCCGACCACGGCGTGCAGTGTGAGTTTCATGTCCACGCCACGCGCCTCACGAACGTGGAGGACGGCCAATACCGTGACCGTCGCCGCCAGCGCCGCCACGATGTAGATCAGGGTCGAGCCGAGTTGCTCGTGGTTGGTGAGCACCGGCGACGGTGTACCGACGCGAGCCGACAACCAGACGCCCGCGCTGGTCGTCAACGGAGTCAAGACGAGCGTGCCCACCGCCAGCAGCAGAACCAGCCAGATCAGCCGGCGCCGCGCCGCGGGCCATATCACACACAGGATCGCCAGAACCGCTGTCAGCGGACCTAGGACGACGACGAAATGATTGAGCAGGATATGGGCGGGCAGCCCATTGAATGTCGACATACTTTAATCCGGGCTCCCAATCTGGCTGATTATCAGGTGCTTTCAAACAGTAGCCGTCAACCGGCTCGCGGCGGACTCCGGCATGGCTTCGTAGCGGGCAAACGAACGGGTGAACGACGCGGCCCCATGGGCCAGTGAACGCAAGTCGATCGCGTACCGGGTCAGCTCGACCTGGGGCACTTCGGCGCGCACTACCGTTCGGTCCTGGCCCGCGGTATCGGTGCCGAGCACCCGGCCGCGACGGCTCGACAAGTCGCCCAGCACCGCGCCCACGAAGTCGTCGGGCACCAGCACCGAAATCTCGTCGATCGGCTCGAGCAAGGTCACCTTCGTCGCGGCGGCGGCCTCCCGCAACGCCAGCGAACCCGCCATCTGGAACGCGAAGTCCGACGAGTCCACGCTGTGGGCCTTACCGTCGCGCAGGGTGACCCGGATGTCGACCACCGGGTAACCGGCGTGCACACCCTTTTCCATCTGCGCGCGGACACCCTTCTCCACACTCGGGATGAATTGTCGCGGTACCGCTCCGCCGACAACTTTGTCGACGAACTCGAATCCGGAGCCCTCCGGCAGCGGCTCCACCTCGATGTCGCACACCGCGTACTGACCGTGCCCGCCGGACTGCTTGACGTGGCGGCCGTGGCCTTTGGCCTTGCCGCCGAAGGTCTCCCGCAGCGGGACGCGCAGTTCCACCGAGTCCACGGTGACCCCGTACCGGTTGGCCAGCGCCTCGAGGACGACGCCGGCATGGGCCTCACCCATGCACCACAGCACGATCTGGTGCGTTTCCTGGTTCTGCTCGATCCGCAGCGTCGGGTCCTCGGCGGCCAACCGGCCCAGCCCGACCGACAGTTTGTCCTCGTCGGTCTTGGCATGCGCCGCAATGGCTATCGGCAGCAGCGGCTCCGGCATGGCCCAGGGCCTCAGCACCAGGGGCTCCGCCTTGTCGGAGAGCGTGTCGCCGGTTTCGGCGCGGCTCAGTTTGCCGATCGCGCAGATGTCGCCGGCCACCACCGCGGGTGCGGGCCGTTGCTGCTTGCCGAGCGGGAACGACAGCACCCCGATCCGTTCGTCTTCGTCGTGGTCCGGGTGGGTGTTGCCGTTGCCTCTGGTCCCTTCGGGATCCCCGAAGAAGGACGAAAAATGGCCCGACACATGCACCGTCGTGTCGGGCCTGATGGTCCCGGAGAACACCCGGACCAGGCTCACCCTGCCGACGTAGGGGTCTGACGTCGTCTTCACCACCTCTGCCAACAACGGCGCTTCGGCGTCACAGGCGAGTTGGGCGTGCGGGGCGCCGTGCGGCGTAAACACTTCCGGTAGCGGATGTTCCATCGGAGATGGGAAACCGCGGGTGGCGACCTCGAGCAATTCCAGGGTGCCGACACCGGTGCCGCTGCACACCGGGAGGACGGGGAAGAACGACCCCCGGGCGACGGCGCGCTCCAGGTCGTCGATGAGCACGGCCTCGTCGATCGACTCGCCGTCGAGATAGCGGTCCATCAGGGACTCGTCCTCGGATTCCTCGATGATTCCTTCGATCAGCGTGCCGCGCGCGTCCTCGATCCGGTCGGCATCCGATGGATCGGGCGGCTCGATGGTGCGCGTGCCGCCGGAATACTGGTAGCGCTGCTGCGACAGCAGGCCGATCAGTCCTTCACACGATGGTGAGCCGGTCGGTAGGTAAAGCGGTAAAACCTTGTCGCCGAACGCGTTTTGCGCCGCCTGCAGCGCTTCGGAATAGTTCGCGCGGGCGTGGTCGAGTTTGGTGATCACCACCGCGCGGGGCATGCCGACCTGGCTGCATTCCTGCCACAGCGACTTGGTCGGCTCGTCGACGCCCTCGTTGGCGGCGATGACGAACAGCGCGCAGTCCGCGGCGCGCAATCCGGCTCGCAGCTCGCCGACGAAATCGGCGTATCCGGGTGTATCGACCAGGTTGATTTTGATGCCGCCGTGCGACAGGGAGGCCACCGCAACGCCCACCGACCGCTGCTGGCGAATTTCGGCGTCGTCGTAGTCGCAGATGGTGCTGCCCTCGGTGACCGAGCCCGGCCGTGTCAGCACCCCGCCCGCGACCAGCAGAGCCTCGACCAGTGTCGTCTTGCCGCCTCCCGAGGGGCCCACCAGGGCGATGTTGCGAACATCGCCGGGACAGTTCGCGGTGGGAGCGGCTCCCGTGCCCGCCGAAGCGTTCGCCTTGTCCGCCATGACCTTCCTCCACTTCGCTCGGTCGGCCACGGTGTGTCGTAGCTCACAGAACGTATGAAGCAACCTTTCTCCCAACTGCCGCCCAACACAAGGCCACCGGCCGGCCACAATTGCGCGCTGCAGCCCGCCTGGTCAGGCGTGCCAGCTCGACCAGCGGTGCACCGTTATCGCGATGACCGGGCCGTTGAGCGAAACCGATTGATACTGAAGGTATTTGGAGCGCAACATCCGGTACGCGGTGTGCATCGCCTCGCCGTCGTAATGGATGGCGGCGTCACCGTCGGCCCGGACCCACCACAACTGCGTCCAATCCTCGGCGTAATGGTCGACGAGCAGGCTGACCCGTGGGTTGCCGCGCGATGTTCGTCAACCGGCGCAGCCGCTGCGTGCTTTTCGGTTTCGCGTCGATGGCGGTATACACCACGTCGTGGCCGTCGGGGGAGTCCTCGTCGAACGCGAAGACCACCGGCACCAGGTGTGGTTCTCCGTCGGGCGAGCTGGTCGCCAGTCGCGCCACCGGGGACCGTGCGAACCAGGCCTTGGGGTCGAATTCGCCCACCGTGCCAGCTTAGGGGCGCAATCACTCACCAGCGCTTAGTGAGGCCTGAACTAGCTACCTGCATTACGGTGAGGTACACAAATTTGTGTGGCCCAGACGTAGAGGCTGGGCCGCTTGTGCTTCGCACCCCGATGCAGGGAGGTACGGGATGGGCAAATGGCACCACCGCTCAGTCTGGCGGTCATGGTTGGTCAGTGTGCTGGCTGTGGTCGGACTGGGCCTGGGCCTGACCACGGTGCCGGCGGCTGCGTCGCCGTCGACTCCGGCGTCAGGCGGGTTCCGCGACGCGCCCATGTTCCCGCTGGACCCCGCGGCGATCGCCGCGCAGGTCGGACCGCAGGTCGTCAACATCAGCACCAAGTTCGGCTACAACAGCGCGGTGGGGGCCGGGACCGGCATCGTCATTGATCCGGGTGGTGTGGTGCTGACCAACAACCACGTCATCTCGGCCGCCACCGACATCAGCGCGTTCGACGTCGGCAACGGTCAGACGTACGCCGTCGACGTGATCGGCTACTCCCGCGCCGCGGACGTGGCGGTGCTGCAGCTTCGGGGCGCGGGCGGCCTGCCCGCCGCCGCGATCGGGGGCGGCGTCGCCATCGGCGAGCCGGTCGTCGCGCTCGGCAACACCCACGGCCAGGGCGGAGCGCCCAGCGTGATACCCGGCCGAGTGGTCGCACTCAACCAGACCGTCTCGGCCAGCGACACCCTGACCGGCGCCGACGAGACGCTGGGCGGGTTGATCCAGGCCGACACCGCGATCAAGCCCGGCGACTCGGGTGGTCCGCTGGTCAACAACGCCGGGCAGGTGGTCGGCTTGGACACGGCCGCCACCGACAGCTACAAGATGTCCGGCGGCCAGGGCTTCGCCATCCCGATCGGTCACGCGATGGGCGTCGCCGGTCAGATCCGGTCCGGAGCCGGTTCCAACACCGTGCACGTCGGCCCCACGGCCTTCCTCGGCATGGGCGTTGCCGAGAACGGTGGCAACGGAGCCCGGGTCCAGCGCCTGGTTCCCGGCGGTCCCGCGGCCGGCACCGCTATCGCACCCGGTGACGTCATCATCGGCGTCGACAATGTGCCGATCAACGGGCCCACCGCGATGACGGACGTGCTCGTCCCGCATCACCCGGGCGACACCATCGTGCTGCACTGGCGTTCCGGGGGCGGCGACCAGACCGCGAACGTGGTGTTGGGGGAGGGGCCTCCGGCCTGATCGTGACCCGCGTACTTTCTGACCGGCGGCCAATTCGGTTGCCGGGTCGGCGAATTAGCTGCGTGATTCCGATCGGCCCGCCTCGGGTACACGTGGCATCGTGGAATTGATGAACGACGCAACCGACGCCGTTGAGCACGATCCCGCGGGAGGGAGTCACGTCGAAGGGGGTGTGGTTGAGCACCCCAACGCGGAGGACTTCGAGATCGCGGCCTCGCTGCCGGCCGATCCGACCTGGTTCAAACACGCGGTCTTCTACGAGGTGCTGGTCCGGGCATTCCTGGACGGCAATGCGGACGGGTCCGGTGACCTGCGCGGCCTCTTGCAGCGACTCGACTATCTGCAGTGGCTCGGGATCGACTGCATCTGGCTGCCCCCGTTCTACGACTCGCCGCTGCGTGACGGCGGCTATGACATCCGCGACTTCTACAAGGTGCTGCCCGAGTTCGGCACGGTCGAGGACTTCGTGGCTTTGCTCAACGCGGCGCACGAGCGGGGGATCCGGGTCATCACCGACCTTGTGATGAACCACACCTCGGATTCACACCCCTGGTTTCAGGAGTCACGGCACGACCCCGACGGCCCGTACGGCGACTTCTACGTGTGGAGCGACACCAGCGAGAAATACACCGATGCACGCATCATCTTCATCGACACCGAGGAGTCGAACTGGACCTTCGACCCGGTCCGCAAGCAGTTCTACTGGCACCGGTTCTTCTCCCACCAGCCGGACCTGAACTATGACAATCCGGCCGTGCAAGAGGCCATGATCGACGTGCTGCGCTTCTGGCTCGATCTCGGGATCGACGGGTTTCGGCTGGACGCGGTGCCCTATCTGTTCGAGCGCGAGGGCACCAACTGCGAGAACCTGCCGGAGACACACGCGTTCCTCAAGCGGGTCCGCAAGGTCGTCGACGACGAGTTCCCGGGCCGGGTGCTGCTCGCCGAGGCCAATCAGTGGCCTGCGGACGTCGTCGAATATTTTGGCGATGCCAGCACCGGCGGCGACGAGTGCCACATGGCGTTCCACTTCCCGTTGATGCCACGCATCTTCATGGCGGTGCGGCGCGAATCGCGGTTCCCGATCTCGGAGATTCTCGCGCAGACGCCGGAGATCCCCGACATCGCGCAATGGGGGATCTTTCTGCGCAACCACGACGAGCTGACGCTGGAGATGGTCAGTGACGAAGAGCGTGACTACATGTACTCCGAGTACGCCAAGGACCCGCGGATGAAGGCCAACGTCGGGATCCGGCGCCGGCTGGCACCGCTGTTGGACAACGACCGCAACCAGATCGAACTGTTCACCGCGCTACTGATGTCGCTGCCCGGCTCGCCGGTCCTGTACTACGGCGACGAGATCGGCATGGGCGACGTCATCTGGCTGGGTGACCGCGACGGCGTCCGCACCCCGATGCAGTGGACGCCGGACCGCAACGCCGGTTTTTCCCAGGCCAACCCCGGCCGGCTGTATTTGCCGCCCAGCCAGGACTCGGTCTACGGCTACCAGGCCGTCAACGTGGAAGCCCAGCGCGACACCTCGACGTCGCTGCTCAACTTCACCCGCGTGATGCTGGCGGTGCGTCGCCGGCACGACGCCTTCGCCGTCGGCACATTCGAGGAACTCGGCGGATCGAACCCGTCGGTGCTGGCGTTCCTGCGCCAAGCACCCGACGACGGCGACATCGTGCTGTGCGTCAACAATCTGTCGCGGTTCCCCCAGCCGATCGAGTTGAACCTGCAACATTGGAGCGGCCACACGCCGATCGAGCTCACCGGGCAGGTGGAGTTCCCCCGCATCGGCCACCTGCCCTATTTGCTGACACTGCCGGGACATGGGTTCTACTGGTTCCAGCTGTGCGCATCGGAGGAGAACGCATGACGACCCAGTCAGCCAAGCTTCCTTGGACCGAATGGCTGCCACAGCAACGGTGGTATGCCGGGCGCAACCGCGAGCTGTCCAGCGCCGAGCCCGCGCTGGCCGTTTCACTGCGCGACAACCTCGAATTGGTGCTCGTCGACGCCAACTACACCAACGGCCCCGCGGAGCGTTATCAGGTGCTGGTCGGCTGGGACGTCGAGCCGGTCATCGAGTACAACACCGTCGCCACGATCGGCTCCGCCGACGACCAGACCGGTTACGACGCGCTGTACGAAACCGACGCGCCCCAGTTTCTGCTGTCGCTGATCGACACGTCCGCCGTCCCGTGATTCCTCCGGGACCGAAGTGGTGTTCCGCAAGGAGCCGGATGTCACCCTTCCGCTGGATGCCTATCCGCGGGTCGCCGACGCCGAGCAGTCCAACACCAGCGTGATCTTCGATCGGTCGCGCCATCTTCAAGGTGTTTCGCCGGGTCAGCCGCGGTATCAACCCCGACATCGAGCTGAACCGGGTGCTCGGCCGGGCCGGCAACCCGCAACGTGGCCCGACTGTTAGGCACCTACGAGATCGCGGGTGCTCGACGGCACCGAGGACACGGCGCTGGCCATTGGGCATGGTTACCGAATTCGAGTCCAACGCCGCCGAAGGCTGGGCGATGGCGACGGCCAGCGTTCGCGACCTGTTCGCCGAGGGCGACCTGTACGCCTACGAGGTCGGCGGCGACTTCGCCGGTGAGTCCTACCGGCTCGGCGAAGCTGTCGCGTCCGTGCACGCCACCCTGGCCGAAGCCCTGGGAACCGCGCAGTCCACCTTCCCGGTGGACAACGTGCTGGCACGGCTGGCGTCGACCGCGGCGCTGGTTCCCGAGCTGGCTGAGCACGCGGCAACGATCGAACAGCGCTTCGGCAAGCTCGCCGGCGAGACGCATCACCGTCCAGCGCGTGCACGGTGATCTGCACCTGGGGCAGGTGCTGCGCACCCCGGAGAGCTGGCTGCTGATCGACTTCGAGGGTGAGCCCGGCCAGCCGCTGGACGAGCGGCGGGCCCCGGATTCGCCGCTGCGCGATGTGGCCGGCGTGCTGCGGTCGTTCGAGTACGCCGCCTACGGGCCGCTGGTCGATCACGGGGCCGACAAGCAGCTGGCCGCCCGCGCCCGGGAATGGGTCGAGCGCAATCGCACCGCCTTCTGTGACGGCTATGCGGCCGCGTCGGGGACCGACCCTCGAGACTCGGCGCCGCTGCTGGCCGCCTACGAACTCGACAAGGCCGTCTACGAGGCCGGCTACGAGGCGCGGCACCGCCCGGGGTGGCTGCCGATCCCGCTGCGGTCCATCGCCCGGCTCACCGCGGTCGAGTAGGCCTCTGCGCCCGCGACGGGCGTCTGCGAGCATTGTCCGTGTGGCAAATGAGATTTTCGACAGTGAGGCTCGACTGTCGTGGGTGCTGGCCGCGCTGGCCGGTGTCCTGGGGGCGACCGCATTCACCCACTCGGAGGGGTACTTCGTCACCTTCATGACCGGGAATGCCCAGCGCGCGGTGCTTGGGTACTTCCGGCATGACGTGCTGCTGTCGATCTCGGCGGGCGCTGCTGATGCTGTGCTTCGTCGCCGGCGTGGTGGTCGCGTCGGTATGCCGTCGGCGCTTCTGGTCGGCGCATCCGCACGGCCCGACCGTGCTGACCACCTTCAGCCTGGTCGCGGCCACCGCGGTCGACGTCATCGACGAGGGCTGGGAGGAGAACATGCTCGATTTCGCGCCGATCATGTTGGTGGTCTTCGGCATTGGCGCGCTGAACACGTCGTTCGTCAAGGACGGCGAGGTGTCGGTGCCGTTGAGCTATGTGACCGGCACGCTGGTCAAGATGGGCCAGGGCATCGAACGCCACATCGCCGGCGGAACGGTCGCGGACTGGCTCGGCTACTTTCTGCTGTTCGCCAGCTTCATGTTGGGTGCCGCGGTCGGCGGCGGCATCAGCCTGCTCGTCAACGGCACCTGGATGCTGGTGGTCGCCTCCGGCGTGTGCGCGTTGACGACCGGCATCACCTATTTCCACATGGACCGGCGCGCCGTCCTCGATTAGCCCGGTCAACAAAAAGCATCGGCAGCAGCGCTGACCGGTGCGCTGCTGCCGATGCTCGTCTGGGTGTCTCAGGTCCCCGTAGCCGGCGGGAGGGGCGGCGGGAGCGCCGCGGCGTTGACGTGTTGATGCACCTGCAGCATGTCGGGCTTCATGGCCATCAGCTGCTGGTTCCAGTACGGCCACGAGTGCGTTCCGTTGGCCGGGAAGTTGAACACGCCGTTGCGTCCGCCTGCGGCCACGTAGGTGTTCTGGAACTGCTCGTTGGTGCGCAGCGTGAGGCCCTCGAGGAACTTCGCCGGCATGTTGTCGCCGCCGAGGTCGCTCGGTGTGCCGTTACCGCAGTAGACCCAGACGCGGGTGTTGTTGGCGACCAGCCGCGGAATCTGGAGCATCGGGTCGTTGCGCTTCCAGGCCGGGTCGGTCGACGGACCCCACATGCTGCTGGCGCTGTAGCCGCCCGAGTCGCTCATCGCCAAGCCGATCAGCGTCGGCCACCAGCCCTCGGACGGGTTGAGGAAGCCCGACAGCGACGCGGCGTAGGGGAACTGCTGCGGGTAGTACGCGGCCAGGATCATCGCGGAGCCACCCGACATCGACAGTCCCACCGCGGCGTTGCCGAGCGGCGAGACCTGCTTGTTGGCCTGCAGCCACGGCGGCATCTCCTGGGTCAGGAACGTCTCCCACTTGTAGGTGTAGGTCTGACCGTTGCCCGACGACGGCTGGTACCAGTTGCTGTAGAAGCTGGACTGGCCGCCGACGGGCATGATCACCGACAGGCCGGACTGGTAGAACTCCTCGAAGGCCGGGGTGTTGATGTCCCAGCCGTTGTAGTCATCCTGCGCCCGCAGACCGTCGAGCAGGTAGACCGCGTGCGGTCCGCCGCCCTGGAACTGGACCTTGATGTTGCGGCCCATCGACGGTGATGGAATCTGCAGGGTCTCCACCGGAAGACCCGGCTTGGAGAACGCCCCCGCGGTCGCCGAGTCGCCGACAGCAGCGACCAGACCGGACAACAGGGCAGCACCTATAGCCGCGATAGCCAGCCGGCGCGGCATGCGCTGTCGCAGCGCCACGCAACCTTCTCAACGAACGTCATAGCTCTCTACCCATCCCAACTTTCATCTGCCGCATTATGCGGTGGAATCTGTTCTCCGGGAGTGAAACACAGCGGGGGGTTGCAACTCGTTCTGTCGCGGCCGGGGTGGCAGATCGCGGTTGGCTAACGATTGAGACTCGGCCAGGAATCGTCGCGTTCGGGTCACGATTGGCTCTCGGAACCATGCGCCCTCTTGCAGTGCGATAGCACATGCGCTATCGCACCGGTGCAGCGACCTAGGCGACCAGGCGACGCAAAAGTGTTGAGGCCGTGGTGATTCCGATCAGCGCCGCCACCACCAGCACGACGATGTCCAGCGGGTTGAGCGGGGTGCCGATCAGCATCGCCCGCAGGGCGTCGACCTCGTAGCTCAGCGGGTTGACGGTGCTCAGCACATGCAGCCACGAGGGCATCACGTCGACCGGGTACAGCGCGTTGGACGCGAAGAACAACGGCATCGTGATGGCCTGCCCGATACCCATCAGGCGATCGCGACTGCGGACCAGCCCGGCCAGCGTCATCGACAGGCAGGCGAAGAACGCGGCGCCGAGCATCACGACGGCCATCGCCGCCAGGATCCGCAGCGGGTTGACGGTCAGGCCGACGCGCATCAGGTAGGCCAGCGCCATCACACCGACGACCTGGGCGACCGAGCGCACCCCGGCCGCGAACGCCTTGCCGGTGATCAGCGCCGACGCCGGGGCCGGTGTCACCATCAGTTTGGCCAGCACGCCGGCGTCGCGATCCCAAATGATCTGTATGCCATAGAAAATCGAGATGAACAGCGCCGACTGCGCGATGATGCCCGGCGCCAGGAACGCCAGGTAGGACACCGATCCGGTGTTGATGACGTGCAGCTTGCTGAACGTCGTGCCGAAGATCAGCAGCCACAACGCCGGCTGCACCATCCGGGTGACGAGTTCGGTGCGGTCGTGCTGCAGCTTCTGCAGTTCGACGATCGCGAACGCGCCGATGCGGCTCAACGTTGCACCGACCCGTTGCCATCCGCGCGGGGCGCGGACCAGCGTTGACTGCCGGGGTCTGGCAGGCGTGATCAACTTGCACGGCTGGCAACCTTTCTGCTGGAACGGATTTCGCGGAAGTCGGACGATTCGGACGACGTGTCGGCGCGCAGGTCCGAAGCCGCGTAGTGGCGGAACACGTCCTCGAGCGTGGCGCCGGGCGACACCTTGGAACCTGGTCTTCAGCTCGGTGGGAGTGCCCACAGCCCGCAACACGCCGTGATGCATCAGCGCGACCCGATCGCACAACGCGTCGGCCTCTTCCATGTAGTGAGTGGTCAGCAGCACGGTCATGCCGAACTGGGCCTGCATGCTCTGCACCTGCGTCCACACGCCATCGCGGGCGATCGGATCCAGCCCGACGGTCGGTTCGTCGAGCACCAGCAGCGACGGGCGGTTGACCAGTGCCTGGGCCACCTCCAGGCGGCGCACCATGCCGCCGGAGTAGGTGCCCGCCAGCCGGTCGGCGACGTCGAGCAGCTCCATGGCGCCCAGTGCCTGCTCGACGCGGTCGGCGCGCTCGGGCACGCGGTACGCCGTACAGCCGAGCGAACCATTCCACGTTCTGCCGGCCGGTCAGCGCGGGCTCGATCGAAAGTTGTTGCGGGACATAGCCGATATTGCTGCGAATGTCGATGGTCTGACGCCGGGAGTCCAGCCCGAAGATGCGCAGTTCGCCGTGCTGCACCGGGGTCAGCGTGGTGAGCATCCGCACCAGCGTCGTCTTTCCCGCGCCGTTGGGTCCGAGCAGACCCATCGTCTCGCCGGGCCGGACCTGCAACGTCAGGTCGTCGACGGCGGTGAACTGGCCGTAGCGGTAGGTCAGGTGCCGGCAGTCGATCGCCATCGGCAGTAATTTCGGTCATGATTCGTCGCTCCTGTAATCTGTCGGGTCACCGTGTCGAGAACCTCCAACCCCTTTGTCAGAGAATCGATTTGATCGTCGTCAAGTTCGTCGAGCACCTCGGACAGCAGCACCCGCCGGGCGGCCCGCGATGCGTCGACGATCTGCTGGGTCGGCTCGGCGAGTCGTAGTTGGCAGGCGCGCCGGTCGGCTCTCGTCGACGGTCCGGATCAGCAAGCCGCCGGCGACCAGCTTGGAGACCAAGGTCGAGGCGGTGTTGGGCACCAGCCCGAGTTCGGCTGCGGCGGCGCGGACCGAGATCCCCGGTCGCCGGCCGACCAGCCACAACAGCTCCGACTGCGACTCGGTGAATCGCGCGGAGTCGAACCCCCGACCGACGGACCTGCGCAGTTGGCGGCGGAATCGGCCGACGACGCCGAACACCTCGGCGACCAAGATCGGTGCGTGCGCTCATTGCTTGCATATATAGCTCTGTTTACGAGCTATATATGTGTGCCAGCTATGTCAGGGCTTATATCTGAGCTACTTGTCGAGGCGGTGCAGCATGACGTCGGTCACTTTGCCGTCGTCGACGCTGGCGGTCATGTAGCTGCAGAACGGCTGGCGGCGGCGATCCGTCGGCGAGCCCGGATTGAGCAGGCGCAACCCGGTCGGCGTCGTGGTGTCCCACGGGATGTGGCTGTGCCCGAACACCAGGACGTCGCTGTCCGGGTACAGCCGCGACATCCGGGCCTCGCGGCCGGCCGAGGCGCCGGTCTCGTGCACGACCGTGAAGCGCACGCCCGCCAGCGTCACGTCCGCTCGCTCCGGCAGCCGCGCCCGCACGTCGGGCCCGTCGTTGTTTCCCCAGCATGCGACCAGCCGGGCGGCCCTGGACTGCAGCTCGTCGAGCAGCTCGACCGCCACCCAGTCGCCGGCATGTACGACGACATCCGCCGTCGCGACCTCGTCCCACACCCGCGCGGGCAGATCGCGGGCGCGGGTCGGGACATGGGTATCGGCGATCAGCAGCAGCCTCACGAGTTCTATGCTTACCCACGAGCAAAGGAGAAACCATGCGCACCTTCGAGTCAGTCGCCGACCTCGCCGCCGCCGCGGGCGAGACCATCGGGCAAAGCGACTGGGTGACCATCACTCAGGAAGACGTCAACCTGTTTGCCGATGCGACCGGCGATCACCAATGGATCCACGTCGACCCGGAGCGAGCGGCGGCCGGTCCCTTCGGCAAGACCATCGCCCACGGCTTCATGACCCTGGCGCTGCTGCCCCGGCTGCAACACGAGATGTACACCGTCAACGGCATCAAGCTCGCAATCAACTACGGGCTGAACAAGGTTCGCTTCCCGTCGCCGGTGCCGGTCGGCTCCCGGGTGCGTGCGCAGAGTTCGTTGGTCAGCGTCGAGGACGTCGGCAACGGCGCCGTGCAGGCGACGGTGTCGACCACCGTCGAGATCGACGGATCGCCGAAGCCGGCGTGTGTGGCCGAAAGCATCGTTCGCTACATCTCCTGAAGGAGCGGCGCAAGCTATCGTGGCCGTCGGGCTTTGCGTCTGCTCGGCGGTTAGAACTCGGCGATCGAGTGCTCCAGGCGTTCGGCCAGCCGGGTCTGAGCTTCCGCGCGCCGGGTCGGTATGTGCTGGGACGGGAAAGGCGTTGTCACCGGCTGGTATTCACGCAGCGTGCGGCGGGCCACCGTCATCTTGTGCAGCTCGGTGGCGCCGTCGGCGATGCCCAACGACTCGGCGGCCACCAGCATTTTGACGAACGGCATCTCGTCGGAGACGCCGAGCGCGCCGTGCAGGTGCAGGGCGCGCTGCGCGACGTCGTGCAGCACCTGGGGCATCGCGACTTTGACGGCCGCGATGTCGCGGCGCACCTTCTGGTAGTCGTGGTGCTTGTCGATCAGCCACGCGGTGCGCAGCACCAGCAGCCGGAACTGCTCGATCTGGATCCAGCTGTCGGCGATCTTCTCCTGGGTCATCTGAAAGTCGGCCAGTTTCCCGTGCCTGGTCTGGCGTGACACGGCGCGCTCACACATCATGTCGAAAGCCTTGCGCGCCAGCGCAATTGTGCGCATGGCGTGGTGGATGCGGCCGCCGCCGAGGCGGGTCTGCGCGATCATGAACGCTGAGCCCTCACCGCCCAGCACATGGTCGGCGGGCACTCGGACGTCGTAGTAGCGCACGTAGCCGTGCGAACCGTGCTTGCCCGACTCGCCTCCCACCGCGACGTTGCGGATGATCTCGATGCCCGGCGTCTCGCCCGGAACGATGAACAGCGACATCTTGTCGTACGTGCGGGCGTCGGGCTTGGTCACCGCCATCACGATGAAGAACGACGCGTGCTTGGCGTTGCTGGAAAACCACTTCTCCCCGTTGATGACCCAGTCGTCACCGTCGCGGGTCGCGCTCGTCACGAACATGCCGGGATCGGAACCGCCCTGCGGCTCGGTCATCGAATAGCAGGAGGTGATCTCGCCGTCGAGCAGCGGCTGCAGGTAGCGGGCCTTCTGCTCGTCGGTGCCGAACAGCGCGAGAATCTCGGCATTGCCGGAGTCCGGCGCCTGGCAGCCGAATACCGACGGCGCCCAGCGGGAGCGCCCGAGGATCTCGTTGAGCAGCGCGAGCTTGACCTGTCCGTAGCCCTGGCCGCCGAGTTCGGGCCCCAGATGCGCGGCCCACAATCCCTGGTCCTTCACCTGCTGCTGCAACGGCCGCAGGATGCTCATCATCTCGGCGTTCTTTTTGTCGTACGGATCAAGGGCGACCAGATCGAGCGGTTCCAGCTCGTCGACCATGAACTTTTCGACCCAGTCCAGCTTCGCCTGGTATTCCGGGTCCGTTTCGAAGTCCCACACCGTGGCCAACCGTTCCCCGGCGCATCGTCGCACCGGCATCGTAGATAAACCGAGAAGGAGCTACCTCATCGTAAGTGGGGCGTGCAACGGAGCCGAGAGCGGCGACTCCATTAGTGCAGCTTGGGCAGAACGTAGTCGCGGTAGAAGTTGATGGCCGTGATGGGGTCGGCCTGCGGGAAGTGCAGAAACGGGACGGCACCGGCGTCGAGAACCCATTGCACGGCGGTGATGTGTGTGGCGGCATCGATGCCGACAGTCCAGTTGGCGAGCACCTTCTCGATCGGGTTCGATTCGGCGGCACGCTGAATTTCGACCGGATTGGGTTGATCGACGGCCCCGGCGGTAAAGCGCCACAAGGCCGCCGTGCGGGCGGCCTCCTCGCTATCGCCGACGACGGCGAACAGTTCGGCGCGCTTGCCCAGACTCGCGGGATCCCGCCCGGCGGCGTGGGCGCCGGCGCTGAGCGCGGCCAGCAGTTTGGGGTTCGTCAGATCGCGGGATTGGGTGATCCAGCCGTCGCCGTATTGCCCTGCCAGCCTTGCGCTTTTGGGTCCGCTCGCGGCGACGAAGATGGGCGGCGGAGTCGGTGGTGTGTCGTAGAGCTTCAGCGAATTGGTCTGAAAATAGCGGCCCGCGAACGAGATTCGCTGACCGCTCCACAGCTGGCGAATCAGCTCGATCGCCTCGACCAGACGGTCGTGACGCTCGGCGTATTTGCCGAACGTGTTGGTGGCGGCCTGCTCGTTGAGCCGCTCGCCGGTCCCGAGCCCCAAAAACACCCGGCCCGGACTCAGGACCGCCAGCGAGGCAAACGCCTGCGCCACCGTTGCCGGGTGGTAGCGGTAGGTCGGACAGGTGACACCGCTGCCGAAGGAGATGCGGCTGGTGCTGTTGCCCACCAGCGCCAGCGTCAGCCATGGAAACATCGAGTGGCCCTCGTTGTCTTGCCAGGGCTGGATGTGGTCGCTGGCCCAGACGTACTGAAAGCCGGCGTGTTCGGCCGCCTGGGCCTGCGCTACCAGCTGATCGGTGCGAAATTGCTCGTGCGACAAGGTGATTCCCACGCCCTTGGTCGCCGCCGGCGGCGGACGTGGCAGGCGCGCCGTGACGGTCGCGCCCGCACGCGGCCGCCCATGCACCGGCGCCGAGCACGCCCGCGCCCGTCGCGATCTGCCCGAATGCCCGCCGTGAAAGTCCCGTCATCGCATCGGAGTACCCGCCACCTCACCGTCACACCCGGGCCGTTTCGTGTTCATTCCGCATGGTAGCCACTAGCCTGACGTCATGGCCCCCCAGGCACGTCCGGCGCGCAAAGCCGACCTCCGCGACCTCTCGGCCACCCTGAGCCGGGCCTTCTTCGACGACCCGGTGATGGCCTGGATATTTCCCGAGAGCATGACGCGGACCACGCATCTGGCCCGGATGTTTTCGGCCATGACGCGGCACCATCATCTGCCTCGCGGCGGCGTGGAGGTGGCCCACGACGGGGCCGGCATCGGGGCGGCCGCCCTGTGGGATCCGCCGAATCAGTGGCAGGAATCCCGCTGGGCGCAGTTGGCGATGACGCCGGCATTTCTGCGGGTGTTCGGCCTGCGGACGGGGATGGCGCGCGGCATCCAGGAAATGATGAAGCGCATACATCCCGAAGAGCCGCACTGGTATCTGGCCGCCATCGGCAGCGACCCGTGGGTGCGCGGCCAGGGCTATGGGCAGGCGTTGATGGCCTCGCGGCTGGACCGCTGCGATGCCGAGCACTGTCCGGCGTATCTCGAGTCGAGCAAGCCCGAAAACGTGCCTTACTACATGCGATTTCGGTTTCGCGGTGACTCAAGAGATCGCACTGCCCAACGGCGGGCCGCCGCTGTGGGCGATGTGGCGGGAACCCCGCTAAAGGTCAGGGGCTGCTTCGCCATCCGGCGATGCCGATGGCGATCATGCGCAGCTGTTTGATGGCGATTCGCCGGATGTCTTCCAGCGCCTCGGCGGACTGGGCGTCTTCGATCGCCTCGGCGATCACGATCATCGAGTTGACGAACAGGGTCGCCAGCACGTTGAGGTCCTCGGTGCTCCATTTGTGCAGCCCCGGGAAGCGCGCCAGGTCGGTCGCCAGTTCGGAGGTGATCAGCCGAATCTCGGTGCGGATCGCGTAGCGCAGCACGGTCAGGCCGCTGTTGCGCTCGCGGGCGATCAGACGCCAGTGCTCCCGTCGATCGGCGACGCTGGCGATCAGGATTTCGACGGACGACTCGATCACCCGGTTCGGGTCGAGCTTGCCGGCGCGCGCGTCGCGCAGGGTGTCGCGCAAGCTGCGAAACGACTCGTCGATGAGCACCAGCCCGAGGGCCTCCATCGACTCGAAGTGCCGATAGAACGCCGCGGGCACGATCCCGACCTCGCGGGTCACCTCGCGCAGGCTCAGGGCGGAAAAGCTGCGGTCCTGCAGCAGCTTGAGTGCGGCGGCGATGATGGCGCGCCGAGTCGCCTCTTTGCGCTCTTCGCGTGACGGGCTTTCCCGGGAGCGTTCGCGGCCAGACCGGTGCGAACGTGAGCTAGGAATACGACCGTTCACTATGTGAAGCCTACCACAGCGCTGCACAAATCCTTGACTAGCTGCGGCGTTTGAGAGGACGGTGTACATATGTTCACTCAAAGAAGTCAGACCTCGCGTCACAGCTTCGCCAAGACTTTCCGGGACCGAATTCTCGGCTCCGACCTGGTAGACCTGCTTACCGGCCCGCACGGCGTCGACCGCTACACCGAGCTGGTCGCGCCTACCTGGACACTGAGCGAAGGCCGCGCCAAGGTCATCGACGTGCGCCGCACCACGCCGCGCAGCATCACACTCACCCTCGCTCCGAACGAGAGCTTCACATCCACCCACGCCGTCAAGGCCGGTCAATACGTCAACGTCAGTGTCGAGATCGACGGCCGCCGGCACACTCGCTGCTACTCACCGGCCAACGTGGAAGGCAGCACGACCCTCGAGTTGACGATCGGGCGCCACGGAGCCGGTTCAGAAGGCGGGCTGGTGTCGAACTACCTCTACGAGCAGGCCCGCCGCGGCATGGTGGTCGGCCTGGCCGGTGTCGGCGGCGACTTCGTCCTGCCGGCGCAACGGCCGCGGCGGATCCTTCTGGTTTCGGGCGGCAGCGGCATCACGCCCGTCATGGCGATGCTTCGCACCCTGGTCGCCGAGGGCCACGATGGGGAGATCGCGTTCGTCCACTACGCCCGCACGCCGGCCGAGGCCTGCTACCGCGACGAGCTGAGCGCTATGCCCGGGGTGCGGGTGCTACACGGGTTCACCCGTTCGGGTTCGGGCGACCTCGTCGGAAGCTTCGGTACCGAGCACCTCAACGCGGCCCTGCCGTCACCGGACGCGGTATTCGTCTGCGGCCCAACCGCTTTGGTCGACGCCGTCCGCGAGCACTGCGACAACGTGTACACCGAGAGCTTCGTGCCGCCGGTGGTCGCAGCACCGGCGAATCCGTCGGGCGGTCGAATTACGTTCGCGGACAGCGGAGTTGACGTCGTCGACGACGGTCGCTCGCTGCTGGAACAGGCCGAAACCGCCGGCCTGGCGCCGCAGAACGGATGCCGGATGGGCATCTGCCACACCTGCACGCGCCGGAAGGTCTCCGGCACCGTGCGCAGCCTGAACACCGGCGCGGTCTCGACCGCCCCGGACGAAGACATCCAGATCTGCGTATCCGTCCCCGTCGGGGACGTCGATCTCGCCCTTTAGCGGCGATCGCAAGCTCGGCGAACCCGGGCGCAGCGGGTCGTCGCCCATCAACACAAGCCCACAACCACTAGGAGGAGGAGCTATGTCACAAGACAAGATCACCCTTACCCCCGAGCAGGCCGATGCGTTCGGCCGTGAACTCGACGCCATCAGGGATCGCGTGATGGCCGACCTCGGCGAAGTCGACGCCGACTACATCCGCCGCGTCATCAAAGCCCAGCGTGCGCTGGAGGTCGGCGGACGAGCGCTGCTGTTCCTGCCGCCGGCCTGGCTGCTGGGAACCGCAATGCTGGGTGTGTCGAAAATCCTGGACAACATGGAGATCGGCCACAACATCATGCACGGCCAGTACGACTGGATGCGCGACCCGAACATCTCCGGCCGCTCATTCGAGTGGGACACGGCGTGCCCGGCCGACCAATGGCGGCATTCGCACAACTACATGCACCACACCCACACCAACATCGTGGGAATGGACCGCGACATCGGCTATGGCATCCTGCGGATGAGCGAGGACCAGCCTTGGCACCCCTACTACTTGGGCAACCCTGTCTACGCGTTCCTGCTGATGGTGCTGTTCCAGTACGGCGTCGCGCTGCACGAACTGGAAACCGAACGCATCCGCTCCGGTGAGATCCGGCTGCGCGACAAGCGCGACGTGCTCAAGGCCATCTGGAAAAAGACCCGGCGTCAGACGCTCAAGGACTACGTGGCGTTCCCGCTGCTGGCCGGACCGTTCGCGCCGTTCGTCTTCGACCGGCAACCTCACGGCCAACCTGATGCGCAACGTGTGGTCTTACATGATCATCTTCTGCGGCCACTTCCCGGACGGCACCCAGGAATTCACCGTCGACGAGACCAAGGACGAGTCCCGCGGCCAGTGGTACTTCCGCCAGGTGCTGGGTTCGGCCAACCTGACCGGGGGCAGGATCTTCCATCTGCTGTCCGGCAACCTGTCGCACCAGATCGAGCATCACTTGTTCCCCGACATGCCGGCCCGCCGCTATTCGGAGATCACGGGCGAGGTGCAGCAGATCTGCGAGCGCTACGGGATCCCCTACAACCAGGGCCCACTGCTGCAGCAGTTCGGCACCGTCGTGCGCAAGATCGTCAAGCTGACGTTCCCCGACCCGGCCAAACTGTCGTCGCTGCTGCCGAAGATCAAGGCCGACAAGCCAGCCGATCGCGAGCCCGTCGCAGCCTGACTCCTGCCCCGGGTAGGGGACAATGGGCTGCGTGGAGTGGACCGGTGCACGTTATGCGGACAACCCGACGGTGGAAGCCTCGACGTGGATCGACGCCGATCCGGCCCGGGTCTGGAACCTGATCTCGGATATCAAGCTGATGCCGACGTTCAGCAACGAGTTGCAGTCCGTGGAGTGGGCCGGCGGCGCCGATCGACCCAAGGTCGGTGCCCGCTTCGTCGGACACAACCAGCACGACGCGTTCGGCGAATGGAGCACCACCTCGCACATCGTGGCGTGCGACCAGTCGCACGAATTCGCCTGGGCGGTAGGCGATGTCGATTACCCGTCGTCGACCTGGCGGTTCCGGCTGGCACCCCGGGACGGCGGTACCAGCCTGAGCTACTGGATGCAGATGGGGCCGGGACGCTCCGGGCTGTCGGCGGCGATCGATTCGATGCCGGACAAGGAAGAAAAGATCGTGTTCGTCCGGATGCGTGAGTTCGAGACGGCGATCAGCAAGACCCTGGCGGCAATCAAGAGGCTGGCCGAACACGGGGTGCGCTGATGCGCACCGCGACGACGGTTGAGTTGTCCGGCGGCAGTGACGAAGTCGCCCAGGTGGTGACGCTGGCCGTCGAGGCGGAAAAGCTGGGTCTCGATGTGTGTTGGGTCGCCGAGGCGTGGGGTGCGGACGCACCGTCGGCGCTGGGCTACCTCGCGGCGCGTACCGAGAAGATGCTGCTCGGCTCCGGCATCCTGCAGGTCGGCACCCGGTCACCGGTCCTTTTGGCGCAGACCGCGATCACGCTGTCCAACCTGTCGAACGGGCGATTCTTGCTGGGCCTGGGCGCCTCGGGTCCCCAGGTGATCGAGGGCCTGCACGGCGTCTCCTTCCGCCGGCCGCTGGCCCGAACCAGAGAAACCGTCGACATCGTGCGCCAGGTGTTCGCCGGGGGCAAGATCTCCTATTCCGGCAAGGAATTTCAGATCCCTCGTCCCGGTGACGCGGTGCCGATGCGGGTGTCGAACGCGCCGCAGCACGCCATTCCGATCTACCTCGCCACGTTGTCACCGGCGATGCTGCGGTTGACCGGCGAGATCGCCGACGGCTGGCTGGGCACCAGCTTCGTCCCGGAAGGCGCGCACGAGGCGTACTTCGCCCACCTCGACGCCGGTCTCGCGGACGCCGGTCGCACCCGCGCGGACATCGACATCTGTCAGGGCGCCGAAGTGGCCTTCGCGGCCGACGAGGACGAACTGAGCGGCATGATCGCCGGCCGCAAAAAGGAACTCGCCTTCAGCCTCGGCGGCATGGGGTCGTCGAGCACGAACTTTTACAACCAGGCCTACAGCCGGCAAGGCTGGGCCGAGGCCGCCGCCGCGGTGCGCGAGCGCTGGCAGGCCGGGGACCGTGACGGCGCCGCAGCGCTGGTGACCGACGACATGGTGCTGGGCACCACGCTGATCGGGACCGAGCAGATGGTCCGCGAGCGGCTCGCGGTCTGGCGCGACGCCGGCGTCAACACCGTGCGGCTCTATCCCGCCGGCGACACGCTGGCCGCCAAGCTCGAGACGCTGGGCCGGGCGATCGAGCTGGTCCGCCAGGCCTAGTGCACGAGTGTCCTCACCGAGAAGTTGTGATCGGTAGCGACGCCCAGGGCCTGAAATTGCTGCAATAGCCGCGCGGTGGGCGTGGCATTGACGGGGAGAAGCCATGTACCGCACAGTCATTAAGGGAGTCGTAGCGGCTACCTTCACGCTTAGTTCAGTGGGCTTGGCCGCGGCCACCGCTCAGGCAGAGCCAAACCTCGTGCCTCAGTCGCCAGGTCCATTCGCCACAGACAACTTCACGGTCCCGCACGACTGGTGCCCGGGCCAACGGTTGCCGATGCCCGACGTCCGTTGGGACATGAGCGTCTGCCACCACTGGTACTGGGTCGCCGTCGGCGGCACGGGTAATGTTGGCCAATTCGTCTGGGAGGGTGACGCTCCGCGACGGCCGTTAGGGCCGCCCCCGTGCTATGGAGCCCCGATCTGCTTGCCTGGCCTCTAGTTCTCAGGACACCACTGTCGGTGCGTCGGCTGCCTTGACCACTTTCACCTCGGGCCGCTCGGGCACGCCGTCGGACAAGAACCACCGGAACGCCAGGTTGCCAAGCGGATAGCCCAGCGTCGTCAGCGAATTCGGGTGGTCGGTTATCTCGCGGGCCAACACGATCGTCACGGAGCCATCGCTGTTAAGGACGGCGCTGTGGTTGTTGAGGGAGGAACGGGCGTCCTCGGCACCGTAGGCGGCCATGAATTGGTTCCATACCACCAGGTTCCAGAACCGGCACGACGGCGGCCGGTGCGTGATCACCAGCGCCTCGTCGTCGTCGAGCACAAAACTGCCGTAGGCGTAGCACGCATCGCGGGCCGACCAGCCGAAGTTGGCGTCGGGCACCTGATAGGGGTCGGCGAATTGGTTTGCGGCGTGGACAGTTTCGTGGCCCAGCCCGTGTTCGTCGTCGGCGCGTGTACCGACTGCCAGCGGCACTATGGCAAACATGGTGCGCATCCAGGCCGCAGCCGCACGCAGGCTGGCTGCGGTCTCGGCGTCGCCATGCCGGATCGGGTCTGGCTCGTCGAGCGCCTCGATATGCCACGTCACCGGGCGGCCGGTGAGCGGGTGAGCTTGGTAGTCGCGGGTCATCAGCACGGCCGCATCAGGCATCGCGGGGAGGTCGAAGGCGAAGTTGCCGTTGGCGTCGATGTCGAGATCGGTGTCGCGGACGATCGCGACGATCCGATCCGACCACGCGCCCGGCGACGGTTCGTTGTAGGCGGTCACCGAGAAGTACACGCTGTCGCCCTTGTCGCCACTGATGCGATAGCGCCGTCTCGGATCGACCGGGCAGATGAAGTAGTACGCATCGGTGTTGTCACCGCCCCACCGGCGGTCGCGACGGAACGGGGTGTTGACCGCGACGAACTGGGGACGGCCCGGTTCGGGAAACAGGTAGGTGTCAAACGCCACGCCCAGGGTGGCCGCCAGCATGCGGTAACCGTCGGCAATGTGGCGGTCGTCGGTGACCGCCCGGTCGCCGTCGGTGAAGGAGCTGTCGAGCTCTCCGATGGTGGCCAGCAGCTCTTTCCACGCGGCCGTCGATTCGTGCGTCATGCGCTGATTCCTTTCAGGAGCAACGTGGTGGTGCGGTCGACCCAGGCGTCGTTGAGGTCGTCGGGGCGGGTGAGCAGGCCGACCAGGGTGATGCCGGCCATCGCCTCGGCCAGTTCGGCGGCGGTCAGGTCGGGCCGGACCTCACTGCGGGCCGCGGCGGCGTCGAGCCATTCGGCCAGGGCGCCGCCGATGATGCCGGCGAACCGCTCCAGCAGCGCCGAATGCAGCGTGGGATCGGACGCCATCTCGCCGACCAAGCCGGGCAGTGCCGCCCTGGCGGCCGGCGTCGTGAGGAAAGACATTGCACGGCGGACCATTTCGCGCAGATCCTCGCGCAGTGAGCCGGTGGCGGGAATCGCCGTCGCGGCCCCGATCGGGAACACCGCCTCGTGCACCAGGTGCGCTTTGCTGGGCCAACGGCGGTAGATCGCGGGCTTGCTGGTCCCGGCCCGCTCCGCGATGGCGGAGACCAACAGCCCTGGGTAACCGGTCTCGGCGAGCAGTTCGACGGTGGCGCGCAGCACCGCAGCGTCGATACGCGGGTCACGGGGCCGGCCAAAATCCACTACCATTACGAAACTCAGAGTAACATAAGTCGCCGTGAACGTTCGCCTTGATGACCTAGCCCAACCCCAGTTCAGCGCCGAGGGCCAGCAGATCCTCGACATGATGGCCATGATGGCCCCGCAGTGCCCGTTGGATGCCGACGCGCTGCACGCCCAGGCCAGCGCCGATACCGGCCTGCACGACTTCGGGCCCGACGACTACCGCGAACGCCTCGACGTGTACCTCGCCGCGCTGCGCGAGATCGACGGCCTGCACGCCGCCGGAGTGGTGAACTTTTACGGCCAGTTGCTGCAGCTGCTCAAGAACCGGCTGCTGTTGGCCGACCTACTGAGTAGCCATCCCGAGATCGACGACATCGAACTGAGCTCGCCGGTGGTGATCGCCGGGCTGCCCCGCACCGGCACCACGCACCTGCACAACCTGCTGGCCGCACCGCCCACCTTCCGCACCATGCCGTACTGGGAAAGCGTGGAACCGTTCCCGTTGCCGAATGAGGTTGGCGTCCAACCGGATCCGCGCCGGGCGCGGATGGACGTCGCGGTCGGGGTGGTCAACATGGTGATGCCGCATTTCCCGCTGATGCACGAGATGACCACCGATCACGTCCATGAAGAAATCCAGCTGCTGGCCAACGACATTTCTACGATGCTGTTCGAGACGCTCGCCGAGGTGCCGCGCTGGCGTGACTACTACCGGGCCCACGACCAGACACCGCACTACGAATATCTGGCCACTCAACTCAAGGCGATGCAGTTCCTGCGCGGAGGACAGCGCTGGCTGCTCAAGTCGCCCCAGCATCTCGAGCAGGTGCGGGTGCTGGACCGGGTTTTCCCCGACAGCATCGTCGTGTTCACCCACCGCGACCCGGTGCCGGTGGCGCTGTCGATGATCGCGATGATCGCCTATTCCGCGCGCATGCACCGCTCGCCGGTGCCGGTGGAACAGATCGCGAACTCCTGGATCGACCGGCTCGATCAAATGCTCACCGCACTCGTGCGCGACCGTGACGCCATCGGTCCGGAACGCTCTATCGACGTCCGGTTCAACGACTTCATGGCCGACGAACTCGGTGTCGCCGAGCAGGTCTACGCCCTGGCCGGCGAACCGTTCACCGACGAAGCGCGTAAGGCGATCGCCGACTACCTGGCGGGCCACCAGCGCGGGCGATTGGGAAACGTTGAGACGTCGTTCGAAATGTTCGGGCTAGAGGAGAACGCGCTGCGGGAGCGGTTCGCGCCCTACGTGGAGCGGTTCCTGAAATAGGCCCCGTGCGCTAGCTTTTCAAGCATGGTCACTATGCCAGCGTTGGACGGCTCTGTAGCTTTGGAACACCGGTACGTAGAACTCGGCGAAGGCGTGACAATCCACGTCGCGGACGCCGGTCCGGCCGACGGATCTGCCGTCATGCTGGTACACGGCTTTCCGGAGAACTGGTGGGAGTGGCACGAGCTGATCGGCCCGCTGGCCGCCGACGGCTACCGGGTGTTGTGTCCGGATCTGCGTGGCGCGGGCTGGAGTTCGGCACCCCGCTCGCGGTATCTGAAGGCCGAGATGGCCGAAGATCTCGCGGGCGTGCTGGACAAGTTGGGCGTCGAGAAGGTGAAGCTGGTCGCCCACGACTGGGGCGGACCTGCCGCGTTCATCATGATGCTGCGCCATCCGGAGAAGGTGACCGGCTTTTTCGGACTCAACACGGTGGCGCCCTGGGCGAAGTTCGATCTGGCGGCGGTCCGCGACCTCTGGCGGTTCTGGTATCAGGTTCCGATGTTGTTGCCCGTCATCGGGCCCCGCGTGATCAGCGATCCCAACTCGCGGTTTCTCCGCATGCTGGGTTCATGGGTCGGCGGCGGGTTCTCGTTGCCCGAGGAAAGCGTCCGGTTGTACGGCGAATGCATGCGCCAGCCCGGACACGCGGAGGCCGGTTCGCGGTGGTATCGCAGCTTCCAGACCACGGAGATGCGCAGTTGGCTGGGCGGCGAGTACGACGATCTTCGCGTCGAGGTACCGGTCCGTTGGCTGAGCGGTACCGAAGATCCGGTGATCACTCCGCGGTTATTGGACGGATACGCCGATCACATAAGCGATTTCGACGTAGAGCTGGTCGACGGCGTCGGCCACTGGATCGTTGCGCAGCGACCCGACCTGGTACTGGATCGATTGCGAGCGTTTCTGAAACTGTGAGTTACTCGACGCCGATCGTGACTTCGGTCGACTTGATGAACACCGTCGCGGGCTGACCGACCGCCAGGCCGAGGTCGAGCGCCGCATCCTTGGTGATCGAGGATGTGACGACCTGATCGCCGCCGTCGAGCCTGATCTTGACAACTGCCATCACGGTCCCCAGATCGACCTCGGTGATGGTCCCTTTGAGCTGGTTTCGAGTGGATAGCCGCATCACAGTCCTCCGCGGGTAGGGGTCTGCGATGAGCCTAGACGGAAGACCGCGGCTAGTGGCGCGGTCCGAGCAGCGCGATGGACGCATCCACGGCCGGTTCGACGATCTCACGGACGGGTTGTCCGTCTTCGACGGCGAGTGCGGTCAACTCCCGCAGCCCGCCGAGCAGGATCACGGCCAGCGGCGCGGTCAACGGCGGCAGGTCGGCTCGCCGGAACCCCGGGCTGGCGCTGAGGTCGATCAGCAGGTCGGACAACAGCTGCAAGCCGCGGCGCTGGACGGGGCGCGCAACGGCTCCCAGCGAGGGGAGCTGGCGAATCCAGCTCAAGGTAATGGCCGGGCGGGCTTCGATATAGCCGACGTAGGCCTCGACGGCGTGACGGATCTGCTGGTGCCAGTCGGCCTCGGGATCGACTGCAGCGGCGATGCTCTCGCCGAGCTTTTCGATGTCGGTGGCCAGCAGCTCGAGGAAACACTCTTCCTTACTGGCGAATTGGTCATAGAACGTGCGCTTGGACGTGCGCGCGTGGCGGACGATATGAGCGACCGTGCTAGCGGGATAGCCGCGTTCGCCGATCGAGGCGGCGAGGCCCTCGAGCAGCCTGAGCCGAAAAGGATCGTCGACACCCGCGTCGACAACCGCTGCTATCGCTGTTGTCGCAGATGGCATTGTCGGCGGCCCTTTCGAACGGATACACCCTTGTCAGGCTCGGTACTACAGAGTACCGTACCCAGAAAGGTCTGTGGTACACCGCGGTACCAACCCGTAGCCGGGGGCAGATGTTGGGAGCAATGACGCCATGAGCGAAGTAGTCACCGCCGCACCGCCGGCCTCCGCAGTTCGGTTGCCCCCGGCGGCCCGACTCCCAAAGATGTTGCAGGGCCTTGGCTTTGCGATGTCGCGGCGCTCGATGATGCGACGACTGTCGCGCCGCCATGGCAGTGTCGTCGCGCTGAAGCTGCCGATGTGGGGTCGTGTCATTGCGGTCAGTGACCCGCAGCTGGCCAAGCAGATATTCACCACCGGCCCAGACGAACTCGGCAACATCCAGCCCAATCTGAGCAGGCTGTTCGGCTCCGGTTCGGTGTTCGCGCTCGAGGGCGACGACCACCGCCGCCGGCGACGGCTGCTGGCGCCGCCATTCCACGGCAAGAGCATCAAGAACTACGAGACCATCATCGAAGAAGAGACGCTGCGCGAAACCGCCGACTGGCCGGAGGGTAGGTCGTTCGCCACACTGTCGCCGATGATGCGGATCACGCTGAACGCCATCCTGCGCGCGGTCTTCGGGGCCGACGGCGCCGAACTCGACGAGCTGCGCCGGCTCATCCCGCCCTGGGTCACGCTCGGCTCACGCCTGGCGTCGCTGCCGAAGCCGAAGCGGAACTACGGGCGGCTCAGCCCGTGGTACCGGCTGGATGAGTGGCGTCGCCAGTACGACATCGTCATCGGCAAGTTGATCGCGGCGGAGCAGGCGGACGCGAACTTCGCCAATCGGACCGACATCCTCGCGCTTCTGCTGCACAGCAGCTATGAGGATGGTTCAACCATGTCGCACAAGGAAATTGGTGACGAGCTCCTCGCCCTGCTGGCTGCGGGACACGAAACCACCGCGTCGACGCTGGCTTGGGCATTCGAGCGAATCAGCCGTCATCCGGAGCTGCTGGCGGCGCTCGTCGAAGAGGCCGACAACGGCGGCAATGAGCTGCGCCAAGCGACGATCCTGGAAGTCCAACGGACAAGGACCGTCATCGATTTCGCCGGCCGCCACGTCTACCCGGAGACGTATCAACTCGGTGAGTGGGTGATTCCGCGCGGGTATTCGATCATCGTCGGCATCGCGCAGCTCCACGACAATCCAGACGTATTCCCCGATCCCGGGCGCTTCGATCCGCAGCGCTTCATAGGAACGAAACCGTCAGCGCTGTCCTGGATTCCGTTCGGCGGAGGGACCCGCCGGTGTGTAGGGGCGGCATTCGCCAACATGGAGATGGACGTGGTGCTGCGGACAGTGTTGCGCCACTTCACTATTGAAACCACGGATGCACCGGACGAGCGCTGGCATTCCCGTGGGGTCGCGTTCACCCCGAAGGACGGCGGCCGGGTTGTGGTGCGGCGGCGCTGAACGCTGGCTACTGGCTGGTTGAAGCGCGCCGCGGCAGCTTCCAGCCGGGGCGGATGTAGTGGCAGGTGTATCCGCTTGGGAAGCGCTCCAGGTAATCCTGGTGCTCGGGCTCGGCCTCCCAGAAGTCGCCGGCGGGACTGACCTCGGTCACCACTTTCCCGGGCCATAGCCCGGAGGCCTCGACGTCGGCGATGGTGTCCAGCGCGATTCGCTTCTGCTCGTCGTCGACGTAGAAGATCGCCGACCGATAGCTGGCGCCGCGGTCGTTGCCCTGCCGGTCTTTCGTTGTCGGATCGTGGATTTGGAAGAAAAACTCCAGCAGCGCGCGGTAGTCGGTGGCAGTGGGGTCGTAGCCGATCTCGATGGCCTCGGCGTGCCTGCCGTGGTTGCGGTAGGTCGCGTTGGGCACGTCGCCGCCGGTGTAACCGACGCGGGTCGAGACCACACCCGGCAGTTTGCGGATCAGGTCCTGCATTCCCCAGAAACAGCCGCCGGCGAGGATCGCTTTTTGGGTGTCTGCCATTTCTTGTCCTCCCAACCGGCCACAACTCGGGCACAACGATGCCCAGGCTACACTCCGCCGATGAGCAGCAACGGCGCCGCAAAACCGAAATCACAGGCCGCGCTATGAGCGCCCCTTCGTTCTCGCGTAGCGAACTCGCCGCCGCCTTCGAGAAATTCGAGCAGACGGTTGCGCGGGCGGCCGAGACCCAAGACTGGGACGCCTGGGTCGAGCACTACACGCCCGATGTGTTGTACATCGAGCATGCCGCGGGCACCATGCACGGCCGCGACGAAGTCCGCGAGTGGATCAAGCGGACGATGAGCACCTATCCCGGTAGCCACATGGTCGCCTTCCCGTCGCTGTGGTCGGTCATCGACGAGCCGACCGGGCGCATCATCATGGAACTCGACAACCCGATGCGCGATCCCGGTGACGGCAGCGTCATCACCGCGACCAACATCTCGATCATCAGTTACGCCGGCGACGGCCTGTGGCGTCAGCAGGAAGACATCTACAACCCGCTGCGGTTCGTGCAGGCCTCGTTGAAGTGGTGCCACAAGGCGCAGAAACTCGGCACCCTTGACGAGGACGCCGCGCGTTTCATGGCGCAGTACGGGGGCGCCCAGTGAGCGCAAAACCAAAACTTGTCATCGGCGCCAACGGTTTTCTGGGCTCACACGTGACCCGCCAGCTCGTCGCCGACGGTGCGCAAGTGCGGGCAATGGTGCGCGAAGGCGCAAACACCCGCTCCATCGACGACCTCGAGCTCACCCGCTTTTACGGCGACGTGTTCGACACCGCCACGGTGCGCGAAGCGATGGACGGGGTCGATGACGTGTACTACTGCGTCGTCGACACCCGCGCGTGGCTGCGTGACACGGCGCCGCTGTTTCGCACCAACGTGGAGGGACTGCGCAACGTTCTCGATGTCGCCGTCAACCAACCCCTGCGCAGGTTCATCTTCACCAGCACGTACGCGACGGTGGGCCGCCGGCATGGTCACGTGGCGACTGAAGACGATGTGATCTCCTCCCGCGGGCTGACTCCCTACGTGCAATCCCGGGTCCAGGCCGAAAACCTGGTCATGCGCTACGTCGCCGACGCCGGGTTGCCCGCCGTCGCGATGTGTGTGTCCACGACTTATGGCGACGGGGATTGGGGCGGCACTCCGCACGGTGCCTTCATCGCGGGTGCGGTATTCGGCAAGCTGCCGTTCCTGATGAACGGCATTCAGCTAGAAGTCGTCGGCGTCGACGATGCCGCCCGGGCCATGATCCTGGCCGCCGAGCACGGCCGCATCGGTGAGCGATACCTCGTCTCCGAACGGATGATGGCGTTGAACGATTCGATCCGGATCGCGGCCGACGAGGCCGGCGTCCCGCCGCCGCAACGCGCGATTTCAGTCCCGATGCTCTACGCCCTGGCCGCGGCGGGGACCGTGAAGGCCAAGCTCACCGGCACCGACGCCCAACTCAGCCTCGCGTCGGTGCGGATGATGCGCGCCGAAGCCCACGTGGACAGCGGCAAGGCCAAGCGAGAGCTGGGCTGGCAGCCACGCCCGATCGAGGAGTCGATCCGCGAGGCTGCCCGGTTCTGGGCCGCGATGCGGACCCCGCGAACTGCTGCGCAACCGGAATAGGCACGGTCGGAATGGACCGGATAAGCGTCGATCTGAACGGGCCGCCGCAGACGATGCTGGCGACGCTGTACGCCAAAGCGCTGGACGCCGACGCTCCCAACTCGATCCTGAGCGATCACTATGCCAAGGCCGCCGTGGCACGCATCGACTACGACTGGGCTGCAACGACTATCGATGCGCGGACCGCCCCGTCGGTCGCTGTCCGCAGTGCGCATTTCGACGATTGGGCCCGCCAGTTTCTGGCCGTGCACGACGAAGCCGTCGTGCTGCACGTGGGCTGCGGCCTGGACTCCCGGGTGTACCGACTGGATCCGGGTCCGGGCGTGCGATGGTACGACGTCGACTACCCCGAAGTGATCAGTCTGCGCGAACGGGTCTATCCCGGTCGCGCCAACTACCGGATGCTGCCGGCCTCGGTGACCGACCCGTCCTGGGTGGCCGAGATACCGGCCGATCGTCCCGTGCTGTTCCTCGGCGAGGGCCTGACCATGTACCTGACGAAAGACGACGGGCTGGCTCTGCTTCGTCGTGTCGTCGATCGATTTCCGTCGGGCGAACTGCAGTTCGACGCGTTCAACACGTTCGGCATTCGGACGCAGGTGATCAATGCCGTAGTCCGTCGCTCCGGTTCGAAGCTGCGCTGGGGTATCGACGGGCCGAGCGACATCGTCGACGCTGTTCCCGGGGTGCGGGTACTGGCGTGGGAGTCGGTCTTCGACAGCGACACATTCGAGATGGTCCCACCGTTCGTACGCTGGGTAGGCAGGGCGATGGCGGCGGTGCCGGCATTACGCACGATGGCGCAATACCATCGCTACGCATTCGGGCCGGCGCAGCCCGGGAAGTCCTGAGCACCTGCCGGTGTTGCACTCGTACGTCTGAGGAGGAACAGCATGACCCATAAGGAAGTCTTGGAACCGAGCGCCGGGCACCCGATAACCATCACGCCGGCCAACGGGCGGGTCCAGGTTCGCGTCAACGGCGAGCTGGTCGCGGACACCACCGCGGCACTCGAATTGCGGGAAGCCACTATCCCTGCGGTGCAATATATTCCGCTGAGCGATGTGGCTCAGGAACGGCTGACCCGAACCGAAACCGTCAGCTACTGCCCGTTCAAAGGGGACGCGAGCTACTACGCCGTGACAACTTCGGCCGGTGACACCGTCGAGGACGTCATCTGGACCTACGAGCAGCCGTATCCCGCGGTGGCCGAGATCGCCGGGCACGTGGCGTTTTACCCCGACAAGGCCGAAATCACCGTCGTCGCCGACTAGGCCTGGGCGCAGCAGCTATTCGCCCAGAAATTTGGCGTAGGCGCGGGTGTCGCCGTATTCGCGCATCGAGACGATGAGCCCGTCGCGGGTCTCGAAGATGCACACGAACGGGGTGTCGTACTGCTCGCCATCGGAGTTGGTGCCGGTGGCGTCTGCCTCGACCACCACGGTGTCGCCCTCGTTGATGCAGCGGAGCAGATCGATGGTGAGCTCGACGGACTGTTTGCGTTTGTCGGTCGCGCGCCGCAGGGCCCGTTTGTCGTAGGTCTCGCGGGTGAACAGGCTCCAATAGGTGAAGTCGTCGCTGAGCAGTTCGAAACCCTCGTCCAAGTCGCCGTCCTCGCTCAGACTCTGGAGGAACATCCAGGCCAGCTCGGCATTGGGAGCGTCGAACGGCGTCATCACATCGCAATACTGTCTTGGCAGGTAGTGGACGGTCAATCAGAACGGAATGCCGGAGTCTTCGGTGAAAAGCGCGCGCATCGTGACGTTCCCCGGGGCGGTCAGCTTCGGGCACACGCTGGCGCCCCTTCGCCGGGGACCCGCAGACCCGTGCTTTCGCCTCCCGGGCGACGGGGCCATCTGGCGGACCAGCCTGCTGCCCAGCGGACCCGTCACCGCGCGCATCAGCCGCGCGGCCGTCGACGCGGCGCGCTGCGAGGCATGGGGCGGCGGCGCGCAGGAATTCGTTGAGCGGCTGCCCGCACTGCTGGGCGCCGACGACGATGCCTCGGACTTCACGCCGACGCACCCGACGGTTGGCGCGGCGCACGGCCGCGTTCCACACCTGCGCCTGGGCCGCACCGGGCAGGTGCTGGAAGCCCTGATCCCGGCGATCATCGAGCAGCGGGTGCCCGGTGCTGACGCCTTCAGGTCGTGGCGGGTGCTGGTGTCCAAGTACGGCACGCCGGCGCCGGGCCCGGCACCGGCCGGCATGCGGGTGCCGCCTGCGGCCGAAGCCTGGCGGAACATCCCGTCGTGGGAGTTCCATCGCGCCAATGTCGATCCGCGGCGAGCCCAGACCGTGGTGACCTGTGCGCGCCGGGCGGACTCGCTGGAACGGCTGGTGACCCGGCCGGCGCAGGCACGTGAAGCGCTGACCTCACTGCCGGGAGTCGGGGAATGGACGGCCGCCGAGACCGCGCAACGGGCATTCGGCGATGCCGATGCCGTTTCGGTGGGCGACTACCACATCCCGAAGATGATCGGCTGGACCCTGGCGGGCCGCCCGGTCGATGACGACGGCATGCTCGAGCTGCTGGAACCGATGCGACCGCATCGCCACCGGGTCGTTCGCTTGCTCGAAGTCAGCGGACTGGCCTACGAGCCGCGCCGCGGCGCGCGACTGCCGGTCCAGCAAATCCACGCCCTCTGACCAGTCGGTGTTTTCGAGCGGGGCCTTCGGGTACCCGTCGTGAATCGACGGATACGAAACGCAGGGAGCAATCGATGACTCAGTTCACCATTCCGGGATTGACCGACAAGCAGGGCGCGCGGCTTGCTGAATTGTTGCAGAAGCAATTGAGCACCTACAACGATCTGCACCTGACGCTGAAGCACATTCACTGGAATGTCGTGGGTCCCAACTTCATTGGCGTGCACGAGATGATCGATCCCCAGGTGGAGGCGGTACGGGCCTTTGCCGACGACGTCGCCGAACGCATTGCGGCCCTTGGTGCTTCGCCCGAAGGTACCCCGGGCGCTATCATCCGGGACCGCGCCTGGGATGACTATTCGGTTGGCCGGGACACCGTCCAGGCGCACCTGGCGGCGCTGGACCTGGTCTACAACGGCGTGATCGAGGACATCCGCCAAGCCATTGACGAGACAGACGAACTCGACCAGGTCACGCAGGATCTGTTGATCGGTCAGGCCGGGCCCCTGGAGAAGTTCCAATGGTTCGTCCGCGCCCACCTGGAGAGTGCCGGCGGCAAGCTGAGCCACGGGGGGAAGAAGACGGAAAAGGGCGCCGCCGACACCGCCCGGCGCAGGTCGTAAAAAACCCAGTTCGTAGTAATCGGTCTCATTCTTTGGGCGCCGTATTCGGGGCGCCGTTTTTGGGCGCGAGGATGTTGATCCGGTCGCCCACGGCGAGCCGTCCGGCCGTGTCGGCATCGACGAGTTGTCGATTGTGGATTACCGACACGGGGAGGTGGCCGGCCGGCCAGTCGAGATCGCCGAGTGCCCTTCCGACCGCGGCGGAATCGGGTGACAGGGTGTGTTCGACGATGCAGTACCCATCGAGCTGGCTTCGCGGGTCGTGTTCGGCCTTTATGGCTTGCGGGTCGGCCCATTCGGCGGCTTGATGGCTGGCAGCGACTTCCGGTTGGACATCGGTGATGCGGGCTCCCGACCGCGCGCAGCACATCCTGATTGGTCAGCCAGCCTTGAACGCGCCGGGCCTCGGTGTCGATGACCGGCAGTCCGTCGCGGCCGTAAAGGACGAGCTGGCGCAGGGCTTGGGCAAGGCTGTCGTTGGCGAATAACGCCTGCGGTTCGCGGATGCGGGTCACGGGGCCGAGTAATGCTGCCCAATCCCGGTCGCCGTCGACCGTTGGCCGGGTCAGATCGAGCGGCGCGGCGAAGCGGTGCATGGCGTCGGCCGCGGTGAGTTCGGCGAACGCATGACTCGGGGTGGGGCGGTCGATATCGATGCCTCGCCGCAGCAGTTTGGTGGTGTAGATGGTGCCGTAGGAGATCCCCCGGGAGACAGTCGTGCCAACCGCTACGGCCAGCATGACCGGCAGGGTGAGGGTGAAGTCCCCGGTCATCTCGACGGTGCTGGCCAGGGCCGTGAGCGGGGCGCGCGCGGCGGAGGCGAACACGGCACCCATGCCGACGATGGCGTACAGCGCGGGATGCCCGACGGCCGTGCCGATTGTGTGCTGGACGATCAGCCCGAAAGCCATCCCGGAGGTAGCCCCGACGAACAGGGAGGGAGCGAATACACCGCCCGAGCCGCCGATTCCGATGGTCAGGCTGCAGGCCAGCATCTTGCCGGCGGCGAGGATCACCAGGAACCACAGCGCGTAGTGACCGGCGAAGGCGGCGTACATAACGGGGTAGCCCACCCCGTACAACTGAGGCAGCGCGAGTAGTAGCAGGCCGAGCACGATCCCACCGACGGCCGGCCGCGCCCAATCCGGACGCTGGCCCCATACCCGGTCGCATAGATCCTCGGTCTTGTACAGGATGTTCTTGAACAGGATCCCGAGCAGTCCGGCGATTGCCGCGAGGAGCGCGATCAGAAGGTAGTTGGCGATGTGGTTCAGCTCGATGCCTTGGGGAAGCTGGGTGAGGAAGGGAGCTGAGCCGAAGAAAACCCGGGCAATCACGTCGGCAACCATCGACGACAGCATGATGGTGAAGATCGCCTCGATGGACAGTTCGCGCAGGATCAATTCGACGGCGAAGAATACGCCGGTGATGGGGGCGTTGAATGTGGCTGAGATGCCGCCCGCGGCACCGCAGGCCACCAGCACCCGCAGCCGGTTTTCCGGCATTCGCACCCACTGACCGAAGCTGGACGCCAGCGCCGCGCCTATTTGTACGATCGGTCCTTCGCGACCGACCGACCCGCCGGTGCCGATGCAGACCGCCGAGGCGAGCGCTTTCACCACCGTCACCTGGGGACGGATGCGACCGCCGTTCTCCGCGACGGCGATCATGACTTCTGGCACCCCGTGGCCCCGAGCCTCGCGAGCAAACCGGGAGATCAGCGGCCCGTACAGCAACCCGCCGATGACCGGGATGACCGCGTAGAACGCCACCCCCAGCCAGGGCAAGTGGTCGCTGGCCACCCAGCCCTGCTGGCCGAATTCATCGTGTCCGGTCGCTAGCCAGGTGAAGCCAAAGATCAGGTAGCGGAATGCCACCGCGCCGAGCCCGGCGCCGACCCCCACCACGATCGCCACGCAAAACAATCCCAGGCGGTTTGCGCGCAGCCAGCCGGCGAGCTGCCCCACCGCATCGGAGACCGACCGCGACACCCCGATGGGATCAGCGGCCGACTCGTTTTGCCCCATCCGCTCCACCCTTCCCCACCGACCTTCTCGCTTTGCGTTCCAGGATCGGGCATGCCGCGGCGACCGTCCACTTCAGCAAATATTGCCTACCCAAACTATCGGCTCGCCGCCCGTTGTGCGGCAGGTGGGTCAGCGCAGGGCCAACCCACCGTCCGTTCGGCGCCACCGGGGCAATCCCGAGGCGACCCAGCCGGGCTGCCGGTTGTCGTCAGGGAATAACCGGACTCCGGTCCGGTTATATGAGGCTAGTTCAAAATGAAGGAGGTCGATATGCCTGCCATCACCGCAGACACGTTGACATTGCCCCGGGTGAGCGCGGCCAGTCCGCGGCGAGACCGAACGTCCGGTCCGATCGGTCAGCACCGGCCCCCGCGGGTACGAGGGCGAGGGATTCCCGGTCGTCCGGGCATTCGCCGGGGTCAGCACCGCGGCCCTGGACCCGTTTGTGCACATGGACCAGATGGGCGAGGTGAACTACGAGCCGGGCGAGCCGCGGGGTACCGATTGGCACCCGCACCGTGGCTTCGAAACCGTCACCTACATGATCGACGGCAAGTTCGCGCATCAGGACTCCCACGGGGGTGGCGGCCTGATCACCGACGGTGCCACGCAGTGGATGACGGCCGGTTCGGGCATCCTGCACATCGAGACCCCGCCCGCCGAATTGGTCGAAAGTGGTGGTGTCTTCCACGGCATCCAGCTCTGGGTGAACCTGCCGAAGAAGGACAAGTTCGCACCGCCGAGGTATCAGGCCATCGAAGGCAACGACGCCAGGTTGCTCGCCTCCGACGATGGCGGGGCGCTGGTCCGCATCATCGCCGGCGAGATCGACGGTCACCGCGGGCCCGGTGCCACTCACACGCCAATCACGCTGGCGCACGCCACGATTCAAAATGGGGCCAGGCTCAACATTCCCTGGCGCCGCGATTTCAACGCGCTGGTTTATGTGTTGTCCGGGAGTGGATCTGTCGGCCCGGTCGAGCATCCGATTCACCAGGGCCAGTTAGCTGTGCTCGGGCCCGGCGACCGGATCACCGTGGCTGCTGACGCCGACCCAGGGATCGTCATCGACCTCGGCAATTGATGTGCTGCTGCTGGGCGGACAGCCGATTCGCGAGCCGGTTTTCCACTACGGGCCATTCGTGATGAACTCGCGCGCGGAATTGATCCAAGCACTCGAGGACTACCAGGCGGGAAAATTTGGCAACATTCCGCCAAATGCCTTAATGCCGCATCACGCGGGTGGCACACTTTAACGGTGCCGTCAACGGCGAGGCGCCGGCCGGGCCGTCCACCCGCCGCCAAGGCTGACGAGACGCGCAAGAGAATCTTGCGCGCCGGGCGAATCGTCTTCAGCGAACGCGGCTACGAGGGAGCCACTTTCCAGGCCATCGCGGTGCGCGCCGACCTCACCCGGCCGGCCATCAACCACTACTTTTCCAGCAAGCGAGTGCTGTATCGGGAAGTGTTGAGCCAAACCACCGAACTCCTATTCGGCGCCGGTATTGCCCAGGCGGACCGTGAGACGACGCTGATGGCGCGGCTCACCGGGTTCATCTCGGCGGCGGTGGCGGTGAATTCCGAGCATCCCTCGGCCTCGGCGTTTCTGATCGGCTCGATTCTGGAATCCCAGCGCCACCCGGAATTGAGCCAATCCGAAAACGATGCGGTACGGATTTGCCGAGAGTTTTTGACCCGGGCGATCAACGACGCAATCGCGCAGGGGGAGTTCGCTGCCGACATCGATGCCAACGCATTGATCGAGACACTTCTACGTGGTGCTGTGCGGTGCCGGGTTCTACGCCGGTTATGTCCAGAGCTACCAGGAAATGCAGGCCGTCACCGGCATGCTGGGGCAGTTGCTGGACGGCGCGCTGTTTCGGTCCGGGGCCTAGCCGGATACCCGCGGCGTCCGGGCGCGCAGTGAGATCGCGCACAAAGCGTATAGGCTAACTAACTTATTCGGGTAGCATGGCCGCGAGATGACTGATCTCGACGATTCCTCCTCGTTGCAGCCCCCGTTACCACCCTCGCTTCGAACCGCGGGCGACTCGTGGGCCATCACCGAGCTCGTCGGCGCCACCGCGTTGGGTGTCGCGGCCGCGCGCGCCGCGGAGACGGCTGGATCCGACCCGCTGATTCGTGACGAATTCGCCTGGAAACTCGTGTCGCCCGCCGGACATGCGTGGGCCCGGCTGACCGATCCCGAGCTGGCTTGGCTGGACGGCGACGCGCAGGGGCAGCGGGCGCATCGCCTCGGCATCGACTACCAGGCCGTACGCACGCACTTCTTCGACGAGTACTTCGCCGATGCCGCCCGCGACGGGATCCGGCAGGTGGTGATTCTGGCCGCCGGCCTGGACTCCCGGGCCTACCGGCTGGATTGGCCCGTCGAGACCGCGGTCTACGAGATCGACCAGCCCAAGGTGCTGGAGTACAAAACCGGGATTCTGGAATCGCACGGCGCGGTGCCCACCGCACGTCGGCGCACGATCGCGATCGATCTGCGCGAAGACTGGCCCGCGGCGCTGACGGCCGCCGGATTCGACCGCACCCAACCGACGGCATGGCTGGCCGAGGGCCTGTTGCCGTATCTGCCCAGCGATGCCCAGGACCGGCTTTTCGAGATGTTCACCGCGCTCAGCGCGCCGGGCAGCCAGGTCGCTATCGAGGCGTTCGGCATGAACTCGAGCAGCAACACCAACCGCTGGCAGCGGATGCGCGATCGGCTCGGCCTGGACGTCAACGTCCAGGCGCTGACCTTCCACGAGCCCGACCGAACGGATGCCGCCGAGTGGCTGACCGACCACGGCTGGCAGGTGACAGTCGTGAACAACCGCGAAGAGATGGCCCGGCTGGGCCGCGCGGTCCCCGAAGACCTGGCCGACGATGCCGTGCGCAGCGCGCTGCTGCGGGCGCGTTTCGGCGGACCAACCCACTGACCCAACGAGACACCACCAGACCGGGAGCACGCAATGAGTTCACTGCGCACACATGACGACACTTGGGACATCAAGACGAGCGTCGGCAGCACCGCGGTCATGGTGGCCGCCGCCCGCGCGATCGAAACCGAGCAGCCCGACGCGCTGATCCACGACCCCTACGCCAGGCTGCTGGTCAACAACGCCGGGGCCGAGATCATCTGGGAGGCCATGCTCGACCCTGACGTCGTGGCCAAGATCGAAGCCATCGATGAAGAATCCGCCGCTCGCATCCACCACATGCGCGGCTACCAGGCGGTGCGGACCCACTTCTTCGACTCGTACTTCGCCGATGCCGTCGCCGCCGGGATCCGCCAGGTAGTGATCCTCGCGTCGGGACTGGATTCGCGCGCGTACCGCCTGGACTGGCCGGCCGGCACCACCGTCTACGAGATCGACCAGCCCCAGGTGCTGGACTACAAGTCCTCCACGCTGGCCGAAAGCGGCGCCACCCCTTCCGCCGATCGTCGCGAGGTAGCCATCGATCTGCGCGAAGACTGGCCGGCCGCGCTGCGTGCCGCCGGCTTCGACCCGGCTCAGCGCACCGCCTGGCTGGCCGAGGGACTGCTGATGTACCTGCCGGCCGAGGCGCAGGACAAGTTGTTCACCCAGATCGGCGAGTTGAGCCCGGCGGGCAGCCGCGTCTCGGCCGAGACCGCACCCACGCACTCCGATGAGCGGCGTGAGCAGATGCGGGAACGGCTCAAGAAGGTGGCCGACGAGATCGGCATCGAGCACAGTGTCGATGTCGGCGAGCTGATGTATCGCGACGAGCACCGGGCGAACGTCGCGGACTGGCTCAACGACCACGGCTGGCGTGCCACGGCGCAAAACTCGCTGGACGAGATGGACCGCGCAGGCCGCCGGGTTGCCAGCGTCGAGCTGGACGATGACAAGGACGCCTTCTCCGACTTCGTGGTCGCGGAGCGCCTGTAAATGCCGCGCACCGCGGACGACTCCTGGGACATCGCCACCAGCGTCGGGGCGACCGCGGTGATGGTCGCGCTGGCCCGTGCCGCCGAGACCGGCCAGCGCTGATCCGCTGATCCGCGACCAGTTCGCCGAGCCGCTGGTCTCGACGCCCGAACTCGAGGGTGTTCGCGAGCAGGTGGCCGCGTGGTGGGCCGGCGCGGAAGACGACGACGAAGCCGAGGACGAAGACTTTTCGGTCCGGTCGCAGAACATGATCGACTCGCAGGCAGTGCGCACCCACTTTTTCGATGCCTACTTCGCCGCCGCCGCGCAGGCCGGTATTCGGCAGATCGTGCTACTGGCCGCCGGTCTGGACTCCCGCGCCTACCGCTTGGATTGGCCGGCCGGCACGATCGTTTACGAGATCGATTTGCCCAAGGTGCTGGAATACAAGACCGAGACGCTGGCCGGCCACGGCGCCACGCCGATCGCCGAGCGGCGGCCGGTGCCCGTCGACCTGCGCCATGACTGGCCACAGGCGTTGCGCGACAACGGTTTTGACGCGAGCCAGCCGACGGCGTGGCTGGCCGAAGGGCTGTTGCCGTTCCTGCCGGCTGCGGCGCAGGAAGCCCTGTTCGTCGCGATCGACGCGCTCAGCGCATCGGGCAGCCAGGTGTCCGTCGAGAACTTCGGCATCGACCCGGACAGGCGCCGGGAAGCCGAGGCGAGGTTTGCCGAGTTGCGCGCCAAGCGCGAAGCGCGCGGCCAAGACACCTCGTTCAACCCGTTCGACCTGTGGTTCGAGGACGGGGAGCGGCCCGACTGCGCGGACTGGTTCGCGGCTCACGGCTGGACCACCGGCGGCGGTCGACGGGCACGAAGAGGCGCTACGGCTGGGCCGGGCGCCGCAGCCCGAGAGCCGACCGTTTGTGGTCACGTATGTGACCGCAACCAAACCCTGACCAGGCAGTCCGGCCACATCAGTGGCGAGACGACTCCTTGTCATCGCAGTCGATCGGCGGCGCCTGCCGGATCTTCCTTTACTGCCCACCCAACCGGATGGTTAGGATCGCGGTTATCGCCCGTGAGTGTCCGCGCACACAGTCGTGGGCATCTCCGGGAAGGTGCGAGAAGGGAAGACAGCGATGACTACCGAATCGGTTGCACCAAAGACATCCGAGTCCACCAACGGGGCCGCGGCGGCCCGACCCGTCGATATCCCCGCGACGGTGGCCCGGCTGCGCCAGACATTCGCCACCGGGCGCACCCGTGACCTGGAGTGGCGCAAGCGTCAGCTGCTGCAGCTGGCCAAGTTGATGGAAGAAAACGACGCCGCGATCAACGCCGCGCTGGCCGAGGACCTGGACCGCCACCCGTTCGAGGCGTTCATCGGCGATATCGCCGGCACTATCGGCGAGGCGAAGTACGCCGCCAAGAAGGTGCGCAAGTGGACGAAACGCAAATACCGCCTCCTCGAGGCGGCGCAACTTCCCGGCCGGGGCTGGATCGAGTACGAGCCTTACGGCACCGTGCTGGTCATCGGCGCCTGGAATTACCCGTTCTACCTGACCTTGGGTCCGGCGGTCGGCGCGATCGCCGCCGGCAACGCCGTGGTGCTCAAGCCGTCGGAGATCGCGGCCGCTTCTTCGCACCTGATGGCCGAGCTGGTGCCGCGCTATCTCGACAATGACGCGATCGCGGTGATCGAAGGCGACGGTGCGGTGAGCCAGGAGCTGATCGCGCAGGGCTTGGACCGGGTGATGTTCACCGGTGGCACCGAGATCGGCCGCAAGGTCTACGAAGGCGCGGCGCCCGCACCTGACCCCGGTGCACGCTCGAGCTCGGCGGCAAGAGCCCGGTGATCGTTGCGGCCGATGCCGACGTGGACGTCGCGGCCAAGCGGATCGCCTGGATCAAACTGCTCAACGGCGGGCAGACCTGCGTCGCGCCCGACTACGTGCTGGCCGACGCGAAGATCCGCGACGAACTCGTGAGCAAGATCGGCGCGGCCATTACGAAGTACCGCTCGGAGGGGCCGACCGGCATGCGGATGGCCAACCAGCGCCAGTTCGACCGGCTCAGCGGTTACCTCAAGGGCGCGGGCGGCAAGGTCAGCGTCGGCGGCGGCTGCTGACGCGTCGACCCTGCGCATCGAGCCGACGGTCGTCGTCGACCCCGACGCGGACGGCCCGCTGATGACAAACGAGATCTTCGGACCGCTGCTGCCGGTGATCACCGTCCAATCCCTGGACGACGCAATACGTTTCGTCAACGCACGGCCCAAGCCGTTATCGGCGTACCTGTTCACCAAGTCGCGCGAAGTCCGCGAAAAGGTGATCAGGGAAGTTCCCGCCGGCGGCATGCTGGTCAACCATCTCGCCTTCCAGGTGTCGACGGCCAAGTTGCCGTTCGGCGGCGTCGGCGCATCGGGAATGGGTGCCTACCACGGCAAGTGGGGCTTTGAGGAGTTCAGCCACCGCAAGTCGGTGCTGACCAAACCGACCCGTCCCGACCTCTCCAGCTTCACCTACCCGCCGTACACGGAGCGGGCACTGAAGTTGGCCCGCAGGCTGTTCTGACACACTGGCCCGGCAACTTTCGACAGGCCCGACCACAACCCTTCGATTTCTCAACGCAGAGAGGAACCTGATGCCCGGAGTGCAGGATCGCGTCATCGTCGTCACCGGAGCCGGTGGAGGACTGGGGCGCGAATACGCGCTCACCCTCGCCAAGGAGGGCGCCAGCGTCATCGTCAATGACCTCGGTGGAGTCCCGCGACGGCACCGGCGCCGGCCACAACATGGCCGACGAGGTGGTCAAGGAGATCAAGGACGCCGGTGGCCGGGCAGCCGCCAACTACGACAGCGTCGCCGAGCCCGAGGGCGCCGAGAACATCATCAAGACCGCGCTCGACGAGTTCGGCGCCATCCACGGTGTGGTGAGCAACGCCGGGATCCTGCGCGACGGCACCTTCCACAAGATGTCGTTCGAGAACTGGGACGCCGTGCTCAAGGTGCACCTGTACGGCGGATACAACGTCATCCGCGCGGCCTGGCCGCACTTCCGGGAGCAGAGCTACGGCCGCGTGGTCGTCGCCACCTCCACCAGTGGGCTGTTCGGCAACTTCGGCCAGACCAACTACGGCGCGGCCAAGCTCGGGCTGGTCGGCCTGATCAACAGCCTGGCGCTGGAGGGGGCCAAGTACAACATCCACGCCAACGCGGTCGCCCCGATCGCGGCCACCCGCATGACCGAGGACATCCTCCCCAAGGAAGTGCTGGAGAAGCTCACCCCGGAGTATGTCGCGCCGGTGGTGGCCTACCTGTGCACCGAGGAAAACCCCAACAGCGCTTCGGTTTTCGTGGTCGGTGGTGGCAAGGTGCAGCGTGTCGCGCTGTTCCAGAACGACGGCGTCAACTTCGACACGCCGCCGACGGTGGACGACGTCGCCGCGCACTGGGACGAGATCACCGACCTGTCCGCGGCGAAGAAGGCCGACTTCAAGCTGGCCTAAGCCCGACGCGACCGGGGTGGTCAGCGAGTCAGGCCAGCAGTTCGCCGCGTAGGCGCTCGACGTCTGCCTCGCTGATACCCGCGTCGCGCAGGTAGGCGTCCAGCGAGCCGAATTGCTCGTCGATGGTTCGGTACGCGGCGGCCAGGTATTCCGGACGCACGCCGAGGACACCGTCGGACAACCGCGCCTCGGTGAACGTCTCTACCTCCGGGGTGAGTTCGACGTCGGAGCGCTGCTGGATCATGTCGTAGATGTGTTCTCGCAGTTGGGGTACCGCGGCGTTGCTGCGCAGGTAGTCGGCAACGATGGTGTCGCGGTCGATGCCGATCGTTTCCAGCACCGTGGCGATCACGAAGCCGGTGCGATCCTTGCCCGCGAAGCAGTGCGTGAGGACCGGACGCCCGGCTGCCAGCAGGGTGAAGACCCGGTGCAGCGCCTGCCGAGCCCCGTTACGCGTTGGGAATTGGGCGTATTCGTCCGTCATGTAGCGGACCGCGGTCGCGTTGATTGCTTCGTCGGATTCGCCGGGTTCGCCATCGAACAACCGTCGAAACGCTGTTTCGTGCGGAGCCTCGTCATCAGTCGGCGCGTCATCGCCGAGATCGGGGAAGGGCAGTAGGTGGATCTCGATGCCGTCGGGCACCAATCCCGGTCCGCGGCGGGCAACTTCGCGGTTTGCGCGCAGGTCGGCGACGTCGGTGATGCCCAGCTGGCGCAGGGTCGCGCGGCCGTCGTCGTCCAGCCGGCTCAGCTCGCCGGAGCGGAACAGCCGTCCGGGGCGAAGCGCGGGCGTGCCGTCGGCGACATCGCGGAAGTTCCACGCGCCCGACAGTTCTCGCAGCGCCTCAGTCATGCGTGGTGACCGCCGCGGCGAAGGTGGACTGCTCGCCGCCGAGTTCGGTGCGCGCGATCGTTCGCATGTGCACCTCGTCGGGTCCGTCGAAGATGCGCATGGCGCGATGCCAGGCGTACATGCCGGGCCAGCACCGTGTCTTCGCTGACGCCCGCGGCGCCGTGCACCTGGATCGCGCGGTCGATGACGTCGCACGCGATTTGCGGGGCTACCGCTTTGATCTGCGACACCAGCAGATGCGCTGCCCTGTTGCCGTGCTGATCGATCGTCCACGCCGCCTTCTCGCACAGCAGCCTGGCCTGGTCGATTTCGTTGCGGGACTTGGCAACTGCCTGCTGGACGAGGCCCTGGTCGGCCAGCGGCCGGCCGAACGCGATGCGGGTGTTGGCCCGGTGCACCATCAGGGCCAGGGCGCGTTCGGCCCCGCCGAGCGCGCGCATGCAGTGGTGGATGCGGCCCGGCCCGAGCCTTGCCTGGGCGATCGCGAAGCCGCCGCCCTCTTCGCCGAGCAGGTTGGTCACCGGCACCCGGACGTTGTCGTAGATGATTTCGCAGTGGCCGGGCTGGTCCTGCTAACCGAAGACCGATGTCGAGCGCACCACCGTGCACGCCCGGGGTGTCGATCGGCACCAGCACCATCGACTGCTGCTGGTGGCTGGCCGCGTCGGGATTGGTCCGGCCCATCACGATCAGGATCTTGCAGCGCGGGTCCGACGCGCCCGAGGTCCACCACTTGCGGCCGTTGATGACGTAGTCGGCGCCGTCGCGCACGATGGCCGTTTGGATGTTGCGGGCGTCGCTGCTGGCGACCGCCGGCTCGGTCATCGAGAAGGCGCTGCGGATCTCGCCGGCCAGCAACGGCTCCAGCCACTGCTTGCGCTGCTCCTCGGTGGCGAACAGGTGCAGGGTCTCCATGTTCCCGGTGTCCGGCGCCGCGCAGTTGACCGCTTCGGGGGCGAGCTCCAGGCTCCAGCCGGTCAGCTCGGCCAGTGGGGCGTATTCCAGGTTGGTCAGCCCCGACTCGGCCGGCAGGAACAGGTTCCACAGGCCGCGTTCTTTGGCCTTGGTTTTGAGTTCCTCGATGACTGGCGGAACGGTGTGGTCGTCTGGGCCGGCCTCGTGGCGGTAGCTGTCGTAGGCGGCCTCAGCCGGAAAGACATACTCAGTCATGAAGTCGGACAACCGCTTGTGGTAGTCGGTGGCCTTAGCCGACATCGCGAAGTCCATGACCGTCACGATAGGTCACGTGCCGAGGGCCTTCCGGCGAGCAGACGCAGAATCGCATGCGAATCCGCGTGAGGTCAGTGCGATTCTCGCGTCTGCTCGCGCTAGAGCTCGATGGCAGCACGATGGAGTCATGACCGACGCCGCCGAAGCCCGGCCCCCGTTCCCCCCGTTCACGTATGAAACGGCACTGCAGAAGGTCCAGGCCGCCGAAGACGCCTGGAACACCCGCGACCCCGAAAAAGTCAGCCTGGCCTACACACCCGACTCGCAATGGCGAAACCGCGGCGAGCATGTCGTCGGCAGGGCCGAGATCGTCGCGTTCCTGACCCGCAAGTGGCAGCGCGAACTCGACTATGCGCTGCGCAAAGTGTTGTGGGACTTCCACGACAACCGGATCGCCGTGCGGTTCCAGTACGAGTGCCACGATGACACCGGCCAGTGGTATCGCAGCTACGGCAACGAACTGTGGGAATTCACGCCGTCCGGATTGATGGCGCGCCGCGAGGCCAGCATCAACGACGTGCCGATCGAGGAATCGCAACGGCGTTACTTCGGGCCCCGGCCGGCATCCGAACACGGCCAAGACATCCCGCTTTGGTAGCGGCCGCTAGGGTGTTCAACTCAACGGAGTTCGCAACAAGGCAGTTGAGCTAAGGAAAGTAGATGTACGCGCCATGACAGATGCGCAGGCCAACACCGTCAGGGTCGGGGTGGTTGCCGAGTCCGGGACCGATGAGCGGCGTGTTGCGCTGGTACCCAAGGCGGTCGCATCCCTGGTGGGCAGCGGTGTGGCGGTGGTGGTCGAGGCCGGCGCGGGTGCGCGGGCTTTGCTTCCCGACGAGCTCTACACCGAGGCCGGCGCCACCATCGGAGATGCGTGGGCCGCCGATGTCGTCGTCAAGGTCGCGCCGCCGACGGCCGCCGAGGTCGGCAAGCTGCACAGCGGTCAGACCTTGATCGGCTTCCTGGCGCCCCGCAATGCCGAGAACTCGATCGGCGCGCTGAAGGCGGCCGGTGTGCAGGCGTTCGCACTCGAGGCCATCCCGCGCATCTCGCGCGCCCAGGCGATGGATGCGTTGTCGTCGCAGGGCAACGTCTCCGGCTACAAGGCCGTGCTGCTGGCGGCGTCGGAGTCCACCCGGTTTTTCCCGATGCTGACGACGGCGGCGGGAACGGTCAAGCCGGCCACGGTGCTGGTGCTCGGGGTGGGCGTGGCCGGGCTGCAGGCGCTGGCGACGGCCAAGCGGCTCGGCGGGCGCACCACCGGGTACGACGTGCGTCCCGAGGTCGCCGACCAGGTGCGGTCGGTGGGGGCGCAGTGGCTCGATGTCGGCATCGACGCGGCCGGTGAGGGCGGGTATGCCCGCGAACTCACCGACGCCGAGCGCGCCCAGCAGCAGCAGGCGTTGGAAAAAGCGATCAGCGGATTCGACGTCGTGATCACCACGGCGCTGGTCCCGGGCCGGCCCGCGCCGCGCCTGGTGACCGCCGCGGCGGTGCAAGCAATGAAGCCCGGCAGCGTGGTGGTCGACCTGGCCGGGGAAACCGGGGGCAACTGCGAGCTCACCGAGCCCGGGCAGACGGTCGTCCGCCACGACGTCACCATCGCCTCGCCGCTCAACCTGCCGGCGACGATGCCCGAGCACGCCAGTGAGCTCTACAGCAAGAACATCACGGCCCTGCTGGACCTGCTGATCACCGACGGCAAGCTCGCCCCCGACTTCGACGACGAAGTTATCGCGGACTCGTGTGTGACCCGCGACCGAGAGGACTCCTAGATGTACGACGAACTCTTAGCCAACCTCGCGATTCTGGTGTTGTCCGGTTTCGTCGGGTTCGCGGTGATCTCCAAGGTCCCCAACACGCTGCACACCCCGCTGATGTCGGGCACCAACGCCATTCACGGCATCGTGGTGCTGGGTGCGCTGGTGGTGTTCGGCGAGGTTGAGCACCCGTCGCTGGCGGTGCAGATCATCCTGTTCGTCGCGGTGGTGTTCGGAACCCTGAACGTCATCGGTGGCTTCATCGTGACCGACCGGATGCTGGGCATGTTCAAGGGCAAGAAGAAGCCCGTGCCCGCCACGAGCGAGGAGCCGGCCGCCAAATGAACTACTTGGTGATCGGCCTCTACACCATCTCTTTCGCGCTCTTCATCTATGGCCTGATGGGCCTGACCGGGCCCAAGACAGCGGTGCGCGGCAACCTGATCGCGGCGGTGGGTATGGCGCTGGCGGTGGGGGCCACGCTGGTCAAGATCCGGCACACCGAATCCTGGGTGCTGATCATCGCCGGTCTGGTGGTGGGCGTTGCGCTGGGTGTTCCGCCGGCGCGGCTGACCAAGATGACCGCCATGCCGCAGTTGGTGGCGTTCTTCAACGGCGTGGGCGGCGGCACGGTCGCGCTGATCGCGCTTGCGGAATTCATTGACACCAAAGGCTTTTCAGCGTTCCAGCACGGCGAGTCCCCGACCGCGCACATCGTGGTGGCCTCGCTGTTCGCCGCGATCATCGGCTCGATCTCGTTCTGGGGATCGATCATCGCGTTCGGCAAGTTGCAGGAGCTCATCTCCGGATCGCCGATCGGCTTCGGCAAGGCCCAGCAACCGGTCAACCTGCTGCTGCTGATCGCGGCCGTGGCTGCCGCGGTGGTCATCGGCCTGCATGCGCATCCCGGCAGCGGGGGAGCGCCGCTGTGGTGGATGGTCGGCCTGCTGGCCGCTGCCGGGGTGCTGGGGCTGATGGTGGTGCTGCCGATCGGCGGCGCCGACATGCCGGTGGTCATCTCACTGCTCAACGCGATGACCGGGCTGTCGGCCGCCGCGGCGGGCCTGGCGCTGAACAACACCGCGATGATCGTGGCGGGCATGATCGTCGGCGCCTCGGGTTCGATCCTGACCAACCTGATGGCCAAAGCGATGAACCGGTCCATCCCCGCGATCGTCGCGGGCGGCTTCGGCGGTGGCGGGGTCGCCCCGAGCGGCGACGGCGGGGGCGACAAGACGGTCAGGGCCACCTCGGCCGCCGACGCGGCGATCCAGATGGCCTACGCCAACCAGGTGATCGTGGTGCCGGGCTACGGCCTGGCCGTCGCCCAGGCACAGCACGCGGTCAAGGACATGGCGGCCCTGCTGGAGAACAAGGGTGTGACGGTGAAGTACGCGATCCACCCGGTTGCCGGCCGGATGCCCGGGCACATGAACGTGTTGCTGGCCGAGGCCGAGGTCGACTACGACGCCATGAAGGACATGGACGACATCAACGACGAGTTCGCCCGCACGGACGTTGCGATCGTCATCGGCGCCAACGACGTCACCAACCCGGCCGCCCGCAACGATGCCTCCAGCCCGATCTACGGCATGCCGATCCTCAACGTGGACAAGGCCAAGTCGGTCATCGTGCTCAAGCGGTCGATGAACTCCGGGTTCGCCGGCATCGACAACCCGCTGTTCTACGGCGAGGGCACCAGCATGCTGTTCGGCGATGCGAAGAAATCGGTGACCGCCGTCGCCGAGGAGCTCAAAGCCCTCTAACCCGGGTTGCGCGGTAGCGCCGCAACGACGGGACCGATCCACACGCTGAGCAGACGGCGCAGTTCAGTCACCCCGCCGGTCGGCGGCGACATGATGAACGACTGCAGAGTGCGCAACACAATCTGCAGGATGTCTTCGATCGCGGCAGGTGGAAACGGCGACCAGTCGACGTCGAGGCGGTCCAAAATCGAACGCCCCAATACCCGGGCGGTGTCGTTTGTGACGGTGACCTGTTCGGCGAACGCCGCGGTGCGCGACGCCCGCAGCATCAGGCCGATATAGGGATCTTTGGGCAAGCGCTCCAGGGTCAGGCAAATGCCCTCGATCAGAGCCGCGGCCGGGTCGGTCATGCCGTGCAGCGCCGTCGCGAGGTGATCCATGAAGTCGGCGGTGGCGTCTTGAGCAGTCGCCTGTAGCAGCTCGTCGGTCGAAGCGAAGTAGTGATAGATCGTCTGCCGCGTGACGTTCAGGGTGCGCGCGACATCGGCCAAGGTGATCTGGTCGCCGCGCTCGTCAATGGTTTGGCGGGTGGCCGACAGGATGCGGGCCACCGCCTCTTCATCGCTGGCCGGAACGCTGCCGCCCCATCCACGGGTCCGCACACCGCGACGATATCCGACGCGCGCGTTTTCCCCTGGTCATACGTCCTGCAATCATCTGTATGATCGAAACCAGGTCAAAGGAGACGACATGAACACGACGACGTGTCCGTTCGGAGAGAATTTCGATTTCACCGACCCCGACGTATTGCTGGCGGGCCTTCCGGTCGCGCAATTCGCCGAGCTGCGCCGCACGGCCCCGGTCTGGTGGAACGCACAGCCCGAGTCGATCTTCGACGACGGTGGCTACTGGGTGATCAGCCGCCACGAAGACGTCAAGGCGGTCTCCAGGGACGGCGAGCTGTGGTCGACGAACCGCAAGGGCGCGGTCATGCGCCTTCCCGACGGGGTCACCGCTGATCAACTCGAATTGACCAAAGCCTTGCTGGTCAACCACGACGCGCCCGAGCACACCCGGCTGCGCAAGCTGGTATCGCGGCTGTTCACACCGCGCGCGATTACCCAGCTCGAAGAGAAGCTGGCCGGGGCGGCGGCCGCCATCGTGCGCGCCGCGTCGCTCAAGCAGGACGGCAACTTCGTCGACGACATCGCGATGAACCTGCCCCTGCTGGCGATCGCCGACCTGATCGGGGTGCCGGAGGCAGACCGCGCGAAGTTGTTCGACTGGACCAACGCGATCATGAACACCGACGATCCCGACTTCGACAGCGATCCCACCGTCGCCAACGCGGAGCTGATGGCCTACGCCTACAACATGGCCGATGAGCGGCGCCGCTGTCCGGCCGACGACATCGTCACTCGTCTTATTGAGGCCGACATCGACGGGGATGCGCTGGGCGACGTCGAATTCGCGTTCTTCGTCATCCTGCTGGCGGTGGCCGGCAACGAAACCACCCGCAACGCCATGACGCATGGGATGAACGCGTTCCTGGACAACCCCGATCAATGGGAACTGTTCAAGCGGGAGCGGCCGGCCACCGCGGTCGACGAGATCATCCGATGGGCCAGCCCCGTGCATTGCTTCCAGCGCACCGCGCTTGCCGACGTCGAACTCGGCGGTGTCACGGTTCGGGAAGGTCAGCGCGTGGGCTTGTTTTACAGTTCGGCCAATTTCGACGAGGAAGTCTTCGAAGACCCTTTTCGATTCGACATTTCGCGCAATCCCAATCCGCACCTGAGTTTCGGCGGCAACGGGGCGCACTACTGTATCGGTGCCAACCTGGCCCGCATGGAGATCAAATTGATCTTCGACGAGCTCGCCGAGCAGTTACCCGACATCACCAAGCTCGCCGAACCGCAGCGACTGCGATCGGGCTGGATCAACGGAGTCAAGCGCCTCGACGTCGCCTACCGGTCTACGTAGGCGGATACGCGGGCGGCGGGTGTGAAAAAGTCTGCTCGCGACGTGTCTAGACGGGCGGGTAGGCGGGCGGCGGGTACCCGTTGCCGTCCTGAACCCCACGCAGGCCCCAGGTGAAATACTTCATGAAGAATTCGATCTCGTCGCTCGCGTCGTAGTCCGGGCTCGGATCCATCAGCGCCACCTCTCCCCTTGCGACTAGTTCAAATATTGGAGTCTAGTCCCATCCGCGCCGGTGCGACAGGCGGCCGAAACGTATCGAGGCCTTAAACTGTCCAACCAGTTGATTGGTAACTTTGCTTGAACCGGGCCTGGATCCAAGTCCATCCGGCCCCGCTGGCAGCGACGATAGTGAGTAGAGATGTCATCCGACAGCATCACCCGCAACGGGTTAACACGCCGCGAGGAGTTGCTGGCAGTTGCCACCAAGCTGTTCGCCGCCCGCGGATACCACGGCACCCGGATGGATGACGTCGCCGACGTCATCGGCCTGAACAAGGCGACCGTCTACCACTACTACGCCAGCAAGTCGCTGATCCTGTTCGACATCTACCGCCAGGCCGCCGAGGGCACGCTGGCCGCCGTGCACGACGACCCTTCGTGGACGGCGCGCGAGGCGCTCTACCAATACACGATTCGCCTGCTCACCGGCATCGCCAGCGATCCCGAGCGGGCCGCGGTGTACTTCCAGGAGCAGCCGTACATCACCGAGTGGTTCACCGAGGAGCAGGTCGCCGAGGTCCGCGAGAAGGAAGCTCAGGTCTACCACCACGTGCACGGCCTGATCGACCGCGGAATCGCCAGCGGCGAGTTCTACCAGTGCGACTCCCATGTGTTGGCGCTGGGCTACATCGGGATGACGCTGGGCAGCTACCGGTGGCTGCGGCCGAGCGGGCGGCGCAGCGCCAAGGAAATCGCCGCCGAGTTCAGCACCGCGCTGCTGCGGGGGCTGATCCGCGACGAGGCGATCCGCACGAAATCCCCCCTCGGGCCGTAACCCGCGAGCGGCTAGCCCCCCTCGGGCTTCAAATGCTTGTCGAGAAAGGCGAGCTGGTCGGCGACCACCCGCTCGAAGGCATCGTCGACATAGATCGCGAAATGGCCTTCCGGGTAGGTTCGCACCTCGCCGCGGGGAGCCTTGGCCGCGTGGCGCAGGGTGGCGTCCGCGGGCGCCAGCGAGTCGTGCTCGCACACACAGAACAGGATCGGGCAGCCGATCTTCGCGGCGAGCAGACCGGGCCGGTAGGTGAAGACCTTCATCGTGATGCGCGCGGCGATCTCGTTGCGCAGTTCGACGCCCTCGGGTACCAGCCGCAGGTAGCCCGCGTAGGAGTCGGGCGTATTCATCAACGCGACGTCCCCGGGCTTGCCCGCGGTCGCGATCATCACCGGGGGCCTGCCCAGCCGGGCGCCGATAACGTCGCGAATTGCCCGCACGGTGATGCGCGCGGTGGCCAACGGGTTGGAGATCGTGCGCGCCGACGCGATGCCGTCGGTAAACGGACATTGCGCGACGACGGCGGCGATTCCCGGCAGCCGGGCTGCCGTGGCGATCACATGGCCACCGGCAAAAGACGTGCCCCACAGCGCGATTCGATCATGGTCGATCCCGTCGAGAGTGCGAGCGTAGGCCACGGCGGCGGCCCAGTCGGCCAGCTGCATATCGATGTCGAGGACTTGGCGCGGCTGACCTTCACTGTCGCCGAAGTTGCGGTAGTCGAAGACCAGGCAGGCGTAGCCGGCCGCGGCGAACCGCTCGGCGTAGGCATCGAGTCGCATGGTGCGCACCGCGCCCAGGCCGTGGGCCATCACCAGAAGCGGCGGGGCGCCGGCGCCGGCGGGTCGATAGAGCCATGCGCTGATCCGGTCGGCGCCGGAGGTGAATTGGACATCTTCGCGCTCTGTCATCGACGTTCCATTCTGGCCGGCCGCAGTTACGTCCGGCCCGGTAGGCGCCCCGGAAGTTATGGACTAGTGTCTAGAAAAGTTTGCCAAGCTTCAAGGGACGGAGACTGTAGATGGCGATCCGCGTCGCGCATGTCGGTACCGGAAACGTCGGAGGCCTGGCCCTGGCCGAACTGATCACCAACCCGCAGTTCGAACTGACCGGCGTGTGCGTGTCCACACCGGAGAAGGTGGGCCGCGACGCCGGGGAACTGTGCGGCGTCGGGCTGGACGCCCCCACCGTCACGGGCATCGCTGCGGTCGACGACCTGGACGCCATCATCGCCGCCAAGCCCGAGTGCGTCGTCTACTGCGCGATGGGCGACACCCGGCTGCCCGACGCGATGGCCGACGTCATGCGCATCCTGGCCGCCGGCATCAACGTCGTCGGCTCGTCGCCCGGGCTGCTGCAATACCCGTGGGGCGTCATGCCCGACAAGTACATCGCTCGCGTGGAAGACGCTGCCAAGCAAGGTAATTCGAGCATCTTCATCAGCGGCGTCGACCCGGGATTCGCCAACGACCTGATCCCGTTCGCGCTCGCCGGAACGTGTCAGCGCATCGAGCAGGTGCGCTGCATGGAGATTCACGATTACGCCAGTTACGACGGCGAGGAAGTCATGAGCTACATGGGCTTCGCCCGGCCGATGGACGAAATCCCGATGCTGTTGCAGCCGGGCATTCTGAGCATCGCCTGGGGCACCGCGATCCGTCAGCTGGCGGCCGGCCTCGGCATCGAGGTCGACGAGATCACCGAGTCCTACCAGCGAGAACCGGCGCCGGAGGATTTCGACATCGCGATCGGCCACGTGGCCAAGGGAACGGTGGCCGTGCTGCAGTTCGAGATTCGCGGCATGGTCAAGGGCCACCCCGCCGTCGTCATCGAGCACGTCACCCGACTGCGGCCCGACCTGCGGCCCGACTTGCCGCAGCCCGCCGCGGGCGACGGCTCCTACCGCGTCGAGATCACCGGCGAGCCGTCGTATGCCGTCGACATCATTCCGAGCAGCCGCAAGGGCGACCACAACCACGCCGCGATCGCCGGTGCCGCCGGCCGTGTCGTCAACGCGATCCCGGCCGTGATCGCGGCACCGCCCGGCATCCGAACCACACTCGATTTACCGCTGGTGACCGGAAAAGGCCTTTACGCACCAAGCACTTTGGTGACCACTTAAAACGAAAGGAGACCCGCACGTGGGTCGGGTAGACGGAAAAGTTGCACTCATCAGTGGCGGTGCCCGCGGCATGGGCGCCGAAGACGCGCGCCTTCTCGTGGAGGAAGGCGCCAAGGTGGTGATCGGTGACATCCTGGACGACGAGGGCAAGGCGCTGGCCGACGAGATCGGCGATTCCGCACGCTATGTGCACCTCGACGTCACGCAGCCCGACCAGTGGGACGCGGCGGTCGCGACCGCGATCGGCGAATTCGGCAAGCTCAACGTGCTGGTCAACAACGCCGGAACCGTGGCGCTGGGCCCGCTGCGGAGCTTCGATCTGGCCAAGTGGCAGAAGGTCATTGACGTCAACCTGACGGGGACCTTCCTGGGCATGCGGGTGGCCGTCGACCCGATGATCGCGGCCGGCGGTGGCTCGATCATCAACGTCTCGTCGATCGAAGGCCTGCGCGGTGCGCCCATGGTGCACCCGTACGTCGCGTCCAAGTGGGGCGTGCGTGGGCTGGCCAAGTCGGCGGCCCTGGAGCTGGCGCCGCACAACATCCGGGTCAACTCCGTGCACCCGGGCTTCATCCGCACTCCGATGACCGAGCACCTGCCCGAGGACATGGTGACGATCCCGCTGGGCCGGCCCGGGGAAGTGCGGGAGGTCGCGACGTTCGTGCTGTTCCTGGCCAGCGACGAGTCGTCCTACTCCACCGGCAGCGAGTTCATCATGGACGGCGGGCTGATCACCGACGTGAACCACAAGGAGTTCTAGTCGTCGGCGAACACGACCTTCCGTTCGACCGGATCCCGGCCGAGGCGGATGTGGTTGGCGGCGAAATCCGGGTCCGGGTAGCCGACTGACAGGCCGCACAGGATGGTCAACTCGGCCGGGATGTTTAGCTGCTCACGCAGGACTTCGGGGTAGCCGGCGATCGCCACCTGGGCACAGGTGCCAAGCCCGTGGGCGGTGAGCGTCAGGATCAGGTTCTGCAGGAACATCCCGACACCGAGGGCGTCGGTCAGGCCCAGCTCGTGGTGCATGCACACGACGCCGGCCAGGGGCGCACGAAAGAACTCCCAGTTGCGCAACACCGCGCCGCGCCGGCCGGCCTGGTCGTCGCGGGCGATGCCCATCGACCCGTAGACCACTTTCCCCGTATCGCTTCGATAGTGGGCGAAGGCTTCCGGCAGCGGCGGTACCTTCGGCGGTCCCGCTTCTGCGGCCTCGAGCAGCGCGGCCACCAGCCGGTCCCTGGCCGCGCCGGACGCGAAGTAGAGGTGCCACGGTTGCACATTCGAGTTCGACGGTGCACGAATCGCCAGGTCCAGCGCTTCGTGAAGCAATTCCCGCGGCACCGGCCGGTCGGGCAGGAACATCCTGATCGAACGGCGTTGCCTGATCACGTCCTCGAGGTCGTACATCCCCGCTCCCAGCGTCGTGTGATTCCTGCAGTCTTGCAAGGCGGTGTGATCGACCGGCACCGGCGGGTGCTATAACCGCGAACATGCCAGGCAGCGTTGCGGACCTGAAAGGGATTGTCGGATCCAACCACGTCGTCACCGACCCCGACGTGCTGTCCGGGCGCAGCGTCGACCACACCGGCCGCTATCGGGGCCGGGCCAGTGCGCTGGTGCGGCCGGGGTCGGCCGAGCAGGTCGCCGAGGTGTTGCGGGTGTGCCGTGACGCCGGAGCCCACGTCACCGTGCAGGGCGGCCGCACCTCGCTGGTGGCCGGCACTGTTCCCGAACACGACGACGTGCTGCTGTCCACCGAACGGCTTTGTGCGCTAACCGATGTCGATACCGTCGAGCGCCGCATCGCCGTCGGTGCCGGAGCCACGCTGGCCGCCGTGCAACACGCCGCGATCGCGGCGGGCCTGGTGTTCGGCGTGGACCTGGCCGCTCGCGACACCGCTACCGTCGGCGGCATGGCCTCGACCAACGCCGGCGGGCTGCGCACGGTCCGGTACGGCAACATGGGCGAGCAAGTCGTCGGCCTGGACGTGGCGTTGCCCGACGGGTCGCTGATGCGCCGGCACAGCCTGGTGCGCAGCGACAACACCGGATACGACCTGCCGGCGTTGTTCGTCGGAGCCGAGGGCACTCTCGGTGTCATCACCGCGCTGGATCTGCGGCTGCGTCCCACGCCGTCGCATCGGGTGACGGCGATCTGCGGCTTCGACGATCTCGACGCGCTGATCGCCACCGGCCGCACCTTCCGGGATGTGGACGGGATCGCCGCGCTGGAGTTGATCGACGGCCGCGCCGCCGCGCTGACCGCCGAGCATCTCGGCTTTTCGGCGCCGGTCGAGGCGGCCTGGCTGCTGTTGGTGGAGCTGGCCGCCGACCACGATCAGACCGACCGTCTTGCCGACCTGCTCGCCGACGCGCCGATGTGTGCCGAGCCCGCGGTGGGAGTGGATGTTGCTGCGCAGCAACGGCTATGGCGCGTGCGCGAATCGCTGGCCGAGGTGCTCGGCGTGTACGGACCGCCGCTGAAGTTCGACGTCTCGTTGCCCTTGGCGGCGATCGCCGGGTTCGCCGCGAATGCGGTCGCCTTGATTGACGAGCGGGTCAGCGACGCCGTGCCGCTGTTGTTCGGCCATGTCGGTGAGGGCAACCTGCACCTCAACGTGCTGCGCGTGCCGCTCGACCGGGAGAAGGTGTTGTACGCGCCGATGATGGACCTGATCGCGGCATGCGGGGGCAATGTCAGCTCCGAACACGGCGTCGGCAGCCGCAAGCGGGCCTACCTCGAAATGTCAAGGCAGGCAGCCGATATCGCAGCGATGCGGTCGGTAAAGGCCGCGCTGGACCCGACCGGATACCTGAACGCGGCGGTATTGTTCGACTAGTCTTCTGCCCTGCGACGATGCGGGCCGGCAGGGCCCGCTGAGAAGTAGGGCTATTCAGCCGCGGCGGGCTTGATCCCGACGGCGTGGCGCAGCTGGGCCAGGAACTGCTCGGCGTCGTCGCTGCGAACGATGTAGTGCGATATGGCGATCCGGATCACGGTCGCCGCCTTCACCGCGGCATTGGGTCCGGGCAGGTGTCGTTGCAGACCGTCGCGCATCTGCGGGATGACGTGGGCGAACTCGGCGATGGTGTGCTCGGGTTCGACGTCGACCATGCGCACACCCGAGTACGAATGCTGGTACTCGACAATGAACCGCAGCACGGCGTCGAGCTTGTCGTAGCCCTTGAGCCCCGCGGTGGCTTTCACCAAACCGCTTTCGAACAGCTGGCGCTCGTACTGCGAGAACGCCGACAGCAACTCCTCTTTGGACGCGAACCAACGGTAGAGCGTGGGGCGCGAGACCCCGGCCTGGGTGGCGACCTCGGACAGGCTGAGTTTGGTCTTGCCGTTGCGCCCGAGCACCTCGGCGGTCGCCAGCAGGATCCGCTGACGCGTCGAGGTGTCCTCGGTCATGGTCGTCGCCCCGGCCGGCTGGGTCATATCTGAGACTTTACGAAGTATTGCCGAACTAGCCACATTTCTTCTGCTCCCCCGTCAGTCTGACCGCGGCCGCCGACGCACCAGCACGGACTGCTGGATGGCGCCGACCGCACCTTGCTCGTCGAACAGCGTGCCGATCGTCGTCCCGATTCCGTCCGGCCCGTAACTGGTTTCCGCGCGGATACCGACCCAGTCACCGTCGGGCACGCGGAACACGTGCACGGCGAGATCGGTGTTCAAAAACGTCCATTTGGTGATGTCGAGTTTGCTGCCGATGCCGTTGGCGCAGTCGGCCACCGCGAACAGCCTTTCCAGCTGCGTCATGTTCTCGCCCTGGACCACGTCGGCGTCCGGCTTGATCCACGATTCGCCGGGGCCCGGGCTCAGCGGCTCGGTCAGCCAGAGCCACTCCAGGCTGTGCACGTAGTTGCGGTCCCACTCCTTGGCCTTGAGATTGCGGTTGCGGGCTTCGGCCCGAGGCCGGGGCAGCTCGGCGGCCGCGTGCGCCACCGCCTGGGTGTCCTGCTGCTGCAGCCGCCAACCGCTGGCGCGAGCGACCGGGCGGGGCTGGCCATCGGGCCCCAGCGCCAGCATCTCGGCGGTCACCAGCTCGATCTGTTTGCCGCCGCGTTGCAGCTGCGAACGGACCCAGAGATCTCCCTCGGACGGCACCCCGCCCAGCAGGTCGATGACGACCCGGGACAACCGGGTGTCGTCGCGCTGCTCGCACCGCTCCAGCGCCCGGGCCAGCAGCGCCGACACCGGACCGCCGTGCTGGATCGCCGCCGACCAGGTGCCGCGTGCCAGGTCGGTCGCCCGGAACTTCTCCCCGAACGCGTCGGCATCATCGATCAGCTCGTAGTAGGAGTCGGTCACGTGTCTACCTCTCGGGTGTCTCAGGGCAGCCCGGCGCCGGGCGTGGCGACCTGCACGGCGTCGAGCCGCGAGAGCCGGGTGCCCACCAGGCGCTGAGGATAAGCGTCGGTGCTCGACAGCAGGAACAGGACGCGGCGTTCGGGGCCGCCGAGCGTGCAGGCGATGGCGACCCGATCGCCCATGTCGATGCGGTCGGTCACGTCGCCGCCCTCGACGATCCGCTCGAATTGGTGAGCCAGCGTCATCGATGTCCACACGCCGCCCTCGGCGTCCAGGGCGATGCCGTCGGGCGGTCCATCCAGGCCGTCGGCGAAGGTCCGCCGGTCGTGCAGTGCGCCGGCGTCGTCGATGGTGAACGCGGTGAGCCGCCGGCCGGTCGATTCGGCGACGATCAACGTCTTGCGGTCCGGCGTGATGACCATACCGTTGGGAAAGTCGAGGTCCGCTGCGACGACGGTGGCGCTATCGTCGGCGTCGAGGCGCACGATGACACCGCCGGAGAAGGCCTGGGACCCGATGTAGGCCCGCCCCGCGTCGTCGATGACCATATCGCCCAGGTTGGCCGGTACCAGGGGAGTGAGATCGGCGATCTCCACCACGCTTTCCCCGTCGTAGCGCAGCACCCGCCGGTCTTCGGCCGAGGCGATCAGCAGCGACCCGTCGGGACGGAAACCCAGGCCCGATGGAGAGTGCCCGGGCAGCGGCAACGTGGTCAGCGCGCCTCCCAGGGTCGAGGTGTGAACCGCTTCGCCCAGCATGTCGGAGAACCAGAGCAGACCCTCGAACCAGCGGGGGCCTTCGCCGAAGCAGAACCCGTTGGCCAGCGGCTCGGGGATCATCCGCGCGCGCCTTTAGGCAAAGATTCCGCTTTACAAAACACCGCAGAAGTGTCATGCAATGGCGGCGCTGGTGTCAATCTGTTGTCCGGGCGAGCTCGCGCGCGACGGCCTCGTGATAGGCGTCGATCCGGGCCGGGTTGGCCTGTTCGAACAGCCGATCGGGCAGCGGGGCGTGCTTGGGCGCCTCAATCGTCATGGTGCGGGAAAACAGCGTCATGTCCTGTCCCGGCCTGCTGAACCGGTAGGACACCGTGATGCGGCCCTCCAAGCCGCCGTTGCCTTCGCGGTCATGACCCAGGCGTCCGATCGAGGTGAACACGAACTGGATGGGTCGCACCGCGACGGCCAGCTGCCAGCTGAAGATCCGATCCCCGTCGGGACCCGCTTCCTCCCAGGTGTCGCCGACCTTGAGCGGCAGCGGCGGCAGTTTGCCGATGTGCGCGCTGCCGGGATAGGTCTTCGTCCAGTTCTGTGGATTGGTCACGAAGTCGTACACGGTCTCGGCGGACTGGGTGAACGCGGTCTCTGACGTGCTCGTCACGATGCCCAATTACGTTGCCTCTCTACGCTTTCCATTGGCCTATCCGGGGTCTGCCCGCAGTGCTCGCCGGAGTCTTGTTAGCCAAGCTTTACAAATCCTACTCAAAGTGTCACGCTGAGCCGGAAGCCGCAAGCGCGAGAAGTGGAGTGCGATTTGACCACGAAATCTGAGCAGACTGAGTGGACCGTTCAGGGCCTGCTGGATCTGTTTGACGTGCAAGCCGACGGGGACGACCGGTTCACCGGCGACACCGGCATCGCCGCTGGCGACGAACGGCAGGTGGTGGAAGGCACTCAGGTGCTCGCCCAGGCGATTGTCGCCGTGGCCAAACGATTCCCGGACAAATCGGTGCGCTCGGCACACGCGGTGTTCTCGCGTGCCGTGGTCGTCGGGCCGCCGATCGAGCTCGTCATCGATGTGGTGTCCGAGGGCCGGTCCACCGCGACCGCCGTCGTCGCCGTGCATCAGAACGGGCGGCGCTGCCTGAGCATCACGGTACTGGCCGACGTTCCCACCGACGACGTCATCCGCCACCACCTGCCCCGACCCGACGTGGCCGCCCCGGCCGATGCGCACCCCTCGCCGATGCCGATGGTCGGACGCGAGCTACGCCTGGTCGATGTCCTCGACGTCAACAGCCCCGACGAGGTCGGACCGCCGGAGCTGCACGCGTGGTTGCACTACGACCCGATCCCGGCCCGGGACGACCTGGCCAAGGCGCTGCTGGCGTACTTCACCGGCCATCTGGGGATCTCCACCACCATGCGCGCGCACCCGGGCATCGGCACCGCCCAGGCGCACCTGACCGTGTCCACCGCTCCGATGAGCATCTCGGTCGCCTTTCACGAACCGGTCAGCTGGAGCGGGTGGCTGCTCTACACGCACGAGAGCACCCAGGTCGGCGCCGGAATGTCGTATGTGCGCGGCGCCGTGCACTCGGAGGAAGGCGAGCTGCTGGCCTCCTTCGCGCAGGAGGCGCTGATCCGACCGCTGCGCACCAGCGACACCGCGATCGACTCGCGCGCACGCTTCTGACGGCCGGGAACCCAGATGCGCTTCACGATCACCCACCCGATGCACAGCCACCCGTACAACCCCGAGCTGGTCAGTGGGGACGGCATCGGGAAGGTCGCCGCGGCCACCGAAGCGGCGGGCATCCACGGATTCGGCTTCACCGACCATCCCGCGCCTTCGCAGCGTTGGCTGGAGGCCGGCGGACACGACGCGTTAGATCCTTTTGTCGCATTGGGTTTCGCGGCGGCCACCACATCCACGCTGCGGCTGATCCCCAACATCGTGGTGCTGCCGTATCGAAACCCGTTCGTGGTGGCCAAATCCGGGGCCACCCTGGACCTGCTGTCCGGAGGCCGCTTCACGCTTGCGGTCGGCGTCGGCTACCTCAAGCGCGAGTTCGCTGCCCTCGGCGTCAGCTACGACGAACGCGCCGAGCTGTTCGAGGAATCCCTGCAAGTGATCCGGGCGATCTGGACCGGCGACGACATCACCTTTGAGGGAAAGCATTTCAGCGCGCGCGGCATCACGGCGCATCCGCGGCCGGTCAGCAGCCCGCACCCACCGATCTGGATCGGCGGCAACACGTCGTCATCCCGGCAGCGGGTAGCGCAGTATGGCGACGGCTGGTGCCCGTTCCCAGCCCCGCCGCAGCTGGCCCAGACCGCCGGCACCGCCGTCATCGACTCGGTGGCCAAGCTCGCCGACGGCATCGAGGATCTTCGGCGCCGCTGCGACGCGGCGGGCAGGGATTGGTCGGCGATCGACATCACCTTCACCAACTTCGACGGCGGTAGCCCGACCGATGACGCGTTCAACGCCGACGCCTACCTCGACGGCCTGGAGAAGCTGGAAAAGCTGGGGGTCACCTGGGTGAGCATCCACCTGCCCGGCGACAGCATGACGCACGCCCTGGAGACTCTCGACCGTTTCCGTACGCTCGTGATCGATGCCGCCTAGTTGGATCAAAGACGACAATGGACTTCTCCCACGTCGACCTCTCGCCCGAGGACCAGGAATTCTACGACCAGACCCGGGCGTTCGTCGCCGAGCACGTCACCGACGAAGTGCGGCGGCGTGATCGCCAGACTGGCGAAAACTTCAGTGAACAAGTGCATTTGGCGCTGGCCGAAGAGGGCTACCTGACATCGGATTTCAAGCTGGAATCCGAAGGCGGATTCACTCCGCTGCGCCGGCGAATCTTCCACCTCGAGATTGGTCGTGCCCACACGCCGTGGTACCACTGGGGCACCACGGCGGTCGTCGCGCGGTTGGTGAAGCAATTCGGCGCACCCGAACTCGTCGACGCGGTACTTCCGGGCGTGCTGTCCGGTGAAATCCGGTTGTGTCTGGGCTACACCGAGCCCGAGGGCGGCTCCGACGTCGCGACCTGCAAGACCCGAGCCGTGCGGGAAGCGGATGGATCGAGCTGGGTCATCAACGGCTCCAAGATGTTTACCTCCAACGCGCAGAACGCCAAGTATGTCTTCCTGCTTACCAACACCGATCCGCAGGGCCGCAAACACAAAAACCTGACTATGTTCCTGGTGCCGCTGGATTCCCCGGGCATCGAAATCCAGGGCATCCGCACGCTGGACGGCGACCGCACCAACATCGTGTATTACAGCGACGTACGGGTCGATGACCTCTACCGGATCGGTGAGGTCAATGCCGGCTGGACGGTGATGCGGTTCGCTCTCGACGCGGAACACGGCATTACCGAGACTGAAGACCATGGCCTGCAAAACATTTCGATGATGTCAGAGCACGGCCACCTGATGGCCGAGGCGGCCGACGGAGTTGTGGCGATCCTGTCCACGCCCGGTGCGGACGGGCGGCGCCCGATCGACGACGAATCGTTGAAATACCGGCTTGGGCGCAGCTTGGCGCGCATGGAGGCGGCGCTGTCGACTCCCGGAATGTACGGACGCGTGGCGCTCATTCAGACAATGCGTGACGTCTCACCGGAATTGATGGACATGTTGGGGGCAGCATCGGCATTGCCCACTGATACAACGGGTTCCGCGGACGACGGCGCCGTCGAGTTCATCTTCCGGCATGGCATACCCGCCGGGATATACGGCGGCACCATGGAGGTTTTCCGCAACATGATCGCTCAGCACGAGCTGAAGCTCGGACGCCCTAGCTACGGTGGTTGAGCGCAGAGTCCCGCTGTCCCGCCGTCGGACTCACCGCCCTACTCTTGGGCCGTGCTGCTCCGGTTGAATCGGCGGCAGAAAGGTGGGCCGCGCGGTGGCCGTTCTCGTGGCGTTTGGCTCGTTCCTCACCACTTTGTTGGGCGGTTATGCGGCGCTGCGGATCGGCTCCTACCGTAATCTCGTGCTCGGCTTGGCCGCCGGGTTGATGCTCGGTGCGGTGAGCTTCGACCTGTTGCCGGAAGCGCTGAGCCAAGGCGTTTGGCGGCTATTCGGTATCCCTGCTTCGCTCCTGGCATTCGTTCTCGGCTTTCTCGTGCTGCATGTCGTCGAACACACCGTCGGTATTCATCGCGGCCAGCGGGCGAATGACGCGGATATCGCGGAAGCGCCCAGCGTTGGACTGTTGGCGGCATCGGGGTTGGTGGGCCACAGCGTCATGGACGGATTCGCCATCGGTGCCGCATTCCAGGCCGGCGCGGGCGTGGGAGCAGTGGTCGCGGTGGCGGTGATTGGCCACGACTTCGCGGACGGCTTCAACACCTACACCATCACGTCGATCTATGGAAATGACCGCCGAAGGGCGCTGACACTGCTGACCGCTGATGCTGTCGCGCCGGTTGTCGGTGCGGCTCTCACGCTGATCGTGACGATTCCCCATCGCATCCTCGCGGTCTACCTCGGCTTCTTCGCGGGATTCCTGATGTATTTGGCGAGCGCCGACATTCTGCCGAAAGCACATACCGGGCATCGCACCGCGGCAACCCTGGCATGCACCTTCGCCGGGGTGCTATTCATGTTCGCGATCGTTGCGTTGGCTAGCTGAGCGGGAGCTCGGCCTGCACGTCCACCCGCGCGTCGTCGAAACTCAGAAAGCCTTTGATGGGAAGGCTTTCCGGCGGCGGATCCGGATAGCTCCAGGCAATGTCGTCGATGACATCGCCGTCGATGACGGCGGACCAATACGTGGCGAAGCCTTTGTAGTTGCAGTAGCTCGACGTGTCAGAGCGTTGCAGCAGATCGGTGCGCACGTGCGCGGGATCGACGTAAAGCCTTGGCGCGAGCGCGGTCTCGAAAACGATCACGGTGTCGTGCGTGTCGACCAGCGTGCAGCCCGCGAGGCTGACGCGTAGGCGCCGTTTGGTCGGACGGCAGTCGACGCGGTGGTATGGATTCGGCGGGTAGTGAACGAGTTCGCGGCCCTCCTCCAGCCAGGTGTCGACGGCATCCCACGGCACGTGAACGAAACCCGGCGCTTCCGGCTCGGGTTCGGCGGGTAGGTCACCCACTTCGTCGGCCCGGAACAGATAGCTCAGCGGGCGACCCTGCCGGTGCATCATCAGCACCTGCTCGGTGTCGATCACCGGGCGTCCGTCCCGCAGCGCCTGCACGCGTCGTGGGTGCGGCTCGATGTAGACCACGTCGCCGGGCAGCGGGGGAGAGAACCGCCCGGCCGGATCGCTACTGAGGGGACCACGTCCGGCCACCAAGGTCATGGTGCCTAGGTTAACGCCGTCGGGCGGCGTCACTGCCCCGGATCTGGATGTCGGCCGAACGCTTTTGGAGATTGGTCAGTCGACGATGACTCCGCTGGTTAAGTTGACGACCGTCCCAGTGAGTGCTGCGGCCTGATCGGAGGCCACAAAAGCGGCCACATCCGCGAGTTCTGCCAGGGTGGTCGCGCGCTTCGTGTGAGATGTATTCAAGACGGCCGCCGCGAATTGCTCCCTGCTGGTGCCATATGCGTCGGCGTGCAGGCCGAATACCGTGTCGATCGTCGCCGTTTCCTCTATGCCAGTGGTGCGCAGGCATACGGCGCGGACACCGTAGGGGGCCCATTCCGCTGAGAACATCCGATTGAGGCCTTCGAGCGCCGCCCACGCGGGGGTCATACCACCGGTCAGCGGCACGCCGAGGCGGGCAGGCTCGGGTGTGTGCATCAGGATCACCCCAGACCGTTGCTTGATCATGTGACGTGCAGCCGTTCTGGCCGTGATGAAATGCGCCCACGGATAGGTGGCTATCGGTAGCGCGAAGCTTTCTGCCGATAGCTCGGTGAGAGGAATTCCTTGTATCCCTCGCTGCGGAATCCCAATCGCGTTGAACGAGATATCAACCGTGCCAGCCGTACCCACGACATTGTCGAGGTGGCTCGCCACAGCGGTTTCGTCCATCGCGTCGATCCGTGCGGTCTCCGCGGTCCCGCCGGCGGCTACGATCTCTTTCGCTAGCGCATCGAGGACGCCTATGTCTCGTCCGGTCAGGAAGACGCAGGCGCCGTCGCGGGCGAACGCGCGGGCAACCGCGGCCCCCACCGCTCCTCCGGCGCCGTAAACAATGGCGTTCTTGTTTTGAAGCGACATGTCTGTTCTCCATTCACCGCCGTAGCGGCAGTCATGATCTCGTTGAGTTGACAAGGGGTCGAGCTGAATTCGGCTCGTGGGCTTAGCCGATGACGGACTCTGCCTGTGCGAGCAACGCCGCGTATTGGTGTTCGAGGATCTTGGCGGCGCCCTCGTGCCAGCTCTGCGCCAGCGACCGCGACATCGGATCGGGAAAGATTTCATCGTCGTCGCATTCCACCCCGTCGAAGATGCCCTGCGCCACGGATTGTGCAGTGGCCTTGGGTATTTCGAGACCTCGGGTCATATCGGTGTCCACCGGACCGGTCAGCACCGCATGGACCCGAACGCCCTTTCCGGCCAGGATCACCCGCAGCGACTGCGTCAGGGAGAACGCGGCAGCCTTGGAGATGGAGTAGGCGGGAATGAGCGGCAAGGGAGCCAAGGCATTCACCGACAGATTGTTGACGATCGATCCCCCGGAGTGAGCCAGCGCCGGCAGGAATGCCTGGATCACGGCGTAGGTGCCGAAGAGATTCACCTCGAGGTGCCGTTGGAGCGCGGAAGGATCGCTTAAATCATCGTAAAGCGCCAGACCGGCATTATTGATCAAGATGTCGAGAGAACCGACCTTGTCCACGGCCTGCTGAATGTCCGCGCCGTTGGTGATGTCTAGTGCCAAGGGCGTCACACGGGGATCGTCGTTGTCGGCCAACGATTTTCGGGTACCGACGTATACCCGTCCGGCCCCTCTGTTCAGGGCCTCCTCGGCCAGCGCGCGCCCAATGCCGCGATTGCCTCCGGTAATCAGAACCGATCTGCCCGAGATTGTCACCACGATGACGATCTCCTTTCTTGTGTGGTGTCGGTAGGCCGCACCTGTCGGTGGGCTTACCGCGGCCGGCTGTTGCACGGTGTCCGCATGTATTCCGATACGTCGGGCGGCGCAGAATCATCGGTGGGCAGATCAGAGGCCGAGCCGGCTACCCGGTCACATCACTTCGGTAGGCGTTGACCCATTAACAACTGGCAGCCGGACCTGTAGCAAACATCGAAGTGTCGCAACGCACTTGAGGCAACGATAAGGAAACGGCCAGATCACAAAGCTTGACCTAACCGTGTCGTAAAAGAGACAAAAGGCGCCCATTGTTATCAAAGTGAAATTGAGTGCGGCTTGCGCACTTCCGCCACCACCCAGGAGATCAATGACCGCACTGACGATGTACCGCAAAAGGATTGACAGGGTCCGTCGCGCCTCACGGGTTCGCCCACCCGAGGCGCGGGCAGGTCGCGGCAATGCGGCTTCAGCGGTGCTTCGTCCACTCGTGGTTACGGTGGGAGTCCTCACGGCCGGAGCAACGGCACCGGCCCCCGGGCATGCGGACCCGCCCAACGGCTCAGTCACCAGCTCCCTCACCGGGATCGGGCAGTCGATCTGTCCAATGTTGGTGAAGCCGGGCGCGACGCTCGCGTCGGTGGCCTCGCAATTGTCCGGAAAAACCGGCCTTTCGCCGGGCATGGCGGGGATTGTCGCCACTATGGCGATACAAATGGAATGCCCGGGCATGATGGCATCGGTCGCCAACGGGAAAATGCCTTTCCCGCTGCCGGGCGTAGCTGGCAACGCCCCGCCTATCCCAGGCCAGTTGCCGGTGGCCAACCCTGCCCCGGCCGTTACCTCCGGATTGCCGGGTCACTAGCGCCGCAACTCGCGGATGCTCCCACTGTGCATGGCAGACCAAGACGCCGAAGTCTTGCCGGGTTGGAATGCCTGAGCGGAAAGCCTTGCGGACATCAACCCGGTGACCCAGGAAGAACACGCCGCGACCGTACGGAGTAGGAACGTACCCATGGCAGGACCGGTAGCAGGCCTCAAAGTCGTCGAACTCGGAGTGTGGGTGGCCGGGCCGGCCGCCAGCGGCATCCTGGCCGACTGGGGCGCCGACGTCGTCAAGATCGAGCCGCCGGCCGGCGATCCGGGCCGCATGTTCGGCCGGATGCTGGGCTGCGACCTCGGCGTCAACCCGCCGTTCGAGCTGGACAACCGCTCCAAGCGCAGCATCGTCTTGGACCTCACCACCGACGAGGGCCGGGATACCGCCTTCGAATTGCTGTCCGACGCAGACGTTTTCGTGACCAACGTCCGTCCCGGTGCGTTGCAACGCCTGGGTCTGGACTTCGAGTCGCTGTCGGCCCGCAACCCGCGCCTGGTCTACGGCCTCATCACCGGCTACGGCCAGACCGGCCCCGACGCAGACCGGGCCGCCTACGACGTGGCCGCGTTCTGGTCGCGCGCCGGGGTGGCCCACCTGCTCACCCGGCCCGGCCAGACTCCGCCGTTCCAGCGCGGTGGCATGGGCGACCACTCGGCTGGCATGACCCTGGCCGCGGCCATCTGCGCGGCGCTGCTGGCCCGCGAACGCACCGGGGCCGGTCAGCTGGTGACGACCTCGCTGTATCGCCAGGGCGCTTACACCGTGAGCTTCGACCTCAACACCTATCTGCTGACCGGCCAGCCGATCGCGATCGGGCAACGCGAAACCATGGGCAACCCGTGCATGAACAACTACGCGGCCGGCGACGGACGGCGCTTCTGGATCGTCGGCCTCGAGGGTGACCGGCACTGGCCGCCGCTGTGCCGTGTCGTCGGGCACCCCGAATGGCTCGACGACCCGCGATATAGCGACGCCGGCGCCCGCTTCGCCAACGGTGTGGAGCTGATCGCCGAGTTGGACCAGATCTTTGCAACCCGCTCGCTGGACGAATGGGCGGAGGCTTTCGCGGCCGAACCGGACTTCTTCTGGTCGCCGATCAACTCGATCGAAGATGTCGTGGCCGATGAGCAGTTCCACGCTGCGGGCGGCATCGTCGACGTACCCGACGGAGAGTCCAGCGTGTCGATGGTCGCCACCCCGGCGGATTTCCACGGCACACCGTGGGCTCCCCGCTGGCCGGCCCCCGAATTAGGGCAGCACACCGAAGAAATTCTGGCCGAACTGAAGGCCCGTCGCGACTCCTGACCGCTCCGGAGAAGCTTTACAAATTTCGCTAGAAGTGTCACGCTGTGCCATGAGCCGCGTCACCCGTTGTGTGAGGCGGCGTGAGCCCATGAGAAGCCCATGACAAGCGCTGCAGTCAGATGCCGTAGAGCCATTGCACTCCGCGGTGTGGCGGTGAGGAACGGATTTGATGGTCACTCCGACGTTCGACATCGGCCCGAGCCGGCGGGTTGGCGCTGGACGAGCGACCCAGGGAGACGGCGAGTGCCTGCGATATCGACTGGACGTGGTGGCGGGTAGTGCCGTCGATGTCGTGCACTCGGCCGGGGGATGGCTCTACGACCGGGTGATGGCGGGCTGGGAGGTGACCGTGCTGTTGCCGGTCAGCCGCGATACCCGGCCGCTGCGCATCCTCGGGGTGGGCGTGGTCGACACCGAATCGGAATTCGTCCCGACCGCGATGGGCTCGACGAGCCACACGCTGGCGGTCAGCGCCGAGGCGTTCAGCGCCGATGCCCGAGTGCGTGACAAGGTGCTCGAATCCCTGGGCGACCGGCTGACCGAGGTCGCGCTGTGGGGCGAGGGATGGCCGTTGGGAGTGAACCGCGGGATGACCCGTGCGCAGCACGTGCTGTCCGCGGCGGCGCGCAAGTTCAAGGGCTACGCCCTTGCGGCAGCCGGGATCCCGTCCGCCTTAGTCGAACCGACCGAGACGCTGCTGTGTGAGGCGAGCTATCCGCGCGTCGACTCAGAGCTGGTCCGGCTCGACTGATGAAGAAGTACTACGGCCACACCCTGCTCTACCTGCACGAGACGATCTCGCTGGGATCCGGAGTTGCCGACCGCTTCACCGAGGTTTTCGCCGACACCTACCAACCGATGATGGACGAGCTCGGCGCCCGGCTGTTCGCGATCTGGGAGGCCACGCCCTACAACGGTCATTGGCCACAGGTGACCGTGATCTGGGAGATCGACGGGTTCGCCGACTACGCCAAGATCGGGGCGGCCCAGGCGCGCGGGGGCAGTCACGAGGCCGCGGCCGGCAAGTGGTCGGCATTTCTGGCCGAGATCGGCGCCGCGGGGGAAGGGCGAATCATGTACCCCGCGCCCAGCAATAAAACTCTTGCCCAGCTGCGCGAGGCCAATTTCGCTGCGACGCTGGTGATTCAGGAGATCATGCAGACCAAGCCGGGACGTCAAGACGACTACATCCGCGAGCTGGAACGGCTCTATGTCCCGTGGTCGGAGCGCACCGGGAAGCGCTGGCTGGGTTCGTTCACCACCACCTTCCGCTACAACGAGGTCATCCACTACTGGGCGCTGGATGGCGGCTGGGACTGCTTCGCCAACCACTACCCCTCGTGGAAGGAGAGCCCACCGTCGGAGATCGTCACCTGGATGAGCGTGGCGCCGGCATTGCGCGACGGCTGGGAAGACTCGATTCTGCACGCCCTACCGCCCTCCCCGCTGCAGTGACGGCCCCGACCTCTGCCTTCGCCTACGACCCGTTCGACGCGGACGTCATGGCAAATCCATTGCCGTACTACCGAACTCTGCGCGACGACTATCCGGTCTACTACATGCCGCAGTGGGATACGTTCGCCCTGTCCCGCTTCGACGACATCTGGCAGGTTCTCGAGGTCAACGATGGAACCTTCATCGCGTCGGAGGGAACCCTGCCCGCCGCGGCGGTGCTGGCCAAGCACAACACCGGGCCGGTCGAGGATCCGCCGTTGCATCCCTTGCCGTTTCACGCGGTGTTCGACGCCGACTTGTACGGCGAGATCCGTCGCGCGCATTCGCAGCCATTGCGGCCCAGGTCGGTCGCCGGGCTGGAGGCCAGGATCCGGGAGTTGGCCAACGAGCGCCTCGATCTGCTGCTGCCGCAGGGGTCGTTCGATCTGACTCAGGACTACGGCGGAATCGTGGCGGCCTCGATGGTCTGCGACTTGCTGGGCATATCAACCGAACTCGCACCGCAGGTGTTGGCCGCGGTCAACGCCGGTAGCCTCGCCGCGCCGGGTGAGGGCGTCGACACCGCGCAGTCCCGTCCCAACTACCTCGAGTACCTGATACCCGTGGTCCAAAGGCGCCGAGCCGACCAATCCGGCGGCCCGCTTCCGGTGGTCGACGGGCTGCTGGGTTACCGGCTGCCCGACGGCAGTGCCCTGAACGATGTCGAGACCGCCACTCAGATGTTGTGCATCTTCATCGGGGGCACCGAAACCGTACCCAAGATCGCTGCCCACGGACTGTGGGAGCTCAGCCGGCGGCCCGACCAGCTCGCCGCGGTGCGTGCCGATCCCGCCGCCAACGTGGGGGTGGCCCGGGAGGAGATGCTGCGGTACTGCGCGCCCGCGCAGTGGTTCGCCCGAACGGCACGCCGGTCGTTCACAATTCACGGCCAAACCATCGAGCCGGGCCAGCGCGTGATCACCTTGCTCGCCTCGGCCAATCGCGACGAACGGGAGTACCCCGACCCCGACGAGTTCATCTGGAATCGGCCCATCACCCGCTCTCTGGTGTTCGGCCGCGGCCAGCACTTCTGCATCGGCTATCACCTGGCCAGGCTGGAAGTGGCTGTGCTGGTGCAGGAATGGCTGCGCAGGGTGCCCGACTTCGAGATCAAGAGCCAGGGCGCCACCCGCCTGCCGTCCAGCTTCCAGTGGGGATGGAACCAGATCCCGGTGGAGGTCTGACGTGTGGTCCTACCGGATCATCGCCCCGTATGTGTTCGAGCGCACGTCGATCCCCGACAAGACTGCTGACAGCCTGGCCGACGGTCAGGTGCTGTTGCGGTTCCTGGCCGCCGGGGTATGCGGAAGCGACCTGCCGGGCTTTCGGGGCGCCAAGGGCAGGCTGCCGGGCGACGACGGGCCAAGCGCCGCCGAGAAAGACGGCTTCCCGATCCACGAAGTGGCCGGCGAGGTGATCGCCAGCCGGCATCGGCAGCACCGCCCCGGCGATCGCGTGGTGGGCTGGGCCTCCGGTTTCGACGGGATGATGGAGCGGGTGATCAGCGACGGCGACGGGCTTGCGCCGTACGACCCGGCACTCACCGCCGCGCAGGCGGTCGGACTGCAGCCGCTGGCGTGTGTCCTCTACGCCTGTGAGCAACTGGGCGACCTGGCCGGCCGGCACGTCGCGATCATCGGCCAGGGCTCGATCGGGCTGCTGTTCTCCTACGTCGCCAAGGCGGCCGGCGCCCGGCGTGTCACCGGCGTTGACCCCGTCGACCGGCAGAGCCTCGCAACAACATTCGGCGTCGACGACGTGGTTCGCGCGACCAGCGATCGGTGGGTCAGTCAACTGGCGCCCGCCGACCGCGCCGACATCGTGATCGAGGCCGTGGGTCATCAGGTCGCCACCCTGGGGCACGCCGTCGAAGCCGCCGCACCCGGCGGCACCGTCTTCTACTTCGGCGTCGCCGACGACGAGGCCTACCCGATTAACATGCGTCTCATGCTGCGCAACAACCTGACCCTGAAATCCGGTGTGACGCTTGACCGGCGGCGGGTGCTCGAGCTGGCCGCCAAGTTCGCCGCCGAACATCCCGAACTGCTCGGCTGCTATCTCACGCACAGCTTCGACATCGACGACGTGCAAGGTGCATTCGACCTGGCGTGCCGACCGGTTCCCGAACGCGTGAAGATCGCGATCGCGCAGTGAGCATCTTCCGTGAAGTGCTGGACAAACCCGCCCCGATCTGGGGCGGGTGGATCACCGGCCCGACGCTGATCGGACCGGAGGAATTCGCGCGCGCCGGTTACGACTACGTGGGCTTCGACGCCCAGCACGGCTACCTCGACGACGCCGATATCGCCGGCATACTGCGGCGCCTCGAGCGGGTGCCCATCGCGACCGCGGTTCGGCTGCCCAATGCCGACCCGGCGCCGATAGGCCGGGTGCTCGACGCCGGAGCCGACGCTGTCTTCATCGCGATGATCGAGTCGGCCGACCAGGCCGCGGCGGCGGTGGCCGCCACCCGCTACGCCCCGGCGGGCATCCGCAGCTTCGGCCCGTTGCGCCCTGGCCTGGGGCTCGACCCTGGCGACCACGAAGCGCGGGTGAGCGTGTTCGCGATGATCGAAACCGCCGCGGCGCTAACGACTCTCACCGACATCTGCGCGGTCGACGGGCTGGCCGGAATCTATATCGGGCCCGCCGATCTGGCGATCTCGATGGGCCACGCCCCGGTGGGATCGACGAGACACCCGGAAATGCTCGACGCGATCGTGCACATCCATCGCGTCGCCACCGAAGCCGGACTGGTCACCGGGATTCACGCCAGCGAGGGCAAGACCGGTCACGGGATGGCGCAACTCGGCTTTCGGATGATCACGCTGGCCGCCGAATCGCAGGCGTTGCGGCGCGGAGCGACCGAGCACCTACGCGAGGCGACCGGGCAGTGACCGACGACCAAACGGCGATTCGCGAACTGATAGCCGGCTATGCGCTCGCCCTTGACGCAGGCGACATCGATGCGTGCATGCAGCTGTTCACCGCCGACGCGGAATTCTTGGTCTATGGACGCTCTTTCGCCGGACACGAGGGGATTGCCAAAATGTTCCGTGATGCGCCCCGCGGACTGCACATGACCGGTGTCTCGCGCATCGACGTCGTCGACGACACCGCGACCGCACGCTCGCAGGTGCTGTTCGTCCGAGCGGGCGACCTGCACCTGCGGCCCGCGCTGTACGACGACGAATTCTTCCGCCGCGACGGGCAGTGGCGTTTCCAGCGGCGGCGTTGTCAATTCGTCACCAGTCACGGTCTGTCCGACAGCCCCGAGGTGCCGTCATCATGAGCGTCGCACTCGTCACCGGAGCCGCGGGCGGCCAGGGCTGGGCCATCGCTAAAAAGCTTCGTGCGCAGGGGTATTCCGTGGCGGCCTGCGACCGGCGGGCCGATGACCTCATCGCCGCGGTCGCCGAATTGGGTGACGCCGAGGTGATCGCGATCGAGCTCGACGTGACCAGCGAACAGCAATGGCAGACCGCGGTCGAAAAGACGGTGGACCGATTCGGGCTACTGAGCACACTGGTCAACAACGCCGGGGTGCTGCACCGCGCCGCCCTGTCCGACGAGACGGTCGAGGATTTCGAAAATTCCTGGCGGGTCAACTGTCTGGGTGCGTTCCTGGGCATGCGCGCCGCACTCGGTCAGCTGCGGGAGGCCGAACACGCGGCCATCGTCAACATTTGCAGCACGGGAGCGATCCGCCCGTTCCCCGCGCACTGCGCCTACGGATCGTCGAAGTGGGCGCTGCGGGGTCTGACCCAGACCGCGGCGGCCGAACTGGCCCCGTCCGGTATCCGGGTCAATGCGGTGTTCCCCGGACCGATCGCGACCTCGATGCTCGATGAGGACACACAGGCCCGGTTGACGGCGACGGCGACATTCGGGCGGCTGGGGCAGCCCACCGAAATCGCCGACGCGGTCGCCTTCCTGGTGTCGGACGCGGCGTCGTTCATCACCGGTTCGGAGCTGGTCGTCGATGGTGGGCAATGTCTACAGATTCGATGAGGACGACATGAGAACGGACTTGTCGGTGGGCATCATCGGTGCCGGTCCGGGCGGGCTGGCGCTGGGAATCCTGCTGGCTCGCTCGGGTTTTCACGACTTCACCATCTTCGACCGTGAAGACGACGTCGGTGGCACCTGGCGGATCAACACCTATCCGGGCCTGGCTTGCGACGTGAAGTCGCATCTGTATTCGTTCTCCTTCGACTTGAATCCGCATTGGTCGCGGCTGTGGTCGCCGCAGCCCGAGATCCTCGCCTACTTCGAGCACTGCGCCGACAAATACAGGCTGCGGCCCCACCTCAAACTTCGCACCGAAATCCGCACGGCGCGTTGGGAAGAAACCTCCCAGCAGTGGTGTCTGACCACCGGCAGCGGCGAACAACACCGCTTCGATGTCGTGGTCTCCGCCGTCGGGCTGTTCACCCGGCCGCTGTTTCCGGAACTCGTCGAGCAGGAGCCGTTCACCGGAACCGTGATGCACTCGTCGCGATGGGACCATTCGGTCGAGCTCGAGGGCGCACGGGTGGCCGTGCTGGGCACCGGGTCGACAGCGTCGCAGCTGCTGCCCGAATTGGCGAAGGTGGCCGGCCAGGTGTACTCGGTGCAACGCTCGCCGACGTGGATTCTGCCGAAGCCGGACCGGCACTACACCCGACGGGAGCGCTGGGCCTTCGCCCATCTGCCGTTCGCCAAGAAGCTGTACCGAACCCGGCTGTGGTTGCGCAGCGAATCCAACATCTCGGTGATCGAGCATGGCAGCGAAAAGACCCGGGATTTCACCGGTATCGCCCTCGGCCTGCTGGAAAAGACCGTTGCCGACCAGGAATTGCGGCAGAGGCTGACTCCGGATCACCCGATGGGCTGCAAGCGGCTGGTGTTCTCGTCGGACTACCTGCCGGCGCTGACCCGGCCCAACGTCGAAGTGCTGACCAGTCCCGCGCGATACCTGCGGGCCCGATCGCTGGTCACCGAGGACGGCACCGAACGCGAAGTCGACGTCGTGGTGTGCGCCACCGGTTACGCGGCGGCCGACTACCTCGGACAGCTGGATGTTTCCGGGGAGGGCGGAACGACACTGCGCGAGGTCTTCAGCGATGGGGCGCATGCGTATCTCGGCATGGCCGTTCCCGGATTCCCGAACTTCTTCATGCTCTATGGACCGAACACGAACGTCGGCTCCAACAGCGTGATCTTCATGCTGGAAGCTCAGGCACGCTACATCGTGCGCGCGCTGAAGTACATGCGTCGCAAGGGCAAGACGTATGTGGCGGTGCGGCCCTCGGCGCTGGCGCAGTTCATCGCCAAGATCGACCAGTGGATGGTCGGCACCGTGTGGACCACCCAGTGCAGCAACTACTTCCGCGCCGCGAATGGGCGCGTGGTCACGCAGTGGCCGCGCAGCGCGCGCAGCTTCTGGGAGATGACGCGCAGGTTCAAGCCCGCCGACTTCATGTTCTCCCGTCGCCCACCGAACGCCGTGTTCGCTGCCGACGGCGAGGCTGTCATCGCGCCCCAGCGGTCGAGTCGATGACGGAATTGGACGGCGCCGCGCGCCTCGATCCCGCGCTGCGCGCGGTTGCGACCACCCGAACGGCCTTCTCCCCGGAGGCGATCGAGCTGATGCGCGGGCCGTTCGACCAGCGCCGCCGGGAAGCCGCCGCACTCACCGAGATGCCGGGCGTAGCGATCACCAGCGATGAAGTCGGTGTCGTCCCCGTCCGCATCTATCGCGGCGGGCCGTCGCCGGCACCGGCGGTCGTCTACTGCCACGCAGGTGGATTCGTGCTGGGCAACCTCGACACCGATCACCGGCAGTGCGCCGAACTCGCCCGCCGCGGCCGCTGCACGGTGGTGTCAGTCGATTACCGGCTGGCCCCGGAGCACCCCTATCCGGCCGCGCTCGACGACGCGATCGCGGTGCTGAACTGGGTGGCCGGCAGCGCGGCGGAATTGGACGTCGACGCCGCGCGACTGGCCGTCGCGGGCAGCAGCGCCGGGGGCACCCTGGCCGCATCCATGGCGCAGCGTGCCGCCGACGGATCGCTGCCGCCCGTCGTGTTCCAACTGCTGCACCAGCCGGTGCTCGATGATCGCGCCACCGCGTCGAAAGCGGAGTTTCGCACCAGTCCGGCCTTCGACAGCGAGGCAGCCGAACTGATGTGGCGCTACTACCTCGGCGAAGGATCACCGGATGCCGTGCCGGCCCGGCGTACCGAATTACGCGGTTTGCCACCAACTTTGATCACCTGCGCGGAAGTCGATCCGTTCCGCGACGAAGCGATCGACTACGCGCAGCGGCTACTGCACGCCGGAGTCTCCACCGAACTGCACGTCTTTCCCCGCACCTGCCACGGCTTCGATTCACTGCTGCCCGACTGGTCGGACTCGCAGCGGCTGTTCACGCTGCAAGGCAATGCTCTGCATCGCGTCTGGTATGGGATCTGAACCCAGGCGGCGGTCGCGCCCCGGTTCAGGACGTTTGCCCCTACTACGAGTGTTCCGGGACGCCGGACAATGACCCGTTATGAAGATCACCGGCTTGCAGGTCGTCCCCTTCGAGGCATTTGTCGATCGAATCTCGTTCGGCCAGTTGACTACTGACTACCGCGTGGTGCAGACCGTGACCAAGGTACTCACCGACGAGGGAGCCGAGGGTTACTACTTCGGTGGTCACTTCCACGGAGATCAGGATGGGCTGCTGCCCGGGGACCAGGCGCTGATAGCGCAATTCCTGAGCCCTCTCCTCACTGGCCAGGATCCGTTTGACCGGGCGGAGATCTGGCGGCAGCTCTGGGCGGCGAAGCTGCCGGAGAACGTTTGCAGCGTCATCGATCTGGCCCTGTGGGATTTGGCGGGTCGGGTAACCGGTCTGCCTGTGCGCAAGCTGCTGGGCGGTGCTCGCGAGAGGGTCAGGGCCTATGCAAGCAGTTTCAACAATCTCGGTAGTCCGGACGAATATGCGGCCCACGCCGTCGAATGCCAGCGTCAAGGCTATGGCGCCTACAAGATCCATCCGTACCACTACTGGAATCCCGCGACCCGTCGGACCGCCTTGCCCCGGCCGTCCTACGTCGAGTGGGATCTCGGCGTGTGCCAGGCGGTTCGGTCGGCTGTGGGTGACGAGATGGTGCTCATGTTCGACCCGTGGGGTACCTACCACAACTACGAGGACGCCCTGCGGGTCGGCCGGGAGCTGGAACGGCTGGGCTTCTACTGGTACGAGCACCCGATGCCGGAGTACCGGGTCGAGTCGTATGCGCGGCTCGCCGATGAACTCGATATTCCGATCTGCTCACCCGAAATTGCCGAGGGCGGTGTCTATACCCGAGCGGACTGGATACTGCGCCGTGCGTCCGACATCAGTCGCATCGACGTCTTGCGCGGCGGTATTACCGGGGTGATGAAGCTGGCCGGCATGTGCGAGGCGGTCGGCATGCGCTGCGAGCTACACATGAGCGGCTTCGGGAACCTACAGGTCCTGGGTGCCACTAGCGAAGACGTTTGCGAATATTACGAGCGTGGCCTGCTCGGGCCCGGGGTCCGTTACGACACCGCCCCGGCCTATCTCGAAGCACCGTGTGACCCGCTCAGCCCAGACGGATTCGTCGACCTACCGCTGGCGCCCGGGCTCGGTTATCAGATTCGCTGGGACTACATCGAAAGTCATCGTCTTCCCGACACCGCGGTGGAACCCATCGCACCCCTGCACCCGAGGTAGCAGCCGCAGATCGCGGATCGGCCAAACCAATCCGGTTCGGCACCGCATGCCGGACCTGAAACATGTTGGAATACCAGCATGGTTACCGACCCGCTGATCCCGCCGGCACCAGAGAAGCTCACCAGCAGTGACTTCCCGGTGCTGTGGCCGGTGGGCACCAGATGGGCCGACAATGACATGTTCGGCCATCTCAACAACGCGGTTTACTACCAGCTTTTCGACACCGCGATCAATGCCTTCATCACCATCGGCACCGGGCTTGAGCCGACCTCGATGCCGGCGCTGGGTGTCGTCGCCGAGTCGGGCTGCCGTTATTTCTCCGAACTGCAATTCCCGCAAAGCCTCGAGGTGGGCCTTGCCGTGACACGGCTCGGCCGCAGCAGCGTGACCTACCGGCTGGGCGTGTTCGAGTCCCAAGAGGGCGCGAAAGAAGGTCAAGCGTCGCGGCCGGTCACCGCGGTCGGGCATTGGGTGCACGTCTACGTCGACCGGGCCAGCCGCAAACCGGTCCCGATTCCCGACCCCATCCGGGCCCTGCTGTCGACGGCCTGCGTCGATGAGGAATCGGCCTAGAGCCCGAGATAGCGCCCCGCGCTGGGGCTTTCGCTTGCCCGGCTATGCTTCGCCAATGCCCGTTTTGAGCAAAACCGTCGAGGTTGACGCCAACGCCCCCGCCGTCATGGCCATCGTCGCGGACTTCGAGCGGTACCCGGAATGGAGTGACGGTGTCACGGGCTGCTGGGTACTTGCCCGCTATGACGACGGCCGCCCCAGCCAGCTGCGCCTGGACGCTGCCTATCAAGGCTTCGAAGGCGTCTACATCCAGGCCGTGTACTACCCGGGCCCGAACCAGATCCAGACGGTCATGCAGCAGGGCGAGCTGTTCAAGAAACAGGAGCAACTGTTCAGCGTGGTGGAAATGGGCGCCGCGAGCCTGCTGACGGTGGACATCGACGTCGAACCGTCGATGCCCGTGCCGGCGCCGCTGGTGAAGTCGATGCTGAACAATGTGCTCGACCACCTCGCGGACAACCTCAAGCAGCGCGCCGAGCAGCTGGCCGCCAGCTAGCGGCAACCTCCGCTAACCGAAAATCCCGGCCCCGTTCAGCATTTCGGTCAGCCGCTGTGCGGCGTCGGTGAATTGCCAGACCGTGTGCTCGATCACCGCGGGCGCATCGCGGCGGCGCAGCGCGGCGATCAGCAGCCGGTGATTCTCGACCGCGGCAACACCCCACTGCGGGTCGTTCGCGTACACCAGCACCGGCATATATCGCGCGGCGTTGAGCAGGAACCAGGCGAGTTTGATCCGTCCGCCGGCCTGGTTGAAGACGCGATGGAACGAGAATTCGATCCCCGCGATGGTTTCGGGATCACTCGAACCGACGGCCGCCGCGAGCGAATTGTTGATGCGCTCGAGCTCATCGATTTCGGTCTCGGTGATGTGGTCTGTGGCCGCCTCGGCCAGTTCCCTGGCGATGGTCGCTTGCAGCCAGAAAATGTCGTCGATGTCTTGGCGGGACAACGGCAGCACCACGTGGCCGCGGTGCGGCTCGAGTTGCACCATGCCCTCACCGCGCAGCTTCAGCAGCGCCTCGCGCACCGGTGTGACACTCACCCCGAGTTCGGCCGCGGTCTCATCGAGGCGTATGAAGGTGCCCGGGCGCAGTGTCCCCGACATGATCGCTGCCCGCAGGTGGCCCGCTACCTCGTCCGACAACTGCGCCCGGCGCAGCTGTCGCCGCCTGCCGTGGGGTCGCGTAGATAGCGGTACGTTCACGTGGGTGGCCAGGGCTTTCGGGGCGATTTTCAGGGCTTTTTCAGGTTGTAACAGGGCTTGTCATCAGGGCGGTAAGGCCATAGTGTGACCCACACAACACTATGTTTTATCAAATATCAACCTGTCGCAAGCGGTGCGCGAGTGAAGGGAAGGCATTAGTTGACCGCGCAACTTGCTAGCCACGAGGCACAAGCATCGCAGCCTTCACACCCGAACGAGCAGCCGTATCTGGCCCGGCGCCAGAACTGGGTCAACCAGCTCGAGCGGCACGCGCTGATGCAGCCGCAGGCCGTCGCGCTGCGGTTCACGGGGCGCACTTTGACGTGGGCTGACCTACAGGGACGGGTCAGCGCGCTGGCCGGAGCGCTGAGCCGCCGCGGGGTCGGCTCCGGCGACCGGGTCATGATTCTGATGCTCAACCGCCCAGAGTTCGTCGAGGCGATGCTGGCCACCAACTTGCTCGGCGCTATCGCGGTTCCGCTGAACTTCCGGCTCACCCCGTCCGAAATCGGCCTCCTGGTCGAAGACTGCGAGGCGCGGGTCATGGTCACCGAAGCCGTGCTGGCTCCGGTGGCCACCGGGGTCCGCGAGATCGAGCCGCTGCTCGGCACGGTGATCGTGGCCGGCGGCGCAGGCGACGACAGCGTGCTCGGTTACGAGGACCTGATCGACGAGCCCGGCGCCGCGGCCGAACCGGCGGACGTCCCGAACGACTCGCCGGCCCTGATCATGTACACCTCGGGCACCACCGGGCGTCCCAAGGGCGCGGTGCTCACCCACACCAACTTGACCGGTCAGACGATGACCGGGCTCTACACCAACGGCGCCGACATCAACAACGACGTCGGCTTCATCGGTGTCCCGCTCTTCCACATCGCCGGGGTCGGCAACCTGCTGGGTGGGCTGCTGCTGGGCCTGCCGACGGTGATCTATCCCCTCGGTGCGTTCGAACCGGGCCAGCTACTCGATGTGCTGGCGGCTGAGAAGGTCACCGGCATCTTCCTGGTTCCCGCCCAATGGCAGGCGGTCTGTGCCGAGCAGCAAGCCCGCCCCCGTGACCTGAAGCTGCGGATCATGTCGTGGGGCGCCGCCCCCGCTCCGGATGCGCTGCTGCGGGAGATGTCGGCGACGTTCCCCGGCACCCAGATCCTGGCTGCCTTCGGGCAGACCGAGATGTCCCCGGTCACCTGCATGCTGCTGGGCGAGGACGCGATCCGTAAGCGGGGATCGGTCGGCAAGGTGATCCCGACGGTCGCCGCCCGTGTGGTCGACGAAAACATGAACGACGTGCCGATCGGCGAGGTCGGCGAAATCGTCTATCGGGCACCCACATTGATGAGCGGGTACTGGAACAACCCGGAGGCCACCGCGGAGGCGTTCGCGGGAGGCTGGTTCCATTCCGGCGACCTCGTCCGGATGGACGAGGAGGGCTACATCTGGGTGGTGGACCGCAAGAAGGACATGATCATCTCCGGCGGCGAAAACATCTACTGCGCCGAGGTGGAGAACGTTCTCGCTGGTCATCCCGGCATCGTCGAGGTCGCCGTCATCGGCCGCGCCCACGAGAAGTGGGGCGAGGTGCCGATCGCGGTCGTGGCGATCATCGAGGACGGACCCCGGCTCGACGACCTGGACGAGTTCCTGAACGAGCGGCTCGCGCGCTACAAGCACCCCAAGGCGCTCGAAATCGTCGACGCGTTGCCCCGCAATCCGGCCGGCAAGGTCCTCAAGACTGAGCTGAGGGTTCGCTACGGAGATCCGGACGCAGCTCAAAAGCAGGCTACTTCAAGGGATTTCACGGCGGGGGAGGAAACCTGATCGAGACTGTAACGTTTGCCCACTGTTGACGAAGGGTTAATTGTGCAGATGCGGTTCACACGTGCTTGGCCATCGGGTACATTCCTGTGGTCTCCGTTACTACTTGCCAGTAGGGAGTCGGTGGTCACACATGTGGGTCCGGGGCAAGGTAGGGGTACCCCCAGCCGCCCAGCGACGAGGGGTGGGGGTCCCCCCAGCCGCGCAATGGCGAGGGGGAAAGGCGTGCGACATGATTCGCGACGCCGCGAGGCGGGCGGTGCCGGCGTGAGGGGGCAGTGGTGACAACGTCGTCGCGTCCGCACTTGGTCGGCTATTTGCGCGACCAACTGGAGACGCCGCTGACCCTGATCGGCGGGTTCTTCCGGATGTGTGTCCTGACCGGCGGGGCGTTGTTCCGGCGGCCATTCCAGTGGCGCGAGTTCGTCTTGCAGTGCTGGTTCATCATGCGGGTCGCGTTCCTGCCGACGGTCTTCGTCTCGATCCCGCTGACCGTGTTGCTGATCTTCACCCTCAACGTGCTGCTGGCCCAGTTCGGTGCCGCCGACCTGTCGGGCGCCGGCGCGGCGATCGGTGCGGTCACCCAGCTCGGCCCGTTGACCACGGTGCTGGTGGTGGCCGGCGCCGGATCGACCGCAATCTGCGCCGACCTGGGCGCGCGCACCATCCGCGAGGAAATCGACGCGATGGAGGTGCTCGGCATCGACCCGATCCACCGGCTGGTGGTGCCCCGGGTGCTCGCCGCGACCCTGGTCGCCACGCTGCTCAACGGCCTGGTCATCACCGTCGGCCTGGTGGGCGGATACCTGTTCGGCGTATATCTGCAGAACGTCTCGGGTGGTGCCTACCTGGCCACCCTGACCACGATCACCGGCCTGCCCGAGGTCGTCATCGCGACCGTCAAGGCCGCGATCTTCGGCCTGATCGCCGGTCTGGTCGGCTGCTTCCGCGGGCTGACGGTGCGCGGTGGCTCCAAGGGCCTGGGCACTGCCGTCAACGAAACCGTGGTGCTCTGCGTCGTCGCGCTGTACGCGGTGAACGTCGTGCTGACCACGATCGGCGTGCGATTCGGGACGGGGCACTGACATGACAACCGCTGCCGTCTTACGCGCCCGCTTCCCCCGGGCAGCCGAAAACCTCAATCGCTACGGCGGCGCAGCCGGCCGCGGCCTCGACGACATCGGCCAGATGGCCTGGTTCGGAGCGGTGGCGCTTGGGCAGATCCCGCACGCGCTGCGCAACTACCGCAAGGAGACCTTGCGGCTGATCGCCCAGATCGGCATGGGCACCGGCGCCATGGCCGTGATCGGCGGCACCGTCGCCATCGTCGGCTTCGTCACGCTGTCCGGTAGCTCCCTGGTCGCCATCCAAGGCTTCGCCTCCCTGGGAAACATCGGCGTCGAGGCGTTCACCGGCTTCTTTGCCGCACTGATCAACGTCCGCATCGCCGCCCCCGTCGTCACCGGCATCGCGATGGCCGCCACCGTCGGCGCCGGCGCCACCGCCGAGCTGGGCGCCATGCGGATCAGCGAAGAGATCGACGCCCTGGAAGTGATGGGCATCAAGTCGATCTCGTTCCTGGCGACCACCCGGATCATGGCCGGGCTCGTGGTGATCATCCCGATCTATTCGATGGCGATCATCATGACTTTCCTGTCCCCGCAGATCACCACGACGGTGATCTACGGACAGTCCAACGGCACCTACGACCACTACTTCCGGACGTTCCTGCGCCCCGATGACGTGTTCTGGTCATTCGTGGAGGCCATCCTGATCACGGCCGTCGTGATGATCACCCACTGCTTCTACGGCTACAACGCCGGCGGCGGACCCGTCGGTGTGGGCGAGGCCGTCGGTCGCTCGATGCGCTTCTCACTGGTCTCGGTGCAGGTTGTCGTGTTGTCCGCCGCGTTGGCGCTTTACGGCGTCAACCCGAACTTCGCCTTAACGGTGTAGCGCCATGACCCGACCCGGAAAGATCAACGCAGCGCGAACCCCGCCCTACAAGTTGGCGGGCGTCGGCTTGCTGGTCATCGCTGCGCTCGTGTTCGTGATGGTCTATGGGCAGTTCCGCGGCGACTTCACCCCCAAGACCAAGTTGACGATGCTGGCCGCGCGGGCCGGGCTGGTGATGGACCCGGGCTCGAAGGTCACTTACAACGGGGTCGAGATCGGCCGGGTGGACACCATCTCCGAGATCGTCCGCGACGGTAAGCCGGCGGCCAAGTTCACCCTGGACGTCTACCCCAGGTACCTGTCGCTGATCCCGTCCAACGTGAACGCCGACATCAAGGCGACGACGGTGTTCGGTGGCAAGTACGTGTCGCTGACGACGCCGCAGAACCCGTCGCCGCAAAAGCTCAGCGCGCAGTCGGTCATCGACGCGAGGTCGGTGACGACGGAGATCAACACGTTGTTCCAGACCATCACCTCGATCTCGGAGAAGGTGGATCCGGTCAAGCTGAACCTGACGCTGAGCGCGGCCGCGCAGTCGCTCGCCGGCCTCGGCGACAAGTTCGGGCAGTCGATCGTCAACGCCAACGCCGTCCTCGACGACGTCAACCCGCAGATGCCGCAGATCCGCCACGACATCCAGCAGCTGGCCGGCCTCGGCGACACCTACGCCAACGCCTCGCCGGACCTGTTCGACTTCCTCAACAACGCCGTCGTCACCTCCCGCACGATCAACCAGCAGCAAAAGGATCTGGACCAAGCGCTGTTGTCGGCGGCCGGGTTCGGCAACACCGGTGCGGAGATCTTCGAGAAGGGCGGGCCGTACCTGGCGCGTGGCGCCGAGGACCTGGTGCCGTCGGCGCAACTGCTGGACACCTACAGCCCGGCGATCTTCTGCACGCTGCGCAACTACCACGACATCGAGCCCAAGGCCGCCTCGTTCCTCGCCGGCAACGGGTACTCGCTGAACGCCCACACCGAGGCGCTCTCCGGCCTCGGACTGCTGGCCAACCCGGTCTCGGCGGTAGCCACGATCGCCAGCCTGGTCGGCGGCTTGGCCGGCGTGGTCGGTGGAGCGCCGAACCCCTACATCTATCCCGAGAACCTGCCCCGGGTGAACGCCCGCGGCGGACCGGGCGGTGCGCCGGGCTGCTGGCAGCACATCACCCATGACCTCTGGCCCGCACCCGAGTTGGTGATGGACTCCGGCAACAGCATCGCGCCGTACAACCACCTCGACACCGGTTCGCCCTACGCGATCGAGTACGTCTGGGGCCGTCAGGTAGGGGATAACACGATCAACCCATGAAAATCACCGGTACGCTCGTCCGACTCAGCATCTTCTCCCTGGTGCTGCTGCTGTTCACTGTCATGATCATCGTGGTGTTCGGTCAGATGCGGTTCGACCGCACCAACGCGTATTCGGCGGAGTTCAGCAACATCACCGGGCTGCGGCAGGGCCAATTCGTCCGCGCCTCCGGAGTGGAGATCGGCAAGGTCGACTCGGTGCAGCTGGCCGACGGCGGCAAGCGCGTGCGGGTGAAATTCAACGTCGACCGCTCGGTTCCGCTGTATCAGTCGACGACGGCACAGATCCGCTACCTCGATCTGATCGGCAACAGGTACCTGGAGCTCAAGCGTGGCGAGGGCGAAGGCGCCGACAAGGTGCTGTCGCCGGGTGGATTCATCCCGATGTCGCACACCTCGCCGGCACTCGACCTCGACGCGCTGATCGGTGGCTTCAAGCCGCTGTTCCGGGCGCTGGACCCGGAGAAGGTCAACACCATCGCGACCGCGCTCGTCACGGTGTTCCAGGGTCAGGGCGGCACCATCAACGACATCCTCGACCAGACCGCGCAATTGACGAGTCAGATCGGCGAGCGGGACCAGGCCATCGGCGAGGTGATCAAGAACCTGAACATCGTCCTGGACACGACGGTCCGGCACCGCCAGCAATTCGATCAGACCATCAACAACCTCGAGGTGCTGATCACCGGGCTCAAGGACCACGGCGACCAACTGGCCGGCGGCACCGCGCACATCAGCAACGCCGCCGGCACCGTCGCCGACCTGCTGGGCGAGGACCGCGCACTGCTGCACAAGACCATCAACTACCTGGATGGGATTCAGCAGCCGCTGATCGACCAGCAAGATCAACTGCAGGATTACCTCAAGAAGGTGCCGACCGCGCTGAACATGATCGGGCGCGCCATCGGGTCCTACGGCGACTTCGTGAACTTCTACGCCTGCGACATCACGTTGAAGATCAATGGTCTGCAGGGCGGTGGCCCGGTCCGCACGGTCCGGCTCTTCCAGCAGCCGACGGGTAGGTGCACGCCGCAATGAGAACGCTGGAACCCCCGAACCGGCTTCGGATCGGCCTGATGGGCATCGTGGTCACGGCGCTCGTGATCGGCGTCGGACAGAGCTTCACCAGTGTCCCGATCCTGTTCGCCAAGCCCGCTTACTACGGGCAGTTCACCGACTCCGGCGGAATCAGCACCGGCGACAAGGTGCGCATCGCCGGCATGGATGTCGGCAAGGTGGAGGCCCTCAAGATCGACGGTGACCACATCGAGGTGAAGTTCTCGATCGGCACCAACACCATCGGCACCGAGAGCCGGCTGGCGATCAAGACCGACACCATCCTCGGTAAGAAGGTCATGGAGATCGAGGCGCGGGGCTCCCAACAGCTACGGCCCGGGGCCTCGCTGCCGATCGGCCAGAGCACGACGCCCTATCAGATCTACGACGCCTTCTTCGACGTCACCAAGGCAGCCTCCGGCTGGGACATCGACATGGTCAAGAAGTCGTTGCATGTGCTTTCGGAGACCATCGACCAGACCTACCCGCACCTGAGCGCAGCGCTCGACGGTGTCGCCAAGTTCTCCGACACGGTCGGCAAACGTGACGCGGAGGTCAAGCATCTGCTCGCCCAGGCCAACCAGGTGGCCAGCGTCCTCGGCGACCGCAGCGAGCAGGTCGACCGCCTGCTGGTGAACGCCAAGACGCTGCTGGCCGCATTCAACGAACGCGGACAAGCCATCAACGCGCTGCTGGGCAACATCGCCGCTTTCTCGGAGCAGGTGAAGGGCCTGATCAACGACAACCCGAACCTCAACCACGTGCTGGAGCAGTTGCGCACGATCAGCCAGATCCTGGTTGAGCGCAAAGACGACGTGGCAGCGGGTCTGACCGAGGTCGGCCATTTCCTTCCGTCATTGAACGAGGCCATCGCGTCGGGACCGTTCTTCAAGGTGGTCCTGCACAACCTGGCGCTCTACCAGATCATCCAGCCGTGGGTGGACGCCGCGTTCAAGAAGCGCGGCATCGACCCGGAGAACTTCTGGCGCGGTGCCGGTCTGCCGGAATACCGCTGGCCCGACCCCAACGGCACCCGGTTCCCCAACGGTGCACCGCCGCCGGCGCCGCCGGTGCTGGAAGGCACCCCGGAGCATCCCGGGCCGGGCATCCCACCCGGGTCGCCGTGCTCGTACACGCCGGCGAACCCCGGCGGCAACGTCACCGTCGGCGACGAGGGTCTGCCGCGGCCGTGGAACCCGCTGCCCTGTGCGGGTGCCGGCGCCGGCCCGTTCGGCGGCCCCGGCTTCCCCGCGCCGGTCGACGTCGCGGCGTCACCGCCGAACCCCGACGGGCTGCCGCCCACTCCCGGTATTCCGATCGCCGGGCGCCCGGGTGATCCGCCTCCGAACGCTCCGGGCACACCGGTGCCGCTGCCGACGCAAGCACCGCCCGGCTCGCGCACCGAGAACCTGGCGCCGGCCGGTCCGGTCCCGCCCCCGTCGCAATTCGCGCCGGGTCTGCCGCCGGGCCCACCGGCCCCGCCCGGACCGGGGAACCAGTTGCCGGCACCGTTCATCAATCCGGGCGGATCGGGCGGTAGCGGTGTCACGGGAGGTAGCCAGAATTGAGCACCATCTTTGACATCCGCAACGTGCGGCTACCGAGGTTTTCCCGGACGACGGTGATCATCGGGTCGCTGATCGTGGTCGTGGCGCTCGTAGTCGGCTATGTCGGTTACCGGCTGTTCGAGAAGTTGACGAACAACACCGTGGTCGCCTACTTCCCGGCGGCGAACGCGCTCTACAAGGGGGACAAGGTCCAGATCATGGGCCTGCGGGTCGGCGCGATCGACAACATCGAGCCGGTCGGCGACAAGATGAAGGTGACGTTCCACTACGAGAACAAATACAAGGTCCCCGCCAACGCTTCCGCGGTGATCCTCAACCCCACCCTGGTGGCGTCGCGCGCGATCCAGCTGGAGCCGCCCTACAAGGGTGGGCCGGTGCTGAACGACAACGCCGTGATCCCCGAGGAGCGCACCCAGGTCCCGGTGGAGTGGGACGAACTGCGCAACAGCATCACCAACATCATCTCGAAGCTGGGTCCCACCAAGGAGCAGCCGACGGGGCCGTTCGGTGAGGTCATCTCGTCGTTCGCCGACGGTCTGGCCGGCAAGAGCAAGCAGATCAACACCACGCTCAACAGCCTGTCGTCGGCGTTGAACGCGTTGAACGAGGGCCGCGGCGACTTCTTCGCGGTGGTGCGCAGCCTGGCGCTGTTCGTCAACGCGCTGCACCAGGACGACGCGCAGTTCGTCGCGCTGAATCAGAACCTGGCAGATGTCACCGGCCGGCTGGCGAGCTCCGACGGCGACCTGTCCAATGCGATCCAGCAGTTCGACAGTCTGCTGACCACCGTGCGCCCGTGGCTGAACAAGAACCGCGAGGTGCTGTCCACCGACGTCAACAACCTGGCCACCGCGACGAACACGCTGCTGCAACCCGATCCGCTGAACGGGCTGGAGACCGCCCTGCACGTCCTGCCGACGGCCGCGGCCAACATCAACCAGATCTATCACCCGTCGCACGGTTCGGTGGTGGCCATTCCGGCGATCACCAACTTCGCGAACCCGATGCAGTTCATCTGCAGCTCGATTCAGGCCGGCAGCCGGCTTGGCTACCAGGAATCCGCCGAACTGTGTGCGCAGTACCTGGCGCCGGTCCTGGACGCGATCAAGTTCAACTACCTGCCGTTCGGCGTGAACCTGTTCAGCACCGCCGAGACTTTGCCGAAGCAAGTCGCGTACTCCGAAGATCGGCTGCACCCGCCCAACGGATACAAGGACACGACCGTTCCCGGGATCTGGGTGCCGGATACACCGACCTCGCACCGCAACACTCAGCAGGGCTGGATCGTGGCTCCGGGTATGCAGGGCCAGCAGGTCGGGCCGATCACCGCGGGCCTGATGACGCCCGAGTCGCTTTCCGAACTGATGGGCGGCCCCAACATCGAACCCGTTCAATCGAACCTGCAGACCCCGCCGGGGCCCCCGAACGCTTACGACGAGAACCCGATCCTGCCGCCCATCGGGCTGCGGGCTCCGACGCCGATCCAGCCGCCGGCGCCGGGACCGGGCGTGATTCCGGGACCTGTCGCTCCGACGCCGGCACCAGTGGGCGCGACGGCGCCCAATGCCGGCGGTCCGCCGGTGCCCGCTGACTCAGGGCTGGGCCAGTGAGGCGCGCGATGAAAAGCCTACGCGCGGCGAGCGCGCTGATCCGACACCGGGCCTGGCAGGGTCTGGTGCTGCTGGTGATCGCCACGGTGCTGAGCTCCTGCGGGTGGCGAGGCATCTCCAACGTGGCGATCCCGGGCGGCCCGGGCAACGGGACCGGCGCTTACACCGTCTACGTGCAGGTGCCGGACACCCTGGCGATCAACGGCAACAGCAAGGTGATGGTTGCCGACGTGTTCGTCGGCTCGATCAAGGCCATCAACCTGAAGAACTGGGTGGCCACTTTGACGCTGGGCATCAAGGGCGGCGTCAAGCTACCGAAGAACGCCATCGCAAGGATCGGCCAGACTTCGCTGCTGGGTTCTCAGCACGTGGAGCTGGCCGCCCCGCCGAACCCGTCGCCGGAGGTCCTGAGGGACGGCGACACCATTCCGCTGAAGAACTCGTCCTCGTATCCGACCACCGAGCAGACGCTGGCCAGCCTGTCGCTGATCTTGCGTGGCGGCGGCATCCCGAACCTGGAGGTGCTGCAGAACGAGGTCTACAACATCTTCCACGGGCGAGGGGAACAGATCCGCTCCTTCCTGGGCAAGCTGGACACCTTCACCACCCAGCTCAACCAGCAGCGTGACGACATCACCCACGCGATCGACTCCACCAACCGGCTGCTGGTTTACGTCGGTGGGCGGGCGGATGTCCTCGACCGGGTGCTGACCGACCTTCCGCCGCTGATCAAGCATTTCGCCGACACCAGGAACCTGCTGATCAACGCCATCGATGCGGTGGGCCGGCTCAGCGGGTCCGCCGACCAGTACCTGTCGGAGGCCCGCGCGCCGCTGCACACCGACCTGCAGGCACTGCAATGCCCGCTGAAGGAACTCGGCCGTTCGTCGCCCTATCTGATCGGCGCGCTGAAGCTGATCCTGACGCAGCCGTTCGACATCGACACCGTCCCGAAGATGTTCCGCGGTGACTATGTGAACATCTCGCTGACGCTTGACGTGACTTACAGCTCCGTCGACAACGCGTTCCTCACCGGAACCGGATTGTCGGGCGCGCTGCGGGCACTCGAGCAGTCCTTCGGCCGCGACCCGGAGACGATGATCCCCGACGTGCGCTACACGCCGAACCCGAATGACGCGCCCGGCGGCCCGCTGGTGGAAAGGGGGGACCGGAATTGCTGACTCCGTTCATTAGACGCCAGCTGTGGCTGTTCCTGGTCCTGACGGTTGTCTCGCTGCTGGTACTCGGCGTCTACTACCTGCAGGTTCCGAGCCTGATGGGGATCGGCCGGTATTCGCTCAAGGCCGAGTTGCCGGCATCGGGTGGGTTGTACCCGACGGCCAACGTGACCTATCGGGGCATCACGATCGGCAAGGTCACCGGCGTCGAGCCGACCGAGCATGGCGCCGAGGCGACGATGAGCATCGACAGCCACTACAAGATCCCGGTCGATACGGTCGCCAACGTCCACTCGGTTTCCGCGGTCGGTGAGCAGTATCTGGACCTGGTCTCGACCGGGAACCCCGGAAAATATCTCGCCGACGGACAAACCATCACCAAGGGCACGGTGCCGGCCGAGATCGGGCCGGCGCTCGACACCGCTAACCGCGGGCTCGAGGCGTTGCCGAGGGACAAGATCGGCAAGCTGCTCGACGAGACGGCGGAGTCCGTCGGCGGCCTGGGCCCGGCGCTGCAGCGCCTGGTTGACTCCACCCAGGCGATCGTCGGCGATTTCCGGACGAACATCACCAACGTCAACGACATCATCCAGAACTCCGGCGGGGTACTGGACAGCCAAGTGAAGTCGGGTGACGCGATCGAGCGCTGGGCGCGCAACCTGAACACGCTCGCCGCGCAGGCCGCGCAACGCGACAGCAACGTGAAAAGCATTCTGTCCCAAGCGGCGCCGACCGCCGATCAGGTCAACGAGGTCTTCAGCGACGTGCGGGAGTCGCTGCCGCAGACGCTGGCGAATCTCGAGGTGGTGTTCGACCTGCTCAAGCGCTACCACACCGGGGTGGAGCAGGTGCTGGTGTTCCTGCCGCAGGGTGCCTCGATCGCTCAGACGGTGGCCGCGCCATTCCCGAACCAGGCCGCACTCGACTTGGCGCTGTCGATCAACCAGCCGCCGCCATGTCTGACCGGCTTCATTCCGGCCCCGGAGTGGCGGTCTCCGGCCGACACCAGCATGGCGCCGTTGCCGTCGGGTACCTACTGCAAGATTCCGATGGATACGCCGGCCAACAGTGTGCGTGGATCGCGCAACATCCCGTGTACGGATATCCCCGGCAAGCGGGCGGCGACGCCGCGCGAGTGCCGCGACCCCAGGCCGTACGTTCCCGCCGGAACGAACCCCTGGTTCGGGGACCCGAACCAGATCCTGACCTGCCCCGCGCCGGGAGCGCGATGCGATCAGTCGGTGCGTCCGGGCATGGTGATCCCGGCGCCGTCGATCAACAACGGCATGAACCCGGCACCCTCGGACCGAGTCGCGGGGACGCCACCGCCGACCAGTGATCCCTTGACCCGGCCCGGGTCCGGTACCGTGCAGTGCAACGGACAGCAGCCCAACCCGTGCGTTTACACTCCCACCGGACCTCCCTCAGCGGTATACAGTCCCCAGAGCGGTGAACTGGTAGGGCCCGACGGTGTCAAATACTCCGTCGAAAACTCGACCAAAACAGGAGACGACGGATGGAAGGAGATGCTGGCGCCAGCCGGCTGAACCCACCACCGATGTCGATGATTAGTCGTCTGCGTCGGAGACGGCCGAAGATTCGCCAGGAATCGGACGACGCCGCCGACGCGAGCAACACCGAGGTGACGACCGAGGATTCCTCAGAATCCGAGGTCGACGCCGACCAGACCAGTGCCGAGGTGACGGTCGAGGAGTCGGCTGACCCCGAAGGCGAAGCCACCCCGGAAGCCGAAGCCGACGAACTGCCGGAGGCCGAAACTGAGGCCGTGCCGGCGGCCGACGATGCCGAACAGCCGGACGCCGACGCCACGACCGAGGATGCGGCCGAGGCGGATGCTGATGCTGATGCCGCTGGCTCCGTGCGCCCCCCGTCGGGTCTGGGCCGCGTGTGGCTGGCCGGCATTGCCGCCGCCCTCGTCCTGCTGGCCGGTGGCGTCGGTACCGGAGGCTATTTGGCGCTGCGGTATCACCACGAGAGCCAGGCAATCGCGCGTAACAACGCCGCGGCGCTCAAGGCGGCGATCGATTGCGTTTCGGCGACGCAAGCGCCCGACACCAGCGCGATGATCGCCAGCGAACAAAAGATCGTCGAGTGCGGCACCGGCGCGTTCCGCGAACAGGCCATGGTGTACACCGGGATGCTCGTGCAGGCCTATCAGTCGGCGAACGTCCACGTTCAGGTCGCGGACGTGCGGGCCGCGGTCGAGCGCAACAACAAAGACGGCTCGATCGATGTGCTGGTGGCAATGCGCGTGAAGGTGGCCACTGACCAGTCGCAGAACGAAACCGGCTATCGGCTGCGGGTGAAAATGGCGATCGACGAAGGCCAGTACCGGATAGCCAAGCTCGACCAGGTGACGAAGTGACGGTGGTGGTCGAGGACACTGTCACCACGGACACCCAAGTGTCATCGGAGAATGCCTTGGCGCCCTGGCATATTCGCGCCTGCGCGTTCGCTGTCGACGTCCTGCCCGCCGCGGCCGTGGCGACGACGATGGCGTTGGTGTCGTTCGCCGTGCCGGCCCGCGGCGCGTGGTGGTGGCTGTGCATCTGTGTTCTCGGCCTCGCCATCCTCTCGATGTTGGTCAACCGGTTGCTGCTGCCGACCACGCTCGGCTGGAGCCTGGGACGCGCGCTGTGCGGTATCGCCGTGACGCGCCGCGACGGCGCGGCCGTCGGCGCCTGGGGCCTGCTGCTGCGGGACCTGGCTCACCTGCTCGACACCGTCTCGGTGGTGGGATGGCTTTGGCCGCTGTGGGATTCGCGGCGCCGCACCTTCGCCGACATGCTGCTGCGCACCGAGGTGCGATCCCGCCGGCCGGAGCGGCGGCGGGCCGATATCCGGCGTTGGACGGGCATCGCGGTGCTCGCCGCGGCCGGGCTGTGCCTGGCCGGTGTCGTCGTCAGCTACGCGGTCGTCTACTCCCGCGACCGGGCGACGGATGAGACGCGGGCACAGATCGCGATCCAGGGGCCGAAGATCGTCGCGCAGATGCTGACCTACGACCCGAAGTCGCTGCACGACGATTTCACGCGTGCCCAGTCGCTGGCGACCGACAACTACCGGGGTCAGCTCAAGGCTCAGCAGGACATCGTCCAAAAGGGAAACCCGGTGATCAACGAGTACTGGGTGACCGACGGCTCGATCGAATCGGCGTCGCCGGACCGGGCAACGATGCTGTTGTTCATGCAGGGGCGGCGCGGCGCAGCGCCCGAGGAGCGATACATCACCGCAACCGTCCGTGTGCAGTTCGCCAAGGACGGCGACGGCCACTGGCGCGTCGACGACCTCGCGGTGCTGACCAAACCGAAACCGCCGGGGAACGGAAAATGAGTCCCCGCCGCAAGTTTGAGCCCGGACAGGGAGCGCTGCTCGTCGCGACCGACCCGGTGACGCAGCGCCGGCCGTGGGGGCTGCCCCTGGCGAGTTCGGTCGCCGGGGTGTTGATGGCAGTGGCGATCACGCTGTCCACCCTGATCCTGATCTCGCATGAATCCCGTGAGCACGCCGCATCCAAAGACCGCGAGGTGCTCAACTACGTGACGGGGTTCATGACGGAGTTCACCTCACTTGACCCGTATCACGCAAACGACTACATCATGCGGGTATTGGCCCAAGCCACAGGCGATTTCGCCAAGCAGTATCACGACAAAGCCAACGAGATCCTGCTGCAGGTCGCCCGGGCGGAGCCAGCCAAAGGCACCATCCTCGGTGCGGCCGTGGAACGGTGGAACGACGATGGCAGCGTCACCGTGATGGTGGCGACCGAGGTCACGTCCAAGTCGCCGGATCAGAAGCAGGTGTTCGAGAACACCAACCGTTGGACGGCAACTGCAATGCGGGAAGGGAATCAGTGGAAGATAAGCAGCCTGCTGCAGGTGATCTGACCGCAGAGGTGGCCTCCGAGGAGACCGTCGAGCACGACGAAAGCACCTCCGCGGCAACCGAAGTCACCTCGGAAACCGCCGAGTCGGCCGACCGCGACGCGACGGATCAGCCCGACGGTGACCCTGAAGCGAACGCCGAGGAGACCGACGAGTCCGCGACCGAGACCAAAAAGGGTGGCCGCCGACGGCGCAAACTGCTGGCCGGGAAAGGGATGACCATCGTCGTAGTGGTGGCGGCCCTGCTGTTCGTCGGCTCCGCGGCGTTCGCGGGCGCGACCATGCAGCCCTATCTGGCCGACCGTGCCACGGCGGCAACCAAGCTCGTCGTGGCCCGCACCGCGGCCAACGCCATCACGACGCTGTGGACCTACACGCCGGAGGACATGGACAGCCTCGCCGATCGCGCGTCGGGCTACCTCGGCGGTGACTTCGAGGCCCAGTACCGCAAATTCGTCGACGCCATCGTGGCCCCGAACAAGCAAGCCAAAATCAGCAACAGAACCCAAGTCACCGGCGCGGCGGTCGAATCGCTGGACGGTTCGAACGCGGTTGTCATCGTGTACACCAACACCACCTCGACCAGTCCGCTGACCAAGAACATCCCGGCGCTGAAGTACCTGTCCTATCGGCTGTTCATGAAGCGCGCTAACGGGCGCTGGATGGTGACCAGGATGACGACCGTGACCTCGCTGGATCTGACCCCGCACCCTTAGACTCACCCCGTGGCCACGTCGCCGGTATCCGAGCGATCGACCGTTGCGGCATTGCTGCTGCTGACCTTTGCCACCGGCCTGGCCGACTCGATCAGTATCTTGGTCCTCGGCCACGTGTTCGTCGCCAACATGACGGGCAACGTGATCTTCCTCGGCTTCTGGATGGCCCCGCGAACCAGCATCGACCTGACCGCGGTGTCGGTGGCGCTGCCCACCTTCATCACCACCACCATCCTGAGCGGCCGGCTGTCCCGGCAGTTCGGTGACCGGACCCGGACCTGGATCACCACCGTGCTGACAGCGGAAATCGGGTTGCTGGTTAGCTTGTCGATCCTCGCCGGTGCGGGCGTGCTGCACTATCACGACAACACCAAACTGATCATGATCGGCTTCCTCGCGGTGACGTTCGGTCTGCAGCACTCGAGTGCGCGTCAGTTCGGAATCCAGGAACTCTCCACCACGGTGCTGACGTCGACGATCGTCAGTCTCGGTTTGGACAGCCGACTGGCCGGTGGTACGGGTGAGCGCCAAAAGCTGCGCTTCAGTGTGGTTTTCACGATGTGTGCCGGTGCTTTTCTCGGCGCGACATTGTCGCGGTTCGTCATCGCCCCGGTGTTCGCGCTGACGGCAGCCGTGGTGGCGGTCAGCCTGCTGATCTTCCGGTTCGGGCCGGGCGAGGCGAAAGTCGCTGCCTCGGAAGATGTCTAGTAGATATTTAGTTGAAGGCCAGCCAGCTGGGCAGTGCCCGCTCATGGGAATCGCAGAGCACCTGACGGGTATCGCACGACCCCCGCGGTGAACCCGCACCGGCCCACATGCCGCCGGTGTCGCGACGCAGCACGATCGCCGACGATCCACCGCCGTCCAGCAGCACCGCGGTGTCGCTGCCCAGGCCGCGGAACAGGTCCTGCATGTTGTCCGGCGTGTAGCTGCCGCCCTCGAAGATGTACATCTCGTCGCGCTGCTTGACGTAGGCCAGGGCAGTTCGCGCGGCGCTGGGTCCGCCGTCGTGCAACTGCTGCGTCTGGCCGGGCCCCAACAGCCCGATCCCGGACACCGCGACGAACTTCTCGTTCTTGTTGAGCAGGTCCGCCACCACCGGGGTGGCGGCGTCGTAGTCGTTCTTGGTCCGCGGCCAGACCACGTATGGCGCACCGCCCGTCGGCAGGATCATCGTCGTCAACGAGGACCAGCTCTCGCCGCCGCCCGAAAGCCCTTGCTTGCCGGGGTAGGCGACGGTGCCGGTGACCGCTTGGTTGGCGCGGCCCTGTCCATTGGTGTTGTCCACGAACGCGCCGAGCGGTGAGCTGCAGCCTGTCTGCCGCCACGAACCGGCCTTCTGCCCGCGCACGTCAAAGAAGTTGGCGTTGATCGCGATCGTCGGCTGCCCCATCCGCTGCCATGCCTGCAGCGGCGCGTAGAGCTCGGAGGCTTGCCACAACCCCTCGCCGGTGCGGGCCCCGGGGTTGTTCTCGCAGCGCGCCTGGTCACCCCGATGCGTATCGACCAGCAGGTGCGGTGCCAGGCGCCCCGACGCATTCTTGATGATCATCAGGTGTCCGCCGTTGTTCATCTCATACCAGCGACCGCTGGCGTCCATCAGCGGCGTGGGGTGGCCGGGGCCGAAGTTGTAGACCAGATACGAGCCCTTGGTGGCGCCGATCGCGCTGGCCAGCATTTCGCGGCCGTCGGCGGCGTGGGCGGTCGGCGGTGCGATGGTGCTTGTCAGTGTGGCGCAGGCAAACATGGCCGTGAGGCCGGCCGCCAGTCGGCACAACCTGGCGCGTCGTGTCGGCACGGCAGCCCTTTCGGCCCTGATGTGGATGCAACATACCCAGCATCAGTCACACCAGCCCCACTGTCAACATTAATAACAAACGTGTGACACTTAGGCCGCGTCCGAATTACGTTTGGTCGCTTACGCTTTCGGGATCCGGTTCGCTCGGGCTCGCGTCGCTTGGTTCGCCCGAGCTTTCGTGCTTGCCCGTGCGTGCCTTGTGTTGCGACTGGTGCGCCTCGGCGATCGCCATCTCGACGGCCCCGGGAATCCGGTGGAACCCGCTGCGGTCATATATGCGCGTGACGATGCCACCCACCAACAGACCGATCACCAGCCCGATCGACGTCATCAACAGCGCCTGCGAGAGACCCGCCTCCCCGGCACCGTTGAGATACACCAGCGAGCGCACGCCCAGGAACACCTGGTGCATCGGCTCGAATTCGGCCAGCCAGCGGAAGAACGGCGGCACCGCCTCCAGTGGGACTGTGGCGCCCGCCGACGGCAACCCGAGGATCACGAAAACCAGCATGCTGAACAGCAAGCCCATCGAACCCAGCACCGCGATCAGCGAACTGGATGTCACACCCACCGCGATGATCGCGAATACGCCATACGCCCACAATTGCCAGCCGAGCGCAATAGGCATGCCGAGTCCATGGGCGATGGCCATATAGACGCCCGACGTCAGCAACGCCAGCACCACCATGATTCCCCACTTCACCAACAAGGTGCGGAAGCGGGAGATGTTGGCCTGCTCGGCGAATCGATACACCGGGCCCCATTCGGCCGGCACATAACCGAGCAATGAGTCCACCAGGGTGGACACCACGATGCTGCCGGTGAAGCCGGCCAGCAGCAACAACAACGCGTAGTAGAACGCCGACAGCCCGTTGCCCGTGCCGTTGGGGAGCGGGTTGTACACGGCCGTCTTGATGTCGATCGGGCTGGCCAGTCCCGACTGCGACGCGCCGGTCAACGGCGCCCCACCGGTCTGCTGTGCGACCTCCGACGAAAGATACTGCCCCACTTTGGTATTAGCGGCGGCCATGGCCTGGCTCAGGGTCTGCCCGGCGATGCCGGCAGCCAAGGTGCCGGCCCGCTGGTTGGTGAAGATCGTGACCGAGGGCCGCTCCGCCTTGGTGGGAGTGACGGCGCTGGCGCCGAAGTCGCGCAGATTCGACGAGAACGTGGGCGGAATCACCAATTCGCCGTAGACCTGCGCCCGGTCCAGCTGCCGTTTGGCCTCGTCATGGGTGATGACCCGAATGTCGAACTTGTTCTTATCCAGCGCGGAGAGCAGGCCATCCACGATTTTCGGCCCGGCAGTCCCGGCGTCCTCGTTCACCACCGCGATCGGGAAATGGCGCAGGTTGGTGCTCGGATTCAAAATACCCCCGAGATACAGCGCACACAGCGCCGACATGAGGGCCAGTGTGGCGCCGACCGGCAGTGCCCAGAATCGCACTGTTCTGAGTGCTTTTATGTTCCGCTTCGGGTTCGGCACCGCGTGCCGCGGCTGCACTTTCGACATGCCGGCTCCTGTCTGTCACGCCCACTCTATTTGGTCTAGCCTCCGAGTTTCGCGTGCATCTCCCAGATCAGCAGGTCCGTCGGCTCGCTCGCCGTCAGTCGTGGGCCATCGGCATCGGTGAGCCGGGCCGCATCGCCGTCGGACAGCTCGCCGGCACCATCGAGGGTGAGCCGGCCGCGCGGCACGAAGACGTGCAGAAACGGGGCGGTGGGCGCGGTGACGGTGTCGCCGGGTTGCAGCCGCGTCCCGTGCAGTGCCGCGCTGCGGTTGTGCAGAAAGATGGCGGCATCGCGCCCCGGAATGCCCGAGGCGACGGTCACAAGTTCGGCGCCGATGTGGCCGATCTCATGCTGCTGGTAGCCGGGGGTGATGCCGGCTTCGTCGGGGATGATCCACATCTGAACGAAATGCACTGGCTGCGTGGAGGAATCGTTTTTCTCCGAATGCAGGATTCCGCTGCCCGCCGACATGCGTTGCGCGAGTCCCGGATAGATCACGCCGTGATTGCCGGCGGAATCCTGGTGTGTCAATTCACCTTCCAGCACCCACGTCACGATCTCCATATCCCGGTGGGCGTGGGTATCGAAACCCGCGTCCGGTGCCACGACGTCGTCGTTGTTGACCACGAGCAACCCGTGGTGGGTGTTGTCCGGCTCATAGTGGTCGCCGAACGAAAACGAATGCCGGGATTTCAGCCACGGCGTCGTGGTGACAGCCCGGTCAGCCGCGCGCCGAATCTCGAAGGTGGCAGGCATGACTTCAGGGTAATCACGCGCGCCGGTCAGGCCACCCCGGCGCCGAGCAGGCCCTGCGCATGCGTGAGCGCGGCCTCGAGTGCGTCCAACGTCAATCCCACGGAGCCACCCAGGTGGATCTCGATCTGGTATTCCGGTTGCCCGTCCTGTGCGAAGATCGGCAGGACGACGAATTCTGTTGATGCCAAGTCTGTTTCGAGTGAGTCGGTAATCGACTGCAGTGTCACCATGGTCATCAGTGTGGTGAGTTGCCGGGTGACCTGCCCGGTCGGCTCCAGCGACGCCAGTACTCCGGCCAAGCGGTTGTGCAGCGATTGATGGGTGTCGTCGAACCGCCATGCGCCGTAGCCGCGGGCCCGGATATCGGCGAGTACCCGTTGATGCTGCGCGATTTCGGTGCGGGTCAGCCGTGGCATCACCCGCCGCAGCCAGGCCGTGACGAAATCGTCGTCGCGCCAGGCCATCGCGACCAGCCCGAACGGCGGGTCGATCGGGAAACGCTGGCCGACGGCATGCGCGCCGTCGGTACCGTGCCCGACCGCGTCGACCGTGGTCAAGTGCCGGCCACCGATCCTCGACATCGAGCAGCCCGCGCCGAGGGTGTCGTGCAGATAGGCCAGGGCATCGCGCCCGCGGTCCAACAGCGGGAACTGCGTCCGCAGCCCGTGCACCAGGCCGAACAGCCCGCTGCCCAGGCAAAAGCGGCGGTCCCCGCGCCGGGTGACCCAGGACCGGCGTTCCAGCTCGGCGAGCACCAGGGCGCAGGTCGAGGTGCTGATCGCGCAGGCCTTCGCCAGCTCCGCCGAGGTTCGGCCGTTCGGTGAATCCGCCAGCGCGCCAAGCACGTCCATCACCCGAGAAGTGGGCGGTGACTTGGCGGTTGACGTACCCATGCCCAGCTCCCTAGCATCCGTCCAAAATGTAAGAATAGCTGTCCTAATATTAGGAGAACAATCGTGCTAAAGGTCGGAGTCTGGGGGCCGGGCTCGATGGGCATCATCGCCCTGCGAGGCGTGATCGACCACCCCGAGCTGCAACTGACCGATCTGGTCGTCCACAGCGACGCCAAAGCCGGACGCGACGCCGGAGAGCTGTGCGGAATCGCACCCGTGGGCGTGCTGGCCACTCAGGACCCGGCGCCGATGCTCGCCGGTGACGCCGACGTGGTGGTGTATGCGGCCGGCGCCAACCTGCGACCGCTCGAGGCCGTCGAGGACATGGTGTCGATCCTGCGGGCCGGAAAGAACGTGGTGTCGTGTTCGGTGGTACCGCTGGTCTTTCCCGACGCCCCAGGGCCTGAGCGCCGGGCCTTCACCGATCCGCTGCGCCAGGCCGCGCTGGACGGCAAGGTGTCGTTCTTCACCACCGGCATCGACTCCGGATTCGCCAATGATGTTCTGCCACTTATTCTTACCGGAGTATCGCGGGTCATCGAATCGGTGCGCGTGACAGAGATGTTCAACTACGCCACCTACCCGGACCGGGCCGCGGTGTACGAGATCCTCGGATTCGGCAAGCCGCCGGAGTATCGGGCGTTCGCCGCCCAGCCCGGAATCTTCACGTTCGGCTGGGGCCCGGTGCTACACCAGCTCGCCGCGGGGCTGGGCGTCAAGATCGACCACATCGAGGAGAACAACGAACGGATCCCTGCCACCGAGTCGTTCGACACGCCCACCGGGCACATCGCGGCCGGGACGATCGCGGCGATGCGCTCGACGCTGACCGGGTATGTCGGGGACACGCCAACTTTCGTCGTCGACCACGTGACGCGCATGCGCGACGACATCGCGCCGGACTGGCCGCAACCGCACATCTGTCTCCCGCCGAAGGACCTCGGCTACGGATTGGCTTCCGGGCGTGGCGCCTATCGCGTCGAGATCGACGGTTCCCCGAGCATGCGCTGCGAATTCGAGATGGCCGAGGACCATGACCACGATCTGGGTGCGCGTATCGCGGGCTCGTCGCGCATGGTCAACGCCATCCCCGCGGTATGCGCGGCCGCGCCCGGACTGCTGTCCGCGCTCGACCTGCCACTGATTACCGGTACCGGCCTCCTCCGTCCGGTCGAAGGCCCGTCACCCGATAGCCGCCTGTTCTACTTCAACATTCCCTACCCTCACCTTTTACTCCGGTGATGGTCGCGGCTGGAAGGGTTGGTACCACCACCACTGCGCGCGCTCGCCGTAGGCCCGGGGCATGGTGAGACAGCGGGCGGGGGAAGATTCGGCGGGCGCGCCAGCGATGCTGGGCTACAGCGGTCGGCCGGAGCTGTCGGCGACGGTGAGTTCGTCGGCGGTTCCCGCGATGGTGATCAGGCCGCGGTGGTGCCCGATGGTGATACGGGCATACCAAGACCAGGTTGGCCAACTCGGTGGGGCCGCCGTCTTCCCAGTGCCTCGATGTGGTGTGCGTGCAGACCGCGGGTGGCCCCACAACCGGGAACCGCGCACGCGGGGTGGCGGTGCTCGAGCGCGCGGCGAAGCCGCCGGTTGATCACCCGGGTCGCGCGGCCGACGCCGATGAGCTCGCCGTCCCGTTCGAACCACGCTTCACAGGTGGCATCGCAAGTCAGGTATCGCTGTTCGGCGTCGGTAAGCAAGGGGCCCAGATGCAATGCGGCGGTGTGCTGCCGCGCGTCGACGTGCACCACCACAGTGGTGCGATGCCCGTGTGGCCGGCGAGCCGCCTCGCTGTCCCAGCCGGCCTCGACCAGGCGCATGAACGCCTCGACAGTGCCCGGCAACGGGGCGCGATATCTGGTGCGTGTTTGCCGTCGTCGTGATCGTGTTTCCACTCGGCGATCAGCGCATCACGATGAGACGCCAGTGCCGCGTCGAACGTCGCCGCGTCGTCGTGGGGAAGTTTGATCCGCCAACAGGTGAACTCCTCGTTGGTGGTTTTAGTGATCGAGCGCGTGCGGCTGCGGCTGAGAGTCCGGTTCCGGTCGCGGTTCCAGTTTGACCGCGGTGCGCAGCTGGTTGACCGTGGCGGAGCCCGCCAGCTCGGCGTAACGCTCATCGGAACCCTCGGCCGCCCGCGCGGCGATCACGCCGACCTGATCCAGCGACAGTCGACCCTCCCGCATGCCCTGCCACACAGCGGGGAACTCCTCGAGCCGGCTCGCCACGGTGGCGATCGTGCGGGCATTTGCCGATGACGAGCCGAGCTTCCAGGCCACCAACGCCGCCACCGACCGCGCGCCCGGTAACGCCGCACAGCTCGTCGCGATCAATCTCGGCGACGATCTCCACGACGCGCCCATCAATCGCGTTGCGCTGACCGGCCAATTCCGCCAACTCCTCGAACAACACCTCAAGACGCTCGGCAGGGCTCACCGCCGCGGGCGGGGATCCGGTCGAGGACATAAAGTCATCATTGCAGCCGGGTACGACAAGTTTCGGCTGTCGATCCGTGGCTGGCTGGGCAGCCGCCTAGTCGGACGCTGAACACGCCGCCATCGGACGCGTGGCCGCGGCTTCTCGGCCCGGGGCTTGGCTTTCCCGCGCGGTGCCGGCTGGCTGCCTTGCTGTTCAGCCAGCAGGCGAGGCCACCGACGAGCAGGCCGATCGCGACGCCGACGTCCGGGCGCTGCCCGAGCATCAGCCAGGTCAGCACCGCGGCGGCCGCGGGAATGATGGCGAACAGCATCGCCACCGCCGCCGCGCCGTGCAAGCTGATGGCGCGCAGGTAGAGGCTGACCGCCAGCGTGGCGTTGAGCAGCACCATGCCGGTCACCGCGACGGCGGCTTTGGCCGTGTCGTGCACGGCGAACGGCGTGGTCGCCGCGAGCGCCGCCGCGGGCAGCAGAGCGACCGCATTCTGCACCGCGCTCATGGTGCGGAAGTCGACCCCGGCGCAGAACCGCTGCTGGTACACGCCGCCGGCCGAAAGGCCAAGCAGCCCGAGCACAAGCAGCAACATGACCGGGTCGACGCCGTGTGTGCCCAGCAGCCGTCTGGCGCATGCGGCGAACACCGCGACGACACCGAGGACCAGCGCGGCGATCCGCAGCGAGCCCAGTGGCTCGCGCAGGAACATCGCGCCCAGGATCGCGGTGGTGACCGGATTCATCGCGATCACCACCGCACACAGCACTGCCGACGCTCCGAGCAGCAGCGCCTCGTAGAGGCAGCAGAACTGCACGGCCTGGATCAGCAGACCCGCGACGATGACGTGACCGAACTGCGCGCCCCGCGGCCACGCCGATCTGGCCAGCAAGGCCCAGGCCGCCAGAACGATTGCGGCTAAACCGAATCGCAGCACCAAGACGGCCATCGGGGTCATGGCGGCTACCGCGAGCGCTCCGATCGGGTAGCCGATCGCGTAGAACAGCGTCACCGCCGAAGCGGTGGTCAGGGGCATGCGCGGCAAGTGCATGCCCCCATACTCGCCAACCCCTACCCATTCCGTCCAACGATTTTTGGCGATCGCAATCAATCGCCAACGCTTATCGGTGACGCTACATCCGGGAATAACGCACTGATAATGCCCAGGTAATTGATCATTTATGCTGATCGAACTAGGGTAGCGGGATGGCCCAGGTGCTGGACATCGCGCCGCTGCGCAGCCTCGTCGCGGTCGCCGATTGTGGCGGATTTCACCGGGCCGCCGCCGCGCTGCACCTCAGTCAGTCCGCGGTCAGCCAGCATCTGCGCAAAATCGAGGGCGTGGTCGGCGAGCCGGTGGTCCAGCGTTCCGGTCGCGGTGTCTTGTTCACCGAAATGGGTCAGCGGGTGCTGCGGCATGCGCGCACGATTTTGGCCGCGCACGACTCGGCGCTTGACGATCTCGGCGCGACCGAACAGAAGGTGCTGACGGTCGGTGCCACCGAACACGGCGCGGACGTGATGCTGCCCGCCCTGACCAGCGTGCTGGCCGACCGACTTCCCGACCGACGGCCACGCTTCCGGCTGGACCGCAACGTCTCTTTGGCGGATGCGGTCGACCGTGGGCTGGTCGACCTGGCGATCATGCTGGACGGATCGGGCCTGGATCGCGCTAATGCTTCGGGAATCGTTGCACTGCAGTGGGTTTGCGCGCGGACTTTCAGCGTCCGACGGGATGATCCGCTACCTTTGGTGATCTATGCCGAACCGTGCACATTGCGTGAGCCGGCTTTCGCGCTGCTGGAAAAGCAGGGCGTCGAGTACGAGATCGTCGCCGAATGCGGTGATCTGGCCGGGCTTTACGCCGCCGTGCGGTCTGGGCTCGGGTTGGCGCTGTTGCCGAAGATCGGCAAGCTTCCCGACGGATTGTGCCCGGCCGAGGGACTGCCGGCTCCCAACACTGCCTCGATACTGGTGCGCGGCCGCTCCGGCTTGGATCCCGATCTGCTGAGCACCGTCGATGACGCGGTGCGCGACGTGCTGGCCGCCGAAAAGTGAAGGCCTGGCGATAACCCCTACGTCAACCCGTTCACCGCGCCCATCCCAGCACCGGGCCAACGCGTCTGCGGCTCCGCTATCGGACGATGAGCACCGACCCCGAACGCACCCAGCAGTGGCACGAATATCTGCATAAGCAAACGACCGATTTTCCGACCGAGCTCGCCCGATGCACCTGCGGCACAGCATCGTTCAACCGCGACGAGCACGCCGACACGTGCCCCCTCGGGCCCACACCGCGACTTTCGAACGACCGCAATTGGCCACAGACCAACGACCTGGCTGAGCAGCGTTTCTGAAGGCGTAAGCTCACGGCACCTCGTCGACAGGAGCCGCCATGTCGTTTGATCCGGCAGTGTGGGGAACAGTCTCCTCGTGGGTTGGCGCTCTCTTGACGGGACTATCCGTCTTGGCCGCCGCCGTCTACTACATCTTCGACCGTCAACGCGACCAACGGACTCAAGCCAGTTCCGTGCTGTGTGGCTACACCCCCACGAGCACGGACCGCCCTACGTCAAGATCCAAAACCTCTCGGGCAAACCGGTATTCGATCACCAATGCATCGTCGTCTCCAAGCCCGAACGCCAGATTGCGATGCTTGCGGGCAAGGGCTGGACCAACTCCGGTCCATTCAAGTGGCCGACCGACAACAAGTTCGAATACCGGGCGGCACTCATTCCTGAATTACCACGACAACAGCGAGCTCTACCTCGCTGATGGCCAAAAGGTAGAGCACCTGCCCAAACTCGAGTACGCCCCTGCGGTCTACGACTACTACGTGCCTTTCGAGATGTATCAGCAGTACTGGGCGGTGAACGCGCGCACGCAAAAGCTCGCTGGCCGTTTGAAGCGACGAGAGCTCCACCTCGGCCGAGGCGGGCTGGACGCCACCTAGGTCTGCATGTCCATCGCTTTCCCGCAGGTGAAAGGCCGAAAAAGTTTGGGCTCCCGGGGGCCCTGATTGCCAGCGGTAGTCAGGAATTTTTTGTGCGGCGGGCATTTTTCGTCCCCTATGAACCCCTGGCCGGGGCCCAACGGGGTCGGAGGCCCTAGTAGTGGGGCGTAACGACTGCCGCTGCACGGTAGTTCGGGGGTGCCTCACCGGTGAGATCCGTCTCGAATGCAGCGGTCATGTCTGATCGCAATTGCATCAGATTCTTTCCGTCAAGTGTGTCCGCGCCGCTGCGGTCCCTTGCCTTGGCTCGTATGTTCTGCAGGTAAAGCACTCGCCAATAAGCTGCGCTCGACTTGCCGGCGCCCAGTACTCTGAGCTCGCTTACAAGGGCTCGTCCTCGCTCCGTTTGCTCATCGAAGGCATCATGACTCTCTGCCGCCCATTCGCTGTGGGGCCCGCGGTTGCGGCGCATGAGGGCGTCGAGGGAACGGACCAAAGCGAACGCCTCGGCCATTCGCTCGACAACATGCGTCTGGCGCGACAAACGAGATTCGTTCACGCGGTCGCGCCTGGCCTCTCTGCCACCAGACTCCGAAAAGTGCTACCAACGCTGCCAATACAGCAATGCTTGCGGCGATGATCGTTGCCGTGGGCTGTTGAAGTCCACCCTGATGCGGCGATAACTTGTCGACGACATCGGGCGGCAGGTTCACCACAACTGTCTGCGTAGGCGGCTGCGGTAGAGGCGCCGGAGGTAGTGCCGGTCGCGGTAGAGACGCCGGCGGTAGAGGCGGTGGCGGTGGTAGGGGCGGCGGTGTTGTCACACTGCGGATTATTGCTCGGCCTCTGCGATTCGAGCAGCAACGCGGTTCAACGCACCGCTCGGCCCAATGCTTTGGACGGCTGGCGCGAGAATCTCGGCAAGGTGCCCGGGGCTAACCGCCCGTCGCTGCGTCGCCGCCCTGACCGGCTTGCTGCCGTCTGCTTTTTGCAACATTGATCGCCGACCTTCTCGAGAGCAGCTGCCGCGACGGCGCTAACCTCACCTCGGCCAGGTCGACGAGATCGGCGATGACATCGTCGAGTCGCCGCACCGTTGCGTCCAGTTGACCTAAGAACTGGGCGAAGCTCGTTCGCGTCGCCAGTAGTTCAGTGTTGGCGAAGCGTCGGAGCTCTGAGTACCGCAAGTAAGCGGTGAGCATCAGGCCGCGGCATGGCCCATCGACGATAGTGAGTCGACCGATCGAGAACTTCTCATCCATCACCAGGAGCGCGGTGATGAACTCGTTGAGGCTTTTTGCGGCCGCGTCGTTGGAGGTCGTCGGTCGGCCGGTCAGCCCTGAGTGTTCGAGCATGTCGGACAGGCCGACTTTCAGGGTGTTGCCCGCTGCGATGATGGCGCCGATTGCCTCGCGCTGTGGTGCCCGGTAGGCGTCGCGGTTCTTTCGGTGTTCTCTGATCCAGGTGAACACCTGGGCACCGGCGGCACCGAGGAGGCCGGCTGCAACCGTTTCAACCAAAGGCACCGACCGACGATAGCCCACGCGTGTCGCCACCCCAGCCCGTTCACGAAGTTGCTAGCGACCACCAGACCGGCCCCCGAAGCACGCCGTGTCTACCTAAGAAAACACCGTCAAAGTCGGGAAAGTGGGTCGACGGCCATCATCGCGCTCGTATCTCGGCGTCGTCGACGGCGGTGCACCGCTCCGTGGTCACGATCGACTCGTGCCCGAGAAGTAGTTGCACGGCCTGGAGGTTGCGGCTGCCGCGGTACGCGCGGTGGCGAATCGGTGCCGCAACGTGTCCATGGTCCAACCGTCGTGCAGCACCGCGGCGACGAGCCGACTTTACGAATCGCCGCCAGGGTAGGTCGCGGCGGCCAGTTCGAGGATCTCGGCGCGGTCCGCGGGCAGGATGAAGCCGGACCGGATGGCCGTGTCCAGCGCCGAGGTGAAGCTGTCCAGATACTGCGAGCAACCGCCCGGGTAGAGCCGGCGCACAGTCGCCTCGTCGAAGGGTTCCCCGGAGCCGAAGATCGCCGACATCACGTTCTCGGCATCCGCTGACAGCGCGCCGTCCCCCGAGGTCCGGGCCAGCGGCACGTCCACCCATGGCGTCCTGAGGCCGCCTTGCGCGAGACCGTTCGGATCCAGAATCGGTTGTGGCAGTTCGGTTTCGCCCATCTCGATGGGTGGGGCGGTCGGCGCAGCCTCGCCGGTGCGCACCCATGTGGTCAGCGCGGCGATCGCCGCCTGCACGACATAGTGGTGTTGCGGGGCGAAGTTGATGTAGTGGTCGAGTTGCTGGCCCATCAGCATGTTGGTGGGTGCATAAGCGGCCACGATGTCCTTCAGCGGCGCGGAGCCGGTGTCGATGGGCGCCACCTGGATCGTGTAATTGTCGGCGTGCGCGGAGCCGGGAATCTCCCAGACCCGCAGCCACTGGTTGTCGGGCTGCCTGGCGAAGTAATAGCCATGCCGCACGGCACCGAACAGGTCGGTTTCGGTGATGATCGCGACGAGCGGGACGCGCAGGTCGGGACGGAAGGCGACCGCTTCCGGTGTGGTGGACTGCAATTCGTCGAAGATGGAACCGCCGTCCAGTGGTGCGGTGGAGGCGAATCGGGAATGCACCAGGAAGCCGTCGTAGCTTTGTGCGAGCGGGTCGACGGCATTGACGTAGGTGGTGAGAAACATCGCTGACTGCGATTCGCCCAGGGCGACAACATGTTCCGCGCGCAGTCCCCGCAAGACGCCTCCGTCGCCGGCGCTCCTGACGACCGTGGACGTCTGGGAAAAGATGTCGTAGCTAAACGCGTCGCCCGGGTGGCTCAGTGCCGCGTACCGTGTCGCATCCTGGCTTTTCAACGACATGTCGGCACCGAGCAGGCTGGCGCCGCCTTCCACTCCGACCTGCTGGGCGGAGACCGCGACATAGGCGTAGCCCGCGCGGATGATCTCGCGGTGCGCCATCATCCAGACCGCCGGAGCGTCGATGCCGCCACTGACGTTGAGCCACTCGACCAGCACCGTCCCGTTGAACCGCGCGTGATCGGTCGGCGTCAGCACCACGATCCGAGTGGTGTAATCGGCAGCGCCCGAAGGTGCTACACGCCACCGGCCGTCGGGCCCCAACTCCGACGTCGGAGTGTAGGAAGAGGCCGTGCCGGAGACGAAGAACTCCTCGGCGACATAGCCCAGGTCGCCAATGTCAAAGCCGCCCAACAGGAAGAATGGCTTGCCGGGCACCGGCGTGATGGTGGGGGACTCCGTCATGGGCTAGACCCTTCTCGCCGATCGGCGTCTGCCCGTCACAGGGATCGGGGCAGCCCGAACTTCGTGAACAATGCGTCGTCCAGGAATGCAACCACATGCGATACCCCGTCGTTGCGCACATCCAGCACGTGCAGCTGAAACGGCACGTGCTGATCGCCGGCCCGCATGTACATCGCCGCCGCGGGTTGCCCGTTGGCGACCAGCGGAATCATCCGCATGTCGCCCGGCAATTCGGCGGGGCACTGCTGGTGAATCAGGGTGATGATGGCCTGCGCGCCCTGGTACCAGCCGGTGTACGGCGGCATCTCCCAGACCGCCTCGGCGGTGAACAGTTCCACCAGCCGGTCGATGTCATAGGACTCGAACGCGGCGATGTAGCGGGCCAGCAGGTCTTGGGCTTCGGTCGAATCCGGCGCCGCCAGGCGGTCACTGGCGCTGGGCCCCACGGATTCCAGCTGGGACCGAGCCCGCTGCAGCAGGCTGTTGACCGCGGTCGTGGTGGTACCGATCGCGTCGGCCACTTCGGCGGCCTTCCACTGCAGCACCTCGCGCAGCAGCAGCACCGCCCGCTGCCGGGGTGAGAGATGCTGCAGCGCAGCGACAAATGCCAACCGCACCGACTCGCGCGAGCCCACGATGACGGACGGGTCGGCCGGGTCCTCCGCCAGGTCGGGCAGCGGCTCCAGCCAGGGCACCTCGCGGCGTTCCACCAGCTCGGCAGTCGGATCCGAGCTGGGGCCGCCCAGCCCGGTGGGCAATGGCCGTCGGGTCCGGCCCTCCAGCGCGGTCAGGCAGGTGTTGGTGGCGATGCGGTGCAGCCAGGTTCGTATCGAGGACTTGCCTTCGAACCGGTCGTAGGCCTTCCAGGCCCGCAGCAGCGTCTCCTGCACCAGGTCTTCCGCGTCGTGCAGGGAACCGGTCATCCGATAGCAGTGCGCCAGCAATTCGCGGCGATACGGCTCGGCATGGGCTGAGAAATCGCCGTGGCTCCCGCCCGCGGGGGGGAGTTCTGCGTCGTCGGGGTTCTGTGCGAGCAAGCTCACCCGACCGAGCCTACGCAGAGCCTCGGACACCAGCGCCCCAGGAGCCATTACGCTGCCCCTAATGACTAGGACCCTCCATGACCCGCACTGAACGGAATTTCGACGGCCTGGGCGGCGTGCGCATCGTGTACGACGTCTGGACGCCGGATTCACCGCCGCGAGCGGTGGTGGTGCTGTCGCACGGTCTCGGAGAGTATGCCCGCCGCTATGACCACGTCGCGCAGCGCTTCGCCGAGGCCGGACTGGTCACCTACGCGCTGGACCACCGCGGACACGGCCGCTCCGGCGGCAAGCGCATGCTGGTGCGCGACGTCTCCGAGTACACCGCCGACTTCGACACCCTGGTCGGTATCGCCACGCGCGAACACCCCGGCCTCAAGTGCATCGTGCTCGGGCACAGCATGGGCGGCGGGATCGTCTTCGCCTACGGTGTCGAGCGCCCGGACAATTACGACCTGATGGTGCTGTCCGGGCCGTTGGTGGCCGCCCAGGATCAGGTCGCCCCGGTGGTGGCGTTCGCCGCCAAGATCCTCGGTGCCGTGCTGCCCGGAGTGCCGGTGCAGGACCTCGACGTCAACGCCATCTCCCGCGACCCCGCGGTGGTGGCGGCCTACCAGGCCGACCCGCTCGTCTACCACGGAAAGATCCCGTTCGGCGTGGGCCGGGCGATGCTCGAGGTCGGCGAGACCATGGCGCAGCGGGCACCGGCACTGACCGCGCCGCTGTTGGTGGTGCACGGTGAATGCGACCGGCTGGTGCCCGTCGCCGGCAGTCGCCGACTGGTCGAATGTGTGGGATCCACCGACGTCACGCTGAAGGTCTACCCGGGCCTCTACCACGAGGTCTTCAACGAGCCCGAGCGCGACCAGGTGCTGGGCGATGTCGTCTCCTGGATCACCGACCGGCTCTAGGCTCCGCCACCAAACCATGTCGGATCGCTCCCGTATTTTGGCGCTATGACCCGCGCCGGCGACGATGCAGAGCATAAAGGCGATGTGGGGGTACCTCCCGCTTGCGGGGGAGAGGAGTGGCGCTATGACTGACGACAAAATGTTGGCTCGCATCGCCGCGCTGCTGCGTCAGGCCGAAGGCACCGACAATGCGCACGAGGCCGATGCGTTCATGAGCGCCGCGCAGCGGATGGCGACGGCGGCATCCATCGACTTGGCGGTCGCCCGGTCGCATGCGTCCAACCGTTCGGAGGCGCAGGCGCCGACCCAGCGGACCATCACGATCGGAACGGCCGGCACCAAGGGGCTGCGGACTTACGTGCAGCTCTTTGTGCTGATCGCGTCGGCCAACGACGTGAAATGCGACATAGCATCGAATTCGACGTTCCTCTACGCCTACGGGTTCGCCGAGGACATCGACGCCAGCCACGCCCTGTACGCCAGCCTGGTCGTTCAGATGGTGCGGGCATCGGATGCCTATCTCGCCTCGGGTGCGCACCGACCGACCCCGACGATCACCGCCCGGCTCAACTTCCAGCTGGCCTTCGGGGTCCGCGTCGGTCAGCGGCTGAGCGAGGCGCGCGAGGAGGCTCGGCGCGCGGCCACCGAGGACCGCAGCCGTCGGCCCGGCACCGCTATCGCCTTGCGAGACAAAGATGTTGAGCTACACGACCACTACCGCAGGGCGTCCAAGGCGCGCGGCACCTGGCAAGCCAACCGAGCGACGGCCGGGTATTCGTCGGCGGCGCGGCGCGCGGGCGATCGGGCCGGGAAGCGGGCGCGGCTCGGCAACAGTCCCGAGCTGCCCGGAGCGCGGAGCGCGCTGGGGACGTGACAGCGGGGGATACGCCGAAGCGGGATTCCCAACGCGCCAAGGTGTACGCGGCCGAGGAGTTCGTCCGCACGTTATTCGACCGGGCCGCGGAGCACGGATCTTCGGCCCTGGAATTCTTCGGCACCCAGTTGACCCTGCCGCCGGAGGGCCGATTCGGCTCCGTGGCGTCCGTACGGCGCTATGTTGACCAGGTGCTTGCGCTACCGGCGGTGCGGGAACGCTGGCCCGAGGTGTCGCCGCTGCGTGTGCGGTCACGACGGGCGGCCACCGCAGCGCACTACGAAAACCATGACGGCGCAGGCATTATCGCGGTACCCGACCGTGACACCGCCGACTGGGCGCTGCGCGAGCTGGTGGTGCTGCATGAGGTCGCGCATCACCTGTGCCAGGTGCAACCGCCACACGGACCGGAGTTCGTCGAGACGATCTGCACGCTCGCGGAGTTGGTGATGGGACCCGAACTTGGGCACGTGCTGCGGGTGGTGTACGCCAAAGAGGGTGTGCGGTGGGCGAACTAGGCGAACGAGAGGACCCGGACGCCCGGGCGCGGGATATCGAAAGCCACATGACCGACGACGAGCGATTCACGCTGCTGGTCGGCGGTGATGGGGGTCTCGGAACTGTGGCCGCTGCCCGATGGCCGCATCCCGCCCGGCACCCCGATGAGCGCCGGGTATGTGCCCGGAATCCCCCGGCTCGGTATCCCGGCGCTGCGGATGAGCGATGCCGGTCTCGGTATCACCAATCCCGGCTACCGGCCGGGTGACACCGCTACCGCGCTGCCGGCAGGGTTGGCGCTGGCCGCCGGTTTCGATCCCGCTCTCGCCCGCGCCGCGGGGGAGGTGATCGGGCGCGAGGCGCGCAGCCGTGGGTTCAATGTGCAACTGGCCGGCGCGATGAACCTGGCCCGCGACCCGCGCAATGGCCGTAACTTCGAATACGTCTCGGAAGACCCGCTTTTGACCGCCACGATCGCCGCGGAGTCGGTCAACGGGATTCAGCAACACGGTGTCATCTCGACGGTCAAGCATTATTCGCTGAACTGCAACGAGACCAACCGGCACTGGCTGAACGCGATCATCGATCCCGACGCGCATCGCGAATCCGATCTGCTGGCGTTCGAGATCGCCATCGAGCGATCCCGGCCCGGCGCGGTGATGACGGCCTACAACAAGGTCAACGGTGACTACGCCTCGGCAAACGGCGTGTTGATCAATGACGTGCTGAAAGGCGCCTGGGGATATCGCGGTTGGGTCATGTCGGACTGGGGTGCCACACCCAGCTGGGAGTGCGCACTGCACGGATTGGACCAGGAATGCGGCGCCCAGATCGACACCGTGTTCTGGCAATCCGAGGCGTTCACCGACCCGCTGAGATCGGCCTACGCCGACGGCCGGTTCCCCAAAGACCGTCTGTCCGACATGGTTCGGCGGATCTTGCGGTCGATGTTCGCGGTCGGAATCGACCGTGATCGTGCCGCACCCGATCCGGATATGGCCGCCCACAACCAGATTGCGTTGCAGATCGCGCGGCAGGGAACCGTGTTGCTGCAGAACCGTGGGGTGCTGCCGCTGGCGTTTCCCGCCCGCATCGCCGTCATCGGCGGCTACGCGCAGTTCGGTGTGCCGACGGGTTGCGGGTCGAGTGCCGTCGTTCCCCCGGGCGGCTACGCGCACGTGGTCCCGATCGGCGGGCCGGGCCTGACCGGCGGCACCCGAAATCTGTACCTGCTGCCGTCCAGCCCGGTCGACGAGTTGAGGAAGCAATTCCCGAACGCGCAGATCGAGTTTGATCCCGGCCTGAACCCGGCGGAGGCGGTGCTGGCCGCGCGGCGAGCCGACGTCGCGATCGTGTTCGGGATCCGGGTCGAAGGCGAGGGATTCGACAGTGCGGACCTGTCGCTGCCGTGGGGTCAGGACGCCGTGATCGCTGCGGTCGCGGCCGCGAACGAGAACACGGTGGTGGTGCTGGAGACCGGCAACCCGGTGGTCATGCCGTGGCGTGAAGCGGCGAACGCGATCGTGCAGGCGTGGTATCCGGGCCAGGCCGGTGGCCAGGCGATCGCGGAGATCGTTGCCGGCCAGGTGAATCCGTCGGGGCGGCTACCGATCACGTTCCCGGTCGACCTCGATCAGATTCCGCGCCCGGAGCTTACCGACCTTGGTGCGGCGTGGGGGACACCAACCGCGATCGACTACTTCGAAGGGGCCGAGGTCGGCTATCGGTGGTTCGCCGGCCGGGACCAAACGCCGTTGTTCGCGTTCGGTCATGGCTTGTCCTACACGAGCTTTGACTACCGGGACTTGGTGGTCACCGGCGGTGACTCCATTACCGCGAGTTTCAGCGTCGTCAACACCGGCGATCGCAGCGGGGCCGACGTCCCACAGCTGTATCTGACCTGCGCCGGTGAACAGCGCCTGCGGTTGCTGGGATTCGAGCGGGTCGAGCTTGACCCGGGCGCGACGTGCCGGGTAACCATCACGGCGGACCCGCGCCTGCTCGCCCGTTACGACGGCAGTGCCGGAAGCTGGCGGATCAAGCCGGGCCGCTACACCGTCGCGGTGGGTGCCTCGGCGGTCGCATTAGGGCCGGCGGCCGAGGTCGAGCTGGCCGGTCGTGCGTTCGCGCGCTGATTGGCGATTCGAACGCAACGACCGGCCCGCGGGATTTACTTGACGGGCACCAGCGCTTCGCCGCAGGTGCAGCGGTAATCCTCGTCCGCGCCGGAGCAGTGGCATCCGACCTCGATGCGGACGCGACACCCGCACCCCTCGTGACCGCAGGTCAGCAGGGTCCCCTCGTCGTAGTGCGCCATGTGAATCACCCTTGTCGTTAAGGGATTCCGGTGGATTCACCGCAATCCAGTGACTACCTTCGGAGTGGTTGCCCGCGGAGCGGACCGCCACGATCAATGTATACCCCATACGGGTATCTGGTAAAGGCTGAGTGGGGTGTCCGTTATCGATCGGATGCATGACCAGGTGCTACGGCGACTCGGAGCGCTCGCCGCTAGCGTTGATCGCATGACCCAGAGACCAACCCCACAAGATGTCGATTCCTTTTTGGACAGCACAGTCGTCGGTGACGATCCGGCGTTGTCCGCGGCGCTGGAGTCCAGCAACGCGGCCGGGCTGCCTCAGATCGCCGTGTCATGGCAGCAGGGCAAGTTCCTGTCCGTGCTGGCCGGTGCCATTCAGGCTCGCCGCATTCTCGAAATCGGCACCCTCGGTGGTTTCAGCACCATTTGGCTGGCACGGGGGGTTGGCCCGCACGGGCAAGTGGTGACATTGGAGTACGAGCCCAACCACGCCGAGGTCGCCCGGGCCAACCTGCAGCGGGCCGGTGTCGCCGATCGGGTACAGGTGGTAGTCGGAGCGGCGCTGGAAACCTTGCCGACCGTAACCGGCGATCCGTTCGATTTGGTGTTCATCGATGCGGACAAAGAGCACTATGTCGAATACCTGCAGTGGGCGGTCAGGCTGGCCCGCCCTGGCGCACTCATTGTGGTGGACAACGTTATTCGCGAAGGCGAGATCCTGTCGCCGGAGTCAGATGACGCCAAGGTGGCCGCGACGCGAGAGACGTTGCAGGTGATGGGCGAGCACTCGCGGCTGGACACCGCGGTGATTCAGACGGTCGGCGCCAAGCATTGGGACGGCTTCGCGATCGCGTTGGTGAAGTAGCATAAGCGCCTGCGATTTTCGTTGCTGCCGCCGTGTGACCAGGCGTAATCTTGAAACAGATGGATGGTTTGCAGTCCGCTCAAAAGGCTTGCTGCATAACAGAAAGGTCACAAAATGAGTACAGTCCATTCATCAATCGATCACCACCCGGACTTGTTGGCCCTACGGGCGCGCTACGAACGCGTCGCCGAGTCGATGAGTGCGCATTTCACCTTCGGTCTGGCTCTGCTGACCGGCCTGTATGTCGCTGCGTCACCGTGGATCGTCGGATTCAGCGGGACGGCATCGCTCGCCACGTCTGACCTCATCGTCGGGATCGCGTTGGCGTTCTTGGCATACGGGTTCGCGACGGCGCTGGACCGGGCGCACGGGATGACCTGGACGCTGCCGGTGCTGGGCGTGTGGGTCATCGTGTCGCCGTGGGTCGTGCCGGGCGTCGCGCTGACAGCCGGCATGATCTGGTCGAACGTCGTCGCTGGTGCGTTGATGACGTTCTTGGGCCTCAACGCCACCTACTTCGGCATGCGCACGCGCGCCGCGGCTACGCACGCATAGCGGCGAAACCCGCTGAGCCAGGCAGCAATTCACCCTGCCCGGCCGGTTGATTTCGGCCCGGGTTGGGCTAGGTTGGATTGCCCGACTCTTCCCCGCAAGCGGGTGGGGGCCCTCCCACTTGTGGGGGCGTGCCCCCATACTCGCGCCGTACCGGCGCTCGCCGTCGTCGGGCTAGCCGCAGACTGCGCCGATCGCGGCGGAGCTGACCAGCTTGACGTACTTGGCCAGCACGCCGGTCTTATAGCGCGGCGGTGGTGGGGTGAAACCCTCTTGCCGAGAAGCGAATTCGTCCGGGTCGGCCACCACGTCAAGGGTGCCGCCGGCGACGTCGAGCCGGATCCGGTCGCCGTCGCGCAGGAAGGCGATCGGCCCCGCGTCGACCGCCTCGGGCGCGACGTGTCCCACGCACAGGCCGGTCGTTCCGCCGGAGAACCGGCCGTCGGTGAGCAGCAGCACGTCTTTGCCGAGCCCCGCGCCTTTGATCGCGCCGGTGATGGCCAGCATTTCACGCATCCCGGGGCCGCCCTTGGGGCCTTCGTAACGGATCACCACCGCGTCGCCCTTGGTGATGGTGCCGTCCTCGAGCGCATCGAGCGCGGCCCGTTCTCCGTCGAAAACCCTTGCGGTGCCTTCGAAGACGTCCGAGTCGAAACCAGCCGACTTGACCACCGCGCCCTCGGGCGCCAGGGACCCGCGCAGGATGGTGATCCCACCCGTCGGGTGGATCGGGTCGCTCATCGCGCGCAGTACCTTGCCGTCCGGGTCGGGCGGGTCGATGGCGGCCAGGTTCTCGGCCAGCGTCTGGCCGGTCACGGTCAGGCAGTCGCCGTGCAGCAGCCCCGCATCCAGCAATGCCTTCATCATGACGGGGACGCCGCCGATGTGGTCGACGTGCGACATCACGTGCCGCCCGAACGGCTTGACGTCGGCCAGGTGCGGCACCTTCGACCCGATCCGGCTGAAGTCTTCGAGCGAGAGCGCGACTTCGGCCTCGTGGGCGATCGCCAGCAGGTGCAGCACCGCATTGGTCGAGCCGCCGAACGCCATCACCACCGCGATCGCGTTCTCGAACGCCTCTTTGGTGAGGATGTCGCGGGCCGTGATCCCGCGGCGCAGCAGTTCGATGACGGCCTGGCCGCTGCGCCGGGCGAACCCGTCGCGGCGGCGGTCGGTTGCCGGGGGCGCGGCGCTGCCGGGTAGCGACATGCCCAGCGCCTCGGCGGCGCTGGCCATCGTGTTGGCGGTGTACATGCCGCCGCACGCGCCTTCGCCGGGGCAGATCGCCCGCTCGATGGCGTCGACGTCCGCGCGCGCTCATCAACCCGCGTGAGCACGCGCCCACGGCCTCGAACGCGTCGATGATCGTCACCTCGCGCTCGCTGCCGTCGGAGAGCTTGGCCACGCCCGGCAGGATCGAGCCCGCATAGAGGAACACCGACGCCAGGTCCAGGCGAGCGGCGGCCATCAGCATGCCGGGCAGCGACTTGTCACACCCGGCCAGCAGCACCGAGCCGTCGAGGCGTTCGGCCTGCATGACCGTCTCGACACTGTCCGCGATCACCTCGCGGGACACCAGCGAGAAATGCATCCCCTCGTGGCCCATCGAGATGCCGTCGGAGACCGAGATCGTGCCGAACTCCAGCGGGTAGCCGCCGGCGGCGAACACTCCCTCCTTGACCGCCTTGGCCAGCCGGTCCAGCGAGAGGTTGCACGGCGTGATCTCGTTCCACGACGAGGCGACCCCGATCTGCGGCTTGGCGAAGTCCTCGTCGTCCATGCCTACCGCCCGCAGCATGCCCCGGGCGGCGGTCTTCTCCAGACCGTCGGTGACGTCACGACTGCGCGGTTTGATGTCGGCGGTGGTCGAGTCGGTGTGCAGGGCCATTGGTCAAGTATGCGCGGCCCTGACAAGCGAATTTTCACCGGTTATACCCCGCTGGGGTATAGGGTATCGTGGAGGATCGACACGCCGCAGTGGCGGGATGCGTAGCCGGGAGGGTTTTGAGGCCGAGATGACGACTCCACACGGATATTCGCAGCAGAAGGACAATTACGCCAAGCGGCTGCGGCGCATCGAGGGTCAGGTGCGCGGCATCGCGCGGATGATCGAGGAAGACAAGTACTGCATCGACGTCCTCACCCAGGTCAGCGCCGTGAACAATGCGCTGCGGTCGGTGGCGCTGAATCTGCTCGACGAGCACCTCAACCACTGCGTGACCCGCGCGGTCGCCGAGGGTGGCAGCGACGCCGACGACAAGCTTGCCGAGGCATCGGCCGCTATCGCGCGTCTGGTTCGTTCCTGATCGGTGACGTAGTTGAGACCGATGTTGCGGCCCTAACTCGGCCGAGCCCGTTGTTGCGGTGCGTACGGTAATGCAGTGTGATCGCATTAGGCACGACAACCCAGGAACTGGGGAGCCCGGCCGACACCGTATCCCACGCCATGACCGCCGAAACCGGAACAGCCGCCGCCACCGCGCGAACGTGGACACCACGGATCGCCGCGCAGCTGGCGGTGCTGGCCGCGGCGGCATTCATCTATGTCACGGCCGAGATCCTGCCGGTCGGCGCGCTGTCCGCGATCTCCCGGGATCTACACGTCAGCGTCGTCTATGTCGGAACGCTGCTGACCTGGTATGCGCTGGTCGCGGCCCTGACGACGGTTCCGCTGGTGCGCTGGACCGCGCACTGGCCGCGCCGGCGCGCGCTGATGCTCAGCCTGACGTGCCTGACGGTCTCGCAGGTGATCTCGGCGCTGGCGCCCAACTTCGCTGTACTGGCCGCGGGTCGCGTGCTGTGCGCGGTCACCCACGGCCTGCTGTGGGCGGTGATCGCCCCGATCGCCACCCGGTTGGTACCGGCCAGCCACGCGGGACGCGCAACGACGTCGATCTATGTCGGGACCAGCCTGGCGCTGGTGATCGGTAGCCCGCTCACCGCTGCGTTGAGCCTGATGTGGGGTTGGCGGCTGGCGGTCGTGTGTGTCACCGCCGCGGCGGTGGTCGTCACGGTCGCAGCTCGCGCGATGTTGCCGGAGATGGTGCTCACCGAGGGTCAGCTGGCCTGTGTCGGCCCGCGGTCGCGCCACCACCGCAACGGGCGATTGATCACGGTGAGCTTGCTCGCGATGGTCGCGGTCACCGGCCATTTCGTTTCCTATACCTATCATCTCGGTCATCATCCGCGACGTCGTCGGCGTGCGCGGGCCCAACCAGGCCTGGTTGTTGGCCGCCTACGGCCTGGCCGGCCTGCTGTCGGTGTCACTGGTGGCGCGGCCGCTGGACCGCCGCCCCCGGGGCGCCGTCATCCTGTGCATGGCGGGATTGACCGCCGCGTTCGTGGTGCTGACCGCGCTGGCGTTCGGCGACCGCACCACCACCGTGGCGACCGCCTTGATCGGGACGGCGGCGATCGTGCTGTGGGGCGCCATGGCCACCGCGGTGTCGCCGATGATGCAATCCGCCGCGATGCGCAACGGCGCCGACGACCCCGACGGGGCGTCCGGTCTGTACGTGACGGCGTTTCAGGTGGGCATCATGGCCGGCTCACTTTCCGGTGGGTTGCTGTACGAGCACAGCGTGGCGACGATGCTGATCGCGTCGGCGGGTTCTGATGGGTATCGCACTGGTCGGCATTGCGGCCAACAAACGGGTGCTGGACGTTGCCCCGTCAAGCTCACTCGATTCATAACTTGGCAGGTCATAGCCCTGGATTGCGTCTCTGAGCGGGGTCGCGCCCAGCGCGGATTAGGTAGCTGGCCGCGCCGCTATGCCACACTGGGTCCAGTAACTGACTGGAGGGATGCATATGTCGGGCTGGACGAGGGCAAGCCTCTTCGCGGCTCTGAGCGCAGCCGGCGTCGCCGCTTCGCTGGTGCTGGGCACCGGCCCCGCCGTCGCGGATCCGGAGCCGGCTCCCGGCGATCCCGGCGTGGTTGCCGCACCCGCGGACCCGCCCGCGCCGCCCCCGTTCGAGCTGCCGCCGTTACCGGGGCTGCCGCCTCCGCCGCCCCCGCCGGGTGACGCTCCGCCTCCGCCTCCGTGGGCGCCGCCGGTGGCAATGCCGGCCGCCGCCGGTGCCGCCGACGGACAGGACCCGACCCCGTTCACCGGCACCGCGCCGTTCGGGACGCCCTCGTTCGTCCCGAAAACCGGCTCGATGGTGGGGGTCGCGCAGCCGATCATCATCAACTTCCCCGGCCGGGTTGACGACTCGGGCGCGGCCCAGGCCGCCGTGCACGTGTCGTCGATCCCGCCGGTCCCGGGCAAGTTCTACTGGATGACCCCGACCCAGCTGCGCTGGCGCCCGCTGAACTTCTGGCCCGCCAACACCGCGGTGAACATCGACGCGGGCGGCACCAAGTCCAGCTTCCGGACGGGAGACCAGCTGATCGCCACGGCCGACGATGCCACGCATCAGCTCACCGTGACGCGCAACGGCACCGTGGAGAAGACCATTCCGATGTCGATGGGCATGACGTCCGGTAACCACCAGACCCCCAACGGCACCTACTACGTGCAAGAGAAGATGCCCTCGGTGGTGATGGATTCGTCGACCTACGGGGTCCCGGTCAATTCGACGTACGGCTACAAGGTGACCGTCGAGCTGGCCGTCCGGTTCGACAACGTCGGCGACTTCGTGCACAGCGCCCCGTGGTCGGTGGATGACCAGGGCAAGCGCGACGTCAGCCACGGCTGCATCAACATCAGCCCCAGCAACGCCAAGTGGTTCTTCGACAACTTCGGTACGGGCGATCCCATCATCGTGAAGAACTCCAGCGGTGGCTCGTACAAGAAGAACGACGGCTCTAGCGACTGGATAACCAACTAGCGTTCGCCCCCCAAAAAAGGGGGGGCTTTCGCTTGCTCGCGGCGATTATGTATAGCATCATACATATCCTGTTTGAGGCCTGGTAGATGGGGTGCCGATGCGAAGTCCACGCGAGCGGATGGTTGTTTCTGCTGCGCTGTTGATCCGGGAACGCGGCGCCCACGCCACCGCGATCTCCGACGTTCTGCAGCACAGCGGCGCGCCGCGCGGCTCGGCCTACCACTACTTCCCTGGCGGGCGAACCCAACTGCTTTGCGAGGCGGTCGATTACGCCGGCGATCACGTCGGCGCCGTCATCGAGGCGGCCGACAGCGGCCTTGACCTGCTGGACACCCTGATGGACAAGTACCGCCGCCAGCTGCTCGACAGTGACTTCCGGGCCGGCTGCCCGATCGTGGCGGTCTCCGTGGAATCCGGTGACGAGCAGGACCGCGAGCGGATGCTCCCCGTGGTCGAACGGGCGGCAGCGGTGTTCGACCGCTGGACCAGCCAGATGGAGCAGCGCCTGATCTCCGACGGCATACCGGCCGAGCAGGCCCGTGAGCTGTCGGTGCTGATGACCTCGGCGCTGGAGGGCGCCATCGTGCTGGCGAGGGTGCGGCGCGACGTGGCGCCGCTGGATCTCATTCATCGTCAGCTGCGCAACTCGCTGCTGGCTGCCTTGAAAAAGTAATCCGAAAGGAAGTCCCGCGATGGCCGCTGAGTGGCAGCCCACCGCATGCATCCTCTGCGAATGCAACTGCGGCATCGTCGTCCAGGTCGAAGACCGCACACTGGCCCGAATCCGCGGCGACAAGGACCATCCGGCGTCGCAGGGCTACACCTGCAACAAGGCGTTGCGGCTGGACCATTACCAGAACAACCGCGCTCGCCTGACCGTCGCCGATGCGGCGCCGCGCCGACGGCACCTTCGAAGAAATCGACTGGGACACCGCGATTGTCGAGATTGCCGAGGGATTCAAGCACATCCGCGACACCTACGGCGGGGACAAGATCTTCTACTACGGCGGCGGCGGGCAGGGCAATCATCTGGGCGGGGCATACAGCGGCGCCTTTCTGAAGGCGCTGGGGTCGAAGTACCGGTCAAATGCGTTGGCGCAGGAGAAGACCGGTGAAGCCTGGGTCGACGGGCACCTCTACGGCGGCCACACCCGAGGCGAGTTCGAGCACGCCGAAGTGTCGGTGTTCGTCGGGAAGAACCCGTGGATGTCGCAGAGCTTCCCAAGGGCCCGGGTGGTGCTCAACGAGATCGCCAAGGACCCAAAGCGGTCGATGATCGTGATCGACCCCGTCGTCACCGACACCGCGAAGATGTCCGACTTCCACCTGCGGGTGCGACCGGGCACCGACGCCTGGTGCCTGGCCGCCCTGGCCGCGGTGCTGGTTCAGGAAAACCTTTGTAACGAAGCATTTCTCGCCGAGCACGTGCACGGTGTCGACACCGTCCGCGACGCGCTGCGCGACGTCTCGATCGCCGACTACGCGGAGCGTTGCGGGGTGGACGAAGAGCTATTGCGGACCGCGGCCCGGCGGATCGGCACCGCCGAGAGCGTCTCGGTGTTCGAAGACCTCGGAATTCAGCAGGCACCCAACAGCACGCTGAGCTCCTACTTGAACAAGTTGCTCTGGATTTTCACCGGCAACTTCGCGAAAAAGGGCGGCCAGCACCTGCATTCGGCGCTGGCACCGTTGTTCAGCACTGTTTCGGGCCGCACACCCGTCACCGGCGCACCGATCATCGCCGGCCTGGTGCCCTCCAACGCGGTGCCCGAGGAGATCCTCACCGACCACCCGGACCGGTTCCGGGCGATGATCGTCGAAAGCGGCAACCCCGCCCACTCACTGGCCGACTCGACGGCGTGCCGGGAGGCGTTTCAATCGCTGGAGCTGATGGTGGTCGTCGATGTCGCGATGACCGAGACCGCGCGACTGGCCCACTACGTGTTGCCCGCGGCATCTCAATACGAGAAGCCGGAAGCCACCTTCTTCAATTTCGAGTTCCCGCACAACGGCTTTCACCTGCGCCGGCCGCTACTCAAGCCGCTGCCGGGAACGCTGCCCGAGCCGGAGATCTGGGCCCGGCTGGTGCGGGCGCTCGGCGTCCTCGACGACGCTGACCTGCGGCCGCTGCACGAGGCCGCCCAACAGGGCCGCGAGGCTTACGCCGAAGCGTTTCTCACCGCCGTCGCGGGCAATCCGACGATGGCGCGCCTGGTTCCGTACGTGCTCTACGAAACGCTCGGACCGACGCTGCCCGACGGGATGGCCGGGGCGGCCGCGGTGTGGGGGCTGGCCCAGAAGACCGCGATGACCTATCCCGACGCCGTGCGGCGGGCCGGCCACGCCGACGGCAACGCACTGTTCGACGCCATCATGAACAGCCCGTCAGGTGTCACCTTCACCGCGCACAACTACGAGGACGATTTCGCGCTGATCAGTCACTCCGATCACAAGATCGCCCTCGAAATCCCGGCGATGCTAGACGATTTGCGGGCACTCGCCGCCACGCCGCCGCGGCTGACGACGTCGGAATTACCCATCGTGCTATCGGTGGGCGAGCGGCGCGCCTACACCGCCAATGACATATTCCGCGACCCGTCCTGGCGCAAACGCGACACCGACGGGGCACTGCGTGTCAGCGTCGAAGATGCACAAAACCTCGGACTCGTCGACGGCGCTCGGGCGCGGATCACCACCGCGGCCGGCAGCGCCGAGGCGACCGTCGAGGTCACCGAGACGATGCTTCCCGGACATGCGGCTCTGCCCAACGGTTTTGGGCTCGACTACGTCGGGGATGACGGGCAGACCGTCATCCCGGGCGTCGCCCCGAATGCACTGACATCGACCGGGTGGCGCGACTCCTACGCCGGAACGCCCTGGCACAAGCATGTGCCGGCGCGCATCGAGGCGTTGGCCGCGGCCGAGGTCAGTTCCAGATCCTGACCCGGCGCTGGGGTGTCAGGAACAAGGCGTCGTCCTCGGCGACGTCGAAGGCTTCATAGAAGGCGTCCAGGTTGCGGATGACACCGTTGCACCGGAACTCCGGCGGCGAGTGCGGGTCCACCGCCAGCCGCCGGATCGCTTCTGCCTCACGGGATTTGGTGCGCCACACCTGCGCCCAGCCGTAGAACACCCGCTGCACGCCGGTCAGGCCGTCGATCACCGGGGCGGGTTCGCCGTTCAGTGATAGCTGGTAGGCCAGCAGCGCGATGGACAGCCCGCCGAGGTCGCCGATGTTCTCACCGACGGTGAAGGCGCCGTTGACGTGGTGGGCGCCGTCGAGTTCCCGGGGGATGTACGCCTCGTACTGCTCGATCAGCGCCTTGGTGCGGGCGCCGAACTCGCTGCGGTCGTCGTCGGTCCACCAGTCGACCAGATTGCCGTCGCCGTCGTATTTGGCGCCCTGATCGTCGAAGCCGTGCCCGATCTCGTGTCCGATCACCGCCCCGATCCCGCCGTAGTTGGCGGCGTCGTCGGCCTGGGCGTCGAAGAACGGCGGCTGCAAAATGGCTGCGGGGAAGACGATCTCGTTCATCCCCGGGTTGTAGTAGGCGTTGACGGTCTGCGGTGTCATGAACCACTCGTCGCGGTCCACCGGGCCGCCCAGCTTGGCCAGCTCGCGGTCGTGATTGACCGTGTACCCGCGCCGGTAGTTGCCGTAGAGGTCGTCGCGGTCGATCACCAGTGCGGAGTAGTCGCGCCACTTCGCCGGGTAGCCGACCTTCGCGGTGAACTTATGTAGCTTGGTCAGCGCGCGCTCTCGGGTCTGCGGTGTCATCCAATCCAGGTCGCTGATGCTGACCCGGTAGGCCTCCTGCAGGTTGTCCACCAGCGCGTCGATGCGGGCCTTGGCGTCGGGCGGGAAATACCGCTCTACGTAAAGCTTTCCGACGGCGTCGCCCATCAGGCCCTCCACCAGCGAGACCCCTCGTTTCCAGCGGTCGCGGATCTGCTCGGTCCCGGTCAGCAGGCGGCCGTAGAAGTCGAAGTCCGCCGCGACCATGGCGTCGGTCAGCCACGAGGCACGGGCACGGATCAACCGCCAACGCGCCCAGCGCTTCCAGTCGTCGAGGTTTTCGCTGTCCCACAGCGCCGCCGAAGGCGGTCAAGTAATCAGGCTGGCGCACAACGAGTTCCGCGACGTCTTCCGGACTGCTGCCCAGCGCGGTGACCCAGCCGGTCCAATCGAAACCCGCAGCTTCGGTCTGCAACTGCGCGAAGGTGCGCAGGTTGTAGGTCAGATCGGCGTCGCGGCGTTTGACCACATCCCAGTGCGCGGCAGCAAGTTTGGTCTCCAGCGCCACGATGCGGGCCGCGGTGTCGGCGTGGTCGCTGCCATCCCCGCCGTACACCAGGCTGAACATCCGGGCGATGTGTCCGGGGTAGGCCGCGAGGACCGCGGCATGCTGCTCGTCGCGGTAGTACGACTCATCGGGCAGCCCGATGCCGGACTGGTTGACGTGCACCAGGTAGCGGGTCGAGTTCTTGGAGTCGGTGTCGATGTAAACGCCGACGCCGCCGCCCACCCCGGTGCGCTGCAGCGCACCGACGGCAGCGGCCAGGGCCGCCGAGTCGGCGGCGTTGTCGATGGTGGCCAGCTCGTCGTGCAGCGGTTGGGTGCCCCGGCGCTCGACGGCGTCTTCGTCGAGGAAGCTGGCGTACAGGTCGCCGATGCGCTGTGCATCGCTACCGTGGGCGGCACCACTTTCGCTCGCTTCGATGATCAGGTCGCGGACCTGCTCCTCGGCCTGGTCGAACAGGGTGCGGAAGGCGCCGTCGGTGGCCCGGTCCGGGGGAATCGCGTAGTCGGCCAGCCAGCGACCGTTCACGTATCCGAACAGGTCGTCTTGGGGACGGGCATTTTCGTCGATGTGGCTCAGGTCCAGGCCCGAGCGGGTGGCCGCATACGTCACCCTGCCATCCTTACCATCTTCCGCGTGCCGGGCGCCTGCTGCGCCGACCCCGAGCGGCGGCGGGGTAACCTCGCGCCCATGCCCGAGGCCGAACAGACCGAGCCGGCGGCCAAAGAAGATCCTGTAGACGCGCAGGACGCCGAGGCCGGCGCGCCAGAGGCCGACGACGCCGACGGCGCGGTCTTTTCTCCGTATGGCATCGCCTCGACGGTTCTCGGCGTGCTGTCGGTCGCGGCGATCGTGCTCGTCGCGATCATCTGGTCCGACCACCGTGACGAGTCAGCCGAACGCACCTACCTGAGCCGCGTCATGCAGACCGCGGCCGACTGGACCGGCGTGCTGATCAACATGAACAGCACCAACATCGACGCCAGCCTGCAGCACCTGCATGACGGGACGGTCGGCGAGCTCAACAGTGACTTCGACGCGACGGTGCAGCCTTACCGCCAGGTGGTCGAGAAGCTGCAGTCGCAAAGCAGTGGGCGGATCGAGTCGGTGGCGATCGAGACGGTGCACCACGACCTGGACACCCAGCCCGGTGTCGCGCGGCCGGTCGTCACCACCAAGCTGCCGCCGTTCGCCACCCGGACGGATTCGGTGATGCTGGTCGCGACGTCGGTCAGCGAGAACGTCGGCGCCAAGCCGCAGACGGTGCACTGGAGCCTGCGCCTCGACGTCTCCAACGTCGACGGCAAGCTGATGATCTCGCACCTGGAGTCGATCCGATGAGAAACCTCTGGCGACTGCTGGCCTTCGACGTCCTGGCGCCGTTGGCCACGATCGGCGCGCTGCTGCTGATCGGCGTCATCCTCGACTGGCCGCTGTGGTGGGTGTCGGCGTGCTCGGTGCTGCTGGTGTTGATCGCCGAGGGGGTGGGGATCAATTTCTGGCTGCTGCGCCGTGATTCGGTCAGCGTCGGCACCGACGACGAGGCGCCGGGTCTGCGCTTGGCCGTCGTCTTCCTGTGCACGGCCGCCCTGTCGGCCGCGGTGCTGACCGGATACACGCACTGGACCAGCACCGACCGCGACTTCAAAAAGGACTCCCGGGACGCGGTCCAGGTCGCCAGCGGGATGGCCGAGGCGATGGCGTCGTTCACCCCAAGCTCCCCGACCAGCTCCATCGACCGGGCCGCGGCGATGATGGTGCCCGAGCGCGCGGACGCGTTCAAGCAGCAGTATCAGAAGTCCAGCGTCGATCTCGGGCAGCGCAATGTCACGGCGCAGGCCTCGACGCTGGCGGCCGGCGTCGAGGCGATTGGCCCCACGGTGGCCAGTGTTGCGGTCATCCTGCGGGTAACCCAGAACACTCCCGGTCAGCCGCCCAGTCGGGCGGCACCGGCATTGCGGGTGGCACTGGTCAAGCGGGGCAGCGACTGGCTGGTGAACGACGTGCTGCCGATCAACGCCCGCTGACGAATCAGTCGGAGTCGGACGTAGGTGTCGACTTCACCTTCACGAACCGGTCCGAGAGCCGGCGTATCCGGATCATCAGCGCGGCCGACGGGCTGACGCTGCCGTCGAGGTAGGTGGCCAGGTCCCCGGGCGCCACCCCGATGCGGGCCGCGAATTCCTGCTGGGCCAGGCCCGACCGCTCGATCAGCAGCCGCACATGGCGGGCCACCTCGGCGCGTTCATTGGCCTCCAGGTGGGTGCGGGCGCGCTCCAGCACCTCCCAGAGCGCTTTGGAGATGCCGTATGGGCGAGTGCCTTCGAGGACTTCCTCCACCTGACGGGCGGTGCGGCCGAACGGGTCGCGTTTCAGCGCGGCGGCGATGCGCTTCCAGGTGTCGATGTCGCCGCCTTGCAGCGCCGAGCGGATGGCGGAGGTCGGCCAGAACTCCACCGGCTGGTCGAAATCATCGGGACGAGGTTCCGCGGCGGGCTGCTGGGGCGGCGGAACGCGTCGTCGGTCGGCTGCCAACGTCACCTCGCCTCCTCCAGCATCGCGACGGCCACCGATAGGCAGCGCTGCCTGACCTCATCCCAGTCTGCCTTGGCCTCCGGTTCCGACCAATGATCGTCAGGCAAATCGGAAGGATGCGGATCCGCGAGTTGACGGACCAACTCCGACGCGATCCATTGCTGCCTGGGCGGTTGACAACAGTAATACCTGTCCATTCCGGCCAGCACCACTGCGGCCGTTTCGGGTTCTAATGTGTCGACCATGTCAGCAAATTCGGCATAATCGCGGCTGCTGTTACGGCACATGATCAGGTAGCCCTTGAGGCGCAGTGTCTCCGCACCGGTGGGGACCTGCAGCCGATCGCCGGTAGGCAATTGCACGTGGGTGGTTTCCACCGGGCTGCGACGCGCGAATTGCGGCCGGTCGCCGGATTTGGCGCCGGCCTCGAGCGCGTCGATGGCAACCGACAACCGCCCCCGCCACAGCGTGACGGGATGCACCGGCCGGTCGCCCCACGCCATGGCCCGGGCGATGCCGTTGCGCGACGCCAGGCCGTCGACCAGCTTCTTGGCCCCGGACTGCGCCCGGTTGGGCCCGTCGGCACCCACCGCGATGCTGACGGCGTCCTCGCTGATGTTGACCTGGTGCGGAATCTGTCCGGGCCCCTGGCCGCGGGGTTCCTCGGAATCCTTGCAGTTGCGCCCACAGCCGGTGAAGGCCAGCGGATCGGCCACGGTGATGGCGTCGGGCGCCAAGTGCTTGAGCTTCGCGGCCGACTTGAGCACCATCCGCAGGTCCGCGCTGGGCGCGGTCAGCGCCGAGATGTCGTCGGGGATGACGACGACATCGCCGAGGTCGACCTCGGGCAGCGGCCGGTCGAAGTCGACCGACGGCAGGACACGGCGCAGCCACCCCGGCAGCCACCAGTTCCACTGGGCGAACATCGCCATCAGCGCCGGGACCAGCACCAGCCGCACCACGGTGGCGTCGACCGCGATCGCGACGGCACACGCCACCCCGATTTCGGCGACCAGCGGCATGCCGGCGAACGCGAAGCCGATGAAGACCGCGATCATGATCAGCGCGGCGCTGGTGATCGTGCGGGCGCTGGTGCTCACGCCGTAGGCGACCGCATCGAGGGTGTTCCCGGTGTGCAGGAAGCGTTCCCGGATGCGGGTGAGCAGGAAGATCTCGTAGTCCATCGACAACCCGAACGTCATCGCCAGCACCAGCGGGGGAACGGTGCTATCGATCGACGTGATGTGGGCGAAGCCGAGATCCCTCAACCAGCCCCACTGGAACACCATCACCAGGCTTCCGTAGGCGGCGGCGACCGACAGCAGTGTCATCAGCACGCCCTTGAAGGCCAGGAACACCGAGTGGATCGAGAGCAACAGCATCACGAACGCGATGGCCGCGACGAAGAGCAACACCAGCGGCTCGGTCGCCGACACCCGGTCGTCGAAGTCCTTGATCAACGCCGTCGGGCCGCCGACATCGACGCGCGCCGTTCCCTCGCTGGGCACCTTGGGTAGCTGGGCGCGCATCCAGTCGACGGATTGCCGGGCGCCCATGTCCTCGGGATCGACCGACAACACCGCGGACAGCAAAGCGCTGCTGTTGTCGTCGGCGAATTGCGGCGGGGTGACCGAGAGGATGTCGGGGGCCTGCGCCATTCGCTGCCGGATCGCGGCCAGGGTCTGGGTGTGTTCGGGTGAGGACGCACTACCGTCGGGAAAGCTGACCATTACCTGGATGGGACCGAGCGCGCCGGGCCCCAGGGCTTGGGATGCCCCGGCGACGCCGGCGCGGATCTCGTGCGAGGAGTCGAACTGGCGCAGCAAGCTGTTGCCCAGCACCATCGATGCCGCGGGTGCGGCCATGATGAGCAGGACCGTCGCCGCAGCGATTGACGATATCCACGGCCGGCGCATCACGAATCCGACCCAGCGGTTCCAGAACCGGGACTGTGTGCTCTCCGGGCGGCGCGACCAGTGCAGCAGCACCGACCTCTTGGCGGCGGCCCGGCCGAACGTCGCGAGCGCCGCGGGCGTCAAGGTCGTCGAGGTCAGCATGGCGACCGCGACGGCCAGAATCGCGCCGCTGGCCATCGATTTCAGCGCCGGGGTGTTGATCAGGTAGATGCCGGTGAGCGAGGCGACGACGGTCATCCCGGACAGCACCACCGCCAGCCCGGAGGTGGCCATCGCGGCGTCGACGGCTTCGCGATGCTGGCGTCCGCTACGCAGTTCCTCGCGGAACCGCATCAAGATGAACAGCGAATAATCCACGGCGAGCGCGATACCGAACATCGACACCGTCGAGGTCACAAACACCGACATCGTGGTGTAGGCGGATAAGAAGTAGACCAGGCCCATGGTCACCACGACCGTGCAGACACCGAGGGCCAACGGTATCGCCGCGGCGGCAAGCGAGCCGAACACCGCGAGCAAGACGATCAGGATGATCGGCAGGTTCCAGCGTTCCGCCTCGGCGATGTCATGTTTGGTGTTTTCCGCCGCAGCCGCGGACAGCGCGCCCTGCCCGATGACGTAGAGCCGCACCCGGCCGTCCGCGGTCTGCCCGGACTGGTCGCCCTTGACGCCCACTTTCTGGCGTAGCCGCTTGGCGATGTCGCTGGTACCGGAGTTGCGGGAGTCGAGCCGCAGCGTCAGTACATAGGGCCGGTCGGGTTGCGGCGGGCGCTGGGTGGGGTTGGGTTTCTCCGTGATGCCGGGGAATTCGCCGGCGATTTGCCGCAGCTGCGCCACGGCGTTGTTCATGTCGTCGTAGCTGGCATCGGGGCGCGGGGCAGCGACGAGCGCGAGCGAGGACGCCCCGAGGTCGTGGTACTGATCCTCGAGCTGATCGTGGACCTTTAACGACTGCGAGCCCGATACTTCGAAGCCACCGCCGGTGAGATTCCCGGACTGCGTCATGGCCAGATAGATCGCCGGGACCAATGCCAGCAACCAGCATGCAAAGACCAACCAGCGGTACCTGCGCAGGCTGCGGCTGAGGCGCATCATAAACTGCTGGATTTCAGGCTCCCCGAGTATCTCGCTTACGCGTGCTGGCGACGATACCGCAGCAGCCTATGCATTAGTTCGGCTTAACGAATTCGTGAGCTGCGCAGACGGCACCGTTGCCAAGCCGCAGCCAAGTCGTTGCGAACCGGTGATCAAGCGGGATCTCGGTCACACCAGCTGGCAGGGCACAGGCCCGGATGGCAGGATGTCGCTGGGCCGAGCGGGGGCACGGGAACTCGCAATCGAACTGGCCGTCCGTCGCAGCAGTCGGCAATGCGCCGCAACTCGGCAGCGTTGGCAAATCGTGAGGAGTTCAGGCATGAAGTCAGGCATTGCGAACCGACGGCGCAAGCTCGTTGCCGGGTTGATCGCCGCCGCAGTGCCCGCCGCGGCCGCCGCACTGATGGCCGGGCCGCCGGCGACGGGTGCCAACGACCCGTGCGCGGCCAGTGAAGTAGCCCGGACGATCGGTTCGGTCTCCAAGTCGATGGGCGACTACCTGGACTCGCACCCGGAGACCAACCAGGCGATGACCACGATGCTGCAGCAGCAGGCCGGTCCGCAGTCGTTCACCGGGCTGAAGACCTACTTCGCGGCCAACCCCAAGGTCGCCGCCGACATGACGTCGATCGCACAGCCGCTGACCGGCCTGTCGACGCAGTGCAAGCTGCCGATCAGCCTCCCGCAGGCGATGGGCATGATGCAGCAGGGTGCTGGTGGGCTACCCGCGTTGCCGCCCGGTGGCGCGGGCGCGTCGCCGGCGAGCGCCGGGTTGGGAAACCCGCCCGCCGCGACCGCTCCGGCCCCGCCCGCGGCCGGCGGCACGCTGCCAGGCCCGTCGCGGCAGAACAACGCCGGCTAACTGTCGCCTTTGGCGTCGGGCGGCGGTAACGGACCCTGCAGCGCGGCCTCGTCGGCGGCGGGATCGTTGAAGAGCCGCAGCCCGGGCTCGATCAGGGGTAGCGGACCGGTCGGCGGGTCGTCGTCGGAGCCGCCCGGGCTTTCGGTGCGGAACACGAAGAAGAACACCACCCAGCCGATGGCGGAGATGAGCAGCCAGCTGATCAGCCGGTACAGCAGCATGGCCGAGATCGCATTGGGCAACGACATGCCGCTGGACACCAGGCCCGGCACCAGCACCGCCTCGACGATCAACAGCCCGCCGGGCATCAGCGGAATCGTGCCGACGGCGCGTGCGGCCGCGTAGGCGACCGTCAGTCCGGCGATGGACGCATGGTCGCCGGCCGCGTACGCGGCGAAGGCGAGGCAGGCCACGTCGGCGATCCAGTTGAACATCGACCAGCTGAACGCCACCCCGAGGTCGCGCCGGCCGAGGCTGACCGACTCGAGCTGCATGAGGATCTCGCGCCACTTCGCCAGGCCGGTGTCGACGGGCTTGCCGCGAACCGAGTTGAACCACGACAGGACTCGGGTGCCGATGCCCTCGATCAGCTCCGGCCGGGATGCCACCGCCTGGGAAAGCAGCAGCAACGCGAGGAAGCCGCCGAGGGTGAACAACAACGAGAAGGGGTTGTTCTTCGCGCCCAGGAAGAAGGCGCCGCCCAACCCGAGCAGCGCCAAACCCACCGCCTGCAGCACGCCCGACATCACCAACTGCCAGGACGCCACCACGGTCGAGGCGCCCCAAATGCGTTGCTGCCGAAGCAAAAACGTCGCCGACAGCACCGGGCCGCCGGGCAGCGTGGTGCTCAGTGAGTTGGCGGCGTAGAAGGCGGCCTCGGAACGCAGCTGCTTGACGTGCACGCCCGCGGACTTCAGCAACGTGCGCTGGATCTGGGCGAAGCTGTGCATCGACGCGGCCGCCGCCGCCACCGCCGCGAGCAACCACCACCAGTTGGCCGCGAACAAGCTCGTCCATGCCTTGGCCAGCTGATCCCAGCCCAGCGCGATCTCGACGCCGAGCACGATCGCGACGACGCCCAGGATCGCCCACCGCACCCACCAGTACTTGCCCCGCGACGTCTCGCCCCCGCGCGCGGGCGCGGGCAACTCACCCTCGTGGGCGAATGCACCGCCGCCCGGGAAGCGGAGGTTGCGGATGGATGCGTCGTGCGGCACGTGTTTTAGGGTAACCGCGCAGGTGGCGCGGCAATCGAGGCGCAACTCCGTGCGTGTCGCCCTCGTAACCGGATCGTGCTGGCGCAGTCGCCCAACACCGAGCGGCAGATAGGCTGGCCGGATGCTGGCAAACGTCGACGACGCCTCGGTCGAACCCCTTGTCCGCAAGGCCGCGGCTTGGGCATGGCGTTTGCTGGTCATCCTGGCGCGCGGCGGTGGCCATCCTCTGGGTGGTGCAGAAGCTCGAGATCATCGTCGTCCCGGTGCTGCTGGCCTTGATGATCAGCGCGCTGCTGGTACCGGTCGTGGACTGGCTGGACCGGCGGGGCCTGCCGCGCGGCGGCGCGGTCGCGCTGGTGGTGCTGGGCGGATTCGCGCTGCTGGGCGGCATCCTCACGTTCGTCATCACCCAGTTCGTCGTCGGTTTGCCCGATCTGACCGAGCAGGTCTCCCGCAGCATCGACACCACCCGCAGGTGGCTGATCGAAGGGCCGGCGCATCTGCGCAGTGAACAGATCACCAACGCGGGCAACGCCGCGATCCAGGCGCTGCACAACAATCAGGCGAAGTTGACCAGCGGCGCGTTGTCCACCGCGGCCACCATCACCGAATTGCTCACGGCCGCGGTGCTGGTGCTGTTCACCTTGATCTTCTTTCTCTACGGCGGCCGCAACATCTGGCAGTACGTGGCCAAGATCTTCCCGGTCGGCGTTCGCGACAGGGTGCTGGAAGCCGGCCGTGCCGGATACGGATCGCTGATCGGCTACGTCCGGGCCACCTCCCTGGTGGCCTTCACCGACGCGGCCGGGGTCGGCACCGGGTTGGCCATCATGGGCGTGCCGCTCGCGCTGCCTCTGGCCTCGCTGGTGTTTCTCGGCGCCTTCATCCCGCTGATCGGTGCGCTGATCTCGGGGCTGGTGGCGGTGGTGGTCGCGCTGCTGGCCAAGGGGATCGTCTACGCGCTGCTCACGCTCGGCTTGTTGATCGTGATCAACCAAATCGAGTCGCATCTGCTGCAGCCGCTGGTGATGGGCCGTGCGGTGTCGATTCACCCGCTCGGAGTGGTGCTGGCGATTTCCACCGGTGGCGTGCTGGCCGGGATTGTCGGAGCCTTACTGGCGGTCCCGACGGTGGCGTTCCTCAACAACGCGATACAGGTGTTGCTCGCCCCGGATCCGGCCGCCGAAGCCAACGAGCTGACCGAGGGCGCCGAGGATACGGCCGTTCTCGAGGTCGAACCGGACCACCCGGAGAAGAAGACCGACTAGGACGCGAGCGGGTTTACAGTCGTCCCTCGCGGCGCAGCAGATCCTGCGCCGACAGCCCGCCGCCGGCGCGACGTCGCGGACGCGGATTATCGCCGTTATCGCCTTGGCCGCGCGCGTTCATCTTCTCGGTGGCGGCGTCGGAGTCGTTGCCCTCAGGCCGCATGACCGGAAGCGCGGTGGTGGGATCGGCGGGGTCGCTCTTGCTCTCGTGGCTTCCCGGGACGGGGATGGCCCGGGTCTGACCGGCCGATGGCGGTGGTGCGGGGGGCGTCGGCACCGGGGGCCGTGCGGTGTTGGCCTCGGAGTTGGCCGGCACCGACAAGCGCGTCGTCGCGGCCTCCGTCGGCTGGCTGGGCCGCGCCTGTGCGCGGGCGGCGTTCGGGCCCGGCGGCGGCTCGGCGGCGGGCCGAAGCTCAGGCTGGCCCGACGGACCCGGACGGATCGCGCGCGACGGCTCGGGCGGTGCGCCGGGGTGCGTGGGGTCGTGCGGCGCACGGGGTTTCGCGGCGACCAGGCTGGCGGCGACCGGCGGCCGGATCGCCCGGCCGTTGACCGAGGTCCGCTTGCGCTCGTCGGGCAGGTCGATCTCGCCCAGGCCGATCTTGTTCTGCAGCCGCCGGCCCAGCGCGGAGCCCACCAGCAGTCGTCGCCGAGCAGCTTCATCACCGAGGGCACCAGGAACATCCGGACCACGGTCGCGTCCAGCAGCAGCGCGGCCATCAGGCCGAACGCCAGATACTTCATCAGCACAAGGTCGGAGAACACGAACGAGCCGGCGACCACGGCGAGGATCAGCGCGGCGGCCGTGATCAAGCGTCCGGTGGTCGCGGTGCCGATCCGGATGGCCTCCGCTGTCGACATGCCGCGTTCGCGTGCCTCGACCATTCGGGACACCAGGAACACCTCGTAGTCGGTGGCCAGGCCGAAACCCACCGCGACGACGAGCGCGATCACCACCACCATCAGCGGAGTCGGTGTGAAATTCAGCCATGTCGAGAGGTGGCCGTCGACGAAGATCCACGTCAGGATGCCCATCGTCGACCCGAGCGTCAGCGCGCTCATCACCGCCGCCTTGACCGGCAGCACCACCGACCCGAACGCCAGGAACATCAACAGCATCGTGGCGCTGAGCAACAGCACCAGCATCAGCGGAGCCTTGTCGAACAAGCTATGAATGCTGTCCTGTTCCAGCGCCGGCGTGCCGCCGACCAGCAGTGTCAGGCCCTTCGGTGGGTTAATCGCCCGTAGTTCGTCGATCTTCTTTGCGGCATCGTTCTTGTTGACCAGGCCGTTCTGGATCACCCGCACCGAGTCGTCCTTGGGCTGCGTGGTCCCATTCGGCCCGGCGACGCAGGGGTTGCCGGCGATGGTCGGGCACGGCCGCTCCTCCCACGTCTTGTCGGTGAACCCGGTGATCCCCGAGATCCGGTTGCGGATGTCGGCAACCTGCTGATCGGTGACCTTGCTGTCGTTGTTGCTCTCGATCACCACGGTCAGCTGCTCGGTCCGGTACCCGGGGAAGAGCTTGTCAAAGTGCTCCTGCGCGAGGCGCACGGAGTTGGTCGGCGGCAGGTACTTCTCGCTCATGCCGCCGAACGACAGGTTGCCCAACGGGATGACCAGCAGGATCATCCCGACAGCGATGGGGATGGCGAAGGCCAGCGGCCGCTTCATCACGAAGTTGACCAGCTTGCCCCAGAAGCCGGCCTCGACTTCTTCGCGGGTCTTGGTCTTCTGCAGCCGGTCGGCGAGCCAGTTGAGGTAGGAGCGCGAATACTTCCAGTTGCGCAGGAAGGGCACTCGGAACGCCGTCCGCACGCCCAAGGCGTCGACGTGGCGACCGAGGATGCCCAGGCAAGCCGGCAGGAAGGTGATTGACAGCAGGGCGGCAAGGCCCACCGCGGCGAAGATCGCGTAGGTCAGCGAGTGCACGAAGCCCTGCGGCAACACCAGCAGGCTGGCGCTGGAGGCGATGATCAGCACGGCCGAGAACACGATGGTCCGCCCGGCCGTCATCACGGTGCGCCGCACGGCGGCCTCGGTGTCGTAGCCTTCGGCGATTTCTTCCCGGAACCGGCTCACCACGAAAAGCCCGTAGTCGATCGCGATACCCAGACCGACCAGCGAGACCACCGGCTGGGCGAAAAAGTGCACCGGACCGAAGATGGCGACAAGGCGCATGATGCCCAGCGCGCCGGCGATGCTCAATCCGCCCACGATCGCCGGCAGGCCGGCGGCGATCGCGCCGCCGAACACCAAGAACAGCACCACGGCCACCAGCGGCACCGCGAGGACCTCCATGCGGCGCTGGTCGGTGGCGATGGTGCCCGTCAGGGCGTTGGCTATCGGTTCGAGGCCGGCGAGCTGGACCGTGCCGCCGTTGAGCTTCTGCAGTGCGGGCGTGACGGCCTTGTAGTTATTGAGGATGGTGTCGTCGTCGTCGCCCTTCAGCGGGATGCTGACGAAGGTGTGCTTTCGGTCATCGGACGACCATCCCCTTGATGATCGGGTTCGTGCTCTCCGGCGCGGCCAGCCAGCCGGCCCAGCCGACGATCTGGTCGGGGTGGTCGTTCTTCAGCTTGTTGAGCTCGCCGACGACTTTGTCCCGCCACGCCTGGTCGTCAACCGTTTGCCCGTTGGGGGCGGTGAGGGTGGCGACGACGTGGCTGGTGCGGTCGCGGCCGTAGGTCTTGTCGCCCAGAATCGAGGCCTTGACGGACTGGCTGCCGTCGTCGTAAAAACCGCTCTGCGTGACATGCTTACCCAGGCTCATCCCGAAGATGCCGCCGCCAAGGCAGAGAGCCACCATGACCCCGATCACGATGTACCGGTAGCGGTACACGGTTCGACCCCACCAGGCGAACACGTAAGCTCCTTACTGGATCACTAACAGCGACCCGCGCATTGGTTTTCCAGTGTCACACACGCGCGGTCAATAGCGCGGACAGCGGCCGGAACGGCTGCAGCCACGCTCCCTGGTCGGGCAGCGAATCTAGGCCGATCCGCGGCAGCGGTTCCCGGAACACACCCTCGATGTCCTCCAGGTCAACGAAGTCCAAGGTATCCGACGCTAGTGCCCAACTCGCGTGTTCGCGAAATCCGATCACTTGGACAGGGGTTGCGCCGCCGACGCCGGTGCGTGCGATTTCTTCCAGCGGCTGACGGAAGGCCTGACCGTCAGCGGAGGCCACAACCAGCGCCGCGAGCCCTTCTTGGCGCCGCCGTTCGATGTGCTCGAGCATGTCCCGGTCGACATCGCTGTCTTCATCTATTTTCGGTTTGGCGAAGACCGCGAATCCCACGTTACGCAAAGCGTCCACCCACGGTCGGACAACGTCGGCGCTGCCCGGGGCGATGTTGGTGAACACGGTGGCCTCGGGCTCGACGACGACGCCCGGACGGGCGGCGCTGACCTCGGCCGTCCGCGCCAGCAGCCAGCGACCGAGGGCGTCGAAGCGGGGGCGTTCCAGCGCCGTCGGGCGACGACCCAGGATCGAGCCCAGACCCATGTCGAGGTTGGGAGCATCCCAAATCAGCAGCACGCGCCGCGGCGGCGCATCAACGCCGCCCAGGTCGTCGCCGGACGGCGCCGCCGGTGCGGCGGCGGTCTCCGCGGCGGCGGTCGCTTCTTCTGTGAGGCTCATACTCAGCGCCTTTTCCAGATGAACTCGGATACGGAGCTGCCCACTTCTTGAGCTTTCATCTCGTACTTGGTGGTCGGGCGGACTATCGAGATCGGCAGCCGGCTGCCGGGATCGACGCGACACAGTCGGGGTTCGCCATCGCCGACTTCGGCGATCTGCTCGGCGTAGCCGTGGTGGTCCGTCGCGGCGTGCAGGACACCACCAGGGAGTAACCGGTCGGCGATCAGGCCAACCGTGGCCGGTTGCAGGAAGCGGCGCTTGTGATGGCGTGCCTTCGGCCACGGGTCGGGGAAGAAGAGACGAAACCCGGTCAGCGAACCCGGTGCGATCAGATGCTGGAGCACGTCGATCCCGTTGCCGCGGATCAACCGGATGTTGCGCACCTGCTCGCGGTCGATCGCACACAGCAGCTGGGCCAGGCCCCGCTTGTAGACCTCCACCGCGATCACGTCGATTTCAGGTTCCTCGCGCGCCATCGCCAACGTCGATATGCCGCTGCCGCAGCCGATCTCGAGCACCAGGGGCGCTTCCCGGCCAAACCAGGCGCGGGTGTCCAACGGTTGGAAGCGGCTCGGGATTTCGGAGCGGCCCACCGTGGGCCACAGCCGCTCCCAGGTCTCCCGCTGGGCGCCGGACAGGTTGGACCGCCTGGAACGGAAACTCGTGGCCGGCAGATAGCCCCGTTCGGGGCTGCCCGAACCCTCCGGCTCCGGCTCCGGCGTCATGGCTTCTTCGGTTTCCAGGCCCGTTCTCACCTCCGCAGGTGCATCGGGACATGTCCCGACCCCGGGTTGCGCATGCATTTGTCCATGGTGGCCCATGAACCCCCGATGTAGCCGCCCCTGGTCCAGATTGATACCCAACAGTTGCCTTCAACTGGTAACAGATAACCGGTGGCTCGCAACTCGAGGACGCAAGTGCCACTATGCGGTAGGGCCGGATCGGCTGCCTGGCAAACGGGCCGGGCGCCGGCGACGAACCCGCATTCGACGGGAGCAACGCCGGCGAGGGGAGCCGGCCATATCGAGATCGAGCAGGCAAGAAATGAAGGTACGGGGGAACCAAGTCTTCGTCGACGAGCTGGCGCGATTTGCTGCCGGATGTGCCGACGCGCGCGTGAACGCGATCGCCGAGAAGGCCGCGGCACCGCTGCGGGTGGCGGTCCGCGGACGTCCGGGAGTGGGTCGCGGCACCGTGGCCCGCGCACTTACGTACGCCACGACCGCGTCGGGAATCACGGTGATGCCCTCCATGGGCGGGGCCGACGTCGTCGTCCATGTGCTCGCTGAAGTGATCAAACCCGAGGACGCCGATGCGATCGCGACGACTGGCTGCCCGGTGGCGACGGTGCTCAACAAAGCCGATCTGCTCGGCTCGCTGTCGGGCCGCGCCGGCAGACGGGCCGCTCGCGGCCGCACAGACTCGGTGCGCCGATCTTGCCGGGCGCACCGGAGTTCCGGTCGAACCGATGATCGCTTTGCTGGCCGTTGCCGCGCTGCATGGGCTGGACGGCACGTCATGGGCGGCGTTGCAGACTTTGGCCGCCTACCCCGGCTGCCTGGACGGCTCCTTCGAGGGATTCCTGACCGCCGATAACCCGGTGCCGAGGGACGCGCGCCTTCGGCTGCTGGACACCCTGGACCTGTTCGGCACGGCGCTGGGCATTGCCGCGGTTCGCCGGGGCAGCACGCCGGCCCAGGTCCGGGCCCTGCTGCGCCGGATCAGCGGCGTCGATGCGGTGATCGCCACGGTGTCGGCTCTCGGCGCCCAGGCGCGCTACCGGCGGGTGCTCGAGGCCGTCGCGGAGCTGGAGGCCGTGGCCGTCGGCCGCGCCGGGATCGGGGAGCAGGTCAGCGGGTTCCTGTCCCGCGACGACACGGTGATCGCGCGGATGGCCGCCGCCGCCGACGTTGTCGAGGCGGCGGGGCTGGCTGTCGGCACGCTGCGACGACCCGGCCGGACACCTGACCCGGGCGGCGCGGTGGCAGAGCTACGGCCGAGAATCCGCCAGCGTCCTGCACCGCGCCTGCGGTGCGGACATCGCCCGAGGATCGCTGCGGCTGTGGTCGCGGACCCAGGAGTCACGGTGAGCGGCGATTCGGTGGCCCAGGTCGACGAACTGGTGGCGGCGATCGGGCCGCGGCTGGATTCACCCGCCATCAACCGCCGCGACGTCGTGTTGGTGACCGGCCCGTGGATGGCCGGCGTGACCGGGGTGGCCACCGTGCTGGCCGAGCGGCTGCCCGAGCACAAATTCGTCGAGTCGACGGATCTGCAGCCCGGTGAGGCGCCGATGGCGGTGGTGTTCGTCGTCTCCGCGGCCGCCGAACTCACCGAATCCGACTGTGCCCTGCTCGACGCCGCCACCGAGCACACCGACATGGTGGTCGGCGTGGTGTCCAAAATCGACGTGCACCGCGCCTGGCAGGACGTACTCGACGCCAACCGCGACATGCTGGCCGCACACGCGCCGCGCTACCGCCAGGTGCCCTGGACAGGTACGGCCGCCGCGCCCGAGCTGGGTGAGCCGCAGGTCGACGAGCTGGTCGAGGCCGTCTCGGGGCAACTCGGCGTTTCCGACGTCGAGCGACGAAATCGGTTGCGGGCCTGGGAATCCCGGCTCCGGACCGTGGCGCAGCGGTTCGACCGCGACGCGGACAGCGCCGGCCGGCAGGCCCGGGTCGACGCGCTGCGCGAGGAGCGCAGCACCGCGCTGCGTGAGCGCCGGCAATCGAAGTCCGAGCGCACCATCACGCTGCGCGGCCAGATCCAGCAGGCGCGGGTTCAGCTGTCACACTTCGCGGTCAACCGGTGCTCGTCGGTACGCAGCGAACTGCAAGAGGACGCCGCGCGCCTGCCCCGCCGGAGCATGGCCGGGTTCGAGGCGCACGCGCGGGGCCGGGCCGCCGAAGTCGTCAGCGAGGTGTACGAACGCACCACCACGCACCTCGACGACGTCGCGCGCGAGCTGGATGTGCCGATCGAGCTACCGCCCGTCGAGGTGCTGCCCACCGTCGACGTCGCGCCCCCGCCGCTGAAATCGCGGCGGCAGGAAACCTGGCTGATGATGCTGTTGGGTGTCGGATTCGGGGTGGGCGTCGCGCTGACGCTGTCCCGGCTGGTGGCCGGCGTGGATCGGCGGCTGGATCCGGCGGTCGAGATCGCCGGGGCCGCGGCCTGCGTGGCGGTCGGCCTGGCGGTCACCTTCCTGGTGGTGAACCTGCGCGCCCTGCTGCGTGACCGCGGGTTGCTGGACCGCTGGGTGGGCGACCTGACGTCGGCGCTGCGGTCGGTGTCCGAAGAGCTGGTCGCGACGCGCGTGCTGGCTGCCGAGGCGCTGCTGACCACCGGGCTGGTCGTTCGCGACGAGGCGGAGAACGCGCAGCTGTCAGATCAGGTCAGTGTCATCGACACCGAACTGCGCGAGCATGCCATCGCGGCGGCACGGGCCGCGGCGGTCCGGGACCGGGAAATGCCTACCGTGGCGGCCGCGCTGGATGCGGTGCGTGCAGAACTCGGAGAACCGGGTATATCTCAACCCGATGACCCCGCCGAAGACGCTGGCGGGCAGAAAACCCCGAAATCAGCTTCAAGGAGCGCCGATGAGGACAATTCTTGACTTTTTAGGCGCTTCTGAATCGTTGTTGTGAGAAGGCTTATACCCGCCCGGGCCTTCCCCAGCAAGGGGATCGCGATAACCTGTAGCTAACGCCACCATGTCAATATCTGTGTGGGCGACTGCATACGCAATCACACCGTGCCCGCACCGTACGGAGATGAATTCAGGAGAGTTCGATGACCTCAGCGACCATTCCCGGCCTGGACACCGCACCCACCAATCATCGGGGGCTGCTGGCGTGGGTAGAGGAGGTCGCCGAGCTGACCCAGCCCGACCGGGTGGTGTTCGCTGACGGCTCCGACGAGGAGTTCAACCGGCTGGCCGCCCAACTGGTCGAGGCGGGCACCTTCAAGAAGCTGAACGAGGAGAAGCACCCCAACTCCTACCTGGCGTTGTCCGACCCGTCCGACGTGGCGCGGGTGGAGTCCCGCACCTACATCTGCTCCGAGCGCGAGATCGACGCCGGACCGACCAACAACTGGATGGACCCCGCCGAGATGCGGTCCACCCTGACCGACCTGTACCGCGGCTGCATGCGCGGTCGCACCATGTATGTGGTGCCGTTCTGCATGGGCCCGCTCGGCGCCGACGACCCCAAGCTGGGCGTGGAGATCACCGACTCCGAGTACGTCGTCGTATCGATGAAGGTAATGACGCGGATGGGCAAGGAAGCCCTCGAGAAGATGGGTGACGACGGCTTCTTCGTCAAGGCGCTGCACTCCGTGGGCGCCCCGCTGGAGCCGGGCCAAAAGGACGTGCCGTGGCCGTGCAACGAGACCAAGTACATCACCCACTTCCCCGAAACCCGCGAGATCATGAGCTACGGCTCGGGCTACGGCGGTAACGCGCTGCTGGGCAAGAAGTGCTACTCGCTGCGCATCGCGTCGGCGATGGCGCACGACGAGGGCTGGCTCGCCGAGCACATGCTGATCCTCAAGCTGATCTCCCCGGAGAACAAGGCGTACTACTTCGCCGCGGCGTTCCCGTCGGCGTGCGGCAAGACCAACCTGGCCATGCTGCAGCCGACCGTCCCGGGCTGGCGCGCCGAAACGCTCGGTGACGACATCGCCTGGATGCGGTTCGGCAAGGACGGCCGGCTCTACGCGGTCAACCCCGAGTTCGGTTTCTTCGGCGTCGCGCCGGGCACCAACTGGAAGTCCAACCCGAACGCCATGCGCACCATCGCCGCGGGCAACACCGTGTTCACCAACGTCGCGCTCACCGACGACGACGAGGTGTGGTGGGAAGGCCTGGAAGGCGAGCCCGATCACCTGATCGACTGGAAGGGCCACGACTGGTACATCCGCGACACGGAAACCAAAGCCGCGCACCCGAATTCGCGGTACTGCACTCCGATGTCGCAGTGCCCGATCCTGGCGCCGGAGTGGGACGACCCGCAGGGCGTGCCGATCTCGGGCATCCTGTTCGGCGCCCGCCGCAAGACGACGGTGCCGCTGGTGACCGAGGCCCGCGATTGGCAGCACGGCGTGTTCATGGGCGCCACCATGGGCAGCGAGCAGACCGCCGCGGCCGAGGGCAAGGTCGGCACCGTGCGCCGCGACCCGATGGCCATGCTGCCGTTCCTGGGCTACCACGTCGGTGACTACTTCCAGCACTGGTTGGACCTGGGCAAGAACTCCGACGAGTCCAAGCTGCCAAAGGTGTTCTTCGTCAACTGGTTCCGCCGCGACGAAGACGGCGGCTTCCTGTGGCCGGGCTTCGGCGAGAACAGCCGGGTGCTGAAGTGGATCGTCGACCGCATCGAACATCAGGCCGGTGGCCAGGACACCGCGATCGGTATCGTGCCGACGGCCGAGGACCTGGACCTGGACGGGCTCGACATCGAAGGCGCCGACGTGACCAAGGCGCTGGCGGTCAACGCGGCCGAGTGGCGCGCGGAACTGCCCCTGATCGAGGAGTGGTTCGAGTTCGTCGGCGACAAGCTGCCCACCGGCGTCAAGGACGAGTTCGAGGCGCTCAAGCAGCGGCTGTCCGAGGCGGACTAACACCGCACGCAACGTTGAATCGGGCTGGCGCGCAGGACGCGTCAGCCCGATTTATTTTCGGCGGGCTTCGTCGATGGCAAATACGATGCGCGGATTCCGCTTTCGTGTTTGGAACCCCACGCTTCGGTGTATAGATAGCTAACACCGGAATCCTTGAAAGGCCGACGATGAAGTCAACAACGACCTCTGCACTCACGATTGTGGTTGCGGCGGCAGGAATTCTGTTCAGTGGGTGCTCGGCGTCGCAGGTGATCAACACCGGCGGCGACACCAAGTGCAAGGACTTCACCACCCAGGACGAGAAGAAGCAGAACGACGAAGTCAGCAAAATGCTGAAGGACAAGAGCGGCGCCGATCCGAGCAATATCGAGATCTCGGCGACGCGACTGTCCGCGCAGACCTACTGCCAAACGCTCGGCAAGCCGGACAGCAAGATCTCTGAAGCACCGCACGGCTGACCCCAGCTGAGGGCCCGTCTGCGGGCCACTTGACACCCGTCAAATTCGCCGGCGGTACAGTCTTCGCATGCAGATCCGCCCCTATCTCGGCGCCAACAAGCCGGCGATCATCCTGTACCCATCGGGAACGGTCGTCACCTTCGATGACCTGGAAGCGCGGGCCAACCGGCTGGCGCACCGGTTCCGTCAGGCGGGGCTGCGCGAGGGCGACAGCGTCGCGATCCTGATGGAGAACAACGAGCACATCCACGCGGTCATGTGGGCGGCTCGCCGCAGCGGCCTGTACTACGTGCCGATCAACACCCACCTGACCCCGGCCGAGGCGGCCTACATCATCGACAACAGCAACGCGAAGGCCATCATCGGCTCGGCGGCGCTGCGCGACACCTGCGCCGGGTTGGCTGAGCATCTACCGGGTGGGCTGCCGGAGCTGCTGCTGATCGCTAGTCCTGACCAAGCAGGCGACCTGCCGGGCTGGGAGCGATACCCGGAATGCGTTGCCGGTCAACCGGATACGCCGATCGACGACGAGATCGAGGGCGACCTGCTGCAGTACTCCTCGGGCACCACCGGCCGGCCCAAGGGCATCAAACGCGAATTGCCGCACGTCCCGCCGGAGGACGCGCCGGGCATGATGTCGGCGCTGGTCGGATTCTGGCTAGACCCCGACGCGGTGTACCTCAGCCCGGCACCGCTCTACCACACCGCACCGTCGGTTTGGTCGATGACCATCCAGGCCAGTGGCATCACCACCGTGGTGATGGAGAAGTTTGACGCCGAGGGGACGCTGGACGCGATCCAGCGGCACCGGGTAACGCACGGCCAGTTCGTGCCGGCGATGTTCATCCGGATGCTGAAACTGCGGCAAGACGTTCGTGATTCGTACGACCTGTCCAGTCTCAAGCGGGTGATGCACGCCGCCGCGCCGTGTCCGGTGCAGATCAAGAAGCAGATGATCGACTGGTGGGGGCCGATCGTCGACGAGTATTACGCGTCCTCGGAAGCGCACGGATCGACGATTATCTTCGCCGAAGATTGGTTGGCGCACCCGGGATCGGTCGGAAAGCCGATGGCCGGCGGCGTGCACATTCTTGACGAGAACGGCAACGAGCTGCCGCCCGGTGCGGCCGGCGAGATCTACTTCGAGGGCGGGTATTCGTTCGAATACCTCAATGACCCAACGAAAACCGCGGCATCTCGCGACAAGCGCGGCTGGGCCACTGTCGGAGACATCGGCTACCTCGACGAGGAGGGCTACCTGTACCTGACCGACCGGCGCCACCACATGATCATCTCCGGTGGGGTGAACATCTACCCGCAAGAAGCAGAGAACCTTCTGGTCACCCACCCCAAGGTGCTGGACGCCGCCGTGTTCGGGGTGCCCGACGACGAGATGGGCCAGCGGGTCGTGGCGGCCGTGCAGACCGTCGACGAAGCCGACGCCACCGATGAGTTCTCCGATGAGTTGATGGCGTGGCTGCGAGACCGCTTGTCGCACTTCAAGTGTCCGCGGTCGATCGCGTTCGAGGCGCAGCTCCCGCGCACCGATACCGGCAAGCTCTACAAGAATGGGCTGATCGAGAAGTATTCGGTGTGACCGATGTTCCGGGTGGTCGACCTGTCGAATGCGCCGGAGGCCGGCCTGCCGTCGCCGCCGGGCCTGGCGTCCCCGCCCGGCGTGATCGTCGGCGTCGGCTCGGCCGCTGAGATCGCTCGAAGCCAATCCTGGCTGGAAGCAGCGAGTTTCACGCTGACCGAGGATGCCTGTGACGACCGCCGCGTGGTTACCGTCGACTCGGTTCCCGAGACGCTTGCCGAGCTGCGCAAGCGCTGCGAACACTGGCCGAAGGCCGGCAGCGTGTGCGACGACGTGCTACGCACCGTGGCGCCGGACGGCCCGACGCTGGCCGGTGTGGTGACGGAATCGCTGGCCTACTCCACCTTGCAGTCCGGTCCGGAATTCGCACGCTGGCTCGACGAGCGCGGCCCGGCGCGGATGCCCGAGACCGACGACCCGGTGCAGGCGGAGCGCGACGGTGACACCCTGCGGATCAGGTTCAACCGCCCGCTTCGTCACAACGCGTTTTCCACTGACGCGCGCGCCGCATTGCTCGAGGCGTTGACGGTCGCTCAACTGGATCCGTCGGTGACCGGGATTGTGTTGAGCGGCAACGGCCCATCGTTTTGCAGCGGCGGAGACCTGGCCGAATTCGGCACCTTCGCCGATCCCGCGAGCGCGCATCTGGCCCGCACCCGTCACAGCCCGGCCCTGGCGCTCGACGCGCTCAGCGCGCGGCTCGGTCGGGCTTGCCGCGCCGAGGTGCACGGCCGGGTGCTGGGCAGCGGCTTGGAGATGGCCGCATTCTGCGGATGGGTTGAGGCCCACGAAGATTCACTCTTCGGACTGCCAGAACTGAGTCTGGGGTTGATCCCGGGCGCCGGCGGAACGGTCAGCGTCACGCGCCGCATCGGCCGCTGGCGTACGGCCTATCTGGTGCTATCCGGCCGTACCGTCGGCGTCGATACCGCGCTGCGCTGGGGATTAGTGGACGCGACTTACGTTGGCGCGCAAAGGGTTGCTCAGTAGCCCGAGAATGTGGTGGTGGTCGTCGACGGGATGCTCGACACGGCGACCACGGCGATGACGATGTACAAGATGGCGATGATCGCATACGTCACGCCACCTGCGATGGCGCCGATGATTGCCCACTTCTTGGCGTTGCTCGACGCTTCCTGTGCCTCGCCGAACCGGCCTTGGGACCACAACCCGGCGACCTTGTTGGAGTAGACGAGCGACACGATGCCGAACGGGAGGCAGCACAGCACCGTGCACAGAATCGCCCAGACGAGGTAGTTATCCGGCTCCTGCTGGCCGGGCCAACCTCCCGGCTGCTGGCCAGGCCAGCCCCCCGGCTGCGGTGGCTGCTGCCAGCCTTGCGGCGGCTGACCTTGCCACTCCGGCTGCTGTGGTTGGCCCTGCCATTCCGGTTGCTGGCCCTGCCACTCGGGGGAACCTTCGTACGGCCCTGGGGGATAACTCATGGCAGCTGCCTTCCTTGGGGTTCCTCCGGAACCAAACAGGTTTACTCCCGCGCCGCTTTGCTGGTGCGCAAGTCAGGCAAATATAGCGCACCAGCGGTGGTCAGGGTTCAGATCCAGGTTTGCTCAGATGCCGCCGCGGGCCACCAGCTGCCCGGCAATCACATTGCGCTGGATCTCATTCGTGCCTTCGCCGACGATCATCAAGGGCGCGTCGCGAAAGTAGCGCTCGACGTCGTACTCGGTGGAGTAGCCGTAACCGCCGTGGATGCGTACCGCGTTCAGGGCGATCTCCATCGCGATCTCGGAGGCGAACAGTTTGGCCATCCCGGCCTCCATGTCGCAACGTTCGCCGCTGTCGTAGCGCTCGGCGGCGTAGCGGGTGAGCTGGCGGGCGGCGGTGAGTTTGGTGGCCATGTCGGCCAGGTAATTGCCGATGGCCTGATGCTTCCAAATCGGCTGGCCGAAACTCTCCCGCTGCTGGGCATAGGCCAACGCGTCCTCGAGCGCCGCGGTGGCCACGCCCAGGGCTCGGGACGCAACCTGGATACGGCCCGTCTCCAGCCCCTTCATCATCTGCGAAAAGCCCTCGCCCGCACGGTCTCCCAGGACGGCCGACGCGGGCGCGGAGAAGTTGTCGAAGGACAGCTCGCAGGATTCGACACCCTTGTAGCCCAACTTGGGCAGATCCCTCGAGATGGTCAGACCCGGTCCCTGCTCGACGAGCACGATCGAGATGCCCTTATGGCGCGGTGTGGCGTTCGGGTCGGTCTTGCACAGCAGTGCGATCAGTCCGGAATGGCGCGCGTTGCTGATCCAGGTTTTGGCGCCATTGATCAGCAAGCCGCTCGAGCCGTCCGGCAGCGCGGTGGTCGACATGTTCTGCAGATCGGAGCCGCCGCCGGGCTCGGTCAGTGCCATCGTGGCCCGCACCTCGCCGGTGGCCATCCGCGGCAGGTAAGTCCGCCTCTGCTCCTCGGTGCCGAACAGCGTCAACAGCTTGGCGACCACGGTGTGCCCGCCCATCGCGCCGGCCAGGCTCATCCAGCCGCGGGCCAGCTCCTGGGTGACGCGCACATAACCCGGCATCGACACCGGCGACCCGCCGTATTCCTCGGGGATGGCCAGGCCGTAGATGCCGATCCGCTTCATCTGTTCGATCCACGCCTCGGGGTAGGTGTTGGCGTGCTCGACCTCGCGGACGGTCGGTTTGACCTCGCGGTCGATGAACGCGCGCACCGTGGCGACCAGCATGTCTTCTTCGTCGTTCACCTCTGATCACCCTCCTGCGTTGACCCTCGATTCGACAGCCTGCCAGCATGTGGCGTTGTGACGGGTAACGGGTATGCGGGGATCCGCGAGGGCGGGCCGTACTTCGACGATCTCGCGATGGGCCAGGTCTTCGACTGGGCGCCGGTGGCAACGCTCTCGGCGGGAATGGCCGCCGCTCATCAGGCGATCGTGGGCGACCGGTTGCGGCTGGCCCTGGATGCGGACCTGTGTGCCGCGGTCATCGGTGCGCCCGGTCCGCTGGTGCACCCGGCGCTGGTCTGCGATGTCGCCATTGGGCAGAGCACGCTTGTCACCCAGCGCGTCAAAGCCAACCTGTTCTACCGCGGGCTGACGTTCCATCGATACCCGGTGATCGGTGACTCTCTCTACACTCGCACCGAAGTCGTTGGGCTGCGCGCCAACTCGGTCAAGCCCGGCCGTCCGCTGACGGGAATGGCTGCACTGCGGATGATCACGATCGACCAGGCCGACCAATTGGTGCTCGACTTTTACCGCTGCGCCATGCTGCCCGCGAGCCCGGACTTTAATCCCGATGGGGCGCCGGCCGACGATCTGTCCGCCGTCGGCGCCGACGCGGCTTCGCCCGCCGCTGCGCCGGCCGCGCAATGGGACGGCGAGGTTTTCCGAAAGCGGGTTCCCGGACCGCATTTCGATGCGGCCATGTCTCCTGCGGTGCTGCACAGCACCGGCGACGTCGTGAGCAACGCGCCCGAATTGGCCAGGCTCACGCTGAACATCGCAGCGGCACATCATGACTCGCGGTCCGGCGGTCGCCGCCTGGTGTACGGCGGACACACCATTGGGCTGGCGCTTGCGCAGGCCAGCAGGCTGCTGCCGAATCTGGGGACGGTGCTGGGCTGGGAGTCTTGCGATCACACCGGGCCGGTGTACGAGGGTGACACCCTGTACAGCGAGCTGCACGTCGAGTCGGCCGAGCCCACCGACAACGGGGGCATCCTGGGGCTGCGATCGTTGGTCTACGCGGTCAGCGACGTGGCCGGCGAGCCCGATCGGGCGGTGCTGGACTGGCGATTCAGCGCGCTGCACTTCTAACCCGGAGGACAATGGTCCAGGTGCACAGTGCGGCGTCCGAGTGGGGGAGCAGCGGACTCGCGTACCTGACCGGCCTGCCCGACGGGCCAGCCGACTTCTCCCGCGCCGAGGTGCTGGCCCGCGCCGAGCGGGTCGCTGTCGCTGTCGGTGCTCAGCTGGGTGTCAGCGTCGATGCGAGCACCTTGCTGGCCGGGCGGGCCGGATTGCTCGGGTTGACGCGCGGCGGGCGGATCTCGGCCGGTGGTGGCACTCGGCTGCTCGCGGCACGCGACGGCTGGTGTGCGATGACGCTGTCGCGCCCCGACGACATCGCGGCCGTCCCCGCGTTGCTGGAGGTCGAGAGGGTGCCGGTCGACCCGTGGCCGGAGCTGCAGCATTGGGCCGCAACATGTCTCGTGTCCGCGATCACGGAGCGGGCGATTCTGCTCGACATCCCGGCGGCCGGCCTGGGTGAGGTTGCGGCCGCGCCGCCGCGGATACACCCGATGGACACCCGGGCCGCCGCGCGCAGGTTCGCCGACCTGCTGGTGGCCGACCTGTCGTCGATGTGGGCCGGGCCGCTGTGCGGGCAGCTGCTGGCCCACGCCGGAGCCACCGTCGTCAAGGTCGAAAGCCCACGCCGCCCGGACGGCACCCGGGGAGGCAATCGCCAATTCTTCGACTGGATGAACGGCGAAAAGCTCTCCTACTGCGTTGATTTCGCTCACCAGGCCGACGAGCTGCGCGAACTCCTCGGGGTCGCAGACATCGTGATCGAGGGTTCGCGGCCCGCGGCGCTGGCCCGGCGCCGGCTGGGCCCAGAGCATATCGCGCCGCGAGCGGGCCGAATCTGGTTGCGTATCAGCGGGTATGACCAGGATTCCACCCGGCCCGCGTTCGGGGACGATGCGGCAGTGGCCGGTGGCCTGGTCAGCACCGGCGCCGACGGCCCGGTGTTCTGCGGGGACGCCATCGCCGATCCCCTCACGGGCCTGGAGGCAACCCGGGCCGTGGCCGAATCACTGGCTCGCGGTGGCGGCGAGTTGATCCACGCATCGATGGCGGGGATCGCGGCGGGATATGCGGCCCTGCCCAGCACGGCGTCGGTCTCCGAATGCCCGGCGCCACCGCCCCAAGCTCCGCCGCCGCACCCCGCGGCCGCCGAATTGGGAGCCGACAACGACGCGGTACGTCATTTGGTCTCCGAAAGACGGCTCCTGTCATGCTGATTCAGCGGGCAACGTTGCTGGACGGCACGATGACCGACATCCGGGTCGGCGCGCGGATCGACGAGGTGGGCGACGGCCTGGCCGCCCGACCCGGGGAGAGCGTGCTCGACGTGCGCGGCGGAACCGTGCTGCCCGGCCTGCACGACCATCACGTGCACGTGCGGTCGGCTGCTGCTGCGTTGGACTCGCTGATGCTCGGTCCGCCCCATGTCCGCACCAAAGATATGCTGGCACAGGCACTGTCGAATGCCGCCCCGAGCGCCGACGGATGGATCCGGGCGATCGGCTACCACGAATCCGTTGCCGGTGAGTTGGACCGCGCTGCGCTCGACGCGATGCTGCCCGGCATTCCAGTCCGCGTCCAGCACCGCAGCGGGGCCCTGTGGATCCTCAATTCCGCGGCACTGCGCCTGCTCGGGATGGCCGAACACCCCGATGGGCGGCTGCGCGCCAGCGACCGTTGGTCCGAGGCGCTGCAGCGTCACCACGCCGATCTCACCGAACTCAGTCGGCGCCTCACTGCGCTCGGCGTCACCGGAGTCACCGACGCCACACCGGATCTGGACGCGGACGACATGGTGTCGCTGTTGGTGGCACATCGCCACGGCGAGTTCCGGCCAGAGCTGTCCTTTCTGGCCCCGGGCAAGAAAATCCTGCACGATGACCGTCTGGACCTGGAGGCGCTCATCGGATGGATTGCCGCCCACCACGCCGACGGACAGCCGGTGGCCGTGCACTGCGTGACCGCAGCGCAATTGATGGTGACCATCGCGGCGCTGCGCACCGCCGGCAGTCATCCCCACGACCGCATCGAGCACGCCGCGGTCGTCGACGACGACAATCTGGCCGACCTCGCCGAGCTCGGGCTCACGGTGGTGACCCAGCCGAATTTCGTTGCCGAGCGCGGCGATCAATACCTGGCCGAGATTCCCGCGGCCGAACACTCCTCGTTGTGGCGGGTCGCGTCGCTGCGCAAGGCCAAGGTGCGCGTGGCGCTGTCGACCGATATGCCATTCGGTCGCGGCGACCCATGGGCGGCGATGCGTGCCGCGGTGCAGCGTTGCACGCCCAGTGGCGCCGTCCTGGGCGTCGGCGAATGTGTCTCGGCGCCAGACGCTTTGACCATGTTTCTGGGCTGTGCCGATCAGCCGAGCCGAATCAGGACCATCGACGTTGGGCAGCCGGGCAACCTCTGCGTGCTGACCGAGCCGCCCGCGGCGGCGCTGGCCGAGCTGGACGCCGGGCTGGTGGCCGCGACCGTCATCGGCGGCGCGATCGCCTACGCGGCGGACTAGCGCGCCGCTGCCAGGGCGGTCCGCAAAGTCGCGCACTGGCTGTCGAAAAAGCGCTGTGACACTTGCGCTTTCGATGCGACGATGTCGAAGCCGTGAAAGACGCCGGGGATGACTTCGACCTCGCACGGTACGCCGGCCGCGCGCAGGCGTTCGGCGTAGGCGAGGTCTTCATCATGGAACAGGTCGTGGGTCCCCACGCCGATCCAGGCGGGCGCCAAGCCGCTGAGGTCAACCCGGCGGGCCGGGACCGCGATCTGTGGATCGGCGTCGCCGAGATAAGCCGTCCAGCCGAAGTGATTACTGCGCGTGTCCCATAGGCGATAGTTGGTGTTTTCGGCGGTCAGCGAACTGCGGTCGTCGAGCATGGGATACGTGAGGACCTGGAGTATCGGCGCGACCTCGCCGCGGTCTCGAGCCAGGAAGGCCAGGGCCGCCGCAAGCCCGCCGCCGGCGCTCGCGCCGCCGATCGCCACTCGCTTGCGGTCAACCGCGGGAAGCGCGGCCAGCCAGGCCAATGCGGTATAGCAGTCCTCGAGCGCTGCGGGATACGGATTTTCGGGCGCCAGCCGGTATTCCACCGACGCGACGGTGATGCCCAACCTGCTGCTGAACCCGCGACACAGCCGATCGTCCATTTGCGCGGTGCCCATCACGTAGCCGCCGCCGTGTATCCACAACAGCGCCGGCGCGGGTTCGGTGACACCGGGGGGCCGGAACAACCGAACGCCGGCTCCGGAATCCAGGGTGATGACCTCGGCGTCGCTGGATGCGCGACGCGCCCCGAGCGCGAGCAAGCCCCGGATGATCGGCAAAGTCCGGGGAGTGACCAGTCGTCGCGGCGCGATGCGCGCGATCCGGCGCAAATCAGGGTGAACGTCGCTGTTCGGCACCGGTCCAGTATGCCCGGGCGGCGCGGAGGCGACCTTCGCCCGACTCCAGCACCCATCCCGACATGCTTCGGCGCCGAATCACTCGGGTGAACCAGCTCGCCGCCGCGGTCGTCCGGCCTTGACCGGCTGGGTTAGCCGACAGAGGATCAGGGTATCGATCCGAATGAACAAAAAGCTGGCGTAACCAGTGGACATCTGCATATCGGCGCTGCCGCACCGTCCCCACGGGGCTGAGCGGGTCGGAGTCGTCTGGTCAGGCACGACGCGAGGGACGTGAAATGCTGGGGCATCTCTACGATCGGGCGCTTGGCGGCGAGCGGTGTTGGATTCGTCATGAGGACGGAGAGGTTCGGGTGCTGCCGGCGCACCGCTGGCTGGGCGCCCGATGTCCCTCGAACGGCGGATCGGCCGACGCCCTTGACGAGGACTTCGACGAAGCCGTCACGCAGATGTGCAGCGGGCCGACGATCGAGCTCGGCTGTGGGCCCGGGCGGTTGGTCGCGCGGCTCTTTGAGCGGGGGATACCCGCGCTCGGCATCGACCGGTCCGCGACCGCGATCCGGCTGGCGGGTCGCGGCGGCGCGCCGGCCCTGCTGAGCGACGTCTTCGAGCCGCTGCCCGGAATGGGCCAGTGGCAGACGGTCCTGCTGGTCGACGGGAATGTCGGCCTCGGCGGGGATCCGCGACGGATCCTGGGTCGCGCCGCCGAGCTGCTGCACCGCGGTGGACGCTGCGTGGCCGAGTTCGAGGCCGACACGATCGGTATCTGCGCGCGCTGGGTGCGCCTGGAGTCGGCCCACGATGTCGGGCCCTGGTTCCGGTGGGCGTCGGTCGGTGCGGACAGCGCCGCCGTCCTGGCGGCGCAAGTGGGTTTGACCGTGACCGGCGTCCGTCTGATCGGCGGCCGGGTTATCGCCAGCTTGACCGCACCGTGAGCGGCTACGGGTTTCCCGCCAAGTTGTGGCGTGCGCTAGACCGACACCCACCCCCGGGTGTGCAGCGGCTGGGACGTTTTCGCAGCCCGCTGCGCGGCCCGTGGCTGACGTCGGTGTTCGGGCTGGTGTTGTTGGTGGCACTGCCCCTGATCACGATCACCGGGCTGCTGTCTTACATCGCCTATGCGCCGCAATTCGGCCAAGCCATCCCCGCGGACGTGGGGTGGCTGCGGCTGCCGCTGTTCACCTGGCCCACCCGCCCGTCGTGGCTGTACCGGCTGACCCAGGGTGTGCACGTGGGGCTTGGGCTGGTGATCATCCCGGTGGTGCTGGCCAAGCTGTGGTCGGTGATCCCGCGGCTGTTCGTCTGGCCGCCGGCGCGGTCGGCAGCTCAGCTGCTGGAGCGGATGTCGCTGCTGATGCTCGTCGGCGGGATCCTGTTCGAGATCGTCACCGGAGTGCTCAACATCCAGTACGACTACATCTTCGGGTTCAGCTTCTACGACGCGCACTACTTCGGAGCGTGGGTCTTCATCACCGGATTTCTGATGCACATCGCGGTCAAGGTGCCGCGCATGATCACCGGGCTGCGGTCGCTGTCGTTGCGCGACGTGTTGCGCACCAACCGCGCCGACACCCGGCCCCAGGCCGCCGATCCCGATGGCCTGGTGGCCGCCGATCCGGCCGAGCCGACGATGAGCAGGCGAGGCGCCCTGGCATTGGTCGGCAGCGGCGTGCTGCTGATCGGCGCTCTCACCGTCGGCCAGACCGTCGGCGGGGCCTCCCGCGGTGCCGCCCTGCTGCTGCCGCGGGGGCGGGGCCGCGGTGATTTCCCGGTGAACAAGACGGCCGCAGCCGCGGGCATCAGCCGCGAAAGTGTAGGCGAAAGCTGGTCATTGGCCCTTCGCGGCGGTCCAGCGGTAGTGATGCTGGACCGCGCCAAGCTGGCCGGCATGCCGCAAAGCGCTGCGCGCCTGCCGATCGCCTGCGTCGAGGGATGGTCGACCGTACAGACCTGGAGCGGGGTACGGCTGGCCGAGCTGGCCCGCATCGCGGGCGTGCCCGCGCCGCGCTCGGCGCGAGTGGTGTCGCTGCAGCGGGGCGGTGCGTTCGGGGAAGCGACGTTGCAGGCCAACCAGATTGGTGATCCTGACGCGCTACTGGCTCTGCGGGTCAACGGTGCCGACCTGTCGTTGGACCACGGCTATCCGGCCCGGATCATCGTTCCCGCGCTGCCCGGTGTGCACAACACCAAATGGGTGGCCGCCATCGAATTCGAAGCCGGCTGAGATGTCAAGATTCTCAACGCGTTTCACCGCTGTCTACGGATCGCATCCACTGCATCTGCTGACGATGGTGTCCGGCTTCGCACTATTGGGCTACATCCTGGCCACCTTCAAGCCGGCGACGCTGTGGAACCCCGGCAGCTGGTGGCAGTCCATCGCCGTCTGGTTCGCCGCCGCAGTCGTCGCCCACGATCTGCTGTTCTTCCCGCTCTACGCGCTGGCCGACCGGGTGCTGTCGGCGGGCAGTCGATCCGCCCAAAGCCATCCAAAAGTGCTCGCCCGCAACTACATTCGAGTGCCAGCGTTGGGGGCTGGGCTGACGCTGCTGATTTTCCTACCCGGCATCATCGAGCAGGGCGGGCCCACCTACCAGGCGGCGACCGGACAGACTCAGCAGCCCTTCCTGGGCAGGTGGCTGCTGCTCACCACGGCGATGTTCGCGGCGAGCGCTATCTGCTACGCGATCCGGCTCGCCGCGGCGCGTCGGCACACCTCGCTCAGCGAAGACGAACGTCCTGTCTAAACCGGTCATTCCGGCAATCTGGCAAACATCTGCCGGGGCGAATTCCGGACCCCATGCGGACTTCTACGCAAACGTCAGTTTCACCCGGCGCGATCGGGGTACAGTCCGGTACATGACGGCGAGGGTCCCGAGTATGACACCGTGTCTCAAATGGTTGCTGCGGGCCCGACCCGCGGACTATGCGCTGGCACTAAGCGTTGCCGGTGCCTCGCTACCGGTGGTGGGTAAGCACCTGGAGCCGCTGGGTGGCGTGACCGCGATGGGCGTCTGGGGCGCGCGGCAGGCACCAGAGGCTTTCTCTGCTTTGAAGAAGGGCTGGCTGACGCCGGGGACCAACGACGCCCGCCGCCGGGACCGGGAAAGCACGCTTGACGTCTCCGTCGCGGCCCTGCGGGGTGTCGTGTCGGCCGCGGATCTCGATCTCGACTGGCCGGCGGCCGAGAAGACACCGCCGATCTGGGAGGCGTTGCGGCAGCGTCGCTACCTGTACCGCCGGGCGGTGCATTACGGCGACCACCCCGCGCAGGTGCTCGATGTGTGGCGGCGCAAGGATCTGCCGGCCCAGCCCGCGCCGGTGCTGATCTTCGTTCCGGGCGGCGCCTGGGTGCACGGTCGCAGCATGATGCAGGGCACCGCCCTGATGTCACGGCTCGCCGAGCAGGGCTGGGTGTGCCTGGCGATCGACTACCGCGTCGCGCCGTATCACCGCTGGCCGCGCCACATCACCGACGTCAAGACCGCGATCGCGTGGGCGCGTGCCAACGTCGACAAGTTCGGCGGGGACCGCGATTTCGTTGCCGTGGCAGGCTGTTCGGCCGGCGGGCACCTGTCCGCGCTGGCCGGACTCACCCCCGACGACGCGGCGTTCGAGCGCAGGCTTCCCGAGGGCGCCGACAGCTCGGTGGACGCGGTGGTCGGCATCTACGGCCGCTACGACTGGGAGGACCGCTCCACCCCCGAGCGGGACCGGTTCGTCGAGTTTCTGGAGCGGGTGGTGGTCAAAAAGTCCATCGCCCGCCACCCCGAGGTGTTCCGCGACGCGTCGCCGATCACCCGGGTGCATCGGAATGCGCCGCCGTTCTTGGTGATTCACGGCAGCAAAGACAGCGTCATCCCCGTCGAGCAGGCTCGCAGCTTCGTCGAGCGGCTGCGTGAGGTCTCGCATTCGATGGTCGGCTACCTGGAATTGCCCGGGGCTGGACACGGCTTCGACCTGATCGACGGCGAGCGTGCCGGCGTGGCGGCCCATGCGACTTCGCTGTTCCTCAACCAGATCTACCGCGCCAAGGCACAGATCACGGCAAAAGAGGTTATCTGAGCTCCATCGCTGAGTAAGGTCCTCCCTTGAGGGGAAGGGGCAGCGATGAAACGGCTGAGCGGCTGGGATTCCGTACTGCTGTACAGCGAGACCCCGAACGTGCACATGCACACGATCAAGGTCGCCGTGATCGAGCTCGACCCGGATCGCCGAGACTTCGACCTCGACTCCTTTCGCCAGGTGATCGGCGGCCGGCTGAACAAGCTCGAGCCGTTCATGTACCAACTGGTCGACATCCCGTGGAAGTTCCACCACCCGATGTGGCGGGAGCACTGCGAGGTAGACCTCGGCTACCACATCCGCCCGTGGCGGCTGCCCGAGCCAGGCGGGCGTCGCGAGTTGGACGACGCGATCGGCGCCATCGCCAGCACCCCGCTGGACCGCGAGCGCCCGCTGTGGGAGATGTATTTCATCGAAGGCCTGGCCAACAACCGGGTGGCGGTGGTCGGCAAGATCCACCACGCACTTGCCGACGGTGTCGCGTCGGCCAACTTGATGGCCCGGGGCATGGACCTGGTGCCCACCCCCGAGAGCGGCCCCCAGGTCACCGACCCCGCGCCCACCAAGCCGCAGCTGCTGCGCTCGGCGTTCACCGACCACCTCCGCCAAGCCCGCAAGCTGCCCGGGACCTTCCGCTACACGGCGCAAGGGATTGGCCGGGTCCGGCGTAGCTCACGCAAGCTCTCGCCCCAGCTGACGATGCCCTTCACCCCGCCGCCCACCTTCCTCAACCACCGGATCACCCCGGAACGCCGTTTCGCCACGGCCACCCTGGCGCTCGCCGACATCAAGGAGACCGGAAAGCGGCGCGGCGCGAGCATCAACGACGTGGTGCTGGCGATGTCCACCGGTGCGTTGCGCACCTTGCTGCTGCGCTATGACGGCACGGCCGAACCGCTGCTGGCCTCCGTCCCGGCGAGTTTCGACTTCTCACCCGAACGCATATCGGGCAACTACTTCACCGGGATGATGGTCGCGCTGCCGGCCGACCTCGATGACCCGCTGGCCCGGCTGCAGGCCTGCCACGACAACGCCAACTCCGCCAAAGAGGCGTTTCACCTGGTCGGGCCCGAACTGATCAGTCGGTGGTCGAACTACATGCCGCCGCTGGCCACCGAGTCGTTTTTCCGCTGGGCGTCCAGCCGCGACGGCCAGAACAAGGTGCTCAACATTCCGATCTCGAATGTTCCCGGGCCGCGCGAGCGCGGCCGGGTCGGCAGTGCGCAGGTCACCGAGATCTATTCGGTGGGGCCGTTGACCGCCGGCAGCGGCCTCAACATCACCGTGTGGAGTTACGTCGATCAGCTCAACATCTCCGTGCTGTCCGACGGCGCCACCGTCAAAGACCCGCACGAGGTGACCGACGCCATGGTCGCCGACTTCATCGAATTGCGCAGGGCCGCAGGTCTTTCCGAGGAACTGACGCCCGTCGAAGCCGCGATGGCGCCGGCCTGACCGGTCCGGATGCTCGATTTGGGTAACGCGACTCTTTCCTGGTGCCGATGCCATTTCCGTCGGCGGCTACCATCAGTCGGACCACTGGTTTGCACCGATTGCGAAGGAGCTTCGTAGCACCGTGAGCACTGGAAACGAAGAAGCCAACGAGCCCGAGGTTCTGGTCGAAGAACGGGGCCGGATCCTGATCATCACGATCAACCGGCCCAAGGCCAAGAACGCGGTGAACCTCGCGGTGGCCACGGGCCTGGCCGAGGCCGTCGACCGGCTCGACGCCGAACCCGGTCTTTCGGTGGGCATCCTGACAGGCGCCGGGGGATCGTTCTGCGCCGGCATGGACCTCAAGGCGTTTGCGCGGGGCGAATTTCCCATCGTCGAGGGCCGCGGCATGGGCTTCACCGAGCGTCCACCGACCAAACCGCTGATCGCCGCTGTCGAAGGCTACGCGTTGGCCGGCGGCACCGAGCTGGCGCTGGCCACCGACCTGATCGTGGCGTCCAAGGATTCGGCCTTCGGTATCCCGGAGGTCAAGCGCGGCCTGGTCGCCGGCGGCGGCGGGCTGCTGCGGCTGCCGCAGCGCATCCCGTCGGCCATCGCGATGGAGCTGGCGTTGACCGGTGAGAACCTCAGCGCCCAGCGCGCACACGCGCTGGGAATGGTCAATGTGCTTGCCGAGCCGGGGGCGGCGCTGGATGCGGCCATCGAGCTAGCGGAGAGGATCGCCGCGAACGGACCGCTGGCGGTCGCCATTACCAAGCAGATCATCGTCGAGTCCCGCGCCTGGAGCCCGAACGACTTCTTCGCCGAGCAGGGCAAGCTGCTGGCTCCGGTGTTCGGGTCCAACGACGCCAAGGAAGGCGCGATCGCGTTCGCCGAGAAGCGCGCGCCCCAGTGGACCGGTACCTGAGCCACGGCCAGGCGGAGCGTTCCTCGGCGTCGGTGCCGTCCTGCGGGCCCAGGTCGACGGCGCCAGGCCGCCGGATGGTTGGGTGATCTAAACTACAGTCGAACATGACACTTCTGGCCAGCTTTGTAACGTGTTGATACCGGAGAACCTGCAAGCGTGAGCATTTCTTTGCTTCTTGAGATGGCTGCGTCGAGCAACGCCGATCGCACCGCCGTGGTGTCCGGTGACGTCCGCCTGAGCACGCAGGAGCTCAGCGATCTGGCCGACGGCGGCGCGGGGGTCATCGCGGAATCGGGCGCCCAGCACGTGGCCTACGTGGGCGTCGGCGGCGCGATGCTGCCGGTGCTGATCTTCGCCGCGGCACGCGCCGGGCTGTCCTTCACCCCGATCAACTACCGGCTGTCCGCCGAGGGCATCCAGGCGCTGATCGAGCGGCTGCCCGAACCCCTGGTCATCGTCGACAGCCGCTACCGGGACATGCTCGGCGAGTCGTCCAAGCGCGTCATGCTTTCCGATGACTTCCTGACCGCCGCCCGCCGCGCCGAGCCCGCGGCAGAGTTTGCCGACCCGGAGTCGGTCGCGATCGTGCTGTTCACCTCGGGCACCACGTCGCAACCCAAGGCCGTCGAACTCTCGCACAACAACCTGACCAGCTATGTCACCGGAACCGTCGAATTCGACTCGGCCGGTGCACAAGACGCGGCACTGATCTGCGTGCCGCCGTATCACATCGCCGGGGTCGGCGCGGCGCTGTCGAATCTGTACGCCGGCCGCAAGATGGTCTACCTGCCCAACTTCGATGCCAACGAGTGGGTGCGGCTGATCGGCGCCGAGCAGGTGAGCACCGCGACGCTGGTGCCGACCATGCTGGACCGGGTCGTGTCCGTGCTCGAGACGGGCGGCCACGAGCTGTCGTCGCTGCGCAACCTGGCCTACGGCGGCTCGAAGGTCGGCCTGCCGTTGGTCCGCCGGGCGCTCGAGCTGTTGCCGGGCGTCGGCTTCGTCAACGCCTACGGGCTGACCGAGACGAGCTCGACGATCGCGGTGCTGACGCCCGACGACCACCGCGCCGCGCAATCCGCCTCGGAAGTCGCCGCGGTCAAGCGGCTGGGTTCGGTGGGACGTCCGGTGCCCGGCATCGAGATCGAGATCCGCGACGACGAGGGCAATGTGCTGCCGGCCGGTGAGACCGGCGAGCTTTTCGTGCGCGGCGAGCAGGTCTCCGGCCGCTACACCGGAATCGGCTCGGTGCTCGACGAAAACGGTTGGTTCCCAACCAAAGACATCGCGATGCTGCGACGACGAGGGTTACCTGTTCATCGGCGGGCGCAGCGACGACACCATCATCCGCGGCGGCGAGAACATCGCGCCCGCCGAGCTGGAGGAGGTGCTGGTCGAGCATCCGCATGTGCGCGACGTCGCCGTGGTCGGCGTCGAAGATCCGCAATGGGGACAGGCGATCGTTGCCGTGGTGGTACCGCGGCCCGGCGTCGACCCCGATCCCGAGGAATTGCGGGAGCACGTCCGCAAGAGTTTGCGCGGTTCGCGCACCCCCGACCGCGTAGTGTTTCGCGACGAGCTGCCGACCACACCCACGGGCAAGGTGCTCCGCCGGGAGATCATCGAAGGATTGCAGGCCGCACCGGCCGAGCAGCAAGCAGAGGACGAAAAATCATGATCAAGAACGGAACCCGCCTCACCAGCCAGGTGTGTGACACCCAGGTGATCGTCGTCAGGAGCGCCGACAGCCTCGACGACCTGCGCTGCGGCGGTGTGCCGATGGTGCCGATCGGCGGCGAGCGCTCGGGCGAACTCGACCCGGCTTTCTCCGACGGAACCGTGATGGGCAAGCGTTATGTCGACGAGGCCGGCGCCGAGGTATTGGTGACCAAGCCGGGCGCCGGGAGCCTGAGCATCGGTGCGACCGCGCTCGCGCTCAAAGAGGTCAAGCCGCTACCGGCAAGCGACTGAGATTCCGGCCGGGCCGTTAGCCGTCCTGCTTGCCGGGGATCCCGTTGCGGGTAACGAATTCCCTTGCCTTGATCAGGAATTCGAGCTGCTCGCCAACCTGGCTGAGCGGGCGGACGCTGCGGGTCGAGCGGGACAGCACGATCGCACCCTCTAGCGCGGAGATCGACATCACGGCCAGTGAGGCCGCGTCGTCGTCGTCGAACCCGTCTTTGCTGAACGCCCGGGTCAATGCCGTACACCACCGGCCCAAGATCGTCCCGGCCTCGGTGGTGAGGTCCTGATCGGTTTCGTCCGCGCTGATCGCGGCCGCGACCACCGGGCAGCCGGCGTGGAAGTTGCCATCGGTCAGCAGACGTTCCCAGAGTTCGATGAACTCACGGAGCAGCACCCTGGCGCCTTGATCGGCGGCGGCGTCGATGGTGGCGGTGATCGAATCCCCCGAATACCGCAGCGCCTCGCTCAGGATCTGGTTGCGCCCCTCGGGAAAGTGGTAGTAGACCGAACCGCGCGGGGCGCCGCTGCGCGCCAGCACGGCGTCGATGGTGACGCCGGCGGCTCCGCGTTCGCGCATCACTTCGGCGGCGCTGACGAGCATCTTGGTTCGGGTGCCGCCGCGTTTCGTCGATGTGGCTTCCGGCGCGGCATGGCTCGTGGTCGGCACTTTCGTACCTCCTGGGGCAGACGTCATGCAGCGTGCGAATGCCGCGATACCGGCCAGTGCATATTACGCGGGCTGAACCGGAATGACGGGCGTTTCAGGTCGGGCACCTCGCGGGTGAATTGATAGCCGGCGACGTTGAGTTCGATGATCCACATGATTTTCTCCCGGCCTAGTGCTGCTTTCATGCGCCGGGGCCGGCGGCTCATGATTATGCTGAGAATCATATAAGACGTTGGTCTACTAAGCAACTTGTTAGTGGTACTAAACTCGCAGAGCAGGGAAATGTGTGACGTAAGTCATTTTCTCGTAGCGAGCCGAAGCTGAGTGGACCCTAAAGATTATGCCTTATTGCATAATTTAGCCTTCTGGGATTGACTGTGGCATGGCACACACGTACAACAGCCCAACTGGTCAGATCCTTCCCGTCCTCGACACTGTGACGCTGGAGCGTGACGGTCATGTTTTGCTGATCGGCCTGAACCGACCGGACAAACGCAACGCGTTCGACCGCGCGATGCTCGCCGATCTCTCCCGCGCCTATGCGGTGCTGGAGTCCGACACCTCGGTGCGGGCCGGGGTGCTGTTCGCGCACGGCGACCACTTGACTGCCGGTCTGGATCTCGCCGACGTCGGCCCGGGCATCGCGTCCGGAGAGAATCCTTTTCCCGACGGTGGCCGGGATCCGTGGCGGCTGGACGGCGCCTGGACCACGCCGCTGGTCGCGGTCGCGCACGGCTGGTGCATGACGCTGGGCATCGAGCTGCTGCTGGCCGCCGACATCCGCATTGCCGCCGCCGACACCAGGTTCACCCAGCTCGAGGTGCGCCGTGGGATCTACCCGTTCGGCGGCGCGACGATCCGCCTGCCGCGCGAGGCCGGCTGGGGCAACGCCATGCGCTGGCTGCTCACCGGCGACGAGTTCGACGCCGCCGAGGCGCACCGGATCGGGTTGGTCCAGCAGGTGGCCGACGATGCGGCCGCGGCCCTGGCCGCCGCGCGCGACATCGCGCACACCATCGCCGACCGCGCCGCGCCGTTGGGCGTGCGCGCCACGCTGGCGTCAGCGCACTCGGCGCGCGTCGAGGGTGAAGCCGCCGCGATCGAGCGGCTGCGCCCCGCCGTCACCGAGCTCTTCGCCAGCGAAGACGCCGCGGAGGGCGTGCAGTCGTTCATCGAGCGACGCGACGCCCACTTCGCGGGCCGCTAATCCGCCGAGTGCGCGGCTGGCCGCACACTCGAGCCCCAACGCGCGGCCAGCCGCACTTTCGAGGACAGATCAGCCCTCGACGGTGTAGCCCATCGGCATCAGCACGCTCTTCTGCTGGGTGAAGTGCTCGACACCCTCGGGCCCGTTCTCGCGGCCGATGCCGGAGTTCTTGTAGCCGCCGAACGGGCAGCAGGGATCAAAGGCGTACCAGTTGATCGCGTAGGTCCCGGTGCGGATCTTCTCCGAGACCTCGATGCCCCTGGGGATGTCGGTGGTCCACACGCTGCCGGCCAGGCCATATGCCGAGTCGTTGGCGATCTTGATCGCGTCCTCTTCGGTGTCGAAGGGAATGATGCTCAGCACCGGCCCGAAGATCTCCTCCTGGGCGATCGTCATCTTGTTGTCGACGTCGGCGAACACCGTGGGCTGCACGAAGAAGCCGTTGTCCAGACCCTCGGGACGGCCGCCGCCACAGACCAGCCGGGCGCCTTCCTCGATGCCCTTGGCGATGTAGCCCTCGACCCGGGCGCGCTGCTTCTCCGAGATCAGCGACCCGATCTGGGCGGCCGGGTCCGACGGCGGCCCGATGGGCAGCGCCTGCACGAATGTGCTTACCGCGTCCACGATTTCGTCGTAGCGCGAGCGCGGCGCCAGGATGCGGGTCTGGCCCACGCAGGCCTGCCCGGTGTTCATGATCCCGGAGAACACCAGCATCGGGATCGCCGACGCCAGGTCGACGTCCTCGAGGAGGATGGCCGCTGACTTACCGCCGAGCTCCAGCGTGCACGGCTTGAGCATCTCGGCGGCGCGACGGCCGATCTCCTTGCCGACGCCCGAGCTGCCGGTGAAGGTGAACAGGTCGACGTCGGGGTTCGACGTCAGCGCCTGACCGGTCTCGATACCGCCGGGCACCACCGACAGCACACCCTCGGGCAGACCGGCCTCGGCGAAAATGTCCGCCAAAGCGTTTGTGGTCAGCGGGGTTTCGGCGGCGGGCTTGAGCACCACGGTGCAGCCGGCCAGCAGCGCCGGGCCCAGCTTGTTGACGGCGAGGAACAGTGGCACGTTCCACGCCACGATCGCGCCCACGACGCCGATCGGCTCGCGGTGCACGATGGTCTGCCCGTAGGAACCGTTGCGGATCTCGCGCCACTTGACCTGGTCGACTGCCGGGCCGGCGAAGAAGTTCATCGCGCCCATCGACCCCATCCAGTGCATCGTCTCGATGGTGGTCGGCGGCTGACCGGTCTCACCGGCGAGCAGCGCGCTCAGCAGCTCCTTGCGCTCCTCCATCAGCTTGACCGCGTTGGCGAGGACGGCCGCGCGTTCCTTCGGCGGCGTCGTGGGCCAGGGGCCGTTGTCGAATGCGGCCCGGGCCGCGGCGACCGCGGCGTCGACGTCGGCCGCCGCTGCCGCCGGTGCCTTGCCGAAGTACTCGCCGGTCGCCGGACAGCGCACCTCGAGGACTTCAGAGGTCGACGGCTCCGTCCACTTGCCGCCGATGAAAAGCTTGTCGTATTCGGTCTTGATGTCACCCATGGCGCCACCCTACTAAAGCCGAAGCAAAACGAGAACATGTTTCATTCTCGGGGTGAAAGCACCAGCACGAGATTGCTGACCAGGAACTCGCGCAGCACCGGCACCGACGTCAGCCACCACGCCCATCGCGGGTGGTAGCGCGGGAATGCGGCTACCAGCGCCCCGGTGTGCTCGGCCCAGCTCAGCCCCGCGGCGGCGGACACCGCGAATAACGACGACCCGTAGTTGTTCTTCGCCCGATGCCCGTGTTTGCGGGCATAACGTGCGGCGGCGCGCTCGCCACCCAGGTAGTGGGTCAGGCCCATCTCGTGTCCACCGAACGGGCCCAGCCACACGGTGTAGGACAGCACCGCCAGCCCACCCGGCTTGGTCACCCGCAGCATCTCGTCGCCGAGCTGCCACGGCCGCGGCACGTGTTCGGCGACGTTGGATGACAGGCAGATGTCCACCGAGTCGTCGGCGAACGGCAACGCCATGCCCGACGCCCGGACGAACATGTCCGTCGCCCGCCGGACGGCGGGTCCGGCGGCGTGCATTTCGCTGGGATCGGGCTCGACGCCGAGGTAGTGCACACCGGCGTCGGCGAACGCCTCCGCGAAGTAGCCCGGCCCGCCGCCGACGTCGAGGAGGGTGCGTCCGGTCGGTGGTTCGCCGCAGGCGGCCAGCCAGAGGTCGCCGACCATCGCCGCGGTATCGGCCGCCAGTGCGCCGTAGAACCGGGCCGGGTCCGGTTGCTCGTAGCGGAACTCGGACAGCAGCCGCACCGAGCGCCGACAGCGTCGCCCGTCGCGCAAAGACGTCAGTCACCGCCACAACGGGCAACCCTACGGACGTGCCAGCTAGGCTGACGACTGATGTCTGACCTGCGATCCGTCCTGCTGCTGTGCTGGCGCGACACCGGCCACCCGCAGGGTGGTGGCAGCGAAACCTACTTGCAGCGCATCGGCGCGCAGCTGGCCGCCTCGGGCGTCACCGTCACCCTGCGTACCGCCCGCTACCCGGGCGCCCCGCGCCGCGAGGTCGTCGACGGCGTGCGGATCAGCCGCTCGGGCGGGCGCTACTCGGTATATGTGTGGGCCTTGCTGGCGATGGCCGCGGGCCGGCTGGGTCTGGGGCCGCTGCGGCGCGTGCGCCCCGACGTCGTGGTCGACGCGCAAAACGGTCTGCCGTTTTGCTCCCGGCTGCTGTACGGCCGCCGGGTGGTGGTGCTGGTACACCACTGCCACCGCGAGCAGTGGCCGGTCGCCGGACCGCTGTTTGGCCGGCTGGGCTGGTTTGTCGAGTCGTGGTTGTCGCCGCGGTTGCACCGGCGCAACCAGTACCTGACGGTGTCGCTGCCGTCGGCGCGCGACCTGGTCGCCCTGGGCGCGGACAACGAGCGGATCGCGGTGGTGCGCAACGGCCTGGACGAGGCGCCGGCCCGGTCGCTGTCCGGCCCGCGTTCGGCCGTGCCCCGGGTGGTGGCGCTCTCGCGGCTGGTACCGCACAAGCAGATCGAGGACGCGCTGGAAACGGTCGCCGAGCTGCGCCCGCGGCTACCCGAGCTGCATCTGGACATCGTCGGCGACGGCTGGTGGCGCCAGCGCCTGGTCGACCATGTCCGGGGCCTCGGCATCAGTGACGCGGTCACCTTCCACGGCCATGTCGATGACGTGACCAAACACCATGTGTTGCAAGGCGCTTGGGTGCATGTGCTGCCCTCGCGCAAAGAAGGCTGGGGCCTGGCGGTCGTCGAGGCGGCTCAGCACCGGGTGCCCACCATCGGCTACCGGTCCTCGGGCGGCCTGTCCGACTCGATCGTCGACGGGGTGACCGGGATATTGGTGGACAACCGCGCCGAGCTGGTGGATCGCCTCGAACAACTGTTGTGCGATCCGGTGCTGCGCGACCAACTCGGCGCCAAGGCACAGGCCCGCAGCGGCGAGTTTTCCTGGACGCAAAGCACCGACGCGATGCGCGCCGTGTTGGAAGCCGTGCAAGCCGGCGAGTTCGTCAGCGGCGTGGTCTAACTCGGCGCCGGACTCCGGCGACCAGCGCCCCGCCCGCGCCCACGATCAGCATCCCCAGCCACGCCAGGTGTGCGATCACCGTGGCTTGACGTCGGCCCGACGGCACGCCGCCGGTGTCACCGCCGACCCGGTACAGCGTCAGCTCCTCGTCGTGGAAGACCGGGGTGAGCGCGTCCAGGGTGCGTGCGGCCGAACCCATGTCGCCGGCGCTGTCGGATTCGACGACCAACCACCCCAGGCCGGCCGGCGCCAACGCCGACGGCGAAGGCCCGGAAAGCAGCAACTGCTGGATCGACCGGGCGCGGTTGCCCTCTCCGGGCACCACCAGACCGGAGATTGCCAAGTCGCCGGTGCTCAGCACGTCGGCGCGCAGCCAGCGGGGCAGCGGATCCAGCACCGGCGCCGGACCCGACCACGCGAAGCGCCGCATCGAGCCCGCGGGCAACACCGCGACCGAAGCGGGCGCACGGTTGATCGCCGCCGCCACGGCGGCCCAGCCCGGCGGGTAGCGCACCGGCGCGATCTTGCCTCCCACCCCCCACGCCAAGTCGGGCAACACCGCGATCAGCGCGAGACAGCCGATCAGCGCCGTGGCGAAGTCTGCCGGAGGGGGCACCCACCTGCGCAGCGTCACCACCGCGCCGGCGCCTGCGAGTGCGTATCCGGGCACCGCCAGCGCTACCCACTTCTGCCCGTCGCGCAGCACACCCAGGCCGGGTGCGGCGTCAACCACCGCGGCCAGCAGGTGCAGTCCGGGTCCGGTGGCCAGCGTGGCCGGTAGCACCACCGACACCGCCGCCAGCACCAGCAGCGGCACCACTGCCGGGCGACGTGTCACCGTCGGTAACCCGGCCGCCACCACGCCCAGCAGCGTCAGCGCCGAGATGACGGCGAAAAGCGTTGCCCGCGAACTGGGTACGGCCTCGCCGTTCCAGATCCCGCCGAGGCTGGCCAGGCTGGCCAGCGTGCCCAGGCCGGGCTCGGCGCGCGGCGCGAACGCGAGAACCCCGAGCCTGCTCGCCGCTTCGGGGGTGGACAACGACGGGCCCATCGCCGCGGCCGTCAGCCACGGCAGCGCCGCCACCAGCGCGACACCCAGCGTCGCCGCGGCGCACAGCCACCGCTGCCGGCCCACACCCGGTGCGGCCACGCAAACCAGTGCCACCGTCGCGGCGAGTAGCAGCCCGGTCGGGGTCAGCCCGGCCAGCGCGATCCAGAACACCAACGCGAAAATGCCGGTGGCTTCGGCCGAGCGCAGCCTCAACACTGCCGTCGCCACCCAGGGCAGGCAGCCGTAGCCGACCAGCAGGCTCCAGTGCCCTTGCAGGAGTCGTTCGGCGACATAGGGATTCCAGATCGCCAGCGTGATCGCGACGAACTGGCCGGACGCGCCGGCGCAGGGCAGCGCGGTCGCGACGAGTCGCGCCGCGCCCCAACCGGCCAGCCACAGCCCGGTAACGAGCAACACCTTCACCACGACGCCGCCGTCGATCAGGTGCGAGGACAGCGCCACCGCGAAATCCTGCGGTGTCGCCCGCGGTGGTGACGTCAGCCCAAGGGCGGTGTCCGACAGGTACGAGCGCGGTGTGGACACCGCGTCGCGCAGGAGCAGGTATCCCGGCCGCAGTAGCGGCGCAACCACCGCCAGCGCCAGGACCAACGAATATCCGGGGAGTGACCAGTACACCGCCCGGCGGTACGGCGCGGTCACCGACGGCGCGATCGCGGGCTAGTCCCGGTCGGGCGGGCCGGGAGGATTTGGTTCGGGGGAGCCCGGTGCGGGCGGATCGCCGTGCGGAGGGTCGGAGCCGGGCGGATCGTCGTGCGATTCGGAGCGCTGCGTGGGCAGCTTCTCGGTCTCGGCTTCGGCGCCGGGCACCCGTTCCTCGAGCCCGCTGCGGCCGAAGAACTCCTCATCGCCACGGGTCAGGCCGGGGTCGGTCAGCGCACTCTCGGTCCGCAGGCTAAACGACGCCAGCACGCCGCCGCCGATCAGCGCGATCAGGCCGACCGCGGTGAACGTGATCGGCAATACCCGCGACCACAAGGCGAGGCGGTCACGCTCGTCGCGGGCCGCGTTCACCTGAGATTCCACGGTGTCCTCGTTGGAGGTGACCTTGTAGTCGGCCAGGGTCAGCTCCGGCTTCAGCGGATCACGGGCGAAGTAGTGGTTGGCATGCTCGGTTTCCTTGATGATGGTGCCCGAGACCGGGTCCACCCAGAACGTCCGCTGCGCCGCGTAGTAGCGGGTCATCGTGATCTGCTCGGCCGGATCGCCACCCTGCAGGCCCCACATCGCCGCGGACGTCGTCACCTTGCCGTCTTCGTCGCCGGCGTACAGCGACGGGTATTTCACCGGCGCCACCAGCTTGCCGTCGGCGCTGTACCCGATGTTCTGGGTGAAGCGGTACGCCGTCAGGCCGTTGACGTCCTCTTGGGTGTCGTAGTTGACGTCGTAGGTCTTCTGCGCGACCGGGTCGAAGTACGGATAGGTCTTCTTCTCGGTGTGGAACGGGAATCGGTAGGACAGGCCGTCGTGCCGCACCGGGATCGAGGTGGGCGGGTTCTCGTCGTTGAAGGTCCGCGGCTTCTGGACGGCGCCACCGGTGTGGGTGTCGTCCGAGACGGCCATCGCGGTCTTGCGGTTGAGCGTGACGGTGTCGACGATCGCCAGCAGCAGCCCGGTGTCCTTTTGCTTATCGGTGCGCCGAAGGGAGGTGCCGACCTGCAGCGTGACCACGTCGGCGTTGGCGGGCGACTCGACGCTGATCTGCTGCTGGGAAACCAGCGGCACGTTCTGGTTGACGACGACGTGGTCACTGGACAGCGACGACGAGTCGATCGCGGTTCCGCTGCCGTCGCTGACCAGCGTGGTGTCGATGTTGAGCGGGATCTTGGTGATCCTGCTGGTCGTGTAGGTCGACAGCAGCAGCGCGGCGATCAGCAGGGCGGCCCCGAGTCCGATGATTCCGCATGCGGCGAACCGCAACATAACCGCTCGGTTCACGTGGCCGTGCCCTCCCTGACGCTCTTGGCAAATCCGTTTGACCCTAACAGCAGTACCCGATTCGGCAGGTAGCACTGCGCAGGCAGACTGTGATCGTGACCGACAGCCAGCAGGTGGGTGGAGCCCGCAGCTTCCTCCCCGCAGTCGAGGGTATGCGCGCCTGCGCGGCCATGGGTGTGGTCACTACGCATGTGGCCTTTCAGACCGGCCACTCCAGCGGTGTCGACGGCCGGCTGTTCGGCCGCTTCGACCTCGCCGTGGCGGTGTTCTTCGCGCTGTCGGGGTTCCTGCTGTGGCGGGGCCATGCGGCGGCGGCGCGGGATTTGGGGCCTGGTTTAGTGAAGAGGCCGCCCACCGGCCACTATCTGCGCTCGCGGGTTGTCCGCATCATGCCGGCCTATCTGGTGGCGGTCGTCGTGATCCTCACCCTGCTGCCCGACGCGGATCACGCCAGCCTGACGGTGTGGCTGGCAAACCTGACGCTCACCCAGATCTATGTGCCGCTCACCCTGACCGGCGGCCTGACCCAGATGTGGAGCCTCTCGGTCGAGGTGAGCTTCTATCTGGCGTTGCCGATTCTCGCGTTACTTGCCCGCCGCATTCCGGTCAGCGCCCGGGTGCCGGTGATCGCCGCGCTGGCGGTGCTCAGCTGGGCGTGGGGCTGGTTGCCGCTATTTGGCGGGCATTCGGGATCGGGCAACCCGCTGAACTGGCCGCCGGCCTTCTTCTCCTGGTTCGCCGCGGGCATGCTGCTGGCCGAGTGGGTGCACAGCCCGATCGGGCTGCCACACCGGTTGGCCCGACGGCGGGTGCTGATGGCCGCCATCGCGCTGGTGGCTTTTTTGGTGGCCGCTTCCCCGTTGGCCGGTCCGGAGGGGCTGACTCCGGGGACCGCGACACAGTTCGCGTTGAAGACCTCGATGGGCTCGGTGGTCGCGTTCGCATTGGTCGCGCCGCTGGTGCTGGATCGCGTCGACACCGGTCACCGGCTGCTGGGCAACGCCGGCATGGTCACCCTGGGCCGCTGGTCCTACGGTCTGTTCATCTGGCACCTGGCCGCCCTGGCGATGGTGTTCCCGGTGGTCGGGACCTTCCCGTTCACCGGCAACATGTCGACGGTGTGGGTGCTGACGCTGATCTTCGGCTTCGCGATCGCGGCGGTGAGCTACGGCCTGGTCGAGTCGCCATGCCGGGAAGCGTTGCGCCGCTGGGAGAAACGCGAGAAGCCAACCGCTGAGGGGATAGACGCCGAGGCGGACGCGATCGCGCCCTAGCCGGTGCGGTCCATCCACTCTTCCAGCGCGTCCGCGGACGGCAGGCAGATGGCCTGCTCGATCTTCTCGATCAGATCGGCCCCGTACTCGACGGTGGACTTGATGAAGTTACCCAGCGCCGCCAGGTGGATGCCGTCGGTCAGCAGGTAAGCACTCTCACCGACCACACTGACGCGGCTGGGCGCAGCGGTCTCGCGCACAAACGCCTTGGGCCAATGGTTGTCGCGATTCCACTCGTTCACCAGTTCCATCAAGCGCGGGCGTTCGCTGGCTTGGTAGTAGCCGGCCGGGCTGACGGAGATTTCCAAAATGTCGGGCCGCAGCCCGTTGATCCGCAGATTCACGTGCAGCTTGCCCCGCTCACAGTTGGACAGCACCATCATGAATTCCTCGCCGTCGTCGCTGCGGAAAAACCGCAAGTGACGCGAGCGCAGATAGCGTTCGATCAGCTCGGTACTCAATGGCTCGATCTGCATGCCCTCATCGTGGTGCCGGGGGCTTGGAGGATTCTTGGCGCTTTCTGGTTAGCCCGCCTCTGCGGCCGGCTGTCGAGCCATGATCTCGGCCCGGACCGCCGATCGCCGGGCCTTGCCGGCGTCGTCGCGCAGCGGTGTGTCGACGAATTCTATGAAGTCGGGGGTGGGCGGCACCTTGTACCCCGCGATGTTGGCGCGCAGAAACTCCTGCACACCCGCGGCGTCCAGGGTGGAGTCGTCGATCGTCTGCACCAGCACGTAAGGCACCTGGCCCAGATCCCCGGCGTTGGGGTCGGGAACGCCAACGACCAAGCAGGACAACACATCCGGGTGCGCCGACAGGGCGCTCTCGATCTCCGCCGGATAGACATTGCGGCCGCCGACGGTGAACATGTCGACCCGCCGGTCCGACAGATACAGGAACCCGTCGGCGTCGAAGTAGCCGAGATCGCCCAGCGAGTCCCAACCGTCCCGGTTTTTCGCCGTGGCCCCGACGTACCGATAGGTGGGCGCGCTGCCCGGGCTTGGCCGCATGTAGATCTCGCCCACCACGCCGGGCGGACAGGGGTTGCCGTCGTCGTCGAGCACCTTCATCTCACCGGCGACGACCACGCCAACCGAACCGCGGTGGGTCAGCCACTGGTCACCGGAGATGAAGGTCAGCGCCTGTAATTCGGTGCCGCCGTACAGTTCCCAGACCTTTTCCGGGCCCAGCAGATCGATCCACGCCTGCTTGATTGCCGGCGGGCACGGCGCCGCCAGATGCCAGAACCGCCGGATCGACGAGAGGTCGTAGGACTCCGGGTCGGCCTGGTAGACCGGCAGCGTCCGCTGCATGATCGTCGGCACCGTCGTCAGGAACGTCACGCGATGCTCGCTGATCAGTCGCAGGAATCCGTGCGGGTCGAACCGGCTCATCAGCACCAGATGCTGGCGCATCAGCAACGCGATCGTCGCCGCGGTGAAACCGGTGTTGTGCGACAGCGGCACCGGGATCAGCGTGGTGTCTCCCTCTTGGGCGCCGAGCGGATAGCCGATGGCGGCCGGTATCCGGCTGTCGCCGCCGGACTCGATCAGTTTGGGCCGTCCGGTGCTGCCGCCCGACCCCATCGCCTTCCACACCGGCGAAACCGCTTCGGGTAACGCGGCGTCGGACAGCGTCGGGTCGGGAGTGAAATTGATTGGCACACTTGGTATGTCGCTATGCTGCTGGCCCACCAGCAGGGCGGGCGGGCGCAAGTCCAGCAGGCCCTGCAGCTCGGCGGCCGGCAACCGTGCGGACAGCGACTGTGGCACCGCGCCCAGCTTCCAGCACGCCACGGCGGCCTGAATCCACTCGACCGAATTGGGCAGCACCATCGTCACGTAGTCGCCGACGCCCACGCCGCGCTCGGCATAGGCGCGCGCCAACCGGTTCGTCGAGCGGTCGAGTTCGGCGCGGGTAATGGTCAGGCCGTCGCACGTGACCGCCGGCTCGTCGGGGGCGAGTTCGGCAAGCGCCGAAATCTGCGTACCGATCGGTGGGATCGGCTCACTCATATGCGCCCTGTCGCTCGAAGATGCGCCGCGGGTTGTCCACCAGCATGGTGTTCAGTTGCTCGTCGGTGACCCCGCGCTCCTTGAGGGCGGGGATCACGTCGTTGTGGATGTGCAGGTAGTGCCAGTTCGGCGCCATCTGTGGCACGAGTTCTTCGGGCAGCGCGTCGAAGTAGCAGTTGGCGTCGTGCGAGAGCACCATCTTGTCGGCGTGGCCGCGCTCGCACATCTGCGCCACGATGCCGACTCGTTCTTCGAACGGTGAGATCACGTCGAGGCCGAACCGGTCCATCCCGAGATAGGACCCCGCGGCGATGAGCTCTTCGAGGTAACCGACGTCGGTGCTGTCGCCGGAATGGCCGATCACCACCCGCGTCAGGTCGACGCCTTCCTCTTCGAAGATGCGCTGTTGGTCGAGGCCGCGCCGCAGGCCGGCGTGGGTGTGGGTGGAGATCGGCACCCCGGTGCGCTTGTGCGCCTGGGCGACGGCGCGCAGCACCCGCTCGACGCCGGGGGTGATGCCCGGCTCGTCGGTGGCGCACTTGAGGATTCCGGCCTTGACGCCGGTGTCGGCGATGCCCTCCTCGATGTCCTTCACGAACATGTCGGTCATGATCTCCGGGCCGCCCAGCATCCCGCCCGGGCCCTCGTAGTGGAACCGGAACGGCAGGTCGTTATAGGTGTAAAGCCCAGTCGCCACAACGATATTCAGCTCGGTCGCCGCCGCGACGCGGGCAATCCGCGGGATGTAGCGGCCCAGGCCGATCACGGTGAGGTCAACGATGGTGTCCACGCCGCGGGCCTTCAGCTCGTTGAGCCGGGCGATAGCATCGGCCACCCGTTTTTCTTCGTCGCCCCAGGCGTCGGGGTAGTTCTCGGCGATTTCCGTCGTCATGATGAACACGTGCTCATGCATGAGCGTCACGCCGAGATCAGCGGTATCGATGGTTCCGCGAGCGGTATTTAGTTCGGACACGTGACTGATGCTAGATCTCCGGCACGTGCTTTGGCAGCGGCTTCCGCCATAGCCCGCGATCGTCGGACGTCCGGCTGGTTGTCTGGGTGTCAGGGCTCGAGGTCGGTGGCCGCGCGGTACGAGCCGTCCATGTAGAACGGCGTCGAGTCGTGCCGATGAACGATGCGCCACGAACCGTCGATGCGGCGCAGCCCGAAGGTCGAGCGGTACCAGACCGAGATCGGGTCGTGCTGTCCCGCGGGCGTAACCGTCATGTTCGTGAGGGTGTGGGCGAAGGCGAGGTCGCCGTCTTGGCTCACGACGGGGTCGCGGAAGGTGATCTGTACGGGGCCTTCGAACCCAGCGAACCAGGCACGAATACCTTCCGCGGTGCCGTAGGGCGTGTCGTGCCCCTGTTGCAGTGGTGGCGCAAGCGAATACGCCACCAGGTCGGGGGAACAGAGCGCGAATAGGCCGTCGGCATCGTGGGCTGCATGCGTGGCCGCGAACTTTTCAAGTACAGCGTGGACATCGCTTCCCGCGTGACTGATCTTCATAGTTGTACCCCTATCTCCTGGGCTCCTTGGAGCGGAGCCTTCAGTGGGGTGTCGAAACCGGCGGGCCAGTTTCGACACACGAGCGGATAGTTTTTTTCAACGTCGCGGAGGTCGGCATGAAGTACATGATCTTGATTCAGAGCAACCCGCAGTTCATCGAGCGATGGAAGGCGCTGCCGGAGGAGCAGCGTGAGCGGTTCGGCCGCGACCACATCGCGCTTGGGGCCGAGCTCGCCGAGACCGGCGAACTGGTGGCGACCGAAGGTCTTGCGGACCCTGCCCTCGCCAAACGGATCACGGTCGCGGGCGACCGGACGATGATCAGCGACGGCCCATTCGCTGAGACGAAGGAGCATCTGGCCGGCTTCTTTCTCGTCGACTGCGAAAGCGAGGACCGCGCCTTGGCGATCGCAGCGCGTGTTCCCGACGCAGTGTGGGGTCTGGTGGAAGTTCGGCCGGTGCTCGACTTGAGTGGATGGGACATGTGAGTTCCACCGACCCAGCCCAGAATGCGGTGGCCGTCCTTCTGCGCGAGCTCGCCCCGCGCGTGCTCGGGGTCCTCGTGCGCCGTAACGGCAACTTCGACGACTGCGAGGACGCGGTCCAGGAGGCGCTGCTCGCCGCCGCGGTCAGCTGGCCAGTCGACGGTGTACCGAAAAATCCGACCGGGTGGCTGATTACGACGTCGTCGCGGCGGCTGGTTGAGACCTGGCGGAAAGCGGCGGCACGGCGACGCCGCGAAGACACGTACGCGCTCGAGCCCGCGCCACCTTCCGGTGTGGTTTCGGAGGTCGACGACACGTTGGCGCTTCTGTTCTTGTGCTGTCACCCGGAGCTGGCCGCGCCGTCGCAGGTTGCGCTGACGCTGCGTGCACTCGGTGGGCTGACAACGGCCGAGATTGCGCGTGCTCTGCTCCTGCCGGAGGCGACCGTCGGGCAGCGCATCAGTCGGGCCAAGGCGCGCATCCGCGATTCGGGTGCACAATTTCGGACCCCAACTGTGCGCGAGCGTGACGAGCGGCTGCCCGCGGTGCTGAGCACGTTGTACCTGATCTTCAACGAGGGCTACACCGCAACCTCGGGGGAATCCCTCAACCGTGTGGAGCTGACCTCCGAAGCGATCAGGTTGACCCGGCAACTGCGCGCGAGCCTCCCCGACGAGGGCGAGGTCGCCGGGTTGCTCGCACTGATGCTGCTCACGGACGCCAGACGTGGGGCCCGCACCGGGCCGGACGGATCGCTGATCCCGCTGGCCGACCAGGACCGACGTCTGTGGGACCGGACCGCCATCGACGAGGGCGTCGCGATCGTCGAGGCGACGCTGCGCGTCGCTGAGCCCGGGCCCTACCAGCTGCAGGCGGCAATCGCCGCCCTGCACGACGAGGCCGCCGACGCCGACGCGACCGACTGGCCGCAAATCCTCGCTTTGTATGACGTTCTCGCCGCCCTCGCACCCGGGCCGATGGTCGCGCTCAACCGCACTGTCGCCATCGCAATGGTGCATGGGCCGGCCACCGCCCTCGTCGAACTCGACGACGCGGCGACGGACCCCGCGCTGAGCGGACACCACCGCGTCGACGCGGTGCGGGCGCATCTGCTCGACGAGCTCGGCGACGCAGACGCCGCCCGCGAGTACTACCTTCGTGCGGCCCAGCGCACCAGTAGCCTGCCTGAACGGCGTTATCTGCTGGCACGCGCCATGCGCTGACCCACCGCGAGGTCAGGTCTCGGCCGCCGCAAACGCACCGCTTCGAGCCATTCGGTCGACTCGGGATTGGGGTTGAGCAACTGCAATCCGGCAAGGTCGAGCTCGCGCCGGAGCTCCTCGGTTGTCAGCAGCTCGAGATGAAAGCATTGCCGCAATTCCGATCCGTCGACGATCAACGCATATTCGCCTTCGACTCGCCCGCCGAGATCGCTGTGGACTGTGACCCGGGCCGTCATGTCACCGACCGCTTTACATTCCGTCCAGCCTGCACGTCGAGCGGCCAAATAGGGCGGCGGCTTCCACTGGATGATGGCCTTGCCCGCCGGTTTGAGATGGTGTGCGACCGTAGCCAGCACCGCCCGTCGAAGGTCGACGCCCGGGTAGTGAATCAGGTTGGTCGGCAACAGGACTGCATCGAACCTCTCCGTCAGGCGCAGGTCCTCGATGCGGGCGCGCACGGTCCGCGCGTGCCGAACTTCGGCGAGCATGCGGTCGGAGTCGTCGACGGCGGTCACGTGGTGGCCGAGTCGAGCCAGCGGGTCGGCGATCCGTCCGGTGCCGGCGCCGAGTTCCAGCACCGAGCTCCGTGGTTGCAGAAATGCGTCAATCTGCTCGGGCTCTCCCGTCGGGGGCAGTCGACGGTAGAGCTCGATCAGGCTTCCGTCGGCCGAGCGTTCTGTGTCTGTGTCGACTCGACAGTGACAAAACGGCATGGCGGCTCTCCGTTCTAGGCCAGCTCGTAGAAGTTCGTGCCATCGAGGTAGCGCAGCGTCCAGAGATCGCGAGCCACGACTTCGCCGACCTCATGCACCAGCCTGACGAAGATCGGGTAGGTCAGGTCGTTGGTGGTCAGCGGCAGTTGTTCGCCGGGACTGACACGGACCCGCATATCGTGGAAACTGTCCAGCTCCTTGATGGCCTCCAGGCTTTGGTAGGAGATCAGGGTGCCGCTGCGCGGGGCGACCATAGCGGCGCCCGCGACATGTTGGCGGAGGCGGTAGGGCCGCCCGCTGTTTCGGGTGAATTGCTCGGGTCGCGCGTAGGCGTCCACTGTCCACTCGACCTGCGACCGTCCGGTGGCCAAGCGTGCCCCTTCGGGCAGGGTGCCGCCCGAAATTCGCGCTCCCACCTCGACCAGGCATGGCCCGTCGGGCGTCATCTTGATCTCGGCATGGGCCGCTCCGTGCCGGATCCCGAGGGCGTCGAGCACGGCGCACCCGTACACCACCAGCTCATCCTGCATTTCCCCCCTCGCCGGCAGCAGCCGCCAGGCAACCAGAAGATCGGGGACACCGTTTGCGTTGATGCGATACGTCTCCCAGATGTCGCACACGTGGTGGGACCCGTCGCGGCTGACCGTGTTGACGATGTATTCGGTGCCGACCAAGCACTCCTGCGCTACCACACCGTCATTGCACTCCGACAGTACGTTTTTCCGTCCGTTGAGCTGCCGGAAGGCTTGCACGGCGTCCTCTGGGCTGCGGCACCAGGTGACACCATCGTTGCCGGCGCTGCGCAGCGGCTTGAGGACGACCATGCGACCAACTTCGTTGTGCCAGTGGCGAAGATGGTCCTCGTCATCCACCAAGATCTGTCGGGCGCCTCGCAAACCCTGCTGTTTGATCCGCTCGATCATCAGATACTTGTCTCGCCGCGCGTGGCTCAACGCCGTTCCGTTGGTCGGTGCGCCCGTGAGGGGATGAAGAGCTTCGCTCAGCGCGTCGGCGAGTTCCACTCCCGGTTCGGTGCCGGCGACCACTGCGACGGGATGGAAGGGCGTCAGCGCGGCCAACGTCTCGCGTAAGTCCCCGCGGTGCACGATGTCGACGTCATACGGGTACTCATCCGGTTGACCGCGTAGGGCTATCGGCACCTCAGCGGTGCTTTGCACGCGCACCGGGGTGTATCCGGCGCTTCGGAAGCCTTGGGCCAGTTCAGTTCCGATAGCAGCGTAGGTATCGACCAAAACGACATGTCGTGCGTCAATGTCGTGCACGTCGCTTTTCCTCATCAGTACGCGGCCTGATCTTCGAGATCATGCTCGCGAGTGGGCAACAGGAAGCTGCGTTGGCACGTCAGAAACACGCGTGCCGTCCGCCTTGATGCCACGCGTGGCGCAGCTGACAATGCCTTGGTTCGGGCGGGATTCCGAGAGCCGCTTGTCTAGGTACTCGGTCTCGGCGTAGATGGTGTCTCCGACGAATACCGGGGCAACAAGGCGGATGTTGTCCCAGCCCAGGTTGGCGAGGCCCTTGGCGCTGGTGCTGGGAACGCTCATGCCCGAGACGATCGACAGGGTGACCAGACTCGACACCAAAGGGCGCTTCCATTCGGTATTTTCGCAGTAGGCATTGTCAATGTGCAACGGGTGCAAGTTCATTGACAGCAGTGACATCCAGACGTTGTCGGCATCGGTCAGGGTGCGGCCCGGACGGTGCTCAACGATGACGCCAACCTCGACATCTTCGAAGACGAGGCCGCGCGACTCTCGCCAGCGCCGATCACCAACTTTCTTGTAGGCACTGATCTGATCCATGCCCAGCCCCATTTCCTAGTCGACGATTCAGGGAGCCGACAGGGTGGAGGGGTTACGGCTCGGTGCCTCAACCGCTTTCACCCGCGCCAGCAGACGTCGCGCAGCGGCAACCATGGGCGGGCCAACCATTTGCCCGTCGAGGACACTGATCTGACCCGACCGCTCTTGTGCCATCTCGATGACGCGTTGAGCCCGTTCCACCTCTGCAGGCAACGGCGTAAAGCCTTCATTGATCAGCGGCACCTGCCGGGGATGAACCGCCGCCTTGCCGCCGAAGCCGAGCTCGCGCGACCGGTTCACATCGATCTTGAGCGCGAGGTCGTCGCCTAGGTTGAAGGTGGGCGCGTCGATCGCCGGGATACCGGCCGCGGCGGCCGCCGCGACAATACGCGAGCGTGTATAGAGCAACGGCTCCCAGTCCATCGATATGCCTAAGTCGGCCGCGAAGTCGGCGGCTCCGAAAACGAGCGCGCGCACCCGTGGCGTGGCATTGGCGATCTCCTCGACGGCGGAGAGGCCCGCCGCGGTCTCGATCGTCGCTAGGAAGCCGACATCCGAAAGCTGGTCACCCAGCATGTCTTCCAAGATGAGCAAATCCTGTGCGCAATTCACCTTCGGCACTAGAAGCGCGTCGGGCCTGATGGCGCCGTAGGCGAGGGCGAGGATGTCGTGCAAGCCGTCGGTGGTGCGCAGGCTGTTGATCCGCAATGCACGTACGCACCCGGTCGACGGCCGTGCGAATATCCGAGACGCGTGGCGACGAGCCTCTTCGCGGCGGGCCGGCGGCACCGCGTCTTCGAGATCCAGGGTGCATACGTCGGCGCCCGATTGCAGAGCCCCCCGGTAGCGGCCTGGACTGATCCCGCTCGTCATCAGCATGCTTCTGAAGATGTGCTTCTGCACCATTATTCGGCTGGTCATGCTGAAACGCCAACCAGGACTTGTGATTCCGACGCCACCAACTCGCTAACGGTCTCGCAGAACCGGCGGATGTCGTCGGGGTCGTTGTCCGATCGCAGCATGATTCGCAGTCCTGCTTCGCCCATGGCGGTGACCGGAAAAAAGACCGCCGAGGTGTAGTAGCCGCGCTCGAGGATTTCTCGGGACAGACCGATCGCCTTGGCGTCTTCGCCCGTCCGGATGAGCCGGATCGGGGTCAAGGTACCGGCCTGCGGGGTCGAGATCAGGCTGTCGAAGAGGGCGGCATTGTCGCGCAGCTGTTGCTGTCGCTGTGCCAGCTCGGGTGAATTGTGCACGCGCAACGAACCCAGGCAACCGCCGATGGTCGGCGCGTTCGCGGGCTTGGACCAGGCCAGCGGGCCACCGAAACGCATGAGGACGTCGTAGTGTTTCTCGGGTCCCAGCATGATGACCCCGCCGCTGGCGCCGAAGGCTTTTCCGAGCGAGGCGACGATGATGGTCAGCGGGTTGAGCTGCTCGGGCATCATCGACCGCACGATTCCTTCGCCTCGCTCGCCATGCATGGACAACGAGTGCGCCTCGTCGAAAAAGAGGAACAAGCCGTAGCGGTCCTGCAACTCCATCAGCTCTTTGACCGGCGCTATGCCCCCCAGCGAGTAAGCACCGTCGGCGACGTAGGCGACCCGCTTGTGCCTTTTGCACATGTCCTCGAGGTAGTTGAGGTCATTGTGCGGGGAGGTGTACACCGGTGCCTCGTCGGCGCAGATGGGCTTGACGTAGTTGAGCGAGAAGTGGGCATGCTTGTCGAACACCATGACGCGCGGTTCCCCGTCGTCGGTCAAGTGCCCCGAGGCGATCAGCGGCAACACCGCGGCGCTCGCCACCGCTGTGGAGATCGCGGAAACGCAGCGAGCCCCGTACAGGGCCGAGAGTCCGGCTTCGAGTTCGTCGATGATGGAGAACCGGATACGTAGCCGAGAGGCGGACAGTGCGAACGTTTGCTCTGAATCAATCGCCGCGTGGGCCCCTTCCAGAACCCATGGGTGGGAGTGCAGTCCAAGGTACGAGCACGAAATCATGTTGATGAAACGGTGGCCATCGCTTTGCCGCTCCAGCCGATCGTTGCCGACATAACGAACACTGTTGTCCAGCAACTTGTTATCGGCTGCGGCCTGCCATGCGGGATTGCCGACGGCGACGGCTTTGGCGTTGTTTCGGAATCGATGCGTCTGGGGCTGGGCATTCATCAACGGGTTCTCCCTGAGAAACGTGTTCGGTACGCGGATTGCGCGTGGCTTTAAAGCCCGTCCTTGAACGTCTCTGTTCCGAGGATCCGTGACTAGCGATGGCCACCGTGGGTTTACAGATTGCAACCTAGACAGATCCGCGCGCGCCGGCATCCACCAATCGGTTCGAATGCGTGATGAATCTTGTGTCCGCCGATCGGGGGACAGCCGAATGCGTGTCGGCATGAGTTTCCCCGGATCGCTAGCAAAATTGGTGCCCTGGCGGCCACGCTATTGGCGTACCGTCTAGCCGCGCCCGTTTCCGAGCCCTTGGGAGTCATGTCATGTTGCTCAATCCCAACCACCTGCAACGCCGCTACCCAGACGCTCGCTCAGGGGAGATCATGGCCGCCACCGTGGACTTCTTCGAGTCCCGGGGCAAGGCCCGGCTGAAGGCCGACGACCACGCGCGGGTCTGGTACTCCGACTTCCTGGACCACGTCGGACGGGAGCGCATCTTCGCCTCCCTGCTGACGCCGTCGCAGTACGGCGCCTCGGAAGACTGCCGCTGGGACACCTACCGGATCAGCGAGTTCGCCGAGATCATCGGCTTCTACGGGCTGAACTACTGGTATCCCTTCCAGGTCACCGCCCTTGGCCTGGGCCCGATCTGGATGAGCGACAACGAGGACGCCAAGCGCAAGGCCGCGGCGCAGCTGGACGCCGGCGAGGTGTTCGGCTTCGGATTGTCGGAGCAGACCCACGGTGCCGACGTCTACCAGACCGACATGATCCTGACGCCGTCCGAGCACGGCTGGACCGCCAACGGCGAGAAGTACTACATCGGCAACGCCAACGTCGCCCGGATGGTGTCCACCTTCGGCAAGATCGCGGACACCGACGAGTACGTGTTCTTCGTCGCCGACTCCCAGCACGACCGCTACGAGCTGATCAAGAACGTCGTCAACTCGCAGAACTATGTCGCCAACTACGCGCTTCGCGACTACCCGGTCACCGAGGCCGACATCCTGCACCGCGGCCCCGGGGCCTTCCACGCCGCGCTCAATACCGTCAACGTATGCAAGTACAACCTCGGGTGGGGTGCGATCGGCATGTGTACCCACGCCATGTACGAGGCGGTCACCCACGCTTCCAATCGCTACCTGTACGGCACCGTGGTCACCGACTTCACCCACGTGCGGCGCCTGCTCACCGATGCGTACGCGCGGCTGGTCGCGATGAGGCTGGTCGCCACCCGCGCCTGCGACTACATGCGCAGTGCGTCGGCCGAGGACCGTCGCTACCTGCTCTATAGCCCGCTGACCAAGGCGAAGATCACCAGCGAGGGCGAGCGGGTGATCACCGCGTTGTGGGATGTCATCGCCGCCAAGGGCGTGGAGAAGGACACCATGTTCGAGGCCATGGCCCGGGAGATCGGTTTGCTGCCGAGGCTGGAAGGCACCGTTCACATCAACATCGGGTTGCTGGGCAAGTTCATGCCCAACTACCTGTTCGCGCCGAACGGCGAGCTGCCGGTGATCGGCCGCCGCGACGACGCGGCCGACGACTCGTTCCTGTTCGACCAGGGCCCGACCGGGGGATTGGGCAAGGTGCGTTTCCACGATTGGCGTGCGCCGTTCGAGAGCTTCGCGCACCTGCCCAACGTCGCTCGGCTGCGTGAGCAGATCGACGTGTTGGCCGAAATGCTGGCCAACACCACCCCAGATGCGGTTCAGCAGAAGGACATTGACTTCGCCTTCGGGGTTGGCCAGCTGTTCGCCACGGTGCCCTATGCCCAGCTGATCCTGGAGGAAGCCCCGCTGTCCGGGGTGGACGAGGCGTTGATCGACGAAATCTTCGCCGTGCTGGTGCGCGACTTCAACAGCTACGCCGTCGAGCTGGGCGACAAGCACGCCACGACCGACGCGCAGGCCCGGTTCGCGATGCGGATGATCCGTCGTCCGGTGTTCGACCAGGCGCGGTACGACCAGGTGTGGAAGGAACACATCCAGCCGATCAACGGTGCCTACCAGATGCGCCCCTAGCCCTTTCGCCGAGTGTGACGCTGCAGTCACGCTGGGGTTCGAGAGTGACTGTGGCGTCACGTTCGCCAAGAAGCGAGTCAGATTGCGCTGCTATTCGGCGGCGGCGAGTGCGTCTATGAGTGCGTCGACGTTGAGCTGGGGCTGGATGGCTGCGGTTCCCGCCAGGCCCGGTGCGCTGATCAATGGCGCCGCCGCCGGTGCTGCCCCCAACGCGCTCGACGAGCTGGCCACGACGGGGGCGAAAGAGTAGGGGGTGGCGGTGATGGGGGCGGTGATGACGGTGCCGGCGTTGATGGCGGTGACGAGGCCGGTGCCGGCGTTGATGGTGACCTCGACGCCGGCGCTGCCGGCCGTGACGGCGCCGCTGGGGATGGTGAACCCAGCGCCTTCTACCCAGGGCGGGTACACGGTAAAGGTGCCACTCAGGAACGTGAAGCCGTAGGAGTACCTGAGCAACCCAGATCCGTAGCTGCCGACGAGCTGTCCTTGGTACAACCAGGTGGCGTAGCTGTCGACTGTGAACGCGGCGCCAGAGCTAACGGTGACGGGGTTGCCGGGGGTGGCGGTGAAGGTCACGCCAGGTTCGATGGTGGCGCCGCCGGGTGCGATGTTGGCGGTGCTGCCTTGGGGCAGGGGTGGGTCGACGAGGTTGCCCTGCTGGGTGGCGAGGCTCTGAACCACGGATTGGGTGCGGGTGCTGGTGGTGTTGGCGGTGGTTTGGGCCACCGAGTTGGCTTGGTCAGTCTGACCATTCGGGTTGGTGGTCTGCGGCGGCTCGTCGAATGACGTCATGGTGGTCGCGGTCGCCGAGTCGGCGGCGTAGGCATACATGGCGGCGGCGTCCTGGGCCCACATCGCCGTGTACTGGGCTTCGGTGGCCGCGATCGCCGCGGTGTTCTGCCCGAAGAAATTGGTCGCGATTAACGCCATCAGCTGGGCACGGTTGGCCGCGATCACCGGCGGGGGCACCGTCATCGCAAACGCGGCCTCATACGCGGCGGCCGCCGCATACGCCTGGGCTGCGGTCTGCCCGGCCTGCGCGGCCGCGGCCTGCAGCCACGCCACATACGGTGCAGCCGCACCCGACATCGCCATCGACGACGGACCCAACCAGGTCAAACCGGTCAGCTCCGACACCGACGACGAGTAACCCACGGCAGCCGATTCCAGCTCGGCGGCCACCGCATCCCAGGCCGCCGCGGCGGCCAGCAGCGGTCCCGATCCCGGGCCGGCATACATCAACCCCGAATTGACCTCTGGGGGCAGCAACCCGAAATCCATGGCAACTTGCTCTCGTCCCACCATATGGCCAGCGTGTTCGCCGACCATCGTGTGCCGAAGCGGCGACAGTTCGTTCCGGGACGGACTACTGCATTTTTCGCAAGCGGTAGCGACGGACTACTGCATTCGGGTCAGGTCGCGCCGTTATTCGGCGGCGGCCGAGAGCGCGTCTATGAGTGCGTCAACGTTGAGTTGGGGTTGGATAGCGGCGGTTCCCGCCAGGCCCGGTGCGCTGCCTGCGACGCCGGCCGCGGGTGCCGCACCCAAGGCGCTGGGCGCGCTGGCCACGACGGGGGCAACGGGCAGGAAGTAGGGGGTGGCGGTGACGGGGCCGGCGATGACGGTGCCGCTGTTGATGGCGGTGACGAGGCCGGTGGTGGCGTTGATGGTGACCTCGGCGCCTGCGCCACCCGCGGTGACCGAGCCGCTGGGGATGGTGGCAATGCCGGCGGAGCCAGTGATTTGGGTGCCGGTGCCGGCCTGCACGATCCACGTTCCAGGACCAAAAATGACGGCCGCACCATGATTGGTGGTTATGGTCGCCCCAAGCGGGTTGGTAAAGGTGAAGGGGTTGGGGAAAATGATAAAGGCGCCAGTCCCGCCGGTCACATCGATGGGGTTGCCGGCGCTGGCGGTGAAGCTCACGCCGGGGTCGATGGTGGCGCCGCCGGGTGCGATGTTGGCGGTGCTGCCGGGGGGCAGGGGCGGGTCGACGAGGTTGCTCTGCTGAGTGGCCAGGGTCTGGGTCATCTGGGTCAGGGATTGGGTGCGGGCGTTGGTGGTGTTGGCGGCGGTCTGGGCCACCGAGCGTGCTTGGGCGTCTTGGCCCGCCGGGTTGGTGGTCTGCGACGGCTCGTCAAACGACTCAAGCGTGCTGGCGGTCGCCGAGTCGGCGGCGTAGGCGTACATCGCGGCGGCGTCTTGTACCCACATTGCTGTGCACTGGGCTTCGGTGGCCGCGATCGCGGCGGTGTTCTGCCCGAAGAAATTGGTGGCGATCAACGCCATCAACAGCGACCGGTTGGCCGCGATGACCGGCGGGGGCACCGTCATCGCGAACGCGGCCTCGTAGGCCGCGGCCGCCGCGTAGGCCTGGGCGGCGGTCTGCCCGGCCTGGGCGGCCGCCGCCTGCAGCCACGCCGCATAGGGTGCGGCCGCGCCCGACATCGCCATCGACGACGGCCCGAACCAGGCCAGCCCGGTCAGGTCGGCGATTTGCGAGGAGTAGCCCGCGGCCGAGGATTCCAGCTCGGCGGCGACCGCATCCCAGGCCGCCGCGGCGGCCAGCAGCGGTCCCGATCCCGGGCCGGCGTACATCAACCCCGAGTTGACTTCTGGGGGCAGCAACCCGAAATCCATGGCATCTTGCTTTCGTCACAACGCGCCCGACGCGTTCGCCGACCATCGTGTGCCGAAACCGCGACCGTTCTATCCGGGACGGACTACTGCAATTTTTAGCCGCGTCAGCGAAGGACTACTGCAATCAGCGTTCGCCGCCGCGCAACAACGACGCGACGCCGATGACGTCGGCCAGGCCGGTGCGGCCGGCGACGCCGGCCTTGCTGCAGGCCCGATAAATGTGGCTCTCGACGGTCCGCACGGACAGCGACACCGCGTCGGCGATCTCACGATTCGACAGGCCCTGGGCAACCAACACCGCGATCTCGCGTTCTCGGTTGGTGAACGGCGGCGTGAAGGAAGCTGCCTCGATGGCGGGGCTGGTCGCGCCGTGACACCGTGCCGCCAGACGGTGTGCGCGTGCCGCGGCTGTCATCGCGCTGCCTGCGCGGCCCGCGCGCCGGTGTGACGTGGCGGCTTGCCCCGCGGCGTCGGCGGCGGTCAGCAGGTCGCCCATCGCCTCGAATTCGGCTGAGGCCCGGTCGAGTTCACCGGCGTCGTCGGATTGCAGCGCCGCCGCGTAGTGCGCTGCGATCGCGACGCGCGGGCCTTCGACACGGGTAGCAAGGTCCGCGAGTCGCTCGGCCGCGTCGGTGTCGTCGAATTGCACGGCGGTCTGTAAACACCACACTTCACGGGCTAGTTGGTCGTGGTCGCGCGCGAAGTCCGCCGCCTGGCGGGCCAGTCGGCGCGCCTCGGTGGACCGCGAGCGGACGGCCGCCAGCCAGGCTTCGCTCAGCAGTTCGGTGGACGTGACGTACACGTAGGCCGGATGCTGGTGCGCCCGGGCAGTTTTGAGGGCTTCAGCGGCTGCGTCCGCGTCGCCGGATCGGGCCAGTGCCTGGGCGCGCAGCAAGTGGAACCGGTGAAAGCTGTTGACGACGTGGAAACTGTTCGCCATCTCGGCATCGACCTCATCCGGCAGCTGCCACAGCGCCGCGTCGAGATCACCCGCGGCCAACATCACCATGCCGAGGATCTCCGCCGCCACCGCTCGGACATCCGCAGGCTCTTCGCGATGGGCGCGGTGGTGGCGTTCGGCGACGTCGACCGCCTCGGCGATGCGGCCGGCCGCCGCCAGGGCGAACGTGTGGAACTCGGTGAACGTCTGCCGAAGAAATTTGCCCTGCTCGCTCAACGTCAGTGCCTCGCCGGCGTCGATCGCCTTCGCGACGGCCTGATCGGGTTGACCGAGTTCGCCGTAGGCCATGCTTTCGGCGCCGTAAGCCATCGCCGCGCCGTAGGTGTCGATGTCCTGGTAATCGACCTCGGCCATCGTCGCCAGGACCTCGTGCGGCTTCGCCGCCAGCGCGAGCTGATTGGCGCGAAACACCAGCACTTGTTGTCGTCGCGCACCGTGCGAGGCCTTGAGCGCATCGTCGATGAGCCGCCAGGAGCGCTCCGGTGATCGCATGCCCCACAACAGATTTGACGCACGCATCACGATGTCGTTGATGAATGCGGACTCCGTCGCCTCGTCGACCTCCACGCCGTCGAGGACTTCCAACGCAAGCTCGCCCTTCTCCATCATGAACAGGGAGTAGGCCAGCGGTATCCGCGCTTGCGCCCCGATGCCGGTGTCGGCGGCGGCGCGGAAGAGCCGCTCCGCGGTCTCGAAGTCCAAGAGCGAACTCGCCGCCGTGGCAGCCGACAGCAGCACGTCCGGCTCGGGCGGAAGGTCCGACTCCACCCAGAGCAGTCCCCGCTTCATCACCTTCGTGGCGCGCCCGCCGTCCTTCATCGCGGTCGCGACCTGGCCGCGAAGGCGTCGCAACCGCGCGGAGCCGCACCGATTCAGGCGCACCTCGGCGAACATGGGATGGCCGATGTACACCTCGTCGGCGGACAGCCGGATCAGTTTGCGCTGTTCCGCCTCCTCAATGGCGTCCTGCTCGGCGAGCAGTCGCAGGCACTGCCAGTCGACGGGTTCGGAAACGGCTACGAGATCGACGACGTCGCGCACATCGTCGGGAATGGCGCCGATCTGCGCATCCACCAACTCGGACAGGGACCCCGACACTCCGAGGTTGCCCTGCCAACGCAGAACGCCGTCGTTGCTGACCATGCGTCCCGCACGGAGCTCCTGTTCGACCAGCTGCCGCAGGAACAACACGTTTCCGCGCGTGAGACGCCATAGTTCGTCCCCGCACCGCTGATCCGGTGCGCACCCCGTCACTGCCGACAACAGCTCGTCGGTCTGGTCCCGAGTCAACGGCTCGACCTCGCGCCGGACCACCAGCCCGTCTTTCCAGAGCGCCGTCACCGCGGCCGGGGCCCGCTCGCCCGTACGAATCGTGACGATGACCGTCGCGGCCTGCGACTGCACCAGTTGATGCAGCACCAGGGCGGACAGGTCATCGAGGAGATGGGCATCGTCGACGAAGACCAGGAGACGGTCCGGTTGCGTACCGGCGGTCAGCGCATCAACGACCCGGCGCGCCAATGTGTGGGGCGCGCCGTCGGTGTCGTCGGTCCATGTTGCGAAGGCGCCAAGCGGAATCGACCGGCTGGTAACGGTGGCGGCGGTGCTGCGGACTGTCCACCCGGCGTCCGCCGCCGCTAGCACGGCCTCGCGGGCCAATCGCGACTTGCCCACCCCGGCTTTGCCCGACAACGCGACACCGCGCAGCCCGTCACTGGCGGCGAACAGGCGGCTGACGTCGTCGATCTCCCGGCTTCTGCCGACAATGGGCCACTGGTCAAACACCAGAAAATATTAGCCAGTGGCTCCAATCTTTGCGGGCGATCTGGCTGCGCCGCTTAGCAAGTACGTCGTGTGATCCTCGTCCAGAGAAGGGTCGCCTGAACTAGCCTTTTGCCGTGGGCAGTGCAAGTCGGACTCGCTACGCCAAGAGCGGCGGCATGGACATCGCCTATCAGGTGCTCGGTGATGGTGGACCCGATCTTGTCGTGCTGCCGACCGCGCTGATTTCGATCGATTCGATCGCGGCCGAGCCGTCGATGAACCGCTTTCATCAACGGCTTGCGTCATTTTCGCGGGTGATCCGGCTCGACTACCGTGGATTGGGTCTTTCGTCGAGCGTTCCATCACTAGACATGATCGGGCCGCAGTTTTGGGCCGAGGACGTCGTCGCGGTGCTGGATGCGATTGGGTGTCCGAAGGCGACGATCTTTGTTTCGGGTTGGGCATCGATGGCCGGACTCGTATTGGCCGCGACTTACCCCGATCGGGTGGCTGGACTGATTCTCGTCAACGGCGCAGCTCGCTTTTCATGGGCCGACGACTATCCGTTCGGCGTCAAGCAGACTCAGTCCACCGCCTTGACGACGGTGGCCTATGAACTCGACGCGGTCGAGCTGGGTATCGATGTTCTGGAATTGGTGGCCCCCTCGGTCGCTGGCGTGGAAGCGTTTCGCACGTGGTGGGACCTTGCGGGCAATCGGGCGGCATCGCCGACCATGGCCCGCGCGGTGGGTGAGGCGGCGGTAAACGGTGACGTGCGTGACGTTCTCGAACACATCACAGCGCCGACGCTCATTGTGCACCGCCGTGACGCCACCTACGTTGCGCCCGAACATGGGCGCTACTTAGCGGAGCGCATACCGCGGTCGACTTACGTCGAGATTCCCGGCGCCGACATGCTGTATTGGGTTGGCCAAACTGCTGAATTGCTGGCCGAGGTAGAGGAATTCGTTACGGGTGTGCGCGGTGGCGCTGGTTGCGATCGCGTGGTGGCCTCGATTTTGTTCACCGACATCGTCGGCTCGACGCAGCACGCGGCGACCCTTGGCGACGACGGCTGGCGCGATCTGTTGGATAACCACGACAACATCATTCGCGGACAGCTCAACCGTTTCGGCGGCCGCGAAGTCAACACCGTGGGCGACGGATTTCTGGCGGTCTTCGGGAGCCCGAGCGTGGCGATGGACTGTGCGGCAGCGATTGTCGGCGTGACGCGCCCGTTGGGGATCGAGGTCCGCAGCGGTATCCACATCGGTGAGGTCGAAGTTCGCGGTGATGACGTTGCCGGCATGACCGTGCATATCGGCGCGCGCATCGCCGCTCTCGCGGGCCCGAGTGAAGTGCTGGTCTCCTCGACCGTGCGGGAGATCGTCACTGGGTCACGACGGGTGTTCCACGAACGCGGCGAGCATGAACTCAAGGGTGTGCCGGGGCGTTGGCGGCTGTATGCCCTCTAGCGCGGGATCGAAGAATCTCCGCTTTCGGCGGCGTCTCTGATGCGTTCTACGGTTCGTTGCATGCCGGCCCGCAGCACGCTCACGCGACGCTCATAGCCGCCGAGGAACACGCGGTAGGCCGTCTTCACCCAACGAAACTCGCCCGTGGTGATGCGTTCCTCCACGAGCAGGCAACCGTCGTTCTCGGCTGTCAAGCGGTACCGCCAAAGCACTCCGCTGGCTGCTCGGAAGGCGAATACCTTGCCGCGCTCCGATTCGGTGACGACCGCTGGCGAAGGCCAGCTCAGACCACGATCCCTGTTGAGGCCGACAAACCATGCGTCCTTGCCGCGCTTGGACGTAAGCCACCTGGCCTGGTAGCACTCCGGACTCCACTGCCCCATCCGGGTGATGTCGCTGATCAAGTCCCAGACGCGGTCGGGGTCGGCCGCGACGAAAGCCGTGACCCGATCCTCCGGGGAAACCGTCATGAACGCACGTTTATCACGCCGAGCGTGAAGTTGGTTTCACGTTGGGCCGCGAGCGTGAAGTTAGTTTCACGTTGGGCCGAGAGGACCGGACCGCACCTCTTGACTGTGGCGTGGCTCACAGTAGAATGACCAGTGGTCATCTTACGCAAGGAGGCGTGATGCCGACGGTCACGTGGGCGCGGGTCGATCCGGCTCGTCGCGCGGCAATCATCGAAGCCGCCGAGGCCGAGTTCGGGGCGCACGGGTTTTCTAGCGGCAGCCTCAACGTCATCGCGCGCCGGGCCGGAGTCGCCAAGGGCAGCCTGTTCCAGTACTTCGCCGACAAGCGCGACCTGTATGCGTTCATCGCCGACATCGGCAGCCAGCGGGTGCGGGCGTACATGGAGGACCGCATCGCCGAGCTCGACCCGAGCCGGCCGTTCTTCGAATTTCTGACCGAATGGCTCGATACCTGGGTCGCCTACTTCGCCGACCACCCGCACGAGCGCGCGCTGCACGCCGCGGCGACCCTGGAGGTCGACACCGATGCGCGCATCAGCGTGCGGTCTGTCATCCACCGCCACTACCTGGAAGTGCTGCGGCCGCTGGTGCGCGACGCACAAGTGCGTGGCGACTTTCGAAACGATGCCGACATTGACGTGCTGCTCTCGTTGCTGCTGCTGATCTTTCCGCACCTGGCGCTGGCCCCTTACATGCGCGGCCTAGACCCCATCCTCGGGCTCGACGAGCCCAGCCCCGAACAGCCGGCGCTGGCCGTGCGCCGGCTCGTCGCGGCGCTGGCCGCCGCGTTCGCGGTGGTGCCCGCTGCACCCAATTCCTCCGTTAGCCCAGCCCTAATGCGATCTGAGGAGGTCACATGAACCGAACCCGAATTGCCTCAATGGCGCAAGGCGGCCTGAACTGGGATAGCTTGCCGCTCAAGCTGTTTGCAGGTGGCAATGCGAAGTTCTGGAATCCCGCCGATATCGACTTCTCCCGCGACCGACAAGACTGGGAACGCCTCACCGACGACGAACGCCACTACGCGACCCGGCTGTGCGCCGAGTTCATCGCCGGCGAGGAATCGGTGACCCAGGACATCCAGCCGTTCATGGCCGCGATGCGCGCCGAGGGCCGGCTCGGCGATGAGATGTATCTGACGCAGTTCGCCTTCGAGGAAGCCAAGCATGTCCAGGTGTTCCGCATGTGGCTCGACGCCGTCGGCGTCACCGACGACCTGCACCCGTTCATCGACGACGTCCCGACCTACCGCACAATCTTCTACGAGGAGCTGCCCGCCTGTCTGAGCGTGCTGTCGGACGATCCGTCTCCGGCCGCCCAGGTGAGGGCGTCGGTGACCTACAACCACATGGTCGAGGGCATGCTGGCGCTGACCGGCTACTACATCTGGCACAAGATCTGCGTGGAACGCGGCATCCTTCCCGGCATGCAGGAGCTGGTGCGGCGCATCGGCGACGACGAGCGGCGCCACATGGCCTGGGGCACGTTCACCTGCCGGCGCCACGTCGCCGCCGACGACGCCAACTGGGGTGTCTTCGAAGCGCGGATGAACGAGCTGATGCCGCTCGGGCTGCGCCTGATTGAAGAGGGCTTCGTCCTGTACGACCCGATGCCGTTCGGCCTGTCGACGGACGAGTCCATGGCCTACGCCGCGGACAAGGGCATGCGCCGGTTCGGCACCATCGCCAGCGCCCGCGGGCGCCCGCTCGGCGAGATCGACCTCGACTACTCGCCGCTGCAGCTCGAGGACACCTTCGCCGAGGAGGACGAGCACGCGCTGGCGAGCGTCTAGCCGACCCAGACGGTCTTGGCGTTGCAGAACGCGCGGATGCCCAGGCCCGCGAGTTCGCGGCCGTAGCCGGAGCGCTTGACGCCCCCGAAGCCCAGCTCCGGGTAGGACACCGTCATCCCGTTGATGAAGACCTGGCCGGCCTCGATGTCGTCGATGAAGCGCTGTTGCTCGGCCTCGTCGTTGGTCCAGGCGTTGGATCCCAGCCCGAAGGTGGTGGCGTTGGCGATCTCGATGGCCTCGTCGATGCCCGAGGCGCGGTACATCGAGGCGACCGGTCCGAAGACCTCCTCGGTGTAGAGCGCCATGTCCTTGGTGATGTCGGTGACCACCGTCGGCGGGTAGAACCAGCCCGGTTGGTCGGGGGTCTTACCGCCGAGGCGGACCTTGGCACCCGCGGCGACGGCGTCGTCGACCTGCTTGGCGATCTCGTCGCGGCCGGACTCGGTGGCCAGCGGGCCCACGTCGGTGTCCGGGTCGGTCGGGTCCCCGACCTTGAGCGCCTCCATCCGCTCGACGAACTTGTCGACGAAGGCGTCGTAGATGTCGGTGTGCACGATGAATCGCTTGGCGGCGATACAGGATTGGCCGTTGTTCTGCACCCGGGCAGTGACCGCGGTCTTGACGGCTTCGTCGAGGTCGACCGACGGCATCACGATGAACGGGTCGCTGCCGCCGAGCTCCATCACGGTGGGTTTGATCTCGTCACCGCAGATCGCCGCCACGGACTGGCCGGCCGGCTCGCTGCCGGTCAGGGTGGCCGCCTTGACCCGGGGATCGCGCAGGATGCCCTCGACCGCCTTCGACGACACCAGCAGCGTCTGGAAACAGTCCGCCGGGAAGCCGCCGCGGGCGATGACGTCCGACAGATACAGCGCCGACTGCGGCACGTTCGAGGCGTGCTTGAGCAGGCCGACGTTGCCGGCCATCAACGCCGGCGCGGCGAACCGCACGGCCTGCCAGAGCGGGAAGTTCCACGGCATCACGGCCAGGACCACGCCGAGCGGCTGCCACCGGGTGTAGGCCCTTTTCGCGCCGACCTTCGATGCCTCCGCGGGCTCATCGGCCAGCAGCTTCTCGGCGTTCTCGGCGTAGTAGCGAAAACCCTTGGCGCACTTGAGCGCTTCGCCCTTGGCCGACTTCAACGTCTTGCCCATTTCCAGGGTCATCAACGCCGCGACCTCGTCGGCCTCTTTTTCCAGAAGGTCGGCGGTGGCGTTGGCCCATTCGGCGCGCTGGGCGAAGGTCGTGTTGTGCCGGTAGTCGAGGAACCGCGCGTGCGCGCGCGCGATCGCGGCATCGACTTCATCGTCTGTCGCGGGGGTGAAGGTTTTGACTGTCTCGCCGGTGGCCGGGTTTATGGTCGCGATCGACACGCTGACATCCTCCGCTTGCTGTCTTTTCTCAAGGTGGATAAAAGGTCCAACACCTAGCCTGCCACTATCGTTCCCAGGAGGGAGGTGGCGGATGAGCACAGCCGCTCGGCTGATGGTCCAGTGCTTGGAGAATGAGGGCGTTGCCGTGGTGTTCGGGGTGCCCGGCGAGGAGAACATCAGGTTCGTGCAGGCGCTGGCGTCCTCGCGGATCCGTTACGTGCTGACCCGCCACGAGCAGGCCGCGGCATTCATGGCCGAGATGTACGGACGCGTCACCGGCCGGGCGGCCGTCGTTTCGGCGACGTTGGGGCCGGGTGCGATCAACATGCAGCTCGGGGTCGCCGACGCCACCACAAACAGCACGCCGATGGTCGCGATCTCCGCTCAGGTCGGCCAGGATCGCGAGTACAAAGAGTCGCACCAGTACGTCGACCTGGTGTCGATGTTCGCCCCGATCACCCGCTGGGCCGACGGCGTGCCCACCGCGCGCGCCATCCCGGAGATGTTCCGCAAAGCGTTCAAGGTTGCCGAGGCCGAACGCCCGGCCGCGGTGTACCTGGCCGTGCCCGAGCACATCGACGCCGACCAGACCGACTACGACCTGAGCCCGTTGCCGCGCAACGTGGTCCACGCGGAGGCGCCGGCGGCCGGTCAGGTGGCCCGTGCGGTCGACATCCTGCGCAACGCCAAGCGGCCGGTGGTGCTGGCCGGGCACGGCGCCGCCCGCGCCGACGCCACCGAGGCACTGATCCGATTCTCCGAGGAATTCGGTATCCAGGTCGCCAACACCTTCCACGGCAAGGGCGTCATGCCCGACGACCACCCCAACAGCATCGGGACGATCGGGTTCATGCGGCACGACTACGTCAACTTCGGGTTCGACAACGCCGACGTCGTCATCGCGGTCGGCTACGAACTGCAGGAATTCGACCCCGTCCGGATCAACCCGCAAGCCGATAAGACGATCATCCATATTCACCGTTTCCCGGCCGAGGTCGACATGCACTACCCGGTCGGCGTCGGGATCATCGGCGACATCAGCTCCTCGCTCGACGCGGTGACCGATGCACTGGCCGGTCACCGCATCAACCACGCCGACGAAGTGCCCGGGGCGGGTCTGCTCGCCGAGGAATTCGCTCGGGGACAACAGGACTCGCGGTATCCCCTGGCGCCGCAGCGGATCGTCACCGACATAAGGGCCGCACTCGGGCGCAGCGACGTCGTGCTGGTCGACACCGGAGCTACCAAGATGTGGATGGCGCGGCTCTACCCGACCTACGAACGCAACACCTGCCTGGTCTCCAATGGCTTGTCCACCATGAGTTTTGCGCTGCCGGGAGCCCTCGGAGTCAAGCTGGCGCGGCCCGACTCCAAGGTGCTCGCCGTGGTGGGCGACGGTGCCTTCCTGATGAACTCGCAAGAAATCGAGACCGCTGTCCGAGAGAAGATCCCCCTGGTCGTGTTGATCTGGGAGGACGGCGGTTACGGGCTGATCGAATGGAAGATGGACCTCGAACTCGGCGAGCACTACTACGTGAAGTTCGGCAACCCGGACATCGTGAAGTACGCCGAAAGCTTTGGCGCCAAAGGGTATCGGATCAATAGTGCCGACGAGCTGCTGCCGACGCTGCAGGCCGCGCTCGACGACGACGGGGTTTCGCTGATCTGCTGCCCGGTGGATTACTCCGAGAACCTGCGGCTGACCGACCGGCTCGGTGAGCTGGACGAAACGCTCTAGCTTCAACGGCCCCGGCTCAGCCGGTGGGGGGTACCGTCGTCTGCTGCAGCGTCATCGGCGAAACATACTGGCCCACCAGAGCGCGATGCCACCACGCCCGGTCGCGGCGCAGTTCCGCCGGTGTGGTGAAGCGGTACTGGTATAGCTGCGCACGCACATAGCGCGGGGGCGAGTCCGGAAAAGGATTACGCCGCAATAACCTCAGGGTGGCTCGGTCGCCGGCCAGCAGACGACGCAAGAACGGCTTCAGCCATGGCTGGGCATAGCCCGGCGATATCGCGGCGAACCACATCAGCCAGTCCAGCCGCAGATGATAAGGGGCCCATTGGCGTGGCAACCGGCGCAGCGTGCCGGGCTTGCCCTTGAATTCGTACTCCTTCCAGACCGTCTGCCCGGTGAGCCGGGGTTCGTCGGTGCCCTCGATCACCACCTCCCGGCGGGTACGCCCGATGGTGCCGAATGCGCCGTAGGTATTGACCAAATGAAATGGGTTGAACGACATGTTCATTCGCTGACGCGGGGACAGCATGTTGCGCACCGGCCAGTACGTCAGGAACAGCACCCCGCCGGCGAACGCAACCACCAGGCCGACGAACCACAGCGGCGACGCCGACACGGGCGGATGCCCGGGTATCGGCAGCAGCCGCCCCGCCGCGGAGTCGTCGATGGCGCTGAACGCCAGGACGATCGTCACCCAATTGAGCCAGGCGAAGTTTCCCGACATCACCAGCCAGAGCTGCGTCACCACGATGATCGCCGCGGCCACGCTGGCCACCGGCTGGGGCGCGAACAACCCGAGCGGCACCACAAGCTGCGCGAAATGGTTGCCCGCCACCTCAATTCGATGCAGCGGTTTGGGGAGGTGGTGGAAGAACCAGCTCAGCGGGCCCGGCATCGGCTGGGTCTCGTGGTGGTAGTACAGGCAGGTCAGGTCGCGCCAGCACGGGTCGCCGCGCATCTTGATCAGGCCGGCGCCGAACTCGACCCGGAACAGCAGCAGTCGCGCCATCCACAACGTCAGCAGCGGGGGCGCCACGCGATCGTTGCCGAGGAAGATCATCAGGAATCCGCTTTCCAGCAGCAGGGATTCCCAGCCGAACGAATACCACGCCTGCCCCACATTGACGATCGAAAGGTAGAGCACCCACAGCGTCAGCCATATCGGCAGTGCAGCCCACAGCGGTACCCGATCGGCTGCGCCGCCGACGACGGCCGCCGACAGCACCGCACCGAACCACGACACACCCGCGAACAGCCGATCGGAGTAGCGCAGGTGGAAAATGCTCGGCGTTCGCCAAAACGACTGCCGCGCTAAATACCTTGGCACCGGCAGTATTCCGTGCTCGCCGATGAGTGCGCGGAATTGCAGCGCAGCGGCGACGAACGCGATCAGGTAGATGGCCGCAACGCCGCGCTCGAGCACGAATCTGCCCAACCAGTAGTCGGGCGCAGTAAACCATGCCATGGCCGTAACTCCTCGGGCGGTGGCTGTCACACCATTCCGCGTACCCAGTCAACCAGCCGATAGGCGGCTAGCCAACGCCGGAAACGCTATTCGTCGTGCGTAGCGGACTTGCGATTCGGCATGGCAATCACCGATACGGCCACCGCGGCAAGCGAAATCAGGGCCAGCAGTTGCACATTCGCGGAATGGCCGGCGTAACCGTCGACCGACCGCCAGGGGTGGCGCGACAATGCGGCCCCGGCCAGGATCAGTCCGCCCGCACCGGTCGCGATGGTGGCGCGGTCGCGCAACCGCGCGCGATGACGCAGCGCGTAGCGCAGACCGAGGGCGCCGCCGATCACGACGACCCCGGCCACCCCGGCGATCACCGCTCCGGCGGCCAGCACCGGGACCGCCGCCCAGGGCCCGGGTGACCATGGTGGCGCGGGCGGGTCGTCGGAACGCCCGCGCCGGCGCCACAACGCGAGCATGGCCAACAGCGGCAGCAGCGCCAGTCCCACCGCCAGACCAACCCGGTACAGCGAATTGGACGCGAAGGTCAGCGTGATGGTGCCGGGATCTCCCGCGGGGACCACCCACCCCTGCTGCCACCCGTTGACGGCCACCGGCGTCAACCGGGCCCCGGTGCTGGTGCGTGCCACCCAACCGGGGTTGATGCTTTCGGGGATGACCAACACCCGGGCGGCGGCCGACGGCGGGGTCCGCACCTCGCGACGGTCGGGACCCCATGCGCCCGTCGCGGCGGGAGCCGGCGAAACGCCGGTAGCGCTGGGCAATTCGAGGGCGTCCGCGGTCGCCAGCTGTGCCCCGTCCACGACGAACTGGGCGCCGGGGCTGATCAACAATTCCTGTTGCCCCGCCGGCAGCGCGATCGGAGTGCGATCGCACGCGCTGACCGCAACCGGCTCGCCGTCCAGCAGCGCACCCGCCGTGGCCCGGATCGAGGTGTGCACGAACCGGCCCGCGACCGCGATGACCGGGCCGTGGTCGCAGTCGACGACGATCTCGCGTGCGCGGTTGCGGGTCGCGTCGGCGGGGGAGATCGGGTTGCCGTCGGTGCCCAGCGCCGCGACTTCGGCCAGCCCCGGCGGCTTGAGCTGGTCGAAGCCCAGCGCGTTGCGGTCGATGATGTCTTGCCAGTCCAGCAGGCTGACGGTGACGGTGTCGGTCACGCGGGGTCGCAGCGACAGGGTTTGTGGTTGGGCGGTCCCACCGTCGCTTGGCTTGACGTTTCGTACCTGCGGGCCGTCGCCGAGGTTCACGGCCACCACCGTCGGCTGGGCGGGCAACGTCGAGCGGCTGGGCAGCAGGCGCAGCCCGGCGACCTCGGTGGGCCGCGGCAGCACCAGCGTCAGCGTCGGCGCGGTCTTGTGTTGCACCACCCGCTGCGGCGCCGTCCAGGCGGTGGCCGGGTCGCCGTCGGTAGCCGCGTAGGCCGAGCCGAGGATGTCCACCGTGTCGGAATCACCTTGGGCCCGAGTGGTATTCGGCTCGGCGACCAGATCGGCCAGCTTCGGACCCTGCCGTGGCCGCACCCACACCCGCGGGGTCACTGACACCGGAGCCGGAACGGTCAGGGTGCGGCTGAAATTCACCGGCTCCTCGGGGGCCAGCGCCATCGCCGGCGCGCAGCGGACACTGTCGGCGGTCGCCGCGCACCCGGGCCTGCCGAGCAGCTCCGAGCCCAGGTCCCAGCCCGCGATCGCCGAACCCTGCGGCGGCCCGGGCACCCGCACGGTGTGGCGCAGATCGACCGGGTGCGCGAAGCCGGAGGCGTCGTACTGGGTGATCGACAGGTCGGTGATGCCGAACTGCACGCCGCTGGATCCGTCGTCGGTGCCGGCGGCGGTGATCCGCACCCACGGGGTTTCGCCGTAGGGCAGTGCCGCGGTGAGCGGCTTGCCGGGCTGGTCGAACCGCAGCGTGGTGCTGCCGGTGGCGGTATCGATCGCGATGCGCCGGACCTGAGAACCGACGGCGGTCGCGCTGGGGGTCAGGGTGATCGCCGCGTTGGTCACCGGGTGATCGAAATTGACCTGCAGCCATTGCCCGACGGCGGCTTGCAGGGCGTTGGTCACCCACGCCGTTGCCGGGTCGCCGTCGATCGCGGCGGCGGGCGAGGTCGCCGGAGCGACGTCGGGCATCGCGGTGGAGTCCGACGACGAACTCGACACGCTGATCCGCCCGCCGTTCCAGCCGCCGTACACCGGGTCGGCGCCGGGCACCGGATAGTCGGGCACCCGGTTGAAGGTGTGCCTGGTGTCGCCGTCGGCCCGGATCGCCGACGAATGCTCGTCGACCCGGCCGTAGTCGGTCTCCCGCGCCACCGGGGTGTCGGTCACGGTCACGACGGGCGTCGGCAGGCCGGCGGCTCGGGCGTCGGCGGTCATCAGCACCGGACCCAGTGGCGGCTGGCCCAGCAGCCGGCGCCGCTCGTCGAGACGCAGCAGCACTTCGGGCCCGCCGTCGACGCGGGCCAACCGGTCGGTGTCGGTGAAGTAGGGCGCGCCGGGATTGCCGGCCGCATCACCGGGAAAGCCCACCCGGTAGATCTCGATAGCCGGGTAGCGCGGGCGCAGGCCGCTGTCGGCGACGAACCCCGGCAACGTGCCGGGCCCCACCGGCTCGCCGAACTGCGCCGCCTTCTCCAGTCGCGGTGACCCTTCGATCGCGCGGTGTACCAGGATCGGGCGCGCCGAACGCGACGACTCGGGATCCAGGTCGTTGCGCACCACCACATACGAAATACCTTGGCGGGCAAGGGTATCGGCCAGGCCGGCTGAGGGAATGCCGGCGGCGAACAGGCGTTGCACGGAATCCAGCGCCCGGATGGTCTGCGGCGGGGTCAACGGGATGGAGTCGCGGACGCCCCACGGGCTGCTGCCCAACACTTGCAGCGGCTCGTCGTGGGTGGTGCCCCACGTCTGCGTGGCGAACGGAGCCCCCGGGACCACCAGCACCCGCCCGGGGGTGGGCGTGCCGGTGTTGTGGGCGCTGAGCCAGTCGGCGGCGTCGTGCCAGTAGCGGGGGATCGCGCTGAAGGTGCCCGGCGGGGTGAGCCGCGCGGTCCACGCCAGCGAGGTGCTCACGGTCAGCGCGGTCAGCAGCACCACGGTCGCGGCGACCCGTTTGTCGCGCTCGGGGTGGGCGAACGCGTGCACCCACTGCGCTCTGGGCGCGGTGCCCGGCAGCGGGACCCGGCCCAGCAGCTGCGCGATGCCCAGCACGATCGGGATCCGGATGACCGACTCCAGCTTGTGCACGTTGCGCAGCGGTGCGCCCGCGGCGTCCAGGAACAGCTGCACCTGATGGGCCAGCGGCGAGCCCAGCCCACCGCTGTAGCCGACGGCCAGCAGCACCACGCCGACCAGCAGCATCGTCACCAGCCGTCCGCGGGCCGGCATCGCGGGGCCGGCCAGTCCGGCCAGTCCGGCCGCGGCGACCAGACAGGTCGCCAGGATGGCCGCCGATCCGGTCACCAGCGGCGCACCCGCGGTCGCGGTCGGTGCCACGAACGGAGTCCAGCTGTCGGTGCCGCGCAGCATCTCGACGAGTGACGCCCACTGCGTTGTCACGCCCGAGGATTCGATGAAGTCCAGGAACGGCGGACTGACGTTACGCAGCAGAACCAGCGCCACGACCCACCACAGCATCGCCAGCACGAGGCTCAGCAGCCACCACGCGGTGTAGCGCCGCCACAACCGATTGGGCCGATGACATGCCCACCAGATGACGGCCGGGAGGCAACCCGCCAGCGTGGCGATGGCGTTGACCGCGCCCATCAGTGCGACCGCCAGCCCGGCCTGGCCGGCCAGTGCCCGCACCGATCTGTCGGTGGTGCCCCGCCCCGATTTCAGAGCCAGGATCGTCGGCAGCAACACCCACGGCGCCAGCATGATCGGCAAGGTTTCCGACGAGATCGATCCGAGCGTGGTCAGCACCCGCGGGGACAGCGCGAACGCGGTCGCGGCGATCAGTCGTGACGACGGGCTGCCGATCCCGAGCGTCTCGGCGACCCGCAGCAATCCCCAGAAGCCGACCGTGAGCAGCAACGCCCACCACAGCCGCTGTGTCATCCAGCCGGGCACGCCGAGCAGGTGGCTGATCAAGAAGAAGGTGCCGTGCGGAAACAGGTAGCCGTAGGCCTGGTTCTGCGTTTGGCCGAACGGCAGCTCGCTGTTCCACAGGTTGGTCGCGCGGGCCAGGAAACGCAGCGGGTTGGCGGTGAGGTCGAGCTTCGTATCGGGGGAAACCTGCCCCGGGGATTGCGCCAACGCCAGAGCCAGTGCAATCGCACCAACGCCGAACAGCCAGCGCCGAGACAGTGGAGCAGCCGGGGAACCCGGGGCCGATTCCGCAGGCGTCGCCGACGGAGTCGTCGCCGCCGAGCTAGCTACGGTTGCCGTATTCGACCCGGTTGAGCACTGACGACTGAGGATCGCCCCCGGGTAGTGGCGGTTTCGTGTCTTGTTGCACCATCAGGGTGATTCCGAAGATCGCGGCCGCGCCCAGTAACAAGCCAACCACCACGCTCGCACCGGCGGGCGCAACGATCCGGTTCATCGGTGACTCCTTGGGTTTTCGCGGTCGTCACGGAGGACAACCCAGAGCCAACGTAGCAGAACGGCCCCCACCGGCCGGTGACCGTGAGTCATGGCCACGGTATGCAGTGGCCGTGCCAACACCGGTCGCCGTACTGCACCGGGTACGGCACGGAAAGGCTCCGCGCGGCCGGCTGCGTCTGCACCGGCACGCGGCCGTGGTCTTCGACGGTGAGCGTGACGCCGACGGTCGCCGCGGCACCGATCATCAGCCCCGCCGCGACGCCGGCGACAGCGGCCAGCGTTAACCCCGTCATTGCTGGCTCCTCCCTTGCCAGTCAAATTCGGTCTGCGGCCAACTTAACCGGGTCGGCGCCCGCAGCGCGTGACGAATCGCCGTTGGGCGCACCCGCTGCCCGTGAGTCGTGTCAGGGCTGCAGGTCCGGCGGCACGTCCGGCACTGGCGGCAACTGGTTCAAGCAGTCGTCGGGGTTGTCGCACGGCAGGCAATACCCGCCGATGCACCGGTCGCCGTACTGCACCAGATAGTGCGAGGACGGGCTGGACGGTGCTCGGGCCGGCACCACGGTGTGGTCTTCGGCGGCGAGCGTGACACCGACGGTCGCGACGGCACCGATTGCCAGGCCCGCCGCGACCCCCGCCGCGGCGGCCAGCGTGAAGGCAGTCATCGCTGGCTCCTCCCTTGCCCGTGGTAATGGGCTTGCGGCTAAGTTAACCGCCTTCGCGATGGCTACGTGTGATGAATCGGCATTTGCCGCACGCCTGATTTGCTGGGCGGATCGCCCGGTGGGGCCACGCCGGTGCGACTGCCCCTCGTGACACCATGTCCCGATGGCTTTTCCGCGCACCCTGGCCGTGCTGGCCGCCGCCTCGGCGCTCGTGGTGGCCTGCGGCCACGACGCCGCCCGGCCCCCCGCGTCGACGACGACCAGCAAGACGGTTGCCGCACCTCCCGCGCCGCCGGTCTGCGCCGACCCGACGACCCTGCCGGCCAAGTTGTCGACCCGTGACAAGCTGGCGCAGCTGCTGATGGTGGGTGTGAAAAACGCCGACGACGCGCGCGCCGTGGTCAACGGCTACCACGTCGGCGGGATCTTCATCGGCAGCTGGACGGACCTGGGGATCTTCAAGGGGCCGCTGGCCGACATCGCGGGCAACGCGGGGCCGCTGCCGCTGGCGGTCAGCGTCGACGAAGAGGGCGGCCGGGTGTCCCGGTTGAAGTCGCTGATCGGCACCACGCCCTCGCCCCGGGAGCTGGCCAAGAACCAAACCGCCGAGCAGGTGCGCGACCTGGCGGCGCAACGCGGCAAGAAGATGCGCGACTTGGGTATCACCATCGACTTTGCGCCGGTCGTCGACGTCTCCGACGAGCCGGACGACAGCGTGATCGGGGACCGTTCGTTCAGCAACGACCCTGCCGTCGTCACCGCCTACGCCGGGGCGTATGCGCAGGGTCTTCGAGACGCCGGCGTGCTGCCGGTGCTCAAGCATTTCCCCGGCCATGGGCACGGTTCTGGTGATTCACACAAGGGCGGGGTCCTCACACCACCGCTGAGCGACCTGCAAAACGTCGACCTGGTGCCATACCGGACGCTGATCACCGCAACACCGGTCGCCGTCATGGTGGGTCACCTGCAGGTTCCCGGCCTGACCGGCGACGACCCGGCCAGCCTGAGCCGGCCGGCGGTGCAGTTGCTGCGCGATGGCATCGGTTACGGGGCCCCACCCTTCAACGGCCCGGTTTTCAGCGACGATCTGTCCAGCATGGCCGCGATCTCCGATCGATTCGGCGTGGCCGAAGCGGTGCTGCGGACTTTGCAAGCGGGTAGCGACGTCGCGCTGTGGGTCACCACCGACGAGGTCCCCGCGGTCCTGGACCGGCTCGAAAAGGCTTTGGCTGCAGGAGAATTGGCGCTGCCAGCGGTGGACCAGTCGTTGGTGCGGGTGGCGACCATGAAGGGCCCCAGCAAGGCTTGCGGACACTGATCGGCCGCCCGATCGTTACCCTGGAGTCAGATAGGCAGTGCCCGAAGGGCTTGAAAGGGCAGAGCGATGGCAGGTGGTACCAAGCGGCTACCGCGCGCTGTCCGGGAACAGCAGATGCTCGACGCCGCCGTGCAGATGTTCTCGGTCAACGGCTACCACGAGACCTCGATGGACACCATCGCCGCCGCGGCGGAGATCTCCAAGCCGATGCTGTACCTGTACTACGGCTCCAAAGAGGACTTGTTCGGCGCCTGCCTGAACCGCGAGCTGAGCCGGTTCATCGACGCGGTGCGTGCCGACATCGACTTCACCCAAAGCCCAAGGGACCTGCTGCGGAACACCATCGGATCGTTCCTGCGCTACATCGACGCCAACCGGGCGTCCTGGATCGTGATGTACACCCAGGCGATCAGCTCGCAGGCCTTCGCCCACACCGTGCGGGAAGGCCGCGAGCAGATCATCGAGCTGGTGGTCGGCCTGGTGCGGGAGAACAGTCGCCGGCCGCGCACGGACGCCGAGTACCAGATGATGGCGGTGGCGTTGGTGGGCGCGGGTGAGGCAATGGCCACCCAGCTGTCCACCGGAGACATCGACGTCGACGAGGCGGCCGAGCTGATGATCGACCTGTTCTGGCACGGCCTGCGCGGTGTGCCCGTCGACCAGGACGCCGGCCCCGCCCGGCGGCCCGCGTCCTAGCGGCGACGGCGACGGGGCCGGGCTAGATTCGTGCAGTGCCCCGCTTGCGCGCTTGGACCTCGGGCCGCAATGTCGACTTCTTCTGTGCGGTCATCATCGTGGGGGTGCTGGCCGGCATCGCCGGGCTGTCGACGACCTTCGTGCTGCGCTTCGTCCAGCACCTGACCTACAACTACAGTTTCGGCACCCTGCTGGCCGGGGTCACCGGCAGCAGTCCGGTACGCCGGGTGTTGGGGCCGATGGTCGGCGCCGCACTGGCGGCACTGGGCTGGTGGATCCTGCGGCGCCGGGCCGAGGTGCCACCGCTGGCCGGCACCATCGCCCGCCATGAGCCGATACCGCGGCTGTCCTGGAGCATCGACGCCATGCTGCAGGTGCTGCTGGTCGGCTCGGGGGCATCGCTTGGCCGGGAGGGGGCTCCGCGCCAATTCGCCGCTGCGCTCGGCGATTTGGCGACCGGATGGCTGAAGCGGCTGTCGAGCCGTGACCGCGAGATCTTGCTGGCCTGCGCGGCCGGGGCCGGGCTGGGCGCGGTGTACGCCGTGCCGCTGGCCGGTGCGTTGTTCTCCGTGCGGATCATGCTCAACACCTGGCATCCAAGGGCGCTGGGCGCGGCGTTTCTCACCTCCAGCCTGGCCGTTGCGGTCGGCTCGGCCATCACGCGCGATCAGCCCAACCTGGACTGGCCGATCGGGGAGTCCACGTATCTGCTGACCGCGCACGGGCTGCTGATGGCCCCGGTTGCCCTCGCGGTGGGCCTGGCGTTCAACCGGCTGATGGCGGCGGCGCGCCCCGCGCGCCAGATCCGGAGCTGGGTGCTGATCCCGGCGCTGGCCGGCGCCGGGCTGGTGATGGGCATCTGCTCGCATTGGTGGCCCGAACTGCCGGGCAACGGTCGCAGCGTCCTGACCGTCAGCTTGGCCAGCGGGCTGACGCTGTCCGCGGCGGCCGCGATCCTGTTGTTGAAGCCGCTGCTGACCGCGTTGTTCCTGCGCGCCGGCGGTGCCGGCGGGATGCTTACACCGTCGCTGGCCACCGGTGCGGCAGCGGGCGCGCTACTGGTGCTGACGATCAATTGGATTGCCGGGCTACACCTGCACGTGCCGGCGGTCTCGCTGACCGGTGCCGCCGGGGTGCTCGCCGTCACCCAGGGCTCGCCGATCTGGGCCGCGATCTTCGTCTGGGAACTCGCCCGCCCGCCGCTGTGGCTGTTCGGAGTTTTTCTGCTGACCGCGACCGGCGCCCACGGACTGAAAAGGCTGCTGAGCGTTCGGGCGCAGAAGCACGACGAACGCGCCGGCTGAGCCGGCTGCTACAGCGGCCGGACGCTGCCGGTCAGGTGTGGATATCCCTTGGCGATATTGCGCAACGAGAGATCCCAGCTGCCCTGGTCATTTTCGTCGATGTAGAGGCCCGTGGTCGCGGGCAGGATCACCGGCTTGCCGAACCGGACCGAGTACCGCGCCGCGTCGGGAATCCTGGCCTCGATATTAGCCAATACCGCTGCAGCGCTGAACATTCCGTGTGCAATGACGGTCGGGAATCCGAACAGCTTGGCGGCGATCGGGTTGGTGTGGATCGGGTTGTGATCGCCGCCGACGACGGCGTAGCGCCGGATCTGGCCGGGCGTGATGCGCAGCACCGCGCTGGGCGGCGGGAGCTTGGGCTGCTTTTGCGGTGGCGGTTTGGGTTCGTCGGACAGGCTGGTGCGCTGCTGATGCAGGAAGGTCGTCACCTGGTGCCACGCGGTCTCGGTGCCGACGCTGACGTCGGTCACCAGGTCGACCAGCAGACCCTTGCGATGCTCGCGGAGATTCTCGGCGTGCACCCGCACCCCGACGGTGTCGGTGACCGCGATCGGGCGGTACTGGGTGATGTGGTTCTCGGTGTGCACCGAACCCATTGCGGCGAAAGGGAAGTCAAACCCTGTCACCAAGGACATCAGCGCCGGAAACGTCAACGCGAACGGGTAGGTGATCGGCACGTTGTTGCCGTAGCGCAGACCGGTGATCGCGGCGTACTCGGCCACGTTCGTCTGGTCGATCGGCAGTTCCTCGACGGTCACGGTGCGGCTGGGCAGCTGGTCTGTCCGGGACACCAGGGGCAGCGCCCCGGCGGCCGCTCGCAGCATGTTCCGCAGGCCGCTTGGTTGATTCATCGCGCTCTCCCTAAACTCCGGCTCAATTGTCCGCCTCCTCAGCTGGCCGTTCCGGCCCGCATCGTCACCGGACTCAGGCGCCCAGCATGGCCTGGCCGCAGACGCGAATGACGTTGCCGGTCACCGCGTTTGACGCTGGACTGGCGAAGTAGGCGATGGCTTCCGCGACGTCGACCGGCTGCCCGCCCTGCAACAGCGAGTTCATCCGGCGGCCCACCTCGCGAGTGGCAAGAGGAATCGCCGCCGTCATCTGGGTTTCGATGAATCCCGGCGCCACGGCGTTGATCGTGATGCCCTTCTCGTGCAGCTCCGGTGCCAGCGCCTGGGTGAGGCCGATCATCCCGGCCTTCGTGGTGGCGTAGTTCGTTTGCCCGCGGTTACCCGCGATGCCGGCCATCGACGACAGACCGATCACCCGGCCGCCTTGGCCGATGCTGCCGTTTGCGATCAGTCCCTCGGTAAGCCGTTGCGGGGCAAGAAGATTGACGGCCAAGACGGCGTCCCAGCGGGCGTCGTCCATGTTCGCCAGCAGCTTATCGCGGGTGATGCCGGCGTTGTTGACCAGGATATCGGCGTGCCCGGCGTAATGGTCGCGCAGGTGCTCGGTGATCTTGTCGACGGCATCGTCGGCGGTGACGTCGAGCCACAGCGCCGTGCCCCCCACCCGGCTCGCGGTCTCGGCCAGCGCCTCCGCGGCCGACTCCACATCGATCGCGACGACGCGGGCCCCGTCACGGGCGAACACTTCGGCGATCGTCGCGCCGATGCCCCGGGCGGCGCCGGTCACGATGGCGACCTTGCCATCCAGCGGACGGTCCCAGTCCGCGGGTGGGGTGGAGTCGTCGGCGCCGAGGTAGAAGACCTGGCCGTCGACGTACGCCGATTTGGCCGAAAGGATAAATCGCAGAGTCGATTCCATGCCCGTCGCGGCCGGTTTGGCGTCCGGCGACAGGTAGACCAGCGACACGGTCGCGCCGTTGCGCAGCTCCTTACCAAGCGAGCGGGTGAAGCCCTCCAGCGCTCGCTGCGCGATCCGCTCGTCGGTGCTGGCGGCGGCGTCCGGTGTGGTGCCGACCACAACAACGCGTGCGCAGTGGCCCAGGTTTCGCAGCAGCGGCGTGAAGAAGTCGTGCAGTGCCTTCAGTCCCGCCGGCGCCGTGATGCCGGTGGCGTCGAAAACCAGCCCGCCGAATCGGTCGGCCCAGCGACCACCCAGGTTGTTGCCAACCAGGTCGTAGTCGCTGTCCAGCGCCGCCCGCAACGGCTCGACGATCCTGCCTTCGCCCCCGATCAGCAAGGATCCGGACAGCGGCGAATCACCGGCGGAGTAGCGGCGCAGGTTCTCGGGTTGCGGAACACCAAGTTGGCGTGCCACAAAGGATCCGGGGCCGGAATTGACAACTTGCGAGAACAGATCGGACGAACGATTGGGAGCCACTGAGCTGCCTTCCGTTTCTTGAGTGCCATACAAGCCAACCGTATCGGGGACGAACTTACTGCAGAGTAAGAACAGTGGGTAGTATGGGTCCCAACGGCCAATCCCCCAAACTGATAACCGGAGATGAACGTGGCCCCTGCAAGTTCTGAGGCAAGTAATCGCCGACGCGTCGCCGTGCTGGGCGGCAATCGCATTCCCTTCGCACGGTCGGACGGTGCCTACGCCGAGGCGTCCAATCAGGACATGTTCACCGCCGCCCTGGGCGGGCTGGTGGATCGGTTCGGGCTGGGCGGCGAGCGACTGGGCGTGGTCGTCGGCGGTGCCGTGCTCAAGCACAGCCGCGACTTCAACCTCATGCGCGAATGCGTGCTCGGCTCTGAATTGTCCTCGTATACACCGGCATTCGATATTCAGCAGGCCTGCGGCACCGGTCTGCAGGCGGCCATCGCCGCATCCGACGGCATCGCGTCGGGCCGCTACGACGTCGCCGCCGCCGGCGGGGTGGACACCACGTCCGACCCGCCGATCGGCCTCGGCGACAACCTGCGCCGCACCCTGCTGAAATTGCGCCGGTCCAAGTCGAACCTGCAACGGCTGAAGCTGGTGGGCACGTTGCCCGCCACCCTGGGTGTCGAGATCCCGGCCAACAGCGAGCCGCGCACCGGGCTGTCGATGGGGGAACACGCCGCCATCACCGCCAAGCAGCTGGGAATCAAGCGGGTAGACCAGGACGAATTGGCCGTCGCCAGCCACCACAACATGGCCGCGGCCTACGACCGGGGCTTTTTCGACGACCTCGTCACACCTTTCCTTGGCCTGTACCGCGACGACAATCTGCGGGCCAATTCGAGCGTGGAGAAGCTCGCCACGCTGCGCCCGGTGTTCGGGGTGAAGGCCGGTGACGCGACGATGACGGCGGGCAATTCGACGCCGTTGACCGACGGCGCCTCGGTCGCCCTGCTGGCGTCCGAACAGTGGGCGGCCGATCATTCGTTGCCCGCGCTGGCCTACCTGGTGGACGCGGAGACCGCTGCGGTCGACTACGTCAACGGGCGTGACGGGCTCCTCATGGCGCCGACCTATGCGGTACCCCGGCTGCTGGCCCGCAACGGGTTGAGCCTGCAGGATTTCGACTTCTACGAGATCCACGAGGCGTTTGCTTCGGTGGTGCTGGCGCATCTGCAGGCGTGGGAGTCGGAGGAGTACTGCAAGGAGCGGCTGGGTCTAGACGCCGCCCTCGGGTCGATTGACCGGTCCAAACTCAACGTCAACGGCTCGTCATTGGCCGCCGGGCACCCGTTCGCGGCCACCGGCGGGCGGATTCTCGCCCAGGCCGCCAAGCAGCTCGCCGAGCAGAAGACGAAGCGCAAAGGCGGGGGTCCGGTCCGCGCGCTGATTTCCATCTGCGCGGCCGGCGGGCAGGGCGTGGCAGCCATTTTGGAGGCTTGACCTGCGCATCTGCCGCAGCGGCCACCTCCAGCGCGGCGACGAATGAAGTTCGTCACAGCTGATTAGTAACACCAGGGGATGGGTAAACGATGTCCGGATTGCCCTGTGTTGTGGTCTGACCCCCCGACCCCGACGGCAACACGGGGCGTCCCTGGATCCACGCCTGGATGAAAAGACAGGCGTACGAAAAAGGGCCGCCGCTGGAGTGAGGGGATCCAGCGGCGGCCTTTTTGGTGTCGCACCTACAGACACAAAATCCCCCGCTTCAGCGTGGAAGCGGGGGATTTTGCTGGTAGTCCAGCCGCTTAGAAGGCGGCCTCGTCGAGCTCCATGATGTCGTTGTCCAGCGTCTCGATCACCTCGCGGGTGCTGGCCAACAGCGGCAGGAAGTTCTTCGCGAAGAACGACCCCACCGCGACCTTGCCCTCGTAGAAGGACCGCTCGGTGCCGCTGGCACCGGCGTCGAGTGCGGCCACGGCTACCGCGGCCTGGCGCTGCAGCAACCAGCCGATGACCAGGTCGCCGACGCTCATCAGGAAGCGCACCGAACCCAGGCCCACCTTGTACAGGCTGGTGACGTCCTGTTGTGCCTCCATCAGGTAGCCGGTCAGCGTGGCCGCCATCGACTGGACGTCAGCCAGGGCCTTGGCCAGCAGCTCGCGCTCGCTCTTCAGCCGGCCGTTACCGGCCTCGCTGTCGACGAACTTCTGAATCTGCTCCGATACGTGCGCCAGGGCCTGACCCTTGTCGCGCACGATCTTGCGGAAGAAGAAGTCCTGCGCCTGAATGGCCGTGGTGCCCTCGTAGAGCGAGTCGATCTTGGCGTCGCGGATGTACTGCTCGATCGGGTAGTCCTGCAAGAAGCCGGACCCACCGAACGTCTGCAGACTCTCGGTCAGCTTTGCGTAGGCCTGCTCGGAGCCCACACCCTTGACCAGCGGCAGCATCAGGTCGTTGACCTTGACCGCCAGGTCGGCGTCCACACCGTGCAGTGTCTCGGCGACCGCCGAGTCCTGGTAGGTCGCGGTGAACAGGTACAGCGCGCGCAGACCCTCGGCGTAGGCCTTCTGGGTCATCAGCGAGCGGCGCACGTCCGGGTGATGCGTGATGGTCACGCGCGGCGCGGCCTTGTCGGTCATCTGGGTCATGTCGGCGCCCTGCACCCGCTCCTTGGCGTAGGCCAGGGCGTTCAGGTAACCGGTCGACAGGGTGGCGATCGCCTTGGTGCCGACCATCATGCGGGCCTGCTCGATGACCTCGAACATCTGCGCGATGCCGTTGTGCACCTCGCCGACCAGCCAGCCCTTGGCGGGCACGCCGTGCTGACCGAAGGTCAGTTCGCAGGTCGCGGAGACCTTGAGGCCCATCTTGTGCTCGACGTTGGTGACGAAGGCGCCGTTGCGCTCGCCGATTTCACCGGTCTCGAAGTCGAACAGGAACTTGGGCACGAAGAACAGCGACAGCCCCTTGGTACCGGGACCGGCGCCCTCCGGACGGGCCAGCACCAGGTGGAAGATGTTCTCGAACAGGTCGCCTGAGTCGGCCGAGGTGATGAACCTCTTGACCCCGTCGATGTGCCAGGAACCGTCTTCCTGCTGCACCGCTTTGGTGCGACCGGCACCCACGTCCGAACCGGCGTCCGGCTCGGTGAGCACCATGGTGGAACCCCAGCCACGCTCAGCGCACAGCACGGCCCACTTCTTCTGCTCCTCGGTGCCGAGGTGGTACAGGATGTTGGCGAAGCCGGCGCCGCCGGCGTACATCCAGACCGCCGGGTTGGCGCCGAGGAGGTGCTCGTGCAGGGCCCACAGCAGCGACTTGGGCGCGGGCACGCCGCCGAGGGCCTCGTCGAGGCCGACCTTGTCCCAGCCGCCCTCTTGGACTGCGTGAACTGACTTCTTGAATGCCTCCGGAAGGGTCACCGAGTGTGTCTCGGGGTCGAAGACCGGCGGGTTGCGGTCACCCTCGACGAATGAGTCCGCGACCGGCCCCTCGGCCAATCGGCTGATCTCGTTCAGCATCTCCCGGGCGGTGTCGGCGTCCAGGTCGGTGTACTCACCTTGGCCTAGCGCCTTGTCGACGCCCAGCACCTCAAAGAGGTTGAATACCTGGTCGCGGACGTTGCTCTTGTAGTGGCTCACTACTCTCCTCCTCGTTGAGAATGCCACGTTGTGGTTGGGTACTTGGGCTAAGTTACCCACCAGTAACTCTGATAAAAATATATCGGGCTGTGACATAAGCGCAAGTGACTGTGAGCTAGATTTCATTGCCTAATTAACCAACCGGTTGGGAAGGGCCCGTTCGCGCCTTCGACAGGCGCTCTACCTGCGGCGATAATGGAAGCATGTCAGGTGTGAAGAGCGTCACCGCGCTGCCCGTGGTGGATCTGGCGGGCCGTACGGGCGTGTTGCGCGAGGGCCTCCGCGAGGCCGCTCACGAGGTGGGATTCTTCTATCTGACCGGCCACGGCGTATCGCAGACGCTCGTCGCCCGGCTGCTCGGGGTGGCCCGCAAGCTGTTTGCGCTGCCGCAGGCCGACAAGGACGCCGTGGCGATGGTGCGCAGCCCGCATTTCCGCGGTTACACGCGGCTGGGCGGCGAATTGACCCTGGGCGAGGTGGATTGGCGCGAGCAGATTGATATTGGGCCCGAACGTCCGCCCATCGGCGGTCCGGGCGAGCCCGACTACCTCAGGCTGCAGGGCCCCAACCAGTGGCCGGCGGCGCTGCCCGAGTTGCCGGCGATCATCGCCGAGTGGGACGCCGCGCTGTCGCGGGTGGCCCGCACCCTGCTGCGGCACTGGGCGGCATCGCTGGGTAGTCGCCATGACGTGTTCGACGACGCCTTCGCCGAGACACCGGCCACCCTGATCAAGGTCATCCGCTATCCCGCCCGCGCGGCCAGCCCGCAGGGCGTGGGTGCGCACCGGGACTCCGGGGTGCTCACGCTGCTGCTGGCCGAGCCGGGCAGCCGGGGTCTACAGGTGCGACGGAGCCGCGGCGGCGGCGATCCCGACCCGGACGACTCGCAGGGCTGGGTCGACGTGGCGCCGCTGGAGGGGGCGTTCATCGTCAACATCGGGGAGCTGCTCGAGGTCGCGACGGGCGGCTATCTGCGTGCCACCGAGCACCGGGTGAATCTGCGCGGCCAGGTGGCCGAGCGGATCTCGGTGCCGTTCTTCTTCAATCCCCGGCTCGACGCTCAGATCCCGGTGCTGTCGCTACCGCGCGAACTCGCGGCGCGCACCGATTCATCCTGGACGCCGGCCGAGAACCCGTCGGACCCGATCTTCTCGGTTTACGGTCGAAACGCCTGGAAGAGCAGACTGCGGGCGCACCCGGATGTGGCCGACGCGCACGGATACTCGGCAGGTAGTGTCGGACAGGCGAATCCGTCGTCGGCGCAAGGGGCGAATGAAGTCCAGTGAATGCAATGAACAAGCTGACACCATCCACACTTCGTGATGCCTTCGGCCACTTCCCGTCCGGCGTGGTGGCGATCGCCGCGGAGGTTTCGGGAGTCCGGGTGGGACTGGCCGCCAGCACGTTTGTCCCCGTCTCGTTGGACCCGCCGCTGGTGTCGTTCTGCGTGCAGAACACGTCGACCACCTGGCCCAAGCTCAAGGATCTGCCGATGCTGGGCATCAGCGTGCTCGGCGAGGCGCACGACGAGGCCGCACGCACCCTGGCCGCCAAGACCGGCGACAGGTTCGCTGGCTTGGAGACGGTGTCCTACGACTCCGGCGCGGTCTTCATCAAGGGCACCGGCCTGTGGCTGGAGAGCGCGATCGAGCAACTGATCGCGGCTGGGGATCACACCATCGTGGTGCTACGGGTCAGCGAGGTGACAGTGGATGCCGAGGTGGCGCCAATCGTCTTCCACCGCAGCTCGTTTCGCCGCCTCGGCACCTAGTCGACTCGGCAGGTGACGGCCGCGCTCAGCGGCGGAACAGCTTGTTGCCCAGCCAGACGATCGGGTCGTATTTGCGGTCGGCAACCCGCTCTTTCATCGGGATCAGCGCGTTGTCGGTGATCTTGATGTGTTCCGGGCAGACCTCGGTGCAGCACTTGGTGATGTTGCAGAAGCCCAGGCCATGCTCTTCCTGCGCGTCGTCGCGGCGGTCCCGGGTGTCCAACGGGTGCATTTCGAGTTCGGCGATGCGCATCAGGAAGCGTGGCCCGGCGAACGACTTCTTGTTTTCCTCGTGATCGCGGACCACGTGGCAGACGTTCTGGCACAGGAAGCACTCGATGCACTTGCGGAACTCCTGCGAGCGCTGAACGTCGGCCTGTGCCATCCGGTATTCCCCGGGCTGCAGGTCTTTGGGCGGCGCGAAAGACGGTATTTCACGGGCCTTTTCGTAGTTGAACGAGACGTCGGTGACCAGATCGCGAATCACCGGGAAGGTCCGCAGCGGCGTCACCGTCACGACCTCGTCCTCGGCGAACGTCGACATCCGGGTCATACACATCAACTTGGGTTTGCCGTTGATCTCGGCCGAGCAGGATCCGCACTTGCCCGCCTTGCAGTTCCACCGCACGGCGAGGTCGGGCGTCTGGGTCTGCTGCAGGCGATGGATGATGTCGAGCACCACCTCGCCCTCGTTGACCTCGACCGTGAAGTCCTCCAGCGCGCCGCCGGCTTCGTCGCCGCGCCAGACCCGCATCGTCGCGTCGTAGCTCATTAGCCTCTCCGTCCTGGGTGGTCGGCCAGCTCTTCGTCGGTGAAGTACTTCTCCAGTTCGGAGACCTCGAAGAGCTCCATCAGATCGGACCGCATCGGGACCTGGTCCTCGCGGGTGACGGTGACGTCGGGAATCACGTCGTCGCCGCCGCCGGCGCGGCACACCAGCAACACCTTGCGCCAGTTCGAGTCCATTCCCGGGTGGTCGTCGCGGGTGTGTCCGCCACGGCTCTCGGTGCGTTCCAGGGCGGCCTTGGCCACGCATTCGCTGACCAGGAGCATGTTGCGCAGGTCGATGGCCAGGTTCCAGCCGGGGTTGTACTTGCGATCCCCCTCGACGTGGATGTGCTTGAACCTCTCGCGCAGCTTGGTCGAGCCGTTGCAGGGCCTCGGAGATCTCCTCCGACTTACGGATGATGCCGACCAGGTCGTTCATCGACTGCTGCAGTTCCAGTTGCAACGTGTACGGGTTCTCGGCGGCGGCGCCGTTCGTCGGTCCCGCGAAGGGGGCCAGCGCCCGCTTCGCCGCCTCCTCGACGGCGTCCTCGTGCACGGTCGGGCGGCTGGCCAGGGCGCGGGCGTAGTCGGCGGCGCCCAGCCCGGCGCGCCGGCCGAAGACCAGCAGGTCCGACAGCGAGTTGCCGCCCAGCCGGTTGGAGCCGTGCATGCCGCCGGAGCACTCGCCCGCGGCGAACAGGCCCGCGACGGTGGCCGCGCCGGTGTCGGGGTCGACCTCGACACCGCCCATCACGTAGTGACAGGTGGGCCCGACTTCCATTGGCTCCTTGGTGATGTCGACACCGGCCAGCTCCATGAACTGGTGGTACATCGACGGCAGCCGGCGCTTGATCTCCTCGGGCGTCAACCGCGAGGCGATGTCCAGGTACACGCCACCGTGCGGGGTGCCGCGGCCGGACTTGACCTCGGAGTTGATCGCGCGGGCGACCTCATCGCGGGGCAGCAGGTCCGGGGTACGGCGGGCCGAGTCGTTGTCCTTGAGCCACTGGTCGGCCTCTTGCTCGGATTCCGCGTACTGGCCCTTGAACACCGGGGGGATGTAGTCGAACATGAAGCGCTTGCTGTCGGAGTTCTTCAGCACGCCGCCGTCGCCGCGCACACCCTCGGTGACCAGGATCCCCTTCACACTCGGCGGCCACACCATGCCCGTCGGGTGGAACTGGATGAACTCCATGTTGATCAGCGTCGCGCCGGCCCGCAGCGCCAGCGCGTGGCCGTCGCCGGTGTACTCCCACGAGTTCGACGTGACCTTGAACGACTTGCCGATTCCGCCGGTGGCCAGCACCACCGCGGGCGCCTCGAACACGACGAACTTGCCGCTGTCACGCCAGTAGCCGAACGCCCCGGCGATCCGCCCGCCGTTTTCCGAGCCGTCCTTGAGCAGCTCGGTGATGGTGCATTCGGCGAATACCTTGATCCGCGCCTCGTAGTCGCCGAGCTCGGCGAAATCCTCCTGCTGCAGCGAGACGATCTTCTGCTGCATGGTGCGGATCAGCTCCAGGCCGGTGCGGTCACCGACGTGCGCCAGCCGCGGGTAGGTGTGCCCGCCGAAGTTGCGCTGGCTGATCTTGCCGTCCTTGAGGCGGTCGAACAGCGCGCCGTAGGTCTCCAGCTCCCAGACCCGGTCCGGTGCCTCCTTGGCGTGTAGTTCGGCCATCCGCCAGTTGTTCAGGAACTTGCCACCGCGCATCGTGTCGCCGAAGTGGGTCGACCAGTTGTCCTTGGGGTTGGTGTTGCCCATGGAGGCCGCGCAGCCGCCCTCGGCCATCACCGTGTGGGCCTTGCCGAACAACGACTTGGACACCACCGCGACCTTGAGGCCGCGTTCCCGCGCTTCGATGACCGCGCGTAAACCCGCGCCGCCGGCACCGATCACGACTACGTCGTAGGAGTGCCGCTCGACCTCAGCCATAAATCCCTCGCTAGCTAAATTCTGATTTTCTTCCAAATGGCGATTCAGCCAACAAATCTCAGGTCAGAAATTGCGCCGCTGGCCACCAGCGCGACGTAAAAGTCGGTAAGCATCAGCGTGCCCAGCGTGATCCAGGCAAACATCTTGTGCCGGGTGTTGATAACGCTCACCTGGGTCCAGATCCAATAACGCACAGGATGCTTGGAGAAGTGCTTAAGCCGCCCGCCGGTCACGTGCCGGCAGGAGTGGCAGGACAGCGTGTAGATCCACAGCATGATGACGTTGCCGAGCAGGATCACGTTGCCCAGACCGAAGCCGAATCCGCCCGGTCCCTCGTCGGAGTGAAACGCGACGATCGCGTCGTAGCTGTTGATCACCGAGATGATGCCGGCGATGTAGAAGAAGTACCGGTGGGTGTTCTGGATGATCAGCGGGAACTTGGTCTCGCCGGTGTAGTGGACGCGGGGCTCGGCCACCCCGCAGGCGCGTCGGCGACTGCCACACCGTGCGGTAGTAGGCGCCGCGGTAGTAGTAGCAGGTCAGCCGGAACAGCAGCAGGAACGGCAGTGACAGCGCCGCGTACGGCAGCCACCACACATCCGGGAAGATCTGCGGCCAGAAGTCGCTCGCCTCACCGCAAGCCTTGCTGACGCACGGTGAGTAGAACGGCGTCAGGTAGTGGTACTTCGGGACGAAGAAGTAATTCTGCTGGAAGGCGCGCGCCGTCGCGTAGACGATGAATGCGGCGAATCCCAAGTCGATCCGCAACGGCGACATCCACCACCGGTCGGTGCGTAGGGTCCGTTGCTGGATGTGGGCGCGGGTGGGTGAAAAGACACCGGACGCAGGACGGTTCGCGGTGGGAGCGCTCATCAAGTGTTCCTCTTCGAACGGGCTGTTGAACGAAGCTGTTGGTCGAAAGGGTACACAGATGAGGCCCCCCGAATTTTCGGGGGGCTTGCGCTGTCAGGACCTGCTGTGACCTCCGACACCCTCGTCGTCGACATCGCGCCAGAAATCGCTGTCGTATTGGGTGTCGGGAATGGTGATCTTTTCGCCGGAGTCCTGCACGGTTGCGCGCGCCAAGTCCAATTCCGAAGCATCGGTGTCGAGTAATTCGACGTCGCTGATGATCCGGTCGGCGTCAATGACGATGCGGCGCATCGCCGGGCTGTCGCCGTAGCGCGACTTCAAGGAGCTCACGCACCGCCGCAGGCCGCCGATGAGGTCGTGCAGTTCGGCGAGTTCAGTGGTGGACAAGAGATCTCCTAGGGCCGAGGGTGTCACGGATCACAGTATGAGTTTCGATACTATCCACCGCACCCGACTGACGTCGGAGGAGATAACTCGGCCAGATTGCGGAGCAAACACCCATGACAGGTCAGAATGCAGCCGCGCAGCGCGCGTCGGTACTGCTGGAATTGCATCAGCCGGGCAACCCGGTGGTGCTGCCGACCGTATGGGATGCCTGGTCGGCACGGCTTGCCACGGATGCCGGATTCGCCGCGCTGACGGTGGGCAGCCATCCGCTGGCCGACTCGATCGGCAAACCTGACAACGAGGGTATGTCGTTCGACGATGTCCTCACCCGGGTCGCCCAGATCACCGCCGCGGTCGACGTCCCGGTGTCGGTGGACATCGAGTCCGGCTACGCGCAGCCGGCTCAGCGCCTGATCGAAGGCCTGCTGAGCGTGGGCGCCGTCGGGCTGAACATCGAAGACACCGTGCACTCCGAGAACAAGCGACTGCGGTCCGCCGGTGAGCATGCCGAATTAGTAGGCGCGCTGCGCTCGGCCGCCGATGCGGCCGGGGTCCATGTCGTGATCAACGCCCGCACCGATCTTTTCCTGCGCAAGGACGGGGACGACTCCGACCGCGTCGAGCGGGCGGTGGCGCGACTGACCGAGGCGGCCGACGCCGGTGCCGATGTGCTCTACCCGGTGGGCCGCCACGACCCGGAGACGTTGCGGCGCTTGGCAACTGAGCTGCCGCTGCCGATCAACGCGATCGCGCTGCCCGACCAGGACGACCCCGCGTCATTCGGCCCGCTGGGTGTCGCCCGGATCAGTTTCGGCCCGTTCCTACAGGCCGCCCTGTCGGCCCGGGCCAAGGAGCTGCTGGCCCGCTGGGGCTGACCGGCTAGATCGGTTCCAGCATCCGGTGCGGCCGCCGAAGCGCCTCACTCACCGGATCGTCGCGGCGCGGATCGCGCGGGCGCCGCGGCGGGTGCGCGATCAGGTCGGCGACGTCGGGGATCTGATCGCATCGTTCGCAGCGCCGATCCTGCCCGATCACTCCGCCGCACTCCGCATGCAAATACGTTCGCCTGCTTGGCTTTTCAAGGTAGTTCTCATTTCCCCAGCTGATCATCGACCAGATCATCGGCCATAACTGACGCCCCTTGACGGTCAATTCGTACGCACTGTCCGCCTTGGTCAGCACCTCCTCCTGCACGAGGAACGCCAGCCGGTCGGCCAGCACGGCTTTCGGGATGCCGAGGTGGTTGCGAAAGTCACTGAAGCGCCGAACTCCGAAGAAGGCGTCGCGCATGATCAGCAAGGTCCAGCGCTCGCCGACGATCTCCAACGACCGGGCGATGGGGCAGCTCTCGCTGGGGTATTCGCGGGGAAGCGCCACGGTGTCGATGATACCCCTTGCTGGTTCATTCACCGAACCGTATACTCCAAATCGTCAAGTTCATTCACCGAACCACTGGGGTGGGTACGCCATGAAGGCAGAATTCAGTGTGGCCTCGCACACCATGAACCGCATCGACATCGCCACCGGTGTCGAATTCGACGAGTTCATCGCGGCTTTCGAGAAGGCCGCGCCGCCGGTCGACCGCGCGGTGGTGCAGCAGATCGCCGAGCGCGGTGGCGGTTGGGATGACGTTCTTGCGGCCGCTGCCACCAACGCGCCCAACGGACTGATGGTCTACGCAAAGATCGACGGACTGCCGTTCTTCGCTCTCGCCGGCCATACGACGAAGGCGGTGGAGTATCTGCTCGGCAACCATACGATCGCCGAAACGATGATTCGCCATGACCCGAAAGCCTTGCTGTACGCGCCATTGCGGCTTCTGATCCACGCCGACGCCGACGGCAATGCGATCTTCTCGATGGATCAGCCCAGCGCCGCGTTCGGAAGCCTCGGGATCGCCGAGGTGACCAAGGTGGGCGAGAGTCTGGATCGCAAAGTCGCAAACCTGTTGCAAGTGATCGGAATTGACGCCGATCAGGCCTTCGCCTAAGGCGTCAACGTCGAGTTGTCGGGCGAATTCTCTAACTTCTGACCCGACAACTCGACGTTCGCCCGATCTGGTTGGAAATTACTTCGTGATGGTGATGCGCTGCGCCTGGGTTCCGGCGTAGGCGCCGGTGACCCGCACGGTTAACACACCGGCGTCGTAGGAAGCCTTGATGGCCTCGCCGGTGACGTGCGCGGGCAGCTGGAACGAGCGCCGGAACGATCCATAGCGGATTTCCCGCAGGGTACGGCCGTCTTCTTCCCCTGCGTCCTGGGCGTACTGGTCGCGGTGTTCGCCGTGGATTACCAGGCGGCCCTTGTCGACCTCGACGTTGACGTCCTTCTCGACATCAACACCAGGAAGTTCCAGGCGTATAACCGCGTCGTCGCCGTCCTTGATGATCTCGGCCGCAGGGCTGAAACCACTGGTCACTGGCTTGTACCAGTCTGCCGTCGCCGCGGGGCCGAAAAAGTCGCGCAACCACCGGTCGGTGTCCCAGGCCGGACGCGACCGCAGTGCGGGATTGCTCATGTCGTCTCCTCGTTGCTTCCTTGAGCTTCATTGGGAATTTGCTGTGACCGACGCCTTGCCGGCCGGCTGCAGATAGAAACTTGAGTTGACCACGCTGAAGTTCCACCAGGCCGTTCGCCGGAAGCGAACACACATCACACAGGAAGTTGTGAGGTGTGAGACCCACGTCATACGAGCGATACATTGGGCGTTTTTTCCTTAATTTCTGCCCCCTAATCTCGTGGCATGACCCCAACCCCCGACACGCGCGCGCAGTGTGCTGCCCGTCACTTGGTCGTGGTCGGGCATGGCATGGTGGGCCACCGTTTGGTCGAGGCGCTGCGCGCCCGCGACACCGACGGGTCTTGGCAGATCACCGTATTGGCCGAAGAGTCCGATGCCGCCTACGACCGCGTGGGATTGACCTCGTACACCGAAAGCTGGGACCGGGCCCTGCTGGCACTGCCCGGTAACGACTACGCGGGCGACGAGCGGGTGCGGCTGCTGCTCGACGCCCGGGTTGCCGAAATCGACCGCGCGACAAAGTCAGTGGTGACCGCCGACGGCGAACGGCACGACTACGATGCCCTGGTCCTGGCCACCGGCTCCTACGCGTTTGTTCCGCCAGTGCCCGGGCATGACCTGCCCCGCGTGCCACGTGTACCGCACCCTGGACGACCTCGACGCCATTCGCGCCGCCGCCGAGAGTGCCCGTGATGGCGGTCACAATGCGGCCGGCGTTGTGATCGGCGGCGGTCTGCTCGGGCTCGAAGCCGCCAATGCGTTGCGGCAGTTCGGGTTGGAAACACACGTCGTTGAGATGATGCCGCGACTGATGGCCCAGCAGATCGACGAGGCCGGTGGCGCGCTGCTGGCCAGGATGATCGGCGAGCTCGGGATTTCGGTGCACGTCGGCACGGGCACCGAATCGATTGAATCCGCCCCGCGTGCAGACGGTTCGACGTCGACGCGGGTACGGCTGACCGACGGCGAGGAGATCGACGCCGGCCCGGTGATCTTCGCGGCCGGCATCCGGCCGCGCGACGAGCTGGCCGCAGCGGCCGGTCTGGCGCTCGCCGAGCGCGGCGGCGTGCTCACCGATTTGTCGTGCCGGACAAGCGATCCCGACATCTACGCGATCGGCGAGGTCGCCGCGATCGGCGGCCGGTGCTACGGCCTGGTCGCGCCGGGCTACACCTCCGCGGAGGTCGTGGTGGACCGGCTGCTGGGTGGCGGCGCGGAGTTCCCCGAAGCGGACCTGTCCACCAAGCTCAAGTTGCTCGGCGTCGACGTCGCCAGTTTCGGCGACGCGATGGGCACGACGGAGAACTGTCTCGAGGTCGCCATCAACGACGCGGTGAACCGGACCTACGCCAAGCTGGTGCTGTCCGACGACGCCAAGACGCTGCTCGGTGGGGTGCTCGTCGGCGACGCTTCCACCTACGGGGTGCTGCGCCCCATGGTCGGCAGTGAGCTGCCGGGCGACCCGCTCGCGCTGATCGCACCGGAGGGATCCGGTGGCGGCGCTTCGGCTTTGGGCGTCGGCGCGCTACCGGATTCCGCACAGATCTGCTCCTGCAACAACGTCACCAAGGGCGATCTCAAGTGCGCGATCGCCGATGGTTGCGGCGACGTCGGCTCGCTGAAATCGTGCACGGCGGCCGGCACGTCGTGTGGGTCGTGCGTGCCGCTGCTCAAACAGCTGCTCGAAGCCGAGGGCGTGGAGCAGTCCAAGGCGTTGTGCGAGCACTTCAGCCAGTCGCGCGCGGAGCTTTTCGAGATCATCTCCGCCACCGAGATCCGTACCTTCTCCGGCCTGCTGGAGCGGTTCGGTCGCGGAAGGGGTTGCGACATCTGCAAACCCGTGGTCGCGTCCATCCTTGCCTCGACCGGCTCCGAGCACATCCTCGACGGTGAGCAGGCCTCGCTGCAGGATTCCAACGACCACTTCCTGGCCAATATTCAGAAGAACGGCAGCTACTCCGTGGTGCCGCGGGTGCCCGGCGGCGACATCAAGCCCGAGCACCTGATCCTGATCGGCCAGATCGCCCAGGACTTCGGGCTTTACACGAAGATCACCGGCGGCCAGCGGATCGACCTGTTCGGCGCGCGGGTGGACCAGTTACCCCAGATCTGGCAGCGGCTGGTGGACGGCGGCATGGAATCCGGCCACGCCTACGGCAAGTCATTGCGCACTGTGAAGAGCTGTGTGGGGACCGACTGGTGCCGCTACGGCCAGCAGGATTCGGTCCAGCTGGCCATCGACTTGGAGCTGCGCTACCGGGGCCTGCGGGCACCGCACAAGATCAAGATGGGAGTGTCGGGTTGCGCGCGGGAGTGTGCCGAGGCGCGCGGCAAGGACGTGGGCGTCATCGCCACGGAAAAGGGCTGGAACCTCTATGTCGGCGGCAACGGCGGCATGACTCCCAAGCATGCCCAGCTGCTGGCGAGTGACCTCGACACCGAGACGCTGGTCCGCTACGTCGACCGGTTCCTCATGTACTACATCCGCACCGCCGACCGGCTGCAGCGCACCGCGCCGTGGGTCGACTCGCTGGACGGCGGTCTCGATCACTTGCGTGAGGTCGTGTGCGAGGACTCCCTCGGGCTGGCCGAGGAATTCGAGGCCGCGATGGAGCGGCACGTGGACAACTACAAGTGCGAGTGGAAGGGCGTGCTCGAAGATCCGGACAAGCTCTCGCGGTTTGTCTCCTTCGTCAATGCGCCGGAAGAAGTCGATTCGACTGTGACATTCACCGAGCACGCCGGGCGCAAAATCCCTGTGTCCATTGGCATGCCACGGGTCCGTTCATGAGTTCAGGAGGAAGCGTGACAATTCTCAACGACGTTGAGGTGTGGACCACCGCGTGCACCTACGACCACCTCATCCCGGGTCGTGGCGTCGGTGTGCTGCTCGACGACGGCTCCCAGGCGGCGCTGTTCCGTCTGGACGACGGGTCGGTGCACGCGCTCGGCAACGTCGACCCGTTCTCCGGTGCGGCCGTGATGTCCCGCGGGATCGTCGGCGACCGCGGCGGGCGCGCAGCCGTCCAATCGCCCATCCTCAAGCAGGCTTTCGCGCTCGACGACGGTAGCTGCCTGGACGACCCGCGGGTGTCGGTGCCGGTGTACCAGGTGCGGGTGACCGACGACGGAGAAATCCAGATCGCCCGATTGGCTGCTTAGCCGATATCGCCGACCAGGTACCGCTGCATCGTCGGGCCGATCGCGTCGACGAGCGCGTCCACCGACATGGAGTGCAGCGGCTCGGAGCGCACGCCGTAGCGCATGATGCCGAGGCCGACCAGCTGTGAGGCGCACAACGACGCCCGCACGGCGGCCTTGTCGGCACCCAGCATTCTCAGCAGCGGGCCGAAAACCGGTCCGATGAACATGCTTTGCACGACCTCGGCCGTCTTGGCCATCCCCGTGGAAGCGACCGCGCTGGCCGCGAACGGGCCACCGCCGGCGGCGTCCCACGTGGTGATCAGCATGTAGAGGGTTTGGCGGCCTACTTGGTTGACCCCACCGGTGACGATCCGGTCGATGAATTCCGGTGTGCCGAATGGCAACCGCAGCATCTTCGCGACTGGATCGAGAAGCCCACGCGATGGCTCTTCGCGACGGGGCATGGTGCCAGGATCACCCGTGCGTGATCAAAGATCAAGCATTGCCGGCGTCGGCGCGCCCGGCCGATAATGGCGCACCGGGTGCCGAGTCGCGACCGGTACCGCCCTGCGGAATCGGCGCGCGATCAACCGGGCCAGCTGTGGGTGAGTCCCCAGCGGCCGGCTGACCAGATCGGCGCCGCAGCCCCGCAGCTTCTCTTGGAACAGGCCGTCGGCCAGCAGATAGGAGGCGATCGCGACGCGACGCGCACCGTCGGCCCTGGCCATATCGACGGCCTCTTCGATATGCGGATCGCCAATGGCCGCAAATCCCAAGCTGACTCGTGACCCGGTCAGCGCGGACAACAGCGTCGCGGTGGTGTGCAGGTCCGCGCGGGCGATGGGATCCGATGTTCCGGCGGCCCCGAGGATCACCGAATCACCCGGGCGCCAACCGGATTTCATCAACTGGTCGGCGACGATTCGGGCGATCTCCCCATCCGGGCCCAAGGCCGGCGTGACGATGACGTCGGGATGTCCGCTGGCCGCGACATGGGCGGGGATGTCGCTGCGGACGTGGAAGCCGCGGGACAAGAACGCCGGCACCACGACGGCACCGGCGGCCGCCGACCGCGGAAAGCACCTCGCTCGGTGTGGGTCCCAGGACGTCGACGAAGGCAACCCGCACCGTCCGGCCGAGTTGCCTGCTCACCTGCGCCGCCAGGTCGCCGATCATCGCGACACCGCCCGGCCGGCGGGTGCCGTGCGCGGCAAGAATCAGGCTCACAGCGATACCGCCGGTTCGTCGATCGCGAGCCGGTAACCACGCTTGACCACCGTCGCGACAATGTTCTTGTCGCCCAAGGCCGTTCGCAGTCGCAGCACGGCGGTGTCGACGGCGTGTGGGTCGTTGCTGTTGCCGGGCAGTACCCGCAGCAGATCACCGCGGGCGACGACGTCGCCGGGACGGTGTGCCAGAGCGCGCAGCACCGCCATCCCCGATCCGGACAGCGATTGGACCGAACCGTCGACCAGCACGCAGTTTCCGCGGATCTCTATCGCGTGACCCGCGGCCGTCACGTTGCTCGATCCGAGCAGCGGAAGCTTTTCGGCGATGTGACGTGCCAGGGCACCCAACCGCATTCGTTCGGGTGCCGACGTCGGAATGCCCTTTCGGTGCAACGGCTGCGCCGTCACCGGGCCGACACACATCGCATGCACATCGGTGCGTAGCGCCTCGATCACCTGGTGTTCGATATTCAAGTCGCGGCTGCGTTCCAACACTGCCGCCGCGGCGGGTGCGGAGGTGAAGCTGACCGCATCGAATTGGCGTCGTGCGATTCCGGTGACCAGTTGGTCGAAGTTGCCGCCCATCGCAGTCGACTTCCACCGATAGACCCGGATCGGCACCACATCGGCACCCGCGGCGCGCAATCCCCCGATGAATTCCGGGAACGGGTCCCAGGCGTCGGCGGCGCCGTGCAGCTGGACGGCGATACGCGCGCCGGACACTCCCGATTCGAGCAGGTACTTGAGGAGCTCTTGGGAGGATTCGGATTTCGGCGACCACTCTTCGTGCAGACCGGCAGCACGCAGCGCCCCGGTCGCTTTCGGTCCGCGGGCCAGGACCCGCGCCTTGGACAGCGACGCGATGAGTTGGTTGGACAGGCCCCACCCCTCGGCCGCGGCCAGCCAGCCGCGAAAGCCGATGCCGGTGTGGGCGACCAGGATGTCGGGCGGATCGGCGATTACGGCTTCGGTATTGCTTTGCAGCTCTTCGTCTTCGGGCAGGGCAATCATGTTGATCGCGGCAGCGCTGGAAACCTCGGCACCCTGACGGCTCAGCAACGCGCACAACTCCTCGGAACGGCGCGACGACGTGACCGCTATCCGGTAACCGGTAAGCGGTGGTGAGCCGGGCTGCGCCATACGCTCTGTGTATGCCTGTGACGTTTCGGCGGCGTTACCTGGCAATTGCTTGCGCATTGCCCTCGTTGCCACTCGGCTCACACTCGGGCGTGGTCGGAGTGAGGCTGCGACCGTGGCCGCCCGGGACGTCCGCCACGTGGCGGCGCACATACTTCGCCCAGGTCAAGCCGGCAGCGGTGATGTAGAAAGCCAGGAATGCCCAATAGGCCAATGTGTCAGTGCCGGTGCTGAGATAGGACTGGCGAAGTGCCAGGTTGATGCCCACGCCGCCGAGCGCGCCGAACGCCGCGACGAATCCGATCACCGCACCTGACGTGGCTTGCGACCAGCGGCCGCGATCGTCCTCGGAAAGGCCGAGCCGGTGGCTGCGCGCGTCGAACACCGAGGGGATCATCTTATATACCGAACCGTTGCCCAACCCGGCCAGGATGAACAGGACCATGAAGCCGCCGACGTAGCCGATCATGGTGGCCACCGTGGTCAGGCCGGGCGTCTGGTCGTCGTGGGTGCTGACGGCGACCAGGAATGCGGTGACCAGCGCCATGGAGGCCAGGACCGCCAGGGTGACCCGGCTGCCGCCGACCCGGTCGGCCAGTCTGCCGCCGTAGATCCGGGCCAGCGACCCTAACGCCGGCCCGATGAACGCCAACTCGGCGGCGTGCAGTGCGGCCTGCGCGTGGCTTTGCCCGGTGCTCAGGAAGTTGATCTGCAGAACCTGGCCGAACGCGAACGAGAACCCGATCCAGGAGCCGAAGGTACCCAGGTAGAGGAGCGCGAGTACCCATGTGTCGCGCTCGAAGAGGATCGAACGCAGGTGGCTGCCGTCGTACTTGGCGTGCTCCAGGTTGTCCATGTGGCGGGCCGCGCCCAGGGCGACGATCGTCAACAGAGCCAGATAGAGCCCGCACACCCAGTACGGCTGGTGTGGTCCGGCCACGGCGATGACTAAGAGTCCCACCAGCTGAATCATCGGCACCCCGAGATTGCCGACCCCGGCGTTGAACCCGAGTGCGAACCCCTTCTGGCGATGGGGGTAGAAGAAGTTGGTGTTGGTCATCGACGCCGCGTAATTGGCACCGCCCATTCCGGTCAGCGCGGCGCAAACCAGATACGGCCATAGGGGCAGACCCGGGTGGGCGAGTAGCCACATCGCGCCGATGGTGGGAGCGATCAGCACCACGATCGAAAAAACCGTCCAGTTACGGCCGCCGAAGGTAGCGATGCCCAGCGAGTAGGGTATGCGCAGGCATGCGGCGACCAAGGTGGCGGTGGCGCCGAGCAAAAATTTGTCGGCCGCGGAAAAGCCGTAGACGTGCTGCGGCATGAACAGCGCCATGACCGGGAACAGTGTCCACACACCGAAGGCGATGTGGTCGCACGCGATGATCCACAGCAGATTGCGACGGGCGATCTTGTCGTTGCCGGCCTCCCAGGCCGTGGTGTCTTCCGGATTCCAGTCCGTGATGCGGTGGTTGCCGCCCATGCGATCTGCACCTTTCAACGAAATCCTCTGGGCGCGTTGACAAGCCGCCCGCCTGAACCGCGCACCGGCGGCCTCTAGCCAGGCGCCAATCGGCCCGACCCGCAACCGGGACGAGCTGTTGTGAGTCTGGGCTTCAATGCCCTTGGGGGCGCCTCGAATTAAGAGGCATGCCCTGCCGTAGTTCCGATGCTCACATTCAGAACCGAACTGCGTCAACTCAATCCGACCAATATCGCCTGTAAGTTGAATCCCAGTTATCTGGTAAATCGCTGAGGGGTTATCCGGGCCGCAATAATCGCAGCTCAGCCCGGATGATGCCGGGTAATAGTCACGCCCGAAGATAGCAAGTACTCGACCGTGCCAGGGCGCCTGGGGAATTCGGTGTGAGGTGGCATACATTTCGTGCTATACGGGTTTCTTTTCGAATCGGTATGGCATGCATACCGCGGCTATACGTGAGCCAGTCGGACGGACGATGAAGCCTCTGCCGCGGCGGGGGCGGTGACCTCGAGCGGGCGGCGTACGTACACCACCCAGGTCAGCACCGCGGCGGCCACGTAGCACAACGTGAAGGCCCAGAATGCCGACGTCGCCGTGCCGCTGTGCAGATACGACTGGCGCAGCGCCAGATTGACGCCGACGCCGCCGAGGGCGCCGATCGCACCGGCAAGTCCGATCAGTGCTCCGGACATGGAACGTGACCACTGTCGGCGCTCCATCTCGCCGATCTGCAGCGAGTAACTGCGCGCCTCGAAGATCGACGGAATCATCTTGTACACCGATCCGTTGCCGATGCCGGACAAGACGAACAGGGCGACGAACCCGATCACGTAACCGACCATCGTCGCGGCCGGAGTGCGACCGGCGCTATGACCACCGAAAGTGCTTGCGCTGATCAAGATTCCGGCGGCCAGGATCATCGAGCAGAAGACGGCGAGGGTGACCCGCCCGCCACCGATCCGGTCGGCGAGCTTACCGCCGTACACTCGCGACATCGAGCCCAATAGTGGCCCCAGGAAGGCGATCTGGGCAGCGTGCAGTGATGCCCGCGCGGTGTTCTCGCCGCTGGCGATGAAGTTCATCTGCAGTACCTGGCCGAACGCGAACGAGAAACCGATGAAAGAGCCGAAGGTACCGATGTACAGCAGCGCGATCACCCAGCTGTGCGGTTCGCGCAGCACCGCCCGCATGGTGTCCATCTCGATGCGGTACTGCGGCAAATTGTCCATGTACAGCGCGGCCCCGATACCCGCAATCGCCAGCAGCACAAGGTAAATCGCACACACCCAGTACGGCTGCCGGTTGCCTGCGGCCGCGATCACCAGCAGTCCGACCAGCTGGATCACCGGCACGCCGAGGTTGCCGCCGCCGGCGTTGACCGCCAGCGCCCAGCCCTTCAGGCGTTGTGGGTAGAACGCGTTGATGTTCGTCATCGACGACGCGAAGTTGCCGCCGCCGAGGCCGGCCAGCGCCGCGCACACCAGGTACGGCCACAGCGGCAGGCCGGGGTGGGCCAGTAGCAGCATGGTGCCGACGGTCGGGATCAGCAGCACCAGTGCGGAGAACACGGTCCAGTTCCGCCCGCCGAACTTCGCGGTGGCAAACGTGTAGGGGAATCGCAGGCACGCCCCGACCAGTGTGGCGGTGGCGCCGAGCAAGAACTTGTCCCCGGCGGAGAAGCCGTACACCGACGCCGGCATGAACAGCACCATCACCGACCAGATCGACCAGACCGAGAAGCCGATGTGCTCGGCGGCCACCGACCAGATCAGGTTGCGACGGGCGATCTTGTCGTTGCCCGCCGCCCAGGCCTCCGTGTTTTCGGGGTCCCAGTCCGAAAGGACATGCGAACGGCCCAGCAGGGTTTTCATGGGACTCCAATCATCATCGCTCTTGGCGATTACGGTAGGAATCCTTTGTTGCCCGGGCGCTGTCCGCAATGACCCGGGCGTGAATTTCCGCTCACCCTCTCCAGGCCGACAGTGTGAGTTCGGTCAATCGGTGTGGCGTAGAACACAATAACGGCGGCCGGCGCAACGGCGACTCACATCGTAGCCGACCGCGCTGTGATGAATCACGCTGATATGGAGGAGATTTCGAGCACGCCTACCACACGTCGCCCGCGCGCCAATCGCACATCAGCTCCGCGGACGTGTCCACGTCGATCAGCACCGGGAAGACGAATATCGTTCCATCGTCGTCGGGGGTGGGTGTTGGACCGGTCGGGGCCAGCACGGACGTCGGGCCAAGCCAGGGCAACCAGCCACGCGCCGCATAGAGGCTGCGGGCCTGGATCGTGGAACTCAGCGCGCCCATCTGATAGGCGCCGCGCAGCACCTGCTCGATTCCGTCGAGCAGCGCGTGCACCAGCCCCTGGCCGCGGTGGTCCTCCCGTACCGCGACCGCTTCGACGTAACCACAGCGCAGCGCGTTGCCCTGGTAGAACAACCGCCGCTGAACCACCGCGGCGTGCGCAATGATCGCGCCGTGCTGCCAGATCAGGGCGTGCATACCGCCCAGCGCGTGCTCCCAGTCGTCCTCGGTGAAATCACCCGCGAAGGCGTCGTTAACCATCTCGTGGACGGCACGCCGAGTATCGCTGTCGAGATCGGCAGTGTGAACGAGGCGGGCGGTGTGTACCTGGGGACGCACACTCCTTGTCTACCAGCCTGGTTGCCAGGCCCGCATCAGGAGAACGGATTCACCGAGCCCGAATGTGACTGGGCGCCCACCGCAGACCGTGGCCGCGCCCAGTGCAGGCGTACCTGCTGACCCGCCCGCACCTGGGCGACCTTGTCGATGTCCTCATCGATCACCACGCCGACGACCGGGTAACCGCCGGTGATCGGGTGGTCGGGACCCAGAATGACCGGTAATCCGTTGGGCGGCACCTGAATCGCGCCCCGGGTGGCACCCTCGCTGGGCAGCTGCCGGTCGGGGAAGCGGTACTGCAGCGGGCGGCCGACCAACCGCATCCCGACCCGGTCGCTGCGGTCGGATGCCACCCAGTCGGAGTGCACCAGGACATCGGGATCGACGAACCAGTCGTCGCGTGGTCCGGGCACCACCAACAGCTCCACCGGCTCGCCGCTGATGGCCGCCACCGGGGCCTGGTCGAGTTCGGGGTACTCGTCGGTGTGCGCGCCGACCGGCAGTTGGTCCCCGGGGGACAACGGAGACGGCCCGATCGCTGACATCACGTCGTAGCTTCGCGAGCCCAGCACCGGCTCCACCGATATACCGCCGCGCACCGCCAGGTAGGTCCTCAAGCCGGCCCGCGGGGTGCCCAGCGAAATCACCTGGCCGTCGCGGACATGATGAATGCTGTTGGTGCCGAACTTGATTCCGTTGACCGACGGGTCGGTGTCGGCGCCGGTCACCGCGATGTCCACGTCGCCGCCGTGCACCCGGGCCGCGAAGCCACCGAAGGTCACCTCGACGGTGGCACGGTCGTCGGGGTTGGCGACCAGTCGGTTGGCGAGCTTGTGCGAGCGGCGGTCCGCGGCACCGGATCGGCCGACGCCGAGGTGGGCCTGCCCGATCCGGCCGAGGTCCTGGACAACGGCGAGTGGTCCGGTGCGCAGGATTTCCAGGGTTGTCACTGCATGCTCCTTGGTTACGCGGCCCGGAATTGAACCCACATCCCCTGCGTCAGCAACGCCGGATCGGATCGCACCAGGTCCCACAGGACCGCGTCGGTGTGACCGATGAGTTGCCAGCCGCCGGGGGATCGGCGCGGGTATATCGCGCTGAATTCACCCGCGAGCGCTACCGAGCCGGCAGGTACCGCGGTCCGCGGCTCGGCGCGGCGCGGCACCCGCAGGCGCGGGTCGCCGTCGACCAGGTACGCGAAACCCGGTGCGAATCCGCTGAATCCGACTCGCCACAACGTCGACGTGTGGGCGTTGATGACCTGTGCGGTCGTCAGCCCGGTGTGGGCGGCGACCTCGGCAAGGTCCGGTCCGTCGTAAACGACGTCGATCACCACGTCGGCGGTGTGCTCGCCCGGGGCGGCCGTATCGGCGGTGACCCGCAGTTTCCGTAGCCGCTGGCGGATGACGCCCTGATACCGAGGGCCGTCGAGCTTGACCAGCACCGTGCGGGCGGCGGGAACGATGTCGAGCACACCGGGCAACGCCGCCGCGCGCAACGCGTCCGCCCATGCCAATACCTCGGCGGTGCTCCCACATTGCACCAACAGCGCCTGGTCGCCGTAATCCAGAACGACGTTGCCGACCAGCTCGGTCGACACGTCCGCAGGGAGATCCGTCACGCTCATTACTGAACGGTAACCTCGGAATCGGGGCAGGCGGGAGGGGGCGGCGCCAGATTTTCGAGCACTGCCAGAGCTGCCTTAGCGAATGCTCATAGAGACCGGGATCTAACCGAGGATCTTGCCGATCTGCGGGGGCAGCTGATCGGCGACCATCGGGTAGCTCAGCACCGATCCGAAAGCGATCGCACCGGCCTGGTCCTTGGTAGTGAACACGTGGCGGTTCTGCGCGGTCGCCTGCGACCCGGCTATCTCGGGGTCGGCCAGCAGCGCCTTCTGCTCGTCGGGACTCTCGGTCGTCCAGATCACCACATCGGCCGAATCGAGCACCGCCTTGATCTGATCACGTGGGATGACGGCGCGGTGATCGGCGACGAAAGGCTTGATGCTGTCGGCGATGACCAGACCCATCTGGTTCAGGAAGTCGGTCCGCCAGCCCGCCGCGGTGGCGACCACGGTGCCGCGGAAGAGGCTGCCCTGCATCAGCAACGCCTTCTTCGTCTTCCATTGCGGATGATTCTGGGCGACGGCGACGAACTGCTTGTCGACGCCATCGATCAGCATCTTCATCTGGTCGGCCGCAAACACCGCTTGTCCGATCGTGGTGGCCTGGTCCTTCCACGGCTCGAAGAACGCGTCACCGCCGGACTGCGCGACGGTCGGGGCGATCGCGGACAGCTTCTGGTAGGTGTCGGCGTCTACGCCGGCATTGATGGCCACGATCAAATCGGGCTTCAGGCCGGCTATCTGGTCGACGGGAATTCCGTTGTCCAGGTTCAACACCACGGGATGCGCGCCACCGAGCTTGGGTTGGGCCCATGGCCACACAGCGAACGGCTGGTCACCGAACCAGTTGGTCACCGCGATCGGCACGACGCCGACCGCGAGCAGGTCGTCTTGCTCGGTGTAGCCCGCGCTGACCACGCGTTTGGGCGGCTGCTTGATGACGGTCTGACCGAAAAGATGGGTGATCGTCACGCCTTCGCCGGCAGGTGTGCCCGGCGTCGGTTTGGGCGACGAGCACCCCGATGAGAGCCCGGTCACGCCCGCTGCCGCGGCGGCCGCAGCGGCACCGGCGAGCTGCAAGAACCCCCGCCGATTCCATCCGTGTCGCATCGCGTGAGAGTATCGCGTCGCCGACCCTGACCTGCATCGCCGCGCGGTTTTACCGCTCAGCCCAGTGGCATCCCGGCGTCCACGAAGTCCAGGGCCCGATAGATCGTCTCGGTCGTCGGCGGCGCGCTGTCGAACGCGGCCATCATGGCGCCGGTCAGCGCACCGGCGAACACCCGAACCTCGAAATCGTCTGTGGGACGGCCGATTCGGCGTGCGATCAGCTCGGCCACGACGGTGACGGTGCGGTAGTACTCGTCGTACATGGCCGCCTTGAGCTCGGGTATCGAGAACATCAGCCGCTGCCGGGTGTTCTCGAAATCCAGCTGCTCGGGCCCTAGGCCCGCCATCACTTCGGTGTAGGCCCGGCGGATCGCCTCGGTGGGCGACAGCTCGGCCGGTTGTGCCTCGAAGGCCGCGAAGATCAGCGGGTCCAGGTCGTCGGCGAGCAGCAGCGACTCCTTGGACGGGAAGTAGCGGAAGAAGGTGCTGGGCGACACGTCGGCGGCCTCGGCGATCTGCTCGACGGTGGTGGCGGCATAACCGTTCGCGTCGATCAGGCGGAACGCTTCGCGCCTGATGGCCTGGCGGGTCTTGAGCTTCTTGCGCTCCCGCAAACCCAGGGGCTGATCAGTCACCGGCATGGGGCGATTCTCCCGTACCCGCGGCGCCGGGCCGGGAAGCCGGCGGTGTGTATCCCTGCTCGGCCTTGTTCCAAGGGCTGTAATCGGCGATCAGCTCCTCCTGCGGCGGGCGCTGGTCGACCGCAACGTGCTGCAGGTTGATCCGGATCCGGTACCAGATCGAACTCGGCCCGCGCATGCCGTCGACCAGCACGTCGACCGGCTGCAACCGCTCGGCCACGGCGGGGTAGCGGTCGCGCCAGGTGTCCAGCGCGGCCATCGCCTCGTCCTTGGTCTTGGTCCGGGCGATCTCGATGAGCGGCATCGACGACTTGCGCCGGCCGTCGGAACGTTTCCCGGAACCGCGCGGCGCTCGCTCCGGGGGCCCCAGTTCCTCGGCCAGCATCAGCAGCCGGTCCAGCCCGCCGACCGCGTCGTCCATCCCCGCCCACGGGTCGCCGATGTCGGCGAACCGGTCGGGCACGGTGGCGATCGTGAACGCCTCCGGCCGGCAGCCGGCGACCTCGTCCCAATGCAGCGGCGTCGACACCCGGGCATCGGCGGTGGCCCGCACCGAGTAGGCCGACGCAACCGTGCGGTCCTTGGCGTTCTGGTTGAAGTCGACGAACACGCCCTCGCGCTCTTCCTTCCACCAGCGGCTGGTCGCCGCCTCGGGCACCCGCCGCTCGACCTCGCGCGCGACGGTCTGGGCGGCCAGCCGGACCTGACGGAACTCCCAGTGCGGGGCGATCCGGGCGTAGATGTGAAAGCCCCGCGACCCGGATGTCTTCGGCCACGCCGTCAGGCCGTAGTCCTCGAGCACCTCGCGGGCCACCAATGCCACGTCGACGATCCGTTGCCACTCGACCCCGGGCATCGGGTCCAGATCGACGCGCAGCTCGTCGGGATGATCGAGGTCGTCGGCCAGCACCGGATGCGGGTTGAGGTCCACGCACCCCAAGTTGATCGCCCACGCCAGCCCGGCGGCGTCGTGGATGACGGCCTCCGCGGCTGACGTGCCGCGCGCGTAGTGGAGTTCGGCGACGTCGACCCAGTCCGGCCGCTTCGTCGGCGCGCGCTTCTGGAACACCGCCTCGGCGGAGATTCCCTTGACGAAGCGCTTCAAGATCATGGGCCGGCCGGCCACCCCCCGCAACGCCCCGTCGGCGACCGAAAGGTAATACCGGACCAGGTCGAGCTTGGTGTAAGGCCCTGTGTCACCACGGGCTTCGAACACGACTTTGTCGGGATGGGTGATGGTGACCTCGTGCCCGGCAACCTCCAATGGCACCGGACCGGTCATGTGGTCAATCGTAATTCCGCGAAAATTTTCTGGCCGCGTTGCGACCTGCGTCACATATGGTGAGGTTATGCCTAACCTTCCTGGCCTGCCCGGGCAAGCCGTTTCCAAGCTCCAGCAGTACGTCGAACGCGGCGCAGCCGAACTGCATTACGTCCGGAAGATCTACGAGGCGGGTGTGCTCAAGCTGGAGCCGCCGCAGAACTACGCCGCGCTGGCAAGTGACATCATGAAATGGGGCGAGTTCGGCATGCTGCCCTCGCTCAACGCCCGGCGTACCCCCGACCGCGCGGCGCTCATCGACGAAGACGGCGCGTTCAGCTATCGCGAGCTCGACGAAGCCGCTCACGCGGTGGCCAACGGCCTGATCGACAAGGGCGTCAAGGGCGGCGACGGCGTCGCGATCCTGGCCCGCAACCACCGCTGGTTCGTCATTGCCAACTACGGCGCGGCCCGGGTCGGCGCCCGCATCATCCTGCTCAACAGCGAGTTCTCCGGCCCGCAGATCAAAGAGGTCTCCGAGCGCGAGGGCGCCAAGATCATCATCTATGACGACGAGTACACCGATGCGGTCGGCAAAGCCGAGCCGCCGCTGGGCAAGCTGCGGGCGCTCGGCGTCAATCCGGACAGCGACGAGCCGTCGGGCAGCACCGACGAGACGCTCGCCGATCTGATCGAGCGCAGCAGCTCCCAGCCCGCTCCCAAGGCCAGCAAGCACGCCTCGATCATCATCCTGACCAGCGGGACCACCGGGACACCCAAGGGGGCGAACCGCAGCACCCCGCCAACCCTGGCCCCCGTCGGCGGCATCCTGTCGCACGTTCCGTTCAAGGCGAACGAGATCACGTCGCTGCCGGCGCCGATGTTCCATGCGCTCGGTTATCTGCACGCCACCATCGCCATGTTCCTGGGCTCCACGCTGGTGCTGCGGCGTAAGTTCAAGCCGCCGCTGGTGCTGGAAGACATCGAGAAGCACAAGGTGACGGCGATGGTCGTGGTGCCGGTGATGTTGTCCCGCATCCTGGACACCCTGGAAAAGATGGACAAGAAGCCCGACCTGTCCAGCCTGAAGATCATCTTCGTGTCCGGATCGCAGTTGGGCGCCGAGCTGGCCAACCGTGCGCTCAAGGACATCGGCCCGGTGGTCTACAACATGTACGGCTCGACGGAGATCGCGTTCGCCACCATCGCCCGGCCCGAGGACCTGGAACGCAACGCGTCGACGGTCGGACCTGTCGTCAAGGGCGTCAAGGTCAAGATCCTCGACGACAACGGCAACGAAGTGCCCCAGGGCGACGTCGGACGGATCTTCGTCGGCAATGCCTTCCCGTTCGAGGGTTACACCGGCGGTGGGCACAAGCAGATCATCGACGGTCTGATGTCGTCGGGCGACGTCGGCTACTTCGACGAATACGGTCTGCTGTATGTCAGCGGCCGCGACGACGAGATGATCGTCTCCGGCGGCGAGAACGTGTTCCCGGCCGAGGTCGAGGATCTGATCAGCGGGCACGAAGCCGTGGTGGAGGCCACCGCGATCGGTGTCGAAGACAAGGAGTGGGGCCACCGGCTGCGCGCGTTCGTGGTCAAGAAGGAAGGCTCCGACGTGGACGCGGACGCCATCAAGCACTACGTGCGCGACCACCTGGCCCGCTACAAGGTTCCGCGCGAAGTGATCTTCCTCGAGGAGCTGCCGCGCAACCCGACCGGCAAGATCCTCAAGCGCGAGCTGCGCGAAATGGAGATCGACTAGCCGGCCGAGGCCTAGCGCCGGTCCTGGATGGCCCGGGTGATCTGGGCCGCCAGTTGGGGATCGGCCAGAAGTTGGTCGATGAGCGCGGTGAGCACCTCTTGCCCGGTCACCCGGGCGACGCCCAGGCGGTCGGCGGCTTCCCGCTGCCAGATGTCGAGGGACCGGTGGGTGGCGGCCGAAAGGTCGACGGTGCGACGGGTCCGTTGGATGCGGGGGGCTTCGGACCGTGATCGGGATTCCGCGGGCTCGCTGACCATTCGTTGGGGGCGCGGCTGTCGGAAGCCGGTGAGACGTTCGGTTGGCGCGGCGTCTTCAGGGGGTGTCGCGGCCGACATCTGCGCACCGAACGGGCTGGCGCCGGGCCCGATGTTCCCGGGGTTGAGGCTCACTGGGGCGACCATCCCTCCCGTGGGGTGCCAATCAGTAGATCAGTACTTCAGTGCACATTGTCCACTGATTGTCTCGCTGACACCAGCGTAAGTCGCGTCGCACAACGTCGGGTGTCACCGGCCGGACGCAGCGCGGCGCAAGGCGTGCTCGGCCGCGACGAGGCACTCTGCCAGCAGAAATTCTAGACAGTAGCTGCTGAAAATACGATTTTTGGCAAGTGAAGCAGAACCAGCTTTGTTATCCGCGCATTAATCTGTCACAATCGAAGGGCGCTGCATCACGAATAGAACGTATATCCAAACTTATTTCTGCGGATCTATTGAAACGCAAGAATGCGTAGTTCAGTATGTCAGTAGATACCGCTTGTAATGCATATACATAGGTCTCCGTGGATACTGATCTTAGTATCTGCGGAGATCATGAATGGCGCAAATAAGTATTTCCAGAAATACGTTCATGCGATACGCAAATGTGGAGGCGTGTATTGGCTGACTGATTTAGCGTGTCATCTAATTCACAGCCCGAATTAATGCTGTTGCTATTGTTTGCCCAGTAATTTATGCGTAGCGTTTTGAGGTGTCGGGGAACTGAGGTCTCGAAAGGAGCTCACGACCATGAATACAGTGCGATCGATCCGCGGCGCGGCCGCCGGCGCTGTCGGCGCCGGTGCAGTGGCCGGCGCGATGCTGTTCGGCGGTATCCCCGCGGCACACGCCGCGCCGGCGCCCGCCCCCGGCACAAGCTTCGAAACTGCGGGGCCGCATGGCGGCGCACCGCTTGGCCCCGGCATTCTTCCCGAGCGGCCCGGCGGCGGAGGCGGTCACGGCGGAGGCGGCCACGGTGGTGGCGGCCACGGCGGCTGGGGTCCCGGCGGCGGCCACGGCGCCGACTGGGGTCGCGGCGGTTGGGGTCACGGCGGTGGCTGGGGCCGCGGTGGCGACTGGGATGACGGCGGCTGGGGTCGCGGCGGCTGGGGCGGCCACCCCGGTTGGGGCAACGGCGGCTGGGGTCCCCCTGGGCACGGCTTGTGGGGTTGGGGCAACTGGTGGCGCCCCTGGTGGTGAGCCGCCATAGTCGCGTGGTCGGTCAGCCTCGTCCTGCCAGAGTTACAGGGTGGCCGACCCGCATTGGGGGGGAACCCACGCCGGTCTGACAATCTCAGGCCGGCGTGGCCCCACCTCAAAAAACGTCCATGCCGACCCGAGACCGGCCTCGGGTCGGCATGGATTTTCTTTACGGGTCGCGGGGCAGGCCCAGCAGTCGCTCGGCGATGATGTTGAGCTGCACTTCCGACGTGCCGCCGTAGATGGTGGTGGCCCGGCTGGCCAGCAGGTATTCCCCCCACTTGCCGGCTAACTCATCGGGGTCGCCGATCACGGCGTCGGTCCCGAATGAGGACACCGCGAATTCCGCGTAGCCCTGGCCGGTACGCATCGAGAGCAGTTTGGAGATCGCCGCGGACGGCATGGCGTCGCCGCCGGCCAGCGTCAACAGCGTGGAGCGCAGGTTCAGCACCTTGGCGGCATGCCCTTCGGCGATCAACTGCCCGGCCCGGTGTTGCGCGACCTGATCGAAGTGGCCGTCGCGAACGAACTCGACGAACTGGGGAAGGGTGGCCAGGAAATTCGCGTCGCTGCTGCCGATCGACACCCGCTCCGCGGTCAGCGTGTTGCGACTGACCTCCCAGCCGCGGTTGACCTCGCCCAGCACGCACTCGTCGGGCACGAACACGTCGTCGATGTAGACGGTGTTGAACATCGCGTTGCCGGTGAGCTCACGCAGCGGCTTGACCGTCACACCTTCGCTCTTCATGTCCAGCAGGAAGTAGGTGATGCCATTATGTTTTGGAGCGCTGGGCTCCGTCCTGGCCAGCAGCGCGCCCCACTGGGAGTACTGCGCGGCGGTGGTCCAGATCTTCTGGCCGGTGATGCGCCAGCCGCCGTCGGTCCGGGTTGCCTTCGTACTCAGCCCGGCCAGGTCCGAACCGGCACCCGGCTCCGAGAAGAGCTGGCACCAGATCATCTCGCCGCGGAAGGTCGGCGGCAGGAACCGCTGCTTTTGCTCCTCGGTTCCGAACGCGACGATCGACGGGATGATCCACGCGGCGATGCCGACCTGCGGCCGCTTGACCCGCCCGGTGGCGAACTCCTGGGCGATGATGATCTGTTCGACCGGGCCCGACGCCCGGCCCCACGGTGTTGGCAGATACGGCAACACCCAGCCGCCCTCGGCGAGCGCCACGGTGCGCGGCTCGCGATCCATTGCCTTGAGCGCGGTGACCTCGGCGCGGATCTCGTCGCGCAGCTTTTCGGTCTCGGGGTCCAGGTCGATGTCCACCGCGCGCATCCCGGTGGTGGTCGCGGTGGTGACCACCTTCTGCGGGTAGTACGCGCTGCGGCCGAAGCAGGCGGCCAGCATCAGCGCCCGCCGGTAGTACACGTTGGTGTCGTGCTCCCAGGTGTAGCCGATCCCGCCGTGCACCTGAATGCAGTCCTGCGTGCACCGCTGGGCGGCCGCCGGCGCCAGCGTCGCGGCCACGGCGGCGGCGAACTCCATGTCCGGCGAGGCTTCGTCGATGGCGCGCGCCGCGTCCCACACGGCCGCGGTGGCCCGCTCGGTGTCGGCGATCATCTCCGCGCACTTGTGCTTGATGGCCTGGAATTGGCCGATCGGCCTGCCGAACTGTTCCCGGATCTTGGCGTATTCCGCCGCCGTGTCGGTCGCCCAGCGGGCCACACCGATCGCCTCGGCGGACAGCAGTGTGGACATCAGTGCGAAGGCGGTGGTCTCGGTCAGGCTGCTCAGCAGGGCGTCGTCGCCGACCTCGACGGCGTCGGCCCGCACGTGCGCGATGGGCCGCAGCGGGTCCAGGCTTTTCACCGGCTCGATCTCGAGCTGGTCGGCGCGCAGCACCACCCACTCGTCGCCGCTGTCGATCGCCACCGGGAGCACCAGCACCGATGCCTGCCCTGCGGCGGGGACCGCGCGGACCTCGCCGCGGATGACCAGCAGGTCGCCCTTTCGGGTGGCGGTCAACCCGGAGTCCAGGGCATAGGCGGCGATGGCCGCGCCCGATGCCAGCTCGGCGAGAACTTCGGCCTTCGGGTCATCCGAGGCGATCAACGCACTGGCGATCGCCGACGGCACGAATGGCCCGGGTACGGCGCCGTAGCCGAACTCGGCCAGCACGATGGCCAGCTCGAGGAGGCCGAAGCCCTGCCCGCCGACGGATTCGGACAGGTGAACACCCTGCAGACCTTGTTCGGCTGCCGCCTGCCAGTACGGCGGCGGGTTCTCGATCGGGGTCTCCATGGCCGCGTGCAGCACCTCTGACGGCGCGACGCGCGCCACCAGGGACCGCACCGAGTCCGCCAGGTCTTGATGCTCAGGATTTATTGCGATCGGCATTGGTCGCCTTCCCTTGCTTTCGGGCTTCGTTCCGGCCAAGCACTCATCAATCTAATAACCGGTCGGTTGGTTGACCACATTGGCCAGGGGCTCGCCGTCGCGCAGGCGGCGGCAGTTGGCCACGGCCTCGACCAGATAGCGCCGCATCGTGTCGGCGGTGTACCAGCTGACGTGCGGTGTCAGCACCACGTTGTCCAGGTCGAACAGCGCATTGTCCGACGCCGCCGGCTCGACCTCGAAAACGTCGAGGCCCGCAGCGGCCAGTCGCCCGTCGCGCAGCGCGCCGACCAGTGCGCCTTCGTCGACGACGGCACCACGCGACGTGTTGACCAGCACCGCGCTGGGCTTCATCAAGGCGATCGCATCCCGGTTGAGCAGATGATGGGTGTCAGCCGTCAACGGTAGGTGCAGCGAGACGATGTCGCTAACGGCCTGGGGGCACCTCCCGCTTGCGGGGGACAGTTCGGGCAGTGGCCGCCAGCCGGGCCGCCCGTCGTCGCGGGTGCTGGTGTGCACGACGGCGGCCCCCATCGCGCCGACGAAGGCGGCGACCCGCTTGGCGATGTTGCCGTAGCCCACCAGGCCGACGGTGCAGCCGCCGATGTCGCGGACCGTCTCGCCCAGTCCCGGATCGACCGGCCAACCGCGCCCTTGCCGGGTGGCGCGATCCAGCGCCGGCAACCGGCGCAGCGCGGCGAGCATCAACAGCACCGTTCCTTCCGCCACCGACGGTGCATTGGCTCCCGGCATGTTGGCGACCGCGATGCCGCGCTCCGTCGCGGTCTCGACGTCGATGGTGTTCACGCCGGCGCCGAGTTTGTGCACCAGCCGCAGCCGTGGCCCGCGGCGCAGGTCCGCGCCTGACAACGGTCGTAGTACATGCCAAATCACGTCGGCTTCGGGCAGCTCGCGATAGAAGCCGGTGTCATCATCCGCGGCGCACCACCGGATGTCGAGCCAATCCGCCTCGGCAGCAAGGAAATCGAGGACTTTGTCACCGGGAACGAAGTGGGCGAGAACTCTCAGCGCCACCGCTTGCTGATCCACCTGGCGATGGTATCCGCCTGTTCGCTACGCGCGCCCGGGGTGGTGAAGTAGTGGTCGCTATCGATCGAGACCTGTGACTTGTCGGTGCCGGCGAGGGCGTCGTAGATGCGTTGGGCGTCAGACGGAAACACTCCGGTGTCGGCCTCGGCGTTGATCACCAGGGCCGGGCAGCTGATCCGGCCCAGGTGCGGCTCGGCCCGGGTTTGTGCCACCCGCAAACTCCACATGCCCAGCCAGTTTCGCAGGGTGCAGGACGCGGCTATGCCCTGCGCGGAGCGGTTGGCCTTGGCCGGCACACCCGCGTAGCACTGGTTGGGCGGGCGCCTGGTGGGCTCGATGCTGGGATCGACCATGCGGGGATCCGCCCAGGTCCGCATGACCGAGAACGGCCGATCGGAAAACCCTGCGGCGCGAACACGTTTGAGCTCCGTCTCGGCCCAGTCGGTAATGGCATGATTGCGTGCGGTCTGCGCCGCGCGATAGCGCGCGATGAACTCCGGCGAATACGGCGGGCCGTTGATCTCGTTGAACAGGTCGAGGTCGGGATCGGTTGCGACGGGATCGTTTTCATCGACGACGGCCGCGTCCATCCACGCGGTGAGCACCTCCGGGCGTCCGGGGTGGGCCGCGGTCGCCACATAGCCGTCGGCGGGGACCAACTCCGTCAGCCCGGCCGCCGGACGCATCCCCTGCAATGGGGTCACATTCGGGTCGACGGCCTGCGACTGATAGGCGGCCATCAACGATCCGCCCCCTGAATTTCCCAGCAGTACAACGGTATCGACGCCCTGTACTTCACGCAGCCAACGCACCCCGACGCCGATGTCGACCAGCGCGTGGTCGAGCAGAAAGTTGGATTCGAAGCCGCGGAACCTGGTGTTCCAGCCGAGAAATCCGATGCCACGGATGGCCATGTAGTCGGCGAGATAGTGCTCGGAGAAGTCGATTTGATAGTGCGTGGCGATCATCGCCACCTTCGGCTTGCGTCCCACGCCGCGGTGGTAGAGCCCTTGGCACGGATGCCCGCCGGCGCCGGCCCGCCCGGCAGTGCGCGACGGCAGGCCGACGAACTCGCGGACAACGCCTGTACTGCCGCTACTCGGCGTCAATTCAGCGACCTTCCTTCGCGTAGATCGCCCGGTAGTAGATGTTGGCGAGGGTTTGGATGCAGGCTTGGTCGTCGAGCTCGTCGGCCCCGGCCCGGCTGAGCTGGACGTAGCAGAACTGGTTGAACATCGCCACGATCGCCTCGGCGATCAGCTGCGGGTCGTCGCCGGAGCAATAGCCCTTGGTTTGGGCGCGCCGGACCGTCTCGGCGATGAAAGAGATTGGGATAGCGCAGATTTCGGCCCAGTACTGCGCGAAGTCGTCGTTGACCATCGCCAGCTGAGACACGCTGATCACCTCGGCGAGCCGGTTGCGATAGGTGTGCCAGTGCGCGGCGGCCGCCTCGTGGGTGCGTTGCCGGTTGGACAGACCGTGGCCGGTGACCGAGTGTGCGCGCTCGTTGGCCTCGTCGCGGAAGCGCAGGGCCCACTGGCGGACCATCGCCTCTTTCGAGTCGTAGTAGTTGTAAAAGGACGCCGGCGAGCGGCCCGCTTCGGCGGCGATGTCGGCGATGGTGGTCGCCAGAATTCCCTTGCGCGCGACGACCGTTCGCGCGGCAGCGTCGATCGCTGCCTGGGTGCGCCTGCCGCGGTGGGTCGGGAACTCAGCCGGCCGGCTGTTGGATTCCGCCGCGATCGACACCTGAGTGTTCCTCCTCTGGAGCAGAACTGAATCTGATGTTAGATTCAGTTTCACATCTTGGCCAGGCCCAACGGTCGATCGGAGCCGCAACGTGATCAAGCCGAACAACACCAACACCGAGTTCGAACTGGGCGGGATCAACCATGTTGCGCTGGTGTGTTCCGACATGGCCCGCACCGTGGACTTCTACAGCAACATCCTCGGCATGCCGTTGATCAAATCGCTTGATCTGCCCGGCGGCGGGGGGCAGCACTTCTTCTTCGATGCCGGCAACGGCGACTGTGTCGCGTTCTTCTGGTTCGCCGACGCGCCCGACCGGGTGCCCGGCATCTCGTCGCCGGCGGCGATACCGGGGATCGGGGACATCACCAGCGCGGTCAGCACGATGAACCATCTCGCCTTTCACGTGCCGGCCGAGAAGTTCGACGCCTACCGCCAGCGACTCAAGGAGAAGGGTGTGCGCGTCGGCCCGATCCTCAACCACGACGAGAGCGAGATGCAGGTCTCAGCGACGGTGCACCCCGGTGTGTACGTGCGGTCGTTCTATTTTCTCGACCCCGACGGCGTCACCCTCGAGTTCGCCTGCTGGGTGAAGGAATTCGGCGCGAGTGACGCCCAGGCTGTTCCCAGGACGGCGGCCGACCGGCGACCGAAGGCGCACGCCGTAACCTAATCGGCGAAACCGTGGCCGACCCGGGGAGTCCGTGATGACCGACGGCATTTTGACCGATGAGCAGATCGCGGCGTTGACGCCCGCGCAGCGCCGAGACCTGATCACGCGACTAGAGGCACCGCTGCACGAGGTGATCGATCCGGTGCTGCTGGCGCGGATGCGGCGCATCCGATTGGGCCTGATGATCGGTGGCTCGATTGCGATGATCCCTTGGCTGGTCTATCTCTCGCTGACGCTGCCGGACAGTTACGTCGCGCGCAATTGGGGCTTGACCTGGGTGGGCTTCGACATTCTGTTGGTCGGATTCATGGCGGCGACAGCGGTTTTCGGTTACTTGCGGCGCCAAATACTGCTGTTTGCGGCATTCACCTCCGGTGTGCTGCTGATCTGCGACGCGTGGTTCGACCTGATGACCGCCGGACCCAACGACTTCTGGTTTTCGTTGGTCACGGCGCTGGGGATCGAGGTGCCACTCGCGATTTTCATGATCCGTGGCGCTCAGCGCATCATGCGGCTCACGATGCTGCGTCTGTGGCTCCTGGATCCCGAGATGCGGCTGTGGCAGCTGCCGTTGTTTCCGTGACGCCGTACAGCCTCGGATGAGCGAGTTCGTCGAGCAGCAAGGCGAGCTGATCGACGAGTTGGTCTGGCTCTAGCCGTACGTCGCCGGCCAGCCAGGCGCTGATCATCTGACCGACGCCGCCCACCGCGAAGTGCGCGCCCGCTTTCATGCTGTTGTTCGCCGGCATCCGCAGCATGTCGCCGGCATGCTGGCCCGCCAGCATGGCGAACAATGCGGTGGATTCGGCGCGTTTGCGCACGATTACGGCATCGGCGAGCTGAGTGCTGAATAGCAGCCGTCCGACCCGGGGGTCACCGGCAATGGTCCGCACGATGTTGGCCATACCGGCGCGGGCCTGTTCGGGTATCGGCACCGCCGCGACCGCGGCCTGGGTGGTGGCGGCCAGTTCGGCTATCACCCAGTCGAAGACCGCGCCGACGAATCCGTCTCTGTCGCTGAAGCTTTCGTAGAAATAGCGAGGGGTCAGGCCGGCCCGCCCGCAGACGGCGCGAACCGTCAACGCCGAGGCATCCTGCTGGCCCGCGCCCAGCAGGTCCAGGCCGGCGGCCAGCAGCCGCGCGCGTCGTTCGGCCAGTCGCCGGGCCGCCTCGACGCCGCGGTAGGGGCGCTCGCTCGGGGTCTCAGCCATGAGCACCATCTTGACACCGACGCGCTGCGCGGACAATATCAGGAAACACGCGTTGTCACATTTGGGGCGGAGAGGGTTTCGGATGGCGATTCACGAGGCGGCGGTTCACCGGCTCATTCCACATGTCGAACGCCCGATGGCCGACCCGCCGCGCCCACGGTCGAGCCGGCGGGGACGTCGGGTTGCCAGCGACTATGGCCTGATGGGCGTGGCGCTATTGGCCGGTCCGGCCAACGTGATCATGGAGTTGTCGCGTCCCGGCGTCGGCCACGGCGTCGCGGAGAGCCGTGTCGAGAGCGGCCGAATCGACCGCCATCCGATCAAGCGGGCGCGCACCACCTTTACCTACATTGCGGTCGCCAACGCCGGGACCGACGCCCAGAAGGACGCGTATCGCCGTGCGGTCAATCGGTCGCACGCGCAGGTCTACTCCACGCCGGACAGCCCGGTGCCCTACAACGCGTTCGATCCGGAATTGCAGCTGTGGGTGGCGGCTTGCATCTACAAAGGCGGCATCGACGTCTACCGCACCTTTGTCGGCGAGATGGACGAGGACGACGCCGATCGCCTCTACCGCGAGGGCATGACGCTGGGCACCACGTTGCAGGTGCCGCCGGAGATGTGGCCACCGGACCGGGCTGCCTTCGACAAGTACTGGCAGGAGTCGCTGGCCAAGGTGCACATCGATGACACCGTCCGCGAGTTCCTGTATCCGATCGCCGCGTCCCGGGTGCGCGGTGTGCGCCTGCCCCGCCGCCTGCAGGAACCATTGGAGAATTTCAACCTGCTGATCACCACCGGCTTTCTGCCGCAACGGTTTCGCGACGAGATGCGGCTGCCCTGGGATGCCGCCAAGCAACGGCGTTTCGACCGGCTGATGGCGGTGCTGGGGGCGGTGAACCGGATGCTGCCACGGATCATCCGGCAGTTCCCGTTCAACCTGATGCTCTGGGACCTGGACCGCCGGATCAGGACGGGGCGCTCGTTGGTCTAGCGCGCTCCACCGGGGGGCTTCGGCCTCCGCATTGATAACGATAATCATTTTCAGTAAGCTCTCGGCAACCCTTTAGCCTTTCCAGCCCAGGAGTTGCCGGTGATGACGTTGCCTGCCGCGGCCACCCCGCCGATCACATATCTGCGCGGGGACGTCCCACGATGACCGCACCGATTTGGATGGCCGCCCCGCCGGAGGTGCACTCGGCATTGCTGAGCAGTGGCCCCGGGCCGGCGTCTCTGTTTGTCGCCGCGGCAGCGTGGAGCTCGATGAGCGCCGAATATGCCTCGGCGGCAGCAGAACTCGACGCGGTGCTAGCCTCGACGCAGGCCGGGGCATGGCAGGGGCCGAGCGCCGAGTCCTACGTGGCGGCGCATGCCCCGTATCTGGCGTGGTTGACGCAGGCCAGCGCGCACAGCGCCGCGGCGGCCGCACAGCATGAGACGGCGGGCACTGCCTACACCGCCGCGCTGGCGGCGATGCCGACCATGCCCGAGCTGGCCGCCAACCACGCCGTCCATGGCGTCCTGATGGCAACGAATTTCTTTGGCATCAACACGATTCCGATCGCGGTCAACGAGGCCGACTATGCGCGGATGTGGGTTCAGGCCGCCACCACGATGACGACCTATCAAGCCGTCTCCACCGCGGCGGTGACGGCCACACCGCAGACCGACCCGGCGCCGCCGATACTGAAGGCCAACGACGCGCCCGCTGACTCGGGGGGGAATCCTTTCAACGACCCCAAGGTCGACAACCCGCTGAACGACTTCATTGCGGACATCCTGCGGCTGTTCGGGATCAATTGGAATCCCGGCCAGGGCACCGTCAATGGGCTGCCCTACGACTCCTATACGAACCCGGGCACACTGATGTATTGGATCGTTCGAGCGCTGGAACTTCTCGAGGATTTCGAACAGTACGGCGTGTACCTGCAGCAAAATCCAGCGTTGGCTTTTCAGTACCTGGTCGCCCTCGAGACGTTCGACTGGCCCACTCACATAGCCCAAATTGCTAGCTTTTTATCCAGCTCGCCGGAGTTGCTGCTGGTCCCGGCCATCGTGGCGGTGGCCCCCCTCGGGGCCGTCGGCGGCTTCGCGGGGCTGGCCGGGCTGGCGCACGCCCCGGTGCCCGTAGCGGCGGCGTCCCCACCCGCCGCGCCGGTGCCCGGCTTGCCGCCTGCGCTGGGGACAACTCCCATCGCCGCCCCGGCTGCGGCCCCCGCGACGGCACCGGCACCCGCGCCCGCCCCAACGGCGACCACCCTGGTCGGTTCGGCACCGCCCGCGCCGGCGGCTCCCGCCGGGCCCGGCTTCGCGCCGCCCTACGTCGTCGCGCCGCCCGGCATCGGGTTTGGCTCCGGAATGAGTGCGACCGCCGCTGCGGGCGCGAAAAAGAAGACGCCAGAACCGGATTCGACTGCGGCCGTGGCTGCTGCGGTGGGGCGAGAAGAAGCCCGGGCTCGGCGCCGGCAACGGGCCCGCCAGCGCGGCCATGGCGACGAATACATGGACATGAACGTCGACGTCGACCCGGACTGGGGTGAGCCGCCGGCGATGGCGTCAGATCGGGGCGCCGGGAATCTCGGATTCGCCGGCACCGCACGCAAGGAAACCGCCGCCGCGGCGGGCCTGACCACGCTGGCCGGTGATGAGTTCGGCAGTGGGTCCAGCATGCCGATGATCCCGGGCACCTGGAACCCTGACGGCAGCGAAAGACCCCGCGACAGCGACGGCTAACGCCCGTAAACGCTTGGGCGTCAGTGCTCGTCGTAGTGCTCGTCGTGAGCGGCGTGTCGACAGCCGTCGTGCACGTAGTCGACGTGGTCCCCGTGCGGAATCGCGACGTGGCCACATCCCGGACCGTGCAGATGGTCATGAGGCTCATGTACGGCGTGGCCGGAGGGCTCACATTCGTCGTAGTGACCTTCGTGCTGCCGATGAAGGTGGCCGTCGTGCACATAGTCGATGTGATCCCCATGGGGGACCGCGACGTGACCGCATCCTTCGCCGTGCGCATGATCGTGTTCGAGATGCTCGTTGTGGAGCGTACCGGTCATTGTTTTCTCACCGCCCGTACCGAGGTGTGACTCGCGCGCTACTGGTGCGACCACAGACCATGTTAGCCCGCCGCCCCCACGCCGGCGAGTGAATGAATGCTGCCGCCGGTGAGAGTGCGCCGCGCTTTTGACCGATAGCAACGCGGCCTGAACTTTGCCCAATACTCGTTGCACCCCAGGCGGAAAGGTGTGTCGGCGTGGCGGCGTAACGTCGGTGGGGTGCGTAGCGAAGGTGATACCTGGGACATCACAACAAGTGTCGGTTCGACGGCATTATTCGTAGCGACCGCGCGGGCGCTCGAGGCGCAAAAGCCCAACCCGCTGGTCGTCGACCAGTACGCGGAGGTCTTCTGTCGTGCCGTCGGCGGTTCGTCGGCCGACGTTCTCGACGGCAAGGAACCCGACCACCCGCTCAAGAGCGCCGACTTCGGCGAGCATTTCGTCAACTTCCAGGCTGCTCGCACGAAGTACTTCGACGAGTACTTCCTGCGGGCCGCGGAAGCCGGCGTGCGCCAGGTCGTCATCCTGGCGGCCGGACTCGATTCGCGCGCCTACCGGCTGAACTGGCCCGCCGCGACCACGATCTTCGAGCTGGACCGCCCGCAGGTCCTCGATTTCAAGCGTGAGGTGCTCGCCGGCCACGGCGACCAGCCGCGCGCCGAGCGCCGGGAGATCGCCGTCGATCTGCGCGATGATTGGCCACAAGCATTGCGGGACAGCGGGTTTGACCCCGCCATGCCGTCTGCGTGGATCGCCGAGGGCCTGCTGATCTATCTGCCGGCCGCCGCGCAGGAACAGCTGTTCAGCGGCATCGACGGCCTGGCCGGACATGGCAGCCATGTCGCCGTCGAGGACGGCGCGCCGCTGCAAGCCGACGAGTTCGAGGCCGCCGTCGAAGAAGAACGTGCGGCCGCCGCCCGGGGTGACAAGCGGCTGTTTTTCCAGTTGGTCTACAACGAGCAACACGCGCCGGCTACCGAATGGTTCGGCCGGCACGGCTGGAACGCGGTCGGCACCCCCTTGGCGGACTACCTACGTGAGGTTGGCCGTCCGGTCCCCGGACCGGAGACCGAAGCCGGGCCGATGATTGCCCGCAACACCCTGGTCAGCGCCGTCAGGGCCTGAGCCGTCGGAAGCGGCCATCGCTCCTTGATCGGCGATCGGGAACTTTTCGGGCTGCCCGGCCGACAACTACGGCGTGCTACTTGCGCCGCCTAACAGCCGAGAATGGTCGTCGATTTCACCTCTGCGACGAGTCCCTGGTATGGCGCTACGGGTTACTTCCCATGGATCGATGGTGTCGGCAGCGTCGTCGTATGCTCATATTCCGCCGTTGGTGGCCGCGCAGTCCGCGTTCGGCACCAAGTCGGCGTCGATGCAGCACGATCAGCCAGGCTGAGCCTCAGAGAGCCGGACGAGGAATCCGCTCACAATCAGCGATCGGGCTAGCTCAACCTGTTGCTGCGCATTGAGCTCGGGCAGATCGCGAACCCGAAACGGCTCGGTACTGCTCGAGATGAACAGCATCGCGGCCTCGTGGTCGGGACCGGCGCCGACCGACAAACCCGCAAACTGCAGGGCAACGCCGCCGGGCGTAGCCTTCACCCGCGAATAGAGCGGTTGGTACTTCCTCACCACTGTTTGTCCGTCGATTCGGGCGGCGTTCGAGATCGGTCCGATTGGTGGGCATCGACCGCGGCGGACTAGGGCATCCGCCAATGCGTCGAGACCTCTCGCGATGGCGCTCGGGTCCTCAACCGCGTTGACAGCGTCACGTAGGAGGACGCCCAGGGTTGCCTGCACATCAGCGTCATCGAGATGCCGTGGCGGCAGGTAGGCGTTCAGACGGTCGTCGTGGAATCGCTGTGATTTGAGCGCCGCGATGGCAAGAGTGAGCATGGTGGGCGGGTGGAATCCGACGGTCAGATGGGCGGATGGCTCTGATTTGGTCTCGGCCGCATGAACTCGGCCGCGTGGCACGTACAGCACGTCGCCGACTTCGAGGCACACGTCGGTTAGCAACGGGAGGCCGTCGATGGCAACCGTCTTGTCCTTCTCGGGTTGCAGCTCGTGCGGCGGGACGTCGGGGCCGTCATACAAATGCCAGATCTTGGATCCCTGGATCTGCAGGATCAACACGTCGTGGTCGTCGTAGTGGGGAACGAGCCCTTGCGATGCGGGCGCGGTGATGTAGGCGTTGACCTGTACCGGGAAGTTCAGCTCGACCTCGATGGAGTGAGCCAACGACGCAAGCGCACGCGCGAAGCGCTCAACGCCGCCCAAAACGATCGTGTAACCATCGGCAAAGTCGTTGCGGATAGCGGCAAGGTCGAGGCTGCCATCAACAAGTCGGTAGCTGTCGGAGCCGCTCTTCTTGTGTTTTCCCCTCAGCAGGTGCACCGTCGATGGCTCCCCGCGAAATAGCTCCAAGAGTTCCTCAACCGCCGACGCCCCCTGCAGCAGGCTATCGAAGTAGCCTGCGCAGCAACGCTTGACGTGGTGGTGCGTTGCCCCCCATATCTCGTCAAGAAACGTCTCCACCGCGAGAGGTTGAAGCAACCAGGCTAGCGACGGCTCGATGGTGACCCCTCCTCAAACGTCGTAATGATGCCAGCAACGTACTCCTCGCAAGCATCCCACTATGACCTCATGGGTAGTCGAATGGTCGCCCCGCGACGGGGACAAAGCCGCTGTTCGGGGCGGCTAGCTACGTGTATGTTCGCCATCGCCGTTGCGCCCCATGGGAAAAGGCGTCCCAGCTTGGCGGCGTGGTGTTGGTTGGGCGCGTAGCGAAGGTGATACATGGCATCACAACGAGTGTTGGTTCGACCGCGTTGTTGGTTGCGACCGCGCGAGCCCAGGAGGCGCACAAGCCCGACCCGCTGGCCGTCGATCCGTATGCGGAGATTTTCTGCCGTGGCGACGGCGGTCCCGTCGCCGACGTCCTCGACGGCAAGGACCCCGACCACCACCTGAAGACCGCCGACTTCAGCCTGCATTTCGTCAACTTCCAGGGCGCTCGCACGAAGTAACTTCGACGAATATTTCCGCCGGGCCGCTGACGCCGGCTGCGCGGCAGGCCGCCACGACGATCTTCGAGTTGGACCGCCCGCAGGTCCTCCATTTCAAGCGTGAGGTGCTCGCCGGCCACGGCGACCAGCCGCGCGCCGAGCGCCGGGAGATCGCCGTCGATCTGCGCGATGATTGGCCACAAGCGTTGCAGGACAGCGGGTTCGACCCCGCCATGCCGTCTGCGTGGATCGCCGAGGGCCTGCTGATCTATCTGCCGGCCGCCGCGCAGGAACAGCTGTTCAGCGGCATCGACGGCCTGGCCGGACACGGTAGCCATGTGGCCGTCGAGGACGGCGCGCCGCTGCAGGCCGACGAGTTCGAGGCCGCGGTCGAAGAAGAACGTGCGGCCGCCGCCCAGGGCGACAAGCGGCTGTTTTTCCAGTTGGTCTACAACGAGCAACACGCGCCGGCCACCGAATGGTTCGGCCAGCACGGCTGGAACGCGGTCGGCACCCCCTTGGCGGACTACCTACGCGAGGTTGGCCGTCCGGTCCCCGGACCAGAGACCGAAGCCGGGCCGATGATTGCCCGCAACACCCTGGTCAGCGCCGTCCGGGCCTGAGCCCCGGGACCTGCTTTTTGAAGAACTTTCAATGAGTTGAAAGTTCGCCGGAACTTCCGCGGACCCCTCGCCGACTAATAACAGGCTGATACGTGTGCCGCCCACGGCCCGGGCGTCGTCGGTTTTGGCCAGGCGAGGAGTGCTGACGTGGCTCTACTGTCGGTCGAGGGCGGCTGCGAATGACCGCACCGATATGGATGGCCTTACCGCCGGAAGTCCATTCCACGTTGCTGAGCAGCGGTCCGGGACCAGGAAGCTTGTTGGCTGCCAGCGCCGCGTGGAGTTCGTTGAGCGCCGCTTATGCGGAAACGGCAGACGAACTCAACGCGATTTTGGCGGCGGTACAGGCCGGGGCGTGGGAAGGTCCGAGTGCCGAGCAGTATGTGACCGCCCATGTGCCCTACTTGGCATGGCTGGTGCGGGCCAGCGCCAACAGCGCGTCGGCGGCTGTCCGGCACGAGTCCGCGGCCACCGCCTACACCGCGGCGTTGGCTGCGATGCCGACCCTGCCGGAGCTGGCCACTAACCACGTCGTCCACGGCGTCCTGGTGGGAACCAACTTCTTCGGCATCAACACCATTCCCATCGCGCTTAACGAGGCCGACTATGCGCGGATGTGGACTCAGGCGGCCACCACGATGACCACCTACCAAGCGGTCTCCACCACGGCGGTGGCGTCGGCACCGCAAACCGATCCGGCGCCGGTCATCATGACCGCCAACGCCAGCAGCGGCGATGACAGTGACGATACCGGAATCATCGACAACGACAGCGGCGACCCGACTCAGCTGAGCTGGTGGATCAACCGCTTCCTCGAGATACCCGACACCCTGCTGAACGATTTGAAGGAATTTCCCACGAACCCGGTCGATGCAATAGAGGATTTGATACAAGACATTTTCGGGCCCGCCGGACTCATCGCAGACGAGTTCACCCACCTGGGCGAGGCCCTTCAGACGTTCCCCCAGCTTCTGGCGCTTCCGTTCATCGTGCCGGCCGGAATTGCGGGAGGCTTCGCGCCCCTGACTGCGCTGGCTGCGATCCAGCCGGAGGCGGCCCAGGCCCCGGCCGCGGCGGCACCGCTGCCACAGGCGCCCAGTGCGCCGGTCATCACGAGCGCTCCGGTCGTGAGCGCTCCCGCGGCCGCGGCCCCGACGCCGTCTTCTGCCCCGACTTCGGCGCCGGCGCCCGCGCCCACCCCGGCACCTGCAACCGCAGCCCCACCGCCGCCGCCCACCGGTATCGAGGCCGCGGCGTACCCGTACCTAGTGGGAGGCCCCGGCATCGGGACCGGCTCGGGGATGACCAGCGGTGCGCAACGCAAGGCTCCGGAGCCCGATTCCGCCGCGGCGGCCGCGGCGGCCGCGGCGTCGGTGCGGGAGCAGCGGCAGGCGCGTCGGCGCCGGCGGGCAGCGATGAACGACCATCACCGCGGCTACCGTTACGAATTCTTGGACTCCGATGGTGAGGCCGGTCCGTTCGTTGACGAGCAAGTCGGGGCCGGCGCAACCGCGGCGTCTGGGCGGGGAGCGGGTGCTCTGGGTTTTGCCGGGACGATCCGCAAGGACGCCGTCGAGGCGGCGGGATTGGCCACGCTGGGCGGCGACGAGTTCGGGGGCGGTCCGTCGCTGCCGATGGTGCCGGGTACCTGGCGACCCGACGAGCAAGGGCCCGGCGGCGAGGAGCAGACGTGAGCCTTCCCGCAAACGGGGGCGATACGTGCGCTGCCGGGAACTTTTCCGGTCCGATGGCCGACTAGTACGTGCGTGCTCGCTGAGCCGCCCTATTCACGGCGGTCGTTAAGTCACCCGACTGGTAAGGAGTTGCTGCCATGGCCGCGCCGGATTGGCTGCCACCCCCTCGAGCGGGTGCCCTGGTCGGCGCCGAGCCGTCAGCCTCCCCGGGAGGCCTGCAGCCGGACACACCTCCGTTTGATAATGAAAATCATTACCATTAAGCTTAGCCGCCAAGAGGGTGCGGCCAATGCCACAACTGGAGAGGTGGACCGGTGATTGCGCAGAATGCCGTGGTCAGCGGCCCTTTGGGAGCCGACGGGCAGCGCGTAGGACGGGTCCGGGAACCTCGACAGTTAGCTTATGCAATGCTAACTTCAGCAAGTTAAGTTAGGGGAGACTATCTTCATGGAAAAACGCGGCCGTGGAACGCGGTGAGAGTGGTGTGCTCGCAGTCCAGCCGGGCACTTCTCGGTTGGACAGCAGAGTCGATGGCGACGTCGTCAGCCGATTTGCTACGTGTTGCCGGGCACTGGGCATCGCGGTCTACCAACGCCAGCGTCCGGCCGATCTGGCCGCCGCCCGCTCGGGTTTCACGGCGCTGACCCGCGTCGCCCATGACCAGTGCGACGCATGGACCGGGCTGGCGGCCGCCGGCGATGCGTCGTTCCGCGTTCTCGAGGAGGTTTCGCGTACCGCGGCCACCGCAGGCGTATTGCAGCGGCAGGTCGACCTGGCGCCCGGCGCCTTGGGCTTCCGCTACGACAGCGGGCTTTATCTACAGTTTCGCGCCAACAGCCCCGACCACTTTCATCTCGCCTATGCGGCCGCGCTGGCAACGGCCGGGCGGTTTGCCGACGCGGATGAGATCGTCAACGGGCTCAGCGAGCGCCGCCCGAGCTGGCGTGAGGCGCGGTGGGTCTCCGTCGTCATCAACTATCGCGCCGAGCGGTGGTCTGACGTCGTCAAGCTGCTGACCCCGATTGTCAACGATTCCGACCTCGACGAGGCCTATGCGCACGCGGCCAGGATCGCCCTGGGTACCGCGCTGGCCCGGCTGGGCATGTTCGCCCCCGCGCTGTCGTATCTCGAGGAGCCCGAAGGCCCGGTCACGGTGGCCGCCGTCGATGGGGCGCTGGCCAAGGCGCTCGTCCTGCGCATGCACGTCGACGAAGAGTCGGCGAGCGAAGTCCTGCAGGACTTGTACGCGGCACACCCCGAGAACGAACAGGTCGAACAGGCCTTGTCCGACACCAGCTTTGGGATTGTGACCACCAATGCGGCCCGCATCGAGGCCCGCAAAGATCCGTGGGATCCGGAGACCGAGCCCAGCGCGGAGGACTTCGTCGACCCCGCTGCCCACGAACGCAAGGCCGTGCTGCTGCACGAGGCCGAACGCCAGCTCACCGAGTTCATCGGCCTGGAAGAGGTGAAAAACCAGGTATCGCGGCTCAAGAGTTCGGTGGCCATGGAACTGGTGCGTAAGCAGCGTGGGCTCCAGGTTGCGCAACGCGCCCACCACCTGGTGTTCGCCGGACCGCCCGGGACCGGTAAGACCACCATCGCGCGTGTGGTCGCCAAAATCTATTGCGGGCTGGGCTTGTTGAAGCGCGAGAACATCCGCGAGGTACACCGCGCCGACCTGATCGGTCAGCACATCGGCGAGACCGAGGCCAAGACGAATGCGATCATCGACAGCGCGCTGGACGGGGTGCTGTTCCTCGACGAGGCCTACGCCCTGGTGGCCACCGGCGCCAAGAACGACTTCGGGTTGGTCGCCATCGACACGCTGCTTGCCCGCATGGAAAACGACCGCGACCGGCTGGTGGTGATCATCGCCGGATACCGGGCGGACCTGGACAAGTTCCTGGACACCAACGAGGGTCTGCGGTCGCGGTTCACCCGCAACATCACCTTCCCGTCCTACAACTCGCACGAGCTGGTCGAGATAGCGCACACGATGGCGGAACAGCGCGACAGCATCTTCGAGCAATCCGCGCTCGACCACATGGATGCCCTGTTCGCGAAATTGGCGACGTCCTCGACACCAGACTCCAACGGAATCGAACGGCGCAGCCTCGACATTGCGGGTAACGGCCGCTTCGTCCGAAACATCGTCGAGCGCTCGGAGGAAGAGCGCGAATTCCGGTTGGACCATTCAGAACAGGCGGGAACCGGTGCGTTCACCGATGAGGAGCTGATGACGATCACCGACCGAGACGTCAGTAATTCGGTAGAGCCGCTGCTGCGCGGCCTCGGCCTCTCGGTGCCGTCATGACCAACCCGGAGCCTCAGGACGAACGACGCTCGTTTTCCTCACGGACCCCCGTCAACGACAATCCCGACAAGGTGGTCTACCGTCGCGGATTCGTCACCCGCCACCAAGTGACCGGCTGGCGCTTCGTGATGCGCCGCATCGCCTCCGGAATTGCCTTGCACGACACCAGGATGCTGGTCGACCCGCTGCGTACCCAGTCGCGCGCGGTGCTGATGGGCGCGCTCATTCTGGTCACCGGTCTGGCGGGTTGCTTCGTGTTTTCGATGATCCGGCCCAATGGTCAGGCGGGCAACAACGCGGTGCTCGCCGATCGGGAGACCTCCGCACTGTATGTGCGGGTCGGTGACGACCTGCACCCGGTGTTGAACCTGACCTCGGCGCGGCTGATCGTCGGCAAGCCCGTCAACCCCGCCACGGTGAAAAGCAGTGAGCTGGACCGGTTTCCGCGAGGGAACCTGATCGGCATACCGGGTGCGCCGGAGCGCATGGTGCAGAACGCATCGCATGACGCGAACTGGACGGTGTGCGACGCGGTCAATGCGGCTGCCCAGGGTTCGCACGCTGTGCACAGCACGGGTGTCACGGTGATCGCGGGTATGCCCGACAGCAGCGGCGCGCGTGCCGCCACGATCGCGCCCGGCCAGGCGATCCTGGTTGAGTTCACCGGCGATAAGGGCACCAGCACCTGGCTGCTGTGGGATGGCAAGCGCAGCCAGATCGACCTGGCCAACCACGCGGTCACCAACGCGTTGGGCCTGGGGATCGACGTGCCCGCGCCGCGACCCCTCGCGGCGGGGCTGTTCAATGCGATCCCCGAGGCGCCCGCGCTGACGGCGCCGGGCATCCCCAACGCCGGCACCCCGGCGAACTATGCAGTCCCGGCACCCATCGGTGGCGTCGTGACGTCCTATGCCGTCGACCCGGGCAGCCTGCGGCACTACGCCGTGCTGCCCGATGGCTTGCAACCGATCTCGCCCGTGCTCGCCGCGATCCTGCGCAACACCAATTCCTATGGCCTGGAACAACCTCCGCGGCTCGGCGCCGACGAGGTGGCCAAGTTGCCGGTGTCGCGGATGCTGGACACCACGCGCTTTCCCGACCGCCAGGTCGCCCTGGTCGACGCGGCCAAAGATCCCGTCGCCTGCGCCTACTGGAGTAAGCCGGCCGGGGCCGCAAGCAGCACGCTGAGCCTGCTGGCCGGTTCGGCGCTGCCGGTGCCCGACGCGGTTCGCACGGTGAACCTGATCGGTGCTGGATCCCAGGGAATCGCCACCCGCGTCGCCCTGGCACCGGGCACCGGTTACTTCGCTCAGAGCGTCGGTGGCGGCGCGACTTCGCCCGGCACCGGGTCGCTGTTCTGGGTCTCCGACACCGGAGTCCGCTACGGCATCGACAACGAGGCCGAGAACGGCGCCGCCGGTCGTGGCAAAACCGTTGAGGCCCTTGGTCTAACCCCACCCCCCGTTCCTATTCCCTGGTCGATACTGTCGCTGTTCGCGACGGGCCCGACGCTATCTCGCGCCGACGCGTTGCTCGCACATGACGGCTTGGCGCCCGATAGCAGGCCCGGACGTCCGGTGTCGGCCGAAGGAGGACCCCGATGAGCCGACTGATCTTCGAAGCCCGCCGGCGCCTGGCGCCGCCGAGCACCCGCCAGGGCACCATCACGATCGAGGCGCCCCCCGAGCTGCCGCGGGTGGTTCCGCCATCATTCCTGCGCCGTGCGATGCCTTATGTGCTGGTGATCCTGATCGTCGGCATGATCGTCGCGCTGGTCGCCACCGGGATGCGGGTGATTTCCCCGCAGACGCTGTTCTTCCCGTTCGTATTGCTGCTGGCGGCAACCGCGCTCTATCGCGGTAACGACAACAAGATGCGCACCGAGGAGGTCGACGCCGAACGTGCCGACTACCTGCGCTACCTGTCGGTGGTTCGGGACAACATCCGCACCCAGGCGGCCCAGCAGCGTGCCGCCGCGCAGTGGTCCCATCCGGAGCCGTCAGCACTGGCAACGGTGCCCGGATCTCGCCGTCAGTGGGAACGTGACCCGCACGACCCCGACTTCCTGGTGTTGCGGGCCGGGCGCCACCACGTTCCGCTGGCCACCGCGGTGCGGGTGCAAGACGCCGCCGACGAGATCGATCTGGAACCGGTGTCGCACAGCGCATTACGCAGCCTTCTCGACACTCAGCGCACGGTTCGCGATGTGCCCACCGGAATCGACTTGGCCAAAGTCTCGCGGATCACCGTCTTCGGCGAACCGGACGAGGTGCAAGGGGCGTTGCGTGCCTGGATCGCGCAGGCGGTGACCTGGCACGACCCGACGGTGCTGGGGGTGGCGCTGGCCACCCGCGACCTGGAGGACCGCGACTGGTCGTGGCTGAAGTGGTTGCCCCACATCGACATTCCGGGCGAGGTGGACGGTGTCGGGCCCGCGCGCTTCCTGTCCACCAGCCCCGACGAGCTGATCGCACTGCTGGGGCCCACGCTGGCCGATCGCCCGGCATTCACCGGCGGGCCCGCCGACACGCTGCGACACCTGCTGATCATCGTCGACGATCCCGACTACGACGTGAACGCCTCGGCGCTGGCGATCGGCCGGGCCGGGGTCACCGTCGTGCACCGCACCACCACACCGCCGAACCGCGAACAGTATTCGGATCCGGAAAAGCCGATTCTGCGCGTCATCGGGGGGGACGGCGGGGGCAGCCGAGCCGGGGCCATCCAACGCTGGCAGACCGGCGGTTGGCAGCCCTACATCGACAACGCCGACGGGCTCGGCGCCGACGAGGCCGCCCACCTGGCGCGGCAGTTGTCCCGCTGGGATTCCAACCCCACCCACACCGGGCTGCGCTCGGCGGCAACCCGTGGCGCCAGCTTCACGACGCTGGTGGGTGTTCCCGACGCGTCGCAGCTGGATGTGCCGACGCTGTGGGCACCTCGTCGCCGCGACGACGAGTTGCGGGTGCCGATCGGTGTCACCGCGACCGGCGAGCCGCTGTTCTTCGACCTCAAGGACGAAGCAGAGGGCGGCATGGGGCCGCACGGCCTGATGATCGGTATGACCGGTTCCGGCAAGTCGCAGACCCTGATGTCGATTCTGTTGTCGCTGTTGACAACTCATTCGGCCGATCGGCTGATCGTCATCTATGCGGACTTCAAGGGTGAGGCCGGTGCCGACAGCTTCCGGGACTTCCCTCAGGTCGTTGCGGTGATCTCGAACATGGCCGAGAAGAAGTCGCTGGCCGACCGGTTCGCCGACACGCTGCGCGGTGAGGTAGCCCGTCGCGAAACGCTGCTCCGCGAGGCCGGCCGTCGCGTTCAGGGCAGTGCGTTCAACTCGGTCGTCGAGTACGAGAACGCCATCGCCGCCGGGCACGACCTGCCGCCGATCCCGACGCTCTTCGTGGTCGCCGACGAGTTCACGCTGATGCTGGCGGACTACCCGGAGTACGCGGAACTGTTCGACTACGTGGCGCGCAAGGGCCGCTCGTTCCGTATCCACATCCTGTTCGCGTCCCAGACGCTGGATGTCGGGAAAATCAAGGACATCGACAAGAACACCTCATACCGCATCGGGTTGAAGGTGGCCAGTGCCAGCGTTTCTCGCCAGATCATCGGCGTGGACGACGCCTACCACATCGAATCGGGCAAAGAGCACAAGGGCGTGGGCTTCCTGGTACCCGCACCCGGCGCGGCACCGATCAAGTTCCGCAGCACCTACGTCGACGGCATCTACGAGCCGCCGCAGGCCGCTAAAACCCTTGTGGTGCATTCTGTTCCGCAGCCGAGGCTGTTCACGGCCGGGCGGGTGGAGCCCGACCAGGGCACGGTGATCACCGGAGCGGACCACGAAGAGCTGGCCGGACCGCCGCGCAAGCTGATCGCGACCATCGGCGACCAGCTCGCCCGTTACGGGCCGCGGGCACCGCAGTTGTGGCTGCCGCCGCTGGACGAGCCGATCCCGTTGACCGCGGTACTGGCTCGTGCCGGGCTGCCGGAACGGCAATGGCGCTGGCCGCTCGGTGAGATCGACAAGCCATTCGAGATGCGCCGCGACCCGTTGGTGTTCGACGCCATGTCGGCCTCCGGCAACGTGGTGATCCACGGGGGCGCGAAGTCCGGCAAATCGTCTGCACTGCAGACGTTTATCCTGTCCGCGGCCAGCCTGCACTCGCCGCGTGATGTCAGCTTCTACTGCCTGGACTACGGCGGTGGGCAGCTGCGCGCACTGGAAGACCTGGCGCACGTCGGCAGCATCGCGTCGCCGCTGGAACCCGAGCGCATTCGCCGCACCTTCGGTGAACTGGAGCAGCTGCTGCTTTCCCGGCAGCAGCGAGAGGCGTTCCGCGACAAGCATGGTTCGACACACGACGATGGCTTCGGCGAGGTGTTCCTGGTCATCGACAATCTCTACGCCTTCGCCCGGGACAACACCGACCAGTTCAACACGCGTAACCCGTTGCTGGCCAAGGTGACTGAACTCGTCAACGTCGGTCTCGCATACGGCATCCACGTGATCGTCACCACCCCGAGCTGGCTGGAGGTGCCGCTGGCGATGCGCGACGGCCTCGGGCTGCGTCTCGAGCTCAAGCTGCACGACGCGCGGGACAGCAACGTGCGGGTAGTCGGGGCGCTGCGCCGCCCGGCCGACGCCGTCCCGGCCGACCAGCCGGGTCGCGGGTTGACGATGGCCGCCGAGCACTTCCTGTTCGCGGCTCCCGAGTTGGACGCGCAATCAAACCCAGTGGCCGCGATCAACGCCCGTCACCCCGGTGTGGCCGCACCGCCGGTTCGGCTGTTGCCGACCAACCTGGCCCCCGACGCCCTCGGGCCGCTGTATCGGGGAGCGGAGCAAGTGGTCATCGGTCAGCGCGAAGAGGACCTGGCGCCGGTCGTGCTGGACTTCACCGAAAACCCGTTGCTGATGGTGTTCGGCGACAGCAAGGCGGGCAAAACCACGCTGCTGCGCCACATCATCCGCACCATCCGCGAGCATTCCACCGCGGACCAGGTGGCTTTCACGGTGCTGGATCGGCGGCTGCATCTCGTCGAAGAGCCGCTGTTCGCCGACAACGAGTACACCGCCAACATCGACCGGATCATCCCGGCGATGCTCGGGTTGGCCAACATCATCGAGTCGCGGCGCCCGCCGGCGGGCTTGTCGGCGGCGGAGTTGGCCCGGTGGAGCTACCAGGGCCACACCCACTACCTGATCATCGACGACGTCGACCAGATTCCGGATACACCGGCGATGAGTGGTCCCTACATTGGGCAGCGGCCATGGACCAGCCTGATCCCGGAGCTCAGCCAGGCCGCAGATCTGGGGCTGCGGGTGATTGTCACGGCACGGGCCACGGGCTCGGGGCACGCGCTGATGACCAGTCCGTTGCTGCGCCGCTTCAACGATTTGCAGGCAACCACGTTGATGCTGGCGGGCAACCCGCAAGACAGCGGCAAGATCCGTGGCCAGCGATTTGGCCGGTTGCCTGCTGGACGGGCAATTCTGTTGGGAGACAGCGAAAGTCCGACGTACGTGCAGTTGGTCAACCCGTTGGTTGGCGAGTCTGTTGTAGGGGGAGCCGACGAAGGTTTCGCCCGCTGATGGTGGTTAGTGAAACAGCAACCGAAGGACCACAGAAGGAGGGGTTATGACGTTGCGAGTAGTTCCGGAAGGCCTGGCGGCGACGAGCGCGGCGGTCGAGGCGCTGACGGCGCGGCTGGCGAGCGCGCATGCGGCGGCCGCTCCGGCGATCACCGCAGTGGTGCCGCCCGCGGCGGATCCGGTGTCGTTGACGACGGCCGCCGGATTCAGCGCCCAGGGCCAGCTGCACTCCGCGGTAGCCGCCGAGGGTGTGGAGGAGCTGGGCCGCGCCGGTGTGGGCGTGGGCCAAGGCGGGGCAAGCTATCTCGTGGGTGACACCGCGGCGGCCGCTAGCTACGGAGTGGGCGGCGCCTGACAATGACCGCGCCCATCTGGATGGCTTCTCCGCCGGAGGTGCATTCGGCGTTGCTGACCGCCGGACCGGGACCGGGGCCGCTGTTGGCGGCCGCCGGTGCGTGGACCTCGCTCAGCACCGAATATGCCGACGCGGCAGCCGAACTCAGTGGGCTACTGGGGGAAGTGCAAGCGGGGGCGTGGGAAGGGCCCAGCGCCGAACAGTATGCGGCCGCACATGGGCCATATCTGGCGTGGCTGATGCAGTCCAGTGCCAGCAGCGCCGGCGTGGCCGCCCAGCATGAGGTTGCGGCGGCGGCGTACACCGGCGCCCTGGCGGCAATGCCGACGCTGGGGGAGTTGGCCGCCAACCACACCATCCACGGGGTGCTGGTAGGGACGAATTTCTTTGGGATCAACACGATTCCGATTGCGGTCAACGAGGCCGACTATGCGCGGATGTGGGTCCAGGCCGCCACCACGATGAGCACGTATCAGGTCGTCTCCGATGCGGCGCTGGCGTCGGCGCCACAAACGGACCCGGCGCCCAACGTGCTGCGGCCCGGTGCCGAAACCAACAACTTCTCGACCCTGGCCGCGCCGAACGCCCAGAACTCCGGCAACTGGCTGGACAACCTGCTCAAGCAACTGCAGCAGTTCTTCCAGAACCTGTCCAACCTGATCCAGCAGTTCATGCAGGCCTTGGGGCCGTTCCTGGTGGCCAACGGGCCACTGCTGTTCTTCATCGCCTACGAGGCGTTTTTCATTCCGTTCGGTACTACGTTCTGGACCGTTTTGTTGATCTCACCGCTGCTGATCCCGCTGGTCATCGGGATTGGTGCCTACCTTTACCTGCAAAATCCCGACGCTGCGCCGGCTGCGGAGAGCCTGCCACCGGCACCCGCTCTCGCGTCTCAGGCTCCCTCGATGCCTCCGGTGGCGGCCATGGCGCCGCCGGCGCCGGCGCCAACGTCGGCTCCCGCCTCTGCGCCGGCCCCGGCTGCCACTGCGGCTACCGCGCCGGCGCCGGCGCCGGCCGCTGGAACGTTCGGCTACCTGGTGGCCACCGGCGGCGATCCGGGCACCGGCCTCGGGCCGACGCTGGGTGGCCGCGGCGGGATCAAGGCACCGGCCGCGACCATCCCGGCCGCCGCAGCGGCGGTACCGGGCCGGGCCGCCGCGGCACGGCGGCGCAGGCGAGCCGGCATGCGCGACCACGGCGACGAGTTCCTGGACATGAACGTCGACGTCGACCCGGACTGGGGCGGCGCGGCCAATGAAGAGGTCCTACTGGCCGCCGCGATGGCTTCGGGAAGTGGAGCCGGACGGCTGGGGTTCGCCGGCACCGCGCATAAAGACGCGGAGCTGCGGGCGTCGGGATTGGCCGATCTGGCCGGCGATGAATTCGGCAGCGGCCCGCGGATGCCGATGGTGCCGGGCACCTGGGATCACAATGGCGAAGGCCCAAGCGATCCCGATGAAGCGGGGGGAGGGGGCCCCGAAAGTTAGCAAGACAGTTAGCCACTCGTCAGCCAATAACCGTAATCGTAAGGGACGGAAGAGAAAGGAATCGTTATGAGTCTTCTGGATGCTCACATTCCGCAGTTGGTGGCCTCGCAGTCGGCGTTCAGCGCCAAGGCGGCCCTGATGCGCAGCACGATCAGCCAGGCCGAGCAGGAAGCGATGTCGGCCCAGGCGTTCAACCAGGGTGAGGCCTCGGCGGCATTCCAGGCCGCGCACGCCCGGTTCGTCGAGATGGCCGCGCGGGTCAACACCCTGCTGGATATCGCCCAGGCCAACCTCGGTGACGCGGCGAGCACCTATGTGGCCGCCGACGCCGCTGCCGCATCCGGCTACACCTCGTTCTGAGCCGACCACCAATAACCGCGAAAGGACTTGTGATGTCGCAGATTATGTACAACTACCCGGCGATGCTGAGCCATGCCGCCGACATGTCGGGCTACGCCGGCACGATGCAGGGGCTCGGTGCCGATATCGCCACCGAGCAGGCCGCACTGCAGAACGCTTGGCAGGGTGACACCGGTATGACCTACCAGGTTTGGCAGGCCCAGTGGAACCAGGCCATGGAGGCGTTGGTGCGCTCCTACCAGGCGATGGCCAGCACGCACGAGAACAACACCTTGGCCATGTATGCCCGCGACACGGCTGAAGCCGCCAAGTGGGGCGGCTAGTCCTCCCTCGATGAGCGTCGAGCCCAACGCCGTCGAGCTGACGGTCGAAAACGCGTGGTTCATCGCGGAAACCATTGGAGCAGGTAGCTTCCCGTGGGTTCTGGCGATCACGACGCCGTACCGCGACGCCGCGCAACGCGCCGCGTTCTGCCAAGGTCAGAAGGACGAGCTGACCCGGATGGGTCTGATGTCGGCAGACGGTGTCGTGAATCCGGCGGTCGCCGACTGGATCAAAGTGGTGTGTTTTCCGGACCAATGGCTTGATCTGCGCTACGTGGGCTCCGGCGCAGCCAGCGGTTCCGGCGAGCTGCTGCGCGGCGTTGTCGCGCGGCGCGCCGGTACCACCGGCAAGTCGTCGGTGACCATCGTCGCGCTGCGCAGCGCGCAGCTGGTCACCTTTACCGCCATGAATATCGACGATGCCCGGGCGATGGTTCCGGTCCTCGGCGTCGGACTGGGTCAGCGGCCGCCGGCCCAGTTCGCGGAGTTCAGCATGCCGGCGCGGGTCGGAGCCCGGGCCGACGAGCGGCTGCGCTCCGGGGCGCCGCTGACCGAAGTCCTTGATTACCTCGGTATTCCGGAATCGGCACGAACGGTGGTGGAATCCGTTTTCACGGGTCCGCGTACGTACGTCGAGATCGTCGCCGGTTGCCATCGCGACGGGCAGCATGCCACCACCGAAGTCGGAATGAGCATCGTGGACACCACCGCGGGCCGGATCCTGGTCAGTCCGTCCCGTGCGTTCGACGGCGAATGGGTCTCGACCTTCGCACCCGGAACCCCGTTCGCGATCGCCGTCGCGATCGAGCACTTGACCGCCTGCCTGCCCGACGGCCACTGGTTCCCCAATCAGCGGCTGTCCCGAGATTTGTCCACCCAATACGCGTAACCACAACGAGATAGAGAGAGAGCACGATGTCCCAGGAACGGCCCCAGTCTAATTCGAGGGTCCGGTGACCTCCGGCGCCGTCATGCCGATCGTTCGCGTGGCTATCCTCGCGCACAGCAGGCTGACAGAAATTGCCCTGCCCGCCGAACTGCCGCTGCGCGAAATCCTGCCCGCGGTACAGCGATTGGTGGTCCCGACGGCCCAAAACGGCGATGGTGGCGATCCCGACGGCGCAGCGCGCGCCGGCGCGGTTGCCCAGCTGAGCCTGGCACCGATCGGGGGAGCGCCGTTCAGCCTGGACGCCAGCCTGGACACCGTCGGAGTCGTCGACGGGGATCTGCTTGCGCTGCAGCCGGTTCCGACCGGCCCGGCCGCGCCCGGCATCGTCGAGGACATCGCCGACGCCGCGATGATCTTCTCGACATCCCGGCGCAAGCCCTGGGGCATAGCGCAGATCCAGCGCGGTGCGCTGGCCGCGGCGATCCTGGTGGCCTTCCTGGCCACGGGCCTGGGAGTCGGCTACCGCGTGGCCACCGGCGCGCTGGCCGGACTGGTCGCGGTCAGCGTGATCGCGGCGGTGGCCGCGATCGCCGGTTTGTTCGTCACGCTGCGTTCCGAACGCACCGGGATGGCGCTGTCGATGACAGCGCTGGTTCCCATTGGCGCCGCCCTGGCGTTGGCGGTACCCGGAAAGTTCGGGGCGGCACAGCTGGTGCTGGCCGCTGCCGGCGTCACCGCGTGGTCGCTGATCGTCCTGATGGTGCCGAGCACCGAGCGCGAGCGGATCGTCGGCTTCTTCACCGCGACGGCGGTGGTCGGTGTCGGGGTGTTGTTGGCCGCCGGTGCCGAATTGCTCTGGCAGCTACCAATACTGACCATTGGTGCGGGACTGATCGTGGCGGCTCTGTTGGTGACCATCGAAGCGGCTCAGCTTTCCGCACTGTGGGCGCGCTTCCCGCTGCCGGTCATTCCGGCACCCGGTGACCCGACTCCGTCGGCGCCGGCGCTTCGGGTGCTCGAGGACCTGCCTCGGCGGGTGCGCATCGGTGACGCTCATCAGAGCGGCTTCATCGCCGGCGCCGTGCTGCTCGGTGTCCTGGGATCGGTGGCGATCGCGTTGCGTCCCGAGTCGTTGAGCGGTTGGGGATGGTATGTGGTGGCGGCAATCGCGGCGACCTCCGTCCTGCGGGCCCGCGTGTGGGATTCGGCCGCGTGCAAGGCGTGGCTGCTGGCTCAACCGTTCCTGGTCGCCGGGGTCCTGCTGGTGTGCTACGCCTCGACCGGGCGTTTCCTCGCCGCACTGATCGCGGCGGCCGTGCTCGTCGTGCTGGTGGTGGCGTGGGCCGTGGTGGCCCTGAACCCGGGCATCGCCTCGCCGGAAACGTATTCGCTGCCGTTGCGCCGATTGTTGGGCTTTGTCGCGACCGGTCTGGATGCTTCGCTGATTCCCGTCATCGCCTACCTGGTCGGTCTGTTCGCCTGGGTGCTCAATCGATGATTCGAGCCGGATTCGCCTGTCTGAGCGCGGCGTTGGTCTTTTCGCAGGCCGTTATGCCGTGGGCCTGTCCACCGGCGTCCGCGATCAGCCAGCCGGTGGTCGACCCGGGCGCGCAACCACCCAGCGGAGCGGCGGGCCCGGTGCAGCCGATGGAGCAGCGCGGGCCCTGCAGCGCCTCCGGCGTCATCGCCGGCAGTGATCCCGCAGCGGTGACACCCAGTCAGGCAATGCTGAATCTTCCTGCAGCATGGCAGTTTTCCCGCGGTGAGGGCCAGCTGGTGGCGGTGCTCGACACCGGCGTGCGGCCGGGGCCCCGGCTGCCCAATGTCGATGCCGGTGGCGATTTCGTCGAGACGACCGACGGCCTGACCGACTGCGACGGGCACGGCACGCTGGTCGCCGGAATCGTCGCCGGGCAGCCTTCCGTTGAGGACGGCTTCTCGGGCGTCGCACCCGCGGCACGCGTGTTGTCGATCCGGACGGGATCCGGCAAGTTCTCGCCGCGAACGCCGGGCGGCGATCCGATGGTGGCGCGGGTCTCCCTCGAGATCGCGACGCTGGGCCGAGCGATCGTGCACGCTGCCGATCTCGGGGCCCGGGTGATCGACATCTCCGAGGTCACCTGCATGGCCGCCGATCGGCCGGTCGACCAGTCCGCGCTCGGTGCGGCGATCCGCTACGCGGCGGTGGACAAGGACGCGGTGATCGTGGCGGCCGCGGGCAACACCGGCTCGACCGGATCGGTCGGCGGCGGAATGTCTTGTGAGTCAAACCCGCTCACCGATCTCGGCCGTCCCGACGATGCGCGCAATTGGGCGGGCGTCACGTCGGTCTCCACGCCGTCGTGGTGGCAGCCGTACGTGCTGTCGGCGGCTTCTCTGACACCGGATGGGCAGCCGTCGAAATTCACCATGTCCGGGCCGTGGGTGGGCATCGCGGCCCCGGGCGAAAACATTGTTTCGGTGAGCAATCGCGACGGCGGCGGCCTGGCCAACGGGCTGCCCGACGAGCATCAGCAACTGAGCGCGCTCAGCGGCACCGGCTACGCGGCCGGCTACGTGTCCGGCGTCGCGGCGCTGGTACGAAGCAAGTACCCCAACCTGTCCGCCGCCGAGGTGGTGCGCCGGATCACCGCGACCGCACACAACGGCGCCCGGGCGCCGTCCAACATCGTCGGCACCGGTAGCGTCGACGCACTGGCGGCCCTGACTTGGGAACTGCCCGCGCGCACCGGGCCGGCCGCAACGCCGGCGAAACCGGTCGCCGTGCCCCCGGCACCGGCACCGAAAGACAACACCCCGCGGACCGTCGCGTTCGCCGGGACGGCCGCGCTGGCGTTGATCGTCGCGGCTGTGGGTGCCGCGGCAGCGATCGCCGCGCGCAGACGGAAGGAGACCACCTCGTGAGCTCGATCCCAATCCCGGGGAGCGCCCGAATCACCCTGGCTGCGCTGGCGATAGTGCCCGCGGCATTGGCCTACCCCTGGCACTCGACTCGCGACTACTGGCTGCTCGGCATCGCCGGCGCTGCAGTGATCGTGTTGTTCGGCTGGTGGCGTGGATTGCATTTCACCACGATCCTGGGGCGCCGGCTTTCCATCATGGGCCGCCGATCCAACCCCACCAGCGAGCCCGACACTGGGTCACCGGTTGCCGCAAAGACAACGGCGTTGGTGCGGATCGGGCCGTCCACCGCCGACGGGGCGGTCTTCCCCCTGGAGCTGATCGCCGGCTATCTGGACCGTTACGGTATCCGTGCCGACAAGGTTCGTATCACGAGCCGCGACAACGCATCCGACGCCTCGCGACGCGAGACGTGGATCGGTGTCACGGTGTCGGCTGCCGACAACCTGCCGGCGCTGCAGGCGCGCTCATCGCGCATCCCGCTGTACGAGACCGCTGAGGTCGCAGCGCGACGGCTCGCCGACCACCTTCGCGAGATCGGCTGGGAGGCCAACACGGTCGCGGCCGACGACGTGCCGCGCTGGCTGACGGCCAACGCCCGCGAGACGTGGCGCGCGGTGCAGCGCGGCAACTCGGATTATGTTGCGGCATACCAGATCCCCGTCGACTCGGCCCTGCCAGAGACGTTGGAGGCAATCCGGTCGCAGTCCGCCCGCGAGACGTGCACCGCGCTGGAGATCGCCGGTTCGCGATCGGGAGGCCAGAACACGGTCGCGGCCGCGTGTGCCTTCCTCACCGACGGGCCACCGGAAGGTGCGCCGCCGGTGAACGGACTGACTCCGCAGCGCGGCAACCAAGGGCCGGCGCTGGCCGCGCTGGACCTGTTGTCCACGCAGCGTCTCGACGGCCACACCGACGCGCCCGCCGACTTGCTGGCGACCCTGGATTGGCCGACGCCGGTCGCCGGGGCCCATCGGGTGGCGCGAACCGAGGCGGCTAGTCCAGCATAAAACCCTGCAGGAAGCTGGTCATCCGGCGTAGATAGTCCAGCTGACTCACGTGCAGCACATGACTGCCGGGAAACCAGTGCAGCGCACAGTGATCCCAGTGCTCCCAGAGCATCACGGCCTGTCCCGGAGGCGCCATCCGGTCGGCGAGGCCGGTGATGATCATCCGCCGGTCCTTGGAAAGCTGCGGCTGGTAGTTCAGCGGGCAGTGGTAGGCCAGCCCGGCGTTTAGCTCGTCGCGGTTGATACTGGACAACGCAAGTCCCAGGCCGACCAGCTTGTTGGCCGGGAACCACTGGTCGAACATCGTCGCCGGCGTGACGACCGGGCAGTTGGGAATGACGGCTGCTAGCCGGTCGTCGACCGAGGCCACCAACGCGGAGGTGTAGCCGCCCAGCGAAATACCGGTCAGCGCAACGCGGTCAACGCCGGTGTGACGTAAATAGTCGACGATGGACCGAAAGTCGTGCACGGCCTGGGCCATCGATTCGGCGAAGCCGCTGAGCCCACCGGCGAAATAGCCGAAACCGCTGAACGGCGAGAACTTTTCGGCGCGCTGGCCGTGAAACGGCAACGTGTACAGCAAGACGTCGTAGCCGGACCGGTAGTACCACGGCAGCGAGAAGAAGCGGCCGTTCGCCAGATACGAGGACCCCATGAAGCCGTGGATGACGCACAGCGTGGGCCGCGGACCGTCGGCGTGGCGCCAATGCTGGGCGCGCACGATGTTGTTGGACCCCCAGGCATTCCAGCGCTGGCGCAGCGCGGGATTGATCGCCGTGAAGCTGCTGGGGAACGAAATGTTGTCGACGGTACCGCGTGCGATCCATTTCGCGAGCGGACCCGCCGGGCGCGACGATACCCGCGGCAGTTCGGTAGGAGCCGGGAACGACTTCGCCGGGTCATGTTCGGTCGCCAGCTCGGCGTAGAAGTTCAGGTTGCTGCGCTCGCTGCCGGATTTGGTGTGGCGCAACGAAGTGGCGACAACGGCCGGCGCGGCCGTCGCGGCCAGCAGCGACGAGACCCAGGTGCGCAAGGCGACATCGCCGAGGGCCGACGCCGCGACCACCCTGCGTTCATGCGGTGACAGTGCCGAGAGCGGGGGCAACCCTTCGGCGCCGGGCGGCACATCGGCACCGGGAACGTCGGGAACTGGAATGGGCGGATCGATGGGATCAGTGTCGGGCGCCACGAGTGCCGATGCTATCCGGCCGGAACGGCGGATCCTGGGGGTTTGACCCGTTTCGGTGCAGATTCCGGGGCCACTCGGGCGATGCGGGGGCACCATACGGTAATACGGTTTGGTCTATATGGCCGACCAGCGGTGGTGTTGATCAGGAGGACCGACATGTGGGATCCAGACGTCTACCTGGCATTTGCAGACCATCGCAGCCGCCCGTTCTACGACTTGCTCTCCCGAGTGGGGGCCGAGCGGGCGCGCCGGGTGGTCGACCTGGGCTGCGGGCCCGGCAACTTGACGAAGTACCTCGAGAAGCGCTGGCCCGGCTCGGCCATCGAGGCGATGGACACCTCGCCGGAGATGGTTGCCGCCGCCCGGGAACGCGGGATCGATGCCTCGGTCAGCGACTTGCGTGACTGGAAGCCGAAACCCGACACCGACGTGGTGGTCAGCAACGCCGCCCTGCATTGGGTTCCCGAGCACGCCGACCTCCTGGTCCGATGGGCCGGCCAACTGCCGGACCGATCGTGGATCGCGGTTCAGATGCCGGGTAACTTCGAAACTCCGTCGCATGCCGCGGTGCGGGCCGTGGCGCGTCGCGAACATCACGCAAAGACGCTGAAGGACATACCCTTCCGAGTCGGAGCGGTGGTCCAGCCGCCCTCGCATTACGCCAATCTGTTGATGGATGCGGGCTGCCGGGTCGATGCCTGGGAGACGACGTACCTGCACCAGCTCAGCGGGGAGCACCCGGTGCTGGATTGGATCACCGGCACCGCACTGGTTCCGGTGCGTGAGCGGCTCGACGACGAGGGCTGGGAGAAGTTCCGCGAGGAGCTGATCCCGCTGCTGGACGACGCCTACCCGGCCCGGGCCGACGGCACGACGATCTTCCCCTTCCGGCGGGTGTTCATCGTCGCAGAGGTCGGCGGTGGCCGCAGCACCGACGGGTAGGCGTTACTCTGCGACACCCCGGTCGGCCGCGATCGCCGATCGGCTGGTCGGCGTCGTGTGATGGATCTGTAGATACGTTTCGGTGTAACGCATCGCGATGCGGCTGCCGGCGAAGTCCGACGGAATCACGTCGCCGGTGCGCTGGCGCCAATCATTAAGGCGGACAGCAAGATCGGCGGCAATCGCGTCCATACCCGAATCGCCATCGGTCAGCAGATTGGTGGTCTCGGTGGGATCGGTTCGCAGATCGTAGAGTTCGCGTTCCGGACGTGGCGACTTGACGAACGGTGCGACCGCCAACCCCGACGGGCTCTCCTCGATGTCCCGCGGTAGGTCCAATAGCGGGCGTGGCACGTAGTTCTCGATGTAGCTGTATTCCTTTGTGCGGATCGCCCGAATCGGATCGAACGAGTCGTGATAGGTCTTCATCGTGTACACCTGCTCACGCACCGGATCGGCCGGCGTCTCCGGCGCGAGCAGCACGTGGGCGTGCGAGACGCCCTCGACCTCGGCCGGCACGTCGAGGCCCAGCAGCTCCAGCAACGTCGGGACCAGATCGACACCGCTGAACAGCTCTTCGTAGACCCGGGGTTCGGGCGACCGCCCGGTGGGTGGGCGCATCAGCAGGGCAACACCGGTTCCGGCGTCGTACAACGTGGATTTCGCGCGCGGGAAGGCCGGTCCGTGATCGGTGAAGAACACCACCCAGGTGTTGGCATCCAGGCCGGTCTCGATCAGCGTGTCCAAAATCCGGCCCACCGCGGCGTCGGCCGTGGTGATGGCGCCGTAGAAGTCGGCGAGATCGCCACGCACCTCCGGGGTGTCGGGCAGGTAGTCGGGCAGATCGACGGCCGCGCTGTCGGCCGGCTCGTAGCGGTCCCGCGGGTAGGGACGGTGGGTTTCAAAAAATCCCGCCGTCAGCAGGAACGGTTGCTCACCGCACTGCGGGGCGTCGTTGCGCAGCCAGTCCTGGACTTTCTCCACCACGTAGTCGCAGTACGAGTTCGACACGTCGAACTCGTCGAAGCCCAGTCGTTTCGGGTAGGAGGTCTCGTGCTGCATACCGAATAGTGCTGAGTACCAGCCTGATTCGGATAGTATTTGGGGAAGGGTCTGGACTCCCGCGCGGTATTCCCAGCCGTGATGGGCGAGGCCGACCAGCCCATTGCTTTGCGGGTAGCGGCCGGTGAAGAACGACCCCCGCGACGGCGTGCACAGCGGCGCGGTGGCATGGGCCCGGGTGAACAGGATGGAATCGGTGGCGAGCTCGTCCAATCGAGGGCTATCGACGTCCGGGTGACCGTAGGCGCCGAGATAGCGCCCGAGGTCGTGCCAGTGCACGATCAGTACGTTGTCGCGCGTCATTCGCCTCGCCTCTCCACCGCTGGATGCGACGGCGGCGACGATACCCCAGCCAGGTGTGGTGAGTCTGGGTGTGCCGCCCGGCCAGAAGGCAGCATCGTCCTTACCCCTTCGCCGAACGTGCTCTGAGGTCGGATTTTCAGCGCTTTTCTCGCCATGAGAGCACGTTCGACGCGTGGCACGCTGTGGTTGCCGCGCACTGCCCCGGCCCGCAGAACCTGATGAGTCACACCGAGTGGGACGGCACCGTGCTGGCCGTTCCGGTGTCCGTCCCCGGCGCGGGCTGGCCGGGCCGCGGGTCCGGCGGCTGACCCCATTGGTTCTCGGAGACGAACTCCGAGAGCGGTCGCGCGTGGGTCCACCCGTCGAGCTCCAGCGCCGGCCGATCCGGAAACTCGGGCACCGGGCCCACGCACAGGATCGCCACCGGCTCGGCGCCGGCGGGCATTCCCAGCAGTTCGGCCAGGGGTTGCGGATCGAACAGCGAGACCCAGCCGACCCCAAGGCCTTCGGCCCGGGCGGCCAGCCACAGGTTCTGGATCGCGCAGGACACCGACGCGAGATCCATCTGCGGCAGGGTGCGACGGCCGAAGACGTGGACGTCGCGATTGTCGGCCAGCGCCACCACCAGGAGCTCGGCGCATTCGAGAATGCCCTCGACCTTCAGCCGCAGGAACTCCTCGCCTCGCGGTCCCAGGGCTTGCGCGGTGCGCGGGCGCTCTTCGTCGACGAGGGCGTGAATGCTGCGGCGCACCGCGTCATCGGTGATCCGGATGAAACGCCAAGGTTGCATCAGCCCGACGCTGGGCGCGGCGTGCGCGGCCTGTAACAAGCGGGCCAGCACCTCCTCGGGCACCACGGCGCCGGGTACGAACCGGCGCATGTCTCGCCGTTCGGCGATCACCCGGTAGACGACACGACGGTCCGGTGGGCTGAACGCATGTTCGCTCACCGCACTGTCGGGGGACTCGCCAGAGGAGAATGGCATTAGCGTCAAATCTATCAATCGGCGAGCAAAGGGAGCGTGCAGTGAAGTATTCCGACGTGCTCAACCAGCTGCCCACGGACCGCGACGCCCGGCGGGTCTACGGCGAGCCCTACGAGACCGCCGACGGTGTCACCGTGATCCCGGTGGCAAGACCGCTGGGCGTCTTCGTCATCAGCGAGGGCAAGGCAACCTGGGTGCCCGCCGTCGACGCGAATCGCGTCGCACTGATCGGGGTGCTCACCGGTCTGCTCGCGGCGGTCATCGGCAGCCTGGCCGTGCTCCGGCAACCGCCGTGGCCGCGAATGACTTTCACGGAGAATAGGTAACGCCGACCGCGCGGACGATGCAGTCCGGCGTCATGTCAAAAGTCACCGATCGCAGCGGCAGTCCGCTCAGCACGTCTGCCGGGATGGCGGTCTTGTAGAGCAGCGAGAGTTCGCCGCTGAACTTCTCGTCAACCTGCGCGACGTCGACGTTGACCTCCAGCCCCGCCGACGAGATCTCGGCCGTCGCCGCGCCCGCCGGTGCCGCATCCCAGGGCACGTCGACGGTCACGCCGGCCAGCTTCGGCAGCATCGACAACGTGGCAAGCACCCGTTGTCTGGTGAGCGCCAGCGAGCCCGTGTAGTAGGCGACGCTGTGCGGCAACCGCACACCCGGGATGACGCCGCTGAACCGCCTGGTCACCGCGACGTAGTCGGCGAGATAGAGCAGGCCCTCCGCCTCGACCTGAGCATGCAGATCCTCGGGTAGCTTGCCGATGCCGAGCAATCTGCGGACAAAGACCGCCATGACGCCAGTATGACTCGGAACCGGGAGGGGTCCACCAATCCGCGTGGTGACCCTGGTATCGCTTAGGGATGAACCGCAGCCGGGCCGCCCTGGCCATTTCCCTCGCTGTAGTGGCCGCGGTGGTCTACGCGTTGCTGTGGGTCGGTTACTCCCGGAATTGGGGATGGCTGCATTGGATCGATTGGTCGTTGCTGAACGCCTCGCACGACGTCGCGGTCAAGCATCCGGCGTGGGTGCCATTCTGGGATGCGGTGTCGTTCGTGCTGGGTCCGCAGCCACTGCGGCTGCTGGCTGCGGCGGCTGCGGTGGTGGCGTTGATGCGGCGCAACCTGCGCGCGGCGCTGCTGCTGGTGGCCTGCGGCCTGCTGAACGGGTATGTGTCGCTGGCGGCCAAGGGGCTGGCGAATCGTCCGCGACCGTCGACCATGCTGGCGCCCGTGCCCCAGACGTCGTTTCCGTCGGGGCACGCGTTCGAGACGATGGCCGGCTGGCTCGCCGTGCTGGCCTTCGTGTTGCCGTTGATGAGCCGGGCGGTGGGCCGCGTCGCGATCGCGGTGAGCGCGCTCTGCCTGGTCTTGGTCGGGATTTCCCGGGTCGCCTTGAACGTGCATTACCCGTCCGATGTGTTGGCCGGCTGGGCGCTGGCATATCTGTACGTGCTGCTGTGTCTGGCGGCGCTTCGGCCTAAGCCCGTCGCGCGCTGGGCTTTTCGTAGGTCACAGGGCCGTGACCCAACCGGGGCTAAAGCTTGACTTGACCCTGAGGTCGGTGTCACCTGACGATGGAATGTATGCGCCGACTGCTAGCTCCGCTGTGTGCTGTGGCGTGCTTCCTTTGGGTATCGCTGGTGCTCGCGCCGATGGGAAGTGCCGCCCCGGCGGTTACCTCGGCCGGGACCCCGTGGTTCGCGAGCTCGGTTGGCAATGCCACACAAGTGGTTTCGGTCGTCAGCACCGGCGGCTCGAACGCGTCAATGGACATCTACCAACGCACCGCCGCCGGCTGGCAGGCGCTGCGCACCGGCGTCCCGACGCACGTCGGCTCGGCGGGCATGGCACCGCAGGCCCGCAGTGGCGTTCCGGCCACACCGATGGGCGTGTACAGCCTCGACTCCGCGTTCGGCACGGCGCCGAATCCCGGTACCGGGCTGCCCTATACCCAAGTCGCCGGCTCCAACTACTGGTGGAGCGGCGACGACCATAGCCCCACCTTCAACTCGATGCAGATGTGCCAGAAGGCGCAGTGCCCGTTCAATACGGCCGACAGCGAGAACCTGCAGATCCCGCAGTACAAACACGCGGTCGTGATGGGCGTCAACAAGAACAAGACCCCGGGCGGCGGCGCCGCATTCTTCTTCCACACCACCGACGGCCAACCCACCGAGGGTTGCGTGGCGGTCGACGATGCTCAGCTGGTGTCGATCATGAAATGGCTGCGGCCCGGCGCAGTCATCGCGATCACCAACAAGTAACTTTCAGTCGGCGCTGTTGATGGCGCGACCGGGTTTGAGCGTGAAGTTCAAGCCCTCCAACGACATTGTGGCGTCGTAGGTTCGGTCGTAGCCGGTGCCGCTGATCTTCCAGCCGCCGTCGGTGCGCCGGTAGGTGTCGCGGTAGAACGCCGCACCGATCAGCATGAAATTGAATTCGGCGACCATAACCCGGTCCTGCAGATACCAACTGCCCGTTGCGGTATCGCCGTCGACGATGATCTCCGGATGGGTCACCCGGTGCTCGGTGATGACGTTCGGACCCAGCGACGTCCGCATGTACTCGACCAAGTCGGCGCGGTTGGTGAAGTGCAACTCGTTACCGATCGACGGCCCGTAGTCGGCCTTGATGTCCTCGGCCAGCGTGTCGGTGAAGTCGTCCCAGTGCTTGGTGTCCAGTGCGCGCAGATAGCGGTATTTGACTTGCTTGATGGCTTCGATGTCGGCCAGATCGTCGAGGGTCATCCCGTCATTGCAGCACACGGGTGACCATGTCGATCAGGGCCCGTCGTTCCACGCTCCAATCGATGGCCGTCCCGGTGACCATCTGGGCCAGTACCACACCTCGAAGCGTGGCCCAAATCACTTCGGCGACACCAGCATTCGCCGGATCCGTTGTGATCAGCCGGCCGAGTTGGGCGATCGCGGAGTTCATTTCGAGCAGGTGCCGCCGGGAGGACTGACCCAGGCTGCCGCGGGTTGCCCGCAGGATTTCGAAGGCGGCCAGCGACGTCGGACTGCTGTAGCAACTCCACGCGGTGTCGATGACGACCTCGATGCGCTGTTGCGGCGGTAGTTCGCTGACGTCGGCCGACGACAGGCTCTCGATCAGTCTGTCCACTCCGTCGTCGACGACGGCCATCAGCAGGCCGTTGCGATCCCCGAAGTGGTATTGGATGACGCCCCACGTGACGCCGGCACGTTCGGCCACGTGCTTGGCTGTCGCGGCGGCGAAACCCTCCTCCTGGATGCAGCGGACCGTCTCGTCGATGATCTTCGCGCGGGTGTCGTCGCCACGCTTGCGCGGCGCGCTGGTGCGCCGGGTCGGACTGACCGAGCGCCCGGGCGTCTGGCCTGCAGCAATGGACATTGTTGACTTTATAACATAGTCGAGTCTATTTTTGTAGCGTGAGCAGCCCCTCGCGATATGCGCAATTGTCCCGTGAGCAGCTGGCCGTCCTGGTTCCCGAACTGCTGCTGATCGGGCAGCTGATCGACCGATCCGGAATGGCCTGGTGCATTTCCTCGTTCGGCCGCGATGAGATGGTGCAGATCGCCATCGAGGAATGGGCGGGCGCCAGCCCCGTCTACACCAGGCGCATGCAGCAAGCGCTGAACTACGTGGGCAACGATGTGCCCACCATCTTCAAGGGCCTGCAGCTCGACATCGGCGCCCCACCGCAATTCATGGATTTCCGGTACACCGTCCACGACCGATGGAACGGCGAATTCCACCTCGACCACTGCGGCGCCCTGCTCGACGTGGAACCCATGGGCGAGCAGTACGTGTTCGGGATGTGCCACACCATCGAGGATCCGACGTTCGATGCCACCGCGGTGGCGACCAACGCCCGGGCCCAGGTCCGCCCCATCCACCGCCCGCCGCGAACGCCGGCGGATCGGCATCCGCACTGCGCGTGGACCGTTATCATCGACGAGTCCTACCCCGAAGCGCAGAGTATCCCGGCCCTGGACATCGTCAGCCAAACACGGGCTGCGACATGGGAACTCGGCGCCATCGACCCCTCGGACGAGGGGCAGGCGGATTACTCGGGTCCGTTGCTCTCCGATTTCGACTTTGCCGCCTTCTCGCATTCGGCCCTGGTCCGGATGGCCGACGAGGTCTGCCTGCAGATGCATCTGCTCTATCTGTCGTTCGCGATCGCGGTGCGGGCGCGTGCCGCCGACGAGGCCGAAGCCCTCGGCGTCTGCACCCGCGGCCTGATCGGCATCGCGGGCCTGGCCGCCGAACGCATTCATCACGCCCTCAAACTTCCGGGCGGGATCGATGGGGTGCGCCGCGTCCTCGAGTTGCACCCGCTGTGCAACCCCGTGGGCTACGTTGCCGCAGAGGTGGAGTCGAACCGGCTGCACGTCCGGCCGTCGCCGGCGCACGACGACGCTTCCTGGATCTCGTTGTGCTCACCGGGATCCGTTCAGCCGCTGCAGGCGATCGCCACCGCGGTGGAACCGCACGTCGAAGTCCGAGTTAGCGGAACGGCCACAGACTGGACCGCGGAATTCATCGAAACCGACACTCGCGCCGAGGAACTGCCAGAGGTTTCGGTGGTCAGAGTCAGTGGCGGAGCGACATTTCAGTTCGAGCCGAGGCGTTCGCTGCCGCTCACCGTGGTCTGACGCGCAGCATTTTGTCAAGGGGTTTGTGGTACCACTTCGGTGTCACAACCGCATCGAGCGGATACCAATGGCATTGCGAAGCATCGGCTTTCCGCGTGTCCGCGGCTATCGTTAACGCTGGCCACCGACCCCTATAGACGAAAGTATTCGCTCTATGTACGACCCACTTGGGTTGTCGATCGGATCCACCAACCTGGTCGCAGCGCTTAGCGGAAACCCGCCGGTATCACGTCGTGCGGTACTGACGCTGTACCCGCACTGCGCACCGAAAGTTGGTCTCCCCGAAGAGGACCCGAACCTTACTGAGCCCGGCATGTTGATGAGCGGGTTCGTCGACCGCGTCGGCGACTCGGTGGCGTTGGTGTCCGGCGATGGCTCCGCTCACGACCCCGATCTGTTGATGGTCGAAGCGCTGGACGCGATGGTGCTGGCAGCCGGCGCGGACGCGGGTTCGTCGGAGATCTCGATCGCTGTTCCGTCGTACTGGAAACCCGGTACTACACAGGCATTACGCAACGGATTACGAACACATCTGGGTTTCGTACGAAGCGGTATGGCACCGCGCCTGGTGTCGGATGTGATCGCGTCGTTAACGGCGGCGAACGCCGAGCTGTGCCTTGCCGCAACCGGCGTCGTCGGATTGCTTGATTTCGGCGGCTCGGGCACGTCAGTGACGTTGGTAGACCTCGCGGGTGATTTCAAACCGCTCAGCGACACAATGCGTTACACCGACTTCTCCGGTGACGAGATCGACCAGGCGCTGTTGCTCTGCGTGTTCGAGGAGCTGGGACACGGGAGCGGAATCGACCCGGCCAGCACCGCCGCAGTCGGACAAATCGTCCGGCTCAGGGAGCAGTGCCGTACCGCCAAAGAGCAGCTATCCACCGAGCGGGCAACAGAATTCGCGGCTGAACTCGGCGGCCGCAGGGCCACCATGAAGTTCACCCGTGACGAGCTGGGTGACCTGATCCAGGACCGGCTCACCGGACTGATCTACGCGTTCGACGACATGCTGTGCCGGCACCGCAAGGGCTGGAGTGACCTTTCGGCGGTGGTGACCGTCGGCGGTGGCGCCAGCATTCCTCTTGTCAACGAACGCCTTTCGGTGCACAGCCGCCGACCTGTCGTGTCACCTTCGCAACCCGCATCCGCGGCCGCCGCCGGCGCTCTGCTGCTGGCCGTGCGCGGTGAAGAACTCGACCTGCGCACCCGGACGTCCGTCGGCTTGCTCGCCGCGTCGTCGGGCAGCGACATCATCGAACTGCCCGCCGGTGACCTGTTGGTGATCGACGAGGAAGCTCTCACCGATCGCGAGTTGGCCTGGTCGCAAACCGAATACCCCGGCGATATCAGGGTGCCTTACACGCCGGAGGCCTTCGACGAAGAAAGCAACCCCGGCGGCTGGTCGATGCGCCTGAACGTGATCGACGCACCCCGGGACCGGGCGTGGCGGCGGGTGCGGCTGTCCCAGTTGGTCGTCGGGATGTTCGCGCTGGTGGCCATGACCGCGGTCGGTGGTGTGGCGTACACGTTGACGGGAATTGAAAACCGCCAAGCTCCTCCGGTGCCCTCGGTCGCCCCCATGCCGCTGCCACCGGTCAGCACGCTGGTGCCCAGTCCGGTCGCACCGCCTCCGACGGCGGTGCCGCCGCCGCCGACCGCCGCGCCGGTGCCCAGCTCGGTTCCGCCCCCACCACCGCCACCGCCTTCGTCGGCTCCGCCGCCACCCGTCGTGGTGACCACGCAGCCGCCGCCGGTTTACACCACACACCGTCCGCCGCCGCCACCCCAGACGACGACTGCGCCGCCGCCCACGACGGCCATGACGACCCCGACCTCCGAGCCTCCACCGCCGCCGCCCACGACCACACCGACCACCACGACGACGGTGCCGATGACCACGCAGTGGATCCACGTTCCGCTGCTGCCGGTGCCCATCCCGATTCAGGTGCCGGCAAGTCAGGCGCCCGCGAACCCGGCTCCGCAGTATCCGGCCCAGCAATATCCCGGGGAGTATCCGGGCGGCGGGTATCCGGGTGGCGGATATCCCGGCGGCGGGTACTCGCAGAACCCGTTCCTGGGCCCCGGCTACTAGCGGGTGGCGTTCGGCTGGGAGCAAACTCCGTGGCGGATCGCCCCGCACTGGCGCACACTGGGACTAACGCTACGAGCTGCAAGGAGGCCGCGTGGGCGAGTACGGAGCATTCGGATTTGATCCCGACGATTTCGATCGGGTGATCAGGGAGGGCAGCGAGGGGCTGCGCGACGTTTTCCAGCGGATCAGCAGGTTTGCGGCCGCTCCGGGTGCCGGGACGGGTTGGTCGGCATTCTTCGACGACCTGTCACGTCGGCCCCGTTCCGGGCCGGAAACCGCCGGCGAAGCCGGTGACGGCGTCTGGGCGATCTACACCGTGGACGCCACGGGTGGCGCGCAGGTCGAGCAGGTGTACGCCAGCGAGCTCGACGCGTTGCGGGCTAACAAGAACAATGTCGATCCGAAGCGCAAGGTGCGCTTCCTGCCGTACGGCATTGCGGTCGGCGTGCTCGACGACGATTCGGACGAGCAAACTTAAGCCGCCTACTCTCAGGCGTTCCCACTTGCAGGGATAACGCTGAGAGTTTCAGACGTGACGCCGGCGCCATGGCCGCCGACTGACGCACCTCAGCCCTGCGTGACGGTGTTGTCGACACCGGAGTTGGAGATCTTCGGCGCGCCCGAGTGAAACGTCACATGGTTGCTCATGCCGGACGCATCGATCGTGTCGACTGCGTCGACGGTGACCGAGTTCTGCATGCCGGACACCGTCAGGCTCGCACAGTGGCCGGTGATCACGATCGTGTTGGTAATCCCGCTGACGGTGACCACGTTGTCGTTGCACGCGATCGTCTTGTTCTCGTTGATGCCGGACACGTTGAGTGGGGCGCCTTGCGGTGCCAGCGGCGATGTCGAGGGGCCGGAACTGGGTGTCGCACTGGTCGACGACCGCGGGCTGCGCGTCGTTGTTCGCGGCGTCGTCGTCACGGGCGTGGTGGTCACGCCGGAGGAGTTGATGATCGAACGGACACCGGAAAGTTGATGTGCGGCAAAGGCCGCGATGCCACCCGCGAGAGCCAGCACACCGATGACGATGATCGTGCCGAGGATCCACCACATCCGGTTGCCTGATGGCGGTTTCGGCGCGGGCCCGCCGAAGGGACCGCCATAGCCGTACATCGGCGGCGGCGGTGGTGGTGGTATTGCGCCTGGCGGTGGCGGCGGGTAGGCCTGGGCGCCCTGCGGCACATCGCCCAGTTCCGAAGCGCGTGCGGTCTCAGCCAGCGGGCGCTCCAGGTCCCGAATCCGCTTTTCCGGGTCGTCCTGCGATTCCATGGACAGATGCTCCCACTGGACGGCCGCTAATGGGTAGTTTCAGCAGCGTGCCCGACATGCCGAATCGCCAGATCCTCCTTCGTCGCCGCCCGACCGGGCTGGTTGCGCCCGACGACACCGAGCTGATCACCCGGCCGGCACCGGAGCCCGCCGACGGGGAAGCACTGGTCCGAACCACCTACGTCGGGCTCGACGCGGCCGTGCGGACCTGGCTGAACGACCAGCCCGGCTACCTTCCGCCGGTGCAGCTCGGCGAGGTGATCCGGTCGGCCGGCATCGGCGAAGTCGTCGCGTCGCGGTGCGACGCCTACGCGGTCGGCGACGTGATCACCACGCTGACCGGTTTCCAGGAGTACGTGATCATCCGCGACGACCTGTTCAGCACGCCCATCCCGGGTGAGGAAGACCAGCTGGCGATCATGTCGGTCTACGGGCCGACCGGTGCCACCGCCTACTTCGGCATGACCGACATCGGTAAACCGAAAGAGGGGGAGACGGTGGTGGTCTCGGCGGCCGCGGGCGCCACCGGATCGGTCGCCGGGCAGATCGCCAAGATCGCCGGCGCCCGGGTGGTGGGCATCGCGGGCGGGCCGCGAGAAATGCCGCGCGGTGGTCGAGGACTTCGGATTCGACGCGTGCATCGACTACAAGAACGACGATCTGCCGGCCGCGCTGAAGCAGCACTGCCCCAAGCGGGTTGACGTCTACTTCGACAACGTCGGCGGGCCGATCCTCAACGCGGTGCTCGGCCGGCTCGCCGCCAACGCGAGAGTCGTGCTCTGCGGCGTCATCTCCAGCTACCTGACCGGTGAGCACCCCGGGCCCGCCAACTACGTCAACCTGCTGTCGAAGACCGCGCTGATGCAGGGATTCAACGCGCTCGACCAATGGGGCCGCTTCGACGAAGCCTTTGCCGCACTACGTCAATGGGAGGCCGAAGGCCGGCTCAAGCACCGCCAGACCATCTTTCAAGGAATCGAGTCGTGCGTCGACGCGCTCAACGGGCTCTTCACCGGCGCCAACATCGGCAAGACGTTGGTCAAGATCAGCGAGCCCGCGTCCGCCTGAGGCGCCTCAGGCGGTGGTGCCGAGATTGCCGTCATGGCTGTCATCCGGGTGGAAGCACGACCACCACGGCAATCTCGACGAGCCCCAGGGGCTAATCCTCGCCGAGGACGCGGTGCAGCGTCTTCTTGGCCTCGCGCAGGGCTTCCAGCACCTTGGTCCGGGTCTCGGCGAGCTTTTCCTTCTGCTCGTCGGTGCCCGTCCAGGTGATCGTGCGTGCCAGCCCGGCGATCTCGAACATTTCCCTGCGGATCTTGAACACGTCGCCGAACTTGGCCGCCCGCCCCAGGAAAGCATGTGCGGTTTCGCTGCTGACGCCTCGCCAGGCCAGCAGGTTCTTGCCCAGCTCGGTCAGGGTTGCCACGCCATTGTCGACGGTCACCACGCCGCGGCCGGCGAGCAGTCCGATAGCAAGCTCTGCTACGTCGTGCGGAGGGGTAAATGCCCCGTCGGTTGCGTCGGATACCCGTTGCACGATTTGCGCGGCGTCAGCCGGCCCGTCGAGCAACAGCGCCGCGGTGACGAACGCCGCGCGCTTCAGTGGCGGGCGACCACCGGGACCGAATCCGGGGCCGCCCGGTCCGCCGTGGCCCCAGCCATGCTTGCCCCAGCCACCGCCGAAACCACCTGGGCCACCCTCGAAACCGCCCGGGCCGCCAAAGCCGAAGCCGCCTGGGCCACCGCCGAAACCACCTGCGCCGGGTCCACCGAAGCCGCCGAAAAATCCACCAGACATCTGAAGTTCCTTTCCGTACCTGATTATCAACTTCCTTGATACCACCGACAGTGGGGATGTCAACTAAATTGATGGTTGCCTGCAGTGCGCGGATCTGCGCATGCCAGCATGTGGGGCATGAGTCCTTCCCGCGATGAGCCTTTGGGGTTCCTGTTGTACCGAGTGATGGCATCGCTACGGCCCCAGGTGACCGCGGAGCTCAAGCCGCTGGGGCTCGGCCTGCCGGAATTCGTGTGTATGCGAATCCTGGCCAAACACCCCGGACTTACCAGTGCCGAGTTGGCCCGCGGTACCAACGTTTCGGCGCAGGCGGCCAACCAAGTCCTGCGCGCACTCGAGGACCGGGGTGCGCTGAGCCGCCCGGCTTCGGCTCCGGCCGGCCGGGCGATGCCGGCCCGGCTGACGCGGCGCGGCAAGGCCCTGCTGAAGCGCGCGGACACCGCCGTCGAGGTAGCCGAACAGCGAATTCTGACGCGGCTCACCGCCGAGCAGCAAAGTCAGCTCAAAGAACTGCTTTATGCTGCGGGCACCCCTTGAACCCGGTTCGGGTGGCGGTGACCCCGCGGCGGGCGCCTACCCGGCGGAAATGCTGGTCGACTGGGTGCGTGTCTGCTAAGCCGCCGGGTGCGGGTGCGTACCATCGGCGCGCATGGTTGTATAACACCGTTTGCGAGAGTTGGCCGCGGGGGGAACCGTGCCGAGTCGGACGCCCCGGCTTTAGCGATTGGTGGTAGGTGGATATGGATCGTCGCCGCATGTTGTTGACGACGGGGCTCGGCATGCTGGCCGCGGCGGCGTCGATGCCGCTCCCGGAAGCCGCGGCGCGCCCCGCACCTCCGGACGCGCCGACTGCCGGCCCGGGTGGGCCGTACATCTTTGCCGACGAGTTCGACGGGCCCGCGGGCTCTCCTCCCGATCCGGGCAAGTGGACGATCCAGACCTGGCAGGACGACGTCTACCCGCCCGTCGAGGGCATCTACCGCGACGACCGCCAAAACGTGTTCCAGGACGGCCACTCCAACCTCGTCCTGTGCGCCACACACGATTTCTTGGGCAACGCCTATTACACCGGCAAGCTGCGCGGTAACTTCCGCAGCATGATCAACCAGACCTGGGAAGCGAAGATCAAGCTGGACTGCTTGACTCCCGGGTTGTGGCCGTCGTTCTGGGGTGTCAACGAGGACCCGCTGCCCGACGGCGAGGTCGACATCTTCGAGTGGTACGGCAACGGCCAATGGGCGCCCGGTACCACGGTTCACGCGGCATCCAACGGTAAGACCTGGGAAGGCAAATCGATTCCCGGATTGGTCGACGGCAACTGGCACACCTGGCGAATGTATTGGGGTGAAAAGGGATTCGAGTTCTCGCGAGACGGCTCCGAGTACTTCAAGGTTCCCAACAAACCCATCCATGTCGCCGGCAATCCGCCGGAGGACATGCGCTGGCCGTTCAACAACCCCGGCTACTGGATGACGCCGATGTTCACCCTTGCGGTCGGCGGCGTCGGCGCCGGCGACCCCGCCGCGGGAAACTTCCCGGCGAGCATGCTCGTCGACTACATCCGCATCTGGTGATCACCGCGTCGCTTTGAACACCTGAACAAGGTTGAACTGCCAGCGTTCGACCAGCCGGAAGCCCAGGTCGTGCGGGACCGCAAAGGCCGGTGTCGCTCCGTAGCGCGGCCCGGGCGGCAACGCCGAACCCTGCTCGTGGGCGGGCAGCGACTCGTCGGCCTGGGTGATGATCCAGACGACGTGGCAACCGCCGAGCGGTTTGGCGACGACTTCCGGGATGAGGTTGGTGTCGAAGACGTCCTTGCGGTCCGTTGCCCGTTGCCACAGGGTGAGGTCGATCAACTTCCGGTAGGCGTCGGGGCGCGCCGCCATCAACGGCCGCATCGGTGCGGGCATAAACGTCACTGTGTCGTTAATCAGTAGGCAATCGCCCGGCGCCGCCTTGGCGGTGATCAGATCGGCCACCTGGCTGTAGTCCATCCCGTACTTGGCGTACGGGCTGCGTTGCACCCGAACGTAATTCGGGGCCGCGGCGACAGCGAATCCGGTGACGAGTGCCGCCGCCACCCACGGTTTGGCCGCCAATGCGCCAATGCAGACGCCCAGGACCAGTGCCATCGCCGGCGCGGTGAAGCACAAGTAGCGCGGCGTGTAGATCGGATGAACCAACGCCGACCACGCCACGATCAGCGCGGTCGGTATCAGCAGCCACGCAATCGCCAAGGTCAGCAATTGCCGTTCTGCCGCAACCAGTTTCACCGATGTCCAGCGCCACACGGCAATGGCCACCGCGATCACCAGTGCCGACAACACGGCGAACGGCGGGCTCCGTTCGAAGTATTGCTGAACCGTCACGTCTTCGATTGTCCGGTGCCCGATCGGTGCGACCCAACTGATCTGATGCACCTGTCCCGCGGCCACGACCAAGAACGGCGCCACGGCACAACTCGCCAGAACGGACGTGACGACGAAGGAGGCGACGACCGTTCGGGTGCGCAGGAAGGCGCACACGAAGGCGAGGTGCACCAGCACCAGCAGCACCAGGTATATATCGAACACGATCGAAACCACTTGGGCGACACCGTAAGCCACCCAGACCCATGTGTTGTGACGACGGGTGGCGTAGACGAACAATACGGTCAGCCACACCGCGGCCATCATCGAGATCGCGTACGGGCGGGCTTCGATGCCTGCCCATGTCGACCTCGGCAACACCGCGCAGATAACCCCGGCGGCCACCGCCACGGTGCGAGAGGAGAACTGGTTGCCCAGCACCACCACTCCGGCCGCGGCGCCCCCGACGGCCAGACCGCTTGGCACCCGGGACCAGAACTCGGTGGGTGCGACAAGCTGGAACCAGCCATGCATCAGCAGGTAGTACAGGCCGTGGACGGCGTCGACGTTGCTGAGCATCTGCCACAGCTGGTCAAGCGAACGACTGTAGGCGGCCGAAATGGTCGCGGCCTCGTCGTACCAGAAAGAGGGACGGCCCGCGCCGGCAAGGCTTACCGCGGTGGCCAGTACTCCGACGATCAGCGGGTCCAGCACGCGACGCCCTGACACACCGTTATGGTGCCAGACGCAAACCCGGACTCGGCCGAGTGGCAAATGAACGGACTCCACCTGAGGTCCATTATTCGAACGTATGATCGAACAATGGGGTCGCTCGCGTCGATCGGATACAACGGGCAGCCGGTCCGCAGCCCGTTTCGGGTGGTGCGTCCGCCGATCGCCGTGCTGATCGATCTGACGGTGCTTTTCCCGCGCGAGCCGCACCGCTCGGGCAGGTATCAGCCCAACGGCCTGCAGCTGCACAAGGTCGTCGAGGGGCGGCTGAGCTGCTGGGGCCTTTGCGAGCAGGGCGACTGGTGGGGGCTGGTGACCTACCCAATTGTGTACGGGTCCAAGCAAAGAAGCGTGACGCACTGGATACCGGCCTGGACGCTGCGCCGAAAGGGCTAGGACGGTTACAGCCGGCGGCCCTGCACGTAGGTGCCGGCGATCGATGTTTCGCGCGTTCGCATCAGCAACCCGAACAGCGTCTGGTCCCGGGCCATGGCCGGGTCGTCGGAGCGCACGCCCTCGGTGATCACGGCCCGCAGCGCCGGCGTGCGGTTCGGGTCGATGACGACGAAGTCGGCCTCCTTTCCGACGTCGAAGTTGCCGAAGCGATCCTCCATGTCGAGCGCGCGGGCACCGCCGAGCGTGCCGATGAACAGCATCTCGGCCGGATGCATGGACGCGCTCGCATCGCCCGGCTCACCGATGTGCACCTTGAAGGCCGCGGCGAGCACCTGCGGAATCGGCCACTCGTCCCCGCCGCCGAAATCCGTTCCGGCAGCGATGTTTACCCCGGAAGCAACCGTCCGGCGCCACGGCATGGTGCCGGATCCGAGGAACTGTTGCGAGACGGGACAGTGTGCGATGGACGTGCCGGTCTCCGACATCCGCCGCAACTCCATGTCTTGGCAGTGCACCGCGTGCGCCATGATGCTGCGCCGCCCGAGCATGCTCGGGCCGCCCGCTTTCGAGCCGGGCAAAAACTTGCCGTCATAGGTGTCCAGGTACGAGTCGACCTGATAGGTCTGCTTGGTCGTATCGACTTCGCCGGTGCCCGGGCGATCGTTCTCGTTGAGGTGAGTGTGGAAGTACACGCCGCGATCTCTCACCGAGTCATACAGTTCGCCAAGCCTTTTCAGCGTCTCGGTGGTTACCGCGATCGCGAATCGCGGTACCAGCGCCACATGTAGCCGGGCGGTCTTCACGTTGCCGGTGTCCGCCCCATGCCACTTGTTGATCTCTTCGCGGGCCAGCCGGATCGCGTCGTCTTCTGACGTCATCAACGGCTTGGCCGCCGGCGGCCCAACGGTCTGGATGCCGCGGCCGCTGACGATCCGCAGGCCGCGGCGCGCGGTTTCGGTGAACAACGCATCCTGCGCGTCGGGAAACGGCGAGCCGAAGACCATGGCGGCCGTCGTCCCGCTCGCGATGCGCCGATCGCAGAACTCGACCGCCGCCCGCTGTGCGAAGTTCCGGTCGGCGAAGCGGGCTTCCGAGGGATAGATGCAGTTGTTCAGCCATTCCAGCAGCTGCCCACCGTTGTACGAGTCGCCCGCAAAGGTTTGCGGGAAATGAACGTGGGCGTCGACGAACCCCGGCAGCAGAAACCCCGGCCGGTGATCTGTCACGGGTGTTGATCGGAACTTCAGCGGGACACCGGCGCGGTCACCGCAAAAGGCGATCCTGCCGTCGTCCCCGACTACTAACGCGCCTTCCGGGATGGACACCAATGCGTGGACGGCTTCGGATACCAGCGGAGAGCCGGCAAGGTGAAAAATGTGCCCAAGGTGGATCCGAGCCACGCGTTCTTCCCCTAGTGTCTTGCTCGAAGGTTGCGCTGCAATCACATACAACCACCTAGGCGTGTTCAGCGAAGCCCGGACGGCGAGCGCACCGCGTTCGGTGGCCCGGCAACGATGTCAACGAGAGGATTGCTGCCCGTGGCCGGAAGCTGGAGCTCGCTGTTACCCACGCTCGTACCGCTGGCGCTGGTCATCGCCGTCTCTCCGCTGTCGATCATCCCGGCTGTCCTCGTGCTGCACGCGCCACAGCCGCGGCCTGCCGGGCTGGCTTTCCTCGGCGGGTGGCTGTTCGGGCTGGTGGCGCAGACCGTGCTCTTCGTCGCGGGCTCCGGTGGGCTCGGCGATATGCACAAGTCGACACCGACGTGGGCGTCCTGGCTGAGGGTGGTACTCGGGTCCGCGCTGATCCTGTTCGGCATCTATCGGTGGGTGACCCGGCATAGTCACACCGAGTCGCCGGCCTGGATGCGTTCCTTTAGCACCATGCGCCCCAGGCGCGCGGCCATCACCGGGCTGGTGCTGACCGTGGTCCGCCTTGAGGTGCTTCTGATGAACTTGGCGGCCGGCTTGGCCATCGGTACCAGCGACCTCGACCATGTCGACAAACTCAGCGCCGGCATCGTCTTCGTCGCCGTGTCCGCGTCAACGGTCGCGATCCCCATCTTGGCCTACGTGGCCGCGGGTCACCGCCTCGACGATTTCCTGGAACGCGTCAGAGACTGGATGGAGAAGAACAATGCCGCACTGATGGCGGCAATCCTGGTCCTGATCGGTTTAATGGTGCTCCACAACGGAATTCGCGCTTTATAACCGGTGCACTGGCGGTTACAGGTAGCCGCCATCGGCCAGGCCGGCCTGCGCTTCGAGCCGGTTTGTTTTGCCAAACAGCCTGTCGCGGATCACTTCCCAAATGTAGGCGGTGATCATGCGCGAGTGGCCTTTGGCGGCCCACTGCTGGGAATGCAGCTCCTCGTGGTGCAGCACCCGGTCGAGCGCAAGATTGCTCTCCAGCGGCCGGCCCTTACGGTCGGTGTACCACGAGTGCCCGGACTCGATGATTTGACGGAGCCGTCGGGCAGGCCCGGTGGAATCGTCGACGTTGACCATGAAGATGTCGCCCCACGCCGTGCCGCCCTGCTGGCTGAACAGCCGCTGGATCCGGTTGCCGCCGAGGCCCATCAGCATGCCGTTCGGGGTGGTGACGAGGCGCCCACCATTGCGGTACACGAACCCGACGTCCTGGTCGTAACTCCAGCTGTTCGCCTGCTGGCGATCGGCAATCCGCCGGACCTCGTCGGCGGAGTATGGCGTCTCGGGGAAGTCGGTGGGCTGGCTCGTCGGGTCGCCGTAACCGGTGCCAGCGTTGAGGATGTAGGTCAACAACGTCGCGCCGCGCGCCTCGTCGCCGGTGGTACCCGGTGGAATGAGAAAGAACGACTTGCCATCCGGGTCGTTGATCTCCGCCATCTTCTCGAGGACCCGAAAGCTGTCCGGCGTGACGCCGTGCTGACCGGCGATCGCGGTGGTGACTGCCGCCGCAACACCCAGACGTTCGGCGTTCGCCAGCCACCTCTGGTGATAGTCCACTGCCGCCCGCCTGGTCATAGTGCGTCAATTCTTATCAGTCGCAACGTTAGGGTGTAGCGAATGAGCAGGGGGCCTTGGCAGCGCGCGCGTGGAATCAAGCAGATCACCCGGGGTCTGGGCACCCTCGATCGCGAGTTGTTCGTCGCGGTGGCCGAAACCCCCACCCCGCTGCTCGACACGCGTCATGCCTCCGCTGACCCGAGCGGCCGACCATTCCAAGCTGTGGTTCGTCATCGCCGGCGGACTGCTCGCGACGAGGAAGCCGGCCGCGCAGCGCGGTGCGACGCGTGGACTCGTGACGCTCGGTGTGACGAGCCTGTTCACCAACCAGATCGCCAAGCGAATTCGCCGGCGCCCACGCCCCCTCTACGACCAGGTGCCGGTGGTCAGAAGGGCGCGCCGTCGCCCGACGTCGAACTCGTTCCCGTCGGGACACTCGGCCAGCGCGGCCGCGTTCGCCGTCGGCGTGGGCCTGGAGAATCCGCCGCTGGGCTTCGGGCTGGCCTTACTGGCCGGCCTGGTCGGATTGTCGCGAGTGGCAACCGGCGCGCACTACCCCGGTGATGTCGTCGCGGGGTTCGGCATCGGCGCCGGGATCGCGGTGCTGGGCGGGCGGCTGGTCCCGCCGGTCGTCGAAACCGCTCTGCCACAATCGGAACCGCTGCGCATCGAGACGCCGGAACGGCCCGATGGCTCCGGCGTGGTCCTGGTGATCAATCCCGCGTCGGGCAGCGGCACCGGCGCTCGCGTCGTCGACGAGGTTCGTGCCGAGTTGCCGAAGGCAGAGATCGTGGAACTCGGTCCCGACGATGACCCCGAGCAGGTGATGCGCAGCGCCGCCGCCCGGGCCGAGGTGCTGGCGGTGGGTGGCGGCGACGGCACGGTGTCCACCGCCGCGGCGGTCGCCGTCGATGCGGGGCTTCCGCTGGCTGTCTTTCCCGCCGGCACGCTCAACCACTTCGCGAAGGACATCGGCTGCGACGCCGTGGGCAAGACCGTGGATGCCATCCGTCGCGGCAGTGTGGCCCGCGTTGATCTGGTGTGCCTCAACGAAAGTCAGACTGGTGATCAACACCGCCAGCATCGGCGCGTATCCGGCGTTCGTGCAGCAGCGCGAAAAGCTGGAGAAGCGCATCGGCAAGCCACTGGCCGGCTTCTACGCGATGCTGCACACACTGCGCAGCGATCAACCCGTCCGCATCCGCTACGACAACAAGACGCTGCTGACTTCGCTGTTCTTTCTTGGCAACTCGCTGTACCTGCCGACCGGGTTCGCCCCGTCTCGTCGCACCCGAATGGACGACGGCCTGATCGACGTGCGCATCCTCGAAACGGGTCGCCGGTTCGCCACCACGCGGATCCTGACCGCGCTCGTTTTCGGACGGCTACGGCGCAGCCCGCTCTACCACGAGCTGCAGGTGCCCGAATTCAGCTTCTCCGCCGTAGATGAGCCGACGGTCGTCGCCCATGACGGTGAGGTCGGCGACGAATACCGCGAGGCCAGCTTTACTGCGAAATACCGGATTCTGCCGGTATTTCGCCCGCTTCGCTGAGGGTCGCTGCCGCGAATTGCGTTCTTGCTGCTAGCTTTCGGCGTCGATCCCCAGGTAGGCGTCGGCCCAGGCGCCGATGATCCGGCCTGCCCGATGAGCTTGGCCGCGGGCGGTGAGCAGGTGATCGGAGCCCTCGAGTGAGACGAAGCTGCGCGGGTGGCGGGCCATGCGGAAGATCTCGCTCGCGTTCTCGATGCCGACCGTGTTATCGGTGGGCGAGTGCAGGATCAACAGCGGCAGCCGCAAGCTTTTGATCTTGTCGTGCAGCGCAGCCGCACGGACATCCTCGACGAATGCCCGCTTGAGAATCAGCTTGCGCCCGCCAACCAGCCACTCGACACTGCCCTCGGATAAGCAGCGGTCAACCACCGCGTCGTAATGCTTTTCGACGTGGCTGGGGTCAAACGGCGCAGCCACCGTGACGACCGACCGCACGCCCGGCGACCGCATCGCCGCGGCGATCACCGCGGCGCCACCCCAGGAATGCCCGACCAGGATGTCGGCCGGCGTCCCGCGGTTGACCATGAACTGGCAGGCCTGGACGATGTCGTCGGTCTTGACGGTGAACGACCCGTCACCCCAGTTTCCGTCCGACCCACCGAGACCCAGCGCGTCGAAGCGCAGCATGCCGATGCCGTCCGAGGCCAGCTGTTTGCAGATCCTCGCCGCGGCCGGACAGTCCTTGCCGAGGGTGAAGCCGTGCGCAAACACCCCCCAACCGCGCACCGCGGAGTCCGGGACCTCGATGATCCCGGCCAGGTTCGCGCCGGTGGAGCTTTGGAACGTGACACGTTCGCCCATAGTGGAGATCTAACTATGCGGCGCGGATGGCGCGCGTACATATCTGCCGCTGTCGAACGCATAGCGCGGAGGTTGCCGTACAGATGAAGCTTCTCCAGGCATCGTGTTGGGTCTTGCTGGCCCTCACGCTGCTCGCCGTGGGGGTGATGGCGGTGCAGCCGTCGCTGGCTGCTCAAGCCGCAGCTGCCCAAGCCGGCTTGCTCATCCTGTTCGTCGTCGTCCATGCGTGGCTGGGCTACACCTTCCGCGGCATGGCCGCATTCGTCGTCATCGCCGGCGTTGTGTCTTTCACCATGGAAGCAATCAGCATCGCGACCGGGTTTCCGTTCGGCTCCTACACCCATCACCTGCCCGGTGTGAAACCCCTCGGCGTCCCGCTCGCGGTCCTGACCGGCTGGATCATGTTCGGCTGGCTGGCTGGCCTGGGCGCTGGCTCGGGTGATCATGCGGCCCGTTGCCGCCGTGGCTGTCGGTGGCGCCGAACGCTTTACCACCCCCCTCGTGGCGACGTTCATTCTCGGCGGCTACGACCTTGTGTACGACCCCGTCGGGGCGACGGCACACAACTGGTACTCCTACGACCACCCGACCGGTGCGCTGGGTGTGCCACTGACCAACTACTTCGGCTGGCTTCTCACCGGCTGGTTGATCTTTCAACTCGTCGCGCTCGTCGAAACCAGACTCCCCGTACGACCCGTCACCGGAAGCCGCAGCTACTGGCTGCTGCCATGCCTGTTCTGGCTTTCCACCACCGCCCAGGTCTTCAACAACCTGATCCATCCGACCGACGGCGTCGTGGTCCGGGGCGGCAAGACCATTGTGATCGCCGACGTATACGAATCATGTGCATCAGCAGCGCTATTCACCATTGTGCTGACGGGGATCATGGCCGCTGGTGCGCCTGTACAGCCAACGGTTGCCGCGCTGAGTCGCACGTCCTTTTGCGTTGGTGCGGCGCAGTATTCGCGCTACCGACTTGTGATGCCGTCGTGACGTCACCATTTGGAAACGGCGCGGTGCGGCGCGCGTCGTGTTCTACATGTGCCACTAACAATGGGGGCGTCGTCGAGGGGCGACTTGGGTCGGCTATGTGGTTCTGCTGCGCGAATGAAGGAGTTGGACGTTGATGACGATCTTCGATCGATTCAACATCGGAGTTGTTGCTGGCGTTGGGTTATGCAGTGCCGCCATAGCGTTGAGCCCGGACGCGGCAGCCGTCCCGTATATGACAGGTGGCGGGGCATGCATGTACGGGCAGTCGGGCGAGGCTGCCGCTCCTGCTGCCGGTGGACCGGTGGGCGCCGGGGGAGCGGTGGCGGCGGGCGGACCCGCGGCGGCCTGCAGCGCTCCACTGACTGACATGGCCGGTGTTCCGCTGGTGGTGCCAGGGCCGGGGGTTGTTCCGATTCCGGCCGGCGCTCCGCTGATTGCGCTCGGGCCGCCTGTACCGGCTGGTCTTCCGCTGCCGTTGGGTGCTCCATTGCCCTTGGGTGCGCCTCCAGTGCCGATCGCTGCTCCATTGCCGCTGGGGGCTCCGCTGGTTGCCCTGGGTGGGGTCGCGGATGCCATTCCGGTGGCGCCACTCATTGACATGTCCGGCGTGAAGGACGCGCCGACCGGTCCGGCGCCTGTCGGCGGTCCGGTGAACGGTCAGCCGGTTTCACCCGGTCCCTCGCCGGTGCACGGAGGCTGATTCCCGATCGAGTTGAATGACCCGCTGGGTTACGCCCAGCGGGTCATTTTCGTTGTGGGGGATAAGGTCTCAACGTTTGCGACGTATGCGCGTTCCCTTACCGAGTGTGAATCCACGGCGAGAAATCAGCGAAAATCCCGCCCTCAATGCACACTCGACGCCGTGGTGCACCGCCAGAGGTACTGCGCGACAACGGTATTACGACGAGGGTAGTTCGTTGGTGCTCTCTCGCACGACTACCGGGTCGCCGACGTTGACCGTGTTGTAGTACCACTCGGCGTCCTCGGGGCTCAGGCTGATGCAGCCATGGCTGACATTCTCCAGGCCGAGTGAATTGACCGCCCACGGAGCTGAGTGCACGAAAAGACCATGGTTGGTGATACGAACGGCGTACTCAACCGTGAGGTTGTAGCCGTCGGGGGCATCGACGGGGATGCCGACGCTGCTCGAATCCATCTGTACAGAGCGTTCCTTGGACAGCACGGTGTAGGAGCCGATGGGGGTTGGGTACTCCGGCCTACCCAGCGAGGCCGGCAGCACGCCTGGTTCGCCGAAGTGCGGGCGGTGGTGCGGCGACGGCAGCGACGACGGCGGTGCCGACTCGACTCCGTCGATGCTCACTGTGAAGGTGTGCTCGGAGATGCTGGCAATGCCGATGACCCGCGGGCCCGTCTTGATCTCCGTGGGTTGGCCTTCCACGGTCAGCGCTATCGTGCTGTGCGCCGGCCAGTACCGGTCGGGAACCCACTGCACCACTTTGTTGTCGAGCCATTGGTACTTGCCGGTCATCGCGGGCGTCGACGTGATCCCCAGGGCGTGTTCGGCCGCGTGCCGGTTGGTGACGGGTGCGCGGAAGGTCACCACCACGGGATGCGCCACACCGACGGCCTGGCCGCGTGCCGGCAGCAGCGACGCAATCGGGAAGGCGTAGGAGGACTGGCTCGCGGCCGCCAGGCTTACGTCTGCCGGCACCGGCAGGCTCACCACGGCGGACCCCGCGACCACACTCGCGCCGATTCCGATGACAGCAACGGCACACCGAATATCCGCGCGCATGACCCCAATTCCCTTTAACTGACAGAGTTGCAATAGGAATGGTAAAGCTGCGCTGAGCTGGGGAAGCGCAAGGGCGCGTTAGTAATTGATCAAGTGTTGGTCACGATTTGGCCACAGCGGGCCGATATGTAAACGTGATGTCGGGACGCGGTCCTGACACATCAGCAGAGGAGAGCGAAGTGCCCGGTGGTTGGCTTCGAGGGGTCGGGCTGGCAGGTGCCACGGTGATGAGCGCGATGGCGTTCGCGGGCGCTGCGGTTGCAGCGCCGCCTGCGGCACCGGGAATCCAGGTCAGTGATGGAATCACCAAGTGCACAACGGGTTTCGCGGCCCAAGGCAACGACGGTAGCTACTACCTGTTCACCAGCGGGCATTGCAACCACGGCGCGCCGTTCACGTACGACGAGAACGTCCCGCTCGGCAACATCACCGCCAGCGAGGAAGTGGGCGACCTACGAGACGCCGCGATCATCCGCCTTGACCCGGGCGTCGGCGCGCCGGTGGGTGATGTCGGCGGCCAGCCCGTCCGGGGCGTGTTGAGCGCTTCCCAGATCAAGGCGGGGATGCCGTTCTGCAAGGTCGGTGCGATTACCGGTGAGACCTGCGGCGCCATCAAGAGCATCGACGGCGAAGTCATCGAGGCCGGCATCTTCGCCCAGCCCGGTGACAGTGGCGGTCCCGGTTACGTGAAGAACGCGGACGGCACCGTGACCGCCGTCGGCATCGTGATGTCCACGTCGCTCGCGGGTGACCCCAACACCACCTACTTCGTCCTGGTGCAGCCGCTGCTGGGCAGATGGGGTGTGCGGATCGTCGGCTGACTACGGCGTCAGCCCGCTGTTTGTGCGCCTGCCGAGCCGTTAGCTCGCGCCCGCCGCGATCACCTCGTCCACCTCGAGGGCCCGGTCGGCCATCTCGGCGTGTGCCTTGTCCAGCGCGTCGGCCTGATCCTCATCGGCCTTCATTAGCGCCTCGATGTCGAAGCCGGCCATGTCGAGGACACCCATGTCCGAGAAGGCCTTCTGCACCTTGTCGCCCCACAACCCGATGTCCTTGACGATCGGCACGATGCGGCTGAACAGGTGCGAGCGAAACTGGATCATCAGCGGCGACGTGTCGACCCATTCGGCACACGCTTGGACGTCAAGGCCGAGGGTCTCGAAAACCTCCTCGCCGCGGAACCGGTCGCGCATCAGGTAGCAGGCGTCCACGACGAACTCTTCACGCTCGTCCCGCTCGGCTTCGGTCAACGCAGAGTAGTAGTCCTTCAACGAGATTCGGCCGAAGGCGACGTGCCGGGCCTCGTCCTGCATGACGTAGGCAAGCACCTGCTTGGCCAGCGAGTCCGGCTGCGCCATGTCACGCAGCACCCCGAACGCGGCGAGGGCGAGCCCTTCGATGAGGACCTGCATGCCGAGGTAGGGCATGTCCCAACGCGAGTCGCGCAGCGTGTCTTCCAGCAGGGACGGTCAGGTGTTTGTTGATCGGGTAGACCAGGTCGACCTTCTCCTGCAGGAATCGCGAGAACGCCTCGACGTGCCGGGCCTCGTCCATGGTCTGGGTGGCCGCGTAGAACTTCGCGTCCAAGTCCGGGACGACCTCGACGATCTTGGCCGCGCACACCATCGCCCCCTGCTCGCCGTGCAGGAACTGCGAGAGCTGCCAGGCCTGGAAGTGCTGGCGCATCTCGGCGCGACGTGCGTCGTCTGCGGCGTTCCACATTGGGCTGTTGAACAGCGGATGGAATTCGTCGGGCAGTCCGATGGGATTCATCGGGTCGACGTCTTGTGCCCAGTCGATGCGCGACTGGGCATCCCACTGCTTGTCCTTGCCCTTTTGGTACAGGGAAAGGAGCCGCGCGCGCCCCTCGTCGTACTCCCACGTGAAGCGCGCGTCACCGGCGCTGGGGACCTCCCACGAATACGGCACAGGCACGTCCGTGTACTTGTCTCTCGTGGTCATGAGTTGCCGCCTTTCTGCCCGGTGTGACCAGTGGTCATGTGATGGCTATCACAGTGCACCGCGTCGGGCGGCGCGTCAACCCTGGTTAATGACCGCAGCCCGCCCGACGAAAATCCGTCAGTGGATGCGCGCGCTGCCGCCGAGGCCGATCTCGAGCACGCTTCCGGTAATGACCCCGGGGTCGGTGACCAGATACAGCACGCCGCGACTGACGTCCTCGGGTTGCAGCCATGGTTGAGGTATTGGGTTGGCTTTCATCATCCGGCGCACCAGATCGTCGGGGATGTCATCACTTCCAGCCGGTTGCACCATCGGTGTTTGCACGGTGGTCGGGCAGACGACGTTGATCGTGATGCCGTCCTTGGCGACCTCTAAGGCGGCCGATTTTGCGAGGCCGATGACACCCCACTTGGTGGCGTTGTATGCGGCCAGTTCGGGGATGCCCATGCGGCCGCCCATCGAGGAGGTCACGACGATCCTGCCGAACCGCTGCTGCCGCATCACCGGTATGGCGTCGCGCAGGGTGTGAAATGCGCCGGTCAGATTCGTGTCGATCAGCTGTTGCCAAACCACGTCGCTGACGTCTTCCAGTAGCCCGGTGCTGACGATTCCGGCGTTGGCCACCACGATGTCGAGGCTGCCCATGTCGGCGACCGTCTGCTTGATCGCGGCGCCGACCGCGGCCGAATCGCGCACGTCCAGGGTGAGCGGTAAGCAGCGCCGGCCCAGCGCTTCAACCAGCTTCGTCGTCTCCCGTAAGTCGTCCTCGGTGCCCAGGGGGTAGGTCAGGTCCGTCATTGCGTCGGGGGCATCCGCTGCCACGATGTCGGCTCCTTCGGCCGCCAACGCCAATGCGTGTGCGCGCCCCTGCCCTCGAGCCCCGCCGGTGATCAAGGCCACGCGTCCATCCAAAGCACCCATAGGGGTAGACGCTACCTGCAGATAGTGGATGAGATGTTTGCGGGTCCGCTGTACGGTGCCATGAAATCGATTGCTGCGGAATATATTTCGTTGCTGCACTGGCAGACAAGGTCGAAGTTCGACAGTGGTGCGTCAAAACGTGTCAGAGCCCGCTACCTGTGGCTGCCACTCTCGCTGCCGCTAGAGCTGCTGCTGCTGCTGGAGCTGCCTCCGCTGCTCTCGCTGCCACTGGAGCTGCTGCCACTAGAGCTGCCCCCGCTGGTCTCGCTGCCGCTAGAGCTACTGCCACCGGTGGAGCTGCCGCCACTGCTGACTTCGCCGCCCCCGCCGCCGCCTGAAGGCGCGCCGCCGCTCGCACTTTCTCCACCGCCGGTTGGCCCGCCGCCCGAAGGCGCGCCGCCGCTGGGGCTTTCACCACCGCCGGTTGGCCCGCCGCCCGAAGGCGCGCCGCCGCTGGGTGGCCCGCTACCCGAAGGCGCGCCGCCGCTGGGGGATTCAGCCCCTCCGGTTGGCCCGCCGCCTGAAGGCGCGCCGCCGCTATGGGATTCAGTCCCTCCGGTTGGCCCGCCACTGTTGGGGGTTTGACCGCCACCGGCTGGCCCGCCGCCGGGAGCGCCGTGGCCGGGGCTGGGGCCGTCAACGGGTCCTCCGCCGTGTGGCCCACCGCCGCCGGGATTGCTGTGTATAGGACCCGGACCGCCATCCGGCCCACCGCCGCCGGGATTGCTGTGGACAGGACCCGGACCGCTAGCCGGTCCACCACCGCCGGAGTTGGGCGGCGGGCTTTGCCCCGGAGGAAGTCGGTGGGGTGGCGGCGAGATCGGTGGGGGGACGTGGATCGGCGGCGGTTCGGCCGGTGGCGACGGGCGCGGCGGCGCCTCGACCACGGGCGGGCTTGCCGGCAGGTCGGGCAGCTGAACCGGCGGCACGGGAGCCGGTGCGATCGGCGGGACGAACACGGGAACGGGCACGGCCGGCGGCGGGGGAACGGGGGCCGCCGGGACCACAACGGGCGGTGCCGCGGGAACCGGAGCCGCCGGTGGCGGTGCCACTGGGGGTGGGCTCAACGGCGTCGGCGCCACCAGCTTCATAGCGGCCACTTGGGGTGCGGGTGCGAATACCTGCTGGACTGGGGCGATGATGCCCTGGATGGGGGCGGGCAACGAACCGACAGTCGTGCGGATGCCGAGCGACAGGGCGATCTCTAGGGCCAGCGCCGCGCTGAAGCCGGCTACTGCCACTGCAGTTCCGACCAGCAGGCCCGGCCTAGGACGGGCCTCGCCGTCACCTGGAGCGTCCATGACGACAGTGGGGGCATCGGCTTCATCGTCGACCACGGCGCTGTAAGCAAGGTCGTCTTCACCGAGCTCGGCGCGGGTGATGCTCAAGTACTCGGGCAGGGCAGACACGTCGACCGCACCGGTGCCGGGGTCTTGTGCGTAGGCCAGCGCAGCAGTCGACGACGTGAGCGCATTCGCGGACGCCAGGGCCGCGCCTCGGGCCAGTGCCGTCTCCGGTTCTTCCGGCACGTTCACGGTAAGCGACGTCGCCTCTTGTAAGCGCCGCCTGATCGGGGTGATGTCGACACCGGACCCGACCACAAACACGCCGCCCGGCGGCGTTGGTAGCTCGTCAAGCCCGGCGACCAGCTCCACGAGCTCGGCGGTGACCATCTGCTCGGATGCTGTATCCAGCCGTTCTTCGTGGACATCGTCGATGGAACCGTCGGAGGTCTCGACAATAGCCAACGTCGCGGTGTCGGGCTCCACGAAAAGCACTGCGGTGCGCTCGTAACCCATTGCCCCGCCGACAAATTGGGTCAATGCGGTCGCGGCCAGAAACGCCGAGACCAGCATCACGTTCTCAATCTTGTGAGCCGCCAGCGCGTCGCGCATGGCTGCGGCTTCGAGCTGGTCGGTGCACGCCACCCCGATAGAGTCCAGTTCGAGTCCGGCGCCGGCGGCGTCTTCGCGGGTGCACATGATGGCGGCGATCACTCGATCAGACGCGCTGACGGTGGGCGAGTCGTCGGCAGCGGTGATGGGTAACTCGTTCTCGTCTATCGTTGCGCCGTCGGCATTTTCGCCTTGCAGCAGAACCATTTGAACCGAGGCCGGCGCCATCGACACTCCGAGCACGATGTCCATTACCCACGCCTCCCAACATCTCGGCAGCCGGCCATGGTCTGGACGTAAAGAGCCACGCGGCTCGATGAACTGATCGTCACCGGGGAAGCTGTGTCAGGATCCTGCGGACGTTATGTGGGCGTTATGAAGCCAAGGCGTCGGCAAGTCGGGGAACCGGGCTGGTCAAACTGGAGCCGATGACGGGAATCGAACCCGCGTATTCAGCTTGGGAAGCTGATGTTCTGCCATTGAACTACATCGGCGCGGTTGCCCCAGAAGGCTAGCATCCGGGCGCTGGACCAGCCGTAACAGTTCAACACCGACGCCGGAATGCGGCATTCTTGACAAATTTAAAATGCCCACATTTATTATTTCGTTATTGTGTCGTAATGTGCTCTGGGTGGGTCGGCACAGATTAGCCAGGAAGCGGCGGAAGTCGCCAGTAGTCCTGGCTGCGCTGCTGGCGCCCGCCGCGGTGTTCTTCGCGGTGGCCGGCGATGTCGGTCCATTCGCCGTTCAGGCCGAAGCCAAACCCGTTATTGGTGACGTTGCGCCCAGCCGCTTGGAAATCATCGCGGCGGCGGCGAATTTGCCGCATAGCGCGGCAGGTGTGGGTGCCCCGGATGCCCAGCCGGTCGCATCGAGATACCACGTTCGCTCTCGTTTCCTACCCGTCGGACTCGCGTCGGAGCAGGGCCTGCAGGTGAGAACGATCCTGGCGTCCCGAGCTATCAGCGCGACCTTCCCCGAGATTCACGAAATCGGCGGTGTGCGACCGGATCCGCTGCCCTGGCATCCCCTCGGCCTGGCGCTCGATGTGATGGTCCCCAGTCCCGAAAGCCCGCAGGGGATCGCGCTGGGCAACGAGATCGTCGCCTACGTGCTGAAGAACGCGAACCGGTTCGGCGTACAGGACGCGATTTGGCGCGGCGTCTACTACACGCCCAATGGAGCGCAAGCGAGCAGGCTCGGCCATTACGACCACGTCCACGTCACGACGACCGGAGGCGGCTACCCCAGGGGTAGCGAAATGTATCTGGCCGACTGAAGCCAGGACAGACAGCGAGCACTAGCCAACAGATAGGCTCGTCGCGTGCTGCTCTCCGATCGTGACCTCAGGGCTGAAATCAACGCCGGCCGGTTGGGCATCGACCCGTTCGACGACGCCCTCGTGCAGCCCTCCAGCGTTGACGTCCGCCTCGACAGCATGTTCCGGGTGTTCAACAACACCCGCTACACCCACATCGACCCCGCCAAGCAGCAGGACGAGCTGACGACGCTGGTCGAACCCACCGACGGAGAACCGTTCGTCTTGCACCCGGGCGAGTTCGTGCTCGGCTCCACCCTGGAGCAGGTCGCCTTGGCCGACGACCTTGCCGGGCGTCTGGAAGGCAAGTCCTCGCTGGGCCGGCTCGGCCTGCTGACGCACTCGACTGCGGGCTTCATCGATCCCGGCTTCACCGGTCACATCACCCTCGAGCTCTCCAACGTCGCCAACCTGCCGATCACCCTGTGGCCGGGCATGAAGATCGGCCAGCTGTGCATCCTGCGATTGACCAGCCCCGCCGAGCACCCTTACGGCAGTTCGCGAGTCGGCTCGAAGTACCAGGGCCAGCGGGGACCGACCCCGTCTCGCTCCTATGAGAACTTCATAAGGTCTACATAGCTTCCAGAGCGTGCCCGCACACGGTTCCTGCGGGATTATTAGATAGTCAATGGTTTCTCCTCCGCGCGGGCGCAGCCCGGCTGGCAACACCTTTGGAGGGGGTTGGTTTTGGATATCGTGCTCGGAGTGTCGATCGCACCGACGTCGGTCCAGATGATCGTGGTCGAAGGCGAGAACGCCGACGGTGCAGTGGTCGAAGAGGATGGGTTTGCGCTCGGCGCCGCCGATGACACAGAACCCACCGCGGTCCCCGATCGGGTGATCTCCGCGATCCTGGGTACGCGCGAGGGCGCCGCCGATGCCGGGCTTCGGCTTTCCTCCATCGGAGTCACGTGGACGGACCAGCTGCATGCGGCCATGCTCCGCGACGCGCTGGCCTGCTACAAGCTCGAGAATGTGATGCTGGTCTCAGCTTTCCTGGCTGCCGCCGCGCTGGGCCAATCCGTCGGCGGGGCAATGGGTTACGACACCACTGCGGTGCTGTTCGTGGAGCCCGAGACCGCGACGCTGGCTCTCGTCGAGACCTCCGACGGATCCATCACCGCTGTCTACAAAGAAGAGATTGTCGCCGAGTCCTACGACGAGGCCACCGCACAACTCACCGGGATGATCGCCGGGCTCGACAAGCTGGACATACCGCCCGGCGGCGTGTTCTTGGTCGGTTCGGGCGTCGACGTCGGGCCCATCAAGCCGGCGCTGGAGTCGGCGACTTCACTGACCGTGAACGCGCCGGAAGAGGCCGAGACGGCGCTGGCCCGCGGCGCCGCGCTGGCGTCGGCGAACGCGCCATTGTTCGCGTCATCGACCGCGGCGCTGGCCTACGCGCAGGACCCGGGCACCGGTGCCGTCGACCCGTGCGCGATGCCCGAATACTTCGGCGTTTCCTACTTTGCCGGCAGCGCCGAGCACGGCGACGACGACCGCGCTTACAGCCTGGTGCCGGACGACGACGCCGATGCTCCGACCGTCGTCATCAATCCGTCCAACCTCATCGATCCAGACGAAAGCCAGCCGCGTCGCCGGCCGGTGCTGCTGCTCGGCAGCGGGATGGCGGTGATCGCGATCAGCGCGGTGGTCGCGCTCGAGATCGCACTGGCGATTGGCATTCGCACGACGAATGTGGCCGTGCAGCCCAGCCCAAACCAAAACCTCATCGTCCCAACCCAACCGGCTCCCGCGCCCCCGCCGGTTGAGGCGTCCGCCCCAAAGCCGAGGTTCACCCTGCCCGCGCCCGCGGCGGCGCCCAAGCCCTTGATGCCGGCCCTCGCGGCACCGCTGCCTGCGGCTCCTCCGCCGCTGCCGGCGGCCCCGCCCATTGCTCCGCCCGTGCCGGTTCCGGTCGTGGTGCCTCCGGTAATGCCGCTTCTGGTGCCGCCGGTCCACGTGCCCGCTCCGGATTGGATCATGAGCCCGCCGGTGATCCAGGCCCCGCCGCGTGTGGTGCCACCACCTGTGGTGCAGCAACCGTCGCCGGTCCATATCCCGGAGCCGCCGGTCACCGCCCCGCAGTCACTGCCGCATCAAACTCCTCCAGAATCCGGCCCGAAGCCTGGTGGCCCCCAGAGTGGCCCCGGCGGTCAGGGCGGTGGGCATGTTGCGCCTCCGGGCACGGGGTCGGGTGGCGCCAACGGCGACGGCCCCGGTCACTACCCCGGCTCGGGCCCCGGCGGCGGGCATTTCCCTTTCCCGGGTACTGGTCCCGGAGGTGAGGGTGGCGGTGGCCCCGTTCACGTTCCCGGCGGGGGTCCCGGTGGCGCCGGCGGCGGTCCCATCCACCTGCCCGGTGGTGGTCCCGGCACGGGCTCAAGTGGTGAGGGTGGCCCTGCTCCCATTCATATTCCGGGCGGTCCGATCGGCGGTGGCGGTCCCTTCGGTGGCGGCGGCCATGCTCCGGGCGGGCCCCTTGGCGGGCCCCTTGGCGGGCCTTCGGGTGGGCCCGTCGGCGGCGGTGGCGGCCACGCACCCAGCGGCCCCTTTGGCGGTGGGCCCTTTGGCGGTGGCGGTGGCGGCCATGCCCCCAGCGGCCCCATCGGTGGCGGTCTCTTTGGCGGTGGCGGACCTTCGGGCGGGTCCATCGGTGGAGGCGGCCACGGTGGTGGCGGCCTTGGTGGTGGCGGTTTCTTCGGCGGCGGAGGCGGCCATAGTGGCGGTGGCTTCGGCGGTGGCTTCGGCGGCGGCGGTCACAGTGGCGGTGGCTTCGGTGGCGGCGGCGGCCACAGCGGTGGCGGCGGCCACCACTAGGTGGTCCGGACGCGACAGCAGGTCTTTACCTCGCCTAAAGATGCGCGGGTAGGGTCGAATTATCGGGGTGGGGCAAATAAAATATCGCCTAGCTAATCCCGGCTAATCCCGGATCTTTGAGCCCGCACTGCCGTGGCATTAAAAGACCCGGTGAACGGTCAGAATGTGCTGCCAGCGCAGGGCAGCGAACAAACTCAGAGGGAGTTTAACGCGGTGGTGGGCATCGTGCTTGGCGTCTCAATGGCGCCAACGAAGGTGCGCATGGTGCTCGTCGAAGGGGAAAGCGCCGACGGGGTCACCGTCGACCAAGACGACTTCGACGTCGCCGGCGACGAGGCGCCCGCGAGTGCGCCCTCGCAGGTGATCTCGGCCATTTTGGGCACTCGGGAAGGCGCCACCGAGGGCGGCTTCCAACTGCTCTCGAGCGGAGTGACGTGGACCGATCACGCTGAGGCCGCGCTGCTGCGCGATGCGCTGATCGCCCACAAGATCCAGAACGTCATGCTCGTCTCGGCCTTTATGGCCGCGGCCGCCCTCGCCCAGGCCGTCGGCGACGCCACCAACTACGCGCGCACCGCGCTGCTCTTCGTCGAGCCGTATACCGCCACGTTGGCCGTGATCAACACCGCCGACGGCTCGGTCACCGACGTGCACCGCAGAGTTCTTGCTGACGACGAGGACCGGGCCGTGGCCGAGCTCGTCGAAATGATCGCCGGCGCTGAGACTTTGGAAACGGACCCGAATGGCGTGGTCGTCGTCGGCTCCGGCGTCGACATCCCGCTGATCAAACCGGCGCTGGAGGCCGCGACCTCGCTCGATGTGTCGGTGCCTGACGAGACGGAAATGGCTCTCGCCCGCGGTGCGGCGCTCGCGTCGGCGAATGCGCCGTTGTTCGCCTCATCAACCGCGGCGCTGGCCTACGCACTCGACCCCGGGACCGGCCAGGTGGACCCCCTGGCGCTCGCGGGGCCGTCGCCGGGACTTCTCCCCGGATATCTGCCCGACTATCGAGCCGCTCCGGTGCCTGCCGACGACGCCCGGAAAGGCCGGGTAGACATGGCCTACAGCGCCGTGCCGGACGAGGACGCTGATGCCCAGACCGCCACGGGTCTCGACGAGGCCGCGCAGCGCCGCAAATCTATTCTGCTGGTGGGCAGCACGCTGGCGGTGATATTCACTACCGCGGTGGTGGCGCTGGAGATTGCGCTGGCAATAAGCATTCGCCCCACAGTTGCGTTGCGGCCCAACCCTAACGAAAACATTGTCGTACCAACGCATTCCGTGCCCGCGCCGCGTCCAGCTTCGGTGCCGAAGCCGAGAGTCGCGTCGCCGGCGCCCGTCGCAGTGCCTCGTCCAATGAACGTGCCGGTGCCGATCCCCGCTGCGCCGCGGGTGCCGGTGGTCGCGCCGCCTGTTCCGGTGTTCATTCCCCGCGCGCCGGTACTCCAGCCCCCGGTGCCCCGTTCCCCCTTCGGCAGGGGACCGGGACCACGTGGGCCGTTCGGCGGCGGTCTCTTCGGTGGGGGTCATGGTCCGTTCGGCGGGGGACCGGGACTACGTGGGCCGTTCGGCGGTGGTCATGGGCCGTTTGGGGGCGGTCCGTTCGGACACGGTCTCTTCGGCGGTGGTCATGGATTTGGTGGTTTTGGTGGGGGTCATGGATTCGGTGGCTTCGGCCACCACTAGCCACCTCGCCTTGGGCAGGGCCAGCGGAACGGGCGTAAAATCGTGTCGCTTGGGGAATACAGGGTGGGGACTCGTGACGTCTCGAGGTGGCCGGAGCCTGCGATGACGACGATCCCCACGGCACTGTCTAGCAAATGACAATGGAGGGGCTTTGGACACCGTACTTGGTGTATCGATGGCGCCGACGGCAGTCCGGATGGTTCTGGTCGAGGGCGAAAATGGCAATGGCGCCACCGTCGACGAAGACAATTTCGACGTTGCTGCCGACGATGACACGGCAACGGTCAGCGCAGCGAACCAGGTGGTCTCGGCGATCCTGGGCACCCAGGAGGGTGCGGCCCAGGGCGGCTACCAGCTGACATCGACGGGCGTCACCTGGACCGACCCCATCGAGGCCGCCGCGTTGCGTGACGCGCTGGCCGCGCACAAGGTCGAGAATGTGATGTTGGTCTCGGCCTTCCTGGCCGCCGCCGCTCTGGCGCAGGCCGTCGGCAACGAAACCAACTACGCGCAGACCGCGCTGCTGTTCATCGAACCCGACACCGCGACCTTGGCGCTCGTCGATACCTCCGACGGGTCGATCGCCGATGTGCATCGCCAGCCCCTGCCCGACGACGATGACGCGGCGGTAGCGCAGCTGGCCACGATGGTCTCGGAGGCTGAGGCGCTGGAGACGCGTCCGGGCGCCGTGTTCGTCGTGGGCTCCGGCGTGGATGTTCCGCTGATCAAGTCGGCACTGGAGTCCGCAACCTCGCTCCCGTTGGCGATGCCCGAGGAGCCGGAGACCGCGCTGGCCCGCGGAGCGGCGCTGGCGTCGGCGCACGCGCCGCTGTTCTCGTCATCCACCGCGGCTCAGGCATACGCGCAGGACCCCGGCACCGGTGCGATCGATCCGTTCGCGATTGCCCCCGGATATTTCGACATCCCAGGCGACGAGGGCGCGCTGGCGTACAGCGCCGTCCACGACGACTACGCCGAGGCTTACACCGGTGAGCACACCGCCGCCACCGCGCTTGCTGACTATCACGACCACAGGTCGTTCGGGCTGGTCGGCAGCGTGGTCGCGGCGATCTTCATCGTCGGCGTGGCAGCGCTGGTCGTTTCACTGGCCGTCGCGATCCGACCGACGTCTGGCGTGAAACCCGCGCCAAGCCAGAACATCGTCGCCCCGCCCACGGCTCCCGCAGCCCCGGCACCTGCCCCGGCGCCAGCGGCTCCTGCCCCGGCGCGGGCGGCCCCCGCGCCCGAGGCGGCCCCGATCCCGGCTCCGGCGCCTGTTCCTCAGGCCCCCGCTCCTGCTCCGGTCGCGGTGCCCGCGCCTGCTCCGGTCCCGGTACCTGCCGCGCCTGCGCCGATACCCGAGGCTCCGGCGCCCGTTCCGATACCGGCGGCCCCGGCTCCCGCACCGGTGGCACCGATTCCCATCCCGATCCCACTGCCTATACCTCCGATCATCGGCGGGCCGATAGGTCCCGGTGGCGGCGGGTTCCCCGGTAACGAAGGCCACGACGGCGGCGGCTTCCCGGGCGGCGGCCACGGTGGCGGTGGCCACGGCGGTGGCGGATTCCCTGGCTTCCCCGGTGGTGGCGGCGGTCACGGTGGTTTCGGCGGCGGCCACGGCGGTTTCGGTCACCGGTAGTTCTCTAAAGAGTCACCTAGTCACCTCCCGTTTGCCTCCCGATCAGCGGAGCGATGCAGTTAGCTCATCGCGGCCACCTACACACGGTGGTATGCGATGCACCGTCTTTGGCACTGGGTATCTGGGTGCCACGCACGCCGTGGGTATGGCAGAACTGGGACACGAGGTCATCGGGGTTGACATCGACCCCGGAAAGGTCGCGAAACTCGCCGCGGGTGACATCCCCTTCTACGAGCCAGGTCTCCGAGAGTTGTTGGCCGACAATCTGGCTGCCGGGAGACTGCGGTTCACCACCGACTACGACCTGGCGGCCGATTTCGCCGACGTGCATTTCCTGGGCGTCGGCACGCCGCAAAAGAAGGGCCAGTACGGCGCCGACCTCTCACACGTCCACGCTGTCATCGACAGCCTCGTGCCCCGGCTGACCAGAGCGGCGGTGCTGGTCGGCAAATCGACTGTCCCAGTAGGCACTGCCGCAGAGCTGGCCGAGCGGGCCGCCGCGCTGGCCCCCGCCGGGGTCGACGTCGAAATCGCCTGGAATCCGGAGTTCCTGCGCGAGGGACACGCGGTACACGACACCTTGGAGCCGGACCGTATTGTGCTTGGCATCCAGCAGGATTCGGTGCGCTCAGAGATCGTAATCCGCGAGTTGTACGCACCGCTACTCGACGCCGGTGTGCCGTTCCTGATAACCGATCTGCAGACAGCGGAATTGGTCAAGGTATCGGCCAACGCCTTTCTGGCGACCAAGATTTCGTTCATCAACGCGGTCTCCGAGGTGTGCGAGGCCGCGGGTGCCGATGTCACGCTGCTGGCCGATGCGCTCGGTTACGACTCCCGGATCGGACGCAAATTCCTCAACGCGGGCTTGGGATTTGGCGGTGGGTGCCTACCCAAGGACATTCGAGCGTTCATGGCCCGCGCGGGCGAACTGGGAGCCAACCAGGCGCTGACGTTCCTGCGCGAGGTGGACAGCATCAACATGCGTCGGCGCACCAAAATGGTTGAGCTGGCCACCAGCGCATGCGGCGGTTCGCTGCTGGGTGCCAACATCGCCGTGCTCGGCGCGGCGTTCAAGCCCGAGTCCGACGATGTCCGCGACTCGCCCGCGCTCAACGTCGCGGGCCAGCTGCAGCTCAACGGCGCCGCGGTCAACGTCTACGACCCGAAGGCCCTGGAGAACGCCCGTCGCCTGTTCCCGACGCTGAACTACGCGGTTTCGGTGACCGAGGCGTGCGAGGGCGCGGACGCGGTATTGGTGCTGACCGAGTGGGCCGAGTTCACCAACCTTGACCCGAACGACCTCGCTGACCGGGTGCGGGCCCGCGTCGTGGTCGACGGCCGCAACTGCCTGGATGTCGAGCGCTGGAAGCAGGCGGGCTGGCGGGTGTACCGGCTCGGAGCGCGACGCCCCTAGGGCACACCCTTGGCGGGTAGCCTGATTGCGTGGATTACGCGGCCGCCTTTGTCGAGGAAAACCGCACGTTTTCGGAGCTTTTCCGCGATGTCGACGACTCACACCCGGTGCCGACGTGCCCGGGCTGGAGCCTCAAGCAGCTGTTCCGTCACGTCGGGCGGGGCGATCGCTGGGCGGCGCAGATCGTGCGGGACCGACTCGACCAACCGCCCGACGTCCGCAGCGTCGAAGGCGGCAAGCCGCCGCCTGATCCCGCCGACGCGATCTCCTGGTTGCACGGCGGGGCACAGCGGCTGCTCGACGCCGTCGAGCAGTCGGGCGTGGAGACACCGGTGTGGACCTTTCTGGGTGAGCGTCCGGCGAACTGGTGGATCCGGCGCCGGCTGCACGAAACGTCGGTGCATCGCGCCGACGCGGCCATCGCCCTGGGACGCGACTTCGCCCTCGAACCCGACGTCGCGGCGGATGGGATCACCGAGTTCCTCGAGCGGATCGCGATCCAGGCCGGCAGCAACGGCGCCGCGCTGCCGCTGGACGACGGCGATACTCTGCACCTGCACGCGACCGACCCCGGGCTGGGTGAAGCCGGCGAGTGGACGGTCAGCGCTTCCGAGACCGGCATTGCCTGGTCACACGAGCACGGCAAGGGCAGTGTGGCGTTGCGGGGCGGTGCCACCGAGCTGCTGCTCGCGATGTCGCGGCGAACTCCGCTCGCCGACACCGGCATCGAGATGTTCGGCGATGACGCCGTGTGGCAACGCTGGCTGGAGCGCACGCCTCTCTAACAACGTCGGGGAAACGACGTGCTGTGCAGGGCCACACGGTAATTTGCAGATCATGACCACCTCGGAGATCGCCACCGTTCTGGCTTGGCACGACGCTCTCAATACCTCTGACATCGCGACTTTGGAGGCTTTGTCCAGCGACGACATCGACCTGGCCGACCCGCACGGAGCCCAACAAGGCCACGAGGCGCTGCGCACCTGGGCCTCCTCCGGCCGGGCGACCACGGAACTCGGCAAGATGTATGTGCACGACGGCGTCGTGGTCGCCGAGCAGCAAGGAGCCGGCGCGCTGGCATTCCGGGTGGTCCACGACCATGTCACCTCGGTTTTCCGTCATCAGGACTTGGCGTCGGCGCTGGCCGCCACCGAACTCACCGAGGCCGACCTCGTTACTTAAGGCATAGGAGCCACTTCATGCGCGGAATCATCTTGGCCGGCGGTTCGGGCACTCGCCTGCACCCCATCACGATGGGCATCAGCAAGCAGTTACTGCCCGTCTACGACAAGCCGATGATCTACTACCCGCTGTCCACGTTGATGATGGCCGGCATCCGCGACATTCTGGTGATCACCACCCCGCATGACGCGCCCGGCTTTCAGCGACTCCTCGGCGACGGTTCGCAATTCGGGATCGACCTCAGCTACGTCAAGCAGGAGAAGCCAGACGGTCTGGCGCAAGCTTTCGTCCTCGGCGCCAAGCACATCGGCAATGATTCGGCAGCTTTGGTGTTGGGGGACAACATCTTTTACGGCCCGGGGTTGGGCACTAACCTCAGTCGCTTCCAATCCGTCAGCGGTGGAGCCATTTTCGCGTATTGGGTGGCGAACCCGTCGTCCTACGGTGTCGTCGAGTTCGGCGAGGACGGGATGGCATTGTCCTTGCAGGAGAAACCCGAATCACCGAAATCCAAGTACGCGGTGCCGGGCCTGTACTTCTACGACAACGACGTGATCGAAATCGCCAAGGGCTTAAAGAAATCGGACCGCGGCGAGTACGAGATCACCGAGGTCAACCAGATCTACCTCAACCGCGGCCGGCTGTCGGTCGAGGTCCTGGCTCGCGGCACCGCGTGGCTGGACACCGGCACCTTCGACTCGCTGCTGGATGCCAGCGACTACGTCCGCACCCTGGAACGTCGGCAGGGCCTGAAGGTCGGCGTTCCCGAGGAAATCGCCTGGCGGCAGCGCTGGATCAGCGACGAGCAGCTGGCGACACGTGCGCACTCCATGGTCAAGTCCGGGTACGGCGGCTACCTGCTGGAGCTGATGGAACGGGGCTGACCTCGCCGGGTTTGGCCAGCACCGCGGCGATCGCCGTCGTCAACGGCACCGACAGCGCCAGCGCGATTCCGCCGACCGCGGAGCGCACGAGTTCGATGGCCACACTCTCGCTGATCAGCACGTCGCTCAGTGACCGGTTGGCAACGCTGAACAGCAGTAGCAGCGGCAGCGAGCTGCCGGCGTAAGCCAGCACCAGCGTGTACACCGTGCTGGCAATGTGATCTCGTCCCACCCGAATTGCGCTCAGGAAGATCGTCCGTCGGGAGGTGTCGCCGCCAACATGGGCAAGCTCGAACACGGTCGAAGCCTGCGTCACGGTCACATCGTTGAGCACACCCAGCGATCCGATGATGAACCCGGCGAGCAACAGGCCGCTGATCGACACACTGCCCAGATACGCGCTGACCGCAGAGTTCTGCTCATCCGAGAGCCCAGTCAAGTGGACGATTTCGATTGCCGCCCAAGATAATCCGGCGGCCAGCAGTAATGCCGACAAGGTGCCCAGCAAGGCGGCGCTGGTGCGCAGGTTGACACCGTGCGCGAGATAGATGACCACGTACAGGATCGCCGCCGACGCCACCAGGGCCACCGGGACCGTGGGCGCACCGTCGCGCAGCGCCGGCAGCAGGAACACCACCAGCACCAAGAAAGCGACCACGATGCCCACCAGCGCCAGCAGCCCGCGCCAGCGCGCCACCGCCACAATGACCAACGCGAACGCCAGGGCCAGCCCGACCAGCGACCAGCCGCGCTCGAAGTCGTAGAACGCATACGTGGTGGAGCCTTGGGCGTCGACCTGCCGCACGACCCGGATGTGGTCACCCGCATTGAATTGCGGCTGGCCGGGGCCGGGGGAGAACTCCAGCAGGGTTTTCGCGCCGGCATTCGGCCCCGAATCGATCGCGACCAACGTCTCCACGCAGCGTCCCGTGCCCGGAGCTCCCGGCTGGGGAGCCGTGGTGAGCACCTGACTGGCCGACGGGCTGCCGCAGTCGCCCAGTCCGCTGGACAACACGTGCGCGCGCTGAGTGCTGACCGCCCCGCCGGTCGCGCTCTGGAACGGCATCGGGATGTCGACATGCTGGCGGCTTGGCCACAACAACGCCGCGCCGGCGATCACGGCTATTCCGATCGCAATCAGCAGTCCCACGACGATTTTGGCGGGCAGCGGCCCCAGCGGGGACGGACCTGACGACAGGTTGTGCGAGTGCGAGTGGGTCACCCGCTCCACCGTAGAGGCGGCGCGAACCTGCTTACTGTCGATAGCTGGTCAGGAAGTTGCCCAGCCGCTCGATCGCGGCCGACAGATCACGCGCCCACGGCAGCGTCACGATGCGCAGGTGATCCGGTGCCGGCCAGTTGAAGCCGGTGCCCTGGCCTACCAGGATCTTCTCCTGCAGCAGCAGATCCAGGACCAGCTGCTCGTCGTCGGCGATGTCGTAGACCTCGGGGTCCAGCCGCGGAAACGCGTAGAGCGCGCCATCCGGCTTGACGCAGGACACCCCGGGAATCTCGTTGAGCTTGGTCCACGCGACGTCGCGTTGTTCGAGCAGACGACCGCCGGGCAGCACCAGGTCGTCGATGCTCTGGTAGCCGCCGAGGGCGACCTGGATCGCGTGCTGCGCCGGAACGTTCGGGCACAACCGCATGTTGGCGAGCAGGCTGATTCCCTCGATGAAGCTGCCGGCGTGCTCCTTGGGCCCGGTGATCGCCAGCCATCCCGCCCGGTAGCCGGCAACCCGGTAGGCCTTCGACAGACCGTTGAAGGTGAGGCACAACATGTCCGGGGCGAGGGTGGCCAGGCTGACGTGCTTGGCGTCGCCGTAGAGGATCTTGTCGTAGATCTCGTCGGCGAGTAGCAGCAGTTGGTGCTTACGCGCCAGCTCGACGATCTGGCTGAGGATTTCGCGGCTGTAGACGGCGCCGGTGGGGTTGTTCGGGTTGATCACGACCAGCGCCTTGGTGCGCTCGGTGATCTTCGACTCCATGTCGGCGAGATCCGGCTGCCACCCCTGCGTTTCGTCGCACAGGTAGTGCACCGGTGTGCCGCCGGCCAGCGACGTCGACGCCGTCCACAACGGGTAATCGGGGGAGGGAATCAGCACCTGATCGCCGTTGTCCAGCAGGGCCTGCAGCGTCATCGTGATCAGCTCGGAACATCCGTTGCCGAGGAAAACGTCGTCGACGTCGAATCGAGGGAAGCCGTCGACCAGTTCATAGCGGGTGACCACGGCGCGCCGGGCCGGCAGGATGCCCTGCGAATCGGAGTAGCCCTGGGCGTAGGGCAGCGCCTGGATCATGTCGCGCATGATCACGTCGGGTGCATCGAAGCCGAACGGCGCCGGGTTACCGATATTGAGCTTGAGGATGCGGTGCCCCTCGGCCTCCAGCCGCGCAGCATGCTGGTGCACCGGGCCGCGGATTTCGTACAGAACGTCCTGAAGCTTGGACGACTGCGCGAAGGTTCGCTGCCGGTGGTGGCCGGGGCTCTGCACGGGCACCTGGTGAGTGGTCACGTCACCTATGGTGCCATCGTTGTCCACTGAAATTTGCTGGTCGACGCCAATCTGTGATCAGCGTTTACCCGGTGGACGGGCGCCGCGTGCAATGCCGAGCCCCTTGACAGGGGCTGCCGGAGGTACCGCGTCGCCATTGGATTCTCCCGATGGCTCCGGCTTCGGCTCCGGTTTGACCTCAGCCTTTTGCTCGTCGGCCGCGGGGGTCTCCGCTTCGGCTTCGGCTGCCGGGGCTTCGGCTGCCGGGGCCGCAGCTGCGGCTTTCTTGGCGCCGGGCCGCTTGGCGCCCGCGGCGATACCCAGGCCTTTCACCGGTGCGGCGGGCGCCTTGGGCGCCTCGGCCTCGGCCTGGGGCTTGGGCTCGGCGGCCTCCGCCTTGGTTTCGCTGGTTTGCTCGGCTGCCGCCGGCTTGGCGGCGGGGGCATTCTTGGCGCCCGGTTTCCTGGCGCCGGCGGCCATGCCCAGGCCTTTGACGGGTGCGGCAGGCGCCTTGGCTTCCTCGGCCTCGGCCTCGGTGCTCTGCTCGGTTGCCGGTGCCTCGGCGGCCGGAGCCGCCGCATTCTTGGCGCCCGGTTTCCTGGCGCCGGCGGCCATACCAAGTCCCTTGGCAGGCGCAGCCTTGGCCTCGGCGGCGTCGGTGCTTTGTTCGGCCGCGGGGGCCGCGGCATTCTTGGCGCCGGGTCGCTTGGCGCCGCCGGCGATACCCAGCCCCTTCGCGGGTGCGGCGGCCTTGGCGGGCTGCGCCGGCTCGGGGGCCGCGGGTTCCTCGGTCTTGGCGGGCGCTTCAGCCGGGGCGGCCGTTGCCGCGGCCTTGGGCTCGGCTTTCGCGGCCCGTTTCTCTGCTTCCTTGGCGGCCGTGCCCTTCTCCGGCAGCGTCGCCTTGTCGTACTCGAGCGATCCGAGCAGGATCTGCGCGACGTCGAGCACCTCGACGCCGCTGCGGCCGGCCTCTTCCTGCCGGTCGTTGACACCGTCGGTGACCATCACTCGGCAGAACGGGCACGCGGTCGCGATCGTCGCGGCATTGGTGGCCAACGCTTCGTCGACGCGCTCGTGGTTGATGCGCTTGCCGATGTGCTCTTCCATCCACATGCGTGCACCGCCGGCGCCGCAGCAGAAGCTGCGGTCGGAGTTGCGCGGCATTTCGGTGAGGTTCGCCCCGGCGAAACCGATCAGCTCGCGCGGCGCCTCGTACACCTTGTTGTGCCGGCCCAGGTAGCAGGGGTCGTGATAGGTAATGTCCTGCGAGACAGGCGTTACCGGAACCAGCTTCTTGTCGCGCACCAACCGGTTGAGCAGCTGGGTGTGGTGCAGCACGCTGTAGTTGGCGCCCAGCTGGCGGTATTCCTTACCGATCGTGTTGAAGCAGTGCGGGCAGGTGACGACGATCTTGCGGTCGACGGTCTCCACGCCCTCGAACACCCCGTCCAGGGTTTCGACGGCCTGCTGGGCCAGCTGCTGGAACAGGAACTCGTTGCCGGACCGGCGTGCCGAGTCACCGTTGCAGGTCTCCCCGGTGCCGAGCACCATGTACTTCACCCCGGCGACGGCCAGCAGTTCGGCGACGGCCTTGGTGGTCTTCTTGGCCTTGTCGTCGTAGGCGCCGGCGCAGCCCACCCAGAACAGGTACTCGTAGCCGTCGAAGCTCTCAACGTCCTCGCCGTAGACCGGGACGTCGAAGTCGACCTCGTCGATCCAGTTGGTCCGGTCTCCGGCGTTCTGGCCCCACGGGTTGCCCTTGGTCTCCAGGTTCTTGAACAGCACCGACAGCTCGGAGGGGAACTCCGACTCCATCATCACCTGGTAGCGGCGCATATCGATGATGTGATCGACGTGCTCGATGTCCACCGGGCACTGTTCGACGCAGGCGCCGCAGGACACGCACGACCACAGCACGTCGGGATCGATGACACCGCCCTGCTCGGCGGTGCCGACCAGGGGACGGGCCGCCTGCTCGGGTCCGTGCCCGGGAATCCGGCCGAAGCCGGACTCCGGAACATGGTGGCCTTCTTCCTTTACCGTCTCGAGGTCCAGACCCTCAAGCGGCTCGGCAGTCTTCTCCCCCAGGATGTAGGGCGCCTTGGCCATCCAGTGGTCGCGCAGGTCCATGATGACGAGCTTGGGCGACAGCGGCTTACCGGTATTCCAGGCCGGGCACTGCGACTGGCATCGCCCGCACTCGGTACAGGTAGCGAAGTCGAGATTCGCCTTCCAGGTGAAGTCCTCGATCTTGCCGCGACCGAAAATATCGTCCTCGCCGGGATCTTCGAAGTTGATCGGCTTGCCACCGGACTCCATCGGCAGCAGCGGGCCCAGGCCGTCGGGCAAGCGTTTGAACGTGACGTTGATCGGGGCCAGGAAGATGTGGAGGTGCTTGGAGTGCAGCACGATGAGCAGGAAGAATAGCGCCACAGCGATGTGGGCGATCAGCGCGAACGTCTCGATCCACTCGTTGGCAGTCGTACCCAACGGATGCATGAGCGCGCCCATACCGTGCGAGAAGAACGCGCCCCCGCCGTAGGGGAAGTTTCCGGTGTTGACTGCGGCACCGCGGAAGATCGCAAAGCTGAAGATGACCAGAAAGATCATGAACAGGATCAGCCACGCGCCACCGGTGTGTGAACCATAGAACCGTGATGAGCGGCCGTATTCCTTTGGCTCGCTGCGCAACCGGATGATCGCGAACGTCGTGATGCCTGCTAATACGGCCAGGGCGATGAAGTCCTGCAGAAAGCCCAGCGCGTCCCAGCGGCCGACAATAGGAATGTGGAAGTTGGGCTGGAACAGGGTGCCGTATGCCTCGATGTACACCGTGATGAGGATGAAGAACCCCCACATGGTGAAGAAGTGGGCAAGGCCGGGGACGGACCATTTCAGCAGCCTGCGCTGACCGAACACCTCGGCGATTTGAGTCCAGATTCGGGTGCCGATGTCGTTGGTGCGGCCGCTTGCCGGCTGGCCGGACATGATCAGCCGGTACAGCCACCAGACGCGTTTCAGTGCAAAAACGACCACGACCGCGGTCAAGCCCAGCCCCAACACCAATCTGATGAGCGTCTGCGTGGTCACAGCAGGTCTCTCCCCATTGCATCGTCACTCAACGAAAATTCGTTCGATCTTTGCTAGCTCATAGTGACATCTGCGCCGCTATCGATGCGAGAAAGGTTCCCCTAACTGGCGTTCGTCAAAGTCCTTGACCAGCGTCTTAGCTCTCCGGAGCCAGCATGGCGCGCAACATGGAGAGCATCTCCGAGCGCGAGCCGGCGCCCAGCCGACGCCGGATTCGGGCGACATGGTGCTCGACCGTCTTCGCCGAGATGAAGAGCTGTGTGCCTATGTCGCGGTAAGGCATGCCCAGGAGCAGGAGTTCAGCGACTTCGCGTTCCCGGTGGGACAGCGGCGATCCCGACGTCGGCTGGTCCGGGGGCGACGGCGTCGCACCCGCTGGCTCGTCGCCGGCCGGCGCGCTGGGAAGGTCCCCCGGGGCAGCCCCCAACTTGAGATCGCGGGCCAGTTGCAGCATGGCCCCGGACACCCTGCCGTCGGGTGTCTGCAGCGCGGCCTGGCCGGCCAGCCGGGTCGCGTCGGAGGTCAGCCCGACATGCGACAGCGAGCGGGCCGCCGCGGTGACCTCGTCGGTGTCGACCTGGTTGGCCAGCACGCGTAGCCAGGTGCGCCCGGCGCCCGACAGGGTTTGCGCAAGTGAGCTGGCTGTCGCCGCCGCACCAAGGGCCTGCCCATGCGGGGCGACCAACTCCGGCGCGTTGGCGAGGATTCCGGCGTGCACGCCGGCCCAATGCAGTGGGATCGACCACAAAATCGGGTTACCCAGCGATTCCAGCAGGATGAGTGCCTGATCCAGGGCGTGTCGCAGCTGTTCAACCTGCCGCATGCGGGCGGCCGCGACCCACAACTCGCCCAACGGCAGCAACGCGAACAGGTCGACGGAATACTCGGTCAGCACTTCCATGCCTGCGTACCAATGCTTTTGCAGTGCGCCGGTGTCGCCGCTGCGGCGCGCTATCGCCGTCTGCAGCGCCGCCGCCCACAACGCGTCGCGCCGGTGCAGCGGGGCAGATCCGGCCGCGGCGACGTCCGCGCCGGCCGATGCCAGCTGTCCGTCCAGCATCTTGACCCAGCCGGACAGCAATGTGTGCCGGGGCGCAAACAGCGCGTCACCATCGGCACGCACGGCGCGGCCGATCACGCTGCGGGCGCGGACCGGATCGCCGCCGTGGATCGCGGCCAGGGTGACCAGCGCGGCCGGGCTGTCCGGAGTGACTTCGTTCATGGATTGTTCGGCCGTGATGGCTTGGCCGAGTTTTGTCATCGCTGCCGGATACGGTTGGTCCATGGTCAGCAGCAGCCCCTCGGCCAGGCTGCGCGAGGTGCGGGCGGCCATCGTCGGCGGACCGGAGTCCTTGAGGCGCAGCGCGGTTCGTGCCGTCGTCAGATCGCCGGTCGCGGCGAGCACGATCGCTGCGGCCGCGCCGACCACCGCGTCCGGCTGCGGGCCCAGCCAGCTGAACAATTCCGCCGCCTGATTCGCGTTGCCTTCATGGGCCGCAACGCTGGCCGCGATCCGAACCGCCGCGGCGCGTTCGGCCGAATCCGGTGAACTGAGCAGGCCGTCGGCCAGTGCTGCCGCGGCGGCGCAGTCTCCCGTGCGGGCCAGCGCGTCGGCGACACTCGACGTCAGTCCTTCGGCGCCGGCATTGACAGCAGCCTGGTAAAGCCTTGCGGCCCTGCCGGATTCGCGACGCACGGCCGCGGCTTGCCGGGCGAGAATGCCCGCCAGCCGGTCGTCTTTTAGCCCGTGTTCGGCGAGTCGCAGCGCGAGCTCCGGCGAAACGGTTGAGATGTCGAGTTGTGAACGCAGCAGCGTGGTTTCAACCTCGCGGTGGTGGGCATTGCCGACGATCTGGGCAATCGCGCCATGCACCAGCTGCTGGAACTCCCGGGTGTGCGACGGCTCGATCAGCCCGCTGGCGCGTGCCCGATCGACGAGCCGGTGAGCTTCACCCGCCGAAATCCCCAGTGCCGCAGCGACATCAGCTGCCCCTAACTCCTGCGTCAGCGACATGATGAGAAGCGTGTCCAGGTCGGGTTCGTCGAGCCGGCGCAACCGCGCGATCAGCGCGAACGCCGCCGCCTGGGCCGGCGATTGCGCCCCCTCGGTCGTTGCATGCACCAGAAAAGGGATGCCCGCAGTGCAGGCCAGGAGGTCTTCGGTGACGGGCAGCGGACCCAGCGAAATGCTCGGTCTATCCCGTTCCATGGCCACGGTGAGGTCCCGCAGCTGCTCCTGCGGCTCGCCGGCGACCACCACCGTGGTGGCCGGGTCGGCGACGCACTCGGCGAGGCTCAGCAGTTCGGGCTCGCTGAGCAGATGGGCGTCGTCGATCACCCACGCCGCGTTGGGCGGATCGCCGGCGCGTGGAGGGCGGGCAAGCACCGTCAGCCCCGCGCTGCGCAGTACGTCGCGGGCGGTCGCGAGAGCCGTGGACTTGCCGGAGCCGACGCCGCCGCTGATCAGGAGCTTCACCGGAACCACCGACGCGTTGGCCACGGCCTCGGCGGCTGTTGCCGCGATCGGGGAGTCGCTCATGTCGCGTACCCCCTGGATTCGGCGCTTCGCTGGTGGTCGGCAGCGGTTTTCTCACCATAACCGCACCAACCCCCGTATCCCGGTAGGCATCCCCGTAGTCGCGCCGTTCCCCTAAAGCAGCACCCCCTAATGGGGTCGTACGGCAGGTGGGTTGTGCACCGATCACACCGTCCGGCAGAGCCGATAGCATCGTGGTAATTGACTGGGCTTTCCCTGCGGAGGCGGCGGCAGGGGCAGAGTGCGGCAAGGAGGTGTACTCGATGGCAAACTCATTGCTCGACTTCGTGATCTCGCTTGTGCGCGATCCCGATGCCGCGGCGCGCTACGCGGCCAACCCCGCGCAGTCCATCGCAGATGCCCACCTTGCCAATGTGACCAGCGCGGATGTGAACAATCTGATTCCCATGGTGACGGACTCGTTGGCGACGGCCACTCCCGCTGGCCCTGCCTCGGGGATGCCCGCCGCTGATCACGGAAACGTCTGGGCAAGCGGAGCGGCCGCGGCGGCCCTCGATGCGTTCACGCCGCACACCCCCGCTGGGGTGGTTGATTCGCATGCTCCGACCGGTGGCGTGATCCATCAGCCGTCCACCCCGGCGCTCATCCAACCGCCGGCCGGGCCGCAGCCCCTGGGGATCGATTCTCCGGGCTCATCGGTGCAGCTCACCGGCGCTGAAGTAGCTGACAGCACGGTCGACCACGGGGGATTCCCTGCGCACGATGTAAGCGTGTGGGACCACCCGGTCGTCCACCCGCACCCCGCCGAGCCGGAGCACCACGACTTCGGCCTGCACGGCTGAATCATCCCATTTCCCGGCTGGCCGTTACGGGCTTGAACTGCTCAAATGCTGTTCACTAGGGGCATTTTCGATCCTGCATTGGGGTTCCCGGCAAATCCCCTAATCCCCTAACGGTATCTACCGCCGGATCCCGATGGGGTCCCGGTCAGCTGGGGGATCCGTCCCCGATTCCGAGCAGAGCCGGAGTCCATAGCGTGTATTGCAGAACGCCGGGTATCCGGCTCAGGGGATTTTGAAGGGGAATCGATCATGGACTCGCTGATCCAATACATCATGGATTTGTTTACCAATCCGGACGCGGCTCGCGCCTTCGTCTCGGGACCCGGGCAGGCCATGACCGATGCCGGTCTGGTCAATGTGGCTCCGGAAGAGTTCTCGTCCGCGGTGGCCAGCGCCTTGCCTGGTGTGCCTCTTGGTCCGGGCGACCCGATCGGTGGGTTGCAGCAGGTGCTAACCGACCAATACGGCTTCGCCCCGGGTTACGGAGGCTACGACCAGGGCTACGGCGGCTATGACCCCGGCTATGGCGGATACGACCCGGGGTACGGGTACGGGCCGGGCCTTGTTGGTGCGGTTGCCCAGGACGCGGGCGCCCTGGCGGGTGACGCGGTTGCCCCCGTTGTCGACGGCGCCGGCGCTGTCCTCGGTCTCGGCGATGCGCTCGTGGGAGACGTGGGTGGCGGACTGCTCGGTGCTGTCGACGCCGGACTGTACGGCGGCGGGTATGGCGGGTTCGGCCTGCAGACCGGCTTTGGTGGATTCGGATCGGGCACCGGCGAGTGGGGCCACGGCTTCCGCCCGGGTTGGGGCGAGCCTCGCCCTGGTTGGGGACACGGGTGGGACGACGGACGGCCTGGTGAGGGACACGGGTGGGGTGACGGACGGCCTGGTGAGGGACACGGGTGGGGTGACGGACGGCCTGGTTGGGGACACGGGTGGGGCGACGGACGGCCTGGTTGGGGACACGGGTGGGGCGACGGACGGCCTGGTTGGGGACACGGGTGGGACGACCGGCCTGGGGCAGGTGAATTCGGCCACGGCACCGGCTTTGGTGGTGGTTTCGGTGGACACACCGGCTTCGGTCTGGCCAGTGAAGTTGGCCTGGGCGGTCGCGCCGGTATCGGTCTCGGTGGTGAGAGCGGCTTTGGTGGCCGCGCTGGTTTCAATGAGGGTGTTGGGCTGCGGGCTGGTGGTGGCCTTGAAGGCGGCGCTGGGTTTGGTGGCGGCGCGGCTCTTGCCGGCGAGAGTGGTCTTGATGGCGAGGCTGGACTCGGTGGTCGCGTTGGTTTCGGTGAGGGTGTTGGGCTGCGGGCTGGTGGTGGCGTTGAAGGCCGCGCTGGGTTCGGTGGCGGCGCGGCTCTTGATGGCGAGGCTGGTCTCGGCGGTCGCGCTGGAGTCGGCACAGGTGCTGGATTCAACGGCGGCGCCGGCGTTGGTGGAGGTGCGGGCCTGGGTGGCCACGCCGGTGTTGGTCTGAGGGGTGAAGCCGGTGGCGGCTTCGGTGCCGGTGCCGGCGTTGGTAGCCAGATCGGCGGCGGTTTCGGCGCCGGCGGCCAGGCTGGCTTGGGCGGTCAGGCGGCAGGTGGCTTTGGTGGCCAAGCCGGTGGTGGCTTGGGCGGCGGAGTTAGCGTTGGTAGCCAGGTCGGCGTTGGTGGCCAGGCCGGTGGCGGCTTCGGCGCCGGTGCCGGCGTTGGTAGCCAGATCGGTGGTGGCTTTGGTGCCGGCGGTCAGGCAGGGCTCGGGGGTCAGGCGGGTCTGGGCGGCCAAGCCGCTCTGGCGAGCCAGGCGGGATTCGGAGCTGGTGGTCAGGCTGGGGGCGCGTTCGGTGCGGGCGGTGGATTGGCCGGCGGCAGCAACCTCGGCGGTGGGTTTGGTGCTGGTGGTCAGGCTGGTTTGGGGGGCCAGGCCGCGGGTGCCTTTGGTGGTCAGGCCGCTCTGGCGAGCCAGGCCGGTTTCGGCGCCAGCAGCCAGCTTGCCGGTGCCGGCAATGTCGGCGCGATCGCCGGCGCGGGGGGCAGTGCAGCGCTGGGTGCCGGTGCCAGCGGTCAGGCGGGGTTGATCGCTAGCGAAGGCGCCGCGCTGAACGGTGCCGCCACTCCTCACGTGGCGGGTCCGCTCGGGGGTGTCGGCGTCGGTGGTCAAGGCGGCGTCGCCGCAGCCGGTGGCGCCGGCCTTGGCATCGGCGGCGCACGCAGCACCAGCATGTTGAGCGGCGAGGGCACCGGCCTGGGCGGCGGCCACGCGACACCGCAAGCCGCAACCCCTGCCGTTGCGGGCGGCGCAGGTTTGGGCGGCCACGCCGCAGCCGGTGGCCAAGCCGGTGGTGGTGTCGGCGTCGGCGGTGGCTTCCCGGCCGGTGGAACAGCCGGCGGCGGCGTCAATGCAGGTGCCGGCGCTGGAGCTCACGGCGGCATCCTCGGCCAGGAAGGCGCGACGCTCGGAGGCGGCGGCAGTGTCGCCGGGGACGGCGGTATCGCGGCTCAGCACGGCCCGACCGGCCCGGCTGGCCAGGGCCCGGTCGTGCAGGGCGGCGGCGGTGCCGGAGGCGCGGCTGGCGGTCACGTGACGCCGCCGTCGAACCAGGGCCCCGTCATCCAGGGTGGGGGCTCCGGTGGCGCTGCCGGCCACGGCGGGCGGGCGGACCGGTGATCCACGAACCGGCGCAACAGGCCCCGGTTCAGCACGCGCCGGCCCCGGTTCAGCACTCGCCCGCCCCGGTGCAGCACTCACCAGCGCCGGTTCAGCATTCACCGGCTCCCGTCGAGCACGTGCCTGCCCCGGCACCGCACAGCCCGTCGGTGTTCGAAGGCACTCCGCACGCGCCGGCTCCGGTGCACGAGCCCGCGCCGGCGCCCCATCCCGCACCCGCACACGTTGCCGGCCCGCACGGGTAACGGGCCGACACACCGAAACGGCGGGGACCTTTTGATCCCCGCCGTTTCGCGCGAATACGGTAATCGCAGATGCGAGAAAGTGGGGAAGCGCGGTGACTCAACCCAGTGACCCTCGACGGGTCGGCGTGATCGTCGAGCTGATCGACCACACCATTGCCATCGCCGAACTCAACGAACGCAATGACCTCGCGGACCGACTAGCCCGCGCCCGCGACCGCATCACCGACCCGCAGATCCGGGTGGTGATCGCCGGGCAGCTCAAGCAGGGCAAGAGCCAGCTGCTCAACTCGCTGCTCAACCTGCCGGTGGCGCGGGTCGGCGACGATGAGGCCACCGTGGTCATCACCGTCGTCAGCCACGGAGACCCGCCGTCGGCGCGGTTGATCGTGGCCGCAGGACCCAACGGCGAACCCGCGCCTGTCGACATCCCGATCGACGACATCAACACCGACCTGCGCCGAGCGCCGCAAGCCGGCGGCCGCGAGGTGCTGCGCGTCGAAATCGGCGCGCCCAGCCCGCTGTTGCAAGGCGGGCTGGCGTTCATCGACACCCCCGGCGTGGGTGGCCATGGGCAGCCGCACTTGTCGGCGACGCTTGGACTGCTGCCGAACGCGGACGCGCTGATCATGGTCAGCGACACCAGCCAGGAACTCACCGAACCCGAGATGTGGTTCATCCGGCAGGCACACCGGATTTGCCCCGTCGGGGTGCTGGCAGCCACCAAAACTGATCTCTATCCGCATTGGCGCGACATCGTCGGCGCCAACACCGCGCACCTGCAGCGAGCCGGGGTGCCGATGCCGATCCTGCCGGTCTCGTCGTTGCTGCGCAGCCACGCCGTCACGCAGAACGACGCCGAACTCAACGCGGAGTCCAACTTTCCGGCGATCGTCAAATTCCTCAGCGAGAAGGTGCTCTCCCGCGAGACCGACCGGGTGCGCGACCAGGTCCTACGCGATATACGTTCTGCTGCAGAGCAATTGACGATGTCTGCGGGCTCGGAGCTAGCGGTCGTCAACGATCCGGGGCTTCGTGACCGACTTGCCGAGGACATGGAGCGGCGCAAGCGCAATGCACTGGACGCGCTCGAACAGACCGCCCTGTGGCAGCAGGTGCTCAACGACGGATTCACCGACCTGAGCACCGATGTCGACCACGACATGCGGGCCCGGTTCCGCTCGCTCACCGAGGACATCGAACGCCAGATCGATTCGTGTGACCCGACTCAGCATTGGGCCGAGATCGGCGCCGACGTCGAGGAAGCGGTCGCCACCGCCGTCGGGGACAACTTCGTGTGGGCCTACCAACGCGCCGAGGAACTGGCCGACGACGTGGCGCGTTCCTTCGCCGCGGCGGGACTGGATTCGGTGCTGACCCCAGAGCTGAGCCAACGCGCGATGGGCGAGGATTTCGGTCGGCTCAAGTCGCTGTCCGAGCTGGAGTCCAAGCCGGCCGGCAAGGGCCAGAAAGTGGTGACCGGCCTGCGTGGTTCGTACGGCGGCGTGGTGATGATCGGCATGTTGTCCTCGGTAGCGGGGCTGGGCCTGTTCAACCCGCTGTCCGTGGGCGCCGGGCTGATTCTGGGCCGCATGGCCTACAAGGAGGACAAGGAGAACCGGCTGCTGCGGGCGCGCGCCGAGGCCAAGACCAATGTGCGGCGCTTTGTCGACGACATTTCGTTCGTGGTCGGCAAGGAATCTCGCGACCGGCTCAAGATCATCCACCGCACGCTGCGCGACCACTACCGCGACATCGCCAACGAGATCAGCCGTTCGCTCAACGAATCGCTGCAGTCCACCATCGCCGCGGCTCACGTCGAAGAAGCCGAACGCGACAACAAAGTCCGCGAACTCGAGCGGCAGTTGAATATCCTGAACCAGGTCACCGAGAATGTGGACAAACTGAGGCCACAGGTGACCGTAGGACAGGTGTGAGCACTAGCGATCGAGTGCGTGCGATTCTGGGCGGGACCATCCAGGCCTACCGTGGTGAGCCGGCGTTCCGGAACCGGCCCGAGGTTTTCTACGAACTGGACCGCATCGGCGCGCGGCTGAACGAACCGATCCGCATCGCCCTGGCCGGCACGCTGAAAGCCGGGAAGTCCACTCTGCTCAACGCGTTGGTCGGGCAGGACATCGCGCCGACCGACGCCACCGAGGCCACCCGCATCGTGACGTGGTTCCGGCACGGCCCAACCCCGAAGGTCACCGCAAACCATTGGGGCGGAAGGCATTCCAATGTGCCGATCAGCCACAGCGGCGGGCTGACGTTCGACTTCCGGGCGCTCAACCCTGCCGACGTGGCCGACCTGGACGTCGAATGGCCCGCCGAAGAGCTGGTCGATACCACCATCATCGACACCCCGGGAACGTCGTCGCTGACGCGTGAGGCCTCCGAGCGCACGCTGCGGCTGCTCGTTCCGCCTGACGGGGTGCCGCGGGTGGACGCCGTGGTGTTCCTGTTGCGCACCCTCAACGCCGCAGATATCGCCCTGCTCAGGCAGATTGGGCAACTCGTCGGTGGGTCCGCGGGTGCGCTGGGCATCATCGGGGTCGCGTCACGGGCCGACGAGATCGGCGCGGGCCGGATCGACGCGATGCTCTCGGCGGCCGACGTCGCGCAGCGATTCACCAGGGAGATGAATGAGACCGGCATCTGTCAGGCCGTGGTGCCGGTGTCGGGGCTGCTCGCGCTGACCGCGCGCACGCTGCGCCAAAGTGAGTTCATCGCACTGCAGAAGCTCGCCGGAGCCGATAAGGCCGAACTCGGCAAGGCGATGCTGAGCGTGGACCGTTTCGTCCGGGTCGACAGCCCGTTGCCCGTCGACGCGGCGACCCGCGCCCAGCTGCTGGAGCGGTTCGGCATGTTCGGTCTGCGGATTTCGATCGCCGTGCTGGCCGCCGGAGTCGCCGACGCGGCAGCGCTGGCCGACGAATTGCTGGAGCGCAGTGGACTGGTGGCGTTGCGTGAGGTCATCGACCAGCAGTTCGCGCAGCGCTCCGACATGCTCAAGGCGCACACCGCGCTGGTGTCATTGCGACGGTTTGTAGAGGTGTTCCCGATCGTCGCGACTCCGTACGTCATGGCCGATATCGATCCGCTGCTGGCCGACACCCATGCCTTCGAAGAGCTTCGGCTGCTCAGCCAATTGGCTTCTCGTCCAACGGCATTGAATGAGGAAGAAATCGGCGTCACTGCGCCGTATCATCGGTGGATCGGGCACCCGGCCGGCCAGCAGGCTGGGTCTGAACCCCGAGAACGCCGACCCCCAGGAGGGTCCGCGCGCCGCATTCGCCGCGGCCCAACGCTGGCGCCGCCGCGCCGAGCATCCGCTCAACGACCCGTTCACCACCAAGGCCTGCCGCGCGGCGGTGCGCAGCGCCGAGGCGATGGTGGCCGATTTCGCCGCGCACGGCTACGACATCCAAGCCCAGCCGCGCTAGCGCCACCACGGGCCAGTCGCGGTCTCTCTCGTTCGGTCGGCAGAGGCGGCGTGAACGTCGTCGTGGTCGGCGGGACCGTCGTCGTGGTGGTGGCGGCGGCTGATCGGTCGTGGTCACCGGCGCCTCGGTCGTGGTCGTCGTGACGGGCGCCTCGGTGGTGGTCGTCGACGGGGGTGGCGGCGCCGGGTCGTCGTCGCGGTGGGGCTGGGGTTGGACTCGGTGACGGTCACGGTCTGCTCCGTGGCGGCGGGGGCCGGTCGGCTGGCTCGGCGGGTTCTGCACCGGCCTGGGGTTCTCCGTCGCCCAGGGTCAACGCCAGCATCGCGCCCACCAGTATGCGCCGCGCCCGCAGCGGCCAGGCTCAAGATCAGGCCGTGCGCTTGTACCACGGCAGCCGCCCCGCTCCGGCAGCGTAGGCTTCGTCGTCCGCGTCGTCGAAATCCCATTGCGTCCCGGACGTATTGGCCGCTGTGCTCGGGGCCGGTGTAGGGGACCGGCTCGTCCTCGTCTTCGTCCTCCGACCAGGCCAGGGGCCTTCTTCCTCGATCCGGGCGCCCGGCATGACCTGGGTCATGTCCGCCGGCCGACGCTGGCCAATTGCGTCGGGTTCTCGACGGAGGGACTCGCCGCCACCGCGCGGGCCGAGGGGTGCTGCTGGCCGAAGGCGGCCGCGCCGATCGCGGCGCTCAAACCGGGTTGCGGTGGTGCGGACCGGCGCCTCGAGGCGTTCGGAAAGGCGAGCGCCGAGCAGCGGGATGACTGGCACCGCCGCCGACGGTGGCCACCGCGGCCAGGTTCGTCCTCGGAATCTCGTTGCGCTGCAAGTATCTCTTCGACGCGTGCGACGAATTCGTCCAGCGGCCCGGAGATCAGCGCCTCGAATTCGTTGCGGGACAGCTCGACATCCTCGCCGGTAACCGTCGGGACCGTGGTGACCGTCGCCGTCGACAAACTTTCCTTCGCGTGTCCGGCATCGGTCGAGCAGGCGGGCCAGCGACCCCATCCGGGTCGTGCTGGCCAGGCCGCCGGAGCTGTCGCTCGGAGCGCTGTCGCGCACCCGGTCGAGGATGAGCTGGTCGATCGCGTCGCCGGAGAATTCGCGGTAGCGAACCGACGGGCCGATCTGTGCGAAGTCCGACCCCGCATCAGTCAGTGTCACGGTGGTGCCACTGGCGCCGAAGTCGCACAACGCGACGATGCCTTCGGTCGGGAAATCCGGTTCGGCGCGCAGCGCCGTGAGCGCGGCGGTGGCATCGGAGACCAGGGCCGGCGGTACGCCGTTGGGCGCCAGTCCGGGCTGGGCGAAGAACTCCTCGCGCAGCGCGTCGGACTGCTCCGGCGACCAATATGCGGGGACCGCGATGGTGACCGGCGTTCCGTAGTCGACAGCGCGTGCCATCGCCTCGAGCGCTTCGACCGTCAGCGCGTCGCCGAGGTACTTCGTCCCGTCGGCCGCCACCAACGGAGTCCGGTCCCCGACTCGTTCGACGAATCCCCGCATCACCAGGCCGGCGTTCGGCCGGGTTCGGATTTTCCTCCGGCAGACCGACTTCGGATGGCCCGCTGGTCGAACAACGTCAACACGGATCTGCGAGTCACCGCATCGCGGTCAGCGCGGGCCGCGACCAGGTTGGCCACCCCGATCGACAACCCGAGCGACTCGCTCATCTGGCATACCCCTGTGTTTTGTCGTACATGTGGCTGTGGGTTCCCGCGAGTCTAAGTGGACGCCCTTTTCACAGGCCGGGCGGCAACGTGATCTCGGTCGGGAGCCCGGGCAGCGCGGGCAGCGTGATCACCGACGGCAGTTGCGGCAACGGGTACGCGCTCGCTCGACGGGGTGGCGGCTCGTCGTCGGGGCCGACGTGAGCGTGTCCTCGGTGGACGCGGTCGGAGCGTCGGAGGATGTGGTCGCCTGCCCGCTCGATTGCGGGGGCGCCAGGCTCGCGCTGCTCGACGGCCGGCTCGACATCGTGGTGGTGGGCACGGGGGTGGTGCGGGTAAACGGTTCCTTCGGCGGGGCGCCGTGCGCGAGCTGGATGATGCCCCAGACGATCAGCGCGATCAGAACCGCGATGAGGATGCCCCACCCGGTCAACGCAATTGGTTTGCGCCAACCCGGGATCGGGTCGTCGGGCTCGGTCTGCACGGGGGCGTACACGTCGTCGCCGTAGTGGATATAGACGGTCGGCTCATCGACGCCATAGTCCGCCGGCGCGTGCCTTGCCATGGTTGCCGACACTACTGGCGCAGGTTGGGAGGACGCGGCTCCCACACCCGCAGCTTCCGATCGGCCGTCAAACGTTGACCTAATTGCAATCAACTCGTTAGGGCAACGCGGGGATGGTCGTCGGCAGCCACGACGGCCAGTGATGCCGATGGGTGGGCTGCTGCTGAGTGGGTTCGTGTGCGGGCGGCTGGACGGCGCTGCTGGTGGGCGGCGCCGTGGTGGTGGTTGTGGTGGTGGTCGACGGTGGCGTCGTGGTGGTCGTGGTCGTCATTGGGGTGGTGTGCGACGGCGTCGTGGTGGTACTCGGGGTGCTGCCGGTGCCCTGGTCTCCGATCAGCTCGATAATGCCGTAGACGATCAGCGCGATCAGGATCAGAACCATCAAGCCCCAGCCGATGAGCACCACGGGCCGGCGGTACCAGGCGGTGGGCTCGGTCTCCTCGTCGTCGAGAGGATCCAGCGATTCTGCGGCCTCGAACTGGTCGGGAGCGGGCGGCCGCGGTTCACCGGCTTGCGGGCGATCGCCCATATTGGCGTCCCTATGCCGGGTGGGCTGGTTGTTGAAGTCGTCCGGCGGGCCTGCCACGGGACCGATCGTACTGACCCGCGCTCTAGAACGTGTTGACCTTCTCGACGCTGACGTACATGCCGTGGCCGGTGTGGCCGTTGGTGAACCGGGTGCCGGCTTCGACGCGTCGATCGTCCAGCCCTGCGCGTCGTAGGTCTTGTAGTCGATGGTGACGGTGGGGATGGCACCCAGGTTGCCCAGCACCCACTGCACCGAGCCGCCGGAGGTGATGCTGACGCCGTTGGTGTGCTCACCGTCCTGCAGCGGGGAGTCGGTGAACGGCGCCTCGCACCCGACGGTGTCCTTGTTGATCTGGCACCGCGTTATCGCCGGACTTGGTCTCGATGAAGACGTAACCGTTCTGGTCTGGCGGCAACGGGATGGCGCCGGCCGGCGTCGGTCGGGTTGCCCGGCGGTCGCCGGGTCGGGATCGCCGGTCGGCGGTGGCGACGGCGCGGCGCTCGGCCTCGGCGTCGGGAAGGCGGGCTCGGTCGGCCCGGCCCCGGGCGCGGCGACCGGCCTGCCCTCGATGATCGTAGGCGCAGCCGGAAACCAACATGCGGACTAACCAGCAATACGGCCGCGAGCACCAGCGAACCACCGGCCAGTTTCCATCGTGTCCTTCTGCGATAACCGCACGCGTTGCTCCCCGCAAAATCTCCGAATGTCAGAGGTAGAGTACGCACCAGCCGGGGCGAAGTTGTTGTGACGACGCGGATTTGAAATGTCGCCGATGACAAAGTGTTACGGATGGACGGCTCACCCTCACAGCCCCAGTAGCTTCTCGGCGTTGCGGTGGCTGATGCGTGCCCGCTCGTCGTCGGTCAGGGGCAGGTTGTCGAGGAAGGCACGGGCGGCCTTCATCGACCCGAACGGGTAGTCGGCGGAAAACGCCACTCGGTCGATGCCGACCTGTGCGACCAGGTTCGCGTACGTTGCTTCGTCGTTGAAGTTGGCGAAGGTGTAGTGCAGGTTCTGCCGCAGGTAGGTGCTGACGGGGTGTTTGAGCCCGGTCAGCTCCGGCTTCAGCGTGGCGTCGAATCGCGGCAGCATGAACGACGTCGCCTCGCCCATGTGCCCGATGACGACCTGCAACTGCGGGTAGCGGTCGAACACGCCGCCGAGGATCAGCCGCAGCACGTGTGTGGCGGTGTTGATGTGCCAGCCCCACCCCACCGTCGCCAGCGCGAACGTGACTTCGGCGGAGAAACCCGCGTAGCTGGACTCGATGACGGCCGCCGGCGGGATCGTCGGGTGCAAGTAAATCGGAGCATTCAGCGCCGCCGCGCGATCGAGAACCGGCTCGAAGAAGGGCTCGTCCAGGTAGCGACCTTGACTGTGCCCGTTGATCACCGCGCCAACGAAGCCGAGCTTGCGCATCGCCCGCTCCAGCTCGTCGGCCGCCGCGTCGGGCGCACTGATCGGCACGGTCGCGAAGCCCGCCAGCCGATCGGGATACCGACCGACCGCCGCCGCGAGTTCGTCGTTGCATTCGCGGGCCATCCCCACGGCTTTCGGGCCGTCCAACTGCTCGACGCCGGGCGCGGCCAGCGACAGCACCGCCAGATCGACCCCCGCCTCGTCCATCGCCGCGATGCGGCCGTCGCCGAGATCGGAAATGGGGTCGATGACGCCCGCGCGCGACGCGAGCCAGCTGCCCGGTCCGCGCAGGAATCCCGCTGTGGCGTAATGCTCTTCGAGTGCGATGGTTCGCACGTGGTTGTCCTTACCTCTCCAGCACCCGGCTGGCTGCGGTCCAGTAGGGCAGCTCTTCGCGCTTGGCTGCCCAGCCGGATCGTTTTGGTGTACCCGTATTCGGTCAGCGTCTCCTCGGCATGCTCGCGCCCGAATCCGCTGTGGCCGACCCCGCCGAATCCGGTGCCGATCGCGATCCGGACGTAGTTGTTGACGAACACAGCGCCCGCCCGGATCTGCCGGCTCACCCGCAGCGCGCGATCGCTGTCCTGGGTGAACACCGCCGCAACCAATCCGAACGGCGTGCTGTTGGCGATCCGCACCGCCTCAGTCTTCGTCGGAGAACGGGATCAGGGTGACCACCGGACCGAAGATCTCTTCTCGGGCGACCCGCATTCGCGGAGTCACGTCGGTCAGCACGGTCGGTGACACGTAGAAGCCGTCGGCCAGACGAGGATCTTCGGGCAGCGGCGCCTGGGCGGCGATGCGCGCGCCCTCGGCCACGCCGAGCCTGAGGTAGTCCAGCACCTGTTTTTGCTGCGCGCGGGTGACCAATGGACCGACGTCGGTCGTAGGGTCGGCGCCGTCGCCCACCCGCAGCCGGGTCACCGCCTTGCACAGCTTCGCGGCGAACTCGTTATAGATGTGTGTCCTGCACCAGGATTCGCGAGGACGCGGTGCACGCTTCACCTTGGTTGAAAAAGCCGCCGTCGATGGCGGCCAGCAGCGCCTCGTGCAGTTGGCGTCGTCGAACACGATCAACGGGTTCTTTCCGCCCAGCTCCATCAGCGTCGGGGTGAGGTTGCAGGCGGCATTGCGCATCACCGCCGAACCCGTTCTCGGCGATCCGGTGAAAGAGACCTTGCCCACCAGTCGGTGTCCGGCCAGCGCGGCACCCACCTCGCCCCTGCCGGGCACGGCGTGCACCACGCGGTCAGGAAGCACCGACTGGATCAGTTCCACCATGCGCAGCACCACCGAGGGCGTCTGCTCCGGTGGTTTCAGCACGACGGCGTTGCCGACCGCGAGTGCTGGAGCGATCTTTCCGGCGGTGTGGATGGGTGGCCAGTTGAACGGCACGATGGCGGCGATCACCCCGTACGGCTCGAGCGTGGTGACGTCCAGGACCGTGTCGTGGTCGCGCGACTGTTCGGCATGGACTCCACGATGCTGCCGAAGTATTCGAAGATGGAGATCGCCGCTTCGAGGTCGAACTGGCGTGCCTGGACGATCGGCTTGCCCATTTCCCGTGACTCGAGCATCGCGATTTCGTCCGCGTGGGCGCGGATGATTTCGGCGATCTTACGCAGGTAGGCGCCGCGCTCCCGGGCCGGTCGCTGCTTCCAACGCAGGTGTGCGGCATGGGCTTTGCGTACCGCCTGGTCCACCTCGTCGGGCCCAGCTCCCTGGACCACGGTGATGGTCCGGCCGGTGGCGGGGTTCTCGACGACGAATTGGTCGTCGGTGGAGGGCGACGACCAACGCGTTCGGGTTCTGGTGAAGTCGGGAGCTTGCAGAGTCATTGGCACGTCCAGCAAGGTTGGGGGATGGGATGGCCGACGAGCGGTAAGGCACGCTCGACGAAGTCGACGCTACGTTTGCCCGCTGCATCAGGGCCAACGAAATGTTCTGATAGCTCTCAGCACCGTCAGTGATAATGGCTGGATGGAGCTTCGCCATCTCGAGTACTTTCTGGCCGTCGCGGACAACCGGAGCTTCACCGAGGCCGCGAAGAAATTGCATGTCGTCCAATCGGGTGTGTCGGCGACGATCAAGGCCCTGGAACGCGAACTCGGCGCGGAGCTATTCGTTCGTGGTTCGGCGGGAGTGGAGCTGACGCCGGCGGGAGAGGAGCTGCGACCGCGCGCCCGCGAAACCCTGGACGCCGCCCGCGCGGCCAAGGACGCTGTCAACGCCACCCGCGGTTCCGTTCGCGGCACCGTCGCGGTGGGAATTCTGACGTCCATCAGTGTCATCGACATGCCGGCGCTGCTGGCCGAACTGCATACCCGTCATCCCGGGGTGACGGTCCACTTGCGCGCCGCCAGCGCCGGATCGGCCGGACTCGCCCGCCAGCTTCGCGACGGCGACCTCGACGTCGCCTTTCTGGTCTTTACCGGGCCGCCGCCGGCCGACCTGAACGCCCGGCTCGTTGCCGCCGTCCCGCTGCTCCTGGTTGTACCCGCCGATCATCCACTCGCCCAACGGGATTCGGTGTCATTGGCCGAGCTGGCGGGAATGTCGTTCGTCGACAGCCCGCCGGGATACGGCACCAGAACCGTGATCGACAACGCATTCACCGCCGCCGGCGTCGAACGGACCGTCGCCGTGGAGGTCGCCGACCTCGGCACGGCGGCGACCTACATCCGAAACGGTCTGGGGATCGGCTTCCTGAGCTGGACCATCCTCGACGAGATCGACGATTTCGGCCTGGCCACGCTCCGCGTGAGCGACTACGACCTGGAATGGCGTTTGTTCGTCACCACGTCCGCGGCCCGGTCGACCAGCGCGGCCACCCGCGCTGTGCTCGCGTTGATCGACGAAATCGCAGCCCGCTGAATTACCCTGCGACGGCTGCCTTCTCGCATTCGAGCATCGCGCCCTCGGCCACCGGCCCGTAGCCGTAACGATCGATTACCTCTGCCCAGCGCTCCGTGACGATCGCGCGCTGTTCGGTCGTCATTTCGTAGGTGTTCGTCCGGTAGGCCGCCTTGTCGGCAAGGTATTGCCGAAGCCGCGGCGCGTACCGCTCGAAGTCGCCCAGGTCCAGGTGCTCGTACATATTGCGCAGGTGTCCCTCGGGATCGGCGATCAGATCCTCGTAGCGCAATTCGTAAAACCTTGCTGGGTCGACGAGTTCGCGGCCTTCGTCCAGCTTTCGATACAGATCCACGTAGGTGGACAGCACGTTTTCGTTCAATCCCTGGAACGTCGGCCGCTGCAGGCCGTGGACAAGGGAGAACGCCTTGAAAAGGTTGACGGTCGACGGATATACGACGTACGGATCGCGGACGATGTGGATGAACTTCGCCTGCGGAAATATGTCCAGCAACACCTTGATCCGGAAACTATGCGTCGGACTTTTCAGGATCACGGCCTTACGGCGGCGGAAGTACACCTGCTGAACGAAACGGAAGAGGGTCTTTTTCCACGTTTCCAGTTCTCGCGCGGTCAGCTTGTCCATATCCAGATACTGCTCGTCCTGGGTGGGGCGGTTCGGGAACGCGATGGTCAGGTAAGGCGAGGGCAGACCCAACATGCACCATGCGAACTCGTCTTCCTGCGGATGCGCCATGCTCAAATCCATGTTGTCCATGGCGCGATGCTTCGACGTCAGGATTTCCGCGAATCGGGCAAACCGCTGGGTCAGCAGAAAGTGATGCGGCGCAATGCATTCGTAGGTCGTGGGACCGGTGTGGCGATCGTCGAGGACCAACATCTCGTGCAGCATGGTCGTGCCGGTACGCCAGTGCCCGACGATGAAGATCGGCGCATCGCCGATCGCGGTGTTGGCGACTCGCTTGCCGAACACGATCCTCTGCCCGATCCCCAGGAAAGAGTTGACGACGCTGAAAGCTGTGTAGAGCAACGCGTAATGCCAGCGGCTCCAGTGCACGGCGAAGCGGTTGCGGATCAGCAGGCGTGTCCAGGCGGTGAAATTGCAACCGATCCACAGCGGCGCGGCCCACTCGCTCCACCACGCGAATCGCGATGCCGAGCGACCCGCCTTCATCGCTGGTGGGACCAACACTGTGGGGTTGCGCGGCGCGCAACGACGACCCGCGGAGCAGTCATGACGCTTCGCCCTTCTCGTGGAGGACTGGGACAGATGTACAAGACAGTGCTGACGGTACTTGTTAGTTGTCCTACGCATGCCTAATTAACAAGAACGTCATTGTCACGACATGGCGAGTTTGAGATTCGCGCCGTCTCACCTGGTAGGCGGGCCAACCAAAGCCGTCAGGAAAAATTCTAAGGCCCCGGGGAACAAGCTCCCGACACCAATCGTTAGACTGATCGACAAGTTGAGTGACCCAGACTCAATAATGGGTTGACAAGCCGACTCCGCCAGGGGCAGGCTTGAGCGGGGTTCACTCAGCATAGTGGCACCAAAGAAGCTCTACACAATCAGGAGGAATCACTATGGCTCGTGCGGTCGGTATCGACCTCGGGACCACCAACTCCGTCGTCGCAGTCCTCGAGGGTGGCGACCCTGTCGTCGTCGCGAACTCCGAGGGCTCACGCACCACCCCGTCGGTCGTCGCGTTCGCGCGCAACGGTGAGGTGCTCGTCGGCCAGCCCGCCAAGAACCAGGCGGTCACCAACGTTGACCGCACCATCCGTTCGGTCAAACGGCACATGGGCACCGATTGGTCCATCGAGATCGATGACAAGAAATACACCGCTCAGGAGATCAGCGCCCGCGTTCTGATGAAGCTGAAGCGCGACGCCGAAGCGTATCTGGGCGAGGACGTCACTGACGCGGTCGTCACCGTGCCCGCCTACTTCAACGACGCCCAGCGTCAGGCGACCAAGGAAGCCGGCCAGATCGCCGGCCTGAACGTGCTGCGCATCGTCAACGAGCCGACCGCGGCGGCACTGGCCTACGGCCTGGACAAGGGTGAGAAGGAACAGACCATCCTGGTCTTCGACCTCGGCGGCGGCACCTTCGACGTCTCGCTGCTCGAGATCGGCGAGGGCGTGGTTGAGGTTCGCGCCACCAGTGGTGACAACCACCTTGGTGGGGACGACTGGGATGACCGCGTGGTCGAGTGGCTGGTCGATAAGTTCAAGGGCACCAGCGGAATCGACCTGACCAAGGACAAGATGGCGATGCAGCGGCTGCGTGAGGCCGCCGAGAAGGCCAAGATCGAGCTCAGCTCGAGCCAGAGCACCTCGATCAACCTGCCTTACATCACCGTCGACGCGGACAAGAACCCGTTGTTCCTCGACGAGCAGCTGACCCGCGCCGAATTCCAGCGCATCACACAGGATCTGCTGGACCGCACCCGTCAGCCCTTCCAGTCCGTGATCAAGGACGCCGGTATCTCGGTGTCCGAGATCGACCACGTGGTGCTGGTGGGTGGTTCCACCCGGATGCCCGCGGTGTCGGAACTGGTCAAGGAGATGACCGGCGGCAAGGAGCCCAACAAGGGCGTCAACCCCGACGAGGTGGTGGCCGTTGGTGCCGCGCTGCAGGCGGGTGTCCTCAAGGGTGAGGTGAAAGACGTTCTGCTGCTTGACGTGACGCCGCTGAGCCTCGGTATCGAGACCAAGGGTGGCGTGATGACCAAGCTGATCGAGCGCAACACCACGATCCCGACCAAGCGGTCGGAGACCTTCACCACGGCCGATGACAACCAGCCGTCGGTGCAGATCCAGGTCTATCAGGGTGAACGCGAGATCGCTTCGCACAACAAGCTGCTCGGCTCCTTCGAGCTGACCGGCATCCCGCCGGCTCCGCGCGGCGTCCCGCAGATCGAGGTCACCTTCGACATCGACGCGAACGGCATCGTGCACGTCACGGCCAAGGACAAGGGCACCGGCAAGGAGAACACGATCAAAATCCAGGAGGGCTCCGGCCTGTCCAAGGAGGAGATCGACCGGATGATCAAGGACGCCGAGGCGCACGCCGAGGAGGACCGCAACCGTCGCGAAGAGGCCGACGTCCGCAACCAGGCGGAATCGCTGGTCTACCAGACGGAGAAGTTCGTCAAGGAGCAGCGCGAAGCCGAGGGCGGGTCGCAGGTTCCCGAGGACACGTTGTCCAAGGTCGACGCTGCGATCGCCGACGCCAAGTCGGCGCTGGACGGCACTGACATCTCCGCGATCAAGTCGGCGATGGAGAAGCTGGGCCAGGAGTCTCAGGCGCTGGGTCAGGCGATCTACGAAGCCACTCAGGCGGCCGGGCCACAGCCCGGCGGCCCCGAGTCCGGCAGCTCATCCGGCTCCGCTGACGATGTCGTTGACGCGGAGGTGGTCGACGACGACCGGGAGTCCAAGTGACCGAAGGTAATCCACACGAACAGGTGACGGTCACCGACAAACGGAGGATCGACCCTGAGACCGGAGAAGTACGGCATGTCCCTCCCGGCGCTGCGCCGGGAGGGAGTGCGCCGGGCGCATTTTCGGGCGAATCTCCCGAGGAGGCCGGCAAGGCCGCCGAACTGCTGAGTGACTTGCAGCGGGTGCAGGCCGACTTCGCCAATTACCGCAAGCGCGCGCTGCGCGACCAGCAGGCTGCGGCGGATCGGGCCAAGGCCGCCGTCGTCACCCAATTGCTGGGCGTGCTCGACGATCTCGATCGCGCGCGCAAGCACGGCGACCTGGATTCGGGCCCGCTGAAGTCGGTAGCCGACAAGCTGATGAGCGCGCTGACCGGGCTGGGCCTGGTGGCGTTCGGTGCCGAAGGCGAAGATTTCGACCCGGTGTTGCACGAAGCCGTCCAGCACGAGGGTGATGGCGGCCCGGATTCCAAACCGGTGATCGGCACCGTCATGCGCGAGGGCTACAAACTGGGCGAAAACGTACTGCGTCACGCTCTGGTTGGCGTCGTCGACACGGTCGCGGGCGACAGTGCAGATGCCGTCCCCGTGGACCCGGCCCAAAGCACGGCCCAAACCCAACCGGCCGACACGGATGATATCGCCGACACCTCCGGTGAATAGGGCACAGAATCAGGACAACGGAAATAGCGAAAGGTGAGAGGGGGTGACGCGACATGGCCCAGCGTGAATGGGTCGAAAAGGACTTCTACAAGGAGCTTGGCGTCTCCCCCGACGCCAGCCCCGAAGAGATAAAGCGCGCCTATCGAAAGTTGGCGCGTGATTTGCACCCGGATGCGAACCCCGACAACCCGGCCGCCGGTGAACGGTTCAAAGCGGTGTCGGAAGCACACAACGTGTTGTCGGATGCCGCCAAGCGCAAGGAGTACGACGAAACCCGTCGGCTCTTCGCCGGCGGTGGCCCTGGTGGTCGAAGGTTCGATACCGGCGGCTTCGGCGGCTTCAACGTAGGTGGCGACGGCGCCGAGTTCAATCTCAACGATTTGTTCGACGCGGCGGGCCGCAGCGGGGGCACCAACATCGGTGACCTCTTCGGCGGCTTGTTCGGACGCGGCGCGGGCGCTCGCCCGAGCCGGCCCCGGCGCGGCAACGATCTGGAAACCGAGACCGAGCTGGATTTCGTCGAGGCCGCCCAAGGCGTCGCGATGCCGCTGCGGTTGACCAGCCCTGCGCCATGCACCAATTGCCATGGCAGCGGGGCACGTCCGGGCACCAGCCCGAAGGTGTGTGCCACCTGTAACGGCGCCGGAGTGGTCAGCAGCAACCAGGGCGCGTTCGGATTCTCCGAGCCCTGCACCGACTGCCGGGGCAGCGGCTCGATCATCGAGCACCCCTGCGACGAGTGCAAAGGCACCGGCGTCACCACGCGCACCCGCACCATCAATGTGCGGATCCCTCCCGGGGTCGAAGACGGACAGCGGATCCGGCTGCCCGGGCAGGGTGAGGCGGGGTTGCGCGGTGCCCCGTCGGGTGACCTGTACGTGACGGTGCATGTGCGGCCGGACAAGGTCTTCGCCCGCGACGGCGACGACCTCACCGTGACCGTTCCGGTTAGCTTCAGCGAATTAGCTTTGGGTTCAACGCTTTCGGTGCCCACGCTGGACGGCAAGGTCGGCGTCCGAGTGCCCAAAGGCACCACCGACGGCCGCATCCTGCGGGTGCGCGGACGCGGTGTGCCCAAGCGCAGCGGAGGCAGCGGGGACTTGCTGGTCACCGTGAAAGTCGCTGTGCCGCCGAACTTGGAGGGCGCCGCACAGGAGGCGCTGGAGGCGTATGCCGAAGCCGAGCGGTCCAGTGGTTTCAACCCACGGGCAGGATGGGCGGGCAATCGCTGATGGCGAAAAACCCTAAGCGAGAAGAAGCTCGGACGTTTTTGATCTCGGTGGCGGCCGAACTGGCCGGCATGCACGCGCAGACCTTGCGCACCTACGATCGCCTCGGGCTGGTGATCCCGCGTCGCACTTCCGGTGGCGGGCGGCGTTATTCACAACACGACGTGGATCTGCTGCGCGAGGTGCAGCGACTGTCGCAGGACGAGGGAGTCAACCTCGCCGGCATCAAGCGGATCATCGAGCTGACCAACCAGGTCGAGGCGCTGCAGTCGCGGCTGAAGGAAATGGCCGAGGAGATAGCAGTGTTGCGTGCCAACCAGCGCCGCGATGTCGCGGTGGTACCGAAGAGCACGGCGCTGGTGGTGTGGAAGCCGCGTAAGGGTCGCTAGGCGCGAATCGAGAACACCGCGACCGCCGGCTCACCCGGGCGCGCGCTGCGGTAGCCGCCGCGGCTTAGCGCATCTGTCGGAGCCGTCATCGGTTCGAAGCACACCACATCCTCGCCGGGCGGCGCGAAGATCTGGGTCGCCGAATACCCTTGCTCGAAGTGCACTTCCAGGCGGCGTCCGCCGCCGGACACCGCGAACACCGCGCCATCGGCTACCTGGTCGTAAGCATCGTCAAAGGTGTTGTCGCCCAGGGGTTCCTTCTTCGCGGCCTGCTCCGAAACTTCGCCGGTGGGCAGGCCGCGGTCGTCGAGGCTCAAATGCCGTAGCGGTGGTGTCTCGATGATCCACTCGCCCCGCGCCGCGTCCGGCACGCTCAGATACGGATGAAACCCGAAACACAGCGGGACCGCGGTGTCGCCGGTCGCGGTGACGGTGGTGCGCACCGTCAGCGTCCGTTCGGCAAGGCGCACGGACACCGTCAGCAGATGCGGATACGGGAAGCTGGCCAGCAGCCACTCCTCGGCGCCGAAGTCCACTTCGGCGGTCAGCTCGTTGGCCGACTCGGCCACCACCCGCCAGCCCGGATAGGCGGCCAGGGTGCCGTGGATGGGCAGTCCGTTGGGGTCGGCGCGCACCCCGTCTTCACCCGGCGTCAGCTCGACCGTCACGCCCTCGGCCGTATAAGTGTTGCTGCCCAGCCGATTTGCCCAGGGATACAGGATCGGGATGCCCATCGTCTTGCCGGCTTCGAGGTAGGCGGCAAGTCCGCGCCGCTGACCAAGTAATTCGACTTTCGAGTCGGTCAGCGAGGTGCCGATCATGCCCCCGTCCGGAACGAACTGCGCGGCCAACGACGACGACGGATCGCGCAGGGTCACCACGTGCACGCGGTCAGCCTAGCGTGACAGGGGGTCGTGCTGAATACGCTCCGGCGAGGCGCCTTTGGCGATCAGCGCGGCCTTGGTGGCGCGGACCATGGCCGGCCCGCCACAAACCAGGATCTGCCGGTCGCCCCAACCGCCGTATTTCGTCACCACCTCCGGGCAGCTGACCGATCTGGTGTACGTGCAGGCCACGCGGCGGCGTGACGTCCGGGTAATCGTCGGCCCAGGCCGGGTCGCTGTTGTACTCCGACACCGGGGAGACCGACAGCCACGGATTGTGCGCGGCGACCTGCCACAGCGTCGGTAGGTCGTAGAGCTCGCAGCGGTAGCGCGCGCCGAAGAACAGGTGCACTCGTGGGTTCTCCGCGTAGCGGGACAAGTCCATGATCAGCGCCCGCAGCGGTGCCAAACCGGTGCTGCCGGCCACCATCAGGATGTCGCCGCCGGCGCGGTCGACCTGCAGGCCCCCGTGCGGGCTGGATAACCGCCACCGGTCGCCGGGTCGGCTTTCGTTGACGATCGCGGTGCTGACCAGACCGCCGGGAACCTGGCGGACGTGAAACTCGATCCCGCCGTCCGGGTCGGCCGGAATGGCGGGGCTGAGAAATCGCCAGCGTCGCGGGCATTGCGGTATTTGCACGTTGACGTACTGACCGGGGTGGTAGTGCATCGGGCTGTCCAGTCGCAGCCGAACGACCGCGAGGTCGCGGGATACCCGCTGGTGCTCGATGACGGTGCCGTCCCACCAGGCGGGTCCCTCTTCGGCGTCGGCGGCGCCGCTCATCACCCCGGTGATCAGATTCAGCGACTGGTTAGCCGCCCGGGTCGACGGCGTCGGTCCAGGCATCGCCCAGGTGTGCGCGCAGCGTCGTCTGCAACGCGTGCCGCAACGACTCGTAATGCGTTGGCAGCACACCGTATTTGCGGTGATCCCGGCCGAGCTGAGCAAGAAAGGCCACCGGCTCGGCAGCGCGCTGCTCCACCAATTCGCCGTAAACCCAGTGCAGTGCATGGCCGAAAGCGGCTCGCTGAGCATCCATTTCGGGCGGAAACAGGTCGCGCACCGAGACGTCGAGGGCGAACCAGTGGGTGTAGAAGCGGTGGACGAGTTCGCCGCCGGCGCCCGAGTCGTCCGGAGCGAGGGCGTCACGCAGCACCCGCAACGCATCGGAGTCCTCTAAGCCCACGGGGCCCGATTCTAAGCTCGCCCAGGCAGACAGCGTCCTTGTCAGCCCTGCCCGACGGTGTTCGACGTTCCGGAGTTGGCGACATTCGGCGAGCCCCAGTGGTAGATGACGACGTTGCCCTTGCCCGAGGTGCTGATCGCATCCGTGCTGTCGATCGTGACTCGATTCCCCTTGCCGGCGACGCTGACGCTGGTGCAGTGGCCCGTGACGGTGATCGTGTTATTCGCCCCGCTCACCGAGAGGTAGCCGCCGTGGCAGAGGACGGTTTTCGTCGTGCCGGTACCGCTGACCTGCAACGTGCCGGCGTCGGGGACATGCGCCGACGGGCTGTCGCCCGCGAGATTGGTGCGGAATCCGGTGGCCGCCAAACCGGCCAGGGCCAGCCAGCCGATCACGATGATCGACCAGCAGGCCATCCCCACCCGCAGTCTCGGCCGTAGCGTGCCGACCCAGTTGCCGGTCTCGTCGCGGTCCAGGTCGTAGGCAAAAGCGGTGACGCAGCGGGCCCGCGCCGGATTGCGCTCGTCGGCCAGGATCACGCCGTCGACGTATTCCCGCCCGCGCACCACGCGCTCGCCCGGGTGCCCGTCGAGCGTGTAGGACACCTTGGTCGTGGTCTTGGGCCCGCTCCAGCGCTGCCGTGTGACGGTCCAACCGTGCGCCATCGGAAGGCGGACGTTGTACCAGGTGTTTCCGCTGTAATACGTTGCACGCGGGAGTATTTCGGTACCCGTTACCCTAGCGACGCGGCCCCATTTGAGTAAGCCGATCCGGATGCGCGCGGCCCACAGTTGCGCGGCATAGATCCCGGCCAAAGTGAGCACCGCCGCCACGGCGAAGGCCATGGGCAGTTGGATCCACAGCGCGATCGGTGCGACCGCGACCATGAACAGCGTCCAGACGTACCACCAGCGAAACGGCAGCAGCTCGGCCAACCAGAAAGCCGTAGGAACCGGGCGGGGCGACGGCGCCAGGTCGTTTTCCGCCTGTTTCATGGACTAAAGACCTCTGTTGGATCGCGCGTAAAATATCTAAAATTGAGCGGAACAGACTCAACCTTGACGACGTTGAACAATCCGACAACCATTTTTTAGACATACCCGAACGGAGGTGTCGTGGACTCTTTTAACCCGACTACCAAGACGCAAGCGGCTCTGACGTCAGCGTCTACAGGCGGCCAGCGCCGCCGGTAACCCCGAGATCAGGCCCGCTCATCTGCTGTTGGCGCTGCTCACACAGAACGACGGGATCGCCGCGCCGCTGCTGGAGGCTGTCGGCGTCGAGCCCGCGACCATCCGCTCGGAAGCGGAGCACCTGCTCGACCGGTTGCCCCAGGCCAGCGGCTCCAGCTCGCAGCCGCAGCTGTCCCGCGAATCGCTGGCCGCCATCACCGCCGCCCAGCAGCTCGCCACCGAGATGGACGACGAATACGTCTCCACCGAACACCTGATGGTGGGCCTGGCCACCGGCGACTCCGACGTCGCCAAATTGCTCACCGGACACGGCGCGTCCCCGCAGGCGTTGCGCGAGGCGTTCGTCAAGGTCCGTGGCAGCGCCCGGGTGACCAGTGCCGACCCCGAGGCCACCTATCAGGCGCTGGAGAAGTACTCCACCGACCTGACCGAGCGGGCCCGCGAAGGCAAGCTCGACCCGGTTATCGGGCGGGACAACGAGATTCGCCGCGTCGTGCAAGTGCTCTCCCGTCGCACCAAGAACAACCCGGTGCTGATCGGCGAGCCCGGCGTCGGCAAGACCGCGATCGTGGAGGGCCTGGCCCAGCGCATCGTGGCCGGCGACGTGCCCGAGAGCCTGCGCGACAAGACCGTCGTCAGCCTGGACATGGGATCGATGGTGGCCGGCGCGAAGTACCGCGGCGAGTTCGAGGAGCGGCTCAAGGCCGTGCTCGACGACATCAAGAACTCCGCCGGGCAGATCATCACCTTCATCGACGAGCTGCACACCATCGTCGGCGCCGGTGCGACCGGCGAGGGCGCGATGGACGCCGGCAACATGATCAAGCCGATGCTGGCCCGCGGCGAGCTGCGGCTGGTCGGCGCCACCACGCTCGACGAGTACCGCAAGTACATCGAGAAGGACGCCGCGCTGGAGCGGCGCTTCCAGCAGGTGCTGGTCGGCGAACCGTCGGTGGAGGACACCGTCGGCATCCTGCGTGGCCTGAAGGACCGCTACGAGGTGCACCACGGGGTGCGCATCACCGACTCCGCGCTGGTGGCGGCGGCCACGCTGTCCGACCGCTACATCACCGCCCGCTTCCTGCCGGACAAGGCCATCGACCTGGTCGACGAGGCCGCCAGCCGGCTGAAGATGGAGATCGACTCCCGGCCCGTCGAGATCGACGAGGTCGAGCGGCTGGTGCGCCGCCTCGAGATCGAAGAGATGGCGCTGGCCAAGGAAGAGGACGAGGCGTCCAAGGAACGGCTGGAGAAGCTGCGCTCCGAGCTGGCCGACCAGAAGGAGAAGCTGGCCGAGCTGACCACCCGCTGGCAGAACGAGAAGAGCGCCATCGACGTCGTCCGCGAGCTCAAGGAGCAGCTGGACACGCTGCGCGGGGAGTCCGAGCGCGCCGAGCGCGACGGCGACCTGGCCAAGGCCGCCGAGCTGCGGTACGGGCGCATCCCGGAAGTGGAGAAGAAGCTCGACGCCGCGCTGCCGCATGCCGAGGCCCGCGACAACGTGATGCTCAAGGAAGAGGTCGGTCCCGACGACATCGCCGACGTGGTGTCGGCGTGGACCGGCATCCCCGCCGGGCGGATGCTCGAAGGCGAGACCGCCAAGCTGCTGCGCATGGAAGACGAGCTGGGCAGGCGCGTCATCGGGCAACGGAAAGCGGTGACCGCCGTGTCTGACGCGGTGCGCCGCAGTCGGGCCGGGGTCGCCGACCCCAACCGGCCGACCGGCTCGTTCATGTTCCTCGGGCCGACCGGTGTCGGCAAGACCGAGCTGGCCAAGGCGCTGGCGGAGTTCCTCTTCGACGACGAACGCGCGATGGTCCGCATCGACATGAGCGAGTACGGCGAGAAGCACTCGGTCGCCCGGCTAGTCGGCGCGCCTCCCGGCTACATCGGCTACGACCAGGGCGGTCAGCTGACGGAGGCGGTTCGGCGCCGGCCGTACACGGTGATCCTGTTCGACGAGATCGAAAAGGCGCACCCGGACGTGTTCGACGTGCTGCTGCAGGTGCTCGACGAGGGCCGGCTCACCGACGGGCAGGGCCGCACGGTCGACTTCCGCAACACGATCCTGATCCTGACGTCCAACCTCGGGTCGGGCGGCAACGAGGAGCAGGTGATGGCGGCGGTGCGCGCAGCGTTCAAGCCGGAGTTCATCAACCGGCTCGACGACGTGATCGTCTTCCACGGCCTCGAGCCCGGTGAGCTGGTCTCGATCGTCGACATCCAGCTGGCCCAGCTGCAGAAGCGGCTGGCGCAGCGGCGGCTACAGCTGGAGGTGTCGCTGCCGGCCAAGGAGTGGCTGGCGCAGCACGGGTTCGATCCGGTGTACGGCGCCCGGCCGTTGCGGCGGTTGGTCCAGCAGGCCATCGGCGACCAGTTGGCCAAGCTGTTGCTGGCCGGCGAGGTGCACGACGGCGACACCGTTCCGGTGAACGTCAACCCGGCCGGCGACGGCCTGATCCTGGCCTAGTCTTAGCGGCGCCGCGCCGAACGTGCTCTCACGGTGAGAATTAAGCGATTTTTTCGCCACGAGAGCACGTTCGGCATATCCGGGCGACGGCCTGGGCTAGTCCTAGCGGCGCCGGTCGCCCAGCTCGAAATCTCGGGTCTGGGCGCCGGCGTCGATCACTGCCTGGAGCAGTTGGCGGGCGGCCGGCTGGGCGAGGGTTTCGCGAAAGAGCTGATCCTCGATGCGCAGGCCGGTCGCCACATCGGCTGAGGCTGCGGCGTCGACCGCGCGCTTCGCGTTCGCGATCGCCGCGGCGTGCGACGACGCGATGCGGGCGGCGAGCTTGTCGACAAATCGCCGGAGCTTGTCGGCCGGCAGCGCGCGGTTCACATATCCCCAGGCTTCCGCGGTCGCGGCGTCGACGTCCATGCAGCCGAGGATGACTTCCAGGGCTCGCGCCCGGCCGATCAGCCGGGGCAGCCGCTGCGTGCCGCCGCCGCCGGGGATGATCCCCACCGCCAACTCCGGATGCCCCAGCACCGTGGTGCCGAGCGCGGCGAACCGCATGTCGAACGCCATCGCGAACTCGCAACCGCCGCCGCGGCAGACGCCCTCGATGACGGCGATCGTGGCCTTCGGCAGGGTGCGGAACAGCTCCATCGTGGAGTGAAACGGCGTCAGCTCGTCGTGCAGCGCGATGTCGTCAGCGGGCAGGTCCAGAATCAGCCCCACGTCGGCATGGGCAATGAAGATTTCCGGGTCGGCCGAGTCGACGATAAGCACCCGCACCTCGTCGTCGGCCGCGACCTCGCGCGCCAGCCGGTCGATCTCGTTCAGCAGCGGTACGTCGAGCAGGTTGATCGGGGGGTTGTCGATCGTCGCCCGGCAAACACCGTTGGCCGCGGCGACGCGAATCAGCTGGTAGCCCTCGTAGACCATGGGGGCACCCTACGCGGTCCTAGCAAACCTTAATTGGGTTGTGACCAGGTCGCATTCTCGGTTCGGGTGCGATAGCAGATACGCTACTTGGGATGGTCCCCCTATGGTTCACGCTCTCCGCGCTGTGCTTCGTCGGCGCGGTGGTGTTGCTGTATGTCGACGTCGATCGACGCCGGGGGCGCAGCAGACGGCGTAAATCCTGGGCTCGCTCGCACGGATTCGACTATGAGCGCGAATCGACCGACATTCTCAAGCGTTGGAAGCGCGGCGTGATGTCGACGGTGGGCGATGTTTCCGCCCACAACGTCGTGCTGGGGCAGATCCGCGGCGAGGCGGTGTACATCTTCGATCTCGAGGAAGTCGCCACGGTGATCGCGCTGCACCGCAAGGTGGGCACCAACGTCGTCGTCGACCTGCGACTCAAAGGACTCAAAGAGCCGCGCGAGAGCGACATCTGGCTGCTGGGTGCGATCGGCCCGCGGATGGTGTACTCGACCAACCTGGACGCGGCCCGTCGGGCCTGCGACCGTCGGATGGTCACCTTCGCGCACACCGCGCCGGACAGCGCCGAGATCATGTGGAACGAGCAGAACTGGACGCTGGTCGCCATGCCGGTCTCCAGCACGCGCACCCAGTGGGACGAGGGCCTGCGCACGGTGCGCCAGTTCAACGACCTGTTGCGGGTGCTGCCGCCGATGCCCGCCGACAGCGACGAGCCGGCGGGACCGCGCAACGCGGCGCCGAGCCGTCCGTTGGCCCCGGCCGGCCGGGCGGAGTTGCCGCCCCGGCGCTCGGCCCAGGACGTGTCCGGGCTGCTGGGAGACGCCAACCGCCGTGCCCCGGAGTCGGCCCACCGCGACGAGGGCCGCACCGAAGCCATCCGGCGCCCCCCGTCGTCGACGGGCCGCAACGGCCAGCAGGCCAGCAATTTCCATCACTGAACCTGTTGTGCTGCAACGGTAGACGAATAAAGGGTGCACAAGGCCGTGGCCGAAACTGACCGTGCGGAACTGGCCGAGTTGGTGCGGCGGCTGTCGGTGGTACACGGCCGCGTCACGTTGTCCTCGGGCAAGGAGGCCGACTACTACGTCGACCTGCGCCGTGCCACCCTGCACCACCGCGCCTCGGCACTGATCGGCACGCTGATGCGTGAACTCACCGCAGACTGGGATTACGCGGTCGTCGGCGGCCTGACCCTGGGCGCCGATCCGGTCGCGACCGCCGTCATGCATGCGCCCGGCCGCCCGATCGACGCCTTTGTAGTCCGCAAGTCCGCGAAAACCCATGGTCTGCAACGTCTTATCGAGGGATCCGAGGTTTCCGGCCAACGGGTGCTGGTGGTCGAGGACACCAGCACCACCGGCGGCTCGGCACTGACGGCGGTGCACGCCGTCCAGGACGCGGGTGCCGAAGTGGTCGGCGTGGCCACCGTGGTGGACCGCGCTACCGGCGCCGCGGAGGCTATCCAGGCCGAGGGACTGCTGTACCGCAGCGTGCTGGGCCTGGCCGATCTGGGGCTGGGCTAGGGCTGTTACCGCTGTGCGCACTTTCCTTGCGATAGCAGCCTGCTTGGCGACCTGCCTGGTGGGCTGCTCGGGGTCCAGCCATGCCGTTGCGCCCTACGGCGCCCAGGGCGCGCGGCTGGGTGAATCGCTGGCGCTGCTGGGCTGGAACATGTCGGTGTCGAACCTGCGCTGGGACGGCGACTACGTGTTGATCAACGTCGACGCCTCACCGACGGACCCGAAGGCGCCGCATGCCAAACCCGAGGACATTCGCTTCGGGCTCTACGGCGCGCTCGCCCACCCGATGGAGTCCGCCGGATTGGGCAGCTGCGACACCGCGATGGCCACGGTGCGCGATATCGGATCGCCGCTGTCGGCGCCGCCCGACCGGCTGACCGGCACCGTGTGCCTGGGCCCGCTGAAGGACCGCAGTCAGGTCCGGGGCGTGTACAGCTACTCGACGCGGGACCGGATCGCCGATACCTCCGCGGCCTACCCGGCCGCGTTTCCGGTGGGGCTGATGCCGACCAACGTCAACGACACCGGGCTGGTGGTCAAGACCACCAGCCTGTCGGCCTGGCGCGCCGACGGGAAGCCGGTAACCCAAGCGCAGCTCGGTGATCCGGGGGCCTTCACGGGCAACGGCTACATGCTGCTCGGGCTGGAGGCCGAAACCATCGCGGCCCGGTACCGCGACGACTCCGCCCGACGCGGCGGCCCGATGATGCTGCTCGCGTCGCCGAGTCTTCCCGGCGGCGGCCTGAACCCCGCCTGCGCGGCGTACGGGTCGTCGGTGCTGATCCTGCCCGACGCCTCGCTGGACGCGGTGCGCGTCTCCGCATCCTTGTGCACGCAGGGCGAAATCAGCCAGGCCTTGCTCTATGCGACGGTGGCGATCGTCGGCACGCATGCGGGTGTGTGGACGCAGCGATGAGCGAACCTGGGCCCACCGAATGGGCAGTACCGGCCGCCGGTGTCGGGCCCTGGGCGGGCGATCTGCCCGACGACCCGCGATATGATCCAATTCTGTTGCGCGACGGCGACACTCGCAATGTCGTGGACGCCTACCGGTACTGGACCCGGGAAGCGATCATCGCCGACATCGACCATCGCCGGCACCCGCTGCACATCGCGATCGAGAACTTCGGCCACGACGCCAATATCGGTTCGGTGGTGCGCACCGCCAACGCCTTCGCGGTGGACACCGTGCACATCGTCGGGCGGCGCCGCTGGAATCGCCGCGGCGCCATGGTGACCGATCGGTATCAGCGGTTGTGTCATCACGACAGCACCGCCGAACTGATGGAATTCGCGACGACCGCCGGGTTGACCGTGGTCGCGGTGGACAACGTGCCGGGGGCGGCACGCCTGGAGGAAACCGCGCTGCCGCGCGAATGCCTGTTGGTGTTCGGTCAGGAAGGACCGGGCATCACCGACGACACCCGATCGGGCGCGGCGATCACGGTGTCGATCGCGCAGTTCGGCTCGACCCGCAGCATCAACGCCGGCGTCGCCGCCGGGATCGCGATGCATGCCTGGATCCGGCAGCACGGGGACCTGCGCCGCGCCTGGTAACGCGCCCGCTAAGCGCGCCCGGCAAACGCGCCGCGCCTCCAGCCGCGTCGAGTGTGCGTCCAGGGCGGTGAGTGTGCGGTGATGGCGCCTTGGAAGCACACTCAAAGCCCTGGACGCACACTCGATTTAGAGGCGGGGGTCATCGGCCGCGGGTGACGTGTCGACGGCGAGCCCGCTGCGGGAGGCGTCTTTGAGGGCGACACCCGAACGGCCGAGTTTGCGGGCCCCGGCGACGAGCGCGGCGGCGACACTCGCGGCCGTCGGGTAGTCGAGGCCGTCGGGCGGATGGATGTTCGAGATGCAGTTGCGGTCGGCGTCGGTGAGCCCCGGCGCGGGTCGATGCGTCAAATAGATGCCCAGACTGTCGGCGACCGAGAGCCCCGGGCGTTCACCAATGAGCACCAATACCGTTGCGACACCGAGGGATTGGCCGATGTGATCCCCGAGCGCCACGCGCGCCTGGGTGGCGACGACCAGCGGGGCTATCCGGTAGCGGCCGTCGAATTCGCGGACCAACGCGTCGACCATACCGGCGCCGTGGTCGGTCAGCGCACGGGGCGACAGCCCGTCGGCGAGGACAAAGCCGATGTCCGCCTTGGTCTTCGGCAAGCCCGACAGGTCGGCCGGGCTGCGGCCTAGGTCGGGCCGTCGCAGGTATTCGCTGCGCGAGGTCGCCCGGCTGTGCACCCGCAGCGGCTCGTCGATGCCGATGCGGCGTAGCTGCTCGATGAGTCCGTCGACGTCGAGTGGGTCGTGGACGGCGTCGCGCGCCGCAGCGTGTGCGGCCTGGAACTCGAGCACCCGTCGGGTCGGCAGCGAGTTTCCCGCGCGCCCGAGCCCGATGCGCGCCTGCGTCGTGGTCCGCAGCGGCGCCCAAATATCGTTGTCCGCCGGCAGTTTCGAGGTGTCCATCAACCGCCCGCCAGCGCGCGCAGCGGCGACGTTGCGAGGTCGACGGGAAGGATCCTGCCGTCGGCGTCGGCCATCCCCAGACTGGCCAGCCAGGCTTCGAATTCGGGTGCGGGCCGCAGCCCCAAAGCTTTTCGCACGTACAGCACGTCGTGAAACGACAGGCTTTGGTAGCCGAGCATGATGTCGTCGGCGCCGGGAACGGCGATCACGAACGCGGTACCCGCCACGCCCAGCAGGGTCAGCAGCGTGTCCATGTCGTCCTGGTCGGCTTCGGCGTGGTTGGTGTAGCAGACGTCTACGCCCATGGGCAGGCCTAGCAGTTTCCCGCAGAAGTTGTCTTCGAGCCCGGCGCGGATGATCTGCTTGCCGTCGTAGAGGTATTCGGGCCCAATGAATCCGACCACGGTGTCGATCAACAGCGGCTGCAGCGCCCGGGCCACCGCGTAGGAGCGCGCCTCCAGCGTCTGCTGGTCGACCGGTTTGTTTCCCACGCCGAGGTGGGCCCCGGCCGACAGCGCCGAACCCTGCCCCGTCTCCAGGTACATGACGTTGTCGCCCAGCGTGCCGCGGTGCAGCGATCGGGCCGCCTCGTTGGCCTCCATCAACATCGCGATCGACGTGCCGAAGCCGGCATTGGCGCCCTCGGTGCCCGCGATCGACTGGAAAACCAGGTCGACGGGCGCGCCCCGCTCGATCAGTTCCATCGTGGTTGTGACGTGGCACAGCACGCACGACTGCACGGGGATGGCGAACCGCTGCCGAATGTCGTCGAGCAGGTGCAGCAGGTCCGACGCCGCGTGCGGCGAGTCGGTCGCCGGGTTGATGCCGATCACCGCGTCGCCGCAGCCCATCAGCAGGCCGTCGAGCATCGCCGCGGCGATCCCGCGTGGGTCATCGGTGGGGTGGTTGGGTTGCAGCCGGGTGGCGAGCGTGCCCGGCAATCCGATCGTGGTTCGGAAGGCCGCGGTCGCCGTCGCGGCGGCGGCCACCAGGATCAAGTCCTGGTTGCGCATGATCTTTGACACCGCGGCAACCATTTCCGGGATGAGCCCGGGGGAGATGGCGGCGATGCGCGCCGCGCTGTCGTCGCGGGCTGCGGTATCCAGCAGCCAGTCGCGGAAGCCACCGACCGTCAAGTGCGCGATCGGGCCGAACGCCTCGCGGTCGTGGCTGTCGATGATGAGCCGGGTCACCTCGTCGGTCTCATACGGGACGACCACGTCGTCAAGAAATGTCGTCAGCGGTATGTCGGCCAGCACCCACGCGGCGGCGGCCCGTTCGGCGTCGGAGCCGGCGGCACAACCGGCGAGCTGGTCACCGGAGCGCAGGGGTGTTGCCTTCGCCATCACGTCGACCAGGCCCGCGAACGAATGGGTGGTCCCCGAAATGGTTTGCCGGTAGCGCATATTTCAGTATGAGGCAGGATCGACAGGTATGGATCAGCTATGGGCCAACCGGGCAGCCAGCGCCGAAGCCGCTGTCGCGCAACGACACCTGAAACGGCTGTGGGCGTTGCCGGGAACGCAGCTGGGAGTGGTGGCCTGGCCGGCGACGCGGCGGGCCCGGCTGTTCGGCACCTGGCACTACTGGTGGCAGGCGCATCTGCTGGATTGCCTGGTCGACGCGCAGCTGCGCGATCCACAACCGCACCGGCACAGCGAGATCAATCGCCAGGTCCGCTCGCACAGGCTGCGCAACAACTTTCGCTGGACCAACAGCTATTACGACGACATGGCGTGGCTGGCCATCGCGCTGGAACGCGCCGCCCGGATAGCCGGCGTCGAGCGCAGCCGCGCCCTGCCCAAGCTTGCCGACCAGTTCATCAAGGCGTGGGTGCCCGAAGACGGCGGCGGCATCCCGTGGCGCAAGCAAGACCAGTTCTTCAACGCCCCGGCCAACGGCCCGGCCGGAATCTTTTTGGCCCGGTATGGGGATCGGCTCAAGCGTGCCGAGCAGATGGGCGACTGGATCGACCAAACCCTGATCGACCCGGAGACGCACCTGGTGTTCGACGGCATCAAGGCCGGTTCGCTGGTCCGCGCGCAGTACACCTACTGCCAGGGCGTGGTGCTCGGGTTGGAAACCGAGCTGGCCGCGCGCACCGGCGCGGAGGCTCGGGGCCGGCACGCGGCGCGGGTGCACCGCCTGGTCGCCGCCGTGAACGAGCACATGGCGCCGTCGGGCGTGCTGAAGGGTTCCGGCGGCGGCGATGGCGGGCTGTTCGCCGGCATCACCGCCCGCTACCTCGCGCTGGTCGCCACCACGCTGCCGGGTGATTCCGCCGACGACGTGGTGGCCCGTGACACCGCGCGCACGATCGTGCTGTCCAGCGCGAAATCGGCGTGGGACTACCGGCAGACGGTCGACGGGCTGCCGCTGTTCGGCCCGTTTTGGGACCGCGACGCGGAACTGCCGACGACGGGCGGCGCGCAGGCGCAGTTCGTCGAGGGCGCGGTGAACGCTTCGGAAACTCCCGAGCGGGATCTGTCGGTGCAGCTGTCGGGGTGGATGCTGATGGAGGCCGCCTGTAACGTCACCGCCGAATCGTCGCACCAGGACAGGAGCACGCAGTGAGTAAAGTCCACCCCGACGCCGAGTCGGCTCTGCGAGACCTGCTGAAGGACGGAATCACCATTGCTGCTGGCGGATTCGGGCTGTGTGGCATTCCGGAGAATCTGATTCAGGCCCTGGTGGACAGCGGCGTCAAAGACCTGACGATCGTCGGAAACAACGCCGGCGTCGATGATTTCGGCATGGGCCTGTTGCTCAAGGGTCGGCAGGTCAAGAAAGTCGTCGCCTCCTACGTAGGGGAGAACAAGGAATTCGAGCGCCAGGTGCTGGCCGGCGAGCTGGACCTGGTGCTCACGCCGCAAGGCACACTGGCCGAGAAGTTACGCGCCGGCGGCGCAGGGATTCCGGGCTTCTACACGCGCACCGCCTTCGGCACCCAACTCGCCGAAGGCAAGGACATGCGAGTGTTTGACGGCACCGAATATGTGCTGGAGGAGGGTATCCACGCCGACGTCGCGATCGTCAAGGCATGGAAGGGCGACAAGGCAGGCAACCTGGTCTACCGGAAGACGGCGCGCAACTTCAACCCGATGATCGCCACCTGCGGCCAGGTGACCGTTGCCGAGGTGGAGGAACTGGTCGAGGTTGGCGAGCTGGATCCCGACCAGATCCACACCCCCGGGATCTACGTGGACCGCATCATCCAGGGACCGGGTTACGAGAAGCGGATCGAATTCCGCACCACGAGCGGCGGCGCCGCGGCCAAGAATGACAGCCCCATCCGCGAGATCATGGCCAAACGCGCCGCCCAAGAACTGCGCGACGGCTACTACGTGAACCTCGGCATCGGCATTCCGACGCTGGTGGCCAACTACATCCCCGACGACATCAACGTGACGCTGCAATCGGAGAACGGCCTGCTCGGAATCGGGGCCTATCCGGCCGACGATCACGTGGATCCCGACCTCATCAACGCCGGCAAACAGACCATCACCACGATCGGCGGCTCCAGCTTCTTCAGCAGCGCCGACTCCTTCGCGATGATCCGCGGCGGCCACATCGACCTGTCCATCCTCGGCGGCCTGGAGGTGGCCGAGAACGGTGACCTGGCCAACTGGATGGTCCCGGGCAGGATGGTCAAGGGCCCGGGCGGTGCGATGGATCTGGTGTCGGGTGTCAAGCGGGTGATCGTCGTGATGGATCACACCGCCAAGGACGGCAGCCCGAAAATCCTCAAGCAGTGCACGCTGCCCCTCACCGGTAAAGGTGTGGTGGACATGATCATCACCGACCTGTGCGTCTTCGACGTCGACCCGGAAGGCGGACTCACCCTGACCGAACTACACCCCGGGGTGACGGTCGATGACGTCCGTGCCAAGACCGGTTGCGATTTCGTCGTCGCCTGAACCGGCCTTGGCCGCGCGCCGTCGCGCCAGGTAACCCCGGCTGGCGGCGATCAGCGCCGGCAGTAGCGAGACGAACAGGATGACCAGAATGATCTTTTCCAGGTTCTGGTGCACGAAGGGCACGTTGCCCAGGAAGTAGCCGGCCACCGTCACGCCGCCGCCCCACAGCACGCCGCCGACGATGTCGAATCCCAGGAACACCGGATAGCGCATGTAGGACACCCCGGCGACCACCGGCGTGAACGTCCGCACGAACGGCATGAAGCGGGCCAAGATGATGGCCGCGGGTCCGTACTTCTCGAAGAAGGCGTGCGATTCGGTCACGTAATGCTGCTTGAAGAACCGGGAATCTTCCTTCTTGAACAGCGCCGGACCGATCCGGCGGCCGATGAAATACCCGGTCTGGTCGCCGAGCACCGCGACCAGCGCGACCGCGGGGGCCAGCACCCAGATATCGAGGGTTCCATGCGCGGCCAGCAGGCCGCCGGTGAACAGCAGCGATTCGCCGGGCAGCAGCGGAAACAGCAGGCCGGTCTCGACGAAGACGATGACGAGGATGGTCGGCAGCACCGCGGAGGCGAACAGCCCCTGGGGTCCGATCCAGAACATCGGGTCGACGATGTCGGGCAGGGCCGTCACGGCGGTGCTCATGGTGCGTCAACCATACCGGCCCCGAGGTGGGTGCCCGCCGCCAACGTCGGGTTGCGATACTGGGGCAACTGAAGTCTTCAGGAGGAATTCATGCCGATCGCCACCCCCGAGGTCTACGCCGACATGCTGGGACGCGCCAAGGAGAACGCGTACGCGTTCCCGGCCATCAACTGCACCTCGTCGGAGACCGTCAACGCCGCCATCAAGGGTTTCGCCGATGCCGGCAGCGACGGCATCATCCAGTTCTCCACCGGCGGTGCGGAGTTCGCCTCCGGCCTCGGCGTCAAGGACATGGTCAGCGGCGCGGTCGCGCTGGCCAAGTTCACCCACAGCATTGCGGCCAAGTACCCGATCAACGTCGCGCTGCACACCGACCACTGCCCCAAGGACAAGCTGGACACCTACGTGCGCCCGCTGCTGGCTATCTCTGCCGAGCGGGTGGCGGCCGGCAAGAACCCGCTGTTCCAGTCGCACATGTGGGACGGCTCGGCTGTCCCGATCGACGAGAACCTCGCCATCGCCAAGGAGCTGCTCAAGGCGGCCGCGGCGGCCAAGATCATCCTCGAGGTCGAGATCGGCGTGGTGGGCGGCGAGGAGGACGGCGTCGAGGGCGCGATCGACGACAAGCTCTACACCACCCCGGAAGACTTCGAGAAGACGATCGACGCGCTGGGCCACGGCGAGCATGGCCAGTACCTGCTGGCTGCCACGTTCGGCAACGTGCACGGCGTCTACAAGCCCGGCAACGTCAAGCTGCGTCCCGACATCCTCGACGAGGGCCAGAAGGTGGCGGCCGCCAAGCTCGGACTGCCGGACGGTTCCAAGCCGTTCGACTTCGTCTTCCACGGCGGCTCGGGTTCACTCAAGTCGGAGATCGAGGAGGCGCTGCGCTACGGCGTGGTGAAGATGAACGTCGACACCGACACTCAGTACGCGTTCACCCGGCCGTTGGCCGGCCACATGTTCGCCAACTACGACGGCGTGCTCAAGATCGACGGCGAGGTGGGCAACAAGAAGGTCTACGACCCGCGCAGCTACCTCAAGAAGGCCGAAGCGTCGATGACCGAGCGCGTGATCGAGGCCTGCAACGACCTGCACTGCGCCGGAAAGTCCGTCGGCGCCTAGCCGATTTCGCCGCGAGTGCCCGGCTGGCCGGGCACTCGGCGCCGAACGTGCGGCTGGCCGGGCACTCGGCACGAGACGACGGCTAGCCGCTGGGGGACTGGCAGATCTTCCACTGATCGTCGCGGTACTGCAGGTCGAGGCTGCGTGTCGAGCGGACCTGCGGGTCGTAGGCCATGAACGTGGTGATGTTGGCCTCGGCGTGCTGGCCGTTGACGACGATCTGGTCGATGCTGGCGATCACCGGATACTGCTTAGCCGCCGAAACCCGTTGGTAGGTCTCGGTCCACGAGTGCTCGTCGTAATCGACGTAACCGTCACGGGTGGAGCCGCAGGTGATGCCGCGCAGCTGGGTCAGGTCGCCGCGCTGCACCGCGTTGTCGAACGAGTGGATGGTCTGGCGGACCATGTCCTCCTGCGAGACGTGGGAGTGCTTTCCGCGGGTCAGCAGCACGGTGCCCAGGATGGCGATCGCGGCGAGTGCCAACACGATCACGGTGATCGCCAGCACCCAGCCCCAGTTGAAATTCCTGGCGCCTAGCCGCGGCTTAGGTCCGTCGCGACCCGGAATAGCTTGCGGCACAGCAGGTTTCGGAGGCATTGGCGGTTGTCCCGGCGGTCCGGGCTGCCCGGGTGACGTCGAGAACACCTCCGTCGCGGGCTCCGGGGTGGTGGCGATGATCGCCGTTTCTTTCGAGTCGAAACCGGGCGCGGTGAAGCGACGTTCGGGTTGCTGTACTTCCGGGGCGCCCTCGAGCTGGTTGTCCGGATCGGGGTTGATCACCACGGTCTCGGTCTCGGGATCGGGAGGGACCAGCGGGTAGGCCTCGGTTGCCTCGTCGACCTGCTCCGATTCCGCGTCGCCGGCAGGGTCGACGCCGTGTTCGCGGTCGGGCTCGGGTGGGTTAGGCATGAGTTGGAGCTTAGCGACCCGCGGGGGGACGGCAGAATAGAACTTATGACACCAATGGGTGATCTCCTGGGACCTGATCCGATCCTGCTGCCCGGCGACAGCGAAGCCGAAGCCGAACTGCTGGCCAACGAGAATCCGGGCATCGTCGCCGCGGCGCATCCGTCGGCGTCGGTGGCCTGGGCGGCCCTTGCCGAGGAGGCGCTGGCCGACGACCGGGCCATCACGGCCTACGCGTACGCCCGGACCGGCTACCACCGCGGCCTGGACCAGCTGCGTCGTAACGGCTGGAAGGGCTTCGGCCCGGTGCCCTATTCGCACGAGCCCAACCGCGGCTTCCTGCGCTGTGTGGCGGCGCTGGCCAAAGCCGCCGACACGATCGGCGAGACCGACGAGCTGAACCGCTGCCTGGACCTGCTCGACGACTGCGACCCCGCGGCACGCAAAGAGTTCGGGCTCTAGCAGTTCTCCGAGCAATCGCTGTCGCGGCTCTCGACCTGCACGGTGGCGTGCTCGAGGCCGCGGACGTGCAGCACCTCACGCGCGTCACTGAGCACACGAGTCGAGTCGCGGGAGCTGATCAGGTGCACGGTGCACATGTCCTTGCCCGGCGACAGTGTCCACACGTGCAGATCGTGTACTTCGGTCACGCCGGCGACGGCGCCCAGCGCCGACCGCAGCTCCTCGACGTCGATGTGGGCCGGTGACGCCTCGGACAGAATCCGCAGCGCCGCGCGCGCCAGCGAGAACGCGCGGGGCAGCACCCAGATGGCCACCAGTATGGCGACCACGACGTCGGCGTAGGGCCAGTGCGTCGTGACCGTCACGATCCCGGCGATCAGCACGCCCAGGCTGCCGACGGTGTCGGCGATGACCTCCATGTAGGCGCCCTTGACGGCCAGGCTGCCCTCGGAGTGTGACCGCAGCAGCATCGCGACCACGAAGTTGGCGACCAGCCCGGCCAGCGCCACCACGATCATCGGCACGCCGGGGACCGTCGCCCCCGTGCCGAGCCGCTCGATCGCTTCGAAGAGGATGAACAGCGCCACGCCGACCAGCAACACCGCGTTGGCCACCGCGGTGAAGACCTCGGCGCGGTGCCAGCCGTAGGTGCGATCCGGGGACGTGCTGCCGCGCTTGGCCAGCATCACGGCCCCCAGCCCCATGAACACCGCGACGACGTCGGTCAGCATGTGCCCGGCATCGGCCAGCAGCGCAAGGGAATTGATCAACAGCGAGGTGGTCAGCTCGATCGCGAAGAACGTCGCCAAGATCGACGCGGCCATGACCATGCGGGGGATCATCCGAGACGCGTCGGCCTCGGCGGGGGTGTGACTGTGTCCGGCGCCCATAGCCGATTAATATATGCGTGGAGACGCATACATGGCAAGGGTCAGAACCAACGGCTCCAGAAACGGGTCAGCGAGTTGCCGGCGCTGGCCAGCAGGTGCGGCACCCCGGAGAAGTCGAAGAACCAGTCCACGACCGCGAACAGCCACTGGTTGATCGCCGGCGCCAACAGCAGGAACAGCAGAATGAACACGCCGTACTGCTTGGCCGGCGCCACGGCGCGCTGCGTCTCGGGGCTCAAATGCGGCTCCAGGGCGTCGTAACCGTCCAGGCCGGGGATGGGCAGCAGGTTCAGCACCACCGCCATGATCTGCAGGAAACCCAGAAACGCCACACCGGCCCAGAGCACCCAGTGCTCCGGGTCGAAGAACAGCCGGGTCAGCGTCAGCAGCAGCACCGCCAGCAGCAGGTTGGCCGCCGGGCCGGCCAGGCTGACCAGGGTTCGTCGCGTCGGCGTCATGAACCAGGTGCGCACATAGACCGCGGCGCCGGGCAGGCCGATCCCGCCCAGCGCGATGAACACCATCGGCAGCAGCAGCGAGAGCCCGGGATGGGCGTAGCGCCGCGGATCCAGGGTCAGGTAGCCGCGCACCGCCTCGTCGTGGTCGCCGAAGCGCCAGGCGGTCGCCGCGTGGCCGAATTCGTGCAGGCACAACGAAACCAGCCAGCCGGCGATCACGAAGACGAACACCCCGGCGTACGCCATCGGCCGCACCGTCGTCCCGGCCAGCCAGGCCACCACGCCTCCGACGGCCGTCAATCCGACCAGTGCCAAGAAGATTGGGCTGGGTCGCACCGATTCTGTGCCCCCTGGAGTCCACCGGTCGAAACTACCGGACCGCCAGCCAACCCTCGACGTGGCGGTAGAACGTCGAGCGCCGGGCGGGCCGGGGCGCGGTGACGCCGTCCCGGATCACCACGACGCCGGTGCTGCCCAGCTGGACGGCGCGGCCGGCAACCCACCGGCGCCAGCGACTGTGCAGCGAGGCCCGCAGGCCCGGTACGGCCAGTGTGGGCTCGATGTACGCGCCGGCGACGTCGCCGTCGAACAGCTGTGTGTCGTCGACGACGGCCTCGCCGTGAACCCGTTGTCGGTCCTGCGGTGGCAGCCAGCCGGCCCGGCCCACGATCACCGAGCCGGTCTCGTCGCGCACCAGGGTGACCCGCTGCGGTGTGCCGCGCCGGGCACGCCGGGCCGCCCGTCGTCCCGCCGGTAAGCGATAGATTCGCGTCGCCCGGGTGCGGCGGCCCGGCACGTAGGCCACTTCGACGTCGAGTCGCTCGGCGCGCAGCAGCCTGCTCAGCACGGCCGCCAGCTCGGCGTCGGCGCCGAGGACGACCAGCCGTTGGTAGGGCCCGATCGCGGCGTCGATGGCGGCGACGTCGGCGGCACTTTCGGCGTTATGTGTCGGCAGGCCGTCCAGCGGACCAGGCAGTCGGCGCGCGCCGAACCGCAACACCGCCACGCTGGCCGTGTCCGCGGCGATATTCATGGGCTCCTCGCGAACTGCTGGGATATGGTTGGTCCCCGGCTGGACCACAATAAGCAGGCGAGACCAGGCGGGAGCATGCCATGCCGGCAATCGTCCTCATCGGCGCCCAATGGGGTGACGAGGGCAAAGGTAAGGCCACTGACCTGCTCGGTGGACGCGTGCAGTGGGTGGTGCGTTACCAGGGCGGCAACAACGCCGGGCACACCGTCGTCTTGCCGACCGGGGAGAATTTCGCACTTCACCTGATCCCGTCGGGAGTACTGACGCCCGGCGTCACCAACGTCATCGGCAACGGCGTGGTGATCGATCCCGGCGTCCTGCTGGACGAATTGAAGGGCCTCGAGGACCGCGGTGTCGACACCACCAAGCTGCTGATCTCCGCCGACGCGCATCTGCTGTTGCCCTACCACGTGGCCATCGACAAGGTCACCGAGCGCTACATGGGCAACAAGAAGATCGGCACCACCGGCCGCGGCATCGGGCCGTGCTACCAGGACAAGATCGCCCGCCAGGGCATCCGGGTCGCCGATGTGCTCGACCCCGAGCTGTTGACCCACAAGGTCGAGGGCGCGCTGGAGCTGAAGAACCAGATCCTGGTCAAGATCTACAACCGCAAGGCGCTGGATCCGCACCAGGTGGTCGACGCCCTACTGCAACAGGCCGAGGGCTTTCGCCACCGCATCCGCGACACCCGGCGACTACTCAACACCGCGCTCGAAACCGGCGAAACGGTGCTGCTGGAGGGCTCGCAGGGCACGCTGCTGGACGTCGACCACGGCACGTATCCCTATGTGACGTCGTCGAATCCGACCGCAGGCGGCGCGGCCGTCGGGTCCGGCATCGGCCCCACCCGGATCACCACCGTGCTCGGAATCCTCAAGGCCTACACCACCCGGGTGGGCTCGGGTCCGTTCCCGACGGAGTTGTTCGACGAGAACGGCGAATACCTGTCCAAGACCGGCGGCGAATTCGGTGTGACGACCGGGCGGCGGCGCCGCTGCGGCTGGTTCGACGCCGTCATCGCCCGCTACGCCACCCGGGTCAACGGCATCACCGATTACTTCCTGACCAAACTCGACGTGCTGTCCAGCCTGGAAACGGTCCCGATTTGCGTCGGTTATCGCATCGACGGCGAGCGCACCAACGACATGCCGATGACGCAAAGCGAGCTGCACCGGGCCGAGCCGATCTACGAAGAGCTGCCCGGCTGGTGGGAGGACATCTCCACGGCGCGCGAATTCGACGACTTGCCCGCCAAAGCGCGTGATTACGTGTTGCGTCTGGAAGAGCTTGCCGGAGCACATGTTTCGTGCATCGGCGTGGGGCCGGGACGGGATCAGACCATCGTGCGCCGCGACGTCCTGGCGGCTCGCCGGTGACCGATCCAGATCCCAAAGAGCTCGACCCCGAATACGAACACCACGGCGGCTTCCCGGAATACGGCCCGGCCACTCCGGGCCCGGGATTCGGGCGGTTCGTCGCAGCCATGCGCCGGCTGCAGGACCTTGCCGTGTCCGCCGACCCGGCCGACGACGTCTGGGACGACGCGGCCGATCGGGCCGCCGCACTGGTGGAGTTGCTGGGGCCGTTCCAGGCCGACGAGGGTGCGGCGCCGGCGGGCCGCACGCCCGATTTGCCCGGCATGGGCAGCCTGCTGCTGCCGCCATGGACGCTGACCCGCTACCAACCCGACGGTGTCGAAATGACGGGCCATTTCAGCCGTTTTCATGTCGGCGGTAATCACGCGGTGCACGGCGGTGTGTTGCCGCTGCTGTTCGATCACATGTTCGGGATGATCTCGCACGCCGCGGGGCGCCCGATCAGTCGCACGGCGTTCCTGCACGTCGACTACCGCAAGGTCACCCCGATCGACGTTCCGTTGCTGGTGCGTGGACGGGTCACCAGCACCGAGGGACGCAAAGCGTTCGTCTCCGCCGAATTGGTCGACGGCGACGACGCGGTTCTGGCCGAAGGCACCGGCCTTATGGTGCGGTTATTGCCCGGTCAGCCGTAATCAGCGCTCGGCCGCGCTCGCGGCGCACCTATCCTTAGCTGGTGACTGACGGCGTGAGCGAAGGACAGCGCGAGACCTCCCACGGGCCCCGGGTGATGTTGCTGGGTTCCGGCGAGCTCAGCCGGGAGCTGGCGATAGCCTTGCGGCGCCTCGGCGCCCAGGTCGATGAGCTCACCGACGCGACGACCGACAATTTGTCGGGGGCGATCGATCGGCTACAACCGGACTTCGTGGTGACCGCCACCGGTTCGGTCTCCGTTGCCGCCCTCGAGGCGCTGGCCGCCCGCTGCGAGGACGACGCCGTCGAACTGGTGCCCAACGCCCGCACTATCCGGCTGACCAACGACCGGGAGGGCCTGCGCCGGCTGGCCGCCGACCAGCTGGGCCTGCCCACCGCGCCGTTCTGGTTCGTCGGATCGGTCGGCGAACTCCAGGCGGTGGCCGCGCATGGCGGATATCCGCTGTTGGTGGAGTCGCTGGACGGGACGACGGGGCGTTCGGTGGTTTCCGGGCCCGACGACGTCGAGCCCGCATGGCGGCGCGCGGTCGGGCAGGCCGAGCAGCAGCGGGTGTTGGCCGAAACGGTGGTCGAGGTCGAGTTTTACGTCACCCTGCTCGCAATCCGCAGCGAGGGCCCGAACGGGCTGGTGATCGAGTTCTGCTCACCCATCGGGCATCGTCGCGCGGAACCCGAGGTGCTGGAATCCTGGCAGCCCCAGAAGATGAGCCCGGCCGCGCTCGACGCCGCCAAGTCGATCGCCGCGCGCATCGTCAAAGCGCTCGGCGGCCGCGGCATCTTCGCCGTCGAATTGATGATCAATGGCGACGAGGTGTACTTCGCCGACGTCAGCTCCGTGCTGCCGCAGAGCGCCTGGGTGACCCTGCGCAGCCAGCGGCTTTCGGCGGTCGAACTGCAGGCCCGGGCAATTCTCGGTTTGCCGGTGGACGCCCTGATGATTTCACCGGCCGCCGCCCGCACGATTCACCCGGCGCCCACCGCCGAGGCGCTGACGGCGGCGTTGGCCGTCGGCGAAAGCGACCTTCGCGTGTTCGATCCAGGACCGGGCCCGCGCCGCGGGGTCGCCCTGGCCACCGCACCAGACGTGGCGGCCGCACGGGACCGGGCGCGCGAGGTGGCCACCGCGGTGTCGCGGGGCCGCCAGCTGTCGGGTTCGCAGGGGAGGAACTGAATATGCGAGACTCACGCGGATGAGCTACGCAGGAGATATCACGCCGCTTGAGGCATGGAAGTTGCTCAGCGACAACCCCCAGGCGGTCTTGGTCGACGTGCGCACCGACGCCGAATGGCGGTTCGTCGGGGTGCCCGACTTGTCCAGTCTTGGCCGCAATGCGGTCTTCATCGAGTGGAACACCTCGGCCGGGCAGCACAACGCGAACTTTCTGGCCGAGCTGAAAGACCAGATCCCCGCGGAGTCGGGCCCGGTGGTCTTCCTGTGTCGCTCGGGCAACCGCTCCATCGGTGCCGCCGAGGTCGCGACCGAGGCGGGCATCGCGCCGTCCTACAACGTCCTGGACGGTTTCGAGGGGCAACTCGACGCGCTCGGCCACCGGGGTGAAACCGGTTGGCGGGCAGTGGGATTGCCCTGGAAGCAGCAGTGACCGAGAAGCCGTCGGTCCGCACTCCGAAGGCACTGCCCGACGGCGTCGGCCAAGCCACCATTGGTGTGCGCGGCGGACTGCTGCGGTCCGAGTTCGAAGAGACCGCCGAGGGCATCTTTTTGACCTCCGGCTACGTCTACCCGTCGGCGGCCGCGGCCGAGCAGTCGTTCACCGGCGAGCTGGACCGCTTCGTGTACTCGCGCTACGGCAACCCCACGGTGTCCATGTTCGAGGAACGGCTGCGGCTGATCGAGGGCGCGCCGGCGGCGTTCGCCACGGCCAGCGGCATGGCCGCGGTCTTCACCTCGCTGGGCGCGCTGCTGGGGGCCGGGGATCGGTTGGTGGCCGCGCGCAGCCTGTTCGGATCGTGTTTCGTGGTGTGCAACGAGATCCTGCCGCGCTGGGGCGTCGAGACCGTCTTCGTCGACGGCGACGACCTTGCCCAGTGGGAGCAGGCGCTGTCGGTGCCCACGCAGGCGGTGTTCTTCGAGACGCCGTCGAATCCGATGCAGTCGCTGGTGGATATCGCCGCAGTGACCGAGTTGGCTCATGCCGCAGGTGCAAAAGTGGTGCTGGACAATGTCTTTGCCACACCTCTGCTGCAGCAAGGCTTTCCGCTCGGCGTGGACGTGGTGGTGTACTCCGGCACCAAGCACATCGACGGCCAGGGCCGGGTGCTGGGTGGTGCCATCCTGGGCGACCAGGAGTACATCGACGGGCCGGTGCAGAAGTTGATGCGCCACACCGGCCCGGCGCTGAGCGCGTTCAACGCCTGGGTGTTACTGAAAGGCCTTGAGACAATGGCGGTTCGAGTGGAGTACAGCAACTCCGCGGCGAACCGAATCGCGGGTTTCTTGGAAGAGCACCCGGCAGTGCGTTGGGTGCGTTACCCGTTTCTGTCGTCACACCCGCAATACGACTTGGCCAAGCGTCAGATGTCCGGCGGCGGGACGGTGCTCACCTTCGAGCTGGACGCGCCCGCCGGTGCCGCCAAAGAGCGGGCTTTCGAGGTGCTGGACAAGCTGCAGCTGATCGACATCTCGAACAACCTCGGCGACGCCAAATCGCTTGTCACACACCCGGCGACGACGACGCACCGGGCGATGGGGCCAGAGGGTCGCGCCGCGATCGGGCTCGGTGACGGCGTGGTGCGGATCTCGGTCGGGCTGGAGAACACCGACGATCTGATCGCCGATATCGACCAGGCGCTGAGCTAACCGGCTCTCTGCTCGGCTTTTTGTTCGGTTGCGGTCACCGATTCTTGCGTTTGCGCTTCCATCCAGTTCGTGACTACCCGGGCGTACATCATCTGGTTGGTGATCGCCATCTGGCTCCGGCCGTCACCAAGGAAAGTAATGGTCCAGGCGACCAGTGTGGTGAACCGGTTCTTGAAGCCGACCAGATAAAACAGGTGCAGCACCAGCCACGCCAGCCAGGCGATGAAGCCGCCGAACTCCAGCTTGCCGACCTGGGCGACGGCGCTGAACCGGGAGATCGTCGACATGCTGCCCTTGTCAAAGTAATTGAAGGGCTTGCGGTTTGCCGGATCGTCGGTGCCCTTGATCATGTGCTTGATCAACGTCGTGGCGTAGTGCGCGCCCTGAATCGCGCCCTGGGCCATCCCAGGGACACCGGGCGCGGACATCAGGTCACCGATCACGAACACGTTCGGGTGCCCCTTGACGGTCAGGTCGGGCTGCACGACTACCCGACCGGCGCGGTCGGTTTCGGTGCCGTCGGACTGCTCGGCGATGATCTTGCCCAGCGCGCTGGCCTGGACACCGGCCGCCCACACCTTGCATGCGCATTCGATGCGGCGCTCGGTGCCGTCCGTCTCCTTGACGGTGATGCCCATGTAGTCCACGGCACTGACCATCGCGTTGAGCTGAACTTTGACACCCATTCTTTCCAGCCGCTGCTGCGCCTTGAGCCCCAGCTTCTCGCCCATCGGCGGCAATACCGCTGGCGCCGCGTCGAGCAGGATCACCCGGCACTCATGGGGCTGGATGGTCCGAAACGCGCCCTTGAGGGTGCGGTGGGCCAGTTCGACGATCTGCCCGGCCACCTCGACGCCGGTGGGTCCCGCGCCGACCACGACAAAGGTCAGGCGGCGTTGCCGCTCGGTGGGGTCGTCAGTGACTTCGGCGGCCTCGAACGCGCTGAGGATCCGGCCACGCAGCTCGAGCGCGTCATCGATGGTTTTCATGCCGGGTGCGTACGTCGCGAACTCGTCGTTGCCGAAGTAGGACTGCTGGGCCCCGGCGGCCACGATCAGGCTGTCGAACGGGGTCACGGTCTCCATGCCCATCAACTTCGCCGTCACCGTGTTGGCCTTGAGGTCGATACCGTCGACCTCGCCCAGCAGGACCTGGACGTTCTTCTGTTTGCGCAGGATCAGTCGGGTGGCGGGCGCGATCTCGCCTTCGGACAAGATGCCGGTGGCCACCTGATACAGCAGCGGCTGGAACAGGTGGGTGGTCGTCTTCGAGATGAGGGTGACGTCGACGTCGGCGCGCTTGAGGGCCTTGGCCGCGTTCAGCCCGCCGAACCCGCTTCCGATGATGACGACGCGATGGCGCGACATGATTCTCCTTCAGGTCCTAGATCCTTGGGGCCTCTACAGTCTCCGCAGCGCATCTCCACCGTACGACTTCAGTTTCAGTTGTACGTAGCGGCGACGGCGAACAGGCGCCACGGAGGGCACACGCGTCTCCGAGAACATTGCGGAAGTGTAAGTCCCAAAAGAGCCATAACTAGCGGTAATGTCCTTTGAGCATGAAGCAATTCATCCTCGGAGGACTGGCTACCGCGCTGACTGCCGGCGCGCTGATCGCCTCGGCGCCCACGGCCAGTGCCGCCTGCCAGTTCGGCGGAATCGCCATCAGCAAGTGCGATGGCCCCGTCCAGCCCGACGGCACCTGGCAGCGTTGCGTAGTTTTTCCCCCAACGGGCGGGCGTGACGGTTCCCCCGTTTCCGTCACCAATACGAACTGCCAGACGTTGGGTCCCGACCAGCACCCGTTGGGCATTGCCTTCAATGACCCACCGACGCACATCGACGACTAGCTGCTAACGCCTGCAGCGGCTGGTGAGCGCGCGGCTCACGGCCACGGGGACGCGGTGCTCTTGTAGTTCCCGTTCAGTGCGGTGCAGAAGTCGGAGTTGGTCCCGGCGAGCAACACGATGTAGTCGCCCCCCTTGTTGTTGAATGTCTGTGGCGGATAAGCCCATCCGCTGTTGCACGGTGATGTTGGGCTGCCCATCGAAGGCCTGCGCCAATTGGACATCTCGCACGCTTTCATCGCGTCAGTGTCCGGGAAGGCGCTCTTCGTGATGACCAGCATGGCGCCTCCCCACTTCCCGTCATTGCGGCGATAGGCGCGCGCCCCGAATCCGGCGTTGTCCTTCTGGCACACCAGCGCACGCTGCAACGCCATGAACGGCAAGGCGAGGTCGCGATCGCTGATACCGGCTGCGGCAGCGATGAATTGTGCCGCATCCGGGCCGTCGACTTCTTGGACGTTTGGATCGTTGAGGCTCTTGAGTTGCTGCGACATCTGCGACGCGGCACCCCCGCCGCCGATGATGGGCCCGCCGTTGGTGGCCGTCATCGGTGGCAGCGTGCCGGTGGGGTCGGCGACGGCAGTAGGCACCGCCAACGCGCCCAGCGCCAGCGTGCACGCAGCGATAGTTCGAATCCGCATACTCAGAACTCCTTCGCTTATCTCCCCGGCGGCATCGGTGGGGCCGCCTTAGGAGCCACCACCGCACCGATCTTGCGGAACAGTATGTCGGCCTGGTTACTGTAGTTGCCCTGGTCGTCGAACGCCTCCGGCGCGTAGGTGACCGCGACGGCGATCGCGATCTTCTGGGCCGGCAGGTAGGCCTCGACACCCGCGCACCCGGAGAACAACGGATTCTGCATCAGCCAGTCGCCCGAGGTGATGATTCCCAGCCCGTAGGTGTAGCCCTCGTTTTGGTCGAAGCAGGTCGGGCAGCCCGGTTGGGCGTGCGTCTTGCCGCGCAGCGCGGTCGACACCATCTTCTTGTACGAGTCCGCCGAGAGCAGCTTGCCCGAGCCGACCCCGACAGCGGTGGCTTCCAAGTCGTAGATGTTCGTGGTCTGAATGGCGCCATGGGTGATGGTCCAGGACGGGTTCCAGTACGTGGACTCTTCGTAGAACGGTGTTCCGGCGGGGATTTTGAGAGCCTTACGCCGCTCGGAACTGAACGTGTGCAGGACGGGCCAGGGGATTTCGGGTGTATCGGAGTTTGTGGTGGACTTCAAACCCAGCGGCCCCAGCACCTCGTTGCCCAGCAGGGTCGGCATGTCTTGACCGGTGGCCTTCTCCAGCGCCAACCCCAGCAGCACGTAATCGGTGTGCGCGTAGTTCCAGTTCGTTCCCGGGTCGTAGAGCAGCGGGCGCCCGGAAATCTGGGCGAGGATGTCTTGAGTTGTCGTCTGCTGGAACGGATTTGCGTATATCTGATTGTCGAACTGATCGTTGCCTATGACGTAGTCGGGGTAACCGGCCGTCATCTGCGCCAGCTGCCCCAGCGTGACGCGCCCCGCATTGGGAAAGTCGGGCAGCCATTTCGACAACCGGTCGTCGAGGCTCAGCTTCTTTTCGTCGACCAGCTTGAGCAGCAGCGTCGACACGTAGGAGATCGCGACCGCGCCGTTACGGAAGTGCATGTCGGTGGTGGCCGGCACCCCGGTCATCGAGTCGCCGACGGCCTGGGTGACCACTTCCTTACCGTCCACCGTGACACGGACGATCGCGGCCTTCAGGTGTGCCTGCGTCATGAAGTTGTGCACCACTCGCATCACGGCGTCGGCCTTGGACCTGTCCGCCGAGTCCGCCTGCGAGGCCGTCGGTGGCGACTTGGGCCCGCAGCCGACCGCGATCAGGCAGGCGACAACCAGACACGTAATGCGGTGCAGGCATCCCATCGAGCACTCCTGTCAGCGGAAGGCGTCGCTACCGGTGAAAGCCTGGCCGAGCACCAACTGGTGCATCTCGGGGGTGCCTTCGTAGGTCAGCACCGACTCCAGGTTGACCATGTGCCGGATAACCGGGTATTCCAGCGATATTCCGTTGCCGCCCAAAATGGTTCGAGCGGTCCGGCAGATCTTGATCGCCTCGCGGGTGTTGTTGAGCTTGCCGAAGCTGACCTGCTCGGGGCGCAGCCCGACGCTGTCCTTGAGGCGGCCGAGGTGCAGCGACAGCAGCTGTCCCTTGTGCAATTCGACCGCCATGTCGACGAGTTTCGCCTGGGTCAACTGGAATCCCGCGATCGGCTTGCCGAACTGAGTGCGCTGCGTCGCGTAGTCGAGCGCGGCCTGCCACGCCGTGCGTGCCGCTCCCATCGATCCCCAGATGATGCCGTAGCGCGCCTCGGACAGGCACGACAGCGGCCCGCGTAGTCCCTTGGCGTCGGGCAGCATCGCGTCGGCGGGCAGCCGCACGTCGTCGAGCACCAGCTCGCTGGTGATCGAGGCGCGCAGCGAGAGTTTGTGGTGAATCGTGTTGGCGGTGAAGCCCGCGGTGCGGGTGGGGACGATGAAGCCGCGGATCCCGTCGTCGGTGTTGGCCCACACGACCGCGACGTCGGCGACCGAACCGTTGGTGATCCACATCTTGCGCCCATTGAGCACCCAGTCCGAACCATCTTGCCGGGCATGGGTTTTCATGGCCGCGGGGTCGGACCCGGCGTCGGGTTCGGTGAGCCCGAAGCAGCCCAGCAATTCGCCGGTGGCCATGCCGGGAAGCCAATGCTGCTTCTGTTCTTCGGAGCCGAAGTTCCAGATCGCGAACATCGCCAGCGATCCCTGCACCGAGACCATCGACCGAATCCCGGAGTCGGCGGCCTCGAGCTCGGTACAGGCCAGGCCGTAGTGCACCGACGAGGCACCGCCGCATCCGTAGCCGTCCAGGTGCATGCCGAGCAGTCCGAGCTGGCCGAACTGCTTGCCGAGTTGGCGGACCGGGAGGTCACCGATCTCAAACCACTCCGCGATGTACGGGACGACGTGCTCGGCGCAGAACTTTCTGACCGTGTCGCGCACCGCGATCTCGTCGCTGGACAGCGAGGCGTCGAGGCCCAGGGGGTCGTCTCGGTTGAACGCGGGAGGTTTGTGAGTGCTCATAGCAGCCAGCCTGCCACCGCGTCCGGCGTGAAGAACAGCCTATGGGCCAGCCGGTAGTCTCCCCTTATGCAGCGGCTGGGGTGGCTGGGTGTCGACGTGCTCTGCGTGCTGGTGTTCTGCGCCGTGGGGCGCCGCAGTCACGACGAAGGCCTCAACATCGCCGGCATCGCGACGACGGCCTGGCCGTTTCTCACCGGCACCGTGATCGGTTGGCTGGTGAGCCGTGGGTGGCGGCGGCCCACCGCCGTGGCGCCCACCGGGGTGGTGATCTGGTTGTGCACCGTGGTGATCGGCATGGTGTTGCGCAAAGCCAGCTCCGCGGGTGTGGCCGCGAGTTTCGTCGTGGTCGCGGCATCGGTCACCGCGCTGTTGTTGCTCGGTTGGCGAGCGGTCGTCGGGCTGACCCTGCGGCACCGCTCCGACGTCTGACCCGCCGATGGCGCGGACAGACGACGACACGTGGGGCCCGGACAGCGGCGTCGGAATGACCGCGACATTCGGGGCGGTCGCCAGGGCGCTGGCCACCAGCAAGGGGCTGATCAACGACCCGCTCGCCGAACAGCTGGTGCGTGCCGCGGGGGTGCAGTACTTCACCCGGATGGTCGACGACCAGCGATACGCGGACGACGGCGGCGACAACGCCATCATGAGCGGGCTCATCACCTTGCTGGGGGTGCACACCCGGTTCCTGGACGAATTCCTCGCTGCCGCCGGACGGGCGGGCATTCGCCAAGTGGTGATCCTTGCCTCCGGTCTGGACACCCGGCCATATCGGCTGTGGTGGCCGTCCGGCACGACGGTGTACGAGATCGATCAGCCGGACGTGATCGACTTCAAGACCGCCGTGTTGCACCGGCTGGGCGCCGAGCTGACCGCGAACCGTCGTGCGGTCGGTGCCGATCTTCGGCGAGATTGGTTAACGGCTCTGCAGCGGGTGGGTTTCGACACCGCCGAGCCGACGGTGTGGATTGCGGAGACGCTGCTGATCGGGTTCTTGCCCCCCGACGAACAGAACAGGTTGCTGCACGATGTCTCGGCGGCCAGCGCGCCGGGCAGTCGCTTCGCCGGCGATCACATGCCCACCTGGAGTGCATTTCAGCTGGAGGCCGCGCAGACGTTCGTCGACACCTGGCGGCAATTCGGCCTCGACGTCGACCTGGCCGGATTGACGTACCCGGGCGAATACTGGGCTGTCCCGCGGTATCTGGCGGATCATGGCTGGCGGGCCGTCGAACGAAACGTCGCCGATTTGTTCACCGCGATTGGAATGGGCACCCGCTGGCGTGGCACCCCCGATGACAACGCGATTACGCCCCGATACGTCACCGCAACGCGATCGGCCGGGCCCGGGGTGGGACCCGGCCGGAATGCATTCGCCTGATAGGCGTTAGAGGTGAGGTGATGTCCAAGACTGCGCTCCGGTTTGTGGCGGCCGCGTTGGACGACGCGTTGGCGCAGCCGTTGCTGGCGGAGCTGGCCGTGGAGTACGCGCAGCGGTACGACAGCACACCACCGACGGTGCTGGCGTGGCTCAAGGACAACCCCTCCGACGAGTTCGCGCCACCGGACGGGGGCATGTTGATTGGTCTGCTGGATGGCCGCCCGGTTACCGGCGGCGGCTTTCGTCGATTCGATGCCGAGACGGCCGAACTCAAGAGAATCTGGACCGACAGCGGGCATCGCCGCCGCGGATACGCGATGGCGCTGCTGGCCGAGCTGGAAGCCGAGATCGCGGCGCGGGGCTACCGCAAGGTCTACCTGATGACCGGCAACCGCCAGCCCGAGGCCGAGGAGCTGTATCAGGCCACCGGATACACCCGATTGGCCGGGCCGCTGCCGTCCGAAGGCCCCGTCTTCCCGATCGCATTCGAGAAGTTGCTCACATGAGCGCGGGGCAACTGCATTTGGGCGTCGCGCTGGACGGATACGGCTGGGACCCCCAGGCGTGGCGGGCCACTCTGGCGTCCGACCCCAACACACCTTCGGCGCTGAGCGGAAACTACTGGGCCGGCCTGGCGGCCACCGCCGAGCGCGGCCTGCTCGACTTCCTCACCATCGACGACAGTTTGATGCCGCAGCCGGGGCGCCGCGAGCGGATCGATCCGCGGCGGCTGGCCGGGCGGGGCGACGCCGCGCTGGTCGCGGCCCGTATCGCGCCCGTGACGCGCCACATCGGTCTGATCCCGGTGGCGACGGTGACGCATACCGAGCCGTTCCACATCTCCAAATCCATTGCGACGCTTGACTATGTCTCGCACGGCCGGGCGGGCTGGCAGCCGAGGGTCAGCTCGACCGCGCACGAGGCGGCGCTGTTCGGCCGCCGCGACGGATCGCTGGACGGATTGTTCGAGGAGGCCGTCGACTACGTCGACGTGGTGCGCCGGCTCTGGGACAGCTGGGAGGACGACGCGATCATCCGTGACGTGACGACCGGCCGCTACGTCGACATCGACAAGCTGCACTACATCGACTTCACCGGAAAGTTCTTCTCGGTCAAGGGGCCGTCGATCACACCCCGCCCGCCCCAGGGCCAGCCGGTGGTGGCGGCGCTGGCCCACCTCGGGCCGGTGTATGAATTCGCCGCTGCCAGTGCCGATCTCGTTTTCATCACGCCGAAAGACGACGCCTCGGTGCGCAGTATCCTGGACGAGGTATCCGCCGCCGGGGGAGCGCAACTGAAAGTCTATGCCGACGTGCTGGTGTCGTTTGGCGGTGCGGGCGATCCCCGCTCCGATGCACTCAACTTCACCGGAGGACCACCGGAATTGGTGGACCTGCTGCTCAAGTGGCAGCGCCTCGGCATCGACGGCGCGCGGTTGCGGCCGGCCGTCAACGCCACCGATCTACCGGTGATCGTCGACGAGGTGGTCCCGCTTCTGCAGCGGGCCGGCCGATTCCGCACGTCATATCAGGATGGCGAAACGCTGCGCGCCCGGCTCGGACTGCCGGTCGCTCCCAACCGATACGCGGCGGTGAAGCGATGACGCCGCTTTCCATCCTGGATCTCGCGCCGGTCAGCGCCGGCAGCGACCCGGCGACGGCGTTGCGCAATACCATCGACCTGGCCCAGCACGCCGAGCGGTGGGGCTATCGGCGGTACTGGATCGCCGAGCATCATTTCGTAGCCGTCGCCAGTGCCGCACCGGCCGTGTTGATCGGACAGATCGCGGCCGCCACCAACACGATTCGGGTGGGTGCCGCGGCCGTTCAGCTGGGTCACACCACCGCCGCCGCGGTGGTCGAGAGTTTTGGCATGCTCGATGCGTTCTATCCGGGACGCATCGATCTCGGCGTCGGACGGTCCGGGCAGCGCCGCTCCGAAGAGGGGAAGCCGAAAAAGCCGAGAGAACCCCGGCCGCCGCGGGTGTGGCACGAGATTGACGGCGTGGTCATCCCGACTCCCTTCGACCTGCGCGGGTTGCTCGACCTCGAACAGTTGCGTGCCACCATGGGAATTCTGCAGCAGCCGCAGGCGGTATCGCCGGACTTCGCCGAGCAGGTCGAAGATATTCTCGCGCTGCTGGATGGCACGTATCGCGTTGGCAAGTTCGACGTGCATGCGGTGCCCGGCGAAGGTAGCGGGCTGAGGCCGTGGATCTTCGGCAGCACCAGGGGACAAAGCGCGCGGGTTGCCGGCGCCTTGGGATTGCCGTTCGTGGCGAGCTATCACATCACGCCGGCCACCGCCCTGGAGGCGATCGAGGCCTACCGCGACACGTTCGCGCCGTCGGCGGCCTTGGCGAAGCCGTACGTGGTGGTGTCCGCCGACATTGTGGTCGCCGACGACAGTGATACCGCCCGACGCCTGGCCGCCGGCTACGGCCAATGGGTGTACTCGATCCGGACCGGCGTGGGCGCCATGCCCTATCCCGCGCCCGATGGTTGCCCGCCGCTGACCGATGAGCAGCTGGCTGTGGTAAACGACCGGATCGCAACGCAATTCGTCGGCAACCCGGACGAGGTCGCCGAGCGACTGCAGGCTCTGCAGCGGGTCACCGGAGCCGACGAACTCGTCGTCACCTCGGTGACTCACCGCCATGAGGACCGGCTGCGGTCTCACGAGCTGATCGCCAAACGCTGGGGACTGACGGAATGAACACCAGAAACGGCAAGCACCGCAAGCCGATTCACTTGGCCGCCCACTTCCCCGGTGTCAACAACACCACGGTGTGGACCGATCCCAGCTCGGGCAGTCAGATCGAATTCGACTCTTTCGTCCACCTCGCCCGCACCGCCGAGCGGGGACTGTTCGACTTCTTCTTCCTGGCCGAAGGGCTGCGGCTGCGTGAGCACCGCGGCCGGATCTATGACCTTGACGTCGTGGGACGACCGGACACCTTCACCGTGCTGGCGGCGCTGGGGGCGGTCACCGACCGAATCGGGCTGACCGGCACGATCAACACGACCTTCAACGAACCATTCGAAGTGGCAAGGCAATTCGCCACCCTGGACCATCTGTCCGGCGGCCGCGCCGGCTGGAACATCGTCACCTCGTCGGATGCCTTCACCGGCGCCAACTTCCGGCGCGGCGGCTTCCTGAGCCCTGCCGACCGGTACCGGCGGGCCGAGGAGTTCCTCACCGTCGCGCGCCAATTCTGGGACAGCTGGGCAGCCGAAGCGGTGCTGGCCGACATCGAAAACGGTACGTACGTCGACCCGTCCGGGATTCGCGCAGTCGAGCACCGGGGGCCGGACTTCAACGTTCGGGGGTTCGCGACGCTGCCGGTAGGGCCGCAAGGTCATCCGATCCTGTTGCAGGCCGGTGACTCCGCGGACGGCCGGTCCTTTGGCGCCCGCTATGCCGACGCGCTGTTCACCCTGCACTCCTCCCTCGAAGATGGACAGCGCTACTACGCCGACGTCAAGGGACGTGCACAGGACTCTGGTCGAGACCCCAACCAGCTCAAGGTTTTCCCGGCGGCAACCTTCGTCCTCGGCGACACCGATGCCGACGCCCAGGACAAGGCGCGACACATCCGCTACCAGCAGGTCAGCGGCGCCACGGCGATCGCGATGCTGGAACAGGTTTGGGGTCGCGATCTTTCGGACTACGACCCGGATGGCCCGCTGCCCGATTTCGACCCGTTGGTGGACAGCGACATCACCCAGGGTCGGGTCCGCCACGTCGATCCGGTCGCGGTCGCCGGCCGTTGGCGCGAGCGCGCCGAAGCCGAGAAGCTGTCGATCCGCGAGCTCATCATCGCCGTCACCAGCCGCCAGCAGTTCGTCGGCACCGCCGCCCGGATCGCCGACGAGATCGACGAATACATCCAGGCCGACGCCTGCGACGGGTTCATCCTGGTGCCGCATCTGACGCCGCACGGTCTCGACGAATTCGTCGACCGGGTGGTGCCGCTACTGCAGGAGCGTGGTGCGTACCGCACCGAGTACACCGGCGAGACGCTGCGAGATCATCTGGGGCTCAGTGAGTTCGCGGCGCGTACGGCACGGTGACCATCAACGGCGGCCCGCCCGCGGCGACACCCGGCGCGACTCCCACGCCGCCGTAGTCAGTCGCTCCCGTCCGGGTCGCCCATCGCCCGGCCGAGATCACTGATCCTCGTCAGGCCGTAGCGCGCCGCGGTCGCGGCGGTCACGACGATGCCGTTCTTGTTCTCGGCTGGCGCCGGCTGCAGAGCGACGAGGCCCGTTCCCTGCAGCGCCTGGGCGAGCACCGCATGGGCTTGGTGCGGATCCGAGATCCCGCTCCGGCTGCCGTCCAGGTACGCGAGGAGGCTGCCCACGTACTCGGGGACGAGGCTGACTGCGCCGTCTCGGAGCAGCGGAAAGTACCTGTCGCGGTTGCCGATCGCGAGGCGCCGCTCGACCGGGAAGCCGGCGCTCGCCAGCGCGTGGGCGTAAAGCTCGGCCACGGTCACGCTCTCGGCGAAGTTGGCCGAGCCGACGACAATCGCCGGTCGGTTTCTCCGTGGTGCGCGCGTCGGGCCGCGCCGCCCCTCGGTGAGGAATTCAGCCGCCACCGCCGCGGGAGATGACCCGAGAAGGACGCGGCGATTGAGCTCGGCGAGGCGCTCGGTCGTGAGTTCCGCGCTCACGGCATCGATGGTCGCGGCGAGGCGCGCGCCGTGCGCCACGCGCAACTCGTCGCGCAGGATCGGCGTCACGCTCTCGGCGGGCTGGGCGTGCCGGTCATCTTCGAGCAGTACGAAGTCGCCGGCGAGGAGGCGTGGATCGGTCGTGAAGAGCACGCCGACCTGAATCGCTCCCGTTTCGAGCGCGTCGACGGTGCGCGGCCCTCCGGCATCGGTGACACGAAAGTCCTTGAAGGTGAGCCCATACCGCGCGCGCAGCAGCGGCAGACAGAGCAGTTCGGTTGGACACTCGGGACCAGAGCCGAACACCAACGTTTCGGCCGCGATCACTTCGGCTCCGCCTTCACGGGTCTAGCTTGCTGCTTTCGAAGACCAGGAAGCTCGCCCCCTGCGGGTCGCGCAGCAAGCTGAAGCGGCCCTTCGGCTGCTCGGTCGGCCCCGCGAGAACCGCGCCGCCGGCGGCGACGGCGGCTGCGCCGGCCTCGGCGACGTCGGCCACGACGAAGTAGGGCAGCCACCGCGACGGCACGCCGGCGTCCGCCGCCGTCAGACCGCGCAGCCCGCCGTTGTCGCCCGAAAGCACCGGCACCGCGGGCGCTCCCACCCGGATCACCCAGTAGGGCACGGGCATGCCGGCGAGAAACTCGATGCGCCAGCCGAACAGCCCCGAGTAGAAGTCGATCGCGGCATCGACATCCAGGGTGGCGAGCTCATTCCACGTCAGGTATCCGGGCTCGTTCACGCAGGTCGCGCCGAAGTGCCGGCCGGGCTGACAGAGGTGGATGACGGCACTGTGCGGATCGCGCACGACCACCAACCTCCCTCGGTCTCCGAAATCCAGCGGCCCGGCGAGGATGGTGCCTCCCAACGCGCGGGCGCGGGCGGCCGCCGCGTCGACGTCGGCGACCGAGACGTGCGAGTTCCAGCGTGCCTCACCACCGGCGGGGTCGGTCGCGCGGAGCGCATAGAGCCCGGCGACCTCCTGCTGCTCGCGGCGCAACACCGTGTAAGCGCGACCGCCCGCCATGCGCCGCTCGTCCGGCGTCCAGCCGAAGAGCGTCGCATAGAACACTGTGGCCGCCGCCGGGTCGGTCGTGGCGAGGTCGACCCAGCTGAACGTCCCCTCCGCGTACCCGGTGCGCGCTCCCATGCGCCGCAGCCTACCCACGCGCCAGCCGCGCGCCAACCGCGCATGCAGGTCAGAACCGAGATGCCGGGGGCGGGGATCGAACCCCACGGCGGTTGCCCGCCAAGGGATCTTAAGTTCCTTTGTGTCCGCCAATTCCACCACCCCGAACGATGGTCGGATGAAAGCCCGTCTGGCTGGAGACGTCAACGACAGATTGCGCCGCTCGTGTGCGTTTGACGATCGCGATGCCGCCGTCAGATCCAACTTTCTGGTGCCGAGCGGTGACGGAAGGTTTCCGCTGCGAGCGGATTTTCGCGGTTGGCGCACGAGGTTGTCCCGGAGATGGCCCGGTCTATTGGCGCCCGTTTGCGCCGACGCCCGCCGGGCGGCGTTGCCCGCGCAGAACCGCTCAGGTCAGCACGGCCAGCGCCGTGTCGTAGTTAGGCTCCTGCTCGATTTCTGGCACCAATTCCGTGTATGCGACATTGCCGTCGGCGCCAATCACCACAACGGCCCGGGCAAGGAGCCCCGCCATCGGACCGTCGGTGATCGTGACGCCGTAGTCCTCGCCGAAGCTGTCACGGAACGCCGAAGCGGTCTTGACGTTGTCGATGCCTTCGGCGCTGCAGAATCGTTGAAACGCGAACGGCAGGTCTTTTGACACGCACACCACGGACACACCGGTCCCCGCGGCGCGCTCGTTGAAGGTCCGCACGGTCGTCGCGCAAACCGCGATATCGACGGACGGAAAAATGTTCAGCACCAAGGACTTGCCGCGAAACTGCTCGGTACTGATCACCCACAGGTCGGAGCCGATCAAGTTGAAGTCCGGGGCTTTTGATCCGATGGCAGGCAGCTCGCCGACAGTGTTGATCGGGTTTCCATTCAAGGTTATCTGTGCCATGGGCACAGTCTGCCAGGCCCGCTTGAGTCAGGTTCGGATGTCGCTGAATTAGTGGGGTACGGGGGACATGGCGCAGACGTGCCTCCGGCCAACACCGAATCCATCTGCAACGCCGCAAGGGCGAGGACAAAGCCATACGGATTCGACAGGGGCAACCACTCACTCAGTCGCCGTCGAGAGGAAGCCGGCGAAAGTTCAGCCCGTGAGGGCGTATCTGGGCGATAATCACCACATGACTGATGGACTCAAACGCCGCTGGCAACGAGCAACTCAGCTCAGTTATCTCAGCCCGTTCGAACGCAGGCTCAACCGATTGCTCTGGGTGCTGGCGTGCGTCGCCCTGTCCTACTGCATTGCTCAGCATGTTTTGCTCGCCAACATTCCGGAAGTCTTCCCAGGTGGTGAGCGACTCGGCAGCGTTGGTTTCCACCTCGCCAACGGCTACGTGGAAGCGTTCATTTTTTACCTGCTAGTAGTCCGGCTGCCGTTGCGGCGAGATCGCCGAAACATCTATAAGAACCTGGAACCGCTGATCGCACGCGTCGTTGGCGAGGCGACTGGCCTCATGGGCACGTTGCACCAAGCGGCAGGCTTCGATAGCCATCGACAGAATACGTTGGCGAACGTTCAAGAGACGTGTAGCAAGATTGGACCAGAAACGCCTACCAACATGCTGATTGCGTCGGCCAGCCCCACTGCTCACGCGCCAATGTTGGATGCGATTAACTATCACATGGACCGTGCCCGCCGGGTAAATCGAGAGATTCTCGACCTCTCAGCGTTCGTCGCGTCGGAAGTCATCTGCCTTGTGAACGACATCGAAAGCCAGGGCTATTTCAGGGCGTTTGAGTTCGTCTACCCATTGTTCAAGGCCAATCAGCTCAGTAAGTCCGACCTGTCGTTTCTCAGTCGACACATCTTCGACTATCTGTTGCTTGCCGACCGACTTGACGCCTACCGCCGCGACTTCCTTCCGGCGCCGTCACCGCGACCCACGTACCTCATTTCAGGCTCAATGCGCGATAGCGACGAAGTTCCACTACGACACTTCTCCACTCCCGAGCGAGGAGGCGAAGGCAACGGGATGCCAAAGGGGCCCGGTGAAGAGCACCGAGCCTCCCAGGCTGTCAACGTCTGAGCAGCGTCGTAACTGCGAACAACGCCGCCTTCGTGCAGGAAGGCCAGCCCGAGCCGGGACACCCCAATCCTTGGCTGCGGTGGTGCTGCAGCGGGTGGCCGCGCCAGGACGGGCGCCGCCCGGGGATTGGTGTGCTGCGCCTGGTCGGCGACAGCGCCGTTATCTCGAAGTGGCGCAATGCTTTACCAGATGCAACTCCGCTCGGTTAAAGCCGTAGGCGAACAGCGCGATCGACTTGGCAACCGTCACAACGCGCCCGCTTTTTCCAGTGCCGCATTCGTCGCTTCGCGGATGGGGCCGCGCCAGAGCGGGCCGTGACCCGGCGCGAGGACCTCGGTCTCCAATAGGGCCAGCGCCGAGAGGGTTCGGATGCAGTTCTCCTGGTTGTAGCTGAAGATCGCCGGCAGCAGTTGGGGCCCGTCGTGCCGGATCAGCGGGTGCCCGGTGATCAGCGCGTCACCGCTGGCCAGCACACCGCCGACCAGGTACGAGCAGTGGCCTCCTGTGTGGCCGGGGCTGAAAACGGGCCTCGGGTGGCCCGGCAGCCCCGCGGCGATTTCGGGCGTCAGCGGCTTCGTGGTCGGAATCCCATCGCGGATCAGGCCGCCGCTGCGCACCACGTGGGCGGTCCACACCGCCCACCGGGGCCGCCAGATGCGCAGCGCGAGATCGATGACCGAGACCTGTTCCAGGTACTCGCGCTTGGCGTGGCCGACTTCGTCGGCGTGGCAGTAGACGGGAGTGCCGTGCTCGCCGGCGAACCAGATCGCCGAGCCCAGATGGTCGATGTGGGCATGCGTCAGCAGGATGGCGCGCACGTCGCGGGCGCCGTAGCCGAGCTCGTTCAGCGAGGCCAGCACCGCCTCGCCGGTCGCCCGGATAGCCGGCGTCGATCAGCATCACGCCGGTGTCGTCGGCGACCAGCGTCCAGTTGACGGCCTCACCCTGGACGAGGTGCACGGTGTCGGTGACTTGAACAAGTGTTGGCGCTGCTGCCATGCCCAACACTGTAGGAGTAGAAAGAACGGGTGGCTGAACTGAAACTTGGATACAAAGCGTCTGCTGAACAATTCGCACCGCGCGAGCTCGTCGAACTGGCTGTCGCCGCCGAAGCACATGGCATGGACAGCGCCACCGTCAGTGACCACTTCCAGCCGTGGCGGCACAAGGGCGGACACGCGCCCTTCTCGCTGGCCTGGATGACCGCGGTCGGCGAGCGCACCGAGCGGCTCGTCCTGGGCACGTCGGTGCTCACCCCGACCTTCCGGTACAACCCCGCCGTCATCGCCCAGGCCTTCGCCACCATGGGCTGCCTGTACCCGAACCGCATCTTCCTCGGCGTCGGCACCGGCGAGGCGCTGAACGAGATCGCCACCGGATACGAGGGCGAGTGGCCGGAGTTCAAGGAGCGCTACGCGCGGCTGCGCGAGTCGGTGCGGCTGATGCGCGAACTGTGGCTCGGCGACCGCGTCGACTTCGAGGGCGAGTACTACAAGACCAAGGGCGCCTCGATCTACGACGTGCCCGAGGGCGGTATCCCGATCTACATCGCCGCGGGCGGACCGCAGGTGGCCAAGTACGCCGGGCGCGCCGGCGACGGGTTCATCTGCACCTCCGGCAAGGGCGAGGAGCTCTATAAGGACAAGCTCATCCCCGCAATGCGCGAGGGCGCCGAAGCGGCGGGCAAGAACCCCGACGACGTCGACCGGATGATCGAGATCAAGATCTCCTACGACACCGACCCCGAGCTGGCCCGGGAGAACACCCGGTTCTGGGCGCCGTTGTCGCTGACCGCCGAGCAGAAACACAGCATCGACGATCCGATCGAGATGGAGAAGGCCGCCGACGCGCTACCGATCGAGCAGATCACCAAGCGCTGGATCGTGGCGTCGGATCCCGACGAGGCCGTCGAAAAGGTCGGTCAGTACGTGAAATGGGGCCTGAACCACTTGGTGTTCCACGCGCCCGGACACGACCAGCGGCGATTCCTGGAGCTGTTCGAAAAGGACCTGGCGCCCAGGCTGCGGCGACTTGGCTGATACCTCCGCGATTTACGTCGCGGCGCCCGAGCCGGAGACCGGCAAGTCGACGATCGCGCTGGGGCTGCTCAACCGATTGACGGCAACGGTCGCCAAAGTCGGTGTGTTCCGGCCGATCACCCGTCTCGGGGAGGACCGCGACTACATCCTGGAGTTGCTGCTGACGCGGACCACCGCGGGCTTGTCCTACGAACAGTGCGTGGGCGTCGCCTACCAGGAGATCCACGCCGATACCGACGCCGCGATCGCCAGCATCGTCGACGCCTATCACGCGATGGCGGAGGCCTGCGACGCTGTGGTGATCGTCGGCAGCGACTACACCGATGTCACCGGTCCCGCCGAACTGTCGGTCAATGCGCGAATTGCGGCCAATCTCGGTGCGCCGGTGCTGCTCGCGGTACGGGCCAAGGGTCGCACCCCCGAGCAGGTCGCCGGTGTCGTCGAGGTGTGTCTGGCCGAGCTCGCCGCGCAGAGTGCCCACGCCGCGGCGGTGGTCGCCAGCCGATGCGAGCCGACCGAGATGAGTGCCGTTGCCGAAGCGCTGCACCGGTTCGTCCCACCCAGTTACGTGTTGCCGGATGAGCCGTTCCTGTCGGCGCCGACGGTGGCCGAGTTGCAGCAGGCCGTGCACGGGACGCTGGTCAGCGGTGACGCCGAGCTGGTCGAACGCGAGGTGATGGGCGTGCTGGTGGCGGGGATGACCGCGGACCACGTGCTGGAGCGGCTGCGCGACGGCATGGCGGTGATCACCCCCGGCGACCGCTCCGACGTCGTGCTGGCCGCCGCCAGTGCCCATGCGGCCGAAGGGTTTCCGTCGCTTTCCTGCATCGTGCTCAACGGCGGGTTTCCACTGCATCCGTCGATCGCGGCGCTGGTTGCGGGGCTGCGACTGCGGCTGCCCATTATCGGAAACGAGCTGGGCACCTACGATACGGCCAGTGCGGTCGCCTCGGTTCGGGGCCGGGTCACGGCCGCCTCGCAGCGTAAGATCGATACCGCGGTGGGCCTGATGGAGCGCCACGTCGATATTGCGGATCTGCTTGCACAGCTTGCTATTCCGATCCCCACAGTGACGACCCCGCAAATGTTCACCCACCGGCTCACGCAGCAGGCGCGTACAGATCGCAAGCACATCGTTCTTCCTGAAGGCAACGACGACCGGATCCTCAAGGCGGCGGGCCGGGTGCTTAAGCGCTGTGTCGCCGAGCTGACGATCCTGGGTGACGAGGCCCAAATCCGGTTACGCTCGGCGGAACTCGGAGTCGACCTGCACGAAGCGACGATCATCGACCCGCGCGACGAAGAACTGTGCAGCCAGTTCGCCGAGCAGTACGCGGAAATGCGCAAGGCGAAGGGCATCACCGTCGAGCAGGCCCACGAGACCATGCACGATGTCTCGTATTTCGGCACCATGTTGGTGCACAACGGCATGGTCGACGGCATGGTGTCCGGCGCGGCCCACACCACGGCACATACGGTCCGTCCCGCGTTAGAGATCATCCGGACCGTCCCGGACGTCTCGACGGTGTCCAGCGTTTTCTTGATGTGCCTGCCCGATCGGGTGCTGGTTTACGGTGACTGCGCGATCGTCCCGGACCCCACGCCCGAACAGCTGGCCGATATCGCGATCAGCTCGGCGCGCACCGCCGCGCAGTTCGGCATCGAGCCGAAAGTGGCGATGCTATCGTATTCCACCGGTGACTCAGGAACCGGAGTTGACGTCGAAAAGGTCAGGAAGGCAACAGAATTGGTGCGTGCCCGGGATCCTCAGCTATTGGTCGAGGGGCCGATTCAGTACGACGCCGCGATAGAACCCTCAGTGGCCGCCGCCAAGCTGCACGACTCGGCGGTGGCCGGTCACGCCACGGTGCTGATCTTCCCCGACCTCAACACCGGCAATAACACCTATAAGGCGGTGCAGCGCAGCGCGGGCACAATCGCGATCGGCCCGGTGTTGCAGGGCTTGCGCAAGCCGGTGAACGATCTGTCCCGCGGCGCGTTGGTCGAAGACATCGTCAACACCATCGCGATCACCGCAATCCAGGCGCAAGGGGTTGGCCATGGCTGAAGGCTCGAATCGCCCTGTGCTGGTGATTAATTCGGGATCGTCGTCGCTGAAGTACCAGCTGGTTGAGCCGGATTCCGGTATCGAACGAGCGGGCGGTGGCATCCAGCAGATCGGCGAGCCGTCGTCACGGGTCGCCGACCACGAAGAAGCGCTGCGCTTGGCGTTCGCGCAGATGGCCGAGGGTGGCCTGGACCTGAAGTCGTGCGGGCTATTGGCGGTCGGACACCGAGTTGTGCACGGGGGTCGGGCTTTTTACCGCCCGACCCTGCTTGACGACGACCGGATCGCGGACCTCGAGAAACTGTCGGAGCTTGCCCCGCTGCATAATCCGCCCGCGCTGCAGGGCATCAAGGTGGCGCGCAAGCTGCTGCCCGACGTCGCGCACATCGCCGTGTTCGACACGTCCTTTTTCCACAACCTGCCGGCCGCTGCCGCGACCTACGCGATGAATCGGGATCTGGCCGAGCGGTACCACATACGCCGCTACGGATTTCACGGCACGTCGCACCGGTACGTGAGTGAGCAGGCCGCTGCCTTCCTGAACAGGCCGCTGGACAGCCTGAACCAAATCGTGCTGCACCTGGGCAATGGCGCTTCGGCTTCGGCGGTCGCCGGCGGCCGGCCGGTCGACACATCGATGGGTCTGACCCCGCTGGAGGGCCTGGTGATGGGCACCCGCAGCGGCGATATCGACCCCGGCGTTATCAGCTACCTGTGGCGCATCGCGAACATGGATGTGGACGCGATCGAGTCCATGCTCAACAACCAGTCGGGCGTCTGGGGTCTGGCCGGTGAGCGTGACTTCCGCAGGCTGCACGCGATGATCGAATCGGGGGACAGCTCAGCACAATTGGCGTACGACGTGTTTATCCACCGGTTGCGCAAATACGTCGGTGCCTACCTGGCCGTGCTGGGGCAAACCGATGTGATCACCTTCACCGCGGGGATCGGCGAGAACGATGCGGCGGTGCGCCGCGACGCGATGGCCGGGCTGGAGCAGCTGGGTGTCGTGCTTGACGAAAGCCGCAACCTTGCTGCAGGCGAAGGTGCGCGGCGGATTTCGACCGACGATTCGCCGATCGCGGTGCTGGTGGTCCGGACCGATGAAGAGCTCGCGATCGCCCGCGACTGCGCCGACCTGCTGGGCGAGTAGCCCGACACCCGACGCGTCGAGTGTGCGCTCAGGGCGTCGAGTGTGCGCTCAGGGCGAAATTTGGGCGGGGCTTCCGCCCAGGACTCACACTCGGCGTACCGGGGGAACGCTACGGCCGGTTAAAGGAAGCCGAGGCTGGTGCGTCCGGAACCCACCGACGGCGCCGGATCCGTCCCGACCGTTTGCGCCAGCAGCTCGTGGTAGACGTCGCGAAAGTCGGTGGTGAACTTCAGGTCTCCGTTGTCGAGGTTGGTGAGGCTGGGTTCCTCGCCATAGAACCCGCCCTTGACGGGAACGCCCGCGACGAAGACCGGGCCCGCGGTACCGTGATCGGTCCCCTGTGACGCGTTGGCGGCCACCCTGCGTCCGAACTCTGAATACGCCATCAGCACAACGTTGCGGCCGTTGCGATCGGTGGCCATGTCCCGCAGGAACGGGGTCACGGCCTCGTCGAGAGTCTGCAACAGGCGCTGTTGGGTGTCGCGCTCATTGGCATGGGTGTCGAAGCCGCCCAGCTGCACTGTGTAAACCCGGGTCGGTACGCCGGCGCGTACCGCGGCGGCAACCATGCTCAGCTGCGTAGCCAGCGAATTATGTTCGCGTGCAGCAGGTCTGATCCCCCCGAACGTCTTGTTAGTCGTGCGTGTGGCGCGATAGGCCTTGCGCACCGCTGCCATCGCCGGGGTGTCGTTGGGGTCGTCGTTGCCCAGCGCGCTCATGATGGCGTCGAACCGGTCCGCCTGCACCACTGGCACCTGCGCGGTTGAAAGTGCTGCCGCCGTGTACTTTTCGCCGACGGCGAGCGGGGGCAGCACAGGTCCGATGTTCACTGCGCGCAGCGGATCTTCGCCGGTCACGTCCAGCCAGCGGCCGATCCAGCCGGTCGAGACGGGCTCGGCAGGCGACGCCGTCTGCCAGATGTCCATCGACCGGAAGTGACTGTGGTCGGGCTGTGGATAGCTCACTCCGCGCACAATGGCGACCTGGCGCTGGTTCCACAACCCGGCGATGCCCTTCATCGCCGGGTTGAGTCCGAGCTGGGAGTCAAGCTGCAACACTTCGCTTGGGGCATAGGCGAGCTCGGGGCGGGCGTCGTGATAAGCGTTATCGGCGTACGGGATTAGCGTATTGACGCCGTCGTTGCCGCCATAAAGCGTGACGATCACCAGAACGCCTGCACCGTCGGCCAGCGGCCGGTCTTGGGCGGCGCGCATCAGGTCGGGCCAGCTGACGGCTACCGCCCCGGAGAGCAGGCCGGCCGCGCCCACGCCGGCGCTGGCGATCAGGAATCTGCGGCGATTGATCTCGGGCATAGTGAGTCTCGTTACGAAGTCAGGTATTCGGGTGTGTTGACTGCGGCCGCGACCAACTGTGGCGGCTTGCGAACCAGGGTCTCGAGTGCGTCGGCGGATCGGTCCGACCACGCTCCGACGCCGAACCAATAGCCGACCGCGTCGATGCGGTCGGCGGGGGCTACGCTCTCGATTTCCGATAAGTCGCCGAAGTGGGCCAGCCGGCTGGCGGCGCGCAGTCGCGTCTCGGCGCTCGCGGTCGACAGCCACACCTGGCCGCGCGGCCAGCCGCCGACGCTCGGCGGGTAAAACGGCCGCTGCCCAAGGGCTTTCAACGTGGAGTCGGCCATCTTCAGCACCTCCGGCTTGTCGATGGGTACCCGCAGCGCTCGCATGACACCGACCAGCCATTCGATCGGGGTGTTGACCACAGCGGCGCGGTTGGCGGTGAACGCGTCGTCGGTCAGGATGGCCCGGGTCAGCCCGCGCAGATTGCGCCCCGGGCCGTAGGCGGAGACCAGCCGGTCGAGGACGTCGGGCGATGCGGGCTCGTCGGAAGCCAACTGTAGCCACAGACGTCCGGCGACGTATTCCGCCGACTTCGGTTGTGCCAGCACAGTGTCGCAGAATCCGGCGGCATCGAAGTTGTGGGTGACGCCGAACAGCGTCTTGGCCGCGGCGTCATGGCGTTTGGGGGTCAGCGAGGTCCGGCCATCGGGGTCGATCACCCACCCCGTCAGTGCTCTGGCGCCGGCGCGTACGTCGTCTTCGGTGTAGCCGTTGCCATGGCCCAGCGCGAACAGTTCCATGAATTCGCGGGCGAGATTTTCGTTGGGCGCCCTGGCGGTATTGCTCTGGCCGTCCAGCCAGCGCAACATCGCGGCGTCGGTCAGCATCGCGTAGGCCAGGGTGCGGAAATCGCCCAATGATCCGCTGCGCAGCGTCTGATTCTGCGCGGCCATGTGCGCCGCGGACCGGACCTTCTGCGCGGAGGTCGCGAAGTGGTTGTGCCACAGGAGCGTTAACTTCTCGTGTACCGGCTGCGTGACGGTGACCATGCGCCGTAGCCACCAATCCGACAGGATGCCCTCTTGTTCAGAGACGTGGTGGTTGAACTCTTTGCGGGCCGCCGGGGTCGCGCCCTTGCCCGGGGCGCGCAACGGTTGCAGCCGCGGCACCGGGGTGGCGATCGCCCCGGGGTCGGCGTCGGGATCGCCGGCCAGCATGGCGTCGACGTAGCCCGGCCAGTCGCGGCTGAATGCCGCGTCGACCTCGGGTCCCGTCACCCCGAACCCGGCCCGGCGCAGCACACGAGCCACAGTCATCCACTGTGTGGGCTGGCCCATGCTTTGAGTGTGCACACGGAGCTATGAACCAGCTGTGCGCCGACGGCTTTGAGTGTGCGCTCAGGGCGGGAATCTCGGCGATTTTCCGCCCAGGACGCACACCCGACGCGCCTGTGAATAGCCGTAATCCCACGCGCCGCTGATGTGCGAGTGTTCGCGTCATGGGAGACGTCGCGGAGCCATTCACCGGTAGTGCGGCATTGGTATCCGGCGCGCTCAATCGGCATCAGCTGCGGACGCGCTACCGCGCCGTGCTTCCCAACGTCTATCTGCCTAACGACGTCGAGCCATCGCTGGAACAGCGGATCGCCGCGGCGTGGCTGTGGTCGAATCGCCGGGGGATCATCGCCGGCGCCGCCGCCGCAGCGGTACATGGGGCCCAATGGGTTCCCGACAATGTGCCGGTCGAACTGATCCACGCCAACAGTCGCCCGCCCTATGGCGTACTGACGCGACGCGATGCGCTGGCCGACGGCGAGACCCAGATGATCGACGGTCGCGCGGTCACCACGCCCGAGCGCACGGCCTTCGACATCGGTCGTCGCGGGGCCGTCCATTCAGCGGTGGCCCGCCTGGATACGCTCGCGCGCGCAACGGGTTTCAAGGTCGACGATGTGCTGCGGGTTGCGCAGTGTCACCCGCGAACACCCGGGCTGCGGCGACTCGAGGCCGCACTGGAAATGGTGGACGCGGGCGCGCAGTCGCCGCGGGAGAGCTACTTGCGGCTGCTGCTCATCGATGCGGGGCTGCCACGGCCACAGACTCAAATACCGGTGGTCGGTGCTGACGGCATGCCGGTCGCCTACCTCGACCTGGGCTGGGAGGACTGCATGGTCGCGGTCGAATACGACGGCGACCAACATCGGACCGACCGACGGCAATACGTCAAAGACATTCGCCGGCTCGAGATGCTGGGGGAGATGGGGTGGATCGTCGTCCGGGTTGTGGCCGAGGACCGGCCCGCCGCGATCCTGCGTCGTGTCCGGGCCGCGATCACGGCGTCGAGTATGCGCTGATGGCTTCGAGTGTGCTTGCAGGGCGGGAATTTCGGTGATTTTCCGCCCAGGACGCACACTCGACGAAGAAAGCGGCGACGAAGAAAGCGGCGACAAAGCGAGTGCGCTGACGCAACGGGGGTCTAGAAGGTGCTGGTGGGCCGGACGTTGTTGGCCATGTCGACGAGCGTGTAGCGATGCCGTTGGGTGGGCGCTACCCGGGCCAGGCTGCGCAGCGACGCCTCGACGCCCAGCCGCAGCCCGTGCTGGGTGAACGGGAAGCCGAGGATGTGGTTGGTGCTGGCCTGGTTGTCTTCCAGCCAGTCCATCGCACCGCCGAGCACCAGCGCGCGGATCTGCAACACCCGCGGCTCGGTGGGCGGCAGCGCCTCGACTCGTCGGGCGGCGTCGCGGATCTGCTCCTCGGTGACCTCGTTGGTCGAGCGGCCGGACAGCAGGGTCACCGCGCTGGTCAGCCGTGCCGTGGTGAAATGCCGTGAGGTCGCCGGCACTTCGTCCAGTGTGCGCACCGCGCCCCGGCGATCGCCCGCGGCGGAAAGGGATCTCGCCAACCCGAAGGCCGCGGAGATCGCGCCGTCGTTGGTGCGCCACACCGTTCTGTAGAACTTGTCCACGTCGACGTTGCCCGCCAGTTCGCCCGTGGCCGCCAGCGCCAATTTCGGCGCCAGCTCGCCGGGGAAGATGTCGAGCACTTCGGTGAAATGCTTGATGGCGGAGTCGTAATCGCCGGTGAGCATTTCGGCGACGGCCCGGAACCACACCAACCGCCAGCGCCAGCCCGCCCGCTCGGCCAGGTCATCGAGTTTGCGGGTGGCCTTGGCCACGTCGCCGAGGTCCAGCAGCGCCCGGACTTCCATCAGCGGAAGCTCGACGGACTCCGACACATCGATACCCTCGGCGGCCAGTGAACCGTGCCGGGCCGCGCGCAACGAGTCCAGCGTTTGCACCGGCTGGGAGAGCACCGTCGCCTGCAGCACCGGCGCGGCGACGTCGGTCGGATCGACCAGCGGCACCGACAGCGCGGTCACGATCTCCCGGGCGGTCAGCTTCTCCGAATGCACCTGCCCGTCCAGATACACATCGGTGTGCGCCACCGACAGGTCCACGCCGAATGTGGAGCGGCTCGGGCTGAACAGCGTCGACAACCCGGGCCGCGGCGTCCCCGAGTCCTGGGCGACGACCTCGCGCAGCACACCCATCAACTGCGCGGACATCTCCTCGGCGGAGCCGAACCGGCGCCGCGGGTCGGGGTCGATGGCGCGGCGCAGTAGCCGGCCGAACGAGTCGTAGGTGGACAGCACCGGGTCGTCTTCGGGCAGTCCGTCCGCGTAGCGGCCATTGCGGGTGCGCAGATTCAGCGTGAGCGCGGCCAGTGTGCGTCCCACGGTGTAGATGTCGGTGGCGATCGTCGGGCCGGTACGCACGATCTCCGGCGCCTGGTAGCCGGGTGTGCCGTAGAGGTAGCCGAACGAATTCACCCGCGACACCGCGCCCAGGTCGATCAGCTTCAGCTGCTCCTCGGTCAGCATGATGTTCTCCGGCTTGAGGTCGTTGTAGACCAGGCCGATGGAATGCAGATAGCTCAGCGCGGGCAGGATTTCCAGCAGGTAGGCGATGGCCTCGGCGACCGGCAGCCTGCCGTCCTTCTTGCCCCGCTTGAGCGACTGCCCGCCGATGTACTCCATGACGATGTAGCCGACCGGATCGCCGCGCCGGTCGGTGTGCTCGACGAAGTTGAAGATCTGCACGATCTGCGGGTGAACGACCTCCGCGAGGAACTGCCGTTCGGCCATCGCGATCGCTTGGGCCTCGGCGTCACCGGAATGCACCAGGCCCTTGAGCACCACCGGGCGGTCGTTGACGTTGTGGTCGACGGCCAGGTACACCCAGCCCAGCCCGCCGTGCGCGATGCAGCCCTTGATCTCGTACTGGTTTGCGACGATGTCGCCGGGACCCAGCTGGGGCAGGAACGAATACGGACTTCCGCAGGACGGGCATTTGCCCTCCGAGGCGCCCTTGCCCTCGGATCTGGACCGGCCCACCGGCTTTCCGCAGTTCCAGCAGAACCGCTTGCGCTCCGGCACCATCGGATTGGTCATCAGGGCTTCGAGCGGGTCGATATCCCGCATCCGGGGAATCTCGACCAGCCCGCCAGCGAGGTGCCGGGTGGGCTGAAGCACCCGGGTCGCGACCGTCATCCGGTCCTGCGGTTCGGTGTCTAGGCCGCCGAGCGAGATGTGCGGCAGGTCGTCGTCGTCATCGTCGTCCCAGTCGGGACGGAAGAGTGCCTGGGTGGCATGCGCGCGCCCCGTCGTCGCACCGGTCTGTGCGTCCGGCGCCTCGTTGCCCGGGTCCGCGTCGTCGGAGCCGGAGTCGTGCTCGGCCTCAGTCATCAGTCCACATACCTGGGTACGGGCGGGGCGGGCGCCGGGCCGAGAACCGTTAACCACTTGCGGTACAAGGTGTTCCAGGTGCCGTCTCGACGGATGCGTTCCAGCGTGCCGTTGACGAACCGGACCAGCCCGGTGTTGTCCAGGTTGATCCCGATGCCGTAGGGCTGAGTGGCCATGTTCGGCCCGACGATGTGCAGATACGGGTCTTCCTCGACCAGACCGGCCAGGATCGAGTCGTCGGTACTGACGGCGTCGACCTCGCGCTGTTGCATGGCCACCAGGCAGTCCGCCCAGTTCACCACCGAGACGATGACCGGGGGCGGGTCGATCTGCCGGATTCGGTGCAACGACGTGGTACCCCTGGCCACGCAGACGCGCTTGCCGGACAGGTCGCCCACTTTGGCGATCTGCGAGTCGCGTGAAGCCAGGATGCGCTGATTGGCATCGAGGTAGACGGTGGAGAAGTTGATCTGCTTGCGGCGGTCGCAGGTGATGGTCATCGTCTTCACGACGACGTCGACCTCGGCGTGCTGCAGTGCGGTGATGCGTTCTTCGGACGACAGAATCCGATACTCGACATGCGACGGGGCACCGAAGATGTCGCGCGCGATCTCACTGGCGATGTCGACGTCGAAACCGGTGATCTCGCCGGTGATCGGGTCGCGGAAGCTGAACAGGTTGCTGCCGATGTCGAGCCCGACGATCAGCCGGCCGCGCGCCCGGATGTCGGCCACCGCGGCGTCGGCCTCGGGCTTGGTGGCGAACGGGCGCAGGCTGGCGGTGGCGTTGCAATCCTGGCCGGCCTCGTCCGGCGGCAGCGGCGGTTCTGCCGAGAGTTGATCCATGCCGACCGGAGTGGGTGGCGGCAACGTCGGCGCGGTCGCCACGGTCAGCGATTCGGTGCGCCCACAACCCGCCAGCACGATCGCCGTGGCGAGCACGGCGCACGCCCGGCGGACCCTGGGCAGACTGTTCATCACCGATACTCTTTCAGCCGCGGCCACAGGCCCAGGGCGACCGCGATGGCAGCACCCAGACTGAGCACCACACCGCCGACCTGAGCGCCGGAAAGCCCGCTGCGCGCGTTGACCACGTCGTTGCGCAGATGGGTACGGCTTTGAGTCATGGCCTTGCCCAACTGATCTTCGAGCTTGTCGAACGCCGGGGTCGAGTCGTCCTCCGCGCTGCCCAGCGCGATCTGAGTGGCGGCGCGGTAGTTTCCGACCGAAATGTAGGAGTTGATCCGGTCGTTGGCCTGCCGCCAGCGGACCAACAGCTGGTCGGCGCCTTGCAGGTCGGCCTTGTCGACGGCATCGTTGCGGGCCATGTACTGGTCGATCTGCTGATGCATGTAGTCGATGCGCTGATAGAAGGACTGCTTGCGGATCTGCTCATCGCCGCGCCGGATCAGCGACAGCGTCTCGTCGGCTCGGGCCTGCTGCGCGGTGATCGCCACGTTGGTCACGGTCTTCAGCGAGGCGGCCGCCGTGTCCTTGGCGCTACGGCTGGCGGTCGTCGAGATTGTCAGCGCAGTTCCGACCCACACCACCATGACGAGGATACCGAGCGCGCCGACGACCAGCCCCGGATTGATCCGGCGTCTGGTGCGCCGGGCCAGCCAGCGATGCGAGAACAGGCCGAACACCACCGTGGTGGTGACGACGAGAATCACCGGGGCCGGGAAGTGTGTGGACGCGGTGGTTTCCGTATCCACGCGCGCTGACGTGGCCTGATAGAGCTGCGCTGCGTCGGGAAGGATCGTCGCCTGCATCAGGCCCGAGGCTTCCGACAGGTACGACGACCCGACCGGGTTGCCCTCCCGGTTGTTGGTCCGCGCGATTTCGATCAAGCCCGTATAGACGGCCAGCTCGGCGTTGATCTTGCCGAGCAGCTGCACCAGCGGCTCATCGGTCAGGCCGCTCGAAGCCCGGGTCACGGCGACCGCCGCGTCGGTGATGGCCTGCTCGTAGCGCAGCCGCACCGGCCACGGCTCGGCCTGAGCGATGAACGCGGTGGCCGCCGCGGCGTCGGCCACCGACAGCGTGGTGTAGAGCCGTCCGGCGGCGAACGACAGCGGCTCGGTGTGGTTGAGCACGGTGGACAGCACCTGCTGGCGGTGGTTGATGGTCGTCGAGGTGGCGAAGGCACTGGAGACCCCGAGCGCCGCCAACACGATGCCGATCGTCAGGATGCGGCCAGGGGTCGTCGAGATGAACCACCAACGGGGATGGGCCGGTTCGCCCGGCGACCGCGACCCCTGCGGTTCGGTCGTGGGGTGCGCCAGCTCAACCGTCACGACTGTTTCGACCTCATCTTTCGGTCACTGGAATGCGCTGCTCGAACCTGTATAAGCGAATTCTAAGAGAATGTCGGGGCGGATGGGGGGAGGCGGACCCAATTTCGGTGATCGCCTGCATATCCTGGACGCGTGCATGGCGACGGTGACGGATGGGTGATATCCGACAGCGGCGCCCATTACTGGGGTCGCTACGGAGCGGCGGGTCTGCTGTTGCGGGCGCCAGGACCCGACGGAACCCCCACGGTGCTGCTGCAGCACCGTGCCGTGTGGAGCCATCAGGGCGGCACCTGGGGGTTGCCGGGCGGTGCCCGGGACAGCCACGAAACCCCGGAGGAGACGGCGGTCCGCGAGGCCCACGAGGAGGCCGGTCTGCTCGCCGAACGCCTCGCGGTGCGGGCGACGGTGGTCACCGCCGAGGTCGCCGGGCTCGGCGGTACGCACTGGACCTACACCACCGTCGTCGCCGACGCCGGCGAGTTGCTGCAGACGGTGCCCAACCGGGAAAGCGCCGAAATGCGCTGGGTCGCCGAGAACGAGGTGGCCGACCTGCCGCTGCATCCCGGTTTCGCGGCCAGCTGGGAACGGCTGCGCACCGCCCCGGCGCTGGTTCCGCTCGGGCACAGCGATCATCGGCGCCAGCACCTGCCGCGCACCATGGAGATCGAAGCCGGAGTCTTCGTCTGGTGCATGCCGGGCGATGCGGATCAGGCGCCGTCGCATCCCCGCATCAGCTCGCTGCTAGAAGCGCTGACCTGAGCTGGTCGGCCGCGGTCCGGGGGTCTTCGGCCGCGGTGATCGCGCGGACCACCACGATTCGCCGGGCGCCGGCCTCGAGCACCTCGGGCAGCCGCTGCGCGTCGATGCCACCGATCGCGAACCAGGGCTTGCCGGTCGCAAGTGCGGCGGCGGCGCGGACCAGGCCCAGGCCCGGGGCGGTTCGGCCCGGTTTGGTCGGCGTGGGCCAGCACGGGCCGACGCAGAAGTAGTCAGGCCCTCCTGGCCCCGAAGAACTAGCGGCGGCCGCCTGGCCGGTGTCGTGGCTGGACAGCCCGATCAGTGTGTCGGGCCCGACGATCTCGCGGGCCGCGGCCGGTGGCAGGTCACCCTGTCCCAGGTGCAGCACGTCGGCGCCGGCGACGCGGGCGATGTCGGCCCGGTCGTTGACCGCGAACAAAGCGCCGTGCCGGCGGGCCGCGTCCGCGAGGATCTCGCAGGCAGCCAGCTCGTCGCGCGCCTCCAGCGGGCCGAACCGCTGCTCACCGACCGATCCCTTGTCGCGCAGCTGGATGATGTCGACCCCGCCGGCCAGGGCGGCGTCGGCGAACTGGGCCAAATCGCCGCGCTCGCGGCGGGCGTCGGTACACAGATACAGGCGGGCGGCGGCAAGTCGGGTAGCGGGATCGTGCACACCGCGACGCTAGCGCGCTAGCGTAGAACCCGAACAACTAAGACACGGGAGTCCCGAGCGGTCTGCGGGGCTGAGAGTGGGCACAGCCGGGCAACCGGAGCTGCCCTTACCGTCACACCTGATCCGGATCATGCCGGCGAAGGGAGGCCAAGGATGCCGACGAACGTATTGGGCCCACCGGCGGGGTGTTTGGCCGTCATCGGCGGGGGAGTCATCGGGCTGTCAGTGGCGCGCCGCGCGGCGCAGGCCGGATGGTCGGTGCGGGTGCACCGCACCGGCGAGCAGGGTGCGTCCTGGGTCGCCGGTGGCATGCTGGCCCCGCACAGCGAAGGCTGGCCGGGTGAAGAACACTTGCTGCGGCTGGGCCTGGAGTCGCTGCGGCTGTGGCGCGAGGGCGGCTATCTGGACGGGCTGCCGCCGGAAGTGGTCACCGCCCGCGAATCGCTGGTGGTGGCCGTCGACCAGGCCGATGTCGCCGACCTGCGCACGGTCGCGGACTGGCTGGCGGGTCAGGGGCATCCGGTGGTCTGGGAGGCCGCGGCGCGTGACGTCGAACCCCTTCTGGCGCAAGGCGTCCGACACGGCTTTCGGGCGCCCACCGAACTGGCCGTGGACAACCGCGCCGTCCTCGACGCACTGGCAGCCGAATGTGAACGTCTCGGTGTGCAGTGGGCGCCGCCGGCGCACAACCTGTCGCGGGTCGAGGGCGACGCGGTGGTGATCGCCAACGGCATTGACGCGCCGGTGCTGTGGCCCGGCTTGCCGGTGCGCCCGGTGAAGGGTGAAGTGCTGCGGTTGCGCTGGCGAAAGGGCTGTATGCCATTGCTGCAGCGGGTGATTCGTGCGCGGGTGCACGGGCGCCAGGTTTACGTGGTGCCGCGGGCGGACGGCGTGGTCGTTGGGGCGACGCAGTACGAGCACGGCCGCGACACGGCCCCGGTCGTGTCCGGCGTACGTGACCTGCTCGACGACGCGTGCGCGGTGCTGCCGGCGCTCGGCGAGTACGAGCTGGCCGAGTGCGCCGCCGGGCTGCGTCCGATGACGCCGGATAACCTGCCGCTGGTGCAACGCCTGGACGAACGCACGCTGGTCGCCGCCGGGCACGGCCGGTCGGGCTTTCTGCTGGCGCCCTGGACGGCCGAACAGATTGTGTCCGAACTTGTTCCGGTGGGAGTCCACTGATGATCGTGGTAGTCAACGAAAATGCGGTCGAGGTCGACGGGCAGACCACCGTCGCCGGGTTGCTGGAGTCGCTGGGCTTTCCGGAATGCGGTATCGCGGTGGCGATGGACGACGCCGTGCTGCCTCGGTCCAGTTGGACCACAAAGCTTTTCGACGGTGCTCGGCTCGAGATAGTGACGGCGGTGCAGGGTGGTTGATCCCAAATTGACGATCGCCGACCGCAGCTTCGCCTCGCGGCTGATCATGGGAACCGGGGGAGCGACGAGCCTGGCGGTACTACAGGAGGCGCTGACCGCCTCGGGCACCGAGCTGACCACTGTCGCGATGCGCCGGGTCGACGCCGAGGGCGGCACCGGGTTGCTGGACCTGCTCAACCGGCTCGGCATCACGCCGCTGCCCAACACCGCCGGGTGCCGCAGCGCGGCCGAAGCGGTGCTGACCGCCCAGCTCGCCCGCGAGGCGCTCAACACCAACTGGGTCAAACTCGAAGTGATCGCCGACGAACGCACGCTGTTGCCCGATGCGGTCGAATTGGTTCGGGCGGCAGAGCAATTGGTCGACGAAGGATTCGTCGTGCTGCCCTACACCAACGACGACCCGGCGCTGGCGCACCGGCTGGAGGACACCGGCTGCGCGGCCGTGATGCCGTTGGGCTCGCCGATCGGAACCGGCCTGGGAATCACCAACCCGCACAACATCGAGATGATCGTCGCCCGCGCCGGCGTTCCGGTGATCCTCGACGCCGGCATCGGCACCGCGAGTGATGCCGCACTGGCGATGGAGTTGGGTTGCGACGCAGTGCTATTGGCCACCGCGGTGACCCGGGCCAACGATCCACCCGCCATGGCCGCCGCGATGGCGGCCGCGGTGACCGCCGGCTATCTGGCGCGCCGTGCCGGGCGGATCCCGAAACGCTTCTGGGCGCAGGCATCCAGCCCGCAACGATGAAACGGTATGTAGCGCTTGGCAGTTCGATGGCTGCCGGCCCCGGAATCCGGCCGCGTGCGCCCGATGCTCCGCGCTGGTCGGGCCGGTCGGCCCGCAACTACGCGCATCTGGTCGCCGAACGGATGAACCTCGAGCTGGTCGACGTCACGTTTTCCGGCGCGACCACGGCGCACATCCTGAGCGATCGTCAGCACAGTGCCCCGCCCCAGATCACCGCGCTGGACGGCTCGGAGGACTTGGTCACCGTCACGATCGGCGGCAACGACGTCGGCTACGTTCCGCTGCTGATGGCGGCGGCACTGCCGCGGCCGGCCCGGCGGCTACCACTGCTGGGCACGCGGATAGCCGAACTGCTGGACCGTGGCACGCGCGACCGGGCGCTGGCCGAAGCTGCCCATTCCCTATGTGCGGTCGGAAAAGCGGTCCGCGAGCGCGCCCCACGCGCACGGATTTTCTTCGTCGACTACCTGACGATGCTGCCGCCCGCGGGCGTGCCCGCGGCTCCGATTTCGGAAGCGGATGCCGAGCTGGGCCGCCACGTGGCCACCACCCTGGAACGACTCACGGCCGACGCGGCCGCGGCAACCGGCTGTGAGCTCGTCACCGCCAGCGCCGCCAGCCGGGATCATCACGCGTGGTCGGCCGAACCATGGACGACTACTCCGGCCAAATACGTTGTGCCGCTGCCGGGTCGGCCGGCGCCGCTTCATCCCAACGGCGACCGGGATGCGCGCGGTGGCGGAAGTTGTTGCGGCCCAGCTATAAAGCTCAGCCGTTGGCCTGCCACCACTTGTACAGGGCCGCCGTGTCTCCGTTGGACGCGCGGACGAAGGCCAGCACGTTCTTGGAGTCGACGGTCCAGAGCACCTCGGCCTGACCCGAATCCGTCCCGCACGCCACCTGTCCGGCCGAGTCGGAGTTGCCCTGGTGCCATGTGGTCGGCGACTTGGCATCCCCGCAGTTGGTGAGGGTGTCGCTGCTGATGAGCTTGGTGAACGAGCTGGCCGTGTCGGCGCTGCTTCCAAACAGGAAATACTTGCCGCCCATCGGACCGGCGGAGTCGGCGTTCTGTCCGCACTGCAGCACCGCTACCACAGGCGCGTTAAAGGAGCCCTGCACCTCGGACACCGCCTGGGGCGAGCAGTTGCTGCTGGTGTAGCCCTTCGACAGTGCGCTGGTGAGTGTGTCGATGGGGCCCGCCGTCGCTGTGGCAGTACCGAAGCAGACAAAACTGGCTGTGAACACTGCGGCCGTCGCGGCGCGCAGGGTTTTGGTCGGGTAAGACATCCTCGACTCCTGACATTCGTGTATCCGCCTGGAAGGCTGCGCCGACGACATTTGTCTTTGCCAGGATTATCGTAGGGATAAACCACGGCTATGCAACCCATTCCGTCGCATACCATTTACACCGGCACTATTCTCGACAACTTGAGCGGCGAACCCGTTGGGGCTCAACCGCGCAACGTCAGCCATTGTTTCGCCACCATTGGTAGAGCGACGGGACGTCACTGCTGGAGGCGCGGATCAGGCCCAGCATGTTCTTGGCGTCATTGGTCCAAATGATCTCGGCATGGTTCTGAAAAGTCCCGCATGCCACCGATCCCGCGTTGGTGGTGGAGCTGCCTTGATGCCATGGCGCGGGCGACGAAGCATCCCCGCAGTTGCTCAGGCTGTCACCCCCGATCACGGCTTTGAACGAGCTAGCCAGATTGCCGCCATTGCTGAAGAGGAAATACTTGCCCAGTACCGGCCCGCTCGGATCCGGGCTCTGCCCGCACTGCAGGTAGGCCAGCGCATCGCTGGGAACCGACTGGGCGGTGCAGTTGTTGAGGCCGTATCCCTTCGACAGCGCGGCGGCCAACGTGTTGATATCCGCGGCGCTGCCGGTGTTGGGGTCTGCCGTCGCCGTCGCGGCGCCCGCAAACGCGAAACCGCCCACGAGCACCGCGGCCGTCGCGGCGTGCAGCGCATTGGTCAGAGGGGACATCCAACGACTCCTTACAGTTGTCGGAGCAGCCGTGTGCTACCGGAATCGTAGGGCTATGTCGGGGCTATGCAATACATTCCAGCGGACATTGTCTTTCTGGGCATGAATCGCGGTTGACCTGGGTAATTCCCGGTCGCAGCGGAAGTGCAACCCACACAATGCATTTCGTCGACAGGTCGGCTTTTCATGCGAATCGGCGATGCGGAGCGCCGCTGCGGCGACGGCGATGTCGAGGATCCCGCCGAACTGATTTTTGCGTACCTAGTGCCGTCACGACTCGGCTCGGGTAGGGTAAGCACCGCTTCACGCCAGCTAACTTCTCGTGACTGGAGAATCAATGACCGCACAACCGCCACCTCCGGGTTACCCGCCGCAGCAACCTGCTGGGCAAGCACCCAATAACTACTTGGTGTGGGCCATCCTGGCGACGTTGTTCTGCTTCCCCATCACCGGGATCGTCGCGATCGTGAAGGCCGCCTCGGTCAACGGATTGTGGACACAGGGCTTGCACGCCGAGGCGACGGCAGCTGCCGCCAGTGCTCGCAAGTGGGTGATCTGGTCGGTCGTCGCATGGGTTGTCATCGTCATCATCTACGCGATCATCGCGATTGCGGCGGCCATGAGCACGCCGGATACCCCCGCGGCGATGCTTGTGGGGCTGCGCTAAACGCGGGTTACGCTCGCGGTCATGCGCCAGGGGCATATTGCGCTCGGGCTCGGCGCCCCGCTGATGGTCGCCGCGTCCACGACGTTGGTGTGTGCCGCCACCTGGGTGGGCGATCCGACCACCCCGGGTGGCCCCCTGCCGGTATGTCCGACCAAGGCGCTGCTGGGTATCGACTGTCCCGGATGCGGCAGCCTGCGCATGCTGTATTCGCTGTTGCACGGCAATCTGATGGCCGCCGCCAGGTTCAACGCTTTGGGCCTGGTGGCGGTCGTGCTGTTGGTGTGGACGTACCTGGTCTGGACCTACGGCCGGGTGACGGGTCGGCGGATCCGGAGCTGGCAACACCAGCGCTGGGCAGCCATGGTGGCGCTGTCGTTGGTGACGGTTTGGTTTGTGGTGCGCAACATTCCCTTTGCCCCATTCAGTGGGCTGCATGTCTGATCTGATGCCGCGGTGAGCCGACTGCGCTGACGCGCGGCGGGCGTCTAACCTTGGGCGCGATGGTGAACAAATCACGAACGCCGGCGGCGCTGCTCGCCGCGATCGCCCTCGCCGCCTGGTTGACCGGCTGCTCCCATCGGTCGGCCGACTCCCAGCAGGCGAGCAACCCCGCCGCAGTCGAGTTCGCCACCACCTTGCACAACAAGGTCACCGCCGACGCGATGATGGCGCACCTGACAAAGCTTCAGGACATCGCCAACGCCAATAACGGCACCCGGGCGGTAGGCACCCCGGGCTACGAAGCCAGCGTTGACTATGTGGTGAACACGTTGCGCAACAGCGGCTTTGACGTGCAAACCCCCGAGTTCTCCGGGCGGGTCTTTCACGCCGACAAGCCGACGGTGACGGTCGGCGGCAAGGCCGTCGAAGCGCATGCGCTCGAGTTCAGCCTCGGCACCGGACCCGACGGGGTAAGCGGGCCGTTGCGGACGGTGTCGACGGGCAACGGCCTGGGCTGTGCGGCCTCCGACTACGACAACCTTCCGATCAAGGGCGCGGTGGCGTTGGTGGACCGCGGCACCTGCCCGTTCGCGCAGAAGGAGGAGGCCGCGGCGCTGCGCGGTGCGGCGGCGATGATCGTCGCCGACAACGTCGACGAGGAGCAGATGGGCGGCACGCTCGGGCCCAACACCGAGGTGAAGATTCCGGCGGTCGGCGTCACCAAGTCCGTCGGAATGCAGCTGCGTCTTCAACCGGGACCGACGACCATCAAGCTGAACGCCAGCAGCCAGAATTTCAAAGCCCGCAACATCATCGCGCAGACCAAGACGGGCTCGCCGACGGATGTGGTGATGGCGGGCGCGCACCTGGACAGCGTGCCGGAGGGGCCGGGTATCAACGACAATGGCTCCGGCGTGGCCGCGGTCTTGGAAACCGCAGTGCAGCTAGGTAATTCGCCGAAGGTGCGCAATGCGGTGCGTTTCGGTTTCTGGGGTGCCGAGGAACTCGGATTGATCGGATCACGCAACTACGTCGGATCACTGAATCTCGACGACCTCAAAAACATTGCGCTGTACCTGAACTTCGACATGCTCGCCTCGCCGAACCCCGGTTACTTCACCTATGACGGCGACCAATCCCTGCCGACGGACACCCGTGGCCAGCCGGTGGTGCCGGAAGGTTCGGCCGGCATCGAACGCACGCTGGTCACCTACCTGAAGTCGGCGGGCAAGGCGGCGCAGGACACCTCGTTCGACGGACGCTCCGACTACGACGGCTTCACCCTGGCCGGTATCCCGGCCGGTGGCCTGTTCTCCGGTGCGGAGGCCAAGAAATCCGGTGACCAAGCCAAACTGTGGGGCGGGACGGCGGACGAGCCGTTCGATCCCAACTACCACAAGAAGACCGACACCCTCGACCACATCGACCGCACCTCGCTGGGCATCAACGGCGCCGGCGTCGCCTACGCGGTGGCCCTGTACGCCCAAGACGCCACCGGACGAAACGGGGTTCCCGTCATGGCGGACCGCACCCGCCACGTACTCACAAAGCCATGAACGGGGCCATGATCCGGCGGCTGTGCGCGGGCATGGCGCTGATCGGGCTGGTGGCGGGATGCTCATCGCCGCGCCAGGCGCCGCCGGGTGCCGCACCGGACCTCGGTCGGCTGCTGGCCGCAAGGGTCACCGCCGGCGCGATGTTCGTCCATCTGCGCGCGCTGCAGGATATCGCCAACGCCAACAAGGGGAACCGGGCAGAGGGGACACCGGGCTACGACGCCAGCGTCGAATACGTCGCGAAGACGTTGCGCAGCAAGGGATTCGAAGTGGCCACACCAGAGTTCGACCGGCTCTACGCGGTGTCGCCGGGTAAGCCGTCGTTGACGATTGCCGGCAGCAGCTATTCGGTGGACCAGGCCTCGCTGCTGGTCCGGACACCGCCCGGTGGTCTCACCGGCCAACCGGTGCGGCCCACGCAACCGTCGGGCTGCGTGGTGAACGATTACCCGGCCACGCTGCCCGCGGGTGCGATCGCCGTCGTGGACGACGCGCACTGCTCGGTGGTCGACAAGCAGAACAACGCGAAAGCCAAGGGGGCGGCCGCCCTGGTCGTGGTCAGCGTGCCCAACGGCCAGGGCGCCCCGCCCACGTTGTTCAGCCCCGGTTACTACAAGCAACTGACCATGCCGGTCGCAGTCGTGGGGAGTTACGGCGGCAGCGCGCTGTCCCACGCCACCGCGCCGGTACGGCTGGTGCTGGATGCCGAGAACCTCAAGATCACGTCCCGAAACGTGCTGGCGCAGACCAAGACCGGCTCGCCGCGAGACGTGATCATGGTCGGTGCTCATCTCGACGGCCCGCGTAGCGGACCGGGTATCAACGACAACGGGTCCGGGGTGGCCGCGGTGCTGGAGACCGCTCTGCAGCTGGGTCCGTTGGCGCCGGTGAACAACGCGGTGCGCTTCGTGTTCTGGGGAGCCGACGAGGACGGCCTCAACGGCGTCATGGATTACGTGTTCGGCCTGGATGGCGAGCAACTCAACGACATCGCGCTGTACCTGAACTTCAACCTGCTCGGTTCGCCGAACGCCGGCTTCTTCACCGATGACGGCGATCAATCCGGTCCGCCCGGACAGGGGATCGCGTTCGGTGATGTGCCCGACGGGTCGGCCGGAATCGAGCGCACGCTGTCCGGCTATCTCGACCTGGCCGGCCGGCGGCCCGCCGACATGCCGTTGGGCACCCGGACCGACTACCACCCGTTCATGGTCGCGGGCGTGCCGATCGGCGGCATGAGCACCGGCGCATCCCAGCTGAAAACCCCTGTGCAAGCTCGCCTGTGGGGCGGTCAGGCCGGTGTCGGGTTCGATCCCAACTTCCAGAGCCCCCGGGACACGGCCGACAACATCAACCGGGAAGCATTGGCTGTCATGGGCTCTGGCGTGGCATTCGCCGTGGGCAGCTACGCCGAGTCAATTTCAGGCGTCAACGGCGTCCCACCCCACGACAAACGGCATCGGACCCGGGTACCCTAGCGACGTTTGCTGGGTCTCGCAGTTCCGCTCCACCCGTCATCCAGCGGATCTAGAATGAGAACCCTTTGATGCTGCCGTGCAGCCGGTCGGGATGAGGTAGGTCATGATGAACCGCGGGCAAAATCGACGTCGGTGCCACGGTGGTCGCAGGCGCACCGCGAGCGGTTCGCTGAGGGCGGTAATTGCCTGTGCAGCGGCGGTGCTCGTGGTAGCGGGGTGTACCACCGTGCTCGACGGGCGGGCCCTGTCGATGCTCAACGACCCATTCCATGTCGGGGATCTCCCCGCTACCAACGGTCCTAGCGGGATCCGCCCGGACGGACCCGCCCCGACCGGCACAGTGGTCAACACCGACAACGGGGCGATCGACAAGTTGTCGTTGCTGTCGGTCAACGACATCGAGGACTACTGGAAATCGACGTACAGCCAGTCGCTGAAGGGAACCTTCCTTCCCGTCGCCAAACTGGTCTCCTACGACTCCCACGATCCGAGCAGCCCCATCGTTTGTCACAACGATACGTACAAGCTCGTCAACGCCTTTTTCACGTCGCGCTGCAACCTGATCGCCTGGGATCGCGGGGTGTTCATGCCTGTCGCGCAACGCTATTTCGGCGACATGTCGGTCACCGGTGTGCTGGCGCACGAGTTCGGGCACGCATTGCAGCAGATGGCGAAACTGGTGACGCGGACAGATCCCACCATTGTTCGCGAGCAGCAGGCCGACTGTTTCGCGGGCGTCTATCTGTACTGGGTTGCCGCCGGGAAGTCGTCGCGTTTCACGCTGAGCACCGCCGACGGACTCGACCATGTGTTGGCCGGGGTCATCATCACCCGTGACCCGACGATGGACGCCGACACCGAGAACGACGACGAGCATGGGTCGGCGCTGGACCGGATCAGCGCCTTCCAGATGGGCTTCATCAGTGGCGCCTCGGGCTGCGCGGAGATCAACAAGCAAGAAATCGCGCAGCGCCGCGGTGACCTGCCCAAGGCTTTGCAGGTCGATCCCGACGGCAACCCGGAGACCGGTGAGGTCGCGCTCAACGAAGACACCTTGTCCACGCTGATGGAGCTGTTGGGGAAGGTGTTCTCGCCGAAGAACCCGCCGACGTTGTCCTACACGCCAGCCGATTGCCCGGATGCCAAGGCCAGCCCGCCGGCCTCCTACTGCCCGGCCACCAACACCATCGCTGTCGACCTGCCCGCGCTGGCGAAGGTCGGCAAACTGTCCAACGAGAGTGAAAACACCCTGCCGCAAGGCGATGACACCGCCCTGTCGATCGTGATGTCGAGATATGCGCTTGCGGTACAACACGAACGCGGTCTAGCGATGCAGAGCCCGTGGACCGCGCTGCGGACCGCGTGCCTGACCGGTGTGGTGCACCGAAAGATGGCCGAACCCATCGACACCCCCTCGCACAAGGAGCTGTTGTTGACCGCGGGTGACCTCGACGAGGCCGTCGCCGGTTTGCTCACCAACCATATGGTTGCCAGCGATGCGGACGGGACCAGCGTGCCGGCCGGCTTCACGCGCATATCAGCGTTCCGTGGCGGCGTGACCGGCAACATGGACGCGTGCTACTCGCGCTACCCAGGCTGAGCGAGGCGTAGAGTATGGGCCACTTGACCTCAGGAGGCGTCCGTGACGGAAGAACCGCCTAGCTATCCGCCGCCGGGCGAATCCGGGTATCCCCCGCCGGGGCAGGGTTATTCGCCTCCGCCGGGACCGAGTTATCCGCCTCCGCCGGGACCGAGTTACCCACCCCCGCCGGGTCCCGGTTACCCGCAAGCCGTCGGCACCAATGGCATGGCGATCGCCTCGTTGGTCTGCTCGTTGTTGGGATGGCTCTGCGGCGTCGGGCCGATCCTGGGCATCATCTTCGGCATTCTCGCACTGAGCAAGATCAAACAGACCGGTGAAGGCGGCCGCGGTTTGGCCATTGCCGGAATAGCCATCGGCGCGGTGCTCACCGTGTTCGGCATCATCGGTGGGATCTTCTCGGTGATCAGTGGGAGCATGGAACACCACCACCGGTATTCAGGGGCTCCGGCTGTGGTTCTCATCGTCGACTCCGTTGCGCCGCCGGCCATCCCAGGTATCGCTGCATAAACACTCAGGCGCTCAGCCGATCTCGGCGAGCCGGGGAATCAGTTCGTCGCCGAATCGGCGGATGAAGCCGACCGGGTCGGGGTTTCCCGGCAGGGGACCGACGTTGATCATCTCGATTCCCAGTTCGGCGTAGCGCTGCACGGTCTTCAGGTACCCGTCGACGTCCTCGAACGGGTCGAGCATCGCGAGCCCCCCGGACGTTTTGCGGATCTCAGCCGGGTCGCGGCCGGCGGTGTCGCAGTGGCGGTTGAGCACGTCGATCTTGTGTTTGAGCTCGTCAACTTCGGACCCCATGCTGTTCCAGATGTCCGCGTACTGCGCGACCAGCCGCAGCGTCTTCTTCTCGCCGTCGCCACCGATCAAAATCGGCGGACGCCGAATCGGTTGCGGCGCACAGATTGTCTCGGCCAGCTGGTAGTGCTTGCCGTGGTAGGGCCCGTTGTTGTCGCTCCACATCTGCCGGCAGATCTGCAACGTTTCTTCGAGCATCTCGAACCGCTCGCGCAGCGGTGGATACGGAATGCCCAGGGCCGCATGTTCGCGGTCGTACCAGGCGGCGCCGAGCCCCAACATCGACCGGCCCTGCGACAGCACGTCAAGTGTGGTGACGGCTTTGGCCAGCACTCCCGGATAGCGGTAGGTGACCCCGGTGACCAACAAGCTCAGATCGATCGTAGTCGTCTGCGCAGCAAGGAAACCCAGCGACGTATAGCCTTCGAGGAATGGGTTCTCCGCCGGCCAGAGATTCTCCATCTGAAAGAAGTGGTCGGCCAGGGTGAAAAGCGCGGCACCGCCTTGTTCGGCGGCTTTGGCCGCGTCGGCCAACGTCGGGCCCAGCTTCGCCGGGTCGCCGGGGAGAAAGTCGATAAAGTGCACACCTATTTCCATTGCAACCAATGCCCTTTCATGACTCGGTCAATCGCTCGAGCAGCGATAGCGCGTCGACGATGATGCGACGCTCGGCTTCGGAGTAGCGCTCCTGCAAGGTGCGTGCCAGCCACTCCTCCCGCACTTGGCGGTCGCTTTCGGCGCGCTGGCGGCCCGCCTTGGTCAACGAGACCACCTGGCGCCGGCCATCTTCGGGGTCGGGGGTGCGCTCGATGAGCTCTCGTTGGCCCAGGGCGGCCAGTATGGTTGCCATCGACTGGGGACGTACCCGTTCCGCGCCGGCCAACTCGCTGGCCGACGACGCGCCCTCTTTCCAGAGCCGGGTGAGCACCGCTGTCTGTGACGGGGTCAGATCGTTGCGGACCTCGACATCCCTCAGCCGACGTCGTAGGCGGCTGAACACCACTCGAATATCTCGGGCGGCTGTCGCAGCGGACTCGCCGATGCCATCCATGCCACCACCCTAAACTAGACAGCTAAAACTGTCCAGTTTGGACTGACTAAATTGCGGTGGGCGTCACGTCATGCAGACGTTGGAAAACATCAGCACCGGCCAGGAGACGATCGAGCCGAGAAACGACACCACCAGGTCCGCGCCCTGCATACCGCGAAGATGGTTGGTGTGTGTCGATGACCAGATCAGGCCGACAATCGAGTAGGGAATGCCCAGCAGCACTGCGAGTGCGATCCACTCGGCCACCGTCATTTCGTAGTTCAGCAGCTGGCGCAGCTTAGTGATCAACCACCTCACCCCTTCCCGGTGTCTGACCTATCGTTGCGCATATGGGAGGGCTAGCGGCAGTAATGGCCCGCGTTCGGCGCGTGCTTGCGCGTCCGGTTTCGGTCCAAGCGCTCATCGAGTTGGCGCTCTGGCTCGCCGTGCCCTACCTCTTGATCGGCTTCTTCTGGGCCTTCATCCACCCCGACCGGGTGCACGAACTCCAGGCCGAATGGGAGAAGGTGATCTCCGGTTCGGACGCCGCCGCATTCGGTGAAGCCGCTGCGCTGTGGCCCGCGATTCTGCTGCTTCCCACCACCTGCACACTGCCGGGGTCCTAACGCGTCAGCGCAACAGCCGCAGCGCCGCGTCGACCGCGAGCGCGGGCACGTCGAGAGTCCTTGAGCGCAAGTCGTGTCGCGCGCCGGTGATTTCGACAACCTCCGTCGGCGCGGTGATCAACGCCGCGGCATCGCGCACCTCGGCCGGCGTGCCGAATGGGTCCGACGTTCCGTGGGTGAACACGGTCGGCACCCGGATATCGGGCAGGTGTTCGGTGCGGGGGCGTTCCGGCTTACCCGGCGGATGGACCGGATAGGAGAACAGCGTCAACACGTCGACCTGCGCCGGGTTCGTCTCGGCGATCACCATCGACGTCTGCCGGCCGCCGTAGGAATGTCCACCCGCGATCAGCGGGCCAGCGGCAAGGTTGCGGCACACGGTGATTGCCTCGTCGATTCCGGCGCGATCGGTTGCCGCCGAGCCGGACGGCGGCCCCTTGGGCCGGCGTCGACGGTACGGCAGGTTGTACCGTATCGCCAGCCAGCCGCGCCGCGCCCACTCGTCGCAAACCCGTTGCAGCAGTTCGGATTCGCGGTCCCCTCCGGCGCCGTGGGTGAGCACCACGACACCTTGCGGTACGCCGTCGGGCTGGTGCGCGATGCCCGCGATCTGGTCGAGATTCATGCGCCCGCTGACGATGCGGTCCGGAACGGACTGAGGTGGGGGCACCACCCGCTTGCGGGGGAGAAGCGGGCAATCATGACAGCCGGAACAGCGGGGAGACCGGGCCGTGGCCGTGGCCGAGCGGGTAGGCGGCACGCAGGCATTCGGTGACCCAGCGCTTCCCGAACTCGACAGCTTGGGGCACGGTGACGCCGTGGGCCAGTGCGCAGGCGATCGCGGCCGCCAGCGTGTCACCACCGCCGTGATCGTTGCCGGTCGTGATCCGCTGCGCATCGAACTCGTGGAAGTCCGTACCGTCATAGAGCAGGTCGCAGCTGCGTGGCGACGACCGCAGGTGACCGCCCTTGACCAGGACCCACTGCGGGCCCAGCGCGTGGAGCGCCTTGGCCGCCGCGCGCTGCGACTCGGTGTTCACCACGTCGATGCCCACCAGCAGCCGCACCTCGTCGAGATTCGGCGTCACCAGCGTGGCCAGCGGAAACAGTTGATTGCGAAGCGAATCCAGCGCCGCCGGGGCCATCAGCGCATCGCCGTGCATGGATGCCGCTACCGGGTCGACGACGAGCGGCACCGTCAACTCGAGCCGGCGCCAGGTGGTGGCCACGGTGTCGATGATGCGGGGCGACGCCAACATCCCGGTCTTGACGGCCTGGATGTCGATGTCGGTGACCACCGCTTCGATCTGGCCCACGACGACGTCGTCGGGAACTTCGTGAAAGCTCTTGACGCCCAGGGTGTTCTGCACGGTGACGGCGGTGACCGCGATGCACGCGTGCACGCCCAGCATCGCGATGGTGCGCATATCGGCTTCGATGCCCGCGCCGCCCCCGGAGTCCGACCCGGCGATGGACAGCACGCGGCGCGGCGTGGTGCCCGGCGCGGGCAGCGGCAGGTAATTCACTGCGTGATCGGCAGATACACCCGATTGCCGTGGTCAGCGAATTCGGCCGACTTCTCCGCCATCCCGGTGGCGAACAAGGCCTCGATGTCCTCTTCGGTCTCGAGCCCGTGTTTGGCGGCGTAGTCCCGGACATCCTGCGTGATCCGCATCGAGCAGAACTTCGGACCGCACATCGAGCAGAAGTGCGCCGTCTTGGCGGGCTCGGCCGGCAGCGTCTCGTCGTGGTACTCCCGCGCGGTGTCGGGATCCAGTGACAGCGCGAACTGGTCGTTCCAGCGGAACTCGAAACGCGCAGTGCTCAAAGCGTTGTCGCGGTCCTGCGCGTGCGGATGCCCCTTCGCGAGATCGCCTGCGTGCGCGGCGATCTTGTAGGCGATCACCCCGTCCTTGACGTCCTTACGGTCCGGCAGGCCCAGGTGCTCCTTGGGGGTCACATAGCACAGCATCGCGGTACCGGCCTGGGCGATGATGGCCGCGCCGATCGCCGAGGTGATGTGGTCGTAGGCCGGCGCGATGTCGGTGGCCAGCGGGCCCAGCGTGTAGAACGGGGCCTCCTCGCACCACTCCTCTTCCAGCCGCACGTTCTCGACGATCTTGTGCATCGGGACGTGTCCCGGGCCCTCGATCATCACCTGCACGCCATGGGATTTCGCGATCTTCGTCAGCTCGCCCAGGGTGCGCAGCTCGGCGAACTGCGCCGCGTCGTTGGCGTCGGCGATCGAGCCCGGCCGCAGTCCGTCGCCAAGAGAGAAGGTGACGTCGTAGCGGGCGAAGATCTCGCAGAGCTCGTCGAAGTTGGTGTACAGGAACGACTCCCGGTGATGGGCCAGGCACCATGCCGCCATGATGGAGCCGCCGCGACTGACGATGCCGGTGACTCGCTTGGCGGTCAGCGGGACGTAGCGCAGCAACACGCCGGCGTGCACGGTCATGTAGTCCACGCCCTGCTCGCACTGCTCGATCACGGTGTCGCGGTAGATCTCCCAGGTCAGCTCGGTCGGGTCGCCGTTGACCTTTTCCAGCGCCTGGTAGATCGGCACCGTGCCGACGGGCACCGGCGAGTTACGCAGAATCCACTCGCGGGTCTCGTGGATGTTCTTGCCGGTGGACAGGTCCATGATGGTGTCGGCGCCCCACCGGGTGGCCCACACCATCTTGTCGACCTCCTCGGCGATCGACGACGTCACCGCCGAGTTGCCGATGTTCGCGTTGACCTTGGTCGCGAATGCCTTGCCGATGACCATCGGCTCGATCTCGGGGTGGTTGTGGTTGGCCGGGATGACCGCACGTCCGCGCGCGACCTCGTCGCGCACCAGCTCGGCGGGCATGCCTTCGCGGGCGGCGATGAACGCCATCTCCGCGGTGATCTCGCCGGCCCGGGCGCGCTGCAGCTGAGTGCCGCGGTCGCGGACCAGTCCGGGCCGCGCCGGCAGCCCGGCCGCCAGGTCGATCGTCGCGGCCGCATCGGTGTAGGGCCCCGAGGTGTCGTAGAGATCGAAGTCGTCTCCGGTGGACAGGTGCACGCGCCGCAGCGGCACCCGGAGTGTGGCCCCGTCCGGGCCGTCGATTTCGCGGTAAGCCTTGCTGCTGCCCCAGATCGGTCCGGTGGTGACGGATGGTTCGACGGTAACGGTCATTTGTTCATCTCCCTACGCCGGCATTACCCGGTCAGGTTCGTACGGTCGACGGCCCCAAGCCGTCCTCTCAGCACACTCGGCGTGCGCTCCCGCGGTTGTTTACTTTTGGGTGGCTAAAAACGCCCGCACGCGACGTTACCCCCACCGCGGACCATCTGCGCCGCACGGGCGCACAAGCCGTCCAGATTGCGAAGACATTGACCAGGTCTTGCCGCTGAATGGTTCCCAATGAACGGATTGCTTTACCGGTAATTCGCGGAGTGCGATGATGGCCGAGTGCAGCAGCCCAAGCAAACGGCCGCCACGAATTTCGCCCGGACGCCGCAGCAGCCGACCAGCGTGACCGGGGACGCCGCGCTCACGTACCTGAACGTCGGCAGTTTTCGGTTCTGGTTCGATGGTGAGCGCTGGGAGTGGTCCGACGAGGTTGCCCGGATGCACGGCTACGAACCGGGCACGGTAGCGCCGACCACCGAACTGATGTTGTCGCACAAGCATCCCGAAGACCGGGAACACGTCCGGGATCTGCTCCAGCTTGCATTGCATTCCGGGGACTCGTTCTCGAGCCGTCACCGGTTTGTCGACACGAGCGGCGGTGTGCACGAGGCGATCGTCGTGGCCGACCGGATCGTGGACTCCTCGGGTGCGGTGGCGGGGACGGCCGGCTACTACATCGACCTCACCGGCACCTTCGACGAAGCCCGTCACGAGAGCCGTCAGGAAGTGCTCGACGAAGCGCTGCCGGACCTGTTCGAAAACCGCGCGGCCATCGAGCAGGCCAAGGGCGTGATGATGGCCGTCTACCGGGTCAGCCCCGACCAGGCGTTCCGGTTGTTGCAGTGGCGTTCGCAAGAGACCAATATCAAGCTGCGCACGCTGGCCAGGCAACTGATGCACGATGTCAGCAGCCTGCCGCCGATGTCTGCGGCCGTCCAGAGCCAGTTCGACCATCTGTTGCTGACGATCCAGGAGCGCATTCCGGCTGAAAACGGCCGATAGCGGCTGCTAGGCCTCTTCCATCGCCTCGCCGAGTTCTTCGAGCAGCCGGTTGTGGTGATTGCTGGCCAGCAGGTGTCCGGCCGCGATGACCAGGGCGACCGGCCACTCGATGAGTTCCAGGGCGGCCAAGGCGGCGAGACCACCGTAGTAAGCAAGCTGTTCGGGCCGCGGAATCTCGGCCTGGCCCACCAGGGGCAGTTTCACGACGAAGGTTTCGCCTTCGCGAATTTTCTCCACCGCCTCGCGCTGAGACGTTGCCCGGCGAGTTTTCTTTTCCGCCATCATTTGCCTTTCAGTAACGAAGGGTTTCCCAACTCGCCCGGTGACTTGGTCACCGTCAGACGTATGTCGACGACCGATAACCTGGCCGATCCGATATTTTCATCTGTTGCTTCGGTGCTGAGGGTGCCGTTGCTCGAACTCTATGCGCTTCTGTGGCGCGTCGGGATCGTGGAGATCGTCGAGCCCGATCGCGGGCATCGCAGGCCTCCACGGTTTTCGGCCCGGGTAGCTCCGCGGCCGAGGGGGACGCTGTGTCCTGACCCGTCCGCACACGGTTCGGGACGGCCGCACCGGCGGCCGCAGCGCGCGTTGGCGTAAGCCGGCTGCGCGTCAGTTGGTGCTGCGCAACTCGGCGGTGCCCGCCCGACGTGCCGCCGTCTTCTTGGCGGGAGACTTGGCGGCGGCCTTTCGCGGTGCGGCTTTTTGTGACGTCGGCTCGGTGGGTACCGGCTTGAGGCTGGCCTTCGCCGGCGCCTCGGATCTCTGATTCAGCCGTCGCAACAACAACGCGCCGCCACCGACGGCCAACAACACCGGCCACTCGACCAGCCCGGCCACGCCAAGCGCGCCGATGGCCAATGCGGCCGCCGGTGTCGAATGACTGCCCGAGTTGATGCCCCGCTTGATGCCCTCGGCGGCTCCTGTTACGCCTCCGACGATTCCGTTGACTGCCGCACCGCCGACGGCGCCGGCGGCGGCGGTGGTGGCGTCTGCGGCGCGATTGACTGTTTTCCCTACGTTGCGGACTGCTCCTCCGACGACACCCATGATGACTCCCGGTTCCTCGGTTGCTCTCGTCGCAAACCGCGTAGCAACATGTATACCCGCCGAACGGGCAGTTAACAGCAGCAACGAAAACTGTTCACGCATCTAACAGGCGAAATGCTGCCACGTCGGAAACGCGCAGACAACGGAAACGTCGGGAGTTTCCCCGGCTTACTCAGGATTCAGGTCGACCAAAACCGGTGCATGATCGCTGGGCGCCTTGCCTTTGCGTTCGTCGCGCACGATCTGCGCGTCGGCGACGCGGCCGGCCAGCGCCGGTGAAGCGAGGATGAAGTCGATGCGCATGCCTTGCTTTTTCGGGAACCGAAGCTGGGTGTAATCCCAATAGGTATAGACACCGGGGCCCGGGGTGAAAGGCCTTACCACGTCGCTGAATTGCGCGTCGACGATGGCGTTGAACGCCTGGCGTTCCGGCTCGGACACATGCGTGGCGCCGTCAAAGAATTCGGTGCTCCACACGTCTTCGTCGGTCGGGGCGATGTTCCAGTCACCGACCATCGCGATCTGCGCGGTCGGATCGTCGTGCAGCCAGCCGGCCGCCGTATCACGCAGGGCGGCAAGCCAATCCAGCTTGTAGCTGTAGTGGGGGTCGGCCAGGGCGCGGCCGTTGGGCACGTACAGACTCCACACCCGGACGCCGCCGCAGGTGGCACCCAAAGCCCGGGCTTCCGCCGTCGCGGCCACCTCCGGCTTGCTGCTCCACGTGGGCTGGCCGTCGAATCCGATCTGCACGTTGTCGATGCCCACCCGGGAGGCGATCGCCACACCGTTCCACTGATTGAAGCCGACGTGTGCGACCTCGTAGCCGAGTTCCAGGAATGGCAGCGCGGGGAACTGGCTGTCGGAGCACTTGGTCTCCTGCATGGCCAGCACGTCGACGTCGGCGCGACCCAGCCAGTCGACGACGCGGTCCAGGCGAGTGCGAATCGAGTTGACGTTCCAGGTCGCTAGTCGCACGCGCGGCGGGTCGCCGTCATCAACCGTCCTGTCGGGCATGGCTAGACGGTATCCCAGGCTCCCGGCCGGACTTCGAAGTAGCGACGGCGGTGGTGCAGTCGGAAGCCCAGATCCTCGGCGAGCGCGGCGGTGGCGGCTTCTTCCCCGCGAGCGGGCGGTGCCCGCAGCTCGGCGACTGCGATATAGCCGCGGGTGGCGCCGCGGTGTGCACCCCATGCCAGCAGTGCTTCGCAGAGCCGGCTATCGGACAGGCATGTCGCCGAAAGTCCCACCCACCGTGTGCCGTCGGGCGCGTCGGTCACCGCCGCGTCCTCGGGTGGATCCGCCAGGGTGATGGACGGGCCGGGCTCCCGGGCGGTGAGGTCAGCCACGTCGCGCACCAACACGCGCTCAGTGTGTTCGCTCACCAGGGCCGGCGGCAGCGCCAACAAGCGGTCCGGGACGGCCAGCCACGGCGTCAGGCCGCGACGGCCGTACCAGGCGGCGATCGCGGGTACCGAGCTCAGCTGGGCGGAAATATCCAGTGGCACTGCCGAATTGGCGGTAAATCCGGTTTCGGGCTCGGCCCGCAACAGCCAGCCGTCCAGCCAGGCGTGTTCCGCGCCGGCCCGGGCCGCGGCGGCGGCGTGCTCGAGTGCGCGGATCGCCGAGGTGCGCACCGGCGCGTCGGTCAGCACCCGCAGCGCCACCACATCGGCCGCCGCGAACTCGACGACCGCGCCGGTCTTTGTCTGCACCCGCACGATCGGATCGACCGCCAACAGGTGTCCCACCGCATCCGTCAGCGGCGGCACCGATCCGGGTCGACGCCGGTAGCGAACCGTCACCCGGGTTCCGATCTCGGGCCACGAGACCATCAGTGACCGAACGGATCCGGTCCTTCGCCCGGCGTCCAGGACAGCCCGGGTACGCCCCAGCCGTGGGATTTGACGGCACGTTTTGCCGCGCGGGCGTGCCGGCCGATGAGGCGGTCCACGTAGAGGAATCCATCCAGGTGCCCGGTTTCGTGTTGCAACATCCGGGCGAACAATCCGGTGCCCTCGATGGTGACCGGTTTGCCGTCGGCGTCGAGACCGGTGACCCGTGCCCAGGTCGCGCGCCCGGTGGGGAACGACTCGCCGGGAACCGACAGGCAACCTTCGTCGTCGTCGCCCGGGTCGGGCATGGTCTCGGGTATCTCGGAGGTCTCCAGGATCGGATTGATGATCACGCCGCGGCGGCGGTCGGTCATTCCGCGGTCGTCGGCGCAGTCGTAGACGAACAGCCGCAGGCCGTGTCCGATTTGATTGGCGGCCAGGCCGACGCCGTGGGCGGCGTCCATGGTGTCGTACATGTCGGAGATCAACCCGGCGAGGTCTGCCGGTAGCGAACCGTCGGCGTCGACGGGCACCGGCGTCGTCGGCGTGTGCAACACCGGATCGCCCACGATGCGAATGGGTACGACTGCCATGGTCGGCTAGCTTAAGGGGCGGCTTGGCAAGCAATGAAGGCAATCGGCCGACTCGCGGGTCTGGATGACGGCTTGAGGGTTCGCGGCGTGATTCAATATTCGCCGAAACATGCCCCTATATAAGTCAAGTCATTCGAGCTACCGGGAATTCGGCGGAAGGGTCCAGGGGAAGCGATATGGACAGCGCCATGGCGCGGGCAAATCGATCGGGGGACGATGCTGAAATCGCCGATGGGCTGACCCGACGCGAACACGACATCTTGGCCTTCGAACGTCAGTGGTGGAAATTCGCCGGTGTCAAGGAAGACGCGATCAAAGAGCTGTTCTCGATGTCGGCGACGCGTTACTACCAAGTGCTCAACGCGCTCGTGGATCGGCCCGAGGCCCTGGCCGCCGATCCGATGCTGGTGAAGCGGTTGCGGCGGCTGCGGGCCGGCCGTCAGAAGGCGCGCGCAGCGCGGCGCCTCGGCTTCGAGGTGACCTGACTAGCTACAGTAGGGCTCGATGAAAGAGCGCGTTCCCGACTCCACGGGGCTCCCACTGCGGGCCATGGTGATGGTGCTGTTGTTCCTCGGCGTCATCTTCCTGCTGCTCGGGTGGCAGGCCCTGAGTTCCTCCGGGAAGTCCGACGATGACTCGGCCTCGACGGCCTCGAGTGCGACCAGCTCCAGCGTCGCCGCGTCGTCGACCTCGACAAGCCCGAAGCCCGCGGCCACCGACGCCGACATCCACGTGTTCAACATCTCCGGCAAGGAGGGTGTCGCCGGGCATGCCGCAGACCAACTCAAGGCCGGCGGCTTCAAGGTCGTCGACGTCGGGAACCTGTCGTTACCCGATGTGACCGTCACGACGGTCTACTTCACCGACGCCGACGGCGAGCACGCCACCGCGGACGCGGTCGGCAAAAACCTGGGCGCGCCGGTCGAACCGCGCACCCCCGCACTCAGCGGCGAGCCGCCCGGCGTCATCGTCGTGGTCGCGGGCTGACTGAAGGTCGTGAGCCGGGTTAGGCTCTGCGCTATGCCTACGCTTGCCGGTCACCGCAATGTCGTTGTCACCATGTCCGCATTGTCCGCAGCCACCAGCGTCGCTTTGCTGAGTGCGTGCTCCTCGCCCCAGCACGCGTCGTCGGTCCCGGGCACCACGCCGGCCGTCTGGACGGGATCACCCGCGCCCTCGGGGACCGCGGGAGCCGAAGGCGAGGGCGCCGGGCAGCCGAGCATCACCACCCACCTGAGGGCGCCGGACGGAACCCAGGTCGCGACCGCCAAGTTCGACTTCAGTAACGGCTACGCCACCGTCACGATCGCGACGACCGGCGCTGGTGGGATCACGCCCGGCTTCCACGGGGTGCACATTCACAAGGTGGGCAAGTGCGAGCCCAATTCGGTTGGCCCCACCGGCGGAGCGCCCGGCGACTTCCTCTCGGCCGGCGGCCACTTCCAGGCGCCGGGCCACTCGAACGAGCCGGCCAGCGGGGACCTCACCTCGCTGCAGGTTCGTAAGGACGGCGTCGGGATGTTGGTGACCTCCACGGACGCCTTCACCATGGAGGACCTGTTGACGGGTGAGAAGACGGCGATCATCATCCATGCGGGCGCCGACAACTTCGGCAACATCCCACCGGAGCGCTACAGCCAGACCAATGGGACGCCGGGTCCGGATGCGACCACGATGAGCACTGGCGACGCCGGCAAGCGAGTGGCGTGCGGTGTCATTGGTGCCGGCTAACAGGCCCAATAAAAAGGGCGATGCGCACATCGATTTCGCCCGGTCGCCGCGGCCGACTCTCGGCGTCGAGTGGGAGTTCGCGCTCGTCGACGCAGAAACCCGCGACCTGAGCAACGAGGCCACCTCCGTCATCGCCGAGATTGGCGAAAATCCACGTGTGCACAAGGAATTGCTGCGCAACACCGTCGAGGTGGTCAGCGGTATCTGCGACTGCACCGCGCAGGCGATCGAGGATCTGCGCGAAACCTTGGGCCCCGCGCGCCAGATCGTCCGGGACCGCGGCATGGAGCTGTTCTGCGCCGGCGCACACCCGTTCGCGCAGTGGAGTACCCAGAAGCTCACCGACGCTCCCCGCTACGCCGAGCTGATCAAGCGCACCCAGTGGTGGGGCCGGCAGATGCTGATCTGGGGCGTGCACGTGCATGTCGGGATCTCCTCGGCGCACAAGGTGATGCCGATCATGACGTCGTTGCTGAGGTACTACCCGCACCTGCTGGCGCTGTCGGCGTCCTCGCCGTGGTGGACCGGCGTGGACACCGGATACGCCAGCAACCGGGCCATGATGTTTCAGCAGTTGCCGACCGCCGGGCTGCCGTTCCAGTTTCAGACGTGGTCGGAATTCGAAGGGTTCGTCTACGACCAGAAGAAAACCGGCATCATCGACCATGTCGACGAAGTCCGTTGGGACATAAGACCTTCGCCGCATCTGGGCACGATCGAGGTGCGAGTCTGCGACGGCGTGTCCAACCTGCGTGAGCTGAGCGCGCTGGTCGCGCTGACGCATTGCCTGGTGGTCGACCTGGACCGCAGGCTGGAAGCCGACGAGTCGTTGCCGACCATGCCGCCGTGGCACAACCAGGAGAACAAGTGGCGCGCGGCACGCTACGGGCTGGACGCGGTGATCATCCTGGACGCCGACAGCAACGAGCGCCTGGTTACCGACGATCTCGCCGATGTGCTGAACCGGTTGGAGCCGGTCGCCAAGTTGCTGCATTGCAGTGACGAACTCGCTGCGGTGGAGGAGATCTCGCGCCATGGCGGTTCCTATCAGCGGCAGCGGCGAGTGGCCGAAGAGCACGACGGCGATCTACGGGCGGTCGTCGACGCGTTGGTGGGCGAGCTGGACATCTGATGGAGCTGGCGATGTTCCCGCTGGAGGCGGCGTTTCTGCCGAATCAGGATCTGCCGTTGCGCATTTTCGAGCCTCGCTACGTCGCGCTGGTGCGGCACTGCGTCGACGCCGGCGAACCCTTCGGCGTGGTGCTGATCTCACGCGGCCGCGAGGTCGGTGGTGGTGACGCGCGATGCGATGTCGGTGTGCTGTGCCGGATCAACGAGTGCATCGACGAGGGCGCGGATCGATACTCGCTGCGCTGCCGGACCGGCGAGCGGATTCGGGTGTGCGAATGGCTGCCCGACGATCCCTATCCGCGGGCTATCGTGCGACTGTGGCCCGATGAGGCGGGCGACGCGGTAACGCAGGCGCAGCTGCTCGACGTCGAAGACCGGATGATGGCCTTGTTCGAGCGGATCGCGGAAGCGCGCGACGCCGTGCTGCCGGACCGCGAGGTGCTGCTGGGTTCGGGCGAGGCCGACGCGGGGCAGCGCCTGTTCGCGTTGGCCGCCCGTATCCCGATCGGTGCGGCCGACCGCTACGCGGTGCTGTCGGCGCCGTCGGCGGCCGACCGGCTCGCGGCACTGAGCGACGCGGTCGACGCGATCGCCGAGATGGTGGAGTTCGGTTTGTCCGAGTAGTGGTGTGCTTTCCTATAGGGAAACTGATTGCGCGACTGGATGGTTGAGTGAAAGTACATTTGCAGGTCAACGGATCGCCGACCGGGGCGTCGGCGAGCGCGGCCGAGATCGCCGAGACGGGCGCCGACGGCCTGTTCACCTTCGAGGGCCAGCACGACGTGTTCTTCCCGCTGATCATCGCCGCCAACGAGACCAGCCTGGACTTGATGACCAACGTCGCGATCGCGGCGCCACGAAGTCCGTTGCACCTGGCGCACGCTGCCTACGACTTGCAGGTCTTCAGCGGCGGCAGATTCCGGCTCGGTCTGGGCTCGCAGATCAAGGTCCACATCGAAAAGCGCTACGGCAGCAAGTGGGATCGCCCGGCGGCGCGGATGGCCGAAACGATCGCGGCGATCAAGGCGATCTTCGCGGCGTGGGAAGGCCAGTCCCGTCTGAACTTTCGCGGTGAGTTCTTCACGCACACCCTGATGGCGCCCAACTTCAACCCGGGTCCCAACCCGTTCGGACCGCCTCCGGTGTTGATGGGGGCGCTCGGCCCGATCATGACGCGCACCGCTGCCGAAGTCGCCGACGGCCTGCTCGTCATGCCCTTCAACAGCGCCCGCCACTTCGCCGAACGCACCATCCCCGCGATCAACGAGGGACTGCGCCGTTCGGAGCGGTCGCCCAACGACTTTCAGGTGATCGCCCAGGCGATGGTCGCGGTCGGCAGTAGCGACGCGGACCTGGCCGCCGCCGTCGACGGAGTCGCCTCGCTGATCGCGTTCTACGGCTCGACACCGGCGTACCTTCCGGTGCTCGAGGTCGAGGGCTGGGCGGATGTCCAGCCGGACCTCAACGCGTTGTCCAAGCAGGGCCGTTTCGCCGAGATGCGCGCGCTGATCACCGATGACATGGTGGCCCAGATCGGCATCGTCGGAACTCCCGAGCAATGCGCCAAGCAGCTCGTCGCACGGTTCGGCGATCACGTCGACGAAGTATGCTGCTACTTCCCCGGTTACACGCCACCCAGCACGGACATCGCCGGGCTGATCGACGCCCTACACCGGAGCCCGGCACGGCGATGAGTGCCCCCTCAGCGAGCCATGTGGTGGTCGACATCGACGCGGGCGTGGCGGTGCTCACGCTGAATCGGCCCGACCACCTCAACGCCTATACCGCCGAGATGGGTGCGCTGCTCAGCCGGGCGTACCGGGAGTGCGACGAGGACGACGACGTCCGGGCCATCGTGGTCACCGGGGCGGGCCGGGCCTTTTGCGCCGGCGCCGATTTCTCCGGTGGCGCAACGCCGTTCGAGAGCCCGCAAGATGACGGCACGTTCTCGGCGTCACCGATCGACCCGGCGGCCTTCGAATTGCGCAAGCCGGTGATCGCCGCCGTCAACGGGCACGCCATCGGAATCGGCCTGACCATTGCGCTGCAGGCCGACATCCGCATCGTCGCCGACGACGCCAAATATGGTGTGGTGCAAGTACGCCGGGGAGTGATACCCGATTGCATGTCGCACTGGACGTTGGCGCACCTGACCAACCTCGGTGTGGCCGCCGAGGTGCTGCTGACCGGGCGCACGTTCAGCGGGCCCGAGGCAGTCGATTTCGGCATCGCGAATCGGGCGCTGCCCGCCGCGCAGGTGCTCGCTCACGCGCTGGAGATGGCCCGCGACATCGCGGTCAATGTGGCGCCGATGTCGGCCGCCTTGTGTAAGCGGCTGTTGTGGGACACCGCGATCCACAACTACACGCCGCGCCAAGTCGCCTCGCTGGAAACGCAGTTGCACCACCGCGTGATGGGCACCCCCGACGCGAGTGAGGGCGTCACCGCGTTCTTCGAGCGGCGGCCCCCGCGGTTCGGGTCGAAGGTGTCCCGTGACTGGGAAGCCCTGCCGGAGCCGTGAGTATGCGTATGCCGTCAGGCCTTGAGCAAGTCCGCCAGGGCGACACCCAGGTTGTGCAGGTTGGTTTCCAGCGAGTACGTCCGATCGACAGTCCAGTTGACGATGCCGCCGGAGAGCGCACCAACGATGATGTCGGCCAAGGTGTCTGGGTCGTGGCGCGCCTGACCTCGCCGCGGGAGACGCCTTCTTTGATGAGCTCGACGAACGTTTCGTGCAGGTTGAATCCGCGCTGGATGCCGTAGCCGCTGGTGGCCAGCATCTCGCCGATCAGCTCGCGGTAGGTGTCGCCGGATTTGACCAGCGTCGCGCCGATGTCGTCGAACACCCCGACCAGCCGCGCCGGGATCGGTTCGTCGGCGCGGTCGAAGACGACGTCGTGCAGGTTGACCAGCCGCCGCTCGGCCAGTGCGCGGATCATGTCCTGCACGCGTGGCGAAGTGGTTGAAGAACGTCCGGTTGGCGACGTCGGCGCGCTCGCAGATTTCCTCGATGGTGGTGGCCGCGACGCCCTGTGCCAGAAACAGATCGAACGCGGCCATGAGGATCTTCTCCCGCATCTCCTGCTTGCGCCGTTCCAGTCTGCTCACGTGCTGCCACACACCTTTTCGGAGAGTTTGCCAGAAGTCCGCCGCGCGTTGCTCATCGCGCGCGTAGGGCGCGACCGCCTCGCTGACCCCGCAGTCTTCCAGGTACAGCGCGCCCCGGTCGGCCAGCTCCGGGCTGACCGCGGCCCACACCTGGGTGGCCGCACCCTGCTCGGGCAGTGGCGAAGTCAAGGAAGCCGTCGGTCGATTCGCCGCGCGCGCGCTGCTGTCGACGGCGAGCTTGCGGAGGTGCGGAGAAGTCCTCACGGGACATATACCGCGCCAGCGACGTGGCAACGGTGCCGGGATGGACGGCATACGCGCGGATTCCCAAGTCGCGCAGGCGCCGGTCGGCCTCGATCGCGTGCAGGATGTTCGCCGTCTTGGATGCGCCGTAGGCGACGAACTTGTCGTATTCGCGGTCGCTCCCAGTTGGGGTCGTCGAAGTCGACGTCACCCATCACATGGCCCCCGGAGGACAGGATCACCACCCGGGCGCCCCCGGCGGCGGCCAGCTGCGGGACCAGCAGCCGGGTGAGCTCGAAGTGCCCGAAATGGTTTGTCCCGATTTGCAATTCGAACCCGTCGCGGGTCCGGCCGAACGGGGTGAACATCACGCCGGCGTTGTTCATCAACACATGCACCGCCGGCGTGATGTCGCGGATCGCCGCCGCCGCCGCACGAACGCTGGACAGCGCGGTGAGGTCGAGCTCGACTGTCGAGGTCTGCGAGCGCCGGCACTTCGGCCGTACCCACTCGGCGGCCTCGGCCAGTGCATCCTGGTTGCGGGCGGCCAGGACCACGTGTGCGCCCGCGGCGGCCAGCGCCCGCGCCGACTCGCGGCCCAGCCCGGACGAGGCGCCGGTGATCACACAGACCTTGCCGGACAGGTCGATTCCGCTCGACGACCTGCAACGCGGTCCGGCGTTCGCTCATCGTCGAGCCAGCTCCCAGAGCGGAACGACCGCGGCGGGGTCGCATTCTTCGTCGACGATCCACTTGCACATCCGCCGGATCGGCTCGATGGCGTCCTGCGGCATCGCGATCGCGACGCTGCACGCGTAGCCGAGGCTGGTCAGCCGTTGGGCGCCGAACAGCGGCAACGTGTTTCGCAGCTGTCGCTTGAGCGACTCAGGATAGATGCCGATCGTCTGAGTGTAGGCGTTGACTGCCGCGGTCACCTTGTCGATGCTGTCCACCGGCACGATATTGGCGACCCGCCCGGACAGCATCGGCGAATAGTCCACCGGCTCGTCGAATTGGGAGACGACGATGGCGCCCTCGCGATGCTCGCCGCCGATCACGCGGTAGAAGTCCTCGGTCATGCGCGAGGCCTCGACATGGTCGAGCAGCTCGCGGTTGGGGTAGCGCGGCGGGGTGCTGACGATGGCGGGCAGCGACACCAGTTCGGTGTAGATCAATTCGCCGAGCCGATTCGCGTTGGCCAGGCCCTCGGCGTCGGTTCCGCTGAGCACGTAGATGACCCGCGCGTTGGCGCAGCCTTCCTGGTTGGCCACGCCGATGTCGGTCGCGGCGCGGCGGGCCACCTCCCGCATGGTGTCTTCGTCCGCGAACGCCTCGGCGCCGATGATGGTCGCGCTGCGTTTGGGGTCCAGCGCGATGAGCTCCAAACCCGGCTGGATGTACCGGGTTACGTGCTTGACCGACGCCATCCCGCCCCACGCCACGATCTTTTCGATGTGCTGGGGCTGATAGAGCACCTCTTCGACGGCCAGATCGCCGCCCTTCCAATACCCGACCACCAGGTGCTTGGTGATCGGGTGGTTCGGCGCGACGTCGGCAAGCGTGCGAGCAATCGCGATGGCGGTCAGCGGATCGTTGGACGGGGCCTTGATGATGACGTCCGATCGGGTGATCACCGAACGCAGGATCGTCACCGCCGAGACCAATCCGCCGTTGCCCGCCGGGATGTGCAGCACCCGGGATCCGAAGGCGCGCACGCGCAGTTCGCGTCCGTCGCGCAATTGATGCGGGACCCATCCGTTGAGGTAGCCCAGCCCGACCTGGCTCTCGGCGATTTCGGTGACGTTGTCCCGGGAAAACAGCGGCCGCAGCACGAGATAGCTGTTCTTCATCATCTCCGCCGGCAGCACGTTGGCGACCAGCGAGGCCTCGTAGGCCTCCTGCAAGTGGGTGTTCGACTCGAAATCCAGCGCGTCGCCCAGGGCGGCCAGCACATCGAGGATCTCGTCGAAGCTCAACTCGTAGAGGTCGCTCATCTGCCCGGGGCTCTTGAGCGGCAGTTGCTCGACGTACTTGCTCATGTCCGGCGCCTGGAACTGCGAGGCGCCGATGCGGGTATCGAACGGCACGAGATCATCGGTGATGACCTGCCCCCGCAAGAACAGTGGGACGGTGTAGGCGATCACAGGTCGACACCCTTCATGAAATTCACCGCCTCGTTGTGCACCTCATGTGTTGCGGCGCAAGTGATCCGGTCGTCTTCGACACCCTGCTTCTCGCTGTAGCGCATGATGTCTTTCTCGAACGCGAGGCTGGCCTGGCCGCAGGGGCACTGCAGGTCCCAGTCGATCGTGACTTCGTCGCCGGAGATGACGCCGCCCCAGTGCGCGCGCAGCAGGATGTCGTAGACGGCCGCACGGCCGGTCTGCACACCGGTACGCGGAAGTGGCTCGCTGGTGTCGGGATCGAGTACGAACGGAACGACCCACGGCGCGACGTGGTAGCGGCCCTCGCTGCAACCCCAATGGAAGGTGCTCGATTCGGAGAAGCCATAGCCGACCTGGATGCGGTCGACGCCAAGGAAGTCCTTGATGACGTCCATGAAATCGGCAGGCAGCGCAACGCCTTTCATGCCGCCGCCGGTAAGGATCGCCGAGTCGGGAGAGAAGACATTTCGCACGCCGCGTTCCAGGCCGGCCTTGGCGATGTCGTACATCAAGTGGTAGGTGCCGAGCATGAACACCCGCTTGCCACGCAGCTGCTCGGTGATACGGGTGAAGAATGCATCCATGTCCTGAGCCTGACGGCCTGCATGGCGATGAACTCATCCTTGCGAGCGGCCAGCGCCGGGTCGATCTCCAGGCGGTCGAGTTCCCCGCGGGACGCCGCCGCCCGCATCTTGGAGGCCAGGAACATCAGGTCGGTGTCGACCGCGAACGGATAGAGCGCGTGGAATCGAGTTTCGTCGCCGCCGGTGAAGCCGCGCTTGATCATGTTGGCAATGCGTAGATGACCGAGCTTGCCGTTGGCGAAGTTCGGCCACACCACGTCCACCGCCGGGTTGAGTTCGGCCTCGGTGGGCTCTTGGCCGAAAGTCTGGAAGAGGCAGATCTTCCACAGCGTCATGCCTTCTGCCGCGCCGCGTTTGTCCTTGGGCAGGATCGAGATGGTTCCGGTGGTGCCGCTGGAGGTGATGACCTCGAGCGGGGTCTGCGCGTCGAGTCGCTCGATCCAATCGTCGATCCCGGTGCAGCCGTTGGTATCGACGCCCGACAAGTCGTAGCTGGTGAGCTTGTCCAGCCATTGAGTCATCAGGTCGAAGCGCTTCTTGTCCACCAGCGCGGCTGGGTACGACTTGAACGCGGTATGCGAGAACAGCAGCGGCACAACGTCATTGAACCGATTAAGCTCTTTGATGCCGAGCCGGTCAGCCAGCTTTCGCAGCATCTCGATGCGCTGGTAGTGCTCCCGAAAGCGGATGCCCATGGCCTGGCGTTGCAACTCCTCGAGCTCGTCGCGGCCAATGCTGTGCATCTGGGTGTAGGACTGGCCGAAGAAGTCGATCGGGTCGTTCATGAACTCGGTGACCGGCCGCGCTGCCGTACTTGTCATCGGGTCATCGTAAACGTAGTTTGCAGTTAGACGCAATAGTGCAGTATGACTGCAAACTAATGCTCTCGGACGCTCCGGAGTGTTACTCTGCGTGGGTATGGGAACGCGAGAGCGCGTCTTGGACGCGGCGCTGGAGTGCTTCACCGAAGATGGGTACGACCGCACAACGGTCGCGCGGATTCGAGAGCGCAGTGGTGTTTCCAACGGTGCGTTGTTTCACCACTTTTCGTCGAAGGAAGCAATCGCCGGCGCGTTGTATATCGAGGCCATGCGATCCGTGCAAGACGGATTCTGGAATGTCATTGGGCAACGTCCGGCGACGCTGCGTGAGGCCGTCGGCGGGGTGATCCATCAGCAACTGTCGTGGATTGACGACAACCCGGACCGCGCGCGCTTTCTTTATGGCCGTGGCCATCTCGACTGGGCAACCGACGCGGGCGGGCAGCTACAAGACTTGAACCGCGATCTGACCGATGCCTACCAAGACTGGCTGGCGTCGCTCGTCGTCCGCGGCGAGGCAAAGGATCTTCCGATGGCGGTGGTGGTCGCGATCGTGACCGGGCCGGCGCACGCGATTGCTCAGCGCTGGCTGGCTGGCCAACTGCCGGGCTCGTTGCTGGACTATGCCGACGATCTGATCGACGCGGCCGTCGCCGGGATGAGCGGGATTCCGACCAAGCGCGCACGCAGACCTCAGCTGCCGGCGCAGGGCCGAATTCGTATCCAGCTGCTGGGAAGCGAGGGCTCGATCCTCGCCGAAGGCGACGCGGTCGCCGAGTTGATTCCGGTCAAACACTCGACTGGAGAGTAATACTCCGGAGTGTTACTCTGTCTCTCATGGTGGAACTGTCCTCGAGCCACGCTCAGCTTCAGGCCCAAGCGCGTGAAGTCGCCGCGCACTGGGCGGATCGGGCCCGGGAGGTCCGCGGGCATCTGCTTGATCATCATGAGATGCACCCGCAACTGTGGGCCAGCTTCTGCGATCACGGCTGGCCAGGATTGGTGCTGTCGACCGAATACGGCGGCAGCGAGGGCGGTCTGCTCGGAATGAGTCTCGTCCTCGAGGCATTCGCCGAGCAGGGGATCGTGCTCTGGATGCCGGTGCTGTCGACGGCCATAGCGCACGCGATCGCCCAGGTTGGGCCGCAACCCGCAAGTCGGCAATGGTGTACGCGCGTTGCCCGCGGACAGGCGCTACTGGCGATGGCCGTCACCGAATCGCACAGTGGTCACAATATCTTCCGGACAAGCACCGAGATTCGTTGCAACGGTGACCATCTGGTGGTCAGCGGGGTCAAACAGATCACCTCCGGCCTGGATGTCGTCGATCGTGTGCTGGTGTTCGGCCGAGCCGCCGCCAGCGACGACGGCGCATCGAGGGGTTACACGACGGTGCTCGTCGACCCGGCCTTGCCGGGAGTGACGATGAGTGAATTGCCGATGCGTTATCGCGAGGGTGTTCGGCAGTATCAGCTCGAGCTCAACGAGGTGATCGTGCCGGCAGACGAACTCGTTGGGGCTGAAGGGGAGGGTCTGGCGGTGATGTGGCCGTTCACCGCCGTCGAGCGCATCCTGACCGCCGCCTTGTGTCTCGGCAGCGCAGCATTCGGCCTTGACGGCTCGGTCGTCCGCGCGAAACAACGCATCACCTCGGGCACCGCGCCGATCGGGGCGAACCAGGCGATCGCGCACCCGCTGGCCAAACTGCACGCGCAGCTCGCCGCGGTCCGCTTGTTCGTCTACGGCACCGCGTCGCGGTTCGATGCGGGCGTGGACCCGTATGTCGTTGCGGGCGAGGCGAACATGGCCAAGGTACTCACCGCCGATCTGGTGTTCGACAGCTACGACCACGCGATGCAAGTCATAGGGGTCGATGCCTGGGACGAACGCAACGGTTGGATCGACAACTACCTCGACGCGCGGTTGTCGCGATCCGGGCCGGTGAGCAATGAGTTTGCGCTCAACTTCATCGCCGAACACGTCCTAGGTCTGCCGGCGCACTAAGGGCCACGCGCGCCATCAACCGTGGTGCGACGACCCGATGCAGGGGGCCGACCATGGCCCAGACCGTTCGGGCGGCGACTTTGCGGTGATAGTGCACGCGAGTGGTGAGCGTGGCACGCCGACCGTCCTCACGTCGCAGCGTCAGCTCGCCGCGCATCAGCGGCCCGTTCGTGGTCAACACGATGGCATCGGAATCCGAATGCACGATCGACCAGCCGATTACGTGATCGTGCGAGGAGAGCGGACCAAGGCGAAATCTCAATACGTGGCGGTGGATCCACAACACAATTCCTCCGCCTGGTTCATCTCGCAGTGCGTCACGAAACATCTGTTCGGCAGTGCGTGTATCGCCGTGCGGGATCGGGACTTCGAAGACGTCCGTGTAGTCAGACGCGGTCTCGCCGGTCTCGTTCTGCTCGGTGAGTGCCGCGGCCGCAATGCGTCTCAGCGTCCACCGCACCGCGACCCGGTGTCCACCGGTGCCGATGACAAGGGCGCGGTAGAGCTTTCCGTGCAGTCCCGGGAAGGCCGCCCAGGTGGCCGCGCGCACCCGAGTGCGGTCGGCTGCCTCGGCATCCAACTCGAACACCCAGCGGTAGACCGCGAACGGGTGGCGGCCCTTCAGCGCGAACCGTTCGGGCTGCCGTGCTTCATCGAGCACGAAACCGATTGGCACGGTGTACGGGTCGTGCGGGTCGCGACACATGACTCGTAGCAGCGCTGACCACGTTTCTGCGCGATTCGCGTCGACCGTTATGGCATGCTCATCAATATAGGGTAATCGTTCCATATAGAAGGAATATACTAGATCATGGCGCCTCCGCGGAAGCATGAAACCGATGTGATCCTCGACGCTGCCCGCGCGCTGGTGCTCGAGGGCGGGCCGCGCGCGGCCAGTGTGGCCGCGATCGCGAAATCCAGCGGTGCGCCCGCCGGCACGCTGTATCACCGCTTCGGTAACCGCGACGGGATCCTGACGGCGGCGTGGCTGCGTGCGCTGGAACGCTTCCAGTCCCGCGCGATGGCGGCCTCGGAGACCAATACGGCCGATACGCCGGTCGAAACCGCGGTCGCGATGGCCGTCGCCGCGCTCAGCTTCGCGCGGGAACTTCCGGAGGATGCCCGGCTGTTGTTGACCATCCGCCCGGGTGACCTGCTCGACGAGGAACCCGACGCGCAATTCCAGGAGACGGTGGCCGCCATGAACGCGCCGCTGACCGAGCGGGTTGGCGTCCTGGCCCGAAAGCTGTATGGCCGCAAAGATTCCCGATCCGTCGACGCCGTCGCGCGCGCGGTCGCCGACCTGCCCTACGCTGTCGTCCGGCGGCACGCGCACGATGCGGCGATGCCGTCCTGGTTGGAAGCCGATGTCGCGGTGTCGGTGCGCGCGGTGCTAGAAAGCTTTGGCGAACGCCCGTAGCGAGTCGACCTGCACGGGGTCCAGCGAGGGCCGCACGGTTTTGCGGGCCGCCTCCAGATCGGCGGCGGTGACGTTGTCGGCGTCGATGGTCCGCCGCATCGCGGTGAGCGCGGCCTCGCGCAGCAGCGCCACGCAGTCGGCCGCGCTGTACCCGTCGATTTCGGCGGCGACGTCGTCAAGATGGACATCTGCGCTCAGCGGAATGGATTTCGCTGCGGTGCGCAGGATTTCGCGGCGGGCGGCGGCGTCGGGTGGTTCGATGAACACCAGTCGTTCCAGCCGGCCCGGACGCAGCAGCGCGGGGTCGATCAGATCGGGCCGGTTGGTGGCGCCCAGCACCACGACGTCACGTAAGGGGTCGATGCCGTCGAGCTCGGTCAACAGCGCGGCCACCACCCGGTCGGTCACGCCCGAGTCGAAGCTCTGCCCGCGGCGGGGCGCCAGCGCGTCCACCTCATCGAGGAACACCAGCGACGGTGCCGAATCGCGCGCCCGCCGGAACAATTCGCGGACCGCCTTCTCCGAGGCGCCCACCCATTTGTCCATCAGCTCAGAGCCTTTGACCGCGTGCACGCTGAGCTGCCCGGTGCTGGCCAGTGCGCGGACCACAAAGGTCTTGCCGCAGCCGGGCGGCCCGTACAGCAGCATTCCGCGTGGCGGATCGACGCCGAGGCGCGCGAAGGTGTCGGGGTGCTGTAGCGGCCACAGCACCGCTTCGGTCAGAGCCTGCTTGGCTTCGGTCATGTCGCCGACGTCGTCGAGCGTCACGTTCCCGACCGTCAACTCTTCGCTGGCCGAGCGGGACAACGGCCGGATGACGCTCAGGGCGCCGACCAGATCGTCCTGGTTCAGCTTCGGCGGTTGGCCGTCGGCGCTGGCCCGAGAGGCCGCCCGCAGCGCCGCCTCGCGCACCAGTGCGGCAAGGTCGGCGGCGACGAAACCCGGTGTACGTCCCGCGATTTCATCGAGATTCAGCTCGCCGGTGGGCGCGGACTTCAGCAGCGTCGCCAGCAGTGCTTTGCGGGTCGCCCCGTCGGGGAGCGGCAAGCCGAGTTCACGGTCGCACAGCTCAGGGGAGCGCAGCCGTGGATCGAGCTGGTCGGGAAGCGCGGAAGTGGCGATCAATGCCACGCCGTCGGTGGCCACCGCGCTGCGCAGCTCGGCGAGGATAAGGGCGGCCACCGGCTCGGGCGTCGCGGGCAGCAGTGCGTCGGCATCGGAGATCAGCAGCACGCCACCGCCGTCGCGGACCGCGGTCACCGCGGCGGCCACCGACTTGAGCCGGTCTTCGGCCGCCAGTGCGCCCACCTCCGGGCCGTCGAGCTCGATCACCCTGCGGCCCGCGCATACCGCGCGCACCATGGTGGCCTTGCCGACACCGGCCGGGCCCGATACCAGCACACCTAAGTTCGTTTTGGCGCCAAGGGTTTTCAGCAGATGGGGTTCATCAAGGGCGAGCTTGAGCCATTCGGTGAGTTTGCCGGCCTGCGCCTGCGAGCCCTTGAGATCGTCGACATGGATGGTGGGGTTCGCGACGCGGATCTGTTCTGACCGAGATGCCGCAGCGCCGATCGGAACCCCGTCGCCCCAGGTGACCAGCGAGTTCGGCTGCACGCTCACCGGCCCGTCGGGGTCCACGCCGGTAACGGTGAGCAGCTCCGAGGTCCAGCTGATCCCGACTGCCGACGCCAGCGCCCGGCTGGCTGCCGACGTCGACGTGCCGGGGCCGAGGTCGCGGGGCAGCAGCGACACGGCGTCGCCCACGGTCATCACCTTGCCGAGCAGGGCCTGTCGCAGGGTGGCCGAGGTAATCGATTGGATGGCAAGCGAAGAGCCGTTCAGCGTCACCGAGCGCGCGCCGTACACCGTGACCGCGCTGACGATCACCGCGGTGCCCTCGCGCAGCCCGGCGTTGGACAGCGTCACGTCGTCGAGCAGCACCGTACTGACCGGGGTGCCCTGGTCGGCCAGCCCTGCCACCGCCGCGGTGGTTCGCGATCCCGTCAGCGATACCGCGTCCCACTCCCGGATGCCAAGGGCGGCAACGGCACTGGGGTGCATCCTGATGACGCCGCGGCGCGAGTCGACAGCTGAGGTGTTCAGCCTGGCGGTCAGCGTCAGCTGTCCGGACCCCGCGCGGGGGCCCGTCATGGCAATCTTCCACCCGGCTTACGCAGCCCCAGCCGCGCCATCGATCGCCCGCCCGGTCTGCCCAGCCGGCCTATCGGCCGCCGGTGCGGTTGTTCCCGGCGGTTCGCGCGCCGCACCGCCCGTCGTTGCTCGGGCTTTTCGTCCCACACCTCGGGGTGCGCGGCTAGCCAGCGCTGGTGGCGCAGTGCGAACGGGACGTGGCATAGGTAGGCGATGATGATCACCCAGATCAAGACGTAGGGTGCCAGCACCGCCGCCGCCGCGCAGATCGCCAGGATGGCCAGCAGCGGGGCCGCCCAGTTCGGTGGCACCGCGGCCGCGTGCATCTTGCGCATCGGGATCTTGCTGATCATCAGCATCGACGTCCCGGTGATCCAGATGCAGAGAAACACCGGCGACGACCACCATCCGTGACCGAACTGCAGTTTGAGTCCGATCAGGCCGATCATCGAGATCGCGCCCGCCGGCGCGGGCATTCCGACGAAGAATTCGTGTGCGTAGGCCGGCTGGGTCCCGTCGTCCTGCAGCGCGTTGAACCGCGCCAGCCGCAGCACCACGCACACCGCGTAGAGCAGCACCACGATCCAGCCGGCCGGCGAGGCCGACAGCAGCGTCACGTAGAGCACGATCGCGGGTGTCACACCGAAGTTCACCGCGTCGGCCAGCGAGTCGATCTCCTCACCGAGCCGCGACTGCGCATCCAGGATGCGGGCCACCCGGCCGTCCAGCCCGTCGAGAATCGCCGCCGCGGCGATCAGCGCCATGGCCGCCTTCGGCTGGTGCTCGAGGGCGAACTTGATGGAAGTCAGCCCCGCGCAGATGGACAGCACCGTCATCGCACTGGGCAGGATCTGCAGGTTGACCGCCCGGCCCCGGATCTTGTTGGTCATGGCAGATCCGCCAATACGGTCTCGCCGGCCACCGCGCGCTGCCCGACGGCGACGATGGGCTGGGCGCCCGGTGGTAAATAGGTGTCCAGCCGGGAGCCGAATCGGATCAGGCCGTAGGTGTCACCGATGGCCAGCTTGTCTCCGACGTGCGCGTTGCACACGATGCGGCGCGCGACCAGCCCGGCGATCTGCACGGCAACCACCTCGGCACCGCTGTCGGTCCGGATCCGCACGCTGGTGCGTTCGTTCTCATCGCTCGCCGACGGTAGGTCGGCCGACCCGAAGCGGCCGGGCCGGTGCTGGACGGCGATCACTTCGCCGCCGACCGGGGCGCGCTGCACGTGGGCGTCCAGGATCGACAGGAAAATGCTGACCCGCGGTAGCGGCGCGTCGCCCATGCTGAGTTCGGCGGGCGGGACGGCGGAGTCGACCAGGCAGATCAGGCCGTCGGCCGGGGCGACGACGGCACCGGGCCGGGTGGGCGGCACTCGCGGCGGGTGCCGGAAGAACGCCGCGCAGGCACCGGCGGCCAGCAGGCCGGCCCGACGGGGCCACCGGTGTTTGCGTCCGAGGACTGCGAGGGCCAAGCCGGCGGAGATGAACGGCAGTCCCGCGGGGTGCACCGGCGGAACGGTCTCGCGCACCAACTCGAGCATGTGCCGCGGGCTGACCGTCGGGCCCTGATAGGACGGGCCTTCCTCAGCGGAAGGGCGGGGGCGTCGTGCCACCCGCGTCATCTTACGGAGCCTGGGTAGCTGGGCTAGGTCAGATCCCAGACCTGCAGCTCGGTTCCGGCGGACACTTCCACGATTTCCTCGGGGATGTCGAGCAGTCCGTTCGCCGATGCGAGCCAGCGCAGATGGTGCGAGGCAGGCGGGCCGTAGCTGAGCACGCTGCCGCCGTCGGTGTCGAGAATCGCGCGGCGAAACTGGCGCTTGCCGCGCGGCGAGGTCAGCGACTCCGCGAGAACCGCGGGCCGGTGCGGACGGTGCGGATCCGGCAGGCCCATGGCCGTGCGCAGCGCCGGACGGAGGAACACCTCGAAGGACACCAGCGCGCTGACCGGGTTGCCGGGCAGGGTGACGATCGTCGTGCCGGCGACCCGGCCAACGCCCTGCGGCATCCCGGGTTGCATTGCCACCTTGACGAATTCGACTCCCTGATCCCCCTCCCGGCCGAAGGCGTCCTTGACGACTTCGTAGGCGCCGGCGCTGACACCGCCGCTGGTGATGATCAGGTCGGCATTCCCCGCGTGCCGATCGAGGATCGCGCTGAACTGCTCGACGTCGTCTTCGGCGGTCGCGACGGCGATCACGTCCGCGCCCGCCTCGCGCACGGCCGCGGCCAGCATGATCGAGTTGGACTCGTAGATCTGTCCGGGCTGCAGCGGGGTGCCCGGCGTCACCAGTTCCGTCCCGGTCGAGATCACCAGCACCCGCTGCCGCGGGATCACCGGTAGCCCAGGCAATCCCAGCGCCGCGGCCAGACCCAGCACCGCCGGGCTGACGACCTGGCCCTTGCGCAGCACGGTGGTGCCCGGTGCGACGTCTTCGCCCGCACGGCGGATGTGCTTGCCGGGCTGCGCACCCTGGCGGATCGCGACCGACTCGACACCGCCGTCGGTGTTCTCCACCGGCACGATGCCCGTCGCCCCGGCCGGTAATGGCGCGCCGGTCATGATCCGGTGCGCGGTTGCGGGTTGCAGCGTCAACTGGTCGGTGCGCCCGGCCGGAATGTCCTCGGCGACCGGCAGCACCACCGGGTGCTCGGGTGTGGCGTCCGCCGTGTCCTCGGCGCGCACCGCGTAGCCGTCCATCGCGGAGTTGTCGAAAACCGGCAGCGCCAGGTCGGCAACCACGTCGTCGGCCAGGACCAGGCCTTGCGCCTCCGTCAGCGCGACCGTGACGGCGGGGCGCGCAGTGATCATTCCCGCTACGACGCGCTGATGCTCTTCGACCGACCGCACCCGGCCATTATCTTCCCTGTCCGCCTACGGTGGTCGGCGCCGCCCGACGTAGAGTCGAGAACGTGATTACCGGGTTGGCCCACACCGGGGTGTGCGTCCCGGATTGTGAGGCCGCAGTGGCCTTCTACCGAGACGTATTAGGCCTGCGTGTGCTCTCGCCGCCGTACGTGATGGCCGGTAACGCCATTCGCAACGACATGGGTGAGCTGGTGGCCGATCCCACGATGAAAGCGGCCATCGTCGGCTTCGGCGACGACGGCGATCGCGTCCTGGAGGTGATCGAGTACCTCAACGTCGACGGTGGCCCTCCCGCCGGCCAGCGTGCCGCCGGCAGGGCCCTGAGCGATCGCGGGCTCTCGCACGTCGGGCTGATCTGTGAGGATCTCGACGCCACCCGGGCCGAACTCGAGAGCAAAGGAGTTCGCTTCCTCGTCAGCGGAATCGCCGACGTCGCGCGGGTGCGCACCACCTGGTTCGTCGATCCGTGGGGCGTGGTGTTCATCCTGGTGGAGAAGAGCCGACCCGAGCGACCCTACTTCGCGCAATGGGGCTGAAGCCGCGCGTCGGGGTCATCGGCGCCGGTGCCGGGGGCATCGCGATGGGAATCCAGCTTGCCCACGCCGGCTACGACTTCACCATCTTCGACCGCGCCGACGGGTTCGGAGGAACCTGGCGGCACAACACTTTTCCGGGTGCGGCCTGCGATGTGCCATCGCATCTGTACTCGTACTCGTTCGCGCTCAACCCGCGGTGGAGCAAGACCTACGCGAACCAGCCCGAGATCCTGGCCTATCTCGAAAGGGTGGCCACCGAGCATGGGCTGGTCCCGCATCTGCGGCCCAACACCGCGATCAGCACGGTGCGCTGGTCGGACGCGCTTCGGCGCTGGACGCTCGTCACCGCCGAAGGGGACGAGCACGAGTTCGACGCAGTGGTCAGCGCGGTAGGGATGCTCGATGTGCCCAACATTCCGGATATCCCTGGGGCGCAGCGTTTTCGGGGGCGGCGATTCCACTCCGCGCGGTGGGATCACCGCAAATCGACGGCGGGCGAGCGGGTCGCCTCCATCGGCACCGGCGCCAGCGCGATCCAGTATGTTCCGGCGATCGCCCCAAAGGCCGCTCATCTCACCGTGTTTCAGCGCACCCCGATCTGGATCTCACCCCGCTTCGATTTTCCGTTCAGCCCGGAGCAGCACGACGAGTTCGAGCGCGATCCGGCGGCGCTGCAGAAGCTTCGCGACGAGGCCTTCGATGCCTACGAGTCATCCAGTTTCGACGTCGACGCCACGCAGACGCGTGAGGCGACCGAGCTTGCGCGCAGCTACCTGATGCGTAAGGTCGCCGATCCCGAGCTGCGCGCCAAGCTGACGCCGGACTACCCGGCGGGGTGTAAGCGGCCATTGATGTCGCGCGAGTGGTACCCGACGTTCGCGTTGCCGAACGTCAACCTGGAAACGACCGCGATCGCCGAGATCACCGAACGCGGGGTGCGCACCACCGACGGCGTCGAGCACCGCGTCGACACCATCATCTACGGCACCGGCTTCAAAGCCGCCGACTATCTCGACAGCATCGACGTGTACGGAAGCGGCGGTTGCCATCTGCGCGACGACTGGAGCGACGGCGCGGAAGCCTACCTGGGCACGCTGATCGCCGGATACCCGAACTTCTTTACGCTCTACGGCCCCAACACCAATGGCGTCAACTCGATCATCTACATCCACGAGGCGCAGACGACGTTCATCCGCCAGATGCTCGACGTGATGGGCAGTCGCGGGGCGCGGACCATCGAGGTCACCCGGGACGCGCAGCGGCGCTACAACGACGAGATCCAGGCCGCGATGGAGGGCAAGGTCTGGCTCGCGTGCACCAACTACTTTCGCCATCCCAGTGGCAAGGTCGTCACCCAACTGCCCTACAGCGGGCGGACATTCTTCGAGCGCACCCGCACACTGGTCGACGACGACTACCGTCTGCTCAGTTAGCCTGTCGGCCAACTCGCCCCTGGCCAAGCACCGGCAGCAGCAGCCGCGACGACGACCGGATGGTGTTGATCGTGCTGGTGCCGACGGGCGCATGACGGAAGTCCATGATCGCCGGAACTTCGGGATTCTGGTCGTCGCTGGTGAGCGTCAACCGGATACGGTGCCCGCGGTGGAACCGGCGGGCGTTGGGCAGCAATGGGATTCGGTAGACGACGTCTTCGCCTATCGGGACCCCGACCGCGGTCCGGCACGGTAGCACCGGGGCGCCGGGACGGCTGGCGTCTTCGTCGACCTCGCGCAGGCTGGCCCGAAGCCAGCCACTGGTGAGGTGGTCGACAAGCGAGCCGTCTTCGGCAATATCGGACACCACCACGATCCATCCGGTGTCCAGCGCCGTTGCCGAGGCGACCAGTCGCAGTTCGATGTCGCCGGCCACATCCAGGTCGTCGTCCAGCGGTGCGGTGGTCCAGGTCAGTAGCGAGGGCGGATCGATCTCGCTCGGCCTGGCGCGGTTGAGTCCGGTTCCCAGGGCCCAGTACTCGCGGCTGCCGGGCTCGCCCTCGTCAGCGGCGAGACCTCCGTCGGCGCGCAGCGCGAACTCCACATGTGCGCTCTGGAGCGGTGGCCATGATTCCTCCGCCTTCCACTCGTCGGCTTCGGGCAGGAAGTAGCGGAACGCGGGACCCTCGAGAATCCCCGTGTCCTGTCCCTTGAGCCAATGGTCGTACCACGCAAGCGCTTCGATGTGCATGCTCTCCCATGGCCAGGTCAGGCCGTATTTGCCGAGCATCGCGACCCGGACGCAAGGGCTCTTGGTCAGGTTGCGCAGCGTCGAAAAGGTCGACGGCAGATGTAGTGGCGCGTTCTCCCAATCGCAGCCCAAATAGACTGGTATATCGATGTTTTCGAGCAACGGCGTCAGGTCGCGATCGTCCCACCAGGCATCCCGTATCGGATGTTTGACGACGGCGTCCTGCCAGAGCTCGTCCCACGGCCGCGGCGGATGGGGCAGTTTCATCAGCAGGTTGAGCATGCCGTTGGCCGATTCGCCGTTCATGGTGGCGAACTTCTTGTGTATCGGGGGCAGGTTCAGCAAGCGGCGGGCGATGGCGAAAGGCGCGCTGCGGTAGAACCTGTCGCTCTTCGGTGCCGTCAGCCCAAGCATCGACAGAAACGAGCTGACAAATTTCGTACTGGGCAGGCCGTGGTGCGTCGCGGCATCGTAGAGATCGCTGGTGACGGCGAACGGAAAGATGGCCTTGAGGTGTGGGGGCCGCTCGACGGCGGCCTCGAGTTGGGTCATGGCGAAGTAGCTGATGCCCAGCATGCCGACATTGCCGTCACACCACGGTTGTTCGGCGACCCACTCGATCACATCGTGCATGTCGCGGCGTTCGGAGGCGTCGAAGAAGGTGAAAGTCCCACCGGAGCCGCCGGTGCCACGCAGGTTGAGGATGATGTGGACATAGCCGCGCGGCACCCAGAAGTCGGTGGCCCCCGCTTCGATGAAGCCGGCCGGCGCGCCGAGGTCTTGCATTTGCCGCGCGTAAGGCGATGCGGCCACCAGTGCCGGAAACGAGCCGTCGGCGTCCGGGCGAAAGATGTCGGCTACCAACTCGATTCCGTCCCGCATCGGGATCTTGACGTTGAGCTGCCGGTGCGTGCGGTACCGCGGTTGGCTCAGGTTACGGAACTCGCGGCCCGATGTCTGCGGTCCGTTCAGCTGACGCTGGCCGGGCTCGATTCCGGCGACACGCTTCGAGGTGGTGCTCATAGAGGCTCTCCCAAAGTTTCACACTGCGTTGAGACAAGTCTCATCGTAGGGTGAAAATAGTTTCACGGCAAGAAGAAATTCACGCTAGGATGAAACTCGTGCCGAAGAAGTCGTTGACTCCGGGTCCGCGCGATGAACGCGGGGTGCTGGCGGCGCGAATTGTTGCCGCCGCCCGCGACGAGTTCGCCGATCAAGGCTGGGCCGGCACCACCATCCGGGCGGTGGCGCGGGCGGCCGACGTCGACCCCGCGCTGGTCTACCACTACTTCGGCTCGAAGGAAGGCCTACTGGACGCCGCGACGAATCCGCCGCAGAAATGGCTGGAAAACGTCGCCAAGGTGTGGACCACGCCGATCGATCAGCTCGGCGCCGCGCTGATCACGCTGCTGTTGGCCAGCTGGGCCGACGACGAAGTCGGCCCGACGCTGCGCGCCATCCTGCAGACCGCCGCGCACGAACCGGCCACCCGGGAGAAGCTGCGGCGCGTCGTCGAGGGCAGCCTGATGGGCGTCGCGGAACTCGGCAGCGACGAACGCGACCGCATGATCCGCAGCGGGCTCGTCTCCTCACAGATGATGGGCTTCGCCCTGATGCGCTACGTCTGGAAGATCGAGCCCATCGCGTCGATGACGGACGACGAGGTGATCGCGGCGATCACCCCCAACCTGCAGCACTACGTCAGTGGTCAGATCCAGTAGTTGTCGTGCAAGACGAACCACTCTTTGCGTTCGTCGTCGGTCATGTCGGCCAGCGCGCCGAAACCTTCGAAGTAGGCCTCGCGGGGCGCGCCCGGCGCGAACAGCATCAGGATCGAGGCGGCTTCGTCGGCCTCGTTGCGGAAACCGTGGATACCGCCCGGCGGGACGTAGAGAAAGTCACCTGCGCGCCCGTCGACCCACTCGGTGCCGTCGTAGAGCTTCATCATCCCGGAGAGCACGAAGAAGGCCTCGGACATGGCGCGGTGAAAGTGGGCCGGGGGCCCGCCGCCGGCGGGGGCGATGTCGACCCGGTACAGGCCGTAGTCGCCGTCGGTCGCCTGCTGGTTGGCCAGGTAGTGGTACTTGACGCCGGCAGTCTCGTAGTCCGGCGGCGAGTCGGCCCGTTTGAGCCAGGCGCTGACCTCCGGCTCGTCGGCGCTGTAGCGAGGCGGCGGGTAGGGCGGCACGACGAGGGACATGGTTTCCAGCCTGCCAGTTAGCATCGCGAGGGTGGAGGCCTCGAGCGCCGGCGAAGACGTGCGCGTGGAACGGCTCCTGGACGCCCAGGACAAGGCGGCGCAATTGTTCGACGAGATCGAACGACGCGCGATGATCCGGCCCGGCGTGGGAGAGCAGACGTTATCCGACGAGATCCGCGACTTCGCCGCGGAGATGTTCGGCGTGACGCGGCACTGGCACCGGCGGATCGTGCGAGCCGGCGAGAACACTTTGCAGCCCTTCAAGGAGCATCCGCCGGACCGGGTGATCGCCGATGACGACATCGCGTTCCTCGACCTCGGGCCCATCTTCGAGGAGTGGGAGGCAGACTTCGGGCGCACCTTTGTGTTGGGGAACGATCCGGCCAAAACGGCGGTCCGCGACGCACTTCCGCGGGTCTGGGCGGCCGGGCGTAACTATTTCGACGAGCACGCGTCCGTCACCGGCGCCGAGTTGTTCGACCATGTCGTCGGCGCGGCCCGCGCCGAGGGTTTCGAGTGGGGTAGCCCGATCGCCGGCCATTTGGTGGGCGAGTTTCCGCACAAGAAGATCGCGGGCGACGGCACGCAGTCGTACATCACGCCCGGCTCGGACAAGCCGATGCGGCGCACCGACCGCGGCGGGCGGCCGTGCCACTGGATCCTCGAGATCCATCTGGTCGACCGCCCGCGCGGTTTCGGCGGCTTCTACGAACAGCTGCTCGATCTGTCCTAGTGCCGATCGCAAGCGCGGCGCATGCGCCGGGCGCTGGGGGTACCGCCCGCTTGCGGGGGACGGGTCGGCACCATCTGCCCTAGTCGAAGGGATAGACCACGCCGGTGAGCTCCTCGGAGACCGCCCACAACCGGCGCTGCACGTCGAGGTCGTGCGACTTGTCGCTGGACGACACGATCTTGGGGTAGCCGCGTTGCTCGCCGAAGCCGTCGGGGCCGTAGTACTGCCCGCCGAGCACGCCGGGGTCGGTCGCGGCACGCAGGGTTGGCAGCGCGCCCATATCCGCTCCCTGGAAGAGCGGTTCGATCACCGGGGTGAGGCGCGCCAGCAGCGGGGGCAGGTTGCGGGTCAGCTCGGTGCGCGAGCCGCCGGGGTGGGCGGCCGCGGCGATCGTCGTTCCCTGCGGGGCCAGCCGTCGCTGCAGTTCGTAGGTGAACAGCAGGTTGGCCAGCTTGGCCTGCCCGTAGGCGGCGACCCGGTTGTAGCTGCGCTCCCACTGCAGGTCGTCGAAGTGAATGTCGGCGCGGATGCGATGGCCGATGCTGCTGACCGTCACGACCCGGGACCCGGCGACCGGCAGCAGCCGGTCCAGCAGCAGGCCGGTGAAGGCGAAGTGGCCGAGGTGGTTCGTGCCGAACTGCAGCTCGAAGCCGTCGCTGGTGGTGGACTTCGGCGTCCACATCACGCCCGCGTTGTTGATCAGCAGGTCGATGCGGTCGTGCGCGGACCGCAGCTCGTCGGCCGCGGCCCGGATCGAGTCCAGCGACGTCAGGTCGAGCTCGGCCAGCGTGACGTCGGCGTGTGGACTCCGGGCGGCGATGCGTGCGGCGGCATCCTTGCCTTTGTCGAGATTGCGCACCGCCAGCACCACGTGGGCGCCGTGGTCGGCGAGCGCGGCGGCGGTCTCGTAGCCCAGGCCGGTGTTGGCTCCGGTGATGACGGCGACGCGGCCGGATTGGTCGGGAATGTCCGCAGCGGTCCATTTGGCCATGACGGCTCCTTGAACTAGTAGAGTAAAACGGGGCGAGCGCTCCGGTTGACTTCACTATACGGAACGAACGCCCCGCTTTGTCAACCGATGGGTGGTGAATAGATGGCGCAGCCTGAACGGCGGCTGCGTGCCGACGCGGCGCGCAATCGTGCGCGCGTGCTGGAGGTCGCCTACGACACCTTTGCGGCCGAGGGCTTGTCGGTGCCCATCGACGAGATCGCGCGCCGCGCCGGAGTCGGGGCCGGCACCGTCTACCGGCATTTCCCGACCAAAGAGGCGCTGTTTCAGGCGGTCATCGAGGACCGCATGCAGCGACTGGTCGACGACGGGCGCGCCCTGCTGGAGTCCGACGGACCCGGCGAAGCACTCTTCACCTACCTGCGCTCGATCGTGTTGCAGTGGGGCGCGGCAGACCGTGGCCTGGTCGACGCCCTGGCCGGATTCGGCATCGACATAGCCACCGCCGCGCCGGACGCCGAGGATGCCTTCCTGGCGATGCTCGACGAGCTGCTGCGCGCCGCGCAGCGGGCGGGCACCGCGCGGCCGGACATCGGGGTGCGCGAGGTGAAGGCCATCATGGTCGGATGTCAGGCGATGGAGGCCTACAACTCGGAGTTGGCCGAGCGGGTGACCGACGTCGTCGTCGACGGTTTACGCGCTGGGCGATAGCGGCGCCCCGTTCTTGCACTCGGCATAGGCGAGTGCTAAGAATGACATTGGCACTCGCGACCAGTGAGTGCTAGGTCGGGACGGTGAGACCGAGCCTTAGACAGCTATGGTCGTCCGTCGCGGGCACTGTGCCCGGCCAGAACTTGTCATCCCCAATCCGGAGGAATCACTTCGCAATGTCCAAGATAATTGCGTATGACGAAGAGGCCCGTCGCGGCCTCGAGCGGGGCCTGAACGCCCTCGCCGACGCGGTAAAGGTGACGCTGGGCCCCAAGGGCCGCAACGTCGTCCTGGAGAAGAAGTGGGGTGCCCCCACGATCACCAACGATGGTGTGTCCATCGCCAAGGAGATCGAGCTGGAGGACCCGTACGAGAAGATCGGCGCCGAGCTGGTCAAGGAAGTCGCCAAGAAGACCGACGATGTCGCCGGTGACGGCACCACGACGGCCACCGTGCTGGCGCAGGCGCTGGTCAAGGAAGGCCTGCGCAACGTGGCGGCCGGCGCCAACCCGCTGGCTCTCAAGCGCGGCATCGAGAAGGCCGTCGAGAAGGTCACCGAGACCCTGCTGAAGTCGGCCAAGGACGTCGAGACCAAGGAGCAGATCGCTGCCACCGCCGGCATCTCCGCCGGCGACCAGTCGATCGGCGACCTGATCGCCGAGGCGATGGACAAGGTCGGCAACGAGGGCGTCATCACCGTCGAGGAGTCCAACACCTTCGGCCTGCAGCTCGAGCTCACCGAGGGCATGCGGTTCGACAAGGGCTACATCTCGGGCTACTTCGTCACCGACGCCGAGCGTCAGGAAGCGGTCCTCGAGGACCCCTACATCCTGCTGGTCAGCTCCAAGGTGTCGACCGTCAAGGACCTGCTTCCGCTGCTGGAGAAGGTCATCCAGGGCGGCAAGCCGCTGCTGATCATCGCCGAGGACGTCGAGGGCGAGGCGCTGTCCACCCTGGTCGTCAACAAGATCCGCGGCACCTTCAAGTCGGTGGCTGTCAAGGCCCCCGGCTTCGGTGACCGCCGCAAGGCGATGCTGCAGGACATGGCCATCCTCACCGGTGGTCAGGTCGTCAGCGAAGAGGTCGGCCTCTCCCTGGAGACCGCCGACATCTCGCTGCTCGGTAAGGCCCGCAAGGTCGTCATCACCAAGGACGAGACCACCATCGTCGAGGGCGCCGGTGACACCGACGCCATCGCCGGGCGGGTGGCCCAGATCCGCGCCGAGATCGAGAACAGCGACTCCGACTACGACCGCGAGAAGCTGCAGGAGCGCCTGGCCAAGCTGGCCGGCGGTGTTGCGGTGATCAAGGCCGGAGCTGCCACCGAGGTGGAGCTCAAGGAGCGCAAGCACCGCATCGAGGACGCGGTGCGCAACGCCAAGGCCGCCGTCGAGGAGGGCATCGTCGCCGGTGGTGGCGTCGCCCTGCTGCAGGCGGCCCCGGCCCTGGACGAGCTCAAGCTCAAGGGTGACGAGGCCACCGGTGCCAACATCGTCCGCGTGGCGCTCGAGGCTCCGCTGAAGCAGATCGCCTTCAACTCCGGGCTGGAGCCCGGCGTTGTCGCCGAGAAGGTGCGCAACTCGAAGGCCGGCACCGGCCTGAACGCTGCCACCAACGAGTACGAGGACCTGCTCAAGGCCGGCGTCGCCGACCCGGTCAAGGTGACCCGTTCGGCGCTGCAGAACGCGGCGTCCATCGCGGGGCTGTTCCTGACCACCGAGGCCGTCGTTGCCGACAAGCCGGAGAAGGCCGCCGCTCCCGTGGGCGACCCGACCGGTGGCATGGGCGGTATGGACTTCTAAGAAGTCGACTAGCGAAGAAGCCCGGTCCCTCTGGGGGCCGGGCTTTTTCGTGCGCGGAGCGAGCCGGCGGTCGTGAGCTCCCCACCCGTGGCGCACTAGAGTCGACGCGTGGCTCTCCCGACTCCCTCACCCACCAGCACCGCCGTCGTCACCGGAGCATCGTCGGGCATCGGCGCGGCCATCGCGCGTGAGCTCGCCGATCGCGGGCACGGCGTCACCCTCGTCGCGCGCCGCGAGGACCGGCTGCGCGAACTGGCCGACGAACTCGCGAGCCGGGTTCGCGTCGAGGTGATCGGCTGCGACGTCGCGGATTCCGCCGCTCGCGCCGGCCTGCTCGACGAGGTCGACCGTCGCGGGCTGACGGCCGACATCCTGGTCAACAACGCCGGCATCGGCACCATCGGGTCGGTGGCGACCACCTCCGTCGACGATGAGATCGCCCAGGTGCGGGTCAACGTCGAGGCCGTCATCGATCTGACCACGCGCGCGGTTCAGCAGATGGTGCCGCGCGGGCGCGGCGCGATCCTCAACGTCGGATCGACCGCGGGCTACCACCCCTTCCCCGGCCAGGTCGGCTACGCCGCCACCAAGGCGTTCGTGATCAACTACACCGAAGGGCTGCGAGGTGAACTGGCCGGCAGCGGTGTCACCGTCGCGTTGCTCAACCCCGGGCCGGTGCGCACCGAGTTCCTGAAGAACGCCGGCATGGACGAGCGGAAATTCGCCGACGCGTTCCCGAAGTTCCTGTGGCTGCCCGCCAGCGATGTGGCGCGCACCGGAGTCGACGCGCTCGACGGCGATCGCGGAACCGTGATCCCCGGGCTGCCAAGCCAAATCAGCACCAAGCTGTTTCAGTTCATGCCGCGACGGCTGCTGCTGCCGCTACTGAAAAAGCAGCATCCGGGCCTCAAAAGAGACTCAGGCCGGGACCGCTCAGCGAGCTGACCCCGGCCACCGCCGCATCCAGCCCTCCGCGGGAAGCGCGAGCGCGTTGCACAGCGTGCAGATCGTGCGGTACCAGCCGACGGCCGTGAGCAATTCGATGCGCTGCTCGTCGTCGAGCTCGTCGCCCAGCGCCGCCCACGTCGCCTCCGACCACGAGCCGGTGCGCTCCAGCTCGTCCACCGCCCCGATCAGCGTCCGCTCGGCCCGGCTCCACCGCGGATCGTCCGGGCCGCCGGTGACCAACGCGTCGCACTCGTCGTCGCTGACGCCGGCGATCGGGCCCCAGAACGCCGCCTGCCCACCCCACTCATACTCGCAACCCACGAGCGCGCAGATGCGCAGGATCGCGATCGTCCGGGTCCGGGGCGGCAAAAGTGCTGCGATGTAGAGGGATTCGCCGAGCTTGCGCAGCCGGCTGGCCAGCGCCGGATGGCGCTGCAGGCAACGCACCAGAAGCAGCGGCTCATACGAGCGGTCCGGGTGGCCCCAGCTGTTGATGCTGGTGGCGTCTTCCTCGCTCCACGGCGGGGCTAGCGGTGCGACGCGGCTCATGCGAATGACTGTACGGCGGAAGCTGTTCCGTTTCGTCAGGCGGGCAGCGAGAAGACCACACAGTCGTGCAGACAGCCTTTGGCCGCGTTGGGGGAGTCGGGTTCGGCGTCGCGGTGCAGCAGGGCGCGGGTCGGAATGACAGCCAACCGGACTGTCTCGGCGTCTGCAACGCTCACCTCGGCACGGCCGTCGACGATCAGCGAGTACCCGCCCGGCTCGGTCGGGGGCCACAACAGGGTGACATCGCTGCGGTGGGCCAAGTTCTTGCGCGTGCCCCCGCCGATCAGGCCGACGTCGAGGCTCGACTCGCGCAGCTGCGGTGCGACCGTCACGGTGTGTACGCGATACCCGTCGTCGACGGTGATCAGGTACGCGAACGGGTAGTCGGGCAGGGCTGCGGCCAGCTTGTCCAGGTCCACCCTCTTCTTCGTGCGCATGCTCTCGAGGATAGGCGCCACACGCCGGGCGTCAGTCCGGCGAAGCCGTCGGTACGGCGCCCGAGCCGAGATCGCTGAGCAGGCCGGGGCCCGGGGTGCCCGGGTTGAATCCCGTGCCCGCGGTCGGTGAGTTGAGCAGGCCGGCGTTCAAGTCCGCTGGGCTCAGACCGCCCGGGACGGGATGCGCGAACCCGGTGCCCGTGGTGTCCGTCAGCCAGGACCCGACATGACCACCGGTGTGATCGAGGCTGGCCAGTGCGCTGATGTGGTGCGCCAGGCTCCCGGTGCCGGTGTGGGGTCCAAAGGTCAGGTCGCCGTTGTTGAACTGCACACCGAGGTTCTGCATGACGTTCTGCCAGGGTGCCAGTTGCTCGGCGGCCGCAGACGCGTCGGCGTGATAGCCGGACATCGCCGCCACGTCGGTCGCCCACATCTGTTCGTAGGCGGACTCGATGTCCATGATCGTCGGAGCGTTCTGCCCCAGATGGTTCGTCGAAGCCAACGCGCGCACCAGGGCGCGGTTGGCCGAAACCACCGCCGGCTGCACCGTCGCCGACAACGCGGTCTCGAAGGCGCCCGCGATGGCCGCGGCCTGGCTGGAGGTCGCCTCGGCCTGGGCCGCGGCGGCCTTGAGCCAGCTCACGTATTGCGTCGCGACAGCGAGCATCGCCGTCGCCGACGGGCCTTGCCACACACCGTTGGCCAGATCGGACGCCACGGAGAAAAACGAAGATGCTGACGTCGCCAGGTTCTCCGCAAGCCCATCCCAGGCTTCAGCGGCAGCATGCAGCGGCGCCGATCCAGGACCGGCGTAAAGGAGAGCCGAATTGATCTCTGGCGGCAACCACGCAAAATGCGGGCTCGTCACTGAAATAACTTAACTGGGACGGGCCCCTGTTCGTGGCGTTATGGGGTGGGTGCGGGCGCGGTTTGGCGGCCGCGGATTAGCTTGCCGGGACGCGCATCGGTCGGTTTACCCTGTTCGGCGATCACTTCACCGGACACGATCGTGGCCACATACCCGTCGGCGGTCTGGTCCAGGCGACGTCCACCGGCCGGCAAGTCATAGGTGATCACGGGCTTGTGCAGGCGCAGCCCGGCGTGGTCGATGACGTTGAGATCGGCCTTGTATCCGACCGCGATGCGACCGCGATCGGCCAGCCCGGCGACGCGCGCCGGGACGGAGGTCAGCTCGCGGACGGCCTCGGGCACCGTGAAGCGTCCGGACGCCCGGTCGCGGGCCCAGTGCGACAGGAAGAACGTCGAATAGCTGGCGTCGCAGATCATCCCGTAGTGGGCACCGCCATCGCCGAGGCCGAGCACTACGTCGTCGCGGTGCAGCAGCTCGCCCACGGTGTTCAGCGAGTTGCGCTCCATATTGCTGGTGGCGACCAGCAGCATGGCGCGGCCTTCGTCGTCGAGCAGCCGGTCGTAGGCCTCCTCCATCGGGTTCACCCCGCGGGCCCGGGCCCGGGCCCCGATGCTGTCCGCCGGGTTCGGCTCGTAGTTCGGGTTGTCGCCCAGCGGGAAGATCCAGTCCCACATCTGCGCGACGTAGAGGATGGGGTGCCCCTGGCCCGGTTTGTCGGCCAGGATGCGGGCGCGGACCTCGGGCTTGCGCATCTCGGCGACCCGCTCTGCCAGCGGCAGGTGCGCAATCTCCTGATAGCTGGGGTAGAGCACGAACGGGTTGGCGGTGAGTTGCAGCCCGATGATCAACCCGATCGGGCGCGGCAGCAGCTGCGCGGTGATATCGCCGCCGGCCGCGTTGGCCTTCTCGACCATGTTGATCGCGTCGGGCCACGTCGGGTCGCCGGCATTGCCGACGACGAGCGTGAAGGTGACCGGCAGCCCGACCTCCTCGGCGACGTCGAACACCGTCTGCAGCACCGGCTGGTATCCGCCGGCCGGAATGTCGGGCACGAATTGCAGCAGCCCGCCGCCGCCGTCGACGACGCCCTTGGCGATCTCCTCGATCTCCTCGCGGGCAGCGTCGTAACTCGGGATGGGCGAACCACTTTCGGTCTTGTGGATAGTCAGCCGTGACGACGCGAAGCCCAGCGCCCCGACCTCCATGGCCTCCTTGGCCAGCGACCGCATCTTCGCGAGGTCGTCGGCCGTGGCAGGTTCGCGATCGGCACCGCGCTGGCCCATCACGTAGACCCGCAGCGGTGAATGCGGAAGGTAGGCGGCCACGTCGATGTCGCGCTTGCCCGCTTCCAGCGCGTTCAGGTACTCGGGGAAGGTTTCCCAGCTCCACGGCAGGCCGTCGGTCATCACGACGCCCGGAATGTCTTCGACGCCGGCCATCACGTCGACGAGCACGTCGTGGTCTTCCTGCCGGCAGGGCGCGAAGCCGACGCCGCAGTTGCCCATCACCACGGTGGTCACCCCGTGCGCCGAGGACGGCGTCAGGCGTTCCGACCAGATGGACTGGCCGTCGTAGTGCGTATGCAGATCGACGAAACCCGGTGTGACCAACAAGCCGGTGGCGTCGATCTCGCGCTCGGCGGTGTCGCCGTTCACTGTGTCTTTTTGTGGCCCAACGGCCACAATGACGCCACCATGCACGCCGACGTCGCCGACGTAGGGCTCGCCCCCCAGCCCGTCGACGATGGTGCCGTTGCGAATGAGCAGGTCGTAGATCACCTCATCAATCTACGACCGCGCATGGACTCGTGCCACGATGTTTTCGTGATCGACCACCGTAAGGTCGGCGGTATGTCAGATACCGACGCCGCCGCCCGCGAGTTACTCCGCGACGCGTTCACCCGGTTGATCGAACACGTCGATGAGCTCACCGATGGACTGACTGACGAGCTGTCCAATTACCGTCCGAGCCCGGATGCCAACACCATCGCCTGGCTGATCTGGCACAGCGCCCGGGTGCAGGACATCCAGCTGGCCGACGTGGCCGGCGTGGAAGAGGTGTGGACCCGCGACGGCTGGGTGGACCGCTTCGCGCTGGACCTGCCCCGCCGTGACACCGGTTACGGCCACAGCGCCGCGGACGTGGCGAAGGTGCGCGCCCCGGTCGCCCTGCTGTCCGGCTACTACCACGCGGTGCACAAGTTCACCTGCGAGTATGTCGCCGGCGTGACGGCCGACGAGCTGGCTCGCGTGGTGGACACCAATTGGGATCCGCCGGTGACGGCCAGCGCCCGGATCGTCAGCATCATCGACGATTGCGCCCAGCACCTCGGGCAAGCGGCATACGTGCGGGGGATCGCGCCGTAGATCGGCCCGTAGATTGGGCAGGTGCGGTTCATCGCGACGCTTCTGCTGTGGCTGTTCACCACGGTCGCGCTGGCGGTGGCGGTCCCCGCGGCATGGGCACAGCGCAATCTCGTCGACGAGAACGGCTACGCGGCGCTGGCCCAGCAGGCGGCGGGCGATCCCGGCCTGCAGTCCGCAATGGCCGGTGAACTGACCACCCGGACGATGACGCTGATCGCCGAGCACGGCGGCGGACACTATCCGGTCGACAGCTCGCAGGTGCGCGACGCTGCCGGCGCATTCACGGCCGGTTCCTCGTTTCCACCGCTGTTCGCGACGGCGAACCGGGCGGCGCACCGCTGGCTGTTCGCCGATGCGGGGTCCGGCGATTCCTGGTCGGTCGACGTGGCCCCGATGCTCAACGACAGCGCGTTTGCGCAGATCTTGAGCGAGCACGACGTGAAGGTGCCCGCGACGCTGACCGTGCCGCTGACGGCTTCGGTGCCGCACTCGCTGCGGCAGGGGGAGCTGAGCCGCGTGGGCGCCTGGGGCAAGTGGGCGAGTCTGGGTGCGGCGGCGCTCTGCGGTGTGTGCGCACTGCTGACGGTGCTCGCCGCCCGGCGCCGCGGCAAGGCGCTGACCAGTCTCGGCGTCTCGGCGCTGCTCGTCGGGGCGGCCGGGTGGGTCGGCATCGAAGTCGCGGGCCGCTACACCAATGACGCGCTCAATCGCGCCACCGGCGATATCCGCCAGATTGCCGACGTCATGGTGCACACCGCCGAGTCCGGTCTGCGGGACTGGCTGAATCTGACATTGGCTGCCGGCGCGGGGCTGGTGGTGTTCGGCGTGATCGTCGCGATGCTGGGCAGCCTGGTGAAGAAGGCCTAGCTGTACTGACCACGGACGTTGGTGACGGCGTGGCGTGGTGACATGACGAAGACCTCCGAGTGAAGTGCGAGCTGTCTAGGAACGCTTTCACTCTGGAGGTCTTCGTGTCCCACCGTAATGCCCCTTTGTCTGAAACTGGTCGGCTGCGGCTGGCTCGTTGTGTCGTCGATGATCGTTGGCCGCTGCGTCGAGCCGCCGAACGGTTCCAAGTCTCGGTCACCACCGCGGCGCGCTGGGCCAAGCGGTACCGGGCTCAGGGTCCCGTCGGGATGGCCGACCGGTCCTCACGTCCTCGCCGCAGTCCAGCACGTACGCCAACGCGCACGGAGCGACGCATCATTAAGGTTCGCGTGCTGCGACGCTGGGGACCAGCGCGCATCGGCTATCTGCTGGGTCTGCATCCCTCGACTGTGCACCGCGTGCTGACCCGTTACGGGATGGCCAGACTGCGCTGGCTAGACCGCCCTACCGGCCGGGTCATCCGCCGGATGGAGCCGGCACGATGCGGCGACATGGTGCATATCGACGTCAAGAAATTGGGCAAGATTCCCGCCGGTGGCGGCTGGCGGATGCTGGGCCGCTCGATCGGCAAGCGCAATCATCAGGCCGACAAGAGTTCGGGGCTGCTCAACGCCTACCGGCAGCCGGTGCGCGGTTATCACTTCTTGCACACCGCGATCGACGGGCATTCACGGCTGGCCTACAGCGAACTACTTGCCGACGAACGCAAAGACACCGCCGCTGCCTTTTGGGGCCGCGCGAACGCCTGGTTCGCCGAACACGGCATCACCGTACGAAATGTGTTGACCGACAATGGAGCCTGCTATCGGTCACGGGTCTTCGCCGAAGCTCTCGGCGCGATCGATCACCGGCGAACCCGGCCTTACCGACCGCAGACCAACGGCAAGGTAGAACGATTCCACCGCACCCTGGCCGATGAATGGGCCTACGCCCGCCTCTACCGCAGCGACACTGAACGCTGCGACGCGTTCACGACCTGGCTACACACCTACAATCACCACCGCGGCCACACCGCACTCGGCGGCCAACCACCCGCCAGCCGCGTACCTAACCTCTCAGGTCAGAACACCTAGCCGAGCGGCAGCGTAGCCAATATCGGCGAGGTCGGCTGCGTTGAGCCGGCGCCGGGTTCGACGGTGAAGGCCAGCGCCGTCGACTTTCCGAGGTTGGTCAGCGTGGCCGTCGTCGAGGGCGAGACCGCCGCCGTGCCCATCGTCCCGGCCGAGGTCGGGCCCTTGGTATCGATCAACCACATCTGGTAGACGGTGCCCGGACTCGGCGGTGGCACGTTGTTCATCACCAGCACACCCGCGCCGCGGTCGCGTGAGAACACCACCGTGGCCGTCCCGTTGGCCAGTGGACGCGAAACCGTCCGCACGTCCGGGGCCGCCATTACCTGCTCGGCGACCGACTGCGTCGGCGTTGGCCGCAACAGCGTCTGTACGCCGAATGCCGTCAACCCCGCCACGATCGCCGCCGCCACCGATATCAATGCCGTTGTGCGCCAACGTCGTTGCTGCTTCGGCTGGTTCGACGCGGCGATCGCCAGCACGGCCGCCCGCAACTGCGCCGGCGGTTCGGCGACGGTCGAGGCCGAGACGACGGCCATCGTTTCGCGCACGGCGCGAACTTCCTCGGCGAAGGCCGCCGCGACCGACGCAGGCGCGCCCGCGATCTGCCGGTCGATGTGGGCGCGCTCCACGTCGGACACGGCGTGCAGGGCATACGGCGTGGCCAGCTCGAGCAGTTCGAAGTCGGTGGGGTCGGTCATGGCACGTCCAGGCAGTTACGCAGCCCGCGCAACGCGTCACGGATACGCGATTTGATCGTCGACAGATTGGCGGCCAACCGCTGCGACACCTCGGCATAGGTCAGCCCGCCGTAGTAGGCCAGCTCGATGCACTGCCGTTGCGCATCGGTCAGCGAGCCGAGGCAGTCGGCCACCCGGCGGCGCTCGTCACCGGCGATGGCCGAGTCGGCGACCACGTCACTGGCGGTGTCGACGTTGGCCGCGCCGTAGCGCGATTCCCGGCGGCTGCCGGCCTCTTCGGAGCGCACCCGGTCGATAGCCCGCCGGTGTGCCATGGTCAGCAGCCAGGACAGCGCGGAGCCGCGGGCAGGGTCGTATTCCGATGCCGACCGCCACACCTCGAGATAAATCTCCTGGGTGGTTTCCTCGCTGTAGCCGGCATCCCGCAGAACCCGGATCACCAGCCCGAACACCCGGCTCTTGGTGAGGTCGTAGACCGCCGCGAAAGCCTGGGTGTCTCCGCGCGCGACCTCGCGCAGCAACACATCCAGCTCGCTGCTCAGCTGCGGCAGTCCGGTCATTGTCAGGTAGCCTATCGCTCCCCATGGTCCCGCAGCGGCGACGGTTACCGCGCCGGTCGCGGTGGTCGCGGGAAGAAACACGCCGTCCTTTGCTGGTATTCCGCGAAGCCCGGACGGCCGGCCATCAACTTCTCGGTCAGCCGGGCGCCGGTCACGTAGACCAGGAAGTACGTCATCAGCAGTGGCGAGCCCACCGTGGCCAGTGGCCACCAGCCGTTGACGGTGATCAGCCACAACCCCCACCACACGGTGGCATCGCCGAAGTAATTGGGGTGACGCGTCCACGCCCATAGGCCACGATCCATCACTACGCCGCGATTGGCCGGGTCCGACTTGAAGACCTGCAGCTGCCGGTCGCCGACGGCTTCGAAGGTGATACCCACCAGCCAGACGGCCACACCCAGCGCCATAACCGCGGTCAGCGGTTTGGGCGTAGGCCCGGTCACCGCCGACAGCTGCAGCGGGAAGGAGACGAACCAGGTGATAAACCCCTGCAGCAGAAAGACTTTGAGCGCCACCTGTCCGGGTGTGGCATTCCGGAGCATGGCGGCGTAGCGGGGATCCTCGCCCTTGCCGACGGTTTTGCGCTGGATGTGCCAACTCAGCCGCAGGCCCCAGACCGTCGTCAGCGCAAGCAGCAGCCAGCGCCGGGTCGGGTCGCCGTGGCCGAGCGCAGCGCCGGCGGCGGCGATGGCGACGAAGCCGATGCCCCACGCCACGTCGACGACGTTGTAGCGGCCGATGCGCCTGCCGATGGCGAACGTGACCGAATGCACCACGGCGAGAACCAAAACCGAGGCACCGGATACCTGGGCCAAGTTCTGGGCAAAGCTCACGTGGCTCATCGGCACTCCTCCCGTTCGAACGTCCACTGGTAGACGTTCAGATAACCCGACCGGAAGCCCGCTTCCGAATATGCCAGGTACAGCTCCCACATCCGTTGAAACACGTCATCGAAGCCCAACTGCGCCAATCGGTCTCGCTGTTTGATGAACTGCTCACGCCACAGCCGTAGCGTCTCGGCGTAGTGCGGGCGCAGCGAGGTCAGGTCTACCGTGCGTAAATCGGTGCGCCGCTCGGTGATCGCGGAGATGGCCTGGGTGGACGGCAGCAGTCCGCCGGGGAAGATGTACTTCTGGATCCAGGTGTGTGTGTTGCGGCTGGCCATCATCCGGGTGTGCGGCATCGTGATCGCTTGGATCGCCACCCGGCCGCCCGGCCGCACCAGCCGCTCGAGAGTGGCGAAATATCGTTGCCACGCATGGAATCCCACCGCCTCGATCATCTCGACCGACAGCACGGCGTCATAACACCCGTCGACGTCGCGGTAATCGCAGAGGTCGATCGCCACCTTGTCGGACAGCCCTGCCGCGGCCACCCGAAGCCGCGCCAGCTGCTGCTGCTCAACCGACAAGGTCACCGAGCGGACGTCTGCTCCGCGGGCGGCCGCCCGGATGCACAGCTCTCCCCACCCGGTGCCGATTTCGAGAATCCGGCTGCCCCGGTGAACTCCGGCGATGTCGAGCAGCCGATCGATCTTGCGGCCTTGCGCCGCAGCCAAATCCGACGGCGACGCGGGCAGCCGGTCAAACAGTGCGCAGGAGTACGTCATGGTCTCGTCGAGGAATTCAGCGAACAAGTCGTTGGACAGGTCGTAATGCTCGGCGATGTTGCGCCGGGCGCGTTCTCGGCTGGCGCCCCGCCACCGCGGCCGGAAGGCCGGGCCGATCGGACGCAGCCATTGCAGCGGGCGCGGCACCAGGTGACCCACCGAGGTGGCGAATATCGTCAACAGCCCGGTGAGGTCATCCGAGCACCATTCGCCGGCCATGTACGACTCGCCGAATCCGATCAGGCCGTAGCGCCCGATCCGGCGCGCCAGCGCTTCCGGCTGGTGGACAACCAAGGTCGGCACCGTCGGGTCGCCCGCACCGACCACCGTGCCGTCGGGGTAGGCCAGTCGCAGCGGCAGGCGAGCGGCCGCCCGTCGCAGCAGCCGGTCGGCGGCCACGGCCGCCGTGGCGCCGACGGGCCCGGACGGCACCCTCGCGATCGCCGGCCAGCGCCTGGAATCGATTGCTGCCGAGGGTTTTCGGATGGTCGATACGGTCATCGCGGTACCAACGGAACTCGACGTAACCACAGTTTGATCCCCTGAATTCGGATACGTGCGGCCACCAGCAAGGGTGCCAGCGGCGAAACGATTTGCATGATCGCGACCTGTCGGTTGGTCGCCGGCCGCCGGTGTCCGCGCATGTTGGCCACGAACGTGGGCTGACGATCGCGACGCAGTTCCACGGTGATGTCGACTTCGCTGTCGGGCCGGGGTGCTCGCACCAGGTAGTAGCCGTCCACCGCGTTGAACGGCGACACATAGAGCTTCTTCTCGGTGACCACCGGCAGGTCGGCCGGCGGCAAGAGGTAGGCGTGGCGCTCGCCGTAGGTGTTGTGTACCTCGGCGATCACATAGCGCAGCCGGCCATCGCGATCGTGGCACCAAAAGACGCTGAGCGGGTTGAACACGTACCCGAAAACCCGGGCCTGCAACAGCGCGGTGATGCGGCCCTCGGGAGCGGCCAGTCCGCGGTCGGCGAAGAGGACGCCGAGCCGGTCGCGCAGCGAGCCGTGCGGCGGGCTGGCGAAGTGATCCGAGGCGCGGAACCCGGCGAACGGTCGTAACCACCAGGGCAGCCGGGGCAGGTCGTCGACGTCGACATACCAGCTGTAGCTTCGGTATTCGAACGAATGGCGCACCGGTGCCTGCCGTGCGTGGCTGATTGTGGTGCGGTAGATCGCGGGCGTCGCCGTCAGCATCGGGCCACCGCCTCCGGCCGGGTCGCCGTCGGCCAGTCGGCGCCGAGGCGTCGCGCCGCAGCCAGGCCCGAGGCGGCCCCGTCCTCGTGAAACCCCCAGCCGTGGTAGGCGCCCGCGAAGGCCACCCGATCGTCGTCCAGTGTCGGCAACAATGCCTGGGCCGCAACGGATTCCGGCGTGTACAAGGGATGGCTGTAGGTCATCTCGGCGATCACTGACGCCGGATCGACACGGTCGTGGCCGCCCAGGGTCACCAGGTATCGGGTATGGGCGTCCAGTCGCATCAGTCTGCTGACGTCATAGGTGACGACCACATGGTCGTCCCCGGGGGTAACCAGGTAATTCCATGATGCCCGCGCACGGCGATGCCGGGGAAGCACCGATTCGTCGGTGTGCAACTGCGCCTCGTTGGTCGAGTACGAAATCGCGCCCAGCACCGCGCGCTCCCACGGGTTCGGATCGTCGAGCAGCAGCAGCGCCTGGTCGGGATGCACGGCGACGACGGCCGCGTCGAAAAACCGCGGCGCGTTGTTGCCGGCCCGCACCCACACGCCGTCGGGTACCCGCCGCAGCGAATGCACCGGCGTCCCGGTCGACACCTCGGCGAGCCGGGCCGCGACGGCCTGCACGTAGTGCGCCGAGCCTCCTGTCACCGTGCGCCAGGTGGGGGACCCGAAAACCGACAGCATTCCGTGATGGTCGAGGAAGACGAACAGATAGCGGGCCGGGTAGCGCAGCGCGTCGTCGCCGGCACACGACCACACCGCGGCCACCAGGGGGGTGATGAAAAAGTCGATGAAATACGACGAGAAGCGGTGCCGGTTCAGGAAGGCTTCCAGTGTCTCCAGGTCGCCTTCGGCGGTGCCCTCGCGCAGTAGCCGCGAGGCCGCGCGGTGGAACCGGACGATCTCACCGAGCATCAGCAGGTAGCGGGGCCGCAGCGACTGACGGCACGCGAACAGCCCGCTGGCCCCCAGCGCCCCGGCGTATTCGAGCCCGATGTCGTCGGCACGCACCGACATCGACATTTCCGACGGCTGGGTTTGGACCCCGAGTTCGCTGAACAACCGGCACAGCGTCGGATAGGTCCGGTCGTTGTGCACCAGGAACGCCGAGTCGACGCCGATGAGGTTCCCGTCGCCGCCACCGTCGTCCACGAAATGAGTGTGTGCATGGCCGCCCAGCCGCACATCGGCCTCATACAGGGTGACGCGGTCACGGCCGGACAGGACGTAGGCGGCGGTGAGGCCGGCCACGCCGCTGCCGATGACCGCGACCGACCGCGCGTGTGACGAATCCACAATCCCTATTCGGAGCCAACGAGCTGGCGGATGGGAAGCTGCGTGCTTACCGATGTCTAGCCGAAAGTGAACGAAAACACCTGTAAGCCGTTGCTGACTTGCATGTCGAGCTGATCGCGGTGCGCGCTGTCATCGGCCACGATCTGGTGCAGGGTGGGAGCACCGCCGATCGGTGTGGTGGTGGTCTTGCCGTCGCGGGTCACGGTGATGGTTCCGGTGCCGCCGACGACGGCGTAGACGTTCCTGCCCGTGTAGTTCAGCCGGATGGCGGCGTCGTCGCTTCCGGCGGTGACGCCCTGGTCATCCAGCGTCCACCGGCCGCGCAAAGCGAATTTATCGTTGGCCAGCTGCGCCGGGAAGCTGAACGCGGCACTGCCCGCCTGGTAGCCGCCGTCGCCGCCGTAGGTGGTGGCCTTGTCGGGCGCCAGGTAGGTCTCGGGTGTGAGGTTGGTCTTCGGGGTGGTGTCGGCGCCGTTCACCGGCGCCGGCAGCTGGACGTTCGGGTTGGCGTCGACCAGCAGTTGGCGGATCAGCTTTTCGGTGCCGTCGTAGTCGCCTTCGCCGAACTTGGTGTGCCGCAGGGTTCCGTTCGCGTCGATCAGGTACTCAGCCGGCCAGTACATGTTGTTGAAGGCGTTCCAGGTCGCGTAGTCGTTGTCCAGCGCGATCGGGTAGTCGATGTGCAACCCGGCGGCGCCACTGGCCACGTTGTCGGGAACCCGCTCGAAGGCGTACTCGGGTGTGTGCACCCCGATGACCACCAATCCGGCGTCGCGATAGCGGTTGTACCAATCGACGACGTGCGGGATGGCGCGCTGGCAGTTGATGCAGGAGTAGGCCCAAAAGTCGATCAGCACCACCTTGCCCCGCACCGATGCAGGGTCCAGCGGTTTGCCGTCCGCGGTGTTGAGCCAGCCGGTGATGCCGGTGATGCCGGGTGCCTGCCCGCACTGTTGCAGCTCGGTGGAACCGTCGGTGCAGTTGGTCGGTAGACCGTTGCTCGTCTTGCCCTCACCGAGCTGCAGCACGCTGCCCGACGTCGGTGGCTGCGTGTTCTCGGGCGCCAGGGAACGCTGGATTTCTTTGGTGTCCAAGCGATTCTGCATCGCGGCCGTGTAGTCGGGTACGGCACGCTGCAGCATTGCGGGCAGGTTGAACACCAGCGCCACCGCCAGCACGATCATCATGATGCCGCCGACGATCTGAATGGGGCGCTGCCGACGGCGGAAGGCCGCAACGCGGCCGGCGACGTGCCTGCCGGCCAGCGCGAAAGCCAGCAGCGGCAACGCATTACCGAGCGCGAACGCCGCGGTCAACACGACCGCGGCGGGGCCCAGCGACGCCGTGCCGCCGGCGACCACGATCGCGGCCAGCACCGGACCCGCGCACGGCACGTACAGCGCACCCAACGTCAGGCCCAGCCCGAAACCGTCCGTGCTGCTGCCGATTTGGCGTTGAGGCAGGAATGCGAAGGGCCGCTCGATCAAGTGTTGCAGCGGTGGGAAGATCAATCCCAGTCCGATCAGGGTCAGCACCACCAGGGCGGCCCACCGGATGGCGTCCTGCGGCAGATGCAGTGCCTGCAGCAGCGCGGACCCGATCAGCGTGGCGATGCTGAAGCTGCACACCAGACCCGCGATCACCATGTATGGACGGGTTGTGGCGCGCATGCTGCGACTGCTGGCGCCGGTGCCGCTGTCCATGCTGGACAGAAAAATCACCGGGAGCACCGGCAGGATGCACGGTGAAATGCCGGTGATCAGGCCGCCGAGGAAGCCGATGAGCGCAATTGTCTGCATACGTGTTATTCGAGACGACCGGGGATACGGATTGGTTCAAGCCTGACGGATCCCTACGGTAGCCGCACCACACAAAGCACGTAATGTGCGTTATACAAATCACATCATGTGCGTTATCCTCCGTTGGTGGCGCAACTCACCTTCCAGCGCGCCCGTTCGGAAGAGAACAAGCGCCGACGTGCGGCGGCACTCGTCGAGGCCGCGCGGTCCCTGGCCCGCGAGACCGGCGTCGCGTCGGTGACGCTGACCGCTGTCGCCGGTCGTGCCGGCATTCACTACTCGGCGGTGCGTCGCTACTTCACCTCTCACAAGGAGGTTCTGCTGCACCTGACCGCCGAGGGCTGGGTGCGATGGTCGGGGACGGTGTGCGAGGAGCTGGCCGAGCCGGGTGCCATGTCGCCGGCGCGGGTGGCCGAAACATTGGCCAACGGGCTGGCCGCCGACCCACTGTTTTGCGACCTGCTGGCCAACCTTCACCTGCACCTCGAGCACGAGGTGGAGGTCGAGCGCGTTGTCGACATCCGGCGAACGATCTCCGCCGCCGCGGTCGCCCTCGCCGACGCCATCGAGCGCGCGCTGCCCAAGCTCGGCCGCTCCGGCGCGTTCGACAGCTTGATCGCCGCCTACTCGTTGGCCGCCGCTTTCTGGCAGATCGCCAACCCGCCGGAGCGGCTCACCGATGCCTACGCCGACGAGCCGGAGGTGATGCCGTCCGAATGGAACATCGAATTCGCGCCCGCCCTGACCCGGGTGCTGACGGCGACTTGCATCGGCCTTCTCTGCGAATCGCCATGAGCGGAAAGCAGATTGGTATGTGCGAACGGGGAGCGGTCGAGTCGATGCCGAACCTGGAACTTGGCGCGGCACGCGCTCGCGCCCAGGCGTGTTTAGGATACTTAGCGCACCAAAGCAACCGGTGCGCAATGGGACGGGCGGTTGGCCGCTCGGTTAGCGGAAGGTGATCGGGTGGCAAAGGCTCCTGTTGCCAACGCGGTGAAGAAGATTTGGATCGTATTGGTCATCGCCTTGGTGATCGCTGTGGCGGGGTTCTGCGTCCTTCGCCTGCGCTCCTTCTTCGGCAATCACGACACTTCGGGGATCGGCAACAGCAGCCTGGACGACATCAAACCCTTCAACCCGAAGCACGTGGTCTACAAGGTCTACGGGTCTGGATCCACCGCCAACATCAACTACCTGGACATCAACGCCCAGCCGCGGCGCATAGACAACGTGCCGCTGCCCTGGACGCTCTCGGTCACCACGACGCTGCCGTCGGTGAGCGTCAACGTGGTCGCGCAGACCGACGGAGACCAGATCGGCTGCCAGATCATCGTGAACGACGTGGTCAAAGACGAACGGTCGATCACCGGAGTGAACGCTGAAACCTTTTGCATAGTGAAGTCCGCATGAGCGACAACGCCGCCGTCGGCCTTCCCCACATGCCGTTTTTTGCGCGGACGGTGCACAAGTACGCGCTGCTGATCGTGCTGGGCTGGATCGGGATGGTCGTATGCCTGTCCATGTTCGTGCCCGATCTCGAGAAAGTCGGCAAGGAACACACGGTGCCGATGAGCCCGAAAGAGGCGGCATCGATGCAGGCGACTCAGCGCGTCGGCAAGGTGTTCAACGAGTTCGAGAGCGACAGCGCGATCATGGTCGTCCTGGAGGGCGACAAGCCGCTCGGTGATGACGCGCACCACTACTACGACCAGCTGATCAAGAAGCTGGAGGCCGACACGACGCACGTCGAGCACGTCCAGGACTTCTGGGGGGATCCGCTGACGGCGGCCGGCTCGCAGAGCACGGACGGTAAGGCCGCCTATGTGCAGGTGTACCTGCGGGGTAACCAGGGCGAGACCAAGGCCAATGAGTCCGTCAAGTCGGTCCGCAAGCTGGTGGACGACACGTCGCCGCCGCCCGGGGTCAAGGCCTATGTGACCGGCGCCGCGGCCCTGACCGCCGATCAGTCGGCCGCCGGTGAGAAGGGCGTCATCTTGGTCACCCTGCTCACGTTCGTCGTGATCATCGTGATGCTGATGTGGGTGTACCGCTCGATCGTCACCGTGTTCGTCACCCTGCTGATGGTGGTGCTCGAACTTTTTGCGGCGCGGCAGGTTGTCGCGTTTCTGGCCGATAACGACATCATTGGCCTATCGACCTTCGCGGTGAACCTGCTGGTGCTGATGGTGATCGCGGCGAGTACCGACTACGCGATCTTCGTGCTGGGCAGGTATCAGGAGGCGCGGTCGCTCGGCGAGGACCGGGACGCAGGCCTTCTTCACCATGTTCCACGGGACCGCGCACGTGGTGCTGGGCTCCGGTCTGACCATCGCCGGAGCGATGTATTGCCTCAGCTTCACCCGCCTTCCGTATTTCCAGAGCCTGGGCGTCCCGTGCGCGGTGGGCGACGCTTGTCGCCGTACTTGCGGCGCTCACGCTGGGCCCGGCCGTGTTGACGGTGGGAAGTCGGTTCGGCTTGTTCGACCCCAAACGCAAGATGCGGACCCGGGGTTGGCGGCGGGTGGGTACCGCCATCGTCCGGTGGCCCGGGCCGATCCTGGCCGTGTCGATCGGCATCGCGCTCATCGGCCTGCTCGCGCTGCCCGGATACCGGACCAATTATGACAACCGCCAGTACCTGCCTGAGAGCACGAAGGCGGTCGTCGGATATGAGGCCGCGGAGCGGCATTTCTCCAACGCCCGGATGAATCCGGAACTGCTGATGATCGAGACCGATCACGACATGCGGAATCCGGCAAACATGTTGGTGCTGGACAGGATCGCCAGGGGCGTCTTCCATATCCCCGGCGTCGCCCGCGTTCAGACGATAACCAGGCCGCTGGGAGCGCCGATCGAGCACACGTCGATCCCGTTCCAGATCAGCATGCAGAACACGACGCAGGTCGAAAACCAGGAGTACATGAAGAAGCGGATGGCCGACATGCTGAAGCAGGCCGACGCGATGCAGATGTCCATCGACACGATGCAGCGCATGTACGAGATCACGTCGAAGATGGCCGCCGTCACGCACCACATGGACGGCCTGACGCACGAAATGCTGGACGTCACAAGCAATATGCGTGACGAGATCGCCAATTTCGACGACTTCTTCCGGCCGATCCGCAGCTACTTCTATTGGGAGAAGCACTGCTTCGACATCCCGGTCTGCTGGTCGCTGCGATCTATCCTGGACGCCCTCGACGGCCTGGATCAGATCGTCGAAAAGTTCAAGTATCTTTCCGACGATCTCGCCCAGATGGACGCGTTGCTGCCGCAGATGCTCGCGCAGATGCCGCCGATGATCGCGACCATGACGACGATGAAGCAGATGATGCTGACCATGCACAGCTCGATGAACTCCATGTATGACCAGATGGACGTGATGAGCCAGAACTCGACCGCCATGGGTCAGGCATTCGACGCGGCCAAGAACGACGACTCGTTCTACATTCCGCCGGAGGTTTTCGACAACCCCGATTTCAAGCGCGGCTTGAAGATGTTCCTGTCACCCGACGGCCACGCCGCCCGTTTTATCATCTCCCATGACGTCCCTCCGGCGACGCCCGCAGGGATTTCGCACGTCGACCCGATCAAGTTGGCGGCGAAGGAAGCCATCAAGGGCACGCCACTGGAGGGTTCCAAGATCTGGCTGGGTGGTACGGCCGCGGTCTACAAGGACATGCGTGACGGATCCAAGTACGACCTGATGATCGCCGGGATATCGGCGGCCAGCCTCATTTTGATCATCATGTTGATCATCACCCGCAGCCTGGTCGCCGCGATCACGATCGTGGGGACGGTGCTGATTTCTTTGGGGGCCTCGTTCGGACTCTCGGTGTTGGTCTGGCAGGACATCCTGGGCATTGAGCTGCACTGGATGGTGCTGGCGATGTCGGTCATCCTGCTGTTGGCGGTGGGATCCGATTACAACCTGCTGCTGGTTTCCCGGTTCAAAGAGGAGATCCAAGCCGGAATAAAGACCGGGATCATCCGGTCCATGGCCGGCACCGGCGCGGTGGTGACGTCTGCCGGTCTGGTGTTCGCCGCCACCATGTCGACGTTTGCGATCAGCCCGCTACGGGTCATGGGGCAGGTGGGAACCACCATCGCTCTTGGTCTGTTGTTCGACACGCTGATCGTGCGTTCGTTCATGATGCCGTCGGTCGCCGCCTTGATGGGCCGCTGGTTCTGGTGGCCGACGCAAGTTCGCCCGCGTCCGGCCAGTCGGATGCTGCAGCCGTACGGGTCGCGTCCCGCGGTTCGCACCCTGCTCGATGAACCCGTGCGGTCGCCCAGCAATGGTCAGTCGCCCAACGGGGAGGCGGCCAACACCGATCGCTTCCAGGCGAGCTCTCCGCACTACTGACGCCCACCCAGCCGTACCGGAGTGAAACAAATTAACCCCGGGCCAGGCCCGGGGTTAATTGAACGGGAAGCGTTGAGCTAGCCCCAGTTCCATACCGACATGTCGCCGGGTGGGTACGTGCTGCAGGCGTCGGTGGCCTTGGCGACGACACCCTTGTTGTTGAAGAAGATCTTCATGTGGTTGGGCCAGGCCAGCCACAGCGGATCGGCCTGCGGTGCAAAAAAGTTTTCGGAATAGCCCCTACGGTCCTGCGGTGACAACGCAAAAAACCAGTGCGCCTTGTCGATGGCCGCCTGGTTGACGTTCGGGTGGTTGTTGAAGTCGATCATGTACCGCTGGTAGTACACCGGGCTGGTGTCCCTGGTCGCCGCGAGAATCTGCTCGGCGTCACAGGTGGTGTTGATCATCCGGCGGGGGATCGGGAAATCCTCCGTGGAGTCCGCCACCGCGGTCGTCGGGACGGTCACAGCGGCCATACCCATTGCAAGGAAAACGGCGCCTGCACGCAGGCACGAACTCAGCCGAGACATAGTTGTTACGGTAGCACTTGTGGTGGGCCGCGGGCGAGTCTTGGTCGACTTCTAGTCCGTCTTATTAGCCGTCGCCATCAGGGACGATGACGTGTGAGGGGTCGGGCCGCAGGTCGGCTGGCGCCTGGCTGTAGTCGCCGAACGGCCCGTCGCGCCGCTGCACCGCTGCCCGTACTCCCTGGGTTTCGGCGGTGTTGATGAAGTCGAGCGCGTCGGGGGTATTGCGCATCAGGCCGTCCAGGATGCCGCCCAGCGTCTGGGTGGAGGCCAGGCCCATGTTCTCGTAGGCCTGGTTGACGACCAGCTTCTGCGCCCGCAGCTGCGACAGCGGGATTTGCGCTAGCTCGGCGGCGATCTCGGCGACCCGCGCCTCGAGGCGTTCGAACGGCACCGCCTCGTTGATCAGCTCGATCTCGGCGGCCTGGACGCCGGTCAGCGGCCGGCCGGTCAGCGAGTGCCACTTGGCCTTGGCCAGGCTCAGCCGGTACAGCCACATGCCGGTCAGGTAGGCCCCCCACATCCGGCTGTACGGCGTGCCGATCACGGCGTCTTCGCTGGCGACGATGATGTCGGCGCACAGCGCGTAGTCGCTGCCCCCGCCCACACACCAGCCATGCACCTGAGCGATCACCGGTTTGGACGCCCGCCAGATGGCCATGAACTTACTTGTCGGGCCGGTCTCACGGGCGCTGATCATCGCGAAGTCCTTGCCCGGATCCCACTTGCCGTCGGTCATCATGATCTCGCCCCAGTGCTGGAAGCCGCCGCCGAAGTCGTAGCCGGCGCAGAAGGCGCGGCCGGCGCCGCGCAGCACGATGACCTTGATGCCCTGATCCCGCTCGGCCAGGCCGATCGCGGCCTCGATCTCGTCGGGCATCGGCGGGACGATGGTGTTGAGGTGCTCGGGGCGGTTCAGCGTGATGGTGGCGACCGGGCCGGCGGTCTTGTACAGCAGGGTCTCGAAGTCGGGCTCGGATACTGACATAGCCCAAGTGTGGGCTAGCGCTCCTCGACGGGCGGGTCGGGCTCGCGATTTTCCGGAGTCGACGCATAGATCCGGTCGCCGATCTTCAGGTACGGCGTTGTCAGGTAGGCCGTGGTCACGACGATGGCGCTGAAGATCAACGTCGTCATGACACCGTTGGGCCAGAGTTGGCCGGTGCCGAAGGCGAAAAAGATGATGCCGAGAGCCGAGGTTCCCCAGTAGAAGTACCGGCCCTTGCGGCGCTCGCCGATGAAGCGAAAGCGTGACTGCGCCCAGCCGGCGATGATCAGGACCAGCCCGGCAATCACTAAGCCGAGCTCGATGATGTCGAGGATCTTCACGCGTGGTCTCCCAACGTCTGCCAAAGGAACGAATAGCTCAGGGCCGCCTTGAACGCGGCCTGCTCGTTGTCCGCCGCGCCGGCGTGCCCGCCCTCGATGTTCTCGTACAACCACACCTTATGGCCCGCAGCTTGCAGGGCGGCGACCATCTTGCGGGCGTGGCCGGGGTGCACCCGGTCGTCACGCGTAGACGTGGTGAACAGCACCTGCGGGTAGTGGCGTGTCGCCGAAATATTCTGGTATGGCGAGTATTTGGAGATGAACTCCCAGTCGTCCGGGTTGTCGGGATCGCCGTACTCGGCGACCCACGACGCGCCGGCCAGCAACAGGTGGTAGCGCTTCATGTCCAACAGCGGCACGTCGCAGACCAGGGCGCCGAATTTCTCCGGGTACTTGGTCAGCATGATGCCCATCAGCAGTCCGCCGTTGCTGCCGCCTTGCGCGCCCAGCTGCTGCACGGTGGTGATGCCGCGGTTCACCAAATCGTCTGCCACCGCGGCGAAATCTTCGTCGACCTTATGCCGGCCCTCACGCATCGCCTGGGTGTGCCAGCTCGGCCCATACTCGCCGCCGCCGCGAATGTTGGCCATCGCGTAGGTACCGCCCCGGGCCAGCCAGAGCCGGCCCAGCACCCCGCTGTACCCGGGCGTCTTGGAGGACTCGAACCCGCCGTAACCGCCCAGCAGGGTGGGGCCGGGCCGTTGCGCGGATCGTGACCGCACGACGAAGTAGGGGATCGCCGTACCGTCCTTCGATGGCACGAAATACTGTTTCACGTCCAGGTTTTCGGCATCGAAGAATCCCGGCGCGGACTTGATCTGCTCGAGCTGCCCGGATCCGGTGCCGCGCAGCAGCTGTGAGGGCATATCGAATCCGCTTGAGTCCAGGAAGAATTCGTCGCCGGTGTCGTCGGCAGCCGCGATCACCGTGTTGGTCGCCGGCGGGATCCCGGAGATCTCATCGCGCTGCCAGCTGCCGGGCGTGACGATTTCGACCCGGCTGGCGACGTCGGCCAAGGTGACGAGCAACAGCCGGTCGCGGGTCCACGCGCTCTGATGCAGGCAGGTGTGCTCGTCGGGTTCGAAGACCACTCGCAAGTCCGCTGTCCCGCCGAGGAATTCGTCATAGTCGGCTGCCAGCAGCGAGCCGGCGCGGTAGGTGGCGGTGCCGACCGTCCAATCGGTGCGCAGCTCGATCAGCAACCATTCGCGGTGAACCGACACGCTCGCGTCGGTGGGCACGTCGATGCGGATCAGTTCCGACCCGCGCACTTCGTAGGTCTCCGAATTCCAGAAATCGAGGGAACGGCCCGCGAAGCTGCGCTCGAAGCCCGGCGTCCGGTCGGCATTCGCGGCCGCGCTGACGTCGGTGCGCGTGCCTTCGAAGATCGTCTCGGCATCGCTCAACGGTGTGCCGCGACGCCACCGCTTGACGATCCGCGGATATCCGGATTCGGTGAGCGAATCGGCGCCGAAGTCCGTGCCCACCAGCACCGTGTCCGGGTCGGCCCAGCCGATTTGCGACTTGGCTTCCGGGAGCGCGAACCCGTCGGGGATGAATTCCCGTGTGATCATGTCGAATTCACGCACGATCATCGCGTCCGAGCCGCCGCGGGAAAGATTGACCAGCGCGCGAGTGAACTCCGGTTCGATCACCGTGGCGCCGGCCCACACCCATTTCTCGTCGTCGGCACGCCGCAGCGCGTCGACGTCGATCAGCACGTCCCACTCGGGCGAGTCGCGACGGTAGCTGTCCAGCGTGGTGCGCCGCCACAAACCGCGTGGGTTGGCGGCATCGCGCCAGAAGTTGTACAGGTAGTCACCGCGGCGGCGCACATACGGGATGCGGGCATCGGTATCGAGGACCTCCAGCGCCTCGGCCCGCATCTCGTCGAAATCCGCATCTCCGAATTCCGCGATGGTCGGCTCGTTGCGCGCGCGCACCCAATCCAGCGCGTTGTCGGCGGTGACGTCCTCGAGCCAGAGATAGGGGTCGTCGTTGTCCTCGGCGGGCTGCGCGGTCATGGAAGCCATTGTGGCCCCAGCGGTAATGTGAGCTGTATTACAACTGTGGTTGACGATCCAAGCGAGGAGCCGAGCAGATGACTGTTTTCGCACGTCCAGGTTCTGCCGGGGCGCTGATGTCCTACGAGTCGCGGTATGGCAACTTCATCGGAGGTGAGTGGGTCGCCCCCGCCAAGGGTCTCTACTTCGAGAACCCGACGCCGGTCACGGGTCAAACGTTTTGCGAAGTGGCGCGATCCGACGAGGCCGACGTCAACAAGGCGCTCGACGCCGCCCATGCGGCCGCCCCGGCGTGGGGCAAGGCGTCGCCGGCCCAGCGGGCCGCGGTGCTGAACAAGATCGCCGATCGTATTGAGGCAAACCGCGACTCGTTGGCGCTGGCCGAAGTCTGGGACAACGGCAAGCCGATCCGCGAGACACTGGGCGCCGACATCCCGCTGGCCGCCGACCATTTCCGGTATTTCGCCGCGGCGATCCGCGCCCAGGAGGGGTCGCTGTCGCAGATCGACGACGACACCGTCGCCTACCACTTCCAGGAGCCGCTCGGGGTGGTCGGACAGATCATCCCGTGGAACTTCCCGATCCTGATGGGCGCGTGGAAGCTGGCGCCGGCGCTGGCCGCCGGAAACACGGTGGTGCTCAAGCCCGCCGAGCAGACACCGGCGTCGATCCTCTACCTGATGTCGCTGATCGGCGACGTGATCCCGCCGGGCGTGGTCAATATCGTCAGCGGATTCGGCGTCGAGGCCGGCAAGCCGCTGGCGTCCAGCGACCGGATCGCCAAGGTGTCGTTCACCGGGGAGACCACCACGGGCCGGCTGATCATGCAGTACGCGTCGCAGAATCTGATCCCGGTCACGCTGGAGCTCGGCGGCAAGAGCCCCAACATCTTCTTCTCCGACGTGATGGCCGCCAACGACAACTTCCAGGACAAGGCCCTCGAGGGCTTCACGATGTTCGCCCTCAATCAGGGCGAGGTGTGCACCTGCCCGTCGCGCAGCCTGATCCAGTCCGACATCCACGACGAGTTCCTGGAGCTGGCCGCGATCCGAACCAAGGCGGTGCGGCAGGGCGACCCGCTGGACACCGAGACCATGCTGGGCTCGCAGGCCTCCAACGACCAGCTGGAAAAGATCTTGTCCTACATCGACATTGGCAAGGGAGAGGGCGCCAAGGTCATCACCGGCGGGGAGCGTGCCGAGCTCGGCGGGGACCTGTCCGGGGGCTACTACATGCAGCCGACCATCTTCAGTGGCAACAACAAGATGCGCGTCTTCCAGGAGGAGATCTTCGGGCCGGTGGTGGCGGTGACGTCGTTCACCGATTTCAACGACGCGATGGGCATCGCCAACGACACCCTCTACGGCCTGGGCGCCGGGGTGTGGAGCCGCGACGGCAACACCGCCTACCGTGCCGGTCGCGAGATCAAGGCCGGACGGGTGTGGGTGAACTGCTATCACGTGTACCCGCCGCACGCGGCGTTCGGTGGCTACAAGCAATCCGGGTTTGGTCGCGAAACCCACAAGATGGCGCTCGACCACTACCAGCAGACCAAGAACCTGTTGGTGTCCTACTCCGACAAGGCGCAGGGCTTCTTCTGATGAGCGCTCCGGCGGCCGCGGTCATCACGGTTGCCGCCGCTGAACTGCTGGCTCGACTGCAGGACCGCCACGGCCCGGTGATGTTCCACCAGTCCGGCGGCTGCTGCGACGGGTCGTCGCCGATGTGCTACCCACGCGGCGACTTCCTCGTCGGCGACCGCGACGTGCTGCTCGGACTCCTGGATGTGGGGGCCGAGGGTGTCGCGGTGTGGATCTCGGGCCCGCAGTACCAGGCCTGGAAACACACCCAGCTGGTCATCGACGTGGTGCCCGGCCGCGGCGGCGGATTCAGCCTGGAAGCACCCGAAGGCGTGCGGTTTCTCAGTCGCGGCCGCGTCTTCACCGAAGAGGAGAAAGCCCAGCTAGAGGCCGTGCCGGTGATCACCGGCGCGTCATACGAAGGTGGCGAGCGCCCGTCGATTCGGGGCCCGATTATTGACAAAGCCGTGCCGGAAACGTGCCCGCCTCGTACTCGGTAACTCAGTACGCTCGATGAGGTGATCCCGCTACCCCGGCCCTGGCTGCTGGCCAGCGCGATGCTGATCGGCACCGCGGTCGGGTTGCTGGCGGGGGTGGCGTTGACCGTGGTGGTGCATACCCGGGTCCGCCCCGACATCGTCATCGCCCTGGTGGTCGGGCTGCCCAGCGTGGTCGGGCTGCTGACGATCCTGTTCTCCGGTCGTCGTTGGGTCACGATGCTGGGCGCGTTCATTCTGGCCATGGCGCCCGGATGGTTCGGCGTGCTCGTCGCCATCGAGGTGACCTCGGGTGGCTGACGACCGCGCGTCGAACCCGGGGACCGAGCCGTTCGTTCCGGACTTCGAGGACACCGGCACGCAAGGATTCGTCCCGGACTTCGAGGACACCGGTGAGCATTCGGTGCCGTTCGTGCCGAACTTCGACGACACCGGCTCGCAGCCGATACCGGCCGCTGCGGACAAGCCGGGCACATCAGCGGACAAGGATGCGGCCGAGACTCCTTCTGCCGCTTCCGAACTCTCGGAGGCCGAGCCGGCCGGACCGGCGCAGTCGGTCACGGTGCCCGGCCGCTACCAGTACCTGAAGTGGTGGAAATTGGTCCTGGTGATCTTCGGCGTGTGGGCCGCGACGGCCGAGGTGGGGCTGAGTCTCTTCTACTGGTGGTACCACACGATCGACAAGACCCCGGCCGTGTTCATGGTGCTGGTCTACGTCGTCGCGTGCACCGTCGGCGGCGTGATGCTGGCGATGGTGCAAGGCAGGCCGCTGATCTCGGCGCTGTCCATCGCGGTGATGTCGGGGCCGTTTGCCTCCGTCGTCGCCGCGGCACCCCTGTACGGCTATTACTACTGCGCCCGCACCAGCCATTGTCTGATCGGCGTCATCCCGTATTGACCCATCAGGGTAGGTGCGGTGACCCATGGTGTAGTGCAGTGAGAAGTCATCGCCCACTAGTGTGGGCTCGTGACTTCTCACTATGACGTCGTTGTCCTTGGAGCTGGTCCCGGCGGATATGTCGCAGCTATTCGCGCCGCGCAGCTAGGCCTGAACACCGCGGTCGTCGAACCGAAGTACTGGGGCGGAGTCTGCCTCAACGTCGGCTGCATCCCGTCCAAGGCGCTGCTGCGCAACGCCGAACTCGCGCACATCTTCACCAAAGAGGCCAAGACGTTTGGTATCAGCGGCGAGGCGTCTTTCGATTACGGAGTCGCCTTCGACCGCAGCCGCAAGGTGGCCGAGGGCCGCGTCGCCGGCGTGCACTTCCTGATGAAGAAGAACAAGATCACCGAGATCCACGGCTACGGCCGATTCACGGATCCGCGCACGCTCGCGGTCGAGCTCAATGACGGCGGCACCGAAACGGTCACGTTCGACAACATCATCATCGCCACCGGCAGTAGCACGCGCCTGGTTCCCGGCACGTCCCTGTCGGAGAACGTGGTCACCTACGAGGAACTGATCCTGTCCCGGGAGCTGCCGGAGTCGATCATCATCGCCGGTTGCGGAGCGATTGGCATGGAGTTCGGCTATGTGCTGAAGAACTACGGCGTCGACGTGACCGTCGTCGAGTTCTTGCCGCGCGCGCTGCCCAACGAGGACGCCGAGGTGTCCAAGGAGATCGAGAAGCAGTTCAAGAAGCTGGGCGTCAAGATCCTGACCGCAACCTTGGTCGAGTCCATCACCGACGATGGGTCCGTGGTCCGCGTGGCGATCAGCAAGGACGGTAAGTCCGAGGAACTCAAGGCCGAAAAGGTGTTGCAGGCCATCGGGTTTGCGCCCAACGTCGAGGGCTTCGGCTTGGACAAGGCCGGGGTCGCGCTGACCGACCGCCGCGCCATCGGGATCACCGACTACATGCGCACCAACGTCGACCACATCTACGCGATCGGCGACGTCACCGGGAAGCTGATGCTGGCCCATGTCGCCGAGGCGATGGGTGTGGTCGCAGCCGAAACCATCGCCGGCGCAGAGACTTTGGCGCTCGGCGACTATCGTATGCTGCCGCGCGCGACGTTCTGCCAGCCGAACGTCGCCAGCTTCGGGCTGACCGAGGAGCAAGCCCGGGAGGAAGGCTACGACGTGGTGGTGGCCAAATTCCCGTTCACCGCCAACGCGAAAGCGCACGGCGTGGGCGACCCCAGCGGCTTCGTCAAAGCTGATCGCCGACGCCAAATACGGCGAATTGATCGGCGGGCACCTGGTCGGCCATGACGTGTCCGAGCTGCTGCCCGAACTCACCCTGGCGCAGAAATGGGACCTGACCGCGAACGAGCTGGCCCGCAACGTGCACACCCACCCGACCATGTCCGAGGCGCTGCAGGAGTGCTTCCACGGCCTGACCGGCCACATGATCAACTTCTGAGCCGGGCGATGATTCGAGGCGAGACCATCATCGGTGCCATCGGCGGTGCGGCCACCGGTTATGTGCTGTGGCTGATTGCCATTTCGATCGCGGGCGACAACGCGACGGTGGGCAACTGGGGTCCACTGGTGTTGCTGGGGTCGGCGGTGCTGGGAGTCGTCGCCGCGGTTTGGGGTTGGCGGCTACGCCGGCGCGGCAAGTATCTGTGGGCGGCGTTTGCGTTCGACTTGCCGATACTGCCGGTGGTTCTGACGCTGGCGGTGCTCGCCGACGTCTACGCCTGAGGCGTTACCTCGGGTTGTCCAACTCGATGTTCAGGGCGGTTATTGTCGCGGCCAACCCGTCGTATTGCGTTGCGAGCAAGCAGAATTCGATGAGACGACGCCGATCGAGGTGCATCGCCAGTTGCTGCCAGGTGCCCTCGCTGATCGACCGGTTCTTGATCAGCTCATCCGTCGCGTTCAGCAGCGCCTGCTGGCGGGCGCTCAGTATCACCCGGGGGCCGTCGCCGTCCGGAACATCGGGCCAGGCGAATATCGTCGCCTGCACGTGAGCGTCCAGACCGTATTGGCGTCCCATCCGCCGATGGTGCTGCAGCTCGTATTCGCTCGAACGCAGATGCGCGACGCGCAGGATCACCAATTCGGTGTCCACGCGGGGCAGCCGGCCGCGCAGCAGCCGCCCGCCGTAGAGGGACCAAGCCCAGAACAGCCCTTGGCGCTGACCGAGCGTGGTGAACAGATGCATCTCCGGTGCGGAGACCGTGCGTGCGGCCGCCTTTGCGAGCACCCAGTTGATCGGCCCCAGCCGGCGCAGCTTGGTGGTGGACGGGATGCGGGCGACGCGGCCGGCCTGCGTGTCGCTCATGGCTGCTTCACCAGGTACGGAGACACCGTGCTGCGGTGTTCGTCGAGATCGAGTGCACGGCCCAAAGCCGGGAAGGCTCGCTGTGGACAGTTATCGCGTTCGCAGACACGGCAACCCGCGCCGATGGGTGTGGCAACGTCTCCCGACAAGTCGAGTCCTTCCGAGTAGACGAGCCGGTGCGCGTGCCGCAGCTCGCAGCCCAGCCCGATCGCGAAGGTTTTACCTGGCTGACCATACCGGGCAGCGCGGCGCTCCACGGTGCGGGCCACCCACATGTAGTTGCGTCCGTCGGGCATCTGGGCGATCTGAACCAGGATCTTGCCCGGGTTGGCAAACGTCTCGTAGACGTTCCACAGCGGGCAGGTCCCGCCGCTGGAGGAGAAGTGAAAACCTGTGGCGGACTGGCGTTTTGACATGTTGCCGGCGCGATCCACCCGGACGAACGAGAACGGCACACCCCGCATCGACGGTCGTTGCATCGTCGAGAGCCGGTGTGCGATGGTCTCGTAGCTGACCGAGTAGAACGCCGACAGCCGCTCGACGTCGTAGCGGAAATTCTCTGTGACGTCATGGAATTGGCGGTAGGGCAGCACCGCGGCGGCCGCGAAGTAATTGGCCAGACCGAGCCGGGCCAGCGTGTGGGATTCGTCGCTGGTGAATTTGCCCTCGGCGACCATGCTGTCGATCAGGTCCCCGAACTCGAGGTAGGCCAATTCGGCGGCCATCTTGAAGACCTGCTGGCCCAGCGAGAGGTGGTTGCTCATCTCCAGCGTCTTGGTCTTGGGCTCGAAGCGGTGCAGCACGGTGTCGCCGAGATCGATGCGCCTGTTGATGTGTACGCCGTGCACCTCGGTGAGCCGCCGCGTCAATTCGCGGGCCAGGTCGCCGTGGTTCAGCCGGGTGTGGATCGTGAGGTCTTCGGCGGCGGTGTCCAGCTCATGCAGGTAGTTCTGCCGTTGGTAGAAGTAGTCGCGCACCTCTTCGTGCGGCATGGTGATCGATCCGCTGCCACTGCCGTCGAAGAAGCGCTCCTCGGTGGCGGCGGCCAGCTGCGCGGTGGTGATTCGGTAGCGCCGGTGCAGGTTGACCACCGCGCGGGCCAGGGCGGGATGGGCGTTGACCATGTCGGCGACCTCGGGCGGATCGACGTTGATGTCCAGATCGCGGTCCATGGTCACCTCGCGCAGCTCGGCGACCAGGCGGGTGTCGTCCTGGGAGGCGAAGAAGGTCGCGTCCACACCGAATACCTCGCTGATCCGCAGCAGCACGGCCACCGTCAGCGGGCGAACGTCGTGCTCGATCTGGTTGAGGTAGCTCGGCGAGATCTCGAGCATCTGGGCCAGCGCGGCCTGAGAGAACCCGCGTTCGTTGCGCAGCTGGCGAACGCGTGAGCCAACAAACGTCTTGGACATTTAACCTAGCCTACCTGCACTGCAAAGGCTGGGTTCGCAGACTTGGCAGCCAACACCCGACTTCGTCAGGTTTGGTGTTTGTCCGTCGTCATTGGCATGATTCGCATCGGGGTCGCGGGTAAACCCCGGGATAACGGACGCAAGTCATTGGGGAGCGAAGTCGTGAGCCTGGACAAATCAATGATGCCGGTGCCCGACGGTCACCCCGACGTGTTCGACCGCGAATGGCCGCTTCGGGTCGGCGACATCGACCGCACCGGCCGGTTGCGGTTGGACGCCGCCTGCCGGCACATCCAGGACGTCGGGCAGGACCAACTTCGCGAGATGGGCTTCGAGGAGACCCATCCGCTGTGGATCGTCCGCCGCACGATGCTCGACATGCTGCGTCCGATCGAGTTCCAGGACATGCTGCGCTGTCGCCGGTGGTGTTCGGGCACCTCGAACCGGTGGTGTGAGATGCGGGTTCGCGTCGACGGACGCAAGGGCGGCCTGATCGAATCCGAGGCCTTCTGGATCAATATCAACCGGGAAACCCAGATGCCGTCGCGCATCTCCGACGACTTCCTCGAGGGCCTGCACAAGACCACGTCCGTCGATCGGCTGCGGTGGAAGGGCTATTTGAAACCCGGCAGCCGCGACGATGCGTCGGAGATTCACGAGTTTCCGCTCCGGGTCACCGACATCGACCTGTTCGACCACATGAACAACTCCGTGTATTGGTCCGTCATCGAGGATTACCTGGCGTCGCACCTGGAACTGATGCGGGCACCGCTGCGCATCACCATCGAGCACGAGGCGCCGGTGTCGCTGGGCGACAAGCTGGAGATCATTTCGCACGTTCATCCGGCCGGATCGACCGAGCAATTCGGCCCCGGGCTGGCCGATCGCCCTGTTACAACGCTCACATATGCGGTCGGCGAAGAGACGAAAGCGGTCGCTTCGCTCTTCAATCTCTAACCGGACAAGCGTCCCGGTAAATTAGCTGTTGACCTGCGAATTCTAGTTACTGGCCGGTAGCTTCTGAAACGGTTCAGTTCCTGTACACCTTCGCAAACTTTGCTAAACCGGTGCTCCGTCGTGGCCTAAATTGGCAATTGAAATGGGTGGACCTGCATCAACACGGTGTGCCATCGTCGTGTTAGCACGCCAGTGAAGCTGCCGCCTGAAGGCGGTACGACTTAACAACTTTTGACCCGTAACCCGTAAGGAGTAAGCCCAATGTCTGTCGTTGGCACCCCGAAGAGCGCCGAGCAGATCCAGCACGACTGGGACACCAACCCCCGCTGGAAGGACACCAGCCGCACCTACACCGCCCAGGATGTCGTGGCCCTGCAGGGCAGCGTTGTCGAGGAGCACACCCTGGCCCGCCGCGGCGCCGAGGTGCTGTGGGAGCAGCTGCACGACCTCGAGTACATCAACGCCCTGGGCGCCCTGACCGGCAACATGGCCGTGCAGCAGGTGCGCGCCGGGCTGAAGGCCATCTACCTGTCCGGTTGGCAGGTCGCCGGTGACGCCAACCTGTCCGGCCACACCTACCCCGACCAGAGCCTGTACCCGGCCAACTCGGTGCCGCAGGTCATCCGTCGCATCAACAACGCGCTGCTGCGCGCCGACGAGATCGCCAAGGTCGAGGGTGACCGGTCGGTGGAGAACTGGCTGGCGCCGATCGTCGCCGACGGCGAAGCCGGCTTCGGTGGCGCTCTCAATGTGTACGAGCTTCAGAAGGCGATGATCGCCGCAGGCGTCGCGGGGTCGCACTGGGAAGATCAGCTGGCTTCGGAGAAGAAATGCGGTCACCTCGGTGGCAAGGTGCTGATCCCGACTCAGCAGCACATCCGCACCCTGACCTCGGCGCGTCTGGCCGCCGACGTCGCCGGTGTGCCGACGGTCGTGATCGCCCGCACCGACGCCGAGGCTGCCACGTTGATCACCTCGGACGTCGACGAGCGCGACCAGCCGTTCATCACCGGTGAGCGGACCAAGGAAGGCTTCTACCGCGTCCGCAACGGCCTCGAGCCGTGCATCGCGCGGGCCAAGGCCTACGCGCCGTACTCCGACCTGATCTGGATGGAGACCGGGACCCCGGACCTCGAGCTCGCGGCGAAGTTCGCCGAGGGCGTCAAGTCCGAGTTCCCCGACCAGATGCTGGCCTACAACTGCTCGCCTTCCTTCAACTGGCGCAAGCACCTGGACGACTCCACCATCGCGAAGTTCCAAAAAGAGCTTGGCGCAATGGGATTCAAGTTCCAGTTCATTACGCTGGCCGGCTTCCACGCGCTGAACTACTCGATGTTCGATCTGGCCTACGGCTACGCCCGCAACCAGATGAGCGCCTACGTCGAGCTGCAGGAGCGCGAGTTCGCCGCCGAAGAGCGTGGCTACACCGCCACCAAGCACCAGCGCGAGGTCGGTGCCGGTTACTTCGACCGCATCGCCACCACGGTGGACCCGACGTCGTCGACCACCGCGCTGACCGGCTCCACCGAAGAGGGTCAGTTTCACTGAGGACGAGCGGGCGTAAGCCCGCGAGGACGACGTGAAACCGACGGCTGAAGTCACTGAGCCCAGCTGCGCAACTCGCGGCTGAAGTAGCATAGGCCCCGCCCGGCGATCCTGGGCGGGGCCTATTGCGGTGTAAGACAATACGACTGGAGAGAAACGCAGTGACCGACAAAGGGATTCAGCGGGTTGGGGTCGTCGGAGCCGGCCAGATGGGGTCCGGAATCGCCGAAGTCTCGGTCCGCGCCGGCGTCGCCGTCACGGTGTACGAGACCACCGAGGCGCTGATCACGGCGGGCCGGAACCGCATAGTGAAGTCGCTGGAGCGTGGCGTCAGCGCGGGCAAGGTAACTGAGCGGGAGCGTGACCGCGCCCTGAGCCAGCTCACCTTCACGACCGACCTCAAGGACCTTGGCGACCGCCAGCTGGTGATCGAGGCGATCATCGAGGACGAGGCCGTCAAGGCCGAGGTCTTCGCGAAACTCGACGAGGTGATCACCGATCCCGACGCGGTGCTGGCGTCGAACACCTCGAGCATTCCGATCATGAAGATCGCCGCGGCCACCAAGAACCCCCAGCGGGTGTTGGGCCTGCACTTCTTCAACCCGGTGCCGGTGCTGCCGCTGGTCGAACTCGTCAGCACGCTGGTCACCGACGAAGCCGCGGCCGCTCGTACCGAGGATTTCGCCAGCGCGGTGCTGGGCAAGCAGGTGGTGCGCTGTTCCGACCGATCCGGATTCGTGGTGAACGCCCTCTTGGTGCCCTATCTGCTGTCGGCCATCCGGATGGTGGAGGCGGGATTCGCCTCCGTCGAGGATGTGGATAAGGCGGTCGTTGCCGGCCTGTCGCACCCGATGGGCCCGTTGCGGCTGTCGGATCTTGTTGGCTTGGACACACTGAAACTGATCGCCGACAAGATGTACGAGGAATTCAAGGAGCCGCACTACGGTCCGCCGCCGCTGCTGCTCCGGATGGTGGAGGCGGGCATGTTGGGCAAGAAATCAGGACAGGGCTTCTACGCGTACTGAGCCAGATTGCAAATCTTTTCCCGACCTGCGCATTGACGTAGTGAGAGGCATGTGAACACGTCGGGTATCATTTTCGCGGTCACCAAAGCGAGAGGTATCTATTTTCCCATGACGCAGCTCAGGCCGTATTACGAAGAGTCGCAGTCCATCTACGACGTCTCGGACGAGTTTTTCGCATTGTTCCTGGACCCGACGATGGCTTACACCTGCGCTTATTTCGAGCGTGACGACATGACACTCGAAGAAGCGTCGAATGCCAAATTTGACCTGGCGCTGGGCAAGCTGAACCTCGAGCCCGGGATGACGGTGCTCGACATCGGCTGCGGCTGGGGCGGCGCGCTGCAACGGGCGGTCGAGAAGTTCGACGTCAACGTCATCGGAATTACGCTGAGCCGCAACCAGTTCGAGTACAGCAAGGCCAGGCTGGCCAAGATCCCCACCGACCGCACGGTCGAGGTGCGGCTGCAGGGCTGGGAGGAATTCGAGGACCGGGTCGACCGGATCGTCACCATCGGCGCGTTCGAAGCGTTCAAGATGGAGCGCTACTCCGCGTTCTTCGACCGTTCTTACAACGTCCTTCCGGACGACGGCAGAATGTTACTGCACACGATTTTGACGTATCAGTGGCAACAGATGCCCGCACTCGGCATCAAGCTCACGATGCGCGACATCCGATTCGCGCGATTCATCGGCACGGAGATTTTCCCGGGCGGACAGTTGCCGGCGCAGGAAGATATTTTCAAATTTAGCCAGGACGCCGGCTTCTCAGTCGAAAGAGTGCAGTTGCTGCGCGAGCACTATGCACGAACGCTGAACATCTGGGCCGCCAATCTCGAGGCCAACAGGGACAAGGCCATCGCCATCCAGTCCGAAGAGGTCTACGACCGCTACATGCACTACTTGACGGGGTGCGAGGACTTCTTCATCAAGGGCATCAGCAACGTGGGGCAGTTCACCCTCGTGAAGTAGGGCGCGAACAGAACAGGCGGGCCGGGCTATTTGTCCGGCCCGCTTTCGTTTACTTCTCCAGCGTGAACTGGTCGACGTCGGTGTAGCCCTGGCGGAACAGGTTCGCGCAACCGGTCAAGTACTTCATGTAGCGGTCATACACCTTCTGCGACTGGATCGCGATGGCCTTGTCCCTGTTGGCCTCCAGCGCGGCGGCCCACATGTCCAGGGTCCGCGCGTAGTGCAGCTGCAAGGACTGGATCCGGGTGAGCTTAAAGCCGGCATCGCAAGCGTGCTCTTCCACCAACGCCGACGTGGGCAGCCAGCCGCCGGGGAAAATCTCGGCCAGGATGAACTGCGTGAAGTGAACGACCTCGTGGGTCAACGGCAGCCCCTTGGCCCTGGCTTCCTTGAACGCGGGGCGCACGATGGTGTGCAGCATCATCACGCCGTCGGCCGGCAGCACCGAGTACGCCATCTCGAAGAAGGGAGCCCATCGCGCGCGGCCGAAGTGCTCGAATGCGCCGATCGAAACAATCCGGTCGACCGGCTCGTCGAACTTCTCCCAGCCTTCCAGCAACACTCGACAGGTGCGCTTGGTGTCCAGCTGATCGAACGATTTCTGAACGTGCTCGGCCTGGTTCTCCGACAACGTCAGGCCCACGACGTTGACGTCGTATTTCTCGATGGCCCGCCGCAGGGTGGCACCCCAGCCGCAGCCGACGTCCAGCAGCGTCATCCCGGGCTCGAGGCGCAACTTGGACAGCGACAAGTCGATCTTGGCGAGCTGCGCCTCTTCCAGGGTCATGTCCTCGCGCTCGAAGAACGCGCAGCTGTAGGTCTGGGATGGGTCCAGAAAGAGCCGAAAGAAGTCGTCAGACAGGTCGTAGTGCGCCTGTACGTTGCCGAAATGCGGCGTGAGCTGCACGGACATAACGAAAGGAGCCTTTCTTTATCCCGGAGGGGGACGAATTGGGAGGGGCGCCCATCGCCTCCGGCGCATGCCCTCTGCATGCTTTCGGGGTTCAGCCGGTACAGGTCGTGTACGCGGTCGAGTCATAGGGTCACACGAGACGGGCGTGTTGCACAAAACGAGCGGCACGCCAGAGGCGGTTTAGGGCTCTCGTGGCGGCACGATCGGCGACGGATGCGGTTCCTCGCGGAACTTCTCCAGTGACCCGCCGACTTCGACAATTCCGCACAGCGCATTCCAGCTGAGCATGGTCAGGTAGTCGATCAGTTCGTCTCTGGTCATCCGCGGGTTCGACATCCACGAGTGAGTGGCCAATTGCACACCGCCGACGATCAGGTAGGACCACGGCTCCGCGCCGCCGGTGTCCATCCCGGCCTGCTCCATGCGGCGGCGCAGCATCACCGCGATCATGCGGGCAATGATTCGCTCGGAGTCGGCGATCACCTTGCTCTTGCTGGCCGAGCTGTTCGCCATCACGAACCGGTAGGGCTCGGGTTCGTTCGCCACGGTGTCGACGTAGACGCGGATAACCGCGCGGGTCAGGTCGATGCCATCGAGATTGGAGGACAGCGCCGCGGCCATGTTCGGAATCAGCGTGGTCTGCGCGATCCGGCGCATCACGGCGGTCGTCAGGTCGTTCTTGTCGACGAAGTAGCGGTACAGAACCGTCTTGGACACCCCGATCTCCGCGGCGATCTCGTCCATGCTCAGGTAGCGGCCGAGCCGGCGAATGGCGTCGATCGTGCCGTCAACCAGCTCATTGCGGCGCTCCACCTTGTGTTGATGCCAGCGGCGCTTACGACCGTCCGTCTTAACGATTACAGCCGGGATTTGCTCTGTCACTGTCGACGATTCCATTCCCTAGACGCCCCCGATAGTACGGCGTTGGGGAGGTGTTTTGGCGGATCGGACGCCTCGGGAAGGGGCTTTAGCAACCGTGTAGTAACACTAACTGGCCCGCGCGATACATGATGGTGGGGTGGTACACAGAGCCGCACCAGGAGCCGAGGCATCCGGCTCGGCCGCCTCGCGGCCGCAGCCAACCGCCCCGTCGGCCCCGCCGGGGCGGCCCCACACGTCCCTCGCCGAATCATTCGCTGGAGCCGATCCGGAGGCGGACGCGCAGCGGCGGGTAGGGCTGCGCCGGATGAAATTGGTGGCACTGAGTTTCTTGGTCGGGGCTACCGGCGTGTTCCTGGCCTGCCGATGGGCGCAGGCGCACGGCAGCGTGGGCGCCTGGGTCGGCTATGTCGGCGCGGCCGCCGAGGCCGGCATGGTGGGTGCGCTCGCGGACTGGTTCGCGGTGACCGCGCTGTTCAAGCACCCCCTGGGCATACCGATCCCGCACACCGCGATCATCAAGCGGAAGAAGGACCAGCTCGGCGAGGGCCTGGGAACCTTTGTGCGGGAGAACTTCCTGTCGCCGGCGGTGGTGGAGACGAAGCTGCGCGACGCCCAGGTGCCTGGTCGGCTCGGCAAGTGGCTCTCGGAGAGGGCGCACGCCGAGCGGGTGGCGAGCGAGGCCGCGACGGTACTCCGCGTGCTCGTCGAGCTGCTGCGTGACGAGGACGTCCAGCAGGTGATCGACCGGATGATCGTGCGGCGCATCGCCGAACCCCAGTGGGGCCCGCCGGTGGGCCGGGTGCTGGCGACGCTGCTCGCCGAGCACCGACAGGAAGCCCTCATCCAGTTGCTGGCCGACCGGGCCTTTCAGTGGTCGTTGAACGCGGGCGAGATCATCCAGCGCGTGGTCGAGCGTGATTCACCGACCTGGTCGCCACGATTCGTCGACCATCTCGTCGGCGACCGCATCCACCGCGAACTGATGGACTTCACCGACAAGGTGCGGCGCAACCCGGACCACGAATTGCGCCGTTCGGCGACCCGCTTCCTGTTCGAATTCGCCGACGATCTGCAACACGACCCGGACACCATCGTGCGCGCCGACGCGATCAAAGAGCAGCTGATGGCGCGCGACGAGATCGCCAACGCGGCCGCGACGGCGTGGAAGACGCTGAAGCGGTTGGTGCTCGAGGGCGTCGATGATCCGTCCAGTGCGTTGCGCACCCGCATCGCGGACGCCGTGGTTCGCATCGGGGAGTCCCTGCGCGACGACGTCGAGCTGCGCGACAAGGTCGACGGCTGGATCGTGCGGGCTGCGCAGCACCTGGTCTCGCAGTACGGGATCGAGATCACCGCGATCATCACCGACACGATCGAACGCTGGGATGGCGAGGAGGCGAGTCGGCGGATCGAACTGCACGTGGGCCGTGACCTGCAATTCATTCGGATCAACGGCACCGTGGTCGGGTCGCTGGCGGGACTGGCGATCTACGCGATAGCGCAGCTGTTTTTCTAGGGGTGCTAACTACTGCTTGCAAATGCAAGCACATGTCCGTAGGCTCGGTAGCTGTCAAGGTCGGCCATCGGACCCAAGGAGCTCGCAATGCCACCGGAGGAGACGCTCTCGGCCAAGGTGTCGACTGCAGCTTCCGACATCGGCAGCTTCATCAGAAGCCAGCGTGAGCTCGCCCAGGTCTCGGTGCGACAACTCGCCGAACTGGCCGGTGTCAGTAATCCCTACCTGAGCCAGGTCGAGCGCGGACTGCGCAAACCCTCTGCCGACGTGCTGAGTCAGATCGCCAAAGCGCTACGGGTCTCCGCCGAAGTCCTCTACGTGCGGGCCGGGATTCTCGAGCCAAGCGATAAGAGCCAGGTGCGCGACGCGATCATCACCGACACGGCGATCACGGAGCGTCAGAAGCAAGTTCTGCTCGACATCTACGCCTCATTTGCCCAGCAAAACGAACCGATCTATGAGGAGTGTGCGCCCGCATCCGATAGCCACGAGTGAAGTAGCCCGGCCGGGCCCGCTCAGCTGTGAAATCGCCTGAGTTCGAGTTGGTGACGTATATCCCAACGGCCGCCGGGTTACCCAGAAGGGAAGTGACTGACTGATTCCCCGTGTAGTGCCCGCGCCCAAACCACTCGATCGTCAACCCGACCCGACCAACCAGGAGGTTTCCCGGCAAGCCGCGTGCCATGTCAATCCGCGGGTCTTGACTACTCCTCGGCAGGGGAGCCGACGCTTGCCCCGACTTCCAAAACCACACACCAAACGTTGAGAACTACAACCAACCATGAAAGGAAACACCATGGCTGAAAACACGAACATCGAAGAATTGCGGGCGCCGTTGCTGGCGGCCCTGGGCGCAGCAGACCTGGCCCTGGCCACCGTGAACGAGCTCATCACCAACCTGCGTGACCGGGCCGAAGACACCCGCACCGACACCCGCAGCCGGGTCGAGGAGAGCCGCGCTCGCATCGCCAAGCTGCAGGAGGACCTGCCCGAGCAGTTCACCGAGCTGCGCGAGCGTTTCACCCCCGAGGAGCTGCGTAAGGCTGCCGAGGGCTACCTGGACGCCGCGACCAACCGCTACAACGAGCTGGTCGAGCGGGGCGAGGCCGCGCTGCAGCGCCTGCGCAGCCAGCGGCCGTTCGAGGAGACCACGGCTCGCGCCGAGGGCTACGTCGACCAGGCCGTCGAGCTGACTCAGGAGGCGCTGGGCACCGTGGCCACGCAGACTCGCGCGGTCGGTGAGCGTGCGGCCAAGCTGGTCGGCATCGAGCTGCCCAAGAAGGCCGAATCGGCCGGCAAGGCAGTGGCGAAGAAGGCCCCGGCCAAGAAGGCTCCCGCGAAGAAGGCCCCGGCCAAGAAGGCTCCGGCCAAGAAGAGCGCGGCCAAGAAGGTCACCCAGAAGTAGTTCGGATTCCGGGTTGCCCTTCGGGGCAACTCGGATTCGACGTTTACGACGCTGCCCGCATACCCTTAAGTCGTGAGCCACCTCGTGGGTACCGTCATGTTGGTCTTGCAGATCGGCATCCTGGTGATGTCGGTGTATGCGTTCGTACACGCGGCGATGCAGCGGCCCGACGCCTACACCGCCGCGGAAAAGCTGACCAAGCCGGTGTGGCTGGTGATCCTGGGCCTGGCCGTCGCGCTGACGTCCATCCTGAGCTTCGTTTTCGGCGTGCTCGGCATGGCGATTGCGGCCTGCGCGGCCGGCGTGTATCTGGTTGATGTGCGGCCCAAACTCCTGGAAATTCAGGGTAAGTCGCGCTGACGCGATGAAGGCCCTGCTGGCCGCGCCTGCGGCGGCGGTCGTCGCCCTGCTGGGCTCATTCCCGGAAACGGCGTACGCAGATCCCGGCGCCGAGGCGCCAAATCCGGTGTACTCCCCGCCGTTTGTCGATCACACCGCATGGGTGCAGTGGGGGAGGCTGACCAGCCTGCGGGTCTTTCCCACGCCATCCGGGCGGCTGGCCTCCCGACAACCCGGCACGGCGGGTGCGGCCGACGAGGCCTGGTCCGAGGTGCTGACGATGGCAGCGGACGCCGACACCCCCGGCATGCGTGCGCAATTCATCTGCCATTGGCAATTCGCCGAAATGGCGCAACCCGGCAAGATCAGCTGGAACCTCGAGCCGTGGCGGCCCGTCGTCGACGACGCCGAGATGTTCGCCTCCGGCTGCAATCCCGGCGGTCCCGAAGAACCGTTCTCGTGACGCTGAATCGAGAGCAGCTGGCGGCGCTCGTCGACCACACCTTGCTCAAACCCGAGGCCACCGACGCTGATGTCGTCGCGCTGCTGGCGGAAGCCGCCGATCTGGGTGTCTATGCGGTGTGCGTATCTCCGTCGATGGTGGAGCTCGCCGTGGCGGCCGGAAGCGTGCGGGTCGCGACGGTGGCGGGCTTCCCGTCGGGCAAGCACGTGTCGGCGGTCAAGGCGCAGGAGGCCGCCCACGCGGTGGAATCCGGTGCCAGCGAAGTCGACATGGTCATCGACGTGGGCGCCGCGTTGGCCGGAGATCTGGACGCGGTGCGCTCCGACATCGCCGCGGTGCGTGCCGCGGTCCCCGAAGCCGTGCTCAAGGTGATCGTGGAATCGGCTGTGCTGTTGGGTGATTCGGATGGGCGCACGCTGACCGAGGTCTGTCGCGTTGCCGAGGCAGCCGGCGCCGACTTCGTCAAAACCTCGACCGGGTTTCACCCCGCGGGCGGGGCATCGGTGCGCGCGGTCGCGCTGATGGCCGAGACCGTCGGCGGTCGACTCGGGGTCAAAGCCAGCGGCGGAATCCGCACCGCCGCCGACGCGCTCGCGATGGTGGACGCCGGTGCGACCAGGCTCGGCCTATCCGGCACCCGGGCGGTCCTCGACGGACTCGGCTAGAACCCGGCGCCTAGATGTTGGCGAAGCAGGAGTCGTTGTTGTTGCCGGCGGGAATGGTGGCGTTCTGAGTCGAGAAGTGGCTCGTCACGCCGGTAGACGTCACCTGCACGCTGTCCGCGTGGATACCCAGCGGGTAGTTGCCGGTGAGGTTCGCGGTGTACGCGTCGAGCGTCGACTGGACGCTCTCTCTCGGCATGGTGAAGCCGAGCGCGTTGAAGCTCTGAATCTGCAGCCGAATCCCGTTGCCGGACACCACCGGCTTGGTCGTGATGTCGTCGAGCATTCCCTTCAGCTCGATGGTGCCGTCCGCGGGATGGGTGATCACGCTGTTGGTGACGAACGGGCCCAGCACCGGTATCGCGTTCTGCACCGACTGCTTGATGCCGTCACTCGTCCAGGTGATGGTCGCATCGAGGGAACCGATGGTGCCCTTGGACGACTCGGTCCGGTTCAGCTTGACGTCTTTGATGCCGATGTCGATCTTCATGCCCTTGGCATCGCGGATCTGGTTGCCGGCCGTCGACACCGAGATGTTGGTGAAATGCTGCGTCGCGAGCTGCCACAACAGCAGCGGCGCTACCCCGAACGACGCCGTGGCCTGATCCTTGACCTCGCACGCCACCGCCTCGGCGACCTTGGTGTCGGCCACGTGCCGGGCGTACAGCTCGCCTCCGATCAGACCCGCGACGACCAGCGAAACCACGATGATGCCGATCAAGACGATGGACAGCGGGTCGCGAAGTCGTTTCTTCTTCGCCGGTGCCGGCTCTTCGCCGGGCGTGCCAATCCGCTCTGTCGGACCTGCCGGCGGGGGCGGCGGTGGGTAGCCGGCCTGCTGGGTGTCCGCGCCGGCCGGGTAGTGCGCCTGCGTCGCGGTGTTCGCGGGCGGGGCCGCATCGCCGGCGCCTAACCCCTCGGTGGGGCCTTCAGCGGAGGTAGGCCCGAACGGACCCTGATCCCGAGCCCACGACGACGGGCCCTCGTTCGGTGGTCCTTGCGGGTTCGTCACCCGACCGATTCTGCCCTATCCCTACGAGCAAAGTCGGACTGGTTGCGGAGCACTGCGATGCTGTCCCGGGCCTTGGCGACCTTGTCGATGTCGATGTCGGCAACCACCAGTTGCGGGTTTGCGCCGGCCGAGGCGACCACCTCACCCAGCGGTGAGGCAACCAGGCTGCCGCCGACCCCCATCGGTGCACCGGAGGCAGATCCCGAGCCGTCCAGGGTGTCACCGGGATCGGCCTGACCGGCCGCGGCGACGTAGCTCATCGAGTCCAGGGCACGTGCGCGGGCCAGCAACGTCCACTGCTCGAGTTTTCCGGGGCCCGAGCCCCAGGACGCGCAGACGGTGATCAGCTGGGCCCCGCGCCGGGCGAGCTCGGTGTAGAGCTCGGGAAAGCGGATGTCGTAGCAAACGCTCAGGCCCACCCCCACCCCGTCGACCGTGATCACCACCGGTTCCCGGCCGGGCGCGACGGTACGCGACTCGGTAAAGCCGAACGCGTCGTAGAGGTGGATCTTGTCGTAGTGGGTGTCCGGCCGGTTGGGAGTGCCCGGACCGGCCGCGATCAGCGTGTTCGTCACTCGTCCGTCGCCGGCCGGGGTGAACATTCCGGCGATCACCGTGATGCCGGAGTCGGTCGCGATCCGCCGGACACCGTCCGCCCACGGCCCGTCGACGGGCTCGGCGATTGGTCCCAGCGGGACGCCGAATCGGCACATGGTCGCTTCGGGAAACACCACCAAGGTCGCGCCGGCGTCGGCGGCCCGGGCGGTGTAATCGCGCACCTGCTGCAGATTCGCCGCCGGATCGCTGCCACTGAGCAATTGCGCCAACGCGATTCGCATGGCCGCCAGCTTAGGCCCGGTGACGATGCGCTCCGCTTGCGGAGCGAGGTCGGGGCACCCCCCAGCCGCGGAGCGGTTAGGGGGTGAAGCGGGCAGTTCAGCTTAGGAGCGAATCACGCGTTGTTGGTGATCCACTCGGTGGTGAACCGTTGTTCTCTGCTCACCAGCTCGGCCAGATGAGTGCCGATGATCTTCTCGACCTTGCCGCCGATGAGGGGGATCCGGACATAAATGGTGACCCGGAACGTCAGGCGCGCGCCGCCGCGAGCAATCGGCGACAGCTCGGCGGTGCCCGACACGTTCACCGGAGTGTCCACGATCGAGCCCTTGATGGACGCCATCGCCGTGCCGTCGGTGACCGGTCCCCACACTTCTTCGCGTTTGAAATAGAGATCGCCGCGGTGCAGCTGGGTGACCAGGGCCGGCAGGTTGTGGCTGCGCAGTTCCTGCAGCGTCACCACTTCGATGGTGCCGTCGCCCCCGGGTTCACCACCGACCAGGATCGACTCCAGCCTCGCCTCGTCGACCGGCAGGTCGGCCAGCCGCGCCAGCCAGTAGTCCGCCTCACCGAACGCGCGATGAAGCTTTTCGACGCTGTCCGCATAGTCCGCGGACAAGTCGAATGAGCGGGGCATAGCTGGTCAGGCTACCGTTACGGGCCATGAAAGCCAGCGATGCCGGATCGCGCTTCGCTGGTGCGCGCGTCGCCGAGGCGGTGCCGTTGGCGCCGCTGACCACGTTGCGGGTGGGGCCGGTCGCGAGACGCCTGATCACCTGCACCAGCAGCGAACAAGTCGTCGCAGTACTGGCCGAGCTGGATTCCGCGAGCCGCGGGCCGGTGCTGGTGTTCGCCGGCGGCTCCAACCTGGTGATTGCCGACGACCTGACCGACCTGACGGCGGTGCAGTTGGCCACTCGCGGGATCACCGTCGACGGCAACCTGGTGCGCGCCGAGGCCGGCGCCGTGTGGGACGACGTCGTGCTCGCGTCCATCGAGCACGGGCTGGGCGGGCTGGAATGCCTGTCCGGCATCCCGGGCTCGGCCGGCGCCACCCCGGTGCAGAATGTCGGAGCCTACGGCGCAGAGGTATCCGACACGATTACCCGCGTCCGGGTGCTGGATCGCGGCAGCGGCGCGGCGCGCTGGATACCCGGCGGCGAGCTGGGGTTCGGTTACCGCACCAGCATGTTCAAGCGGGCTGGCGCGAAACAGGTCCCCGCGGTCGTACTGGAAGTGGAGTTCGCGCTGGACGACTCGGGCCGCAGTGCGCCCTTGCGCTATGGCGAGCTCACGACGGCGCTGAATGCGGCCAACGGTGAGCGTGCCGAACCGGGGGCGGTTCGCGAGGCGGTGCTGGCCCTGCGGGCCCGTAAGGGCATGGTGCTCGACGCGGCCGACTACGACACCTGGAGCGTGGGTTCGTTCTTCACCAACCCGGTTGTCGCGCCGGAGGTGTACGAATCGCTGGCCGGCCGGACCGACGGACCGGTGCCGAACTATCCGGCGCCCGACGGCGTCAAGTTGGCCGCCGGCTGGCTGGTGGAGCACGCGGGCTTTGGCAAGGGCTATCCGGACGATCCGTCCGCACCGTGCCGGTTGTCCACCAAGCATGCGCTTGCTCTGACCAACCGCGGCAACGCGTCCACCGCGGACGTGATGGCGCTCGCGCGAGCCGTCCGCGACGGGGTCCGCGACGTGTTTGGCATCACACTGGAACCCGAACCTGTCCTGCTGGGCTGCGGGCTATAGCTGTGAATTTGGTCTGGCTGTACGCTTTCCCGACTTGTCGTGGCGCCGACGGTGTCGTTCCTGCCGGTATCTTTTATAGTCGTGAGCCCATCCGACGCCCAGCCGCCGATTAACCGGCGCGTGGCGTTGGCAGCCCTGGGGTTGGGTGTGTTCGCCCCGAGCGTGCTGGCCGCCTGCGGCGGCACCGTGACCAAGCAAGCGCAGAAGAACAAAGAGCAGTCGGCGCCGAATCTGAAATACCAGCCCGCCGACGCCGCCGCCGACGTGGTTCCGATCGCGCCGGTCAGCGTGGCGGTCAGCGACGGCTGGTTCCAGAAGGTGGCGCTGACGAACTCGTCCGGCAAGGTCGTCGCCGGGGCGTTCAACTCCGACCGCACCGTCTACACGACGACCGAGCCGTTGGGCTACGACACGAGCTATAGCTGGAGCGGGTCGGTCGTCGGCCACGACGGCAAGGCCGTTCCGCGTCACCGGCAAGTTCACCACTGTGGCGCCCAGCAAGAAGATCGACGGCGGCTTCCAGTTGGCCGACGGCCAGACCGTCGGCGTCGCCGCGCCGATCATCATCCAGTTCGACGCGCCGATCAGCGACAAGGCCGCCGTCGAGAAGGCCCTGACCGTCACCACCAACCCGCCCGTGGAGGGCAGCTGGGCCTGGCTGCCCGACGAGCAGCAGGGCGCCCGCATCCACTACCGGCCGCGCGAGTACTACCCGGCGGGTACCACCGTCAACGTCGACGCGAAGTTCTACGGGCTGCCGTTCGGCGACGGCGCCTACGGCCTGCAGGACATGTCGTTGAAGATCCAGATCGGCCGCAAGCAGGTGGTCAAGGCCGAGGTGACGTCGCACCGCATCCAGGTCGTCACCGATGCCGGCGTCATCATGGACTTCCCCTGCAGCTACGGCGAGGCCGACAAGGCGCGCAACGTCACCCGCAACGGCATCCACGTGGTCACCGAGAAGTACGCCGACTTCTACATGTCCAACCCCGCCGCCGGCTACAGCCATGTGCACGAACGCTGGGCGGTGCGGATCTCCAACAACGGCGAGTTCATCCACGCCAACCCCTCGAGCTCGGGCGCGCAGGGCAACACCAACGTCACCAACGGCTGCGTCAACCTGTCGAACGAGGACGCCGCGCAGTACTACCGCACCGCGATCTACGGCGACCCGGTCGAGGTGACCGGCAGCACGATCCAGTTGTCCTACTCCGACGGCGACATCTGGGACTGGGCCGTCGACTGGGACACCTGGGTGGCCATGTCGGCACTGCCGCCGCCGAACGCGCATCCGCCCGGCAGTCAGATCCCGGTCACCGCGCCGGTCACACCGTCGACCGCGCCGAGTTTGTCGGGCACACCGACCACCACGACGACGACCACTTCCAGTCCAGGGCCTAGCCCCGGCGGCTAAACCGCATCGTGTTCGCCTGGTCGCGCGGCTTCAGGACGATCAGGTCCAAGTCGACGTGGGAAGGCCGTGACGCCACGAACCCGATCACCTCGGCCACATCACTGGCCGTCAACGGCGTGATGCCGTCGTAGACCGTATCCGCGCGCTGCTGATCGCCGTCGAAGCGGACCAGCGAAAACTCGGTTTCCACCGCGCCCGGGGCGATTTCGGTGAGCCGCACCGGCTGTCCCAGCAGCTCCCCGCGCAGCGTGCGGTGCAGCGCGCCCTGGGCGTGCTTGGCCGCCGTGTATCCGGCGCCGTTGTCGTAAACCTCGAACGCGGCCACCGAGGTGACGGTGATGATCAGGCCGTCGCCGGAGTCGACCAGCTTGGGCAGCAGCGCGCGGGTGACCCGCAGCGTGCCAATCACGTTGGTCTCCCACATCCACCGCCAGTGCTCGAGGTCGGCATCGGCGACGGGTGCCAATCCGCGAGCGCCTCCGGCGTTATTGACCAGCACGTCGACCCGGCTCAATTTGCTCGCGAGCGCCTCGACCGCCGCATCGTTTGTGACGTCAGCCACAATTGCGGTGCCGCCGATGTCATTCGCCAGGGCATTTATCCGGTCGGCGCGGCGGGCCACGACGACGACGTGAAACCCAAGGGCTGCAAGGGTTTTGGCGGTTGCTTCGCCGATCCCAGAACTGGCGCCGGTGACCACCGCGACCCGTTGATTCGCATTAGCTGAACTCACCGAGACAACTCTAATAAACGTGCTAAATTTCTCGTGTGCACCACAGCGCCCAGTTCAACAACGCCGCCGCGTGTCTTTGCGCGGCATGTGCGTGTTGTTGCCGCGCACTTTGCCGCGCCTGAACCCAAAACAGGTTGTGGCCAAGACCGGCCATTTGGAACTCGGACAAAGGACGCTCGTGCGCTCGACTTCTCTCGCTTATACGCATCACTCGCCCAGCCGTAAGGGCCACCTGCGGCTGCACCGCCAGATTCTGCCGCCGTCGCTGCACATCTCCGACTCCGCCGCGGCCTCGGTGTTCCGGGCGGTTCGGTTGCGCGGCCCGGTCGGTCGCGACGTCATCGCCGGCGTCACGTCACTGAGCATCGCGACGGTGAACCGGCAGGTCATCGCGCTGCTTGACGCGGGTTTGCTGCGGGAACGCGCCGACCTGGCGGTTTCCGGAGCCATCGGACGCCCTCGGGTACCGGTGGAGATCAACCACGAACCGTTCGTGACGCTGGGCATCCACGTCGGCGCGCGGACCACCAGCATCGTGGCCACCGATCTGTTCGGCCGCACGCTGGACACGGTGGAGACCCCGACGCCGCTGAGCCCCCCGGGGGCCGCGCTGACGTCGCTGGCCGACAGCGCCAGCCGGTACCTGCGGCGCTGGCATCGCCGCCGGGCGCTCTGGGCCGGGGTGGCAATCGGTGGCACGGTCGACGGTGTCACCGGCCACGTCGACCACCCGCGGTTGGGCTGGCGGCAAGCGCCGGTCGGACCGGTGCTGGCCGACGCGCTGAGCCTGCCGGTGTCGGTGGCCTCGCACGTCGATGCGATGGCCGGAGCCGAGCTGCTGCTGGGCATGCGGCGGTTCGCGCCGAGCTCGCCGACCAGCCTCTACGTCTACGCCCGCGAGACCGTGGGCTACGCCCTGGTCATCGGCGGACGGGTGCACTGCCCGTCCAGCGGACCCGGCACCATCGCGGGCCTGCCGGCGCACTCTGAGCTGCTCGGCGGCGGTGGCCAGCTGGAATCCACGGTCAGCGACGAGGCCGTGCTGGCCGCGGCTCGCCGGCTGCGAATTCTGCCGGCGGCTCCCGCGGGCCGTGCCAACGTCGCTGCGACCGCGATCACCGATCTGCTGCGGGTGGCCCGGGCCGGGAACCAGCAGGCCAAGGATCTGCTCGCGGAGCGGGCCCGGGTGCTCGGTGAGGCGGTCGCGCTGCTGCGTGACCTGCTCAATCCCGACGAGCTGGTGGTCGGCGGCCAGGCCTTCACCGAATATCCGGAGGCGATGGAGCAGGTGGAGGCGGCGTTCACCGAGCGCTCGGTGCTGGCGCCGCGGGATATCCGCGTCACTGCCTTCGGTAACCGGGTGCAGGAGGCCGGAGCGGGAATCGTGTCGCTGGGCGGGCTGTATGCCGACCCGCTGGGTGCGATGCGCCGTGCCGGTGTGATCGGCTCCCGGATCCCGGAAATCATCCCGGAGTCTTCTGCCTGACGCGAACAAGCCGTACGCGGCCTGGGCTGGGTGAAACCCCGTCCTGTAAAGATGAAAGTGTGCGGCACGACGACGTCCTCCTGCTGAACGATCCGCGCCGGGTCGCGCTGTTGGCAGTACACACCTCACCCCTGGCCCAACCGGGCACCGGCGACGCCGGCGGGATGAACGTGTACGTGCTGCAAAGTGCGTTGCATCTGGCCCGGCGGGGTATCGAGGTGGAGATCTTCACCCGGGCCACCGCGTCGGCCGATCCGCCGGTCGTTCAGGTAGAGCCCGGCGTGCTGGTGCGCAACGTAGTGGCGGGGCCGTTCGAGGGCCTGGACAAATACGACCTGCCAACCCAGCTGTGTGCGTTCGCGGCCGGGGTGCTGCGCGCCGAGGCGTCGCATGAACCCGGTTACTACGACATCGTGCACTCGCACTACTGGCTGTCCGGGCAGGTCGGCTGGCTGGCCCGCGATCGCTGGGCGGTGCCGCTGGTGCATACCGCGCACACGCTTGCCGCGGTCAAGAACGCGGCGCTGGCCGACGGCGATGCGCCCGAGCCGCCGCTGCGCACCGTGGGGGAGCAGCAGGTCGTCGACGAGGCGGATCGGCTGATCGTCAACACCGATGATGAAGCAAGGCAACTGATTTCGATCCATCATGCCGATGCGGAGCGGATCGACGTGGCCCATCCCGGCGTCGACCTGGAGGTGTTCCATCCGGGTGATCGCCGCGCGGCCCGGGTCGCACTGGGCCTGCCGCTCGACGAACAGATCGTGGCGTTCGTCGGGCGAATCCAGCCGCTGAAGGCACCCGACATTGTGCTGCGGGCCGCGGCGAAACTGCCGGGGGTGCGCATCGTGGTGGCCGGTGGGCCGTCGGGCAGTGGCCTGGCCACCCCGGACGGGCTGGTTCGCCTGGCCGACGAACTCGGGATCACGGCGCGGGTGATCTTCCTGCCGCCGCAGTCACGGGAGAATCTGGCAACCTTGTTCCAGGCCGCGAATCTTGTTGCGGTGCCCAGCTATTCGGAGTCGTTCGGCTTGGTCGCCGTCGAGGCGCAGGCCTGCGGCACGCCGGTGGTGGCGGCCGCGGTCGGCGGGCTGCCGGTCGCGGTGCGCGACGGTGTCACCGGCTCGCTGGTTTCCGGGCATGGCGTCGACGACTGGGCGCATGCGCTCGATGAGCTGTTGCGGTCGGACGACACGCCGCGGGGCGCGGCGATGAGCCGGGCCGCGGCCGCGCACGCCGCGACGTTCTCGTGGGAAAACACCACCGACGCGCTGCTGACCAGCTATCGGCGGGCGATCGGTGACTTCACCGCGGCGCGGCAGCGCCGGGTTCGCGACCGGGTCGCGGCGCGCAAACCACGCCGCTGGACGCCGCGTCGCGGGGTGGGCGCATGAGTTCGTCCGTGCTGCAGGTGATCGAGCATGCGCTAGAGGCCAGCGAGCTCACGTACTCGAAACACGAAGGCGCACATGGCGGACGGGCGGGGCTGGTGGTGGAGCTGCCCGGTGAGCGCAAGCTCAAGACCAACACCATCCTGAGCATCGGTGAGCACTCGGTGCGCGTCGAGGCGTTCGTGTGCCGCAAACCCGACGAGAACCATGAGGGCGTCTACCGGTTTCTACTCAGGCGCAACCGCCGGCTCTACGGAGTCGCCTACACGCTGGACAACGTCGGCGACATCTATCTGGTTGGCCGGATGTCGTTGGCCTCGGTTGACGCCGAGGAGATCGACCGGGTGCTGGGGCAGGTACTCGAAGCGGTGGATGCGGACTTTAATACGTTGCTGGAGTTGGGTTTTCGCTCGTCGATCCAGAAGGAGTGGGATTGGCGGGTATCGCGTGGCGAGTCGCTGAAGAATCTGGAGGCCTTCGCCCACCTGATCGACGACGACGATGACGAGTCGGAATAGCTAGGCTCGGCGAGCCGCAGAACCTGCGTGAGAGACTGACCGGCATGGGTGACACTGCGACGCTGGTACTGCTTCGCCACGGAGAAAGCGAATGGAACTCGCTGAACCTGTTCACGGGCTGGGTCGACGTCGGCCTCACCGAAAAGGGCCGGACCGAAGCGGTTCGCAGCGGCGAGCTGTTGACCGAACACAACTTGCTGCCCGACGTGCTCTACACCTCGCTGTTGCGACGCGCGATCACCACCGCGCACCTGGCGTTGGACGCCGCCGACCGGCTGTGGATCCCGGTGCACCGCAGTTGGCGGCTCAACGAACGCCACTACGGCGCGCTGCAGGGGCTCGATAAGGCCGAAACGAAGGCCCGCTACGGCGACGAGCAGTTCATGGCCTGGCGGCGCAGCTACGACACCCCGCCGCCACCGATCGAGAAGGGCAGCGAGTTCAGCCAGGACGCCGACCCGCGCTATGCCGATATCGGCGGCGGCCCGCTGACCGAATGCCTGGCCGACGTGGTGGTGCGGTTCCTGCCGTACTTCACCGACGTCATCGTGCCGGATCTGCGCTTCGGCAAGACGGTGCTGATCGTCGCGCACGGCAACTCGCTGCGTGCCCTGGTCAAGCACCTGGACCAGGTCTCCGACGAGGAGATCTCCGAGCTGAACATCCCGACCGGCATTCCGCTGCGCTACGACCTGGACGCCGATTTGCGTCCAATGGTGCCGGGCGGTACCTACCTGGACCCGGAGGCTGCTGCGGCCGGCGCCGCGGCGGTAGCTAGCCAGGGTGCCCGGTAGGTTGGCCGCGCCGCCCGATTTCGGCCGCTTTCGAGCGCAAAAGGCCCTCTGGCCAAATTTCGCATGAACGGCAGCCGAACACCTGTGGCGCATGTTGTGACTTGTCCGATTTTGGCCTCGTTCCGCTAGGGCTGCGTTCACCAGATTTGTAGGATTTGTACGTGACTGTGTTCTCGGCGCTGTTGCTCGCCGGGGTCTTGTCCTTGCTCGCGCTGGCCGTTGGTGTGGCGGTCGGCACTCGGTTGTCCGCGCGTGTGGTGCGGCGCCGCCAGCGAGCGGCCACCGAATCGACCGGGATCACCGTCGCGCAGATGCTGCAACAGATCGTCACCTTGATGCCACTGGGTGCCGCCGTGGTGGATTCACACCGCGACGTCGTCTACCTCAACGATCGGGCCAAGGAATTGGGCCTGGTGCGTGACCGGCAGCTCGACGACCAAGCCTGGCAGGCGGCGCAGCAGGCGCTCGGTGGTGACGACGTCGAATTCGACCTACAGCCCGGCAAGCGCGCAGCCGCCGGGCGGTCGGGCATATCGGTGCACGGGCAAGCCCGCCTGCTCAGCGAAGAGGACCGCCGGTTCGCTGTGGTCTTCGTGCACGACCAGTCCGACTACGCCCGCATGGAGGCCACCCGGCGCGACTTCGTGGCCAATGTCAGCCACGAGCTCAAGACCCCGGTCGGCGCCATGGCTCTGCTCGCCGAGGCCCTGCTGGCGTCCGCGGATGACTCGGAAACCGTGCGCCGGTTCGCCGAGAAGGTGCTGATCGAGGCCAACCGGCTGGGGGACATGGTCGCCGAGCTCATCGAGCTGTCCCGGCTGCAGGGCGCCGAGCGGTTGCCCAACGTCACCGCGGTTGAGGTCGATACCGTTGTGTCCGAAGCGATTTCGCGTCACAAGGTGGCCGCCGACAACGCGAAGATCGAGGTTCGCACCGACTCACCCACCGGTTTGCGGGTGCTTGGGGATCAAACGCTGCTGGTGACCGCATTGGCCAATCTGGTCTCCAATGCGATCGCCTATTCGCCGCCGGGATCACCGGTGTCGATCAGCCGTCGCCGTCGTGGCGACAACATCGAGATCGCGGTCACCGACCGCGGTATCGGGATTGCTCTAGAAGACCAGGAGCGGGTCTTCGAGCGGTTTTTCCGGGGGGACAAGGCGCGGTCGCGAGCCACCGGCGGCAGTGGGCTGGGGCTGGCGATCGTCAAGCACGTTGCGGCCAATCACGACGGCAGCATCGGCGTGTGGAGCAAGCCGGGAACCGGTTCTACGTTCACGTTGTCCATCCCGGCCTATCAGGACAGCGAAAGCGACGAAGAATCCGAGCAACCCCGGGCTCGCGAGGTGCGGCCCAACAGGTCCCAACGAGAGGAAGAACTAAGTCGATGACCAGTGTGCTGATCGTGGAGGACGAGGAGTCGCTTGCCGATCCACTGGCCTTCCTGCTTCGTAAGGAAGGCTTCGAAGCCACCGTGGTGACCGATGGGCCAGCGGCGCTGTCCGAATTCGATCGTGCCGGCGCGGACATCGTGCTGCTCGATCTGATGCTGCCGGGCATGTCGGGCACCGACGTGTGCAAGCAGCTGCGCGCTCGGTCCAGCGTGCCCGTGATCATGGTGACGGCCCGGGACAGCGAGATCGACAAGGTCGTCGGCTTGGAGCTCGGTGCCGATGACTATGTGACCAAGCCCTATTCGGCCCGCGAGTTGATCGCCCGGATCCGGGCGGTGCTTCGCCGGGGCGGCGACGACGACTCGGAAATCAGCGATGGCGTGCTGGAATCCGGCCCGGTGCGGATGGACGTCGAACGGCACGTCGTGTCGGTCAACGGCGACGCAATTACCTTGCCGCTCAAGGAATTTGATCTGCTCGAATACCTGATGCGCAACAGCGGGCGGGTACTGACCCGAGGGCAGCTGATCGATCGGGTCTGGGGCGCGGACTACGTCGGCGACACCAAGACGCTCGACGTCCACGTCAAGCGCCTGCGGTCCAAGATCGAAGCCGACCCCGCCAACCCGGTGCACCTGGTGACGGTACGCGGGCTGGGCTACAAGCTCGAGGGCTAGCTCGGGGTGTGCGTTCAGGGCGGCGAGTGTGCCGCTACGCCGCCCAGGGCGCACACGCAACGCCCAGGACGCACGCTGAACTAGCGGGCGCTGACCACCTCGTCGGCGACGCCCAATGCCAGCGCCATGATCGAGAGCTGTGGGTTCACCTCCGGGCAGCTGGGCAGGATCGACGCGTCGGCAACCCACACTCCGTCGATGCCGCGTAGCCGTCCCGTCTTGTCGACGGGGCAGAGCTGTTCATCGGCGCCGGCCGCCGCGGTGCCGGTGGGGTGGAAGGCGGCCAGGTGCAGGCTTCTCGGGTTGCTCCGGCTCAGCGCATCACGCAACGCGGCCTGAGACGTCACCGTCATCGCGCCGGGCAATCCGGTCAGCACCTCGACGGCGCCCGCCGCAAACAAAAGGCGCCCCATGGCCTCGACCGCGACCACCAGCTTGGCGATGTCGGCACGGGAGATGTTGTAGCGCATCACCGTCTCGCCGCGCACCGAGAAAACCGAACCGACTCCGCGGTCGGCGACCATGGCGCCGAACGTCGCGACTTGAGGCGCGCGGTCGAGCCAGCTGAGCAACTCGGCGCCGTATCCGGGATAGACCATCGACCCCATTCCCGGCGGCGTCGAGGTCGCTTCGATCAACACACCGTCTGACTCGTGAAACTCGTGGACGGCGGCGCTTTGCAGCACGCCGTGCCATGCGCGCACGTCATCGTCGAAGCGGCCGGCGAGCATCGTCGCCGGATGCAGCGCGAGATTTCGGCCAAGGCGCGGGTGACCGCCAAGTTCGCTGCGCCGCAACAGCCCCGGCGTCTCGGTGGCGCCGGCAGCGATGACGACCGAGTCCGCGAGGATGTCCAGCGTCGTGCCGTCTGGCCGTCTGGCCCGCACACCGCGGGCCCGGCCGTGCTCGTGCAGTACCCGTTCGACGCGCGCCTGCGAGATGATCCGCGCGCCCGCCGCGCAGGCTTGCGGCAGCGCGTTGAGATGCACGCCGAACTTGGCGTTGCGCGGGCAGCCGATCGCACACTGACAACAGCCCTCGCAGCCTGGCGCATTGCGTGGGATGGGTGCCGCGTCCCATCCCAGTGTCGCGGCGGCATCGAGCAGCAGGCGCCCGTTGCGGCCCATGATCTGCAATGGCACCGGCGCGACCTGTAGCGTGCGCTCGACATCGTCCAGATGGTGGGTCAGCCGGTCCGGGTCGGCCAGGTCGAGACCGAACTCGTCGCGCCAGCGCCGCTGCACAGCAAGCGGTGGCCGGTAACAAGTTCCGGAGTTCACCACGGTGGTGCCGCCGACCGCCCGGCCGATGGGCAGGACTATGGACGGGCGTCCGAGTGCGACGGTGGCGCCGGCGCCGCGGTACAACCCGGCATACCGGTCAATCGGGTGGGTGGTGCGGAATTCCTCGACCGTCCAACGGCGTCCCTCCTCGAGCACCACGGTGTCGAGGCCGGCCTGGGCCAGGGTGCGCGCCACCATAGCGCCGCCGGCGCCGGAGCCGACGATCACCGCGTCGGCGGTCACGACGGATCGGCTCTCGGTCGAGGAAATGATGGTCAAGGGCGCATCGGGGCGCGCCGTGTCATGCTCCTGGGCGCGCGAAAGCAGCTCTGGTGCAAAGGTATCCGCGCCGTTGGCAAGCAGCACGATCGCCTTCATCGCCTCGAGGGCCATAGCGGCATCCGGGCCGAGCGCGGCGAGCCGGCGCAGCACCTGATCACGTTGGCCGGCATCGAGGCGCGAAAGCGACCGGCCGGTGGTGAGGTAGCTTGCCGCGCCGATGCACAGCAGTCCGGCCCGCACTGCCTGCCGTGTCGTCACGGGCAGCTGCGCGAGGTAGCGCTCGACGCGGGCGACCAGTTGCGCCGATGGCGGGCCGCCGTGCTCCTCAGGCAGCAGCGCGGTGCCGAACGAGGCCAACGCTGTTCGAGCCCGTCCGGCCCGACGGCTCATAGCAAACGCCCGATCCGGCGGCCCAACTTGATGAAGAACGGGTAGGTCGCGAAAATGGCGCCTGCGGCGGCGTGCATTTGCCAGCCGAGCTCCTCGGTTTGGACGCCGAAAACCCCGCTGTTCCACATGAAGTCGCGGCCGTTGCGGGCACGGAAGGGCCGCCACAGCACCCCAAGTCCGGGCACGTTGTTGTAGAGCCCGAACGATCCGCCGAAGAAGATGCCGAGGGTGGCAGCCTCGGCCGCGTCGCGGCGATCCGAAGGCAATTGCCGCTCGATGAGAACTCCGGAGACGAACAGCAGGGGTGGGTCGAGAAGAAAGCTCATGTCGGGATCCTTTCGTTGATGGCGGGCGCCTCGCTGCCGCGCAGGCCGACTTCGGCGTGGCCGGTGCCCAGCACCGACCACCGGCGGTCGTCGATCTCGATATGGATGTCGGCCTGTTCGGTGTTCGTGCACACCGCCGTGCTGCCGTCGGGATCGGTGTAGCCCAGGCTCACGCAGCGGTCCGGCGGCTGGTCGACGCGGATGAGCACGTCGCGACCGCCGATGCGTCCCGCTAGCTGCCAGTGCCGCAGGCCGAGGGTGGTGCGCATTCTCAGCGACGGCAATGTGCTTGCGGGCCAGTCCTTTCCGTCGATACGGAAGCGAACGAACGCCATCGGTGCAAGCCTGCGCAGCCCCGGTTTGTGCGACACCGCGGTTACCACCTCCATGACGTCGCCGTTGCCGAGGTCGGCATGGATCCAGCCCCAGCGCTTGGCGTTGCCGTGTCCGTAGATGTGGGCGACTCCGCCCCGCCAGCCGTCGACGTGGTGGGTGGCTGCGCCGACGGTCAGTGAGCCGGTGAAGTCGGCGGTCGGTGCGAGAACGACCTGGGCTCCGGGCAGCAGTTCGCGATCCCACACCGGGCGTGGAAATGTCCACAGCGGCGTGCCCGCGTCTTTCCATGACAGTTCCCAAGCCAGGGATCCGGCGCGTCCGATCAGTTCTTCGGGTGCCGCTCGCACACCGGCCGAGTCGAACCAGGCGCCGATCGCGGGTCGGACCGGCTCGGGACCGAAACGCTCGGTGCGCGGTGCGTCGTCGGCCGGAAACCAGGTCACCCAGCCGTGCGCGTAGGGGGCACGGTCGGTGGTCGGTGCGATCGTTTCGCAGTGAATCCACAGGCCGGCACGGGTCAGCGGATCCGACGCGGTGGCGTACCAGACTTCCAGCCGTCCCGCCTTGCCCCGCCATCGCGGGTCAGCGGCCAATCGCTTCTCGTCGTCCACTGCGTCGCCTCCACCACCTTGTAGATGCGGTCCACTATATTGGTTGAACCAATGAACCAGTCAAATGTGCTTCAGCCGCCCGACCGCCAGCGCGTGGACGAACAGATCACGGCGTCGATTGCCGACGCCATCCTCGACGGCGCGTTCCCGCCGGGCTCGGCGCTGCCGCCCGAGCGGGAGCTGGCCGAGCAACTCGGGGTCAACCGCACGTCGCTGCGACAGGGTCTGGCCCGGCTGCAGCAGATGGGCCTGATCGAGGCCCGACACGGCAGCGGCAACGTGGTACGGGACCCGCAGGAACTTACGCACCCCGCGGTGGTCGAGGCACTGATACGGAAATTGGGCCCGGAGTTTTTGGTCGAGCTCCTCGAGATCCGCGCGGCGCTGGGCCCGTTGATCGGCCGCTTGGCCGCGCAACGGTGCGGGCCCGAGGATGACGAGGCGTTGCGCGGTGCGCTGGCCGCGGTGCGGGACGCCGACAGCGCCGCGGCGCGCCAGGCCGCCGACCTCGCCTACTTCCAGGTACTGATACACGGCACGCGCAACCGTGCGTTGGGGTTGCTCTATCGCTGGGTCGACCACTCCTTTGGCGGTCGAGAGCATGAGCTCACCCCGGCCTACGACGACCCGGAACCGGTGGTGGCCGACCTGCGGGCGATCACCGAGGCGGTGCTCGCGCGCAACGTCGACGCGGCCGCCGCGGCTGTCGAGGCGTATCTGCTTGCGAGCGCGCTGAGAATGGTCTCGGTCTACCGGTCGCAGTTGACCTGAACGGGCGTGCGGCTACTCCGCGATCCGAGTCGCCGGGTGCACAGCGATGAGCCCTAATTGGCTGCGGCGCTTACACATTGCCGCGAGTTCGGCATAGGCCTTGGAGCCAAGTAGTTCGCTGAGTTCGTCGGCCAGGCTTTCCCACACCGGCTTGGCGCCGACGTGCGCGGCCGGATCGCCGGTGCAGTACCAGTGCAAGTCGGCGCCACCGGAGCCCCAGCCGCGGCGGTCGTACTCGGTGATCCAGGTCTTGAGGATTTCCGTGCCGTCGGGCCGGGTCACCCACTCCTGGCTGCGCCGGATCGGCAACTGCCAGCAGACGTCGGGTTTCATCGTCAGCGGTGGCACGCCCAGCTTGAGTGCCTTGCTGTGCAGGGCGCAGCCGGGGCCGCCGGCAAAGCCGGGCCGGTTCAAGAAAATGCACGCCTGCTTGTATTTGCGGGTGCGGTGTTGGGGTTCGCCTTCGTGCTCGTCGAGTTCAAGGTAACCCTTACGGCCCAAACCTTTTTCGCGGAATTGCCAGTCGGCTTCGGTGAGTTGTTTCACGGCGTCGTCCAACCTGGCGCGGTCGTCGTCGTCGGACAGAAATGCGCCGTGTGAGCAACACCCGTCATCCGGGCGGCCCTCGACCGTGCCGCGGCAGGCCGGCGTGCCGAATACACACGTCCAGCGCGAGAGCAGCCACGTGAGGTCGGCCGCGATCAGGTGCTCCGGATTGTCCGGATCGAAGAACTCCACCCATTCGCGGGCAAAATCCAATTCAACTTCCTGCCCTGGCTCGGGGTGCGAATTCGCCACGGATGCAACGTTAGACCAACATTCCCGCTGTTCGCTCGGCTGACACTCAGGCCCCGGCCGCCGTGAATCCGCGTACTTCCCAGCGGGGCGCAACCCAAACCGCATCGCCGTCCGGCTAGTTTGTTTTCGTGCGACTAGGCGTGCTTGACGTGGGTAGCAATACGGTCCATCTGCTCGTGGTGGACGCGCACCGCGGCGGGCATCCGACACCGATGAGTTCAACGAAGGCCACATTGCGGCTTGCCGAGGCCACCGACAGCTCGGGCAAGATCACCAAGCGCGGCGCCGAAAAGCTGATCTCCACGATCGACGAGTTCGCCAAGATCGCCGTCAGCTCCGGTTGTGCGCAGCTGATGGCCTTTGCCACCTCCGCCGTCCGCGACGCGGAGAATTCCGACGACGTGCTGAGCCGGGTGCGCAAAGAGGCCGGCGTCGAGCTGCAGGTGCTGACCGGGGTGGACGAGTCGCGGCTGACCTTCCTGGCGGTGCGTCGCTGGTACGGGTGGAGCGCCGGGCGAATCATCAACCTCGACATCGGCGGCGGCTCGCTGGAGCTGTCCAGCGGTGTCGACGAGGAACCCGAAGTCGCGCTGTCGCTGCCGCTGGGCGCCGGGCGGTTGACCCGCGAGTGGCTGCCCGACGATCCGCCGGGGCGGCGCCGAGTCGGGATGCTGCGCGACTGGCTGGACGCCGAGCTGGCGGATGCCGCCGAGGCCGTCCTCGAAGCCGGTGACCCGGACCTCGCGGTGGCGACGTCGAAGACTTTCCGCTCGTTAGCGCGGCTCACCGGCGCGGCGCCGTCGGCCGCCGGACCCCGGGTGAAGCGGACCCTGACCGCAAACGGCCTCAGGCAACTCATATCTTTCATCTCTAGGATGACCACCGCTGACAGGGCGGAGTTGGAAGGAGTCAGCGCTGAGCGGGCGCCGCAGATCGTGGCGGGCGCTCTGGTGGCGGAGGCGAGTATGCGAGCGCTGTCGATAGAAACAGTGGATATCTGCCCGTGGGCGTTACGGGAAGGTCTCATCTTGCGCAAGCTGGACAGCGAAGCCGACGGAACTGCCCTCGTGGAGACGTCGGTGCGCAATGCTGGAGGTCAGGGAGTTGATCGGAACACCAACCGATCGAGAGGCGACAAACCATGACCGGACCACATTCTGAGACAGAGAGCCCCGGCACTCGGCCGATCTCGGTCGCCGAACTGCTGGCCAGGAACGGAACCATTGGCTCCCCGGCGGTCACCCGGCGGCGGCGCCGCCGGCGCGGCGATAGCGACGCGGTCACGGTCGCCGAGCTGACCGGCGAGATTCCCATCATCCGCGACGACGACGAGCACGACGAGGCGGCGCACCACGCCCACGGGTCGGTCGAGGTCGTCGAACCCGAGCTCGAAGAGCACCCCGAACCGGTCTCGCAACAAGTCGTCGCCGAACCGGCCACCGAGGATCAGCCCAAGACCGCGTACTGGTCCGAGTCGGAGCCGCGGTGGCCCAAGTCGCCACCGCAGCCGCGCCGCGCGGGGCCCGAGCGCAGCGCCTACCCGCGGCCCACGCGCCGCCCCGACGCACCAGAAGCCGAGCAAGCCGAGGAGCCCGCCGGCCGTCCGGCGGCGCGGTCCGGCGCCGAGGACATGAGCCCGGATCCGCTGCAGCAATACGCCGATATGCCGGTGGACGTCATGGACTCCGACGTGCGCGAGGCCGAACCCGCGAGCGAGGACTCCGCCTACGTGCGTTCCTATCTGCAGACGTCGGATTCGACGCTGTTCGGCGGGCAGACCCTTGCCGACGAGGTGGCTCGACGCCGCAGCGACGAGCGCGACGAAGCCGGCGCGGACTCGGCGACGGCCGCCGGTGCGGTCGAGGAAGACCACCTGGACGCGGCCCCGCCCGCGGCCCAGCCCAAGGATGCCCACCCGGCGCCCGGCCGATTAGAGGCGCTGTGGCGCGGCAGCCTGATCGTGTTCCAGTCAATCCTGGCCGTCGCATTCGGCGCCGGGCTGTTCATCGCATTCGACCAACTATGGCGATGGAACAGCCTGGTGGCGCTGGTGCTGTCGGTGCTGGTCATCCTCGGCCTGGTGGCCGGGGTGCGGGTGGTCCGCAAAACCGAGGACATCGCGAGCACGCTGATTGCGGTGGCGGTCGGGGCGCTGATCACCTTGGGACCGCTGGCGCTATCCATGCAGTCCGGCTAGGCGTCACCCGCAAAAAGTGCGCCCCGCAATCAAGGTCGGCCTGTCCACGGCCTCGGTCTACCCGTTGAGGGCCGAGGCCGCGTTCGAGTATGCGGCCAGGCTCGGCTACGACGGGGTCGAGCTGATGGTGTGGAGCGAGTCGGTCAGCCAGGACGTCGCCGCCGTCAAGAAGCTGTCGCGGCGCTACCACGTGCCGGTGCTGTCGGTACACGCTCCCTGCCTGCTGATCTCGCAGCGGGTGTGGGGTTCCAACCCCATTCCCAAGCTGGAACGCAGCGTGCGGGCCGCCGAGGAAGCTCGGCGCGCAGACCGTCGTCGTGCATCCGCCGTTCCGCTGGCAGCGGCGCTACGCCGAGGGATTCAGCGAGCAGGTGCCGAACCTGGAGGCGTCCAGCGACGTGATGGTCGCGGTGGAGAACATGTTCCCGTTCCGGGCCGACCGGTTCTTCGGGGCCGACCAGTCGCGGGAACGGATGCGCAGGCGCGGAGGCGGCCCGGGACCGGCGATTTCGGCGTTCGCGCCGTCCTACGACCCGCTGGACGGCAACCACGCCCACTACACGCTGGACCTGTCGCACACCTCGACCGCAGGCACCGACGCGCTGGAAATGGCGGAGCGGATGGGCGGCGGGCTGGTGCACCTGCACCTGTGCGACGGCAGCGGCATGCCCTCCGACGAGCACCTGGTGCCCGGGCGCGGCACCCAGCCCACCGCCGAGGTGTGCCAGATGCTGGCCGCCGGCCATTTCGCCGGCCACGTCATCCTCGAGGTGTCCACGTCCAGCGCACGCTCGGCCAGCGAGCGCGAAGCGATGCTCGCCGAATCGCTCCAGTTCGCCCGCACGCATCTGATGCGATGACCCCCAGGAGACCATGACCGCGCTATTCACCACCGCGATGACGCTGCGGGAGGTCGACTCCGGGTGTATTCGAGGGAGAGCTCAACAAGCACTGGACCATCGGGCCCAAGGTGCACGGCGGCGCGATGCTGGCGCTGTGCGCCAACGCCGCGCGCAGCGCGTGCGCCGGACGGACCCGGCCGGGCTCGAGCCGGTTGCGGTGTCGGCGAGCTTCCTGTGGGCGCCCGATCCGGGGCCGATGCGGCTGCTGACCTCGATCCGCAAGCGCGGCCGCCGGATCTGCGTCGTCGACGTCGAACTCATGCAGGGCGATCGCACCGCCGTGCACGCCGTGGTCAACCTCGGCGAGCCGGAGCACTTTCCACCCGGCGGTGACACGGCGCCGCTGCTGTCGGCGAACCCGGTCGCGGATCTGATGGCCCCGGAACCGCCCGACGACATCGAACCGATCGGGCCCGGCCACCCGCTGGCCGGCCTGGTGCACCTCGGCGAGGGCTGCGATGTTCGGCCGCTGCTGTCCACTCTGCGCCCAGCACCGATGGGCGACCCGCCGGTGCTGCAGATGTGGGCGCGGCCGCGCGACGTCGCCCCTGACGCCCTGTTCGCGCTGATGTGCGGGGATCTGTCGGCGCCGGTGACGTTCGCCGTGGAGCGCACCGGCTGGGCGCCCACGGTTGCGCTCACCGCCTTCCTTCGGGCTCTGCCCGCCGACGGCTGGTTGCGCGTGATCTGCACCTGCCTCGAGATCGGGCACGACTGGTTCGACGAGGACCACATCGTCGTCGACAGCCTGGGCCGGCTCGTCGTCCAGTCCCGCCAATTGGCGCTGGTGCCCGCGCCCCGGTAGCCCGGAGAAGCCGGGCCGTCTGCGATGCTTTCTCCCATGGCGAGAATCGCGATCATCGGCGGCGGCAGCATCGGGGAGGCCTTGCTGTCGGGTCTGCTTCGGGCGGGGCGGCAGGTCAAAGACCTGGTGGTGTCCGAACGCGTGCCGGAACGCGCCAAGTACCTGGCGGACACCTATTCGGTGTTGGTGACGTCGTCGCTGGCTGATGCCGTCGACAACGCGACGTTTGTCGTCGTCGCGGTGAAGCCCGCCGATGTCGAGTCGCTGATGGGGGAGCTGGCCCGTGCCGCCGCCGCAGCCGAGGACGGCAGCGCCGAACAGGTTTTCGTCACCGTCGCCGCCGGAATCACGCTCACCTACTTCGAGTCCAAGCTGCCGGCCGGGACGCCGGTGGTCCGGGCGATGCCGAACGCGGCGGCAGTGGTGGGTGCGGGGGTGACCGCCCTGGCCAAGGGCCGTTTCGTGACCGCGCCGCAGCTCGAGGAGGTTTCGGCGCTGTTCGACGCCGTCGGCGGCGTGCTGACCGTCCCCGAGTCCCAAATGGACGCGGTGACCGCGCTTTCGGGTTCGGGGCCCGCATATTTCTTCCTGATGGTCGAGGCCCTGGTCGACGCGGGCGTCGCGGCGGGGCTGAGCCGGGACGTGGCGACCGACCTGACGGCGCAGACCATGGCCGGTTCGGCGGCGATGCTGCTGGAACGGCTCGATCAGGAGCGGGGACCGGCCGACAGCGAGGCGCTGGGCAAGCAGGCGGACGCCACCGCCGGCCAGCTGCGGGCCACGGTGACCTCTCCTGGCGGTACCACCGCCGCTGCGCTGCGCGAACTCGAACGAGGGGGCTTGCGGGCAGCCGTCGACGCGGCCGTTCAGGCCGCCAAAAAGCGCTCTGAGCAGCTAAGAATTACATCGGAATAATTCAAGAATTTTAAACTGATTGTCCCCCACCAGTACCAGTAACCCCACTAGTCCCGCTATTCTCCTCTGTGTATGCCCGTGTGGGTGCCAGCGGAGGGGAAGCCGCTGGCGTTGCGCGGGCCTGACACGATTGGGTTGCGATGACGTCTACGAACGGGCCATCGGCGCGAGATTCCGCAGGTAAGCCGCGGGATACAGCTTCCGTCGATCCAGCCAGGCCAGGACACAATTTCTCACCGTCGCCGAGGTGGCGGCCTTGATGCGGGTCTCCAAGATGACGGTTTACCGCTTGGTGCACAACGGAGAGCTGCCGGCGGTTCGGGTTGGCCGGTCCTTCCGAGTGCACGCGAAAGCCGTGCACGACATGTTGGAGACGTCCTACTTCGACGCCGGCTGAGCCGACGCCTCGCCGCGAGACGACGGCGGACGGGTCGGAACTGGCGCGTGGCCTTTTGAGCGGTCGCGCGACTGGCGGTTTGGTGTTCGGTGCGGCCCGCCGGGTAAAGTGACGTGGTCCTTTAGCAATCCTTAAGAAGCGGTCACAGGTCAGATAGCGGAGTTCATGGGTTCAGTAATCAAGAAGCGGCGCAAGCGTATGTCGAAGAAAAAGCACCGCAAGCTGCTGCGTCGCACCCGGGTGCAGCGCAGAAAACTTGGCAAGTAAGCCCGGCCTCGCCGCACTACCGAACTCGCCGACCGTCGCGCGGCTGTAGCGCCGCGGCTCATCTCGGCCGTTAGGCTGTGCGGGTGGATTCGTCAAGCGGGGGCGGCGCCGGAACCGGCGACAACGCGGATAACACCATGCACTACCCGAAAGTGGTGCTGGTTACTGGTGCGTGCCGGTTTCTTGGCGGCTACCTGACTGCCCGGCTGGCGCAGAACCCGCTGATTCAAAGCGTGATCGCCGTGGACGCGATCGCCCCCAGCAAGGACATGCTGCGCCGGATGGGCCGGGCCGAGTTCGTCCGCGCCGACATTCGTAATCCCTTCATAGCCAAGGTGATTCGCAACGGCGACGTCGACACGGTGGTGCACGCCTCAGCGGCGTCGTATGCGCCGCGCTCCGGCGGCACGGCGGCGCTGAAGGAACTCAACGTGATGGGCGCGATGCAGCTTTTCGCGGCCTGCCAGAAAGCGCCCTCGGTTCGCCGCGTCGTGCTGAAATCGACCTCCGAGGTCTACGGGTCGAGCCCGCACGATCCGGTGATGTTCACCGAGGACAGCAGCAGCCGTCGGCCCCTGCGCGGTGGTTTCGCCAAGGACAGCCTCGATATCGAGGGCTACGTGCGTGGGCTGGGCCGGCGTCGGCCCGACATCGCGGTGACGATTCTGAGGCTGGCCAACATGATTGGGCCGGCCATGGACACCACCCTGTCGCGGTATCTGGCCGGGCCGGTGGTCCCGACGATGCTCGGCCGCGATGCGCGATTGCAGTTGTTGCACGAGCAAGACGCGTTGGGTGCGCTGGAGCGTGCGGCGATGGCAGGCAAGGCCGGCACCTTCAACGTCGGTGCCGACGGCATCATCATGCTGTCGCAGGCGATCCGCCGGGCGGGCCGGATTCCGTTGCCGGTGCCCGGTTTCGGGGTGTGGGCGCTGGATTCGCTGAGACGGGCTAATCGCTACACCGAGATCAATCGGGAACAATTCAACTATTTAAGTTATGGCCGGGTCATGGACACCGCGAGGATGCAGTCCGAGCTCGGCTACCAGCCGAAATGGACGACGGCGGAGGCGTTTGACGACTACGTGCGTGGTCGCGGCCTGACTCCCATAATCGACCCACATCGGGTACGCTCCTTGGAGGGTGGCGCCATAGCCTTAGCGCAGCGCTGGGGAGGCCGAAATCCAATTCCATGGGGTGGGGTCAGGTAGATATCGTGGCGGGTGAAACCAGAGCGAATGTCATTCCCCTGCACAGCAATAGGGGTCGCGTCGCCGCTCGCCGGAGAGCCGAAGCCTCGCGTCAGCATCCCTCGTCGCTGGCCGATCCAAACAGCCCCGCATCGGCCGAACAGCTCGCCGCAGTCGTTCGCGAAATCGACGACCACCGTCGCGGCGCGGGCGGGGCTTCGGCAACCGAAGCGCCGCTCAGCGAGTTTGCCCAACAGGTCGCCGCGGTTGCCGGATTTTTCCGGCAGCGGTTCACCGGCGACTACACCGTCGACGAGTTCGGATTCGATCCGCACTTCAACAACGCCATTGTGCGGCCTTTGCTGAGATTCTTTTTCAAGTCGTGGTTCCGGGTCGAGGTCAGCGGGATCGAGAACCTGCCGAGCGAAGGCGCCGCGCTGCTGGTGGCCAATCACGCCGGGGTGTTGCCGTTCGACGGATTGATGTTGTCGGTGGCGGTGCACGACGAGCATCCGGCGCATCGCGACATGCGGCTGCTGGCCGCCGACATGGTGTTCGACTTGCCGCTGGTTGGCGAAGCCGCCCGCAAGGCGGGTCACACCATGGCCTGCACCACGGACGCGCACCGGCTGCTGGCCGCGGGCGAGCTCACCGCGGTGTTCCCGGAGGGCTACAAGGGCCTGGGCAAGCGCTTCGAGGACCGCTATCGGCTGCAGAGGTTCGGTCGCGGCGGCTTCGTGACGGCGGCGTTGCGCACCAAGGCGCCGATCATCCCGTGCTCGATCATCGGGTCCGAAGAGATCTACCCGATGCTGACCGACGTGAAGCTCCTGGCGCGGCTGTTCGGGCTGCCCTACTTCCCGGTCACGCCGCTGTTCCCGTTGGCCGGGCCGGCCGGCCTGGTGCCGCTGCCGTCGAAGTGGCGCATCGCGTTCGGTGAGCCGATCTACACCAACGACTACTCCGCGTCCGACGCCGAGGACCCGATGGTCACCTTCGAGTTGACCGATCAGGTGCGCGAGACGATCCAGCAGACGCTGTACCGGCTGCTCGCCGGACGCCGCAACATCTTCTTGGGCTGAGCTTTTCGCGTCTTGGCCTGACGCTTCGGCGTCCCACAGATATGCAAGTGCCCCGGCGCCATTGGCACCGGGGCACTCTGCGTGCAAGCGGTTACTTGACCATCGTGAACTGGCAAACGTTCGTGTAGCCGTCGCGGAACAGATCCGAGCAGCCACGCAAGTATTTCAAGTAGATGTCGTAGGTCTCCTGCCCCTTCAGGGCAATCGCCTCATCCTTGTGCGCCTCGAGGGCATCCCCCCAGGCGGTCAGCGTCGGGACGTAGTTCTTACCGATCTTGTGGTGACGCTCGATCTTGAAACCCGCACCCGTCGCGTACTTGTCGACCAGGTCGATCTGGGGCAACTTTCCGCCCGGGTAGATCTCCTTCAAGATGAAACTGATGAACCGCAGCAGGGTCATATTCACCGTCAACCCCAGTGCTTTGCCCTCCTCGGCGGTGGGCACCACGATCGAGTGCAGCAGCATGCGGCCGTCGTCGGGCAGCAAGTCGTAGTACTTCTTGAAGAAGGTGGCGTAACGCTCGTACCCGGCGTCTCCGGCGCCGTCGGCGAAGTGCTCAAACGCACCCAGCGACACGATCCGGTCGACCGGCTCGTCGAATTCTTCCCAGCCCTGGATCCGCACCTCTTTACGGCGGGGGCTGTCCATCTTGTCGAACTCGGCCAAGCTATGGGCGTACTGGTTCTCGCTGAGCGTCAGGCCGACGACATTGACGTCGTACTCCTGGACGGCGTGCCGCATGGTCGAGCCCCAGCCGCTGCCGATGTCGAGCAGCGTCATGCCGGGCTCAAGGTTCAGCTTGTCCAGAGCGAGCTTGCGCTTGGCGTACTGCGCCTCTTCGAGCGTCTTGGTCAAATGCTGCGGGTCCGGATTCTCGTCAAAGTAGCCGCAGCTGTAGGTCATCGAAGGATCAAGCCAGAGCTTGAAGAACTCGTTCGATTTGTCGTAGTGGGAGCGGACTGCTTCGACTGGCGGCTTTAGCTTGGTGCCACCCGTTTCCCCCTGTGAAGTCATTAAATCGACCCTACTTTCCAGCAGATATGGACGCAATCGCGGCGACGGTTTCTTCAGCGCCGACTTCTTGATTTGCCGCCTCGCCCAGCATCGTCACGGTGCTGGTGACGATAGGTTTCCCCTCGGCGTCGGTGACTTCACTGCGGATCTCCGCGATGACGGTGCCGTGCGACTCGATCACCGAGTCTAGATAGGTGTCGAAGTGCAATCTGTCGTGGGCCAGGATCGGGCGGTGGAACCGGAACTTCTGGTCGCGATGAAGAACCCTGGCGATGTTGATCGGGATGCTGAACTTGGTGAAGATGTCCAGCTGGACGCGCCGTCCCGCGATCGCCAGGAACGTCAGCGGGGCCACCACCTCGGGGTACCCTGCCTCAGCGGCGTCAACCTCGCTGAAGTGCATCGGATGGTCGTCTTGCACCGAGATCGCGAACTCCTTGATCTTCTCTCGTCCGACCTCGAAGTAGTCCGGAGCCCGGTAATGGCTGCCGATGAGGCCCTGGGCCCCCTCTGGAAGGCTCTGGGCCCCCGCTGGAGTTGTCATGGCTTTGCCCGCTCCCCACTTGAATCGTTGCTCAGCGGCGCAGCCTATCAGCGTGATTGGCGTCGCGACGCCAACGCCGCCAGCGCACCGCCCGCCGCACCGAGCGCCAGCGCCGACGGCACTCCGATCCGCGCCGCCTTGCGAGCGGTCCGGAAGTCGCGGATCTCCCATCCCCGTTCGCGGGCCAGGCTGCGCAAACGCGCGTCGGGGTTGATGGCGACCGCCGTGCCTACCAACGACAGCATGGGCACGTCGTTGTAGCTGTCGGAATAGGCCGTGCACCGTTTGAGGTTGAGGCCCTCGCGGATCGCCAGGGACCGCACGGCGTGTGCCTTGCCCGGGCCGTGCAGGATGTCACCGACAAGGCGGCCGGTGAATACGCCGTCGACCGACTCCGCGACCGTGCCGAGCGCGCCGGTCAGGCCGAGCCGGCGCGCGATCGTCGCGGCGAGCTCATACGGCGTTGCGGTGATCAGCCACACCTGCTGGCCGGCATCCAGGTGCATCTGGGTGAGTTCTCGGGTGCCGGACCAGATCTTGTCGGCGATGATTTCGTCGTAGACGTCCTCGCCGAGAGCAACCAGCTCCTCGACCGAGCGGCCCTCGATGAAGGTGAGCGCTTTGCGCCGGCCGGCGGCGACGTCGTTGCTGTTCTCCTTGCCGAGCAGCTGAAACTTGGCCTGCGCGTAGATGAATCCGACGATGTCGCGATAAGTGAAATAGTTGCGTGCGGCCAGCCCGCGTCCGAAGTGCACCGCGGAGGAGCCTTGGACCAGCGTGTTGTCCACGTCGAAGAACGCGGCGGCGGTCAGGTCGATCGGCGGTTGCGGGCCACCCTCGGCGGCGGTCGCTTCCTGCAAGCCCTCCAGCGCACGGGCCGCGCTGGCGTTGGCGGCCACCGATTCCAGGTCAACGCGAACCGCGGGGTCGGCGGTGATCGACTCATCCGACTCAGAGGAAGTCATCGCCACACCTCCTAGATCGCCGTGCCGCCGCATGGTGGCCGGTGCTGCGGCCGCCATCAACCCTATCCGGCAGATGCGGTGGGCAGGTTCACGCCTCTGGCATCGGGTGGGGTCACGACGGCAGGCAGCCAGCTGGCGTTCATGGCTCGGCTCACCCGTCGTGGCGAGGTTTCAGCTTTATTGGACTAGTGAATGCCGCCGATGGCCGTGAAACGGCCCATCTATTTGTCGGTCGAGTCCAATCCTAAGGCCTCACGATCGAACACCAACCAATCATCGGCGTCGTTCATAATCTGCACACCACCAATTTCGGGCACTGTCCGGATCATTTCTTTGAGTGCTTGCCACTTGATGCCGCCATATCTAATACTGGGTCGGCGTCGACTGGTATAGGCTCGTATCACATGCCTCAGATGCTCGATCTGAAAAGTCTTCATTTCCGGTTGACCGGCGGGGCTCGGTTCCTCGCCCAACTCAAGAAATATCTCTCGATCTCCGATCGCGGCTCCGATCGCTATCGGTAGGTTGTCGGTTTTGGAGGCCACGGCACTGGATATGAGGTTCTCAACCATCTCTCCCGCTCGGTCATTTTCGTCGGCGGCGCTGTAGCTATTGTAGTCCTGAGGATGCGAGTTGATATCATCAAGAATCTCAGGAATTTCATTTTTGGCGATTGCCACGCGCTGTGACGCACAGTTCCAGAGAATCACCCAGTCGAGTGACGTCATTTTGAGGGCTGCGGAAAGAGCATCCTTGAAAGCGCCGCCAGCGAACAGTTCATGTTCCGAAAGATGCGGATGCAAGTTTGACGTGAACAACATCATTGCATGTGTACCGTCTGACAGCCGAGCTAGTGGGGTCGATTTCACCTCTTTGCCGCCGCGCTGTTCCACGTTATAAGGGAAGAACACTTCGACGACCGCAATAGCCCGAAATAAGCGTTGTCTGGCCGCGTGAGAATTGTCTCGAGCGACGTGTCCCACCAGTTGTTCGATGTCGGGGTCGCTCATCTTGAATACTCGTTCCCATAAGGTGTAAAGATATTGGTCGATTCGTCCAAAACGCCTTCAACATCATATACCAACCCCGTGGGGCAGGTTTCGTCGAACGTGCAGACCGCAAGATGGACACCGCCCATGCCCTCTCTTATAAGCTCACTTATGCGTGTCGGAATCGACACCGTTTGTGGCGCGCCGACAATATTCAATCCGTCTGGCGGATAAATTGTGTAGTTCGGTATCTGTTCTCCTGGATAAAAAGTATGGGAATAGACACCGGCGGTGTCGCCTCCACCTTCGATTAGATTGCCAAGACCGTCGGTGATGGTTGATCCGTGTTCTGCGTATACGGTGATAGTCGCATCTTGCGGCACGCTCATAAGGCCATCGACGGGCCGATAGGCACCGTGCCCGCTGATCGTAGTTCTGCGCTCAACGTCAGAATTTTCGCCGGGTTGATGTGGCAGTCCATCGCCATCGCCTGGGGGATGCGGAGCACCGTCATGGGGTTGGGGCGGTCCATGCGGTTCGTGTGGGCCTGTCTCGCCGCCGTGGGGCGTCCCGCCGTGGGGGAGTGGCCCCTCGCCGGGGGCTCCACCACCCATCGGGATAGACGGCGGGGACGGCAGATGCGGCGTCGAGGGCGCAGAAGCTGAGGTCATGGACGCTGCGGGCGCGGATGCCGACGGGGCTGCGGCGCTGGGAACTAGGTCGCCCGGATTTCCGCCGGAAGCGTGCGCGGGGACGCGCTCATGCGGATGGGGCAGTTCTGCGGGTGTCGACACCGGTGGCCTTCCGCCGGACACCGGCGGCGCCGCAGTCGGTTTGGGCGTCTCGCCGACGGGCGGCCTCTCGCCGACTGGCGGCTTGGGCTCGGTTGGGCCGTGCGGCGCCGGGGTTCCGCCCGGCGCCGGGTTCGGCTTGCCGCCCGGCGCCGGTTCGGCCGCCCGAGGTGTCTCAGGCGGCTTGATAGCCGGCGGGTCGGGAAGCTTAGGCAGCGGCGGCTTCCGCAAGTCTCTCAGCGCATCGAGAGCGGCACGGCTCTTCGCGCCCAACTTCGAGAGTTGCCCACCTGGCAGGGCCAACGTGACAACGTCGAACACGCTCTTGGCTGCGGCGGCGGTGGGATCCGTTTGCCACTCGTCCCAGTGAGAGACATCCTTGCCCAGCGTCTTCCACGAATCCCAGACCGATGGCGCACCGTCGGGGCCTAGGCCAACCAGCGGCGCCGCGCCTGAGACCATCTGGCTCAAATCGTGGTTATACCCCTGCGGGTCGAGCAGCATCCGGAACGAGGTGATATCCCAAATCCCCTCGATGGCTCCGCCGGCCTCACCCCACATAGTTTTGGCGTAGTGGCCGACCTGAGGTCGATGGCATGCCCCACGCCCGTGCCGTGCAGGAACTGATCCCACTGTCGGGCGGCGTAGTCGCCCATCGTGGTGACGATCGTCGTAGCCTCGGCCAGGGTAGAAGCGATCTCGGCTTCCAGCGCCTCGACCTCGGACGTGAAGTTGTCGATCACCGTGCGGATGTCGTCGGCGATCTGTTTGATCTCGTCTTCGTCTTCATCGGTCAGGATGTCCCAGACCTCTTTGATCCCTGTTAGCGGATCACAGATGCGAGCCAACAGATCCAGGATCGCCGCATGCACTTTGTCGACCTTGGCCGCATAGCTATTGAGCTGGCTCGCGATCTGCTGGCACTGCTGCACGAGGCTTGTTGTGCTGCTATAGGCGTCGGTGAAGGCGCGATCGATGGCGGGACCCTCTGGAATGTGTTGGGCGCGAATGGCTCCCATCGGAGCGCCGGTTCCGAGGATTTCGCCGAGCGCGAACTGCGTGCCCGCCGCACTCCACGCGGTGGCCGCGGCGCGCAACTTCGCCGAATCGCCAGTCGGCCAGATCATCCCGACGATACGGGGCCACCCAACCCCAACCCGGTGGGGCGCCGTCGCTGCTCCCGACCGCTGACGGCGCAGAGCCCGCCGATATCGGTTCGGTAGGCGGCGGCGTGGGTAGCGGGCCGCCGTTGCCGCCGATGTTGGACATCGCTTCGGCCAGCGAATAGTTGTGCGCCGACGTCCGCACACCAATGCCGAGTCCGCACAACCCGTTTCGGGTAGCCGCCATCGCCTCGACGAGCTTGGACGCCGAACCGTCGTAGCTGTGGCCGAGAGCCGCGCCGGCGGGATCGTCGCCGGCCATCCCGGCGCAGCCCGACAGCGCCGCGGTCAACGTCGAAATCACCGATGCCAAACCCTCCGCGGCGGTGACCACCTCGGCGCCTGCTCCGTCGAGAGCCTCCGGGTCGACTCCCAGGGGGGCCACTAGCTCACGACCACATCGCCAAATTCGTTGACATGGCGCCGGTGTAGTTGTCGTGCGCCGTCGCTCCTGCCGTTCGCAACTGCATCAACGCCTCGCGCATCATCGCCTCGCCGCGAGCCCAGTGTTGATGCGCCTGGGCGTGCGCCGCCGCCGCCTCACCCGACCATGTCGCGTGCAGATTGCTTACCAGCGAGTCGATTTCGCTGAGCATGCTTTCGGCATAGCGCTGAAATTCCGCCATCCGCTGCACGGCGTCGGCCAGTGCCTCAGGATCCACCCGAAAAGCGTCAGCCATCGAGCACCCGCCGAACCGCTTGTGTGGAAACAGCTTCGTTGTGCTGATAACCCGCGCCGGCGTGTGCTACCGCCCTGGCCAGGATCGACAATCCGGCCTCGACCTCGCACGCTCCTCGATGCCACCGCTCCCACGCCAAGGAGTAGGCGCTGCCCGATCCGCCCTGCCAGCCGCCCAGCATCTCGCCTACCTGCCCGTCCAGCCCGGCCAGCTGAGTTCGCAGATTCTCGGCACCACCGAGCAGCGCCTGGGCAAATCCGTGCATCACCTGCGGATCGGCGCGCAGATTGCTGTCGGCAGCCATAGCCGCAACCTAGTAATCGCGGGGTCGCGCCACAATTCACCCTGAGGCGCCCCGGGGCCGGCCAGCGGTTCGGCGCCGATGCCACACTGGTTCCATGACCCAGGCCGCCGGCCGCCCGAAGGTGGAGCTGCTGACCCGCGACGGATGCAGCATCTGCGCGCGGGCCTACGCGCGGCTGGCTGAACTGGCCGCGGAGCTGCATTTCGACCTTGCGGCCACTGACGTCGACGCCGCCGCGGCGGCCGGCAACCCCGGGCTGCGGGCCGAGTTCGGCGACCGTCTGCCGGTGATTTTGCTGAATGGCAGCGAGCACAGTTACTGGGAGATCGACGAGCCGCGGCTGCGTGCCGACCTCGCCCGGTAACGCCGCGGGCTGCGAGCTTGGTGAGCGCAGACTCAATATTTGGTAGCCCACCGAATAAACGTTTACCGTAGACAGCAGTTCAGTTACTGGAGTAGCGAGGGAGCTGGCCAGGTGATGCTGCCGTGAGCATCTTGCTCTTCGGGGTTTCGCACCGTAGTGCGCCGGTTTCCGTTCTGGAACAACTCAGCATCGACGAATCCGATCGCAACAAGATCATCGAACGGGTCTTGCAATCGCCGCTGGTCACCGAGGCCATGGTGCTGTCGACCTGCAACCGGGTCGAGGTCTATGCGGTCGTCGACGCGTTCCACGGCGGTTTGGCCGTAATCGGGCAGGTGCTGTCGGAATACTCCGGAATGTCAATGGGTGACCTCACCAAATACGCGTACGTGCGCTACAGCGAGGCCGCCGTCGAGCACCTGTTCGCCGTAGCCAGCGGGCTGGACTCCGCGGTGATCGGCGAGCAGCAGGTACTGGGTCAGGTGCGCCGGGCCTACGCCGCCGCGGAAGCGAATCGGACGGTCGGGCGGGTGCTGCACGAGCTGGCCCAGCGCGCGCTGTCGGTGGGCAAGCGGGTGCACTCCGAAACGGCCATCGACGCGGCCGGAGCCTCGGTGGTTTCGGTCGCGCTGGGCATGGCAGAACGCAAGGTGGACGGGCTGGCGGGCAAGACCGCGGTCGTTGTCGGAGCCGGCGCGATGGGCGCACTGGCGACCGCACACCTGATCCGTGCCGGCATCGACCACATCCTGGTCCTCAACCGCTCGCTGTCCCGGGGACAACGACTGGTCCGCAAGATCCGCGAATCGGGCGTGCGCGCGCAGGCGCTGACGCTTGACCGGCTTGCGGACGCATTGGCCGACGCCGACGTCGTGGTCAGCTGTACGGGCGCGGTGAGTCCCGTGGTGTCCCTGGCCGACGTCCACAACGCGCTGGCCGCCGCGCAGCACGACGAGGCGGCCCACCAGCTGCTGATCTGCGACCTGGGCATGCCGCGCGACGTCGATCCCGCGGTGGCCGGACTCCCCGGAGTGTGGGTCGTCGACGTGGAGCGGATCCAACACGAACCCGCGGCGCATGCCGCCGCAGGCGACGTCGACGCCGCCCGCCACATCGTGGCCGCAGAGGTGGCCGCCTACCTGGCCGGACAGCGGATGGCCGAGGTCACCCCGACCGTCACCGCGCTGCGCCAGCGCGCCGCCGACGTCGTCGAAGCGGAACTGCTGCGGCTGGAAAACCGGCTGCCGGGACTCGAGAGCGCCCACCGCGAGGAGGTTGCCCGCACCGTCCGGCGGGTGGTGGACAAGCTGCTGCACGCACCCACGGTGCGGATCAAACAACTCGCCAGCGCTCCCGGCGGCGACAGCTACGCCGAAGCCCTGCGCGAGCTTTTCGAACTCGACCAGACCGCTGTCGACGCCGTCGCCACCGCGGGCGAATTGCCCGCAGTGTCAACGGGATTCGACGCCGGTACGCTCACCCACCCCGCGTCGGGCGGCCCGATACCATCCGCCGAGTAACGGATTGGCGCACGTGATCCGGTTAGGCACGCGGGGCAGTCTGCTGGCCACCACTCAAGCCTCCGTCGTCAGAGACACTCTCATCGCCAACGGCCACCCCGCGGAGTTGGTGATCATCAGCACAGCCGGTGACCAGTCGTCGGCTCCCATCGAAAGTCTGGGTGTGGGCGTCTTCACGACGGCGTTGCGCGAGGCCATGCTGGATGGCCGGGTCGACGCTGCCGTGCACTCGCACAAGGATTTGCCGACCGCCGACGACCCGAGGTTCACCATCGCGGCCACACCGGCACGCAATGACCCGCGCGACGCGCTGGTCGCGCGGGACGGACTGGTGCTCGGGGAGTTGCCGGCAGGTTCGCTGGTGGGGACATCTTCCCCGCGGCGGGCCGCACAGCTTAGGGCATTGGGTCTCGGTTTGGAAATCCGCCCCCTACGAGGCAACCTAGATACCAGGTTGAACAGGGTAAGCAGTGGTGATCTTGACGCCATCGTGGTGGCCCGGGCCGGACTGGCCCGCCTGGGCCGGCTCGCTGATGTCACCGAGACGCTAGAGCCGGTGCAAATGTTGCCAGCACCGGCTCAGGGCGCGCTCGCCGTCGAATGTCGCGCCGATGACGGCCGGCTGGCGGCAGTGCTGGCGGAGTTGGACGACTCCGACACGCGTGCGGCGGTCACCGCGGAGCGAGCTCTGTTGGCCGAACTGGAGGCGGGTTGCTCCGCACCGGTGGGAGCGATCGCAGAGGTGGTCGAGTCCATCGATGAGGACGGGCGCGTCTTCGACGAGCTGTCGCTGCGTGGTTGCGTGGCGGCGCTGGATGGATCCGACGTGATCCGTGCGTCCGGCATCGGCGCTCCTGAGCGGGCTCGAGAGCTGGGGCTCTCGGTGGCCGCGGAGCTGTTGGAGTTGGGCGCCGGAGAGCTGATCGGGGCAGCGCGGCAAGACCCCGCGCAAGGAAACTGAATGAGAGTGACGTGGGAGCGACAATGACGACGCGAGGGCGTAAGCCGAGACCGGGCCGCATCACGTTCGTGGGTTCCGGCCCGGGTGATCCGGGGTTGTTGACCACGCGGGCGGCCACAGTGCTGGCGAATGCGGCGCTGGTGTTCACCGATCCCGACGTACCCGAACCGGTGCTGGCGCTGATCGGCAAGGACCTGCCGCCCGTTTCGGGCCCGGCGCCTGCCGACCCACCGCCTCCGACGGCCGATGGGTCACCTGACGGCGATCAGCCTCGGGGCGCACCGACGGTGCTGTCCGGCGGCGCCGACATCCGCCCGGCGCTGGGTGAGCCCGCCGAGGTTGCCAAGACGCTGACCGCCGAGGCCCGCACGGGTGTGGACGTGGTGCGGTTGGTGTCCGGTGACCCGCTGACGCTCGACGCGGTGATCAGCGAGGTGAACGCCGTCGCGCGCACCCACCTGCATGTCGAGATCGTGCCGGGCCTGGCCGCGACCAGCGCGGTGCCCACCTATGCGGGTCTGCCGCTGGGCTCCTCGCACACGGTTGCCGACGTGCGCGGCGACGTGGACTGGGAGGCGCTGGCCGCGGCGCCCGGACCGCTGATCCTGCAGGCCACGCCGACGCATCTGGCGGACGCGGCCCGCACCCTGATCGAGCACGAGCTGTCGGAGACCACGCCCTGCGTGGTGACGGCGCAGGGCACCACCTGTCAGCAGCGTTCGGTCGAAACCACGCTGCATGGGTTGACCGACCCGGCGGTCGTGGCCGGCGCCGGTGACCCCGCGGGCCCGCTGACCGGACCGTTGGTGGTGACCATCGGCAAGACGGTGAACAGCCGGTCGAAGCTGAACTGGTGGGAGAGCCGCGCCCTGTACGGCTGGACCATCCTGGTGCCGCGCACCAAGGACCAGGCCGGTGAGATGAGCGAGCGACTGACCTCATACGGCGCGCTGCCGGTCGAGGTGCCGACCATCGCCGTCGAGCCGCCGCGCAGCCCAGCCCAGATGGAGCGAGCCGTCAAGGGATTGGTCGATGGCCGGTTCCAGTGGGTGGTCTTCACCTCCACCAACGCCGTGCGCGCGGTGTGGGAGAAGTTCGGCGAATTCGGGCTGGACGCCCGGGCGTTCTCCGGTGTGAAGATCGCCTGCGTCGGCGAGTCGACGGCGGACCGGGTCCGGGCGTTCGGGATCAGCCCCGAACTGGTGCCGGCCGGGGAACAATCCTCGCTGGGCCTGCTGGACGACTTTCCGCCCTACGACAGCATCTTCGATCCGGTGAACCGGGTCTTGCTGCCGCGCGCCGACATCGCCACCGAGACGCTGGCCGAGGGGCTGCGCGAACGCGGTTGGGAGATCGAGGATGTCACCGCGTACCGGACGGTGCGTGCGGCGCCTCCGCCGGCGGCCACCCGCGAGATGATCAAGACGGGCGGCTTCGACGCGGTGTGCTTCACCTCCAGCTCGACGGTGCGCAACCTGGTCGGCATCGCTGGTAAACCCCACGCGCGCACCATCATTGCCTGCATCGGCCCCAAGACGGCCGAGACCGCTGCCGAGTTCGGCTTGCGGGTGGATGTGCAGCCTGAGACGGCTGCCATCGGCCCACTGGTCGACGCGCTGGCCGAACACGCCGCGCGGTTGCGCGCCGAGGGTGCGCTGCCACCGCCGCGTAAGAAGAGCCGCAGGCGCTAGTGGCCTACCCGCGGCAGCGCCCGCGTAGGCTCCGTTCCACCCCCGCGTTGCGTCGCTTGGTGGCGCAAACGTCCTTGGAGCCAAGGCATTTGGTGCTGCCGATGTTCGTCGCCGACGGGATCGACGAACCGCGGCCGATCCCGTCGATGCCCGATGTGGTGCAGCACACCCGCGATTCGCTGCGCCGCGCCGCCGCCGATGCGGTGGCGGCCGGGGTGGGCGGGCTGATGCTGTTCGGGGTGCCGCGCGACGAGGACAAGGACCCGACCGGCTCGGCCGGCACCGACCCCGACGGCATTCTCAACGTCGCTCTTCGAGACCTGGCCAAGGATCTCGGTGACGCGACGGTGTTGATGGCGGACACCTGCCTCGACGAGTTCACCGACCACGGTCACTGCGGCGTCCTCGACGCCCGGGGGCGGGTCGACAACGACGCCACTCTGAGCCGCTATGTGAAATTAGCTGTGGCACAGGCTGATTCGGGCGCTCATGTGGTGGGACCGAGCGGAATGATGGACGGGCAGGTGGGCGCCATTCGCGACGGGCTGGACGCCGCGGGCCACGCCGACGTGGTGATCCTGGCCTACGCCGCGAAGTTCGCTTCGGCGTTCTACGGCCCGTTCCGGGAAGCGGTCAGCTCCAGCCTGTCCGGTGATCGCCGGACCTACCAGCAGGAGCCCGGCAATGTCGCCGAAGCGGTGCGTGAGATCGAATTGGACATCGACGAGGGCGCCGACATCATCATGGTCAAACCCGCGATGAGCTACCTCGACGTGGTGGCTGCCGCCGCGGACGTCTCGCCGGTACCGGTGGCGGCGTACCAAGTGTCGGGGGAATACGCGATGATTTGCGCTGCGGCAGCCAACAATTGGATCGACGGGCGCGCAGCGGCGCTGGAATCGCTGATCAGCATCCGCCGTGCCGGAGCCGATATCGTGCTCACCTATTGGGCCGCCGAAGCGGCGGGTTGGCTTTCCTAACGGCCGCACCGGCGGTAAACAATCAGGGGATGAGGCTCCAATGACCACAGCGAGGGATGTCGACCCCAAGCCGTTGTTCTACGAACCTGGCGCCAGCTGGCTGTGGGTGCTGAGCGGCCCGGCGGCGGCGGTGTCCATGATCCTGATCGAAGTATGGAGTGGAGCCCAGATATCGCTGTTGGTCCCGGCGATCTTTCTGGTGATGGTGTCGGCGTTCATCTCGCTTCAGGTGAAGGCGGCGCGGATCCACGTGTCGGTCGAATTGACCGACGATGCCTTGCGCCAGGGCACCGAGACCATCCTGGTGCGTGAAATCGTCAAGGTGTTTCCCGAGCCCGAGAATCCGGCGAACTCCGACAAGGAGCTGGCGAGGTGGCAGTCGGCGCGTGCGCTCGGCGAACTCTTCGGGGTGCCGCGCGGCCGGACCGGCATCGGCCTGAAACTCACCGGGGGCCGCACCGCGCAGGCCTGGGCGAAACGGCATCGTCGGCTTCGGGAAGCGCTGACCCCGCTGGTGCAGGAGCGGGTGGAGCCGGCCCGATCGGACGCCATCGATATCGATCGTCACGACGATGAAGGGTCGGAGCAGTGATCGCCCGTTACCGGGCGCTGGTCGAACTCGGCCTGGCCTGCACGGCGCTGGTCGGTGTCGGGGCGAGCTGGCTGCATGCCCGTCAGATTGTGGGCGTTGCGCCGATCACGGACGGACAGCCGTCGACCACCTCATTGGTTTACGACCCTCAGCTATTGCTACTGGCCATGCTGCTAGCGATGATCGCCGGAGTGCTGGCAGTCCTCGGAACATCCAGGCTGTGGCGCGCCCGCCGCAGCGTTAAGCCGTCCTTCTGATCAGCGGCAGCGCCAGCCGGCGTCGGTAGACGACCGCGTCGGCCAGGTCGCCGAACGCCTCGGGCACCGAGCCGGCGGTCAGAAACGCGGAATCGCCGTCTCCGGCGACCAGCTGTTCGGTGACGTCGGGGCTCGCGACCAGCGTCCAGTCCATCCCGGCCCGGCGGCAGTCCTCGTCGAACGTGTACAGCAGCGAGAACCCGGCGCCGGCGAAGCGGCTCACGTCGCTGATGTCGAGCACCACGGGACTGTCACCGACGATGAAACGGCGAAGGCAGTCGCGGACCCGGTCGACATTGACGGCATCGATCTCTCCCCGGATGGTCACCACCGTCGCGAGGTGGCGGCAGTGAGCCCGAACCTCGGCCCCACCGCAGTCGACGGTGTCGTTTCCCTGTCGAGTGCTCATCGCGATCGTCATGACGCCTCAATCCCCGTGATGCGAGGGCCGGCAGAACGCCGACCGAAGCTAACTGCAACGTTGCCCGTCAAACATAAGGAGACCGACAGTTACGTCTAACTGTTTGCTAAAAAGGTGACCCGCCCGTGCTCGGGAAGGTCGACAACGCGGCCACACCGCCGCCGTCACGCGATCCGGGCTGCCGCGCTGTTAGGCTGCTCTGGCTACCGGTTGCGAGTCGGGGGGCTTGTGATAGGGCGAAATCGCCCGGTCAGCCGGGTGAGCAGGTGAACGAAACCGCAGAGTCCAGACTGAAAGAGCGTCGTGCGCAGCCGAGAGATCAAGGGTGAGATCAAAGCCCTGACTGGACTCCGCATCGTCGCCGCGGTGTGGGTGGTGCTCTTCCATTTCCGGCCCATGCTCAGCGATATCTCCCCCGATTTCCGCGAGGGCCTCGCGCCGGTGCTCAACTGTGGCGCGCAGGGCGTCGATCTGTTCTTCATCCTCAGCGGTTTCGTGCTGGCCTGGAACTACCTCGACCGGATGGGCCGGTCCTGGTCGACGCGCGAGACCCTGCACTTCTTATGGCTGCGGCTGGCCCGGGTGTGGCCGGTTTACCTGGTCACCTTGCACCTGGCCGCGCTGCTGGTGATCCTGTCGCTGCACGTCGGTCACGTGCCGCTTTCCGAAGCGAGCTCGCTCACCGCGATCAGCTACGTCCGCCAGGTCCTGCTCGTCCAGCTGTGGTTCGAGCCGTTCTTCGACGGGACAAGCTGGGACGGGCCGGCCTGGTCGATCAGCGCGGAATGGCTGGCCTACCTGTTGTTCGGCGTGCTGGCGCTGGTGATCTTTCGGATGAAGCTGGCCACCCGGGCCCGGACCCTGATGTTTCTGGCCGTTGCGGCCTCGCTGCCGCCGGTGGTGCTGTTGTTGGCCAGCGGCCATTTCTACACGCCGTGGAGCTGGCTGCCGCGGATCGTGACCCAGTTCGCCGCGGGGGCGCTGGCCTGCGCCGCCGTGCGCCGATTGCGGCTGACCGATCGCGGTCGCCACATCGCCGGATACCTGTCCCTGCTGCTCCTCGCGGCCGTGGTTGGGGTCCTCTACTGGTTCAACGCGCACCCGATCACCGGAGTCGTGGAAAACGACAGTGGCGGGGTGGTCGACGCGCTGTTCATTCCGCTGGTGATCACGCTGGCGATCGGCCTGGGCGGCCTGCCGAGACTGCTGTCCACCCGGGTGATGGTGTACGGCGGGCAGATCTCGTTCTGCCTGTACATGGTGCACGAGCTGGTGCATACGTCGTGGGGATGGGCGGTCGAGCAATTCAAGCTCACGCCGTGGGAATCCGATTCCCCCTGGAAATGGAACATCCTCGGCCTTTTCGCCATCGCCCTGGCGCTTTCCAGCCTGCTCTATCACTACGTGGAGGAGCCGGCCCGTCGCTGGATGCGCAGGATGGTCGACGTCCGGCCCGCGGCCCAGCGAACCGAGTCCAGTGAGTCGGCTCCGGCCAAGGTGCACCCGATCGACGGCGGCCCGGCACCGGTTACCGCCCGCGCGGTGTGACGGAGGCCCCAGTGTCCGCGAATCATGCTGTGCCCCATAACCTCTCGGATGCGGATTCGCCCACGGTAGGCGCGCCGTACTGGTAGCTTGTACCTTGCCGACCGGCCCGGACGTGGATCGCACAGACGCGACAGCGCGTTGACGGTCCGTTCGCGCCGGTTCTTCGTACGATTCTGTTGGATTGGGGTGCACCACACGGCGATGCCGTGCACAGGGGGGAGGTAGGTGTGAGTCGCCTGGCCGCGTTCGTCGTCAATCTCGCTCTGCTGGTGGCAGTCGGGGCGCACCCGGCACGCGAGCGGGCATACGAGGCGTTGACCCTGGATGCCCGGCTGACCCACATCGCGGTCGTCGGCGACTCCTATACGACCGGCACCGACGAGGGCGGCCTGGGCCCGAAATCGTGGACCTCTCTGGCCTGGCAGACGCTCACCAAGCGCGGTGTGCAGATTGCCGCCGACGTGGCCGCCGAGGGCAGGGCCGGGTATGTCGTGCTCGGCGACCACGGCGGCGTCTTCGAGGATCTGACTGTCAGGGCGGTCAAGTCCGACGACGTGCTGGTGGTGTTCTTCGGCTCCCGCAACGATCTGGGCACCGATCCCGGCCTACTGGCCGCACGGGCGCGCGATACCTTCGGGGTCGCGCGCATGCTGGCGCCATCGGCGCGGTTCCTGGTGATCGGGCCGCCGTGGCCGACCGCCGACGTGCCCGATTCGATTCTGCAGATTCGCGACGCGCTCAACTCCGAGGCGCGGGCCGCGGGAGCGGCCTTCGTTGACCCGATCGGCGCCCACTGGTTCGTCGACAGGCCCGACCTGATCGGCCCGGATGGCGTGCACCCCAACGACGCTGGGCATCGCTATCTGGCCGACAAGATTGCGCCGCTGATCCGCACGCAGCTGTTCCGGTAACGAGGCACTCAGCCTTTCGGCGGGCCGGCTCCGCGTCAAAGTGCCAGCCACGCAAGGCCTTAACGCACCAATGGTTGGTGCTTAGTCTTCCGCGTGCCGCTCGTAGTCCCACTGCTCGAGGCGTGCTTGCAGCTGCATCAAGCCAATTCCGACGACTGGCGTAGCAGCCGCGATGCAGACCAGCAACAGCGGGGACATTTCAAACCTCCAAAACCCTTATATTCGTAACACGTTCAGATTCATGACGGGGTTCATTTGCAAAGAAAGTCATCGCAACGTCATCCGCCCGTTATGGCACGATCCGCCAGCGCGCCCATCACCGGTGCCAACAACTGCGCATATTCAGTTGTGACGTGGTTGTCGTCCCGGAAGACCAGGGTGTTACCGACGATCATTGGGCAGCGCTCGGCCGTGCAGAACAGGTCGGTGAGATCGGCGTAGTGACCGCCGTTTCCGGTGGTTGCCGCCCGTTCCGCCCAGATGCCACCGTCGTTGACCGCGGCCGACCGGCTCGGCGCGCAGGCGGTGGCGTCGTCCAGGTGTCCGGACAGGCAGGTGGGCACCGGGGATTGCGGATCCGGAGCGGGGCCGAGGACCAGGACCGTCGCGCCGGTGCGGCGCAGCTGTGCGACGGTGCGGCCCAGGGTTTCGATCCACGCCGGGTCGTAGGACACGAAGCCGAAATCGCCGCCGTAGCGCCGGCTCATGTCCAGCACGACCAGACGCGGGTGTTCGGCCGCCACGCGGGCCATGATCTGGCCGCGCCACTGTTCGCACTCGGTGTACTCGCGGCCCAGATACGGGCTGTCGATGGGCAGGTCCTGCACCGGGCAGGTCACCTTGGCCAGCGTCTCCAGCCGCCAGTGCCGCTGCTCGGCAGCCTGCTGGAAGGCCGGGTTCCACATCGCCGCGTGCGAGTCGCCGATCAGCGCGACCGTTGTCGGCGAGCCGGTATCGCCTGTCGCGCAATCGCTTTGGCCGACTTCGCGCCAGGATCGCACGCAGCCGTTGACGAAGACGGCGGCCTTGTCGGCCGGCGCCTGGGCAAGCGGCGGGTCCAGATTGGACGGGACGGCCCGCAGGCCCGTGGCCGCCGCGATGGCGGCGCGTACCTGCGCGAGCGCCTGCTGGACGGCCGCTTCCTGCGGGCCGCTGCTCAAGCCCGCGGTGGGGTCCGCCGTGGGCAGCGCCATGATGTTGGCCTTCGCCGCGGCCGGGCCGTGACCGACCGGCACGGGTATCACCGTGAGCAACAGCACGCATGCGGACGCGGTGGCGGCGCTGGCGATCCCGGCCACCGCGAGGCTGGCCTTGGCCGACCGGCGCAGGGCGGCGGCGAACCGGCCGGGGTTCTCCACCAGGTGGAAGGTGATCACCGCGAGCCCGGCCGAGACGGCGGTCGCCGCCAACCGGGCCGCCAGGCCGGCGGGCTCACCGAGCAGCCGCGGCAACAGCAACAGCACCGGCCAGTGCCAGAGGTACCAGGAGTAGGACACCCGCCCGATCGCGCGCATCGTCGGCCGGCACAGCAGGCGACCGACGCCCAGGCTGCGGGTGACACAGCCGCCGCCGATCACCAGCGCGGTGCCCAGCGCGGGCAGCAGCGCCGCGGTGCCGGGGTAGGGCGTGGCGGGGCCGAGCTGGGTGCAAGTCAGCAGGATCAGCGCCAGGCCGCCCCATCCGGCGATCGCAGCGGGCAGCAGCGGCAGCCGGCGCCACTGCTCGATCGACAGCGCGACCAGACCCCCGACGGCCAGTTCCCAGGCGCGGGTGGGCAGCGAGAAGAACGCCCACGGTGGCGAGGCGCGGGTGCACAGCACCGCCGCCGTCAACGAGGCCGCGGCGACCAATGCCAGCACCACCGCGTATGGCATTGCCTTGGCCGCGGCGTCGCGCCGCACGCGTCCGACGAGCCACGCGGTGCCGATGATCAGCACCGGCCACACCAGATAGAACTGCTCCTCGACGCCCAGTGACCAGTAGTGCTGGAACGGCGAGGGCACGTCGGCGTTCAGGTAGTCGGTGCCCTGGCTGGCGAACCGGTAGTTGCCGACATAGAGCGCGCTGGCGATGCCGTCGAGGAAGACGTTTCGCGCCTGCAGCGGCGGCAGCACGATGGCCGCCCCGATGGCGGTGACGACGGCGACGGTGGCCGCGGCCGGCAAGAGCCGGCGGGCCCGCGCGCCATAAAAGCGGCCCAGCGCAACGGTATTGGCGCTGCTGACCTCGCGCCAGAGCAGGCCGGTGATCAGGAATCCGGAGATGACGAAGAAGACGTCCACGCCGATGAAGCCGCCGGCGGTGCCGGGGATGCCCGCGTGGTAGAGCACGACGGCGACGACCGCAACGGCCCGCAGGCCTTCGATGTCCGGGCGGAATCCGCGTCGCTGTATTTGTCCGGTGGGGCTATCGCCCGCTCGTGAGGGCGGGCTGGCGGTGGTTTCCTGCCGGACTGTCATACCTTTTCGGGTGCCTCCACTAGGTCGCCAGCCAGGAGAGTTCGCCGGGTAACTGCAGACGCCACCAGGTCATGTCGTGGCCGCCGACCGTGAAGCTGACCGCCGGTGGAGTTTGCAGTTGGCTGACGAATTGGCGGGTGGCGGGATAGAAGCGGTCGAAGGTGCCGCAGTCCACCCGCAGCGGGATCTGCGACAACGCCGGCAGGCCCACCACGCTGTTCGTCATCCAGTCGTCGTAGCTGTCGAACGCCCCGGGCGCGCAATCGGTGTAGGACGTGTACAGCGCCGGGCTGATCGCGCAGATCCCCGCGGTCCGCGACGGCCCCAGCTTGGCGCCCAGATGCAGCGCCCCGTATCCGCCCATCGACCAGCCCATGAAGCCCACCCGGGACGTATCCAGCCCCATCGAACCCAGCATCGGCAGCAGCTCGTCGAGCACCATCGCACCGGAGTCGCTGCCGTCGACCCGTTTGTGCCAGTAGGAATCGGAACCGCCGTCGACTCCCACCACGGCGAACGGCGGCTTGCCCTCCTTGACCAACCGGGCCAGCGCGTCCGGCACACCGCAGTCGAGCATCATGTTCGCGTCGCCGTCCTTGCCGTGCAACGCGATCACCGGGCGCAGCAGTCCGCTCTGCGAGGTCTGTCCGGGCGGCAACGCGATCACCCAATTGGTCTTGACACCGCCGCGCGCTTTCGAGACGAACGAGCCGGTGAGTTTGGTGGACAGGTTGCTACTCGCGGTCGATGGCTCGAACGGGGTCGGTGACATCGGCTGTGGCGCCGCTTGTGGTTGGAGCGGGTCAAGCCAGGCGCTCAAAGCCCACGCGCCTGCGGCCGCAACGCTGGCGCTGGCGCCCATTCGCAGCACCGCGCGGCGATTCAGATCAGGCACGAGCGTCATAATGCCGCGCCCACTGGGTTTTTCCGACCCTGCCACGCCGTTTGCAAGGGCATTGTGATCCGGCAGTCATCGACCGGTGACGTCCGCCGCGTGAAGGCCCGCCCGGCCGGATTGAATCTGGCAGGTTTCAACCCTCGCGCGGTGCGGCGGGCTTCGGGAGGCTGGAACTTTCGTGCACGGCTTTTCGGAGTCGGCCTAATGCTGATCAAGAGCGGAAGAGGATTGAATGAGCCTGGCATTTCACTGGTTTTTGCCGACGTACGGGGATTCGCGCAACCTCGTCGCCGGCGGGCACGGCACGTCGATGCACGGTGACCGGCCCGCGACTTTGCGCTATTTGCACCAGATTTGCGCCGCCGCCGAAGACAACGGCTTTGAGGCGGTGCTCACACCGACCGGATTGTGGTGTGAGGACGCGTGGTTGACGACCGCGATGCTGATCGAGCGGACCGAGACGCTGAAGTTCCTGGTCGCATTTCGCCCCGGGCTGCTCAGTCCCACGCTTGCCGCACAGATGGCCGGGACGTTCCAGCGACACTCGGATGGCCGGCTGCTGCTCAATGTCGTCACCGGCGGCGAACCGCACGAGCAGCGGGCCTACGGGGATTACCTGGACAAGCGAGCGCGCTACGCGCGTACCGCCGAGTTCTTGAATGTGGTGCGGCAACTGTGGACTTCGAAGGAGCCGGTGACGTTCGCCGGTGAGCACATTCAGGTCGAGGGCGCACGGCTCAACAACCCGCCGGACCCGGTGCCCGCGGTGTTCTTCGGTGGATCGTCGGGATCGGCGGGGCCCGTTGCCGCCGAATACGCCGATGTCTACCTCACCTGGGGTGAACCGCTGGCGGCCGTCGGCGAGAAATTGGACTGGGTGCGCGGGCTGGCCGCCGATGCCGGCCGGACCCTGCAATTCGGCTTGCGGATCCACGTGATCAGCCGCCCCACCGCCGAGGAAGCGTGGGCCGAAGCCGACCGGCTGCTGTCGGCGATCGACCCCGCGGATATCGAGCGAGTGCAGGCCAGCTTGGCGCGCAGCGAATCCGAGGGACAGCGCCGGATGCTGAAGTTGCACGGCGGCAACAACAATCGGCTGCTGATCGCGCCCAACCTGTGGGCCGGCGTCGGCCTGGTGCGCGGAGGTGCCGGGACCGCGCTGGTCGGGTCGCACGAGGAGGTCGCCGAGCGGCTGATCGAATACGCCGACCTCGGCATCGACCACTTCATCCTGTCGGGCTACCCGCACTTGGAAGAGGCCTACTGGTTCGGCGAGGGCGTGCTGCCACTGCTCGAGCGCCGGGGCGTGCGGAAACACCCCAACCGCAAGACCCCGCCGGCCTCGGCGACGCCGTTCGCGGTCGCGTCGGCGCAGTAACCATGGCGACGACCCTGCCCGACGCCGGGATAGCGGCGCCGGACGTTCCCGACGAATCCGACGCCGACCGCCGCCGCCGGCTGCGGACCGTCGTTGCCGCGAGCCTGCTCGGCACCACGGTGGAGTGGTACGACTTCTTCCTCTACGCCACCGCGGCCGGCCTGGTCTTCAACAAGGTGTTCTTCCCGAACGCGAGTTCTCTGGTGGGCACGCTGCTGGCGTTCGCGACCTTCGCCGTCGGGTTCGTGATGCGGCCCATCGGCGGTCTGGTGTTCGGCCACATCGGAGATCGCATCGGCCGCAAGCGCAGCCTGGCGCTGACGATGCTGATCATGGGCGCCGCGACGGCGCTGATCGGGGCGCTGCCGACCGCGGCCCAGATCGGGGCGTGGGCGCCGGTGCTGCTGCTGGTGCTACGCGTGCTGCAGGGTTTTGCGCTCGGCGGCGAGTGGGGTGGCGCGGTGCTGCTGGCCGTGGAGCACAGCCCCGGCGACCGGCGCGGCCGCTACGGGGCGATCCCGCAGATCGGCTTGGCGCTGGGCCTGGCGCTGGGCACCGGCATCTTCGCCTTCCTTCAGGTTGCCTTGGGTCCGACGCGTTTTCTCGCCTACGGCTGGCGCATCGGCTTCCTGCTGAGCGTGGTGCTGGTGGTGATCGGCATCGTGGTGCGATTGCGGGTCGAGGAGACCCCCGCCTTCCGGCAGTTGCGTGACCTCGAGGCCGCGTCTACCGTGCCCATCCGGGAAGTGCTCCGCGAACCTCGGTCCCGGCGAAACACGTTGCTGGGACTGTTGTCTCGCTGGGCCGAGGGCTCGGCCTTCAACACCTGGGGTGTGTTCGCGATCAGCTACGCCACCGGCGCGTTGGGCTTCAACAAGGTGTCGGTTCTGGTCGTGGTGACCATCGCCGCCCTGCTGATGGCGGTGCTGCTGCCCGTCTCGGGAGCTCTGACCGATCGGTACGGCGCGCGTCGGGTGTACCTGGTGGGTGTGGCTCTCTACGGCCTGGCGGCCTTTCCGGCATTCGCCTTGTTCGGCACCAAGAACCTGATCTGGTTTGGGCTGGCGATGGTCATCGTGTTCGGTGTCGTGCACGCGCTGTTCTACGGCGCGCAAGGCACGCTTTACTCGTCGCTGTATCCGACCGGCACTCGCTACACCGGTTTGTCGTTCGTCTATCAGTTCTCGGGCGTGTACGCCTCCGGGGTGACGCCGATGATCCTCACCGCGCTGATCGCGGCCGTGGGCGGCGCGCCCTGGCTGGCGTGCGGGTATCTGGTTGCGACGGCGGTGATTAGCGTGTTCGCCACGGCGCTGATCCGCGACCAGGACCTGTATCTGTGAGCTGACCCGCAGTAGACAATCGCGTTCCTCAGTAGGCTGCACTACTAGCATCATGGTTCCCCGTCGGCAGCCGCCAAGGAAGCGAGAAGAAATGACTGACGCGAACGCGGCCGGTTTCGAACCGCTCTACGATCAGGCGGAGCACACCGACCGGCGGATTCCCTGGGACATCGGCGGCCCGCAGCCGGCAGTGCAGCAGCTGGTGGCCTACGGCGGGATCCGCGGCGAGGTGCTCGATCCGGGTACCGGCCCCGGCTACCATGCCATTCATTTTGCAGCGCAAGGATATTCGGCAACCGGGATCGACGATTCGCCGTCGGCTATCGAGCGCGCCAAACGCAACGCCGAGCTGGCAGGGGTGCAAGTCGATTTCCAGGTGGCCGACGCCACCAGGCTGGAAGGTTACGAGGGCCGATTCGACACCGTGGTGGACAGCGCGTTCTATCACGTGTTTTTGAATGACGAGGCCATCCAGACGCGGTACGCGCAGGCGCTGCACCGCGCCACCAAGCCCGGGGCGCGTTTGTACATGTTCGAGTTCAGCCCGCACAACGTCAACGGCTTGCAGTGGACAGCCATACCCGCCGACAACTTCGAGCGGGTGCTCGGTGCCAGCGGATGGCGCATCGACTACCTGGGCGGCACGACCTATCAGGCCCGCTTTCTCAAGGAGACGTTCGACGCCATGAAAACGTTTGCCTCCGGGCAGCAGGGCGAGATTCTGGAGCGGATGCGACCGCTGGTGCATCGGCTCGGCGTTATCGACCCACTGTTGGAAGACCACCGGGTGCACCTTCCGGTGTGGTCGGTGGTGGCCACCCGTCTGGACTGATCACAGTTCGACGGGCGCCCAGGTGGTGCACCGCCCGCCGATGTGCTGGGGTTGGTGACCAGCACCAGGTGGCAGACGACGACCCGAGGGCCCAGGGAGGTGGCTAGTCATGGCTAGCACTTTGCAACTGCGCCAAGGGCTTTCGCAGCGACAGCTGAGTATGATCGCGCTCGGCGGTGTGATCGGCGCCGGGTTGTTCGTCGGGTCGGGCGTGGTGATCCGCGACACCGGGCCCGCCGCGTTCCTGACGTATGCGCTGTGCGGCGTGCTGGTTGTGCTGGTGATGCGGATGCTGGGCGAGATGGCGGCCGCGAACCCGTCGACCGGATCGTTCGCCGATTACGCGGGGCAGGCGCTGGGCGGCTGGGCCGGGTTTTCGGTGGGCTGGCTGTATTGGTACTTCTGGGTGATCGTCGTCGGATTCGAGGCGGTCGCCGGCGGCAAAGTCCTCAACTACTGGTTCCACGTCCCACTATGGGTGCTGTCGCTGTGCCTGATGGTGCTGATGACCGCGACGAACTTGTTCTCGGTGACATCGTTCGGCGAATTCGAATTCTGGTTTGCCGGAATCAAAGTCGCGACGATCATGATCTTCCTTGGCATCGGCGCGGTGTTCGTGCTCGGCCTGTGGCCGGGTCACCACGTGGGGTTCGCGAACCTGACCGCGCACGGTGGATTCTTCCCGAAGGGCGTCGGCGCGGTGTTCGCCGCGATCGTGGTGGTGATCTTTTCGATGGTGGGCGCCGAAATCGTCACGATCGCCGCGGCCGAGAGTCGCGACCCCGCCCTCGCAGTCCAACGGGCGACGAGATCGGTTGTCGCGCGCATCGCAATCTTCTTCGTGGGTTCGGTTTTTCTGCTCGTCGTCATCCTGCCGTGGGATTCGGTGGAGCTCGGCGCATCGCCGTACGTCGCGGCGTTCAAGCAGCTGGGCCTGGCCGGCGCGGATCAGGTGATGAACGCGGTGGTCCTCACCGCGGTGCTGTCCTGCCTGAACTCCGGGCTCTACACGGCGTCGCGCATGCTGTTCGTGCTCGCCGCCCGCAACGAAGCGCCGATGCGGCTGGTCAAACTCAGCGGGCGCGGCGTCCCCCACTTCGCCATCTTGTTCTCGTCGGCGATCGGTTTCGTGTGCGTCATCATGTCGTGGCTGGCGCCACGCACGGTATTTCTTTTCCTGCTCAACTCGTCGGGCGCGATCATTTTGTTCGTCTACTGGCTGATCGCGCTGTCGCAGATCATCCTGCGCCGCCGCACACCCGCGGAGAAGCTGCGGGTGAAGATGTGGTTTTTCCCGGTGCTGTCGATCCTCACGCTGGCCGGGATCACCGCCGTGCTGGTGCAGATGGCCTTCGACCGGTCAGCCCGCAGCCAGCTCTGGCTCAGCCTGCTGTCGTGGGCGGTGGTGCTGGCGATTTACGCCGTCGCATGCGCCCGGGGCCGGGTCCGGGGCCGAAACCGTCGTGGACACAACGCCCCCCGGGGTGCTGAGCAGTCCTCCTGACCAGTCCCGCGTTGAAAGTCGAACTTCCCGACGTGGTGTAAGTCACGTGCCGGACTAAAGACAGTTGGCGGGCAGGAATGTGTAGTGCCCAAACGGCTTTGAGGCACCTGTCTTCACAGCGCTTCGACAGCCTTTATTGCCATAACTAACAGTTGCATAGGTGTATGTTCGGTGCCGAGGATACTCAGCGGCGCGTTCCTCAACGATTTGGTTCGGTGGTGGATCGCGAATCTAGCGGTGATTGCGTGCCGAATTTTATGTCGGTCCAACTTGGCGCGAGTGATCACTCCCTTGACATGGCCGTACGCGTTTTCGTGCACCATCGCGGTGGCCGCGCCGCAAACTCAAGAAAAAACGGGGCTACGGCCGTTTGAGAATTTAAGCCCATTGACGGTTTACTCACTACGCCAGCAGGAGGAATGAGTCGATTTATGACTACGACCGAAAGGGCGCTGACGCCCGATGTTGTGAACGGCATTGACTTCAAGATCGCTGATTTGTCGCTTGCGGAGTTCGGCCGCAAAGAGCTCGACTTGGCCGAGTACGAGATGCCTGGTCTGATGTCGTTGCGCCGCGAGTATGCCGAGGTGCAGCCGTTGAAGGGCGCCCGGATCTCGGGCTCGCTGCACATGACGGTGCAGACCGCGGTGTTGATCGAGACGCTGACCTCGTTGGGTGCCGAGGTGCGCTGGGCGTCGTGCAACATTTTCTCGACCCAGGACCACGCGGCGGCGGCGGTTGTTGTCGGCCCGCACGGCTCGGCGGAGGAGCCCAAGGGTGTTCCGGTGTTCGCCTGGAAGGGCGAATCGCTCGAGGAGTACTGGTGGTGCGCCGAGCAGATGCTCACCTGGGAGGGTGAGCCGGCCAACATGATTCTGGACGACGGTGGTGACGCCACCATGATGGTGCTGCGCGGCGCGCAATATGAGAAGGCCGGCGTGGTGCCGCCCGCCGAGGACGACGACTCCGCGGAGTGGAAGGTCTTCCTGAGCGTGCTGCGGAGCCGCTTTGAGTCGGATAAGACCAAGTGGACGACGATCGCCGAGGCGGTCAAGGGGGTGACCGAGGAGACCACTACCGGGGTGTTGCGGCTCTATCAGTTCGCCGCGGCCGGGGACCTGGCCTTCCCGGCGATCAACGTCAACGATTCGGTGACCAAGTCCAAGTTCGACAACAAGTACGGCACCCGGCATTCGCTGATCGATGGCATCAACCGTGGCACCGACGCGCTGATCGGCGGCAAGAAGGTGTTGATCTGCGGCTACGGTGACGTCGGCAAGGGCTGCGCGGAGGCGGTGAAGGGCCAGGGGGCCCGCGTCGTGGTCACCGAGATCGACCCGATCAACGCGCTGCAGGCGCTGATGGAGGGCTTTGACGTGGTGACGGTCGAGCAGGCCATCGGCGACGCGGACATCGTTGTCACCTCGACGGGCAACAAGGACATCATTTCGCTGGAGCACATGAAGGCGATGAAGGACCATGCGATCCTGGGCAACATCGGCCACTTCGACAACGAGATCGACATGGCGGCGCTGGAGCGCTCCGGGGCGAGCAAGCTCAACATCAAGCCGCAGGTCGACCTGTGGACCTTCGGGGATTCGGGTAAGTCGATCATCGTGTTGTCCGAGGGCCGGTTGCTGAACCTGGGTAACGCCACCGGGCACCCGTCGTTCGTGATGAGCAACAGCTTCGCCAATCAGACGATCGCCCAGATCGAGTTGTGGACCAAGAACGACGAGTACGACAACGAGGTGTACCGGCTGCCCAAGCACCTGGACGAGAAGGTGGCCCGCATTCACGTCGAGGCGCTGGGCGGCACGCTCACCAAGCTGACCAAGGAGCAGGCCGAATACCTCGGGATCGACGTCGAGGGCCCCTACAAGCCCGACCACTACCGCTACTGATCGTCCTCGGGGGACGCGAACGTGAAGTTAGCTTCATGCGTGTCGCCTCGGCGACAGTCGATCTTCGTAGCTGGGACGATTTGCGGTTGCCCGCCCAGATCGTCAGGACGAACAGGAGTCGTGTGGCCCTCAACACCATCGCGCTCGAACTGGTGCCACCGAACATGAACGGTGGTCGTGAGCGGGCATTTGAAGAAGCCGGCAAAGTGGCGCAATATTGCCGCGATTCCGGGCTCGACGGCCGGATTCGGCACGTGATGATTCCGGGCATCATCGCCGAGGACGACGACCGGCCGGTTGCAATGCAAGAGAAGCTCGACGTGCTCGATTTCTGGTCCATCATCAAACCGGAGCTGCCCGGAGTCAGTGGGCTTTGCACCCAGGTCACCGCCTTCATGGATGAGTCGATGCTGGGTAACCGCCTCGTCGACTTGTGCGGGGCCGGCATGGAGGGTGTCGTGTTCGTCGGCGTCCCGCGCACGATGAACGATGGGGAGGGCTCGGGCGTCGCGCCCACCGACGCGCTGTCGATCTATCAGGACCTGGTACCCAACCGCGGTGTAATCCTGATCCCGACCCGCGAGCGCGAGCAGGGCCGGTTCACGTTCAAGTGCGACCGCGGAGCCACCTACGGCATGACGCAGTTGTTGTATTCAGACGCGATCGTCGGTTTCCTCGCTGATTTCGCCGAGAGCAGCGATCATCGGCCCGAAGTGCTGCTGTCGTTCGGTTTCGTGCCCAAGCGTGAAGCCCACGTCGGCCTGATCGATTGGCTGATCCAGGATCCCGGAAACGCGGCGGTGGCCGACGAGCAGGCCTTCGTCAAGAAGCTGGCCGCCAAGGAACCGGCAGAAAAGCGCCAACTCGTGGTGGATTTGTACAAGCGCGTGATCGACGGCGTCGTCGAGCTCGGCTTCCCGCTGAGCATCCACCTCGAAGCCACCTACGGGCTGTCGGGGCCGGCGTTCCAAACGTTCGCCGAGATGCTCTCGTATTGGTCACCCGGCGGGCCGTTCTAGCACTAATGCTGGTCGCGCAATAGGGTCCAGGCGGGTGGAGCGCTCGCGGCCAACCCAAGCCAGCCGGCGAGGCCACCACGTCGGCGGCCACGACGAGCCAATGTGGGGCACTGTCTTAAGGCAAACAAGAGCGATGGATGAAAAATTGTTGCGGTGAGCGAGCCAAACGTGATCGCCTCTTAACTGACGACGCTATATGAAGTCGGCAACTACAGCATCGCTTCGTCTTCGGCTATGTTTGCACCCTAGCGGCAATCTCACCATTGTGGCGCAGCCAGTCAATTCGCATTAGCCTTCAGGTCTGCATAAGCCCACTTCTTTGGGAATTCCCAGGTTCTCCAGCGCGAATTAACAGGGATGGCTGATTAACGAGCTTGCCCTTTCAACCGGGGCTGGCCGAGCGTTACGAAAAGTAACAGCTTGCTCGGAGGCATATTTCAGAAAGGCAACTTAAGCTCAGAAACTATGCCTACATTTGACGTAAACACTGTGGACTGGGATGAACTGTATGACGGTAAGGCGTCATACGCGCCGGGAAACCCTGGATGGAATATTGGCGAATTGCAACCGGCTTTGGCCGCTCTGGAACGGCAAGGGCTTTTTGAGGGACCCGTGCTCGATTCCGGATGCGGCGCGGGGTTTGCTTCATTGGCATTGGCGGAAAAGGGATATGAAGTCGTCGGGCTGGATCGGTCTGGCAGCGCGATTGAACAAGCGACGCAAGCAGCGGCGCGACGGGGTCTGGCTGCGACGTTCGCCGTGGCCGACCTGAGTCGATCGACCGGTTATGAAAAGTACTTCAACACCGCTATTGACGGCCTCGTGTTCCACTGTCTACCTGAAGGACTCAGGCACCAGTACCTCGAATCTATCGCAGACGCGCTGAAACCCGGCGGCAAGTTCTTTGCTCTCGTGTTCGCTACCGAAGCGTTCCCACCCGACGCCGATTTTGGCCCGCGTCCGTTCACTCGGAGCCAATTGCAGTCCATCGTTGGCAAGCGCCTCATGGTGGATGACATCCAACCCGCCCGGGCGTGGATCAACGTCCCGACTGAATTGCCAAGGGGTTTCGAATATCGCAATGTCACTATCGGACACGACGGTCGTGCGCAGCTGCCGTCGTGGCTTGTCAGTGCCCACCGTTACTGACAAAATTCGCCCGGACGCCGCGACGGTAAACGGCCTAGCGTCGCAAGGATTCTCGTCGCGGAGCGGTTGCAGTCACAGTGCGCAACAGCCGCGGCAGCGGCACGTGCGGGATCGACCGGATCACGTCAGGGATGAAGCCGTACCTGAAATACGGCTAAATCCGGTGACCGATTCCTTATCTCTACAGTGGTTGCGGCACAACCCGTGCATTCCGCATTGCCGTCACGCGGGTTAGGCGGAACTGCGCAGTCACATAAAAACCATAATTAGCAGAGGAAAGATCAGAAAACGTCTCGGCGCGTTGAAGATTGGACCAATCGAACGTGTTGCTGACGGCAGGTTGCTGTCCCGCGGACCTTGAGCTGTTCCGGGCCCATGCAAGTTGTCAGTACGGAAGGATGACGCAGTGAGCGAAAAGGGTCGGCTGTTTACCAGTGAGTCGGTGACCGAGGGGCATCCCGACAAGATCTGCGACGCGATCAGCGACTCGGTCCTCGACGCGCTTCTGGCGCAGGATCCGCGCTCACGTGTCGCGGTCGAGACGCTGGTGACCACCGGGCAGGTGCACGTGGTCGGCGAGGTCACGACGACCGCCAAGGAGGCGTTCGCCGACATCACCAACACCGTGCGCGCCCGCATCCTCGACATCGGCTACGACTCCTCGGACAAGGGCTTCGACGGCGCGTCGTGTGGGGTGAACATCGGGATCGGCGCCCAGTCGCCCGACATCGCCCAGGGCGTGGACACCGCCCACGAGGCGCGCGTCGAGGGCGCCGCGGACCCGCTGGACGCCCAGGGCGCCGGCGACCAGGGCCTGATGTTCGGTTACGCGATCAATGACACCCCCGAGCTGATGCCGCTGCCCATCGCGCTGGCCCACCGGCTGTCGCGCAAGCTGACCGCGGTCCGCAAGGACGGGACGCTGCCCTACCTGCGGCCGGACGGCAAGACGCAGGTCACCATCGAATACGAGGACGACGTCCCGGTGCGGCTGGACACCGTGGTCGTGTCCACCCAGCACGCCGACGGCATCGACCTGGTGAAGACGCTGGATCCCGACATCCGGGAGCACGTGCTCAAGACGGTGCTCGCGGAGCTGGCGCACGACACCCTGGACTCGTCGTCGACCCGGGTGCTGGTCAACCCGACCGGCAAGTTCGTTCTCGGCGGACCGATGGGCGACGCGGGCCTGACCGGCCGCAAGATCATCGTCGACACCTACGGCGGCTGGGCCCGTCACGGCGGCGGCGCGTTCTCCGGCAAGGATCCGTCCAAGGTGGACCGGTCAGCGGCGTACGCGATGCGCTGGGTGGCCAAAAACATCGTCGCCGCCGGGCTGGCGGAGCGAGTCGAGGTGCAGGTGGCCTACGCCATCGGCAAGGCCGCGCCGGTCGGGCTGTTCATCGAGACGTTCGGTACCGCGACCGTCGACCCGGTCAAGATCGAGAAGATCGTGCCCGAGGTGTTCGACCTGCGACCCGGCGCGATCATCCGCGACCTGGACCTGCTGCGCCCGATCTACGCGCAGACCGCGGCCTACGGGCACTTCGGCCGCACCGACATCGAGCTGCCGTGGGAGCAGCTCAACAAGGTCGACGACCTCAAACGCGCCATCTAGGCGTACGGCTGATCCGATGGTTGTACTCGTCCCTCGGCCTAATCGGACCCAAACGTAAACCTGGCCCATTCGCGCGACCCATTCATTCGGCCGACGCAAGCCGGCTGACCCCCGTGTCCATTGACTGGCGGTAATTCCAGAACCGCAGTGGCAGAACAGGATTCCACGTGAGCGATATCCCGCCCGACTTGTACTACACAGCCGAACACGAGTGGCTTCGGCGCCGCGACGAACGCACGGTACAGGTCGGTATCACCGACTTCGCGCAGTCGGCTCTGGGCGACGTCGTCTTCGTTCGACTGCCCGAAATCGGCGCCGAGCTGACCGCTGGCGAACCCTTCGGCGAAGTGGAGTCGACTAAATCGGTGTCGGACCTCTACGCGCCGATATCGGGAGAGGTAGCCGCAGTCAACGGCGATCTGGAAGGCAGCCCCCAGCTCGTGAACTCCGACCCCTACAGCGCCGGTTGGCTGCTGGACATTCAGGTCGAGGAGTCCGAGCTGGCGGCCCTCGCGTCGGGTGCCGTGGCACTGCTGGATGCGGAAACCTACCGCGGCACACTCACGGAATGAGTTACTGACCCGCCGCGTTTAGAAACTCTTGGTGAACAGCACCGCCTGCTCGAATGGCATCCTGCCGAAAACCCGCCGCGTCCCGCCGCTCACGTGCTCGGCCGCCTCGTCCCTGGTGACGACCTGGGGGTCGGCGATGCCGAAGGTCTTGCCGTGGCGGCGCATCCGCCCACCGCCGGCCGCTTTGAGGTTCTTCAGCCAGTCGCGGTCCGGGCCGTAGGTGAGCAGGACCGCAATACCGGGCTTGCCGTTGACGGTGGCGTTGAACGCACTTACCGGGGTGCGGAACTCCTTGCCGGACTTTCGTCCGACGTGCTCGATGATGGCGAACGACGGGGCCCAGCCGGCCCACAGCCGCTGAATGGGGTTGGTGACGTGCCGGTTGAAGCGGGCCAGGCCCTCGGGAAGTTGCATACCACCATCCAACTCGCCGGGCCCGGCTCCCTTCAACCCCGTAACCAACTCTTACACCCTGTAGTTGATCGCTGTTCGCAGGCTGGAACACTGGTCGTCATGGGCAGCACTGATCAGGCCGCCGCTGCGTCCAGGGGGGCCGTGACCGCCTCGGCGCGTCTCTTCGACGCCGCGTGCGCGGTGATCCCCGGTGGGGTGAACTCGCCGGTACGTGCCTTCACCGCGGTAGGCGGCACGCCGCGCTTCATCACCGAGGCGCACGGCTGCTGGCTCACCGACGCGGACGGCAACCGCTACGTCGACCTGGTCTGCTCGTGGGGCCCGATGATTCTCGGCCACGCACACCCGGCGGTGGTCGACGCCGTCGCCAGGGCCGCGGCCTCGGGGCTGTCATTCGGGGCGCCCACTCCCGCGGAGACGGAGTTGGCCACCGAGATCATCGGCCGGGTGCCGGCGGTCGAGCGGCTGCGGCTGGTGAACTCCGGTACCGAGGCCACCATGAGCGCGGTGCGGCTGGCCCGCGGTTTCACCGGGCGCGCCAAGCTCATCAAATTCTCCGGCTGTTATCACGGCCACGCGGACGCGTTGCTGGCCGACGCGGGTTCCGGGGTGGCGACGTTGGGTCTGCCGTCCTCGCCCGGGGTCACCGGCGCCGCCGCGGCCGACACAATTGTGTTGCCTTACAACGATATTGATGCGGTACACGAGACATTCGCCCGGTTCGGCGACCAGATCGCCGCGGTGATCACCGAGGCCAGCCCCGGCAACATGGGCGTCGTCCCGCCGGGTGCCGGCTACAACGCGGCGCTGCGCGCGATCACCGCCGAGCACGGCGCGCTGCTGATCATCGACGAGGTGATGACCGGCTTCCGGGTCAGTCGAAGCGGTTGGTACGGAATCGATCCGGTCGCCGCCGACCTGTTCACGTTCGGAAAGGTGATGAGCGGCGGGCTGCCGGCCGCCGCATTCGGCGGACGGGCCGAGGTGATGGAGCGGCTCGCGCCGTTGGGGCCGGTGTACCAGGCCGGCACGCTGTCGGGTAACCCGGTGGCGATGGCCGCCGGCCTGGCCACGCTGCGCGCCGCGGACGACGTCGTCTACGCGGCGCTGGACGCCAATGCCGACCGCCTGGCCGGGCTGTTCTCCGAAGCGTTCACCAATGCCGGTGTGCCCCATCAGATTCCGCGGGCCGGCAATATGCTCAGCGTGTTCTTCACGGACACGCCGGTCACCGATTTCGCGTCCGCGCGTAACAGCCAGACCTGGCGCTATCCGCCGTTCTTCCATGCCCTGCTGGACGCGGGCGTGTACCCGCCGTGCAGCGCCTTCGAGGCGTGGTTCGTCTCGGCGGCACTCGACGACACCGCGTTCGAGCGAATCGCGGCCGCGCTGCCCGTCGCCGCGCGTGCGGCCGCAAGCGCGACCCGGGAGGGGAAGTCGTGATGGCCGAGCAAACCCGGGTGCACGTGATGCGGCACGGTGAGGTGCACAACCCCGACGGCATCCTTTACGGCCGGCTGCCCGGATTTCACCTGTCCGACAAGGGCAGAGCGCAAGCGGCCGCCGTGGCCGACGCGCTGGCCGACCGCGACATCGTCGCCGTGATCGCCTCCCCGCTGCAGCGGGCTCAGGAGACCGCCGCGCACATCGCCGCAAAGCACGATCTGCCCGTGGACACCGACCCCGACCTGATCGAATCGGCCAACTTCTTCGAGGGCAAGCGAATGGGTCCGGGCGACGGCGCCTGGCGCGACCCCCGGTTTTGGTGGCAGCTGCGCAACCCGTTCACGCCGTCGTGGGGTGAACCCTATGTCGACATCGCGGCCCGGATGGCGACCGCGGTGGACAAGGCGCGCGCCCGTGGGGCCGGTCAGGAGGTGCTCTGCGTCAGCCATCAACTGCCGGTGTGGACGCTGCGACTGCATCTGACGAGCAGGCGGCTCTGGCACGACCCGCGGCGACGCGAGTGTGGGCTCGCCTCGGTGACTACCCTGGTGTACGACGGCGACCGACTGGTCGACGTCGAGTACTTCGAACCGGTGGTCACTTGACCATGTTTCGGTTGGCGATCGCCGGGGCGGTGTTGGTGACGCTGCTCGCGGGCTGCTCCGCTGGCCACGACGCCGTCGCGCAGGGCGGCACCTTCGAATTCGTCTCGCCCGGCGGGAGAACCGACATCTTCTACGACCCGCCCTCGAGTCGTAGCCGTCCGGGCCCGCTGTCCGGGCCGGATCTGGCCGACCCCGCGCACACGCTGTCGCTGGACGACCCGATCTTCTCGGGCAACGTCGTCGTCATCAACGTCTGGGGCCAGTGGTGTGGGCCGTGCCGCGCCGAAGTCACCCAGCTGCAGCAGGTGTATGACGCCACCCGCGAGTCCGGGGCGTCGTTCCTCGGCATCGATGTGCGCGACAACAACCGTCAGGCGGCGCTGGACTTCGTCAACGATCGCTCTGTCACGTTCCCGTCGATCTACGACCCGGCGATGCGCACCCTGATTGCGTTCGGCGGCAAGTACCCGACCACCGTCATCCCGTCCACGCTGGTGCTGGATCGCCAGCACCGGGTCGCGGCGGTGTTCCTGCGCGAATTGCTGGCGTCCGACCTGCAGCCCGTGGTGCAGAAGCTGACCAAGGAAGCGCCGCCCGGGCTGAGCACGCCGGGTCGACCGGGTTCGCCTCGATGACCGGTTTCGCACAGACCGCCGCCGCCGGGCCCTTGCTGCTGGCGCTGGGTGCCTGCGTGCTCGCGGGGCTGGTGTCGTTCGCCTCGCCCTGCGTGGTGCCGCTGGTGCCCGGCTACCTGTCGTATCTGGCCGCGGTGGTCGGCGTGGACGAGCAGCCGGGATCGGGCGCGATCAAAGCCCCGCCGGCGGCCCGGTGGCGAGTCGCCGGATCGGCGGCGCTGTTCGTCGCCGGATTCACCACCGTGTTCGTTCTCGGCACCGTCGCCGTGCTCGGCATGACGACGACGCTGATCACCAACCAGCTGGTGCTGCAGCGGGTCGGGGGCGTGCTGACCATCGTGATGGGGTTGGTGTTCGTGGGCCTCGTGCCGGCCCTGCAGCGTCAGGTCCGGTTCAGACCGCAACAGCTGACGACGGTCGCCGGGGCGCCGGTGCTTGGCGCGGTGTTCGCGCTCGGCTGGACGCCGTGTCTGGGCCCCACCCTGACCGGGGTGATCACCGTCGCCTCGGCCACCGACGGCGCGAATGTCGCGCGCGGAATCTTGTTGGTGATCGCTTATTGCCTGGGCCTGGGTATCCCGTTCGTGCTGCTGGCGTTCGGCTCGGCGCGCGCGGTCGACGGCCTGGCCCTGCTGCGACGGCACACCCACGCGATCCAGATCTTCGGCGGTGTGCTGCTGATCGCGGTCGGGGTGCTGCTGGTCACCGGCGTGTGGAACGACTTGATCTCCTGGCTGCGAGACGCCTTCGTCAGCGACGTGAGGTTGCCGATTTGAGACAGCTTCTCGCTTGGACGCGCAACACCTGGCGCGCGCTGACCTCGATGGGCACCGCGCTGGTGCTGTTGTGCCTGCTGGCGCTCGGCGCGATACCCGGAGCGCTGCTGCCGCAGCGCAGCCTCAACGCCGGCAAGGTCGACGAGTACCTGGCCGCGCATCCGACGATCGGCCCGTGGCTGAACCGGCTGCAGGCCTTCGACGTGTTCTCCAGCTTCTGGTTCAGCGCCATCTACGTGCTGCTGTTCGTCTCCCTCGTCGGCTGCCTGACCCCCCGGATGATCGAGCACGCCCGCAGCATGGGCGCGACGCCCGTCGCCGCCCCGCGCAACCTGGCCCGGCTGCCCAAGCACGCCAGCTCGGAGCTCACCCTCGCAAACGAGGCCGACGTCAACGCCGTCGCGAACACGATCGCCGGCCGGCTGCACGGCTGGCGCACCGCCATTCGCCATGAAGACGACGGTGCCGTCGAGGTGTCCGCCGAGAGGGGCTACCTGCGCGAGTTTGGCAACATCGTCTTCCACTTTTCGCTGCTGGGCCTGCTCGTCGCGGTCGCCGTCGGCAAGCTGTTCGGCTACGAGGGCAACGTCATCGTGATCGCCGACGGCGGCCCCGGCTTCTGCTCGGCCTCGCCGGCCGCGTTCGACTCGTTCCGCGCGGGAAACACCGTCGACGGCACCTCGCTGCACCCAATCTGCGTGCGGGTCAATGACTTTCAGGCGCACTACCTGCCGTCGGGACAGGCTACGTCGTTCGCCGCCGACATCGACTACCAGGACGGCCGCGACCTGGCGGCCAACAGCTGGCGGCCCTACCGGCTCGAGGTCAACCACCCGCTGCGCATCGGCGGTGACCGGGTGTATCTGCAGGGCCACGGCTACGCGCCCAGCTTCACCGTGAGGTTCCCCGACGGGCAGACCCGTACCTCGACCGTGCAGTGGCGGCCCGACAACCCGCAGACCCTGCTCTCGTCGGGGGTGGCGCGCATCGACCCGCCGGCCGGCAGCTATCCCAACGCCGTCGAGCGCCGTAACCACGAGATCGCGATCCAGGGCCTGCTGGCGCCCACCGAGCAACTCGACGGCGCCCTGTTGTCGTCGCGGTTCCCGGCGCTGAACGCACCCGCGGTGGCCGTCGACATCTACCGGGGCGACACCGGCCTGGACACCGGGCGCCCGCAGTCGTTGTTCTCGCTGGATCCCCGGCTGATCGAGCAGGGCCGGCTGACCAAGGAGAAGCGGGTCAACCTGCGCGCCGGTCAGGAGGTGCGCATCGACCAGGGTCCCGCGGCGGGCACCACCGTCCGCTTCGACGGCGCCGTGCCGTTCGTCAACCTGCAGGTCTCCCACGACCCCGGCCAGGTCTGGGTGCTGGTCTTCGCGGTCACGATGATGGCCGGGCTGCTGGTGTCGCTGCTGGTGCGCCGCCGCCGGGTATGGGTTCGTCTAGCACCGCTCGAATCGGCCCCCGGTACGGTGAACGTCGAGATGGGCGGCTTGGCCCGCACCGACAACTCCGGTTGGGGCGACGAGTTCGAAAGGCTCGCCGGGCGCTTGTTGACCGGGCTTGGTGAATCCGGCGCCGCCGACCGGGCCGAACCCCCAGCGTCCAGAAGGAGTTCTGAGGTGGACGTCACATGAACACGCTGCACGTCAATATCGGCCTGGCGCGCTACTCCGACTGGGCGTTTACCTCGGCGGTGGTGGCGCTGGTCGTCGCCCTGCTGCTGCTGGCCTTCGAGCTGGCCTACGTCGGCGGCCGGCGAGCCGACAACCGCGCGCGGGTCCTAGCCGCTTCCGTCGCGGCCGACAGCGCCACCCCCGGCATCGTCGACGACGTCGAGGCGCGGCCGTTCGACGAACGCGTCGGGCGGGCCGGGCTGGCGGTGGTCTACCTCGGCATCGGCCTGCTGCTGGCCTGCCTGGTGCTGCGCGGCCTGGCCACCATGCGGGTGCCGTGGGGCAACATGTACGAGTTCATCAACCTCACCTGCCTGTGCGGGCTGATCGCCGGCGCCATCGTGCTGCGCCGCCCGCAGTTCCGCCCGCTCTGGGTTTTCCTGCTGCTCCCGGTGCTGATCCTGCTCACGGTTTCCGGCCGCTGGCTCTACACCAATGCCGCACCGGTGATGCCGGCCCTGCAGTCCTACTGGCTGCCCATCCATGTGTCGGTGGTCAGCCTGGGCTCCGGGGTCTTCCTGGTTGCCGGCATCGCCAGCATCCTGTTCCTGCTGCGTACCTCCCGGTACGGCGAGCCCGCCCCGGAAGACACTGCGGGCACGCTGGCGCGGATCGTGCATCGGCTGCCCGACGCGCAGACCCTGGACCGCATCGCCTACCGGACCACGATCTTCGCGTTTCCCGTGTTCGGCTTCGGGGTCATCTTCGGAGCCATCTGGGCCGAGGAGGCCTGGGGCAGGTATTGGGGATGGGATCCCAAGGAGACGGTTTCGTTCGTCGCGTGGGTGGTATACGCGGCCTACCTGCATGCCAGGTCGACCGCGGGGTGGCGGGACAGAAAGGCTGCCTGGATCAACGTGGTCGGGTTCGTGGCCATGGTCTTCAATTTGTTCTTCGTTAACCTGGTGACAGTGGGCCTGCATTCCTATGCGGGCGTGGGCTGACAGTTAAGAATCGACACCGCAACCAAGGGGGAATGCACGTGTCTGAGCAATCAACGAGCGGCGTGGGGGCGCCCGAGCATCCGACGACTGAGTTGTCTCCGCCGGAGCAGCAGTCCGCTGGCGGCCAGTCCGCGGATCCCGGTGTCGAGGCGCCGACTCGGGCCTTCGCCGGCTTCCGCACCGAGCGCCGGGTCCCGGCGGCCGAACGGCGGGAAGTGCAGCCCGCCGCGTCGCCGCCGCCGGCCGGGATGCCGCCCTGGGATTCCACGCCGGTGACCGGCATCCCGCGGGTCGACCCGACCGTGTACGGCGCCTATTACCACGGCCAGGCTGACGCGCCGTCGCCGGAAGCTCCAGCCCCGTACCGCCCCGAGCACGTGCCGCACACGCCCTACCCGGAACTGTCCACCGGAATGCTGCTGCGGCCGATCAAACCGCCGCCCTCGGAGGGCTGGCGCCGGTTGGTCTACGTGCTGTCCGGCCGGACGATCAACCTGGGGGAGAGCCCGCGGGCCGCCCGGCAGAACAATTTGGTGGCGCAGGTCAACCGGCCGTTGCGCGGCTCCTACCGGATCGCGGTGATCTCGCTCAAGGGTGGCGTGGGCAAAACCACGATCGCTGCGACGCTGGGTGCCACCTTCGCCGAGGTCCGCGGTGACCGGGTGGTGGCCATCGACGCCAACCCCGACCGCGGCACCCTGAGCCAAAAAGTGCCGCTGGAGACTGCCGGCACGGTGCGCCAATTGCTGCAGGACGCCGGGACTGTCGAGCGCTACAGCGATGTCCGCCGATACACCTCGAGGGGCCCCAGCGGATTGGAAGTGCTGGCGTCGGAAAGCGATCCGGCGGTATCGGAGGCATTCAACGCTGACGACTACACCCGCACGCTGGGAATCCTGGAGCGATTCTACGGCTTGGTGCTCACCGACTGCGGGCCCGGCCTGCTGCACTCGGCGATGTCGTCGGTGCTGGAGAATGCCAACGTTCTGATCGTGGTGAGTTCGGGCTCCATCGACGGCGCGCGCAGTGCCTCGGCGACGCTGGACTGGCTGGACGCGCACGGCCACGAAGCGCTTGTTCGCAATTCGATCGCGGTCATCAACGCGGTGCGCCCACGGACCGGCAAGGTCGACATGAACAAGGTGGTCGACCACTTCTCCCGGCGCTGCCGGGCGGTGCGGTTGGTGCCCTACGACGCTCATCTCGACGAGGGCGCCGAGATCCACCTGGATCAGCTGCGGCGGGAGACGCGCGAAGCGCTCATCGGCTTGGCCGCCGTTGTCGCAGAAGGGTTTCCGGGAGAACAGCTCAACCTGGGCGTCGGCTGACGAAAGCGGTCAGCGGGGATCGTTGTCCTCGTTTCCCAACCGCCGCATGAAGTCTGGATCGTCGTCAGGTCCGATGACGCGCGACTTCGGCCGGTGCGCCTGCGACCGCGCCGCGCGCCAGCCAATGTAGATCAGCGTCCCCAGCACCAGGACGACCACCAGGTAGAGCACTCGACACCTCCTTTTAGCGAATATACCCGCGCCGTAGGCTCGACCTGTGTCAGAAGGGCCGAGCGACAACAGCACTGGGGACAAGCCTGCCGACGGCGTGCCGGAGCGCGGTCGAGATCGCGTCGCCGTCGAGGTTTTGCTCTACGCGATGGCGCGCCTGCTGCTGGCGGTCGTGCTCACCGGCGTGATCTACCTGGCGGCGCGGCTGCTCGGGGTCAACCAGTTCCCCGTCGTCGTCGCGGCATTGTTCGCGTTGATCATCGCGATGCCGCTGGGCATCTGGCTGTTCAGCCCGCTGCGGCGGCGGGCCACGGCCGCACTCGCCGTCGCCGGCGAACGCCGTCGCGCCGCACGCGAACAGCTGCAAGCCCGATTGCGCGGCGAGGCGATACCGGAAGACGAACCCGACGGGAGCTGAGCTCAGCCGTTGGGCATTCGCACGACCTGTGCGGCATAGCTCAGGCCCGCGCCGTATCCGATCAGCAGGGCCAGATCGCCGGGCTTGGACGCCCCGGTGGACAGCAGTTCGGCCATCGCCAGCGGGATGGAAGCAGCCGACGTGTTTCCGGTGTGCTCAATGTCATTGGCGACGATCGCGTCGGGCCGCAAATCCAGGTTCTTGGCCAGTACTTCGTTGATCCGGGCGTTGGCCTGATGCGGGATGAACACGTCGATCTGATCGGACCTGACGCCCGCGGCGTCCATCGCCTGGCGCCCGACTTTCCCCATCTCGAATGCCGCCCAACGGAACACCGCGCTACCTTCGAGCCGAAGAAACGGGCGCGGGCCGGTGGGGTTCTCGGTGTAGGCGATCCAGTCGATGTCCTGGCGGATGGCCATGGCCTGTTCGCCGTCGGAGCCCCAGACAGTCGGCCCAATACCCTGATCGGGCGTCTCGCCCACCACCACGGCGGCGGCGCCGTCGGCGAAGATGAAGCAGTTGCTGCGGTCGAGCATGTCCACGGTGGGGGACAGTTTCTCCGAACCGATGACCAGCATCTTGGCGACGCTGCCGCCGCGGATCATGTCGGCCGCGACGCCGACCGCGTATCCGAAGCCCGCGCATCCCGCCGAGATGTCGAACGCGGGCACACCGGTTGCGCCCAGCGCCGAAGCGACCGCCGGGGCGCTGGCCGGGGTCTGCAAAAACTGGGTGCTGGTGGCGACGATGACGCCGTCGATGTCGGTCGCTTGTAGTGCGGCGATGGAAAGTGCCTGCCGGCTGGCCTCGATCGACATCGAAGCAACGGATTCGTCGCGGGCAGCGAATCGGCGCGTCTTGATTCCGGTGCGGGTGTAGATCCACTCATCGGTCGAGTCGATGTTCTGACACAGCTCGGCGTTCGTGACCACGCGTTCGGGGCGGTATGCCCCGACGCTGAGCAGTCCGATGTTCTTGGGCCCACTGGTCGCGGCGATCTGCTGCATTGCGCTCCTCGCTCGGTGTTATCCAGCTAGCGGTGTAAGGGCTGTCACACCTGACGCTAACTCGTCATTGGTCGGCGCGTGCGAAATCCCCCCGGGAGCGTCAGTGCGCCAGCGCCAGCGCCGCTGCCACCGCGACTGCCCAGACCAGCATCGCGAGCCCGGTGTCACGCAACACGGGGATGAGCTCGGGGCCGCCGCGCCCGGATCGCACCGGCCCGGCGGCGCGCAGCGCGAACGGCGTGGCGACCAGCCCCACCGCACACCACGGCGTGGCCAGCATCAGCACCAGGGTCAACACCCCGGCGGTCGCCAACAGGCCTTGGTAGAACACCCGGGTGCGGGCATCGCCGAGGCGTACCGCCAGGGTGATCTTGTGGGCCAGCGCGTCGCTCGGGATATCGCGCAGATTGTTGGCCACCAAGACCGACGACGACAGCGCGCCCGTCGCCACCGCCAGCACCAGCCCCACCCAGTCCACCCCCAATGCCTGGGTGTACTGCGTGCCCAGCACGGCGACCAGGCCGAAGAACACGAACACCGCGACCTCGCCGAAACCCGCATACCCGTAAGGGCGCTTGCCGCCGGTGTACAACCACGCACCGGCGATGCATGCGACGCCGACTGCGATCAGCCACGGCGCGCTCGTCAGCGCCAGCGCCAGACCGGCCGCCGCGCCCACCGTCAGCGACGCCACCGCGGCGGTCAGCACCGATCGCGGCGTCGCCAGCCGCGAGCCGACCAGTCGCGCCGGGCCGGTCCGCTCGTCATCGGTGCCCCGAATGCCGTCGGAGTAGTCGTTCGCGTAGTTGACTCCGATGATCAGCGCGAGCGCGACCGCCAGCGCCAGCAGCGCTTTCCACCACACGGCGCAGTGCAGCCAGGCGGCGGCGCCGGTGCCCGCGATCACCGGCGCGACCGCGTTGGGCAGCGTCCGCGGCCGGGCCCCCGAGATCCACTGCGCAAAACTGGCCACCAGGGCATCCTGCCCTATGGACCACAATGGGCGAATGCTCGGAGTGATCGGCGGCAGCGGCTTCTATACGTTCTTCGGCTCCGACGTTCGGCACGTCAACGTCGACACCCCCTACGGGCGGCCCAGCGCCCCGGTCACGGTGGGCACCATCGGGGAGCACGAAGTCGCCTTCCTGCCCCGGCACGGCGCCACCCACGAATACTCGGCGCACACCGTGCCCTACCGCGCCAACATGTGGGCGCTACGCACGCTGGGCGTGCGCCGCGTGCTCGCGCCGTGTGCGGTGGGCAGCCTGACCCCCGCGCACGGTCCGGGTGCGGTCATGGTGCCCGATCAGCTGGTGGATCGGACCAACGGCCGCGCCGACACCTACTTCGACTCCGGGGCGATTCACGTCGACTTCGCCGACCCGTATTGCCCGACGCTGCGCGAGGCCGTCACCGGGCTGCCCGACGTGGTCGACGGCGGCACCATGGTGGTGATCCAGGGGCCGCGATTTTCCACCCGCGCCGAAAGCCAATGGTTCGCCTCGGCGGGATTCACCCTGGTCAACATGACCGGATATCCGGAGGCGGTGCTGGCGCGTGAACTCGAAATATGCTATGCAGCAATCGCTTTGGTGACCGACCTGGACGCCGGCGTCAGCGCTGGCGAGGGCGTGAAGGCCGTCGACGTGTACGCGCAATTCGAAGAGAACATCGAGTTGTTCAAGACGCTGGTGCGCGACGCGATCGGCCGGGTCGCCGTCGAGCGCAGCTGCACGCACTGCCTGGCCCACACCGGCGTCACGCTGCCGTTCGAGCTGCCATGAGGGTGTTGCTGACCGGCGCGGCCGGTTTCATTGGATCACGGGTGGATGCGGCGCTGCGCGCGGCGGGTCATCAGGTGGTCGGCGTCGACGTGTTGTTACCCGCCGCGCACGGCCCAAACTCGGTGCTGCCGAACGGATGTCACCGGGTCGATATCCGCGACGCCGATTCGCTGGCCCCGCTGCTGGACGGTGTCGATCTGGTGTGTCACCAGGCCGCGATGGTGGGCGCCGGCGTCGACGCGGCCGATGCCCCCGCGTACGGCGGCCACAACGATTACGGCACCACGGTCCTGCTGGCGCAGATGTTCGCCGCCGGGGTGCGCCGCCTGGTGCTGGCGTCGTCGATGGTGGTGTACGGGCAGGGTCGCTACCGGTGCCCCGAACACGGGACGGTCGATCCGCTGCCGCGGCGGCGCGCCGACCTCGACGCCGGGGCCTTCGAGCACCGCTGCCCGCTCGGCGGCGAGGAACTGGCCTGGCGGCTGGTCGACGAGGACGCCGCCCTGCGGCCGCGCAGCCTGTATGCCGCCAGCAAGACGGCCCAGGAGCATTACGCGCTGGCGTGGTCGGAGTCGACCGGAGGCTCGGTGGTGGCGTTGCGCTACCACAACGTCTACGGCCCGGGCATGCCGCGCGACACCCCGTACTCCGGAGTAGCGGCGATCTTCCGCTCCGCACTGGAAAGGGGCGAGCCGCCAAGGGTTTTCGAGGACGGCGGCCAGATGCGTGACTTCGTCCACGTCGACGATGTGGCGGCCGCCAACCTCGCGGCGGCCCACTTCTTGGAGACCGACGGCTCCGGCTTCACCGCGGCCAATGTCTGCTCGGGGCGGCCGATTTCGATCCTGGAGGTGGCCGCCGCGCTGTGCGATGCACGCAATGATGCGGTGTCCCCGGTGATTACCGGGCAGTACCGCAGCGGCGACGTGCGCCACATCGTCGCCGATCCCGCCCGCGCCGCCGAGGTGTTGGGCTTTCGCGCGGCGGTTGACCCGCTTGACGGGCTGCGCGAGTTCGCGTTCGCGCCGCTGCGCTAACCCGCGCTACGACGGCTCTTGCGGGGGCCGGTAGATCTGGGGCTTGGAGACGGATATCTGCCCCGTGACCGAGTCGTCGCCGCGGAAGATCCGCGGCGAGCCGGTTAGTTGCGGTATTGCGGTGGTGGGTGATTCGCCGGTCGGGATGCGGGTCGTCGGCGCGTGAGCGTTCTGTGCGACGGCACGCTTGCGGGCGGCGCGGCGCCGCAGGCGCCGGCGGGTGAAGTGTCCGGTGATGATCGCCGCCACCAGGATGCACAGGGCCAGCGCAGCCAGCACCACATCGAAGGTGCTGGTGATCTGCTGGGCGAGATCGTTTCCGTAGACCGGGTTTTGCGTGGCCGCATTAGGCGGTTGGGAGAACCGCGGCGCCAGCACGACGCCGACGATGACGCGCGAAATGCTCAGCGTGGCAACGAGTCCGCACAGCGTCGTGATCAACCGTGCGGAGGCGGAGTCGTTGCGCAGGTTGATCCGCAGCCAGATTGCCAGGGCCGCGGTGGCCGCATCGAATACGGCCAGCACCACGCTGTCGTACCGCGAGTACGGGTAGTCCAGGCTCACCGCGACGGCGAGGTCGGTGATCCGCATCGCCATCGAGCCCAGGCACCATACGACGATGAGCAGCAAGCCAGTTCGGGCCGACGCCCGCCACGCACCCTCCTCGGACGACACCGTGCGGGCCCGGCCGAACAGCGTCCGCGGCACGAAAATCGCCCCGGCCGCCGCCCACGCCAGATAACCCTCGAAGCCCACGCCCGCCGTCGACGTGTTCTGCGCGATGCCATGGAACGCGTCGATGTCGCGGCCGGCCGGGAGGAACCAGACGATGATCCCGGCGACCAGCGTCGAGGCGCCCAGCGCGATCGTCGCCAGCCTGGACGCCCGAGTGCCGCGAAGCAGCCACCTCGAGGCGACGAGCACCGCGATCAACGCCACCAGGCCGTACACCGCCGCCGTCGCGATGACCGCGATGTTTTGCTTGCCGAAGCCGGCCGAGTCGCCCACCGCGTACTTCACCCGCCAGTACAGGATGAAGCCAAAGCTCAGCGCTGCGGCCAACATCGCGACGTAGCCGATGATCTGAGCGGACCGCTGCCGCCCGTCGGACGTGTCGTCGTCGGCGGTGGCGGCGCTGCTGACCGACTGCGTGCTCAGCAGCGCACCGGCGACGCCCAGCCAGGCTCCCGGTCCGACGCCGCCCGGCACGGTCACGGTCCCACCGAAGCGGACGGTCTCGAACACGTCGAACCCGACGAAGGCGAGCACCAGCAGCAAATAGGGCGCGTTGAGCGCCAGCCGAAGCCCGCGGGTCGTCCGCCCGGAACCGGGCAAAGCGATAGCGATCAGCGAAAGCAGCGTCACCGCGATCAGCACCGCGAACACGGTCGTGTTGCTGTCGGGGATCGCGATACCGAAGTACAGATTCCACGGCAACAGCGGCGCGAGCAGGAGTAAGACGGCGGCGGTCAGGTCGGCCACGACGTTGCGCTGCCGGGCCGGCGCCCCGGCTGCCCGCGGGCCCGGAGCGGTCTGCTGCGCCGGCACACCCCTGATGGGGCCGGTAGGCGCCTCGTCGCGGCTCTGACTCACGGTTCCCCCCGGGTATCGAGGACGGTTACTGACGGCGCAAATCCGCTTAGGCGGCCGGGGAACCCCCTGCCGAGGCGACTTCGTTGCTTACTTGGAAACATAATCTCCGTTCGGACGACGCGGGAGTGCGTCCCCCGGGTCTGGGAACGCGGTTACGCTGCGCCTGTAGGCGAACGGGGTCGCCTGAATGATTGTTACTGCCGACGGTACCGAAGTGTAATGATGCCGGGACATGCTGGTTCTGGGGTGGCCAGCCGAAGGAGAGCAGGGATGGACGTCGTTTTGGGGGTCGCTGTCACCGGCCCCGTCGCCCGCTTGGCGCTTGTCGGAGCGGGTGGCGATGGTAGTGACGTGATCGACCAATCCGTCGTCGACCTGGCCAACAACCCGATCGAGCAACTGACCGAGACCGTGGTCGGCACCAATCGGTTGCTGGCGAACGAAAACCACCGGCTGGTCGGGACCCGACTGTGCTGGACGGACCATCCCAGCGCCGACCAGCTGCGCCGGGCGCTGGAGGATTCCGGCGTCCACAACGTCGCGGTGCTGTCGCAGTCGCAGGCCGTCACGGCCCTGATGCGCGCGGCGGGCCGCTCCGGCGGTGTGCTGGTGGTCGACGAGAACACGGCCACGCTGTCGGTGGTGGGCTCGGCCGAAGGTGACCCGGACGCGCCGCCCACCATGTTGGCCAGCGAACTGCTGGGCGGCGACGCCACCGGCACATTGGACACGATGATGGCCCGGCTCGGCGATCACCCGGATGCCCCGAGCGACGTGTACCTGGTGGGCGCGTCGTCGGATCTGACCGGGGTTGCCGACCAGCTTCGCGACGCGACGATGCGGGTGCAGATTCCCGAAGACCCCACCTTCGCGCTGGCCCGCGGCGCCGCGATCGCGGCCGCACCGCCGACCGGAGATTCCACCGCGATGGCTCCGGCGATCGGGCTTACCGGCGACGAGACCGCGATGGCCCCCGCGGCGGGGCTCACCGGCGACGAGACCGCTATGGCCCCGGCCGGATTCGCCGATCCCGGCGCAGCCGACCAGCAGCTGGCCTACTCGATGGCCGAAGACGACGCCGACCTGCTTGAAGGCGATTTCGACGAATTCGACGACTACTACGACGACGATCCCGACGCCGAGACCGGCCCGCTGAAACTGAGCCGACAGTCGTTGCTGGTCGGCAATGCCGTGGTCGCGTTCGCGGTCATCGGGGTGGCGTCGCTGGCCGTCGCGGTGGTCGTCGCCGTCCGGCCGACGGCGAGCCAGGAGCCGGTGGTGGGACACCAGAACGCCGCGCCCGGCAAGTTCATGCCGCTGTTGCCGACCCAGCAGCAGGCGCCGGTACCCCCGCCGCCGCTCGAGGCACCCAACGCGGGGTACCAGGGCGGAACCATTCCAGCCCCGGCGGTGCCGCAGGCGCCGGTGGGCCCGGCGCCCGTCGCTCCCGTTCCCGGTCTGGTGCCTAACCCGGATGGGCCGATCCCGATCCCGGTGCCGATCATCGTTCCGTACCCGGGCTGGCGCCCACAGCCACCGCCTTGGTATCCGCCGTACACGCCGCCGACCACGACGACGTACACGACGCCGACGACGCCGACCACGAGTCCGCCGACGACGCCGACGACCCCGACCACGACTCCGTACACGCCGCCGACGACGCCGACGACGTCCACTCCGATCACGCCGACGACGACCGTCGCGCCGACGACGACCCAGTACACGCCGCTTACGCCGACGACGACCGTCGCGCCGGTTACGCCGACGACAGTTGCGCCGACGACGGTCGCGCCGACCCAGCAGACTCAGCAAACCCAGCAGCCGACTCAGCAGACTCAGCAGCCGACGCAACAGACCCAGCAGCAGACGGTGGCCCCGAAGCCGCCCACGCAGCAGCAGACCGTCGCGCCCAAGCCACCGCAGACCGTGGCCCCGAAGCCGCCGTCGGCCGGTGGCCACTCGTCGTCCGGGTTCTGATCCCGGGTTGGCATGATGCCCAGCGATCTGGTCACGGTGGTGCTGCCGTGTCTGAACGAGGAGGAGTCGTTGCCGGCGGTGCTGGCGGCCATTCCGGCCGGGTATCGGGCACTGGTGGTGGACAACAACAGCACCGATGACACCGCGGGAGTCGCCGCTGCGCACGGCGCGCAGGTCGTCGCCGAACCTCGGCCCGGGTACGGGTCGGCGGTGCACGCCGGTGTGGTCGCCGCGACGACGCCGATCGTGGCCGTCATCGACGCCGACGGCTCGATGGATGCCGCCGATTTGCCGCGGCTGGTCGCCGCGCTCGAGCAGGGCGCGGACCTGGCCATCGGCCGGCGCCGGCCCGTTGCCGGGCTGCACTGGCCGTGGGTCGCGCGGGTCGGCACCGTGGTGATGAGTTGGCGGTTGCGGACCCGCCACGGCTTGCCGGTCCACGACATCGCGCCGATGCGGGTCGCCCGCCGGGAGGCGCTGCTGGGCCTGGGCGTCGCCGATCGAAGGTCGGGGTATCCGCTGGAACTGCTGGTGCGCGCGGCGGCCGCGGGCTGGCGCGTGGCCGAGCTCGACGTCAGCTACGGCCCCCGCACCGGCGGCAAGTCGAAAGTCAGCGGGTCGCTGCGGGGCAGCATCACCGCGATCCTGGACTTCTGGAAAGTGATTTCATGACGGACCTACCGGTGACGGTGCTGGTGGTCGCCAAGGCGCCGGAGCCCGGCTTGGCCAAGACGCGGCTCGCCGCGACGGTCGGCGACCGGGTCGCGGCCGACATCGCCGCCGCGGCGTTGCTGGACACGCTGGACGCGGTGGCCGCCGCACCGGTGGCGTCGCGGGTGGTGGCGCTCACCGGCGACCTGGACGCGGCCGCCGCCGCCGCGCAGATCCGGCAGCGGCTCGAGTCGTTCACGGTGATCGAGCAACGCGGTGACGATTTCGCCGACCGGCTGGCCAACGCCCACGCCGACGCCGCCGCCGACTTTCCGGTGCTGCAGATCGGAATGGACACCCCGCAGGTGACGGCCGAACTGTTGACGGATTGCGCGCGTCGCCTGCTGCAGGCACCGGCCGTGCTCGGGCCGGCCGACGACGGCGGTTGGTGGGTGCTCGGCGTGCGGACCCCGGCGATGGCCGAATGCCTGCGGGCCGTGCCGATGTCTCAACCCGACACCGGAGAGATGACGTTAAAAGCACTGCGCGACAACGGTATTGACGTTATACCAGTGGAGCGGCTGACCGACTTCGACGTCGCTGACGACGTCGCCGCGGTACGAGAAGCTTGCGGGCCGGACAGTCGCTTCGCGCGAGCCACCCGAGCCGCCGGACTGTAAGTCGCAAGTGTGCGGCCACGGCGGCGAGTGTGCATCCCGGGCGCCGTCATCGCACACTCGAAGCCGTCAACGCACACGCAAAGCCGCTGCGCGCCCGGCGATTCCGACGGCGAAGACCGCCAGCCCGGCGACTGCCGATTCCCACGGCAGCGTGGCGACCAGCACCAGGCAACCGACCAACCCGCAGACGTTCACTACGCGACGCCGACGCAATGTGTAGGCGGCGGCGTTCGCGATCGCGTAGTAGATCAACACCCCGAACGACGAAAAGCCGATCACCCCACGCAGATCGACGGCGCTCACCAGGACGCAGACCACCACGCCGATCGCGATCTCGGCATGGTGGGGCACCCGGTGGCCCGGATGAACCGCCGCCAGCCAGCCCGGCAGATCCCGATGCCGGGCCATCGCCAACACGGTGCGCCCAAGGCCGGCGATCAGTGCCAGCAGTGCGCCCAAGCTGGCCAGCGCGGCCCCGACCGATATCACCGGCACCAGCGCGGCGGGGGCGCCGGCGGCCCGGACCGCCTCAGCCAGCGGGGCAGCGGCATTCGCGAGCCGCTCGGGCCCCGCGGCCAGCAGCGCGGCCACCCCGACAACCAGATAGATCGCCACCGCGATCGCCAGGGCCAGGGTTATCGCCCGTGGGATGGCGCGGGCCGGGTCGCGCACCTCCTCGCCCATCGTCGCGATCCGCGCATAGCCGGCGAACGCGAAAAACAGTAGCCCCGCCGACTGAAGCACCCCGTAGATGGTGAACTCCGAGCCACTCAGGTGCGACGCGTCCGGTTTGCTCGCGGCGATACCAACGACCACGGCGGCCAGCGCAATCAAGCTGCATGCCAACAAAATCCGGGCCAGCATCGCGGTCTTGGTGACTCCGCGATAGTTCAGCGTGGTCAGCAGCACCACGGCGGCGATCCCGACGACTCGCTGCACCCACACGGCTGCCCCGGGAATCGCGTAGGCGGCGACGGTGAGCGCCATCGCCGCGCACGAGGCCGTCTTGCCGACCACGAATCCCCATCCGGCGATGAAGCCCCACCACGGGCCGAGGCGTTCACGCCCGTAGATATACGTCCCGCCCGACGTTGGATACACCGCGGCCAGTTGCGCGGACGAGGTGGCGTTGCAGTAGGCGATCACGGCGGCCAGCGCCAACCCGATCAGCAGGCCCGTGCCGGCGGCCCGGGCAGCCGGGCCGAACGCGGCGAACACCCCGGCGCCGATCATCGACCCCAGCCCGATGACGACCGCGTCGGTCGTATTGAGTCGACGCGCCAGTCCGGGCTGATCTGTCATGTCCGCCTACCAGTGCGTGACCAGGACGGTGTTCACCAGCAGCGCGCCGGCGGCGTTGACCGCCAGCCACAGCCGGTGTGACCGGACCGGCAGCAGCGCGGGTGCGGCGGTCAGCCAGATGGTGAACGGCAGCCAGATCCGTTCCACCTCGGCCTTACTCAGCATGCTCAGGTCCGCGCAGGCGATCGCGGCCAGCACGGCCAGCAACAGCAAGTGAAAGCCGGAGCGGCGACGGACGGCGGCAACGTCGAACGCCCGGGTGATGCCCGCGACGCTGCCCAGCCCGATCGCGCACACCACGCACGCCAGATTGGCCCACCACCAGTACTGGAACGGCCGGTCGTTGGCGATTCCCTGCCAATAGCGTTGCTGCACAAGGTTATAGCCGTCGAACCAGTAAAACCCGGCGACGGCGAAGGTCACCGCGACCGCCAGCGCGGTCAAGGTGGCGGGGCCCAGGGCCCGCAGCGCCGCTCGAAAATCGCTGGCCGAAACCAGCACCGCCGCGGCGGGCAGGCCCATCAACATCAGGCCGTAGTTGAGGAAGACGCCCCAGCCGAGCAGCAGGCCCGCGGCGGCCGCGACCAGTGCGGGGAACCGAACCTGTCGGTGCACGGCCACCGCCAACAGCGCGATGCCCCACGCCGCGACGCCGGCGAAGTAGCCGTCGGCCGAGACCGCCACCCAGATCGCCGTCGGGGCTATCGCGACGAACGGAGCGGCGCGCCGCGCGGTCTGCTCGTCGGCCAACGCGCGGATGGCGATCACCGCCGCCGCCGTCGCGCTGGAACCGACCAGCAGGCACAGCAGCCCCGCCCACGCGCCGCCGTGCAGGCCGATCCGGTCCAGCCAGACGAATGTCAGCAGGGCGCCCGGCGGATGCCCGGAAACATGGGTGATCCACGAGTTGGGCTGGTAGTCGAGAATCCGGCTGGAAAACGTGCGCACCGTCGCCGGGATGTCGGTGATGCCGGGCACCTGCGTCACGTACTCGTCCCTGGTGGTCAACCGGCCCGCGAAGCCGCGCTGCCAGCCGTCGATCATCGCCAGCGCGAACGCCCACCCGCAGGCGAGCGCCCAGGTGCCCAGCGTCAGCGTCCGCCACGAAAGGCGTTGAGCTGCACGGGGTCCCCAGACCACGGCGGCGACGGCGAGCAGAATCGCCGGCACGGTTCCCCAGCTGGCGTGGATCTCCCAGGCGGCGAACAGTGGGGCGGCTTGGGCGTGCGTGGCGAAGCGCTCCGGGCCGATGTCGAGGCGCGGTCGGACCCCCCAATCCAGCGACGGCAGCACGACCGCGGCCGCCACCAGGCCGGCACCGGCCGCGACGGCCAGCATCTCCCGGCGAGCAACCCTCACGATCGACCAGCCTATTGATTGGCGGCGTACCGGCGCATCAACGCCGTCCGGTCCACCTTGCCGATGCCGCGGCGCGGCAACGCGTCGACGATGTGCAACTCGCGCGGCGCGGCGGTGCTGTCCAGGGTGAGCGCCACATGCGCCCGCAGCGCGTCCAGCGTCGGCGGGGGAAAGCCGTCCCGCACCACGATCGCCGCGACCACCCGCTGCCCCAACCGGTCGTCGGCGATTCCGAACACCGCGCAGTCGCCGACGGCGGGGTGGGTGCAGACCGCCGCCTCGACCGGCTGCGGCAACACCGTCAAGCCGCCCGTGCTGATCGCGTCGTCGGCGCGGCCCAACACGGTCAACACGCCGGACTCGTCGACGGCGCCCAGGTCGTCGGTGCGAAACCAGCCGGGCTCGGCGAACGGGTCGGGATCAACCGGGTTGCGATAGCCCTTGGCCACCGTGGCGCCGCCGATCACGATGCGGCCGTCGGCCTGGATCCGCAACTGCACACCGTCCAGCGCGACACCGTCGTAGACGCAGCCCCCGGCGGTCTCGCTCATGCCGTAGGTGCGGACCACCGCAATCCCTGCGGCCGCCGCGGCGTCGAGCACCGGGTGCGGAGCCGGCCCGCCGCCGAGCAATACGGCATCCAATTCGGCGAGCGCAGCCGCGGCCGCCGGATCGCCGAGCGCCTTGGCCAGTTGGGCGGCAACCAGCGACGTGTACCGCCGTCCGGGCCCCAATTTGCCTACCGCGCGCGGCAATTCGCCGGGATCGAACCCGGAGGAGACGTTCAGCTCGACGGGGTCCGAACCGGCGAGCACGCTGCGCACCAGCACTTGGATTCCGGCGATGTGATACGGCGGCAACGCCAGCAGCCAGCTGCCCGGTCCGCCGAGACGGTCGTGGGTGGCGGCCGCGCTGGCGGCCAGCGCCGCGGCAGTGAGCATGGCGCCCTTGGGCTTACCGGTGGTACCCGAAGTCGTTGCCACCAGGGCAATGTCGTCGTCGATGGCTTCGCCTATGCGCAAGGCCTGCAGCTCGGCCGCGGAATCCGGTGGTGCCGCAACGAAAGCCGGGTCACGACGGGCCAGCACCCGCTCCAGGGCGGGTAGCAGCACTGCGGCCGAGGAGCCGGGGGAGACGGTGAGTCCACGCAGAACAGCTATGCGTGGGCTCCGCCATCGAGCTCGTCGTACTCATCGTCGTGCGGGTCGTCCAGTGGCCAGCCCTGGGCCTGCAACCGGGCGCGTACCCGCTCGACGTCCTCCTCGGAGGGCAGCTCGTCGGTGAGCTTGCTGATCATCACGCCGATGTCGATCTTGTCGAAATCGCCGCGCATCATCAGCTCGTTGGCCACGAGCTTGACCTCGTCGTTCGACAATCGGTTTGCCAGCAGCGCCAGCAGGGCGAAGGTATCCGTCGGTGGAATTCCTTCCGGATAGCCCGCGCGTAACCACGAGACAACCGAGGTAAGGAATCGGTTCATTCGATCAACTCCGCCCGCGGGGCTCGGTAGTTCGGTGGACGACGATTCGATGCTACTTAATCTTGGCGCCTAGAAAGGGATACCCCGTGTGGTGCGCAATGAAATCGCGGGCGATGTACAGCACCCCGATGACGATCACCGTGACAACCAGCGCGTAAATCAGCCACGCCAGGCCGGATAACACCGGATTCCGCTGCCCCGTGGCGCCGTCAGCGCCAACGCCGCCGGCGCCGGCGCCGAGAGCCTGCAGCCGGATGCCGAGGGCGAACAGCCCCGGCAGTGCGGCTCCGGCCAGCATGCTGAAGAGCAGGATCTTCAGCGTCGCCTCGTAGTTGAACCAATCGCCAAAGTGACTCATGAAGAGCTCCCCGCACTCACCGTGTCGTCGCCCACCCTAGGACCCTGATCGCTCGGCGGCTTATGGCTGTCCGAGTCCAGTCCGGCGGTCAGGTCGCCTTCCCACTCGGCGTTGACGTTGGTGTGGTCAACCTTGGTCTTGCGCGACCGCATGTAGATCGTGACAGAAACCGCGACCAGCAGCCCGAAGCCGACGACGGCGCCGGGGTAGCCGCCGATGTAGTGGACGATCCAGTAGGTGACGGCCCCGACCAAACCGGCCAGCGGAAGCGTCACCAGCCACGCGACGGCCATTCGCCCGGCTACGCCCCAGCGGACCTCACCGCCGGGCTTGCCCAGCCCGCTGCCCATCACCGAACCGGTGCAGACCTGGGTGGTCGACAGCGCGTAGCCGAAGTGTGCGGATAGCAGAATGACTGCGGCCGAAGAGGATTCGGCGGCCATTCCCTGGGGCGACTGGATTTCGACGAGTCCCTTGCCCAGGGTGCGGATGATCCGCCAACCGCCCAGATAGGTACCCGTCGCCATCGCCAGGGCGCAAGCCACGATGACCCACAGCGGCGGGACCGCGGCGCTCTTGCTGACCGACCCGTAAGACATCAGCGCCAGGAAGATGATGCCCATCGTCTTCTGGGCGTCGTTGGTGCCGTGCGCCAGCGAAACCAGCGACGCGGAACCGATCTGGCCGCGCCGGAAGCCGGCGTCGGTGCGCTCCCTCTGCAGGCCCCGGGTGATCCGGTACACCAACCAGGTCGCGATCGCCCCGACCAGGATGGCCAGGAACACCGACACGACGGCCGGGATGATCGCCTTGGACATCACGCCCTTCCAGATCACCCCGTGCGCGCCCACGGCAGCGATCGTGGCACCGACGATGCCGCCGATCAGTGCGTGTGAGGAGCTCGAGGGGATACCGAGGAGCCAGGTCAGCAGGTTCCAAACGACGCCCCCGACCAGGCCGGCGAAGACCAATTCCAGTGTGACGACGCTCGAATCGATCAGGCCTTTGGCGATCGTCGCCGCGACGGTGGTGGACAGGAATGCCCCCACCAGATTGAGAACCGCGGACAACGCGACGGCCGTCTTGGGCTTCAGCGCGCCACTGGCGATGGAGGTCGCCATGGCATTCGCGGTGTCATGGAAGCCGTTGGTGAAATCGAAAGCTAGTGCCGTGACTACGACAATGATCAAGAGGAACAGTTGTATGTCCACAGCGCCTGATTCTGGTGGTTGGGGAATTAAATTGTCGAATGCTGGCATCGGCGAAACTCAAGTAAATATTGACTCGTCGCCAGATGTTACCTGTCAGTTAACCGGACTTTCCCTGTTGTTCACCTCGGGTGTCTCGGCGCAACGGGTGGTCACCCGGGACCTCGACGAAGATCAGCGTAATGCCATCAGGATCGGTCACGTGCATCTCCTTCAGACCCCACGGTTCGCGCCGCGCCTCACGCGCAATCGGCACCCCGCGACCGATCAGTTCGGCCTGGGTTGCCTCGATGTCGCGGACCTGTAGCCACAGTGCGCCGGGGAAGGGTCCCCGGGAATGGTCGGGGGAGCCGTAACCGGCCAGCTCCAGTAGCCCCTGGCCGGTGAAAAACACTGTGCCGGCACCATAGTCGCGGAAGGTAGCCAGCCCGATCTCGTCGCGGTAGAAGCTCAACGACCGCTGATAGTCCGCCGGCCGGAGCAGCATCCGGCTAGCCAGGATCTCCATAGCGTCGTGTCTATCACGTCGCTATCGGGCCGCCCCGACGCATCGGCTTTGCAGCGTGGCCGCGCCCGGGCCGGCGAGGTCGTCGCACGCGCTGGCCCGCCCGGTCATGGCGAGCAACAGCGACAGCAACGGCCCCTGGACCGCGGGGCCCTGTCCGTGCTGCCAGTCGTCGTCGGTGGCGTGCAGGGTCAGCCCGGCGATGCGTTTCTTGGCGCCGATGAGCATGTTGGAGCCCTTGTAGAAGTCGAGTACCTGACGAACGGTGCCCACGTCGTAGGTGTGCGGGATGCCCAGCGGGCGGCGGATGTCGGCGCCGTGGATCACCACCTCACCGAGCCAGGAGGCTTTGGGGCCCGGCGGTGCCGAGGTGGAGTTCTGCCGTCCGCGGAACTCGCTCAGGGTGGCGGCCGGATCGGGGCCGCGGTGCTTACCGATCTGCTCGTTGGCGAACCGATCGAAGTTGAAGCCGGCTTTGGCCATGCTCAGCAGGAAGGTGGCCGGGTTCAGTGAGGCCGTCGCCGACAGATGCGCGACCAAGTCGCGGACCGTCCAATCCGGGCACAGCGACGGCGTATCCCATTGCGGCGGCGTCAGGCCGGCGAGATCATCGGCGAGCGCGCCGCGCTCTTTCGCGATGGTGGTCCACAGATCGGACATGGCAACCTCCCGAAGGTAGGGCTCGTCGCGACCGTAACACTCGCCTGCGGCCTCAGCTATCGCCTTCGCGGTTGGGTTGCAGGTTCTGGCGTTGCATGAGGGTGTTCACCCAGCGGGGCCCGACGGTGTCGAGCGCCCGGGCCGCGATCGCCATCCGCGGGGCGATTCGCACCGGCCGGGTGCGGGCGGCGGTGACCATCCACTCGGCGGCTTCTTCCGATGTCAGTGCCGGTAACCCGTCGTAGGCCTTTGTCGGCGCGATCATTTCAGTGGCCACCAGCGGGTAGTACAGGGTCGTCGAATGCACACCGCGTCGACCCCACTCGGTTTCGGCGACGCGGCTCACTGCTGACAGCGCGGCCTTGGATGCGTTGTAGGGCGCGAACAATGGTGAAGCCTCCGACAGCACTCCCCAGGTCGAGACATTGATGATGTGGCCGTCGCCGCGATCCAGCATTCCCGGCGCGAGCCCGCGGATCAGCCGCAGCGGCGCGTAGTAGTTGAGCACGATGGTCCGCTCGACGTCGTGCCAGCGCTCCAGCGACTCGGCCAACGGCCGTCGGATGGACCGGCCGGCGTTGTTGATCAAGATGTCGACCCCGCCGAGACGCTTTTCGACGTCGGCGACCAACGCGTCCACGGCGTCCATGTCCGAGACGTCGCACGGGATCGACAGCGCCGTGCCACCCGCGGCGGTGATCCGGTCCACCAGCGCGTCGAGGCGGTCCTGGCGGCGGGCGACGACCACCACGGTGGCGCCGTGCTGGGCTAACTGTTCGGCGCCGGCTTCGCCGATGCCCGACGACGCCCCGGTCAGCAGGATCCGCTTCCCGTCCAGGTCGATTGGCTTCATCGCGGGGCGGTTGACCAGCACTTGCGGTGACATGGGCGGCCGCATGCTGGCCAGCACAATCTGGTCGGCGAACCGGCGAAGCGGACTCTTGCTCACAGGCCCGAAGTCTAGGCGGCGGCCCCGGCCGCTCAGAAATAGCGCGGGAACGGGCTCCAGTCCGGGGCGCGCTTCTCCAGGAAGGCGTCGCGGCCCTCGACCGCCTCGTCGGTCATGTAGGCCAGCCGGGTGGCCTCCCCGGCGAACAGCTGCTGGCCCACCAGGCCGTCGTCGAGCAGGTTGAACGCGAACTTGAGCATCCGTTGCGCCTGAGGGGATTTGGCGTTGATCTCGGCGGCCCACTGGATGCCGACCTGCTCCAGCTCGGCGTGCTCGACGACCTCGTTGACCGCGCCCATGTGGTGCATCTGCTCGGCGGTGTAGGGGCGCCCGAGGAAGAAGACCTCGCGGGCGAACTTCTGGCCGACCTGACGGGCCAGGTACGCGCTGCCGTAGCCGCCGTCGAAGCTGCCGACGTCGGCGTCGGTCTGCTTGAAGCGGGCGTGCTCGCGGCTGGCCAGGGTGAGGTCGCAGACCACGTGCAGGCTGTGCCCGCCGCCGGCGGCCCAGCCGTTGACCAGGCAGATGACCACCTTGGGCATGAACCGGATCAGCCGCTGCACCTCGAGGATGTGCAGCCGCCCGGCGCGGGCGGCGTCGACGGTGTCGGCGGTCTCGCCGGAGGCGTATTGATAGCCCGAGCGCCCGCGGATGCGCTGATCGCCGCCGGAGCAGAACGCCCAGCCGCCGTCCTTCGGCGACGGGCCGTTGCCGGTCAGCAGCACCACGCCCACGTCGGGGGACATCCGGGCATGGTCGAGCACCTGGTACAGCTCGTCGACGGTGTGCGGCCGAAACGCGTTGCGCACCTCGGGACGGTTGAAGGCCACCCGCACCGTGGCGTCGTCGACGTGGCGGTGGTAGGTGATGTCGGTCAGATCGCCGAAGCCGTCCACGGGCCGCCACGCTTGCGCATCAAATGGGTTGTCACTCAAGGCTGTTCAACTCCTATGCCGGGTCAAGACGGAACACGGCGCAGCGGCCCGCCAGCGCCTCGAACTCGTCGGGACGGCCTTCGGTGACGAGTCCGGCCCGCTTCATGAATCCCACACCCGTGGGCACCTCTTGAGGGAACACCCGCAGAATCGGTCGCGCGTCGGCCGCGGACAACTCCACCATCCGCACCCGCTGGGTGTGGCGACCGCGTGCCACGGTCGCCAGCCCGGCGGCCCGCGCGTTGGCCACCCAGTCGGCGCCCGGAAAGCCGGCGACGACGTACTGTTTGCCGTCGACGGTCATCGGCGTCACCGGCGTCGAGCGCTCGCGTCCCGACTTGCGTCCCGGCACCGTCAGCACGACGGGGCTCTCGCCGCCGAAACTCATTCCCAGCCGCGACATCTGGATGAAAACTTTGTTCGCCGGTTTCAGCCACCAGGGCGGCGTGATCCGTTCAGCCATGCTTGTCACAGTAGTCAGGTCTGCGGCGCCTCCAGGAAGGGTTCGACACCGTGCGCCCACGGGTCTGCCCCCGGGGTGGTGACGGCGTCCAACCGGGCGATCGCCTCGGCGCTCAGCGTGACGTCCCCCGCGCCGATGTTCTCCTCGAGGTGCGCGACCGACTTTGTTCCCGGGATCAGCAACACGTTCGGCGCGTGAGCGAGCAACCAGGCCAACCCGACCTGGGCCGGTGTGGCGCCGAGTTCGCCGGCGATGTCGACCACCACGGGGTTGCCGGTGGCCTTGGGGAAGCCCGGGAACGCCGACCCGAGCGGGAAGTAGGGCACCCACGCGATGTCCTCGTCCACGCAGACGTCGACCATCTCTTCTTGGGAGCGGTCGAGCAGGCTGTAAGCGTTTTGCACGCACACAATGCCCGCCGGCAATGCGCTCTGCAGCACCTCGAGCGGCACACTGCTGATCCCGATCCCGCCGACCTTGCCCTCATCGCGCAGCGCGATCATCTCGGCCAGCTGGTCGTCGAGGTCGACGATCTGGTCGCCCTCGGCACCCACACCGGGGCCGAGATCCATGCGCCGCAAATTGACCACCGGGATGCGGTCCAGGCCGAGCTCGCGCAGGTCGTCCTCGACGGCGGCACGCAGCTCGGCGGGCTTCTGCGCGGCGGTCAGGGGTATCGGATCTTCGCCCGTGTATCGCGCGCCGACCTTGCTGACGATGACGAGGTCGTCGGGGTAGGGAGCGAGTGCCGTGCGGATCCGGCGGTTCACCTCGCCGGGGCCATAGAACGACGCGGTGTCGATGTGGTTGACGCCGAGTTCGACGGCGCGACGCAGCACGGCGGCCGCGTCCTCGACAGACGCGGCCTCGAACAGTTGCATGGCGCCGTAGCCGACGCGGCTCACCGTGAACGTGCCGATATCACTGGTACCGCCGGGCTGTGGTTTGTCCGTCATGGTGCTCCCTTGTGCCAGACTGGAGAAATGCGGAGGTCCCTCCGCTTCTCTCAACGTAGCAGAAACGGAGGAACCTCCGCTTTGGCTGAACGGTCTGATGCGCGCCGCAATCGCGAAAGACTGCTTGAGGTGGCCACCGCCGCATTCGCCACCGCGGAAGGGCGGCCGGTTTCGCTCGAGTCGATTGCCCGCGACGCGGGCGTCGGGATCGGCACGCTGTACCGCCACTTTCCCAACCGCGAGGCCCTCGTCGAGACGATCTACCGTGCGGAGCTCGCCGAGGTCGCGGCGGCGGCCGAGCAGCTGCTCAAGCGGCATCCGCCGAAGACAGCCCTGCGGCGCTGGATGGACCGCTACGCCGGCTTCGTGGCCGCCAAGCGCGGGATGGCCGAGTCGTTGCACGCGATCTTCGACTCCGGCGCCATGGAGCCCAGTCAGACTCGCGACAGCATTGTGGGTGCCGTCGAGATGCTGTTGCGGGCCGGTGCCGACGACGCGACCCTGCGCGCCGACGTGCAGGCCGACGATGTGGTGTCCAGCCTGATCGGCATCTTTCTGGCCAGCAGTTCGCCGGAGCAGCGGGGCCGCATGCTCGACCTGCTGGTCGCAGGGATCGCGTGCTAGCCCCGCCTCTCTGCCGAGCGTGAAGCCACCTTTCGAGCCAGCATGAAGGTCAACACCTCACGGCCGATGAAGGCTATGAGGGCTCGTCTTCGGCGGGGGAGTCGTCGTCTTTGGCCAGGTGGCGCAGGACTCGTTCGTTGAGGGCGGCGAGCATTTCGAGCTCAGCCGGGGTGAGCAGGTCGATGAAGTTCCGGCGGACGTCCTCCACGTGCCGCGGCGCCGCCTTCTCAACGGCGGCGCGGCCAGCCGGCAGCAGGCAGACCATGGTGCTGCGGGCGTCGGCGGGGTTGGGCTCGCGACAGATCAGCCCGTCGTTCTGCATGCGCCGCACCTGGTGGGAGACACGGCTCTTCTCCCAGCCCAGCGCATTGCACAGTTCGCGCGCGGGCATGCGGTCCCCGTCGTGCTCCGAGAGCACCGCCAGGACCTGGTAGTCGGCCCCCGACAGGCCCGACTCCTGCAGGCCCCGGTTCAGGTGCGCGCCGAGCTGATGATGCGCGTGCTGGAAGGCCCGCCAGGCGCGGTCTTCACGAGGGCTCAGCCAGGTCGGTTCCATCAGCCCATGCTACCCCGATTGGTTGACGCATCATCCATTTCTACATATGGTTGAGTAGTCAACCTTTTCGATCGTCAATCAAGACGGGAGCACCTCATGAGCAGCATCAGCATCATCGGCACCGGGAACATGGCCCGTGCCATCGGCGCGCTGGCCGTAACGGGCGGCAACACCGTCGAAGTCATTGGCCGCGATCAGTCCAAGGCCGCTGACCTGGCCAAGGCTCTCGGCAGCGGCGCCACGGCGGAGAGTGGGGCGCCGCCCCTGCCGGCGACATCGTCATCGTGGCCGTGCTGTTCGACAGTGTCGTTCCGGTCGTCGCCCAGTACGGAGACGCCCTCGCGGGCAAGATCATCGTCGACATCAGCAACCCCTTCAATCCCGACGGCCGAGGGCCTTGCCATCCCCGATGGCACCTCGATCGCGCAGGAAGTTCGCCAAGGCGGCCCCGGCAGCGCCATCGTGGTCAAGGCGTTCAACACCATCTTCCGCGACGTCCTGGCTGCAGGGCCGGCCCGCTCGACGTCTTCATCGCCGGCGATGACGCGCAGGCCAAAGCGAGCGTGGCAGCGTTCATCGAGAGCCTCGGGCTGCGCCCGCTGGACATCGGCGGCCTGAACATGGCGCACTGGCTGGAAGGAGCGGGCCTGTTCATGATGGGCCTCGCCAGCCACGGGATGGGGAACTACGACTTCGCCCTCGGCGCCGCCGTTCCCAGCTGAGCCGTACCACCCCCGGTAGCAGCAGTGAAAGAACAGGCGCGCCGTGGGCTCAAATATTGGTTGATTGATCACCTAAACGATATCAATGCTGGCGGACGATGGTCTGCCCGGAGAGGACTCTCCCGATGAAGCTTGGTTTCGCACTTCCCATAGTCGGGCCCGCTATCAGCAGCGCCGCTGGTCTGAGCGCGTTCTGCCGCGGACTCGAGGATCTTGGCTACGACACGCTGTGGGTCGGCGATCGGCTGGTCACGCCGGTTGATATGCATAGCACCTATCCGGGCAAAGAGCAGCCGTACCCGCCGCAGATGACCCGTTACCTCGATCCGGTGCTGCTGTGGACGGTCGCCGCGACGGCGACCAGCCGGGTACGGCTCAACGCCAGCACGCTCAGCACGTTCTACTACGAGCCGCCGCACCTGGCCCGGCTGTTGACGACGCTCGACGTGCTCAGCAACGGCCGCCTTGACGTTGGCGTGGGAATCGGGTGGATGAAGGACGAGCACGACATCGCCCGCGGCGCGGACTGGCACCGGCGCGGGAAGATGCTCGATGACCTGCTGGCGTTTCTGCACGAGTGGTGGACGACCACCCCGGTGTCGTGGGACAGCGAGTTCTTCTCGCTGCCGCCGGTCCATGCCGACCTGCGACCGGTCCAGGCTGGCGGTCCGCCCATCTGGATCGGCGGTGCCAGCGAGGCCGCGATGCGCCGGGTCGGCCGCAGCGGCACCGGCTGGCTCGGGGTCGAGGGGCTGCAGGACGAGGTCACCGACCACTTGTGGTCGATTGCGCGTCGTGCGGCACAGGACGCCGGCCGCGATCCCGACGCGCTGAAGACGGCCATGCGGATCAACCTCGAACCGGGCACGTCCGTCGACTCGGTTGCCGGCAGGCTCAAGCGCCTCGCCGCGTCCGGTGCTGATGAGGCGATCGTGGATGCCTTCGCAATGTTCCCCAGCCTTGACGAGATGCTTGACTTCGCCGGCCAGGTAATCGCCCGATGAACCCAGCTCCCCGCCGAGCGCCCGGCCAGCAGAGCGCGGGGACGCGAACGCCCGGCCAGCCGAGCGCTCGGCGCCGAGAATCAGCCGACGGAGCGGGCGGCGCCTTCCCAGAATTGCGCCCGCACGGCCTTCTTGTCCGGCTTGCCCAGCCCGGTCAACGGCAGCGCGTCGACGATCTCGATCCGCTTGGGCGACTGCACCGAACCTTTGCGGTCCTTGACCGCGGCCTGGATCTCGGCGGTCATCTCCTCGATCGCGGCCTCGTCGGTCGGTGCGTCGGCGCGCAGCACCACCACCGCGGTCACGGCCTCGCCCCACTTGTCGTCCGGCGCGCCGACCACGCACACCTGCGCGATCGCCGCGTGCTCGGCGACCACGTCCTCGACCTCGCGGGGGAAGACGTTGAAGCCGCCGGTGACGATCATGTCTTTGACGCGGTCGACGATGAAGTAGAAGCCGTCCTCGTCCTCGCGGGCCATGTCGCCGGTGTGCAGCCAGCCGTCCTTGAACGTCTCGGCCGTCGCCTCCGGCAGATTCCAGTAGCCACCCGCCAACAGCGGCCCGCTGACACAGATCTCGCCCGGCTCGCCCTGCGGTACCGGCTGGCCGTCCTCGCCCAGCAGAGCCACCCGCGCGAACAGCGTCGGGCGTCCGCAGGAGGTGAGCCGCTTCTCGTCGTGATCGCCCTTGGCCAGGTAGGTGATCACCATCGGCGCCTCGGACTGCCCGTAATACTGGGCGAAGATCGGGCCGAACCGGCGGATCGCCTCGGCGAGCCGCACCGGGTTCATCGCCGAAGCGCCGTAGTACACGGTCTCCAGCGACGACAGGTCTCGGTCGTGCGAGTCCGGATGGTCCATCAGCGCGTACAGCATCGACGGCACCAGCATGGTGGCCGTAATCCGCTGCTCTTCAATGGTTTTCAGGACCTCGGCCGGGTCGAACTTGCTCAGCACCACCATCTCGCCGCCCTTGACCACCGTGGGCGTGAAGAACGCCGCGCCGGCGTGTGACAGCGGCGTACACATCAGGAACCGCGGGTTCTCCGGCCATTCCCATTCGGCGAGCTGGATCGCCGTCATGGTGGCGATGTTTCCGGTGGTGCCGATCACGCCCTTGGGCTTGCCGGTGGTGCCGCCGGTGTAGGTCAGGCCGCCGATGTTTTCCGGCAGCAGGTCGGCGACCACCAGCGGTTTGGGCTGGTACTTCGCCGCCTCGGCTGATAGGTCGACGGCGACGCCACTGAGCGCCTGGGGCACCGGACCGATCGTCAGGATCTGCTTGAGCGAGGCCACCTTTTCCAGCAGTCCCAGCGCGCGCTCGACGAACATCGGGTTGGGATCGATGATCAGCGAGCTGACCCCCGCATCGGAGAGCACGTAGGCGTGGTCGTCCAGCGAGCCGAGCGGGTGCAGGGCGGTGCGCCGGTAGCCCCGGGTCTGGCTGGCGCCGAGGATCATCAGCACTTCGGGACGGTTAAGCGAGAGCAGGCCGACCGTGACACCAGTGCCGGCGCCGACGGCCTCGAACGCCTGGGTGTACTGGCTGATCCGGTCGGCCATTTGGCCACCGGTCAGGGTGGTGTCGCCGAGGAATAGCACCGGCCTGTTCTTGTGGCGCTTGAGCGCGCCCACCAGCAGATGGCCGTTATGGGTCGGATTGCGCAACAGATCGTCACTCATGTGGCAAGACTAGAACGTGTTGCAATTCGGGTCAGCTGCACCCTCGATGGCCGCGGGGATCACTAGGATTTCTGCTCATGGCTGATGCAGATGTCGTCATCACCGGAACCGTATTGACCGTCGACGACGCGCGGCCCACCGCCGAGGCGCTCGCCATCGCCGACGGGCGGATCATCGCCGTCGGCAGCCGGTCGGATGTCGCCGGCTTCGTCGGTGCCGACACCCAAACCATCGACATCGGCGACGGCTGCGTCATGCCGGGATTCATCGAGGCACACGGCCATCCGCTGATGGAGGCCGTCGCGCTGTCGGACCGCATCATCGACATCCGCCCGGTCACCGTCCCCGGCCCCGACGACGTCGTCGCGGCAATCCGCCGCGAGGTCTCCCAGCGCGGATCGGCGGGCGCCTACCTGAACGGCTGGGACGCGCTGCTGCAGTCCGGCCTGCCCGAACCGACATTGGCCTGGCTCGACGACATCGCGCCGGACAACCCGCTGGTGATCATCCACAACTCCGGGCACAAGGCCTTCTTCAATTCGCACGCCGCGCAGCTCAACGGGCTGACCCGCGACACCCCGGACCCCAAGGGCGCCAAATACGGGCGCGACGCCAACGGGAACCTCGACGGCACCGCCGAGGAGATCGCCGCGGTGTTCCCGTTGCTGGGCGCGGCCATCCAGGCCGATAGCTACCCGGCGATGCTGCTCGCCGAATGCGCCCGGCTCAACCGGGCCGGGCTGACCACCTGTTCGGAGATGGCGTTCGACCCGAACTTCGGGCCGCTGGTCGAGGGCCTGCGCGACGAGCTCACTGTCCGGCTGCGCACCTATGAGGTCTCCAACCCGCAGATGGCCACGACCGCCACACCCGGCCAGGGCGACGACATGCTGCGCCAGGTCGGCATCAAGATCTGGGTCGACGGGTCGCCGTGGATCGGCAACATCGCGCTGTCGTTTCCCTACCTGGACACCGAGGCCACCCGGACGATCGGCGTGCAGCCGGGTTCGTGCGGCTGCGCCAATTACACCGCCGACCAACTTCGCGAGATCGTGGGCGCGTACTACCCGCGGGGCTGGCAGATGGCCTGCCATGTGCAGGGCGACGCCGGCGTCGACACCATCCTCGACGTCTACGAAGAGGCACTGCGCAGCAATCCGCGTGATGATCATCGGCTGCGGCTTGAGCACGTCGGCGCCATCCGAAACGAGCAGCTGCAACGTGCCGCCGACCTCGGGGTCACCTGCAGCATCTTCGTCGACCAGATCCACTACTGGGGCGACGTCATCGTCGACGGACTGTTCGGCGAGGAACGCGGATCACGTTGGATGCCGGCGGGATCCGCGGTGGCCACCGGGATGCGCATCTCGTTGCACAACGACCCGCCGGTCACGCCGGAGGAGCCGCTGCGCAACATCAGCGTGGCCGTGACCCGGACGGCGCCGAGCGGCCGGGTGCTGGCGCCCGAGGAGCGGCTGACGGTCGAGCAGGCGATCCGCGCCCAGACCATCGATGCGGCCTGGCAGCTGTTCGCCGACGATGTGGTCGGCTCGCTGGAGGTCGGCAAGTACGCGGACCTGGTGGTGCTGTCGGCCGATCCCCGCACGGTGCCGCCCGAGCAGATCGCCGATCTCGACGTGCGTGCGACGTATCTGGCGGGCCGCCAGGTCTACGGCCAGTGAGGCCTGCGCCGCTACCCGGTCTCGAAGACCTGCTGGAGCGTCTGCATGTGGTGGCGCTGCCGATGCGGGTGCGGTTCCGCGGCATCACCACCCGTGAGCTCGCGCTGATCGACGGTCCGGCGGGGTGGGGCGAGTTCGGGGCCTTCGTCGAATACGGGCCCGCCGAAGCGTCGGCCTGGCTGGCGTCGGGCATCGAGGGCGCCTACCGGCGGCCGCCTCCGGTGCGCCGGGAACGCATCCCGATCAACGCCACCGTGCCGGCCGTGGCCGCCGCCCAGGTGAGCGAGGTGCTGGCCCGTTTTCCTGGGGCCGGGACGGCCAAGGTGAAGGTCGCCGAGCCCGGTCAGACGCTGGCCGACGACGTCGACCGGGTCAACGCGGTGCGCGAACTGGTTGCGACCGTGCGGGTGGACGCTAACGGCGGCTGGACGGTCGAGCAGGCGGTGGCGGCCGTGGCCGCGCTGACCACCGACGGTCCGCTGGAATACCTCGAACAGCCCTGTGCCACCGTCGACGAACTCGCCGAGTTGCGCCGGCGGATCGACGTGCCGATCGCCGCCGACGAAAGCATCCGCAAGGCCGACGACCCGTTGGCCGTGGTCCGCGCCGGCGCCGCCGACATCGCGGTGCTCAAAGTCGCTCCGCTGGGCGGGGTTTCGGCCCTGCTCGACATCGCCGCGCAGATCGACATCCCCGTCGTGGTCTCCAGCGCGCTCGACTCGGCGGTGGGCATCGCCGCCGGGCTGACCGCCGCGGCGGCGTTACCGCAGCTGCGCCATGCCTGCGGGCTGGGCACCGGCGGGCTGTTCCTCGAAGACGTCGCCGAGGTGGTCGGGTCCGGCGACGGGAACCTGGCCGTCGGGCCGGTCACGCCCGACGCGGCAAGGCTGCGCGCACTGCAGGCACCGCCCGAGCGGCGGCAGTGGTGGATCGACCGGGTCAAGGCCTGCTATCCGCTCCTTGTACCGTCTTTCGAGTGATCAACCTGGCCTATGACGACCGCGGCAGCGGTGAGCCCGTGGTCTTCATCGCCGGCAGCGGCGGTCCCGGGCGCACCTGGCTACCGCATCAGGTTCCGGCGTTTGTTGCGGCGGGATATCGCGTGATCACCTTCGACAATCGCGGGATCGGTGCCACCGAAAACGCCGAGGGGTTCACGACGCAAACCATGGTCGCCGACACCGCGGCCCTGATCGAATCCCTGGGCGCCGCCCCGGCTCGCATCGTCGGGGTGTCGATGGGCGCATACATCGCCCAGGAGCTGATGGTGGCCCGCCCCGAGCTGGTGAAAGCCGCGGTGCTGATGGCCACCCGCGGCCGCCTGGACCGCGCCCGTGAGGGCTTTCACGAAGGCGAGACCCAGCTGTACGCGTCGAACACCGAGCTGCCGCCCGCCTATGAGGCGAAAGTCCGTGTGCTGGAGAGCTTTTCGCGAAAAACGATCAACGACGACGTGGCCGTCGCCGATTGGATCACCATGTTCCGGACCTGGCCGGTCAAGCGCACACCCGGGCTGCGCACTCAGCTGAGCGTGTCTCCGCAGACCAACCGGCTCGCGGCGTACCGCAGCATCGCCACACCGGTGCTGGTGATGGGTTTCTCCGACGACGTGATCACGCCGCCGCATCTGGGGCGCGAGGTCGCTGACGCCCTGCCCAACGGCCGCTACGTGCAGATACCCGACGTCGGCCATCTGGGGTTCCTGGAGCGGCCCGACGCGATCAACAGCGTGGCGCTGAAGTTCTTCTCCGACGTTTGATTTCTTGGTGCCCAACGTCGACTTGTTGCGCGAAACAGCGGCCATTCCGCCCGACAACTCCACGTTCGGCGCGTGGTCAGCGGGCTGTGACACCCTGTAGGAGTGAACCCCTCGACGACACAAGCTCGCGTCGTCGTTGACGAGCTGATCCGCGGGGGCGTCCGCGACGTGGTGTTATGCCCGGGCTCGCGCAACGCCCCGCTGGCGTTCGCATTGCACGACGCCGATCGCTCCGGCCGGATCCGGTTGCACGTTCGCATCGACGAACGCACCGCCGGCTATCTGGCCATCGGCCTGGCCATCGCCGCCGGCGCGCCGGTATGTATCGCGATGACCTCGGGCACCGCCGTCGCCAACCTCGGTCCCGCGGTGGTCGAGGCGAACTACGCGCGGGTGCCGCTGATCGTACTATCGGCCAACCGACCCTACGAGTTGCTGGGGACCGGGGCCAACCAGACCATGGAGCAGCTGGGCTACTTCGGCACGCAGGTTCGCGCCGCCATCAGCCTGGGTCTGGCCGAGGATGCACCGGAGCTGCTGGATTCGCTCAACGCGACCTGGCGGTCGGCCACCTGCCGGGTGTTGTCGGCTGCCACGGGTTCTCGCACCGCCAACGCCGGCCCCGTGCAGTTCGACATCCCGCTGCGCGAACCTCTGGTGCCGGACCGCGAACCCCACGGTGCGGTGACGCCGCAGGGGCGGCCCGGCGGTAAGCCGTGGACCTACACGCCGCCGGTCACCTTCGACCAGCCGCTGGAAATCGACCTGACGCCCGACACCGTCGTGATCGCCGGGCACGGCGCGGGCCTACAGCCCAGCCTCGCGCAGCTGCCGACCGTGGCCGAACCGACTTCATTTTCTGGTCGCTGCCCTCCAAACCCGCTGCACCCGCTGGCACTGACCCGGCTGCGCCCGAGGCAGGTGATCATGCTCGGCCGCCCGACCCTGCATCGCCCGGTCTCGGCGCTGCTGGCCGACCCTCAGGTGCCGGTGTATGCGCTGACCACCGGGCCGCGCTGGCCGGACGTCTCGGGTAACTCGCAGGCCACCGGCACCCGGGCGGTGACCACCGGGACGCCCAACCCGGCGTGGCTGCAGCGCTGCGCGGAGGTGAACCGGCACGCGGTCGCGGCGGTCCGGGGCCAGCTCGCGGCGCACCCGCTGACCACCGGCCTGCACGTCGCCGCCGCCGTGGCCGACGCGCTGCGGCCAGGCGACCAACTCGTGCTCGGGGCCTCCAACCCGGTCCGCGACGCCGCCCTGGTCGGCCTGAACACCGAGGGCATCCGGGTCCGGTCCAATCGCGGCGTCGCCGGTATCGACGGCACGGTATCCACCGCGATCGGGGCGGCACTGGCACACGAACGCAGCGGCGTGGGCGACAGTCCGGCCCGCACCATCGCGCTGATCGGCGACCTGACGTTCGTCCACGACAGCTCGGGGCTGCTGATCGGTCCCACCGAACCGACGCCGCGGCACCTAACCATCGTGGTGTCCAACGACAATGGTGGCGGCATCTTCGAGTTGCTCGAGCAGGGCGACCCGAGGTTCTCCGATGTGTCCTCGCGGATCTTCGGCACCCCGCACGATGTGGACGTCGGCGCGCTGTGCCGCGCATACCACGTCGAAAGCCGCCAGATCGAGGTCGGCGAGCTGAAGGCGGCGCTGGGCGAACCCGGTGCGGGTATGCGGGTGCTGGAGGTCAAGGCGGATCGCTCCTCACTGCGAGGGCTCCATGCCGCCATCAAGGCCGCCTTGTGAAGTCTCCAAAAACATTGCTGCGCATTCTGATCCACGGCCGCAGTGATGTATCAGCGACCACGCCGGTGCGGATTGGGTTGCGAATCTCCCGAATCGCGGTGCTGATCATCGCGGGTCTGGTCACGCTGCAGTCGGTGCTGTTGGTGGCCGGCGCCTGGCGCGACGACCTCGCGATCCAACACAACATGGGAGTGGCGCAGGCGGAGGTGCTCAGCGCCGGGCCGCGGCGGTCCACCATCGAATTCGTCACACCTGAGCGAGTCACCTATCGACCCGAGCTCGGCGTGCTGTATCCGTCCGAATTGGCCACGGGTATGCGGATATACGTCGAATACAACAAAAATGACCCGAACTTGGTCCGGGTGCAGCACCGCAACGCGGGGCTGGCGATTATCCCGGCGGGGTCGCTCGCGGTGGTCAGCTGGCTGATCGCAATGGTTGTGCTGGTAGGCCTGGCGCTGCTGGACAAGCGACTGGACCGGCGCGATGCGGCCGAAAATGTGGGCAGCAAAGACGGATAAGGCGTTTAGCAGCAGATTTCGCGCCCCGTATGCCCGTCGGCAACCTTATCGACAGGCAGTGCTGACACTATTGTCTTGTGCGCGTTGCGATCGTCGCAGAGTCTTTCCTGCCACATGTCAACGGTGTCAGTAACTCAGTAATTCGAGTGCTGGAGCATCTGCGCCGCACCGGCCACGAAGCTCTGGTCATCGCTCCCGATACCCCGCCCGGTGAAGCTCCCGCCGAGCGTATCCACGACGGAATCCGGGTGCACCGGGTGCCGTCGCGGATGTTCCCGAAGGTCACCACGCTGCCGCTGGGTGTGCCCAGACCGCGACTACTCAAGGTGCTGCGCGGGTTTCAGCCCGACGTAATGCACCTGGCTTCGCCGGCACTGCTGGGCTACGGCGGCGTACGAGCCGCACGCTACCTCGGGGTGCCGACCGTCGCCGTCTACCAAACCGACGTACCGGGATTCGCGGAGAGCTACGGAATCGGGATCACGACGAAGGCGGCGTGGGCGTGGTTTCGCCACCTGCACCGCCTCGCCGACCGCACCCTGGCGCCATCCACGGCGACGATGGAATCGCTTGTCGCCCATAGAATTCCGCGGGTCCACCACTGGGCGCGCGGGGTCGACATCATGGGGTACGCGCCGTCGGCGCGCGACGAGGCGCTGCGGCGGCACTGGTCGCCGGACGGCAAGCCGATCGTCGGCTTCGTGGGCCGGCTCGCGCCGGAGAAGCATGTGGAGCGGCTCGCCGGGCTAGCGGCCGCCGGCGACGTGCAAGTCGTCATCGTCGGCGACGGCGTCGACCAACGCAAACTCCAATCAGCAATGCCCACAGCGGTTTTCACCGGCGCCATGTACGGGCCGGACCTCGCCGCGGCATACGCCAGCATGGACGTCTTCGTGCACACCGGCGAGCACGAGACGTTCTGCCAAGTCGTGCAAGAAGCGCTGGCTTCGGGGTTGCCGGTGATCGCCCCCGACGCCGGCGGGCCGCGTGACCTCGTCACCCCGTGGCGCACCGGATTGCTCTTGGGCGTACACGAATTCGAGCAGCGGCTGCCCGATGCGGTGGGGCATCTGCTGCAAGAGCGTGCCCGCTATTCGCAGGCGGCGCGCAAGAGCGTGCTCGCCCGCACTTGGCCCGCCATTTGCGACGAGTTGCTCGGCCACTACACGGCCGTGCAGTCTCCCATCGCCAGGGCGCGCGCCCGCGTCTCGCAGCGGCGCTACGCGCAGGGTGAGTGACGCTTCACCGCTAGCCTTGCGCCAGCTCGGCCACCGGCTGCCACTGCTCCCACGTCCGTAACCGGTTCTGGTAGTCGGCCTTTGCCGTCTGCAGCGGGGAAGCGCCGAAGAACACCCGCAACGGCGGCTGCTCGGCGTCGACCACCCTCAGCAGCGCGGCGGCCGATGCGGCCGGGTTGCCGGGAGCAGCCCAGCGCCGACTGCGTTCGGCTTGGACGGCGGCGCGCACCTCGTCATAGGCGGGCAGCGGTTCGGAGTGCCTCGCCGACGGGCCGGACCAGTCGGTGTCGAAGCCGCCCGGCTCGATCAGCGTGACGTGCACACCGAACGGCGCGACCTCCTGTGCCAGCGCCTGCGAGAAGCCCTCCAGCGCCCACTTGGACGCGTGGTACATGCCGACGAGCGGAAACGCGGTGATGCCGCCGATCGACGACACCTGGATGATGTGGCCGCTGCGCTGCTCGCGCAGGTAGGGCAACGCGGCCTGGGTGATCCACAACGCGCCGAACACGTTCGTCTCGATCTGATCGCGTGCGTCTTGCTCGGACAGTTCTTCGACGAACCCGAAATGCCCGTAGCCGGCGTTGTTCACCACGATGTCCAGCCTGCCGAAGTGGTCGTGAGCCTGCTTGACCGCGGCAAAATCCGCGTCGCGGTCGGTGACGTCGAGCCCGATGGGCAACAGCGCGTCGCCGTACTTCGCGACCAAGTCGTCCAGCGATGCGGTGTTACGCGCCGTGGCGGCAACCTTGTCGCCCCGTTCCAGCGCGGCGATCGCCCACTCCCGACCGAATCCACGTGATGTACCGGTGATAAACCAAACTTTTTCGCTCACGCCGTTGTGTAACGCGTTCGTCGGCGCACCATTCCCGAGTCGGCCGGATTGGGCCGGGTAGCGTCTTCGTCGTGAGTCGCGCGGCCTTGGACAAGGACCCCCGGGAGGTCGCGTCGATGTTCGACGGCGTCGCCCGTCGCTACGACCTGACCAACACCGTGCTGTCGCTGGGGCAGGACCGGTATTGGCGGCGAGCCACTCGCTCGGCGCTGCGGATCGGGGCCGGCCACAAGGTGCTCGACCTGGCCGCGGGCACCGCGGTGTCCACGGTGGAGTTGGAGAAATCCGGGGCGTGGTGCGTGGCGGCCGACTTTTCCGTCGGAATGCTCGCGGCGGGTAATGCGCGCAAGGTGCCGAAGGTCGCCGGCGACGCCACCAAGCTGCCGTTCGCCGACGGTGTATTCGATGCCGTCACAATCAGTTTCGGGTTGCGCAACGTGGCCGACGCGCAGGCGGGACTGCGTGAGATGGCCCGCGTCACCCGGCCCGGCGGACGACTGGTGGTGTGCGAATTCTCGACGCCCACCAATGGGCTGTTCGCCACCGTCTACAAGGAATATCTGATGCGCGCGCTACCGCGGGTGGCGCAGGCGGTGTCGAGCAATCCCGATGCCTACGTGTATCTCGCGGAGTCGATCAGGGCCTGGCCCGATCAAGCCGCACTGGCGGAGCAGATGGCACAAGCGGGATGGTCGGGCGTGCGGTGGCGCAACCTGACCGGCGGAATCGTGGCCCTACATGCGGGGCATAAACCCCTGCGCTGACTAGTTCGGGTGGTTGCCAGCGGCCTGCACTACGCCCACCTGGTCGGGGCAGTAGTGGTCGACGGCCGCACCGAGGAACTGGAATGCCTGTCCCTGGCTGGTGCCCCGCGGCAGGTTGTGCTGGATGAAGTTGGCCGACTGGTACGCGTCGTGGTCCACGCCCCGGCCCAGCCGATCGCAGGTGATCTTGCCCAGCCACGCGAGCTGGTCCTGCGGCTGGTAGATGCCGAAGCCGTTGACGGTTTGCTTGAACGGGGCGTCGTAGTCGCTGGGCGGCGACGGAGTCCTAAGCGGCGTTGGCGCCGGCGGCGGTAGCGGCGGCGTCGTCGGGTCGGCCAGTGCCGGCGCGCCCAGCGTGATGGTGGCGGCCGCCGCAATGGCGACGCCTGCAAGCAGCTTGGTACCCCTCATTAGCCGGACTATACACCGCGATAATGGCTCGGTCTCGCGGACGATCAGTCCCGATGGGCCGTCAATAACCACGCGCTGACTGACTTCAGACCGTCGGGCTCATCGCGTACTCCGACGAACGGCATCTCGGGAGCGTTGTCGGGGAGATTGGCGTAGATGCGGGCCGGCCGGATCTCGTCGACCACCCAGTACTTCGACACCGCATCGCGCAGTTCGTCGGCGGTCACCGCGTTGACTGGGCCTTCCGGTACACCCGCTTTGTCGAAGACCAGCGCGAAGTATGAGGCGCCGGGACCGGCAGCGCGGCTGATCGACTGCTGGTAGCCCTCGCGTGCTTCGACCGGGATGGAGTGGAACAAGGTGCTGTCGACGATGGTGCCGAACCGGCCGTCATATCCGGTGAACGTGCTGATGTCGGCGACCTCGAAGGTGGCGTTGGTCAGACCCCGCTTGGCGGCCTCCTGGCGCGCCAGATCGATCGCGGTGGGCGACAGATCCAGTCCCAAGGTGTTGTGGCCGAGTTCGGCCAGGGTCAGTGAGATGGCGGCCTCCCCGCAGCCCACGTCGAGCACGTCGCCGTGGAACTTGCCCTGCTCGATGAGGGCGGCCAGCTCGGGTTGTGCTGCGCCGATGCTCCAGGGCGGACGCGCTCCCTCGCCAAACTGGGTGGATTCACCGCGGTAGGCCGTTTCGAACTCGAAATCCGTTGGCTGAGTCATGCCTCCAGATATATCAAGCAGCCTGATGTATGTCAATGAGGTTGATATAGAACGCACGTTGGATGGCCCGGCGGAAGAAGTTGGTTCAGCTGAAGGGTGTTCGGCGATCGATGAGCCGCGAGAACCGCCCGCCGCCGCGCCACGCCCGCGCTACCCAGTCGGCGTCGTCGTCGGTGACCAGGTTGGCCATCACCCGCACGGCGATGGTCATCAGTGTGGTGGACCGCATCGCGATGGGGCCCGTCGTGGGCAGGAACCGCTGGAAGGTGAGCAGCAGTGCCAGCCTGCGCGCGACCGAGAAGCCGCGACCGTAGTGGTCGGCAAGCAGCGACGGCCACACTTTCGACAGGTCGCCGGAGTCGAGCACTTCGGCGGCCAGCCGCCCGGTTTCCAGCCCGTAGTCGATGCCTTCGCCGTTGAGCGGGTTCACGCAGGCCGCGGCGTCGCCGATCAGCATCCAATTCGGCCCGGCCACCCCGGAAACCGCGCCGCCCATTGGCAGTAGCGCCGACGAGATCGCTCGCGGCTCACCGGTAAAGCCCCACTCGTCGCGGCGCAGGTCGGTGTAATACGAGATCAGCGGTCGCAGCGCCAGGTCGGCCGGACGCTTCGACGTCGACAGCGCTCCGACGCCGATGTTCACCTCGCCGTTGCCCAGCGGGAAGATCCAGCCGTACCCGGGCAGCACGGCGCCGTCGGGGGAACGAAGTTCCAGATGCGACGTCAGCCAGGGGTCCTCACTGCGCGCGGTGGTCAGATACCCACGCGCCGCGACGCCGTAGACCGTCTCTTGATGCCACCGCCGGCCCAGCTTGCGGCCCAGTGTGGAGCGGGCACCGTCGGCGACGATCAACTTCCGGCAGCCCACCTCGGTGCCGTCGGCCAACAGCAGCGAGGTCACCCGTCTCGACGAGTCATGATGCACACCAACGGCTTTGGTGCCGAGCAGCATGCGCGCCCCGGATTCCTCGGCGACCTTACGGATCCGGTCGTCGAGTTCGAGGCGTGCCACCGCGCTTCCGGTCGACGGGAACGACGGGCCGGGCCAATCCACTTCGACCTCGCCGCCGAACCCACTCATCCGTAGGCCCCGATGCCGGATGCGCGTGTCCAGCCAGTCGCCCAGCCCCAGCCTTTCCAGCTCGGCGACCGCGCGCGGGGTCAACCCGTCACCGCAGGGCTTGTCCCGGGGAAAGCTGGCGGAGTCGACGACGAGGACCTCGCGGCCCGCGCGAGCAGCCCACGCGGCGGCCGCCGAACCGGCAGGTCCGGCGCCCACGACCACCACTTCGGCTCCGGAGGCCTTCCTGTCCACGCCCACCAGTATGTTGGTCGCGTGAGTACTCCGGCGAATATGGCTGGTCGGGTGAAGACTCCCGCGACGGTGGTGGCGGGCATTGATTTTGGCGACGCCGCGTTCGCCACCGCGGTGCGGGACGGCGTCGCAAAGATCGAGCAGCTCATGGATGTTGAGCTGCGCAGCGCCGACGAGATCATGACCGATTCGCTGACGCATCTGTTCAAGGCCGGCGGCAAGCGGTTCCGGCCGCTGTTCACCGTGCTGTCCGCGCAGATCGGGCCGAACCCGGATGCGGCGGAGGTCACCATCGCCGGCGCGGTCATCGAGCTGGTGCACTTGGCCACGCTCTACCACGACGACGTCATGGACGAGGCCGAGGTGCGCCGGGGCGCGGCGACCGCCAATGTGCGCTGGAGCAACAACGTCGCAATCCTGGCCGGCGACTACCTTTTCGCGACGGCGTCGCGGCTGGTATCGCGGCTGGGGCCCGACGCGGTGCGGCTGATTGCTGAGACGTTCGCTCAGCTGGTGACTGGTCAGATGCGCGAAACCCGGGGTATAGACAAAGGGGCCGAGGGGGCGGATCCGATCGAGCACTACCTGAAGGTGGTGTACGAGAAGACGGCCTGCCTGATCGCCGCGGCCGGCCAGTTCGGCGCGATGTTCTCCGGCGCCGACGACGAGCAGGTCGCTCGGCTGAGCCGGCTCGGCGGCATAGTCGGCACCGCGTTCCAGATATCGGACGACATCATCGACATCGACAGCGACTCGCATGAATCGGGAAAGCTGCCCGGTACCGATATCCGCGAAGGCGTGCACACCCTGCCGATGGTCTACGCGCTACAACAACCCGGGCCCGATGGGGAACGCCTGCGCGAGCTGCTGGCCGGGCCCGTCGAAGACGACGACGCGGTGGCCGAGGCACTGAGGCTATTGCGGGCATCGCCCGGCATGGCCCAGGCCAAGGAATTTCTGGCGCAGTACGCCGCCAAAGCCCGCGATGAGCTGGGGCTTTTGCCCGATGTCGCCGGGCGGCGCGCGCTGCAGACGCTGGTCGACTACACGATCAGCCGGCACGGTTAGCGCCAATTGCCGTGCTTTCGGTGTGGCGCGGCGGAACCCGGAAGGTCATCCCGGGCGTTCAATTGACAGCAGTCAAGCAATGAGCGAGTTCCCCCGGTCTTCCCAAGGAGGACACCGATGACCTGGCATCCGCATGCCAACAAGCTGAAGACCTTCCTGCTGTTGGCTGGTATGTCCGCGATGATCGTGTTCGTGGGCCGGTTGTTTGGTCCGACGATGATGTGGTTGGCGGTGCTGTTCGCCATCGGCATGAATGTCTACACGTACTACAACAGCGACAAGCTGGCATTGCGGGCGATGCACGCCCAGCCGGTCTCCGAACTACAGGCGCCGATGATCTACCGGATCGTGCGCGAGCTGGCCACCGCCGCGCACCAGCCGATGCCCCGGCTCTACATCAGCGACACCAATGCCCCCAACGCCTTCGCCACCGGTCGCAACCCGCGCAACGCCGCCGTCTGCTGCACCACCGGCATCCTGGACATCCTCAACGAGCGCGAGCTGCGCGCCGTGCTGGGCCACGAGCTGTCGCACGTCTACAACCGCGACATCCTGATCTCGTGTGTGGCCGGTGCGCTGGCGGGCGTGATCACCGCCCTGGCCAACATGGCGATGTGGGCCGGCATGTTCGGGGGCAACCGCGACGGTGGGAATCCCTTTGCGCTGCTGCTGGTTTCGCTACTGGGGCCGATCGCGGCGACGGTGGTGAAGCTCGCCGTATCGCGATCCCGGGAGTACCAGGCCGACGAGTCGGGCGCGGTGTTGACCGGTGACCCGCTGGCTTTGGCATCGGCCCTGCGCAAGATTACCGGCGGCGTGCAGGCGGCCCCGTTGCCGCCCGAGCCGCAGCTGGCCAGCCAGGCACACCTGATGATCGCCAACCCGTTCCGTGCCGGTGAGCGCATCGGCTCGATGTTCTCGACGCATCCGCCGATCGAGGACCGCATCCGCCGGCTGGAAGCGATGGCACGGGACTAGGGCCCAAGCACGGGGGCTGTCCGGACCATGCGTGACCGGGTCAGAACCCGGAGCCGTGCACCTCGTGGCCCGGGACCTCGGCGATCAGGCCGCTGTAGGCCTGTTCGACCGACGAGCCGTGGTTGATCACCGCGTCGACCTCGCGCGCGATCGGCATGTTGAGCCCGAACTCGTTGGCGAACTCCATGATCACGCTGGCGGCCTTGACGCCCTCGGCGACCTGGTTCATCGCGGCGATGATCTCGTCGATGGGCTTGCCCGCGCCGAGTTGTTCACCGACGTGACGGTTACGACTGCGCTGGCTGGTACAGGTGACGATCAGATCGCCGAGACCGGCCAGTCCGGGGAAGGTGTCCGGGTTCCCGCCCAATGCCACGCCCAGCTTCGTCATCTCGCGCAACGCGCGGGCGATGACGAGTGCGCGGGTGTTTTCACCGATGCCCAGGGAGTAACCCATGCCTACCGAGATGGCGTAGACGTTCTTCAGTGCGCCGGCCATTTCGACGCCAATCACGTCGTCGGTGGTGTACACGCGGAATCGCCTGGTGCGGAACAACGCCGACAACCGGGTTGCCAGATGCTGGTCGGGCATGGCCAGCACGGCCGCGGCCGCATAGCCCTCGCCGACCTCGCGCGCGATGTTCGGTCCGGCCAGGATGCCGGCCGGATGCCCCGGCAGTACTTCCTCGATGATCTGCGACATCCGCATATTGGTGCCCTGCTCGAGTCCCTTGACCAGCGACACCACCGGCACCCAGGGCCGTAGCTCTTTGCCCAATTCGGTGAGCACGCCGCGGAATCCGTGCGATGGCACGCCCATCACGACGACGTCGGCACTGTTGGCGGCCTCGGCGAAGTCGGTGGTGGCGCGCAGCGTGTCGCTCAGCACGACGTCATTACCGAGGTAGCGCGTGTTGCGGTGCTTTTCGTTGATGTCGTTAGCGGTATCGTCCGAGCGCACCCACTGCAGCGTCGGCCCCCGGCGTGCACAGATGGACGCCACGGTGGTTCCCCAGGAACCACCGCCAAGGACAACGACTTTGGGTTCGCGCTTCTCGGCTGCCATGGGGTTCAGCGTATTGCCGAAACCTCACATTTAGTAGACGTTCACCGGGTCGGCGGCCGCCGGGTCTGCATACCGCGAGCGGCCGGTCACTGCGTCGCCGGTAGTCCATACCGAATTCATATCTATCCACGACAACTTTTGCGTCCAATGAGAAGCCATGCCGAGAAATATGCACTACACGTGAAAGCCCATGGATATTTCATAACTTCGCGACCAGATAAGTGACGTCCGAAATGGCAAATGGCATGGGGCTCATGCCGGAATCATAGAACAAGTACCCGTCGGAATTTCGTCCAAATACGAAGCCGCCCAAAGCCACTCGCCAGGACGGGCCACTACCGTCGATGGGTTTGTCAATGCCGAAAACTCATGTGACTAAAAATCAGTATGAACATTGGCGAAAGCGCAAGTTCAGGGTCAATTCGAAGAAATCGAGCTCGTTGAATTTGCCCGGCCCTCGTTTAGCGTTTCGCGGCAACGGGACACATGAATCGCTGAAGGGAAACGGTATGTCCTTCGTAACTGTCTATCCAGAGACGCTGTCGTCGGCGGCGAGCAATCTCCAGTCGATCACCGCGGCGCTGGGCGTCGGCAATGCGGCCGCGGCCGGCCCGACCACCGGGGTCGTTCCCGCGGCCGCCGACGAGGTGTCCGCGTTGACGGCGGCGCAGTTTGCTGGCCACGCGGCGCGGTACCAGGCGCTGGCGGCCAGGGCCGTCGCGATTCATCAGCTGCTGGCGGCCACGCTGGCGGAGAGCGCGGGGTCCTACGCGGCGACCGAGGCCGCGAGCGCCGCGGCGTCGGCCCTCTGAACGGGCGGGGATAGCAACGTGGACTACGCGCTGTTGCCGCCGGAAATCAATTCGGGGCGTCTGTATGCCGGCCCGGGGGCGGGTTCGTTGTTGGCCGCCGCGGCGGGCTGGGACGGGCTGGCCGCCGAGTTGCACCTCAACGCGTCCTCCTTCCAGTCGGTCATTTCCGCGCTGACCGGTGGACCGTGGTCCGGTCCGGCGGCGCTGGCACTGGCGGCGGCGACGGCTCCGTGTGTGGCGTGGCTGCGAACCAGCGCCGCGAGCGCCGAACTGGCCTCTACCCAGGCGGCGACGGCCGCGGCCGCCTACGAGACGGCATTCGTGTTGACGGTGCCCCCGCCGGTGATCGCCGCCAACCGGGCGCTGGTGGCGGAGCTGATCGCGACAAATGTATTGGGACAGAACGCCGCGGCCATTGCCGCCGTTGAGGCGCAGTACTACGAGATGTGGGCCCAAGACGCCGCGGCGATGTACGGCTACGCGGCGTCCTCGGCGACGGCAACCCAGTTGGCCGATTTCGAGGAGCCAACCGAAGCGGTCAACCCGGCCGCGTCGGCCGAACAGGAAGCCGCCGTCGCGAATGCGGTCGCCAATTCAGCCCAGACGGGTGCGCAGGACGCAGCGGCGAACGCCGAGGTGCCCAACACTTTGCAGAATCTGGCTCAGCCGACCTTCGGCAACCTCAAGCCGATCGATGATTGGATTTCGGCCAACACACCGTTCGACGACATCGCCGGGATGTACTCCAAATACTTTGTCCCCTACGTCTCTTCGGGCCAGGTGGGCGTGCAGACCGCACAGTCCTTCGGCCAGATCAGCAATGGCATCACGGCCATGAGCTCATTCGCCAAGGGTCTGGCACCCGCGGCATCGGCGGCGGCCAAGGCGGCCGAGGGCGGGGCCAATGCGCTGGGCGCGGCCGGCGCAAGCCTCGGCAACGCCGGGTCGGTGGCAGCGGGGGTGGGGCGCGCGCTTCCGATAGGGGCGCTATCGGTCCCGCCGAGCTGGGCTCCGGTCAACGCCGTGACCAACCCGGGGGTGGCCACTCTGGTCAGCGCGACGACAGGGGCCCCGGCCGCTGCGGACGGGATGCACGCTTTGCCGATGACGCCGTTCGGGCCGATGGGCGGACAAAACGTCTGGCGGAACACTCCGACCTACGGGTTCAAGCCGTCGGTGATGGCCAGACCGCCGGCGGCCGGATAGGCAATTCAGCCCGCCACCGGTGCCTGCCGCCGATGAAGTCCACACCAACGACCTCCGAGCAGGGGACTTCGGTCCCTACCCGATAGTGCCCTCGGCACCGGATCGTCAAGGTCAGCGCTTCATCGAGGAGGAACAATGTCCCGACGAGCGAACCTGACCAAAAAGAGGTTCGTATCTCGCAGCGGCCGGGCGTTCGCGCTCTGGTCCGCGGCTGCTCTCGTGGTGTTGACCGGATCGTCGGGTGTCGCGGCCGCCGACGGTGGCCGGCCACAGGCAAACCCGGAGGAGAGGGCGGCGGCAATGATACGGCCCGCCGTGGTCTATCTCAGCGTCGAAACCTACGGGCAGATGCGGCTGCCCGACGGGCAGTTGCTGTCGCCATTCGGGCCCGGCTTGAATCTTCCCTTCGATGCGACCTGGTCCTGCACTGGTTTCGTCGTCAATCCCGACGGCTGGGTCGCTACCGCAGGTCACTGCGTCGATCCCGAGACCGCGAAAGATTTCATCGCCAAGGGTGCCGCGAAGGCCTATATCGATCAGTTTCCGGACTCGCCCACGGGTCAGGACCCGATCGCCACAGCGGAGTGGCTTCGGAAGAACGCGCGGGTCGAAGGCAACAGCCCCGACCGGGGCCCCGAGATCGCCATCACGGTGCTCTACGGCACGGGCACAAAACTCACTGCGAAGTTGCCCGCCAGCGTGGTGGATTTCCGACCCCTGGCCAAGGGTGACGTCGCTTTGCTCAAGGTGGAACAGCACAACATGCCGTCGTCCCAGCTGGCTAGTGATGCCGACGTCAACATCGGTACACCCATTCTCGCGGTGGGTTTCCCCGAGACCACCCAACGGGTCACCGGTCCCTCGCTGGATCCGACGAATAAGAGCGGCAAGGTGAACAAGAAGTCGACGATCCGCACCATGCCGGAGTATGAGATCGACGCCGCGGTTTCCGAAGGCATGAGCGGCGGCCCGACGATTGCCCTCGACGGCAAGGTGATCGGCGTGAACAGCTTCGGCCCCACCGGTGAACCACAGGCATTCAACTTCATCGCGCCGGCAGATCGTGTGGCGGCGATACTGGCGGGCAAGGCTGTCAAGCCGATGCTCGGTCCCGCTGACGGGTACTACCGCAAGGGGCTCAACAACTACTACTCCGGCCACTACAGCGACGCGATCAAGAACTTCGATCAGGCCGCGGCGTTGTCACCCGACTATCCCGGACTGGCGGATCTGAAGACGAGCGCGGTGAATCTGCGGCAGCAGTACGGTGATGTCTCGATGTTCCATAGCTCAAACCTGTTGTGGTACATCGTAAGCGGCAGCCTCATGGTGCTTGTCGTTGGCGGCTGGGTGGCATTCATGGTGCTCAAAAGCCGTCGGCAGCGTCTCGCTGAAGCTGGCGCTACCGGTTCGCCGGAGGTTTCCGGTGGGCCGGAACCCGTGAGCGGCGCTGCCGCCGAACCGCCGTTGCCTGCCGCGGAACCGCATTATTGCGCCAATTGTGGAGCGCAGCACCATCCCGCCGAAAAGTTCTGCCCCAACTGCGGCAAGCACATATCTCTTCTAGAACCCGAGCCGGAAACCGGTCAAATATCTTGACCTGACGCCTGGTGCGGATTTGTGCACTAAGCCTTAGCGGTGACAAGCCCTAGCAGCTCGTCGACCGACCACTGATCGTCGGCGTGGACGCCGTACTTTCGGGCAAGGACCCTGCCATCGGGGCCGATGAGGAAATCTGCTGGCTTGCCCATGTGGTCCTCGCCGCGTCCCATTGCCCCGGTCAGCGACCGAGTGCGCAGGAGACCACGGGCCGCGGCGCCCCACGCTCGCGGATCGAGCACGGCGCGGATCGAGGACTCAACGCCAAATTGCTTGTAGAGCTTGCGATCTGGGTCGGCCACCACGGCAAACGGCATATCGGCCTGATAACGGCGCAGCGCATCGGCGGCCGAATGAAAGAGCACCACCTCGGTGATTCCGGCGCCCGCGATCTCGTCGCGCCGACGCGCCATCTCACGCAGGTGCAGACTGCAGATGGGACAGCCGGCGAATCGTCGGAACTGAAGGTGGACGATGTCATTCGGTGCCGGAACCGCGACTTGGGCACCGGTGATCGTCGTCAGGTTCCTTGCCATGATCTTTTCGCCCACGTCCAGCACGATGTCCTCCTTATTGAGTCATACGACTCCAATCGGCCTCAAAATGGAGTATTGAGTAGTATCACTCCAATGTCAATCTCCGCGCAGACCGGTACGCGACGGCCAGGTCGCCCCGCGCAGTTCGACCGCGAGCAGGCACTCGGCGGCCTGATGGCGCTGATCTGGCGGAAGGGCTACGACGGCGCCACGCAGGGAGACATGCTCGCCGCCACTGGGCTTTCCTCCTCGTCGCTCTACCGGTCCTTCGGGAACAAGGCGGACATCCTCGAGGCCGTGTTGAAGCGGTATATAGCGTCAGCGGACGCGATGCTCGCCCCGCTCGAACACGGCTCCGCGGGCACCGCAGACGTGCATGTCTTCCTCGATCACGTCCGCGCACAACTCGACGGGCCGATGAGCACCGCCGGATGTCTCGTAGTCGAAACCATGCAGCAGCCCGTCAACCAGGACCCGCGTATCAAGCGCCTCACCGACATGTACATGGATCGGATGCGCAAGGGCCTGACTGCGGCGCTGCGACGCGCCGCCGGGGCCGGTGAGCCGTGCGCACCGTCGCTGCTGGCGGACGCACTGCGGGCCGGGGTTTTTGGTGTGCTGGCCCGTGCCCGAGCCGGCGACACCGCCGACGCCCTCGCCATGCTCCGCGGTGTGCGCGCGTTGCTGCCGACGCAAACCTAACCCGCTACCGGTGCCCGATCGGCGACGCGGCCGAATTCCATCGACTCCTCGATACGGTCGAACCGGTAATCGAGGGCGTCGGCGAGGTAGTTCTGGCGCACATTCCACGGCCGCTTGGTGCCCGACTTGGGCAGCTGATGCGCCGACCGCTTCACATAGTTGGCCGCGATGTCCCAGGCCGGTTTCTCGGCCATCGGCTCGTTGCCAAGGTGTGGGTAAGCGTGGGTGTAGCCGTGAGAAGCCATGTGTGCCATCAATTTTGCGGTGGCACGGGCCGTGATGTCGGCTCGCAGCGTCCAGGACGCGTTCGTGTAGCCAACGCACCAGAACAGGTTGGGTACGTCTTCGAGCATGTGTGCCTTGTAGACGAAACGCTCTCGGTGGTCGACCTTTTCGCCGTCGATGCTGATCGCGGTTCCGCCCAGCGCCTGCAGTTGCAGGCCGGTGGCGGTGACGATGATGTCGGCGTCGAGGTGGGTGCCGGATTTCAGCGCGATACCGGTGGCATCGAAATGGTCGATCTGATCGGTGACGACGTCGGCGCGGCCCCCGGCGATCGAGTTGTACAGGTCGGCGTCGGGGATCAGGCACATCCGCTGGTCCCACGGGTTGTATCGCGGCTTGAAGTGGACGTCGACCTCGTACCCGTCGGGCAGACTTTCGATTGCCTTGCGCCGCAACAGCGACTTGATCAAGCCTGGCAGCTTGCGGGACAAGAAGAAGAACACGGCCTCGGTCAATGCGCTGTACGTCCTGATGGCCAAGTGAGAAGCCTTACGGGGCAACAGGAAACGAACGAAAGCGGCGAACTTGCTGTACTTTGACGCCGAGATCAGATAGGTCGGCGACCGCTGCAGCATGGTCACCTTCGCGGCCCGGTCCGACAGCGAGGGGAGCAGGGTGACCGCGGTGGCGCCGCTGCCGATCACCACTACCTTCTTGCCCGCGTAGTCCAGGTCTTCCGGCCAGTGCTGGGGATGGACGACGGTGCCGCCGAACCGCTCGATGCCGGGAAACTCCGGGGTGTAGCCCTCGTCGTAGTTGTAGTAGCCGGACCCGAAGAACACGAACCGGCTGCGGTAAATCGTGGGCACGCCGGCTTGCTCGACGGTGATCGTCCAGGTGTCGGTCGACGAATCCCAATCGGCGGAACGGACATAGCTGTTGAACTTGATGTGCCGGTCGATGCCGTACTTGTGCGCGGTGGCCGCCAGGTACTCGCGGATGTGCACGCCGTCGGCGACGCCCTCCTTCCGGGTCCAGGGCTCGAAGGGAAACGACAGCGTGAAGATGCTGCTATCCGAGCGCACACCGGGATACCGGAACAGATCCCAGGTGCCGCCGATCTGTTCGCGGCGCTCCAGCACGGCGTAGGTCATGTGGGGGTTACGCTCGGCGATCCGGTAGGCCGCGCCGATGCCGGAGATCCCGGCACCGATGATGACGACGTCGTAGTAGCCGGCCGCGACCGGCGCGCGGCCGGTCGCTTCCTGGGGAGTCACGGTCATCGTGAACCTCGCTTGGGGTGTGGGACTCGTCACTACATTAGGCACCGACCGATTGGTGGGACGAGCAGGCCCGACACGTGCGAGTTACGACGGCTCCATCAGCACGTCGACGTGCCAGGGCGCGCACCGGTCGATCAGCCAGATTTGGTCGGCCGGGCTGGCGAAGATACGGGCGTGCGACGGGTCCTGGGTAAACGCTTGACCGCCCCTGTCGCCGAAGAAGACGTATGCCTTGGTGTCGTTGCATTGCCGCGACATCCACACCAACCCGTCGAAACCGGCATCGTGGGCGACCTGGGCCCAGCGCACCGTGGTGGCGTAGCTGGATGCCGGGCTCGAGGTGAGTTCGCCGGCGGTGACCTTCAAGCGACGCAGCGCGGTGCCGTGCAGAACGGCGACGCGCAGCTGCTGCTCGACTTTCAGCCGGACCAGCACCTTGGTGGCGTACTGGTCGTAGGGGAGCAGGCCGCCTTCGGCCGGGATGTCGTGCAGCAGCGTCTCGGCGATGGCCGCGTCTTCGGTGTCCGCCGCGTACATGATCGGTACCACCGGCTTGCCGAAGAAGCCGAATCGGGTCCGCGCGCCGTAGCCGGGGTTGAAGTCGGTGGCCGTTCGGGTGGCCGACAGGACCCGGTAGAGCAGATGCCCCTCCGGCAGGGTGTCGGTGGCCGCATCGAAGGGATCGGGTGGTCGCGTTACCACGACACGGCCAGGGCCTCCCCGGCGACCGCGACGACGCGGTCCGGATCAGTGATGAGGTGGTCGACGGGCCGGTCCCCGTCCAGGTAGGTGGTGGGCGAGCACAGCCACTGGACCAGACCCGCTTCCGACCAGCCGCTGTCGTCGGCAACCTGTAGCAAGCGAGCGATCACGGCCAACGGCTTTCCGTCCGGGCCGAACTGGAAGCCGGGGTAGGAGAGGTAATTGCCCTGGCGGACCGCGACGAGCGTCTTGTTGCGGCGCGCGGTGGTGGCCAGGTTCCGCGGAGCGCTGGACCGCGACCCCATCCGCTTGCCCGCTTCGGTGCTGGTCAGCATCCCGAATTCGGCCTCGATGCGGGCGTAGAGGTTGAGCTCGGCCTGCACGGCCCGCGCCACGGCGGGCTCGGTGTACGTCGTGACCGACGACAGGGCGACACCCACGGCGTGGGCGCTCTCGCGTAGGCGCCGGTTCGCGGCGTCCAGCTCGGCGACCGTGGGGGTCATGGCAGCTCCTGCGTTCGTTTCGTGCAGTCCAGTCTACTGCACGAAACGAATGTACTGCGCTGGCTAGCGGTAGTTCACGAACTGCAGCGCCACAGCCACGTCGGCGTTGCGCAGCAGCGCTTGGACCGCCTGCAGGTCGTCGCGCTTCTTGCTCGTCACGCGGATTTCGTCGCCCTGGATCTGCGTCTTGACGGTCTTGGGCCCGTCGTCGCGGATGAGCTTGGTGATCTTCTTGGCGTTCTCGCTGTCGATGCCTTGCTTGAGCGTCCCGGTGACCTTGAAGGTCTTGCCGGAGGCCTGCGGCTCACCGGCGTCAAAGGCCTTCATCGAGATGTCACGGCGAATCAGCTTTTCCTTGAACACGTCGACAGCGGCCTTGACGCGCTCCTCGGTCGACGAGGTCAGCTCGACGCCCTCGTCGCCTTTCCAGGCGATCGTGGTGTCGGTGCCGCGGAAGTCGAAGCGGGTGGCCAGCTCCTTGGCGGCCTGGTTAAGCGCGTTGTCCACCTCTTGCCGATCGAACTTGCTGACGATGTCGAACGATGAGTCCGCCATGCGATCGCCCTTCCTCGTTGCTCCTAGCCGTTTGTGAAATGTCTACCCGCTCGTTGTACCCTGCTAGGCGGCAGGTTGCCCGAGCGGCCAATGGGAGCGGACTGTAAATCCGTCGGCTTACGCCTACACTGGTTCGAATCCAGTACCTGCCACCACAGTTCAGAAGTCAGGTGCCGTCGATTTCCGCGACGATCTTGCCGAGGACTTTTCGTTCGCCAAGTCGCGTGAGCGCTTCGGGGATGTCCTTGAACGACACCGTCTCGCTTACCACGGGTCGGATGGCACCGGTGTCGACCAATTCCTCGAGGCCGCGCAGGATCCCTTCGAGATGCTCACGGCTGTAGCCCGCCGCAAGCACACCAACCAACGTCGTGTTCGTCATGACCATCATTTGGACGTCGGGGGTTGGCCAGGTACCACTGGCGAAACCGACGGCCAGATGCCGGCCATCGCGAGCCAGGGCGCCCATGGCAGCGGTGCCCTGCGCACCGCCGACCGGATCGAAGATCATGTCGACACCAACCCAGTCGGTTGCTTCTCGCAGTGCGTGCGCGAGTGGTGTTCCGTCAGCGGCGGTGTCGCCCTTGGCGATGACAACGTGGTCGGCGCCCAGCGACCGACAGAATTCGGCCCTCTGTTCGTCGCTGACGACGGCAAGCACCTCCGCGTCCCGAGCCTTCCCGAGTTGGACTGCCGCGATCCCGCTGCCGCCCGCGGCTCCGAGCACCGCCAGGCGTTGTCCCGCTTTGAGTCCGCCGCGATCGACCAGACCGATCCACGCGGTCATGTTGGGGATCCAGAATCCGGCCGCGGCGGAGTCGTCCAGGCCGGGGGGAGCGGGGAAGACGCTGCCCGCGTGCGCGAGAGCTTCGGCGGCCAATGACCCGTTGCCGCTGACGAAGTCACTGACGCCCAGCACGCGGGTGCCGATCGCGATATCGACGCCCGGTCCGACCGCCGTGACGGTGCCGACCAACTCCTGTCCGGGCGTAAACGGCACCGGGGGTGTGAGCGGATAGGTGCCTCGACACATCAGCACATCGGGTAATCCGAGTCCCGCCGCCGCGACCTCGATTCTCACTTGCTCGGCGCCCGGGTTCGGCAGCTCCCGGTCTACTTGACGCAAAACATCGGCCGGCTCACCGATTCCGCGGACCTGCCAAGCCTTCACGATCTCTCCCGGCGCTCGTAGATCACGCAATAATTGCATCGTCTCTGCGTGGGGTCGGAGCCGGCAGAGCGTGGGTTGCGACGCGTGTGGACGGCCTCAGCTGTTCGTAGGCACTTCCGCGAAACCTGGTACTCCGGCATCTGCTACGGAATTGAATCGAATGCGAGTGTTGAGGCGCTCGTTGATCTCGTCGATCGCACTCTGGGGCAGCGCGGTGACATCGAAGTTCTCCCGGATGCGTGACGGAGTGACGGATCCCGTCAGAACTGCGCTGCCGCGTTGAATTCCCCAGGCCAGCAACACTTGTGCGGGAGTCTTGCCGTAACGCGCAGCGATGTCGACGATCAGTGGGTCGTCGAGCAGTCGCGGCTCCAGCGCATGCCCCAGTGAGGCGAAGGCCAGCAGCACGATGCCGTGCGTCTTGCACAACTCATGCAATTCCCACTGCGGGTGATAGGGGTGCGACTCGACTTCGACGACGGCCGGCTTGATTCGGGCGGCATCGATGATCTTTCGGGTGCCTTCGACGCCGATGTCGGACAGCCCGATCGCTCGGGTAAGCCCGTCGCCGACGAGGTCCTCCATTGCGCCCCAGGTCTGCTCCAGCGTGATCCCGTGGTCGTAGACGACGGCTCCGTGCGCGTCGCGGGGATCTTGGTCGTCGCCCGGCTGGAACGCGAACGGCGTGTGCACCAGATACAGATCGACGGCGTCGAGCCCGAGTCTGTTCAAACTGGCCTGCAGCGCGGGCCGGACCCGCTCGGGTCGGTGGTTGTTGTTCCACAGCTTTGTGGTCACAAAAAGGTCTTCACGACGGACCGTTCCCGCGGCGAACAACTCCCTGAGGCCCGCGCCGACCTCCGCTTCGTTGCGATACCGTTCGGCGGCGTCGAGATGGCGGAACCCCACCTCGACCGCGGCCTTGACAGCGTCGCGCGTTTTCCGGTTATCGGACAGCGACGTCCCAAACCCGAGCGCCGGAATCTCGCCACCGTTGTTCAACGCGAATTTGTGCTGATACAGCTTCTCAATGGTTCCCATGTTGTTCGGCCTCCTTGTTGATCATACTGAGCGCGAAAGACTTTCGGCGACAATGGATTTCTTTAGCCAGTCGACGGCTTCGGCGGTAGTCCAGACCGCGCTGGCGAGGAACCGGAAGTTCACCAGCGCGGCCAGGTAACCGTCGCCTTCGGGCAGGCGTGGGCCCGCCGTGGCGTCCTTGACGACGGCGACCTCGAAGCCCTGCTCGATGAGTTCGCGCAGGTGGCCTTCGACGCACAGATTGGCGGCCATGCCCGCCAGGACGACCTGGCTGACGCCGCGCTTGCGCAACTGCAGCACCAGGTCGTTGGACTCGGGGCCGACGATCTTGTGCGGAGAGGTGATCACGGTCTGCCCGTCGTGAATGTGGTGCTGGTAGGTAGGCAGGAAGTCGGCACCGGAGCCGGCGAAGCCGTCCGTCGTGTACGCGCCCTGGCGCTCGAACATCCTGACACTGGCCATGAACTGTTCGAGCGGATCACCGAACCGCCACTGGCTGTCCGTCGGATAGAAGTAGTGCGGCGAGACCGCGACGGTGATGCCCGCGGCCTTCGCAGCGTCGAACAGTTCACCGATGTGGGCGACGGTGTCGTTGTCGCGGATGCTGTCACCGAACACCGGCCACGAAACCCCTTCGGGGCTAAGGAAATCGACCTGCGGATCGGTAACGACGAGTGCGGCACGCTGATGGTCGAGCTCGAAGTTGGCGCTCGGCAGCGCGGGGTTCTGCGGCTCGGCGTACCCGGGCAGGTCTGTCATCGAGGTGATCCTTACGCTCGTGGTTTCACCATAATAGATGACCAGTCGTCTATAAATCAAGAGGTGTCGGCAACGTGTTTTGGTGGTAGCCGGATCAGCGCAGCAGTGCCGGCACGGTGACCGTTTCGAACCGTTCGTACGGGGCGCGACTGCGGGTCACCTTCCCGCGCAGGGCCGCGCCCTCCCACGATTCGATCAGTAGCGAGGCGAGCTCGGCCGCATCGAGATCTACGCGGATGTCGCCGGAGTCGCCGGCCTGGCCGGAACGCACACACGCCGTCAGGGCCGCGTCCCAGCGGTCGAGAATGCGAACGAGCTCGGCGCGAACCGGCTCGCTGGAACCGCCGAGCTCGAGCGACAGGTTGCCGACCAGGCAGCCGAGCAGGAATTCGCCCGTCTCGTGTTCATCGGCGAGTGCATGGAAGAAGCGAGTGATGCGTTGCTGAGCCAATCCGTCCGCGTCAAGGATCGGCAGCAGCCGCATTTCGATGTCGGACCAGTAGTGGTCGAGGATCGCGGCCGCGAAAGCCTCTTTGCTCGGAAAGTAAGCGTAGAAGGAGCCTTTCGGCACACCGGCCGCATCGGTGATGTCTTTGACGCCACTGGCGGAGAAGCCGCGCGCGTGCACGAGTTCGAGTCCCGCCGCAAGCAGGCGGCGGCGCACATCGGGGTTTGGCGGCCGGGGCATGCCGACAATTTTAGCCGACCGGTCGCCTATCTACGTTTCTGCCGGTCTAGCTGCGTGCGCCAGGTCCCTGTACGACCAGGCCCATGCAATTGCTGCGGCAGCGGATTCGGTGGATGATCCGTCCGACCGTGTCTCCTCGCGAGGAGTACTGGTACCAGACCAGGGCATCGGCTAGCCCCTGGCACTTCCGGCATTGTTCGGTTTCACGTTTGTACATTGGATTCCTCCATCCTGGGGAGTGGGGGGAATCGTCCAACATTGGGCGACTTAATCAAAATTACATGAGCATTTTTCATGCGGCGCTTTCCCACGCCCAGAGTTATTCAATTTAAACACTGTGCGACATTGCCGCAGTCCAGTCGCAACATAATCGATACATAGCTTGCCGAAAGGTCGCCCGAATGGTGCGCGGTTAGTGTCGACGTCGTTATGTGCTCCTGCCCGCGCTACTGATGGTTCGGTCAGCAGAGGGGTGACGTCGGCGCCTCGAATCATCCTGCAGTCCACACAGATTGGCACCGGATAGGTGTCGCGATGGTAAATGGTTGAGCGATTCGCTTTTTCGAGGCAGCAAAGGTCACAGACCTATACTTGACGCCGTGGTGGCCGCGGACCTTCCAGATGGCGCTGGCAAAATCGCCGACTTCTGGAACCTTCTGTCCCCGCAACGCCTCACCGAGATCGTTGACGTCGGTGCGAATCCGATCGATTCCGAGCCGCCTTACACGCCAATGCTGGCCGCGGGACTATGTCGTGTGACGGGATTCGAGCCTCAGCACGAACCGCTGCACACCCTGCTGACGCGCGAAGGCCCACGGGAGCGTTATCTGCCGTATGCAGTGGGTGATGGCGATGCGCACACGCTCAACGTGTGTCGCGGATCCGGAATGACAAGCTTGTTCGAGCCGGACCCGGCGGCGCTGGACGTGTTCGAGTATCTCAAGCTCCCGGCGGAAGTGGTCCAACGCGTACCCGTGCAAGCCCGCAGACTCGACGACATTGCTGAGATTCAACACATCGACTTGCTGAAGATCGACGTTCAAGGCGGCGAACTCGCGGTGTTTCAAGGGGGGACAGCGAAGCTCGCTGAGACGGTGGCGATCCAGACCGAGATTTCGTTCGTGAACCTTTACAAGGATCAGCCAACCCTCGGTGACGTAGATTCCGAGCTACGCGGCCAGGGATTTTTGCCGCACTGCTTTACCGCTATCAAGCTATGGCCCATTGCGCCGTGCGTGGATCCGCGGCAGCCCGTCAACCAGCTCCTCGAGGCCGACATCGTCTACGCCCGCGACTTCACCCGCGCGGACTCGATGAGCGATGAGCAACTCAGGCAGCTGGCCCTCATCGCGCACTACTGCTACCGGTCGTTCGACTTGGCCCTGCGCTGTGTGATGCTGCTTGAGCAGCGCCACGCGGTGGAAGCCGGAACTCTGCAGCGCTATGTGGATCTGTTGGCGGCCGGTTGATTTCCGTCAGGCCGGGTGCAGGCTGACGGCTATGCCGGAGTAGCGCACCATTCCGGTCACCACGTCGATGTCGTCCTTGTTGGTCAGTCTGTTGACGTTGGCCTCGTGGTGGCCGTGCGGAATCGACACCGCTCCGCGCCGCATCGCTTCGTCGACCTTCGCGATGCCGGTCAGTTCTCCGTTGGCGCTGCGTACGGTCACGCGCCGGCCGCTGACGACGCCCGCGGCGGCGCCGTCCTCGGGGTTGATCAGGATCTCCGCGGCTTCGCCGAGAAAGTCGAGTTGCCCGTTCAGCTTTCGACGTTGCCGGCGCGGCACCATGACCAGGGGCGGGGGCGCCTCGAGCGCGGCGAGTTGATCGACGAGCAGCGGTGGGGCGAGCCGCCAGCCGCCCATCCGCCCGATGTGGTCGTCGACCCACGCCGCCGGCAGCTCGCGGGGCACTTCTGCCCAACCCGTGGCGGCCACTTCGTCGTACTTGGTCCGGGCCCCGGCGAGCAGGACGGCGAGCACGTCGTCGTCGGTGCTGCTGTCCGGGTTTCCGAGGTTGCCGAGGTCGTAGCCGAGGCGCCGGCCGAGTTCGGCGAACACCCACCACATCGATCGCCGCTCGCCGACCGGCTCGACGACCGCAGGACTGTATTGCACGGATACCTGCGAGCTCAGGATGTCGTGAATGGTGATGTCGGGGCGTTCCAGGGGATCCTTGGTCGGCAGCACGTGGGTGGCCAACTCGGTGGTCTCGTTGTTGATGATCTCGGTGGTCGCGAACACCTCGAGGTTCTGCAGCGCCGGGATCAACTTGCCCGTTTCGGGAAACGAGGTGACCAGGCTGCCGCCGACGTTGATCAGCGCGCGGATGTTTCCGGCCGCGATCTCGTCGGGCAGTACCGCGCACGGCCATTCGTTGATGAATGCCTGGGCCTCGGGACGGCTGCGTGGGCCGGGGCCGAACGATCCCTCGATTGGGGTGATCGGCAGTAATTCGCCGAAAGTTTCGAGCTGGTAAGCGAATCCGGGGTGGAACCAGGTGCCGCCGGGCCGGTTCATCGCTCCGGTGAGGATCATCAGCACCCAGGCCAGCCACTGGGTGACATTGGCCCGTTCGGCCGTCATCGTGACGCCGGTGCCGGTCTCGACCGCGACGCAGTTGGCGGCGCGTACCGCCGCACCCAGCCGCCTCAGCTCCGCCGCCGGTACATCGGCGAACGCCGCGGTGTGTTCGAGGGTGAACGGCTCAACCGCGGCGGTCAGTTCGTCGATACCTTGAACCGGCACATCGGTTTTCCTGCCGTCGCGCAGAATTTCGCGGACCAGAAAAGCCAGCACCGCATGGTCGGTGCTGGGGCGCGGCGCCAGATGGCCCGAGGCGAGCCGCGCGGTCTCGGTGCGCCGCGGGTCGATCACCCAGACCTGCCCGCGCCTGGCGATCTCGCGCACGGTGCCGGTCGGGTTGGGCATCGAGATCGCGTGGCCGTGCGAGACCACCGGGTTGACGCCGACGAGCATCAGAAAATCGCACTCGTCCAGGTCGGTTCGGCCGGACAGGCCCATGAATCCGCCCACCAAATCGGAGACCAGCGGCTTGGCGGTGCCGTCGATGGTCAACGGGCTGAACTTCGCCGGGGTGCCGATCGCGGCGTGCAAGGCTTCGGCCATCCGGAACCCGGCGCTCTCCATGGTGCTGAAGTAGAAGCCGACCGATTGCGGCCCGTGGCGGTCGATGATGTCCTTCAGCCGGGTACCCAGGTCGTCGAGACAGGCGTCCCACGTGGTGTCTTGCAGCGCGCCGTCCACCCGAATTCGCGGCCGTTCGAGCCGGTCCGGGTGATGGTGCAGCTGCGGCAGCGCCCGGCCCTTCGGGCAGCAGTAACCGTGCGAAAACGGGTGGTCTTGGTCGCCGCGAACGCGGACCACCTCGTCCCCGTCGACGTCGACGAGAATGCCGCACACCGACGTGCAAATGCGGCAGAAGCTGCGCACCGTTTTCATACATCGGTAACGTACTCTCGCAATCCGAGAAGCACTATCCCTTATCCGGTAATGGCATTTCCGTCGCCACGCCTTAGAACCAGGGGCCGGGGTAGCGCCCGTCCTGGTCTTGCACCATCACGATTTCCTTGCAGTCGCCGCCGGCGGTGGTCTCGCCGCGGCAGACCAGCGTCCATCCCGATATCCGCTCGAAGGGCCGGATGGACCAGTTCGTCGCGACCGGATCGGGAGCGGGCAAGGCGAGCACCGAATACGTTCCGCCGATGTTCGTGGTGTAAAGATGGTCGCCGAAGAACGCCATTTTGGAGATCGGCAGCTTCTTGGCCTCCTCTCGGTTCTTCAGCAAGTCCCAGTGCTGGGTGCGCAGGTTCCACACCCCGAATCCGAACTGCGAATCGGCCGAGTCGCGACCATCGATGAATAGCTTTCCGTCCGACAACGTCGTGGTTAGCCCACCGCCGGAGATCCGGTCGGAGTCACCGACCTTGATGATGGCCTTGGCGTTCAGGTCGAAAAACATGGTTGACACGACGGTCGCGGAGTCTCGATGGGTGATCTTCACCAATTTGTCTGGCCCGTCGGATAATTCGGCATCCACCGTGACTACGTCATTGTCCTGGTAGATCGCTTCCCCCGACGGGCGGCGCAGCTCCGCTCCAGAGGACTTGCCGGGCTGCGTGTTTCGCTGAAACGACAGCACGTCCTGCCAGACGCGTGCCGGCGCAGGGTCGTTCCACGCCATGGCCAAGTCGCTACCGGAAAGAATGACGGTTCGTGGCGGTGAGGCAGTGGCATGTCCGTCGGTGAAGGCGTTAAGCCATGCCGCACCGGATGTCGTTGCGGCGAGCCGCCATTGCTTCGCCTCGCTCAGTCGCAACTCGGGAATCGGTGGCTGCAGTTCTTTCGTCGCCGCCTGCTGTCCCGTCTTGAAGTCGAAGGCGTACGCGGTGGTCTTGGCGACTTCGGGTGCCGGTGCCTGCGCCGGTTTGACGGTTGTGACGACATAGACGACCTTCATGTCGTCCGCCGTGCCCGCCAGCGCGCAGATGGCGCCGGTGACGTTCTCGCCGACGGGAATCGTGGGCAGGGACGGAGCTACGTATTGTCCTGTCCTCGTATCGAATATTTTGGGGCGAATATCCTCGAGCGCGGATTTACTGACCGAGAATTCCTCGGGACAACCGAAGTAGGCCGTTCCGCCGTAGCTTTTCCAGTCCTTCTCCAAAGGGCCGGTCACCGGCGGCGGTGGGGGAGCCGAACTGGTGGTGGTCGTCGAGGTAGGCGTCGAGGTCGTCGTTGTGACCGCCGGGGGAGACGCCGTCTCCGAACAGGACGCGATGACCAGGCAGAGGGCCGGCCCGAGCAGGGCAAACCGGTGTCCGGGCAGACGTCGCCCCTGGACCGCACGCATCAGCAAACCCCCGTTAACTTCGTGTAACCAACGAGCGTAAGGCGGGTTCGGTGCGACCGCGACTCGTGCGGTCTTTCTCACAATACCGATCACGAAACCGGTTGGGCCTGAGGGAATATCCACTCGCCATTGAGAATCTGTTCGCGCGGTCGGTAAAGCCGGACCAAATAGTTCCATCCGGGAGTGATCGGCAGGCAGTTAGATGTGGCGGCATCGCAGCCGCCGAATTGAATGGTGATCGTGCTATCGGTGTCGCGGTGCGCGGTGATGTTGTTCAGCGAATAGGAGTTTTGTGGGTTCGGTGTGAAATAGCCGTCCTTGTTGTAGACGGTGACCGACCAGAACCCGTCGACCGGCACCTCGCCCACGGTCAGCCGATAGACCGTGCGGCCGTCGTTTCTGGGCGGGTGAGCGCCGAAATACATGGCATCTCTTTCGGGATTGCCACCCCAGCCCGACGCCGAGCCCGCCAGGTGGCGCACCGGGTCGGTGTCAGTGCGGGTGCCGAACATCCGGTGGGAGTCGGGCAACGTGGCCGACAGCTGCAGAAGAGCATCCCGCACTGTCTTCTGGCTGACGGGATCCCACTGCGGAATCTCGAAAGTGCCGGCGTTGTCCTGACTCACCGCGACGGCGTCCTGTAGCTGATGAACAATCTTCACGTCGGCATCGTCGTTGGGATCGACCAGGGCGCGGATGAGGACGAGGACATACCGCGTGCCGATGTCATCGCGGGTAAGGGTGTGTTCGCCCTGCCCGTAGAACACCCCGGGCACGTAGTGGTCTTCGTTGATCACCTGCATCGACATGAACCGGCCGGCGGGGTCGGGCAGCACTATCGTGACCGGCCCGGCGTCGAGGTCGAAGACGCCCGCCGAATATAAGGTGTCGCGGTTCGAGCGCACCACCAGCTGGTTGTCCAGTGGCGTCAGCTCCCGGATGTGGCCGAATTTGCCGAACGCGCCGTCCCTGACGACATTGCCGAAATACAAATCGCTTTCGGCCCTGGCGAAATTGTCCGGTGAAACGGGTACCGCGCTATCGGATGTCGTCGCTCTGCCACCACTCGGACCATACGCGCAGGGCCGAGTGCTGGTTATCAATCCAGGTCGAACTCGATGGGCAGGCTCGTCGGCCCGCTCAAGCTGACCATCGGCTTCCATGGCACCGGCCCGGCGATGCGCGGGTTCACCAGCCGCTGGGACAGAACGGTCAGCGCCTCGGCGAGCTCGCGGCGGGCCAGGTTGGCGCCAAGGCAGTAGTGAATGCCACCGCCGAAGGTCAGGATGGGCGGTGCCCCCTCGCGGGTGACGTCGACGCGGTGCGGGTCGACGTACACATCCGGATCACGGTTGGCCGCAGCGGTATTCACCAACACCATGGTGCCGGCAGGGAAGAGGTAGCCGTCGAGCTCGGCATCCTCGATCACCAGCCGCAGGGTTCCACAGGCGATCGGTGAGTGGCGCATGGTTTCCTCGACCGCGCGCATGGCCAGTTCGGGATTCCCCTTGAGTAGTTCCCACTGCTCGGGGTGCTCGCAGAGCACCTGCACCGAGGCGCCCACCTGGTTGCGGGTGGTGTCCGTCCCCGCCAGCAACAGCCCTCCGGCGAGCATGCGCAGTTCGGCGGCATTGAGGCGATCCCCGTCGTCCTCGGCGCGGATGAGGTCGGAAAGCAGGTCGTCGGTCAGGCTGTGCCGGCGCCGGTCGACCATGTCGTCGACATAGTCGTCGAGTTCGGCCCACGCGCGCATGACGCCGGGCTCGAGTTCGCGAATGTCGACATTGAAGCTGAAGGCTTTGAAGATCTCGTCGGCCCACAGCGAAAACTGTTGCCAATCCTCACGCGGTGCGCCGAGCAGCGCGCAGATGATCGGCACGGGGTAGGGCCGGGCGATGTCGGTGACGACGTCGCAGCGCCCCGCGTCGGCAACCTGGTCGACGAGCTCGTTCATCAGGTCGGCCATCGTGTCGTGCAGGCGCAGGGTGGCCCGGGGGGTGAACGCCTTGGAGGTCAGACTGCGCAGCCGATGGTGCGCGTCGCCTTCCAGGCAGAGCAAGCTGTTGACCACCTTGTCCCACAACGGGCCCGACGTGATGCCCTGGACGAGCAGATTGATGCCGGGCGGGATCTGGAACCGGGTGTCGCGAAGAACGGTGCGCACGAGGCGGTACGAGAGCACCTCGGGTCCGAAAGGTCCGATCGCGATCGGGGCCTGTCGTTGCACCGCTTCGATGCGCGGGTAGATCTCCGCTGGGGTTTCCCCGGCGTCGTAGTCCAGCGTGGGCAGGTCGGCGTCGAAAACACTTGCGGGAGCGGTACCGACGGCCATGGCAGTCTCCTTAGCCCGCACGCCCGGTGCGGTGTGGTACCGCGAACCTGGATTCGCGGACGACTTTGACACAATGTATGGCCACTGCGGGTGACAGTCAACGATTGCGCCTGAGACGTCGGAACGGGTGGTGCCGGCTCAAGAGCTCGCCATACAGCGAAATGGAAACGTCTAGCCGTCATGCTGATCTCTACGCTCGCACCCACTGCCACGCGGCGTCCAGTCCTTCACGGTCGAACGTCTGCAGCTCACCGCTCATCAGCAACGAGGCTGCGACATTGACACACCATTGCTCCCATCGTGGCGCGCCCACCATCGCGACCTTTCCAAGGTGGTTGCGGTGCTTGGCATCAAACACCGTGTTTGCCCATGCCGCGCCGAGCGTCCAGCCGTCGAAAGGTTCGTCGAGCAAAATCAGCACCTTCAGCGAATCAAAACGGTCCAGCAGCGTTCGCACCGTAGGTACCAGCACATCGCGGTAGTCCGCCAAACTCAGTTTCCCCGTCGCGCGCAAGCCCAGCACATCCCCGTCGCTCTCGCGCATCACCTCGATCATCGATTCTGCCCTTGGCCATAGGTCGCAAACAGCGCGTCGGCGGCAGAGTCGAGTCCTGGTGGGGCATAGATTATTACGACGAACGCCTCTCGCTGTTCCTCGGCAGAAAAGCGCAGGAACGGACAACATTGCTGTTCGCGACGGACGAATTCCCGCGCCCGAGCGGAGGCCGACGGGTGGTACCGGAGTCGCAGCCGGTGGCCGTCGCGCTGGTAGCCGACCAGTGCGGTCGCGTTGAGGTCTTCGATCCACGCAATCCGGGCGGTGTGCTCGTCCGACGTGAGCGTGCAGGCGAGTTCCACCCGTTCGTCATCTACGGTCATGACTCCAGCATCGGACTTCACGTTGGTTGAGGGTCAAGACCGCAAGCGGGACCATAGCCATATGACTCTCAAAATCGGCGCAATTGCCGACATGACGGGGACGACTGCTCCGACGATCCGCTATTACGAGGAGATTGGTCTGCTGCCCGAACCAAGGCGAGTGAACGGTCAACGCCGGTACGACGACGATGATGTGCGACGGTTGACGTTCATCCGGCGCTGCCGCAATTTTGATTTCTCGGTCGAGCAGGTTCGAAGTCTTCTCGAGGTGGCCCAAGACGAGGACGGTTCCTGCTTCGAGGCTCGTGATGTGGCGCACATGCATCTGGCGGCGGTACGGGCAAAGCTCGTGGAGCTGCACGCACTCGAAACCGGGATTGTGCGACTGATCGAAGCCGCCCAAGACGACTGCGGTGGCGGGTCCGGCGCGCAATGCCCTGTGCTCGAACGTCTTTCGTACCCGGGTTAGGGCGCTTGAGGTTTCATCTCCGGGTTTTCGATGACGTCTTTCAGGTAGCGAAGCTCGATCCTGGTGTGTTCGCGATCCTTTTCCACGCCGTTGAGTAGGTGCATGAATGCGAAGGCGGCGACGCGCCCCACGAGGTGACGCGGGAAGTCGGCCCACACTCGGGCGCTGACCCGGGTGGTCGCCTCGTCGCTGGGTTCGACGCGCCACGTGACGCCCTCGCCCACGCATACCGGGATGCCCAACCAGCGGTATCGGGCGTCTGCTTCCCAGGTGACCGCCGTGCCCGGATCTACGGCTGTGATCGTGCCCTCGGCGACCCCAGGTATGCCTCCGATTTTCTCCTGTATCCGCAGCCGCGCTCCGACCTGCGTCGGCGGTAACGAATCCAGGTGTTCAAGGGCGTCGTGCTCGGCATTGGAAGCCAACCACCAGCGGTCGATGTCGCTGAGCACGCTCCAGACCTGCTCGGGTGGTGCCGCTATCAAGACCGATTCGCTGAAATCAAACAACTTTCACCTCCACCTTTCGTGCCTTGGCTGACGTGCTGCCAACCCTACTGCATTATGCGCATATATGCATCTATCGATCGCAGTAGGTTCGGCGAATGCGCGGCGTGGCGGCGGAACGTAGGCCTAGTGAGCCATGGGGCAGTCGCTCTGGTAGTCGACCTGCCAATGCTTGATGCCGTTGATGAACGGTGAGCGCAGCCGCTGGGGATCTCCCGCGGAAGCCAGGTCGGGCAGGTGATCGGCGATCGCGTTGAACATGATGTCGATCGTCATGCGAGCCAGGTTGGCGCCGATGCAGTAATGCGCTCCGGTGCCACCGAATCCGAGATGCGGGTTGGGGCTGCGCAAGACGTTGAAGGCGAACGGGTCGTCGAAGACCTCTTCGTCGAAATTGGCGGAGCGGTAGAACATCACCACCCGCTGACCCTTCTTGATCGCGACGCCGCCGAGCTCGGTGTCGGTCAGCGCGGTGCGCTGAAATGCCGTGATGGGAGTGGCCCACCGGATGATCTCATCGGCCGCGGTCTTGGGTCGCTGCGCCTTGAACAGCTCCCACTGCTCGGGGTGGTCGGTGAAGGCCATCATCCCCTGCGTGATCGAGTTGCGAGTCGTCTCGTTGCCGGCGATGCCCAGCGTGACCACGAACATGCCGAACTCCGCCTCGGAAAGTCCGTCACCGTCGGCGTCGGCCTCGACCAGCGTCGTAACGATGTCGTCACCCGGGTCTTCGGCTTTGCGGGCAGCTAATTGCATTGCGTACCACATCAATTCGCCTGCCGAGGTGAGAGCGTCGTAGTCGGCGAACTCCGGGTCGTCGCTTCCGATCATCTTGTTGGACCAGTCGAACAGCTTGCCGCGGTCCTCCGCCGGCACCCCGAGCAGGCCGGCGATGGCCTGCAGCGGCAACTCGCAGGCCACCTGAAGGACGAAGTCGCCCGAGCGTTGCGCCGCGGCGTGTTGGGCGATCTGCCGCGCGCGCTCGTTGAGGTCGGCGCGTAGGCGTTCGACGGCGCGCGGGGTGAAGCCGCGGGCGACGATCTTGCGCAACCGGCTGTGTTCGGGGTCGTCCATCATGATCATCGATGCCCGGCCGGCTTCGATCTGGCCCTGTGCCTGGTCTTCCCGGTAGCGCGGCACGATGGATTTTGTTGCCGACGAGAAGATGTCGCTGCGCAGCGACACCTCGCGGATGTCGCGGTGCTTGGTCACCACCCAGTAGCCGCCGTCGGAGAACCCGCCCTGGTCGAGCGGTTGCTCATTCCACCAGATCGGAGCCGCCCGGCGCAGTTCCGCCAACTCGCCCACCGGTAACCGGTGGGCGTAGATGTCGGGATCGGTGAAGTCGAACCCCGGCGGGAGGTTGACAGTGGCGATGGGTGCGCTCCACGGGGATTGCGGGTGGTGAGGAGATGCTAGCGCTTTGATGCGGCTGGGCATACACATAAGACCAAATGTCGGCTAGGTGCCCTTTGCCTGCAGGTGTAGAGCCAGTGCCAAGCCGATCCCGCTGGTCGAGCCCGGCGAAGACAGGACAGAATCGGATCATGTTTCTGATCCCGGCGTGGGCGTGGCGCGGGGGCCCGGTGCGGCGGGGGGTGTGCGTAGGGATTCCCGTCGGATTCTTCCTGGCCACGTTGGTGCTCGCCGAATCCGGACTGGTGCTGGGTGGGGTAGTCGCATTCGTGGTGACGAGCGTCTTCTACGGGGCGTTGATGGCTAGGCGGATGGGCAGATTCTGGCCGGCCGCCAAGGATCTGAGCGGTGCCGAGCGGGTCGCGGTGGTTCGTGCGGCACGACAGGGCCGCCGCCTGGACGACGCGCGCCTGGCGTCCGCGGCCGTTGAGTACGCGTTGGGTCTGCGCGATGCCCGCGAGCAAGCCCGTGCCGGGCGGTGGCTGGTGTGGCTGGCGGCCGCGGCGATGGTGGTGTTGGCGGTGCTCGATAGCGTCTCCGCATCCCCCCGAAGCACCTTCGTGTCATGGCTTTTCGTCGTATTCTTCGCCGTCGAGATCTTCTGGTGGCCACGGGTGCGGGATCGGCTCGTCGTCAACGCGGAGCGCACCGTGCGACTGAGTCGGACCGATGACGGGTGATGCTCAGCGCGCGGTCGAGCGGGGCGCCTGCTGGGTATCGTGCGCGCCGAGGTTTATTGCCGCGGTGACGACGGCCCGCTCGATCTGGCGAAGCGCGTGTACCGCGGTGAGGAATCGCCGCGTGTCGGGATGCGGCCCGTCCTCGCCGTCTTGATGGCGGGCCAGGGCCTCGGCGGCGTCCAGCGCGTAGGTCGCGGAGTTGACGGTCGCCGTGCCGGCTCCGTCGACGAGGGTGACGAGCGCATCGATGTTGCCCAGAGTTTGCGCTGCGGCAGCGGTGAACGCGTCGCCCAGCGGTGGTGAGCCGACGGCATCCTGGTAGCGCTCGCTGCTGCGGGCCAGACTTCGTCCGTAGCGATCGCAGGCGGTGAACATGCGTAGGCCACGGCGAATGCTGCGGCGCCCGGCGAGGCCGGCCACTCCTGCCAAGAGCGGCTTGGCGGTAATCCGGAACTGCTGCAGGTTCCGGTCGAGCTGGCGCGCTTGCTCGGTCGGGCTGACGGACTCGTCCTCGCCGAACATCGTCGCGGTGGAGATCTCGATCAGCGCTTTCAACGCCTGCAAAAAGGCACGGGTGTCCTCGCGGATCGCGGTTCTGGTGTTCGTCGGTAACACCAGGATTGCCACGGTAACTCCGATCACGGCGCCGATCGCGGTCTCTTCGATGCGCAACATCAATACGCCCAAAGAGAATTGGCCCATCAAGCCGTAAAGCAGCGCCAGCATGGTGGTGATCCAGAAGGTCATCAGGCTGTAGGTGACCGTCATGAAATAGAACGCGCAGAACAGGCAGACGAAAATCGCCACCAGCGAGGCGGTCTTGTCGCCGGCGAACAGCGTGGCCGCCAGCATGCCGCAAGGCACGCCGAGGATGGTGCCGAGCGTCCGCTGCCAGCCCTTGGTCAAGGTTTCACCCCACGAGTTGGTCCCGGCGAAGATCACGAACGCCGCGATGACCGCCCAAAACCACCGGGCGGGCGACACCAACTCGCCGGTGACGATGGCCAGCGACGCGGCGATCGTCACCTGAATGGCTTGCCGAGTGGTCTGCGACAGCCCGCTGTCGGCTTGCTTGGCATCGGCATCGTCGTCTTCCGGGCAGGCTTCGGATTCGGGTGGCGCTGTGGTGCCGGTGGCTTGCACGGCGACGGCGGTGGCCCGCTCGACTATGGCGCGGACTTCGGCAGTCGCATTGGCCGCGTTGATGATTGCCAGTGCAAGGCGGCGGACCACCGCTTCAGCGGGGTCGTCGGCGGCGGTGGGCCGGGGCAGCTGGTCGAGTACCCGCCGGGCCTGACTGGCGGCCTGCGCAAGCCCGTCGAGCGACGGGATGTGGATCGCTCGCGCGAGCTCGTTGAGCGCCCCGACCAGTTCGAGGCGGGTGCCGGGTCCGATGGCGGCGGGATTCTCCGCGACGACCAATGCCGCCTGCCGCCCGGCGTTGGCTACCCACTCGATGGCCAGTTCGGCGTCGAACAACCACGGAGCCAGCTGTTGGCTGGTCACCCCGGGCCACAGCACGGCGGGGTCGGCATTGTCTTCGATCTGGCTCTGCACCATCAGGGCGGTCTCGTTGAGCCGAATGGTGCGGGCCCGCATGTGGCGTCGTCGCCGTTCGTCGAGCCGGCCGGTGCGAACCGCCTCGGCCGTGGTGTCAACAACGATCGCCATCCGCGCCCGCAGTGCGCGAATCGTGGCGCGCAGCACGCGTTCTGGCCGATCAGGCAGTACGTAGGTGCTCATCACGAACGTGCACAACGTTCCGACCACGACGGCGCCGATCATCCACGGCAACTCCGAAATACTCGCTCGCAGATACAAAGTGAAGAAATAGGCCATGAACGCGACCATGCCGAGTGCTCTGCCGCGGGGCCCGAAGCGGCGGACGTAGACCGCGGCGAAGACCACCACCACGAAGACAGCGTCGGCGACCACCAAATGCGGCGCGAGCAGCGCGGCAGCGGTGATCGACAGCGCGGCGGGCAAGGGCAGCAGTGCCATCGTGATTCGCTGCTGGCGGGGGTCGGGCTCATTGACCGATCGGGACGCGATCATCGTGATGACGACGCCCAGCAACGCGACGGTCAACGGCTGTCCGGTCGCGCGGGTCAGCGCGAAAAGGATCGCGAGCGAGCAGGCCAGCGCGGCGGTCGTCCGAATCGCCATTCGCAGTCGCAACAGTCCGGGATCGGAGCCGATCCACCAGTTTCGCGCCCGCTCATACAGCACCATCGCCGACGGGCCGAGACCTTCGGCGGCGCTTGAATCCACAGTGTCTGCACGGGTATCGCGAATGCCGGGCTCGTGCACCCCACGCCCAGCCGACACCGGCTACCGCCTCTCCTATTTTGCTTCCTCATGACGGCGCTACTGCGTGACCGCTGTGGACCAGGCTAGTCTTCGAGGTCGTGACAGCGCCGACGCGGGCGAAGCTGGCCGATGGCCGTGACCTGTTGTTCTTCGCGTTGCCCGGGCACCGTCCGGCGCCGGTCGCCGATCGCAGGCCGTTGCCGGAGCGTGTCGGGGACCCGTCGCAGTTGCGGTTTGACCGGTCGACCGGACAGTGGGTGATCGTCGCGGCGCTGCGACAAGACCGCACCTACAAGCCGCCCCCCGACCAGTGTCCGCTGTGTCCGGGTCCGACCGGGCTGACCAGCGAGGTGCCCGCGCCGGACTACGACGTCGTCGTTTTCGAGAACCGGTTCCCGAGCCTGTCCGGTGGCGGCCGGCCGGTGGGCGCGCCCGACGCTGACGGATTTGTCTGCGCATCCGGGTATGGCCGGACCGAGGTGATCTGTTTCTCCAGCAACCACACCGGGTCGTTCTCGGAGTTGGAACCGGCGCACGGGCGGCTGGTTGTCGAGGCATGGCGGCACCGCACCGCCGATCTGATGGCAGCACCGGGCATCGAGCAGGTGTTCTGTTTCGAAAATCGCGGCGAGGAAATCGGGGTGACGCTGAGCCATCCGCATGGTCAGATCTATGGCTACCCCTATCTGACGCCGCGAACCACCGCGATGCTGGGGCAGGCGCGCGAATATCGAATGCGTCACGGCGGCAACCTCTTTGCCAATCTGCTGGCCGGTGAGGTCGCCGACGGCAGTCGCATTGTCACGCGCACCGAGCTGTTCACGGCGTTTGTCCCGTTCGCGGCGCGCTGGCCGGTCGAGGTGCACATCTACCCGAACAGGTTCGTGCACAACCTTGTTGAATTAACAGAGGACGAGCTGGACGCGTTCGCGCAGCTCTACCTTGACGTGTTGGTGCGGTTCGACCGGATGTATTCGGCTCCGCTGCCCTATATTTCGGCGTTGCACCAATATGCCGATACGGAGGCTCAGTCTGACGGCTACTTCCACGTCGAGTTGATGTCGATTCGGCGCAGCGCCACCAAGCTCAAGTATTTGGCGGCCTCCGAATCGGCGATGGACGCGTTCATCACCGACGTCACGCCCGAACGCGTGGCCCAGCGACTGGCCGAACTCGGATGACGGTTCGATACGCCGCGCCGGGGCGGATCAATCTGATCGGGGAACACACCGATTACAACCTCGGGTTCGCGCTGCCGATCGCGCTCCCGCAGCGCACGGTGGTGACCTTTACCCCCGACCGCGGCGATGCGATCACGGTGAGCAGCGACCGCACGGACGACGCGGTGCGCATTCCGCTCGGCACCGCTCCCGGGGACCTGAATGGCTGGGCGAGTTATGTGGCCGGGGTGATGTGGGCGCTGCGCCAGGCCGGTCACCCGGTGCCGGGCGGCGCGATGTCGATCACCAGCAACGTGGAGATGGGGTCGGGCCTGTCTTCCTCGGCGGCGTTGGAATGCGCGACGCTGGGCGCGATCGCGTCGGCCGCCGGTGTGCACATCGACGCAAGAGAGCAGGCGTTGCTGGCTCAGCGCGCCGAGAATGAATATGTCGGTGCCCCAACGGGTTTGCTTGATCAACTGTCCGCACTGTTCGGGGAGTCGTCGACCGCGCTGCTGATCGACTTTCGCGATGTCACTGTGGAGCCCGTCGCCTTCGACCCGGATACGTGCGGCATCGCGCTGCTGCTGATCGACTCCCGGGCGCGGCATCGGCACGCGGGTGGCGAGTATGCGGCCCGGCGTGCGTCGTGCGAGCGGGCGGCCGCCGAGCTCAAGGTGTCGTCATTGCGTGAGGTCCAAGATCGCGGACCATCGGTTTTGGCGGCGGTTACCGATGCGGTCGACGCCCGTCGGGCCCGTCACGTGCTGACCGAGAACCGGCGTGTTCTTGATTTCGTTGGCACACTGCGGGATTCGAACTTCACCGCGGCCGGCCAGATCATGACCGCGTCGCATGCCTCTATGCGTGACGATTTCGAAATCACCATTCCGCACATCGACCTGATCGCCGACACCGCGGTCCGCGCGGGTGCCCTGGGCGCTCGGATGACCGGCGGCGGCTTCGGGGGTTGTGTGATCGCCCTGGTGCCAACCGGCGAGGCGGAGGTGGTTGGCGAGGCGGTGCGACGCGCGGTGATTGATGCCGGGTTGGAGCAGCCGGTGATCACCCGAACCCGCGCGGCTACGGGGGCGCGACTATGTGGGTGAGGGTGCCGCCAGTGCCCGCCGGACGTCGAGGCGTGGGCTACCCGCCCGGAGTCAACCGAACCGCGCCGAGGTGCATGCGGTCGACCGCCTCGTCGAATTCCTCGAGCGTCGGGATTCGCTGGTCGCGGAATTTCAACCCGATCATCGTTTGTGCACGCCGGACGCCATACGAGTCGGCGCAGCGCTTATAGAGATCGGAAACGATAGCGCGGTCCCTGATGAGCTCGCCGCGCATCGCGGTCGTCTTGCCGTCGTAGATGACCTGGGCGGGGGCGCCGCCGCGGAAGTTCTGCTTCCACGGTGCACCGGTCAGCGCATACAGGTCGCTGTCGATCACATGGGCGCTCACCGGAAGTGTGAACGGGCGCCCCGTCTTTCGCCCGGTGAAGCTCAACACCATGAGCTGCTTGCGGGCGGGGCCGGCCAGCGGGGTGCGCAGCAGGAAGCCCAGCATCGGGTTGATGAGTTTGAGCAGCGCCGACGGTGGGTGCCCGGCGTCGATCGCGTACGACTCTTCTGCCATGCACACACCGTAAGGCCAATCGTGCCTCGCGGGGCCACGAATGTGCGGCCAGCCGCACCCTCGGCGACGAATGTGCGGCTAGCCGCACGCTCGAGCCGCAATCCATGACCGCCAGACTCGGCGCCACCGTAATGGTTGCCGCGGAGAAATATTTCGTCGACCTATTCTCCCGAAAATTGGCCCGCTACCTGTGTCATCCGGGCGGAATGAGACTGGCCGACATCGTCGGGAAAAGGTTGCTAGCGCGATATCGGCCGCTTTGGGCACGGTCGTCCGAAAATGCTTTTCCTAAACACGTACCCGAAGGGACGAGTATGCAGTAAAAGACAGCTATGAAGTCACGAAGGATCCTCATTGCACTGGTTGCGGTGACGGCTGTCTTCATGACGTTTATTGGGGCCGCCCCGCCCATTGCCTACGACGGTGAACCCGGGTTCGTCGCGAATCCGGTCAACCATGTCGACACGCTCATCGGAACGGGCACGGGCGGCGAGACGGTGGGCGAGATCAACGACTTTCCCGGCGCCTCGGTGCCATTCGGGATGGTGCAGTACTCGCCGGACACCGTCGGCAACTACGCCGGCTATAACTACCACAACTCGCGCTCGACCGGCTTCAGCATGACGCACGCGTCGGTGGGCTGTGCGGCATTCGGCGACATCTCAATGTTGCCGACCACCACCCCGACTTACGCGCAACCGTGGAATGCCTGGGAACGGATCGCCCACGATGACACGGAGCAGGGCGACCCGGGCTACTACACGGTGCGGTTCCCCGATACCGAAGTGACCGCTGAACTCACTGCCACCACCCGCACCGGCGTCGGCCGGTTCAGTTACCCGCACAACGGTCGGCCCGCGCTGTTCCACGTGCGTTCCGGCGCTTCGCTGGCGGGCAACTCCCGCGCAGCCATCCAAATCGGAGAAGGCAACACCACGATCACCGGATGGGCCACCAGCGGCGGATTCTGCGGCAAAAACAACACGTACACAGTGTATTTCGCCATGAAATTCAGCCAGCCGTTCACCTCCTACGGCACCTGGGACGGCTATTCGGTCTACGCCGGTGCCCGCAACGCGGCTTCGTCCTTCAGCGGAGGCTACGTGGGGTTTCCGGCCGGTTCGGTGGTCGAGGTGCACACCGCGATCTCCTACGTCGGTATCGAAGGGGCGCGGGCCAACCTGGCTTCCGAGGGCGCAGCGAGCTTCGATGAAGCGCGGGCCGCCGCACTCTCCGAGTGGAACACGACCCTGTCGTGTATCGCGGTGGCCGGCAGGAACCCCGCCAACCTCGACACGTTCTATAGCTCCCTGTACCGATCTCTGTTGCACCCCAACACCTTCAACGACGTGGACGGACGCTACATCGGATTCGACGGCTTCATCCACGAGGTGGCCAAGGGGCACACCCAGTACGCCAACTTCTCCGACTGGGACACCTACCGCAGCCTGGCGCCTCTACAAGGACTGCTCTTTCCGAAGCAAGCCAGCGACATGGCGCAGTCGCTCGTCAATGACGCCGAGCAAAGCGGATCATTTCCACGTTGGTCTTTCGCGAATTCGGCGACCGGCGAGATGAGCGGAGACAACGTAGTACCGCTCATCGTCAATCTGTACGCCTACGGAGCCACCGACTTCGACATTCGAATGGCATTGCGCTACATGGTGAATACGGCGACGTACGGCGGAGTCGGCTTGAACGGGTACGTGGAGCGGCCGGGCATCAAGAAGTACTTGCAGTTCGGGTATGCACCGTTCACCTACGAGTTCGGCAGCGGCGGTTGGATCACCGACGCTTCCCTCACACTCGAATGGTCGGTCGACGACTTCGCCATCTCGCGATTCGCCGACTCACTCGGCGACGCCGCAACCGCAGCCCACTTCCAGAACCGGTCGCAGTACTGGCAGAACCTGTTCAATCCGACCACCCGCTACGTTTCGCCCCGGAGTCTGATGGGATTCTTCCGTGCCGGACCTGGATTCGTAGATTCGCCTGGAACTTTCGGCCAAATCGGATACGACGAGGGCAACGCGGAGCAATACGTCTGGTGGGTACCGCACAACGTAGCCGGCCTGGTGACGGCGCTCGGCGGCCGTCAGGCAGTGGCGGACCGGCTCGACCGCTTCACCAGGAAACTCAATGTGGGCCCCAATGAGCCGTACCTTTGGGCAGGCAATGAGCCGGGATTCGGGGTGCCGTGGCTCTACAACTACATCGGTCAGCCCTGGAAGACTCAGCTCACGGTCGACCGGGTCCGCGGCCTCTTCGGACCTACGCCGGATGGCGCGCCGGGCAACGACGACCTCGGGGCGCTCTCCAGCTGGTATGTCTGGGCCGCGCTCGGCCTGTATCCCGTCACTCCCGGTACGCCGATCCTCACACTGAACACGCCGCTCTTCGATCGCGCCGTAATCAAGCTTCCGGCAGGCAATTCCATCCGGATCTCCGCGCCGGGGGCATCCGGACCGAACCATCTGAAGTACATCAGCGGCCTGAGCGTCGACCGCAAGCCCACCGACCAGACCTTTCTTCCCGAGTCGATCATCAAGACCGGCGGCGAGCTGGCGTTCTCGCTCGCCGCGTACCCGGACATGGGCTGGGGCGCGGGTGAATCCTCGGCGCCACCGTCGTTTGGCGCGGGCGGTTCTGCCGTGACACTCAATGTGTCCCCTAACGTCGTCACGATTGCTCCCGGAAGCACGGGAAGCGCCACAGTCGACGCTCAACGGATGGCCGGCGATGCCGGCAACTACAGCATCACCGGCGTGTCCTCCGCCGACGGGGTTACAGCTGCACCGGTGTCGGGTCAGTTCGCCTCTGACGGGTCGTCCGCGGTTACCGTCCCGATCACGGTGGCGCGGTCGGTGCCCGAGGGCTATTACATCGTCTATCTCACCGCCATGGTCGGCGAGAGTGTCCGCAGGGCAACCGTACTGGTCATGGCGCAAGCCCATAGTGACGAACCCTGAGCGCATCGCTAGACCATGTCGTTGTCGGCGAGCCAGCGCATCACCGGCCACCCGATGAAGACCGGCAGCCAGCAGGTGAGCACCCGATACAGCAGCACCGACGGCACCCCGACGGCGGCGGGCACGCCGAATGCGGCCAGCCCACCGATCAGCGCTGCTTCGACGGCACCCACACCACCGGGCGTCGGCGCGGCCGAGGCCAGCGTGCCGCCGACCATCGTCACCACGGTGCAGGTGACGAACGTGGCGCCGCCGCCGAAGGCCTGGACGCTGGACCACAGCGCCAGCGCCGCACCGAGAGTTGTTCCGGCACAACCGAGTACAATCAGCGCCAGTCGCCTGGGTTCACGGACGAGCTCGATGAGATCCTTGGCCACCTCCTGCAGCCGCGGGCGGACCGCCGTCGCCAGCCAGCCGCGGAGCTTGGGCACGAACCCGAATGTCCCGACAATACCCAGCGCCACACCCGCGATCAGGTAGAGCACCGTGGCATCCGGGACGAAATGCGAAAGGTCCATCGACGCGCCCGCCACGGTGCTGAACAAAATCAGCAATATCAGGTGCATGATCACCTGCACCGATTGCTGCAGCGCCACCGCGGCGGTGGCCCGCATGACGGACAGACCGCCCTTCTGCAGGATACGGGTGCTCAGCGCCAAACCGCCGACCCCGGCCGGCGTTGTGGTGGCAGCAAAGGTATTGGCTACCTGGGCAATTGACAGCTTCCAGAAGTTCACCGTCCCGTCCGTGCAAGCCCACAACGCCGCAGCCGCACCCACATATGTCGAGGCCGAAATGAACAGGCCCAGCAGCGCCCACCACCAATTCGCGGTTCTGAGTTCGGAAAAGAACGTCGGCACGGTGCTGATGAAGGGGTACGCCACATAGACCAGCGCCCCGAGCAGGACCAGCTGAACGACCTGGCTACGGGTGAACCGGGTGATGGTCTGCTTCTCGATCTGGTCAGCACCCGTTTGGGACTTGACTTCGGCCCTCGCGGCGGAGATGACGGCGGACGGGTCGCCCACCGAATTCCGGACTCGTTTGGGCACAGCGGATTTGGTAAGCCGCCGGGAGGCGGTCAAGATGCTGTCTTTGCCGAACGTGTCGATGGCCGCCCGCACCGCCGACTTGGCGTCGTACAGCGCTGACGTGGTCACCAGGAGCTGGGCGAGGTCGGATTGGAGTTGGACGTCGGTGGCGCCGTATTCGGCGTTGCCGAATCCGCCGAAGAGCACCGTGCCGTCATCGACGGTGATCTCGTGGCTGCGCAGGTCGCCGTGCGAGATCTGAAAGTCGTGCAGCTTTCCCAGCGATTCCCACACCCGCGCGACCGGCGTCGTCTTTGTGCACTCGTCGAGCGGGATCCCCCGAACGGGCCTGTGCGCGTAGAGCGTCCATCCCCGGTCCAGAGCCGCGAAGGCGATCGTCGACGTGTTGGCCACCCCCGCCTCACCGATTGCGATGGCCATCAAGGCGCGATGTTCGACGGCGCGACGCATCGAGGCCTGCAGGGGAGCGGTTTCGGCATCGCGCAGCCGTAGCTTGCGCCATAACTCGCGCAGCGCGCCGCCACTGCGTTGGTGCGGGCCGTACAACTCGATCGCTGCCGTCGAATCGGGATCGCCGGAATCGGTCGACAGCACAAGCGGACCGGGTCCGGCGGGCCGGATCACCATCAGCCGCGAGACGACGAATCCACGCTTGGCCATCGCACGGACCGCGGCCACCAGCGGCACTTCCAGCGCGGGCGTACCGACGGCCAGCACCACCAGCGCGCCGACGAACCATCCCACCGCCAGCCCCACCAAGGAGCGGGCCGGGACGATGGCACTGATGACGAGGTGAATCGGTACGAAGGCGAGCAGCAGCGCCCACCACCAGTGCCGCCAGCGCGCGGGCAGCCAGGGGCCGGAGACCGTCAGCACCGCGGCAAGCATCGCGATCCAGCGCGGGTCGTCGAGGAACTGCGCCGGCAGGGTGCTCAGCCGGTCCGAGACATCGAAGTGCCATCGGGGTGCCGCGAGGCGGTTGCTGCTGATCGACAACGGCAGTGCCGCGAGAATTGCGGCCGCCCCGTAGGCGCCCAATAATTTCCATTGCCGGGCGACGATCAGGCCGATCAGGATCATGAACGGCAACGCCAGAATCGCGAATCCGTACAGCAGGTAAACCAGGTCGGATTGCGTGGGGGTCAAGACCCCGACAATCTGCGAGATGGATCTTTCCAGCCGAATCCAGCGGGGGCGGGTGATCAGTGAACCGGTGATCACCGTCGCGAGAAAGGCGGTGGCCAAGATCAGCCGCAGAATGTCGTTGGTCCGCCGGTTCACCGGTTGCAGCAAGCTGCCCGAAACGCTGATATCGCGCCCGTCAACTCGCATGTCAGGATCCTTCGGACCGGGGCCACGCTGTTAGCGGCCCGCCGACAACTTAACCGGATACCTCCGGGCAAGCGTGCATGAACTTGACGGACAGCTTGTTCACCTGCGGGTCAACGGTAGCGGGGCGCCGCCGACGGACACAGCCTGCGGACAACTCGCTCACGTAAGGTCGCCCAAGGCATGTGTCAACCGGGAGGACTTGAGCGTGGCCAGAACCGATAACGACAGCTGGGAGATCACCGAGAGCGTGGGGGCGACGGCGCTGGGGGTCGCCGCATCCCGCGCGGCCGAGACCGAGAGCGAAAATCCACTGATCCGCGATCCGTTCGCGCGCGTCTTCCTCGACGCCGCCGGCGACGGAGTGTGGAACTGGTACTCCGCGCCGCAGCTACCCGCCGAGCTCCTCGAGACCGAACCCAATTTGGCGCAGCAGATGCAGGCGATGGTCGGCTACATGGCTTCCCGGACCGCCTTTTTCGACGCGTTCTTCCTGGACGCGACGACGGCGGGCATTTCCCAGGCGGTGATCCTGGCGGCCGGCCTGGACTCGCGGTCCTGGCGGTTGCCGTGGCCGGACGGCACGACGGTCTACGAGCTCGACCAGCCCAGGGTGTTGGATTTCAAAGCGTCGACGTTGGCTGAACACGGGGCAGAACCCGCCTGCAACCGGATCGCGGTCCCGGTGGACTTGCGCCAGGACTGGCCGAAGGCGTTGCAGGAGGCTGGTTTTGACGCCTCGGCACCCAGTGTCTGGTCGGCCGAGGGGCTGATGCCTTATCTGCCGGCCGCGGCCCAGGAGCTACTCTTCGAACGCGTGCAGGGGCTGACAGTCACCGGGAGCCGGGTCGGCGTGGAGGCGCTGGGACCGAAATTCCTCGACCCCGAAGCCCGCACGCGCCGGCGGGCGCGGATGGATCGCGTCCGCGCGGCGTTCGCCAAATCCGACCCGCAGCGACAGGTCCCCAGCACCGACGAATTGTGGTACTTCGAAGAGCGGGAGGACGTGGGTGACTGGTTTTCTCGCCACGGGTGGGATGTGACGGTGACCCCGTCTCTGGAGCTGATGGCCGGCTATGGCCGCAGCGCCCCGGAAGAAGTCGAGAACGACGTTCCCGGCAATCTGTTCGTGGCTGCACAACGTTCGGCAAGGTAGCGACTTCAAATCCGTTGGCGTAGCGCAAACTCATCAGCCCTACAGCGGGCGTTCGTGTCGATGTAACGGTTGGTTAGACCTTCATGGCGAATGCTGTGGGTGTACCCGCCGCCGTCGTCGGAGTGGCAACGTGCCGACGGGAGACAGTCATGAGCATCGCGAAGGTCGTGCCCGGTGCCGTCACCGGGCAACGCGACGGCAAAGCGATCGAGATAGCGTTTTCGGGGCGGTTTGGTTTTGGCATCTACCGGTGGGCTTACCTGCCGTTCCACGTACCGCGGGGCGTGCAACAAATTCGGGTGGCCACTTCCCACGACTTCGGCGTGGGTGGCTTGGCGCGAAATGTGTTGGATCTAGGGATGTTTGGCCCTGCCGGCCACGACTTGGGCAATGCGGCCGGGTTCCGGGGCTGGTCCGGCGGGGCCCGCGACTGCTTTGTGATCTCCAATGGCTATGCCACGCCCGGTTATCTGGCAGGCCCCATCGAGCCGGGGGTGTGGGCGGTAGGGCTGGGCCCGGTGGTGCTGAGCCCGTGGGGAATGGCGTGGCAGGTGCGGGTCACGTTGGACACCGAGCCGCCCGCCACCCACAACGGGCGGCCGGCCGCGCAGGACGCGGCGTCGAGCGCGTTTACGCCCGCCTCGGTCGGTGGTGCGCGCTGGTATCGCGGCGATCTGCATCTGCACACGGTTCACTCCGACGGTGAGCGCGATCCCGGCGAACTCGTGTCGGCCGCGCACGCCGGCGGACTCGATTTCATCGTCTCCACCGAACACAACACCACCTCGGCCAACCGGGTATGGCCTGGCTGCCACACCGGATCGCTGTTGGTGATTCCGGGCGAGGAGGTCACTACCCGCCACGGACACTGGCTGGCTGTCGGCCTGCCTCCGTGCGCCTGGGTGGACTGGCGATACGGGCCGCGCGACGGGGTGTTTCCCCGCTTCGCCGCCGAGGTGCGCCAAGCCGGTGGACTGGTGGTCGCCGCCCATCCCGCCGCGCCACTGCCGGGCTCGGCGTGGGAATTCGGATTCGCCGACGTGGACGCGCTGGAGGTGTGGAACGGCCGGTGGAACGTCGATGATGAACTGTCCCTGCGTATTTGGCAAAGGCTGCTGCGCAATGGCCGGCGCGTCGTTGCGGTTGGCGGCAGCGACTCGCACGCCAAACACCAGTTGGTGGGCGCGCCCCAGACGGCCGTGCACGCGGCCGAGCTGTCGATCCCCGCAATCGTCGACGGGCTGCGTCGCGGCCGCTCCTACATCGTGGGCTCCCGCGACGTCGCGTGCGAGCTGACCGCGTCCTGCCCCCGCGGCGGCGATGTGGCCGGGCCCGGGCAGCAGCTGCGGGTTCTCCCCGAGACGCCGGTGACGGTCACCGCCGTGATCAGTGGGGCTCCCGGTACAACCGCCGCCCTGATCACCGCGGCCGGCTGCATCCGACGAGCATCGGTGTCCTCGACGCGCACCCGGCTGCAGTGGGAGCTCGACGCCGCGACGGCACGTTTTACCCGACTCGAGGTGCGCGACGGGCGGTGGGGGCGGCTCGGCACGATGGTCGCCTTGACGAATCCGGTGTGGCTAACCTGAGAAAGGGCAAGACACACCGGCATTCGCGGCAGCGGCGGGCGCAGACGAGAGGATCGAGATGGAAACCTGGGATGCGATCTGCGCTCGGCGCAATGTCCGGCGATACCAGCCCCAACCGGTGCCAGAGGACGACCTGAACCGGATCGCCGAGGCCGGATGGCGGGCGCCGTCCGCGAAAAACCGCCAGCCGTGGGACTTTGTGATCGTCACCGACCCGGCTGCGCTGCAGGAGCTGTCCACGGTCTGGCGCGGCGCCGGTCATATCGCGGCGGCCCCGGCCGCAATCGTGTTGGTCATACCGGTGCCACCGGATGATCGCCGGCTGGTGACCGACAACTACGACGTGGGCCAGGCGACGATGGCGATGATGATCGCGGCCACCGACCTGGGCATCGGCACCGGCCATTCGTCGGTGGGCGATCAGGAGAAGGCGCGCGCGATCCTGGGTGTCCCGGACGACTACCTGGTGGCCTTCATGCTCGGCGTCGGGTATCCGGCCGATCGCCCGCTCACCCCGATCCGTAAGCCGGATCGGCGCCCGTTCAACGAAGTCGTCCACCGCGGACGCTGGTGAAGGCCGGGACGGTGGCAGACACGACGCGGGAGCACAGGGGCGAATACGGCTACGACGGGTCGTTCCACACCGTCTCGGCCGGGGCGCAGGTGGCGGGGGTGGCCGGCATCTCGGCTGTCCTGTTCGCCGGCGCGGGCGTCGCCCTGGCCCGCGGTAACCGGCTGGCGGCAGTGCTCGGCGCGGCCTCGGCGGTCGAGGTTCTCGCCACGACCGCCTCCTACATCTACGCAACCAGGCGCGGCAAGTTCGTGGTGTGGGATCGGATCCTTGACGAACTGGGGCTGCAAGGCGACGAAACCGTGCTCGATCTCGGATGTGGCCGCGGCGCGGTCTTGCTCGCCGCGGCCAAACGGTTACCGCGTGGCCGTGCCTTGGGCGTCGATCTCTGGCGTGCCGACCAGACCGAAAATTCGCAGCAGGCAACGTTGTCCAACGCCGAGCTGGAAAACGTCGCCGACCGCATCGAGGTGCACACCGCCGACATGACCGCGCTGCCGTTGGCCGACGAGAGCGTGGACGCGATCGTCAGCAGCCTGGCCATCCACAACATCCCGAGCCCCGAGGGCCGGCGCAAGGCCTTGGACGAAGCGATTCGGGTGTTGCGCCCGGGTGGCCGCCTCGCGATCGCCGACCTCTGGGAAACCAGCCGCCACGCCGCACATTTGCGCGACCTCGGTTGGGATGACGTGCGACGCCGCAACCTCGGTTGGCGCATGTGGTACGGCGGTCCCTGGTTTGCAACGCGTGTGGTTACCGCCACCAAGCGCACTTAGCCCGCGTGCAGCATGCTGGATTCATGAACAGAAACGACATCACCGAACAGATCGTCGTTGCGCGCCTGACGCGCGGGCTCACCTGGCAGGAGCTGGCCGACGCCATCGACCGGCCGGTGGTGTGGACGACCTCGGCGTTGCTCGGCCAGCATCCGATTCCGCCGGAGTTCGGCAAGCTGCTGGCTGAGATGCTCGGTCTCGACCAGTCGGTTGTTCCGGTGCTCGCGGCGCCGCCGATGCGCGGGGGACTGCCCACCTCCTCAGCTGGAGGGGTGCCGACTGACCCCACCATTTACCGCTTCTACGAAGCACTTCAGGTGTACGGTGGCGCCATCAAGGAACTGATCCACGAGCAGTTCGGTGACGGCATCATGAGCGCGATCAACTTCAGCGTCGACCTGCAGAAGAAGCCGCACCCGTCGGGTGATCGCGTCGTCGTGACTTTCGACGGCAAATACCTTGCCTACGACTGGGTTTCAGCGCAAGGGGAGTGATGGCCAAGGCGAGCCGGCAGCCGAGATCCGCAGATCTCGTCCTCTCCGGTGGGGGCGTCAAGTTCATCGGCCTGGTCGGTGCCATCGTCGCCTTGATGGACGCGGGATACACCTTCCCGCGGGTGTCAGGGGTCTCGGCCGGATCGGTGGTCGGTGCGATCTTGGCCGGCGCGTCCAAGGGCGACCAGCTGACGAGCCAGGAGGTCAAGGAGCTCGCGCTGTCGGCGCCGCTGAGCAAATGGCGCGACGCGGGACCCGTGCCCATCCTCGGTGCCGCGTGGGGACTTGTCCGGGACACCAGCATGTTTCGGGGTGACGCCGCCTACGACTGGATTCGCAGCGAGCTGAAGAACCTGGGTGTCACCTACTTCGGTGATCTGGTCCTCGAGGACGGCATGCTGCCCGAGGGACGGCACCACAAGCTGGTGGTCACCGTTGCCGACTTGACCGCGGCACAGTTGGTCAGACTGCCCTGGGACTACCGGCGGCTCTACGGGCTGGACCCCGATGAGCAGCTGGTCGCCGACGCCGTGCGCGCGTCGATGGCGATCCCGTTCTTTTACCCCCCGGTCAAGCTGACCGGGGTCAGCGGCGCAACGTCCACCCTCGTCGATGGTGGTGTGCTGTCAAACTTTCCGATCGACACGTTTGACCGGTTCGACGGAAAACCGCCACGCTGGCCCACATTTGGGATCACGGTCTTACCCAGGCTCAATGAAGGTTTCAGCGCGGTCATGCCCGCGCTGAAACCCCTGCGCTTTTTCGAGCAGACGGCGTTGCTGGAAAGTCTGCTCACCACCATCCTGGCGGGCCACGACCAGACCCACCTCAACCAGCCGTGGGTTGCGGCCCGCGCGATCGCCGTCGAATCGACCGATGTGGGCGTGCTCGACTTCGATGTAGCGGCGAATCGCCTTGCGGCGCTGTACGCCAAGGGTCATGAGGCGGCGCAGGAATTCCTGCTGACGTGGGACTGGGCGGGGTATCTCAAACGGTTCCGCTGGGCCGTTTGACGCTGGGGCCGCAAGGGTGAAGTGACGACTCATCGCCGGCGTGCCACACTTCGGATTGGAGGAGGCGACGGGAGGTGAGGCGGTTGCCCGGGCAACCGCATCGCCTCCTCCTTACAGGCCGAATTCGGCTTCTATGCCGTCGATTCCGGCGCGCAGCGCCTTGAGCGTATCTGCGCGGGCACGCAATTTTGTTGCGGCGTGGGCGTGCTGGTGCAGGCCGGCGAATTCCTTCGCGGCTTCTTCGGCGCGGCTGACCACCATCTCGGGCAACGCGATCTCGTCGACAAAGCCTGCGGCGAGAGCGGTTTCACCGAAGAACGTCTTGGCCAGCCCGGTGGCTTGCTGATACGCCGACTGCGTCAGCCGCAGCTTCAGGATCTCCAGGGCCGCATAGGGGATCGTCATGCCGATCGCCACCTCGTTGGCCTGGATGTTGTAGGCGTGGGCGGCCACCCGGTGGTCGCCGGAGGACAACAGGAACGCCCCCATCGCGATGGCATGTCCCGTGCAGGCGATCACCACCGGCTTCGGGTAGGACAGGAGTCGATACGACAACTCGAAGCCGCCCCTGAGCATGTCGATCGCGGGCTGGGCCTCGCCGGAGGTCAGGATCTTCAGGTCGAATCCGCCGCTGAACACCCGCTCATTGCCGGTGAGCACCAGCGCGCCGACGTTGTCGCTGTCGGCCTGGTCGATCGCCTCGTTGATCGCAGCCTGCATAGTCGGACCCAGCGCATTGACCTTGCCGTCATCCATCTTGATGACCGCGACGGCATCCTTGAGGCTGTAGGTAACCGGACCGCTCATGGAGTCGATTGAATCAGATTGACGTTGCGCGACCCCGCTGGGCCGGACCTAACCCGACCGTCACACGTGCTCGCCGTGATGTTTACCCAGATCGTTTTCGCCATTACCCAAGCGCAGGCCGACGTCGGTGGGTGCGTCGAGCTGCCGGGCGCGCCAGCGGTCTTGAGTCTCGGCCACCGCGTTGTTGATTCGTTCGATCTCGCTGCGGAACACGTCGGCGCGCGTTTCCTTGCTCGCGTAGTGAAAGTAGGTCAGCAGGCTGCGCAGCAGTTCCAGCTTCTGCTTTTCCCTCTTGGCCAGGTCGTGCGTCGTCATCAACTCAATGCGCTGAACGGGCGGCAGGGCCTCCCAGTCCAGCACCACGTTGGTCTGAAGCGGCTGGCGCTCGCGTTCCCAGAACCTCCACCCGCGCGGCTTGTCGGGGCGGTCGTAGTAGATCACCGACCCGGCAAAGCGAGATTCGATGGCACCGCCGATTTCGGCGCGGTCGAGCGCCGAATCCCAGACCATCCGCCACTCCTGGCCGGGCGCAAGCACCGGCAATTCGCGGGGGAGTTGCAATTCGACGACTTCGGCATAGCCGTCGCTGGAATTCTCGTATTCGGCCACCGTCGGTGGAGTCGGAAATGAAAACCGGATGTCGTAGGCCGCGGTGCGGCCGAAATTGCGGACCACCAGCTCGATCACATGCCAGTCCGCCGCATGCGGCTCCATCAGCATGCCGACGTGGGGCCGAGTCTGCTCGGCGGCCAGTCGCCGGTTGCGGCTGATCTGGTGGTTGGTAAACACCAGCGCGATGATGCCGAGCGCAATCGCCGCCCACGCCGCCCATGCCAACCAGGTGCTGGACTCAACGTCGGTGATCCCGTGCCAGCTGCCCTGGATCCACCCCATTGAATCCATCCCTCCGCTATATCACAGCGACATGCACCCGAAATTCTGCTGGTCCGGCTGCCGAAGCGCAACGATCCGTTAGCCGCCCATCAACATTCGCCACTGATCAAGATTGGTGGCTCGATACACATAGTTGGAACGCTTCACCTCGGCCAGCGACGCGCTCGGGTCGACGGAATACCAGTGTCCCGGAAACACGGTCGGGTCGCCTGGCAGCGTAGCCAGCTGCTGCAGACTGCGGTACATCTCATCGGAGTCGCCGCCCGGAAAGTCGGTGCGCCCGCAGCCATCCAGGAAGAGCGTGTCACCGGCAACCAGCCGACCGTCGAGCAGAAAGCACTGGCTACCGGGCGTATGACCCGGAGTGTGCAGCAGCTCGATCTCGATGTCGCCGATGCTGATCTTGTCGTGATGCTCATGCGTGGTCAGGTCACCGATGGCAACCCCGGTGACTCGCGAAACCCAAAGCGCTTCATGGGTGTTCACGTGCACCGGGACGCTGGTCCGCTCGAGTAACTCGGCCAGTCCGTTGAGCTCGAAACCCATCATCGACCCGCCCACGTGGTCCGGGTGGTGGTGGGTCACCAGCACGCCGGACAGGTGCATGCCGTCGGCCTCCACGGCGTCTACCAGCTCGCCGGCCGCGTACGCCGGGTCGACCACGACGCAATCCCCGGTCTGACGGTCACCGATCAGGTACGCGAAATTGCGCATCTGTGTCGCGAACATATCGCCGGCGGCGAAATCGCGGCCGGCGAGCAGTTGGCGGAAATACAGTCGGTCCGCTGACGAGTCTGTCACCGCACCAGACTATGACCCGGCCAACAGACCTGGCATTTCGGGCGCGTCGTGGCCTGTCAACGGTGCTTTTGTCGAACGGTTGGGCACGTATCCGGTGGGTATTGTTTGTCCATGCTGAAGAAGGTCGAAATGGAGATCGACGACGACCTTGTCCAGGAGGCAATACGCCGGTATCACCTGGCCGACGCCCGCGAGGCCGTCCATCTCGCGCTGCGGACGCTGCTCGGCGACACCTCGGACGGACCCGGTGACCAAGAGGACATTTACGACGAGTTCAGCGACCTCAGCGCATGGCAACCGCACCGCGGCAGCGACGGGGGCTGACCGCTGCCGGTCGTTTGGTGCGGTCGCGCGTCGCGCTGTACCCTCTTTTAGGCCCGAGGCACGACTGATCGCTACGGGTTCAGGCCCCCTTAGCTCAGTCGGTAGAGCGTTTCCATGGTAAGGAAAAGGTCAACGGTTCGATTCCGTTAGGGGGCTCGGCGGGACGCCGAGCAGGCGGGCGGCGCGTGTCAGAGGCGATGTAGCTCAGTCGGTTAGAGCGAACGACTCATAATCGTTAGGTCGCCGGTTCGAGTCCGGCCATCGCTACAACACAACAATGTGACGTGTGAAAGAGAACTGAAATGGCTTCAAGTACCGATGTGCGGCCCAAGATCACTTTGGCCTGCGACGTGTGCAAGCACCGCAACTACATCACCAAAAAGAACCGCCGCAACGACCCGGACCGGCTGGAGCTGAAGAAATTCTGCCCGAACTGCGGCAAGCACCAGGCGCATCGCGAGACGCGCTAATTGTTGGCGACCGTTTAGCCGAGATTGACCAGGTAGGTTTTGTAGCCGTGCCGTTGACCACAGACATCGTCGGGATGCACTATCGCTATCCCGACTACTACGAGGTGGAGCGGGAGAAGATCCGCGAGTACGCGGGGGCCGTGCAGAACGCCGACGCGTGCTTCTCCGATGAGGACGCCGCCGCCGAGCTCGGCTACAAGGGGCTGCTGGCCCCGCTGACATTTTGCTGTGTGTTCGGCTACCAGGCTCAGACGGCGTTCTTCAAGTACGCCAACGTCGCGATCCAGGACGCGCAGATCGTTCAGGTCGACCAGGTGCTGAAGTACTCCAAGCCGCTGGTGGCGGGCGACCGGCTCTTTTGCGACGTATACGTGGAGTCGGTGCGTGTGTCGCACGGCACCCAGATCATCGTGACCAAGAACATCATCACCAACGAAGACGGCGAGACTGTCCAGGAGACCTACACGACCCTGGCGGGCCGTGCCGGCGACGATGGAGAAGAGGGTTTTTCTGATGCCACTGCGTGAGTTCAGCTCGGTGAAGGTGGGCGACCAGCTGCCGGAGAAGACCTATCCGCTCACGCGCCAGGATCTGGTGAACTATGCGGGAGTTTCGGGTGACTTGAACCCGATCCACTGGGACGATGAGATCGCCAAGATCGTCGGGCTGGACACCGCGATCGCCCACGGCATGCTGACCATGGGCATCGGCGGCGGTTACGTCACCTCGTGGGTCGGCGACCCCGGTGCGGTCACCGAGTACAACGTGCGATTCACGGCGGTCGTGCCGGTGCCCAACGACGGCAAGGGTGCCGAGCTGGTCTTCAGCGGTCGGGTCAAGTCTGTCGATCCGGAGAGCAGGTCGGTCGTTATCGCAATCAGCGCCACTACCGGCGGCAAGAAGATCTTCGGACGGGCCATCGCGTCGGCCACGTTGGCGTAGCCCATGGCGCTCAAAACCGATATACGCGGCATGGTCTGGCGGTATCCGGACTACTACGTGGTGGGCCGCGAGCAGCTTCGCGAGTTCGCCCGGTCGATCAAGAACGACCACCCGGCCTACTTCGAGGAGACCGCGGCAGCAGAACTCGGCTACGACGCCATCGTCGCGCCGCTGACCCTCGTCACGATCTTCGCCAAGCACGTGCAGTTGGATTTCTTCCGCCACGTCGACCTGGGCATGGAGAGCTTGGTGATTGTCCAGGTTGAACAGCGGTTCGTCTTCAACAGGCCGATCCTGGCGGGCGACAAGCTGTGGGGGCGGATGGACGTCGTGTCGGTCAACGAGCGTTTCGGCGCCGACATCGTCCTCACCAAGAACGTCTGCACCGACGACGACGGTGAGGTCGTGATGGAGGCCTACACCACGTTGATGGGGCAATACAACGAGGTTCCGGACGACGGTTCCGTCCAGCTCAAATGGGACCCCGCATCCGGGCAGGTCGTCAGAACCGCGTAATTAGTATCTGACTCGCGTGCCGATGTACACTCGGACCTCGGGGTTTTCCCATTACAGCGCGCTGTCCGTAGGTTCGGCGATCACCGAACGGAGAGCGCGCGTGTCATGTAGGCCCCGGTAGGTAAGCGCAGGTTGGCCTGCCAACCGCGAAGGGGCGTAGCTCAACTGGCAGAGCAGCGGTCTCCAAAACCGCAGGTTGCAGGTTCAAGTCCTGTCGCCCCTGCAAGAGGCGAAGCGTGCCATGCTGGACACTGAGGTGCCCGATCAGCGCGGGACAAATCGTGAGATAGCTAGCGAACAAAGGAGCATGCGGTGAGCGACGAAGGCGACGCTGCCAACGACGCCGCACGCGACGGCGGTGACACCGACGAAAGCACGAGCGGTGGCCGGACGGCTGTGGTGACCAAGTCTGCGACGCGTCCGCAACGTCCGACCGGTAAGCGGTCCCGGCAGCGAGTGGCGGATACCGACGACGACGTCGACATAGAGTCCTCGGACGAGGTCGAAGTCGCCAAGCAGGACAAGAAAACCCCGGCAGCCAAGAAGGCCAAGAAGCCGAAGAAACCCGGGGACCGTACGGCTAACCCGTTCGTTTTCATCTACAACTACCTCAAGCAGGTCGTTGCAGAGATGCGGAAGGTGATCTGGCCGAACCGCAAGCAGATGCTCACTTACACGTCCGTGGTGCTGGTGTTCCTGGCGTTCATGGTGGCGCTGGTAGGTCTTGCCGATTTTGGCCTGACCAAGCTCGTGCTGTTGGTGTTCGGCTGAGCTTTCCAGAGTGATAGAGAGGACTGAAAACCGTGACTACCTTCGACGGTGACACGTCCGCGGGCGAAGCGGTCGACGTAGACGAGCCCGCCGAGGTCGTCGAGGCCCCTGAGACCGCGGAGACCTCCGAGGCCCCCGAGGCCCCGGAGCCCGCCGAGAACGCGGAATCGGCCGAGGAGGCCGACCCTGCCGCCGCGCTCAAGGCCGACCTGCGCAGCAAGCCCGGCGACTGGTACGTCATCCACTCCTACGCGGGATACGAGAACAAGGTGAAAGCCAACCTCGAAACCCGTGTGCAGAACCTGGACGTGGGCGACTACATCTTCCAGGTCGAGGTGCCCACCGAAGAGGTCACCGAGATCAAGAACGGGCAGCGCAAGCAGGTCAACCGCAAGGTGCTGCCGGGCTACATCCTGGTGCGCATGGACTTGACCGACGACTCGTGGGCCGCGGTGCGCAACACCCCCGGCGTGACCGGATTCGTCGGCGCGACCTCTCGCCCGTCGGCCCTGCGGCTCGACGACGTGGTGAAGTTCCTGCTGCCGCCGGCGGCGACGAAGAAGGCCGCCAAGGGTGCCGCCACCGCTGCTGCCGCCACCGAGGCCGGTGGGCTGGAACGTCCGGTTATTGACGTCGAGTACGAGGTCGGCGAATCGGTGACGGTCATGGACGGGCCGTTCGCCACGCTGCCGGCCACGATCAACGAGATCAACGCCGAACAACAGAAGCTCAAGGTGCTGGTGTCGATCTTCGGCCGCGAAACACCCGTGGAACTCACCTTTACCCAAGTCTCCAAGATCTAGCCAGCCGGCCCCGTTCGCGGGAACGGCTGGACGCATAAACCAGGAAGGAACGTCACAATCTCATGGCCCCGAAGAAGAAAGTCGTCGGGCTGATCAAGCTGCAGATCCAGGCCGGGCAGGCCAACCCCGCCCCGCCGGTGGGGCCCGCGCTCGGCCAGCACGGCGTCAACATCATGGAGTTCTGCAAGGCGTACAACGCCGCGACGGAGAACCAGCGCGGCAACGTGATCCCGGTGGAGATCACGGTCTACGAGGACCGCAGCTTCACCTTCGCGCTCAAGACGCCGCCCGCCGCCAAGTTGCTGCTCAAGGCCGCCGGCGTGGGCAAGGGCTCGGCCGAACCGCACAAGACCAAGGTCGCCAAGGTCAGCTGGGATCAGGTGCGCGACATCGCCGAGACCAAGAAGGCCGATCTCAACGCCAACGACATCGACGCCGCTGCCAAGATCATCGCCGGCACCGCCCGGTCGATGGGGATCACCGTCGAGTAATCCTCAGCACCACCGTGGGAGGGCCAGCTTCGGCCCGAATTAACCACGACCCAACACCAGATTGGATAAATCATGAGCAAGAACAGCAAGGCCTACCGCGCCGCCTCCGAGAAGATCGACCGGGACAATCTGTACACCCCGCTGGAGGCCGCCAAGCTGGCCAAGGAGACGTCCTCGTCCAAGCAGGACGCGACCGTCGAGGTGGCGATCCGGCTCGGCGTCGACCCGCGCAAGGCCGACCAGATGGTCCGCGGCACGGTCAACCTGCCGCACGGCACCGGCAAGACCGCCCGCGTCGCGGTGTTCGCCGTGGGTGACAAGGCCGAACAGGCGCAGGCCGCCGGCGCCGACATCGTCGGCAGCGACGACCTGATCGAGAAGATTCAGGGCGGCTGGCTGGAATTCGACGCCGCGATCGCGACCCCTGACCAGATGGCCAAGGTCGGTCGCATCGCGCGTGTGCTGGGTCCGCGCGGTCTGATGCCGAACCCCAAGACCGGCACCGTGACGCCCGACGTCGCCAAGGCCGTCGCCGACATCAAGGGCGGAAAGATCAACTTCCGCATCGACAAGCAGGCGAACCTGCACTTCGTGATCGGCAAGGCCTCGTTCGACGAGAAGAACCTCGTGGAGAACTACGGCGCCGCGATCGACGAAGTGCTGCGGCTCAAGCCGTCGTCGTCGAAGGGCCGCTACCTGAAGAAGATCACCGTGTCGACGACGACCGGCCCGGGCATTCCGGTGGACCCGTCCGTCACCCGGAACTTCTCCGAGGCGTAGTCACGCCGAACGTCGACTTGTCGGGCGTTTTCCTCCGAAATCGGCCCGACAACTCGACGCTCGGCAGGCTAGCCGCCGCATTCGGCGATACGTCGCCGCAGGAAGTCGCGCCCGGGCTCAGAACCGTTGGACTCCAACGCCGTTCGATACCAGGTGAGCGCTTCGCCGGGCCGTCCCGCGCGCCGAAGCAGATCGGCCCTTACCGTCGCTACCAGATTCGACCGGGTCAGCCGTGGATCACGTGCCACTTCGTCCAGTGCGACAAGACCGGCGTCGGGGCCGTCGCGGAAGCCGACCGCCAGCGCGCGGTTGGCGCCTGCCACCGGCGAACCCGTCAACTCCAAGAGCCGGTCATAGGCCGTGCAGATGGTGACCCAGTCGGTGTCCTCCCAGGATGCCGCCGTCGCGTGCAGTGCGGCGATCACCGCCTGGGGCAGGTACGGGCCGGTCGAACCCTCGGCCCGCCGCAGCCGATCCAGCCCGCGCGCAATGCGGCCGCGGTCCCACTTGCGGCGATCCTGCGCCTCGAGCGGCACCAGCATCCCGGCGTCGTCGACTCGGGTTGCGCGCCGCGAGTCGTGCAGCAGCATCAGGGCGGCCAGGGCGTGCGCCTCGCGCTCGTCCGGCATCAGCGCGCACAACTCCCCGGCCAGCCGAACGCCTTCGTCGCACAGTTCGTCGCGAATCGCCGACGGGCCCGCGGTTGACCAGTACCCCTCGGTGAACACCGAATAGAGGCAACCGAGAACGTGTGGTGTCCGCTCACCCAACAGCTGCGCCGGCGGCACCCGCAGCGGGATGTTAGCGTGGCGAATCTTGTTCTTGGCGCGCGTGATTCGCTGACCGACGGCGATGTCCGTCTGCAGCAGCGCACGCGCGATCTCGGTGACGGTCAGCCCGGACACCAACCGCAGCGTGAGCGCCAATTGCGACTGCCGATCCAGCGCCGGATGCGCACAGGTGAACATCATCCGCAGCTCGTCGTCGCGAACCGGATGTGGGTCGGTGCGGTCGGTGCGCACCCTGATGTCGTCCACGACAGCCGCCAATTCCTTTCCGGGACGCACTGATTCGCGGCGCAGCCGATCCCGGGCGCGGTTGCGGGCGACGGTGAGCAGCCACCCGCCGGGGTTATCGGGCACACCGTCGTCGGGCCAGCTGCGCAGCGCCTCGGCGCAGGCCTCCTGGACGGCGTCCTCGGCGACGGTGAGGTCACCGGACCACCGCGCGAGCGCGGCGACGGCGGGACCCCATTCCCGGCGGAAGACGCCGTCCAGGTTGGTCATTGCGGGCGATTAGAGTGCCGAGACTCCGGCCAGTTGCCGCAGCTGCACCGTCGAAGCGGGGATCATCGACGCGATCTTGACGGCCTCGTCGCGATCGGCTGCGTCAAGCAGGTAGATCCCGGTGGCGATTTCGGCGCCTTCCACATAGGGCCCGTCGGTGATCAGGACCTCGCCATCGCGCACCCGCACGGTCGTCGCCGTGGACCGATCGTGCAATGCGGCGCCGCCGATCACGTGATCGCCCGCCGCCGCGTGCAGATCTGCGTGCTTTGCCGCCACCGCTTCCCATTCCGGTGTCCCGGGCGTGTGTGCGGATGCGGCGGGTTCCAGCAGCAGTGCGAGCCAGTCATTGCCGGTGAGCTTGCGGGACGGCTCCATCGAGTGGACCTCCGGCCACAATTCCACGGCGCCATACGTGGCGATCGGGATGTCGCGCGCCAGCGCCAGTGCCTCGTCGAGGTTTTCCACTTCGAACACGTAGTAGCCGCAGGCCACCTCGGCGGCCTCGGCGAAGGGCCCGTCGGTGACCATCGGCGCGTCCGGGCCGCCGGTGATGACCACCGCGGCGGCAGCGGGCGCCAGCGCGTCTCCGGCTTTGATCGCTGAACCCGCTTTGGCGTGGAAGTTCTGCCATGCTGCCATCGCTGCGGCGGGATCGTCGGGTGTGCGGTCTTGCTCCTTGCTGATCAACAGCGCGAAATACTGCATGTTCGTCACCTCCGGTAGTGAGCGAAGCCTCGTGCTCCACTCTCTACCTATCCGACGAACGACGCAGCCCTAATCCGACAGCCGCAGAAAGATCGGGCGCAACTAATTCGAGGCGCCAGGCTTGAGGTAGGTCACCAGGCTGCAGTCCAGCATCTCGTCGCCGAAGTAGTGCTCGCAGCCGCGCAGGTACTTCATATAGCGGTTGTAGACCTCTTCGGAAGTGACCTCGATGGCCTTGTCCTTGTTGGACTCCAGCGTGTCCCCCCAGATCCGCAGCGTCTTGACGTAGTGCGACCGCAGCGAAAGCGGTTCGGGGACAACGAAACCCGCCTTTTCGCCGTGTTCGACCATCATCTCGGTGGTTGGCAGGCGGCCACCCGGGAATATCTCGGTGATGATGAACTTGATGAAGCGCACGGTCTCGAAGGTGAGTTTCTTGCCCCGGGCGCTCATGTTGTAGGGGTGGTAGCTGACGCTGCTTTGAACGGTCATCCGGCCGTCGTCGGGCATGATGTCGAAACACCGCTTGAAAAAGTCGTCGTAGTTCTCATGCCCGAAGTGCTCGAAGGCCTCGATCGACACAATGCGGTCGACCGGTTCGGTGAAGTCCTCCCAACCGTGCAGCAGCACCCGTCGTGACCGGTTGGTGTCGATGCCACTCAGCACCTGCTCACAGCGGGCGTGCTGATTCTTCGACAGCGTCAGACCGATCACGTTGACGTCGTACTTCTCCACGGCGCGCCGCATGGTGGTGCCCCACCCGCAACCGATGTCCAGCAGGGTCATGCCGGGCTTGAGATCCAGCTTGTCCAGGTTCAGGTCGATCTTCGCGTATTGAGCTGCTTCGAGGGTGAGGTCGGACGGCTCGAAGTACGCGCAGCTGTAGATCCGGGTCGGGTCCTGGAACAGGGCGAAGAAATCGTCGGAGACGTCGTAATGCGCCTGGATGTCTTCGGACCGCGTCCGGATCTTCGTCGCACTAGTCGGTTGCTCAGCCATGGTCGTCTATTTCTCCTGAATTCACTGCTTCAAACCCACTACCCATCGTCACCCGATTGACCAGCAACGATACCAATACTTAATCGGACTGCTTAACCGCCGGCGGTGCTGCGCGCCCGGCCCCCCGCTGCCCGACACATGAGTCTACTTTTCCAGCGTGAACTGGTTGCAGTCGATATAGCCCACCCGGAACGCATTCGCGCAGCCGGTCAGGAACTTCATGTACCGCTCGTACATCTCTTCGGACTGCATCTCGACGGCCTCGTCTTTGTGCGCCTCCAGTGCCGCGGCCCACAGGTCGAGGGTATGGGCGAAGTCCAACTGCATCGACTGGAGGTGGGTGACGTCGAAACCCGCCTTCGCGCAGTGCTCCTCCACCTTCTCGATGGATGGCAGCCGGCCCCCCGGGAAGATGTCGGTCAGGATGAACCGGATGAACTTCGCCATCTCGATGGTCACCGGGATGCCGCGCTCGGTCATCTGCGTTGGATGCAACGCGGTGATCGAGTGCAGCAGCATCACACCGTCTGCAGGCATGGTGTTGTAGGCGAATTTGAAGAAGTCGTTGTAGCGTTCGAAGCCGAAGTGCTCGAGCGCTTCGATGATGACGATGCGGTCCACGGGCTCGGTGAAATCCGCCCAGTCGCTCAGCAGCACCTGTTGCGAACGGCTCGAGTCGACCGTGTCGAGCACCTGCTGGCAGTAGGCGTACTGGTTCCTGGACAGGGTCAAGCCGACGACGTTGACGTCGTACTTCTCGACGGCGCGCTTCATCACCGAACCCCAGCCACAACCGATGTCTAGCAGGGTCATCCCCGGCTCCAACCCCAGCTTGTCCAGCGTCATGTCGACCTTGGCGAGCTGCGCTTCGTGCAGCGTCATGTCTTCGTGCGGAAAGTACGCGCAGCTGTAGGTGCGGGTCGGGTCGACGAACAGTGCGAAGAATTCGTTGGAGAGGTCGTAGTGTGCTCGGACGTCGGCCGCGTTGGACCGCGTCTGTCTGGCGCTCGCTGAACTATTAGTCATATGTCCCCCCCGATGGACAGGCACCTCGGCGTGGAGGCCATTCCCGGGGACCCTACACCGGGCCGGGCGCATCTCTGGCATTTGAGGTGTCGTGCCACTGGGTTTCTCGATTGCAGTTCGCCACCCTTCAGTGTGACGACCCGATCGCTACTTCTCCAGCGTGAATTGGTTGACGTCGATGTAGCCGACCCGGAACGCGTTGGCGCAGCCGGTCAGGTACTTGATGTAGCGCTCGTAGACCTCTTCGGACTGGATCTCGATGGCCTCATCTTCATGGGCTTCCAGCGCGGCCGCCCACAGATCGAGGGTCCTGGCGTAATGCAGTTGCAGCGATTGGCGGCGGGTCAACCGGAAACCATGCTTCGACGAGTGCTCCTCCACCTTTTCGATGGACGGCAGCCGGCCGCCCGGGAAGATCTCGGTGACGATGAACTTGATGAAGCGGGCCATCTCGAACGTCAGCGGTATGCCGCGTTCGATGCACTGCGGGCCGGTCAACCCGGTGATCGTGTGCAGCAGCATCACGCCGTCATCCGGCAGCACACCGTGGGCCATCGTGAAGAAGTCGTCGTAGCGGTCGTGGCCGAAATGCTCGAACGCACCGATTGACACGATGCGGTCGACGGGCTCGTCGAACTGCTCCCAGCCGGCCAGCAACACTTGCTTACTGCGCGGGTTGTCCATTTCGTCGAACGATTTCTGCACGTGGGCGGCCTGGTTCTTGGAGAGCGTCAGCCCGACGACGTTCACGTCGTACTTCTCGACCGCGCGGCGCATGGTGGCGCCCCAGCCGCAGCCGACGTCGAGCAGCGTCATGCCGGGCCGTAGTCCGAGCTTGCCGAGCGCCAAGTCGATCTTGGCGAGCTGCGCCTCTTCCAGCGTCATGTCGTCGCGCTCGAAGTACGCGCAGCTGTAGGTCTGGGTGGGGTCCAGGAACAGGCGGAAGAAGTCATCCGACAAGTCGTAGTGAGCCTGCACATCGGCGAAGTGCGGTGTCAGCTTCCGAGCCATGACAGTGAGCCTTCCTGACGAAACGCACCTAACATACCCCGCGCACGCCCCGGGACCCGCTATTCGATGCCGCAGGTCAAGGCGGCCGGATTACTTCGCCAGGGTGAATTGGTTGACGTCGACGTAGCCGTCCCGGAATTTGTCGGCGCAGCCCGTCAGGTATTTCATGTAGCGCTCGTAGACTTCTTCGGACTGAACCTCGATGGCTTCGTCCCTGTGCGCCTGCAACGCTTCGGCCCACAGGTCGAGGGTTCTGGCGTAGTGCGGCTGCAGTGACTGGCGCCGAGTCAGTCGGAAATTCGCTTGGCTCGCATGTTCTTCCACCATCTGAATTTTCGGCAACCGACCGCCCGGGAAGATCTCCCGCTGGATGAAGATGATGAAGCGGAGCAGGTCGATGGAGATGGGTAGACCCCGGTCGATGACTTCCTGTTTCGTCAAATCGGTGATCGTGTGCAGCAGCATCACGCCGTCACCGGGCAACGCGTGATAGGCCATTTTGAAAAAATCGCCGTAGCGTTCGGGACCGAAGTGCTCGAACGCACCGATTGACACGATGCGGTCGACGGATTCGTCGAACTCTTCCCAGCCGGCCAGCAACACTCGCTTGCTGCGCGGGTTGTCCATCTCGTCGAACGACTTCTGCACGTGGGCGGCCTGGTTCTTGGACAGCGTCAGGCCGACGACGTTCACGTCGTACTTCTCGACGGCACGGCGCATGGTGGCGCCCCAGCCGCAGCCGACGTCGAGCAGCGTCATGCCAGGCCGTAGTCCGAGCTTGCTGAGCGACAAATCGATCTTGGCGAGCTGCGCCTCTTCCAGCGTCATGTCGTCGCGCGCGAAGTAGGCGCAACTGTAGGTCTGGGTCGGATCCAGGAACAGGCGGTAGAAGTCATCGGACAGGTCGTAGTGCGCCTGCACGTCTTCGAAGTGTGGTTCCAGTTTTTGAGTCATCAGTGTCGCGCCCTCCCCGCCAAACGCACCGAACATCCCCCGAGCCCGATTGGGGCAAATTTTATTACTCAGCAGCTGCCCGGTTTGACGAATGGCGAAACCTCGCAGTTCAGCGCGACTGTCACCTCGGGCGTGTCGCGGGCAGCGGCGCCCTATTTGGTGAGGGTGAACTGGGCGACGTTCGAGATGCCTTTGCGGAAGAGGCCCGCGCAGCCGGTGAGGTAGCGCATGAACCGGTCGTAGACTTCTTCGGACTGGATGGCGATGGCGCGTTCGCGATTGGCCTCCAGATTGGCCGCCCACATATCCAGAGTCCGGGCGTAATGGGGCTGCAGATATTGGGTCTGCTCCAGCAAGAAACCGCTGGCCTGCGCATAGTCGACGATATCGGGTTCGCCGCACATCTGCCCGCCGGGGAAGATTTCCTTACCGAGGAAGTGGAAGAAACGCAGATCTGTCATGGTGATCGGGATGCCGCGCTCTTTCCATTGCGACTGCGGATACGTGAAGATGCTGTGCATCAGCATCCGGCTGTCGTCGGGGAGGGTCTTGTAGGCCCAGTCCCAGAACGCGGGCCAACGCTCCTTCTTGAACGCGTCGAACGCCTCGAAGCTGATGATCCGATCGACGTGGTCGTCGAACTCTTCCCAGCCCTGCAGACGAGCCTCGGCCCGCCGCGTGGTCGGGATCGCGGCCAGCCTTTCTTTGGTGCGCGCGTAGTGATTTCGGCTGAGCGTGATACCGATGACATTCACGTCGTATTTCTCAACCGCTCGGACCACTGCTCCGCCCCAGCCGCATCCGACGTCGAGCAGCGTCATTCCCGGCTCGAGATTCAGCTTGTCCAGCCCTAGATCCAGCTTGGCAAGCTGCGCCTCTTCCAGCGTCATGTCGTCGTTCTTGAAGTAGGCGCAGGTGTACACCATGTTGGGGTCTAAGAACAACGCGAAGAAGTCGTCCGAAATGTCGTAAGTAGCCTGCGACTCTTCGTAATACGGCTTCAGGTTCGCCACCGTCACGTCCTTCCAATGTGTCAACGCTACAACGCAAAGGGAACCCGCGCGAAACTCGCAACGAACTGAAAACGCCGAAGCCGCCTGCTCGACTCTGGCTCAGCTGGCCTCGGCGAAATTGCCCGTCAAAACACCGATCACCGGGTCCCACAGCTGCTGTGGCAGATCATGTCCCATTCCGTCAAATAACACCAATCGGGCGCCACTTATTGCGCGCGCGATCGCACGTCCGCCGAACGGCCGCATGAGTTTGTCGGCCCGACCGTGGATGACAACCGTCGGTGCCACGATGCGCCGGTTGTGGTGCACCAGACTCCCGCTTCCCAGGATTGCGCTGAATTGCCCGGCGATGCCTTGCGGGTCGTAGTCGCGGTCGTATCCCTCGGCGGCCTCGGTGCGAACCTGCTCGTCGGGTATGCGGTAGCGCGGGCTGCCGATGATCCTGCTCACCCGGACCGCGTTGTCCAGGATGACGTCGCGGGGCGAGCTCGGTGGCGGGCCCTTGATCAGTGCCAGCAGTGCGCGTGGCGCCGGCGGTGGCAGGAACGCCGAGTTGTTGCTGGAGAAGATGACCCCAAGGGTTCTGGTGCGCTCGGCGAATTGCGCGGCGAAGACCTGGGCGATCATCCCGCCCATCGATGCCCCGACGACGTGGGCCGCCGTGATGCCAAGATGGTCCAGCACGGCCGCGGCGTCGTCGGCCATATCCTCGAGCGTGTACGTCGCCTTGCTACGCAGACCCACCCAGGAGCGGGCCAACCGCGTGACAAATGGCTGGCCGACGCTGCGACGCTCGGTCTTGCCGGACAGGCCGACATCCCGGTTGTCGTAACGGATCACGCGCAGTCCCTGGGCGACCAGCCTCTCGCAGAACTCGGTCCGCCACAGCAGCAGCTGCGCGCCGAGTCCCATGATCAGCAGCACGGGCGGGTCGTCGATATCGCCCATGTCCTCGTAGTAGATCTTCAGGTCGCCTTCGGGTTCGCGCGCGGTGGCCCCGGAACTGGCTCCTGATACTGCAAAACCGTTGCGGGTCTGCACTAGACCTCCACGTCGGACTGGTGCTCGCGGCTGACCTCGACCATGAAGTTGGCGAAGTATCCCGTCAGCTGCGGGTCGGACATCATCTGCCATTTCGGCGCCAGCAGCTTCATGTACCGCTCGACGTAGAGGAACTGCTTGCCGATCAACACCAATTCGCGCGGCAGCTTGACGTCGTAGGCGTCGGCCAGCGTCGACAGCTGACGCCCGATGTCGGCATATGACATGTCGCCCAGCGTCGACATGGTCAGCGGGGTGGCGAAGCGCTCGAGGTCCTGGGCGGCCTCGGCCTCGGGCTTCATGGTGCCGACGGCGCCCATCAGCACGACGATCTTGCCCGCCGCGGCATGGTCCTTCGAGACCAGCAGGGCGTACACCAATTCACGCAGCAGCCAACGGGTGCGCGGGTCGATGCGGCCCATGATCCCGAAGTCGAAGAAGACGATGCGGCCCTGGTCGTCGACGTACAGGTTGCCCGCGTGCAGGTCGCCGTGGAACAGCCCGTGCCGCAGCCCGCCTTCGAAAAGCGAGAACAGCAGCGCCTTCACCAGCTCGGTGCCGTCGAACCCGGCCTTGCGAATGGCGGCGACGTCGTCGATGCGGATGCCCTGCACCCGCTCCATCGTCAGCACCCGGTCGCTGGTGAAGTCCCAGTACACATCCGGCACCCGGATGTTCTTGCCCAGCGGCGACACGTGCAGGTGCGAGACCCACGCCTCCATCGACTGCGCCTCGAGGCGGAAATTCAGCTCCTCGGCCAGGTTGGCGGAGAAGTCGGCGACGACGTCTTGTGCCGAAAGCCGTCGGCCCAACTTGGCCAGTTCGACGGCCTGGGCGAATCGCTTCAGGATCTGCAGGTCGGCGGCGACCCGGCGGCGGATGCCCGGACGCTGGATCTTGACGACGACCTCCTCGCCGCTGTGCAGGGTGGCGTAGTGCACCTGGGCGATGGAGGCCGACGCGAATGGAGTTTCGTCCCACTCGGCGAACAGGTCTGCCGGGTCGGCGCCGAGCTCGTCGACGAACAGCTTGTGCACCTCGTCGGAGTCGGCCGGTGGCACCCGGTCGAGTAGGCCACGGAATTCGCGGGACAGCGATTCGCCGAACGCGCCCGGGCTGGACGCGATGATCTGCCCGAACTTCACATACGTCGGACCCAGGTCGGCAAAGGTCTGCGGGAGCTGCCTGATCACCTTCTGCTGCCACGGCCCCTTCGCCGACAGCTTGGTGACGACGCGGGCGGCGGAGCGGGTGAGCTGCCAACCAGTGACGGCGACCCGGGCCGCTTCGACCGGCAGCGGCACCCGGTCAAGCTTGGCCAAGTCTCGGTGTTTGGTAGAACTCATCCCAGCAGTCTGCCAAACCCGGGCTGTCTAGTCCCAATTCACTCCGCGGTGAGCAGGCTTTTTACCCGCTCGCCACCGAGCTTCACGGCTTTTTCACGCCTTTCCAGGGTGTCACCCAGCCCTCGATTTCCCAGCCTTCCAGCGCGGCGATCAGGTCGTACATCGTGGCTCCGTCGATGGTTTCCCGGACGATGTCGGCGTGCCCGGCGTGGCGCGCCAATTCGTTGATGACGTGCAGGATCACCCAGCGCACCGACCAGGCATCCAGGTCTTTGGGAAAATACGGAACGTCCCGCGGCACGGGCACCGCCGCGTCGAGGTCCGCGGTCTGGACCAGTCGCAGCGATGTCGCGTTCTGTTCTGCCAACGCCCGCAGCAACCCGTCGAGCGTCTCGTCAGGTCGCATCACGTGCTGGTCGGAGAACTCCTTGGCGATCTCGCCGGGTGGCCGGGGGTCCTTCGGCGGCGCGCCCGGCGCGGCCGCCACGCGGGTCATCCAGCTGCGTTGCATGCGTGTCACGTGCTTGACCAGCCCGCCGATGGATAGCGCACTCGCCGACGGCGCCGACCGGGCCTGTTCGTCGGTGAGGCCGTACGCCACGGCGAAGTAGGCGCTCTGGTGAAACGCCATGAACTCACGCAGCGCGCTGCGCTCGTCGGCGACGGGTGGGGCAAGGGCGGGCATACTCAGTCCTCCTGGTCGATGGGCTGGTCTTGGAACTCATGGTGCAGGTAAAGGTCGCGCAGGCAAGCGATTTCGGCGCCGTGATGGATCGCTTCTCGATTGATGTGCAACACCAGAAGTACTCGCCGTCGTGAGGCCGTCCAGACGGGGGCGCAGATATCCGCGCCAGTGCCAGTCGAGCTGGTCTGCCAGTTGCGTGGTCAGGTTCGACATGGCATCGAGCTTTCCAGCAACCGGTGACAAGCGTGCTTTATCGCAACGCCTTTGTCGCGGCGTTGGCCCGCCGTAAGGTGCGGGCATGCAGCTGATTTCGGCGCAGTCGACCGAACTGTTCGTTGGGCCGCCGGAAGCGCCATTACAGCTGGTCCGGGTCGCTTTCAGCGAGGTAGGCAAGGCGACGTCGATACGTATCGACGGCGACGGTCTGAGCGGCGAAGCACTCGCCGACGTCGGCCACGAGGTGCTCGAGATTCCGGTGAGGGTGCGCACCCCGGTCGTCGGTCAGCGGCGAGCCGCTCGAGTGCAGGCCGGCGGCGCCGGTGTGCAGTTCGAGTTCATCGTGGCCGAGCCCGGCTGGACGATGTTCATGGTCAGCCATTTCCACTACGACCCGGTCTGGTGGAACACACAGGGCGCGTATACCAGCGAGTGGCGCGAAGACCCGCCGGGCCGACAAGCCAACGCTTTCGAATTGGTGCACGCGCACTTGGAAATGGCCCGCCGCGAGCCCGAGTACAAATTCGTGCTGGCCGAGGTGGATTACCTCAAACCGTATTGGGACACCCGCCCCGAGGACCGCGCCGATCTTCGTCGCTTCATCGCCGAGGGCCGGGTCGAAATCATGGGCGGCACCTACAACGAACCCAACACCAACCTCACCAGCCCGGAGACGACAATCCGAAACCTGGTGCACGGCACCGGGTTTCAGCGCTATGTCCTGGGTGCTGATCCGGCGACCGCATGGCAGCTCGACGTGTTCGGCCACGACCCGCAGTTTCCCGGAATTGCCGCCGACGCAGGGCTGACGTCGAGTTCGTGGGCCCGCGGACCGCACCACCAATGGGGCCCGACCCACTCCGGCGGCGTCGACGGCATGCAGTTCTGCAGCGAGTTCGAATGGATCTCGCCATCCGGCCGCGGCCTGCTCACCCACTACATGCCGGCGCACTATGGGGCGGGCTGGGGGATGGATTCGTCGGCCTCGCTCCAAGAGGCCGAGCAGTCCACTCATGCGCTGTTCGACGAGCTCAAGAGGGTCGCGCTGACGCGCAACGTGCTGCTGCCGGTCGGCACCGACTACACCCCGCCGAACAAGTGGGTCACCGAAATCCACCGCGACTGGGCCGCGCGCTACACCTGGCCGCGATTCGTGTGCGCGACACCGCGCGAGTTCTTCGCGGCGGTGCGTGCCGAGCTGGACGAGCGGGGGTCCGTGCCGTCGCCGCAAACCCGCGATATGAACCCGATCTACACCGGCAAGGACGTTTCCTACATCGACACCAAGCAGGCCAACCGGGCTGCCGAAACGGCGGTGCTGGATGCCGAGCGCTACGCGGTGTTCGCCGCGCTGACGACCGGCGCCGCCTACCCGCATGCGGCCTTGGCCAAGGCGTGGGTGCAGCTGGCCTACGGCGCGCACCACGACGCGATCACCGGCTCCGAATCCGACCAGGTCTACCTCGATCTGCTGACCGGCTGGCGCGACGCGTGGGAGCTGGGTCGCGCGGTCCGCGACAACTCCTTGGCGGTGTTGTCGCGCGCCGTAAACGTTCCGGCCGGCCCCCGCGGCGTCGTGGTGTGGAACGCGTTGACACACCAGCGCACCGACATCGTCACCGCCCGGGTTGACCCGCCGCTGGCCGCGGGGGTGCGGGTGCTCGACGCCGACGGCGTCGAGCTGCCCGCGCTGGTCGAGCACGACGGGCGGTCGGTCAGCTGGCTGGCCCGCAACGTCGGATCGCTGGGCTGGCGGGCCTATCGGCTGGTTCCCGCGGACCAGGGCACCGGCTGGGAACCGGTGTCCGGACGCGAGATCGAAAATGAGTACTACCGGTTGGCCGCTGACCCGGCCCGGGGTGGGGCGGTGGTGTCGCTCATTCACGACGGCCGTCAGTTGATCGCGGACGGACGGGTGGGTAACGAGCTCGCTGTCTACGACGAATACCCGGCACACCCGCAGCAGGGTGAGGGCCCTTGGCATCTGCTGCCCAAGGGGCCGGTGGTGTGCTCGTCGGAATCGCCGGCGCGGGTGCGGGCCTACCACGGACCACTCGGACAGCGGCTGGTCGTGCACGGCCGGATCGGCGAAATGCTGCGCTACACCCAGACCTTGACGCTGTTCAACGGCGTGGCCCGGGTGGACTGCCGCACCACCATCGACGAGTTCACCGGCGAGGACCGCCTGCTGCGGCTGCGCTGGCCGTGTCCGGTGCCGGGCGCCATGCCGGTCAGCGAGGTGGGCGACGCCGTCGTCGGCCGAGGGTTCGCGTTGCTGCACGAAGGATCTCGCTCCGTCGACACCGAGCACCTGCCGTGGACGCTGGACAACCCGGCCTACAGCTGGTTCGGTCTCTCGTCGACTGCCAGGATTCGATTGGGAGACAACGATATTCGTGCAGTCTCCGTGGCCGAAGTGGTGTCGCCGTCGGAAACGTCGTCCGGCCCGCTGGCGCGCGAGCTGATGGTCGCGCTGGTTCGCGCCGGTGTCACGGCCACCTGCAGCGGTGCCGACAAACCCCGCTACGGCAATCTCAATGTCGACTCCAACCTGCCTGACGTCCGCATCGCACTCGGCGGCCCCGACCGCAACGCCTTCACCAAAGCGGTGCTGGCCGAAGCAGATCCGGCGTACGCGAAAGAGCTCGGCCGCCAGCTGGCGGAGACGGGCCGGGCCCGGGTATGGGTGCCCGCGGTGACGCCGTTGGCGGCGGCCTGGGTGCCCGGCGCGGACCTGCGTGCGGTGCGCGCGCTGCCGGTGCTGGTGATCGCCGGCGCCGACGAGACGAGCCTCGACACCGAGATCGCTTCCGTGGCAGACGATCTCGACGACGCCGAGATCGTCGTCGCCCAGCAGGCCGCATCGGGTAACCAACATTTCGAATCCCGCACCGTCGCTTTGCTCAACCGCGGCGTGCCGAGCTTCGCCGTCGACACCGAAGGCACGCTGCACACGGCGCTGTTGCGGTCCTGCACCGGCTGGCCGTCGGGCACCTGGATCGACGAGCCCCGCCGCACCGCGCCAGACGGCTCGAACTTCCAACTCCAGCACTGGACACACCATTTCGACTACGCACTGGCCTGCGGCGACGGCGACTGGCGGCATGCCGAGATCCCGATGCGCAGCGCGCAGTTCTCCCATCCACTGCGCGCGGTCTTCGCAGACCAGCCACGCGGCAACCTGGCGCCCGCGGGATCGCTTCTGCACATCGAGCCCGCCGACACGGTGCACCTCGGGGCGTTCAAGGCGGCCGGCAACCCGCTGACTGCCGGTCGTGCCGAGCCCGTCGACCCCGGCGCGGTGGCGCTGCGGCTGGTCGAAACGACGGGTTCGCGCGCCCGCGTCTCGATCGGCTCCACGCTCGGCAAGCTGGACGTGATGCAGCTCGCCGACCTGCTGGAGACGCCGCAGCTGCGCAAGCGAGCTGTCGAGCTGCACGGCTATCAGATCGCCACCGTGCTGGCCCGGCTGCAGATCCCCAAGGCGTTCGACGATGCGACCGCGCTGGGCCCGGACGCCGAGATCGCTCAGCCGCTGTACGCGCGCTACTGGCTGCACAATCGCGGGCCCGCGCCCCTGGGTGGCCTGCCGGTCGTCGCACACCTGCACCCGCAGCGGCTCGCCGCCGAGCCGGGCAGTGCGGTGGCGTTGCGGCTCACCGCGGCCAGCGACTGCACCGATGCGGAGCTATCCGGCGCTGTCGTGCTGGCGTGTCCGGACGGCTGGACGGCCGCACCCGCCGAGTTACCCTTCACGCTGGGCAGTGGCGAGCACCGGGAGGCCGACGTGCAGGTGGTGATTCCGGTCGATGCCGACCCCGGTCTATATCCGGTCCGGGCGCAGCTGCGCGTCACCGGGGATAAAGTCCCGGCGGCCTGGCGTCAGACGGTCGAGGACGTGTGCGTCGTGGAAGTCGGTGCCGTCCGGGACACCGAGCTGGTCTACCTCGCCGACGGGCCCCGCGAGATCGCGATACGTGCGGGTGAGACGGCGCGGCTTTCCGTGACGATGGGCAGCCACGCCGGGGCCGACTTGTCGGCCGAGGCGCATCTGATCAGTCCCTGGGGCACCTGGGAGTGGATCGGCCCGGCCTCCCTCGGCGCGGTCCTGCCCGCCCGCGGCACCGTCGAACTCGGCTTCGGCGTCAGCCCACCGGCGTGGCTGGAGCCCGGCGAGTGGTGGGCCCTGATCCGGGTCGGCTGCGCCGGCCGGCTGATCTATTCGCCCGCGGTCAAGGTGGCCGTGACATGAGCGTGTACCCGGTTGCCACCGTCGCGGGCACGCCCGTCGGGGTCGAGGAGGTCGACGCCGTCGAGGCGCGATTGCGCAACGGGCCCCGCTCGGCCGCGCTGCCGGCCCGCGGCACCAGCGAGGGCCGCCAATTGCGGCGCTGGCTCACGCAACTTCTGGTGACCGAACGTGTGGTCGCCGCCGAGGTCGTCGCGCGCGGATTGACCGCGTCGGACGCGCCGACCGAGGCCGAGCTACTGCCCGACGTGACGGCCCGGCTGGAGATCGGCAGCGTGGCGGCGGCGGCGCTGGCGGATCCGCGGGCCCGGGCGCTGTTCGTCGACGTGACCGCCGCGGTCCGGGTCAGCGACCGCGAGGTGGCCGACTACCACGCCCGCAATCCGCTGCGGTTCGCCGCGGCGCGCCCCGACCAGCACGGCTGGCGCGCGCCGTCGTGCGTCGGGCCGCCGCTGGTCCAGGTGCGCTCGGCGATCAACGAGCACCTGTGCGGCGCCGCGCGCCGTCGTGCCTTCCGGGTGTGGCTGGATGCCCGACGCGCCGCGCTGGTCGAGCTCGCTCCCGGCTACGAGCACCCCGGCGACCCGCGCCAACCCGACAACACTCATCGGCACTGATCGGCCATGCTCACTTTATGTTTGGACATCGGCGGCACGAAAATCGCTGTGGGCCTTGCTGATTCCGGCGGAGCGCTCGTTCACAACGCGGTCCGGCCCACCCCGGCGGGCGCTTCGGCCGACCAGGTGTGGGACGTCGTCGCCGCGATGATCGCCGAGGCGTTGGGCACGGCCGGAGGTGCCGTCCGCGCGGTGGGCATCGCTTCGGCCGGGCCCATCGACCTGCCCAGCGGAACCGTCAGCCCGATCAACATCAAAGGCTGGCAACGCTTTCCGTTGCGGGACCGAGTCGCGGCGGCCGTGCCGGGCGTGCCGGTACGGCTGGGCGGCGACGGCGTATGCATGGCGTTGGGGGAGCACTGGCACGGCGCGGGACGCGGTGCGGGCTTTCTGCTGGCCATGGTGGTGTCCACCGGCGTGGGCGGCGGATTGGTGCTCAATGGCGCGCCCTACACCGGGCGCAGCGGCAATGCCGGACATGTCGGTCATGTGGTGGTCGAAGAGGGCGGCGAGCGGTGTGCGTGCGGGGGCCGCGGCTGCGTCGAGACGGTTGCGGCCGGGCCGTGGCTGGTGCACTGGGCGCGGGCCCACGGCTGGTCCGCACCGCCCGGCGCCGGCGCGCGGGAGCTGGCCGCGGCCGCGGCGGCCGGGGACGCGATCGCGCTGCGCGCATTCCGCCGGGGGGCCACCGGGCTCGCCGCCATGATCGCCTCGGTGGCCGCGGTGTGCGATCTGGACCTGGTGATCATCGGGGGAGGAGTCGCCAAGTCCGGTCGCCTGCTCTTCGACCCGCTGCACGCGGTGCTGGCCGACTACGCCGGGCTGGATTTTCTGTCTGGCCTGCGTGTGGTGCCGGCCGAGCTGGGCGGCGAGGCCGGCCTGGTCGGCGCGGCCCGGCTCGCGGGACTCTAGCCAACCGCGCTGCGCTGCATGTGTTTTCGTCCCCAGTCGCACAAACTCGCCAGCACCGGCCCCAGCGTCATGCCGTACTCGGAAATCGAGTAGTGCACACAGGGCGGAACGGTGCGGGCGTCGTGGCGTTCGATGATCCCGGCGTCAACCAGCTCGTGCAGGTGGCGGATCAGCATCCGCTCGGTGATGCCCGGGATGCTCCGTCGCAGCTCGGCGGTGCGCAGCGGTCCGTCGCACAGCCGCCAGAGGATGGTGCCCTTCCAGCGGCCGTCGATCACCGACAGTGCGGCGTCGATCGGGCAGTCGCTGACTTCCTTTTTCGATACCGGCATCGCAGCTCCCAGCCTCGCAGGCATGCTGACCAATTTGTCAGTACCTTGATATTTGTCAGCATAACAGTCAGGGTCGTTCTCATGAGCGACATCCTGAACGCGGTGGCGGTTGTGGTCACCGGCCCGATGGTGGGGGTGGAGTTGTCGGTCGCGGCGTTCTTCAATCCACTCTTCGCGCGGCTACCCGACGATGCCTTCCGCGCGGCGCGCGGGCGGGCCAGCCGGGTCCTGGGTGCGGTGATGCCGTTCTGGTACATGGGCACCCTGCTGGTCTTGGCCGTCGCCGCCGTCCGCGCCTGGGGCGGGACAAGCGGCTGGCTGTTGGGCGTCGCCTCGGGCCTGCTGGCCGCCGTCGTGCTGTTCACCGTGACAATGCTGGTGCCGATCAACAATCGCATCGCGAAGTGGCCGGTCACCGGTGAGATGTCTCGTGAGCTTGCGGCCCGCTGGGACCGTCTGCACTGGCTGCGGGTGTTTCTTCTGCTGGCGCTGTTTGCTCTGCTGAGTGTCGCCGTGACCTGAGATCCGCCGTTGTGGCCGACCTTTTTGGCGAGCAGGCCTTCTCACGCTATTCTTGGTCCCGATCCACCGAAGACCGTCGGTCACCGAGCAATCGGTCGAAGGTCCGGGAACATCCCGGCGGCCCACGCAGGAGGACGAGGCATTACCGCCGGCGCCCGCGCCGGTGTATCCCAACGCCCCGTGCCGCTTCCTGCGCCGGGGCGTTCGTCGTTCCTCGGGTGATCACAGACGACACGTCTAACCGTGACTTTTCACCGAGGAGGTATGCATGGCCAGAGCCGACAAGGCCACCGCCGTTGCGGACATTGTCGAGCAGTTCAGCGCCTCGACCGCGACCGTGATCACTGAATACCGCGGCCTGACGGTCGCCAACCTGGCCGAGCTGCGCCGCTCGTTGGCGGGTTCGGCCACCTACACCGTGGCCAAGAACACGCTGATCAAGCGGGCGGCTTCGGAGGCGGGGATCGAGGGTCTCGACGAACTGTTCGCGGGCCCGACGGCCATCGCGTTCGTCAGCGGCGAGGCCGTCGACGCCGCCAAGGCCATCAAGACCTTCGCCAAGGACAACAAGGCGCTGGTCATCAAGGGTGGCTACATGGACGGCCGCGCGCTGTCGGTCGCCGAGGTCGAACGCATCGCCGACCTGGAATCCCGCGAGGTCCTGCTGGCCAAGCTGGCCGGTGCCATGAAGGGCAACCTCGCCAAGGCCGCCGGCCTGTTCAACGCGCCGGCCTCGCAGGTGGCCAGGCTCGTGGCTGCGCTGCAGGAAAAGAGGGCCGCCGAAGAGCCCGCACCCGCTGCGGATGCAGCCCCGGAGGCGGCACCCGCCACAGAAGCTGCCCCGGAGGCAGCCGCAGAACCAGCTTCGGAAACACCCGCCGAGACCACGGCCGAAGCCGAATAAAACCAACCCGCAAACCAGGGAAAACAAGGAAGGACCCACACCATGGCAAAGATTTCTACCGACGAGCTGCTTGACGCATTCAAGGAGTTGACGCTGCTCGAGCTCTCCGACTTCGTGAAGAAGTTCGAGGAGACCTTCGAGGTCACCGCGGCCGCCCCGGTCGCCGTTGCTGCTGCCGGCCCCGCCGCCGGTGGTGCGCCCGCCGAGGCCGCCGAGGAGCAGTCGGAGTTCGACGTCATCCTCGAGGCCGCCGGCGACAAGAAGATCGGCGTCATCAAGGTCGTCCGCGAGATCGTCTCCGGCCTGGGCCTGAAAGAGGCCAAGGACCTGGTCGACGGCGCACCCAAGCCGCTGCTGGAGAAGGTCGCCAAGGAAGCTGCCGAGGAGGCCAAGACCAAGCTCGAGGCCGCCGGCGCGACCGTCACCGTCAAGTAGTTCAACTCGCGCGAACCCCCGGGAGCCTAGTGACTCTAGTCCCGGGGGTTTCGTGTGTTCAGCCGGAAAACGCCGACCGCAGTGACTGTGCCACCCGCTCTGCTGAATCGCCCAGGGCCACAAGCAGATTCGAGGTCATCGCGTTGAGCACCGGCGCGATCGCCGATCCGTCGTCGCCGTAGTACCCGGCCAGCTCGAGCATGACGAAACCGTGTATCGATGCCCAGAACTGGGCCGCGGTGGCCACCACGGACGTGTCGTCGTCTGCACCGCCCACGGTGATCCGGCCGGCCAGCATGCACCGGCGCACCACGCGCACCACATGCGCGAAGCTGGGGTGGTGCTGCTCGATCTCGGCGACCGTGAGCGTCAGGACGTTGCCGGCAGGCGCGTTGATGCCGTGCGCGCTGGTGCTACCGAACATCAGGCGATACATGTGTGGCCGCTCAATGGCGTAGTGGCGGTAGGCGGCGCCGACAACGAACAGATCGGCGACCGGGTCGGCGGTCTGCGGCACCGTCTGGGCGGCATCGAACTGCCGTAGCCCCTCCTCGGCGACCGCGGCGATCAGCGCCTGCATCCCGCCGAAGTGGGTGTACACCGACATCGTCGACGTCCCCGCGGCGCCGGCCACCTTGCGGGTCTGCAGCGCGTCGGGCCCGTGGTCGTCGAGCAGGCCGACGGCGGCGTGCAGCATCTCGTCGCGCACACTGCGCTGAACTTCCGAAGTCATCTCTCCCACCATCTCTGCTGAGGCCTTGCCATCTTCTCATCGCGGGCGTACGGTCTCGATAACGCTGCAATAACAATGTTATAGGAGCTCAGCCCATGACTTCCACACAAGCCGTCAAATCCGAGAACCCCTATCTCGAAGGCTTCCTGGCGCCGGTGGGCGCCGAAGTAACCGCGACCGACCTCCGCGTCACCGGGCAGATCCCGGAGCACCTGGACGGGCGCTACCTGCGCAATGGGCCCAACCCGGCCGCCGATGTCGACCCGGCCACCTATCACTGGTTCACCGGTGACGCGATGGTGCACGGGGTAGCCCTGCGCGACGGCAAGGCCTGTTGGTATCGCAACCGCTGGGTCCGCACCCCACCCACCAGCGCCGCGCTCGGCGAGCCCGAGCCCCAGGGGCTGAACCCGCGCGCCGGGATGCTGTCGGTCGGCCCCAACACCAACGTGCTGACCCACGCCGGGCGGACGCTGGCGCTGGTCGAGGGCGGCGGTGCCAACTACCAACTCACCGACGAGCTGGACACCGTCGGCACTTGCGACTTCGACGGCACCCTGTTCGGTGGCTACACCGCCCACCCGCACCGGGATCCGCACACCGGCGAACTGCACGCGGTGTCCTACAGCTTCGGGCGCGGACGCACCGTGCAGTACTCGGTGATCGACACCGCCGGGCACGCGCGGCGCACCGTCGACATCGAAGTCAGCGGGTCGCCGATGATGCACGACTTCTCGCTGACGGATAAGTATGTGGTGATCTACGACCTGCCTGTGACGTTCGACCCGGCGCAGGTCGTGCCGGCCAATGTGCCGCGCTGGCTGAGTTTGCCGGCCCGCCTGGTCGTGCAGTCGGTGCTCGGCCGGATCCGGATTCCCGGTCCGATGGTGACGGCGATCAACAGCAACCGGCAACCCATGAACCGAATGCCCTACAGCTGGAAGGACAATTACCCGGCGCGAATCGGGGTCATGCCCCGCGAAGGGGGCAACGACGACGTGCGCTGGTTCGATATCGAGCCCTGCTACGTCTACCACCCGCTCAACGCCTACTCGGAGATGCTCGACGGTGCCGAGGTCCTGGTGCTCGATGTCATCCGCTACGCGCGGATGTTCGACCGCGACCTTCGCGGTCCCGGTGACAGCCGACCCGTGCTGGACCGCTGGACGATCAATCTGACGACAGGCGCGGTCACCACCGAATGCCGCGACGATCGCCCGCAGGAGTTCCCGCGGATCGACGAAACCCTGTTGGGCGGTCGGCACCGGTTCGGCTATGCCGTCGGCATCGAAGGCGGCTTCCTGTCGGGCGGCGCAACCGAGATGACCAGCGCGCTCTACAAGCACGACTATGCGACGGGCTCCAGCGAGGTCGCGTCCCTCGACGCAGACCTTTTGCTCGGCGAGATGTCCTTTGTGCCGAATCCCGCGCACGGCTCACGGGAGCGTGCCGAGGACGATGGCGTCCTGATGGGCTACGGCTATCACCAGGGCCGTGACGAAGGGCAATTGCTGTTGCTGGACGCCAAGACACTCGAGTCGATTGCCACCGTCCACCTGCCGCAGCGCGTACCGATGGGCTTCCACGGCAACTGGGCTCCGACCATCTGACCCCTTTACCGCAGATGTCTTGACCATTAGCCTGCGTGCAAGGGTGGGGTCTCGAGTCTGCTAATTTTTCGCTCCGGTGCTGCACAACCACTGCTGCGCGGTCCCAGGCGTGCGCTACAGTGACTCAAGCCACACAAAGGGGCAGGTGGCAGCAGGTGTCGACGGAAGGATTCCAATGGGCGTCGCTATCGAGGTCAGTGGTCTGACCAAGTCCTTCGGATCCTCGAGGATTTGGGAAGACGTGACCCTGGATGTTCCCGCCGGGGAGGTCAGCGTTTTGCTGGGCCCGTCGGGTACCGGCAAGTCCGTGTTCTTGAAGTCCCTGATCGGCCTCCTTCGTCCGGAACGTGGCTCGATCATCATCGACGGCACCGACATCATCGAGTGTTCGGCCAAGGAGCTCTACGAGATCCGCACCTTGTTCGGGGTGCTGTTCCAGGACGGCGCGCTGTTCGGCTCGATGAACCTCTACGACAACACCGCCTTCCCGCTGCGTGAGCACACCAAGAAGAAGGAAGGCGAGATCCGTGACATCGTCATGGAGAAGCTCGAGATGGTCGGCCTTGGCGGGGACGAGAAGAAGTTCCCCGGCGAGATCTCCGGTGGTATGCGCAAGCGTGCCGGCCTGGCCCGCGCCCTGGTTCTGGACCCGCAGATCATTCTCTGCGACGAGCCCGACTCCGGTCTGGACCCTGTCCGTACCGCCTACCTGAGCCAGCTGATCCTCGACATCAACGCCCAGATCGACGCGACGATCCTGATCGTGACGCACAACATCAGCGTCGCCCGCACCGTGCCGGACAACATCGGCATGCTGTTCCGCAAGCATCTGGTGATGTTCGGCCCGCGCGAGGTGCTGCTGACCAGCGATGAGCCGGTGGTGCGACAGTTCCTCAACGGCCGCCGCATCGGGCCGATCGGCATGTCCGAGGAAAAGGACGAGGCGACAATGGCCGAAGAGCAAGCCATGGTCGACGCGGGTCACCATTCCGGCGGCACCGAGGAGATCGAGGGCGTGCCGCCCCAGATCGTCGCGACGCCCGGGATGCCGGAGCGCAAAGGGGTCGCACGCCGCCAGGCCCGGGTGCGCGAGATGCTGCACACCCTGCCGAAGAAGGCGCAGACGGCGATCCTCGACGACCTCGAGGGCACCCACAAGTACCAAGGGCACGAGTTCGGCGGCTAGCCGCGCATCGTCTGATCGTCCTGCCCGGTCACCACGGCCTGCTGGGTCGGGTTTAGCCGTGCGCGCTGGAAGCAACGGCCACAGGATTTTCCTGACAACTTGCCGTGCCTTCCTCTTGACGAAAAGGCGCGCACAGGTCAATCTGTTGGGCAGAATGTACCCACGGGAAAGTCGAGATGCCAGCCAGCGCCGATCTCCCTTGGATGGGTAGTTGAGGAATGCGCGCGCCTGCGCTATTGTTGGACGTTGCGCTGGCTACTTCCTGCCCACCTCACACCCGCCACTTGACACTGTGGTCTTAGCCTGAGCCCCCTCTGCGGCTCAGCTATTTAGTTGCGCGCGTGAGTTCGGGTAGATCGTTCGCTGGCTTAACCGACACAATTCGCGGCGAACAGGTCCGGTGGCCCCGGTTTTCGTGAGTCGCACGAGGTGCTGGAAGGATGCATCTTGGCAGTTTCTCGCCAGAGCAAGACGGACTCCTCTAGTTCTAACAACTCCGTGCCCGGAGCACCTGACCGAGTTTCTTTCGCCAAGCTCCGCGAACCGCTCGAGGTTCCGGGGCTTCTCGACGTGCAGACCGACTCGTTTGAGTGGTTGATCGGCTCGCCGCGTTGGCGCGAGATCGCCGCCGGTCGCGGCGACGTCAACCCGGTTGGTGGTCTCGAAGAGGTGCTGTACGAGTTGTCGCCGATCGAGGACTTCTCGGGCTCAATGTCGCTGTCGTTCTCCGACCCGCGCTTCGACGAAGTCAAGGCGCCGGTGGACGAGTGCAAAGACAAGGACATGACGTACGCGGCCCCGTTGTTCGTGACGGCCGAGTTCATCAACAACAACACCGGTGAGATCAAGAGCCAGACGGTCTTCATGGGTGACTTCCCGATGATGACCGAAAAAGGCACGTTCATCATCAACGGGACCGAGCGCGTCGTGGTCAGCCAGCTGGTCCGGTCGCCCGGTGTGTACTTCGACGAGTCGATCGACAAGTCGACCGAGAAGCTGCTGCACAGCGTCAAGGTGATTCCGAGCCGCGGTGCGTGGCTGGAGTTCGACGTCGACAAGCGCGACACCGTCGGTGTGCGCATCGATCGCAAGCGTCGTCAGCCGGTCACCGTGCTGCTCAAGGCGCTGGGCTGGACCAGCGAGCAGATCCACGAGCGGTTCGGCTTCTCCGAGATCATGATGTCGACGCTGGAGAAGGACAACACCGCCGGCAGTGACGAAGCGTTGCTGGACATCTACCGCAAGTTGCGTCCGGGCGAGCCGCCGACCAAGGAGTCCGCGCAGACGCTGCTGGAGAACCTGTTCTTCAAGGAGAAGCGCTACGACCTGGCCCGCGTCGGCCGCTACAAGGTCAACAAGAAGCTCGGGCTGAACGCCGGCAAGCCGATCACGTCGTCGACGCTGACCGAAGAAGACGTCGTCGCCACCATCGAGTACCTGGTGCGCCTGCACGAAGGCCAGGCGACCATGACGGTGCCGGGTGGCACCGAGGTTCCGGTGGAGACCGACGACATCGACCACTTCGGCAACCGCCGTCTGCGCACCGTCGGTGAGCTGATCCAGAACCAGATCCGGGTCGGCATGTCCCGGATGGAGCGGGTCGTCCGCGAGCGGATGACCACGCAGGACGTCGAGGCCATCACGCCGCAGACCCTGATCAACATCCGGCCGGTCGTCGCCGCGATCAAGGAGTTCTTCGGCACCAGCCAGCTGTCCCAGTTCATGGACCAGAACAACCCGCTGTCGGGTCTGACCCACAAGCGCCGGTTGTCGGCCCTGGGCCCGGGTGGTCTCTCGCGTGAGCGCGCGGGCCTCGAGGTTCGTGACGTGCACCCGTCGCACTACGGCCGCATGTGCCCGATCGAGACCCCTGAGGGTCCGAACATCGGTCTGATCGGTTCGCTGTCGGTGTACGCGCGGGTCAACCCGTTCGGGTTCATCGAGACGCCGTACCGCAAGGTGGTCGACGGTGTGGTCACCGACGAGATCCAGTACCTGACCGCCGACGAGGAGGACCGCCACGTCGTGGCGCAGGCCAACTCGCCGATCGACGCGAACGGCCGGTTCGAAGAGTCGCGCGTTCTGGTTCGCCGGAAGGCGGGCGAGGTCGAGTACGTGCCGTCCTCCGAGGTCGACTACATGGACGTCTCGCCGCGCCAGATGGTGTCGGTGGCCACGGCCATGATCCCGTTCCTCGAGCACGACGACGCCAACCGTGCCCTGATGGGTGCCAACATGCAGCGCCAGGCGGTTCCGCTGGTGCGCAGCGAGGCTCCGCTGGTCGGCACCGGGATGGAGCTGCGCGCCGCGATCGACGCCGGCGATGTCGTCGTCGCCGAGAAGTCGGGCGTCATCGAGGAGGTGTCCGCCGACTACATCACCGTGATGGCCGACGACGGCACCCGGCACACCTATCGGATGCGCAAGTTCGCCCGGTCCAACCACGGCACCTGCGCCAACCAGTCGCCGATCGTCGACGCGGGAGACCGGGTCGAGGCCGGACAGGTGATCGCCGACGGTCCTTGCACCGAAAACGGTGAGATGGCCCTCGGCAAGAACCTGCTCGTGGCGGTCATGCCGTGGGAAGGCCACAACTACGAGGACGCGATCATCCTCTCCAACCGCCTGGTTGAAGAGGACGTGCTCACCTCGATCCACATCGAAGAGCACGAGATCGATGCCCGCGACACCAAGCTGGGCGCCGAGGAGATCACCCGGGACATCCCGAACGTCTCCGACGAGGTGCTCGCCGACTTGGACGAGCGGGGCATCGTGCGCATCGGTGCCGAGGTTCGTGACGGCGACATCCTGGTCGGCAAGGTCACCCCGAAGGGTGAGACCGAGCTGACGCCGGAGGAGCGGCTGCTGCGGGCGATCTTCGGTGAGAAGGCCCGTGAGGTCCGCGACACCTCGCTGAAGGTGCCGCACGGCGAGTCCGGCAAGGTGATCGGCATTCGGGTGTTCTCCCGCGAGGACGACGACGAGTTGCCCGCCGGTGTCAACGAGCTGGTCCGTGTCTACGTGGCCCAGAAGCGCAAGATCTCCGACGGTGACAAGCTGGCCGGCCGACACGGCAACAAGGGCGTCATCGGCAAGATCCTGCCGGTCGAGGACATGCCGTTCATGCCGGACGGCACCCCGGTGGACATCATCCTGAACACCCATGGTGTGCCGCGACGGATGAACATCGGCCAGATCCTGGAGACTCACCTCGGTTGGGTCGCCAAGGCCGGCTGGAATATCGAGGGTGCCCCTGAGTGGGCGGCGAACCTGCCGGAGGACCTGCGGCATGCTCAGCCGGACCAGATCGTGTCGACCCCGGTGTTCGACGGCGCCAAGGAAGAGGAGCTGCAGGGTCTGCTGTCCTGCACGCTGCCCAACCGGGACGGCGACGTGATGGTGAACGCGGACGGCAAGTCCAGGCTGTTCGACGGCCGCAGTGGCGAGCCGTTCCCGTACCCGGTGACCGTTGGCTACATGTACATCATGAAGCTGCACCACCTGGTGGACGACAAGATTCACGCGCGGTCCACGGGTCCGTACTCGATGATCACCCAGCAGCCGTTGGGTGGTAAGGCGCAGTTCGGTGGACAGCGATTCGGTGAGATGGAGTGCTGGGCCATGCAGGCCTACGGCGCGGCGTACACGCTGCAGGAGCTCTTGACCATCAAGTCCGACGACACCGTCGGCCGGGTCAAGGTGTACGAGGCGATCGTCAAGGGCGAGAACATCCCCGAGCCGGGTATCCCCGAGTCGTTCAAGGTGTTGCTCAAGGAGCTGCAGTCGCTGTGCCTCAACGTCGAGGTGCTGTCCTCGGACGGCGCGGCGATCGAACTGCGCGAGGGCGAGGACGAAGACCTCGAACGCGCTGCGGCGAACCTGGGAATCAACCTGTCTCGCAACGAATCTGCGTCCGTTGAGGACTTGGCTTAATACCGAGATGAGCGCTTGCGCGAAGAACCAATTATTCAGTTAAACCCGCAAGGGGAAAGGGAGTTACGTGCTCGACGTCAACTTCTTCGATGAACTCCGTATCGGCCTGGCCACCGCGGAGGACATCAGGCAATGGTCTTACGGCGAGGTCAAGAAGCCGGAGACAATCAACTACCGCACGCTGAAGCCAGAGAAGGACGGCCTGTTCTGCGAGAAGATCTTCGGACCGACTCGCGACTGGGAGTGCTACTGCGGCAAGTACAAGCGCGTGCGCTTCAAGGGCATCATCTGTGAGCGCTGTGGCGTCGAGGTGACTCGCGCCAAGGTGCGTCGTGAGCGGATGGGGCACATCGAGCTGGCCGCGCCGGTCACGCACATCTGGTACTTCAAGGGTGTGCCGAGCCGACTGGGCTACCTGCTCGACCTGGCGCCCAAGGATCTCGAGAAGATCATCTACTTCGCCGCCTACGTGATCACGGCAGTCGACGATGAGATGCGGCACAACGAGCTGTCGACGCTCGAGGCCGAAATGGTGGTGGAGCGCAAGGCTGTTGAGGACCAGCGCGACGCCGACCTGGAGGCTCGTGCGCAGAAGCTGGAGGCCGACCTGGCCGAGCTGGAGGCCGAGGGCGCGAAAGCCGATGCGCGGCGCAAGGTTCGGGACGGCGGCGAGCGTGAGATGCGCCAGCTCCGCGACCGCGCCCAGCGTGAGCTGGACCGGTTGGAGGACATCTGGACGACCTTCACCAAGCTGGCTCCCAAGCAGCTGATCGTCGACGAGAACCTCTACCGCGAGCTCATCGACCGTTACGGCGAGTACTTCACCGGTGCCATGGGCGCGGAGTCGATCCAGAAGCTGATCGAGAACTTCGACATCGACGCCGAGGCCGACATCCTGCGCGATGTCATCCGAAACGGCAAGGGGCAGAAGAAGCTTCGTGCGCTGAAGCGCCTGAAGGTCGTCGCGGCCTTCCAGCAGTCGGGCAACTCGCCGATGGGCATGGTGCTCGACGCGGTTCCGGTCATCCCGCCGGAGCTGCGTCCGATGGTGCAGCTCGACGGTGGCCGGTTCGCGACCAGCGACCTCAACGACCTGTACCGCCGCGTGATCAACCGCAATAACCGTCTCAAGAGACTGATCGACCTCGGTGCGCCCGAGATCATCGTCAACAACGAGAAGCGGATGCTGCAGGAGTCCGTCGACGCGCTGTTCGACAACGGCCGTCGGGGCCGTCCGGTCACCGGGCCGGGCAACCGTCCGCTCAAGTCGCTGTCGGATCTGCTCAAGGGTAAGCAGGGCCGGTTCCGCCAGAACCTGCTCGGTAAGCGTGTCGACTACTCGGGCCGTTCGGTCATCGTGGTCGGTCCGCAGCTCAAGCTGCACCAGTGCGGTCTGCCCAAGCTGATGGCGCTGGAGCTGTTCAAGCCCTTCGTGATGAAGCGACTGGTCGACCTCAACCACGCGCAGAACATCAAGAGCGCCAAGCGAATGGTCGAGCGCCAGCGTCCCCAGGTGTGGGACGTGCTCGAAGAGGTCATCTCCGAGCACCCGGTTCTGCTGAACCGGGCGCCCACCCTGCACCGCCTCGGTATCCAGGCTTTCGAGCCGATGCTGGTGGAGGGCAAGGCCATTCAGCTGCACCCGTTGGTCTGTGAGGCGTTCAACGCCGACTTCGACGGTGACCAGATGGCGGTGCACCTGCCGCTGAGCGCCGAGGCGCAGGCCGAGGCTCGCATCCTGATGCTGTCGAGCAACAACATCCTGTCGCCCGCGTCCGGCCGCCCGTTGGCCATGCCGCGACTCGACATGGTCACCGGCCTGTTCTACCTGACCACCGAGGTGGATGGGGCCGACGGCGAATATCAGCCGGCTGCCAAGGATCAACCCGAGGTGGGCGTGTATTCCTCGCCGGCCGAGGCGATCATGGCGTCCGACCGTGGTGTGCTCTCGGTGCGGGCCAAGATCAAGGTGCGGCTGACGCAGCTGCGTCCGCCGGCCGACATCGAGGCCGAGTTGTTCGGCCAGAACGGTTGGCGGCCCGGTGATGCGTGGACGGCCGATACGACCCTGGGTCGGGTGCTGTTCAACGAACTGCTGCCGCTGGGCTATGCGTTCGTGAACAAGCAGATGCACAAGAAGGTGCAGGCTGCCATCATCAACGACCTGGCCGAGCGCTATCCGATGATCGTGGTCGCGCAGACCGTCGACAAGCTGAAGGACGCCGGTTTCCACTGGGCGACCCGGAGCGGTGTCACGGTCTCGATGGCCGACGTGTTGGTTCCGCCGCGTAAGAAGGAGATCCTCGACCACTACGAGGACCGGGCGGACAAGGTCGAAAAGCAGTTCCAGCGTGGTGCTTTGAACCACGACGAGCGCAACGAGGCGCTGGTGGAGATCTGGAAGGAAGCCACCGACGAGGTCGGTAAGGCGCTCCGCGAGCACTACCCGGCCGATAACCCGATCATCACGATCGTCGACTCGGGTGCCACGGGTAACTTCACCCAGACCCGAACACTGGCCGGCATGAAGGGCCTGGTGACCAACCCGAAGGGTGAGTTCATCCCGCGTCCGGTCAAGTCGTCGTTCCGCGAGGGCCTGACCGTGCTGGAGTACTTCATCAACACGCACGGTGCTCGAAAGGGCTTGGCCGACACCGCGTTGCGTACCGCCGACTCGGGTTACCTGACCCGTCGTCTGGTGGACGTGTCGCAGGACGTCATCGTCCGCGAGCACGACTGCGAGACCGAGCGCGGCATCAACGTCGAGCTCGCCGAGCGTCAGCCGGACGGCACCCTGATCCGTGACCCGTACATCGAAACCTCGGCGTACGCACGGACTTTGGGCGCCGACGCGATCGATGAGGCCGGCAACGTCGTCGTCGCGCGTGGTGAGGACCTGGGCGACCCGTCGATCGAAGCCTTGCTGGCTGCGGGCATCACGCAGATCAAGGTCCGCTCGGTGCTGACCTGCACCACCGGCACCGGCGTCTGCGCGACCTGCTACGGCCGCTCGATGGCGACCGGCAAGCTGGTCGACATCGGCGAGGCCGTCGGTATCGTGGCCGCGCAGTCCATTGGTGAGCCCGGTACGCAGCTGACCATGCGTACCTTCCACCAGGGTGGTGTCGGTGAAGACATCACCGGCGGTCTGCCGCGTGTGCAGGAGCTGTTCGAGGCCCGGGTGCCGCGAGGCAAGGCGCCGATCGCCGACGTCACCGGGCGGATTCAGCTCGAGGACGGTGAGCGCTTCTACAAGATCACCATCATCCCCGATGATGGTGGCGAAGAAGTGGTCTACGACAAGCTCTCCAAGCGGCAGCGGCTGCGGGTGTTCAAGCACGAAGACGGTTCCGAGCGAGTGCTTTCCGACGGTGACCACGTCGTGGTGGGCCAGCAGCTGATGGAAGGCTCGGCCGATCCGCACGAGGTGCTGCGGGTGCAAGGCCCCCGTCAGGTGCAGATTCACCTGGTCCGGGAGACCCAAGAGGTCTACCGCGCCCAGGGTGTGTCGATCCACGACAAGCACATCGAGGTGATCGTTCGTCAGATGCTGCGCCGCGTCACCATCATCGACTCGGGCGCGACGGAGTTCCTGCCGGGTTCGCTGATCGAACGTGCCGGGTTCGAGGCGGAGAACCGCCGGGTGGTGGCCGAGGGTGGCGAGCCCGCGGCCGGTCGTCCGGTGCTGATGGGTATCACGAAGGCGAGCCTCGCCACCGACTCGTGGCTGAGCGCGGCGTCGTTCCAGGAAACCACGCGTGTGCTGACCGATGCGGCGATCAACTGCCGCAGCGACAAGCTGCAGGGTCTGAAGGAGAACGTGATCATCGGAAAGCTGATCCCGGCCGGTACCGGTATCAACCGATACCGCAACATCCAGGTGCAGCCGACCGAGGAGGCCCGCGCTGCTGCGTACACGATCCCGTCCTACGAGGATCAGTACTACAGCCCGGACTTCGGCCAGGCCTCCGGTGCTGCGGTTCCGCTGGACGACTACGGCTACAGCGACTACCGCTAAGTCAACAATCGAGAAAGCCCCGGGTTTCGCCCGGGGCTTTCTCGTTGCGGCCAACGGCATGTTCGACGCGCTGTCGGGCCGACTTACTAGACTGGCCGGCGTGCTTATCGGTTCACATGTCAGTCCGCAGGATCCACTGGCCGCAGCGGCAGCCGAAGGCGCTGACCTGGTGCAGATTTTCCTCGGCAACCCGCAGAGTTGGAAGGCGCCCAAGCCACGCGAGGACGCCGCTGTGCTGAAGGCCGCGGCGCTGCCGATCTACGTGCATGCGCCCTACCTGATCAATGTCGCATCGGCGAACAACAAGGTGCGGATCCCGTCGCGAAAGATCCTGCAGCAGACCTGCGACGCGGCAGCCGACATCGGCGCCGCGGCGATTATCGTGCACGGTGGCCATGTCACCGATGACAACGATCTGGACGAGGGTTTTGCCCGCTGGCGCAAGGCTCTCGATCAGCTGGAATCCACCGTGCCGGTGTATCTGGAAAATACCGCGGGCGGGGACCACGCGATGGCGCGCCGCTTCGACACCATCGGCCGCCTTTGGGATGTCATCGGCGACACCGGAATTGGCTTCTGCCTGGACACCTGCCACACCTGGGCGGCCGGTGAAGCCCTGATCGATGCCGTCGATCGGATCAAGGCGATCACCGGCCGGATCGATTTGGTGCACTGCAACGATTCCAAGGACGAGGCGGGCTCGGGCCGCGACCGCCACGCCAACCTGGGGACCGGCCAGATCGATCCCGAATTGCTGGTCGCAGCCGTCAAAGCCGCGGAGGCGCCGGTGGTCTGCGAAACGTCCGACGAGGGCCGCAAGGACGACATCGCGTTCCTGCGGGAAAAAACAAACGGCTGATTGCAGGCCCATGCCCGGCCGGCTCGCACCGCTTTTCGGGATAGTTCTGCTGATTGCGGCATGTTCGTCGGGGCAGACGCTGCCGTCGGGCTTCGTCGCTGGCACCAGCATCCACCACATCAGGGCCGCCGGATACGATCGCAGCTATCGGCTCTACCAGCCCACTGGCGTGCCGGCGTCGGCTCCGCTGGTGGTCATGTTGCACGGCTTTTCCGGCAGTGGCGTGCAAGCCGAAAGGGATTACGGTTGGGACGGATTGGCCGAATCGGGCAAATTCGTCGTGGCCTACCCGGATGGCCTGGGCCGGGCCTGGAACGTCGACGGGGAAGGCTGCTGCGGGCGACCGGGCCGAGAAGGCGTCGATGACGTCGCCTTCATCACCGCCGCCGTCGCCGACATCGCCCAGAACATCGCTATCGATCCCGCCAAGGTCTACGTCACCGGGATGAGCAACGGCGGCATCATGTCTTACACGCTGGCCTGCACCACCGACATATTCGCGGCGATCGGTCCGGTCGCCGGCATCCAGCTGAACCCGTGCCGGTCTGCCCGGCCGATATCGGTCATGCACATTCACGGCACCGCGGATCGCCTGGTGCCATACGGCGGCGGGCAGGGTTTCAGCGTCATCAATGGTCCACCCGTGGCAGCGGTGAATGCGTTCTGGCGCAACGTCGATCAATGCGCCGCCCCGGCTGTCACGACCGATGGTCCGGTCACCACGTCGTCCGCCGGATGCGCCGACAAACGCCAAGTCACGCTCATTACCATCGACCAGGGTGGCCACGAGTGGCCGCCGTTGGCGACCCGGACGCTGTGGGAGTTCTTCGCCGCGCACTCGCGCTAGTATTACACCTCTTGTGCGGTTGTTGGAAAAATGTAATATGAGTGGCATGTCAGACACGCATGTCGTCACCAACCAGGTCCCACAGCTGGAGAACTACAACCCGGCGACGTCGCCGATGCTTGTCGAGGCGCTGATCCGCGAGGGCGGGCAGTGGGGGCTGGATGAGGTGAACGCGGTCGGGGCGCTGTCGGCCAGCCACGAAGCCCAGCGCTGGGGTGAGCTCGCCGACCGCAATCAGCCCATCCTGCGCACCCATGACCGCACCGGACACCGTGTCGACGAGGTCGAGTACGACCCGGCTTACCACGAGCTGATGCGCGCGGCGATCGCGCACGGCCTGCACGCCGCGCCGTGGGCCGACGAACGGCCGGGCGCCCACGTGGTGCGGGCGGCCAAGATGTCGGCCTGGAACGTGGAGCCGGGCCACGTCTGCCCGATCTCGATGACCTACGCCGTCGTCCCGGCGCTGCGCTACAACCCCGAGCTGGCGGCGGTTTACGAGCCGCTGCTAGCCAGTCGCGAGTACGACCCGGAGCTCAGGCTGGCCACCACCAAGGCCGGCATCACCGCGGGCATGTCGATGACCGAGAAGCAGGGCGGCTCCGACGTGCGCGCCGGCACCACGCAGGCCACCCCGAACGGCGACGGCACCTACAGCCTGATCGGCCACAAATGGTTCACCTCGGCGCCGATGTGCGACATCTTCTTGGTGCTGGCGCAGGCACCGGGCGGGCTGTCGTGCTTCATGCTGCCGCGGATCCTGCCCGACGGCAGCCGCAACCGGATGTTCTTGCAGCGCTTGAAGGACAAGCTCGGCAACCACGCCAACGCCTCCAGCGAGGTGGAATACGACGGAGCCATCGCCTGGCTGGTGGGGGAAGAGGGCCGCGGCGTGCCGACCATCATCGAGATGGTCAACCTCACCCGGTTGGACTGCACCCTGGGCAGCGCCACCAGCATGCGCACCGGGCTGACTCGCGCCATCCATCACGCCCAGCACCGGAAAGCGTTCGGCGCCTACCTGATTGATCAGCCGTTGATGCGCAACGTGCTGGCCGACCTGGCCGTCGAGGCCGAGGCCGCGACGATCGTCGCGATGCGGATGGCCGGTGCGACGGACAGTGCGTTGCGCGGGGACGAGAAGGAGACGCTGCTGCGCCGAATCGGCTTGGCGGCCAGCAAGTACTGGGTGTGCAAGCGCGCCACGCCGCACGCCGCCGAAGCGCTGGAATGCTTGGGCGGCAACGGCTTTGTCGAAGAATCCGGCATGCCGCGGCTCTACCGCGAGGCGCCGCTGATGGGTATCTGGGAAGGTTCCGGCAATGTCAGCGCTTTGGATACCTTGCGCGCCATGGCAACTCGTCCGGAGTGTATCGAGGTGCTCTTTGCCGAGCTGGACGAGAGCGCCGGCCAGGACCCGCGACTGGGTAGCCACGTCGAGCGGTTGCGTCAAGACCTGACCGACCTGGACACCATCGCCTACCGCGCCCGCAAGGTCGCCGAGGACATCTGCCTGGCCCTGCAGGGCTCGCTGCTGGTGCGTCACGGCCATCCCGCCGTCGCCGAGGCATTCCTGGCGACCAGGCTGGGCGGTGTGTGGGGCGGTGCATTCGGCACCATGCCTACCGGGCTGGATCTGGCGCCCATCCTGGAGCGAGTCCTGGTAAAGGGCTGATTCGCAACATGACTCATGCGATCAGGCCGGTTGATTTCGGCAACCTGAAGACGATGACCTACGAGGTTACCGACCGGGTTGCGCGGATCACGTTCAATCGGCCGGAGAAGGGCAACGCGATTGTCGCGGACACCCCGCTGGAGCTCTCGGCATTGGTGGAGCGGGCGGATCTCGACCCAGGCGTCCATGTCATTCTGGTATCCGGTCGCGGGGAAGGCTTTTGCGCCGGCTTCGACCTGTCCGCATACGCCGACCGCACCGGCTCGGCCGGCGACGCGGGTCTTAAAGGCGCGTATGCGGGCACCGTGCTGGACGGCAAGACGCAGGGCGTCAACCACATGCCGGATCGCCCCTGGGACCCGATGATCGACTACCAGATGATGAGCCGATTCGTGCGCGGCTTCTCCAGCCTGCTGCATGCCGACAAGCCGACGGTGGTGAAGATCCACGGTTACTGCGTGGCCGGCGGCACCGACATCGCGCTGCACGCCGACCAGGTGATTGCCGCCGCCGACGCCAAAATCGGCTACCCGCCCACGCGGGTGTGGGGTGTTCCGGCGGCGGGCCTGTGGGCGCATCGGCTCGGTGACCAGCGGGCCAAACGCTTGCTGTTCACCGGTGATTCCATCACCGGCGCTCAAGCCGCCGAATGGGGTCTGGCCGTCGAGGCGCCGGACCCGAAGGACCTCGACGAGCGCACCGAGCGACTGGTGGAGCGCATCGCGGCGGTCCCCGTCAACCAGCTGATCATGATCAAACTCGCCCTGAATTCAGCTCTGCTGCAACAGGGTGTGGCCACCAGCCGGATGGTCAGCACGGTGTTCGACGGCGTCGCCCGGCACACGCAAGAGGGGCACGACTTCGTCGCCGATTCGGTCGAACACGGCTTCCGCGAAGCGGTGCGGCATCGCGACGAGCCGTTCGGCGACTACGGCCGCCGCACCTCGGGGGTGTAGTCATGCCGAACATGACGGCCCGGTCCGTGGTATTGAGCGTGCTGCTCGGCGCCCACCCGGCCTGGGCAACTGCAAGCGAATTGATCAGGCTGACAGCTGATTTCGGAATCAAGGAGACGACGTTGCGGGTCGCGCTGACCCGTATGGTCGGTGCCGGCGACCTGATCCGCTCCGCCGACGGCTACCGGCTCTCGGATCGGCTACTGGCTCGCCAGCGCCGCCAGGACGAGGCCATGCGGCCGCAAACCCGGGCCTGGCGCGGAGACTGGCATGTCGTGATCGTCACCAGTGTCGGCACCGATGCCCGCACCCGGGCCGCACAACGAACCAGTATGTACCGTAAGCGCTTCGGTGAGCTGCGCGAAGGTGTTTGGATGCGGCCCGACAACCTTGGCCTCGACTTGGAACCCGACATTGCCGACCGGGTGCGGGTGCTCAACGCGCGCGACGACGCGCCAGGGCAGCTGGCTGCCCAGCTGTGGGATCTGCCCGCGTGGGCGAGCGCCGGTCAGCAGTTGATCGACGAAATGGCGGACGCACCAGACGTTCCCGGCCGGTTTATGGTGGCGGCGGGGATAGTGCGGCACCTGCTCACCGACCCGATGCTGCCCGTCGAACTGCTGCCTGACGATTGGCCGGGCGGGCGGCTGCGCAGCGCGTATCACGACTTCGCGACCGAGCTGCTGGAGCGGCGCGATGCAACTCAACTCCTGGAGGCGAAATGAGTGATCCGGTGCGTGTGGAACGCAACGGCCCGGTGACCACCGTGATCCTCAACCGGCCGGGTGCGCGTAACGCGGTCAACGGCCCGACGGCCGCCGCGCTGTACGCGGCGTTCGAGGAATTCGACCGCGACGACTCGGCGTCGGTGGCCGTATTGTGGGGTGAGGGCGGAACCTTTTGCGCGGGAGCCGATTTGAAGGCATTCCAAACGTCGGAGGCTAACGCCATCCATCGGACCGGTCCCGGCCCGATGGGCCCGTCGCGAATGGTGTTGTCCAAGCCCGTGATTGCCGCGGTGAGTGGCTACGCCGTCGCGGGGGGCCTGGAGCTGGCCGTCTGGTGCGATCTGCGGGTGGCCGAGGAAGATGCCGTGTTCGGTGTGTACTGCCGCCGATGGGGGGTGCCGCTGATCGATGGCGGCACCGTGCGGCTGCCGCGACTGATCGGGCAGAGCCGGGCGATGGACATGATCCTCACCGGCCGCGCTGTCAACGCCGACGAAGCACTCGCGATCGGACTGGCCAACCGGGTTGTCGCCAAAGGCCAAGCGCGACAGGCCGCCGAGGAGCTGGCCGCTGAATTGGCCGCCCTGCCCCAGCAGTGTCTGCGCGCGGATCGGCTTTCGGCGCTACATCAATGGGGGTTGCCGGAACCGGAGGCGATCGACCAAGAATTCGCCAGCATCGCCAAAGTTGCCGTGGAGGCCAATGAAGGGGCGGGGCGGTTCGCCGCCGGCGTCGGCCGTCATGGGGCGCCCGCGAGCTAGCCCTTCGCCAGGGGTCAGCTCGCCTTGTTGATGGTGTTGCCCGAGCCGAGGTTGTCCACCTTCGGTTCACCGTCTTTGTAAGTGATGGTGTTGTCGAGCCCCAGCACCGTGATCCGGGTCTCGACCTTGTCGATGGTGATCTTGTTGTTCGTGCCGCCGATGCTCACCGTCGCGCAGCTGCCGGTGACGGTCAGCGTGTTGTTGGAACCGGCGACATTCAGCGATTTGCCGCTGGCGCAGTCGAGCGTGCTCGTGGTCCCCATCGATCCGTAGTTCAGCGTGTTCCCGATCTCGACGGAAGCGGTGGTGCTTTCGCCGCTCGTTCCCGTAGTCGGTGCGGCCGCGCTGGTTTTCGTCGTCGTGGTTGTCGTGCTGGGGCCTCCGGGCGGGTTGGCGGTCGAACTGCAACCGGCCAGCACCGCGGCCGCGACGGCCGGCGCCAGGGCGAGCACCGCGAGCCGCGACGATCGGTCAGTGATGTGGACGCGCATATTCCCCTCCTCGGTACTCCCAACTGCAGTGCTGTGCCTCAGGCGGGCACCTGCTGCAGCCGGTTGGTCATTCCCAGTTCGCGGCCGCGGTCCCAGAGGATCGGCGCGCCATTGTGATAGAAGACGGTCTGGTCATAGCCATACACCGTGATGTCGTGCGTGACCGAGTCCGCGATGATCGTGTTGCCCGAGCCCATCACCGTCACCGCCCAGCAGTTGCCCATCGCGTTGACGTAGTTCCCGGTGCCGTTGACGATCAGAGTCGCGTCGTTGCAGTCAAGGGTCTGCTGGATGCCCTGCCCGATGACGTGGGTGTCGCCGTTCTTGGCCTGCGCGACCGGCGGTGGCGCGGCGGGTGTGGCGGTAATCGTGATGACACAGGTTGCAAGCGACCCGGCGACGGTTCTCCAACGCACCGCGGCCCCCTTCGCTGGGTAAGTCTCTGGCGGGAATCTGCTGGACTGAGCCTACGTGTATTTGCCTGCTCGATGGCAAATTTTTTCGTCGCGGCCAACCGCGACCCGCCCCGGATCCGTCCGAGTAGATTTGGCCACTCCGTCAACTAGAGTCATTAGTTCACCTTCACCTATTCACCGCAATCGAAGGGCGATCGCCATGGCAGTTCACCCGGAACAGCCGTCGGCGGGCGGGCGCCAGCGTGCCGGCAGATCCCCGTCTCGCCCGGGCAAGTTGAGCAGGGACGGCATCGTCGATGGCGCACTGACGTTCCTGGACCGGGAGGGCTGGGACTCGCTGACCATCAACGCGCTGGCGACTCAGCTGGGCACCAAGGGGCCGTCGCTCTACAACCACGTAGACAGCCTGGAAGACCTGCGTCGCGCCGTGCGGATCCGGGTCATCGACGACATCATCACGATGCTGAACCGGGTCGGCGAGGGCCGCTCCCGCGATGACGCGGTGCTGGTGATGGCCGGCGCCTACCGCAGTTATGCCCACCACCACCCCGGGCGGTACTCGGCGTTCACCCGGATGCCGCTGGGCGGCGACGACCCCGAGTACACCGCGGCCACCCGGGGTGCGGCCGCACCCGTCATCGCCGTGTTGTCCTCCTACGGACTCGACGGCGAGGAGGCTTTTTTCGCCGCGCTGGAATTCTGGTCGGCGTTGCACGGGTTCGTCTTGCTGGAAATGACCGGTGTCATGGACGACATCGACACCGATGCGCTGTTCAGCGAGATGGTGTTGCGGCTGGCGACAGGCTTGGACAGGCGCACCGCGCCGGACGGTGCTCCGCCGAAATAGCGGCTGACCGGACACGGGCGCTTAGGTGAGCGGTTGGGTGCAGCGGTCGCTTTGACCTGCCAGACCAGCGGCGGGTATTGTGGTGGCTCGTGCCTGGCGGCTTACGGCGCCTGACGTAAGGAAGTGGATGCCGGGCAAATTCGCATGTCCACCACGCATCGGATGAATCCGGTGCTGAGCGAGTGCGACACACCCGGCCGCGGGGTAGTGCGGCGGGGCATAACTGCAGTACAGAGACTTAAGAGCAGCAAGAAGACTTCGAACAGAGAAAGCCGGTAGATGCCAACCATTCAGCAGCTGGTCCGCAAGGGTCGCCGCGACAAGATCGCCAAGGTCAAGACCGCGGCCCTGAAGGGCAGCCCGCAGCGCCGTGGCGTATGCACCCGCGTGTACACCACCACCCCGAAGAAGCCGAACTCGGCTCTTCGGAAGGTCGCGCGCGTGAAGCTGACGAGCCAGGTCGAGGTCACGGCCTACATTCCCGGCGAGGGCCACAACCTGCAGGAGCACTCGATGGTGCTGGTGCGTGGTGGCCGTGTGAAGGACCTGCCCGGAGTGCGGTACAAGATCATCCGCGGTTCGCTCGACACCCAAGGTGTCAAGAACCGCAAGCAGGCTCGCAGCCGTTATGGCGCCAAGAAGGAGAAGAGCTAATGCCGCGCAAGGGCCCCGCGCCGAAGCGCCCGCTGGTCAACGACCCGGTCTACGGGTCGCAGCTGGTGACCCAGCTCGTCAACAAAGTTCTGCTGGACGGGAAGAAATCCCTGGCCGAACGCATTGTTTATGGTGCGCTCGAGCAAGCTCGCGACAAGACCGGCACCGACCCCGTCATCACGCTGAAGCGTGCCATGGACAACGTCAAGCCCGCCCTCGAGGTGCGCAGCCGCCGTGTCGGTGGCGCGACCTACCAGGTCCCGGTCGAGGTGCGTCCGGAACGCTCGGTGACGCTGGCACTGCGTTGGCTGGTCAGCTTCTCCAAGCAACGTCGCGAGAAGACGATGGTCGAGCGGCTGGCAAACGAGATCCTGGACGCCAGCAATGGCCTGGGTGCCGCCGTCAAGCGGCGTGAGGACACCCACAAGATGGCCGAGGCCAACCGCGCCTTTGCGCACTATCGCTGGTGATCACCTCCGGCAGTGCAGCCGGGGCGACAGACAAAGCGAACTAACTACGCAATCGAAAGAGTGGGAAGACTTCTGTGGCACAGAAGGACGTGCTTACCGACCTGACCAAGGTCCGCAACATCGGCATCATGGCGCACATCGACGCCGGCAAGACGACGACGACGGAGCGCATCCTCTACTACACCGGTATCAGCTACAAGATCGGTGAGGTCCACGACGGCGCCGCCACCATGGACTGGATGGAGCAGGAGCAAGAGCGCGGAATCACCATCACCTCCGCAGCCACGACCTGCTTCTGGAATGACAACCAGATCAACATCATCGACACGCCTGGGCACGTCGACTTCACCGTCGAGGTGGAGCGCAGCCTGCGGGTTCTCGACGGTGCCGTTGCCGTCTTCGACGGCAAGGAAGGTGTCGAGCCGCAGTCCGAGCAGGTGTGGCGCCAGGCCGACAAGTACGACGTCCCGCGGATCTGCTTCGTCAACAAGATGGACAAGGTCGGCGCCGACTTCTACTTCTCGGTCCGGACGATGGAAGAACGCCTCGGCGCCAACGTCATCCCGATCCAGCTGCCCGTCGGTTCCGAGGGCGACTTCGAAGGCGTCATCGACCTGGTCGAGATGAAGGCCAAGGTCTGGCGCGGCGAGACGAAGCTCGGCGAGACCTACGAGACCATCGACATCCCGGCCGAACTTGCCGAGAAGGCCGACGAGTACCGCACCAAGCTGCTCGAGGCCGTCGCCGAGACCGACGAAGCGCTGCTGGAGAAGTACTTCGGCGGCGAGGAGCTCACCGTCGCCGAGATCAAGGGCGCCATCCGCAAGCTGACCATCAGCTCGGAGGCCTACCCGGTGCTGTGCGGCAGTGCGTTCAAGAACAAGGGCGTGCAGCCGATGCTGGACGCGGTCATCGACTACCTGCCCTCGCCGCTGGACGTACCGCCGGCCATCGGCCACGCGCCGGGCAAGGAGGACGTGGAGATCGTCCGCAAGCCGTCGACCGACGAGCCCTTCTCCGCGCTGGCGTTCAAGGTCGCGACGCACCCGTTCTTCGGCAAGCTGACCTACGTCCGGGTGTATTCGGGCAAGGTCGATTCCGGCAGCCAGGTCATCAACGCCACCAAGGGCAAGAAGGAGCGGCTGGGCAAGCTGTTCCAGATGCACTCCAACAAGGAGAACCCGGTGGAGACCGCGTCGGCGGGTCACATCTACGCGGTGATCGGCCTCAAGGACACCACCACCGGTGACACCCTGAGTGACCCGAACAACCAGGTCGTGCTCGAGTCGATGACCTTCCCCGCCCCGGTTATCGAGGTGGCGATCGAGCCCAAGACCAAGAGCGACCAGGAGAAGCTGAGCCTTTCGATCCAGAAGCTCGCCGAGGAGGACCCGACCTTCAAGGTGCACCAGGACTCCGAGACTGGCCAAACCGTGATCGGCGGCATGGGCGAGCTGCACCTGGACATCCTGGTGGACCGCATGCGCCGCGAGTTCAAGGTCGAAGCCAACGTCGGCAAGCCTCAGGTCGCCTACAAGGAGACCATCAAGCGGTTGGTGGAGAAGGTCGAGTTCACCCACAAGAAGCAGACGGGTGGCTCGGGCCAGTTCGCGAAGGTGCTGATCAACCTCGAACCGTTCCACGGCGAAGACGGTGCCACCTACGAGTTCGACAACAAGGTCACCGGAGGCCGCATCCCGCGCGAGTACATCCCTTCGGTGGATGCCGGCGCGCAGGACGCGATGCAATACGGTGTGCTGGCCGGCTACCCGCTGGTGAACGTGAAAGTCACCTTGCTCGACGGCGCCTACCACGAGGTTGACTCCTCGGAAATGGCGTTCAAGATCGCAGGATCACAGGTGCTGAAAAAGGCTGCGCAGCAAGCCCAGCCGGTGATCCTCGAGCCGATCATGGCGGTCGAAGTGACCACACCCGAGGACTACATGGGTGACGTGATCGGCGACCTGAACTCCCGCCGTGGCCAGATCCAGGCCATGGAGGAGCGGGCTGGTGCGCGCGTCGTTCGGGCGCACGTGCCGCTGTCGGAGATGTTCGGCTACGTCGGCGACCTGCGGTCCAAGACTCAAGGCCGGGCGAACTACTCCATGGTGTTCGACTCGTATGCCGAAGTCCCGGCGAATGTCTCGAAGGAGATCATCGCCAAGGCGACGGGCGAGTGAATATCAGCTCGGAGTAACCTGGCCCGGTTACCACCGCGGCATTTACAACAACATCAACACTGCTTTAACCAAAGCACCAATTAGTCCAGGAGGACACAGAAGTGGCGAAGGCGAAGTTCGAGCGGACGAAGCCGCACGTCAACATCGGGACCATTGGTCACGTTGACCACGGCAAGACCACACTGACCGCGGCGATCACCAAAGTCCTGCATGACAAGTACCCGAACCTCAACGAGTCGCGCGCCTTCGACCAGATCGACAACGCGCCTGAGGAGCGTCAGCGCGGTATCACCATCAACATCTCCCACGTGGAGTACCAGACCGAGAAGCGTCACTACGCCCACGTGGACGCCCCGGGTCACGCTGACTACATCAAGAACATGATCACCGGCGCGGCCCAGATGGACGGCGCGATCCTGGTGGTCGCCGCCACCGACGGCCCGATGCCGCAGACCCGGGAGCACGTGCTACTCGCCCGTCAGGTCGGGGTGCCCTACATCCTGGTCGCCCTGAACAAGGCCGACATGGTCGACGACGAGGAGCTGCTCGAGCTCGTCGAGCTGGAGGTCCGCGAGCTGCTGGCCGCCCAGGAGTTCGACGAGGAGGCTCCGGTCATCCGCGTCTCGGCGCTCAAGGCACTTGAGGGCGACGCTCAGTGGGTCGAGTCCGTCGTGCAGCTGATGGACGCCGTCGACGAGTCGATTCCGGACCCGGTTCGTGAGACCGACAAGCCGTTCCTGATGCCCGTCGAGGACGTCTTCACCATCACCGGTCGTGGCACCGTGGTCACCGGACGTGTCGAGCGCGGCGTGATCAACGTGAACGAGGAAGTCGAGATCGTCGGCATCAAGCCGACCAGCACCAAGACCACGGTCACCGGTGTGGAGATGTTCCGCAAGCTGCTCGACCAGGGGCAGGCCGGCGACAACGTCGGGCTGTTGCTGCGTGGTATCAAGCGCGAAGACGTCGAGCGTGGCCAGGTTGTGGTCAAGCCCGGCACCACCACGCCGCACACCGAGTTCGAGGGCAGCGTCTACATCCTGTCCAAGGATGAGGGCGGCCGGCACACGCCGTTCTTCAACAACTACCGTCCGCAGTTCTACTTCCGCACCACCGACGTGACCGGTGTGGTGACGCTGCCGGAGGGCACCGAAATGGTGATGCCCGGTGACAACACCAACATCTCGGTGAAGCTGATTCAGCCCGTCGCCATGGATGACGGTCTGCGCTTCGCGATCCGCGAAGGTGGCCGTACCGTCGGCGCCGGCCGGGTCGTCAAGATCATCACCTAGCTCGACCGCACAAGGCCCGGATTGCCCGTATCGGCGATGCGGGCCTTTGTGCATTTCGGCTGTGCAGAAGCTGCATAAATGCTTGGCAATATTCCGGTAAGCTATTTCGATGTCAGTAATTGACGGTCGGGGAATTTGACCGTCGCGGTCTGGCCGGGAGGTTCGGATGTCGTTCGTGAATGCGACGCCGGAGTATGTGGCGTCTGCGGCATCCGACTTGGCAAAAGTCGGATCCGCCATCGAGTACGCCAACTCGGCGGCATCGGGCGCGACCTCCGCCGTTGAGGCCGCCGGCGCCGACGCGGTGTCGACCAGCATCTCGCAGCTGTTCGGTGCGCACGCGGCCGCCTATCAAGCGATCAGCTCCCAGGCGGCGCTGTTCCATCAGCAGTTTGTGCAGCTCATGAGCGGTGGCGCGACGGAATATGCGAGCACCGAGGCCGCCAACGCCGCGCCCCTGGACATCGGGCCGCAGGCCGTGCTGGGCGCGGCCAACGCCTCCGGTCCGGCGCTCGGCGCCCAGCAGCCGGTAATCGGAGCCGCGGCACAGGCAAGTTCAGTAGCGGCGGGGGTGCCGGTGGGGGCTGCTGTGCAGCCGGGTGCCGCCGCGCCGGCGGCCATGTCAGCGACGGCGGCGGCGCCGGCCACGGCGCCGATCACTCCGATGGCCGCGACCACCGCGGTGGCGGCCGCGCCGGCGGGATCGGCGGCCCAGGCGGCCCAGGCGTCGCCGCACACGCAAACACCGGCGTATGCACCGGCGTATGCACCGGCGGCGACGACCGCGGCAGCGGCAGCGGCGGCCGCGGCAGCGGCTCCGGACGTGTCCGGCCCGCTGACCGCCTCGGCTGCCCCGGTGGACGCGGCATCCGCGGAACTCTCGTCGGCCGGCATGCTGCCGGCGGCGATGCCGACACCGTCGGCCGGGCCGGCCACGCCGCCCCCGCCGGCGTCTCCCAAAGGCCGACCGCCGACACCGTCGCGCTGACCGGCCGGGCTGATGCCCGGACGCGGTTTGTACCTAAGGCGCACGCGACAGCGCTAATCTGACACGAACTTCCCGGCAAGGCGAGGAGACCCACGTGTTGGCGCGCTATCTGAAGACGCAGTTAGTGGTTTTGCTGTGCGGCGGTTTGGTCGGGCCGATCTTTCTGGTCGTCTACTTCACCCTCGGCCTGGGCAACCTGCTGCAGTGGATGTTCTATGTCGGCCTGCTCATCACCGTGGCCGACGTACTCATCGCGCTCGCGCTGACCAACTACGGCGCCAAGTCGGCGGTCAAATCGGCGTTGCTGGAGCAACACGGGGTGCTTGCGCTCGCGCAGATCACCGGGCTCGCCGAAACGGGTACCCGGATCAACGAACAGCCGCTGGTGAAGGTCGATCTGCACATCTCCGGACCGGGGTTCACGGCGTTCGATAGTCAAGACCGGGTCATCGCCAACGTCACCAGGTTGGGCAACCTCACCGCCCGCAAGCTCGTGGTCCTGGTCGATCCCACCACGCAACAATACCAAATCGACTGGGAGCGAAGCGCTTTGGTCAACGGTCTGGTGCCCGCGCAGTTCACGGTGGCCGAGGACAACCGGACTTACGACCTGAGCGGGCAAGCCGGGCCGTTGATGGAGATCCTGCAGATCCTCAAGGACAACAACATTCCGCTCAACCGGATGGTCGACATCCGGTCAAACCCGGGACTGCGTCAGCAGATCCAAGCGGTGGTGCGCCGCGCGGCCGAGCAGACACCCGCGGCGCAGGGGGCACCGGCCGGGGCGGCGCCGCTCGGCACACCCCCTCAGGCATCGATCGCCGAGCGGCTCCAGCAGCTCGAAACGCTGCGCGCCAGCGGCGCTTTGACCGATGACGAGTACAACGCCCGCCGGACCCAGATCATCTCGGAGATCTGAACCCTCCCGGTCTTCCAGCCGAGTTAGAACACGTTTCAGTTCCGCTGCTAGCCTGTGATTCGGCGAGATGCCGGCGAAAGGGGCGTGCAGTGTCGGGACGTGAAGGATCACTGCAAGGACGGGTGGCATTCGTTACCGGTGCCGCCCGCGCGCAGGGGCGCGCGCATGCGGTGCGGCTGGCCGCCGAAGGCGCCGACATCATCGCGCTCGATATCTGTGCGTCGGCGTCGAGCACCATCACCTACACGCCGGCCACACCCGAGGACCTCAACGAGACCGTCCGCTTGGTGGAGGCCGAGGGCCGCAAGGTGCTGGCCCGCGAGGTGGACATTCGCGACGACCCCGCGGTGCGGCAGCTGGTGGCCGACGGCGTCGAGCAGTTCGGCCGGCTCGACATCCTGGTGGCCAACGCCGGGGTGCTGGGCTGGGGCCGGGTCTGGGAACTCACCGACGAGCAGTGGGACACCGTCATCGGGGTCAACCTGACCGGCACCTGGCGCACCCTGCGCGCAGCGATACCCGCGATGATCGAGGCCGGCAACGGCGGATCCATCGTGGTGGTGAGCTCGTCGGCCGGCATCAAGGCCACACCCGGCAACGGCCACTACGCCGCCAGCAAGTTCGGGCTGACCGCGCTGACCAACACCCTGGCGATCGAGCTCGGCGAATACAACATCCGGGTCAACTCCATCCACCCCTACTCGATCGACACCCCGATGATCGAACCGGAAGCGATGATGGAGATCTTTGCCAAGCATCCCCGCTTTGTGCACAGCTTCCCGCCAATGCCGATGCAGTACAAGGGATTCATGGCGGCCGAGGAGGTTTCCGACGTCGTCGCCTGGTTGGCCGGCGACGGCTCGGGCACGGTGACGGGCATGCAGATCCCCGTTGATAAGGGCGCCCTAAAGTACTGACCGCCCCGCGTGCTATGAACTCCACGTGAGCAATAACGGAATCGTGATCGTCGGGGGAGGGCTGGCTGCTGCCCGCACGGCCGAGCAATTGCGTCGGTCGGAGTACGCCGGACCCGTCACGATCGTCAGCGACGAGGTGCATCTGCCCTACGACCGGCCGCCGTTGTCCAAGGAAGTGCTGCGCAAAGAGGTCGATGACGTCGCCCTCAAGCCGCGTGAGTTCTACGACGAAAACAACATCACACTGCGGCTGGGCGCGGCGGCCACCGGCCTGGACACCGCCGCGCAGACGCTGACGCTGTCCGACGGAACGTCGCTCGGCTACGACGAGCTGGTGATCGCGACGGGTTTGGTCCCGCGGCGCATTCCGGCGTTCCCGGATCTCGACGGCATCCGCGTGCTGCGTTCGTTCGACGAGAGCATGGCGCTGCGCGAGCACGCCTTGAAGGCGCAGCGCGCCGTGGTGGTCGGCGCCGGTTTCATCGGCTGCGAGGTTGCGGCCAGCCTGCGCAACCTGGGGGTTGACGTCGTGCTGGTGGAGCCGCAGCCGACGCCGTTGGCCTCGGTGCTCGGCGAACAGATCGGCGAACTGGTGACACGGCTGCATCGCGACGAGGGTGTCGACGTGCGCACCGGCATCGGCGTTGCCGAGGTACGCGGTGCGGGCCACGTCGAGACGGTGGTGCTGACCGATGGCAGCGAGCTGCCGAGTGACCTGGTGGTCGTCGGCATCGGATCACGGCCGGCCACCGAGTGGCTACAGGGCAGCGGCGTCGAGGTCGACAACGGTGTCATCTGCGACGAGGCCGGGCGCACCAGTGCGCCCAACGTGTGGGCCCTTGGCGACGTCGCCTCCTGGCGTGATGCGACGGGACATCAAGCGCGCGTGGAGCATTGGAGCAATGTGGCCGATCAGGCCCGGGTTGTGGTGCCCGCGATGCTTGGTCAAGAGGTGCCGTCGGTCACGGTCGTGCCGTACTTCTGGAGCGACCAATACGATGTCAAGATCCAGTGCCTGGGGGAGCCGGAAGCCACCGACACCGTGCACCTGGTCGAGGATGACGGCCGAAAGTTTCTGGCCTACTACGAGCGCGACGGGGTAGTGGTCGGTGTGGTCGGCGGCGGCATGCCGGGCAAAGTCATGAAGGCCCGCGGCAAAATCGCTGCCGCAACACCCATTTCGGAAATGCTGGGCTGACACCAGATGCGCCGGGTGGCGATACTCGATGACTACGCCGGCATGGCGCTCGAACTCGCCGACTGGTCGCCGGTGCAGAGCCGATCCGACATCACCGTCTTCGACCGAAATCTCTCCGAAGCGGAGGCGGCGGAGGTCCTGCGGCCGTTCGAGGTGATCTGTACCCTGCGCGAACGTATGGCGCTGCCGCGCACGCTGATCGAGCGGCTGCCCAATTTGAAGCTGATCACGATCGTGGGCATGAGCCTGCCGAACCTGGACATGGCCGCGGCCAGCGAATGCGGTGTACTGGTTGCCCATTCGGATTTCGCGAACCCTCGCTTCAGGGCCGTCCGCGACGCCACTCCCGAACTCGCCTGGGGGTTGCTGATCGCGACGGTGCGCAATCTGGCCGACGAGCATCGGCGGATGCGGGACGGTGGGTGGCAGAGCAGCGTCGGTGTGACACTTGCCGGTAAGACACTCGGGTTGCTGGGTCTGGGCCGGACCGGCAAGCGGATGGCCGAATACGCCAAGGTGTTTGGCATGGATGTCGTTGCTTGGAGCCAGAATCTCACCGAGGAGACCGCGGTTGCGGCCGGCGCGAGCCGAGTTTCGAAAGCGGCCTTGTTCGAGTCCTCCGATGTGGTCTCCATTCACCTGGTGCTCTCCGAGCGGACGAGAGGTTTGGTCGGCGAACCCGAACTTGCGTTGATGAAGCCACACGCCCACCTGATCAACACGTCGCGGGGCCCCATCGTCGACGAGGCGGCGCTGATCACGGCGCTGCGGACCGGGCGCATCGCCGGAGCCGGGCTCGACGTCTTCGACGTCGAACCGCCCGCGGCCGATCATCCGTTGCGGCGCCTGCCGAATGTGACGTTGTCACCGCACCTGGGGTACGTCACCCGCGAAATGTTGGGCGCCTTCTACTCGGACAGCATCGAAGCCGTGGTGTCCTGGCTGGACGGAACGCCGATTCGGATCGCCAATCCCGAAGCGCTGAACTAGAACTCGCCCAGGTAGAACCGCGCACCCTGATCGTCGGTGCACTCGGCGGTCACGCCGTAGGGCTGGCGGGCCGGCTCGGCAAGCACGGTGCCGCCGGCCTCGCGGACCCGCGTGACCGCCACCTCGATATCGGCCACTGTCCACATCGGCACGGCGGTGGGACGCTCGCTGCCACCGGCGGCGCCGGCCATCGGATGCGTGCCCACCACCTGCCAGCCGTCGGCCACGCGGCCGGGCTCGAAGCTCCAGCGCAACAGCCGGCCATAGAAATCGCGGAACCCGGCCGAATCCGGCACCTGGTAGGTGACGTAGGACAGTTCGCCGGGCCCAGAGCCGTTGATCTTCGGGCGTTTTCGTACGGCGCTCGGTTGGTGAACCGCGAACGCCGCGCCCTGCGGGTCGGTGGCGTCGAGCAGGACGCCGTAGTCGGTGTCCCGGATCTCGCCCGGGACACCGCCCGCCTCGGCTATCGCGATGCGAGCGGCCTGCAGGTCCGCGACGGCGTAGCAGCAGAACAAGGTGGCGGGTTGATCGGTGGCGAAGATTCCGGTCGGCAGATCGGTGTTGGTCACCCGATGCGACGCGGGGTCGTATATCCAGCCCAGCACATGCCCGTAGAAGGCGGCCGCGCGGTCGGCGTCCGGGGTCCACACCGAGACATATCCGATGTCGCCGTGCCGGATGCCGCCACCGGGCACCGCCGACGGCCCGGACAGCATCCAGCGGTGCCCGAACGGGTCGACGATGGTTGCGTTGCGCGTTCCGTAGTTTTCGTAGACCTCTCGTTCGACCGTGGCACCGTGTTCGCGTGCTCGCTGCAAGGCGGCATCGGTGTCCGCCAGATGCAGCATCAGACTGACCGAAACGGCGTGCGGGGCAGGCGCTTTCAAGCCGAGCTCAGGGTACTCGTCAGCCAGATACAGCACGCCATCATCAATCGCGATCTCGGCGTGCCCAATTCGTCCGTCGTCCATGACGATGGGATCGCCGACTACGACGGCGCCGAATGCGTCGGCGTACCAGGCGATGGCCGCACGCGCGTTCACCACGCTCAGGTAGGGCAGTGCCGCCGGCCGCGGTGCAGTCGGTGTAACGGGTTCGGCCAGTTCGGCAATGGCGCTGGTAGTGCCGCTCATGACGACTCCTTCCGGTAGGGAGAGCGCGGATTCCAATTGCCGGCGCAGCCGCGCGGCGAAGGCCGGATCGGGTTGAACGGGAGGGTCATTGGTGTGCAGCACGCTGAGCGGGTCGCTATGGTCGCGCGGGTTCATGACATGCCTCCCTCCGGGTATTGCTTCTTGAATGCGCGGCGCGCGCGCACCAGTAATGCTTCGGTGGCGTGCACCGTGCGCCCGATCAGCGCGGCGCACTCGCCGACGCTGCAGTCGTCCATGTAGCGCAGCACCAGCACCGTGCGGTGTGCCTCGGCCAGCCGGGCCAGCACGGCTTCGGCGACCAGGCGATCCAGTTCGGCGTCCCAGTCGTCGGCCATGTCGACGGGCTCCGGCAGCTCGGCCACCGGCACGCTGAGCCGGTCCGGACCGCGCCGGTAGTGGTCGGCCAGCTTGTGTCGCGCCACGCCGAGCAACCACGCAATCGTGATCGGCGGCGGTTCGGCCTTGCGGGCGGCGTCCATCGCGGCGAGGAACGTCTCCGACGTCAGGTCCTCCGCCGCGCCACGATCGCCGCAGCGTCGGACGAAGTACCCGTAAACCACCGGCAACGCCTCGTCGTAGAGCGCCAAAAGCGCGCGTCGAGCGTCGGATTGGTGATCCGTTTCGGCCCTCACACCCTTATCGTCGCCGCAGCACCGCCAACTCCGACGGGTTGTGCGCGAAAAGTTTTCAACATCGCCGCTATTGCCAGTTCACGGGTGCGCCATGCGCATGGCATTCACCCAGAACGCCTTGGTCGCCGCCCGGCCAGCGACGCACGCGCACCAGGAACTTCAGCCCAGAGTCCGGGCCGTCGCGCGCGGGCTCCATCGTCAGGTGCGCGAAGGGGGAGCGGGCATCAGCGCGTGCACCCAGTGCATTGACGCCAGCGCGCACGGCCGCGCGTTCGTGCTCGGACAGGTACTGCCAAGTGATCGAATGCCACAGCACGGTCAATGCGCCGTCGGCCAGTGTCAGGCCGGCGACCGCGTCGGCGGCGCTTTGCCGCACCAGCTGTGCCGGTACCTTCCGGGCGACCGCGATGGCGCCGCGTAGCCTCTCCAGCCGGGCGGCCTGGTCGGGCCAGACATAGCTCAATGCGGTCATCTCCCCGTCGGTGCCGGTGACGCCGGTGACGTCAATGGGTGCGATGTCGTAACCGCGCCGTTCGACGATCTGCACCGACCCGGCCGGCGGCAACCGACCCTGCCACGCGTCGTCGATGAGCACCGGCGAGTCGCTCGGTCCCCACTGCCCGCTGCCATAGCGGTACTGGTAATTGTCGGCACGCAGGTTCAACCCGGCGCTACATCCGACCTCGAAAAGTCGTACCGGGAAGCCGATTTCGTGATTGATGCGCAGCAAAGCGCCGATCAGCGCGGCAGATCGACCCACCTCGTTGGTTTGCGGCGGATGACCCAGCGCCGCGCGCAGCGAGTCGGCATGGTCGACGGCGACGACCTTGATCTCGGGCCAAGCGCTGCCGGCGTCCCAGGTGCCGCCGGTGCTGGGATACCACTGGCGCAGTCCCGGTGCCCGGCCGCCGAGCACCAGCCGGTGCAAGCCACCCAGCAGCCGTAGCGGCACCGCCTCGCGTGACGGGTCATCTTCGTGGCCGGACAGGATCGACGCGAAGATGCCGCCGGCTTCGACATCGGAGGCCACCAGCTCGAACAGCTCGCGGTACATCGTGGACCCGGAGGCGCCGCAGAAGCGGCCCTGCGATCGCAGGGTGTGCAGCAGGTGCTCGGTGTTGGCGCTTATGGCTTCAGCCTTTGCAGCCCGGTGCCGACGACGTCGAAGGCGTTGCCGAGAGCCACCGGCAACGGGACGGATTCGTCGCCCAGCCAATGCTCGTAGGCCGAGAGTGCGACACCGAGCAGCGTCCATGCGACGGTCTGGGGCGCCAGGTCGGTCGTCTTGGCGCCCGAGCGCCGGGCGACGAATTCTGCGATCACCTCGCGCCAGCCGGCGTACATCGTCATCGAATACGCCTGCAGTTCGGCTGTCTGCAGGATGACCCGCATCCGCTGGCGGTGCTGGGCGGTCTCGGAGTCGTCAAAGGTGTTGAACGCCAACAGTGCCGCCCGCAGCGCGTCGCCCAGCGGAACCCGCGGGCCGACCGCGTCGAGCAGTTCCCGCAGATGCGCGAGGTGGCTGTCGAACTCGCCCCACAGGATGGCGTTTTTGGAGGCGTAGTAGCGGAACAACGTGCGCCGCGAGATCCCGGCAGCCTGCGCGACATCGTCGACGCTGACCTCGGCGAAACCGCGCGCGGTGAACAGCTCGATCGCGACGTCGGTGATGTGGTCTGGTGTCGTGGAGCGGCGCCGGCCCAACCGCGACTGCGGAAGCATCAGACCCGCCCTTCCATTTCGGCACTCGATGCCATATTCTGACGTCGATTGTGACAAGAACGACCTTCGTTGTCGAGACCGTAGGAGAGGCAATTCATATGGACCGCGAGATCGAAACCGACGCCGAGCTCGTCACCGAGACTCTGGTTGAAGAGGTGTCCATCGACGGAATGTGCGGGGTTTACTGACCGTGCCTGCGCCCGCGCAGGCACGACCGACCCAAAGCCGGTTCGACCCTGATCGCGGTTGGCGATTGCACCCGCAGGTCGCGGTTCGACCGGAACCGTTTGGCGCACTGCTCTATCACTTCGGCACCCGCAAGCTGTCTTTTCTGAAGAACCGCACCATCCTTGCGGTGGTGCGGTCGCTGGCCGACCATCCCGACGTCCGGTCGGCCATGCGCGCGCAGGGAGTCGACGACTCCGAGCAGGCGCCCTACCTGCACGCGTTGGGTGTGCTGGTCGATTCCCGCATGCTGGTACCCCAGGAGGATCATCAATGACAACCGCGGCCGTACCACGGCTCATCGAGCAATTCGAGCACGGGTTGGACGCGCCCATCTGCCTGACGTGGGAGCTCACGTACGCCTGCAACCTGGCCTGCGTGCACTGTCTTTCCTCCTCGGGTAAGCGCGACCCACGCGAGCTGTCCACCCGCCAGTGCAAGGACATCATCGACGAGCTGGAACGCATGCAGGTGTTCTACGTCAACATCGGTGGCGGGGAACCCACTGTGCGCCCGGACTTTTGGGAGCTGGTGGACTACGCCACCGAGCACCACGTCGGTGTGAAGTTCTCGACCAACGGGGTCCGCATCACGCCCGAGGTCGCCGCGCGGCTGGCGGCCAGCGACTACGTGGACGTCCAGATCTCGCTGGACGGTGCGACGGCCGAGGTCAACGACGCCGTCCGCGGGCCCGGATCGTTCGCGATGGCGGTGCGTGCGCTGGAAAACCTGGCCGCGGCCGGATTCTCCGACGCCAAGATCTCCGTTGTGGTCACCCGGCACAACGTCGACCAGCTCGATGAATTCGCCGCCCTGGCAAGCCGTTACGGCGCGACGCTGCGGATCACCCGGCTGCGGCCCTCGGGGCGTGGCGCGGACGTCTGGGAAGAGCTGCACCCCACCGCGGACCAGCAGGTCCAGCTGTATGACTGGCTGGTCGCCAAGGGGGAGCGGGTGCTCACCGGCGACTCCTTCTTCCATCTGGCCCCGCTCGGCTCGTCCGGCGCGCTGGCCGGCCTGAACATGTGCGGAGCCGGCCGGGTGGTGTGCCTGATCGACCCGGTGGGCGACGTGTATGCCTGCCCGTTCGCCATCCATGACCGCTTCCTGGCCGGAAATGTGTTGTCTGACGGTGGTTTTGACAACGTTTGGAAGAATGCCCCGCTTTTCCGCGAGCTGCGCGAGCCGCAGTCGGCGGGCGCCTGTGGCAGCTGCGGGCATTACGACAGCTGCCGCGGCGGCTGCATGGCGGCCAAGTTCTTCACCGGCCTGCCGATGGACGGGCCGGATCCCGAGTGCGTCCAGGGGCACAGTGCGTCGGCGCTGGCCCGGGACCGCGAGACCCCGCGCCCACGTGCCGACCACTCGCGCGGACAAAAGGTGCGCCAGCCGGTGCCGCTGACCCTGTCCGTGCGGCCGCCGCAGCAACCACCGGCGCGGTTCTGCAACGAAAGCCCGGTATAGCCGTGGCCGAGGAGTGGTTTGAAACCGTAGCGATCGCTCAGCAGCGCGCGAAGCGCCGGCTGCCGAAATCCGTTTATGCAGCCCTGGTTGCGGCCAGCGAAAAGGGAATTACGTCCTCCGACAACGTCGAAGCCTTCGGTGAGCTCGGTTTCGCGCCCCATGTCGTGGGCGCACAGGAAAAGCGCGATCTGTCGACCACCGTTATGGGACAAGACATTTCGATGCCGGTCTTGATTTCGCCGACCGGCGTCCAGGCGGTGGACCCGGACGGCGAGGTCGCCGTCGCGCGGGCCGCCGCGGCGCGGGGAACGGCGATGGGCTTGTCCTCGTTCGCCAGCAAGCCGATCGAAGAGGTCATCGCCGCAAACCCCAAGCTGTTCTTCCAGGTGTACTGGCTGGGCGGGCGCGATGCGATCGCCGAGCGGGTGGAGCGGGCGCGTGCGGCCGGCGCGGTCGGATTGATCGTCACCACCGACTGGTCCTTCTCGCACGGACGCGACTGGGGCAGCCCCAAGATTCCCGAAGAGATGAACCTGCGGACCATCCTGCGGTTGTCCCCGGAGGCGGCCTTTAAGCCCCGGTGGTTGTGGAAGTTCGGCAAGACCCTGCGGCCACCGGACCTGCGGGTGCCGAACCAGGCCCGCCGCGGCGAGCTGGGCCCGCCCTTCTTCGCTGCCTACGGCGAGTGGATGGGCACACCGCCGCCGACGTGGGAAGACATCGCCTGGCTGCGCGAGCTCTGGGGCGGGCCGTTCATGCTGAAGGGCGTCATGCGCGTCGATGACGCGAAAAGGGCTGTGGATGCTGGTGTTTCGGCGATATCGGTGTCGAACCACGGCGGCAACAACCTGGACGGGACGCCCGCGTCGATCCGTGCGCTGCCCGCGGTGGTGGCGGCGGTGGGCGATCAGGTCGAGGTGTTGCTGGACGGCGGAATCCGGCGCGGCGGCGATGTCGTGAAGGCGGTGGCCTTGGGGGCGCGGGCGGTGATGATCGGCCGTGCCTATCTATGGGGCCTGGCCGCCAATGGTCAAGCCGGCGTCGAAAACGTACTCGACATCTTGCGCGGGGGTATCGACTCGGCGCTCATGGGACTGGGGCACGCCTCGGTCCACGACTTGAGCCCGGACGACATTCTGGTGCCGGACGGTTTCGCCCGCGCGCTCGGCTAGCCTGCGGGCGGGCCGGCTTGGGACGACGATCTTGGCGGCGCTCAGGCAAATTCTGGGCATCTTGAGCGGCTTTGCCTGATTTAGCGCGAGGAGCTGCGGCGGACCTCGTCGCAATGCCGCGGAAATCGCGCGGATGTGCGACTGGCAGCGAAAATCGACGTGTGCGAAAATTGTGATACGCGCGTGGCAACCGTGACGGACGAGCCGAATTTCGGCGCCTCGATGAACAGCCCAGAAAAAAAATAACTTTGAACGCACAACAATTGGTGCACGCCAGGTGAATTCGGCCTACCATCACCGAGTGCCCGTACTCGGCGAATTAGGAGCTGCGACGTCGAGCGAGCTATTTCCCACCTCGCCGTCGATATTGATCCCGCTGGGGTCGACCGAGCAACATGGTCCGCACCTGCCGTTGGACACCGACACCAGGATCGCGACCGCGGTTGCCAGGGGGGTCAGGGCAAGCCTCGCGCAGGCCTGGTTGGTCGCGCCGGCCATCGCCTACGGCGCCAGCGGCGAGCACCAGAGTTTCGCCGGAACCATCTCCATCGGCACCGACGCCCTGACGCTGCTGCTGGTCGAGTACGGCAGGTCGGCCGCCTGCTGGGCCCAGCGCCTGGTCTTCGTCAACGGCCACGGCGGCAACGCGGAGGCGTTGCACCGCGCCGTGAGGACGCTTCGTGCCGAAGGTCGTGACGTCGCCTGGTGTGCCTGCGCCGCCGCCGGCGCGGATGCCCATGCCGGCCATACCGAAACATCGGTGTTGCTGCATATCTCGCCGTCCGATGTGCTGACCGACCGGTGGCTGGCCGGGAATCGGTCGCCGCTGCCCGAGTTGCTCCCGGCGATGCGCACCGGCGGTGTCGCGGCGGTCAGCCCGGCAGGCGTATTGGGCGACCCGACCACCGCCACCGCGACCGAGGGCAAGCGCATCTTCTCCGAGATGGTCGACGGCTGCGTGCGCCGGATCGTGCGTTGGTCGCCCGGCCCCGACGGCATGCTGACATGAGTCAGCGTCGACTGCCGGACGGGTTCGCCGTTCAGGTCGATCGCCGCGTGCGGGTGCTCGGCGACGGCTCGGCGTTGCTCGGCGGCTCACCGACCCGACTGCTCAAGCTGGCTCCCGCCGCCCAGGGCATGCTCTCGGATGGCCGGCTGAAGGTTCGCGACGACGTCAGCGCCCAACTGGCCCGCACCCTGCTGGACGCCACCGTCGCACATCCGCGGCCTGCCGGCGGCCCGTCGCACCGCGATGTCACCGTAGTAATCCCGGTGCGGGACAACGCTTCTGGCGTGCGGCGCCTGTTGAACTCGCTGCGTGGCCTGCGGGTGATCGTGGTCGACGACGGTTCGTCGTCGCCGATCGAGGCGGCGGACTTCGCCGGCACGCACTGCGACATCGAGGTGTTGCACCACCCCCGCAGCAAGGGGCCGGCGGCGGCGCGCAACACCGGGCTGGCGGCCTGCACCACCGACTTCGTCGCATTCCTGGACTCCGACGTGTCGCCGCGCCGCGGCTGGCTGGAAGCCCTCCTCGGTCACTTCTGCGACCCCACCGTGGCCCTGGTGGCTCCACGCATCGTGGGCCTGGCACACAGCGAGAACGTGGTGGCTCGGTACGAGGCGGTGCACTCCTCACTGGACCTCGGGCAGCGCGAAGCGCCGGTGGTGCCGCACAGCACGGTGTCCTACGTGCCCAGCGCGGCGATGATCTGCCGCCGCTCGGCCCTCAATGAGGTCGGCGGGTTCGACGAGACCATGCAGTCCGGCGAGGACGTCGACCTGTGCTGGCGGCTCATCGAGGCGGGCGCCCGGCTCCGCTACGAGCCGATTGCGCTGGTCGCCCACGATCACCGCACGCAATGGCGGGATTGGCTTGCGCGCAAGGCATTCTACGGCGGTTCGGCGGCGCCGTTGTCGGTGCGCCACCCAGACAAGACCGCCCCGGTGGTCATCTCGGGCTGGGCGCTGATGGCCTGGATACTGATGGCGCTCGGGACGAGCCTGTCCCAGCTGGCCTCGATCGTGATCGCGATCTTCACCGGTCGGCGTATCGCCCGAGCCATGCGCAGCGCCGAGACCTCGTTTGCCGACGTCGTGGTGATCGCGGCCCGCGGTCTGTGGTCGGCGGCGTTGCAGCTGGCATCGGCCATCTGCCGGCACTACTGGCCGGTGGCGCTGCTCGCGGCGATCATGTCGCGGCACTGCAGACACGTCGTGGTGGTCGCGGCCGTGATGGACGGAGTCGTCGACTGGCTCCGTCGCCGGGACGCCACCGGCGACGAGGCCGAGCCGATCGGGCTGCTGACCTATTTCTTGCTCAAGCGCGTCGACGACTTGGCCTACGGCCTCGGGCTGTGGTGGGGCGTGGTGCGCGAACGCAACCTGCGCGCGCTCAAACCGCAAATCCGGGGCTAGTCACCGCCTTGGCCACCACGCACAGCGATGTGCTGATCGTCGGCGCCGGAAGTGCTGGATCGGTTGTTGCCGAACGTCTTTCCGCCGATCCTGGCTGCACCGTGACTGTCCTCGAGGCGGGTCCCGCTCTCACCGATCCGGCGCTGCTGGCGCAAACCACCAATGGGCTGCAGCTGCCGATCGGGGCCGGCAGCCCGCTGGTGCAGCGCTTTCAGGCCCGCATCACCGAGCAGCCCGTCCGCGAACTTCCGATCGTGCGCGGGGCGACGGTCGGGGGTTCGGGGGCGATTAACGGCGGATATTTCTGTCGCGGGTTGCCACGCGATTTTGACCGGGCCGCGATACCGGGCTGGGCATGGTCCGACGTCATCGACCATTTCCGGGCCATCGAGACCGACCTCGATTTCGACGGTCCCGCACACGGCGATAGTGGTCCGATCCATATCCGCCGCACGCACGAAATGGCCGGCACCACTGAACGTTTCATCGCCGCAGCGCAAGCTGCCGGGTTTTCCTGGATCACCGACCTCAACGATTGCGGGCCAGAGCTGGTGCCGGGTGTCGGCGCGGTGCCGCTCAACATCGTCGACGGGGTACGGATCGGATCGGGAGCCGGATATCTGCTCCCAGCCCTGGGCCGATCGAATCTGACCTTGCTGTCGCAGACTCGTGCCGTGCGGCTGGGGTTTGACGGCACCGCCGCCGTGGGGGTCGACGCGGTGGGCCCCAATGGCCCGACCACACTTACTGCTGGACGAATTGTGTTGTGCGCCGGTGCTATTCAATCGGCGCATCTGCTGATGCTGTCCGGAATCGGTGATGAGCCGATGTTGCGGGGCCTTGGCGTGCCATTGGTAGCGCCGCTTCCGGTGGGAATGTTCTGCAGCGATCACCCCGAATGGGTGTTGCCCACCGACTGGACGGTGGCCACCGGCCGGCCCGTGCTGGAGGTGGTGCTCAACGCCGCCGACGATATCGAGATCAGACCGTACACCGGTGGCTTCGTCGCGATGACCGGCGACGGCACCGCGGGTCATCCAGACTGGCCGCACATCGGGGTGGCGCTGATGCAGCCGCGGGCACGCGGGCGCCTTTCGCTGGTGTCCGCGGATCCGGCCGTGCCCCCGCAGATCGAGCACCGCTACGACAGCGAGCCCGAGGACATCGCGGCCCTGCAGCGCGGCAGCGAGCTGGCTCGTGAACTTGCCAGTGCGGCAACATATGTCGGTCCGCCGGCATGGGCGACGTCGCAGCACCTGTGCGCCAGCGCCCCGATGGGTACCGACGGTGACCCGCACGCGGTCGTAGACCCAACATGTCGCGTGCGCGGGATCGAGAACCTCTGGGTGATCGACGGATCCGTCCTGCCCACGATCACCAGTCGTGGACCGCACGCGACCATCGTGATGCTCGGGCACCGCGCAGCGGAATTCGTTCGCTGAGCGGCAGGCTATCCGCGGCGGGTGAGAATCCGGCGCACCAGGCGTAGCTGGTTTCCATCCCGTCCGGGAGCCCACAGCCCGATCAAGAGGGAAATCACGGCAACGATCACGGCCATCACGATCGTGGACGCGTGCATGGCCGTGAGGAATGCGGTCTTGCTGAGCTCGGCGAGCTTGGCCCCTTGCGGCCCGAGTTGGCCGGCCATCTCCACGGCCTTGGCCAGTGAGTCGGTAGCCGGGCCGCGCACCGGCGGCGGGAAGCTCACCAATTGTGGCGCCAGCTCATGGGAATAGCGTCCGGCCAGGATCGAACCGGCCACGGCGATTCCCAACGCGCCGCCCATCTCCCGCGAGGTGTCGTTCACCGCGGAGGCGACGCCCTGTTTTTCATCGGGGACCGCGCCCATGATCGCTGAAGTCGTCGGTGCCGTGCAGATCCCGATCCCGGTAGCCAGAACCAATGTCGGCCAGGCGAATTGAGAGTAGCTCGAGTGCAGGTCCAGCCCGTACATGCACGCGAAACCGACCGCCATCAGCAGGGTGCCGATGAACAACACCAGGCGTAGCCCGAGTTTCGGCACATACCAGAACGACAGCGCCGAGAAGATGCCCAACGGCACCATGAAGGGGCCGAACGCAATTGCCGTCGTCAGCGGTGAATAGCCCATGATCTGCTGGACATACTGCATGCCGATATAGAAGAACCCGAACGTTGCGCCGAACAGAACGACGATCGCTGCCACGCCGGTGGCGAAATTGGGATCGGCGAACAGCCGCACATCGAGAAGTGGCTGCTGCCGCCGGAATTCGACGACACCGAACAGCGCAGCGATGATCACCCCGGCGGCGATGCCGCCCCAGACCAGCGGATCGTCCCAGCCGCGATTGGGTGCTTCCAGGATGGCGGCCACCGCAATCGCGACGGCGGCTCCGATCAGGACTGCGCCCAGCGCATCGATGCGGGGAGCGGTGTGGTCGCGAGACGGCGAGACGGTACATGCCAGGGCGAAGATCACCAGGCCGGCGATGCCCAGCGACCAGAAGATCGCGTGCCAATCCCAAAAGCGGAGCAGCAGGCCGGAACCGATCAAGCCGAGGACCCCGCCGGATCCGGCGGTACCGGCCCAGATGCCGACGGCCTTCATGCGGTCGTCTTTCGGGTAGGCCACGGTCAGCAGTGACAGCGTCGCGGGCATGACGAAGGCCGCGCCGACGCCGGCCACCGCGCGTCCCGCGATGATCTGCAGGGGACTGTGCAATATCGCCGGTGTCACCGAGCCGAGCGCGAACACCAACAGACCGGTCAGCAGCGCGCCGCGCCTGCCGTAGCGATCACCGATCGCGCCGGCGGGCAGCAGCAGGCAGGCCAGCGCAACGGTGTAGCCGTCAACGATCCAGTTCAGCTGTGACTGCGTCGCCGAGGTCGCCACCGCGAGATCACCCAGCGCGGTGTTCAGCGCCGTCATCGACGCGACGACCAGTGCGACACCCATGCAGGCGACCGCCAGGGTCCAGGCTCGCGCGCGAGGGCTACCGCCGATGCTTACCGCATCAGTACGCTGGTCAGGCCGGACCAAGACATCGACCATGAGACGCGTCTCCCTTCGGGGGCCGTAACGAAGTTTTAAGACCAATAGTCTTGTAGGTAGACCGATAGTCTTGTTGCTAAACAGGGAGGTGAGTCACAATCACCGAGGAAAGTACGGATCCCCGGCCAGCGCGGTCGCGGGCTCGTTTGCTGGACGCCGCCGCGGCGCTGCTGCGGTCCGGGGGTCCCAGCGCGGTGACCGTGGAAGCCGTCACCCGTACCGCCAACGTAGCGAGAGCCACCCTGTATCGCCACTTCCCGAGTGGCAATGATTTGCTGGCCGCGGCATTCAACAGCCTCATCCCGCCGTCCCCGACGCCGCCCGACGAGGGCTCGCTGCGGGATCGCCTTCTCGCCCTTGTGCTTGCCCAAGCCGAATCGGTGGCCCATGCACCGGCCGTCATGACCGCCATGTCCTGGCTGGCCCTGGGCCGCGACCTCGAAGGTTTGCCAGAACCCCACACAAACTCCACCGACAGCCCGGCCATCACCACGCTTCGCGAGCGCATCGCCCAGCAGTATGCGGCGCCGTTCGACGCCTTATTCGATAGCCCGGAGGCGGCGGAACTGGGTGAGGTGGACCGATCCCGCGCCATTGCCATGCTGATCGGCCCGCTGGTGTTGGGGCGTCTGTCGACGCTGCCGGATTTCGACTATCGGGAATGCGCGCTCGCGGCCGTCGACGGTTTCCTGCACGTGCAGCGTGCGCAGGGCAGGGCCAGCGCAGCGAGTATCGAATCGGCAGGTGCTTGAGTCCGCCGACCAACGTCGTGGCGATGGGGTCGTTGCGTGTGCGCCTACGGTTTTAGGTGTGCTTTGGCGGCGGGATATCCCGGCGATTCCTCACCGTGGGCGCACGGTGAAAACCCGGGGCGCACAGCTAAAGCCCGGACCGCACAAGCGGCCCGCTGACCAGGGGATAAGCGAACCGGCGTGGGCGTGCGGCCGACGACCGACCGAGATTTGGCCGAAGCGATGATCTGAGGCATACTGTTCGGGTTGCCTTGCGCCGGGTTCACGCCTGGACGGGCATACGACCAGCGCCCAAACGGGCGCGTCCGGTCCCATCCTTATTGGCGACGAATTTTGGCCGCGGATGAGGCTGCGTGCGGGTGACACACCCGACCGCGGGGGCCGGTGGACCACGACAGGTAAACAGCGGCGCATTAACCGGCGCGACGCTCGATCGGCCTCAGACGGCCGGGTTGAAGCGCGCCGGGGGCACCAGGCCCGAATACGGGTCTCAAGAGGAGTGAGGGTAGGAGAAGCGTGGCGGGACAGAAGATCCGCATCAGGCTTAAGGCCTACGACCATGAGGCCATCGACGCCTCGGCGCGCAAGATCGTCGAGACCGTCGTCCGTACGGGTGCCAGCGTCGTAGGGCCGGTGCCGCTGCCGACCGAGAAGAACGTGTATTGCGTCATCCGCTCCCCGCATAAGTACAAGGACTCGCGGGAGCACTTCGAGATGCGTACGCACAAGCGGTTGATCGACATTCTTGATCCGACGCCGAAGACCGTTGACGCGCTGATGCGCATCGATCTTCCGGCCAGTGTCGACGTCAACATCCAGTAGGAGATCCAGAACTCATGGCAAGAAAAGGCATTCTGGGTACCAAGCTGGGCATGACGCAGGTGTTCGACGAGAACAACCGGGTCGTGCCGGTGACTGTGGTCAAGGCGGGGCCCAACGTGGTGACGCGCATCCGCACCCCGGAACTCGACGGCTACAGCGCCGTGCAGTTGGCCTACGGCGAAATCAGCCCACGGAAAGTCAACAAACCTGTCACGGGCCAGTACGCCGCCGCGGGTGTGAACCCGCGCCGTCACTTGGCTGAGCTGCGTTTGGACAACCCCGACGCGGCAGCCGAATACGAGGTCGGCCAGGAGCTGACGGCCGAGATCTTCGCCGACGGCGCCTATGTCGACGTGACCGGTACCTCCAAGGGCAAGGGCTTCGCCGGCACCATGAAGCGCCACGGCTTCCGCGGCCAGGGCGCCAGCCACGGTGCTCAGGCGGTGCACCGCCGTCCGGGTTCGATCGGTGGCTGTGCCACTCCCGCGCGCGTCTTCAAGGGCACGCGGATGGCGGGCCGGATGGGTAGCGACCGGGTGACCGTCCAGAACCTGGTGGTGCACAAGGTCGATGCCGAGAACGGCGTGCTGTTGATCAAGGGTGCGGTCCCCGGCCGCACCGGCGGACTCGTAGTGGTCCGCAGCGCGGTCAAACGAGGTGAAAAGTAATGGCAGCGGTAAAGATTGACGTAAAGACGCCGGACGGCAAGGTCGACGGCTCCATCGAGCTGCCCGCCGAATTGTTCGACGCCCCGGCCAATATCGCGTTGATGCACCAGGTGGTCACCGCGCAACGGGCCGCGGCCCGCCAGGGCACGCACTCGACCAAGACACGCGGCGAGGTCAGCGGTGGTGGCCGTAAGCCCTACCGGCAGAAGGGCACCGGACGCGCGCGGCAGGGTTCGACCCGCGCCCCGCAGTTCGCCGGTGGTGGCGTCGTGCACGGTCCCAAACCGCGCGACTACAGCCAGCGCACGCCCAAGAAGATGATCGCGGCCGCATTGCGCGGGGCGCTGTCCGACCGGGCCCGCAACGGCCGCATCCACGCGGTCACCGAGCTGGTGTCGGGTCAGACTCCGTCTACCAAGAACGCCAAGGCATTTCTGAGCACGCTGACCGATCGCAAGCGGGTGCTGGTCGTCGTCGGCCGCACTGACGAGGCCGGTAGCAAGAGCGTGCGCAACCTGCCCGGTGTGCACATCCTGGCGCCCGATCAGCTCAACACCTACGACGTGCTGCTCTCCGACGACGTGGTGTTCAGCGTCGAGGCGCTCAACGCCTACATCTCCGCAGCAAGGGGAACGGCTGACAACAATGATGTGGAGGTTTGCACCTGATGGCGACCGTCACTGACCCACGCGACATCATCCTGGCTCCGGTCATCTCCGAGAAGTCCTACGCACTGCTCGACGACAACGTGTACACCTTCGTGGTGCACCCCGATTCGAACAAGACGCAGATCAAGATCGCTATCGAGAAGATCTTCTCCGTCAAGGTCGCATCGGTGAACACCGCGAACCGGCAGGGCAAGCGCAAGCGCGCCCGGACCGGGTTTGGCAAGCGCAAGGGCACCAAGCGCGCGATTGTCACCCTGGCCCCGGGCAGCAAGCCGATTGACCTTTTCGGAGCACCGGCCTAGCCGCGCGCGAGAAAGAGACCTGATAAGACATGGCAATTCGCAAATACAAGCCGACGACCCCCGGTCGCCGCGGCGCGAGCGTGTCCGACTTCGCCGAGATCACTCGTACGGAGCCGGAGAAGTCGTTGGTGCGCCCGCTGCACGGTCATGGCGGACGCAATGCCCACGGGCGCATCACCACTCGTCACAAGGGTGGTGGCCACAAGCGTGCCTACCGGGTGATCGACTTCCGGCGCAACGACAAAGACGGCGTCAACGCGAAGGTCGCGCACATCGAGTACGACCCCAACCGCACTGCCAACATCGCACTGCTGCACTTCCTGGATGGCGAGAAGCGCTACATCATTGCCCCGCAGGGACTCTCGCAGGGCGATGTGGTGGAATCCGGCGCCAACGCCGACATCAAGCCCGGCAACAACCTGCCGTTGCGCAACATCCCGGCCGGTACGTTGGTCCACGCCGTGGAGCTGCGTCCGGGCGGTGGCGCCAAGCTGGCGCGGTCGGCGGGGTCCAGCATCCAGTTGCTCGGCAAAGAGGGCGCCTACGCGTCGCTGCGTATGCCCAGTGGTGAGATCCGCCGTGTCGACGTGCGCTGCCGCGCCACCGTCGGCGAGGTGGGCAACGCCGAGCAGGCAAACATCAACTGGGGCAAGGCCGGTCGTATGCGCTGGAAGGGCAAGCGTCCGACCGTCCGTGGTGTCGTGATGAACCCGGTGGACCACCCGCACGGTGGTGGTGAGGGCAAGACCTCCGGTGGTCGCCACCCAGTCAGCCCGTGGGGTAAGCCCGAGGGCCGTACCCGCCAGCCGAACAAGCCCAGTAACAAGCTCATCGTCCGACGTCGGCGTACCGGCAAGAAGCACGGGCGCTAGGAAGTCGAGGAACAAGCCATGCCACGCAGCCTGAAGAAGGGTCCGTTCGTAGACGACCACCTGCTCAAGAAGGTGGACGTGCAGAACGAAAAGAACAGCAAGCAGGTCATCAAGACCTGGTCGCGTCGTTCGACGATCATTCCGGATTTCATTGGCCACACCTTCGCCGTGCACGACGGCCGCAAGCACGTCCCGGTGTTCGTCACCGAGTCGATGGTCGGCCACAAGCTCGGTGAGTTCGCGCCGACGCGCACCTTCAAGGGCCACATCAAGGACGACCGAAAGGCCAAGCGCCGATGAGCACCACGACGACTGAATATCCGTCGGCCGTCGCCAAAGCACGGTTCGTGCGGGTATCGCCGACCAAAGCGCGCCGGGTGATCGACCTGGTGCGCGGCAAATCCGTGGCCGACGCGCTCGACATCTTGCGCTGGGCGCCGCAGGCCGCCAGTGAGCCGGTCGCCAAGGTGATCGCCAGTGCCGCGGCCAACGCGCAGAACAACAACGGCTTGGACCCGACCACCCTGGTGGTCGCCACGGTCTACGCCGACGACGGCCCGACCGCCAAGCGCATCCGGCCGCGCGCCCAGGGCCGTGCGTTCCGGATCCGCCGGCGCACCAGCCACATCACCGTCGTGCTGGAAAGCCGCCCGAGCAAGGACCAGCAGTCCTCGAAGTCGTCGCGGACTCGTCGCGCCGAGGGCAGCAAGGCCGCCGCAAAGGCACCGGCCAAGAAGGCTGGTTCTGGTCCAAAGGCCAACGCGCCCGCCAAGAAGGCGCCCGCGGCCAAGAAGGCGCCCGCGAAAAAGGCAGCGCCTAAATCTGAAGCCAAGACGTCTGAGACTTCTGACGCGAAGGGAGGCTCAGACTAGTGGGCCAGAAGATCAATCCGCACGGCTTCCGGTTGGGCATCACCACCGACTGGAAGTCCCGCTGGTACGCCGACAAGCAGTACGCCGACTACGTCAAGGAAGACGTGGCGATCCGTCGGCTGCTGTCCACCGGTCTGGAGCGTGCCGGCATCGCCGACGTGGAGATCGAGCGCACCCGCGACCGCGTCCGGGTCGACATCCACACAGCGCGTCCCGGCATCGTCATCGGCCGCCGCGGCACCGAGGCTGACCGAATCCGTGCGGATCTGGAGAAGCTGACCGGCAAGCAGGTCCAGCTGAACATCCTCGAGGTCAAAAACCCGGAGTCGCAAGCACAATTGGTGGCCCAAGGTGTGGCCGAGCAGCTGAGCAACCGCGTGGCGTTCCGTCGTGCGATGCGTAAGGCCATCCAGTCGGCGATGCGTCAGCCCAACGTCAAGGGCATCCGGGTGCAGTGCTCGGGCCGCCTCGGTGGTGCCGAGATGAGCCGCTCCGAGTTCTATCGCGAGGGCCGCGTGCCACTGCACACCCTGCGCGCCGACATCGACTACGGCCTGTACGAGGCCAAGACCACCTTCGGCCGGATCGGTGTGAAGGTGTGGATCTACAAGGGCGACATCGTCGGTGGCAAGCGCGAATTGGCCGCTGCCGCACCGGCAGGTGCCGACCGTCCGCGTCGCGAGCGGCCGTCGGGCACCCGCCCGCGCCGCAGCGGCGCATCGGGTACCACGGCCACCAGCACTGAGGCTGGACGGGCCGCCGGCGCCGAGGAAAGCACGGCGTCCGCCGCGGCCGAAAGTGCGCCTGCCCCCGAACCGCAGAGCACGGAGAGCTGAATCATGTTGATTCCCCGCAGAGTTAAGCACCGCAAGCAGCACCATCCCCGCCAGCGCGGCATCGCCAGCGGTGGCACGGAGGTGAACTTCGGCGACTTCGGCATCCAGGCCCTTGAGCACGCCTACGTCACCAACCGGCAGATCGAGTCCGCGCGTATCGCGATCAACCGCCACATCAAGCGTGGCGGCAAGGTGTGGATCAACGTCTTCCCGGACCGGCCGCTGACCAAGAAGCCCGCGGAAACCCGGATGGGTTCCGGTAAAGGCTCCCCGGAGTGGTGGGTCGTCAACGTCAAGCCTGGCCGGGTGCTGTTCGAGCTCAGCTACCCCAACGAGCAGACCGCCCGGGAAGCGCTGACCCGGGCAATCCACAAGTTGCCGATTAAGGCACGCATCATCACCCGAGAGGATCAGTTCTGATGGCAGTGGGCATTTCGCCTGGCGAACTGCGTGAGCTCACCGACGAGGAGCTGACCGATCGCCTGCGCGAATCCAAGGAGGAGCTGTTCAACCTCCGCTTCCAGATGGCGACGGGACAGCTCAGCAACAACCGCCGGCTCCGCACGGTGCGTTCGGAAATCGCCCGTGTGTACACGGTGCTGCGTGAACGAGAGCTGGGCCTGGCGTCCGGACCCGACGGTAAGGAATCGTGATGGCAGAAGCTAAGGCCGCCCCCAAGAAGGCCGCCGCGAAGGATGGCGCTTCGAAAGAGAAGGGCCCCCAGCGTACTCCGGCGAACCCGAAGACACGTGGCCGGCGCAAGACGCGCATCGGCTACGTGGTGAGCGACAAGATGCAGAAGACCATCGTGGTCGAGCTGGAAGACCGCATGCGTCACGCGCTGTACGGCAAGATCATCCGGACGACCAAGAAGGTCAAGGCGCACGACGAGAACAGCGTCGCCGGCGTCGGCGACCGCGTCTCGTTGATGGAGACGCGCCCGACGTCGGCCACCAAGCGGTGGCGTCTCGTCGAGGTGCTGGAAAAGGCCAAGTAACTCCAAGCAAACACGGAACGCCCGGGACCTCACGGTCTCGGGCGTTTTGCTTTACGGCGTAACGCCACTGCGAAAAAAGATCGGAATTCTCGTAGCGGCGTTACGCTCGGCGCATGTCCCCTGAATTCAACGGCAAGATCGAGCTGGACATTCGCGATTCGGAGCCGGACTGGGGTCCGTACGCGGCGCCGACCGCGCCGGAGAACTCGCCGAACATCCTCTATCTGGTGTGGGATGACACCGGCATCGCGACCTGGGACTGCTTCGGCGGCCTGGTCGAGATGCCCGCCATGACCCGGATTGCCGAGCGCGGCATCCGGCTATCGCAGTTCCACACCACCGCGCTGTGCTCACCGACCCGGGCGTCGCTGCTGACCGGCCGCAACGCCACCACGGTGGGCATGGCCACCATCGAGGAATTCACCGACGGTTTCCCGAACTGCAACGGCCGGATCCCGACCGACACCGCGCTGGTCTCCGAGGTTCTCGCCGAACGTGGTTACAACACTTACTGTGTCGGCAAGTGGCACCTCACCCCGCTCGAAGAGTGCAGCATGGCCTCGACGAAACGGCACTGGCCCACCTCGCGCGGTTTCGAGCGGTTCTACGGATTCATGGGCGGTGAGACCGACCAGTGGTACCCCGACCTGGTCTACGACAACCACCCGGTGAACCCGCCCGGGACACCCGACGACGGCTACCACCTGTCCAAGGACATCGCCGACAAGACCATCGAATTCATCCGCGACGCCAAGGTGATCGCGCCCGACAAGCCCTGGTTCAGCTACGTGTGCCCCGGCGCGGGACACGCCCCGCATCACGTCTTCTCCGAGTGGGCCGACAAATACGCCGGCCGGTTCGACATGGGCTACGAACGCTACCGTGAGATCGCGCTGGAGAAGCAGAAGTCGATGGGAATCGTGCCGCCGGACACCGAGCTGTCCCCGGTCAATCCGTACCTGGACGTCAAGGGACCGAACGGTGAGGCGTGGCCGGTGCAGGACACGGTGCGACCATGGGATTCGCTCAACGACGAAGAGAAGAAGCTGTTTTCCCGGATGGCCGAGGTGTTCGCCGGCTTCCTGAGCTACACCGACGCCCAGATCGGCCGCATCCTGGACTATCTCGAGGAGTCCGGCCAGCTGGACAACACCATCATCGTGGTGATCTCCGACAACGGTGCCAGCGGCGAGGGCGGTCCGAACGGATCGGTGAACGAGGGCAAGTTCTTCAACGGCTACATCGATACCGTCGAGGAGAGCATGAAGCTCTTCGATCACCTCGGCGGTCCGGAGACCTACAACCATTACCCGATCGGGTGGGCGATGGCCTTCAACACGCCCTACAAGCTCTACAAGCGCTACGCCTCGCATGAGGGCGGTATCGCCGATTCGGCAATCATCTCGTGGCCCAACGGAATTGCGGCACACGGCGAGGTTCGCGACAACTATGTCAATGTTTCCGACATCACTCCGACTGTCTACGACCTGCTGAACATGACAGCACCGGAGACCGTCAAGGGCATCACGCAGAAGCCGCTGGACGGCGTGAGCTTCAAAGCGGCCCTTGCGGATCCGGCCGCGAACACCGGAAAGCAGACCCAGTTCTACACGATGCTGGGCACCCGCGGGATCTGGCACAACGGCTGGTTTGCCAACACCGTGCACGCCGCCACCCCGGCGGGCTGGTCGCACTTCGATGCCGACCGGTGGGAGTTGTTCCACATCGAGGCCGACCGCAGCCAGTGTCACGACCTGGCCGCCGAGCAACCCGAGAAGCTGGAAGAGCTTAAGGCGCTGTGGTTTTCCGAGGCCGCCAAGTACAACGGTCTGCCGTTGTCGGACCTGAACCTGATGGAGACCATGACCCGCTTCCGGCCGTATCTGGTGGGGGAGCGGACCGACTACGTCTACTACCCGGATTGCGCGGACGTCGGAATCGGCGCCGCCGCCGAAATTCGCGGCCGCTCGTTCGGCGTGCTGGCCGACGTGCACGTGGATACCACCGGCGCCGAAGGGGTGCTGTTCAAGCAGGGTGGCGCGCACGGCGGACACGTGCTCTTCATCCAGGACGGCCGCCTGCACTACGTCTACAACTTTCTGGGCGAGCGCCAGCAGTTGGTTTCCTCCTCGGGCGCGGTGCCGTTGGGCAGACGCCTGCTCGGCGTCAGCTATGTACGGACCGGAACCGTGGAGAACAGCCACACACCGCTGGGTGACATCACCATGTTCATCGGCGACGAGGTGGTCGGGACTCTCGCGGGGGTGGTCACGCACCCGGGAACGTTCGGGTTGGCGGGCGCCGGTATCACCGTCGGCCGAAACGGTGGTTCCGGGGTGTCCAGCCGTTACAAGGCGCCGTTCACCTTCACCGGAGGCACCATCGCAGCGGTCACCGTCGACCTGTCCGGGCGGCCCTACCAAGACGTGGAAATCGAACTTGCGCTTGCATTTTCGCGCGACTGAGCACTCAATGCGAGCTAAGCCTGTCGCGCTTGCCGCGGCGGGCGTGATGTGTGTGCTGGCATGCGCGGTCGCGGGGTGCGGAAAGACCACGGGCGGCAACGCCGTTCGGTCGGCGACCACGGCGTCGTCAACGACGACGCCTAGCGCAACGCGCCGGTCCGACCCTGCCGAGCCGGTGCCCGGCGTGGAGGCCACAGTGCCCGATCACATTCCGCCCAACGCCCTGGCGTGCTTGCCGTCGGCCACCGGCAAGGGCCTGATGACCACGGCTTCGATTTCGGATCCGGTGGCGCCCAAACTCACGGTGCCGCTGCCCGCCGGCTGGAACTCGGCCCCCGGCACCGGGAATGTGGCACTGACCGCGACCGGGCCTGGCGGGTTGTCGTCCACCGTGACCATCACCCCGACCGACCTCACCCCCGGCGGGGCGTTCTTGCGCTATGGCGCCGACCTGCGCACCGCCAAGCCGGGCGTGCAGGTCAGCGTGGACGCGGCTCAATTCTGCGGCTACAGCAGCCAGTTGCTCAGCGGCAGCCTCGGCGGAGCCGGTGGGGTCGCCTTCGCCGATCGCATCACCCACATCTGGACGAACACCAAGGCATTTCTGGTGGTCGTCCATCTGGAGGGGCCCGCGAGTGCGCCCGGGTTCAGCGCGGCGAAATCCACGGTGATGCAGCAATTTGCGGTCGTTATCCCCTGAAACGTGGTGCCCGACTGCTAGCATCTGACCCCGTGCCTGCCGGGAAAGGCGTCAAACTATCCGTTCTACTCGTGGTGGTGATGTCCGATGACTGCTGAAGCTCCGCCGCTGCCGCCCAAACCCGACTCGCGCGGTCGGCAAATCGCGATCGCCTTCGGGATTCTGGTAGCCCTCATCAGCGTCTACGTCCTATCCCTGATCGCGGTGCATCTGTTGGCCAAATCGGCACCGCCGCTTCCTGCGGTGGATTTCAGCAAGGTCGAGGCCGAGGACAGCGTCGTGCAGGTGAACCTGAGCGAGCTGAAAACCGTGGCGAATCGCCTGACGGTGAATGTGCTTGTCTATCCAAAAGATTCGCTTTACGACAAGAACTTCGGGGTGTTGACCACCGACGCGGCCGTGCGACTGTATCCCGATAACGACCTGGGCGACCTGCAGTACCCGGTAGGAAAAGCGCCGGCTCAAGTCACCACCACGATTGAGGCGCGCGGTGATCCCGGTAACTGGCCATTCGACTCGTACAAAACGGAAGTCATCGCGGCTGACGTGTTCACCGGAACCGGCCAGAACCGCGAAAAGGCACCAGCCCGTGTGGAAGTGACCGGAAGGCTGGACGGCTGGGACGCTACTGTCACCCGCGTTCACGACCCTGACGATGCCGACCCCAATGTCTTGGACAATGTGGTCATCACGCTGCACCGGGCCAAGGGCCCGCTGATCTTCGACGTCGGTGTGTGCCTGGTGCTCATCGCCCTGCCGATCTTGGCGTTGTGGGTGGCCATTCCGATGGCTTTGGGCAGGACCTCGTTCATTCCGCCGTTCATCACCTGGTACGGCGCGATGCTGTTCGCCATCGTTCCGCTGCGCAACATCCTGCCCGGCAATCCACCGTACGGATCCTGGATCGACCAAGCCATCGTGCTATGGGTATTGATAGGTCTCGTCGCCGCCATGACGATATTCGTGTCCGCCTGGTGGCGGCACCGAGATCGAAAGTCGCCAACGAAGACCTAGAGCCCGAAAAGCCTTAGCCCGCATTCGCTATCGGCGCAGTGGTGATGGCGTCGATGGCCGTGAAGACTCGCGACTGGAAATCGGGCGGCAACGGGATGTAGCCGTTCTTGTCCAGGTCGGCCTGGCCCGGGCCGACGGCCGCCTGCAGGAACGCCTTGACCGCTTGGCCGACATTGGCGTCGGGATATTTCGAGCAGACGATCTCGTAGGTGACCATCACGATCGGGTACACGTCCGGCTGGGTGGGGTTGTAGAAGGACGTGGTATCCAGCACGAGATCGTTACCCTTGCCGATGATCTTGGCGTTGGTGATGGTCTTGCCGACGGTGTCGGCGCCGATGCGCACCGGGCGCAAGGATTTCCGGCTCGCCGGGGTCTTGATCTGGGCGGCGAACAGTCCCTCCTCCATGGCGAACGACAACTCGTTGTAGGAGATCGCGCCCTCGGTGTTCTTCACCTCCGACGAAGTGCCGATGTTGCCGTGGGCGCTGCTGCCGACGCCACCATTGAAGATCTTGCCGGTGCCCTTATCCCAGGCTCCACCGGACGCGGCCTGCAGGTAAGCCTGGAAGTGGGCGGTGGTGCCGGATGGTTCGGCGCGGTAGACGACGTGGATGTTCTCCGGCGGCATCGAGGCGTTCATCGCGGTGATGGCCGGATCATCCCAGCGCGTAATGCTGCCGTTGAAAATCCGGGCGAGCGTGGGCGCGTCGAGCACCAGCGAGTCAATCGCGTTGAGGTTGTACGTGATAGCGATCGGGCCGAACACCACGGGCAGGTTCCAGGCGTCGGCGCCGCCGCAGCGCTGCTTGGCAGCCGCGTATTGGTCGCCGGACAGGGGTAAATCGGACCCGGCGAAATCGGTCTTGCCCGCGAGGAAGTCGGCGACGCCGGCGGCCGAAGCGTTTGCGGTGTAGCTGAGATTTTGTCCCTTGCAGGCCCTCGCGTACGCATCGACGAATCGCTTCATCGCATTTGCCTGCGCGGTCGAACCGCTCGCGGTGAGGTCTTGTTTACCGCCGCAATCCACCCGCGATCCGTTGGCGTAAGACAGCGAGGTGTGGGGTTTGCCGCATCCCGAGAGCACCAGTGCGGCCGCGGTCAGCACACTTATGGCCGCAGCCGGTCTGTTGTGCTTCACGTTGATTGCCTCCTCAGGAACGGCAGATGGTGAGACGGCCTTGGGCTGTGACCGAGGTCTAGTGATGCGACGTTGTTCGTGGCAGCCGTGACCTGGGGTGACCGCATGAACCGGATCAGGGGCTGGCAGATGTGCACTCAGTCTCCGGCGGCATAGATGTCGGGCAGGCTTGTGCGCACAGCCTGGACGACCACGACGGCGCCCGGCATCGGCGGCGAGCCCGGTTTCGGGGTGCATGTCCACCCCGCTTTCGACACACCTCGACATTTACAGCTATCGAAGCGACGCGCAAACAAACACCAGATGAAATGAAGATTGCACGGCCGATCGCAGTGACGGGAGGCTTAAGACAATTTGCGAAAAATCGCATTTCGCACGCGATCGGCATGGGGTGACTACCATCTGAGTTTGTGTCTTCTTCGGTTAGCTGGAAATCGCCCAGCGATGCGAGTTCGCTGCCAATCGTCCGCAGCGGTGGCGGCTAATGACCGCCCAAGCCCCGCCAACGCACGCTGCCCCGCCGCCGCCCAAATCGAAAGGCCGCTTGTTCCTCGGTCTGGGCGTTCTCGCCGCCTTCATCGTGGTGTACGGGTTGTCGTTGTTCGGCTTTCATCTGCTGGGCGAATCTGCGGCGCCCATTAAGGCCCCGGATCTCAACGCGGCCGACGACACCGTCGTTCTGATACGCATCGACGAGCTCAAGACCGTCGCCAATCGCCTCGGGGTGAAGGTGCTCGTGTACCCGCAGGAGGCCATGTGGGACTCGCGCCTGGACGTCTTGAAACAGGACACGGCGGTGCGGATGGATCCGCCGAACGACCTGGGGGACTTGGCGTATCCGGCGGGGAAGTCGCCCGCACAGGTGGCCACCACGGTGGACGCCCACGGCGACCCCGAGATCTGGCCCTTCGACTCCTACGAGACGGACACCCTCTCGGCCGACGTACTCGTAGGGTCCGGTGACGACCGCAAATACAAACCCGCTCGTGTCGAGGTAGCCGGAAAATTGGAAGGCTGGGACGTCAGCGTTCAACGGGTCGGCGAAGGCGGCGACAGCGTGATCATCAACCTGCAAAGGTCCAAGGCCCCGCTGATCTTCGATCTCGGAATTTGCCTGGTCCTTTTCGCGCTGCCCGCCTTGGCATTGACGATCGCTATTCTGATGCTGACGGGGAAGCGGAAATTCGTGCCACCGTTTGTAACGTGGTTTGCCGCGGTGCTGTTCGCCGTCATCCCCATACGCAACTTCCTTCCCGGCTCCCCGCCGGCGGGTGCCTGGGTCGACCAGGCTCTGGTGCTTTGGGTGCTGATAGCGCTGGTGGTGGCGATGATCATTTACTTCGTCACGTGGTATCGACGAACGGATTAAGCCGATTCGTGGGCGTCCTACCCTGAAGGGGTGCTCACCGAGTTGGTCGACCTACCCGGCGGATCATTCCGCATGGGCTCGACGAGCTATTACCCCGAGGAAGCTCCGATCCACACCGTGACCGTGAGCGCGTTCGCGGTGGAGCGACACCCGGTGACCAATGCGCAGTTCGCCGAATTCGTCGACGCTACAGGCTATGTCACGGTCGCCGAGCAGCCGATCGACCCGGCGCTGTACCCCGGTGTGGATCCCAGCGAGCTGCGCGCTGGCGCGATGGTTTTCCGTCCCACGCCGGGCCCCGTCGACCTGCGGGACTGGCGGCAATGGTGGGACTGGGTGCCGGGCGCGTATTGGCGCCATCCCTTCGGACCGGACAGCGATGACGCGGACCGGGCCGATCACCCGGTCGTACAGGTCGCGTATCCGGACGCCGCCGCCTACGCGCGCTGGGCCGGGCGCCGGCTGCCGACCGAAGCCGAGTGGGAGTATGCGGCCCGCGGTGGGAGCGCAACCACCTATGCCTGGGGCGACGAGCCCAATCCCGGCGGGCAGCTGATGGCCAACACCTGGCAGGGCAGCTTCCCGTACCGCAACGACGGTGCGCTCGGTTGGGTGGGAACGTCGCCGGTGGAGACGTTTCCGCCCAACGGGTTTGGGCTGCACGACATGATCGGCAACGTCTGGGAGTGGACCACCACCCGGTTTTCCGCGCACCATCGCCTCGATGCGCCGCCGAAGGCCTGTTGTGCGCCATCGGGACCCGCGGACCCGGCCGTCAGCCAGACATTGAAGGGCGGTTCGCACCTGTGTGCGCCGGAATACTGCCACCGCTACCGTCCGGCGGCCCGGTCGCCGCAATCGCAGGACACCGCCACCACCCATATCGGGTTTCGCTGCGTGGCCGATCGCGAATCTGCCGCCTTGCGTTAACGCCGCCTTTCGCGCAGGTGACAAAAGCCCCTCTGGCAAGGGATTTCGCTGCGCGGGCGACATCGATATTCGCTACCATTCGCCCGTGTCGCCCCTGACTGCCGGCCTTCGCCAGCGCGTTGCTGGCCGGGATCAATGACCACCGAAACTCCGCAGGCTGCGGCGCCCCCCGAGCCGGACAAGCCGCGGAAATCAGGGGGTCCGTTCGGCTTTCTCAACAGGCACCGACCGCGCATCTCACTCGGCGTGTTCATTCTGGCGATAGTCATCGGTGCCTACGGCTTTTCGCTGTTCGGTGTGCACTATCTGCAGCGATCGGAGGGCCCGCTTCCGCCGCTGGACCTGAGCCAGGGTGGGGGCAACGACACGATCGTGCAGTTGCGCCTGGACGATCTCAAAACCTCCGCGAATCGGCTCAAGGTGGATGTGCTCGTCTATCCTCCGGATTCGTTGTACGACAATCGATTCGACGTGCTGAAGACCGACGTCGCGGTGCGCCTGTATCCGACGAGCGACCTCGGAGATCTGCAATTCCCTAAGGGGAAGGCGCCGGCGCAGGTGGAAACCACCATCGAAGCCCACGGCGATCCCGCCAACTGGCCGTTCGATACCTACAAAACCGAGAAGATCTCGGCCGACACGATCATCGGCTCCGGCGATGATCGCAAAAAAATGCCCGCCCGCGTCGAAGTGACCGGGGGTCTGGATGGCTGGGACGTCGACGTCAAGCGCGTCGACGAAACGAGCGACGTGAACTCGCGCGGCCTGGACGATGCGCAGCTGGTGATCACCATCAAGCGGGCCAAGGGGCCGTTGGTCTTCGACATCTTCATCTGCGTCGTGCTGGTCACCCTGCCGACCCTGGCGCTGTTGGTCGCCATTCCGATGGCTATGGGCAGGAGAAAGTTCGTGCCGCCGTTCGGCACTTGGTATGCCGCGATGCTGTTCGCGATCGTCCCGCTGCGCAACATCCTGCCCGGTTCGCCACCACCAGGTTCCTGGATCGACCAGGCCGTCGTGCAATGGGTGCTGATCGCGTTGGTGGTGGCGATGGGCCTCTACATCTTCTCCTGGGTCCGGCAGGGGGACTGACCCGCGACGCGGTTGTCCACAGGCCGAAAGTTTCGGCTGTTTGGTGTCGGGCGGGTGTGGCAAAATCGAACTCATGTTCGAGGTGGCGGCCCGGTTCGATGAGTTGTTCGAGCGGCGGTATCCCTCGACGACGGCGGAGTCGGCGGCGCTGGTGGATCGGATTTGCTTGTCGTCGCGGGCGGAGAGCCGGGCGGCGGCCGAGCAACTGGCCGCGATCGGCGACTTGTTGGCCTATCGGCTGACACGCTGCTCGGACACTGAGGCGTGGGCTATCGACACCGAGGAGGCGGTCGCTGCTGAGCTGGCAGCGGCGTTGCGTATCGGTCAAGGGCTGGCGGCGAGTCGCCTGCGGTATGCCCGCGCCATGCGTGAGCGGCTGCCAAAGGTGGCAGAGGTCTTCAAAGCCGGAGACATCGACTGCCGCATGTTTCAGACGATCGTGTATCGCACGGATTTGATTACCGATCGTGAGTCGTTGGCGGCGGTGGATGCAGAGTTGGCCGTCAAGGTGCCGCGGTGGCCGTCGATGACGCTGAGTCGGTTGGCCGGGCAGGTGGACAAGATCGTGGTCAAGGCCGATGCCGACGCGGTGCGGCGGCGCAAACAGCGCCACGCCGATCGGGAGATCTGGATCGGGGATGTCGACGGCGGGATGTCGGAGATCCACGGCAGCCTGTTCAGCCCCGATGCGCACGCTCTGGACAAGCGATTGAATGCGCTGGCGGCCACGGTCTGTGAGCACGATCCTCGCGGCCGTGAGCAGCGCCGCGCCGACGCCTTGGGCGCGCTGGCGGCAGCGGCTGATCGGCTGGGCTGTCGCTGTGGGCGGCCCGACTGTGCCGCCGGAAAACGGCCTGCCGCAACACCTGTGGTGATTCACGTGATTGCCGAGCAATCCTCGATCAACGGCTTCGGCTCGGCGCCCGCATCCGAGGTGAGCGCCGACGGTCTCATCACCCCGGAACTTATTGAGCAGCTGGCCCAGTCCGCCAAGCTGGTCCCGCTCATCCACCCGGTCGATGCCTTGCCCGAGCCGGGGTATGTGCCGTCGGCGGCGCTGGCCGATTTTGTGCGCTGCCGGGATTTGACGTGCCGCTGGCCTGGCTGCGACCGCCCCGCGGTGCACTGCGATCTCGACCATACGATCCCCTACGCAATGGGTGGGCCGACGCACGCGTCGAATTTGAAGTGCTATTGCCGCACCCATCACTTGATCAAAACGTTTTGGGGCTGGCGTGATACGCAGTTGCCCGACGGAACGGTGATTCTGACCTCACCCGCGGGGCGAACCTATGTCACCACACCGGGCAGCGCGCTGCTTTTTCCGAGTTTGTGTTTGTCCACGGGCGGTGTGCCGGCCCCGGAAGCGGACCCGCCGATCGACTACTGCGGCGATCGGACCGCGATGATGCCCAAACGCCGCCGCACCCGCGCGCAATACCGCGCTCACCGCATCGCCACCGAACGCCGACACAATCGCGACGCGCGCAAACCCCGGCGGGCCGAGCGCCTGGCCAACGTCGGGCCGGGCCCACCGGAAACCGACGACGACCCACCACCTTTTTAGGTGGCGATCCGCTTGCCCGGCGAGCGACGCACTGCGCGCTGGCTGGTCGCTGATCCCGCTTCGACCGGAATTTGGCGCTGAGCAGGTCTTCACCTAGACTCTAGGGGTTGCCTTGGGCAGACCTCGGCCGGTGCGTGCAAGCGTCACAGGCCCCGCGTGCCCTTCGGTGACAAAGACCGCGCACGTCAGGTTTGTGGTGGGCCTTGCTTTTCGGAGGTTCTCCGAGGTGTTCTCCTGCCGTGCACACGTGAACTCAGTCAGGAGATCGAGTGATTCAGCAGGAATCGCGGCTGAAGGTCGCCGACAACACCGGCGCCAAGGAGATCTTGTGCATCCGGGTGCTCGGTGGCTCGTCGCGACGCTACGCCGGCATCGGTGATGTCATCGTCGCCACCGTCAAGGACGCGATCCCCGGCGGCAACGTCAAGCGCGGCGACGTCGTCAAGGCCGTCGTGGTGCGCACCGTCAAGGAGCGCCGGCGTTCCGACGGCAGCTACATCAAGTTCGACGAGAACGCCGCGGTGATCATCAAGCCCGACAACGATCCCCGCGGGACCCGCATCTTCGGGCCCGTCGGGCGTGAACTGCGCGAGAAGCGATTCATGAAGATCATCTCGCTGGCTCCGGAGGTTTTGTAGATGAAGGTCAAAAAGGACGACACCGTCCTTGTGATCGCGGGCAAGGACAAGGGCGCCAAAGGCAAAGTGCTGAAGGTTTACCCGGAGCGCAACCGCGTGCTGGTCGAGGGTGTCAACGCGATCAAGAAGCACACGGCGGTTTCCACCAACCAGCGCGGAGCCCGGTCGGGCGGAATTGTCACCCAGGAAGCGCCGATCGACGTCTCCAACGTGATGGTGGTCGACTCCGACGGTAAGCCGACCCGCGTCGGCTACCGCCTCGACGAGGAGACCGGTAAGCGCGTCCGTATCTCCAAGCGCAACGGCAAGGACATCTGATGACCACCGCAGAGAAAGTGCAACCGCGCCTGAAAGAGCGCTACCGCAGCGAGATTCGCGATGCGTTGCACAAGGAATTCGGCTACGGCAACGTCATGCAGATCCCGACCGTCACCAAGGTCGTGGTGAACATGGGCGTGGGCGACGCGGCCCGGGATGCCAAGTTGATCAACGGCGCGGTCAGCGACCTGGCGCTGATCACGGGCCAGCGACCCGAAATCCGCAAGGCCCGCAAGTCCATCGCGCAGTTCAAGCTGCGCGAGGGCATGCCGATCGGTGCCCGGGTCACCCTGCGGGGAGACCGGATGTGGGAGTTCCTCGACCGGCTCACTTCCATTGCGCTGCCGCGTATTCGTGACTTCCGCGGGCTTTCGCCCAAGCAGTTCGACGGTGTCGGCAACTACACCTTCGGCCTGGCCGAGCAGTCGGTGTTCCACGAGATCGACGTGGACAAGATCGACCGGGTCCGTGGCATGGACATCAACGTCGTCACCTCGGCGACGACCGACGACGAAGGGCGAGCGCTGTTGCGGGCCCTTGGCTTTCCGTTCAAGGAGAACTGACTAGATGGCTAAGAAGGCATTGGTAAACAAGGCCAACCGCAAGCCCAAGTTCGCGGTGCGCGGCTACACCCGCTGCCAAAGGTGCGGTCGTCCGCGTGCGGTGTTCCGCAAATTCGGGCTGTGCAGGATCTGCCTGCGCGAGATGGCGCATGCGGGCGAGTTGCCCGGCGTGCAAAAGAGCAGCTGGTAACAGGCACAGGACGAGAGACCACTCCAGAACAGGTGCGCGACAGGCCCGAACGGGAACCATCGCGAGGAAGGTTACAGAAGCTGTCATGACAATGACGGATCCGATCGCAGACTTTTTGACGCGTCTGCGCAACGCCAACTCGGCGTACCACGACGAGGTGACCCTGCCTCATTCGAAGATCAAGGCGAACATCGCCCAGATCCTCAAGAGCGAGGGGTACATCACCGATTTCCGGACCGAAGACGCTCGGGTCGGCAAATCGCTGGTGGTGCAGCTCAAGTACGGGCCCAGCCGGGAGCGCAGCATCGCCGGCCTGCGGCGAGTGTCCAAGCCCGGTCTGCGGGTGTACGCGAAGTCCACCGGGCTGCCGCGCGTGCTCGGCGGGCTGGGCGTGGCGATCATCTCGACATCCTCGGGCCTGCTGACCGACCGTCAGGCCGCCAGACAGGGCGTGGGCGGCGAAGTCCTCGCGTTCGTGTGGTGAGGGGGTAACCATGTCGCGCATTGGTAAGAAGCCGATTCCGGTTCCCACCGGAGTCGACGTAACGATCGACGGCCAGAAGGTCTCGGTCAAGGGGCCCAAGGGCACCCTCGACCTGACCGTCGCCGAGCCGATCACGGTGGCACGCAGCGAAGACGGTGCGATCGTGGTCAACCGGCCGGACGACGAGCGGGAAAACCGTTCGCTGCACGGGCTTTCGCGAACCCTGGTGTCCAACCTGGTCACCGGTGTCACGCAGGGCTACACCACCAAGATGGAGATCTTCGGGGTCGGCTACCGGGTGCAGCTCAAGGGCTCCAATCTTGAGTTCGCCCTGGGCTACAGCCACCCCGTGTTGATCGAGGCGCCCGAGGGCATCACGTTCGCGGTCGAGACGCCGACGAAGTTCAGCGTCACCGGCATCGACAAGCAGAAGGTCGGCCAGATCTCGGCGAACATTCGCCGCCTGCGTCGCCCCGACCCCTACAAGGGCAAGGGCGTGCGCTACGAAGGCGAGCAGGTCCGCCGCAAGGTCGGAAAGACAGGTAAGTAGTCATGGCGCAAAAACAAGCTACAGCCGAGCGGAAGCCGGTGGGGCAGAGCGTTTCCGGAACCCGCCGGGTCTCCCGGCTGCGTCGGCACGCCCGGCTGCGCAAGAAGATCGCTGGTACCCCGCAGCGCCCGCGGCTGGTGGTGAACCGGTCCGCACGGCACATTCACGTGCAGCTGGTCAACGACGAGAACGGCACCACCGTGGCCGCCGCCTCGTCCATCGAGTCCGATGTGCGTGGACTGGACGGGGACAAGAAATCCCGCAGCGTGCGGGTCGGCCAATTGATCGCCGAGCGTGCCAAGGCCGCCGGTATCGACAGCGTGGTGTTCGACCGTGGCGGATACAGCTACGGCGGACGGATCGCGGCGCTGGCCGATGCCGCCCGCGAGAACGGATTGAAATTCTGATGACTACTGGAAGGACCGCATAATGGCGGAACAGTCAGCGGGGGGCCAAGGCCCCGACAACCGCGACAGCCGCGACTCGCGCGGTGACCGGGACGGCCGGGGTCGACGCGACGGCGGCGGCCGAGGCCGCGACCGCGACGGCGACAAGAGCAACTACCTGGAACGGGTCGTCGCCATCAACCGTGTTTCCAAGGTGGTCAAGGGTGGTCGGCGATTCAGCTTCACCGCTCTGGTCATCGTGGGTGACGGCGCCGGCATGGTCGGTGTCGGCTACGGCAAGGCCAAGGAAGTTCCGGCCGCGATCGCCAAGGGTGTGGAAGAGGCACGCAAGGGCTTCTTCCGGGTCCCGCTGATCGGCGGCACGATCACGCACCCGGTGCAGGGCGAGGCGGCCGCTGGTGTGGTGCTGCTGCGCCCGGCCAGCCCGGGTACCGGTGTGATCGCCGGCGGCGCGGCGCGTGCCGTGCTGGAATGCGCTGGGGTGCACGACATCCTGGCCAAATCGCTGGGAAGCGACAACGCGATCAACGTGGTGCACGCCACGGTGGCCGCGCTCAAGCTGCTGCAGCGCCCGGAGGAGGTGGCCGCTCGTCGCGGTCTGCCGATCGAGGATGTCGCCCCGGCCGGGATGCTGAGGGCGCGACGGGAAAGTGAAGCGCTGGCCGCCAGTGCCACGCGAGAGGGAACGGCACAGCAATGAGCCAGCTGAAGATCACCCAGGTGCGTGGCACGATTGGGTCGCGCTGGAAGCAGCGCGAGTCCCTGCGCACCCTGGGGCTGCGCAAGATTCGCCAGTCGGTCCTCCGCGAGGACAACCCCCAGACCCGCGGGCTGATCGCGGTGGTGAGCCACCTGGTTGAGGTGGAGGAGACCAAATGACCATCAAGCTGCACGACCTGAAGCCGGCCGCCGGGTCGAAGAAGGCGCGCACCCGCGTCGGTCGCGGTGAGGGCTCGAAGGGTAAGACCGCCGGCCGTGGTACCAAGGGCACCAAGGCGCGTAAGAACGTGCCGGTCACCTTTGAGGGTGGCCAGATGCCGATCCACATGCGGCTGCCCAAGCTCAAGGGATTCAAGAACCGGTTCCGCACCGAATACGAGATCGTCAACGTCGGTGACGTCAGCCGGCTGTTCCCCGAGGGCGGTGCCATCGGCGTCGCCGAGTTGGTCGCCAAGGGTGCAGTTCGCAAGAACTCGTTGGTGAAGGTCCTCGGCGACGGCGAGCTGACCGTCAAGGTCGACGTGTCCGCGCACAAGTTCAGCGGCAGTGCCCGCGAGAAGATCACCGCCGCGGGCGGCTCGGTGACCGAGGTCTCCTAGCCTTCGGCCTCGGCCCCCGCGTCCATCAGCGCGGATGCCGTAGTGAGCGCCGAATCTATTGGCGCGCTTCGGGTTTCGCTCTGCTCAGGCATGCCGCGCGAGATCAGGATCGATCCGACCATCAAAGCGACGATGCTCCATGCGCGTTGCCGCCGGTCGGATTCTTCTCCGTCGAGCAGTTCGCTGATCCGGTCGATAAGTGCGATCATCTTGCGCTGGTAAGCCTCTTTGACGGCCGGTTCGGCGCGGGATACGTCGGCGCTCAGGGCGGGCATCACGCACCCTTCGGCAGCGTCGAGGCTGTGATCGGTGCTCATGTATTCGTGCAGAAGCGCGATCAGGCGCGCCCGCCCCTCGGCGGGTGTCATCGCGCCCGTTTCCGACACGAACGGTTCACCCAGCCCCGCTTCGATGACCGCCTCGAGCATCGCCGTCTTGTTGGGGAAGTTCGAATAGAACGCGCCCGACGTGACACCCGCGGCGGCGGCCAGCCCGTCCACCCCGACGCCGTTGAATCCGCTCGTCTTGAGTGACCGGGTGCCGGCGTGCAACAGGGCGTCACGCGCGCGTGCCTTCTGATCTGCTGGGTATCTCACTGGTCGTCCCTTCGGCTTGACGCTCCCACCATCATAGGATAACGTACGTTACGATAACGATCGTTATTCAATAAATCCAGCGAAAGGCAGCAAGATGGCCAGCACGCAGGCGAAAGAGTTCGCCGACTTCTTCGGCGCTCTGAGCGCGCGATCCGCCAACCCCAACTTCGACCTGGAAACCGTGCGGGACGTCATCGAGACGATGCATGTCGCCACCAGGGAGCCCGAGGGTGTCACCTACGCCGAAGTGAACGCCGGCGGAACCGAGGCACTGTGGTGCATTCCCGTCGACAGCGACCCGGACCGCGTGTTGCTGCACAACCACATGGGCGGCACCGTCGTCGCGTCCATGCACTCCGACCGCAAGGCCGCGGCGCACCTCGCGAAGGCGGCGGGCGCGCGATCCCTGGTGCTCAACTTCCGACGCTCGCCGGAACACAAATTCCCGGCCCAGATCGATGATGTGCGCAACGCCTACAACTGGCTGTTGCAGCAGGGTTATCGGCCCGAAAACATTGCCAGCGTCGGACATTCGATCGGCGGCAACTTCGCGGTCGGCCTGGCCATCGCGCTGCGCGATGAGGGCGCCGCACTGCCGGGAGCGATCGTTTCGATCTCGCCGTGGGTCGACCTGACGTTGTCGGACGAGACCTACACGAGCAATGCGGATTCCGACAGGCTGCTCTCGCGTCCGCTCGCGGAGTTCTTTCGCTCGTCGTGGCTGGACGGAACCGGCGTGGATTTCGCGGACCCGCGGGTGAGTCTGCTTGGTGCCGACCTGTCCGGGCTGCCGCCGATCGCGGTGTTCTGGGGCAGCGACGAAGTGCTCGCCGGCGAGGACGCGGAGTTCGCCCGCCTTGCCGACGCGGCCGGCAATGACGTGTTGGTGCGCGAGGTCGAGGGCGGTCAGCACTCGTTCATCATCGGTGCCGGCCGGGTGCCTGAGGTCGACGCGGCGATCGCCGAGATCGGCGCCTGGCTGCAGAAGAAACTCGGCGCTGACTAGCCCAGCTGTAAAATCACTTCCGCGGCAAGGCGTTCCATCTGCTCGCGATTTTCTCCGACGTCGAGGCCGAAGGGATTGAGCAGCAGTGTCTGCGCGCCGGCGTCGAGCACCTCTTTCAGGCCGCGCGCGACGTCGTCGGGCGTGCCCGAAACCGGAAACGATTCGATGCCGGGCATCTGGCCGTAGAGGCGGCCCAGCCCATCGGGCACCCGTTCACGGGCGCGGGCCGGGTCGTCGTCAACCATCAGGTAGACGCGCTTGCTGATGGGGAAGTGCGCCGGGTCCTTCTGCTGTTCGTCGAGCTCGCGGCGGACGATCAGGACGGCGCCGGCGAACGCTTCGGTGCTCGACGCGCCCGCGCCCATGAATGCGTCACCATGGCGCACCGCCCGGGCTAAAGCCTTGGGGGCCGTACCGCCGAACCAGATCGGCGGGTGCGGGCGTTGCGCCGGCTTGGGCTGGAAGGGGAGATTGTCGACATCCCGGAACCGGCCGTGGAATGTCACCGTCGGCTCGTCGGACCAGGCCGCCTTCATCAACTTCAGGCCCTCGGTGAAATACGAGATGAAGGTGTCTTTATCGACGCCGAACGCGGCGAGCGTGGGGCCGCCACGGCCCGGTGCGACGCCGATGTCCAGCCGGCCGTGGCTGATCCGGTCGACCGTCGTCACCGCCGAGGCCAACTGAAGCGGCTCGTGCTGCGACGTCACCAGCACGGCCACCCCCAGCCGCAATCGCTCCGTGTCGCCGCGCAATAAGACAGCAGCTCCAACGGTGCCAGCAGCGGCCCCCGGCCGATGGTCTGCTCGAGCGTCCAGATCCCTTCGAAACCGAGTTCCTCGGCGCGCAACACGTACGAGCGCAGCCCCGCAGCGTCGAAGTCGCCGTAATCGAACTGCGGGATAGCGATCGAGAACCGCACGAACTCACCCTACGGTCGTCGATCGGTACGCTGCAGAGCATGTTCGCCTTTCTGCCTTCTCTGCCCGGTGTCGACGACGTCCGTGCCCTGGCCGACCGCGTCGATACGGTCCGCCACCACGGCGTACCCAACGGCTGTGTGCTCGAATTCAACCTGCGGTCGGTGCCGCCCGAGACGGCGGGCTTCGACCCGATAGCGTTGGTCACCGGGGCGGAGCGACCGATGCGGCTGCGCGAGGCGGTCGCCGCGATCCATCGCGCCGCCGAGGACCCCAGGGTCGCCGGGCTGATCGCCCGTGTGCAGCTCGACGCCTCGCCGCCGGCGGCCGTCCAGGAGTTGCGCGAGGCGATCACGGCGTTCAGCGCCGTCAAGCCGTCGCTGGCGTGGGCCGAGACCTATCCAGGCACACTGTCCTACTACCTTGCTTCGGCGTTCGGCGAGGTCTGGATGCAGCCCTCGGGAAGCGTCGGGCTGATCGGCTTCGCGAGCAACGCGAACTTCCTGCGTACCGCGCTCGACAAGGCGGGAATTGACGCCGAGTTCGTCGCCAGAGGTGAATACAAGTCGGCGGCAAACGTTTTCACCGAGGAAGGGTTCACCGACGCCCACCGCGAAGCAGTGACCCGAATGCTGGAAAGCCTGCAGGACCAGGCGTGGCACGCGATCGCTGAATCTCGCAACATCGATTCCACTGCGCTCGACTCACTTGCCGACCGGGCTCCGCTGCTGCGCGATGACGCCGTGGCCTCCGGCCTGATCGACCGGATCGGCTTCCGGGACCAGGCCCACACCCGGATCGCGGAAATGATTGGTGTGGAAGGTGTTTCAGCAGACGATGGCGAGTCCGAGACCGACCCGGAGAAGCTGGCGCCGCGGCTCAATCTGGCGCGCTATGCCGCCGCGTCCCGGTCGCGGCTGGTGCCGCCGGCGCCACCGATTCCCGGCCGCCGGTCCAAGCCCACCTTCGCGGTGATCACCCTGCAAGGTCCGATCGTCAACGGGCGCGGTGGACCCCAGTTCCTGCCGTTCGGCAACTCGAGTGTCGGCGGTGACACCATCGCGGCGGCCCTGCGGGAGGCGGCGGGCGACGACTCCGTGTCGGCGATCGTGTTGCGGATTGACAGCCCCGGCGGCTCGGTCACGGCGTCCGAGACGATCTGGCGCGAGGTGGCACGGGCCCGCGAACGCGGCAAGCCGGTGGTGGCATCGATGGGCTCGGTGGCCGCCTCCGGCGGCTACTACGCCGCGATGGCCGCCGACGTGATCGTCGCCAACCCGGCCACGATCACCGGGTCGATCGGTGTGATCACCGGGAAGCTGGTGTTCCGGGATCTCAAGGAGCGGCTGGGAGTCGTGTCAGATGCGGTGCGCACCAACGCCAATGCCGACGCGTGGTCAACCGATGTGCCATTCACCGCGCAGCAGCGGGCCGATCGTGAGGCCGAGGCGGACTTGATCTACGCCGACTTCGTGCAGCGGGTGGCCGAAGGCCGCAACCTGAGTACCGAAGCCGTGGACGCCGTTGCCCAAGGACGGGTGTGGACGGGTGCCGACGCTCTCGAGCGTGGCCTGGTCGACGAACTCGGCGGCCTTCGAACCGCGGTGCGCCGGGCCAAAGTCCTGGCCGGCTTGGACGAGGACGCCGAAGTGAGGGTCGCCGGTTATCCGGGATCGTCGTTGCGTCAGCTGGTGCGACCCCGGGCGTCCTCGCAACCGGCCGCCGCGTCGCTGCCGGACGCGCTGGGTGCACTGCTCGGCCGCACGGTTGCCGCGATCGTGGCCAACCTCGAGCAGGCGGTCAGCGGTGCCAGTGTGCTGTGGCTGGGGGAGTCGCGCTTCTAATCGCTTCTAGCCGGCGAGCCGGCCGCTGATGAAGATGATCTCGCCGAGTGGGTCGTCGTTTTCCGGTGGCGGGATGTCCATGTTGTGCTGCTGGAACAGTTCCGTGCGCGTCACACCCTCGACGGCCCAGCCCTTGGCGCCCAGATAATCGACGACGTGGTTGCGTTGCCCGGCGTAGACCAGCGACGCCATATCGATGTCGACGCCGTGGTCCTTGAAGGAGCCCGACATCTCCCGCACCCGGTCGGCATCGAAATCCACGATGCCCGGCACGAATTCGGTGGCGATGGTGCTGCCCGGCGCGCTGAGTGCGGTGATGTTGTCGAACAACCGGTCTTGGGCCTCCGGCGGCAGGTAGATCAGCAGACCTTCGGCCAGCCAGGCGGTCGGCGTGCTGGTGTCGAATCCGGCGGCGCATAGGGCCGCCGGCCAATCCTGGCGCAGGTCGATTTCAATGGTGCGCCTGGTAGCGGTGGGTTGGGCCCCGGCATCCGCCAAAGTGGTTGTCTTGAACTCGATTACCTGTGGCTGGTCGATCTCGTACACCACCGTCTCGGCGGGCCACGGCAATCGGTAGGCGCGTGAGTCCAATCCGGACGCGAGGATCACGACCTGGCGCACGCCAGCTGCGGTGGCGTTGAGGAAGTAGTCGTCGAAATACTTGGTGCGCACCGCCATTCCGTCGATCATCGACTGCATGCGAACCGGCGTGGCGTTTTCGATGGCCGCGAGGTCGAGCTCACCGTCCATCATCTTGGTGAAGAAATCCACCCCGACCGCGCGTACGAGTAGTTCGGCGAACGGATCGTTGATCAAACCGCGGGGATCTTTCGTCGCCATGGCGCGTCCGGTCGCGACCATGGTTGCGGTCGCGCCCACGCTGGACGCCAGATCCCAATTATCGTCGTGTGCGCGAGGCATGGGGAGGACTTTAGCCCGACGACGATGCGCGCCGAAAGGCGCGAGGAGAAGTCGGGCAATCGACCTGAGCCAAGCCCTACTTCAGCGTCGCGGCGACATAGCTCATGTCGGCGAAGGCGGCGTTCAGTTCGTTCTCGGGGAACTCGAAGCCGTTGCGCGCATACAGCTCCTTTGCGGAGTGGGCGGTGACCTCCCAGTTGTGGGTGGTCAGGTAGTCGGCGACGACGTTGCGCTCGCCCCGGTAGAACAGGTCGGCCGCGTTGAGGTTGAACCCGAAGCTCTGCCAGCGCTCGCTGATGCGCTGCAAGCGCTCGTCGGAGAAGGCGTTGGGGTCGGGGACGTGCTCGGTTGCCAGCCGGCTGCCCGGCGCGCTGAGTGTCGTGATGTTGTCGAACAGCCGGTCCTGAGCCTCGGGCGGCAGATAGGGCAGCAGCCCTTCGGCGCTCCATGCAGTGGGCCGGGTGACGTCAAAACCCGCCTCCCGCAACGCTGCAGGCCAGTCGTCCCGCAGGTCGATGCTGATCGTGCGGCGGTCGGCGGTCGGAGCGGCGCCGATACCGGCCAGCGTGTCGGTTTTGAACGCAATGACCTGCGGCTGGTCGATCTCGTAGACCACGGTGCTCGCCGGCCATGGCAATCGGTAGGCCCTGGTGTCCAGGCCGGATGCCAGGATCACCGCCTGTGTGACGCCCGTCTTCGTTGCATCCAGAAAGAACTCGTCGAAAAACCTGGTCCGCACGGCGATCTGGTGGATCCGGGCGGTGCGGTTCAGCAGTGCGTCGTCCTCGAGGTCGATCTCCCCGTCGATGATGCGGATGAAGGGGTCCAGTCCGACGGCACGGACGAGCGGATCGGCAAGTGGGTCGTCAAGCAGCGGATTGGGTCCTTGTGACGCCACGGCGCGGGATGCGGCGACCATGGTCGCCGTCGCTCCCACGCTGTTGGCCAGGTCCCAGCTGTCACCTTCGGTGCGTCCCGTATCGGTGCTCATTTCTTGTCCAGGGTGCCGCTGGTGTAGAGCATCTCGCCCATCCGCACCTCGTCGTCCTCGAGCGGGTCAAGTCCGTTGTCCGCGAACAACTCCCGGATACTGTTACTGGCCAGGCGCCACCCGCGATCAGCCAGATACGGAACCGCCTCGTTGCGGTCGCCGAAGTAGACCAGCCCCGCCATGTCGAGATCGAAACCGTGCGCGCGCCAGCGTTCGGCGATGACCTGCATGCGCTCCCTGAGCTTGTCCTCTTCGCCGGGCTCGGGGTTGGGCGCGCTCTCGGTGGCCAGCCGGCTGCCCGGCGCGCTGAGCGCGGTGATGGTGTCCAGCAGACGGTCCTGGGCCTCCGGAGGCAGATAGCCGAGCAGGCCCTCGGCGCTCCACGCCGCCGGCTGGGCCGGGTCGAAGCCGGCGGTGCGCAGCGCGGTGGGCCAGTCGTCGCGCAGATCGACGGCCACCACGCGGCGGTCGGCGGTCGGTGCGGCGCCCAGGTCGGACAGGGCCCGGGTCTTGAATTCGATGACCTGCGGCTGGTCGACCTCGTAGACCACCGTGCCGGCGGGCCAAGCCAATCGGTAGGCGCGGGAGTCGAGCCCAGAAGCCAGGATCACCACCTGCTTGATGCCTGCCTTCGTCGCGTCGGTGAAAAACTCGTCGAAGAATTTGGTGCGCACGGCCATGTTGTCGGCCATGCGTGACATCGCCCCGGCCGACCCCCCGGATGCCGAGGCCCCGTCGTGGACGTCGTTCAATTCGGCGGGGTCCAGTTCCCCGCTGGCCAGACGGGCCAGCAGGTCCACGCCGACGGCCTTGACCAGCGGCTCGGCGAAGGGGTCGTTGATCAGCGGGCGCTCGGCCCGGTTGGCCATCGCGCGAGCGGCCGCGACCATCGTCGCGGTCACCCCGACGCTGGATGCCAGGTCCCAGGTGTCGCCGTCGTATCTGGTGGAGCTGGTGGAAGTCATTGGATGCCCCCTGATCGGATCTATTTAGCTTACCTTCGTTAATACTTAGCCAATATAACAAGCTTTCACCACTGTACGCTTCCCGCGATTGGGGGCAACCTTGACGGATGGCGTTCGCGGCGGCCGGGAAACGGGTGCTCATCACGGGTGCTTCCGCGGGGCTGGGGGCGGCGCTGGCCAGGCAATTGGCCGCGCAGCACGCGGTCGTGGGGCTGATCGCCCGTCGGCGCGACCGCCTCGGCGACGTGCTCGCGGACTGCCGGCGAACGTCGCCGGACTCGGCGATGTGGGTGGCCGACCTGGGCGACACCGAAGCCGTCGGGGAGCTCGCCCGGCAGGCCTGGAATGGCCTCGGCGGCATCGACGTGCTGATCAACAACGCGGCCATCCCGAAACGGCGGCCGGTCACCGAGCTCGAGCCCGACGAGGTCGAGGGCGTCATGCGGGTGAACTTCTTCGCCCCGATGCGGCTGACACTGGCCGTGCTGCCGCGGATGCTGGAGCGTGGATCGGGCCTGATCGTGAACATCTCGAGCGTCGGCGGCCGGCTCGGGATCATTCACGAAACCGCCTACTGTGCAAGTAAATTCGCGCTGTGCGGGTGGAGTGAGGCGATGGCTGTCGATCTGCACGGCACCGGGATCGCGGTCAAACTGATCGAGCCGGGCCCGGTGGACACCGAGATCTGGGATCAGCCGGGCAGCGAGGAACCGCTCTACCAAGGGCCCAAGGTCGCCGCCGAGGAGGCGGCCGACCGCATCATCGCCGCGCTGGGCAGCGACCAGTTCGAGCACTACGTGCCCGACATGAAGGCGGTCGTCGACGCCAAGAATGCCGACCTCGACGCTTTCATCGCGGGCGTGGCCGGTATGGCGCCGCGATGAAGGCGCTGGTGTACGGCGTGGCACCGGAACCATTCGAGGTGCCCGGGGACGCCAACACGCTCACGGCCAACTTGGCCCGCACCCCGACCGCGCTGCGGGAGCTGCCGGATCCGCTACTGCCGCATGAGGATTGGCTGGTCACCCGGCCGCGGCTGACCGGCATCTGCGGGTCGGATTCCAAGCAGATACTGATGGATTTCGGCGAGGGCGACGCCGACAACGCGCTGGGCGGCTTCTGCTCTTTCCCGCAGGTGATGGGCCACGAGGTGGTCGCCGACGTGGTGGCCCTGGGGCCCAAGGCTCGCGGGCTCGAGGTGGGGCAGCGGGTGGTGCTCAACCCTTGGCTGTCCTGCGGGCCGCGCGGTATCGAGCCGATGTGTCCCGCGTGCGAAAGCGGCGACTACAGCCTGTGCTGGAGTTTCACCGACGGCGACATCAAGCCTGGTATCCACACCGGGGTGTCGGCCGACGTGACCGGTGGATACGCCGAATTGATGCCCGCCCACGACAGCATGCTGTTCGCTGTTCCCGAGTCGATTCCCGACGAGATGGCCGTGTTCGCCGACCCGTTTTCGGTGTCGCTGCATGCGATCACCCGCCATCCGCCGCCCCGCTCGGGCCGGGTCTTGGTCTACGGGGCCGGCTCGCTCGGGCTGTGCGCGGTCGCGATCCTGCGGGCGCTCTATCCGGACACGGCGGTGGCCGTGGTGGCGCGCTTCGATGCCCAGGCGCAGCTGGCCAGAGGGTTCGGTGCCGCCAAAGTCCTTGCGCACGAACCACGCCTGGCCCTGATCGAAGAGTTGGCCGCCTGGGGCGGTGGGAGGCTGCGCCAACCGCTGCTGGGGCTGCCGATGGCCCACCCGGGAGCGGTCGACGTCGTCTACGACACCGTCGGCAAGCCCGAGACCTTCGAGGTCGGGGTGCGGGTGCTGCGCTCGCGGGGGACGCTGGTGAAGGCCGGTGTCCACGCCCCCGGCCGCTGGGAGTGGAGTCCGCTGTATTTCAAGGAGATCGCTCTCGTCGGGTCCAATGCCTTCGGGTTCGAGGAGGTCGACGGGCAGCGCAAGCACGCGATTGCCCACTACCTCGACCTCGTCGCCGCCGGCCGGGTGGACCTGCGGCCGATGCTTACCCACACCTTCTCGCTGGACCGGTGGCGCGAGGCCTTTTTGGCGATTGCCAACCAGGCCGAAAGCGGCGCCATCAAGGTCGCCATCGACCAGCGTCAGACGGGGCGGGTGGCGCGGTAGTAGGTGAGTCGTCCCACGAAGCGGTGCCGCTCGGTGGCGAGCTCGGTGCAGTCGAACCCCGCGGAACGAAGCAGCCGGGGAATGGCGTCGCCGAGGTTGCCGGCCACGTGGGGACTGTGCCGGATCAGCCGCGCCATCAAGCCGCCGCTGGTCGTGTCGCCGCCGATGTCGACCAGGTGCAGCCTCGCCGCCCGGACGCAGCACCCGAAATATTTCTGCTGCGGCCGCCGGCTTCGCATCGTCGCTGATGTGATGCAACATCATCGACGACAGCACCCGGTCGAATTCGCCGTCGGGGTAGGGAAGCCGTTCGGCGTAACCTTGTTCGAAGCGAATACCGGTCAGTCGGGCGGCCTTTCGATTCGCGACCGCTAAAACTCGCGGGTCCGGGTCGCAACCGATCACGTCCGCCGAGGGATGGGCACGTTTGGCCCGAACGGTGAGATTGCCGGTACCGCAGCCGATTTCCAGGATTCGATGACCGTCGGCGATATTCGCTTGGGTGATTAGCCGTTGATAGACACTGTTGAAGCCCAGCACGCGTGCGATCAAGTCGTATGCGGGCAGAAACGCGTCGTGACCGGTAGCCGGCAAGTAGTCATGTGGATGATGTTTCGTCACAGAATCCTATAATGGACCGCTGGCTGGCTGTAGAATTGGGTGATCATCGCCAAAAGTAGGACTATCTTTTGCGACCATGACGCAGGCAGCTCGGCTGATCGGGCACCGCGGCGGTGTGCCCATCTACCAATATCGGACCGATCCGGACACATCTCCGGTGTCGGTGCACCGCCACCTGGGCGACCTCGGCGAGCGGGGCCGTCACATCCACGATTTCCCGGCGCTGTGGTACGTCCCCGCGGCGGGCGTGGTGTACGTGGCCGCCCCCGGCGAGGTGCTCGATCCGGGACAGCTGGAAAACCTCGATGCCGGTGTCGCGGTGTTCTTCGACCCAGCCGCGCTGGGCGAGGACGGTCGATCGCCATGGCCGGCGTGGCGGGGACATCCGCTGCTCTTCCCGTTCCTGCACGGGCATTCCGGTGGGGTGCTGCGGCTGAAGGTGCCCGCTGCTCGACAACCCATGTGGGACAACGTGATCGGCTCGATAGAAACCGAACTCACTGCCCGGCAAGAGGGTCATCGGCAGGCGGCCCTGGCGCACCTGACCCTACTACTGATCGAGCTCGCGCGTTTGGCCCGCGACGTGGTCGCCGACCTGAGGCGCAGCGGGGAACCGCTGCTGGCCGAGGTGTTCTCGGTGATCGACCGCCGTCACGCCGAGGCGTTGTCGCTGCGCGACGTGGCGAGCGAAGTCGGCATGACGCCAGGGCATCTCACCACGGTGGTGCGCCGCCGCACCGGGCGCACCGTACAGGAGTGGATCATCGAACGCCGCATGGCCGATGCCCGCATGTTGCTCGAGCAGACGGACCTTCCGGTCGCCGAGATCGCCCGGCGGGTCGGGGTTTTCGATCCCGGCTATTTCAGCCGGTTGTTCAACCGGGAGCACGGCATGTCGCCGCGGGATTGGCGCCTGCGAGCTAGCTAGACCAACGCGCCCTGAGATCCGATGATGGGCAGATCAATTGGGGTGATGACGCCTGGCGGCGCATCGCAGACGAAGGGTATGGCGTTGACCGCCGCGACGGCCGTGCTGTCCATCAATACGGTCATCACGTCCTCGCCCGAACGGCCGAACCGGATCGTCGCGTCGACGTGTGGTTCACCTTCGATCACCACGCTAAAACCCTCGGGGTCAACCCACTGAGGATCGAGCGCATCGCTGCTCATGGTCCAGCAGATCGCCAGCTCAACCACCGGGCGCCCGTTGCGCAGTCCGCGATAGGTGCGGCGTTGGCCGCCAACGGTGCCGGCCGCGTAGTCCACCCACCCGAGATTTAAATCCTTTGTCAACACCGCATTTTCGACGAATGCTTCCTTGGCGTCGAGTTCGGCACCCAGCATCCGGGCGACCATGTCCAGCGTCTCGAAGTAACCGAGGCCGTAGCGCAGGGTCGCCGGGTCGATCTGCGTCACCGATTGGCGCGGCGGTTTGCCGAATCCGAGCACTGCCCAGACTTCCCGCACCGGGTAGGTGGTGCAGTCCAACGTCTCGACGAGCTTGACGCTGTGTACCTTCCGGCACGCGCCGGTGAGGAAGCCGGCGACGACATTGATGAAGCCCGGCTCGAATCCCGTTCCCAGGAAGGTGGCGCCGCCCTGTTGAGCCGCCGCCTCGAGCGCCGCCCGTTCGGCCGGGTGATGAGTGCCGGTGAGGAAATCGCCCGTCGTGACCACGTTGATGCCGGCCCGCAGCATCCTGGCCACCAGCTCGAAGTCGATGACGCGAGGCAGGTAGTTCACGCAATCCGGCCCAAGCTCGATCAGCGCGTCGACACCGTCGGTCGCGGTGACGCCGATCGGAGAGCGGTTGCCGAGCACGCCCGCATCACGTCCCACTTTGTCGGATCCGAAGGCGTGCACACCGACGACGTCGAAGTCGCTGCGGTCGAGCAGGATTCCGAGCGCTCGGCTGCCGATGTTGCCTGTTGACCACTGGACTACCCGATAAGTCATAGGGATTCGACCTCCAACCACTGGTCAATGTCGTATCGATCGCCCACGGCGCGGATCGTCGCACCGCCGTGGCCGGGGTAGTGCGCGGGGATCAGGATGGCGTGGGCCTGTGCGGCCTCCGTGAAGATGCGGCGGCGGGTGGTGACGGCGGCGGTGGCATTCACGTCAAAGGCGCACGGGTCGGCGGGCCGGCGCACTTGCAACGGGCTGTGCGTGATGTCCCCGACGAACACCGCGGGCTGACCCGCGTCCAGCCACAGCACCGAGGAGCCCGGGGTGTGCCCGGGAGCGGGCCGCAGTCGCAGCGACGGACTGATCTGATAGTCGTCCGACCAACAGACGAGCTGTCCGGCTTCGTCGACGGGCAGCACGCTGTCGGCGAACACCAGCTGATCGCCGTGCTGCTGGGCCGCTTCGGCCTCGGTGCGTGGCGATTGCCGCGCCATGGGCCCGTCGGGAGCGAAATAGCGGTAATCGGCTGCGGGCGCGAGATATCGGGCGTTGGGAAAGGTCGGCACCCAGCTGCCGCCATCAAGCTTGGTGTTCCACCCGACGTGGTCGGAGTGGATGTGGGTGTTGACCACCACGTCCACGGCGCCGCGGTCGATGCCGGCCGATTCCCACGCGCCGAGGAACCCGGTGTTCAGGTGATCAAGCGGCGGCATGTGCGGGCGCTGACGGTCGTTGCCTACGCCAGTGTCCACCACGACGGTCAGTCCGTCGACCTCGACGACCCAGCTTTGCACCGCAATGCGCCATTTATCGGTGTCCGGGTCGAAGAAGTCCGGCACCAGCAGGTCGGCGTTGTCGAGCCATCCCGACGGCGGGGTCTTGGCGAAAGACTGTGTCCCCAACTCGAATTGAAACTCCAGGATGCGCGTCACGCAGGCGCGCCCCACCTGTACGCGGCTCATAAAGGATTGACACGCAGGTAGCCGTAGACGCTGGCGAAGTTGCGGTTCACGTCTTCGGGAATCGGTACCGGTCCACCGAGAGCCCTTGCACCCCAGACAATTTGCGCGGTGCGTTCGACCAGTGCGGTGATGTGCAGAACCTTGTCGGGGCGCGGCCCCACCGCGACCAGGCCGTGGTTGGCGATCAACGCGGCACCCCGGCCTTCCAGCGCCTTGACCGCGTTGATCCCGACGTCGGGTGTGCCGGACGCGGCGTAGTCGGTGCACCGAACGTCGCCGCCGATGTAGACCGCGAACTCGTCGATGCAGGCCGGAATCGCCTCGTGGGCGATGGCGAACATGGTCGCCCACACCGGGTGGCTGTGGATGACGCTGCCGATGTCGTCGAACGCCTGATAGCACGCCAGGTGCAGCTTCATTTCCGACGACGGCGCCCGTCCGTCCTTGGCGTGCTGCACAGCGCCTTCCGGGTCGACCAGAACCAGGTCGTCGAGCTTCATGTCGCGGTAGTCGACAGACGACGGGGTGATGACGATGTTGCCGTCGGGGCGCCGCGCCGAGATGTTGCCGGCGGTTCCCTCAACGAGACCGCGGCGCAGCATGTCTTTGGCCGCGTCCAGAACCGCGGTTTCCGCATTGTCAACGGATTTCACGGACGTCATGGGCCGAGCACCTCCGGGTTGACGATATGGGCGGGCGTGTTGCCGGACAGCAACGCTTCCAGATCGTCGGCGACCATCTGCGCCTGCCGCGCCTCAGTGTTCCACGTGGCCCCGCCGATGTGCGGGGTCAGTACGACGTTGGGCATGCCCACCAACGGATGATCCGTCGGCAGCCATTCGCCCACGAAGTGGTCCAGGCCCGCCGCGGCGACCTTGCCGCTACGCAGCGCGTCGACCAGCGCATCGGTGTCATGCAGCTGTGCGCGGGCGGTGTTGACGAAGACCACGCCGTCGCGCATGGCCGCGAACTCCTCGGCGCCGATCATTGCCGTGGTGTCGTCGGTGACCGGTGCGTGCAGCGAGATGACGTCGGCCTCGCTCAGCAGTTCGTCGAGGCTGTGGTGGGCTTCGTCGTTGTACGGGTCGTGGGCGATGACCCGCATGCCCAGCCCGGAAAGCCGCCACCGCAACGCGCGGCCGACGGCACCCAGGCCCACCAGCCCGGCGGTGCGCCCGGCGATCTCGGCACCCCGGAACCGTTGATAGGGGATGATGCCGTCGCGAAAGATGTTGCCGCTGCGGACATCCGCGTCCGCGGTCAACAGGTGGCGGGTGGCGGCCAGCAGCAACGCCACCGCCATCTCGGCGACCGCGTCGGCGTTGCGGGCCGGCGTGTTCAGCACCGGGATGCCCGCCGCGGTGGCTCCGGCGATGTCGACGTTGTTGGGGTCGCCGCGGGTGGAGGCTACGGCTATCAGGGCGCGCGACCCCTGGTCGAATACCGGGCCGCGCACCGAGTCGGTCTCCACCACAACGACGTCGGCGGCTTCGACGCTGATCCGCTGCGCCAACTGCTCGGGGCTGTAGATCCGTAGCGGGGTCGCATCGATCCACGGGTCGTACACCACATCGGCCAGCTGCCGGAGTTTGGCGAACCCCGGACCACGCAGCGGCGCCGTCACCAGGGCTCGCGGTCTTGATGTCACGAATGCCAATGCTGGCGTACGGTGACGCCCGTGTCACGTAACGGCGTCACGATCGGCATCGACATCGGGACCACGGCGGTCAAAGCGGTCGCCGCCGACGCCGACGGCCGGGTGACGGCGCGGGTGCGCATCCCGCATCAATTACGGGTGCCGACCCCCAACCGGCTGGAGCACGACGCCGACGAGGCGTGGCGGCGCGGTCCTTTGGCGGCCCTGGACCAGGTGCACCGGCTGGCCCCCGGACCCGAAGTGCGCGCGGTGGCTGTTTCGGCGATGGTCCCCTCGCTGACCGCCGTCGACGCCGCGGGCCGGCCGATCACTGCGGGACTGCTGTACGGCGACGAGCGCGGGCGGGTCGCCGGCGAGCAACCGCTGCCCGCGCTGGGCGAGGCCGCCGAGTTCCTGCGCTGGATGGCCGCCGAAGTTCCGGGCGCGCCAGGATACTGGCCGGCACCGGCGGTGGCCAACCACGCCCTGGCGGGCGAGGCGGTGATCGACTTCGCCACCGCGGCCACCTCTTACCCCCTGTTCGACGGGACCGGCTGGAATCCGGAGGCGTGCGCCGAGCGCGGCGCGAGTGCCGGGCAGATGCCGAGGGTCGAGACGATCGGAGCCGCGGCCGGGCAGGTCCACGGCACCCCGGCCGTGCTGGCGATAGGGGCCGTCGACGCGCTGTGCGAGCAGATGGTCGCCGGCGCCGATCGCGACGGCGAAGTGCTGGTGATGTGCGGCACCACGCTGATCGTGTGGGTCACCGTCCCCGAGGCCCGCCAGGTGCCGGGGTTGTGGACCATTCCGCATACCAAGCCTGGCAAGAGCCTGATCGGTGGAGCCAGCAACGCCGGTGGACTGTTCCTCGGCTGGGTGGATCGCGTGATCGGACCCGGCGACCCCGGCGCGGTCGATCCGCGCCGGGTCCCGGTGTGGTCGCCCTACATTCGCGGGGAACGCACCCCGTTCCACGACCCGGACCGGCGGGCCGTGCTCGACGGCGTCGATCTCACCCACGGCCCCGCGGCGCTGCGCAGAGCCGCCTACGAGGCGTCCGGCTTCGTCGTCCGTCAGCTCATCGAGCTCAGCGGAGCCCCGGTGTCGCGCATCGTGGCCACCGGCGGCGGAACGCGGCTGCAGCCGTGGATGCAGGCCCTCGCCGACGCCACCGGCCGGCCAGTGGAGGTATCCGGGGTGTCCGAGGGTGCCGCGCTGGGTGCGGCCTTCCTGGGCCGGATGGCGGCCGGGCTGGAGACGTCGATCGCCGACGCCGACCGCTGGGTTTCCACCGATCGCGTCGTCGACCCCGATCGCGCCTGGGCGGCCGCAGTCGAGGACCGCTACCGGCGGTTCCTGGAGCTGGGCGACCGGCCGTCGCGTGCATCGGACTCGAGGATGTAGCGCGGTAGGTGGCTTGGCGTTCTAGTCTGGTGCAATGACTGACCAGGACCGCAAAGCCGCCCGGCGAGAGATCGCAGACGCCCTGTTGAAAGCTCTTGAACGCCGGCATGAAATTGCCGACGTCGTGGTGGAGTCGGAAAACAAGGAAGCCGCGGTCGAGTCGATCGTCACATTGCTCGACACCTCCCACCTCGCCGCCGAAGCGGTGATGGGCATGTGCTTCGAGCAGCTCACCATCGACTCACGCCGCAAGATCCTCGCCGAACTCGAGGACCTGAACAAGCAACTGAGCTTTACGCTCGGGGAGCGCCCCGCCAGCTCGGGGGAGAGCCTGGAGCTGCGGCGGTTCTCCGCCGACGAGGATCGCGACCTGTTCGCGGCCCGCACCGAGGACATCGGCGCCGCCGGCGACGGATCCGGCGGACCGGCGGGCAACCTCGACGACGAGATCCGTGCGGCGCTGAGCCGTGTCGACGACGAAGAGGCCGCCTGGTTCGTCGCGGTCGATTCCGGCGAGAAGGTCGGCATGGTCTTCGGCGAGCTCGCCCGTGGCGAAGTAAACGTGCGGATCTGGATTCACCCCGAGCACCGAAAGAGGGGCTACGGCACCGCCGCTCTGCGCAAGTCGCGCTCGGAGCTGGCGTGGTGTTTCCCCGCCGTGCCGTTGGTGGTCCGGGCGCCCGCGGCCAGACCCAGCTGACCGCTACTGCAAGACGGCAATCACCGAAATGTGGTTCTCCAGCGCCTTGAGGCCTTGGCCTGGCGGCACGGGGAGCCCGGCCGTGGCGAACTGGTCAGCCCGGGTTCGCGCCGTAATCTGCCAGCCGGCCGCGCTCAGGTAGTCGGCGGCCGGAGTGCGCTCACCGTGATACACGAGCGAGGACACATCGGTGTCGAAGCCGAATTGTCCCCAGCGCCTGGCCATCGCCTTGGCACGTTTCTCCAGTAGGGGCATGCCGTCGCGGTGGTATTCGGTGGCCAGCCGGCTGCCCGGGGCGCTGAGCGTGGTGATGGCGTCGAACAACCGGTCCTGCGCCTCCGGGGGCAGGTACATCAGCAGGCCTTCGGCACTCCACGCCGCGGGCTTGGTCTCGTCAAAACCGGCTTGCCGCAATGCGTTTAGCCAGTCGTCACGCAGGTCAACCGCAACGGTCCGGCGCTCCGCGGTGGGCTGGGCGCCCAGGTTCGCCAACGCGGTGGTCTTGAACTCGATCACCGCGGGTTGGTCGACTTCGTAGACGACGGTGCCCTGCGGCCAGGCCAGCCGGTACGGGCGCGAGTCCAGGCCGGAGGCCAGGATCACCACCTGGCGGATACCGGCCGTGGTCGCGTCGGTGAAGAAATCGTCGAAGTACCGAGTGCGTACCGCCATCATGTTGACCATCCGCGCCAAGTTGAACTCCGCGTCGGGGTCCGCGTCGGGGTCGAGACCGCCTGTCTCATCAGTGATTTCGCCATCGAGCACCTTGATGAAGAAGTCCGCACCCACCGCGCGAACGAGCGGGTCGGCGAACGGATCCTCGATCAGGGCGCCTGCTTGCTTGCCGGCAAGAGCCCGGCAGGCCGCGACCCAGGTCGCGGTCGCCCCCACACTCGAGGCCAGATCCCAGGTGTCTTGTTCGGTGCGTGTCATGCTCAGGCTCCTAGGGTCGCGGACAGGTATTTGATGTCGCCGAAGGCAACTGTGGATGGTTCGGTGGGGAACTCAAAACCGTTGTGCGCGTACATCTCGGGTGTGCTACGCACCGTGGTCTGCCAGCCGCGTTCGGTGAGGTAGGCCGCCACGTCGTTGCGCTCACCGGTGTAGACCAGTTCGGACCAGTTGAGGTTCAGGCCCATCCGGCGCCAGCGTTCGCTCATCTCGCGTCCCCGCTTTTCGACGCGGTCGCGCATGTCGGGAACGTAGCCGGTGCCGATGCGGCTGCCGAGGGCGGACAGCGCGGTGATGTTGTCGAACAGGCGATCCTGGGCGTCCGGCGGCAAGTATCCGAGCAGTCCTTCGGCGATCCACGCCGTCGGCTGCGCCGTATCGAATCCCTTGCCGCGCAACGCACCTACCCAGTCGTCACGCAGGTCGATCGCCACCGCCCGGCGATCGACGGTCGGGGACGCTCCAAGGTCGGCCAGGGTGCGGATCTTGAACTCGATCACCTGCGGCTGATCGATCTCGTAGAGCACGGTTCCGTCCGGCCAGGGCAACCGGTAGGCGCGGGTGTCCAGCCCGGACGCGAGGATGACCGCTTGGCGCACGCCGACGTCGGCGGCCTGGAGAAAGAAGGTGTCGAAATAGCGGGTGCGTACGGCCATGCCCTCGCTGAGCCGCTGCGGGGTGAACGCGGGATCGTCCTGCGAGACTTCGACCTCGCCGTTCATCATCCGGATGAAGGCGTCGACGCCGACGGCGTTGACCAGCGGCTCGGCGAAGGGATCGTTGATCAACGGGTTGGGGCCCTTGGACGCCATGGCCCGGCGGGCCGCCACGGCGGTCGCGGTGGCTCCCACGCTGGACGCCAAATCCCAGCTGTCTCCGTCGAATCGCTTGCTGTCGGTGCTCGTCACGACGTGCGCTCCGCACTGAGGGTTGCGGTAACGGCGACGATGTCGCGCAGTTGGGACAGCGCTTCGCTGTCATGGAAGTCGCGGCCGTAATCGGCGAACAGGTCGCGGCGCGGCCGCGAGGTGACCCGCCAGCCGTGGCCGCGCAGGTACTCGACGACGTCGCTGCGGTCGCCGTCGAAGAACAACCCCGCCAGGTCGATGTCGCAGCCGAAATTCAGCCACCGCTGGTTGTATTCGTGAGCACGCTCGGACATCGTCGTTTCTGAAGGGGGATGAAACTCGGTGGCCAGCATGCTTCCGGGTGCCGACAGCGAGGTGATGTTGTCGAAGAGCCGGTCCTGGGCTTCGGGGGGCAGATACATCAGCAGCCCTTCGGCGCTCCACGACGTCGGCCGGGTCACGTCAAACCCGCTGCTGCGCAAGGCCGCCGGCCAATCGTCACGAAGATCGATGCCGACGGTGCGCCGCTCGGCCGACGGTGCGGCGCCCAGGCTCGCCATCGCGGTGGTCTTGAACTCGATGACTTGGGGCTGATCGACTTCGTACACCACGCTGCCGTTCGGCCAGGACAATCGGTAGGCGCGCGCGTCGAGCCCCGCGGCCAGAATCACCGCTTGGCGGATCCCGTCGCGTGCGGCGTTGAGGAAGAAGTCGTCGAAGAAGCGGGTGCGCACCGCGATCGAGTCGGTCTCAACCTGCGGGCCCGCTAGGCCGCCCTCGGGGGTTTCCTCGGTACTGATGTCGCCGTCCACCACCCGGCGGAAGAAATCCAGTCCGACCGCGCGCACCAAGGGTGCGGCGAACGGGTCGTTGATGATCGGGTTGTCCTCGTTACTGGCCACCGCCCGGGCAGCCGCGACCATGGTTGCCGTGGCGCCGACGCTGGAGGCCAGATCCCAGCTGTCTTGGTCAGTGCGTGTCATGGTGCCCCTCTTTCCGTTCTGCGCTGGCTGTCGGCCGTCACCATGCTGCCCTCGGCCCCAGCTTTGATATTTAGCAAATGCAACGAGCTGACAAAACTCTACGCCTCGCGGCTGTCGGCTTCCTCAATTTCTGAGCCCTTTTGATAGGGCTCCGTGATGCCCTTTTAAGGATCCAGTCCCACCAGCTGTTAGTCTCGTACACGATCTGACGCGTGACGCCGTACGTCCTGGCCTGCGGGTGTTGAGCGCGCGTAACGCAGGATGACCCCGCGCAGGAGGATAGAGTGCTTTCGGCTTTCATCTCGTCGCTGCGATCAGTCGACTTGAGACGGAAGATCCTCTTCACGCTTGGCATTGTTGTGCTGTATCGCGTCGGCGCCGCGTTGCCGTCGCCCGGCGTGAACTTCCCGAACGTGCAGCAGTGCATCAAAGAGGCCAGCGGTGGCGAAGCCGGGCAGATCTACTCGCTGATCAACCTGTTCTCCGGTGGAGCGCTGCTCAAGCTCACAGTGTTCGCGGTGGGGGTGATGCCCTACATCACCGCCAGCATCATCGTGCAGCTGCTCACGGTGGTCATCCCGCGGTTCGAGGAACTGCGCAAGGAAGGCCAGTCCGGCCAGGCCAAGATGACGCAGTACACGCGTTATCTGGCGATCGCGCTGGCCATTCTGCAGGCCACCAGCATCGTGGCGCTGGCGGCCAACGGCGGTCTGCTGCAGGGTTGCTCGCTGGACATCATCGCCGACCAGAGCATCTTCACCCTGGTCGTCATCGTGCTGGTGATGACGAGCGGCGCGGCGCTGGTGATGTGGATGGGCGAGCTGATCACCGAACGCGGCATCGGCAACGGCATGTCGCTGCTGATCTTCGTCGGTATCGCGGCGCGCATTCCCTCCGAGGGCAAGACGATCCTGGACAGCCGCGGCGGCATGATCTTCACCGCCGTCCTGGTCGCCGCGCTGATCATCATTGTCGGCGTGGTCTTCGTCGAGCAGGGCCAGCGCCGGATCCCGGTTCAGTACGCCAAGCGGATGGTCGGCCGTCGCATGTACGGCGGAACGTCGACGTATCTGCCGCTCAAGGTCAACCAGGCCGGTGTTATCCCGGTGATCTTCGCGTCCTCGCTGATCTACATTCCGCACCTGATCACCCAGCTGATCCGCAGTGGCAGCGGAGGCGTCGGCAACAGCTGGTGGGACAAGTTCGTCGGAACATATCTGTCCGACCCGAGCGACCCGGTCTACATCGGCATCTACTTCGGGCTCATCATCTTCTTCACGTACTTCTACGTGTCGATCACCTTCAATCCCGACGAGCGTGCTGACGAAATGAAGAAGTTCGGCGGCTTCATCCCCGGAATCCGGCCGGGCAAGCCCACCGCCGACTACCTGCGTTATGTGCTGAGCAGGATCACGCTCCCGGGCTCGATCTACCTGGGTGCGATCGCGGTGCTGCCCAACCTGTTCCTGCAGATCGGCAATGCCGGAGCGGTGCAGAATCTGCCATTCGGTGGAACGGCGGTTCTGATCATGATTGGTGTCGGGTTGGATACCGTCAAACAGATCGAGAGTCAGCTGATGCAGCGCAACTATGAAGGGTTCCTCAAGTGAGAGTCGTTTTGCTGGGGCCACCGGGGGCAGGTAAGGGCACGCAGTCGGAAAAGCTCAGCGAGAAGCTCGGGATCCCGCAGATCTCGACCGGGGATCTGTTCCGCAGCAACATCGGGCAGGGCACCAAGCTGGGCCTGGAGGCCAAGGGCTACCTGGATGCCGGCGACTTGGTGCCGTCGGAGTTGACGAACCAGCTCGTCGACAGCCGGCTGGATGACCCGGACGCGGCTAACGGCTTCATTCTGGACGGGTATCCCCGCTCGATCGAGCAGGCCAAGGCGCTGCACGACATGCTCGGACGCCGGGGCACCGACATCGACGCGGTGCTGGAATTCCGGGTGTCGGAGGACGAGTTGCTGCAGCGGCTCAAGGGCCGCGGCCGCGCCGACGACACCGATGACGTCATCCTCAACCGGATGAAGGTCTACCGCGACGAAACCGCACCGCTGCTCGAGTACTACCGCGACAAACTGAAGACCGTCGACGCCATCGGAACGATGGATGAGGTATTCGCCCGCGCGCTGCGGGCGCTGGGCAAGTAGCGATGAACCCGCTGGCGCGGCTGCGGAGTCGCAAGGTAGTGCCGCAGCGCAGCGCCGGCGAACTCGACGCGATGGCCGCGGCCGGTGCCGTGGTTGCCGCAGCACTGCACGCGGTTCAGGCGGCCGCTGTCTCCGGTGCGTCGACGCTGAGCCTCGACGAAATCGCCGAGTCGGTGATCCGAGAGGCCGGCGCGACCCCGTCGTTTTTGGGCTATCACGGCTATCCGGCGTCGATCTGCGCGTCCGTGAACGACCGGGTGGTGCACGGCATCCCCTCCGCGGCCGAGATCCTCGCCCGCGGTGACCTGGTCTCCGTCGACTGCGGCGCCGTGCTGAACGGCTGGCATGGTGATGCCGCGATCACGTTCGGGGTAGGCGCACTCGATCCCGCCGACGAGATGCTCTCCGCGGCGACCCGAGAGTCGCTGGAAGCCGGAATCGCGGCGATGATCCCCGGTAACCGGTTGACCGACGTCGCGCATGCCATCGAGATGGGCACGCGGGCGGCCGAGGCTCGCCACGGGCGGGCATTCGGGATCGTGGAGGGCTACGGCGGCCACGGCATCGGCCGGCAGATGCACATGGACCCGTTCCTGCCCAACGAGGGATCTCCGGGCCGCGGACCGCTGCTGGCGCCCGGTTCGGTGCTCGCCATCGAACCGATGCTGACGCTTGGAACAGGCAAAACACGGGTACTCGACGACGACTGGACGGTCACCACCACCGACGGGTCGCGCGCGGCGCACTGGGAGCACACCGTGGCGGTCACCGACGACGGGCCCCGCATTCTCACCCTGAGCTGAATCTCGAACCAAACACCTACTCGACTCGTGTCAATGGGCAGGAGGTGATCGAGTGGCTCGGAGTGCTGGTACCGCGGCTGCGGAAGCCGCGTTGATGAAGGCGCTCTACGACGAGCACGCCGCCGTGCTGTGGCGCTATGCGCTGCGGCTCACCGGCGACGCCGCGCACGCCGAGGACGTTGTCCAGGAAACGCTGCTGAGGGCGTGGCAGCATCCGGAAGTCGTCGGCGACACCGAGCGCTCGGCGCGTGCCTGGTTGTTCACCGTCGCCCGAAACATGATCATCGACGATCGGCGCAGCGCGCGGTATCGCAACGTGGTCGGTTCGCTCGACGTAGACGGAGCGCCCGAGCAGGCCACGCCCGACGAGGTCAATGCGGCGCTGGACCGGCTGCTGATCGCCGAAGCGATGACGCAACTCTCCACCGAGCACCGGGCCGTCATCGAACGTTCTTACTACCGCGGATGGACCACCGCGCAGATTGCTGGGGACCTCGACATTGCTGAGGGAACCGTGAAGTCGCGACTACACTATGCCGTGCGGGCTTTGCGGCTCACTCTGCAGGAACTCGGAGTTACTCGATGACAGCGCGGGACCTGGTTCAGGCACCAATCCGTGTGGTTACCGGCTCCGAATGCTTGAAGGGTGACAGGAGATGGATGAAATGAAGACGCCGCTACGAGGTGTGGGTCCGCCCGGCGACAACGAGGTTTTTGGTCTGATCATGGGTGACAATCACCGCTACGCGATGTGGGATGCCGCATACGTGCTGGGATCGTTGTCGTCCGTCGACCGCCGCGAATTCGAGGGCCACATGGCCCAGTGCCCGGCGTGCCGGGACGCCGTCGCCGAGCTCAGTGGAGTGCCGGCCCTGCTTTCGCAGCTTGATCGTGAAGAATTCGCCGCGATCGCCGAGTCGGGCGATATCCCACCGGCGACACCGGAGATGTCACCCGAGTTGTTGCCGTCCTTGCTGGCGAAGGTGGCCTGGCGGCGGCGCCGCGCGCGCGTGATCACCTGGGTGGCCTCGTCCGCCGCGGCCGCGGTGCTGGCTGTCGGCGTCTTCGTCGGCATTCAGGGTCATTCCCCTTCGGCGACGCCTGCCCAGTCGGTGGCTGCCTCGTCGGAGATGGCGCAGGTGGGTACCAACCTGCTGACGTCCACGGTGCAGCTGTCCAGCCAGCACTGGGGGACGGCGATCAACTTGAAGTGCGTCTGCCTGGCTCCGCCGTATGCGCACCACGACACGCTGGCGATGGTTGTGGTCGGTCGCGACGGTAGCCAGACTCGGCTGGCGACCTGGGTGGCCGAACCCGGCCACACCGCGACGCCCGCCGCGAGCATCTCGACGCCGATCGAGCAGATTGCCGCCGTGCAAGTGGTCGCCGCCGACAGCGGCCAGGTTCTGTTGCAGCGTTCGCTGTAAAGCCCGTCGGGTGAACCGTAGGCTCACCTGACTCGTGCAATAGGCATCGTCTCAATCGAACTTAGGTGAGCAGATGCCTCGGAAGCACCGGGTGGTTGACCACATCGTCGGATGCCTAGCGTCAAGCGGCGTCGACCACATCTTTGGTGTGGATGGCGCCAACATCGAAGATCTCTACGACGCGGCGCATTTCCGGTCCGGCATCACCGCAGTACTGGCCAAGCATGAGTTCTCCGCCGCCACGATGGCCGACGGGTACAGCCGCAGCGGGGCCGGTCTGGGTGTGGTGGCCGCGACCTCGGGCGGCGGCGCGCTGAATCTTGTAGCGGGCCTTGGGGAGTCGCTGGCAAGCCGGGTTCCGGTGTTGGCGTTGGTCGGTCAGTCCCCGACCACGATGGACGGCCGCGGCAGCTTTCAGGACACCAGTGGCAACAACGGGTCGCTGGACGCCGAGGCAGTGTTCTCCGCGGTGTCGGTGTATTGCGAGCGGGTGCTGCGCCCGGCCGACATCGGTGCCGCATTGTCCCGGGCCGTCGACGCAGCGCGCACCGGAGGACCGGCAGTATTGTTGCTGCCCAAGGATATTCAGCAGGCTTACGTCTATGACGACGCCCGGGCGGGTGCGCTGGCCACCGACCCGCGGCCGATCGGGAACCCCAATCCGATCATCCCGTTGCTGCGCAACGCCAACGGGCCGATCACCATCATCGCGGGCGAGCAGGTGGCCCGCGACGACGCCCGGGCGGAGCTCGAGGAGCTACGCGCGTTGTTGCGTGCCCGGGTGGCCACGGTGCCCGACGCGAAAGATACTTCCGGCACACCGGGATTCGGCTGTTCGTCCGCGCTCGGGGTAACCGGTGTGATGGGCCATCCCGGTGTGGCCGAAGCGGTGGCCGCCAGCGCCGTGTGCCTGGTGATCGGCACCCGACTGTCGGTCACCGCTCGCGCCGGCCTCGACGATGCGCTGGCCACGGTGCGCACCGCTTCGATCGGCTCCGCGCGGCCCTACGTTCCGTGTGCGCACGTGCACACCGATGACCTGCGTACGTCGCTGCGCATGCTGACTGAGGCCCTATCCGGCAGCGGACGCCCCACGGGTGTGCGGGTTCCCGACACGGTGCGTCGCTCCGAGCTGACACCCCCGTCGTGGGCCGGGGAAGGTGTGCGCTACCGCGACGCCATGGCGGTGCTTGACGGCGTCTTGCCCGAGGGCGCCGACATCGTGGTCGACGCGGGCAACACCGGTGCCTCGGCCGTGCACTACCTACCGGCGCGGCGGGGTGGCAGGTTCGCCGTCGCACTCGGTATGGGCGGCATGGGCTACAGCTTCGGCGCCGGCATCGGAATGGCTCTAGGGCGGTCCAACAGTGGACGGCCGCACGGGCGCACCGTGGTGATCGCCGGCGATGGCGCATTTTTCATGCACGGCATGGAAGTTCACACCGCGGTCCAATACCGGCTGCCGGTGACGTTCGTGTTGTTCAACAACAATGCACACGCCATGTGCGTAACCCGCGAACAGCTCTTCTACGACAATCTGTACAGCTATAACCGATTCCGGCCCAGCCGGCTAGGTGCCGGGCTGGCGGCCATGTTCCCGGGCCTGACGTCGATGGACGTCAGCGACACCGACGGACTCGCCACCGCGATGGGCGCCGCGCTCGACATCGACGGCCCGGCGGTGGTCACCGTCGAGTGCGCCGCCGACGAGATCCCGCCGTTCGCCCCATTCCTGTCCACGGGGAAGACCGAACCTATTGCCATTGAAGAGATTCCCACGGTTAAGGAGAGATGTACCGATGTCGCTGCCAGCACATGTTGATATTCCCGACGTCATCGATGGGGTCACCCGCATCGAAAACAGCCCTAGAGAGCAGGCCACGCCGATCATCATCGACATGATGCGGTCGGTGTACCCGCACGATCAGGTCTTCGGCGAATACTGCACCGTCAACGAATACATCGACTGCCCGCCCGACGAGCTGTACGAGTACATGTCGGACACCCGCAGCCTGGAAGAGTGGACCTACAGTCTGCGCGGGTTCACCCCGACCGACGAACCCGGTCTGTGGCTGGCCTACGACCGGCTCGGCTCGGAGACCGAGATCTACACCCGCACCGTCGCGAACGAGCAGGCCCGCACCGTCGACTACCACTGCGCGTGGGATCAAGGCAAGCACCTGTGGATGGTCTATCTGATGCGGGTCATCGACGCCCAGGTGGTCCTCGACAAGCCGGGTTCGGTTGTGCTGTGGACGAATTGCCATCACCCGTTCTACGACCGCAACCCGTATCCGGAGACCGCACCGGCCCAGCGCCCGGTGTGGGTCGGCGACTTCTGGGACATGTTCGGCGCGGGCCATCTGCTGGAAATGAAGAACCTCAAGGCAATCGCCGAGTATCGCCACCGCAATGGCCTGCCGGTGACCCCCGAATGGATGAGATGAGCGCGCCATGGGTAAGCCAACCGTCAGCCTGATCGACGTCTCCACCTATCTTCCCGGCGAGCCGATTCCCGCCGACTACTACGCACAGTTCGCCGAATCCGACGAGCTGCGGGAGAACGTCATGTTCCGGGCCCCGAAGTTTCGCCATCACGTCGCGCCGGACGAGAGTTCGATCGACATGATCGAACGTGCGGTGCAGGGACTGATCGAGCGGCAGGGCCACGATGTCGTCGAAGGCGCCGACGTGCTGATCACCCACACCCAGGTGCCCGACATGGCCTTCTACGGCCAAGGTGGTGGCATCGCGCATCGGTTGGGGTTGCGACCGTCCTGGGTGCTCGACCTGAACAACGGGGGGTGTGCCGCATTTGTGTTGGCGCTCAACGTGGCTCGTAAACTGCTGTCGTCGGGCGAGGGGCGCACCGCGCTGATCGCCATCGCGCAGAACGCGGCCGGTCAATTCTTCGATCAGCCGACGATCCGCCGCAAGGCGCAGTCGGCCGTGCCCGGCGACGGCGCCGCGGTCGGACTGGTCACGGTGAGCGACCAGTCGCCGATTCTGGATGTCGAGTGCCGCACCTATGGCGAATTCGCGGGTGAGATGACGCTTTCCTACGACCCGCCGCGCAAGTGGTGGGAGGCGGGGCCCGGCGAGGGGAGCATCGGCTTCACCGAAAGCAAGATCACCAAGGTGCTGGCCCGCGGCAACCGGCAGGTTCCCGAGGTGGCGTTCGCGGTGTGTGACCGAATCGGCTTGCCCGCCAAAAACATCGACATGCTGGTAACCAACCAGCCCAACCGGGCGTTTCTGCGCAACTGGCGCGAAGCGCTCGAATTGCCGCAGGAACGTCACCGGGACACCTTCGAAGAGTGTGGCAACCTGTTCGGTGCCGGGATTCCGGTCAACCTGGATCGCGCGATATCCGACGGTCAGCTCAAGTCCGGTGATGTGGTGCTGATGGCGGGCTTCGCCCATGCCGGCGATTTCGCCGGTGCGGCGGCGGTGCGCTGGGGCGGGCGAGGCTGATGCAACCGCTGGCAAGTTCCGCGACGGCGGAGGCCGATGACGCGGTCGCGTCCGGGATCGATCCACTCGCCTTGTCGCTCAACGAGAATCCGTTCCCTCCGCTTCCGGCGGTGCGGTCGGTGTTGGTCAAGTCGATCGATGCGGCCAACCGGTATCCGGAGTTCCTGCCCGAGCGGTTGCGCCAACTGATCGCGAGTCGCATCGGGGTCGCCGCGGATCAGGTGGTGCTCGGTGCCGGTGCGACGGGTGTGGTGCTGCAGGCCCTGCAGGCTCTGACCGTTCCGGGCGACACGATGGTCATGGCGACACCCACCTTCGACGGCTATCCGATCATCGCGCAGATGGCACGGCTGAATTCGGTGACGGTACCCCTGGATAAGGGCGGCCACAACGACCTCGACCGGCTGGCAGCCGCGGCCGCGAGCGCCCGCGTCGTGGTGGTGTGCCGGCCGCACAACCCCACCGGCACCCTGGAGCCGGCGGCGCACGTGTTTCGGTTCCTGCGCCGGGTGCCTCGCGAGACCATCGTGCTGCTCGACGAGGCCTACATCGAATTCACCGCACCGGAAAACCAGATCGACATCGCGGCGCTGGCGCGGCGATTCCCCAATGTCGTCGTGGTGCGGACGTTCTCCAAGGCTTACGGGCTGGCCGGGCTGCGGATCGGCTACGGCGTGGCCGCTCCGGAGCTGGCGGCGACGATGTGGTCCCAGCAGCTGCCGTTCGGCATCGCGATGACCAGCTTGCCCGCAGTTGCCGCGTCGTATAACGCCGAAGACGAACTGCTGCAACGGATCCGGATGATCACCTCCGAGCGGCGCTATCTGCGGATGCGGCTGAGCGCGCTGGGGGTATATACCACCGACGCGCACGCGAACTTCACGTACCTGCCTTCGAGGGTTGGGCAGGATCGGCAGTGGAGTGAGGTGTTCGCCGACAGCGGGCTTCGGGTGCGCTGCTATCCGGATGGCGGCGCGCGGATTACCGTGGGCAGCCGCGCATCCACGCTGGCGGTGCTGGCCGCGGTGGGCAAGTGATCACGCGCTGAATTGGGGGGGTTGACGCGCTTTGGCCGCAAGTGCGGTATGAAAAGGCGTGGCCCCGAATAACAAGCGTGACCCGATCGCCGCGGCACGGACCAACTGGGAGCGCGCGGGCTGGGGCGATGTCTCGCAGGGCATGGTCGCGGTGACCTCGGTGATGCGTGCGCATCAGATCCTGCTGGGCCGCGTCGAGACGGCGCTGCGACCCTACGACCTGAGTTTCTCGCGCTACGAGTTGCTGCGGCTGCTGGCGTTCAGCCGGACCGGAGCGTTGCCCATCACCAAGGCGTCCGACCGGCTGCAGGTTCACGTCACCAGCGTGACCCACGCGATCCGCCGGCTGGAGGCCGACGGGCTGGTTGCGCGGGTGCCGCACCCCACCGATGGGCGCACGACGCTGGTGCAGATCACCGACCTCGGCCGGTCCACGGTCGAGGACGCCACCGTCACGCTCAACGAGCAGGTGTTCGCCGATATCGGCATGGACACTGCCGAATCGCAGGCGCTGGTGGAGTCGATTGAAACGTTGCGCCGCAACGCCGGTGACTTCTGAGTCAGCCGGCGGCCCACTCCTTGGCGCGCTCGAGTTCGTCGAGCCCGAACACGGCGATCTCGCCGGGGACCATCCACGCCAGCGCATGAAGGGTGTGGGCGACCCATTCCTTGTCGGACACCACGGCGATTCGCTTGAATGCCGAATGATGCTTGAACACGCTGCCAAGCCCCAGCTTCAGATCCTCGACCAACCCACCGGGCCCGAAGCCCTCGTAATCGGAGGCGATGACCTCCACGATCCTGATCTCGTCACCTTTCACCAAGTCATCCATGACCGGCTTGAAATTGCGCAGATCGCCACCGTTCAACCGGCCCGATACCCGGATGCCGGTCACTCCCACCGGCATGTCGTCCAGCACTTCGATCATCGAATACTCCCTCCTGCCAACCGCATTGCGGAAGGCCGTTAGCTCCGGCTCAGCGCAGCATCTCGATCACAGCGCTGAAATCCAGGGCGCCGTGCTCTGCGGCGAACTTGGCGTAGATCTCGGCGGCGTGGCGGCCCAGCGGCGCGGCCGAGCCGGTTGACGTCACCGCATCCATCGCCAGGCCCAGGTCCTTGTTCATCAGCGCGGTCGCGAAGCCGGGCTTGAAGTCGTTGTTGGCCGGCGATGTCGGAACCGGGCCCGGCACCGGGCAATTCGTGTGCACCGCCCAGCAGTTGCCGGTGGCACCGGTGATCACGTCGAACAATGATTGCGCTGGCAGGCCGAGCTTCTCGGCAAGCACGAACGCCTCGCCGACCGCGATCTGTTGCACCGCGAGCACCATGTTGTTGCACACCTTGGCGGCCTGGCCGGCTCCGGCGGCGCCACAGTGAATGATCTTGCCCGCCATGGGTTCCAGCACCGGCCGCGCTCGATGCACCGCCGACTCGTCGCCCCCGACCATGAACGCCAGCGTCCCGGCGACGGCACCCTTCACCCCGCCGGAAACCGGTGCGTCCAGCTGCGAAACACCGTGCGACTCTGCCTGCGAGTGCACCTCGCGGGCGTCGTTGACCGAGATCGTGGAGCTGTCGATGAACAGCGCACCGGCGCGCGCGGCCGGCAGCACCTCGGCGTAGCAGCGTTTGACGATGTCCCCGTTGGGCAGCATCGTGATCACCACGTCGGCCTGGGCCACCGCGTCGGCGGCGCTGTCGAATAACTCGACGCCGCCTTCGGCCGCGGTTGCCGCCGCCGCGGGCACCGGGTCGAACCCGCGCACGGTGTGGCCCGCGCTCAACAGGTTCGCCGACATCGGCCCGCCCATGTTCCCCAGCCCGAGAAATGCGATCTCAACAGGCTCTGTCATTGCTGCCTTTCTAAGCGGGGGCTTGAGAAGCTCTGAACCGGACGGCCTCGGCGCGACCGACGACCACCCGCATGATTTCGTTGGTCCCTTCCAGTATTCGGTGCACCCGAAGATCGCGGACGATCTTTTCCAGACCATACTCGCGCAGGTAGCCGTAACCCCCGTGTAATTGCAGCGCCTTGTCCGCGACCTCGAAACAGGTGTCGGTGACGTAACGTTTGGCCATCGCGCACAGCTCGACCTTGTCGGAGTCACCTGCGTCCAGCGCACTTGCCGCCCGCCACAACATCATTCGCGAGGTCTCAAGGCCGGTCGCCATGTCGGCCAGGGTGAAGCGGATGGTCGGCTCGTCGAGCAGTGCGGAGCCGAACGCCTGCCGATCCCGCACGTACGCCCCCGCCTTGTCGAAGGCCGACTGCGCGCCGCCGAGCGAGCACGCCGCGATGTTGAGCCGGCCGCCGTTGAGGCCGTTCATCGCGATGCCGAAGCCGGCGCCCTCGCCGTCGGCGCCGCCCAGCATCGCGTCGGCGGGAACCCGCACGCCCTCCAAGATCACCTGTGCGGTCGGTTGGGCATGCCAGCCCATCTTCTCCTCGAGCGCGCCGAAACTCAGCCCCGCAGTGTCCTTCTCGATGATGAACGCTGAAATCCCGCGCGGGCCCTCGCCGCCGGTGCGGGCCATCACCACGTAGACGTCCGAGGCGCCCGCGCCGGAGATGAACTGCTTGACGCCGTCCAGCACATAGTCGCCGCCCTGCTTGACGGCGCGGGTGCTCAATGCGCTGGCGTCGGATCCGGCACCTGGCTCGGTCAGGCAGTAGCTGGCGATGACATCCATCGGCGCCAGCCGCGGAATCCATTCCTTGCGTTGTTCGTCGGTGCCGAAGCTGTCGATCATCCACGCGCACATGTTGTGGATGGACAGGAACGCGGCGGTGGTGGGATCGGCGATGGCCAGCTGCTCGAAGATCCGCACCCCGTCGAGCCGGCGCAGCCCGCTGCCGCCGACGTCGTCGCGGCAATAGATCGCGGCCATGCCGAGCTCGGCGGCCTCGCGCAACACGTCGGTGGGGAAGTGCTGGGCCGCTTCCCATTCCAGCGCATACGGGGCAATGCGCTTGGCGGCGAACGCGGCCGCGGTCTCGGTGATGACCCGTTCGTCGTCGTTCAGGGCGAACATGGCCCTAATCCATTGTCGGGATGACGAATTCGGCGCCATCCTTGATACCGGACGGCCACCGCGACGTCACGGTCTTGACCTTGGTGTAGAACTGGATCGACGCCGGGCCGTGCTGGTTCAGGTCGCCGAAGCCGGAGCGCTTCCAGCCGCCGAAGGTGTGATAGGCCACCGGGACCGGGATCGGCACGTTGACACCGACCATGCCCACCTCCACACGTGCCACGAAATCGCGTGCGGCGTCACCGTCGCGGGTGAAGATCGCGACGCCGTTGCCGTATTCGTGCTCGGACGGCAGCCGCAACGCCTCCTCGTAATCGTGGGCCCGCACGATGCACAACACCGGCCCGAAGATCTCGTCGGTATAGATCGACATGTCGGCGGTGACGTGGTCGAACAGGGTCGGCCCGATGAAGAAGCCGCCTTCGAGGTTGGCGTCACCGAAGGTCAGGTCGTCGCTGCGCCGGTCGCGGCCGTCGATCACGATCTCGGCGCCGGCTGCCACACCCTGGTCGATGTAGTTGCGCACCCGGGCCAGCGCGGCCTCGGTGACCAGTGGGCCGTAGTCGGCCTTGGGGTCCAGGCTGTGCCCGACCCGCAGCTGGTTGATCCGCTCAACCAGCCTGGCGCGCAACCGGTCCGCGGTCTGCTCACCGACGGGCACCGCGACGCTGATCGCCATGCAGCGCTCGCCGGCGCTGCCGTACCCGGCGCCGATCAGCGCATCGACCGCCTGGTCGAGATCGGCATCGGGCATCACGATCATGTGGTTCTTGGCGCCGCCGAAGCACTGCGACCGCTTGTCGTTGGCCGCGGCCGTCGAATAGATGTAGTGCGCGATGTCGGAGCTGCCGACGAAGCCGACCGCCTTGATGTCGGGGTGGTGCAGGATCGCATCGACGGCTTCCTTGTCGCCGTGGACGACCTGGAACACGCCAGCCGGCAGACCGGCCTCGAGGAACAGTTCGGCCAGGCGCACCGGCACCGACGGGTCGCGCTCGCTTGGCTTGAGCACGAATGCGTTTCCACAAGCCAGGGCGGGTCCGGCCTTCCACAAGGGGATCATCGCCGGGAAGTTGAACGGGGTGATGCCCGCGACCACGCCCAGCGGCTGGCGCAGCGAGTAGACGTCAATACCCGGGCCGGCACCCTCGCTGTATTCGCCCTTGAGCAGGTGGGGGATGCCGATGGCGAACTCGATGACCTCGATACCGCGCTGAATGTCGCCGCGCGCGTCGGGAACCGTCTTTCCGTGCTCCAGGGACAGCAGCTCGGCCAGCTCGTCGATGTTCTTGTTGACCAGGTCGACGAACTTCATCATCACCCGTGCGCGGCGCTGCGGATTCGTTGCACCCCAGCCCTTTTGGGCCTCAACCGCCGATGACACCGCGGCGTCGATGTCGGCCGAGGAGGCCATCGGGACTTTCGCCTGCACCTCGCCGGTGCTGGGGTTGAAGACGTCGGCCGTGCGGGTGGACTGGCCGGCAACGCGCTTCCCGTCGATGAAGTGCGGGATCTGTGTGGTCATGGGTGCCCTTGGGTGTCGTTCGCGTATAAAAGCGGATACTTGCATATCCTAGTAACTGGGTCTTGACCTTGGCAAGGCGGGTTACCTGTCGTGACCGCGCGGGCTAGCGTTGAGGCCGGTATGCACAGCATCGAGGCCGATTACCTGGTCATCGGAGCGGGCGCCATGGGCCTGGCGTTCGTCGACACGCTGGTCTCTGAGACAGAGGCCAGCATCGTGGTGGTGGACCGCAACGATGTGCCGGGTGGTCATTGGACCGCCGCCTATCCGTTCGTCCGGTTGCATCAGCCTTCGGTGTTCTACGGCGTCAACTCGCTTCGGCTCGGGCGCGACACCATCGACCAGGCCGGTTGGAACAAAGGGCTTTACGAGTTGGCGACCGCCGGGGAAGTCTGCGCCTATTACGACCACGTGATGCGCCAGCAGCTGGTGCCGACCGGGCGGGTCCGCTATTTCCCGATGAGCGAATACCGCGGCGCGGGCCGCTTCGTCACGCTGGCCGGTGCCGACTACACCGTTGACGTGGCGCACCGGGTCGTCGATGCCACCTACATGCGCGTGACGGTGCCCGCGATGCGTCCGCCGCCGTATCCGGTCGCTCCGGGTGTTGCCTGTGTCCCACCCAACGACCTGCCCGGCCGCACCGCCCACGAGCGCTATGTCATCGTCGGGGCCGGCAAAACCGGTATCGACACCTGCCTGTGGCTGCTGGGCCATGGCATCGCGCCCGAACGGCTGACCTGGATCATGCCCCGCGACTCCTGGCTGCTGGATCGCGCGACAATGCAGCCCGGCTCGATGTTCGCCGACCGGATCAAGGCCGGCTTCATCGCGCAGCTGCGCGCGATCAGGGACGCCACGTCACCTGACGATCTGTTCGCCCGGCTCGAGGACGCCGGCACCCTGCTGCGGATCGATCCGACGGTCCGGCCCACCATGTACCGCTGCGCGACCGTCACCCAGGCCGAGCTCGATCAGTTGCGTCGCATCGACGACATCGTCCGGATGGGCCACCTGCGCAAGGTCGAAGCCGACAAGATGGTCCTCGACGGCGGCGCACGGGCGGTGGATGGGCGCGCGCTGTATATCGACTGCACCGCCGACGGCGCCGAAAAACGGCCTGCCACGCCCATTTTCGACTCCGGCCACATTACGCTGCAAAGCGTGCGCGGATGCCAACAAATATTCAGCGCCTCGCTGATCGCCCACGTGGAGGCGGCTTATCTGGACGACAACACCCGCAACCGACTGTGTGTGCCGCTGCCGCACCCCGACACCGACCTGGACTGGCTGCGCCTCGCGCTGGCCGACTACGGCAATCAACTGCGCTGGTTCGACGACCCCGACCTGACCGCCTGGCTGTCGGCCTCGCGCCTGGATCTCTTCGGTCATCTGGTGGGCCAACTGCTACCCCCCGCCTCGGCAAAGCCCCGGGTGCGCGATCGGATACTGGGCGTGGCCAAAACAGTCCTATCCGCCACCGCCGCGAAGCTCGACGAGCTTGTCGTCGACAGCGCTTCGCTCGCCGCGCCCTGACCGGGTGTAACCCCCGCTGATATTGATCGGGTGAGGGAGGCATGTGACGGCGAAAAACAAACCCGCGGCACCGCGCCCCCTGCGCGCGGTGCCCAACGACGGCTACACCGACTGGGAAGCCGTGTACCAGGACAACGCGGCCTGGGTGTACCGGACGCTGTTCGCCCGGGTCGGCAATCGGGCGGACGCCGAGGACCTCACCGCCGAGGTGTTCCTCGCCGCGCTGCGGCCGCTGCGGCTGACCGCAAGCGTCGGCGAGGTGCGCGCCTACCTGCGCGCCACGGCGCGAACCGTGCTGGCCGCGCACTGGCGCGAGACCCTGGGGCGGGAGATAACCTCGATCGAGGAGGACATCGAGCAACCACCCGATAGCGAGGAGGCGATCAGCACCGCTCCGGCGCGCGTCGCCCTGGTTCTCGACAATCTGCCGGACCGCTATCGTAAAATTCTGGAACTGCGTTTCCTGCAAGGTAATTCGATTAAGGAGTCTGCCGCGGAACTCGGAATCAGCGTCGCCAATGCCAAAGTGCTCCAGCATCGAGCTCTGCGGCTGGCGGCGCAGGTCAACGATGGGGGCCAGTCATGAACGCGCGAGGGTTGCGCCGCTACGTCGACGATCTGCTGCGAGGCCGTCGGCCAAAACCGTTTGTGCCCGACGACTTTGAGGCCGCGCAGATCCGCACGGCGATCGAGCTACGGGCGGCCGGGCAGGGTGACGATGTCCCGCGCCCCGAATTCCTTGACGACCTGCACCGCCGCCTCGCCGAACAAATGGCCGGCGCGCCCGCGCAACCGGAGCACAAGCCGAACACGACGCGCCGCCAGGTCATCGTCGGCACGTCGGCCGCGGCAGCCGCCGCGGTCACCGCGGTCTCCATCGATCGCGCCGTGACCGGAAGCGTCATCGAAGGCCCCGCCGTCGCGGGAGAATTGAAGCCCAACGACGGAAGCTGGCAGCGGGTCGCGGCCAGTTCGGAGGTGCCGGACGGGCGCATGCATGCGTTCGATCTCGGGACGGTCAGCGGATTCGTCCGCCGCGTCGAAGGCAAGCCCCAGGCCGTATCCGGGGTGTGCACCCATCAGGGGTGCCGGTTGTGGTTCGACGGACCCGATGACAGACTGCGCTGCCCCTGCCACTCGACGTCGTTCTCGCCTGCGGGCGAGGTGCTCACCCATCAACTGCCGATTGCCCCAAAGCCGTTGCCCACGATGATCGTTCGCGAGGTCGACGGGATCATCGAGGTGCTCGCCCCGCGGAAACCCGAACAGCCGACCTGAGCGGTGTAACCACCCCTCCTATCTGTTGGCGACAGTTCCACAGCCCCGGGAGGGTCGTTATGCCTATCGCCATGTTTCGAAAACGCCGGGCCTTGCTCGCGGCCGGCCTGCTCTTGCTGGCCGGGTGCTCCGCGTCGCGGCCCGATGCGCACCCGTCGGTCATGATGGGGCCGGATGCCGCTGCGACGCCGTCGGTCACCGCACCGCAGCCGCCGGCGAACGGTAACCAGGTCGCCATCGATGGCTTCGCGTTTGCCCCCGCCACGCTGACGGTGCGCGCGGGCACCACGGTCACGTGGACCAATCGCGACGAAGAACCCCACACGGTGGCCGCGAGCGACGGCTCGTTTCATTCGCCCGGCATGGGGACCGGGGCCACCTTCACCCACACCTTCGCCACTGCAGGGACTTTCGACTACGTCTGCTCGATCCACCCGATGATGCGCGGCACCGTGGTGGTGACCCAGTGAATTCAGACACAGACACGAACCGCGGTCCGAACACGATGAGTCGCCGTCAGCTGATCCGGCACGGCGCATGGTTCGGGGCGGCGGTCGGGTTCGCGGTGGCCGGCGGCGAGGTGATCTCGCATGTCGCCGGTGCCGGGGCGGCCGAGCGCGCAAAAATCCTGCCCGCCCTGCGATTCGCTCAGATCAGCGACAGTCACATCGGCTTTACCGGCGCGCCCAACCCGGACGTGTCCGGCACGTTCGCCCACGCGATCGACCAGGTCAACAACCTCGGTTACACACCGGATTTCGTCATTCACACCGGCGACCTCACGCACTTGTCCAGCCCCGGCCAGTTCGACCAGGTGAAGCAGATGATGAGCGGCCTGAGGACGCCGCATGTGTTCACCGTTCCCGGAGAACACGACTCGGTCGACGATGCGGGGCAGAAGTACCGGAGCGCCTTCGGCGCGGGATCGGTGGGGGACGGGTGGTACAGCTTCGACATCGCCGGCGTTCACGTGATCGCACTTGTCAACACGTTGAACCTGCGCAAGCTCGGGCATCTTGGTGTCGATCAGCTGGAGTTCGTCGAGAAGGACGTCGCGCGGCTGTCGAGCGATACGCCGATCATCGTGTTCAGCCACATCCCGTTGTTCGCGATGTACCCGGATTGGGGCTGGGGCACCGACGACGCCACCCAGGCGCTCAGTTACCTGCGCAGGTTCGCCTCGGTGACCTGTATCAACGGGCATGTCCACCAATTGTTTTCCAAGACCGAGGGCAACGTCTCGTTCTACAGCGGGACGACGACCGCCTATCCGCTGCCCCATCCCGGCGATGGGCCGGCGCCCAAGCCGATCACGTTGCCGGCCGGAAAGCTGCACGACGCGCTCGGCATCCGCGAGGTCAGCTACACCAAGGGTGAGACCGCACTGGCTTTGAAAGAGCAGAGGCTGCAATGAATATCCTGGTCCGGATCGGCTTCGCTGCATCGTTGCTGGGCAGCGCAGCCAGCCACGCCTACCTCTATGTCCATGGCTACCAGCACATTCCGATGATCGGGACCGGCTTCCTGATCCAGGCCAGTGCCTCGTTCGCGGTGGCCGTGCTGATCCTGCTCGGCGGTCCGTGGTGGCTGCGCTGGGCCGCGGCCGCCATAGCCGGCGGATCCCTGGTCGCGTTCGCTGCGTCCAGAACCGCTGGGCTGTTCGGCTTTACCGAGCGTGGGTGGGATCCATCGCCCTACGCGGCCATCAGCGTGGCAGCCGAGGTGCTGACCGTGCTGCTCTGGACGCTCAGCGACTACCCCGGTGGCGTCAGGTTCGGGAGACTTCGGCGAGCTCGGCGTCAGCCCACTTCCGCTTGAGCCGCGATTTGAGCGACTGTGCGGGCTTCTCGACCAGGAACCAGCTCAGCGCGGCCAGCGGCAGCGTGGCGGTGGTCGCAATGACAAAGAACAGCAAGGGGTTCAGACCGGCAAGCCCACCGACGGCCAGCAATTGCTGAGTCGGCGATGCATATATGTAGGTGCCGTAGGACAGGTCCGTGCGCAATCTCAACCGTTGGGAATGGATCAGCGAACCCGAGACGATGACGGCATACGCCAGCGGAAGGCCTCCGACTGCGCGGTAGTCAGGCAGCAGGCTCGACGCCAGAACGATGAGCACACTCACCGTGACGAGCGACCACCGAGCCGGAATCACGTCACGCCACTGATACAGCAGCGCCCCAGCCGAAAACATGATCGTGAAGCGCACGGCGAGCTGCAAGTTGGTCCATGGGCCTGGGTAGGTAAGCGGCGGCAACAATGTCGCCCCAAGCACGGCGAGTGCAAAGATTACCGGAGAAAGCCGACGGCGCTTAGCGAGTCCGACCAGGCCGATGCCGGCAACGGCGAGATAGCACAGCACCTCCCACATCAGGGTCCACACCGAGGCGTTCCACACTCCATGCTCCGGAATCCCTTTCGGTGTTCCGCCGACATCCAGCGCAAGCGCCGACACCAGTGTGCTGTTTTTCAAGACGTACTCGATTGGCGCGCTGGACAATAGAAGCTTTTTAGCCTGGCCACCTTGAATTGCCAGACTGAGCGGTGCGAACACAAATGCGGTCACCACCAGGCAGGCGTAGAGCCCGGGGAGGATGCGAAGTGCTCGAGCGAGGAGATAGTCACGCAGTTGCGGGTTTCGAAGCCAACTCGACGTGATCAAGAATCCCGAAAGCGCAAAGAACCCGTCAACCCCGACCGAGAAAAGAAGCTGCAGAACCGGCTTGGACGACACGCTGTGGCCGGTGACGGAGAAGGAATGCCACAAGATCACTTCGGTGGCCAGCACCAACCGGCAAGCGTTCAGCGCATTTTTCCGCGGATCGAATACCTGCCCCAGTTTCATCCGCGTACCCCCCGCGGTCCCACACCCCATGTGGCGCCATCATAACGTGATTGTCGGGACTGGCTCGGCGTCCGCGGCGCGCCTTCGGCGCAGCAACGAAAGCGACTAGGCGGTAGGCCTGACTTCAGCGAGCTCAGAGCCCGGCCGCTTCCGCTTGAGTCGCGATTTGAGCAACTGAGAGGGCTTCTCTATCAGGAACCAACTCAGCGCGGCCAGCGGCAGGGTAGCTATCGTCGCAATGATCGCGAACACGAATGGATTCAGACGGACCAGCCCGCAGATAACCAGCAACTGCTGCATCGGAAACGCGTAAATGTAGGTGCCATAGGACAGATCCGTCGGCAGCCTTAAGTACTTGTTGTGGACGAGCGCGCCGGAAACGATGAGGGCGTACGCCAGCGGAATAGCGCCAAGAAGACGGTAGTCGGGCAGCAGGCCGGCCGCGAGAACGATGAGCACGCTCACCGCGACGAGTGACCATCGAGCGGGAATCAGGTCTTTCCACTGATACAGCAGCGCCCCGGCCGCGAACATGATGGCGAAGCGCGCAATGCACTGCGCGTTGCTCCATGTCCCGGGGAATGTCATGGGCGGCAAGTACGCAGCCAAACACACTGCCAGTGCGAACACCACCGCAGAAGTCCATCGGCGGTGAGCCAGTCCCACTAGTCCAAGAAGTAGAACGGCGATGTAGCACAGCACCTCATAGATGAGAGTCCATAGCGAACCGTTCCACAAACCCGGATATGGGACTCCGGTTGGCGTTCCACCGACATCGAACTTGAGCACCACTACCGCGCTGTTTTCCACGACGAATTCGAATGGCGCGGGGGACAAGAGCAGCTTTGCGGCCGACCCACCCTGAATCGCTACGCCGATCGGCGCGATGACAAATGCGGTCACCACCAGACACACGTAGAGACCGGGGAGGATGCGAAGAGCTCGAGCGACGAGATAGTCACGGACGCGGGGGTTGTTGATCCAACTCCGGGTGATGAGGAATCCCGAGATCGCAAAGAAGCCGTCGACCCCCACCCCGAACAGCAACTGTCGTACCGGCGCGGACGGCGGGACGCGACCCGTGACGGCGAAGGAGTGCCAGAGGATCACTTCGGCGGCCATGGCTAGCCGCAACGCATTCAGTGCGTTATTTCGCGGATCAAGTGCCTGCCCGAGTTTCATACGTTTGTCACCAGTCGTCCGCGCTCCCGGCGTACCCTGTCTCTGCATCTAAGCGCATTCACCCCTTGTTTGCACTCGTATCCGTGGAGTGGAAACGGTTGCGACCGCGGCAGCGTCAGGATCGGTTGGCTTCGGACAGCTCGGAGCCAGACCACTTCCGCTTGAGTCGAGATTTGAGAGACTGCGAGGGCTTTTCGATCAGAAACCAGCTCAGCGCTGCCAGCGGCACGACGGCTGTTGTCGAAAGCCCGGCGAACACTATCGGATTCAGCGTCGCAAGCCCGCAGCTCGCCAGCAATTGCTGAGTCGGGAATGCGTAAATGTAGACGCCGTAGGACAGATCCGTCCGTAACCTCAACCGCGGGTTGTGGATCATGACCGCCGAAACAATCACGGCATACGCCAGCGGAATGGCCGCGACCAATCGGTAGTCGGGGAGCAGGGCGGCCGCTACGACGACGATGACCACGCTCACCGCGACGAGTGACCATCGAGCGGGAATCGCGTCGCGCCACTGATACAGCAGCGCCCCCGCCGCGAACATGATGGCGGAGCGCACCGCGAGCTGGGGGATGGTCCATACCCCGGGAAAGGTAAGCGGCGGCAGTAACGTGGCCCCAATGACGGCCACTGCCAGCATCACTGGGGAAACCCATCGGCGATTGGCCAGTCCTACCACTCCGATCGCGGCGACGGCCAGGTAGCACATCAGCTCCCAGATCAGCGACCACAGCGAAGCGTTCCAGCCGCCGTCCGCAAAGGGGACGCCGACCGGCGTTCCGCCGATGTAGTGCTGGATGTAGGCCACTGCGCTGTTTTTCAAGACGTACTCGATCGGTGCGAAGGACATCAGCAGCTTCGCGGCCGAACCGCCCGTGATCGCCACGTTGAGCGGGGCGAACACAAACGCGGTGACGATCAGACAGACGTAGAACCCGGGCAGGATGCGCAGCGCTCGAGCGGTGAGGAAGTCACGCAGTTTCGGATCGTTGACCCAACTCGCGGTGATCAGGAATCCCGAGATCGCAAAGAACCCGTCAACGCCTACCGCGAAAAGAAGCTGGAGCAGCAGGTGTGGCGGGGTGCGGCCGGTGACCGGCCAGGAGTGAAACAGCATTACCTCGGCGGCCAGTCCCAGCCGGAATAGATTCAATGCATTATTTCTGGGATCGAACACGTGCGCTAACTTCATATGCCCTATCTACGTCTGTCGTCGATCCCCGCGTCGTCGGCCATGGTATCGGCGCCGAATGCCCAAGGTAGTCGAATTGCGCCCCTGACGAGTGGGCTGTGGCGAACGAAACTAGACCGCGCCGTGGACCTCTGGAGTCGGTCGCCCGGCGATGGGGTCGACCTCGGAGGCGTCGTGCGTGCCGTCAGCTTCGCGGCGGGCGGGAGCACCCCACTTCCGTTTGAGACGAGACTTTAGAGACATCGCAGGTTTCTCTATGCAGAACCAGCTCATCGCGGCCAGCGGCAGCGTCGCGACGACCGCAACGACGAAGAACACCATCGGGTTTAGGATGCCGAGCCCGAAAACGACCAGCAACTGCTGAGTCGGAAATGCGTAAATGTAGTACCCGTAGGACAGATCCGTACGTAACGTCAGGCGCTTCTTGTGGATGAGGGCACCGGAAACGATGACGGCATATGCCAGCGGAAGAGCCGCGACCACGCGGTAATCGGGTAGCTGAACGGCGGCTACGACGACGATGACCACGCTCACCGCGACGAGTGACCATCGAGCGGGAATCACGTCCTTCCACTGATGCATCAGGGCGCCAGCGGAAAACATGATGGCGGAGCGCACGGCGAGCTGGGGGATAGTCCATGCGCCGGGGAAGGTAAGTGGCGGCAACAGTGTCGCCCCGATTACCGCGAGAGCCAAGATCGCCGGCGAAAGCCATCGGCGGTTGGCGAGCCCGACTATGCCGATAACAGCAATGGCGATGTAGCACAGCACTTCCCAGATCAGAGACCACAGCGAAGCGTTCCAGACTCCAGGGGAAGCGACCTCCCGCGGTGTCCCGGCGACATCGAACTGAAGCACCGATACCAGTGTGGCGTTTTTCAAGACATAGTCGAATGGCGCGCTGGACTGCAGTAGTTTCGCGGCCGAACCACCCTGAACCGCCACGCTGAGCGGGGCGAACGCAAACGCCGTGATGATCAGGCAGACGTAGAGCCCGGGCAGGATGCGCAGCGCTCGGGCGGTGAGGAAGTCACGCAGTTTCGGGTCGCGGAGCCAACTTGCGGCGATGAGGAATCCCGAGATCGCAAAGAACCCGTCAACACCTACCGAGAACAGAAGCTGGAGCAGCAGGTGTGGCGGGGTGCGGCCCGTGACCGGCCAGGAGTGAAAGAGCATTACCTCGGCGGCCAGTCCCAGCCGGAAGAGATTCAATGCATTAGTTCGGGGGTCGAACACCTGCGCTAACTTCATGTGCCCTATCTCTATCTGTTGTCAACCCCCGAGGTGGATTCGGTTTCCCGACGAGCAGGGGTTTGAAGCGAACGTCGCTACGCAGCGCCCAGCATTTTCGGAGCCGGATGCTCAGTGACCGCATCTGCCGCGGTGGCGGCGAGCTTGGCATCGGCTTCGGGTCGCGCTTCGGTGGTCGTCTTTCGCCGGAAGCGAGATTTGAGAGACAAGGCACGTTTCTCGATTTGGAACCAGCTCAGTGCGGCCAGCGGCAGGGTGGCCAGCGCTGCGACGATCGTGAATGGAAGCGGAGCCAAAAAACCGAGGCCGCAGATGACCAGCAATTGCTGCATTGGCCATGCGTAGATGTACACGCCATACGAGAGGTCGGTACGCAATCTCAAACGCTGGTTGTGAATCAGCACACCCGAAACGACGATCGCATAGGCCAGCGGAATTGCGGCGATGACCCGGTAATTGGGCACGAAGACGCCGGCGGCGACAACGATGGCCGCGCTCAACGCGACGAGTGACCAGCGGGCGGGAATGACGTCCTGGAACTGATGCAGGACCGCTCCGGCCGCGAAGACCACAGCGAAGCGCGCGACCATTTGCGGAATGGTTTCGACTTTGAGGATCGGGTAGGAAACCAGCGCCGATGCGGCGACCGCCAGCGCGAATACCACTGGGGCGGGCCACCGGTGTTTGAGCAGCCCGGCGACTCCGGCGACGGCGACCGCGATGTAGCACAGCAGTTCAAAGGCCAGGGTCCACAGCGGGCCGTCCCACACATGCGGCCACGGGACGCCGGTTGGTGTGCCCGCGATACTGGTGTGGAAGAAGTTCAGCACCGCATTGTTGAGCACGTACTCGATCGGCGCGGCGGACAGCAGGAGAGTGGCGGCGGAACCGCCCTGGATCGCCACGGCGATCGGGGCGATGACAAACGCGACGACGAGCAGGCAGACCCACAACCCCGGAAAGATGCGAAGCGCACGAGCGGCGGCGTATTCGCGAAGCCGCGGGTTGTGAACCCAGCTCGCGGTGATCAGGAATCCCGAAATGACGAAGAATCCGTCTACCCATACTTGCGAAATAAGCTGGTCAAATGGTGGGCGCAACTTGCGGTCGGTAAGTGGCCAGGAGTGCTCCAGGATTACCCCCGATGCCAGCACTAGGCGCCACACGTTCAAGGCATTATTTCGGGGATCAAACACTTGCGCGAGTTTCATCGGCCAAAAATCCCTCGTCTTTGGCCCCCCGCAGTGTCGGCAATCGTAGCGTCGCCGAAGGTCGCCGGAATAGCAATTGGCGAAAAACTTTTAGTCGCTGCGCTTTGCTATGGGCAGGCGGCGACGATTTCGGAAGGCTTGTGTACCTGCTGCCCCGCATTGTTCGTGCCGCCGGCTGTCCCGATGATGCGGTAGGTGTTGCCGTTCTTGGTGGCGCTGGCCTTCTGGTCGGGAACACCCTCGGTGAAGTCGAGGATCAGCCCGTTGACCTCGCCAAGCCCCACCGAGTGCACGACGGATGCGTCGGGCTCCAAGCCGACGATGACGCCGGTGATGGGATCGCTGATGGCGATGGAGAACCTGCCGTCTTTAGTCGAACAATCCACCGGTCCGGTGACGCTGAGCGGCTGGCCGTCGACGGTAACCTTTGCCGATCCCGGCGCAGAAGCCGCGTTCGACGTGGCCGGGCAGCGGCGATCAGTACCTCAGGCTTGACTGCGCAGATCCGTGAGGAATTTCTGCGTCTCTTCCCAGGTGGGCAGGAGGCCGGCCGCGCGTACTTCGTCGAAGCTGGGGGCGGCGGCGTCGCGGTCGGACAAACTGGGAGCGGCGCCATTGACCAGCGGCCATTCGACGCCCAGGGCCGGGTCGGTGGCGCAGATGGTGTGCTCGCGCTGCGGGCTGTATTCCGCCGAGCACAAGTACATCACCGTCGAATTATCTTGGAGCGCAAGGAACCCGTGCCCGAGGCCTTCGGAGAGGTACATCGTCCGGCGATCCTTGTCGTCGAGCACGACGGAGTCCCACTGACCGAACGTCGGTGAGCCGACCCGGATGTCGACCACCACGTCGAATACCGCACCGCGCACGCAGGTCACGTATTTGGCCTGGCTGGGTGGTAATTGGGCGAAATGCAGGCCGCGCAGCACGCCGGCCGCCGACACCGAGCAATTGGCTTGCTGCACATTCAGCCCGTGGCCGGCGAAGTCCCGGAATCCATGGTCGGTGAGCCATTCGAAGAACATCCCGCGGGAATCGCCGTGAATTCTCGGGGTGATTTCCCAGGCGCCAGGGACTTTGAGTTCGCGAACTTCCATCTCACTGACCCCGTTCTTCGTAGCGGGCTTCCGATGCGTCTTTCAATGGACGCCACCACGATTCGTTGGCCCGATACCAGTCGATGGTTTCGCGCAGCCCCTCTTCGAAATCGGTATGCTTTGGCGCCCAATGTAATTCGTCATACAGCAGCGACGGGTCGATGGCGTAGCGCAGGTCGTGGCCGACGCGGTCGGTGACGTGGTCGAAGTCGTCGGGGTCGCGACCCATCAGCGAAAGCAGCGTGCGCAGCACGGTCAGGTTGTCGCGCTCGCCCTCGGCGGAGATCAGGTAGGTCTGGCCGATCTGGCCCTTGTCCAGGATCTGCCAGACCGCACTGTTGTGGTCGTCGACGTGGATCCAGTCGCGGACATTGGCGCCGGCGCCGTACAGCTTGCACCGTCTGCCGGTCAGCACATTGGTGATCTGGCGCGGGATGAACTTCTCGATGTGCTGATACGGCCCGTAGTTGTTGGAGCAGTTGGACAGCGTCGCGCGCACCCCGTACGACCGCACCCAGGCCCGAACCAGCATGTCGGCGGCGGCCTTGGTGGCCGAGTAGGGGCTCGACGGGTTGTAGGGCGTCGACTCGGTGAACCGCTGGAGATCGTCGAGCTCCAGGTCGCCGTAGACCTCGTCGGTCGAAATGTGGTGCAGCCGCACGCCGTGGCGGCGTACGGCTTCCAGGATCGTGTACGTCCCGACCACATTGGTGTGCAGAAACGGCTCGGGGTTGTCCAGCGCGTTGTCGACGTGGCTCTCGGCGGCGAAATGCACGACCGCGTCGGATTCGGCGATCAGTCGGGAAGCCAGCTCGGCGTCGGTGATGTCGCCCTCGACCAGCCGAATGGCATCGTCGACGTCGGCCAGCGACTCGCGCCGTCCGGCGTAGGTCAGGGCGTCCAGCACCGTCACTGAAACGTCGGGACGCTCGCGCACGGTGCTGTGTACGAAATTCGCGCCGATGAAACCGGCGCCACCGGTGACCAGCAGACGCATGGTCAAACCCTAACCGAGGGGCGCGGTCAGCTTGCGGGGGTTAGCCCAAGCGGCTCGGCAAGTTCACTCAGCGCGGGCAGCAGCGTCTCTTCGTTGTAGCCGCCCAGCACCTGAATCGCTACGTGGTCGGCGCCGGCTTCCAGGTGCTCGTTGAGGCGTTTCACGATCGCCTCCGGGGTGCCGTAGGCCACCACCGCTTCGATCAGCCGGTCGCTGCCGGGCTTGCGCACGTCGTCCTCGGTGAACCCCAGCCGCAGCCAGTTGTTCACGTAGTTGCTCAGCCCCAGATAGTGCTCGACGAGCCCGCGGCCGGCGGCAAGCGCCTTGTCGCGGTCGGTGGTCAACACCACCTTGTGCTCAGGGGCCAAGAACACCGAATTGCCGAGCTGTTCGCGAGCCTTGGCCGTGTGTTCCGGCGTGGTCAGGTACGGATGGGCGCCGGCGCTGCGCTCCGCGGACAGCGCCAACACCTTGGGCCCGAGCGCGGCGAGCACCCGCCGGCTGGTCGGCACCAGCGCCTCGTCGAGGGCATCGAGGTAGCCGACCAGCGCGGCGTAGGGCTTCACGTACTCCTGGGTGTGCTCGGGGTGGCCAACTCCGATGCCGAGCAAAAATCTTCCGGGGTAAGCACTTTCGATGCGCTTAAAGGATTCGGCGACGGGTTTGGCCGCCGCCGTCCAGATGTTGACGATGCCGGTGGCCAGTTGCAGCGAGCTGGTCTGCGCCAAAGCCGGTTCCACCCAATCCAGTTCGGCGTCCGGCGATCCGCCGATCCAGGCGCTCGCGTACCCGAGCTCCTCGATCTTGGCGGCCAACCCGGGTGTCACCGAACGAGTAGGCAGCCAGGCGCCGTAGCGACCGAGGTCGGGCTTCAGTGAAACTGCGTCGGTCATCGAGGTCCCCCTACGCGGTTGGTCTACGAGTGGTTCAGTCCAAGTGGCCCCGCCAATTCAGCCAGTGCCGAGACCAGGTTTTCATCTTTGGTCAGGACCTGCACGGGCACATGGTCGGCACCGGCGGCGACGTGCTCGTTAAGCCGTGCGGCGATCGCGTCGGGGGTGCCGTAGGCCACCACCGCATCGACCAGGCGGTCGCTGCCCGGCCGGGTGACCTCGTCGTCGGCAAAGCCCGACCGCTTCCAGTTGTTGCGATAGTTGGCCAGGTTGAAGTACATGTCCAGGGCCTTGCGGCCTACCGCGCGGGCCTTCTCGGCGTCGGTCGTCAGCACCACCTTGTGCTCGGGCGCCAAAAACGCCGACGGGCCGATCAGCTCACGTGCGTGCGCGGTGTGCTCCGGGGTGGTCAGATACGGGTGCGCGCCGGCGCTGCGTTGCGCCGAGAGTCCCAGCACGCGCGGGCCCAGGGCGGCCACCACCCGGCGATGGGCGGGGACGCCGTAGTCGTCGAGGCGATCCAGGTACTCGACCAGGGCGTCGTAGGGCTTGCGGTATTCGCTGATCACCTCGCGGTGGCCGACGCCGATACCGAGCAGGAAGCGGTCGGGGTAGGCCTTGTCGATCCGGTGGAACGACTCGGCCACCGCCTCGGCGGGCGCCGTCCAAATGTTCACGATCCCGGTCGCCACCTGCAACGTGGTCGTCGCTTCCAGGATGGGCTCCACCCACGCCAACTGGGCCGGCGGGGAGCCGCCCACCCAAACCGCTCCGTAGCCGAGAGCCTCGATTTCTTTAGCTTGCTGGGGCGTCACGCCCCGCCCGAACGATCCGAACCGGCCGAGATTGGGTTTGCTTGCAGCTGCGTCGGTCATGACGTCTCCAACCGGGCCGATCGCGACGCTATTCCACGCTATTCCGCGTCGGCTTCATCCACGTCGTCGACCGCGGCGGCGACATCCGTGGCGGGTGGGCGCTCCAGCGGCAGCAGCACGACGAACCGGGTATCGCCGGGCACCGATTCCACGCGCAGATCCCCGCGATGTTTCTTGACGACGATGTTGAAGGCGAGATCCAGCCCAAGCCCGGTGCCTTCGCCGAATGGTTTGGTGGTGAAGAACGGCTCGAAGATGTGCTCGCGGATATCCGCGGGGATTCCCGGCCCGGTGTCACAGATTTCGACTCGGGCCATGTTCTCGCCGTAGCGGCAGGTGCGGACGGTCAGCGTGCCACCCGTATCGCGCATCGCGGCGATTGCGTTGTCGATGATGTTGGTCCATACCTGGTTGAGATCGCCTGGATAGCAAGGGATTTCGGGAAGCGACTTGTCGAAATCCTTGACCACGTTGATCACCGGGTTCTTACTGGCCTCCTTGCCCGGGTCCTTGGTCAACCGGTCGGCGAACATCACCAGCGTGCTGTACAGCAGGTCGTGCACGTTGGCCACCTGGAAAGGGGCCCGATCCATTTGCGAATACTGCTTGGCATCGGCGACCAGCGCCGAAATCCGTTTGCTGGCTTCCAGAATCTGGTTCATCAGCAGTTCGCTCTCGATGGTGTAGTTGATCCATCGGATCGCCTGCTCGAACGATGTCGACGCGAGCTCTTCGCTGACCGCGGAAATCCGCTCCAGCCAATCGGTATCGACGCCGCCCTCGACGAACGTCGGGGCGATGTCCCATCCGCCGTCGATGCCGTGGTCCTCCAGCCAGTCGCCCACGGCGTCCTCACGGTCGGAGGTCTCGAGCGCGCTCAAGTGTTGCGACCCCGATTTGGCGACCTGCTCGGCGACCCGCTCCTGCAACCGCACCAGGGCGCTGAGCGCCTCGGGTGTGACGGTGCCGTCGGCGAGCATCGCCAGCTTGTGCCGCATGTTGGCCACCCGCTCGCGCAGATCCGACGCGGCCCGCGAGATCGCCGCGGCCGGGTTGTTGAGCTGGTGGGTCAGCCCGGCCGACAGCCGGCCCAGCGCCAGCAGCTTCTCCCGGTTGTCGATGATCCGGCGGGTCCGGTCGGTGCCGACGGCGATGCCGTCGAGCAGGTGCACAGCCATCGGGAACTGGTCGCGCATGAACTGCGCGAAGATGGGCGCGTCCATCACGAAGAACCGTGACGGCTTGGTCACGTGGACAGAGGCGTCGTAGTTCTTCTGCTTCCCGCCGGTGAACGCCCGCCAGGCGCCGCAATACACCCCGCGCTGCGAGGTGCGGTTGGTTTCGATGTCCTGCCCGCCGGAGAGCTTGGACATCATCAGCTCGCCCTCGATCAGCACGTAGAAGCACGTCGCCGGTTCGCCTTCGACGCAGATCGGGCCCGGCTGATAGTTCTCGATGTGTCCCTGGCCGCACAACACCGCGAGCTGTTCGTCGGTCAGGGCCTCGAACAGGAAAAGGCTGCGCAGCTCGTCGGGCTCACACGGCATGTTGACGGTCATGGCCCTTCCTAGCTCTCGGCCAAGTAGCGGTGGACCAGCATCACGGCCATCGACCCTTCCCCGACGGCGGCCGCGACCCGTTTGGCGGACGTGGAGCGCACGTCGCCGGTGGCGAACACGCCCGGCACGCTGGTTTCCAGGTGATGCGGTGGGCGGTCGAGCGTCCAGCCGCACACGTTGCGCAGATCCGGGCCGGTGAGGATGAAGCCGTGGTCGTCGCGGGCGAGCACCCCGTCCAGCCAGTCGGTGCGCGGGGCGGCCCCGATGAAGATGAACATCCGGGCGCAGGCGACTTCCTCGGTTTCGTCGGTCCGGTTGTTGACCAGCGTCAGCCTCTCCAGGTGGCCGTCGCCGGTGGCGCGCTGCACCTCGGTGCAGGTCAGAACGTTGATCTTCGGGTTCTGCTCGATCTGCTGGATCAGGTAGTACGACATCGACGCCTCCAGCGACGGGGCGCGCACCACGATGTTGACCGATTTGGCCGTCCGCGACAGATACATGGCGGCCTGGCCCGCGGAGTTGGCCCCGCCGATCACGTAGACCACTTCGCCTTCGCAGTCCGCGGCGATCGACACCGCGGCCCCGTAGTAGACGCCGCAGCCGGTCAGCTCCATGCATCCCTCGGCCGTCAGCTGGCGGTAGGAAACCCCGGTTGCCAGGATGACCGCGTGCGCGTCGATGGAGCCGCCGTCGCCGAACCGCACGGTCCGCTTGGGTCCGTTCACCTCGAGGGCGATCGCCTTACGGGCGGTGATGAGCTCGGCGCCGAACTTCTCGGCCTGCCTGCGTGCCCGCTCGGCCAGCTGGCCACCCGAGACGCCGTCCGGAAAGCCCAAATAGTTCTCGATCCGCGAACTCTGTCCGGCCTGGCCGCCGGTGGCGGTGTGTTCGATGAGCACCGTGCGCAGCCCCTCGGACGCGCCGTACACGGCGGCGGCCAGGCCCGCGGGCCCACCGCCGATGACGATCAGGTCGTAGAACTCCTGCGACGGCGTGGTGGTCAAACCCAGCTTGTCGGCCAGCTCGGCGTCGGACGGTTCCACCAGCGGGTCGCCGTGTTCGGTGACCACGACGGGCAGCCGCAGGCTGTCGGCGCCGGCGGCGTTGAGCAGCCGCTCGCCATCGGGTTCGTCGGCCATGAACCAGGAGTAATGCAGCCCGTTGCGGGCCAGGAAGTCGCGAACCTCCCAGGATCGCGCCGACCACCGATGCCCGATCACCTTGGTGTGCGGGATCGGGTGTTCGGGCGCCGCGCGCCAGGCCTCCAAGAGCGCATCGATGACGGGGTAGAGCTTTTCCTCCGGCGGATCCCACGGTTTGAGCAGGTAGTGGTCGAGGTCGACGACGTTGATCGCGTCGATCGCGGCGTGGGTATCGGCGTAGGCGGTCAGCAGGATGCGCCGCGCGGTTGGGTAGAGGTCCATCGCCTGCTCGAGGAACTCGATGCCCGTCATCTGCGGCATCCGGTAGTCGGCGACGATCGCCGCGACCGTTTCGCCCCGCAGTTTGAGCTGCTTGAGGGTGTCCAGCGCCTCGGCACCCGACTCCGCGCGCACGATGCGGTGGTCCTCGCCGTATTTGCGCCGCAAGTCCCGGGCCACAGCGCGGGAGACCGCGGGATCGTCGTCGACGGTCAGGATCACCGGCTTACGCGACTGCGCGGCGCCATCAAGGGGACGTGTCATCGAGCTCAAGTATGCGCTTGTCAGGCGTCGTGTGGCGGGTCGAGGTGGCGCCCGCGAGCGCTGTGATCACGGATTTTGGCCATGCTGCCCGAACGGGTAACATGGACCGACGGTGCGTCATCCGCGCCGGCTTTCTTGTGTGTCCGTTCCCTAGGAATTTCCTGTCACCGGCTCACGTTCCAAAGTCGGTGTGAATGCTGTGCCGTTGTTGGCGCAGATGCAGCGAAACTAAACGACGAGGGATTTGACGAGAAGTTATGGCCAAGAAGGAAGGCGCCATCGAGGTCGAGGGCCGGGTGGTCGAGCCCCTGCCCAATGCGATGTTCCGCATTGAGCTGGAGAACGGTCACAAGGTGCTTGCCCACATCAGCGGCAAGATGCGGCAGCACTACATCCGCATCCTGCCCGAGGACCGGGTGGTGGTGGAGTTGTCTCCCTACGACCTGTCCCGGGGCCGCATCGTGTACCGGTACAAGTAAAAAGCTCGAACCGCAAAACCTACGAGTAGACAGACAGGATCGATACGGCCGTGAAGGTGAACCCGAGCGTCAAGCCAATCTGTGACAAGTGCAGGGTGATCCGTCGGCATGGGCGGGTCATGGTGATCTGCTCCGATCCGCGTCACAAGCAGCGCCAGGGCTAGCGGCGATCGCAAGCGCGGCGTAGCCGGGCGCAGTGGGTCGCCGCAATGTGACTCAGTGCCCTGCTTAGACAACTGAATGATGACCTCCCAGTACCACTGAGCTGCTGGCATCTATAGAGATGGGCCAGCTCATCCACGTCCGGTCGGAGGCCGGGCCCCGATCAGATCGGGAACGGACTGGGATCAGACCTCCGCCTAGAAAAAAGAGGAAACGCTACCTATGGCTCGACTAGTAGGCGTCGATCTGCCGCGTGATAAGCGGATGGAGATCGCGCTGACTTACATCTTCGGCGTCGGCCGTACCCGTTCCAACGAGATTCTGGAAGCAACGGGGATCGACAGGGACCTGCGTACCAGGGACCTGACCGACGACCAGCTGACCCACCTGCGTGACTACATCGAGGCCAACCTCAAGGTGGAGGGTGACCTGCGCCGCGAGGTGCAGGCAGACATCCGCCGCAAGATCGAGATCGGCTGCTACCAGGGTCTGCGGCACCGCCGCGGCCTGCCGGTGCGTGGCCAGCGGACCAAGACCAACGCGCGTACCCGCAAGGGCCCCAAGCGCACCATCGCCGGCAAGAAGAAGGCCAGGTAACCGCCCCATGCCACCAGCCAAGAAGGCAGCAGCCTCGGCCCCTAAGAAGGGGCAGAAGACCCGTCGCCGGGAAAAGAAGAACGTTCCCCACGGTGCTGCACACATCAAGAGCACGTTCAACAACACGATCGTGACGATCACCGACCCGCAGGGCAACGTCATCGCCTGGGCGTCGTCGGGTCACGTCGGGTTCAAGGGCTCGCGGAAGTCGACGCCGTTCGCCGCGCAGCTGGCTGCCGAGAACGCCGCCCGCAAGGCCCAGGAGCACGGAGTGAAGAAGGTCGACGTGTTCGTGAAGGGCCCGGGTTCGGGCCGCGAGACCGCCATCCGTTCGCTGCAGGCCGCCGGCCTGGAGGTCGGCGCGATCTCGGACGTCACCCCGCAGCCGCACAACGGTTGCCGTCCGCCCAAGCGGAGAAGGGTCTAGGGAGGTAGATCATGGCTCGTTACACCGGACCAATGACCCGCAAGTCGCGACGGCTGCGCACCGACCTCGTCGGCGGCGACCAAGCGTTCGAGAAGCGTCCTTACCCGCCCGGCCAGCACGGCCGCGCGCGGATCAAGGAGAGCGAATACCTGCTCCAGCTGCAGGAGAAGCAGAAGGCCCGCTTCACCTACGGCGTGATGGAAAAGCAGTTCCGCCGCTACTACGAAGAGGCCGTGCGCCACACCGGCAAGACAGGTGAGAACCTGCTGCAGATTCTGGAAAGCCGGCTGGACAACGTCGTGTACCGCGCCGGGCTGGCGCGCACCCGCCGGATGGCCCGCCAGCTGGTCAGTCACGGGCACTTCAGCGTCAACGGCGTGCACGTGAACGTCCCCAGCTACCGGGTGTCGCAGTACGACATCATCGACGTGCGGGACGGGTCGCTGAACACGGTGCCGTTCCAGATAGCGCGGGAGACTTCGGGCGACCGTCCGACCCCGAGCTGGCTGCAGGTGGTGGGGGAGCGTCAGCGCATCCTGATCCACCAATTGCCCGAGCGGGCACAGATCGACGTGCCGCTCACCGAACAGCTCATCGTCGAGTACTACTCGAAGTAACGGACTTTCCGAGCCGGCCGGTTCGGAAACCCTAACGGCATCAAATAGCGGGTGCCGAGAAGGAGAAGAAGAAACACATGCTGATTTCTCAGCGACCCACACTGTCCGAGGAAATCCTCACCGACAGCCGGTCCCAGTTCGTCATCGAGCCGCTGGAGCCGGGATTCGGTTACACGCTTGGCAATTCGCTGCGGCGCACGCTGCTGTCATCGATCCCCGGCGCGGCCGTCACCAGCATTCGCATCGACGGCGTGCTGCACGAGTTCACCACCGTGCCCGGCGTCAAAGAGGATGTCACCGATATCATCCTGAACCTCAAGGGTCTGGTCGTGTCCTCCGAGGAGGACGAGCCGGTCACCATGTACCTGCGCAAGCAGGGCCCGGGTGAGGTCACCGCGGGTGACATCGTGCCGCCGGCCGGCGTCACGGTGCACAACCCCGACATGCACATCGCGACGCTGAACGACAAGGGCAAGCTCGAGGTCGAGCTCGTCGTCGAGCGTGGTCGTGGGTACGTGCCGGCCGTGCAGAACCGTGCCTCGGGTGCCGAAATCGGCCGTATCCCAGTCGATTCCATCTACTCGCCGGTGCTCAAGGTCACCTACAAGGTGGATGCCACCCGTGTCGAGCAGCGCACCGACTTCGACAAGCTGATCCTGGACGTCGAGACCAAGAGTTCGATCGGCCCCCGTGACGCGCTGGCGTCGGCGGGTAAGACCCTGGTCGAATTGTTCGGTCTGGCACGCGAACTCAACGTCGAGGCCGAGGGTATCGAGATCGGGCCGTCGCCGGCCGAGGCCGACCACATCGCCTCGTTCGCGCTGCCGATCGACGACCTGGACCTGACCGTGCGGTCCTACAACTGCCTCAAGCGCGAGGGTGTGCACACCGTCGGCGAGCTGGTGAGCCGCACCGAGTCCGACCTGCTCGACATCCGCAACTTCGGCCAGAAGTCCATCGACGAGGTGAAGGTCAAGCTGCACCAGCTGGGCCTGTCGCTCAAGGACAGCCCGCCGAGCTTCGACCCGTCGGAGGTCGCGGGTTACGACGTCGCCACCGGCACCTGGTCCACCGAGGCTGCTTACGACGACCAGGACTACGCCGAAACCGAACAGCTCTAAAGCTTTTGAACCTCTAGACAGGAGCGTCTGCAATGCCCAAGCCCACCAAGGGCCCTCGCCTCGGCGGGTCGTCTTCGCACCAGAAGGCTCTGCTGGCCAACCTGGCCACGTCGCTGTTCGAGCACGGTCGCATCAAGACGACCGAGCCGAAGGCGCGTGCGCTGCGGCCGTACGCGGAGAAGCTGATCACGCACGCGAAAAAGGGCACGCTGCACAACCGTCGAGAGGTTCTGAAGAAGATCCGCGACAAGGATGTCGTGCACACCCTGTTCGCGGAGATCGGGCCGTTCTTTGCCGATCGTGACGGCGGCTACACCCGCATCATCAAGGTCGAGGCGCGCAAGGGCGACAACGCCCCGATGGCCGTGATCGAGCTGGTGCAGGAAAAGACGGTGACGTCGGAGGCCGACCGCGCGCGTCGGGTGAAGGCTTCGAAGACGGCCCCCGAAAAGGCAGAAGCACCTGTCGCCGCGGCGGCACCGGCCGACGAGGCTGAGGCCGAAGAGGTCAAGGTCACCGAAGCCGAGTCCGAAGAGACGACGACCGAGGCAACTGAGCCTGCCGCCGAGGCCGAACCGGCCGAGGAGCCCAAGGCTGAGGTTGCCGACGAGGGTGACGACTCCACCGACAAGTAGCGAAGACGTCCGTCTTAGGCTCGACATCGCCTACGACGGAACCGATTTCGCGGGCTGGGCAACTCAAGCCGGGCAGCGCACTGTCGCCGGCGTCATCGATGACGCGCTGACGACGGTTTTCCGCACGCCGGTACGGCTGTGGGCGGCCGGGCGCACCGACACGGGAGTACACGCCACCGGACAGGTGGCCCACGTCGATGTGCCCGCCGCCGCGTTGCCGAATGCCTACCCGCGATCGCCGCGCGCCACTGATCCGGAATTCCTGCCGCTGCTGCGCCGCCTGGGCCGCTTTTTGCCCACCGACGTGCGGGTGCTCGGAATTACCCGCGCCCCATCGGGTTTCGATGCGCGGTTCTCCGCGCTGCGGCGTCATTACGAGTACCGATTGTCGACGGCCGCCTACGGTGTGGCGCCGCAGCAGGCGCGCTACATCACCGCCTGGCCCCGCGACCTGGATGTGGACGCGATGAGTGTCGCGTCACAAGATCTGTTGGGGCTACACGACTTTGCCGCGTTCTGCCGTCATCGTTCCGGTGCCACCACGATTCGCGACCTGCAGCGGCTGGACTGGACACGCGAGGGCGACTTGATCACCGCGCACGTCAGCGCCGATGCGTTCTGCTGGCAGATGGTGCGCTCACTGGTCGGCGCGCTGCTGGCCGTCGGCGAGCATCGGCGTACACCGCAGTGGTGTATCGAATTGCTCAGCGCCACAGGACGATCCAGTGACTTCGCGGCCGCGCCGGCGCAGGGCCTGACGCTGGTAGGGGTGGATTACCCGCCCGACGACGAGCTGGCGGCGCGCATCCTGATCACCCGCGATCTGCGCACGCGCTAGCCCTGGGCGTCGAGCAGGTGTTCGGCGCGCCTGTCGGTGGACAGGCACAGCGAACAGATGTGCGCGTCGTGGGCCTGGCAGGCCACCATGTCGGGGCGTTCGAACTCGTGATTGCAGGCGTGGCAGGTCAATTCGTCGGCCACGGGGTTGCCGTGCTCGTCGTACATCGGCAGGTCGATGCCGTCGTGCGTGCGCCGCAGGTAGTACTTGCCCCGGGTCACGACCGCCAGCACGGGCGGCATCACCAACGCGACGACGATCGCCACCAACGGCGAATAGGGCCGCAATGCCTCACCCAGGCCGCCGAAGAATGCGACGATCGACAGCCCCGCGGCCAGCAGCATCGAGCCGAAGCCAACCGGGTTGATCGGGTACAACATGCCACGGCGGAATTCGGGCGCCTTCGGCGAGAGCCCCAGCAGGTACTTGTTGAAGACGATGTCGGAGGCCACCGCCACCACCCATGCCATGCCGCAGTTGGCGTAGAAACCCAGGATCGTGTTCAGGAAGTCAAACATGTTGGCTTCCATCAAGATCAGCGCGATCGTCAGGTTCACGCCGAGGAAGACGACGCGGCCGGGGTAATGCTTGGTGACGCGGGTGAACGAGTTGGTCCACGCCAGCGAACCCGAATACGCATTCGTCACGTTGATTTTGATTTGGCTGAGTACCACCAGGATCACGGCCAGCGTCAGCGCCAGCCAGTCCGGCATGAAGTTTCGGTAGATCTCGTCGAATTGGTGCACCGGCTGGTTGGCGATCGAGATCGAACCCGCGAGGTGAAAGATCAGATAGACGGCCAGGAACAGCCCGACGATCTGCTTGATCGCGCCGAACAGCACCCAACCGGGGCCGGCCAACAGCACCCAGGTCCACCAGCTGCGGGAGTTCTGTGGGGTGCGCGGCGGCATGAACCGCAGATAGTCGATCTGTTCGGCGATCTGGGCGATCAGCGCCAGGCAGACGCCCGCGGCCATCAACGCCGAGCCGGCGTCAACGCCGCCGTGGCCCTGGTGGCCGGTGTAGGAGAAGAACTCGCCGACCGATTCGGGATGGCTGGTGACGAGATAGATGAACGGGGCGACCATCAGGATCAGCCACAGCGGTGTGGTCCAAAGTTGTAGCTGCGACAGGACTTTCATGCCGTAGATCACCAGCGGGAAGATGATCAGCGTGGAGCAGGCGTAGCCGATCCACTGCGGAATGTGCAGGCCCAGCTTGAGACCTTGCGCCATGATCGAGCCTTCGAGCGCAAAGAAGATGAAGGTGAACGTCGCAAAGATCACGTTGGTCACCACGGAGCCGTAGTACCCGAAACCGCTACCACGGGTGATCAGATCCAGATCGATGTTGTACCGTGCGGCGTAGTAGGCCAGCGGGAGTCCGGTCGCGATGATCACCACCGCGAAAATTCCGATGCCACACAACGCGTTTGCGGTGCCGTAGGTGATACCGAGGTTGGCGCCGATCGCGAAATCCGCCAGATAGGCGATGCCGCCAAGCGCCGAGATCCCCACCACCGCGGTGGACCACCGGCGGTAGCTACGCGGGGCGAAGCGCAGTGTGTAGTCTTCGAGCGTTTCCCGGGTGGCCGGCGAGGTGTCGCGGTCGGTCGCAGCGGTGGTCGTCACGACAGCATTCTCCGGTCACGTGGCGCCAGCCGCTACTTGAGGCGCCTGGCAATTGCCTGTGTGCCTGTGGATTCCGACTACAGCTTGCCGGCGGCGAAGGTCGCGGCCTGATCGACCAGACCGGAGTCGATGTAGGAGGGCTGCAGATGCGACGCCCATACCGCCTTGCCGGTGCCCGAACAGATCGGGTCGCCGGGGGCGCACTCCTCGATCGTCTTACCGGCGAAGGCGGGGCTGAAGCCGGGGACCGGGCCGAGAACGCGCTGGGTGCCGTTGCCGAACAACGCGACGGCTGCGACGTGTTGATCCATGCCCGGCGGCAGCGGGTTTTTGAACCCGAACGAGGGCTGGGTCACCGCGATCACCAGGTCGGCCGACACGGCCCCGAGCGAGTAGCCGCCGAGCACCTCGCGGGTGTTCGGGCAGTGTTTGGCCATGTACTGGACGTGGGCGCTCATGTCGTTGGAGCCCTTCGCGGGATCGACGTCGGCGGGGTAGTTGACCCCGTAGACGCCGACCGGCATCTGCGTCTTGGAGCGCAGCGAATTGACGAATGCGTCGCCGACCAGCCCGGCGCCGGGCGGTTCCTCGCGGCCGCGGGCGAACACCACTTCGGCGCCCGGGCACGGCGGTGCCGCCGATGCGACCGGAGCCAAGGCCGCTGCCGGGCCGATGGTCATGAAAGCTGCGAGCAATGCGTTGCCGAACGGTCTAACCCCCATGAGCCGATGGTACGCATCATCGCCGGGGGTTAGTGAACGGCTGTGGCCACTCCGCGACCCCGATGTGACCGGATCTTTGCATCGCTACATCTTGTCGGCAACGAAATGTGCTGCTTGGTTGGTCAATCCGGGCACGTAGTTGAGGTGGGCCTGCCACTGGTCGCCGTCGGAGCAGATCGGGTCACCACTGTTGCACAGGTCGATGATCTTGCCGCCGAAATCCGGGCTCAGGGCGCTCATCAGACCGCCGGCGCGGCCCGATGGGTTCCCGAACAGGGCGACCGCCGCGACGTGATCGGCGGCCACGGCCGGTAGCGGGTCCTGAAAACCGAGGGCGGGCAGTGGGGCGGCGGTGACGATGTCGACGACGGCGGCGCCCTGGGAGTAGCCGCCGAGCACCAGCTTGGTGCTGGGGCAGTTGTCGGCCATCTGCTGGATGTGGGCGCTGGCGTCGTTCGCGCCTTCGGTGGCCGCCAGGAAGTCATCGTTGGCGGGATAGTGGACTCCGTACGCCCCCACATTTAGGCCAGTCTTCTGGCGCAGGGAGTTGATGAAGGCCCCGCCCACCTTCCCGACGCCGGGTGGCTCATCGGTTCCCCGGGCAAACACCACCTCGACGTCCGGGCATGATGCCCAGGCGCGGGGGATCAGCGGGGCTGCGAACAGCATGGCGGCCGCTGCGAGGAATGCGGCGGCCGCCAAGCTGGCACATCTGTGCGCCCGGCGTCTTATTGCGGCAAAACTCATGCCGCGATGGTACGGGTTACTGGCAGTGCGTCAGTGAACCGCGGCAACCACGTCGGTGCCCGGCGTTGTGGATCCGGGGAGCGGCGGGGTGGGCGTCTGCGGGGTAGATCCCGGTGCCTGCGGGCCCGCCGTCAGCGGCCCAGGACCGGGCGCCTGCCCGGGGGTCTGCGGGCCAGCGCCCGGGGCCGACGGCCCGTACCCCGGCACCGACGAGCCGGTGCCGGCCATCAGTTTGGACGCGACGAACGCCGCCGCCTGGGTGGTGTAGACGGGGACGTAGCCCTCGGTGTGCCCGCTCCACTCGTTGCCGGGGCCGGCGTGGCAGATCGGGTCGTTGGGGTTGCACAGGTCGATCGCCTTGGAGCCCAGCATTGCGCTCTGGGTCGGCAACGTCCCGCCGGCGCGGTCGGCCACGTCACCGAAGGTGGCCACGGCGGCGATGTTGTTGGCGTACTGCGGCGGGAGCGAGCTGCCCCAGCTGATGCCGCCGATGGGGACGCCGGCCACGATGTCCATCACCGACGCGCCCTGCGAGTAGCCGCCGAGCACGATCTTGGTGTTCGGGCAGGTTTCCACGCTCTTCTTGACGCGGTCGATGGTGTCGTTGGCGCCGTCTCCGCCGTGCAGCTGCAGCTTGCTGGCGGCGTAGTTCACCCCGTAGGGCAGGATGTTCAGGCCGGTCTGCTGGCGCAGCGAGTCGACGAAGGCGTCGCCGACCCGGCCCAGGCCGGGGGGCTCGTTGGTGCCGCGGGCGAAGATGACCTCGACGTCGGGGCAGTCGAAGGCGTGCGCGACGGGGGCACTCGGCGTGGCGAGCAGGCCCGAGGCCGTGACCAGGGCGGCAGCGCCCAGGCCGACCCAACGACCGGCCGACCGCACGATGCCCGCCCGAGGGCTACGTATGCGGTGAAAAATCACCCGGCAATTTTACCCACTTTGAGACCTGGCGAAACCTGAGCGCCTGTGGATAACCGGCGGCAGGGGCGTCGGTGCACGGTTTAACGTGACCAGCGGGTTCGCGGATTTTGGGAGGTCAGTGCCCCACCAATCAACGACTTGGGTGCACGTCAGCGGCTACCGATTCCTGCTGCGCCGCATCGAGCGCGCATTGCTGAGCGGGGATACCCGTGCGTCCAGTGAGCCGCTTCGGGCGCGGACGGGACCCCTGACGGTTGGCTGCGTGCTAGCGGCGATCGTGGTAGTGGGATGCGCGTTTGTTGGGGTGCTGCGGCCCCAGGTACGGCTGGATCACGCTCAGATCGTCATGGGCAAGGAAACCGGAGCGCTGTACGTGCGAGTCGGCGATACCTGGCACCCGGCGCTGAACCTGGCCTCGGCGCGGTTGATCGCGGCGACTGATGCCAATCCGCAGATGGTGCCCGAGTCAGAGTTAGGGCGCACCAAACGCGGTCCGCTGCTGGGCATTCCGGGCGCACCGCAGCTTCTCGGCCCCCTGCTGTCCGGCGACGAAGCGGCCTGGACGATCTGCGATACGGACGGCGGAACGGCCACGACCGTCGTCGTCGGGTCGACCGGGGGGTTGATGGCCCATCGTCTCGCCCGCGATCAGGCACTCCTGGTCACGCCGGGTACCGGTCCGCCGGCCTACTTGCTCTACGACGGGCAGCGCGCCGTGGTCGACCTTGCGGACACCGCCGTAGTGCGTGCACTGCGACTGGAAGGTCACGCGCCGCTCGTCGTTTCGCAGGCATTGCTGAACGCGGTCCCGGAGGCGCCGCCGATCACGGCTCCACGGATACGCGGCGCGGGCAGCAAGGCGGCTGGACTTCCCGGCTTTCCAGTCGGGAGTGTGCTGCGCATCACGCGCGGAGATGGTGACGAGTATTACGCCGTCTTGAGCACCGGGGTCCAGCGCGTGGGCCAGGTGGCCGCGGATCTTTTGCGTTTCGGCGACTCGCGGGGCGCCGCCGACGTCATCGCTGTGGCACCAGACGTGCTGCGGGGCGCGCCGATATCGAACACGCTGCCGGTAGACACGTTTCCCGAACGCGCACCCGGGGACGGTAGCTCGAGCAGCACCACTACCACCGTGTGCGCGAGTTCGGGGCCGCCGCCATCCGACCATGCCGGGGTCGCCTTGCTTGCCGGGAGCGGTCTGCCGCTGCCGGCCGGTCAGGCGCCGGTGGCCCTATCGCAAGCCGACGGTCGCGGTCCTGCACTCGATGGCTTCTACATACCGCCCGGCCGCAGCGCCTACGTGCGGGCAAGTGGCGGAGCCGGGGCACGCTACCTCGTCACCGACACCGGGGTACGGTTCGCGATTCACGACAACGACGCCGCACATGATCTCGGTCTGCGGACGGACGCTGTCCCGGTGCCGTGGCCGATGCTCGCGGTGTTGCCGTCCGGGCCGGAACTCAGCCGGGCGAACGCGTCAGTTGCCCGCGACGTCATCCCTGGACTTCCCTAACCGCCGCTTGGCCGCACCGACGATCAGCGCGCACATCAGAGCGACCACGCACAGGGTTGCGCCGCGCAACGCGGTGTCACGCGCACGAGAATTCGTTGGACCCGATGGCGGCGACGCGGCGATCGGCACGCGCGCCGGCGGTGGTTTGGCGATGTTGCCGGGAGCGCCCGAGTCGGTGCTCACCGCGGCAAGGGGATCGACTATGCCGTTGCCGACCAACGGATTCCATCCCGCGGGTGGATGATGCGCGGTCGACTCGATGCGCTGCATCACCTGCCGGGCCGTCAGCGCCGGGAACCGCCCCCGGATCAGGGCGGCGAGCCCGCTGACGACTGGTGCGGCGTAACTGGTGCCGGACACCGGTGCAGAACTCAGCGACGTCACCGCCTCGCCGGTCGCCGCGACGTCGACCCAGGGGCCGGCCAGAGTGAAGGCCGACGGCGCCCCGCCGGCGTTCACCGAACCGACCGTCAGCACGTAGTCGTCGTACCAGGCCGGACTGACCGCGACCGAGATGGTCTGCCAGGTCGCATCCGGTCGCTGCGGCGGACACTGCCCGCCGCCACCGGTATTTCCAGCCGCGGCAACGACAACGGCATTCTTGACGTCGACCGCGTAGGCCAGCGCGGCGCCTAGTTCCCGGTCATCGAGCGCCGAGGCAACTGGAACGCACGCCACCGACGAAATATTGATGACCGACGCGCCCAGGTCCGCGGCGGTCCGGACCGCTCTCGCCATCGTGTCCACATCACCGATCCCCGGACTCGCCGGGGCGCTTGCGGGTGCGAATTTCCCGCTGGACTGACGGATGCTGATCAACGTGACATCGGGCGCTACACCGCTGAAAGTATCGCTTTTGGAATCGGCTGCGGCGGCGATGATTCCGGCGACCAGAGTTCCGTGCGCGTCGCAATCCTGGGTGCCGTCACCGGTGAACACATAGTCGCCTCCCGGTACCACATCCGGCAGCCGTCGGTGTCGCGAAATGCCGGTATCGATGACCGCGACCCGTTGGCCCGCGCCGCGGGTGAGCTGCCAGATACGGGGAAGATCGAGGTCTGCGAGCTGATTGCGGCCAGGCCCCGGGCCTCCTGCCACCATGGTGCAGACCTCGCGTTGCACGGTCGGTCGCGGCGGTGCCGGCAACGCGGGCTTGGGCAGCAACCTGTCGTCGATCTCCGGCGGCGAAACCGCCTGTGCCGATGGCGTTCCGAATTGCGACAGCACGGTCAGCACAGATACCGCCATCAACCGCACGGCGCGTGAAGTGCTCAACTCCATATCGGATGCACACCTCGAGCGGCGCCGTAAAGGCCGCATATCCAACAGGTCAACGGCACCATCGCGATCAGGACCAAACACTCCAACAGCTCGATACTCTTTCGCGCGATGGGTGAGAAAGATATCCCGGGAGCGACGAACCCCAGGTAGACGGCGGCGGCGACCGCCAACGTGGTCCCTGCGGCAATCCACGGGCCGTGCTCTGGGGCTCTAATCGCGGTGAGGCCGAACGTTGTTCCGATAGCCACCACTGCGCCGATGACACACACCAAGTTCCGATTCGTATCAGCCGAATTGGCGCGTAGCAGCAGTAGCGCGCCGGTCGCCGCCGCGAAGGCAGTGCAACCAGATCGCGGTGTGCCCGCCAATACGGTGACGATCGCGCCTATGGCTGCCAAGGACGAGAATGCGGCCAGCAGAGTGGAAAGCCAGGCATCAGCGCGGAGCGCCTTGGCGCCCAAATCGCAGACGGCGGTGGCGAAGCCGGCATGCTTCGGTGACAATCCGGCCAGGGCGACAGCAGCGTGTGCCGCTACGCCAAGCAGACCGAGCGATACCAACGTCGATACCGCACCGACCACGTACAACGGGGCGCCGGTGGCCACACCCCCGAACGTCGCGACGGCAACAAGTGTCGCGAAGCACGACACTGTGGTCAATGTGCTTTCCCCACAGTCTGATACGCGCATCGCCAGTGCGGCCGCAACAGCCGCTGCTGCAGCGGCCAGAAGCACGTTAGGCAGACCAGGGGCGCCAGGCACCGCCAGAAAGCCCGCTGTCGCGGCGAATGCCGTGGCAATCAGGCTCAGCGTGAGCCCGGCCATCGCGTCACGATAGGCGCGCCGCGCCAGCGTCGCCGTCATCGCGGCGACGAACGCGACAAGTGCCGCGATTGCCGCGGTCTCGCCAAGGTGGCCTTCCGCGTTGGCTGTGAAGGTGTTTCGGATAAGTGCCAGGTCCCCAATGCCGGTAAGGCTGCCGGCCGCCAGCGCGGCACTAAGCCGCCTCACCCGTCGAATCCGGGACGGACTCGAGGTCCGGCCGTTTAGCGTCTCCGACACGGCCTCCGCTACGTCGTCGTGCCGAAAGGCGGGCAGCGGGGTTGCGGACCTGCTCACGACGAGGAGATCGCCGTCACAGACACCGTTTTGCGCCAACGTCATTGAGGAATCCAAAGTGGCCGTGCCGGGGATTGTCAGCTGGTACTTCGCACCGACCAGATCGCTGACCCCGTGGGCTTTGAGGATGTCGACGATCGGTGGGAGTAGGGCGGCAACTGGCATCCCGGACGGTAGCGCCAAGTCGACGACGGCAGCGCCGGCATGCACGGACACGCGGCATAGCCCCGGATCGGATACAGACAACGTCACCCTCTTCAGATTCGGATGAGCGAGACGCTAACGCGATTCCGATCCATCGGTATTCGCTTGTCCACAGGTGAGTTGCGGACGTTTACGCCGCTGCTTACCGTCGTCGCACGCTGAGAGGGGCCGGGATGACTCAGGAGTTCGTGCCTGCCGTGCGGCAGTTGCCACCGCAAGCCGCGACTGCAGACATCGTCGTTGCCGCACCGCCTGAGCTTCCGCGCCCCGACTCTCCAAACCTGTTGGTGCGCATGCTTCCAGTTGGCATGTCCATCGCGACTTTGGGCGTCATGGCAGTGACCTTGCTTTCAGGTTCGGCCGTGACCCGCAACCCCGCATTTGTGGCGTTTCCGATGATGATGCTGGTTTCGATGGTGCTGACTGCGGTCACCCGACGTGGCCGCCGGCGGGGAGGCGAGATCAACGCCGACCGAGCCGACTACCTGGGCTACCTCAGTCGCCTTCGTGCGGCAGTTACCGAAACCGCTGCGGCGCAGCGTGCATCACTTAACTGGGCTCACCCTGATCCGGCTGCACTGTGGACATTGCTCGGCGCCCCGCGAATGTGGGAGCGGCGAGCATCCGACCCCGACTTCTGTCGCGTTCGTATCGGGATTGGCAATCAGGCACTTTCGACCCGACTGTTGGCACCCGAAATCGACACCGACGAGCGCTCCGATCCAGTCACCGTCACGGCCGCGCATCGGTTCATCCACACACACGCCACGATCGCGGACGTGCCAATCGCGGTTGATTTGGGTGCAGCGTCATCCGTAACCATCGATGGCGATGCTGCCGAGGTGCGCGGACTGCTACGCGCGATGATCTGCCAGCTGGCCGTGCTGCACCCTCCGGATCAGGTGCTGATCGTCGGCGTGGTCGGGAGCCAGAATCGAGCCCACTGGGATTGGCTGAAGTGGTTGCCGCACAATCAACATCCGGTCGCCAGCGATTCGGTGGGGCCCGCCCGCATGGTGTACCGCAGCGCGGGTGAGGCGCAGACCGCGCTAGCCGGTACCGGACTGCCGGCGCGTGTGGTGGTGATATGCGACCTACAGGGCCACGGCGACACTGATGGCGCCAGTGTGATCACGGGTGCGACGGTGCTCGAGACTGGCCCCTGTCGCCGCGGATCGCCGTTGACGATCACACACGGCGACGCGGTTCACGCGTTGACGCACCCCGACCGGATGGATCTGCTCGACGCGGAGATATGCGCGCGCCGGCTTGCCGGATACCGGGTAGGCGCCGCGTCTGAACGGGCCGGCGGTAAGGACTGGCCGGACCTTGTCGGGCTTGACGATGTTGCCCATGTTGACCCGATCACGCTGTGGCGCAGCCAAGACCACCACGATCGCCTTTGCGCTCCGATCGGAAACACGGTCGACGGAGTGCCTGTCGAGCTGGACATCAAGGAGGCCGCAGAAAATGGCATGGGGCCACATGGGCTCTGCGTGGGCGCAACCGGGTCGGGCAAGTCGGAGCTGCTGCGCACCGTCGCACTCGGCATGATGGTGCGAAACTCCCCGGAAGTACTGAACCTGCTCCTCATTGACTTTAAAGGCGGGGCAACGTTTCTCGACTTGACACAGGCGCCGCACGTCTCTGCGGTCATCACCAACCTCTCGGAGGAAGCGCCCCTGGTTGCGCGGATGCGAGACGCACTGGCCGGTGAGATGAACCGTCGGCAACAGTTGTTGCGGACGGCGCGCTGCGTCAGCATGACGGCATACGAGCACGCACGTAAATCCGGAATGCGGATGCCCGCCTTGCCCGCGCTGTTCATCATCGTCGACGAGTTCTCCGAACTGCTCAGCCAGCATCCCGATTTCGCCGACATGTTCGTCGCGATTGGTCGACTGGGCCGGTCACTGGGCATGCATTTATTGCTCGCTAGCCAGCGGCTCGACGAGGGCCGGCTGCGCGGGTTGGAAGCCCACCTGTCTTATCGGGTGTGCTTGAAGACTTTGTCCGCGAGTGAATCACGAATCGTCTTGGGAACAACCGACGCCTACGAGCTGCCGAACACGCCCGGGGCGGGCTATCTGCGTTCCGGCAGCGGCGAGCTGATCCGCTTCCAAACCGCGTTCGTGTCGGGACCGCTGCAGGCAGGACGGCTGGCTCGTGGCGACCTACCCGCACACCAGGAGACGCCGGCATCGGTGCGAACGTTCACCACCCGGGCCGTCGGACCGATCGCGCGTGCCGTCGAGCCGGATGGATCGCCCGCACCCACGATTCTGCGGACCGTCCTGGACCGCCTGTCCGGACACGGACCGCTTGCGCACCGCGTCTGGCTACCCCCGCTGGACCTGGCGCCGCCGCTGGATAGTCTGTTACGCGACACTGCATCGGCCCGTCTGGCTGTACCCATCGGCATTGTCGACCGCCCCTTCGAGCAGTGCCGCACAGAGCTGATGGTCGACTTGTCAGGTGCTGCAGGCAATGTCGCGATCGTGGGTGCACCTCAAACGGGCAAGTCGACAGCACTGCGGACGTTGATCACCGCGTTGGCCGCCGCTCATGATCCGGGTCAGGTGCAGTTTTACTGCCTGGACTTCGGCGGTGGAACGCTGGCGTCGCTGCGCGAATTGCCGCACGTGGGCGCGGTCGCCAGCCGGGCCGAGCCGCGGCTTGTCGGCCGCGTGATCGCCGAGATTGAGTCCCTCGTGCGCTCCCGGGAGGCTGACTATTGCGGGCAGCGCATCGACGGCGAAGACCCGTTCGGTGAGGTCTTTCTTGTCATCGACGGTTGGGCGAGCCTGCGCCATGAGTTCCAGGAGGTTGAGGAATCGATCGCTGCCATTGCGGCCCAGGGTCTTTCGTTCGGAGTGCACGTGGTGCTTTCGGCGTCGCGGTGGGCAGACATCAGGCCGTCGCTGAAGGATCAGCTCGGCACCCGCATCGAGTTGCGGCTGGGCGATCCAGCCGATTCCGAGCTTGACCGCAAACGAGCACGCGAGGTGCCCCTCGACCGACCCGGCCGCGGTCTGTCCCGGGACGGACTGCAGATGGTCATCTCCCCGCCCCTTGACGTGGACGCGCTGCGATGTCGTCATGGTGAGTTAGCCGCCCCGCCAATACCGCTGCTGCCCACGCACATCGATCACCATGTCGTCGTCGACCAGGCGGGCGACGAAGGCGAGCAGCAAACCCTCCTCGGTCTCGAAGAGCGGCGATTGCGTCCGGTCGCAGTCGATTTCGAACGGAATTCGCATCTATTGGTTCTCGGCGACAACGAGTGCGGGAAGACCACCACGTTGCGCACCTTGTGCCGCGAAATTGTTCGGACCAAGACGGCTGCGCAGGCGCAAATACTGATCGTCGACTTTCGGCGCACCCTGCTCGGTGTCGTGGAGTCAGAACATCTCGGCGGCTATGCCATGTCGCCGACTGCGCTCAGGTCGCTGATGCCGGATCTACTCGACGTGCTGCAACGCCGGATGCCCCCGCCAGAAGTGACGCAGGCACAGCTGCGGGCCAGATCCTGGTGGTCGGGCCCAGACGTTTACCTCGTGGTCGACGACTACGACCTGGTCGCTACGCCGGCGGGAAACCCGCTGCTATCCGTGCTCGAATACTTGCCGCATGCTCGCGATCTGGGATTGCACATGGTCGTGGCGCGGCGCAGCGGAGGCGCAGCACGCGGCGTTTTCGAGCCGGTCCTGGCGGGCCTGCGGGAGATCGGCTGCGTGGGACTGATGATGAGTGCGCGTCCGGATGACGGCTCCCTGTTGACTTCGGGACGTCCGGCACGGTTGCCTGCGGGACGTGGCGTTTTGATCAGTCAGGCCGGTGACGAACAGGTAATCCAGGTGGGCTGGAGCCCGGCGCCGTGAGCGCGCACCGCACCATCATCGCGACAGGTCCGGGGACGATCCGCCGCTTATGTTGTGGTACAGGAAGAGTCGCCGACGATACGTCCGAGATTATTCACGCGGCGCTCGATGCGATTGACGATCAAGTGGCGTTGGTGGATGGGCGGCCGGTAGCCGTCGATTCGTTGTGGCGCACCGTGCTGCGGCCATTGGTCTGCGAGAACCTACACGCGCAGAAAGTAATTCAGGTGGTGCATCCGTCGTGGTGGCCGTCGTCGAGGATCGATGTGGTTACTGCGGCGGCAGCGGCCCTGTCTGGAGATGTGCAGCAACGCCCGCGGTCGCGGTTTCTCAGGCAGGCGTCGAATGCAGCGCCGGAAGCACCGGTGGTGGAGATCGCTGAGCGGTTGGTGGCGATCTCGGCTGAGGAAGTCGTGGCCGTACCACGCCGGGGAGACCCGGACGCCGTTGCCGAGGACATTGCGCGTCTTCTCACCGAAATGGACTTCGGCACAGCGGCTTCCGTGTTGATCGATGTTCCCGGCACGGTCGACGGGGCGCAACCGCTTGCGGCGTTGATCGCCGAAAAAGTGCGGCGAACTGGTCTCAGAGCAGTGGAGATCGACGACGCGCGGCTGTCGCGGCTGACGGCCTCTGCGATTGCCAAGGCCCAGGATGAGTCGCCACGTCCACCGCCCGTTGTCGATGCCCGTCATGTGCGATCGCGCGTCGGGATACGTGGTGGATTGGCAGCCGCTGCCGTAGTGCTGGCCGCAACGGTGCCGGCGATAACCATTGTCGGGCATCGCGCCGAGTCGTCCATGGATGCGGCGCCGGCGACATTTCTGGTGGAAGGGCGAGTTGCGTTGACGGTGCCGGCGACCTGGCGGACAGCAGCGCGTGGTCGCGGGGCCGGGTTCGGCTCGGGTGCAGGTGACTTCGCCATCAGATCCTGAAGTGGCGCTGCACGTCACACAGTCGCCGATTCCCGATGAAGCGCTCAGTGCCACCGCCGACCGGTTGAAACGTGCGATCGACACCGAGCCCACCGGTGTGTTTGTCGACTTCAACCCGTCCGGAGTCACCGCCGGTCGGCCCGTGGTGAGCTATCGCGAAGTCCGCGCAAGTCATCACGTGCGATGGACGGTGTTGATTGATGGATCGGTGCGGATCAGCGTCGGATGCCAGAGCAGGCCTGGTGGTGAGGAAGCCGTCCGCATCCCGTGCGAGCAGGCGGTGCGGTCCGCCCACGCGATCGGATGAATCTCGGAAACGAGTCGAGAAAATCGGCTGGAACCGAATGGAGCGCCGGGTGGTCGTACTTGGTATCAGAAGGGAAGGAGAAAGGTGACTACACCGCGGGGTGCGAACACGCTGAGCACCGACTTTGATCTGATGCGCTCGGTCGCCGGCACGACGGACGCCCGCAACGAAGAGATCCGGGCGATGCTGCAGGCGTTCATCGGCCGGATGAGCAGTGTGCCGCCGTCGGTGTGGGGCGGGCTTGCGGCTGCACGGTTCAAAGATGTGGTGGACCGCTGGAATGCCGAGTCGCTGCGGCTTTACCACGTGTTGCACACGATCGCCGACACCATTCGGCACAACGCGCTCACGCTGCAGGACGCCGGCCAGAACCATGCACACCACATCGGCGCTGCCGGCGGAAACTTGTGAGAGGGCGTTCCTGTGGACCCAGTGCTGTCCTATAACTTCGGCGAAATCGAACACTCGGTGCGCCAGGAGATCCACACCACGTCGGCTCGCCTCAATGCCGCGCTTGATGAGCTCAGGTCTCAAATCGCCCCGTTGCAGCAGCTCTGGACCCGCGAAGCGGCGGCCGCGTACCAGGCCGAACAGCTCAAGTGGCACCAGGCTGCTACTGCGTTGAACGAGATCCTGGTGGACCTGGGAAACGCCGTCCGCGACGGCGCGGACGAGGTGGCGAATGCCGATCGCCGGGCGGCCGGCGTCTGGGCAAGGTAGCCGCGATCATGAGCCCCTGTGTGGTCCCGGCGGAAGGAGAGCCGTCGGGACCACACAGTCATTTTGACCTGCGGGGATGTGGGTCGGTATGCTGCTCCGTTGGCGTGCGGTACGCCGGGGACTCGGGTCGATGTCGGTCGCCGAGACCAAACCCCAACCGTGGACGCCTGACCGGCACCCGGCTCGAACCGGGATCCACCCGAGAGAGAAGAAGGTAAGCGCTGTGCCCACCTATGCGCCAAAGGCGGGTGACACCACGAGGACGTGGCACGTCATCGACGCCACGGACGTAGTGCTTGGACGCCTTGCCGTCGCGGCAGCCACCCTGTTGCGCGGTAAGCACAAGCCGACGTTCGCGCCCAATGTTGATGGCGGCGATTTCGTCATCGTCATCAACGCCGACAAGGTCGCCCTCAGCGGCGACAAACTGCAGAAAAAGCTGGCTTACCGCCACTCGGGGTATCCCGGCGGTCTGCGCAGCCGCAGCATCGGCGAGCTGCTGGAAAAGCACCCCACGCGCGTCGTCGAGAACGCGATCGTCGGCATGCTTCCGCACAACAAGCTCAGCCGTCAGATCCAGCGCAAACTCCACGTCTACGCCGGCCCGCAGCACCCCCACGCCGCACAGCAGCCGGTTCCGTTCGAGATCAAGCAGGTGGCTCAGTGACCGAACCCAACGAGGAAACGACCGAGGTGGTCGTCGAGGTGATCACCGAGGAGACCCCGGCTGAGACCACTGCGGAGACTCCTGCGGAGACTCCTGCGGCCCAGCCCAGCGCGCCGATCGTGCTCGACCGGCCCATCCAGACCGTCGGCCGCCGCAAGGAGGCCGTGGTGCGGGTCCGCCTGGTGCCCGGCACCGGCAAGTTCGACCTCAACGGCCGCAGCCTGGAGGCCTACTTCCCCAACAAGGTGCACCAGCAGCTCATCAAGGCTGCGCTGGTCACCGTCGACCGGTTGGAAACCTTCGACGTCTACGCCCTGCTGCACGGTGGTGGCCCGTCGGGTCAGGCCGGTGCGCTGCGTCTGGGCATCGCCCGGGCGCTGATTCTGGCCCAGCCCGAGGACCGGCCCGCGCTGAAGAAGGCCGGATTCCTCACCCGTGATCCGCGCGCCGTCGAGCGCAAGAAGTACGGCCTGAAGAAGGCCCGTAAGGCACCTCAGTACAGCAAGCGCTGATCAGCGATCACTTTCTGGCCGCGACCGCGTATCTTTGTGCGTCTTTTGTCCGCCGTCTCGGCGTGTCGTCGCATAAACGTGCGCGGTTGCGGTCACAAAAGTAAGTGCACTTTGTGCACGTGACATCACTGTGAGAGGTTTGTGCGATGGGTCGACTATTCGGCACCGACGGTGTTCGCGGGGTCGCCAATCGCGAGTTGACCGCTGAGCTGGCACTATCGCTGGGTACCGCAGCGGCGCGGCGCCTGGCGGGCCCGGGAAAACCGGGCCGGCACGTCGCCGTGATTGGCCGCGATCCGCGGGCCAGCGGCGAGATGCTGGAAGCCGCGGTGATCGCCGGTCTGACCAGCCAGGGTGTTGACGCTCTGCGGGTCGGGATCCTGCCCACCCCCGCGGTGGCCTACCTGACCGGCGCTTATGACGCCGACTTCGGCGTGATGATCTCCGCGTCGCACAACCCGATGCCCGACAACGGCATCAAGATCTTCGGGCCCGGCGGCCGCAAGCTGGACGACGACACCGAGGACCAGATCGAACAACTGGTCGCTGCCGGCCCGGGCATACGCCCCGTCGGCGCCGCGCTCGGCCGCGTCATCGACGCCGAGGATGCCGCCGATCGCTACCTGCGCCACGTCGGCAAGGCCAGCACGCGGCCGCTCGACGGCCTGACGGTGGTCGTCGACTGCGCCCACGGCGCCGCATCCTCGATTGCGCCGCGCGCCTACCGCGCCGCCGGTGCCCGGGTCATCGCGATCAACGCCGAGCCCAACGGCCTCAACATCAACGACCGCTGCGGATCGACGCACCTGCACTCGCTGCGGTCTGCGGTGCTTGCCCACACCGCCGACCTGGGCCTCGCGCACGACGGGGACGCCGACCGGTGCCTGGCGCTGGACGCCAATGGCGAGCTTGTCGACGGCGACGCCATCATGGTCGTGCTCGCGCTGGCGATGCAGGAAGCCGGCGAACTGGCTTCCAACACGTTGGTCACCACCGTGATGAGCAACCTCGGGCTGCACCAGGCCATGCGCTCGGCGGGGGTCACGGTCCGCACGACCGGGGTCGGCGACCGTTACGTCCTAGAGGAGCTGCGCTCCGGCGAGTACAGCCTGGGCGGCGAGCAATCCGGCCACATCGTGATGCCCGCGCATGGCTCCACCGGCGACGGCATCGTCACCGGGCTGCGTTTGATGACACGCATGGTGCAGACCGGCTCATCGCTGGCCGACCTCGCCGCGCCGATGCAGTCGTTCCCGCAGGTGCTGATCAACGTCGAGGTCGCCGACAAGACCACCGCGGCCGCGGCGCCGTCGGTTCGCAGCGCGGTCGACGAGGCCGAGGCCGAACTCGGCGACACCGGTCGAATTCTGTTGCGCCCCTCGGGAACTGAGCCGATGATCCGGGTCATGGTGGAAGCGCCCGAAGAAGACATTGCTCAGCGGTTGGCCACCCGCGTCGCCGAAGCGGTCAGCGCTGCGCGTTAATCCGATTGCGCGGGAACCCCGACGGGGTGTCCGGCGTCGGATTAGGCATGGGAATAGGACACGCTACTTTTGACCGCGCCGGGATCGACGTCGCGGCGGTGCACCGGGTTGCCGACCAATTGCGGGCTGCCGCCGAACTGGTCGACCGCGCTGTCTGTGATCACTTGGCGGCGTTGGCTTTTAGCGGCGCGACGGCTGGGCGGGCCTACACCGCGCGCGGCGATGCATTGCGGGCCGAGTTGGAGCGATTGACCGCACAGCTGTCGCAGTGGTCGCGCGCCTCGGTCGCGATCGCCGTCGCGCTGCGGTCCGGCGCCGAACGCTATGCCGACGCCGAACTGTACGCCGCGGCGCGAATCGCATAACCGTGGCCGACCGGTTGGACGTCGCCGAACGCCTCGCCGAGGGCAGGGTCGCCGTCGAGCACACCCAGGCCTACGTACGAGCCTGCCAGGCAATGGGATACGAGCATCCGGACCTTACGTCGCACCCGTCCCAGATCCGCGACTGGTTCGACAGTGAAGACGGCCTGGACCTTCATGTCCTCGACCGCGACTGTGCGCAGCTACGGGCGGCCGGCGCCGCGACCGCCGAAGGCTTGCGGATTCAGCATGCCCAGGTTGCCGATCTCACCGCGGCATGGTCGGGGGCCGGCAGCGAGGCCGCGGTTGCGTTCTTGCAACGCCATTGCGATGCCGCCAACCTGGTCGCCACCGAAGTGCGCGCGGCCGCGCAGCGATGCGAATCGCTACGCGACAACCTGTGGTATCTGCTCGACTCCAAGGTGGGCACTGCCATCGCCATCGACGATCGCAGCCAGGCGCAGCGGTCGGCGTGGTTGGCCGCCGCCGCAGTGGTGACGGCCGGCGCGGGGGAGCGGTCGACGGCCGAACAGGTGGTCCAGCAGCAGATAAAACCCCACGTGGACAACGACATTCGCAACGACTGGTTGACCGCCATGCATTCCTCGCTCGCGGCGTTCGGAACTGCCTACGACATGGTGAACGACCGAATGGCCGCCACTGCCGCGGCGTACTTCGAGATGCCGGGTGACCTCGGGCCGGGTTGGCAACCGTCCCCGCCGCAACCGTCCCCGCCGCAGCCGTCCCCGCCCCCACCCCCGCCGGTAGCTTGGTCACCGCCGAGTGCTCCTGCGGTGACAGCGCCTGCCGCTGTGCTTCCCGGCGTCCCGGCGGATCCGGCGCCTGCGCCGTCGGCTTCCCTCCCGGCTGCGACGTCGACGCCCCCTGCGTCACCGCTATCGGACTTGGCAGACGCTTCGGGCCTGCCGGCGGGAGCCAACGGCCTCGGCGGGCTTGGCGATCTGGGTGGGGGAGCCGGCGGGCTGGGCGGACTCGGCGGGCTGGCCAGCCAGATTGTCGATGCGATGAGTGGTCTGCTGGGTTCGGTGACGGACGGGCTTGGCGATTCGGCCGGGCTTGACGATCCGGCGGGCAAAGACCCGCTCGACGAGGACACCTCCGCGCAGGATCCGTTCCACCCCGACGACAAGCATGACGATGCCGACAAACAGCGTGACGACGCCGACGCTGAAAAGGCCGATGAGCCAAAGGAAACCGACGAGGCTCAGCCAGGCAGCGGTGCTCCGCCTGCTGACACGCCGCCGCTACCGGTCGACGAGGCGCCGGCCGCGCAGGCCGCTGGCCCGGCGGTCACGCCTGCTCCCGCGGCCGCGCCGGCGCCCCCGGCCGAGGGGTCAACGCCGTGTGAGATTGCCGCAGACCAGGTTCCCCAGGCGGGACAGTGACGCCTCAGGCGCCGCGCAGCGCAAGCACCTCTTCGACGAAGCGCACGGCCTCTTTGGGGTCGCTCGCCGCCGGGCTGACCAACAGCGTCGTCACGCCGGACTCGGCGAAAGCGGCGATGCGTTCGGCGATGAAACCGCGTGGGCCGATCAGCGACATCCCACGCACCAGCTCGTCGGGCACCAGGTCGATGGCCTCACTCTTGCGGCCGGACAGATACAGCTCCTGGATCTTGTCCGCGACTTCTCCGTAGCCGTAGCGGGTCGCCAGGTTGTGATAGAAATTGCGGCCTTTGGCGCCCATCCCGCCGATGTAGAGGGCGAGCTGCGGCTTGACCCAGGCCAGCCGCTCCTCGACGTTGTCGCCGATGGCCAGCGACGCGTGCACCATGATGTCCAGCGGCCCCAATGCCGGATCCCGTTTGGCGTTGCCGGCGGCCAGCGCCTCGCCCCAGACGGTGTCGGCCCTCTCCGGGAGGTAGAAGACCGGCTGCCAGCCCTCGGCGATCTCGGCCGTGAGCTCGACGTTCTTCGGGCCGAGCGCTGCGATTGTTATCGGAATACGTTCGCGCACAGGGTGATTGATGAGCTGCAGCGGTTTGCCCAAACCCGTCCCGCGGTCCGGGGGCAGCGGCAGCTGGTAGTACTTACCGTCGTATTGGACCCGCTCGCGGCGCCACACCTTCCGGCAGATCTCCACGATTTCGCGGGTGCGGCCAATCGGAGCGTCGAACTCGACGCCGTGGAAGCCCTCCATCACCTGGGGCCCGGACGTGCCGATGCCCAGGTGGAATCGGCCGTCGGACACGAAGTCCAGACCCGCGGCCGTCATCGCCAGCAGCGATGGCGTGCGGATGTAGATGGGAAACACCCCCGAGGCCAATTCGACGGTGTTGGTCTTGGCGGCCAGATACCCGAGCTGGCTGACGGCGTCGAACGAATACGCCTCGGCCACTACGGCGATATCGATGCCGGCCTTCTCGAGTTCGACGATGCGGTCGACGGCTTCGTGGAAGCCGCCCGAATAATCCAGAGCGATACCGATTCGCATGAACGACACTTAATCACGCCGGACATGGCGGGTCGCGACGCGGTGCTTTCAGCAGAGTTCGCCCCTTATTTCAGCAGCGCGACGATCTTCTCTTCGAGGGTGACCGCTGGCTCCTCGGGATCGACCGGAGTTGTCTTGGGCAGCACCACATCTGGATCGGCGAAGTCGCGATAGGTTTTGTCGCCGGCCAGCGTTGCGAGCAGATACCCGGTCAGCAGGGCTCGAACCGATCGCTGGGTTCGGCGGTTGGGGCCGGGCAGCCCGAACACCGAGGCCAACCGTCGGCCCTCGCTCAACCCGCCGGGTTCGGCTTTGTTGACGATGCGCAACGTGGCGGTCTGCCACGCGCCGGAAAGTGTGAGCGCGTTGGCGTTCAACGTCTTTCGATCTCCCGGCGCGGTGAGGATCAAGCCTGGGACCTTCAGCGATGCCGCCGGCTGCTCGGCGGGAGGAGCCGTGACGGTGGGGAACACCGCGGCCACCGCCGCCAGTGTGGTCGGCATTCCAGCCGCCGCAAATATGGCGGCCGAGGCCCCGAAACCATGGCCCACCACCCCGAGCTTGGCGGGGTGCACGCTGATGTTGCCCGGCCCAAGACGCACACCGGCCACGATGTCGAGGGCGGTACCGAGATCGGAAGCCAAATTGAGCACCGAAGGCGCCAGGCCCCGCTCGGTGTCGGGAGCTCCGGCCACGATGCCCCACGACGCGAGATGCTCGAGCAGACCCGAGTAGCGGGCGGTGCCGGTCAGCCAGTCATGACCGAAGGCGATGCCGGGGAGATTCAGGCCCGACTCGGGGGTGTAGACGACGCCTGGCAAACCGGCAAAAGCCAGGTCACCACGCAAAACCTTGTGCGGGCCACGGCGGCTGAGGGCGGCGACGAGCTTGCGGATGCGGGCCACCCGTTGACGTTAGCGGGGATGGGTCCAGTGAGTCCACGTGACACCGTCGAAGTACCGCTGCCCCGGTCCACCCGGGTCGGGGTACCAGCCCGGCGGCGGGCCGAGGGGACGGGGTGGGACGGCTGCAGGCGGTGGGGCGGCGGGACGCGGCGGGGCGACGGGACCGGCCTGGCCGGGCGGGGCGTAGGGGTTCTCGGCATAGGACACCGGGGCTTGCCTGGCCAGGGCGCGCGCCTGCCGTATCGCGTTGTAGTTGGAGATCAGCGCCACCCAGTTCATGACGAGCAGCGACACCACGCTCCACCAGCCAGCCAGCAGACAATGGGTCTGCGCGTTGCGGTATGCCCTTTCGCACTGCTCGAGCGTGCCGGTGAAGGTGAGGGTGCGCTGGTGCCACAAGATGACCGCGCCGGTGTGTTCGTAGAGCCTGACAGAGAAGCGGCGGTACGGGTCGGTCAAAACAGGCCTTTCGCGCAGGTGGGCGGCCCAACGCTACCGTCAGGCCGACGAGTGTGACGCTACGGCGTCGAGTGTGAGCTCAGGGCGACAATTCAGGCCAAAAGCCGCCCTCAGCGCCCACTCGACGCGGCCCTCAGCGCCCACTCGACGCGCGTTTGAGCAGGTTCGACGCGGGTTTGAGCAGGTTAGACGCGGGTTTGAGCACGCCACCGGCCCACGCTGCGGGCTGGCCCGGGCGCACGACTGCATTACCCTGGTCATGATGTGTGGAATTGTCGGCTACGTGGGGCGGGCGCCTGCCTGCCAAGTCGTCATGGACGCACTGCGCCGCATGGAGTACCGCGGCTACGACTCTTCGGGCATCGCACTCGTGGACGGCGAAGGCAAACTGACCGTGCGCCGTCGCGCCGGCCGGCTGGAAAACCTGGACAAAGCGGTGGCCGAAATGTCGCCGGAGGAGCTGCGCGGCACCACCGGCCTGGGCCACACCCGCTGGGCCACCCACGGCCGCCCGACCGATCGCAACGCCCACCCGCACCGCGACGCCGCCGGCAAGATCGCCGTCGTCCACAACGGCATCATCGAGAACTTCGCGATCCTGCGTCAGGAGCTGGAGTCGGTCGGCGTCGAGTTCGCCAGCGATACCGACACCGAGGTCACTGTGCACATGGTCGCCCGGGCGTACGGCGAGGGTGAGACGGCCGGCGACTTCGCTGCTTCGGTGCTGACGGTGCTGCGCCGACTCGAGGGCCACTTCACTCTGGTGTTCATCAACGCCGACGAGCCGGGCACCATCGTGGCGGCCCGACGGTCGACACCGTTGGTGGTCGGTGTCGGCGACGGCGAGATGTTCGTCGGCTCCGACGTGGCCGCGTTCATTCCGCACACCCGCCACGCAGTCGAACTCGGCCAGGACCAATGCGTGGTGCTCACCGCGGACGGCTACCGGATCACCGACTTCGATGGCAACGAAGACGTCGAATATCGCGAGTTCCATATTGATTGGGATTTGGCCGCCGCCGAAAAGGGTGGCTACGAGTACTTCATGCTCAAGGAGATCGCCGAGCAACCCACGGCGGTGGCCGACACTCTGCTCGGCCATTTCGTGGATGGCCGCATCGTGCTCGATGAACAACGGTTGTCCGATCAGGAATTGCGCGAGGTCGACAAGGTATTCGTGGTCGCTTGCGGCACCGCCTATCACTCCGGGCTGCTGGCGAAATATGCGATCGAGCACTGGACCCGTCTGCCGGTCGAAGTCGAGCTCGCCAGCGAATTCCGGTACCGGGACCCGGTTTTGGACCGCAGCACGCTGGTGGTGGCCATCTCGCAGTCTGGCGAAACGGCCGACACGTTGGAAGCGGTTCGGCACGCCAAGGCGCAGAAGGCCAAGGTGCTGGCGATCTGCAACACCAACGGCTCGCAGATCCCGCGCGAGTGCGATGCGGTGCTGTACACCCGAGCCGGGCCGGAAATCGGCGTGGCCTCGACGAAGACCTTTTTGGCCCAGATCACCGCGAACTATCTGGTCGGCCTGGCGCTGGCGCAGGCCCGCGGCACCAAGTATCCCGACGAGGTCGAGCGCGAATACCGTGAGCTGGAAGCGATGCCGGATCTGGTGTCGCGGGTGCTCGCAACGATCGAACCGGTATCCGCGCTGGCTCATCGGTTCGCCCAATCCTCGACCGTGCTGTTCCTGGGTCGCCATGTCGGCTACCCGGTGGCGCTCGAAGGCGCGCTGAAACTCAAAGAGCTGGCGTACATGCACGCCGAGGGTTTCGCCGCCGGCGAGCTCAAGCACGGCCCGATCGCCCTGATCGAAGACAACCTGCCGGTCATCGTCGTCATGCCCTCACCCAAGGGATCGGCCACGCTGCATGCCAAGATGATGTCCAACATCCGCGAGATTCAGACCCGGGGCGCGGTGACCATCGTCATCGCCGAAGAGGGCGACGACACCGTGCGGCCTTATGCCGATCACTTGATCGAAATCCCATCGGTATCAACCCTTTTGCAGCCGCTGCTGTCGACCATCCCGCTTCAGGTGTTCGCCGCGTCGGTTGCCCAGGCCCGAGGCTACGACGTTGACAAACCGCGCAACCTGGCGAAGTCAGTCACCGTGGAATAACCGGCGCCTGAGGTTCGGCGTCCTCGGTGTCGTGCTCTTGATCGCCGCCTATGTCGGCTCAATTGTGCTGTACGTCAACAGCGGTATGGGCCATCCGCACGTAGTGGTGCAAGACCCGTCGGCTGGCGACGGAACCGTGATGACCACCGATGTCGAAGAGATTCAATCGGACAACAGCGTCCTGGTTGCCAACGTCAGCGTGGTGCCCGGACCCAGCCTGCTGGACCCGCGTACCCACGCACTCAAGGACGACCTCAACATCGTCGCCGCCTCCACGGTGACGGCCAGCAGGCAGACATGGCCGAAAGGCACGCTGCCCAACGTGTTTCGGGTGTCGCTGGTCCTGAACGGCGAAGTCGCGGATTGGCCGCTCGACGAGTATCACTCGGGGCCCGTCGTCGCTCAACTGTCGTCCGGTTCCGAGCACACACCGGTGCCCGCGACGGTGAACTTGGTCGACCGTCTGCTCGGCTGGAAGGTCGATGTGACTCGCGTCAACGAGGCCGATCCCACCGGCCCGTACCGAGTGGATCTGTCCCGATCGCCGAGCACCGTGGCATTCGGTGTCGCCATCCTCTGTGTCCTCATCGGGCTCGCCGGGCTGGGCCTGTTCGTCGCCATCCAGACGGCGCGCGACCGGCGAAAGTTCCAGCCGCCGATGACGACGTGGTATGCGGCGATGCTCTTTGCGGTGATGCCGCTGCGGACCGCGCTGCCCGACGCGCCTCCGTTCGGAAGCTGGATCGACGTCACGATCGTGCTCTGGGTGATCATCGTGCTGGGAATCTCGATGGGGCTCTACATCTCGTGTTGGTGGCGGCATCTGCGGCCTGAACCGACTTAGCTTCTGGTCGCGGCGCACGCGGCCGGTTTACTATCTTTGGCCGGGCACGCATCTCGGACCGCAAGTCAACGGGGAGGCAATCTTGTCGTCGAACGGCTATGCGAGAAGCAAGCGCTTCATGAGATTTTCCGTGGTGGGGCTGGTGGCCTTTTTTGTTGCCGCCTACCTCACCACTCTTGCGCTGTACGCCAGATCCGGCTGTGGCTGCCCGGCGCAATTGACCCCAGGCGCAACGGCGGCCGACGGGACCACGGTGACCATCGACTTCCTCGACCTGCAGTCGATGAAGGGTGCGCTCAATGCCAACGTCACCGTCACGCCCGGGGCCGGGCTGCTGGATCCGGTAACCCGCGGCCTCAACTCGGACTTGGCCGTTGTGGTCCACTCCGCGGTGACTCCGAGCAAGCGCACCTGGACCAAGGGAATGCTGCCGGGCGAGTACCCCGTCCCGTTGACCATCGGTGGCGACCCCTCCAAATGGCCCTTCGATACTTATCATTCGGGGCCCATCACGGTCGACCTCATTTACGGCTCCGAGCCGATGCCCGAACAGGTGCCGGTGAAATTCGTCGACCGGGTTTCCGGCTGGAAGCTTTCCGTTGTGGGCAGCGGCCATCCGAACTCTCCCTCCCGGGTCTCACTGACACGGTCGCCGAGCATTGCGGCGTTCGCGGCCGTCATCCTCGTGGTGATGCTCGCGCTTGCCGCAGTCGCCGCCTTCGTCGCCATTCAGACGACGCGCAACCGTCGGAAATTCCAGCCGCCGATGACGACGTGGTATGCGGCGATGCTCTTCGCGGTGATGCCGCTGCGGAATGCGCTGCCCGACGCGCCCCCGATCGGATCCTGGGTCGACGTCACGATCACGCTTTGGGTCATCGTCACCTTGGTGATGTCGATGCTGCTCTATGTCTATTGCTGGTGGCGGCATCTAAAACCCGAGCCTGAAAAAGCTGCGTAAAGTTTGCCGAAGCCGCCGGGCATGCGAAGGTTGACGCCGTGGCGGATGGATCGGTGGGGGCGCGACTACGGAGCCTGGCGCTCGCGGTCTGGCATTTCGTCAGCGGGGCGCCGTTAACCTACGGCTGGCTGCTGGTCCTGATGGTTACGACGATCGTGCAAAGCCAGCTTTCTGGGCGGCAATTGCACTCTGTCTTGCTGCACCGCTCCACCAACATTCACGAGTTGGGAACCGATCCGCTCGCGGTGCTGTTTTCCAGCCTGCTGTGGATCGACGGCAGAAGCCTGGAGCCCTATCTGCTGCTGTTCACCCTGTTTCTCGCTCCGGTCGAACACTGGCTCGGCCACCTGCATTGGCTCACGGTGGGCTTGACCACACACATCCTTGCGACGTATATCAGCGAAGGCATCCTGTACTTCGCGATCGAGGAACACGACGCATCGGAACGGCTGGTGCACTCGCGCGATATCGGGGTCAGCTATTTCCTGGTCGGGATCATGGCGGTGCTGACTTATCGCATCGTGCGACCATGGCGCTGGCTCTATCTCGGCGTGCTGTTTGTCATCTTCGGCTTCCCGCTGATCACGATGAGCCGCCACGGAGTGAACTTCACCGCGATAGGTCACTTCACGTCGATCCTGATCGGGCTCTGCTTCTATCCGATGGCCCGGGCGAAGCAGGATAAGCCATGGAGCCCAGCGCGGGTGCGGGCCGCTTTCCGGCGATACCGTTACGGGTGACAATCGTCGACGCGGACCATGCTCGGCTTCAACGCGCTGCGGCAAGTGACGGTGCCCGAGGCGTGGTTGAAAAGTATGGAAGGCTGAAACGATGGGGCAGGTGCGTGAGGTCTACGGCGCGTCACTGTCCCCGGACGCAACCGCGTTCGCCCACATCGTCGACGATGGCGGCTATCCCCGCGCGGTGCAACGCTTTTTGCGCGGTTGGCGGGCCAGCTCATCGCGGAATGTGGAGCTTCCGGTCGAGGGTCCGGTCTCTCGCGTCATCCACTCCGCGGACGGCCAGTGGCTGGCATGTGAGGTAACGCTCGACGGAAGCGGATCTCGCAGCCAAATCTGGGTCGTGACTACCGATCCCGATGATCGAATGGCCCGGCGCATCGACGACCAAGAGGCCGGGACCGCCGAGCTGATCGCGTGGGACGGCAACCTGGTGGCGGCGATCCTGACCGGCGAGGACGGGGTTGGGCGGTCTTGCCTGATCGATCCGGCCGACGGTCGTCACACCGTGCTGGACAGCCGATCCGGCGGCCGGCTGGTCGACGCCTGGGCAGGGGCATCACTGATTCGGGTGGGGCCGCGCGGTTACCACGAAATGATCATGCTGTTCGGGCAGACCGAAATCGCCTTGCTGCCTTCCGATCCCGGCTCCACGACCGCTGACGGGATCATTCTGGACGACCACCAACCCCGTCGCGTCCGCCACGGACTGAGCGGCGAGCAGACGAAGCTGTACTACCCGGGCACCGGCGCTGACGGGTATGTACGGGCGCTGATCCGCAGCGACAATGGCTGTGACCATGCCCGCCTGCTGGAAGTGACCGTCACGCTGGACGGCGTCAGTTATTTCGTGGTGGCCGAGCGCCCGGGCTGTGATCTCGCCGAGTTCGTCGTCAGCGACGACCTGTCCACCGTCGCGCTGCTGTGGAACCTGCAGGGCTGCAGCGAATTACAGATTCTCGAATACACCGATTACACGCTGGCCGAGCCGGTGTCGTTGCCGGGCCCGGTCGCAAGCGAGCTATCGATCAGTGCGGGTGGCTCGATGGTCGCGATGACGGTTGAAGGGCCGGCCATGCCCCGAACCGTTGAGTTGGTGGACCCGCGTTCGCGCGAATGGGAACCCATCGACATCCAACGTGACCGCGGCGCGGTGATCCCCGGCATCTTCGCCGAGCCGCAGACGATCACGGCGCGCGACGGACTGAGCCTGAACGCTTGGCTGTACCGGCCGATGAAAGCCGGCGCTTCGGCCGGCGCGGTCATTTTCCTGCACGGTGGTCCCGAAGGCCAGGCCCGGCCCGGTTACAACGACATCTTCTCGCAACTGGTCAACGACGGGATCGTCGTGCTGACGCCGAATGTCCGCGGCTCCGGTGGTTTTGGGAAGGCATTCGTGCACGCCGACGATAAGGAAAAACGGTTCGCGGCCATCGATGACGTCGCCGACTGCGCGCGCTTCCTGGTGGACAACGGCCTGGCCGACCCGGACCGCATCGCCTGCGCGGGCTGGTCGTACGGGGGCTACCTGACGCTGGCGGCGCTGACGTTTCATCCCGACCTGTTTGCGGCGGGAATCAGCATCTGCGGGATGAGTGACCTGAACACGTTCTATCGCAACACCGAACCGTGGATCGCCGACTCCGCGTATCCCGAGTACGGCCACCCGATCGGCGACCGCGAATTACTCGACCAGTTGTCACCGCTGGGGCGCGCCGATGCGTTGGTAGCGCCGTTGTTGGTGGTGCACGGGGCCCATGACACCAATGTGCCGGTCAGCGAATCGGAACAGATCGTCGACGCGCTGCGCCAGATCGGTCGCGATGTGCGCTACCTGCTATTCGGCAATGACGGACACGGCATCATCAAGCGCGAGAACCGCGCTACGTTGGCCGCGGCGATGAGTGAATGGATGATCAGGGCCTTCGCGGCCACCACCGGTTCGGAACCGCTTCGAGTTGTGGGCGAAGCGGGCAACGCTTAGCTTCGCGTGGCGGTGACGTATTGCATCGCCGACAGCGTCTCCTCCTTATCGACGGAGCCAGCCGGCCTGGGCGGCAGCGAAAGACCGTAATTTGCAGCCAATTCCGCCACCGTGCTGGCGGCTGTTGCCCAGCCGTGGGTGTTCAGGTACTCGACCACGTCGTTGCGGTCGCCCGCATACCAGAGATCCGTCATCTCGATGTCAAAGCCGTGTTCTCGCCACTGGTCGGTGACTTCACGCATCCGGTCGGCCATCGTCTCTACGGCATCGCTCGGCGCCCTGCAGATTTTCGGTGGCCAACTGACTTCCCGGCGCGCTGAGCTCAGTGATGTTGTCCAGCAGCCGATCCTGGGCGTCCGGCGGCAGGAATGGCATCAGACCCTCGGCGCTCCACGCGGTCGGCTTGCTGGGGTCGAGGCCCGCGGCGACGAGCGCCGCGGGCCAGTCATGGCGCAGGTCGACGGGTACCGCCCGGCGATCGGCCGTCGGGGTGGCGCCCAGCTCGGCCAGGGTCGCGCTTTTGAACTCGATCACCTGCGATTGGTCGATCTCGAACACCGTGGTTCCGCCCGGCCAGGGCAGCCGGTAGGCGCGGGCGTCCAGACCCGAGGCCAAGATCACCGCCTGGCGAACCCCCGCCGCGGCCGCGGTCACGAAGAAGTCGTCGAAGAACCGGGTGCGCAGGCCCATCACGGCGCCCATGCCCACCATCCCGAAGTCTCCGTTGTCGTCGACCGTGGCGGGATCCAGCTCGCCGCTGGCGAGGCGGGTGAAGAAGTCCACGCCGACCGCGCGCACCAACGGCTCGGCAAATGGGTCGTTGATCAGTGGGTTGGGCGCACGGCTGGCCAGCGCGCGTCCCACCGCGACGCCGGTTGCCGTGGCTCCCACGCCATTTGCCAGGTCCCAGGTGTCGTCATCCGTCCGCGTCATCGCCCCTCCATTCGCCGCTACCAACGAATGTACGGACGGCTCCTTAACGAGTGCTGTGCGCAAAGGCGGGCAAGCATGGAATGCTGAATTCGATGCGGCATTACTACTGCGTAGATGCGATCCGCGACGCCGAAGCGCCGCTGCTGGCCAGCCTGCCCGATGGCGCCCTGATGAAGCGTGCGGCCTTCGGGCTGGCCACCGCGATCATCGGCGAGCTGAGGGCCCGCACCGGCGGCGTCGCCGGCCGTCGGGTGTGCGCGGTCGTCGGCTCGGGCGACAACGGCGGTGACGCGCTGTGGGCGGCGACGTTCCTGCTCCGCCGCGGCACGGCCGCGGACGCGGTGTTGCTCAGCCCGGACCACACTCACCGTAAGGGGCTGGCGGCATTCCGGAAGGCCGGCGGCCGCATCGTGGATAGTGTCTCGGCGACAACCGATCTCGTCATCGACGGTGTGGTCGGCATCTCCGGCTCCGGTCCGCTGCGGCCGGCGGCGGCCGAGGTGTTCGCCGCTGTCGATGCCCAGGAGATTCCGGTGGTCGCCGTCGACACCCCCAGCGGCATCGACGTGGCGACCGGTGCGATCACCGGCCCCGCCGTGCACGCCGCGTCGACCGTCACCTTCGGCGGCCTCAAGCCCGTGCACGCACTCGCCGACTGCGGCGCCGTCACGCTGATCGACATCGGGCTCGATCTCGCCGAAACCGATGTGCTGGGGTTCGAGGCCGGCGACGTCGCGGCCCGCTGGCCGGTGCCGGGTGCGCACGACGATAAGTACACGCAGGGAGTGACCGGGATTCTGGCCGGCTCGTCGACGTATCCGGGCGCGGCCGTGCTGTGCACCGGCGCCGCGGTCGCGGCCACCTCGGGCATGGTCCGCTACGCGGGTAGCGCGCACAGCCAGGTGCTCGCGGTCTGGCCCGAAGTCATCGCGACGCCCACCCCCGCGGCGGCCGGGCGGGTGCAGGCGTGGGTCGTCGGACCCGGTTTGGGCACCGACGACGTCGGCGCCGCCGCGTTGTGGTTCGCACTGGAGACCGACCTGCCGGTGCTGGTGGACGCGGACGGGCTGACCATCTTGGCCGCCCACCCCGAGTTGGTGGCCAACCGCCGCGCGCCGACGGTGCTGACCCCGCACGCGGGGGAGTTCGCTCGATTGGCCGGCGGCGCACCCGGGGACGACCGGATCTCGGCCTGCCGGAAGCTGGCCGACGCGTTCGGCGCCACCGTCCTGCTCAAGGGAAATGTCACCGTCATCGCCGACCCCGATGGCCCGGTCTACCTCAACCCGGCGGGCCAGTCCTGGGCGGCTACCGCCGGGTCGGGCGACGTGCTGTCCGGGATGATCGGCGCGCTGCTGGCCGCGGGACTGCCGCCGGCCGAGGCGGCCGCCGCCGGCGCATTCGTGCACGCGCGCGCCGCGGCGCTGTCGGCCGCAGACCCGGGGCCCGGTGAGGCGCCGACGTCGTCTTCACGGATCGTCCCGCACATCCGGGCTGCCCTGGCCGCCCTGTAGCACTGCCAACGAAAGGATCCGTCGTGACCCTCAGCCACCCGTCCGTTCCCGCACACTCCATCGCACCCGCCTATACCGGCCGCATGTTCACCACCCCGGTGCCGGCGCTGCGGCTGCCCGAGGAGTCGATGGATCCGGAGGCCGCCTACCGCTTCATCCACGACGAGCTGATGCTCGACGGCAGTTCTCGGCTGAACCTGGCCACCTTCGTCACCACCTGGATGGATCCCGAGGCCGGGAAACTGATGGCCGAGACGTTCGACAAGAACATGATCGATAAGGACGAGTACCCGGCGACCGCGGCCATCGAGCAGCGCTGTGTGTGCATGGTGGCCGACTTGTTCCACGCCGAAGACCTGCGCGACGACGATCCATCCAGCGCTATCGGGGTGTCGACCATCGGCTCCAGTGAGGCGGTCATGCTGGGCGGCCTGGCGATGAAATGGCGCTGGCGCGCAAAGGTGGGCAAAGACTGGAAGGGCCGCACCCCGAACCTGGTGATGGGCTCCAACGTCCAGGTGGTGTGGGAGAAGTTCTGCCGCTACTTCGATGTCGAGCCGCGCTACCTGCCGATGGAGGAAGGGCGCTACGTCATCACTCCCGAGCAGGTCCTCGACGCCGTCGACGAGGACACCATCGGCGTGGTGGCCATCCTGGGCACCACCTATACCGGTGAGCTGGAACCCGTCGCCGAGATCTGCGCCGCGCTGGACAAACTGGCATCCGGCGGCGGCGTTGACGTCCCGGTGCACGTCGACGCGGCCAGCGGGGGATTCGTGGTGCCCTTCCTGCACCCCGAGCTGAAGTGGGACTTCCGGCTGCCGCGGGTGGTGTCGATCAACGTCAGCGGCCACAAGTACGGGCTGACCTATCCCGGCATCGGGTTCGTCGTCTGGCGCAGCCAGGAGTATCTGCCCGAGGATCTGGTGTTTCGGGTCAACTATCTGGGCGGCGACATGCCGACCTTCACGCTGAATTTCTCCCGCGCCGGCAACCAGGTGGTGGGCCAGTACTACAACTTCCTGCGGCTGGGCCGCGAGGGCTACACCCAGGTCATGCAGTCGCTGTCGTCGACCGCGCGGTGGCTGGGGGAGCAGCTGCGCGTCGGCGACCACGCCGAGCTGATCTCGGACGGTTCGGCGATTCCGGTGGTCGCCTTCCGGCTCGCCAAGAACCGCGGGTACACCGAGTTCGACCTCTCTCACGAGCTGCGCGGCTACGGCTGGCAGGTGCCCGCCTACACCATGCCCGACAACGCCACGAACGTATCCGTGCTGCGCATCGTGGTTCGCGAGGGCCTTTCCGCCGACCTGGCCAGGGCTCTGCACGACGACGCCCGCACGGCGCTGACCTCGTTGGACAAGCTGAAGCCCCGCGGGCACTACAAGGCCGAGCACTTCGCGCACTGACCGGTTGGCGCCGAACGTCGACTTATCGGGCGAATCGGGCCGAAATCTCGGCAACAAGTCGACGCTCGACGACGGGTGGGGCGGCTCTGGGACAATGGCGGCCGTGGCAGTTACGCCGATATCCCTGACGCCGGGCGTCCTCGCTGAGGCCGTGGTGGACCTGGGCGCAATCGCGCACAACGTGCGGGTGCTGCGCGAGCACGCCGGCTCCGCGCAGGTGATGGCTGTCGTCAAGGCCGACGGCTATGGCCACGGCGCCATCCGGGTTGCCCACACCGCATTGGCCGCCGGTGCGGCCGAGCTGGGTGTGGCCACCGTCGACGAAGCCTTGGCGCTGCGCGCCGACGGAATCACCGCGCCGGTGCTGGCCTGGCTGCATCCGCCCGGCATCGACTTCGGGCCCGCGCTGCAGGCCAACGTGGAGATCGCCGTGTCCTCGGTCCGCCAATTCGACGAGCTGCTGGATGCCGTGCGCCGAACCGGTAGCACGGCCGCGGTGAGCATCAAGGTCGACACCGGGCTGAACCGCAATGGTGTGGCGCCGGGCCAATACGCATCGATGCTGACCGCGGTGCGCCAGGCCGTCGCCGACGACGCCATCCGGCTGCGGGGGCTGATGTCGCACATGGTGTTCGCTGACCAGCCGGACAACCCCATCAATGATGTTCAGGCTCAACGGTTCGCCGAGATGCTGGCCCAGGCGCGCGACCAGGGTGTGCGGTTCGAGATTGCCCACCTGTCGAATTCGTCGGCCACGATGTCTCGTCCCGACCTGGCCTTCGACATGGTGCGGCCCGGGATCGCGGTGTACGGCCTGAGCCCCGTTCCCGAGCTGGGCGACATGGGGCTGATACCGGCGATGACGGTGAAATGTGCTGTCGCGCTGGTGAAATCGGTTCGCGCCGGCGAAGGCGTGTCTTACGCACACACCTGGATCGCGGAGCGCGACACCACCGTGGCGCTGATGCCGGTCGGATACGCCGACGGTGTCTTCCGATCCCTTGGTGGGCGCCTCGACGTGCTGATCAACGGCAGACGGCGCCCCGGCGTCGGGCGGATCTGCATGGACCAATTCCTGGTCGACCTCGGTCCCGGGCCCCTTGACGTGGCGGAGGGCGACGAGGCGATCCTGTTCGGTCCCGGCACCAGTGGTGAACCCACCGCTCAGGATTGGGCCGATCTGCTCGGCACCATCCACTACGAAGTGGTCACCAGTCCACGGGGTCGGATCACCAGGACCTATCGCGAGGCCGAAACCGTTGAGCAATAAGGAAACTCGCAGACGCCAGCGGGGAAGAGCTTGGCTTGCGGGAGGCGCGGGGCTGACTGCGGTCGCCACCATCGTCGGCGCCTCGGTCCGCCGTTCGATGATGCAACGCGTGACCCTCGTCGAAGACCCGTACGCCGATGAGGATTTCGAGCGGTTGAACACCGACCGCAGCTATGTGGTGACCACGCCCGACGGGGTGACGTTGGCGGTCCGTGAAGTCGGCCCGCTGGACGCCCCGCTGACCATGGTTTTCGTCCATGGATTCTGTCTGCGGATGGGTTCGTTCTACTTTCAGCGCAAGCGGCTGGCCGAGAAGTGGGGACCGCGAGTGCGCATGATCTTCTACGACCAGCGCGGGCACGGGCGGTCCGGCGAAGCGTCGCCCGAGAGCTACACGCTGACCCAGCTGGGCCAGGACCTGGAAAGCGTCCTGACCGCGGTCGCGCCGCGCGGTGCGATCGTGTTGGTCGGCCACTCGATGGGCGGCATGACGGTGTTGTCGCACGCCCGGCAGTACCCCGACCAGTACGGCGGCCGCATCGTCGGCGCGGCGCTGATTTCCACTGCCGCCGAAGGGGTTACCCGCTCGCCGCTGGGCGAGATACTGAAAAACCCTGCGGTGGAAGCACTTCGGTTTACCGCACGGTCGGCCCCTAAGCTGATGCACCGCGGCCGCAATGTGTCACGGTCGCTGATCGGGCCGGTTTTGCGGGCGGCGTCCTACAGCGATCTGCACGTCAGCCGCAGCCTGGACGCGTTCTCTCAGCGGATGATGAACGGCACCCCGATCCCGACGTTGGTGGGGTTCCTGGGCGCGCTGGAAGTGCACGACGAAACCGCCGGGCTGTGGACCCTGCTGAGGATCCCGACGCTGATCGCTTGCGGCGACCACGATCTGATCACGCCGGACGAGTACTCGCGGAAGATGGCGGCCTCGCTGCCGCGATCGGAGCTGGTCATCGTCAGTGGGGCCAGCCACCTGGCCCTGCTGGACAAGCCCGAGGCCATCAATGACGGGCTGGTCCGGCTCGTCCACCGGGCTGTTCCGGGCAGAATGACCCTGTGGTACCGGCGGGCTCGAGCACGGTTGCGGCGCCGTGGCTGAGCAGAGATTGGATGGCGGCGACCCGCTGCACCCGGCTGCGCCGCGCTCGCGATCGCCGCAGCGATCGGGCACGGCCACCTGCGAGCGCGTCGAGGACACCATCGCACTCGGGTCGCGGTTGGGACAGCAGCTGCGCGCCGGCGACGTCGTGGTGCTCTCCGGTCCGCTCGGAGCGGGAAAGACAGTGCTGGCCAAGGGAATTGCCGCGGCGATGAATGTCGACGGCCCGGTCACCTCGCCGACGTATGTGCTGGCCCGAGTGCACCCGCCGCGACGGGCAGGTGCACCGGCGATGATTCACGTCGACGTGTACCGGCTGCTGGACCACCAGGGCACCGACCTGCTCGGCGAACTCGACTCACTGGACCTCGACACCGATCTCGAGGACGCCGTCGTCGTGGTGGAGTGGGGCGAAGGCCTTGCCGAACGCCTCTCCGAACATCACCTCGACATCCGGCTGGAGCGGGTCAGCCACTCCGACGTGCGGATCGCGACCTGGGAGTGGGGTCGCTCGTGAGCCTGGTTCTAGCCCTGGACACCGCCACCCCGGCGGTGACCGCCGGCGTGGTCCGTCGCGAGGGCGCGACCTGCACGGTGCTGGCCCAGCAGGTCACCGTCGACGCCCGGGCGCACGCCGAACGGCTCACTCCCAACGTGCTCGCCGCGCTGGCCGATGCCGCGGTGACGATGGCCGATCTCGACGCCGTAGTGGTGGGCTGCGGTCCCGGCCCGTTCACGGGTCTGCGGGCCGGGATGGCCACCGCCGCCGCGTACGGCCATGCGCTGGGCATCCCGGTGCACGGCGTGTGCAGCCTGGACGCCATCGGCGTGCTGACCACCGGCGACGTGCTGGTGGTCACCGATGCCCGCCGCCGCGAGGTCTACTGGGCCCGCTACCGCGACGGAGTCCGCACCGACGGCCCGGCCGTCAACGCCCCCGCCGACGTCGACCCTGGTGCGGCCGAAGCGGTCGCCGGTTCACCCGAGCATGCGGCGCTGTTCGGCCTGCCGCGCCGTGAGCCCGTCCATCCGACACCGGCCGGCCTGGTGTCCGCGGTGTCCGATTGGTCGGCTGAACCCGCGCCGCTGGTGGCGCTGTATCTGCGCCGGCCCGACGCCAAACCCCTGGCGGCCCACCAATGACCGCCTGCGGCGAGCCCGTGACGATCGGCGCCCTGACACGTGCCGACGCCGAGCGGTGCGCGCAGCTGGAAGCTCAGCTGTTCGACGGCGACGACCCCTGGCCTGCGGAGGCGTTCTGCCGCGAATTGGCCAGTGCCCACAACCATTACGTCGGGGCGCGTACCGCGAGCACGCTGGTCGGCTACGCGGGCATCTCCAGGCTGGGCCGCAAACCGCCGTTCGAGTACGAGGTGCACACCATCGGCGTCGACCCGGCCTACCAGGGTCAGGGCATCGGCCGCCGGCTGCTCGGCGAGCTGCTGGAGTTCGCCGACGGCGGTGTCGTCTACCTGGAAGTCCGCACCGACAACGAGGCGGCCCTCGCGCTGTACTGCAGCGTGGGTTTCGAGCAGATCGGCCTGCGCAGGCGCTACTACCGGGTCAGCGGCGCGGACGCGTACACGATGCGCAGGGAGGCTCGCGTGTGACCAACATACTGGCCATCGAAACCTCTTGCGACGAAACAGGAGTCGGCATCGCGCGGCTCGACGCCGACGGCACCGTCACACTGCTGGCCGACGAGGTGGCATCCAGCGTCGACGAGCACGTCCGGTTCGGCGGCGTGGTCCCCGAAATCGCCTCCCGCGCACACCTGGAGGCGCTCGGTCCGGCCATGCGTCGCGCGCTGTCGACCGCCGGCGTGGCGCGCCCGGATATCGTCGCGGCCACCATCGGGCCCGGGCTGGCCGGCGCCTTGTTGGTGGGAGTGGCTGCGGCGAAAGCGTATTCGGCCGCGTGGGGCGTGCCGTTCTACGCGGTGAACCATCTGGGCGGGCACCTGGCGGCCGATGTCTACGAGCACGGGCCGCTACCCGAGTCGGTGGCGTTGCTGGTATCCGGCGGACACACGCACCTGCTGCACGTGCGTTCGCTCGGCGAGCCGATCATCGAGCTGGGCAGCACCGTCGATGACGCCGCGGGCGAGGCCTACGACAAGGTGGCGCGGCTGCTGGGTCTGGGCTATCCGGGCGGCAAGGTGCTCGACGACCTGGCTCGCACCGGCGACCGCGACGCCATCGTGTTCCCGCGCGGCATGACCGGCCCGAGAGATGACCCCTTCACGTTCAGCTTCTCCGGTCTCAAGACCGCCGTCGCGCGGTATGTGGAGAGCAACCCGGATGCCGCGACACCCGACATCGCCGCCGGATTCCAGGAAGCCGTCGCCGACGTGCTGACGCGCAAGGCGGTGCGCGCGGCCACCGGGCTCGGCGTGCCGACCCTGCTGATCGCCGGGGGCGTGGCCGCCAACTCGAGGCTGCGGGAGCTGGCGACGCAGCGCTGCGCCGAGGCGGGCCTGACGCTGCGTATCCCCAGGCCACGGCTTTGCACCGACAATGGGGCAATGATCGCGTCCTTCGCCGCGCACCTGGTTGCCGCGGGTGCGGCGCCGTCGCCGCTGGACGTGCCCAGCGACCCGGGGCTGCCGGTGGTAAAAGGCCAGGTGAGCTGAGCTCAGAGCGTAATTACGCGGGAAGCAGCAGGGCGGCCTTGAGTGCTAGCACTCTCGTGTATAGAGTGCTAGGTGGCAATCGGACGATCCCCTGTGTCGGCTCCCGCGACGACGGCCCAAGGGCACGGCCGAATGCCGAAACATCTGGTAATTGGACGGTTCGGGCAACCCCTGGATCGACCGCCAACTCCAGTCCGGGCGAGCGTCCGGACCCGATCCAAATAGTGGAGGGCTCCAATCGTGGCGAAGGTGAAGATCAAGCCACTCGAGGACAAGATTCTCGTGCAGGCCAACGAGGCCGAGACCACGACCGCATCCGGTCTGGTTATTCCTGACACTGCCAAGGAGAAGCCGCAAGAAGGCACCGTCGTCGCAGTCGGCCCCGGCCGGTGGGACGAGGACGGCGACAAGCGGATCCCGCTGGACGTGTCGGAAGGTGACACCGTCATCTACAGCAAGTACGGCGGCACCGAGATCAAGTACAACGGCGAGGAATACCTGATCCTGTCGGCACGCGACGTGCTGGCCGTCGTATCCAAGTAAAAACCGTGTTCCGCCCCGGCGATCCCCGTGTGCAAGCACGGGTGATTTCCGGGGCGGCATGCGTTATCCCGCCTCTTAGCCTCTTAAAGGAATCTGATGAGCAAGCTGATTGAGTACGACGAAACCGCACGTCGCGGTATCGAGGCGGGCGTGAACAAGCTCGCCGACGCGGTGCGCGTAACGCTGGGACCGCGCGGCCGGCATGTGGTGCTGGCCAAGGCATTCGGTGGGCCCACCGTCACCAACGACGGCGTCACCGTGGCGCGGGAGATCGATCTGGAAGACCCGTTCGAGAACCTCGGTGCCCAGCTGGTGAAGTCGGTGGCCACCAAGACCAACGACGTCGCCGGCGATGGCACCACCACCGCGACCGTGCTGGCGCAAGCGCTGATCAAGGCCGGCCTGCGTCAGGTGGCCGCGGGTGCCAACCCGATCTCGCTCGGCACCGGCATCAGCCAGGCCGCCGACGCGGTGTCCGAGGCGCTGCTGGCGGCGGCCATCCCGGTCTCCGGCAAGGAGGGCATCGCCCAGGTGGCCACCGTCTCCTCGCGCGACGAGCAGATCGGTGAGCTGGTCGGCGAAGCGATGTCCAAGGTCGGCACCGACGGCGTGGTCAGCGTCGAAGAATCGTCGACGATGAACACCGAGCTGGAGTTCACCGAGGGTGTCGGTTTCGACAAGGGTTTCCTGTCGGCGTATTTCGTGACCGACTTCGACTCGCAAGAGGCCGTGCTCGATGATCCGCTGATCCTGCTGCACCAGGAGAAGATCAGCTCGCTGCCCGACCTGCTGCCCATGCTCGAAAAGGTCGCCGAATCGGGCAAGCCACTGTTGATCATCGCCGAGGACATCGAGGGCGAGGCGCTGGCGACGCTGGTGGTGAACTCCATCCGCAAGACGCTCAAGGCGGTCGCGGTCAAGGCGCCGTTCTTCGGTGACCGGCGCAAGGCCTTCCTGGAAGACCTGGCGATCGTGACCGGTGGCCAGGTGGTCAATCCCGATGCTGGTCTGTTGTTGCGTGAGGTGGGCATCGATGTGCTGGGCTCGGCCCGGCGCGTGGTGGTCAGCAAGGACGACACCATCATCGTCGAGGGCGGCGGCGCGGCAGATGCGGTGGAAAAGCGCGTCAAGCAACTGCATGCCGAGATCGAGAACAGCGACTCGGAATGGGATCGCGAAAAGCTGCAGGAGCGAGTGGCCAAGCTGGCCGGCGGTGTGGCCGTCATCAAGGTCGGGGCCGCCACCGAGACCGCGCTCAAGGAACGCAAGGAAAGCGTCGAGGATGCCGTCGCGGCCGCCAAGGCGGCCGTCGAGGAGGGCATCGTCACCGGCGGTGGATCGGCGCTCATCCAGGCCGGCAAGGTGTTGGAGAAGCTGCGTAAGTCGCTGAAAGGCGACGAGGCCACGGGCGTCGACGTGTTCGCCGACGCTCTCACCGCGCCGCTGTACTGGATCGCGTCCAACGCCGGGCTGGACGGTGCGGTCGCGATCAACAAGGTCCGTGAGCTGCCGGCAGGGCACGGATTGAACGCGGCCACGCTGGACTATGGCGACTTGGTTGCCCAGGGCGTCATCGACCCGGTCAAGGTCACCCGCTCGGCGGTGCTGAACGCCGCGTCGGTGGCCCGCATGGTGCTGACCACCGAGACGGCGATCGTCGAGAAGCCCGCGGAAGAGGCAGACGACCACGGCCACGGCCACGGTCACCATCACCACTAGGCGATCACAACAAGTGCCCCCGGTTAAAATGCCGGGGGCGCTTGTGTTTTGGGCGAGCATGCGGCAGGTCATTCACGCCGGTTCCGTCAGAGGCCGACGATGACGATCCCAACGCCGACCACGCTCGACAGCGAGAGAGACACCAACAGAAAACTGACGACCCTCTCCTTTGCCGCCGAGGCCTCATGGTTGCCTGTCGCGATCGGCGCGAGTTTGCGGCCGGCGCCCCATGCCGCCGCGAGCAGCCCCGCCAACCAGTTCGCGTAGGCCGAGTACACGACAAGTACGACGGCGGTAATTCCCCACGCGTTGGGCAAGTGGATGTGCGGCCACAGCAGGCCAAGGAGCACCACGAACATGCCGTTGAGGACCGCCTCGAGGTGGCTCGACAGCGCCATGCGCGGATTCTTCAGTGCGGGTACGGCGAAACCGGTGAGCAGGCCGAGCAGAAATAGGACCAACCCAAGCGTGAACAGCACCTTCTGCATGCCAGAACAGTAGGGGCATTCAGCTGTGTGCGCCGGGAGTGCTGACCAAAGACCTTGCATGTGTTGACTTTGTCCCGCTGCGACCGGCTCGCCCCGACCCGAGGATGGTGATACGCCAACCATCCAGGAGCAGACATGATCGACTACGAATTCGACAAAGCCCACTCGATCCTCCGCATTCGGCCGGAATCAGCACTCGACAAAAGCGATTTCGCTGAACTTGCCAAAGTCGTTGACCCCGAGATCGAGACGGGAGGCGCCCTCGCCGGCCTCATCATCGACGCGCCGCGCTTTCCGGGGTGGGACAGCTTCGGGGCGTTGGTGACTCACATCCGGTTCGTGCGCGATCACCATAAGCATGTCAAGAAGATCGCGGTCGTCACCGACTCGCACCTCGGCGATTTCGCCGAGCATCTGGCCTCGCACTTCATCGCGGCAGACATCCGCCCCTTCCCCGCCGGTCAGATCGAGCAGGCCCGGCACTGGATCATCGGTGACGAGTAGTACGCCGAGTTGCGGCCACGGCCACCATCACCACCACTGCCCGAGACTGTTCCGTCTTGCTGGTCAGTGACTATGCTGTGCGCGGAGCTGACGAAGTCGTCGGGAGACGTGCAGCGTTTCCAACTCCTTTCGGGATCGTCCAATGAGCGAGATGGATGGCGGACGGTAGGTGGGGATCATGGACGTTTACGAGGCAGTCACCACTCGACGGGCGGTGCGCGGATTCACCGACCAGCCCGTGCCGCGGGAAGTGCTGGAGCGCGTGCTGTCCGCCGCGGCGTGGTCGCCGTCCGGATCGAACCTTCAGCCGTGGAATACCTATGTGGTGACCGGGCCGCTGCTGACCGAGCTCAAGACGTGTGCTGTCGAGCGCGTGGCCCACGGCGACCCGTGGGACGAACGGCAGTACGAGATGTATCCGCCCGAACTGAAGTCTCCATACCACGAGCGCCGATCCGCCTTCGGCAAGGAGCGTTACAGCGCACTCGGCATCGCGCGCGAGGACTGGGAAGCGCGCCAGCGGGCGGCCATCGCGAACTGGAATTGTTTCGGTGCGCCTGCCGCACTGTTCTGCTACATCGACCGCGACCTGGGCATGGCCCAGTGGGCCGACGTCGGGATGTATTTGCAGACCGTCATGCTGCTGTTACGAGCCGAAGGGCTGCACAGCTGCCCGCAGATGGCGTGGTCGCAGGTTCGGAAAACGGTAGCGGAGGTCCTGTCGCCCCCGGACAGCCTGATCCTGTTCTGCGGCATGTCGATTGGGTACGAGGACGCGAAGGTGAGTTACGCCCGGACGGGCCGCGCGCCGCTCGAGGAGACGGTCACGTTCGTCGACGGTTAGTTGCCGGCTCTGGTCTGGGTGTGGCCCGTCTGGTGCACTCGTCACCCGGGCCGACCCTCCCTCGAGTCGCGCTCTGCGAGGCAAGTGTGCTTGGCGCTGATCGACGTCGAGCGTATACGTTGGGTGTGTCTGGGCTAGAGAGATCAGGTGGTCCGATGAACGACTCGACGGACGCTGTAAGGGACGACTTGGCGCGGGTCGCCACCGATTTCGCTGCTCTGCTTGATTCCGCCCGGGCGGATGAGCTGGATGCCCCGAGTGTGGGAACTCGTTGGACCAACAGACAGCTGTTGTTTCACATGCTCCTGGGTCAGCGCATCACACGTTTGGTCATTGTGGTTATGGGCGGCTTCTCCCGCCTCCCACCCGGAGCGTCGAAGCGCTGGAGCCGTGCCATGGCTGCGTTCACCCGTCCCTATGACGAGCTCAACTGGTTTGGTGGTGTCATCGGCGGACGCATCAACAGTGTCGGGTCGATGCGGCGGCAGATGGACCGGGTCACCCGCAGCATCCTGAACTGGTATGACCATGCAGATGCGCAGGCCCTTCACCGCGGAATGACTGTCGCCTCGTCCTGGGACCCCTACTTCACACCGTGGATGGACCGCGCCGACCTGCTGCGGTGGGCGCCCAGGCACTATCGCCACCATCGCGGGCAGCTCTCGCTGGCATCGGTTCACCAAGCCCCAGAGGCGCGCGGTGAGTGAGAGGGCGCACCGGGGCGGACCCGGTCCGCGACCCGAGGGCTTGGCCCCCCATCTGGCGGCCCGCGTCTATGACCGCATCGGCCGACTTCAAGACACCCAGCGGGTCTTCGAGTCGCCGGCGTTGGCGCGGCTGACCGCCGATGGTCGACTCTCCGAAGCTCGCCGTGTAGTCGAGGTCGGTTGCGGGACGGGCGGGTTCGCGCATGACCTGCTGACGAACGTGTGTAGTCCAGAGTGCCGCTATGTCGGTCTCGACGTGAGCCCCCGGATGTGCCGGATCGCAAGTAAAAGGCTGTCGAGGTGGTCTGCTCGGGCCCGAGTCATGCGCGTCGACGGTACCCTCCCGCTTGCCTTGCCCACGGCCTGTGCTGATCGCGTCGTTGCGGCGTTCGTCCTGGATCTGCTACCCACTGAGTACGCCCGGCAGCTGCTGGCCGATACGCACCGGGTCCTCGCGCCCGGAGGTCTGTTGTGCCTGGCGAGCCTGGTCCAGGGCACCACAAGGGCCAGTCGCGCCTTCTCCTGGGCCTGGAGCATCGTCGCGCAACGTGCCCCCGCCCTGCTCGGCGGATGTCGTCCCGTGGTGCTGGCGGACCTACTGGACCCCGAGTATTGGGTGGTCCACACCGACACCGCCGTGACCGCGCGGGGCGTTCCCGTCGGCGTCCTGGTGGCCGAACGTCAGGAGTGACGCGTCATGATGGTTGGCCAACCGGTGGTGTCCGAGTCGATCCAGATCGCCGCACCCGCGTCGCGGATCTTCGACATCCTCGCCGCCCCGCGGCGACACGTCGAAATCGACGGTTCGCACATGCTCCGGCGCTGCCTTGACGGGCCCGCCCGCTTGGGCCTCGGGTCGGAGTTCGTCATGTCGATGCGTTTATGGAGTTTTCCCTACCGGGTGCGCAACCGAGTCGTCGAGTTCGAGGAGAACCGCCTGATCGCCTGGCGCCACTTCGAACCGCAGCACTGGCGCTTCGAACTGGTGCCCACCGAATCCGGCACCCGAGTCACCGAAACCTTCGACTACAGCTATTGGCCCCCCGCCGGCCGCCTTCTGCTGGTTGCTCTGGGCTGGCCCCGAAGAAACAAACCCGCCATCACCAAGACACTGGCACTACTAGCACGTACAGCCCAGAGCAGCACAACCGAAACAACCGGATAAGTTCGATCGCAGGCTGGCCATCGTCTTGCGTCAGTCGTCGTCACGACCTGCCGATCGATGTCACGCGACTTGCTGGCCACTTCCGGATTCGTCGGGTCGTTCGACAAGCTTCCCTTTCTTGACGCGGACGCCCCGCCGGCGGTAGTGGGCCCCAACGAGCGTCTCCCTTGGTGCCGTTAGACCACGCTGCGCGCGTCGTCAGGGACTCGGCGTGGCGACGGCGCGTACGAACGCGTCGGCGAAGACGTCGCAGACGGTGTCGATGTCGGGCATCTGGAATGCGGGGACATTGGGTGCAACCGGCCGTAGGAACATGTGGAAGATGATGGGCCCCAACAGTTCTTGGGCCAGCAGCGGCAAGGGCAGGTCGCGGATGCGACCGGCGCGAATCTCGGCGTCGAACCAGCGACCGAGCACCCCGAACATGCGCGGTGCGCTGTAGGCCACCAGGGATTGCACGGCGGGACTGGTTGGCCGCGCGAAGGCCTCGGCGAAAATCGCTGGGGCAACGCGGGGTTCGCGGCCCAGCGCGGTCGCGACGGTTCGGTACAAACCCCGCACCATGTCTGTCAGGTCGCCGCCGGGGCGCGCGAGGTATTCCTCGATATCGAGGACCGGGCTGTGCCGCTCGAACACCGCCCGCATCAACTCGTCGCGCCCGCCGAAAACGGCGTGCAGACTGTAGACCGAGCAATTCGCCCGCGCGGCAACGGCTTCCAGTGTTCCGGCGGACAAGCCGGATTCGCTGATCAGCGCTGCGGCGGCATCGACGGCACGGACGCGGACAGGCGGTAGACCGCCGGGGTCGATCCCGGCGGCGCGGACCGCGTCGTCCAAGGCGGAGCGTGAGCCGCCAAGGCGACGCAACAGGGTGCTTCTCGAGATACCGGCCTCGCCCGCGATCGTCGTGACAGGAACGTCGGCGACATCCTTGCCCAGCTTTTCGGCGGCGCGTAGCGCGGCGTTCACCAATTCGGGAGACAAGACCGGTTCAGTCATTACCGCCTCCTACACAGCTGTGATACGTTCCTTTAGGTATGCTGCAATTGTATTCCATGCACGACGCTGGTCCGCTGATTCCACGGTCGTAGGGAGTGTCAGGCCATGACGCGAGTTCTGCAGACCCAGGTCTGTGTTGCCGGTGGCGGGCCCGCGGGCCTCGTTCACGCCCTGCTGCTGGCCCGCGCCGGGATCCCGGTTGTCGTCCTGGAAAAGCACAATGACTTCCTGCGCGACTTCCGCGGCGACACCGTGCATCCGAGCACCCTGCGGATCATGGACGAGCTGGGGTTCATCGACGAGTTTCTGCGTCTCCCGCACACCAAGATCGACCGTGTCGCCTTCGACACCGACGGCTCACTTCGCACCTTCGGCAACTTCAGCGTGCTCAAACGGCTCGGCTTCAACCAGCCCTATATCGCGTTGATGCCACAGTGGGACTTCCTCGACTTCCTTGCCGAAAAGGCCTCTGCCTATCCGGAATTCACCCTGATCCGCAATGCGGAGGTCACCGATCTGATCTTCGATGGCCCTCGGGTGGCCGGGGTGCGCACCCCGGAACTTCAGGTGCGCACCGAGCTGGTGATAGGCGCGGACGGGCGCAAGTCCGCGGTACGCGCCGCGGCGGGGCTGCCGATCGCTGCGGCGCATTCCCCGATGGACGTGCTGTGGTTCCGGCTGAAATGGCGCCCCGGCGACCCCGAGGAACTGTTCGCGGTGCTGCGCAAAGGCCTGATGATGGCCATGATTTACCGCGGCGACTACTGGCAGGTCGCGAGTCTGGTGCCCAAGGGCTCACACCCCCGGGAAGGATCGCTGGAGGCGTTCAAGGAGCGCATGGTCGCCGCGCAACCGCGGCTGCGTGAACACGTCAACGACTTGACCTCGTGGGACGACACCAGCGAGCTCGACGTGCGGGTGGACCGGCTCAAGACTTGGTGGCGTACGGGCCTGCTGTGCATCGGCGATGCCGCGCATGCCATGTCGCCGGCCGGCGGGGTCGGCATCAACCTCGCGGTCGCCGATGCGGTGGCCGCTGCCAACATCCTGTGCGCCCCGCTGCGCGAAGGCCGGCTGACCGACGCGGACCTCGCGAAGGTGCAGCGGCGCCGCGAGCTGCCCACCCGGATAGTCCAGGCCTTCCAGGTCGTGATGCAGGACAGAGCGATCGCACCCAATCTCAGCGGTGACCTGTCCCCGATCCCTGTCCCGAAGATCGTGGGTTTTGGTCCCCTGCAAGCGATTCCGCCGATTTTCGTTGGGCGGGGCTTCCGCCCCGAGCACGTACGCACGCCCAACGTCCACACCGCCTAGTCCACCGCAGCCCGCACGGCATGGCCCCCGCGGCCATGGCCGGGAATGTGATCGGCGTCTCGCGTGGTTACGTTAGGGCGTGACTATTCGACTCGGATTGCAGATTCCCAACTTCTCCTACGGCACGCCGGTCGCCGCGCTGTTTCCCGCCGTCAAGGCCCAGGCCCAGGAGGCCGAGGCCGCCGGGTTCGACACGGTGCTGCTGATGGACCACTTCTATCAACTGCCGGGGCTAGGTGAACCCGACGAACCCATGCTGGAGGCCTACACCGCGCTGGGCGCTTTGGCCACGGCCACCGAGCGCGTGCAGCTGTCGACGTTGGTGACCGGTAACACCTATCGCAACCCGACCCTGCTGGCGAAGGCGGTGACGACGTTGGACGTCGTCAGCGCGGGGCGGGCAATCCTCGGCATCGGGGCGGGCTGGTTCGAGCTGGAGCACCGGCAACTGGGCTTCGACTTCGACACGTTCACCGAGCGGTTCGAAAAGCTCGAGGAAGCGTTGCAGATCGTCGTCGGAATGTTCCACGGCGAGCGCCCCAGCTTCTCCGGCAAGTGGTATCACACCGAGAGCGCGATCAACGAGCCCCGCTATCGGGACCACATCCCGATCATGCTCGGCGGCAGCGGTGAGAAGAAGACGTTCCGATTGGCCGCTCGGTACGCCGACCACCTCAACCTGATCGCCGACATCGACGCGTTGCCCGGCAAGCTTGATGTGTTGCGGCAACGCTGCGACGAAATCGACCGGGACCCCACAACTTTGGAGACCAGCACCTTGCTGACTGTCATCCTGGACGATGCGCCCCGCGACATCGGCGAGGCGCGTGGTGGCCGGGCTGTCGCCGGCACGCCTGAGCAAGTAGCCGACGAGATCAAACGCCGGGTACTCGATGTCGGCGTCGACGGCGTGATCGTCAACCTCCCGACACACGGTTACACGCCCGGTGTCATCACGAAGGTGGGCGACGCTCTCAAGCCGCTCGTCGGCGCGTAGTCACCCCGCCGACGTGGGTCGGCCGCCAAGCGATACCGTCGAGGACACCAATGATGGAGGTGCGCATGGCCGGGCAGATCCCACTGGTCGACTACCTGGTGCTGGACGACGGCGATCCGCATCTGGTCGCGCAGGAATGCGTCAACTGCGGTGCCAGATTCTTCGACCGACGCAACGCGTGTGCCAAGTGTTTTGCCACCGAATTCACGACCGTCGGAATCGCGACCGAGGGCACGGTGCGCGCGTTCACCATCGTCGCGTTCGCGGCACCCGGGATTCCAACCCCGTTCGTGGCAGCTGTGGTCGATTGCGGCGGAACACAGGTGCGCGCCAACCTCATCAACGTCGAACCCGATCCCGAGCACGTTTTCGACGGTATGAAAGTGCGCCTCGCCACTCAATCGATCGGCACCGACTCCGCGGGCACCGAGGCGGTCGGCTTCGGCTTCGCGCCCGTCTCGTGAACGGCTTCAGAAGATCCGCAACGTATTTGACGAAGGAGTCGGGATGAGCGCAAGCGATGAGGTCTGGATCCTCGGCATCCAGATGACCAAGTTCGGCAAGCACCCCGAACTCGACACCGTCGACCTCGCGGCCGAAGCAGCCATGGGCGCGCTTTCGGACGCCGGCGTCACGATGGCGGACATCGGCGTGATTGCCGCGGGCAACCTGATGAACGCGAGTGCCGGGATCGGCCAACAGCTGCAGAAGCAGATCGGCCAGACCGGCATCCCGGTGTACAACGTCGCGAATGCCTGCGCGACGGGTGCCACCGCATTGCGCACCGCGATCATGGCCGTCAAGGCCGGCGAGGTGGACTACGGCCTGGCGGTAGGTGTCGAGAAGCTCGCGGGCGCCGGTCTGCTGGCGGGCGGGGCCAAGAAGAAGGACGCGGACACCTGGACACCGGCGGGCCGCTACGGGGCGGTGGCGGCGATCGACGGCAGGATCGGCACGGAGACGATGCCGGGCGTCTTCGCCCAGATCGGCGTCGAGTACGGCCACAAGTACGGTGGCACCAGCTTCGAGTTGTTCGCGAAGATCAGCGAGAAGAACCACGCCCACTCCACCCTGAATCCGCTTGCGTCATACCAAAAGCGGTTCACCCTCGAGCAGATCATGAACGACGTCATGATCGCGTACCCGAACACGCGCCCGATGTGCTCGGCGAACTGCGATGGCGCCGCGGCCGCCGTCGTGTGCAGTGGCGAGACGCTGAAGTCGTTGTCGCTGCAGCAGCGCAGGCGCGCGGTGAAGGTGTCGGCGTCGGTGCTGACCACCGACCCGTACGAAGAAGGTTGCCAGGTGTTGCCGAACGTCAACACCCTCACCCGAAAGGCCGCAACCATCGCTTACGAGCAGGCGGGCATCGGGCCCGCCGACCTCGATCTCGTCGAATTGCATGATTGCTTCGCCACCGCCGAGTTGGTGCACTACGACAACTTGATGCTGTGCGAGGAGGGCGGCGCCGCGGACTTCTTCAACTCGGGTGCCACCTGGCGCGACGGCTCGACGCCGGTGAACGTGTCGGGTGGCCTGGAGTCCAAGGGCCATCCGATCGCGGCCACCGGCATCGCCAACGTATGGGAGATCTGTCACCACCTGCGCGGCGAGGCCGGAGACCGCCAGATCGCCGACGCCAAAGTGGGCCTGGCCCACGTGATCGGACTCGGTTCCGCGTGCGGCGTGCATGTCCTGGAGCGCTCGACGGCGTAAGCATCTGGCGCTTGACCCGCGCGCCTGCGTACTGTTGCTCTCGCTGCCGGGATGTTGATCCACGGCCGCAGCGTTGACAGCCTGCACCGTCGGCTGCCGGAAGGTGCCAGAACATGCGAATTGTGGTGGACCTCAATCGCTGCCAGGGATACGCGCAATGCGTCCCGCTGGCTCCGGATGTCCTCAAAATGCATGGCGAGGAGGCGCTGGCCTACGACCCTAATCCCGACGATTCCCAGCGCCAACGGGTGTTGCGGGCCGTGGCGTCGTGTCCGGTGCAGGCCATCCAGGTTGAGGTCGACCCACCCGCGGACCGCACGGCACCATGAGTTCCGCGGCATCATTGGTCACCGAGCTGGTCGCGGCATTCAAGGCGCAGGGCCGCATCGTCATTGTCGGGGCGTCGTTGGCCGGGCTACGGGCCGCCGAGGCGTTGCGCGATGAAGGCTTCACCGGCTCCCTGACCCTCATCGGGGACGAGCCGCACGAACCCTACGACCGCCCGCCCCTGTCCAAACAGGTATTGCAGGGATGGGTGGCCGCCGATCACACCAAGCTGCCCCGGATGCGCGCGATCGACGCCGACTGGCGACTCGGGGTGCCCGCCACCGGCTTGGACCGGGCCAACCGGGAAGTGTTGTTGGCCAATGGCGATAGGGTCCCCTACGACCGTCTGCTGATCGCGACCGGCACCCGGGCACGCCCGTGGTTCAACGCCGAGGAGGCCAAGCTGGACGGCGTCTTCACGCTGCGCACCAGCGATGACGCCGCCCGGCTGCAGGCGGCCCTGCGCGCGGGTCCGCGGCGCGTGCTGATCGTCGGCTCGGGTTTCATCGGCTCCGAAATGGCCTCTGTCTGTTGCGAACTCGGCCTGCCGGTGACGGTTGCCGAACGGGGTGGCGGCCCGCTGGTGGGGGCACTGGGCGGGGTGATCGCTGAGATCGCCGCCGAGATGCAGCGCGACGCCGGGGTCGACCTGCGCACCGGCGTCGCGGTCCAGGCCCTCGAAGGCGACGCCGACGGTCAGGTGCGGCGAGCCCGCCTCTCTGACGGGACCACCCTCGACGTCGATGTCGTGGTGGCGTCGTTGGGGTCGATCCGCAACATCGAATGGCTGGAAGGTGCCCAACTCGCCACCGGATTTTGGGGGGTTGCCTGCGACGCCGGCTGCCGGGCGTTCGACTTCAACGGCGTGGTAACCGACACCATCTTCGTCGCCGGCGACGTCGCCCGTGCCCCCCATGTGCTCTACGAGTACGAGTTCCTCTCGCTGGAGCACTGGGACAATGCCGTTTCGGGCGCGCAGGTCGCGGCGAAGAACATGATCAGCCTGGAAATAGACCGGTGCCCGCACCTGCCACTGCCGTCATTCTGGTCGGCCCAGTTCGGGGTGAACATCAAAGGTGTCGGCGTGTGTTCCTTCGGCGACCAGATCGTGTTCACCCAGGGCTCCGTCGAGGACCGCCGCTTCGCCGCGGCATACGGGTACCGGGGCCGCATCGTGGGTGCGGTCACGTTCAATCACGGCAAGTGGTTGGAGTACTACGGGTCTCTGATCGAGCAATCCGCGCCGTTCCCGCCTCCGCCGCCGGGCTTCGACCGGCCCACGGACAGCAAGCCGATCCCGGCCCGGTTCCCGGACCCGCGGGAGCCGACCGCATTTCCCGACGTCGTCTTGACCGGCCATGATCCGACGTCGCGCGGCGCGGAAGTCATCTCCCGACACCGTGACCCGGACGAGGAGCCACGATGACACGAGCTGAAATCGCCTGGGCGGAGGCGATGAAGTACGAGAACCGCCACGACCCATACCCGTTCTTCGACCAGCTGCGCGAAACACCGGTGGTACGGGTGGCCGAGAACACCTATGTCGTGACGGGTTACCGGGAACTGCTGGCGTTGGCTCACGATCCTCGGATCAGTTCGGATCTGACCCGCAGCCCCCTCGGTGGACAAGGGGTGGAGGCCCAGCCTGGAATCGCGGACCCTGACGGCTACGGCCACGACGCCAGCATCATCGTGTCCGACCCACCCGACCACGACAGGGCCCGCCGTCAACTGATGCGGCATTTCGGACCGCCGCATGCCCCGGATGTCATTCCGAACATGGAGCCTGAGATCCAACGCCTCTGCACCGGGCTGCTCGACGCGGTTAAAGCTAAGGGCGAGAACAGGTTCGATGTTGTCGACGAGTATGCGTACCCGGTTCCGGTGGCAGTCATCTGCAAGATTTTGGGTGTTCCACTCGAGGATGAACCCACCTTCCACGCCTGGATTCACGATTTCATGGCGGGCACGGATTTAGGCCCCGATGCGGCAACCGCGGAAGGCCACGCTCGTGCCCGCAAGGGCACCGACAGCACGGCGGCGCTCACGCAGTACATGTCCGACCTGATCCACCGCTTCTTGGAAGAACCGGGCGAAGGCCTGCTGTCCAAACTGGTGAACGACAGCGACGGTCCCGACGGGGCGATGTCGCCGAAAGAGGCTGTCGCCAACGGGATACTGCTCCTGGTCGCCGGGCATGACTCGACGGTCAACACCATCGCCAACTGCGTGATGACATTCGTGCGCAACCAGGGAGCCCTAGAGCGGCTGCGCGACCAGCCGGAGCTGATTCCCGGCGCCATCGAGGAAGTTCAGCGCCTGCAGTCGGCGGTGCAGTTCTTTCCCAGCTACAGCGCAACGGCCGATATCGAGATCGCCGGGACCGTCATCCCGAAGGGCTGTGCGGTGCATCTGATGTACAGCGCGGCAAACCGCGACCCGGCACGATTCACGAACCCGAACCAGTTCGACCCCGAACGCCCCGACAATGAGCATTTCGGTTGGGGCAGCGGCATACACGTCTGCATGGGTGGGCCGCTCGCCCGGTTGGAGGTCAACGTCGCGCTGGAGACCTTCCTGCGACGCGTCGAGAACCCACGGCTGGTCATCGACCCGCCACCGTACCGCCGCAGCCAAATCTTCCGCGGCCCCGCCCATCTCGTGATCGACTTCGACCGAATCTCCGGCTGAGAACGTGCTGTTCAGTTTTCGGCTGTGGCCGCGCGGAGTGCTGGCAGGGTCTAACTTCGACTGTGATGACAAGAAAACCCAAAGGCGAGCACGATGACGAATCGCATAGGAGCCAACCGGCTCGGGGTATCGATGATGGCCTTCGCCGCCTACACCGCGGTGATGCTTGTGCTGGAACGGCGCATGCGTCAGGCCGGCGGTCCGGGGATCATCCCATTTGAGCTTGCCGGCAACGCTTCCCGAGCCGAGGCAATCATGGCCCGCTGGGGCAGCGACGGTCAGCGCGCCGCGCGGTTATCCATGTGGCTGGATTTCGGCTACATGACAACCTATGGCAGCCTCCTGGCCCTGCTCGTGGAACGGGTGCGGCGGCGCCGTGGCCACCCAGCCGGGTTGCCCGCCATCGTGATTGTTGCCGTCGCCGGCGACGCGATCGAGGGTATCTCGCTGCTGAAGGTACTCGACGGCACCCGCGTCGGCGTGTATTCGCGGCGTGCGCGAACCGCCGCTCTCATCAAGTTCGCCGTTCTCGCCCTGGCGCTCGGATACGTCGCGGTGGGATCTTTCGCGCGTGCTGACTAGGCCGAGCGGCGAATGCCGCGGTTGCGGCCGATGTCGCCCTTCAGGAGCATGTCGCGCTCTGATTCGGACAGGCCGCCCCACACTCCGTAGGGCTCGCCGACGTCGAGTGCGTGCGACCGGCACTGCTGGATCACCGGGCACTGCCGGCACATCTCCTTGGCGCGCTGCTCACGCTGCATGCGGGCACGGCCGCGCTCGCCGTCGGGGTGGAAGAACATCGATGAATCAACGCCGCGGCACAGTCCCTGCAGTTGCCAGTTCCAGATGTCCGCGTTGGGCCCGGGTAGCTGCTCCGGCTGTGGCATGGTTAGTTCCCTCTCTGCACGGCGCGGCCTAGTGAGGTTAGGTTCGCAAGTGAGTGTGCAACTGATTTAAGGGTGGCGTCACCGATGACTACCCGTCATTGCTAGAACTTAGGGGCGTCCATGAATTTCCGTCAATAGGCGCTTAGTGTGACAAAGTATATAGAGGTTGGAACAGAATTAACTCCGCGTTCATCTGCCACGTATTTGGCGTAGGAGAACGGTGCTACCAGGGACTTGACCAAACTGAGATTTCCCAGCTCAGGGCCCAGGGACTGGTTAGTGTCATTTATTACAGAGATGATCGTGATTAACATTTCGGTAACACCAGCAGCACGAACTGTTTACTACTATCACCGTGATTGAAACTCGTCACACTTCGATGATTGAGCCGACGCTGGCCGCTGCCGCGTTCGGCGACCAGCCGGCCCACTGGCCCCTGCCGACGGCGAGGACACCGAACCAACTCTGGTTGCGCGCCGTCGCGGCCGGCGGGCAGGGCCGCTACGGCAGTGCCTACCGCGACCTGGCGGTGCTGCGCCGCAGCGCGGCGTCCGGCCGGCTCGTCGCCCCGTTGGTTTCGTTGGCCCACAGCACGCAGGGATCGTTTCTGCGCCAACTCGGTTGGCACGCGCGGGCCCGGGGCTGGGACGGTCGTGCCCTGGCTCTCGCCGGCGCCGATCCCGAAGCTCGCGGCGACGCCCTGATCGGATTGGCGGCCGACGCGTTGGGCGTCGGCCGCTTCGCCGCCGCGGCGGCACTGTTGGCACGCGCGGACTCGGCGTTGGCTGCCTGTGCGATCACGGGAGCGGTGCCGGACCGGCTGCCGGTGCGCCGGCGATGGGTGGGCGCCGAGTTGGCGATGGCCTGCGGCGACGGTGCGGTCGCGGTTCGTCGTGCCGAGGAGGCCGTCGAGCTCGCGCAGGCCATGGGACAAGCCTCCGAGCGGCACCGGGTCAAGAGCGAGGTGGTGCTTGCCGCCGCGCTGTGTAGCGCCGGCGACCACCGAGCGCGCCCGCGTGGTGGCGGAGGCCGCGCTGGACGCCACCGCCCGCTCGGGACTGATACCGCTGCGATGGGCGGTGGCTTGCTTGCTGATCGATATCCGAAGCGTCACATTTTCGGCACAAAAGCTGGTCGAAATCCGGGATGTCTGCGCAGGCCAGGTGCGGCGCGCCGGTGGAACCTGGCTTTCCGCTTGAAACGGCTTGCGGCCGTTATGGTCATTGCGAGAGTTAGCCCGCGATGTGTCCGGTTTGTAACGTTGGAGATACCGCCGTCGATGACAATTCAAGGTGAACGTCTCGACGCTGTGGTTGCAGAAGCCGTGGCGGGAGATGGAAACGCCCTACGGGAGGTGCTGGAGACCATCCGTCCGATTGTGGTGCGATATTGCCGGGCGCGAGTAGGCATAGTCGAGCGGGGGGGCCTGACAGCCGACGATGTGGCTCAGGAGGTGTGCTTGGCGACATTGACAGCACTGCCGCGTTACCGGGATCGAGGACGCCCCTTTCTGGCCTTCCTGTACGGCATTGCGGCACACAAGGTGGCCGACGCCCATCGGGCCGCGGGCCGCGACCTCGCCTACCCTTCCGATTCCGTTCCCGAGCGCTGGTCGTCCGAAGCGGGCCCTGAGCAGCGGGCCCTGGAAGCCGATTCGGTCAGCCGCATGAACGAATTACTCGATATCCTTCCCGCCAAGCAGCGTGAGATTCTGATCCTTCGCGTCGTCGTCGGCCTGTCCGCCGAAGAGACCGCCGCCGCCGTCGGCGCAACGCCAGGGGCCGTCCGGGTAGCTCAGCACCGAGCTTTGTCGCGGCTCAAATCCGAGATGGTTGCAGCAGGTGACTATGCCTGAATTTGGTTTCTCAGACCGGCCGGGGCTCGACGAGTTGAGCCGGAGCGATCTGCTGCTCGACGCGCTGGCCGAACGCCAGCCGATCGACGTCGACGATCCCAACGACGATGCGTTGGCCACCCTGCTGGGGGATTGGCGCGACGACTTGCGGTGGCCACCGGCCAGCGCCCTGGTTTCGCCGGAGGAAGCCGTCGGGGCGCTGCGCGCCGGAATGGCCGAGCAGCGTCGTGGCCGGCGCGGCCTTGTAGCGATCGGCTCGGTGGCGGCGACATTGTTGGCCCTCAGCGGATTCGGCGCGATGGTGGTCGAGGCCCGTCCCGGGGGGACGCTGTACGGCCTGCACTCGATGTTCTTTGACGAGCCGCGAGCCAACCAGAACCAGATCATGTTGAGTGCCAAGGCCGATCTGGCGAAAGTCCAGCAACTGATCGACAAGGGGCAGTGGACCCAGGCCGAGAACCAGCTGGCGGAAGTCAGCAGCACCGTGCAGTCGATGAACGACAGCGCCGGCCGAAAAGAACTGCTGGACGAGATCGATCTGTTGAACGCGAGAGTTGATTCGCGCGACCCGAATGCGACGCTCCCACCGGCCGCGCCGCCACCAAGTTCGGCGGTGCTGCCGGCTCCGCAGTCCCAAATCTCGTCGATTCCGAGCTCGGCGACGCCCTCGAGTCCCGCTGCGGGCCGTCACCGGCCCCACTCATCGGTCGAGCCGAGCAGTACGCCCTAGAAAGCGGGCCGCTCAAACAATCAGTGGCGCCGGTGAAATCCGTCGGCGTCCGACGTCGCTTCGTTGAGCGAGGCGTCGGCGTACCCCCGGCAGTAATCCCACGTGACGTAGGCGTCGGGCTCCGGGTCGTAAGCAGGCTCGTGCGGGCGGACGGTGCCGTCGATCAGCAGTTGCAGCAGGTTGGCCCGCAACATGTCCCAGTCGTGATAGTGGTCTTGCTGACACTCGTCGCAGCACACGACAAGTCCGCGAATCCCCTTGTGCGCCAACAGGGCTTCGTAAACGGCCAGATCGGCCAGGTCCGCCTCGACCGCCATCCGCTCTTGCTGATCCAGAGGCTGTCCAGGCTCGACGGCGTCCAGCGCCGCCGACGGGTCGCACGGGTCGTCCGCGAACGGGTCAGGTGGCAAACCCGGGGGGAGGTGGTCACGCACGCCCCATAGCCTACGCAAGCGGGCCGTGGTAACGCCAGCAGGTAGATGTGCGTCGCCGGCGCTCCGATTGGGGCGGGCGGCGCGCCAACAGGTGCAACTCCCCGACGGCCGGGACCGATAGGATGGGTTTCTCGCTCCGCGCGCGCATGGAGGGTTTCACCGATGTCCCGTGGCACGTCCCATCTCGAAGACAGCTCCGACCTGGTCGCAAGTCCCTACCTGCGCGTCGGCGGTCTGGCCGACGAGGGGGTGCCGACCGGAGGAGACAACCCGAACAAGGTGGCGATGCTGGGCCTGACCTACGACGATGTGCTGCTGCTGCCCGCGGCCTCCGATGTGGTTCCCGCCACTGCTGACACCTCCAGCCAGCTAACGAAGAAGATCCGGCTGCGAGTGCCGCTGGTGAGCTCGGCGATGGACACCGTCACCGAGTCGCGGATGGCCATCGCGATGGCCCGCGCCGGCGGCATGGGTGTGCTGCACCGCAATCTGCCGGTCGCCGAACAAGCCGGCCAGGTGGAGATGGTCAAGCGGTCCGAGGCCGGCATGGTCACCGACCCGGTCACCTGCCGTCCGGACAACACACTTGCCCAGGTCGACGCGCTGTGCGCCCGGTTCCGGATCTCCGGCCTGCCCGTCGTCGACGACTCCGGCGCGCTCGTCGGGATCATCACCAACCGCGACATGCGCTTCGAGGTCGACCAGACCAGGCCCGTTTCCGAGGTGATGACCAAAGCGCCGCTGATCACCGCCCGCGAGGGCGTCAGCGCCGACGCGGCGCTGGGCCTGTTGCGCCGCAACAAGATCGAGAAACTGCCCATCGTCGACGGCCACGGCCGGCTGACCGGGCTGATCACCGTCAAAGACTTCGTCAAGACCGAACAACACCCGCTGGCCACCAAGGACAGCGACGGCCGCCTGCTGGTGGGCGCCGCCGTCGGTGTCGGCGGTGACGCCTGGGTGCGCGCGATGATGCTGGTCGACGCGGGGGTCGACGTGCTGATCGTGGACACCGCGCACGCGCACAACCGCCTGGTGCTCGACATGGTCGGCAAACTCAAGGCCGAGGTCGGCGAGAAGGTCGAGGTGATCGGCGGCAACGTCGCCACCCGCTCGGCCGCTTTGGCGCTCGTCGAGGCCGGCGCCGACGCCGTGAAGGTCGGCGTGGGACCGGGTTCGATCTGCACCACCCGCGTGGTGGCCGGGGTCGGCGCACCTCAAATCACGGCGATCCTGGAAGCCGTCGCGGCCTGCGGACCGCACGGTGTGCCGGTCATCGCCGACGGCGGGCTGCAGTATTCCGGCGACATCGCCAAGGCGCTGGCGGCCGGCGCGTCGACGGCCATGCTGGGCTCGCTGCTGGCCGGCACCGCCGAGGCGCCCGGGGAGCTGATCTTCGTCAACGGCAAGCAGTTCAAGAGCTACCGCGGCATGGGGTCGCTGGGCGCGATGGCGGGCCGCAGCGGCGGCAAGTCGTACTCCAAGGACCGCTACTTCGCCGACGACGCGCTCTCGGAGGACAAGCTGGTGCCCGAGGGCATCGAGGGCCGGGTGCCGTTCCGCGGCCCGCTGTCGTCGGTAATCCACCAGCTGACCGGCGGCCTGCGCGCCGCGATGGGCTACACGGGCTCGCCGACCATCGAGGTGCTGCAGCAGGCGCAGTTCGTCCGGATCACGTCGGCCGGACTCAAAGAGAGCCACCCCCACGACGTGACCATGACCGTCGAAGCACCGAACTACTACGCGCGGTGAGTAGCGAACTGAACATGGTCGAGATCGGGATGGGCAGAGTCGCCCGTCGGACCTACGAGCTCAGCGAAATCGGCATCGTGCCGTCCCGGCGCACCCGCTCGTCGCAGGACGTGTCGACGACTTGGCAGCTGGACGCCTATCGGTTCGAGATCCCCGTGGTGGCGCACCCGACCGACGCGTTGGTCTCTCCCGAGTTCGCGATCGAGCTGGGCCGGCTCGGCGGGCTGGGCGTGCTCAACGGCGAGGGTCTGATCGGCCGCCATGCCGACGTACAGGCCAAGATCGCGCAGCTGATCGAGGCCGCCGAAAAGGAGCCCGAAGCCTCGGCGTCGATCCGGCTGCTACAGGAGCTGCACGCGGTGCCGCTGAACCCGGACCTGCTGGGCGCTGCGGTGGCCCGCATCCGCGAGGCCGGCGTGACCACGGCGGTACGGATCAGCCCGCAGAACGCGCAGTCGCTGACCCCGGCGTTGCTGCAGGCCGGCATCGACCTGCTGGTCATCCAGGGCACCATCGTCTCGGCGGAACGCGTCGCCTCCAACGGCGAGCCGCTCAACCTGAAGAGCTTCATCTCCGAGCTCGACGTGCCGGTGGTCGTGGGCGGTGTGCTCGATCACCGCACCGCGCTGCACCTGATGCGCACCGGCGCCGCCGGCGTCATCGTCGGCTACGGCTCCACCCGGGGCGTGACCACCAGCGACGAGGTGCTGGGCATCAGCGTGCCGATGGCCACCGCGATCGCCGACGCCGCGGCCGCGCGCCGCGAATACCTCGACGAGACCGGCGGCCGCTACGTGCATGTGCTGGCCGACGGCGACATCCACACCTCCGGCGAGCTGGCCAAGGCCATCGCCTGCGGTGCCGACGCGGTGGTGCTGGGCACGCCGCTGGCCGAGAGCGACGAGGCGCTCGGCGGCGGCTGGTTCTGGCCGGCCGCGGCGGCGCACCCGTCGTTGCCGCGCGGGGCGCTGCTGCAGATCGCCGTCGGTGAGCGGCCGCCGCTCGAGCAGGTGCTCAACGGGCCGTCCGACGATCCGTTCGGCAGCCTCAACCTGGTCGGCGGCCTGCGCCGATCGATGGCGAAGGCCGGCTACTGCGACCTCAAGGAATTCCAGAAGGTCGGGCTGACGGTCGGCATCTGAGGTTTGGCGCCGAACGCGCGGCTGGCCGCACACTCGAAACCGAACGCGCGGCTGGCCGCACGCTCGGCCGGCGGTAAGCGCCACTAGCCCGTTACTGGCCGGTAAGTTCATACTGGTGGGAATGAAGCCAGATTTCGACGTCCTGATCATTGGTTCGGGTTTCGGCGGCAGTGTCAGTGCGCTGCGGTTGACCGAAAAGGGTTACCGCGTAGGCGTATTGGAGGCCGGCCGGCGCTACTCCGACGCGGAATTCGCGAAAACGTCGTGGGATCTGCGCAAGTTCCTCTGGGCGCCCAGGCTGGGCTGCTACGGCATTCAGCGGATTCACCCGCTGAAGAACGTGATGATTCTGGCCGGCGCCGGAGTGGGCGGCGGGTCGCTGAACTACGCCAACACGTTGTACGTGCCGCCCGATCCGTTCTTCAACGATCAGCAGTGGTCGCACATCACCGATTGGCGCGGCGAGCTGATGCCGCACTACCGGCAGGCGCAGCGGATGCTGGGTGTCGTCGAGAACCCGACGTTCACCGACGCCGACCGGATCGTCAAGCAGGTCGCCGACGACATGGGATGCGGAGACACCTTCGTGCCGACCCCGGTCGGGGTGTTCTTCGGCCCCGACGGAACCAAGACGCCCGGAAAGACGGTGCCAGATCCCTTCTTCGGCGGCGCGGGCCCCGACCGCACCGGCTGCCTGGAATGCGGCTGCTGCATGACCGGCTGCCGTTACGGCGCCAAGAACACCCTGCTCAAGAACTACCTCGGACTCGCGGAATCTGCTGGCGCGCAAGTAATTCCGATGACGACGGTGAAGAGTTTCGAGCAGGGGTCCGACGGATTGTGGAGTGTCCGCACCGTCCGCACCGGAAGCTGGCTGCGCCGGGATCGGCGCACGTACACCGCGAGCCATGTGATCCTGGCCGCGGGCACCTGGGGGACGCAGCATCTGCTGTTCAAGATGCGGGACAAGGGTCGGTTGCCCCGTCTCTCAACGCGTTTGGGCGTCTTGACCCGAACCAACTCGGAATCGATCGTCGGCGCCGGACGGTTGAAGGTCTCCCCGGATCTGGACCTGACGCACGGGGTGGCGATCACGTCGTCGATTCACCCGACGGCGGATACCCACATCGAACCCGTCCGTTACGGCAAGGGCTCCAACGCCATGGGGCTGCTGCAGACCTTGATGACCGACGGCCCGGGCCCACAAGGCACCGATGTGCCGCGCTGGCGGCAGCTGCTCGACACCGCCGGCGAGGATCCGCGCAAGATGCTGCGGCTGCTCAATCCCCGCCAATGGAGCGAACGAACAGTGATCGCGCTGGTCATGCAGCACCTGGACAACTCGATCACCACGTTCACCAAGCGCGGGAAGCTGGGCATCCGCTGGTACTCCAGCAAGCAGGGGCATGGCGAGCCGAACCCGACGTGGATTCCGGTCGGTAACGAGGTGACCCGCCGCATCGCCGCCAAGATCGACGGTGTCGCCGGCGGTACCTGGGGCGAGCTGTTCAACATTCCGTTGACCGCGCACTTCCTCGGCGGTGCGGTGATCGGCGACAGCCCCGACCGAGGCGTGATCGACCCCTATCACCGCGTCTACGGCTATCCGTCGCTGCTGGTGGTGGACGGCGCCGCGATCTCGGCGAATCTGGGCGTCAACCCGTCGCTGTCGATCACCGCGCAAGCCGAGCGGGCCGCCTCGCTGTGGCCGAACAAGGGCGAGATCGATCAGCGGCCGCTGCAGGGTGATGCCTACCGCCGGCTGGAGCCGATCGCGCCGAAGCACCCGGTGGTGCCGGCGGACGCGCCCGGCGCGCTGCGCTGGTCGCCGATCGACCCGATCGGCACCACCGCCGACGCGGGTTAGCTCGCGATCACCTCGAGGGGCGCGCCCTTGACCACCCGGCTGCGCTCGCCGTGCACGTTGACCGGCACATCGCCCATCAGCGTGACCCGGTGCATCAGCCGCGGCTGGTCGTCGTAGTCGTCGACCGCGCGGTGCTGGGTGGCCCGGTTGTCCCAGATGGCCACGTCGCCGGCTTCCCAGTTCCAGCGAATGGTGTTCTCGGGCTTGGTGATTCGCTGTTGCAGCAGTTCCAGCAGTGCGCTTGACTCGTGGCTGTCGAGGCCGACGAAGTTGCGGACGAAATTGCCCGCGATCAGCGTGCGCTCACCGGTCTCCGGGTGCACGCGCACCACGGGGTGCTCGGTCTGGAAGTCCTGCTTCTCGAACGCTTGCCGGAACGCCCGCTGCGCGTCGCTCAACGCCAGGTCGGCTTCGGTGGTCACATAGTCGTAGCGGTTGCTGTGCAGCGCCCACAGGTTCTCGACGAGGCACCGCAGCGGCTCGGGCAGGTCTTCGTAGGCCGCGGCCGTCGAGGCCCACAGCGTCGATCCGCCGTAGCTGGGCAGGGTGACGGCGCGCAGGATCGACGCCGCCGGGTAGTTCGCGGCGAAGGTGACGTCGGTGTGCCAGCGATTGGCCTTGCCGTATTCCGAGTTGATCGGCGTGATGACGGGCGCGCCTTTGGCTGCGAGCGCACCGGCCGCCGGGTGCCCGACGGGCGTGCCCAGCAGGCCGCCGAATGCGAGCTGCTGCTGGTCATGGAGGTGGTGCTGGCCGCGGAAGAAGATGACCTTGTGGGTCAGCAGCGCCCGGCGGATCTCCTCGACGGCGGCTGGGTCCAGGTCGCCGCCGAGGTGCACCCCGTCGACCCGAGCGCCGATCCGGCTGCCCAGCTTGGTGACGGTTATCTGGTCTGTCATGGCTGTCGTCCTTGCTAAAACATCGGGTGTAGTCAGTTGACTAAGCCCGAGTGTAGTCGCATGGCTACAGTTTCGGCAACCAGCCGTCTGACCCGTGCTTACTGACCCGCGAGCTGGTGGGCCTGTGTCCGCCGGTGCGTGGGCTCGCACCCGGGCGGCTGCGGCGGCGGCGGCAGCAGTGCCTTGCGCTGACGCACCGCGAAGGTCGTCGGCGACTCCGTCTTGAGCAGAACCTCTTCACCGGCGTGCCGGATGGCCAGCTCACCGCTGGACCCGTCGGTCAGGGTGTAGGTGACGTCGGCGTGGTTGGCGTCGACCATCAGCCGGAAGTCGCGCCACCGCACCCGGAACCGCAGCCGGGTGATGCCGTCGGGCAGGGCGGGATCGATCTCTAGGATGCCGTCGTCGTCGCGCAGGCCGCCGAAGCCCGCCACGATCGCCATCCAGGCGCCGGCCAGCGATGCCATGTGCAACCCGTCGCGGGTGTTGGAGTGCAGATCACGCAGGTCGATCAGCGCGGCCTCGTAGGCATAGTCGTGTGCCAGCTCCAGATGCCCGACCTCCGCGCACATCACGGCCTGACAGCAGGCCGACAGCGAGGAGTCGCGCACCGTGCGCCGCTCGTAGTAGTCGACGTTGCGGGCCTTCTGTTCGGGCGTGAACGCATGGCTCTGCCACTGCATGGCCAGCACCAGGTCGGCCTGCTTGATCACCTGTGCCGGGTAGAGCCGCACATACGGCTCGTGCAGCAGCAGCGGGTATTTGTGCCTGTTCTGGAAATCCCACTCCGCGAACTTGGTGAAGCCTTCGCACTGCTGGTGGACACCCAACTCCTCGTCGTAAGGAATGTTGACGGCGCCGGCCGCGTCGCGCCAGGCGGCCGTCTCCTCGTTGGTGACGCCCAACTCTTCGGCCGCCTCGGGGTGGCGGTTGCAGGCATCGGCGGCGACGACCAGGTTGTGTGCGGCCATCAGATTGGTGAAGACGTTGTCGCGCACGATCGCCGTGTACTCGTCGGGGCCGGTCACGCCCTCGAGGTGCCAGACACCGTGGCGGTCGTGATGCCCGAGCGACATCCACAGCCGGGCGGTCTCGATCAGCACCTTCAGGCCGCAGTCCGCCTCCAGCGACTGATCGCCGGTGACGACGCGGTACCGCTCGAAGGCCATCGCGATGTCGGCATTGATGTGGAAGGCCGCGGTGCCGGCCGGCCAATAGCCCGAACACTCCTGACCGCGGATGGTTCGCCACGGGAAGCTCACACCCTCGAGGCCGAGTTCGTGTGCCCGGTCCCTGGCCATGTCCATCGTCGACGCGCGCCACCGCAGCGAATCGGCGACGGCGTGCGGCAACGTGTAGGTCAGCACGGGGAGCACGAAACCCTCGGTGTCCCAGAAGGCGTGGCCGTCGTATCCCGTTCCGGTCAGCCCCTTGCTGGGGATGGCGCGGCCCTCGGCCCGGGCGCTGGCCTGCACCAGGTGAAACAGCCCGAACCGCACCGCTTGCTGGGATTCCGAGTCGCCTTCGACCTCCACGTCCGCGTTGTCCCAGAAGTCGTCGAGGAACTCCCGCTGGGCCTTCACCAGCCCGTCCCACCCGCTGTAGCGCGCGCTGTGCAGCGCGGCGGCGACCTGGTCACGCAACGCGGGCCGCGAGCGCTGGCTGGACCAGCCGTACGCGAGGTACTTGACGATGCGCAGCTTCTGCCCGGGCCGCAGCCCGCAGATCACGGTGGTCCGCGCCAGGTCGGCGCGCGCGTCGTTGGTGACCTCGACCCGCCCCGGAACCTCAACCAGGTGATCCATCCCCGCGGCCATCATCAGCTGGCTCGCCCGGGTCCGGTGCATCAGCAGCGCGCCGCACTCGGTCTCCTCGTGGTCGACGGCCTCCAGCGGGTTTTCCAGAATGGCCGCCACCCGCGGGTCGGCCGACGTCGTCGGCTGGTCCTCGTTGGTGACGAGCTCGGATTGCACGGTGACGCGGACGAATTCATTGACCGCCTCGACGACGTACTCGATGGCGGCGACACTGCGGTGCGCCAGGGACACCAGCCGGGTGGAGGTCACCTTGACTTCCTTGCCCACCGGCGAGCTCCAGTGCGCGTGGCGGGTCAGCGTTCCCGCCTTCAGGTCGAGCACGCGTTCGTGGGAGATCAGCTTGCCGTACCGGACGTCGAAGGGCTCGTCCTCGACGAACAGGCGCATGATCTTGCCGTTGGTCACGTCGACGACGGTCTGGCCGGCCTCGGGGTAGCCGTAGCCTGCCTCGGCGTAGGGCAGCGGCCGGATCTCGTAGAACGAGTTCAGGTAGGTGCCCGGCAGGCCGTAAGGTTCGCCCTCATCAAGGTTGCCGCGTAGCCCAATGTGCCCGTTGGACAAGGCGAATATCGATTCGGACTGGGCGATCAGGTTCAGATCGAGCCGTGTCTCGCGGACCACCCACGGTTCGACGGGGAAGGCTTCCTGGGTGATCATGCCTTGACCTCGTTCGAATTCCCTAGCAATTCTGCTAGGTCGGTCACCACGACGTCGGCGCCGTTTTTGCGGAGATCTTCGGCCTGGCCCACTCTGTCGACACCCACTACGTAGCCGAAGTTACCGGCACGGCCGGCCGCCACACCCGACAGCGCGTCCTCGAACACGGCGGCCGCGTCGGGGGCGACATCAAGCAGCTGCGCCCCCCGCAGGAACGAGTCGGGGGCGGGCTTGCCTGGGATGTGCTCTTCGCGCAGCGTGTTGCCGTCCACCCGCTGCTGGATGAACCGGTCCAGACCGGTGATCTTGAGCACCTCGGGGGTGTTGGCGCTGGCCGACACTACGGCGATACCCAGACCCGCCGCCGAGACCGCCTCGAGGTAGCGCCGCGACCCGTCGAACACCTCGACGCCGTCCTTTTCGAGGACCTTTTGGAACATGTCATTCTTGCGATTGCCCAGGCCGTAAACGGTCTCGGCGGCACCGGAGTCGTCGGGATGACCGTCGGGCAGCTCGATTCCCCGGCTCTCCAGAAACGACCGAACCCCGTCTTCCCGCTTCTTGCCGTCGACGTATGTCCGGTAGTCCGTGGCGGCATCGAAGGGGACGAACTTCTCCCCGTCGCGCTCGGCTCGCTGGGACAGGTAGGCGTCGAACGTGGCCTTCCAGGCCTTGGTATGCACGCTCGCGGTATCGGTGAGCACACCGTCGAGGTCGAACAAGCAGGCGCGCACCTTCTCTGGCAGACCCAGCACAGAGGATCCTCACTGTCGCAGTAGTTGGGCGATACCACTCCACCATGCTTGCGTGTGTGCCGCCAGCGATTCACCGGCCGTTGCGCGGCGCGAGCCGCCGATCTAGGTGTCGTTCAGCAGGCCACGCTCGATGAGGTCGAACACTTGGGCTCGCGAGAATTTGACGGCCGCGGGGCTCCTGGGTAGCGGTCCGTCGAGGAGCAGGCTGGCCAGCCCGTGCACCGCAGACCAGACGGCAACCTCGGCTCCCGGCCTGCGGCGAGCATCCAATAGACCGGCGGCTTGGGCTTCGTCGAGCACTTGACCAAGGACCTCGAACGGGTCTTGGCCCGTTGTCGCTCGATCGTGCTCTGCGCCGCCGGACGTCGCGGGATGCGAGGTGAACGCGGTGCGAAACAGTCCCGGCTCGGAGATCGCGAAGTCGATATAGGCGGTGCCGACCGCGCGCAGCCTCTTGCGAGGGTCGTTGGCGCGATCGACGCGTCGGCGCATTTGCGCGGCGAGCTCGTTGCGCGCATAGCCCGACACCTCGGCCAACAGCGCCTCGCGATCGGCGAAGTGGCGGTAGGCGGCCGAGTGCGACACTCCGGCGGCCCGGGCCGCCTCGCGGAGGACCACCCGATCGGGTCCGCCCTCGCGGGCCAGCGCGATGCTCGCCTCGATAAGGGCCGAGTGCAACGCACCGTGGTGGTAGCCCTTTTTGCCGGGGGGGCCGGCGCTGACGGAACTCATGCCATCACGATCTCACGTCGCCGAGATGTTGACAACGGTCACATCGCGACCGCATACTGCGGAAGTAACCATCGGTCACATTTTGTGATCCAAACAGGGAAGGGAAGTCCGATGACAAACACACGTGTGCTGGTTACCGGCGCGACGGGAAGGATCGGGGGCGCGGTGGCGGCCCAATTGTTGGAACAGGGCGTGGCTACCAGGGCATTGGTACGTCGCGACGACGGGCGCAGTGCCCGTTTGCGGGCCTTGGGCGCTGAGATCGTCGTGGCGGATATGCTTGATATTCAACAGGTTCAGGCCGCGGTTGACGGCGTGGACCGATTGTTCTTCAACCCCCCGTACCACCCGCACGCGCTCGACAGTGCGGTCACCTTTGCCGTGGCCGCGCGCAGCGCCGGCGTTGAGGCGGTGGTCGCGCTGGGACAGTGGCTGGCCAGTCCCGAGCATCCGTCTCTGATGACGCGCCAGCACTGGTTGTCCGACAAGCTGTTTCAGTTGCTGCCGGACACCGCCCACGTCGCGGTTGATCCCGGATTCTTCGCGGACAACTATTTCCAGGTGCTGCCGGTTGCAGCCCAACTCGGGGTGTTGCCGACGCCGAGGACCGGGGGACGACTCAACGCGCCCCCGTCCAATGAGGACATCGCCCGGGTCGCGGTGGGGGCATTGCTTGACCCGCACCGCCATGACGGTCGCGCCTACCGCCCGACCGGGCCAAAGCTGTTGTCCGGTGCCGACGTTGCCGACGCGGTGAGTGAGGCGTTGGGCCGCCCGGTCCGGCTCATGGAAATTCCCCCGTGGATGTTCATGCGAGCGGTGCGCCTGAACGCCAAGCGACTCGGAGCCGACATGTACTTCGAGTCCGGGTTGCGCCATTACCTGCCCGAGACCGCCCTGGGAAGCTGGGAGGTGGGCGGACCGACCACCCATGTGCGTGATGTCGCCGGCGTGGAACCCGAAGACTTTCTCACCATCGCCCGCCGCCACGTCAAAGCGGCGGACACCCGGCGCACCGCGGGCAACGTGCTGCGCGAGATCGGGAAGCTCATGCTGACGGGGCTGGTGCCGGCGCACCGGCTCGACCGCTTCGACGGGCGCCAGCAGCATCCCCAGCCCGCCCAGCCCCGGTATTCGGCCGAGTCAGCCGTGTGGCAAAGCGAGCACACCCCGTACCTTGACCCAGCGCACTATCGGTTCGGTCCAAGCACGATCTCTGCAATCTCGGCATCCCCGGACGGACTGTGGAACCAGCGATTGTCGTCCTAGCCGTCGGCACTGCGAGGGCGTGATCGGGTACCGAATCCCACTACCGCCCTGCGCCTTGACGTGCAGCCAGCGGGTCGCCTGCGCAGTCGGGTGGCCCGCTGGCAGCCCGGATCCGCGCCGAGGTGCGTTACGCAGGAACGAGATACGTGCCGTGCCATGCGACGCGGCTTCGAGTTTGGTTCATGAAGCGGAGGCTCTTCCGGTGCTATACCGAATGACTCGGACCATTTCTGTCGGGCGCTCGAGCGCGGAGAAGTGGCCGACGCCGGGCAGCGTGATGGCCTCCACCTGTAGTTGGCGAGCAACCTGCTCTCGTTCCGCCGGACGCGACCAATCACGCTCGCTGTAGACCAACGTGACGGGTACTTTCACCTGCGGATAGCGGCTCCGTGCGTTGATGAAGCTGCTCAGGCTGCGCATGATGGCGCGGTTGACGGTCGGATAGCCGCGCCGGCGGCCGCTGCGCCGTAGCTCGCGGAGGAAGTCCTTCGGCAGCGCGCGATGGTCGGCGAAGCCGCCCCGCAGCACTCCTCCCAGGATGAGTTGATTCTCCAGCCGAGCGAAGATCGGTCCAAAACCGGGCAGGCGGACGGCCGTTCCGATCAGGCGGGCAAACCAATTGCCGCGTTCGAGCCCGCTTGGGTAGTCGTAGGCGTTGAAGGCGATTACCGTGCTCACGTTGTCCGCCAGGTCGATTGATGCCAATAACGCAAGGGCCGCGCCCATCGATTCACCGGCCAAGGTCACTCCGCGCAGGCCGAGCAGTCTGACGAATTCGACTACGGCGCTGCGTAATTGAGGCTCATCGTAGCGGGAGCCCGCGACGATGTCGGACCAACCCATGCCGGGCAAATCCACTGCGTAGATCGTGAATTCGTCCTGGAGCCCAGGTATGACGCGCTGGAAATAGTCCAGTTGCGTGCGAACCGTGTGCAGTAGAACCAGCGGTGGCCCCGTTCCCACAGTGAAGTAGCGCAGCCGGGACCCATCGGACCGCCGGAGAAACTTGACCTCGCCGCGACCTCCACTCCATGTCATCGTGTAGATCTGGTCTGGAACATCGTTGCGTTGCATGGTGTTAACCTCCCGCGACGGCTCGGGCGACTCCCTGGATGACCCGCAGCCGTCCGTCCGACAACGCGGCGGTCAGGTTTTCGGCCTTGCGGGTGAAGTCGGCCACGAAGGCGTGCAGGCCCAGCGGGTTGGCGGGCTGGGCCAGCAGGGCTTGCATGAGCGCGCTCGCCGGTTCGGTGAGGTCGTTCCAGTGTTCGACGGTGAATCCGGAGGACTCGAGTACGGCGCGCAAATCGTCGGGGCCGACCAGATGGCTGTGTGCGGGCCGATCGGCCCAGGGTAGCGGATAGCTCAGTTCGCGGTGATCGCCAATGGTGATGTCCCACAATCCAAGTCGTCCGCCGTTGACCAGTGCCCGGCGGGCTTCGGAGTAGAGGCGCGCTTTGTCGGCCACGTTCATCTGGACATGTTGGCTGATGGCGATGTCGAAGGTGGCGTCGGCGAAGGGGAGTTCGGTGACATCGCCCTGATGAACCGATATCCGTTGGTCCAGCCCGACGAGCCGGTTGAGCCAGCGGTGGGTTTCGCAGTATTCGTCGGTGAGGTCCACCGCGGTGACCGCGCAGCCGAAGCGGTCGGCGATGTAGCGCGCGGTACCGCCGATCCCGCTTCCGGCGTCGAGCACCGAACTGTCACTGGTGATCCCGACCAGCTCGACCAGTTGGCTGGTCGCGTAGCGGCCCATGGTGTGGAAGTCCTCCAGCAGGCCCAGGTCGGCGGGGGCCAGGTGCTCGAGGTCCTTTCCGGCGGCCAGCAATGCCTGCGTGATGTTGCGCTGCGACAGCCCGGTCGAATACTGGGTTTCGATCGCAGTCATGCCATTTCCCCTTCCGATTCACGAGCCGGCAGCATCCGCACCCATGCGGTGATGAGCGGCGGCATGGTGATGACCGCGTTGGCCGCCAGCGCCGCCTCGCGCAACCGCGGGACAAACTCGTCGATGTTCCAAAGCTCGTCGACGGCGAAGCCGTTCTGTTCCGCGATGGGGGATACCAACCGCCAGACTTCCGCGGCATAAGCCAGGATGTCGCGGTCGGCGGCGGTGCCGATCGGTGTGCCTTGCGTCAGGCGCGGTGAGCCCAGGCCGGCGTCGGCGAAGACGTTGTGCAGTGTGGTGCCGAACTCTGCGCTGAGCCCCATGGCCTCGAAGGCGCTGACGATTCCCGCCACTGTCCGCCGAAACAGCGGGATATCCGGGATGCTGCGCGTTGCGGTGATGTCGTTCTCCGAAAACGCGATCGTGCCCCCGGGGTGCACCAATGTGCTGAGTCGGCGCAGGGTGGCCGCCGGATCGGGCAAGTGCATCAGGATCAACCGGCCGATTACCGCGTCGACTGGTTCGTCCAACGTGAGCGCGTCAATGCCGGACTGCCTGAAACCTACTGTCGTCAAGCCTTGTTCGGCGGCACGGGCACTGGCCAGAGCGACCATCTCGGGTGCGGCATCTACTCCCAGCACGGTTCCGGTTGGACCGACCAGCCGAGCGGCGACGAATGACACGTCACCGGGGCCGCATCCGATATCGAGCACCCGCATGCCCGGTCGCAGCCCGGCGATTCGTAGCGCATGTTCGGTGTGGTCGTTATACAGCTGTCCTTGCAGGAGCAGTCGCTGCACCTCCACGTTCTCATGGCCCAGAACGTAGGTGCTCCCGCTTGCCGCTACGGGTGTATTCATGGGTTCAGCTGCCTTTCTTTGTGGGTGATGTTGCCCTGCAAGGTATTAGTGGCCTGTGCCCGGGCGGGCAGCAGCCACGCGACGACGACTGCCGCGCCCAAGGCGATAGCCGCACAAACCAGCGAACCCGCCTGAAGGCCGTCAAGGAAGGCGCCGTCGACGGCATCGCGGACCGCGGTGACCCGTTCCGCCGGCAGCTGCTTGATGACGTCGTGCGCCAAAGCCATTGAGCGTCCCATCGCTGCGTGAACATCGGCGGGCAGTCCGGCCAGGGCAGCGGCCGAGCCGATACCTCCGCTGTACACCGACGCGAAGACGCTGCCCACGATGGCGACACCCAGGGTGCCGCCGAATTCGCGGGTGGTGTCGTTGACGGCTGAGCCGATCCCGGCCTTGTCGGCCGATAGGGATCCCATGATCGCTTCGGTGGCCGGTGCTGTGGTCAGCCCGAGGCCACCGCCCAGCAGCACCATCTGCATCGCGATCTGGTTGTAGGGCGTTGCTGCGTCAGCCGTGGACGCCCATGCCAGCCCGGCCGCGAATACCACGAGGCCTCCGGCGACGACGACGGTGCTGCCCAACCGTTCGACGAGCCGGGGTCCCAGGATGCTGGCCAGCGCTATCGAGACGGCGACCGGCAGCAACCGCACGCCGGCCTGAAATGCGGTGTAGTCCTTGATGAACTGGAAATACTGGGTGATCACGAAAATGAATCCGAACAAGGTCAGAAAACCAGCGGTCACCGCGAGACTGCCGCCGGAGAACCGGCGGTTGAGGAACACCGTGACGTCCAGCATCGGATGGGTGCTGCGCCGCTCGGCGAGCGCGAACCCGGCGAGAAGGACGGCGGCGAGCATGAAGCCGAGCGCGGTGCGAGTGTTGGTCCATCCCCAGGTGGGCGCCTCGATGACGGTGTAGACCAGTGTCGTGATTCCGGCCGCCGACAGGACCAGCCCGGGAACATCGATGCGTGGCGCCGCGGGGTCGCGAGAGGTCGGAATGAACAGGATGCCACCGGCTATCGCCAGCACCGCGATCGGAATGTTCACCATGAAGATCGCGCCCCACCAGAAGTGCTCGAGCAACCAGCCGCCGCTGATCGGCCCCACTGCCACCCCGACGCCCACCATGGCGGCCCAGAGCCCGATCGCCTTGGCGCGTGGTCCCTCGTCGGTGAAGATGTTGGTGATCAGCCCCAACGTGGTCGGGAAGATCACCGCCGCGCCCACACCCATGGCGGCCCGCGCGACAATCAGTTGATCCGCCGAATTCGCCTGCGCCGCAAGGCCAGACATGATGGCGAACACGGCCAGCCCAAGGCTGAGCCAACCCCGCCTGCCGTACCGATCGCTGAGACTGCCAACCGACAACAGCAGCCCCGACATGACGAGGGTGTACGCGTCGACGATCCATTGCAGCTGCGCGGTGTCGGCGTGGAGTTCGCGCGACAGTGTGGGCAGGGCGACGTTGACGATGGTTGCGTCGACGCTGATGACAAAGACGGACAGGCAGATGACGGTGAGCGCAAGCGCGGGGCGATTTCGAAAAATCGGCAACACTGGGTGACTACGCATGGACACGACAGTAAAGTTCATAGACAAATAAATCAAGTATTAGGTGGAAAAAGATGTCTACCGCTGGTAGGGTGGGGTAATGCGGACTCGCAACTACAACCAGAACTGCCCGATCGCGCGCGGGCTCGACGTCCTGGGTGAGCGATGGACGTTGCTGATCCTGCGCGAGCTGGTCGGCGGCCCCCGCCGCTACTCGGACCTGCGTGCTGAACTGCCTGGCATCGCCACCAATCTGCTCGCCGAGCGACTCAACGAGCTGAACGACGCCGGCTTGGTGGAGCGCACCGACTTACCCGCCCCGATCGGGCGCACCGTTTACACCCTCAGCGACCTGGGCTGGCAGCGGGTACTGCCCATCCTGCAGAGCATCGCGTGGTTCGGTCTGGACCGGCTGGATCCGATCGACGGTGGCCCGGTATCGCCGCTGAACGGGTTCCTGGCCGGCATCCTGCTCGGGTTCGACTCGCGGAAGGCGGCCGGGTTAGAGGCGACGTGCCGGGCCGGGATCGACGGCCGCCGTTTCGACTTCGCGGTCACGCAAGGGCGCCTTGCCGGTGCTCACGGCGAGCCTTCGGTGACCATCACCGCCAGCGCGGCGGATCTGGTGACCGCCCGTCTGGGGTCGGGCGAAACGAAGCGCAAGGCGGCGCTGCGGCGCATCGACTTCGACGGCGACCCGGAAAACGTCAAGGCGGTGCGTCAGGCGTTCGCGCTGTAGGAGGGGAAGCTCGATTCGAGGTTTCGAGCAGGGCGTCGATCAGCCACGGGCGATGAACTTGCCGTAGCGGGTGGCCGACCAACCGCGCTCGAGGACGAGAAGCTCGTAAAGCTCTGGTGCGTGATACGTCCATAAGACATCGCGAGCCCCAGCCGGGCAGTCATCGCCAGCCACTAAGCTGACTGCCGTGGCAGAATCCGCTGACGTCGATATACCTCAAACACCGGCTCGGCCGGTGCTTGTCGTCGACTTCGGCGCGCAGTATGCGCAGTTGATCGCCCGTCGTGTTCGCGAAGCGCGGGTCTTTTCGGAGGTCATTCCGCACACCGCCTCGATCGACGAGATCAAAGCCAAGGATCCGGTGGCGCTGGTGCTGTCCGGCGGACCGGCCAGCGTGTACGCCGAGGGTGCCCCGCAACTGGATCCCGCGGTGTTCGACCTCGAGGTGCCGGTGTTCGGCATCTGCTATGGATTTCAGGCGATGGCGCAGGCGCTGGGTGGGACCGTCGCCCACACCGGCACCAGCGAGTACGGTCGCACCGAGCTGAAAGTGCTTGGCGGCGAACTGCATTCGGGCCTGCCCGAGATGCAACCGGTCTGGATGAGCCACGGTGACGCGGTCACGGCGGCGCCCGAGGGGTTCGACGTGGTGGCCAGCAGCTCCGGTGCGCCGGTCGCCGGCTTCGAGAACCGCGCCCGACGGCTGGCCGGCGTGCAGTACCACCCCGAGGTGATGCACACCCCGCACGGGCAGCAGGTGCTCAGCCGGTTCCTGCACGACTTCGCCGGTCTCGGAGCGCAGTGGACCGCCGCCAACATCGCCGAGGCGCTGATCGAACAGGTGCGGGCCCAGATCGGCGACGGCCATGCGATCTGCGGGCTGTCCGGCGGGGTGGACTCCGCGGTGGCCGCGGCGCTGGTGCAGCGCGCCATCGGAGACCGGCTGACGTGTGTCTTCGTCGACCATGGGTTGTTGCGGGCCGGTGAGCGCGCCCAGGTGCAGCGCGATTTCGTCGCCGCCACCGGCGCCAACCTGGTCACCGTCGACGCGGCCGACACCTTCCTCGCGGCGCTGGCGGGTGTGACCAACCCCGAAGGCAAGCGCAAGATCATCGGCCGGCAGTTCATCCGGTCCTTCGAGGGCGCGGTGCGGGATATCTTGGCCGACACTGGATCCGAGGTCGACTTCCTGGTGCAGGGCACGCTGTATCCGGACGTGGTGGAGTCCGGTGGGGGCAGCGGGACCGCGAACATCAAGAGCCACCACAACGTCGGCGGTCTGCCCGACGACCTGAAGTTCAAGCTGGTCGAGCCGCTGCGGCTGCTGTTCAAAGACGAGGTGCGCGCCGTCGGGCGGGAACTGGGCCTGCCGGAGGAAATCGTTGGGCGCCAACCGTTTCCGGGTCCGGGTTTGGGCATCCGGATCGTCGGCGAGGTCACCGCAAAGCGGCTGGACACGCTGCGGCGCGCCGACTCGATCGCCCGCGAGGAGTTGACCGCCGCGGGCCTCGACAACCTGATCTGGCAGTGCCCGGTCGTGCTGCTGGGCGAGGTGCGCTCGGTCGGCGTGCAGGGCGATGGTCGTACCTACGGGCACCCGATCGTGCTGCGGCCGGTGTCGAGCGAGGACGCCATGACCGCCGACTGGACCCGGGTGCCCTATGAGGTGCTGGAGCGCATCTCGACCCGGATCACCAACGAGGTGGCCGAGGTCAACCGCGTGGTGCTGGACATCACCAGCAAGCCGCCCGGCACCATCGAGTGGGAATAGCTACTCCACGAATTCGCTTCTGCCATAGTCGATTACGGCCGCGCTCCAGTTGCCGCCAGCCTCGCTGACCAGCTGGCGGGCCACATCGCGATCGCCGTTTGCGGCGACCAGGATCAGGGTGTGGTCGGTCGCGGTGACGGACGCGCCCCGCAGCCGGGTGCGGGCCGCGGGGTCGGCCGCGAGCGCATCGCCGAGGTGCTGGATGTCGAGATCCGGCACCGTGATGAGGATCGCGTTCTGCTCCGGCGCATGCTGGGGCAGATAGTCGAAGGACAGCACCGCTTCCTGGTCGAACTGACGGCGCAGGGCCTCGGCGGCGATGTGCAGGGCGGCCTCGCCGGTGCCGCACAGATGAAATTCGCGGGACCGCTCGAAGGTGACCCGCTGCAGCGCCCTGGACCAGTACACCCCATCGAGCGGGGTCGATCCCGTCACCGCGACGCCGTTGAGAGTGATCGTCACGTCGGCCTGCGGCTCGAACAGCGGATCGGCGTTGTCGATGACGAAGAACTCCGCCGGCTGACACGGCGCGGCCTCGCTCGGCGCCGGAGAAACGACACAAAAAAGCACCAGGAGCCACAGCAGCACCGAGCGCATAAAGCAGCCTCTCACGTTTCTTGACGGCTGTCGGAGGGTGGGTGTTTACTCTCGAACATACATTCGAAAACAATCGAGGAAATGCTGGTAGGAGGCTTGTATGACGGCGGCTGTCGCCTCCAACCAGGATCGCACCGAACAGCTTGAATCGCTACGCGCGAAGATCGCGGTGTTGTCCGGGAAGTCGCCCGAGAAGGCGCCTGTCGCCCGCCCCGATGAGCTGCTGCCGGAATCGGAATCCCAACTGCCGGTCCCGCAGTGGCTGGCCGACGCGTTGCCCGCGCAGTTGCCCCGGGGGACGGTGGCGGTGCTGTCGGGAGCGCGGTCACTGCTGCTGAGCATGGTCGCCGCGGTAACGGCGGCCGGAGGAAACGCGGCCATCGTCGGCCAGCCGGATATCGGGCTGCTGGCCGCGGTGGAGATGGGGGCGGACCTGAGCCGGCTCGCGGTGATACCGGATCCCGGGACCGATCCGGTGGAGGTGGCCGCGGTGCTGATCGACGGCATGGACCTGGTGGTGCTCGGTCTGGGTGGGCGCCGGGTGCCGCTGACCCGGGCGCGGGCAGTGGTGGCTCGCGCCCGGCTCAAGGGCTGCACCCTGCTGGTCACCGACGGCGACTGGCAAGGAGCGCCCACGCGGTTGGAGGCCAGGGTCTGCGGTTACGAGATCACTGCGGGTAACCGCGGCACCCCCGTCTGCGGATTCGGACGAATCAGCGGAGTGCGGCTGCAGGTCAGCGGGGTGTGCGCGGGGAGACGGGTGATCGGCCGAACGCGAACCGGGTGAGACCGGTGGCGTCTTCTAGGGCCTCTTCTAGGGCCGGTTCCCGGGTGTTGGCCATCTGGTGCATGGATTGGCCCGCCGTCGCGGCGGCGGCAGCGGCGGGGCAATCCATGACGACCCCGATCGCGGTCACTTTGGCCAACCGGGTGATCGCCTGCTCGTCGGCCGCGCGTGCGGCCGGTGTGCGAAGGGGGTTGCGACGCCGGGAGGCGGCGGCCCGCTGTCCGCAACTGCACATCGCCACCGCCGACGCTGACCGCGACGCCCGCTTCTTCGAAGGGGTGGTTGCGGCGGTCGACGATTTGGTGCCCCGGGCCGAGGTGCTGCGGCCCGGGCTCCTGGTGTTGCCGGTGCGCGGAGCGGCCCGTTATTTCGGGTCCGAGGCCACCGCCGCCGAGCGGCTGATCGACGCGGTGGCCGCGGCCGGCGCCGAGTGTCAGGTCGGGATCGCCGACCAGTTGTCCACCGCGGTCTTTGCCGCCCGGGCCGGCCACATCGTCCAGGCGGGTGGCGATGCGAAGTTCCTGTCGGTGCTGTCGATCCGGCAGCTGGCCACCGAGCCGAGTTTGTCGGGTCCGGGGCGAGAGGAGCTCACGGATCTGTTGTGGCGGTTAGGAATTCGCACCATCGGGCAGTTCGCCGCGCTGTCGTCCACCGACGTGGCTTCCAGGTTCGGCACCGACGGGGTGAGCGCGCACCGGTTCGCCCGCGGCGAACCCGAGCGGGGACCGTCCGGGCGGGAGCCGCCGGCCGAACTCGAGGCCGTGCTGGACTGCGACCCGCCGATCGACCGGGTCGACGCCGCGGCATTCGCCGGGCGCTCGCTGGCCGGCACGCTGCACCAGATGCTGATGTCCGCCGGAGTGGGATGCACCCGGCTATCCATTCATGCCGTCACCGCCAACGGCGAGGAACTGAACCGGGTGTGGCGGTGCGCCGAGCCGTTGACCGAGGACGCCACCGCCGATCGGGTGCGTTGGCAACTGGACGGGTGGTTGAGCAACCGGACCGCCCGCCACCCCCGCCCGACGGCGCCGGTGACATTGCTGCGGCTGCAGGCGGTGGAGGTGGTGTCCGCCGAGGCACTGCAACTGCCGTTATGGGGTGGCCTCGGCGAGGAAGACAGGCTGCGGGCGAAGCGGGCGCTGGTGCGGGTGCAGGGTCTGCTCGGCCCGGAGGCGGTGCGGGTGCCGGTGTTGTCCGGAGGCCGCGGGCCCGCCGAACGCATCACGCTGACCCCGCTGGGCGACGAGCCGGTGCCGCACGCGCACCCGGGACTGCCCTGGCCCGGCCAGCTGCCGGATCCGTCGCCGGCGGTGCTGCTCGACGATCCGGTGGAATTGCTTGATGCCCAAGGAAATCCGATACGGGTGACCAGCCGGGGGATGTTCTCCGCCGACCCCGCGCGCCTGGTCGCCCGCGGCCAGGACGACCCGCTGCGCTGGTGGGCCGGGCCTTGGCCGGTCGACGAGCGGTGGTGGGATACCGACCTGAACTCGACCGGTTCACCGGGCCGCACCGCCCGCGCCCAGGTATTGCTAAAGAGCGAACGCGCATTGCTGCTCTGCTATCGCCAGCGGCGGTGGTACCTCGAAGGGATCTACGAGTAAGGCGGTGTCAGTACCGGCCGAAAGCCACGGCCACGTTGTGGCCGCCGAATCCGAACGAGTTGTTGATCGCGTACCGGTAATCGCCGGGCCGCGGCTTGCCCGACACCACGTCCAAGTCGATCTCCGGATCGAGATTTTCCAGGTTCAGCGTTGGCGGTACCACCTGATCCCGCAGCGCCAGCACGGTCAGGATCGACTCCACCGCGCCGACCGCACCGACCGAGTGACCGAGCGCGGCCTTGGGCGCGTACACCGCCGGCGTGTTGCCGCCCAGCGCGTTGTTGATCGCCTTGCCCTCGGCCAGGTCGCCCACCGAGGTGCCGGTGGCGTGCGCGTTGACGTGGTCGATGTCGTTGGGTGTCAGCCCGGCCAGCTGAATCGCCCGGGTCATCGCGTGCCCGGCGCGCGCGCCGTTGGGGTCCGGCGCCACCATGTGGAAGCCGTCCGAAGTGATACTGGCGCCCATGATCCGGGCCAGGATGTTGGCACCCCGGGCCTTCGCATGCTCCTCGGTCTCGATGACCATGAGCGCACCGGCCTCACCGAACACGAAGCCGGTCCGGTCCCTGTCGAACGGGCGGCAGGCCCCGGCCGGGTCATCGTTGCGGGTCGACATCACGATGCGCATCTGCGCAAACGCCGCGATCGCCACCGCTTCGATCTTGACCTCGACGCCGCCGCAGATGGCAATATCGGCCTCGCCGAGGACGATATTGCGCCAGGCCTGGGCGATGCCTTCCGAACCGGACGCGCACGCCGATATCGGCGTGATCACCCCGGCCCTGGCGTGCCGTTCCAGCCCGACTGCGGCGGCGGGAGCATTGGGCATGTACTTCTGCACCGCGAGCGGAGAAACCGCCTTCCTGCCGCGAGCGCGCATGTCGTCGTAGCTGAACACGATCTGCTCGGCCGAGCCCAGGCCAGTGCCGATCGATACCAGCAACCGGTTGTGGTCGACCTCGGGCGAACCGGCGTTCTCCCATACCCGGCGGCTCAAGATGACGGCCATCCTCGGCAGCCAACCCATCCGGTGCCGCTCGGCACGCGTCAATCCCTGGTCGAAATCCTCCAGCAGGTGCCCACCGATGCGCACCGGCAGGTCGTAGTGTTCGATGAACGAATCTTCGAGGGTGCGGATGCCGCTTCGGCTGTCCAGCAATAACTTCCAGGTGGTCTCGGCGTCGGTAGCTAGTGCGGTCGTCATGGCAATGCCGGTGACCACTACATTTGGTAGCGCCCTCCCCGTAACCAGCTCTGTCATTGCGTAGGTCCTTCCATGCTGACTAACGCAACCCTGTGCAGATACGCCACTATTCCATAGCCTCGTGCTTCACGAGGCGAGCCGACGCGCGAATGGCCCCACACGTTCGATGAACCGGTCGAAGAACACTGCCGGATCGACTCCAACTCCAATGTGCGCGTTGGGTTCCCGGCGCCAATCGGTCACCGTCATGCCGCGGGTCAGTGTCCCGGCAAGCTCCACGTCCACCCGCCCGGAACGGGTCGCGATGAGTTCGGGATCCAGCGCGACCGCCGCGGCCAATGGGTCGTGCAGATGCGCCAGATATCCGTGCCCGTTGTCGAAGTAGCCCTCGAGGTAGAACCGCATCGCGTCTTCGATAACTCGAATCACCGGATTGGACGCCGTCGATCGGGTGCCCCGTTCGTCGTGCACGCTCATCATCGTCGACGTCGACTCCGCGGCGTCCGCCAATCTCGCCAGGATCTGCGGTGTCATCGCGACGTTGCGGGTCAGATCCAAGCCGCACAAGATCGGAAGCCGCTGCGGCCCAAGGTCTTCGGCGGACCAGGCGGTGAACACCTCGGCGGCCGCCTCGGGGTCCACGCTGATATTCCATTCGGCGACGGCGGTGGTGTTGCCGATGTGGTCGTAGGAGCCGCCCATGATGACCAGTCGGCGCAACAGGTTTGGCAGTGCGGGCTCGGCGCGCAGCGCCAGTGCCAGATTGGTCAACGGGCCGGTCGCCACGCCGATCAGCTCGCCGGGAAAGGCCCGCGCTGCGCGCACCCAGGCCGTCGCCGAGTCGTACTCGGTCAACGCGGCACCGCTCGGGGGCAGGTCGGCATACCCCAGGCCCCGTGGACCGTGAACTTTCGACGGGGTTCGCAACGGGCCGGCCAGCGTTTCGTCGGCGCCCTTCGACACCGGAACGCCCGCGACACCACACAGCTCGAGCAGGCCCAGGTTGTTGGCGCAAACCTGTTGTACGCCAACATTTCCACCGGTCGAGGCGATGCCGACCAGATTGGCGTCCGGGCTGGCCAGCAGGTATATCAAGGCCAGCGCGTCATCGACGCCGGTGTCGACATCGACGAAAACGGGTTTCACTGCGGCAACGATACCCGGGCCCTAAGGGTCAGCCGGCGAGCCGCGTTGTGACCTCCTGGACCAGCCACCTGTTGCCGTCGGGATCGTTGAAGGAGAAAAACGACTGGTAGCTGGCGTGGTCCGGGTCGGGTCCGGGTAGCCGCGCCTCCGGCGGGAACGGCACCCCATGCCACAGATCACTCGTTTCGATGCCACGGCGGGCGAAATCCTGGTGGGCCGCTTCGATGTCGGAGACGGTCAGCACGCCTTGAGCCGAGCCAGGTTCGGCTGGCGTGATTCCCACGCCGAACGTGACTGAGCAGGCCGAGCCTGGGGGCGTGAACTGAATGATGCGGACGCCGCCGCCGGGCGCGACGCCGCTGTCTAGCTGCCACCCCAGGCTTTCGTAGAACTGCCTGGATCGCTCGACGTCGGATACGGGGATGACGTGGACCTCAAGGTGCATGTCGACCGTGCCGATATTCCTTTCGTCACCAATGAACCCCGGGCACCAGCCGGATCGCCTTGCGGACTCCTCTGGGGACTCCGATGCGCCCGACGGCACGAACCGGGCGCTTGGGCCGACGGCGTACCGGCGCGCGGTCGCCCTTTGTTTCGCCGCTGACCGGCGAAACTCCCAGCGCCGCAGCGGAATCAGGATACCCCAGGTAAACCTGGTGCAGGATTCGCCGCGAGGTCCTGGGCAGTAGGTAGTTGCCGGCCTCGGCGAGCGTTCCCAGCGGGGTGTCGATGCGCGCCGGCTTCTCGACCAGGCCGCGCACCACCATCGCCGCCGCCCGTTCGGGACTGATAGGCGCCACCGGGTTGAGCCGCTGCGACGGCGCGATCATCGGCGTCTTGACCAGCGGCATGTGGATGTTAGTGAACGTGATGTGGTCGGACAGTGTTTCCGAGGCGACCACGTCGGAAAACGCGTCCAGCGCCGCCTTGGTCGGTAGATACGAGCTGTACTTGGGATTGCGGGCCAGCACGCCCGCGCTGGAGACGTTGACGACGTGACCGAATCGGCGCTCGCGCCAATGCGGTAGCAGTGCCAGCACCATTCGCACCGCGCCGAAGTAGTTGACCGCCATCACCCGCTCGTAGTCGTGCAGCCGGTCGGTGGAGTTGACCACCGAACGGCGAATCGAACGGCCGGCGTTGTTCACCAGGTAATCGACATGGCCGAAGCGACCCAGGATGTCTTTGATGGTGTGTTCCACCGACACCGAATCGGTGACATCGCAGGTAAACGCGTGGGCCTGACCGCCGTTCGCGCGGATCTCGGCGACCAGCTCGTCGAGCGCGGAACCGTTGCGGGCCAGCGCGAACACGCATCCGCCCCGCTCGGCGACCGCGATCGCCGATGCCCGTCCGATGCCGCTGGATGCGCCGGTGATGATCACGTGCCGGCCCCGCAGCGCGCCGTCCGGAGCGTCGCGGCGGGCGCGATCGGGATCGAGATGCTCGGCCCAATACCGCCACAGCTTGGGTGCGTAGCTGGCGAACTCGGGCACCTCAATTCCGGTGCCGTGCAACGCGTTTTGGGTCGTGTCGCTGACGAAGGTGGGCGCCAGGTCGACGAGGTCCAGCACCTCGGCGGGAATTCCCAGCTGGGTGGCCGCCATATTCCGCAGCACCTTGGCGCGTCCACTCACCTTCAACACCGGTGCGGCCACCGAGCGGGGCAGCGACCCGCGCAGCGCGGGCAGGCCGGCGGCCTTGGCAACCCCGCGGTAAATGCCACGCAGCCCAATGGTTTTCGGTGAGGTCAAGTGGAACGTCTGGCCGTCGCGGCCGTCGCTGTGCATCAGTGCGACGAGCGCATCGACGACGTAATCGACCGGGACGATGTTGGTGCGCGCGGTGTCGGGCAGCAGGATCGGGGTCAACGACGGCAAGATGGCCAGCTTGGCCAGCACGCCGAAGAAGTAGTACGGGCCGTCGATCTTGTCCATCTCGCCGGTGCGAGAGTCGCCGACCACCACGGCCGGGCGGTAGATGCGGTAGCGCAGCCCGGGTTCGGACCGCACCAGCAATTCGGCTTCGAACTTCGTCTGGTGGTACGCAGTAGGCAGCTGCTGGCCGACGTCGAAGTCGTCCTCGGTGTACTCGCCGGCGAAGTCTCCCGCCACGGCGATCGACGAGATGTGGTGGAGCGTGGCGCCTCCCCGCCGCGCCAGCCCGATGACGGCGCGGGTGCCCTCGACGTTGGCGGCGCGCTGCTCGGCCTCGCCGGCGGTGACGTCGTAGATGGCCGCACAGTGCACCAGATGGTCGACCCGGCCCAGCTCGGCCAACCGCTCGTCGGTCAGCCCCAGCTCCGTCAGGTCGCCGACCAGCGGTTTGGCGCGTTCACCCCATTCGGCGGCGAGGTGTTCGAAGCGTCCGAGCGACTCACGCCGGACCAGAATCCACACTTCGGCGTCGGGCCGAGCGTCCAACAAACGAGCTACGACGCGGCGACCAATAAACCCGGTACCGCCGGTAACGACATACCGCATGGAGCCATGGTAGCGGGGATCAGCTGAAGTTGCGGATGCCGTCCCATTCGACCAGCGTCCACCCGTCCGTCGGGTTGCCGGTGACCACCACGCGGCCGATGTTCGGCAGGGGATGGCTGGTCAGCAGGCTGCTCTTGCCGTTCCTGGCGTTCATCAGCGTCCACGCCATGATCGCCGTGCCCTGAGAGAACACCACCGGCTTGTTGTGGCCGCTGTTGTAGACCTTGTTGACCGCGGCGGTGAACTGGTTGTTGAACTGCTTCCCGCTGATCGAACCCGGGATGCTGTCCACGACGTCACCGTTGATCCAGTCCGTCGGCGCCAACATGTACGTCGCACCCGCCATCGATTCGGGTTTGCCGTTGTACCAGCCGGCGTTGAGTGCCTGCACGCCACTGAGCACCTCGACCTGCTTACCGAGTTCGCCGGCCAGCGGGCTTGCGGTCTGCTGCGCCTCGGCCATGGCGGAGGCGTACACGGCGTCGAAGTCGTTGCGGCCGCTCTGGTGCGCTAGCTGCTGGGCCTGCCCTTTGCCCTCGGCCGTGAGGCCGGGGCCGGGCGGATCGGTGTTGATGATTCCGTCGGCGTCGGCTTGGGTCTGTGCGTTTCGGATGAACGTCACCGTGATCGCGCGCGCCTGCGCCGATCCGCCGCAGGCACCGACGACGAGGGTTGCGGCGAGAACGGCCGCCGCCTTTCCGATCATGCTGCGCGTGGCCATGTCGAATAGCCTGCCCTGCCGACAGCCCTAGGGGGAAGGGTTTGCAATGGTTGGGTGCAGAAAAAGCTTGAATTAGGTAGATCAGAGGAGACGCGCATGGCGATTGACCCGACTGCCATCGGTGCAGTGACCGAGCCGATGTTGTTCGAATGGACCGATCGGGACACCCTGCTGTACGCCCTCGGCGTCGGCGCGGGGCTCGACGACCTGTCGTTCACCACCGAGAACAGCCACGACATCACCCAGCAGGTGCTGCCCACCTACGCGGTGATCTGCTGCCCCGCGTTCGGTGCGGCCGGCAAGATCGGAAAGTTCAACTGGGCCATGCTGTTACACGGCTCGCAAGGCATTCGGCTGCACGCGCCGCTGCCCGCGGCGGGCAAGCTGTCGGTGGTCACCGAGGTCGCCGACCTGCAGGACAAGGGCGAGGGCAAGAACGCGATCGTGATGTTGCGCGGCCGCGGTACCGACCCGGATTCGGGACAGCTGATCGCCGAGACGCTGACCACGCTGGTGCTCCGCGGCGAGGGCGGATTCGGCGGGCAGCCGGGTCAGCGCCCGATTGCCCCGGAATTTCCGGACCGCGAGCCCGACGTGCGCGTCGCCCTGTCCACCCGCGAGGATCAGGCGCTGATCTACCGGCTGTCCGGTGACCGCAACCCGCTGCACAGCGACCCGTGGTTCGCCCGGGAGTTGGCCGGCTTCCCCAAGCCGATCCTGCACGGCCTGTGTAGCTATGGGGTGTCGGGCCGCGCGCTGGTCGCCGAGCTCGGTAAGGGTCTTGCGGCCAACATCATCTCGATCGATTCGCGCTTCACCTCGCCGGTGTTCCCGGGCGAGACGTTGACGACGCTGATCTGGCGCACCGAGCCGGGCAAGGCGGTCTTCCGCACCGAGGCGGCCGGGCCCGATGGTGCCGACGCACGAGTGGTGCTCGACGACGGCGCGGTCGAATACGCGGCGGACTAGTTCCCGGCGTCAGCCAGCCGGCGGGCCAGGTGCGCGACGAACTCGGCCGCGGTGGCCGGACTGTCCAGCGCGAACAGCGCGGCGGTGGCCCGGTCGCCATCATCGTTGTGCCGCACCAAGATTGGTATGCCGTCTTCGCGAACCGCATCGAACGCATCCTCATCGGTGATGTCGTCGCCGAGATAGATCGGTGTCAGGGGTGTCGAACCGGGCAGGTGATCGAGCACCCAGCGCAGGGTTCTTCCCTTGTCCCAGTCGACATCCGGACGCAGCTCGATGACTTCGCGGCCAGTGGTCACCCGAAGCGTGTCGCGCTGACCCGCCGCGCGGACCGCGGCCGTCACCTCGCCGACGCGATCTCGTGCGGCGTTGCGATAGTGCACCGCCACGCCAAACCGTTTGTGCTCCACCCTGACACCGGGAATCGAACCGAGTCGCTCTCGTAGCTGGGCGGCTGCGGATTCCAGCATCGGTATGGCCGCGGCCGCGGCGTCGTTTTGGTGATGCGTTCCATCGGGTGCGGTCAGCTCGAATCCGTGGCTGCCGGCATACCAGATGCCGGGCAGGCCGATTCGCGCCGTCACGTCGGCGAGGTCGCGGCCGGACAGTATCGCGACCGGGCAGCGCGCGGCCAACTGCTGCAATGCCTCGGCGGCGCCGGCGACCAGCTGCGCCGAGTCCGGATCGTTCACGATGTCCGACAGCGTGCCGTCGAAGTCGAAGAACACCGCCGGCAGCCGGGAATCCAGGCCTTCGTCGAGAAGCTGCGACGCGTCCGGAAGCTGCGACATCCGCCTGTCCCCGGTCCGCACCGCGATGTCACTCAAGTCCGCCACCACCGAGTCGGCGCCGCGCAGTGCGTCTGGGTCTCCGACACCGATCACCAACGCGAACCCGGCATCGCGCGCGGCCTTGACCACCGCCGCACTCGACGCGACGACGGCGCAGCGTCCCGCCCGCACACCCATCCGGTCGGCGGCGGCGATCGGGTCGTCGGCGTGCTCGGCGACGCCCACACCGGCCTCGCGCAATTGCGCCACCAGCGCAGAGTCGGCGTCTTGGTCAAACAGCACCGCGTCGTGGCGGCGCGGGTCGATGGTGACCGATGGCATTGACCAACCCTCTCACGGTGATCAACGCCGCCCGGCTGGGGTCAGTCGCGTGCTCGTGCAGTCGGATGACTGTGGGGTACGCCGCCCCGCACCACGCGGTGCCTGCGCTTGCGGCGATCCTTGGTGAACAGCAGGACGGAGTCTTGGCTGAGCGCGGTCAGCCGCGCCATCTCTCGTTCGATCCCGGCGGCGAGCTGCTGGAGTTCGGGTGCGGCGTCGTAGTCGGCGGTGATCCCGAAAATCAGCTCATCGCCGTAGCTCAGCACCGCGACCCCGCTCGACAGCTGTGAAGCCGTCGGAGGGATCGGCAGCAAGCGTTCCACCGTTGCGCCCATCAGCTCCAACCGATGCCGTGGCCCCGGCGCGCTGGTGGCCAGCGTTACGATGCCCGGCTGCGGAAGTCGGCTCAGTACCAGCTGAAGTGCCTTGGCGCACAAGGTAAACGGCGTGTAGTTGGTTGCCAAGTCGATGATGCTCGCACCCGTGTTCTGGTTGTCCGGCTTGGGCCGGCTCAAGCTGCTGTGCACGAGCCGCAGCCGCTGTACCGGATCGTCGTGCTCGACGGGGAGGTACGTCTTCTCCAGGGTGCGCAGCGAGCCCGCGCGCGGTTGTTCGCCGCGGTGCAGCAGCACGGCCCGGAAGCCCTCGGTGATGGCGGCGAGCGCGACGTCGTTGGTGGTCACCCGGAACTTGCCGCACACCGCGTCGACGGCGGCAAGGGGAACGCGCACCGTGCTGTAGCGCCGCATGGTGACCACCGGGCCGGTCGACGACGGCCGTGCTGCCGACCACAGCGTCTCGGCCAGGGCGCTGGTGACGGTGCCGGCGACGGCCGATGCCCGCCAGAGCGCGTCGGCCCAGCCTGGCTTCTGGGATTGCGTCGAATCCTGCTTGGGCTCAACGTGGTTGGCGAACATCTCGCTGTCGGCGTCGTCGCAGAGCCTGGTGAGGAGGTGGGCGGCAGGGGTGGCGTCGGCGAGGTAATGGTGGACCTTCATCAGGATTGCCCACTTGCCCTTCAGGCCCTCGATGACCCAGCACTCCCACAGCGGGCGGTCCAATTCGAGGGGACGCTCTAGGGCGTGAGCGATCGCCCGCGACAGGTCTGCTTCATCGCCCGGGCGGGGAACCGCGACGCGGCGAAGGTGATGGGTGAGGTCGAATCCCGGATCGTCGCTCCATTGTTGGGCACCGCTGAACGGGTGGGTGCGCAGCACCTGGCTGCACCGCGGTATGGACTTAATGCGTTCTGCCAGAAGGACTTCGAGTCGAGCGAGATTGGGGGCAGCGCCGTCAACGATGGCGACCGCGCCGGTCGCCATGCTTGCCTGGCGATCGGGGTCCGCCGCGGTGAGAAAACCCGTATCCAATGCCGTTGTCAGCTGTACCATTTTCAGTCCCCGCCCATAGTTGCCCCGTACCAGTATCTGTCGCAGCGCCTCATCGCGATAGATACCTGTCCGTTAAGACTGTGTTTAGAAGTTGAAGACCGGTTTAACAACCGCTTTAACAACCAAGCGTCAAATCGAACATACTTTCGATAGACTATGGGCGTGGGTTTCGGCAATGAGCCGCGGAGTTGGGCGGAAATGGAGCGGCTGCTCGACAGCAAGCCGCGGCACGCCGGCACGCCGATTTCGCCGGCCCCCCCGGCAGAGGCTCCCTGGTCGCGCAAGCGTGGGATGTACGAGCCGCCGAACGAGCGGCGGGGTCGCTCGTCCGTCGCGTACGCCGAGCTGCATGCGCATTCGGCGTACAGCTTCCTGGATGGGGCCAGCACACCCGAGGAGATGGTCGAGGAGGCCGCCCGGCTGGATCTGCGTGCGCTGGCGCTGACCGACCACAACGGTCTGTACGGGGCGGTGCGGTTCGCCGAAGCGGCCGTCGAACTCGACGTGCCTACCGTGTTCGGCGCTGAGCTGTCGCTGGGCGCCTCGTCGGTTTCGGGGGCTCGTACCGAGAACCCGGACCCACCCGGCCCGCACCTGCTGGTGCTGGCCCGCGGCCCGGAGGGCTACCGCCGGCTGTCGCGGCAGCTGGCCGCGGCGCATCTGGCCGGCGGTGAGAAAGGCAAGTTACGCTTCGACATCGACACGCTGACCGAGGCCGCGGACGGGCATTGGCACATCCTGACAGGGTGCCGTAAAGGCATTGTGCGCCAAGCGCTTTCCGACAACGGTCCGGACGCGGCGGCGCGGGCGCTGGCCGATCTGGTGGATCGCTTCGGGGCCGGGCGGGTCAGCATCGAGTTGACCCACCATGGCCAGCCGCTCGACGACGAACGCAACGCGGCACTGGCGGGGATCGCGCCGCGGTTCGGGGTCGGCGTCATCGCCACCACCGGGGCGCATTTCGCGGGGCCGTCGCGGCGCCGGCTGGCCATGGCGATGGGCGCCATCCGGGCTCGGCAGTCGCTGGACTCGGCCGCGGGATGGCTGGCCCCGCTGGGGGGTTCGCACCTGCGGTCCGGCGAGGAGATGGCCCGGCTGTTCGCGCAGCACCCCGAGGCGGTGACCGCCGCTGCCGAACTCGGCGAGGAGTGCGCGTTCGGGCTGGCACTCATCGCGCCGAAGCTGCCGCCGTTCGACGTGCCCGACGGGCACACCGAGGACAGCTGGTTGCGGCAGTTGACGATGGCGGGAGCACGGGATCGCTACGGACTCCCCGAGGGTGCGCCACGAGCGTACGCCCAGATCGAGCACGAGCTGAAAGTTATTGCCCAACTGACATTTCCGGGCTACTTCCTGGTGGTGCACGATATCGCCAGGTTCTGCCGGAAGAACAACATCCTGTGCCAGGGCAGGGGATCGGCGGCCAACTCCGCGGTCTGTTACGCCCTGGGTGTCACGGCGGTCGACCCGGTGGGCAACGAGCTCTTGTTCGAGCGCTTCCTGTCGCCCGCCCGCGACGGGCCGCCGGACATCGACATGGACATCGAGTCGGATCAGCGGGAAAAAGTCATCCAGTACGTCTACGACAAATACGGCCGGGACTACGCCGCCCAGGTCGCCAACGTCATCACCTACCGCGGGCGAATTGCGGTGCGCGACATGGCCCGTGCCCTGGGCTTCTCGCAGGGCCAGCAGGACGCCTGGAGTAAGCAGATCAGCCATTGGAACGGGTTTGGCCCCAACTCGAATGATCCAGCGGCCGATGTCGAGGGCATCCCCGAGCAGGTGATCGACCTGGCCACCCAGATCCGGAATCTGCCGCGGCATATGGGCATTCATTCCGGCGGCATGGTGATCTGCGATCGTCCGATCGCCGACGTCTGCCCGGTGGAGTGGGCGCGGATGGAGAACCGCAGCGTCCTGCAATGGGACAAAGACGACTGTGCGGCCATCGGTTTGGTGAAGTTCGACCTGCTCGGGCTGGGCATGCTCTCGGCGCTGCATTACGCGATAGACCTGGTGGCCGAGCACAAGGGCATCGAGGTGGACCTGGCCCGCCTCGACCTCTCCGAGCCGGCGGTGTACGAGATGCTGGCCCGCGCCGATTCCGTCGGCGTGTTCCAGGTGGAGTCGCGTGCGCAGATGGCGACGTTACCCAGGCTGAAGCCGCGGGTGTTCTACGACCTGGTGGTCGAGGTCGCGCTGATCCGTCCCGGGCCCATCCAGGGCGGCTCGGTGCACCCCTACATCCGGCGGCGCAACGGCATCGACCCGGTCGTCTACGACCACCCGTCCATGGAATCGGCGTTGCGAAAGACACTGGGAGTGCCGCTTTTCCAGGAACAGCTGATGCAGCTCGCGGTCGACTGCGCCGGATTCTCCGCCGCCGAGGCCGACCAGCTGCGGCGCGCCATGGGATCCAAGCGTTCGGCCGAACGGATGCAACGGCTGCGTGGCCGGTTCTACGACGGCATGCGCAGATTGCATCGCGCCGGCGACGAGGTGATCGACCGGACCTACGAAAAGCTGGAGGCGTTCGCCAATTTCGGCTTCCCGGAAAGCCATGCGCTGTCCTTCGCGTCGCTGGTGTTCTATTCGTCGTGGTTCAAGCTGCACCACCCGGCCGCGTTCTGCGCGGCGCTGCTGCGTGCGCAGCCGATGGGTTTCTATTCACCGCAGTCGCTGGTGGCCGACGTGCGCCGGCACGGCGTGCTGGTGCACGGACCTGATGTCAACGCCAGCCTGGCGCACGCCACCTTGGAAGATGCGGGGAACGCCGTCCGCCTCGGCCTGGGCGCCGTCCGTCATATCGGCGACGACCTCGCCGAGCAGCTGGTCGAAGAGCGAAAGGCCAACGGCGCGTTCGCTTCTCTGCTGGATCTGACCACCCGGCTGCAGCTTTCCGTGCCGCAGACCGAAGCGCTGGCGACGGCCGGGGCGCTGGGCTGCTTCGGGACGTCACGGCGCGAGGCGCTGTGGGCGGCCGGGGCCGCGGCCACCCAACGGCCGGACCGGTTGCCCGGCGTGGGGTCCTCATCGCACGTCCCGGCGTTGCCCGGAATGAGCGAGCTGGAGCTGGCCGCCGCCGACGTGTGGGCCACCGGCATCTCCCCGGACAGCTACCCGACCCAGTTCCTGCGGGCCGACCTGGACGCGATGGGGGTGGTGCCCGCCGAGGCGCTGGGGTCGGTGCCCGACGGCGACCGCGTGCTGATCGCCGGCGCGGTGACCCATCGGCAGCGCCCCGCCACGGCGCAGGGCGTCACGTTCGTCAACCTCGAGGACGAGACAGGGATGGTCAACGTGCTCTGCACTCCGGGGGTGTGGGCACGACATCGCAAGCTGGCGAACACCGCACCGGCGCTGCTGATTCGCGGTCAGGTCCAAAACGCCAGCGGCGCAGTCACCGTCGTGGCCGAGCGGCTGGGCCGCATCACCCTGGCCGTCGGCTCGAAGTCCCGCGACTTTCGGTGAGCTGTTCGCGCCGAACGTGCACTCAGTGCGGAATTTCCGCCGATTTTTCGCAACCAGTGCACGCTCGGCGCTCGGTTCGGTGACGCGCCTAGCCCGTCGGCGTCGTCCAGACCCGGGTCGGAGTGATCGCCAACCGAGTGCTGAACGGGTCCATCGATATCCCCTCAGCCGACTCCAATTCCTTCGCGAGCTCTCCGTACTTCGCCCAGTAGGGTCCGTCGTCCCGGCAATTCACGTCGGTCGCGTCGATCGTCGCGGTCCCACCGACGGCGATGATGCCGCCACCGCTACCGTCCGAATCCAGGTTCAGGCTCACTTGAGGGTGCGCCTTGATGTGGGCGACCTTGGCCGCCTGCGGCATGGAGTACACCGTCAGCTTGGTGCCGTCGAAGTAGAACCAGACCAGCCGGGGCACCGGCTGACCCGATTTGGCGACGGTGGTCAGCCACCCGAAGTTGTCCGTCGTGAGCCTGCTGGAAATCTCTTGTGTCAGTTCGATGCTCATCAGCCGAATGTAGCCTCCAAGCATGACCCTCAACTTGTCCGTCGACGAACTTCTCACCACCACCCGCTCGGTGCGCAAACGCCTCGACTTCGACAAGCCGGTGCCCCGTGACGTGCTGATGGGCTGCCTCGAGCTGGCGTTGCAGGCGCCCACCGGTTCCAACGCGCAGGGCTGGCAGTGGGTGTTCGTCGAGGACGCCGACAAGAAGAAGGCCATCGGCGACATCTACCTGTCGCACGCCCGGGACTACCTCAGCGCGCCGAAGCGCGAGTACCCCGAGGGCGACACCCGCGGTGAGCGGATGGGCAAGGTCGTAGATTCCGCGATGTATCTCGCCGAGCACATGCACGAGGCGCCGGTGTTGATGATCCCGTGTATCGAAGGCCGCGAGGACAAGACGCCGTTGGGTGGCGTCTCGTTCTGGGCGTCGCTGTTCCCCGCGGTGTGGAGCTTCTGCCTGGCGCTGCGCTCCCGCGGGCTGGGCTCCTGCTGGACGACGCTGCACCTGCTCGGCGACGGCGAGCGCAAGGCCGCCGAGGTGCTCGGCATTCCCTACGAGCGGTTCAGCCAGGGCGGGCTGTTCCCGGTCGCCTACACCAAGGGCACCGACTTCCGCCCCGCCAAGCGACTGCCGCCCGAGGCCCTGACGCACTGGAACACCTGGTAACTCAGGGCTCTACGGGCCACACCTCGACGACCCCGTGCGCGATCGCACACGGGGTCTGGCTCACCCGCTCGATCGCCGCGTCGAGATCCTCGGCCTCGATCACGGCGAACCCCGCGATCGGCAACGTCGATCGAAGGAAGGCGCCCGGCTCGATCGACACCCCGGCACCGTCCGGATTGCGCACCTGGACGGGATCTTTAGCGCGGCCGACGAGCGCGCCGGACGAGCTGAGTTCCTCGTCGCGGGCGTGCGCGGCTTGTCTGCACTCGTCGCTGACGCTGCGGTATCCGGCCTCGTCGCCGTAACCGATCGTGATGAAGGTAGGCATGTCAATACCGACTCGCGCTCGGCCCAGGACTCATCGCTACGTCGCCCCGGAATAGCCGTGCTGCCGCCAGGCCTCGTAGATCGCGATCGCCGCGGCGTTGGACAGGTTCAATGAACGCCGGCCCGACAGCATCGGAATGCGCACCTGCCGGGTGATGTGGCTGTCGGCCAGGATTTCCGCGTCCAGCCCATCGGGCTCGGGGCCGAACATCAACACGTCGCCGGGCTGGTAGGCGATGTCGGCGTACGACGTCGACGCATGCGCGGTGAACGCCACCACCCGCGCCGGCATCAGCGCATCCCACGCGGCCTGCAGCGTCGGGTGCACCGTCACCGAAGCCAGGTCGTGATAGTCCAATCCGGCGCGGCGCACCTTGGGTTCGGACAGGTCGAAGCCCATCGGCTCAACCAGATGCAATTCGGCGCCGGTGGCCGCGGCGGTCCGGATGGCGTTGCCCGTATTCGGCGCGATGCGCGGCGAGTAGAACATCAGCCGGAACACAACGCCATCCTCACACGGGCGATAATGCAGCCATGGTCGAGCCGAGCATCTGGATGCAGAAGGTCGCTGCCGATCCGGGACATTCGGACTGGTATATCGAGCGCTTCCGTGCCATGGCCCGCGCCGGTGACGATCTGGCCGGCGAGGCCCGCTTGGTGGACGCGATGGCGCCCCGCGGCGCCCGCATCCTCGATGCCGGCTGCGGCCCCGGCCGGTTGGGCGGCTATCTGGCCACGGTCGGTCACGACGTGGTCGGAGTCGACGTCGACCCGGCGCTCATCGCCGCGGCCGAGCAGGACTATCCCGGCCCGCGCTGGCTCGTCGGCGACCTCGCCGAGCTGGACTTGCCCGCACGCGGCATCGCCGAACCGTTCGACGTCATCGTGTCCGCCGGCAACGTCATGGCGTTCCTTGCCCCGAGCACCCGGGCCCAGGTGCTGGGCCGGCTGCGTGCCCACGTGGCCGACGACGGTCGAGCCGTCATCGGCTTCGGCGCCGGCCGCGACTATGAATTCGCCGAATTTCTCGGCGACGCCGCGGCCGCGGGATTCGCGCCCGACCTGTTGCTCTCCACCTGGGACCTGCGGCCGTTCGCCGAGGACTCCGACTTTCTCGTCGCAATCCTTCGGCCCGCTTAGGCATTCGGCGCCGCGGCCTGTTTGCCAAAGTCGCGCGCCGGCGTACCGGCGCACCTTGAGGGGTGCTGTCTGCTCAGTAAGGATTCTGGTGACCCGGGCCGCGGGCTGTCATACTCGTCGAATTGCCACGCGTTTACCGCTCGCGCGTCTCGGCGCGGGGGGAGCGGAATAAAAGCAGGAAGTTCATGAGCCTCTCGTTTCATTCGACACGCAGTGTGAGCGCAGCGTCCGGTCGCGCCGCCGCAAGCACATGACCATGTTCAACCGCCCGGCCACCCCGCTCGAGGCGGCGCCCACCGAGTTCGCCGAAGTCCCCGCCACCCCGGCGGCCCCGGCGAAACGCCCACCGACCTGGTCGCTGAGCAACTGGCCGGTCCGGTGGAAGGTGCTGGCGATCGTGCTGGTCCCGCTGATCCTGGCCGCGGTTTTCGGCGGGCTGCGGGTCAACACCGCAATGTCGAGCTCCAGCGGTCTACGGCTGGCCGCCGCCCGCGCCGACTTGCTGCCGGCGCTCACCAAATACATGTCGGCGTTGGATGTCGCGTTGTTGGCGAGTTCCACCGGTCGCGACGTCGACGGCGCGAAGAAGAACTACGACGCCCGCAAGGGCGAACTGCAGACGCGGCTGTCCGACACCGACGTGACGCCCGACGTTCAGTCCGGGGTGAGCACCCTGCTGAACGGCGGCCAATCGTTACTGGACAAGGTGGCCGACAACAGCATTGGTTTGCGGGACCGGGTGACCACCTATGCGCCGCTGCTGTTGACGGCGGAGGACGTCATCAACGCGTCGGTGCGCGTGGACGACGAGCAGATCCGCGCCGAGGCACAGGGTTTGAGCCGCGCAGTCGGGGCCCGCGGCCAGATGACGATGCAAGAGATCCTGGTGACCCGTGGTGCCGACCTGCCCGAGCCGCAGTTGCGCACCTCGATGATCACCCTGGCCGGCACCGAGCCGTCGACGCTGTTCGGGATGAGCCAGGTGCTCGGCGTGGGCTCGCCCGACGCCAAGACGCTGCAGCAGCAGATGGTCACCCGGATGGCGATCATGTCCGATCCGGCCAGCGTGCTCGTCGACAATCCGGACCTGCTGCGCTCGATTCAGACCACCGACACGATCGCCGAACAGGTCATCACGGACGCCACCGCGTCGGTGACGAAGTCGGTGCAAGCCCAGGCCACCGATCGGCGCAACGCCGCGATCGTCGACGGCGTGCTGGTGCTGGCCGCCATCGTGATCGCGCTGATCATCGTATTGCTGATGGCGCGCGCCCTGGTGGTGCCGCTGCGGGTGCTGCGCGACGGTGCGCTCAAGGTCGCCCACACCGACCTCGAAGAGGAGATCGCCCACGTCAAAGCCGGTGGAGCCGAGCCAATTCCGGTTCCGTTGCCGGTGTACACCACCGAGGAAATCGGCCAGGTCGCCCACGCGGTGGATGAACTGCACGCCCAGGCCCTGCTGCTGGCCGGAGACGAGGCGCGGCTGCGATTGCTGGTCAACGACATGTTCGAGACCATGTCGCGGCGCAGCCGGTCACTGGTCGATCAGCAGCTTTCGCTGATCGACCGCCTGGAGCGCAACGAAGAGGATCCCGATCGCCTCGACAGCTTGTTCCGGCTGGATCACCTGGCCGCCCGGTTGCGCCGTAACAGCGCCAACCTGTTGGTGCTCGCCGGTGCCCAGCTCGCCCGCGACCAGCGCGAGCCGGTCGGACTGTCGACCGTGATCAGCGCGGCCGTCTCCGAGGTCGAGGACTACCGCCGGGTCGAAATGGCCGAGCTGCCCGACTGCATGTTGATCGGCGCGGCCGCCGGCGGGGCCATCCACCTGTTCGCCGAGCTGATCGACAATGCCCTGCGCTACTCGCCGCCGTCGACCTACGCCCGGGTTTCCGCGGCGCGGGGCGGCGATGGCGGCGTGGTGCTGCGGATCGCCGATTCCGGCTTGGGCATGAACGACGCCGATCGGCGGATGGCCAACATGCGGCTGCAGGACGGCGGCGAGGTCACCCCCGACAATGCCCGCCATATGGGGCTTTTCGTGGTCGGCCGGATCGCCGCCCGGCACGGTATCCGGGTGGGGCTGCGTGGTCCGGCACCGGACGAGGCGGGCACCGGTACGACCGCCGAGGTCTACCTGCCACCGGCGGTGCTGCAGGGCTTCCACGGCGGCCCCACCGAGATCTCGGCGGCGCCGCGCGAGCGGATCCGGGCGGTCTCGTCGCCGAGCGCCAAGCTGGCCAGCGCGATGCCCGCGCCCGACGGTGTCAACGGCGCGGCGCGTCAGCGGTCCGGCGCGACCAACAACGGCTCCGACGAGGCGCCACCGATCTCGTTGTTGCCCCGCCGCAGCCCGGGCTCCAGCGGCATCACCGAGGTGCCCGCTCCGCCCGCCGCGCAGCAACCCCCCCAGCGTCGGCGCGAGCTGGCCACGCCCTGGTGGGAGAACGAGAACCAGCAACAACCCAAGCCGGCGCCGCCGCAAGCCCCCAAGCCGACCCCGACGGTGTCGGACACCTCGGCATTCTTCGCCGCGCGGTCGCGAGGGACCGGCCCTCCGCCAACCATCCCGACCACCCCGACCACCCCGGCTGCCCCGACCACCCCGGTCGCCAAGCCCGCCAACGCCGCCCCCGGCGCATCGAAGGACGACGTGATCTACCGGCGGATGCTCTCCGAGATGCTGGGTGACCCGCACGACCTGGTCAACAGCCCGGACTTGGATTGGCAATCGGTGTGGGACCGCGGCTGGTCGATGGCCGCCGAGGCCGAGGACAAGCCCGTCGAGGAGCGCACCGTCGACCACGGCCTGCCGGTGCGCACGCCCGGGGCCCGGCTGGTGCCCGGCGCGGCCAACGGTGTCGGTACCCCCGACCAGCAGCGCCGAAGTCAGGACGACGAAGAATCCCTCGTAGGATCGAACGGCGGACTCCACGCGGCCCGCGATCCCGAGGCGGTTCGCGCCTCGTTCAGCAGCCATTTCGACGGTGTGCGCAGCGGACGGTCGCACGCCCGCCACTCGAGCCAAGGACCCGATGAGGAATGACGTCTCCCGGCAGCCCACTGGACTGGCTGGTGACGAAGTTCGCCCGCGAGGTCCCCGGGGTGGCGCATGCGCTGCTGGTATCCGTCGACGGTCTGCCCATCGCCGCCAGCGAGGCGCTGCCCCGCGAACGAGCCGATCAGCTGGCCGCGGTGGCGTCCGGGTTGGCCAGCCTCGCGACCGGTGCCGCGCAGCTGTTCGAGGGTGGGCAGGTGCTGCAATCGGTGGTCGAGATGCAGAACGGATATCTGTTGTTGATGCGCGTCGGCGATGGGTCGCACCTGGCGACGCTGGCCGAGACGTCGTGCGATATCGGGCAGATCGGATACGAGATGGCCATCCTTGTCGAACGAGTGGGCGGCGTCGTGCAGTCCACCCGCCGTTCTGCCAGGCACTCGTGAGCCGCGATGGACAAACGCGAATCCGGGCCGTCCTCACGTGAGGCGAACCTGGTCCGCCCGTACACCCTGACGGCCGGGCGGACCGACCCAGGCGTCGACCTGCCGCTGGAAGCGCCGGTTCAGACGTTGCAGGCTGGCCAGGCCCACAGGTGGTCGGCCGACGATGCGAGAGGCAAGATCATCCAACTGTGCGTCGATAGCCCGTCCGTCGCGGAGATCTCGGCCCGGCTGAACCTGCCGGTCGGTGTCACGCGCGTTCTGGTCGGTGATCTGGTCCTGTCCGGTTACCTTCGGGTGCATAGAACGTTGACCGAGCAGTCGACCCCTGATGAGCGCCACGAACTCATAGGAAGGACCCTGCGTGGCCTTAAAGCACTCTGACTCCGGCGCCACCGCCTCGACGAAGATCGTCGTCGCGGGTGGCTTCGGTGCCGGCAAGACCACGTTCGTCGGGGCCGTCTCGGAAATCATGCCGTTGCGCACCGAGGAGATCGTCACCGACGCCTCGGCCGGCCTCGACATGCTTGAGGCCACGCCGCATAAGCGGACGACCACGGTGGCGATGGACTTCGGCCGGATCACGCTGGACCGCGACCTGGTGCTCTATCTGTTCGGCACTCCGGGCCAGCGGCGGTTCTGGTTCATGTGGGATGACCTGGTGCGCGGCGCCATCGGCGCGATCGTCCTGGTCGACTGTCGCCGCCTGCAGGACAGCTTTGCCGCGGTCGACTTCTTCGAGCACCGCAACCTGCCGTTCCTGGTCGCGGTCAACCAATTCGACGGTGCGCCAAGCTATCCCGTTAGTGCGGTACGCGAAGCGCTGGCCCTGCCCGGGCACATTCCGGTGATCAACGTCGATGCCAGGGATCGCAGGTCGGCGACCGATGCACTGATCGCGGTGAGCGAATACGCGCTACAGAGCCTGACGGCTTGACCGCGTTGCAGCACTGGGTCGATCGCGAGTTCGCCGGCCGTGATTTCACCGACGATGACCTCAGCGGGTTGCGCACCGAACGGGTCGTGTTCGACGAATGCAATTTCAGCGGCGCCAACCTGGCCGAGTCTTCGCACCGCGGATCCGCCTTCCGAAACTGCAGATTTGAGCGAACAACGCTGTGGCACAGCACATTTGCGCAGTGCAGCATGCTGGGATCGGTGTTCGTACAATGCCGGCTGCGGCCGATTACGTTCGACGAGGTCGACTTCACCCTCGCGGTGCTCGGCGGCAACGACCTGCGGGGTGTCGACCTGAGCGGCTGCCGGCTGCGGGAGGCCAGTCTGGTGGAGACCGACCTGCGCAAGGCCGTGTTGCGCGGCGCCGACCTCACCGGTGCGCGGACCACCGGCACCCGGCTGGACGACGCGGACTTACGCGGCGCGACGGCGGATCCGGCGCTGTGGCGTACCGCCACGCTGGGGGGTGTGCGGGTGGACGTCGGCCAGGCCATGGCGTTCGCGCTGGCGCACGGGCTGCGCCTGGACGCCAACTCCGATTAGCGCCGCAGCCGGATGCGCCACCACACGATGACGGAGTAGATCACCGACAGTGCGCCGAGCATGCCCATGTCGAGCAGCCACGCGCTGTCCTTGTGTACCCAGTGGCTGTCCTTGGGGCCGATCGGTACCAGAACCCGCAGATTGACCGTCGACGCCGATGCCGCGTAACCCCAGCGCGACGGCATGAGCCAGGAAATTTGGTCGAGGAAGAGCCGGCCGGTCACCGGAACCATGCCACCGGCAAGCACCAGCTGCAGCATCAGCGACACCACCAGCAGCGGCATGATCTGTTCGTTGGAGCGGGCGATCGACGACAGCACCAAGCCGAGAATCGCCGATGCCACGCATGTTGCGGCGACGGTGACGAACAGCTCCAGGCTCGCATTGCCGAGCAATAGCGCCGGCTGCTTGGGTGCACCCTTGCCCAGCAGCACGATGCCCGTCGCGATCGCTGCCTGCATGATGGCGAACGCGCAGAACACGGTGATCTTGGCGCTCAGGTAGGCACCGGTGGACAGGCCGACCGCCTGCTCGCGCTGGAAGATGGCGCGCTCGCCGATCAGATCTCGGATCGTCAGCGCGGTACCCATGAAGACGGCGGCGATCGACAACAGCGTGAGGATCTGGGCGGCTTCGTCGGGCGTCTCACTGGCCGGGTCGGCGATACCGAACCCGGTGTTGCCGGGAACGGTCAGCGACAGCCCACCCAGGATGAACGGCAACAACGCCAGGAACGCGAAGTAGGCGCGGTCGGAGATGATCAACCGGATCTGGCGCCGCGCGATCGTGGAGAACTGGTGAAGCATGCTGCTGCGCGACGGGGCCCCCAGGTCGGCCGGCGTCTCCGCCCGGGTGGGTGGCGTGTGATCCTGCCGCTCCAGGAAACGCCGGTTGGCCTCGTCGGGGTCGGCGCCGACCTTGGCGAAGATCTCGGCCCAGTTCGAGGTGCCCATCGCATCCCCGATCTGGCCGGGTGCGCCCAGGAACGCGATCTTGCCGCCGGGTGCCATCAACAGCACCTGATCGCAGACGTCGAGATAGGTCAGCGAGTGCGTGACCACCAGCACGACGCGGCCGGCGTCGGCGAGCTGCCGCAGCATCGTCATGACCTGCAGGTCCAGCGCAGGGTCCAGCCCCGAGGTCGGCTCGTCGAGGATCAGCAGAGACGGCCCGGTCAGCAACTCGAGGGCAACCGAGGCACGCTTGCGCTGACCGCCGGAAAGCTTGTCGACCCGGGTCTCGGCATGCTCGGTCAGTCCCAGCTCGTCGAGCACCTGAGCGACAACCTGGTCGCGGTCGGCCTTGCTGGTGTCGGGCGGCAGCCGCAGCTCGGCCGCATAGCCCAGCGCCTGGTTGACGGTCAGCTGGCGGTGTACCACGTCGTCCTGGGGGACCATCCCGATCCTGCTGCGCAGCGAGGCGTAGGCGGTGTGGATGTTGTGGCCCTCGAAGGTGACCGCGCCGGCGGTGGGAGTGGTGTATCCGGCGACCAACCGCGACAGCGTCGACTTCCCGGCGCCGGAACCGCCGATGATGGCGGTCAGGGTGCCGGGCCTGGCCGTCATCGAGATCTGCTGCAGCAGATCCTTGCCGCTGATCGCGAAGCCGACGTCACGCACCTCCAGACCGCCGGTGCTCGTCGCCGCTTCCAGGCGGCGGGCCAGCATGCCGGCGGTGAACACCAGGTCGACGTTGCCGATCGTGACCACGTCGCCCTCGGTCAGCAGTGCCGACCCGACCCGCAGCCCGTTGACGAACGTCCCGTTGATGCTGTTCGCGTCGCGGATCTCGATGCCGGCCGGCGTCGGCTCCAAGAATGCATGTCGGCGCGACGCCAACACGTCGTGGATGACGATGTCGTTGTCGAGCGCGCGACCGATCCAGGCCGCGCCCCCGGTCCCCGCCTTCCCGGCCGATTCGGGCCCGACGACCTTCACCCTCCTGGTCGGGGACTGCGACATGTCGGCGCCCACGGGTTGGGCCACCCGGGTCGCATCGTTCGGGACGGCCTGGGTCGGCACGTTGGGCTGCACGATCGGCACGGCGGTGGCGTGCAGCGCGTCGGGCGGCCGACTCTGGTGTGCGTCGGGCGGCCGGATGATCGGGACCGCTTGCGAGGTGGGCGGTAGCACACCGACCGCGCCCTGGTGATGGCCGACGGCGAAGACGATCCGCGGGCCATCGGGGGCGCCGAGGTTGACGGCCTGGCCGTCCCGGATGTCGACCATCGGTACCCGGCGGCCGTCGACGAAGGTGCCGTTGCGCGAATTGTTGTCGACCGCGACCCATCTGCCGTGATCGAAGCGCAGCAACAGGTGCGCACGGCTCACCAGCGGAAGCGCCACGCGGAGGTCGGCGCGCACGTCGCTGCCGACAATGACGTCGCCCCCGGGGGCGAAACTGACCTCCGATCGGCTGGACCGAACGGTCAGTACCGGTTGCGCAGGGCTATTCATCAGTTCAGCGTCGTTTCAGCCGGATCTTCCACCACACGATCGCGCTATAGCTTATGCACAGCAGGCCCAGCATGGCCATATCGAACAGCCACGCGCTCTTGGTGTGGTTCCAGTGCTGGTCTTTCGGATCGGTCGGACCCGGTATCAGCCGGTGGGCGTCGATCGTCGACGCCGACGCCGCGAAGCCCCAACGGGCGGGCGTGGCCCACGACAACTGGTCGAGCACGATCCGGTCGGTCACCCAGATCATGCCGCCGGAGAACACCAGCTGGCTCATGATCGACACCACCAGCATCGGCATGATCTGGTCTTGCGATTGGGCCAGCGCTGAGAGCGCCATTCCGAGCAGGGCCGCACCCACACACGTCGCGGCGACGGTGACGAACAGTTCGAAGTCGACGTTGCCCAGGATCACCGCTTTGGAGATCGGTGTGCCCCAGCCGATCAGGGAGATGGCCGTGGCGATCGCGGCCTGAACGATCGCGAATGTCGAGAAGACCACGATTTTGGCGCCGATATAGGCGGCCGTCGATAGGCCGACCGCCTGTTCGCGGCGGAAGATGGGTCGCTCACCGATCAGGTCGCGGATCGTCAGCGCGGTTCCCATGAACACCGCGCCGACGTTGAGCATGACCAGGATCTGGTCGGGCTGAGCGGGATTGTTGCCCAACGGGTCCGACATCCCGTATCCGCTCTTGCCGCGCACGGTCAGCGTCAGGATGCCGATCAGGAAGGGCAACAGCGCCAGGAATACCGTGTAGCCGCGGTCGGAGATGACCAGCCGTATCTGGCGGCGCGCGATCGTGGAGAACTGGCGGCGCACGTCGGCGTGTACCGGTTCGCCCAAGTCGGCGGCCGGGCTGTGTTCGGCCGGTCTCTGCGGCAGGTGCTGCTGGTTTTCCTCTCGGAAGCGGCGGTTGGCCTCGTCGGGGTCGGCGCCCACCTTGGCGAAGATGTCGGCCCAGTTGGTGGTTCCCATCGCCGCACCGATCTGGCTGGGCGGCCCGAGGAACGCCGTCTTGCCGCCGGGCGCCACCAGCAGCAGCTGATCGCAGACGTCGAGGTAGGACACGGAGTGGGTGACCACCAGCACCACGCGGCCGGCGTCGGCGAGCTGGCGCAGCATCATCATCACCTGACGGTCCAGCGCCGGGTCCAGGCCGGTGGTGGGTTCGTCGAGGAGCAGCAGCGACGGCCCGGTGAGCAGTTCCAGGGCCACCGAAGCGCGTTTGCGCTGACCACCCGACAGCTTGTCGACGCGGGTGTCGGCATGTTTGGTCAGCTCGAGCTCCTCGAGCACCTGGGCGACGACCTGCTCGCGGTCGGCCTCGCTGGTGTCGGGTGGCAGCCGCAGCTCGGCGGCGTAACCCAGCGCCTGGTTGACGGTCAGCTGGCGGTGCACGACGTCGTCCTGGGGGACCATCCCGATCCTGCTGCGCAGCGAGGCGTACTCGGTGTGGATGTTGTGGCCCTCGAAGGTCACCGTGCCGGAGCTGGGGCTGGTGTATCCGGCGATCAGCCGCGACAGCGTGGTCTTGCCGGCGCCGGACCCACCGATGATGGCCGTCAGCGTTCCGGGACGGGCGGTCAATGAGATGTGATCGAGCAGTTGCTTGCCGCCGTCGACGGTAAAGCACACCGAGTTCACCTCGAGGCCGCCGGTGCGCGTCGCGGCCTCGGTGCGCCGGACCAGGGTGTCGCGGCTGAAGACGAGGTCGACGTTTCCGATCGTGACGACGTCGCCCTCGGTCAGCACTGCGGAGCCGACGCGGACGCCGTTGACGAAGGTTCCGTTGACGCTGTGCGCGTCGCGGATCTCGGTGCCGAGCGGTGTCTGGATCAAGAACGCGTGATGGCGCGATGCCAAGACGTCCTGGATGACGATGTCGTTGTCGGTGGACCGGCCGATCGTTTGCGCACCCGCCGGTTGTTGGATCGCGCCCGACCGGGATGGCCGCAACGCCTGGAACATCTTGGTCGCCAGGTTGCTCACCTCTGGCGCTTTGACTTCGGCCACGGGGGACATCTGGGTCTTCGGCGCGGCGGACATGGGCGCCACACCGGACATCTGCGGCGGGGGATAGTTCGGCGGGGCGCCGGGGGGATACGCGGGCGGCCGCGCCATCGAAGTCGGATACACGGGTTGCCCCGGGGGTGCCGGCCGCTGGCCGGGCGCGCCGGGATGGGGTCGCGCCGGGGGCGGCGCGCCCCAATTGGCCTGGCGGCCCGGCGGTCCGGGTGGAGCGGCGAGCGGATGACCCGGCTGCCCCGAAGCCTGTGACGAAGGCCACGCCGTTCCGGAGGCCGCAGCCGCCACCGGGATGCCCATCGACTCGGTCCGCGGCGGCCGCCCGGCCATGCCTTGGTGGCGCCCGACCTCGAACGTCAGCAATGGTCCGTCCGGGTTTCCGATGTTGACGCTCTGCCCGTCGTGGATGTCGACGACCGGCACTCGCCTACCGTTCGCGAAAGTGCCGTTGAGCGAACTGTTGTCGATCGCCAGCCACCGTCCCTGGTCGAAGCGCAGCAACAAATGGGCGCGTGAAATCAGGGGGTGCGTGATGCGCATGTCGGCCCGGAGATCGCGCCCGACCACCACGTCGTGACCTGCTGCGAAAGTGCGTTCCGACCCGTCATGCCGGACGGTCAACGCCGGCGGGGCTGGTGAATTCATCGCCACAACTGTAGCTGGTGGGGCTGTTTCGCCATTTGGACGATCGCGGCACGTCGGGCCCGTGATGCCCGCGCGTTCACACCCGGTCGGGCGCTCCGGTGACGACGCAGTGGGTGCGGCTGTAGATCGTTGGCATGCAGCGATTGCAGTGTGTGCACGCCGAATGGACGCTGTGTTGGGCGCCGTCGGCCACGAGTCGGTTGATCAGATCCGGCTCGGCCAGCAGCGCCCGGGCCATCGCGACGAACTCGAATCCCTCGGCCATCGCGAGGTCCATCGTGTCCCGGTTGGTGATGCCGCCGAGCAGGATCAGCGGCATCGACAGCTCGGCGCGGAACAGTTTGGCATCGCGCAGCAGATACGCCTCGCGGTAGGGGTATTCGCGCAGGAACTTCTTGCCCGTCATGCGCATGCCCCAGCTCAGCGGCGGCTTGAAGGCGCCCGCGAATTCCTTGAGCGGTGCGTCGCCGCGAAATAGATACATCGGGTTGACCAGCGAGCTGCCGGCGGTGAGTTCGATCGCGTCCAGCCCGCCGTCGTCCTGCAGCCACTTCGCGGTGGTCAGCGACTCTTCGATGCTGATCCCGCCGCGCACGCCGTCGGCCATGTTGAGCTTGGCGGTGACCGCGATAGGCGCTCCCTCCTTGTCCACTGCGCGGCGAACGGCCATCACCATCCCGCGGGCGACCTTGGCCCGGTTCTCCAGCGATCCACCGAACTCGTCGTCGCGACGGTTGATCAGTGGCGACAGGAACGAACTCGCAAAGTAGTTGTGGCCCAAATGGATTTCGACGGCGTCGAAGCCGGCTTCCATCGCGAACCGGGCCGCGTTGGCGTGCCCGGCGATCACGTCCTCGATGTCGTCGCGAGTTGCCTTGCGGGCGAAGCGCATTCCGATCGGATTGAAGAACCGCACCGGCGCCAGGGCCTTGGCCTTGTTGGACTTGGCATTGGCGACCGGACCCGCGTGGCCGATCTGCGCGCTCACCGCCGCACCTTCGGCGTGGATCGCGTCGGTGAGCCGGCGCAGCCCGGGCACCGCCTCGGGGCGCATCCAGAGTCCGTTGCCCTCCGTGCGTCCGCCGGGGGAGACGGCGCAGTAGGCGACGGTCGTCATGCCGACCCCGCCGGCGGCCGGCGCCCGGTGGTAGTCGATCAGGTCGTCGCTCACCAGCGCGCCGGGCGTGCGGGCTTCGAACGTCGCGGACTTGATGGTCCGGTTGCGCAGCGTTATCGGTCCCAGCTTGGCCGGGCTGAATACGTCGGGGGGACTGGGCTGGTCAGCGGGCATGTCAGGAGCCTAAACCGTCACCGTGCCAGACTGTGAGTCGTGGGCGCAATCACACTGGACGGCAAGGCCACCCGCGACGAGATCTTTGTCGACCTCAAGGAACGGGTTGCGGCACTGACCGCGGCAGGTCGTACGCCCGGCCTGGCCACGATCCTGGTCGGCGACGATCCGGGCTCTCAGGCCTACGTGCGGGGTAAGCATTCCGACTGCGCGAAGGTGGGCATCACCTCGATACGCCGCGATCTGCCCGCCGACATCTCGACGGCCAAGCTGAACGAGACGATCGATGAGCTCAACGCCAACCCCGAGTGCACCGGATACATCGTGCAGTTGCCGCTGCCCAAGCATCTCGACGAGAACGCGGCGCTGGAGCGCATCGACCCGGCCAAGGACGCCGACGGGCTGCACCCGACGAACCTGGGCCGGCTGGTGCTCAACAACCCGGCCCCGTTACCGTGCACGCCGCGCGGCATCGTGCACCTGCTGCGCCGCTACGACGTCGAGATCGCCGGTGCGCACGTGGTGGTCATCGGCCGTGGTGTCACCGTCGGTCGGCCGTTGGGTCTGCTGCTGACGCGCCGCTCGGAGAACGCGACGGTCACCTTGTGCCACACCGGAACTCGCGACCTGCCGGCGCTGACCAAGCAGGCCGACATCATCGTCGCGGCCGTCGGTGTGCCGCATCTGCTGACCGCCGACATGGTGCGCCCTGGCGCCGCGGTGCTCGACGTCGGCGTCAGCCGGGTGAACGACAAGCTCACCGGCGACGTGCATCCCGACGTGTGGGAGGTCGCCGGGCATGTGTCGCCGAACCCCGGCGGCATCGGCCCGCTGACCCGAGCATTCCTGCTGACGAACGTGGTCGAGTTGGCCGAGCGGCAATGAGTTTGGCGAAGACCGCAGCGAAAGCCCAGTGGCCGATCCTGCTGGTCGGGCTGATCTTCGTTACGGCTTTCGCGTTGGTGGGCGCCAACTTCTGGCGTCGCGGCTCCCTGCTGATCGGTATCGCCGTCGGTGTCGCCGCGGCGCTGCGGTTGGTGCTGCCAGACGATCGCGCCGGCCTTCTGGTGGTGCGCAGCAAGGGCATTGACTTCATGACGACCGCGACGGTCGCGGCGGCGATGGTGTATATCGCCTGGACGATCGATCCGCTTGGTACGGGCTAAATCCCCGGGCCGGTAATTTGGGGCAGGTTCGGCACGCCGCCACCGGGCAGGTTGGGCATCACGCCTCCGGGCATGCCCGGTATGCCCGCGCCCGGCATCCCCGGTATGCCCGCGCCCGGCATTCCCGGTATCCCACCGCCGGGCATGTTGGGCATGTTGCCGCTGGCCAAGTTCGCCATCGCCTGCGGGCAGTACGACTGAATCGCGATCGTCGTGAAGATCTGGGCCATCTGCGGGGACATGCCCTGGCGCCTGATGCTCGTCACCGCTCCGGCGAAGCTGCCACCCGGCTGGGCCAGCATCGGGCAGACGGATTCGCCCACGGCCATCGCGTTTCCCGGTTGGCCGAAGTCGACGCCGGCGTGGTTCAACGCGTCGATGAAGCTGTCGTCGGCGTTGGCGTCCGCCTCGGCCGGCGGCGCCCCAAAGGCGGCAGCCAGCGTGAGCAGGCCGGCAACCGCGGTCAGCACGCGCATGGTCAGGGGTTGATGACGAAACGGCCAGACCGAACCCTGCGCAGCAGCAACTGCTTTCATGACAGCTTCCCCATCTGTCGCTGAGTGCGCTGAAGGCACTCAAATCACTCTAGGAAGACTGATCTATGGCTGTCACATTTGCGACACGGGGAGATCAAGGTTTGCACACTATGCGTTTCATGAGCGCGATGCTTCTGAGACATCGGTTATTGCGCGGAAATCGTTACGGCCGATGGCGGATCGAATACCGGCCAATCGAGGCCACACTGTGATCTGACACGTGTCGCACCACCGCGTTCTCGAGTGAGAAATGGTTGAGAATCCGGCTTATGACGACGAATCGCAGCCGTCCGCTGGACCATGGAATCTCGCGCCAGACCTTTCTTCGCGGCGCGGCTTCGATGTTGGCGACGGGCGCGGTGTTCGGGACCACTCGTGCTGCCGCGGATCCCGGTGCCGCCGTTGCCAGTTGGAATGGCTTGGCCTCCACCATCGGTGGCACTGTCCTGCTGCCGGCCAGTGGTACCCAATTCGCTTCGAGCAAGCAGGTATTCAACTCGTTCTACAACAACTCCAGCCCCGCGGCGGTCGTCACGGTTTCCTCGCAGGCCGACGTCCAGAAGGCGGTCGCATTCGCGACCGCGAACAAGCTCAAAATCGCACCGCGTGGTGGTGGGCATTCCTACATCGGTGCGTCGAGCGCCAACGGCACGATGGTGCTCGACCTACGCGGACTTCCGGGCGGGGCGAACCTTGACGGCGGCAACGTCACGACCACACCCGCGGCGAATCTGTGGGCGGTACACCAGGCATGTGCGAGTGCCGGTCGCGGCGTCCCGACGGGCAGTTGCCCAACGGTCGGTGTCGCTGGGCTGACGCTCGGCGGAGGGATAGGAGCCGATTCCCGGCATGCCGGCCTGGCCTGCGACGCGCTCCAGTCGGCCACGGTGGTGCTCCCCAGCGGTGATGTGGTCATCGCATCCCCCAACGATCATCCGGATCTGTTCTGGGCGCTGCGCGGCGGCGGTGGCGGCAATTTCGGGGTGACGACGTCGATGACCTTTGGGACGTTCGCGACCGGCGACACCGACGTAGTCCGGCTCGAGTTCGCCCCGTCGTCGGCCGTGCAGGTGCTCGTCGGCTGGCAGTCCTGGCTGGACGGGGCGGACCGAAATGCTTGGGCCATGGTCGATCTCGCGGTCGGCACTGCCCAGCCCGACTGCCATATCCTGGCGACCTGCCCCGCTGGCGGTGCCGCGGGAATGGCCGACGCGATCAAGTCCGCGGTCGGCCTGCAGCCCAGCGCGGTGACCAACAAGACGATGAACCGCATGGACCTGGTGACGTATCTGGCCGGGGGCAGCTCGACGTCATCGCCCCGCGGCTTCGTGGCCGGATCCGATGTGGTGACGACGATCAATTCGGCTGTGGCCCATGCCATTGCCACCGCGATCGGCCAATGGCCTGCGTCGGCCGGGCAGGCTTCGTTGTTGGTCGATCCGCTCGGTGGAGCCATCGCCGATGTGGCGCCCGGGGATTCGGCCTTCCCGTGGCGCAAGCAGTCCGCGGTCCTGCAGTGGTATGTCGAGCCCGCCGCCAACCAGGTCGCAGCGGCGACGCAGTGGCTGAGCTCTGCCCACCAGGCGGTGCAACAGTTTTCGGTGGGTGGCTACGTCAACTACTTGGAGCCCAACAGCGCGGCATCGCGCTACTTCGGCTCGAATCTGTCGCAACTGAACAGCGTCCGGCAGAAGTACGACCCCAACCAGATCATGTTCTCCGGCTTGAAGTTCTGAGGCCTCGGAACCTCTTGTTGTCTTTTTGCCGGCCTCTGAGCGACAATCGGTGCGTTTCTTTATTGCCGAAACAACTTGCGCCACATCGGTTTCAGTAGTCACAAGGTGACGATTTTTGTCGGTGGGTGGGTTTAGTTTCGAGGTATGGGTTCAGCCGTTCTCGATCGAGAAGTGTTCACCGCGAAGTTCGACGCGTTGGACACCGCACTCGAGGACGTCGTTGGGCTGGATTCGGAGATGCTGTGTACCCCGGAGCGGTTGGCCCTGCTGCGACGTTACGAGCGGGCGCGACGGCGGCTGTGCGCCGGTGAGCATCCGCTGATCAACCAGCTCGCGCAGCAGGCCACCCCGGGCGAACTGGGCGGCAAGCTCTCGCATGCGATTGCCGACGTGACGTTGATCAGCCGTGCCGAAGCCGGCCGCCGCGTCCGTGACGCCGCTGATCTGGGTCAGCGGCGAGCGCTCACCGGCGAACCCCTGGCACCCGTGTTGGCGGCCACCGCCGCCGCACAGCGCGACGGCCGCCTCGGGTCCGAGCATGTCGCGGTGATCCGCCGGTTCTATCACCAGCTGCCCGGCTGGATCGACGTCGATACCCGCGCGCACGCCGAAGCCGACCTGGCCCGCCTGGCTACCGCAGTACCGGCCCGACCAGTTGGCCGGGCTGGCCGACCGGCTCGCCGACTGCCTGAACCCCGACGGCAGCTATAGCGATGACGACCGCGCCCGGCGGCGGGGTCTGACGTTGGGCCAGCAGCAGGCCGACGGCATGTCGGCACTCACCGGTTGGCTGACGCCCGAGGCCCGCGCCACCCTGGAGGCGGTGCTGGCCAAACTCGCCGCCCCCGGCATGTGCAACCCCACCGACACGACCCCGTGCGTCGACGGCGCCCCCAGCCAGCAGGCCATCGACCACGACCCCCGCTCACCAGCGCAACGCCAACACGACGGATTGAACGCCGCCCTGCGCGCGGTCCTGGCCTCGGGAAACCTCGGCCAACACAACGGGCTGCCGGCCTCGATCATCGTCACCACCACCCTGGCCGAACTCGACGCCGCCGCCGGACACGGCATCACCGGCGGCGGTACCCGGCTGCCGATCAGCGACGTCATCCGCCTGGCCCGCCATGCCCATCACTACCTGGCCGATCTTCGACAACGCCAAACCCGTCAGCCTGTATCACACCAAACGCCTCGCCTCACCGGGTCAGCGAATCGTGCTGTACGCCAAAGATCTCGGCTGCTCCGCACCCGGATGTGATGTCGGCGGCTACTACTGCGAAGTCCACCACATCACCGACTACGCCACCTGCCACACCACCGACATCGACAACCTCACGTGGGCCTGCGGACCCCACCACCGACTGCTGCAACCCCGCGGCTGGACCACCCGAAAACACCCCAACGGCGACACCGAATGGATCCCACCCCCACACCTGGAGCGCGGCCAACCCCGAATCAACACCTTCCACCACCCAGAGCGACTACTTTCTGAGTCGGACGAGTAGTCGTCAGCACCTCGGAAGCCATCGCCGTCGCGACGTCGCGTGGATAGCTGCGGCGCGCCAGGCACAACAGCAGCCCGGCGGCGACAATCAGCGTCGCCAGCATGATGAGGAAGGTGTCGCTCAACGCGCTTGCCGTGCTCCCCAGTGCCGTGGACACGGCGCCGAACACCATCGGCGCCACGCCCGTCGATATCGACACCAGTGTGCTGCGCGCTGCTTCTGCGGTGCCCCACAGCCGGGAATGCACGATGTCCAGCCTCGCCGCGTTGAGCGGCGGGTTGACCCCGCCCATGGCGATCCCGGCGAGAAACGCGAATGTCAGCGCCAGCAGCAGGTTGTCCGCGAGCAATGTCGGCAGGATGAACACCGCCGCCGCGAGAAAAGCCGCCCCGCCCACCACAATCCGTGCACTGAGGTAACCCCGGTTGGTCAGCCAGTCGGCGATGCGTCCGGTGCTGAGCACGCCGATCAGAGCGCCGACGCCAAGCACGGCGATCAGCATGGTCGCCGCCGCCTGGTCGACCCGAAACCGGCAACACAGCAGTGCCACCCCGAAGGTGCTCAACCCGGTGGAGAAGAAGTAGCCGAACGACGACGCCGCAATCAGAACGACATTGGTACGGATCGAGAGCACCCAGCGCAGCTCCCGCCAGACCGAGTAACGCCGTGCATGGTGGCTGCGGCCGCCCCGCAGCGGTTCGCGCAGCATCGTCGCCACTGCGACGGCCAGACCGAACCCCACCATCGCCAGCCAGCCGAAGCCCAGCCGCCAGCTGAGGGCGCCGAGTTCCCCCGCGACCAGCAGCCCGACCGCCGTGCAGGTGCCCTCGCCCGCGAGCACCAGCCCGTACACGCGGCCGCGCTCGCCGGGCCTGAAGTAGTCACCGACCAGCGAGGCGACCACCGGCCCGGAGACCGCGATGCCGGCGCCGAGGCCCACCCGGCAAGCCAGCAGCCAGCCGTAGTTGGGGCTGGCCGCGCTCAACACCATCGCCACCGAACACACCAGCAGCGCCATCCACAGCAGGCGAACCCGCACGGTGCGATCGGCGAGCGGCCCCGCGAGAAGTGTGGCCAGAGCACCGACGCCTGTCGACACGGTGACCAGCAGCCCGACCTGAATGTTGGTGATGTGCAACGACTGCGTCAGCGGGACAACCAGCGCTCCGACCGTGCCCGCATCCGCGCTTTGCAGCCCGACGACCAAAGCGAGCAACAGGATTGGCCTGACCCGCTGCGGACCTACCGCGGAGGCGCACTGCGCACCAGTCGGCACGGGCTCAAGATACCCTGCGGGACAGCACCTTTAGCGCCGACGAAGGCGTGATTCGCGGGTCCCGCCCAACGTTAAGACGCAATTCCACCGCTGGATGTCGCGGGTCGGCGCTGAATTCACGCAGACCGATCGCGCCGTTAGTCGGACAGCGTCGCCCGGATACAGACGGTGACATACGGCATGGCCAAGCCCGACGAATTCGCCAGCGCCGGATGAGTGGCGAGCAACTCGCGCACCTGGTCGAGGGTCCGGGTGCGGACCTCGGCCGGCGAGGTGATGCAATAGCTGCGCGACGCCACCAGGTCGACCAATGCTTGCGGCGTAAGGTAATTCGTCCATTCGACTTGATGGCGCTCGCGCTCGGCGAACGGAGCCGGCAGCGTCACGTCGAATCGGCGGCCATCGCCATCGCTGCCGATGATCTGGCCGAGCTCCCGTACCCAGCCGAGCCGCTCGTCACGGGTGTTCCACACCAGGCCCAGCCGCCCGCCGGGCCGCAGCACGCGGGCTATCTCGGGGATCGCCCGTTCCGGATCCACCCAGTGCCACGCCTGGGCGACCAGCACAGCGTCAACGCTGTTGTCCTCCAACGGAATCTCTTCGGCGGTGCCCAGCGCCGCGCGAGTCTCCGGCAGCGAGGCGCTCAGCACTTCGAGCATGTCCGGAATCGGGTCCACGGCCACGACGTCGAGGCCACGTTCCACCAGCCGAGTGGTCAGCTTGCCGGTACCCGCACCCAGATCGAGCACCTGGCGCGCGCCGCGAGGCAACAGCCAGTCGATCGCCTCGGGTGGATAGGACGGGCGCCCACGCTCATAGGCGGCGGCCGCCGAACCGAACGACAGGGAGCGGTCGTGGCTAGACCGGGTCACCGTTGACACGCGCCTTCGTTTGCGGCCAAATCCAGCGTCTTGCGGATCAATTCGCCCACTGCCTCGGTTTCCACCAGAAAGCCGTCATGTCCGCAGCGGGAGTCGACAACCTGTAACTCGGCGCAGCCCGGCAGCAGCTCGGCCAGCTCCTGCTGCAAGCGCAGCGGATAGAGCCGATCGGAGGTTATGCCGCCGACCACGGCCGGTACCGGGCACCTGCGCAACGCCTTGCCGACCCCGCCGCGGCCGCGGCCGACGTCGTGGCTGTTCAGCGTCTCGGTCAGGATCACGTAACTGCCGGCGTCAAAACGGGCCAAGATCTTGTCGCCCTGGTGTTCGAGGTAGCTCTGCACCGCGTAGCGCCCACCGTTGGACGGATCCTCTTCGCTTTGGCCGTCGTTGGCGAACCTGTTGTCGAGCTCGACCTCGCCGCGATAGGTCAGGTGGGCGAACCGGCGGGCGATCGCGAGTCCGGCATCTGGGGTGCGCCCGGTGTCGTGGTAATCGCCTCCCTGCCAATTCGGGTCGGCCTTGATGGCCGCGATCTGGGTGGTCTGGGTGCCGATCTGGTCGGCGGTGGCACGCGCGCCGACGGCCAGCAGCAATCCGGCCCGGACCCGCTCGGGGTGGCCGACCATCCATTCCAAAGCCCGTGCGCCGCCCATGGATCCACCGACGACGGCGGCGACCTGACTGATGCCCAGCGCGTCCAGCGCGGCGATGTCCGCCCCCACCTGGTCGCGCACGGTGATCAGCGGAAACCGGGAGCCCCACGGCTTTCCGTCTCGGGCAAGCGAACTCGGCCCGGTGGAGCCGCGGCAGCCGCCCAGCACGTTGGTGGCCACCGCACACCACCGGTTGGTGTCAATCGGTGCGCCTGGGCCCGCGATTCCGTCCCACCAGCCGGGCGTGGGATGCCCGGGCCCGGCCGGGCCGGTGATGTGGGAATCGCCGGTGAGAGCGTGCAAAACCACCACCACGTTGTCGCGCGTCGGGGACAGCTCACCCCAGCGCTGCACGGCGATACAGACGTTGTCGATCACCGCGCCGCTCTCGGTGGTCAGCGAGCCGATGTCGACCAGGCCGACCTCGCCTTCGGCGGGCAGCGTTTGGGTGGGGACGTCGGAGATCGTCATGTCAGTCCCTCAGAAGGCCGCCACGGCCTGCGGATCGCCACTGGCATCCGCGGAAGCACCGAATTTCCGTGCTGCGGCAAAGCCGAGCTCGAGGTCGGCCAGGATGTCGTCGATGCCCTCGATGCCGACGGCCAGCCGCACCAGCCCGGGGCTGACGCCGGTGGTCAGCTGCTCGGCGGGGCTCAGCTGGGCGTGGGTGGTCGACGCCGGGTGAATCACCAGCGAGCGCACATCGCCGATGTTGGCGACGTGGCTGTGCAGTTGCAGCGCGTTCACGAACGCCTTCCCGGCTTCGACTCCACCGGCCAGCTCGAACGCCAGCACGGCGCCGGTTCCCTTGGGCGCCAACTTCTTTGCCCGCTCGTGCCACGGCGAGCTGGGCAGCCCCGCGTAGTTGACCGACAGCACGCCGTCGTGACCCTCGAGGAACTCCGCGACCCGTTGCGCGTTGGCGACATGGCGCTCGATCCGCAGGCTCAGGGTCTCGAGACCTTGGGCCACCAGGAACGCGTTGAACGGTGCGGCCGCGGACCCGAGGTCGCGCAGCAACTGCACGCGCGCCTTGAGGGCGAACGCCGGCGGTCCCAGCTCGGCGAATACCACGCCGTGGTAGCTGGGGTCGGGTGTGGTGAACCCGGGGAACCGGCCTTGCGTCCAGTCGAAGGTGCCGCCGTCGACGATGACCCCGGCGATCGCGGAGCCGTGTCCGCCCAGGTACTTGGTGGCGGAGTGCACCACGATGTCGGCGCCCTGCGTGAACGGCTGGATCAGGTAGGGCGTGGCGATGGTGTTATCGACGATCAGCGGTATGCCGTTGGCGTGGGCCACGCCGGCGACCCCTGGGGTGTCCAGGATGTCGATCTGTGGATTGGAGATCGTCTCGGCGAAGAAGGCCTTGGTGTTGGGCCGCACGGCCGCCTGCCAGGAGTCCAGATCGTCGGGATCCTCGACGAAGCTGACGTCGATACCGAGCTTGGCCAGCGAGTAGTGGAACAGGTTGTACGTGCCGCCGTAGAGGCGCGGACTGGACACGATGTGATCGCCGGCACATGCGAGGTTCAATATGGCGAATGTCTCAGCAGCCTGTCCGGAGCTCAGGAAAAGGGCGGCGACGCCGCCCTCGAGCGCGGCGATGCGCTGTTCGACGACATCGGTGGTCGGGTTGCCGATCCGGGTGTAGATGTTGCCCGGGACCTCGAGCCCGAACAGGGCCGCGGCGTGGGTGGTGTCGTCGAAGACGTACGACGTGGTCTGGTAGATCGGCAGGGCCCGCGCGTGGGTGGTCGGGTCGGGGTGCTGGCCGGCGTGAACCTGCTTGGTTTCGAAGGACCAATGCGCAGTCGGGTCGCTGACGCTGTTGGTATCGGCGCTCATGAGCGGGGCTTTCTGCTGGAAGGGGGCGTATCGAGGTGCTGGTAGCCGCCCGGGACGCCACCATCTATGACGTCAGCCGGTGGCCGGTGGTTCAGCACCGACACATGATGAGACGCGGATGGGAGGGGTGGCTGCACATCACGTTTCCCTGTCTACTCAGGGGCCCGTCATGGCGGACCCGCGCTTGCCGGATAGCCGGTTCTATGGCTACTCAACCTGGTCATCACCCGGGGCACCCCACCGCGGTTGGAGGGTTGCCGGCCAGCAAGCCGGGGCTTGATGCTGGCGCTCATGACCGATACAAAGACTATCTTATTGAGCCGACTCCGTGCCAATGCCAGGTCGAGCACCCCTGCTCAAACGCCCTTGATACCGTGGCAACAGTAACGCTGAGCCCCCCAAAATCTGATCGGGAGAGGGACCGTCCGTGAGCGCCGAACATCCGACCGTCATCTACACGCTGACCGACGAGGCGCCTTTGCTGGCGACCTACGCCTTCCTGCCGATCGTGCGGGCCTTCGCCGAGCCGGCGGGCATCGAGATCAAGACCAGCGACATCTCCGTCGCGGCCCGGATCCTCGCCGAGTTCCCTGAGCACCTGACCGAAGAGCAGCGGGTTCCCGACAACTTGGCCGAACTGGGCCGGCTGACGAAGCTCGCCGACACCAACATCATCAAGCTGCCGAACGTCAGTGCCTCGGTGCCCCAGCTGGTGGCCGCGGTCAAGGAGCTGCAAGGCAAGGGATACAAGATTCCGGACTATCCGCAGAGCCCGAAGACCGACGAGGACTTCGAAATTCGCGACCGCTATTCGAAATGCCTTGGTAGTGCCGTCAACCCGGTGCTGCGCCAAGGCAACTCGGACCGCCGTGCCCCCAACGCGGTCAAGGAGTACGCGCGCAAGCACCCGCACAGCATGGGGAAGTGGTCACAGGCGTCGCGCACTCACGTCGCGACCATGAAGCACGGCGACTTCTACCACGGCGAGAAGTCGATGACGCTGGACCGCGCGCGCAACGTGAAGATGGAACTCGAGACCAAGAGCGGCAAGAAGATCGTGCTCAAGGGAATGGTGTCACTGCGCGAGGGCGACATCATCGACAGCATGTTCATGAGCAAAAAGGCGCTCTGCGAGTTCTATGAAGCAGAGATCGAGGACGCCTACAAGACCGGCGTGATGTTCTCGCTGCACGTCAAGGCGACGATGATGAAGGTCTCCCACCCCATCGTCTTCGGCCACGCCGTCAAGGTCTTCTACAAAGACGCATTCGCCAAGCATCAGGCGGTCTTCGACGAACTCGGCGTCAATGTCAACAACGGATTGGCCGATCTGTACCAGAAGATCGAGGCGCTGCCGGCGTCGCAGCACGACGAGATCATCCGCGACCTGCACGCCTGCCACGAAAACCGTCCCGAGCTGGCCATGGTTGATTCGGCCAAGGGCATTACCAACTTTCATTCGCCCAGCGACGTGATTGTGGACGCTTCAATGCCGGCGATGATTCGCGCCGGCGGCAAGATGTACGGCGCCGACGGCCGGCAGAAGGACACCAAGGCCGTCAACCCCGAGTCGACTTTCGCCCGCATTTACCAAGAGATCATCAACTTCTGTAAGACGCACGGGCAATTCGATCCGACCACGATGGGCACCGTGCCCAACGTCGGTTTGATGGCGCAGCAGGCCGAAGAGTACGGCTCGCACGACAAGACGTTCGAGATCCCCGAGGACGGCGTCGCCAACATCGTCGACCTCGACACCGGGGATGTCCTGCTGACCCAAAACGTGGAAGCCGACGACATCTGGCGCATGCCCATCGTGCGGGACGAAGCGATCCGCGACTGGGTCAAGCTCGCCGTGACCCGGGCGCGAAACTCGGGCATGACGGTGGTGTTCTGGCTGGACACCGAACGCCCGCACGAGGTCGAACTGCGCAAGAAGGTCAAGGAGTACCTGAAGGAGTACGACACCGACGGCCTACAGATCCAGATCATGCCGCAGGTGTGGGCCATGAGGTACACGATCGAGCGCGCCATGCGCGGGCAGGACACCATCGCCGCGACCGGAAACATCCTGCGCGACTACCTCACCGACCTGTTCCCGATCCTGGAGCTGGGCACCAGTGCCAAGATGCTGTCCATCGTGCCGTTGATGTCCGGCGGCGGTATGTACGAAACCGGGGCGGGCGGTTCAGCGCCCAAGCACGTCCACCAACTCCTCGAGGAGAATCACCTGCGTTGGGACTCCCTGGGTGAGTTCCTTGCTCTGGGAGCGTGTTTCGAGGATGTCGGAATCAAGACCGGCAACGAGCGCGCCAAGATTCTGGGCAAGACGCTCGATGCGGCGATCGGCAAGCTGTTGGACAACAACAAGAGTCCGTCGCGCAAGGCCGGTGAACTCGATAACCGCGGCAGCCAGTTCTACCTGGCGCTGTACTGGGCCCAGGAACTTGCCGCGCAATCCGACGACGAAGAGTTGCGCACACACTTCGCCGCGCTGGCCGATTCGTTGGGCCAGAAAGAGGAGGTCATCGTGGCCGAACTCGCAAAGGCGCAGGGCGAGACCGTCGACATCGGCGGCTACTACCAACCGGACAGTCAGAAGACGACTGCGGTGATGCGACCGAGCAAAACGTTCAATGAGGCGTTAGCGGCTGCGCAAGGGTGACGCCGTGAGGGAGGATTCGGACAACGATGTCCAATGAACCCAAGATCAAAGTCAAAGGCCCCGTAGTCGAGCTCGACGGTGACGAGATGACCCGTGTCATCTGGAAGCTGATCAAGGACATGCTGATCCTTGTGCACCTCGACATAAACTTGGACTACTACGACCTCGGCATCGAGCACCGCGACCGCACCGACGACCAGGTGACGATCGACGCGGCGTACGCCATCAAGAAGCACGGCGTGGGCGTCAAGTGCGCGACGATCACCCCGGACGAGGCACGCGTTTCCGAATTCAACCTGAAGAAGATGTGGCTCTCGCCGAACGGAACGATCCGAAACATTCTGGGCGGCACCATCTTCCGCGAGCCCATTTTGATCTCGAACGTGCCTCGGCTGGTTCCGGGCTGGACGAAGCCGATCGTCATCGGCCGTCACGCATTCGGCGATCAGTACCGGTCGACCAACTTCAAGGTCGAGAAAGCCGGCACTGTCGCAATAACTTTCACGCCGTCGGACGGCAGCGAGCCGATCGTGCACGAGATGGTGTCCATCCCTGAGCACGGTGGCGTGGTGATGGGGATGTACAACTTCAAGGACTCCATCCGCGACTTCGCGCGGGCGTCGTTCGCGTACGGGCTGAACGCCAAATGGCCGGTGTACCTGTCCACCAAGAACACCATCCTCAAGGCCTACGACGGCATGTTCAAAGACGAGTTCCAAGCCATCTTCGACGAGGAGTTCAAGGAGCAGTTCGAAGCCGAAGGCCTGACCTACGAGCACCGGCTGATCGACGACATGGTGGCCGCCTGCCTGAAGTGGGAGGGCGGCTACGTGTGGGCGTGCAAGAACTACGACGGCGACGTCCAGTCCGACACGGTCGCGCAGGGCTACGGCTCGCTGGGCTTGATGACATCGGTGCTGATGACGGCCGACGGCAAGACCATCGAGGCCGAGGCCGCACACGGCACCGTCACCCGGCACTACCGGCAGTACCAGGCCGGCAAGCCCACCTCGACCAACCCGATCGCCTCGATCTTCGCCTGGACGCGGGGGCTAGCGCATCGCGGCAAGCTGGACCATACGCCCGAGGTGATCGAGTTCGCCCAGAAGCTGGAAGAGGTCGTCATCGCCACCGTCGAGAGCGGGAAGATGACCAAGGACCTCGCCATCCTGATCGGTCCCGACCAGAAGTGGCAGCAGAGCGAGGAGTTCTTGCAGTCGATCGCCGACAATCTGGATAAAGCGCTGGCGCGGGCCTAACTCGCAGGTGGGTCGACAGCCCGTACCGGTCGGGTGCAGTCGTCGAGGAAGCCGACGACCACCTCGGTCACCCGTTCGGGCGCCTCGAACATCGGGACGTGCCCCACGCCGTCGAGCTTGGTGACCCGGTGGCCTTCCGGCAGGTGGTCGGTGAAATGCCGGGCGAACCTGGGCGCGGGGACGACCCGGTCCTTTTCGCAGATCACCAGATGTGCCGGAACGGCGTTGAGCGCGAGCTCGCGCAGGCCGTGCAGCACCAACGCCTTGACCAGGAGCTGGAAGTAGGCCGGGCAGTGCGCCACGTCGTCGATGATGCCGCTGAGTTTGCGCTCGCTGACCCCTTCCGGCGATGCGCTGAGCGCGTAGGTGGCCAACGGACGGCTGTACGGCAGCTGCATCACCCGCGGACCGAACAAAAAAGCGAGCACCAGCAGCGGGATACCCAGCAGGAACTTGCCGATCACCTCGAATTTGGCCGGGCTCCATCGGGTCCACCCGCCGGCCGGGGCAATGCCGGTGACGCTGCGCGCCCGGCCGCGCCGTTCGAGCTCGAATGCGACCCAGCCGCCCAACGAATTGCCGACGATGTGTGCGGTTTCCCAGCCCAGTTCGTCCATTTGCCGCTCGACGTGGTCGGCCAGCACTGCGGAGGACAGAAACCAGGTGCCGGCCGACGGGCCGCCGTTGTGACCTGCCATGGTCGGTGCGAACACCTCGTAACGGCCGGTGTCGGCCAGCTGCTGCGCGACGTCCTCCCAGACCGTCTGGGAGAGCAGGAATGGATGCAGCAGCAGGACCGGCTCTCCAGAACCCAGGTGGATCGGCGTACGAGTGGTCATGTAGCCGACATTAAATGCGGTACCGCCGGTACCGCAAGCGAGCGCGCGACGGGCAAGCCGCGCGTGAAAAGATCGGGACATCATGAGCACCGCTACCGGACCCCGCCGGATTTTCTCCGGCGTGCAGCCCACGTCTGATTCGCTTCACCTCGGCAACGCGCTGGGCGCGATCACCCAGTGGGTCGCGCTGCAGGACGACTACGACGCGTTCTTCTGCGTGGTCGACCTGCACGCGATCACCATCGCGCAGGATCCCGTCGCGCTGCGACGCCGGACTCTGGTCACCGCCGCCCAGTACCTGGCGCTGGGGATCGACCCCGCCCGCAGCACCGTCTTCGTGCAGAGCCAGGTGCCCGCGCACACCCAGTTGGCGTGGGTGCTGGGCTGCTTCACCGGCTTCGGGCAGGCGTCGCGGATGACGCAGTTCAAGGACAAGTCACAGCGTCAGGGCAGTGACTCCACCACCGTCGGCCTGTTCACGTACCCGGTGTTGCAGGCCGCTGACGTGCTGGCCTATGACACCGATCTGGTTCCGGTGGGTGAGGACCAGCGCCAGCATCTCGAGCTGGCGCGCGACATCGCCGAGCGCTTCAACGCCCGCTTCCCGGACGCCTTCGTCGTCCCCGACCTGCTCATTCCCAAGGCCACCGCCAAGATCTACGACCTAGGGGACCCGACGTCCAAGATGAGCAAATCGGCCGCCACCGATGCCGGGTTGATCAACCTGCTCGACGATCCAGCGTTGTCCGCCAAGAAGATTCGCTCGGCCGTGACCGACAGCGAACGCGAAATCCGTTTCGACATCGAGGTCAAGCCCGGCGTGTCGAACCTGCTGACCATCCAATCGGCGGTCACCGGAACCGATATCGACAAGCTCGTCGACGACTATTCCGGGCGCGGCTACGGCGATCTGAAGAAGGAGACCGCCGAGGCCGTCGTCGAGTTCGTCGCCCCGATCAAGGCCCGAGTCGACGAATTGACGGCGGATCGCGCCGAATTGGAGTCCGTGTTGGCGGCCGGAGCGGAGCGCGCCGAGGAAGTGGCCGGGAAAACGGTCCAACGGGTTTACGATCGGCTGGGGTTCCTTCCGCAACGGAGGTAGGGCCCGTTTTTAAAATGGGAGCCGCAGATGGGTGAGCCGGCCAAGCCAGGAATCCTTGACCGGTTGCGGGCTCGGTTCGGATGGCTCGACCACGTGATACGTGCTTACAAACATTTCGACGATCGCAACGGCGGCTTCTTGGCGGCCGGTCTCACCTATTACACGATCTTCGCGCTATTCCCTTTGTTGATGGTCAGTTTCGCGATCGTCGGCTTCGTGCTGGCTCGGGATCCACCGCTGATCGACACCATCGACCGCCACATCCGGGAGACGGTCTCGGGTGCGCTCGGGCAGCAGTTGGTGGACTTGATGAATTCGGCGATCAACGCGCGCGCGTCGGTCGGTGTCATCGGTCTGGCCACCGCCGCCTGGGCCGGTCTTGGCTGGATGTCACATATGCGCGGAGCGGTGACCGAGATGTGGTGGGACGAGCCGATCGAGTCAGCGGGCTTCGTGCGCGACAAGCTGTCCGATCTGGCCGCGATGGTCGGCACGTTCATGATCACCGTCGCCACTCTCGCGCTCACCGCGCTGGGGCACGCGGCACCGATGCGTGCGGTGTTGAAATGGATTGGTGTACCCGATTTCTCGGTGTTCGGCGAGATCTTCAGGGGCGTTTCGATTTTGGTGTCGCTGCTGGTGTCGTGGATGCTGTTCACCTGGATGATCGGCCGGCTGCCACGACACAAGGTCAACCTGGCCAACTCGGCTCGGGCGGGCCTGCTCGCGGCGATCGGGTTCGAGCTGTTCAAGCAGGTGGGCTCGATCTACCTGCGAGTCGTGTTGCGCAGCCCTGCGGGAGCGACATTCGGGCCGGTGCTGGGTTTGATGGTGTTCTCTTACATCACCGGGTATCTGGTGCTCTTCGCCACCGCTTGGGGCGCGACCCTTTCCAGCGATCCGCGCAGCAAGTACGCCCGCCCGCCGGCGCCCGCGATCATCGCCCCGCGGGTACTGCTCGACGAGGGGATCAGCACACGTCAGACGCTGACCGCGATGGCGATGGGAGCCGTTGGTGCGCTGGCGTTCTCCCGACTGACCCGCTGGCTACGCTAGCTCTTCGCATGTATGACGCACTCTAGGGCGCTCGCCAGGCGCCCTGGGCCATGACGGCCGTAACCCGTAAATCGCGGTCCAGCACAACAAGATTGGCGTCGTATCCGACCTGCAGGACGCCCACCCGCTCGAGGCGCAGGGCCCGCGCCGGCGTCGTCGAGGTCATCTGTACCGCGGCGGCCAGTGCGGCATCGGCGTCCGGGCCCAGCCGCGAAACCGTGCGGAACAGCTGATCCATCGTCGCGGTGCTGCCGGCGATCGTCGAGGTTGCGTGCACCCTGGCAACACCGGACTGCACGTCGATCGGTACGGCGCCAAGCTGATACGTTCCGTCGTCACTGCCGGCCGCGGCGATCGCGTCGGTGATGACGGCCACCCGGTCGGGCCCGGCCGCCCGGACAACCGCTTGCACCACGGCGGGGTGCACGTGCACGCCGTCGGCGATCAGCTCGACGGTCACATCGGGGTGCTCCAGCAGCGCCAGTGCCGGTCCGGGCTCGCGATGGTGCAGGGGCGGCATCGCGTTGAACAGATGTGTGCCGACCGTGGCGCCCAGCGCGATCGCTTGTTGGGTGCGCTCATAGGTCCCATCGGTATGTCCCACGGCGACAACAACCCCCGCGTCCGCAAGACGCCGGATCGCCTCGCTGCTTCCGGGGCGCTCCGGGGCGAGGGTGACCATCCGGATCGCGCCCTCGCCGGCGGCGAGGACGTCGTCGATCTCGGTGGGTTCGGGATCGCGCATCTGAGTGGGGTCGTGTGCGCCGCAGCGTGCCGTGGACAGCCACGGCCCCTCCAGGTGGATGCCCGCGATAGTGCCCTCGCCGGTGGCATCGGCCAGCGCGCGCACACCCGCGATCAGCGTGTCGGGCGACGCGGTGACCAGGCTGGCCAGCGTCGTGGTGGTGCCGTGTCGTTGGTGGAACTGCGCGGCTTGCGCGATGTGTTCGGCGTCCAGGTAGGAGGCTCCGCCGCCGCCGTGCACATGCATGTCGATAAACCCGGGCACCACAAGGCAATCCGGGAAATCGCGGTCGGGTTGCCCGGGCGGTGCACCCGCGGCGCAGGCGAGGATCTGTCCGCCCGAGATCTGCAGCCAACCCGGTCGGCAGATCCGGCCGTCGAGGACGACGGTGTCGGCGCGGATCAGGGGCACGGGTCTTCCCAGCGGCCTCCGTTTTCCCAGAAGTGCCTGATCTCTTCGAGCTGGCGCCCCTTGGTCTCGGGCGCGTACCGGTAGACGAAGCCGAACGCGACGACGGCGAGTACCCCGAACGCCGCGAAAGTGCCTGCGCCGCCGAGTGAATGCAGCATGGTCAAAAAGACTGCCGCGACGATCGCGTTGGCGATCAAGTTGGAGGTGAGCATGGTGCTCGACCCGATGGATCGCAGCCGCGTGGGGAAGCTCTCACTGGCGTACACCCAGCCCAGGGAGCCGAAGCCCAGGGTGTAGCCGATGATGAAAAGCAGTATGCCGGCAAACCCGAGAATCGCGCCGCCGATGCCCTGGGCGAACACGGCCGTCAGCACGATGTCGGCGGCGATCATCATGGCGATGCCGCACAACAGGATTGGGCGCCGGCCCACCCGGTCGACGAGTGTCAACGCGGCGCCCACTGCTCCCAAACCGGCGACCTGAACCAGGGCCGGCAACCCCAGCAGCGCGAAATCGCCGGTGAATCCCATCGCTTCGAATATTCGGGGGCTGTAGTAGATGATCGCGTTGATGCCGGTGATCTGGATCAGAAAGCCCAGCGTGATCACGAACAGGGTGGCCCGTAAATACGGCGGTCGCAGCATCTCGGATATGCCGCCACTGCCTTCGCTTACCGCGCGGCCGATCTCGGTAAGCTCCTCGTCGGCATTCGCGGCGGGCTCCACCCGCAGCAGCGCGCGGCGGGCGTCATCGACCCGCCCTTTGAGCAGGTACCATCGAGCCGTGTCGGGCAGCCGAATCACCAACGGCAGCAACAGCATCACCGGCACAACTGCCAGCCCGAACATCAATCGCCAGCTGTGGGTACCGGCCAGCAGGTAACCGACGAGGTACCCGACGATGAGTCCGCTGACGATCGCCAGTTGATAGGTCGTCAGCAGCGCGCCACGCACCGCCGCCGGAGCCGATTCCGCCACGTATACCGGGACGACCACCACCATCACACCGATGGTCACACCCAGCAGCAGTCGTGCCGCCAGCAGCATCGGCAATGACACCGACGCTGCACCGAGCAGCGCGAACGCCGCGTAAGCCACCAGGATCAGCACGACCGATTTCTTTCGGCCGATCGCATTGGCGAGCACGCCGGCGCCGAGCGCTCCCGCTATCTGCCCGACCACCACCATCGTCGTCAGCAGTTCTTGTTGGGATGTGGTGAGTTTGAAATCTTCGGTGACGAACAGCTGCGCTCCGGCAATGATGGACAGGTCGTACCCATAGATGAGGCCGACGCTGGCGCCGGTGAGCCCGACCCGCGAGGAACCGCTTCGCCGACCGGCTTCAGTCATCTCGGTGAGTTTAGTGTCGCCGCATCGTCGCCTTGTCCCCCGATCGGGGGACAGGCAATTCCACCCGCCGCATCCCGATCGGGGGATGTTATCGACTGGTTACCAACCGTAGATTCCTTTGTTATGCCCGTCACGCTCGTGCCCGCCACCTCGGCACAGCCACGCGTGTTCGGGCGACTGCTTTCCCAGGGCACCTTCTACACCGCCGGCATGCAACTCAGCAACGGCGCCGTGGTGCTGCCGCTGATTTGCGCACACCAGGGTCTCACCTGGGTGGCCGCGTTCCTCTTTCCGGCCTTCAGCCTCGGCGATATCGTCGGAAATTCGTTGTCTCCGGTGGTGCTGAAGCGAGTGGGTGAGAAGCGGCACCTGCTGCTGGCCGCGACGGGGGCGAGCGTGGCCGCGCTGACCTTGTGTGACGCGGTAATTCCCTGGAAGGGCGCTCCCACCGCGGTGGTGTTTCTGCTGACCTGCGCGGCAGTCGGAGTTCTCCTCGGGATCTCCGGCGTCGCCTACCCCGACATGATCTCCAGCAAGCTCTCGGCGGCGCGGCGCGGCGAGCTGGTCCTGTTCCAGGGAGCCATCGGGTCGGTGCTGGCCACTGTTGTCACGCTGTTCGTGGTGCCGGCGCTGGCCCACGGCAACGAGATGACGTATCGCCGCGATCTGCTGTGGCTGGGTGCGGCCGGACTGGCCGTCTCCGCCGTTGCGGCGGTGTTCGTCGGCCCGGTGCGGTCCACCTCGATGACCACCCGGATGTCGACGCGGGAGACCTACCGGCAGGGCTTCACGGTCGCCCGCTCCCAGCCGTGGTTTCGTCGGTATGTCATCGCGTGCCTGTTGTTCGCGCCGGTCACCCTGGGCACCACCTTTTATGCCCTGCGTACCGCCCACCAGAGCGGCAGTTTGCATGTGCTGGTGATCCTGTCCAGCATCGGACTGGTTTTCGGGTCGCCGCTGTGGCGCAAGGTCTACCAACTATTCGGAGTGCGCGGCATGATGCTGGGCAGTTCGCTGCTCAGCATCACAGCCGCCACGCTGACCCTGGTGGCCGAATCGTGCGGCCAGTGGGCTCACATCTGGGCGTACGGCACGGTTTTCCTCCTGGCGACGGTGGCCGGCCAGGCCGTCTTCGCGGCAGCCATCTCGTGGATCAGCGTGGTCGCTGCCGAGTCCGACCGCGGGACACTGATCGCGTTCAGCTCGACGCTGGTGGCCGTCGAAACCACGGCGCTGGCAGGTGCGCTCGGCAGCATCGCACAGAACCACTCCACGATCTGGCCGGACGTCGTGGTACTGGTCCTGGCCGTCGCCGCCGGCCTTGCCTCGCTGGGCGCTCCGCCGTCGGAGACACGGCGGGCAATCCCTCGTCGCGTGCGCGACGTGGCACCCCAGGGCCGGTCCTTCTCGAGCCTTGTGCCGGCTGTGAGCCTGCAGGCGGCCTAGGGAGGCGACGTTTCTGGCGATCCGCCCGATGACCACCATCGTCGTGAACGAGCGCACCACCAGGAGGCGGTCCCCGATCGGGGATCAACAATTTCGCCTTTAGTATCCGACCGAACGACGGTTCTGGCAGCTCAGCGCCCGGTACTGTCACCAGCCATGCGCGTATCGTTGGCGCCCGACTTTTCGGCACAAACGAACCCGTTCTGGCGACTGCTTTCCCAGGGCACGATTCACACCGCCGGGATGCAGCTGAGCAACGGTGCCGTGGTGTTGCCGTTCATTGCCGCGCACCATGGCCTCACCTGGGCGGCCGCGCTGCTATTTCCGGCGTACAGCATCGGCTCTATCGCGGGACATTCGATGTCGCCGGCGGCCCTGCAGCGAGTGGGCCAGATGCGGCACCTGCTGCTGGCGGTGTCGGCGGCGATCTCGGCCGCACTGATTGTCTGTGACGCGGTAGTCCCCTGGACCGGCGTTTTCGCCGCGGCGGTGTTTGTGCTGGTGTCCGCGGGCGGCGGAGTCGTCGTCGCGGTCTCTCGCGTCGCCTACCTTGACCTGATTTCCAGCAAGCTATCTGAGTTTCGGCGGAGCGAGCTGCTGCTGGGCAAAGGGGCCATCGGGTCGGTGCTGGCCACCGTTGTCGCGCTGCTCGTTGTGCCGGTGCTGGCTCATGGCGACACGATGGCGTATCACCGCAATCTGCTGTGGCTGGGCGCAGCCGGACTGGCCGCCTCCGGCATCGCGGCGCTGTTCCTCGGCCCGGTACGGGCCATTTCGGTCACCACACAAATGTCATTTCGGGATACCTACCGGCAGGGCTTCGCGGTCGCCCGGTCCGAGCCATGGTTTCGCCGGTACGTGATCACGTCCCTTTTGTTCGCTCCGGTCAGCATTGGCACCACTTTCTATGCGTTGCGCACCGCCCATCAGGGCGGCGGTCTGCATGTGCTGGTAATCGTTTCCAGCATCGGACTGGTTCTGGGTTCGCCGCTGTGGCAGAAGGTATACCGCCTATTCGGAGTGCGCGGCATGCTGTTGGGCAGCGGCCTGCTCAGCGCCGTCGCCGCCGCTCTGTGCATCGTGGCCGAGTCGTGCGGCCTGTGGTCCCGCATCTGGGCGTACGGCACGGTGTTCTTGCTGGTGACGGTAGCCACCGCGGCTGTCGTCGCTGCAGGGATATCGTGGATCAGCGTGCTCGCTTCCGAACAACACCGCGGGACACTGATCGGGTTTAGCTCGACGTTGGTTGCTGTCGTATTCGCGGTGCTGGGAGGCGCCCTCGGCGGAATCGCCCAGAAGCACACCACGATCTGGCCGGTTGTCATTTTGCTAATACTCTCCGTCATCGCCGCCCTCGCGTCTTTGGGCGCGCCTCGGGGACATGACGCGGCGCGCAAACCAGGGCGGGTAGCACCCGAAACCGTCAGGCGGCCTAGAGCGGTGCCGACTCCGGCGATTTATCGGCCGGCGTCAGCAACAGGGCACGCACCAAACGACGGGGTCCCGACGACCTGAGCATCTGACTGGCCGGTCGCGGGCGTACTTGCTGCGGCCACCAGAACCAGCGTCCGAGCAACGCGGCAATCGACGGCGTCATGAACGCGCGCACGATGAGCGTGTCGAACAGCAAGCCCAAGCCGATGGTCGTACCGATCTGACCGATGATCTCTAGATCGCTGAACACGAAGAGGGACATCGTCACGGCGAACACCAGGCCGGCGGCCGTCACCACCCCACCCGTGCCGGCCATCGCCCGGATGATCCCCGTATTCAAACCGGCGCCGATTTCCTCTTTGAGTCGGGAGATCAGCAACAGGTTGTAGTCCGATCCCACGGCCAACAGCAGGATCATCGACATCGCCAACACCAGCCAGTACAAATCGATGCCGAGAATGTCCTGCCAGAGCAGCACGGACAGGCCGAAGGAGGAGCCCAGGGAAAGCAGCACCGTCCCGACGATGACCGCGGCGGCAATCACGCTTCGGGTGACGATCATCATGATGATCAAGATGAGACTGATGGCCGCCACTCCGGCGATCAGCAGATCGTAGAAGGCGCCCTCTTGGATGTCCCGGTACGTCGAAGCGGTGCCGCCCATCGAGATCGCGGCACCCTGCAAAGGGGTTCCCTTGATGGCCTCTTTGGCCGCCAGCTGGATCGGGTCGACGCGAGCGATGCCTTGGGGCGTCGACGGATCTCCGTCCAGGGCGATGATGAAGCGGGCCGCCTTGCCATCCGGCGATAAGAACATCTTCAGGCCCCGCTTGAAATCCGGATTGTCGAAAGCCGACTGCGGCAGATAGAACGAATCATCGACCTGAGCGGCGTCAAAGACCCGGCCCATCGCGCCGGGGTCTTTGCTGTTCATCGCCTGCTCCTTATAGAAAGACGCAAGGGTGCCGTGCCAGACGACCATCATGTCGCGCATGATGACCATCGTCGAAAGCATCGGCAGCATTTGGGCACGCATCTCCGGCAAGAGTCGGGTCAGGACATCCAGATCCTTGACGAGACCCTCCAACTTCTCGCTCAGCTGATCGACATTGTCGAACGTGTCGAATATCGATCTGATCGCCCAGCAGGCAGGAATATCGAAGCAGTGCTTCTCCCAGTAGAAATAGCTGCCAATCGGCCGAAGGAAATCCGATAGATCCGCAAGGTGATCCCTTATGGTGTCGGTCGTGTTCGACATGTCGTGCGTGAGGTGATCCATGTCGACGGTATTGTCGACGATCTGGCCCATCAGGTCATACATGTGCTGCATTGTTTCGATGGACACATTCATGGCCTGAACCTGCACCAGCATGTCGTCCAATCGATCCTTCATGAATTGCATATTTTCGGCATTCGAGATGCCTTGCATGCTGATGATAAACGGAATCGAAGTATGCTTGATGGACGTTCCCAGCGGTCGGGTTATCGATTTCACCTGTGCGATTCCCGGGCTGTGAAAAACATTTTTCGCGATCTTGTCCAAGATCAGCATGTCAACCGCGGTGCGCATATCATGATCGGTCTCGATCAATAGCACATCGGGGTTCAGCAGAGCCGGCGAAAAGTGTCGACCCGCGGCCCTGTCCCCGACCAGGGACGGCATGCTGGCCGGCATGAATCCGCGCAGATCGTAGGTTGTCCGGTAACTCGGCAAGGCCAGCAGGCCGATGAATGCCACCGCGCAGGACGCCGCCAGCACCGGGCCGGGCCAGCGAACGATGGCTGTTCCCACCCGGCGCCACCGCCGAGTGGCCATCCTGCGCTTGGGATCGAAGAATTTGAAGAGGCTGCCAACGGTCAGCACCGCCGGCCCGAGCGTGAGCGCGGCGAGGACCGCAACCAACATGCCTACCGCGCAGGGCGGCCCGAGCGACTTGAAGTACGGCAGTCGGGCAAAGCTGAGGCAATACATGGCGCCGGCAATGGTCAGGCCGGAGCCCAAGATCACATGGGCGGTGCCGTGAAACATGGCAAAGAACGCGGATTCTCGATCCTCACCCGCGTAGCGCGCCTCGTGGTAACGGCCGAGCATGAATATCGCGTAGTCCGTGCTGGCGGCAATGGCCAGCAGGGTGAGCAGATTGACCGCGAAGGTCGAAAGGCCGAAAACGTCGTGATAGGCCAGGAAACTGACGACTCCGCGAATTGCCCCCAGCTCAATCCCGACCATGACGAGGACAAGGAGCGTGGTGATGACGGACCGGTAGATGAAGAGCAACATCATCGCGATCACCACACCCGTGATCAGGGTGACCCTTGCGATACTTTTATCGCCGGCCTCCGACTGATCGGCGATCAGCGCCGTCGAGCCGGTCACATAGGCCTTGAGCCCGGGCGGCGCCGGCGTGGTTTCCACGATATGACGCACGGCGTACACCGAATTGTATGCGGCCGTCTCGCTGTTGCCGGCGAGGTAGACCACGACATACGCGGCTTTATCGTCCGGGCTTTGCGATCCCCCGGCGGTCAGCGGATCACTCCAGAAGTCCTGGATGTGCGCGACGTGCTGGGTATCAGCCGAAAGCCGGCGCAACAGTTCGTTATAGAAACGATGAGCGTCATCGCCGAGTTGTTTGTTGTTTTCCAGCACTATCGTGGCCGCGTTATCGGAACCGGACTCACCGAACACCTGGCCCACGCGCTTGAGCGCCTGAATCGAAGCGCCGCCCGCGGGGCTCATCGACACCGAGTGCGCTTTGCCGACCACTTCCAGTTGCGGGATGGCGATGTTGAGGATCGCGGTGAACCCCAGCCACAACAGGACGATCGGCACCGCAAACCTGCGGATCAGTTGTGGCAAAAACGGCGGACTGGAAGCCTTGGCTGTTTCGCTCATCCGGCGTTCACCTGGCAGAAGGTCAACGCTTTCGGTCCGGTTTCGGATCTTTCGTCCTCGGTCTTGCCGTTCACCATGATTCGGCAGCCGATCACGCTGCCGTTGCTCTGCGCCAAAAGGTTGACGGTGACCGAAGTCAGCGTCGTCGCCACCGTTTGCGACCACGGCAGGCGAATATTCTCCAGCCGTTGCACGCGCGCGTCGGGGTCCAAATAGGCGATCTTTGCGGTCGTGCCGGGGCCGAAGACTTCATAGGTCACGCGCTTCGGGTCGAACAAGGGATCGTCGAGATCGGCCTTGACCCGGACAACGGGATGTCCGTGGACGCCGAACATGCTATGGAGACGAAAGATACCCAACCCCGCGACACCGACGATGGCGATTACGGCCAGCAGCAACCACATTCGCTTGACGACTCGGGTAACCGAACTCATCTTTACCCCCGTGCTTTGTCACCGGGTCGCTATAACAATTTGCTGCTTCGTTGCGTTAGCGAGTTAGACGCTACCGGCGATGCGCTAAAGCATCGAGGCTTTCAGGCAATCGTTATGTGGTTCGGCGATTCATCGAGCGCGCGGCCAGGGCGCCATTGGCCTGGCGGTCGGCGGCGCTGTCCGGCCGTCCCCCAACCGGGGGACATGCAATTCCTCCGGTCGTGTCCGATCGGAGGATAGTTCTGCCTGCTCAGCGCCAATAATGTCTAAGTCATGGCCGCATCATTGGCGGAGGTTTCAGCACAGACGAACCCGTTCCCGCGCCTGCCTTCCCAGGGCGCGTTCTACACGGCCGGTATGCAGTTCAGCAATGGCGCCGTGGTGTTGCCGTTCATCTGCGCACACCTGGGCCTCACCTGGCTGGCCGCGCTGCTGTTTCCGGCGTACGGACTCGGCTCCATCGTGGGAAATTCGGTGTCGCCGGCGGTGCTGCGGCGAGTGGGCCAGATGCGGCACCTGCTGCTGGCGGCGATGGCGGCGAGTGCGGCCGCGCTGATCTTGTGTGACTCGGTGATGCCCTGGAATGGCCTGCTCGCGGCGGCGGTATTTCTGCTGACGAGCGCCGGGGGTGGAGTCATCGTCGCAGTCTCCAATGTCGCCTACCCCGATATGACCTCCAGCAAGCTGTCCGCGTTGAAGCTGCTGTTGGTCCAGGGGGCCATCGCGTCGGTGGTGGCCACCATTGCCGCGCTGGTCGTCGTGCCGGTGCTGGCCACCGGCGACAAGATGGCGTTGCACCGAGATCTGCTGTGTCTGGGAGCATTCGGACTGGCTGCTTCCGGGTTCGCGGCGCTGTTCGTTGGCCCGGTGCGGTCGACTTCGATCGCCCCAAGGATGTCCGTGCGCGACACCTGCCGGCAGGGCTTTGGGGTCGCCCGCACCCAGCCGTGGTTTCGCCGGTATGTGATCACCTGCCTGTTGTTCGCCCCGCTCACCCTGGGCACCACCTTCTACGCCCTGCGTACGGCGCACCAGAGCGGCACATTGCATGTGCTGGTGTTCCTGTCGAGCATCGGACTGGTCATCGGTTCCGCGCTGTGGCGCAAGGTCTACCAGCTATTCGGGGTGCGCGGCATGCTGCTGGGCAGTGCCCTGCTCAGCGCCGCCGCCAGCGTGCTGTCCATCGCGGCCGAGTCGTGCGGCCAGTGGTTCCACATGTGGGCCTACGGCACCGTGTTCTTACTGGCGACGGTGGCCGCCCTGGCCGTTTTCGCCGCGGCGATATCGTGGATCGGCGTGGTCGCCGCCGAACCCCATCGCGGGACGCTGATCGGCTTTTGCTCGACGCTGCTTGCCATCGAAACCACGGCGCTGGGAGGCGCTCTCGGCGGCATCGCACAAAACCACTCCACTATCTGGCCGGTGGCCGTCGTCCTGATCCTGGCCGTCGTCGCCGCCGTTGCGGCACTGGGCGCACCCGCGTCGGAGCCGCGCTGTGCGGCGGTGCCCGCCTAGGGTCGGGCCGTCTGCGGCGGCTTTTCGGCGGGCGTCAGCAACAGGGCACGCACCAACCGGCGTGGTCCCGACGACCTGAGCATCCGGCTGGCCGGGCGCGGGCGTACTTGTTGCGGCCACCAGAACCAGCGTCCGAGCAATGCGGCAATCGACGGGGTCATGAACGAGCGCACGATCAGCGTGTCGAAAAGTAAGCCCAGGCCGATGGTGGTGCCGATTTGACCGATAATCCGCAAATCGCTGAATACGAACAGCGACATGGTGACGGCGAAGACCAGGCCGGCGGCCGTCACCACTCCGCCGGTGCCGGCCATCGCCCGGATGATTCCCGTATTCAAACCGGCGCCGATTTCCTCTTTGAGCCGGGAGATCAGCAACAAGTTGTAGTCCGATCCGACGGCCAACAGCAGCATCACCGACATCGCCAACACCAGCCAGTACAAGTCGATGCCGAGAATGTCCTGCCAGAGGAGCACGGACAGGCCGAAGGATGAGCCCAGGGAAAGCAGCACCGTCCCGACGATGACGGCGGCGGCCATCACGCTTCGGGTGACGATCATCATGATGATCAAAATGAGACTGATCGCGGCCACTACGGCGATCAGAAAATCGTAGAAGGCGCCTTCCTGAAGGTCTTTGAATGTCGCGGCGACGCCGCCCATGGAGATCGCGGCGCCTTGCAGCGGAGTTCCCTTGATGGCCTCTCTGGCCGCCTGCTGGATCGGCTCGACACGGGCGATGCCCTCGGGCGTCGCGGGATCTCCGTCCAGGGCAATGATGAAGCGGGCCGCCTTGCCATCCGGCGACAAGAACATCTTCAGGACCCGCTTGAACGCCGGGCTGTCAAAGGCCGACTGGGGCAGATAGAACGAATCATCGACCTGAGCGGCGTCAAAGACCCGGCCCATCGCGCCCGGGTCTTTGCTATTCATCTCCTGTTCCTTGTAGAACGACGCAAGTGTGCCGTGCCAGACGACGAGCGTGTCGCGCATGATCGTCATCGTCGAAATCATCGGCAGCATCTGCGCCCGCATTTCCGGCAGGAGTCGGATGAGGACATCCAAATCTTTGGCGAGATACCCAAGCTTCTGGCTCAGCTGATCCACGTTGTCGAACGTGTCGAATATCGACCGCACCGCCCAGCACGCAGGAATGTCGATAACAGTGTTTTTCCCAATAGAAGTAGCTGCCAATCGGTCGAAGGAAATCCGAGAGGTCCGCAAGATGATCCCTTATGGTGTCGGTGATATTCGACATGTCATGCGTGAGGTGATCCATGTCGACGGTATTGTCGACGATCTGGCCCATCAGGTCATACATTCGATGCATCGCTTCGATCGAAACGTCCATCGCGTGTTCCTGGACCACCATGTCGTCCACTCGGCCCTTCATGAATTCCATGTTTTCGGCATTCATCGCGGCCTGCATACTGATGATGAATGGAATCGACGTATGGTCGATAGTTCTGCCCAGGGGCCGGGTTATCGATTTCACCTGTGCGATTCCGGGGCTGTGAAAGATAGCTTTTGCGACCTTGTCCAACACCAGCGTGTCCACCGGATCGCGCATGTCGTGATCGGATTCGATCAACAGCACCTCGGGGTTTAGCCCGGCCTGTGGAAAGTGCCGGCCCACGGCCGCATCTCCGACATTGGACGGCATGCTGGGGGACATGAATTTGCGCAGATCGTAAGTCGTCTTGTAATTCGGCAAGGCCAGCAGGCCGATGGACGCCACTGCGCACGTTGCGGCGAGCACCGGGCCGGGCCAGCGGACGATTGCGGTTCCCACCCGGCGCCACCGCCGAGTGTTCGGCCGTCGCTTGGGGTCCAAGAGCTTGAAGAAGCTGGCGACGGTCAGCACCGCCGGCCCGAGCGTCAGCGCGGCGAGGACCGCAACCAACATGCCGATGGCACACGGAGCGCCGAGCGTCTTGAAATACGGAAGTCGGGCAAGGCTCAGGCAATACATGGCGCCGGCGATGGTCAAGCCCGAGCCCAGAATCACATGGGCGGTCCCGTGAAACATCGTGTAGAAGGCGGTTTCCCGATCTTCGCCGGTGTGGCGCGCCTCGTGGTAACGGCCAAGCATGAATATCGCGTAGTCCGTGCTGGCTGCAATGGCCAGGAGGGTAAGCAAGTTTGTCGCGAAGGTCGAAAGACCAAAAACGTTGTGGTAGGCGAGAAAGGCGACGAACCCGCGGATCGCCCCCAGGTCGATTCCGACCATGACCAGGACGAGAACCATGGTGACGACGGATCGGTAGATGAAGAGCAACATCGCCGCGATCACCAGGCTGGTGATCAGGGTGACCTTGACGACACTCTTGTCGCCGGCCTCGGTTTGGTCGGCGATTAGCGCGTACGGACCGGTGACATATGCCGTGAGCCCGCGCGGCGCCGGTGTGCTATTCACGATATGCCGCACGGCGTGAACCGAGTTGTATGCCTGCGTTTCGTTGTTGCCGACGAGGTATATCAAGACGTAGGCGGCCTTGTCATCCGGGCTTTGCGACCCCCCGGCGGTGAGCGGATCGCTCCAGAAGTCCTGTATGTGTGCGACGTGCTGGGTGTCCGCCGAAAGCTTGCGCATCAGCTCGTTGTAGAACAGGTGGGCATCGTTATCGAGTGGTTTGTCGGCTTCCAGCACAATCGCGACCGAGGTGTTGGAAGCAAATTCATGGAATACCTGACCCACGCGCTTGATCGCCTGAACCGCAGCCGCGTCTTTCGGGCTCAACGAGACCGAGTGCGCTTTGCCGACCACTTCGAGCTGCGGGATGGCGAGATTCGCGACGGCGGTCAGCCCCACCCATAACAGGACGATCAGCACCGCAAAGCGGGTGATCATCCGCGGCAGAAATGGCGGCCTAGAAGTCGGTACATCGGCTGTTTCGCTCATCCGGCGTTCACCCGGGAAAAGGTCGGGGCGTTCGGTCCGCCCCACATTCGCGTCACGACTCTGGCAACCGAAATCATCTTTACCCTCGTGCTTTGCCACCGGGTAGCGAAGTAGACGCTCGACGCTACCGTTGATGCGCTAAAGCATCGAGGCTTTCAGCTAATCGTTATGTGGCTTTGTAGAGAGGCCGGCGCCGGTGAGCGCGGTGCGCGAACCCGTCAAGTGATCAGCACCCGACCGCGCAGCAACTCGACGACACGGTCGGGGTCCTCTGGGCTGATGCACGGCCGCACGCGGCGGCCGAGCTCGAGCACCAGCAGGGTTTGCTTGCTTGCCCGGCGGACGTCCAGCGGGAACCAGTAGCGCGGGTCGCCCGCGCCCCAGATCCTGCCCTTGCCGGAATTCCAGGTCATCTCTTCGGCTTTGATGCCCTTGATCTCGCTGTAGGCGATTCGCTTAGGGCTGGCCAACGGAAAGTAATAGCGGCGGATGGTAATGCCGTCCTCGTCGAGCCGGAGGCCGGAATCCTCGTACAGGGGTTCAGTCATCCGCACGACGGTGCCACAGCAAACTTTCGCGGTCAACGGTGCTGATGCTGGGGCCGGCGGTTCATCGACCGCGCGACCATGATCAACGTGAACACGACGATGGCGCCGATGATGCCCACACCCACCCGCACCGGCAACGCGTCGGCCGACGGCAACAACCCCGCCGCCTGGGACCCGGCGCCGGGCCGGTCGGCGGCGCTGTCCTGCTTGGGCGCCAACGAGGGGTCGGGCTCGATCAGCGTGCCGACCTGGGTGCCCTGCGCGGTGGCGAAGCCGTAGTCCAGCAGGTGCGCCGCCTGCTCCCAGGGTGCGATCGGCTGCCGGGTGCCGTGCATCAGTACCGCCATCAGCCGTCGGCCGTTGCGGTTTGCCGCGCCCACGAAGGTCTGGCCGGCATCGTCGGTGTAGCCGGTCTTACCGCCCAGCGCGCCCGGGTACTTGTAGAGCAGCTGGTTGTCGTTTTCCAGCTCGTAGCCCGGGTGGTCGCCGTGGCCGGGGAAGTCGAACGTCCGCGTCGCGACGATGTCGGCGAAACTCGGGTTCTGCCAGGCGTATCGGTAGAACAGGCCGATGTCGTAGGCCGAGGTGCTCATGCCGGGCCCGTCCAGCCCCGACGGCGTCGCCACCCGGGTGTCCTGCCCGGAGAGCTTGGCGGCCAGCACGTTGATCTTCTCCAGCGCCTGCTGCATCCCGCCCAGCTGCATGGCCAGCGCGTGCGCCGCGTCGTTACCGGAGTGCATCAGCAACCCGTGCAGCAGCTGGTTGACGGTGTAGACGCCGCCGTCGTCGACGCCCACCTTGGTGCCCTCGGCGGCCGCGTCGTCGGCCGTTCCGACCACCGATTTGTTGAGCGGCAGTGCGTTCAGGGACGCCATCGCGACCAACACCTTGATGATGCTGGCCGGGCGGTGGCGGCCGTGCGGATCCTTCGCCGCGATCACCGCGCCGCTGTCCAGATCCGCGACCACCCAGGCGTCGGCGGAGACGTCGGTCGGCAGCGCCGGTGTATCGGGCGCGGCGACGATGCCGCAGCTGGACAGCGCCTCGCCGCCCACCGGTTTGGGGGGCACCGCCAGCGGGATCGGCGGGTCACCGGCCTGCGGCACCTCCGAGGAGTCGACCGCGGGCGGCGTGTTCACCTTGAACGGGCAGTTCGGCGCGCCCGGCATTGGCTCCCGGGCTCGGCTCCGCGAGCGCGGCCGGCATACCCAGCGCGGCCGGAGCGGCCATCATAAAAACGGCCGCTGCCAGGCATGATGCAGAACGTAAGAAGCTCATTGATTGTGCAGACTAGGCGATTGGCCGCCCGAATTCGCGGGAGCCGCGCTGTGACTGCTGAGGCGGATGTGACAAGTTCACCTGCGGGACGGCGGCCGGGTCGACGCACTACTGTGGCAGGAGTCAACAGCCGTCAACGTCGAAAAGGGTGTGCCATTCCAAACGGGCGATTGTGGTCGAAATGGCGGCGCCGCGATGGCACACATGGGTCTGGCACCTCGCCGCGATCGCTGGAGCAGCTGCTCAAGCAGGTGGAGAAGTCGACCCAGGTGCGGCGTACCGGACTCGATCAGGTGTTGGCCGAGCTGGAGATGCATCGCGACACCACGCCTGACCCCGATGCGCGGTCCGCGCTCGCCTGGCTGTGCAACTCGCTATCGCGGTTCGTGAGCAACCCGAGCGCAGCGCACGCCCGCCAGCTGATGATGGCGACCGGCACCGCTAGAGCCGCGTGTACGCCTCGCTGAGCACGCCGCGCAGGATCGATTCGATCGTGTCGAATTCGGCCTGACCGCTGATCAGCGGCGGGGCCAGTTGGACGACGGAATCGCCGCGGTCATCGGTGCGGCAATACAACCCGGCTTCGAAGAGGGCCGTGGACACGTGGCCCAGTAGCGACTGGCGTTCGGTGTCGGTGAAGGTCTGCTTGGTCGCCTTGTCCTTGACCAGCTCGACGCCGTAGAAGAACCCCTCGCCGCGGATGTCGCCGACGATGGGCAGGTCGTACAGCTTTTCCAGGGTGCCGCGGAAGACGGGCGCGTTGGCCTTGACGTGGTCGTTGAGGCCCTCGCGCTCGAAGATGTCGAGGTTGGCCAGCGCGACGGCGGCCGAAACCGGATGGCCGCCAAAGGTATATCCGTGCGGGAACATCGTGGCGCCGTCGTTGAACGGCTCGAACAACTTCTCGCTGGCGATCATCGCGCCGATCGGCGAGTAGCCCGACGTCATGCCCTTGGCACAGGTGATCATGTCGGGCACGTAGCCGAGGTCGTCGCAGGCGAACATCGACCCGATCCGGCCGAACGCACAGATCACCTCGTCGGAGACCAGCAGCACGTCGTAGGAGTCGCAGATCTCCCGCACTCGCTCGAAATAGCCTGGGGGAGCAGGGATGCTGCCGCCGGCGTTCTGCACCGGCTCCAGGAACACCGCGGCCACGGTCGAGGGTCCTTCGAACTCGATCGCCTCGGCGACCCGGTCGGCGGCCCACTGCCCGAAGGCTTTCTGATCGGTGTGGAACGGTTCGGGTGCGCGGTAGAAGTTTGTGTTGGGCACCCGGAAGCCGCCCGGCGTAACCGGTTCGAACGGCTCCTTGAAGCGGGGCAGCCCGGTGATCGCGAGCGCTCCGTGGGTGGTGCCGTGGTAGGCGATCGCGCGCGAAATCACCTTGTGCTTACCGGGTTTGCCGGTGAGCTTGAAATACTGCTTGGCCACTTTCCACGCGGTCTCGACGGCCTCGGTACCGCCGGTGGTGAAGAAGACCCGGTTCAGGTCGCCCGGGGCGTAATGAGCCAGACGCTCGGCGAGCTCGATCGCGGTGGGCGTGGCATAGCCCCAGAGCGGAAAGAACGCCAGCGTGCTCGCTTGGCGGGCGGCGACCTCGGCGAGTTCGGTGCGGCCATGGCCGACCTGAACGGTGAACAGCCCGGACAGTCCGTCCAGGTAGCTCTTGCCGCGGTCGTCGAAGATGGTCACGCCCTCGCCGCGAGTGATGACCGGCGCCGTGTTGTTCGGCCCGTGCCGGGTGAAATGCAGCCAAAGGTGGTCAGTCATCGTGCCCGTGAGCGTAACGCCACTGCGACTTTCGGCGTCGAAATTGTCGGTGGCGTTACGCTCGGGACATGACCGCAACGCAGGTCACCGATTTCGAAGCACTGCGTCCGCATCTGATGGCGGTCGCCTACCGGGTGACGGGCACCGTGGCCGATGCGGAGGACATCGTCCAGGAAGCCTGGCTGCGCTTGGACAAACAGGACCCCAAAAAGGGAACAGAGATCGCCGACTTGCGGGCCTGGCTGACCACCGTGGTGAGCCGGCTCGGGCTGGACCGGCTGCGGTCGGCCGCGCACCGTCGCGAGACCTACACCGGCAACTGGCTGCCCGAGCCGGTGGTGACCGGCTTTGACGGTGCCGATCCGCTGGCCGCGGTGGTGGCCCGCGAGGACGCCCGGTTCGCGGCGATGGTGGTGCTGGAGCGGTTGTCGCCCGATCAGCGGATCGCGTTCGTGTTGCACGACGGGTTCTCGATGCCATTCTCCGAGGTGGCCGAGGTGCTGGGAACCAACGAGCCCGCCGCCCGGCAGCTGGCGTCGCGGGCCCGCAAGGCGGTCGCGGGCCAGGCGCCGCCAAAGCCCGATCCGTCGCACGACGAGGTGGTCGGCAAGTTGATGGCCGCGATGGCCGCCGGCGACCTGGAAGCCGTGGTTTCGCTGCTGCATCCGGACGTGACGTTGACCGGCGATTCGAATGGCAAGGCGCCCACGGCAATCAACGTCATCCACGGGGCCGACAAGGTGGCCCGGTTCTTCTTCGGCCTGGCCAACCGCTACGGCCCGGCGATGTTCACCTCGTATCAGCTGGGGCTGGTCAACGGCGAATTGGGCGGCTACACCGCGGGCGTCCCCGCCAGCGATGGGTATCGGGAGATGATGCCGCGGATCATGGCCATGACGGTGCGCGACGGAAAAGTCTGCGCCCTATGGGACGTCGCCAACCCCGACAAGTTCACTGGCTCCCCGCTGCACTCTCGCTAGCCCACGGAATACGGCAACTGTCACCGGAATTGAAGCCCTGCTCGGTGATGCCCAGCGCGGTGTTCATCCGGGCCCGCATGTTCTCCACCCCGATCTGATAGGTCAGCTCGATCACCCCGGCATCGCCGAACCGGGCCCGTAGGTCGGCGACCTGTTCGTCGGTGACGGTGTGCGGATCGATGGTCATCGCATCGGCATATGCGATGGCGGCGCGCTCGTTGTCGGTGAAAGCCGTTGAGGTGGCGTAGTTGTCGATCTCCTTGAGCCGCTGCATGTCCAGGCCGTCCAGGCGCTGCAGCATCGCCCCGAAGTCGACGCACCACGAGCAGCCGATCGCGCGTGCGGTCCAGAACACCGCAAGCTCACGCACGCTGACCGGCAGCGTCCGCGACGCCCGGCCGATCATCGTCTCGTGTACGGCGCCGGCGACCATCAGCCGGCGATGATGCGCGGTCACCGCGAACGGTTCGGGAACCTGGCCGTAGCGGCGCTTGGCGACCCGGTACATGGCGCGGGTCATCAGGCCGGCGCGCTTGGGTCCTACGGGCTCGATACGGGTTTTCTGCGTCATACCCCTGAAGACGACACAGCTGCGCCAAGTGTGACCAAGGATCCTCCAAGAATCCGTTGAGGCGTCTCCGTGAGGCTCTGGCGATGACCTACTGCTATTTCGACGAGCCTCCCCGGCTGGAGGACATCGAGCCCGCCACACACACCGAGGTGCTGGTCGCCGAACCGCGGCTGGACCAGGCGCGCATCCGCGCCGCGGTCGACGCGGTCTTCGCCGCTCACCCCGACCTCGGCACCGTGTTCGAGTCGAAATTGAAGATCTGGATGACCCGCCCGGGTGGCGGATGGGCGTGGGGAGTCGAACCCCCCGGCGGCACGGTCACCGACGTCGTCGCGCGGCATCTGGCCAGCTTCGATATGCACACCGGCCGGTTGTTCGCGGTCTCGCTGCTGCCGGGAGAACCCGACCGCCTGGTGCTCACCGCCAGCCAGCTCTGCATCGACGAACAGTCGTGGCAGGCCGTGGTCGACGACCTGGTCGCCGAGTGCAACACCGCTGGTCTCAGCGTGAGAACAGCAGCGCGCGCCTGACCTCCTGGATCGCCCTCGTGACCTGAATGCCGCGCGGGCAGTTGAGGATGTCGAGGCGCTCACCGGCCGCAATCTGCCTCGTCGGCCGCGAGAGAGCCGTAGCATGCGGCTAGCCTCTCGACGGGTGGGAGCGATTGCGAGCGAGTGAGAGTTCATGATGACCGCGCTGTTTAGCCGGCGGGCCGACCAGTACGACTGGCTCTCCGGTTACCTTGCGTCGCGGGGCATCAGCGGTGCCACCCGGGCTGTGATGGCGTCCATCGCGGCGTCGATGGTGCTGTGCCTGCTCGCGCTGCTGTCCGGCTCGGACGGTCCCCGCGGACCCGCGCCGGTGGCGATGATGTGGGTCGCCGTCGCCGGTGGGATCGCGGGAATGTTGCTGTGGATATGGCGCTGGCCGACGCGCGTGCAGTCACTGGTTTTCGCCATGACCTGCAACACCGCCGTCGCGTTGGCGTGCCTGGCACACCCGAACCCGCTGGCCGCGCTGATCGGGTGTATCGCATTCGCGACCTTCGGCGCCTACCTGGCGTTCTTTCACACGACGGGGTTCGTGCTGTACAACTTCGCGGTGGCCGCCGCCGTCGGCGCCTGGGAGGCCGTGTCGCTGGCGAGGTCTGGACACGTCAGCCTTGCGGGGGTGGATTTGTGGCTGGTGATCGAGGTCAATATCGCCCTGCCGCTGGCCATCCGGATCCTGATGCGCGCCTTGTCGGGAGATCTGCTGCGTGCCGACCGCGATCCGCTGACGGGCCTGCTCAACAGGCGCGCATTTCAACACGAGGCGCTGGGGATGATGCTGGCCCGACGGGGCATCGACGACCACCTGGTGGTCATGCTGATCGATCTCGACCACTTCAAAGCCGTCAACGACAGGTGTGGCCACGCCGCGGGGGACCAGGCGCTGGTCCAAGTGGCCCAGGCGCTGTTGGCCGCCGCCGACGACGACCAGGCGGTCGTGGCACGAAGCGGCGGAGAGGAATTCCTGTTGGCCGGCGCTGCCTCGGGCTGCAACGCCGAGTCGTTGGCCGCGCACATGTGCCGGGCCATCGCGGCCTCGACCGCGGGGGTCACCGCCAGCATCGGCACCGCCTGCGCCCGTCTCGACGACACCGCACCCGAACCACAAGCACTTCTGCAGGAGTTGATCACCGCTTCCGATGCGGCGATGTACCAGGCTAAACGGTTGGGCGGCAATCAAAGTCACCATCACGAACTTTGTTGACCCGTTGCGACCCGCTCAGCGTGAGAACAGCAGCGCGCGCTTGACCTCCTGGATCGCCTTGGTGACCTGAATGCCGCGCGGGCAGGACTCGGTGCAGTTGAACGTGGTGCGGCAGCGCCACACGCCGTCGACCTCGTTGAGGATGTCGAGGCGCTCACCGGCAGCCTCGTCCCGACTGTCGAAGATGAACCGGTGCGCGTTGACGATCGCGGCGGGGCCGAAGTAGGTGCCCTCGCTCCAGAACACCGGGCAGCTGGTGGTGCAGCACGCGCACAGGATGCACTTGGTGGTGTCGTCGTAACGGGCTCTGTCGGTGGGGCTTTGGATCCGCTCGCGGGTCGGCGGGTTGCCGGTGGTGATCAGGTACGGCTTCACCGCGCGGTAGGCGTCGAAGAACGGCTCCATGTCGACCACCAAGTCCTTCTCCACCGGCAGCCCGCGGATCGGTTCGACCGTGATGGTCAGCGCCTTCCCCGGCTTTTTGGGCAGCAGGTCGCGCATCAGCACCTTGCAGGCCAGCCGGTTCACGCCGTTGATCCGCATCGCGTCCGACCCACACACGCCGTGCGCGCAGGATCGCCGGAAGGTGAGCGTGCCGTCCAGGTAGCCCTTGATGTAGATCAGCAGGTTGAGCAGCCGGTCGCTGGGCAGGCAGGGGACCCGAAAGCTTTGCCAGCCGCCGGTTTTCGTGAACGCGTTGGGGTCGTCAGGGTTGAACCGCGCGATCTTGAGGGTCACCATCACCGCGCCGTCCGGAACCGCCGGCAGGGGCGGCTCGCCGGGCAGGGCCTGCGGCGCCTCTGCTTCTTCGACAGACATCAGTACTTCCGCTCCTTGGGTTCGTAGCGCGTCTGCACGACGGGTTTGAAGTCGAGCGCGATGTCGCTCAACAGCTCGCTGCCCTGCTTGTAAGCCATCGTGTGGCGCATGTAGTTGATGTCGTCGCGGTTCGGGTAATCCTCGCGCGCGTGGCCGCCGCGGGACTCCTTGCGGTTCAAGGCGCCGACCACGGTGACTTCGGCCAGCTCCAGCAAGAAGCCCAGCTCGATGGCTTCCAGCAAGTCGCTGTTGAACCGTTTCCCCTTGTCGTGCACCGTGATTCGGGAGTAGCGCTCCTTGAGCGCGTGGATGTCGGTGAGCGCCTGCTTCAGCGTCTCCTCGGTGCGGAACACCGCGGCGTTGTTGTCCATCGTCTGCTGCAGGGCGCCGCGGATGTCGGCGACGCGTTCGCTGCCCTGCTCGGACAGGATGTCGGCCACCCAGCCGACCACCATCGCCTCCGGATTCGGTGGCATGTCGACGAAGTCGTGGCCCCGGGCGTAGCTGGCCGCGGCGATGCCGGCGCGGCGGCCGAAGACGTTGATGTCCAGCAGCGAGTTGGTGCCCAGCCGGTTGGCACCGTGTACCGACACGCACGCGCACTCGCCGGCCGCGTACAGGCCCGGGACGGTAGATGTGTTGTCCCGCAACACCTGTCCGGTGACCGTGGTGGGGATGCCACCCATCACGTAGTGACACGTCGGGTAGACCGGCACCAGCTCTTTGACCGGGTCCACACCCAGATAGGTGCGGGCGAACTCGGTGATGTCGGGCAGCTTGGACTCCAGCACGTCCTCGCCCAGGTGGCGGACGTCGATGTAGACGTAGTCCTTGAGCGGGCCGGCGCCGCGGCCCTCCAGAACCTCCAGCACCATCGAGCGGGCCACGATGTCGCGGGGCGCCAGGTCGACGATCGTCGGGGCGTAGCGCTCCATGAAGCGCTCACCCTCGCCGTTGAGCAACCGCCCGCCCTCGCCGCGCACCGCCTCGGAGATCAAGATGCCCAGCCCGGCCAGACCCGTCGGGTGGAACTGGTGAAACTCCATGTCCTCCAACGGAAGTCCCTTGCGGAAGACGATGCCGATGCCGTCGCCGGTCAGCGTGTGCGCGTTGGAGGTGGTCTTGTACATGCGGCCCGAGCCGCCGGTCGCGAGCACCACGGCCTTGGCGTGGAAGACGTGGATACGTCCGGTGGCCAGCTCGTAGGCGACCACGCCGGTGGCCACCGGCCCGCTCGGCGTCTGGGTGAGCACCAGGTCGAGCGCGTAGAACTCGTTGAAGAACTCCACGTCGTGTTTGACGCAGTTTTGGTAGAGCGTCTGCAGGATCATGTGGCCGGTGCGGTCCGCCGCGTAGCAGGCCCGGCGCACCGGGGCCTTGCCGTGGTCGCGGGTGTGACCGCCGAACCGGCGCTGGTCGATACGACCCTCGGGGGTGCGGTTGAACGGCATCCCCATTTTCTCCAGGTCGAGCACCGCGTCGATGGCTTCCTTGCACATGATCTCCACGGCGTCCTGGTCCGCGAGATAGTCACCGCCCTTGACGGTGTCGAAGGTGTGCCATTCCCAGTTGTCGTCTTCGACGTTGGCCAGCGCGGCGCACATGCCGCCCTGGGCGGCGCCGGTGTGGCTGCGGGTGGGGTAGAGCTTGGTCAGCACCGCGGTGCGCACCCGGGGGCCGGCCTCGACCGCTGCCCGCATTCCGGCACCGCCCGCGCCGACGATCACCACGTCGTATCGGTGTTGCTGGATCAACGGGTCAGCCTCCGATGTTGGCGTCGAACGTCATCAACACGTAGGTACCCAGCACCAACGTGAACCCCATCGACAACAGCAGCAGGCTGTTCAGCCAAAACCGGGTGCTGTCTTTGCGGCTGTAGTCGTCGATGATGGTGCGCAGGCCGTTACCGCCGTGCAACTGCGCCAGCCACAGCAGGGCCAGATCCCAGAATTGCCAGAACGGCGACGCCCAGCGTTGCGCCACATAGTTGAAGTCGATGCGGTACACGCCGTTTTCCCACATCAGCATGACGAACAAGTGCCCGATCGCCAGGAACACCAGAGCGACGCCGGAAAACCGCATGAACAGCCACGCGAATTTCTCGAAGTTGGGGATGCCGGCACGACGGCGTGGAGAGCGCGGATTGTCCAGGCTGGGCGGCCGATCGTGGCTGCGCTGCAGAACCGGTGCTGCCTCGCTTCTGGACTTTTGGGAGCCGAGCTGAAGGTCGGGGCTGCTCATCGGAAGTGCTCCATCATGTGAATGCCGATGGCCACCGCCGCCGGCACCATGACCAACAGGTAGATCGCCGCGATGACCCACAACATCGTCTTCTGGTGGCGGGGACCCTCGGCCCAGAAGTCGATCAAGATGATGCGGATCCCGTTGAGTGCGTGGTACAGCACCGCGGCGACCAGGCCGAACTCCATCAGGCCGACGATCGGGGTCTTGTAGGTCGCGATCACTTCGTTGTAGGCCTGCGGGCTCACCCGGACCAGGGCGGTGTCCAGGACGTGCACGAACAGGAAGAAGAAGATCGTCGCGCCGGTGATGCGATGCAGCACCCACGACCACATACCCGGATCTCCCCGATACAGGGTCCGGGGTGGTCGCCGCTTGCGTGACGACTCCGGTGGCGGTGTCGGTGATCCCGAATCTGCGGTTGTCGCCTGTGTGCTCAAACCGGTCCTCATGTTGTCCGCGAAACTAATGCCGGGCAATCGAGCTTAGCCCCGCAACGATGGGTCCGGAACCAACCAACACCATTCGCGAAAGGTGTTTTCGTGCCAGAGTTAGAGTTGGCCTTCTCGAGTAAGCCCATTGGTGATTGGGGTTGCGGTATGCCTGAAATTGATTGGAATTTGCTGCGGGTCAAAGCAATACAGGCCGCAGCGGGAGCTTATGCCCCGTATTCGCAATTCCCCGTGGGTGCTGCCTCGTTGGTTGACGACGGTCGCGTCGTGACCGGCTGCAATGTGGAGAATGTCTCATATGGCCTGGGTCTCTGTGCCGAATGCGGTGTGGTGTCTGCTCTGCACACGACCGGTGGCGGCCGGTTGATTGCTCTGGTGTGCGTTGACTCACAGGGTGCCTTGTTGATGCCGTGCGGACGGTGTCGCCAAGTGCTGCTGGAGCACGGTGGACGAGACCTGCTGATTGGCCATCCGGCCGGCCCGCGCCGCCTCGAAGATCTGCTGCCCGATCCGTTCGACGCCGACGATCTGGCCCGGGAACGTCGTTGACCGACTTCGCATTCGACGCTCCGACGGTTATCAGGACCAAGCGCGACGGCGGTCGGCTGTCCGATGCCGCGATTGACTGGGTGGTCGACGCCTTTACCGATGGCCGTGTCGCCGATGAGCAGATGGCGGCGTTGTTGATGGCGATCTTCTGGCGCGGCATGGACCACCGCGAGATCGCCAGGTGGACGGCGGCGATGTTGGCATCGGGCGATCGGCTGGATTTCAGCGATCTGCGAGTGGGCGGTAAGTCGTTGGCCACCGTGGACAAGCATTCGACCGGCGGGGTCGGGGACAAGACCACGCTGGTGTTGGTGCCCGTCGTCGCCGCCTGTGGCGCTGCGATTCCCAAGGTCTCCGGCCGCGGGCTGGGCCACACCGGCGGCACCCTGGACAAGCTGGAATCGATCGCCGGCTTCTCCGCGGAAATCACCATTGCGCAAGTGCGCCAACAACTTTGCGACATCGGCGCGGCGATATTCGCCGCCGGTGAGCTGGCTCCTGCCGACAAGAAGCTCTACGCGCTGCGCGACATCACCGCCACGGTCGAGTCGTTGCCGTTGCTCGCCACCTCGGTGATGAGCAAGAAGCTCGCCGAGGGCATCGGCGCGCTGGTGCTTGACGTGAAGGCGGGCGCGGGCGCGTTTCTGCCATCGGAGGCGCAGTGCCGCGAACTGGCCCACACGATGGTCGAATTGGGCGCGGCGCACGGCGTGCCAACGCATGCGCTGTTGACGGACATGGACTGCCCGCTGGGAGCGACCGTCGGCAATGCGATCGAGGTTGCCGAGGCGCTCGACGTGCTGGCCGGCGGCGGGCCGCCCGACGTCGTGGAACTGACGGTTCGGCTGGCCGCCGAGATGCTCGAGCTGGCCGGGATCGACGGCCGTGATCCCGGCCAGACGCTGCGTGACGGCACCGCGATGGACCGATTCCGCCGGCTGGTTGCCGCTCAGGGTGGCGACTTGTCGGTACCGTTGCCAATCGGTGCACATTCGGAGACCGTGATCGCCGAGCGGAGCGGCACAATGGGAAACATCGACGCGATGGCAGTGGGGCTGACAGCTTGGCGACTCGGTGCGGGTAGATCCCGTCCGGGTGGGCAGGTGCAGTCCGGCGCCGGCGTCCGGATTCATCGGCGCCCGGGTGAGCCGGTTGCGGCCGGTGAGCCGTTGTTCACCCTCTACACCGACACCCCCGAACGCTTCGGCGCCGCGATGGCCGAGCTGGACGGCGCCTTCGAGCGTCGGCGACACGGCACCGCCGTCGCGGCCGCTGATCATCGATCGGATCGTGCGATGAGCGCCCCGCTGGATTTGCGGCAGATCCAGCAGGCGCCCAAGGCCCTGTTGCACGATCACCTCGACGGGGGATTGCGTCCGTCGACCGTGCTGGATATTGCCGGCCAGATCGGTTACGACGAGCTGCCCGCCACCGACGCCGAAGAGCTGGCGACGTGGTTTCGCACCCGGTCGCACAGCGGCTCGCTGAAGCGGTACCTGGAGCCGTTCTCGCACACCGTGGCGGTGATGCAGACGCCCGAGGCGCTGTACCGCGTCGGCTACGAGTGCGTCGAGGATCTGGCCGCCGACTCCGTGGTCTACGCCGAGATCCGGTTCGCCCCGGAGCTGCACATCAACTGCGGCCTGTCCTTCGACGAGATCGTCGACGCCGTGCTGGAGGGCTTCGCCGCCGGCGAGAAGGCCGCCGCCGCGGCCGGACGCCCAATCGTGGTGCGTCTTCTGGTTACCGCGATGCGCCACGCAGCACTGTCCCGCGAGATCGCCGAGTTGGCAATTCGTTTCCGGGACAGGGGCGTTGTCGGCTTCGACATCGCCGGTGCCGAGGCCGGCAACCCGCCGACGCGGCACCTGGACGCATTCGAATACATGCGAGATCACAACGCCCGCTTCACTATTCACGCCGGTGAGGCATTTGGCCTGCCGTCCATCCACGACGCGATCGCGTTCTGCGGCGCCGACCGGCTTGGTCATGGGGTGCGAATCGTCGACGATATCGAGATCGTCGAGGGTGGCGGCGTCGAGCTGGGCAGGCTGGCATCGATCCTGCGCGACAAGCGAATTCCGCTGGAGCTATGCCCGAGCTCGAACGTGCAGACCGGCGCGGTCAAGAGCATCGCCGACCACCCGTTCGATCTGTTGGCCCGCGCGCGGTTCCGGGTCACCGTAAACACCGACAACCGGCTGATGAGCGACACCACGATGAGCCTCGAGATGCACCGGCTGGTCGAGGCTTTCGGCTACGGGTGGAGCGACCTCGAGCGATTCACCATCAATGCGATGAAGTCGGCGTTCATTCCGTTCGACGAGCGGCTGGCGCTCATCGACGAGGTGATCAAGCCGCGGTATGCGGTGCTGATCGGCTAGCTGCCAGTAGCGATGTGCTAAAGCGGTTGTGCCACAACAGTTGACATCTTGGGTTTGGTTATTCGCGGTGGTCCGAATCGGACGCCGATCCCCTCAGGCGCGCCAGCACCGCACTGACTGTATCGGCGGCTGGCAGCAAGCCGTCCGGGTCGCAGATCCGTAGCATCAGGGATACCGCCGCACCCGGTACCAACGCCCACTCTATTCCAGCTCGCGCGCAGCTCACCGAGATTCTGTGCAGCGCCGAGAAACCCGCGGCACCAAAGAATTTCAGCCGGGTCAGATCAAGGATCAGTCCGCGGCAACGCACCAGACGGGCGAGTGCATACTCGGTGAGGGTATGTGCGTTCATACTGTCGATGTCGCCGTGGGCACTGACGATGACCACCGACGACTTCACCCATTGAGTGTCCAATCGGGCTAATTGACGCTTGCCCGGCTTGGAGGATATGGCATCGCCCGGCAGAGCGGACGAGTGTAACAATCCGTCGGGCATGGCGATCCAGTGGCGCGGACGATCACCGGAATGTCAGGGCTCGGAGCAACGCTCCTTGGGTTGAGCAGCGTACGGCTGAAACCCGTCCCGGACCAGCTGAGATTCTCAGCGTTCACGACGCTACACCGGTCGGACGTTGCGCGCCGGTGTCAGCCCTCATGTCCAAGTCGGGGAACGGGCAGCCGACTTCGCCCTAAGATGGCGTAATCTGGCAGCAGGCGCGCCCCGGATTATGAAGCAGGTACCGGTAATGGTGGAGTTCACCGACGACGCTGATAACCCCCCGTTGGGGTCGCGGACATCGGAGCAGCTCAGTGCCGACGACGCCGATTTGCGGGCGGGGATCGGCGATCTTGCGGGTCTGGTCGCCGATCATCGGCGCTTGCCCGAGTTGTTGGCGGAGGTCGCGGCGTTCGCTGTGCGCGCGATACCGGGGGCCGACGGTGCTGGGGTGACGTTGCTGAATGTCGACCGGGTGGACAACATGGTCGCGGCGTTGGCGGCCAGCGCTCCCTTTGTCGCCGAGATCGACGAAATCCAGTACGTGACTCTCAACGAGGGGCCCTGCATCACGGCGGCGCTCGAACGTCGCACGGTGCGTTCCGGGTCGTTGGGCGGAGAGAAGATGTGGCCGCGGTTCGGCCCGCGAGTGGGCAGGATGGGGGTGCACAGCGCACTGTCGCTACCGCTGTTGCTGCCCGATCGGGTGGTCGGAGCGATCAATGTATATGCCTACGGCAAAGACGTTTTCGATGAGCACGCCGCCGAATTCGGGGAGTTGTTCGCCAAACCAGCGGCTGTCGCCGTGTACAACGCGCAGATCCTTGCGGACGCGCTAGCTCTCTCCGTCCAGTTGCAGACCGCGTTGTCCACCCGCCCGGTGATCGATCAAGCGATCGGCCTCATCCGCGGACGCACCGGGCGCAGCGCCGAGGACGCGTTCGCCCAGCTACGGGCGATGAGCCAAGTCTGAGCACCGCAAGTTAGCCGATGTGGCCCAACACATTGTCGATGAAGCCGTCCGCCGCGCCCGCGCCCGCGCCCGACCCGAGCCGGATAGCCCAGCCGGCGTACCCTGACAAGCGGGGAAGCAATTACGGGACGGGTCCTGACCCGCGTCTTGAGAATCCTCACCGCGCACAGCGACTGGCCATGCGCGGCGCCGGCAGGTTCGATCGCGCTCGGGAGCGTGCAGCGGAGCAGTCCTCTTGTGGAGATCGCCGCGACCCTGGCTGCAGACCTGGGCATTCTCACAGCGGCTTTGGATGAGCCCGGTGCCGATGTCGCCGATAGTCTGCGCCAACTGACGGCCGATGCCACCGCCGCAATACCCACCTTCCTGGGGCTGAGCGGGACCGTCGACGGCATTGATCCGCCGTTCACGTTCACCACCTTCGTCGAAGGTGCCGGGGCGGGTGATGTCCGCACCTCGTTGAGGCTGGCGCTGCCAGGTGTCGGTGATGTCGGTCTTCCTGCCGGCCGTGATTGTCGTCTTGTATGCGGGGTCGCCGGGAACCTTTGTCGACCTGGCCGCGGACCTCGCGTGGCTCACCGACCGGCCCTTCAGTGACTTCGTCCTCGATCAGCACCTGCCCGTCCCCGTCGAAAGGTGCTCCACGACAAGCCTTTTCGAGGTGTCGGTCATCAACCAAGCCATCGGTGCCCTCATCGGCCAGGGCTACACGCCCGAGCAAGCCGAGCGGCACCTCACGGCTGAGGGTGCCGCCGCCGGTATCAGTCGGCACGCCGTCGGCCTGCGCATTCTGGCCGGGCTCAACGCGCGGTAGCCGCTCATCGGGTGTAACCTCAGCACGGTTGGGAATCCAGCCAGTCCGGAATGAAATCAGCTGTCCGCCGCTGATCTCGCAGAGCAACAGCTCGCGCCGGACACGCCGGTGATAACCGTCCGTCGGGATCACCTTGAGCACTCTATCCACCCTTGAAACATCGAATGCTGGCTCTTGTCGGGCAAGGCCGTTGCAGCCCCGCGAGTTTCGGCATTCTCAGTACCTATCCACCGACACCGTGCGGGCTGGCGACGTTCAGCGCGGCCTTGTCGGAAGGGTTACGCGCGAATGGCTCGGACGTCAGCGTCGTGCGGGTGGCCGACGGTTCGTCGTCTTCTGACGCTCGGGTAATCGGAGAGCTGGTCAACGGTTCCGCGACATCCGTGGCCGCAACCTCCGAATTGCTGAACGCGAGCGACATCGCGGTCGTGCAGCACGAGTACGGCATCTACGGCGGAGTCGACGGAGACGAAGTGGTGGACATCATCGGCGCGCTGCACATTCCGTCGATCGTGGTCGCCCACACGGTCCTCAAAGACCCTACCCCGCACCAGCGTTCGGTGCTCGAGGCGATCGCGGCGATGGCGGCTCAGGTGGTTGTCATGTCGGAGGCGGCCAGTCAACGCCTGTGTCTCGGCTTCGACGTCGATCCCCGGAAAGTCACCACGATCGCGCATGGCGCGACCGTCCCGAGGCAGATCGCCCCGCCGGCGCGGTCGGACACGCCGACATTGTTGACGTGGGGCCTGCTGGGGCCGGGAAAGGGCATCGAGCGGGTCATCGACGCGATGGCTTCGCTGCGCGACCTCCCGGTCCGGCCGCGCTACCTGATTGCCGGCCGGACGCACCCGAAGGTTCTCGCCGCCGATGGCGAGGCATACCGCAACGCCCGTGCCGAACAGGCGCGGCTCGGTGGCGTAGCGGACTCGGTGTCCTTCGACGCCAGCTACCGCGATGTGTCATCGTTGACGGCGCTCGTCCAGTCCTCGGCCGTCGTTGTGCTGCCCTACGACTCCACCGATCAGGTCACCTCGGGTGTTTTGGTCGACGCCATCGCGAGCGGCCGGCCGGTCGTCGCCACCGCCTTTCCGCACGCCGTTGAGCTCCTCGCCAGCGGGGCGGGGATCGTCGTCGGCCACGACGACCCGGGTGCGCTGGCGTCGGCCCTGCTTCGGCTCCTGACCGAGCCGCACCTCGCCGCGACCATGGCCGCGGAGGCCGCGCGATTGGCCCCACAGATGGCGTGGCCGATCGTGGCCAGTGCCTATCTGGATCTGGCACACCGCCTTCTCGCTGAACGGCCGGCGCTGGTATGACCGCCACCGTGCCGGCCCCGAAATTCGACCACCTGTTACGGATGACGGACCGTCGCGGCACGTTCGAGCATGCCCGTTTCGCCGAACCCCGGCCCGAGCACGGCTACTGCACCGACGACATGGCCCGGGTACTCGTCGTCGCCACCCGAGAGCCCAACGCCGATGGGGAGGTCAACGGCCTTGCGCGCGTTGCCATGCAGTTCCTCAACGATGCGCAGTCCTACGCGGGCACCTGCCGAAACCGGATGGACAGCAGGGGCGCTTGGGGGGATGAGCCATCCCTGGAAGACTGCTGGGGGCGCTGCATCTGGGGACTGGGAACCGCCGCCGCGCATAGTGACGTCGGACTGGTTCGCCGGTTGGCCGTCATTCAGTTCGAGCGCGCCGCCAAGGTGCGATCGCCGTGGCCACGGGCGATGGCGTTCGCGGCGTTGGGCGCCGCCGAACTCCTCTCCATCGATCCCGGGCATGGCGCCGCACGCAAACTCCTCACCGACTACGCGGACATCGTGGCCAAACCGAACGGCGACCCGGCCTGGCCGTGGCCCGAGCCGCGACTCACCTACGCGAATGCGGTTCTCGCCGAGGCGATGATCGCCGCGGGCGATGCGCTGGACGATTCGACACTGCTGCAACAGGGCTCTGAATCTATTGGGTTGGCTGGTCGAATACGAAACGGCGGATGGTCACCTCTCACCAACTCCCGCAGCGGGCAGCGGGCCGGACGACCATCGGCCCGCGTTCGATCAGCAGCCGATCGAGGTGTCCACCCTCGCCGACGCGTGCGCGCGCGCCGCCCTCGTTGACGCCGGTTCGATCTGGCCCGACGGGGTCCTCGCCGCCGCGGCCTGGTTCATGGGTGTCAACGACGCGCGACAGCTCATGTGGGACCCCGAGACCGGCGGTGGATTCGATGGCCTGCACGCCGATGGGGTGAACCGCAACCAAGGCGCGGAGTCGACTCTGGCAGTGCTCTCGACGATGCAGCACGCTCGGCGCTTCTCGACTGTGCGGCAATGACTTCCGTGCAGACTGGGCTCGTCACGCGCAGCCCCCAGCGGCTCGCGGCCAACCCGTCGCGGGTCATCACCCGACTCTTCGTGCCAGGCCAGGAAGGTTTCGAGCACCAGGAGTCCCGAGCGGGAGCGGTGCTGTCGCGGATCCTGGCCCTGGACGAAGAGCAGGTGCGGTCGTCGCTAGACGACGTCGTCATCCGCTTCGACGGACGTCACCGCGATCTTGCCGGCACCTTCCGTCGGCACGCCCGTGAACTCGCCGATCGGCTGGATCCCGACAGGGAGCTCTCCGAGGCACGAACGCTGTTGCTGGGCGCGACGTTCACCAGCGAGTACGCCATTGAAGGTGCGGCTGTTGTGCAACCCCAGTATGGTGGCCCATCCCGACCAGGCTGGGACTGTCGCTGGCAGCCTGCGATTCGTGATGAGCGTCCGGGGAATCGGCGAGGGGCACCGTTCGTCCATCGGGTTCCGGACCGGCGTAATCGACGCAGCCGGCGGCGTCACGATCGACGATCCGGCTCCGTTCGCCACGGCAGGGGCGGCGAAGCCCGCTCTACTCGAGGCAGCCGTCTTCCGCAGTGAACTCGCCCGGCTCGATGACGCCGGAGAGGCTGCCGACTATGTCCTCGACAGGCTCGGCCAGAGCTTCACCCGAACTGCTCTCAATCAACAACTCGCCCAGCTCGAGACTCATCTGAGCACCCGCGGACACGCCGAGGAGACGATTTCCTCATTCCGCAGCATCGCCGAACGGACGTACGCCGTCGAATTCGCCGACCACATAACACTTTCCGAGCGGGTCCTGTGGCCCTCGATGAGCGCAGAGCTAGCCGGCATGGAGGATGCCCGCTTCGTCCGTTTCGTCGACGACGACGGCTCCATCACTTTCTATGCCACCTATACGGCCTACAGCGGATCCCACATCAGCCAGCAGCTCCTCAAGACCACGGATTTTCAGACGTTCACCTCCGAGCCGATCGTCGGAAGCGCCGCTGCCAATAAGGGTCTGGCGCTGTTTCCTCGCCGCATTCGCGGTCGCTTCGCCGCCATGTCGAGATCAGATCGCGAATCGAATACGGTTGCCTACTCCGATCATCTGTCCGTTTGGACGAGTGCGCTTGCCTGCCAGAGACCGACCCAAGCCCTGGGAGGTGTTACAACTCGGGAACTGCGGTCCGCCCATCGAAACCGAGGCCGGGTGGCTGGTGCTCACCCACGGCGTGGGTCCGATGCGCACCTACTGCATCGGGGCGATTCTGCTTGATCTCGACGATCCGACACGGATCCTTGGTCAGCTATCGCAACCGCTACTGAGCCCGCCCGCTGATGAGCAGGACGGCTACGTGCCCAATGTTGTCTACTCCTGCGGCGCGCTCGTGCACGCCGACACCCTGGTGCTGCCGTACGGCATCAGTGACGGCGCCATCGGTATCGCCACCGTGCCGCTACCCGAACTCCTTGCGGCTCTGAGGCCTTGAGGACCAACAAATTTCGAAGCTGCGCGTCAATCCCATATATCAAGGATGTTGACATAAACCCCAGAAGGGCGTTCAATGGAGACCTACCGGAAACCGGCCATCGCCGCAATTCGTCTCAATTTGCCGATGGGATCAAAGTGTTTCCGTCTGTTCCCGAGGAAATCGGATTCGACCACTGCACGGTTACGACATGTGTGGGATGCCCGCCGAGTTCGTGCATGTCGATGCCACTTCGGTCAAAGGAGAACGATCATGATGAAATCTGATGACAAACTACGAGATGCCTTCGGCGAGAACGTGCTTCACGTCGGTGCGGGTTTCCAAGAAAAGGAGCGCCCGCATGTGGTGGAGACGTTATCGACACTTGGTCCGCACCTGCTGGGACGATGGGATCCGCGGGACATTGATGTGGAAGTGTCGTTGCAGGACCGCGGCGGCAAGGAGCAACGCGTCACTCTGCGCACGAGCTTGCCCGGCTGCGCGCCGCTAATAGCGGTCGCTGAGAACCCGGACATCACCCACGCTCTCAGCGAAGGAAAGCGCGAGCTGATCCGGCAACTTGAACACCAGAAGTCGACGCGCGATCCCATGAGCAGTCGCCATGGCAGTAGTGCGACGATCCGCCATTAGCCACCTCCCCGCCGTTCGAGATCGCGCGATTTGCAAGGTAAGACGAACACAACCAGAGAGGCTGCTGCTGAACAGACGGAGAGACCCTTATGACGCACACCATCGAAGCGCGATTTATCGGCAACCTGAGATCAATGGTAGGTGAGCAACGGTGCGGTCCAGTTAACTTCAGTGCCGCCTCCTGGTGGTGTTGTGAGGTGGCAGTTACCGCCGATCTGTTCGGCGCGGGAAGTCATGTTGGCCAGTCCGCTGTGGCGCAGGTTGTCGGCGCTGTTAGCGCAACCGTCGTCGGTCACCGTGACATCTAGTGCGTCGGCAACGGTCACCGCGATGGTCAATTGTGTTGCCCCAGAGTGTCGGACGGCGTAGCTGACCGCTTCCAGAATGGCCGACTCGGCGTGTCCGGCCAGGTCGTCGCCGATCGCGCTCATTGGCCCGCACATCCGTAGTGTCGTGGCGATATCTCGGTTTTCGATCAGGTCGGCGACTGCGGCCCGAATCCGCTGTGCAAAGCCGATCCGCTGTGTGCCGGTGGCGTGCAATTGGAAGACAGTGGTGCGTATGTCCTCGATCACGGTCTGCAGGTCGGTGACCGACCGGTTCAGCCGAGCGATGATCTCGCCCGATCGGGACCGGGCGATGGTGCCCTGCAGATCCAAACCGACGGCGAAGATCTGCTGAATCACATGGTCGTTCAGGTCACGCGCGATCCGCTCACGGTCGGCCAGCACAGTCACATGACGGGCGTGTTCTAGGGCTCTGCCCGGCTCCGGTGTCACTGCCGCACGGTCGGCGAAGTCGGTCCTGAGGTGGACGTCTTCGGCTCGAAAGGGGTGCATGATGTCCCCGTATCGGTTGTCAACAACGTGTGTCCGGCGCGAGCGACCGCTCAGTGAGGCAGCGGCGGAGCGGCTGGCCTCATTCCGGACTGGCTGGAATCCTCAGCATCGCTGACGCTACACCTCGCAGCTGTGATCTGCCCCGGCAAGTCAGGTGAGCGACGTGTCGACGGCGAGGCCGATGGCGCGCACCGTGCTGGCGAGGTGGGTCTGCACGGCCTGCAGCGCCCGCGGAAGATCGCAGTCGCGCAACGCCTCGGCGATAGCCAGGTGCTCGTGCTGGATCGTGGTCACCCGATCCGGTTCCCGCAGCGCCGATTCGCCGATCATCCGCATCTGCCGGTCGCGCAGCGACGAGTAGAAGCCGAACAAAATCGCGTTCCCCGACTCTTCCAGGGTGATGGCGTGGAAGGTCCGGTCGGAGTAAAGGAATCCCCGCCAGTCGTTCGCGGCCGCGGCGTCGCGCTGCCGTTGTAGCTCACCCGACAGCCGCTCGAACACCGCGGCACATGCGGCGGGACCGCGCCCGACCACCTTGCGGGCTGCGTACTGCTCGAGCACCAGCCGGGCCTCGATGACCGCGCGGACCTCGTCCGACGAAACCGGGACGACGAGAGCCCCGCGTTGCGGATACAGCCGAAGCAATCCGTCGGCCTCCATGCGCAGGAAGGCCTCGCGCACGGGCGTCCGCGACATGCCCAGCGCGGTGGCGATGTCACCCTCGCTGATCAGTTCGCCGCCGGGAAACGCACCGGTGAGCACCTGCGTCTTCACATACTCAAGTGCCCGATCTTTGGCGGTGGCTGCCACGGCGGCCCCTTCTTGTAGCTCAGTCGTATCTCAAGCGTGTCCATGACGGTACACCCCGGTAGCCCACCCTTGACGCTGAGATACAAGATAGATACGATTCAAACACAAGAGCCACTCAGCATGAAGGAGACGCGCAATGTCCACTGCGAACCCAGCCCAGTCAGTGGCCGTGAACCTGGACCCGACGATTCCCGCGCCGATGACCAACGTGGCCGAGTACGGATTCGAGGGCCGTTTCGCCGACTGGGCCGACGATGCGTGCTACTTCGAGTACTCCAAGGCCGCCAATCCGATCGGCTCTGGATATGCGCCGCAGGTTCCGATCACTCAGTTCGGACCCGACTTCTACATGGATCAGCCGACCGGTGTGGTGCCGCTGGACCTGTCCACCGACCTGGGTATCAAGACCGGTGCGGCGACCAGTCCCGCGCTGCTGGCCAACTTCGTGCGCATCCGCGCCGGTGAGCAGATCGACACCAGCCCGAACGCCACCTCGCAGCTGTACTACGTGCTCTTCGGGCACGGCTTCGCCGCGGTCAACGGCCAGCTGGTCAAGTGGGAGAAGGGTGACTTCCTGACCCTGCCCGCCGGTGCCCGCTCGGTGTTCTACGCCGACTCCGAGGCGGCCATGTACTGGGTGCATGACGAGCCGCTGCTGCGCTACCTGGGTGCCGAGGCGCGCGAGCCGAGGTTCGCCGCGACCAAGTTCTGTCGCACCGACGCGGTGGCCAAGCTGGACGAGATCGCCTCCCGTCCCGGCGCCAACGACAAGAGCCGGGTGAGCGTGCTGCTGGCCAACGAGAACCAGGAGCAGACGCTGACCATCACCCATGTCCTGTGGGCCATGTTCGGCGTGCTGCCCCCCAACCAGGAGCAGCGCCCACACCGGCACCAGTCGGTCGCCCTGGATCTCATCCTCGACGCTCCGCCCAGCGGCTGCTACAGCTTGCTGGGTACTCGCCTCGACGAGCGCGGCGACATCGTCGACCCGATCAGGGTGGACTGGCAGGCCGGTGGTGCGTTCACCACGCCGCCGGGCATGTGGCACGCCCACTTCAACGAGACCGGCCAGCCCGCCCACCTGATACCGGTTCAGGATGCGGGCCTGCAGACGCACCTGCGCAGTCTCGACATCAAATTCACCCAGCGTCGCGACCTCGTTGCCGGCTGAAGTCGCTGGTTGAACCGGGCGCCGTGCACCGTCAACAGTTGACGAATACTGTGGCTTGGCATGAAGTTGCCCCTGCTGGGCCCGGTGTCGCTCACGGGCTTTCAGAACGGCTGGTTCTTCCTATTCCTGCTGGCCGTGCTGTTGGTGATAGGGGTCTACGTCGTCCAGCAATTCGCGCGACGCCGACGCGTGCTGCGGTTCGCCAACATGGAAGTGCTGGAGCGTGTTGCCCCGGCTCGTCTGTCGCGGTGGCGGCATGTGCCGACGATCCTGCTTGCGGTGTCGTTGGTGCTGCTGACGACGGCCATGGCCGGGCCGACGACCAACGTCCGGATTCCGCTCAACCGCGCGGTGGTGATGCTGGTCATCGACGTCTCGGAGTCGATGGCCGCCACCGACGTGGCTCCGAACCGGCTGGCCGCCGCGCATTATCTTGTGAAGGAGGTCAGTGGAGATGGCAAGTCAATAATACTGCTCAATCCGCAGGATCCCTCGAGCCCAATA
>CAWCDD010000010.1:0-1160931 GCA_963794245.1 uncultured Actinomycetota bacterium | reverse complement strand
TCCCGGAACGGCCGATCTGGGTTCACACCTCGCCAGCGGCGCATGCTTTCGGCGAGACTGCCAGCAGCCCGTACCCCGGGATCGACCAGTTCCCCCGCCTGATGACGATCAAGCCACGCGGTGAAGGACTCCGGCGCTGCTCCGGGGGCATCTTTCCCGACACGACCCTAGACGGCCAGATCGAATACGGAGGGGTTACCGGTAACGCGCCTGAGACGGCGGGGCGACTGTACTTGTCGCTCAATGGGTTGGCCACGAATTTGGACACCGAACACGGTGGAACCGATACGAACAAGCGGGACGAGGCGAGACAGCTTGGACGGCTGAACGTCGCTGACGTGCAGCTATGAGACCGAGCGTAGCGGGTAAGACAGCGACCGGTTAGCTCATACCTTAGAGGTCGAATCGTGGCCAGTGAGAGGCGTGTTGGCGGCATTTTGCTGCGAACATGCTGTTTCAACCTCTCCAACCGCGAACCGTAGGTCGGGCCGTCTGGTGTGCTATCCGGTGTAGCTTACAGGTGTGTTATGAGGAGCTTATGTGGTAACGTCTCGGGTAGATCAATATGGAGGTGCGATATGCCGGTCTTGACCGTCTCTGCGGCGCAGCGGCTGGATGATGAGGCAGCGACGCTTTCGATCCGCGAGATCGCCGCATATCTGCAAGAGGCTGTCGGCCAACGCGTCGCGGCGGCGATGGCGGGCTTGGCTGACGCCAAACAAATCGGTCGCTACGCGCGCAATGGCGGCCCGGAACCTCACGGCGCGACCGAGCGCCGGTTACGCGAGGGCTACAAGGTCGTCAGGATGCTCGTCGACGCCTACGACGACAAGACGGCGCGGGCGTGGCTGTTTGGCACCAACACGCGCTTGGACGATCGCGCGCCGATCGAGGTGCTCGGTGCGGCGATCGACACCGCGGAGTTCGCGATGGTCGTACGGGCCGCACGGCAGGTCGCCAGCTTCCAGTCGTGATCGCGGCGCCCGCGCAGGGGCGAACCCTGTGGCGGGTCGGCTATTACGCTGACCCGCTCGGCTTCACTCCGCTGGAGCTCTACCAGTTCAGTCACCGTTTCGACGACATCTATCGCCGCTTCCGCACGCTCTATTGCGCTGACTCGGCCGAAACGTGTCTGCGCGAGGTGCTCGCCGACTTCCGGCCGAACCTCGCGGCGCTGCGCCGCCATGTCGAGCGCTACGGACCCGAGGCCGCCCAAGACTTCACTGAGAAGCCGGTCACTGCGCAGTGGCGCATCCAGCACGTCCTCGTTCCCACAGCCCTCAAGCTCGATGGCCCCTTGATCGATCTCACCGACGTGCCCACACGCCAGGAGATCGAGGATCGCCACGTCGAACTGCTGCTCGCCCACGACCTGCAGCACCTCGATCTACACGAGATCACCACCGGTCGCCGCGCCATCACGCAGACGATCGCCGCGGACCTTTTTGACCGAGGCGCCGGCGCCGTCCGGTTCCCGTCCCGCCTGGACGGCAACGCGTGCGTCGCACTCTTCGAGGGCCGCGGCACCGCGAGCTTGGCGGGAGACTTCATCGCGCTCACCGACCCGCCGCCCGAACCGCTCACCAACGTCACCACGCCGTGGGGCCTGATGCTTGAGCCGGCGCCGTGAAACTGCTCCCAGATTGGGATGCGCGCGTGGTGCCCATCGGGCCACACGCAAGAAAATTGCACTGCATCCAGCCTGTCAGCTGCGGCCGATTTGGGTCATCTCATGGGGCCAATATGGGGCCAACGAGCCAGATCAACTGATCCAACACGTCCGAATGCCGGTCGCGCGTCTGGTCTGACCGGCTGAAACACATTGGTATAAGTCCGAATTCCGCCTGAAAAGCGGAAGGTCGGCGGTTCGATCCCGCCCCTGGCCACCACGTTGAACTGAGCTACTTCGGCGGGAAACCGCCGGTGGCGACCGGCCCCCAGCGGCGCGGCGTGATGCGAATCAAACACTTGCCCTGATCCACCATGGCGCGGCGGTATTCCGCCCAGTCGGGGTGCTCCCCGGCGATCACCCGGTAGTAGTCGACCAGCAGTTCCACCGCTTCGGGCAAGTCGATTACCTCGGCCTCCCCATCGACTTGGACATAGGGCCCATTGAACTCGTCGGAGAAAACGACCACGCTCGCCGACGGGTTGCGGCGGAGATTTAAGCATTTGGCTCGTTTGGGATAGGTCGCGATCACTATGCGGCCCTGCTCGTCCACACCACCGGTCACCGGCGAACTGTGCAACGACCCGTCCGAACGGAAAGTGCTCAGCAGCATCTTGTGTCGCGGCCGGACGAAGTCGAGAAGTTCCGGAAGACTGACCACATCCGCGGTCGCCGCTTTGGGAGCCATGAAGTCCATGGTAGCGACCCGTGAAGCGGCGTGCTGCGATTTGCTTGAATACGTTGTAGCGCAACGCATCCCGGCATCGCCTATGTGGCGCGATGTCGCTAGATCGGCGTGATGATTTCCGATGTGTAGAAGTCAATCGGTGTTTGCGAGTGCGCCGATGGCCGGTCAACGAAAACCCAGACGCCCGTGGAATTCGCAGAGATCGCGCCTTCCAACGTCAGCGTGCCTGCACCGCTGCCATCGGTGTCAATACCGCCGGCGGTGACCCCGGTATCTCCGGCACCGCAGCCTGCAGGAAGTCCGGGGCGACTGGATCAGCCTGACGTTGTAGTGGGCTTGCGGCTCGGCGGCAATTAATTGCACCTGCGCGACGACCTTGTTGGATGCCGCCTTGCTAATGACGGCCTGGCCGCTGCCCTTACCGTTTGTCGGCACATTGACCGCCCAGGTGAAGTCGCACGCCCGAAACTTTGGAGTCAGCGGTACAACGGAGCCCGCGGAACTGGCATCTGCTGCCGCCACGCCCGCGCCGCCCCAGAATGTCGCCGTCGCAAGCATATTGGCGCCAACGAACAACAGCGCGGTGATTCTTCGCATTTATTTCCTGACGCATTATTTCTGCCAAAAGATTACGGCTGAGAACGTACCAAAGGTAGTGAACGAAGACGGCTATAATAGCGCTGACAGTTAGGCAGATCACATGCGCGATATTGTGCAATCCAGCTCACACATGCGTTGAGCGTGAGCGTTCACTGAGAATCAAATTGTCGTTCAGGCCAACCGCTCAGAGGTTGCATTAATCCTCGGCGACAAGGCCTTTCACTTGCTGGTAGTAGATGACCTTGCCGCCGCCACCCCAATTCCCTTCGGGAATTTCGTGAATCAGCGTCCAGACGTGAAATGCCCGCGTGCCCTGCGGCTCGATTCCCGCCGCGGCACACACCGCGGTGTGCACGTCGGCGGTGAGCTGTTCTTTGCGGTCCTTGTCGAGTGCGCCCGCGAATACCGTCAGGTCGACCCGGAACCGGGGTTCGCCGGGTCCGCGGCCACCGACCGAGAGCTCGGCCGGCTCCATCGGATGCAGGTACACCAAGGTGTTGTCGCGCAGAAACGGTGTGTCAGGGGCACGTTCGGCGCGTAGCAGCGCGGTGACCAACTCGTCGGTGAGCCGGCTCAGTGCCTGCTCGTCGACCGAGTCACGCACGAACGTGAAATCGATCATCGGCATTGCCAACCGCCTCCTTGCTCAGAGCTTTCGCAGGCCTCGCACGACCTTGACGTAGGGCGCGGTCGCGGCCGCGCTTTTGCGCATACTTGGTTGAATCGCACCGGCATTGCCCACCACGAGGTAGCGCAGACCGTGGTCGCGGAACTCCGCCATCTGTTCGATGACCTCATCGGGCATGCCGACCGCGAACAGTTCCTGGACGAGCGACCGCGGAACCTTCGCCGCGTAGGACAGCGCGGTCTGCTCGTCGATCAATTGCGGAATCAGGTCTTGGACTCCGGTGAAGTCTGCCCCCAGCGGATGCTGCGCACCGTGGCGTTCCCAGTCTTTGGCGGGGGAGTTGAGCGTGAACACCTTGGCGATATCGGAGTCGACGACCTCATCGATTTCGTCGCGGGACCGTCCGGTCACGATGAACCGAATGAGGGCTGGGGTGATGGCCTGCGGGTCGCGCCCGGCGTCCGAGGCCGCAGTGCGCACGATCTCGAGTTGCTCACCGTATTCGGTCGCACGGGTCGTTCCGGGGAACCAGCCGTCGGCATATCTGCCGGTGGCGCGCATCATGCGGGGCCCGTGCGCGGCGATCCAGATCTCGGGCCACTTGCCCTTGTACGGCGGAAGCGCGAAAGTCGCGTTGTGCAAGGGGAAGAACGGCGAGTCGCGGGTGACCAACTCGCCGCCGGAGTCCCAGAGCGCTCGGATGGTGGCCACCCCTTCCTCGAAGCGTGCCACTGGCTTCGACCAGTCGACGCCATAGGGCGCGTTGCTTTCCCGCTCACCGGTTCCGATGCCCAGGACCGCCCGGCCCTTGGTCAACAGGTGCAGCGACGCAACGGCCTGCGCGGTGACCGCGGGATTGCGGCGGCCGGTGTCGGTGACGGCCACGCCCAGCCGCATCCGGCCCTTGTTGCGCCCTGCCAGGTAGCCCAGCATCGTCCACGGTTCCAGGTGGGCGTCCATCTTGGGGATCAACCGGGCCGCGCCCACGTGCTCGGGCTTCCACATCGATGGCGGCAGCACCGAGTTGAGGTGGTCGGCCACCCAGAAGGAGTCGGCGCCGCATGCCAGCCCGGTCAGATAGTCGGCGTGGATCAAAGGCTTTGGGCCGAAACGTGAATTGATCGTGTTGTGCATGACACCCACGCCGAAACGCGCCATCGTGTTCGCTCCTTCGAGCCGTCGGCCGCAGACTAGCCGATCGGCTACCCTGGACGATAAGTGATCGGCCACGGTTCATCAATGGCGTGTTTTCTGCTATCGCCCTACCGGGTTAATCGACGATCAGCCGCGACAATGGCTTGATGCGTCGTTTGCGCCTGGTTCTCTCGCTGGTGGTGGCCGTCGGACTGATCGCGGTGTCCGAGCCGGCGACCGCGCAGGGCAGTCCCGACGTGCCGCCCGTCAGCGACGCGGCGCGCGCGGCCGGATTCGTCGACGTCCGCACCGTCGTTCCCGACGCCGTGATCGACCTGCGCTACGCGACGACGAACAACTTCACCGGCACGCAGTTGTATCCCTCCGACGCCCGGTGCCTGGTGCACCAATCCATGTCTGGCGGCCTCGCGAATGCCGCGTCGGCGCTGCGGCCCCAAGGACACCTACTGGTGTTCTGGGATTGCTACCGGCCGCATGACGTTCAGGTCAGGATGTTCAACGTCGTCCCCAACCCCGCTTGGGTGGCCCGGCCCGGTCCGTACGCGCACAGCCATGAGTCCGGGCGGTCGGTCGACGTCACATTCACCAGCGTGCAACCACAGTGCCCGCCCGAACGTCACGCGGGCGGGCTCTGCCTGGCTGATATGGGCACGGACTTCGACGATTTCTCGCCGCGCGCAACAGCATTCGCAACTCAGGGCGTCAGTGCCGAGGCTCAGGCGAACCGGGCTCAGTTGCGCGACGCGATGAAGTACGGCGGATTGTCCGCGTACTCCGGTGAGTGGTGGCATTTCGACGGTCCCGGCGCCGGCGTCGACCGTCCGATTCTCAACGTCCCGGTCGATTAGTCGTCTCATATATTGAGACAATAGTTTCATATTATGAGCGGCGGCCGGTAGGCTTTGCGCCATGAACGCCGAACGCCAGGCCAGCTACACGCACGGACATCACGAGTCGGTGCTGCGCAGTCATCAGCGACGCACCGCGCAGGATTCCGCGGGCTACCTGCTGCCGTATCTGGAGCCGGGGCTGTCGCTGCTCGACGTGGGGTGTGGCCCCGGGACGATCACCGCGGACCTCGCCGCCACGGTGGCGCCCGGATCGGTCACGGCCGTAGATCAATTCGCCGATGTGCTCGACCGGGCCCGCGCGGAGGCCGAGCAGCGCAATCTGTCCAATGTCTCTTTCGCGACCGCCGACGTGGAGCGGCTCGACATTCCCGACGACACGTTCGACGTCGTGCACGCACACCAGGTGCTCCAGCACGTCGCGAATCCGGTGCGGGGACTGCGGGAAATGCGCAGAGTGTGTAAGCCCGGCGGAATCGTGGCGGCTCGCGACGCCGACTACGCGGGGTTCGTCTGGTATCCCCGCCTTGCGCCACTGGACTTTTGGCGCGACATCTACCAACAGGCCGCCCGTGCCAATGGCGGCGAACCGGACGCCGGCCGGCAGCTGCTGTCGTGGGCGCTGGAAGCGGGATTCGACGAGGTCACGCCCACCGGAAGCCTCTGGTGCTATGCCACTCCCGACACGCGCGAATGGTGGGGCGGAATGTGGGCCGACCGAATCCTGCATTCCGGCATCGCCCGAGACATTCTGCGGTTTGGCCTCGCCACCACCGCGCAGCTCGAGGAGATCTCCGAGGCATGGCGGGAGTGGGCCGCGGCGAAAGACGGTTGGCTAGCGATCCCGCACGGCGAAATCATCTGCCGCGTATGACTTAACGTTCGGGGGTATTCAGTCCAGGAACAGGTCCGGAATGGGCTGCTCCCCGCCGCCGTACCGGGACAGATCCGCCACCCCGGCCGATTGAAGCACGTCGGCGTCGATGTGGCAGTTCCCGGTGGCTTCCCGGGCGGGCCGAGAGATGATTTCGACGGCGGCGTCGGCCATGATCTCCGGGCTGCGCGACGACTCGGCCAACCGGTCACCGTCGGCCATGTTCGCCACCGCTGCCGTAGCGATATACGTCTGCGGCCAAAGGCAATTCACGCCGATCCCGTCGTCGGCGAATTCCGCCGCCCAGCCCAGCGACAGCAGCGTCATCCCGTACTTGGACAGCGTGTAGGCCGGGTGGGCGCCCAACCAGCGTGGGTTCATGTTCACCGGTGGCGAGATGGTGAGCACATGCGGGTTGGCCGATTTCTGTAGATGGGGCACGCAGGCCTTGGTCAGCAGGAACGTGCCGCGCAGGTTGACCTCCTGCATCAGGTCGTATTTCTTGGCCGACAGGACGGCGGTGGGTGTCGGTCGCGATGGCGCTGGCGTTGTTGACGCAGACGTCGATGCCGCCGAACCGCTGCACCGCGGCCTCGACCAGCCGCTGCACGTCCTCTTCGCGGCGCACATCGCCGACGACCGCCAGTGCCTTGCCGCCGGCGGCTTCGACCGCGGCGGCCGCGGTGTGCACCGTTCCCGGCAGGCGGGGATGCGGGGTGTCGGTCTTGGCCAGCAGTACCACGTTGGCGCCCTGCCCGGCGGCGCCGATTCCGATCGCGAGCCCGATGCCCCGGCTGCCGCCGGAGATCACGACGGTGCGGTCGGCGAGCCTCTTGTCAGCCATTCGTATCCCTTTGTCCAGGTCAGACCACCGTTTGGCCTGGTCAAACGGTGGTATTGGCATTCTCTTTTTTTGCAAGTACGTTATTCATCGATGGATAATACGGCCCACACTCCCTCCGGTATCCCGCTGCAGCCCGTATACGGGCCGGCGGATAGGAGCGCGGAGCCTCCGGCGCCCGGGGAGTTCCCCTTCACGCGGGGCAACTTCGCTTCCGGCTATCGCGGCAAGCTCTGGACGTTCCGGCAGTACTCGGGATTCGGCACCGCCGAGGAATCCAATCGCCGTTACCGCTACCTGCTGGATCAGGGCGGGACCGGGTTGTCGGTGGCGCTCGACCTGCCCACCCAGTGTGGGTACGACTCCGACGACCCCGAGTTCGGTGAGGAGGTCGGCCGGGTCGGCGTCGCGGTGGACACCCTGGCCGACTTCGAGATCTTGTTCGACGGCATCCCGTTGGACAAGCTCAGCACGAGCATGACGATCAACGGAACCGCGGCGATCCTGCTGGCGTTCTACGTCGCCGCCGCCGAGAAAAAAGGGATACCGCGGGCGAAGCTCACCGGGACCATCCAGAACGACATCCTCAAGGAGTACGCCTCGCGCGGAACCTGGATCTGGCCGCCGGAGCCGTCACTGCGGTTGATCGCCGACACCATCGAGTTCTGCGCGGCCGAGGTTCCCAGGTTCAACGCGATTTCGGTGGCCGGTGCGCATTTCCGCGATGCCGGGGCCAACGCGGTGCAGGAGATGGCGTTCACCTTGGCCGACGGGGTGACCTACTGCGACACCGTGGTGGAACGCGGCCGCATGACGATCGACCAGTTCGCACCGCAGATCTCATTCTTCTTTTACACCCACGGGGACTTCTTCGAGGAGATCGCCAAATACCGTGCGGGGCGGCGGCGTTGGGCGACAATCGTGCGGGAGCGCTACGGGGCGACGACGGCGAAGGCGGCGATGTTCCGCTTCGGCTGCGTCTGTGGTGGCGCATCGCTGTACGCGCCACAGGCCCACAACAACATCGTCCGGGTGGCCTACGAGGCGATGGCCGCGGTGCTGGGCGGTGTCCAGTCCATGTTCACGGCGGCCTGGGACGAACCGTTCGCTCTGCCCACCGAGGAAACCACCACACTGGCGCTGCGCACCCAGCAGATCCTGGCGCACGAAACCGGCGTGGGCAGCGTCGCCGACCCGCTGGGCGGCTCGTATTTCGTCGAGGCACTGACCGATGCCACCGAGGCTCGCATCATCGAGATCATGTCCGACCTCGAGCGGCACGGCGGAATGGTCCGCGCCATCGAGGACGGTTACCTGCAGGGGCTGATCGCCGACGAGGCGTTCAAGATCCACCAGGACATCGAATCCGGCACCCGACCGGTCGTCGGGGTCAACCGGTTCGTGACCGAGGAGCAAGAACACGATGTCGTCACCTATGAGCTCGACGCCGAAGGCCGCGACCTTCAGCTGAAACGGCTCTCGAAGGTAAAGGCCGAAAGAGATTCGGCGACAGTCGCATCCAGTCTTGCGGCATTGTCGCGTGCCGCCGAAGGAAACGACAACCTGATGCACATGTTGATCGACTGCGCCAACGCCTACTGCACGGTCGGGGAAATGGTCTCCGCGCTCAAGGCAGTATGGGGCGAATTCCAGCAACCGGTGGTGTTCTAAGTGGCCGTTCGCGTTCTGGTTGCCAAACCCGGCTTGGACGGGCATGACCGCGGCGCCAAGATCGTCGCGCGCACGCTGCGTGACGCGGGATTCGAGGTCATCTACACCGGCATCCGGCAGCGCATCGAAGACATCGCCTCGATCGCGGTCCAGGAAGACGTCGCCGTCGTCGGTCTGAGCATCCTGTCCGGTGCGCATCTGGCGCTCACCGCGCGCACCGTCGAAGCGTTGCGCGCCGCCGACGCCGCGGACATCGCCGTCGTCGTCGGTGGAACGATCCCGCACGCCGACGTCCCCAAACTCCTTTCTGCCGGTGCCGCCGCGGTATTCCCCACCGGGACACCGCTGGACAACCTCGTGCGCGAAATCCGTGCATTGACCGGCACCCCCGAACCTGCTGCGGAGGAATCATGCGCGTCGGAGTGATGATCGGCGCCGAGCGTGGCGATATGGCCCGCAAGGTGGACAAGCTGGCCTCCGATATCGAATGGGCCGAATCCGCGGGTCTGGACACCGCGTGGATGCCGCAGGTGCCCAACGACTTCGACTGCCTGACCATGGTGTCGCTGATGGCCGCGCACAGCTCGCGCATCGAGCTGGGTACCGCGGTGGTGCCGCTGCAGGCCCAGCATCCGATCGCCCTTGCCCGCCAAGCGCTCTCGACGCATGCGGTGGCCGGGGGGCGGTTGGCCCTGGGCGTCGGGCCGTCACACCACTGGATCATCCGGGACATGCTCGGTCTGCCGTACGAGAAGCCGGCCGCCTACACCCGCGACTACCTGCAGGTGCTCAACGCCGCCGTTTCCGGGCCGGGATCGGTTGACGTCGAGAATGATTCGTTCACGGTGCACAATCCGATGGCCATCGGTGCCGATACCCCGATGCCGGTGTTGGTCGCCGCGCTTGGGCCGGTGATGCTGCAGATTGCCGGTGAACTCGCCGACGGCACCGTGTTGTGGATGGCCGACGAGCGCGCGATCGGTGATCACATCGCACCGAAGATCACCAAGGCCGCCGCCGATGCCGGTCGGCCCGCGCCGCGGATCGTCGCGGGCATCCCGGTTTGCCTTTGTGCGCCTTCACGAATCGAGGAAGCCAAGGAGCGGGCCAACCGCATCCTGGGCGAGGCCGAGGTGTCGCCCAACTACCAGAACCTGCTCGACCGTGGTGATGCCCGCGATGTCGGCGATCTGTGTGCGGCCGGCGACTCGGAACAGATTCTGTCGCGATTCCGCTCTTTCGCCGACGCCGGTGTGACCGACCTGTCGGTGCGGCTGCTGCCCATCGGTGACAACCGGGATGAGCTGGTCGCTTCCAAACGCCGGACGCGCGAGATGATCGCCGCGCTCGCAACGGAACTGCGGTGACGTCCGAGGGGCCGCTCGCGGGAATCCGGATTCTTGAGGTCGGCACCATGCTGGCCGGCCCCTATGCCACGATGCTGCTCGCCGACCTCGGCGCCGAGGTCACCAAGATCGAACCCCGCGGCGGTGAAATCTCCCGCAGCGTCGGCGCCGCCTACTTCGCCAGCCTCAATCGCAACAAGTCCAGCATCTGCCTGGACCTGAATTCCGATGCGGGACAGCAACGCCTGGGCGAACTGGTCGCCGAATCCCACGCACTGCTGGTGAACCTGAAGCCGTCGGCCATCCGCCGGCTAGGGCTCACCTACGACGAGCTACGACGGTACAACGAGCGGATCGTCTGCGTCGCGATCACCGGATTCGGCTTGTACGGCGGCGATGATCCGGCTTTCGATTATGTGGTGCAGGCGGGCGTCGGCACCGCCGCACTGACCGGCGATCCAGAGGGCCCACCGACGCTGCCCGGCTATTCGTCGGCCGACAACTCCACCGGAATGACCGCGGCGCTGGGACTTTTGGCGAAGATCATCTCCGGCACCGGCGGGCAAGTCGATGTGTCGCTGCGCGACGTGATGCTGTCGCAGCTGAACTATCACGCGTCGGCTTACCTCAACAACGGCGTCGAGCCGCAGCGCAGGCCGAACGGCGCGCACTCGTATTATGTTCCTGCCCAGCTCTTTCCGACGTCCGACGGCTATCTGGCGCTATTCATCACCCACGACGGATTCTGGAAATCCTTTGCCACCGAGGCAGGTATCGGCGGCTTCGACACGATGGCCGAACGGGTAGCCCGCCGTGACGAGGTGCTCGCCATCGTCACCGCGATGCTGGCGACCGACACCGCCGCGAGCTGGGAGCGGCGACTGCGACCCCTGGGGGTGCCCGCCGCGGCGGTGCGGACGCTGCCCGAGGCGCTCAAAGCGACGCCGGAAGTGATTGTTACGGCAGGCGATTTCCGTCTCGTCGGCTCTCCGATCCACGTTTCCGGGTATCAGCCCGACTATCGGCCACCGCCGGAGCTGCCGGAGTAGTCCGACACCGCTCGAGTGCGCGGCCAGCCGCACGTTCGGGCTCGAGTGTGCGGCCAGCCGCACGTTCGTGGAGCGCTACGGCAGCTTGGCGAGTTGCTTCTTCTCGTAGAGCCGGGCCCACTCGGCCCGCGGCCGTATCGACACGTCGACATCAGCACCCTTGGCGCGCAACGCCTTAACGCTGGCTTGTTCGCGCGGTGTGCGGGCGAACGGATCCCAGCCGAAGAACCGGCAGGCATTGCCCCAGGTGATCTTGTTGATGTCGGAGTCGTCGGCGCCGGCGGCGTTCAGCTCGGCCAGCACCTGCTCGGGCGCATCGGGCCAGAAGCAATCCGAGTGCGGGTAGTCGCACTCCCAGGCGATGATGTCGATGCCGATCTCGTGGCGCAGCTTCAACGAAGTCTTATCGGTGACATAGCAGGCCAGCGAGTGTTCACGAAAGACGTCGCTGGGCAGCTTGTCGCCGAAGTCGCGCCGCAGCCACTTCTGGTTGGTGTAGTGGCGGTCGCTGCGGTCCAGGTAAAACGGAATCCAGCCGATACCGCCTTCGGAGAAGGCGAACTTCAGATCCGGATAGTTGCGCATCGCGGGGCCCCACAGCAGATCCTGCGCGCACATCGCCGACACCTGAGTGGCCAGAATGATCAAGTTGTCGATCGGCGCGTTGGGGGCCATGCTGATTGCCCCGAATCCGGTGCCGATGTGCAGACACATCACCACGTTCTCTTCGGACAGGGTCCGGAATACCGGACCCCAGTAGTGGTCGTCGTGGTAGCTCGGAAGTCCTTCCAGGTGAGGCAGTTCCGGCATGGTGACCGCACGGCAGCCCTTGGCGGCGACCCGGCGGATCTCGGCGCTCATGGCCTCCGGATTCCAGGTCGGCAGTATGGCGATCGGGATGAACCGGCCGGGGTAGGAGCCGGCCCACTCGTCGATGTGCCAGTCGTTGTAGGCCGACACCATGACCAGGGTGACGTCTTCGCGCGTCATGTTGAGGTGCCGGGCCGAGAAGCCGGTGAACGTCGGGAAGCACATCGACGCGAGGATGCCGTTGCGGTTCATGTCGCGAACGCGTTCGTGGACGTCGTAGACGCCGGGCCGCATTTCGGCGAAACCGGCGGGGTCGCGGCCCCATTCCTCGGCCGGCCACGACACCACCGCGTTCAGACCGCTTACGCCCTGCGGCCTGCCCTGGTACATCCACTGGTCGACGCCCTTGTCGTCAACCACCACGATCGGGGCCTCGGCCTTGTACTTGGCGGGCACGTGACGCAGGAACATGTCCGGCGGCTCGACCACGTGGTCGTCAATGCTCACCAGGATCAGGTCGTCGACATCCATCAGGCTTTCCTCTCCCACACGGCGGCGCAGCCGAATTCGGCTAGCCGTCGCATTCGGTCGTCGTCGCCAGCAGCCGGGGGATCGGCGCAGGATCCAACAGCAACGCGTCCGACATCGTCAACTGGCCGGCGTTGGCGATCATGTTGTCCAGGACGGCCTGCAGGTCGTCGCCTTCGATCTCGTAGATCGCGACGTAGGGGCCTTCGCCGTTGACCGGCCGCAGCCGTCGCGCCGAGACGAATCCGTCGAGAGCCACGAGTTCAGGCAGATGGACTTCGTCGTACCAGGTGTTGTACTCCTGGTCGCGTTCGGGCGAACTGGGTCGACTCTCCACCAGGATGATGCCCTTGGCCATCGTCGCCACCTCTCTGTGACTACTCGTAGCGCACCGTGACGGAATCCGTATCGGGTACGCCCTGGCACGTCAAAATGTAGCCGTCGTCCACTTCGTCGTCGTCGAGCGCGTCGTTGATCCGCATGATCGCGTGCCCGCTCTCGAGGCGGGCCATGCACGTGCCACAGTTGCCGGCCTCGCAGTTGAACGGCGGATCCAGCCCGGCCCGGCGGGCGCTCTCCAGGAGCGTCTCGCCGGGAACCAGGGGCACCGTTGCCTTCTTGCGTTCCAGGTAGATCGTCACCGTGCCGGGATCGGCACCGTTCGATGTGGGATCTGCCACCCTTGGAGTCTCCTTGATCGTCGCGGTGACCGCCGCGCGCTGGAACGCTTCGGGTCCCACCGTGGCCACCCCGCCGTACTTGCGTTCTTCAGTATAGAGAATACTATTCTCACTAAGCGATAGCATCTTCTCTACTGCGCCGATGTCGGGTCAGCCTGGCCTGCGGGGAAGGACAGGACGTGACCGAGCCGGCTGCGCTCGTGTTCGAGGAACGGCAATTCAGCCTGCCTCAGCTCGACACGCTGGCCAACAGTCTGGCCGCGGCCCTGCGCAAGAACGGTGTCACCGAGGGCCAGCGGGTGGCCGTCATGTCGTCCAATCGGCCGGAGTTCGTCGCCGTCCTGCTGGGCATCTGGCGGCTGGGCGCCACGGCGGTGCTCATCAGCCCCGCCTGGAAGCACGACGAGGTCGACCACGCGCTGGCGCTGACCAGCCCCGGCCACGCGGTCGGGGACCATCCCGTGCTGTCCGGGCTGATGCCGATGCTGCACCTCGACGACCCGGTCACCCCGGCCGAGCCGATTCCGATGTCGCGGCTGCCGCGCGCCGATGCGGTGCTGGTGTTCAGCTCGGGCACCACCGGTTTACCGAAGGCTGTTCGGCACACCCACGCCGCCCTGGCCGACGCCGTGCGGCAGTGGCGCGGCGCGCTGCAACTCACCCGGCAAGACCGAATTCAGGTCGCCACACCGCCGTCGCACATTCTTGGCCTGCTCAACATCGTCACGGCGCTGCGCACCGGCGCCTGGCTGCGGCTGCATCCGCGCTTCGACATCGACCGGATGCTGCATCACATCGAAAAAGACCGCATCACAATCGAAATGGCGGTCGCGCCCATCGCAATGGCCATTGCCTCACACCCGACGCTGGAGTCATACGACTTGTCGTCGCTGCGCTTCATCATGTGGGGCGCCACGCCGGTCAGCGTCAGCGTCGCCGAGACCGTGACCCGGCGCACCGGCGTCGGTTGGGTTCCGGCCTACGGCACCACGGAACTGCCTGTGATCGCGTGCAATCCGCTGGACAAGGCGCGGCTCGACACCGTCGGGCGTCCGGTGCCGGGGGTGGAGCTCCGGGTCGTCTCGCTGAAGACCGGCCAGCCGGTCGGCCCGGGGGAGGTCGGTGAGATCCAGGCGCGGTCGACCTCGCTGATGGCGGGTTACCTGCCGGCCGAGGCGACCGCTGAGGCGATGCGCGACGGCTGGTATCGCACCGGAGATGTCGGCTGGCTCGACTCCGACAATTGGCTTCGCATCACCGATCGCCTCAAAGAGATGATCAAGGTGCGCGGTTTTCAAGTCGCGCCAGCCGAAATCGAGACGGTGTTGCACGGCCATCCCGCCGTCAAAGACTGTGCGGTGTTTGGAGTTCCGGACGGGATCAACGGCGAAGCCGTCGTTGCCGCGGTCGCCACCCGGACTCCCAGCGACATGGAGGCGGTCGCCGCAGACCTGACCGCCCGGGTCGACGAAAGGCTGGCGTCCTATAAACACCTGAGCCGGGTCGTGTTCGTGCCTGACATTCCTCGCCTGCCGTCGGGCAAGGTGCTGCGCCGAGTGCTGAAGGAGCGCTATGGATGTACGTCTGACAGCTGAACAGCAACAGTTGCGTGATGCCGCCGCGAAACTGGCCGATGATCTGGGGCCGGCCACGGTTGCGGACCTCGCCGACGACAGCCGAATCGCGCGTCTGGACAAGCAGATTGCGGCGACGGGCTTCAGATCGCTGCGCTCCGACGGGGCGTCGGGCGTCGAAGTCGCGATCGTCGCCGAGGAATTCGGGCGCAGGTTGGTCGACACGCCGTTCCTCGGTCCGGTGCTGGCCGACGACCTGGCGCACCGCGTCGGCACCGATGCCGAGGGAGCGACGGTTGCTGTGGATGACCGCGCGATCGACGCGCGAGGCGCCCGCCGGGCGTTGTCGCTGCCCGGCAATCAGGTGCTGGCCACGGACCTGGGTGCGGTGCGCGACGGCGCCGATTTGACCAGAACCACAGCCGAATTGAGCGGATCCCCCGAGACGGTCGGTGAACTGGCCGACGAGGCGGCGGCCCGGTGGTATGCGCTGGCACTGGTCACCACATCGGCGGACCTGGTCGGAATCGCCCGGGGCGCACAGGCCGTCGCGTGTGACTACGCGAAGATTCGCGAGCAGTACGGCAAGCAGATCGGTTCGTATCAGGCCATCGCTCACCTGCTGGCCGAAAGCCTTGCCCTGATTGAAGGTTCGGTCAGCGTGCTGCGGCATGCCGCGTGGGGCGTCGACGAACTTGATCCCGCGCGGGCCATCCGGGCCGCCCAGATCGCGAAGGTCTACTGCGCGCGTGCCACCCGAACCGTCTGCGAGACCTCGGTTCAGGTACACGGCGGTATCGGCAATACCTGGGAGTGCATCGCGCATGTCTACCTGCGCCGCGCCCTGACATCGACCGAGCTGTGGCCCGTCACGTTGAAGGAGATCGATCTTGGACTTTCGTGACTCACCGCAAGAGGCGGCCTTCCGGGAGCGGCTGCGCACCTGGCTTTCGGCGCACGCCAAGGAATTCTCCGGCTCGGGCGACGAGTATTGGGCGCGCATGGCCGACTGGCATCGCGCCCTGTACGAGAACGGGTTTTTCGGCCTGTCCTGGCCTCGCGATTGGGGTGGGCAGGACTTGGCGCCGGTGTACGACGTCATCGTCGACGAGGAGCTGGTGCGCGCCGGTGCGCCGCCGCGCCCCAGCGTCGGCTATCTGGTGTACGGCATCGGCGCGCATGGCGGCGACGAGCTCCGGAAACGCTTCCTGCCCGGCATCATCAACGGCACCGAGCGCTGGTGCCAGGGCTTCAGCGAACCCGGTGCCGGCTCGGATCTGGCGTCGCTGACTACCACCGCCACCCGCGACGGCGACAACTATGTTGTGCACGGGCACAAGATCTGGACCAGCTACTCCGACGTGGCCGACTGGTGTCTGCTGCTGGCCCGCACCGATCCCGAGGCCAAGCGACACCGGGGTTTGTCGGCGTTCGTGATCGCGATGAAACAGCCTGGCGTACAACAGCGTCCGCTACAGATGATGAACGGGGTCACCAACGAGTTCGGTCAGGTGTTCTTCGATGGCGCCACGGTGTCGGCGGACCGGATGGTGGGTGCGCCCGGCGACGGCTGGGCTGTGGCGATGACGGTCGTCGGACACGAACGCGAGCCCTCCACCCTCGGCTACGCCGCGCGATACGGCAAGCTGGTCCGAGAACTGTTGGCGCGCAACGACGGTGACGTATCTGAAGAGCTCGCATGGGCTGCGGTCCAGTCGGATATGCTGACTCACCACGTGCGGCGGCGGCTGTCCGAACAGCTGGACGGGGTGTCGCACGGGTCTGAAGGCTCGCTGGACAAGCTGCTGATGACCTGGGTCGAACAATCCGTGGGGCACGCGGCACTGGCGGTCGCCGGTACCCGTGATCCCGATCTGCTCAGCGCCTACCTGTACAGCCGCGCGCAGAGCGTCATGGGCGGGACATCACAGATACAGAAGAACATCATCGCTTCGCGAATCTTGGGATTGGGAGTCTGACGTGTACGACATGCCTGCTGAAATCGATGTCCGTGCCGACGGTGCACTGCGGATCATCACGCTGAACCGACCGGATTCGCTGAACTCGGTCAACGACGACCTACACTCCGGGCTCGCGCGGATATGGCAGCGCTTGACCGATGACCCCACCGCCCGCGCGGCGGTGATCACCGGTGCCGGCAGGGCATTTTCGGCCGGCGGCGATTTCGGTTATCTCGAGGAACTTGCGAACGACGCCGACCTGCGGGCCAAGACCATCCGGGACGGACGCGAGATCGTGCTGGGCATGGCGCGGTGCCGAATTCCGGTGGTAGCGGCCGTGAATGGCCCTGCCGTCGGTCTGGGCTGCAGCCTGGTCGCGCTGAGCGACATCGTCTACATCGCCGAAGATGCCTACCTGGCAGATCCACATGTACAGGTGGGGTTGGTCGCCGCCGATGGCGGGCCGCTGACCTGGCCGCTGCACATCAGCCTGCTGCTGGCCAAGGAATACGCGCTGACCGGCACCCGGATCAAAGCCCATCGCGCCGTCGAACTCGGACTGGCCAATCACGTGGCGGCCGACCCGGTGGCGGAGGCGATCGCCTGTGCCAAAAAGATTTTGGAGCTGCCGCAGCAGGCGGTCGAGAGCACCAAGCGGGTGCTCAACATTCATCTCGAGCGTGCGGTGCTCGCCAGCCTCGACTACGCCCTCTCGGCGGAGAGCCAATCGTTTTTGACCGAGGACTTCCGGGCCAACGTCGCCAAGTTCAACGCGGCAAAGAACTGAGCCGCAGTCGCGGCCCAGTTCTTCGACGGGGCGTGACTAGCTCTTGGCCGCAGCCTTCTGGCGGGCCTCGGCCGTCTTCTCGGCACCACGCGCCGCCTCGGCTTGCGCCTCTTTCTTGGCCACGTCGCGTTGCGCCTGCGCCTTGTCCTGCTGGGCGCGGCCTTCCTTGCGAAGACCCTCGTGACTGATCAGGATGCCGACGATCTCCTTGGTCTTCCCGATCGCGTCCTCGATAACGCCCTTGATGCCTTCCACGAGTCCGTTGTCGCGGTCACTCATGATGGAGCTCCCTTCGTCAGGTTGTCGGTCTCCTCACCGCCTACCCCACGAGGCCGGCCGGGCAACGCCTTAACCGGAGCCGCTTGTGTGGGGTCGGTCACTCGGGGCGTCTGCCAGCACCGCAGCGGCGGCACGGTTAGTCGTGACGACAAGCGTTCGGCGTGTCGGGCACGCGTGTCGCGGTGACCGTCGTCGACGATCGCCGAGCATCTAGTCCTTCGCGAGGAACGCGCGCAATTTCTCCACCGCGTGGTCGATGGTGAAGCTGGCCGGCGCGGGGAGGGGTTGCGCCGGCCTTTCTGGGGTGAAATCTGGAAAGTTCAGCCGTCGTCGTGGTGCCGCAAGAAATCCCGCATCACGTCGTCGAAGCGCTGCGGCTCCTCGATGAAAGGCATGTGCGAACTCGACTCGAACAACTCGAACCGCGAGTTCTTGATGCGCTGATGCATTTCCCACATGTGCTCATGGGCGCATTCGTCGTACCTACCCGCGACGACGAGGGTCGGCAGCGCGATCTCAGTCAGCCGATCGAATACGTCCCAACTGCGAATGGTCCCGACGATGTGAAAGTCGCTGGGACCGAACAACGTTTCGAAGCTCTCGGCTCCCATACGCATGAACGCGTCCTGGAGATCACGCGGCCAGGGCCGGACACGGCAGAGATACGTTTCGTTCCAGGTGCGGATGGCGTCTTGGTACTCGAAAGAGTTTGTCGTACCGGCGGCTTCGTGGCGGTCAATGGCGGATTGGATGGCCGGGTCGAGATCGCGCTTCAGCCGGGCGACCATGTCGGAGAATGCGGGTATGGACGCGATGCTGTTCGAGATGGTCACGCTGGCCGCGGTCGACGGGACGTCGAGTACGTACTGCTGCGCCAGCATGCCGCCCCACGAGTTGCCGAACAGATGGAACCGCCGCAAGCCAAGAGCCTGAATGACCGCATCCATTTCGGCGACCGAACGTTCCATCGTCCAAAGCTCAGGGTTCGACGGGCATTCGGAGTTTCCGCAGCCGAGCTGATCCCAGAAGATGACCTCGCGCTCGTCGGCTAAACGTTCCAGCGAAAGCAAGTAGTTATGCGGTACGCCGGGCCCGCCATGAATGGCAAGCAGCGGAAGACCCGGCCCGCCGCCGACGCGCTTGAACCAAACGTTCCCGCCCGGGACCGCGATGGTCCCCTCCGACTGAGCCATGGCTGCGCCTCCTCCTACGTCTCGTGAGCAGTATCCGCAGATGGCACGAAATCGTAGTCGGCCTGCCTTGCGGCCAGGTCGTGACGCGAATTTCGCCGCGAAAGTGCGACTAGCGACGCGCATACCGAGTGCGAGCGCCGGTAGTTGCACTCTCGCGGGTTGATGGGCGCGCGCGCCCGAGTGGCGGTCGGGCCATGCGAACCCTATGTCCTTGCAACTGCCACTCTCAGAATGAGAGAATATTGTTCTCGTGATGACGATCGCCGACCTAATTGCCGAAGCGCGCAACGGATCTCCGCGCGCCGTGGGTCGGCTGCTCAGCCTCGTCGAAGGCGAACGGCGCGACGAGGTGCTGGCCAGCATCGGCCCGGCAAGCGCGCTCAAGGTGCGTGTCGTCGGTATCACCGGTCCGCCAGGCGCGGGTAAGTCGACGACCGTTGCGGCCCTCGTCGGCGCCTACCGCGAGCGTGGCTGCCGGGTGGCTGTGCTGGCCGTGGACCCGTCGTCGCCATTCAGCGGCGGCGCGCTGCTGGGCGACCGAATTCGAATGGCCGCGCATATCAACGACTCTGACGTGCTGATCCGCTCGGTGGCGAGCCGCGGTCATCTCGGGGGTCTGGCGGCCGCGGTGCCGGCGGCCATCCGCTTGCTGGGTGCGATCGGTTACGACATGGTGCTGCTGGAAACCGTGGGGGTGGGACAGTCGGAGATCGAGATTGCCGCCGTCGCCGACCCCACCATCGTCATCCTCAACCCCGGGGCGGGCGACGCGGTGCAGGCCGCCAAAGCGGGCGTGCTGGAAGTCGCCGACATCGTTGCGGTCAACAAGGCCGACCGGGATGGTGCCGAACAGACCGTGCGGGACCTGCGGGCCGAGACCAAGGCCCCCATCGTCAGCCTCATCGCCGCTCGGGGTGAGGGGGTCACGGACCTCGTCGCCGCCATCGACGACCACCACCGCACCGACAGCCGTGAGCGTCGGGTGGCTCGCGCCCGCGCACAGATCCTTTCGCTGGCCCAAACCCAACTGCGGAGCCAGTCGGATCTCGACGGGCTCGCGGAATCGGTGGTCGACGGCCAGGACGACCCGTATTCGGCGGCCGCGCGGCTGCTGTTACGCGCAGGTCAGGGCCAGGATTGATCGTCGCGTGTCCCCCAATCGGGGGAACGGGCATTCATCCGGAATGCGGCCCGATCGGCGGAGGTTTGCCCAGCGCAACCCGCCTAACTTGACTCTCGTATCCACGACGAGTTAGGAGACACCGAACATGACTCGCACACCTGAACTGTCTGCGGCACGGTTGCGTGAGCAGCTGGAGCTGTACCGCCAAATGTGGGTCTTGCGCCTGCTCGACATGGCAGTGGAGGAGTTGCGCATCGACGGTCGGCTCAACCAACCCGTGCAGGCCGCATTCGGTCAAGAGGCAGTGGCCATCGGCACCGCCGCGGCACTTCGTCCCGGCGACCTCATGACCACCGGCATAATCCATCTGCAGCACGCCCAGCAGATCGGTTGCGCGCTGCCGCTGGGCCCGGCCATCGCCGCGTTGATCGGCCCGGGTTTCGGCCCTGACAGCGACGAGGACGCGCCGTTCGTGGCTTCCGTTCGTGGGTTGTCTTCTCTCTCAGGCGCTTTGCAGCGGTCACCGCTACTGGCCGTGGGACACGCCTACGGCAAGCAACTGATCGACGACGGCTAGCGTCACGGTGTGCGTCATGGAAACGCGTGACGCGAAATCCGCAGACTTCGCCGAGGCCGCGCACATCGCCCTGTCCTGGCAGCTTCCGGTGGTGTTCGTCGTCGAAAACGCACGTCAGGAAACCAACGCGAGCGAGTGCCACGGGCTGCCGGTGCTCTCTGTCGACGGCAACGACGTTGAGGCGGTTCGTGACTCGGTCGCCGGCGCCGTGCGATGCGCGGCCGCGGGCGGAGGTCCCGTTCTGGTTCAGGCGGTCACCCAACGCACGAATGGTGCGTCCTCGGTGGACCCACTGGTCTTGGCAAGGGAGCAGCTGGTCGGCGGCGGCATCAGTGCCGGCCACCTCTACGAGGTGGAGCGCCGGGCTCGCCACCTGGTCGCCGAGGCAGAGGCCTTCGCGAAGGCCATGCTGTGGGAAGAGCAGCAGGCGCCGACTCGGGAGCCGGAAGCGTGGCCTGCCGCTAGCTGAGCAGACCTTGCCGCATAGCCTCGGCGACAGCAGCCGCGCGATCGCTGACCCCGAGCTTCTCGTATAGCCGCTGCACATGCGTTTTGACTGTGGAGGGCGCCACGAACAGCTCGGCTGCGATAGCGGGGATGCTTTGACCGCGCGAGATCCGATTGAGCACCTCGCGCTCCCGAGCGCTGAGGACGGGAGACGTCGGTTCTGCTCGCTGCCGAATCTGGGCGGCGAGGCCTCCGGCAAGCGAGGGCGCCACCACGTCGTTTCCGTGCGCGCAATCGAGAACGGCCTTCACGATCTCGGTGCGCGTCGAGTCCTTGAGCAGAAAGCCCGCGGCGCCCTGTTGCAGCGCTTGATACACGATCGCCGACTCGTCATGGGCCGACAGCAGCAGCACGCGTGTCGGCAGTTCGTTGCTTCGTACCGCCGCGGCCACTTGGGCGCCATCCATGCCGGGCATCCGGAAGTCGAGCAACGCGACGTCGGGACGGTGCTCCTTGATCAGCTCCAGCGCCTGCGTGCCGTCATCCGCCTCGCCGACGACGTTCACCTGACCGCTCAGCGCGAGCGCCCGCACCACCCCTTCACGGAAGAGCGGGTGATCATCGCCGACAACGACGCGGACCTTCTCGGGCGTTGCTGCGCCGGCCATGGCGGACAGTCTAGCGGGTTGCCGCACCAGCGCGGATTGCCACGACGGACCACCTGATGCGGGTTTTGCCACTTAGCCCCGGGGCGGCGAGCGCACATGAGTACTGTGTTCGCGTGGCGGATACCAGCGACGCAGAATTGCAACGGGTACGCAGGGTTCACCAGCTGCGCTCGTATCGAATTGCGTCAGTGTTTCGAATCGGTGTGCTGGGGCTCATCGTGGCCGCCTTTGTCGTGGACACGCCCAAGTCAGAGTGGGCGCAGCAAACCGACTTAGTCGTCGTATATGGATTCGTTGCGCTCTGTGCCGTGGCGCTGGCGTTTTCTCCTTCCCGCCGATGGGTTGGACTAGGCGTCGGGGTCGGCCGGCTGGAGCCCTTTGCTTTCACCACGATTGACGTGGTGGCGCTGACGGGCTTTCAACTGCTGTCCGCCCAAGGCATCTATCCATTGCTGATCATGGTGTTGCTGCCGGTCCTGGTGGGCTTTGATGTGTCGTCGCGGCGGGTGGCGGTGGTGCTGGTTATCACACTCGCCGGCTTCGCAGTCGCCGGGATTCACGACCATGTGCTGATGGGTCCGAAGCGTTGGACGGATACCGTTTTTCTTTTCGGGCTCTATGCGTTCCTGTGTGCCACCGCATTCGTGGTCGTCCGTGTTGAGGAGCGGCACGTGCGGTCGGTCGCCGGCCTGAGCGTGCTGCGGGAGGAATTGCTTGCCCAGACGATGACGGCGTCGGATGTGCTGCAGCGCCGGATTTCGGAGTCCATTCACGACGGACCGCTTCAAGACATCCTGGCGGTGCGCCAGGAACTCGTCGAGCTGGAAACCGCGCTCCCGGGCGACGAGCGCGTCGAGCGCGCGCTGGCCGGTCTGCAGGTCGCGTCACAAAGCTTGCGGCAGGCGACTTTCGAGCTGCACCCGGCCGTGCTCGAACAGGTCGGCCTGGGAGCCGCGGTGCATCAGTTGGCCTCCGATGCCGCGCAGCGTTCGGGCATCGAGATCTCCACCGACATCGACTACCCGGGTCGCAATGAGATCGACCCGATCGTCTTCGGTGTGGTGCGCGAATTGGTGTCCAATGTCGTGCAGCACTCGCACGCCCGCCACGCATCGATCACGCTCGGCGTCACCGACCACAGATGTGTTCTGCATGTGGTCGACGACGGGGTGGGATTCAATACCGAGACCATGGCACGCCGACTGGGGGAGGGCCACATCGGGCTGGCGTCGCATCGCGCCCGGGTGGACGCCGCCGGCGGCGTGTTCGTTTTCCTCGACACTGCGGTCGGCACTCACATCTGCGTGGAAGTGCCGCTGAAGTCGTGAACCGCTACTGCAGGTCGACCGATTTCCCGGTGGCGGCAGCGTAACCCGCACGGTATCCGAAAACCATTGCCGGACCGATGGTTCCGCCGGCGCCGCCGTAGGCGCGGCCGGTCGCGCCGGCCATCGTGTTACCCGCCGCGAACAGGCCCGGGATGGGTTCCCCGCTGACGTGGAGCACGCGGCCGTCGTGGTCGGTGCGCGGTCCACCCTTGGTGCCCATCGCGCCGATGCACACCGGCACCGCGTAATAGGGTGCGGTGTCGATCGGGCCGAGTGTCTTTCCGGCGGTGGTGGTGGCGCTGTCGTCGCCCCAATAGCCGTCGTACGCACTGGAACCGCGGCCAAAGTCGGGATCGGCGTCCGCCGCGACGTGGCGGTTCCACTCGTCGATCGTGCGGATCAGGCCCTCGGCGTCGATACCCGTCTTGGCGCCCAGTTCGCCCAGGTCCGCGGACTCGCAGAACCAGTCCGGAACCGGTTCCCCGGGCGCGATGCCCAGAAATCCATAGCGCTGCAGGTGGACTGAATCGAAGACCATCCATCCGCGATCGTTGACGTACCCGCCGCGGGGATCCAGGTAGTGGAACGCGCCGGCCATCGAGTTGTAATCGCAGGCCTCGTTGACGAATCGGTGCCCGGCCTGGTTGACGATGATGCTCCGCGGCCGAGTTCGCTCCAGCCGCACGCTGCGGCTGCGCTGGTTGCCCTCGATGGTGTCGTCGGGGATTTGCACGATCGGCACCCACCACGCTTCGCCCATGTTCGCCAGATCCGCGCCGTGTGCCATCGCCATGCGCAGCCCGTCGCCGGTGTTGTTCGGCGGGGAGACCGCGCCGTGCATCGGGCCGCGCAGGAACGCCTGCACCAAACCCGGATCCCATTCGAAGCCGCCGACACCCAGGACGACTCCGCGGCGCGCGCGCACGTTGATGCTCTGCCCGGACAGCGCGATGCGCACGCCGGCGATTTCGCCGTCCTCGGCGATGAGTTCCTCGGCCCGGGCGTTGGTGTGCGGTGTGACTCCGGCGTCGAGTAATCCCTTGAGCAGCCCCGCGATCAGCGCGGTGCCGGCGACGCACAGGTCGCTGCCCTCCTCGATCGTCACGTGCAAGCGCGCCCTGGTTTCGGCGTCGATACCGACGTTGGACCAGTCGGCGGGAAACGAGGTGATCCGGCCGCCCCACTCGCCGATTTGGTTCAGGTCGAACGGCCCCGCGCACAGCGACCGGCCTCCGGTCGGTTGTCCGCCCGGCAGCTCCGGCCGGTAGTCGGGGAAGCCGGCAGCGATCTCGAAACGCAGGCCGCTGTGCCCCTCGACGAATTCCAGCATGGCCGGGCCGGTCCGCACGAACGTCTCGACCAAGAGCGTCGTCCATGGTGCCGAAGGACTGCGCGCGCAGGTACTGCAACGCGGCGTCTTGAGTCAATTCGCCGTCGGGAGAACGGTTATGGGCGGGAATCCACACGACGCCGCCCGACACCGCGGTGGTCCCGCCGACGGTCGGCGCCTTCTCGAACACCTCGACGGAGGCGCCGGCGGCCACCGCGGACAGTGCGGCCGTGAGCCCGGCCCCGCCAGTGCCGAGCACGACGACATCGACTTCGGAGTCCCAAGACATCAACTGCTATCCCTTCAGCTCAGCAGTTCGGACAACTGCTTCGCGGCTTTGACGACCGCATCCCTGCCGCGCATGACGACGTCTTCCCGATGGGAGATGAGGTTGATGCAGGTCGGTGGGGACGGCGCTGGGCGGTGGACCGCCACGGCCAGGCCGTACGTATTCGGTTCGATCTCTCCGTAGGTCGTCACCCAGCCACGCTCGCGCGCCCGCGACACCAGATCCCGTTCGCCGGGGCGCGGCGGAAGGCTTGCGAGCAAGGCGATTCCGGCGGCGCCGCGGTCCAGCGGATACCGGCTGCCCTCGTGGAAGGACAGTTGGTAGGCGACGTGGCTCGGCACGATCACCGCGATCGCGACCTGTTGATCGCCCTCGGCGACGAGCAACGACACCGTGGTGCCGAGATCGTCGGCCAGGGCACGCAATGTCGGCAGACTCAGTTGTCGCACATTGCGGTCGAACGACGCGCCGAGTACCGCCAGGCCGGCGGCCGGCCGGTAACGCCCGTCTTCGCCCTTGGCCACCAAGCGGAATTGGGCCAATGTCGACAGCAGGCGATAGGCGATCGTCCGGTGCACTCCGACCTGGTCGGCGAGCTGCTGCACGGTCAGCCCGGTCGGGGAATCCGCGACCATCTGCAGCGCGGTGATTCCCCTGGCCAGCGTCTGCGAGCCGGTACCCGAACCCGTCACAGCCTTGACAGACCTCCCTGCGAGAGCGAAGCTCTAATATATAACGCACGTCAGTGTGCGATATTCGCACACCAGGTAAGTCTAAAGCGAGAACCAGATTTCCACCAGTAGCTGGGCAGAGAGGAACCGTGGCGGAGTTCGAGAGCATCTGGAGCGATCTCCAGGGCGTCGCGTTTGAGCAGGGCTATCTCAACGCCGGGGGAGTCAAGACCCGCTACCTGCGTGCCGGTGATCCCGGTAAGCCGGTACTGATGCTGCTGCACGGATCCGGCGGCCACGCCGAGGCTTACGTGCGCAATCTGGGCGCGCATGCCGAGCATTTCTGGACCTGGTCGATCGACATGCTGGGCCACGGCTACACCGACAAGCCGGGCCACCCGCTGGAAGTCGCCCACTACGTCGAGCACCTGATGGCCGTGCTGCGCACCATCGGGGTGGACCGCGCCTACCTCAGCGGCGAATCACTCGGCGGCTGGGTGGCCGCCCGTACCGCGGTCGACCACCCGGATGTGGTTGAGCGACTGGTCCTTAACACCGCAGGCGGCTCCCAGGCCGATCCCGTGGTGATGCAACGGATCATCACGCTGTCCATGGCGGCCGCTGAGGACCCGACCTGGGAAACGGTGCAAGCACGCATCAAATGGCTGATGGCCGACAAGTCCAAGGATTACGACGACCTGGTCGCCAGTCGCCAACGGGTCTATCGCCAACCGGGATTCGTCTCCGCGATGAGCGACATCATGGCGTTGCAGGACCCCGAGATTCGCGCGCGCAACATCCTCGGTCCGGACGAATACGGCTCGATCATCGCACCGACGCTGGTGCTGTGGACCAGTGACGACCCCACCGCCGACGTGACCGAGGGACGCCGCATGGCGTCGATGATTCCGGGCGCGCGGTTCGAGGTGATGCCCGGTTGTGGCCACTGGCCGCAATACGAGGACGCCAAGACCTTCAACCAGCTGCATCTCGACTTCCTGCTAGGCCGCTGATGGGAACCGACGGGCACCAGACACCAGCGGCAGATGTCGACGTTGTCATCGTCGGCGCGGGCCCGGTCGGTCTAACCCTGGCCAATATCCTTGGCCTGCAAGGTGTCCGAACGCTGTTGGTCGACGAACGCGACACGCTCATCGACTACCCGCGCGGGGTCGGCCTGGACGACGAGTCGTTGCGGACCTTCCAGTCGATCGGCCTGGTCGACCGCGTCCTGCCGCATACGGTCCCGAACCAGATTCTGCGTTTCTTCGACGGCAAGCGCCGGGTGCTTGCCGAAATGGCCCCGCCCGACGCGCGTTTCGGTTGGCCGAAGCGCAACGGGTTCGTCCAACCGCTCGTCGACGCCGAATTGCTGGCCGGTCTGGACAGATTCGACTGCGTCGAGGTGCGCTGGAGCCGGCCGATGACGGGCTGCAAGGAAACCGCCGACGCGGTGACGGTCGAGCTCGGCGGTGAAGGGGCCGGCACCACGGTGCGGGCCCGCTACGTCGTCGGCTGCGACGGCGGCCGCAGCATGACCCGGCGGGTGATGGGCGTGTCCTTCGACGGGACGACGTCGTCGACGCGCTGGCTGGTGGTCGACATCGCCAACGATCCGCTGGGCCATCCGAACAGCGAGGTCGGTGCCGACCCCGAACGTCCGTACGCCTCGATTTCGATCGCGCACGGAATTCGCCGCTTCGAGTTCATGATTCACGCCGACGAGACCGACGAGCAGGCAGAGGATCCGGCGTTCCTGCAGCAGATGCTGGCCCGCATGGTGCCGCAGCCCGACCGGGTCGACGTGATCCGGCGCCGCGTCTACACCCATCACTCGCGAATCGCCGGGGCGTTCCGCAGCGGCCGGCTGCTGCTGGCCGGCGACGCCGCGCACCTGATGCCGGTGTGGCAGGGGCAGGGCTACAACAGCGGTATCCGGGATGCCGCGAACCTGGGCTGGAAGCTGGCCGCGGTGGTCAACGGCCGGGCCGGCGATAAATTGCTGGACACCTACGACATGGAGCGCCGCAAGCACGCGCGCGCCATGATCGATCTTTCCACCATGGTGGGCCGGGTCATCTCGCCGACCAACCGTCGAGTCGCCACCGCGCGCGACGTGCTGGTGCGTTCGGCGTCAATTGTGCCCACGCTCAAGCGATATGTGCTCGAGATGCGATTCAAGCCGATGCCGCGCTACGAGCATGGGGCCGTCGTGCACTCGGTGAATCCCAAAGCGCGCACCGAATCGCCTGTCGGGACGCTGTTCATTCAGCCACGGGTCGATACCCGGACTCAGCAAGATGTCCTGCTGGACGACGTGCTGGGCCCAGGGTTCGCCGTGCTGTGCTGGAACAACAACCCACGCAGGATTCTCGGCGACGAGGCGTTTGCGAAGTGGAAAGCGCTGGGCGCACGGTTTGTTGCGCTGCGGCCGTTGACTCAGCTGCACTGGCCCGGACACGACGATCCGGATGTCATCGTCGTCGGCGATCGCACCGGCGGGCTCAAATCCTGGTTCGACGTGCACGCCGAATCGGTGGTGTTCCTGCGTCCCGATCGCTGCATTGCGGGTGCCTGTATCGCCCAGCTCTCTCCCGAGCTCAGCGCATCGCTGCTGGACGCCCTCACGCTCATCCCGGGAGGGGGTGATGTCGACAGTGGCAATGGCTCTGTGCTGTATGTCCCACAGCCCGCTCCTGAATCTTCCGGGGCCGTCGCGGGACCTGCTTGACGACATCGAAGGCGCCATCGCGCAGGCTCGGGAATTCGTCCGCGATTACGATCCCGAACTCGTCGTCATCTTTTCTCCGGATCACTACAACGGGTTCTTCTACAAGGCGATGCCGCCGTTCTGTATCGGCCTGAACGCCAACGGAGTTGGCGACTACGGCACGCATGCCGGTCCGCTGGATGTTCCGACGAACCTAGCCTCGCAGTGCGCGGAGGCCGTGCTCGACGCGGGCATCGACGTAGCGGTATCGGCCAGCATGGACGTGGACCACGGGACCGTCCAGCCGCTGGAGAAGCTGTTCGGGGACGCGCTGGCGCGTCCCGTCATACCGGTCTTCATCAATGCGGTCGCGGTGCCGTTGGGACCGTTGCACCGTTGCCGGGCGCTGGGTGCGGCCGTAGGCAACTATCTGGCCACTTTGGACAAGCGGGTCCTGGTGATTGGATCCGGTGGACTCTCGCACAGTCCGCCGGTGCCGACCCTGGCGACCGCGCCTGAAGCGGTCCTGGAGCGGATCGTGCAGGGCCGGCCGATGACACCCGAGCAGCGGCAAGCCAGGCAGATCGCCGTCATCGAGGCGGCCAAGGCCTTCGCCGATGGAGGCAGTGATCTGCAACCTCTCAACCCGGCATGGGACCACCGCTTCCTGGAGATCATCGACGGCGGCCGGCTCACCGAGTTCGACCTCTGGTCGAACTCATTCGTGCTCTACGAGGGCGGTACCTCCGCGCACGAAGTGCGCACCTGGATAGCGGCTTTCGCCGCGCTGGAAACCGCAGGCAAGTATGAGACGGCGCTGCGCTATTACAGACCGGCCGAGGAATTGATCGCCGGGTTCGCGATCAGGACGGCGATGCCGACATGACCGGTGCGGACTTGAACGGCTTCGATCACGTCGTCGACGTGTTGATCGTCGGGTCTGGCGGTGGCGGCATGGCCGCCGCCCTGACCGCGCATGCGTCCGGACTGGACACGTTGGTGGTCGAAAAGTCGTCCCATTTCGGCGGTTCCACCGCCTTGTCCGGAGGCGGCATCTGGGTACCCGGCGCGCCCTCGCAACGCCGGGAGGGCTACTCGCCGGATCCCGAAGGCGTGGTCGAGTACCTGCTCAAGATCACCGAGGGCTTGGTCAGCGAGGCGCGGATCCGGCAGTACGTCGAGTCGGCCCCGAAGATGCTGGAGTTCCTCGAAGGGCTTTCCGGATGGTTCGAATTCGTCTGGAAGCCAGGCTATGCCGATTACTACCCGGAATTGCCCGGTGGCTCGGAACTCGGTAGCACAATCAATGTCCCGGCCATCGATCTACGGAAGCTCGGCGCCGACGAGAAGACGCTGCTGCAGCCGCTGGCGCTTGCTCCCCGGGGAATCTGGCTGGGCCCCAAAGATCTTCGGACCTTCTACCGAATCAGGCAGTCGTGGGCCGGCAAGGGCGTGCTGGTGAAACTGATCTGGCGGATGGTCAAGGCGAGAGTCTTCAACGAGCGGATGGCCGCGATCGGACAGTCGCTGGCCGCACGGCTGCGGCTGGCGATGCGAGAGAGCGGCATCCCGCTGTGGCTGGACGCTCCGATGACCGAGTTGCTCACCGACGCGGGCGGATCGGTGACCGGAGCGGTGCTCGAACGGGACGGCGCCAAGCAGCGGATCGGCGCGCGCCGTGGCGTCATCCTGGCTTCCGGTGGCTTCGATCACGACCTTGCCTGGCGCAAGGAGCAGCTTCCTGTTGTGGACCAGGACTGGAGCTTCGGTAACCCGGCCGCCATGGGCGACGGTATCCGTGCGGGCCAAAAGGTGGGCGCCGCAACCGACCTAATGGACGAGGCGTGGTGGTTCCCGGCCATCCAATGGCCGGACGGCCGAATGCAATTCATGCTCAACGAGCGAATGATGCCGTCCCAATTCATCGTCAACGGCGACGGCAAGCGCTTCATCAACGAGGCCGCCCCGTACATGGACTTCGGCCACGCCATGATCGACGGGCAGCAGTCCGGGGTCACCCATATCCCATGCTGGCTGATCACCGATCAGCGATCCTTCAACCGCTACGTCGTGGGCGGCCACCTGCCGATCCCGAAAATCCCCGGCGCTCCGGTGCCCACCGGCCGCAAGGTTCCGTCGGCATGGCTGGAATCCGGCGTGGTGAAAGCGGCGACTGACTGGGACGAAATGGCCGGAAAGATCGGCGTCCCGGCAGCCCAACTTCGGGCAACCGCAGCGCGTTTCAACGAGCTCGCGAACAAGGGTCACGACGACGATTTCAACCGAGGGGACAGCGTCTACGACAACTATTACGGCGATCCGACCCTGCCCAATCCCAATCTGTATCCGCTGGGTGACCCGCCCTACTACGCGTTTCGAATCGTTCTCGGCGATCTCGGGACCTCCGGTGGTCTGTTGACCGACGAATACGCCCGAGTAGTACGTCCCGACGGCACCGTCGTGCCCGGGTTGTACGCGGTGGGTAACACCTCCGCGCCGGTGATGGGCCGCAGCTATGCGGGCGCCGGGGCGACCATCGGTCCCGCCATGACGTTCGGCTTTGTCGCCGCGAAACACCTTGCCAGCCAGGCCTAGTCTCTTGAGGAGGTAACAATGAAAATTTCACTGTTCTACGAGTTCGCTCTGCCACGCCCGTGGGCGCCGGATGACGAACATGTCATGTTGCAGGAATGTCTGGACGAGGTGGAGGCCGCCGACAAAGCGGGGTTCTCGACCGTCTGGCTGACCGAGCATCACTTCCTCGAGGAGTACTGCCATTCCACCGCGCCGGAGATATTCCTGGCCGCGGCCAGCCAGCGGACCAAGAACATCCGGCTTGGATTCGGCATCATGCACCTGCCGCCCGTGGTGAATCACCCCGCGCGAGTGGCCGAACGCATTGCCACCCTTGACCTACTGTCCAACGGGCGCGTCGAGTTCGGCACCGGAGAATCCTCCTCCGTCGGTGAGCTGGGCGGGTTCAACATCGATCCCGCCGACAAGCGCGCGCAGTGGGAAGAGGCGCTTGAGGTCTCGATCCGATGCATGATCGAAGAGCCCTTCTCCGGGTTCGAAGGCCAGCACATCCAGATGCCGGCCCGCAACGTGGTGCCCAAGCCGCTGCAGAAGCCGCATCCCCCCGTCTGGGTCGCCTGCACCCGGCCGGCCAGCGTGCAGATGGCCGCCCAAAAAGCCATCGGCGCTTTGAGTTTCGCCTACACCGGTCCCGGGCCGCTGACCGAGCGGGTTAACGGCTACTACAAGGAGTTCGAGGAGAACGGCGTGCCGGTCACGCCGCAGATCAACCCGAACATCCTGGCCATCGGCGGTGACCTGTCGATGATGGTCGCCAAGACCGACGAGCAGGCCCTGCAACGCCTCGGCCAGGGCGGCGGGTTCTTCTCGTTCGGCATCATGCACTACTACATGACCGGCGTGCACACCCCCGGGCGGACCGGGGTGTGGAAGCGCTACCTCGAAGAGGTTGAAAAAGACCCGACGCTGGCCTACGGCCCCGGCCGTGGCGCGATCGGATCCCCGTCCACCGTGCGCGAATTCCTGCGCGGCTACGAGGAGAGCGGCGTCGACGAGATCATCCTGCTGCTCAATCCGCGCAGCCACGAAGGCACGATGGAGTCCATCGAGCTGATGGGCAAAGAGGTGCTGCCCGAATTCATCGAGCGCGATAAGAAGGCGGTCGCTGAGAAGACCAAGCGGCTCGAGCCCGTCATCGAGAAGGTGGAGGCGCGACGGCCTAAGTCGACCGCACCGAAATTCGATGAAACCTACGCCTTCGGTGGCCTGCCCACCGGTCGTGGCGGTAAGTTCACTGCCAGCGAGATCCCCGAGGCCATGGCGGAGATCAACGAGGGCCGCGTCCAGGCGGCGCAGCGCGCAAAGGAGGAGCGCGGCAAGTGATTCCGGAAGGCCCCTGGATTTAGGAAGAGCGTGGGCGACATCGACGAGCTATGGCGATACGACGGCCGCCGCGCGGTGGTGACCGGATGTGCGTCGGGCATCGGCGAACAGGTGGTGCGGCAGCTCACTGAACTCGGGGCCGAGGTCGTCGGGCTGGACAAGCGCCGACCCTCGTTCGAGGTTGACGAGTTTCATGACATCGACCTGGCTGACCCGGAGTCGATCGACGGCGCCGTAGCGTCCATCGGCGGGCGCGTCGACGCGCTTTTCAACGTTGCCGGTGTCTCCTCCGGGATCGGCAACCCGACGCTGGTCGCCACGATCAACTTCCTGGGCCTGCGGCATGTGACCGAGGCGCTGGTTCCCAAGATGGCCGCGGGGTCTTCCATCGTGAGCGTGTCCTCGCTCGCGGCGGCCGCCTATCGAGAGCATGTGGGGGCGGTGGCGCCGCTGCTGAAAACCGCGACGATGCAAGAGGGCATCGACTGGTGTCAGGCCCATCCCGACGAGTTGGGCAACGGATACCAACTGTCCAAGGAAGCGATCATCCTCTACACCATGCGCAGCGCCACGGCACTGGGCGCCAACGGTATCCGCATCAACTGTTCCGGCCCCGGGGTCACCGAGACCCCGATCCTTGATCAGCTGCGAACGGCGTATGGACAGGGCTTCCTCGACGATATTCCCAACTCCCTGGGTCGCGTTTCCGACCCCGCCGAGCAGGCTGCGGTATTGCTCTTCTTGAATAGTCGTGCAGCCAGCTACATCACGGGACAGATCCTCTGGGTCGACGGCGGAAACGTGGGCGCCGCGATCGCCCGTGAACTCGAGGAAGGACGGGCCCATGGCCGACTTGACTGACTTTCGGCGGGTCGCGAGTGACATCTCCAATTGGGGTCGGTGGGGGGACGACGACGAGCTCGGCACCCTGAACTTCATCACCGCGGACAAGGTCGCCCAGGCAGCGAGCCTGGTCAAGCACGGAAAGGTGTTTCCGCTCGGCGTCGACTTCGGCGCCTCCGGTCCGCAGGGCGCCTTCGAGTTTCGGCATAACCCGGTGCACATCATGACCGTCGACGGCGGCGATGTGAACACGCTGGCCAAGTACGGGCCGAGCTGGTCGAGTAATCCGTTGGCCCAGCAGCTGAGTAGCTACATGACGGCCGACAACCCGTTCCGCTTCAACGACGACATCATCATCATGCCGTTGCAGGCGGCAAGTCAGTGGGATGCGCTGTCCCACGTCTACTACGACGATTACCTCTACAACGGTTTCCCCGCGGATTCGGTGACCAGCTTGGGCGCCTACCACTGCGGCATCGACAAGGTCGACGTCAAGGGCATCACGTCGCGTGGTGTGCTGCTGGACTTGGTTCGCCATCGCGGGGCGGAGGTCTTCCTCGAGGCCGGAAACCCGATATCCCCGGAAGAACTCGACGACGTGGTCCGCGCGCAGGGCGTGACAATCGGGCCAGGCGACATCGTGCTGATCCGGACCGGTTGGTGGACAAGGTTTCTCATGACCGGGAATAAGACGGAAGGGTATTCCGGACTGGACTGGCGATGTGCCCAGTGGCTGCACGATCACCAGATCGCCGCCGTGGCCGCAGACAACCTTCAGGTGGAAGACCTGGAATCCGGAGTCGAAGGGATCACCTTCCCGCTGCATCTGCTCTGCCTGCGCGACATGGGGATGATCTTCGGCGAATACTGGGATCTCACCGCGCTGGCAGAGGACTGCGCGGCCGACGGCGTCTACGAGTTCCAGCTTGTCGCTCCGCCCCTGCGGGTGGTCGGTGCAGTCGGCTCCCCGGTCAACCCGATCGCGATCAAGTGATGGACTTCGCGCGCAAGACCATGCTGGTGGATGGCCTTACCACCGGCTACCTCGAGGCCGGCGAAGGAGATCCGGTGGTGCTCCTGCACGGCGGCGAGTTCGGCGCCAGCGCCGAACTCGGTTGGGAACGCAACATTTCCGCGCTGGCCGCGCACTATCGGGTGCTGGCCCCGGACATGCTGGGATATGGAAGTTCGGCGAAGGTGATCGACTTCGTCGATGGCCGCGGGATGCGGATACGCCACGTCGCCCGCTTCTGCGAGGTGCTCGGCATCGACTCGGCGCATTTCGCCGGCAACTCCATGGGCGCCATCAACCTTCTCAACGACACCACGTCGGAGGCGCCGCGGCTGCCGGTCCGTAGCTTGATGATCATCTGCGGGGGCGGAGAGATCCAGCAGAACAAGTACTTTGAGGCATTGCAGGAGTACGACGCGACGTTTGCGGCCATGCGCAGCATCGTCGAGGCACTGTTCTACGACGCTGGGTATCCGGCCGACGAGGACTACGTGCAGCGCCGCCATGAGTCGAGCACCGCGCCGGGGGCATGGGAGGCGGTGGCCGCGGCGCGTTTCCGTCGTCCGGGTTCGTCGCGGCCCCCGACCCCGTCGACCACGCGAGCCTACGAACGCATCGGTGTGCCAACGCTTCTCATCGAAGGCGGAGAGGACAAGCTGCTACCGTCGGGCTGGGCCGCCCAGATCGCCAAGCAGATCGACGGCGCCCGCTCGGCGGTCGTCGCCAGCGCCGGTCACTGTCCACAGATCGAGCAGGCGCCGACGACCAACGATTTGCTGCTGGATTTTCTCGGCGCCGCTTCTTAGAACACGTATTCCAACCGGGTCATCATTCCCGCGACTTGGTGGTAGGTGTTGTGGCAATGCATCTGCCACACGCCGGGGTTGTCGGCCACCAGGACGGCGAGGACCTTCTGTTTGGGCAGCACGATCACGGTGTCCTTGCGGGCGCCGAGAGATCCGTCCGGGTTGATCAGCTGGAACGTGTGCCCGTGCAGGTGGATTGGGTGATACATCATCGTGGTGTTGTCGAACGTGATCGTGGGCCGTTGACCCTGCTGAACGTGGAGCGGATTGGTCCTGCTGTAGGGCTCGCCGTTGATCGTCCAGTCGTACTGGATCATGTTGCCGCCCAGGACGACCGGAAGGTCGAGACCCGGTTCGGGCCGCCCCAACATGGCCGACGTTGCGGCGGTGAACATGTCGATGGTCCCCACGCGTTTGGTGAGTTCGGCGGGTTGGAACTGCGGATCGGGCGGGCTGCCTTGTCCGGTGGACAGCAGCGCACGCGCCAGCGAGCCTTTACCTTCCGCGAGCGCTACCAGTGGGAAGATGCCGTCGGCGGCGGTCACGATGACGTCGTAACGTTCGGCCATCCCGATGAGCAGGGCGTCGACCTGCCTGGGCACGACGCGGTAACCGTCGGTGTGGGTGACCGTCATGGTATGGCCGGCCAACGCGACGCGAAATGCGGTGTCGGAACCGACGTTGATGAAACGGATCCGGATTCGCTGGCCCGGTTTCGCGTTGAAACTGGTGGGAGCCGCGGGAATTCGGCCGTTGATCAGATAGTACGGATAGGGGATGTCTCCGGCGTCGCCGCCAAGCAGGTCGCTGTTACCAACCTTGGCCGTCGGCATCGCGGCCGCCGACGTGGTCGGGCTCGTCGACGTTGTCGGGGTTGTTGACGTCGTCTCGGTCGTGGACGTAGTGGAGGTCGTCGAGGTGGTCGGGGATGACGAGGTCGTCTCGGGTACGGCGGGCATGTTGGACATGCTGGGCTTGTTCGGGTTCGTGAGCTCCTCGTAGAGTTGCTGCGGGCTCTTTCCGACGCCGTCGGTCCAGTCATCAAGGACCACAACCCATTCGACGTCGTAGTCACCCTCCGTAGGATCATCGATGATAACCGGCAGGTAGAGACCCATGTCTTCGTCGAGGCCGGTGTGCGGATGGGCCCAGTAGGTACCCGAATTCGGCACGGAGAACTCGTAGGTGAATTCTTGACCGGCCTCGATGTTCGGTGTGGCCGGCTCCGCGCCATCCATGTTGTTGCGCAACGCGATGCCGTGCCAATGCACCGATGTCGGATGGTCGAGTTTGTTCGAGACCTTGACCACAAGCTCGTCGCCGACGGTAGCCCGGATCAACGGTCCGGGGACCTTGTCGCCGAAGGCCAGCGTCCGCACGACCGGGCCGCCCAGGTCGATCTGCGCCAGCTGCGGAGTCAAACTGGCGGTCACCGTGCGGCCGCTGTGTGGCCGCGCCGCTTCCGCGGCAGCGATCGCGTCCGCCATCTTGGTGGCACTGCCCGGTGCCTGCGACTCGGAGTGGCCGCAGGCCGCCAGGGTCAATCCACCCGCGATACCGGCTGCCATGAAGCCGCGCCGGGTAAGCCGCGCCCCGTCGATCCGAACCCCACTGGTGGGTAGCGGCATTGATCGCTCCTCGTCGTCGGTCGATACGTGCCCGGCGAGTTATACCGTGCTAGGGAGTTAGCCAGAACGCAACCATTGACCTATAGGAGTGTTGCCCTGCCTCAGCCGGCCTAGGCCCGGGACGGTATCCAGTCGCTGAAGTTGGTGGGGTAGACGGTCACTTTTTCGCCGTCGATCGGCACGATGCTGCGGTCGTCCAGCACCGCACCGTAATAGCGGGCATCGGGGTCGGTGACCACCTGGCGGGCATCGCCGGTTGCGGCAAACCAGGTCCGGATGAAGTCGTCCATGCCTTGCTTTTCAGGGCCGGCGATGTTGATCACCCCGTTGGTCGGATCGCCAGTTGCCGCGCGGGTGACGGCCGTGGCGACATCCGCGGAAGCAATGGGCTGGAATGCTCCGTGCGGCGCGCGGACCGTGTCGCCATCGGCCAGCGAATCGGCAATGCCGCCAACGAATTCGAAGAACTGCGTCGCCCGCACGATCGAATACGGAGATCCCGATTCCACGAGCACCTTCTCCTGGGCGACCTTGGCCCGCATGTAGCCGCTGTCGGGCGACCGCTCGGCTCCGACGATCGAGAGTGCGACGTGGTGTGCCACGCCGGCGGCGCGCTCTGCCTCGAGCAGGTTGCGGGTGGAGGTGGTGAAAAACTCCAGCACGTCGTCGTCGGCCCAGGACGGTGAGTTGGAGACGTCCACCACCGTGTGGACACCGGCGACGGCCTCGGCGACGCCTTCGCCGGTGATGGAGTTGACACCCGAGCGCGGCGATGCCGGTACAGCCTCGTGGCCCAGCTCGGTCAGCATGGCGACAACCTGCGATCCGATCAGCCCGCTGCCACCGACTACCAAAATCTTCATGAGTACGCCCTTCCAGTCTCTCGATGAACTGCCGTATTCAGCATGGCGTCTCCGCTGTCTGGCCGGAACCCCCGCTACGCGAAACGCCGGGCGATCCCCTCGTCGGTGCTGGCCACCGAGTAGCAGGCCGCGGTCGAGATGATCGTCGGTACGACGAGCGCGAGCCCGAAGACGAACATGACGAATGCGCGGTTGGGGGTCGTCAGCCAGCCAACTGGAAGGCGTGCCAGGGTGATGGCAAGCCATGACGCGGCGACCGCGAGGAACAACGTTCCCACCGTGGCGACCTTGATCGACCGCAACGCCAACTGCGTTGGCTCGGCAGTTTGGCCAGCGAGCGGTTGAGGTTTTTCGTGCGGATATAGACCACCACGAAATCAAGCAGGATCATCAGCGCGCAAAACGTCACGATCGTCCCCGCCAGCCAGAGCGCGGGCCGGTGACCGAGCACGAAATGCAGGTAGTCGATGCTCGTTTCGCTCATGATCAACGTCGTCGCCATTGCCGCGCCGAAGGTCAGCCACCCGCCGAGGTCGGCGAGGAAACAGTAGGCGCGGATGTCCGTGTCTTCCTGGGGGGCCTCCCTGGGCACCTTGTTCACCGCGTGGCTGGCGAGCATCCAGCCCAGTCCGCCGAACAGCGCGGTCGTGCCTGCCGCGAGCATGCCGGTCGACGAAGTCGAAAGTTTGCTGATTGAGCGCAACGATCATTGTCTTAAATCAACTGCTTGACTTAAACCCGTGGACGCCGATTAACTCTCCGTGTGGTTAACGAATTGGATGGCAAGGTCGCCATCGTCACCGGCGGGGCGTCGGGCATCGGTCGAGGCCTCGTGGAGCGGTTTGTGGCAGAGGGCGCGCGGGTCGTCATCGCCGACGTCGAGACCGACCGAGGTGCGGCCCTGGCTGCGGACCTGGGTGCCAGCGCTTTGTTCCAGCAGACGGACGTCTCCGATCCCGAACAGGTGGGGGCGCTGGTGACCGCTGCCGTCGAGAAGTTCGGCGGACTGCACGTCATGGTGAACAACGCCGGGGTTTCCAGCCCTCTACGGAAGTTGCTCGACGACGACCTGGCCGATTTCCACCGCGTGATGGGCGTCAACGTGCTGGGCGTGATGGCGGGCACCCGAGATGCCGCGCGGTACATGGCCGAAAACGGTGGAGGATCGATCATCAACATCACGTCGATCGGCGGTATCCAGGCCGGCGGCGGCGTAATGATCTACCGTGCGTCCAAAGCGGCCGTCATCCAGTTCACCAAGGCCGCGGCAATTGAGTTGGCGTATCACGAGATTCGGGTCAACGCCATCGCGCCGGGCAACATACCCACCCCGATCTTGGGGAAGTCGGCGGCCGGCATGGACCCCGAACAGCTGAAGCAGTTCGAGGCCCGGATACGCGAGACGATGAGGGAGGACCGGCCGCTGAAACGCGAGGGCACCCCCGACGACATCGCGGAGGCGGCGCTGTATTTCGCGACCGACCGCTCGCGCTATGTCACCGGCACGGTGCTGCCGGTCGACGGGGGCACCGTGGCAGGCAAGCCGATCCGGTCCAAGAAGCGCGAGGGATGACCGAACGGCTCGAGGTCGTGGCGGCTGCACGGCCAATCAATTTAAATCAAGCGCTTGACTTAAACAGGCCGGCGAGGTTGACTGATCCAATGACCACGGCCAGGAGCGTTCGCACCGAACGGGCCAGCTCCACGCAGGAGGCGATCCTGGTCGCGGCCGAGCGGCTCTATGCCGAGCACGGCGTGTTCGCGGTGTCGAACAGGCAGGTCAGCGAGGCTGCGGGGCAGGGCAATAACGCCGCGGTCGGCTACCACTTCGGCACCAAGGCCGACCTGGTGCGCGCCATCGAGGAGAAGCACCGCGGACCCGTCGAGGAGCTTCGCGAGCAGATGGTGGCCGAGCTGCTGGCAACGGGCGGCTCCGGCGAAATGCGGGATTGGGTGGCCTGCTTGGTGCGCCCGCTGACCGAGCACCTCGAGGACCTCGGCAACCCCACCTGGTACGCGCGCTTCGCGGCACAAGCCATGACCGACCCGGCCTACTACAACATCATCGTCAAGGGTGCGCTCAGCTCGCCGTCGCTGGTCCAGGTCGTCGACGGCATCAACCGCTGCCTGCCCAACCTGCCGGCCGATGTGCACTTCGAACGCAACATCATGGCCCGAAATCTGTTGATGCACACCTGCGCCGACCGCGAACGTGCGCTCGCTGCGGGTTCTCCGATGGCCCAACCCTCTTGGCGGGCAGCCGCATTCGGCCTCATCGATGCGATCGTGGGGCTGTGGCTGGCGCCGGTAACTCCGTACGAATGAAGAGCATGCTGATGAAAGTGACTGTCGACCAGAACATTTGCGCATCCTCGGGCAATTGCGTGATGAATGCGCCCGAGGTGTTCGACCAGCGGGACGAGGACGGCGTCGTCATGCTGCTCAATGAGCACCCGTCCGCCGAGCAGGCCGAAGGGGCACGCCAGGCAGCCGCGGCGTGCCCGGCGCAGGCCATCTACATCGAGGAATGAAATGTCAGATGCACTGACGAGCACGACGACCGAGGCCGTTTCCGAGATCCCGGACTACCCGATGGCCCGCGACCCGCGCTGCCCGTTCGCCCCACCCCCGGACGTCATGGCGCTGGCCGAAGAGCGGCCGCTGTCGCGGGTTCGGATTTGGGATGGCAGCACACCGTGGCTCATCACGGGCTACGAACAGGTGCGCGAGTTGTTCTCCGATTCCCGGGTCAGTGTTGACGACCGGGTGCCCGGCTTTCCGCACTGGAACGAAGGCATGTTGTCGACCGTGCACAAGCGGCCCCGGTCGGTGTTCACCGCCGACGGCGACGAGCACACCCGCTTCCGGCGGATGCTGTCGAAGCCGTTCACCTTCCGGCGAGTGGAAGGCCTGCGGCCGACGATCCAGCAGATCACCGACGACCACATCGACACGATGCTGGCCGGGCCGCAGCCGGCGGACATCGTCTCCGCGATCGCACTGCCGGTCCCGTCCTTGGTGATCAGTCAGATGCTCGGCGTGCCCTACGAGGACGCCGAGATGTTCCAGCATCACGCCAATGTGGGCCTCGCTCGCTACGCCGCCGCCGAGGACACCATGAAAGGCGCGATGAGCCTGCACAAGTACCTGGCTCAGCTCGTCGAAGCAAAGATGGAAAACCCTGCGGAGGACGCGGTTTCCGACCTTGCCGAGCGGGTCAAGGCCGGCGAGCTCAGCGTGAAAGAGGCCGCGCAGCTCGGCACCGGATTGCTGATAGCCGGGCATGAGACGACGGCGAACATGATCGGGCTGGGAGTGCTTGCCCTGCTGCAGAATCCCGACCAGGCCGCCGTGATCCGCGATGCCGACGAGCCCAAGATAATCGCCAACGCGGTCGAGGAGCTGCTGCGTTACCTCAGCATCATCCAGAACGGCCAGCGCCGGGTCGCCCTGGAAGACATTCACATCGCGGGAGAGACCATCCGCGCGAACGACGGCATCATCATCGACCTGGCTCCGGCGAACTGGGATGCAGACGCCTTTACCGAGCCCGATCGGCTCTACCTGCACCGCTCCGGCGCCGACCGCAATGTCGCTTTCGGTTACGGCCGCCATCAGTGCGTGGGTCAGCAACTGGCGCGGGCGGAGCTGCAAATCGTGTTCCACACGCTCTTCCGCCGTATCCCGACCATGGCGCTGGCCGTACCGATCGAAGACATCCCGTTCAAACACGACCGGCTCGCCTACGGCGTTTACGAACTGCCGGTTACCTGGTAAGCGGAATTTATTGGACAGCCCGAGATGATCACGCTGCACATCCCGATCCGAATGGAGGGTCAATAATGTCAACGCCGACAACCACCGCTTCGCTCTATCCGCCCGGAGGCTACGGCGCTCCGAAGGATCGCCGCGGCCACGCCGCGGACAGCGATGTGGGCCTGCCCGAAGGGACCGTGGTCTTCTCGGCCGATAACCACATCTCCCTGGCCGACGACATCTTCTACGAGCGCTTCCCCGAAGATCTCAAGGAGAAGGCTCCGCGGATCTGGTACGAGGACGGCGCCTACCAAGTCGGGCGCAAGGGGCAGTCATTTCTGCCGGGCGACTTCAGCGCGGTGCTGATGCAGTACGACGACCTGCCCGGAGCGGCCAGCACCAATATCGAGGCCCGGATCCAAGAGCTGCATGACGACGGCGTCGAGAAGGAACTGGCCTTCCCCAACGCGATACTGGCGCTGTTCCACTACCCCGACAAGCAACTTCGTGAACTGGCGTTCCGAATCTACAACGAATACATCGCCGAGCTGCAAGAGCGCTCCAACGGCCACTTCTACGGTGCCGGGCTGATCAACTGGTGGGATCCGCAGGGCACCAGGAAGACGCTCGAAGAGCTGAAGTCGTTGGGGCTCAAGACGTTCCTGATGCCGCTGAACCCGGGTAAGGACGACGACGGTAACCCGATCGACTATTCCAGCACTTCGATGGACCCTGTCTGGGACGAGATCGAGGCGTCCGGCCTGCCGATCACCCACCACATCGGCGAAACCCCGCCGAAAAGTCCGACCGAGTTCAACAGCGTCGTGGTGGGCATGATGATCAACATCGACGGATTCCGGGAAACGTTCGCCAAGTACATCTTTGGCGGCATCCTCGACCGGCACCCGTCGCTGCGCCTGGGCTGGTTCGAGGGCGGCATCGCCTGGGTCCCATGGGCGCTGCAGGACGCCGAGCACCTGGTGGCGTCCTACCAGCACATGTTCAACCGGCCGCTGGAACACGATGTGCGCTATTACTGGGACAACCACATGAGCGCATCGTTCATGGTCGACCCGCTGGGCCTGGCGCTGATCGACCAGATCGGGGTGGACAAGGTGATGTGGTCCAGCGACTACCCGCACAACGAAAGCACCTACGGCTATTCGGAAAAGTCGCTGAAAGCCGTTGTCGACGCCGTTGGGCCGGCGAACGCGGCGAAGATCGTCAGCGACAACATCACGAAGTTCTTGGGTCTGCAGTGACGACATTCGCGCAACTGGACGCCAGCACCGGTAACGGACTGGTGATTCCCGAAACAGCCGACCTGGCTCGCCTGCGCCGCGAGACGGGAGCCCGGCTGCGGTCGGCCATGGCCGACCGTGGCGTTGACGCGATGATCCTGCTCGGCAACAACGCCGTCGTGTACGCCACCGGTGCGAGCTGGCCCCTCGGCGACGCCGGCCTGTCCTACGTTGAGCGACCCGTGGCGGTGGTGGTGGCCGGCGACGAGTGGCCACACCTGTTCCTGCCGTTCCGCGAGGGAGCATCGCAGGAGTCGGACTTGCCTGCCGATCACTTGCACGGGCCGGTCTATCTCGAATTCGAGGAAGGCGTGGCCAATTTCGCGCGGACCATTGCCGAGCCTGATTCCGCCCGGAGCGGTGATCGCGGTCGACGAGGTCACGGGCGCGATGTCTCGTGCCGCGAATGTGCTGTTTCCCAACGGCGCTCCCGTCGACGCCGCGGCGATCGTCAGCGCGGCCAAGTCGGTCAAGACCCCGGATGAATTGTCGTGCATGCGCACCGCCATCCGGATCACCGACGAAGCCATGGTCGAAGTCCACAAGCGGCTGGCTCCCGGAATCCGCCAGATCGATTTGTCGGCAATCTTTTTGCGCCGTGCGTTCGAGCTGGGCGCCACGGCCAGCATGCTCGAACCGATCTGGCAGGTGATGCCGCCGAGCAAGGCCGAGGGCGTGTGGACCACGCATGGCGACCTGGCGCTGCCACTGCTGAGCACCGAGCGCGAGCTGGTCGAAGGTGACGTGCTGTGGACCGACGTCAGCATCACCTACCAGGGCTACTGCTCCGACTTCGGCCGCACCTGGCTCGTCGGCCGGGACCCGTCGCCGCGTCAGCAGGCGCAGTTCGACAAATGGTTCGAGATCATGAGCGCGGTTCTGGGTGTCGCCAAGGCCGGCGCCACCGCGGCAGATCTGGGCCGGGCGGCGATCAAGGCCAACGGCGGCACTAAGCCGTGGCTGCCGCACTTCTACTTGGGCCACGGCATCGGCGTCAACGCCGCCGAAATGCCAATGATCGGAACAGATCTCGGCCAGGATTTCGACGAGAATTTCGTCCTTCAGTCCGGGATGGTGCTGGTTTTGGAGCCCGTGGTGTGGGAAGACGGCACCGGCGGCTATCGCAGCGAAGAGGTCCTGGTGATTACCGAGGAAGGCTGGATTCGCTTGACCAACTACCCCTATGACCCCTATGGCAACTGAAGTCCTGCCCGACGAGCGCACGCTGCGCTCGGGGCGTCGCCAGCGGGCGCTAGACCAGATGGCGGCACACGATCTCGATGTCCTGGTTCTCGGCCGGCAAGCCAATGTCCGTTACGTGACCGGGGCGCCGCAACTGTGGGTCGCCGGTACCCGGCCGTTCGGTCCGACCTGCGTGCTGGTGCGGGATACCGGCGCCGTGCACCTGCTGAGTACGTGGGATGAGGGCATCCCCGATGACATCCCCCACGAGAACCTCTACGGCATCTCGTGGAATCCAATGAACACCATGGCGGCGTTGGGCCGCATCGACGGTGCGGCAACCGCCCGGCGCGTCGGAACCGATGCGCTCTCACCGGTTTTCGCCAAGCTGCTGCCAACCGCGTTTCCCAACGCGCAACTGGTCGATGGGGAGCTGGCCATGCGGGCCGCCCGCCGGATCAAGACGGCCGAGGAGATCGCCGCGCTGCGGGAATCCGTCGCGGTGGCCGAATCGGCTCTGGCAGCCGCGGTCGCTGAGTTGCGGCCCGGCGTGCGCGAACAGGCGCTGGCCGGCGTCTTGCTGGAGGCCTCGGCGGCCGGCGGCGTGAGCACTCCGTCGAATCAAGATGTGGCATGGGTGACTTCGCGTACGCACCCGTGGCGACGCGCCGACGGTGACGGCCGGATCAAGGATGGCGATCTGGTGGCCTTCTCCGCCGGAGTCCTGGCGGGCGGCTATGTCGGTGAGGTGGGACGGACCTGGCCGGCGGACAGGAAGCACGCCCCCAACGGAGCCACGGCCCTGTACGGTCGCTGGGAGAGCCTGTGGGGCAAGCTGATCGCCGTCTGCCGGCCTGGTGCGGGAGCGGGCGAACTGCTTGCCGCCTACCAGGCGGCCGGGGAGCCGGAGCCGCCGATGCCGGTGGCCCGGGGCCTGGGCATGGGCTTCGATCCACCCGTCGTCTCCAAGCACCTACCCGCGACAGCGGCCCAGGAACGTCTGGAGCCGGGGATGGTGCTCGCCGTGACGGGCTACGTGTGGGAAGAAGGAGTCGGCGCGGTGTTCGGGCGGGAAGCGGTCCTGATCACCGCCGACGGCTCCGAAGTGCTCACCGCGAGCCCGTTCTGGCAGCCCTAGCCATGCCTGACCGCTCGGAGCCGGCAGCGCAGCACCGCGTCGAACCCCCGCTGGCCGGCTTCACGGTGATCGATTTGTCTTCCGGTATAGCGGGCGCCTACTGCACCAAGTTGCTCGCCGACGGCGGCGCCGACGTCGTCAAAGTCGAATCGCCAGAGGGTGATCCGCTGCGCTCATGGTCGGCTTCGGGTGCCGCTATCCCGGCCGGCGGTGACGGTGCCCTGTTCAGCTTCCTGGCCGGCGCAAAACACAGTGTCGTCGCCGATCCCGCCGAGGACGCCGACGCCGGCCTGGTGAACCGGCTACTGGCAGCGGCGGACGCGGTGGTCTGGTCTGCGGGTTCGAAAGTCGTCGAGCACCCGGACTTTACGCCACGCGCAATCCATGGCCGCCACCCGCATCTCACGGTCACCGCGATCACGCCGTTCGGGTTGGAAGGCCCCTGGCGCGACCGCGCCGCGACCGAGTTCACGCTGCAGGCGTGGTCGGGAGGAATCGTCGGACTCGGGCGTGGCGAGCAGGAGCGGGCGCCGGTTTTCATCGGTGGTCAGGTCGGCGAGTACCTGGCCGGAGCCTACGCGAGCGCGGCCACCTTGACGTCGCGATACCGCCGAATCGACGGCGGGGCAGGAGAATTGCTGGACCTGTCGATGCTCGAAACCCAGATCCTGTGCCTCACGTATTACCCGGTCACCTACTTCGAGGTGCTCGGTCGACCATGGCGGGACACCCGACGGCCGACGGTGCCCGGAGTGGCTCAGGCGAAAGACGGCCTGGTGGATCTGGGCTGTGGAACGGCGCAGCAATGGTTCGACTTGTGTGCGATGGTCGGCCACCCGGAGTGGATCGACGAGGAGTCGCCGCTGTCGATCACCGAGCTGGCCAACGTCTACGCCGACGAGATCTTCGCCTGGCTGGCCGCCACTCCGGTCGACGAAATTCGGGAACTGGCTACGGCATTCCGGATTCCCAACGCGCCCGTAGCCAACGGTGCGAATGTCACTTCTTTTGATCAGTTCGTCGAGCGCGATTCATTCGTCCGCAATCCGCGTGACGGCTTCTGCCAGCCGAGGCACCCGTATCGGATGCGGCCCGCGCAATTGCGTCAGTCGCGTCCGGCGCCGCGGCTCGGTGAGCACACCGAGCACTACCTCGCCGCGAATCTGTCGGCACGGCCGGAAGCGGCCGGCGTGGCAAAGCCGCTGCCGTTCAGCGGCCTTCGGGTGTTGGACATGACGACGTTCTGGGCTGGCCCCTTCTGCACCCACTTCCTGGCCATGCTCGGTGCCGAGGTGATCCACGTCGAATCCACCCGTCGCCCGGACGGCACTCGGCTCATCGCCGGCATACCGATCACCGAGGACCAGTGGTGGGAAAAGTCACCCATCTTCGAGGCGCTGAACACCGACAAGAAAGGCCTGACACTCGACCTGCAGAGTGTGCGCGGCCAGCAACTACTGCGTGAGCTCATCGCCACGTGTGACGTGGTGGTGGAGAACTTCACGCCGCGGGTGCTGGACCAGATGGGCCTGGATTTCGCTGCCATTCAATCGATTCGGCCGGACGCGGTGCTGGTGCGGATGCCCGGCTTCGGCCTCGACGGGCCGTGGCGCGACAACCCGGCATTCGCCTATGTCATCGAAGCCGCGTCCGGCGTGAGTTGGCTCACCGGCTACCCGGACCGCACCCCGTACGACCCGTATTCGATCGGTGACGCATGCGCCGGCGTGCATGCGCTCAACGGGCTGCTGCTGGCGCTGGAGCATCGACGCCGCACCGGTGAGGGTGTGTTCGTCGAAGCGGCGATGGTCGATGCGGCGCTGAGCATCTCCGCCGAGCAGGTAATCGAGTACTCGGCATACGGGGCGGTGCTGGAGCGCGCCGGCAATCGGGGGCCGACGGCCGCACCCCAGAACCTCTACCGCAGTGCCGACATCGATGAATTCGGCCGGCTCGACAGCTGGGTCGCCATCGCCGTGGCAACCGACGCGCAGTGGGAAGCGCTCTGCCTGGCACTCGGATCACCTTCCTGGGCAACCGATCCCAGGCTAGCTACCGATGCCGGCCGGCGGATGCACGAGGATTGCATCGACGAGCACCTCGCTGCCTGGTGCGAGAACCGCAGCCGCGACGACATCGTCGCGACCCTCTGGGACGCCGGCGTGCCGGCGGCCAAGGTCCTGCAACCACATCGGCAGACCGAGCTGGAGCAGCTCACGTTTCGCAACTTCTTCGAAGAAGTCGAGCATCCGGTGAACGGGCGGGCACGGCTCAGCACCGTGCCGATGAGGTTCTCCAGCGGGCCCGAGCTGTTTCACGCGAATCCCGCACCAACACTGGGACAGCACAACCACGAGCTGCTGGCCGAGTTGGGCCTGACCCCCGCGGAGATAGCCGAGCTGGAAGCCAACGGAGTCATCGGCCGGGCACCCGCGATGCGGTCAGGCTAGTGCTTCCACCCCTCGGCGGCCTGGTCGTCGAAGGTGTGGTCGATGCGTTCGAACCTGCGCTTGACCGAGGCCCGGGCCGCCTCGTGCGGCAATATGTAGAGCCGGTTGGCCGCAATCGCGTCGGCGGTCAGCCGCGCTACTGCGTCGACCGACACCGTGTCGTCCTGCGTCGGCGGAAGCGGTCCGAACGCACTCGTCACGTCGGGCGCCGAGGCGAGTCCGTAATCCGCGCCGCGAATGCGTTCGGAGTTGGAGACCAGCTTGGTTTCCACGACCATCGGGCAGAGCACCGAGACGCCGATGCCGTTGTCCTTGACCTCACGGGCCAGGGTCTCGGCCAGGCCGACAACGCCGTACTTGGCAACGCCGTACGCCCCGAGGCCGGCATTGGGCACCAGCCCGGCAAAGGACGCGGTGAAGGCGATGTGGCCGCCCTTGCCCTGCTCGATCAACTTGGGTACGAACGCCTCGACGGCGTGGATGGAACCCCATAGATCGATATCGATCACCCAGCGCCAGTCCTCGTGTGTCATCGCCACGAGCGGACCGGCGACAACGATGCCGGCGTTGCTGAAAACAATGTCGACCTGGCCGAGCAGGCGGAATGACTCGTCCGCGAGGTGAACCATCTCCTCGAGATGCCGCACGTCGCACGTCACCCCGTGGGCATCGACACCCTCGGATTTAAGGCGGGTGACGGCCTGATCCAGCGCGAACTTGTCGACGTCGGCCAGCACCACGCGGGCTCCGCGGCGGGCGAACTCGGTGGCGGTGGCCAAGCCGATTCCGCTCGCTCCGCCGGTGATGACTGCCCCGCGTCCTTGGAATCCATCCATGGATTCCGAGCGTATTACCCCCGACCCGGAGACTCGATCGCGGTCCAGCCGAGTGCGTGGGCGGATGTGAGCGATCCCATGTTGTTAGGACGCTAACTATTAGGGCACTATGTAACCATGGCCAGTCTGACCGCCCGCGAGATCGATCCCCTCGCCCTCGAGCATCAGGTGTGCTTCGCGCTGTCGACCACCAACCGGGCGGTCTTGGCGGTGTATCGACCTCTACTCGAGCCGCTCGGCCTGACTCATCCGCAATATCTGGTGATGTTGGCGCTGTGGGATCACCGCAAGTCGCCCGGGGCGGACCACTCTCCGCTGTCGGTCAAGCAGATCGCCACCGCCCTGCAGATGGATTCGGCCACGCTGTCGCCGATGCTCAAACGCTTGGCGGGACTTGGCCTGATCACTCGCGCCAAGAATGCCGTCGACGAGCGCACTACCGATGTCAGGCTCACCGAACGCGGAATCGCCTTGCGCCAGCGCGCACTTGAGATTCCGCCCGCAGTCGTGGCGCGTCTGGGCGTCGAGCTGGCCGAACTCGAGAACCTGCATCAGGTTCTCACCCGCGTCAACGCGGCCGCCGTGGCCGCCGGCGCTTTGCAATCCTGACACCCCCTCAAGGAGCCATCATGACCGCCGCGAAACCCAATCTCTGGCAGTACATCGGCTATTCGTATGGCCGGCGCCTGCCCGACTCGATGCGCAGCTGGGTCGCGCGCGATCTGGCCGGCGAGGGAGCCGTCCGCCGGCATATGCTCCGGTGGGCGATACCACCCTTGTTCGTCCTTGCTCCGCTGTGGCTGCTGCCCGCCTCGCTCTATGTGCACACCGAGATGACAGTGCCGCTCTACATCTGGGCGCTACTGATTTCCCTTGCCCTGAACAAGGTTTGGCGTCGGCACCGACTGGCAGACCACGGATTGGACCCGAACCTGGTCGACGTGATCAAGCGCAGGAAACAGGCGAGCATGCACGAGGACTACATCCGCCGTTACGGGCCGCGACCCGAATCGGCGGAATGGCAGAACAACAGCAGCCCGTTCTAGTGGCTACTTGAGGCAGCTGCCGGCGTCGATGGGCAGTGTCACGCCGGTGATGTAGCGGGAGTCGTCGGAGGCGAAGAACAGCACCGCGTTGCTGATGTCGATCGGGTCGACCCACGGAATCGGCAGGGTGTGGAACATCTGACAGATCGGCGCCATGTCGTCGGGGCCCGGGTTTTCCAGATCTGGGCGGAACATCTTCCACGTGCCCTCATTCATGATCATCCCGGTGCTGACATGGGTGGGATGCACCGAGTTGACCCGAATCATGTGCTGCCCCAGCTCGACGGCGAAGGAGCGCATGATGCCCACCACACCGTGCTTGGCGGCGACGTAGTTGCCGCAGTGAGGGTAAGCCTTGAGGCCGCCAACCGAGCTGGTCAAAATGATCGAACCGCCGTTGCCGCCCGAAATCAGATGCGGCACCCCGGCTTTCACGGACTTCCACACGCCCGACAGGTTGATGTCAATCATTTCCTGCCAGTCATGTTCACTGCACTGGTCCAGAGTGTCGCCCCCGTTACCGATGCCGGCGTTGGCCACGATGATGTCCAGCCGGCCCAACTGCTCCACACCGGTGTCCACCGCAGCCTTCATCGCGTCGTAGTCGCGGACGTCGACTTCGGCGGTGAAGATTCTGCGGTTATGACCCTTGACGAGATCCGCGGTCTCCGCCAGATCCTCGGGCGTCGCCGCCGGGATGGTCGTGTTCTGCACAATGGGCTTGCAGACGTCAATCGCGATGATGTCGGCACCTTCTTGCGCCAACCGAACCGCGTGGCTGCGGCCCTGACCACGCGCCGCTCCGGTGACGAAAGCAACTTTGCCTTCAACACGTCCAGTCATCGCTACCTCAATTCCTGATTTGCACCCACCAACGGGTGTCAACGACGAATCCGTTTCGGCTAGCTGTAATTCTAGATATTAGAGAATCTGATTCTCGCCAGGCAAATCACGTGCGTTATTTGCTCAGGTCAGGTGGGCGAGAAGGGCTCCGCGCTGGTGAGTGCTAGCCGACGAATCCGGATGAGCAGAAGTCCCATACCTCGTCGGCGGTGATCGGGTGGACGGTCGCGTCGTCGGAGCCCCCGCTGGACTGCGCGATGAACATGACCGTCTGCATCGTCATGGCGGCTATCCGCTTGGGATTGAGTCCGTCGCGCAACTCGCCTGCGTCGCAGGCCGCTTCCATGAGCTCGGTCAGCAACGCCACCAGCGGCGCATGGGCGATCTTGACCTCGGCCGGGTGTGTCACCAGCAACCGTGGTGCAAAGTCGGTGAACAGCGGGCGCTTGGCTGCGGGGTCCGGTCGCGAGGCCTCGTACAACAGCTCGATGGCGACCTTCAGCCGCTCGAGTGGGTCCGAATGGCTTTCGGTCGCGGCGCGGATCTGGTCGGCCGACCGGCTCAGCGCGTCCTCGAACAACGCGAGCAGCAGTTCGTGCTTACCGTCAAACTGCAGGTAGAAGCTTCGCAGCGACTGGCGGGAGCGGTCCACGACCTCCTGGACGGTAAAGTCCGTGCTGCCCTTTTCGATGATGATGGCCTGCGCCGCGTCGAGGAAGCGCTGAACGCGCTGCGCCGCACGCAATTTCGCAGTTTTGATGGATCGCTCGACGGCGCGCTGCTTCCAGGCCGGCTCTTCGCTTGGGTTGCTCACGGAAGGCTCGGATGATTGCCGCGAGGGGAGAACATGGTTGGACTCTACCGGAGAACGCCGTGACATCGCTGCGCTCGACCCCCTCACGGAACATGTGTCGGAGATTGTAACTTTCTTGCCACGAGAATACTATTCTCCTAGACGTGTGTATAGAAGCGGAATTGCAAGAGTGAACCGCACCGTCGGCGGAAACCCGGATCTACCGACGTTCTACGCGCTAGCGAATCTCATGGGAGTGCTGTGCAGCTGACCTTTGACACCGACGTCGAGGAGTTCCGCGCGGAATTCGCGGCTTTCCTCGACGCGAATCCTCTCGACCCGGCGGTGACAGGCGAGCGGCCGCAGTCGAGTTCGGACATTCCGGAGTGGGCCCGCCGCTGGCAACGGCTGCTGTTCGACCACGGGTGGCTGCTGCCCGGCAACCCGCCGGAGTTCGGTGGGCGCAACGCCACGCTGCTGCAGCAATACGTGTACCTCGAAGAGTTGTCCCGACGGCGGATCTATCAGAGTTTCAATCCGCAAGGCGTGGGCATCATCGCGGCTTCGTTGCTGTCGTTCGGCACCCCCGAGCAAAAGCAGCGCTGGGCGGTGCCGATTCTGCGCGCGGAGATGACCGCGTCGCTGGGCATGAGCGAGCCCGGCGCGGGCTCCGATCTCGCCTCGCTGAAAACGCGCGCGGTACTCGACGGGGACCACTTCGTCGTCAACGGACAGAAGGTGTGGACCTCGGGTGCCCATCACGCCGATGTTCTGTTGACGTTCGTGCGCACCGATCCGGACGCGCCAAAACACAAGGGCATCAGCGCTTTACTGATTCCGACCGATACTCCCGGTGTGGTCCGCCGTCCGTTCGCGTCGGTGGGCGACGTTGAAGACGTCGACTTCAACGAGGTCTTTTTCACCGATGCGCGGGTGCCGGCCGAGAACTTGGTCGGCGAGCTCAACGCGGGATGGCGAGTCGCGACCGGTTCGCTCGGTCACGAGCGTGCGATGTTGTGGCTGGATTACGCCGACATGCTGCACGCGTTGACGGTCGAGTCCAGCCCCGCGGGAGCGGTGCAGCGCGATCGCTACGCCACTTTGGTGATGGATTGGCTCGCGATGCGGATGCTGGGCTCGGCGACCTTGGCCAAAGCCGCGCGCGGCGAAGAGGATGTGCCCGCTCAGTCGGTGCTCAAGCTGCTCGGTTCGGAGGCGATGCAACGCGCTTGTGAGGACGCGCTCAACGCCAAGGCGGGCGATGGACTCGTGCTTCGTGGGGTCACCGCCCCGTTCGCCCCGCTCAACCTGGACAGCCACTACGGCAGCTGGTTCGACCGGTACACGCGCACCTTCGCCGCGACCATTGCCGGCGGCACTTCCGAAGTTCAGCGCAACATCATCGCCGAACGAGTCCTTGGGCTGCCCCGCGGTTAGCAGTTGTTCGTGGCGGGGTTGTCCAGGCACCGCTGCAAACGGCCCGCATCCTGGGAGTCCATCCAGGAGTAGTAGCCGATCGCGATGAGCCCCGCCACGATCGCCATCGTCCCCAACACCATCCCGGCTATCGCGGCCCGGGGATTCGTCGCCTCACCGCGGCTGGCTCGCCGCCGGGCGATGTCACCGGTCAACAGCGCCGCGATACCCAACGGCACCCCGATGAGCAGCCAGCAGGTGGCGAGCGCCAACCCGCCCAGGATCACCGAGGTGACGCCGGCCTGATTTCGGGGTTCTACGGGGTAGCGCATGCACGCCAATTCTAGGCAGTACGCTTCCGCGCGCGAACCCAGCTGCTACAGCTCGACCAGCCGTGGCGCAGATCCGTTGGCCCGCAGCGCCGCTCCGGCCTGTCCGGTCAGTTCGCGTGCGCTGCCGAGCAGGCTGTCCAGCATCAGCGAGCGTTTGACGTGGCGATGCAGCTGATGTTCGGCGGTGAATCCGATACCACCGAGCACCTGTTGGCAGTGACGCGCCGCGGTCAGCGCCGCCTGGCCGGCCGCCGCCTTGGCCAGCAAGCTGGCCAGGTCGTCCGGATCGTCGGATGCCGTGCCGGCGGCCTGCAGGGTCGCCTCGGCGCCCTCGATCGCGACCAGCGTCTCGGCCAGCCGGTGCCGGACCGCCTGAAACGAGCTGATGTGGCGGCCGAACTGGACACGATCCAGGGCATGCTGACGCGCCAGCGCGAGCATCGCGCGGCTGGCGCCCACCAGCCACCAGCCCAGTGCCCGCCGCCCCGCGGCGAGCCCGGCTTGCGCAGCTGAATCACCCTCTGCGACAGGGTGTATCGGTAACTCATTGTCGATCGCCGAACTTGGAATGTCGTCGCGTCTCCATACCACCCAGGAGCCACCCGCGAACGGAAGCGGGGTGACTGCGCCCGGTGCTTTTCCGGCCGCGCGCAGCACCACGTCGTTCAGCACCGGCGCATGCGCACCGGTTTCGCCGAGCAGCCGAAACACCAGAGGGATTGCGAAATCAGGGATTTCGGCCAGCATGTCGTGCCAGCCGAGGTCGGTCAATGCCGCGTCGAGCTTGGCGCCGGATGCTGTAGTCATCGCGGTGCGTATCGACTCGGCAAGCAGCTGCAGGTCCTCGGAGTCCGTCGTGTTTTTCGGAAGGTCCACGGCTCTACTCCTTCCCGAGGTCGAGTAGCCGGCGGGCGATGATGTTGCGCTGAATCTCGGCGGTACCGCCGTAAATGGTTGACGCGCGTGAGTACAGGTACTCCGAGCGCCACGGCGTCTCGTCGAGTTCGAGGTCGCCGGGCAGCAGATCGCGGACGGTGTCGTAAAGCCGCTGCTCGGCCGAGGCCAGTAGCACCTTGTCGATCGAGGTGTCGGGGCCCAGGCGTGCTCCGTCGCGTAGCCGGTATTGGGTGGCGCGGGAGCGGCAACGCAGCGTGTGCAGCGCGAGATACGCTGCGCCCAGCTCGTATTCGTTGTGGCTGCCGTGTTGGCTGCCGCCGGAAACCTCGGCGATGAGCGCATCGAATCGAGAGTAGAGATAGGCGATCCGCTGCCAAAAGCAGGTGGAGCGTTCGAAGGGGAGCAGGTCCATCGCGAGCCGCCAGCCGTCGCCCGGCTTGCCAAGCATCCGGCTCGACGGGATCACCACATCGTCGTAGTACACCTCGCAGAACTCGTCGACGCCGTGCATCGTGCGCAGCGGGCGGACGGTGATGCCGGGGGTGTCGAGGTCGACGAAGAACGCGGTAATTCCGTCGTGGCCGGGTCCGGTGCGGGTGAGCAGGATGCAGCGGGTGGAGAACTGGGCGAAGCTGGTCCAGACCTTCTGCCCATTGACTATCCAGTTATCGCCCTGCTGCGTGGCGCGAGTGGTCAGCGACGCCAGGTCGCTGCCCGAACCCGGCTCGGAAAAGCCTTGGCACCATTGCTCCTCACCGCGCAGCAGCCGCGGCACCATTTCCGCGGCGAGTTCTGCGGGGGCGTAATCGATCATCGTGGGTGTGAGCACCTCGAGCATGGAATACGGGCCGGGCTCGGCCAGCCGACGGCCCACCACCTCTTCGCCGACGATCGCACGGAGCACCGCGGGGCCGCCCAATCCGCCGACCTCTTTCGGCCATCCGTAACGCATCCAATCCGCGTCGTACAGCGCCCGGCTGACCCGGAGGAATTGCTGCATATGGCCCTGCAGCGAGTGGTCGGGCCCGGGGGTCAAGTCGTGTTCGTCGAGCCACGCGCGCAGACCGGTCCGGAACTCCTCGACATTCACGGCGTGGGGCGGCCGATGGCGTGCGGGCGCCCGGAGTCGTGCACACCGCTACGGCGGATGAACGTCATGGCGCGGGTCTTCAGTCGCCATCCGTCCGCGGTCCGCGAGTAGGTGTCGCGGTAGTAGCCGATCCGCATGTCATGCGTGGACCCGTCGATGAAGCACAACGGCTGGGTGCCGCTCGCCGAATCGCCGTCGATGTTCTCGACCAAGGCAGTTCCGGTGAGGAACAAGCCTTTTGGCGCGGCGGCGACCAACTCCGGGAACTTGTCCAGGCCGTAGGTGGAGCCGAAGGCGCTGTAGGTCCCGTCGGGTGTGAACACCCCGATGAGCCCCTCGATGTCCTCTTGGGTGATGGTGACGGCGTAGCGGGCGAGTAGCTGCTGGATCTCGACCAGGTCGTCAGTTCTGGTTGGGCCGCTCTTAGACTGATCGGTGTCGACATATACCTTGCCGCCTTTCATGACAAAGCTGACGTTGCGGGTAACGGTGATGTCTTCCAACGGGTTTCCGGGTACCGCGATGATATCGGCGAGTTGACCCGGCGCCAGCCGGCCCCGGTCGTTCGAGTTGATCAGCTCGGCCGCGGTGGTCGTGGCCGCCCGCAGCACCGCCAACGGCGGCAGGCCCCATTCGACCAGGGTGACCAGCTCGTCGGCGTTTTTGCCGTGCGGTATCGCCGGAGCGTCGGTGCCGACCGCGATCTTCACGCCGGCTTCATAGGCCGCCAGTATCGAGGTGCGCGACTTCGGGAACATCTCGGCCGCCTTGGCCTGCAGCGCGGGCGGAGCGTGCGAGACGTCCATCGCCTCGGCCAGGCGCCGAGTGCTCACCAGGAAGGTGCCGTGCTCCACCATCATCGCGATCGCATCGTCGTCGATCAGGAAACCGTGCTCGATGCAATCGATGCCGGCCTCGATGGCGTGCTTGACCGCCTCCGCACCGTGTGTGTGGGCGGCGACGCGTAGCCCGCGCCGGTGCGCCTCGTCGACGATCGCGCGCAGTTCCTCGTCCGAATAGTGCTGCGCGCCAGGCGGACCGGTCAGTGACATCACGCCGCCTGAGCAGCAGACCTTGATCAGCTCGGCGCCATGCTTGATCTGGTAGCGCACCGCCTTGCGGATCTCGTCGATGCCGTTGGCGATGCCTTCCTCGACCGTCAGCTCCAGCGTGTGCGGCGCGAACGCCGCGAACATCGTCGGGTCCAGGTGGCCACCGGTGGGCGTGATGGCGTGGCCGGCCGGGACCACGCGTGGCCCGTCGATCCAGCCGGCGTCGATTGCCTTGCCCAGCGCGACGTCGAGCAGGTAGCCGCCCGTCTTGACGAACAGGCCGAGATTGCGCACGGTGGTGAACCCGGCGCGCAGCGTGCGACGGGCGTTGCCGACCGCGCGCAGCACCCGCGTCGGCGGATCATCCTGAACCTGAGACAGACCGGGCTTCTCCCCGCGCCCGCCCATCAAGAGGTTGACCTCCATGTCCATCAAGCCGGGCAGCAGGATCGCCTCGCCGAGATCGATGATCTCGCCCTCGGGGTCGCCCCCGACGCCGACGATCCGGTCGTCCTCGATCTTCAGGATGCCCGGCCGTAGGATCTCACCGGCGTCGACGTCGAGCAGCCCGGCGGCCTTGAGCGTGAGCACCGCTTAGATCACCGGTTCCCGAAGCACTTCAACCCACGCCGCGCCGCTGTCGGGGACACGCGGCTGCTTCCATGCCTCGATGGGGAACGACACCATGACCAACGACTGCATGATGTGCATCAGAGTCTTCGCGTCCTCCGGCAGGTCGTCTAGCGGGTACTTGTCACAGTACGCAATCACGTCGTTCAGCAACGGGAACGCGACGTCGTAGAACTCTTGCATCTCGGGCCATCGTCGAGGCCAGCCGCTTGGCGTAGCGCTCGGGCTCGGTGGCCAGATCCCAATCCAAATAGGGCTCCAGGGCCGAGAATTCAGACGGTAGCGACATTGCGCTGGTGCTCCTTCACGTAGTCACCGGTCGTCTTGTGCAGATGACGGATCAGGACTTCCTGGTCGCACAGCAGGAATTCCTTGACGGCCCGGGTGCCGATCATGGTTTGGGTGGCCTCCAAGGTGTTGGCGTCCTGCAGCGCGTACTCCTTGAACGTCACCGCGGCCAGTTCCTGGGCCAGGCGTTCCCGCGCATTGCGCGGCGGCACGAAATACAGTGACGACTCGAAGATGTGTTTGTCCACCGCGGTCGGCCAGTAGTGGTAGGTCAGGTACCAGCCCGGCTCCCAGATCAGCAGCATGAAGTTCGGGTAGAAGAGCCACGAGTCGATGCCCCACTGCGGCACCCTCTTCACGTTGACCCCCGGCGGCAGCTCGAGGTTCGCGATGATCTCCGGCTTGTCCCACGGACCGAATAGCCCGCTGCGCAGCACCTGGTCCATCGGCTTGACCATGGACATGTCCGGGGGCGGCGCCTGACCACCCCAGGTCGATTGCAGGTTGTGCGGGCCGGCCAATTCGTAGTGCAGCGCCTCGTAGCCGAACTTTTGGATCTTGGCGGCTTCTTCCTTGGTGTACTGCCCCTGGTGCAGGATCGGCGCGTGGTAGAACTCGACGAACGCGTCGATGAACAGCTTCCAGTTGCTGCCGACCTCGGCTCGGTAGGAGTAGGTCTCCGTCATTTCGCCGAAGGGGTAGCCCTCGATGCTCTTGGCCAGCGGCCCAAGGTAGTCGGTGAGCGGCGCCGCATTGTCGTCGAAGTTGATGAAGATGAAGCCTTCCCACACCTCGCAACGAACGGGTGCCAGGCCGAAGTTGCCCTTGTCGAGGTCGAAGAATTCTTCTTCCTGCTGGACGAAGGTCAGATCGCCGTCGAGGCTGTAGCGCCAGGCGTGGTACTTGCAGGTGAACTGCCGGCAGGTGCCCGAGGTCTCCTCGTTCGGAAAGTCGTTCCACACCAGCTTGTTTCCGCGGTGGCGGCAGACGTTGTGGTAGGCCTTGACCGTCCCGTCCTTGGTCTTGACGATGATCACCGACGTGCCCTTGCCGGCCGACGGCAGTTCTTTGGTGAAGTAGCTGCCGGTACGCGGTAGGCGATTGACCCGGCCGACGTTGAGCCAGGTCTTCTTGAAGACCGCGTCGCGCTCGGCCTCGAAGAACGCCGGATCGATCGAGTCGGTGTAATCAACCGGCGCGGTTCCCAGTTCGGGATAATTTTCTGTCCAGCTGCCGGCAGCTGGCTTGGGGAAGTGAGCCACGGTTCTACCTCTCTGATCCGTCTAGTCGTGCTCGAGCTGTATGCCGAAAGTGTTGAAAGCCATGGCCAGCAGGGCGTAACAGCCGACCGTGAAGACGAAATCCATGCGTTGCTGGTCGTTCAGGCGTTCGCCGAGTGCTGCCCACGTTTCGTCGGACAGCTGCGATTTCTCGTCCAGCTCGTCGACCGCCGTGAGCACCGTGCGGTCGAACTCGTCGGATGCCTCGCCTCGTTTGACCGCGTCGATCTGCTCGTCGGTGATCCCCTCGTCCTTCGCCATGTTGACGTGGTGAGACCACTCGTAGGCGCACTCGCGGCGATGCGCGATCCGCAGGATGGCCAGTTCGCGGATGCGCGGCGGCAGCGTGGATGACATCAACAGGTGGACGTTGAACCGGAGAAACGCCTTAGCCAGTGCCGGATGGTGAGCGAAAGTGCTGAGCGCATTGTTGGTGTCCGCGCCGCGCATTGCCGAGAGCGCCTGGTGGGTAGCCTCGTCCCACTGATCCGCGGGCAGCGGCGGCAAGCGCATTGCGAGGGTCCTCTCGGTCAAAGAGAATCATATTCTCATTTCTAACCAACAGACTTGCATGATTCGCTCGGCGGGTCAATGCCGGCGGATAGGGATCCGCGGCTGGCCGACCGTCGTGCGCGCTCCACGCCGGTTTGTCGACCGTCCGGGCCACCCCCTTGGCAGTGGAGTAACAAATTTTTGGTTTGTTCTTTGGTCAAGAGCCCGGTGCTGGCATTTCTATGGTCGCGTAGTCGCACGTGAGAGTGTCATCCGCGCGGCGATGAGGTATACCGGAACAGTGGCCGCGTTTGCCAGGCCAGCCTGGTGGATGTTGATTCTCACATGGCGAGAAGCTAGTTTTCAGAGGTAGCGGGGCGGGTCGACAGCCAACGTCCTGGAAGCCGATCGAGAGGGAAGCTCATGAACAAAGAAGACATGATGCTGATCAGCGTCGACGACCACACTGTCGAGCCACCCGACATGTTCAAGAACAACCTGCCGAAGAAGTACCAGGACGACGCGCCTCGGCTGGTGCATAACGACGACGGTTCGGACATGTGGAAGTTCCGCGACACGGTGATCCCGAACGTCGCACTGAACGCCGTCGCCGGCCGGCCCAAGGAAGAGTACGGAATCGAGCCGACGGGACTCGATGAGATCCGGCCCGGTTGCTACAACGTCGACGAGCGCGTCAAGGACATGAATGCCGGAGGCATTCTGGCCTCGATTTGCTTCCCGTCGTTCCCGGGCTTTGCGGGGCGGCTGTTCGCCACCGACGACCACGACTTCTCGGTCGCGTTGGTGCAGGCCTATAACGACTGGCACATCGATGAATGGTGCGGCGCCTACCCGGCGCGGTTCATCCCGATGGCGATCCCGGTGATCTGGGATGCCGAGGCCTGTGCCGCCGAGGTGCGCCGCGTTTCCAAGAAGGGTGTGCACGCGCTGACCTTCACCGAGAACCCCGCCGCGATGGGCTACCCCAGCTTCCACAATGAGTACTGGAACCCGCTGTGGAAAGCGTTGTGCGACACCGACACCGTGATGAACGTGCACATCGGATCCTCGGGCCGGCTGGCCATCACGGCACCGGACGCGCCGATGGACGTGATGATCACGCTGCAGCCGATGAACATCGTGCAGGCCGCCGCGGACCTGCTGTGGTCGAAGCCGATCAAGGAATACCCCGACCTCAAGGTCGCGCTGTCCGAGGGCGGAACCGGCTGGATCCCGTACTTCCTGGAGCGCGCCGACCGCACCTACGAGATGCACTCCACCTGGACGCACCAGGACTTCAAGGGCAAGCTGCCCAGCGAGGTCTTCCGCGACCACTTCCTGACCTGCTTCATCAGCGACAAGGTCGGTGTGGCGCTGCGCAACATGATCGGCATCGACAACATCTGCTGGGAAGCCGACTACCCGCACAGTGACTCGATGTGGCCGGGTGCGCCGGAGGAGCTGTGGGATGTGTTGTCGCTGAACAACGTTCCCGACGACGAGATCAACAAGATGACCTACGAGAACGCCATGCGGTGGTACTCGTTCGACCCGTTCACCCACATCCCCCGTGAGCAGGCGACGGTCGGCGCATTGCGCAAGGCGGCCGAGGGACACGACGTATCCATCAAGGCGGCGGGCCACCAAAAGGACACCCGGGCGGGGTCGTCGTTCCAAGACTTTGCCGCGAACGCGAAAGCCCTTTCAGGCAACAAGGATTGACCCGCTACCGGACGAGTTCGCGCGCCGGTGCATGAACTGACCTAAGGAGATCCAGCAGTGCCCGGCGGTGGAATGAATTTCGAGCTGACAGACGACCAGGAGCTGATCCGCAAGTCGGTCGCCGAGCTGGCACGGAAATTCGACGACCAGTACTGGATGGAAAAAGACCTCGCGCACGAGTTTCCAACCGAGTTCTATCGCGCTATAGCCGACGGCGGCTGGCTTGGCATGACGATTCCGACCGAATACGGCGGCCACGGCCTCGGAATCACCGAAGCCACACTGCTGCTCGAAGAGGTCGCCAGGTCCGGCGGTGCGATGAACGCAGCCAGCGCGATCCATCTGTCGATCTTCGGCATGCAGCCGGTCGTCGTGCACGGCTCCGACGAACTCAAGGCGCGCACCTTGCCAACGGTCGCCAATGGCGATGTGCACATCTGCTTCGGAGTCACCGAACCCGGTGCCGGGCTGGATACTTCGCGCATCACCACGTTCGCCAAGCGCGATGGGGACCGCTACATCGTCAATGGCCGCAAGGTGTGGATCTCCAAAGCGATGGAGTCCGACAAGATCCTGCTGCTCACCCGCACCAAGAGCTACGACGAGGTCGCCAAGAAGACCGACGGGATGACGCTGTTCCTCACCGACCTCGATCGCAGCCGCGTCGATATCCGCCCGATCCGCAAGATGGGCCGCAACGCCGTCAGCTCAAACGAGTTGTTCATCGACAACCTCGAAGTACCGGTCGAGGACCGAGTTGGCGAGGAGGGCAAGGGATTTCAGTACATCCTCGACGGCCTGAACCCCGAACGCATGCTGATCGCGGCCGAGGCGCTCGGCATCGGGCGGGTGGCGCTCGAAAAAGCGGTGAAGTACGGCAACGAGCGCGAGGTCTTCGGCCGGCCGATCGGCATGAACCAGGGTATCCAATTCCCCCTCGCGGATTCGCTGGCCCGGCTCGACGCCGCCGAGCTGATGTTGCGCAAAGCGACCTGGCTCTATGACAACGGCAAACCCTGTGGGCGCGAGGCGAATACCGCCAAATACCTGTGTGCCGATGCCGGCTTCACTGCTGCGGACCGGGCTTTGCAGACTCACGGCGGCATGGGCTACGCGGAGGAGTACCACATCACGCGCTACTTCCGTGAGGCCCGGCTGATGAAGATCGCGCCGGTCAGCCAGGAGATGATCCTGAACTTCCTGGGATCCAACGTCCTGAAACTGCCGAGAAGCTATTGACGTCCCCGACGACCCCGTGCTGCTGTCCGATGACAGCGAAGGGGTACGCACGCTGACCCTCAATCGGCCGCGGCGCAAAAACGCGATCAGCCCGCAGCTGTGGATTGCGTTGCGGGATGCGCTGCACGATGCCGGCCGCGACCGCAGCGTGCGGGCGCTGGTGATCACCGGTGCAGGCGGGGCCTTTTGCTCCGGCGCCGACATTGGGATTCCGGACGACATTCATCCGAAATACAAGCTGCAGCGGCTGACCGATGTGGCGCTGGCGTTGCACGAACTTCCGATTCCGACGGTGGCCAAGGTGACGGGCGTCGCGGTCGGCGCCGGATGGAACCTGGCGCTGGGCTGCGACCTCGTGGTCGCGACGCCGGAATCGACGTTCTCCCAGATCTTTTCCAAGCGCGGCCTGTCGATCGACCTCGGCGGTTCCTGGCTGTTGCCGAATCTCGTTGGCCTGCAACAGGCTAAGCGGCTGGCGCTGCTGGCCGAGACCATCGACGCCGCGGAGGCTTTCGCCCTGAACCTGGTCACCTGGGTGGTGTCCGCCGGGGAGATCGACGCCTTCGTCAAGGACCTGGCCGACCGGCTCGCGGCTGGTCCGCCCATCGCGCTGGCCCAGACCAAGGCGCTGTTGAACGAGGGCGCCGACCGCACCCTTCGCGACGCGCTGGCCAACGAGGCGCGAGCCCAGATCGGTAACTTTGCGACAGCGGATGCGGCGGCCGCCTATACCGCCTTCAGCGAGCGACGGGAGCCGTCGTTTACTGGCCGGTGGGCGCTATCAAAATCTGACGAGGATTCGGAGTAGGGATATGCGGGAAACGGTCATCGTCGAGGCGGTGCGTACGCCGGTCGGGAAACGCAATGGCGGGCTGTCGGGCATGCACGCCGCGGACCTGTCCGCGATCGTGCTCAACGAGGTCCTGGCGCGTGCCGGTGTGGGGCCCGAGATCGTCGACGACGTGATCTGGGGATGCGTGTCGCAGGTCGGCGATCAGTCCAGCAACATCGGGCGCTACGCGGTGCTGGCTGCCGGCTGGCCCGAGAGCATCCCCGGCACCACGGTCAACCGGGCCTGCGGTTCCAGCCAGCAGGCCCTCGACTTCGCGGTGCAGGCGGTGATGTCGGGCCAGCAAGACGTCGTGGTGGCCGGCGGGGTCGAGGTGATGAGCCGCGTTCCGCTGGGTTCCGCCAGGGCGACCGGCATGCCCTACGGGCCGAAGGTGCTCGCCCGCTACGACGACTTTTCGTTCAACCAGGGCCTGTCGGCGGAGATGATCGCCAAGAAGTGGGGCTTCTCCCGCGGCCAGCTCGACGAATTCTCCGTCCAATCCCACGAACGGGCCGCCGCGGCCCAGGACAGTGGCGCCTTCACCGATCAGATGATCCCCGTCATCACCGACGACCAAGCCATCGTCGCTGCGGACGAGGGCGTGCGGCGGGGGAGCACCGTGGAGAAGCTGGGCGCACTCAAGCCCGCGTTCGCCGAAGACGGCGTCATCCACGCGGGCAATTCTTCGCAGATCTCCGACGGTGCGGCCGCGCTCCTGGTGACGACCTCGGAATTGGCGGTCGAGCTGGGGCTGACCCCGATCGTGCGGTACCGGGCCGGGGCCGTCACCGGGGCGGATCCGGTGCTCATGCTCACCGGCCCCATTCCGGCGACCGAAAAGGTGCTGAACAAGGCGGGCGTCTCGCTCGCCGAAGTGGGCGCCTTCGAGGTGAACGAGGCCTTTGCGCCGGTCCCCATGGCGTGGATTGCCGAGACAGGCGCGGACCCGGGCCTGGTCAATCCGCTGGGCGGCGCCATCGCGCTGGGGCACCCGCTGGGCGCCTCCGGTGCGGTGCTGATGACGCGATTGGCCCACCACATGCGCGATAACGGCATTCGCTACGGGCTGCAGACCATGTGCGAAGGCGGGGGCACAGCCAACGCCACCCTGGTCGAATTGGTCGCGTAGCACCGACCAAAGAACTTTTTAAGAGTCCGGCTGAGACCCTTGTCACAGCGGGCAAACCTACCTACTGTGTGTTCACTAGGTTGGTTCGGCCTGCCAATCGGTCAAAGGAGTCCGGTGCCCGACGCACGGCGTTATGACACGCTTCTCGCCAAAGGTGAGGACCGCAAGCAGCGGATCCTCACGGTCGCGCAACGGCTCCTCACGCGCAACGGCTGGCGCAACACCACATTGGCCCAGATCGCCGGTGAGGCCGGCGTAACCCCCGCGGGGCTGCTGCATCACTTCGAGTCCAAGGAGCAGTTGCTCCACGCGGTCCTGGACGCCCGCGATCAGGACGACGATTCCCACGCCGACCGGTCCGGCGACCTGATGGCCCAGATCTCTGCGGTCGCCGATCGATTTAGCCGGGCGCCCGAATTGGTCGGCACGTTCACAGTGCTGCTGGTCGAGAACATCCTTCCGGACGCTCCGCTGCACGACCGCATGCTCGACCGGCACCGGCAAGCGGTCGACATCGTCGCCCAGCTCATCCGCAATGGCCAGGCCGATGGCCGGTATCGCGCAGACATAGACCCCACCATCAAGGCAGTGGAAATACTCGCCTTCGTCCACGGAATGGAAACCACATGGTTACTCGATCCTTCGATACCGCTGACCGAGGTGTTCAAGCAGTACGCCGAGACGCTGGCGCGGGACTTCGCGCCGCCCCACAAGCCCCTGAGCACGACATGAGGTATCGGCTCGATGTCGTCGCCTCCAGCGTGGTCGACGTGGTGCGGTTCGCGGGGGGATGGCTATTCGACCGGTCGATGGCCGGCTGGGACGTCACCGTCCTGCTCACCGATCTGGCCGACCACCCCGATATTCGGCCACTGCAGATCATCGGAGCCCGCACTCTCGACCTCGAACACGCCCTCGCGTCAGTCGAGGATCGTCCCCGTCCACAGGCCCTGGCGGCCGCGGCGGATCTGGTGGGCTGCGATTCGCGGGTGCGGCAGGGCGTCTTGCAAGCCCTCGATCACGGGGTCACTGAGGTCACGCTGTGGGGGGACACCTGGCCCGCCGAGCTCGACGGCAGCGTCGGCCTGGTCCAGCACCGGCTGAGCATGGCCGCGCAGATGTTCAAGGGCAAGGCGCTAGCCGCCGCTGCCATACCGCAGTACTCGATCGGTCAGGCCGAACACTTCCGGAGCGGGCTGCTGGCATGCCCGTCGGTGGCCGCCGATCTGGTCCCGGCCAGCTGAATCACACCTGCGCCGGCCGGCCCGAACGCGGGACACTTTCGGCATGTCTCATACCCGACCGCGGCACCCCGTCGTTGACGACGATCAAGCCGTGTGGAAATCTAATACTCATCTCTGAGAGGATCATTCTCACTGCTGAGATTCGAACGGAGCAAGATGGCGAACGACTTCTCCAAGCTGGACTTCTTCCGCGGCAAAGAGCTCATCGCGGACCCGTACCCGTACTACGAGGCGCTGCGGGAGCAGTGCCCGGTGACCCGGGAAGACCACCACGGCGTCACCATGGTTACCGGTTGGGACGAGGCCTGCGCCGTGCTGAACGACGCCGCGACGTGGTCCTCGTGCATCTCGGTGACCGGACCGTTCCCCGGCTTTCCGGTGCCGCTCGAGGGCCTGGAAATAGTGACATCACCGACTTGATCGAAGAGCATCGCGACGAGCTGCCGTTCAGCGACCAGCTGCCCACGCTTGACCCGCCGACCCACACCAACCACCGCTCGCTGCTGATGCGGCTCATCACCCCCAAGCGCCTCAAGGAGAACGAGGACGCCATGTGGGCGCTCGCCGACGAGGTGCTCGACGAGTTCCTGCCGCCGGGCAACGGCGACTGGATCAAGGGCTTCTCGAGCCCCTTCACGCTGCTGGTCATCGCCGACTTGCTGGGCGTGCCGATGGAGGATCGCGACAAGTTCGTGAAGGGCATCGCCGAGCACGCGGGTGGCGGCATCGGGGGCACCGGCAAGGAGTCGCTGTCGCACAGTCCGCTGGAATTCCTCTACGGCCTCTTCTCCGACTACGTCTCCGACCGTCGCCGCGAGCCCCGCGAAGATGTGCTGACCGGTCTCGCGACCGCCACCTACCCGGACGGCTCGACCCCGAAGGTCGAAGACGTCGCCCGCGTTGCCGCCAACGTCTTCTCCGCGGGCCAGGAGACCACCGTGCGGCTGCTCGGTGCCGCGTTGCAGACCCTGGGGGAGCGTCCCGACATTCAGGCGCAGTTGCGCAAGGACCGCAGCCTGATCCCGAACTTCATCGAAGAGTCGCTGCGCCACGAGAGCCCGGTCAAGGGCGACTTCCGGATGAACCGGGTGCCCGTCAATGTCGGCGGCGTCGACCTGCCCGCCGGCACCACGGTGATGATCGTGCAGGCCGCGGCCAACCGCGATCCGCGCCGATTCGAGGAACCCGCCACGTTCGATCCGGCGCGTAAGAATGCCCGCCAGCACATCTCGTTCGGGCGCGGTATCCACAGCTGTCCGGGCGCGCCGCTGGCAAGGGCCGAAACCCGGGTGGCGATCGAGCGGCTGCTGGACCGCACGACCGACATCAGGATCAACGAGGATATGCATGGGCCGGCGAATGACCGCCGCTATCAATATGTTCCGACGTACATTCTGCGTGGCCTGACCGAATTGCACTTGGAGTTCACGCTGGCATGAAGGTCTGGGTAGACGACCAACGCTGTCGCGGTCACGGGATGTGCCTTACCCTCTGCCCGGACGTGTTCAGCCTCACCGACGACGGCTACGCGGAGTCGATTGACCTCCGACGTCCCAACGGAATTGGAGGCGGCCACGCAGGAGGCCATCCAATGCTGTCCCGAGCAGGCCATCAGCGAGATCAAAGACGAAAACTGGCACAAGTAAGGAGATTCGAGTGGCTAACGGGCCAAAAGGGTATGTCATCCTCACCGAGGCCATCAAGGACCCAGAGGGCATGAAGGCTTACGGCAAGGCCGCCGGTTCGGCGATGAGCGGCGCCACGATTCTTGCGGTAGACACCAAGCCCACGACCATCGAGGGCACCTGGCACGGCGATCAGACCGTGGTGCTGGAATTCGAATCGGTTGATGCCGCGCGCGCGTGGTACGAATCCGAGGGCTACCAAAAGGCGGCGAAACTGCGCCAGGCGGCCGCCGATTGCAATGCGGTCATCCTCTCGGGGTTCTGATCGCTACTCTCCCACGATGGAGATCGCCTGCCGCGGGCATTGACGGACGGCCTCGAGGACGTCCGCCTCGATCTCCGGGGTGACTTCTTCCTGGTGGACGGTCAGCATGTCGTCGTCACCGAGCTCGAAGATCTCGGCATTGATGCCCATGCAGACACCGTTACTTTCGCAGAGTCCCCAATCGACCTCGATCTTCTTCGTCATTGCGACCCCCTTACCGAAGGACCTTGACGGGCACGTGCTTCCAGCCCGCGACGTTTTGCATGGTCACTCGCTTGCACCCGTCCCAGTCCACCTCGTAGCGCGGCATGAAGTCGAGGAGCTTCTCGAGGGCGATCCGGCTTTCCAGGCGGGCCAACGCTGCGCCGAGGCAGCTGTGGATCCCGTACCCGAGGCCGAGATGCTGTGCCTCGGTCTGGTCGCGCTCGATGTCGAACGTGTCGGCGTTGGTGAAGGCATCGCTGTCGCGGTTGGCCGCGGCGCCGCAGAGGAACACCGGTTTGAAGGGCGGGATCACGCCGCCGCTGACATGCGCTTCCTTGAGGGTGTAGCGGACGTTGTATTGGACCGGCCCCTCAAAGCGCAGTAGCTCTTCGACCGCGCCCGGGATCTTGCTGCGGTCGTCCTGCAGCTTCTGCCACTGGTCGGGATGACGGGCGAAGATCACCGCGGCATTGCCGAGCAGCTTGGTGACGGTTTCGGCACCGGCACCGCCCAAAAGCGTCGCGAATCCGGTGATTTCGATGTCGTCGAGCTTGCGGGTCGTACCGTCCTCGCAGGGGATCTCGGCCGTGATCAGCCTGCTGATCATGTCGTCCTGTAGGTCGCCGCGCCGCTCTTGGATGAGGCCGAAGTAGTACATCGCGGTGTCGATGTTGGCCTGCATGCCGGCTTCGCTGATCTCGATCTGGCCCGGTTCGTGGTGCAGGCTGGTGTCGATCCAGTGCCGCACTTGCTGGCGGTATTCCTCGGGCACGCCGGCCATCCGGGTGATGACCTCCACCGGGAATGGGCCGGAGAAGTCCTGCACGACGTCGAAGTTGTCCGGATCGCAAGCACCCAGGTATTTGTCGATCACCTCGTGGATAGTCTCCACCTGCGAGGTGATCGCCCGTGGGGTGAACGCCTTGTTGAGCAGGCTGCGCATGTGGCGGTGGTCCGGCGGATCCATGAAGATGATCGACTTCTGCTCGGGGGATATGCCCCTGCGGACCATCGCCAGGTCGCAGCCCCGCGCCGAGGAGTAGGTTTCGAAGTCCTTGAACGCGGCCGCCACATCCTCATGACGGGTCAGTGCGTAGAAGTCTTCTTTCTCGTCGTAATAGAGCGGAGCGTCCTCGCGCATCCGTGCGTAAATGTCGAACGGGTTGTTGTAGAACTCGTCCGAGTACGGGTCGAAGACGACTTTCGGTTTTGTCACTGCGGACTCCTCCGTGACGCGATGCGGGGCTGGACCTTTACGGTTGAATGCCTGACTGTAACGCTAACGGTAGCGGGTTCGAGGCGAACCGAAAAGAACTGTAAGGCCGTCATCGCAAACTTTTTCCAACAATGTTGACGGCATTGATGACATTGTCGAGCGCGCCGAGATCGCTGCCGAGTTCTTCGGCGATATTGCGAACGACTGCGACGTCTTTGTCTACGAATTCGCCGGCCACCTCGATAAACGACGCGACGGAACCGCTCGCGGCCACGATGTCCAGGACCCGGCTGGTAGCGCTGCCGCGCGCCAGCGCACCCAGCACCGTCGCCTCGGGCAGGCCCATTTGCTCGCCCAGGCGGATCGCTTCGGCGAGCAGCCCGATGTGGCCGGCGAACAATGCGTTGTTAACCAGCTTCACTTTCTGACCCGCGCCGCGCGGGCCGACATGCAGAATCGGGTCGCCATAGCAGCCCAATACCGGCCGCACGCGCGCCACTGCGTCGTCGGCGCCGCCCACGAACAGCGTGAGCGTGCCGGCCGCGATGTCGTGCGGGCCGCCGCTGACCGGCGCGTCGATGACGTCGAGATGGGCGCCGCGGGCGGCGATGGCTGTCGATCGTCGTCGGGCTTGCGGTGGTGTGCACCACCAGCGCCGAGCCGGACGGGATGGTGGCCAGCAGAGTGCTCGTCCAGGCAGACCTGCCGCAGTTGTTCGTCGTTGAATACGCAGAGCACCACGACGTCGGCGTGCGCCACGGCCTCGGCCGTGTCGTGCACGACGGCCGCGCCGAGCCGCTCGAGGTCGCGCCGGCTTTCGGCGGTGCGGCCCAACACCAGGACGTCATGCCCGGCCGTGACAAGACGCGCCACCATGGGGCGGCCCATCCGCCCGGCGCCGATGAATCCGACTCTCATCGGGGGTGATCCATCAGGGTCAGCGCGGCGTCGGCCGCGTCCAATACCGCCCCCGCGGGGGCGGCGGCCTGCTCCGCGAGGTCGACGATCAGCCGGACGTCCTTCTGCAGCAGCGTGCCCGCCAGGCCGGCCAGGCGGTCCAGGGTGCCCTCGTTGCCAATGACATTGAGCGCAAAGCTGTTTCCGCTACCTCGTGAGACGACCTCGGTGAGCCGCTCCGGGGAAATGCCCAACGACTTCGCCAGCGCGAGGGCGGTGGCCGCGGTGCCCAGGTTCGCGGTGAACATCAGATTGTTGAGCAGCTTGGTGGTCTGCCCCGAGCCCAGGTCGCCGAGGTGGACGACCGGATCGCCGTAGGTTTCGAACACCGGACGGCAGCGTTCGACCGCGTCGGCCTCGCCGCCGACCATCACCATCAGCCGACCCTCGGCGGCCGCCGGGCCGCCGCCACTCACCGGAGCGTCGATCACCGAAGCGCCTTTACTTTCAGCCTTTTTCGCAAGCTCCTTGCACGTGTTGGGATGCACCGTGCTGTGCACCGCGATGACGCTGCCCGGCTTCAGGCCCGCCAGCAGCCCGCGCTCTGAGTCGGTGACTTCCTCGATGTCGGCCTCGCCGACGACGCACAGGCAGACCAGATCGCTGGCCGCGGCGAGTTCGGCGGGTGACTGGGCGACCTGGGCCGAGGTGTCGGCGAATGGCTCAACCGACGCTGGCCGGCGTGCCCACAGCGTGGTGGGAAAGCCGCCCTCGATGATCCGCCGGGCCATGGGGCCGCCCTGACTGCCCAGCCCGATGAATCCCACCCGCATCAACCGGCCTCCTCTTCCTCCGCCGAGGTAGCCATACATTCCTCGACAAACGCGAGCACCGTCGAGTGGTAGTCCGCGGCGGTGTGGCCGAGGCTGATGTTGTGCCCCGCCTCGGCTTGCCGGTGCAGGGTGAAACGCGGCGCGGCGGAGAACATCGCGGTGATCTCCTCCACCGCCGAATCATCGGTCTGCCAAACCTTTTCGTGCTCGGCGATGCTGAAGTGCACCGGTACCCGCACGGCTGGGGCCAGCGTCGGGAAGGTCTGACGTGCCCAGTCCGACACCATCTGGTCCTCGTAGGCGGGAGCCGTCGGGGAAACCGTGACCCCGGTGAGGATCTCGGGCGGATACAAGTGCTCCGGGTGCCACAACAGCTCGCGTAGCCCGGACGGACGGCGTTCGCGCGTTGCCGTCTTCAGCATTTCGCGGGCCGCGGGGTGATAGTGCCGGCCGGTGCCGGCCAATTCGATGCCGAGCAGATCGGCACCGCGCTCGTCGGCGGCCATCCGCATCGTCAGTTCGCATCCGCCCGAATGGCCCATCACGAATATGCCTGCACCGCTTGGTCGTTCGCCGATGATGCGATCGACCGCTCCGTAAGCCAGGTTGACGCGCTGATCGCCCTCGACCATCGCCTCGGGATAGGGCGCCGAACTGCCATAGCCAGGCCGGTCGAGGGCCACCACGGTGAATCCCGCTGCCGCGCCGGTCCGTAACAGCGAATACGACGGGTGGCCCGGGCAGTCGAAATAGACCGCGGTCGTGCCGCCGCCGTGAATGGCCACGATCACGGCCTTCGGGTCGGGTGCTTCGGCGACCACCGCCGACATCGGCACCCCGTCGACGATTACCAGCCGGGGACGCGGCGCGGTGCTCATGTGTCGGCCCGCAGCAGCAGCACGCCGCTGGGCGTGAGGCCGCCGCTGCTGACCACGCCGACCCGGGCGTCGACGACCTGGCGGTCGCCGGCCTCGCCGCGCAGCTGGGTGATGGCCTCGTGCAGCAGTCCCATGCCGTGGGTGCGGCCGTGGGAGAGCTGGCCACCGTGGGTGTTGAGCGGCAGCTGACCGTCACGGGCGATGTTCTTGCCGCCGTCCAGAAACTCTTTGGCCTCACCGATTCCGCAGAAGCCGAGGGCCTCGATCCAGGACAGGCAGTTCATCGTGAAGCCGTCGTACAGCTCGGCCACGTCGACGTCCCCGGGTCGTAGCGAGGTACGCGTCCACACGTGCGCGGCTTGGCCCAGCACCTGGGGCTCATGGGTGAGAGTGCTCTGGTCCCAGTCGATGCGCTCGATGATCTGCGTGCCCACCGCTTCGACCAGTACCGGCGGCTTGGCCAGGTCGCGGGCCGCGTCGACGGCGGAGACGATGACGGCGATCGCGCCGTCGCAGGGCACGTCGCAGTCGTACAGCCCGAACGGCGTGGTGATGGGCCGCGCGTTCAGGTAGTCGTCCATCGTCATCGGGGTCCGGTAGATGGCCGTCGGGTTGAGTTCCGCGTTGGCACGCTGGTTCAACGCGATCCAGCCGAGTGTCTCTTTCGTGGTGCCGTAACGGTGAAAGTGGCGCTGCGCGTTCATCGCCAAGGTGTGTGCCGCCGAGGTGGCTCCAAATGGCATCTGCCAGCCCGACATCCGGCCCATCGACGCGGCGATCTTGCCCTGCTTCATCAGCTCGCCGTGGGTGGCTTCCCACAGCGTCCGGAAGCAGAGCACGTGGCGCGCCAGGCCACAGGCGACCGCAAGCATCGCGGCGATCACCGAACCGCCCGGGCCGAACGTCTCCATGGCGCCGTTGTGCCATGTCGGCCGAATGCCCAGCGCGGCCTCGAGAGCGGTGACGCCGCCCTCCCCGAATCCGCCGACATTGATTGCGCCGGGGTAGGTGGACAGGCCGTCGATGTCGGCGAACGTCAGGCCGGCGTCGGCGATGGCGGCCTCACACGCCTGCACCGTCAGGGACAGCGGCAGTGCCATCAGTCGCCGCCCGATCGGTGACATGCCGATCCCGGTCAGCGCCACCTTGTCCTCGAATTTCTCCGGGGTCAGCATCGGGCGCACGTATTCGCCGAAACGCTCCGGCGCTATCTCGTCGGCCGGCAGTGCAGCGGGCTCGGCGTTCGGTACCGGGCGGAACAGCGGAAACCACACGTCCTCGACCTGTTCGAAGACAACCTCGACCTGTTGGCCGAGTTCGAGCCCGTCGGGATCGCACTCCACGATGTTCGTGGTCAATCGCACGCGGGGATCTTCGGCGATCGCCACCTGCGCGATCACGTAGGGCGCTACCAGCCCGGGCAGACTGAACCGCTCGTTGATGGTGAATCCCGCGAGCGTCGCCTTGCCGGAAACCGCGCGCACCCCGATATCCAGTGAGCGGCAATAGCGGCATACCGGCGCCGGTGGATGGATCAGCGATTCGCAGGATTTACATTCCTGCAGTCGTAGCTTTCCGTCGGAGCCCGAGGTCCAGAAGAATTCGTTCTCCTGCGTGACCAGAGGCAGTGGGCGGCCCGGTGCTGCTGACACGTCACCTCCGCGAGTTGAACGGCGCCCGGATGCCGCTTGGTAGGCCCGTTATACGAATCGGAGAATTACGTTATCACTGTCCAGCAGACGTGATCCAGACGCGTTGCAATGCTCGTGCTGCATGTCAGGTGGGGTGGGCGGCCGCCGTCAGTACGGCACCCAGACGCCGTTGAAATAGGCACCCCATTGGTGAAAGCCGACACTCCACATCGGATCGTTCGGTGACCACGAAGGCCGCAAGGGAGGCGGCGGCACATCCTGCCCGGCGAATGACGGCGCGTAGGGCGGCGGGGGCGCGTACCACGCTGGCGGCGCCGCTGGCTGTTTGCACTCGCCGGTCGCCTCATTCCACGACATTTTGGGATCGCACTGCGCCGAGCTGACACCCGGCGTCGCGATCACCGCAACCGCCATCGCCACGAAGACGACCGCGATGGCGGCGGTCAAACGACGAACAAACCAGCTCATGGTGGGCCTTTCATTGGGCCATCCCGACCTCGGTTCCTTTCAGCTTATTCCGTTGACACGGCCACGACCACGTAACCAACATCCGGGGGCGGCGCGACATCGAGTCCGACCACTCGTGCCATTTCCGATCGGCCGGGAGTTATGCTCCAAACGACATATCAAGTACTTCACATTGGGAGGGCTTGTTGCTCGGCGCGGAGAAGATCCTGATCACCGGGGCGACGGGCAAGATCGCGCTCCCCATCGCGCGTGCCCTGGCCGCGGCGGGAAACGAGGTGTGGGGGGCCGCTCGCCTGAAAGACCCCGCGGACCGCGTAAAACTCATCGACGCCGGCATCTTGCCCGTCGCGCTGGACATCAGCACCGGCGACTTCTCCGGTCTCCCTGACGATTTCACCTACGTCTTCCATGCGGCCGTGGATCCCGGCGCCGACGACTGGAGCCGCTGCATCGAAACGAACGCCCAGATGTCCGGCGAATTGCTCCACCACTGCCGCGCCGCCAAGGGATTCGTCTTCTGCTCCACCGGCTCGATCTACGCCTACCAGGGCCAGCGACCTTTGACCGAGAGCGATCCGCCGGGGGTGCCACTGCGGGCGAACTACAGCATGTCCAAGGTTGCGGCGGAGGCGGTTTGCACGTGGATCGCCCGGCGTTACCGGATACCGCTGACCATCATCCGGATCTGTTCGACATATGGCCCTCAGGGCGGCGCCCCCGCCGATCGTCTCGATGCGATGCTGGCGGGCAGGCCAATTCGGCTGCATCCCGACAAGCCGAACAACTACAACCCGATCTACGAAGACGATTACGTGGAACTCGGCATCCGGGCCATGGAGGTCGCCGCGGTGCCGCCGGTCGTGGTGAACTGGGCCGGCAGCGAGACGGTCAGCGTCGAGGACTACTGCACGTTCATGGGTGAGCTGGTCGGTGTCGAGCCGATCTTCGAATACACGCCTGCGGCGCACACACCGTTGTGGCCGGACGTCACCCACATGCACGACGTACTTGGCCGAACGAAGGTGCCGTGGCGCGAGGGATTCCGGCGCATGATCGCGGCGCGACATCCGGAAATTCCGCTGCCCCAGCATGATTCGATCAAGACTTAAGGACGCACGCGATGCAGCTTCCCGGCACGCCATCAGACGAGGTCGCGGATATCCTCGCCACCGGGCGTGGAGAAATCACCACGCTGTTCGTCTCCATGGCGACTCGTCATCCAGACGGAACGGACGCCGGCTACCTGCGTTGGCACACCCTGGATCATCGCCCGGAGCAGCATCGGCTGGCCGCGGTGCGGGCCTCGTTGCGGCTGGTGTCCACACCGGCCTGCCGCGCCGCGCGTGCGCTCAGCGATGGCCCGCTGGACGCGGTCGACCACGTGATGACGTACTTCTTCACCGACGCGGCCGGACTTCGTGATTTCAATGAGCTGTCGACGGCCCTCGGAAATGCCGGCCGCAAACTGCCGTTGCTGCCACCGGTGGAACGGGGCGTGTACGAGGTCCGCAGCCGGGCTGCCGCACCCCGGGTCAAGGTCGGATCGGACGTGCTGCCCTGGCTGCCGGTGCGAGGTGCGTTCCTGTTGGTCGAGCGGGGTTCGGCGTCGGTGGATCCGCTGCTTGAGGTCGAGGGTGTCGCCGGTGTCTGGTCCGCGCTGTCGCGTCGGGTCGACGCCAATTTGGCGAGTGCTCAGGGGGATCAGTCGATCACGTATTGCTTTCTCGATGATGACCCGGTCGCCACCGCGGAACGGCTGCGGCCGGTGCTGACGGCACGTTGGGCCCAGTCGGATATCGAACCCCTATTCGCCGCACCGTTTTTCGCGGTGGTGCCCTATGAGTGGGATCGGTATGTCCCGTAAGCGGTGGACCACATGCGCATCGGCCTGATGGTTGGCTCCGACAAGGAGCGCCCGCGTGCCGACCGGCTGACGGGGCTGGTCGCCGATGCCGCCGCGGCCGAAACCGGCGGTTTCACCGCTTTTTGGATGCCACAGGTTCCCGGCTACCTCGACGCGATGACGGCTGTGACGCTGATCGGGCAGGCAACCGATCACATCGAAATCGGCACGGCGGTCGTCCCGATTCAGACCCGCCATCCGATGATCATGGCGCAGCAAGCGTTGACCACCCAGATCGCGTGCGGCGGGCGGTTCACGCTCGGGATCGGGCCGTCGCATCATTGGATCGTCAATGGTCAGCTCGGGTTGGATTACCAGCATCCGGCGCGAGTGATGCGCGACTACCTCGAGGTGCTCGACGCGTCGTTCGCCGGGCCGGGGACGGTCGACGTCGACAATGGCAGCTTTTCCGTGCACTCGCCGGTGGATGTGACGGACACCTATGCGGTTCCAATTCTGTTGTCCGCGTTGGGGCCGACCATGTTGCGCCTCGCAGGGGAGCGGGCCGGCGGCACGGTGCTCTGGATGGCGGACGAGCGGGCGATCCGCGACCACATCGTTCCGCGTATCAGCGCCGCGGCTAGCGGGGCGGGGCGGCCTGCGCCGCGGGTCGTGGCCGGTGTGCCCGTCGCACTCTGCTCTGACAGCGAGGCCGACGATGCTCGCGGCTACGCCGGCGAGGTGCTCGGGCACGCCGATTTCTCGCCGAACTATGTGCGACTGCTGGAACACGGTGACGCCCAGGACGTCGGCGACACCATGGCGGCGGGCGACGAGTCGGCAATCCTCAACCGGCTGCGCAGCTATCGCGACGCGGGTGTCACCGATCTGGCGGCGCGAATTGTGCCGTTGGGCAAGGACACAACCCAACGGACCGACTCACGACGCCGGACCCAGGAGTTTCTGTCGTCCCTGTGCCCCGCTTTATGATCGCCGTAATCATCGCGAAGGCAGACCCAGCACTCGCTGGGCGATGATATTGCGCTGAATCTCCGACGTGCCGCCCGCGATGGTGCCCGCGTAACTGCTGAGGTAGCGGCTGAACCAGCTGGCGGTGAACAGGCCTGGGGCGTAAGGGTTGTACGGCGCGGTGAGTACCGTGTCGCGCAACCCGTCGACCCCGGCCGCGTCCAGCGCATGCCGCAGTGCGCTCTGTTCGGCCTCCGAGCCGAAGACCTTCAGCACGGACAAGCCCGCTACGTCTACCTCCCCGCGGGCCGCCCGGCCCAGCGCCCTCGAGCCGAGCAGCCGCAGCGCGTAGTAGTCCATCGCGATGGTGGCGTAGTGGTCGGCGTTGACCTCGTCGGCCGGCCGGTAGTCCTTGAGAAGCTGCTCGAGCCGGTTCGCGAAGGCCATCCACATCAAGGTGCGTTCGTGACCGAGCGAGCCGTTCGCGACCTGCCAGCCGCCACCGAGCGGGCCGACAAGGTTTTCCGCGGGTACCCGGACGTCATTGAAGAACACCTCGTTGAAGTCCAGATCGTCGCGGTCGTAGACCGAGGCGAAGGGACGACACACCACCCCGGGAGTGTCGGTGGGAATCAGCAGCGCGCTGATTCCCTTGTGCCTGGGGGCGTTTGGATCGGTGCGGACGAAGGCCAGGATGACGTCGGCATCATGGGCGCCGGAGGTCCAGACCTTCTGCCCATTGACCACGAAGTGTTCGCCGACCAATTCCGCCCGTGTTCGCAGGCCGGCCAGATCAGAGCCGGCTCCCGGTTCGCTCATTCCCAGTGACGCGGTCATCTCGGCGCGCAGAATCGGTACCGCCCAGTGCTGCTTCTGCTCGTCGGTCCCGAAGGACAGCAGCGACGCCGCGATGATGCCGACGCCTTGGGGATTGAAGCAGTGATAGATCCGACGCCGCGACAGCTCCTCGCGGTGCACGAATTGCTGCAGGATATCGGCATTGCGGCCGCCGAATTCGGGTGGGTTACCGGGCAGCAGCCAGCCGTGCTCGAACTGGAGTCGCTGCCAGCGGCGCGACCACTCGGGTACGTGCGATGACGAGGTAGCCCGTTCGCCGGCCTGTGCCTGCGTCGGCAGATGCTCGTCGAGAAAGCCGGCGAATTCCGCGCGAAAAGCTTCCACCTCGGCGTCAAAAGTGAGTTGCATGAATGCTACGAATCAGAGCGGGGAATGCTCAACGCGTGAAGCCCCATTCGGCTTCGTTGTCTTCGGTCTTGAGATGCTCGGCTGGATCGTCTGAGTCGGCAAGTGGTAGATGGGAGGCACTGGTTGGGCGCTCACCGATCTCGGTGATGGCGTGCACCGGACAGTCCCACAGCGCCCGCATGACGTCGTCGCGATCCGCCTCGGCCACCGTGCCATCCCCGATGAGGGCCGCGTATCCCCAGTCGTCCAGCGAGAAGTATCCGGGGGCGTGCTTGGCGCAGATACCGAAGCCGTCGCAAACGGTGCGGTCCAGGCGGATTTTCATGCGTGCCTCACCGCTTCCGCCTCATACGGTCGATCGGCGCGGAATGCGCCGCCGCTGCAGTCCGGACAGGTGCCGTCGAGATGCGCGCTGACTTCGGCCGGAAATTGATCGAGCAGGCTGGCAGCCACATTGGTGGCGGCGTCCAGCGTCGCGCAGGCGCCGCGCCCGCGCAGCAGCACCGACCAGCGGCGCAATCGGTCGACATCCTCCTTCGTCGCGACGCCGTCGCGCAGCGCGCCGGCCGCGGCAGCCATCGCCGCGGTCCCGTTGAAGCACGATCCACATTGCCCGGCATTTTCGCGGTCGAAGTAGGCCAGCACCGACGCCGCAACCGCGACGGGGCAATCGTCGGTGATCACCGAGACCGCACCACAGCCCAGGCCGCTGCCGAGGCGTCGCATCGTCTCGTGGTCCAGCGTGGTCTCCAGCACGGTGCGGTTGAGCAAGCCGGCGAAGTACCCGCCCATCAGCGCGCCCCGCACACCCTCAGGGGAAATCCCATGCAATGCAAGCAATTCGGTGAACGCCAGGCCGTGGGGGAGCTCGTAGAGAACCGGCGGCTTACCGCCCCCGGTGATCGTGGCCAAAAAAGTACCCGACGACAGCGGCGTGCCCTGCGAGCGGAACGCCGCCGAGCCGTTGCGCTGCAGGTAGGGCAGATTGGCCAGCGTCTCGACATTGCTGACCAACGTGGGCCGTTCGTCGACGCCCGCTTCGAACGGGCGTGGCGGCTTGTCCGTCGGCTTGGCCGGGCCGCCGTTGATCATCCGAACCGCGGCGGTTTCCTCGCCGGCCACGTATCCGGATTGAACGGTCACCATGCGGACCGCGACGCCGCCGAGGGTGCCGGGATCGAGCTCGCCGAGCGCCGTTTCGACGCTGTGTGCCGACTCCGGGTCGGACACATACACATAGGCGCGGTCAGCGGCAACGATCGCCGCGGCCAACCGCAATCCGTCCAGCACCAGGTGAGGGCGGTTGCGTAGCAGCCAGCGGTCCTTGATCGAAGCCGGTTCTCCCTCTTCGCCATTCGCGACGACGACGGGGACGCCGGCGTCCGCTATCAAGCGCCCATTGTCGCGCACCGCCCGCAACTTGACCGCGAGCGGAAAGGCCGCGCCGCCCCGGCCGACGAGGCCACTTGCTTCGACCTCGTTCAGTAACGCATCGGTGTCGGCGAGCGGGCGATAACCGCCGAGCCGCCGATAGGCAGCGAGGTCCTCGCGGGCCTGGCCGGCTTGCTCACTCAGTAGCCGCGGCGTGCACCCGGGAAAGGTGGCGGTGGTGATGGGCGTGGACTGGGTGGTGTTCAAAACTGGCCTGCCATCGTCTTAGTTAGGCTTGCGCCCATGCGAACTGCGGTGGTCCGTGTCAACGTCGACCCGGAAGGCGTGCTCACGCCCGCGCAACTACGTGACGGCATGGCAGCACTCCTCGAGCTCGCGGCCAAGGCCGGAGCGGGCGTGGTCGAGAACGACCTTGCGTCCATGCCGGCCGGCCGTCGTGAAGTCGAACTGCTCATCGCGGCCGAAGACGGCGACACGGCCAAAGAAACCGCAATCGGGTTGTGCACCAAAGTGTTCGGCGCTGCCCCGGTCCCGGGCGTGATCACGTTTGTCAGCCGGGGGACCGACGACGATGCGCACGGTGTGCTGTCCGCGTTCGGCCTCACCGGGGACATCGTGCGCACGCCCGGCGACGACGGATTCGACATCGTCCATGTGACGCTGCGGGAGGCCGACCTCGAGCGCATTCCGGAAAGCCGGGTCCACACGGCGCTGGAAGCGTCGCTCAACTGTGAGGTCCACATCTACACTCGGTAATGCACCGTTTCGCGCCATTACGAGCCCAGGAACTCAAGAATCGCGGGCGCCGCCTGCACCCAGGTGTCGAACATGTTGAAGTGTTTCACCCTGCCCGCCGCGCGCTCCTCGGAGGCGCGTTCCCAGGCGTCCTCGGGCCACGGTGGGTCGATGAGCTTCGATCCCTTGATCAGGCAGCTGACTTCCAGCGACGTCCGCTTGGGGTGATCCATGTCGTTCTCGCCGCCACGAATGATCAACGTGGGGACCTTGATTCGGTCGAACATTTCGTCCTCGACACCCGGAATCGTCTGCCCCGGCTTGGAAACGAATGCGTTGAGCCAGCGCAGCATGAGCTTGAGAAAATCGTCTTTGTCGAAGTCGAGGAACCGCTGCTTGTTGGCCGGGTTTTCCTCGATGCGCTCGCGCCATTCGGATACCTTCACCACGCCGTCCATGCCGGTGCCGCGCACCGCGAGGATGCTGGGGATGATGTAGAAGGAGCCCAATACGAAGCTGCCGTAGATGCCGCCGACGATGTTCCACACCACCAGCTTGGTGACCATCTCGGGGTAGAGCATGGTGGTCAACATGGAATCCCTTGCGCCGCCGGACCCTCCGGCGAGGATGCAGCGTTCGAAGCCCAGCCCCGTCACCAGCTTGTGCAGCGTCTCGGCGCGCATGTGGGACTCGCTTTGCCCGTAGAACTGCACATCGGAGGCGCCGCAATTGGGCCGGTCCCACAGCAGCACCCGGTAGCCGCCCGCCGCCAGGGCCTCCGCGAGTGGACGTAGACCTTCGATTTCTTTACTGAACCGCCCGCCCGGCGTCAAGGCAATGAGATCGCCTGCATCACCGAGGATTTCGTAAACGACATTTCCCCCGTTGATCTCAATTGAAGGCACGCGATTCTCCTGTAGTTAGGCTTGAACCAGAACGTCGTTGCCGACGATGCGCACTGGATAGGTGCGGATGCTCCACTCCGGCTTGACCGCGGTGGTGCCGGTTGCCAGCTCGAAACCCCATTGGTGCCAGGGGCAATAGATGTATTCCAGGTCGCGAACCATGACCGCGTCACCCGGAGCGGTCTCGTCGACGATCGTGCGTCCCCGGGGTCGTCCCGAACACAGCGGCCCGCCTTGGTGGGGGCAGTAATTCGCGATCGCGTAGAAGGTGCCGTTGACGTTGTAGACCCCTACGCCGTGACGTCCGATCGGAACCAGCTTGTGCGTGCCCGGCGCGATCTCGTCTACGGTGGCGACGACATGCTCGCGGCCCTGGGCAAGACGTGGCTCGGGCCGTTTGGTTTCTTCCGTCAATTCAGAGCACCCGGGTCTGACCCTCGAGGACCGGGACGGTCTCGGGCAGGTGATAGGTGGCGATGCCGTTTTTGTACATCACCGCGTCGCGGGCGTGCTTGGGCAGGTGCTTGACCAACCAGCGCGGGTCATCGAACGTCCAGTGCGGGTAGTCCGACGAGAACAGCAGGATCTTCTCGCACTCCATCCATTCCAGCGCGCGGGTCAGCTCTGTCTTGTCCTCGGGGTAGTCCAGCGGCTGGGTGGTGAATTTGATGTGGTCCTTGACGTATTCGGACGGCTTGCGCTTGATGTCCACCCAGGACTTGCGTGCTGCGTAGATCGCGTCCATCCGCCACATCAGCGGCAGGATCCAGCTGAACGCGTGCTCGACGAACACGATCCGCAGCGTGGGGAACCGGTCGAAGACGCCGTCGAAGATCAGGCTCATCACCTGGTTCGCGGCCAGCAACGAGTAGGTCACCATGAAGTCGTGGTTGTAGCTGGGGAATCCCACCGGCGGGATCGGTAGCTCGTCGAACTGGCTGCGCGATAGGTGGCAGCTCACGGTGATGTCGTGTTTGGTGGCGGCCGCCCAGATCGGGTTGTATTTCGGGTGGCCCCAGGACGGCCGCGGCTCGGCCTTGATCAGTATCTGCGCCATGAACGGGTGCCCGGCCCATTTTTCGATCTCGCGCGCGGACTCTTCCGGCTCCTCGATGGCGCAACAAATCGAACCGCGCCACCGCTCGTGCCAGTTGTTGTGACTGTCCAGCCAGTGATTGGCCTGCCAGTCGTTCAGCGCGCTCGACATCGCGTGCTGCGCTTCAGGAATGCGAGCCGGGTACGCGGCGGGTTCCAGGATCGCGATGTCGGAGCCGGCCTCCATGATCAGCTGGCGGAACGCCATGTCCGGGTCACTGCACGGGAATTCGCCGTTGGACGGGAAGGAATCCACGCGCATGGCGTAGGAGTGCGCGTAGTCGGGGGCGTCGTAGTAGATCTGTTCGCCGACCGCGCGGGTGAGGAAGTACTTGCTGCGCCAGGGCTCGGGAATGTACGGGACGAGCTCGCCGCGCTTGGGCGCCGGGTGGACATCCGAATCGACGCATCGGACGGCTATGCGCTCGGTAGCGGGAACCCGCTCCTGCGAATGGGTCAACGTCATCTGGGTCTCCTCAGTCTGCCGCGTTACTTCTACTGTGCGCTTACCCCGGCGGGGATGTCTATGCCGTAGAGCTGCGCAGCGTTGCGCCAGCACAGCTTTTCGCGCTGTTCGGCGGACAGGGCGCTGGGCAGCTTCTTGACATCACCGCACTGCCAGTGTGGGTAACTCGAGCCGAACATCACCATGTCGTCCTTGCCGGTGAAGCTGAACCATTCGCCGGCGAACTCGGTGTCACCGGGACCGTCGAGGCTGCCCTGCACGAAATACACGTGACCGGGCAGGTAGTCGCTGGGAATCCGTGGCGCCCACGGCGTCTGCTCGAGGTGTGGCCGGCCGAACGTGTCCATTCTCCAGATGAACGGCGTAATGAAGTCCGCGGCGCCGTCTCCCCAGACGAACTTGAGGCCGTCGAAGCGCTCGAACACACCCTCGGCGATCATGTTCATCAGGTGGTAGAGGTAGTTCAGCGCCATGAAGCTGACGTACTGCTCGTAGGTGCGGGTGTTGCCGTTCGGTGTCGGCGGAAAGGCGATTCCCGAGCCGACTTCGATGTGCGCGGCAACGGGAAGGCCGGCGTCGGCCGCGGCTTCCCACAGCGGCCAAAACTGCGGCTTGCCGTAGACCTCGCGGGATTGGAGCGGAACGCCGATCTGAACCACGCGCGGATGCCCGCGCCATTTCTCGATCTCACGCAGCGCTCCGGTGATGTCGTCGGGGTTCACCCGGATGGTGCCGCGGAACCGCTCGCCGAACCGACTGGACTCCAGCCAGTTCGCCACCATCATCTCGTTGTGCGCGGCGTGCAGCGCAGTGCCCAGGTGCCGGTCCGGCATGATGCCGCGGCCCGCCGGGTGCAGCACCGCAACGTCGACTCCGCGCTTCGAAAACAGTTCATTGGCAACGAATTCTGGATCCGAGCCGGGGTACTGGCGATCGGGGCCCTCGGTGTTGGGCGCGTACTCGCCGCCCGGTGCGCCGTACCAGTCCATCTCGTAATCGGGGAACCCGCGGCTCTTGAACGGTTCACGCAGGGTCTTGCGCAGCGCTTTGTTGGACGGGAAGAAAATGTGCACGCTCGCGTCGATGAGCGGTGTGCGTGTCCCGTCAGCGTGTTCGATCACGACAGCCACCCTTCGTTTCCGGTAGCCAAGGTGAGCCAAACCTGGTCATAAGATAGATAATCTAACATTCTTGTAGGCTGTCGATCAATGGTTTCCGGTAAGCGTCTCGATTAACGATTTACCCTGGTAGTTGCCGGTATTGTCACCATCGGAGCAATCGTCGTTCTTCAATCCGGATAATACCATTCTCAGCCCTGGTTGGAGGGCTTCCGCGTCGGTGCGATTGCCTCGCCGCGACGGGCTGCTACGCGGCCGTTACAGAGTCGGCGAGCAGTGTCACGCCGGCCTTATCGAGTCCCCGGCGTCGTCGACACCGCCGACGGTGACGCCGGCTGCCTTTTCGAACGGCTTGATGACGGCCGTGAAATCCGAGTCGGCGCCTTCGTCGAGCGCGGCTCTCTCCCAGAGCCGGCCGATCGTCTCGGCGACGTCGACCGGCACGCCGAGCGCCTTGGCTTCGTCGAGATAGAGCCGGACGTCTTTGACCATCAAGCCGGTGGCAAAGCCGTAGTCGAAAGTGCGAGGCAGTATCGCGCGCGGAAACTTGTCGCGACTGGCGCTCGTTCCGCCCGAGCCCGCGTTGAGCACTTCGACCATCACGGCCGGGTCGAGACCGGCCTTGACGCCCATCACGACGACTTCTGATGTCGCGACCAAGACGTTGGCCGCCAGGATGTTGTTGGCGAGCTTCATCGTTTGCGCCGACCCGGGTTTCTCGCCGATGTAGAACGGGCGGCCGATCGCCTCGAGTGCCGGTCGTATGAGGTCGAATTCGTTGCGCGGGCCGGACACCATGACGGCGAGCGCACCCTTTTCGGCTCCGCCGACACCGCCACTGACCGGGCTGTCGAGCGCGGCGATGCCCCGCGCGGCCAGCAGGTCGTGGATCTGCGCGGCGGTTCGGCTGCCGACGGTTGACAAGTCGACATAGCGCTTGACCCGCGAGCCCTCGATCACACCCGCGGCCCCGGTGGCGACCTCGAGCGACACCGCCGGCGACGGGAGGCTGGCCAGCACGGTTTCCGCGCGATCGGCGACCTCTTTGGCCGACGATGCGGCCCGCGCGCCGAGCGAGACGATGCGGTCGAGTGCCGTGCTGCTCGTGTCGAAGGCGATGACGTCATTGCCTTCGCCGATGAGGCGAGATGCTATGGGAAAGCCCATGTTTCCCATCCCGATGAACCCGATCTCGGCCATGGCTGCTAGCCCTCGTCCGCGCTCTGGTCCAGTTCGGCGAACACCTCACGCGCGATCCGGAAGCTGTCGACAGCGGCCGGCACACCCGCGTAGATCGCCACCTGCAGAAAGATCTCGCAGATCTCTTCGCGAGTGACGCCGTTGGTCAGCGCTCCCTTGATGTGTGTTCGTAATTCGTTCGGCCGGTTGAGGATCGGGATCATCGCCAAGTTGAGCATGCTGCGCGTCTTGCGGGGCAACCCGTCTCGGCCCCACACCCCGCCCCAGCAGTACTCGGTAACGAGATCTTGCAGGGGCTTGGTGAATTCGTCGGCGTCGGCCAGTGCCCGGCTGACGTATGCCTCGCCCAGTACCGCGGAGCGGATTTCCAGTCCCCGCTGGTATGTTTCGCGATCCAAAGGTCTTCTCCTTAACGTTTACAGGCGTACGACGACGGTCTTGGTGGCGGTGAACATGTCCAGGGCTTCGTAGCCCTTCTCCCGGCCGTACCCGGATTTCTTGAAACCACCGAACGGCAATTCCACTCCGCCGCCGGCACCGTAGGTATTGACGTAGACCTGGCCTGCCCGGATTTCGGCGGCGAGCCGATGCGCGCGGGAAAGGTCGCTCGTCCACACCGCGCCGAGCAGCCCGTACTGTGTCCCATTGGCCAAGCTGATCGCCTCCTCCTCGCCAAAGAATCTGTTCACGGTGAGCACGGGGCCGAAGATCTCCTCTTGCGCAATGGTCTCCGCGGGATCGACATCGGTGATCACCGTGGGCGCGAAGTAGGCGCCGTCGGCGAGCTTGGGGTCCTGCGGTCGTGCACCGCCGCAAACTACTTCGCCCTTGACGTTGCCCGCGACCATCGCCTCCACCCGCTGCTGTTGCTTGCGGGATACCAGCGGGCCGAGATCGGGGTCCTCGAGCCCCGGCCCGATCGTCGCCAACTGCAGCCGCCGGCAAACCATTTCGACCAATGTGTCGTGAACGGAGTCATGCACCAGCAGCCGCGATCCAGCCGAGCAGGTTTGACCGGCATTCTGCAGGATCGCCTTCGCGATCGACTCCGCGGCGCGCTCCAACTGCGCGTCGGCGAACACGATCTGCGGCGATTTGCCACCCAGCTCCAGGGTGGTGGGCGCGACCCGGTCGGCGGCCGCGTGGGCGATCAACGAACCGATCTGGGTGGATCCGACAAAGCCCACGTGGTCGACATCGGGGTGTGCCGCCAAGGCGGCGCCGGCCTCGGCGCCGATCCCGGTCACCACGTTGAACACCCCGGCCGGCAGGCCGGCCGCAATTGCTAGTCGCGCCAATTCGACTGTGGTGCGCGGTGTTTCGTCGGCAGGCTTGGCCACCGAGCAGTTGCCCACGGCGATCGCGGGGGCCACAGCGCGGGCCAGTAACTGCATCGGATAGTTCCAGGCGACGATGTGCCCGGTGACTCCGAATGGCTCCCGCCGGGTGTAAACGTGCAGATCCGTTGTCAGCGGGATGGTTTGGCCGTAATAGGAGTCGATCGCGTGGCCGTAGAAGCGGAAGTAACGCGCGGCGACGCCTGCATCGGCGCGTGCCTGGCTCAGGGGCTTTCCGGTGTCTTCGCTTTCAATCCGGGCCAACCGGTCGTGGTTTTCGTCGATCAGATCGGCGATCCGCGTCAACAGCGTGGCGCGCTCCTCCGGCGAGGTATCCCGCCATCTTTTCGACGCCGCTGCGGCGGCCGCGACGGCGCGATCGACCTCGTCACCACCGCCGCGCGCGACCGACCCCAGGGATCGTCCGGTGGCCGGGTCGATGTTGTCGTACGCGTCTGCCGAGGCCACGGATTCGCCGTCGATGAACGACTGTGTGATGGTCACGGTGACCCCTTGACTTAGTTCGTCGCGACAACGGTTAGCTGGACGCTAGTGAATAGTTGCATCAGGATGGCCGGTGCCGAAAGGGAGTGACCATGACTGGAGCGAGCAGCGACGTCTGGGAAGTGATGTCGACGGCCCGGACCATCCGGCGCTTCACCGACGAGCCGGTCGACGACCTCGCCCTGACGCGGTGCCTGGAAGCGGCGAGGTGGGCTCCGTCGGGCGCCAACGCGCAAGGCTGGCGTTTCGTCGTGCTGCGCTCACCCGAGCAGCGCGCCGTCGTGGCCAAGGCTGCGGCCCACGCGCTGGAAGTGATCGAGCCGGTCTACGGAATGACGCGGCCCGCCGACGACGACTTCAGCCGGCGTGCCCGCACCTACCGGGCGACCTACGAATTACATGACCGGGCAGGCGAATTCACCTCTGTCCTGTTCGCACAGCAGCACTTTCCGACGGCATCCGAACTGCTACTCGGCGGATCGATCTTTCCCGCCATGCAGAACTTCCTGCTGGCCGCTCGCGCCCAGGGCCTCGGAGCGTGCATGACCAGCTGGGCCTCCTATGGCGGCGAGCAGCTGCTGCGGGACGCCATCGGGGTGCCCGAGGGCTGGTTGGTTGCCGGCCACATCGTGATCGGGTGGCCCGCGGGCAAGCACGGTCCGCTGCGTCGCCGCCCGCTTGCCGAGTTCGTCAATCTCGACCGCTGGGATGCGTCCGCCAGTGGTCTTTTTGCAGCTCCCGCGGGTTGACCGGCGAACCAAGCCGGGACGTCGCGGTTAACGCTCATCGATACGTCATACGCCGAATCCGAGATTATTACTTCCGGAAGGGAGAATGGTATTCTCGCGAGGGCGGCGACGACAGGAGGCGGCCCCGATGCTGTTGGAGTTCGATGCTGATCAGCGACTGTGGCAGGACACGGTGCGTGACGCCGTCGCAAAGCAGTGCCCGCCCTCGCTCGTGCGAAGCGTGGCCGAGGATGGCGTAGACCCGAGCCCGCTGTGGAAATCGTATGTGGATCAGGGCTGGACCGAGCTCAACGATTCGGACAGCGCTGTGGAGCTGGCCATTGTGCTCGAAGAGCTTGGCCGCGCAACCGATCCCACTCCGTTCCTGGCGACGATGAGCCAATTCGCACCTCTTGCGGCGGACCGGTTCGACCCACACCAGTCGGGTACCGCGGTGTACAGCGGGGTCGCGGCGCACCGGGACGCCAACGGCTGGGTGCTGGATGGAACGGCGCGCCACGTCCTGGACGGTGATCGCGCGGACCGGCTGGCCGTCGTGACCGACGCCGGGGTGTTCCTCGTCGCGTCCAGTCAGGTGTCGGCCCGGCGCGCGTCGGTGTTCGACCCGGTGCTGCACGTCGCCGACCTGTCGTTCGCCGAGGTTCGGGTGCCCGAGAGCGACCGGCTGACCGTCGACGCGGAGCGCGCGCATCATCTTGCGCTGACCGGCATGGCCATCACGATGGTCGGCGCCTGCCAGCGCATCCTCGACCTGGTGCTCGAACACGTCAAAAGCCGTCAGCAATTCGGCGTGCCGATCGGCTCCTTCCAGGCCGTGCAGCACAAGGCCGCCGACATGCACGTCGCGGTGGAACGCGCACGGGCACTGGCCTATTTCGCCGCGTTGACGATCGCCGCCGACGATCCCCGCCGCCGGCTGGCCGCCGCGATGGCCAAAGCGTCGGCAGGGGAGTGCCAGTCGCTGGTATTCCGGCACGGCCTGCAGCTGCACGGCGCGATGGGCTTCACATGGGAGAACGACCTGCAGTTCGCGCTGAAACGGGCCAAAGCGGGTGAGCTGCTGCTTGGCGGCGCCGCCGAGCACCGGGCGCGGATCGCGGAGGAATACCGTGCAGCTGACTTTTGATTCCGACGTCGAGGAGTTCCGGGCCGAGTTCTCGGCGTTCCTCGACGAGAATCTGCCTCCCGCAAGCGAAACGCTCGAGCGTCCGCGATCGGTCTCGCACATGCCGCAGTGGGCGCGCGACTGGCAGCGGCTGCTGTTCGACAACGGCTGGTTGCTGCCCAGCCAGCCACCGGAATTCGGCGGACGCAATGCGACGGTCATTCAGCAGTTCGTTTACCTAGAGGAACTCAGCCGGCGCCGGATCTACCACAGCTTTAACCCGCAGGGCGTGAATATCGTTGGCGCCTCGCTGTTGTCGTTCGGCAGCGACGAGCAGAAGCGGCGCTGGGCGGTGCCGATCCTGCGCGCCGAGATCACCGCGTCACTTGGAATGAGCGAACCCAGCGCGGGCTCCGATCTGGCGTCGTTGCGCACCCGCGCGGTACGCACATCGATTCAGAAGGCGACTACTTCGTGGTCAACGGGCAGAAGGTATGGACCTCGGGCGCCCACGATGCCGACGTCTTGCTGACGTTCGTCCGGACGAATCCAGATGCGCCGAAGCACAAGGGAATCAGCGTGCTGATCGTCCCGACCGACACCCCGGGTCTGGTGCGCCGGCCGTTCCCGTCGATCTGCGGTGCCGACGACCTGGATTTCAACGAGGTGTTCTTCACCGACGTGCGGGTGCCCGCGGAGAATCTGGTCGGCGAACTCGACCAGGGATGGCGGGTGGCCAACGGCTCGCTCGGGCACGAACGCACGATGATGTGGCTGGGTTTCGCCGATCGACTCGACAACATGATCGACGACTTTCACCCCAGCACCGAGGTCGAGCGCGACCAGTACGCCAGCACGATCATGGACAAGCAGGCGCTGCGCCTGCTCGGTTCGGTGGCGTTGGCCCGCGCCGCGCGCGGTGAAGACGACGTGGCCGCGATCTCGGTGCTCAAGCTGCTCGGGTCCGAAGCCGAATTGCGTGGCATGGATCTTGCGCTGACGTCTGCGGGATCCGACGGGCTCGTGCACCCGGGTCTGACCGGGCCGTACGCGCACATGAACCTCGACCACTACTTCGCCAGCTGGTTCGAGCGTTATGCGCGAAGCTTTTCCGGCACCATCGCCGGCGGTACTTCCGAAATCCAGCGCAACATCATCGCCCAGCGCGTACTCGGTTTACCGCGCGGCTGAGGTCTGCGCGCGAGCAAAGGCGCGTGCTAGACCGGGTCGAATTTGGTGATCAGCCAGTTGCCGTTGACCCGGGTCAAACTCACCAGCACGCTGCTGGAGGCCATCGAGGGGTCGGGGTTGTCCTTGCTGGTTGTGCTCTGGTCGACCAACACCAGCACGACGGCCGAGTCCGGATGTAATTCCTGAACCGCCGCCCCCAATACCCGAGCGTTGGTTTTCAGTGCCTTCTGTTTGGCTGCCGGAGCCACGATCTGTTCGGTGAACTGGTTGTAGTACGACAAGAAGTCCCCGGACAGGTGAGACTTGGCGGCGGCGAAGTCTTTGTCGAGTGTGTCGGGTGAGTAGGACAGCAGCGCGACCGTTCCGTCGGACGCCGCATTGATGACCGAGCTCGCGACGCTGGCGTCGGTCTGTTTATCGGGCCGGTACTGCTTGAAGTACAGCCACGCCGCCGCACCGCCGGATATCAGCAGGAGCAAAATCAGAATAACGGGAACGATTTTCACCCTGTGCCGTGCGCGTGGCTCGCTACGTCCACTGCCTTCGGTTTGCTCGGAAGAGTCGTCGGCGTCGTCGGTGCCGCGGTTGTTGTCCTCGGTCATGGAATGAACTCCACGTTGGACATCTTGTATTGCCCGCCGTCTTCTGTGACGGTCACCTTGAGCCGCCATCTGCGGGGTTCGTCTTTGGCGCCCGCGGCATTGGTGATCCTGCGATGTCGCCGCGACGAGAACCAACGCGGAATCCCCGTTGATGGATTGCACGGCCGCCGCATTCACGGTTCCCTGGGTGACCACTTTCGACTGCTCGACGACGGTCGTGAAATCTTTTGCGCGCTGCTGGAAGTCGTCCCGGAACTGGCCAGTCGAGCTGTCGATCACCCGCTGGACGTCCTCCTTGGCCCTGATTGAAGTCCAAGGAAGTCAGGTTGACGACGCCTTGTCTGGCCCCGCGAGGAAGTTCGCGATGCGCTGGTTGTGCTCGGTGATTTCATGACGCTGCCACATCATGTATCCGCTGGCCCCGACGAAGGCGCAGATGAGGAGGATGGCGGCCGCTTTCCACGTCACGGACAGCGACGGCAACCGCACGCGTCGCCGGGAGCGGGCCGGCTCGGATTCCGATTCTGCGTCTTCGGGTGTTTCGTCGGAGACTTCTTCCTCGGTCTCCGCTTCGTCGGCGTCGGTTACGTGCCGTATCGTCCTCGTCGGTCTTCGCCTCGTCCGTGTCCGTGTCCGTGTCGGTGCCAGAGTCATCGGTCTTCGCCTCGGCGGTATCGGTTGCGTCCTCGTCGGCGTCCGGGGCTTCTTCGGTGGTTTCGGCGGTCTCCGCCTCGGCCTCTGTCTCAGCCTTCGGGCCTTGCACTTCGCGCCGGAGCCGGGCGGCACGGGCACGGGCACGCGCCGCGGCAGCCAGTGCTTCGGCTTCGGCGGCTTCCGCCTCGGCTTCCTCGATCAACGCCATGGTGTCGGCTTTCGATGTGGCCGAATCTTGCGGCGGTTTTTCGCCTCAGCCATCATGCTTACTGTCCGTCGCCCTCATGATCGACCGGCTCCTGTACGTCTCACGCGGCTACCATCGCACGAGCGAGAACGGGTAAGTGTTGGTGCCCCCTGGTCCGCCACCGCAACCGGTGTCGAATGTTGAGTCGACCTGACCCGCCAGCGTCACCGCATCCCACGAGTACACGTCATGCGACGGAAAGAACTGGACCACGCAGCGCACACCGTCGGGCACATCGACGGCCATGGTGTAGCGGCCGTTGGACAGGTGAGCATCAGCCTTCCGGTAAGGCGCCGCTTGCCCGTTGGGTTGCGGAGTTCGCATAGACGGTCGGCATCCCGGCCCTGTAGGAGTGCACGGGTTAATCGACCAAATCCAGCTGTGGCCGGGATCCCGGTTTGTGTCCAGCCTGTAGTTGCCAAACAGCATGTCCGCGTGGGCGGTCGGCGTGACAGTCAGCGCGGCCGTGGCAAGCGCAAGGCTCGTTGCGAAAGTCTTCACCGATGCGTCTCCCATCTCTGCAGACGCGCTTGGCCTGAATATAGAGGCGCGGTCACGCTGAACAGGCCTACTCGGAAAAATTGCGAGCAGTCAACAGCCGGTTCGTCTAGCGCCTGCTAGTCGATAACCGCGGCTTCCTTGCGCTCGGTGACCGGCCGGGCGAGTTCCTGCTCGTTGCAGATGCGCTGCAGCTTGTCGAGTGTCTCGTCGAGACCGGCGCCGACAGTGGGGCCAGGGGTGAACGTGGCCGGCAGTTTGCGCATGCCCTGGATGACGCCGATGCTCTCGTAGTGGACCGCGCCGTCGGGATCGCAGCGGTAGTCGGGCATCCGGTCCAGCACCGCGGTCAGCATGGACTTGAACACCGTGCGCGCCACGTTCGATCCGACGCATCGGTGCACGCCAATACCGAAGCTGAAGTGCCGGTTACCCTTACGGTCGAGTACAACGTCGTCCGGATCGGCGAACACCGACGGGTCGCGGTTGGCCATGGCCCACGAAATCCACAGCCGCTCACCCTCTTTGAACTGGTGTCCGTCGAGTTCGGTGTCGTCGGAGAAGGTCCGGCCGTCACCGGGGGCGGGGGTGAAGAAGCGCAGGAACTCCTCGGTCGCCGGGTCGAGCAGCGTGTCGCGGTTCTTGGACAGCCGCTCGCGCTCGTCGGGGTTCTGCGAAAGCCATTCCAGCGAGTGGGCGGTCAACGCGGTCGTGGTGTCGAAGCCGCCACCGATGACCAGGCCGAGATTGCCGAGAATCTCCAGGTCCGGGGCGGGCTCGCCGTCAATCCGCATCTGCAGCAACCCATTGACGATGCCGGGCCGCGGATTCTCGCGAATCTCGTGCATGTTGGTGACCATGTCGAGCCCCATCTCGCGGTGCATCGCGGTGACCCGCTCGATGTCGGGGGAGTGCTCCGGGGTGTAGACGGCCGCGTGAACCGGCTCGCTGTAGAGGTTCCACTTCTTCAGTGGAATGCCCAGCATCGCCAACGTGAATACCGCGGGCACGATGTTGGCCAGGTCGTCGACGAAGTCGATGCTGCCGGTCTCGATCTTCTCGTTGAGGCAGGCGCGGGTGATGTCGTGGATGAACGGTTCCCAGCGCTTGACCGCGGCCGGCGACAAATAGGGATTGAGCACGGTGCGGTAGATGCGGTGGTCGGGCTCATCCATCTCCAGGATGCCGCCGCGCACCGCGCTGACCCGGCTGGCGGTCGGGATCGAAATCCCTTTGTAGCCGCGACGTTCGTTGTTGATGTCGTGGTCGTTGGAGACCGCGGGGCAGCGGGCGAGCTCGAAAACCTCGTGGCTGCCGGCCGCGACCCAGTGCCCGCCATAGGTCTCGGTCCACGCCATCGGGCACTTGGCGTGCATCTCCTCGGTGATCTGCTTGAACTGCGAGCGGTACTCCGCGTTGTGCCGGTCGAAGTGATACTGCTGCTTCTTACGGTCGCCGTCGCTCACGACATCGTCGACGCTCAAGGTGCTGTCTCCCTTTAGGTTTCGTCCGTGATCATGATCGCCTGCTCCGGGCACGAATGCGCGGCCTCGCGAACCTGGTCCTCCTGGTCGGCGGGCACCACCTCGTTGACCGCCGACGAACTGCCGTCAATGTCGCTGAGCTGGAATGAATCCGGCGCAATCATCGCGCACAGGGTGTGGCCCTGGCAGCGTTCTGAATCAACCCAGACCTTCACGATGTCTCCTCCGGGGCTGTGGTGGGGGCTCAGGTGTTTCGACCGCCGTTGACGCCCAGTATCTGGCCGGTGATGTAACCGGCTTCCTCGGATACCAGGAATGCGCATGCCGCCGCGATGTCTTCGGGCTTGCCGATCCGGCGCACCGGGGTCCGGGCGATGGTCTCGTCGATGTCGCCGAGATAGCCGCGTTGCTCGGCGCTGCGCAGCATCGGGGTGTCGATGAAACCGGGCGGCACCGCATTGACCGTGATGCCGCTTGGGCCGTACTCGAGCGCCAGCGATTTGGTGAGTCCGTTGACCGCAGATTTGGCCGCGACATAGTGAGACATGTAGGGAGCGCCGGAATGTGTGCTCGACGACGAGATGTTGACGATGCGTCCCCACCCGGCCTCGACCATGTCGGGCAGCACCGCCTGAATCATGTGGAAGACCCCGTGCAGGTTGACGTCGATCACGCGCTGCCAGTCCTCGAACGTGATGTTGCCGAACCGCTTGAATCCATCCAGGCCCGCGGCGTTGACCAGAATCGCCACCGGTCCCAGTTGTGCGCGGATCGCCGACAGTGCGGCGTCCACCTGCGAACGATCCGTCACGTCGGCGGTGAAAGACGAGCTCGGCGTCCGACGGCCTGAGATCGATGGTCGCGACGTCAATGCCGTCGGCGCGCAGCCGGTGCGCGACCGCCAGACCGATGCCGGATCCGCCACCGGTGACCACCGCGGTCTTCATGCCAAGGCCCCTAAGGTAGATGCGGCCGTCTCAGTCACAAAGAATCTCCTTCGCAATTATGAGAACCTTACTCTCACGCCGAAGTGGCGTGCAACATGTCCACGAAACACCCCACAGCCTGGGCTGAAAACCGTCGCAGGGTATCGTCTGCGCCGTTGCGGCGCTGGTCAGCCGTTCCTATGACTTTCTTGAATTCTCGAGACACGAATGTAAGATTCGCCCGGGAAGAGAATGAAATTTTCGTGACCGTCACCACAAGAGGAGCCGAATGCCAGCGCAGGTCACAGTGTCGGAAGTCGCGGAAACACGCTGGCTCAGGGGTCGCGCGCCGACTGTTGATCGACCGCAGTCTCGTCGCCGGACTCGAAGGGTTCTTGGAGCGCAAGACCTTTGCCGTTCCGGTGATGGGAGGCAATCAATGAGGCCGTTGGAGGGCATTCGCGTTCTGGAAGTCGCCATGTACGGGTTCGTCCCGTCGGCGGGCGCCGTGTTGGCCGAATGGGGCGCCGATGTGGTCAAGGTCGAGCACGCGGTGACGGGCGACCCGCAGCGTGGACTTCGGCAGACCGGCATGTTGCGCGTCGAAGGCGATCCGAATCCCAACATCGAGCACGCCAACCGCGGCAAGCGCAGCCTCGGACTCGACATGTCGGTTCCCGAGGGCAAGGAAGTGCTCTACGAGTTGGTCCGCCGCTCGGATGTTTTCTTGACCAGCTTCCTGCCCGGTGCCCGGCAGAAGTTCGGCATCGACGTCGACGACATCCGGGCGGTGAACCCGTCGATCATCTACGCGCGGGGCAGTGCGCTCGGACCCCGCGGTGAAGAGGCGACCAAGGGCGGCTACGACATGACCGCCTTCTGGTGCCGGGCCGGAACAGCCGCCACCATCACCCCGATGGGGATGCCCGGCATGATCGCGCCGCCGGGACCTGCCTACGGCGACACCATCTCCGGGACCAACCTGGCCGGAGGCATCGCGGCGGCATTGCTCAAGCGCGAGCGCACCGGCGAACCGTCCGTCGTCGACGTGTCGCTGCTGGGCAGCGGACTGTGGTCGATGGGTCACACCGTGGCATTGACCAAGCACCTGAACCAGCGACTGGAAGCACCACCACCCGGCGTGCACGGCGCACCCAACAACCCGTTGGTAGGGCTGTACACGACATCGGATGGCCGCTACATCTCCTTCGTGATGATGCAGCCGACGAAATTCTGGGCCGATGTGTGCCGGCACGTTGACCTGCCCGAGCTGGCCGACGATCCGCGGTTTGCCACCGTCGAGCAGATCACCGCGAATACGGCAGAAGCAGTTGAGATCTTGACCAAGGTGATCGCAACCCGCACGCTTGCCGAGTGGAGCGAACGCTTTGCGACGTTGGCCGGGCCCTGGGCGCCGGTGCAGGACACGTTGCAGGCAGCCGAAGACACTCAAATCCGGGCCAACGAATATATGGTCCGCGCAGGCGAACTCGAGTTGGTCGCCAACCCCGTTCAGTTCGACGTCACCGCGCCGCATACCGGACCGGCACCGGGATTTGCCGAACAAACCGACGAGATCCTGCAGGAATTGGGATTCGACTGGGATCGCATTATCGAACTCAAGACGGCCGGCGCCGTTACCTGAGAGTGGAGCAGACTGAAATGTTTGCGTGTGCGATAACGGTTCTGCGTTTTTTGCTCCACCTGGACGTGGCATGAGTCATAATGGCCGGACGCTTCAAGACGCCGGGCTCTTCGTTTTGATGTGTCAACTGAACGGAGGGACCTGGCGTGACGAAGGCAAGCGCTGCCACGCCGGCGATCGACTGCCGAATTTCGGCTGCCCGCCGGGCATTTCGTAGTCGGCAGCATCGACTCGGGATCGTCGGTTGAGCCGAATTTACCTCAGCCGGTGCGCAACAACAAGACTGTCAGTCTCGTAGCGTGGGAAGGGGCTGACGACCGATGGCAATTAAGGGCGCAGACCACTGGTCAGCGGGATTGCCTGCGCTGAAACTGAAATGGGACATCTCGGGGCCCATGCAGGCGGTCGGAGCCTTGTTCGCAATGTCGGCCGACGCGGTCAAGTTCGTGTTCGTCCGGCCGTTCCAGTGGCGGGAGTTCTTGGAGCAGTCCTGGTTTGTCGCGCGGGTGGCGCTGGCTCCCACCCTGCTGGTAGCGATCCCGTTTACCGTCCTCGTCAGCTTCACGCTCAACATCCTCTTGCGCGAACTGGGCGCGGCGGACCTATCCGGTGCGGGTGCCGCGTTCGGTGCGGTCACCCAGCTCGGCCCGTTGGTCACGGTTTTGATCGTGGCGGGCGCGGGTGCTACGGCAATGTGTGCGGACCTTGGGTCGCGAACAATTCGCGAAGAAATCGACGCGATGGAGGTGCTGGGCATCAACCCGGTGCAACGGTTGGTCACCCCGCGCATGTTGGCTTCTGGGTTGGTCGCCTTTTTGCTCAACAGCCTGGTCGTCATCATTGGCGTCCTTGGCGGCTACGTCTTTTCGGTGTTTGTGCAAGACGTGAATCCCGGCGCGTTCGCCGCGGGTATCACCTTGCTCACCGGCGTGCCCGAGGTGGTCATTTCGTGCGTCAAGGCAGCCCTTTTTGGCCTCATCGCCGGCTTGGTCGCCTGCTATCGGGGCCTGTCGATCACCGGCGGGGGCGCTAAGGCTGTTGGCAACGCGGTAAACGAAACCGTGGTTTATGCCTTCATGTCCCTGTTCGTCGTCAACGTGGTCGTCACCGCGATCGGCATCAAGATGACGGCGAAGTAGGGGCTGCCAATGGCGCTGAGGGCTGTATATCCGCGATTGAGCCGCCAATTCGAGAAACCGGTTGCCTCGTTGGGCCGGATCGGCGACCATACCCTGTTTTACGGTAGAGCGCTCGCCGGAGTACCCTTCGCAGCGACCCATCACAGGCGCGAAGTCGTTCGACTGATTGCCGAGATCAGCATGGGCGCAGGCACTTTGGCGATGATCGGCGGAACCGTCGTGATTGTCGGCTTCCTGACGCTGGCGGCGGGCGGCACGCTGGCCATTCAGGGTTACACCTCGCTGGGCAACATCGGCATCGAGGCGCTCACAGGCTTTCTGGCCGCGTTCATCAATGTGCGTATCGCGGCACCGGTGGTCGCCGGGATCGGTCTGGCGGCCACCTTCGGCGCCGGGGTGACTGCTCAGCTGGGTGCCATGCGGATCAACGAAGAAATCGATGCGTTGGAGAGCATGGCCATTCGGCCGGTTGCCTATTTGGTGAGCACCCGAATCCTGGCGGGAATGATCGCTATCACGCCGTTGTACAGCGTCGCCGTAATCCTGTCGTTCGTGGCCAGCCAGTTCACCACGACGTTCTTGCTCGGACAGTCGCAGGGTTTGTACCAGCACTACTTCAACACGTTCCTGAACCCGATCGACTTGTTGTGGTCGTTCCTGCAGGCCATCATGATGGCGCTCACCATCCTGCTGATCCACACTTACTACGGTTATTTCGCGTCGGGGGGGCCGGCCGGTGTCGGCAACGCGACTGGTAACGCGGTGCGCACCTCGCTGATCGTCGTGGTGTCGGTAACGCTGCTGATCTCGCTGTCGATTTACGGTTCCAACGGCAACTTCAACCTGTCCGGATAGGAGGCAGACGTGACAGACAGATTCGGGCCGGGCCCCATCGACCGGTCTGAAGCCGCCAGTGACGCGTCTCCTGTCGCCGCGTCACCCGGGCGCCATTTCGGTGCCCAGTCCTACGCGCGCCCGCTGGCGGGCCTGGCCACCGTGGCCGTCGTCGCCGTCATCTTCGCGGTGGCGGTGGGTCTGTTTCAGGGCTCCTTCACCGAAACCGTGCCGGTGACCGTGATTTCGCAACGAGCCGGCCTGGTCATGAACCCGGACGCCAAGGTCAAGATGCGCGGCGTGCAGGTGGGCAAGGTCGCCGTCGATCGAATCGCTGCCCAACGGCCAAGCGGCGATTCACTTGGCGATGGACCCGTCGCAGTTGCACTTCATTCCCGGCAACGTGCTGGTCGACATCGCGTCATCGACGGTGTTCGGCGCGAAGTCCATCCAGCTGGTAGAACCTGCCCAGCCCTCGGCGCAGCGGCTACACGGTGGCCAGACGCTGCAGGGCCAGCACGTCATGGTCGAAATCAACACGGTGTTCCAGCAATTGGTGTCGGTTCTGTCCCACATCGACCCGCCGAAGCTCAACGAGTCACTGGGTGCGCTGGCACAAGCGTTCAGTGGGCGGGGCGCAAAGCTTGGCCAATCCCTGAGCGACTTGGATTCGTTCCTGGCCAGGCTGGAGCCGAGCCTTCCCGCATTCCGTCATGACCTCGCGGTCCTACCGGCGGTGTCCAACGCCTATGCCGACGCGGCACCGGACCTGGTGAAGACCGCCTCCAACGCGACCCGGATCAGCAAGACGATTGTCGACGAGCAGAACAACCTGGATGCGTTGCTGATCAGCGCGATCGGCTTGGCCGACATCGGCAACGACGTCTTGTCGGCGAACCGCCAACCGCTGACGGATGTGATGCATCTGCTGGTGCCGACCACCGATCTGACTCAACGAGTACCACGAGGCGCTCACCTGCAGCTTTCGGCGGCCTCGTACAGATTGTCGCACGGTGCGCCGTTGTCGGAACCGAGCATCAACATATCGGCGAGCCTCACGTGGGGCGCCGAACGTTATCGGTATCCGACGAACCTGCCCAAGGTTGCGGCGACGGGCGGCCCGCAGTGCGTGGGTCTGCCGAAGCTGCCGTTCAACACGAACCCGCCGCAATTGATTACCGATATCGGCGCCAACCCGGTGGGGTACGGAAACCCGCAGCTGTTGCTCAACTTCGATGTCCTCAAACAGCTGCTTGTACGGGCCGATCGCCGGCCCGCCACGCAACCCCGCTCAGATCGGACAACCCGGATGAGAACGCGCGCAACGCTGATCAAGTTCGGGATCTTTGCGGTCGTGATGGCGATGCTTACCGCCTTCCTGTTCTTCATCTTCGGCCAGTACCGGACGGGTTCGACGACCGGGTATTCGGCAGTGTTCACCGACGTGTCGCGTCTCAAGCCGGGGCAGTCGGTGCGGGTCGCCGGGATCCGGGTGGGCACGGTCGATAGCGTTTCGCTGCAGCCGGACAAGAAAGTTGTGGTGAAGTTCGACGCCGACCGCAACGTCGTCCTCACCGAGGGCACCAGGGCGGCGGTCCGCTACCTCAACCTGGTGGGCGATCGCTACCTCGAACTCGTCGACGGTCCGGGCTCGACCAAGCATCTGCCGGACGGCGGTCAGATTCCCGTCAACCGCACCGCGCCGGCGCTTGACCTCGATCTGCTTGCTCGGCGGACTGAAACCCGTTACCCAGGGCCTGAATGCGCGCGACGTCAACGCGCTAACCTCGGCATTGTTGCAGGTCTTCCAGGGTCAAGGCGGGACCCTCGAGTCGCTGTTCACCAAGACGACGTCGTTTTCGAATGCCTTGGCCGACAACGATCAAACCGTGCAGCAACTGATCGACAACCTCAACATCGTGGTCGGCACGGTTTCCAAGGACGGCAAACAGTTCTCCGGCGCGATCGATCGCCTCGAGCAGCTTGTCAGCGGGCTGTCGAATGACCGCGACACCATCGGGCCCGCCATTGACGCCCTGGACAGGGGAACCGCCTCGCTGGCAGATCTGTTGGCCAGCGCGCGGCCGCCGCTGTCCGGCACCATAGCTCAGTTGAATCGGCTGGCGCCGATACTCGATAACGACAAGGACCGCCTCGACGCCGCAATCGGCAAGGCGCCGAAGAACTACCGCAAGCTGGTCCGACTCGGCGTGAACGGCGCCACCATCCCGTACTACCTCTGCCAGTTAGAACTCCGCGGCACGGATCTTCAGGGCAAGACGGTGCATGCCAATATCTTTAGGTCAGATGCAGGAAGGTGCACGGAACCCTAATGCTTAAGTATCGCGGAGGTGGCCGGGTCAAGGCCGGATTCATCGGCGTCGTCTTGGCGGTGATGGTCATCCTGGTGGGCTTGTCGCCCGACCGGTTCGTTTCATGGGCGACGATGGTCCGGTACCAGGCGCTGTTTTCCGAAGCCGGCGGCATCGCGGCGGGCAACCCGGTGATTGTGTCGGGGATGAAGGTCGGCACGGTGTCGGATGTGTCGCTGCGCCACGGCGATGCTCTGGTGACGTTCACGACGAAGGGCAACGTCCTGCTCGGGTCGGAGACCACCGCGCACATCCGCACCGGCTCGCTGCTGGGCGAGCGGATGCTGACGTTGGAGTCCGCCGGCAGCGGCACGATGCACCCGATGGCTCTCATTCCCGTCTCGCGCACGTCCTCGCCTTATTCGTTGACGGAAGCGGTCAGCGACTTGACATCGGACACCGCGGGAACCAACACCACGGCGCTGAATCAGTCGTTGGACACGCTGTCGGCGACGCTCGACCAGATCGCACCCCAAATGGGTCCGGCCTTCGACGCACTCACCCGGCTATCACGCACCCTCAACAGTCGTAACAAGAACCTGGGCGACCTCTTCAAGAGTGCCGGCGACGTCACCGGGGTTCTTTCCGAACGCAGCCAGCAGGTCAACAAGCTCATCCTCAACTCCGACTCTCTGCTCCAAGTCCTGGTGGCGCGGCGACAAGAGATCGTGGACCTGCTGGCCAACACGTCGGTGGTGGCCAAGCAGCTGACGGCGTTGGTGCACGACAACGAAGCCACATTGGCACCGACGCTGGAGAGGCTGAATCGGGTGACCGGGGTGCTGGAGAAGAACCGCGACAACATCGCCAAAGCGCTGCCGGGTCTCGCCAAATTCGAGATCACGGTCGGTGAGGCCATCTCCAGCATGTACGCCTACTCGGCGTTCGTCCCGAACTTCCTTGCCCCGCAGACTCTTCCAGCCGTTCTTCGACTACCTCTGGGGATTCCGCACCTTCGACACGGCTCGCGGTCCCGGCTTCCCGTCGCCGGTACCTCGGTCGCTGACCCCCTGGCCGTACAACGCTATTCCGACGTGCCCTGGCTGTACGTTGGGCGGCAGGGATCGGAGGATCGCAATGATCTCCCGGATCCCGCGCAGCAGGCTGGCGGCCGTGGCGGCGGTTGTCCTGGTCGGGCTGATCGTTGCCGGCGCTGGCCGTGGTCGTCCGTAATACGTTCTTCGGCCCACGGACGATTACCGCCTATTTCACCACCGCCACCGCGATCTATCCCCATGACGAGGTGCGGGTGTCGGGTGTCAAAGTCGGCAACATCAAATCCATTGAGCCGCAGGGCACGCAGGCCAAGATGACCCTCGAGGTCGACCGCGACGTGCCCATTCCGGCGGACGCGAAGGCGGTAATCGTCGCCCCGAATCTGGTGGCCGCCCGCTACGTCCAGCTCTCACCGGCCTATCGCGATAGCGGGCCGGTCATGCACGACGGGGCAGTTATACCGGTCGAACGGACCGCGGTGCCGGTCGAGTGGGACGAGGTCAAAACCCAGTTGATGCGGCTGGCAACGGATTTGGGACCCAAGAGTGGGGTATCGGGCACGTCCGTGGGCCGTTTCATCGACAGCGCCGCCAATGCTCTCGACGGCTAACGGCGACAAGCTGCGGCAAACACTCGGTCAACTGTCAGGAGTGGCCCGGATCCTCGCCAACGGCAGCGGCAACATCGTCGACATCATCAAAAACCTGCAGACCTTCGTCGGCGCGCTGCGCGACAGCAACGTCCAGATCGTGCAGTTCAACGACCGCCTGGCCACGCTCACCAGCGTGGTCAACGACAGCAAATCCGACCTGGACGCGGCGCTGACCGATCTGTCGACGGCGGTCGGCGAGGTGCAGCGATTCATCGCCGGCACTCGCAACCAGACCAGCGAGCAGATTGCCAGGTTGGCCGATGTCACGCAGAACCTGGTCGATCACCACATGGCCCTGGAAAACATTCTGCACGGCGCGCCGAACGCGCTCGGCAACTTCTTCAACGACTACAACGCCGACACCGGAACCATCGTGGGAGGGTTCGGGCTGATGAACTTCGCGAATCCCACGTGGGGCGGTCAGCTTCTGCTGTCCGCTCCGGGCTGCGACCAAATCGGCGCCATCGAGAACGTCACCGCGGTCGAATCGGGCAAGCTGTGCGCCCTGTTTCTCGGTCCCGGATTGCGACTGCTCAACTTCAACAACTCGCCACTTCCCATCAACCCTTTCTGCAGAAGTCGATCGACCCGTCCAAGATTCTCTACACCGAACCGCGCCTGGCACCCGGCGGCGAGGGCCCGAAACCCGGACCACCCGAGATCCCGCCCGCGGTGTCGGCCTACACCGGCCTGCCGGGTGATCCGGTGGGGCCGCCGGGGTCGGTGCCACTGGCGCGGATACCGGGTGCGGCGATGCCGCTGCCGCCCCCACCGTCGACACCGATGCCACCACCACCGCCGGCGCCGAGCGTGTCGGGCATGCTGCTGCCGGCAGAAGGGCCACAGCAATGATCGCCCGGGTTGCGGTTCGGCGGGTGTTCGCCGTCGGCTGTTGCGTGGTGTTGACGTCGACGGGATGCGCATTCCACGGCCTGAATTCACTGCCACTGCCCGGTGCGGTCGGACGCGGGCCGGGGGCCAACATCTACCACGTCGAGCTGCCGAATGTCGGGACGATGGAGTCGAATTCGCCGGTGATGATCGACGACGTCGTCGTCGGCAGTGTCGGCACGATGCGGGTGCAAGGCTGGCACGCCGACGTCGAGATCTCGGTCAAGCGCGATGTCGTCGTCCCGGCCAACGTGGTAGCCACCGTCGGTCAGACCAGCCTGCTGGGCTCGATGCATGTGGAGCTCAATACGCCGCTCGGGCCAGTCGGGAAGCGGACGGCTGCAGCCGGGTGCCACCATCCCGCTGAGCCGGTCGATCGCCTACCCGTCGACCGAGCAGACGCTGTCGTCGCTGGGCGCGGTCGTCAACGGCGGGGGACTGGGGCAGATCGGGGAGGTCATCCACAATTTCTCGGCCGCCCTGTCCGGGCACGAGGGCGCCGTGCGTGATCTGCTTACTCGCCTCGACACGTTCGTGGGGACGCTGGACGACCAGCGGGACAACATCGTCGACTCCATCCAGGCGCTGAACCGGCTTGCCGGCACATTCGCCGAGCAACGCGACGTTCTCACCGAGGCGCTGCGCAAGATACCGCCCGCGCTCGATGTGCTGATCAAGGAGCGGCCGCGCCTGACGGCGGCCCTGGACCACCTTCGCGTGTTCAGCAACACCGCCACCAGGCTGGTCAACGACGCCCAGGCCGACCTGGTCAAGAACCTCAAAAACCTGGAGCCGACCATCAAAGCGCTCGCCGATGTCGGACCGGAGTTCGGCGCGGCGATCGCGGCGGGGTTCGTGTTCCCGTTCACCCAGAACTTCGTCGACCGAGCGGTCCGAGGCGACTACTTCAACCTGCATGTCGATCTTGACCTGACGATTCCACGGCTCAAGAAGGGACTGCTGTTGGGGACCCACTGGGGACAGCTGGACATGCCCGTGCCACCGGAGCCCGGGGACCCGTATCGCATGAATTACACCCTCGATCCTTTGCATAACCCGCTGAGGCCACCGTGGGTCGATCCCAATGCGCTGCCGCTGCCCGGGCCTCCGCCGGGTGCCCGCTGCCTGGGCCGCGCCGGCTGCGGTCCGCTGCCCGGGCCTGCCGCCGGGCACCGGTGCCTGATGCGGGTCTTGGTCAACGCCGCCGCCGGCAACGGCACCGACGGGAGGTGGTGGATAGATGCTGACGCGCTTCGTTCGGATCCAGCTGGCGATCTTCACGATCGTCGGGACCCTTGGCGTGATCGCGATGGTCCTCTTCTACATCCAAGCGCCGACCCTGCTGGGCATCGGCCGGATGACGGTGACGCTGGAGCTGCCGGCTACCGGCGGCCTGTACCAGTTTTCCAACGTGACCTACCGTGGGGTTCAGCTCGGCAAGGTCACCTCGGTGGGGTTGACGCCGACCGGCGCGAAAGCGACGCTGTCCCTTAACACTTCACCCAAGGTCCCCGCGGACCTGACGGCGCAGGTGCTCAGTGTCTCCGCGGTGGGTGAACAGTATGTGGACCTGCGGCCCAAAACCGATTCGCCGCCCTACCTGCACGACGGCTCGGTCATCGCCGTGCGCGACACGACGATTCCGCAGGCGGTCGGGCCGATGCTCGAACAGCTCAATGCGTTGGTCGGCAGCATCCCGAAGACCAAACTCGGCCAATTGCTCGACGAGACCTTCCAGGGCTTCAACGGTTCCGGTTACGACCTGGGGTCACTGATCGATTCCTCAGAGACACTGTCCCGCGACTCCAACGGCGTCGTCGATCGCACCAAAGCCCTCACCGAAGACACTGGGCCGCTACTGGATACGCAAGCACGCACCACCGATTCGATCAGGACGTGGGCACGTAGCTTCGCCGGGATTTCGGATGTGTTGGTGAACAACGATTCCCACTTCCGCACCATCCTGCAAAACGGTCCTGGGGCTGCGGACGAAGCGTCCCGGCTTCTCGACCAAATCAAACCGACGCTGCCGGTGTTGCTGGCCAACCTGACCACCATCGGGCAGATCGGCGTCACCTACCACCCCTCGATCGAGCAGCTGCTGGTGTTGCTGCCGTCCGCGGTTGCTATCGAGCAGGCTGCTACGGGCGAAAACCATCCCGACGGTAAGGCCGTCGGCGACTTCGCAGCTCACGGTCGACGATCCGCCTATTTGCACGGTCGGCTTCATGCCGCCCAACACATGGCGATCCCCGGACGACCTGAGCGACATCGACACACCGGACGGGTTGTATTGCAAACTCCCGCAGGATTCGCCGATGGCGGTTCGCGGTGCCCGCAACTATCCCTGCATGGGTCACCCCGGTAAGCGCGCGCCTACCGTCGAAATCTGCAACAGCGACAAGCCGTTCATGCCGCTGGCGATGCGCCAGCACACCCTCGGTCCCTACCCGCTGGATCCGAACCTGCTCGCCCAGGGCGTCCCGCCCGATGACCGGATTACCGGCAACGACAGGATCTTCGGCCCGGTCGAGGGAACGCCGCTGCCGCCGGGAGCGGTGCCGCGCGGCACACCGGCGGGGCCGCGGGGAGAAAATCCACCACCGGGCACGGTTGGAGCAGCTGTACCGCCCGTGCCGTCGTCGGGACCGAGGCTGGCGCCTATGTCGCCAATGTCGGCTGACGTTCCGGCTTTTGCGCCACTCGACGTCCCGGCACCGGGAGAGCTTCCCGCGCCGCACCCCGCGCCACCCGCTGCGCCCGCACCACAGGATCAGGTCGACGGTGGACAGCCCCAGGCTGCGCCAAGCTCGTTCGGAGGCCAACGCATCTAAGCCCGCGCCGTCGATCGTGGTGGCAAAGTACGATCCGCGCACCGGGCGCTATGTCGGTCCGGACGGGAAGTTGTACCAGCAGTCGGATCTCGCGACCTCGAAGGCGCCCAAGACGTGGAAGGACATGCTTCCCACCTGAAGCGCCGTCTGCGGCTGGGCCGGCAATGAAGCGCACGACCGCCCGGTCAGGAGAGCTGGTCCAGGCGCAACGGCATTGCGATATCAAGCCACTGGTTTTGCCCGCAGGCACCGCTTGGGCCGACCGTCTTGTCCTTGCCGGAGAAGACCGGCGACCCGATTTGATATCCACCATTGTCGTTCACTGGGTAGAAATAAGAAGGTCTGCTGTCCGGGGAACGCGGTACCGTCTTCGCACCGCTCCCAATTCGGCACTTCGCGCTTCACCTTCCACATCTGCCCATCGATTCATATATAGGGGCGCGCTCCAGCCCTGGTCGCTCGTCACCGTGCCGTGGCATTCCTGGAATGTGTCGCACGTCGAGCTGATGGTCCATGTTTGGTAGACCGTCGGCTCGCCGAAGTATTGGTCATTTCTCTGGGCGTAATCGCCGATGGACGTAGCGCGGAATGTCCCGTTGATGGCCACTTCTTCCTTGGTTGTTGCCTGGGCTGTGGATGCCGTGCCCAAACCGCCGAATACAGTGGCAGCCACCAGCGTTGCGGTGGTGAGTGTTTTAGCTGAACGCATCAGGTGCTCCTCGAAGCGCATAATCCGACAGTGCCTCTGGCAGCTTTTCGCCATCGGTTGCGGCGTTCTCGAGCGATGACGTTACACCGCTTCGGCCGACCAGGTAACGGTTAGAACAAGATTTGCCGCGCTCATCCGACCGGGTCGAATTTCGCGATCAGCCAGGAACCGTTGACCTTTGTCAGCGTGACCAGGACGGCGCTCTGCGTCCTTCGCGGGATCTTTCTTTTGCATGCTTGCCGTGGTCTGGTCGACGAAAACCAGCACGACGGCCGAATCGGGATGCAAATCCGAAACTGCGGCCCGAATCACCTTGGCGGTCGCCGTCAGTTGCCCCTGCTGCGCCGTCGGCGCGACGACATTGTCGGTGAATTTGTTGTAGTAGGCCAAAAACTCGCCGGTGAGATGCGATTTCGCGTTGGCGAAATCGCGATCCAAATGGTCGTAGGAATACGACAACACCGCCACGGCACCATCTGACGCCGCCTGGATTGCCCGGTGTGCCGCCGCATCGTCGACCCGCTGATCCGGCCGGTACAGAATGAAGTACACACCGGCAGCGACTCCCACGGCGGCAACGACCAACGTTGTCGCGACTATGGAACGCCACCTTGCCAAACACCGGCGGGCCCAGCGCCGGATCGCTGCCAGCCGGCGCAAGCGTGCCGATCCCTCGCCAGCGGGTGGCCGCCATCCTCGTCGGCGGGCGGAATTTCCGCCGTCAATTGCTGTTTCGGCGCTGTCCAGCGACGAGCCACGCTCGACAGTCATGACAGGAAATCAACTTTCGACATCTTGAGCTGACCGCCGTCGCGGTCCATATTGACACTGAGCCGAAACAAGGCCGGTGGCGGTTTGGCGTTATCCGGCCCAGTGGCATCGGTTTTCGCCGCCACAAGCACGACTCCCGAATTGTCGCTCAACGACTCGACGGCGACGGCTTCCACGGTGACCTTGCTGCCGACCTTCGTTTCCTCGGCCTTCTTGACTATGAGGGTGGACAGCACTGACAGTTGGCTCTTCAGGTCGCCCGTAGAGGCATCGATCATGCGCTGGACGTCCTCCTTGGCATGATCGGGGTCAATCGACATCAGCGCCGTGATCCCTTGCCGGGCGGCCGCAGTGAACTCCGCGGCGAGCTGCCGATTATGCACTGCGGTGTGGTGCTGCCACAGCATGTAACCGCTCGCGCCGAGAGAAGCGGAGGCGAGCACGATGCCGACGCCGACAGCTATTGTTTTGCGCCCTGGGCGGCGGAGCCACCGCGGCCGCCCGGGACGCCGCGGCAACCGTAGCCGTTTCCGGGTCGGCTTTGCGGGGCGCTGCTCGACATCTCGGGACACGGCGTCGTCGTCCGCGTCCCCGGTTTCTGCTGCCCGGCGCAGCCGTGCGAGGCGTGCCCGAGCCGCCTCGGCGCGCGCTTCAGCCTCGGCAACTTCGTCTTCTGCGTCCGTTTCCGACGCGGGCGCAGGGCGCCGAGTCGACCCCTGAGCGCGACTGTGGTTCGCCGGGATCGGTCACGTCCGCCGGGTCATCACAATGGTCGGCGTCGGGCCCCTCCGGATCGTGCACGGAGAAGCAGCTTATCACTTCGGCCCGGGCTCAACGCCTGTCATCGGCAGCTGCCTTCGTGGCTCTTACATGCGGAAATGCCCGCTCGTCACGGGACGGGGCGCAGTGGCGTTCGGGTGGCCCGGCGCCGACGGCCGTTCTTGCTCAGGCGATCTTCTCCAACCAGGAGAATTTTCTTTTCAGGTGTGGCAAAGTAATCGGGTGCGATTAATCGTGGCCCTATTTGCCGCGTTGCTCGGCGCCGGTGTGCTGGCGGCGCCGCCGTCCTTCGCCGGGCCGACCGTCTGCGACTACCCCGACTGCACGCCGGGCATCATGCCGCATCAGGTCCTCGGAGCGCCGTGTGACAACACCACCTACTACGCCTTCGGTGTCGCGGACGGTTATGTCTCCTTCGCCTCGCAGCCCGGACGGCTGATGTTCTGCGGTTCGCCGAGGAGATATCAGCCGCGATGGTTCCGGTCACCTCCAATGGCGGGAGTCAAGGACGAAGGCGCCAACTGCCAGAATTACCAGAACTACGTCGCGCAGTCGCCCGATGGCCTGTTCCTGATCTGTTTTGCCCACGACGGCATCATGAGCTGGATCCGCGCCGACACGTAGCCTCGTAATTTGCCGGCGGCTTTCGGGCACGTGGGACTTCAAGCTGACTCAAGACTCTTATCGGTCAGTCTGAAAGAGTTAGGATTCAGCGAGGGCGACGTTAGGGAGCCGATTGCGATGCAGATCCTCAATTTCAGTAGCGGCCAGCGAGCTATTCGCTCCGGCCGTAGCTATGTAGCTGCGGCGGTCGGCATGGCCATCGCCGTCCTGCCCATCGCCCCGGTCGTGCTGCTGGGGGCGCCGTCTGCTCGCGCTGACACCGGCATCGATGGTTACGTTCGCTGCGTAGGCGGCGACGCGAAGCCCCCGCCGCCGGGGGTAGATGCAGAAGTTTGGTTTCCCAGCGTTCATGTGATCGCGAACGATCTCGATTCTGGTGTTCCTTCTGATCAAGTAGCCCGGATTTTAGTGGGTATGGGAGTCAAGCCGAACGATGCCGTTACCCGAGTGCAGTGTTTTCTCGCCAACCAGCCCCGCGGAGAAGGGCATTGACGCGGTCAAGAAATCCGGTATCGACGCCAAGACCGTTGACCTGACAGACAGAGATTTCCAAACTGACCCACTACCTGGTTCTTCCCTCAGCTGGATGACTTCGGCGCTTCCTGACGCAGACCGAGCAGGCGCCGGATCATGTCGGTAAGCCGCGCGAGCAGTGTGTCGTCGTCGATGTCGGCGACCAGCGGGTGCATGACAGCGGTGCTGATCGCGCCGGAGAACATCGCCGCCTCGATCCGCCCGTCGAGGCCGGCATCGCTCAGCAGCACTCGATACAGGCGGTCCATAAACCGTTGAAAGCGGCTTGTGTTCGGCCAGCAATCGCACCACGACGGGATCGAACTGCAACGTGCGCACCAACCGGCGGTCGCGAACCGCCATTTCGACCACGCGTTCCAACAGCGCATCGCGGGCCTGCGGCCCGTTGCCGTGTGCCTCGGCTTCCTCGAGCGCCGGAAGCAGCCGGCCGAGTTCGCGTTCGGTGACCGCGATCACGATCTGGTCCTTGGTCCGGAACTGGTGGTACACAGCAGCTTTCGTGATCCCGACGGCGTCGGCGATCATCTGCAGCGACGTGCCGCTGACGCCGTGCTGGGCGAACAGATCCAGCGCGGCATCGAGCACCCGCGTCCGGGCAGGGCTGTGCTGCGACGACCCTCAGCTCCCCGTCGGTGACCGGCTGGCGTGCTGTTCCCACTCAACGAGACTAGACGAACGGCTATTGACCGAGGCTAGCCGACCGGCTAGCTTCGGTGACGAGCCGAATGCAGCCATGCGGTTTCGTGCTGAAGGGAGTCAGCGATGTCCGACATCGGCGGGGGCGATGCAACAGGTCGGGGAGTCTCGCGCGCGGCGATGCGGCGCACCGACGGCGAGGTCATTCTGCTGTGGACGTTGCCCGTGGCGGTGATCCTCTGGATCGCCGCCTTCTTCCTGTTTCCGGGCTTCAATCCGCCGATGTCACCGACGATGCCGGCGGAGCAGGTTGCCGCGTTCTATCGGGATCCGGCCCACCTTCCGGAGATCCGGTACAGCATGATCGTGTTCAACTGGTTCGGCGTGTGCCTCGTCCCGATCCTGGCGCTGATCGTGCTGCAGATCCGCCGGATGGCCCATCGGACGCCGATCTTCTCCTACGCGATGCTGGGTTGCGTGGCCGGCGGTCCGACTCTGTTTCTCGTCGCCAACGTCTGCTGGCTGCTGGCCGCCTTCCGCCCGGAGCGCAGTCCGGAGCTGACTCAGCTGCTCAACGATTTCGGCTGGATCACCTTCACCATCGTGGTCCCGTTTCTGATCGGGCAAAGCGTAATCCTGGCCCTGGCAATCTATTTCGACGATCAGACACGTCCGGTATTCCCCCGTTGGGTGGCTCACTTCAACCTCTTGGTGGCGGCCGCGTTGGTGCCCGCTGCCTTCGTTGGCGTGTCATTGACCGGCCCGCTGGCGTGGGACGGCTTTCTGTCGTTCTGGGTGAAGAACGTCGCCATTGCGGTCTGGATCGTCGTGATGGGCGTTGTGTTGGGCCAGGCCATTTATCGGGAGCGCGCCGAGAACCCCGGGCGCCCAGATGAACTGGTCAACGCATGAGCGCGGTGATCACACCGCCGACACCCCGGCCGCGCCGCCCCCGGGCCCGCTGTATCGCCGGATCGCCTGGCACCTGTGGCACGGCCCCAAGCGCGAGCTGTGGCTGGCTTGGGGGGTACTCGTCGTCTTCTACAACTTCTTCTTCCCGATGTTCTTCATCGTGGCGCAAGTCCAGCCCCCGCCGGAACCCACCTGGGATCTCGCGACACAGGTCCACTGGTTCTCCGAACGCCACCTCGGCATACCCGTTGGCTTTGGCATCATCTTCGCCATCAGCGGCATGATCGCCATCAACAATGCACTCATCGCGTATTCGATGCGACGCATGTCGGTCAGCCGCGCCTTCGGATATTCGTATCTGATCATCTACTCGCTCAGTGCGGTTCCCGGAATGCTGCTGCTCTGCATCGCGCTGATCGTCGGGACGCTGCGACCAGAGCGCGACCCCGAAGTGATCGGTTGGCTCTACGACTTCGCCTTCTTGTCTTTCGACGGAACCATGGGAGTCTTCCTGATCGGCTCGCTGATCTGGATGGTCGCGATACTGCTCGACAAGAATCGGGTGTTCCCCAAATGGTTCGGCTATCTCAACCTCTGCAACGCGCTGACCGAGGTCGTCGTGGCGCCCTGCTGGATCTTCCGGCGTGGCGTATTGGCATGGGACGGCGAGATCGCTTGGTGGCTGGACATGGTCGTGTTCGGCATCTACCAAGTCACTTTCATCGTCATGTTGTTTCAGATGATCCGCCGCGAAGACTTCGGTACCGGGCCGCTGCCGGACCCGCCGCGGAAGCGGACAGCCGATCGAGCAGCTGCCACGGTGGCGGCCTGATGTCCGATCCCGGCGAAGCGACCAAGCCAGCCAAATTCGTGCCGGGCCAGCCCGACATGTGGGCCTTCGTGTTGTTCGAGACACTGGTCTTCACCGCATATTTCGGCTTCTACCTGTTCTTTCGAGCCCGAAGTCCCGAGCTGTTCTTGCACTCTCAGGCGCACCTGGACCTGCGTATCGGCGTTTTCAACACCCTGGTCTTGCTGCTCAGTTCCTGGTCGGTGGCGCGTTGTGTTCAGTCGTCGCGCGCCGGTGCATACCGGGCGGCGCTGCGAGACGTGTTCATCACGGTCGCATTCGCCGCAGTTTTCCTTTTCTTCAAGGTGTTTGAGTGGGTGCGGCTGGTCCACGCGGGAAACGGGTTCGACAGCAACGACTTCTTCACCTACTACTTCTTTCTCACCGGGATCCATTTCGTCCATCTGCTGATCGGCTTCGTCGTCCTCGGCGTCATCGTTTACCAACTCCGAAGTGCGGCATCGAGACCGCGGGCATCCCAGGAAATCGTCGAAACGTGCGCCACCTACTGGCACACCGTCGACTTCCTGTGGGTGCTCATCTTCGCGCTGCTGTACGTGGTGAGGTGAGGCGTGAAATTCAACAAGAGACTGCTGGTTGTGTGGGTGATCCTGGCGTTGCTCACACTCGGCTACCTATGGATAGACCACACCGGTCGACGGGTCGCTGAAATCCAGTGCGGTGGTGACGTCGAGCGTCATCGTGATCGCACTTATCAAGGTGCGCATCATCTTTCGCGAGTTCATGGAGGTGCGAAGCGCTCCGGTTCTGCTCTGCCGACTGACCGACGCCTGGGTGGTGGTGATGGCCGTCGCGATGCTCAGCTGCTATTTCGTCGGAACGCAGATCCGCTAGTACTCGCCCAAGAGTGGTTCAGCCCACCGGGGCGACCGCATCCGCGGTCGTGAACGACAGGTGCAGTTCGCTCAGGCCGCGCAGGATATACGTCGGCTCGTAGGTGTATCGACGATCGGCGGCCGGCCCGTGGTGGGCTTCGTTGATCGCGATGTGCGGCATCCGATCCAGGATGCGTTCGATCGAGACCCGGCCCTCCACGCGCGCGAGTGGTCCGCCCGGGCAGGAGTGCACCCCGCGGGCAAACGCCATGTGCTCGCGGACGTTCTTGCGGCGGATGTCGAACTCGTGCGGGTTCTCGAACCGGCGCGGGTCGCGATTGGCGGCCCCCGGTAGCACCATCACAACGGTGCCCGGGGCTATATCGACGCCGCCGACCGAGGTCGCCCTGCGGGCCAACCGGCAGTCGCTCTTGACCGGGCTGTCCATGCGCAGGGATTCCTCGATGAACCCGGGAATCAGGCTGCGGTCGTCGCGCAGCTGCTGTTGTACATCGGGGCGGTCGCCAATCACCTGGAGTGCGGCGCTGAGCAGCTTGGCCGTGGTCTCCTGTCCGGCGGCGAAAAGGAACGTGGCCGAGCGGGAGATTTCGATGACCTCGGGTGTGGATCCGTCTGGATATTTCGCTGTCGCCAGCGCGGTCAGCACGTCCTCGCGCGGATTGCTGCGGCGATCCTCGATGTAGGAACAGAATTTGTCGTCGAGCCACTCCAGTGGGTTGATGCCGACCGATTCGTGGTCAAGTGCCCCCACCCGAGCGCCGGGACGGTCGGCTCCCAAGACGGAGCGGAACTCCTTGTGATCCTCCTCGGGAACGCCGAGCAGGTCGGCGATCACCAGGGTGGCGAATGGCTTGGAATACTCGGAGATGAACTCGCACTCACCGGTGCTGAGGAATTCGTCGAGCTGGCGGTCGGCGAGGCGCCACATGAATTCCTCGTTGTGCTTCAGCCGGCTCGGCGTCAGCAGCCTGCTCAGCACCGACCGGGCCTTTGTGTGGTCCGGCGGATCCATGGTGACCATGTGCTCGTTCATCGGAAACGAACTGCGGTGCTGATCGATCAGCGGGCTGATGTCGTCGCCCTCGACTTGGAACGGCAGCGGCGGGAACGGGCCGCCGAGCGCGACGATGTTGGAGAACGTCTCGGGGTCCTTGTAGACCTCGGTGGCCTCCTCGTAGCCGGTGACCGCGACAACCCCGTAGTGCGGCAGGCGCAGCACCGGGTTTTGGCTGCGCAGGTAGTCGAAGTAGGGGTGCGGATCTGGGACCAGAGACTGATCGGTGAAGAAGTCGATCGAGTCGTAGTTGCTCATCGGATTGTGTCTCCCTGGGCTGGGTTTACCGGTGACGTTCGGCGGCATGCGGTAGCGCCGCCCGATTTCGAGAATCTGCTGAGCACCTGCTTAGCACGGCGGTAATGTCGTGGTCAAGGACACGACGCCGTGCCGCGCTACGATTCCCGTGGTCGGCAGGCGAGCGCGGACAGGACGGAGAGCGGCATGACATCGGCCCGCAGGATCGGGGCGCCCGACGCCAAGAACCGCGGCCTGCTGCTCGACGCGGCCGAACAATTGATGATCGAAGAGGGCTACGCCGCCGTCACGTCGCGCCGCCTGGCGAACAAGGCAGGGCTGAAACCTCAGCTGGTGCACTACTACTTCCGCACCATGGAGGAGCTGTTCCTCGAGGTCTTCCGCCGCCGCGGTGAAGAAGCGCTCGAGGTGCACGCGCAGCTGATGCAGTCGCCGCAGCCGCTGTGGGCGGTGTGGCGATTCGGCACCGATCCCGCATTCACCCGGATTTCCATGGAATTCATGGCGCTGGCCAATCACCGCAAAGAGATGCGGGCCGAAATCGCTTATTACGCCGAACGTTTCCGCGAAGAACAACGGCAAGCCGTGACGACGGCGCTACAGAAGTATGGCGTGGGCAGCAAGGAAATGCCGCCGGTGGTGGTTGCAGTGCTGATGTCCAGCTTGTCGAGATTCCTGGTGCTCGAGCAGGCGGTTGGTATTTCCGCCGGTCACGCGGAAACCGTGGAATTAGTCGAGAGTTACCTGCGTCGCCTGGAAGGCGAGCCGCAGCCGATCCCGAGGGTGTCCGGACACCTGGGTGGTTCACCAGTTCCGCAGCGAGCAAAGCGCGCCTTTGGGGCCGCCGTTGGATACGACGACGACTCCGTCCACCGCCAGCACGCAGTGAAGCCCCGGCGTGCCGGGCTCCGTGCCCGTGCTCGCCACGACCATCGCGTAGTGGTCGGGGTCCGTCATGTCCAGATCGAAGGTCCACGGCTTGCCCGGGCCGAGATCGACATCGATGTGCGGTGTGAACGAGTAGGGGTTGTGGCTGTAATCGGAGAATTTTGCCGGCTGGTGGTCCAGGTAATAGATGTCGGTGTAGATCGGATTCTCGGCGGTGACGGCGTACTTGACGTGATGCATGATCGGGCCGGCGTCCGGGTCGGCATGGGCCCGTCCGGTGCTCACAGCCAAACCGGCACCCACCAACAGCGCTGCCACAGTCATCGCCGAACCGATGCCCAGAAGTCTCTTCACGCTGCTACTCATGTCGCTCCTCCGGCGGCCGGGCGCGGCTTGGCGGTTCGGTTCATTACCCGCTCTGCGGCCTGCCAGTGCGCGTCGGCAACCCACAGCCGTGCAAAGGATGCTATCGCCTCATCAGGCGAAACACCGCTGATTACCCGTTTTATCTCGGCGGCCGGCTGGCGGGCGAGCGAGGTGGCAATCGAACGCCAGCCCTCCTCGAACGAGGCGCGCGGCAACACCACGTCCACCAACCCCATCCGCTCGGCCTCGGCGGCGTCTACCGTCATTCCGCTGCCTGCCAAAAGAAGTGCTCTGCTCTTTCCGACCAGCGCGGCCAGTCTCTCCGCACCGCCCCAGGCCGGCATGATTTCCAGCGTCACCTGATTGAACGCAATCTTGATGTCGCTTGCGGCAACCCGGATGTCGGCGGCAACGGCTACTTCGGCACCACCGCCGAAGGCATGGCCGTTGAGCGCGGCGATCACCGGAGCCGGGAAGTCCGCCAGTTGATCGCAGATCGTCCGCATCCGCTTTGCCATCGCGGCGGCGTCCTCGACGGTCCGCAGCGCGCTGAGCTCCTTGAGGTCGCCGCCCGACACGAACGCCCGGTCGCCGGCACCCTTGATCACCAGGGCCTGGGCGCCCGCTGCCGCATCGAGTGCCTTCTCCAGCTGGTCCATGGTGTCGAGCGCGATCGCGTTGCGCGCGTGGGGGCGGTCGATCGTGAGTACCGCCAACCCGTTGTCGAGCTCCAAATCCAGCATGCGTCTTTGCTCCTCGAAGAGCCGTCGATATTGGCATTCTCGTGCGGCGAGAATAGCATCATCGCTGCAGGCTGAACGGGTTCGTTCATCAAGGATTAGAGGTGGCCCAGTGCAGAACCGAATCGTCGCGGCGACCGCCGCGGTGCTCGCTGTGGCCGGCCTCGGGGCATGCACGTCGCGACCACCAACCCAACTCTCCAGCACGGCATCTGTGACCGTCAACGGTAAGGACGCGAATTTCCACATCGTGAAGTGCAGTCAACGGGAATGGACTCGGACGATCGATATCGGCGGCAACTTTGCCGGAGCCAAGTTTGATCATCGACGAAGGGGCGCAACCGGCGTCAGCCGAGTCGGTGCGCATCCAAAATCTGGGTGGGTTCACCGGGATGTACGCCCGGGGCGACGGCAGCAGCGCCGACATGAGCATGAGTGGGGACAAATTCACCATCACCGGCACCGCCAACGGTTTCAAGACCGACAAGCCGAATGAAGCGGCTTCGGCCGACCTTCAAAATCATCGTGACCTGCTGACCCGGGCACTCCGCTCCCGGCCGGGGGCATGTTGCGGTGACGAGCCGGTAGGAGAATAGTATTCTCACAAAACGCGAAGGAGGATTCCATGGGCCAGTTGTCGCATCGGGAAGACGTCCCGTTTCCAATCTTTGACGCGGATAACCATCTCTACGAGCCGCCGGAAGCGCTGACCAAGTTCCTGCCCAAGGAGTACAAGGACTTCGTCCAGTACGTGCAGATCAATGGGCGCACCAAGATCGCGATCCGCGGACAGATCAGCAACTACATTCCCAACCCGACCTTCGAGGTCGTCGCCCGGCCGGGTGCCTGGGAGGAGTACTTCAAGTTCGGCAACCCCGACGGCAAGACCAAGCGCGAGCTGTTCGGTGAGCCCATGCGCGCGATCCCGGCGTTCTTCGAGCCCGGCCCGCGCCTGGAGAAGATGAACGAGCTGGGCCTGGACCGCACCCTGATGTTCCCGACGTTGGCCAGCCTCCTCGAGGAGCGGCTGTCCGACGACCCCGTTGCGATCCACGTCCTCGTCCACGCGCTGAACGAGTGGCTCGATGAGGTCTGGGGCTTCAACTACCAGAACCGGATCTTCACCACCCCGGTCATCACCCTGCCGATCGTCGAGAAGGCGATCGAAGAGCTGGAGTGGGCAGTCAAGCGCGGCGCCCGCTGCATCTTGGTCCGCCCGGCTCCCGTCCCCGGATTCCGTGGCCCCCGGTCGTTCGCGCTGCCCGAGTTCGACCCGTTCTGGGAGCGGGTCGTTGAGTACGACCTGCTGGTCGGCATGCACTCCAGCGACAGCGGCTACTCCCGGTACACCTCCGAGTGGGACGGTGCCAGCGCAGAGATGCTGCCGTTCCAGACCAACGCGATGGGCATCCTCAACGAATGGCGGCCGATCCAGGACTCGGTGGGCTCATGGGTGATCCACGGCGCGCTCTACCGCCACCCCAAGCTGAAGGTGGCGATCGTCGAGGCCGGTTCGAAGTGGATGACCCCGCTGCTCGACGGCCTGGCCGAGGTCTTCCGCAAGGCCCCGGAAGCCTTCCCGAGCGACCCCGTCGAGATGGTCAAGAACCGAATCCACGTCAGCCCGTTCTTCGAGGACGGCATCGACGATCTAGTCAACCTCGTCGGGGTGGATCAGGTTTTGTACGGCTCGGACTGGCCGCACCCGGAAGGGCTGGCGGAGCCGACGTTCTACGTCAACGCGCTGTCGCACCTGTCCGTCGACGACCAGGCAAAGATCATGGGCGGAAACCTGTCTCGTCTCGTCACGGTGTGACGGACCAGCCAAACTGGCAGACCATCCCCGAGATGGTCTTGAGCGCGGCGGACCGGTTCGGCGATGCGGAAGCAGTCGTCGATGGTCCGCTGCGCTTCACGTTCACCGAAATTGTCGAGCGAATTCGTTGCGCCGCAGGCGCATTCGCGGACCTCGGTGTTGACAAGGGTGACCGGGTTGCCGTCTGGGCGCCCAACTCGGCGGAGTGGATCATCGCGGCGTTCGGACTGCTCACCGCGGGCGGTGTGCTGGTGCCGGTCAACACGCGGTTCAAGACCGAAGAAGCGGGCGACATCATCGCCCGCAGCGGAGTGAAGGCCGTCCTGGTGCAGAAGGGATTTCTGGGCCAGGACTACACCGCGCCCGCGGGGACGCCAGTCATCGATCTGAAGTCCGACTTCCTTTCCAGCGGTTCCCCGTTCGAGCGGGCGGTGAGCGGCAGCGACATCTCGGACATCATCTTCACCTCGGGCACGACCGGCCGCCCGAAGGGCGCGATGATGAACCACCGCCAAACGCTGCGCATGTACGAGGAGTGGGCGACGCTCGCGGATCTGCGCCGGGGTGACCGCTACCTGCAGATCAACCCGTATTTCCACACGTTCGGCCTCAAAGCGGGACTCATCACGTCTTTCCTGCGCGGCGCGACGATGCTGCCGGTCGCGGTGTTCGATGTCGACACCGTCGTCGAACTCATTGCGCGGGAGGGCATCACGATGCTTCCCGGGCCGCCGACGTTATACCACTCGTTGCTGACGGTGGGGGACAAGTCCAAGCTGTCGACGTTGCGGGCCGGCGTGACCGGCGCCGCCGACATCCCTGTCGAGCTGGTCCGCCGCATCCACGACGAACTGCCGTTCGAGACGCTGATGACCGGGTACGGACTCACCGAGGCCGGCAACGTCACCCTGTCCCTGCCCGGCGATTCCTTCGAGGACGTCGCCACCACGGCGGGCGTGCCGTGTGAGGGCGTCGAGGTGCGCATCGCCGACGACGGCGAGGTGCTCGCCCGCGGTTACGGCGTCATGCAGGGCTACCTCGATGACCCCGCGGCCACCGCGCAAGCGATCGACGACGAAGGCTGGCTGCACACCGGAGACCTGGGAAACTTCACCGACACCGGGCGCCTGCGCATCGTCGGCCGCAAAAAGGACATGTTCATCGTCGGTGGCTTCAACGCCTACCCGGCCGAGATCGAGGGATTCCTGCTGAGCCACCCGGCCGTAGCGCAAGCGGCAGTGATCGGTGTTCCCGACGAGCGACTCGGGCAGGTGGGCAAGGCTTTTGTTGTCCGGGGTGGTGATGTCGGTGCCGACGAATTGATCGGCTGGTGCCGTGACCGCATGGCCGGATTCAAGGTGCCGCGCGCGGTACAGTTCCTTGATTCACTCCCACTCAACGCGACGGGAAAGGTGATGAAGGACCGACTTCGATGACCAACGGCGACATTCACTCGATGGTGATTGCGTCGGACTATCGGGTCCCGGATCCGAGCCGGGTGTGGCCGCTGCTCGAGCGCAACAGGGCCGCCCTCTCCGACATCGGCGCCCATCACGTTCTGGTCTATACGTCAACGCACGACTACGGCCGGGTACTGGTGATGATCGGTCTGCACAGTCGTGAGCCGATCGTCGAATTGCTGCGATCGCGGGTCTTCTTTGACTGGTTCGACGAGGCGGGTGTCGACGACATCCCCGCGGTGTTCGCCGGAGAGATCATCGAGAGATTCATCCCGGCGCCTCCGTCGTCTGCAGAAGTGCCCGGGGTCGTGGTGGCCGCTATCGCGTCCGTCGACGACGTGGCGGCCCTGACCGCGGGCGTCGACTCGGCGATGGACAGGTTTACCGCGGCCGGCATCCGAAAGACTTGGGTATTCCGGGCTTTCGACGACAATCACGAGGTGTTGATCCTGCAGGAGTTCCCCGACGAACAGAGCGCGCGGCAGTGGATCGAGCACCCCGATGCCGCGGCTCAATGGATGTCGGGCGCGGGGATGGGGCCGTACCCGCCGCTGTTCGTCGGCCAGTTCTCCAACATCATGCGCATCGAGAGTTAAGTGGGCCGACCGCTCGATGTTCGTCTGCCTGTGTAACGGAGTCACCAGCCAGACGGTCACGGATGTCGTCAATGCCGGGGCGACGACGACAAAGGCAGTCGCCCACGCCTGCGGGGCGGGCGCCGACTGCGGCCGCTGTCGGCGAACCGTCCAGGCCATACTCAAATCGTCGAAGCCGAACCCGGCCTAGGTTTCGGGTCGCGGCTCAGCGGCGTCTACTGCCGTCCGGTGACATGGGTTGAACGAGTTCGACCAGCAGGGGCGGAATCTCCATGCGCGGCAACACCACCTCGACGAGCACCATGCGGTCCTGATGCCCGGCCGCCGCGGTGAGCGCGTCGTCGAGTTCGCCATAGGTTCGCGCGCGGAACGCGAGGTGATCGACCACCCCCAACGCGTTGGGAATGTCGGTCCAACTCCAGCTGACGATGTCGTTGTAGGGCGCCGTCTCCCCATGGATTGCCCGTTCGACCGTGTAGCCGTCGTTGTTGACCACGACGATGACGGGGGACAACCCTTCGCGAAAGAAGGTGCCGAGTTCCTGCACGGTCAGTTGTGCGGCGCCGTCACCGATCAGCAGCACCGTCCTGCGGTCGGGGTGCGCGACTGCTGCGCCGAGCGCCGCGGGCAACGTGTAACCGATTGAGCCCCATAGGGGTTGGCCGATGAATGTGACCCCCTTGGGGAGCCGGTGGTCGGCCATACCGTAGAAGGAGGTGCCCTGATCGGCGAGCACCACGTTCCCGGGTGTCAGCGCGTTGCACAGCCGATCCCACACCATCTCCTGAGTGAGTGGTTGATCGCGTGCGGGCGGTTGCGCTCCGGCTTCGGGCTCTTGGCCATCGGGTGACGCCACCGGTGGTGAGCTGATCCCGCGCCGCGTCAGGATCTCGGCCAGCGCCCCGAGCGCGGCGCCCATTTCCAGCGGTGCGAACACGTGGCCGGCCACCGTGCTCTGATATTGCCCGACGTCGATGGTTCGGGCCGGGTCGATGTGCTGGCTGAAGAAGCCGCTCACCATGTCGGTGAATACCACCCCGGCGGTGACCAATACGGGTGCGTCTTCAACCGCGGCGCGCACCGCCGGTGCGCTGGCCGCGCCGGCGTAGATCCCGAGGAAGTTGGGTGAGCTCTCGTCGAGCAGGCTCTTTCCCCACATCAGCGTGGCGTAGGGCACCACGTCGGCGGTCAGTAGCGCCTCGAGCTCTTTGACCACCTGCAAGCGGTGGACCAGCAGGTCGGCCAGCACGGTCAACCGGTTGTCGCCGATGAGCTCGCGCGCCGCGTCGACGAACATCGACAGCGCGCGAGGGCTGGTGCCGCCGGTGTAGCGGGGCAGCGGTGCTTCGGGGGGCTCGGTCGGGAAACGCGCCACATCGGTGGACATCAGTATGTAGCCGGGCCGCTTCTGCTCGCGCACCTCCGACAGCACCCGGTCGATCTCCCGGCGCGCCGTTGCCGGCATGAGATTGGCTTGAGCGCAGGTGATTTCGCGGCTGATGCGGAAGAAGTGCTCGAAGTCGCCGTCGCCCAGCGAATGGTGCAGCGCCCGTCTGGTCCCCTGGGCGTCCTTGGAGGGGCCGCCGACGATATGCACGACGGGCACATGCTCGGCGTAGCTGCCGGCCACCGCATTGGTCGCGGAGAGTTCGCCCACTCCGAATGTCGTTACCACGGCTGACATTCCGCGTAACCGTCCGTACCCGTCGGCGGCGTAGCCGGCGTTCAACTCATTGGCGTTACCGACCCACCGAATTCTCGGATGCGCGACGATGTGGTCGAGGAATTCCAGGTTGTAGTCGCCGGGAACGCCGAAGATCTCCGAGACGCCTAGCTCGGCGAGACGGTCCAACAGATAGTCACCGATGGTGTAGACGGAGTCCACGGAACTCGCGTCGGGCGTGGTATCAGTCACGAAGTCGACGGTACGCTCGGTCGAATTCGCCACCGGCCGGACGCCGTTTCGCTATCGTGCGGGCCATGGCGATCAACGAAACCCGCGAAGTTGTTATCGAAGCCAGCCCGCAAGAGATCCTCGATGTCATCGCCGATCTCGAGTCGGCTCCCGAGTGGTCGCCGCCCCACCAGAGCGTTGAGATTCTCGAGCGGGGCGCCGACGGGCGCCCCACCAAGGTCAAGATGAAAGTCAAAGCCGCGGGCATCACCGACGAGCAGGTGATCGAGTACACGTGGGGCGACAACGAGGTGAGCTGGACGCTGGTCAGCTCCGGTCAGCAGCGGTCACAGGATGCGTCCTACAAACTGACGCCCGACGGCGATGCCACCAAGGTCAAATTTCAGCTCAGCGTCGACCCGGTCGTCCCGCTGCCCGGGTTCGTGTTGAAACGCGCCATCAAAGGCACGGTCGATACCGGCACCGAGGGCTTGCGTAAGCGGGTGCTGCAGGTGAAGAAGGGTAAATAGCCGCCGTGACCAGCGGGGGGCCGCTGGCCGGGGTCAAAGTCATCGAACTCGGCGGCATCGGACCCGGTCCGCACGCGGGGATGGTGCTCGCCGATTTGGGTGCCGACGTGGTGCGGGTGCGCCGCCCGGGTGGGCTGACGATGCCGGCCGAGGACCGCGACCTGTTGCACCGCGGCAAGCGCATCGTCGACCTGGACGTCAAGACGCAGCCTGGCTCCCTGCTCGAGCTTGCCGCCAAGGCCGATGTGCTGCTGGACTGCTTCCGGCCCGGCACCTGCGAGCGACTCGGCATCGGACCCGACGACTGCGCGGCGGTCAATCCGCGGCTGATCTACGCCCGGATTACCGGTTGGGGACAGGACGGGCCGCTGGCTTCGACCGCGGGTCACGACATCAACTATCTGTCGCAGACCGGCGCGTTGTCGGCCCTGGGCTACGCCGACCGGCCGCCGATGCCGCCGCTGAACCTGGTCGCCGATTTCGGCGGCGGTTCGATGCTGGTTCTGCTCGGTATCGCCGTCGCGCTGTATGAGCGGGAACGGTCGGGCAAGGGTCAGATAGTCGACGCCGCGATGGTCGACGGGGTCAGTGTGCTGGCCCAAATGATGTGGACCATGAAGGGAATTGGCAGCCTGCGCGACAGGCGGGAATCGTTTCTGCTCGACGGCGGCGCCCCGTTCTACCGCTGCTATGAGACCTCCGATGGCAAGTACATGGCCGTCGGCGCCATCGAGCCGCAATTCTTCGCGGCGTTGCTCAGCGGCCTCGGCCTGTCGCCGGACGAGGTGCCGGGCCAGCTCGAAATCGGTTCGTACCAGCAGATGTACGACGTCTTCGCGGAGCGGTTCGCCAGCCGGACGCGTGACGAGTGGACCCAGGTTTTCGCCGGCACCGACGCCTGTGTGACGCCGGTGCTGACGTGGAGCGAGGCCGCCACCGACGACCATTTGAACGCGCGGTCGACGGTGATCACCGCCCACGGCGTCGAGCAGGCCGCGCCCGCTCCGCGCTTCTCCCGAACACCGGCCGGGCCCGTCGGGCCGCCGCCGGCCGCTACCACGCCGATCAACGAAATCGACTGGTAGCTAATAACTACCCCGAACACGTTCCGTGCGTGGTGTGGGGTTGCTAGGTTTAACTCAGTGGCTGTAAAGGCATCACGTGAATTCATAGTGGATGCGCCGCTTGACGTGGTCATGGGGGCGCTCGAGGACGTCAACGTGCTGGAATCCTGGTCGCCGCTGCATAAACGGATCGAAGTAATCGACCGTTATCCCGACGGCCGCGCCCATCACGTGAAAACCACCATCCGGATTTTCGGCCTCGTCGATAAAGAAGTCCTGGAATATCACTGGGGCCCGGACTGGGTGGTGTACGACGCCAAAGGGACCTCCCAACAGCACGGCCAGCATGTCGAGTACAACCTCAAACCCGAGGGTGTCGACAAGACGCGGGTGCGGTTCGATATCACCGTCGAACCGGCGGGGCCCATTCCCGGATTCGTCGTCAGGCGCGCAATGGAAAATGTCCTCGACGCCTCGGTGAAGGGGCTGCGCGACCTGATCATGGGCGGCGGTTCGGAAAAGACACCGTAATTTTCGGTTCACGAGGGCCGGCGATTGCTAATTTGTAGGCAGTGGCCATACGCGCATCGTCTGAAATTGTCATTGAGGCGCCCTCGGAAGTAATCATGGAGGCGCTGGCCGACATGGACGCCGTGCCCTCTTGGTCGCCGTTGCACAAGCGGGTCGAGGTCGTCGACCGATACCCCGACGGCCTGCCACACCACGTGAGAATGACGATCAGAGTGAGCGGCATCGCCGATACCGAAATAGTCGAATATCACTGGGGCCCCGACTGGATGGTCTGGGACGCGCAGAAGACCGCCCAGCAACATGCCCAGCACGGCGAATATGAGCTGCAACGCGAGGGCGACGACAAGACCCGCGTGCGGTTCAGCCTCACGATCGAGCTCAGGGCGCCGCTGCCCGGGTTCTGGGTGAAGTCGGCCGGCAACAAAGTCCTCAACGCCGCGCTGGAGGGCCTACGAAAGCGCGTGATGGGTGACAAGGATCCTAAGCGGACCTGAGCGCGGACAATCTTTTGATCGCCTCGTCGAGAGTGTCGTCGCGCTTGCAGAAGGTGAAGCGCACCAAGTGATTCCACAGCTCGGCATGCGGTGCCGCCGGATCGCAGAATGCCGACATCGGAATGGCAGCCACGCCAACCTTTTCCGGTAGTGCCCCGCAGAACGTCGTGCTGTCGTCGTACCCGAGTGGACGGGGGTCGGCGCAGAGGAAATAAGTGCCGTAGCTGTCGTGCACCGTGAAACCGATGTCGGCGAGGCCCGCGGCCAGCCGATCGCGTCGGGCTTGCAGCGAGCGCCGGAGTTCGGCCACCCACGCGTCCTCGGTGTCCAGCGCCAGGGCCACGGCGGGCTGGAACGGCGCGCCGCCGACGTAGGTCAGATACTGTTTGGCCGCGCGTACGCCGGCGATGAGTTCCGCTGGGCCGCAAGCCCACCCGATCTTCCAGCCGGTGCAGTTGAACATCTTGGCCGCGCTGGAGATGGTGATGGTGCGTTCGGCCATGCCGTCGAAACCGGCCAGCGGCAGATGGCGACGGCCGTCGAACACCAGGTGCTCGTAGACCTCATCGGTGATCACCAAAAGGTCGGCCGCCACCGCGATCTCGGCGATGGCCTGCAGTTCGGTCGCGCTCAGCACGGCGCCGGTGGGGTTGTGCGGCGAGTTGACGATGAGCGCCCGGGTCGCCGGTGTCACCGCCCGCCGCAGGGCGTCGGTGTCCAGCGCGAAGCCGCGGCCGTCGGCGACCAGCGGTACGGCCGCGCGGCGTGCGCCGGCCATCGCGACCACCGGTGAGTAGGAGTCGTAGAAGGGCTCGATCAGCAATACCTCCGAGCCGGGCTCGACCAGGCCGATGACCGCCGCGGCAATGGCCTCGGTCGCGCCGACCGTCACCAAGATCTCGGTGTCGGGGTCGTACTCGAGGCCGAAGTGACGCTTGCGCTGTGCCGCGATGGCATGGCGCAGCGGCGCGATCCCGATCCCCGGTGGGTACTGGTTGGCACCGTCGGCGATCGCGTCTTGCGCGGCCTTCAGCAGTGCCGGGGGTCCGTCCTCGTCGGGAAAGCCCTGACCCAGGTTCACCGCGCCGATCCGCGCGGCCAGCGCCGACATTTCGGCGAACACCGTGGTCGCGTAGGGCCGCAATCGCGACACCGTCATGGTCGTCGAGCTTATGCTGGGCCGCCGAGGGTGCGGCCGGCCGCACGTTCGGCAGCCAGTGCGCGGCTGGCCGCACACTGGCGCGATGCCGGGAGTAGTGACTGACCAGTGCAGACCCGGCCAACCAACAGGTTGGCCGGGAGCCCCTGTTAGGGTGCAGTGAGACGGACCCGAAAACCCATTTGTGAAGAGGAAGTCGACATGTCCGAAGAAGCCTTTATCTATGAGGCCATCCGCACACCCCGCGGCAAGCAACGCAACGGATCGCTGAACGAGGTCAAGCCGGTGAACCTAGTCGTCGGCCTGGTCGACGAGCTACGCAGGCGCAACCCCGACCTGGACGAGAACCTGATCAGCGACCTGATCCTCGGCGTGGTTTCGCCGGTCGGTGACCAGGGTGGTGACATCGCCCGTACCGCGGCACTAGTGGCAGGTCTGCCGGAGACCACCGGCGGCGTGCAGCTCAACCGGTTCTGCGCCTCGGGCCTGGAGGCCGTCAACATCGCTGCCCAGAAAGTGCGCTCCGGCTGGGACGACCTGGTGCTGGCCGGTGGTGTCGAGTCGATGAGCCGCGTCCCGATGGGCTCCGACGGTGGCGCGTGGGCGACCGACCCGGAGACCAACTACCGGATCGGTTTCGTGCCGCAGGGCATCGGCGCCGACCTGATCGCGACCATCGAGGGCTTCTCCCGCGAAGACGTCGACGCCTACGCGGCCCGTTCGCAGGAGAAGGCCGCCGAGGCCTGGTCGGGCGGTTACTTCGCCAAGTCGGTGATTCCGGTGCGCGACCAGAACGGTCTGGTCATCCTCGACCACGACGAGCACATGCGGCCCGGGTCCACCGTGGAGAGCCTCGGCAAGCTGAAGACCGCGTTCGACGGCATCGGCGAGATGGGCGGCTTCGACGACGTGGCGCTGCAGAAGTACCACTACGTCGAAAAAATCAACCACGTCCACACCGGTGGTAACAGCTCGGGCATCGTCGACGGCGCCGCGCTGGTGCTGGTCGGCTCCGAGGCCGCCGGCAAGTCGCAGGGCCTGACCCCGCGGGCGCGCATCGTGGCCACCGCCACCAGCGGCGCCGACCCGGTCATCATGCTCACCGGCCCGACCCCGGCCACCCGCAAGGTGCTCGACCGCGCGGGCCTGACCATCGACGACATCGACCTGTTCGAGCTCAACGAGGCGTTCGCGTCGGTGGTGTTGAAGTTCCAGAAGGACCTCAACATCCCGGACGAGAAGCTCAACGTCAACGGTGGCGCCATCGCGATGGGCCACCCGCTGGGCGCCACCGGCGCCATGATCACCGGCACCATGGTCGACGAGCTCGAGCGCCGCAACGCGCGGCGCGCGCTGATCACGCTGTGCATCGGCGGCGGCATGGGTGTCGCGACCATCATCGAGCGAGTCTGAGGAAAGAGCATGCCAGAGAACACCATTCAGTGGGACAAAGATGCCGACGGCATCGTCACCCTGACGCTTGACGACCCCACCGGGTCGGCCAACGTGATGAACGAGCACTACGCCGAGTCCATGCACAACGCCGTCGAACGCCTTGTCGCCGAGAAGGATTCGATCACCGGCGTGGTCATCACCAGCGCGAAGAAGACCTTCTTCGCCGGCGGTGACCTGAAGAGCATGATCAACCTCGGCCCCGAGAACGCCGGCGAGGCCTTCGACACCGTCGAGTCGGTCAAGCGCGACCTGCGCGCCCTGGAGACCCTGGGCAAGCCGGTGGTGGCCGCCATCAACGGCGCCGCGCTCGGCGGCGGCCTGGAGATCGCGCTGGCCTGTCATCACCGCATCGCCGCGGACGTCAAGGGTCTCGTCGTCGGCTTCCCCGAGGTGACGCTGGGCCTGCTGCCGGGCGGTGGCGGGGTGACTCGCACGGTGCGGATGTTCGGCATCCAGAACGCGTTCATGAACATCCTGTCTCAGGGCACCCGATTCAAGGCTGACAAGGCCAAGGAGACCGGGCTGGTCGACGAGCTCGTCGGCTCGGTCGACGAACTGGTTCCCGCCGCCAAGGCGTGGATCAAGGCCAACCCCGACTCGCACACCCAGCCGTGGGATGCCAAGGGCTACAAGATGCCTGGCGGTACCCCGGCCAGCCCAGCGCTGGCCGGCATCCTGCCGTCGTTCCCGGCGCTGCTGAAGAAGCAGCTCAAGGGTGCGCCGATGCCGGCGCCGCGGGCCATCCTGGACGCGGCCGTCGAGGGCGCACAGGTGGACTTCGACACCGCCAGCCGCATCGAGAGCCGCTACTTCACCCAGCTGGTCACCGGCCAGGTCGCCAAGAACATGATCCAGGCGTTCTTCTTCGACCTGCAGGCCATCAACGGCGGTGGCTCGCGCCCCGACGGCATCGAGCCGGTCAAGATCAACAAGATCGGCGTGCTTGGCGCGGGCATGATGGGCGCGGGCATCGCGTATGTCTCAGCCAAGGCCGGCTACGACGTGGTGCTCAAGGACGTCAGCCATCGAGGCCGCGGAGAAGGGCAAGAACTACTCGGAAAAGCTTGAGGCCAAGGCACTTCAGCGTGGCAAGACCACCGAGGAGAAGAGCAAGGCGCTGCTGGGTCGCATCACGCCGTCCGCGGACCCCGCCGACTTCAAGGGTGTCGACTTCGTGATCGAGGCGGTCTTCGAGAGTCAGGACCTCAAGCACCAGGTGTTCCAGGAGATCGAGGACGTCGTCGAGCCCAACGCGCTGCTCGGGTCCAACACCTCGACGCTGCCGATCACCGGTCTGGCGACCGGCGTGAAGCGGCAGGAGGACTTCATCGGGATCCACTTCTTCTCACCGGTCGACAAGATGCCGCTGGTGGAAATCATCAAGGGCGAGAAGACATCTGACGAGGCGCTGGCCCGGGTGTTCGATTACACGCTGGCCATCGGCAAGACCCCGATCGTCGTCAACGACAGCCGCGGCTTCTTCACCTCCCGCGTCATCGGCACGTTCGTGAACGAGGCGCTGGCGATGCTCGGCGAGGGTGTCGAGCCAGCCAGTGTCGAGCACGCCGGCTCGCAGGCCGGCTACCCGGCGCCGCCGCTGCAGCTGTCCGACGAGCTCAACTTGGAGCTGATGCACAAGATCGCCGTCGCCAGCCGCAAGGGTGTCGAGGACGCGGGTGGCACCTACGAGCCGCACCCGGCGGAGGCCGTCGTCGAGAAGATGATCGAGCTCGGACGCCCGTCGCGGTTGAAGGGCGCCGGCTTCTACGAGTACGTCGACGGCAAGCGGACCAGCCTGTGGCCGGGACTGCGCGAGACGTTCAAATCGGGCTCCTCGCAGCCGCCGCTGCAGGACATGATCGACCGGATGCTGTTCGCCGAGGCGCTGGAGACGCAGAAGTGCCTCGACGAGAACGTGCTGATGACTACCGCTGACGCCAACATCGGGTCGATCATGGGCATCGGCTTCCCGCCGTACACCGGTGGTAGCGCGCAGTTCATCGTCGGCTACTCCGGCGCCGGTGGTACCGGCAAGGAAGCCTTCGTGGCCCGGGCCAAGGAACTGGCCGCCAAATACGGCGACCGCTTCCTGCCGCCCGCCTCGCTGACGTAACGGTTGCGCGTTAGGCGCGGCGCTGGAAGAGGTAGTAGCGCGCCGGCGTTTGCTCGCGGTCCAGCTGCCCCTCGTTCCCGGCGGACAGCAGCGTCCAGGAGGGGGCGAATCGTCGTTCCATTTCGGCGGGCTCGACGCCTCGCACGCCGAACCTTCCGCCGGGCAGGAACGCGACAATGAACAGCCGTGCATTCGGCGCGGCTACCGCACTGACCTCGCGAGCGTAGGCATCGCGGTCGTTGTCGCTCATGTTGTGCAGGCAGCCGTTGTCGACGATCAAACCGAAGTTCGTACCGATCCCGGTCTGACTCAGTCGCGTGACGTCGGCCCCGACGAAGTCGACCGGCAAGTTGCCGGCCTTGGCCCGCGCCTTGTCGAGAGCCTTCGGCACAAAGTCGACGCCGGTGACTCTCCACCCGTGCTGTGCAAGGTAGATCGACGAGTCCCCGGTACCGCATCCGAGATCAAGGGCTGATCCAACGGGCAGCGGGGGCGTGTCATGGGTCCCTTCGACTAAGTCCTGCAGATTTGGTGCGATCGGATGACCGTCCCACGGGGTAAAGCCGATGCGGTAAAAGACCCGAAACAGGGTGTGCTTGGAGGCCATGCCCCAACCGTATGCCTAAACAGCGCTAAATTGCGGCGGCGATCCGGCGCCATTGCTCGCGCGGGAAGGCCTGCGGGTCGGCCAGCAGCACCTGGACGCAGACGTGGTCGGCGCCGGCAGCACGATGCTCGTCGACCCTGCGCAGAATGGCGTCTTCGTCGCCCCACGCGATGATCGCGTTGAAAAGCCGATCGCTGACCTGTGCCACATCGTCTTCGGAGAACCCGCTGCGCAGGAGATTGTTGGCGTAGTTGGGTAGCGCCAAATAGGAGCGCAGCCAGTCGGTTCCGACGCGGCGGGCCTCCTCTTCGCTATCGGTGAGGATCACGGTCTGCTCGGGAAGTAGCAACGGACCCTCGCCCAAAGTCGAACGGGCACTGGCGGTGTGCTCGGGCGTGACCAGGTAAGGGTGTGCGCCGCGGGCGCGGGTGGCCGACAAGTCCAGCATCTTCGGGCCGAGCGCGGCGAGCACCCGGCTTTCGGTGGGGACCGGTTCCGGCGCGGCATCCAGTCCGTCCAGAAACGCGGCCGTCGCGGCCAGCGGTTTGCGGTATCGCCCGGGCTCACCGGCGTCGATCAGCGGTGCGTGGCTGACGCCGATCCCCAAGAGGAAGCGGTCGCCGTGCTCCGTGGTCAGCGCGGCATAGCTTTCGGCCACGTCGCCGGGCGCGTGCATCCAAAGGTTCAGGATCCCGGTCGCGATGATCGTGCGCTTGGTGGCGCCGAGCAGTCGGGCGACCGCGTCGAACACCTGCCCGCCGACATCCGGAATCCACAGTGCCGTGAATCCCAGCTCGTCTAATTCTGCTGCCGCGTCGGCGGATTCGGCTGGGTCGCCGTAGCGCAGTTGACTGCTCCAAATCCCGACACCGGCAAGCTCCATCGCAGTTCGTTCCTTTCGTGGTCAGGCACCTCTGGTTCGCTGGAGCCATTCTGTCAAACGTCATCGGCGTACTCCTTGTACTCCATCGAGTCGTACAGGCGGGCGCCGTTGGTGTTCATCTTGGCGACGGCTCTGGTGAGACCGGCGGGGAGCACCGAGATCAGCCGGGCGGCGCGGGTCAGCGCCCAGACTCCGGCCCGCGAGCCCGGGACGATGGTCTTGGCGGCCGCGCGCGCAAAGGTGCGGCTGCGCCGGACCGCGTCGGCCATCGCCCGTTCGTAGGCCGGGAAAGCGCGCGTGTAATCGCCTTTGGCTTCTGCCAATTCGCCCGCCAGCACATAGGCGCCCAGCACCGCGATGCTGGTGCTGCCGCCGACCGCCGGTCCGGGGCAGTACCCGGCGTCGCCCACCAGTGCCACCCGCCCACGCGACCAGGTGTCCAACTCCAGCTGGATGATCGAGTCGAAGTAGAACGTCGGCGCGTGGTCGAGCTCCGCGAGCCAACCGTCCACCGCCGGATCCATGCCGGCGAAGGTCTTCCGCAATAACTCCTTCTGCCGCACGACATCTCGGTGGTGGTACTGCAGTTCTTCCTTGCTGCGGAACATGAACAGCGCACGCGCGTCATCGAGGGGTTGCGCGGTGTAGATCCCCGCCATCCGGCCGGCGCCCATGTGTACGGCCATTTCCCCATCGCGCGCAAGTGATTTCGGCACCGACTCCACCGCCAGGTAGCCGCCGAGGAACCTGGTGCGCCCGGCGTCCTCACCGAAGACCAGGTGCCGGACGTTGGAGTGCAGACCGTCGGCGCCGATGATGACGTCGAACGTGCGTGGCTTGTTGTGCTCGAAGGTGACGTCACCGTCGGGTGAGATGGACGTGATCGAGTCGCCGAAGAGGTACTCGACGTGATCGCGGCCCGCGAGATAATAGGCCTCGCTGAGGTCGTCGCGCATGATCTCGACATGCCGGTCGGATGACGCGCCGAAGACCTTCGTCAGATCGACGCGCGCCGGTCGCTGGACGCCCTCGCGATACATGGTCAGCTCGTTGGTCCCGGTGGCGAGCGCCTCGATCTGTGGCAGCACGCCCATCTTTGCCGAGATTTCCATGGCCGGGCGGAACAGGTCGACGGCGTGGCCACCGGTCTTCCGTAACTGGGACGCGCGCTCGACGATCGTGACATCAAACCCGTGGCGGGTAAGCCAGTACGCCAGTACCGGGCCCGAGATGCTCGCCCCCGAGATGAGAATCCGCATGTCGACCTCCTGCGAGTTAGGTGACCCTAACATATCATTTACCTATCGGTAAGTCAGCTAAAATTTTCGGGTGACGAGACCGCGGTCAGATACCCGCCAGCGCATCCAGGAGGTCGCCCGGGAGCTGTTCCTTCAACACGGCGTGCAGCGAACCAGCCTGCAGGACATTGCGGACCGGCTGGGGATCACCAAACCCGCGTTGTACTACCACTTCACTTCCCGCGAAGAACTGGTGCGCAGCATCGTGATGCCGTTGATCGAGGACGGCGAGCGGTTTGTCGCCGAGCAGGAAGGCCACCGCGACATCGATCCCCGCGAATTGCTAGAAGGCTATTTCGATTTCCACTACCGGCACCGTGAGTACATCGTGCTGGTGCTCACCGAATTGACCATGCTGGCCGACCTCGGCCTCATCGACAAAGTGCTGGCGTGGCGTGATCGGCTGGGCAAGTTGGTGTTTGGCTCGCGGCTAACTCTCGCGCAGTCCACCCGCGCGGTGGTGGCGTTCGGCGGCCTGCAGGACTGCTGCCTACAGTTTCCGGACACCCCGTATGAGGCGTTGCGCGCGACCTCGGTCGAAGCGGCGCTGGCCGCGCTGGGCTTTTGACGCTGGTTAGGTTCCCGCCCCGCTCGCGGTGCTCTGGTCCTGAGCGTTCTGCGTGAAGATATCGCCAGAAGTCTGGCCGTTGTCGTTGACGCCGCCGTCGTCGACGTTGACGATGCGGGCGCCGGACTCACTCGGCCCGGACGCGGCTTGGGTTGCGGCGCCCAGGTGTGCACAGCTGAACATTGCGAGTGCCGCGACAGCGCCCGCGCCCGCCAAAATCGCTTGGGTCACCTTGCTTGTCATGCATTCATTTACCTTCCCGTTGCCAAGTGCAGGCTGGGTCATTCATAGCGATCTGCTGTGAGCGAACGACGCAATTCAGGCCATTCCGGCTCGCCTCGCCGACAGCTAGAGTCGGCAACCATGCGCTTTGGTTTCTTCATTCCGCAGGGCTGGCGGATGGATCTGGTAGGCATCGACCCCGCGAAACACTGGGCGGTGATGCGGGACTTGGCGGCCTACGCCGACGGCAGCGCCTGGGACTCGGTGTGGGTCTACGACCATTTCCATACCGTCCCGATGCCGAGCGCGGAAGCGACGCACGAGGCCTGGGCGTTGATGTCGGCCTATGCTGCGACCACTTCGCGGATCAAGCTCGGCCAAATGTGCACGGCGATGAGCTACCGCAATCCCGTTTACCTGGCCAAGGTGGCGGCCACTGCCGACATCATCTCCGGAGGCCGCATCCAGATGGGTATCGGCGGCGGCTGGTACGAACACGAATGGCGCGCTTACGGTTACGGATTCCCTTCGGCCGGCGTGCGATTGGGCCGGCTGGACGAAGGCGTGCAGATCATGCGTCACGCCTGGCGCGACGGCAAGGTCAGCCTCGACGGCAAGCACTATCAGGTCGACGGCGCGATCGTCGAACCGAAGCCGCTGCAGGACAACGGAATTCCACTATGGATTGCCGGCGGGGGCGAGAAGGTGACGCTGCGCATCGCGGCGAAGTATGCGCAGTACACCAATTTCACGCCGGAGCCCGAGGCGTTTGCCCACAAGTCGGAGGTGCTTGCCGAGCATTGCCGGGACTTGGGCACCGACTTCGATGCCATCGTGCGTTCGGCCAACTTCACCGCCATCATCGGCACCTCGGAGGCCGAGGTCAAAGACCGCCAGCAGCGGGTGCGTGACCGGCTGGTCAACTATGTGCCTGAGGCCCTTGCGGATTCGATGACCACCAGCCTTCCCGACTCGGCGACGGGCACGACGGAACAGGTGGTCGAGCGGCTGACCAAGATCCGCGACCTCGGCTGCGAGTACGCGATCGTCTACTTCCCCGAAGCCGCCTACGACCGCTCCGGCATCGAATTGTTCGAGCGCGAAGTCATTCCCGCGCTGAGCTAGGGCGCGCTCAGATGTCGGTGGTGGTGTACCGCGTCTTGACCGGAGGGGCGGCCAGCAGGGGAGGCAGCTGTGTCACCTTGCCTTCGCCGGCGCGAAACGCGCGGTAGGCCTCGTCGTCGTCGACCGTCTCCCAGATTTCGTAGATGAGCCAGTGTGCTTCGTCGTCCTCGTCGACCAGCACGTCGGTGCGGACGTTTCCGTTGAATGCCCGGGTGTCTTGCAGCGTCCGGCCCATCAGCTCGCGCCCCGCGGCGACCTCGTCGGGTTTGAATTTGAGCTCGAGTATCACCGTGACCGTCATAGCGCCAAGATATCGCCCTCCCGCGATCAACGAGCGTTCGGCACCGATGCCGGCCATGAGAATGCCATTTCCACTTTTCGGAAGGCTGTTATACGGTTCAGTGAGCATAAATCTGTTCACGGACGACGGAGGACCCCCTCGATGCAGAAGGCACTCGCTCCCGAGATTTCAACCTGGCCTGAGGAGAACCCGCAGCTCATCGGCAGTCGGTGCGGTGATTGCGGCGCCACCACCTTCCCGGTGCAGCAGCGCTGCCCGCGGTGCAGTGGCGGGGCAATGAGCGACGTGCTGTTGCCGCGGAATGGCACCGTGGTGGCGTGGACCACCCAGGGATTCCCGCCCGGGGCTCCCTATGCCGGCCCGACAGGCAAGGACTTCGTGCCGTTCGGGGTGGGCCTGGTCCAGCTCGGCGACGTGATCCGGGTCGAGGGCCGGCTGACCGAGAACGACCCGGCCAAACTTCAGTTCGGCCAGGAGGTCGAGCTCACCATGGTGCCGTTCACCACCGACGCGGACGGCAACGAGATCATCACCTTCGCTTTCCAGCCGGTCTAGAACCAGAAGGAGCCTGAGATGACTAACGATGTAGCCATCATCGGCGTGGGCCTGCACCCCTTCGGCAGGTTCGACAAGACCGCGATGCAGATGGGCGCCGAAGCCATCCAATTCGCCCTGACCGACGCCGGTGTGGAGTGGAAAGACATCCAGTTCGGCTTCGGCGGCAGTCACGAGGTGTCCAACCCGGACGCGGTGACCCGTTTGGTCGGGCTGACCGGCATCACCTTCACCAACGTCTTCAACGCCTGCGCCACCGCCGCCAGTGCCATTCAGCAGACCGCCGACACCATCCGGCTGGGCAAGTACGACATGGGCATCGCCATCGGCTTGGACAAGCATCCGCGCGGGGCCTTCACCGACGACCCCGCCAAGCTGGCGCTGCCGCAGTGGTACGCGCAGAACGGGCAGTTCGTCACCACCAAGTTCTTCGGGATGAAGGCCAACAAGTACCTGCACGACCACAACATCTCCCAGGAGACCCTGGCACGGGTGGCCAACAAGAACTTCCGCAACGGCGCGCTGAACCCGAATGCGTTCCGCCGCAAGGAGATTTCCGTCGAGGAGATCCTCAACTCGACCGTGCTCAACTACCCGTTGACGCAGTACATGTTCTGCGCGCCCGACGAGGGCGCCGCGGCCGTCATCATGTGCCGCGCTGACATCGCGCACAAGTTCACCGACAAGCCGGTGTATGTGCGTGCCTGCGAGATCCGCACCCGCACGTTCGGTGCGTACGAGGTGCATGCCACCTTCGCGCCACTCGACGAGGACGTCTCTCCGACGGTGTACGCGTCCAAGGCGGCCTACGAGGCCGCGGGCATCGGGCCCGAGGACGTCGACGTTGCCCAACTTCAGGACACCGACGCCGGCAACGAGGTCATCCACATGGCCGAGACGGGCCTGTGCGCCGACGGTGAGCAGGAGAAGCTGTTGGCCGACGGCGCGACCGAGATTCACGGCTCGATGCCGGTGAACACCGACGGCGGATTGATCGCCAACGGCGAGCCGATCGGCGCATCGGGGCTACGGCAGGTGCACGAGCTGGTGCGTCAGCTGCGCGGCGAGGCGGGCGATCGGCAGGTGCCCGGCAACCCGCGGGTCGGATTGGCGCAGGTGTACGGTGCTCCCGGCACCGCGTCGGCGACGATCCTGTCGCTCTAAATCCGCGAGGTGCCCGCACCTGCTGGGGGTTAGGTCACGGTCGGCTACGCGACGTATTCGGGTAGTGGAATGTCGTCGCGGAATTCGCGCCGGACGACCCAGTCGGGCAGCCGCGGAATGTTCAGCAGTTTGGACGCCTGATTGCGGGTCCACAGGCCCAGCGCCGTCTTTGGGGCGAACGTCGCGGCGAATCCGCGCGCCGATCGCTGCCTGGCCTCAACGATCGGACGTAGCCGCCGTTCATAGCGACGAAACGCGTCCTGGTGATTGGCTCCTGCGCGATTGAGCTCGCCCGCCAGTATGTAGGCCTGCACCATCGCCAGCCCCGCCCCCTCGCCGGCCAGCAGCGAAACCGCGGCCGCGGCGTCACCGATGAGCGCCACTCGGCCATCCGACCATTGGTCCATCACGATTTGGCTCACGCGGTCGAAGTACACATCGGCGGCCCCGTCGAGTTTGCGCAGTATCGCCGGGCATTCCCAGCCCGCGTTGCCGAAGACCTGGTGCAGGGTGGTCTTGGCCTGCGATACATCCTGTGGATCGGAGCCGCTCATGTGGTCGGTGGTGAAAACGAAAAGAAACAGGGTCTTGTCGCCGCGCATCGCGAATCTTGCGATCATGCGCCCGGGCATGGTGTAGGCGAGGTAGACGAGTTCATCACGCGGCTGATAGCCCTCGGCTTCGAATGCCGCGACTCGGTAGCCGAGATCGGTCTCAAATCGAGATTCGGGGCCAAATACCAAATCCCGCACCGGCGAATGGATGCCGCCCGCGCCGACGAGCAGGTCGAATTGTCGTGATCGGCCGCGCTCGAGTGTGACCCGCACGCCCGAGTCATGTTGTGTGATGGCCGAAACGCTTTCACCGAACAGGGTTTCGGCACGGTGGTCGATGCAGCGATAGATCATGGCCGCCAGATCGCCACGGGGCACCGTGGCGAACCGGCCACCGAGGTTCCGCCGGAACAACTCAGCGGAAAAGCCCCCCACCTTTCGCGAATGCTGGTCGACCAGTCGCACCTCCTGTACCGCATATCCTTTGGCGTGCAATTCGGCGGCAAGTCCCATACGTTCTGCAACGGCGTACCCGCCACCCCAAAAGTCCACGACATACCCGCCCGTGCGGAGCCGAGCCGCCTTTTCGATCAGGGTCGGCTCGTGGCCATAGCGCCATAGCCAGTACGCAAGCGTCGGGCCGGCGATGCCGGCACCGACAATGGCGATCTTCATGCGCGCCCCTCTCCAGCGGATGGAGTTGGGATTACTATAGCACTATGCAATAGTTGCACTAGGGCGTAAAGCGCGGCGAGCGGCGACCGGTGGGCGCGTCAATTTGCTCGCCGTTAAATCGCCGGTCCCAGAAGGTCATCCGCGTCGCGGATGATGTAGCCGTAGCCCTGCTCGGCCAGGAAGCGCTGCCGGTGCGCGGCGTATTCGGCGTCCAGGCTGTCGCGGGCCACCACCGAGTAGAAGATGGCGCCGCCGCCGTCGGCCTTGGGTCGCAGTAGCCGGCCCAGTCGTTGCGCCTCCTCCTGGCGCGAGCCGAATGTGCCCGAAACCTGCACGGCCACAGAGGCTTCAGGCAAGTCGATGGAGAAGTTGGCGACCTTGGACACCACCAGCGTCGATATCTCGCCGGTGCGGAAGGCGTCGAACAACGCCTCGCGCTCCTTGGTCTTGGTGGACCCTTGGATCACCGGGGCGTTCAGCTCGGCGCCGAGTTCGTCGAGCTGATCCAGGTAGGCGCCGATGACCAGGGTCTGCTCGCCGGGGTGTTTGTCCAGAATCGACTTGACCACAGCGATTTTGGTGTGCACCGTCGAGCACAGCTTGTAACGCTCTTCGGGTTCGGCGGTGGCGTAGATCATTCGTTCGTTGTCGGTCATGGTGACCCGGACTTCGACGCATTCCGCGGGCGCGATCCAGCCTTGCGCCTCGATGTCCTTCCACGGGGCGTCGTAGCGTTTGGGGCCGATCAGGGAGAACACGTCACCCTCGCGGCCGTCTTCGCGGATCAACGTGGCGGTGAGGCCAAGCCGTCGTTTCGACTGCAGGTCGGCGGTCATCCGGAACACCGGTGCCGGCAACAAGTGCACCTCGTCGTAGATGATCAGCCCCCAGTCGCGGCTGTCGAAGAGTTCCAGGTGACGGTATTCGCCCTTACTGCGGCGGGTGACCATCTGGTAGGTCGAGATGGTGACGGGCCGGATTTCCTTGCGCTCGCCGGAGTATTCGCCGATTTCCTCCTCGGTCAGCGAGGTGCGCGCGACGAGTTCGCGTTTCCATTGCCGGGCGGCCACGATGTTGGTGACCAAGATCAGCGTCGTCGCACTGGCTTTCGCCATCGCGGCCGCGCCGACCAGCGTTTTGCCGGCGCCGCACGGAAGCACCACCACCCCGGAGCCGCCGGCCCAGAACGAGTCCGTGGCCATCCGCTGGTAATCGCGTAGCTCCCAGTCATGCAGTTCCAGGCTGATCGGATGTGATTCGCCATCGACATAGCCGGCGAGATCCTCTGCGGGCCAACCGATCTTGAGGAGCATCTGCTTGACCCGGCCGCGCTCACTGCCGTGCACGACGACGGTGTCGTCGTCGATCCGGGCACCCAGCATCGGTGCGATCTTCTTGTTGCGCAGTACTTCCTCGAGCACCGCGCGGTCCAGGCTCACCAGGGTCAGGCCGTGCACCGGGCTCTTGACCAGCTGTAGCCGGCCGTACCGCGCCATGGTGTCGACGATGTCGACCAGCAACGGCTGCGGCACCGCGTAGCGGGAGAAACTGACCAGGGCGTCGACGACCTGCTCGGCGTCATGGCCCGCCGCGCGGGCATTCCACAGTGCCAGAGGAGTGATGCGATAGGTGTGCACGTGTTCGGGTGCGCGCTCGAGCTCAGCGAACGGCGCGATGGCGGCGCGCGCAGCGTCGGCCAGCTCGTGGTCCACTTCCAGCAGCACCGTCTTGTCGGACTGCACGATCAATGGTCCGTCAGACATTCAGCGCCACTCCTCCTCATTGCGCTCCGCGCGCTGCATCGTCGTGGCGCGCATGTCATCCATTATCGGCTGTCGGCCGACACCACCGACGTGATGCGGTGGATCGCGAAGTCGCGCAGCCGTCCCAACGCCGAATCGAAGGCCACCAGCTGCCCGCCTCGAATGGCAATCGGCGACACCATCCGCTGGCTGGCCACCCCGGCGGCGTCGAGGTAGCCGATCACCAGCGTGTCTTGGTTTTTGGCCGCGTCAGCCAGCAGCGACATCGCCACCGCCGGGTCGACGCGGCTATTGCCGAACGGCGCGGTAGTCACCTTGCGCAGCACTGAGACGACCGCGTTCAGTGTCTCGTTGTTTTGCCGCGGTGACGCGCGGTAGGGCCGACGTTGCTGTGGCGTGGGCACCCGAGCCCGCAGCGGGCGTACGTCGACGATGGCGCCGGTGGAATCCTCAGCGGCCGGGGCGAAGCCCGCAGCCCGAAGCACCGAGAGCATCTCGGCGATCGGCGCGGGCGACACCGCGACCGTCGGGGCCAGTGCCCGCAGCTGCAGGTCCTCGCCCGCGGCTACGGCCTGGGCCAGCAGGGCCGGGTCTTCGCAGCGCACGAACGATGCCGCCATGCCGATGCGCAGCTGGCCGTGCCGGCGCGCGACGTCATCGATGAGATATGTGAGTCCTTGCGGCACCGTTGTCTTGGAGTGTTCGGCGAAAAATGTTTGCATCCAGTCGCGAGTTTTGCCGACGTCGAGCGCGTGCCGGATCGACTGCTCGCTGATGCGATACACCATCGCCGCACCGGCTGATTCGACGTTGGCCACCGTCGCCAGTTCGTCGGCGAGATCGCGTTGCAGCGGCCCGGGCACCACGATCGTCAGGTCGGCCTGCATCAGGAAGTGGTCGATCGGTTTCGGCAGTGCCCGCGCCATGGCGTCGACCGTGGCAGAAAAGTCGACGGTTTCGGTCAGCAGAGCGCGGCCGGGGGTGCTGATCGCTCCGCGGCCCACCAAACCGAGCGCGTGGCCCTCGGCCAGCAGATCGGCCACCGGTCCCGGCTGCAGACGCCTGGTCCAGCGCGGGCGCCGCCAGATCAGCGCCGCCGACGCCGTGGCCGCGTCGACACCGGCGCCCGCAGGCAGGTCGGCGAGCATGCCCAGCAGCAACCGCCGATCCAGCGGAGCCGCCGTCGAGTACAGCGATTCAGACAGGGCCGCATATGGCTTGCCGTCCGGGCCGCGGCCGCCGATCAGCGCTGGGCGGCCCGGAAGTTCAAGCCATGCGCTGGCCAGCAGGTGCCACCGCTCGGCCGCGGACATCGCGGCGAAGCGGTCGGCGGCCACCGTCGGCGCCCAGCACGGACCGTCGCCGTTCTCCGGTTCCGGATCCGGCGTACCGCTGGCGATCAACCCGGCCGTGGCCGCGACTTCGAGAACCAGGCCCAGCCGCTGCTCGTCAATGCCGGTTGTCTTGGCCAGCCGCTTGACTTCGCGAACTCCCAGACCGCCGCTGCGCAGCTCGGAAACCGGTGTGGTGCCGAGGTTTTCCAGCAGCACGTCGAATTCACGCAGCAGGTCGATGACGGCTCCGGCCGCCGAGGCGTCAACGTCGTCGGACGTGGTGGTGGACACCACCGGGTCGGGTGCCGTCAGCTGCATCGGGCCGGGCTGCTCGCCGCGCAGCACCTGCGCGACGTGTCGGGGCAAGATCACCGTCTCGGCATCGACCCGTCGCAACAGGCCCATCGCCAGCAGCTGCGGCACGGGCCGATCCGCGGGGGCGCCGGGCGCGGCGTCGCGGGTGCGGCCCATCGGAGATCCTTCGAGCAGCTTGTCCAGGACCTCCTGCTGTGCCTGGTTGAGGCCCTCGATCAGCTCCGAAATCTGTTCGCCGGAACGCGAGGTGTCCTCGAGCGTCACCTGGCCCGGATGCCAGGGCAACGCCATGCCGGCGTCGGCGGACAACCGCGTCGCGGTATTGCCCCACACCAGGGCGCGCTGCCGCAGGTCGTCCAACGCGTCGATCACGTCGGCCTCGGGGGCTCGGCCGTCGATCAGCGCCAGCAGCTTCGCCGTCGGCACCCCAGCGGTGTCCGCGTGCAGCACCAACAGTGCGTCGAGTACCGCCAGCCGCAGGAAGTCGAGCTCGTCGGTGGCAGCCTTGACCGACTGTCGAGCCCCGGCACGCGCGGCCAGGGCCGCGATGTTGCCGGGTGGCGGCTGGGCAAGGTCTGGCCGTAATTCCAGCAGTCGGATCAGCCGCTCGTCGGGCAAGTCGGCCAGCCAGGACCCCAGCGGGATATCCGGGGTGTTGTCGGTCATTTGCTGACCAGCGTAAAGCAGCCTGCGGATCCCCAGGCGGCGGCGATGACGCACCGCAGGTACCGCCGGTCGGCCGGAAAGAGCCGAGCATTCCGACTAGCGTCACGCGCGCGTACGCGACCTGTCAGAATGGACGGCGTGGCTGACATTGCTGAGGGCAAGGCGGGCAAAACCAGGTACGTCGACAACGGCTGGCCGGCGACGGACCCCGACGATCACGCGGTGAGCGAGCTTGCGACCGATCGCACGGGTGCACTGTCGCCGTTCGGCGACTTGGTGTTCCCGCTGCCCTCCGACGACCTGCCCTACGTCCACCCGGTCACGGTCGTCAACCGATAGGTATCGCCGGGATGGCTGGGGCATCCGGGGCGTCCAGGCCTGCGAAGGCCTGGCGGTCGGAGGAATCCCGCCCGGACGCACTGTCGCACCTCGACGAACGGGGAGCGGCGCACATGGTCGATGTCACCGAAAAGGGAGCCACCAAGCGCACCGCCGTTGCCGCGGGTTCATTGCGGACCTCAGCGCACGTGGTGGCGCTGATCTCCAGCGGCGGGCTGCCCAAAGGCGATGCGTTGGCTACGGCCCGGGTGGCGGGCATCCTGGCGGCTAAGCGCACCAGCGACCTGATCCCGCTCTGCCACCAGCTGGCGCTCACCGGAGTCGACGTGGATTTCACCGTTGGCACCTCGGATATCGAGATCGTCGCGACGGTGCGCAGCACCGACCGTACGGGTGTGGAGATGGAGGCGCTGACCGCCGTCAGCGTCGCCGCGCTTACGCTTTACGACATGATTAAGGCGGTTGACCCGGCGGCCCGCATCGATGACGTCCGTGTGCTCCGCAAGGAGGGTGGCAAGACCGGAAATTGGGTGCGGTGATGAGTGCCCGATCCGCACGCATCATTGTCGCCTCGACTCGGGCCTCGGACGGTGTGTACACCGACAAGTGCGGGCCGATCATCGCGGAATGGCTTGAACAGCATGGATTTTCGGCTGCGGACCCGGAAGTGGTCGCCGACGGGAACCCGGTAGGCGAGGCACTGCGCGGTGCGCTCGACGACGATGTCGATGTCATCCTCACTACGGGTGGCACCGGTATCTCGCCGACCGACACCACCCCGGATCAGACCGTGGCGGTGGTGGACTACATGATTCCCGGCCTGGCCGACGCCATCCGCCACTCCGGGCTCCCCAAGGTGCCGACTTCGGTGCTGTCGCGCGGTGTGTGTGGTGTGGCCGGCCGGACCTTGATCGTCAACCTCCCGGGATCGCCCGGCGGGGTGCGTGATGGGCTGGGGGTGCTTGCCGACGTGCTCGACCATGCCCTCGATCAGATCGCCGGCAAAGACCACGAGCGATGACGGTCGTCCTGCGCGCCGCGATGACCGAGCAGCCGATCTCTCTGGATGAGCATGAAGCGCTGGTAGGCCATCGCTCGGCCGGAGCCATCGTCGGGTTCGTCGGCATGATTCGCGACCACGACGAGGGACGCCGGGTGGTGCGGCTGGAGTACTCCGCGCATCCGTCGGCCGCACAGGTGATGGCGGAGGTGGTGGCCGAGGTCGCCGAGGCATCCGGCGGCGTGCGCGCGGTCGCGGCCAGCCACCGGATCGGCGCGCTGCACATCGGAGAAGCGGCACTGGTGGCCGCGGTCGCCGCCGACCACCGACAAGCGGCATTCGCCACCTGCGCCCAGCTGGTCGACACCATCAAGGCGCGGTTACCGGTGTGGAAGCACCAGTTTTTCGACGACGGAACCGAGGAATGGGTGGGTTCGGCCTAGCGCCGGATGCGACCCGGCACGCGACGCGTCAGTTGACGGGAGCCGTCAGCGCCAGCGAGTCCAGCGCGTCGTTGCCGTTGACGTCTTCGCCGCGGATCGCGTCCCACACTTGTTGCGTGTAGCCGACCTTCGAGGCCTGCTGCGGTGCAGCGGGCGCACCGTTGGCGTCGCCGGGAGCCGGCGGAGCATCGGCGGGCGCCGGGGGAACAGCGTCCGCGGGCGGCGGCACGTCGGCGGGCGCCGGGGGAACAGCGTCCGCGGGGGGCGGTGCATCGGCGGGCGGCGCGGGCGGCAGAGCGTCGGCGGGCGGCGGTGCATCGGCGGGTGGCGCGGGCGGTACAGCGTCGGCGGGCGGCGGTGCATCGGCGGGTGGCGCGGGCGGCAGAGCGTCGGCGGGCGGCGCCGGCGGTGTCAGGTCTGCGGGCGGTACAGCGTCGGCGGGGGGCGGTGCATCGGCGGGTGGCGCGGGCGGCAGAGCGTCGGCGGGCGGCGCCGGCGGTGTCAGGTCTGCGGGCGGGGCGGGCGGCACGTTCTCGGGGGGCGCCGGTTGGTCGAAGGAGGCCAGCTGCACCGGCGCGGGCGGGTCAGCGGGCGGCGGAGGCGGCGGAGCGTCGGGCGGAGGCGCGTCTGCCGGCGGCGGGGCCAGGGGGGCCGGGCCGCCGTTGAGGCCTGGCACGTCGAAGCCGGCCGGTGCGGGCAGAACCTCGCGCGGGGTGGGACCCGACAGCGGACCACCACATACCGGCCAGGCGCCACGACCCTGGGTCGCCAGCACCCGCTCGGCGACGGCGATCTGCTGATCCCTGGTGGCCAGCTGAGCTGACGGGGCATACTCGCCGCCGCCATGCGAGGCCCAGGTGCCTGCGTTGAACTGCACGCCGCCGTAGTAGCCGTTGCCGGTGTTGATTCCCCAGTTGCCGCCGGATTCGCAACGGGCTACTTGATCCCATTCGCCATCAGTGGCTGCGGCTGCTTGACCGGCCAGAGCGATGCTGCCGCCACCAAGAACCGCCCCGGTAAAGGCGATCTTGGCGACGCTGATGTTCGATGTCGTTGGCTTGCGGTGACGACCACTCATACGCGCCGAAAATTCCTCTCGTAACACGCCTGCGAGGTCAGCTGTCGGGTTCGGGTTCAAGAGGTCACCCGGCCGGCGTCGTCAGGGCGACGATGTCGACTTCACCCCAAGGAGTCGCATGCGACTCCTGGTCGATCACGGTGGACCGGTGGGTCCCCCGCCTCCATCCACGTACGGTGTCCCCCGCCCATTGGATGGAGCTCGGCGCGATAGGTAGAGGGAGGAACGCCACCGGTTAGCTTGGCGAGCCTCCGGCGACGGTAGCGGGTTCTGTTGACCGCGTCACTTTCTACGAAACTCGGCGTTTCCCCTACGGACATCTGCGAAAGCCGCAGGAACACCGGGGATTTGCGCAGGTCACTACTACCCGATATCGGCCCGTGTCCGCGCCGTTATCATTCCGTTACGTGAGCTATCTCACAAAATCAGCCGCCGGCGAAGGGAGGTAACACGTCAATCGTGTTACCCGAGCGCAACGCTTTGGTTTCGTCGCGGACCGCAATGCCGTCGCACAGGTAGGAGCAGCGGCTCAGCACGGTTGCGAGTCGGGTACCCGAACCGGCGAGTCTTTCAACCAACTCGGCCACCGTGGCGCCCTGGCGCAGCGCCACCGTTTCCGATTCGGCTCCGGCGGCCGCGCGCGCCGCGGCGAAGTAGCGGATGGTCACCTGGATGCCGTCCGCGTCGACGGGGAGCTCAGCCACCGATCGCGCTCATCGGGCGGTCGGGCTGGATGAAGTTCGGGTCGTTGATTCCGTGGCCGGCGGGCTTGCCCCACATCGCGGTGCGCCAGGCCGCCTCGATCGCGTCGTCGGTCGCCCCGCCGCGCAGCAGGCCTCGCAGGTCGGTCTCGTCGGTGGAGAACAGGCAGCTGCGGATCTGGCCGTCGGCCGTCAGCCGGGTGCGATCACAGGTCGAGCAGAAGGCGTGCGACACCGACGCGATGACACCGAACTTTCCGGCCGGCGTATTCGGGCCGGTGTCGGCCAGCCAGAGCTCGGCCGGCGCGGAACCACGCGGGGCCGGGTCCGGACGCAGCCGGAAGTGCGGCCGCAGCGCCGCCAGCACGTCGTCGGCCGTCAGCGCGGCCTCCCGGCGCCATTGGTGCCCGGCGTCGAGCGGCATCTGTTCGATGACGCGCAACTGGTAGCCGTGCTCGAGGCAGAACCCCAGCAGCTCAACGACATCCTCGCGGCCGGTGGCGGGATCCAGCACGGCGTTGACTTTGACCGGCGTCAGCCCCGCTGCCTTGGCGGCGGCCAGGCCGGCCAGCACGTCAGCGAGCCGGTCCCGGCGCGTGATCGCCGCGAAGCGATCCCGGTTCACGCTGTCCAGCGAAATGTTGACCCGATCCAGCCCTGCGGCGGCCAGCCCCGCGGCCCGGCGCGCAAGTCCGACGGCATTGGTGGTCACCGAGATCTCGGGACGAGGCCGCAATCCGGCCGCCGCCGTGACTACCTCTTCGAGGTGGCGGGACAACAGCGGCTCCCCGCCGGTAAAGCGCACGCCGGTCACACCGAGCCGGGTCACTGCGATATGCATCAGGCGGGCCAGCTCGTCGGGTCGCAGCAACTGCTGGCCGGGCAGCCAGTCCAGGCCTTCGGCCGGCATGCAGTAACTGCAGCGCAGGTTGCAGCGATCGGTCAGTGACACACGCAGATCGGTCGCGGCCCTGCCATAGGTGTCGAGCAGCGGGCCCTCGGTCGGTGCGTCCGCGGCGTCGAGTGGCGGGCCGCTCGTCGGGCTGGGGACCGTCGGCACGCCCAGTGCGGTCAGCGTCATGCGGGAACCCGCGCGAGTGGGGCCGGCGACCCGACCGGAACGATCTCCTTGCCCAGCGGCATCAGCGACACCGGGATCAGCTTGAGGTTGGCCAGCGCCAGCGGAATCCCGATGATCGTCACCGCCATGGCCGCCGCGCTAACCAGATGGCCGATCGCCAGCCAGATGCCGAACAGCACTACCCAGATGACGTTTCCGATCACGGCGCCGGTTCCGGCGGTCGGCTTGTCGACGATCGTCCGGCCGAATGGCCATAACGCGTACGAGGCGATGCGCAGCGACGCGAACCCGAACGGAATCGTAATGACGAGCAAGAAGCTGACGAGCGCCGCAACCAGGTATCCGACGGCCATCCAGAGGCCGCCGAATACCAGCCAGATTATGTTCAGAATCAGGCGCATATCTCCTCCAGCAGTACTGCCAGCGTAGCGAGTAACGAGGAAACAGGGGTGCTTGCCGGCCAACCACCCGAGTAGGATCTGAATCCGCATCGCGTCCTGCACAGGCGGGACGCTTCTTGTGTGTCCATTGCTAGTTATTCCTTCAGACAAGCAGGTGAGACCAGTGCCGACCGGCAAGGTTAAGTGGTACGACGCCGAAAAGGGGTTCGGCTTCCTGTCACAGGAAGAGGGCGAGGACGTTTACGTCCGTTCGTCGGCATTGCCCGAGGGTGTGGAGGGCCTCAAGGCAGGGCAGCGGGTGGAGTTCGGCTTGGCTTCTGGCCGGCGCGGACCGCAGGCGTTGAGTCTCAAGCTGATCGATCCGCCGCCCACCCTTGCCAAGACGCGCCGCGAGACACCGGTCGAGCACAAGCACGGCCCCGATGAGCTGCACGGCATGGTCGAGGACATGATCACGCTGCTGGAGAGCGCGGTGCAGCCCGAGTTGCGCAAGGGGCGTTACCCCGACCGCAAGGTGGCGCGTCGCGTCTCCGAGGTGGTCAAGGCCGTGGCCCGGGAGCTGGACGCCTAACTCGGACCGAGTACCGCGTCTCAGTTTGGGTACTCACTCCTCGCGATAGTCGTGTAGCGAGGAGGCTGCGATGGCACAGCAGGCGCAGGTCACCGAGGAGCAGGCGAGAGCTCTCGCCGAAGAGTCCCGCGAAAGTGGTTGGGATAAACCTTCCTTCGCCAAAGAGTTGTTTCTCGGTCATTTTCCGTTGGAACTGATACACCCGTTCCCCAAACCGTCGGACGCCGACGAGGCGCACACCCGCGAGTTCCTCGGCAAGCTGCGGGAATTCCTGAACACCGTCGAGGGCAGTGTCATCGAGCGCGATGCGCAGATTCCCGATGAATACGTCAAGGGCTTAGCCGAATTGGGTTGTTTCGGCATGAAGATTCCGTCCGAATACGGCGGACTCAACATGTCGCAAGTCGCCTATAACCGGGCGTTGATGATGATTTCGTCGGTTCACCCCAGTCTCGGCGCGCTGCTCTCGGCGCATCAGTCGATCGGAGTGCCCGAGCCGCTGAAGCTTGCCGGTACCGACGAGCAGAAGCGGAAGTTTCTGCCGCGCTGTGCCGCCGGCGCGATCTCGGCTTTTCTGCTCACCGAACCGGACGTGGGTTCCGACCCCGCGCGGCTGGCCGCTACCGCGACGCCGGTCGACGACGGGCAGGCCTACGAGCTCGAGGGCGTGAAGTTGTGGACCACCAACGGCGTGGTCGCTGAACTGCTCGTGGTGATGGCCCGGGTGCCCAAGAGCGAAGGGCACCGCGGCGGTATCAGCGCGTTCGTGGTCGAAGCGGACTCGCCCGGGATCACCGTGGAGCGACGCAACAAGTTCATGGGACTGCGCGGCATCGAGAACGGCGTGACCCGATTGCACGCGGTCCGGGTGCCCAGCGAGAACCTGATCGGGCGGGAAGGCGACGGCCTGAAGATCGCTCTGACCACGCTCAACGCCGGACGCCTCTCGATCCCCGCGAACGCGACAGGGTCGTCGAAGTGGGCGCTGAAGATCGCGCGCGAATGGTCCGGCGAGCGGGTGCAATGGGGCAAGCCGTTGGCCAAACATGAAGCGGTGGCCCACAAGATCTCGTTCATCGCCGCCACCAATTATGCGCTCGACGCCGTGCTCGAACTGTCTGCCCAGATGGCCGACGAAGGGCGCAACGACATCCGCATCGAGGCGGCGCTGGCCAAGTTGTGGTCCAGTGAAATGGCCTGCGTCATCGCCGATGAGCTGCTGCAGATCCGTGGGGGCCGTGGCTATGAAACCGCGGAATCCCTAGCGGCGCGCGGCGAGCGCGCGGTACCGGCCGAGCAGGCGCTGCGCGATCTGCGGATCAACCGCATCTTCGAAGGATCCAGCGAGATTATGAAGCTGCTCATCGCCCGGGAGGCCGTCGATGCCCACTTGAGCGCCGCCGGCGACCTCGCGAAACCGGACACGAAGTTGCGGGAGAAGGCCGCCGCCGCGGTCGGTGCGAGCGGCTTTTATGCAAAGTGGTTGCCGCAGCTGGTTTTTGGCGAAGGACAGCGGCCCCGGGCCTACAGTGAGTTCGGTCCGTTGGCCTCACACCTGCGGTTCATCGAGCGCTGCACCCGCAAGCTGGCCCGCAACACCTTCTACGGCATGGCACGCTGGCAGGCGAAGCTGGAGCAGAAGCAGGGGTTCCTGGGCCGCATCGTCGACATCGGTGCGGAGCTGTTCGCGATGTCGGCGGCGTGCGTGCGCGCCGAGGGGCAGCGCGTCGCGGATCCGGTGCTGGGGCAACAGGCTTACCAGCTGGCCGAGGCGTTCTGCCAGCAAGCGACCTTGCGGGTCGAGGCGCTCTTCGCCGCATTGTGGACCAACACCGATAGCAGTGATGTGCAGCTGACCCACGATGTGATGCAGGGCCGGTACAGCTGGCTGGAGGACGGGATCGTCGATCAGTCGGAGGGCACCGGGCCGTGGATCGCGCACTGGGAAGCGGGCGAGTCGACCGAGGCCAACCTGGCTCGGCGGTTTCTGACGGTGTCCGCGTCTACGGGCTCTGTCGCCGAGTAGCAGAATTGTCGCCATGGCCACCTACGTCGCCGGTGCCGGCGAATTCACCCGCGACACCAACTACATCACCACTCGCATCACCGCCGACGGACGCGACGGCTATCCCGTAGAGCCGGGGCGGTATCGGCTCGTCGTCGCCCGCGCCTGCCCGTGGGCGAATCGCGCGATCATTGTGCGGCGCTTGCTGGGCTTGGAAGATGTTCTCTCCATTGGTTTTTGCGGCCCCACCCATGACCAGCGCAGTTGGACGTTCGACCTCGACCCGGGTGGTGTCGACCCGGTTCTGAAGATCCCGCGGCTGCAGGATGCCTACTTCAAGCGCTTCCCCGACTATCCCAAAGGGATTACCGTCCCGGCGATCGTCGACGTCCCGACCGGCGCGGTCGTCACCAACGACTTCGCCCAGATGACCCTGGACCTGTCGACCGAGTGGACCGCCTTCCACCGTGCCGGTGCGCCCGAGCTATACCCCGAGCGGCTGCGCGGCGAGATCGACGAGGTGAGCAAGCGGATCTACACCGAAATCAACAACGGGGTTTACCGGTGCGGATTCGCCGGCTCGCAGGAGGCTTACGAGGCCGCCTATGACCGGCTGTTCACCGCGCTGGATTGGGTGAGCGATCGCCTGACCAACCAGCGATACCTGGTGGGCGACACCATTACCGAGGCCGACGTGCGACTGTTCACCACGCTGGCCCGCTTCGATCCGGTTTACCACGGGCACTTCAAGTGCAACCGCAGCAAGCTGAGCGAGATGCCGGTGCTGTGGGCCTACGCGCGTGACCTGTTCCAGACGCCGGGTTTCGGCGACACCGTCGACTTCGTCCAGATCAAACAGCACTACTACATCGTGCACGCCGACATCAATCCGACCCGTATCGTTCCCAAGGGTCCGGATCTGACCAACTGGCTTACCGCGCACGACCGGGAAGCCTTGGGGGGCAGTCCGTTCGGAGACGGAACGCCGCCCGGGCCGCCGGTCGACGGCGAGCAAGTGCCGGCCGGCCACGGCGCGTAAGTGTTGGGCGCTCTTGAGTGTCGACTTGTTGGGCGAAATCATGCCGCTTTTGCCCAACAACTCCACGTTCGGCGTGTCAGAGGGGGCAACCCGCTGCGAGCAGGGCACTACGGCTGCGTGCCACGACGACGTGGGGCCGGTGTCGCAGCATGTCGGCGCTCACCCGGATGATCGTCCACCCCCGGTCCTGAAGTTCGGCGAGTCGATCGATGTCCCTGGTTCGCTGCACTGGGTCGATCCAGTGTTGCGCGCCGTCGAATTCGACACCGACCTTCCATTCCTCCCAGCCCATGTCGATGCGCGCAATTACCGCGGCCCAGTCGTTGAGCACCGCGATCTGGGTTTGCGGCCGCGGCAATCCACCACCGAGCAGGGCCAGGCGAGTCTTTGTCTCGTAGGGTGATTCGGCGCCGCCGTCGCACATCTGCAAGGCCTGTCGCAACTGCACTAACCCACGCACGCCCCGATGCCGGTCGGCCAGGAGTTCGACATCGGCTTGCTTCAACTCGGTTGAGTGCATGAGCGCATCCAGCCGAATTACCGCTGCGGTCAGACCTTTTCGTCTGCCTAGGTCAAACGCCGTGCGGGCCGGGGTGGTCAGACTGACACCGTCGCGCACACACGCTTCATCTTCGTCGAGTGAGTCGCTATGCAAGATGATGCCGCATGCTTTGTCTCGACTGCGCCGGTTCAACTCGGCCGGCAGCCAATCGTCGATCCATGCGGTGCGATGTAGCGCCGCCGCGGACAGGCCCGCCAGTGTTGCGGAACGTCCTGACCAAAGCCACGCAGCGATGGCCCGGGTCACAGGCGTCAGCTTCTTGCCTCGCGGGATGTACACATTGCGATGAACCGGTTCGAAATCGGTCCGCAATCGATGCGGCGTGACGACTCCGGCTGCCAACGCTTCAGTTCCTCTGAACGGCCACTCCAGCGGTTTCATGCCGACACAGTGCCCGGCGGTACCGACACCGTCGACTCAGCGTCGACTTGTTGCGCCAAAAAGGCGTTAAACGGCGCACGAAGTCGACGTTCGACGTATCAGAGCGGGCGACGTTCGGCGCTAGTGCGTCAGCCGCACGGACCATTCCGCGTGCGGCACGTCGTGCAGTTCACCTGCCGGGTCGACCACCAAGGTCAGTAGTTGCACCACTATTCCGGTCAGCCGTCCGCGTTGCGGGTCGACCGACGGGATCGTGACGGCCAGCCGGGTGCCCGGACGGAACATGGTCGTTGCGGTGTTGGCGGGGTCCTCATACACCTGCAGCAGCCGCCACGGTGCCCGCGAAATCGCCTCGGGGACCGAGAGTTGCACCGGATAGTTATCGCTGACGCGCAGCTCGCCCTGAGCCTGCGGTTGCTGACAGTCGTCGAGATTGAGGACGTTGCAATACAGGTAGGGCCCCACCCGGATCAACTGCCCGTGCGAATACGCGCTGATCTCTGGCCGCTGCGGGCCTTGCTTACGCAAGAGCCACCACGTGCCGACTCCAGCTCCCACCGCGAGCAGCGTCACCACGACCGCAAGCAGCACGGCCACACCACGTTTCACTGCGGCGCCGCCGCGGTCATGCCGCTGTCGCGGCGCGTGCCTTCCTGCTCGACCATCACCGGCCGGTTACCTCCGAGGCCCGGGATCAACGAGTTGCCGCGGAAGCTGACGACCGTCTGCGCCAGCCCCAGGATCAAAATCGCACTGATGGCCGTGAAGCCTACCCACAGCTCGGTGTACACCAACACACCCACCGCGCCGCCCAACACCCAGGCCAGCTGCAGCGTCGACTCCGAACGCCCGAATCCCGACGCCCGGGATTCCTCGGGCAGGTCGTCTTGCAGCGATGCGTCCAGCGACGCCTTCGCGATTGCACTGGCACCGGAGGTGACCAGGGTGGCGATCGCGGCCGCCACCAGAGTGCCGGCCACCGCGGCGGCCAAGGCAACCGCGCATACCGCCACGGTGCAGCGCACCACCAGCACGGCGGGCCTGCCCAGTTTCAGCCGAGCCGTGGTGAAGTTGCCGGCGAAGTTACCGATCCCGGCTGCGGCGCCGATGATGCCCAGCATCGCGAGCTGAGCCCACCCGTCGGCTTGGTGGGACTTCGCGACGAATGCGGGATACAGAAACAGGAAGCCGACCATCACCTTGATGGTGCAATTGCCCCATAGGGACGTAATGATGTTGCGGCCCAAAGGCTGTCGAAGTGCACCGCCGACTTTCTTATGCCAGCTTCGCCGCAGCGGTTCACTGTCCTGGCGATAGCTCAGGGTGGCGGGGACCTCACCCGCGGTCACCTCGACCCAGCGCGGTATCCGCATCGACAGCATCGCTCCGGCGATCGTGACCGCGACGACGACGAACAGCGAGCCGGGCAGTTTGAACAGGTGCGTGCCGACGAACTCGACGCCGCCCGCGATCGCGCCGCCGACGATGGTGCCGCCGAGCAGACCGAACATGGTCAGCCGGGCGTTGACCCGCACCAGGTCAATGGTCGGCGGCATCACCCGCGGTGTCACCGCGCTGCGCAGCACGCTGAACGACTTGGAGAACACCATCATCGCCAGCGCGCATGGATAGAGCACCCACGACGGGAAACTGCCGCTGGCGCCGTCGTAGTTCATGATCAGCAGCACTGCCAGCGCGGTGCGCAGCCCAAATGACAGAGCCAGCGCGACACGGCGGCCGTGCTGCAAGCGGTCCAGCGCCGGACCGATGAGCGGGGCGATCACCGCGAAGGGCGCGATGGTGATCAACAGGTACAGCGCAACTTTGGACTTGCTCTCCCCGCTGGCCGCGGCGAAGAACAGCGTGTTCGCCAAAGCGACAGCCATCGCGGAGTCCGCCGCGGAGTTCGCGACCACCGGCCACGTCAGCGCCGTCAGGCCGGACTTGTCGGCGCCATCGGCGGTGGCCGCGCGCTGGACCATCCAGTACATCCGGGAGCCCATCTCGCGGCTGCGCAGGGCGGCGGCGCGGGTGACGGTGATCCGTTCGCCGGGGGAGGGGCGACGCGGGGGTGGGGTGTCGCGGTCGGGTGGTTTCTGGCGACCCAGCGGCGGGAGATAGCGATTGGCGCTGGGCGGCGGCGGTGGCCGGCGCGTGCGTCGATTGTCCGCGTCGTCGGTGGGGTAGTTGGCCATGCCAGGATGCGGATTCGCCGATCCATCGCGGGTCCGGCGGCCCGGGTTGGAGCCCACACGGCCCGGATCATCACGCCGCCGTCCAGACACGAATCAATTCTGTCTTATGCGGAGGGTCAACCGGGCGTGGCTCGCCAACCTAGTATTGGAGACGCGATGGACGAACAAGAGAGCGTGACCGGACTCACCGAGGAATCCGCCGTGGCAACCGTGGCCGAATGGCCCGAGGGGTTGGCGGCGGTGCTCGCGGGTGCCGTCGACCAGGCCAGGGCGGCCGTCGTGGAGTTCAGCGGCGCGGACGCGGTCGGGGACTACCTGGGCGTCAGTTACGAGGACACGAGCGCAGCCACCCACCGGTTCTTGGCTCACCTGCCCGGCTATATCGGGTGGCAGTGGGCCGCCGTAGTCGCCGCGTATCCCGGTGCCGACCAGGCCACGATCAGCGAAGTTGTGCTGATCCCGGGGCCGACGTCGTTGTTGGCGCCCGAGTGGGTGCCCTGGGACCAGCGGGTACGACAGGGGGATTTGAGCCCCGGCGATCTGCTGCCACCGGCGGCGAACGACGAGCGACTGGTTCCCGGTTTCACCTCCAGCGGGGACCCGCAGGTCGACGAGACGGCCGCCGAGGTCGGGCTGGGCCGGCGTTGGGTGATGGGCCTGTGGGGCCGCGCCGACGCTGCCGAGCGATGGCACACCGGTGACTACGGACCCGACTCGGCGATGGCGAGGTCCACCAAACGAGTCTGCCGCGACTGCGGCTTCTTCCTGCCGCTGGCGGGGTCGCTGGGCGCGATGTTCGGGGTCTGCGGCAACGAACTGTCGGCCGACGGACACATCGTCGACCAGCAGTACGGCTGCGGTGCTCATTCCGACACGCCTGCTCCGGCGGGTAGCGGATCGCCGATGTACGAGCCGTACGACGACGGCGTCCTCGACGTCATGCCGCCGCCGGAGCCGCCCGAGCCGGCGGCAGAGGTGCTCGAGTCCGTGGCCGAATCGCCGGAAGCAACGGCGGAGCTCCCGGCAAACGTGCCCGAGCCCCCGGCGGAGCCGGCCGAGCCGGCGGCAGAGGTGCCCGAGCCGCCGGACTAGGCCGGGTTTTGCGGGCAACCGCGTGTAGCAGGATGTTGAGTTGGCGGAAAACCTGTCCTGCAAATATCGAGGCTAGGCTATCTGGGCAACCGCTTGTTCAAAATACTGGTTGTAGGCTAGGTAGACCGATTTTTTCCCGGTCCGTTCCAGGAATTCCTGGAATGCCTTGAATTCGTGCTCTTCGGCTCCTGGATAATTGTACATCTCATCAAATACGATCACGGTGCCTGATACGATATTATCGCCCAGCCAGTCGAAAATTTCCTTCGTGGATGCGTAAATATCACAATCGACATGCAAGAAAGCGATGGGAGTCGATTTCAGAATTTGTTCTTTGAATTGTGGAAGGGTCTGATCAAATAGTCCCTTTACCAGGCTTACATTGTGGAGAACCGGTGGCATCCACCCATCGATGTTAACCCGAAAAGTACCCTGTGGGACTGAAATATCGGGGCGATTCCATTCTTCAGGAAGCCCGTCAAAGGAATCGAATCCCCAGATCTGCTGCTCCGGATTGAGCGCGGCAATAAAATTGATGGTTTTTCCCGTGCACACGCCCATCTCCAAAAATGCACCGCGCAGCGTAACATGATCAGAGCCGAATTTGAGCACCGCAGCATCAGTGTTTAAAGCGGCGGCATCGGAAAAGTACTTTGTCGCCATTGCCTGCGCCTCCGGCGAATCTCGAAAGTCCTTGTCCTTGGGGTAAAAGTTGAGAACCTGACGCCCTTTGTGCCATTCATTGCTCACGGTGGGCATCTTTACCAATTGATCCCAGTTGAATCCTGTGCTGTGCGCATGGTCTGATGTCATCGTTGTCTTTCTTCGGGTCACTGTGAAGCGGTCACTGACTAGGGCTTATTGTTCGGGCGCAGCTTTCTCTGCGGCCGTTTTGAGGTTCGCCGGTGTGAGTGCGTTCACCGACATTTTGGAAAACGCGCTGACACCGTTCTCGGCGTGTCGGCTCTCGACTAGCCGGGTGCCCTGGCCGTGCGGCTCGAGCTGGTAGCTCCAGATCGTCCGATTGGTGTTAACCCGGAACGCTAGCTTCCTACTCGGAGTGATCTCGACGACCGTGACGGTCGTGGGCCAGACCATGCGGAAGCGCCGGTTGAGGTTCAGCGTGCGGGTGCCCGGGCGCAGTGGGCCGAACGACTTCATCCAGCGACACTACGGACTGCACTGCGGTATGCGCTGGAAGTCGGAGATCAACGCCCAGACTTTCGCGGCCGGCGCGTCGATATCGACCTGCGCCTGCAGTAGCAGGGCTACCATCGCTGCTCGCGACTCCGGTTGGTGGAAGCTACTTGTGGTCGAGGAACGTTTCCAGACCCGTCTGCGCGCCACGCACGCCACGGCGGGCACCCACCAGCTGCAGCAAGAAGATCGACGTCCCCAACACGCCGGTTCCCAGCCCGGCCAGCGCCACCGGCCGCCAACTCTCTAGGGCGGGAACAAGAAACGCGGCGGCCACGGCGATCAGCCAGCCGACGGCGCCAATCGTGATGAACGGCCACGCGTGCAGCAGCGCGGGCGGCAGCGGCGGCGGCTCGGGACTATGGCCAGGTTCGGCGCTCATCGCGATCAATCTAACCCGCAGCCGATGCCGCCGCGGCGGTGGCCGTATCGGCTGATGGGTCCTGGGCCACCGTTCGACGTTTCTCAGCGCGAATTCTCATGTTCCGATGTAACCTCGCGCCATGCCTGACAGCGATGCGCGGCTGGCGGCCGACCTGTCGTTGGCGGTCATGCGGCTTGCGCGCCAACTGCGGTTTCGGAATCCGTCCGCCCCGGTGTCGCTCTCTCAACTGTCGGCATTGACAACCCTGGCCAACGAGGGCGCGATGACGCCCGGCGCTTTGGCGATTCGCGAGCGCGTCCGGCCCCCGTCGATGACCCGGGTGATCGCTTCGCTGGCCGACGAGGGCTTCGTGGACCGCACCCCACACCCCGTCGACGGCCGGCAGGTACTGGTGTCGGTCTCCGAGTCCGGTGCCGAATTGGTCAAAGCGGCCCGGCGCGCCCGCCAGGAGTGGCTGGCCGAGCAGCTCGCGACGATGGAAAGCGATAAGCGCGCCACCCTTCGCGAGGCGGCCGACTTGATGTTGGCGCTGGTCGACGAAAGCCCGTGAGCCCGGCCCTGGATGTCCAGGACGTCGATGATCCCGACGACCCGAGGCTCGACGATTTCCGCGACCTGAACAGCATCGACCGGCGTCCCGATCTGCCCACCGGCAAAGGGCTGGTGATCGCCGAGGGTGTGCTCGTCGTGCAGCGCATGCTGGCGTCCCGGTTCACCCCGCACGCCCTGCTCGGCACCGAGCGCAGGCTCGACGAGCTCGAAGACGACCTGGCCGGGGCCGGGGCACCGTTCTATCGGACCTCCGCCGATGTCATGGCCCAGGTGGTCGGCTTCCACCTCAACCGCGGGGTGCTGGCCGCCGCGCGTCGGGTGCCGGAGCCGACCGTCGCGCAGCTGGTCGAGGGCGCGCGAACCGTCGCCGTGCTCGAAGGCGTCAACGACCACGAGAACTTGGGCTCGATCTTCCGCAACGCGGCCGGGCTGGGCGTGGACGCGGTCGTGTTCGGTAGCGGCTGCGCCGATCCGCTCTACCGGCGCGCCGTTCGGGTGTCCATGGGACACGCGCTGCTGGTGCCGTATGCCCGCTCCGCGAACTGGCCCGCCGATCTCGCGATGCTGAAAGAGAGCGGATTTCGGCTGCTGGCGATGACTCCGGACGGCGAGGCGTGCGCGCTGGCCGAGGCGATGGCGGCCGCACGCGACGACCGCGTTGCCGTGCTGGTGGGTGCTGAAGGGCCGGGGCTGATGCCGGCCACCCTGCGCTTGAGTGATGTGCGGGTGCGCATCCCAATGTCGCGTGGCACGGACTCGCTCAACGTAGCGACCGCCGCGGCGTTGGCGTTCTACGAGCGGGTTAGGCTCGGCGAGTGAGCGACAAACTCGGCCAGCGCACCCAGTCTTTGCCCTGGGCAACGGGTTTGACGGTGGCGGGGTTTGTCGCCGCGGTGACCGGCGCCGCGATTGTGGTGCTCAGTCTCGGGCTGGTCCGGGTGCACCCACTGTTGGCCGTCGGGCTCAATGTGGTGGCCGCGGGCGGACTGGCGCCGACGTTGTGGGGATGGCGGCGCACGCCGGTTCTGCGTTGGTTTGTGCTGGGCGCGGGAGTGGGCGTGGCGATCGCGTGGGTGGTGGTGCTCGCCCTCACTCTGTCCTAGCTAGCGTTGTCCGCCCGAGCGCACCCCGAGCAGCACGTCCTCCCAGGCCGGAATGACCGGCTTGCCCCGGCGGCTGTGCACCGGCGGTTCCGGAGTTGGGGCGGGCGCCGCCTCGGCGGGCGCCGGCGCCGCGGGCTCTTCGAACTCGACGTGGGCCACTCGGGCAAGCGGCCGCAGCGGACGCTCGAAGTTGGGGTCGATCAACTCACTGGCTCCGTCGTCGATCGCGGCGACCGTTCCGCCGTGCGCACCCGGAATGAAGCAGAAATGCGCCAGGTTGTCGGAGCGACCGACCTTCCACGCCAACTGCACCGTCCAGCGGTTGTCTTCGTTGCGCCAGGCGTCCCAACTCAGTCCGCTGGGGTCCAGGCCGCGCGCGACCAGTGCGGTGCTCACCGTCTCCAGCAGGGTCATCACCGCGGGGCCATCGGCAAGCAGGGGATGCGCGGCCGTTGCCAGCTCGGCGGCGCGGTAGCGCTCCAGCAACACTGGGTGGGCGAACCGCCGGACCCGTGAGATGTCTGAGCCCGACGCCGCGGCGACCTGCTCGACGGAGGCGCCGGCCCGGATCTTGGCCTGAATCTCTTTGGGACTCAGCATGTTGGTGACTTCGATGTCGAGATGCGGTTGCTCCGGCGGCGCCGCTTCTTTCCGCAGCAGGTCCCGCAGTCGATCGTCGGCCGGCAGCTTGAACTGCTCCGCAGGGTCATCGCCCTCGCAGACGATGTATTTGCTGTCGGCGTCGAGCCCAACCATCTTGAGTTCCCGCATGGCATCTCCTCGCAGGCTTTGTGCAGGTCAGCGACGACCCGTCACTGAGGCGCACTTTAGTCCAGCTAACGCCCACAACCTGTGCTGACACGCTGGGCGGTTTGCGCGACGATGGCCGGAAAGTTAAAGCCGTTCGACGACCCAGTCGATGCACTGCGTCAGGGCGGTGATGTCATCGGGGTCGACCGCGGGGAACATCGCGACCCTCAACTGGTTGCGGCCGAGTTTGCGGTACGGCTCGGTGTCGACGATCCCGTTAGCCCGCAGAGCCTTGGCGACCGCCGCCGCGTCGACGTCGTCGACGAAATCAATCGTGCCCACCACCTGGGAGCGCAGCGCCGCGTCGGTGACGAACGGCGTGGTGTAGGGCCGCTCCTGCGCCCACGAGTACAACCGCTGTGACGAGTCGGCCGTGCGCTTGACCGCCCAGTCCAGTCCGCCGTTGCCCAGCATCCAGTCGAGCTGTTCGGCCATCAGCGCCAGCGTGCCGATCGCGGGTGTGTTGTAGGTCTGGTCCTTGAGGCTGTTGTCGATCGCGATCGGCAGCGACAGGAAGTCGGGAACCCAGCGGCCGGACCCGGCGATGGCCTCGACTCGGGCCAGCGCGGCGGGGCTCATGACGGCCAGCCACAGGCCGCCATCGCTGGCGAAGTTCTTCTGCGGCGAAAAGTAATAGGCATCGGTGTCGCTGATGTCGACCGGGAGACCGCCGGCGCCGGACGTCGCATCGATGACGACGAGTGCGTCGCCCGAGCCGGCCGGGCGCCGGATTGGGACCGCGACGCCGGTCGACGTCTCGTTCTGCGCCCACGCGATCACGTCGACCGACGGGTCGGTCTGCGGCTCGGGTGCGCTACCGGCGTCGGCCTTGACGATGATCGGATCCCCGACGAACGGGTTGTTGGCGACCGCCGAGGCGAACTTCGAGCTGAACTCGCCGTAGGTCAGGTGCAGCGAGCGCTTGTCGATCAGCCCGAACGCGGCCGCGTCCCAGAACGCGGTCGCGCCGCCATTGCCCAAAACGACCTCGTAGCCGTCCGGCAAGGAGAAAAGCTCCGACACCCCCTTGCGCACCCGGCCCACCAGGTTCTTGACCGGCGCCTGCCGGTGCGAGGTGCCGAACAGCGCGGCCGCGGTGGTGGTCAGCGCTTGTAGTTGTTCGGGTCGGACCTTGGAGGGGCCGCACCCGAAGCGGCCGTCACGGGGTTTGATGTCAGCGGGGATCTGGAGCTGGTCAGCCATGCTCCTCAGGGTAGTGAGCGGACCGGCCACGGTGGTGGGGCGGCCCGTTTGTTCGGTGTCAGCAGCGGCTACCCAACGCGTGACGACAGCCACCGAATGTGAGCCAGGCCACACCAGGCCACTGACCACTGGTCAGGCAACAGTGTTCTCGAAGGCTCTAGTCAATTCCCGGTACCTGCGGTACCGTTTAGACATACGACGTCCAAATGTAAACCTCGTTGGGGAGGGCTTGGCTATGGCTAGGACGCGAATGGTCCGGCGTTGGCGCGGCAAGATGGAAGTGCGCGACGACACCGAGTACGTGAAGATGCTTGCCACACTGTCTGAGGGGTCGGTGCGGCGTAACTTCAACCCGTACACCGACATCGATTGGGAATCACCGGAATTCGCCGTCGGCGCGAATGACCCGCGGTGGATTCTGCCGGCGACCGACCCGTTGGGCCGCCACCCCTGGTATCAGGCTCAGTCCGAAGACCGCAAGATCGCGATCGGTATGTGGCGCCAGGCCAACGTGGCCAAGGTGGGGCTGCACTTCGAGTCGATCCTGATCCGCGGCCTGATGAACTACACGTTCTGGGTGCCGAACGGATCCCCGGAATATCGGTACTGCTTGCACGAATCCGTCGAAGAGTGCAACCACACCATGATGTTCCAGGAGATGGTCAACCGCATCGGCGCCGACGTTCCGGGCATGCCGCGGATGCTCAAGTGGCTCTCGCCGTTGGTTCCGCTGGTGGCCGGGCCGCTGCCGGTGGCGTTCTTCATCGGAGTACTCGCCGGCGAGGAACCGATCGATCACACCCAGAAAAACGTTCTGCGCGAGGGTAAGTCGCTGCACCCGATCATGGAACGGGTGATGGCTATCCACGTGGCCGAGGAAGCGCGGCACATCTCGTTCGCGCACGAGTTCCTGCGGAAGCGACTGCCGCAATTGACCAAGAGGCAGCGTTTCTGGACCGCACTGTACTTGCCGCTCACCATGAAGATGTTGTGCCGGGCAATTGTGGTGCCGCCCAAGGCTTTCTGGCGCGAGTTCGACATCCCGCGTGAGGTCAAGAAGGAACTGTTCTTCCGGTCGCCGGAATCGCGCAAGTGGCTCAGCGACATGTTCGGTGACGTCCGGATGCTGGCCTACGACACCGGCCTGATGGAAAACCGCTCCGCGCGGCTGATGTGGCGGATCTGCAAGATCAACGGCAAGCCGTCCCGTTACCGCAGCGAGCCGCAGCGCCAGCACCTGGCCGCTGTCCCGGCCGCGTAGCCACTGCGAGTTCCTTTATGCCGCACGTTATTACCCAGTCGTGCTGTAACGACGGGTCCTGCGTCTTCGCCTGTCCGGTGAACTGCATCCACCCGTCGCCGGATGAGCCGGGCTTCGCGACGACCGAGATGCTCTACATCGATCCGGTCGCCTGCGTGGACTGTGGCGCATGCGTGAGCGCCTGTCCGGTTGGAGCGATCGCGCCCGACAACCGGCTGGAAAGCAAACAGCTGCCGTTCGTCGAGATCAACGCCTCGTTCTACCCCGAGCGACCGGGCGACGTGAAGCTGCCCCCGACGTCGAAGCTGGCCCCGGTGATCCCGGCCGCCGAGGTGCATGCCCGACGTCAGCCGCTGACCGTCGCGATTGTCGGGTCGGGGCCGGCGGCGATGTATGCCGCCGACGAACTGCTCACCCAGCATGGTGTGCGGGTCAACGTCTTCGAGAAGCTGCCCACGCCTTACGGTTTGGTGCGTGCGGGGGTGGCGCCCGACCACCAGAACACGAAGAAGGTGACCCAGCTCTTCGACCGGGTCTCCCGTCATCGTCACTTCCGCTTTTATCTCAACGTCGAGGTCGGCAAGCACCTGAGCCATGCCGAGTTGCTGGCCCACCATCACGCCGTGCTGTACGCGGTCGGCGCGCCCGACGACCGCCGCCTGGACATCGACGGCATGGGCCTGCCGGGCACCGGGACCGCCACCGAGCTCGTCGCGTGGCTCAACGGCCATCCCGACTTCCACGATCTGCCCGTCGATTTCAGCCACGAACGCGTGGTGATCATCGGCAACGGCAACGTCGCCCTCGACGTCGCTCGCGTGCTCACGGCCAACCCGGACGACCTGGCCCGCACCGACATCTCCGATCGCGCACTCGGAGCATTCCGCAACTCCGCGGTCCGCGAGGTCGTCATCGCCGCCCGGCGGGGCCCGGCTCACTCGGCATTCACGCTGCCCGAATTGATCGGCCTCACAGTCGCATCCGACGTCGTCCTCGACGCCGATGACCACAACCTGGTAGCCCGCGATCTCGCGAGCGCCTCGGACACGTTGACCCGGAACAAGCTGGAGATCCTGAGCAAGCTCGGCGGCGCTTCGGTTCTGGGAAACCGCCCACGCGTCCGGCTGGCCTATCAGCTCACGCCCGCGCGCGTGCTGGGTGAACAACGTGCCGCCGGCATGGAATTCTCGGTGACCGGCACCGACGAGATCCTCCGGATCGATGCCGGCCTGGTGCTGACGTCGATTGGCTACCGCGGCAAGCTGATTCGTGACCTTCCGTTCGACGAGTCGGCGTCCGTCGTCCCGAATGATGGCGGCCGTGTCGTCGACCCCGGCTCCGGTGCAGCAGTGCCCGGAGCCTACGTCGCGGGGTGGATCAAGCGCGGCCCCACCGGATTCATCGGCACCAACAAGTCGTGCTCACTTCAAACGGTCCAGGCCCTGGTCGCCGATTACAACGCCGGCAGGCTGACCGGCCCGATGACCAATCCGGACGGGCTGGACAAACTGGTGCACGCACGCCAACCCGATGTCGTCGACTCCGCCGGATGGGCCGCCATTGATGCCGCCGAGATCGCCCGTGGCATCGATGACGGCCGGCCGCGCAACAAGTTCACCGACGTCGCCGACATGCTCGCGGCCGCGGCGACCGCGCCGCCGGCGCCCAGACGCCGGCTGCTGGCGCGGCTGCTTGGCTAGCTAGCCGGTCGCGCCCGACATTGCCGCTTGGAGTTCTTCGGGGCTGACCTCACGCACCGGTTGTCCCAGCGACCAGTGGTGGCCGAACGGGTCGGCGACTATGCCGTACCGGTCACCCCAGAATTGATCGTCCAGCGGAGTCACCACTGTGGCTCCCGCATCCAATGCCCGCTGGAATTTGGCGTCGACGTCGGTGACCGTCAGGTGGATGGTCACCGGAGTGCCGCCCAGTGCCTTCGGGGTCATCGACTTGCCGCCGCACACTTCCGGGAAATCGTCGTTGAGCATGACCAGGAACCCATTGATGCGCACCGCGGCGTGGACCAGTTTGCCGTCCGGACGGGGCACTCGCCCCAGCTCAACGGCTCCAAAAGCCTTGACGTAGAAGTCGATCGCCGCGGCGGCGTCGTCCACCACGAGGTGCGGGGACAGTGCGGGTTCGATGTTGATCGCCATTGTGGTCTCCTTGCTGTCGGTCTCGCGGCCGCCCCGGGCGGGGACAGGCTCACGGTTATTGACTGCGCCCGCGACACAAAATCATCGCGGCGAGACCCATTCAATCGCCGGGCACCGACAAGTGCCCCCGAGCAAATCAGGCGTGAGCGAGAAGCCGATCCCAGCCCTCGACGGCCTCAGGGCTGCGCGGGGCCGGCCCCACGTAGATGGCCGACGGGCGCACCAGCTTGCCGAGCCGCTTCTGCTCGAGAATGTGGGCACACCAGCCCGCGGTGCGCCCGCAGGTGAACATCGCCGGCATCATGTTGGCCGGTACCTCGGCAAAGTCCAGGATGACCGCGGCCCAGAACTCGACGTTGGTCTCGATGGCCCGATCCGGGCGGCGCTCCCGCAGCTCGGCCAGGGCGGCTTGCTCCAGTGCGACCGCGACCTCGTGCCGCGGCGCGCCCAGCCGCTCGGCGGTCGCCCGCAGTACTCGTGCCCGCGGGTCTTCCGCGCGGTAGACCCGGTGCCCGAATCCCATCAGCTTGTCGCCGCTGTCCAGGATTTTCTTGACCAGGGCACGCGCGTCGCCGGTGCGCTCGACCTCTTCGAGCATCGGTAGGACCCGCGCCGGGGCGCCACCGTGCAGCGGCCCGCTCATCGCCCCGATCGCTCCCGACAACGCTGCTGCGACGTCGGCGCCGGTGGATGCGATCACCCGCGCGGTGAAGGTCGAGGCGTTCATGCCGTGCTCGGCGGCCGACACCCAGTAGGCATCGATGGCCTCGACGTGCTTAGGGTCGGGCTCGCCCTGCCAACGGGTCATGAAACGCGCTGTGACCGTCTGGCATTCATCGATGACCCGTTGCGGAACGGCCGGCTGGTAGATGCCGCGTGCGGACTGCGCGACATAGGACAGCGCCATCACCGATGCCCGGGCCAGCTGGTCGCGGGCGGTGGCTTCGTCGGTGTCGAGCAGTGGCTTGTACCCCCAGATCGGCGCAAGCATCGCCAGGCCCGCCTGCACGTCGACGCGAACATCGCCGGTGTGGATCGGCAGCGGGAACGGCTCGGCGGGCGGCAGCCCGTGGCCGAATCTGCCGTCGACCAGGAGCCCCCAGACGTCACCGAAGGTGACCTGTTGGTTCACCAGGTCTTGGATGTCGACACCGCGGTAGCGCAGCGCGCCGCCGTCTTTATCCGGCTCGGCGATCTCGGTGGTGAAGGCCACCACGCCTTCGAGGCCGGGGACGAAATTTTCCGGGACCACAGTCATAGGAAAATTCTTGCACCTCGCGTCCGGGCCGACGCTACCGGCCGGTAGCAACCGCCGGTAGCGTTGGCCCGATGGCAGGACCAGACCCCGTAACTGACCAGATCACCTGCAACGGATGCGCGCGGAGTACGGGTCAGCGGAGCGCGACGGCAGTCCCGACCTCGACGCTGACTGGCTCGATGACGGTTGGCTTGCGTTGTTGCGAAAGTGGATTGACGACGCCGAACGTTTCGGAGTCGCCGAGCCCAACGCGATGGTGCTGGCGACCGTCGCGGACGGCAAGCCGGTGAGCCGTTCGGTGCTGTGCAAGAGCGTCGATGAGACCGGGATCACCTTTTTCACGAACTATGACTCGGCCAAAGGCATCGAGCTGGCCGAGACGCCGTATGCGTCGGCGACCTTTCCCTGGTACCTGCTGGGGCGGCAGGTCCACATCCGGGGCGCGGTGACCAAGGTCGACCCGCAGGACACCGAGGACTACTGGTCCAAGCGGCCGCGCGGCTCACAGCTGGGCGCGTGGGCCTCGCACCAGTCGCAGCCGATCGCGTCCCGTGCGGCGCTGCTCGATCAGCTGTCCGAGGTGACCGCCCGCTTCGCCGACTCCGAGCACGTCCCGGTGCCGCCGGCTTGGGGCGGATACCTGATCACGCCCGAGGTGGTCGAGTTCTGGCAGGGCCGGGAAAATCGGCTGCACAACCGGATTCGGGTCGTCGGCGGCCACGTCGAGCGTCTGCAGCCCTGATCACATTCGGCGCGTAGCTGTGAGGCCCAACACCGCAGGATAAGGCGGGGTTCACCAGCAAGAAAGCCGCGAGCTCGGCAGAGCAGACCCCGGGCAGGCGCGTCGTCGCGTTAACGACTACCTTCAGCTGTACGCACCTAGTCAGGGGCAGCCATACCAGCCAGAGCGCAAAGGGGTTCTCGTGGCCGACACCGACGACACCGCAACTCTGAAGTACCCAGGCGGTGAGATCGACCTACACGATCGTCAACGCCACCGAAGGAGCTGACGGTATTGCTCTCGGTCCCGCTGTTGTCGAAGACCGGCTACACGACGTTCGACAACGGCTTCGTCAATACCTCCGCGTGCAAGAGCTCGATCACCTACATCGATGGCGACGCGGGAATCCTGCGCTACCGCGGTTACCCGATCGATCAGCTCGCCGAGAAGTCGACCTTCATCGAGGTTTCCTACTTGCTGATCTACGGCGAGCTGCCCACCGCCGACCAGCTGGCCGACTTCACCAAGCGGATCCAGCTGCACACGATGCTGCACGAGGACCTGAAGCGGTTCTTCGACGGCTTCCCGCGCAACGCGCACCCGATGCCGGTGCTGTCCAGCGCCGTCAACGCGCTGTCCGCGTACTACCCGGATTCGCTGGACCCGATGGACAACGCGGACGTCGAGCTGTCGACGATCCGGTTGCTGGCCAAGCTGCCGACGATCGCCGCCTACGCCTACAAGAAGTCGGTCGGCCAGCCGTTCCTCTACCCGGACAACTCGCTGTCGCTGGTGGAGAACTTCCTGCGGATGACGTTCGGGCTACCCGCCGAGCCCTACCACGCCGACCCCGAGGTGGTGCGGGCGCTGGACATGCTGCTCATCCTGCACGCCGACCACGAGCAGAACTGCTCGACGTCGACGGTTCGGCTGGTGGGTTCGTCGCAGGCCAACCTGTTCACCTCGATCTCCGGTGGCATCAACGCGCTGTGGGGGCCGCTGCACGGCGGCGCCAACCAGGCCGTGCTCGAGATGCTCGACCAGATCCGCGAAAGCGGCGATGACGTCAGCGAGTTCGTCCGCAAGGTGAAGAACCGCGAAGAGGGCGTCAAGCTGATGGGCTTCGGCCACCGGGTCTACAAGAACTACGACCCGCGCGCCCGGATCGTCAAGGAGCAGGCCGACAAGATCCTGGCCAAGCTCGGCGGCGATCCGCTGCTGGACATCGCCAAGCAGCTCGAAGAGGCCGCGCTGACCGACGACTACTTCATCGAGCGCAAGCTGTACCCCAACGTCGACTTCTACACCGGGCTGATCTACCGGGCGCTCGGCTTCCCGGTCCGGATGTTCACGGTGTTGTTCGCCCTGGGCCGGCTGCCCGGATGGATCGCGCACTGGCGTGAGATGCACGACGAGGGCGACAGCAAGATCGGCCGTCCGCGCCAGATCTACACCGGCTACACCGAACGCGACTACGCCTCGCATCGACGGACGGTAGCCAACCTAGGTGGCCGGGCGGGGCCCGGCGAACACCGTTGCCAGCACCGCCATCGCGGCGTTGTGGCCCCCGATGCCGGACACGGCACCGCCGCGGCGAGCACCCGAGCCGCACAACATGATTCGTTCGTGGGCAGTGGCCACGCCCCATTGACGGGCCGGGCTGTCGAGCGCCTCGTCGTCGTCCGCGAACGGCCAGGACAGCGCGCCGTGGAAGATGTTGCCTGCCGTCATCCCCAGGGTGCGCTGCAAGTCCAGCGTGGTCGTCGTCTCGATGCATGGCCGGCCCTGCGCGTCGCTCATCAGCACGTCCTGAATCGGTTCGGCCAGAACGGAATTCAGCGATGCAAGCACCGCCTCGGTCAGCTGGTCGCGAGAGACGGGGGTGTCGCCCTCAAGCAACGAGTGAGGGGTGTGCAAGCCGAACACCGTCATGGTCTGCGCGCCCGAGTCGCGCAGCCCGGCCGACAGGATGCTGGGATCGGTCAGCGAATGGCAGTACGCCTCGCACGGCAACGGATCCGGTAGCTTCCCGGCGGCGGCCTGTGTGTAGGCCGAATCCAGTTGGCTCCACATCTCGTTGACGTGGAACGTGCCGGCGAACGCTTGTTCGGGGGTAACGCTGTTGTCGCGCAACCGCGGCAGACGCCGCAGCACCATGTTCACCTTCACTTGCGCGCCCGGGGCCAGCGGTGCCGGCGGGTCACCGAGCAGTTCGGCCAATACCGCCGGTGTGACGCCGGCCAGGACGAAGCGTGCTTGAACCCGGTGCTCTGTCGCCGTCGTGGCGATAGCGTACCTGGCCGTCCGGTTCCACGCTGTAAACCTCTGCGCCAGTGGTTATTTCGGCGCCGTGGCGGACAGCGGCGGCGGCCAGGGCCGCGGTCACCGACCCCATCCCGCCGATCGGGACGTCCCAATCCCCGCCGAGCACGTGATAGAGGAAGCAGATGTTCTGCCGCAGCAACGGGTCGTCGAGACGGGCGAAGGTGCCGATCAGCGCGTCGGTGGCGATCACGCCGCGAACCAGGTCGTCGCGCACCGCGTCGGCGATCGCGTGCCCGATCGGTTCGTCGACGATCGCCTGCCAGGTGGCGGCGGCCTCGGGATCGCCGGCGTCCAGGACGTGGCGGCGCGCCTGCTCGCGGGTGCGCAGCGGTTCCAGCAGAGTCGGCCAGAGCCGGTCGGTCACCAGGCGGCAGCGCCGGTAGAACTCGGCGAAACCGCGCTCATCGTCGGCGGCGCCGACCGCGCGGAACGAATCGCGGCCATCGTGCGTGCCGACCAGCAGCCCGCGGCGCCCGCCCGTCGCCGGTTGGGGCGTGTACGACGAGAATTGCCGCCGGGCCAACCGCACCGTCGGCGCCCAAGTCCTCAACGATGCGGGACGGCAGCAAGCTGACCAGGTACGAGTACCGCGACACCCGGACCTCGACTCCGTCGAAGGCCTGCGCCGAAACCGCGGCTCCACCGATGTGCCCCAGCCGCTCGAGTAACCGAACCCGAAGGCCGGCCCGGGCCAGATAGCCCGCTGCGACCAGGCCGTTGTGGCCCCCGCCGACGACGACTACGTCGACAATCGGGCGCGTCATCGAGGGGCATTGCTAGCCCAGGTAGCCCTCGACCTGGTCGCCGGGACGCACCGCGGCCTCGCGCGGGTCACCACCGGTTTCGCGCAGCGCCCGCCGCTGACGCAGCAGGTCCCAGCACTGGTCGAGTTCGACCTCGACCCGGCGCAGTCGTTCGTGCTCCTCGGACTCGCTGATGTCGCGGTGCTGCAACTGTGCCCGCAGGTCTTTCTCCTCGGCAACCAGGTTGCGAATGTGCGCCAGGGTTTCGCTGTCGGTCGGTCTACTGCCCATCGCTCTAGTGTGCCCGACGCAAGCGGTGTCGCGGGGCCGAGTCGGTAGGCTGCATATCGCCCCCGGGACGGACATCGTCCCGGCAAGCGCATCAGGAGGGGGAAGTCGTGGGCCCACGGGCGCGTTTCGGCCAAGCGGCCGACTCGCGGAGGGGTCCGATCTCCTATCAGCGGTCGCCGGGCCTGCCCTGGCTGCTTGGTTTGGTGGTTATTCCGCTGTTGATAGCTGTAATCGGCCATGGCGCGGTCGGAGCAGTCCCGCGCTACTCGGTGCGCCGGCGACGGCCGCGGCCCATCGGGCAAGCCCGGTGCAGCCGAAGCTGACCCTGGCGCCGCTTTCAATTGTCCGCAACGGCAACGACATTACCCTCACCGGTGACTTTCCCGACGATTCGGCCAAATCCGATTCTTGACGAAGTGCTGAAGGACTCGTTGCCCGCCGGTGTCAACATCGTCGACCAGATCCAGATCAACCCGAATGTCGACGCGCTCGATTTCTCAAACGCCGGATCGATTTTCAAGAACAGCGCGTCGATTACCGACTTCAATCTCACGGTCAACGGGGACACGATCACCCTGACCGGAACTGCCGCCTCGCAAGACCAGAAGAACACGATCGAGCGGGAGGCCACGCACACCTGGTCGAATCTGACCGTCGTCGACCAACTTGCGGTAGACGGCTCGGCTCCGCCGCCGGCGCCCGCGTCGAAATCGCGTTCGGCTGAGGAGGATCCAGCATGGACTTCGTGATCCAGTGGTTGTGGTACCTGCTGGCCTTCGTGGCCGGATCGGCAGTTGCCTGGGTGATCGCCGCGCTGATGGGCGCGCGCCGATGAACCACGTGCATTGGTGGCTGTTCGGCTTGTCGTTCGCGCTGGGGTTGGTGTTGACGCTGGCGCTCTTGGCCCGCCCCGTCAAACGCGAAGTGCCGCTGGAAGTATCGGTCGACAGCACTGTGCTACCCGACCCGCCGACGACGAGGGTGGCGACCGACCCGCCGACGACGAAGATCCCCACGGGTATCGAGTCGCGGACAACTACGATTCCGATCGCGAAAAGCGTTGGGGAGTCGCCGACGAGGAAAATTCCGGTGCCGCCGCCCGCGCCGTATGGACCCGGCTCCGCGCGGGCCAACCCGGACGGCCGCGGCCCGGCGGGATGGTTGGTCAAGGCGAGTTCGGATACCCGGCTCTACTACACCCCGGACAATGCCGTCTACGACGCAACGGTTGCCCAGGTGTGGTTCTCCGACGAGCAATCCGCGTTGCGGTCCGGCTTCACGCCGTGGCTCAACAATTCAGGGACGTGAGGGTCGGGCACTAACTGGGGGCGGGGATGCGCAGCAGGAGCCGGGCGCCGCCCAGCGGGCTGTCTTCCAATGAAGCCGTCCCGCCGTGCAAATGGGCCTGCTGGGCGACCAGCGCCAGCCCCAGGCCAGACCCTGAGTGCGAAGCCGTCGACCCGCGGGAGAACCGTTCGAACACCAGCTGCCGCTCGCCTTCGGGTAGCCCACAGCCGTTGTCGTCGACCGCGATATCCACTCCGGCGCGCGAACTGACGGCCGACAACTGGACCCGAGTGGCGCCGCCATGTTTGACGGCGTTGGCAATCGCATTGTCGACCGCGAGGCGCAACCCCGCCGGCAAGCCGACGATGATGCAGGTGGGCGACGGCACCAGGGATACGTCAAGGTCCGGGTAGACCCGGGTCGCGTCATGAGCGGCGCGGTCCAGGAGGTCGGTGATGTCGACCGGCACGTGATCGTCCGAGGTGGACAGTTCGCCCTGCGCCAACCGCTCCAGCGCGGTCAGGGTCGCCTCGATCCGGGACTGGGTGCGGATGACGTCGCTGATCACCTCTTTGCGCTGGTCATCCGGAAGATCGAGGGTCGACAGCACCTCGAGGTTGGTGCGCATCGCGGTCAGCGGAGTGCGCAGTTCGTGGGAGGACACGGCAGCGAAATCGCGTGCCGACGAGAGTGCCTCCTTGGTTCGGTTCTGCTCGTTCCAAATTCGTTGCAGCATGCCGCGCATGGCCTCGGCGATCTCGACGGCCTCGGTCGCGCCGTGCACTTCGACCCGTGGCGCCTCGTCGCCCGCATCGATCGATCGGGTTTGCTGCGCAAGCTGTTTGAACGGGCGTACCGCGAAGGAGGCCAGCAGCCACGCGAACACCGTCGACGCGAAGATGGCGAACCCGCAGATCAGCAGCACCCTACGGTGCAGGTTGTTGGTCTCGGCGAGGGTGGCGTCGTACGTCGCGCCGACGGCCAGGGAGGTCGGCGGTGGTCCCGGGATCTCCACCGTGCGCACCCGATAGCGCACGCCGTCGACGTAGGTGTCGGCGTAGTCGACGTCGAGCCTGGGCAATGTGACGTCGGAATTCGACTTGACCAGGCTGCCGCGCCGGATCGTCATGATCGCATCACGGTCGTTGGGCGAGCGTGGGATTTCGTCCAGGCCGCGCGGCAGGAACGGGATCGCGAAGCCCGCGGCCTCGTCGAGGCGGCGGTCCAGCCGTTCCTTGCGGTCGTTGGTGATCCCGACCCAGACGACGGCGCCGACGATGAGCACCGGAATCGCGGCGCCGATGGCTGTTGCGAGCACCACCCGGGTGCGCAGCGAGGGCGTACGGGCCAAGATCCGCGACAGGAATTTCATTGGCTGTTGCTGACTACTGCATCGTTACTGCATTCGCAGGACGAACCCGACTCCGCGGACGGTGTGCAGCAACCTGGGGCCGCCGTTGGCCTCGAGCTTGCGGCGCAGGTATCCGATGAACACATCGACGACGTTCGTGTCGGCGGCGAAGTCATAGCCCCAGACCAGCTCCAGCAGCTGGGCACGGGACAGCACGGCGGTCTTGTGCTCGGCCAGCACCGCGAGCAGGTCGAACTCGCGCTTGGTCAGGTCAACGTCCACGCCGTTGACCCGGGCCCGCCGGCCGGGGATGTCCACTTCCAGCGGGCCCACCGTGATGGTTTCGGAGGAGGACGAGGCGGTGGAGCCGCGGCGGCGCAGCAGCGCCTTGACGCGTGCGACCAGTTCGGCCAGCACGAACGGCTTGACGAGGTAGTCATCGGCGCCGGCCTCGAGACCCGCCACCCGGTCGTCGACTGAGCTGCGCGCGCTCAGCACGCAAACCGGGACGTCGTTGTCCATGGCGCGCAGTGCGGTGACGACACTGACGCCGTCCAGCACGGGCATGTTGATATCGAGCACGATCGCGTCCGGCCGAGTCTCGGTCGCGCTGCGCAGGGCCTCGGCCCCGTCGACCGCGGTTGCCACTTCGAATCCGGACAGGCGCAGGCCGCGTTCCAGTGAGGCGAGCACATCGGAGTCGTCATCAACGACCAAGACGCGCGGGGCGGTGGCACCAGTGTCCATGTCGCCCATTGTGCCTGTTTGTTATCCAAAGGGGGTCGTTGGGGAGTGGCCAGGTGGCTAAATGGTTACGCTTTCGAGTCTCAGCCGCGACTGGCTACCGATAACGCCATGCCATAATCGAATCCAGGTGGCAGACCGAGACATTCGGGGTCTTAGCACGCATTGATGTTGCGGGCCTTCGATTTCGTTGCCGCTGGGCGCATACGGGCTCAGCGGTTCCGCAGGCCGCTCAACTGCAGCGCCAGCTGCCGTCGCACCGCGGGAACCTGCGCGGCCAGCCGCATACCCGAGTTACGGATCGGGCGTAACGGGCGCGGCAGCGTCGAGATCCGGGTCAGCCGGCCGGTCAGTCGTAGTACCTGCTCGGCCTTGCGCCGCTGAACGGTGCAATAGCGGTCCAACGCCGCATCAGATCCGCCTTGCAGCACCTCCGCGAACGCGGCCGCCAGTGAAATCCCGTCGGTGATACCGAGATTCATTCCCTGGCCGCCGGCGGGGCTGTGCACATGGGCGGCGTCGCCGGCGAGCAGCAAACGGCCGGCCCGGTAGTTGTCGGCAACACGATGGTGGATGCGGAACCGAGTTCCCCACAGTAGCTCGGTGACCACCGTCCGACCCGGTCCGAAGCCCCGGGTGTCCAACAGTGACTGAACGAACTCTTGCGACGGCTCCTGGGGGGCCGCAGCAGTCGGCGCGACGATGCGAAAGATGTTGTCCGGCAGCGGAGCCAGCACATTCAGTCCCTCGTTGGCGTAGAACAGGATGACCTCATCACGAGGTGCCTGCCCGGAGACCCGGACGTCGGCAAGCGCAAAGGATTCGGTGAATTCGCCCCCGGAAAACCCGATTCCGGCTTGATCTCGAACCGTGCTGTGCATTCCGTCGGCCCCGACGATGTAGCCGGCCCGAATGCTTTCGCCATCCTCGAAAGTGGCCGTCGCCCCGTCGGCATCTTGGGTGACGCTGCGCAGCACCTTGGGCCGGATCACCTCACCGCCAAGTTCATGCAGGCGCTCCAGCAGCAGCCGCTCGGTGTCGGCCTGCGAGAGCATCAGGGTGTACGGATGCTCGGTCGGCAGCTCGCTGAAGTCGATCGGAATCAATACGCGTGGGCCCTGCCGGATGGTGAAGCGCGGCGCGATCAGCCCGGCTTTGACCATGCGCCGCGCCACATCGAGGTCTTCGAGCACCTCGAGCGTGCGGGCGTTGACCGCAGCGGCGCGGGAGGTGTTCGCGCCTTCGGCCAGCTTGTCGATCACTACCGTCCGGATGCCGCGGGCGACCAGCGACGCGGCAAGCGTGAGGCCGGTCGGTCCGGCGCCTACGACCAGGACATCGGTGTCTTTCATGGTGTCGGCTCCTCTCGCAGAAGCTTCTGGGAAGCTAGTCAACGCTTGTTGGCATAGCTCCATGCTGGCGCGCCGCGCCCCCAATGTCAACAGTTGTTGGCCTACAGTTGTTGACATGAGGCGATCCTCGGAGCAGACCAAGGCGGCGATCCTGGCCGCGGCGCGGGAACGGTTCGGATCGGCCGGCTTCCAGGCGACCACGATCCGGGGGATCGCGGCCGATGCCGGAGTGGATCCGGCGATGGTGATGCGGTACTACGGCAGCAAGGACAAACTGTTCGCGGCCGCGGCGGAGTTCGACCTGCGGTTCCCGGATTTCACGACGATGGACCGCGCGCAGGTGGGGCGGTCGCTGGTTCGGCACTTTCTCGAGCGCTGGGAGGACGATGCGTTGGTGATTCTGCTGCGGTCCAGCGCCACCAACGACGAGGCCGCGCAACGCATGCAGGAGATCTTCCAAGCCCAAATCCAGCCGCTGGCAGCGTATTTGGTATCCGACGAAGAATCCGGCATCCGGGCTGGGCTGGTTGCCACCCAAATTCTGGGAATGGCGTTGTGCCGCTTCGTGTTACGGCTTCCTCCGGTCGTCGAGATGACTCGCGACGAAGTCGTCGATTGGCTGGGCCCGACGATCCAGCGCTATCTCGGGCTGCCGGAGGGCTGACGAGTCAAGTGTTTCAAGGTAACCCGATGCCGCGGTAGCGGTGCAGCCGCTCGGTGATGCGCTCGGGGCCCGGGATGTCACGCAGTGCGTGTACCTCCGCGGCAATGGCGCTGCACAGTCGCTGGGAGAACTCGATCGGCTCGTCGGCGGCGTCGGGATGCTCGGGCACGATGGCGTCGACGATCCCGGAGCGCAGCAGGTCGGCCGACCGAATACCTTGGGCCGCAGCAAGTTCGGGAGCGTGCTCGGTGTCGCGGAAGACGATCGCGCTGGCGCCCTCGGGGGGCAGCGGCGCCAGCCAGCCGTGCAGCGCGGCCAGCACCCGGTCGGCGGGCACCATCGCCAGCGCCGGCCCGCCGCTGCCCTGGCCCAGCAGCACCGACACCGTCGGGGTGTCCAGCGTCACCAGCTCGGCCACGCATTGGGCGATCTGACCGGCCAACCCGCCCTGCTCTGCCTCGGCCGACAGCGCGGGGCCTGCGGTGTCGATCACCAACACCAGCGGCAGCCGCAGTTCAGCGGCCAGCGCCATGCCGCGACGGGCTTCCCGCAACGACGCGGGCCCGACGAGCCCACCGGTGAGGCGCTGCTGGCCGAGGACCACTGCGGGCTGGCCGGCGAATCGAGCCAGCGCCAACAGGGTGGTCGCGGCCTCCCCGCTGCCGGTACCGGACAACAGCACCCGGTCGGTGGCGCCGTGTCGCAGCAGATGGCCGACACCCGGCCGGTCCGGCCGTCGCGATGCGACCACCGAATCCCAGGCCGGCACATCGGGTATCGGCTCGGCGGGCGGCGGGGCGGGCAGCGGTTCGGGCGGGTCGGCGATGACCGTCAGCGCGCGATCCACCGTCCGGCGCAGCTCGTCAAGGGCGACGACGCCGTCGATAACCCCATGCCGCTGCAGGTTCTCCGCGGTCTGGATCCCGGGCGGGAACGGTTCGCCGTAGAGCTGCTCGTACACCCGCGGTCCGAGGAACCCGATCAGCGCGCCGGGCTCGGCGACGGTGACGTGACCGAGCGAGCCCCACGACGCGAAAACCCCGCCGGTGGTGGGGTTCCGCAGGTAAACGAGGTAGGGCAGGTGCGCCCCCTTGTGCAGTCTGACGGCCGCGGCGATCTTCACCATCTGCAGAAACGCGACGGTGCCCTCTTGCATGCGGGTGCCGCCGGAGCTCGGCGAGGCCAGCAGCGGGAGTCGCTCGGCCGTGGCGCGCTGCACGGCGGCGGTGATGCGTTCGGCCGCCGCCACCCCGATCGAGCCGCCGAGGAAGCTGAACTCGCACACCACGACCGCCACCCGGCGGCCGGATATTCGCCCTTCGCCGGTGAGCACCGCTTCATCGCGGCCGGTGGCGGCCCGGGCGTCGGCGAGCTCTCGCGCGTAGGCCTCGCTGATCGGTATCGCCAGCGGTTCGCTGTCCCAGCTGACGAAGGAGCCTTCGTCCAGCACCGCATTCCGCAATTGGTCGGTCGTGATGCGACTCACGCGTCGAGGCTATATAGGCTGGCGCCCATGATCGGTATCACGCAGGTCGAAGCCGTTATGACCATCGAGTTGCAGCGTCCTGAGCGCCGCAACGCACTGAACTCGCAGCTGGTCGAGGAGCTGCGCGAGGCCGTGTTGAAGGCCGGTGACGGGTCCACCCGCGCGATCGTGCTGACCGGCCAGGGCACGGTGTTCTGCGCCGGCGCGGACCTGAGCGGTGACGCGTTCGCCGCCGACTACCCGGATCGGCTCATCGAACTGCACAAGGCCCTGGATGCGGTGCCTATCCCGGTGATCGGCGCCATCAACGGTCCGGCCATCGGCGCGGGCCTGCAGCTGGCCATGCAGTGCGATCTGCGGGTCGTCGCCCCGGATGCGTTCTTCCAGTTTCCGACCTCCAAATATGGTCTTGCCCTTGATAACTGGAGTATCCGACGGCTGGCGTCGCTAGTCGGTCACGGCCGGGCCCGGGCGATGCTGCTGGCCGCGGAGAAGTTGACCGCCGAGACGGCGCTGCAGACGGGAATGGCCAACCGGATCGGGACGCTTCAAGACGCCCAGGCCTGGGGTGCGGAGATCGCCGGGCTGGCGCCGCTGGCGATCCAGCACGCGAAGCGGGTACTCAACGACGACGGTTCTATCGAGGAGGCCTGGCCGGTGCACAAGGAACTTTTCGACAAGGCCTGGGGCAGCCAGGACGTCATCGAAGCGCAGGTCGCCCGGGTAGAGAAGCGACCGCCGAGGTTCCAGGGGGCCTGACGGTCATGGTGCCCGCAGCGCTGCGCCTGGCCGCCGGCACGGCCACGCTCGCCGCCGGCGGGTGGATGTTGCGCGCGCTGCATGGGGCACCGGCTGCGCTCGGCGCCGACCCGTCGTCGATCCGGGCGGTCACGCAGCACTCGCCCAATTTTCAGGACGGCGTCTTCGTAAACCTCGACCCCGCCTCGAATGCCAACCTGGACCGCGAGCAACTCGCGCTGATCGCATGGGAGTTCATGGGCGGACGCGGCCGGAGCCGGCCGCCGGCATCGATCCCGCTGGGTGCGCCGGGGACCTTCGACGCCCAGCCCGGCCGATTGGCGGTCAGCTGGCTTGGCCACTCCACGGCTCTGCTGGAGATCGACGGTTACCGGGTGCTCACCGATCCGGTGTGGAGTCATCGCTGTTCGCCGTCTGACGTGATCGGCCCGGAGCGCCTGCATCCGCCCCCGGTGGAGCTCGAAGCGCTGCCTGCCGTCGACGCCGTGGTGATCAGCCATGACCACTACGACCATCTCGACATCGACACCGTCGTCGCGCTGGGCCGCACGCAGCGAGCGCCGTTCTTCGTGCCGCTCGGCGTGGGTGCTCACCTTCGCGCATGGGGCATCCCCGGGCATCGAATCGTCGAACTCGACTGGAATGAAACCGGCCACGTCGACGAACTGACCCTGATCTGCCTGCCGGCACGGCATTTTTCGGGGCGCTTCCTGGACCGCAACACCACGCTGTGGGCGTCCTGGGGAATCGTCGGTCCCAGCCATCGCGCCTACTTCGGCGGCGACACCGGGTACACGAACAGCTTCGGGCAGATCGGCTCAGAGCACGGACCGTTCGACCTGACCCTGTTGCCCATCGGCGCCTACAACCCGGGCTGGCCGGACATTCACATGAACCCCGAGGAGGCGGTCCAAGCTCACCTGGATCTCACCGCCACCGGGTCCGGGCTGCTGGTGCCGATCCATTGGGGCACCTTCCGGCTGGCGCCGCACCCATGGGCCGAGCCGGTCGAACGAATGCTCGCGGCCGCGGACGCCGCCGAAGTGACGGTGACGGTTCCCGCGCCCGGTCAACGCATCGACCCTTCCGGGCCATTGCGATTCAACCCGTGGTGGCGGTTGTAGAACCCGATTCGGTCAGCGCACAACGTAGTTCGGAGTAAGCGCCGGCGAGATCGTCCAGTGTGAATCCTCGGTTGAGGCCGCTTGGATTGGGCAGCACCCATGCCGTGGCGCCGGCAAACCCGGGGACATAGCGACCCCAGGCGATTTTCGATCCGCCGGTCATCGCCGCCAGGGCACGTTTGCCCAGGAAACCGACCGCTCGCGGCGCGTAGCGTCGGATCTTCGCTTCGAACTCGGGTCGGGCGCGCCGGAACTCTTCCGTCGAGACATCGCTGGCCCGTCGAGTCGGTCGACTGACGACCGCGGTGATGCCGCAACCGTAATCGAGTAATCGGCGCTCCTCTTCGGGCCGCAACCTGGTGTCGGTGAATCCGGCCAGCTGCAATACGGACCAAAAACGGTTGCTGCGGTTCGAGAAGTTATGGCCGTCGACGACAGCAGTCGTTGCCGGGTTCATGCCGCAAAAGACGATGTCGAGACCTGGGGCGAGGATGTCCGATTCATACTGGCCCATGTCGGTCCATCGTATGCTCGCCGTTGCGTGGGCTTGATCGACATGGCTGCCGAGAACCTCCGCCGCCGCGTTCGGGGCTAAAGTCTGCGAGCATGACGAAACGCACGGCGCTTGCCGCTGTCGTGGCGGTGTTGCTCGCGTTGGTCGGATGCGGATCTGGGCAACCCGTGTCGAGCCCGCCGTCCGCGTTGTCTGACGCGCCTCCCAACGAAGTGTCGGGTCTGGACATTCCGCCGGGCCGCATCGACGATGCCATTTCAAAGGTTGACGGCCTGGTCAACGACCTGATGCACACCACCGGCGTCCCGGGCATGTCCGTGGCCATCGTCCGTGGCGGAAAAACCGTGTACTCCAAAGGTTTCGGCGTCAAGGATGCCAGTAAAGGCACCGGACAGGACAACAAGGTCGACGCTGACACCGTCTTCCAGCTGGCCTCGGTGTCGAAATCGGTGGGCGCGACCGTGGTGGCACATGAGGTGACCAACAACGTGGTCACCTGGGATACGCCAGTGGTGGCCAAGCTGCCGTGGTTTGCGCTGTCGGATCCTTACGTCACCGGTCATGTGACCGTCGCCGACATGTACTCGCACCGGTCCGGGCTGCCCGATCACGCCGGCGACAAACTGGAGGATCTCGGCTATGACCGCCGGCAAGTGCTGGAGCGGCTCAAGGATCTACCGCTGGCTCCGTTTCGAAGCAGTTACGCCTACACCAACTTTGGCTTGACCGCGGCTGCCGAGGCGGTGGCCGCCGCCGCCGGCAAATCATGGCAGGACCTATCCGACGAGGTGTTGTACCGCCCGCTGGGTATGGCGTCGACGAGTTCGAAGTACGCCGACTACCTGGCCAGGCCCAACCATGCGGTGCTGCACGTCAAGGTCGGCGACAAGTGGGAGCCACGCTTCCAGCGCGATCCCGACGCGCAGACGCCCGCGGGCGGGGTGAGTTCGTCGATCAACGACATGGCGCGCTGGCTGACGATGGTAATGGGCAACGGAACCTACAACGGGCAGCAGATCAGCTCGCCCGAGGCCCTGCTATCCGCGATCACGCCGCAGGTCATTTCGATGCCTGCAGCATCACCGAAAGCCCGGGCCGGCACCTACGGTCACGGATTCAACGCCACGGTGAGCTCGTCGGGGCGCACCGAATACAGCCACTCCGGCGGCTTCTCGTCGGGCGCGGCGACCAACTTCGTCGTGATGCCGTCGGAGGATGTCGGCATCATCGCGTTGACCAACGGGGCACCGTATGGCATTCCCGAAGCGCTGACCGCGCAATTCATGGATCTCGTTCAGTACGGCCAAATTCGGGAGAACTGGGTGAGTCTGTACAACCATGCGCTCGGTTGGATGAACAACCCGGAGGGCTCGCTGGTCGGCAAGCAGCCCCCGGTCAATCCCGCGCCGGCCCGATCGCTCACCGACTACCTGGGCGTCTACGCCAGCGACTATTGGGGTCCGGCCGTCGTCACCCAAAATAACGGGCAACTGCAGCTGGCATTGGGTCCGAAGAATCAGACGTTCACCCTTTCGCACTGGGATGGCGATACCTTCACCTTCTCGATAACCGACGAAAATGCGCCCCCTGGAACGATTTCCAAAGCAACCTTTGCCGGTGCCACGCTGAATCTGGAGTATTACGACACCGACAAGCTGGGAACGTTCTCCCGATGAACGGCGGGCTAACCGACGCCGAGGTGGCGCAGCGGGTAGCCGAGGGTAACAGCAACGCGGTTCCGGCACGCGCCGCCCGCAGCACCGCGGACATCGTTCGCGCCAACGTCTTCACCCGGATCAACGCGATCCTGGGCGTGCTGCTGGTGATCGTGCTGGCGACCGGTTCGGTCATCAACGGGCTGTTCGGCCTGCTCATCATCGCCAACAGCGTCATCGGGATGGTCCAGGAGATTCGGGCCAAGCAGACGCTGGACAAGCTGGCGATCGTCGGACAGGCGAAACCGTTGGTGCGCAGGCAATCCGGGACTCACGCACTGCCGCCCAGCGAGGTGGTGCTCGATGACGTCATCGAGCTGGGGCCGGGCGATCAGATTGTCGTCGACGGCGAGGTTCTCGAGGAGGAGAACCTGGAGGTCGACGAATCGCTGCTGACCGGTGAGGCAGACCCGATCGGCAAGGACGCCGGTGACGTGGTCATGTCGGGGAGTTTCGTCGTCGCCGGCACCGGCGCCTATCGGGCCACGAAGGTCGGCCCGGCGGCCTATGCCGCCAAGCTGGCCGAAGAGGCCAGCAAGTTCACCCTGGTGAAATCCGAACTGCGCAATGGCATCAACCGAATTCTGCAGTTCATCACCTACCTGTTGGTGCCGGCCGGGCTGCTGACGATCTACACGCAGTTCTTCACCACGCACGCGGGGTGGCGGCAGTCCGTGTTGCGGACGGTGGGCGCGCTGGTGCCGATGGTGCCCGAAGGCCTGGTCCTGCTGACGTCGGTGGCGTTCGCGGTCGGGGTGGTCAGGCTCGGTCAGCGTCGTTGCCTGGTGCAGGAGCTGCCCGCCATCGAGGGACTGGCCCGGGTCGACGTGGTGTGCGCCGACAAGACGGGCACCCTGACCGAAAGCGGTATGCGGGTCTCCGATGTCGTCGAGCTCGCCGGTCAACAGTCCGTGGCCATCGTGGATGCGCTGGCAGCGCTGGCCCGCGCCGACGCCCGTCCGAACGCCAGCATGCAGGCGATCGCCGAAGCTTTTGACCAGCCGCCCGGCTGGATCGCCACGGCGACAGCGCCTTTCAAGTCGGCCACCAAATGGAGCGGGGTGTCCTACTCCGACCACGGCAACTGGGTCATCGGTGCGCCCGATGTGTTGCTCGAGCCGGCTTCGGCAGCCGCCGCGCAGGCCGAACAGATCGGAGCGCGGGGGTTGCGGGTACTGCTGTGCGGCGCCGCCGACGTCGCGGTGGATGACCCCAGCGCACCGGGTCAGGTCACGCCGGTCGCGCTGGTGGTGCTGGAGCAGAAAGTTCGCCCGGACGCCCGCGAAACAGTGGAGTACTTTGCCGCCCAGGATGTTTCGGTGAAGGTGATCTCGGGAGACAACGCGGTGTCAGTCGGTGCCGTCGCGGCCAAGCTCGGGCTGCACGGCGAGGTGATGGACGCACGCCGACTACCAACGGAACCAAGCGAATTGGCCGACACGCTGGACACCTACACCACCTTCGGTCGGGTGCGGCCCGATCAGAAGCGTGCCATCGTGCACGCACTGCAGGCGCATGGGCACACCGTGGCGATGACCGGCGACGGCGTCAACGACGTGCTGGCCCTCAAAGACGCCGATATCGGCGTGGCGATGGGCGCCGGTAGCCCCGCATCGCGCGCTGTGGCGCAAATCGTATTGCTGGACAACAAATTTGCCACGCTTCCCTACGTCGTCGGTGAGGGCCGGCGGGTGATCGGCAACATCGAGCGGGTCGCCAATCTGTTTCTGACCAAGACCGTGTACTCGGTGCTGCTCGCCCTGTTCGTGGGTATCGAATGCCTGCTGTCCAAAACCCTGCGGGCGGATCCGCTGCTGTACCCGTTCCAGCCGATCCACGTCACCATCGCCGCGTGGTTCACCATCGGCATCCCGTCGTTCATCCTGTCGCTGGCGCCCAACAACGAGCGTGCCTGTCCCGGCTTCGTCCGGCGCGTGCTGACCTCGGCGTTGCCGTCCGGATTGATCGTCGGCACCGCGACTTTCGTCTCCTACCTGGTGGCCTACCGGGGCCGGCATGCCACCTTCGCCGAACAGGACCAAGCGTCGACCGCCGCGCTGATCACGCTGCTGGTGACCGCGCTGTGGGTGCTCGCGGTGGTGGCGCGTCCCTACCAATGGTGGCGGGTCGCGCTGGTGGCCGCTTGCGGCCTGGCCTATGTCGCGATCTTCAGCATCCCGCTGGCGCAGCAGAAGTTTCTGCTCGACCCGTCGAATCTGGTGGTCACGTCGACCGCGCTGGGGATCGGGGTGCTGGGTGCCGCGGCGATCGAGGCGACGTGGTGGATCCGGGCCGGGATGCTCGGGATCGAGCCGCGGTTGTGGCGGGCCGATGAGGCCCCAGGCCGACCAGGGCGATGAGCGTGATCCGGACCCCGGCAAGTAGGGTCTACCAGCAAAGTCAGGATGCCCCGGCGGCCCCGGGGATCGCGGGGAAGGGACAGCGCATGGGATTCCTGGACAAGGCGAAGGACCTGTTGGCGCAGAACGCCGACAAGGTGGAGACGGCGATCGACAAGGCGGGCGAGTTCGTCGACGACAAGACGCAGGGCAAGTACTCCGACACCGTCCACAAGGTGGCCGAAGAGGCCAAGAAGGCTGTCGGCCCCGGCGACCAGCAGAACTAGCGCATGGCGAAACTATCCGGATCCATCGACGTACCGCTGTCGCCGCAGGAGGCCTGGAAGCACGCCTCCGACCTGTCCCGCTTCAAGGACTGGCTGAGCATCCACCGGGTGTGGCGCAGCAACCTGCCCGACGACCTGCAAAAGGGCACGGTCATCGAATCGATCGTCGAGGTCAAGGGCATGCTCAATCGGATCAAGTGGACGATCGTGCACTACAAGCCGCCGGAAGGCATGACGCTCAATGGTGAGGGCGTCGGCGGCGTCAGGGTCAAGCTGCTGGCCAAGGTCAAGTCGAAAGACGACGGTTCGGTCGTCAGCTTTGACGTGCACCTCGGTGGCCCGGCGCTGTTCGGGCCGATCGGCATGATCGTCGCCGCGGCATTGAGAAGCGACATCAACGAATCCCTGGAAAGATTTGTCACCGTGTTCACTGCTCCTGATCCCGGCCGCAACGGAGATCGTGGCGTCGGCCGCTGACCGTCTGGCGGACCTGCTTGCAACCACCGTCGGTCTCGAACTGCCGGTACGGCTGCGCGCCTGGGACGGAAGCGAGGCCGGCCCCGTAAATGACCCAGGGGGCCCGGTTCTGATAGTCCGTTCCCGACGTGCGTTGCGTCGATTACTTTGGTGCCCAGGTGAACTCGGGTTGGCGCGCGCCTACGTGACCGGTGATGTCGATGTCGAGGGCGACCTGGCTGACGGGCTGCGCCGGGCCTGGCGGCTGGCCCGTTCGCACCCGGCCGCCTCGATCTCGGCGCGTGGCGCGCTGGTGGCGGCGACGCGCGCGGTGCGGCTCGGGGCCGTCGGACCGCCGCCTCGAATCCCGGCCAGCGAGGCGCGGCTATCCGGCCGGCTGCACAGCCGCCGGCGCGACCGGGCGGTGATCGCCCATCACTATGACCTGTCCAACGATTTCTACCGGCTGCTGCTCGACGACCACATGGCTTACTCGTCGGCGTATTTCACCGATGAAGGCCAATCGCTGCACGAAGCGCAGACCGCGAAGCTGGATCTGATCTGTCGCAAGCTCAGACTCGAGCCGGGCATGCGGCTGCTGGATGTGGGGTGCGGCTGGGGATCGCTGATCTTGTATGCGGTGCAGCACTACGGCGTGCACGCCACCGGTATCACGCTCTCCGCCCGGCAGCGCGAGTTCATCGAGGCCCGCGCGGTCGAGCGCGGGCTGGCCGACAGCGTCGAGGTTCGGCTGCAGGATTACCGCGACTTCGGCAACGACCCCGAGTCGGCGGGCGTCTTTGATGCCGTCGGTTCCATCGAGATGGGCGAACACGTCGGCGAGCAGTGGTATCCGGCCTACGTGCGGATCCTTGGCCGCGCGCTCAAACCCGGCGGCAGGCTGTTGCTACAGCAGATGTCGAGACGGGCCGGTGCGGCGCCGGGCGGGGGAGCGTTCATCGAGGCATACATCGCTCCCGACATGCACATGCGGCCGCTTTGGCAGACGTTGCGCTACCTGCAGGATGCGGACTTCGAGGTCACATCCGTCGAGGCGATGCGCGAGCACTACGCCCGCACCGCCGAGTGTTGGATCGCGACGCTGGAACAGCGCTTCGACGAATTCGTGGCGCTGCTGGGCGACGAGGTCGCCCGTGTCTGGCGGTTGTATCTGGTGGGCGGCATGCTGGCGTTCGAGGAAGGCCGGATGGGCGTGGATCAGATCCTCGCCCTCAAACCCGCCACCCGGCGATGAGTTTTTGGATTGGCAGTAGTCGAAGTGTGTGTGAGCCCCGCGCGGGGCAAGTTCACTGACAGGAGAACATCGTGCCCATCCGTGACGGCGCCCCATTGGGCGCTCCCTGCTGGATCGATTTGACGACGTCGGACGTCGACCGCGCTCAGAACTTCTACGGCACGGTCTTCGGCTGGACGTTCGAGTCCGCCGGACCCGAGTACGGCGGATACATCAACGCCGCCAAGGACGGCCACCGCGTGGCCGGCGTGATGGCCAACCAGCCGGAGTTTCAGTCTCCCGACAAATGGACGACGTACTTCCACACCGCCGATGTCCACGCGACGGTGGCCGCGGCGACCGCCGCCGGGGGCGTGGTGTGTGTGGAACCCATGGAAGTACCCGCCAAGGGGTATATGGGCGTCGCCACCGACCCGTCGGGAGCGTTCTTCGGCTTGTGGCAGCCGCTGGAGCACCGCGGTTTCGAGGTGATCGGCGAGGCCGGCTCACCGGTCTGGCATCAGCTGACCAGCCGCGACTACCGCGCCGCGCTGGACTTCTACCGCGCTGTTCTGGGCTGGCGGACCGAGAGCGTCAGTGACACCGACGAATTCCGTTACACCACAGCATGGTTCGGTGATCAGCAATTGCTCGGCGTGATGGACGGTGCGGCATTTCTGCCCGACGGCGTGCCTTCGCATTGGACCACTTTCTTCGGCGCCGAGGATGTCGACAAAACGCTGCGGGTGATCACCGAGAACGGCGGAGCCGTGCTGCGGGGAGCCGAGGACACACCGTATGGCCGGCTGGCCGCGGCGACCGATCCGATGGGCGTCAACTTCAACTTGTCCTCGCTACAGGCGTGACCGTCTCACCCGCCCCGTAGCCGGTCATCGGCTAACACTTCCCGCCCGTCCCGGCAGAGGCTGCGCGTGGCGAGCGGCGGCCGGTTCGGCGCCCTACTAAGGTCGCACCCATGACCCGCCGTCTGCGCCCCGGATGGCTGGTGGCGTTGTTTGCCCTGGTCGTCTCGGCAAGTGCCTGGTTGCCGTGGCTGACGACGTCGGTCGGTGGCGGCGGCTGGGCCAGCGCGATCGGGGGCAAGCACGGCAGCCTGCAGCTTCCGCCCGGGTTCGGCGCGGGCCAGCTCATCGTGCTGTTGTCCTCGGTTTTGTTGGTGGCCGGGGCGATGGTGGGCCGGGGCCTGTCCGTGAGGCTTGCTTCGATTGCCGCGCTGATCATTTCGCTGCTCATCGTGGCGCTCGTGGCGTGGTACTACAAACTCAACGTCAACCCGCCGGTGTCCGCGGAGTACGGACTCTATCTCGGCGGGGTCGCCGCGGTCGGTGCGGTCGTGTGTTCGGTTGTGTCGCTGATCGCGGCCGTCATCTCCGGTCGCTCCAGCCGGTGAGGCCTCAGACAGACGGGAACTCGTGTTTGCCTGAAACGGAGCTATCGCCGGGCTCGTTGACGCCGAACACAAAGGGCGCGAACACGACCTCGCGGCCGTCGGGGTCGCGATAGGTGACCGCGCCCGTCGCCTCCCAGTACGGGTGCTGCTGGACCGCTTCGAGCCCCGCTTGCTGCAGGCGCGCGATCGCGGCCTGCTGCGACTGCTGGTCCGGGAAGTACAGGCACAGTTGCTCGTGCTGGTCGACCGCGACGTCGCCGTCGACGGCCTCCACGATCTCCATCGTCAGGTTCCAGCTGGGCAGACCGAAAATCGCGCCGCTGCTGCCATAGCTGGCCTCGAATGTCTCGAACAGTGGCAGCCCGACCAGCTCACGGTAAAACCGCACGGTCTCTTCAAAGTTCGACGACCGGCGGGCGAAGCGAATGGCGCCGATCGGCGCCAACTGGCTGGGCCAGTGCGTTGTCCGGCGGGTCTGTTGGTTGTTCTGTGCCATCTTAGGGTGACGTGTCGCAGGGCCGCCGAGTTCAGAGCCCCACGGCGGCGGCCGCAGACTCGGCACTGTCCCAGCGTCGCAACTGGGATCCGGGCGCCCAAGTCGAATGGGTGCCGCTGGAAATGCGTTCCGGCAGTTGCAGTTTGCACACCGGACCGTCGGCGATCCGGGCGGCGTCGAACACCACGCAATAGGACGCATCGGCGTTCATGTCGGTGGTGAGGGTGACCAGGTAGCCGTCGTCTTCACCGGCGGCACCAACGCGCGGTGCCATCGCGGTCTCACTGCCGTAGACGCCGTCGCCGAACGAGATGCCTTCCTGGCCTCCGGTGAGCAGGTCGTGTTTGATCAATCCGTCGAACAGGAACCAGCCCGGCTTCCCGGTGGCGGCGTAGGTGTAGCGGTAGCTGCCGCCCGCGTAGCCGGCGTTGATGGTCCCGAACTCGGTGATGGAGTCCGACAGCTGCTCCTCTTTCACCGCGCCGGTGACCAGATTGAAGCGCCACCGGTGCAGCCGGGCCTGCAGGCGATCGAGCGCGAGGAAGCGAAATAGCTTCTCCCACTTGGTTCCTCCGGTGTCGAGCGGCTGAGGGTCGCCTTCGAAGAAGCCGTCCAGCACGATCTCGTCGCCGTCCTCGTAGGCGTTGGTGAAGTGCAGCACGAACGTCGGGTCCGCCTCGAACCATCGGATGTCCGCGGTCGAGCCGCGGCGCGGGATCACCGCGAAACGTGACGGGATGTCCGGGTAGAAGCGCGGCAGGTGCACGTCGTGTTCGAGCAGCCGCGGGTCCCAGAACAACGGGAAATCGTTGAGGATGGCGTAGTTTTCGGTGAACGCCATGTCGTGGGGGAGACGCGGACCCGGCAGCGGGATGTCGACGTAGTGGGCGAGCTCATTGCCTTCGTCGACGACGCCGTAGTGCATGTACGGGTCCTGCTTGCTGTAGTTGAAGAACAGCAGTTCTCCGGTTTTGTTGTCGACCTTCGGATGCGCGGACACGCCCCAGTGAAAAGGGAAGTGTCCGTTCCAGCTTTCCTTGCCGAGCGTGTTGGCCGAGTACGGGTCGATCCGGTACAGATCCCCGCACTGGTAGAAGCTGGTCAGCGCGATGCCGCGGTGCACGATGACGTCGGTGCTCGAGGCGTCCTTCATCTTCGTACGCGCGCCCCAGCCTTCCTCGCGCTGGGCCAACTGAACCGGTTCGGCCAGACCCGGCCACAGCGGCTCGCCGGCATCGTTCTCGGCCAAAAAGCCGTCGGTGCGGATAAATCGGTTGCGGTAGAAGGCTTTTCCGTCGCGGAAGCCGACCACGTGCACCATGCCGTCGCCGTCGAACGGGTGATAGGTCTTCAACGCCGGATGCAGCGGGTTCTCGGTGTTGCGCAGGTAGATGCCGTCGAGGTCGTTGGGGATTTCCCCTTCCACCGCGACGAGGTCGTTGGCGTCCCATTCGGTGGTCTGTGGCCGCCACGGGCCGGTGCGGTAGGGGTGGTCGTCGTCTTCGGGCAGGGTCGACAGGAACTTGCCGACGATCTCGACATCCATGTCAAGCGCCTTTGGTTGTGCTGACGACGAAACTGACCGTCGTGGCGGTGCTGCCGCCGAAGTTCAACGTTCCGAAGGTGTTTGCACCCTCGACTTGATAGTCGCCGGCGGCACCGCTGACTTGTTTGGCTGCGTCAAGGAGCATCCGCACACCGGACGCGCCGACCGGGTGTCCGCCGCCGATCAGCCCGCCGCTGGGGTTGATCGGGAGTCGCCCGCCGATTTCGATCTCCCCGTTTTCGATGGCCTTCCACGATTCGCCCGGGCCGGTCAGCCCGATGTGGTCGATCGCCAGGTACTCGCTGGGGGTGAAGCAGTCGTGCACCTCGAACCCGTCGATGCCGTCGAGGGTCACCTGCGCGCGGTGCAGCGCGTCGAGCACCGCGGACCGCACGTGTGGGAGTACGTGAGTTTCCCGGGGATTGTCGGCGGCGCGGTCCAGCTTCTGCTGCAGACCCAGCCCTACGGTGCGATGCCCCCAGCCGTCGATTCGGCCGATCGGGCGGGCATCGGGATGGTCGCGGAGATAGGCGTCGTTCACCAGGACCAATCCCGCACCGCCGTCGGTCATTTGGCTGCAGTCGAATCGCCGCAGCCGGCCTTCGGTGATCGGGTTGGTCGCGTCGTCGTCGGTGATCGGGTCGGGGACGGTCCAGTCGCGGGTCTGGGCGTTGGGGTTGCGCCGTGCGTTGGTGAAGTTGAGATGTGCGATCGCTCGCAGATGGGTGTCGTCCAAGCCATAGCGCCGGTCGTACTCGTCGGCGATTTGGGCGAACATCGACGGCCATAGGTACCGTGCGCCGGCTCCCTCGTGTCCGGTCCAGGCGGCGGCGCCCAGATACACGGCGGCGATGTCGCCGGGCACGGGCTTCTCCAGCTCGATCCCGACCACGAGCGCGGTGTCGTAGGCGCCCGAGCGCAGATCGGCGACCGCCGACAGCGCGGCGATGCTGCCGGAAGCGCACGCGGCCTCATGCCGGGAGGCCGGGGTGTCCCAGAGCCCGTCGCACACCGTCGCCGGCATGGCGCCAAGATGGCCCTGGCCGGCGAACATCTCGCCGAAGGCATTCCCGACGTGGACCACCCCGATGTCGGCGGCGTCCAGCTTGGCAGCGGCGAGTGTGGCGTCGACGACCTCGGCGGTCAATGCCGCGAAGTCGCGGTTCTCCTTGGTGAGGTTGCGGGCGAAGTCGCTCTGGTAGCCGCCGAGAATCCATATATTTGCCGAGCCATCCATACCAGCGCACGGTACTCCTGGATGACCCCGAAAATAGCGGACCCGTCGGCTCTCGGGCTGAACCGACGGGACCTAGATGGGCGCGTTGGCCGGCCGACGCCCCCACCCTGTTGGGGCATTACCATCCCCGGGCGCAGGCAAACATGGCGAAGCAACTTGCCTTGCCCGAGATTCGCCGACACCGCTCTGACCTGTGCCAACGACGACTTCCCTGCTCAGCGGCGCATTGCGACTAGACGGCGCCGCCGATGAGCTCGGTCGGTTCGGGTTCATCCGGAGGCCGGGGAACCGGCTCCGACGGTCCGGCCGCACGCCGGGAGTCGGCAAGGTCGACGTCGGCGAGATCGATGCCTTTCGTCTCGCGGGCGGCCACGGCGGCCAAGGCGCTCACCGCCGCGGCGGCCGCCAAATACCAGGCGATGGGCACCGACGATTTATAGGTCTCGAGCAGTTTCACGGCGATGATCGGCGCCAGCGACCCGGCCACTATCGACGTGACCTGATAGCCCAGCGACACCCCCGAATATCGCATCCGGGTCGGGAACATCTCGGCCATGGCCGACGGCTGAACCGCGTACATCACGCCGTGGAACACCAAACCGATCACGACCGCGGACATGACGATCGCGTTGCTGCCGCTGTTCATCATCGGGAAGGCGAAGAATCCCCAGGTGCCGGCAGCGACAGCGCCCGCGAAATAGACTGGGCGCCTGCCGAATCGGTCACTCAGTTGCCCGAATAGGGGAATGACCGCGAAGTGCACGGCATGCGCGACCAATAGCCACCACAAGATCGCCTTGGTGTTGGCGTGGACCTGCACCTTGAGATAGGTGATGGAGAAGGTGACCACCAGGTAGTACATGATATTTTCGCCCACGCGCAGTCCCATCGCGGTGAAAATGCCTCGCGGGTAACGCTTTAACACCTCGAGGACGCCGGCGCGAGTTGTTTCGGAATGCTCTGCTTGCCGCTGCGTTTCGAGGAAGATCGGGGCGTCGGTGACCTTGGTGCGGATGTAGTAGCCGATCAGAACGACGATCGCGGACAACCAGAAGGCCACTCGCCAGCCCCAGCTGAGGAACTCCGCATCCGACAGAGTCGAGGTGAGCACCAGTAGCACCGCGGTGGCCAGCATGTTCCCGCCCGGCACGCCGGCCTGCGGCCAACTCGCCCAGAAACCGCGGCTGGCATTCGGGCTGTGCTCGGCGACAAGCAGAACGGCGCCGCCCCATTCGCCGCCGACGGCAAAGCCCTGGACGAACCGCAACGTCACCAGCAGCGCCGGGGCCCAGTACCCGATCTGAGCGAACGTCGGCAGGCAACCCATTCCGAAGGTGGAGACACCGACCAGTAGCAGGCTCAGTTGCAGCAACTTCTTGCGTCCGTACCGATCCCCGAATTGACCGAAGACGATGCCGCCCAGTGGTCGGGCGGCGAAGCCGACGGCGTAGGTCACGAAGGCGGCGAAAATGGCGTCGAGGTCGTTGCCCCCCTTGGCGAAGAAGACTTTCCCGAACACCAGCGTGGCCGCGGTGCCGTAGAGGAAGAATTCGTACCATTCGACGACGGTGCCGGCCATGGAGGCGGCGACCACTCGCCGAAGGTAAGCGCGCCCGGTTCCGAATCTTTTGGGCTGCAAACCGTTACCCATGCTCACCGCTCGCCCTCCTTGGCGGACTGCCCACCCGAGGGTCCGGGTGCGCTGCGGATCGGAGCGTACCTGGCCTGACCTGGCAACGCAGATTGTCGTTGGCGGCTACCCGCGTCACGGGTTCCGTGGTGTCCCGTCGGGTTTGGGTATGCCGTTGTGCCCGCCTCTGAGCGAGGAGTGTGACGGCGTTGAGTGTCCGGCCGCCGCGTTGAGTGTGCGGGTGCGGCGGCCTCATCCGGCGTGTCGCCGCCCTGGGCGCACACTCAACGCCCGGGACGCACACGCGAGGAGGGGCGTGACGACGTTGACAGTTGTCACTGTGAGGCGGGCAAAACCCGTCGCGGGTCCTTCGGGTGACTGTGTGACGGCTCTACCGGCGCTCGGGAGGACCTGACGAACTCGGCTAGCAAATCTGTGGGGGAATGGCTCGAATCCAGGGTTGCGACGCGGTCACGGATGGATACCTATTAGCTGCCGGCTAGTCACATAAGTCCCTTAGATCACTATCGTCACATACGCCAACTGCGAACGTCAATGTGGCGTCTCGCTCCTGGAAAGGTGTGACTTTGTCGGGGATTCTTCGGACCATGTCGCTAGCGCTGGTGCCGGTGGCTGCCATCGCCTACATCGTGGCGGCAGGCCCCGCGCCATCAGCAAACGCCACGCCATGTGGTGCGCCCGACGCCAACGTCGAACCTCCTGCTGCACAGCCGGCGATGCCCGCGCCTCAGCCGGTCGTCCAACCGCCGACCGGGCGAAGGCCTTCTCACACGAATGACCAGGCGCCGCTGCCCAAGTTGGGTCCGCTGATCGCTTCGCTGCTCAAGCCGACGGTTCCGGGCCAGCGGTACTCGGCTCCGATGGTTCCGCAGGCGGGGGTCGTGCCGCCGCCGGCGCCGAACCCGCCCGTGCCGGGGCTGCCCCAGTCGCCGAATGTCACACCATTGCGTCCGAATGCGGCCCCGGGTCTGCAGCCGGCGCCGCAGCCGGCGCCCGAGGCGGCACTGCCGCCTCCCGCCCAGATCGCGGGAGCGCCGACGTCGTTGGTCGACTGGGTAACCGGTCCGAACGGCCCGAACAAGACGCTGCAACGTTTCGGTATTTCCGGGACCGACCTCGGAATCGTCTGGGACAACGGCGATCCCACCAACCGCCAGGCCCTGATGGCTTTTGGTGACACCTTCGGCTATTGCAAGGTCCGCGGCCAGCAATGGCGGTACAACGTGCTGTTCCGCAGTAACGACCATGATTTGTCCCAGGGGATCCACATCGCGGACGGTGTGCCCAACAACAACTTCTCCGGCTCCCCGGTGTGGACAAACGGCCTTTCCAAGCAGGTCGTCAACACCATTCACAAGGCGAGCCATGAAACGGGAATCATTCCGACATCTGCCATGTCGCTCGGCCGAACGCAGTACATGAGCTACATGTCGATTCGGCAATGGGGACACGACGGCGAATGGTCGACCAACTATTCGGCCATCGCGAGGTCCAACGACAACGGCCAGAACTGGGGGATCTTCCCCGGCAGCATCCGTACGGCCGGCGCGGACACCGTGCCGGGCGTCGGGTTCACCCCGGGCAATGAGAACTTCCAAATGGGTGCGTTCATGAAAGGCAACGACGGCTATATCTACGACTTCGGGACGCCGTCGGGACGTGGTGGTGCGGCGTTCCTGTCGCGTGTTCCCCCGGGTCAGCTGCCGGATTTGAGCAAGTACCAATACTGGAACGGTGACAACGGCGGGCACTGGGTCCCGGCCAACCCGGGCGCCGCGACGCCACTTTGGCCCGGGCCGGTCGGCGAGATGTCGGCCCAGTACAACAGCTACTTGAAGCAATACCTGGTGCTCTACACCAACGGTGGCAGCAACGACGTCGTGGCGAGGACCGCGCCGACGCCGCAAGGGCCGTGGAGTGGAGAGCAGCCGCTGGTCTCGTCGTTCCAGATGCCCGGCGGTATCTACGCGCCGATGATCCATCCCTGGTCGTCGGGCCGGGACCTGTACTTCAACCTGTCGCTGTGGTCTGCCTACGACGTGATGCTGATGCACACGGTGCTGCCGTAGGCGCATCCGTCACGACGGGGTGATGATGCGGTGCTCGGCCGGATGTCTTTGAGCACGAAACCTGCTGTTCCAGCGCGCAATACGCCGGTCGTCACAATCTGTGCATCTCGCGAGACATCGCCGCATCCTCGATGAAAGCCTCGCGCCGCGGGTGGTGGTAGTGCTGCTTGGGCTCGCGACGCGGTGCCTGGGTCCGAAACGCACTGCGCACCGCCTCGGCACTGCTCACAAACCAATCCGCGATGATGCGGCCAATATTGTTGCGCGGCAACGGAAGAGATCCGACGCCGACCTGGGCTGAACCCTCGGTGAGAACGAGACCTGAGAGCCAGCCGTTTACCAATGCGCGTTCGGCGGCTGCCGAACGCCGCCACATCGCGCCGATGTCAGTCATCGGATCGCGCTTCGTGTCGTGTCATAAATCGACGCTACGAATTTTGGTTGCCGGAGCGCATCGTGCTCAGGTTCGATCTTGATCTGCGACCGTGGTAGGAGCCCCGCCGCTCACCGTCTGCGACCGCCGTATCACTCGATCTGTCGCCAGGTCCGACGGTTTCGGGTCTGGCAAACGGATAACCGTTGGGATAAATATGACCGGGGAAAGACGGCGTTTGACCCTGCTACCACCCTTTTTCCCGCTGGTGGCTACCCGAACAGGTGGCAAGCGAGCTACCCCCTCGTTAGGGTGGACCGCGACGCGTACCCGGCTTACTCATCAAGGCACGCACCGCCTACTGCGCTAGGTGGCGCCCCTTGAGTGACGAATGCGGTTGTGCAGATATGCGACAAGAATGTTTGTGGTATTTAATTAGCCAGGTGGTAATCTCCACCGGCCTCGGACGGGTAGGTGGTTGGTGAAACAATCCGACCACTACGATCTGCTCAGCGCCTATTTGAAAAACCGCGGTCTGCAAACCATTTGGCAAAGATCGAATTTCATTGTTATCGCCGCACAGTCGGCGCTACCGGTGGTCATGCTAGGCAGCCCTACCGGACCTACCCAGCCGGCCTTGCGGGCGATATCGCTCGCGATATCAGCATTGGGGTTCGTCGGCGCAACGCTGTGGCTGATCCATTGGCCCACGCGACGAGAATCGATCCTCTTCGCGTTTTCGGCCATGGCCGCCATTGGCGTCGCGTCCTTGTGCTTGTCCAACCCCTACACCGGCTTGATGGGATGCACGGTTTTCGCCGTCCTCGGTGGCTTCATCGCGTACTTCCACTCGATTCGTCTTGTGCTTACCAACTTCGCGGTGGCCGCGATCTGCGCGGCGATCCTGGCGCATCGATTCATCGTGGACACTGGCGACGGCGCCCTGATCGGCGCCGGCCTGATTACCGTTGCCGTGCTCAATGTTGGTGTGCCGTTTGGCATTCTGTCGCTGATGCATACGTTGCGGAACGACCTTCGAAGTACTGACCGCGATTCACTTACCGGCCTGCACAACCGGCGCTCGTTCTACAACGCGGTGTCCGAGCTGATGGCACTGCACGGCCGCCCGGCCGGCACGTATCTGGTGACGGCGGTGATCGACCTCGACAACTTCAAGCAGATCAACGACACCCAGGGGCACGCCATCGGTGACCAGGCGTTGGTCGCCGTCGGCTCGGCTCTCGAGCAGAACTGTCGGCCCGCAGCGGTGATCGCGCGCATCGGCGGCGAGGAATTCGTCGTCGTCGATACCGCCGCCACGCCGCAGCACGCGAATATGACCGAAGGGCTACGCCAAGCGGTGGCCGATGTTCCCTTCCTGATTACCGCCAGCATCGGGACTTCGGCCGTCGCACTGGTAGAGCTTCCGGCGATACCCGACATGCAAGTCATCGACGACTTGATCAGCACCGCCGACGCCGCGATGTATGAGGCCAAGCGCGCCGGGGGCAATCGAGTGTGTCACTCTCCGGAATTGATGCCGCAACCGCCGCGCTAGCGGGCGTGTGGTCGGTGATCCAACTCGTTGTAATCCGTTGTGGTGCAGCAGCTCTGGACAAGACAAACAACTCGAAAACCTGGTCAGGTACTCCTCAATTCAGATCGTACGGTGCGGTGCACTCCGAACGCCCCCGACTGCGTGGGACTTCAGGCCCTTGCGCATCCTTCGGTCAAGTGCTCAGATGTGCGCTGGGATGGGAGGAGCATCTCAAACGAGATTCGTCGGTCAACTTCACAGATGCCTCGCGCAGTAATGGGGGTGTGACAAATGAACATTTCACAACCACCGCAGCTCCGGGCTCGAATGTTCGCGTGCGTGCTCGGCCTATTCTGCGTCATTTTCGGCGGTGCGACGGTGTCGCTCGGATCGTATATGCGAACCCTGCTTTCAGGCATCGAGTCCAACCGCACCGTCGAAGATATCCCCAATCCGCTGCGCGGCCAGTACGAGGATCTCTTGAAACCGCTTTTTCCGCAGTGTAATCCGGCGCAGCAGCGGTATGCGGCGTGGCCCTCGCCATATGACGCCAGTTTGCGCGTTTCGTGGCGACAGCTGCAGCCCACCAATCCGGCGACGCTGCCCCCCGACGCTCCTGACGGCCGCAGGTTCGACTTCAGCGTGATCGACGATGAGCTGACCAAACTGGGCTGCCGGAACATGCGGTTGACTGTTCGGGTGGTCGCCTACAACTCCTGTTGTGACACTGTTTTTCCGAACAACACCAACATCGCGATTCCCGACTGGATGCGTTCCGCGGCCACCAACTATCCCGGGCCGCCGAATAGCGCCGCAGCCGGGGTAACGCAGGTAGTACCGAATTGGAATGATCCCAGTTACCTGAACGCTTTCGGGCAATTGCTTGCCGCTCTGGGCCACCGTTATGACGGCGACGAGCGACTCAGCGCTTTTGAATTCTCCGGCTACGGGGATTTCAGCGAGAACCACATCGCCTATTTGCGCGACACGCTAGGCGCACCGGGTCCGTCGCCTGACGACAGCGTGGCAAAGCTGGGGTATTACAGCCAGTTTCGTGACCAGAGCATCACCACCGCGTCCATCCGGGAGCTGGTCGCCGCCAATGTAAACGCTTTCCCCCATACACAATTGGTGACTGCGCCGGACAACCCGGAGATCGTGCGCGAACTGATCGCCGACGACGTCACGAACAAACTGTCCGCGCCGGTCGGCATCCGCTCGGATTGCCTCGGTGTATTCGCACCGTTGCCGGCATGGGCCGAGGCCGACGGCTCTCACTACGTGCAGGCCAACGATCCGCTGGTCAGCGAGCTGAAAGATCGGCTGGCCTCGGCGTTAGTGATCACCGAGTGGTGCCAGTTGCCTCAGGGGACCGATCCGCGGGCGTATTACGCAAAGGGCCTGCACGACGTCATCAGGTATCACGTGTCGATGACGTCGAGTTACAACTTCCCGGACGTGGATTCCACCACTTCGATGGACCCCGATTTGTATCTGCTGTGGGCACAAGCCAACGCGTCCGCCGGCTACCGGTATTCGGTTGAAGTGCGGCCGGGATCGCAATCGATGCGGGGCAAGCTGGCTTCCATGTCGGTGGTTTGGACCAACCAGGGCGCCGCCGCCGCGATTGAGAAATGGGTCCCCAGTTATCGGCTGGAGGATGTCACCGGAGCGGTGGTCGGGACCCTGCCGTCAACGGTCAACCTCAAGGGCCTGGTACAGGAGCAATCCGGCGACGACGCCAGTATGAAACCGGTCCCGGTATCGACTACTGAGTCCGTGGCTATCGACCTGGCCGGCTTGGCACCGGGGCGCTACACGCTGCAGGCATCGGTGTCCTGGCAGCAGCACAAGCCGGACGCCTCGCACGTGGTGAACTATCCACCGATGCGGTTGGCGTGCGACGGACGAGACGACGGTGGATGGTATCCGGTCGCAACTTTCGATAGACCGCCCGATGGGGTCTAACAAGGAACGGCAGGTGCACAGGGCACGCACGCCGTCGACACTCCCGAAACGTTCCTGAACTGCGTAAACACCAGTGCCCCCGGCAGGATTCGAACCTGCGACACCGGCTTTAGGAGAGCCGTGCTCTATCCCCTGAGCTACGAGGGCGGGCGGGCCTGAGCTTACCGTGACGGCAGGCTCAGGCCCGACGTCCGCGTCAGCGCAGTTCCGCGATCACCTTCGAGAAGTTCTCGATGTTGTTGTCCTGCACGGTGAAGGACGACACGCCGTACTTCTCCCGGTATGCGGTCAACGTGTCGGCGATCGCACGTGGGGAACCGCTGAGCACCGACGGCTGGGACAGGATCTCTTCATCGGACAGATCCGGCGCGTAGCTGCGGGTCAGCTTCAAGTCGGGCTCGGTCTCGCCGGCCCGCGGCATCGCCGTGATCGCCAGATTCAGCTCGAGTGAGTCGAATCGATCCCCGGCGGCGTTGCGGACGAAGTCGACACGTTCGGCGAACGGGTCCTCGACATCGCGGACCTTGGAGCCGGTCAACCCGATGATGTCGGCGTTGCGGGCCGCGATGGTCAGCACGCGGTCACCATTGCCGGCGATGATCAGCGGCGTCGACGGGTGGTGCTCCTTCAGATACTTCGTCATGTGTTCGAGGTAGTCGACCCGGGCACCGGCGCTCGGATACGGGATCTCCGCGGCCTCGAACTCTTCACGGACGTAGCCGGTGCCGAGCCCGATTTCGAGGCGGCCGTCACTGAGCAGGTCCAGGGCTTGCATGTCCCGGCTGAGTAGGGCCGGCTTGTAGAACGCGGAGTTGAGCACATACATGCTCAGCCGCAGCGTCGTGGTTACCATCGCGACCGCGGTCAGGGTTGGAAAGGGCGCCGCGGCACCCAAATGGTCGGGCACACATAGAATGTCGAAGCCGGCGTCTTCAGCGCGCTTGGCCTTGTCGAGCAGTGCCTCGCGTGACTTGAAGAAACGCATGCTCATCCCAAATCGAAAATCCTTGGCCACCAACAACCTCCGTTCAACGAGCTCGGAATAATTACCAGGAGCGAGCCGCGGCCGCCAAACCCTGAACCAGGGCGGAGGTGACCGACGACAAGCCATCAGCACCCGGCAGCGGGCTGCGCGGGCTCAAACCCCTGACACGAACCGACAATTCGAGCTGTGTGCCGCCTTCGCGTACCCGGTTGACCGGGTTGTCAGGATGTAACCCCCGCAGTTCGAGCGGGATGTCTTCGAGGTCGGTGACGACCTGATAACCGCTCAACTGGATGTGCTGGGCGAGGTGGGCGGCCAGCGTGCGGTTGCGGCCCCCTGCCAGTAGTTGCGTGCTGCGCCCGATGCGTCCATATCCGTGCAGCGAGACCGCGACGTCGACATGGTCGAGGAACTCGGCGAGCCGCGGAGACTCGGCGGGGTCGAACCGCGCCGACGGCAAGTGATGCGGGTAGTGGTCGGGATGGCGCAACAGGTACACCGACGCGTCGGCGGCCTCGGCCGCGCGTTCGGCGATGACGTCCGTCATCCCTTCGAGTCCACCGCCATGGATGGCCAAAAAGCCGAACCGGGACCGCAGCTGACTGGCTTCGACCACCCCCGGCTCGTTCAGTAGCTCCGAAAGGGACTGTGGCCCAGGCCCGAACGCGAATCTCGCGAACGCCGGGCGAGGCCAGTGCGTGGGGTCCCAGCGCCGCAAGAAGTCGATCCAGCGTTGCGGAAGCCCGTGCTGGACGGCGCCGTCGATGATCTTTGGCAGGTAGCCGGGGCGCGGCGGACCCGGGGTCACCCGGTGGTCGATGTAGACCCAGGCCGGTGCCGGGCCGTCGTGGGTTTGCACGGTCAACTCGTCACGCCGGTAGCGCACCGGAACGCCCTCGGCGCTGTCCAGCGTGGCCAAGTCGTGGTCGGAGAGTTGCCAGAGGACCCCGTGCACCTCATTGCCGGTGAACGGCTCGACGGTCGCCACGCCGCGCTGGTTGATCAGCCAATCGTGATCGGACAGTACCGCCGGCCGCGGATCAGCGGCATCGGGACAGCGCCGCGCCATCTGCCTGACGCACAGGTTCGACCCATATGCGAAGTAGGAGTGCCGGCGCGCCCGCATTCAGCGGCTCACCGTCAGACAAATTGGCACTAGGTGAGCCTATGTGCTTCGTATAGCTATGCAAAATGTGGTCCGCTACGAACGCTCCCGAAATGACCGACCACCGGTTAACTATGGGCAGTAGGTAGCAACGGCGAGGTTCACCATGGAGGTGGTGTCGCCGAAGTTGATGCCGCGCGGGCCCAAGGTGTTGTGGACGTCGTCGGCGATCTGTTGCGACGACCAGCCATTCCAGCGATCGGCGCAAATGTGGTGCGCCATCAGGACGATGTCACTGTCCTCATTCGGCGGCCAGGTGAACCCAAGGGTGTGCATCTTCGCCAGGAATGCGGCGTCAACCGTGTCGGCCGCCGCAACCGAAGCGGTAGCCACCAGGGCGGCGCCGACCATCAGGGGGGCGGCAAGTCGGGCCAGCCAGCGGGGTGAAGGCATGTGACGCGTTTCCCTTCCGTCTTCGCGTTGAAGTCGCGTCAGTGTGCGAGTCCAAAGCGGCGCAGAAATGAAGAATAGCGAAAGCCTGAAGAAACATATCGACGGGACTGAGCGCGGAATGGCGCACCCCGACGCGGTTTCTTAACCGGGGTAACCGGAGACGATTACCAGGTTCGACGTAGCGGACCCGTGACGTAGCCCCACCACTGCTTGATATTCGTCGGAGTCATACCAAGCCCGCGCGAGTTCCTTGCTCGGAAACTCCAGAACCACTGTCCGCGTGAAGGGCCAGCTACCCTCAACGACTTCCACGTCTTCGTCGAGGCCGACCAACTTCGCGCTGAACTTGTCAAAGATCTCCTGGTGGCCGGCAAGACCGTACTGCTCGTAGCCGCCCCGATCGTTGATCGAGATTTGCACGATGATGAACGCCTTTGCATCGGGCATGAACTGTCTCCTCAGATGGACGAAACGTGTTGCGGACACCGTATGGTTGAATTGAGTACGTGTCAATGAGTGAAACTCAACGAGTCATACTCGCCGAGTTGCGCCCGTCGGTTCCTCAAGTGCACGATCCATCGGTGAGTGCCAGCAAGGCGAAACCGGCTCGACCGTCGCGACCTGCGACGCAACGACAGGAACAAGCCGAACTGACTCGGCGCAAGCTTCTCGACGCCGCCGTCGAGCACTTCTCGGCCCGACACTTCGATGACGTCGCAACCAGTGACATCACCGATACCGCAGGCGTCGCCCAGGGTCTGCTCTTCCACTATTTCCGTAACAAACGCGGCATATACCTCGAGGCGCTACGCGACGCCGCCGACCGACTCAGTGCCGCCAACACGCCTTCACCCCGCGGCGACTCACCGGGTCGGCTGTACCGAGAGATGTTGCGCTCACATCTGGCGTACCTAGGCGAGCACGACGACTTGGCTCTGCGACTAGTCCTTGGCGGGAGCGGCGGCGACCCCGAAGCGTGGGAGATCTTCGACCAGTCCCGCTGGCACACCATCGAATGGACCTGTCAGGTACTTGAACTCGACCTCGCCCGCCCGGCAATGCGATTGATGCTTCGGTCCTGTGCGGGCGCTCTCGATGAAGCGACCATCTACTGGCTGAAGAACGACCGCCCGTTCGATACCGATGCGATGGTCGAAGTGGTCATCGAACTTCTCATCACCTCGTTGCGCGGCGCAGCCCGTCTCGATCCTGCTATTGACGTCAGCCACGCCATCGCAAAATTAACCGACGTCACTCCATGATCGCTGCAGCGAGGTCGCTCGTCGGCATCGGAGAGGGCGCGTTACGCCGTTGCTAGCCTGCATCTCCACCTCGATCGGGTTAGCCCTGCCGTCGTAACGTCAGACGCAATCGCCAACAGGCGGGCGGTGCGGCCGCAACGTGAAATAACCAGCTCCACCGTGCTTTTGGGTGCCAAGTTATTTTGCCGCGTTTGGGCTAGCCGCAAGGCTCTACCGCGGGGCAGTACGGATCAATTCTTGATTCATATACCCTACCGGGGTACTGTAGAGGCATGAGTCAAACTGAAACCTGCAATTGCAAATCCACGGGCTGCAGCTGCGGCGACTCCGCCTGCACCCAGGCGCAAGGCTGCAAGTGCAGTAACCCCGAATGCACGTGCAACCACTGATGATGGCGCACGCCGGAGATGGCTGGGGTTGGTGCAGCATGAATGTTATTACGGTGGTGGCTTTTTGGGCCGTCGTCGTCACCGCCGTTGTCCTTGCGGCCCGTCTCCGCAGCATGGAACGAAGCGGCCCGTCGGCGCACGGTGGCCCCGGTTTCAGCCGGGCCGAATACTTGATGGCGGAAGGCTTTACGCGAAGCGAAATCGACAGCGGCGAATTTTACCGCCGCTTGATGTAGCTACGCGCGCAGGCGTGGGGAGGTGTGGCCCGCGCCCCTGCCCGGACAACGTCCAAGACAACAATGCATGACGGCGTCGTGGATCGGCTTTTGATCGCCGCCTTATCGGCCCCGCCCGCGGATCGCTGAAAACCGTTGGAGAGCAGACGATTAGCCGTGCGGGCTGAAGGCCGGGTAGATCAAGGTCAGCGGTCAGGTGGCCATTTGCACGGTGAGGGTGACGCGTCCCTTCTCGTCGCGCTGAGCGACCCCATGCCCGGCGTGCTCGGTCCCGTCGAGCCGCAATGTGAGTGGGCCCCCGTCACCGAGAAAGTTCCGCCACCACGTCTTCGCCTCGGGCATGTTGACGCTGATGATGAACTCGTCACCAGCGCGGCGGTATGCCACCGGGATGCTGAACCTGCGTCCGGAACGCCGTCCGACATAGCTGAGCATGACGATGTTGCGGTTCACCAGTCCGCCGAAGCGTGCCGAAGTGCTCACCGCGGCCACCGGCGCGTTGAAAAGAGGCGCGGCGCGCATGAGAAGTCGTCCAAGCGTTTTGGGTATTGCGGTCATGCTCACTATCTTCCCTTCAGTTGTGGAACGGTGCGGGTGTACATCGCGGGCTTCTGAGTCAGACGATCAGCGTGAGGCACAGCGCTACCAGCGCCAGACCCTGCAGAATGGCGCGAGTGTTGATGACGCGATCCCAGTTGGACTGCAGCACACGTGCATTCGTGGGGACCTGGCGGGTGATAGCGGCGGCCGTGAGCTGACGGTTGATCGGCGCGCTGATCCGCACGTAGAGTGCAATCCAGGCCAGCAGTATCACCACGGCACAGGCCACCGTAATGCTTTGGGCCCATTGGCCGGCGACTGCGAACAGTACGGCACTAGCGATGGCGGCCACGACGCCGAGAACGCCGGGCACGGGCATCCGCCGGTCGCCGAAACGATGGACATTGCCCATCACCGCCACAAGGGCACGATCGTCCACGGCGACCAATGCGGGTCGCTGAACAAGCGCGCAGAACACGTCGGTGCCATACACAACCGCAGTACCCAGCACCGAGATCACTACCAACATCTTGGCGAGCTCCATCACGGCAGTGCCTCCTATCCGGTCATAGTGCTAGCAACGCTAGCGGTTCGGGGGTAAGTGTGTCAATAGCAGCGCTAGGACTGCTAGCGATGCTATTATCAGGCATGGCCATCAACGAGCGTCGAGCTCGCGAGCACGCCGCCCGTCGTCAAATGATCATCAGTACGGCGCGCCAATTGGCGGAAGCCGAGGGCTGGGAGGCTGTCACCACGCGTCGGCTCTCCGATGAGATCGAATACAGCCAGCCGGTGTTGTACAAGCACTTCTCGGGCATGGATAACCTCGCTGCGGCCGTGGCCATCGACGGGTTCGGTGAACTGGCCGAGGTGCTTTCCGGTGCCCGGCGCGGGCGACGTACACCCGATGCGACGCTGAAACGAATCGCGCATGCCTACATCGAATTCGCCGAAAAGAACCCGGCCCTCTACGACGCAATGTTCACCCGCGCAACCACATTGCGATTCGCCGACGCGGATACCCCGCCCGAATTGTCAAACGCGTTCGCCGAGCTACGTCAAGCAGTCGCAGACATTGCGGATCGGCAGGATGCCGACACCCTCGCGGAGGTGCTGTGGGCGGCGCTGCACGGACTGGTTGCGCTCAACCGCGGTGGCCGGTTACGAGCGGGGCAACGTTCCGCTCGAATCGAACTCTTGGTAGACCAGTTCACTCATGCACCCTGATGCTGACGCACGACCGTGGGGGATTTCTTAGTGACCTTTCAAGGTCAGATAGATCAGCATTACGTTCAGCACACTCACCAGTAATGCGACCCCCCAGCCGATCACCGTCGTGATGGGGTGGTTGGTGTCGGTGCCCATCAGCTTGCGATTGCTGGTGAGCCGGACCAGCGGCAGCACGGCGAACGGAATTCCGAAGGACAGCACGACTTGGGATAGCACCAGGGAGCGGGTCGGGTCGAAGCCAATCGCCAGGATCGCGATGGCCGGGCACAGCGTGATCAAGCGGCGCAACATCATTGGGATCGATCGGTGCAGCAGACCCTGCATGATCATCGCGCCCGCATAGGCGCCCACCGACGATGACGCCAAGCCGGACGCGAGCAGTCCGATCGCGAACAGCACGGCGATCGTCGGGCCCAACGTGTTGTGGATCGCGGTGTAGGCGCCGTCGATGGACGCGACGTCTTCGTGGCCCTGCAGGTTGATCGCGGCGACGAGCAGCATCGCCGCGTTCACCGTCCCGGCGATGGCCATCGCCAGCACCACGTCGACGCGGGTGACCCGCAGCAGCCAGCGTCGCTCCGGGCCGGGCGGGGGATGCCCGTGCCGATCGAGGACCAGACCCGAGTGCATGTACACCGCGTGCGGCATCACGGTGGCGCCCAGGATGGCGGCGGCCAGCAGCACGCTTTCGGCGCCGTGGAACCGCGGCACCAATCCGCCGACGACGGATTCGGGCGGCGGCGTCGCGACGAAGAAGCTGGCCGCGAAGCCGACCGCGATGATCAGCAGCAAGCCCGTGATGACGCGTTCGAAAAGAAGCTGTCCCCGTCGGTCTTTGATCGTCAGCAGCAGCATCGAGATGACCCCGGTGATGACCCCGCCGAGCGGCAGCGGCAGACCGAACAGGATCCGGAGCGCGATTGCCCCACCGATGACTTCGGCCACATCCGTTGCTATCGCGACGATTTCGGCTTGCGCCCAGAAGGTCAGCCGGAGCGGGCGGCTCATCTCCTTGCCGATCGCCGCGGGCAGCGAGCGGCCGGTCACCAGCCCGAGTTTGGCCGAGAGGTACTGCACCAAGCCGGCCATCACATTGGCCGCGACAATCACCCACAGCAGCAGGTAGCCGAATTGCGTGCCGGAGCTGACGTTGGCCGCGACGTTTCCGGGATCGACATAGGCGATCGCGGCGACGAACGCCGGCCCGAGCAGATACCAGCTTGTCTTGAGCGAGGCCCGGGTGTCCTGCGCCAACTGACCGACCTTCGAGTGCGTGTGACCGAATAAAAAAGTGAGGGTAGTCGACACATGCCCGATAGAGAAACTACGGGCTTACGTGGGGCGACGCGGAAACGCCTGCGTTTCATGCCGTGCGCTCGGTCACCCGGGCAGGTAGAGCCCCTTGCCGGTGACCAGGGGCAGGTCGAGGGTGGTCACGATCCCCGACGGGGCGGCCACCACCGCCGGGATCGCGTTGACGACCCGCATCGCGGTGGCGACCAGGCCCGCGTGGTTGTGATCGCCCTTGCGGCTGCTCAGGCAGATGTCCATGGCGTAGGACGGTTCGCCGGTGATCTCGATGCGGTAGGACCCGCCCTCCTGTGCGGGCTGCGGCCACTCGGGGCACAGGTCCTCGCGCAGCCGAGTGACATGTTCCAGGACGATGACGGGCTCGCCGTTGACCATGCCGAACACCTCGAACCGCAGCGCCGCGGCGGTGCCCTTGGCGATGTGCCCCGAGGCGATGTCGAAGTCCTCGGGCGCCGGCACGCGGACGAACTCCTGAGTGACCGAGTCGAGCGAAAGACCTAGGCCTGCCGCGATTTGCCGGATCACCGATCCCCACGCCAAGCTCAGCACACCGGGCTGCAGCAGCATCGGGATGTCGTCCATCGGCTTACCGAATCCCATGACGTCGAACATCACTGCGGCGCTGTCGTAGGTCGCGTAGTCGACGATCTCCATGCACCGAATCTGCTGGATGCTCTGACAGGTGCCGGCCAGGGCCAGTGGCAGCAGGTCGTTGGCGAAGCCGGGATCGATGCCGTTGACGAACAGGCTCGAATTACCTTCGCGCGCGGCATCTTCCAGTGGCTTGATGAGCTCCTCCGGGATGACCTCCCACGGATACTGCAAAAAGACCGGACCGCTGCCGACGATGTTGATCCCGGCCGCCAGCACGCGCCGGTAGTCCTCCAGCGCCTCGGGCAGCCGGTTGTCGGCCAGCGCGTTGTACACCGCGCACTGTGGCCCGGTGGCAAGCACCGCATCCAGGTCGGTACTGGCCAGCACGCCGGTCGAATCCGGAAGTCCGGCAAGCTCTGCCGCGTCCTTGCCGGCTTTGGAATCCGATGACACCCAGACGCCGGTGAGCTCGAATTCGGGGTTGGTGATAAGCGCTCTCAGTGCGTGGACGCCGACGTTGCCGGTGCCCAATTGGACGACGGGGATGGGCATTTCTGGCTCCTTAGTGGTCGTTGGTCACAGGTCCGGGACGGGGATGTCGAGATTCGGGTAGGTGAGGCCGCCGTCGACCTCCAGCGTCTTGCCGGTCAGGAAGCTGCCGGCCGGCGACGCCAAATACACTGCAGCAGCGGCAATGTCGACCGGGTCGCCGAGCCGGCGCATGGGCGTCACCTTCTCCATCGGCTCGCGCAATTCGTCGTTGGAGGCCACCACGTCCAGCGCCGAGGTCAGGATCGAGCCGGGCGCGATGGCATTGACCCGGATGCGTGGACACAGGTCCAACGCGGCCGACCGGGTGTAGTGCGACAGCGCGGCTTTGGCGGTGGCATAGGCGGCGAAACCACGCCCGGCCAGCCGGCCCATGGTCGAGGTGATGTTGATGATGCTGCCGCCACCGGAGTGCTCCAGCATCAGCGGCACCGCCGCGATGGTGAGCGCGTGAGCGGTGGCGACGTTGAAGGTGAATGCGTCCTTGAGGTCCTTCGTCGTTGTGGTGAGCAGCGTGTTGGGCATGGTCCCGCCGACGTTGTTGACGACGATGTCGAGTTTCCCGAAGGCCTCGACGGCCTGCTCGGCCAACTTCGCGGTGGCCTCGGGATGGGCCAGGTCGGCGGTCACGATGTGTGCCTTGCGACCCGCTGCGCGGACCTCTTCGGCGACGGCCTCTAGTTGGGATTCCGTGCGCGAGGCGATCAGGACATCGGCACCGGCTTCGGCGAACGCCACCGCGATTGCCGCCCCAAGACCACGGCCGCCACCAGTGATGACGGCGACTTTATCGTCGAGACGGAACCTGTCAAGGATCATTACGGCCTCTCTTCGTTGAGTTGTCGGCCGAAACGGAAGCAAGACTAGCCGTCTCGGATCTCGGCATTTCTGGAACAGGTTCTAGTTTGGCATACGGCCGTGGCGTTGCGGCGCCCAGATACCGCGACTGGGTAACCGCTGAGCAATTGCGGTCGAAATAAGCGAACCCGGTGATGGCCTGCGACGACAGCTGGCAAATCCGCCGACGTTCACCCAGTTACGGTTTGCTTTACGGCTGGGAGCAAGATGGCCACTTGGTGATCGAATTGAGAATCAGCCGATTTGGCGCAGTCTTGTCCGTTTTGACTACCGGTGCACTGATGTTGTCGGCGTGCGGACAACAACGCAAGTGGAGGAAAAGCGACAACTGCGACATCCTCGGTGAAGACGACCTGCCCCGGCGTAACGACACTGAAGGCGAGCGGGTCGACCGCCCAGGCCAACGCGATGACGCGCTTCGTCAAGGCGTTCGAGCAGGCGTGCCCCGGCCACCGGGTCAACTACACCCCCAACGGATCGGGCGCGGGAATCAGCGAATTCACGGGCAATCAAACTGATTTCGCGGGCTCGGACTCGACCTTGGCGCCCAGCGAGTCCGCCGCCGCGCAGCATCGCTGCGGCTCGCCGGCGTGGCAACTGCCGGTGGTGTTCGGCCCGATCGCGATCACCTACAACGTCAGCGGCCTGACTTCGCTGACTCTCGATGGTCAGACCGCGGCCAAGATTTTCAATGGCGGCATCACCAAGTGGAACGATCTTGCGATCCAGGCGCTCAACCCGGGTGCCAGCCTGCCCGCGGAGCCGATTCAGGTCGTGTTCCGCAGCGACGAGTCGGGGACGACGGACAACTTCCAGAAGTATCTCGACGCCGCCTCCAAAGGTGCGTGGGGCAGGGGTGCCGGCAAGAAGTTCAACGGCGGAGTCGGCGAGGGCGCCAAGGGCAACGACGGTAGCGCTGCGGCCGTCAAATCCAACGACGGGTCCATCGCCTATGGCGAGTGGTCGTTCGCCCAGGCGCAACACCTGGACATGGCCAAGATCGTCACGTCGGCCGGTCCGGACCCGGTGACGATCAGTACCGGCTCGGTGGGCAAGGCGATCGCCGGGGCCGCTATCGTCGGGCAGGGCAACGACTTGGCCCTCGACACGGCTTCGTTCTACCGGCCCAGCCAGGCCGGCGCGTACCCGATCGTGTTGGCGACGTACGAGATTGTGTGCTCGACGTATCCCGATCCCCAGGTCGGCGCGGCCGTGCAGGCGTTTTTGCAGAGCATAATCGGTCCCGGCCAGAATAGCTTGGCGGACAACGGATATATTCCGGTTCCGGATGCATTGATGTCGCGCTTGTCGGCCGCCGTCAACGCAATCTCGTGATTCTAGGGCCGTCTGAATTCTGTGATCGTCAGGGGTCGCGAAGTCGTCGGGGAGACGGCCAGTACAAATTTTGCCGAACGTTAACCTGTTCTTACTGTAGCTTCACCTTCGCGAGGCACACGGTTGGTTTTGTAAGCTGCGGCAAGAACCGCGGCGTTCAATCGTAAAGGTGAGGAACTGAATTGAAACTCAACCGGTTTGGTGGCTTGGTCTCAGTGCTGGCTGCTGGAACATTCGTCATCTCGGGATGTGGCAGTGACAACAACGCGACTGGGGGAAGCACGACGACCGGCGCGCCATCGGGGAAGGTGACTTGTGGTGGCACCAAGACACTGAAGGCAAGCGGGTCGACCGCCCAGGCCAACGCGATGACGCGCTTTGTCAAGGCATTCGAACAGGCTTGCCCGGGGCAGACGTTGAACTACACGCCCAACGGGTCAGGCGCTGGCATCCGCGAATTCGACGGCAAACAAACAGATTTCGGTGGTTCGGACTCGCCACTGGGCCACGACGAGTATGCGGCCGCACAACAGCGCTGCGGCTCCCCGGCGTGGAACCTGCCCACCGTGTTCGGCCCGATCGCGGTCACCTTCAACATCAACGCGGTGACTTCGCTCAACCTCGACGGCCCCACCCTGGCGAAGATCTTCAACGGCGGCATCACCACGTGGAACGATCCCGCGATCCAAGCGCTCAATGCCGGTGTCAATTTGCCGGGCGAGCCGATCCACGTCGTATTCCGCAGCGATGAGTCGGGGACCACCGACAACTTCCAGAAGTATCTCGACACCGCGTCCAATGGCGGGTGGGGTAAGGGCTCCGGCAAGAAGTTCAACGGCGGTATCGGGGAGGGCGCCAAGGGCAACGACGGCACCAGCGCCGCCGTCAAGGCCACCGAGGGTTCCATCACTTACAACGAATGGTCGTTCGCCCAGGCGCAACACCTGAACGTGGCCAAGATCGTCACGTCGGCGGGCCCGGAACCGGTAGCGATCAGCACAGACTCGGTGGGTAAGACGATCGCGGGAGCCTCGATCACCGGACAGGGCAACGACCTGGTCCTCGACACGATTTCGTTCTATCGGCCGAGCCAGGCCGGCGCGTACCCAATCGTGCTGGCGACCTATGAGATTGTGTGCTCGAAATATCCGGACTCCCAGGTCGGCGCGGCCGTGAAGGCATTCCTGCAGGCCGCCATCGGCGCCGGCCAGAATGGCTTGGCGGACAACGGCTACATCCCCATTCCGGGCGCGTTCGGGACGAGGTTGTCGGCTGCTGTCAACGCCATCACGTGATCTGATATAGCCATGGTCCGCGAAGCGCTCGCTTCTCCTCCCGGGACAAAGCCTGCGCCGACTCCGAGTAATCCGCGCGTGGTGCGCTGGGGTGACCGACTGTTCAAGTGGCTCGCCGGTGCTGCCGGATCGACGATCCTGATCGCGATCGTGCTGATTGCGGTATTCCTGCTGATCCGCGCCGTCCCGGCGTTGCTGGCGAACCACGCGAATTTTTTCACCAGCGCCGAATTCAATACCAGCAACGCCGAGACGCTGGCTTTCGGTATTCGCGACTTATTGATGGTCACCGTGCTGAGTTCACTCAGCGCGCTGGTGTTGGCCGTGCCGATCGCGGTCGGGATCGCGGTATTCCTCACCCAATACGCGCCGGCGCGGTTGGCGCGACCGTTCGCCGCAGTGGTCGATCTGCTGGCCGCGGTGCCGTCGATCATCTTCGGGCTGTGGGGAATCTTCGTGCTGGCGCCCCAGCTTGAGCCGTTCGCGGTGTTTCTCAATCGCAACTTGGGATGGATCTTTCTGTTCAGGCAGGGCAACGTTTCCCTGGCCGGCGGCGGCACCATCTTCACCGCCAGCATCGTGCTGGCAGTGATGATCCTGCCGATCATCACCTCGGTCTCGCGAGAAGTGTTCCGGCAGACCCCGCGTATCCAAATGGAAGCAGCGCAAGCTCTGGGTGCCACGCGCTGGGAGGTGGTGCGGATGACCGTGCTGCCCTACGGTCGTAGCGGAGTCGTCGCGGCGTCGATGCTTGGTTTGGGCCGCGCGCTTGGCGAAACCGTTGCGGTGCTGATCATCTTGCGCGCGGCAGCCCGCCCGGGTAATTGGTCGCTGTTTGACGGTGGTTACACATTTGCCTCGAAGATCGCTTCCGCGGCTTCGGAATTCAGCGAACCGCTGCCGACCGGAGCCTATATTTCCGCGGGATTTGCGCTGTTCGTCGTGACGTTCGTGGTCAACGCCGCCGCCCGCGCAATCGCCGGCGGCAAGGTCAACCTATGAGTGCCGCGACGTTCCAGGAGCCGGTCAAGACCACGGTTTTGCGGCCCGTCAGCATTCGACGGCGGATCAAAAACAACGTCGCGACAACATTTTTCCTTGCCTCGTTCGCTGTCGCGCTGGTGCCGCTGGTCTGGGTCTTATGGGTGGTGATCGGACGGGGCGGGTATGCCGTCACCCGGCTGGGTTGGTGGACGCACTCGCTGCACGGAGTTTTGCCGGAGGAGTTCAGCGGCGGTGTCTATCATGCGCTGTTCGGGACGTTGGTGCAGGCCGGAGTGTCCACCGTGCTGGCTGTGCCGCTGGGCTTGATGACGGCAGTACTTCTGGTGGAATACGGTTCCGGGCGGCTGGCGCGGGTGACCACCTTTTTGGTCGATGTGCTCGCCGGGGTTCCGTCGATCGTTGCGGCGCTGTTCATTTTCAGTCTGTGGATCGTCACCCTGGGATTTCAGCAGAGTGCTTTCGCCGTGTCGCTGGCGCTGGTCCTGCTGATGTTGCCGGTGGTGGTGCGTTCCACCGAGGAGATGCTGCGATTGGTCCCCGACGAACTGCGGGAAGCCAGTTACGCATTGGGCATTCCCAAATGGAAAACCATTGTGCGGATCGTCTTCCCGATCGCGATGCCGGGCATCATATCCGGTGTCCTGTTGTCCGTCGCGCGCGTGATCGGTGAAACCGCGCCGGTGCTGGTTCTGGTCGGCTACAGCCGCTCCATCAACCCCGACATCTTCCACGGCAATATGGCATCGCTGCCGCTGCTGATCTACACCGAACTCACCAACCCGGAGCATGCGGGATTCTTGCGGATCTGGGGCGCGGCGCTGACCCTGATCATCATTGTGGCCGTCATCAATCTCCTCGCCGGCGGCTTTCGCTTCCTGGCAGCCCGCCGGGGCTGACGCCACTAACAGCGCACGATCAGGATCGTGACGCCGCTTTCGCGGCAGACTTCTTGGCCGGCGCCTTCTTGGCGGCCGTCTTCTTCGCGGGTGCCTTCTTGGCGGCCGTCTTCTTCGCAGGAGCCTTTCCGTCGCCGCCGGAGCGCGCTTTCACGCTGGCCTCCAGCTTGGCGAGCAGGTCGGAGACATCTTCGGTCTCATCCAGCTCTTTGGGCTTCTCCTCGGTAGTAAATGCCTCTCCGCCTTCGAGTTTGGCCTGCACCAGCTCGTGCAGTTGTTCCTGATAGTTGTCGTGGTAACGGTCCGGGTTGAAGTCCTCGGCCATCGACTCCACTACCTGGCCCGCCATCTTGAGCTCCGCGGGCTTGATCTCGACCTCCTTGTCCAGCACCGGAAAGTCGGGGTCGCGGATTTCGTCCGGCCACAACAAGGTGTGGATCACCATGACGTCGCGCTTGCCAAAGTCCTTCACGCGCAACGCCGCCAGGCGGGTCTTGTTGCGCAGCGTGAAATGAACGATCGCCATTCGATCCGTCTCCGCCAGCGTCTTAGCAAGCAGCACATACGATTTCGACGACTTGGAATCGGGCTCCAGGAAATAACTGCGGTCGAACAACATCGGATCGACCTCGCTGGCCGGGACGAATTCCAACACTTCGATTTCGCGGCTGCGTTCTTCGGGCAAAGTGGAGATGTCGTCGTCGGTGATCACCACCATCTGGCCGTCGTCGGATTCGTAGGCCCGGGCGATGTCCCGGTATTCGACAACCTCGCCATCCAGCTCGCAGGTCCGCTGATAGCGGATGCGGCCGTTGTCCTTGGCATGCACCTGATGAAACTTGATGTCATGGTCCTCGGTGGCGCTGTACACCTTGACCGGCACGTTCACCAGCCCGAACGCGATAGAACCCTTCCAGATGGAGCGCATGCAGTCAGTATGCCCATACCGCGGCCAGCAAAACAGCCTGACAGGCCCGTGAGCTGGGAGTGCGCGGATTTCACACCGGCCAAGCTCGGCCGCGCGGCCGCTGCGATACTACGTGAAACTGCCTGGGCTAGAAGATGCTTGAGTGCGCAGGGCGGCGCGATCGGGTAGATCGGCGCCGGCGCGTCCAACGGTCAGCGCCGACACCAGCCCCGCTGCTTCCAATGCCGCGGTCAGCTCGTCGAGCCGGATCCTGGCCAGGGCGGCCCGCCGGTCGCCACCCAACAGGTCCATCTCCCAGAGCGCGTCGAGCAGGCCGACCATGAACGCGTCGCCGGCGCCGATGGTGTCGGCCACTCGGACCTGCTTGGCGGCCACGTGCGCCTCGCCTGCCGCGCAGAACGCCAACGAACCCCGTTCGCCCATCGTCACCGCAACGATCGCCGGGCCCAGGGACAACCAGGTTCGCGCCGTCTGTTCCGGCTCGTGTTCGGGATCGATCCAGCGCAGATCCTCATCGCTGACCTTGACGATGTCGCTGCGCTCGATGAGACGGTCGATCCGTTCGCGCGCCAGATCCCGATTCGCGATCAGCGCGGGCCGCACATTGGGGTCCAGCGTTACCGTGGCCGACACCCGGTAGGCGTCGAGCAGCGCCGCGACCGCCAAGCATCCAGGCTCCCGCACGGCCGCAATGGACCCGGTGTGCACGAACACTGGCGGGGGAACTTCGGGCGTGCCGGAGAGCCGCCATTCCAGATCGAAGGTGTAGCTGGCCGACCCGTCGTCGGCGATCGTCGCTACCGCGGTCGACGTGCGGGCAGCGGTCACACTGCCCGGGACGAGCTGTGCGCCAGAGGCTTTGACATAGTCCGCGATGCGCCGGCCATACGAGTCGTCGCCGATGTGGGTCAGGAAGTCGACATCGCGGCCCAGCCTGCCGAGTCCGACGGCGACGTTGAGCGGACTCCCGCCGACATGTTCGTCGCCCTCGACGATGTCGATCAGGGACTCGCCGATCACCAGGCCGCGGGTCATCGCACCAACGCCTCCAGAGTCGCCCGAGCTCCCTTGCGGTGCAACGATTCCAGCGCCCAGCGGTACGCCTGGACGAAGGTGGGTTGCTGGGCCAGATCTCCGAACACCGCGGTGATCTCGATAAACGCGGTGGGATTCTCGTGCTGCGTCCGGGCGATCGGTACCAGCGAGTCCGCCAGCTGGTCCACCACCTCGAATGGCTTACCCCATTCGTCGGTGCCTTCGGCGTAGCGGGCCCAGCTTGCCACCGTCGCCGCCGCCAGCCGAACCGAGCCATCGCTGGCCAAGTTGTCGTTGATTACCGGCAGCAGCCATTTCGGGATGCGATCCGACGAGTAGGCGCACAGCCGCGCAACGGTGTCGCGTACGCCCGGGTTGGTGAACCGCTCGATCAGCGTGCGGCTGTAGTCATGTAGGTCGATCCCGGGCACCGGCGGCAGCGTCGGGATGGCCTCGGATTCGAAGTAGGCGAGCAAGAACTCGGCGAACAGGGGATCGCGGGCCGCCTCGTGAACGAACTGGAAGCCGCACAGATGAGCGAAGTAGGCCAGGCACTGATGCCCCGCGTTGAGCAGTCGCAGCTTCATCAACTCGTACGGGGCGACGTCGTCGACCAGCAGCACGCCCGCCCGCTCCAAAGGCGGCCTGTCGCCGCCGAAGTCGTCTTCGAGCACCCAGGCGGTGAATGGTTCGGCCACCACCGGCCACCGGTCGTTGACACCGAAGTTGCGCCGCACCTCGGCGGCCATCTCCAGTGTCGTGGCCGGGGTGATCCGGTCGACCATGGAACTCGGGAACCGAACGTGTTCGGCCACCCACTCGGCGAGTTCTGGGTCCCGACTTTCCGCATTGGCGAAGACGGCGCGCTTGGCGATCTCGCCGTTGTTCTCGATGTTGTCGCACGACACGACGGTCGGCGCGGCGATCCCGCGGCGGCGACGCCGGTCCAGAGCCTCGACGATCAACGCGAACGCGGGCCCGTCCGCGTCGCGGTAACCGCCCTCGGTGATGGTCAGCGAGATGATTCGGGTGGACGGCGCGGCCAGCACGTCCAATGCCGACTCCGGATCGTCGGGAGCGTAGCGATAGTCGATGATCGAGCCGATCACGTGTGCGTCCCGGCTGCCGTCGGGCTTCTCCAGGACCAGCGTGTAGAGCCCGTCCTGGTCAGTCAGGACGTCGCGCATCGTCCAGTCGCCGGGCATCACGCCGACCCCGCAGATGCCCCACTCGCGCGCCAAGCCCTGCTGCAGCAACCGGTCGATGTACATGGCCTGGTGCGCCCGGTGAAAGTGACCGGTCCCGATGTGCGCAATGCCGACGCCGATGCTGCTGCGGTCATAGTTGGGCGCTTCGACCGGCAGCGTTGCAAGCGCCGCATTGTTCAGATTGATCGCGCTAGCCACCGTTAGCCAACTCCTCCCCGGCAGCGCCCGGATCGTTACCGGGCTCGCAGCACCTCTCGACGGTACGTCGACCGCGGGCCGCAAGCCCAGCGGCTTGGATTAGTCCCGGACCAGTCGATGCCCTACGGGCGTGGAGAATCTCCAGCCGGCACGGCCGACAACAGCAGGACATCAGCAAGAGCGCGCCACGAATCGGTGATCGCGACTGCCCCGGCATCAATCAATTCTGCACGGCGGCAATCCCGTTCGTCGGGTAGCACGAACATCAGGTTACCGACGGTGGCGTAGCCGGCTGCGACAGCGGAACCAACACCGGCCACGGAATCTTCGATGGCCAGACCTTGCTCGGGTTCGACCCCCAGTACCTGGCCGGCATGCAGATACACCGCCGGGTCGGGTTTGCTAGTCGGCACCGGAAGAGAATCCTCCGCGCTGAAGGTCACGGCCGCCGATATCAGCGAGTCGAGGCCGGTGGCAGCGAAGCAGGCATGCAGGCGCTTGCTGGCGCTGGAGCTGACCGCCGCGAGTGCGTACTGCGTCGCGAGCTCTCGCAATGGTTCCAGCACTTGCGGATCGGGTGTCAGGGTGACTGCCAGATGAGCGGTGACCTGCTCGCGTTCCTGGAGCACCCATTTCTCGAGTTCGTCGGCGGACAACGCGTTGCCGCTCGCCACGTCGCTGTCCGAAGCGATACGAGCTTCGGCGCGGCCTTGGGCCAACGTCTCATCGAGCGGCACTGCGCACTGCACGGCCAGGTCGAGGGCCGTGGTACGGAAGTTTTTCCCGACGGCCCGCTTACGCAACTCCTCGGAGCTGAGCGGAGCCCGCACGTCGAACCTGGCCAGGAAACGATTGGTCACCTCGGTCGATGCGTCGAACGCCGGCCTCTCCGACCCAAACAGGTTGTCATCGGCGTCACAGAGCAGGGTAGTGATCGGCGCCGGGTCGAATGTGCGCACAAAGGTCAGCCCGCTGTTCATCGCGACACCAACTCCCGCTCGTCGTTGCGCATCGCGTCACGCAGCGTGGGCACCACACCGCGCTCGTCGATATCGGTGATCATGTCGCCCAGGCGCTCGCGCAAAACCGGGAACCATGCGTACCTCGGCGAACATCTCATGCCCCAGCAGCGGGTCGGGGTTGTTGCTTGCCATGTTGGCCAACCTAACCACCGGTATCGCCTGCGAGTCTTCGAGGCGGAGCTTGCGTCCCTTGAGGTCGTGGCCGCGCATGTAACGGGCCCATCCGGCGACAGCCAACATCAGCAGCGTGTGCGGCCTACCCTGCGCGATCGCCTCCTGCAGGGAGGGCAGCACAAACTGCGATATCTTGCTCGTTCCCCGTCGAGCCAGCCGGGACAATTGATCACTCATTCGGGGGTTGCGGAGCCGATCGAGCAAGGTGCTCCGGTACCCGGGTGTGTTCATTCCGGGGACTGCGGGCAGCAGTGGCTGGATCTCGTCGCGCAGGAGCTGCTCGACGTAATCGAAGATGACGTGGTCCTGCATCGCTTCGTCGGTGCGCTGGTAGCCGGCCAGTGTGGCCAAACACGCGAGCGCGATGTGGGTTCCGTTGAGCAGGCGGGTCTTGATCAGCTTGTGGTCGCTGACGTCGGCGACGAATTCGGCACCGACCTCGTCGAGCGGCGGTCGCCCATTGCTGAAGGAATCCTCGATCACCCATTGGCAATACGGTTCGGTCACCACCGGCCATTTGTCGGCGACGCCGAATGTCTGCTCGACGAATTTTCGCTCCGACTTCGAGGTTTGCGGGGTGATGCGATCGACCATGGTCGACGGGAACGCGACGTGTGTGTTGATCCAGCGGGCCAGCCCGGGGTCCTTCAAGGCGGCGAACGACACCAGCGCGGTTCTCGCCGGGTGGGTGTCGCCGGGGATGTTGTCGCAGCAGAGCACGGTGAACGGCGCGATGCCCGCGCGACGGCGCCAGTCCAGCGCTTCGGCCAGATATCCCCAGGCGGTGGCATAGCTATCGGACGCGACGAGGTCGGCGCGTACGTCGGGGTGGTCGGCGTCGAACTCGTCGGTGACCGGATTCAGGAAGTATCCGTTGCCGGTGATGGTCAGGCTGACGATGCGGGTGTGGGGATCTGTCAGGGCGGCGCGTACTGCTGCGCCGTCATCCGGTGCGTAGTGAACGGAGCCGATCGAGCCGACCACCCTTGCGGTTTGGCGGTCGTGGCCGCGCTGTACGACGGTGTACAGCCCATCCTGTGCTGACAACAAGTCTTTGACGTCGCGGGAACGCAGACTGACGCCGGTAACCCCCCACCGATTGGAGATGCCCGAGCGGGCAAGGTCGTCGAAGTAAACGGCCTGATGTGCGCGGTGGAAGTTGCCGGCGCCGATGTGAACGACACCTCGCGCAAGGGCCGACCTGTCGTAGATGGGGATGTCGACTCGTTGCGAATGCAGTCGTAGTGTCGCGTCGCTTAGTGGGACGCCGCTTTTTGGACGCCAAGGGGAAGGGATTGCGTCAAACATCGTGTTCCTGTGCCCGAGGTGATCGCCGATCCAAACGCGTCGTGGTTGATGTCACACATAAACGGACGGCACGGGCCGATAATCGGTGGTCAAAGCAGTTAACAGGGCTGAAACGCGTAAGTTGACTCTCATGGCACCGCGGGTGAAGCTGACCAACCCCGACAAGGTGCTCTACCCTGTGACCGGCACCACCAAGTCCGACGTCTTCGACTATTACACCGGTATCGCGGAGGTGATGGTGCCGCACATCGCCGGGCGTGCGGCCACCCGTAAGCGTTGGCCCAATGGCGTTGAGCAGTCTTCGTTTTTCGAAAAGCAGTTGGCCTCCTCGGCTCCCGATTGGTTGCCGCGGGCCAGTGTGACGCATCGCTCCGGAACCACGACGTACCCGATCATCGACAGCGTTGACGGGCTGGCCTGGATCGCGCAGCAGGCAGCGCTGGAGGTGCACGTGCCGCAGTGGCGGTTCGTCGCGCAGTGGACCCGAAGCAAAGCCGAAGAACTGAAGCCCGGCCCGGCAACACGATTGGTGTTCGACTTGGATCCGGGCGAGGGCGTCACGATGGCGCAGCTGGCCGAGGTGGCCCGCGCGGTGCGCGACTTGATCGCCGATATCGGGCTGACCACCTTCCCGCTCACCAGCGGTAGCAAGGGGCTGCACCTCTACGCGCCGCTGGATGAGCCGGTGAGCAGTAGCGGCGCCACCGTGCTGGCGAAACGCATTGCGCAGCAATTGGAAAAGTCGATGCCCACATTGGTCACCTCGACGATGGCCAAGAGCGTGCGGGCCGGCAAGGTGTTCGTGGACTGGAGCCAGAACAGCGGGTCGAAGACCACGATCGCGCCCTACTCGCTGCGCGGCCGGGAACATCCGACGGTCGCGGCGCCGCGCACCTGGGAGGAGCTCGACGACAAGAAGCTCCGCCAGCTGCGCTACGACGAGGTGCTGGCCCGCGTCGCCCGGGACGGCGACCTGCTGGCGCCGCTGGACGCCGACGCACCCGTCGCGGATCGGTTGACCAAGTACCGCAGCATGCGCGACGCAGCGAAAACTCCAGAGCCGGTGCCGAAAGCTAAACCCGCTGCAGGACAGGGGAATACGTTCGTCATCCAGGAGCACCATGCCCGCCGGCTGCACTACGACTTCCGGCTGGAAAAAGACGGTGTGCTGGTGTCGTGGGCGGTGCCGAAAAACCTGCCCGAGACGACGTCGGTTAATCATCTCGCGGTGCACACCGAAGATCATCCACTCGAATACGGCACGTTCGAGGGCAGCATTCCCAAAGGGGAATACGGTGCCGGCAAAGTGGTCATCTGGGATTCCGGCACTTATGACGCCGAGAAGTTCCGCGACGATGAGGTCATCGTGAACCTGCACGGCAGCCGAATTTCCGGGCGCTACGCGCTGATTCAAACCAACGGCGATCAATGGCTGGCGCACCGGATGAAAGACCAGAAGGTCTTCGAGTTCGATGAGGTCGCTCCGATGCTCGCCACGCATGGTTCGGTGGCGGGCCTCAAGGCCGGCCAGTGGGCGTTCGAGGGGAAGTGGGATGGCTATCGGCTGCTGATCGAGGCGGATCGGGGCAGCGTGCGGGTGCGGTCCAGAAGCGGCCGTGACGTCACCAAGGAATACCCGCAATTGCGTTCGCTGGCAGAAGATCTCGCTGACCATCATGTGGTGCTCGACGGCGAGATCGTGGCGCTGGACAAGGCCGGCGTGCCCAGTTTCAACGAGATGCAGAACCGCAACCGCGCCACGCGCGTCGAGTTCTGGGCATTCGACCTGGTCTACCTGGACGGCCGCTCGTTGCTGCGGGCGAAATACTCCGATCGCCGCAAGCTGCTGGAAACCCTGGGCAGCGCCAGCAGCCTCATCGTTCCCGAGCTGGTGCCCGGCGAGGACGGCGCGCAGGCCCTCGAGCATTCCCGTCAGCACGGCTGGGAGGGCGTGGTTGCCAAGAAACGCGACTCCACCTATCAGCCGGGCCGGCGCTCGGCGTCCTGGGTCAAGGACAAGCATTGGAGCACACAGGAAGTCGTCATCGGCGGCTGGAAAGCCGGAGAAGGAGGGCGCACCAGCGGCATCGGCTCGCTGATGGTCGGCATTCCCGGAGACGGCGGGCTGCACTTCGTCGGCAGGGTCGGCACCGGCTTCACCGAACGCGACCTGGCCAACCTCAAAAAGACGCTGGCGCCGCTGCACACCGACGAATCTCCCTTCGATGCCAGGCTGCCGACGCGTGACGCCAAGGGCGTGACGTTCGTCGAGCCGGTTCTGGTCGGCGAGGTGCGCTACAGCGAGTGGACCCCGGATGATCGCTTGCGCCAACCGAGTTGGCGTGGACTACGGCCTGACAAGTTGCCAAGTGAGGTGGTGCGCGAATGAAGTGGGTGACATTTCGAGGTGCTGACGGCGAGCGGACCGGGATGCTCTCCGACGACGTGATCCACCCGATGCCGCCGGGTGTGACGCTGCTCGAGCTGCTCGAGCGGGGCGCCGAGGGGCTGCGCCAGGCCGGCGAGGAGGCAATCCGTTCCGACCCGGTACGTCTAGACGACGTGACATTGATGGCGCCGATCCCGCGGCCGCCGTCGATCCGGGATTCTCTGTGCTTCCTGGACCACATGCGCAATTGCCAGGCCGCCGTGGGTGCCGGACGGGTACTCAGCGATACCTGGTACCGCATCCCCGCCTTCTATTTCGCTTGTCCGGCAACCGTTCTCGGTCCTTATGACGATGCGCCGATGGCGCCCGGAAGCGCTTGGCAGGACTTCGAATTGGAGATCGCCGCCGTCATCGGGACCCGTGGTAAAGACCTGACGGTCGAGCAGGCCGAACAGGCCATCATCGGCTACACCATCTTCAACGATTGGTCGGCGCGAGACCTGCAGCAGCTGGAAACCCAGTTGGCGATCGGGCAGGGCAAGGGCAAAGACAGCGGAGTCACGCTGGGTCCCTACCTGGTTACGCCCGATGAGCTCGAGCCGTATCGCCACGCCTCCTTTCCTGGCAAACTCGACCTGCAGGTCGCCGCACTGGTCAACGACAAGGAGATCGGGTCGGGTTCGACCGCCCAGATGGATTGGAGCTTCGGCGAAGTCATCTCCTACGTCTCGCGCGGTGTGCAGCTCACACCCGGCGACGTCATCGGATCCGGCACGGTGCCCACCTGCACGCTGGTCGAGCACCTCAGCCTCGCGGGGCTGGAGTCGTTCCCCGGCTGGCTGCGCGACGGCGACGTCGTGACGCTGCGGGTGCAGGGCCTGGGGGAGACCCGGCAAACCGTTCGCGCGAGCAACCCGCCGCACCGGCTGGCGCCGCGGTCCAACCCCGAGGCCGCTCCCGCGCCGGACCGCGTCAACCGCGCGCCCGCACGAGTGCCTTACACCCGCGGGCTGCACGAGGTCGGCGACCGGGTGTGGGCGTGGACGCTGCCGGACGGGGGCTATGGCTGGAGCAACGCCGGACTGGTCGGCGGCGACGGCGCCTCGCTATTGGTCGACACGCTGTTCGACCTCGCGCTGACCCGCGAAATGCTCACCGCGATGCAGCCGATCACCGAACGCGCGCCGATCACCGACGCGTTGATCACCCACTCCAATGGCGACCACACCCACGGCAACCAACTGCTCGACGCATCGGTGCGCATCATCGCCGCGCAGGGCACGGCCGACGAGATCGAACACGGGATGGCACCCGAGATGCTGGCCATGGTGCAGACCGCCAATCTCGGCCCGGTCGCGACGCCCTATACGCGAGACCGGTTCGGGCACTTCGACTTCAGCGGTATCCAGGTGCGCAACGCCGACCAGACGTTCGACCGCGACCTGTCCATCGACGTCGGGGGCCGGCGGATCGAGCTGCTGAACCTGGGTCCCGCGCACACCGCCGCCGACTCCGTGGTGCACGTGCCCGACGCCGGGGTGTTGTTCGGCGGCGATCTGCTGTTCATCGGCTGCACCCCCATCGTGTGGGCGGGCCCGATCGCCAACTGGGTTGCTGCCTGCGATGCGATGATCGCGCTGGACGCACCAACGGTGGTGCCCGGGCACGGTCCCGATTACCGACCCGGACGGGATCCGTGCCGTCCGTGGCTATCTCGCCCACGTTGCCGAGCAAGCCAAGGCCGCCTATGACAAGGGGCTGTCGTGGGCCGAGGCCGCCGACACCATCGACCTCGGCGAGTACGCCAGCTGGCTGGACGCCGAGCGGGTGGTAGTCAACGTCTATCAGCGCTATCGCGAACTCGATCCGGACACACCGCAATTGGAGACGATGGCGTTGCTGGTGATGCAGGCCGAGTGGTTGGCCAAACGCAGCTGAGTCCGCGCCGGCCTAGACGCTACTCGGCTAGAGCACGGCAGTCACAAAGCCGATGGTGGCAGCCGGACCCCAGCGATCGGTCGCCTGCAGTTCCGGCAGCCCGGCGGCGGTGAACAGATCAGCGAGCCGGAACCCGAGCACGTCCCACCCGCGACCGCGCAGATGCGCGGCGACGTCCGTGTGTTCGCCGGGGTAGGTCAAATCGGCGATATCCAAATCCAATCCGTGCCGTCGCCAGCCTTCGGTCATCTTCTGCGCCTGTTCCTGTGACTCCTCGGAGGTTCCGGCGACCATTCCAAAGTCTGCGGCCAGGCGGCTGCCCTTGGCGCTGAGCGAAATGACGTTGTCCAGCAGCCGAACCTCGGCCTCCGGCGGCAGGAACCCGATGAGCACGCCCTCGGCGAGCCAGGCCGTGGGTTGCGCGGGATCGAACCCGGCGACCTGCAGTGCCGCCGGCCAATCCTCGCGGAGGTCGATGCCGACCGTGCGGTGCTCGGTCGTGGGTTTGGCGCCGATCTTCGACAGCGTCGAGGTCTTGAACTCGATCACTTCTGGCTGGTCGATCTCATACACCGTCGTCCCGTCCGGCCAGGCAAGCCGGTAGGCGCGGCTGTCCAGCCCCGCGGCGACGATCACGACCTGCCGGATGCCCGCATCGGCGACCTGGGCGAAGTAATCGTCGAAAAACCGGGCGCGGGCGGCGAACACGTCGGTCATCCGCGGGATGCCCAGCTCGGCGTCGGCGTCGGAGTCGAGCTCGCCCGCGGCCACCCGACTGAACAGGTCGATCCCGACGGCGCGCACCAGCGGCTCGGCGAATGGGTCGTTGATGACCGGCTGCGGACGTTTGGTCGCGGCAGCCCGTGCGGCGGCGACCATGGTGGCGGTGGCCCCGACGCTGTTGGCCGGGTCCCAGGTGTCGCCCTCGCTTCGTGCCATGGTTTCTCCTTCGATGTCGAGTCGAAACCACGGTATGCCTGCTCGGTAAATATCCACGTCGCATACGGTTTTCCCATGCCTGCAGTGGAATTGGAAACTCTCGAGGACAACATCGCCTGTATCACCCTGAACCGGCCGGAGCGTCTCAACGCGATCGACGGGTCGTTGATCGACGGCGTGGACGCCGCCCTGGACGTGCTCAGCGGCGGCCAATACCGGGTCGCGATCATTACCGGCGCCGGACGCGGATTCTGCGCCGGCGCCGATCTGAGCGGCACCGGCCAGGCCTGGACCCAGCCGGCCAGCCCGGACACCCCGCCGTTCAAAATCAACTACGACGCTCAGGTCCGGCTGGCCAATCTCTACACCCGGATCTACGAACTGGACATCCCGGTGATCGCCGCGGTCAACGGCGTCGCCGTCGGAGGTGGGCTGGCGTTCACGCTGGTCAGCGATATCCGGGTGGCGTCCGACCAGGCCCGCTTCGGATCGGTCTTCATCAAGGCCGGCTTCTCGTCGATGGACATGGGCACCAGCTACCTGCTGCCGAAAATCGTCGGCGCCGGCGTAGCGCGCGAGCTCATGCTGACCGGCCGCATCATCGGCGCGGACGAGGCCTTTCGCATCAAGCTGGTGCACGAGGTGGTCGCACCGGACGACCTGATGCCGGCGGCGCTCAAGCTGGCCCGCTCGATCGCCGAGAACAACGCTTACGGCGTGTGGCAGACCAAGATTGGACTCAACGCGGCGCTGGACGCGCCCAGTTTGCGGCATGCCATCGAGATCGAGAACCGCACTCAGATCCTCAGCGGTTTCACCAACAACCCGGTCGAGGCGGCCAAAGCGCACATGGAAAAGCGGGCTCCCAAGTGGGATCCGCTGTGACCGCCGCTAGACCTTCGCGATGACGTTCTCGGCAAACATCTCGAGGTTGCGGATCTTGCTTTCCAGCGGCTCGGTGTCGTTGCCCATCATGTAGGGAATGCGGAAGCCGACGATGGCATCGGTGACGCCCTTGTCTTCCAGCCGCTTGATGCCGTCGACGGTGTAGGCGTCGGCCGAGATCACGTGGATCTGGAACGGGCCGGTCTTGCCCGCTTCTTCGCGGTATTGCTTGAGCTTGGCGATGAGCCCGTCGAGTTCCGCCGGGTCGCCGCCGCCGTGCATCCAGCCGTCCAGTCGCGCCGCGCGGCGCAGTGCCGCATCGGCGTGGCCGCCGATCAGGATCGGGATCGGTTTGGTGGGCGCCGGGGTCATCTTGGTCTTGGGGATGTCGTAGAACTCGCCGTGGAACTCGAAGTAGTCGCCGCTGGTGAGGCCCTGAATGATCTCGATGCATTCGTCCATTCGCTTGCCGCGCTTGGCGAACGGGACACCGAGCAGCTCGTAGTCCTCGGGCCACGGGCTGGTGCCGACCCCGAAGCCGATCCGGTTGTCGGTCAATGCGGCCAGCGAACCGATCTGCTTGGCCACCAGCGCCGGTGGCCGGATCGGTAGCTTGAGGACGAAGAAGTTGAAGTGCAGCTTCGTCGTCACCGCGCCCAAAGCCCCTGTCAGCACGAAGGTTTCGATGAATTCCTTGCCGTCCAGGAACTCGCGATTGCCGTCCGGGGTGTACGGGTACTTCGAGTCGGACTCGAAGGGGTAGGCGATGCTGTCGGCGATCGTCATCGCGTGGTACCCGGCCGCCTCGGCAGCCTGGGCCAGCGGGATGTAGTACCGGTGGTCGGTCATCGCCTCTGCGTAGGTGAACCGCACGTGATCCGCCTTCCTGTGGGGGCCGTCACACGACACTAGAACGTGTTCTAGTTTGGCTTGCGGGCGGGTCCCCTCACAACTCTCGCAAGGGGGTGAAGCGGCCCGGTTACAGCTGGTTCTCGGGGCCGATAACGGCCCAGACCGTCTTGCCCGACGCGGTCGGGGTGCTGTCCCACGCGCGGGAGAGCGCGTCGACGATCGCCAACCCGGACACGTCGATGCCCTTGTCCGGCGACGGCAGCCGCACGGCGGGCGAGGTGCTCTCATCGGAGACCGCGATGGTCGCCGTTTCGCCGTCGGTTTCGATCCGCATCTTCGGGACACTTCCCGTGTGTTCGAGCACGTTTTCCACGAACACATTGACGACCACCAGCGCGACCGGAATGAGCCCGGGTTGCTTCCATTCAGTTAGCCACTCGCGGACCAACCGGCGTGATTCGCGCAGGCTGGTCAGGTTCGCGGGCAGCTCGGCATCGGTGCGCTGGATGGTCTGACGGGTGAGCTTGCCGAGCGCTTTTAACGCCCCTTTTTCGGTCGAATAGACCGGCATGAAACGCGTGACTTCGCTGCGGGTGATCGCCTCACGGGTGGCGCGATGCGCGCTGACCAGCACAATCGGAACCTTGGTCTGGGTGCCGAGCTGCAAGTGGGCGCTGATGAAGGCCGACCATGCCGACTCGGCGGGCACCTTGAGTTCGCTGATGTTGACGATGACGGCCGTCGGCTTTTGCAGGGTTGCCTTGGAGATGCTGTCGCGCAGCGCCCCGGAGTTGCTGGCGTCAAGCACGCCGCCGACGGTCAGGACGGCGACCGAATCGTCGGTCCTGGTCGCAACGGCCAGCGAGCTCGGCGACTCAGCTACCGCACTCACGCTAGGCACTCCTTTCCGTCTAGGACATTATCGCTGCTTATGGCGCCCGACGATGTAGCGGTTTATGAACGCGTGTCCTAATTGCGGTTAGGGCACACGAATCCTAGCGCGGTCGGAAAGCAACTGAACGTCTCGATGCGGCATTCCATCTCCTGCTCCTCGAATTCCCACTCGGCAAGCCAAATAAGGAACCGCCCCCCGGCGGCAGAGACTTCTCACGTTAGTTGAGTGACATCGATGCCACCAGATCAGAGACTTCAGGATTGCGTCATCGCGTAGGGCGGAGCGCCCACTCCGGCGACCGCATGAGTGCCCCACGGCGTCTGCTCGACGATGCGGGCCGCTGCGCTGTGTTCGCCCACGGTCAGCGTCGCCGTTCGGATCCGATTGAGCACGTCGTCCGGCAGGGGCTGGGCTGGGGAGCCAAAAAGCGTTCCCTGCCAGTGGTAACGGCCGTCGATCGGGTCGAGGCGACCGGCCAGTCGCACGCGCACCGGATGCGACGTGCCGGCGATGGTCAGCGTCGCCATGCCGTCGTAGATCTCATTGCTGGGGGGAGCGTTCGATGACAGGTCGAACGCCGATGCCACCCGGAATGGTTGAGCCGGTTGGAAATGGGCACGCTCGTTGAATACCTCCTGACTGCTGCGCAGTACTTCGATGCGGGTGCTGCCGCTGCGTGTCATCAGCCCGAGGCATTCGACGGCATAGCGCGTTTGGGCGTCGGCATCGGGCCCGGTGATCAAGAAGTAGTTGGGGAACCCGTGCATCGCGACGCCCAGGAACGGCTCCGTGCCGTCGACCCAGGCCCGTTTGATGGACAATCCGCCCGCGCCGATCAACTCGGGGGCCTGATCGGGGATCGTGAACCCGGTGCCGAAGATGATCGCGTCGGCTTGGTGGTCGACCCCATCGCTGGTGCGGACGCCCGATCCGGTGATGGCGCTGATCGCCGATGTCACGAGCGCCGGCCGAGAAAGTCGGCGGCCCAGCGCCGCTCGAGCATGGCGGCCTAGCCAGCGCTTGACCCGGGTTGCCGGAAACGGCAACTCGGCGACGATCCGGCGCGGTGGATGCGCGAATACCGTGACCGAGGCCGCTACCGAAATCAGCTGCCCGAGGTAATGACCCGCGGCGGAATCGGTGCCGATGACCGCGATGTGTTTGCCGGCCGGATCGAAATCGGCGTGCCACTGCGCCGCGTGAAACGACGTGCCGCGAAAGTCGTTGCGCCCGGCCAGCTCCGGCGTCCACGCAGCGAGCACTTGGTGGGCCGCGATGACCGCCCGGCCGTGGAACGTCTCGCCCGCTGCGGTGCGCAATTCCCAGGTTTCGGTGTCGTCGTCAAACCGCGAGCTGATCACGGGTGATTTATCGAGAACGACGACATCGGTGATGCCCGCCGCCAGCAGTTCGGTTGCGGTGCCCCGGGCACCCGCGCCGATGACGATGACCTGGGGCGGGCTCACAGAAAGTTGGTGCGCTTCCAGCCGCGACGCGCGATCGGGCCCAGCAGGCCTATCTCGGTCAAAAACGCTGCGAGCGGGGCAAAGCCGGCCGTCTGCGTTTCGTGGCGGTGCGGGCTGCTGCGTGCCGTCGCCCGCGCCAGTTTCGGATCCAGGCCCGTCCGCGCGTAGGGGATCGGATTGCTGAACAGGTAACGGAAGAAGTACCCGCCGAGTCCGTTGATGTTGGCCATGAAGAATCTGTTGAGGCGCGGCATTGTCTGCGCCCGCTTGCGGGCGCCGTCGCGCGCGAACTGGATGTGGCGAGCCTCTTCGGTGACGTGAATCCGCATGAGCCGCTGGATAATTGGCTGCAGTTCCGGGTCGTCCATCATCTGCCGTTGCAGCGAGTCGAAAATCTCTTCACCGATCAGGGCGGCGATCCACAGCATCGAGCCGCGCTGGAACGCCAGCGGCAGGGTGTTGATGATCATCCGGTGCAACCGCCGCGGCCGTACCGGCTTGGCGCCGATGCGCTCGATGGCTTTGCCGAACATCACCATGTGCCGGGTTTCGTCGCCCAGCTCGGTCAGCTTGTAGTGCGTCGAGGAGCTCGTGGGGTCCTCGTGCAGGATCGTGCGCAACAGCGACTGGTTGAGCATGTTCTCGAACCAGATTCCGGCCGACAACGTGTTGACCAATTCCTGGCGGGACAGCTCGATTTGTTGCTCGCGGGTCATCGCGTCCCACATCGGGGTGCCGTACAGCGAGACCAGCCGAGGCGGCAGATAGAACTTGTCCGGGTCCAGCGGGGCGTCCCAGTCGATGTCGACGATCGGTTCGTAGGACTTTTTGACCGAGCCCTTCAGTAACCGCTCCGAAAACTCTTCACGACTCGGCCCGCCTGGCCGCACCGCTGACGTCATAGCGCCGCTCTTCTTCATCGCTTCGCTCTGCATCGTCTCGGCGCGGGTCATCGCTGGCGTCCCTTCATTGGGTGCTTCAGACGGTACCCATGGTACCGGGTACTTGTGGTCCCGACTAGGTGTTCGAGGTTGCGATTCGGCAATCTGACGGGGAACGAGCAGCAGGAGGTACAGCGTGAGTCGGCATATCCACGTGATCGGCATCGGCGCGGGAGACCCCGACTACGTGACCATTCAGGCGATCGAGGCGCTGAACGACACCCAGGTGTTCTTCGCGATGGACAAGGGCGACGCCAAGAGCGACCTGGTGGCGCTGCGACGGGAGATCTGCGCGCGGTTCATCCGCGAGCCGGGCTATCGATTCGTGGAGTTGACCGATCCGAAGCGGTCGAGCCCCGGCGACCAGCAAGGCGATTACCGCGAAGCGGTCTTCGACTGGCATGCGGCGCGGACGCGGATCTGGGCGCGGGCCATCGAGACCGAGCTGGGACCCGACGGCGTCGGCGCCTTCCTGGCCTGGGGCGACCCATCGCTGTACGACAGCACGCTGCGGATCCTCGACGCGGTCGCCGCCGAGGTCGACTTCACGTTCGACGTCGTTCCGGGCATCACCGCGATCCAGGCGCTGACGGCTCGGCACCGCATCCCGCTCAACGACGTCGGTGAGCCCGTGCTGATCACCACCGGCCGGCAGCTGCGCACGCACGGGTTGTCGGGCTCGGCGGTGGTGATGCTCGACGCCGACTGCAGTTTTCAGGCCTGCCCCGCCGACACCCGGATCTGGTGGGGTGCCTACCTGGGCACCGACGACGAACTGCTGGTGGCGGGCACTGTCGGCGACGTGGGGCCGCGTATCGTGGCGCTGCGCTCCGAGGCCCGCGCCCGGCACGGCTGGATCATGGATACCTATTTATTACGGGTGCCGTGAGCCTCGATGGACACTTCACAGTTGTGATCGGCAAACTGAATGTGTGCCCGAACTGCCCGAGATCGAAGCGCTGGTCGACCACTTGCGGCGCCATGCCGTGGGTTCGACCATCGGACGCGTCGATGTCGGGGCGCTGTCGGTCCTGAAAACCTTCGATCCGCCGATCAGCGCCCTGCATGGGCAGACCGTTACCGCGGCCAACCGCTGGGGCAAGTACCTGGGGCTGCAGGCCGGAAATCTGCTGCTGATCGCCCACCTGTCGCGGGCGGGCTGGTTGCGCTGGTCGGACAAGCTCGCCCCGGCGCCGCTGCGGCCGGGCAAGGGGCCCATCGCGCTGCGCGTGCACCTGGGTGTTCCCGGTAGTGCACCGGGCTTCGACCTCACCGAGGCCGGCACCCAGAAGCGGCTGGCGGTCTGGCTGGTCGACGACCCCGAGCAGGTGCCGGGCATCGCGGCGCTGGGCCCGGACGCCCTGGATCTGAGCGCCGACGACCTGGCCGGTCTGCTGGCCGGCAATACCGGGCGGATCAAGACCGTCATCACCGACCAGAAGGTGATTGCCGGGATCGGCAATGCCTACAGCGACGAAATCCTGCACGTCGCCAAAATCTCGCCGTTCGCCACGGCCGGGAAGCTGACCAGCGAACAGCTCGCCACCCTGCACGACGCCATGATCTCGGTGCTGACCGACGCGGTGAACCGCTCCGTCGGCCAGGGTGCCGCGATGCTCAAAGGGGAGAAGCGCTCCGGGCTGCGGGTGCACGCGCGCACCGGGCTGCCCTGCCCGGTGTGCGGGGACACCGTCCGGGAAGTGTCGTTCGCGGACAAGTCTTTTCAGTACTGCCCGACATGCCAGACCGGCGGCAAGGTGCTGGCCGACCGTCGGATGTCACGGCTGCTCAAGTAGCCGATCGGCCGGGACGCTGGGGGTCCAGCGTCGACTTGTTGTGCTGAATATGCCCGTTGCGGCCCAACAACTCGACGTTCGGCGGTGGGTGGGTATGCTGCCCGGGTGACTCGCCAGAAAATCCTCATCACCGGCGCCAGTTCCGGCCTCGGCGCGGGCATGGCGCGTTCCTTTGCCGCGAAAGGTCGCGACCTGGCGCTGTGCGCCCGGCGCACCGACCGCCTCGATGAGCTGAAAGCCGAGCTTTCGCAGCAGTATCCCGCGATCAAGATCGCGGTCGCCGCGCTGGACGTCAGGGACCACGAGCAGGTGCCGAAGGTGTTCGCGGAGCTGAGCGACGAGCTCGGCGGCATCGACCGCGTCATCGTCAACGCCGGCATCGGCAGCGGAGCCCGGCTGGGATCCGGCAAGCTGTGGGCGAACAAGAAGACCATCGAGACCAATCTGGTGGCCGCGCTGGTGCAGATCGAGACGGCCCTGGAGATGTTCGCCAAGAGTGGCTCGGGGCATCTGGTGCTGATCTCGTCGGTGCTCGGGAATACCGGAGTCCCCGGTGTCAAAGCCGCTTACTGCGCAAGCAAGGCGGGGCTCAGCTCGCTGGGCGAGTCGCTACGCGCCGAGTACGCCAAAGGCCCGATCAAGGTTTCGGTGATCGAGCCCGGCTATATCGAGTCGGAGATGACCGCCAAATCGGCGAGCACAATGCTGATGGTGGACAACGAAACTGGCGTCAAGGCGCTGGTCGACGCCATCGAGCGCGAGCCCGGCCGCGCGGTGGTGCCGCGGTGGCCGTGGGCGCCGCTGGCGCAGCTGATGCGGGTGCTGCCGCCGCCGCTGACCAAGCGCTTCGCCTAATGTCAGTGTGGGACGGGCGTGTAATGCGCTGCGTCGCTGGTGAATTCGGGCTTACCGTACGTCGCTAACCGGAGCTTCAGCAACCCGATGACGTAGGCGTCGGTGATGTCTCGAAGCACGGGGATGCGGCTGGCGTGGCTCACGGCGGTGAAACGTCCGATGATGAACGGCGCGGTCAGCGCAATGCGCACGAGATCCGTCGGCGCCAGTGAGACACCCATCGCTTCGGCGATTTCGCGATCGCCGTTGCAGAAGGTGCGCACGAACGTGAACTTGCTGAAACTCTTCTCGACCGCGTCGGCGCAACGGTCGAACAAAGTGGTGTCGGGACGCAGATAGGCCGCCATCGTCCCGCGGACGAGTTCTTGGCAGATGGTGTCGAATCCGTGCCGCAGCAATGCCGAGCGCGCGTGCATGACGTGGATGATGTCGGCGGGTTCCGACGGCAGCAGTTCTTCGGGCAGGCCGAGCAGAAAGCAGCGATACCTGGCGAATTCGACGACGGCGCGTTCTTCGGCGGTGAATTCGGTGCGGCCTTGCTGACTCGCCTTGCGGGCCAACAAGTACTGGCCGATCATTCCGGCGGGCATCTGGTCGACTTGCGGCACCGGCATGCCGTAGATGGCTGTATCCCATTTGCGGCCCAGCTTGTCCGGCCTCTTCAGCGCGTTGTAGCGGACCATCGAGTGCATCAGCCGGACCATGGCTGCGGCTTCAAAGCCCGGGCCGTGACGGTCCAGCGCGCCGGGCAAGGTGGTGACGGCGAAGAAACTGGCCGTTTCGTTGACGCGGCGGGCGGCCCGCTTGCCGGAGAGCGCGCCGGTCAGGGCCATCGGCAGCGCAGCGTAGGTGTTGGTGAAGGTCGCGACGAACGCTCCGCGCGTGATGAAGGGGGCCAGCAGCGCGGCGGGAATGCGTTCTTGGCGAGCGCCTTCGCGCACCAAGTCGAAGTCGATCCACTCCGGGGTGGCCTCCATGGCGGCGATGAACGACACCAGCTCGGGCGGTGCGTCGGGCACCGCCTCGAGTCCGTGCCGGCAGGCCGTCTTGAGCATGTCGATCAGGTGCGCGACGCTGTGCGTGGTCATCAGCGCCGCGTAGGGATCGGCGACGACATCGCCGAGCAAGGTTGCCGTGCTCATCAACTCGACGACGCGGTCGTCTTCCAGGATGGGCGCCCGGTCGGCGATCCAGGGGGGCAGGGCGGTGTCGACGTCGGGCTCGGTGGCCAGGCGATCGGGCCGCTGGTCGAAGTCGAAGTTTCCATAGAGGTCGGGCTGCAGATCGCGTTGGCTACGGACGCGCTGAGCGAGCTCGGGGTAGTACGTGACCATCACAACCTCCGGCAAACTAACAGTTAGTGAGTAATACTCACAAGGTGTTAGTTATGCTGTCAAGCGTGACTGTGGTCAACCCGAAGCGGCGCATGACCGCCGAGGGGCGGCGCGAGCAGATCCTCGACGTCACGCACGCGATCGTCGACGCCGAAGGTTTCCACGCGGCCACGCCGAACCGCATCGCGGGGGAGGCTGGCATCAATCGCTCGTTGATCTATCAAAAGTTCGGCGACCTGGCGGGGTTGTTCGTCGAACTGATCGACCGCGAGGCGGCGCGGGCCGGCGCCCAATTCGCGGAGGCGGTCTCCGGATTGGATGCTGCCGCCGAAGATCAGTCGTTTGTGCTCGCATTCGACGGTGTGCTGGCCGCCGTCGACGCCCACCCGGCGACCTGGCGGCTGTTCATGTTCCCGCCGCAGGGCGCTCCGCCGGAGTTGTATGCCCGGCTGGCCCAATCCGAGGCCGTCGTACTCGACTTCTTTGTCCGTGAATTGCTGCGCACCAATCCCGGAGTGCATGATCCCGAATACACCGCCCGGATCCTGCATGCCGCCGGTCGCGAACTGCTGCGGCTACACCTGTCCGACCCGCAGTCCGCGACCGTGGAACGCCTGCGCACCTTTGTGCGGCGACTCGGCTCCGACGTCATGAGCCGAGCCCACTGAGAGCCGGCTAGCTCACCCGTCCTCGTTCCGTCCGGTAACGACGGACCAGCGCATCGGTCGAGCTGTCCGACTGCGGCGCCGGGGACGTGTCGCTGGTGAGCACCGGCAGCAGCGCCTTGGCCTGCGTCTTGCCCAGCTCGACACCCCACTGATCGAACGAGTCGATTCCCCAAACCACGCCCTCGGTGAAAACCTGATGCTCGTAGAGCGCGATCAGCTGTCCCACGGCCGAAGGCGTAAGCCGTTCGCCCAGAATCGAAGTGGACGGCCGGTTGCCTGGCATCACCTTGTGCGGAACCACCTCGGCGGGGGTGCCTTCGGCGGCGATCTCCGCTGCGTTCTTGCCGAAGGCGAGCACCTGGGTCTGCGCGAAGAAATTGCTCATCAACAGGTCGTGCATGCTGCCTGTGCCTTCGACGGTCGGCAGGTCGTCGGTGGGCTGGCTGAAGCCGATGAAGTCGGCCGGTATGAGCCGAGTGCCCTGATGCAGCAGTTGGTAGAAGGCGTGCTGGCCGTTGGTTCCCGGCTCGCCCCAATAGATTTCACCGGTGTCGGTAATAACCGGTGTGCCGTCGGCGCGCGTCGACTTGCCGTTGGATTCCATGGTCAGCTGCTGCAGGTACGCGGCAAAGCGCGCCAGGTCGTTGGAGTAGGGCAGCACGGCGCGCGACTGCGCGCCCATGAAGTTGGAGTACCAGAGACCGATAAGGCCCAGCAGAACAGGCGCGTTGGACTCCAGCGGCGCGGTCTTGAAGTGCTCGTCGACGATGTGGAATCCGGACAGGAAATCTGCGAAGGCCTGCCGGCCGATCGTCGCCATCAGCGACAGCCCGATCGCCGAGTCGACCGAATAACGTCCGCCGACCCAATCCCAGAAGCCGAACATGTTGTCGGTGTTGATGCCGAACTCGTCGACCAGGCGTTTGTTGGTCGAGACGGCAACGAAATGCTTCGACACCGCGGCGTCGCCGAGCGCGTCGGTCAGCCAGCGGCGCGCGGCCGTCGCGTTGGTCAGCGTTTCCAGCGTCGAGAACGTCTTCGATGCGACGATGAAAAGCGTTGTGGCCGGATCCAAATCGGCGAGTTTTGCGACCAGGTCCGCGGGGTCGACGTTGGAGACAAAGCGTGCCGAAATCCCCGCGTCCACATAGTGGCGCAGTGCCTGATAGACCATCACCGGGCCCAGGTCCGAACCGCCGATGCCGATGTTGACGACGGTGCGGATTCGCTCTCCGGTGGCCCCGGTCCATTCTCCGCTGCGCAGCCGATCGGTGAAGTCCCCCATCGCATCGAGCACGCTGTGTACATCCTCGACGACGTTTTGGCCATCGACGACCAGCTCGGTATCCCGGGGCAACCGAAGTGCGGTGTGCAGGACCGCGCGATTCTCCGAGGTGTTGATGTGCACGCCGGAGAACATTTGGTCGCGGCGCTCTTCGAGATTGGCCGCGCGGGCCAGGTCAATCAGCAGCCGCAACGTCTCGCGGGTGACGCGGTGCTTGCTGTAGTCGATGTAAAGGTCGCCGACGGTCAACGTGAGATCGCGGCCGCGATCCGGATCGTCGTCGAAGAATTCGCGGAGGTGGGTCTTGCCGATTTGTTCGTGATGCCTACGTAGGGCGTCCCACGCCGGGGTGGCGGTGATATCGGGGATTGTTAGCACGGAGGTCATGGTTCGACCCTAGTGCTGACTTACGGGGCACAGCCACCGCTAGCGGGCAGCACAATCTGCCCCCAGCAATACAGAAATCAGCGGTACCCGAACCTCGGTATCGAGGATGCTCAGTGGCCGAGCCGACCCCGGCCCAAGCGCAGCAGCAGCATCGCCAGGTCTTTACCTTCCGGGCCGAGCTCGCTGTAACGCTGGATGACCTTCATCTCGCGGCTGTGCACCAGTCGGGTGCCACCGGAGGCCATCCGGGCCCGGCCGATTTCGCGCGAAACTTCAGCGCGCCTTCGGACGGCGGCGAGTATCTCGGCGTCCAGCCGGTCAATCTCTAGGCGCAACTCTTCGATGTTCGCCAACTGTTCAATGTCGATCATCTCGACGCTCATCCCTACACCCCCGTGTTGTTTTGCTGTTGTTCTTTTGGTCTTGTTCGCTATTGGGCTTCGAAACGTTAGCCGTCTTGAAAAAGTTCGAGCCCTGAATCCAAAGGCGGACCACAGGGCTCTAGCAATCACAGCTAGACCATGGGCACCGCTGGCCGGTACCCACAGAAAAATCGGCGACGCCACTCAAGGATCGAGAGGCGGCGATGAAGCTGCGGATTGTCCATGTACCGAGTGTGCCATACGCGCGGACACGCGGGAGCAAAACGAAAAGTTGATTGCCGTCGACCTTGCTATGCGGTCGTAGCCTGGGGACTTGCCGTCGGACGTCGGCGGTAAATTTAGGCGGACATGACTGCGCACGCAACGGATGCCAAGCTCGCCGCCGAGATCGATCAGCTGCTCGACGGACTCAATCCCCAACAGCGACAAGCGGTGGTCCACGAGGGCTCGCCCCTGCTGATCGTGGCCGGCGCGGGCTCCGGGAAGACCGCGGTATTGACGCGTCGCGTCGCCTATCTGATCGCCGCGCGCGGTGTCGGGGTCGGGCAGATTCTGGCGATCACGTTCACCAACAAAGCCGCAGCTGAGATGCGCGAACGGGTGGTGCGGCTGGTCGGCAACCGGGCCCGCGCGATGTGGGTGTCCACGTTTCACTCGACCTGCGTGCGCATCCTGCGCAACCAGGCCTCCCTGATCAAAGGCCTCAATTCCAACTTTTCGATCTACGACGCCGACGATTCGCGGCGCCTGCTGCAGATGATCGGGCGCGACATGGGCCTGGACATCAAGCGGTACTCGCCGCGACTGCTCTCCGTCGCCATCTCCAACCTCAAGAACGAGCTGATCGATTCAGATCAGGCTGTGTCCAACCTCACGGACGATTCCGATGACTTGGCCCGCACCGTCGCCTCCGTCTACGGCGAATACCAGCGGCGACTGCGGGCGGCCAACGCCCTGGACTTCGACGACCTGATCGGCGAAACCGTCGCGGTGCTGCAGACCTTCCCGCAGATCGCACAGTATTACCGGCGCCGCTTCCGGCACGTGCTGGTTGACGAGTACCAGGACACCAACCACGCCCAGTACGTGCTGGTGCGGGAATTGGTCGGACGCGACGACGAAGATTCGTCCGACGACGACGTGCCGCCCGCAGAGTTATGTGTGGTCGGCGATGCCGATCAGTCGATCTACGCGTTTCGCGGCGCCACCATTCGCAATATCGTGGAGTTTGAACGCGACTATCCCGAGGCGACCACCATTTTGCTTGAGCAGAATTACCGCTCAACACAGAACATTCTTTCGGCCGCCAATTCGGTGATCGCGCGTAACTCCGGGCGTCGCGAGAAGCGACTCTGGACCGACGCCGGCGAGGGAGAGTTGATCGTCGGTTATGTCGCCGACAATGAGCACGACGAGGCCAGGTTCGTTGCCCAAGAAATTGACGCGCTCGTTGAACGCGGCGACATTACCTATAACGATGTAGCCGTCTTCTATCGCACCAACAACTCGTCGCGGTCATTGGAAGAGGTGTTCATCCGCGCCGGTATTCCGTACAAGGTCGTCGGGGGAGTGCGGTTCTACGAGCGCAAGGAGATCCGCGACATCGTCGCCTACTTGCGGGTGCTGGACAACCCCGGCGATGCGGTCAGCATGCGGCGCATCCTCAACACCCCGCGGCGTGGCATCGGCGACCGTGCCGAGGCGTGTGTGGCGGTCTACGCCGAGAACACGGGCGCCAGCTTCGCCGACGCGCTGGTCGCCGCGGCTGAAGGTAAAGTCCCGATGTTGAATTCCCGTGCGGAAAAGGCGATTTCGGGCTTTGTCGAGCTGCTCGACGAGCTAAGGGGCCGCCTCGATGACGACCTAGGGGATCTGGTCGAGTCAGTGCTGGAACGCACCGGATACCGTCGGGAGCTGGAGTCCTCGACCGATCCGCAGGAATTGGCCCGGCTGGACAACCTCAACGAACTCGTAAGCGTCGCGCACGAATTCAGCATCGATCAGGCGAACGCCGCCGCGCTCGACGAATCCCTGCGGCCCCCCGAAGACGAAGACGTGCCCGAAACCGGGGTGCTGGCCTCATTTCTGGAACGGGTGTCGCTCGTCGCCGACACCGACGAGATTCCCGAGCACACCGCCGGCTTGGTGACGCTGATGACGTTGCACACCGCGAAGGGTCTGGAGTTCCCGGTGGTGTTTGTCACCGGCTGGGAGGACGGCATGTTCCCGCACATGCGGGCGCTCGACGACCCGGCCGAACTATCCGAGGAACGACGGCTGGCTTACGTGGGCATCACCCGTGCCCGGCAGCGGCTGTATGTCAGCCGGGCCATCATCCGGTCCTCCTGGGGGCAGCCGATGCTGAACCCGGAATCCCGCTTCCTGCAGGAGATTCCGCAAGAACTGATGGAGTGGCGGCGCACCGCACCGGCCCCGTCGTACAGCGCGCCGGTCAGCGGTGCCGGGCGTTTCGGGACGCCGCGTGCCGCGCCCACCCGCTCCGGAGCAAGTAAGCGTCCGCTGCTGGTGCTGGCCGCCGGCGATCGGGTGACGCACGACAAGTACGGGCTGGGCCGCGTCGAGGAAGTGTCCGGCGTCGGCGAGTCGGCGATGTCGCTGATCGACTTCGGCAGCGCCGGGCGGGTCAAGCTGATGCACAACCACGCCCCGGTCAGCAAGCTCTAAGCCGCGGCTACGCCCGCAGCCATTGTTTGGTCTGCGGGCGCATCGCCAACACCACAGTGGCGATCGGGAGGAGCGGGAAGGCGTGCACGATCCACGCAACTCGAGCGCCCGCGATGAAGACGCCGCCGTAGGTCAACACCGCGACGACCGCGCCCGTCATGATCAGGTACCGGCCCAGGGAGCGGCGCTGCAGCAGCATGATCACGCCGGCGACGGTGGTCGTCGCGAAAACCAGGGCGAGGAATGCGATCGCGATGCAGAACATGCGATCGGTCCGCCACCAGCCGGTGATCAAATCGGTGGCCACCACCGAGGTGGCCCATCCGCTGACGATGCTGACCGCCGCGGCGGCGATCACCGTCCGGGGAGTTGGTTCGTCGACCGGGCGGCTCGTCGGGCTGCTACGCGCGGCTGCGCGAGTGGATTCCTGATCGGGTACGACCTGTCGCGGCACGTGCGTGGTCGGGGATTCCGGGATCGAGGGTATCGGTCCGGTCGGAGCACGCCGAATGATGCGTGTCCGGGATTCGGCGGGCGACTCGGGTGGTGGGGGGTCGTTCGGCGCGGTCACCTCAACCAGCGTAATTGCCGACGAAAATTCCTCGCTTGGCCAGCCATGGCACCGGGTCGATTCGCTCGGTGCCGCCTTGTAGCACCTCGAAGTGCAGGTGTGGGCCGGTGGAATTGCCCCGGTTGCCCATCGTGGCGATCTGGTCGCCGGCCATCACGCGCTCACCGACGCTGACCAGTGCGGTGTTGATGTGGCCATAGAGGGTGACCGTGCCATCGGCGTGGAGCAGCTTGACCCACATTCCGTAGCCGGCGGTCGGCCCGGCGTCGATGACGACACCGTCGGACACCGCGACGATCGGCGTTCCGATCGCGTTGGCGAGGTCGATGCCGGCATGCAGCACACCCCAGCGATATCCGAAGTTCGACGTGAAAATCCCGTGCGTGGGCATGACGTATAGCGGCTGCTGCAGTCGCGCCTCGCGCTGGGCGCGGTCGTTGGCGAAGGCCACGCCCTTGGCGAGCTCCTCGTTGTGCAAAGCGCTCGCCGCGGGCTGGACCGCGATCACCTGGGCGCCGCGGGTGGTGTTGCCGCTCGATCCGCCGATCAGCGCCGACGCGTTGGCGGTCAGCACGGTATCGGCCCTGGTGGTCTCGGCCTGGCTGGTCGCTGTGTGCGCCGCAGCGGCCGCCGCGCCGGCGGCCATCGCCGATATCAGCACGCGGCCGCGCGCCGCGCTGGTCGGCTGCTTGCGGTGCTGCCCGCCGCGGCGTGCGACACCGATGACGTCGGCGGCGTCCGAGCCGGCGATATTCGGGTCCAGCTCGAGGGCGAGCTGGGACAGTGCCTCGTTGGTGGCGGCGGGGGTGGGGGCCGCCAGCCGCCGAGGAGTCAGATCGTCGGTCTCATCCAGATCGTCGAGCTCGGGCGCGAGCAGCACCTGAGCTTCGTAATCGAACGTCGAGTCGCCGCTGAGGTCCAGGTCGTCGAATTCGCCGGAGTCCGCGAAGTCCAGGTCATCGAGGTCAAAGCCGTCCAACGGCAGAATTTCGGTGACTTCGTTGCGGTGCGGTTGAGCCCAGTTCTCGCGGTGGAAGCGGCCAGCTCCTGACGAGGCAGGAGAGCGCGCAAGACGGTGTTGGGACAACCTGAAATGTCCTCGTATCGTGACCATAACGTTATCTGGACTTTAGGACGTTATCCGTTTACTGATCCGGCTGGCAACCTCGGCGGCAGATTGTGAACTGGATCACGTTTGGCCCCGACTGGCGTGTCGTGAGCTGTGCCACATCGGTGGACGCGGCGGTAGCGGCCGTTTGGAGGGTGGATACAGTTCCACCGTGCGAGTTGCCGATTCGGCACCGCCGACCTGTAGACCTTGCAAATAAGTCGAGCGAAGACAGTGAGTTCATGGACCTTTTCGAGTATCAAGCGAAAGAACTGTTCGTCAAGCACAACGTACCTACTACGCCGGGTCGGGTAACCGACACCGCCGAGGGCGCGAAGGAAATCGCGACCGAAGTCGGCGCCCCGGTGATGGTCAAGGCGCAGGTGAAGGTCGGCGGACGCGGCAAGGCCGGCGGCGTCAAATTCGCCGCCACACCCGACGACGCCTACGAGCACGCCAAGAACATCCTCGGCCTGGACATCAAGGGCCACGTCGTGAAGAAGTTGTTGGTCGCCGAGGCCAGCGACATCGCCGAGGAGTACTACATCTCGTTCCTGCTCGACCGCGCCAACCGGACGTACCTGGCGATGTGCTCTGTCGAGGGCGGCGTGGAGATTGAGGAAGTGGCCGCCACCAAGCCCGAGCGGCTCGCCAAGGTGCCGGTGAATGCGGTGACCGGTGTCGACCTGGCGAAGGCCCGTTCCATCGCCGAGCAGGGCCACCTGCCGGCCGAGGTGCTCGACGCGGCGGCCAACACCATTTCCAAGCTGTGGGAGCTGTTCGTCGCCGAGGACGCCACGCTGGTTGAGGTCAACCCGTTGGTGCGCACGCCTTCCCGCGGGGAAGACGACCCAGGCCAGATCCTCGCGCTGGACGGCAAGGTCACCCTGGACGCCAACGCCGACTTCCGGCAGCCCGGCCACGCCGAGTTCGAGGACCGCGACGCCACCGACCCGCTGGAGCTCAAGGCCAAGGAACACGACCTCAACTACGTCAAGCTCGACGGCGCCGTCGGCATCATCGGCAACGGCGCGGGTCTGGTGATGTCGACCCTCGACGTCGTCGCCTACGCCGGCGAGAAACACGGCGGGGTCAAGCCGGCCAACTTCCTCGACATCGGAGGTGGCGCGTCGGCCGAGGTGATGGCCGCGGGCCTCGACGTCATCCTGAACGACAAGCAGGTCAAGAGCGTGTTCGTGAACGTGTTCGGCGGCATCACCTCCTGCGACGCCGTCGCCAACGGAATCGTGACCGCGCTGAACATGCTCGGCGACGAGGCCAACAAGCCGCTCGTCGTCCGGCTCGACGGCAACAACGTCGACGAAGGCCGACGCATCCTGGCTGCGGCCAACCACCCGCTGGTGATCCAGGCAGAGACCATGGACGCCGGTGCCGACAAAGCCGCCGAGCTGGCGAACAAGTAGTCCAAAGGAGCCATGGCCAATGTCTATATTCCTGAACAAAGACTCCAAAGTGATCGTCCAGGGCATCACCGGCGGTGAGGGCACCAAGCACACGGCGCTCATGCTGAAGGCCGGTACTGCGGTGGTTGGTGGGGTGAACGCCCGCAAGGCGGGCACCACCGTGTCGCACGTGGACGCGAAAGGCAAGGACGTCGAGCTTCCGGTCTTCGGCAGCGTCGCGGAAGCAATGAAGGAGACCGGCGCCAACGTATCGGTCGTCTTCGTCCCGCCGAAATTCGCCAAGGACGCGATCATCGAGGCCATCGACGCCGAGATCCCGCTACTGGTGGTCATCACCGAGGGAATTCCGGTGCAGGACAGCGCATATGCGTGGGCCTACAACGTCGACAAGGGACAGAAGACGCGGATCATCGGGCCGAACTGTCCCGGCATCATCACCCCGGGTGAGGCGCTGGCCGGCATCACCCCCGCCAACATCAGTGGTCCCGGCCCCGTCGGCTTGGTGTCCAAGTCCGGCACCCTGACCTACCAAATGATGTACGAGCTGCGCGATTTCGGCTTCTCCACCTCGATCGGCATCGGTGGTGACCCGGTGATCGGCACCACCCACATCGACGCCATCGAGGCCTTCGAGAAGGACCCCGACACCAAGGTCATCGTGATGATCGGTGAGATCGGCGGCGACGCCGAGGAGCGGGCCGCCGACTACATCAAGGCCAACGTGTCCAAGCCGGTCGTCGGCTACGTCGCGGGATTCACTGCGCCGGAAGGCAAGACGATGGGCCACGCGGGCGCCATCGTGTCCGGCTCGTCGGGCACCGCGGCCGCCAAGAAGGAGGCCTTGGAGGCCGCCGGGGTCAAAGTGGGCAAGACGCCGTCGGAGACCGCGGACCTGGCCCGGGAGATCCTCAAGAGCCTGTAGTTCTTTGCCGAGACTGTCCCCGGCTTCGCGTGGGCCCAGTCAGATTCGCGATTTCACTGAAGAATCCGCGACTGGCCGCAGTTTCGTTTAGGTCCCAGCCATCGGTTAGCCTGACGAACTAACAGTTGCCAGGAGGTTTGTCATGCCGGTCGATCCGCGTACTCCGGTGCTTGTCGGCGTCGGCCAGTTCACCGAGCGCATCGACGACCCCGACTATCGGGGCATGTCGGCGGTCGACCTCGCGACGGCGGCCGTGCGGGCGGCTCTTGCCGACACCGGCGCCAAAAGCGTCGCGAAGGCTGTCGACACGGTCTTCGGGCTGCGGCAGTTCGAGATCTCTGGACCGATGCCGGCAAGGCTCGGCAAGTCGAACAACTACCCGCGTTCGGTGATGAACCGCCTCGGCGGCGACCCGGCCCGCGTGGTACTCGAACCAGTCGGTGGGCAGGGGCCGCAGAAGCTGGTCACCGAGGCGGGCAACGCAATCGCCGCGTACGAAGCCGACGTCGTACTGATCATGGGCTCGGAGCCGGGGTCGACGGCTCGCTATTTCGCCAATCGCGTTGACAAGCCCGACTTCACCGAACACGTCGAGGGCCAACTAGAGGATCGCGGCCACCAGATCTTCAGCTACATCGACGAATACACGATCCAGCACGGCTTGACCGGGGCGCCCGTGCAGTACGGGCTCATGGAGAACGCCCGCCGCGCCCGCCTTGGGCGCAGCGTGGCCGACTATCGGCGCGAGATGGCCGAATTGTTCGCCCCGATGTCCAAAATTGCTGCCAAGAACCCGTTTTCGTCATCGCCGGTCGAGCGGTCGGTCGACGAGATCATCACCATCACCGACGACAACCGGATGATCTGTGACCCGTACCCCCGTCTGCTCGTCGCCCGCGATCAGGTCAACCAGGGCGCGGCGGCGGTAATGATGTCAGTGGAGGCGGCGACCCGCCTTGGCGTGGCCGAGGAGAAGTGGATTTATCTGCATGGCCACGCGGACATGATCGAGCAGGCGATGCTCGATCGCCTCGACCTCGGCGCCAGCCCGGCGGCGGTCCGTGCGGCCCGAGAAGCGTTGCGGGTAGCCGGAATCGGCGTCGACGACATCGCCACATTCGATCTGTACAGCTGCTTCCCATTCCCGGTGTTCGTCATCTGCGAGGCGCTGGGCATCGACGGCGACGACCCGCGCGGGTTGACCCTGACCGGCGGCTTGCCGTATTTCGGCGGTCCCGGGAACAGCTACTCGCTACACGGTATCGCCGAGACGGTCGCGCAGATGCGGGACAGGCCAGGGCAATTCGGCCTCGTCGGCGCCAACGGCGGCATTATGAGCAAGTACTCGGTCGGTATCTACTCGACTACGCCGGTGGACTGGCGCACCGATAACTGTGCGGAGCTGAAGAAGGAGATCGACACGCTGCCGAAGGTCGACGTCACGAAGACGCCCGACGGAGCGGCGACCATCGAGACGTACTCCATACGCTACGACTGGCCGGTCCGCACCGGCATCATCGTCGGCAGGCTCGCTGCGGACAACACGCGATTCATGGCCACGACCGACGACGAGGATCTCGTCGCATTGATGTCCGACGGCGATCCACTCGGTGCGGAGATCTCGGTGTGGTCGACTGACAACGGTAACCGGGCATCGCTGGGGTAGACCCCGTCGTGCCGACGAGGGCCTAGACCATCGACGAGAGCTTGCCCGCCAAACGCTCCACGTAGGCGGCGATCTCTTCTTCGGGACGGTCCGGCAGACCGAACAGCACCTCGGTCACCCCGAGCTCGGACCAGTGCGCCAGCTTCTCGGGCACCGGCTTGAAGTCCAGCGCCACGATCTGCGGGGCGCCGTCGCGGTCCGCGGCCGCCCAGGTGTCCTGCAACAGCTTCACCGGTTCGTCGATGTCGAAGTCGCGCGGCGTGGTGATCCAGCCGTCCGCGCTGCGGGCGATCCACTTGAAGTTCTTCTCCGTGCCCGCCGCGCCCACCAGCACCGGAATGTGCGACTGCACCGGCTTGGGCCACGCCCAGCTGGGGCCGAACTTGACGAACTCGCCGTCGTAGGCGGCTTCCTCCTCGGTCCACAACGCGCGCATCGCCTCGATGTACTCGCGCAGCATGGTGCGGCGGCGCCCCGGCGGCACGTTGTGGTCGGCGAGTTCATCGGTGTTCCAACCGAACCCGACGCCCAGGCTGACCCGGCCACCGGAGAGGTGGTCCAGGGTCGCGATGCTTTTGGCCAGCGTGATCGGGTCATGCTCGACGGGCAGCGCCACCGCGGTGGACAGCCGCACCCGTGACGTGACCGCGCACGCCGCGCCCAGACTTACCCACGGGTCCAACGTGCGCATGTACCGGTCGTCCGGCAGCGATTCGTCACCCGTCGTCGGGTGCGCCGCCTCCCGCTTGACCGGGATATGGGTGTGTTCAGGCACGTAGAACGTCTGAAAGCCGTGGTCGTCGGCGAGTTTGGCGGCGGCGGCCGGAGCGATGCCACGGTCACTGGTGAAAAGCACAAGCCCGTAATCCATGGACAGAATTAGAACGTGTTCTACCTGCGCCGAGCAACCCGCCCCCCACAGACGGCTGTCCCGAACGGGGCGCGTGCGGCGTCGGCCCGGTCGCGCGCCGGTGCCGGTCGCTCCGGCACGGGTGCCCGAACGTGCGCTAGCGTGGTTGATCGATCGCGTCGTAACGCAAGCGCGGGCACGTCTTGGCATTTGATGAACGCTGGGCCCTGGAGCGCAGCGTCGCACTGCAACAGTGGCGTCGGCGCCGCACGAGGTCTTGAAGGCACTGGAAGCAACAGGAGGAGTCATGACCTACTCGCCCGGGAGTCCCGGATATCCGCAGTCGCAGCCCGGCGGCTCCTACCCAGGCGCCACGCCGTCGTTCGCGAAGACCGACGACGGCGAGAGCAAGCTTCCGCTGTACGTCAACATCGCGGTGGTGGTCCTCGGCCTGGCGGTGTACCTGCTGAACTTCGGGCCGACCTTCGTGCTCGGCGCCGACCTCGGTCCGGCCGCCGGTGGACGCGCCGGTGACGCCGGCACCGCGGTCCTGGTGGCCGTGCTGGCCGCGCTGCTCGCCGGGCTGAGCCTGCTGCCCAAGGCGAAGAACTACGCGGGCGTGGTGGCGGCCGTCGCCGTCCTGGGCGCGCTGCTGGCGATCTCGGAGGTCATCAACACCCCGACCGGCTTCGCCGTCGGCTGGGCGATGTGGCCGCTGGTGGCGTGCAGCGTGCTGCAGGCCGTCGCCGCCGTCGTCGTGCTTCTGCTGGATGCGGGCGTTATCACCGCGCCGCCGCCGCGGCCCAAGTACGACCCCTACGCGCAGTACGGGCAATACGGGCAGTACGGGCAATACGGAGGTCAGCAGCACGGCGGGTACTACGGCCAGCAGGGCGGCCGCAGCAGCACAACCCGCAGTCGGGATACGGATCGCAGTACGGCGGCTACCCATCGAGCCAGGCCCCGACGCAGAGCGCGATCCCGACCACCGGCGGCTTCGGTGCCCAGTCTCCGCAGTCCGGACCGCAGCCGGCGGCGCAGCAGGGACCATCGACGCCGCCCACCGGATTCCCGAGCTTCAGCCCGCCACCGTCGGTCGGGGGTACGGGCGCGGCGTCGCGAGCCGATTACCCGAGCCGACCAGCCAGCATCGCCCTCTGGGCCGGCCCCGTCCTAACCGCGAGCTCTCGCGCCTCGTAGGGCACGTCCGCCAAGAGTGACACGGGTGGAGGAGAACCGGGCAGCGGGCGCTCGCCAGGCGCGTGATCTCGTCCGGGTCGCGTTCGGCCCGGCCGTGCTGGCGCTGATCATCATCGCCGCGGTCACGCTGCTTCAGCTGTTGATCGCCAACAGCGACATGACCGGCGCCCTCGGAGCGATCGCCAGCATCTGGCTTGGCGTGCACGGGGTACCGATTTCTATCGGCGGCCGCGAGTTGGGCGTAATGCCGCTGCTGCCAATCCTGTTGATGGTGTGGGCGACCGCGCGCACCACGGCGCGCGCCACGACCAGATATTCGTCGTGGCTGGTGGTCCGCTGGGTGGTCGCGTCGGCGCTGGGCGGCCCCCTGCTGATCGCCGCGATCGCGCTGGCCGTCATCCACGACGCGTCGTCGGTGCTCACCGAGCTGCAGACACCCAGCGCCCTGCGCGCGTTCGCCGGCGTCCTGGTGGTGCATGCCATCGGCGCCGCGATCGGGGTGGGTCCCGGGTGGGCCGCAGAGCGCTGGCGGTGGCGTCCACTGCCCTACTGGCTGGGTGATTCGCTGCGTGCCGCGGCGGCCGGCGTGCTGGCGCTGGTCGGGCTGTCCGGATTCGTGACGGCGGGGTCGCTGGTTGTGCACTGGGCGACGATGCAGGACCTCTACGCGATCACCGATTCCATCTTCGGCGAGTTCAGCCTCACGTGCTCTCGATGCTGTACGCGCCCAACGTCATTGTCGGCACTTCGGCGGTCGCGGTCGGGTCCAGTGCGCATATTGGTTTTGCGACGTTCAGTTCGTTCACCGTTTTCGGCGGCGACATTCCGGCGCTGCCCGTCCTTGCCGCGGCGCCGACGCCGCCGCTCGGGCCGGTCTGGGTCGCCCTGCTGATCGTCGGGGCGGCATCGGGCGTGGCCGTCGGTCAGCAGTGCGCCCGGCATCCGCTCCCGCTGGTTCCGGCGCTGGCCAAGCTGCTCGTCGCCGCGGTGGGCGGGGCCCTGATGATGTCGCTGCTTGGCATTCGGCAGCAGCGGCCGGCTGGGCAACTTCGGCGAGGTCGGGGTGGACCAGGGCGCCCTATGGTCGGCACCTTCTTCTGGTTCGCGGTCATCGGCTGGGTCACGGTGGCGATGACCGGCGGGATCAGGCGCCGGCCCAGGCGGCCCAAGTCCAAACGCGTGCCCGCGCCACCGGTCGATGAGCCGAAGGACTTCGCGGACGCCTTCGCCGAGCCCGGCCCCGCCGCCGAACACGACCTGCTGCTCGACGACGAGGAGGCGTTCGCCGAACCGACGCTCGCCGAACCCGATGCCCGGCGAGCCCGCGTTCGACGAACCCGCCGCCTGAGGGGCAAACATCCGACGAACGCGCGACCGAGCGCGACCCGGGGGACTAGCCGCGCTGCCCGCCTGGAAGCGACAACCCGGGTTCGGCCAGTCGTGTCGTCGGGCCGGCATCGTCGTTAGTAGGCTCGCGATGTGGTCGAACCGCTCCGCGTGCCCCCGAGTGCGCCGGCGCGACTGCTGGTGCTGGCATCGGGCACCGGATCGCTACTGAGTTCGCTGCTGGCCGCCGCTGTCGATGACTACCCGGCGCGCGTGGTCGCCGTCGGCGTGGACCGCGACTGCCGGGCCACCGAAATCGCCGCGGCCGCGTCGGTGCCGACCTTCACCGTCCGGCTTGGCGATCACCCGAACCGCGACGCCTGGGACGCCGCGATCACCGAGGCCACCGCCGCGCACTCGCCCGATCTGATCGTCTCCGCTGGATTCATGAAAATCCTTGGACCGCAATTCCTTTCACGATTCTGCGGGCGCACGCTGAACACGCACCCGGCGCTACTGCCCGCATTCGCAGGGGCGCATGCGGTCCCCGAGGCGCTGGCTTACGGTGTGAAGGTCACTGGCTGTACGGTGCACCTGGTAGATGCCGGCATGGACACCGGGCCGATCTTGGCGCAGGAGCCCATTCGCGGTGCTCGACGGCGACAACGAAGAGACATTGCACGAACGCATCAAAGTCGTCGAACGGCGACTGTTGGTGGACGTGGTGGCCGCGATCGCGAACCGCGGCGTGACCTGGATCGGACGAAAGGCGACCCTAGGATGAGCACAGCATGAGCACCGACGAGTCAAGGAGAGCGATTCGCCGCGCGTTGATCAGCGTCTACGACAAGACCGGGCTGGTCGAACTCGCCCAGGGCCTGAGTGCGGCGGGCGTCGAGATCGTGTCGACCGGATCTACCGCGAAGACCATTGCCGACAACGGGATTCCGGTGACGCCGGTGGAGGAGCTGACCGGCTTCCCCGAGGTGCTCGACGGCCGGGTCAAGACACTGCACCCGCGCGTGCACGCCGGATTGCTGGCCGATCTGCGCAAGCCCGAGCACGCCGCGGCGCTCGAGCAGCTCGGCATCGCGGCCTTCGAGTTGGTCGTGGTCAACCTGTATCCGTTCAGCCAGACCGTCGACTCCGGCGCGGGTATCGACGAATGTGTCGAGCAGATCGACATCGGCGGGCCGTCGATGGTTCGGGCGGCCGCGAAGAACCATCCCAGCGTGGCGGTGGTCGTCGACCCGCTCGGCTACGACGGGGTGCTCGCCGCGATGCGCAATGGCGGATTCACCCTCGCCGAACGCAAGAAGCTGGCGTCGCTGGCCTTTCAACACACCGCCGACTACGACATCGCCGTGGCGAGCTGGATGGAGTCGACGCTGGCGCCCGAGCATCCGCAGACCGCGTTCCCGCAGTGGCTCGGCCACAGCTGGCGCCGTTCGGCGATGCTGCGCTACGGCGAGAACCCGCACCAGCAGGCGGCACTCTACGTCGACCCGGGCGCCTGGCCCGGGCTGGCGCAAGCCGAGCAGTTGCACGGAAAAGAGATGTCCTACAACAACTTCACCGACGCAGACGCGGCCTGGCGGGCGGCCTTCGACCACGAACAGATCTGTGTGGCAATCATCAAGCACGCCAATCCGTGTGGGATCGCGATCTCGTCGGTTTCGGTCGCCGATGCGCATCGCAAGGCGCACGAGTGCGATCCGCTGAGCGCCTTCGGGGGAGTCATCGCCACGAATACCGAAGTCAGCCTGGAGATGGCGGAGTTCGTCAGCACGATCTTCACCGAGGTGATCGTCGCCCCGGCCTACGCGCCGGACGCCCTCGATGTGCTGACGCGTAAGAAGAACATCCGGGTGCTGGTGGCCTCCGAGCCGCTGGCCGGGGGCTACGAGCTGCGACCGGTCAGCGGGGGTCTGCTGATCCAGCAGCGCGATCAGCTCGACGCGCACGGTGACAACCCGGCGAACTGGACGCTGGCGACCGGATCACCGGCCGACCCGGCGACGTTGAGCGACCTGGTCTTTGCGTGGCGTACCTGTCGCGCGGTCAAGTCGAACGCGATCGTGATCGCCTCCGGAGGCGCCACCATCGGCGTCGGCATGGGTCAGGTCAACCGGGTCGACGCCGCCCGGCTGGCCGTCGAACGCGGCGGTGACCGCGTCGCGCGGCGCGGTGGCGGCCTCCGACGCGTTCTTCCCGTTCCCCGACGGGCTGGAAACGCTGACTCGCGGCCGGAGTCAAGGCGATCGTGCACCCCGGAGGCTCCGTGCGCGATGACGAAGTGACCGCCGCGGCGGCCGACGCCGGCGTCACCGTCTACCTCACCGGTGCCCGCCACTTCGCGCACTAAAGCCGGTGCGCATGACGCATATGCGCGACGGGACGTAACTTGGAGTGGTGACATCACCGAGCAACCTGCCCCGAACCGTCGGCGAACTCCGTGCCGCCGGGCCATCGTGAACGGGGAGTCAAGCAGGAAATCCGCGAGAATCTGCTGACCGCGCTGGCCGAAGGTGAAGACATTTGGCCGGGCATCTTGGGATTCGAAGACACCGTATTGCCCCAGCTGGAGCGGGCGCTGATCGCGGGTCACGACTTCGTTCTGCTCGGCGAACGCGGCCAGGGCAAAACTCGGCTACTGCGCGCGCTGGTCGGCCTGCTTGACGAATGGACGCCGGTGATCGCCGGCGCCGAATTGGGTGAGCACCCGTACACGCCGATCACGCCGGAATCGATCCGCAAGGCCGCCACCCTCGGCGACGACCTCCCGATCGAGTGGCGGCACCGCAGCGAGCGCTACACCGAGAAGCTCGCCACGCCCGACACCAGCGTCGCCGACCTGGTCGGTGACATCGACCCGATCAAGGTCGCCGAGGGCCGCAGCCTCGGCGACCCGGAGACCATCGCCTACGGACTGATCCCGCGTGCGCACCGCGGCATCGTGGCCGTCAACGAACTGCCCGACCTCGCCGAGCGCATTCAGGTGTCGATGCTCAACGTGATGGAGGAACGCGACATCCAGGTCCGCGGCTACACGCTGCGCCTGCCGCTGGACGTGTTGGTGGTCGCCAGCGCCAACCCCGAGGACTACACCAACCGCGGTCGCATCATCACCCCGCTCAAAGACCGGTTCGGCGCCGAGATCCGCACCCACTACCCGCTGGAGCTGGAGGCCGAGGTGGGCGTCATCGTTCAGGAGGCACACCTGAGCGCGCAGGTACCCGATTACCTCACGCAGGTGATCGCGCGGTTCGCCCGTTACCTGCGGGAGTCCAATTCGGTCGACCAGCGATCCGGGGTATCGGCGCGGTTTGCCATCGCCGCGACCGAGACCGTCGCCGCCTCTGCCCGCCACCGCGGCGCGGTGCTCGGCGAGAGCGACCCGGTCGCCCGAGTTGTCGACCTGGGCACCGTGATCGACGTGCTGCGCGGCAAGCTGGAATTCGAATCCGGTGAGGAGGGCCGCGAACAGGCGGTGCTCGAGCACCTGTTGCGCCGCGCGACCGCCGACACCGCATCACGAGTGCTCGGCGGCATCGACGTGGGTTCGCTGGTCGCGGCCGTGGAGGGCGGGTCGGCGGTGACGACGGGCGAGCGGATCTCGGCCAAGGACGTGCTGGCCGCCGTTCCGGGATTGCCGGTCGTGGAGGAGATCGCCGACCGGTTGCACGCGGAATCCGAGGGCGAACGCGCCGCGGCACTGGAGCTGGCGCTGGAAGCGCTGTATCTGGCCAAGCGAATCGACAAGGTATCCGGGGAGGGCCAAACCGTCTATGGCTAAGCCTTTTTCGAAGGGGCACTCCTCGCGGTACTCGGCGTATACCGGCGGGCCTGACCCGCTGGCCCCGCCGGTGGACCTGCGCGAGGCGCTCGAGCAGATCGGGCAGGACGTCATGGGCGGGACCTCCCCGCGCCGGGCGCTGTCCGAGCTGCTCCGTCGCGGCACCAAGAACATGCCGGGCGCCGACCGGTTGGCCGCCGAAGCGAACCGCCGCCGACGGGACTTGTTGCGCCGCAACAACTTAGACGGAACTCTGCAAGAGATCAAGAAGCTGCTCGACGAGGCGGTGCTGGCCGAGCGCAAGGAGCTGGCCCGCGCGCTCGACGACGACGCCCGCTTCGGCGAACTGCAGCTCGACGCGCTGCCGTCGTCGCCCGCCAAAGCCGTCCAAGAACTGTCCGAGTACAACTGGCGCAGCCCGGAGGCTCGCGAAAAGTACGACCAGATCAAGGATTTACTCGGCCGCGAGATGCTGGATCAGCGCTTCTCCGGCATGAAAGAAGCGCTGGAGGGCGCCACCGACGAGGATCGCCAACGCGTCACCGACATGGTCAACGACCTCAACGAGCTGCTGGACAAGCATGCCCGCGGCGAGGACACCGCAGCAGGACTTCGACGACTTCATGGACAAGCACGGCGAGTTCTTCCCGGAGAATCCGCGCAATGTCGATGAGCTGCTGGACTCGCTGGCCAAGCGCGCCGCCGCCGCGCAGCGCTTCCGCAACAGCCTGAGCCCAGACCAGCGTGCCGAACTTGATGCCTTGGCGCAGCAGGCATTTGGATCTCCGTCGCTGATGCAGGCGTTGAATCGGCTCGACTCGCACCTGCAGGCCGCGCGGCCGGGCGAGGACTGGATGGGCTCCGAACAGTTCTCCGGCGACAACCCGCTCGGCATGGGCGAAGGCACCCAGGCCCTGGCGGACGTCGCCGAACTCGAGCAGCTGGCCGACCAGCTTTCGCAAAGCTATCCCGGCGCCACCATGGACGACGTCGACCTCGACGCGCTGGCCCGCCAGCTCGGCGACCAGGCCGCCGTCGACGCGCGGACACTTTCCGAACTGGAACGGGCACTGGTCAATCAGGGCTTTTTGGATCGTGGTTCCGACGGCCAGTGGCGACTGTCGCCGAAGGCAATGCGCCGACTCGGTGAGACGGCGTTGCGCGATGTGGCACAACAGCTTTCCAGCCGTCGTGGCGACCGTGAGCTGCGCCGCGCCGGGGCGGCCGGCGAGCTGACCGGCGCGACCCGGCCCTGGCAGTTCGGTGATACCGAGCCGTGGAACATCCCCCGCACGCTGACCAACGCGGTACTGCGGCAGGCGGGAACCGCGACCCTCGACGGTCCGGCCGGCCCGATCCGGATCTCCGTCGACGATGTCGAGATTTCCGAAACCGAAACCCGCACCCAGGCCGCGGTGGCGCTGTTGGTCGATACCTCGTTCTCCATGGTGATGGAGAATCGCTGGCTGCCGATGAAACAGACGGCGCTCGCGCTCAACCATCTGATCGCCACGCGGTTTCGCTCGGATGCCTTGCAGATCATCGCCTTTGGCCGTTATGCCCGGACCGTGACCGCCGCTGAGCTCACCGGCCTGGAGGGGGTCTACGAGCAGGGCACCAATCTGCATCACGCGCTGGCATTGGCGGGCCGTCATCTGCGCCGGCACCCCAACGCACAACCCGTCGTGCTGGTGGTGACCGACGGTGAACCCACCGCGCACCTCGAGGACGTCGACGGGGAGGGTTCGGTTCTGCTGTGTTCTTTGATTACCCGCCGCATCCGCGGACCATCGCCCACACCGTGCGCGGGTTCGACGACATGGCGCGGCTGGGCGCACAGATCACCATCTTCCGGCTGGGCAGCGACCCCGGCCTCGCGCGGTTCATCGACCAGGTCGCGCGACGGGTCGAGGGACGTGTCGTGGTGCCCGACCTCGACGGCCTGGGAGCCGCGGTGGTCGGCGACTACCTGCGCTCCCGGCGCCGCCGCTAGCGCGTTACCCGGCTGCGCCAGCCCGTCGTGGCGGTCAGCGAGAATTCGCTCAGAGCGCTGGAAATGTGCTGTCTCAGATCGTCGTTCGAGTTAGGGCAGCCCGGCTCAAAGGCGAGGACCGAGACAACGACCTGTCCGTGCACTCGCCCCGACAACAACGCCAGCGCTCCGTTGGTGCGGTACATCGTCGCGTTGGTCACGCCCGGGTACACCGACTTCATCGCGAAGTAGTCAGCGTCGGTGCCGTCCGGCCGGTTCGCCGCCTGCGTATCTTCGCAGAATGCGAATTTCCTGTCCGCCACTCCCGGCCACACACGATCGACCCGACCGACTGAATGAGCTTTCGCACCGCAGCCGCGGGTAAGTTGGCTGACCGGGCGACTGCGCGTCGGTTACTGGTGGGGTCGGCGGGCTTTGCGTTTGATGCCCACACCGCCCCACAGCGAGAAGCCGTGGATATTCACTCGCGGCGCGCCCGGCGTGCCTTGGCCCACGATATCGCGGTCGAAGCCGCCCATCACGCCGCGGCCGCGGATCTCGACGTTGACCTCCGGCGGCAGCAGGATGTTCTGGGCACCCATGATCGACACCACGTGGATGTCAACTTCGGTCGACGTGAAATCGGCGTAGCGCAGATCCACCACCCCGCTGCCCCACAGCGTGAACGTGGTCAGCTTTCTCGGCACGTTCCATCGCCCGCGCCGCTCGAATCCGCTCAACAGGGCAAGCAGCAGGGTCGACGGCGCCGGATTCTGTTTTCCGCCCCGGCGTGGACTTAACGGTGCACCCGGCAAGTCGGCCCGCAACCGATCCAGTTCTTCGTATGTCGTCGCCGCATAGGCCCTGGTCAAACGATCTTCGTAGTCTTTGAGCTGCAGGCGGCCCTGCTCAGCCGCATAGGCCAGCAATTGCGCGATTTGGATGCGATCGGTGTCGGCCGCCCGAGACAAATCGTCGCGGGCTTCCTTCGCATTGTGCTGCGCCGAATCGCTCATCACCCACGAGCGTACGACGTCCCACTCTTGCTGCAAGAGGGTTGGCTAAATCGCAACCATCCTCCTACGCGCGGGTTAATTGTGGCCGGTGTCGTCGGCGGCGGGCGGGGCCCAACTGGGTGGACGTTTTTGCAGGAACGCCAGCATGCCTTCGCGTGCTTCGTCGGAGACGAACAGCCGGGCAGATTCCTCGGTGAGCCGTTCGGCGTCGCGGTCGAATCGTTCGAGCACGGCGGACGTCGTCAGTGCCTTTGATGCCGCCAGACCCTGGGGTGACCCGCGGCCCATGTCGGCGACCAGTTTCGCCACCGCGGCGCTCACATCGTCGGCTGCCATCGTCACCAATCCGATCTCGGCGGCCACGCCGGCGTCGAACGTCTCGCCGGTGAGGTAGTAGCGAGCGGCCGCCCGCGGCGACAGTTTGGGCAGCAGCGTCAGCGAGATGATCGACGGGGCGACACCGATACGCGCTTCGGTCAGCGCGAAGGTGCTGCGCGGCCCGGCCACCGCGATGTCACAGGCGCCGACCAAGCCGAATCCGCCCGCGCGAACATGGCCGTTGACGGCGGCGATGACCGGCAACGGCGCGGAGACGATGGCGCGCAGCAATGCGGTCATCTCCTTGGCCCGCGCCGCGGCCATGTCGAAAGGATTACCGCCACCGGCCTCGCTGAGATCGGCGCCGGCGCAGAACGTGCCACCGGCGTGGCCGAGCACCACCACCCGCACACCCGGGTCCGCCGCCGCATCGCGCAGGCCCTGGTGCAATTGGCTGACCAGAGTGGTCGACAGCGCGTTGCGATTGTGCGGCGAGTTCAGCGTGAGCCGGGCGAATGGACCCGCGACGGCGTCCGGTCCGGCGTATTCGACAAGCGTATCCATCGGTAGGGCTTCAGTAGCTTCGGGGCAGGCCCAGGGATGTCTGCGCGACGAAGTTCAACACCATCTCGCGGCTGACCGGCGCGATCCGGCCCAGCCGGGCCGAAGTCAGCATGGCAGCAACACCGTACTCCTTGGTCAGCCCGTTGCCGCCCATCGACTGCACGGCCTGATCCACCGAGCGGGTAGCCGCCTCGGCCGCAGCGTATTTGGCCATATTGGCGGCCTCGGCCGCGCCCGCGTCGTCACCGCTGTCGTAGAGCGTGGCGGCCTTCTGCAACATCAGCTTGGCCAGTTCGACCTCAATGTGGCACTGCGCCAACGGATGTGACAGCCCTTGGTGCGCGCCGATCGGCGTCCCCCACACCTGGCGGGTCTTGACATAGTCGGTGGCCTTCTCCAGGGCGAACCGGCCCATGCCCACCGAGCTGGCCGCACCCATGATCCGCTCCGGGTTCAGACCCGCGAAAAGCTGTGCGATCGCGGCATCTTCGGCGCCGACGAGCGCATCAGCGGGCAGCCGGACGTCGTCCAGGAAGACCTGGAACTGGCGTTCGGGGCTGATCAGCTCCATCTCGATGGGGGTGTAGGTGAACCCGGGGGAATCGGTGGGCACCACGAACAGCGCCGGGCGCAGCTTTCCGGTCTTGGCCTCCTCGGAGCGGGCGACGACCAGTACCGCCTGCGCCTGGTCGATACCGGAGATGTAGACCTTCTGCCCCTTCAGGATCCAGTCGCTGCCGTCGCGGCGCGCGGTGGTGGTGATCTTGTGCGAGTTGGATCCGGCGTCGGGTTCGGTGATCGCGAACGCCATGGTGATCGTTCCGTCGGCGATACCAGGAATCCAGCGCTTCTTCTGCTCCTCGGTGCCGAACTTGCTGATGATCGTGCCGTTGATCGCCGGCGAGACCACCATCAGCAGCAGCGCGCTGCCGGCGGCGGCCATTTCCTCCATGACCAGCGACAGCTCGTACATTCCGGCGCCACCGCCACCGTATTCCTCCGGCAGGTTAACGCCGAGGAAGCCGAGCTTGCCTGCCTCGGACCACAATTCATCGGTGTGCTCGTGTGCGCGTGCCTTCGCCAGGTAGTACTCGCTGCCATAGTTGGATGCCCACGCGGCCACCGACTTGCGCAGCGCCCGGCGCTCCTCGCTTTCGATGAAGCTGGTATCGGTCATTTAAGCATCTCCTTTTGCTTGGCCATTTTCTGAGAGGGTGTCGCCGGGCGCCTCGACTATTGCCAGGACGGCGCCGACTTCGACTTGCTGACCGGTCGTGACGTGCAGTGAGCTGAGCACGCCGTCGGACGGCGCGGTGATGGTGTGCTCCATCTTCATCGCCTCCAGCCAGATCAGCGGCTGACCGGTCGTGACGCTGTCGCCCACCTGCGCGCCGAGCCGGATGACGTTGCCGGGCATGGGTGCCACCAGCGACCCTTTGGCTACGGAGGAACCCGGCTCGGGGAACCGAGGCACCGCGTCCAAATGAACCGGCCCACGCGCCGAGTCGACGTAGACGTCCCGGCCATAACGCGCAACCGCGAATCTGCACGCCACCCCGTTGGCGTCGGCGAGGACGACCTCGTCGGGTGCCGACGAGACCAGTCGCACCGGCTCATCGCCAGCCAGCACCAATCCTGTTCTGGTGAACCGATATTCGACGCGGTGCTCGTTGTCCGCGTCGTCGGAGTACGTCTTGACCTGATACCCCGAGGTCAGGTTTCGCCAGCCGCTGGGCATCGAGCCGAACACGGCGGTTGTCGCGCGGTTGTGCGCGGCCTCGGCGAGCGCAGCGGCGATCGCCGACAAACGCACGACGCCTTCGTCGCCCAGCGGCGCCGACAGCTGCGTCAGGCCGTGGGTGTCGAAAAACGCGGTGTCGGTGGCACCGTCGAGGAATGCCGGATGCCGTAGCACGTTGACCAATAGCTCGCGGTTGGTGCGCAGCCCGTGCAGTCGCGTGCGGGCCAACGCGTCGGCGAGCACCAGCGCGGCAAGACGGCGCGTCGGCGCGTAGGAGATGACCTTGGCCAGCATCGGGTCGTAATGAATCGACACGGTCGATCCGTCGACGATGCCGGAGTCCAGCCGGATTCCGGTGCGCTGCGCAAGCGAGTCGAACTGTGCCCGGGTGCCCGGCACGTCGAATCTGTGCACCAGGCCGGCTTGCGGCTGCCAGCCGCGTGCCGGATCTTCGGCATAGAGCCGTGCCTCAATCGAATGGCCTTGGGCAGCAGGAGGTTCGGTATCCAGACGGTCGCCGTCGGCGACCGCGAGCTGCAGTTCGACGAGGTCGAGCCCGGTGGTCTCTTCGGTGACCGGATGCTCGACCTGCAGCCGGGTGTTCATTTCCAGGAAGAAGAACTCACCGTCGTCGTCGGCGAGGAACTCCACCGTGCCGGCGCCGGCGTAGCCGATCGCACTGGCGGCCAGCCGGGCGGCATCGAACAGCTTGGCCCGCATGCCCGGAATGCGTTCCACCAACGGCGAGGGCGCCTCTTCGATGATCTTCTGGTGGCGCCGCTGAATCGAGCATTCCCGCTCCCCGACGGCCCAGACGGTGCCGTGAGAGTCGGCGAGCACCTGAACCTCAACATGGTGGCCGGTCGGCAGGTAGCGCTCGCAGAACACGGTCGGATCGCCGAAGGCGGACTGCGCTTCGCGCTGTGCCGCGGCGACTTCGCCTGCCAGAGAAGATAATTCGCGGACCACGCGCATCCCACGGCCACCGCCGCCCGCCGACGCCTTGACCAGCACCGGCAGCTGCGCCTGCGTGACCGAGTCGGGGTCGAGTTCGTCGAGCACCGGCACCCCGGCCGAGGCCATCAGTTTCTTGGACTCGATCTTGGAGCCCATCGCCCGCACCGCGTCCACCGGCGGCCCGACCCAGGTCAGGCCCGCGTGTATGACGGCGGCCGCGAAGTCGGCGTTCTCCGAAAGGAATCCGTAGCCGGGGTGCACGGCGTCGGCGCCCGCGGCACGGGCAGCAGCAATGATGGCCTCGGCGTTGAGATAGTCGTTGGTCTTCTCCAGCCGCACGCGGGCGTCGGCCTCGGCGACGTGCGCGGCCGCGGCGTCCGGGTCGGTGTAGACGGCGACGGTGCCGAGGCCCAGTCGTCGGCAGGTGGCGAAGACCCGGCGGGCGATCTCGCCGCGGTTGGCAACCAGTACTCGAGTGATTCCCATGGGGCTCACATCCGGAAGACGCCGAAGTTCGACGTCCCCTTGATCGGGCCATTCGCGATGGCGGACAGACACATTCCCAATACCGTGCGGGTGTCGCGGGGGTCGATCACCCCGTCGTCGTAGAGCATGCCGGATAAGACCATGGGCAGCGACTCGGCTTCGATCTGTCCCTCGACAGCGGCCCGCATCGCGGCGTCGGCGTCCTCGTCGACCTGCTGCCCGCGGGCTTCGGCAGCAGCGCGGCTCACGATCGACAGCACGCCGGCCAGCTGGACACCGCCCATGACGGCGGATTTGGCGCTGGGCCAGGCGAACAGGAAGCGCGGGTCATACGCCCGCCCGCACATGCCGTAGTGGCCCGCGCCGTAGGATGCGCCGATCAGCAGCGAGATGTGCGGGACCGTCGAATTGGAGACGGCGTTGATCATCATCGACCCGTGCTTGATCATGCCGCCCTCTTCATAGTCCTTTCCGACCATGTATCCGGTGGTGTTGTGCAAGAACAACAGTGGCGTGTCATAGCGGTTGGCCAGCTGGATGAATTGGGTGGCCTTCTGTGATTCCTCGCTGAACAGCACACCGCGATGGTTGGCCAGGATGCCGATCGGATAGCCGCACAGCGTCGCCCAGCCGGTCACCAGCGACGAGCCGTACATCGGCTTGAACTCGTCGAATTCGGAGCCGTCGACGATGCGCGCGATCACGTCCCGCGGATCGAACGGGATGCGCAGATCCGACGACACGATGCCGATCAGCTCCTCGGCGTCGAACAGCGGGTCGGTCACCGGCCGCGGCTCCGGCCCGAGCTTGCGCCAGTTCAGCCGGGCGACAACCCGGCGACCGATCCGGATCGCGTCCAGCTCGTCGACGGCGAAGTAGTCGGCCAGACCCGAGGTGCGGGCGTGCATTTCGGCACCGCCGAGCGATTCGTCGTCGGATTCCTCGCCGGTAGCCATCTTCACCAGTGGGGGACCGGCCAGGAACACCTTCGATCGTTCCTTGATCATCACCACGTGATCGGACATGCCGGGGATGTAGGCGCCGCCGGCAGTGGAGTTGCCGAAGACGAGCGCGATGGTCGGAATGCCCGCGGCCGACAGCCGGGTCAGGTCGCGGAACATCTGCCCGCCGGGGACGAAGATCTCTTTCTGGGTGGGCAGGTCGGCGCCGCCGGACTCCACCAGGGATACGACGGGAAGCCGGTTCTGTAAAGCGATCTGGTTGGCCCGCAGGATCTTTTTCAGCGTCCAGGGGTTGCTGGTGCCGCCCTTGACGGTCGGGTCGTTGGCGACGATCAGGCACTCGACGCCCTCGACCGCGCCGATGCCGACCACCACGCTCGCCCCCAGGGTGAAGGAGCTGCCGTAGGCGGCCAACGGGCTCAACTCCAGGAACGGCGAGTCCGGGTCCACCAGCAGTTCGATACGCTCCCGCGCGGTGAGCTTGCCGCGCGAGTGGTGGCGCTCCACGTATTTCGCTCCGCCGCCCGCGAGTGCCTTGTCGTGCTCGATGTCGATCTCGGCGAGCTTGGCGACCATGGTTTCGGCGGCGGCGGTGTAGGTGTCGGCCTTCGGGTCGAGAGTGGACTGCAGCACGGTCATGATTGGAATCCCAAGAGTTTGGCGGACAGTGCGGTGAGGATTTCGGTGGTTCCGCCGCCAATGCCCAGGATCCGCATGTCCCGGTATTGGCGTTCGACTTCGGATTCGGCCATGTAGCCCATGCCGCCGAAGAGCTGAACGGCTTGGTTGGCCACCCATTCGCCGGCCTCGACGGCCGTGTTCTTGGCGAAGCAGACCGCAGGGATCAGATTCGACTCGCCGGCGAGCTGGCGCTCCACCACATGGCGCGAATAAACGCGGGCAACATCGATGCGGCGGGCCATCTCGGCCAAGGTGTTCTGCACCGACTGTCGCGAAATCAGCGGGCGGCCGAACGTCTCACGGTCGCGACACCATTGCACGGTGATGTCCAGGCAACGCTGTGCACTCGAATACGCTTGTGCGGCAAGGCCGATACGTTCGGACACGAAAGCCTGCGCGATCTGGGCGAATCCGCTGTTCTCGGCGCCGACCAGGTTGGCGGCCGGCACGCGGACGTCGGTGTAGGACAGCTCGGCGGTGTCCGACGACCGCCAGCCCATCTTGTCCAGCTTGCGGCTCACCTCGAAGCCGGGTGTGCCCTTCTCGACTACCAGCAGCGAAACCCCCGCTGCGCCAGGGCCTCCAGTGCGCACCGCGGTGACGACATAATCGGCGCGCACCCCGGAGGTGATGTAGGTCTTGGCGCCGTTGACCACATAGTGGTCGCCGTCGCGCACCGCGTTGGTGCGCAAATGCCCGACATCCGAGCCGCCGCCGGGTTCGGTGATGGCCAGCGATCCGATCTTGTCGCCGGCCAACGTCGGGCGCACGAACTCCTCGATCAACCACTGATCGCCCGAGGCGATCATGTGCGGCACCGCGATGCCACAGGTGAACAGCGATGCGAAGACGCCGCCGGGGGCACCGGCCTGGTGGAACTCCTCGCAGATGAGCACCGCGTCGGCGCCGTCGCCGCCACCACCGCCGACCGCTTCGGGCAGGCCGGCGCCCAACAGCCCGGCCGCCCCGGCGCGACGGTGTAGGTCGCGCGGCAGGTCGCCGGTGCGCTCCCACTCGTCGACGTGGGGCAGGATCTCGCGTTCGGTGAACGAGCGCACCGTCTTTCGCAGCTGCTCGCGCTCAGGCGTGTTCCAAAGATTCACAGACAGCCCTTCCGGGATGTCGACGTGGCGGCTGCGCAACCATTCGCCCAGCCCCTTGGCCTGGGGGTCGAACCGCGCTTGGTAGGCGACACCCTGACCGAGGATGCCCTCGATCACGAAGTTCACCGCGCGCAGGTTGGGCAGCACGTGACGGGAGACGTCGAAGTCCGCCGCTTCGGGCAGCAACTCCTTGAGCAGGTCGACGGTCAATGTGTTGGCCAGCCAACGCCATTGGTCCTCGGTACGTACCCACACCCCTACGTTGGCCGAGCCGCCCTTGTCGCCGCTGCGGGCGCCGGCGATGCGGCCCAACGGCACCCGCCGTACCGGCCCAGCCGGCAGTGGTTCGGGCAACGGCGGGGCAGCGGCGGGGGATAACTCCAAAGTGTCGGTGGCGCAAGGGATATCGATGCGGGTGCCGTCGGCGTGCACCGCAATGTGCGGCACCGCGGTGGCATCGACGAAGCCCGCGGTGAAGACGCCGTAGACCTGGCCATCGCCTGGCGGGGCGGTCACGTGGAAGCCCGGATAACTCGCGAGCGCCAATTCGACTGCTGCCGAGGAGAATTGGCGCCCGACATTTGCGGGGTCCGGGTCGCGGACCACGCAGCGCAGCAGCGCGCTGGCGGCTTCCTCGCTGTCGGCATTCCGGTGATCGGTGCGGGCCAGCGTCCAGTCCAGCTCGGCGGGCTTGACGGTAAGCCCGGCTTCGAGTTGCCGGCGCACCAGCTCGGCCTTGGCCTCGATGTCCAGACCGGTCAACACGAAGGTCATCGCGTTGCGGAATCCACCAATGCTGTTGAGCGACACCTTAAGTGTGGGCGGCGGCGGCTCACCGACCACACCGCTGATGCGCACCCGGTCCGGGCCATTCGCGGACAGCTCGACGGTGTCCATCCGGGCCGTGACGTCCGGGTTGGCGTAGCGGGCGCCGGTGATCTCGTAGAGCAGCTGCGCGGTGACGGTGTCGACGCTGACCAGACCGCCGGTGCCGGCGTGCTTGGTGATCACCGACGACCCGTCGGCGTTGACCTCGGCCAGCGGGAAACCGGCGTAGGACAGGTCGGGCACCTCGGTGAAGAACGCGTAGTTGCCGCCGGTGGCCTGCACGCCGCATTCGATGACGTGGCCGGCGACCACCGCACCGGCGAGCTCGTTGTAGTCGGTGCGGCCCCAGCCGAAATGCGCGGCCGCCGCCCCGACGATCACCGACGCGTCGGTGACCCGGCCGGTGACGACGACGTCGGCTCCGTCGCTCAGGCAGTCCACGATGCCCCACGCGCCCAGGTAGGCGTTGGCCGTCAGCGGTGTGCCCAGCCCGAGTTCCGCCGCGCGCGGCGCTAGGTCGTCGCCCTCGACATGGGCGATGCGGGCGGCGATGCCCAGGCGCTCGGCCAGGGCGCGGATAGCCTCGGCCAGCCCGGCGGGGTTCAGGCCGCCGGCGTTGGCCACGATGCGCACCCCGCGGTCGCGGGCCTCGCCCAGGCAGTCCTCGAGCTGGGTCAGGAAGGTCTTGGCGTAGCCGCGCTCGGGGTGTTTCATCCGGTCGCGGCCCAGGATGAGCATGGTGAGCTCGGCCAGATAGTCGCCGGTGACGTAGTCCACGTCGCCGCCGGTCAGCATCTCGCGCATCGCCGACAGCCGGTCGCCGTAAAACCCCGAGCAGTTCGCGATCCGGACAGCACCGGTCCTGCCAGAAGCAGAGGCCATTGGCGTCCTCCATTCAGGAATTACCGGTGCTCGACCAACCAACCACCCGGTAGGTTAGCGGGTACCGCCGGTGTCACGTCAAGGATGCCCGCCTCGGCGCTGGTGTCATAGCCGCGCAGGCCGGACGGCCCGTTTTGGCGACCAGCAGGTCACCGACTATTCTTGAGGGCAATCGTCGCCGTCGGCCGCACAGGTCATGCCGCGCGACGCACACGACCCGAAACCCCACACCGAGGAGAAGGCCCGACCATGGCCGTACCCAAGCGCAGGATGTCGCGCTCGAACACCCGCAGCCGCCGCTCGCAGTGGAAGGCCGAAAAGACCGAGCTCGTCGGCGTGACGGTGGCCGGCCAGAAGCACAAGGTGCCGCGTCGACTGCTCAAGGCGGCTCGCCTGGGCCTGATCGATCTCGACCGACGCTAATCTCGGCAAATAACCGGCGCGCCTCTCAGGTCGCTCTCAGGCCCTAGGACGAAACTGGTGGCCGTGCGCATTCTTGTCGTCGATGACGATCGCGCGGTCCGCGAATCGCTGCGCAGGTCGCTTTCCTTCAACGGCTACTCCGTCGAGTTGGCCCATGACGGGGTGGAGGCGCTGGAGATCATCTCCAGCGACCGGCCCGACGCGCTCGTCTTGGATGTGATGATGCCGCGGCTGGACGGTCTCGAGGTCTGCCGTCACCTTCGCAGCACCGGCGACGACCTGCCCATCCTGGTTCTTACCGCCCGCGATTCGGTGTCCGAGCGGGTCGCCGGCCTGGATGCCGGCGCGGACGACTACCTGCCCAAGCCCTTCGCCCTCGAAGAGCTGCTGGCCCGGATGCGGGCGCTGCTACGCCGCACCAAACCCGATGACGACGCCGAGTCGGTGGCGATGACGTTCTCCGACCTGGCCCTGGACCCGGTGACCCGTGAAGTGACCCGTGGACATCGCCGGATCAGCCTGACCCGCACGGAGTTCGCGCTGCTGGAGATGCTGATCGCCAATCCGCGTCGCGTGCTCACCCGCAGCCGCATCCTCGAAGAGGTGTGGGGATTCGACTTTCCCACCTCGGGCAATGCGCTGGAGGTCTACGTCGGGTACCTGCGCCGCAAAACCGAAGCCGACGGTGAGCCGCGACTGATCCACACCGTGCGCGGATGTGGGCTATGTCCTTCGGGAGACGCCGCCCTGATGATTCGGTCCCAACGACGTCGGCACGCACCGCTGCGAGCTTCCAGTTCGTTGTCGCTGCGGTGGCGGGTGATGTTGCTGGCGATGTCGATGGTGGCCATGGTCGTCGTGCTGATGGCGTTCGCCGTCTACGCGGTCGTCTCGGCGGCGCTCTACAGCGACATCGACAACCAGCTGGACAGCCGGGCGCAGCTGCTGATCGCCAGCGGTTCGCTGGCCGCCGACCCGGCAAAGGCCATCGAGGGCACCGCGTATTCGGATGTCAACGCGATGCTGGTGAATCCCGGCCACTCGATCTACACCGCGCAACAGCCCGGGCAGACGCTGCCGGTCGATTCGCCGGAGAAGGCGGTCATCCGCGGCGACTTGTTCATGTCCCGTCGCACCGCTTACGACCAACGAATCCTGGCCATCCACCTGCCCAACGGCAGTTCGCTGCTGATCTCCAAGAGCCTCAAGCCCACCGAAGCGGTGATGACCAAACTGCGCTGGGTGCTGCTGATCGTCGGCGGCATCGGGGTGGCCGTTGCCGCCGTGGCCGGCGGGATGGTCACCCGGGCTGGGCTGCGGCCGGTCGCTCGCCTGACCGAAGCGGCCGAGCGGGTGGCCCGCACCGACGACCTGCGGCCCATCCCGGTCTTCGGCAGTGACGAATTAGCAAGGCTCACAGAGGCATTCAACTTGATGCTGCGGGCGCTGGCCGAGTCCCGGGAACGGCAGGCCCGGCTGGTCACCGACGCCGGGCACGAGTTGCGCACCCCGCTGACGTCGCTGCGGACCAACGTCGAACTGCTGATGGCGTCGATGGAACCGGGTGCGCCGCGGCTACCCGAACAGGAGATGGTCGACCTGCGTGTCGATGTGCTGGCGCAGATCGAGGAATTGTCCACTCTGGTAGGCGATTTGGTGGACCTCACCCGAGACGACGCCGGCCAGGTGGTGCACGAGCCGGTCGACATGTCCGAGGTCATCGACCGGAGTCTGGAGCGAGTCAGGCGGCGGCGCAACGACATCCACTTCGACGTCGACGTGATGCCGTGGCAGGTCTACGGCGACGCGGCCGGGCTGTCGCGCGCGGCGCTGAACCTGATGGACAACGCCGCCAAGTGGAGCCCGCCGGGCGCCCGCGTCGGTGTCCGGATGCGCCAGCTCGACCCGTCACACGCCGAGCTGGTGGTCTCCGACCACGGCCCGGGGATCCCACCGCACGAGCGGCGCCTGGTGTTCGAACGCTTCTACCGGTCGACGACGGCGCGGGCCCTGCCGGGTTCGGGACTGGGGCTGGCCATCGTCAAGCAGGTGGTGCTCAACCACGGCGGATTGCTGCGCGTCGAAGACACCGTTTCGGGAAGCCATCCTCCGGGAACGTCGATTTACGTGCTGCTACCCGGCCGGCCATTGCCGGTTTCGACGTATGCGACGGCCGGGACCGAGAGCGAGGGTGACGCGAACAGCGCCGCCAAGACCGGCCCCGCCGTACCAACGGACGGCGATGCAGCGAACTCTCGGGATACGACGAACGTTATCTCAGTGGACTCTCAGTCCGCGCGCGCAAGGTAGTTGCAGTTAGTGTTGGAAATCGAGCCAAGTCGAGCTCGATAGCACCCCGAATTAGAGGAAGAGCGACTTAGCGACATGACGAATGACCCGAGGTATTCGCCACCGCCGCAGCAGCCGGGATACCGCAGCGCGCCTAACCAGCCCGTAGCGCCCGCGCTATGCCCAAGGGCAGCAGCAACCGTACAACCAGCCGTTCGACTGGCGGTACCAACAGGGGCAGCAGCCGCAACCGTCGCAGACGACGCAATACCGCCGGCCCTACGAGCCGTTCGGCGACACCGGGTCGGGTGCGATTCCCGGCGGTACCGGGCCGGGGCGGATCCCCGGTGGTACGGGCGCGGGTCCGATTCCCGGGGGAACCGGGACGGGTCCGATGCCCGGCATGCTGCCGCCGATGCTGCCCCCGCGCGGGCCCGAGAAGCGTTCCCGCGCCGGTCTGTTGACGGTAGGCGCGCTGGCGATCGCGGTGGTGTCGGCCGGTATCGGTGGCGCCGCGGCAACGGTCGTCGAACTGGGTACGCACTCCACAATCGCCAGCGGTGGCAGCGGACCCTCGGGGGCCACGCCCGGCGTTCCGGCGGCCAACATGGCGCCCGGCACCGTCGAACAGGTCGCGTCAAAGGTGGTGCCCAGCGTCGTCATGCTGGAGACCGATATCGGTCGTGCGTCAGAAGAGGGCTCCGGCGTCATCTTGTCGTCCGACGGGCTGATTCTGACCAACAACCACGTCATCGCGGCGGCCGCCGCCCCTCCGAAAGGACCGGGTGGACCGAGCGGACCGACGCCCGGCGCGCCGACGCCCGGCGGCCCGCGGTGGCCCGGGTGGCCCGGGTTCTCCGACACCGAAAACGACCGTGACCTTCTCCGACGGCCGCACCGCACCATTCACGGTGGTGGGTGCCGATCCCACGAGTGACATCGCGGTCATCCGGGTGTAGGGTGTTTCCGGACTGACCCCCATCGCCATGGGCTCCTCGTCGGATGTGCGGGTCGGCCAGCCGGTGTTGGCGATCGGTTCCCCGCTGGGCTTGTCGGGCACGGTGACCACCGGGATCATCAGCGCCCTGAACCGGCCGGTGTCGACGACCGGTGAGTCCGGCAACCAGAACACGGTGCTGGACGCGATTCAGACCGATGCCGCGATCAACCCGGGTAACTCCGGCGGGGCGTTGGTCAACCTGAACGGCCAGCTGGTCGGCATCAATTCCGCGATCGCCACCCTGGGTGGCGATTCGCCCGACGCCCAGAGCGGTTCGATCGGGCTGGGCTTCGCGATTCCGGTCGACCAGGCCAAGCGGATCGCCGACGAGTTGATCAGCACCGGCAAGGCGTCACATGCGTCGCTGGGCGTGCAGGTGACCAGTGACAAGAGCACACCGGGCGCCAAGGTCGTCGACGTCGTGGCCAGGGCGGTGCGGCCGCGAACGCGGGAGTGCCCAAGAACGTGGTCGTCACCAAGGTCGACGACCGTCCGATCAACAGTGCCGACGCCCTGGTTGCCGCGGTGCGGTCCAAGGCGCCGGGCGACAAGGTATCGCTGACCTTCTCCGATCCCGGCGGTGGCAGCCGGACCGTGCAGGTCACCCTGGGCAAGGCGGATCAGTGATGAGAGTCGATGAGCCGATCTCCGAGCTCGCATATACGGTTGCACCCATGGAAACGGGTGCGGAATTGGTAGTCGGCCGGGCTCTGGTCGTGGTCGTCGACGATCGCACCGCCCACGGGGACGAAGAAGATCACAGTGGGCCGCTGGTCACCGAGCTGCTGACCGAGGCGGGATTCGTCGTCGACGGTGTTGTCGCGGTCTCGGCCGACGAGGTCGAGATCCGCAACGCGCTGAACACCGCGGTGATCGGCGGGGTGGATCTGGTGGTCTCCGTCGGTGGGACCGGAGTGACCCCGCGCGATGTCACCCCGGAGGCGACCGTCGAGATTCTGGACCGGGAAATACTCGGCATTGCCGAGGCCGTGCGCGCGTCCGGACTGTCCGCGGGCATCATCGACGCCGGCTTGTCCCGTGGTCTGGCCGGCGTGTCCGGAAGCACGTTGGTGGTCAACCTCGCGGGTTCCCGTTACGCGGTGCGCGACGGTATGGCGACGCTGAATCCGCTCGCCGCACAGATCATCGGGCAGTTATCCAGCCTCGAGATCTAAAGTCGCTCGGCGCGGTCTCTGCTCCGCGTCAGCCGCGGAATTTCACTGCGATTCGGCGTCCGCGCGCGGCCCGTGCTCGGGCGGCGGCGTCGTGCTGACCCCGCCGTGCCTGCCCGCCGGGACCTCCCCATTGGTCTGCCCCAGCAGGTCGCGGATCTCCGTCAGCAAGACGATCTGGGCGTCGTCGGCCTGCTCGACCTCGCCGCGCTTGCGCAATGTGTTGTAGGGCAGCACGACCAGGAAGTACACCACCGCGGCGACCAGGACGAAGTTGATCGCGGCCGACAGCAGGACGTTCAGGTCGATGGTCTGTCCGCCGCCGATGCTGATCTTCAGGGCGCCGACGTCGGACTTTTGGTTGACGCCGATCCGGTTGATCAACGGCGTGATGATGCTGTCGGTGAACTTGGTGACCAACGCGGTGAACGCCGTACCGATGACCACCGCGACGGCAAGGTCGACGATATTGCCCCGCGCGAGAAACTCTTTGAACCCCTTGAGCATTCCGACGTCCTTTCTGGGCTGGACATAGTTTGCTGCGGGTTGTGTGGCGAGCGGCAGCCAGGTCCTCAGTGCAGGGTGAGGGTCACGGCCTGCCCCAGGACCGAGCCTGCCACGGTGTTCGCCACGCGAGCCGGCAGCGCAACTAACACTACGCGGTCACCGTCCGCGGCCTGGACTTTCTGCTTGGGCGATACGAGCACGACGACGGCGTCGGTTGCCACCACCTTGCTGACCGGCTGGGTGCCCGGCTGCGAATCCGTGGGCGGTGCGGCCAGCACGTCTACGACGTCGCCGACGCGAACGAGATCGATCAGCGCGCCGTCGGCCAGGTGCAGCGGCACGATGCGGGCGCCGGGCCCGGCGGTCGACTCGGCCAGGCGGCTGCCCAGCAATCGGACATCGGTGAGCACCTCGCCGCGACGCGTCGGACCGGCCAGCGTCGAACCGACCACGGCGCCCAGGTCGGCTTGTGATCCGTCGGGAAGTGTTGTCGCTAAACGCTTTTCGATTCGAACGTCGTCGGCCGTCAGGGCCGCGCCGGGAGTGAGGTCGTGGGTGGCCACCACTACGTCGACGCGATCACCGTCGGGATTCGAGCGCAGTGCCGCGACGCCGGCGAGCACGACGAGCCCGCCCGCGGCCACTCGGCGAGCCAGCACGGTCCGGGTCCAGTCCGGGCGCAGCGACGTCGAGATCCGGCGCAACAGCGCTGGATTCAGCGACGGTTCCCCCACGCCGCCACGGTAAGCGCAGCTGCGCGTCCGAAAGTTCACGTCAGGGATGCGTGCTGTGGATAACCCGCTAGCTGGAAGCGGCCGCGGCCGACGATGCCGAACTCGTCGACTTCTCGCCGGACGTGGACTTGTCGCTCGAGCTGGATTTCTCGCTGGAGCTCGACTTGTCGCTCGACCCGGAGCTCTCGCTTGATCCCGAGCCGTTGGTCGACGAGCCATTGCTCGAAGCCGCCGCTTTCTTGCCCGACTCGCGGCTGTCGGTGCGGTAGAAGCCGCTGCCCTTGAACACCACGCCGACGGAGTTGAACAGCTTGCGCAGCCGGCCCGAGCACTTCTCGCAGGTGGTCAACGTGTCGTCAGTGAAGGCCTGCACAACGTCAAAGCGGTCGCCGCACTCGGTGCACGCGTAGCTGTAGGTCGGCACTGGGAAACCTCCGTCAAATAAACTTCGTTAGCACTCTACCGTGCTTGAGTGCTAAAACAGCCGTGAAACCGGTCTCATTCCCGGGCCCCATCCTGGGCCCGCAGCGTCAAAACCCCGCGCTCCGGGGTGATCACGTGGGTCATCGGCACGTCGTGCGGATCGGCCGGCAATTCGTCGACGAACTCTACGTCGCGCACCATCGCGATCAGGCGTGCTTGCGGGTTCCTGTCGTCCAGCGAGCGGTCGTAGAAGCCGCCGCCCCGGCCCAGCCGCGCGCCCCGATGATCGACGGCCAGCGCCGGGACCACCACCAGTCTCGGCCTCGGCCAAGGCCGACTCCGGCAGCCACGGCTCGGGCGGCTCGAGCAGGCCCCAGCGGCCCGCCACGAGTTCGCCGGGCCGGTACTCGGCCCCATCGCAGCCGCATCGGAGTGCCGTCGGCGGTGGTGCGCGCAACCGGCAACAGCACCCGCCGCGAGCGCGGCCAGCAACATGTCGAGCATGTCGACGGATCCCGGCTCGGTGCCCACCGGCACATACGCGCAGACGGTGCTGCCGCTGCTCACCGCGAGCGCCAGCTGCTCGTTGAGCATTCGCGCCTCAGCGGCACGAACGTCCTCGGCAACACATCGTCGAGCCGCCAGCACCTGCTCGCGCAATGCGCCCTTGCTCGACGGGGTCATGCATCAACGATGACAGCACGGGTATTCGGCCTGCCATGCAGCGGCGGCAAACCCGATGAGCGCTATGGTGTGAACGATGTCACGGCCAGATGAAGTGCGGATCCCGTACACGGCGATCGTCCCCGCAGCCGGTCTGGGCACCCGTTTTCTGCCGGCGACCAAGACGGTGCCCAAAGAGCTGCTGCCCGTGGTCGATACGCCCGGTATCGAGCTGGTCGCCGAAGAAGCGGCCGCCGCCGGCGCCGAGCGGCTGGTGATCATCACCTCCGAGGGCAAGGACGGCGTCGTCGCGCACTTCGTCGAGGACCTGGTGCTCGAGGGCACGCTGGAAGCCCGCGGCAAGAAAGCCATGCTGGCCAAGGTGCGTCGCGCGCCGGCGCTCATCAAGGTCGAGTCGGTGGTGCAGGCCGAGCCGCTCGGTTTGGGTCACGCGATCAGTTGCGTGGAGCCCACGCTGGCGCCCGACGAGGACGCCGTCATGGTGCTGTTGCCCGACGACTTGGTGCTGCCGACCGGCGTGCTGGAGACGATGTGCAAGGTGCGCGCCCAGTACGGCGGCTCCGTGTTGTGCGCCATCGAGGTCACGCGCGACGAGATCAGCGCCTACGGCGTTTTCGACGTCGAACCGGTTCCCGGCGGCGGCAATTCCGACGTGCTGAAAGTCAATGGCATGGTCGAAAAGCCCAAGGCCGAAGACGCTCCGTCGATGTATGCCGCGGCGGGCCGGTATGTGCTTGACCGTGCCGTCTTCGACGCGTTGCGGCGCATCGACCGCGGCGCAGGGGGCGAAGTACAGCTCACCGATGCGATCGCGCTGCTGATCAAAGAAGGCCACCCGGTTCATGTCGTCGTGCACCGCGGATCTCGACACGACTTGGGAAATCCCGGCGGCTACCTCAAGGCTGCGGTTGACTTTGCATTGGATCGTGACGACTACGGCCCGGACTTACGGCGGTGGTTGGTGGCGCGATTGGGCCTGAACGAGCAATAGCCGGCCGACCTGCCGGGCCCGGCGAACAACCGGGCGATCGGGCTTCGGCCCGATACGGCGCCCGTCAGGGTTGACGGCAGAGAGGCGCGGCTAGTGCGTTCGGTGGAGGAGCAGCAGGCCCGGATAACGGCGGCCGCGGTAGCCCCGCGTCCGATACGTGTCGCCATCGCGGAGGCGCAGGGACTGATGTGCGCCGAAGAAGTGGTGACCGAACGGCCGTTGCCCGGTTTCGACCAGGCCGCGATCGACGGCTACGCGGTGCGCAGCGTCGACGTTCTCGGTGTCGGCGAAGTGGGCGCCGACCTTCCCCTCGACGAAACCGGCGAGCCGATGGCCGACATCGACAACCCCGGCGGTCTGGTCCTGCCGGTGATGGGGACCATCGAAGCCGGTGCGCGCACGCCCAGCCGGCTGCAGCCGCGGCAGGCCGTCCGGGTGCACACCGGGGCGCCGCTGCCCACGCTGGCCGACGCGGTTTTGCCGTTGCGCTGGACCGACGGCGGCACGTCGAAGGTGCGGATTCTGCGCGGGGCGCCCTCGGGCGCCTACGTGCGGCGCGCCGGCGACGACGTCCAACCCGGGGATGTCGCGGTGCGTTCCGGGACGATCATCGGTGCGGCTCAGGTAGGCCTGCTCGCGGCGGTCGGCCGGGAACGTGTGCTGGTGCACCCGCGTCCCAGGGTGTCGATCATGGCGGTGGGCGGCGAACTGGTCGACATCTCGCGAACCCCGAGCAACGGGCAGGTCTACGACGTCAACTCCTATGCATTGGCGGCCGCGGCCCGGGATGCCGGCGCGGAGGTCAACCGGATCGGCATCGTCTCCAACAACCCGGCAGAGCTCGGCGAAATCGTCCAGGGCCAGATCAATCGCGCCGAGGTCGTGGTGATCGCCGGCGGGGTCGGGGGAGCGGCGGCCGAAGCGGTGCGCCTGGTGCTGTCCGAGCTCGGCGAGATGGAGGTCGTGCGGGTCGCGATGCATCCCGGATCGGTGCAGGGCTTCGGGCAGCTGGGGCGCGAGGGCGTGCCGGTATTCCTGCTGCCGGCCAACCCCGTGAGCGCGTTGGTGGTCTTCGAGGTGATGGTCCGGCCGCTGATCCGGCTGTCGCTGGGCAAGCGCCAGCCGATGCGCCGGATCGTGCAGGCCCGCACGCTGTCGCCGATCACATCGGTGGCCGGGCGCAAGGGCTACCTGCGCGGCCAGCTGATGCGCGACCAGGACAGCGGCGAGTATCTGGTGCAGGCGCTGGGCGGAGCCCCGGGCGCGTCATCGCATTTGCTCGCGACGCTGGCCGAGGCGAACTGTCTCGTTGTGGTTCCCAGCGGGGCCGAGCAGATTCGCACCGGTGAGATCGTCGACGTCGCGTTCCTGGCCCAGCGCGGCTAGACCCAAACGACTGCGCTCCCGTGAACCTGTTGCGTTCCAACGCTCGCCATCCCGGTTGGCCCTCGGACGTCGGGCCGCTGCGGGTCGCGGCGGGCGTGATCCGGTTGCGGGCGGTGCGGATGCGCGACGGTGCTCAGTGGAGTCGTTTCCGGCTGGCCGATCGGGCGCATCTCGAGCCGTGGGAGCCGACCGCCGACGGCGACTGGAACGTCCGGCACACGGTCGCGGCGTGGCCGGCGTTGTGTTCCGGCCTGCGTGCCGAGGCCCGCAGCGGCCGGATGCTGCCGTATGTGATCGAGCTCGACGGCCGGTTCTGCGGGCAGCTGACCATCGGCAACGTCACGCACGGGGCGTTGCGGTCGGCGTGGATCGGCTATTGGGTGCCGAGCTCGGCGACCGGCGGCGGGGTGGCCACCGGAGCGTTGGCGCTGGGTCTCGACCATTGCTTCGGGCCGGTCATGCTGCACCGGGTGGAGGCCACCGTGCGTCCGGAGAACGTCGCGAGCCGGGCCGTGTTGGCCAAGGTCGGCTTCCGCGAAGAAGGCCTGCTGCGCCGCTACCTCGAGGTCGACCGGGCGTGGCGCGACCATCTCCTGATGGCCATCACGGCCGAAGAGGTCTACGGGTCGGTGGCATCGAAGCTGGTCCGCGCCGGATACGCGCGCTGGGCGTAACCGGAAATCTGTTTTCGTCGAGATTGCCGTCACGGCTGTGGTCGCAGCCGCGATCACGACCGAGGCGGCAATTTCGGCGCCCCACAACCCGCCGCTGTAGAGAAATCGAAATAAATCTGTGGCTAACGTGACATATGTGGCGTGTGATGCTTGATTGAGGCAAATTACAGGTGTGTAATTGCGCTGGTCAGGTCCCGGCCACGCAGGTCATCGATCGGCCTCGTGGGGGATCCCGCCAGAAGGAGCAGGTCATCATGCCAAGCATCCCGCAGTCGTTGTTGTGGATCTCGCTCGTGGTGCTCTGGCTGTTCGTGCTGGTGCCGATGCTGATAAGCAAACGCGACGCCGTGCGACGCACCAGTGACGTGGCGTTGGCCACCCGGGTGCTCAACGGCGGCGTCGGCTCCCGGCTGCTCAAGCGCACTGGTCCCGCCGCAGGTCATCGGAGCGATCCGGACTGGAAGCCAGAGGAAACCTCGGCCGACGACGAGTTCGACGATGCTGACCTCGAGCGCGACGACCTCGGCGAGGCGGACGATCACGATGCGGAGACCGAGGAGCTGCGCCCGGCGCGCCCGGTTGTCATGCGGATGACGGTCGCCGAGCCGGCTGAGCCCGACTACCTGGACGTCGACGTCGTCGAAGACTCGGGTGCCCTGCCGGTCGGACGCCAGCGCCGAGGCCACCGAACCCGAACTTGCCCCGGTCGACGAAGATGAGCACGACGAGGCCGAGGCCGTGGCCGTGGCCGACGAGGATCACCTCGAAGACGAGTACGAATACGTCGAGGACTCGTCCGGTTTGGAACCCGAGGCAGACGACGAGGACACCGGTTTACGGGAGAGCGCGATGCCGGCGAGCGCACGGCGCCGGCGCCGCTTCGACACCAAGACCGCCGCCGCGGTCACCGCCCGCAAGTACGCCTTCCGCAGGAAGGTGCTGATGGTGATGGCGGTCGTCCTGGTCGGTTCGGCGACGGCGGCGTTCGAGATCAGCCAGACCGCCTGGTGGGTATGCGGAATCGCCACCGCGATCACCCTGCTCTACCTGGGCTATCTGCGCCGGCAGACCAGGATCGAGGAGAAGGTCCGTCGCCGCCGCACGCAGCGGATGGCACGCGCGCGCTTTGGCGTCGAGAACACCCGCGACCGCGACTACGACGTGGTCCCGTCGCGGCTGCGCCGCCCCGGCGCGGTGGTCCTGGAGATCGACGACGAGGACCCGATCTTCGAGCACCTCGACTACGCGATGCCGTACCAGAATTACGGCTGGCCCCGGGACCTGCCCCGCGCCGTCGGCCAGTAGTGCCTGACGGTGCTGGCGCTTTCGCAGAACTGGTAGCCTGCTAGCGGTCAGGGGCTATAGCGCAGTTGGTAGCGCGTCTCGTTCGCATCGAGAAGGTCAGGGGTTCGATTCCCCTTAGCTCCACAACGTTTGAGCAAGTCATGGCGTGGATTGACGTCTAGCTTGTCGCCGTGGTCCGCAGACGGTCCGCCGCAGATTGGATAGCTGCATCGAGACGGTCCGCAACTTCATCCAGTTCCTCATCGAACAGGTCGGGGTATGTGTCGAGAGTTTTGAAGCCTTCGCGTGGCCAGCATCCGTTGCACGGCCTTGACATTGGCCCGCTCACTGACCGCGAGCCTGGCTGCCGTGTGCCGTAGATCGTGCGGCGTGATGGTTGGGAGCCTGTCATCCGCCGCCTGACATTTCTGGACAGCGGGACGGAATACACGGGTCCGCCAGTTTGAGTTTCTCCGAACGCCGCCGCGCAGGTCGGTAAACATCGGATCGTCACTGAGTACCCGAGGGAAAGATTCGGCCGTCCGATTATTCTTAATCCGCCTCTTCGACCGGCGTGTGAAGGCCACCAACTCCTAGTCCGGGGATCCCGGCTCCTCCACCGCCCATACCTCCCCCGCCGAAGCCGCCGGAGCCTGGTCTGGGCGGCGCAGCAGGTGGGGCTGGCGGCTCGGGGGGTCGCGGCGCAGCAGGTGGGGGCGGTGGAAGTGCGGGACCTTCGAGCGGTGGGCCGATTCTGCCCGACCTGGGTGGCGCTGATCCCTCCCGGTGGGTCGGAAGATCGTCTATTCCGACGTTTCTCCACTGATCAAACTTTTGCGCGTGGGGGTTGTAATCCCAATGCGGGTAGTGGCGAGGGTCCTGGCCAGCATCGTACCGCCACTCACCGCCGTTTTTATCCCACAGGTGTAGTTCGCCACCCCGCTGTGCGCTGGGCCGACTGGGTGGCCCGACGGTCACCGGCCCGTCGACAGGGGGGTGAACGCCTTCAGGCGGTAAACCCGGATGTACAGGCGGCCCTTGTGGGTACGGAGGCGGTGGTGGTTGCCATGGCGGGGCGGGGTCCTCGGGAAGCGGCGTGTCGAAACCAGCCATCTGGATGCCATTATGCGGTGAGGTATTGGGTGTTTCAGCGAAGGTGACCGCATGAAGAGGTGCAGTCGCGTCAATGATTTTGGTGGCGATCTGTTTGTCCTGGGCTGCCAGTTGGGCCGCGCGTTCCTGAATGTGTGCGGCGTATACCTGTGCTTGGGCCTGAGCAGCCACACCGCCGCGCGGGGATGTTACCGAGAGGTCCTCGCTCACAACGTATCCGGCCGTGCTGGCGTCGTTGACTGCATCCAGCACGCTCTGCTTGGCGGAATAGAGGGTCTCCGCTCCCCGCCGCGCTATCGCTGCGGATTCGTGGAGGACATCAGCCAGCCCCCGTACTTTCACGAGATCGGCGAAGGCTCTTTCCTGAGCCGCCTCGGCGGCGACGCCCTCCCACACGGTCCCGCCGGGCGACACGGATGCTCGATGTATCGAAGTGAACGACGATTCCCAATGCTCGGCGGTGGCTGACCAGTCCTGGGCCGCGTTTTCGAGGTGGGTGACGTCCCAGGCTTGGATCTCCGACAAGCTCGGAGCACCGATGCCAACGGTCCCCGCCACTGGTCACACCTGCTTTATCGAAGCACCGATAGCGGTGATTTGCTGTGCACCGGCAGCGTCGGTGACAGCAAACTCAGTGCCCGCCACCGCGGCTTTGATCGCACTCGATTGCGCGCGTCCGGCCAAAACGGCGACCGCTTTATGTACTCCCGCATAGGCGGTGCCCACCGCGCTAGTGGTCGCCTGAACTGGTAGCCCGACACTTGGCATCGGCTCCGCTGACACCAACGCCGCCGATACCGTTTCACAATGCACCGCCAGGGCCTGCAGCCCCGCCTCACTGACGTGAAGTACACCCGCCACCCGATGAAGTCTAAATCGGGGGGCGGCCACTTACCGCAAGTTGTTGAACCTCAGGCGGTCGGGGGAAATACGGCCTCGGGAGGTAGCGAGCTCAGGGGGTACTCATTTCGCGATAGGACAACTGTCTCAGTAGGCGTGGACATACCTTCGAGATAATGGTGGCCCTCGGGAATCCCCGAATCAACCATCGAACTCAGTAATTCGATGAGTTCTGCAGCTTTGGCGGCATCGAGCCGCCACACGACGGTGCCATTGTGGAACTCAATGTCTGCGGCGCCCGCTTCGATGCGGAACAGGAAAGTCAATGCGCCGTGGTCCAGGCGGGCTGGTCCTTGCTGCGCCGCCTGCGTCACTGCAGCCAGCACCTCGCTGACCCCGGCGTCGTCCATAGCCAACAGCACCGCGTCGTGACCGGAATCGAGCTTTTCGGCCAGTTCGGCGTAAATCACGCTCATAAGCACCACGCCTCCAGCGGGAGCGCTTTGATCGGATTGTCCGCCATTACATCCCCACTTTTCAGCAATCGGACCTGCCTCAAGTCACACCTTACCGCCGTAATTGGGGCCGATTTGCGCGAAAAGGACGCAATGTCAGACCTCAGGTGATGGGGAACACTGCCTCGGGAGGCACGCCTCGGCGCTGGTGTTGCCGAATCCGATGTGGCTGCGAATCAGCGGGAGAGTTGCTGCGGTGGCGAAACCCGTCGGGGCCGCACAGATCGCAGGTACGGCATTGAGTACCTGCATGGCGGTGGCCACACTTGCCGAGCGAACGTGTTCTTCCATGGTCGCGGCGCGGGTGAAGCTGGCCAGGCAGAAGAAATGTGTCCGCATGGATGGGTCGCCCTCGATCGTCAGCGTCCAACCGTCCTGGGGTTTGGGCCAATGGTCGGGGTACTCGCCACCGACGGTCCACAGCGTCTCGATCTCGACGAGCACCTCGCCGTTGCGCCGCCCCGACCACTTCCATCGTTGCCCCGCAGTCGTCCCCGCGCGTAGCACATGGTCGAAGATCTGATGATCGTCTCGCGCGGGAACTGCCTCCACGGTCGCGGTGACCTCGTCGATCTCGGCATTGAGCGCGTCCGCGAGAAACCAGACCTGTTCGGTGAAGATTCCACTGTTGAAGGCCAGAAACTCGCTGGCCGCTGGGCTGATGTCCTCGACTGGCTGCCCAAAGCGCATGTTGTCGAACGTGATCGACGTGCTTTCGTAGACCGACCAGTCGGCGCGTTCCTGCAGAGTGATCTTGTCGATGGTGCGGGACATTCCCGAAAGAGCCAGTGGCAGTGCACCGGAGAGGTTCCCGGGGTTCAAGCCACTGCCGTGGACGGTGGTGCCGCCGGCCCGACAAGCCTCGAGCACCCGATCGCGGTCGACCGGTGCGGTACGGCGCGGATGGAACAGGAATGCCGTCGTCGCAACGTTTTTCCCGCTCGCAAGCAGAGTGCATACGTCGTCGATGCTGGTATTGCGCGGGGTGTAGAGCACGCAATCCGCGTCGAGCTCCACGATCTTGTCGACATCCGTGGTCGCGGCGACGCCGATCGGGCCGCGACCAACCAAGGTGCCGACGTCGACGCCCTCCTTCGAGGCCGAATAAACGCGGGCGCCGACGATCTCGATGTCGGGACGGTGATCGATGATGGTCGTGACCATCTCGGTGCCTACCGTGCCAATACCCCAAACGATGACGCGAAGCGGCGGTAGATCACTATCATTCGTCACTGCTTCCTCCTGACGCCAAGCACGCGAACCTCAAGCTTCTCATTGTCGGGGCGGCCGACGCCGACGCCTTTGTCGCGCCGACAGCACTTTCTGTCATCGCGGGTGGGACATCTACCGTCCGGCGCCTAGGATTCCCATATGAGTAGGGCATTCGTCGTCACATTCGCGGTCGGGTTGCTCGTCGCAGTGTTCGGTCTGATCTGGGCGCTACAGGGGTTCGGAGTGCTTGGTGGTAGCCCGATGAGCAACACCACAACCTGGTCCATCATTGGCCCGATCACGGTGGTGATCGGCATCGTGATCGCGGTCTTCAGTTGGCGGAAGATCTCGTCAAAATAGTCCGTCAGGTCTCCGCCACGGTGAAGTCCACCGTGTGCCAGCCGGTGGCGCCGTCGGGGATGCTACCAACCTGATCGGCGGTTTGAGTAGCTCCGGTGTTGTCGGTCGCTCGCACCGTGATGGTATGTCTCCCGGGGGTTTTCGCCTGCCACGGGAAGCTCCACAGTCGCCACGTCGCGGTGGAATAACTCGCGCCCAGTTCGGCGGGCTGCCACCCGCCGTCGTCGATGCGGACCTCCACGGCTCGCACCCCACGATTCTGTGCCCACGCGACACCGCCGAACACCACGGATCCCCTTGGCAGTTTCTGACCGTCGTTTGGCACGTCGATGCGCGACTCGGTCTTGATGGGCGCCCGCGCTGCCCAGCCGAACCGCGTCCAGTACGCCTTTGCCTTGTCGAAACGAGTCAGCTCCACGTCGACGACCCACTTGGTGGCCGACACGTACCCGTAGAGCCCGGGTACCACCAGCCGGGCCGGGTAGCCATGCTCGATCGGCAGCGGCTGACCGTTGAGGCCCACTGCCAGAAGCGCCCCGCGGCCATCGGTGAGGGCCTCCACCGGCGTGCCAGCGGTGAATCCGTCGATCGACGTGGAGAGCGCCATGTCGGCGTTCGCGTGCACGCCGGCCGCCGCCAGCAGGTCGGCCACCCGGTATCCTGTCCAGACGCCCGTCGAAATCAGCTTTCCCCCAACGGGATTGGACACACAGGTCAACGTGGTCACCACTTCGACGACGTCGAAGTGGGCGAGGTCGTCGAAGCTGTAGGTCGCTTCGCGGTTCACCATGCCGTGGATGTGCAGCCGCCAGTCGCCGTGGCTGAGTTGGGGAACGCTGAGCGCGGTGTCCACCCGGTAAAAGTCGGCGTTGGCGGTGATGAAGCTCGGTAGCGCAACGCCGTTCGGCTGCACATCGGCGGGTATCGGCGGAGCCGGCACCCGCGGTGTGGGAAGTGTGACGGCGTTGCGGTCGGCGGCCACCGAATGCACCAATCGGGTGATGGCCGCACCCACCACACCGCTGACTACGCCGAATCCGAGCAATCCGAACACGACCAGCGTGCGCCTGCGCGCGTCCGGCTCGTCGTCGTCGGCGCCGTCGGCCGGGTCTTTCGGGTCGGGCCAGAACCGGCGGGTGAGGAAACGCAGGGCCGCCACTCCGCAGGCGGCGCCCGCGATCGTGGGGATGGTGTCGAGCAACGTCGCGTCCTGTCGCGACAGCACTGCGGTGCATCCGAGGACACCCGCCGCGGCGATCACGGCGCTGCCGATAGGGCGGTGCCGAGTTTCGAAGCTCCCGGCGATCGCCGCGATCGTCGCGATCACCGCGAGCACGACGACCGCCAAGAAGATCTTGTCCAGCGAGCCCAGGGTCTGAATCGCCCATTCTTTGACGGGTCCCGGTGTCAGGTCGACGACCACCGAGCCGATCGCGGCACGCGCATCGGCCCGCGCGCCGAACGGGATGCCCACCAGCTCAGCTACCCCGAGCGAGACGGCCGCGGCGGAGACCCCGGCGATCATCCGCTCATTCGACGAGGCGACAGCCATCGGAGTCACTGTACTCGCGTTCACCTGAAGCACTGCAAAAACCTTGTTGGGCAAGGCGAACCGCAATCGGCTGGCTCAGTGGTGATGAGTGTGAGATTCGGTGCTCTCGCGATGTTCCTGGGCCGCGTTGGTGCCGCCGGCGGGATAGGCATGGATCATCGCGGTGGTCAGCTTGGGCACGGCGTGAATCAGGTCGTGTTCTGATTCGTGGGCGATGCGATGCGCGGCCGCCAGGCTCAGCGCGGGGTCAATGTCGAGTTCGGCGTCGGCGTGCAGCCGGTGCCCAACCCAGCGCATTCGCACGCTGCGCACCGAACGCACGCCCGGTCTGGCGGCGAGCGCGGCTTCGGCGGCGTCGATGAAGGTCGGATCGACGCCGTCCATCAGACGGCGGAACACTTCTCGCACCGCCGTGCGAAGCACCGCCAGGATGGCCGCCGTGATGACCAGACCGACGATCGGGTCGGCAAGCGGGAAGCCTAAAGCCACCCCGCCGGCACCGACCAGCACCGCCAGGGAGGTAAAGCCATCGGTGCGGGCGTGCAGACCGTCAGCGGTGAGCGCGGCTGAGCCGATCCGGCGTCCAACCCGGATGCGGTAAATAGCCACCCATTCGTTCCCGATGAACCCGAGCAGACCGGCCACCGCGACCCAGCCGACATGGTCGATGGGCCGCGGATTGATCAGCCGCTCAATGGCCTCATACCCGGCGATGATCGCCGACAGCGTGATCATCGCGACCACGAAAAGCCCGGCAAGGTCTTCCACCCGGCCGAACCCGTAGGTGTAGCGGCGGGTTGCGGCCCTGGTGCTCAGCGCAAATGCGATCCACAGCGGCACGGCGGTGAGCGCGTCGGAGAAGTTGTGGATGGTGTCGGCGGCGAGCGCGATGGAACCGGAGATGACCACGACGACGATCTGCGCGATGGCCGTCGCGCCCAGGATCAGCAGGCTGACCTTGACCGCGCGGATGCCGTCGGCGCTGGATTCCAGCTCACTGTCCAAGCTGTCGGCGGCGTCGTGGGAATGCGGTGCAAAGGTCTCTTTGATCCCGCCCCACAATCCCTTCGGGTGGTGGTGGTCGTGATCATGTCCGTGGGAGTGGCCGTGATCGCTCATCGCGCATTGGCCTTTCGGGGCCGGCGATCGGTCGTGATGCCCCGCACGTTCGGGTCGCCCCGGTGGTGGGACGGCACTCCGGGACCGGCGTGCTCGGCGTTGAACACCGCATCGATGACCAACTGGCCGACGTGTTCGTTTTCCAGGCTGTAGAAGATCGTGGTGCCGGCTCGGCGGGTGCGGACCAGCCGAGCCATTCGCAGCTTGGCCAGGTGCTGGGACACCGATGGTGCGGGCTTGTCGACCTTTTCGGCGAGGTCGTTGACCGACGACTCGCCCTCGGTCAGCGCCCACAACACCCGAATGCGGGTGGGGTCAGCCAACATTCGGAAGATCTCGACGATCAGGCTGACCTGATCCTCGGCAAGGGGCGCTGCAGCATTATCTGCATGCATACGTAGATAGTAGCTTATGGGGCCGTGGTCCGCGACCGACCATTGGGCGACTTTTGAAAGCGATATCAGATGCGATATCGCAGCTGCGGACCGTCTAATGGTCTGGCCGCGTTACTCGCGTGACGGGTGGTGAATAGCGTCGAGACTGACCCTTTAACAGGCGGTCTAGAACTTTGCGACAGCCCCCGCATCGACCGGCAATGCCGCCCCGGTGATGTACTGCGCCTCGTCGGAGGCGAGAAACAGCACCGCATGACTGACCGCACGCGCCTCGATTACCGGCACCGGCAGCATATGGAAGTGGCCGAGCACCGCAGCCGTGTCGGCCATGGTGGGCTCGGGGAGGTCTGGCCGCAGGGTGCGGTGGAACTGCTCGTTGTCGATCATCGGCGTCAGCACGTTGCCGGGGTGGATCGAATTCACTCGAATCAACTGCGGAGCAAGTTCATTCGCGAGTGAATTCATCAAGCCGACAACGCCATGCTTTGCCGAGGCGTAGTGCGCCATGTACCCGCCGCCACGCAGTCCCAACATGGAGCTCACCAAGATGATGGATCCGCCGCGGCCGTCGGACATGTGCGGCACCGCCACCTTGATGGTGTGCCAGACCCCGGTCAGATTGATGTCGAGCATGGTTTGCCAGGCGGCTTCTTCGATCAGCGCGGCGGGCGCGGGACTGCCGCTGATGCCGGCATTGGCAACCACGATGTCAGGCCGGCCCAACTCGTCGATTCCCTGCTGCAACGCTGAGCGAAGACTTGCGAGGTCTCTGACATCGGCCTTGGCGGTCACGATGCGCCGGTCCAACTTCTGGACCAGCGCCGCGGTTTCGTCGAGATCGGCCTCTGTCGCTCCCGGATAGATGACGCCCTCGACGTCGCCACACATATCAATGGCAATGATGTCGGCGCCCTCCTCGGCGAGGCGGACGGCGTGTTCTCGGCCTTGGCCGCGCGCAGCACCCGTGATGAACGCGACCTTGCCGGCCACCCTGCCAACGCCGTTCGTCATCGTGACCCTTCCTACCGATCGATTGGTGTCACGGAGACGATAGCCCTGACCGCCAAGCGCGCCCGCTCAGGAGTCGCAAGCCGTTGAGCGCGACGACGATCGTGGAACCTTCGTGGCCCGCGACGCCCAGGGGCAGCGGCAGGTGACCCAGCAAGTCCCATACGACGAGTCCGGTGATGAATGTCGCCGCGATAACCAAATTGGCGATGACGACGCGGCGCGCGCGACGCGACAGGGCAACGACTGCCGGGATCGTGGCGAGTTCGTCTCGGACGGTGACTGCGTCGGCGGTTTCCAAAGTCAGGTCGGCTCCGTTGCGGCCCATGGCGATTGAGCAGTGCGCGGCGGCCATGGCGGGGGCGTCGTTGATGCCGTCACCGACGAACAACACCCGCTGGCCGTCGGCCTGCAGCTGGCGCACGGCGGCGACTTTCTCATCGGGCAGCAGGTCGGCTCGGACATCGGTGATCCCGACCTGTGCGGCCAGATGTTCTGCTGCCGGCCGGGTATCCCCGGTCAGCAGTGCCGGCTGGCCGGACGTGAGCGCGGCGATCGCGGCGACCACCTCGTCGGTTCCCTCGCGCACGGTGTCATCCAGTCCGAGGACACCGACCGGCGCTGCGTCGACGATGACGAGAACGGCGGTAGTGCCCTGGCTTTCGAGGCTGCTCGCGGCGGGCGGATTGCTGTGAAATGCGCGCGGGCTCAGTACCTCGATCGTCTGGCCTGCGACACGCGCACGCACGCCGCGCCCGGGAAGCGCCTGAAAATCGGTCGCTTCCGGAAAAGCGAGTCCGCGTACCCGGGCGGCGGCCACGACCGCACGCCCGAGTGGGTGCTCGCTGAACTGCTCTGCGCTGGCCGCGATCCGCAGCACGTCGTCGTCGGAGTATCGGTCGTCAACCGCGGCGATGCTGGTGAGTTGCGGCGTTCCCGTCGTCAGGGTGCCGGTCTTGTCGATGGTCACCTGGGTGATGTCGGCAAGGTGTTCAATCGCTACCGCCGACTTGACCAGGACACCGTGGCGTCCCGCGTTGGCGATCGCCGAGAGCAGCGGCGGCATGGTCGCCAGCACCACCGCGCACGGAGACGCCACGATCATGAACGTCATCGCCCGAAGCAACGTGGACCGTAGCTCGGCACCGAGAATCAGGGGGAGCGCGAACAGGGCCAGGGTCGCCACGACAACACCCACGGAATAGCGTTGTTCGACCTTCTCGATGAACAGTTGCGTCTTGGCTTTGGTTTCTGATGCCTGGGCGACGAGGGCGACGATGCGGGCGACGACGGTGTCGGACGGGTCTTTGATGACGCGAATGCGCAGTGCCCCAGCGCCATTGAGGGTTCCCGCAAACACCTCGTCAGCCGACGGCCTTGCCGGCCGGCATGGGCTCCCCGGTCACCGACGATTGATCGACATCGGAGGCGCCCTCGACGACGACACCGTCCGCCGAGACGCGCTCACCCGGGCGCACGCTGACGAGGTCGCCGATGCAAAGGTCTTGAGCGTCGACGGATTCTTCGACTCCGTCGGAGTCGATGCGGACAGCGCGGTCGGGTGCGAGGTCAAGCAACCCCTTGACCGAATCCTCGGTGCGCTTGGTCGCCGCGTCTTCCAATGCGCCGGACGTGGCGAAGATGACGATCAACAGGGCACCGTCGAAGATCTGGCCGATGCTCGCCGCGCCAATGGCGGCGACGACCATGAGCAGGTCGACGTCAAGCGTGCGAGAGCGTAACGCTTGCAAGCCTTCCCAGGCCGGGGCCCAGCCGCCGGTGGCGTAGCACGCCAGATAGAAAACCCACCAACTCCACCAGGGCGCGTCAACTAATTGAGCCGCGAGTCCGGCCAGGAACAGGACGAGGGCGACGGTCGCCCACCGGATCGATGCGACTGACCACAGGCCCGCGGGCCTCGCTATCAACGGCGCGCGCGTCGGCTGCATGGTGGCGCTACTCATCGAAGCCGCTCCGTCCCCTCCCTCGAAAACACGATCGCCACATGTATACATGTAAAGCTCTACATATGTCATATCAGTTTGTGGGTGCGTGCTTCAATTGAGAGATGGGACACGGGGTCGACGGGCGCGTTACGCCACCGGCCACCCTCGACTCGATATCCGCCGTCAAAATCGCCGAGACGCTGCAAGCCTTGGCGTCACCCAATCGGTTGATGATCCTGACCCGGCTGCGGCAATCCCCGTGCTCGGTCGGCGAGTTGTCCACCGCGGTCGGGATGGAACAGCCGGCGGTGTCTCACCAGTTGCGGCTCTTGCGGGCGCTCGGACTGGTTGCCGGCGACCGCAACGGCCGCAACATCGTCTACCGCCTCTACGACAATCACGTCGCTCAACTGCTCGACGAGGCCGTGTACCACATCGAGCACCTGCGTCTCGGCGCGACCGATACGACGGCTTAGGCCGTCAAGCGCCCCGAGTCTGATGGGGTCGGAAAATTTAGCTGAACATTCGATAAGAGGGCGTTTCGGCGCCGGATTAGGTACGGTCTCGGCTCTAAAGTCAGGTGGATGAGTATCGAGTACTACCTGCAGAAGGTCCCGGTCGAGTCCGTTCAGCCGGGCTCCTCGCTGGCTGTTCACGAAGACGGCGACTACCGGCTGTTCCAGGTCGAGTGCACGCAGATGTCGCGGCGGGTCGGGTTGCCGGTTATGTTCAAGCTCACCTCCGAACCCGTCAACGGCGGCGCTCCCTGGGTACTGGAATGTGAAGAGGGCACGCCGGTCGTCCGGATCCTCGGCGTGGTCAAGGCGGCGTCCTAGGGCGCTGCGCCCGGCTTCGCGGCGACGACAAACTGCACCGCGCGCTGCGTCTGCTGCTCGATGTCGACGAGCCCGGCCGACGCGAACAGGTCGACGAAGTCGCGTCGGCCGAACATCGTGAGCCCGATGCTGCGCGCGGTCGCGGTCATCAGCTGCCGCGGCAGCGCCGCTTCGGGGGCATAGCTGGTCAGGATCGCGATCCGGCCCCCCGGCTTGAGCACCCGCACCATCTCGGCGGCCACCCGGAATGGCTCGGGCATCAGGTACAGCGCACCGAAACAGCAGACAGCGTCGAATGTTTCGTCGTCGAACGGCAGCGTGCGCGCATCGCCGCGGACATAACACGTTCGCGGCCCGTTGTTGTCGGCGACGGCTCGCGTCAGCATCGACTCGGAGATATCGAATCCGACCGCAATGCCACCCTCGGAAAGTTCCGCGGCCAGGGGAGCGGTGAAATTTCCTGGGCCACAAGCAACATCGAGCAACCTGTGAGCGGTCGACAGATGCAGCGCCGACGCCGCGCGTCGCTGCTCGGCGCGATGCGTCAGACCGCTGGCGACGTAAAAGGCGGTCGGCCGCCACAGCCGTTCGTAGACCGTCGCGACGAACGGGCTGTTCATGGCACGCTGCGCGACCGTCGGAACCGGCGCGCTCGTCGACGCGCCCAACACGTCAAGGAAACCGTGCCGGAGCTCGGCGGTCTGGCTCATCAGGCCGCGGGTCAGCTCGACCGGATCCTGGCTCATTGCGTTGCACGCTAGTGGACCGCGCCGCGACGCCGGTGGGCCGGGTGCGGGCGCCGGTCCACCACAGTGATAATCATTTTCATCAACTGTCGTGAGATTCCAGGCCGGGTGGGTTAGATGAGGGCCGAGCGCCGACCGCGTTTCGGGTCGATGGAAGTTCTGGTCTTCGGTTTGGTGGGCTTTGCCATCTTCGGGACGTGGCTGCGTGCCGTCGTCGCGAACAGCACCGCGTTGGCCACCGCGGGAACGGTGTTCTGCGGAGTCTTCGTCCAGGCCCTGCCCTTCCTGGGCTTGGGCGTGGTGGTCAGCGGATTGATCGCGGTGTTCGTGCCGCCCGAGCGCTTGGTGCGCTGGCTGCCGCGCCGCCCCGCGGCGGCGGTGCTTGCCGCCGGTGTGGCCGGGGCCGCGCTGCCCGGATGCGAATGCGGCTCGGTGCCGGTGGCGCGCCGGCTGTTCGGCGACGGCGGGGCCGCCGGAGCGGCGGCCTTGACGTTCATGCTCGCCGCGCCCGCCATCAACCCGGTCGTGGTGGTCGCGACCGCCGTCGCGTTCCCGGGGCAGCCGAAGATGGTCATCGCCCGGGTCGCCGCGTCGCTGCTGACCGCGGTGCTGATGGGCTGGGCCTGGTCGCGGTGGGGCCGCACCGAGTGGATCACCCGCCGCCTGCCGCCGCACGAGTCGCACGGCCCAGGGACGCAGTCCAAATGGCTGGTGTTCTGCGATGTGGCTCGGCATGACTTTCTGCAGGCCGCGGCCTACCTCGTGGTGGGAGCGGCCGCGGCGGCGGCACTACACGTTTTGGTGCCGCCGTGGATCTTCGAACACGTGGGCGCGCACTTGATTCTCGGCGTCGTCGTCATGGCGGCACTGGCGGTAACGCTGGCCGTGTGCTCGGAGGCCGACGCGTTCGTGGCGTCCAGCCTGACGATGGTTCCGCTGGTCCCGCGGCTGGTGTTCCTGGTGGTCGGACCGGCCGTCGACGTCAAGCTGCTGGCGATGCAGTCCGGCATGTTCGGCCGGGCATTCGCCACCCGCTTCGGCCCCGCGACACTGGTCGTCGCCACCGCGGTCGCCACCCTGGTCGGCGTGCTGCTGCTGGGCGGTTCGCCGTGAAGCGCGAAACCGAGAACACGATCCTGCTGCTGGTCGGGCTGAGCATCGGGCTGATTGTCTGGACCGGCGTGTTCACCCGCTACGTCAAGCCCACGCTGTTGCCGTGGCTGGTGCTAACCGCCGCGCTGCTGATCGGACTCGCGCTGGTGGCCATCGTCTCCGACATCCGTCGGGGCGCGCCGGACCGTGATCCCGAGGACGGGCATGCCCACCGCGGCGGCGTGGTGTGGTTGCTCGCCGTGCCCATCGTGGTGCTGATCTTTGTGACGCCCCCGGCGCTGCGGCCCCAGGCCGCCACGGGATCGGTCACAAACGTCTCCAATGACGCGCTGCGCCAAGCATTTCCGCCGTTACCGCAGGGCCGGGCGCCGGAGGTCTCGCTGCCGGACGTGATGATGCGGGCGGCCAACGACAGCACGGGATCGCTGAACAATCGGCTGATCACGGTCAGCGGCTTCGCCCTCAACGAACCCGGCGGCATCGACCTGGCCCGCATCGTCATCATCTGTTGCGCGGCCGACGCCCAGCTGGCCCGCATCCACCTGCGCGACCGCGACGGCGCCGGCACTTTCCGGTTTGCGGACAACACCTGGTTGCGGGTGGAGGGCGTGGTGACTCCCGCCGAGCGGCAACCCCACACACCGCCGATCCCGACCCTGCGGGCCGTCTCGGTCACGCCCATTGCCGCGCCGGCGAACCCCTACTCGTAACCCCTAAAGAGCGACAAAACTGCTGGTTAGCCTGTTAGGCTCGCGTGGGCCAGCGCAGCGAATCACGTCGGAAGAGACTCTGGATGACACGCCCACGAATCCGCGCCCGGGCGCCGCTGCGGATCTCGTTCGCCGGAGGCGGCACCGACGTACCGATCGCCGGGTGGTTATCGAAGCGGTGGACTTCAAGACCACTCACGAGATGACGCTCGAAAGCGAGATTCTCTACGACGGCAAAGATTGGATGTAAATGTCGAACTGGTTGCGGGACGTTGTGACGGACGTTAACTCGGGGCGGTCGTTGTCCGGACGTGCCCGCGCTCGACGATGGCAGCACCTGATCGAGACTTTCTCGTCGTTCTCCGAAATGAGAGTGCTGGACCTCGGTGGGACGCCGGAGTCGTGGCTACTCGCTCCCGTGCGGCCGAAGGCACTCACCACCGTGAACTTAGAAGCGCTGGAGTCGTGGAGTCCTGAGATCACCGCAATCCACGGGGATGCCTGCGACTTGCCCAAATCAGTTGCGCGCGATCACTTTGACCTTGTCTTCTCTAATTCAGTACTCGAGCATGTCGGCGGCCATGTGAGGCGTCAACGATTGGTCGATAACATTCACTCGCTCGCCGACCGCCATTGGGTGCAAACGCCCTACCGGTATTTTCCGATTGAGCCGCACTGGCTCTTCCCCGGCTTGCAATGGTTACCCTACGAAGCGCGGGTACAAATATCGATGCGCTGGAACCGTGGACATATTCGGACCCATACTCGCGCGGAGGCGCAGGATCAGGTTGACGAGATTGATCTGATCGGTATTTCGCAGATGCGGCGATATTTCCCATCATCCGTGATCTGGTACGAACGATTCGCCGGATTAATAAAATCGCTTGTCGCCATCCATATCTGACTCGACGTTAGCAACCGTCAGTTCTAACGATTCGGCAAGTCAACCACCGTGCCGGGGCGGCTTCTCAATTCTCGCCTGCCCGCCGTTATTGCCGCCTGAGCAGCGAACGCCATAACCTAAGCGAGGTCGGACCGCAATATGGGCTGTGCGCCTGTGGCGGGTGGGACGAGAGCAGGGCGGCGAGTTCATGGCTGTGCGGGCACCGCGAGTCCCGTGCCGAAACTCGGGGATCCGTGGGATATGGGCGTGGCCGAATTGATCGGCGCGCGGGCGGAAGAACTCGCCGCGATGGACATCTTCGAAGGATGCGCCATCGAAGACTTGGAGCCGTTGGCGGCCAGCCTGCAGCCGCTGCGCGCCGCAACCGGCCAGGTTTTGATGCGGCAGGGGGAGCAGGCCGTTACGTTCCTGCTCATCTCCTCGGGTACCGCCGAGATCAGGCACATCGGTGTCGACGGCGACGTGGCCATTGGCGAGACCGCCGCCGGCGCGCTGATCGGAGAGATCGCCCTGCTTCGCAACAGCCCCCGGATCGCGACGGTCACCACGACCGAGCCGCTGACCGGATGGACCGGCGACAACGATGCGTTCACCCGGCTGGTGCAGATCCCGGGCGTCATGCCCCGGCTGCTGCGGATGGTGCGCCAGCGGCTGGCCGCCTTCGTCACGCCCATTCCGATTCGGGTGCGCGACGGCACCCTGCTGCTGCTGCGCCCGGTGCTGCCCGGCGACGACGAGCGGACCGTGCACGGTCATATCCAGTTCTCCAGTGAGACGCTGTATCGGCGGTTCATGACGGCCCGGGTGCCGTCGGCGGCATTGATGCACTACCTGTCCGAGGTGGACTACGTCGACCATTTCGTGTGGGTGGTGACCGACGGCACCGACCCGGTGGCCGACGCGCGCTTTGTCCGCGACGAAAACGATCCGACGGTCGCCGAGATCGCATTCATCGTCGCCGATGCTTATCAGGGGCGGGGGATCGGGAGCTTTCTGATCGGTGCGCTGTCGATCGCCGCCAAGGTCGACGGAGTCGAAAGATTCTCCGCGCGAATGCTTTCCGACAATCTGCCGATGCGCATGATCATGGACCGCTACGGCGCGGTCTGGCAGCGCGAGGACGTCGGGGTCATCACCACCGTCATCGATGTGCCGCGCCGGCGCGACCTGGGCATCAAGCGTGAGATGGCCGACGAGATCAGACGCGTCGCCCGTCAGGTGATCGAGGCGCTCGGCTGATCCGGCGTCTCGTGATATCAACGGGCATGCGGCCGTTCTGGATTGGCGCGTTGCTCGCGGTGTTGATGGCTGGATGCACCCACCCGCCGTCACATCGACCGTCTGTCTCGACGTCGCCGTCGGCGCATGGCACCGCCGTCAACCCCGCCAACATCAAGCGGGTCGTTCGCGACTTGCCGCCCAACTACGAGGTCACCAGCGGCATCCCCAGCGCGGCCTCGCCCCGGGCGATCTGGGGTCTCGACGCCGATGCGGCGATCCAAGCCGACGGCATGCGCCGCGCTCGCCGATCCCGGCAAGGGGCAAGACCAATCCGCGCAGGGCTTGTCCGCCTCGGGTCAGGGCGGCGTCATCAACGCCATCGTGGTGTCTTTGCCAGGGCCAACGGTCCTTGACCACGATGTCGTCGACGCATGTGGCCAGTGGGCCATGACCTCCGAGCGGACCACGATCAGTGTGCGGCTGACCGACCCCCCGCATATCGACGGTGCCGAAACCGTCGCCATGGTCGCCGACATCAAATCATCGGTCGAGTCCGGAACCGAAATCGATTCGCGGACATACACATTCATCGCGTACCTGGGCAACTACTACGCGTTCACCACCTTGACCACCGATCCGGGTTCCGCGCTGCCGGCCCTGCCGCCGCAATTCGCCGCCGATCTGCTCGCCAAAACGGTGTCCACGTTGCGCAGCTGAACGTCTGGCTTTGGGTAGATTAGCCACGGTGTCCAAGCTGGTGTGCGTCGTCGCAGCCGGGTTCGTGCTCGCCGGTTGCTCGTCGAATACCACCACCGCGACAAACGCCGACATCGCCAAGGTCGTCCAGATCAAGTCGAACTTCGGACCCGAGTTCAAGGTCACCGACATTTCGGAACGCGCGATCGATCCCAAACTGCTGTCCGCCCGCAAGCTGCCCGAGGGGCTGAAGTTCGATCCGGCCAACTGCGCGAAGTTGGCGTCGGGGCCGGACATGCCGCCGGACGTGCAGGGCAACATGGCCGCGGTATCCGCCGAGGGCAACGGCAACCGGTACGTCGTCATCGCGGTGGAGACCTCCAAGCCGCTGCCGACGAACGACCCGGGCAAGGACTGCGACAAGGTCGCGTTCTCCGGCGGCCAGGTTCGCGGCGGCCTGGAGGTCATCGACGCGCCGCCCATCGACGGGACGCACACGTTCGGCGTGCACCGCGTCCTGCAAGCGGTGCTGGCGGGCGGTACCCGCACCGGCGAGCTGTACGACTACTCCGCGCAGTTCGGCGATTACCAGGTGATCGTGATCGCCAATCCGCTTGTCGTCGCCGACCAGCCGGTCGCCAAGGTCGACACGCAGCGTGCCCGCGACTTGCTCGTCAAAGCCGTGGCCGCGATCCGCAGCTGACGCTCAGCGCACGTCGCGCGGCCGGAACTGGATGCTGACGCGCGGGCCCTTGCGCAACGAGGTCTTCGGAACGGCGTGCTCCCAGGTGCGTTGGCAGGATCCGCCCATCACCAGCAGGTCGCCGTGCGACTGCGGCAGCCGTAACGACGGCCCGCCGCCGCGCCGCCGCATCGCGAAGGTCCGGGTGGCGCCGAGACTGATGATCGCCACCATGGTGTCCTCGGAGCTGCTGCGGCCGATCGTGTCGCCGTGCCACGCGACGCTGTCGGAGCCGTCGCGGTAACAGCACAACCCGATCGTGGTGAAGGGCTCGCCGAGCTCGCCCGCGTAAATGTCGTTGAGCCGCCGACGCAGCCGCGCCAGCAGCGGGTGGGGCGGCTCCTCGACGGTCAGGTCGTGAAAGCTCACCAGCCGCGGCACGTCGAGGACCCGGTCGTACATCTGGCGGCGCTCGGCCCGCCACGGGACGGTGGACAACAGCGCGTCGAGCAGTTCTTGAGCACCCGAAGGGTCGTCGCTGAGCCAGCCGGCTCGAATCTCGATAAAGGCACCATCGCCGAGGTGCCGTCGCTCGGTGTGTTCGAACAGCGAGCCCTGTACCGCGGTCCCCACGACGCTCAGCCTATCGCACATCCGTTCGACTGATCGGGACTCGCCGGGTCACCAGCGCGCCTCGGGTGTGACGCGACGACCATGATCGGCGCGGCTACGGTTTAGCTGTGGGTGTTATTGAGCTGGGCACCAATTCCGAGGTAGGCGTGCTGCGGGTAGCGATCCTGCACCGCCCCGGCGCCGAGCTGCGGCGACTCAACCCGGGCAACAATGACCAGCTGCTCTTCGACGGGTTGCCGTGGGTCGCCCGTGCGCAGGAGGAGCACGACCGGTTCGCCGGGCTGCTGCGTTCCCGCGGGGTGGAAGTGCTGCTGCTGTCCGACCTGCTGGCCGAGGCGCTCAACCACAGCGGAGCCGCCCGGATGCAAGGGGTTGCCGCCGCCGTCAATGCACGCCGGCTGGGAGTGCCGCTGGCGCAAGAGCTCTCGGCGTACCTGCGTGGCCTGGACCCGACCAAGCTGGCGCACGTCCTGATGGCCGGCATGACGTTCAACGAGCTGCCACCGGATACCCGGACCGACGTGTCGCTGGTGCTGCGTATGCATCACGGTGCGGATTTCGTCATCGACCCGCTGCCGAACCTGGTGTTCACCAGGGACTCGTCGATCTGGATCGGCCCGCGGGTGGTGATCCCGTCGCTGGCGCTGCAAGCCCGGGTTCGCGAGGCATCGCTGACCGACCTCATCTATGCCCATCACCCGCGGTTCACCGGGGTGCGGCGGGCCTACGAATCGCGCACCGCGCCCGTCGAGGGTGGCGACGTGCTGCTGCTTTCCCCGGGCGTGGTCGCGGTCGGGGTAGGGGAGCGCACCACCCCTGCCGGCGCGGAAGCGTTGGCGCGCAGCCTCTTTGACGACGACCTGGCGCACACGGTGCTCGCCGTTCCGATCGCGCAGCGGCGTGCGCAGATGCACCTGGACACGGTGTGCACGATGGTCGACACCGACACCGTCGTCATGTACGCGAACGTCGTCGACAAGCTTTCGGCGTTCACGATTCAGCGCACCCAAGACGGGGTGAACATCGGCGACGAGGCGCCGTTCTTGGAAGCCGCCGCCAAGGCGATGGCGATCGACAAGCTGCGCGTCATCGACACCGGTCTCGACCCCGTCATCGCCGAACGTGAGCAGTGGGACGACGGCAACAACACGCTGGCGCTGGCGCCCGGCGTCGTCGTCGCCTACGAGCGCAACGTGCAGACCAACGCTCGCCTGCGGGACGCGGGCATCGAGGTGTTGACGATCGCGGGGTCCGAATTGGGCACCGGCCGCGGCGGGCCGCGGTGCATGTCGTGCCCGGTCGCGCGGGATCCGCTTTCCTAGTTTTCCGTCGAGATTGCCGACAGGGTCGTGTTTTGGCCCCTGCCGCAACCACTACGGCAATCTCGACGCCAATCGGCGTGTCAGGGCGTCCCGAGTCCGTCGAACGATGACGTCCGGCCGGTCCTCGTTGATGACCTTGATCACGTGCCAACCGGCTCGTTCCACCATTTCTGCTCGGCGGATGTCTTTGACGTATTGGCGCCGATCGCTGCGATGGTGGTCGCCGTCGTATTCGAGCGCCACCATTGGCGTTTCCCATCCCAAGTCGAGGTAGGCAACGAGATGGCCATCGGTGACTTTGAGCTGCGTGACGGGCCGCGGCAGGCCAGCGTCAATGAGGACGAGCCGCAACCAGCTCTCTTTGGGCGACTGCGCACCGCCGTCCATCAGGTCCAGAGCCTCCCTGCACTGGCGGACGCCCCTCGCCCCCGTGTGGCGAGGGATCAACGCTGCTGCGTCAGACGCGGTGACCCCGGTCGCGGCTGACAGCGCGTCGAGATTGGCGACCGCGACACCGCGTGGTAAATGCCGCGCCAGATCGAATGCCGTTCGCGCAAGACCGGTTACGCGGAGGCTGCCCACTTCCACGGTTTCCTCCAACTCGATCCGTTCGCGACGAACGACGATGCCCGGCGGTGGATGGTTGAACGGCCCGAGGAGCTCAACCGGCGCGAAATCGTCGACCCATTTCGCTCCGTGGAGCGCGGCGGCCGCACGGCCGGCGATGATTCCCTTGCGGCCCGACCACAGCCAGGCCGCGTAGATGTTGTCCCGCAGCGATCTCGGCGCGTCCTTTGTCAGGTACACATCGCGATGGATTTGCCGGTAGTTCCAACGCAATTGACCGCGGGTCAGCGTGCCCCGCGCTATCGCTTCGCTTCCGAGAAAGACCCCCACCACGCGCCCATGATGCGAGCACTGACCGACATGTCAGCGAGATTGCCGTCAGGGTCGTGGTCGGCACCCGCATCACAGCCATGGCGGCAATCTCGCCGTCGACGCCGGCGCCGCAACTACCGCCAGCTGGGCAGCCAGATCTCCATGTCCCAGGTCTGCTGCGAGATGGGCAGACCGGTGAGCACCGGGAACAGCCACGCGAAGTTGGTCACCACCAAAGCGACGTAAGCGCTCACGACGATCAGTCCCAGCGTTCGGCGCTCCGCGGTTTGGCTAGGGGGGCGGTAGAGAATGTCGCCGCAGATCAGCGCGATCCCCATCACCAGGAACGGCGCCATCGTGGCCGCGTAGAAGAAGTACATCTGCCGGTCGATGTCGGCGAACCACGGCAGCCATCCGGCGCAGTAGCCGACCAGGATCACCGCGTAGCGCCAGTCTCGACGAATGAACGCCCGCCACGACGCATAAAGCAGCACCGGCACCGCCAGCCACCACATGGCGGGCGTGCCGACCAGCATGACTGCCTTGACGCACGATTGCGCGCCGCAGCCGCTGACGTTCTGCTGATCGATCGCGTACAGCACCGGCCGCAACGACATCGGCCAGCTCCACGGCTTGGATTCCCATGGGTGGTAGTTGCCCGCCGAATTCGTCAGGCCCGCATGGAATTGCAGCGCCTTCGCGCTGTAGTGCCACAGCGAGCGCAGGGCGTCGGGCACCGGAAAGTCGCTGTGCGGGCCGATCGTCTGGCCGACCTCGTGCCGGTCGATCGCGGTCTCGGACGCAAACCACGGCGCATAGCTGGCCAGGTACACCGCGATGGGGATCAGTCCCAGCGCGTAGCCGGTGGGGACCAGGTCGCGCCGCAACGTGCCCAGCCACGGCCTGGTCACCTGATACTGCCGCCGTGCGGCCACGTCGAACGCCAGCGACATCGCGCCGAAGAACACCACAAAGTAGAGGCCGGACCACTTTGTCCCGCAAGCCAATCCGAGGAGAACGCCGGCTAAAAAGCGCCACCAGCGCACACCCAGCCGCGGACCCCACACCGTGTCGGCGTTGCGGCCTTCCAGCAGTGCGATGTGCATTCGCCGGCGAACCTCGTCGCGGTCGACGATCAGCGCGCCGAACGCCGCCACCACGAAGAAGGTGAGCAAGCCGTCGAGCAGCGCGGTGCGCGAGGCGACGAAGCTGACGCCGTCGCAGATGCACAGCACGCCGGCGATCGCGCCCACCAGCGTCGAGCGGCTGATCCGCCGCACGATCCGCATCACCAGCGTCACCATCACCACGCCGAGCAGCGCGCCGGTGAACCGCCAGCCCACGCCGTCGTAGCCGAAGATCGCCTCGCCGATCGCGATCAGTTGCTTGCCGACGGGTGGGTGGACCACCAAACCGAACCCGGGGTTGTCCTCCACCCCGTGGTTGTTCAGCACCTGCCAGGCCTGCGGCGCGTAGTGCTTCTCGTCGAAGATGGGGGTGCCGGCGTCGGTCGGCGAGCCCAGGTTGACGAACCGGGTGATGGCGGCCAGCAGGGTGATGATGCCGGTGACCACCCAGCCGCGGATGTCGTCGAGCGGCCCGAAATCCGCGACCGGAACCAACGGCCCCGGACTGACGACGGGGACGACGCGCTCCTGCACGGCACCCTCCACGTTCAAGGAGGCTTCGCTGGGCGGGGCGGACATCGGTGTCGATCGTAGGCTGTCCGTCATGTCCCACGGTCGCCTGATTGCTCGGTGCGACCCCGCTGGGCCAGCCGTTGGACGCCTCGCCGCGGCTGATCGCGGCGCTGGGCGAGGCCGATGTGGTGGCAGCCGAGGACACCCGGCGGGTGCGAACGCTGGCGAAAGCCCTTGGCGTTGCCATCGCCGGCCGGGTCGTCAGCATGTTCGATCAGGTCGAGGCCGCGCGGGTGCCCGCGCTGGTCGACGAGATCAAAGCCGGTGCGACGGTGCTGGTGGTCAGCGACGCCGGCATGCCGCTGATCAGCGACCCCGGCTACCGGATGGTCGTGGCGTGCGTGCAGGCCGGCGTCCCGGTGTCGTGCTTGCCCGGACCGTCCGCGGTGATCACCGCGCTGGCCGTGTCCGGTCTGCCGGCGGAGAAGTTCTGCTTCGAGGGTTTCGCCCCCCGCAAGAGCGGGGCGCGCAAAACCTGGCTGGCCTCGCTGGCCGACGAGCGGCGCACCTGCGTGTTCTTCGAGTCGCCGCGCCGGCTGGCGGCGTGTCTGCTCGATGCCGTCGATCAGCTCGGCGGTTCCGCGCCCGGCGGTGATCTGCCGGGAGCTGACCAAGGTGCACGAGGAAGTGGTGCGCGGATCGCTCGAGGAACTCGCGGCGTGGGCGGCCGACGGCGTGCTCGGCGAAATCACGGTCGTGCTGGCCGGCGCGAGCCCGCCCGCCGATGTGCCGTCGCTGGTCGGCCCGGGTCGCACGAGCCTCGTCGCCGAGGGGGTTCGCGTCAAGGACGCCTGCACCGAGGTGGCCGCGGCCCATCCCGACGTGCGCTCGCGCCAGCTGTACGACGCGGTGCTGCGGTCGCCGCAGCGAGGATTAACCCACCGTCAACCGACCCCAGCAGCGGGCGCGGCGCACGGCAGCCCGACGACGGGAGCGGCCTTGTGCAGGCATTCCGCCCATTCGGCATCGGGGTCGGAATCGGCGGTGATCCCGCCGCCGACGCCCAGCACGGCGCTTCCGGCGGCGTCGAACTCCACGGTGCGGATCGCGACATTCAGCTCGCACCCGGCGATCGGTGACGCCAACCCGAGAGTGCCGCAATATATTCCGCGATGGTGTGGTTCCCATTGCGAAATCAATTGGCGGGCACGGTGTTTGGGGGTTCCGGTGACGGAGGCGGGCGGGAAGGCGGCATCCAGGAGTGCCGAGGTGGGCAGCTCGACCGGCACCTGCGCCGACACCGTCGACACCAAATGCCACACGCCCGGGGCGCGCCGCACGACCAGCAGCTCGGGCACCTTGACCGTGCCGGTGACCGCGACCCGGCCGAGATCATTGCGAACCAGGTCGACGATCATGATGTTCTCGGCCACTTCTTTTGGCGACGCGCGCAACGCCGACGGCCAGGCGTCGGCGGGCAGCGTGCCCTTGATCGGACTCGACATCACGACCGCGCCGCGACGGCGCAGGAACAGCTCGGGGGACAGCGATGCGACCGCGCCCCACGCACCCGGCGAGATAGGCCGCGCGGGCGGGCGACGTGCGCGCGACGCCGTCGATGAAGAAGTCCAGCGAGTTCCCGGCGACCGTCCCGGTGAACCGGGTGCACACGCACGCCTGGTAGACCTCGCCCGCACGAATCGCCTCCAGGCAGGCCAGCACCGCGCCGCGGTGCGCCTCCCGGCCGGCCACATCCCAGTCGATCCGGCAATCGCGCACCGGCCCCGGGGCCGCGGTCAGCGCGGCGGTCAGCCACTGCGGCATCGGCGCCCCGGAGAGGCTTTCGTACCACCACTGCCCGTCCCGGTCGCGGCGCAGCACGCAGTCCGTCCAGCCGCCGGCGGCCTCGGGGATCCGGTGCCCCCGCCCGTCGGCGCCGGCGTCCGGATACGACAGGTAGCCGAACCAGCCACCGCCCACCGCGGCGGACCGTGCGGGGAGCCGAGCGGGACCTCGAAGGCGTCGGCAACATCCACCGGGCGTACCGCCAGACTGGGTGCGATCACCGCCAGCGCGCCGAACCATTCGCCGGTCAGGGCGGCGGGCGGTGGCAGACTCGAGCCGGCCGGTGGCATCACCGATCGCGCGCAGCACACGCGGTGCCTCGCCGAGGTTGCCGAGCCGGTCAATTCGCACTGCCTTAGCTTGACAGAAGGGTGAATTTTCGCACCCCAGGGCTGGCGTCGCTCAGCCGCGGCTGATGTCGCGGGCGGTCGCCAGCGCGGCTAGCTTGTCGGGGTTGCGCATCACGTAGAAGTTGGTGATCTGGTCGCCGGCGATCTCTAACGTGATGACGCCCTCGAGCTGTCCGCGGTAGTAGAGCAACACCGCCGGGGCGCTGTTGCAGGTCACCATTTCCACCCGCAGCGCCGCTGCCGCCCTGCGCATCAGCCCGGCGATGGCCCGGGCCACCTTGTCGGCGCCGACCACGGGCCGCCGCGCCGCGGACACCTTGCCGCCGCTGTCGGCCATCCACGTGGCGTCCGGCGCGAGCATCGCCACCAGCGCCTCCACGTCGCCGCTGGCCGCGGTGGCCAGAAACTGCGCGGTGATCGCGGCGTTGCGCTGCGGGTCTATCATTGTCGAAGCGCTTGCGGCGCGCCCGTACATGCTCGCGGGCCCGGTGTGCGACCTGGCGGACCGTCGGCGCCGGTTTGCCCACCGCGTCGGCAATCTCGCCGTAGTCGAAACCGAACACCTCGCGCAGCACGAACACCGCCCGTTCGTCGGGGCTCAGCGTTTCCAGCAGGACCAGCATTGCCATCGAAACCGATTCCGCCAGAACGACATCGGTTGACGGGTCCTGGTCGTCGAGCAGCAGCGGCTCGGGCAGCCACGGCCCGACGTACTCCTCACGGCGACGGGCCCCGGCCCGCAAGGCGTTGAGCGCCTGGCGGGTCACCAGCTGGGCCAGATACGACTTGGTGTCGTGCACCGCCGACAGGTCGACGTCGGCCCACCGCAGATAGCTGTCCTGCAACACGTCGTCGGATTCGGTGGCCGAGCCGAGGATTTCGTAGGCGATGGTGAACAGCAATGGGCGCAGCAGCGTGAACCGTTCCGCGTGCTCGCCGGTCGCGATCATTTGATCGCGACCCGCTCGTCGGCCGGTTGAGGAGGCCGGCTACCGCCCTTCAGCCAGAAGTACGAGCCGGGCTTCGCGGCCTCGCGCCGGATGGCCCACAGCGTGCCCCGGCAGATTCGTTCCTTGATGGCGGCGGTGGTTCGACCGCCCAGGGCCATGTTCACCGGGCTGTCGTCGGTGTGCGAGAACTGCAGCGTGCCGCGGGCGCGGCCGATGCTGATGCACTGCCCGACGAACGCCTGGCTGAGCGCCGCGGGGGTGTCGCCGGCGATCCGGGCGAGCACGGTGTTGGCGGCCTGGGCGCCCAACGGCCCGGCGGCCTGGCAGCTCATCCGCAACGGCTGGCCCGACGGCGCGGCGGCATCACCCGCGGCGACGATGCGATCGTCGTCGACGCTGGTCAGCGTCTCGTCGGTGAGCAGCCGGCCCAGCTCGTCGGTGTGCAGCCCGCTGCGGGTGGCCAGATCCGGCACGGCGAACCCGGCCGTCCACACGGTCGCCGCGCTGGGCAGCACCGCGCCGTCGCTGAGCACGACACTGTCCCAGCGGACCTCGCTGGCGGCGACCGATTCCAGGATGTTGACGCTCGAGTTGGCGCAGTTGCTTGGCCACCGAACGCCGGCCGCGCTTGCTCAGCGTCGTTCCGAGCGTGCCGCCGCACACCAGCGTCACCGGGCGGCCCCGCTCGGCCAACTCCGACGCCGTTTCGATGCCCGTCAGGCCGCCGCCGACCACGGTGATCGGTGCGCCCAGCGGCAAGTCGGCCAGCGCGTAGCGCAGCCGCTGCGCGCTTTCCAGGTCGCAGATCGAGTGCGCGAATTCGGCGGCCCCGGCCACCGATAGCTGGGCGGGCACCGCGCCGGTGCTGCCGACGGCGTAGATCAGGTAGTCGTAGTCCAGCGCGGTGCCAGACGTCAGCAACGAGGCGCCGGGCGGCCGCATCGATCCGCTCGACGGCGTCGACGACCAGCTGGATGCCGTCGCCCAGCAGGGTGCCGTAGTCGGCGGTCGCGGCGCCGGTATCGGCGACCAGCTGGTGCAAGCGGATTCGCTCGACGAAAACCGGACGGGGATTCACCAGGGTGATCTCGATGTCCGGCCGCTGCCGCAGGCGATTTGCCGCCAGGGTGCCGGCGTATCCACCGCCGACGATGACGACATGTGTGCTCTCGGTCATTGCTGTCTCCTATTCTCGCGGGACTTGTGCCCTTGAGACACCGCAGGACGGCACGGCGTGACAATTCGGGCCGCGATTGTGAGCTGTATCACTCGGCCCAGGCCAGAGTGCGACGGTCAAACGCCGTTGGGGAAGAAAGCGAAGTTGTTGACGTAGTCCCGGTAGGCCACCCGGTCGTCCTCGTGGCTGCCGATGCGGGCCGGGTTTTGATGCTGGGCTGGGTCGAATTCCGCTATCGGCCGCCGAGCGCCCTCGAGCTCGAAGTAGCCCGCGTAGCCGAGCCCAGTCAGCAAATCGGCGATTTCGCCGACGGCATTCGGGTGGTGGCGTTCTTCGGCTTCCACCACAAGCACTGGTTGGTTGCGCGCGAGTGTGTCAGTGGCGCCAAGCAACACGGCCAGTTCGTGGCCCTCCACGTCTATCTTGATCAGGCCGACGCCATCCAGGTGCAGATCGTCGAGGCGCTTGACTGGCACGTCGATGCTCTGGACGGAACCGCCGTCCACGTCGCGCAGGACGTTGTCGGTGTCGATCGTGCTGCGGCCCGGCTCCGACTCCACCACTCGCATGGTCGTCACTCCAGGCTTGTCCGACAGCGCCACCGCTTCCACCCTGACCGGGACGCCGACCGCGTCGAACATCGATGCCAAATCGTGGGCCTGGGCTGGCCGTGGTTCGAACGCGATCACCGATCGCGACGACGCGAGCATCGCGATCGTGAATTCGCCGACATCGGCCCCGACGTCCACCGAGACGCGGTTGGCATCGCACAGCGACGCAACCAGCCGCACGTCCGGGCGAGTTTGGCCCAGACGTTGCAGGATGCGGTATTTCCGCCGCCAGAACAAGCGCGGTGCGACAGCCTTCGCGGTCGGGGCGAGCCAATGTCTGACCGAGCGTGCGACCGGCATCTTCGGTGCCTCCAGCGGTGTGCTTCCTGGCGATTGCAAGCTCGGCAGAGCCGGGTGCAGCAGGTCGCTAATGGTGCGCTTCAAGAGCACCCAGCGTAGTTGACGCACCCAGGCGCGAAAGTTTGCGGGACCCAGGTCCGGGCCGCGTTGCGATCACGTCGACATCCGGCATGGGCCGGCTCGTGCGTGATACCCTGCGCTAACTCCAATTCGCGGCCTGCCACCGGCCAAAACACCACCAAGACAAGCCGCGAAAGATGGGGTTCGCCAGTGCGCATTGGTGTGCCTTGAAAATGGGCAAGCTTGAAGACGACCCCCCGATTGGGCCAGGCGCCCAGCTGGGACATGTGCCCCGTATCGGAGGAGCCCGTGCCACGCAGCAGCCTGGACCTGGTCGTCACCTCCGTTGCCGCTCAGCTGATGGAAGCCACGGCGTCCACGGCGACCAAGGTGAGTCAAAAAGTCCTCGCGCAACTTGTCGAGCAATTCGATGTGGACGCCAGCTTCTTGCGGCACCGCGACGAGCTTTCCCGTGCCTCGGTGCTGGTTGCGGATTGGCCACCGCGAATTGAGGTTCCGGATCCGGATCCGGAGGCCGTTGTCCAATTCGCCGGCTCCGACCCGCTGCTAACCCAATGCGAGCAGGGCAGGAAACCGATGGTGATATCGCCCGGCCAGCCCCGCCGTTCGTGGTGGCGGTGGCTGGCGGGACCCAAGCAGCCCACCGCTCCTTCGGTGGCAGCTGCACCGCTGGTCTCGGGCGAGATGACGACCGGCGTGCTCGGATTCGTCAAATTCGGCGCCCGCAAGTGGAAGCAAGCCGAGATTAATGCTCTCGAGGCGGTCGCCGCCCTGTTCGCGCAGCTGCAAGCGCGTATTGCGGCAGAGGAGAAGCTTCGCTATCTGGCCGAGCACGACGATCTGACCGGCCTGTACAACCGGCGGGCGCTGGTCGCGCACTTGTCCGAGCGGCTCGCCGCCGGAAAGCCGGGGCCCGTCGCGGTGCTGTATCTCGACCTGGACCGGTTGAAGCCGATCAACGACTATCTGGGCCATACCGCGGGTGACTGGTTCATCCGGGTGTTCGCGCAGCGCATTCAGGTCTGCGCCGGAAGCCAAGCCATGATCGCCCGGCTCGGTGGCGACGAGTTCGTCGTCGTGCCCGGGCAGTCGATGTCGCCGGAGACGGCGGAGTCGTTCGCCCGCCGCTTGTCGAGGATGTTGTGCGAGCGGCTGGCGATCGGTGGCCACATGATCAGCCGCACCGTCAGCATCGGGCTGGCGGTCGGCATGCCGGAGCGCGACAACTGCACCGCCCTGCTGCGCCGTGCCGACGAGGCGGTGCTGACCGCCAAGCGCGCCGGCGGCAACCAGATCGCGGTGTTCACCGACGACATGTCGTTGAAGAGCGCGTTCCGCAACGACATTGAGCTGCATCTCCAAGGCGATATCGGCAGCGAGGCGCTGCTGCTGCACTATCTGCCCGAGGTCGACCTGTGGACCGGCGCGGTCGTGGCCGCCGAAGCGCTGGTCCGCTGGCGGCACCCGATCTGGGGACTGCTGCTGCCGGACTCGTTCATCGGCGTGGCCGAATCGAGCAATCTGGCCGGGGAGCTGGGCCGCTGGGTAATGCGTACCGCCTGCGCCGAATTCAGCCGCTGGCGTGCCAACGGCGTCGGGCACGGCGCCATCCTGCGCATCAACGTCTCACCCGTCCAGCTGATCACCCGTGGATTCGTTCGAAGTGTCGCCGACACGATCGAAGAGTTCGGCATCGACGCCGCGTCGGTGTGCCTGGAAATCACCGAGCGTGCCGTCGTGCACGACATCGACACCACCTTCAACACCCTCGTGGAGCTCAAAGAGATCGGTGTGCAGCTGGCCATCGACGACTTCGGCACCGGTTATGCGGTGCTGTCGCACCTGAAGTCGCTGCCGGTCGACATGCTGAAGATCGACGCCGGATTCGTGCGCGACCTGGGGACCAACGCCGGCGACCTGGCCATCGTTCGCGCCATCATCGGGCTGGCCGAAGCATTCGGTCTGCAAGTCGTCGCCGAGGGAGTCGAGACACCTGCCGCCGCATTGACTTTGATGCAGCACGGGTGTCACCGCGCGCAAGGTTTCCTGTTGTCAAGACCCGTCCCCGGCGATGCGATGGAGGCGTTACTGTCGGCGCGCTGGATGCCGATGCCTTTCCTCGCCGATCGTGAGGCCTTGTCACTCGGCACGATCTAACTGAAGAAGAGAATGGTCCGAAAAATTAGCAAAAAGGCACTGGTCGTTGCCGTGTTCGCAATGTTGGTACTCAACGGTTGTGGCGGTCACAAGCAAACTAGTCCGCTGAGCGCGATGGTCAATCCGGTCATACCGTCGAACACGCTGGAGATTCCCAACCCGCTGCGCGGCCAGTACGAAGACCTCCTGCAACCCCTTTTCCCACAAGGCGATCCCGCGCAGCAGCGCTATCGGGCTTGGCCGGCATCCTACGACGCCAGTCTGCGCATCTCATGGCGGCAGATACAGCCCACCGACCCTCGCACGTTGCCACCCGACGCTCCTGACGATCGCAAGTTCGACTTCAGCGTGATCGACAATGCGCTGGCGAAATTGGCCGACCGCAATATGCGGATGACACTTCGCGTCTACGCCTACAACTCCTGCTGCGACGATTCCTACCCGAACAACACCAACATCGGGGTTCCCGAGTGGGTGCGTGCCATGCCTGGTGCTACCACCAGCTATCCGAATCCACCGACCGGGTCCGCAGCCGGAGTGACGCAGGTGGTGCCGAACTGGAACCATCCCAATTACCTGCACGCATTCGAGCAGTTGCTTGGTGCGCTCGGTCGTCGGTATGACCGCGATGAGCGGCTCAGCGTATTCGAGTTCTCCGGCTACGGGGATTTCAGCGAGAACCACATAGCTTATTTGCGCGACACGCTGGGTGCCCCTGGTCCGGCGCCTGACGATAGCGTGGCAAAGCTGGGGTATTACAGCCAGTTTCGTGACCAGAGCATCACCACCGCATCCATTCGGGAGCTGGTCGCAGCGAATGTAAACGCCTTCCCTCACACGCAATTGGTGACTGCGCCGGACAACCCGGAGATCGTGCGCGAACTGCTCGCCGACGACGTCACGAACAAACTGTCCGCGCCGGTGGGGATCCGTGCTGATTGCCTCGGGGTGTACTCGCCGTTGCCGACGTGGGCCGAATCCAACGACTCTCAATACGTGCGGTCCAGCGATGCGGTCGTTAACGCGATCAAGCAACGGTTGTCCTCGGCGCCGCTGATCACCGAATGGTGCCAGCTGCCCAGCGGAACCAATCCCCGGACGTACTACGAAAAGGGCCTGCACGACGTCGTCAGATATCACGTGTCGATGACGTCAAGCTTCAATTTCCCGGACCGGGAATCGAATTCGGCGATGGACCCCAAGCTGTACGTGCTGTGGGCCCAGGCCAACGCCTCCGCCGGCTATCGATATTCGGTCGAGGCACGGCCCGGATCGGAATCGCTCCAGGACAAGGCGGCAACGATTTTGGCGGTGTGGAAGAATTACGGATCCGCAGCCGCCACCGAGAATTGGGTACCGAGCTACCAGCTGGTGGATTTCTCCGGAGCCGTGGTGCGGACGATACCGGCAACGGTCAACCTCAAATCGCTGGTCTCCGACGACACCAGCCAATCACGCGAGCAAGCGGTGCCGACGTCGGCCACCGAGACGGTTCGCGTCGACCTGGCGGGCTTGGCGCCGGGACACTACACGCTGCGTGCATCCGTCGACTGGCAACAGCACAAGCCGGGTGCGACGCATGTGGTGAACTATCCGCCCATGCAGCTGGCGCGCGATGGCCGCGACAACTCCGGGTTGTATCCGATTGCGACACTTGATATTCCGCGCGACACCCTGATCTCTCCCAACGGTAAATAAGGTGTCGAGTTCGACACACACGGGCCTTCGGGTGCTGTGGCTGTCGCCCTGGATGCGGCCGCTGGCGCGTGTTCAGGTGGAGGCGTTGCACCGGCGTGGCGCCGACGTGTTGCTGGTGACCTGCGACCTGCACCCGGAGTGCGACGCGCCCCGCGATTACGAGCTGGTGCTCGATCCGCGGTTCCGCACGGCGGCGACCTGGCCGGCCAGCATCGCGGCGTGGCGGCGCATTCGCGAGTATCGGCCGCACGTCGTCGTCGCCGAGCTAGTCCGAGATCCGCGGTGGATCGCGTTGGCCGGACGGGTTCCTCGCGTTCAGCTGGTACACGACGACCGTCCCCATGACGCGATCGAACAACGGCCGGCTTATGAGCGCGCCGTGTTCGACCGATGGGGCGCCCGCTCGGCGGCCACGATCGTCTACAGCGACCATGTCGCAGCCGCCATCGCCAGGCGGCGCGATGTACGCGGTACCCGCATACACGTCTTGCCACTCACCAGCGACTTGGACCCGACGCTGGTGCCCTCGCTGGTGGGCCCCGAAGAGCGTCGTGATTTCGTGATGGTGGGCCGGCTGCATCCATACAAGAACATCGAGCTGGTGCTTGAGGCCTGGCATCAACACGTGGCCGGCGGCGGGTGGCGCGGTGACGATCTGGTGCTCATCGGCGACGGCTCCTTTGATGTCCGCACCCTGCCCGAACATGTTAGGCGGCGTGCCGGCAGCTATCGCTATTCCGACATCGTCGCGACACTGGCCGCCGCGAAGGGTTCGATCGCCCATTACCGGCGCGCTTCGCAAAGCGGGGTGCAGGTGCTGTCGATGCAGCTGGGCGTCGCACCGATCGTTTCCACGGCCGGCGGCCTACCGGAATACCAACCGCCGGGCTGCCCGGTGGTCGGTGTCGATGACGTCGCCGGGCTGGTCTCCGCATTCGACGAGCTGGCCGATCCGTCCATCGCGGCGCAGCGCGGAGCTGCGGCGGCGCGTCACTACGCGCAGCGATGCACTGTCGACTACGTTGCGGATCGCTTGTCGGGTGTGCTCACCGAAGTGGTGGCGAATCGGCGCTGACCGGGATATCGTCCGGCGAGCTAGCAGCGACGCAGGATCAAATGGCCAGTTCTTCGCGCTCTAGATCCACCCCAAGATCCAGCACCGGGACAAAGGTCTTACGTATGCGGTTGAACCGGCCCAGGAATACGAGATTGCCTGTCGTGTAGCGGTGAAACAGCCTTTTCGGCTCGTTCAGGAGACGGAAGAGCCATTCCAGGTGAACACGACGCATCCACTGCGGTGCCCTCTTTGCCTTACCGCCGATGAGATCGATCAGGGCACCCGCGTTGATGATTAGCGGGTTGTCGGTGGCATGCTCGCGCAGGTACGCGGCAACGATTTCCTGTTTGGGCATGCCCATTCCCAGGACGATGATCTTCGGCCGGTGCTGTTCAATCAGTGACAGATACGTCGTCTTGTCTTGAAATCCGTCCTCGCAGACGACCACGTTGTGACCGTCCTGCTTGAGCTGGCCAGCCGCGCTGGACAGATACGGATCCGCGGTGCCCAGGATGGCGACCCGCTGGCCTTTCGCTTTATCCAGCAACCGCGGAATGAGGTCGGTGCCATTCATGTTCAGCCCGGCGTCGATGTTCAACACCTTGAAGAGCAGCTGCATGCCGATGCCGTCGCGCAAAATAATGTCCGACTGCAATACGGCGTCGGCAAACTCTCGATTGCGGTTGCACATGTTGAAAGCATGCGCATTGACGAAAGAGATGATGCGACTCGATCGGGAAGTAAGGAATTCCTGGATCAACGCGTCGACGTCGTCTTCATTCTTGACCACGGTCATGCTGTTGATGATTCGGTTAGGCATCGGGTCATCCGTCCGGACTTGTGGTGTCGCAATCGTCACGACCGCGCCAGTCGCCTCGCGTCGACGACGCGGAAGGGTGTGGACTTCGCCAGACCATCCGCTGTCGACCCCGCCGCGAGCTGGCTCGAGGAGGAGGGCCGATGACGAACTGGAAGCCTGCATATCCGAGACAATACATGCTATAGGTATGCACTGACCACAAAAACAAACTGTGAGTTCGGTAATAACTTGCGACTCCGGTTGGCGGAGGATCCTTACTTTGAGGGCCGGGGGCCTTGCGATGAAGTCGGCGTCAGCGCGACTGCGACGAGTGCCTCGGCGACCCGGCGGAAGCGCCCGAGCCGCCTACCAGCACCGGGATCGGCTCGGTTGTCGCTCGGTCGGCAGCTGTGTCGTCATCGAGGCCCGCGTTGCTGGGTTCAGCCGGCCGCCTGCGAGCCAGGTTGGCGAACCCCATCGCCGAGCCCAGCACCATGCCGAACACGACGGAATCGGGGGTGTCTTCGATGTTTGGACCAAAAATGTTCAAAACCAGCAGGCCGGCGCAGACGGCGCCCGCGATCTTCGCCGGCTTCGATGCGCTGCGCAGCGCCCTGATCACCGGCCTGAGCGCAAACCACGCGAAGACCGCCATGCCCACCGCCCCGGCTTTGACGAGCCACCAGAGGTAGAAATTGTGTGCATAGGTGGTACCTAGCAGCACGGTAAAACTGTCGAACCCGAACTGGTCGTTCCCCGAGCCCTCGTCACCGAAGGCCAGTCGATAGGCGTAGCCGATGCCGTGGCCGAACACGGGTGCTTTGGCAATCGCGCGGGTGAGGTCGGCGTTTTCGACCAGCCGGTACTTCGTGGAATCGTCCACCGCGAGCGAACTGGCCGTGACGCCGCCGAGCACGCGGTAACTGAAGCCGGCGAACTGGTGGCCCAGCCATGCTCCGGCCTTCGAATGCTGCAGCAGGAAGAGTGCGGCCGGCACCATTGCTGCCAACATCGCGGCGCTGGTGAGGGTAAACGCGGCAGAGCGCCGCAGCGCTTGCCAGCCGGGGTTCGCAAAGAACGCGACGACGGCGGCCACGGCGATCGCGATCAGGGTGCCGCGGGAAAAAGCCAGCAGCGAAATGATCAATGAGGGCACACCCATAGCGAAAAACGTCGCGGGCCTGACCCTGCCGAGGACCTGGGCGGCGACCAGCGCGGCCAGCACGGCGAGGGCCGGCGCGGTGGTGGGGATGATCAAGCGGGTGACCGAGCCGCCGGTGGTCGACTCGCCGATGGTTTCAAAGCGGCCGGTCAGTCGCAGCCCCAACGACGAGCTCACGATGGCCATCGCCGCCGAAAACCACAGCGTCAGGACGAGCGTCTGCGTCGCTCTCTTGATGTAATCGCCGTAGACGATCAGCAGTGCCAGCAAGTACCCCGCGACCATTTCGAACAGGCATGCCACTTCGTGGAGTATCGCCTCGGGGGAGTGCCCGGCTGCGAACCCGACCCCGGTGAAAAACACGACCGTCAACACGAAGAGCCCCGGCGGTACGTAATCGGAGAACCTTGGCCGCACCAGTTGGATGAGGTAGAAGATCGCCAATATCACCACGACGTGCCAGACGTAGATCGTTGTCGGGCCGACGACTTTGCCGATGTACAAACCAATGGGCAGCGCGCCGAACGTGTAGAACAACGCGATCCACGCCATCGCCTCGGGTCTCGCCCAGTACACGACCAGAGCGAACATCGCGCCGACGAGCACGGCACCTTCGTACGGGTCACGAACCGAGGCCACGCCGAAGGCGAAACACCCAAACAGGAACGCCGCCACGACTACTGCGGCCAGGACCAAGCGGTGGCGATACCGCAGGTACCGAATCACGCCGATCCGCCGAGCTTCGCCCGATAGGTCCGGGCGGCAGCCCTGGTGTGCCGAGCCACTTTGGCGTCGGTCAGCACCGTGCCGATGATGCGGGCCCCGGCCGCGTGCAACGCGGTCAAGGCGTCGGTGAGTTCTTCCTCGGTGGTGCGCCGCGCCCGAACAACCAACACCGTGGCCTGTACGGCGCCGGCCAGCATGCCCGAGTCGGCCGTCGCCAGCACCGGCGGGCCGTCGATTACCGTCCGGGTAAAGGTGGCAGACAGCTCCTGCATCACGTTGTCCAGGACCTCCGGCGGGTACGCGCTGCAGGGCAGGGTGTCACGGCGGGCGGCACGTGGGGCGAGCATGAACAGCTTGGCAATCGGGGTCGGCTTGACAACTTCGACTGCGATTTCGGGGTGGGCCAGCGCGCTGGCCAGTCCTTCGCCCGATTCGACTTTGAGCAAACCGGCGATCACCGGTCGGCGCGTATCGCCCTCAACGAGCAGAACATCCTCGCCGGCTTCGGCGGATGCCTTCGCCAGGTTCAGCGCCGTGGTCGTGGTTCCTTCGCCGCCGAACGGCGCCGTCACCACCACCCGGCTTGCTCCGGGTCCTGCCGCCCGGAGTAGGCGCGCCCGGAAACCTCGGACCGCATCGTCGAATGAGACGTCGGTGCCGAATCTTGGTGCGGTGCCGCGCTTTCCGGGTAGCTCGGCCAATGTCGGCAGCTTGGAAAGCCGTTCCAGCTTCTGGCGATCGCGAACGGAGTGATCGGTGGCCTCGCGGGTCAACGCCACTCCGACGCCGAGGAGCACCCCGGCCACCAGCCCCAACGCGATGTTGCGCGCGGGCACCGGACTGGTCGGATAACGCGGCACGGCGGCCGGCTCCACCACCGACGCCCTGGCCAGGATCGTCTCGGGTTGCTGGATTTGCGCAGGAGGTTGGTCGCTGGTCTGCTGCGGGGGCGCTCCCTTCGGACTAGCGCCCAGCGACCCGACGACCGTGACGAACTCATCGGCCATCGCTTTCGCCAGTACCGCAGTGCGATTCGCGTCGGTGTCGGTGACGGTGATCGTGAACAGCAGCGATTTCGGGACGTACTGGACGCGAGTCTTGCTTGCCAGGGCATCGGCGCTGATCGGGAGGTCGTAATGCGCGACCGCGCGCTCTGCTAGGGCGCGTCCGCCGGCAATCGCCGCGTACGAAGAAAGCCGATCCTGCACGGCCTGTGTTCCGTAGTACAGCTGGGTCGGGTCGGTTTGACCGGGAAAGGAGATGAGCACGGTGGCCGACGACTCGTAGGTCCTCGTCTGAAACGCCGTGACAGCCGCGGCACCTGCCAGGCAGGCCAATAAGGCGCTGGCAAGCAGCTTCCAGTGGACGGTAAGCGTCCGGGCAAAGGTGCGGAAATCCATCGGGTGATACCTCTCTATGCCCTACCCGGGCACTCTCTTGCTAAAGCTCGCCTGGATCCGTCGTCGCTGCTCATCGGCGATTCCTGATTCAGACTGAGTTTCTGCGGGCCCGATACAGGAGCACGCCGCCGCCGACAACGGCAACGGCGACCCACGCGCCGGCGACCCACCACACCCACGTGTAGTCGTCCTCCTGCTTCGACGGTTGTGCCGCGATGTCGCTGGGCGGATTGGCAACCGTGATTGGTTCACTGCCCGGGACGGAGATGATCATTCGGCCGTCCAGCCCGAACCACCGGCCCGGCTCCGCGGCTAACCACCGCAGCAATTCATCGAGCTGCCCGGGCGCCCCGTTGGAGGTCGCGATCAGAATCGAGCGGTGACCGTCGAACACTGTCTGTAGCGAGCCGAAATGGATCGATGGATCGAGGGTTAGCGTGGTGGACTCGCCCCCGGCATCCAGACCCTCGATTGTGATGCTGCCCTGTTCAGCATTGAATGGCAGCGCGATCGTCTGGACCGGCCAAGCGCCGGCAGAAATCAGGACCGCCGGGTCATGGCTGTCGATCGCCTGCTTGAGGCTGGTGACTTTGGTCGGCAACGGCACCACACTGAGCTGTTGCAGGCCCACCGCGATCTGGACCGCGCGCACGGTGTCGTTGAAGATGTCATCACTGATGCCGAATTGAATGCGTGGCATCAGCGACTGCGGGATGGACGGAAAGCCTTTCGGGATAGGCGGATTGGCACGACTGGTCTGCACCTCGGTCTTGGGGTCGATCTTCAGGGTGATTGGAAGGTAGTCGCCGCAATGTCCGGCGTCCCCGGTGGTGCGCACCTTGACCGAAAGGCTGTTGGCACGGGCCAGTAGCCGATCCGGAATATCCACCCAGTGATCGATCGCGCCGTTGGATTCGGCCGGCCAGCTTTTGATCATCTGCCCGGCGAACGAGGCGATCACTTCACCGCCGAAATTGTTGGGAAGGGGTGTGTGCGAACCGATCAGGTGCACTCGGATGTGGTTGAGCGAATGGCCCCACCGGGTCTGGTCCAGGCTGATTCCGACATCGGGCCACAAGTCCTCGGCACTGAGCCCGGTCTGATTCAGTTGTTCAAGCGTGGTGGTATCGGCGGCCAGCTTCTGCTTGTTCGGCAGCGGCCCGGCAACCGCGGACGGGCCGAGTGCGAATTTCAACGAGGGATCCGTCAGCAGGCGCGTCTGGTTGGTGAGCTCGTCGCCGGCCCCCGAGATGAGTAGTGGGGGAACGCCTGTGGTGCCCTCCAGCGAAAGGCCCTTATCCGGGCCCTCTTTGATAATGATCTGCCGTTCCAGGGGGAGCGACGGGTCGACCACGGTGCTCCCGCGGTCGTAGAGGGCTTCGACGACCACCTGCGGATTCTGCCCGCCGTAGCGGTCCTCCAGCGCCGCGGCCAATTGCACCGCCGCGTCGGACTCCTGCTGTGTCGGCTTGGGCGGCACGAAGATGGTCAGCTTGCGGACCACCGGAGGCAGGAAATCGGCGATGGTCTTCGGTGCGACCTCCCCGCCGGCAAACGTAATGGATCCGTTGACGAGCCGTATCGGGGTGAGCGGATCCCAGCAATAGTTCTCGAGCGGGAGCACCGTCGCCGTCAGGGTGAGGCTCACCGAATTACCGGTGACCTTCGTTCCGGCAAGGGGAATGACCATCTGGGTCTGATCCTTGGACGGTAACTCCATCCGGCTGATCGTGCGATCGTCCTGTGTGACCGTCAGGCTGCCGAATCGGAGATTGACCGGGATTTCGAGCGTCGCGTTCAACGACACCGGATTCAATCCCTCGGGCACGGCGAACGTCAGACCGGTGATGGAGAGCTCGCGGTGCGGATAGAACTCGATCGTGCCCTGCGCGCCCAGATTGGGCAGCGGGATGGTCGGAGCTTCGATGACCGCCCCGCCATTGCTAACCGGGTCCGCCGCTGCAGGCGGCGCCGTCAGGATAAGCATCGCGACGACCCCGGCAAGCGCTCCCAGGTGGCGCGGCAGACTCCGCTTCATCGCTGCATTGTAGGCAGTCGGGCCACGTCCGCTCGGCCCTTTGTCAGCGCGTCGCGGGGACGCAAGGGCAATGCGTCGTTGATGAGCGCCGCGGCTGAACTCCAGCTCGCGAATCTGCTTGTCGCTGATCTCAATTCCCTTCGGGTACTCGGTCGGCACGCGGGAAAACCGTCTTCATTTCCGTCGCTAGTGATGAAAGCCGTGGCGGTGTGCTCGATTTGCGCGGGTATGCATCGCGGTGCACGACGGTGAGCATTCGGGCCGTTCACAGTATTGCGTCTATCGCGTCGAGGTATGCGTCAGTCATCGCTTCCACGGTGTAGTGAGTGCGCATGCGCTCGAAGCCCTGCATCCCTACCGATGGCAGCGCGGCGGGGTCCGCCAGGATCTCGGCCAAGTGTTCTCGCCAACCCTGCACCGACACCGGCTCGACGAGGAAGCCGGCCTTTCCGAAGTCCAATATTTCCGGGACGGCGCAGATCGCCGACGCGGCAACGGGTATCGCCCGTGCCATCGCCTCGAGAATTACCAATGGGAACGCTTCAGAGCGACTGGGCAGGCATAACAGGTCGGCCTCGGCGAGCGCGTGCTCAGGGCCGGGTGACCAGCCGCGCCAATGCACCCGGTCGCGCAACGCGGCAGGCGTACGGGCCTCGAGTTTCGCCCGGTCCGGGCCGTCGCCGAATATCGATAGTTTCCATGGGAATTCCGTTAGGCCACTGAGCGCGTCGACCAGCAAATGGGGGTTTTTGTGCTCGACGATCCGCGAAAGGACCACCAAATGCACCGGAGCATCGTCGGGGCGGATCCGCTGGCTCGGCTGGCCCTGGATGGTGACGCCGTTGGGTGCCACGAAGCGGCGTCCAGTTAGCCGGTGGTGTGCGGCCAACATTTCCCAATGCCGTTGCGCCAGAACGATGAAGCCGTCCGCCCGGGACATCGCGGCGGCTAGTGGCCGCGAGTAGATCGGCCCGTCCTCCTCCGGTGGAGTGTGCGGGGCCACTAGCCACCGCCGCCCGCGGCCGGCGGCCCGCCACAGCGTGCCAAACCCCGTCTCGGTGTTGGTGTCGCCGCTTATCAATACCACCGGACCTTCGGGTAGGTCGACGGCCGGCGCCCACCATGGTTGTCGCACCACCCGCACGCTGTGCGGAATCTCCGCGATCATCGGGCCGAACCGTTGCACGCCGACGATGGTCACCGGGTAGCCGCGGCGAGCCAATTCGGTTGCCAGCAATGCCTTCTGCCGCTCGGCTCCTCCGTACACCAAGCGATTGGTGGTGATCACGATCGCCGGCAGACCATTGCTTCGGTTGCGCTGCGCCCTCCGGCGGGCAGCACGCTTCGGCGGCTGTAGTCGATCCAAAAGCGTTGTACCGACCAGGTATGCATCCGCCTGGTGCACGCTGATTTGATGCTCGAGGACGAGGGCGGTATTGGCGCGCAGCAAGTCGTGATCGCGGCGGCGTTCGTCGGCCGAAACGTCGCCGCCAGGCATCGCCTGGGCCCCGAGCGCACCGAAGTCGGCCACCGGACTCCCGCGACCAAAGCCAAGTTCGTTGGCGAGCAGAATGCGCCAGCCCGCCGTGCGGGCGCGAGTTTGCCAGTCAACGTCCGCTCCGTAGCCGAAGAACTCCTCGTCGAAGCCCCCGACGGCGTTCCAGGCCGCGCGGCTGATCGCTAGGCAGCCACCGTCAAGATAGCCGTCGATGCCGTGCGATTCGGCGGGCTGGCAGGCATACCGGGGCGAAATCGGGGTTCGTCGTAGCGAATTCGAGTGGCCGGTGGCCGCCACCAGCGCACGGAGCAAGGTGGGGCGCCGCATCGCGAGGTCCCACGGAGTCGAGCCAGAGCCGGCGGTGACTCCTAAGGCACGCGCCATCGGTGATACCGCCGCCACTGCAGGCTGACGAAGTAACTCTCTGGTGCGCGTCAACGGTCCGCGCAGCTCTGCGGCGGGATTCAAGAGCAGCAGATCGGCGTCGCTCGGCGCGTGCTCCACCAACGCGTTGAACGCCGCGCCGACGCCGAGGTGTACCGGCCCCAGAACCCAATGGACCGCCGGATACCGGGCCGCCAGTTCCTCGCGACCGCGATACCCGTCGCCGCTGTTCTCATAGACATAGACACGCAGCTCGGGCAGCTGCTCGGCAACGCTGGCCAGACATTTCTCTATCAGCATGTGGTTCTTGCCGGTCACGATCAGCACCGCGAGCGGCCGCGCGGATGGCAACGAGGCCGTATCAGCCGTCGGGCGTTTCAGATACGCCCGGTCCCTCTTGCGGGTCATGCCGGCATCTTCTTCCGAGTGAGTGAGGCCAACATCGACCAGTTGACGGGCCCGATCGCCATGTTGACAGCCAGGTAGACAACAGCCGCGATAACCAGCACCACTACCACGTGCAGCTCGGGGAGCAACAGCACGACCGCGACACTGGCCGCGGTCGGCACGAGGACTCGCAGCAAGAACTTCATCGGCGTGCGGTAGCCGCACCGGCGTCGCAGCTGCCAGCTCGCCGCCAGCATGCCGAACAACTCGGTGCAGACCAGCGTCACACCAGCACCGACAGCGCCGAACCGGCCGGCCAGAACGAGGTTCACCACGATGTTGAGCACTAGCGTGACGACCCACACTCGGAACAGGAACCGCTGTTGATGCGAGGCGAACAAACCCTGGCCGAGGGTACTGGCGACGCACCGCAGTGCGGCGGCGACCAACAGCAATGCCAACGTCCGGGTTCCGCGGCCAACGAAGGCCTGGTCGCCGAGCAACCCGATCAACGGCCCGGCCAACAATCCGCCCACCACGGCGACCGGCACCATCAGGAAATACATCAGTTCGACGCTGCGGCGCAGGAACTCGGCGAAAGCGCCGGCATCGCGCGAGAACAGCTCCGTGGCGGTCGACAGCGACGACTTGAGGAAGAAAAGCGCTAACACCTCGGTATTGAACGCGAGTGTGTAGGCCAACCCGTATACGCCGACCTCGGAATGAGTGCTCAGCAAGGACAGAATCACGCCGTCCGCGCGCCAATACACGAGTGCGACCACCATGACGCCCATCAGCGGCAGGCTTTCCCGCAGCAATTCAGCGGTCTCTCGCGGCGCGAAGATGGGGCGCAGCGATACGTGTCGCGCTGCGGCGGTGCCTTGGATCAGTAGTTGCAGAGCCGGCGGGATGAGCTGGACCACCGCGAACCAGATCACATCTGCTCGGCTCGCCACCAGCCAGCAGACCGACCCCAGCACGGCCAGCCGGCTGACAACGTCGGAGATGGCTACCGCCGAGAATTTGACGGTTGCCATGAAAACTGGCTCGAACCGTGTGGTCATCGTCATCATCAGCAGCTGCCCGGACAACACCACAAGCATCACGCGCACGTCGGCATCGCGATAGATGAGCAGCCCGGAGATAGCCGCTGCGGCAGCTAGCGGCACGCAATACAGCAGGGACAGGCCGCTATTGACACGAACGAGCCGCTCAAGCTCGCCCCGGCCGGACGTCACGCGTCGGACGATGACGGTTCCAATGCCGAGATCGGCCAGGCTGGACCACATCCCGATGAAGACGACCGCGATCGTGAGCTGTCCATAGAGACCGGGACCCAGGTAGTGGGCAGTCAACGCCACCGAAACGACGGATGCCAGCATCCCCAATGCCCGGCAGATCAGCTGGATGGCGTAAGCGTGAGCGATCTGCGACAGCGGCACCGTCGGTACGACCGCGGGGTCGACTACCGGTTCTGTCATCGCCGTTTCATCAGTAGGCCCCGTCGCCTACCAGGACGACCTTCAACGTTTTGGCGACGATCATCAGATCCCCCGCCATCGACCAGTTATCGACATAGGACAGATCCAAGCGGACCGACTCTTCCCACGAAAGGTCTGAACGGCCACTGACTTGCCACAATCCCGTGACTCCCGGCTTCACCAGCAACCGGCGTTTGGCTTCAGCGTCGTATTTCTCCACCTCACGTTGCAGCGGTGGCCGTGGCCCGACGACGCTCATATCCTGCTTCAGCACATTGATGAATTGCGGCAACTCATCGATGCTGAGCTTGCGCAGCACCCTCCCAATAGGTGTGACCCGGGGGTCTTGGCGAATCTTGAACAGCATCCCCCCGGCAAACTCATTGTGCGCTAGCAGACGCGCGATTTGGTTGTCGGCGCCGTCCACCATTGTGCGGAATTTGAGCATCGTGAAGGGCTTGCCCTCGAGGCCAATGCGTTTGGCCCGGTAAAACACTGGTCCCTTGCTTGTCAGCTTGATGGCGATGGCGCATGCGATCATGACCGGCGCTACCGCGATGAGGGCGGCGAGTGCGAAATAGAAGTCGAAGGCCCGTTTCTGAAAGCGGTTAGTCTCTTCGTATTGGGGCTTCTCCACGTGCAGCAGCGGAAAACCCGCGTAGGGACGCAGGGCCAATCGTGCGTTAGCGACGTCCATAACCCCGGGCGACACCACCAGGTCGATGTCTGTGCTTTCCAGCTGCCACATCAGCTCTCGGATGCCCTGCACCCCCAAGTGCTCCGTTCGGGCCACCGCGACGGTGTCCGCATCGCGGCCCGCGACCGCGGGCACCGCATAGCTCTCATCACCAAGAATCGGGATCGCGTGGCCATGAACCTCTAGCTTCTCGCCGCGGGGCGGTCCGTATCCTGGAATGCAGACACCGACCACGACGTAGCCATCTTTCGGGTTGCGCTCGAGTTCGTGCGCCAGATGCGAGACACCGGAACGGTCTCCGATCGCCAAAACCTTGGTCTGGTATTCGCCCTGCGCTCGTTTCCGGCCGACATATCGGCGCCACATGTTGCGGCTTGTCAGCAATCCCATCGTGCCGACGGGAAGCGCGACCGCCAGGTAGCCCCGGGCCAGATCGATCTTGGCGAGCAGCGTGATTATCGCGATGATCCCGAAAGTCTGGAATGACGCGTGGGCGATGCGCCGGTACTCGTCGATTCCGGCACCGATGACTCGTGTCGACCGGGTTTGGAATATTGCCAGCGACGACAGCCAAAGTGCCGCGAAGAGAGCCGAGAACATCGTCATTACGCCGCCGGCATAACCGGAGGCGGATGGCGAATCTCCGAATCGGGCAAACTGCGCCAGCGCCACCGATCCGGCCACGATTACCGTGTCGGTGATGCGCACGCGGTTCGCATACTTCCGTTGCCAGCGCCGGTGCTGATAGCTGCCGGTCGTTGGCACGGGAGGAGCGGTCGCTGGCCCGCTGGTGGCTGGGATGTACTGCAAGGTGGCTATGCTGACCCGCTCTCTTGGTGGCACGCCCGCGCGTCCGGGCTGAACCTCGTCCCGGATGGCGTGGCGCATTCGCTGAGAGGGACCTGCCGGCGTGCCGGTGCAATACGCGCCGGGATAACGGATGAGTCGAAGGTTGATCGTTCGGTCAACAGTCGGTCGACGTCCATCATCACGATGACGTCGCCGTCGACGCTGTCCGACTTCGGCCAGGTGGCGTCCTCTTCGGAGATGACCGTCACCGGCAGCGGCCATTTAATCCCGAATTCCGGTTCGTTGAACCGAAATCCCTCTTCGCCGGCAGGCGTGGGGGAACCGCTGACCTGGCAGCTGACTTCGGTCTTGTCCCTGAGGGTCTGGAAGCCGTGGGCGACATAAGGCGGCACGAACAGCGCCCGGTGGTTGTCGGCGCTCAACTCCACCATGACGTGCTTGCCGTAGGTTGCCGACTCGGGGCGGACGTCCACCACGACGTCGGCAATTGCGCCGCGGGTGCAGCGAATGAGCTTGGCCTCGGCGTGCGGCGGCGCCTGACGGTGCAAGCCTCGCACCGTGCCTCGGGTGTGGTTGAAGGAGATATTCGTCTGTGCGATATCGGCGATCAGACCGATTTCGGCAAACTCCTCGGCGGAGAAGGACTGTGAGACGAAGCCGCGATGGTCGTAGGTAGGCTCGATGTCGATGATCGTCACCCCCGCGATGCTCGTGGGCGTGTACTTCACTTACGTCTCCTTCCAGAAACGGACGCTCGTAGGGACCGGGTAATCGTCGCTGCTGCGCATGCCGTCACCGCCGCACATTCGTCCGGTTATCCGTATCCGGCGGCCGGCGGCTGTGCCATGACGGTGGGGACCAGGCCATATCGCGGACCGGGGGTGTGTCCCGCCCCGGACGTCGGCGCTCGTAACGGCACTCCGCCCAACATGCTTGGTGTTGAAGCCGCACCCGCAGCGCCGCCGGGCAGCGCCGAAACGGCGCCGCCTAACGGTGACGGCGGAATCACGCTGGTCCATCCCTGCGGGACCGACATCGGCCCCAACGAGGCAGCCGAGCCCATGCTGCCCAGCGCGCCGCCCGCGTTTCCGAGCCCAGCCGCGCCGGCCTCGGCCGCGCCCGCCGCGGCCGCCGCTCCGATGTCAGTGCCGACGGCGCCTGTGACCATGCTCATGGACTGGGCGCTTTGGGCGATTCCAAAAAGGCTGGACATCGCGTACAGCGGGGTGGGCAAAGCCATGATCCAGATGGCCGATATGTTGCTAAGAGCCGAGATGGTCCCCGAGTCGAACAATCCCGACAATCCCGTGGACGTGCCTCCGAGCGCACTTGTCGACGCGAGTCCGGTCGGCGTTGACAGCGCGTTCAATGTCGGCGAAACCGTCGCTACCAGACTCTGCAGCGCCGCTTGCTGTCCGCCCGAGAGGCCGGTGGCCTTGGCGACCGCGATCTCCTGCGAGGACACCCCGCTCGCGTCGGTCACGTCGGGCGCCGGGGTGAATGGCGTCACGTCGGTCGCGCCCGCCGAATTCGCGGCGTACGCGTACATCGCCGCAGCGTCCTGCGCCCACATCTCGCCGTACTGGGCCTCGTTTACCGCGATCGCCGGCGAATTCTGCCCGAAGAAGTTGGTGGCGGTCAGCGAGGCGAGTTGGGCCCGGTTGCCGAAAACCGCCGGCGGCGGGACGGTCATCGAGAAGGCAGCTTCATAGGCCTCCACGGCAAGCCTGGCTTGACCCGCCGCCTCGGCGGCCCGCGCGGCCGCCCCCGTCGTCCACGCCACATAAGGGCCGAATGCGGATGCCATGGACAGCGACGACGGCCCCAGCCACCGCCCGGTGGTCAATCCCGCAATCACTGTTCGGTAAGCACTCGACACGAAATGCAACTCGGCGGCCAGGTGGTCCCAGGCCGTCGCGGCGGCCGACAGGGATAACGGGCCGGGGCCGGCATACATCCTCGTAGAGTTGATCTCCGGTGGTAGCGCGCCAAAATCGATCACTTCAAACCCGCGCGTCAGTTGGCCGCAGCCGCGTTGGCGGCGCGTGAGCTGGAGACGATTCCGTCGGTAGCGGCTGTCGCTGCTGCGCTTCCGCCGTTCTTCGCAGAGTCGGTACCCCACGATGTGCAGGCCAACGCGGTCAGGCCACCGGTTCGCGTGGTGACCAGCGACATGTTTACCCCTTAATCCGACGTATCAAACTGAGATCCCTATAATAGCGTATAAAACATACTATTGGTTCACAATCTGAGTGATGATCCTTACTGCAGGTATCTCGACGCTCCGGCTCGCGGGCACCAGGGTGGGCTGCGCGGTGGCTGCTAACCTCAGTAGTGCCCAAATGTCGCTTGAGACACTCGTGAGTGTTCGCTCTGGACCGCTGAAGGAGCGAGGTGCGTGCCCTGCTTGAAGACGGCATCAATATCGTGAAGGCGATCGACCCCTTGGACGCTGGCATCGCCAACGGTGATCGTCGATGCGCGGCATCGCAAAGGTGAGTTCTGCGACCCGATGACTTCCCAATCCCACGATGGCCGCGCGGATGCGACGCGGCGACAGATTTTGCGAGCTGCCTCGCATCAGTTCGCGCGACGGCCCTACCACGACGTCGGTCTCGACGACATCCTTGCCGAGGCCGAACTGACCAAGGGCGCAATGTATTTCCATTTCAAGTCGAAGCATGCGTTGGCGGTCGCGATCATCGACAAGCAGACCACTGCGGGCGCGAGCGCAGTACAAGACCTGAAGAAGCGGGGACTCTCGGGCTTGGAGACCCTCATCGACTTCTCGTATTTGATAGCCGTTGGGGACCTCAAGACGGATGCGGTACGCGCGGGACTTAACCTCATCGAGTCGGTGGGTCGGACGCAAGGGGTGCAGGAGAGGTTGCTGGGCAACTGGGCCACCGCCTTGGCCACCGTCGTTGAGCAAGCCATTGCCGAGGGTGACATCGATGAACGGTCCGATCCGCAGGATGTCGGACGCTTGTTGGTGTCCCTGCATATGGGACTGCGACAAACCAGCACTTTGGATCAACCGGAACGGTTCCTGCTCGATCTGGAGAAGTGCTGGACCTTCATCCTGACGGGGATCCTGCAGCCGGACCGGTTCGAATACTTCGCCCAATTCCTCAAGCGGCGTGCGGCGCTCGCGATCAACTCCAGTGCCGGTGGCACCAAATCGCCACAAGAATGACGCGGCTAGCCGATCGGCATAGCAGTGATGGCTGTTAATCTGCTTGCGAGGCAAGGTGAGACGAGATCCGCGGAATCTGCGCACCGATGAGAGTCCGGAGGCATAAGGGCAATGGCGCGCCAAGTTCGATCCGAAGCGACGCGGCGAAAGATCCTCACCGCCGCGATCGACGTGTTCGGAGCGGTCGGGTATGCAGCCGCTGGATGGAGCGCGATCATCGAGCGGACGGGGATGACCAAGGGCGCCCTCTATCATCACTTTGATTCGAAAGAAGCGTTGGCCTCAGCCATCATTGAGGAAGGCTCCGACACGCTGCTTGGCGCCTTCCGGAACGTGTGCGGGTCCTCATCGCCAGCGCTGGAGAACTTGCTGCATGGCACCTTTACGATCGTCAAAGTGCTGGGCTCCGACGAAATTGCCAGCGCCGCTGAGCATTTGATCGCTGCGCTGGGCGGCTTTAATGCTGCTGCCGGGCGCTTGTGCACGGACCTAGTTGCGTTGGTGGCTGCCGAGGCCCAGCGGGCGATCTCCGAAGGAGACCTGCGCAGCGACGTCGACCCAGAAGTGATCGGCGAGTCGATCGTTGGCGCCATCTTCGGAATGCGCTTGCTATCCAACACAATATCCGGGCTCGACGGAAACGGCGGCGTCGTCAGAAATGACATCGAGCGCCTGACTCGGATCTGGGAACTCCTTCTCCCGGGGATCGTCTCGGAAGCGTCGCAAACTTATTTCGGGCAATTCCTTGGCCGCGAAGCAATGCGCCATGCCCGGGCCGCCGGCAACGACGACGCCGGCGCAGCCGGCTGAAACGAGCTAACTCAGGCTGATTGCCGGGTGCCCGAGCAAGTCCGCGGCGCTGCATAAGCATACCTTTGGTATCGAATAATCGTAATCCGAAACCCTATGTGTTGGTCAGGACCAACACACGCGCTAGTGCTCGTCGTCCCACAACTTTTCGGTCAGATCCTGGAACGTCGCGAGGGCGAATTGGTCGTCGGCCCGCATTCCTACTGACTTGCTCATCAGCGCGCGCACCACCGAGCCGTCCCTATGTGCCAATTCGACCACCATGTTCGCCAGGGCATGAACGACCGACAGCAGGGATTCCGAGTCGGGGGCCTGGTAGAAAATCTCACGGAACCGCAGCGCCAAGACTTCCTCCGGCTCGTAGCCCACCATTTCCGCGAACGCGGTGTTGGTGAACAAGATCGTGCCGTCGTCGCCGACCGCCAGCACCGGAACCGGGATCCGCTCCAGTACGACCAGAGCGGGTAGCTGCTTCAAGGTGGTCATCGGCGATTGGGCGTGCTGATGCCGATTCTGTCGTCGCTCCACAGGCCGATTATGGTCTATGCCAGAGGTCATGTCGGACACGATTTCCTAACGCAGGCGCTGACTGCAGTTTGCCGCACTCATTTCCGTTTCCGCTCACTCGTTTTCGGGACCCGGCTGGTATCGGGGGAAGACGCCGGTGGGCGGCGGCAATACCGAGCCTGGGATTAGCCGGGCAGCGATCGCGGTAAACGTCCTTTGCTCTTCGGCCTGCCCGAGCAGGTCCAGCAGCTTGCCGGCTGATTCCGGCATCACCGGCTGGACCAGCAGCGCCGCGATCCGGACCGCTTCGCAGGTCGTGTACAGGACGGTGCGGAACCGCACCTGATCCGCCTCGGACTCGCTCTTGCGCAACACCCACGGCTGCTGGGCCGAGAAATACTTGTTGGCGTCGCCCAGCATCAGCCAGATCGCCTCCAGCGCCAAGTGCATCGCCTGGTCGTCGAAATTGGCGCGCACCCGATCCAGCAGTGCGTCGGCCGTCTTGAGCAGCTCGGTGTCGGCGGCGGTGAACTCGCCGGGTTCGGGCATCACCGCGTCGAGATTCTTAGCGATCATCGACAACGACCGCTGCGCCAGGTTCCCCAGCTCGTTGGCCAGGTCGGTGTTGATCCGGTTGATGATGGCCTCTTCGCTGTAGCTGCCGTCCTGGCCGAACGGCACCTCGCGCAACAGGAAGTAGCGCAGCTGGTCCACACCGAACGCATCGACCAGGGCCACCGGGTCGATGGTGTTGCCCACCGACTTGCTCATTTTCTCGCCGCGGTTGTGCAAGAAACCGTGCGCGAAAACCCTTCGCGGCAGCTCGATTCCGGCCGACATCAAAAAAGCCGGCCAGTAGACCGCGTGGAACCTGATGATGTCCTTGCCGATCATGTGCAAATCGGCGGGCCAGTAGCGGCGAAACAACTCCGAGTCCGTGTCGGGGAACCCGACGCCGGTCAGGTAGTTGGTCAGGGCGTCGACCCAGACGTACATGACATGGTCGGGATGACCGGGCACCTGCACGCCCCAGTCGAACGTGGTCCGCGAAATCGAGAAATCGGTGAGCCCGCCGGAGACGAAGCTGACCACCTCGTTGCGGCGCACCTCGGGTCCGATGAAGTCGGGGTTGGCGTCGTAGTGCGCGAGCAGCTTGTCGGCATACGCCGAGAGCCGGAAGAAGTAGGTCTGCTCCTTCTCGGTCCAGGTCACCGGCGCGCCGGTCTCGGTGGCGATGCGGGTGCCGTCGACCACCTCGGTCTCCGAGTCGGAGAAGTAGCGCTCGTCGCGCACCGAGTACCACCCGGAATAGGTAGCCAGGTAGATGTCTCCGGCCGCCTCCATGCGCCGCCAGATCTCCTTGGACGCTTCGTGGTGGTCGGGATCGGTGGTCCGGATGAATCGGTCGAAGGAGATGTTCAGCGCTTCCTGCATGCGCTGGAACACATCGGAATTGAGCCGGGCCAGCTCGGCGGTCGGCACCCCCGCGGCCGCCGCGGTCTCGGCGACCTTCTGGCCGTGCTCGTCGGTTCCGGTCAGGAAGCGCACGTCGAAGCCGTCGAGCCGCTTGAAGCGGGCGATCGCGTCGGTGGCGATGTACTCGTAGGCGTGACCCACGTGCGGCGCACCGTTTGGATACGCGATCGCAGTGGTGACGTAATAGGGCCTCATCGAGATTCACCCTATTGTGTGCGCGTGAGCTCCAGCCGACCCGGTAAACGAGAAGCGCCGCCCGCACCCCAGCCGTTGGCGCCGCTCATCGACGCCCACACTCACCTCGACGCATGCGGCGCCCTCGACGCCGACGGGGTGGCGGCCATCGTGGACCGTGCCGCGGCGGTCGGTGTGGGCGCGGTCGTCACCATCGCAGACGATCTGGACTCGGCGCGCTGGGTGACTGAAGCCGCCGAGTGGGATCCGCGGGTGTATGCCGCGGTGGCATTGCACCCGACGCGCGCGGACGCCCTCGACGACGCGGCTCGGGCCGAGATCGAGCGGCTGGTCGCCCACCCCCGCGTGGTGGCCGTCGGCGAGACGGGCCTGGACATGTACTGGCCCGGCCGTTTGGACGGCTGCGCCCAGCCCCACACCCAACGCGAGGCCTTCGCATGGCACATCGACCTGGCCAAGCGGTGCGGTAAACCGCTGATAATTCACAACCGGGAGGCCGACGCCGAGGTGCTCGACGTGTTACGGGCCGAAGGTGCACCCGAAGTGGTGATATTCCACTGCTTTTCGTCCGACAGCGCAATGGCACGCAGCTGCGCTGACGCCGGGTGGTTTGTCAGCCTGTCCGGGACGGTCAGCTTCCGTAATGCTCGCGCGCTGCGGGAAGCCGTGCCGTTGATACCGGCCGAGCAGCTGCTGGTGGAGACGGACGCGCCCTTTTTGACACCGCATCCTTACCGTGGCGCGCCCAACGAGCCCTATTGCCTTCCTTATACTGTTCGAGCGATCGCTGAACTGCTCGATCGCCCGGCAGCAGAGCTAGCCCGAATCACCACGAGCAACGCCGGGCGGGTCTACGGACTCGCCACATCGGACGGGTGATTTCCACAACACATTGGTGCCGGAGTTGCTCCAGGTTGACCGGTTCGTTACCGTCTTGTGATCGAATCGTTGGTTTATTGCACTGCTGTCAATTGCTGCTGGGTAGGTCGTTAAGTGGTTGCTGAGGTCGAGGTAGAGGCGCGTTGACCGTATTGGGAAAACTTCATCAGGCCCCGTCACCGATGTTGCGTCTCGTCGTCGGAGGGCTGCTTTTAGCACTCGCGCTCGCCGGCGGCTTCGCCGTTTCGGTGTCCAGGACGGTGACGTTGACCGTTGACGGCATCGCCATGCGGGTGACGACCATGAAGTCGCGGGTGATCGACATCGTCGAAGAGAACGGCTACATCGTCGATCAGCGCGACGACCTGTACCCCGCCGGTGACGTCCAGATACACAACGCCGACAAGATCGTGCTGCGGCGCAGCCGGCCCCTGCAGATCTCGCTGGACGGCCGCGACACCAAGCAGGTGTGGACGACGGCATCCACCGTCGACGAGGCACTGGCTCAGCTCGCGATGACCGACACCGCCCCCGCCGCCGCCTCGCGCGCCAGCCGGGTTCCGCTGGCCGGAATGGCCCTGCCGGTGGTCAGCGCCAAGACCGTCCAGATCAACGACGGCGGCACGATCCGCATGGTGCACCTGCCCGCCCCCAACGTGGCGGGGCTGCTCAATGCCGCCGGCACGCCGCTGCAAGACAGCGACCAGGTGGTGCCCGCCGCGACCTCGCCGATCGTCGACGGCATGCAGATCCAGGTGACGCGTAACCGCATCGAGAAGGTCACCGAGCGAATTCCCTTGGCGCCCAACGCGCGCAAGGTCGAAGACCCCGACATGAACATGAGCCGCCAGGTTGTCGAAGACCCGGGTAGCCCCGGCACGCAGGACGTGACCTACGCGGTGGCCACGGTCAACGGCGTCGAGACCGGCCGGTTGCCGATCGCCAACATCGTGATCGCGCCGGCCCGCGATTCCGTGGTGCGCGTCGGCACCAAGCCGGGTACCGCAGTGCCCCCGGTGACCGACGGGTCCATCTGGGACGCCATCGCGGGCTGCGAGGCCGGCGGAAACTGGGCGATCAACACCGGTAACGGGTATTACGGCGGCGTGCAATTCGACCAAGGCACCTGGGAGCGCAACGGCGGGTTGCGGTTCGCCGCCCGCGCCGACCTTGCCAGCCGGGACGAGCAGATCACCGTCGCCGAGGTGACCAGGGAGCGCCAGGGTTGGGGCGCGTGGCCAGTGTGCAGCGGAAGAGCTGGTGCACGCTGACGATTCAGCTGCTCGGGCGTACCGATATCAGGCGGCTGGCCAAAGAACTCGAGTTTCGGCCACGGAAATCGTGGGGCCAGAATTTTGTCCACGACGCCAACACCGTTCGACGAATAGTTTCGACCTCCGGAATCGGCCGGGCTGACCACGTCCTCGAGGTCGGCCCCGGCCTCGGCTCGCTGACGCTGGCGCTGCTCGACCGCGGCGCCACGGTCACCGCCGTCGAGATCGACCGGGTGCTGGCCGAGCGGCTGCCGCAGACCGTGAGCGAGCATTCGCACCGAGAGATCCAGCGGCTGACGGTGGTCAACCGTGATGTCCTGACCCTGCGGCGAGACGAACTGGCCGCCCAGCCCACCGCGGTCGTCGCCAATCTGCCCTACAACATCGCGGTGCCGGCGCTGCTGCATCTGCTTGCCGAGTTTCCGTCCATTGCGACCGTCACCGTGATGGTGCAGGCCGAGGTCGCCGAGCGGCTCGCCGCCGAGCCGGGCGGCAAGGAGTACGGCGTGCCCAGCGTCAAGGTGCGTTTCTTCGGACGGGTGCGTCGGTGCGGCATGGTGTCGCCGACCGTCTTCTGGCCGGTGCCCCGCGTGTATTCCGGCCTGGTCCGCATCGACCGCTACGACACCGCGCCGTGGCCGACCGACGACGCGTTCCGGCGGCAGGTATTCGAACTTGTCGACATCGCCTTCGCACAACGGCGCAAGACGTCCCGCAACGCATTCCTGGCGTGGGCGGGCTCGGGCAACGAGTCGGCAAATCGCTTGCTGGCGGCCAGCATTGATCCCGCCCGCCGCGGCGAAACGCTGTCCATCGACGACTTCGTGCGGCTGCTGCGGCGCTCCGGCGACCCCGCGCAGCCGCAGGCTTCCGGTGGCTGACTGCGGCGTTTGTGAGGCACCGTCGGGCGTCGTTGCGTGTAGTTGGCTGCCGGCAGCGTTAGTCTGCTGCGGTGGCGGTGGTGGGCAATGTCTGACGGCAACACCGCTGCGCAGTGGGTTCCCACCGGGTCAGTCACCGTTCGCGTGCCCGGAAAGGTCAACCTGTACCTTGCGGTCGGCGATCGCCGCGACGACGGCTACCACGAGCTGACGACGGTGTTTCAGGCCGTCTCGCTGCTCGATGAGCTGACGGTGCGCAATGCCGACGTCTTGTCGCTCGAAGTCGTCGGCGAGGGCTCCGACAAGCTGCCCACCGACGAACGCAACCTGGCCTGGCAGGCCGCCGAGCTGATGGCCGAACACGTCGGCCGCGCGCCCGACGTCTCGATCATGATCGACAAATCCATTCCGGTGGCCGGCGGTATGGCCGGTGGCAGCGCGGACGCGGCGGCGGTGCTGGTCGCGATGAACGCCCTGTGGGAGCTCAACGTGCCACGCCGCGATCTGCGCATGCTCGCGGCGAGGCTGGGCAGCGACGTGCCCTTCGCACTGCACGGTGGCACGGCGCTGGGCACCGGGCGCGGCGAGGAGCTGGCCACGGTGTTGTCCCGGAACACCTTCCACTGGGTGCTGGCCTTCGCCGACGGTGAGCTGCTCACCCCGGCGGTGTTCGACGAGCTCGACCGGCTCAGGGAAACCGGAGACCCGCCCCGGCTCGACGAGGCCGGGCCGGTGCTGGCGGCGCTGGCCGCGGGCGACCCGCAGCAGCTGGCGCCGCTTTTGGGTAACGAATTGGCAGCCGCAGCGGTCAGCCTGGATCCGGCGCTGCGGCGTGCTCTGCGCGCCGGTGAGGAAGCGGGCGCGCTGGCTGGCATCGTGTCCGGTTCGGGCCCGACGTGTGCGTTTTTGTGCACGTCAGCGCCCTCGGCAGTCGATGTCGGCACTGCGCTGTCGGGGGCCGGTGTCTGCCGTACGGTGCGGGTCGCGAGCGGTCCGGTGCCGGGTGCCCGCGTGGTCCCGACACCGATGACCGAAGATTGAACGCGCTGTGAAATCCGACTCAAATCGCCGAAATGGTGGGTTGTTACTTAAGAGGAGTTTAAGATAGCTCGCGGTGACGACTACCGATCAGGACGAGAATTCGGTTTGGCCGTCCGCCGGCAGCCACGGTGGACGGCCTATTGGTCGGCGCTGGCCGGACTGGGCTCTCGCTGATCGGGCAACCGGACATGGCGTTGCTGGTTCAGCACTATTTCGAGATCTAACCGCTTCCCAACTGTGCTCGCGTGCCTGCTGCAAAGTGTTGCCCGACGAGCGGAACATGAAAATCCGGGTCTTGGAGACAACACCGGAACCTAGGAGGTTTGCGTGAGCAGGTTTACCGAGAAGATGATCCACAATGCCCGTATTTCGAAGAAGGGCATGGTCACCGGTGATCCCCACGCACCCGTCCGCCACACCTGGGGTGAGGTCCACGAGCGCGCTCGCTGCATCGCGGGCGGCCTGGCCGCCGCGGGCATCGGCCTCGGCGACGCCGTCGGCGTGCTCGCCGGCTTCCCGGTAGAGATCGCCCCGACGGCGCAGGGCCTGTGGCTGCGGGGAGCCAGCCTGACCATGCTCCACCAGCCCACCCCGCGCACGGACCTGGCCTTGTGGGCCGAGGACACCATGAACGTCATCGGCATGATCGAGGCCAAGGTCGTCATCGTGTCCGAGCCCTTCCTGGTCGCCATCCCGGTGCTGGAAGAAAAGGGCATCAAAGTCCTCACCGTCGCCGACCTGCTGGCGTCGGAGCCGATCGACGCCATCGAGGTGGGCGAAGACGACCTGGCGCTGATGCAGCTGACGTCCGGCTCGACCGGCTCGCCGAAGGCCGTCCAGATCACCCACCGCAACATCTACTCCAACGCCGAGGCGATGTTCATCGGCGCCCAGTACGACATCGAGAAAGACGTGATGGTCAGCTGGCTGCCCTGCTTCCACGACATGGGCATGGTCGGCTTCCTCACCATCCCGATGTACTTCGGCGCGGAGCTGGTCAAGGTCACGCCGATGGACTTCCTGCGCGACGCGCTGCTGTGGGCCAAGCTGATCGACAAGTACCAGGGCACCATGACCGCGGCGCCCAACTTCGCCTACGCGCTGCTGGCCAAGCGGCTGCGTCGCAATGCCAAGCCCGGCGACTTCGACCTGTCGACCCTGCGCTTCGCGCTGTCCGGCGCCGAGCCCGTCGAGCCCGCCGATGTCGAGGACCTGCTGGACGCGGGCAAGCCGTTCGGCCTGAGGTCCTCGGCGATCCTGCCGGCCTACGGCATGGCCGAGACCACGCTGGCCGTGTCGTTCTCGGAGTGCAACGCTGGTCTGGTCGTCGACGAGGTGGACGCCGACCTGCTGGCCGCCCTGCGCCGGGCCGTACCCGCCACCAAGGGCAACACCCGCCGGCTGGCCACGCTGGGTCCGCTGCTCAAGGACCTCGAGGCCCGCATCATCGACGAGCAGGGCGACGTGATGCCCCCGCGCGGCGTCGGCGTCATCGAGCTGCGCGGCGAGTCGCTGACACCGGGCTACCTGACCATGGGCGGCTTCATCTCGGCCCAGGACGAGCACGGCTGGTACGACACCGGCGACCTCGGCTACATCAACGAAGACGGCCACATCGTGGTCTGCGGCCGCGTCAAGGACGTGATCATCATGGCGGGCCGCAACATCTACCCGACCGACATCGAGCGGGCCGCCTGCCGCGTCGACGGTGTCCGCCCCGGTTGCGCCGTGGCGGTCCGCCTGGACGCCGGCCACTCCCGCGAGACGTTCGCCGTCGCGGTCGAGTCCAACGCCTTCCAGGACCCGGTCGAGGTGCGGCGGATGGAGCACGAGGTCGCTCGCGAGGTGCTCAAAGAGGTCGACATGCGGCCCCGCAACGTCGTGGTGCTCGGTCCCGGGACCATCCCGAAGACGCCGTCGGGCAAGCTGCGTCGGTCCAACTCCGTCACCCTGGTCACCGGGTAGCGGTTCTTTTCATCGAGTGTGCGCTGACGGCGGCGACATGCCGATCGGCGCCGCCCTGGACGCACACTCGACGCGAATTACCAGGCGTGGACGCTGTTCTGCGCGGGCTCTAGCCCCAGCTCGATCAGCAACTCGGTGGCATCGGCCGCCTGCTCGCAGATCGCGGGAATCTCCGGGCGCTCGTTGGCGGTGAAGCTTTCCAGCACGAACGCCGCCGGGTCTTTGCGTCCGGGCGGACGCCCGATCCCGATGCGCACCCGCTGAAAGTCTTTGGTGCCCAACGCCGACACGACCGAACGCAGGCCGTTGTGGCCGCCTTCGCCGCCGCCGAGCTTGAGTCGGATGCGACCGAAGTCGAGGTCAAGGTCGTCGTGGATGACGATCATGTCGGCCGGCGCCACGGAGTAGAACTTGGCCAGCGGGCCCACCTGGCGGCCGGACTCGTTCATATAGCAGCGCGGCTTGGCCACCAGCACCGAGTGCCCGGCGATCCTGCCGCTGACCACCTCGGCGCCGGAGCGCCTGTGCACCTTGAACTTTGAGCCCAGTCGCGCAGCGAGCAGGTCGGCAACCATGAACCCGACGTTGTGGCGGGTGCGGGCGTAGTTGTCTCCGGGATTGCCCAGGCCGACCACCAAATGCGGTTCGGCCACGTTGCCGGCCCCTACTCGGACTCTTCTTCGGAGGCCTCGGCTTCGCCGGCCTCTTCGTCTGACGGAGCTTCCTCGCCCTCGGCGGTCTCGCCGGCGCCCTCTTCTTCCAGGTCGGCGGCGGTCGGTGCGTTCACCACGTTCACCACCAGCATTTCCGGGTCGGAAATCAGGGTGACGCCCGACGGCAGCGTGATCTGTCCGGCGGCGAACTGGGTGCCCGGTTCGGCGTCCTCGACGGACACCGTCAACTGCTCGGGAATCGACATGGCGTCGACCTCGATCTCGATGGTGCTGGCGTCCTGGGTGACCAGGGTGTCAGGTGCGGCGTCGCCCTCGATGACGACGGAGACCTCGACGACGACCTTCTCGCCGCGACGCACGACCAACAGGTCGGCGTGCTGAATGTTGCGGCGGATCGGGTGGATGTCGAGGGCTTTGGTCAGTGCAAACTGTTCCTTGCCCTCGACGTCCAGGGTCAACACCGCGTTGGTCCCGGAGTGGCGGAGCACGGCGGCGAAGTCGCGTCCGGGCAATTCCAGGTGCTGGGGATCGGCGCCGTGGCCGTACAGGACGGCGGGAATCTTGCCGTCGCGGCGCGCTCGCCGGGACGCGCCCTTACCGGTCTCGGTTCGCACCGTGGCGGTGAGTTGGTTGACTACGGATTTTTTGGCCATCGTGTCGCTCCTGTGTGCTGAAGTACCTAAGTTTCAAGGCACGGCCAGGATCGCGACATATGTCGGTCTCCGTCGATAACGGTGCTGGCTAGACGCCTGCCACCCTCGCCGTGACGCCCGGTCAGGGTATCCCATGAGCGCCCTAGAGCGGAAATTTGGTGCCGGTGACCTGCTCGGACAGGTCCCAGAGTGCGGTGGCGGTGGTCGGGTCCTGGGCCCGTCGGCTGCGACTGACGGGTTGGGTTCGGCCGATCCAACCGAATTTGGGGCCGATGAACGTGTCGCCCGGCAGGTCCTGCGACGCGGCGTACAGCGTTTGCTGAGCGCCGAAGTCGGCGCTGGTGGCGACCACCCGGGTGGCGGCGGACATCAGCGCGTCGCCCAATTTGCGGCCCGAGGCGCCCTGCAGGTTGGTGTGTGAGTAGCCGGGATGAGCCGCCATCGAGCGCAGCGGCGAACCGGCCAACTTGAGGCGCCGTTGCAGCTCGCTGGTGAACAACAGGTTGGCCAGCTTCGACTGGCTGTAGGCCAGCCAGGCCGAGTATCGCCGGTTCTTCCAGTTGATGTCGTCGAAGTCGATGCGCCCGGGCCAGTGCGCCATCGACGTCAGCGTCACCACCCGGTCGGTGAGCTTGGGCAGCAACAGGTTGGTCAGCGCGAAATGACCGAAGTGATTGGTGCCGATCTGGCTCTCGAAGCCGTCGGCGGTGAGCGCGAACGGGGCGGCCATGATGCCGGCGTTGTTGATAAGGAGGTCGGCGTTCGCGATCCCGTCGGCGAATTGGTGGACCGACGAGAGGTCCTGTAGATCCAGTCGACGCACCTCGACGTCTCCGGTCATCTGCGCGGCGGCGGCCTCACCCTTGCTCGGGGTGCGCACGGCCAGGATGACTTTGGCGCCGGTTCGGGCCAACTCGCGGGCCGTGATCGCGCCCAGCCCACTATTGGCTCCGGTGATGATCACGGTGCGCCCGGCGAATGACGGCAGATCGGCGGCGGTCCAGTCAGTCATGCCTGACAACCCTACTGTTCGAGAATCCGCCTACGAGGCGGCGCATCGACATTGCCGCTATGGCTGTCATTGGGCCGCCGTCACGACCCTGACGGCAATCTCGCTGCAATTCACAACGCTATTTCGCAGCGACGGTGAACCCGTGAATGATCGTGTCGATGTCGGTCGACTGCGCGGCCGCCTGATCGGCCAGACCGGTGATGGTCAGCTGAACCAGGTACTTCTGCTTGGCCGGAGGTGACCCGGTAGGCAGCACGATCCGGTTCCAGCTATGCAGCCGGGTGCCCTCGTTGTTGTAACTGCCCTGGATCATCGACGAGGGAAACCCGTTGAAGGGTGCCATCGAGGCGTCCAATTGCTTGAAGTTCTCGAACAATTGGGCATCGTCGTTGCCGTGCTTGATGACTTGCGCCGGGTCGAAGTCGCCGTTCAGCTTGAACACCACGAGCCGCGCCGTCGGATACTTGCCGCCCTTGGCCAGAATCAGTGTCTGCGGCGTGATGTGCGGATTGGTAAACGGCGCCCAGCCCGGAGGCGTCGGTATCGACACCGTCAGGTCGGTCAGCGAGCTCGGCGCCACCTGCTGCCCGGTCACGCCGATGCTGTCCAGATACTGCGACAGCGGGACGGGCTTGTCGGTCGTCGTGGTGGTCGTGGTCGTCGAACTCGTCGTCCAGACCGACTGGTAGTCGGGTGTTTTGGGCCCAGCAAGCAGCCGTCAGTGCGGCAATCGTGACAGCGGCGGCGAGCCGTCTCACAGAATCTCGCGGACCGCGTCGATCGGGCGGGCCAGTCGGGTGCCCTTCGCCGTCACGACGAACGGGCGCTCGATCAGAATCGGATGTTCGGCCATCGCGTCGAGCAGCCGATCGTCGGTTGCATCGGCCAGTCCCAGTTCGGTATACAGCGATTCACGCTTACGCACCGCGGTGCGCACATCGATGCCCGCATCGCGGATCATCTTCTCGAGCTCATCCCTCGACGGCGGCGTCTTCAGATACTGCACGATGGTGGGTTCTAAACCGTTGTCCCGCAACATATCCAGTGTCTTGCGAGAGGTACTGCACTTAGGGTTGTGGTAGATGACGGCGGAGCCGGAGCCCCCAGAAGCCGAAGCCATCTAGGCGTCTCCGTCGAATAGCCCTGTGACAGAGCCATTTTCGAATACGGCGCGAATGGTGCTGGCCAGTAGCGGCGCGATCGAGAGCACCGTGAGCTGCGGGAAACGCTTCTCGTCGCCGATCGGCAGCGTGTTCGTGACGATGACCTCGCGGGCACCGCATGCGGCCAGCCGTTCGGCGGCCGGCTCGGACAGCACACCGTGAGTCGCCGCGACGATCACGTCACTGGCGCCGTCTTCGCGCAACAGATTCACGGCGCCGGCAATGGTGCCGCCGGTGTCGATCATGTCGTCGATCAGCACGCAGGTGCGACCGTCGACCTCGCCGACGACGCGGTTGGACACCACCTGGTTGGGCACCCGCGGGTCACGGGTCTTGTGAATGAAGGCCAGCGGGACGCCACCCAGCGAGTCGGCCCACTTCTCGGCGATGCGCACCCGGCCGGAGTCGGGGGAGACCACGACCATGTTGCCGTCGGGATAGTTGTCCTTGATGTAACTGGTCAGCAGGGTCTGGCCGCGCATGTGGTCGACGGGGCCGTCGAAGAAACCCTGGATCTGGTCGGTGTGCAGGTCGACGGTCACGATCCGGTCGGCCCCCGCGGTCTTGAGCAGGTCGGCGACCAGCCGTGCCGAGATCGGTTCGCGGCCGCGATGCTTCTTGTCCTGGCGGGCGTAGGGGTAGAACGGCATGACGGCGGTGATCCGTTTGGCGCTGCCGCGCTTGAGCGCGTCGATCATGATCAGCGCTTCCATCAGCCAGTTGTTCACCGGATCGGGACAGGACTGCAGGACGAACGCGTCGCACCCGCGTACGGATTCGTCGAAGCGGACGAAGATCTCGCCGTTGGCGAATTCCCGCGCCGTCTGCGCGGTGACGTGAACGTCGAGTTCCTTGGCGACCTGCTCGGCCAGCTCGGGATGTGCCCGGCCGGAGAACAGCATCAGATTTTTGCGATTATCGGTCCAGTCGTGGCTCACCGTGCTGCCCTCGCCGTTCGGATCGAAATGGAAGTGCCCATCGTACGTAGCGAATCGTACGGAAGGTTGGCCGGGTTGCCAGACACCGAATTCATGGTGTCTATTCGGATTCGGCCGGCGGGGTGGCCGCCGGTGCTTGCTGGGCGGCCTTGTCCGCGGCTTCCGCGGCAGCGCTGCCTGGACGTTTACGTTGCACCCAGTTCTCGATGTTGCGTTGCGGACCGGCCGAAACCGCCAGTGCTCCCGGCGGGACATCGTCGCGCAGCACCGTGCCGGCGCCGGTGTAGGCCCCGTCACCGACGGTCACCGGCGCCACGAACATGGTGTCCGAACCGGTGCGGACGTGTGAGCCGACGGTGGTGCGCCGCTTGGTCGTGCCGTCGTAGTTGACGAACACGCTGGATGCGCCGATATTGCTGTGCTCGCCGATGTCCGCGTCGCCGACGTAGGTCAGGTGCGGCACCTTGGTGCCCGTCCCGATGTTGGAGTTCTTGACCTCGACGAACGCGCCCAGCTTCCCATCGGCTCCCAGCACGGTGCCGGGCCGCAGATACGTGTAGGGGCCGACCGTGGCGCCGCTACCGATCGCCGCCGATTCGCCGTGCGTCCGGATCACCGAGGCCCCGTCGGCGACGGTCACGTCGGCCAGCGTGGTGTCCGGGCCGACGACGCAGCCGCCGCCGATCTGGGTTCCGCCCAGCAGTTGGGTTCCGGGGTGGATGACGGTGTCGCGGCCGATCGTCACGTCGACGTCGATCCAGGTGGTGGCCGGATCGATCACGGTGACGCCTGCGATCTGGTGGGCGGCGACGATGCGGCGGTTGAGCTCGGCACCCAGCTGGGCCAGCTGGACGCGGTTGTTCACCCCGGCCACCAGCGCGCTGTCGTCCACGTGCCGGGCATGCACGGGCTGGCCATCGCCGCGCAGGATGGCGATGACCTCGGTCAGGTAGAGCTCCTGCTGGGCGTTGTTGGAGCTCAGCCGGCCCAGCGCCGAGCGTAAGGCGGCGGCGTCGAAGGCGTACACGCCGGCGTTGACCTCGCCGATCTTGCGCTGCGGGGCAGTCGCGTCGGCTTCCTCCACGATCGCCATCACCTCGTCGTCCTGAGTGCGCAGGATGCGGCCATAGCCGAAGGGATCGCTCAGCGTGGTGGTCAGCACCGTCGCGGCGGCCGAGACCGCGTTGTGGGTCGCGATCAGGTCGGCCAAGGTGTCGGAGTCCAGCAGCGGGGTATCGCCGGAGGTGATCACGACGACGCCGGCGTAGTCCGGCGGCAGCGCGGACAGGCCGCAGAGGGCGGCGTGGCCGGTGCCGCGGGGGCCGTCCTGCAGGGCGACGTCGATCGGACGCCCGAGGGTGTCGGCGAGTTCGGCGACGATCGGCGCGATGCGCTGGTGCTCATGGCCCAGGACCACGACCAGGCGCGCGGGTGCCACCTTGGCGATCGCGTGCAGGGCATGCGACAACATGCTGCGGCCGGCGATGGTGTGGAGCACCTTCGGGGTGTCAGAGCGCATCCGGGTGCCGGGCCCGGCCGCTAAAACGACGACCGCAGTGTCACCGCGAAACGACATCGAATCTCCTCGTGCTTTGTCCCACGCGAGGCGGGAAGCCGAAGCCCCGCCACGCCGTCAAGACTGTCATTCACCTGCACCGGTGGCAAAAATCCCATCCCCGTGCGCCCGTAAGACGGGCAACCTAAGCTCCGTCGCCAGGACTCGAACCTGAACTATCTGAACCAAAATCAGAGGTGCTGCCGATTACACCACGACGGACTGCAGATCACGGGCGGCGGCGGCTAACGCCAACCGCGCCACCAAGACTTTAGACGGTGTGGGTGCCATTAGCGCCCACAGGGAAACTCGGGCGATTTCACCTGGGCAAACCGATACGCTGGTTGACGTGGCAGCCCCGGATAAGGAAGTGCGCGCGCCGCGCGCGCGGATGACCGGTACTGAGCGCCGACACCAACTCATCGGCATCGCGCGCTCGCTCTTTGCCGAACGCGGCTATGAAGGCACCTCGATCGAGGAGATCGCGCAGCGCGCCAACGTGTCCAAACCGGTGGTCTACGAGCATTTCGGCGGCAAGGAGGGCCTGTACGCCGTGGTCGTCGACCGCGAGATGTCGGCGCTGCTGGACGGCATCACCTCGTCGCTGACCAACAACCGGTCCCGGGTACGCGTCGAGCGCGTGGCCCTGGCGTTGCTCACCTACGTCGAGGAACGCACCGACGGCTTTCGGATCATGATCCGCGACTCGCCCGCGTCGATCAGCGCCGGCACCTATTCCAGCCTGCTCAACGACGCCGTCAGCCAGGTCAGTTCCATCCTGGCCGGCGACTTCGCCCGCCGCGGCCTGGATCCGGATCTGGCGCCGCTGTACGCCCAGGCGTTGGTGGGCTCGGTGTCGATGACCGCACAGTGGTGGCTCGACACCCGCGAGCCCAAGAAGGAAGTCGTCGCCGCGCACCTGGTCAACCTGATGTGGAACGGCCTGACGCATCTGGAATCCGATCCCCGGCTGCAAGACGAGTAGGACGGCTTCGCGAGCCCCGAGCCGCTGCGGGCCGCCCGTTCCGCGAGCCTAACCGCAGTGCGATTTTCGGCCTGGTTTTTCGCAGTGCCGTTAGGCTCGACGACCGACCTGACGAAAAGGGGTGGCCCCGCGGGGCCACATTCAACCGCAGTCGCGGGACATCAGGTCGGCGACCGTCTCCCGGCGAATCAGTTGGCGGACCCGGCCGTCCTTGACGGCCACCAGTGGCGGCCGGCAGACCATGTTGTAGTTCGACGCCATGCTGTGGTGGTAGGAGCCGGTGCACGCCACGGCCAGCAGGTCGCCGGGATGCAGGTCCACCGGTAATTCGATATCGCGGGCGATCTCGTCGCCCGCCTCGCAGTGCCGGCCGGCGACCGTGACCTGCTGCTTGAGCCCCAGCGAATGGCGGTTGGCCAAAGTGACCGTGTACTGGGCGCCGTACAACGACACCCGCGGGTTGTCGCTCATGCCGCCGTCGACGGCGACGAAGGTGCGCCCACCGGGCTGCGTTTTGACCGAGCACACGCGGTACAGCGTCACGCCGGCCCGGCCGCTGATAGCGCGACCGGGTTCCACGACGATGGTCGGCCGCGGGAAATGTTCGGCGGCGCAGGCCTCGTCCACGGCGTCTTCGATGACGACGGCCAGATCGTCGAGCTCGAACTCGCGATCGCCCGAGATGTAGGGGATCGCGTGGCCGCCGCCGATGTTCAGCTCGGTGAGGATGACGCCGTGCCGGGCGCGGATGTCGGCCATGGCGGCGATCATCCGGTGGATGGCCTCGCCGTACAGGGCGGGGTCGGTGACCTGCGAGCCGATGTGGCAGTGCAGCCCGACCAGGTCGAGGATCGGGTGGGCCAGCACGCGCTGCACCGCGTCGGCGGCCCGGTCCTCGGCGAGGGTGAACCCGAATTTCTGGTCGCTGATACCGGTGGTGACCGCGCGGTGCCCGTGGATGTCGATGTCCGGGGTCACCCGGATGAGTACCGGCTGGCGCTTGCGGGCGCATCCCGCCAAGTAGGCGATCTCGATGCAGGAATCCAGCACGATGCGCCCGACTCCGGCGCGCACCGCCTCCTGCAACTCGTCGGGCGATTTCGCGTTGCCGTGCATGATGATCCGGGCCGGGTCCACGCCGCCGGCCAAGGCGACGGCCAGCTCACCGGCCGAGCAGACGTCGACGCCCAGGCCTTCTTCGCGTGCCCAGCGTGCCACTGCCGTCGTCAGCAGAGACTTTCCGGCATAGACGACCTCGACGCCGCGCAACGCCTTGCGGTAGCGACGGGCGCGGAAGCGGAAGTCGGTTTCGTCGATGACGTAGGTGGGGGTGTGGAACTCGTCGGCGATGTCCGGAAGGGGTACGCCGCCGATGCAAAGGCGGCCCTCTTCGTCGGAATGCGTAGTGACAGGCCAGATCGCGGGATCCAGCCGTCGGGGCGCCGCCCGGCGAATGGAGGGCAGCATGTCAAGCAATGTCATGACTTCAAAGTGCGCCCGGCCAGGGGCGGATGGCGTGATCCTTACGATCCTTTGACGCACCCAGGGGCAATATTGACGATGTTCGGCGCACCTAGAATGAGTGCATCATGACCGCACCGGGGCCTGCTCGCCCAGAAACCCCGATCGCGGGGCTCGTTGAATTAGCGCTGACAGCGCCCACCTTCTCCCAGCTCGTCGAGTCCACCGCCGGTGTACCCGCCGAATTGAGCCTGGTTGGCCCGGCCAGCGCGCGGCTGTTCGTGGCAAGTGCGCTGGCACAGCAGGGTTCCTTGCTGGTGGTCACCGCCACCGGGCGTGAAGCCGACGACCTCGCCGCCGAACTGCGCGGCGTCTTCGGCAGTGCGGTCGCCGTCTTCCCGTCCTGGGAGACCCTGCCGCACGAGCGTCTCTCGCCCGGCGTTGATACCGTCGGCACCCGTTTGATGGTGCTGCGTCGGCTGGCTTATCCCGACGACACCCGGCTGGGCCCGCCGTTGCGGGTGGTGGTGACCGCGGCGCGTTCGCTGCTGCAGCCCATGGCGCCGCGGCTGGGCCACCAGGAACCGGTAACCCTTCGCGTCGGTCAAGACATCGTCTTCGAAGAAGTGATCGCCCGACTGGTCGAGCTGGCGTATACCCGGGTGGACATGGTCGGCCGGCGCGGCGAGTTCGCCGTCCGTGGCGGGATTCTCGACATATTCGCCCCGACGGCCGAGCATCCGGTGCGCATCGAGTTCTGGGGCGACGAGGTCACCGAAATGCGGATGTTCTCGGTCGCCGATCAGCGCTCCATCCCGGAGATCGAGGTGCAGACGCTGATCGCGGTCGCGTGCCGCGAATTGCTGCTCACCGACGACGTGCGGGCGCGGGCCGCCGAGTTGGTCGCACAGCACCCTCCAGGTTCGGACGCGATCACCGGCAGTGTCACCGACATGCTGGCGAAGCTGGCCGAAGGAATCCCCGTCGACGGGATGGAGGCACTGCTGCCGGTGCTGCGGCCCGACGACCACGCGCTACTGGTCGAACAGCTGGCCGAGGGAACGCCGGTGTTGCTGTGCGACCCGGAAAAGGTGCGCACCCGGGCCGCTGACCTGATCAAGACCGGCCGTGAATTCCTCGAGGCGTCCTGGTCGGTTGCCGCGCTGGGCACCGAGGCTCCCATCGACGTCGAGCAGCTGGGCGGGTCGGGCTTCGCCGAACTGGACGACGTGCGGGGCGCGGCGGCCCGGGCCGGTCACCCATGGTGGACGTTGAGCCAGCTGTCCGACGAATCGGCCGTCGAGCTGGATGTCCGGGCGGCGCCGTCGGCGCGTGGTCATCAGCACGATATCGACGGCATCTTTGCGATGCTGCGTGCCCACGTCTTGACCGGCGGGTACGCCGTGATCGTCGCACCCGGGACGGGGACCGCCCATCGGGTGGTGGAGCGGTTGGCCGAGTCCGACACCCCGGCCGCCATGTTGGAATCCGGCGCGGCTCCCAACCCCGGGGTCGTCGGGGTGCTCAAGGGTCCGCTGCACGGCGGCCTTGTGATACCCGGCGCCAACCTGGTCGTGATCACCGAAGCCGATCTGACCGGGAGCCGAGCCACGGCAACCGACGGCAAGCGGCTGGCGGCCAAGCGGCGCAACACCGTCGACCCGCTCGCACTGACGGCGGGTGATCTGGTGGTGCACGATCAGCACGGAATCGGGCGGTTCGTGGAGATGACCGAGCGGACCGTCGGCGGCGCGCGGCGCGAGTATCTGGTCCTGGAGTACGCGTCGGCCAAGCGGGGTGGCGGTTCCGACAAGCTCTATGTTCCCATGGATTCCCTGGATCAGCTGTCCCGGTATGTGGGCGGCCAGGCCCCGGCGCTGAGCAAGCTGGGCGGCAGCGACTGGACCAATACCAAGACCAAGGCACGCCGCGCGGTGCGTGAGATCGCCGGCGAACTGGTGTCGCTGTATGCCAAGCGGCAGGCCAGTGCCGGACACGCGTTCGCGCCGGACACGCCCTGGCAGGCCGAGATGGAGGACGCGTTCGGTTTCACCGAGACCGTCGACCAGCTGACCGCGATCACCGAGGTCAAGTCCGACATGGAAAAGCCGATCCCGATGGACAGGGTGATCTGCGGCGACGTCGGCTACGGCAAGACCGAGATCGCGGTGCGGGCGGCGTTCAAGGCGGTACAGGACGGCAAACAGGTCGCGGTGCTGGTGCCCACCACGCTGCTGGCCGACCAGCATCTGCAGACGTTCAGCGATCGGATGACCGGCTTCCCGGTGACCGTGAAGGGGCTGTCCCGGTTCACCGACCCCGCCGAGTCACGCACCGTGATCGACGGTCTGGCCGACGGGTCGGTGGACATCGTGATCGGCACGCACCGGCTGCTGCAGACCGGGGTGCGCTGGAAGGATTTGGGCCTGGTCGTGGTCGACGAGGAGCAGCGGTTCGGCGTTGAGCACAAGGAGCACATCAAGTCGCTGCGCACCCACGTCGATGTGCTGACCATGAGCGCGACTCCGATCCCGCGCACCCTGGAGATGAGCCTGGCCGGGATCCGCGAGATGTCGACGATCCTGACGCCGCCGGAAGAGCGCTACCCGGTACTGACCTACGTCGGCCCGCAGGAGGAAAAGCAGATCGCCGCCGCGTTACGGCGCGAGCTGCTGCGCGACGGGCAGGCCTTCTACGTGCACAACCGGGTCAGCTCGATCGACGCCACCGCCGCGCGGGTGCGCGAGCTGGTGCCCGAGGCGCGGGTGGCCGTCGCACACGGGCAGATGCCCGAGGACTTGCTGGAACGCACCGTGGAGGGGTTCTGGAACCGCGACTACGACATCCTGGTGTGCACCACGATCGTGGAGACCGGGCTGGACATCTCCAACGCCAACACGCTGATCGTCGAGCGCGCCGACACCTTCGGGCTGTCCCAGCTGCACCAGCTGCGCGGCCGGGTCGGCCGTAGCCGCGAGCGCGGCTATGCCTACTTCCTCTATCCACCGCAGGTGCCGTTGACCGAGACGGCCTATGACCGGTTGGCGACCATCGCGCAGAACAACGAGCTGGGCGCCGGCATGGCGGTCGCGCTGAAGGATCTCGAGATCCGCGGCGCCGGCAATGTGCTGGGTGTCGAGCAGTCCGGCCACGTCGCGGGCGTCGGCTTCGACCTGTACGTGCGGTTGGTGGGCGAGGCCGTGGAGGCGTACCGGGCGGCCGCCGACGGCCAAACCGTCACCTCCCCCGAAGAGCCCAAGGATGTGCGCATCGACCTTCCGGTGGACGCGCACCTGCCGCCGGACTACATCGCCAGCGACCGGCTCCGGCTGGAGGGCTATCGGCGCCTGGCCGCCGCACCCGACGACGCGGCGGTCGACGCCGTCGTGGAGGAGCTCACCGACCGCTACGGGTCGCTGCCCGAACCGGCGCAGCGGCTGGTGGCCGTGGCGCGGTTGCGGCTGCTGTGCCGCGCCTCCGGCATCACCGAGGTCTCGGCCCCATCTGCGGCAACGGTGCGGCTGTCGCCGATCGCGCTGCTGGATTCTGCCCAGGTGCGCCTCAAGCGGATGTATCCGGCCGCTAACTACCGCGCCACCACGTCCACGGTGCAGGTTCCGATTCCGCGGGCCGGCGGCGTGGGTGCGCCGCGGCTCCGCGATGTCGAGTTGGTGCAGATGGTGGCCAACTTGGTGACGGCCCTGCAAGGGAAACCGCAGCAAGAAATTGGTATAACGAGTGCGTCACCGGCGCGCGACGACGATGCGGGCCGCAAGTCGGCCGGCTGAGTCAGCTTCAGCGATGACCAGGGAGGAGCAACAGGCGCGATGATCGTCGTCTTGTTCGACCCCCGCCGTCCCTCGCTAGTGCCCCTCCAGGCGATCGAGCACCTCACCGGCGAGATTCAGTACACCGAGGAGATGCCCGTCGCGGTGCCCTGGTCGCTGTCGTCCGCGCGGCCGGTGGACACCGGCGACGACGCGCCGGTGTTGTTGTCATCAGACCCCGACCACCCCGCCGTCACCGCCCGGTTGGCCGCGGGTGCCCGGCTGATCTCGGCGCCGGAGACGCCCCGCGGTGAACGACTTGTCGATGCCGTCGCGATGATGGACAAACTGCGTACCGCCGGACCGTGGGAAAGCGAGCAGACCCACGACTCGCTGCGCAGGTTCCTGCTCGAGGAGACCTACGAGCTCTTGGACGCGGTCCGCAGCGGCAATGCCGACCAGCTGCGCGAAGAACTCGGTGACGTGTTGCTGCAGGTGCTCTTTCACGCCCGCATCGCCGAGGAAGCGCGCCAGTTCCCGTTCGACATCGACGAGGTCGCCGCCACGCTGATGCGAAAGCTGGCCAACCGGGTGCCGGGAGTACTTGCGGGCCAATCGATTTCGCTTGAAGAGCAACTGGCACAATGGGAAGCGCGTAAAGCCGCCGAGAAACTGCGCAATTCGGTGATGGATGACGTCCATACCGGTCAGCCGGCGTTAGCGCTGGCGCAGAAGGTGGTTCAACGCGCGCATGCCGCAGGTCTGCCCGCCGATCTGATTCCCGCCGAGATCACCTCTATCTCCGTGCTGACCGACGTCGATGCGGAAAGCTTCTTGCGCACAGCGGTTTTGGAGTTCGTGGACACGGTCCGTGCAGTCGAAAGGTCGATCGCCGCCACGCGCCGCGGAGACAGCGTGCCCGAAGAGTTCGACGTGGCTCCGCTGGGCGAGGTCACCGAGGCGGAGTGGCGCGAGCATTGGCCCTCCGACGCGGTCGACGATGTCGCGTCCGAGGAGCGCGAAGACTCCGGCGAGACGGACGCGGTCTCCGACGCGGCCGAGGACGCCGAGGAGGACACCGCCGAGGCCGACGACGACGGCGAAGCCGACGATGAGGACGAGGACGCCGGCGACGCCGAGGAGGATTCCGGCAAGGAGTCCAAGAGGTCGGGTAAAGGCTCCAAACGGAGCCGGGATCGAGGCTGACGCCGGTTTAGATCGCGCGCACGCTAGCGGTCAGCGACCGCCGCGATGTTTGCCGTTTTTCGTGGTCCCGACGGGTAATGTGGCCTGTGGGTTGGTGAATCCCGGTGGTCGGCATCGTTCTCACGTTGCTATCCACGGTAGTTGTCAGCTAATCGAAAAATTAGCTGAAAGCGGGTTTGCCGGCTCGACCCGACCGGCCCCGGCGAAAGGTCATGGGACGATAATCAGTGGGTGACGTTGGTGTAGGGGAAGTTAAGGGGTACGTGGTGTCGCCGAGGCGTTGGTTGCGGGCGGCCGCCGTGATCGGCGCGACCGCGATGCTTCTGGCCTCCAGCTGTACCTGGCAGCTCAGCCTCTTCATCCCCGCCGGCGTGCCCCCGCCGTTCGGGGATCCGGTGCCGCCGGTGAACACTCATGCCAGCGGCCGGCCCGCGGACCAGTTGCGGGACTGGGCGCTGCCACGCTCCGCGGCACTGGAGATCCCGCTGATCGCTTTGGAGGCCTACGCGTATGCGGCCCGGGTCGCCGAGGTGGAAAACCCGAAGTGCCATATCGCGTGGACCACGCTGGCGGGCATCGGGCAGGTTGAGAGTCACCACGGCACCTACCGGGGCTCGACGCTGTCGCCGAATGGGGATGTGAATCCACCTATCCGGGGTGTTCAGCTGGACGGTACCGGCGGCAACCTGCGCATTGTCGACGCCGCCCAAGACAGTACCGACAGTCAGCCCGCGGTTGCCCGCGCGATGGGGCCCATGCAATTCATTCCGGAGACATGGCGGTTGTACGGTGTCGACGCCCACAACGACGGTCGCCTCAGTCCGGACAACATCGACGACGCGGCGCTCGCGGCGGCGGGTTACTTGTGTTGGCGTGGAAAGGATCTCGGGACGCCCAGGGGATGGGTCACCGCGCTGCGGGCCTACAACAACTCCGGCGTCTACGCGCGCGCCGTCCGGGACTGGGCGACCGCTTACGCGGCGGGTCACCCGCTGTAGAAGGATGAATCGCTGACCCAGGCTTTAGGCTGAAGGCCGGCCCGGGGACAGGCATCAGCTACTAGAAAAGTTTAGGCAAGGAGATCCTAGTGCCGATTATCGAGCAGGTCGGGGCCCGCGAGATCCTCGATTCCCGAGGCAACCCGACGGTCGAGGTCGAGATTGCCCTGATCGACGGAACCTTCGCCCGCGCGGCGGTGCCGTCCGGCGCGTCGACCGGGGAGCACGAGGCCGTCGAGTTGCGTGACGGCGGGGAGCGCTACGGCGGCAAGGGCGTGCAAAAAGCCGTGCAGGCCGTGCTCGACGAGATCGGCCCGGCCGTGATCGGACTCAACGCCGACGATCAGCGGCTGGTCGACCAGGCGCTGGTGGACCTCGACGGCACCCCCGACAAGTCGCGGCTCGGCGGCAACGCGATCCTGGGCGTCTCGCTGGCCGTTGCCAAGGCGGCCGCCGATTCGGCCGCGCTGCCGCTGTTCCGCTATCTCGGTGGGCCCAACGCGCACATCCTGCCGGTGCCGATGATGAACATCCTCAACGGCGGCGCCCACGCCGACACCGCCGTCGACATTCAGGAGTTCATGGTCGCGCCGATCGGCGCACCCAGCTTCGTCGAGGCGCTGCGCTGGGGTGCCGAGGTGTATCACTCGCTCAAAGCGGTGCTCAAGAAGCAGGGGCTGTCCACCGGCCTGGGTGACGAGGGCGGTTTTGCCCCGGACGTGGCCGGCACGAAGGCGGCGCTGGATCTGATCAGCTCGGCCATCGAGTCGGCGGGATTCAAGCTGGGTACCGACGTGGCGTTGGCGATCGACGCGGCCGCTAACGAGTTCCATAATGACGCTGACGGCTACACCTTCGAGGGCCAGTCACGGACCGCGGAGCAGATGACAGAGTTCTACGCTGGCCTGCTGGGCGCTTATCCGCTGGTGTCGCTCGAAGACCCGCTGTACGAAAACGATTGGGATGGCTGGGCGGCGCTGACAGCGTCGATCGGCGACCGGGTGCAAATCGTGGGTGACGACATCTTCGTCACTAACCCCGAGCGGCTCGAGGAAGGGATCGAGAAGGGCGTCGCAAACGCGCTGCTGGTCAAGGTGAACCAGATCGGCACGCTGACCGAGACCCTCGACGCCGTCGCGCTGGCCCACCACAGCGGATATCGCACGATGATCAGCCACCGCAGCGGTGAGACCGAGGACACCACGATCGCCGACCTGGCGGTGGCCGTCGGCAGTGGGCAGATCAAGACGGGCGCGCCCGCCCGCAGCGAGCGGGTCGCTAAATACAACCAGCTGCTGCGCATCGAGGAAGCACTGGGCGACGCCGCCCGCTACGCCGGCGATCTGGCCTTCCCGCGCTACGCACTGGACGTGAAATAGCTTGACAGCCAACGGGAAACGCGACTAGATCTCAGATGCCAGACGCGAAACGGCCAGATCCGAAACGCCGCTCCCCGGCGTCGCGCCCGGGGAAAGCGGGTGATTCGGTTCGGCGCCCTCGCGCCGCCAAACCGTCGTCCAAGCCGTCGTCGCGCACGTCGAAACTCGCGCAGAACGCGGCCGACGCCCGGACGACGGCCGAGCACATCGTCGAACCGATCAAGCGGCAGATCGCGGAGTCCGTCGAGCAGCGGTCCGAGCAGCGGATGGGCTTCACCGCCCGGCGTGCGGCGGTGCTGGCCGCGGTCGTCTGCGTGCTGACGTTGACCATCGCGGGTCCGGTGCGCACCTATTTCGCGCAGCGAACCGAGATGTCTCAGTTGACGGCCAGTGAAGCCGCGCTGCGCCGTCAGATCGCCGACCTCGAGCAGAAGAAGGTCAAGCTCGGCGACCCGGCCTACATCGCCGCGCAGGCCCGCGAGCGCCTGGGCTTTGTGATGCCCGGGGACACGCCGTTCCAAGTCCAGCTTCCGGCGGCCGCGGCGGCATCCCCGCAGCCGGGAGCCGAGACGGCGAAACCGGCGAGCAGCGCACCCTGGTACTCCTCGCTGTGGCACACCATCGCCGACGCCCCACACTTGCCACCGGTCAGCGCCCCGGCTCCCGCGCCGGCCGACCCCGGAGCGCCCGCACCGCCGGAATCACCGAAGCCCACGACTCCCGGTGGTTGACCGTGCCGACCTGGAAGCGGTGGCACGCCAGCTCGGTCGCGAGCCGCGCGGTGTGCTGGAAATCGCCTACCGGTGTCCCAACGGCGAGCCCGGCGTAGTGAAGACCGCGCCGAAACTTCCTGACGGCACACCGTTTCCGACGTTGTACTACCTGACGCATCCGGCGCTCACCGCTGCAGCGAGCAGGCTGGAGACGACGGGACTGATGCGGGAGATGACCGAACGATTGCAGACGGACTCCGAATTGGCCGCCGCCTATCGGCGGGCTCACGAGTCGTATCTGGCCGAGCGTGACGCGATCGAGCCACTCGGGACGACGTTCTCGGGCGGCGGCATGCCGGACCGGGTCAAATGCCTGCACGTGCTGATCGCGCATGCACTGGCCAACGGGCCCGGACTTAATCCGCTCGGCGACGAGGCGTTGGCGCTGCTCGCCGCCGAGCCGGCGATGGCTGCGGTGCTGGATGGTGAGCTATGGCGTTGAGAGCCGCCGGAGTCGACTGCGGCACCAACTCGATTCGGTTGCTGATCGCCGACGTATCCGGTGGGCAGCTGCGCGACGTGCATCGCGAGACGCGGATCGTACGCCTGGGCCAGGGTGTCGACGCCACCGGTCAGTTTGCGCCGGAGGCGATCGAGCGGACCAAAGCAGCGCTGGCCGACTACGCGGATCTGATGCGAGCCCACGGCGTCGAGCGAGTTCGGATGGTCGCCACCTCGGCCGCCCGCGACGTCTCCAACCGTGCTGACTTCTTCGCGATGACGGCCGACGTGCTGGGCAGTGTGCTACCCGGGGCGGTCGCCGAGGTGATCACCGGAGCCGAAGAGGCCGAGTTGTCTTTCCGCGGCGCGGTCGGCGAATTAGACTGCACCCGTGGGCCTTTCGTCGTCGTCGATCTGGGCGGTGGCTCAACCGAGATCGTGCTGGGCGCAGACCAGGTGGTGGCGAGTTACTCGGCCGACATCGGCTGCGTCCGGTTGACCGAACGCTGCTTGCACTCCGACCCGCCGACATCGCAGGAAGTGGAGGCGGCGCGTCGGTTCGTGCGCGATCGGCTCGAACCCGCACTGCGGGCAGTGCCCGTCGAGGAAGCCCGGACCTGGGTCGGGCTGGCCGGCACGATGACCACGCTGTCGGCGTTGGCGCACAATATGTCAACGTATGATGCTGCGGCCATTCACCTTTCGCGGATCGCCGGCGATGACCTGTTGTCGGTGTGCGAGCGGTTGATCGGCATGACGCGATCCCAGCGTGCGGCGCTGCCGCCGATGCACGAGGGCCGGGCCGACGTGATCGGCGGCGGCGCGATCGTCGTCGAAGAGTTGGCGCGCGAGCTGAACGCCCGGGCGGGTATCGACGAGCTGACCGTCAGCGAGCACGACATTCTCGATGGCATCGTGCTGTCGATCGCGCTGTAGCGCCTCCCGATAGTCCGCAGAGTGTGCGTCGACGGCTTTCAGTGTGCGTGCAGGGCGACGTGCTCGCACCCTGGCCGCCCGGGGCACACACTCGACGCGCTGAGCGCACGACTCAGGCCTCGAACCGGTAGCCCATACCCGATTCAGTCAGCAGGTGTTTGGGATGCGACGGGTCGTCTTCGAGTTTGCGCCGCAGCTGTGCGAGATACACACGCAGGTAATGCGTTTCGGTCGCATATGCCGGACCCCACACCTCTTTGAGCAATTCCTCGCGGCCGACCAGCTTGCCGCGGTTGCGCACCAACACCTCGAGCATGCCCCATTCGGTAGGGGTGAGGTGCACCTCGGTGCCGTTCTTGGTGACCTTCTTGGCGGCCAGGTCGACGGTGAAAGCATCGGTTTCGATCACCGGCTCGTCGGTTTCGGAGGCCGCGGTGTTGCGGCGGACCGCTGCCCGCAGTCGGGCCAGAAATTCGTCCATCCCAAACGGTTTCGTGACGTAGTCATCAGCCCCGGCGTCCAGTGCCTCGACCTTGTCGGACGAATCCGTGCGCGCGGACAACACGATCACCGGCGCCGTCAGCCACCCGCGTAGACCACCCAGGACCTCGATGCCGGAGATGTCGGGCAGGCCGAGGTCGAGGATCACCACATCGGGTTTGTGTTCGGCGGCGGCGCGCAGGGCACCGGCACCGGTCGACGCGGTAATGACCTCGTAGCCTCGCACGGACAGGTTGATGCGCAGTGCGCGCAGGATGTGCGGCTCGTCATCGATCACCAGGACCCTGGTCATCGGGCGCCGATCTGTTGCTGCGGCGCAGCGAGGTCTACCACCACCGTGAGTCCGCCCCCGGGGGTGTCACCGGCCTGAATGGTGCCGCCCATGGCTTCCACGAAGCCGCGCGCCACCGACATTCCCAGTCCGACGCCGGTGGTGTTGTCGTGATCCCCCAGCCGCTGGAAGGCTTCGAAGATCTGGTCCTCGGCTCCGTGCGGGATTCCGGGGCCTTCGTCGATGACATTGATCAAGACGCGATCGCCGACCCGTCCCGCGTTGACCCGGACTACGCAGTTGGGCGCGTACCGCAGCGCATTGTCGATCAGGTTGGCAAAGACTCGTTCGAGTAGTCCGGCGTCGGCCATCACCACGGCGTCGCCCACGTCGACCTTGACGCGATCGATCGCGGACCGGTAGAAGCCGGTAGCGCCCTTGCCGATGCTGATCAACGCGCGTTGCATCGTTTCCTCCAGGTACACCCGGCGCAGATCGGGGTGAACCACGCCGGCGGCCAGACGCGAAGAATCGAGCAGGTTTCCGACCAGTGCGGTCAGCTGGTCGATGGATTCCTCGATGGTGGCCAGCAATTCGGCGGTGTCCTCGGCGGAGAAGGCCACGTCTTCGGCGCGCAAGCTGGACACCGCGACCTTGGCCGCGGCCAGCGGCGTGCGCAGGTCGTGGCTGACCGCCGAGAGCAGCGAGCGGCGCAACTCGTCGGCCCGCCCGATCGCCTCTGCCCGGCTGGCTTCTTCGGCCAACTCGCGCTGCCTGATCAGACCCGCGGCCTGCTTGGCCACCGCGGTCAGCACCCGGCGGTCGCGTGCCGAGAGCTTCCTGCCGGCCATCAGCATCCAGAACTCGTCGTCACCGACCTCGATCGCGGTGTCGGCGGAATCAACGGTCACACAAGGGTCTTTGCCCACGCAGGCGACGAGATAGCTCTTCCTTCCATTCGCCCGGTCGTCTTCGCTGGGCTCACGCAGCATGCTGACCGCGCGCTGTGAGTAGGCCTCGCGCACCCGTTCGAGCAACGTCTCGAGGTCAGCACCGCGCAGCACCGATCCTGCGAACAGCGTGAGCAGTTCCGCCTCTTGCGAGGCAAGCCGGGCTTCCCGGGTGCGTTTGGCCGCGCCGTCGACCAGCACCGCGACCGCGACCGCGACCATCAGCAGGACGACCTCGGTGACGGCGGCATCGGGTTCGGCGATGGTGAAAGTGTGCCGCGGGGCCGTCAGGAAGTAGTTCAACAACAGACTCGACAACACCGCCGAAACGGCAGCCGGGGCAATACCTCCCAGAAGGGCCACTACAACCACTCCGACAAAAAACAGCGCGCTGTCGCCGCTGGTGCCCAAATACGGATCTAACGCCGTCACGGTGACCGCGCAGATGATCGACGGGACGATGAAGGCGGCCAGCCAGGAGGTGACCCGCCGCTCGCGGGGCGCCAGCGCGGCCGCTCGAAAGCCGCGTTTGGATTCCTCGTGGGTGACGATGTGTACGTCGATCTTTCCGGACCGCTCGACGATCGTCGGGCCGATGCCCTCATCGAACACGCGCGCCCAGCGGGGCCGGCGGGAGGTGCCCATCACGAGTTGAGTGGCGTTCATTTCGCGGGCGAAATCCAGTAGGGCCGTGGGTACGTCGTCACCGACCACCGTATGCACGGACGCGTCCAAGCTGTTTGCCAGTTCACGGATCTTGTTCATTCGGGTTTCCGACAGGCCGGCCAACCCGTCACCGCGTACGACGTGCACCACCATCAGCTCAGCGCTGGACTTCGACGCGATCCGGGATGCCCGTCGCACCAAGGTCTCTGATTCCGGCCCGCCGGTGACCGCGACCACGACTCGCTCGCGCGCCTCCCACATGTCGGTGATCTTGTTCTCCGCGCGGTACTTGGCCAGTGCCGTATCCACCTGGTCGGCCAGCCAAAGTAGCGCCAACTCCCTTAAGCGCGGTGAGGTTTCCGCGACGAAAGTAATTGGACATCGCTGCGTCGATCTTCTCCGAGGCATAGACGTTGCCGTGGGATAGCCTGCGCCGCAGCGCCTCCGGCGTGATATCGATGAGTTCGACCTGCGCAGCCTGGCGGACGATCGAATCCGGTATCGTCTCTTGCTGTTCGATACCGGTGATCTGGGCGACGACGTCGTTGAGGCTCTCCAGGTGCTGGATGTTGACGGTGGAGATCACCGTGATCCCCGCGTCGAGCAACTCCTCGACGTCCTGCCATCGCTTGCGGTTCTTGCTGCCCGGTGTGTTGGTGTGGGCGAGTTCGTCGACCAAGCACCACTTGCGGATGGCGTGCCAGCACGGCCTGCACGTCGAGTTCGGGGAAGCTGGTGCCGCGGTATTCGATATAGCGCGGCGGGATGACCTCGATGTCCTCAATCAGCTCAGCGGTTTTCGCTCGTCCATGGGTCTCGACAACCGCCGCCACCAGGTCGGTGCCGCGTTCCAAGCGCCGGTGCGCCTCACCGAGCATCGCGTACGTCTTGCCGACACCCGGTGCCGCACCGAGGTAGATCCGCAGCTCGCCGCGTTTGGGATGGTGGTCCCTGAGGGTGACGTCGCTCACGTCAACCATCATCCCCCCATGCCGCTAGCTCGATACCGGATATTTGCGGTCGAGTTGCAGGTTGAGTTGCAGCACATTGACCGTAGGCTCACCGAAAAATCCAAGGTCGCGACCGCTGCGGTACTCCGCTACGACCGCCCGTATCTGATCCGGGCTGACATGGCGGGCTTTGGCCACCCGGGCGATTTGGATATCGGCGTAGCCGGGCGAGATATCCGGGTCGAGCCCACTTCCGCTGGCCGTGACCGCATCGGCGGGCACGGCCGGGTTGGCGGGTGCGGCCCCGCGGATGGGCACGATCTGGCCCATCGAGTAGTCCTCGCCGTATTTGGCGCACTCGACCCGTACGCCCTCATAGCTGGCCAAGAACGGCGCCTGCGTCGTCTGGCACGGCTCGTTGACGCTGACCACCTTGGTGGGATGAATGACGTTTCCGCGCGTGTCGCGGGAACCGATCACCGAGAGCACCGCGCCCACGCCGCCGCCGGTGCAGAACGGACGCGCACCATCCACACCCTCCAGCTGGCCCACGGCGGCGCTGCGTGTGCACACCTGCGTCAGCAGGCTCGGCTTGAAGCCCGCATCCGACGCGGACTTGCCGGCCGCCAATTGCGCCGGATCGGCCGGTGTGTCGAGGATGCTTTCCGGCCCGAGGTTGCTCGCGCTCGACGAGGTCGGATCGTAACCGTTGCCGGCCGCCGAGGGGCGGCTCTGAAAGTACTGCGGCAGCGGGTTGCCGTCCTTGTCGGTGAACAGCTGACCGATCAGCCGGCTGCCGACAGGTTTGCCGTTGGCGGTGAGGATCGATCCTTCGGCTTTGTCGTGCAAGCCCGGGATCTGTGCCACCAGCCAGATGAAGACCGGGTAGACCAGTCCTGTGATGACAGTCAGCACCAGCAGCGCGCGGAAGGCCGCCCAGTGCACGCGGACGAAATTCGAAAACTTCATGTCAGGACATCCCTGGGACGAATTGGACGATCAGATCGATGAGCTTGATCCCGATGAACGGGGCGATGATGCCACCAAGCCCGTAGACGTAGAGGTTGCGGCTCAACAGCTTTGACGCGCTGCTCGGTGTGTAGCGTACGCCGCGCAGCGACAATGGGATCAGCATCACGATGATGATCGCGTTGAAGATCACCGCGGACAAGATCGCCGACTGCGGGCTGTGCAATCGCATGATGTTGAGCAGATCCAGGCCGGGAAACAGTGCGACGAACATGGCAGGGATGATCGCGAAGTACTTCGCGATGTCGTTGGCGATCGAGAAGGTGGTCAGTGCGCCGCGGGTGATCAGCAGCTGCTTGCCGATCTCCACGATCTCGATGAGTTTGGTTGGGTCGGAGTCGAGATCGACCATGTTGCCGGCCTCTTTGGCGGCCGAGGTGCCGGTGTTCATCGCCACGCCCACATCGGCCTGGGCCAGAGCCGGAGCGTCATTGGTGCCGTCACCGGTCATCGCGACCAGTTTGCCGCCTGCTTGTTCGCGTTTGATCAGCGCGAGCTTGTCTTCGGGCGTGGCCTCGGCGAGGAAGTCATCGACACCGGCCTCATCGGCAATTGCCTTGGCGGTCAACGGGTTATCGCCGGTGATCATCACCGTCCGGATGCCCATCTTCCGCATCTCGTCGAAACGCTCACGCATGCCTTGTTTGACAACGTCCTTGAGGTGGATGATTCCCAGCACGGCCGCCGCCCCGTCGCGGGTTTCCCCGACGACCAGCGGGGTGCCGCCGGCGGCGGAGATACCGTCGACGATCTCACCGAGTTGGTGCGATACCTCACCGTCGTGGCCGCGTACCCATTCCGCGACCGAGCTGGCCGCTCCCTTGCGTAGCTGATGGTCGTCCAAGTCGACGCCGGACATCCTTGTCGTAGCGGAGAATTCGACCCAGTGGGCGTGCGCGAGCTCGCCGGGGGTGCGTGCGCGCAGCCCGAAGTGCTGTTTGGCGAACACGACGATCGAACGGCCCTCCGGTGTCTCGTCGGCCAGGCTGGACAGCTGCGCGGCATCGGCCAGCTGCTCATTGGTGACACCGTCGAGGGGGATGAAGGCTGCGGCCTGCCGGTTGCCCAGGGTGATGGTGCCCGTCTTGTCGAGCAGCAGTGTGTTGACGTCGCCGGCGGCTTCCACCGCGCGCCCCGACATCGCCAGCACGTTGCGCTGCACGAGTCGGTCCATGCCGGCGATGCCGATCGCGGACAGCAGCGCGCCGATCGTGGTGGGGATCAGGCAGACCAACAGCGCCACCATCACGATTCCGGTGACACCATTTGTGTTGAGCGCCTCGGTGTTTGGGACACCGGAATTGTTCATCTTGGAGTAGATCGCCAGCGGCTGCAGGGTGGCGACGGCGAATACGAAGATGATCGTCAATGCTGCCAGCAGGATGTTCAGCGCGATCTCGTTGGGGGTTTTCTGGCGGTTGGCTCCCTCGACGAGGGCGATCATCCGGTCGATGAAGCTTTCGCCGGGCTTTTGGGTGATTTTCACGACGATCCGGTCGCTGAGCACGGTGGTCCCGCCGGTGACCGCCGAGCGGTCACCACCGGACTCGCGGATCACGGGCGCCGACTCACCGGTGATAGCCGATTCGTCTACCGACGCAATGCCTTCCACTACGTCACCGTCACCCGGTATGACTTGTCCGGCCTCGACCACGACGACGTCACCCTGTTGCAGCAGCGGTGCGGCGACTTCTTCCTCAACGGCGGGCGCGCCGGGTTCCCAGTTCCTCAGCCGCCGGGCCATCGTCTGGGTTTTAGCCCTGCGCAGCGATTCGGCCTGCGCCTTACCCCGACCTTCGGCCACCGCCTCCGCGACATTGGCGAACAGCACGGTCAGCCAGAGCCAGACCACGGTCAACCACGCGAACCACGTCGGACTGATGATCGCCAACACGGTGCTCCAGGCGGCGCCGATCTCGACGATGAACATCACCGGGTTGCGCCACAGTGTGCGCGGGTCGAGTTTTCGGAGCGCGTCCGGCGTCGACCTCCACAGCATCTTCGGGTCGAGCAAACCGCCCTGCACCCGTTTTGTGCTGGCGGGGGTCGCGGGCTGCGTCTGCGCAGCCGAATCGACGGTTGCGGTCATCAGTGGATTCCTTCAGCGAGAGGCCCGAGCGCGAGCATGGGCAGGAAAGTGAGGGCAACGAGAATCAACGTGACGCCGGCGACCATTCCCACGAATTGCGGTCGATGGGTGGGCAGGGTGCCGACCGATTCCGGCGTGTGACCCTGCTTGGCCAGCGAGCCGGCCAAGGCCAGCACGAGCACGATGGGCAGGAACCTGCCGAAGACCATCGCCAGCCCGAGGGCGGTGTTGTACCAGTTGGTATTGACGCTGATTCCGGCGAATGCCGAGCCGTTGTTGTTGGCGGCCGACGTGAACGCGTACAAGACCTCCGAGAGCCCATGCGGGCCGGTGTTCAGCATCCCGGCGCGTTCGCCCGGCAGCGCCATCGCGATCGCGGTGCCGGTCAGCACGATCAGCGGTGTCACGAGGAAATAGCTTGCCGCCAGCTTGATTTCGCGCGGGTTGATCTTCTTGCCGAGGTATTCCGGAGTGCGCCCGACCATCAGCCCGGCGACGAAGACGGTGATCACCGCCAGGATCAGCATGCCGTACAGGCCCGATCCGGTGCCGCCGGGCGCGACCTCCCCGAGCTGCATGTTGAACAGCGCCATCATCCCGCCGAGGCTGGTGTAGGAGTCGTGGAACGAGTCGACGGCACCGGTAGAGGTGAGCGTCGTCGAGTCCGCGAACACTGCGGAGTTGGCGATGCCGAACCGCTGCTCGACGCCTTCCATCGCCGCACCGGTCGCGGTGGGCACCGTGCCGTGATGCTGCAACTGGAACCACAGCATGAACGTCACGCTGATGAGATACAGAGTTCCCATGACCGAGGCGATCGCGTAGCCCTGCTTGGTGCTTCCCACCATGCGCCCGAACGTGCGCGGCAGCGAGAAGCTGATCGCCAGTAGCAGGAAGATCTCCAGCCAGTTCGTCCACGTCGTCGGGTTCTCAAACGGGTGCGCGGAGTTGGCGTTGTAGAAGCCGCCACCGTTGGTGCCGAGCTCCTTGATGACTTCCTGGCTGGCCACCGGTCCGCCGGTAATGGTCTGTTGGGCTCCGCCAAGGGTGTTGACAACCTGGTCGTTGAGGTGGAAGTTCTGGACCACTCCTCCTGCGACCAGCACGACCGCACCGATCACCGCGATCGGCAGCAGAATGCGCAGCGTGCCGCGCACCAGGTCGACCCAGAAGTTCCCCAGATCACCGGTGCGCCTGCGCGCGAATCCACGCACCAGTGCGACCGCCACTGCCATGCCGACGGCCGCCGAGACGAAGTTCTGCACCGCCAGTCCGGCCATCTGCACCAGGTGGCCTTGCGTCGATTCGCCGGAGTAGGCCTGCCAGTTGGTGTTGGTGACGAAGCTGACCGCGGTGTTCCATGCCAGGGCCGGCGTCATCTTGGTGGCCGGATCATGCAGGTGCAGCGGCAATTTGTCCTGCACGAGCTGGAACACGAACAGAAAGAGAATGCTGATCGACGAAAACGCCAAAACGCTTCGGGCGTAGGCGCCCCACGTCTGCTCCGATCGCGAATCAACGCCGATCAATCGGTAGATCATCCGCTCGACCGAGGAGTCCTTCTCCGAGCTGTACACCCGATACATGTAGTCGCCCAGAGGCACATGCACCGCCACCAGTGCCGCGACGAGAACTATGAGGAAGACGATTCCCGCGGATGTTGTGCTCACTAGAACCTCTCCGGGAACAACAGGGCGCACCCGAGAAACAGGGCGAGAACGATGGAAAGTACTAAACCGACCACGTTTTCGTAGCTCACAGCCGTTCGACCAGCTTCTGCGCCAGGCCGAGCACGGCGAACACCGCCACCGTCAGCGCGATGTACACCAACACGCCCATCTTGTCTCCGTTCCGCGCCAGGCACGTGCATACGAGAGAGCCCCATCGAGTCAGCCACAGCGCAGTCTCGGAGGCAAAGGTCAGCTTGAAGTTATTCGGGACCGGTCGGCTAGGGCCTTTGGTTGACACTTTCCTAACGCCGCCGCAGTGCACCTTTACGCTTCGTTTACGCCACTGTGTTCGAACTCCGATTCCGCGTCGGCCACAAGAACTCACCCGCGATATCGCGGTCGCCACAACGAGACTCGGGCTCGTAATCGTCACCGCTGCCAGCTGGTGCTCGGACTTTCGATCATCGGCAGTTGCACCCGGAAGACCGTTCGGCCGTCGGTGGATTCGGCGCTGACCGAACCGTGGTGGGCTTTGACGATCGAACTGACGATGGCCAGGCCCAGGCCGATGCCCGAACCGTTGGACCGCGATGTGTCCGCGCGGACGAATCGCTCGAACAACCGGGGGAGCAGATCCGCGTCGATGCCGGGCCCGTCATCCGTGACGGTCAGTTCAGCATGCGGCGTGTCGGGATCGCCGCGTTGGCAGGCGATTGCGATGGTCACCGTGACACCGGGCGGTGTGTGCAACGCGGCATTGCTGAGCAGATTGCTGACCAGCTGATGCAGCCGGGCACGGTCCCCGCGGACCCAGACCGGTTCCTCGGGCAGGTCTTTGACCCAATGGTGCGCCGGTGCCGCGACCGCGGCATCGTTCACCGCGTTGATCACCAGATCGGCCAGGTCGACGTCTTCGTGCTGCAGGTCCTCTCCTTCGCCCAGCCGTGAGAGCAGCAGCAACTCCTCGACGAGCAAGGCCATCCGGCGTGCTTCCGACTCAATGCGCGCCAATGCGTACTCGGTGGTCGGCGGCAGCGCCGAACTATCCTGGCGGGTCAGTTCGGCGTAGCCCTGAATCGCGGCCAGTGGGGTTCTCAGCTCGTGGCTGGCGTCGGTGAGGAATTGGCGCATACGCAAGTCGGAATCGACGCGATGCGCCAGTGCGCTATCCACGTTGTCCAGCAAGCGGTTCAGGGTGTGACCGACGATCCCGACTTCGTTGTCCGGGTCGGTGTCCTCCTGCCGGACCCGGACGCTGATCCGGTGTTCGTCGCCGGTGAGCGGCATCGCGGCGACTTCCGCGGCGGTCGCGGCGACGCGGCGCAGCGGGCGAAGTGTGTAGCCGACCACCCACACGGTGAGTCCGGCGGTGACCACCAGGGCAGCCGCGACCAGCAGGCTGGTGGTGATGTATTTGCGCGCCATGATCTGGTCGGCGAGCTTCTCCGACATCCCGACGATCAGGAGGTCGGATCCGTCGACGCGGCTATCGACGCGGTAGGCGCCCAGGCTGCCGAGCCGGACGGTACGGGGCGGCGCGTCGACCCAGGACTGCGCCTCGATCGCGCGGATGACGTCGGGTGGGGCGGGTTTTGGTTGGTCCTCGGAGAAGACCGCCGAGCCGACAACCGCGCCGTCGTGCACCACGGCGATCAGGTTGCCCGGTGTTTGTCCGGTGAACTCCAGCATCGCCTGCGCCACCGGCGGGGTTCGGCGGTGCGCCGAGGTGTGTTCGCCGTTCTGGTATCGGGTGTACGAGTTACTCAGTGCGTCAAGGGATTCGGAGATGTCGGCGTCGGCTATCGCGGTGACGTAGCCGCGCAGGCTGAGCACCGAGACCACGCCAACGCTCACCAATACCACCGTGACGACGGTCAATACACCGAGCAGCAATTGACGGCGCAGAGACCGGGGCAACCACGAAGGGGTGTTGCGCTCGCCCGTCATTCCGCTTGCCGCAGCATGTATCCGACGCCGCGGACGGTGTGGATCATCGGCTCCCGGCCGGAGTCGATCTTCTTTCTCAGGTACGAGATGTACAGGTCGACGATGCTGGTACGCCCGGCGAAGTCGTAGTTCCAGACCCGGTCGAGGATCTCGGTGCGGCTCAATGCCCGGCGCGGATTGCGCATCAGGAAGCGCAGCAATTCGAACTCGGTCGACGACAGCGAGATCGCCGTGCCGTCGCGGCTGACTTCGCGGCTGGCGGTGTCGAGCCGAAGATCGCCGACCTTGAGCGCTTCGGCCGCCGGTGGGGACAGCTGGCTGGACCGGCGCAACAACCCGCGAAGCCGCGCGACCAATTCTTCGAGGCTGAACGGCTTGGTCATGTAGTCGTCGGCGCCGGCGGTGAGACCGGTGACCCGGTCCATGACCGAATCGCGTGCGGTCAGGAACAGTGTGGGGGTGTAGACGTCGGATTCGCGGATTCGCTGCAGAATGCGCAGGCCATCCATGTCGGGAAGCATGATGTCGAGGACCAGCACGTCGGGAGTCGCCCGTTCGAATTTGGCCAGCGCTTCGCGGCCGTTGTGGGCGATCTCCACCACCCAGCCCTCGTAGTGCAGCGCCATCTTGACCAGGTTGGTCAGCGCCGGCTCATCGTCCACCAACAAAACCCGGATCGGTGATCCGTCAGCACGATAGATCCTGGGTAGCTGCCCAAGAATGGCTTGGCGCGGGCGCTGGCTTCCCGCGTATCCGGACATGGCGGTCATGTTCTTGAATTCTCGCAAAGCGCATATCCGCTTGTCACGGACTTCATAGACATCTCAAATGTTGGGGCGTTGCAGATCAGGCCCCCCTCCGGGCCTCGCTGCGTCGCATCCGCCGAATTGCGACGCGGTATTTCGCGAAAAGTACTGCAATGCAAGGCCGTTGTTTCAAATCACGAATGGCTCGTGCCGCACAAAGACCGGGGCCGCACACCGATCGGTGTGCGGCCCCGGTGAGAAACGAGGGTTGTTAGGCCCAGCTGGACCCGACGGCGCTGTCGGTGCTGGCCATGTTGTTGCCCGCACTTTGCACTTTCTGGCCGTGCTGGTTGGCCTGCTCGTAGATCACCTGGAAGTTACGACCCAACTGGGTGATGAACTCCTGGCAAGACACCGAACCGGCGCCGCCCCAAAAGTCTCCGGCGGCAAGCACATCGCGAACGATGGCCTGGTGCTCGGCCTCCAGCGAAGCGGCCTGTGCGCGGATCAGCGCACCGTGCGCGTCCACATCTCCGAACTGGTAATTGATCGACATTGTGTACGTCCTCCTGAGTTAAAGTGTTGGGGAGCTGCGATTTTCGCGGTCTAGTGGCTGAGCATCTGCTGCGAGGCCTGCTCTTGCGTCTCGTAGTTGTTGGCGTCACGGATCAAGCCGTCACGCACACCGTGGAGCATGTTGACGATGTTGGTGAACGCCTGGTTCATCTGACCCATGGTGTCGTAAGAGGTCGCCTGAGCCTGGCCGCTCCAGCCAGCGCCGGCGATGTTCGTCGACGATGCCCACATCTTGCGGGCCTCGTCCGACACCGTCTGCGCGTGCATCTCAAAGCGGCCCGCCATCGCCCGCATCGCGTGCGGGTCAGTCATAAAACGTGTTGCCATGTTCCCCTTCTCCTTTTTCGGTTGATGCTTTCATTGATGGAAGTCTTTTCGATTGGTAGCTGTGCGGCGGTAGCCGCGCAGCGCACAGATTACGGCTTAGCGGTTAACTGCCGGCCTCCAACGAGTTATATGTGACCCTTTTTTGTGCGTCACACGACGACCTGTTTGGGCATGACAATCGGCTTGAAGCCGTACCGCGGTCCCGAGCCGAAGGCACCGGCGCCCTTGGCGCCGGCACCGGCCACCATTCCTGGCATGCCGGGTGCGCCCATGCCCGTGCCGGCTTCCTCGGTGGCGGCGGTCCAACCCGAACCCTCCAGCGGAGCGACGGACGACGCCAACGAGGCCTCGGTCTGGGTGGTCGCCGCCCAGGTGGCCGGCACCGAGAGCTTGCCGACCGTCGAGGCCCCGCCGACGCTGGCCGACGCTCCAGCGCCGGCCAAGCCGCCCACGCCACCCATCGGCGTCACCGAGCTCACCACGGTGCCTTCCATGATGCCGCCCGCACCGGCCGGCACCACGTCGCTGACCGCCGCGGCTGGCACTGCGGCACCGGCAAGCGTGTGCCCGAGTGATACCGCGGTCGGGATGGCGTTCATGACGAACCAGGCCGCGGTGTTGACGCCACCGTTGACGCCGTTGAAGATCAGCGGGGTTCCGATCAAGCCGTCGATCGAGTTGATAAGGTTCCCGCTGCCAAGAGTCAACCGCCGTCGATGCGGCGGCCGCGGGGGCGGCCGCCGCCGGCGTGATGGGGGTGATGGCCCCCGTCACCGACACTGGCGCCGGGAGGACGCTTGCGGCCAACGAGGCAGCCTGGTAGGCGCTCATGGCGGCGACGTCCTGGGCCCAATATGTCGGTACACGGCCTCGTCCGCGGCGAGCTGCGGGAGGTTCAAGGTCAGGGCGTCCGTGACCTGTGCCGCTTTATTGATAGCGATCAGCATCGGGTCCACCACCGCCGCCCTCACCGCGTCAAAAGCGGCCGCCGACGCCGCGGCCTGAGCCGCAGCCTGGCTGACCTCAGCCTCCGTGGTGGTCAGCCACGAGATATACGTCTGGGCTGCGGCGGCCGCCGCAGCAGCCCCCGTTCCCATCCACTGCGGGGAGGAGGTCAGCGTCATCATCGTCGACTGCCACCCGGCCGCTACGGTGCCCAGCTCGGTGGCCAGGCTGGACAACGCCACCGAGGCGGCCGTAAGCGCTGCGGAACTGCCGCCCCAGATTTGACGCCGAGATGACTTCAGGAGGTGTGGCTGCCCAACTCATCTGTACTCCATTCCGTTATTCCTTTTGATGAAATGTCGCTTGTTCTTGAAAGGTTCGACCGCGTCGTCGGTGCCCGCCGGCTAGACGGCCGCTGGTTTCGGCATGACGATCGGCTTGACGCCGTAGCGCGGTGCACCGAAGCCGCTGGAGCCGCGGCCCGCGCCCGTGACCATGCCGGGCATGCCGGCCATTCCCATTCCGCCCGCGGCTTGCGGCGCAGCACCGGTCCAGCCCACCGTCCGGAGTGGCATGGTGCTCGTGCCCGCCACCGGGGTGACCTGACCGGCCCAACTCGGCGGCACCGACAACTGGCCGACCAGGGTGCCCTGGCCCATGCCCGCGATCGGCATCATGCCCAAACCGCCCATGCCGCCGCCGACGGGTGTCGTCGAGCTCGCGAGCGCTGCCGAGGCGGCGGCGTCGCCGATGGTGTCACTACCGGCCGGCAGCAGACCGCCACCGGCCATTCCCAGCAGGTCCGAAGCTGCGGAGGCCCAGTTGCCGCCGCCGATGTTCAAGTAGTTGGCCGCATTGCTCGACAGGCTGAACGGCGTGCCATTGAGGCTGTTGGAGGGGCCACCCAGCAGCGACGCTATCGAGTCGATAATGCCGCCGCTACCGACACCGCTGCTGCCGAGCGATGCGTCGGCCGCGTTGGCGGCCTCGGTGAAGGTGTAGGTGTCGCTGGCACTGGCAGGTTGGTTTCGAACTGGCTCGCATAGCTCTGACCTTGCAGCAGGAGCGTCTGGAGCGTGGAGCCGAAAGCGGAGAAGATTGCCGCTTGCTGTATCGATATCGAATCGGTGGCTGCGGGCGCGACAATGGTGGTTGGTCCCGCAACCCCCGCGATTTCCGTCGCCAGTCCGCTGTCTAACGTCTGCAGCGCCGTCACTGCGGCGGACAAGGCTGCGGGGTCTACTGATAATGGCATCTATCGCTCCTCATGCTGTTCGAAACTTGCCGACTCAAGCGCTGAGCCGACCCTGAGTGTTGGCGTGTGGGGCCCTGTGTATTCGCGTAAGGCTAATTTCCCCACAGACAAAGTTCCCGATCGAAAGGCCCCGGGTGACGGGCGTTTACGGCGTTTTAACGTCGACGCCGACAGTTTTAACAAGGTCCTGTCGGCCGACATGGCGGTGTCATTTTGCTACTGAGGCCGGTGCAGGTATAAGTCGCGCGGCGCGCGGATCCTACGTGAAGAGCGGCCCGCACGCACGTCCTAAATTCGGCCGAATTCTGGTGGGACGCGGTGTCGGATATCTGGCTCCCGCGCGCTAGATTCGCCGCCGGGGCCCCCATAGCCCAATTGGCAGAGGCAGCGGACTTAAAATCCGTCCAGTGTCGGTTCGAATCCGACTGGGGGCACGTATGTGGGCTGCTAGATGGCGGTAATGCGGCCGACGTTCGTCAGGTTCGGTCGCGGACGGCGATTTCCGACATCCCACCCTGGTAGTAGTCGATGATGTCGGCCTCGGTGATCGAGACTTCGCTCTTGCGGCCGAGGAAGAACACGCTACTGGCAGCGTCGATCGTGTGTCCCGGGTCGAGGATGCGATCGATCCAGCTGAGCCAGAAGAAACAGAGCACTGCAACTCTGCCGAGCCGGCGGGAACGGGTGAGGGCCCGGACGAAATAGTCGATCGACCAACGCAAAGCGGTGCCGGCGCCGGCCACCGACCCGGAGTCAATGCGTTCGAACCTGCGGAACAAGTAGCGGTGCCCGCTATCGGTGAAGCGGTTCAAGTCGTATGGCCCCTCGCAGACCTGCTGGATGAACGGCGAGTCGGCGTAAACGATTCCCCGGTTACGCAGCACCCGGTGAATCTCCTTCGCCACTACCGTCGGCTCCAGCACATACTGAAGCACCGCCTGGACGACCACGCCATCGATGGAGCTATCGACCAGCGGAATCGCGTGGCCATCGGCGACGAATTGCACCATCGGGCTGGCGTAGATGTCGAAGGAGATGAGATCGACATCCGGGTCGGCGTAGAGCTCCGCCAAGCCGTCGCCCCGGGAGCCGCCCCCGATCACCAGAATCCGGGACCGTCGCCCGGTCGTGGCAGCGTCGACCCGGAGAAGCTCCAGCATGCGAGTCACGCTGGCGGTGGCGGTGGTGTTCGCGGGGTGTACCAGCGCACCCAGCGCACGGTTAAGCCCCGACCGGGCGACCTCCGAGGCGCCCTGGGAAGCTTCCAGCCGATCGATGTCGACCACGCTGTGCTCGAAATCGATGAGGGCCGGTACCCCCGAGACGACTGGGAATGGCTCGTCGGCGTACCGACAGGACGTGTTGGTGCACCGCCATGAACCGGCTTCGAAACGCACCGGGTTGGAGCAGCGCGGACAGATGAAAAGATTTTCGCGGACCATCGTGTCCAGGGCGAGCACCGATACACCTTAGCTCGCGGCTGTCCGGTGGAAGCGGATCGCGTCGCCGCGGTTTCGGATGAGCTCTACAGTTTGCTGCGGTTTTGCGGGCAGTAGTTCCCAACCGCCGCACCGACGATGCTGCCGGCGCCGTTGTTGCTTACCCCGAGCGCTTTTTTCACGTCGTCGACGGTTTGGGCCATCGTGTCTCCGGCATCAAAATCCGTACACACCGCGTGCCCGACATTGATCATCGTTTGGCCCTGGCCATCTGGCCAGCTGAGCCCCTGCTGCTGCAGCTTTTGCAGGTAGGCGTCATCCGTGGGGTCGGCGCTCGCCGCCGGCGCTGCGGCGATGGCAATCAGGGCCGGCCACAACGGCAGCGATCGGGCTCGGCCAACCGTGCCGTGTTCTTCATTCGATGACTCCTTGGTGTGAATTATCGTCGTGCAAGACCCGAATCCTAACTTCGTCTCGCCATTATGTCTCGGCGACGAAACTAGATGGATCGGCGAGAACGGTCCGTCGTCGATCTTCCCGTGCCCGGCTGTCGGCACGAGATATGTTCCAGCGCAACCTATTACGTTCTATGCTGAGCGCCGCGCCGATGGCCATCGCCAGGAAGTCCAGCCGCCACAGTTCCCGAAAAAGCCTGCGCGCATGGTTCTCCGCCTCGCCCGTGTCATCGCCGCCGCGTTGCGCGACGACTGGCAGCGATCTCACCGATGCTGCGACGGCCGTCGACGAGTTGCGCGAAGGGCAGATCGGCCGGGCCGAGCCGCAGCCGGGCGCCGGGTCCCATCAGGTCGGCCCCGGACAACAGGCACGCGGTGCGCGACATGGGAATGTAGTCAAGGGTCTGGGCCGCCGAGAAGTCGATCGTGTACTGCTCCTTCGGGCGGTCCGGGCGGCAGGCCATGAAGAAATGTGTCGCGTTCAGAGTTTGCAGTCGTTCCATCACCGACCACAGTTCGATCGTCGGGCAGTTCCGCCAGGTCGGATGCGAATTCGCCTGACGGCGTGAGGATTTCGTGCGGATAGTACGGCGACTTGTGGAACCACCCCTGAAATGCGAGCCCGGCCGAGGCGACCAGATCGAGGCATTCGTCGACGGTGTAGCTGCGCTGGCGGCCATGCAAGAAGGTGTCGACGAGGGCGCCGTCGGTTAGCAGATCGCGAGCCACCGTCAAGTAGCTGCGGACGGGATGATCGGCGGGCAGCACCGCGATGATGTCCTTGACCACCTGCACCGATGCCTCGTCCTGAGACAGCCCCAAGTCGCGAAAAACCGACTCGAGCAGCTCGACCCCGATCCGGCCGTACCTGGCATAGAGCATCACCCCCATCGCGCCGTCGCGGCGCAAACAGCCGGCGAGCGCCCTCATGCCCGCCAACGGGTCGGCCATGTGATGCAGAACGCCGGTGGACACGATCAGGTCGAAGTCGAGGCTCAGCGCTGACACCTCTTCGATCGGAAGTAGGTGCAGTTCCAGGTTGTGCAGGGCGTGCTTGTCTTTCAGATATTGCTGGTGATCCAGTGCCGATTGGCTGACGTCGACGGCCACGACTTTGGCGGCGCGGTTGGTGAAGGCGAATACCGCCGCCTGGTTGGCGCCGCACCCCGCGATCAGAATGTCCAGGTCGGGCCGGTAGTCCCGGTCCGGCCACAACACCCGGTGCGCCCGGAACGGGTCGAACCACTCCCAGTTGTTCTTCGCGTAGGTCTCCAGGTCGTCGATGGGCGGCGGGTACTGCCACCGGTCGTATTGCCGGGAGACCACGTCGTTGCGCGGATCGTCGTTCACTACAGACGCAATGTAATGGCTTTGCTGGGTTGTCGCAGGACGCGATGCGGCGGTGCGCGCCGCGGTATGAGCCAGCAACTCATACACTGGCCCACCGTGGGCATGCTCTTTGGATTTGCGCCGTGGCTTATCTACTGGGTGCTGGTTGGCAATGTTCCTTTCAAGACCGCCGTGGTGGTCGCGCTGGTGATCGCTGCCGCCGCGTATCTGATCGGGCGCCTGCTCGGTAAGTCGGGCGGCACCCTGGAGGTCGGGGCGGTCGCCACATTCGCGGTGCTGACGGTTCTGACGTTCACGCTCAGCGAGTCGTTCATGCACCGATGGATCCAGCCACTCAGTAGTGGCGGGATCTTCCTCGTGGCTCTCGTCGGCCAGCTGGTCGGCAAGTCGTTCGTGCGTGAGTTCGCAGCGGCGGAGCAACCTCCCGACGTGGTCAAGACCGAGCTGTTCGACCGGATCACCGATGTCTTGTCCTGGATCTGGATCGCCGCGTTCGCCGGCATGACGGTGTCGTCCGCGATTCCGCCGGTCCTGGAGGAGTTCGGCGGACGCGAGGCCACCATCCTCGACACGCATACCCCGCTGCTGTTCACCTGTTACTGGGTCATCCCTTACTCGCTCCTGGGTTTGGCGGCGTTGGCGTCACGGTATGTACCGGAGCGGATGCTCGTCGGGATCGAGGATCTCGCCCGGGAAACCTCGTTCGTCGCCTACGACGAAGCAACGATCGATGAGCTGTATTACCTTGCCCAGGAACACGCGAATCGCGAGGTCGGGCCGGGCAAGGAGGCGTACAACGTGAAGGTCGGCGGGATGGGAACTCCGCTGACCGGAGACGAGTCGCGCAAGTCGTGGCCCTCGTCCTACAAGGTGCGCGAAAAGAACCACTAGGGCACGCTGTCGGCGCGCGCGGCATTCACCAGGGCGACAACTTCCACTTGTTAGGTCATCGCATGGCATCCAAGAGGACCCGGCCGCTGGCCGCGGCCATGGTGCTGATCACGGTGGCGGCCTGCTCATCGGGTGGCTCCGGGTCAGGCGCTAAGCCGGAGTTGAGCACCAGCGCCGGCAAGGCGCTGACCATCACCGGTGACCAGATGCTGGCCGTAACGGATGGAGAGACGCCGGTGGCGTTCGGCAAGCCCGAGCACGGCAGCATCGCGTACGGCGCCAACGGCGCGATGATCTACACCCCCGACGCCGGCTTCACCGGCACCGATCGGCTGCACATCACCGTCACGCCCAGCGTCAAGCTCTACGCCGAGAACCTGCCGCCGCTCGCCACTGTCGGCGGCGTCGCCATCCAGGCCAATGCGCACGGTTCCGCAATCGCCCCGGTACCGGGTAGCTCCACCGAGATTTACGGCCTGACCGACCGGGGTCCCAATGTCGCCGGGCGCACGCCGAACGAAATCGTTTTCCCGATACCGGATTTCCACCCGCAGATAGCCAAGCTCAAGCTCGCCGACGGTGTGGCGTCGGTGGAGCAGATCATCACGCTGGCCGGCAAGGACGGCGCCCCCTTGGTCGGGCTGTCCCACCCGCAGGCCACCACCGGCGAGTCGATGGTCGACATCAACGGCACACCGTTGCCGCCATCCGACCACGGCCTGGACGGCGAGGGCTTGGTCGCGTTGCCGGACGGCACGTTCTGGGTTTCCGACGAATACGGCCCGTTCATCGTCCATTTCGACGCCAATGGCAAAGAGCTGGAACGCCTTTCGCCGTTCGACGGAACTCTGCCCAAGGAGCTGTCGCTGCGCAGCCCGAACCAGGGGATGGAGGGCCTGACCGTCACCCCGGACGGCACCACACTGGTGGGCATCATGCAGTCGGCGCTGCAAACACCGGGACTGATCGGCCCGTCGACGTCGGTCCCGATCACCCGCATCGTCACGATCAAACTCGCCAACCGCAGCGACGTGCACGAGTACCTGTACCCGCTGGCCAACCCGCAGCAGACCAAGGTTGCGGTCTCGGAAATCACCGCGGTCACGGGCACCACCTTCCTGGTCGACGAGCTTGACGGTGAGCCACAACCCAACGGCAACAAGAAGATCTACCTGGCCGACATCTCCGGGGCCACCGATGTTGGGCCGCGCGCGAAGCTGCCCGGGGCGACCTATCAGGCCGACGGCGGGGGGCTACTGATCAACGGCGTTCCGATCGAGACCTTCGTCGGGATCGGCGGGGTCGACGCGGCCACCGCCAAACTCCGCGCCGCCGGCATCACCGTGGCCGGCAAGAAGCTCAAGCTTGATCTCACCGACCTGCTGCGGGCGCTCTCCGCCGACGGCAACTTCTTCGGACACGCCAAGATCGAAGGCGTCGTCACCCCGGACGGCGGAAAGACGATATTCGTGGCCAACGACAGCGATTTCGGGCTGGCCGGCCTGGCTTCCACCACTGTGCCGTTTGCGCTCAAGCCCAAGATGGCGCCCAACGGCGCTCAGGACAGCGGCGAGATTCTGACGGTCGACACCAGGAAGCTGCCCCCCACGATGGAGTCGGAGACAATTCCTATCAAGGTCGGCTGAGCCCCGAGCCGCCTGCGCCGCCGTCGCTGCTTCAAGTGTGCGTCAACGGCTTTGGGTGTGCGCACTCGGCGAGGCTCATCGGCGTGTCGCCGCCCTGGGCGCACGCGCAACCACCAGGAGCATACTCGACGAAAGCGGGGCTGAAGGGCCCGGCTGAGCCCCGGGGTGAAGTTCGGATACGTTGGTTTCCGGCGGGCGCACCCCCGACAAGCACCCGGACGAGCCGCACGCGCTCCGCACCCGATTGCGGCTCAGCAAGGAGCATTTCGAGTGAACGCGGTCAGCCCAGACGCCATTCGCGCCGAGACGATCACCATCACCGGCCACGGCGGTGACGCGATCGAGGCCTACCGCGCGTCGCCGCTCGCCGAGAGATCGCGCGGCGGGATCGTCTGGATCCATCACATGCCCGGTTATGACCGGGAAACCAAGGAGTTCGTCCGGCGGCTGGCCGTCAGCGGCTATCACGCCGTCGTCCCGAACCTGTATTCGCGCGAGGCGCCGGGCGCCTCGCCCGACGACGCGGCCGCGACGGTGCGCGCCGCCGGTGGCGTGCCCGACGAGCGGCTGGTCGGCGACGTCGCGGGCGCGGTCGAGCACCTGCGGTCCTTACCGGGCGCCAACGGGAAGTTCGGCGTGATCGGGCATTGCTCGGGCGGGCGGCACGCGTTCCTGGCGGCGTGCTCGCTGCAGTTCGACGCCGCGGTGGACTGCTACGGCGCTTTCGTCGTCGAGGATTTAATCGAGGGCATGCCGAAGGCCATGCAACCGATCCTGCACCTGGCGCCCAACCTGAGTTGTCCGCTGCTGGGCTTGTTCGGGATCGACGACAGGTTTCCGGCCCCGCCCGCGGTGGCGACGCTGGACGCCGAGCTGACCAAGTTCGACAAGCCGCACGAGTTCCACTCCTACGAGGGCGCGGGCCACTCGTTCTTCTCCGTCGATCGGCCGGCGTATCGGCCCGAGGCGGCCGTCGACGGCTGGCGCCGCATCGACGAGTTCTTCGGCACTCACCTGAAAGGCTAGGTCCGCCAAGCTATGTGCACATATCTGACCGAGCACGTCGAGATCGATGGCAGTGGCAAGGGTGCGCTGGGGTGGTTCGGCGCCGACCGCGCGACCGTCTACGTGGACCACCCCGTCCACGCGCCCTACGGCCACACGGTCAACATCGACGTGATCAATCCGGAGCTGGGGCCGTCGGCGCGGGTCGCCCTGGAGCTCACCGCGGAAAGCGCGCTGGCGTTGGCCGACGCCATCCACAAAGCGATTGCGAATGCGCCGGCCGGCCTCGCGTCCAAGGATCAGTAGGTGAGCCATGACCGACGAATGACTACCCCCAGATGGCCGCCGCCCGCGGAAGGATCGAGCCCGCACCGCGGCGGGTCCGGGGCTTCCTGGGCGACGAGCTGGTTTTCGACACGACCGCGGCTCGCTACGTGTGGGAAATCCCTTATTACCCGGCGTATTACGTGCCGCTGGCGGATGTGCGCCCGGAGTTTCTGCGCGACGAGAACCACGCGCAGAAGGTGCAGTTCGGGGCGTCGCGAATGCATGCCCTGGTCGGGGCCGGCCAGACGCACCCGTCTGCCGCGCGGGTGTTCGACGCCGATAGCGACAGCCCGGTGGCGGGCACCGTGCGTTTCGAATGGGACGCGCTGCGGTGGTTCGAGGAAGACGAGCCCATCTACGTCCACCCGCGCAACCCTTACTCGCGGGTCGACGCGCTGCGCTCGCACCGGCACATTCGGGTCGAGTGCGACGGCGTCGTGCTGGCCGATACCCAGTCTCCGGTGCTGCTCTTCGAAACCGGTTTGCCGACAAGGTATTACATCGACCCCACTGATGTCTTTTTCGCGCACCTGGAGCCCAGCCCGACCCAGACGCAGTGCCCGTACAAAGGGGTGACGTCGGGCTACTGGTCGGTGCGCATCGGCGACACCGTGCATACCGACCTCGCGTGGACGTATCACTTCCCGCTGCCGGCGGTGAGTCAGATCGCCGGCCTGGTGGCCTTCTACAACGAGAAGCTCGACATCGCCGTCGACGGTGTCAGCCTTGCGCGGCCGAAGACGCAGTTCAGCTAATTGCCCGGCGACGTCGCGCTGCAAATGCAGAAGTAATCTCGGATTGGCAGCAAAGCAGCTAAGCTAATTAGCTAGTCGGCAATGCGGTATAAGTAATTCGCAGCGAAAATGCAGCTAAATTACAGGTGACCGCCAGTCATTTCTCAATTTGGTCGGCCGCCGCCGGAAAAGTTGCCTTGAAACCGTGTTTCATCAGGGACGATCATCTGCGCTGGGCGTATGCAATGAATATTTAAACCATTGAATACACCACTGAAACATTCAGATTCGACGCTTCCACCCGTTACGGCGTGATACGCACGGCAGCTGATTCCAATGAGCCGGTCGGCTCGAATTGGGGTGTGTCTGAACCATGGTGCCCTATCCTGATTGGCTAAATCCCGGAGACAACGCCTGGCAGTTGGTGGCGGCGACGCTCGTCGGCCTGATGAGCATTCCCGGCATCGCCGTTCTGTACGGCGGGATTGTCCAGAAGAAGTGGGCCGTCAACACCATGCTGATGGCCTTCACCGGCTTCTCGCTGGTGCTCGTCGTGTGGGTGCTGTGGGGTTTCAAGCTGGGCTTTGGCCAACCGCTGAAGCTCGGCCCCGGCATCCTGCGCGCCGCGATCGGAATTCCTCGTACGATCCTCAGCACCAACAACCAAGAGCAGGCCGTCATCCCGCTACTGGACGGCACCATGCCCAAATTCCGCTTCTCGGAGAGCACGCTGGCGTACTTCCAGTTCGTGTTCGCCGCCATTACGCCACTGCTGTTCCTCGGCAGCGTCGTCGGCCGGATCAACTTCAAGGTGTGGCTGATCTTCGTGCCGCTGTGGTCGACGTTTGCGTACTCGGTCAACGCGTTCCTGTTGTGGGGCGGCGGCTGGTGGTCGCAGGCAGGCGCCCTGGACTACAGCGGCGGGTACGTGATCCATCTCGCAGCCGGCACAACCGGATTCGTCGCTGCCGCGGTGATCGGTCCGAGGCTGGCGCGTGATCGGGAACGCGCGGTGCCGAACAACCTTCCGATGGCCGCGGTCGGCGCCGGCGTGCTGTGGTTGGGCTGGAATGGGTTCAACGGCGGCGACCCGTACTTCTCGGGTGCCGACGCCTCGCTGGCGGTAATCAACACCAACCTCACCACCGCGGTCTCCCTGCTCACCTGGGTGCTCTGGGACATATTCGCGAGCAAGCAGCGCAAGCCGACATTTCTGGGCGCCATCAACGGCATGATCACCGGGCTGGTCGCGATCACCCCGGCGGCCGGATATGTCAACAGTTTCGGCGCGATGGTCATTGGCGTCGTCGCCTCGTCGCTTGTCTGGATGTCCTGGAATTGGCTTGGTAGAACACGACTGTTCCAGAAAGTCGATGACACCCTGGGTGTGTTCCACACGCACGGGGTGGCGGGTTTGGCGGGCGGGTTGCTCGTCGGGGTGCTCGCCGACCCCAAGGTCGTTGTGTACCTCGGTGGAACTGGGGGGCAGGACGTGACCTACTCCGGTTGGCTGTGGGGGCATCACCCAAAGCAGATATTGATCCAGGCGGGTGCCGCGGCCACTGTCATTTTCTGGGATGCGCTTGTCACGTTTGTCATTTTGAAAATCCTTGGGCTCTTCATGAAATTGCGGCTGCCCGACGAGGTCCTGGAAACGGGTGACGTTGGTGTGCACGACGAAGAGGCCTACCCTGACGAAGCGCTCGTCACCGGTCGCCGAGTCGATTCACCGGCGGCTCCCCGAGCTCAGGCGGTGGCGTCCAAACCCTCTGAGCCAGTGGATGGGTGACGCCATGAGGCTGATCACGGCGATCGTCAAGCCGTTCACGATCGATAGCGTCAGGCATGCCGTTGAGTCCGCCGGTGTGCTTGGTTTGACCGTCACCGAAGTCCAGGGCTACGGCAGGCAACGTGGGCATACCGAGGTCTATCGCGGAGCCGAGTACGCGGTCGACTTCGTCCCCAAGGCCCGCGTCGAGGTTGTGGTCGATGACGAGGTTGTCCAGCGAGTCGTGGATGCCATCGTCGGTGTCGCCCGCACCGGAAAGATCGGCGACGGCAAGGTGTGGGTTTCTCCGGTCGAGAGCGTGGTCCGTATCCGGACCGGGGAACGCGACCACAACGCGCTCTGACGTCGACGAACGTCGAGCGCTGAGCAGGCGGGATCGGCGTCAGCGTTTCCGCAGACACACGAGCATCTAATTCCACCGGCGACATACCGAGCGCGCCAAATGTGACATTTGCCTCTTTTTGCCGACAAACCTAATAAATTCTTACGCCGCAATCTGGTCCCGGTCCGGGACATAGTTAGCTATGGTGTATATAGTCGCAGTTAAAAGCTGATCATGTTGTTCGCCAGCGGGTCACTGTGTATATACTCGGTAACTATCACCTGAGCGGATCCTGAGGCCGTACGGTGATTTAGCCGACAGTGCCGATTTAAATGCTTTTTGGCCGAAATTCGGCCAGTAAAGTTTGTGCAGATCAGCGCATTTTTTCGGGTGCTGAAATGCGGCCATCCCCAGCCGCCGGTGTCGGATCACGGTTTGCGGCGACCGGCGCGCGCGGGGGATGGCCGTCAACAACTGCGAAGGCGGTGCGAACGTGAGCGAACTGAACGGCCGGGAGGCCGCGCGCGAGATCGTCGAGGTTGACCCGACGCCGGTGGCCCCGGTGGCTGTCGAGATCGCGGTCGGCAACGGTCCGATCGGCGGCATCGCCATCAGCCGCGACGGCCGACGACTGATGGTGACCAACTACGGGGCCGACTGCGTCTCGGTCGTCGACACCGACACCTTCCGCGTCGTCGAGACGATCGACGGCGTGGACGAGCCGTTTGCCATTGCGGTGGGCGGCCAGGGAAAGGCATACGTCAGCACGGCATCTGCGTCCTACGACTCGATCCAGGTCGTCGACATGTCCACGAACGCGGTGGTCGCGACGCATCCGCTGGCGCTCAGCGTGAGCGATCTCGCGGTCGATTCCGCGGGGAGCCAAGTGTTTGCGAGCCGCAACGCGGCCGGTGTCGCCGACATCGCGGTCTTAGACCCCGCGACGGGCCGGATCCAGGCGATCGATGTCGCGGACGCCGCGGCGCCGGGCACCGCGACGGAATGCGTGCGCGTGCACCCCGACGGAACTCGGGCCTATGTGGGGATCAACGGCCCCGCCGGCGGCCGGCTCGTCGTGATCGGCACGAAAGCGCAGTCCGACGAGGCCGGCAGCCGTGCAGGCTGGCGGAACAAGCGCAGCACCGGCCAGCAGACCGCGTTGCGGGTGGTCGGCACCGTGGAGATCGGCTTGCCCGTCCGCGACGTCGCACTGAGCCCCACCGGTGCGCTCGCCTACGTGGCGAGCTGCGCTCCCGAGGTGGGAGTCGTGGTCGACGTCATCGACACCCGGACCAACAAGATCACCAACACGCGCAAGGTCGGCGAGATCGGCATTCTCACCGGGATGACGCTGTCCGCCGACGGCGATCGCGCCTATCTGGTCAGCGACGTCGGCGTCACCGTGTTGTGCACGCTGACCCACGACGTCATCGCCACCATCGGGGCGGGTACGCAGCCGTCGTGCGTGGTGGAAAGCCCGGATGGGACGCGCCTGTACATCGCCGATTACTCCGGTGCCGTGAGCGTCGCGCCGATCGCCTCGGCCACCACATTGGCCATCGAGAGCACCGCGGGCGACGGCGAGTTGTCGACGACCGCTTGGATGCTGCCCGACCTCGTGCCGCAGGAGCCGGTGCCCGCCTAGCCCTCGGTCGGGGATACAACACGCCTTGTCGGGGGAATCCGGTTCGCACGATGTGGCGCGGCGATACCATTCGCCCGACCGACCATGTGGCGGTGCTGCGCCGAGACCGTAAGGCGGTAGATCGATGGACAGCACAATGCAGGACTTTCCGCTGACAATCACCGCGATCATGCGGCACGGCTGTGGTGTCCACGGGGCGCGAACGGTTACCACCGCGACGGATGACGGCTACCGCCACACCACCTACCGCGAATTGGGTCAGCAGGCCGCCCAACTGGCGAACGCGTTGCGCGGCCTGGGAGTGACCGGAGACCAGCGGGTCGCGACGTTCATGTGGAACAACGCCGAGCACCTGGCGACCTACCTGGCGGCGCCCTCGATGGGTGCCGTGCTGCACACCCTCAACATCCGGCTGTTCCCCGAGCAGATCGCCTACGTGGCCAACGAAGCCGAAGATCAGGTCGTGCTGGTGGATATGTCGCTGGCCAAACTGCTCGCGCCGATACTGCCCGAGCTCGAAACGGTGCACACCGTGATCGCGGTCGGGGACGGAGACACGGCGCCGCTGCAGGAGTCGGGCAAGACCGTGCTGCGCTACGCGGAGTTGATCGCGGACCAGTCGACCGAATTCGACTGGCCGAGCATCGACGAGAATTCCGCGGCCGCGATGTGCTACACCAGCGGCACCACCGGCAACCCCAAAGGTGTTGTCTACAGCCATCGTTCGAGCTTCCTGCACACCATGGCAGCGTGCAGCACCAACGGGATCGGGGTTGGGTCCTGTGACCGGGTGTTGCCGATTGTGCCGATGTTCCACGCCAACGCGTGGGGGCTGCCGTACGCGGCGTTGATGGCGGGCGCCGACTTGGTGCTGCCCGATCGCCACCTCGACGCCCGATCGCTGATCGACATGGTCGAGAAGCTGCGGCCCACCCTGGCCGGCGCTGTGCCGACCATCTGGAACGACGTGATGCATCATCTCGAAAAAGACCCCGACCACGACATTTCGTCGCTGCGCCTGGTGGCCTGCGGTGGCTCGGCCGTTCCGGTGTCGATGATGCGCACCTTCGAAGACAAGTACAACGTCCAGATCCGGCAGCTGTGGGGAATGACCGAAACGTCGCCGCTGGCCACCCTGGCCTGGCCGCCGGTCGGAACCCCGGAGGACCGGCACTGGGCCATCCGCGGCACCCAGGGCCAACCGATCTGCGGCGTGGAAATGCGAATCGTCGACGACGACGACGAGGTGCTGCCCAACGACGGCCAGGCCGTAGGTGAGGTGGAAGTCCGTGGCCCGTGGATCACCGGGTCCTACTACCTCGGTCGCGACGACTCCAAATTCGATTCCGGCTGGTTGCGCACCGGCGACGTCGGCCGCATCGACGAGGAGGGCTTCGTCACCCTCACCGACCGCTCCAAGGACGTGATCAAGTCCGGCGGGGAGTGGATCTCCTCGGTGGAGTTGGAGAACTGCCTGATCGGCCACCCGGACGTGCTTGAGGCCGCCGTCGTCGGAGTTCCCGACGAACGCTGGCAAGAACGCCCACTCGCCGTCGTCGTCCTCAACGAAGGCACGTCGGCCAGCGCGGACGAGTTGCGAACGTTCCTCTCGGACAAGGTCGTTCGTTGGTGGCTGCCCGAGCGGTGGACATTTGCCGACGAAATCCCGCGCACCAGCGTGGGCAAGTACGACAAGAAGGCCATCCGATCCCGCTACGCGGACAACGGATACCAGGTCACCGAGGCGCGCGACTGAAACCCGCCGCCGCGAGCTGGGGGTACCTCCCGCGCAGCAGGGGGAACGCAGAATCGCGTACCTTCACACCGAAATGTGCGATTCTGTGTCTGCTCACGAGAAAGTAGCCGACAGCTGAAAGGGTTAAGCCCATGGCGCATTCGCGTGTGGTTTCCGAATCGCTGGTGATCCCCGTTCCCCCCGATCAGGCCTTTCGCCGCACCCTGCCGGCACCGCTTCCAGAACTCTTCAGTCGCCGGCACGGTCCGTTCCCGCCGATCAAGGAAGTCCGCGACCAGACTGGAGCGTGGGACGCCGCCGGCCAGACCCGCACCGTGGTGTTGGCCGGTGGTGGCAGCACCCGCGAAGAGCTGACCAGCGTTGACCCGCCGCGATCGTTCGGCTACCGGCTCGGCGATGTCACCGGTCCGATGGCGTTGCTGGTCGACCACGTGCTGGGCGAGTGGATCTTCACCCCGGCCGCCGGCGGCACCCAGGTCACCTGGCGCTGGGACATTCACGCGAAGTCGGCGCTGACCGCGTTGGCGCTCCCGTTGTTCGCGACGATGTGGAAGGGCTACGCGCGCCAGGCGCTGCACGAGCTGTCGGTGATGCTGACGCGCTGACCCCGCAACCGCATTCGGTAGCGTCGAGCGCATGTGTCGACTCTTTGGCCTGCACGCCGGCACGCGCGCTTGCGCCGCGACCTTTTGGCTGCTGGACGCACCGGACAGTCTGTCCGAGCAGAGCAGGCGGAACCCGGACGGCACCGGCCTGGGTGTGTTCGAATCCAACGGAAAACCGCGGCTGCACAAGCAGCCGATAGCAGCGTGGCGTGACGCCGACTTCGCCACCGAAGCTCACACGGAGACCGGTACGACATTCATCGCCCATGTGCGCTACGCGACGACCGGTTCGCTCGACATTCGCAACACCCACCCGTTCCTGCAGGACGGCCGGATCTTCGCGCACAACGGTGTGCTCGAGGGACTGGAGATCCTCGACGAACGGCTGCGCGAGGTCGGCACCGATGATCTGGTGCTGGGCCAAACCGATTCCGAGCGGGTGTTCGCATTGATCACCGCCTCGATCCGCGCCGCCAAAGGCGACGTCTCCGCCGGCCTGGCCGACGCGATGACCTGGCTAGCGGCGAATGTGCCGATCTATGCGGTCAACGTGCTGTTGAGCACGGCCACAGACATGTGGGCGTTGCGCTACCCGGAAACTCACCAACTCTGCCTGCTGGACCGGCGCGACGAGGCCGGTGCACCCGATCGGGAGTTTGATTTGCGTACCAAGCGAATTCACGCGCAGTCCGACGTTCTGTGCACGCGGCCGTCGGTGGTGCTGGCGACCGAGCCGATGGACGACGACCCGCGCTGGCGTCTGCTGCGCCCGGGCGAGCTGGTGCACGTCGACGGCTCGCTGCAGATCAACAGGACGATGATCCTGCCGGACCCGCCCCGGCATCTGCTCCGTCGCGAGGATCTCAGCGAACCGGTCCAAGACGCGCAGCACGCGCTGCCGAACACCCGGAAGTTGTGACATGACGATCAGGCGCGCGCTGGTGCTGGCCGGTGGGGGAATAGCCGGAATCGCTTGGGAGACAGGTGTTCTGCAAGGCATTGCCGATGAGTCGCCGGCTGCGGCACGGCTGCTGCTGGGTTCGGATGTCCTGGTCGGGACCTCGGCGGGGTCGGCGGTTGCCGCCCAGATCGGCAGCGGCAGCACGCTGGCGGTGCTGTTCGATCGGCAAGTCGCCGAAACGTCGAGCGAGATCGATTCCGGCGTCGACGTCGAGACCATCACCGAACTGTTCCTGACCGCACTGGGCCAGCCGTACGACGAGTCGCTGCCCAGGACGCGTCAGCAGATGCAGCGGATCGGGGCCGTTGCGCTGGGCACCGAAACCGTTCCCGAGCCGGTCCGCCGCGAGGTGATCGTGCAGCGCCTGCCATCACACGACTGGCCCAACCGCACGCTGCGCATTACCGCAATCGACACGGCCACCGGCGAATTGGTGGTCTTCGACCAGGGCTCGGGAGTGCAGCTTGTCGATGCGGTGGCGGCCAGTTGCGCGGTGCCAGGCGCGTGGCCGCCGGTGACGATCGCGGGCCGGCGGTATATGGACGGCGGGATCGCCAGCTCGGTGAACCTCGGTGTCGCCCACGACTGCGACGCGGCCGTGGTGTTGGTGCCCTCGGCGCCCGACGCCCCATCGCCGTTCGGCGACGGGCCGGCCGCCGAGATCGCGGCCTTCGATGGCGCCGTATTCGCGGTGTTCGCCGACGACGACTCGTTGAAAGCGTTCGGGCCCAACCTGTTAGACCCGCGCTGTCGCGTCGCCTCGGCCGAGGCGGGGCGTGAGCAGGGTCGCCGCGAGGCGCAGACCGTCGCACGGTTCCTGGGCGTCTGATCGGCGGGTGATCAGCCCTCGATCGCGGGCGGTACGGGTTCGTCGGCCACGCGTTCGATCGCATCGAGGGCCTGATCGGCCAGCATCCGGCCGACATCGATCACCTCTGCGGCCCGGTGAAAATCCAGGCTCCGGCAGGTCGAACGCGGTACCTCGATCAGCAGATCGGGCGGGTAGGCCGACAGCATGTGGCGGGTGAGCGCCGACTGGGCGATGTCGAACGCTCGGTACATCACCTCGAAGCTGCCCAGTTTCGGAACCCCGGGCCCGTCGGCGAGGTCGTCGGTGTCCTCGTCGCCGGATTCCTCCGTCCAGGTGTCCGCGCCGAATCGGCTCAACACGGCTCGCGCGGTGGGCCGGTCGAGCAGCGACCGTACAGCCGACGTGTCGAGCAGCGCAGAAGTGCTGCGCACCATGCGGTTCAGCAACTCGACGGTGGCGCCGGGCTCGGGCTCTCGTTTGGCGATCACCTCGCTGCCGCTGACGCCCACGGCGATCGTCAGGTCCGCGTTGACCGCGGCGAGCGGGCCCATCGGCAGCGGATCCAGGATGCCGCCGTCGGCGAGCAGCCGTCCGCCGACTTCATGGGGAGGGATCACCCCCGGAATCGCGATGGATGCCCGGATCGCCTCGTCGAGCGGTCCGTGCTGAAACCACACCGACTTGCCGGCCAGCAGGTCGGTCGCCACCGCGGTGTAGGGGATCGGCAGTTCCTCGATCGTGACCGGGCCGAGGATGTCGCGCACCGCCTCCAAGATCTTCTCGGCCCGCATCACCCCTGCCGCACTGATCGACGGGTCGAGCAGCCGCAGAATGGTGCGTTGCGTCAACGACTTCGCCCAGTCGGCGAACTCGTCGAGCCGTCCGGCAGCTTGCAGACCCCCGATCATCGCGCCCATCGATGAGCCGGTGATCCCCACGATCTCGAAGCCGCGTGTGTTGAGCGCCTCGATCACCCCGATGTGGGCGTAGCCGCGGGCGCCGCCGCTCCCGAGCGCGATGGCGACCCGGGGCCGTGATGATCGTCGCGCGACGGCTTCGGTAGGCACCCCTACATTTTGCGTGGCGGATCGGCCCCTCGCCGGGCCGGGGCGGCACTTTTTTCAGCCGTGATCGCAATTGCGAAGGAGTTCGAAGCGCAGCCCCCGGCCCGCTACCCGCATTCGTCGCTGGCGGCCGCCCGCGCGGCGGTGATCACCGCCGCCTGCCGGGCCGGCGTCAGGTCCGCCCACCGGGCGTTCCAGCTGCCCGCGGTGCCCGAGGGCGAGGTCTGGACCATCGCCAAATAGGGTTCGAACTGGGATTCTCCGGTCTTGGGCCGGGCGTCCATCCACACTTTTGCGGCATGACAGGCCTGGTAATACTCTTCTTCGGTCGAATCGGCGGGGACATCGACCCTGGTCGTCACGCCGGCGGGGGAGAGACCGACAGCCCCGGGTGGCGCCGAACTCGGGCCCTGCGCAACGGCCGGCGACCGCGTCGTTGACGACGTGACCTTGCCCGCGGGGCCACCGCCCGGCGAGCACCCCGTGACCGAAGACAGTCCGGTCAAACCGGTCGCCACAATGAGCGCGCCCCATACCAGGGGCCGACGACTGCACCAGCGCACGGCCTCAATCTATGCAACACTGGCGGCCGTGATGGAGCGCTTCGGATTTTGCGAGTGTTGTCGGCCTTAACGCGCCGCCTCTTGCCCAATCCGTTCTCTTGGAGCTCTCCCAATGTCTTTCCCTGTCGCCAGTTCCGTTGCGTTGCGTTCACCGACCATCGCGTCGCCGGCCGCGGGGCCCACCCGGCTGCGGGTTCCCGACCTGCTGCACGCCACCGACCAAGCCGCCGACGACGTCCTCAGCGGCCGTTGTGACCACCTGCTGCCCGACGGCGGCATACCGGATTCGCGTCGTTGGTTCACCCGCATCCACGGCGACGACGAACTCGACGTCTGGCTGATCAGCTGGGTTCCGGGTCACGCCACCGAATTGCACGACCATGGTGGCTCGTTGGGTGCGCTGACCGTGGTGTCCGGGGCGCTGAACGAATTCCGCTGGGACGGGCGCAGATTGCGGCGCCGCCGCCTCGACGCCGGCGACCAGGCCGGCTTCCCGCTGGGCTGGGTGCACGACGTGGTGTGGGCGCCCAGGCCAGTGCCGAGCCCGGTCCCGGGGACCGTCATCCCGATCAAGGCACCGGTTGCGCCGACGCTGAGCGTGCACGCCTACTCGCCGCCGCTGAGGGCGATGTCGTACTACGAGGTCACCGGAAACAACACATTGCGCCGCCGGCGCACCGAACTGACCGACCAGCCAGAGGGGACGTGATGAGCCGTATCGACGTGGTCTTGAGATCCGCCCGCCGCCGCTATCGCCGGCTCGGAGCCGCCGAGGTGCCCGATGCGCTGCGGCGCGGGGCGGTGCTCGTCGATATCCGGCCGCAGGCGCAGCGATTCCGCGAGGGTGAGGTGCCGGGCGCGTTGGTGATCGAACGCAATGTCCTGGAATGGCGTTGCGATCCGACCAGCGACGCCCGCCTGCCGGAAGCCGTCGGCGACGACGTCGAATGGGTGATCCTGTGTTCGGAGGGCTACACCTCCAGCCTGGCGGCAGCCGCGCTGCTGGACATCGGCCTGCACCGTGCCACCGATGTCGTCGGCGGCTATCACGCCCTAGCGGGTGCCGGCGTGCTTGCCGAGTTGGCCGGCGATTCGATCAATTCGGCAGGGCTGGCGAACGCCGGCGCGAGCGGCCGCCGCTGGCTCTAGCTACACCGGTGGAGGTGGCATCGGCATGCAACAACGGCCGTAGCCGCTCGGTTTTCTCCGGCGTCCACCCGGGCGGCGACAACACCGCGGCCCAGCCGTTGGCGACGTCGGCGACGTAGCGGTGGCCGTGCCCGTCCGGCACATCCACGGCGACCGCCATGTCCGCCGACACCTGCAGGAAAGTCACCACCGGAATCCACCGCGTCTGCGGGAGCACGTCGTAACCGCGCCGCTCGCGCAGCCAATCCGGTTTGCTGAACAGCAAATCCGGCGTCCACCAGGCGATCGGGTCGGAGGCGTGCTGCAAATACACCACCCGGGGCGCACCCCACGGATCCTTGGGACGGTCCAGATTGCCTGGGCGAGCGACGAATCGGACGTTGCGACCGTCGTTGTAGATGGGCAGCCACTCCGGCGAACCGGCGTCTCGGGTGGAGGTCAGGTCCGTCCAGATGGTGTTGTTGAAGGTCGGTCCACTGAACAGGGCACCGTCGGTGCGAGCCAGCACGTTGTTGAGGCTCATGAACGGCGCCTCACCGCCGAACGATCCCAGGCTCTCGCCGAACACGACGAGCTTGGGACGTTGTCCCTCGGGCAATTGCCGGATCAGTTTGTCGACGGCCTCGAACAGTGCCTGGCCGGCGTGCCGGGCGTTCTCCTTGTCCACCAGGAACGACAGCCAGCTCGGCAAGAACGAGTACTGCATGCTGACGATCGCGGTGTTGCCGTTGTACATGTATTCCAGCGCCGAAGCTTCCGCCTCGTTGATCCAGCCGGTCCCGGTGGTCGTCGCGACGGCGACGACGGCGCGCTGCAGCCCGCCGGTGCGCTGCAGTTCCCGCGCCGCCAGCTCCGCGGTCGCCGTGATGCCGTCCGCGGAGTTCAGCCCGGCATAGGCGCGGATCGGCTCGATGGCCGGCGCGCCGTTGAATGCGGTCAGCTCGTCGGTTCTGGGGCCGCCTTTGACGAAGATGCGGCCCTGGTGGCCCAACGAATCCCATGACACCAGCGACTGCGGGCCACCGGATCGCAGCGGGGTGGTCGGGCGGCGTGGTGTTCGGGCTCATCTCGTTGTTCACCGATTCGAAGGTGTTGTTCATGGTGCGCATCGCGAACTTGACAACCACACCGTTGAGCAGCGTGATCGTCAGGACCACAAGCGCTACCACGACGATGGTCGCCGAGACGCGAAACGGCGCGATCCGATCGAGTTGTCCCACAAGGAAACTGACCAGCATCCGGATGGCCTGGCCGATTTCGACCACCGTGAACAGCACGATGAAGGACAGGATCCCGGTCAGCGGGTAGTCGTACCACTTCAGGTGCGCCACGCCCATCAGGTTGCGCACGTCGTCCTGCCACACGTGGAACCAGATCGCCATCAGCACCTGGCCGGCGACGGCGACGGGGATCAGCACCTTCCATGCCCAGCGCGGTGGCGGCGGGGAGGACTCCCTTGAGCGCATGTACCGGACCAGCCAGACGGAAAAGACGCCCAGCCCATAGCCGATGGCGCCGGAGAACCCGCTGACCAATGCCTGAAACAGCGGGCCACGTGGTAGCAGCGACGGCGTCAACGAGAACCAGATGAAGATCAGACCGACCGTGGTGCCGGTGAAGGTGTAGTGCCGCACCCAAAACGGCTTCGTGGCGATTTCCACCAGCCCGGCAGCATCGGCGCTTTCCGCACCCGCTTCGGGTTGAGTGGCCACACCGATTGGCGGGGCGGCGCCGGTGCCCGCGATGTTGTCTGCGCCGACGGCTGATTCCCCGTCGGTGCCGGTCGTAGAACCTGGCTCGCTCACTCCGAGGATCTTATCGATGCGTGAAGTTCGGAGCGCGCTTCTCGACGAATGCTGCCATCCCCTCGGACTGATCATCGGTCGCGAAAGTCGAATGGAACAGCCTGCGTTCGTAGAGAAGCCCCTCGGCCAGGGTGGATTCGAAGGCACGGTTGACGGCTTCCTTGGCCATCCGGGCCGCCGAGAGAGACATCTGCGAAATGGTGGTGGCGACGGCCTTGGCCTCAGTCAGCAGGTCGTCGGCCGGCACCACCCGCGAAACCAGGCCGCTGCGTTCGGCTTCTTCGGCGCCGATGGTGCGGCCGGTCAGGATCAGGTCCATCGCCTTGGCCTTGCCGATGGCGCGGGTGAGGCGCTGCGAGCCGCCCATGCCCGGCAGCACACCGAGTTTGATCTCTGGCTGGCCGAATTTCGCGGTGTCAGCCGCGATCAACAGGTCGCACATCATCGCGAGCTCGCAGCCACCGCCGAGTGCGTGGCCGGCCACCGCGGCGATCATCGGGGTGCGGATGGCGGCCAGCTTGCCCCAGGTGGCGAAGAAGTCGGCGCCGAACGCATCGGCGAAGGTCAGTGCGGCCATCTCCTTGATGTCGGCCCCGGCCGCGAACGCCTTCGCGGAACCGGTGATGATGATCGCTCCGATACCCGGGTCGTTGTCGAATTCGGCTGCCGCACTGGTGACTTCGTTCATCACCGCAGTGTTGAGCGCGTTGAGTGCCTGCGGCCGGTTCAGCGTGATGATTCCGACCCGCTGATCGCGCTCGACCAGGATGGTTTCGTAGCTTTTTGGGGTGTTCTCGCTCATCCAAACCGCCTTTCTAGAAACTCAAGTCGTCGTCGACCGGCGCGAAATACGCGTCGATGTCGGCCGCGGAGACCGCGGCAAGGTTTGGCGGCGACCACTTCGGATTGCGATCTTTGTCGATGATCTGTGCTCGAATGCCTTCCACCAGATCGTGGGAGCGCGCCGACGCCGACGACACCCGATAGTCCTGGACCAGAACATCTTCCAGAGTTTCCATCTTCGCGGCCCGGCGCACCGCTTCCAGCGCCACCGACACCGCGATGGGGGATCGAGTGGCGATCAGGTCGGCGGCGTCCTGTGCCGGGCCGGCGTCATGCCCGCGCAGCGCGGCGATGATGTCCTCCACGGTCTCACCGGCGAAGCAACTGTCGATCCAATCACGTTGCGCGACAAGGTCACTGGCCGGTGGCTCAACGGCGTGGGCGGCCAATGCGCTTTCGACGCCGTCGTCGACGATCGCTTGGACGAAGGCACCCAGCTGGGCATGCGGGACGTAGTGATCCGCGAACCCCAGCGCGATGGCGTCGGCCCCGGAGAACGGCGCGCCGGTCAGCGCGGCGTGCAGGCCGAGCGCGCCCGGCGCCCGGGACAGCAGAAATGCGCCGCCGACGTCGGGGATGAACCCGATGCCGACTTCCGGCATTGCGATCTTCGAGGTTTCGGTCACCACGCGGACGCTCCCGTGTGCGCTGACGCCGACCCCGCCGCCCATCACGATCCCGTCCATCAACGACACGTACGGCTTGGCGAACCTGCCGATCTGACCGTTGAGCAGATACTCGTCGCGCCAGAATTTACGTACCTCGACGCCATCCTTGCGGGCGCTGTGATAGACCGCGACGACGTCGCCGCCGGCGCACAGCCCGCGCTCGCCGGCTCCGGACAGCACCACCGCGCGCACCGTATCGTCGTTTTCCCAACGGGTGAGCAGGGGGCCGAGCACGTCGACCATCGTCTGGTTCAGCGAGTTGATTGCCTTGGGGCGGTTGAGCGTGATCAGGCCGACGCCATTGTCGATACGGGTCAATACCTCGTCGGATTCGTCAGTCACGCCTTCGGTCACGCCCTGGCCTCCATCGCCGAAATCTGTGCCCGCGGTGTCGCGTTGCCGGGCCCTGACCAGCAATCTAGATCGTTACAACAGAAGCGATACCCGCGGGTAAGGGTTATGTTTGAGCCGACGACAGCAGCCGTGCCCGGAGATACCCTGAAAACACCAGTTCCGCTGGGAACCTGGGACGGCGACTGATCGTTGAGCAGGTGTTCGCACAGCTCGAACCCACAGTCTTAAGAGAGGAACCGACGGTGCGGGAAACTAGCAACCCGGTATTTCGTTCGCTGCCCAAGCAGAGCGGCGGATATGCGCAGTTCGGCACTGGCGCGGCCCAGGTGCAGCAGGGGTACTACCAAGGCGACCCCTACACAGCAGCTCCATATCAGGAGGCCAAGGCCTCCCGTCCGCTGACCATCGACGACGTCGTCACCAAGACCGGCATCACGCTGGCGGTGTTGACGGCCTCTGCCGTGGTCTCGTTCTACTTGGCGTCGACCAACCTCGCGCTGGCGGCGCCGCTGACCTTCATCGGCGCAATCGGCGGTTTGGTGCTGGTGCTGATCGCCACGTTCGGCCGCAAGCAGGACAACCCGGCGATCGTGCTCAGCTACGCCGTTCTCGAAGGGCTGGCCCTCGGCGCCATTTCGCTACTTCTGACGTTCCAGGTATCGGTCGGCGGCGGTCGGTCGGTTAACGCCGGGGCGATGATCGGTGAGGCCGTCCTGGGGACCCTCGGCGTGTTCTTCGGGATGCTCGTCGTCTACAAGACCGGCGCCATCCGGGTCACGCCCAAGTTCACCCGGATGGTGGTCGCCGCCCTGTTCGGGGCGGTGTTCCTGATGCTCGGCAACTTCGTGTTGGCGCTGTTCGGTGTCGGCGGCGGGACCGGCCTGGGCCTGCGCAGCGGCGGCCCCGTGGCGATCATCTTCTCGCTGGTGATGATCGGCATCGCGGCGTTCAGCTTCCTGATCGACTTCGACGCGGCCGACCAGATGATCCGGGCGGGAGCCCCGGAGAAGGCGGCGTGGGGTATCGCGCTGGGCCTGACCGTGACGCTGGTCTGGCTGTACCTCGAGATCCTGCGTCTGCTCAGTTACTTCCAGGGCGACAGGTAGTCCGCTTGACCAAAAAAGCCGGCGCGCCCACGGGCGTGCCGGCTTTTTTTGTGCGCTAGCTGAGCCGCTCGATGACCATCGCCATGCCCTGGCCGCCGCCGACGCACATGGTCTCCAGACCGAACGTCTTGTCGTGGGTCTGCAGGTTGTTGATCAGCGTCGCGGCGATGCGGGCGCCGGTCATGCCGAACGGGTGGCCCAGGGCGATGGCGCCGCCGGAGACGTTCAGCTTGTCCTCGTCCATGCCCAGCTCGCGGGCCGAGCCCAGCACCTGGACCGCGAAGGCCTCGTTGATCTCGTAGAGGTCGATGTCGTTGATCGACATGCCGGCCCGGGCCAGCGCCTTCTTGGACGCCTCGATCGGGCCCAGGCCCATGATCTCGGGCGAGAGGCCGCTGACGCCGGTGGACACGATGCGGGCCAGCGGCGTCAGGCCCAACTCCTTGGCCTTGGTGTCGCTGGTGATCACCAACGCCGCCGCGCCGTCGTTGAGCGGGCAGGCGTTGCCCGCGGTCACGGTGCCGTTGGGCCGAAACACCGGCTTGAGTTCGCTGATCTTCTCGTACGTGGTGCCGGGACGCGGGCCGTCGTCAGTGCTCACCGTGGTGCCGTCGGGCAGGGTCACCGGCGAGATCTCCCGCTCGAAGAACCCGCTCTTGATCGCTTCCTCGGCGCGGTTCTGGCTGCGCACCCCCCAATGGTCCTGGTCTTCGCGGCTGACGCCGGTCAGCAGCGCGACGTTCTCCGCGGTCTGACCCATCGCGATGTAGACGTCGGGAATGTGATCATCGGTGCGGGGGTCGTGCCACTCGTCGGCGCCGCCGGCCGCGGCGGCGGACCGCTCCTGCGCCTCGTTGAACAGCGCGTTCTTGGTGTCCGGCCACGAGTCGGAGCTGCCCTTGGCGAAGCGGGACACGGTTTCCACGCCTGCCGAGATGAACACGTCGCCCTCGCCCGCCTTGATCGCGTGGAACGCCATCCGGCTGGTCTGCAGCGACGACGAGCAATACCGGTTGACGGTGGTGCCCGGCAGGAAGTCATAGCCCAGTTCGACAGCAACCACGCGCGCCAAGTTGAATCCGCCCTCACCGCCGGGCTGGCCGCAGCCCAGGATCAGGTCGTCGATCTGGTGCGGGTTGAGTGCGGGCACCTTGTCGAGCGCGGCGCGCACCATCTGCACGGCCAGATCGTCGGGCCGCATGCTGACCAGCGACCCCTTCATGGCGCGGCCGATCGGCGAGCGGGCGGCGGAGACGATGACGGCTTCGGGCATGACGATTCCCTCCAATGGGCTACGGGCTCGTAACGATCGGGTGGTACACCCACCCCGACGGGCTAAGGCAAATCTAGTCGGTGGCGATTGGTCAGTTCGACGATGGGGCGGCCGAGCTGGGCGCCGGCCGCCGCCACAGCCGCGACATGGCACTCAGCGGGGTGTGGCCCGCGCTGACCATGGGTGTCTCGGCGCGCGCCGCCAAATTCAGCACCGGACTGTCGACCTCTACCCCCAGCACATCGCAGAGCGCCACCAGCAGCTGGGCCGCCGCCAGCGCGTACGCGGTCGCTGAGGGATGGAAGCCGTCGGCCGAGAACATCAGCTCGGGTGTGGCGCGGAATTGCGGAGCCAGCAGGTTCGCCAGCGGCACCGGCACGCCGCCGGAGGACCTCACCGCCGCGGCCTGCGCACGGGCGAGTTGTCTGGTCCGGGCGCGTGCCAGCGAGCGCAGCGGCTGCGGGATCGCGGTGATCACGCCCAGGTCCGGGCAGGTGCCGACGATCACCGCCGCGCCGCGCGAGCCCAACTTGCGCACCGTTCTGCCCAGCCGCCGCGCGGACTGGCTGATCCCGTTGAGGGCGGTGACGTCGTTGGCGCCGATCATCATCACGGCCACGTCCGGTGGCGGTCCGGCCACGAACATCGCGTCGACTTGGCCGCTGACGCCTTTCGAGGTGGCACCGACAATTGCCTTGGTGCTCAACCGAATACGCTTGCCGGTCTGCTCGGCCAGGCCGCGCGCGATCAGCACGCCCGGCACTTCTTCGGCACTGGTGCACCCGTACCCGGTGGCGGTGGAGTCCCCGAAGATCATCAGGTGCAGGTCCGCGGTCATGCCGCGCTGCCACCGTTCCACCGGCCCGCCGCCCGGGCTGTACACGCCGTCGGCGCGGGGCGGGATGTCCCAGGCTTTGGGGATGACGGTGCGCGCGTGCGTCGCCTGGCCGACCAGCAGGTTGCGGGCGCCCAGATAGGCCGTCCCCGTCGAGGCGAGTGCCCCCGCTGTGGCCAGGGCGATGGTCGAGCGACGCGGCACCCTCATGCTCACGGGATCAGTTTAGATCGGCTGTCGTGTTTGCGCGGACGCCCGACAAACAATGCGGTCACGTTGTGAATCAGATGTGGTATCAAATCAGACTCTTCAAACGTTCTCTTGAGAAATGCCTGCGAAGCTAAGTTTAACGGGTTGGCTGAACGACTCGGCGCACGAAATGAACTGGGCGCTTGGCTAGCTCGTCACATGCTGTATCGCACTACAACGGCGTAGGAGTGTCGAGCATGACCGCACCCAGCAAGGTTTCCGGTGCACCCCGGAATACCGGGCACCTCCGTGACGTGCTCAAGTCACGTAGGGCCGAGGCACGCAAATTCGCTATCAGCGACGGCGCGCCGGTCGAGGTCATCGAGTCGGGCCCCAGTGTCCCGGCACGAGTAGCCACGCTGGCTTCGCGCGTGACGATCCGGCCGATTTTGGCGGCTGGCAGCTACGCGCCCAACCTGCCGTGGCCATGGGGCCTGATCGACCTCGCGGCCCGGGCGTTGTTGCCCGCCTCCGCCACCGTGCGGCAGACCGTGAAGTTGCCGAATGCATCGGCGCAATTGGTCCGCGCCCCCGGCGTGCTGCCCGCGGACGGCACCCGGCGGATGGTGCTCTACTTCCACGGCGGAGCGTTCCTGACCTGCGGAGCAAACTCCCACGGCCGGGTGGTCGAATCGATTTCGAAGTTTGCTGACTCGCCCGTTCTGGTGGTGAATTACCGGCTGTTGCCCAAGCATTCGGTGGGCATGGCGTTGCACGACTGTCACGACGCCTACCGGTGGTTGCGGCGGCGCGGTTACGAGCCGGACCAGATCGTGCTCGCCGGAGATTCCGCGGGCGGGTACCTCGCGCTGACCCTCGCGCAACGGCTGCAGGAGGAAGGCGAGGAGCCGGCGGCGTTGGTAGCGATCTCGCCACTGCTGCAGTTAGCAAAGGAATACAAGCAATCGCATCCCAACATCAAGACGGATGCGATGTTTACCGCCAAGGCTTTTGATGCGCTGGTCGAATTGGTTGCTGGCGCGGCCGAGAAGAACATCGTCGACGGCAAGGCCGAGGAGATTTACGAACCCCTGGAGCACATCAAACCCGGACTTCCGCGCACGCTGATCCACGTTTCGGGATCCGAGGTGCTGCTGCACGACGCGCAGTTAGCGGCGAGCAGGCTTGCCGCCGTTGGTGTGCCGGCCGAAGTTCGGGTCTGGCCCGGCCAGGTTCACGACTTCCAGCTGGCGGCGCCGCTGGTGCCCGAAGCCGTCCGTTCGCTACGCCAAATCGGGGAGTACATCCGCGAAGCCACCGGCTAGCCGCATCGGTCCTTCGCCGCGCGTCCGATCTCGATCACACCGAGAGTGGGTGTGCGCCGGCCACAAATGGCCTGAGACGATGAACGCATGCGAATTGCGCAGCACATCAGTGACATCATCGGCGGCACGCCACTGGTTCGCCTGAACTCCGTCATCCCCGCCGGCGCTGGCACTGTTGCGGCAAAGGTCGAATACCTCAACCCGGGCGGCAGCTCCAAGGACCGCATCGCGGTGAAGATGATCGACGCCGCCGAGGCCAGCGGGCTGCTCAAGCCGGGCGGCACCATCGTCGAACCCACCTCGGGCAACACCGGTGTCGGTCTGGCTCTGGTTGCCCAGCACCGCGGCTACAAGTGCGTGTTCGTCTGCCCGGACAAGGTCAGCGAGGACAAGCGCAACGTGCTGATCGCATACGGCGCGGAGGTGGTGGTGTGCCCGACGGCGGTGCCGCCCGAGCACCCGGAGAGCTACTACAGCGTCTCCGACCGGCTGGTCAGTGAGATCGACGGCGCCTGGAAGCCCGATCAATACGCCAACCCGCAGGGACCGGCCAGCCACTACGAGACCACCGGGCCGGAGATCTGGGCCGACACCGACGGCAAGGTCACCCACTTCGTCGCGGGCATCGGCACCGGCGGGACGATCACCGGCGCGGGCCGCTACCTCAAGGAGGTGTCCGGCGGCCGACCAGAAGGACCAGTACGCGTCATCGGCGCGGACCCCGAAGGGTCGGTGTATTCGGGCGGCAGTGGCCGGCCCTATCTGGTCGAGGGAGTAGGCGAGGACTTCTGGCCCGCCGCTTATGACCCGGGAGTGCCCGACCAGATCATCGCGGTGTCCGACTCCGACTCGTTCGACATGACCCGGCGGCTGGCTCGTGAAGAAGCCATGCTGGTCGGCGGCTCGTGCGGAATGGCCGTGGTGGCCGCGGCGAAGGTTGCCGAGGAAGCCGGGCCCGACGCGCTGGTCGTCGTGTTGCTCCCCGACGGCGGCCGCGGCTACATGTCGAAGATCTTCAACGACGGGTGGATGTCGTCGTACGGCTTCCTGCGTACCCGCCTCGACGGCTCGACCGAGCAGCCCACGGTCGGTGACGTGCTGCGAGGGAAGTCGGGTGCGCTGCCCGACCTGGTACACACCCACCCCTCGGAGACGGTGCGCGACGCCATCGGCATTCTGCGGGAGTACGGGGTGTCCCAGATGCCCGTCGTGGGCGCCGAGCCGCCGGTGATGGCCGGTGAGGTCGCCGGCAGTGTCTCCGAGCGCGAACTGCTCTCGGCTGTCTTCGAGGGCCGCGCCAAATTGGCCGACGCCGTCTCCGTGCACATGAGCCCGCCGCTACCGATCATCGGTGCCGGCGAGGTGGTCAGCGCCGCCGGAAAGGCGTTGCGCGACTGGGACGCGTTGATGGTCGTCGAGGAAGGCAAGCCCGTCGGCGTCATCACCCGATACGACCTGTTGGGCTTTCTGTCGGACGGGCCTCGTGGACCAGCAGGGCGGCGCTAGCCACGCGGCCTGGACCTGGCACGGAGCCGCCGCGGAAGGCGGCTCTCAGGTATGTTATTGCGGCTAGCTCCGCTAACCCGCAGTGGAAGGTTGCACCATGACCGATCAACCGCCGCCCTCCTCGCCGGCCCAACCGCCTGGCGGCTATGAACCCCCCTCCGGCGGGTATGAACCCACTCCTTCCGCGCCGGGCGCCTCGTACCCGCCACCGCCGCCTCCGCCGCCCGGCGGCGGTTACCCCCCGCCTCCGCCGGCCGCCGGTGGATACGCCCCGCCGCCGCCCGGACCGGCGGTCCGCGCGCTGCCGACGGACTCCTACACGCCGTGGCTCACGCGGGTGATCGCGCTGATCATCGACTACCTGCCCTACGCGATCGTGCAGGGCATCGGCACCGGGATCATGTACGCCACCCAGACGTCGTCCTGCGTCACCGACATCACGCAGTACGACGTCAGCCAGTACTGCGCCAGCCAGCCCTCGACGATCGGCCAATTGGTGCAATGGCTCGCGACGCTGGTGGGTTTGGCCTACTGGATCTGGAACCGCGGCTACCGCCAGGGCACCACCGGTTCGAGCCTCGGCAAGACGGTGATGAAGATCAAGGTGGTCAGCGAGACCACCGGACAGCCGATCGGTTTCGGGTTGTCCGTCGTGCGCGACCTCGCCCACTTCGTCGACGCGGTCATCTGCCTGATCGGTTTCCTGTTTCCGCTGTGGGACGCCAAACGGCAGACTCTCGCCGACAAGATCATGACGACGGTGGTCCTGCCGATCTGACTGCTCCGAGTGCGCCTGACGTGATCGTGCGTCGCTCACTAGGCTGATCGTCGATGAGCGAAAACCGTAACGGACGCCACGCAATCACCGGGCTGGCCACCAAGGCCATCCACGCCGGCTACCACCCGGATCCGGCAACCGGAGCGGTGAACGCGCCGATCTACGCCAGCAGCACGTTCGCCCAAGACGGCGTCGGGGGCCTGCGTGGCGGATTCGAATACGCGCGCACCGGCAACCCGACCCGGGCCGCGCTGGAGGCCTCGCTGGCGGCCGTCGAAGGCGGCGCTTACGGGCGTGCGTTCAGTTCCGGCATGGCCGCAACCGACTGTGCCCTGCGGGCGATGCTGCGGCCCGGCGACCACCTGGTCATCCCAAATGACGCCTACGGCGGCACATTCCGCCTGATCGACAAGGTCTTCAGCCAGTGGAACGTCGGGTATACGCCGGCGGCGCTGTCCGACCTCGACGCGGTGCAGGCCGCGATAACGCCACAGACCCGGCTGATTTGGGTGGAAACACCGACGAATCCACTGCTGTCCATCGCCGATATCGCGGCCATCGCTGAACTGGGCCAGCGGCATTCCGCAAAGGTTTTGGTGGACAGCACCTTTGCCTCACCCGCGCTGCAGCAGCCGTTGACGCTGGGCGCCGACGTCGTGCTGCATTCGACCACCAAGTACATCGGCGGCCACTCCGACGTGGTGGGCGGCGCATTGGTCACCAACGACAAAGCACTCGACGATGCCTTCGCGTTCCTGCAGAACGGGGCTGGTGCGGTGCCCGGCCCGTTCGACGCCTACCTGACCATGCGCGGCCTGAAGACCTTGGTGTTGCGGATGCAGCGGCACAGCGAAAACGCCTTGGCCGTAGCGGAATTCCTGGCCGGGCATCCGTCGGTGAGCACGGTGCTATATCCGGGTTTGGCCACTCATCCGGGCCACGACGTCGCCGCGCGGCAGATGGCGGGTTTCGGCGGCATGGTGTCGGTGCGGATGCGCGGCGGCCGGGCGGCTGCCGAAAAGCTGTGTGCCGCCACCTCGGTGTTCATCCTGGCCGAATCGCTGGGTGGGGTCGAGTCGCTGATCGAGCACCCCAGCGCCATGACGCACGCGTCGACCGCCGGTTCGCAATTGGAAGTACCCGACGACCTGGTGCGGCTGTCGGTGGGCATCGAGGACATCGCCGACCTGCTGGCCGATCTCGAACAAGCCCTGGGCTAGTTCGCGACAGAACTAGGAGTGATACGGCTCCGCGCTGACCAGCGTGACCTTGACGGTGTTGCCGTTGGGCACGGTGTAGCTGCGGGTCTCGCCGACCTTGGCGTCGATCAAGGCCTCACCCAGAGGCGACTTGGGCGAGTACACCTCGAGCTTGCCGTCGTTGACGCCTTCCTGGCGGGTGGCGATCAGGAACGTCTCGGTGTCGGACTTGTCGCCGTCGTAGTACACCTTCACGACCGAACCGGGCAGCGCGACGCCGGACTGCTTGGGCGCCTCGCCGACCTTCGCGTTGTTGAGCAGGTCCTGCAGCTGGCGGATGCGCGCCTCCTGCTGGCCCTGCTCTTCACGGGCGGCGTGATAGCCGCCGTTCTCGCGGAGGTCACCCTCCTCGCGGCGGTCGTTGATTTCCGCGGCGATGACGGGACGATTCGCGATCAACTGATCGAGCTCGGTCTTCAGCCGGTCATGTGACTCCTGGGTCAGCCAGGTCACCTGAGTGTCCGTCATCTTGTCGTGCTCCTCGTCGTGTCGTTCCGCGTATCCGCGTCAGCCTCTGCATCCCGCTGAAGGGAGTGTCTGGGTTCCGCCCCGTGCTGCCGTTCCGGCGTGCTCACGGCCGCTAATGCAGCAATACACGGTCCCAGCAGGAACCGTGCATTCATCCATGTTACCACTGTGGAAACAGCCGATGACGTCATTCGGGATTCGCCTTTGTGACCAGTCAGGCTGAGCGCAGGTAGCCGGGTACGTCGGTGCCGCATCCGTAAATGTCCGCCATCACCGGCGGTTGCGCGGATTTCACCGTCGTCGTGACCTGCACCGTTGTCTGCGCGGATGGCGGGACCAGTACCTCTCGTCTGCCCGTCTCGCTGCCGTCTTTCGCGCGGACCCGCACGATGCAGTCCACCGGCCGTGCCGGGTCAGATCGCGTCACGCTGATCGTGACCGACGCCGTTTCGTTGTCGATCACCTGATAGCCGGCCAGCGACCCCGAGACCTCACTGGTGGCCAGCCGTTGGTAGCCGACGATCGCGATGGCGACCCCGGCCGCAAGGACCAGCACGCCGAGCGTGATGGTCACCCGGCGTCGCGTGACGCGGGACAGTCGCGAACGCCCGTAGCGGGCCTCGGGACGCGGAATGGAAGTCGGGGTCATGGGAGTTTCACGGGTGGGTTGTCTGCGGCCGAGCCACGGCCGCCGGCATGCAACATGGGAGAACTGGAATTATAGGGTCCTTATAGGCTCGAAGGGAGACCAGCGGACCGACAAGGGGACACGTGAGCGAAGTGCGGTTGATGGCGGTGCACGCCCACCCCGACGACGAGTCCAGCAAGGGTGCGGCCACACTGGCCCGGTATGCCGACGAGGGACACCGCGTGCTGGTCGTGACTTTGACCGGGGGCGAGCGCGGCGAGATCCTCAACCCGGCGATGGATCTGCCCGATGTGCAACAGCACATCGCCGAGATTCGCCGGGACGAGATGGCCAAGGCGGCCGAAATTCTCGGCGTCGAGCACACCTGGCTCGGCTTCGTCGATTCCGGTCTGCCCACCGGCGATCCGCCACCGCCGCTGCCCGAGGGCTGCTTCGCGCTGGCGCCGCTGGAGGAGTCCGTCGAGGCGCTGGTGCGTGTGGTCCGCGAGTTCCGGCCGCACGTGATCACCACGTACGACGAGAACGGCGGCTACCCGCATCCGGATCACATTCGCTGCCACCAGGTTTCGGTCGGTGCCTACGAAGCGGCCGGCGACTATGCCCGCTTCCCGGACGCCGGTGAGCCCTGGACGGTGTCCAAGCTCTACTACAACCACGGCTTCCTGCGGGCGCGGATGCAGCTGCTGCACGATGAGGCCGTCAAACATGGTCAAGAGGCCCCGTTCAAGAAGTGGCTCGAGCACTGGGATCCCGAGCATGACCCGTTCGCCAACCGGGTGACCACGCGCGTGGAGTGCGCGGCGTATTTCGGCCAACGCGACGATGCGCTGCGGGCGCACGCCAGCCAGATCGACCCCAACCACGACTTCTTCGCCGCTCCCATCGCGTGGCAGGAGCGGCTTTGGCCGACCGAGGAGTTCGAGTTGGCCCGCTCGCGGATCCCGGCCCAGCTCCCGGAGACCGACTTGTTCGCCGGAATCGAGAACCACAGGTGAGCCACCTTTTACTCACCGTGATCGCGGATGGGACACCACAGCACACCGGGCCGGATTTCGGGAAGGCCAGCCCGATCGGGCTGTTGGTCATCGTGCTGCTGTTGATCGCCACCTTGTTCCTGCTGCGTTCGATGAACCGGCAATTGAAGAAGGTGCCCGACTCGTTCGACCCCACACACCCCGAGCCCGATCAGGCCGCCGACGAGGGCACCGATACGGTCGGCCCACCCCATGACGAAGCTCCCGGGCCTGCGAACGGATCGCCCCGGCCGTCAGGGCCCGGCGATGAGCCCGGCTGAGTCTTCTTCGGCCAACACCCTGGGGCTGGCTACCAGCCCCTATTTGCGTCAACACGCAGACAACCCGGTGCACTGGCAGCAGTGGACGCCGCAGGCAATGGCCGACGCGGCGGCGCGTGATGTGCCGATCTTGCTCTCGATCGGTTATGCCGCGTGCCACTGGTGCCACGTGATGGCCCACGAATCGTTCGAGGACGACGAGGTGGCCGCCGCGATGAACGCGGGATTCGTCTGCGTCAAGGTCGACCGCGAGGAACGGCCGGACATCGACGCGGTCTACATGAACGCCACCGTCGCGCTCACCGGACAAGGCGGCTGGCCGATGACGTGTTTCCTGACGCCGGACGGCCGGCCTTTCTTCTGTGGCACTTACTATCCGAAAGCCGGTTTCCTGCAACTTCTTTCGGCCGTAACCGAAACCTGGCGGCAGCGCCGGGGTGAGGTCGAGGAGGCGTCGGACCACATCGCCGGCGAGTTGCGCAAGATGTCGTCAGGACTGGCGGGTGGCGGTCCGGATATCGCGCCGGAGCTGTGCGATCACGCGGTCGCCGCGGTGCTGGCCGACGAGGACACCGTGCACGGCGGGTTCGGCGGCGCGCCGAAATTCCCGCCGTCGGCGATTCTCGAAGCGCTGCTGCGCAACTACGAACGCACCGGATCGCCGGCAGCGCTACAGGCCGTCGAGCGCACCGGCAACGCGATGGCCCGCGGCGGCATCTACGACCAGCTCGCCGGCGGCTTCGCCCGCTACAGCGTCGACAACGCTTGGGTCGTACCGCATTTCGAGAAGATGCTGTACGACAACGCGCTGCTGCTGCGCGCCTACGCGCACTGGGCCCGACGTACCGGAGATCCGTTGGCCCGCCGGGTCACCGCGCAGACCGCACAATTCCTGCTCGACGAGCTGGCCGACGGCGCCATGTTCACGTCGTCGCTGGACGCCGACGCCGACGGCCGCGAGGGCTCGACCTACGTCTGGACGCCGGACCAGCTGACCGAGGTGCTCGGTCCCGACGACGGCCGCTTTGCCGCTGAGGTTTTCGCGGTCACCGGATCCGGCACCTTCGAACACGGGACGTCGGTCCTGCAGTTGCCCGTCGACCCGGACGATGCGCAACGGCTGGATCGGGTGCGGACCGCGCTGCTGGCCGCCCGGGTCACCCGGACGCAGCCGGGACGCGACGACAAGGTCGTCACGTCGTGGAACGGCCTGGCGATCACCGCGCTGGCCGAGGCCGGCGTGGCCCTGGAGGAACCCGAGCTCGCCCGCGCGGCCCGACGCTGTGCGACGGCGCTGCTGGACACCCACGTCGTCGACGGCCGGCTGCGGCGGGCCAGCCTCGGCGGAGTCGTCGGTGACAGCGCCGCCATCCTGGAGGACCACGCGATGCTGGCCACCGGGCTGCTGGCGCTCTATCAACTCAACGTCGAAGACGTCTGGCTGACGGCGGCGTGCGGGCTGCTCGACACCGCGTGCGCGCATTTCGCCGATCCGCAGCTACCCGGCCGCTGGTACGACACCGCCGATGATGCCGAGCAGCTGATGCTCCGGCCGTCAGACCCGCTGGACGGGGCGACCCCGTCGGGCGCTTCGACGATCACCGAAGCGCTGCTGACCGCGGCGCACCTGGTCGACAGCGTCAAAGCGCCGCGATACCTGCAAGCGGCGACCGAAGCCCTGACCGCGCATTCGGTACTGCTGGCGCGGGCCCCGAGGTCGGCCGGACATTGGCTGGCCGTGGCCGAAGCCGCGATCCGCGGGCCGCTGCAGATCGCGGTCGCCTGCACCTCGCCGCGGTCACCGCTGCTGATCGACGCCCGCCGGTTCGCGCCGGGCGGGGCGATCGTGATGGGCGGCAAGATGGACTCGTCGGCCCTGCTGGTCGGCCGGGACCGGGTGCGCAGTGCCGACGCCGCCTACGTGTGCCGCGGACGTCTCTGCGACCTCCCGGTCACGCGATCGTCCGACCTGGCCGCCGCCCTGGGCGTACCCGCGCAGTAGCGCCGATTCAGAACACCACGAACCACATCGCGATGTAGTGGCAGATCGCCGCTACCGCGGTGCAGGCGTGGAAGAACTCGTGGTAGCCGAATGTCGACGGCCAGGGGTCGGGCCAGCGCAGGGCATAGAGAATGCCGCCGATGCTGTACAGCGCACCGCCCACGAACAGCAGCACCATCGCGGCCACGCCGGCGTTGTGCAGGATCGCTGCGGTGAACCAGACGGCTACCCACCCCAACAGCAGGTAGAGCGGCACGCCCACCCAGCGCGGCGCCGACGGCCAGAGCATTTTCAGCAGAACGCCGGCCGCCGCCCCACCCCACACGACCCACAACACCAGGTGGCCTGCGTCGGGTGGCAAGGCCAGCAAGGCGAACGGGGTGTAGCTGCCGGCGATGAACACGAAGATCATCGAGTGGTCGGCCCGCTTCATCCATTTGCGGGCGGTCTCGGATTTCCAGTGCACGCGGTGATACGTCGCGCTGACGGTGAACATCACGATCGTCGCCGCGGTGTACAACAGCGTCGCCAGCCCGGCGCGGGTGGACGCCACCGCCCACGACACCGCGACCAGCGAGGCGCCCGCGAACACGGCGATACCGGCGGAATAGACGTGGATCCAGCCGCGGAAGCGCGGTTTGGCCAGTACCCGGGCGACACCGTCGACGAGGTGCTGCGCGGCATTGGCCGCGATCCCCTGCGAATCGGGTTCCGGGTCGGTGGCAGTGGTGGTCGGGCCGCTCATGTCTCCTGTTGCCTTCTTCGGATAGCGGTCAAAGTGCCAGTGCCTGACATCGATAAACATTAGTCCGTGCCGGCCGGGTGACGGCCCTTTCGGCGGCGGTTACATCCTCGAAAAATCCGCCCGGGAATTCGTTGCCACTCACAGTAGTGTGGATCCTCGTGGAGATTATCCCGCCGCGGCTCAAAGACCCGCTCTATCGCGTCTACGAGCTGCGGCTGAGGCAGGGCCTGGCCGCCTCGAAGTCCCAACTTCCGCGGCATATCGCCGTGCTGTGCGACGGGAACCGGCGGTGGGCCCGCGACGCGGGATACGACGACGTCAGCTATGGCTACCGGATGGGCGCGTCCAAGATCGCCGAGATGCTGCGCTGGTGCCAGGAAGCCGGCGTCGAAATGACCACCGTCTATCTGCTGTCCACCGAAAACCTGCAACGCGATCCCGACGAGTTGGCCGGGCTGATCGAGGTCATCACCGACGTCGTCGAGGAGATCTGCGCGCCCGCCAATCGCTGGAGTGTGCGCACGGTGGGGGACCTGGAACTACTCGGCGACGAGCCGGCCCGCCGGCTCCGCGGTGCGGTCGAGTCCACGCCCAGCGTCGCGCCGTTTCACGTCAACGTGGCGGTCGGCTACGGCGGCCGGCAGGAGATCGTCGGCGCGGTGCGCGCGTTGTTGAGCAAGGAACTCGCCAACGGCGCCACGGGCGAGGAGCTGGTCGACGCGGTGACCGTCGACGCCATCTCCGAGAACCTCTACACCTCCGGCCAGCCGGACCCCGACCTGGTGATCCGCACGTCGGGCGAGCAGCGGCTGTCCGGGTTCCTGTTGTGGCAGAGCGCCTATTCGGAGATGTGGTTCTGCGAAACGCACTGGCCCGCGTTCCGCCGCGTCGACTTCCTGCGTGCATTGCGTGACTACAGCCAGCGGGATCGCCGCCACGGCAAGTAGTCCGTGCCGATCGCAAGCTCGGCGGAGCCGGGCGCAGCGGGTCGGCACAAGTAGTCGGCGACGGCTCTCCAGCGGCACGTCACGCGCGTGCCACACTGAATAGATGGCTGCGTTGTCGGCGGTGGTGTTCACGCTGAGCGCCTGGCTGGGCTTGTATCTGGCGGCCCGTGATCCGCGCAAACCCGTCCTCGCGCTGGCGGCGATAGGACTGTGTGGCTTCGCGCTGGTGGTGGCGCTCGACGCGGTGCGCACCGCCGCCCCGCTGCACGCACACGCCGGGCTGCTCAGCCGCGTCGAGATCTACCTGGCGACCATCCCCGGCGTGGCGTGGTTCGCGGTGCTCGTCGAGCTGTCCCGGCCCAGCGACGGCGAGCGGGCGCGCACCCGCGAGCTGTTGCTGGTGGCCGGGGTTGCCGCGCTGACCCTGTTCGGGGCGATGCTGGCCGGCAGCGTCGAGGGGCCGCTGCGGCCGGGTCACTGGCTGATGATCGCGGTGATCTCGGTGTCGACCCTCGGCGCGATGGCCGTCGCGTTGCGCCGCCCGCGGCGGCCGAGGCCGGCCGTGGGACTGGCCATTACCGCGACCCTGTTCTTCGCGCTGGCCAATGCGATCCTGATCATTCCGCTGGGCCTGGTGCCCAGCTGGGTTGCGCTGGCGTCGACGAGTTGCGACGTCCTCGGGCTCGGGGTCGCCGTCGCTCTGTGGGACGCGTTCGATGAGGGCCAGGCGCTGCGGGCCGACATGCTGCGCTCGTTCGCCGGTTCGGTGGCGGTGGCGGTGCTGTTCGGCGGCCAGGCGCTGATCGGGCTGGCGGTGACCCGTGACGACCCCGCCGCGCAGACCGCCCTCACCGTGCTGCTGTTCACCAGCCTGGCGATTGCGATCACCGTGCAGGTGCTCGCGGATCCGCTGGCCGGGGTCCTCGACCGGCTGGCGTTCTCGAAATCGCCTGCGCTGCGGGCGGATCGGGCCGCGCTGCGGCACACCGGGGCGGCGTTGCCGCTGCGCCAGGAACACCCGCTCGGAGATGTCGACGACGTCACCTTCGTCAGGCTCACCCGACGGGCGCTGGGCCACTACGGCGACCTGAGCAAGCTGGTCGCCAGCCCGCTGACCGCGTTGCCCGTCATCGACGAACGGCTGGCCGCGCGGGGAGCACCCGATCACCCCGTTGAGCGGGCCAACGAACTCAAGGCCGTGCTCGCCGACGGCATTTCGCGGCTGAAGCCGCGCGACGGCGGCGACTTCGGAACCACCGAAGAATGGCGGTACTACAACTCGCTGTATTTCCCGTACGTCGTCGGGGTGCGCGCCTACGCGCAGAACGCCACCGCCTCGGGGCTGGATCCGACCGCGCGGCAGGCCTGGCAGTGGTTCGTCACGGAGGTCCCCCAGCGCTCGCTGCACAACTGGCAGAACGCGGCGGCCCGGCTGATCGCGGCGGATCTACGCGGGCGCGTCGCCGTCCCCACCGAGTAGCTCGGCGCCGCCGCGGGCGCCTTATCTGTACTGCCACCAGCGTTATTCGGCTGACAACGCTGGTTGTAGTGGCCCCGCGGCCCCATCTTCGGGTGAACTGGCAACGAATACGGGATGTGCGGCCGACCGGCCTGCACGTGCCATCCCGAGTCTGCCAGGGGGACTTATGTTTTCACCGACCCTTCCGCCCGCCCAATTCGCGCGGGCTGTCGAGATCGCCCGGCACCATGTCGGTCAGCTGCACCAACGAATGGTGCCGCCGCCGGCCGCGATGATGGAAATGATCATCAATGCTTGGGCCGCGCAGGCGATTACCGCTGCGGCAGAGCTTGGTATTGCCGACGCGCTGGCCAAGCAGCCGATGAACGCTGACGAATTGGCTACCGCGGTCGATGCGGACGCCGATACCGTCAGTCGGCTGATGCGGGGCTTGATCTCGCGGGGCGTTTTTCGTCGTCGTCGGGACGGGCGTTACGACCTCACCCCCCTGGGGGACACGCTGCGCAGTGACAGCGATGTCTCGCTGCGCGCGTTCGCAAGATTTCTGGGGTCACCCCAGGATCGGGAGCACTGGAGCCACATCACCGACTCGATTCGCACCGGCCGGGCGGCGGTTCCCGAGCTGCGCGGCAAGTCCTACTTCGAGTACCTGGCAGAGCAACCGGAACTCGACGAGATTTTCAACGACGCCATGACCGACATCTCCGAGCTGGCGATCCCGCCCGTCATTGCCGCCTACGATTTCAGCCGCTATTCGACGATCGTCGACGTCGCCGGTGGCCACGGCCGGCTGCTGGCCGCGGTCTTGAACGCCACGCCACAAGCCCGGGGCATCCTGTTCGACCAGCCGCACGTCATTGCGGGCGCCTCGCCATTGCTCGAGGAACATCGGGTGGCCGACCGGGTCAAGCTTGTCGAAGGTTCCTTCTTCGAGTCCGTGGCCGACGGTGGCGACGCCTACGTCCTCAAGCACATCATCCACGACTGGCCCGATGACGAGGCCGTGCAGATCCTTGCCAACATCCGGAAAGCCGCCGGGGCCGGCAAGCACGTGTTGATCGTGGAATTCGTCATTCCGCGGCACGACCGCGAATTCCCCGGGCACTGGATGGACCTGGGAATGCTCGTAGCGGCCGGTGCTCGCGAGCGCACCGCCGGCCAATACGGCCGGCTACTGAGCCGTGCGGGTTTCCGGCTGACGCGGGTGGTCCAAACGGCCTCACCGATCAGCGTCGTCGAAGCGATCGCGATCTAATCCCAAATCCGTCACTACGGGAATATTCGTCGGCAATCCCTGGTCATTTAGTCCGTGGCAGCAGTTGGCAGTGCCACGAGTCGATATGGCAGTGCTCTGGCGGCACGCTCAAACCAGTTCGACAAAACCGCCATCGCGAGGAGTAATCACATGTCCGCAGTAACTGGCATACCGAACTTGTACCTGTACGACTCGACCGACTCGTTGTTGCGTTTCGCAATGCGTGCAGATGCCACGTTGACGGGGCTTTGCGGTCTGGCCATCGCCGCCGTCGCAGACCCGCTCTCGTCGCTGACCGGCCTGAGTTCCAATCTGGAATACGCCCTGGGCGCCTTTTTCGTGCTGTATGGCCTGGTCGTGTTCAGCCTGGCGGCGTCGCTGAACCTGCGTCGCGCCGGGATGGGTGTCGTCGCGGCGAACATCGTGTTCACGCTGGGCGCCGTCGTGGCCGCCGAGGCAGTGCCGATGACCGCGACCGGGGTGGCGGCCACGCTGGCCAGTGGCGTCTACACCGCGGCGTTCGCAGGACTGCAATACCTGGGAGTGCGTCGCCTGCCGACCGTGTAACTCCCTTTCCGGGCGGCTGGGCCTTTACAGCTTGCGCAGCCGCAACCGGTTGATGGAATGGTCGGCGTCCTTGCGCAGCACCAGGGTCGCGCGGGGACGGGTGGGCAGAATGTTCTCGACCAGATTGGGCCGGTTGATCGACCGCCAGATCTCACGCGCGGCGGCCATGGCCTTCGTGTCGTTGAGGGCCGAGTAGTGGTGGAAGTGCGATTCGGGGTCGGCGAAGGCTGTGCCGCGCATGGCCAGGAACCGCGAGACGTACCACTGTTCGATGTCTTCGATCCGGGCGTCCACGTACAGGGAGAAGTCGAACAGGTCCGACACCATCAGCGTCGGACCGGTCTGTAATACGTTGAGGCCCTCCAGAATCAGGATGTCTGGATGCCGGACCACCTGTTTGGCCCCGGAGATGATGTCGTAGCGCAGGTGTGAGTACACCGGCGCACACGCGTAGTCGGAACCCGATTTGACCGACGTGACGAATCGCATCAGCGCCCGGCGGTTGTAGCTCTCCGGAAAACCTTTGCGGTGCATGAGGTTTCGCCGATCCAGCTCGGCATTCGGGTAGAGGAAGCCGTCGGTGGTCACCAGGTCGACTCGCGGGTGGTGATCCCAGCGCGCCAGCAGTGCCTGCAGCACACGAGCGGTGGTCGACTTCCCGACCGCCACGCTGCCGGCCACGCCGATGATGAACGGCACCGGCCGGTCCGGGTTCTGCTGCGGCTCACCGAGGAATTCCGAAGTGGCAGCGAACAATCGCTGCCGGGCCGCGACCTGAAGATGAATGAGCCGGGCCAGCGGCAGGTAAACCTCTTCGACCTCGAGCAGGTCGATCTGCTCGCCCAGACCACGCAGGCCGACAAGTTCCTCTTCAGTCAGGGCCAGCGGCGTCGACATGCGCAACGCGCGCCACTGCTTTCGGTCGAACTCCACATATGGGCTCGGCTCGCTCAGCCGGGGCATGGTGCAAGTGTGGCAGGGGCGATTGCGCGCCCGGACGGCTGGGCTGGCTAAAAGCACCGCTCGTTAGACTGGCGCCTGTGACCGCCGCACCTGATGCCCGTGTTTCCGCCTCCGTGATGTCTGCCCCGCTCGCCGAAGTCGACCCGGATATCGCCGAGCTGCTCGGCAAAGAGCTGGGCCGGCAACGCGACACCCTCGAGATGATCGCGTCGGAGAACTTCGTGCCGCGCTCGGTGCTGCAAGCCCAGGGCAGCGTGCTGACCAACAAATACGCCGAGGGGTTGCCCGGCCGGCGCTACTACGGCGGCTGCGAGCACGTCGACGTCGTGGAGAACATCGCCCGCGACCGCGCCAAGGCGCTGTTCGGTGCCGACTTCGCGAACGTGCAGCCGCACTCCGGCGCCCAGGCGAACGCCGCGGTCCTGCACGCCCTGATGTCACCGGGGGAGCGATTGCTGGGTCTGGACCTGGCCAATGGTGGGCACCTGACGCACGGCATGAAGCTCAACTTCTCCGGCAAGCTCTACGAAAACGGCTTCTATGGCGTCGACCCGACCACGCATCTCGTCGACATGGACGTGGTGCGCGCTCGGGCGCTCGAATTCCGCCCGAAGGTGATCATCGCCGGCTGGTCGGCCTACCCGCGGATTCTCGACTTCGCCGCGTTCCGGTCGATCGCCGACGAGGTTGACGCCAAGCTCTGGGTGGACATGGCCCACTTCGCGGGCCTGGTCGCGGTCGGACTGCACCCGTCTCCGGTGCCGCACGCGGATGTCGTGTCCACCACCATTCACAAGACGCTGGGTGGCGGGCGCTCCGGGATGATCCTGGGGAAGCAGGAGTACGCCAAGGCCGTCAACTCGGCGGTGTTCCCCGGCCAGCAGGGCGGACCGCTGATGCACGTGATCGCGGGCAAGGCCGTCGCGCTGAAGATCGCCGGCACACCCGAATTCGCCGAGCGCCAGCAGCGCACGCTATCCGGCGCCCGGATTCTCGCCGATCGGCTGTTGGCCGCCGACGTCGCCAAGGCCGGCGTATCGGTGGTCAGTGGTGGCACCGACGTCCACCTGGTGCTGGTCGACCTGCGCAACTCCCCGCTCGACGGACAGGCCGCCGAGGACCTGCTGCACGAGGTCGGCATCACGGTCAACCGCAACGCCGTCCCCAACGACCCGCGGCCACCGATGGTGACCTCTGGCCTTCGGATCGGCACCCCTGCGCTGGCCACTCGCGGCTTCGGGGACGCCGAGTTCACCGAGGTCGCCGACGTCATCGCCACCGCGTTGGCGGCCGGCACCTCGGCCGATATCGCGGCGCTGCGAGACCGGGTGACCCGGCTTGCCAGGGAGTTCCCGTTGTACGAGGGCCTCGAGGACTGGGCGCTGGTCGGTCGGTAGGTCACGGAATGGCCGCAACACGGGCGGTTGATTTCATAACACCTGTGTATGCGGGTTACAGTTACTTTCATGGCAAAGAAACCTGTCGCTAATGCGCTGACCCTGGAACTCGAGCCGGTCGTCGAGGCGGAAATGGACCGCCACCTGTCCACCGACGACATCTGGTTCGCCCACGACTACGTGCCGTTCGACCGGGGCGAGAACTTCGCCTTCCTCGGCGGACGCGACTGGGACTCCGTCCAGCATGACGCTGCCGCGGGAATTCACCGACGCCTGCGAGATCCTGTTGCTGCTCAAGGACGACCTGGCCGCGCATCACCGCGAGCTCGTCGAGCACTTCATTCTCGAGGACTGGTGGGGTCGCTGGCTGGGCCGGTGGACCGCGGAGGAGCATCTGCACGCCATCGCGTTGCGCGAATACCTTGTGGTGACCCGCGAGGTCGACCCCACCGCCAACGAAGAGGCCCGCGTCCAGTACCTGATGCAGGGCTACCGCGCCGACACGTATACGCAAGTGGAAACCCTGGTGTACATGGCGTTGACCGAGCACACCCACGCCGTCTTCTGCCGCAATCTGGCCGCCAAGCTCGAGGAGCCGATCTTGGCCGGCCTCATCGACCGGATCGCCAGGGACGACGCACGCCACGAGCTGTTCTTCTCCAACCTCGTCGCGCACTGCCTGACCTACACCCGCGACGAGACGATCGCCGCGATCGCCGCAGCGGGCCGCCGACCTCCAGGTCGTCGGTGCCGACATCCAGTCGTATCAGGACAAGGTGCGAAACGTCGCCGACGCGGGGATTTTCGGTACCGCCGAGCTGCGTCAGGCGATCTCCGATCGCATCACCGAGTGGGGCGTCGCTGACGAAGCCCCACTGCGGCAGTTCGTCATCGGCTAAGCCGCCTTCGGCGGCGAACACTGAGCTCGCTGTCCTCATCGCTCATCGTCACCCCGGCGTCGGCGCGCCTGCGCTGCTGCAAAGCGGCGACGAGAGTAGCGTCGTTCTCGATGGTCAGCGTCATGCTTAGCTGCCAGGGCGGCACCTCCCGTCACCACAACGGAAGGACCGGCCCCGGTCCTGGTGTCGCAGTTCCCGCCGACATGCCTGCGCGGGTCCGCGCGGGCTCATCCCGCTCGAGGAGCGCTACGTGACCGAACTCCGGACCTACGTGATCGACACTTCCGTGCTGCTCTCCGACCCGTGGGCATGTAGCCGGTTCGCCGAACACGAGGTGGTGGTCCCGCTGGTGGTGATCAGCGAACTGGAGGCCAAACGCCACCACCATGAGCTGGGATGGTTCGCCAGACAGGCGTTGCGATTGTTCGACGATCTGCGGCTCGAGCACGGACGGCTGGATCAGCCCATTCCCGTTGGCGCGCAAGGCGGTACGCTGCATGTCGAGCTCAACCACACCGACCCGGCAGTGTTGCCGGCCGGTTTCCGCAGCGACAACAACGACTGCCGGATCCTGAGTTGCGCCGCCAACCTCGCCGCCGAAGGCAAGCGGGTTACGTTGGTCAGCAAGGACATTCCGCTGCGCGTCAAGGCCGCCGCGGTGGGCCTGGCCGCCGACGAGTACCACGCGCAAGACGTGGTGGTCTCCGGCTGGTCGGGGATGCAGGAGATCGAGACCGCCGCCGAGGACATCGACGCGCTGTTCGCCGACGGCGAGATCGACCTGGCCGAAGCTCGAGACCTGCCGTGTCACACCGGAATTCGGCTGCTCGGTGGTAGCTCTCATGCGCTGGGCCGGGTCAACGCAGACAAACGTGTCCAGCTGGTTCGCGGTGACCGCGAGGTGTTCGGCCTGCGCGGTCGATCCGCCGAGCAGCGCGTCGCGCTCGACCTGCTGCTCGACGAGTCGGTGGGCATTGTGTCGCTGGGCGGCAAGGCCGGCACCGGCAAGTCGGCGCTGGCGCTGTGCGCGGGTCTCGAGGCGGTGCTGGAACGGCGGACCCAGCGCAAAGTCGTGGTGTTCCGCCCGCTGTACGCCGTCGGCGGCCAGGAGCTGGGCTACCTGCCCGGCAGCGAGAGCGAAAAGATGGGCCCCTGGGCGCAGGCGGTCTTCGACACCCTGGAAGGTTTGGCCAGCCCGGCCGTGCTGGAGGAAGTGCTGTCCCGCGGCATGCTCGAAGTGCTGCCGCTGACCCACATCCGGGGGCGCTCGCTGCATGACTCGTTCGTCATCGTCGACGAGGCGCAGTCGCTGGAGCGCAACGTGTTGCTGACCGTGCTGTCCAGGCTGGGGACCGGCTCGCGGGTGGTGCTCACGCACGACATCGCCCAGCGCGACAACCTGCGGGTGGGCCGCCATGACGGCGTCGCAGCCGTCATCGAAAAGCTCAAGGGTCACCCGCTGTTCGCACACATCACCCTGCTGCGCAGCGAGCGGTCGCCGATTGCCGCGCTGGTCACCGAGATGCTCGAGGAAATCGCCGGCCCGCACTGACCTGGGCTTTGCCTGTGCGTCCCGGGCTATGAGTGTGCGCTGACGACGCCCGGTGCGCACACTCGACGCCCAGGTTGCGCACTCGAGGGCGGGTAAGCTGCCAGGGTGCCGAAACGACCCGACAGCCAGGCCTGGCGCTATTGGCGGACCGTGTTCGGTGTCGTGGCCGCCGGTGCGGTGTTGGTGATCGGTGGCCTGACCGGTCACGTGACGCGCGCCGACAACCTGAGCTGCTCGGTGGTCAAGTGTGTCGCGCTGACGTTCGACGACGGGCCGGGCCCGTTCGACGAGCGGCTGCTGCAAATCCTGAAGGACAATGACGCCAAGGCCACGTTTTTCCTGATCGGCAACAAGGTGGCCGCCAACCCGGCCGGAGCCAAGCGCATCGCCGACGCCGGCATGGAGATCGGTAATCACACCTGGGAACACCCCAACATGGCGACGATCCCACCAGACGACATCGCCGGACAGTTCGCCAAGGCCAACGACGCGATCAACGCCGCGACCGGGCGGACCCCGACGCTGTATCGTCCCGCCGGCGGACTGTCCACGCCCGAGGTGCGCCAGACCGCCGCTCGCTACGGACTGGCCGAAATCCTTTGGGATGTCATCCCTTTCGATTGGGCCAACGACTCGAACACCGGCGGCGACGCGGTACATGCTGATGACGTACATCAAGCCGGGCTCGGTGGTGTTGTTCCACGACACCTACTCGAGCACCGTTGACCTGGTGTACCAATTCATTCCGGTGCTCAAGGCCAACGGCTACCGCCTGGTGACGGTCAGCGAACTGCTGGGGCCGCGCGCGCCTGGCAGCAGCTACGGCAGCCGGGACAACGGGCCGCCCGCCAACGAGCTCCACGACATCCCGCCCGGTGACATCCCGACGCTGCCCAACACTCCCTCGCCCAAGCCGATGCCGAACTTCCCGATCACCGACATCCCGGGCCAGAACTCGGGCGGGCCAAATAACGGTGCGTGAGCGCCGCGCGGCTACCTTTAGAGGGTGATCAAGGCGGGCCGGGGTGCGCGAGAATCGCGCGCGGCGACATCCGAGACAGCGCAGCGCAAGTCAGCTCGCCGGCTGTCCATTGAATATGCGGTCGATCTTGCCCTGTCCTACATCATTGCCGTCATCGACGCCGCCGCCATCCTGATTCCGCTGCGGGGCCACACATTTCTCAACACCGACGTCGATTTCGCGGACAAGAACACGCCGACGGTCGTGGTGCTGGTGGTGCTCGGGATCGCCGGTGTGGCGGTGGCCGGTTTGTTCAGCCTTGCTCCCACGCTGCGGTGGTATGCCGCGGGCGACGAGCCCACGACGGAGCAACGGGAAGCCGCGATGCGGCTCGCCGGCCGCCAAACGGTGATCCTGCTGGTGGCCTGGGGCGCTGGCCGGCGCCATCCTGATACTGATCAACCTCGACGGCGGTGCCGCGCTGCTGTTGCCGATGGCGCTCGGCGTGCTGCTCGGTGGGCCTGCCGCCGCGGGCACGGGAATGCTGCTCGCGCAACGCACGCTGCGGCCCATCATGGGTGCCGCGACGCGGGGTCTCGAGCCCCGGATGGCGGTGCCGGGAGTGTTCGCGCGACTGGTCATGCTGTGGTTTCTGGTCAGTGCGCTTCCGATCGGTCTGGTTGCGACCCTGGTGGTGCTGCGTTCCTATGGCTGGCTGATTCAGCGGTCCGCCTCGTTGGACGTGCCTGTTCTGGTGGTTTCGCTGGCCGCGCTGTTGCTCGGGCTGCCCACGATGATCCTGACGTCGCGGTCGATTTCGGACCCGATCGGTGAAGTGGTGGACGCGATGGCCCAGGTCGAACGCGGCCACATCGACACCACCGTCGGCGCCTACGAGCGATCCCAAATCGGGCGTCTGCAAACGGGTTTCAACCGAATGGTGGCCGGGCTCGCCGAGCGCGACCGGTTACGCGACCTGTTCGGGCGCCACGTCGGGGCCGACGTCGCCCAGCGCGCCATCGAAGAGGGCGCATCGCTGTCGGGAGACGTGGTCGAGGCGGCGGTCCTGTTCATCGATCTGGTGGGCTCGACGCAGCTCGCGGAAAGCCGTCCGCCCCAAGAGGTTGCCGATGTGCTCAATGACTTCTTCCGGATTGTCGTCGAAGCCGTCGACGAACACCACGGGTTGATCAACAAATTCGCGGGCGACGCCGCGCTGGCGATCTTCGGGGTGCCGCTGCGGACCAGCGAGCCGGCGTCGGCGGCGCTGGCCACGGCGCGCACGCTGGGCATTCAACTGCGCCGGCTACCCGTCGTCGATTTCGGTATCGGTGTCTCGGCGGGCCGCGTTTTTGCGGGCAACATCGGTGCCGAAAACCGCTATGAATACACGGTAATCGGTGATGCGGTCAACGAGGCCGCACGCCTGGCAGATCTCGCCAAGACCTCGGATCGGCGGATCCTGTGCTCGGCGGCGGCCATCGAGCGGGCCGATGACACCGAACGGGGTCACTGGGCGGAATGCTATTCCACCGTGCTGCGCGGCCGCTCCGAAGCCACGCACGTCTCGGCGCCCGCAGGTCCCGCTTAGGCCTATCGCCTTACTTCGAGACCTTCAGCGATCCGATCACCTGGTTGAGGATGCCCGCCGAGGCGGCATCGCCGATGGGCGTTGCGCCCAGGAAGATGGTGACCGGCTTGGTGTCGACCGCGATGATGGTCACCGAGTCGCCCTTCACATTTCGGGCGGGATCGGCAATCGTGACGTCGGCGTCCACCCGGGCGGCCTTGATCCCGTCAACCGTCATCGACGATTTCCTGATCGGGCCCAGCGTCGGTGAGGCGTTCGAATAGCCGGGACCTTCGGCCACGCAATTCATCAACTTCGCCGCCTGTGCGGTGACATCCATGCTGGAGACGAAATTGCTCACCGCGACCTCGGCCTGCATCACCCACTGGTTGGCGCCTTGCACCTCTTGCGCAAGGCCCACTGCGCCAATGAGATTCGGACTCTGATCGTCCGAGAACGGCATCCATCCGGGTGCCGCGTTGGCCGGGAACGACAACTTGCCCGCCTTGATCGGGGCGCCGCCCGGGGGCTTGTCGCCACCGGACACATTGGGCGTGCAATCGGTTGCGGTCTGTCCGGAACCGCTCGGCTGTGACGTCGGAGCGACCGTCGTTGTCGAGGGATTTGCCTTGGGGGACTTGGGTTCATTGCCCAGGCTGAGCACCAGAATCACCACCAGCGCGATGACGCCCAGCACCGCGATACCGGCGACGATCAGCCATGGCATGTTCGACCGCGGCCCATTGGGCGGCGGCCCGGGAGGGTAGGACCCGGGCGGCCAGCCGGGCGGGAACTGCTGGCCGGGCTGCGGGTACGGCTGCCCGGGGTAGCCCGGCGCGGAGGGATCCACACCGCCCGCGGGATTGGTGAATGGACCGGTCGGCGGGTAGGGGTACGAACCGCTATGCGGCTGCGAGTAGGGGCCGCCCTGCGGATACGGGGGCGGGCCGCCTTGCGGTGGCCCCTGGGGCGGACCACCTTGCGGCGGACCACCCCAATAGGGGCCCTGCCCATACGGATTCGCTCCATATGGATCCTGACCGTAGGGACCGCCCGGAGGAGCCGTCATTACAGAAACACCCCCACTTAGTTCGCTGGTTTGACCTTGGCCATCGCCAGCACGTCAAGCCGGCGGTCCAATTCCTCGATCGACAACTTGTCGCCGATCAGGCCGCGGTCGATGACGGTCTGGCGAATCGTCTTCTTCTCCTTGAGCGCTTGCTTGGCCACGGCCGCCGCTTCCTCGTAGCCGATGGCCGAATTCAAGGGTGTCACGATTGACGGCGACGACTCGGCCAACTCGCGCAGGTGCTCGACATTGGCCGACAGCCCGGTGATGCAGCGCTCGGCGAACAGCTTCGACACATTGGTCAGCAGCTTGAACGACTCCAAGATGTTGCGGGCCATCATCGGGATGTAGACGTTGAGTTCGAACGCGCCGGACAAGCCGCCGACGGCCACCGCGGCGTCGTTGCCGATCACCTGCGCGGCGACCTGGGTAACCGCTTCTGGCAGAACCGGATTGACCTTCCCGGGCATGATCGAGCTGCCCGGCTGCAGGTCCGGCAGCTGGATCTCGGCTAGACCGGTCAGCGGCCCGGACCCCATCCAGCGGATGTCGTTGGCGATCTTGGTCAGCGACACGGCGATGGTGCGCAGCGCGCCGGACGCTTCCACCAGGCCATCGCGCGCCGCCTGTGCCTCGAAAGAGTTTGCTGCCGTGCGTAATTCGGCTAATCCCGTGGAAACAACCAGTGCCTCGACAACCTTGGCGCCGAAGCCGTCGGGAGCGTTGAGCCCGGTGCCCACCGCGGTTCCGCCGATCGCCAGCTCACCCAGCCGCGGCAGTGTGGCACGCACGCGCTCGATCCCGGCCTCGATCTGACGGGCGTATCCGCTGAATTCCTGGCCGAGCGTCACCGGGACGGCGTCCATCAGGTGGGTGCGGCCCGACTTGACCACGGTGTGCCACTCGCGGGCTTTGGTTTCCAGGGCGTCGTGCAGTATCTCGAGCGCCGGGATGAGATGGCGCACAGCGGCTTCGGTGGCCGCGATGTGGGTGGCGGTCGGGAAGGTGTCGTTGGACGACTGCGACATGTTGACGTCGTCGTTGGGGTGCACCGTGACGCCGTTGGCGGCCGCGATGGACGCGATCACCTCGTTGGTGTTCATGTTGGAGCTGGTACCCGAGCCGGTCTGGAAGACGTCGATCGGGAACTGGTCGTCGTGTTGGCCGTCGGCGATCTCTGCTGCGGCCGCGATGATCGCGTCGGCTTTCTCCGGCGCCAGCAGCCCGAGATCGGAGTTCACCTGCGCGCAGGCGCCCTTGAGCAGTCCCAACGCCCGGATCTGGGTACGCTCCAGCCCCCGGCCCGAGATCGGAAAGTTCTCCACCGCGCGCTGGGTTTGCGCTCGCCACAACGCTTTTGCGGGTACGCGTACCTCGCCCATGGTGTCGTGCTCGATACGATACTCGGCGTCCTCGGCCATCAATTAGTTCCTCGTTCGTCGGGGGTGCTATCGCGGTTACGGCAAGGGATAGGCGGCGGTGCTGTCGCCGGTGAAGTCGATGGCGGAGTATTCGTTGAGCTTCGAAAGCCGGTGGTAGGCCTCGATCATCCGGACGGTGCCCGACTTCGAACGCATCACGATCGACTGGGTGGTGGCACCGCCGGGGGAGTAGTGCACACCCTGCAGCAGGTCACCGTCGGTCACCCCGGTCGCGCAGAAGAAGACGTTGTCGCCGGACACCAGATCCCTGGTGCTCAGGATCTGCTCCAGGTCGTAGCCGGCGTCCAGTGCCTTGCGACGCTCGGCGTCGTCCTTGGGCGCCAGTTGCGCCTGGATGGCGCCACCCATGCAGCGGATCGCAGCCGCGGCGATGATGCCCTCCGGGGTGCCGCCGATACCGGCGAGCATGTCGGTGCCCGAGCCCGGCCGACAGGTGGAGATCGCGCCCGCGACGTCGCCGTCGGTGATCAGCCGGATACGCGCCCCGGTGTCGCGCACGTCCTGAATCAGCTGAGCGTGCCGGGGACGGTCCAGGATGCACACGGTCATGTCCCGCACCGAGAGGCCCTTGACCTTCGCGACCGCGCGGATGTTGTCGGCGATGGGCGCGGTGATGTCCAGCACGTCCGCGGCATCGGGCCCGACGGCGATCTTGTTCATGTAGAACACCGCCGACGGGTCGAACATCGAACCGCGGTCGGCCACCGCCAGCACCGAGATGGCGTTGGGCATGCCCTTGCTCATCAGGGTGGTGCCGTCGACCGGGTCGACGGCGAAATCGCATTCGGGCCCGTCGCCGTTGCCGACCTCTTCGCCGTTGAACAGCATCGGCGCTTCGTCTTTTTCGCCCTCTCCGATGACGACGACCCCGCGCATGGATACCGAGTTGACCAGCTCGCGGATCGCGTCGACCGCCGCGCCGTCGCCGCCCTCCTTGTCGCCGCGGCCCACCCAGCGGCCGGCGGCCATCGCGCCGGCCTCGGTGACCCGGACCAGTTCCATGGCCAGGTTGCGGTCTGGCGCTTCGCCGCGTGCGCGTACCTGCGGGTCGGGGCCCGCGGTTGCGGCCGAAGGCGAACCGGAGCTGCCCGATGCTGTCATGGTTGCTGATTCTCCCAGAAGCAGATCGGTCAGCTGGATCTGGGCTGCGGCTGTTGACAGCGGGCTGGGATACTGCAGGGATGACCGACGAACAGCCCGACGCCGACCTGGCCGGTGAGCCGTCGCCGGCGCCCAGGCCGGCCAAACCGCGACTGCTCCAAGACGGTCGCGACATGTTCTGGTCGCTGGCACCGCTGGTGATCGGGTGCATCCTGCTGGCCGGCATGGTCGGGATGTGTTCTTTCCAGCCGACCGGGGCGAACAAGGGGGCAATTCCGTCCTACGACGCGGCGACGGCCCTGCGCGCGGACGCTCAGACGCTGGGGTTTCCCATCCGGTTGCCCGCGCTGCCCGCGGGCTGGCAGCCCAACTCCGGCGGCCGCGGCGGTATCGAGAGTGGGCGGACGTCGGGTGGTCAGCGGCTGAATGCGGCCACCTCGACGGTGGGATACATCGGCCCGACCGGGATGTATTTGAGCCTGACCCAGAGCAACGCCGATGAGGACAAGCTGGTCGGCTCGATTCATCCGTCGGCGTATCCGACCGGAACGGTCGACGTCTCGGGAACGAACTGGATCATCTATCGCGGTTCCGGCCAAAGTGGCGCCGACGCCGAACCGGTATGGACCACGAAGTTGACCAGCCCGGGCGGCGCCGCCCAGATCGCGATCACGGGTGCCGGAAGCACCGAGGAGTTTCGTACGCTGGCGGCGGCGACGCAGTCACAGGCGCCGCTGCCGACAAGCCGATAGGAGCGACTCGCGTGACAGCACCCGAAGCAGACCTTTCCGGATGGGTCGCGCAACCGTTCACCGGTGGCGGCTACACCCATGACGTCTACCGCAAGGGCACCGGACCCGGGGTGGTGCTGATTCCCGAGATACCCGGGATCCATCCCGGGGTGCTGGGCCTGGGTAATCACTTGGTGGACAACGGGTTCACCGTTGCCATCCCGTCGCTGTTCGGGGTTGCGGGCCACCCGAAGACGGTCGGCTACACGACGGCGACCATCGCGCGGGCCTGTGTGGCAAAGGAATTCGCGGCCTTTGCGACGAACAAGCAGCGGCCGGTGTCGCTATTCCTGCGGGCGCTGGCCCGTGACCTCAAGGCGTCGACGCGGAGGCAAGGGCGTCGGCGTGATCGGTCAGTGTTTCACTGGCGGTTTCGCACTGGCCGCCGCGGTCGACGACAGCGTGCTGGCTCCGGTGCTCAGCCAGCCCTCGGTGCCGTTGCCGCTCGGCCTGACGCGTCGCAGCGACACCGGGCTCAGCGAATCCGAGATGACCACCATCGCCGATCGCGCCGCCAACGACGGCTTGTGCGCCATGGGTTTGCGGTTCAGTGAGGACTGGATGTCTCCGCGGGATCGATTCACCGCTCTCAAGGAGCGCCTCGGTGACGCGTTCGAGGTGATCGAGATCGATTCCCGCCCGGGCAACGAACACGGTTTTTCCAAGATGGCGCACTCGGTGCTCACCGACGAGGTGCGTGAAATCGACGGTCAGCCCGCTTACGAGGCGCGCAAGCGGGTTGTCGAATTCCTTACTGCGCGGCTGACTTAACGTCGGCTTTTGACTTCCGGCGTGGCAGCCAGCTGCGGCGCTCGGGCGCTTCATCGTCCGGGTTCACCAGCTCGACGCCCTTGTAGACCGCCAAGTAGACGTCGATGGTCGTGACGATCAGGATCATCAGCACCGGCCCGATGACGATGCCCCAGGGGCCGAACATGGCGATACCGGCGAACACCGACAGCAGCATCAGCGCCGAATTCAGCCGGGCGTCACGCGGCACCAGGATCGGGCGTAAGAAGTTGTCGATGTTGGTGACCGCCAGCAGATGCCACAGGATCACGAACGCGCCGCCGAAGATGTTGCCGTAGAAGATCATTCCGATGCCGAACGGAATCGTGACGATGCCGCCGCCCAGTGGAATGATCGACAGCGCCGTCAGCAGGATCGCGAAAATGAAGAAGCCGTGGTGGAATCCGCCGACGTAGATCGACGCCGGCGCCCGCGACACCTTGGCATAACGCGATGACGAACTGGCCGAACACGGTGCCGCGCACCATCGCACCCGTCTTCTTCACATATAGATCCGTGACTTCCTCGCCGAGCGGGTTGAGCTGACCGAGCAGGGTGCGCAACTTCTCGCGGTGCACCAACAGTGCCATGAACACATACAAGAAGATGATCGCGTAGGTGACCGCGCCGGCGATGCCTCCCGCAGCGCCCTGCAGGAAATGCAGCAGCCATTGTCCGGCATTCTGCGCTGCGCTGACCATCGCCTTGCGCAGCATCTCGGGGGTTACCGTGATGTGCAGGAAGGGGACTCGGGCCAGCACGTCATTGACCAGCTGCAGCACTTTGCCGCCCAGCCCGCTCAGGTCGGTGGTCTTGACCCACCCGGAGATGCTGTCGAGCATTCGGGAAATCTGGACGACGGCCAGGGCCACCAAAATTCCGACCGGCACGATGACCATGGCCAGCGCCGACAGCAGTGTGCAGGTAGCCGACAGGCCGGTGCCCAGGCGCCGGTTGAACCGATTGAACAGCGGCGTGAACAGATACGCCCCGACCGCGGCGACCACGATCAGCACGAAGTAGTCGCGCAGGAAATACGCACCGAACAGCAGTGCTATCAGGGTGAAAACCGCGAGGGCGCGCTTCTGAGTGAGCGTGAATTCGGTGTTCATACGAACCGTGCCGCCCTCCACCTCGCCGTTGAGCTGAACCTTAGCCCGAGGCGCTGGTTTTGGGCAGAGTGCGCGCTACCGTTTGGCGGCGGCTTTGGCAGCCGAGTCCTCGCGCTCCATCTGGTGGTACAGGTCCACGTAGTACGACAGGCACTCGGTCAACGCCTTCTCGGTGGTGAACAGTGGCTGGTACCCCAGGTCACGGGAAGCCTTGGCGACCGAGAAGAAGTTGTCCAGGTACAGCCGCTCGACCGCCAGCGGCTCTAGCAGCGGCGCGGGAATTCCGAACCGGAAGTGCATCCGCTGCCAACCGGTCATCGCTGCGCGCACGATGGGCCCGTTGACCCGGATCCGCGGCCACGGCTGCCCGCAGGCCTCCACCACCGGCCGGGCGAACTCGAACATGTTGATCGGCTCGGCGTCGTTGATGAAGTACGCCTGACCGGGCGCGGTGCCGCCCGGCACCAGATGCTGGGCGGCCAGGATGAAACCGTGAATCAGGTTGTGCACGTAAGAGTTATCCAGCCGGGCCGACTTGCGGCCGATCAGCACCTTGACGTGGCCGGCGATCACGCTCTCGAACAACTTCCGGAACATCGTCTGGTCGCCGCGGCCCCAGATGCCGCTCGGCCGGATCGCGCACGTCAGCATGCCGTCAACGCCGTTCTGGGACAACACGAATCGTTCGGCGACGACTTTGGTCTCGGTGTAGAGGTCGTTGAATCGAGTGGTGTAGGGCAGGGTCTCGTCGCCGCCGGCGATGTTCTGGCCGCCCATCACCACGCTGTTGGATGACGTATAGACGAATCGCTGCACGCCCGCGGCGCGGCCCGCCTCCACCAGATTCTGGGTACCGCCGACGTTGATCCCGAAGCTGCGCTGACGGTATTCCTCGGTCACTGACGCGCCGCCCATCAGCTCGATGATCGCCGCGGTGTGGAACACGGTGTCGATGCCGTCCACCGCCTGCGCGCAGACGGCTTTGTCGGTGATGTCGCCCTGCAACACCTGCAGCTGCGGATGCGCAGCGAGCGGCGACGGGGCACGGTCGAAGGACCGCACCGAGTACCCGCGGTCGAGCAAGGTGGTCACCAGGTTGGCGCCGACAAACCCGGAGCCACCGGTGACCAGGACGCGGCCCAATTCAGTGGTCAACGTTGAATCACCCATTTCGTGAGCATAACTGAAACGTGTTCCAATTCGACAAAATGCCTTCCATTTCCGGGCCGGTTCAGCTGTCCTCGGCCTGCCCGGCAGCGAGCGCATCCTCGACTCGCTTACGAGCGCCAGCTAAGTGCTCTTCGCACCGTCTTGCCAGCTGCTCGCCTCTTTCCCACAGCTGTAGCGACGCATCGAGGTCCAGCCCGCCCTGTTCCAAGAGCCGCACAACCTCGATCAGCTCGTCTCGGCAGGCTTCGTAGCCCAGTTGACTAATGGGCGTCATCTGCTGGGCCTTGCCGCCTTCGTCAGTGACCATCGGTCAGCCCTTCACTCACCGCCGCTACGGCGCCGTCGGAAACCCGCACCCGCAGCCGGGTGCCTGCCGGCGCCTCGTCCACAGAGCGTAGGACGCGCATGGCCTCGGAGGACCCGGCAGTCGGGAACTGTCTGCACTACCGCGTAGCCGCGGGCCAAGGTCGCCGCCGGGCCCAGTGTCGCCAGTCGTGCGCCCAGGTGGCCGACGCGTTCGGATTCCGCGGCGACCAGCCGGGTGATGTCGCGGCGCGCCGCCGAGCGAGCGCGGTGGATTTCCTCGGCGCGAGCCGTCAACGCGGTCAGTGGCTCGGCCAGCACCGGGCGGCTGCGCAGCTGGGCCAGGGCGCGCTGTTCGCGAGACACCCAATTGCGCAGAGCCTGCGCGCTGCGCCGGCGCAGGTCTCGAAATTCCATCCGCTGCTCGGCGGCGGTGTCCGGAACCATCCTCTTGGCCGCGTCGGTGGGGGTGGCCGCGCGCAGATCGGCGACCAGATCGCACAGCGGATTGTCGGGTTCGTGGCCGACCGCGCTGATCACCGGCGTGCGGCAGGCCGCGATCGCGCGGCACAGCGTCTCGTCGGAGAACGGCAGCAGGTCCTCGACGCTGCCGCCGCCGCGGGCCAGCACGATCACGTCGACGGCCTGGTCGCGGTCGAGCTCGCGTAACGCCTCGACGATCTGGGCGACCGCGTTGGGCCCCTGCACGGCGGTGTTGCGCACCGCGAAGCGCACCGCGGGCCAGCGGGTGCTGGCCACTGTCGTCACGTCACGCTCGGCGGCACTCGCCCGGCCGGTGATCAACCCAATCATGTTCGGCAGGAAGGGGATTGGTCGCTTGAGCCTTGGGTCGAAGAGGCCTTCGGCGTCCAGCAGCCGACGCAGCCGGTCGATGCGGGCCAGTAGCTCGCCGACACCGACGGCGCGAATCTCGCTGAGCCGCAACGAGAATGTACCGCGTCCGGTGTAGAACGAGGGCTTACCGCAGACGACCACCTGCGTGCCCTCGACTAATTTCACCGGCGCGTTGTGCACCAGGTCGCGCGGACACGTCACGGTCAGCGACATGTCGGCGGCCGGGTCGCGCAGCACCATGAACACGGTCTTGGAGTCGGATCGCATGTTGATCTGGGCCAATTGTCCCTCGACCCATACGGTTCCCAGCTTGTCGATCCAGCCGGCGACCCTGATCGCGACCGCGCGAACCGGGAACGGGTTCTCGGCCGAGTTCGCCTCCGAATTCGCCGCTCGGGTCACTTCGCGGTCGCGCGGGTGATCCTGTTGGCCAGCAACGTCTCGAACGGTGCGCGGGCCTTGGTGGCCTGCTCGTAGGCCAGCAGGGCTTCGAGCTCGTCGACGCCCAGCGATTGCAGCCGGGCCCGCAGCTGCGCCAGTGTCAGTGTCGGGTAGTCGAGTTCGGCTGCCACCGGCGGCTCCGGAATCGACTTCTTCGATTGCTTCGACGGCTTGGCTCGGGCCGCCGGCGTCCAGCGCAGCGTCGGCAACCGAATACAGCGCGAACCGCCCCTCGGCCCGACGATCGCCGCCGGCGCCGTCCGGCAATTCGGCGAAGGCTGCCGGCTGAGTTCTCCAGGGCATCAACCGAGTCCTCGTCGAACGTTGCCCATTCCGGGTTTTCGTCCTTGGGCGGGAAAATGGATTCCAAGGTCGATGTCGCCCTTGATCACCAGCTCCGCCAGATTCTGCTGAAATCGCATCACGATGTGCGCCGCCTGACTGGCTATCGTCATCGGGTACATCAGGATCGTCTTCGGCAGTTTCATGGTCTCCTCGACGGCGACCGTCGCCGCGCCGACCAGCAGCCGAACTCCGTACGGTGCAGTAGCCATGGGTCCAAGATTGCCTTAAGCAGCCGCTAACTCCAAGCCCAGCGCCGCGAGCTGGCAAGCCTGTGTCGGCAGAACGTACGCTTGGTGTCATGCCGCCGACTGTCGACATGGGGATTCCTGGCGCAGCCAGCACGGTAGCCAACGATCCGGCCCGCAAGCGAGTGCTGCTGGCCGAGCCGCGTGGCTACTGCGCGGGTGTGGACCGGGCCGTCGAAACGGTCGAACGCGCGCTGGAGAAGCACGGTGCCCCGGTCTACGTACGCCACGAGATCGTGCACAACCGGCACGTCGTCGACACCCTGGAAAAGGCCGGCGCGGTGTTCGTCCAGGAGACCGACCAGGTCCCCGAGGGCGCCATCGTGGTGTTCTCCGCGCACGGGGTCGCGCCAACGGTGCACGCCGCGGCCGCCGAACGCAACCTGCACACCATCGACGCCACCTGCCCGTTGGTCACCAAGGTGCACAACGAGGCCAGGCGATTCGCCCGCAACGACTACGACATCCTGCTGATCGGCCACGAGGGCCACGAGGAGGTCATCGGGACTGCCGGGGAGGCGCCCGACCATGTGCAGCTGGTCGACGGGGTCGCCTCCGTGGACAACGTGACGGTCCGCGACGAGAACAAGGTGGTCTGGCTGTCGCAGACCACGCTTTCGGTCGACGAGACCATGGAGATCGTCGAGCGGCTGCGGCTAGCGGTTCCCCAAGCTGCAGGATCCGCCCAGCGATGACATTTGCTATGCGACCCAGAACCGGCAGGTCGCGGTCAAGGCGATGGCGCCGGAGTGCGAGCTGGTGATCGTCGTCGGGTCGCGCAATTCGTCGAACTCGGTGCGGCTGGTCGAGGTGGCGCTGCGGCGGCGGCGCGGCAGCCGCCTACCTGGTCGACTGGGCCGACGACATCGACCCGGCGTGGCTGGAAGGTGTCACCACGGTCGGGGTCACCTCCGGTGCGTCGGTCCCCGAGGTTCTGGTGCGAGGCGTGCTGGAGCGGCTCGCCGAGATGCGGCTTCGACGTGGTGCAACCGGTGACGACGGCGCAGGAGACCCTGGTGTTCGCGCTGCCCCGCGAGATCCGCTCGCTGCTCTGAGAGGCCCCGCTGCTCGGTCCGCGAGGACCTAGACGTCGTACTCCCAGGATTCGGCCGGGCGGTCGCCCCTGCGACCGGCCGTTTGCCCGTGATCGGCTGCGGCGTCCCCGCGCTGCTCACCTCGGTGCTCGTCTGACGGGCCCGATCCGCGGTAGCGGACCTGCGAGATCGGGTGGTGGGTCGGGTCGGAGCCGTTCGTCCCGTTCGGCTGCGGACTCGACGCCGACGGGGCTCCGAGGCGGGCTCGTAGGACTCGTACGGCTCGTAGGACGGGTATCGCATTGAACGGCTCCGACGAGACTGGCGGTTCGTACCGGTCGTAGCCGTCGAAGCGGCCGCCGCGCGGCGCCGGGCGCTCGTAGGGATTGCGGCGGCTGCGCGGATCCCGACGGCCTTCCCGCTGCGACTGACCGCGCGGGTCTGGATCGCTCTGCGGCCTCGGCCGCGGCGTGACCGGCGCGGCGGGTCGGCGGGATCGTAGTCCCGGGGCGGCGCCTGGCGCCGACGGCGCGGCCGCTCGGCCGCGGGGTCGTGCTCGTCTTCCGGCGACGGGCGGGCGTGCCGGGATCGGCTCCGGGCCGAACTGGTCGCGGACCTACTACTGCGGGCCGCCCGGCCGGTTCTGGCGCTGGCTCTCGCGGAGCTCCGGGCGGCTTCGAGCCGCGGTTGCGGCGTGTCCTCGTCGGCATCGTCCTCGTCCTCGGACGACGCGACGCCCAGCAGCGAGTTCAGTTTCGCGCCGATCGCCCCTGACGAAGGACGACCGTGCGCGCCGTGGTGGCGGTCGCGGCCTCGTCGGTCGCGCCCGACGCCCCGGTCGTCGCGCTGCGACATCGCCAAGTACCACCTGATCAGGCCGATCAGCAAGACGCCGCCGGCGGTGCCCAGCATCAGCGGGAAACGCTCGATCAGCGGATAGCCGCAGTTGATCAGCAGGTCTTTGAGGCTGCCGAGCTTGCCGCCGTGGAACAACCAGTAGGCGCCCGGCACCGCGCAGAAAAGTATCAGCGGCGGCTGGATGACCGCGGTGAACAGGCCGTCCTGGCGCACGGCCAGCACCGCCGCCACGCAGCCGGCTATATAGAGGCACGGCGAAGATGCCGGTCAGCTCCTTGTGGCCGGATCCGGAGTCGATTCCATACCCGATGGCGGTAGCGGTAACGGCGATGAGCAGGGCTGTCCACCAGGGCACACCCGGAATGTCCGGGGTGGATCGAGCGATGGGCAGCCTCTACTGCCGAGCTTCCCCGCTGCGCTGACACATGTAGACCGTACCGGCAATGGGCGAAACGGCCGTAAATAGCTTGTAGTAGTGCCGGGCGTGCCACGGCCGGTCGCGCACGGAATCGATCCGCGGCGCCCGAGCCTGGCGCGGAGCCCTAGACTTGGTTCCCCGTGAGCCTGAGCCTGGGAATCGTGGGACTGCCCAACGTCGGCAAGTCGACGCTGTTCAATGCGCTGACCCGGAACAACGTGGTGGCGGCCAACTATCCGTTCGCGACGATCGAACCGAACGAGGGCGTGGTGCCGTTGCCCGATCCGCGGCTGGACAAGCTGGCGGAGATGTTCGATTCCGAGAAGATCGTGCCGGCGCCGGTGACGTTCGTCGACATCGCCGGAATCGTGAAGGGCGCCTCCGAGGGCGCCGGGCTCGGCAACAAGTTCCTGGCCAACATCCGCGAGTGTGACGCGATCTGCCAGGTGGTGCGGGTGTTCGCCGACGACGACGTCGTGCACGTCGACGGCAAGGTCGATCCGGGTCCGACATCGAGGTGATCGAGACCGAGCTGATCCTCGCCGACATGCAGACGCTGGAGAAGGCCGTCCCGCGGCTGGAGAAGGAAGCCCGCAACAACAAGGAGCGCAAGCCCGTGCACGAGGCGGCCGTCGCCGCGGAGGCTGTGCTGGACTCGGGCAAGACGCTCTTCGCGGCCGGCGTCGACGCGTCGCTGCTGCGCGAGCTGAACCTGATGACCACCAAGCCGTTTCTGTACGTGTTCAACGCCGACGAGTCCGTGCTGACCGACGATGCCCGCAAGGCCGAGCTGTGCGCGATGGTCGCACCTGCCGACGCGGTGTTCCTCGACGCGAAGATCGAGGCCGAACTGCAAGAGCTCGACGACGAGTCGGCCGCCGAGTTGCTCGAGTCGATCGGGCAGACCGAGCGCGGACTGGATGCGTTGGCGCGGGCCGGTTTTCACACGCTGAAGCTGCAGACCTACCTGACGGCGGGCCCAAAAGAGGCGCGGGCGTGGGTCATTCATCAGGGCGATACCGCGCCCAAGGCCGCCGGGGTGATCCACACCGACTTCGAGAAGGGCTTCATCAAAGCCGAAATCGTGTCCTACGACGACTTGATCGAGGCCGGGTCGATGGCGGCGGCCAAGGCGGCCGGCAAGGTCCGGATGGAAGGCAAGGACTACGTGATGGCCGACGGCGACGTGGTGGAGTTCCGGTTCAACGTCTAGAGGCGCAGGTCAGCCCGGGGCTAGAGTCCGCAACAGGTACTCCACGCCCGCCGCTGCCCTGGCCTTGCACCACAAGTGCCTGGCCGCTGTGACATCGGTACTCAATGATGGCGGTAAAGCGCTAACTTGGCGGGTTCTGAGTCCTGCCGGGATTCGGAAACGCCGGATTAGTGTAGGCCGGTGACTGTGGCTGATCGCCGAGATCAGGATTCTCTACTGGTGGTGGTCCGGACTCCGGCTCAGCCGGTGGAGTCGGGGGCGCCCGATGTTCGGGCGGTGGCGGCTTGGGCACCAAGTAGTTCTTCCACGCGCCCGGTGGGTTCGGTGCAGGGCCGATAGTGTTATCCGGCCAGCGCCATGAACAACCACCGATAGCACCCCCGAAATCGCCTGCAGGAATGGTTAACCCAAAACCCATAAAACTTCCACCGATGGGGGCGTTGCCACCTGGACCACCCAGGTTCCATCCGCCATATTCGCAGTGCCAGTGCGTGCTGTTCTCTTCGATAGGAAAATCGCAGTAGTACGAGGTGGCCCCCGCCTCGAAATTACTTCCGCCAACACCGGGATAGTCGCACACGCCGGGCCCTGGAATGTTGCCGCCCGGCCCGGCCCGGGCCACGGGGGAATTGAGGATTACCCACAACGTAACCCCCAGTGCCACAAGTAATCTAATTCCCTTGCTCAACAACTCTTTCCTGTAAACGCCTTCGGGCTTCGGCAATGGCAGCGCGTGCCTCGAGAATTGAGCCGGAATCGTTACCGTATCCTCTTTATCGCGATGAGTCTGCATCCTCGATAACGATGAGTCTGCATCCTCGATAACAGTGTGTCTACCACCAGAATCAAATTCGCTGTGCCTGAACGTAAGTCGCCCAACTCGCCTCGAACCCCAACGTAGTCCTGTTTCACGTCTTGATACCTCATTTCTGCCCTGAATCCAAAGCTGTGGCGATCAGCAGTCGGTAGAACACTGCCCGCGAGGACTCCGCGAGGGACTCGTTCCGCGCACCCCCGAAGAGCTGGCCGACTGGCTCGATGGCCTGCCCTCGGCCGGCTAGCCCCGTCGCTCGATGATGTTGGCGTTGGCCATGCCGCCGCCGTTCTCGTTGGTCCGCCGACCGCTTGTCCCGGTCCGCAGTCGGTCCGCAGATTTCGCCGTTGGGCGGTTGTTGGCGCATCGCGATCTGTGCTGGTCAGCGCAACTTTGCCCGGTATCACCCCGGCTGGCCCAACCCCGCAAACGACCAGTGCGGAGTTCCGTTTCAACGTCTGGGCAGTCCGTGGTGTCAGGACTGGGTGTCAGAGGGGGCGGCTAGCGTCCTAACGTCCGCAGGCCGCGCCACCCGAGTGTTCGAGGAGACTTCGTGAAGTTCATTTCGACCCGCCTCATCACGGCAGACGTCAATCGGCTCGTTGCTTTCTACGAGATGGTCACCGAAACCGCCCCGGTTTGGGGGAACGAACTATTCGCCGAGATTCCGACCTCAGTCGGAACGCTGGCGATCGGAAGTGACAAGACCGTACCGCTGTTCGGGGCCGGGTCCGCTGAGCCCGGCGCCAACCGGAGCGCGATCCTGGAGTTCATCGTCGAGGATGTGGACGCTGAGTATGAGCGACTCAGCGGGAGCGTCGGCGAGATCGTGACCGAGCCGACGACAATGCCGTGGGGTAACCGTGCGCTGCTGTTTCGCGACCCGGATGGAAACCTGGTCAATCTATTCACTCCGGTGACGGACGAGGCGCGCGCGAAGTTCGGGCTGTGAGAACGGGGAGCGTGCGCGCCAGCGTTCGTACAGTGGAGTCGGTCCCACGTCATCGATGACGGACGGTTATTGCGACCCTTCCGCAGAGAAGACGTCGATCGGCCGACCGAGCGTCAACATCACCAACGGGATTTGACGGCTGGTCGACTTCTGATAGGTGAGATACGGCGGGTACAGGTGGGCCATATACGCCCACACCTGGTGGCGTTCCTCGCGTTCGGGTTCCCGCCATGTTGCCTCGAACGCCTGGGTGGCGATCTGCACACCGATCGTGTTGCTCGCCAAGACATTCAAGTACCACGCCGGATGTGTGTCGGCACCGCCCTTCGAAGCGACGATCACGATCTCGCCACCGAAGTTGCCGTAGATCAACGGCCTGACATAAACCTTCGCCGACTTGCGACCCACACATTTGATCAAGCAGTGCGTGGTCACCGCGCGGCCCCCGAGCGCGCTCAGGTCCATGATGTGGCCCCGCGTGCCACCGGAGGTCAGATAGGTCTCGAGGTGCTCGCTGATCCAGTCGGCTCGCGCTGCTCGGATCGCCGCGGCATCGGCGTCGCCCATGGATGACTCCTGAACGTAGACGGGGCGAAGGCGATTGGACCGAACCTGCGTCGCTGACTTCGCCAGGCTGAACCATATAACCACGCGCCCATCCAGTCGGTGAGGGCGGCGGCAGACGGCGACGTGGTGGAGTTTCGCTTCAACGTCTGGCGGCGCAGACTGATACATCTACCGGAAAGTGAGAGTCGCGATGCATGACGACGACCTGCGGGACGCGCTACGGCGCCACTGGGAGGCATCCGACGCCAACGACTTCGACGCTGAGCACGAGATCTATCGGCATGATGCGGTGCTCGAATATCCGCAATCGGGCGAGCGCATCCGTGGCCGACACAACATTCAGGCGTCGCGCGCCGCGCAGCCGAACTTGAAGCGATTCAGCGTGCGACGCCTGCTGGGTGGCGGCGATCTTTGGGTCAGCGAACTCGTCCTCAGCTACGACGAGCAACCGTTCTACGTCGTGAGCGTCATGGAATTCGAAGACGGGGAAGTGGTCCGCGAGACCCAGTACTTCGGTGAAGCGTTCGAGCCGGGTCCATCCCGCGCTCAGTTTGTCGAACACTAGCGGTGACGTCGCGGGCCGACCATTCTTGGAGGATGGCGACGGAAAAGCACGGGAGACCGTGGGTTCGGCAATTGGTGGGTGGCGGCCTGGCATTGTCCGCGTTGGGGCTGGCCGGCGGCGTCGCCCAAGCGGCCCCGGCTCCCGCGCCCAGCAACCACTGGTGCCCTGGTCAGCAATGGGATCCGGCCTGGGGCACCAACTACCACTGGGACTGGAATCAGTGTCACGACTGGCAAGGTCCGGCACCGGCGGGCTGGGGGCCCTGGGGACCCCCGCCGCCGTGGGCGCCGCCGCAGCCCCCTCCCCCGGCGTGGGCGCCTCAGGCGCACCTGATGTGGAACCCGACCACCGGAGCGTGGGGATTCTTCAACAACGGAACTTGGACCCCGATCTAACCGAGCGCCGGCACGAAGGGATGGGCATGAGTAGGTGCCTCCTCTCTCCTCTACGACGCGCTGTCGGCTGGCTCGGTACCAGCTTCTCTCTCTGAAATGGAGTACCAGTCGTCTATACATGACTCGTATACCAACCCGCACAGCTACATTGGTATTCAGCCGCTCTCCGGAGGCAAGCTGACGCACCACCAGCGGTCGTATTAACCACATTGCGCTGTGGGCCGCCGAAGAGTCGATCGCTTCCATCGCGATTTCCTGATCAGCCGCGATGTCCCCGTCACCGACACCAAAGAGTACCCACAGTACTGGCCCGGCTACTATGCCGTGTTCTTTGACGACCCGATCAACGGATTCACTGGAGCTGGCGTGGGTGCCGAAACTTCCTACACCCGCAGTTTGGTCGTTCTACAGAGCAATTCGTGGTTTCGCCACGCGACGGTCGGACCTTGCGAACACGGTGCCGGCGTATTGCGGCAGCGTGCTCCCAGCCGCTCGGAGGTCAGGCGTAAATCAGACGCGTAGGGTCGCCGCATGCCGCTGCACTACGTCGACCCGACCGAGGAGTACGGCCGTTGGTATCGGACCCTGGAGCGCTTCGGCCGCTCGCGTGCGGGAGGGTTCATGGCCCGTCACCTCTTCTGGCACATCGATCCGTGGCTGTACCGCGTGACGCGCGGGCGCTACCCAGCCATCCTTGGTGGGCTTTCCTCGGCCCCGTTGATCAGCACGGGTGCCAAATCGGGCCAGCCGCGAGAGCATCAACTCGCGTACTTCCACGATGGGTCCGATGCGATCTTGGTTGCCTCGTATTTGGGCGAACCCAAGAATCCGCAGTGGTACCACAATCTGAAGGCGCATCCGCCATGCCAACTCGGCGACGAGAACTTCGTCGCGGTGGAGGTCACCGATCCCGACGACTACGAGCGCCTGTATGCGCTTGCTGAGCATGTCTGCGTCAACTACGGCGACTACCGTGTCAAGGCCGCCGCGGTCGGGCGACGGATTCCGGTAATTCGCCTCAGGCCCGTGTCGGCGAGATAACGCCTGGCCACCACCCCTGGACTTTCGTTTCGCGAAATATGCATTCTCGTGACTTATTTGCTGTAGGTGCGGCGTACACCATTATTTAATTGACACGTGATGCGCGCCACAAAGTTTGGCTCGCTAACTATCCTGTTGCTAGTGTCCCTGCCCATGATTGTTCTTGCATCGTTGATGTCGCTGATCAATCAGGTCTCGGGGACGCCCTATATTGTGGGTGGAGATTCTCCCGCGGGTACCGATTGTTCGGGGCTTGTCTCGTGGGTTGTCAACGCGGCAACCGATAGGCCGGTTTACGGAAACCGATTTAATACCGGAAATGAAGAAGGCGCGCTATTGGCGCGGGGCTTTCAATATGGAACGGCTCCCAATGCGTTGGTTGTCGGCTGGAACGGCGGCCACACGGCAGTGACCCTGCCGGACGGCACTCCGGTGTCCAGCGGCGAGCGTGGCGGGGTGCACGTCGGTGGTGCGGGCGCTTACCAGGCTGGATTCACGCACCACATGTTCTTGCCGATGCCGCCGGACGGTGAAGGTCTTCCCCTTCCGCTTCCGGATGCGCCGCCTCCGCCGCCGGACGCACCGCCCCCGCCGCCGGACGCACCGCCCGTCTTGGTTGGTGCGGTGGCTCCTGCACCACCGCCCCCGCCGGCTCCGGAATTGCCGCCACCCGGCGACCCCGGAATTCCAAATTGATAAAGAATTGGATTGCGCACGTGGTATCTAAATTCGCGGATAGAACTGCGACGTGGATCACACTGATTGCATCGCGTGCTTGGCATAAGTGAAGTAATCGTGAAAACCACCTCGTTTGTGGGCTGCGTCACATCTAGCTGAGCGCCGGCGCAAATCCAATAAACCCAGTACCAATGCAAAGTCCGCCTAGGCGTCAATTACGACACCTAGGCGGACTTTGCTGTAGCGCTGGCGAAACAGGGGCCTCGCTGACCCGAAACGCCACTCCCGTCACAGCGTGCGCCCTGGGTATCCCAGGCGGGCCGTATAGTCTGGCGCTGCCCGTCGATGATCGGGCAAGCACGCGCACTCCGGAGCTGCGAACACAAGCGGGGACCGCAATGATCTTCATCGTCGTCAAGTTCGAGACCAAACCCGACTGGGCCGACCGCTGGCCGGACCTGGTCGCCCCGTTCACCGCGGCCACCCGCGCCGAAGCGGGCAACCTGTGGTTCGAATGGTCGCGCAGCCTGGACGACCCGGCGGAGTATGTCTTGGTCGAGGCGTTCCGTGACGGCGACGCCGGCGGCGTTCACGTCAACAGCGACCACTTCAAGCAGGCCATGCAAGAGCTACCGCAGGCGCTGAAGTCCACGCCCAAGATCATCAGTCAGACAATCGAGGCGACCGGCTGGTCGGAAATGGGGGAGATGTCGGTCGACTAGCTGGTCCGATTGCGTCGTCCTCTAGGGAAGGCCTCCGGTTGTGAAGTGGAGCGTCTGACCGCTTCACGAACCAGGAGGCCTTCGTGTCCCACGCTAACGCTGCTCTGACCCCGCGAGCCCGTTGCGCTCGCGCGACTGAGTCGTCGAGCTGGTTGGACCTACGCTGCGCGCCAAGATGTTCATGGTGGCCGCCGCGGACGGCGCAGGAAGTGGGCCGATCGCTACCGCAGCCGAGGGCGCCGGCCGGGATGGCTGACCGCAGCTCGACGGCCGCATCGCATGCCCGACCAAGACCAGTCCGCCGGTGGTGCGGCGAATCGTCCACTTGCGTGGCGAAGCGGCTCGGGCCGGTCCAGATCGCCGGCAGACTGGGCATGGCGGCCTCGACGTGCACGCGGTGCTGGTCCGCTGCCGGATCAACCGCCTGACCACATCGACCGCGTCACCGGTGAACCGTGCGCCGCTACGAGCACCCTCATCCCGGATCGCTGATCCACGTCGATGTCACCAAGTTCGGCAACATCCCCGACGGCGGCGGCTCGCAGGTTCATCAGCCGCACACAAGGAAACCGCAACGCCCAGCAGACCGCCCGCCGCACCGGCGACGCGGTCGTCGGCCGAGAACTGCCGTCCGCAGATCGGCATAGCGTTCGTGCACACCGTGATCGACGATCACTCCCGCAGTCGCCTACGCCGAGATCTGCACCGATGAAAAAGCAGCCACCGCCATCGGGTGCTGCAGCGCGCAGTCGGCTGGTTCGCCCAGCGCAGCGTCACCGTCGAACGAGTCCTATCCGACAACGGATCGGCTTACCGGTCGCTACGCCTGGCGCGACGCCTGCGCCGAACTCCACATCACCCACAAGCGCACCCGCCCCTACCGGCCCAGACCAACGGCAAGATCGAACGATTCCACCGCACCCTCGCCGACGGCTGGGCCTACGCCCGCCTCTACGAGTCCAACCGCACAGCGCGACATCGCCCTACCGAGCTGGCTCCACTTCTACAATCACCACCGACCCATTCCGCCATCGGAGCAAGCCCACCGAGTCACACGACTGACCAACCTCCCTGGACATCACAACTAGCCGACAGTCACCCGGATTTCTTCGCCCAGCGCATACCCCGGTGCCAGCGGAAGCGTGTCACCGCTCCAGAACTTGCCCGGGTCAAACCAGTTCGCGTCCTTGTCTGTGACAAGCAATCCCATCTGCTCGTAGGTGATCGCCACCGTCTCGGCGCAATAGGCCGTAGCCAGGCTTATCTTGCGCTCTTCCCGACGCCGCCGGGTCTGCTCGCGAACTTTCTTGTCCACCACCGGGATCCCGCGCACCCAGTCATAGGCGGTCGGCAGCCGGCCGCGGAACCAGCGGGCGGTCAGCCGTGCGGTGGTGGGGAAGGCGGTGCCGTCCATCCGAGCGATCACCTTGAGTAGCTCGTTCTCCTGCTCGCGGGTGGCGTGCGGAGTCAGCTGGCGCAGCCAGCACCGCTGTTCATACCGGCCTGTCCACTGCATCACCGCCTGGCGCAGATCGTTGAGCTGCACGCCGCGGTGGTTGGTTCCGGTCCACAGGTCAACCAGCTTGTCGCCCAGCTCGGCATGCCAGATCAGCGGTGGCAGGTCGTCGATGGCCACCGTCATGCCAACGTGATTCACCGGCGCGTTCGTCAACGTCTGGATCGCACGGTCGGGTCCCGTTCTGCCGCGGAAGAGCCAAAGATCGCCCGTCCGGGTCTCGTTCAGCGCCTGGTCGAGGGTGAGCATGGCTCAGGAGTTCGCCAGCACTTCACGCGCGACAGCGCGTGCATTGGCGGCTGCCGGATAACCCGCGTAGCCGGTCATGTGATAGATGACCTCGCCGATTTCCTTGACGGTCAGCCCGTTGCGCACCGCGATGGCGAAATGCGCCTTCAGCTCGTCCGAGGCCCGCAGCGCGATCAGCGCACCCAGGGTGACCAGGCTGCGCGAGCGGCGGTCCAATCCGGGCCGCGTCCATAGCGATCCGAAGACATGATCGAGGCCCAGCTCGAGGAGTTCGCCGGCAACGCCATCGTCGCGCAGGCTGGTGGCGTCGTCCGGGATCAGGCCGGGCAGCATCTCCTTGAACACTTCCAGTCCCTGAGCGCGCGCATCAGTCATCGGTATCCGCCTTTCATAGGGGTTTTCGGGAGATCTGGTAGTCGATATAGCCGTCCCAGTCCTCGACTCGACGGCGCAACTCCTCGACGACGTGGGGATGGGTGGGCACGAAAAATCGATTGTGCAGGATCGCATCGGCGACCAGGTCACCGACGGTCGCCGGGTCGAGCAAGCTCGAACTGCTCGCCGGGAATGCGCAGTTGGGCACCGTCGCCGAACGTCGGCACGGCGGCCGCGATGTTCGTCAACACCGGGCCCGGGCACAGCAGGGTGACGCCAATACCCTTGGGCCGCAGATAAATTGCCAGCCCCTCGCTGATCTGCACGATAGCGGCTTTGGTGGCCGCATAGGGCATTCGGTCATAGGAATAGGTGAACAGCCCGGCGAAGGACGCGGTGTTGACCAGATGTCCGCTGCCCTGATCCAGCAGCAGCGGCAGAAACGACGCGTTGCTGCGCACCACCGACATCAGGTTGATGTCGAGGATGCGTTGCCACTCCGCGGCGGGAATATCTTGTGGCAGACCGTTTGTCAGCACGCCGACGTTGTTGACCACGATGTCGACCCGCCCGAACCGCTGCAGCGTCGCGCTGCGAATGCCTTCGAACGCTTCGGGATCCGAGACGTCGGCGCGATGCGGTAGGACCGCGGATCCTCGGTCACTGAGGTCATCGGCGAGAAGTTGAACTCCTTGGCCGTCGAGGTCGACCGCCACGAGATGGGCGCCCCGGTGGGCCAAGGTGTAGGCGATGGCGCGGCCGATGCCGCTGGCCGCCCCGGTGATTACGGCGACCTTGTCGCGAAACGGTGTCCATGGCGGTAATAGCGTGTCAATTATGCGCAACATTTGGAAGTGGATCGGCCTGGCCGGCGCCGCGGGCGTCGTCGCCGGGGGCGCGCTGGTCGTGCGTGATCAACGGAAACGGCGCGCCTATACCCCCGACGAGATCCGTTCCCGACTCCATCAGCGGCTGGCGGAATCCGACGCCGCCTCCGACTCGGGTTCGAACTCCACCGCGAACAAGCGATAGCTGCCCGAAAAACCTTTCAACTCGACATCGCGGCCTTCGTCGAACCGGATGTCGGCACAGTCGCTCAGCGCGTCTCGCACCGGCTGGCTCACCAGGATCTCTCCGCCGACGGCTTGCGCCGCGACCCGCGCTGCCATGGCGACGTTGCGGCCGAACAGATCATCGCCGCGGCGTACCGAGCGGCCCATGTGGATGCCGATCCGCACCCGAATCTCCTCGTGCCGCTTGCGTTTTGCGTCCTTGTACAGTTCGTACTGAAGGTCGATGCCACAGCGCACCGCCTGCTCGGCCCGAGCAAAGGCAATCATGAAGCCGTCGCCCTGACTCTTGACCACGTGTCCGGATCGGCGCTTCACCAGGCCGGAAACGAGCTTGTCGTGCGAGCTGATCAGCCTGACCCACGCACGGTCGCCGATCCGCTCGTTGAGGGCGGTGGACTCCTCGATATCGGAGAACAGAATCACCACCCGGCCGTCCGGCGTGACCCGGGCCAGGTCGGGGCGCTCGACCTCGGCCCAGTCGGCGAGGTCTTCGATGGAGCTGCGCACGGCAGCGCCAAAGCCCTCCTTGCGCATCACGCTGGCGGTGTTCCACACCGTCTTGACCGCCTCACGGCCACCGGAGATCAGCCAATTGCGGGCGTCGACACGCTGCCTTAACTCCTCGGCCTCCTCGCGGCTACGGCCGAGCAGCCTCCACAACACGGCGAGTGCGCAGGCTTCGATCAGGGCAGCCCCGGCTAGGACGTAGACCGCGATATGCAGTGCATCACCCACGTCACGCATCCTTGCAAAGCGCCCGATGGCTTCCGGTTGTCGGCCCCATAAGCTGTGTCTAGGGTTGAAGCGAACACCCCCGGGTAGTGCATCTCAAGTGCTCCGCGCAGGTGACTTTTGGGAGGTTCGGTCTTGGCCGACGACGGTGGTGGTTCGTCCAACCTGCTGGTGATTTTCGGGATTACCGGCGATCTGGCCCGCAAGATGACATTTCGGGCGTTGTATCGGCTCGAGCGCCGCAACCTGCTGGACTGCCCGATTCTGGGTGTGGCCAGCGACGACATCAGTGTCGAGAAGTTAATCGACCGGGCGCGGGCCGCCATCAACGACGCCGGGGAGAAGATCGACGACGAGGTGTTCGATCGGCTGGCGAGTCGGCTGGACTACGTACACGGCGACGTCACCGACGGCGAGCTCTACCACCGGCTGGCGGAGATGATCGGTTCGGATTACCACCCGCTGTACTACCTCGAAATGCCGCCCGCGCTGTTCGCGCCGATCGTCGAGAACCTCGCGCGCGAGGGCCTGGTGCAGCACGCCCGCGTCGCGGTGGAAAAGCCATTCGGCCACGACCTGGAGTCCGCGTGCGAACTCAACGAGCGGTTGCACGCGGTGCTCGACGAAGACCAGATACTGCGAGTGGATCACTTCCTGGGCAAGCAGCCCGTGGTGGAACTCGAATGCCTCCGGTTCGCCAACCAGGCGCTGGCCGCGCTGTGGGATCGCCAGAGCATCTCGGAGATTCACATCACGATGGCGGAGAACTTCGGCGTCGAAGACCGGGGCAGGTTCTACGACAAGGTCGGCACTCTGCGCGACGTGGTGCAGAACCATCTGCTGCAGGTGCTTGCGATGGTGGCGATGGAACCGCCGGTCGGCGACAGTGCCGATGACCTCAACGACAAGAAGTCCGAGGTGTTCCGCGCGATGCCGGCGCTGGATCCCGACCGTTGCGTCCGGGGTCAGTACCACGGCTACACCGATGTCTCCGGGGTGGCAAAGGATTCACAGACCGAGACTTTTATCGCGCTGCGCACCGAGATCGACAATTGGCGCTGGTCCGGGGTGCCGATCTTCCTGCGGGCCGGCAAGGAGCTGCCGGAGAAGGTCACCGAGGTGCGCCTGTTTCTGCGTCGGGTTCCGCAATTGGCCTTCCTGCCCCACCACAGGGCCGCCGAGCCGAACCAGATCGTGCTGCGCATCGACCCCGAGCCGGGCATGCGAATCCAGTTGTCTGCCCAAGTCGGCGGTGAGTGGCACGACGTCCACCTGGACTCGCTATTCGCCCGCGACCTGGGTGAAGCGGAGGGGCCCTATGAACTGCTGCTGCACGCCGCGCTGATCGGCGATCGCCAGCTTTTCGCGCGGGAGGACAGCATCGAACAGACGTGGCGGATCGTCCAGCCGCTGCTGGACAAGCCGGGCGAAATCCACCCCTACGAACCCGGGTCCTGGGGACCCGAGGCCGCACAGTCGCTACAACGTGGGCACCGCCATTGGCAGGACCCGTGGTTCCCTCCAAGTACTCAGTCGGGACAGTAAGGAGACCGGAGAAAATGCAGCTGGGAATGATCGGCCTGGGCCGGATGGGCGCCAACATCGCTCGCCGTGTTGCCGACAACGGGCACGAATGCGTGGTGTACGACCACAGTCGCCGACGCCGTCAAGGCGATGGCCGACGAGGAACGTACGACGGGAGTGTTCTCGCTGAGCGAGCTGGCCGAGAAGATGTCCACGCCGCGGGTCGTCTGGGTGATGGTGCCCGCGGGCGACATCACCGCCTCGGTGATCGAGGAACTGGCCAAGACGCTGGAGTCCGGGGACATCGTGATCGACGGCGGCAACTCCTACTACCGGGACGACTTGAAGCACGCAAAACTACTGTCCGAGAAGGGGATTCACCTCATTGACTGCGGCACCAGTGGTGGCGTCTGGGGCCGCGAGCGTGGTTACTGCCTGATGATCGGCGGCGACGACTACGCCTTCAAGCACGCCGAGCCGTTGTTCGCCACCATCGCGCCCGGAGTCGACGCCGCGCCGCGCACCCCGGGCCGCGACGGCGAGGTCGCGCAACCGGAGAAGGGCTACCTGCACTGTGGTCCGTCGGGGGCCGGGCACTTCGTGAAGATGGTGCACAACGGCATCGAGTACGGGATGATGGCCTCGCTCGCCGAGGGGCTGAATATCCTGCGCAATGCCGATATCGGCAAGCGCGTCGAAAAGGGCGACGCCGAAACCGCGCCGCTGTCCAATCCCGAGTGCTACCAGTACAACTTCGACATCGCCGACGTCGCTGAGGTGTGGCGCCGAGGCAGCGTCGTCGGCTCCTGGCTGCTGGACCTGACCGCGATCGCGCTGCACGAGTCGCCCGACCTGCACGAGTTCTCCGGGCGGGTGTCCGACTCCGGAGAGGGCCGGTGGACCGCCATCGCGGCGATCGACGAGGGAGTGCCCGCGCCGGTGCTAACGACCGCGCTGCAGTCCCGCTTCGCCTCGCGCAGCCTCGACGACTTCGCCAACAAGGCGCTGTCGGCGATGCGCAAGCAGTTCGGCGGACACGCGGAGAAACCGGGAGTGGGCGGCTGACTAGCCCGTCAGCCGCTTGACGAACTCCACCACGACGTCGCTGAAGGCGTCGTTGTCGTCACCGGCAGCGGTGTGTCCGGCGTCGGACAGCTCGACGAACTCCGCGCGCGGAACCGTGGCCAGGAAGTGCTTGACGCCTTCGGGGCTGACGACATCGGAGAGCTTGCCGCGGATCAACAGGACCGGAACCTTCAGATCCGCCGCGGCCTGCTCGAAGTGCTCGGTGCGCAGCTCCGGGTCGTCGCCGGGTGCGGTCATGAACGCCGGATCCCAGTGCCAGTACCAGCGTCCATCGCGCAGCCGGAGGTTCTTTTTCAGTCCTTCGGGGCTGCGCGGCTTTTCCCGGTACGGCAAATAGGCGGAGACCGCGTCGGCGGCCTCTTCGAGCGAGCCGAAACCGTGCAGGTTGGTCAGCATGAAATCCCGGATGCGCGCGCTGCCGGTCTTCTCGTACCGCGGCACCACGTCGACCAGCACCAATCCGGTCACCTTCGCCGGGCCCGCGCTGTCGGCGACCAGGATGCCCGTCAGCCCACCCATGCTGGCCCCGATCAGCACGACCGGACGACCGATAGCGTCGAGAATGTGCAAGACGTCGGCCATCAGGGTTTCGACGGCGTAGTCCGCCCCCGGCGCTCGGTCGCTGTCGCCGTGCCCGCGGCTGTCGAGCGCGACGACGTGGTAGCCCTCGTCGGCCAGAAACTGTCCGGTGTTCTTCCACGAGAACCGGTTTTGGCCGCCGCCGTGCAACATCAGAATCGATGGTCGGCCCGCGACGGCGTCATCGCGGTTCCATTCGTCGGCGATCAGGCCGATACCGCCCACACCAGCGAACTTGACCGTCTGGGGACTGCTGCTCACGGCGCTCACGGGCGTCCTCTCACCTAGATCGTCCTTCGACGTTACCGAGGTCGTCTACACATTTGCGTCGAGGGGGTGCGGCGGTGAGTTCCGGCGGCCGCCGAGGTCTATCAGGAAAACCCAACAGAGTAGGAGGACGGCATGCCATCGATCACGCCTTCGCTGTGGTTCGACCACAACATGGAAGAGGCGGTGACGTACTACACCTCGGTGTTCCCGAACTCGCGGATCGAGGACCTCAACCGCAGCACCGACGCCGGTCCCGGCGAGCCCGGCTCGGTGCTCTCGGGCACGTTTGTGCTGGACGGCAACCGGTTCATCGGGATCAACGGCGGTCCGCATTTCAAGTTCAGCGAGGCGGTGTCCTTCACGATCGCCTGCAAGGACCAAGACGAGGTCGATCACGACTGGAGCCGGCTGACCGACGGTGGCGAGGAATCGCAATGCGGCTGGTGCAAGGACCGCTACGGGCTGAGTTGGCAAGTCATCCCGGAGCGGCTCTACGACCTGGTGAGCCATCCCGATCCGGCCCGCGCGACGGCCGCCACCCAGGCGATGTACGGCATGCGCAAGATCGTCATCGCCGAGCTCGAGCGGGCAGCGGCGCAGCCATCGAGCGAAAACCCTTGATGCGGTGACGTTTTAGAGATTCTTTCACTCCGGTCGGTGCGGTCTGGATCCGCACGCGTTAGGTTGGTCCGTGCGGACGCGCCGAAGAGGAGTGAAGATGGCGGACTACCCGAGATGACCGAGCCGCGGTGGATCGACGTGCCGGGCCCTCCCGGCGACCTCAAGGCGCTGACCTGGGGCCCGCCCGACGCCCCGATCGCCTTGTGTCTGCACGGCTTCCCCGACACGGCCTATGGCTGGCGCAAGATGGCCCCGCTGCTTGCCGCATCGGGTTGGCGGGTCGTCGCACCGTTCATGCGTGGGTACGCGCCCTCGTCAATTCCCGACGACGGCAGCTATCACGTCGGCGCGATCATGGACGACGCGCTGCGCGTGCGCGCGGCCGCCGGCGGCACCGACCGCGACGTGGTGATCGGTCACGACTGGGGTGCACTGGCGGCTACCGGGCTGGCCGCGATGCCCAACAGCCCGTTCACCAAAGCCGTGATCATGTCGGTGCCGGTGTCGGCCGCATTCCGCGGCCAGGTGAGCGAGCGAGGCCGGCTGGCCCGCCAGCTGCCGCGTCAGCTGCTGCGCAGCTGGTACATGTTCTACTTCCAATTGCCTGTGCTGCCAGAGCGTTCCGGGCCCTGGATACTGCCGTTGTTGTGGCGACGATGGTCTCCGGGCTATCGCGGCGCCGACGAGGATCTGCGCCACGTCGACGCCGCGATCGGAACACCGGAAAGTTGGCGGGCGGCGCTGGGGACCTACCGGGCCACGCTTCGCAACACCAAGCCGCCGCAGCGGTACGCCGAACTCAACCAGCTGTGGACCGAGGCGCCCATCTTGCCGACCTTGTATCTGCATGGTCGCGACGACGGTTGTATGACTCCGGCTTTCGCGCACTGGACGGAAAAGGTGCTCCCCGCCGGCAGCGAAGTCGCGATCGTCGACCATGCCGGGCATTTCCTGCAGCTTGAACAGCCCGAGAAGGTTGCCGAGCGGGTGCTGGCGTTCGTCGGCTCACCAGGCTGACGCCATGGCTGCGCGCCGAATGGCGGCCGTCGATGCGCAGTTCTACTGGATGTCGGCCAAAATCCCCAGCGACGAGCTCCTGCTCTACGCATTCGACGGCGAACCCGCCGACGTGCGCGGTGCCGTCGAACAGGTGCTGCGTCGGGCCCGGGCATGTCCCGAACTGGGGTTGCGGCTCGACGACGGATGTTCGCTGACGTATCCGCGGTGGGTTCGGATGACGGTGGCGCCCGAGCAGGTGGTCTGCCACGATCTGGCCGACCGCAGCTGGCACGGCGCCCTGGCGGCGGTGGCCGGCCTGGCCGACAACCAGCTGGACCTTCGCCGGATGCCGTGGCGGCTGCACGTGTTCACGCCGGTGCTCGGCATTCCTGGCGTCGACGGTCGGGGCGTCGTTGCGGTGTTGCAGGCACCGCACGCGCTGGCCGACGGCGCCCGCGGTGCGGCGCTGGCGGCCTGGCTCTTCGGCCGGGCGACCCCGGTGCCCGCGGTGCAACGGCCGTCGCCGGGCATCTTCTGTTGGCGGGCAGCCGACGCGGCGCGTGCCCACCGCGGGCTGGTTCGCGACACCCGAGCGGGACTGCTGTCGCCCGGGGTCGGCTCTCGGCCACCGCTTTCGACTAATGCCCGCCCCGACGGTGCCCGTTCGATGCGCACGCTGATACGCCACCGCTCGCAGCTGCGCGGGCCCACCGTCACCGTTGCCGTACTCGCTGCCGTGTCCACCGCGTTGTCGCGTCTACTCGGCGATGCGGCCGCTTCGCTGGGCGCGGAGGTGCCGATGGTCAAACCCGGTGTACCCCAGGCGAACAATCACTTCGGCAACGTCGTCGTCGGGCTGTACCCGCAGCTCGAGCTTGATGCACGACTGCAGCGCATTGCCGCCGACCTGGCCAACGGCCGGCGCCGCTTCGAACATCCGGCGACTCGTTCGGGCGACCGGGCATTCGCAGCGGTACCCGCCCCGTTACTGCGTTGGGGCGTCTCCCATTTCGACACCGACGTGCGGCCCACGCAAGTGCTCGGCAACACCGTGGTGTCCAGCGTCAACCGCGGGCCAGCCGATCTGCGCTTCGGGGATGCGCGCGTGGTGCTGACGGCCGGCTATCCGGGATTGTCCCCGTCGATGGGTCTGACGCACGGAGTGCACGGCATCGGCGAGACCCTCGCGATCAGCGTCCACGCGGCCGAGTCGGCCGTCACCGACGTCGACGCCTACCTGGAGTTGCTGGACGCCGCGCTGTAAGAAGGCCTACTGCGCATCACCGGATCTGGCCGCTTCCTCGCGGGTCAGGCCGACGGCGCCGATCAGCTCCTCGTGCCATTCGAACCACACGGTGTGGTACGAGTCGATGAGCGGGCGGGTCAGCCAGGCGCTGTCGCCGGACTTCACTTTGCCAAGTGCCGCAACCAGTTTCGCCGAATAGGTGTTCAGCCGTGGCAGTTGGGCGCCGACCGCCGCGATGATCGGCAACACCCTGGCGTGCACCTGGTCGAGTCGGGCCAACACCGCCGTGTCGTATTCGGCGTCGTCGTGTGCGTTGGGTGGGCCCTCGGGGCCGCCCTTGAGCTGCCAGTCGGTGACCAAGGATTTCAAATCATTGTTCACGCTTCGGAAGTCGTCATACGCGGCGGTCATCGCGGCCGAGTCGATGCCTTCGCGCTCCTCGGCGAGCAACGCGTCCAGCCGGTCGCGACCGCTGGGGCTGATCCGCAACGTCGCCCCGCCGACCAGCAAGCCCGACGCGGTCAGCCGTTCGGTGACGTCGTCAACGTTTTCGCCCAGGGTGGCGGCCAGGGCGGCCGGGGTGACCCGGCCCTTGAGCCGGATCGTTTGCAGCACGGCCAATTCGGTCACGCCGGGCCCGTCAGTCGCAGCGCGGCCAGCATGACGATCAGCGGGGAGGCCGAAACCACATCGGTACGCCCGCTTTCCAGGGCGGTGCGCACCGCGGCGTCGGAGGGATCGTCCAGCCTCGGGTGGTCGCCGTCGGCGTGTGCGCGCAGCGGGCTGAGCCGCCGCGCGATCTCGGCGAGTTCGCGTAGTTCGGGCGTATCGTTCTCCGACCACGAGGACGGTGCCAGATTGCCTTCGCGCACTTCGCCTTCGTAGCCGTCGACGGTGATCTGTTTACCGGCCAGCGTTGCGGCGACTCCGTTGCCGCAGCCCACCACCGCCACCCTGCCGAGTTCGCGGCTGACCACCGCCGCGTGGCTGGCGGCCCCGCCGACCTCAGTGACGATGCCTTGCGCGGCCAGCATGCCCAGGACGTCTTCGGGGCGGGTGTGGTCGCGCACCAGGATGACCTGCTCGCCGCGGTCGGCGGCATCGAGCGCCTCGTCCACCTGCGTGTAGGCCTTACCCGAGACCACGCCCGGGCAGGCGGGCAGTCCTTTGGCCAAAAGCGGTGCAGCCAAACGTATTTCGGGTTGCAATGCGGGCAGCAGCAAAGCCTTGACGTGTGTCGGGGTGACCCGGCGCAGTGTCTCGGCGGCGTCGATAAGCCCCTCGTGGTGCAGCTGCAGCGCCAATCGGACCGCCGCCTGCGCCGAGCGTTCGGCCGCCCGGGTCTGCAACAGCCAGAGTCTGCCGTCTTCGACGGTGAACTCGATCTCTTGCACGTCGGACCCGAGCCGCTCCAAGGTGCGGGCGGCATCCATCAGCTCGTCGTAGACCGCCGGTTGCTCGTCGCGCAGGGCGGCGATCGGTTCCACGTCGACCAATCCCGAGACCACGTCGTCGCCTTGGCCGCCGGGGAGCCATTCCCCGAAAGGCTCATTGGCGCCGGTGATCGGGTTGCGTGAGAAGAACGCTCCGGCACCGGAATTGGGGCCGAGGTTGCCGAACACCATGGCCTGCACGACCACCGCGGTGCCGCCACGATCGTCGAGGCCGTAGTGGTCGCGGTAGGCAACCGCGCGCGGCGAGTTCCACGATGCGAACACGGCCTCGATGCCCGCCCGTAGCTGCGCGTACGGGTCGTCTGGGACCGCTTGCGATTCGCCGCCGACGATGCGCTGGTACATGCCGGCGAACCGCAGCCGGGTGTCGCGGGCGAACTTCTCGGTTCCCGATGCGGCCAGCGCCTCTTCGACGGCATCGTTGAGGCCCAGGTTCAGGATTGTGTCCATCATGCCGGGCATTGAGAGGGTGGCCCCCGAGCGAACACTGACCAGCAGCGGACGCGGGCCCCGGCCGAACGTGCGTGAGGTTTCGCCCTCCAGCCAGTTCATTCGGTCGAGCACGTCGTCCCAGATCGCGTCCAGCGTGGCCGCGGGCTCGGCCAGACACCGCAGGCCCACCTCGGTGGTGATGCAGAACGCGGGCGGCACCGGCAAGTCGTGCCGGCGCATGACTTCGATGCCGTGGCCCTTGTTGCCCAGGATCTCCCGCGGATGCTCCGCGTCGCCGTTCAGCAACACCACGGTGTGGTCGGTGGAGGTGGCCGCATGCCCGATCGATCTGCTTTCGGGGGTGCTGTTGCCTCGTGCGATACGAGCCGTGGTGCACCCCCTCCTGGTTCAGCTGGTTGTGGCAATCGCGGGAACGCCCGCTATGTTCCCACACGAATCGCCGGACACAGCCGCTCACCGCTGCTGTTATCCGATCCGCCCGATGATCTAGGTTGGCACGTATGACTCCCTACGACGTCGGATTACTGATCCTGCGGCTGGTGCTGGGCGTGACATTGGCCGCGCATGGCTACAACAAGTTCTTTGGCGGCGGCCGGATACCGGGCACCGCGCGATGGTTCGAGAGCATTGGTATGAAGCCGGGCAGGTTCCACGCGACCGTGGCCGCCACCACCGAAATCGCCGCGGGACTGGGCCTGGCCCTCGGGCTGCTGACGCCGATTCCGGCCGCGGGCTTTGTCTCGCTGATGCTGGTCGCGGCGTGGACCGTGCATCGCCACAACGGGTTCTTCATCGTCAAAGAGGGCTGGGAGTACAACCTGGTCCTGGCGCTGTCCGCGATCGCCGTGGCCACACTGGGACCCGGCCGGCTCAGCCTGGACTGGGCGATCTTCGGGATCAACGACCCGCTGATCGGCTGGAACGGATTGCTGATCTCGGTGGGGCTCGGCCTCGCCGGAGCCATCGGCCAGTTGCTGATCTTCTACCGGCCGCCGGCTAAGCAGACCGGCTAGCTCCCCAGCGCTCCGCGGCGCAGGTCGGCGTCCGCGGCGCCCGGAAGTTTCTTCCGCTTGGCGTCGTACAGCTCGGTGTCTGCGGCCGCGTACAGCAAGGCGATGTCGGCGCTTGCACCGTTGTGAGATGCGGTGCCGATGCTGGTGCCCGGCGTGTGCAGGCGGACGTCGGCGACGAACTGCTCCGAATTGCCCGGCGTCGGGCCCGCGCCGTCGGCTATACACACCGCGAACTCGTCGCCACCGAGCCTGGCCAGAACGGCGTTGGCGGGCGCCAGTTTTCGCCAGCACTCCGCGCGGCTGATCAGATGTTCATCGCCGGCAAGATGGCCCTGGGTGTCGTTGATCTGTTTGAAGTTGTCGATGTCGAGCACGATGACGGTGACAGTGACAGCTGCCGAACGGGATCGCGCCAACAGGTCAGCGGTGGCGATCTCCCAGCCCGCTCGATTGAGCAGGCGGGTCAGTGGATCGGTGCACGCCGCGTCGACCAGGGCTCGCATCAGCAGCCCGAACGACTCGGCGGCCCCGACGATCGCGATCGCGAAGATGAAGTAGTCGATCACCAACTTCGTAGCCGGCGCGACCGCAAGAGCCAGCACCGACGCCACGGTCAGCACGGCCACCAGGATGGCGCCGCGGCGCGGCGAGTGGAAGGCGCGCAGGTACATCGCCAGGAAGATCGGCGCGATCAGGCAGACGAACTCGGCGATCATCGCCACATGGAAGGCCATCACGATCGGGGTGGCCGCGATCGCCGCGGCCGTCGCCGGCGCGGTCCTGTCGGGACGGACGCCCAGCCAGGCCAACGCCGCGACGCCGAGGCAGATCGCGACGATACCGCCCGCCGGATTCGCGTACGTCAGGCCGTGGCGAATCGGGAAGAGAGTGAACACCACGCCGTAGAGGTACAGAAAGGTGGTGGCGCCCAGATAGATTCGGAGCAGCCGAACCTGTTCCCGAGCATAGAAACCACTGCCGGCAGTAGCGCGTAGGCGGAGCCGATATCGCCGAGTTGCGCGACGACCGACAGGGCCTGGGAGGTTTCCACCCATCCCGCCAACTCTCTTGGTCAGGCCCCCGTGATGCCGACTTTCGGCTCATTCTGGCACCGAACCGTTGGGCGGGCACGCCCGGGATGACCAGGCTGGCGTATCCCGCCTAGGCGACCGCGGCGGTTTCGGCCGCTGTCACTTCGGCCGCGGCGCGCTCCCCGGAACGAATCGCTCCATCGATCCACCCGCACATGACCGCCGAGCTCTCGGTGCCTGCCCAATGGATACGACCGCAGGGTTCGCGCAAGGTGTAGCCGTATTCGGTCAGTACGCCGGTGGGGGCGTGGCCGATCATTCCGCCACCGGAATAGCGGTCCACAGTCCAGTTCTGCTCGTGATATTCCAGCGGCGCTTTGGCCTTGCTGCCGAACCGGTCGACGAGCTCGCCGATGACCACCGACTTGCGCTCGGCCTCGTCGAGGGAGGTCAGCCGGCGCGCGGCGGATCCCTCGGTGATGACGCACATGATGCCCGGGTCCGCGGTGTCGGTGCAGGCATCGATGGTCAGGGTGGCCGGGGAGTTCGGCGCGGCGGACTGGCCGGACAGTCCGTCGGCACGCCAGAACGGCTCGTCGTAGAAGATCGAGATCTTGATGACCGCGCCGCTGGGGATGCGCTGGTGCAGAAATGCTCGGTCCACCGGGAGCATTGGCTCGTAGAGGATCGAGGTGGCGATCGCCAGCGGGATCGCGACAATGACTCGGCGCGCCCGCACCGTCATATCGGCCGCGCTGATTGTCACACCGTCGGCATCCTGGGCGATTTGCCGGACCGGCTGCGAAAGGTGCAGTGCGTCGCCCAGTGCGGCCACCATCGGCCGGTGCAGGGCGCCCATCCCACCGACCGGGCGGGCGTCTTGGGAGCCACCCTTGCCCGAAATCGCGAACGTGAGTCCGCCGGCGGAGGCCGTCTGCAGCAGCCCCCACAGCAACGACGTCTCTGACGCTGCCGAGGTGTAGAGACCGGCAAAGGCCATGTCCAGCATCTCGGCGGCCTCGTTGGACATGGTGTTCTTATGGATCCATTCCCCAATGCTGATTCGGTCCCACTCCTGGGCCTTCTTCGCCTCCCACGGCGCCTCACGCGGAATCGCCTTGGTCATCTTCTCGATGCTGGCCAGTCCGAGCCCGAGGTTGGCGACGGCCCACGGGCTCACGGTCCATGGGATCGTGCCGCCATATCGGTGCTTTTTGCCGCCGACGATCATCATGGCGTCGCCGTCGTTGTGCTGCTTGTACTCCGGTACGCCGAACTCGCTCATCAGCGCATAAATCCGGTCCTGGCCCGGCCCGATCCACGCGCCACCGCGATCGATCCATGTCCCGTCGTCGCGAGTGACGGTGAATGTGCGACCACCTACCCGGTCGCGAGCCTCCAGCAAGGCCACCGAGTGCCCCGCTTGCTTCAGCCGAAACGCGGCTGTCAGACCCGCGAAACCCGCTCCGACAACGCAATAATCGACGTCCGCCACGATCGGCTCCTCGGTTGCAGTTGGGTGCTAGCAGCAAACTACACCGATCGCGGCGTGGCAATAGTGGGTTCGCGCGGATTTCACGCGGAGTTCAGGCCGATTGTTCGTGCGGAGCCAACCGGTCGGGCGCCCCGGATGTTTGACGCTGACGCAAATTGTTAAAAGTGTTGGCTGACGGGTGTTTTGACGGTCTCTTAGGAGCGCGGTCACCGGGGCCATCGGTGCGCTCAAGGGCACCCTGCACGGCGGCGCCAACGAGGCCGTCATGCACGACATGATCGAGATTAGCAATCCGCGTAACGCGCGAGAATGGTTGCGCGGCAAGCTCAGCCGTAAGGAAAAAGTCATGGGATTCGGACACCGGGTCTACAAGAACGGTGACTCCCGCGTACCGACGATGAAGGAGGCGTTGAGACGCGTCGCCGCGAGGCGCGACGGCCAGCGCTGGCTGGACATCTACAACGTCCTGGAAGCCGAGATGTTTGACGCCACCGGCATCTTGCCCAATCTCGACTTCCCGACCGGTCCGGCGTCCTACCTGATGGGATTCGACATCGCCTGCTTCACGCCGATCTTCGTGATGAGCAGGATCACCGGGTGGACCGCTCACATCATGGAGCAGGCCGCGTCGAACTCCTTGATCCGGCCGCTGAGTGCCTACTCGGGGCGCGAACAGCGGGCACTGGCATTCAGGTAGGGCGGCTAGTCCGCGCTGACCTACAGGCGATCGAGCGTTCGGAAATCGTTGGTCCCTAACCAATGGTCGTTGAGATCTATCCAGGCCTTGTCGATGTCGGTCTTGGGTGAGCCGTCCCGCGTCGCGATCTCCCAAAGCCCGTAATAAGCCCAGCCGTTTCCGGGAAAAGTCCCCGTCGGGATTCGGAGGTTGGGATTGCCGTCGGGGAGTTTGTTCAGGCTCGTGAACAGGTCCTGCTTGGCCGTCGCCAAATCGGCTGGTCCCCCATGGCCGGCGTCCACCCTTCGGATCAGGATCGAGGCCAGCGTCTGGCCCACGGGGTAGAGCCACAAGGGAGGCTCGATATAGCGCATGGCGTCCTGGATATCCCTAGCGTCTTCCGCAGCCTTTACCGCTGCGTCCCAGTTCGTCTTCCAGACCTCCACCTGCGCATGTCCCAGGTTACTAAGGATCGCGGGCAGACACCGGATGGGGTGGAGTTGGACGCCGGGCGCCGGATCGCAGCGCGCGTTCATGCCATATTTGGCGACGTCGTCATCCAATTCGCCTGCCGACTGCGTGGGATCCTTTTTCTCCCAGATATCCGCCATCAGTTGCGTATAAGCGTAGGCAATGTTTGCGAGCGGCTGCTGTTCGAAAGAATTCGGTCGCTCAAATTTGCGAATATCCGCCGTGCGGGAGAAATTCACTTTTGCCAGATAAAAGGCGGTTCTGTCCGCGTCCGCGTCGGCTCTGCTTGCTCTGTCCGGCATCGATTGGAGCAGCTTTTCCGCATAACGGTCGACATCGTGTTGCCCGTTGTCGCCGCTCAACGCTACGGCGGCGATTAAGAAACGAATATTGTGGAGGTAATAATCCATTATATAGCGGTCATCGTCCGGGCGATTCAAATCCGGCTCGGTGCCGAAATACCTTTCGTCCGCTTCAATCGCCTCTTTGTTGGCTCTTATCGCGTTCTGCATGTCTCCCATGCGGTAATAGATGTGCGACGGCATGTGGACCAGATGACCTGCGTTCGGCGCAAGCGGTGCCAATAGGTCCGCGTATTGCTTAGCCGCGTCCGGCGTCGGCGACTGCTCCATCAGGTGGATATACCAGTGGATCGGCCCTTCGTTGGGCGGGTATTGGACGAATTTCAAAGCTCTCTCGAGTTGCTTCTTTGCCTCCGTGATCGCATCAAGGGCTGGATTTCCGTGTTCGTCCCAATAAGCCCATGGCGCCAGGTTCATCGCCGAATCGGCGAAGAGCGTGATGACGTTGGGGTCATCGCTGCCGAAATCCTTCAGCACTGTTTCCATCCCGGTATAATAGGCCCGGTTGCGATCCTGCTGGCATACTTTCTTGTCCGGATTTTTGCAATCCTCGTAACGTCCCCGGAGCGCCCGGATGATCTCGTCGTCTTTCGGGTTTGGATTGGCTTCCCTGGCACGGTCGAGGGCGACATTCGCAGCCTCCCGGTCGGACTCCGATTGTGTCTTCATATTGATGTCTACTCCGAGCGGGAGAGCTTGGGCCCAGTGGCATGCCGAGCAAGGAATTCCATTCTCATCGGCCTCAGAAGCCGCTTTGCGGAATGCCCTATAAGATTCGCGGTTGTTGAAAGCGAAGAAGAATCTCAGGCCTTGATCAAAATAGTCCTGTCCCCACGGCACGTGCCAATGCGCGCTTCCGATGTAGGGATACAACGGCGGATCGGGATCATTCTTGATCAGCTTGGCCAAGCCGCAGGCCTGGGTCGGTATCGCCGTGTCGTCGTCCTTACTCTCCATACTGGCAGCGGGCTGCGTCATGGGATCTTCGGACGGGCTTGCACAGGCAGCTTCCGGCTCGGAAGGCGAGCAGCATGCGCCAACGGTGAAAGCGATAATCGCCGCTGCCGACAATCTGTTCCGGAATAAATTGAACATGATTCCCTCGTACCGTATCGGCAGACCCATTGGGGCGAAAGGAATTTTATTCCGCAACGCGTCGCGGCGCCACGATATGACGGAACCCCTTCGCGAAATCCGCCCACTGCAGTTTCGAGTTTCTGCTCTGACGCGGTGAACTACCTACGGACACTCCGGCCGTTGAGCGCCTACTCGGGGCGCGAGCGGCGGGCACCGGCCGGAGTGCAAGCTTGACGGCTAGCTGGGTCCGCCGTACTGCCACAATAGGACGTTAAATTCGGGCCCGGGTGGCTCACACCACATCGTCCGGCCGTTAGCGTCCTGGGTGGTCGCGTGCAACCCCGAGCACGGCTGACCCGGCGAGGGTGGCGCGGCGTCGGCAACACCGCCCCCGGCGATGAAGGTGGTCGGTGAGGCAACAGTAATGATCGCCACAACGACGAGCCGAAGTCTGTTGATGATGGACGTCTCCTAAGCCACCCGCCTACTTAACCTGACGGTATCCGGGAACAGACCGGCTGGCAAAGGTCGGCTAGTCCGTTGGCCCGCCGTACTGCCACACCAGGCTGTGGTTGCCGGTCATGGTCGGGTTGCACCACATCGTGCGGCCGTTGGCGTCCTGCGTGGTGGTGTGCAACTCCGTGCACGAGTCGCCCGGTGCGGGCGCCTGGCCGTATGCGGTGCCGGCGCCGAGCGAGCCGGCAGTCACCAGCGCCAGCGCGGTAGCCGAGATCAGGAACCGAAGTCTGCGTCATGATGGACATCTCCTCAACGGGTGCCAACACCTCACGCTATCCGGCGAACAAACTGCGGGCAAAGGATGTCATCCGCGATCCTCAGCGCGCTGTGCTAGAACGGTTCTAGTCTGTGGAACCATGGGATTTCTCCAACCCGAACTGCCGCAGGTCGACATCGACGAGTGGAGCAAGCTCAGCCGCAGCGAGAAGATCCGGCCGATGGCGCGACATTGGGCCGAGGTCGGCTTCGGAACGCCGGTCGTGCTGCACCTGTTCTACGTCGGCAAGATCCTGCTCTACATCCTGTTCGCTTGGCTGTTGGCGGTGCCGACCACCCGCGGGTTGGCGTTCACCCACGTCATGTCGTGGTACTCCGAGCCGATCGTGTTCGAGAAGGTCGTCCTCTACACGATGCTGTTCGAGGTGATCGGGCTGGGCTGCGGCTTCGGGCCGCTGAACAACCGGATCAAGCCGCCGCTGGGTTCGATCCTGTATTGGCTGCGGCCCGACACCATCCGGCTGCCCCCGTGGCCGAAGCGGGTCCCGGCGACCAAGGGCACGGCGCGCACGCTGGTGGATGTCGCGCTGTACGGGCTGCTGTTGCTGGTGACCTTCCTGACGCTCTTCGCCGACGGCACCGGCCCGGTGCCGGAGCTGAGCACCCAGGTCGGGTTGATCCCCACGTGGCGGATCGTGCTGATCCTGCTGCTCCTCGGCGTGCTGGGATTGCGCGACAAGGTGATCTTCCTGGCGGCCCGCGGTGAGGTCTACGCGACGCTGGCGGTGACGTTCGTGTTCGGCGGTGTCGACATGATCGTCGCCGCCAAGCTGGTGTTCCTGGTGATCTGGATGGGCGCCGCGACATCCAAGCTCAACAAGCACTTCCCGTTCGTGATCTCCACGATGATGTCCAACAATCCGCTGTTCCGGCCGCGGTTCGTCAAGCGGATGTTCTTCGAGAAGTTCCCCGACGACCTGCGGCCCGGACGGCTGTCGCGGCTCTTCGCCCACGTGAGCACCTTCATCGAAATGTGTGTGCCCGTCGCGCTGTTCGTCGCGCACGGCGGCTGGTGGACCGCGGTGCCCGCGGCCATCATGGTGATCTTTCACCTCGGCATCCTGACGGCGATCCCGATGGGCGTGCCGCTGGAGTGGAATGTGTTCATGATCTTCGGCGTGCTGGCGCTGTTCGTCGGCCATGCTCATACCGGACTGACCGACCTGAAAAACCCTGTGCCAGTGGCGATTTTCATCGCGTTCATCGCCGGAATAGTGATCGCGGGCAACCTGTTTCCGCGCAAGATCTCGTTCCTGCCCGGCATGCGGTATTACGCCGGCAACTGGGACACCACGCTGTGGTGCATCAAGGCATCGGCGGACAAAAAGATCAACCACAACATCGTCTCGATCGCCAGCATGCCCGCGGCCCAGCTGGAGAAGGTGTACGGCAAGGAGCGCGCGCATATCCCGATGTATCTCGGATATGCGTTCCGCGCCATGAACACTCACGGCCGGGCGTTGTTCACGCTGGCGCACCGCGCGATGGCCGGTGAGAACGAAGACGACTACGTCATCACCGACGGCGAGCGGATCTGCAGCACCGCCGTCGGATGGAATTTCGGCGACGGCCACATGCACAACGAGCAGCTGATCGCCGCGATGCAGCAGCGCTGCGGCTTCCTGCCCGGTGAAGTGCGGGTCGTGCTACTCGACGCACAGCCCATCCATCGGCAGACCCAGTCCTATCGGCTGGTCGACGCCGCGACCGGCGAGTTCGAGCGCGGCATCGTCAAAGTCTCGGACATGGTCACCCGCCAGCCCTGGGCCGACGATGTGCCGGTCCAGGTGCTGACGGAACCCGAGTCCGAGTCCGAGCCCCAGCCCGAGGAGTAAACCCGCGAACCTAACGCCACTGCGAAATTCCGGTTCGAAAATCGCAGTGGCGTTAGATTCGGCCCAGCCTTAGACCCCCGCGCGAACTTCCTGCGCGGCGGCGACCATGTTCTGCAGCGAGGCGTTCACCTCGTCGGTGTTGCGCGTCTTGAGCCCGCAGTCGGGGTTGACCCACAACCGCTCCGCCGGAACGGCTTTCAGCGCCGCGCGTAGCGACGCGGCCATCTCGCCGGTGCTCGGCACCCGCGGCGAGTGGATGTCGTAGACACCCGGGCCCACGCTGTTGGCGAAGCCGACCGCGTTCAGGTCGTCCAGCACCTCCATGTGCGAGCGTGCCGCCTCGATCGACGTGACGTCGGCATCCAGATCGGAGATCGCGCCGATCACCTCGCCGAACTCCGAGTAGCACAGGTGCGTGTGGATCTGCGTTGCGTCGGCGACCCCGGAGGTGGCCAGCCGGAACGAACCGACCGCCCACCTCAGGTAGTCGTCCTGATCGGCGCGACGCAGTGGCAGCAGCTCGCGCAGCGCGGGCTCGTCGACCTGGATCACCGCGATGCCGGCGGACTGCAGATCCACCGTCTCGTCGCGGATGGCCAGCGCCACCTGGTTGGCGGTGTCGGCCAATGGCTGGTCATCACGGACGAACGACCAGGCCAGGATCGTCACCGGGCCGGTCAGCATGCCCTTGACCGGCTTTTCGGTCAGCGACTGCGCGTACTTGGCCCACTCCACCGTCATCGGCCGCTGGCGGATGACGTCACCGTAGAGAACCGGTGGCCGCACGCAGCGGCTGCCGTAGGACTGCACCCAGCCGTTCTTGGTGGCGAAGAAGCCGTCCAGCTGCTCGGCGAAGTACTGGACCATGTCGTTGCGCTCCGGCTCGCCGTGCACCAGCACATCAATGCCGAGGTTCTCCTGCAGCTTGATGACGTCGGCGATCTCCTGCTTCATCCTGCGGTCGTATTCGGCCTCGTCGATCTCACCGGCGACCAGCGCGGCGCGGGCCTTGCGGATCGCGACGGTCTGCGGGAACGAGCCGATCGTTGTGGTCGGCAGCGGCGGCAGGTGCAGCCGCTCCTCCTGGCTGGCGCGCCGCTGTGCCGCGTCGCCGCGGTGCGTACCGGACGCCACGATCGAATCGATCCGGGCCCGGAGGCGGTCGTTGTGCAGCCGCGGGTCTTTCTTTCGGGAGGCCACGGCGGCGTTGGAGGCCGCGATCTCGTCGGCGACCGCGTCGCGGCCCTCATGCAGCGCCCGGGACAGCGCCACCACCTCGGCGACCTTCTCCTGCCCGAACGCCAGCCAGCTGCGCAGCGCATCGTCGAGACCGGTCTCCGGCTCCAGCGAATACGGCACGTGCAGGGTGGAGCAGGACGTCGAGACCGCGACCGTGGCCGCCGAACCCTGCAGGGTCGCCAGCTTGCCCAGCGCCGCTTCGAGGTCGGTGCGCCAGATGTTGCGCCCGTCGACGACACCGGCCACCAGGATCTTGTTGGCGAGCTCGGGCACCGCGGCCACCGCGGTGTCGGCACCGTAAACCAGGTCGACGCCGATTGCCTCGACGGGTGTGCGGGCCAGCGCCCCCAGCGAGTCGCCGGGGTCACCGAAGTAGGTGGCGACGTAGATGGCGGGGCGGTTGCTCACCTTGCCCAGCGCGTTGTAGACCGCCTCGGCCAGGGCGGGGGCGTCGGGGGAGATGTCGGTGACCAGCGCCGGCTCGTCGACCTGCACCCACTGCGCGCCGTTGTCGGCCAGCAGCGACAGCAGCTCGGAGTAAATCGGCACCAGCTCCTGCAGCCGTTCGATCGGCGCGCCGCCACCGTTGACGGCCTTGCTCAGCAACAGGAAGGTGACCGGTCCGATGACGACCGGGCGTGCCGGAATTCCTTGCCCGAGAGCCTCTTTCAGCTCGCCGAGCACCTTGCCCGGGTTCAGCGCGAACTTCGTCGCGGGCTCGATCTCGGGAACGATGTAGTGGTAGTTGGTGTCGAACCACTTGGTCATTTCCAGCGGCGCGACATCTTTGTTGCCGCGCGCCGCGGCGAAGTAGCGGTCCAGCTCGTCGGGAACCTGCGCGGCCCGGGCCGGCAACGCGCCGAGCATGACCGCGGTGTCGAGCATCTGGTCGTAGTAGGAGAAGGTGTTCGCCGGCACCGAGTCCAGCCCGGCGTCAACCAGGCCCTTCCAGGTGTCGCGCCGCAAGGTCGCGGCGACGTTTTCGAGGTCGGCTCGGCTGGTGCGTCCTGCCCAGTAGCCCTCGGTCGCGCGCTTGAGTTCCCGTTTCGGGCCAATGCGCGGAGAGCCGACAACTGTCGCTGTGAATGCTTGAGGGGTCACGATATTCGTCCTTCAATCGGCGTGGTGGCCACCGCCGGCGGACATGCAGCCGATCCGATTGCGGTACGCACCTGAAGTACTACCGTTAACGGCTGCAGCCAAACGCCCATTCCACGAGGCGATGAGCCGCCGAGCGCGGCGCGCCCGGCACAGCTGGCAGGTATCCGGACTCGCAGGCGCGCACCGGGTGGTGCTCCTAGTGGCCGTCGCTTCCCAGTCTCAATCCTTCTGAGGACCAGTGCCTTATGACGGCGGTCGTTCCTGCATACCGTTGCGGGACAGTCCCGGATTCTCACCGGGTTCCCTCTTACGAAGCGTTACTAACGTTGCTTCGCTCGATGCCGGCGCCGCGGGTGCGGCGCAAGCAGACCAGCTGCGAGAAGAAGTCTAGTCAGCCCGCCAACGCCACCGCGATCGGGATATCTCCGTTGTTGAACTCGATGGTTCGCCGGATGGTCGAATCGTTGGCCAGTGCGGCGGCCACGACGAGCGCGACGTCGGCGCGGGAGACCTCACCCTTGCCCGGGCCGGCCACGATGCGGCCGGTCGCCGGCTCCAGCGTGAGCCTGCCGGGACCTAACACGGTCCAGTCCAGTTCGCTGGCCCGCAGGTGGGTATCCGCGGCGGCCTTGGCTTCCGCGTAGGCGAAGAACGGATCATCCTGCGGCACGCCATGATCCGGACCCGCGCCGAAGTAGGACACCATCACGAACCGCTTGATGCCGGCCTGCCCGGCGGCATCGATCACCCGGATCGCGGCATCACGGTCGACGGCATAGGTCCGCGCCGGATTGCCGCCGCCCGCCCCGGCCGAGAAGACGACCGCGTCGTGCCCGGTCAACAAATCGGCCAGCGCGGCCGTGTCGAGTTGCTCGATGTCGGCCACCACCGGCTTGGCGCCGGTGGTAGCGACGTCTCCGGAGTGGTCGGGATTGCGGAAGACCGAGCTCACCTCGTCGCCGCGCTGGGTCAGATGGCGAGCCAGCTGCAGTGCGACCTTGCCGTGTCCGCCGAAGACGATGATGCGTGCCATGCCCCCGACGTTACCGCCGTCAAAGTTTGACGCGCCCCATGATGATGTCGATGATCGGCTTGCCGGGCGGGTAGGCGTTGGTCAGCGACGCCATCGTGTGGCCGTAGTCCACCAGCACCGTGATCCCGTTGACGCCGAAGGCCGCGGCGCTGTTCAGGAATGCCATCACGTCGCCCATCTGCTCGGGCGTATGGACCTTGGAGCCGGTCTCGTCGCGGTAGTCCTGCGCGAAGGTCAGCCACAGGTCGGCGTTGGCCTGGGCCAGTGGGGTATCGGTCGGGCCCGGGCAGATCGCGTTGATGCGAATGCCCTTCTTCAGCAGGGGAAGGCCCTGGGTTGCCACGTAGGCGTTGACGATCTTCTTGCTGGTCCCGTAGTGGATGATGCCTTCGGCCTCGTGCGCCTCTGACCAGGCCACCGCCGACGCGTAGTCCGGTGTCGCCAAGAAGTCCGTCAGCAGTTCCAGGTCATTCTCCCAGCCCATCCCGGCGACTGAGGAGATGAAGCAGATGGCCGAGCCCGACGGAAGCTGGTTCTTTTCCAGCAACCGGTCGATGAGGTGGCGGTGCCCGATGAAGTTGATCTTCAGCAGGTCGGTCGTGCCGTCGGCAATGCCGGCGGCTGAGAACAGGGCGTGGACGGGACCGTCCAGCTGCTCTAGCGCGGCGTCGATCGAGGCGGGGTCGCGCAGGTCGACCTGGATGTACTTGGCGACGTCATAGCTCACTGGCGCGTAATCCATCACGATGACTTCGGCACCGAGCTCGGCCGCTGACTTGGCCGCCGCGGCGCCCATGCCAGTCGCGCCACCGACAACGAGAGCGCGCTTGCCGTCGTAGCGCAACCGATCGACAATGGTCATGGAAATCCCCTTCTCGGATAATGCCAACGCGGTTCTAACTGCTCAACTGTATGGGTAACAGTTATTTGGTTCAATACCGGGGGCGGATTAAATAGCCGGTCTTACTTGCCGCGAACGGCGGCACCGCGCAACACGGTGTCGCGGGTGTGTATCAGCGCCGCCCGTTTCCCGACCTCGCGCAGAATGTTCTCCGGTATCCACTGCAGGCCGATCACGCAGCGCGCCAGCATCGCGGTGGAGGGAGCGTCGATGCGGATCTCACCGGAGCGAATGCCTTCGGAGAGCAGCGATTTCATCTGCCGCAGCCGCGTGGCATACAGCCAGCCGGGGTTGGGGGTGTTCGGTGGTGACTGACGCATCCACGCCAGCTGAATCCGGAACTCGTCGGAGAATTGATCCAGCGCATTGACGTTGACCCAGCTCAGCGCGTCCAACTTTTCGATGGGTGTGGCATCCGAGCGCAGCACGCTGACCCATCCCGCCTCAACCTTGCGCCCGAACGATTCCATGATCGAGGCCAGCAGTTCGTCCTTGGAGCCGATCACCCGATAGACGGTGCCGGTGCCAAGACCCGCCGCCGACGCGATGTCCCGGATCGTGGTGGCCTCATACCCTTTGCGGCCGAACTCGGTTCGCGCCACCGCACGGACGTGGGCCGTCTTGTCGCTGGGATCGGCATCGCTGTCGTCGGCCCACGATTCGATGACTGCGCTGGCGGCTGCGAAGGCGTGGGACCGATCCAATGCCGAATCGGTGGGTGGACGGGCCGCCAAGCCTTGCAAGATGATTCGGCACAGTAGCTCTGCCACCTGGTCGGCAGGGGAGTTGTGGCGCATCACGTCGAGGCCGATCTGCAGCATGGTCTGACAGATGCGGTCGGCCAGTATGGGTAGATCGATGTCGGGCTTGATGTAGCCGCTCCACCGTCCGGCGCGCAGCGTTTGCACCATGGCCTCTTGAATCGCGACGGGCTGCTCGCGGGTCAGCTGCATCAGCTCGGGATCCGCGCTCGGTCCTTCGTAGAACGACATCTGCAGTGCTGCGCCGTGCCGCACGGCGCAGTTGGCGATGGCCGCTCCCAGCTCGATGATCTTCTCGGCGGGCGGCCGTGAATCGGCGTCGTCCAATCTGGCCTGCGCGTTCAGCCCGATGCGGTTCAGATCGTCCTGATAGCGGCGGATCAGCTCGACAAGGATCGCTTCCTTGGATTCGAAGTGGTGATACAGGCTGCCGGGAAGAATCCCCGCCGCGTCGGCGATCTCCTGCAACGAGGTTCGCAATCCCGATGATGCGATCAAAGACGCCGCGGTCTGCAGGATCTCGGTGCGTCGCGTCCCGGAGTCGTCGGCCGGATCGAGACGATCGGGCTTCGTCCGCTTGCCCTTAGCCAAGGTTTCGGCTTTGGCCATTGCTAGCTGTTCGCATATCGAGAGGACTGCGGCCGGGCAAACCTACGCATTCGTCCTCCTGCCGAACCAAATCTTTGTTAAAGGCTATCAGATTGCCCGATCGGAAACCGGCTCAAATGCGCTGCTAACAGCGGTGACGGACCCATTCTAGGGCTCTAGAGCCCGGGACCGTCCCAACGGTCCACCGCGACCACTTCATCGAGGGGCCGCCGCGGGGCGGGGGAGAAGGTGTGCCCGGACCGCAGCCGGCCCACCGGCAGCAGGGCGCCCTGGACATAGCTCGGCGGGATCCCGAGCAATTGCCGCACCTCGTCTTCGTAGTGGAGGTGCAAGGTCGTCACGCAGGTGCCGTACCCGCGGGTGTGTAAGGCCAGCTGAAAGTTCCACACCGCCGGAAAGATCGACCCGTACAGGGTTGCCAGGTGAAACGACTCATCGCCGTCGATACGTGGCAAGTAGGGCTCATAGCAAGGGATTACCAGCAGCGGCACCCTCGCCATGTTCACCACCAGCCATTCCGTCGACGACATCAGCCGTCCCTCCGGCGTGTCGCCCGGCAGCAGGTCGGCAAGCAGCTGACCGCCGACCCGCTTCAGATAGGCGTCGCGGTACAACTCGGCGATCTTTTCCCGCAGCGTCGGATCGGCGACGACCAGCCAACGCCAGGCCTGTGAGTTCGAGCCGTTGGCGGCCTGCAGGCCGATGCGCAGGCACTCGCGAATGTCCGCTAGGTCCACCGGCGCGTCCAGGTCGAGGGTCTTGCGCGCGGAACGGGTGGCGGTCAGCAGGTATTCGATATCCGTCGAGGCGCTCATTGGGACCCTCTCTTGGCAAGGCGCGCACCGAGTTCGGTGAGATATCCGTCGGGTCCACCGAGCAGTGCGCTCCAGCTCAGCAGGCGCTTGAGGTAAAGATGCGCATCGTGCTCCCAGGTGTAGCCGATACCGCCGAACACCTGGATCGCGGTATCGCCCACGGTGGCCAGTCGCCCCGCGAACGCCTTGGCCCGCAGCGCGGCAAGATGCCGTTCGTCGGCGGGAAGTTCGGCGTCGGCCGCCCAGAGCGCGTGGATGACGCCGCTGCGGGCCAGCTCGATCGTCTCGTACATGTCGACGCACAGGTGCTGGATCGCCTGAAACGATCCGATGACCTGACCGAATTGCTTTCTGACCTTTGCATACTCGACAGCCATGTCCATAACGGCCCGCGCGGCGCCGAGTGCGTCGGCAGCAGTGGCGATCAGCAGGTCGTCGATCACCGCCGAAACGTCAGTCGGCGCAGCCGTAGCCAGCCGCCGCGCGGGGGTGCCGTCGAGCCGGACGCGAAACTGTTTGCGGGTCTGATCGATACCGCGCTCGGGCTGCATCCAGACCCCGGGGGAGTCGGTGTTCACCGCGAAAAGCCCGGTGCCGTTTGGATCTTCGGCCAGCACCAGCAGGACGTCGGCCGCTGCGGCATCGGACACATCGCCGAGCTCTCCCCGCAGGACGGTGCCGTCGCCCGATTCGACGGCGACATTCTCGAAGTCCAGGAAGCTGACGGTGGCGATCGTCGTCCCGTCGGCGATTCCAGCCAAAATCGTTGCGGCACTGTCATTGTTGCAGAGCCGCGTCAACGTGCGCGGCGCGGCGACCGCGGTGGACAACCACGGCCCCGGGTGCAGGGCGGCGCCGAGTTCTTCGGCCACGACGCCGGCTTCGACCATCGTCATCCCGGCCCCGCCGTGTTCCTCCGGCACCAGCAGCCCGGTGGTGCCGAGGTCGGCCAGGCCGCGCCAGACCGCGTCGTCGACTCCGGTCGGATCGTCGAGCAGTTCGCGCACGTGACCCGAAATCGGTGCCTTGTCAGCAAGAAAGCGGCGCGCGGTGTCGCGCAACGCGACCTGTTCGTCGGTGAGCTCGAGGTTCATTTGCGTGGCAATCCGAGTACGCGCTGCGCGGTGATGTTCTTGTTGATCTGCGTGGTTCCGCCCGCGATGGTCAGCGAGCGTGACGTGAGGCGGTAGTTCGCCCACGCGGCATTGGTGCCGCGGGTGCCCAGCACGTCGAAGGCCAGGGCGGCCATGTCCTGTCCGATCTCGCCCCACACGGTCTTGGCGAGGCTGGCCGATCCAAACGCGGTGATTTCCGAGCCACCGTGCAGCGTCGCCGAGATCGACCGCTGGCAGAGCACCTCGAGATACTTGATGCGGACCGCGATTTCGCCCAGCCGCCGCAACGTCACGGGGTCGTCGAGGGCGTCGGTATTCGCGGCGATGTCGTCCACCAGTTCTTCCAGCCGCACCTGCATTTCGGCGTACAGCCGTGCGGCCCCGGCGCGCTCGTGGCTGAGCGTGGTGGTGGCCACCTGCCAACCGCCGTTCAGCGGTCCGAGCAACGCCTCAGCCGGCACCCGCACGTCGCGAAAGAACACCTCGGCGAAATCGGTGTCGCCGTTGAGCGTGACGAGCGGACGGACCTCGATGCCGGGCAGCTTCATGTCCACGATCAGGCAGGAGATCCCCTGGTGCTTCGGGGCGTCGGGATCGGTGCGCACGTACAGCTGGCACCAGTGCGCCCGATGCCCCAGCGAGGTCCAGATTTTCTGTCCGTTGACCACGAAGTCGTCGCCGTCCCGCACCGCCCGGGTGCGCAGCGACGCCAGATCGGATCCCGCTTCGGGTTCCGACATTCCCTGACACCAGATGTCGTCGGCCCGCATCATGCGGCGGAGCAGTGTCTTTTTCTGGTCTTCGGAGCCGTACTGCATGATCGCGGGGGCGATGTTGTTCATCCCAATGACGTTGAGCGGCATCGGAGCCCGCGCGCGAGTGGTCTCCTCGGTGTAGATCAGTTGCTCGAGAACCGTCGCCCCGCGACCACCGTATTCGCGAGGCCAGGAGACGGCGGCCCATCCCGCGTCGGACATGGTCCGGCTCCAGCCGCGCAGCATCTCGAATGTCGCGTCGTCGCGGCCCGACGGCCGGCGGGCGGCCACCAGCTCATCGGTCAGGTTCGCGGACAGCCAGTCGCGCAGCTCGATGCGGAACTGTTCCAGCTCCGGCGGGTAGGAGAAGTCCACTTTTCCTTGACTCTGATCGTGGCTAACTGCGACTTAGCCGGACTTTACGGTGGAGCATTTCGGCGGTCAATAACGCTTATCGGGAATGTGCCTCGGGGAATGCGATCTCGGCGTTGCCCGGCATCGCGCTGACACCGCGTCGCTCACAGACTTCCAGTACCTCGTCGACGATCGAGCCGGGTATCAGGAATCGCTCGGTGGCGGACATCTCTTCGAGATGTGCCTCGATGTCTTCCGCCGTCGGTTCGCTCTCGGTATCTGCCAGCCACCCAACGCTGAGTCCGACGAATATCCGCGCATACCGTCCGGCGGCAGCCGAATAGTTGCGGTGGGTGAATGTGCAGGCGCGGCTGGCGAGAAACGTCACCAGTGGCACGACGAGTTCGGGCCGAATGGCCTGCATGAAGCCGGATTCGGCGAGGAACTTCTCGTCACCGACCGTCTCGGTGACCATCCGCGAAAAGCCGGTTGGCATCACGGAATTCGCGAGTATCCCGTGCGCTTCGCCTTCGATCGCGATCACGTTCGTCAACCCCACCAGGCCGGCCTTCGCCGCGGCGTAGTGAGCCTCCAGCGGCTGGCCGAAGATTCCGGCGGAGGACGAGATGAACACGAACCTGCCGCCCCCGTTCTTCTTCATCACGCGATACGCGGGCTGGGACAGATAGAACGCGCCGTCCAGATGCACGCGAAGCATTCGCGTCCAGTCGTCCTGCGAGAGGTCTTCGAATGGCACGCTGCCGAAAATTCCGGCATTGCTGACGACGGAGTCGAGGCGCCCGAATGCGCCCACGGCCGCATCGATGATCGCCTGGCCGCCCCCCGGACTGCCCACCGAGTCGTAGGAGGCGATCGCGCGACCGCCCGCCTTCGTGATCTCGTCGACCACCTCGTCGGCGACGCCCCTGTCGGCGCCCTCATCTGGTAAGCCGCGCATTCCGCAGCCGAGGTCGTTGACCACCACCGCGGCGCCGCGGCGCGCCAGGTCCAGCGCGTAAAGGCGGCCGAGTCCGCGGCCCGCGCCGGTAACCACAGCTACCTGGCCGGTGAAGTCAATCATGAAGTGCTCCTGACTAACCGACGGCTGTTTGACTGCCGTGACGCCGGACTTTACGGTGGAACAGATATTTGGTCAACAAGTCGGAGGTCGCGTTGGGGGACGACGCACAGGCCGAGCGGTTGCAGGCCCTGGGCATGCTCGCCTCCGCGCTCGCGGGGCGGGCCGTGGCGGTGGCCGAGGTACCGCCAGGTGAAGTCGCCTGGACGGACGGCCAGACGATTTATGTCGATGCCGCCGCGGGCGCCCGCGCGAGACTCGAGGCCGTAGCCGTACACGCGTCGATGATCGCCGCCGGCAGCCTGGACCCCGATGTGGTGGGCTCCCTGGTCCGTCACCCCCGGCTGGCGAGGCGCTACCTGGCGATCGAAGGCCACCGCGCACTGGTCGCCAACGCGCATTTACTACCAACCGTTTTGGTGTCGTTGGGCAACACGGATATCGCCAGTCGCAGTGACTCGCCCGCCGCGTCGCTGGACATTGCGACCGGACGCTGCGCGATTGGCGACCCGGCACCGGAGTTCGGCGCTATCCGCGCCGCCAAGGTGATGGCCGCGTGCGCCCGGGTGGTCAAACAAGACGAAGAGGCACTCGCGAAGCATGTCCCGCGGGGCCGCGGTGCGCAGGAGCCCGACGAACTTGACGACGGCGAGGTCGACGACTCCGACGATCCGGATCTGTTCACCAGCCCGGTCGGCGGGGGCGGTTTCATCGGCAAGTGGCTGAAGAGGATGTTGTCCTCTGCGCGCAAGACCGGCAGCGGCGGCGGACCGCCGGGCGCGGACACCCCGACGCACCGCACGAATTCCGGGAAGCGCGGTTTGCACGCCGTGTCGTCGCTGGCCTCGACCACGAGCGAGGACGTTGACGACGCCAAGGCCGCCGCGGACGGCGCGCGGTATCCGGAGTGGGATGTCAGCCGCAAGCGCTACCGGCCCGCCTGGTGCACGGTGCGGGAGGTCGAGCCCAAGATCAAAGAATCGGCGACCCAAGCGATCGACGACGCGATCGGCGTGCGACGGCCGCTATCCCGACTCGGCATGGGGCTGCACCGTCGCCACCGTCAGCCGCAGGGTGACGACATCGACATCGACGCGGCGGTCGAAGCGCGCGTCGAGGTGCGGGCCGGATCGGTGCCCGACGAGTCGGTGTACCTGGACAGCTTGCGGCGTCGGCGCGACCTGTCGGTGCTGCTGCTTCTGGATGTGTCGGGGTCGGCGGGTGAGCCCGGAACGTTGGGGCGCACGGTGCATGAGCAACAGCGCGCGGCGGTAGCCAACCTGACAGTCGCACTGCACGACCTCGGTGACCGGGTCTCGCTCTACGCCTACTACTCGCAGGGGCGCGCGGCGGTAACCATGGTGCCCGTCAAGCGGTTCGACGACCATCTCGACGCCCACATCATCAGGCGGCTCAACAGCCTGGAGCCCGGCGCGTATTCGCGCCTCGGCGCGGCCATCCGCCACGGCTCGTCGGTCTTGGAGGCGCGCGGCGGCACGTCACGACGGCTCCTTGTGGTGTTGTCGGATGGCCTTGCCTACGACCACGGGTACGAGCGGGCCTACGGTGCCGCGGACGCGCGCCGCGCGCTGACGGAGGCGCGGCGCCGGGGGACCGGCTGCGTATGCCTGACCGTCGGCGCGGGTACGGATGTCGCATCGCTGCGCCGGGTGTTCGGCAGTACCGCGCATGCCACGATCGCGCGCCCGGATCAGCTCGCCGGCGTGATCGGACCGCTGTTCCGGTCCGCGCTGCGCTCGGCAGAGGTTCGGCGGAGGGTGAGCGCCTGATCGCGGTGATTTCACGCTGATGGCAAGTCTCCGAATGCAGTTCGTGTACAGGCATCAGATCCAAAGCCCCACGTCAGCGCACTTGAAACAAACATCTGTTCCGGTTAGGCTCCAATCAATCGGCAGAAGGGGCGTTATGACCAACGAGTCCGGGATCGCTTCTCGCAACGGTGCGGATCCCGACCCGGAACCCCGCGTTGCGGGGGTACGGCCCTATTACCAGGCGGTCGGCGGCGAAGAGGCCATCTTCAAAGCCGCCTACCGCCAGGGCCTGGCGCTCGTCTTGAAGGGACCGACGGGTTGCGGCAAGACCCGCTTCGTCGAGGCGATGGCCCACGACCTCGGCCGGGCGCTGATCACTGTTGCCTGTCACGACGACCTCACCACGGCAGACCTAGTCGGGCGTTATCTGCTGCGGGGCGACGAGACGGTGTGGGTGGACGGTCCGTTGACCCGGGCGGTTCGCGAGGGGGCGATCTGCTACCTGGACGAAGTCGTGGAGGCCCGACAGGACACGACCGTGGTGTTGCATCCGCTCGCCGACCACCGGCGGCAGCTGCCGATCGAGCGGCTGGGCATCACGCTGGACGCGGCGCCCGGATTCGGCCTGGTGGTGTCGTACAACCCCGGCTATCAGAGCGTGCTCAAGGACCTCAAGGATTCGACGCGCCAGCGCATGGTCGCCATCGAATTCGGTTTCCCCGCAGCAGATGTCGAAGAGGGCATCGTCGCGCACGAAGCGGGTGTGGACGCCGCGACGGCGGCCGAGCTCGTTCGTTTCGGCCAGGCCATCCGCCGCCTGGAAACCGGTGGGCTGCGCGAGGTCGCGTCGACCCGCGTGCTGATTGCGGCAGGGCGGCTCGTTGCCGAGGGCCTGACCATGCAACAGGCGGCACGGGCGGCGATTGCCGGGCCGCTCACCGATGACGTGGCAGTGGGCCGGGCTCTGGGCGAGATGGCCGACGTCTACCTGGGCGGAGGCGAATAGATGATTGACGCTGCACACCGCCCCCGTTACCGTCTGAGCTACGTCTGAACAAATATTAGGTCTGCCATGGATCGTTGCGAGTGAACGGGTCACCCGGGAGGTCAGATGTCCTACGAAAGCAGTGCTGAGCCGATCAAGGTCGGCTACTTGATGGACTTCACGCTGCCGCCGGGCTTTCCCGAGGATCTCTTCGCCTCCTTCACCCAGACTTTCGACCTGATCTTCGAAGAGGCGGTCGCCCAGGGCCTGATGGACCGTCCCGTGCAGATGATCTATCGCGAGGTGGAGGGTCTGCCCAAGGGCTCGGTCAAGGCGGTGATCGACGCGTACGGCGAACTGGTCGACGAGGGCTGCCTGGTGGTCTTCGGTCCGAACATCACCGACAACTGCGTGCCGCTGCGCGAAGCGATCGAGGAACGGTACAAAGTGCCCGCGATCAGCGTGACCGGCACCGACGACTGGCTAGGCGAGTGGACCTTCGCATTCCCCCAGGGGTCCATGACCGATGAGCCGATCTTCCTCGCCGACCTCATCGCCAAAAGAGGACTCGCCGAGATCGGCGTACTGGTCGAACAGAGTCTCATTGGCGAGAGCTACCTGAAGAACCTGCGAAGTGCCTGTCGCCGCAAGGGCATTCGCATCGTGGCGGAAGTTGCAATCGCCCAGACGGCCCAGGACATCAACGTCGCCGTGCAGACGCTCCATGAGGCAAAGGCCGAGGCGATCGTGCACCTGGGCTTCGGATTCGGAATCGTCTTCATCAACCCGGCGCTCGAGAGCCTCGGCTGGGACCCACCCCGCTTCACCACCACCGCGTGGCAGAACGCATGGGTCAACCCGATCATGTGGAACGCGTTCATGGGCTGGACGGGTGTCGACCAGTACGACGAGGCGAACCAGATCGGCCAGGACTTCCTCGACGCTTACGCGAAGAAGTACAACGGCAGTCGCCCGGAGTTCTGCGTGACCGTGGTGAACCGCGACGTCGCCGCGACACTCGTGCGCGCATTCACCGACGCCCATCCGCTCAGCCCGCGCGGCGTCAAAGAGGCGCTGGAGCGAGTCAAGATGATGCCCGCCGCGTCCGGCGCACCCGGGACTCGAGTGTCGTTCGGCAAATGGACCCGCCGGGCCTGGATGGGCGCGGGCTATCTTGTCGCACGGACTCTCGAGGCCGACGGCATCAACTCGCATCTGGTCGATCGCTTCGGAGAGGAAGGCTGACCCAAATGAGTACCGACCAATCCACATCGCCTGCCGCGGAAGCGAAACCGGCATCTTCGCCCGGCGTTGGCCAAAAGCGCGGCTGGGGCGGCTGGATCGCCGGCGCCGCGCTGGCGGCGTTCGCGCTCTTCTTCATCGCGAATTGTCGTGTCGCCCTTGACCCGCGCGTCGCCAATCCGAACGTGCAGGGCCGGCCCCGCCCGGTGAAGTTCATCTTCGGCCTGGACTACATCACCTTCCTGCACGTTGCCACCTGCGTCATGCTGCTCGTGCTGCTGGTGGTGTTCATCAGGGGCTGGCGGCGCAATCCGGGCAGCCCGGTGATGCTGATGTTCCTGTGCACCACCTTGATTGTGTGGCAGGACCCGATCATGAACTGGTCGCCGTTCGCGGTCTACAACCCCGACCTCATCCACTGGCCGGAATCATGGCCGCTGGTATCGCTGTCGCCGACTGTCGAACCGTTCGTCGTCTTCGGCTACGTGATGTTCTATTTCGGGCCCTACTTCCCGGCGATCTGGATCCTTCGCAAACTGCAGGCCCGAAAAGGCCCCGAGGCTTTCGTGTCGCGGCACCCGTTATGGAGCCTGGGCCTACTGGCCTGTGTGATCGGTTTCGTTTTCGATGCGTGGCTGGAGATTCAGCTGGTGCACGCCGGCATGTACATCTACTCCCAGGTGATTCCGTGGGGCTCGGTATTCACCGGCACGACCTTCCAGTTCCCGCTGATCTGGGAGTCGTTCTCCGTCACCTTCGTGATGGTGCCCGCGGCGATCCTCTGCTATCGGGACGACACCGGAAAATCAGTCGCGGAGAAGCTGACCGCGAAAGCCAAGGTCTTCCCCAGCCGTCCGGTGCTCGGCACGTTCCTGGTGATGTTCGCGATCATGAACGTGTCGTACTTCGCCTATGGCGCCTGGTTCTGGGCCATCAAGGCCAGTCATGCGGCCACTTCCGTCGCGTGCCCGTGGCCCTATCCAGAGGCCAAAGTCTATGATCCGCAAGGATTTTACGAGAAGGCGGGCGCGAAAGGCCCGTACTCGGTAGGCATCTGGTCGACCTGGGCGAGCGGGGAGCCCAACGGGCGACCGCACGTCGACCCACCGCCGCCGGGTCAGGGCGCCTGTGCAACCCCGAGCCAGAATGGCTGAGCCGCGCAGCGTCGTCATCACCGGCGCTTCCCGTGGTCTCGGCTTCGCCTCGGCGGTTCGCCTCTACCGGGAGGGCTGGCGGGTGATTGCGGCGATGCGCACCCCCGACCGGGGGCTTCCGTCGCTTCGGGAGGCGACGGGCGCCGAAGACGACGACGATCGGCTGATCGGGGTGCAGCTCGACCTGTTGGATACCGGGTCGATCGCCGCGGCTGCCAAGGCGATCGAAGAAGCGGTCGGCGCACCGTACGCGCTGGTACACAATGCCGGGATCTCCGCCGCCGGAATGGTGGAGGAGACGGATATGGCGTTGTGGCAGAACATATTCGCCACCAGCGTCCTGGGCCCGGTCGCGCTCACCCAGGCGCTGCTGCCGTCCATGCGGGCGGCCGGTCAGGGCCGAATTGTCTTGGTATCCAGCGCGGCCGGGGTACGCGGCCAGCCGGCCACCGCGCCGTACTCGGCGGCCAAGGGCGCGTTGGAGCGCTGGGGTGAGTCGATGGCGGTAGAGATCGCGCCGTTCGGCCTCGGGGTCACCGTTTTGGTCGCCGGGACCTACGACACCGAGATCATCACCGACGCGGGCACCACCGACGATCGCAACTTCGGCGGCCCCTATGCCCGGCTGCACAACACCATGAACAGCCGCGGCCGGTTCGCGATGAAATTCGCTCGCCCACCCGAACGGTTCGCCGGCGGATTGGTCAAGGCGCTAGAAGACACCGGCTCGTTTCGCCGTAGGGGGGTGGGGCCGGATGCGTCGATGTTGTTGGCGGCCAGCCGAATTCTTCCCGCAGCGGGGATGCATCACATGTCCCGGACTATCTTGGGCATACCCAAGCAGGGCTCGATGCGCGACGGCGCATGGCCGCTGACAGTCAACCAAAAGGCAATGGTATTGGTCGCGCGCGTTCTTCCGCAACCGGTACTGCAACGCTTGGCATCCCTGGCGGCCAAGCGCCGCAAGGGAACTGAAGGGGAGTAAGGGGTAGCTATGGAACAGCTTTTCGACGACCTGGAGGATTTCGGATCCTTCGACGACGCGATCTCCGGTGACGTGCGCGATCCGTACACCGAGCTCGCGCGGCTGCGCCACGAGGAGCCGGTACAGCGGCTCGAAACGTCGGGGGCACTTCCGCACGAGGAGTCGCTGCCGATGTTCATCGTGTATCGCCACGAGGACATTCAGCAGATGCTGCGCGACAACGAGACGTTCTCCTCGGCTGCCGTCATCGCCGCGTTCGGCCCGGTTCTCGGTGAGGGCGTGATGCTCGGCATGGACGAGCCCGTCCACGGCCGGCTGCGGTCATTGGTGTCAAAGGCGTTCTCGCAGAAGTCATTGGCGCGCTGGCAGGACGAGTTGGTCAGCCGGGTGGCCAATGGCTTGATCGACAACTTCGCACCGAATGGCAAAGCAGATCTGGTGAAGGAGTTCACCTTCGACTACCCGAGCCAGATCATTGCCGGCCTGTTGGGCTTGCCGGAAAAGGACTACCCACAGTTTCAGCGGTGGTCGATCTCATTGCTGAGTTGGCTGATGAACCCCGAACGCGGGCTCGCGGCCTCGGCGGCCCTGTGCGACTACTTCGCCCCGATCCTTGCGGCCCGCCGCGCCGATCCGAAAGACGACCTGATCAGCGCGCTCGGTGCCGCCGAAATCGACGGGGAAAAGCTCGCGGACGAAGAGATCTTCTCGTTCCTCCGGCTGCTCCTGCCCGCCGGCGTCGAGACGACCTACCGGTCGCTGGGCAGCCTGCTGCTGGCGCTGCTGTCCGATCCCGCGCAGCTGGAGGCGATCCGAGCGGACCGATCGCTGCTGCCGCAGGCCATCGAGGAGGGCGTGCGGTGGGAATCGCCGCTGCTGACCATCACCCGGGTGGCGACTCGCGACACCGAACTCGGTGGCGTGGCGATCCCGGCCGGGGCGACGGTGATGCCGATGCTCGGTTCGGCGAACCGGCAAGAGGATCGCTATCCCGATCCGAACACCTTCAATATCCACCGGGAGGCTCGGGCAAATCTGGGCTGGGGGCACGGCGTCCACGTCTGCCTGGGCATGCACTTGGCGCGGCTTGAGATGCGGACCGCGATCAACCTTTTGTTGGATCGGCTGCCGAATCTCCGGCTGGATCCCGACGCGGACGACCCGCATATCCGTGGACAGGTGTTCCGGTCGCCGACGTCTGTGCCAGTGCTGTTCGATGCCCAGAAATAGTGCGGTCGTGGTGCCGAGCGAGCGTGCGGTAATCGCACGTCAGGGGGCTGCCTGCACGTCGCGTGTTGCCAATCGGCTAGTTTCCGGTAAGGCTCTCCGTTGGGACGAGTCACAAGCGAACGAGTTTGAAGAGAGCTGAACAAATATGGCTGACACTGTAAAGGTCCGGTTCGAGCCGAAGATGATGATCGACGGGAAGCTCGTCGATGGCCAAGCCGGCACCTTCACCAACATCAACCCCGCGACCGAGGAGCCCCTCGGCGAGGTCGCCGACGCGTCGAAGGAGGACATGCTCCGGGCCATCGACGCCGCCCGGCGTGCCTTCGACGAGAGCGACTGGTCGACCAATAAGGAGCTGCGCAAGCGCTGCCTGCTGCAGCTGCATGACGCGATCGAGGCCGAGAAGGAGGAGCTGCGCGAGGAGCTCATCCTCGAAGTCGGCTCGCCCCGGGCCATCACGTTCGGCCCGCAATTGGACGCCCCGCTGGCCGACGGACTGAAGTACCCGGCCCGGCTGATCGACGAGTACGCGTGGGAGACCGACCTCGGCGACCGGGTTATCAGCCTTACCGGCGCGAACACATCCATCAAGGTCTGGCGGGAGCCGGTGGGCGTGGTCGGCGCCATCGTGCCGTGGAACTTCCCGTTCGAGGTCACCCTCAACAAGCTTGGTCAGGCACTGGGGACTGGCAATACGGTTGTGCTCAAGCCGGCGCCCAACACCCCCTACAACGCGACCCGGCTGGGCCGGCTGATCGCCGAAAAGACCGACATCCCAGCCGGCGTCGTCAATGTCGTCACGGCGTCGGATCACTTTGTCGGCGAGGAGCTCACGCTGTCGCCGAAGGTCGACCTGATCTCGTTCACCGGCTCGACCGTCGTCGGCAAGCGGATCATGGAAAAGGGCGCTGCGACGATGAAGCGGCTGTTCCTGGAGCTCGGCGGCAAGTCGGCCACCATCGTTTTGGAGGATGCCGACTTCGGGTTGGCCTGCGCGATCGGCATCGCACCGTGTATGCACGCCGGCCAGGGTTGCGCGAACCCCACCCGCATGCTGTTGCCGCGATCCCGCTACGACGAGGGTGTGGAGATCCTCAAGGGCATCTACGAGAACATCACGTGCGGCGACCCTCAAGACCCCGGAACCCTGTGCGGCCCGGTGATTTCGGAGAAGCAGCGCGAACGCGTGCAGTACTACATCAACAAGGGCGTCGAAGAGGGCGCGACGGCACTGGTCGGCGGACCGGACGCGCCCACCGGCTTCGACAAGGGATACTTTGTCAGGCCAACGCTTTTCACCAACGTCGACAACTCCATGACGATCGCTCAAGAAGAGATCTTCGGCCCGGTGTTGTCCGTCATCCCGTTCGACGACGAGGAAGACGCGATCCGCATCGCCAACGACAGCGTGTACGGATTGGCCGGCAACGTGATGTCGGGTTCGCTGGAGCGTTCGCTGGCGGTGGCCCGCCGAATCAAGGCGGGCTTCATCGGCGTCAACGGTGGCGCTCCGTATGGAGCCGACGTGCCGTTCGGCGGATACAAGGACAGCGGGGTGGGCCGTCAGAACGGCGTGGCCGGGTTCGACCAGTACACCGAAATCAAGTCGGTGGGGTACCCCGTCGGTTAGATCCGTCCCCGACAAGCGCCGAAATTGCCGTCAGGGCTGTGATCTCGCGCCGATCACGACGTTGGCGGCAATCTCGGCGACCTGCCGCACTGTGTTCGGGCCACCGGACCTAGCGCGACCGACCTCGAGCGACTTTCGGAAGCGATATCACGCGCGATAGCGGATTCGCGGATCTTGTGGTGGTCTCCCGCCCGGTGGTGACCACCCCGCCACGCGGCCGCCCAACCCCTTGGCCGACAATCGACGCAATACCGGAGTCAAAGGAGACATAACCATGCCTGAAGCTGTCATCGTCGAGGCCGTACGCTCGCCCGTCGGCAAGCGCAACGGCGGACTTTCCGGCGTGCACCCCGCCGAGCTGTCCGCGCAGGTGCTCAACGGACTGGCCACCAGGGCCGGTATCGACCCCGAAATCGTTGACGACGTCATCTGGGGCTGCGTGATGCAGGCCGGCGAGCAGGCCCTCGACATCGGCCGCACCGCGCTGTTGACCGCGGGCTGGCCGGAGACCGTTCCGGGCGTGACTATCGACCGCCAGTGCGGATCGAGCCAGCAGTCCATCCACTTCGCCGCGGCCGGCGTGGTGGCCGGCCACTACGACGTCGTCGTTGCCGGCGGTGTGGAGTCGATGTCTCGCACCCCGATGGGGGCATCGCTGGCCAACGGCGGACGGCCCTACCCCGAGGCATTCATCTCGCGCTACGACGGCAAGATCCCCAACCAGGGCCTCGGCGCCGAGATGATCGCCGAGCAGTGGGGCTTCGACCGCACCGCGCTCGACCAGTTCTCCCTCGACTCCCATGAAAAGGCCGCTGCCGCACAGGATTCCGGCGCGTTTGACGACCAGATCGTGGGCATCAAGGACTCCGACGGCAACGTCGTGCTCAAGGATGAAGGCATCCGGCGCGGTACGCCGATGGAGAAGATGGCCTCGCTGAAGCCGGCGTTCAAGGAGGACGGCGTGATCCATGCCGGCAATTCCTCGCAGATCTCCGATGGTGCGGCCGCGCTGCTGTTCATGTCGGCGGAGAAGGCCAAGGAGCTAGGGCTCAAGCCAATTGCCAAGGTGCACACGGCCACACTGGCCGGAGCCGATCCGGTCATCATGCTGACCGCGCCGATTCCGGCAACCCAGAAAGTGCTGAAGCGGTCCGGGCTGAGTATCGGCGACATCGGTGCCTACGAGGTCAACGAGGCGTTCGCGCCGGTTCCGCTCGCGTGGCTGAAAGACATCGGCGCCGACGAGAAGAAGCTCAACCCCAACGGCGGTGCGATCGCGCTCGGCCACCCCCTCGGCGGCTCGGGAGCCCGGATCATGACCACGCTGCTCTACCACATGCGGGACAACGGAATTCGCTACGGTCTGCAGACGATGTGTGAGGGTGGTGGCCAGGCCAACGCCACCATCGTGGAGCTGCTGTGACGGACGTTGACGGCGCTGCGCCTGCAGTGCTGGTTGAGCACCACGGCAACGTGATGGTCATTACCATCAACCGCCCCGAGGCGCGCAACGCGATCAACGCCGCGGTCAGCATCGGGGTGGGGGATGCGCTGGAGGAAGCGCAGCACGACCCCGACGTACGGGCCGTGGTGATCACCGGTGCCGGCGACAAATCGTTTTGCGCCGGAGCCGATCTCAAGGCGATCGCTCGCCGGGAGAACCTGTACCACCCCGACCACGGGGACTGGGGCTTCGCCGGTTACGTGCACCACTTCATCGACAAGCCCACCATCGCCGCGGTCAACGGCACCGCGCTGGGCGGCGGCACCGAACTGGCGCTGGCCAGCGATCTGGTCGTCGCGCACGAGCTGGCCAAATTCGGTCTGCCCGAGGTCAAACGCGGCTTGATCGCCGCCGCCGGCGGTGTCTTCCGCATCGTCGATCAGCTGCCCCGCAAGGTGGCGATGGAACTGCTGTTGACGGGTGAACCGATGACGGCATCCGACGCTTGGGAATGGGGCCTGGTCAATCAGGTCGTCAAGGAAGGCTCCGTGCTCGACGCGGCGCTGGCGATGGCGGCGCGCATCACCGTCAACGCGCCCCTGTCGGTGCAGGCCAGTAAGCGCATCGCCACCGGGGTCGACAACGGCGTCATCACCGGCGACGAGGTGGGCTGGGAGCGCACCGTGAACGAGATGCGCACCCTGATCAGATCCGAGGACGCCAAGGAAGGGCCGTTGGCGTTCGCCGAGAAGCGGGAGCCGGTCTGGAAGGCGCGCTAGCGCTAGCTCGCCAGGATGTTGACCCCGAAGCGGAACACCCCGGGCAGGCGCTCACACGCCGGCACGATGGCGCGGCGCGTCACGCGCGGCGTGCTGGCCAACACCACCGCCCGGGTCAGTAGCCGGTAGTTGCGGGTAACCCGGTGCCACGAGGACTCATAGGCTGCCGGTGTCTCGTTGACGATGGCGTCGACCACCGCCGCGGCTTGCTTGACGGCCAGGCTGACGCCTTCGCCGGTCAGCGCGTCCTCGTAGCCCGCCGCGTCGCCCACCAACAGCACCCGGCCCGCGACGCGGCGCGAAACAACCTGCCGCAACGGGCCGCAGCCGCGCGCGGGCCCGCGGCTCGCGCCCTCGAGCTGTCGGGCCAGCCGCGGGAACCAGTCCAGCTCGGGGCGTCCCTGGGACAGGATCGCCACCCCGACCAGATCTGGTTCCACCGGCGTCACGTACGCCTCACCCAACCGGGACCAATACACCTCGACAAAGTCCGACCAGGCCGGCACCGTGAAATGCCAACGCACGCCATACCGCCGTGGTTTTCCGGCCGTGGCCTTGATGCCGACGCAGCGCCGGACCGTCGAGTGCAATCCGTCGGCCCCCACCAAGAACTTCGCCCGGACGCCCGCGGCGCTCACGCCATCCGCGTCCTGCTCGACGGTGGTTACCTTGGTCCGAATCCATTCGGTGTCTTGCTCTTTGGCGCGTGCCTCCAGTGCGGCATGCAGGGTGGTGCGCCGCACGCCGCGGCCCGGCCCGGTGCGAAACAGCGCCTCGGCGCGGCGCTGCTCGCTGACATAGGCGATCCCGCGAAACGGCATGCCGGCCGGGTCGACGCCGAGCGACGTCAGTTCTGCGAGGCCGCCGGGCATCAGCCCCTCGCCGCACGCCTTATCGATGGGATCCTCGCGCGGCTCTGCCACGATCACCGAAAGCCCGTGCCTGCGCGCCTGCAACGCCGTGGCGAGCCCACCTGGGCCGCCGCCGACGATCAGCAGGTCGGTGTCATACGTGCTCATGTGTAGCCCAACGCGGAGTTCTCCACCCGGAGGCGCACGCTGAGCAGGATCGCGTTGGCGACCGTGAAAGTAGCCGCGGTCAGCCACGCCGTGTGCACCAGCGGTAAAGCGAACCCTTCGGCCACCACTGCAACATAGTTCGGGTGGTGCAGCCACCGGTAGGGCCCCCGGTTCACCAGGGGCGCCTCCGGCAACACGATCACCCTGGTGTTCCACCGCCGTCCCAGCGTGGCGATGCACCACCAGCGCAGAACCTGACTGGCCGCCGCGATGGCCAGCATCGGCCAGCCCAGCCATGGAATGAACGGCCGGTGCAATGCCCACGGTTCGACCACGCAGCCGACCAGCAGGGCGGTGTGAATGACGACCATCACGATGTAGTGCGGCCGGCCAAACTCCTTGGCGCCCTGGGTAAAAGACCACTGCGCATTCCGCTTGGACAGCACCAGCTCCACAACACGCTCCAGCCCGACCGCGAGAATCAGCAGGTAGTACATGTCACCACTATCTCGTGTATCACGTGTCCGGGGCTACCAGGCCAGCAGAACGAGCTCGGAGCAGAAGGCCGGACCCATCGCGATCATCAGGCCAAACGAGCCAGGTGGCGGCGGATCCGCCAGGTTGGCCCGAAGCACATCCAGCACCGAGACCGACGACAAGTTGCCGTTGTCGCGCAACGAGTTTCGGGTGTGATCAAGGGCATCCCCGGGCAGGTCCAGCACGTCCTCCACCGCTTCGATCACGCGTGGCCCGCCGGGGTGGCAGACCCATCGCGACACGTCCTGCGGTGTCAGCCCGTGGTCGGCGAGAAATCCGCGGACGTCGTCGCCCAGGTATTTCTCGGTGACCGTCGCAACGTCGGCCGACAAGACGATCCGGAAGCCGTCGCTGCCGATATTCCAGCCCATGACGTCTTCGGTGTCGGGGTAGAGCCTGCTCCGGGTGGCCAGCACGCGAGGACCAGCAGGCCGGGCCGCGCGGTTGGCGCCCTTCGCGATGACGGCCGCGGCGCCGTCGCCGAACAGGCTGCTGGCGACCAGATTGGCCACCGAATTGTCTTCGCGCTGAATGGTCAAAGAGCACAGCTCGACGGCCAGCAGCGCGGCCACCTGGTCGGGGAAGGCGCGCAGGTAGTCATGCATGCGGGCCGTTCCGGCCGCACCCGCCACACAACCCAGGCCGAACAGCGGGATGCGTTTGACATCTGGGCGCAACCCAACCCGCGCCGCCAGGCGTGCCTCCACCGTCGGTACGGCCAGTCCGGTCACCGTCGTCGAAAAGACGATGTCCACCTCCGACGGTTCGACGCCTGCCTCGTCCAGCGCCGTCACCAGCGCCTGCTCGGCCAGGTCAAGAGCGACGTCGAGGTAGGCGGCGTTGGCTTCGGTGAAACCGGTCAGCTCGCGGTATCGCGACAGCGGCAGGGCGGTGTTACGGTGCTCCACCCCACTGCTCAGGGCGAACCGGCGAAATTCTGGCCCGGCGAAGTCGGTCAGCGCCCCGATCGCCTCGTCCTGCGTATACCGGTTTGGCGGGAACTTCACCGCAGCTGCGGCGATTGACGGATCTGCGGTGGCGGTCGTGGTTTTCAGTCCGAGACTTCCCGAACTGCCCCCTGTGATTGTGTTCATGCCCGGGTTACGGCACCGTAGGTTCGTTAGTTCATCCTAACTAACTGTGACCATGACCACTGGTCATTCTGCGGGGCGCGCCCGCGTCTGGTCACGCTGTTGCCCTCGCCCCGCTGCGCGGCCGGGCCGTTGGGGTTTAGGCGCGCCCGGTGCGGGATAGGGTCAGGGGTATGCGAATTCTGGTCACCGGTGCCAGTGGCTATGTGGGATCGCGTCTAGTCACCGCGTTGCTTGCGAACCAGCACCAAGTGGTAGCCGCCACCCGAAATCCCGAGCGGCTCAAGCGCTTCGGTTGGTTTGACCACGTCGCACCGGTCGAGCTCGATGCCTGCGACCCCGTGTCGGCGCAGGCCGCGATGGATGCCGCGGGCCCGGTTGACGTGCTCTATTACCTGGTGCACGCGATCGGTCAGCCCGACTTTCGCGACGCCGACCAGGCGTCGGCCGCCAACGTCGCGGCCGCCGCCAGGGACGCCGGGGTGCGGCGCATCGTCTATCTGGGCGGCTTCGTGCCCGCCGGCGGGGAACTGTCCGACCATCTGGCCAGCCGGGCCGAGGTGGCCGAGGCCCTGACGGTCCCCGACGGGCCGGAACTGGTGTGGCTGGGCGCGGCGGTGATCATCGGCGCCGGCTCGACGTCGTTCGAGATGATGCGCTACGTCGGAGATCGTTTCCCGCTGATCCCGGCACCGAGCTGGATGGACAATCCGATCGATCCGATCTCCATCCGCGACGTGCTGCACTATCTGCTCGCCGCGGCGAACCCCGAGCGAGTCCCCGCGGGCGCCTATGACATCTCCGGCCCGGACACCACGTCCTACCGGGACCTGCTCAAGACGTATGCGCGTGTCTCGGGCAGGTGGCACGCGGCATTGCCGGTCGGCAGAGTCGACACCTCGCTGGCGTCGCTGGTCACCGGGCTCGCGCTGCCCGTGCCCCCGGGATTGGCCGGCGACCTGGTGGAATCGCTGGATCACCCGATGGTGGCTTCCGCCAGCGGCTTGCGCGGCCGGGTACCCGACCCGCCCGGCGGCCTGCTAGGCGTCGGGGACGCCATCGGCCGGGCATTGACGTCGAACGGCAGGCCTCGGCCCGTCAATGCGCTGGCCGATCCGCATCATCTCGCCGATACGGATCCCGGGTGGGCCGGCGGGGATGCCCTGCGCATCCGGCGGCTTGCCAGGGCGATCACCCCACCCATCGCCCGACCCACCCTTAAGCTGGTCGACATGGTTCCCGGTCCGGTCGCCGGAGCCTTGCGAACCGGCCTCGACATCATGCTCACTCTCACCCCGAAGGTACGTCCGGCATGAGCCAAGCCACCACCCCGTACCACACCAGTGTGTTCTCCGAGCTGTGGCGAGCCGTCACCAATGTCGCTGTGCCACACCATGAACCGCCGTCGTTGGTACGGCGACGCCGCGTCCTGGTCGCGATCACTTTGGTGGTCGGTGCTGCGGTGCTTGGTTATTCACTGCGGCTCCGTCCAGGCGAGTCGAGCTTCTACTGGCTGACCCTGGCGCTGGCGGGGGTGTGGGTCGCCGGTGGGTTCATCTCCGGCCCGCTGCATCTGGGCGGCATCTGCTGGCGTGGCCGCAACCAACGGCCGGTCATCACCGGGACGACGATCGGCCTCCTGCTCGGCGGGGTTTTCGTGATCGGCGGGCTGATCGCCCGGGAGATCGCGCCGGTAGCCGAGCTGATAACCCGGGTGCTGCTGTACGCCCACCACGGGTGGTATCCGGTGATCGTGGCGATCACGCTTGTCAACGGCGTCGCCGAGGAAGTTTTCTTTCGCGGTGCGCTCTACACGGCGCTGGGGCGCTTTCACCCCGTCCTGATTTCGACCGTCCTCTACACGTGCGCGACGCTGGCCAGTGGCAACCCCATGCTCGGTTTCGCCGCGATCATCCTGGGGACGGTGTGTGCGTTCGAGCGCCGGGCGACCGGCGGTGTCCTGGCGCCGGTGCTCACCCACCTGGTATGGGGGCTGATCATGGTCCTTGTATTGCCCCCGATGTTCGGTGTCTGACGCCTGCTATCGGGCCGAACCGACGACCTCGCGGGCCAGCGCACGCATTGCGGCGGTGTGGGCCGGCCGCACGAAGAACCAGTACACCCGCCCCGGAATGCCCCTCGGCAGAAAGATGGAGCGCTGGGTGTAGCGGCTGCCGCGACCGTCTTGCTGCGCGACCGAGATCTCGAGCCACTCTCGTCCCGGCGCCCGCTTGGTGGAGCGCAGCCGCAGCAGGGTTCCCGCTGCGCGCTCCTCGACCTTCCAGCCGGCTGCCCGTGAGTTCACGGCTTTCTCCGCCGCCTTCCACACGTTCGCGGGTTCGGCGGTGGTTACGGCGGTGCGCACATCGGTGTAGACAATCTCGCCCGACCAGTCCGGGTCGGTGGGCAGGGCCTCGGCCGGTTCGGACCGCAACGACGACCACGAGGGTTCCGGGACGCCACGCGCCGCGCGGTCAAGCGCCAACTCGACAGCCCGTCGGTAGCCGGTAAGGCCCCCGGGCGGGGCCTCGATGATGGTGTCGATGTCGGAGTTGCCCATCACCGCGTCGCATTCCAGCGATTCGATTAGCGGGCGTGCCAAACCGGGCGGAATCGGGGTCACGGTCCCAATCCACAGGCTGGCAATCGTCGGCGTCAAGAACGGCAGCACGATCAAGTAGCGCCGGTGCAGCCCAGCGACCTCGGCGTAGACGCGCATCATGTCGCCGTACTCCAACACGTCGGGGCCGCCGATATCCCAGGTTCGCGATGACGGCACCGGCGCCGTTGCCGCGGCGACCAGGTAGTAGAGCACGTCACGCACCGCGATGGGCTGAATTCTGTTGTGCACCCACTTCGGTGTGGTCATCACCGGCAACCGGTCGGTGAGGTGCCGGATCATTTCGAACGACGCCGAACCCGACCCGACGACCACTCCGGCCTGCAGCACCACCGTTTCAATGCCGGAGTCGATCAGGGCCTCGCCCACGGCTTTGCGCGACTCGAGATGCGGCGAGAGCTTCCTGTTCTCCGGATGCAACCCGCTCAGATACACCACCCGCCGCACCCCGGTGCGGTGAGCGGCAGTCACGACGTTACGGACAGCGCGGTTTTCCTCGGCGGTGAAGTCCTTCGACGTGCCCATTGAATGGACCAGGTAGTAAACGACTTCCATCCCGTCGAATGCTTCGATCAGCGAATCGACGTCGCCGAGGTCGCCGCGCGCCACCTCGGCGCGCTCTCGCCACGGGACATCTGACAACTTGTTCGGGTCGCGGGCCAACGCCCGCACTCGGTGGCCTTCGTCAAGCAGTCGCGAGACCAGCCGGGCGCCGATGTAGCCGGTCGCTCCGGTCACCAAGCAGCGAACCTGTCCAGCCGACATCGATTTCCCTCCTGTCTTGTCAGACTATTCGGAACTGCCGCAAGGACGGGACGGATTGCCGCTTCGCCGGCCGCTAAGCGTGTTAGCGGTCGGTGAAGTTCGGCGTGCGACGCTGTTGGAACGCCGTTGCGCCCTCGGCGAAGTCGTGGGAGCGCAGCAGCGTGGCCTGGCCGTGGAATTCGCGTTCCAGGGCCGCGTCCAATTCGGTCAGGGTGGCCGCGTTGATCGAGTCCTTGGTCTTGGCGTAGGCCACCGCTGGGCCCGTCAACAATGCCGAGATCACCTTGTCGACTTCGGCATCGAAGTCCTCGGCCGGGTAGACCGCGCTGACCAGGCCTGCGGACAATGCCTCGGCGGCGGGCAACCGCTCCGCCAGTAATGCCATCCGCATCGCGCGGATCCGGCCGATCGCCGCCGCCACCAATGCCGAGGCGCCACCGTCGGGCATCAACCCGATCTTGGTGAAGGCAAGCATGAAAAACGCTTTGTCAGAAGCCAATACGACGTCACAGGCCAGGGCCAGGGAAACGCCGACACCGGCCGCGGGCCCCTGAACAACGGCGACGACAGGCCGCGGCAGCGCGGTGATGGCCCGGATGGCCCGGTTGACTTGCGCGATGATTTCGGTGCCCGGGCCGCCGTTGGCGAGGTCGTCGGCGCTCATGCCCGCACCGGAGCAGAAGCCGCGACCCGCGCCGCCGAAGCGCACCACCTTGACGCGCGGATCGGTAGCCGCGCTTTCCATCGCGTCGGCGATCCCGGTCAGCACCGGCGTGGTCACCGAGTTGAGGCTGTCCGGCCGGTCGATGGTCACCGACAGCACGCCGTCGGCCAGGGTGACGGCAAGACCTGCGATGGACGTCTGCGTGTCGAGCGCGGATTCCGGCATGGGGCTCACCCTAACCACCGGGTAAGCGACCGGGGTGCAGGGCCGTCGAGCGCGGCTGCGAAGATGCCAACGACCGGGTTGACACGCGTCAGAGCAGACGAAAGGTCGGTGGATCATGGCGGGACCGCTCAATGGACTACGGGTAGTGGAGCTGGCCGGCATCGGGCCGGGCCCCCACGCCGCGATGATTCTGGGAGATCTGGGCGCCGACGTGGTGCGCATCGATCGCCCGTCATCCGGCCCCGGTGGCTCAGACGGGGGGGCCAAGGACGCCATGATGCGCAACCGGCGGGTGGTGACCGCCGATCTGAAGTCCGACGAAGGGCGCGAGACCGTCCTGAAGCTGATCGCCAAAGCCGACGTGCTGATCGAGGGCTACCGCCCCGGTGTCACCGAGCGACTCGGTCTGGGTCCGCAGGACTGCGCCAAGGTCAACGAGCGGCTGGTCTACGCCCGAATGACCGGCTGGGGCCAGACGGGCCCGCGCAGCCAGCAGGCGGGCCACGACATCAACTACATCTCGCTGAACGGCATCCTGCACTCCATCGGCCGGGCGAACGAACGGCCGGTGCCGCCGCTGAACCTGGTCGGCGACTTCGGCGGCGGTTCGATGTTCCTGTTGCTCGGCATCCTGTCGGCGCTGTGGGAGCGGCAGACCTCCGGCAAGGGGCAGGTCGTCGACGCCGCGATGGTCGACGGCTCCAGCGTGCTGGTCCAGATGATGTGGCAGATGCGCGCCTCGGGCATGTGGACCGACGCACGCGGCACCAACCTGCTCGACGGCGGCGCGCCCTACTACGACACCTACGAGTGCGCCGACGGCCGCTATGTCGCGGTCGGGGCCATCGAGCCGCAGTTCTACGCTGCCATGCTGACCGGGCTGGGCCTGGACGGCGCCGACCTGCCCGGGCAGAACGACGTCAGCCGCTGGCGCGAACTGCGAGCGGTGCTCACCGAAAAGTTCGCCAGCCACGACCGCGACCACTGGGCCAAGGTTTTCGCCGAGTCCGACGCGTGCGTGACGCCGATACTGGCGTTCGGCGAGGTGCAGACCGAGCCGCACATCACCGAGCGCAACACCTTTTACGAGGTCAACGGCGGTCTGCAGCCGCTGCCCGCGCCGCGGTTCTCCCGCACCGCGCCGGAGACACCGCGCCCCGCGGCGCCGGTGACCGACGTCGCGGCTGTACTCAACGACTGGGTATAGTCCCCAACCAACAAGTTGGTCGGCAGGACCCGAAAGGACTCGCATGGAGATCAAAGACGCCGTTGCCGTCGTCACCGGGGGCGCCTCAGGCCTGGGCCTGGCGACCACCAAACGGCTGCTGGATGCGGGTGCGCAAGTGGTCGTGATCGACCTCCGCGGCGAGGACGTCGTTCGCGCGCTGGGCGATCGCGCCCGCTTCGTGCAGGCCGATGTCACCGATGAGGCCGGTGTCGGCAGCGCGCTCGATGTCGCCGAGTCGCTGGGCCCGCTGCGCATCAACGTCAACTGTGCGGGCATCGGCAACGCCATCAAGACGCTGTCCAAGGACGGCCCGTTCCCGCTGGACGGGTTCAAGAAGGTGGTCGGGGTAAACCTGATCGGCACGTTCAACGTGCTGCGGCTGGCCGCCGAGCGCATCGCCAAGACCGAACCGGTCGGCGAGGAGCGTGGCGTCATCATCAACACCGCCTCAGTCGCCGCGTTCGACGGCCAGATCGGGCAGGCCGCCTACTCGGCCTCCAAGGGTGGCGTGGTCGGCATGACGCTGCCGATTGCGCGTGACCTGTCGCGCGAGCTCATTCGCGTGATGACCATCGCGCCCGGGTTGTTCAAGACGCCGCTGCTCGGTTCGCTGCCCGAGGAGGCGCAGAAGTCGCTGGGCAAGCAGGTGCCGCACCCGGCCCGGCTGGGTGATCCCGACGAGTACGGCGCGCTGGCCGTGCACATCATCGAAAACCCGATGCTCAACGGCGAGGTCATCCGCCTCGATGGCGCCATCCGCATGGCGCCGCGCTGAGCCAGGTTTTGGGTCCAAACACAAAAACCCCCGCCGTGGCGGGGGTTTTTGTTGGCAACAAGATCAATGAGATCGACGGAACCAACGGGAGACCGAGGAGTCGGCCATAAGTAGCCGAGCGAGCAAGCTCATGATGGTCAGCTCGCGTTGGGCAGCGGGTGCCAGTCTTCAAACTGCTCGGAGGTCTCACCTTCCACCAGCACGTCGCCGTGGTAGAGAGCCTCGAAGTCAACCTTGATGACGTCTGCACTCAAGTCGTCGATCCACATGAGAGTGAGCCTAAGAGCAACCATTAAGAAATCTTTGAGTCACGATTCGGAAAATGGTGGCAATTTACTCGCCAGTAGGTTCGTCTGAGGTCTAGCGCAGGCTTCGGCCCGTGAGCCGCTTAGTTACCGCCCACTTTTCTAGCCGGACTCTTAGTGTTCGCGGGTTTGAAACCTCATCGAACCAATCGGGCTCTCACCCCGTAACTCCTGGTGGAGTTGTTTGACACCTGTCACTTACCGCGGTTAGGTTACCGCGAATATGGTGCGCGCCCGCGGGACTGCCACCGGGGGAGGAAGCAAGGATGCTGCCAAGGATCGCTCGGTTCGCCATCGCCGCGCCGCGCCGAATCGGCGCGGTCGGGGTCCTGGTGTTCATCGCCGCGGCGGTCTTCGGCATCCCGGTCGCCAAGAGCTTGGCCCCCGGCGGTTTCCAGGACCCGAACTCGGAGTCCGCACACGCGATCGCGGTGCTGGCCGACAAGTTCGGGCAGAGCGGTCAGCAGATGTTGATCCTGGTGACAGCACCCGCGGGTGCTAACAACGATCCGGCCCGCAAGGTAGGCACCGACTTGGCGGACCAGTTGCAACGGTCGCCCTTGGTCTACAACGTGTCCTCGGCCTGGACCGCACCGCCGCAGGCCGCCGCCGATCTCGTCAGCACCGACGGCAAGTCGGGGTTGATCGTGGTCAACCTCAAGGGCGGGGAAAACGACGCGCAGAAAAACGCCCAAACCCTGTCCGAACAGTTCGTGCACGATCGTGACGGCGTCACCGTCCGCGCCGGTGGCTCGGCGATGCAGTATGCCCAGATCAACACGCAGAACCAAGAAGACCTCTTATTAATGGAGATCATCGCGATCCCGCTGAGCTTCCTGGTGCTGGTCTGGGTGTTCGGCGGGGTGCTCGCGGCGGTGTTGCCGATGGCGCTCGGCGCGCTGGCCGTCGTCGGCTCGATGACAGTGCTGCGGCTCATCACCTACACCACGGAGGTGTCGATCTTCGCGCTCAACCTGAGCACCGCGCTGGGTTTGGCATTGGCTATCGACTACACGCTGCTGATCCTCAGTCGCTATCGCGACGAGCTGGCCGAGGGGTGCGATCGGGACGAGGCACTGATCCGGACGATGGCCACGTCCGGCCGCACGGTGCTGTTCTCCGCAGTCACCGTGGCGTTGTCGATGTCGGCGACGGCGCTGTTCCCGATGTATTTCCTCAAGTCGTTTGCCTACGCCGGTGTGGCCACGGTGGCCTTCGTCGCGACGGCGTCCATGGTGCTGACCCCGGCCGCAATTGTGCTTCTGGGTCCCCGGCTGGATGCATGGGACGTGCGCCGGCTGGTGCGTCGGGCGCTGCACCGCTCCGAGCCGGTGCATAAGCCGGTCGAGCAGCTCTTCTGGTACCGGTCGAGCAAGTTCGTAATGCGCCGTTGGCTGCCGGTCGGGCTGGCCGTCGTCGCCGTTCTGCTGCTGCTCGGTCTTCCGTTCCTTTCGGTGAAGTGGGGCTTCCCGGACGACCGGGTGCTGCCCACTTCGGCGTCGTCGCACCAGGTCGGTGACCGGTTGCGCACCGGTTTCGCGCACGATTCCGCAACGGTGGTGCCCGTCGTCGTCCCCGATGCCCGTGGCCTGGGCCCGGCGGATCTGGACAAATATGCCGCCGACTTGTCGCGGGTTTCCGACGTGTCGGCGGTAACCGACCCAACTGGGACGTTCGTGGGCGGCGACCGGGTGGGGCCACCGGCCGCGGCAACCGGGCTTGTCGACGGCAGCGCTTTCCTGACCGTGAGCAGCACCGCGCCGCTGTTCTCGCAAGCGAACGACACCCAGCTCAACCGGTTGCACCAGGTACCCGGGCCGGCCGGTCGTGCCGTGGAGATGGCCGGCGTCGCGCAGGTCAACCGCGACAGTGTCGATGCGGTGACGCATCGGCTTCCCACGGTGCTGGGCGTGATGGCCGCGGTCACCTTCATACTGCTGTTCCTGCTCACCGGCAGCGTGGTGCTCCCGGTGAAGGCGCTGGTGTGCAACGTGCTCTCCCTGACCGCGGCGTTCGGCGCGCTGGTGTGGATCTTCCAGGACGGCCATCTCGGTGCGCTGGGAACGACGCCGAGCGGCACGCTGGTGGCGAACATGCCGGTGCTGTTGTTCTGCATCGCGTTCGGCCTGTCTATGGACTACGAGGTGTTCCTGATCTCCCGAATCCGCGAGTACTGGCTGCGGTACCGGCCGGCGAAGTCGACCGCTAAACAGGCGCACGCCGCCAACGACGAGGCGGTGGCGCACGGCGTGGCGCGCACGGGCCGGGTGATCACCGCCGCGGCGTTGGTGATGTCGATGTCGTTCGCCGCGCTGATCGCCGCGCACGTGTCGTTCATGCGGATGTTCGGCCTCGGCCTGACCCTGGCGGTGTTCGTGGACGCGACCCTGGTCCGGATGGTCCTGGTCCCGGCATTCATGCATGTGATGGGCCGCTGGAACTGGTGGGCGCCGAGGCCGTTGGTGTGGCTGCACGAGCGGTTCGGCATCAGTGAGGGACCGGCCGAACCGGAGGTGCATATCGAGCCGATCGGGATCTCGGTGCAGCACAACGGGTATCCGGTCGGCGAGCCGGTGACGAAGATCGGTTCAGCCTGACACACGCCGTTGTGGGCGAAGTTGATTGCCGGGCCGGATCGGCAGTCACGGGCGTCGGAGGGATTTATGCTGAGGCCCGTTCGGAGTCGGAAGGTGGGGAATGACATCAGCAGCGACAGAAACGCTCGATAACCGGTTCTTTGCGCGGGTGTGGCCGGTCGTCGCCGCTCACGAGACGGACGCGGTGCGGGCGCTGCGGCGTGAGAACCTGGCCGGTTTGTCGGGCCGGGTGCTCGAAGTCGGGGCGGGTATCGGGACGAACTTCCCGAACTATCCGCGGTCCGTCGAACAGGTGGTGGCGATGGAGCCCGAACCGCGACTGGCGGCCCGGGCGCGGGCAGCCGCCGCCGCGGCGCCCATTCCGGTCGTCCTGACCAACCAGACCGTGGAGGAGTTCAGCGGCGCGGGGCCCTTCGATGCGGTGGTGTGCTCGCTGGTGTTGTGCTCGGTGCGCGACCCCGCGATGGTGCTGCGGCACCTGTTCGCATTACTGCGGCCCGGCGGGGAGTTGCGCTACCTCGAGCACGTCGCCAGCGCCGGGGTGCGGGGCCGGCTGCAGCGGTTTGCCGACGCGACGGTGTGGCCCCGGCTGCTGGGTAACTGCCACACCCATCGCGATACCGAACGCGCGATCGTCGACGCCGGATTCGAGGTCGACACCTCCCGGCGGGAGTGGACGCTGCCTGCCTGGTCGCCCCTGCCGGTGTCGGAGCTGTTGCTGGGACGCGCGCGCAGGCCGTAAGCCGCCGGCCGTTACCTCAGCAGCGCCGGTAGCCGCTGTAGCAATCCCGGCAACGCCTGACTCGCCGGCTCGCGGATGCTGATCGTGGCGCTGCCGGACAGCGGCGTGGGCTCGGGATTGACCTCGATCACGGCGGTGCCGCGGGACAGCGCAAGCTCGGCGAGGCCGGCGGCCGGGTAGACGATCGCCGAGGTCCCCACGACCACCATCACGTCGGCGGCCTGGGTCGCCTCGACCGCCTGCTGCCATGGTCCTTGGGGCAGCTGCTCGCCGAACCACACGATGTCGGGCCGGATCAGCCCGCCGCAGCCCGGGCACAGCGGTGGTTGCACCTCGAGTGCCGGTTCGGGCATCTCGGGCAGGGCATCGCGATAGGGCATATCGCAACTCGCGCAACGGAATTCGAAAAGGCTGCCGTGCAGATGGTGCACCGCGGCGCTGCCCGCGCGCTCGTGCAGGTCGTCGACGTTCTGGGTGACGACGCTGACCTCGGCGTAGTCCTGCCACGCGGCGATGGCCCGGTGCCCGTCATTGGGTTTGACGGTGGCCACCAGATAATGCCGCCACAAATACCAGCCCCACACCCGCTCGGGATTGTCGCGCCAGCCCTGGGTGCTGGACAGCTCGTAGGGGTCGAAACGGGCCCACAATCCGTTCTTGTCGTCGCGAAACGTCGGCACTCCGCTCTCTGCGGAGATCCCCGCGCCGCTGAGCACCGTCACTCGCATGCCACCAACATAGCGGTGGTTTGGGTAATACTGGACACGTGGAGCTGGGCGAATGGCTAAGGGTCGACCTGAAGGGCGGCCGGCCGCTGTTCGACCAGCTCCGGACGCAGGTCATCGATGGTGTGCGGGAAGGCGCTTTGCCGCCCGGCAGCCGGTTGCCGACGGTGCGCGAGCTGGCCGGCCAACTCGGCGTGGCCGTCAATACGGTGGCGCGTGCATACCGTGAGCTGGAGACAGCGGCCATTGTCGAAACCCGCGGTCGCTTCGGCACTTTCATTGCCCGCTACGATCCGACCGACGCGGCGATGGCGGCCGCGGCTCGCGAATACGTCCATGTTGCCCGCGGACTCGGGCTCAGCAAGGCCGACGCGCTGCGCTACATCGAGGCGGTGCCCGACGAGGATTCGCGCTAGCCGAATTCGAGCAGCGTTAAGCACGGCCGCAGCGCTTTGAAAATGCGGACGCGGTAGATCATCGACACCGCGGCGTTGAACGTGCGACCGCGTCCCGGTGGCAGCCGCAATTCGTGGACCGCGCGGATACCCGGCACGGTGTTCACCAGATCGGCCGCCTGGGCAGCAGACAGGCCGAACGGCAACGGCGGCCCCTGGTAACCTCGCGAGGTTCGCATGCCGCGCTGACTCACCTTGACGAACCACGCCGGAGGCAGGTCGAACAGCATCCGGCCGCCGGGAAACCTCCTGGCGCACTGGGCAATCAGCCCGACCGCTTGCTCGGGTTGTAGGTACATCAGCAGGCCCTCGGCGGTGATGAACACGCCGCCGTCAGCGTCGACCGAGTCCATCCAGCTGTACTCCAACGCCGACTGGGCGCAGACCGAAACCCGCGACGAGGACGGCAGCAACCGGGCGCGGATATCGACGATGTCCGGTAAATCGATTGTCAGCCAACGAAATTGAGCTTGCGGAAGGGCTGCGTCCAACCGCCAGAAGCTGGTCTGCAGGCCCTCGGCCAGCGCGACCACGGTGGCCGTCGGGTGTCCGGCGAGGTAAGACGCGGTTTGGGTGTCGAAGAGCCGCGAGCGCAACGCGATGTCCTGACGAGTCCGACCGAACTTCGCGAAGTCGTAGTGGATCGAATCGGCCAGCGCTATCGCCATCGGATCGACGATCAGGGGATCGGGGCGGCGCGCTTCCTGGGCCCGCGCATTCAGCGTCAGCAGGGCGGTCTCGGAGACGCCGTCCAGCGAGACCTTCTCTTTTCCGTGCTCTTGAGCAGAGGTCATCGGGGCAAACCTTACCGATCTTTGGGCTGGGCATCACCGCAACAGCTTGGCCAGGGTGCGCAGGTTGCGTGTGGTGGTCGACGACTTGTAGCGCGGCTTGCCCATCGTCTTGCCGATCGTGCTGTCCAGCGTGCTGCCCTTGGGCACCTGCCAGTAGATGACGCCGTCACCGCGGCTGATCTTCTCGTCGGGGCCGGCTTGCTTGCCCAGCCCGGCGAGTTCGTCGAGCACCGCGGTGTCGGCGACGAACGTGACGTAGGACTGATACCCGTCGACCTCGGGCTCGTACGGGTAGGCGTCGAGGACGGCGCGCACCGCATCGACGTCGTAGGCCAGGACCCACGCCTCGTAACCGAACCTCTCACGCAAGGCGGCTTCGGCTTTCTTGCGCACTCCGGCCGCCTTGGCCGAGGACTCCAGCAGCACGTTGCCACTGGCCAGGATGGTGCGCACGGCGGTGAACCCCGCGTCGGTAAGGGCCGTCGCGACCTCGGCCATTTTGAGATTGACGCCGCCGACGTTGACGCCGCGCAGGAACACCGCGTACTTGGTCATCTTCCGATTGCACCAGAGCGACGTAGTCTTTGGGGATGGGACGCCAAGTCTTCGACGACAAGCTGCTGGCTCTGATCAAAGGGAACTCCCTCGGGGTGCTGGCCACGATCAAAGGCGACGGGCGGCCGCAACTGTCGAACGTCAGTTATCACTTCGATCCGCGCGAGTTGGTGATTCGGGTATCGATCACCGAGCCGCGGGCCAAAACCCGCAATTTGCGCCGTGATCCGCGGGCTTCGATCCTGGTCGACTCCGACGACGGCTGGTCGTATGCCGTCGCCGAGGGCACGGCGGAACTGACACCCTGCGCCGCCGCACCCGACGACGACACCGTCGAAGCGCTGATTGCGTTGTATCGCAACATCGCCGGTGAGCATCCGGATTGGGACGAGTACCGGCAGGCGATGGTCACCGACCGGCGGGTGGTGCTGACGCTGCCGATCTCCCACCTCTACGGCATGCCTCCGGGCAAGCGGTGACGGGTTAGGCTGCCGGTATGGCTGAATCGAACTCCAAGCAGGATGCTTCGGGGGCAGAGGACGAGAACAAGCGCAAGTTTCGCGAAGCCCTGGAACGCAAGATGTCCAAGTCGGCGGGCGGATCCGATCACAAAGACGGTGGTGGCAAGCAGTCTCGGGCCCACGGAGCGGCGGGCAGCCGTCGGGAATTCCGCCGCAAGAGCGGCGGCTAGGTTACCCAGAGCCGTTGGCGGACAGAGCTTTTCGTCTAGCCGTGGGGCGGGGCGAGTAGCCCGATCGAAGGGTCTGCCTGGCCCGGTTTGCCGCGCAGGCTTCCCCGGGTGCTGGGATGGCCGAAGTCCACTTGGGACGGGTCGTTTTGGTATGCCCAATCCGCCACGATGGTGCGTTGGAGGAACTTCCAGCTGCCGTCGTGATTGATGTATGTGTCCAGGTATCGGCCGCCGATGACGACGTCGATGTCGTGTTCGGGACCGGCGAAGGTGTGAAACACCAGGCAATAGACCTCGCCGCGGGCCCCGTCACCTTCGACCACGAAGTTCGTGGTGGTGATGTTGTGTTGGGAGACACGGACATACGGTTCCGCCGCCTGTAGCTGTGCGATGAACTGTTCGACGCCGCCCGTCGAGAAGGAGCCGTGCGAGTCGGTCGCGTCCGGGTGGTACAGGTTCCGCAGCGCTTCATAATCAGCGCGGTCGACGGCCCGGCAATAAGCAGTCACGAGCTGATGCAGTTCATCCCGGGCCAGCATCAGTGCCAATTTGGCCTCATCCACCACCACGTCACGATAGCTCGGCGGTTATCCGCCGGTCGTCACCGCCTTTCTGGTGGGTAGTCTGTCGAAGTCTTAGGGTGTTGAGCGAAAGGTTGGTCGTTGACGGTGAAACTTTGGCTCGCTCAAGATCCCGCGGCCGACGCGCTGCTGGACGAGAACCCGTTGGCCCTGCTCATCGGGATGGTTCTCGATCAGCAGGTGCCGTTCGAGACCGCCTTCTCGGGACCCAAGAAGATCGCGGACCGGATGGGCAGCTTCGGTGCTGCCGAGATCGCCGACTACGACCCCGACAAATTCGCCGCGCTGTGCTCGGAAAGGCCTGCGATACACCGGTTTCCGGGATCAATGGCCAAACGTATCCAGACCTTGGCCCAGATCATCGTCGACCGTTACGACGGCGACGCCGCCGGCTTGTGGACCGCCGGCGACCCCGACGGCAACGAGCTGTTGCGGCGAATCAAGTCGCTGCCCGGTTTCGGCGAGGTGAAGGCGCAGATCTTCCTGGCATTGCTGGGCAAGCAGTACGGCGTCACTGTCAAAGGCTGGCGCGCGGCCGCCGGGCAGTTCGGTAAGGCGGGCACCCATATCTCCGTCGCCGACATCGTCGACGCCCAATCGATGGGCGAAGTGCGTTCGTACAAGAAGCAGATGAAAGCAGCAGCCAAGGCGGCAAAGTAGTAGGTCACCAGAAGGGAAGGCGGCAACGTGAAGACACACCTGACGTGTCCGTGCGGAGAAGCCATCGTCGGCAAAGATGAGGATGAGCTGGTCGAACTGACCCAGGCCCACCTCTCCAGCGTTCATCCGGGTCTGGAGTACGACCGCGACGCAATTCTGTTCATGGCGTACTGACTCACCCCCACACATAGGCGAGCGCGCGTGTCGTGCGGGACACGCGCGCTCGCGCTAGGGGAGGGGTTAGTTGGCTTCTAGGGCACCACGGTTGAGCCGATGGTGGGTAGGAACTGGCACTGCTTCTCTTTGGTCGTGACCTGACCGAAGATCGTCGACATGACGCTGCCCGAACCGGTATCGGCAATGCCGGTCAACGTCGTCGGCCCGTCGGGATTGATGTCGGTGCGCGGCTTGAGCGTTACGGTGCCCGACTTGCCGGTGGTCAGGTTGACCCAGGTGACGTTGAGCGGCAGCTTCTGCACCTCGGCTGGTCCGGGCGTGCCGACCGCGGTGAACACGTAGGCGGTCTGGCCGGCTTGCGGACCCGGCAGCGGAATCGTGGCCGGGCCGGCCACCGACAGTGCCGCCGCTATTGAACTACTGCCGTCCGCGAGGCAATTGCTGCCGATCGAGGGATACATGAAGTCCTGCGTAATCGGTGCGCCAGGGCCGAAATCCGGAGCTGCCGCCGCGGGGGCGCCCGGTGCCGGGGCCGGGTTCGGTGCCGGTGCGGGTGCAGCGGCCGGCGCGGGTGCCGGGCCCGGGGCGGGCGCAGCTGCCGGTGCTGCTACCGGAGCGGGCGCCGCGTCCGGTGCGGACGGAGTCGGGCCGGGTGCCGCCCCTGGAGCGGTCCCGTGGGGTGTCGGTGCCGACGCAGGCGGGGTGGCTGCCGGCGGGGTAGCCGACGGAGCGGCAATCGGGGCCGGGCCCGCTGCGTGTGCCGGGTCGATGCCCGTCGGCAGATGTGCCTGGGCGCCCGGCACGACGCCGACCGCGGGTACGTGCTCGGCCGGCGCGGCGTTAGGCGCTGGGGCCGGCGCACCGGGCAGCGGGGCGCCCGGCTCCTGTACGAACTGATTCACCGACGCGGCCACATTCTTCGATTCGGTGGGCGTCGATGGGTTGTGGGCGAACGCTTGCGCGGCGGCCATCAACAGCTGGGTCGCTTGGCCCGGGTCGCTCGCCGCTTGCTGGATTATCGGGCTCAGCTGCGACAACGCGGGCAGGCCCGGTAGTCCCTGGGTCGCGTTGGGTTGCGGCGGTGTGGGCTGCGGTGCCGCCGGGTCGGCCGCCGCGCTCGGGCAGAGCCCGAACGCGGCAGCCGAAGCCACGACGACAACGGCCAAACCTCTGGACAGATTCCAAGTGCTTTCCACGATGTCCTCCGGTCCTTCGGTAGTGGGTTTAGCCGTCTAGCAGACTGATCAGGGCAGGGCCGAGAGCAGCGACGGCGGCGTCGCCGGAGCCGGCGCGGCTGCGGCGGGCGCGGCCGGCGTCCCCGGGACGGCGCCCGTGGCCAGTGCCGGCAGGTCGCCCGGGAGCGACAGCTTCGGCGGCACATTCAGCGGCAGGCCCGGCAGGCTCGGCAGCGCCGGCATGTTGACGTTCGCCACCTGCGACAGCGGAGATGACGCCGGTGCGGCGGCGCTGGCAGGTGCCGCCGGCGCCGACAGGCCCGGGATCGAGCTCAGCCCGGGGATCCCGGAACTCGCCGGAGCGGCGGGAGCCGCCGGCGTCGACTGCGCCAGTCCGGGGATCGAGCCCAGCCCGGGGATGGTCGGGCTGGCCGCCGTGGGAGCGGTCGGCGCGGTCGCGGCCGGCGTGAGTCCCGGAATGGACGGGATACCCGCCGGGGCAGACGCCGCGGGCGCCTGTGCGGCCGAGGGCAGGCCCGGGAAGGTGATGCCGGGCTGGGCCGGCGCGGCCGGCGGCTGTGCGCCGAGCGCGGTGGCGAGGTTTTGCAGAATCTGCGGAGCGTTGGCCGCCGAAGCGATCAGCTGCTGCGGGATGTTCTGCAGGCCGGGGTCGGGAATCGGCGCAGGGTCGGCGTGGGCGATACCGCCCGCAAGTAGGGCGGCGGACGAACCGACGACAACGGCGGCGGCTTTCGCGTAAGTCCAGATGGTTGGCATTGCTCCCCCAAGGGATCGACAACAGGTGACAGGCGCAAAAGCTACTTTGATACGGGTGGGACTCAAGTGACACGTGTGGCATTTATTTGATCGTTACCGATACGAGTGATTGCGGTGACCAGACGGTTGCCGACACGGCCCCAAACTGCGGATCGTCGGCAAAGGCCGCGGCCGTACGTCGGAAGGCGGTGACGACGGAGAACACCCCAGCGTCCGCCGCGATCGCTAAAGTCAGGCAGATAAACACCACTGTTGCCGCCCCGGCGGCACCCATATCCCGGCGGCTGGCGAGCCTGATCAGCACCGCCGCGCCGCTGTTGCTGATCGTCAGCATCGCCGCACGACTCGGCTTGACGTACCTGACGCGCAACGGCGCAAACTTCGTCGACCTGCACGTATATCTCGGCGGCGCGGCCGCTCTTGACCATCCCGGCACCCTGTACAACTTCGTCTACAGCGAGCAGACGCCGGATTTCCCGCTGCCGTTCACGTATCCGCCGTTCGCGGCGATCGTGTTCTACCCGTTGCACCTGCTGCCGTTTCCCCTGGTGGGTTTCCTGTGGCAGGTCGCCATGATCGCCGCGTTGTACGGCTCGGTGCGGATAAGCCAGCGCTTACTCGGTGTCCGCAGCGGCGCCGGTCAGCGTGTCGCGATGGCGTGGACGGCGATCACCATGTGGATTGAGCCGCTGCGCAACAACTTCGACTACGGGCAGATCAACGTCTTCTTGATGCTCGGGGTGCTCTGGGCGATCTGCACCACGCGCTGGTGGCTATCGGGGCTCTTGGTCGGCGTGGCGTCGGGGATCAAGTTGACCCCGGCCATCGCGGGTGTCTACCTCGTCGGCGTCCGGCGGTTTGCCGCGGCCGCGTTCTCGGCGGTGGTCTTCTTTGCCACTGTTGCGCTGTCGGCGCTGATCGTCGGCGATCAGACTCGCTACTACTTCACCGATCTACTCGGCGACACGCATCGGGTGGGGCCGATCGCTACGTCGATCAATCAATCCTGGCGCGGCGGCATCTCCCGGATCCTGGGCTACGACGCCGGCTTTTCTCCGCTGGTCTTGGGCGTCATCGCCGTCACGGCGGTACTGGCCGTCTTGGCGTGGCGCGCGGTGGACTCCCCGGATCGGCTCGGCAAGTTGCTGGTGGTCGAGATTTTCGGACTGCTAATGTCGCCCATTTCATGGACCCACCACTGGGTGTGGCTGGTGCCGTTGATGATCTGGCTGATTCACGGACCGTTGCGCGAGCGACCTGCGATGCGGATTGCGGGCTGGGGCTGGCTGGCATCGACCATCGTCGGCGTGCCGTGGCTGCTGCTGTTCGCTCAGCCGAACATCTGGGAGATCAGCCGACCCTGGTACCTGGCCTGGGCCGGGCTGGTCTACACGGTGGCGGCAGTGGCCACGCTGATTGTCATCGCCGCATCACGCAGACGTGCCGCCGGGACCGACTCGTCAGCTGCTCAGCAGCCGCAAGCACCTGCCGCGTCGTCGCTGGGCTAGCCCGCGACAATCCTGTTGATATCGCGCGCCATCTCAACGTCGTTCTTGGTGATACCGCCCTCGGAGTGCGTAACCAGCGCGAAAGTCACTGTCCGCCAACGAATATCGATGTCTGGATGATGATCCTTGCTTTCGGCGTGCTCGCCCACCCGGCGCACCGCGTCGATGCCGGCCAGGAAGCTTTCGAATTTGATCGAGCGGCGCAAGGCTCCGCCGGTACGCTCCCAGCCGTCGAGGTCGGGCAGTGCGGCATCTACTTGTTCGTCCGTTAACACAGCCATAGTCACAACCTCTCTCCTCGAAAAAGCTTGCTAGCTGCCACGTTACGCCACGGACCCGGCGCGTCGGACCGGCAGCGCGAGTACCTGGAGGTTTGACGCCGTCAATTACGGGAAGTCGCTGAACCATTAGTGCGGCCATCTCGTTAACGCACTAATGGCCCCGGAGTTAGGGAGGCACGTGGCCGCCATGTCCGAGAAGCTGACGCCGCACTTCGAAGAAGTGCAGGCACACTACGACTTGTCCGACGACTTCTTCCGGCTGTTCCTCGACCCCACCATGACCTACAGCTGCGCCTACTTTGATCGCCTGCGAGACATCACCCTCGAAGAGGCGCAGATCCGCAAGATCGATCTGTCGCTGGGCAAGTTGGGTCTGCGGCCCGGCATGAAGCTCTTGGATGTCGGCTGTGGCTGGGGCGCGACGGGGCGCCGTGCGATCGAGAAGTACGACGTGAACGTCGTCGGTTTGACGTTGTCCGAACACCAGGCCGCCCATGTTCAGAGATTGTTCGACTCACTGGACACTGCCCGCAGCAGGCGGGTGTTGCTGCACGGCTGGGAAGAATTCGACGAGCCCGCCGACCGGATCGTCTCCATTGGTGCGTTCGAGCACTTCGGCTATGACCGGTACGACGACTTTTTCGCGATGGCCTACCGCACCCTGCCCGATGACGGGGTGATGTTGCTGCACACCATCACCATGCTGACCCCGCAACAGATGGTCGAGCACGGCCTGCCGTTGTCCGACGAGGTGGCAAGCTTCACCGAATTCATCGGCACCGAAATCTTCCCCGGCGGCCAGCTTCCGCCGATCGAAATGGTGGAGTTCCACGCGTCAAAGATGGGTTTCACGCTGGCTCGCCGGCAGTCCCTGCAGCTGCACTACGCCAGGACGCTCGACCTCTGGGCCGAGGCCTTGCAGGCACGCCATGGCGAGGCCGTCGAGATTCAGTCCGAAGAGGTTTACCAGCGATACATGAGGTACCTGACCGGTTGCGCCGATGCATTCCGGACGGGCTACATCGACGTCAACCAGTTCACGCTGCGCAAGTAGCTTCCGCCGCACAGAACCTATTGCATCGCAGATACATTCGATCACCTTCGGGGCGGGCGGGAGCCGGCTGTCGATGCGGCGGGCGATCGGCCCGTGCCGATCGGTTAACCTGCCGCATGGCCCCGATACAGCTCTCGATGGGAATCCCCTCCTTTTCGGCCGAGGCGCCGGCCAGCTGGGAGCACCTCACCGACTGGGCGCACGTGCTGGAGAGCTGCGGGTTCGACCGCGTGCTGGTCTCCGAGCACGTCGCGTTCGGCATGCATATGGACGCGTACGCCGACCCCGGGGTAGGCGGGACTGCCGGCGGTCGCCAGCCCACCGGGCCGGATGGGCTTTGGCTGGAGCCGCTCACCGTGCTGACCTACCTCGCGGCGCGCACAGAGCGCATCCGGTTGGGTACCAACATTCTGCTCGCCGCGCTGCGTCCCGCTGCTGTTCTCGCGAAAACCGTTGCCACGCTTGATGTTTTATCGGATGGCCGGGTCGATCTCGGGGTGGGCGTCGGCTGGCAGCGTGAGGAATACGAGGTGGTCGGAATCGATTTCGCCAAACGCGGGGCCATCCTGGATCAGACGCTCGAGGTGTGCACGCGGTTGTGGCGGGAGAACGAAGTCAGCTACGCGTCGCCGGAGTTGACCTTCGACCGGATCCACCAGATGCCCAAACCGCTGCAGCCCGGCGGGGTGCCGATCTGGGTGAGCGGGACGGTCAATCGTGCCGTCGCCCGCAGGCTCGCGCGGTTCGGAAAGTATTGGATCCCTTGGGGCCAGGACGCCCGCGACCTCGCCGACGGCATTCCGCGGATGCGGGAGGCGGTCGAACTCGCCGGCGGCGACCCGCATGGCTTCGGCGTCACCGGCTCGCTTCGGGTAAAGGCCGACGCCGATGACGGGCCGGATCTGGCCACCGTCGCCGCCGACGCCGCCGCGTTGGCGAAAGCAGGCGTCACGGATTTGCGGCTGACGCACTGGCCGCTGCGCTTCGGGGATCGCGAACGCGACCTGCGCGCATTCGTCGAAACGGTCCGGGGTGCAGTGGACGGCTGACCCGGCCATGCCGACCCAGATCGTCGTCGCCGGAGCCGTCATCCGCGGCTCCACCGTCTTGGTTGCGCAGCGCGTGCGGCCGCCGGAGTTGGCCGGACGCTGGGAACTTCCCGGCGGTAAAGTCGCGCCCGGCGAAACCGAGCGTGCGGCCCTGGCCCGTGAGCTTGCCGAAGAGTTGGGCATAAAGATCGGTGACGTCGTGGTGGGGGATCGTCTCGGCGACGATATTTCGCTCAACGACACGACGACGCTGCGGGCCTACCTCGTGCGCCTGGTCGGCGGTGAACCCCATCCGCACGACCACCGGGCACTGCGCTGGGTGACGGCGGCCGAATTGCCCGAGGTCGACTGGGTGCCCGCCGATCGCGGATGGCTAAAGGACCTGGCCGCAGTCCTGCGAGCAAGCTCTCGGCCGTCGTGAGTGTGGCGTGGGCGTTGAGTGTGCACAGCGGGCGGCGAAACGCCGTGCCGGGCCGCCCTGTGTGCACACCAGACGCCGGGCCGGCTCTGCCCCGATGAGCGGCTCAGTTCGCCATTGGTGGGTCACCGCTGCCACAATCACCGCGTGTCATTTCGCAACGTCGCCATCGTCGCCCACGTCGACCACGGAAAAACCACCCTGGTCGACGCCATGCTGAGGCAGTCCGGCGCCCTGACCCACCGGGGTGACGACGCCGTCGAACGACTGATGGACTCCGGTGACCTGGAGAAGGAAAAGGGCATCACCATCCTGGCCAAGAACACCGCCGTCCACCGCAAGAACCCGGACGGCAGCGTGACGGTGATCAACGTGATCGACACGCCTGGGCACGCCGACTTCGGTGGCGAGGTGGAGCGCGGGCTGTCGATGGTCGACGGTGTGCTGCTCCTCGTCGATGCCTCCGAGGGCCCACTTCCCCAGACCCGGTTCGTGCTGCGGAAGGCGCTGGCGGCGCATCTGCCCGTCATCTTGGTGGTGAACAAGACCGACCGGCCCGATGCGCGCATCGCCGAGGTCGTCTCCGAGAGCCACGACCTGTTGCTCGACGTCGCCTCCGACCTGGATGCCGAGGCCCAGGCCGCCGCCGAGGACGCGCTCGGACTGCCGACGCTGTACGCGTCGGGTCGCGCGGGCATCGCCAGCACCACCGAACCCGCCAATGGTGAGAATCCCGACGGCGACAACCTCGACCCGCTGTTCGACGTGCTGCTCGAGCACATCCCGCCGCCGCAGGGTGACCCCGACGCCCCGTTGCAGGCGCTGGTGACCAACCTCGACGCCTCGGCCTTCCTGGGCCGGCTCGCGCTGATCCGCATCTACAAGGGCCGGATCCGCAAGGGTCAGCAGGTCGCCTGGATGCGCGAGGTGGACGGCCATCCGGTCATCACGAACGCCAAGATCACCGAACTGCTCGTCACCGAGGGCGTGGAGCGCACGTCCACCGACGAGGCCGTCGCGGGCGACATCGTCGCCGTCGCGGGCCTGCCCGAGATCATGATCGGCGACACGTTGGCGGACCCCGACCACGCGCACGCGCTGCCGCGCATCACCGTCGACGAACCGGCCATCTCGGTGACCATCGGCACCAACACCTCCCCGCTGGCGGGCAAGGTGTCCGGACACAAGCTGACCGCCCGCATGGTGAAGTCGCGGCTGGACTCCGAACTGGTCGGCAATGTGTCGATCAAGGTCGTCGACATCGACCGGCCCGACGCGTGGGAGGTGCAGGGCCGCGGTGAGCTGGCGCTGGCGGTGCTGGTCGAGCAGATGCGCCGGGAGGGTTTCGAGCTCACCGTCGGCAAGCCACAGGTGGTCACCAGGACGATCGACGGCAAACTGCATGAGCCGTTCGAGGCCATGACGATCGACTGTCCCGACGAGTTCGTCGGCGCGATAACCCAATTGATGGCCGCCCGCAAGGGCCGCATGGAGGAGATGACCAACCACGCGGCGGGCTGGGTTCGGATGGACTTCATCGTGCCCAGCCGCGGCCTGATCGGCTTCCGCACCGACTTCCTCACCCTGACTCGCGGCACCGGCATCGCCAACGCCGTCTTCGACGGCTACCGCCCGTGGGCCGGCGAGATCCGGGCCCGGCACACCGGGTCGCTGGTGTCCGACCGAACCGGTTCGGTCACGCCGTTCGCGATGATCCAGCTGTCCGATCGTGGGCAGTTCTTTGTCGAGCCGGGTGATGACACCTATGAGGGCCAGGTCGTCGGGATCAACCCGCGCGCCGAAGACCTCGACGTCAACGTCACGCGCGAGAAGAAGCTGACCAACATGCGGTCCTCGACCGCCGACGTTTTCGAGACGTTGGCCAAGCCACTTCAGCTCGACCTGGAGCAGGCCATGGAATTCTGTGCGAACGACGAATGCGTCGAGGTGACGCCGGAGATCGTGCGGGTCCGCAAGGTCGAACTGGACGCCACCTCCCGGGCCCGCAGCAAGGCGCGAGCAAAGGCTCGGGGCTAGCTTGTTGTTGCCCAACGCCGGCAGGATTCGCAAAGCCGCCGGGCAGGCGGTCGATACCCTGATGGTCGTGCTGCACCGAGCCCGCCACATTTTGCTGATGGTCGGCGTGCTGCTCGCAGTGGTGGGCCTGACGCTGGCGGCCTGCACCGTCAGCCCGCCGCCGGCACCGCAGAGCACCGATACGCCGCACAACACACCGCCGCCGCCGCAGCGGGTCACCCAGATCATCATGGGCATCGACTCGATCGGCGCCGGCTTCAACCCGCATCTGCTGTCCGATCTGTCTCCGGTGAACGCGGCGATCAGTGCCCTGGTGCTGCCCAGCGCATTTCGGCCGGTGCCCGATCCCAACGCAGCCACGGGTTCGCGCTGGGAGATGGACCCGACCCTGCTGGTCTCCGCCGAGGTGACCAACCAGAACCCGTTCACGGTGACCTACAAGATCCGGCCCGAGGCGCAATGGACGGACAATGCCCCGATCGGCGCCGACGACTTCTGGTACCTGTGGCATCAAATGGTCACTCAACCAGGGGTGGTCGACCCGGCCGGCTACGACCTGATCACCGGCGTGCAGTCGCTGGAAGGCGGTAAGCAGGCCGTGGTCACCTTCGCGCAGCCGTATCCGGCATGGAAGGAACTGTTCAGCGATCTGCTGCCGGCGCACATCGTCAAGGATGTGCCGGGCGGCTTCGCCGCCGGACTGGTCAAGTCGCTGACGGTCACCGGCGGGCAATTCCGGGTGGAAAACATCGACCCGCAGCGCGATGAGATCCTGATCGCCCGCAATGACCGCTATTGGGGCCCGCCCGCCAAACCCGCCCTGATCCAGTTCCGCCGGGCCGGTGCGCCGGCCGCGCTGGCCGACTCGGTACGTAACGGCGACACCCAGGTGGCCCAGGTGCACGGTGGCTCGGCGTCTTTCGCTCAGCTGTCGGCCATTCCCGACGTGCGGACCGCCCGGATCATGACGCCGCGGGTCATGCAGCTCACCCTGCGCGCCAACCAGCCCCAGCTGGCCGACACGCAAGTCCGTAAGGGGATTTTGGGACTGCTCGACGTCGACCTGCTCGCCGCCGTGGGCGCCGGCAGCGACAACACCATCTCGCTGGACCAGGCCCAGATCCGGGCACCCAGCGACCCCGGCTATGAACCGACCGCGCCGCCCGCGATGACGAAACAGGCTGCGCTGGCACTGTTCTCGGCGGCCGGCTACCAGGTCGAGAACAGCCCGCCGACGCCCGAGTCCACGACCCCCCCGCCGACTACCGGGCCGCCGGAAGTGATCCGCGGCCGGATCAGCAAGGACGGCAAGCAGCTGTCGCTGGTGATCGGGGTGGCGTCGAACGACCCGACCTCGGTGGCGGTGGCCAACACCGCCGCCGACCAGTTGCGCAACGTCGGCATCGCCGCGTCGGTGGCGGCGCTGGATCCGGTGACGCTGTATCGCGACGCGCTGACCAACAACCAGGTGGACGCCATCGTCGGCTGGCATCAGGCCGGTGGCAACCTGGCGACGCTGCTGGCGTCGCGCTATGGCTGCCCCGCATTGGAGGCGACCGCGGTACCGACCGCGACTGCGCCGCCGACGACCACACCCGTCGCCTCGACCTCACCGGCCGCGCCGGCCAGCACCCCGGTAACGCCGACGCCGACGGCGCCCAGTCGTCCGCCCGAGCCCGGCGCCCTGGTGCAGGCGCCGTCGAACCTCACCGGGATCTGCGACCGCAGCATTCAATCCAACATCGATGCCGCCCTCAACGGCACCAAGAGCATCAACGACGTGATCACCGCGGTGGAACCGCGGCTGTGGAACATGTCGACCGTATTGCCGATCCTGCAGGACACCACGATCGTCGGCGCGGGCCCGAGCGTGCAGAACGTCAGCCTCACGGGTGCGGTGCCGGTCGGCATCGTCGGCGACGCCGGTCAATGGGTGAAAACCGGACCCTAGCGGCGAGATCAGCCGTCCGAGGACGGCCGCGGCGGGATCACGGTGTCGACGACCAGCGCCAGCTCGCGCCGATTCGGCGGTTCGCCGGTGAGCAGGAAGTGCTGGTTGATCAGGGCCGGGCCGATCGCGTGCGGTCAACGGGGTCAGCGTGGCCGGATCGATGTCGCCGGCCTCGACGGCGGCCTGCAGGATCGAATCGATGATCTTCAGCCTCGGGCCCACCACGGCATCGGCGAAGATGGCGCGCATCTCGGGTTCGTGCAGCAGCTGGTGAATGATGTCCAGCCCGGGAAAAGCCGTCTTGCCGGCCAAGATGTCGCGGTGCGAGGTGAACACCGTCAGCAGGGTCTCGCGCGCGGAGCGCCCGGACCGCGGTTCGGGCAGTGTCGGCAGCGCGAACACCAGTGCGGCGTGCACCAGGTCGTGCTTGCTGCACCAGCGCCGGTACAGCGCGGCCTTGCCGGTCTGGGCGCGGGCCGCGATACCTTCCATCGTCAGCCCGCCGTATCCGACCTCGGTCAGCTCGGCCAGCGTGGCCTCGTAGAGCGCGCGCTCGAGCACCTCGCCGCGCCGGCGGCTGCGGATGCCGGTCGGCGCTACTTGGGTGGCTTGCGGCATTTCTCGATAGTAGCCGTAGGCGTTCCTATTTGGTGCGCCCTGGTGCAATACAACGACCGAGATTACCGGTTCGGCTGCGGGTAGGGTGCGTCCATGCCTGAGACTCCGCGGCTGTTGTTCGTCCACGCACATCCCGACGACGAGAGCCTCAGCAACGGCGCCACGATCGCCTACTACGCCGCGCGCGGGGCTCAGGTGAGCGTCGTAACCTGCACGCTTGGCGAGGAGGGCGAGGTCATCGGGGACCGCTGGGCCGAGCTCGCGGTCGATCGTGCGGACCAGCTCGGCGGCTATCGGATCGGCGAACTCACCGCGGCATTGCATGCGCTGGGCATCGGTGCACCTATCTATCTCGGTGGCGCGGGACGCTGGCGCGACTCGGGGATGGCGGGCGCCGAGAAGCGGCGCCGCGAACGGTTCGTCGACGCCGACGAAGGCGAGGCCGTCGGGGCGCTGGTCGCCATCATTCGCCGGCTACGCCCGCACGTCGTCGTCACCTACGACCCCAACGGGGGATACGGGCATCCCGACCACATCCGGGCCCACGCCGTCACCACCGCCGCGGTCGAAGCGGCCGGCGCGGGACTCGACGGGGCCGACTACCCCGGCGAGTCCTGGGTGGTGCCGAAGTTCTACTGGACGGTGATCGGATTCAACGCGTTCATGGCTGGGTGGCACGCACTGGACCCCGGCGATCTGCTGCCGGGGTGGGCGATCCCGCCCGAAGACCAATTCGACTTCGGGTATCCCGACGAAAAGATCGACGCCGTCGTGGCGACGCCGCCGGACGCGCTGGCCGCCAAGGTGGCCGCGCTCACCGCGCACGCCACACAGGTGGTCGTCGGCCCGACCGGGCGAGCCTGTGCCCTGTCGAACAACATGGCGCTGCCGATCCTGGGCGAGGAGCACTACGTTCTGGTCGCCGGCTCCGCCGGGGACCGCGATGGGCGCGGCTGGGAGACCGATCTACTCGCGGGACTCAATCTCGGCGGGTCCGCGACGCGGTAGGCTGCCATACAGGCAGCCACGGAAGGAATTCGTATGGACCCCGACCTGGACCCTAACCAGCAGCATTGGCAGGACCGACTGGACAGCTTGCAGTGGGTTATCGGCTCCATCATGTCCAATATCGACAGCGTCCCGACCTGACGGAAACCAAGCCACGCGCCGCGTCCATTGAAGATGCCGGCGCGACGGACCCCGCGATTCGCGTCGTGGTACTGGCGCTGTTGGCCGTCGACGGGGTCCTATCCGCACTAGCCGGGGCTCTGCTGCTGCCTTGCTATATCGGCACGATTCCGTTTCCGATCAGCGGATTGATCAGTGGTTTGGTCAACGCCGCCCTGGTCTGGGCCGCCAGCCGATGGACGCGGTCGGCGCGGGTGGCGGCGCTGCCGCTGTGGACGTGGCTGCTGACGGTGGCGGTGATCAGCATGGGTGGTCCCGCCGACGACATCATTTTGGGAGGTAGTGGGCTGATGGCCTATGGCGCCCTGCTGCTGATCGTGCTCGGGGTGACACCGCCGGTCATGGTGATGTTCCGGCGCGGCCACCACTACGGCTGACGCTGACCGGCCTGGCGCTAATGTTGCGCATAGGGCATCCGCCATGGTTGCCGAAATTTAGATGCTGGGACGCGCGGATGAAATTCGATCGTTGGGAAGTTACACCAAGGTGCCGCTGACTCCGGGCGAGGAGCCCACCGCCCTGCCTAATCCTGTTATTCCGCCTGCGGCCAGCGCGTCAGCGCTGCGGCGGGTGCTGCGCCGGGCTCGCGACGGCGTCGCACTGAACGTCGACGAGGCTGCCGTAGCGATGACCGCGCGCGGTGCCGACCTTGCCGACTTGTGTGCGAGCGCGGCGCGGGTGCGCGATGCCGGTTTGGAATCGGCGGGCAGGCGCGGCGCCGGCGGCCGGCTGCCGATCACCTATTCGCGCAAGGTGTTCATCCCCGTCACTCATCTCTGCCGGGACACCTGCCATTACTGCACGTTCGTCACCGTGCCGGGCAAACTTCGTGCCGAGGGCGCCGGCATGTATCTGGAGCCCGACGAGATCCTCGACATCGCCCGGCGTGGCGCCGAACTGGGTTGCAAGGAAGCACTATTCACCCTCGGCGACCGCCCGGAGGACCGCTGGCCCGAGGCCCGCGAATGGCTCGGTGAGCGCGGCTACGACTCGACGCTGTCCTATGTGCGCGCGATGGCGATTCGGGTGCTGGAGGAAACCGGGCTGTTGCCGCACCTGAATCCGGGCGTGATGAGCTGGTCGGAGATGTCGCTGTTGAAGCCGGTGGCGCCGTCGATGGGCATGATGCTCGAGACGACGTCGCGGCGGCTGTTCGAGACGAAAGGGCTTGCCCACTACGGCAGCCCGGACAAGGATCCAGCGGTCCGGCTGCGCACGCTCACCGATGCGGGCCGGTTGTCGATTCCGTTCACCACCGGCCTGCTGGTCGGCATCGGGGAGACGCTGGCCGAACGTGCCGATACCTTGCATGCGATTCGCAAGTCGCACAAGGAATTCGGTCATGTTCAAGAAGTGATCGTGCAGAATTTCCGGGCCAAGCAACACACCGCGATGGCCGGTGTCCCCGATGCGGGCATCGAGGACTACCTGGCGACGATCGCGGTGGCGCGGTTGGTACTCGGCCCCGGCATGCGCATCCAGGCACCGCCGAATCTGGTGTCCCGGCAGGAGTGCCTGGCACTGGTGGCCGCCGGAGTCGACGACTGGGGCGGGGTTTCACCGCTGACGCCCGACCACGTCAACCCGGAACGGCCCTGGCCCGCCTTGGACGAGCTGGCCGCCGTGACCGCCGAAGCGGGATTCGACTTGGTGCAGCGGTTGACCGCGCAGCCCAAATACGTCCAGGCGGGCGCCGCGTGGATCGACCCGCGGGTGCGGGGACATGTTGTGGCGCTGGCTGATCCGGCGACCGGCCTGGCGCGCGACGTCAACCCGACGGGCATGCCCTGGCAGGAACCCGACGACGCGCAATCGACCGGACGGGTCGATCTCAATGCCTCGATCGACACCGAGGGCCGCAACAGCGAGGCGCGCAGCGATCTCGACAGTGCGTTCGGGGACTGGGAATCGATCCGCGCGCATGTGCACGAGCTTGCCGCCGCGGCGCCCGCGCGTATCGACACCGACGTGCTCGCCGCGTTGCGCTCGGCCGAGCGCAATCCCGCCGGCTGCACCGACGACGAGTACCTGGCCCTGGCCACGGCCGACGGCCCGGCATTGGAAGCTGTTGTCGCGCTGGCGGATTCACTGCGCCGCGACACGGTCGGCGACGACGTGACCTTCGTGGTGAACCGCAACATCAACTTCACCAACATCTGTTACACCGGCTGCCGGTTCTGTGCTTTCGCGCAGCGCAAGGGCGACGCCGACGCGTATTCGCTGTCCGCGCAGGAAGTCGCCGACCGCGCCTGGGAGGCGCACGTCGAAGGTGCGACCGAGGTGTGCATGCAGGGCGGGATCGACCCCGAGTTGCCGGTCACCGGATACGCCGACCTGGTGCGCGCCGTCAAGGCCCGGGTCCCGTCGATGCACGTGCACGCGTTTTCCCCGATGGAGATCGCCAACGGTGTGACCAAGAGCGGGTTGAGCGTTCGCGAATGGCTGATCAGCCTGCGCGAGGCCGGGCTGGGAACCATCCCGGGCACCGCCGCCGAGATCCTCGACGACGAAGTGCGCTGGGTACTCACCAAAGGCAAACTGCCCACCTCGATGTGGATCGACATCGTCAGCACCGCGCACGAGGTGGGCCTGCGGTCGTCATCGACGATGATGTACGGACACGTAGACAGTCCACGGCACTGGGTCGGCCACCTCAATGTGCTGCGGGAAATCCAGGACCGCACCGGCGGTTTCACCGAGTTCGTGCCATTGCCGTTCGTGCATCAGAGCTCACCGTTGTATCTGGCCGGCGCGGCGCGTCCCGGGCCCACCCATCGCGACAACCGGGCGGTACACGCATTGGCGCGAATCATGTTGCACGGCCGCATTTCCCAGATTCAGACCAGCTGGGTCAAGCTCGGTACCGAGCGCACCCAGGTGATGCTCAACGGCGGCGCCAACGACCTGGGCGGCACGCTGATGGAGGAGACCATCTCGCGGATGGCGGGCTCCGAGTACGGGTCGGCGAAGACGGTGGCGGAGCTGACCGCGATCGCCGAGGGGATCGGTCGCCCGGCACGCCAGCGCACCACCGACTACAGCCCGCTGGCCGCGTAGTTGTCGGTGGCCGCGGGTATACCCGAGGCCGTGAAGCGAGTCATCGGCGCAACCATTGACCAAGACCGATTCCCCGAATGGCAGCCCTTCGTCGATGCGGTGCAACAGCGTCGACCCGAAGCCGGTACCTGGTGTGAAGCCTGGACCGTTCGCGACTCGCATCTTTGAGGTCATCCTTCGCGCCGGAAACGCCGAGGAACTCGCCCGGGTGCTGGGCGGGCATCTGGCCGGCGAACCCGTCGGCACCCGCGGCTTCGACGAACGCGAGGGCCCATTGCGCGATCTCGACGACGCGGACCTGTGGGACGCGCTGACCGAGCGGATGGCCACCCTCAGCGATGTCGCCGCCGCAGCCGATCAGGTTCCCGCGGACACCGACGTCGCCTGGACCGGTCGCACGATGAAGGTGCCCTGGTTCGCCGAGCACATGCGCGAAGAGCTGGTTCTGCATGGCTGGGACATCACCGGCGACCACGGTATCCCGACGGCCTTCCGGGCCGCGTTGGCCGAGCCGTGGATGACGACGCACAGCGTCTTTGCGGTGGGCCGACCGCTGCTGGCCAAGGGAGTCAAGCAGCTGCGGCCCGGCGAGCGGATCGAGGCACGGTTGCGAGTCGCCGGCACCGACGACGTCCGGCTCGATGCGCAGACCGACCGCACCACGATCGGGCTCGCCGCGCCCGAGGGGCCGGCCGCACTGGAAACCGATGCCGCCGCACGAGTATTGCTGCTGTGGGGGCGTCGCCCCGCCGATCCGTCGCGAATCTGCAGCCGCGTCGGCCCGGAGGCCCTGGGCCGACTGCGGCTTCTGCTCAGCGGTTACTGAGCGAGCGTTGGCTCAGTAGTTGTTACAGACGACCGCGACTTGCTGGATCGTGTTGAAGTACTTCACGGCCGCCGGCATGCCCTGGATCTGCGCAGCCATCTGCTGGCGCTTGGGCGGCGGAGCGGCGAGGAACTGCCGGATGTAGTTCTGCGCGAACGGTGAATCGTTCAACTGCTGGGCAGTTGCCGGATCATTCGCGTTGAGTGCCGCCATCACCTGTCCGTAGTTGCAGGTTGTGTTGATGATCGGATCCATGGGGTCTGCCGAAGCAACCCCCGCCGCGGCGCTCAGCGCCACTGCCGCACCACCAACCGCGGCTGCCAGTTTGCTTAACGACAGCGTCATCATGCTTGGACACCTTCCCCGGATTGACAAAGCCAACGACGGCTATGTGATCTGCCCTAACGGCTGCCGTCTCGGACGAGGCTACCAGCCGGCGCGGGCGTTCTTTTGTTTCACGGTTATTCGCCAGCCCGGCCCCGAACGTAACTAGCGACATATCAACGTGTGGGTGACGTTCGTCACACGGGGGGAAATCGGCTGGCGGATTTCGGCTCGCCGATCTCGTCGCCGCATTCGAATGGTCGGTACGGCGACCTGCACGGCTGCGAGACTGCCCGTATGGAAACTCGGCATCGCCGTGGCGTGCCAACTAGTTGACGTGTATGTGCAACGTCTAGTATCAGTAACCGAAAGCTTTGCTTATGGCGGCCGGGAGCGCCGCGGCGAGGTTAAACAGCAGCCCACACCGAGCAGTACATCGAGAAACGTTGAGGAGTCGTCCGTGACGTACACGATCGCCGAGCCCTGCGTCGACATCAAGGACAAGGCGTGTATTGAAGAATGCCCCGTCGACTGCATTTACGAGGGCGCTCGGATGCTTTTCATCCACCCCGACGAGTGCGTGGACTGTGGGGCCTGCGAACCGGTCTGCCCTGTCGAGGCGATCTACTACGAAGACGACGTGCCCGAACAGTGGAGCCAATACACCCAGATCAACGCGGACTTCTTCGTTGAGCTGGGCTCGCCCGGTGGTGCGGCCAAGGTCGGGATGACCGAGAATGACCCGCAAGTGGTCAAGGATCTGCCGCCACAGGGCGAAGGAGACTGAGGGGGACCAGTGCTGCAGGAGCCCAGGGGGGGCCGGCCTGCTGTGTCGGCGTCCCTGCCGGAATTTCCCTGGGACACCCTGGCCGATGCGAAAGCATTGGCCACGGCCCATCCGGACGGTGTCGTCGACCTGTCCATCGGAACCCCGGTAGACCCCGTCGCGCCGGTGATTCAAGAGGCGCTGGCCGCCGCTAGTTCCGCACCTGGGTATCCCGCCACTGCCGGCACCGCAGAGCTGCGTGCATCCGTGGTCACGGCCCTGGGCCGCCGCTTCGGCGTCACCGGGCTCGCCGAGTCCGCCGTGTTGCCGGTGATCGGCACCAAGGAACTCATCGCCTGGCTACCGACCCTGCTGGGCCTCGGCCCCGCGGACGTGGTCGTGGTTCCCGAGCTGGCCTATCCCACCTACGACGTCGGCGCCCGGCTGGCCGGTGCGCAGGTGGTCCGCGCGGACTCGCTGACCCAACTGGGGCCGCAATCGCCGGCGCTGGTCTACCTGAATTCGCCGAGCAATCCGACCGGACGCGTACTGGGCCTCGATCATCTGCGCAAGGTCGTCGGGTGGGCGCGGGAACGTGGTGTCGTGGTGGCGTCCGACGAGTGCTACCTGGGGCTGGGCTGGGAGGCCGAGCCGCTGTCGGTGTTGCACCCCGCTGTCTGCGACGGTGACCACACCGGATTACTGGCCGTGCATTCGCTGTCGAAGAGCTCGTCGCTGGCGGGGTACCGGGCCGGCTTCGTCGCCGGTGATCCCGGCCTGGTCGCCGAGCTGCTGGCGGTGCGCAAGCACGCCGGAATGATCGTGCCGACACCGGTGCAGTCCGCCATGGTGGCTGCGCTGGACGACGACGACCACGAGAAGGTGCAGCGCGAGTGCTACGCCCGGCGTCGGGCCGCCCTGGCGCCGGCCCTGCGCGCGGCGGGCTTCGCGATCGACGATTCCGAGGCCGGGCTGTATCTGTGGGCTACCCGCGGCGAGCCGTCACGTGACAGTGTCGGGTGGTTGGCCCGCCTGGGCATCCTGGTGGCGCCGGGCGAGTTCTACGGCCCTCGCGGCGGGCACCACGTCCGCGTCGCGCTGACCGCCACCGACGAGCGCATCGACGCCGCGGTGCAGCGGCTCACCGCATCGCCCGCACACTGATCGCGAGAAATCCCGCATCGGATCTTCCCCGACCGGCTGAACCGGCACAATGCATCGAAGGCATTACCCAACCGCTCGGGGTAAGGAATCTTGTCGTGACAACTTCGGCTAGCAAACCGCGCATCCCGCTGTCGATCGAGGACATAGGCAAGCGCCTCTTTCTGGGAAAGCCGCTGATTACCGATGATCTGGCAGGCGAGAAGCTGTCGAATCCGGTTGCACTGGGCGCACTTTCGCCGGATGCGATCTCGTCGACCGCCTACGGCACCGAGCAGATCCTGATCGAACTGCTGCCGGCGGCCGGGCTGGCGGCTTTTGCGCTGTTGCTGCCCATCACCGGCGTCATCTTGGTGATTCTGGTGTTGGTGACCGCGTCGTATCGGCAGGTCGTCATGGCCTACACCCGCGCGGGCGGGTCCTACATCGTCGCCCGGGAGAACTTCGGGCCCCGGACCGCCCAGATCGCCGCCGCCGCCCTGCTGATCGACTACGTCGTCACGGTGGCGGTGCAGGCGGCGGCGGGAACGGTTGCGGTGGTGTCGGCGATCCCCGCATTGGGTCCCTACAGCCTGGCAATCACGGTCGGCGTGGTGCTGCTCATTTGTTATGCCAACCTGCGCGGATTACGGGAAGCGGGGCGGCCGTTTGCGGTGCCAACCTACTTCTTCGTCGCCATGATCACCCTGACGATCGTGACCGGTGTCATCCGCGAAATATTCGGAGACTTGCCGGTGTACGACCCCGCCCACATCGCCGGAGCGGTGCCAGTCCATCAGGGCAACGGCTTGGTGATGGGCGCGACGATTCTGGTGTTGCTCCGTGCGTTCGCCAATGGCGGTTCTTCGCTGACGGGAGTCGAGGCGATCTCCAATACCGTCACCGTTTTCCAGAAGCCGCAGGGCCTCAACGCGCGTCGGGTGCTCACCGCAATGGCGTGCATTCTGGCATTCTTACTCGCCGGTGTGGCCTATCTGGCCCATGTCACCCACGCCGCCCCCTATGTTGCCGGCTATCCATCGGTGTTGTCCGACGTCGCCCGCGCGGTCTTCGGCAAAGGGGTAGTGGGCAACGTCTTCTATGTTCTCGTCCAGGTGTCGACGGCGGCCATCCTGTTCACCGGTGCGAACACCAGCTTCAACGGATTCCCCGCGCTGGCGAGTTTCGTTGCCGAGGACCGCTTTCTGCCGCGGCAGCTGATGAAACGCGGTTACCGCCTGGTGTTCTCGAACGGCATCATCGCGCTCACCGCACTGTCGGTGGTATTGCTGTTGACGACCGGCGGCTCGGTCAACGCACTGGTTCCCTTCTACGCGATCGGCGTGTTCACCGGATTCTCGATGGCCGGCTACGGAATGACCAAACACCATCTGACGCACCGGGAACCGGGCTGGCGGCGCCGACTGGCGATCAACCTCTCCGCCGGAATCCTGTCGACGGTCGTGGTGGGCATCTTCGCGGTGGCGAAGTTCACCGAGGGTGCGTGGCTGGTGGTCGTGGTCTTTCCCATCTTGGTGTTCATCCTGATACGTCTGAACCGGGAATATCGGGCGGAGGCCGCCATTCTCGAGATGTTCCGCACCGACCGGCCCGATTTGGTGAAGTACGCGCGGCACAAGGTGTTCGTGTTCGTGAACTCGGTTGACCTCGCGGTGATCGAAGCGCTTCGATACGGCAAGGGACTGCGGGCCGACGAAATGATCGCGGTGCACTTCATGGTCGACGCGGCGCTCGCCGCGCAAATCCGGAAACGTTGGGATCACTTCGAACTCGACACCCGGCTGCGAGTCGTGGACTGTCCGGACCGGCGGATCATCCGGGCCGCGCAAGTGTTCGTCGCCAAGGCACGCGACGAACATCGCGATACCAATGTGACGGTGCTGTTGCCACGCCGAACGTTCGCGCCGCTGTTCGGGCGGCTGCTTCACGACCGTACCGCCGACAAGATCGCCCGGGCCGTCAGCTTGATCCCGGACGCCGCGGCGACGATCGTGCCCTACGACGTGCAATCGCGGATCGAGGAGGCGTACCCGGAACGCATCGAGCAACGGGTCGCGCGCGAACTCGAGAAGTTGGGAGCATGGGTGGCCCGCGGCGAGGACCAGGACGTCGAAGCCTACGAGCATCCCGACCCGTCGCGTTCGGTGCTCACCGTGGCGGGCCTGATTCCGGGACATCGCGCCACCTTCGAGGGACGGGTCAGCGAGGTCGAGGACACCAGCGAAGGCAGACGCACACTTCGGTCGATCGTCGTCGGCGACCACAGCGGCGAGATCAGCGTTACCTTCCGTCCCGGGCATGGGGGAGCCGACATCCAGCCCGGTCAGCTGTTGCGGATCATCGGCAAGCCCAGGCAGAGCGGCAACGGGCCGATGTCGATGGTCGACCCGGCCTACCACGTAGTGGAGGACCCGGCGCAGGCCGGCAGGGCCGGGCCGTCACAAGCCAACGCGACCTGAGCGTTAACGTGGGGGCGGCATGAATGACGTGCCGGCGTTCCACGGAAAGGACAGCAGTGAAACGACTGCGAGCCGTATTGGCGTCGATACTGAGTGTCGCATTCGCCGCCAATGGATATCGGCCGTTGAGCAGGGGCGGATACGGCTCCGTTTTCGCATTCGCCTATGGCGTATTCGCCTCCGAGCTACCGCTGGCGATGCTCGGTGTCCAGTTCACCACCCTGGCGGCGCTGTCACGCCGGTTGCCCCCGCGCACACGGCGATTGAGCTGGCTGCTGTCGGCGGTGTCGTGGCTGGGACTGCTTGGGTTGCGTCATGTCGGGCACAAGGCCAACGAGCCGCTGACCGCCGCGCTCGACGCCGGCTTGGGTACCGACCGCCGAACCGAGTCGGGTGATCTGTGGAAGCGGCCAGCGCCCGGCGGAGCGACCGCGAAGAAGCCCGGCGCCGCCCGCATGCTGCGGATCTACCGCGACTACGCGCACCACGGCGACATCAGTTACGGCGAGTTCGGTTCGCGCAACCACCTCGACATCTGGCGACGGCCCGACCTCGACCGCAACGGGCGAGCCCCGGTGTTGCTGCAGGTCCCCGGCGGTGCCTGGATGGTGGGAAACAAACGCGGACAGGCACATCCGTTGATGAGCCATTTGGCCGAATTGGGCTGGATCTGCGTGGCGATCAACTACCGACTCAGCCCGCGCTCCACCTGGCCCGACCACATCGTCGACGTCAAGCGCGCGATCGCGTGGACAAAGGAGAACATCGCCTCCTACGGCGGCGACCCGGACTGGATTGCGATCACCGGGGGCTCGGCCGGCGGGCACCTGACTTCGCTGGCCGCACTCACCCCGAACGATCCGCGGTTTCAGCCGGGCTTTGAAGACGCCGACACCCGGGTGGACGTGGCGGTGCCGTTCTACGGCGTCTACGACTTCACCGCGACCGGCGACGCGATACATCCGATGATGGCGGCAATGGTGGCCAAGAACGTATTCAAGCTTCCTCGCACGGAGATCGCCGAGCCGTTCCGCGCGGCTTCGCCGATCGCCCACATCCATCAAGATGCCCCACCGTTTTTCGTGCTGCACGGCACCAACGACTCGTTGGTCCCGGTCGAGCAAGCCCGCAGCTTCACGGCCCGACTTCGCGAGGTCAGCCGCCAGCCCGTGGTGTACGCCGAGTTGCCTTGGGCGCAGCACGCGTTCGAGATTTTCGGCTCGGCCCGCGCGGCACACGCCGCGGTGGCAGTTGAGCAATTCCTCGCCGAAATGTATGTGCGCCGCGACCGCCAACGTTCAACGGCGCCCGCGGCCACCGGTGCCAGCCGGTAAGCCCTGTGCATTCGGGAGTGGAATTCCACACTCCCACAAGGGTTTCGGTAGGCCTCGCTGCTGACGCACCGCCGGATCAGGTCTCGCCGTGCAACTGCGCGATCACCGAAGAGTAGCGTCGCGCGCCGCCATCGAGCATTGCCTCCAACCATGTTTCCACCCGGCAATGCATCGTCACTCCACGACAGTTCAGACCATGGGACGTACAGCAGATTTCCAGCTGACTTCGCTGCACTTTCCAGTTAACCGTATGGACTCGAGTCCTGGTGAGTACCGAGCGGCTCGCCGCAAAATCGAGCATGCCACTCGATTACAGCGCCGTCTTCCAATAGACCTGCGTCAAAAGCCAAACTGGCGGCATCGTCGCGGCTGTGGCCCGTCGCGCGAATGAGTACTTCGACCCGACCCGATCCGAAGCGAGCGCACTCGCCCCGGGCTTGAGCCGGAGCGAGAAGCCTGGACGTATTGGTGAAGTCGGCTGGAAGTGTCCTGTGCGTCGGCAATGTCGAGTTGTCGAACGCGGGCCTTTCGGGTTTGACTGTCGAGGACTGAAGTCGCGTTGCCGGGATGGATACCCAGACTGTCAACGTCCATGGCGGTGGGGCTCGCCATAACCGCGCGTCGCTGTTGACGGGCCAACGGTCCCTGCGGAACAGATCGGTATTCGGCTGCCCAATTGTGCGGCCAGATGTGACGCGGGGAGAGGATCTTGAGTGGCCGTTCAGCTTTCGGCGATGTGCACGATGGCTATCGCTGATCTCCATGCGCCGATTGAACGTGCAGGTGCATCCGTTGGTTTGAGCCGCTTCAGCACCGCATGCAAGCGGGCCTTTGACGAAAGGCCAAAACACCAGCCCTTTGTGGTCGGCGGTTGCTGAATTGCTAACGAACCCAATGCAAACCGAGTCGTTAGGCGGCCAGCGCGACTCGACGGTCACGCCAGGATCGGCTGTGAAAGGTGGATATCGCGTGGCGCGTTCGCATCGGATCGCGGTCTGGGACCCGGAAGACGCCGCGGCTTGGCGCGCGGGAAACCGTGTCATTGCTCGCCGCAACCTGATCTGGCAGGTCGTGAATGTCCATATCGCGTTTTCGATCTGGTACCTGTGGTCGGTGATGGTGCTGTTCATGCCGCAGTCGGTCTACGGTTTTTCGACCGGCGACAAACTGCTGGTGGGCGCCACCGCGTCCCTAGTCGGAGCTCTCGCACGCATCCCATATTCGATAGCTGCCAACTGGTTCGGCGGCCGCAACTGGACGATCTTCTCGTCGCTGGTGCTGTTGATCCCCACCGTCGGGGCCATGGTCCTGCTGGCCCACCCCGGGTTGCCGCTGTGGCCATACCTGGTATGTGCGGCGCTGACCGGATTGGGTGGCGGCAATTACTCGGCCTCGCTGGCGAAGGTCGACGGATTGTTCCCGCAGCGGCTCAAGGGTTTTACCCTCGGTCTCACCGGGGGGATGGCCAATCTAGGGTCGGCAGGCATCCAGGCGGTCGGACTGGTGGTGCTGGCCACCGCAGGCCACCTGGCGCCGTACTGGGTATGCGCCATCTACCTGGTATTGCTGGCCGTCGGCGGTGCCGGCGCGGTGCTGTTCATGGACAACGTCGTCGCGCACCGCACCGGTATGTCGGTAGCCAATTTCCGATCCATTCTCTCGGTGCCCGACACATGGGCAATCTCGTTTTTCTACATGTGTGCCTCAGGCTCGTTCCTCGGATTCGCGTTCGCGTTTGGCCAAGTGCTGCTGCATAATTTCGCCGCCGGCGGGGAGAGCCACGCATCGGCATCGCTGCACGCCGCAGAGGTTGCATTCATCGGCCCGTTGTTGGGGTCGTTGGCGCGGATAGTCGGCGGGAAACTCAGTGACCGATTCGGCGGTGGTCTCGTCACATTGACCGTTTTCACCGGAGCGATCCTGGCCGGCAGCTTCCTGGTCGGTGTCAGCACGCAAGACGACCTCAGCCATGGCCGCGGCGGCTTCGTGACGATCGACACGACGATCGGCTACATCATCGGGTTTATGGCGTTGTTCGTCTTCTGCGGTGCAGCCAAGGGGGCGGTGTACAAGTTGATTCCATCGGTCTTTGAAGCGCGCGGCCGGGCGCTGAAGGTCGCCGATGCTGAGCGCCGTGACTGGGCACGCGTCAGGTCGGCAGGGCTGATCGGATTCGCCGGTGCTTTCGGCGCGCTCGGCGGGGTGGGTATTGACTTGGCGCTGCGGCAGTCCTATGACACGACCGGGACGGAGACGCCGGCATTCTGGACCTTCCTTGCGTGCTACGTCTGCGCGGCGCTACTGGTTTGGTTCCGCTATGTGCGGCCTAAGAGCGCACATGTATCGATACCCACGTCGCGGCAACCGTTAAGACCGAACGCTGGCGGGGCAGCCCAGGAATTTGCAGCAGCGAGGCCACGAAAGGCCGAATCGGCGATCCAATGAACGAGGAGTTCTCTCGGTGGCCTTGACTGAATTCTTCGAGAGCGATCGAGCGTAGAGAATCATACCGTGGTCATATAGCGCTTGGGTCGCCGGATTTGTGATCGCCGGCCAAATGTAAGCACGAGCTGAACATCGTCCGAACAACGCTCGATCCGTCATATTCTGAAAATGTGCGCCGACAGCGTGTCATTGGTTGCTGAACGCAACTCATCGCCAAAAAGCAGCAATCATCCAAGCAAAACACAGCTAGTTATAAGGTTGTCGGCCCAGAATAATAATCATGGTGAGTTAAAGTAAATGCAGCTAGATGGGAGCCGGGGGGCAGGGCTTCGAAGGCGGGGAGCCTACTCGACCTATGGCGACCAGATATCCCAGGTCACACCAATCTACGCGGGGCCGGGTGTCAGGCGCCGCCTGGTCAAAGCGAAACCAACAGCTTTAGCGACCGGAAACTCCCTTGAGAAGGAAGGGTCGAAGTTTTCAAGATTCGTTTTCCAACGGAACACTACGGTTTTTAGATCAAAAGAAAGGCATCCAACCGTGAATAATCAATTACTCGCTCCGACCAGAGTGCTGAGAGACTATCTCTCCAACTCGATGGTGTGGGAGGATTTCCTATCCCAGGGCGGATTCGTGGACGGAGACATTGTTGTTGCCGACCCATTCAAGGCTGGCACCACTTGGACGCAACGGATTGTCCAGCAAATACTGCACAATGGCGAAGATCTGGCGGGTGGACTTTCGGATACGTCTCCGTGGCTCGATTCGAGCTGGGGTGACCACGCCGGGATGCTCAGCGTGTTGAAGGAGCAGCGCGAAGCCGGGTCGCGGCGGGTAATGAAATCGCATCTGCCCGCGGATGCCCTGCCGATCGCTCCCGAGGCCCGGTATGTATTTGTGGGTAGGAACGGCAAGGATCTCGGGATCAGCTTTCACAATTATCTCTACAACTTCTCGGCTTCGACGATGTCGACGATCAACAAGATTCATGCGGAGTGGTCCGGCGACTCCACCCCTCTGGTGATTCCTGAGGATATGCAGACGTTCTTCGATCAGTGGCTCGACACCAACGGATGTGCGTGCTGCGATCTCCTCGACATCATGAAGTCGTGGTGGACGCTTCGTGACGAGCCGAACGTGCTGCTTCTGCATTACGGGCAACTGAAGAGGGATCTGCCAGGCCAAATCGCCCGTCTCGCAACGTTTTTCTCCATCGATCCCGCATCGCTGCGGATGGACGCCATCGTCGAACATTGCTCGTTCGACTACATGAGCGCCAGGGCGGAGAAGATGGCGCCATTCGGCGGAGCTCACATGTCCAGCGCTAAAGCCTTCTTCCACAAGGGACTAAAGCGCGACCACCGTACCGAGTTGACTCCCGCGCAAGTTGAGCGATTCGACCGCGTTGCGCTCGAAAAGCTGGGCGCGGAGTGCGCGCACTGGCTCGAGACCGGCGAAACCCCGTCGACGAGCTGATCAGCCCGCAATGAGTGCAGCGTCGCGGGACTTCGCAGCTAGGCGAAGTCCCGCGACTCAATTAAGGATCCAGAGGCTATGGCAGATCGAGCTCTGGTACCCCGTGATCGCCTGTTCATGGACGCCGTCGCTATCGCCTACATGGTGGCGATCGCGGCGGCGGCGCAGGCTAGCGGCTGGTATTACTTGCTCTTCCCCGAACTCGGTGCGATGTCACATGATGTGTTGACCCGACCGTGGGGGAAGTGGGCGAGTCAGCCGGTACGACTTGTGCTGACGCCTTCGCTCGGGGCGGCCGCGGGTACCTGGATCACCCAAGAATTCCCGTATCACGTGCTGACCATCGTGCTCGTCGTCACCGTGTGCCTGGTCCTTCTTGTGGTGCTCAAGTCGAATATCGCCCCGGCGATCTCGGCTGGCATGCTGCCACTCGTCTTGGGTATCAAAAGCTGGCTCTATCCCGCCTCCATAGGGCTCGGCCTCGTCGCGTTGAGCGGCATTCTGTTGCTGTGGCGAAGCCGCTACCGGCGTAAATATCGAGCGCCCCTAGATGTTTCGGATACGGACGTCGATGATGCCCTCGAAACACCCCCCACCGAAAGGAAATGGATAATACCGTTTTTCCTCTTTTTGGCGGTGATGGGCTCTTGCGCCGCGGCATCTGGGCTTCGGTTTATCTTGTTTCCGCCCCTCGTTGTGATGGCCTACGAGATGTTCGCCCATCCCACTTCGTGTCCCTGGGCTGGAAAGCCACTGACTCTTCCCGTCGCCTGCCTCCTGACATCGGCTGCGGGATTGCTCGCCGTCAGCGTGCTGGAAATTGACGGTATTGTGGCCGGCTTCGGCATGACTTTCGGCATTATTGTGCTGCGTGTCTTGAAGATTCACATGCCGCCCGCGCTGGCGGTCGGGCTTCTTCCGCTCATCATCCATTCGCCCGGGATTCGATACCCGGTCTCCGTGAGCATCGGCACCGTCGCCCTGACGCTCGCTTTCCTGCTCTACCGCCGCTGGATTCTCGGCCGAGGGCCGGCAGCGGCAATGCCTCGTTAGTTTAAGGAGTGTGCAGTGTCCAATGCGCAACTGACCGCGATCATCTTCGTTTTGCTTCTGCTCGTTGGCCTGGCCCAGTTGCTGGGTTATCTATTCATCAAGCTCCGTCAACCGAAAGTGGTGGGCGAAATCCTGGCCGGCGTCGTCTTGGGCCCGGCACTGCTCGGTCGACTGCCTTTTATGGCGCACACCTTCGACAGTGCCAGGCACCCGGGCCACATCCTGACCTTCGTCTATTGGCTGGGCCTGCTAATGCTGATGTTTCTGTCCGGCGCCGAGATGCAGCAGCTTTTCGGGCGCGGCGAGCGCCGCGCTGTGAGTTGGCTCATCATCGTGGGCACCGGTACGCCATTTCTGTTGGGGCTGGTGTTCGGGCCGCATCTGATCAGCCCAAACATGGCGGGTCCGCACGGTAATCGCGTGTCGCTCATCATCATTCTGGCGGTTGGTGTCGCCGTCACATCGGTGCCCGTAGTCTCGAAGATCTTCGCTGACCTGAAGATCCTGCACACCCGGTTCGCGCGGCTCGTCCTTGGCGTAGCCGTGCTCGAGGACATCGTTCTATGGCTCGCGCTGGCCGTCGCGACCGCAATCGCCAGCAAAACCACGCTGCATCCGTGGCAGATGTTTTGGCATCTTTTCGCGACGGTGGCCTATTTCGCGGTTGGGCTCACGATTGCTCCGCGAGTCATCAAGCGCATCAACACGGCTCGCTGGAACGCTTTTGCACAGCAGTCGCCGACCGGCTACGTCATCGCGGTCCTGCTCGCTTACTGCGCGGTCGCGGGAGCGTTAGACGTCAACCTTGTCTTCGCGGCGTTCCTGGCAGGTTTCGCCGTTGTGCATCGCAAGCGCAGGATCTTCGCCGACTCGGTCGAGGCGATCGGCAAGGTTGCCTTCGCGTTCTTCATTCCGGTCTACTTCGCCGTCGTCGGGCTGAAGCTGGACCTCATCCGCGGTGTGTCGTTGCCGATGATCGCCATCTTCATCGTCGGCACCTGCGCGATCAAGGTGATGTCGGTTTCGCTCGCGGGGCGGTTCGCCGGTTTCCGAGGGCTTGACCTGATCAACCTCGCCATCACCACCAACGCCCGCGGCGGCCCGGGCATCGTGCTGGCCAGCGTCGCTTTCGACGCCGGCATCATCAGCTCAAAGTTCTACACCACCCTCGTGGTGGCGGCGGTGCTCACTTCGCAGTTCGCCGGCGCCTGGCTCGACTATGTTCTGCGTAGGGGCTGGCCGCTGCTGAAATTCGACGCTGCCAAGGAAGCGATGGAGGTGCCGAGCGAGGATCTCTCGGCGGCGTGATGCGACTTCGGCGTCGCGCAAAAGGTCGGGTCAGTCCGGAGCGTCCGCCGGAACTTAAAGACTTCGCATACCGATGAGTACCAGCACACACCCGGCCGCGGCCAACAAGCTGGCGACCTCGACGCGCCGGCGCGACCGGATCCAGATTTGCAGCGCGACCATCCAGGCGCGCGTCTGCTGGGGCGCCAGCAGGTAGGCCAAAAGCGGGATCTCCACGAGCGCGAACGCCACGACGTGAAACATCAGCAGCGCGCCGAACTGTGTCATCGCGGCAGTCCCGGAGGCCACGATGGCTGCCAGCGCCGCCAGATAATCCACGGATGGCAGCGCGATCCCGAGACCGGCCAACCCCGCCACCCACAGCGAACGCCCGTGCAGTAGCCGCCTCGAAAACCTGCCCAAGCCATGATGTGCGCGGACGTCCGACTCGTCCGCGGTCCGGGGTTTGAAGCGCCCGACCTTGTCCCTGAGCACGACCTGTGCACTCAGCGCTACGGCGACAACCACCGCCGTCCCGCCGATCAGGATCTGAAGTTTCGGCAACGTGATGTGCGACGAACTGAGCAGCCTGCGCTGAAGTCCGAACACGACCGCCAGGCCCACGCTCATGCCCATCGCGAAGCCTCCGCAGAGGAATGCGAAGAGTTGCAGCATCGGTCTGGGTCGGTTGAGCATCAGCACCGTCATGCCGATCCGGAACGGCTCGACGCTCATCGCGAAGGCCATTACCAGCAGGGTGATCCACATGTCAGGCTTCGGCGGTTAGGCGTCCGACCGGGTGTTGCGCAGCAGGGTAACGACGGACGAGTTCTGCATGGGCGTCACGTTACCGTCTTGCCCGCGGACCGGCGTGTTGCGCCTCGCGGGATGCTCTCGCTAGATGCTTACGCCCCAATGGAATACGCGCGAGGTCAGCAGGACGATGCCCAGCGAGACCGTCGCGACGACTGTGAGTCCTATCACAGCCACGACGAGCGGGCGCCATCCGGTGCGCGCGATTTGGCGGAAATCGGTGTTGAGCCCGACGCCGGCGAAGGTGGAGGGTAAGGTCGGTTCGTCCAGCGTTTCTTGCGGCTCGATTCCAGTGGCGCAGCAGACCCACAGTCCACGATATGAGTCCTCACCACGCACGCATATTTGCCTGCGCAGCGCCGCAGACCAAGTGATTAGATCGCGCTGAATCTAGGTAGCGGGCCGTTGTGGGCTGCGCTCGTCGAGTAGCGCGATGACCGCAGCGGCGAGATCGTCGATGTCGGCGCCGGAGGTGTCGAGCACGAGGTCCGGGTTTTCCGGTGGTTCGTAAGGCGCGTCGACGCCGGTCAGGCCCTTGAGCTCACCCCTGCGCGCACGTGCGTAAAGGCCTTTGGGGTCACGTCTTTCGCATTCGGCCAGTGAGGTGGCGACGTGCACCTCGATGAACGGCAGCCTGGCGGCGTCGTTGAGTGCTCGGGCGGTCTCGCGGTCCGACTTGAGTGGCGACACCAGCGAGGCCAGTGCGACCACGCCCGCGTCGGCCAGCAGTCGAGTCAAATGGCCGACGCGCCTGATGTTTTCGGTGCGATCGCCGGGGGAGAAGCCCAAATCGTCCGACAGGCCATGGCGCAGGTTGTCGCCGTCCAGCAGGTAGGCCACCCGTCCGGATTCGACGAGAGCCCGCTCCACGGCCACCGCGACCGTCGACTTGCCGGATGCAGGCAGGCCGGTGAACCAGATTGTTGCCCCGGCCTGTCCGGTGGCGTGCCACCGGTGGCCACGGTCCAGTGCCGAGGGATGCCAGCGGATGTCGGTGCGCGGGTGGGTGCCGGGCTTGACCTCTCGGGCCTCGATGATGGTGCCGGCACCGACGGTGTCGTTGGTGGTCTCGTCGATCAGGATGAAAGCGCCGCTGTCGCGGTTGTCGGTGTAGCTGTCGGCGATCACGACTGAGCTGGTGCGCAGGGTTACGGTGCCGATATCGTTGAGCACCAGCTCAACTGGCTGATCGAGCTCGTCGAGCGTCTCGGGATCCAGCCGCGAGTGCAGCGCCTGCACGGTGGCCCGAACGGTCTTGCTGGTCTGCTTGAGGGCCAGCCGGTCACCGGCCCGCAGCGGGGTGTCGACGAACCAGCACACGGTCGCGTCGAGTTCCCGGGCGGGCACCGGCAGGACGGCGTCGTCGGCCCCGCTGACCAGTACGTCGCCGCGGCCCACGTCGATTTCGTCGGCCAGCTCGATCGAAACCGACAGCGGGGCAACACCTGTGGTGCGCTCGTCGTCCAGGGTGTCCAGCGCGGTTACCGTCGAGCGGGTGCCGGCGGGCAGCGAGATCACCGGGTCGCCGACGGACAGCGTTCCCGCCGCGAGCCGTCCGGTGTAGCGGCGCCGCACGTCGGCGGTCGGCCGCGAAACCCATTGCACGGGCAGGCGCAGCCGCGACGGCTCGGCGTTCGGCGCGGCCAGTTCGATGTTCTCCAGGTACTCGAGCAGGGTCGGGCCGCTGTACCAGGGCGTGCGGTCGGAGCGGTGCACGACGTTGTCGCCGTGCTTGGCGGCGATCGGGATCACCGTGATGTCGACCTCGCCCAGCCGTGCCGCCAATTGCCGCAGCTGGTCCTCCACGTCGGCGAACCCGGCCTGGTCGAAGTCGATCAGGTCGATCTTGTTGACGGTCGCGACAAAGTGCTTGATGCCCAACAGCTTCGCGATTCGGGCGTGCCGGCGGGTCTGCCTCAGCACTCCGGCGCGCGCGTCGACCAGCAGGATGGCCACGTGGGCGTTGGAGGCGCCGGTGAACATGTTGCGGGTGTAGCGCTCGTGGCCGGGAGTATCGGCCAGGATGTAGCTTCGGGCGGCGGTGGAGAAGAACCGGTAGGCGACGTCGATCGTGATGCCCTGTTCGCGTTCGGCGCGCAAACCGTCCGACAGCGCCGCGAGGTCGGCGATGCCTTCCTCGTCCGTCACTGCTTCCAGGTGATCCAGCGGCAGGCTGTCCGTGTCGTGCAGCAGGCGCCCGATCAGGGTGCTCTTGCCGTCGTCGACCGAACCCGCGGTGGCGATGCGCAGCAGCTGGCGGGTAACACCCTTGGCGGGCAAGGTCTTTGCGGTGTCCTCGGTGGCCGTCATCAGAAGTAGCCCTCTCGCTTGCGGTCTTCCATTGCGGCGGCCGACGTGCGGTCGTCAGCGCGCGTTTCGCCGCGCTCGGACACTGTCGCGGCCGAGATCTCGGTGATCACCCCGGCGATGTCGGTGGCCCGCGAACGCACCGCCCCGGTGATGGTCAGGTCGCCGACGGTGCGGTAGCGCACCCACTCGACGGCCGATGTTTCACTGCCGTGGGGATTGGCGTACTCCGACACCGCCAGCAGAATGCCGTCGCGCTCGAATACCTCGCGTTCGTGTGCGTAGTAAATCGACGGTATCTCAAGGTCTTCCAGCTCGATGTAGCGCCAGACGTCCAGTTCGGTCCAGTTACTCAGCGGGAACACCCGCACCTGCTCGCCCTTCTTGATCCGGCCGTTGTACAGCGACCAGGGCTCTGGGCGTTGCGCGCGTGGATCCCACTGACCGAACTCGTCGCGGAAGCTCAGGATGCGTTCCTTGGCGCGGGCCCGCTCCTCGTCGCGGCGGGCGCCGCCGAAGGCCGCGTCGAATTCACCGGCCTCCAACGCGTCGAGCAGGGTGCGCGTTTGCGCCCGGTTGCGTGACGCGCCGGGTCCGGGATCGGGGACCCGGCCATTGTCGATGGACTCCTGAACCGACGCGACGATCAACTTGTGCCCGTGGCCGGTGACTCTGCGGTCGCGAAATTCGATGACCTCGCCAAAGTTGTGACCGGTGTCGACGTGCATCACCGGGAACGGCAGCGGCAGTGGCCGAAATGCCTTTTCCGCCAGACGGAGTAGCACGATCGAGTCCTTGCCGGCCGAAAACAGCAGGACCGGCCGCTCGAGTTCGGCGACGACCTCGCGGATGATGTGCACCGCTTCTGCTTCCAGCAGCCGCAATTCGTCGACGCGGGTTTCGGTCGTGGTGGTCATGTCGGTAGCCCCTCTCTTTCGGCTTCCGCCCGGTACCGGTCCACCCAGTCGTCGGAACGTTGGTCGGCTTGGCGCTCCAGCACCGGTCGGGGCGCCAGCTGTGGGTCGAGGCCCAATGCCTCGAGGATGGTGCCCACCACCTGAGTGAGGTTGCGCCACAACACCGGATACGGAATTTCCATCGGCTTGACGTCTTCTTCGGCAAACCAGTTTCGCCAGCCTTGTTCCTGGGCGCGCAGCATCGTGATGACGTGCGCGATGGCGCCCGCGTGATAGATGGCGCGCGCATCGCGGACCGGGTCGGGCCGCCCGCGCCAGACGCGCGTCTGCACCGCACGCCAGAACGACACCGCCTGCGAGACCACATCGGGCCGATAGACGTAGACGAGGAGTGGGTCCTCACCGACCACGTCGCGGATCGCGGACAGCAGGCCGTCGCCCGACCGATTCGGCAGGCCGCCGGCACGCTCCAGCAGCAGCGGCGTCTGATTCCACATCAGCTTGCCGCCCCAGATGCCGTTCGGTGTTCTGCCGACGGTGCGGATGTAGTCACGCCAGATCTCGGCGGGCGCGAGGTCCGGCTTTCCTTCGTCCAGCGGATCGAGCAGGCTCAAAATCGACTCGTCGTCGACGCCGGCGAACCACTCGCGCGGCTGCGGGGACTGGCTGGTGGTCGGCAAATACTGGAAGAACTCCTGGGGCTCGCCGGCCACGCCGGTCGCGCGCAGCGATTCGACGAGCAGCGTGCTGCCGCTGCGCTGGGAAGCCAGCACCAAATAGGACGACGGATTTACTGCCACCAGCAAAGCCTAGCCGGACGGAAATCCGCTGCAACACGCAGATTTACGTTCACGCTGAGCATAACCAAGGCGGCTGATTGCGTTCGGCGACGTGAAGGTCGTTGAGTGCGCGTTCGGTGTTGATGCGGTGGTGCGGTCTGGGTGCCGGGTTCGGCGGCGGGTGGGCATCATGACGCGGCGGTCGCTGCTTGGCCGGTGTGCTGTTGGAGCGGTGGGCAGTTCGCCGGTGGGCTGGCACAGGGCGGGAAACGTTAGCCGGCTGCCGGGGCGAGATGCCGCCGCGCAAAGGTGACTACCCGCCTGCCCGCAACTCGCCCTAAACTTCGGCCCATGGGGACGAACGAACTAAAGGCGCCCTCCGACCAGCTCCTACAGGCGGCCACTCAATGGCAGGGCTTGAGTGCCGGGCTTACCAGCGCGGCGCCTTCACCGGGGAAACCGTTTCAACCGACCACGGCGGCGATTCAGCGCTATCGACGCGGCAATCGGGGTGGGTGCGGCAGCGTGCGCGGCCCGCATTCAAGACACAGCGGCCAAGGTCACGTCGGCCGCTGCCGGCTACGCAAACCAAGATGCCAGCGGGCAGGGCCAACTCGCAGCTGTCGCACCGCCGGTCGTGATGGTGTCGACGATGGCGCCGACACTGTCGCAACTGCAGGCGTGGGACACCGACCATTTGATCAACGCCGCCACCTACTGGACGAATACGGCCAACCGCTGGGAAGACCATTCACCCAGGTCCGCAACCAGTCCAACACGATGGGGTGGGAAGGCCAAGGCGGCGAAGCACTGCGCACCCGAACCGGTGGCGACCTGGCCACGGTGAGCACCAGAGCCGATCAGCTGCGAAACGCGGCCCAGGTTGCGCGCACCGGAGCCAGCGACATCAGCGCGGCGCAGCGGCGAGCGCTGTATGCCGTCGAAGACGCCGAGAACGAAGGCTTCCAGGTTGGTGAGGACTTGTCCGTCACTGACACCCGCACCAGTCGAACCGTCGCAGAGCAAGCCGCTCGTAAAGCCCAAGCGCAAGCATTCGCCGGTGACATCAACCAACGCGCCGCGCAACTGCTGGCCGTGGAAACCGAGACGTCGGGACAACTCACCGCAGCGGCCGGCAATGTCGGCAGCATGACCTTCCCGGGAGTGCCGGGCGGCGCGGGCGGTCAAGTTAGCGTGGGGTCACCAGACGACCAGATCGTCAACGGCCCCAACCCAAGTGGGCCTCACATTCGATTGGTAGACGCGAACCAACCGGCTGACCCACCATCGCCTACACCTCAGATCGGACCCTTTCCGGTGCCACCGCAAGTTCGCCGCGTCCGCACCCGAACCCCGCGTCCCGTCGATCCGACCGGCGGGTTACTCACACCGCAGAACCTGCCCCCGGCCCCACCGCCGCCTAACATCCCAGGTGTGAAGCCCGCGCCAGCGCCAACCGCTGTTGCCGCCGCTCCGGCCGGTGCTGCTGAGCCGTTAAGCCTCCCTGCAGCCCATACGACATGACGAAAGCCATCCTGGAGCCGCCGGGTGGCATGATTGCGATCCTGACGGCAGCTCCCGAAGGTGCGACCGGCGTCGGGATCCCCGCCGCGATCGGTCAAATCGCTCTCGGTACGGCGGCGGTCGCTGACGGCATGGACGCCGCCGACAAATGCCTACCTTGAGGCCCGACAACAGCAGTGGATGAGGACGCGCGCGTGAAGACCAACTTCTTGTACGGCCCAGCGTTCTACACGGGGATGGCCGTGCTGTTCCTGGCCCTGTTTGTGTTGAATGCATGCAACCATGGCACGATGCTGGGCCTGATCAGTACCGGAGGCCTCGCCGTGTTGATGGCCTACATCGCTTACCGGGCCTGGTCCCGCAAGCGTGATATCAACCAGCAATAGATCGGTAGTAGCCCCCAGTTCGATTCTGCGGGCAGTTCGTTGGTTGCCTGGTGGTCGTCGCGATCCGGTCTGGTTTCCGGAGCGGCAGTCGTTGTGCCTCAAGCGCTTCGCTTGCTGTCGACTCCCGCGCCGGCCTACCTAGGGTTGCGTGGGAGGTGGCGCAACCGCTTTCCCCGCCATGCAATCCTGAAGCTCCTGACTACCCGGGGCGAAGTCGAAGCCGCAGTTGCACTCGCGAACTTGCTGGGGCTTGGGAAGCGTATTGCAAAAGTCGGTGCCGGCCGAGGCCGATGGTGCGGTCCACATGACACCAGCGGCCAAGGCTGCCGCTGCAGCGCCGACCGTGGCCCTCAATACTCTCGTCTTCATGTTGGGATTCCTGTTCTCTGGAAGACGACGGCACTCTGTCGCTGCTGGTTAGGGCGGGGACAGCATTTGTAGCACTACGCTAACCCGCGCTGCCAGATTTTTCTTGCCGGGTCAGGGCTGGGCACTAAGCCGGGCGTTCCAGCACTCGCAGCCCCAGGGAGAACAGCAGCCGCACTTCGGGATCGCCCAGTGAGGTCGACAGCAGCTTCTCGATCCGGCGCACTCGATAGCGGACCGTGTTGGGATGCACCCGCAACCACTGCGCGGCCGCCGCGATGTCGCCGAAGCTGTCCAGGTAGACCCGAAGAGTCTGCGCCAGCACCGGGTCCTGCGCCCGCAGGTCGCGTATCCGTGGATCGACCAACCGCTCGTCGGATCCCACCATCGTGACGATCTCGTCGAGCAGGACGGTGGTTCGTGCCTCGTCCAGCGAGGTCACTTGCCCGATCGAAATCGGGTGTCGCTCGGCACTATCGAGCACGCGGTCGACCTCGCTGCGCGCGGCGGCGACGCCGGCCAAACCGGCGACGGGCGCCGCGATGGCCGCCCGCAGCTCGACTCCGAGTTCGGTGCGCAATGCGCTGATCGTGCCGCGGACCCACGAGGTGACCGACCGGGCCGCCGAGGTCTGGGGCAGCAACACATAGATGCGCGAGCCATCCGACGCGACCTGAGCATCGCGGCGAAAAGCGCTGGCGCTCAACGCCAAGACGTCGGTCAGCCTTGGGTGACGGGACCCGGTGTCCGTCGTGTCCCAGGCGATCAATGCGGCGGTACCGTCGGCGGCCAGGCCCAGCTCGCGGGCGATGCCCGCCACGTCGCCTGGTTCGCCGTCGGTGAGGCCGAGCAGTTGTTGCACCCGTCGCGCATGCGTTGACGGCCGGGCCGCCAGCCGGAACATGATCCGGGCGGCCAGCACCGCCGCACCGCGCAACATCTCCTCGGCGTCGTCGGCCAGCGGCGCCGAGCCCTGCTGTACCCAGATGGTGCCGGCGAACACCGGAGGTCGCCGCGGCCCGGCCGGCGGCTGATAGATGCCGATCGCCAACCGCGGACGCAGGCCCAGCTCCGGACGCTCGTCGACGCGGACCACCTCGCCGCTGGCCCGCAGTGCGTCGAAGATGCCCCATTGGCCGATCCACTCCAGATGCTCGGGCGGCCCGGCCCGGCCCAGGATGGAAAGCCGGCGCAGCTCGTCGGCTTCGTCGTTGGAGGCCGAGTAGGCGAGCACGTGCGACTGCGCGTTTTCGATGCTGACCATGCCGTGGATGCGGTCGGCCAGCGACTGCGCCAAGCCGAACAGATCGGTGCCGGAGTCGTCCATCGGATCGGCGCGATCGCTGTGGTGCTCCAAGACGTGGTTGACCAATTGGTAGATCCGCTCCCAGCGGGCCTGCGGCTCGACGGCCACCACCGCCGACCCGACCGAGACGGCTTTGGTCACCAGTGTGGGCGACGGCTCCTTGGCGAAGATCGCCACCGGGGCGCGCTCGCGCGCCTGCTTGTCGATCCATCGCAGCGCCTCGTCGTCGTCGACGCCGAGCAGGAAGAACACGTCGGCCGACCCGGCGGCCGCCGCCAGGCCCAGGCGGACGTCGTCGGAATCGATCAGCGCCGCCGACCCCACCGGCAGGTCCAGGCCGCGCGGGGCGTCCACCAGGCTGACCAGCGTCGCATCCAGCGCGAGCAGCAGCTGGCCCAGTCCAACCCCAGGCACCCGCATGTTGTCCGATTTTACTACTAAGTCCACCTGATCTTGTCCGATCAGCTAACAGTATGTGGGGCCGCGCCGAGGATCCTGACACCATGGACGCGATCACCCAGGTGCCAACACCGGTCAACGAGCCGGTCCACGACTACGCCCCGCACTCGCCGGAACGCGCCCGCCTGCGTGCCGAACTCGCCGAGCTGGCCGACCATCCGATGGAACTCCCGCATGTCATCGGCGGTAAACACCGGATGGGCGACGGTGAGCGCATCGACGTCGTCCAGCCGCACCGGCACGCCGCCACGCTGGGCACCCTGACCAACGCCGGGCACGCCGACGCGACGGCAGCCATCGAGGCCGCGACGGCCGCGAAGAACGACTGGGCGGCAATGCCTTTCGACGAGCGCGCCGCGGTGTTCCTGCGGGCCGCCGACCTACTGGCGGGTCCGTGGCGGGAGAAGATCGCCGCCGCGACGATGCTTGGCCAATCCAAGTCCGTCTACCAGGCCGAGATCGATTCTCCTTGCGAGCAAATCGATTTCTGGCGGTTCAATGTGGCCTTCGCCCGTCAGATCATGGCGCAACAGCCGGTCAGCGGGCCGGGGGAGTGGAACCGCAGCGAGTACCGCCCGCTGGACGGTTTCGTCTACGCGATCACGCCGTTCAACTTCACCTCGATCGCCGGCAACCTGCCGACGGCGCCCGCGCTGATGGGAAACACCGTGGTGTGGAAGCCGTCGATCACCCAGACGCTGTCGGCATATCTGACCATGCGGCTGCTCGAGGCCGCCGGACTGCCGCCCGGGGTGATCAACCTGGTCACCGGCGACGGCCTCGCGGTTTCCGATGTCGCACTGACCGATCCACGGCTGGCCGGCATCCACTTCACCGGATCGACGGCCACCTTCCAGCGCCTGTGGCAGCAGGTGGGCACCAACATCAGCCACTACCAAAGCTATCCGCGTCTGGTCGGCGAGACCGGCGGTAAGGACTTCGTGGTCGCACACGCCTCGGCACGCCCGGATGTGTTGTGCACGGCGCTGATTCGCGGGGCTTTCGACTACCAGGGCCAGAAGTGCTCGGCGGCGTCGCGGGCATTCATCCCACATTCGGTGTGGCAGCACATGGGTGACGACTTCCTGGCCGCCACGGCCGCGATTGAGCTACGGCGACATCACCGACCTGACCAACTACGGCGGCGCACTGATCGACCGGCGGGCGTTCAGCAAGAACGTCAACGCCATCGAGCGGGCCAAGGGCGCGGCCGGTGTCACCATCGCGGTGGGTGGCGAATACGACGACAGTGTCGGCTATTTCGTCCGCCCGACCGTGCTGCTGTCCGACGACCCGACCGACGAATCTTTCTCGACCGAGTACTTCGGCCCGCTGCTGTCGGTGCACGTCTACCCCGACGATTCCTACGAGCGCATCCTCGACGTGATCGACACCGGGTCGCGGTACGCGCTGACCGGCGCGGTGATCGCCGACGACCGCCAGGCCGTGCTCACCGCGCAGGACCGGTTGCGGTTCGCGGCCGGGAACTTCTACGTCAACGACAAGCCGACCGGGGCCGTCGTCGGGCGCCAGCCGTTCGGAGGTTCCCGCGGCTCGGGGACCAACGACAAGGCCGGTTCGGTGCTGAATCTGTTGCGCTGGACGTCGGCACGCACCATCAAGGAGACGTTCGTCCCGGCCACGCAGCACACCTACCCGCACATGGGGTCCGACTGATGGCCGGCGTATTCGCCAACACGCTACGGCCGGCCATCATGGCCGCCGGCCGGCGTCACGGATTACGTCGCGCCGCCGAAGGGCTGCCCGTCACCCGTAAGGTGGTGCACCGCTTCGTCCCGGGCGAGACGATCGGCTCCGCGCTGAATAGCGTTGCCGCCCTGCGTGCGTCGAGCCGCCTGGTCAGCATCGACTACCTGGGCGAGGACGTCTGCGATGCCGACGGCGCCGATGCGGCCGTGCGGACCTACCTGGACCTGATCGAGAACCTGGGCTGCCTCGGCGATCCTGCCGGCGACGGCATCCGGCCGCTGGAGGTCTCGGTCAAGCTGTCGGCGCTGGGGCAATCGCTGGAGCGCGACGGCGAGAAGATCGCCCGGGAGAACGCGTGGTCGATCTGCGATGCCGCCGGGCGGGCCGGCGTATGGGTGACGGTGGACGCCGAAAACCACACCACGACCGATTCGACGCTGTCCATCGTGCGTGACCTGCGTGCCGAATTTCCTTGGCTGGGCACGGTTTTACAGGCCTACCTGAAGCGCACGTTGGGCGATTGCGCGGAATTCGCCGCCGCTGGGGCCCGGATCCGGCTGTGCAAGGGCGCGTACGACGAACCGGCATCGGTGGCCCACCGGGACCGCGACGAGGTCACCGACTCGTATCTGGCCTGCCTGCGGGTGTTGATGGCCGGGTCGGGTTATCCGATGGTGGCCTCGCACGACCCTGCGATCATCGAGTCGGTGCCGGCCATGCTCAGCGAATCAGGCCGTGGCACCAGCGGTTTCGAATATCAGATGCTGTATGGCATCCGCGACGACGAACAGCGCCGACTGGCCGACGCGGGCAATCAGGTGCGCACGTATGTACCCTTCGGCACGCAGTGGTACGGATACTTCATGCGCAGGCTGGCCGAGCGCCCCGCCAACCTTACGTTCTTCCTGCGGGCACTGGCGCAACGCGGCCACTGAGTGTTGAGTGTGCGCTGCGGGATTTGAGTGTGCGCTCAAGGCGCCCTGGTCGCACAAATCCCGCCCTGTCTGCACACTCAAAGTCGTGGTCGCACACACCGGTCATTGAGCCCGTCGCGGTCGCGGGCGCTCGCTGGCGAACCCGCGCACCACGTGCGCGCAGACGAACTCGGTGACGACGTCGGGGTTGTCCATGTCCCGGATCGGCGACGGCGTGCTGAACAACGAGAACAGAATCCGCGCGAACCATTCGCCCGCGGCTTCGATGTCGAGATCCTTGCGGACCTCGCCGGTCAGCCTGGCCGCGGACAGATAGGGCGCGAGGAAGTCAACGCATTCACGCAGCAGCACGGCCGCGTCCTTGGTCAACAGCAGGCTGATCGCGTCTTCGTCAAAGTACTTCTCCGAGGAGATGACTCGGCGCGCCTGCGTCACGAACACCGCCGCCGAACACAGCTTGTCCTCGAGGGTGCCACCCCGGTCCATCGCCTTGGTCATCTCGCGATAGAACCGCTCCGAGGCGTGCTCGGCGCAGGCCTCGACGATGGCGGCCTTGTCGCTGAAGTACTCGTAGATGGTGCTGCGCGACACCCTGGCCCGCTTGGCGATATCGACGATCGTCGCCTTGTGCAAACCCTGCTTGCCGAAGCACGAGAACGCGGAGTCGATGATGAGGTCGCGGGTATCGGTTGTCTGCGTCAATGCGGAAGCCTGCGTCATGGTGTCCTCCCCTGCACGGCGCGCTTACCCGGCCGGCGCGAGAATCAAGCCGCTGGTGGGCACTCCGGTGCCGGACGTGACCAACACGTGCTCGACGTTGTCGACCTGGTTGTGCGACGTTCCGCGAATCTGGCGCACGCCTTCGGTGATGCCGTTCATCCCGTGGATGTAGGCCTCGCCGAGCAGCCCGCCATTGGTGTTGATCGGGAATTCCCCGCCCAGCGACAGCCGCTCGACGGTGGCGAAGTCTTTCGCCTCGCCGCGCCCGCAGAACCCGAGTTCTTCGAGCTGGGTGAACACGAAGGGCGTGAAATGGTCGTAGATGAAGGCGGTTTGGATGTCTTGGGGTTTGAGGCCCGAGTCACGCCACAGCCGGTCGGCGACCACGCCCATCTCCGGGAGCCCGGTGATGTCGTTGCGGTAGTAGCTGGTCATCATTTCGCCGTTGGCGGCCGCGCCCTGCGCGGCGGCACTGATGATCGCCGGCGGTTGCTTCAGGTCGCGGGCGCGTTCGGCGCTGGTCACCACCAGGGCGACTCCGCCGTCGCTCTCCTGACAGCAATCCAGCAGTCGCAGTACGGGTTCGACGATCCAGCGGGAATTCTGGTGGTCTTCCAACGTGATCGGCCGTTGGTAGAACCACGCGTCGGGGTTGGTGGCGGCATGTTTGCGATCGACGACGGCGATGCGGCCGAAGTCCTCGTTGGTGACACCATAGGTCGACATGTAGCGCTGCGCGTGCATCGCGACCCACGCTGCGGGAGTGAGCAATCCGAACGGCGCGTAGTGCGCCATGAACAGCGGGGTCTCCGCCATGCTGCGTCCGCTGCCGCCGAACCGGAACCCGGAGCGTTCGTTGAAGGCGCGCCAGCACACCACCACATCGGCGACGCCCGTCGCGACGGCCATGGCCGCGTGCACCACCGTGCCGGCCGCCGCGCCGCCGCCGTGATGCACCCGGGAAAAGAAGCTCAGGTCGCCGATGCCCACATTCCGGGCGATGTCGATCTCGTCGCTCGAGTCCATCGTGAAGGTGACCATGCCGTCGACGTCGCTGGGCGCCAGGCCCGCGTCGTCGAGCGCGGCGCTGACCGCCTCGCACGCCAATTGCAGTTCGCTGCGCCCGGATTCCTTGGAGAACTCGGTCTGGCCGATCCCGGCGATCGCGCAGCTGCCGGGCAGTGAGCTGCTCATGCGCTCGCTCCGTCGAGCAGGCTCAGGATCGCGGTGCCGGAGACGTGATCGCCCAGGCTGTTGGAGCCCTTGAAGGTGACCTCGACGAAGTTCTCGCCTGCCGAACCCTCGGTCTTGCCGGTCACGCTGCCGGTGAAGCGCAGCGGATCGTCGGGAAAGCACGGAACGCCCAGGCGGATCGAGAGATTCTTGACCATCGCTTCGGGGCCCGCCCAGTCGGTGAGGAAGCGAACGCAATACCCGTTGGTGGTCAGGATGTTCATGAACAGGTTGGGCGAGCCCTGCTTCTGGGCGTATTCGTGGTCGTGGTGCACCGGCATGAAGTCACGCGAAGCGATCGCGCCGGCAACGATCATCGTTGTGGTGATGGGGATTTCGAGCGGGCTGACCTCGTCCCCGACGTTGATGTCGGCCCACTTCAAGGTGGTGGTGCGGTTTGCGGTCGTCGTCATCGGTTTCCTTCTTGATATGTGCTGCCGATACTGGCCAGCTGCGCGGTGGCGGAGCCAAGGGTGAGCTCGTTGTGCTTGGCCCAGAGGAAATAGCGGTGCAGGGGATAGGTGACGTCGATCCCGATGCCGCCGTGAACTTGCTGAGTGGCCGACGCGACGCGAGCGCCGGCGTCGGCAGCCCAGAACTTCGCGATGCGCGCGGCCCGGCGTGCCTGTTTCAAGGGGCGTCCGTTGGCGATCAGCCAGGCCGCGTGCCAGGTGGTCCATCGGATCGCTTCGACGTCGATGAAGGCATCGGCCAGCCGCTGCTGCACGGCCTGGAAACTGCCGATCGGACGTCCGAATTGCTCACGCCCGGTGGTGTATTCCGCGGCGATCTGCAACGCCCGCTCCGCAACGCCGAGCTGGATCGCGCACAGCCCGATCAACGCGCGGGTGTAGAGCGACCCGATCGGGCCGTCGAGCCGATCGGATGCGGAAACGGTTGCACCATCGAGAAATACATCGGCATGCGGCTCACGATTGGTGGTCGCCACCGGTCGGATCTCGACGCCGGGGGCGTCGCAGGGCAGCAGGAACAGGCTCGCCTCGCCGTCGTCGGTGCTGGCGGGCACCAGCACGGTGTCGGCGAGCTGGGCGGCCGGCACCAATTCCTTGGCCCCGTCGAGTCGCCAGTTCTGGCCGTCGCGGCGCGCTTTGGTGGCGGGAGTCGTCGGGTCGGAGCGGCCGGGCTCTCGCAGCCCCGCGGTCAGGATGCGGGTTCCGGAGATGACGCCCGGCAGGAATCGTTGTTGTTGCTCGCGACTTCCGTGGCGGGCGATCGTATCCGCGCCCAGCACCACGGTTGCGTAGACCGGCACCGGTGCCACGCTCCAACCCACCTCGGCCAGCAGCACGCCGAGTTCCATGAAGCCGCCGCCGTTGCCGCCCAACGATTCCGGCAACCCGGTGCCCAGCAGGTCGGCGGCCGCGAGCTCCTTCCAGAGTGCGGCGTCGTAACGGGTTTCGCCGGCTTCGAGTTCGGTGAGTCGCTCGGGGGTGGCGCGGCGCTCAAAGAGATCGCGGGCCAGCTTGCTGATGGTCTCTTGTTCTTCGGTGAAGGTGAAGTCCATGAGCTAATACCTAGATGCTCGGCCGGAACTGGTGCAGCACAAGGTCGTCATCGAAGGCCTGGTAGAAAACCTCGACCGGCATCCCGACCGTGACGTCCGCCGGATCGATCTCGCACAGGTTCGACACCAGACGCACCCCTTCGGCGAGCTCCACCAGCACCACAATGTAGGGATACTCAAAGAACGGGAACTTGGGTTCGTGCGGCATCACGTAGCTGTAGACGGTGCCGCGGCCCGAGGATTCGATGGCCTCCCAGTCCAGGGAACGGCAGTTGGGGCACATCGGCCGCGCCGGATTGCGCAACGTTCCGCATCCCTTGCAGCGCTGGATCAACAGCTTGTGCTCGCGCAGCCCGTTCCAGAAGAACTCGGTGTCCGGACTGATCGCCGGTGCCAGTCGGGCGGTCATGAGTTCTCCGGCTTGAAGCGCAGCACCCGGAATCGCTGGCGGCCCAGCACTTCACCATCCTGGTCGGTGTAGGTGATCACCCAGGTCAAAAAGAAGCCGGATCCCTTCGCCGTCTTCTTCTCCTCGGAGACTTCCTCGAACACCGAGGTCGCGCTGATCACGTCGCCAAGCCGGGGATAGCGTTCGATCTCGAATTCCGAGTTGGTGGCCACCGTGCTGCTGTATCCGGCTTCGTCGAGGAACGCCGTGGGGTTGTCCTTGATCTCCATCGGCGCGCCGCCGCGCTCTCGCGATGCCCTCCAGCTTGGGCGACGGCATGGTCCAGGTTTGCAGCATGACCGGCGGTGACACGATGCCGCCGAACCGCGACGCGGCCGCGAACTCCGGATCGAGGTACACCGGATTCATGTCGTCGAGCGCGTAAGCCCAATGCCGGATCATCGGTTGGTTCACCGGATCCGGTGCCACCGTTGGCTTTCCGCTGCCGCCGGTGGGCTGGTCCACGAGCCCCCGCAACTTGGCGCGGAACTCGGAATCCTGGTCGGTCACTTGCTGGATCCTCCTGACTTTTGCTGATCATTTTGGGGAGCCCTGAGGTCACGAGGTGCTCGTGGCATGCCCAATCCCGCCATGGCGATGATGTCACGCTGAATTTCGTTGGCGCCGCCACCGAATGTATTGATGACCGCAAACCGGTACGCGGATTCCAGTGCGCCCGCGCAGTGGTGCGTCGTTGCCCCGGCGTAATCCGTTGTGGTCGAGCACTTCCAGCAATTGACGGGCGACCTGCTGGGTGAGTTCGGTCCCGAACACCTTCGCGGCCGAGGCTTCGCCCATATTGAGCACGCCCTTGGTCATCGCCGCGTTCACCCGCATATTGACGAGTTTGTACGCGGCGACCTGCGCTTCGACCCGGGCCAGAGTCAGCTGAACCCACGCCTGATCGATCACGCGCCCGTCGTCGAGCGGGGTGCTGCGGGCCCAGTCCAGCGTCTTTTCGAACAGCGGCTCGAGCGCCCCGAGATTGCCCAGCGCCGCGCGCTCGAAGTTCAACTGCGTGGTGATCAGCTGCCAGCCTTGATTCTCGCCGCCCACCAGCGCGCTCGCCGGGACTCGCACGTCGTCGTAGAACGTGTAGAAGGTGGAGATGCCCGGCATGGTGTGCAGCGGCTGCCAGGAAAAGCCGGGCGACGAGGTGGGCACGATGAGGATGGAAATCCCCTTGTGTTTCTTGGCATTGGGATCGGTGCGGGCGGCGAGCCAGATGTAATCGGCGTACGCGGCACCGCTGGTGAACATCTTCTGCCCGTTGATCACGTAGTCGTCGCCGTCGCGCACCGCGGTCGTGCGTACCGACGCCAAGTCGCTTCCGGCGCCGGGCTCGGAATAGCCGATCGCGAACTCGACACTGCCGTCGAGAATCGACGGCAGAAACTTCTGCTTCTGCTCCTCGGTGCCGCACTGCATCAGGGTCGGCCCGACCGTGTTGAGTGTCACCAGCGGGATCGGAGCGTCGACCCGGCGCGCCTCCTCCGAGAAGATGAACTGCTCTATCGCCGAGAAGCCCCGTCCGCCATACTCTTTGGGCCATCCGACGCCGAGCAAATCGGCCGCGGCCAGGGCGCGCACGCATTCCCGTACCTCCGGGCCGCCCTCGACACGGTCCTTGATCGCGTCGGTGCGCTCTTGTGTCATCACCTGTTGCAGCGTGGCGCGGATTTCGGCGCGCAGCTGCTCCTGCTCTTGTGTGTACTCGAGATGCATCGGCTCAAACCCCGAGTCGCACCGGCATGCGTTTCACCCCGGGCACCATCGTGGCCCGCATCCGGTCCACCGCACCGGCGAGCTCGATCGTGGGAAAGCGGCGCAGCAGTTCGTCGAACATCACCGTCGCCTCCAGACGCGCCAGTTGCGCTCCGATGCAGGAATGTTCACCGCAACCGAACGCGATGTGCGGGTTCGGATGCCGGGTCACCTTGAATTCCTCTGAGTCGGCACCGAATACGTCCTCGTCCCGGTTGGCCGAGCCGTACAGCATCACGACCACCTCGCCCTCGCGGATCAGCTGACCGCGAATCTCGACATCAATGGTCGCGGTGCGTGCCATGTGCACCACCGGGCTATTCCACCGCAACATCTCCTCGACGGCGAGCGGAATCCGGGTGGGATCCTCTACCAGTAGCCGGCATTGATCGGGGTGCGTGATCAGGGCCAGCGTGCCCAGCGCGATCAAGTTCCGGGTGGTTTCGTTGCCGGCCACCAGCAGCAGGAACGCGAAGTTGAGTAAGTCTTCGTCGGTGAGGCGATGTTCGTCGATCTCGGCTTCGGCTAATACCGACAGCAGGTCATCGCGCGGTTCGACCCGGCGGGCGGCGATCAACTTCTGGAAGTACTCGAAGAGCTGACCCATCGCGACAAGTGAGTCGAGCTCGATCTCGGGGTCGGCGTTCCCGGTGGCCGCATCCGACCAGGCCCGGAATTGCTCCCAGTCGTCGGGTGGGGCGCCGATGAGCTCGGCGATCATGCGGGTGGGCAGCGGCGCGGCGATCTCCTCGGCGAACTCGTGCACCGAGCCGGGCTCGATTCCGTCGAGGATTCCGCGCACGATCTCACGGATTTTCGGTTCCAGCAGGGCCACCCGCCGCTTGGTGAAGCCCGAGTTGATCAGCTTGCGCATCTGCCGGTGCCGAGGCGGGTCGCTGAAGATGAGGTTGCCCTCCTGCACCGGATTCGGCAGTGCCGGGTCCGGGATGGTGATGCCTTTGGTCGACGAGAACAGCGCCGGGCTGCTCGACACGAAGCGGATGTCCTCGTACTTCAACAGCGCCCAGAAGTCGGTGACGTCGTTCCAGCACACCGGGGCCGTCGCGCGCAGCTCGCGGTACGCCGGGTAGGGATCGCCCGCGTAGAAGTCGGGGGAGTGCAGTGGAAAAGTGGTCTGCACGGCCAAGCCTCCCAAAAGCTCCGGCAAGATCGCTATCCGACAGATTGTCGCAATATGTCCTGCGCCGTTGTGTCTACTCCGGGCTACCCAACCCTGTCAATACACCCGCAACACGGTGTAATAGCCCAGAATTCAGGCGATTAGTGATTGACGCCACAAGTCCAGGGGTGTACACCAGGTGTTTAGATGACCGACATTCGGGTGAGGATGCAGATGACCGAGCTACAAACTCCGGGAACTCTTGTCGACACTTACCAGCTCTACATCGACGGCAAATGGGTCGAGCCGGACGACGGTCGCTACGACGACATCTCCCCGGCCAGTGAGCAGACCATCGCCACCGCTCCCGACGCGAGCGTCACCCAGGTCGGCGACGCGATCGCGGCCGCGCGCCGCGCCTTCGACAGCGGGCCGTGGGGCACGATGAGCGCCGAGCAGCGCGCTGGGTGTCTGAACCAGTTGGGCGAGGCGCTGACTAGGCAGGCCGACGAGTTCTTCGCGCTGTCCCAGGTGGAATGGGGCTGTATTGCCAATGAGCGCATGATGCAGATCGACGGCGCCGGGTTCATGTCCATGCATGCCGCCCAGCTCGCTACCCAGCTCACCGACCAAGAGGTCACCGGCATCAGCGCCGGAACAACGTTGCTGCGGTACGCGCCGTTGGGTGTGGTATCGGTGCTGACGCCATGGAACTTTCCGCACTGTCTGAACGTGATGAAGCTGAATCATGCTCTGGCGGCCGGCAATACCGTCGTGCTCAAGCCCTCGCCGTTGACACCGCTGGCCGGTTTGGCGCTGGCGCGACTCATCGACGAGCACACCGACATCCCGCCCGGCGTGGTCAACGTGGTCACGCCGTCGGGCGTCGAGGCGGCCAAGCTGCTGACCACCGATCCGCGTATCGACATGGTGAGCTTCACCGGCAGCTCGGTCGTCGGTCGCCAGGTCATGTCCGCCGCTGGAGACACGATGAAGCGGATCCTGCTGGAGTTGGGTGGCAAGTCGGCAAGCATCGTCCTCGACGACGCGCAAGTCACCGACGAAATGCTGGAAAAGATGCTGTTCGACTGCTGCTCGCTGCACGCCGGTCAGGCCTGCATCCTGCACAGCCGGCTGCTGCTTCCCGACTCGCTGCACGACGACGTCGTCGAGCGGCTGGTAGCCCTGGCCCGCAAGGTCAAGGTCGGCGACCCCACCGATCCCGAAGTGCAGATGGGCCCGCTGATCAGCTGGGCGCAGCGCAACCGCGTCGAGGACCACGTCTCCCGGGCGCTGGGCGACGGAGCGAAACTGGCGACCGGTGGCCGTCGTCCGGCCGGCCTTGAGGTCGGCTTTTACTTCGAACCGACGATTCTGACTGAGCGTCGAACCGGATTCGGCCATCGCCCAGGAAGAAGTATTCGGTCCGGTGTTGACGGTGTTGCGCTACCGCGACGAGGACGACGCGGTAGCGATCGCGAACAACTCGCAGTACGGCCTTTCCGGTGCGGTGTGGGGTGGCGATGTGGACCGCGCCGTCGGCGTTGCCCGTCGCATCCGTACCGGCCAGATCGCGGTCAACGGCATCAGTCCGGGTGGCGCGCCGTTCGGCGGCTTCAAACTCAGCGGGTTGGGCCGCGAGGGCGGTGGCATCGGCGGCATACATCAGTACATGGAACCGATGGCCATCGGCCTCCCGGCGTGACGGGACCCCTCGCCGGGCTGCACGTCGTCGAAATCGCCGAAGAGATCTCAGGCCCTTACGCCGCAAAGCTTCTCGTCGACCTCGGTGCCGAGGTGACCAAAATAGAAGGGCCCGGCGGAGACCCGCTGCGCCGGTGGGGCCCGTTCCCGGACGGCGTGCCCGATCCGCAACGCTGCGGCCTGTTCGAGTACCTCAATGCCGGTAAGCGCTGCGCCACCATGGCGGACGCGCGCGAGCTGATCGCGCAGGCGGATGTGCTCGTCGAGAATTTCGCGCCAGGTGCGCTGGAGGGCTGGGGATTCGACGTCGACAACCTGAGCAAGCTCAACCCAAACCTGGTGCTGCTCCGCATATCTCACTTCGGGCAGTCCGGACCGTGGCGACACCGGCAGGCCACGTCGCTGACGCTGCAGGCTGCGTCGGGCTGGATCAGCGCGCGAGATCCAGACCGCCCTCCGGTGCAGGTGGGCGCCCGCATCGCGGAGTACGTCGCGGGTGCCTATGGCGCGTTGGGCGCGCTGACGGCGCTGCGGCTGGCCGGCCGGCGAGGCGAGGTCATCGAAGTGGATGTCTCCGAATTGGAATCGCTGCTGTCGACGTTGCCCTATCCCATGCTCATGGCACGCAAGATGCAAAGTCTCGGCTTGCCCACCAACGCGCGAGGAGCCCCCATGCTGGGCGTCGTCCGCGCCGCGGACGGCTGGGTGGGGATCAACTGTCTGACCGGCCAGCACTGGCTCGACGTATGCGCGATGCTCGGCCTGCCCGAGTTCGCTGAGCAGCAGATCGCGATCATGCTGGGCGGCCCCGAGCGCGGTGAGTTCTACGCTCGCGCAGAGCCGTTGCTCGCCGAGCGAACCGTCGCGGAGATCGTCGAGCTGAGCCAGGCGCTGCGCATTCCGGCCGCCCCGGTCAACGACGGCGCCACCGTGCTGGACTGCCCGCAATACGCCAAGCGGGGGTTCTTCGTCCGGGCCGGTGCTAAGAACTGGTCGTTCCAGCGCCCCGGGCAGGCATTTCGGTTCACTAAAAGCGCTGTGGCACAGCCTGATCCGGCGCCCCGCCCGAGTATCGATGAATTGCCTTTTGCGGGCCTCAAGGTGCTCGACCTGAGCACATTTTGGGCCGGGGCCTATCTGACCTGCTACCTGGGCGCGTTCGGCGCCGACATCATCAAGGTCGAGTCCATCCAACGGCCCGACGGTTTCCGTTACTCCGGAGCGTTCCCTTTCGAGGGCGACGACTGGTACGAGCGCAGCGCGCTATGGCAGGCCACCAACCTCAACAAGCAAGACCTCACGCTCGACCTGACCTCGCAGCGCGGCCTGGAGATCGCCCGGAGGCTGGCCACGCAGGCCGACGTTGTCGTGGAGAACTTCTCACCGCGAGTGGTGGAGCAGTTCGGCCTGGACTATGAGTCGCTGGTAGCGCTGAAGCCCGACGTCATCCAGGTCCGGATGCCGGGTTTCGGCCTGCATGGCCCCTGGCGCGACTACGTCGGCTGGGCGCTGAACTTCGAGCAGACCGCGGGGATGTCGGCGGTCACCGGCTATGCCGACGGGCCGCCGTGCAATCCGCAGGGGCCCGCAGATCCCGTCGTCGGTGTGCATGCCGGTGTCGCGCTGCTGGCCGCGCTCGAGCACCGGCGCCGCACCGGGGAGGGGCAGCTGATCGAGGTCGCCCAGATCGAGGTCGCCGCGTGTGTGACCGCCGAACCGGTGATCGAGTATTCGATGAACGGTATCGTCCGGCCACGGCAGGGCAATCGCCGTCGAGGCTACCTGCAGGGGGTGTATCCGACTGGCGAGGACGGTTCCTGGGTGGCGCTGTCGTTGCCCGGCGATGATGCGGTTGACCACGACGTGTTCGACGAGCTGGTGGCAGCCTGGACTCGGACGCAGCAGCCGACCGCGATCGTCGAAACCCTTCGGGCGCAGGATATTCCGGCCGAACGGGTGATCACCGGCGAGCAGATGTATGACCCCGATTTCATCGGGGCCCAGCTCGACGCGCGCGGATACTACGAAGAGTTCGAGCACCCGATCACCGGCCCGCACCGGTATCCGGGCTGGCCGTTGCGCATCACCCCCGGGCCGGAGCGTCACCACCGCACGGCTCCGCCCACGCTCGGGCAGCACAACGACGAGATCCTGCGCGGTCTGGGTCTTTCCGACGAGGAGCTGGCGACCCTGCGCGACCAGCGGGTGATCGGTGAGCGGGTGCTGAACGCCTAGCGCGTCGAGTGCGCGGCCTCGGCCTGGAAATCATCGTGACTGTGCGCCCAGGGCGGCGACACGCCGCGTGAGTCCGCCATGGCCGCACACTCGCCGGGTGGGGAACGCCTAGGCCGCCCGGGCCGGTGAGCATTTCGTAAACGGCACGTCACATGCCAAGCTGCTGACATGGCCTTCGACATCGCCCGTCCCAAGCTAGAAGGAAACGTCGCGGTCGGCGACGACCGCCAGGTCGGGTTCGCCGAATTCGGTGACCCGCAGGGGCGGGCGGTGTTCTGGCTGCACGGCACTCCCGGCGCCCGCCGCCAGATTCCCACCGAGGCCCGCGTCTACGCCGAAGAACACGGCATCCGGCTGATCGGCCTGGACCGCCCCGGGATCGGCTCGTCGACACCCCACCGGTACGAGAACATCCGGGCCTTCGCCGACGACTTGCGGACAATCGCGGACATTCTCGGTATCGACAAGATGGCCGTCATCGGCTTGTCCGGGGGCGGTCCGTACGCACTCGCCGCCGCCGCGGTTCTGGCCGATCGCGTCGTGGTGGCCGGCGTGCTCGGGGGTGTCGCGCCGTTCATCGGCGACGAAGGGATCACCAGCGGACTGATGAATCTGGGCAAGCGGGTGGCGCCGCTGCTGCGGCTGGGCGGAGATCCGCTGCGGATCGGCGCCAGCTCTGATGGTTCGGGCCATCCGTCCGGTCGCGAACACCGCGCTGAATCTGTACGCCGCGGTATCGCCCGAAGCCGACCGGCGCCTGCTCACCCGGCCCGAGTTCGGGGCCATGTTCCTCGATGACCTGCTCAACGGTAGCCGCAAGCAGCTAGCGGCCCCCTTCAACGACGTCATCCTGTTCACCCGTGACTGGGGATTCCGGCTCGACGAGGTCAAAGTGCCGGTCCGCTGGTGGCACGGCGACAGCGACCACATTGTTCCGTTCGCCCATGGCCAGCACGTCGTGTCGCTGCTGCCGGACGCCGAGCTGTTCGTCCTGCCGGGCGAAAGTCATCTGGCCGGCTTGGGCCGCGGCGAAGAGATCCTGTCCACGCTGATGAAAATCTGGGACGAGCAGGCCTGACGCCGCGTCGCCGCCTTGTCTCGGTAGTGTGCTGACGTGCTGCTGGAATCGCTGAACCCCGCTGCCGTTACCGCCACCGATATTCCGGATGCGGTCAAGATCGACGGCGCTGTATTGAGTCGCAGTGACCTGGTCGGCGGTGCGACTTCGGTGGCCGAACGCGTGGGCGGCGCGGACCGGGTTGCGGTCCTGGCCACCCCAAGCGTGTCGACCGTGCTGGCGGTCACCGGCTGCCTGATCGCCGGCGTCCCGTTCGTCCCGGTGCCCTCCGATGTCGGCGCGGCCGAACGCCGGCACATGCTGACCGACTCCGGCGCGCAGGCGTGGCTGGGTCCGGAGCCCGACGAGCTGGAGGGCCTGCCGCACATCCCGGTCCGATTGCACGCCCGCTCCTGGCACCGCTATCCCGAACCGGCGCCAGAGGCCACCGCGATGGTCATCTACACCTCCGGCACCACGGGAGCGCCCAAGGGCGTGGTGGTGAGCCGCCGGGCGATCGCCGCCGACCTGGACGCGCTGGCGCAGGCGTGGCAGTGGACACCGGACGACGTGCTGGTGCATGGGTTGCCGCTGTTCCACATCCACGGATTGGTGCTGGGCCTGCTCGGGTCGTTGCGGGTCGGAAATCGCTTCGTGCACACCGGAAAACCGACACCGGCGAGCTATGCGCAGGCCCGTTCGGAATCCGGCGGCACGCTGTATTTCGCGGTGCCGACGGTGTGGTCGCGCGTGGTGGCCGATCAGGCGGCCGCCGAGGCACTGCGGCCGGCGCGGCTGTTGGTGTCCGGGAGCGCGGCGCTGCCGGTACCGGTGTTCGACCGGATGGAACGAACTGACCGGGCACCGGCCTATCGAACGCTACGGCGCCTCGGAGTCGTTGATCACGGTGTCGACGCGAGCCGACGGTGAGCGTCGCCCGGGCTGGGTGGGCCTGCCACTGGCCGGCATCGAGACCAGATTGCTCGACGACGCCGGCGACCCCGTTCCTCACGACGGGGAAACCGTTGGAAAGCTTCAGGTTCGGGGCCCGACGATGTTCGACGGGTATCTGAATCGGCCGGACGCCACCGCCGAGGCTTTCGATGCCGACGGTTGGTACCGCACCGGCGACGTCGCGGTCATCGACGGCGACGGCATGCATCGCATCGTGGGCCGCGAGTCGGTCGACCTGATCAAATCGGGCGGATACCGCATTGGCGCAGGCGAAATCGAAACATCGCTACTCGGACATCCGGGTGTGCAGGAAGCGGCCGTCGTCGGCATGCCCGACGACGACCTGGGCCAACGGATCGTCGCATTCGTCGTCGGCTCGTCCGATCTCAACACCGATGAACTGATTAGCTTTGTCGCCCAAGACCTTTCGATACACAAGCGACCGCGTGAGGTTCGGCTCGTGGACGCGTTGCCGCGCAACGCGATGGGCAAGGTCGTCAAGAAGCAGTTGATGACCGAAGGATGAGACGCCGAGCCATTTCTGGTAAGCAGGTTTAGGGCCGTCATACCGACCGGGTAACCAACCGGTTACAGAATGGCTTGTCAGCTGGAACTTTAAGCGACACGCAGGATATTGCCAGGTTTTCGGACGAGCAAGAGTTCACGGCTTCGCCTAATTTCGTTGGTGGACATGCAGGCAAACACACCAAGGGGACAGTTAGGAATGTGCCATGGGTGAGTCGATCCGCCCAGCGGGCCCGGTGACGACGATCGCGGACAAGCCGCGCGTCACACCGATGACGCGGGTCGCGGTCTCGTGCCTGGTCGGTTCGGCCATCGAGTTCTACGACTTCCTGATCTACGGCACCGCGGCAGCGCTGGTGTTTCCCGCCGTGTTCTTCCCGAGCCTGACTCCCGGCGTGGCCATGGTCGCCTCGATGGGGACATTCGCCACCGCGTTTTTGTCCCGGCCCATCGGTGCGGCCGTCTTCGGCTACTTCGGCGACCGGCTGGGCCGCAAGAAGACGCTGGTTTCCACGCTGGTGATCATGGCGGTGGCCACCGTGAGCGTGGGCCTGGTTCCCAGCACCGCATCCATCGGGATGGCCGCGCCGCTGATCCTGATGGGGCTGCGGCTGCTGCAGGGGTTCGCGGTGGGCGGCGAATGGGCCGGGTCGGCGTTGCTGAGCGCTGAGTACGCACCCGGCAATCGTCGCGGCCGCTACGGCATGTTCACCCTGCTCGGCGGCGGTGTCGCCGGCGTGCTGAGCAGCCTGACCTTCCTCGGCGTGAACGTCACCATCGGCGAATACAGCCCTGAGTTTCTGCAGTGGGGATGGCGGGTGCCATTCCTGATCAGCGGGGTTTTGATCGCGCTGGCCCTGTACGTGCGACTCAACATCGACGAGACTCCGGTGTTCGCCGAGGAGAAATCCCGCGACCTGGTGCCCAAAGCGCCGCTGGCCGAGGTGTTTCGCCTGCAGGGCCGGGAAATCCTGTTGGCCGCGGGCAGCGTGCTGGGCACGATGGCGTTCTGCTACATGGGCAACACCTATCTGGCGATGTACGCCCACACCCACTTGGGCTATACCCGCAGCTTCATCTGGACGGTCGGCGTGCTCAGCGGTCTGGTGAGCATCGCGTCCGTGGTGACCTCGGCCAGTCTGTGCGATCGGGTCGGCCGGCGCCGGATCATGTTAATGGGCTGGGCAGCCTCGGTGCCGTGGGCGTTCGTGATCGTCCCGTTGATCGACACCGGCAAACCCGCGTTGTATGCGGTCGCCATCGCCGGCACCTTCGCCATCTCCGGGTTCGGCAGCGGACCCACCGGAGCCTTCATCCCCGAACTCTTCGCCACCCGCTACCGCTACAGCGGCTCAGCACTTTCGATAAACCTGGCCGGCGTCATCGGTGGGGCCTTGCCGCCGCTGATCGCCGGAACGCTGCTGACGACCTACGGCAGCTGGTCGATCGGTGCCATGCTCGGCGCCCTCGCGCTGACCAGCCTGGTCTGCACCTACCTGCTGCCGGAAACCCACGGAACACAGCTGTAGGCGCAACCTCAGTTGGCGTGCAGGTCCTCGTTGAGGGCGATGCCCTGACCGCCGCGGGCCACCACTTCCACGGCCCCGCTCACCGAATTGCGGCGGAACAACAGGTTATTTCCGCCGGAGAGCTCGAGTGCCTTCATTGTTTTGCCCTCGGGCGTGCTGACTTTGGTGCCCGCGGTGACATACAGGCCGGCCTCGACGACGCAGTCGTCACCCAGCGAGATGCCCACGCCGGCGTTGGCGCCGAGCAGACACCGCTTGCCGATCGAAATGACTTCTGTGCCACCGCCGGACAGCGTGCCCATGATCGAGGCCGCGCCGCCGATGTCGGAGCCGTCGCCGACCACCACACCGGCCGAGATGCGGCCCTCCACCATCGACGTGCCCAGGGTGCCGGCGTTGTAGTTGACGAAGCCTTCGTGCATCACGGTGGTGCCGGGCGCCAGGTGCGCGCCGAGGCGCACCCGGTCGGCGTCGGCGATGCGGACCCCGGTCGGCAGCACGTAGTCGACCATCCGCGGGAACTTGTCGACGCCGTAGACGGTCACGTGTCCCCTGCGGCGCAGCCGCGCGCGGACCGCCTCGAAACCATCGACCGCGCACGGTCCGTGATTGGTCCACACCACATTGGTCAATACCCCGAACAAGCCGCCGGCGTTCAGCCCATGCGGCGCGACTAGGCGGTGAGACAGTAAATGCAGCCGCAGGTAGGCGTCGTAGGCGTCGGCGGCCACATCGTCGAGTGAACCGATGACCGTGCGGACGGCGACGGTCTCGGTATTGCGGTCGTCGTCTCGTCCCACCAGTGCGGCCAGTTCCGGCGGAACGTCGGACAGCGCGAGGCGCGACGTGGCGCTGGTGTCCGATTCCGTCAGTTCCGGTGAGGGAAACCAAGTGTCGAGGATCGATCCATCGGAGGCCAGCGTCGCCAACCCGATACCTGCAGCTCCAGTCACGGCGGTCAGGTTACCTTGGACCGCCGAGCTGGGGGCACCTCCCGCTTGCGGGGGAACACAGAATCGCATCCCGACGCGGCCGTTAATGCGATTCTCCGCCTGCTCGGCAACAGATAGCCTGGTTGCGTGCTGGACTTGCATGGGGATCCGATCGAGTTGACCGCGGCGCTGGTCGACATCCCCAGCGAGTCCAGGGACGAAGCGCGCATCGCCGACGAGGTAGAGGCCGCGCTGCGCGCTCAGACGTCCGGCTTCGAGATCATCCGCAACGGCGACGCCGTGCTGGCGCGCACCCGGCGAAACCGGCCGTCGCGGGTGCTGCTGGCCGGTCATCTCGACACCGTCCCGGTGGCCGACAACCTGCCCAGCCGTCGCTCAACCGGCCCAGCCGGCGACGTGCTGCACGGCTGCGGGACCGCCGACATGAAATCCGGCGACGCCGTGTTTCTGCATCTGGCCGCCACGGTGACCGAACCGGTGCACGACCTGACGCTGGTGTTCTACGACTGTGAGGAAATCGAGGCCGCCGCAAACGGTTTAGGCCGAATCGAGCGTGAGCTGCCGGACTGGTTGTCCGCCGACGTCGCGATTCTGGGCGAGCCCACCGCGGGCTACATCGAAGCCGGCTGCCAGGGCACGCTGCGAGTCGTGGTCAGCGCCAACGGAACCCGTGCGCACTCGGCACGTTCCTGGTTGGGCGACAATGCAATTCACAAACTGGGTGCGGTGCTGGACCGGTTGGCCGGATACCAGGCTCGGACCGTCGACATCGACGGCTGCGAGTACCGCGAAGGCCTGTCGGCGGTCCGGGTCGACGGCGGCGTGGCCGGCAACGTCATTCCCGACGCCGCGTCGGTCACCGTCAACTACCGCTTTGCGCCCGATCGGTCCCCGGCGCAGGCGCTGCAGCACGTGCACGAGGTGTTCGACGGGATCGACGTGGCCATCGAGCAGACGGACGGCGCTGCGGGTGCACTACCCGGCTTGTCGCAGCCGGCCGCCAAGGCGCTGGTCGAGGCCGCCGGTGGACAGGTTCGGGCGAAATACGGCTGGACCGACGTGTCCCGGTTCGCCGCATTGGGCATACCGGCGGTCAACTTCGGACCCGGCGACCCCAACCTGGCCCACGCCCGCGACGAGCGGGTGCCCGTCGCCGCGATCACTGCCGCGGTGGACATGCTCCGGCCCTACCTGGGCGGCTGAGCGCCCCGCTGCGCCTGCGCGGCGGCATTGGCTGCCGCCGCATGTAGACCGGCCGCCGTCAGCTCCTCGGCCACCGCACGCAGCGCCGCCTGGTCGCTCGTCGCCAACGCTTTGGCGTGAGCCAGGGCAAGTTGTCCCAGCGCGCAGTCGACCTCGTCGCACAGCCGCGCCAGCGGATCCACCGCGCGGATGTCCCCGAGCCGGACGGCCTCGTGCCAGACGCGCAGCGCCACGGCCGACTGCCCGCGGCGTTCGGCCATCCGCGCCGCGTCGCGGGCCGCGGCGATCGCCCCGTGCGAGTCGCGCTCGGAGGCCAGTCGCCAGGCCCGCGCCACACCCAGCTCGGGGCTGAACAGTGCCGACTTCGTCCCGTGCCGAGCTTCCGCCCTGCTCAAGGCTTTTGCGGCGCCGGCGATGTCGCCCTGCTGGGCCAGCGCGGTGGCCAACAGCATCAGCGACAGCGGCCCCCACGAGTAGCCGGTGCGTTCCAGGGCGGCGGCCGCCGGGCCCAGCAGGGCGGCGGCTTCGCCGAATCTGCCGGCGGCGATCAGCACGTGCGCCAGCAACACCTCGCCGATCGCGCGGCCGGGCTGCTGCAATTCGGCGAAATCGGTGAACTGCTGGGCGAGTTCGGTCGCGGTGTCGAGCCGGCCGGCCATCAGCAGGGTCGTGGTCTCGCCCAGGCCGACCGTGAACCGCAGCAGCCCCGGGTGCTCGGCGCCCAGCGCGCGCTGCGCCAGCGGCTCGACGTCGGCGAACCGGCCTTGGCGCGCCGAGCACAGCGTGGCCGCGCTCGCCGCCCAGGCCACCGCCTGGTCGTCGGCGGCCGGTGAGGCCAGCACCGCATGCGCGATCTCGACGGCACGCTCGATGTTGCCCGCGTTCATCGCGAAGGTCGAGCTCAGCGCGTCGAGCGTGAGGCGTAGGCCGACATCGGGGACGCGATTGCGGATGGTCTGCAGGAACGCGGTGGCCCGCTCCGGCTCGCTGAGCATGAAGAACTGATTGGCCGCCCGCAGCAGCGTCCAGGTCATCAGCTCCTCTTCGGACAACGCGGCGGAGTCGACCGCGGCCAGCAGCGCTTCGGCCTCCCGGCCGCGGCCCTGGAACGCGAGGGAATTCGCCAACGGCAGCCGCGCCGCGAGTGCTTGGCCATCCGAGGAGCGCTCCATCGCGGAGCGGGCCAGTCGCTCGCCGAGCGTGAGATCGCCGAGCCGCAGCGCCTGCTGCGCCGCGTCGATGACCTCGGCCACCGGTTGCGGCGCGTCGCTGTCCAGCGCCAGGGACGCGAGCCGCAGCCGGTCGCTGAGGTGATCCGACGGATGCTGGGACTGCAGCGTGACCAACGCGGTGCGCCGTTGTCGGTCACCGTCGGCGCCCAACGCTGCCCGGGCGCGCTCGGAGAACAGCGGATGTGCGGTGTACACGACCGGATCTTCTGCTTGTTCGTCGCGCACCCGGGTTTCCGCCGCGCCCCAGTCCTGGGCCTCGGCGACCGCGCCGTCGCCGGCCAGCACCGTCAGATCGGCCAGCGACAGCGGCTCCTCGACGGCGAGGTAGTCGAGCACCGCTCGCGCCGCCGCGGGCAACTCGGCGATGAAGGTGTCCACCTCGGCACGGCTGGTGGCCTCGCCGGGCGCATCGACGTCGATCCGGTCGAGCAGGCCGTCGGTCCACAGCGCCGCGATGGCCTCGGGCGCCGCGTCCGCACGGGCGGTGACGATCATCCGGGCGGTGCCGGCCAGCGCCAGCTGGTAGACGAGCGTCGCCGACAGGATGTCCAGGTCGTGGGCGTCGTCGACGATCAGCAGCAGATCGCCCTGCCGGTCACGGCTCAGCGACGCCCGGGCCGCCCGCAGCAGCGCGGCCGGCTTCCCGATGTCGGCGATATCCACGAGGTGGCTGAAGGCCCCGAACGGGACCACGCGCTCGGTCGGGGTACCGGTGACCCATCGGATGAAAGTATCCGGGTGCCGGCTGCCGAAATGCTCGGCGGCCAATCGCGCCAGCGTGGACTTACCGACACCGTCAGGTCCGAGCACCACGGCACCGCGCAGCTTCCCGTCACCCAGGGCTGCATCCAGCTGTTCCAACGTGGACGCGTGCTGCGGGACGTTCCATCGAATCGGCATCGCCGAATTTTATTGCGGGGCGGTGTCCCGCTGGTGACTAGCCAGCGCGAAAGCCCCATACGTGCACGGTCCGGGGGCCTTTGGTCTACCTTGGCGGTTATGCGGCCGGAGGGCAATTCACCAAGCGAGTGGGCGGTCTGTGTGTACTGCGCGTCGGGACCGACGCATCCCGAATTGCTTGACCTGGCTGGCGAACTCGGCGAAGCGATAGCCGAACGCGGCTGGACTTTGGTGTGGGGCGGCGGCCACGTTTCGGCGATGGGAGCGGTGGCCGGCGCGGCGCGCGCACGCGGCGGCCGGACCGTGGGCGTGATCCCCGAACAGCTGGTCCGGCGCGAGCTCGTCGACGAGAGAGCCGACGAGCTGATCGTCACCGACACGATGCGCGACCGGAAGCGGATCATGGAAGACCGCGCCGATGCGTTCATCGTGCTGCCGGGCGGTGTCGGCACCCTCGACGAGTTGTTCGAGGCGTGGACGACGGGCTATCTGGGTATGCACGACAAACCCGTGGTGATGCTGGATCCGTGGGGACACTACGAGGGCTTGTGGCTGTGGTTGAACGGATTGCTCGACAGCGGCTATATCTCGCAGGTAGCGATGGACCGGCTGCTGCTGGTCGATAAGGTGGGTGCCGCAATCGAGGCGTGCGCCCCTGTCTGAGGTCGGCTACGTCAAGGGGAATCGAGGGAGCACGTGTCCGACCACTCTCGGGGAGCACGCAGGCGGATCGGTTTGACCGATATCGCGGCGGGGCTGCCGGGCGTACTGGCCGACCTGCCGGTGATCGTCCGCGGCGCGCTGACCGGTCTGTTGGCCCAGCCCAACTCCAATAAATCGATCGGCAGCGTGTTCCAGGAGCGTGCTGCCCGCTACGGCGACAAGGTCTTCCTCAGGTTCGGCGACCAGCAGCTGACCTACCGCGAGGCCAACGCGGCCGCCAACCGGTACGCCGCCGTGCTGGCCGCGCGCGGCGTCGGCCACGGCGACGTCGTCGCGATCATGCTGCGCAACTCGCCCCAGACGGTGCTGGCGATGCTGGCCACGGTCAAGTGCGGTGCCGTCGCCGGCATGCTCAACTACCACCAGCGCGGCGAGGTGCTGGCGCACAGCCTGGGCCTGCTCGACGCGAAGGTGCTGATCGCGGAGACCGACCTGGTCAGCGCCGTCGCCGAGTCCGGTTCCGCGGGCACCGCCAACACCGTGACCATCGAAGACCTGGAACGCTTCGCGGTGAGCGCGGTGGCCACCAACCCGGATTCGGTGACGGCGGTGCGGGCCCGAGACACCGCCTTCTACATCTTCACGTCGGGCACCACCGGTTTCCCGAAGGCCAGCGTGATGACGCATCTGCGCTGGCTCAAGGCGCTCGCGGCGTTCGGCGGGCTGGGGCTGCGGCTGAAGAGCTCCGACACCCTGTACAGCTGTCTACCGCTGTACCACAACAACGCGCTGACGGTCGCTCTGTCGTCGGCGATCAACTCGGGGGCGACGCTGGCGCTGGGCAAGTCGTTTTCGGCCTCCCGGTTCTGGGACGAGGTCATCGAGAGCCGGGCCACGGCCTTCATCTACATCGGCGAGGTCTGCCGCTATCTGCTCAACCAGCCGCCCAAGGACACCGACCGCAAACACCAGGTGCGCCTGATCGCCGGCAACGGACTGCGGCCGGAGATCTGGAAGGAATTCACCAAGCGGTTCGGCGTCACGCGGGTGTGTGAGTTCTACGCCTCCAGCGAGGGCAACTCGGCCTTCATCAACATCTTCAACGTGCCCGGGTCGACGGGAATCGCGCCGATGCCGCTGGTGTACGTGGAATACGACCCCGACACCGGGGCTCCGCTGCGCGACGACAACGGCCGGGTGCGCCGGGTGCCGGCCGGCCAGCCCGGTCTGTTGCTCAGCCCGGTCAACCGGCTGCAGCCGTTTGACGGCTACACCGACAAATCGTCGAGCGAAAAGAAGTTGGTGCGCAACGCTTTCCGTGACGGCGACTGCTATTTCAATTCCGGCGACGTGATGAGCCCGCAGGGCATGCGGCACGCCGCGTTCGTCGACCGGCTCGGCGACACCTTCCGCTGGAAGGGCGAGAACGTCGCCACCACGCAGGTCGAGGCCGCGCTGGCGTCGGACAAGGCCGTCGAGGAGTGCACCGTGTTCGGTGTCGAGGTGCCCCGCACCGGCGGACGCGCCGGGATGGCCGCGGTCCAGTTGCGCGAAGGCGCGGAGTTCGACGGCAAGGCGCTGGGCCGCGCGGTGTACTCCCAGCTGCCCGCGTACGCGCTGCCGCTGTTCGTGCGGGTGATGAAGTCGCTGGAGCACACCACGACGTTCAAGAGCCGCAAGGTGGACCTCCGCGAGCAGGCCTACGGCCCGGACGTGAAGGACCCGCTGTACGTGCTGGCCGGCCGCGATGAGGGGTATGTGCCGTACTACGACGAGTACCCCGACGAGGTGGCGGCCGGTAAGCGACCGCAAGGCTGAAGCCTTGGGGGAGCGCGCCGGCCAATCAGCGCGAGCCGGTAAGCGACCGCAAGGCTGAAGCCCCGGCGGTTACCCGGCACTATGGACGGGTGCAGTCAACTCTGTGCGGCCGACCCGTCGCCGCGGATCGCGCGCTGGTCATGGCGATCGTCAACCGCACACCCGACTCGTTCTACGACAAGGGCGCGACGTTCACCGACGACGCCGCCCGGACGGCGGTGCACAGGGCCGTCGAAGACGGCGCCGACATCATCGACGTGGGCGGCGTCAAGGCGGGCCCGGGCGAGAATGTCGACACGAAGATGGAGATCGCCCGCCTGGTGCCGTTCATCGAATGGCTGCGTGGCGCCTATCCCGACCAGCTGATCAGCGTCGATACCTGGCGCTCCGAGGTGGCCAGACTGGCCTGCGCGGCGGGGGCGGACTTGATCAACGACACCTGGGCCGGCGTCGACCCGGCCCTGCCGGAGGTCGCCGCGGAACTCGGCGTGGGTCTGGTGTGTTCGCACACCGGCGGCGCTCGACCCCGCACTCGTCCGTTCCGGGTGAGTTACGGTACGTCTACCCGCGGTGTGGTCGACGACGTGATCCGGCAGCTCACCGTCGCCGCCGAGCGGGCAGTCGCGGCCGGTGTAGCCCGCGACCGAGTGCTGATCGACCCGGCCCACGATTTCGGCAAGAACACCTTCCACGGGCTGGCGCTGTTGCGCCACGTGGATGAACTTGTACAGACCGGGTGGCCGGTGCTCATGGCGTTGAGCAACAAGGACTTCGTCGGGGAGACTCTGGGCGTGGGCTTAACCGAACGGCTTGAGGGGACGCTGGCAGCCACCGCGCTGGCGGCGGCCGCTGGAGCACGCGTTTTTCGTGTGCATCAGGTCGCGCAGACCCGACGGGTGCTGGAAATGGTCGCCTCGATCCAGGGCACCCGCCCGCCGGCGCGCACGGTGAGGGGACTGGCATGACGGCATCCGACCTGGTCGCCGGCGAGCTGACCGGCAGCGGGGCCGCCGCGGCGCGGCAGTGGCTGTCCCGTCGCAGCTGGAGCCGTCCCACCTGGACGATCGAGGAGCTGCAAGGGGCCAAGGGCGGGCGGACCATCTCGGTGGTGCTGCCGGCCCTCAACGAGGAACAAACCATCGCATCCGTGGTCGCCAGCATCTCGCCGCTGATCGAGGGGCTGGTCGACGAGCTGATCGTGCTGGACTCCGGCTCGACGGATGAAACCGAGATCCGCGCGATCGCCGCCGGCGCCCGCGTCGTCAGCCGTGAACAGGCGCTACCCGAGGTCGCGCCCCGGCCCGGCAAGGGCGAGGCGTTGTGGCGCTCGCTGGCCGCCACCAGCGGCGACATCGTGGTGTTCGTCGACTCCGACCTGATCAACCCGCACCCGATGTTCGTTCCGTGGCTGCTCGGTCCGCTGCTCATCGACGACGGCATTCACCTGGTCAAAAGCTTCTACCGGCGGCCGCTCAACGTCGGTGACACGGGCGGCACCGGCGGCGACGCCACCACCGGCGGCGGGCGAGTCACCGAACTGGTGGCCCGGCCGCTGCTGGCGGCGCTGCGACCGGAGCTGGGCTGCGTGCTGCAGCCACTCGGCGGCGAATACGCGGCCAGCCGCGAACTGCTGACCTCGCTGCCGTTCGCGCCCGGCTACGGCGTGGAGATCGGCCTGCTGGTCGACACCTTCGACCGGCTGGGCCTGGACGCGATCGCCCAGGTCAATCTGGGTGTACGGGCGCACCGCAACCGGCCGCTGGCCGAGCTGGGCGCGATGAGCCGCCAGGTGATCGCGACCCTGCTCTCACGCTGCGGCATCCCCGACTCCGGAGTCGGGCTGACCCAGTTCTTCGCCGATGGTGAGGGCTACACCCAGCACACCTGGCCGGTGTCGCTGGCCGATCGCCCGCCGATGAAGGTGCTGCGGCCACGCTGATCGCTGTCTTGTCGGCGGTATAGGGCACTATCGATTCCGTGGCGTTGGTCTTGCTCTACCTCGTGGTGTTGGTGCTGGTGGCGATCGTGCTGTTCGGTGCGGGAAGCCTGCTGTTTGGACGCGGTGAGCAGTTGCCGCCGCTGCCGCGGGGGACCACGGCGACGGTGCTGCCCGCCTACGGCGTCACGGGCACCGACGTCGACGCGGTCAAGTTCACCCAGGTGCTGCGCGGCTACAAGACCAGCGAGGTGGACTGGGTGCTGGACCGGCTGGCCCGCGAGCTCGAGGCGCTGCGTGGTCAGCTTGCGGCGGTCAACGCCGCGCCGGCCGGGAAAGAAGCAGGCAGCGACGCCGGCGGCGCGGTGAATAGCGAGGACGCGGCCGAGGGCGACGATCCGGCGTGACCGATGACGGGCGGATTCGCTGCAGCTGGGCGGTCGGTAGGCCCGGGCCCGACTTCAACCTGTACCGCGATTATCACGACGAGGAGTGGGGCCGCCCATTGCGCGGCCGGGTGGCGCTGTTCGAGCGGATGAGCCTGGAGGCCTTTCAGAGCGGCCTGTCGTGGTTGACGATTTTGCGCAAACGGGAGAATTTCCGGAGTGCCTTCTCCGGGTTCGACATCGAAAAGGTCGCTCGCTATAACGACGCCGATGTGCAACGGCTGATGGCCGACGCCGGGATCGTCCGCAACCGGGCCAAGATCGACGCGACGATTGCCAACGCGCGCGCGGCGGCCGAGTTGGGCACGTCGGAAGAACTGTCCGACCTGCTGTGGTCGTTCGCGCCACCGCCGCGGCCCCGTCCCGCCGATACGTCCGAAATCCCGTCCGCCACTGCCGAATCAAAGGCCATGGCGAAGGAACTCAAGCAACGCGGGTTCCGCTTCGTCGGTCCCACCACCGCGTACGCGCTGATGCAGGCTACCGGGATGGTCGACGACCACATCCGGGAGTGCTGGGTCCCCTCGCCCCGTTGAGGGCCCGGGCGATCAGGCCCGGCAAACCACGCCCCGTAGCCCCGGAGAAGGCGCTAGGGACGGGTCTTGTGCATTTGGTGACCTTAATAGGGAACAATGGAGGAGTGATTTGGCAGTTCAATGTCGGGTATGGCTGGAAATCTGCTGGCGGGGCTAGCTCGCCGCCGTCCAGGCTCGCGAGGACGAGTCAACTCGAATCTGGAGGGAGCACTCGATGGCGGCGATGAAGCCCCGGACCGGAGACGGTCCTCTGGAAGCAACTAAGGAGGGGCGCGGCATCGTAATGCGGGTACCACTTGAAGGTGGTGGTCGTCTCGTCGTCGAGTTAACACCCGACGAAGCCGCTGCTCTGGGCGACGAACTCAAGGGCGTCACCAGCTAAGTCCGCCGCACCGAAGGTGTCGGCAACTACGAACACACCTTCCGGTAGATCTCCAGCGTCTGCTCGGCGACGTGCGCCCAGGAGAAATCCTCGATGCACCGCTGGCGTCCGGCGCTACCGTAGCGCTCGGCTTTCGCCGGGTCCGCGACGAGTTCATTGACCGCTTTTGCCAATCCCGTCTGATATCCGATTGGGTCGTCAGCGTCGTAATGCACCAGCGAGCCGGTGACTCCGTCGATGACCACCTCCGGTATCCCGCCAACATCGGAGGCCACCACCGCGGTTGCGCAGGCCATCGCCTCCAGGTTCACGATGCCTAACGGCTCATACACGGACGAGCACACGAAAACTGTCGCCGCCGAAAGTATTTCGCGCAATTCCCCGATGGGTAGCATCTCCCGGATCCAGAACACGCCCGTGCGGATGCGGGCGAGTTCTTCCACCGCGGCGCGTATTTCGTCGGCGATTTCCGGGGTATCGGGAGCGCCCGCGCACAGCACCAGTTGCACGTCCGGGCCGAAGTGGTGCGCGGCAGCCACCAGATGGCCGACGCCCTTCTGCCGGGTGATCCGCCCGACGAATGCCACCATCGGCCGATTCGGATCAACTCCCAGCTCGGCCAGCACCGACCCGCTGTTCGTCGGCCCGGCCGGATACCACACGTCGCTGTCGACCCCGTTGCGGATGACATGCACCTGGCTCGGATCCAGCGTGGGGTAGACCCGCAGCACGTCCTCGCGCATACCGGCGCTCACCGCGATGACGGCGTCGGCCGCCAGCACCGCGGTGCGCTCCACCCACGTCGACACCCGGTAGCCGCCGCCGAGTTGTTCGGCCTTCCACGGCCGCAGCGGTTCCAGCGAGTGCGCGGTCAGAATGTGGGGAATGTCGTAGAGCAACGCGGTCAGGTGCCCGGCCATGCCGGTGTACCAGGTGTGCGAGTGCACGACCGTGGCCTGGAATGCGGCATCGGCCATCATCAGATCCGCGGACAGTGTGGACAGCGCAGCATTGGCGTGCTGCAGCCGCGGGTCGGGCTGATGCGCGATGGCGCCCGGTCGGGGTGCACCCATGCAGTGCACGTCGACCGTGCACAGGCGGCGCAGTTGCGCGACGAGCTCGGTCACGTGGACGCCGGCTCCGCCGTAGACGTCCGGTGGGTACTCCCGAGTCATCATCGCCACCCGCATACTTCGCACCGTAGTTCGGTTGCGACGCCGCCCGCGAGTCGGATGGAAAACCGGCTGGTGAATTCGGCGTCGACACCGCCGCGCTCCGGGTGGCGCGATGCATTACGGTGAGCGGCGCAGCGACCGTGCCAAATACCTTGACGGACAGCCCGTCAGAACGGCCGGGGGGATTCCCCCTGGCAGCGGTTCGCGACGGCCGATAGGTTTGGAGCCATGAGGGAAGCACCACAGGTGCTGGGCATCGTCCTGGCCGGCGGTGAGGGCAAGCGGCTGTATCCGCTGACCGCGGACCGGGCCAAGCCCGCAGTTCCCTTCGGCGGTGCCTATCGGCTGATCGACTTCGTGCTTTCCAACCTCGTCAATGCGCGCTATCTGAGGATCTGTGTTCTCACGCAATACAAGTCGCATTCACTTGACCGTCACATTTCGCAGAACTGGCGGTTGTCCGGTCTGGCCGGTGAGTACATCACCCCGGTTCCGGCGCAGCAGCGCCTCGGCCCGCGCTGGTACACCGGTTCCGCCGACGCGATCTATCAGTCCCTCAACCTGATTTACGACGAAGACCCCGACTACATAGTGGTTTTCGGCGCCGACCACGTGTATCGGATGGACCCCGAGCAGATGGTCCAGTTCCACATCGACAGCGGGGCCGGTGCGACCGTGGCCGGCATCCGGGTGCCGCGCAACGAGGCCAGTGCGTTCGGTTGTATCGACTCCGACGAGTCCGGCCAAATCCGGAGCTTCGTCGAGAAGCCGCTGGAGCCGCCGGGCACGCCCGACGACCCGGACACGACGTTCGTCTCGATGGGCAACTACATCTTCACCACCAAGGTGCTCGTCGACGCGATTCGTGCCGACGCCGACGACGACCACTCCGATCACGACATGGGTGGTGACATCATTCCGCGGCTGGTGGGCGATGGGATGGCCGCGGTCTACGACTTCAACGACAACGAGGTGCCCGGCGCCACCGACCGCGACCGAGCCTACTGGCGCGACGTCGGGACGCTGGACGCGTTTTACGACGCGCACATGGACCTGGTGTCGGTGCACCCTGTCTTCAATCTGTACAACCGGCGCTGGCCTATTCGCGGCGCGACCGAGAACCTGGCGCCGGCGAAGTTCGTCAACGGCGGCTCCGCGCAGGAGTCGGTGGTCGGCGCGGGCAGCATCATCTCGGCGGCCTCGGTGCGCAACTCGGTGCTGTCGTCGAACGTGGTGGTCGATGACGGAGCGATCGTCGAGGGCAGTGTGATCATGCCGGGCGCCCGGGTCGGCCGTGGCGCGGTGGTACGCCACGCGATTCTGGACAAGAACGTCGTGATCGGGCCCGGCGAAATGGTCGGGGTGGATCTGGAAAAGGATCGTGAACGCTTCGCGATCAGCGCCGGCGGCGTGGTCGCGGTGGGCAAGGGCGTCTGGGTGTAGGCCGGCCCTGCTAGCCGGGGATCTCCGGAATCAGCAGATGCGCGTCGTAACGTGGACCCCAATGCAGGGTGACTCGACCGCGTGGCGAATTGCGGTACGCGGCGGGGAGCTGACCGGTGAACGGATTGCGCCGCGACAACCAGCGTCCGGCGACCACCAGCCGCAATTGCTCGCCGGCCCGGAACGACGTCGCCGAAGGGCCCAGCGCCACATCGACCGGTACGACTTCGCCGGCAGACAGTGGTTGCTGCGGCCCGGCGCATGTCGGGACCGGTTCCCACGGCTGCGAGAGCTCGGGGTCCAATGCGCGCAGCGAGACCCGTTGCCAGCCGGTGCTGACCCGGTCGCGGCCGTAGCCGTAGGACCCCTCGAATTCGACGAACCGTCCCCTCCGCCACTTCTCTACGCCGACGAACAGGTTCGCGTCGTCGCAGCCGTCCAGTTCGAGCCACAGCCGGGCAGCCATCGGACCGGTCAGTTCGATGTCTGCCGGGACTGTCCAACTGAATGCCGCTGCACGAGAATGGGTTTCGAAGGTGATGCTGCCCGCCGTCTGAGGCTGGTTGGCAACCAGCACTCCGGCGTCCGCGAGTAACCCAGTTAGATACAAAGGCCGCCAGTGGGTGCGGGCCAGCGGCCATTCGGCTTCTTCACGGACCGCGGTGATGGTGTCGCGATCCGCGCGCACCTCGAGGCGCACGGTGCGGGAACCAGCCACACCCTCCAACACATCGCGGAAGAACTTCAGCTGCTCGGCCCGCGCGGCGTCGGAGTAGAAGGTCGTCCATTTGCCGCCGCGATGAGTATAGAGGCGGGTGTGGGTGGAGCCGGCGCGCGTGAAGGCGCGGATGGAACCGCGGGTGTGCAGGTTGTTGTCCGAGAAGCTGCCGCAGACCAGCATCGGAACCTTGATGGCGGACAAGTCGGGCACCAGTGAGCGCCAGAAGTCGTCGCGCAGTTGATGTTTGTCTTGCATCGGCCCGAGGGTGTAGCTCTGCCGGGTATCGCGGTCGATGTTCCTCGACCAGAGCCGGGTGAAGCCGGTTTCGCGGATCCCGCCCGGAAAGGTGAGATCGCGATACGCGTCGGTGAAGCCCTCCCACGGGCAGATCGCCCGCAGCGCCGGCGGCTGCAGGGCCGCCACGGCGTATTGGGTGATGGCGAGGTATGAGACACCGAGCATGACAACGTTTCCGTCGCACCATCGCTGATCGGCGATCCACTGCACCAAGTCGTAGGTGTCCTCGCCTTCCTGTCGCGAAAGCAGCTTTCCGGTGCCCTCGGAATGGCCGCAGCCGCGCGCGTCGGCATTCACCACGGTGAAGCCTTGCGCAGTCCACCAGGCCGGGTCCGGGGCCTCCCAGCCGGTCAGGGCAGAAAACGTCACCGGTTCCGGCTGGCGCAGCACGCGGTACTGCACCGAGAACGTCCACCTCTTGCCCCGCCGAGTCGGCAGCTTGTCCTTGCTGTAGGGATGAATACTCAGGATGACCGGCCGGGCCGGCTTGTCGGCCTTCCGAAAGACGTTGATCCGCAACACGGTTCCGTCGCGGGTCGGGACGGCGACGTCACGCTCGACGACGAGGTCGGGCGGCGGATCGGTGATAGTGATCGGAGGTTTGGCGACGCCGCGAAGCCGGGCTAGCGCGTACCGAAGGGCTCCGGGGCGTCGCCACGGACGGTCAAGGGCCGGTGCCGAATTTCGCGCCACGCCAATACCGTAGGCGCATCTGCCCGGCCGCTACCACACATTGGGCACCAGCCGGTAGCGCACGTGCTGCGCGTACTCCCGGTACCCGGGCAAGTCCTGGGTGAGCAGCTTCTCCTCGTCGAGGATGCGGAAGATGAGCGCCGCGACGCCCGGGATCATGAAGAGGAGCCCCCAGTAGGAGCCGAGCGCCAGCGGCATGCCGACCATCATGATCACATCGCCGACGTACATCGGGTGCCTGACGAACTTGTAGAGACCGCCGGAGGCCACCGTTTGGCCCGCTTCCACCGTGACGGTGGCCGCCGCGTAACCGTTCTCGATGATCACCAACATGGCGACGCCCAGTCCGGCGGCGACCAGGACATCACCGAGCAGGCACACCCACACGGGCACCGTGGACCAGCCCATCCGATGATCGAGGGCGCTGAACGCCATCATCACGAACATGGTCAAGAAGTTGCCGGTGATGATGATCTTCTGCGCCGTACGGGTCTCCGCGCGGGGGCCGGCGTGCATGCGCCGCTGCAGGGCCGCCGGATTGGTCCGCGCCAGGTAGATCGTGGGGCCGAGCGACGCCGCGGTGAACACGGCGATGAAAAGCCATGCCTGCCAGTAGTGAAATGTGCCTGCCGGCCCGAACAGGATGAACCCGAAGGCGATAAGTCCGAACGCCGACGATGCCGTCATTCGAACAGCGGTTTTCATGATTCTCCTAACAACGCAGATCCCGCCGCCGGAATGCCATGGCGCCCAACGTGATCAATGCCGCATCGACCGCCAGCAGCCACAGCAGGGGCACCGCAGTGAAGTCGCCGCCGACCCGCGGAACATGCGCGAAGGGTTCGAGATCCAGCACCCACTGCGGGAAACCCGCCAACGAACCGATCAGGTACAAGGCGATGAACCCGATCAGGACGCCCCACGCCACCGGGGTGAAACGTGGCGCGAGACCGAACAATGCGACCGTCACGGCCGATGCCAGCCAGACGGCCGGCAACTGTACGGCCGCGGTGCCGACGACCATCGCCAGCTTGCCGCCGATATCTCCGGCCGCGACGCCGTAAACGAACCCGCCCGTCACCCCGGCGAGCAGCATCGCCACCGTCGACCCGAGCAGGGCGGCCACCAAATGGCTTGCCAACCAACGGGTTCGCGACACCGCCCCGGCCAGCGTCGTCTCGGCTCGCAGGCCGGCTTCTTCCTGGTGCAGCCGCAGCGTGAGCGAGATGGCGAAGGCGGAAGCCACCATGCCCATCATCGCGAATGCCACCGCGAGGAAGGCCTCCTCCAAAGCGGTGGTGCCGCCCATCCGCGCGACGATGTCGCGCGCCACGCCGTCGCCGATCTGGTCGCCGATGCCCTGCGCCACGCTTCCCATCACCAGGCCGTAAAGACACAGGCCCACCGTCCACAGCAGCAGCGCGCCGCGATCCAGCCGCCACGCCAACCCGAAGACGTTGCTCAATCCCGCCGCGGCGTGGGGCGGGCCGGCACGCTCGGCGACGAGCCCGGCGCCGACGTCGCGCCCGGCGAGCAGCCGATACGCCACGGCGGTGAGGACGGCGGCGGTGGCCAGATGCAGCAGCAGCACCCACCAGTGATCACCCGCGTAGGGCCGCACCTGCAGCGACCACCCCAGCGGCGAAAACCAGGACAGCGTGCCAGAGCTGGCATCACCGATGGCGCGCAGCGTGAACGCGGCCCCCAGCACGGAGAAGGCGGCGCCGCGGGCGAATCGCGCGCTCGCCGAAAGCTGCGCGGTCACGGCGGCCACCGCGGTGAACACCACGCCGGAGCCGGCCAATGCGGCGCCGAACGCCAGCGATCCGCCCTGCGGGACCTTGGTGGTGAGCAATCCCGCCGCGCCGATCGCGCCGGTGGCAATCGAGGCGCCGAACGCGAGGATCAGCGCCGCGGTGAGGCTGGCGTACCGTCCGACCCCGGTCGAGTCCACCAATTCGGTCCGGCCGCTTTCCTCGTCGGCGCGCGTGTGCCGGATCACCGTGAGAATGACGGCGACCGCGATCAGCACGTGGAACATTCCGGCCTTCCAAATACCCACCGCGCCAAGGCTGTCGTTGTAGACCTGCCCGTAGAGCGCGCGCTGTGCCGGGCTGGCCATGATCGACGCCGCGAACCCGGCGCGGGCGGCTTGGGTGGGGTAGACCTTCTCGATGCTTCCGACGTAGACCGTCGCCAACGGCAATGACAGCAGCAATATCCACAACGGCAGTGAGACCCGGTCGCGGCGCAGATAGAGCCGCAACATTCGCATCGTGCCGGTGAAGTTTGAACTTCGTTGCGGAGCAATGTATTCTGTGCGATCCAGGGTTGGGGTGCTCATTATGCTGAGACCTTCTTCCCGCTACGCCCGGTGTCGTAGTGACGCAGGAAGAGCTCCTCGAGCGTCGGCGGCTGGCTGATCAGGCTGCGCACGCCGGCGTCGCCCAGCACCCGGATGAGTTCCCCGAGGCTTTCGCTGTCGACCTGGGCTCGCAGCGTGTTGCCGTCGACGCTGACGTCCTCGACTCCCTTGATTCGGGTGAGATCGCCGGGATCGCCGGTCATTTCGGCCTTGATGGAGGTGCGGCTGAGATGCCGCATCGAGTCCAGCGAACCGCTCTCGATGGTTTTGCCGGCCCGGATGATGGTCACCGTTTGGCACAGCGTTTCCGTTTCGGCAAGGATGTGGCTGGACAGCAAGACCGTCACGCCGCGGTCGCGGGCCTCGGCGACGCACTGCTGAAAAACGTTCTCCATCAATGGGTCCAGCCCGCTACTGGGCTCGTCCAGCAGCAGCAGACTGGCCTGCGACGAGAACGCCGAGATCAGCGAGACCTTTTGCCGGTTGCCCTTGGAGTAGGTGCGCGACTTCTTGGTCGGGTCGAGGTCGAAGCGCTCGATCAGCTCGGCGCGACGTGCGCCATCGATGCCGCCGCGCATGCGGCCCAGCAGATCGATGGTCTCGCCGCCGGACAGTGACGGCCAGAGCGTGACATCTCCTGGCACATAAGCGATTTGGCGATGCAATTCGACGGCGTCGGTCCACGGGTCACCGCCCAGCAGCCGCACACTTCCGCTGTCGGCCTTTACCAAGCCCAACAGGATGCGGATGGTGGTGGACTTGCCGGCGCCGTTGGGGCCCAGAAAGCCGTGTACTTCACCTTGACGCACCGTCAGATCGAGGCCGTCTAGTGCCCGCACCGCACCGAAGTTCTTGGTGAGGTTGCGGATTTCGATGGGCGCGATATCAGCTGGCATGGGATCCTCCTTGATCTTCTGCGGTCAGGAACGCGTCGTACATGCTGCTGTCCGCCATCAATCCGTTGGTGTAGATTTCCAGCGCGGGCAGCACCATATCGCGGGCGTAGTCACGAAGGACTGCCCGCAAATCTGTTGGGGTTGGATGCATTTGGATATAGAGCAGCAGGCCGCCGCCTGAAGTGATGGCCAGAAACTTGGCCCGGGCCGCCGGGTCGCGGCTCGGCTTGATGGTCCCGGCCCGCACGCCGTCGGCAAAGTACTCCTCGGCATTGTCAATCATTCTCTGCCACAACATCATCGCTAGCTCTCCACCGGTCTGCAGGCTACGCACCACGTAACCCGTCAGCGCCGCATAGGACTCGATCTCCGCCATCTGCGCCAGCCAGCTGGCCGGGTCGTTGGACGTGAGCGCCTCCGACTTGCTGTCGCGGATCTCTTCGGCGACGTAGTCGTCGCACGCCTTGCGCAGGCCTTCCTTGGAGCCGAAGTGATGAATGACCAGTGCCGCGCTGACGCCCGCGGCTTCGGCGATGGTGCGCAGACCGACGGCGAATCCGTGCTGGGCGAATTGCTCGATCGCGGCATCGCGGATTCGGGCGACGGCGGTCAGGTCGGCTGAACGCATGTTCAGTACATTAAACGTACGTTCAGCCGAAGGTCAAGGGAACACCCCGTAAGGGATACGTAAAAGAAATCAGCGCGATGCTGGGGCAGAACCGCGTGCGGTCACATCGCGCGCGCTGATTCGGCGGCTAGTCGCGGACCGCGGCCAAGACGCCGTCGCCCAGCGGCACCAGCGCGGGCGTCAGCCGCTCATCCTCGGCGATCAGACGGGCCGCCTCCCGGACCGCGACCACCTCGGCGTCGCGCGCCGCGGGATCACCGGCCCGCCCGCCCAGCGCCGAGCCATGCACGACGATGATCCCGCCGGATCGAAGCAGTCGCACGCCCTCGACGACATAATCGGGCTGGTCGATCGGGTCGGCGTCGACGAACACCAGGTCATAGGACTCGTCGGCGAGGCGAGTGAGGACCTCTTGAGCGCGCCCGCTGATCAGCCGGGTGCGCGACGGGCCGATGCCGGCCTCGGTGAAGGCCTGTTTGGCCATCCGCAGATACTCGGGCTCGATGTCGATCGTGGTCAGCACACCGTCGTCGCTCATCCCCGACAGCAACCAGAGGCCGCTGACCCCGGCGCCGGTTCCCACCTCCGCGACCGCCTTGCCGCCGCTGAGCTTGGTCAGCAGGCTCAGCAGTGCGCCGACCGCGGGTGTGACCGCCCGAGCACCGATGTCGACGGAGCGTTCGCGGGCGCCCGCCAGGATCGCGTCCTCTGATATCGATCCCTCCGCGTGCGCGGAGAGCGATTCGGCCCGACTGGGGGCCGCCTGGCCGGGGGTTTCTTCGTCGGTGCCGTCCATGCCCGCAGCGTATTCCATGCCGGGGCGCGTTAGGGCAGGCGCGCCTGGGCCGGCCCCTTTCCGACACGCCCGGACCGGCCGACGCGGCCCAAGTCACTCCGCGACGGGTTTACCCTGGTTATGCCACGTAACGAATTGGTTTCTCAGCCAAACCTCAGATTGCTCCTATATGGCGCATACGCCGATACGCGACGGTGTCGGTATGGAACGTGGAGGACGTTGGACGGGGAATACAGATTGGCAACTTCGTGTTGCGGCGGATGACGAACCGTCATTACTCGGCAGGGCAAATTCTTCGGAGGATTCGATAAACACCACTCTCTTAAGCCCGAGCACTATGCCTCACGCTCAGGAATGCCCGGACGACGAATGGGTCGAGCCGGCGGATGGACTGCAGGGCACAGCCGTATTCGACGCGACCGGGGACAAGACCACGATGCCGTCCTGGGACGAGCTGGTGCGTCAGCACGCCGACCGGGTGTACCGGCTGGCCTACCGGCTGTCGGGTAACCAGCAAGATGCCGAGGACCTGACCCAAGAGACCTTCATCCGCGTCTTCCGGTCGGTGCAGAACTATCAGCCCGGCACCTTCGAGGGCTGGCTGCACCGCATCACCACGAATCTGTTCCTCGACATGGTGCGCCGGCGCGCGCGGATCCGGATGGAAGCGTTGCCGGAGGATTACGACCGGGTGCCGGCCGACGAGCCCAACCCCGAGCAGATCTACCACGACGCCCACCTGGGGCCCGACCTGCAGGCCGCGCTGGATTCGCTGCCGCCGGAGTTTCGTGCCGCGGTGGTGCTGTGCGACATCGAAGGCCTGTCCTACGAGGAGATCGGCGCCACGCTGGGCGTCAAACTGGGCACCGTCCGCAGCCGGATACACCGCGGACGTCAGGCGCTGCGCGACTACCTGGCCGCGCACTCCGAGCCGGAAGTCCACGCCAAATCGGCCTAGGCCGGTTTCGCCCCACGGCCTCACGCGCCGATAATCATGCGATTTCGCGGGATGCATAGCGGTGCTCGGTACGTTGTCGCGCTACATTCGAGGGGTACGTGGCAGCGAAAGGAACTGGTGATGGCCGACCGGGGACACGTGTTCCGTCGTGCGTTCTCCTGGCTCCCCGCGCAGTTCGCCTCCCAGAGTGATGCCCCGGTGGGCGCCCCGCGGCAATTCGGTTCGACCGAGCATCTGTCCATCGAGGCGATCGCCGCGTTTGTCGACGGTGAGCTGCGGATGAATGCCCACTTGCGGGCCGCCCATCACCTCTCGCTGTGCCCGCAATGCGCGGCCGAAGTCGACGACCAGAGCCGGGCGCGCAGTGCGCTGCGTGACTCACACCCGATCCGCATTCCCAGCACGCTGCTCGGGATGCTGTCGCAGATTCCGCACTACCCGCGCGACGACACGCCATCGCAGGCACCCGACGGTTTCGCTGATCGCGACGTGCGCGACCAGCGTAAGCGCCGGTAGCAGCCGGGCTGCCTCCAGCTCGTGCGTTCAAGCCGACCGATCAGCAACCGTGGATACTAGGGTGGACACGAACAACGCCGTGCCTGGTGCTTGCCCTGGACAGGGGCCCTGTGCGAGGCCCGTTTCGAGCACTCAAGTAGCGGATTCAAAAGGGGTAACGTGACCTCCGACCAAGGCGACGACAGCGGCAACAACGGAGGCAACCGCCTGGCGCCGCGCCCCATTTCCCGGCCACCGGTCGACCCCGCCTCGCGTCAAGCGTTCAGTCGCCCGGACGGGCTGCAGGGGTCTTTCGTCGCGGAGCGGGTGCGTCCGTCGAAGTACCGGGAAGAAGGCGAGTTCAACCCGCACGATCAACGCCGCGACCCGGTGCTGGAGGAGGCGTTCAGCAAGCCGGTCAGCGGCGGCGAGTCACTGCAGCGCCACCCCGTCGACGCCAGCGCGCTGGCCGCCGAGCAGAACGGCTTCGACGAGGACGAGTCCGACGATCCATGGCGCGACCCGGGGGCCGCGGCGGCGCTGGGAAGTCCGGCCGTTGCCCAGGCCACGTCGCACACTCCGTCGGGATATGGCGGCAAGCTCGGCGTGCGCGACGTCCTCTTCGGCAGGAAGGTGTCCTACCTCGCGCTGGCCGTCCTGCTCGCCATCGCGCTGGTCATCGGCGCCGTCGGCGGGCTGATCGGTCGCAAGACGGCCGAGGTCGTCGACGCCTTCACCACCTCGAAGGTGACGCTGTCGACCAACGGCAACACCGAAGAACCGCCGGGCCGCTTCGCCAAAGTTGCTGCCGCCACCGCCAATTCGGTGGTGACCATCGAGTCGAAGAGCGAGCAGGAAGGCATGCAGGGCTCCGGCGTCGTCATCGACGGGCGCGGCTACATCGTCACCAACAACCACGTGATCTCCGAGGCCGCCAACAACCCCAGCCAGTTCAAGACGACCGTGGTGTTCAACGACGGCAAGGAAGTGCCCGCCAACCTGGTGGGCCGCGACCCCAAGACCGACCTGGCGGTGCTCAAGGTCGACAACGTCGACAACCTGAGCGTGGCGCGGCTCGGCGACTCCGACAAGGTGCGCGTCGGCGACGAGGTGCTCGCGGCGGGTGCGCCACTGGGGCTGCGCAGCACCGTGACGCACGGCATCATCAGCGCGCTGCACCGCCCGGTCCCGCTGTCGGGGGAAGGATCTGACACCGACACCGTCATCGACGCCCTCCAGACGGACGCCTCGATCAACCACGGCAACTCCGGTGGTCCGCTGATCGACATGGATTCGCAGGTGATCGGCATCGACACCGCAGGAAAGTCGTTGTCCGACAGCGCAAGTGGGCTGGGGTTCGCGATCCCGGTCAACGAGGTCAAGTCGGTGGCACAGACTCTGATCAAGGACGGAAAGATCGTGCACCCGACGCTCGGCGTCAGCACCCGGTCGGTGAGCAACTCGATCGCCGCCGGCGCCCAGGTCGCCAACGTGAAGGCCGGCAGTCCGGCGCAAAAGGGCGGAATCCTGGAGAACGACGTCATCGTCAAGGTTGGCAGCCGCAAGGTCGCTGATTCCGACGAGTTCGTCGTCGCCGTGCGACAGCTGACGATCGGGCAGGACTCTCCGATCGAGGTGGTCCGCGATGGCCGCAACGTCACCCTGACCGTCAAACCCGACCCCGACAACGGGTAGATGTTCGGGAACCTCAGCTGGGAACACATCCTGGTCCTCGTGGTGGTCGGGCTGGTGATCCTTGGGCCGGAGCGGCTTCCGGGTGCGATCCGCTGGACGTCGACCTCGCTTCGGCAGGCGCGTGACTACCTGAGCGGCATGACCAGCCAGCTGCGCCAGGATCTCGGGCCCGAGTTCGACGACCTGCGTGCCCCCCTCAGCGAGCTGCAGAAACTGCGGGGGATGACGCCGCGCGCGGCACTGACCAAGCACCTGCTGGACGGCGACGATTCATTCCTCACCGGCAATTTCGAGCGGCCGGTCAATGGAACTCCGCCGCAGCCGCCGGCCGAGTCGTCGGGGCCGAACGGGAGCCCGGCGTCTGGGGCCCCACAGCACGGCCCGGCGCCGTTCGATACCGACGCGACCTGAGCGGTTTCTAACGCCGGGTGGGGTCGAGCCCCAGCGACACGCCTGCCAATCCACGCTTTCGCGACGACAGCTTGTCGGCGATGCTGCGCAGCTCCTTGCCCACCGGCGAATCGGGCGCGCTCAGCACGATCGGTACGCCCGAATCGCCGGCCGCGACCAACGCCGGGTCCAGCGGGATCTGCCCGAGCAGCGGCACGTCGGCGCCCACCGCGCGGGAAAGCCGCTCGGCGACCTGCTCGCCGCCGCCCTCGCCGAACACCTGCAGGGTTGAGCCGTCCGGCAGGACGAGCCCGGACATGTTCTCGACGACGCCGACGATGCGCTGGCGGGTTTGCAGCGCGATGCTGCCGGCCCGCTCGGCGACCTCGGCGGCGGCCAGCTGTGGCGTGGTCACGACCAGGATTTCCGCGTTGGGGATCAGCTGCGCCACCGAGATGGCGATGTCGCCGGTCCCGGGCGGCAGATCGAGCAGCAGTACATCGAGATCGCCCCAATAGACGTCAGCCAGGAACTGCTGCAACGCCCGGTGCAGCATCGGCCCGCGCCACACCACCGGGGTGTTGCCCTCGGTGAACTGGGCGATCGAGATGACCTTCACCTCGTGCGCGATCGGCGGCAGGATCATCGACTCCACCTGGGTGGGCCGGTCGGTGGTGCCCATCATCCGTGGGATGGAGTGCCCATGAATGTCGGCATCGAGCACGCCGACCGACAGCCCACGGGCCGCCATCGCGACGGCCAGGTTGACCGTGACGCTGGACTTGCCGACGCCGCCCTTGCCGGACGCAACCGCGTAGACCCTGGTCAGCGAGCTGGGCTGGGCGAACGGGATGACGGGCTCGCGAGCGTCGCCGCGCAACTGCTTGCGCAGCTCGGTGCGCTGCTCGTCGTTCATCACGTCCAGGCTGACTTTCACCGCCCCGGTGCCGGGGACGTCGGCGACGGCCTGGCTGACGCGCTCGCTGATTTCGGCCTTTTTCGGGCAGGCGTCGGTGGTCAGGTAGATCTCGACGTGCACGCCGCCTTGCGCGTCGACGTCGATGCTTTTGACCATCCCGAGTTCGGTGATGGGACGCCGCAATTCGGGGTCGATCACCTTGCCCAGTGCGGTGCGGATAGCAGCGCTGCGGTCGTCTTGCGAACCAGAGGCGTCATGACCAGACATCACCGCCGAGTGTAGGCGGCTCGGCTTTCGGCCTGTTGGCGGGCGTCAGCCGGGCGGAGCGGGCGCCGGCGCCGGCGGCGCCCACGGCGGGGCGGCGTTCGGTGGCGGCGGGGCCAGCGGTGCAAACGGCTGCGGCATGCCGGGTGCACCCGGCGGCGGGGTTTGCGAGTTGATGCAGATCACGGTGCACCCGGGCATGTGCCCCTGCGACGCCGGCGAGTTGGGCGGCGTCATCCACGGGAACATCGGCTGCGACGGGCTGGCCTGCGGCGGCTGGCCGGTCAGGTCGATCAGCGGCATCCGCGCCATCGGGTCGTCCTGGGGCAGGCCGATCATGTTTATCGGCAGGCCGGGTCCGAGCCCCTCCGGATGCTCGTCGTGTGCATTGCCGAGCGGGGGTGGCGGGCCGGTGATCGGGGGCAGGTCGACCGGGACCACGCCGGTCGCGTAGGCCGCGGCCCAGCCCAGCACGTTCTGTGCGTAGGCCGCCGAGTTGTTGTAGCGCAGGATCGCTGCCATGACCTGTGCCGGGTCGCGCAGGTTCAGCGCACCGTTGCAAAGGTAGCGGGCCGCCGTCAGCGTGGAGTCGAACAGGTTCTGCGGGTCGGCGATGCCGTCGCCGTCGCCGTCGGAGGCGTAGCGGGCCCAGGTGCCGGGCAAGAACTGCATCGGCCCCATCGCGCGGGCGTAGGTGACGCGATTGCCGGCGCTGCTGGAGATGATCACCTCGTTGCCGGGCAGCGTGCCGTCCAGCGCGGGACCATAGATCGGGTTGACCGCGGTGCCGCGCGCGTCGACGGCGCCGCCGCCGGCGTGGCCGGACTCGATGCGCCCGATGCCGGCCAGCAAGTTCCAACTCACGCCGCAGGCGGGGTCGAAGACGGCCATCTTCTGTTCGGCGTTGCGGTAGGCGGACAGCGCCATCATCGGAATGCCCAGCGCGCCAGGCGTATTCACCACCATCGGTGGCGGCGGTGCCGATGCCGCGCCCGCCGCGACGTGGAAGGCCGTCGGCGCCCGGTCGATGGCGATGACCACCGGCCCGGACAGGTCGGGGACGGTCGGGGACACGGCGGCGACCGGGGTGATGACGGCATGCACCGACGGGATGGGGCTCTTTCCGTGTCCGTGTAGCGGCTCAGGCGTGGCGCCGACGGCACCCGCGAACACCAGCGGACTGATCACCGCCACGCTGAATGCCTGTGCCCGAGTTACCGGAAGCCCCCGCTTCCGCACCGCCGCGACGGCCGGGTGTGCACCCAAGCGACCCCCTATGCGCACTCCACCGTCCTAATTATTTGGGCCGTCAGAAACTCTGTGAGCTGGCCGTCAGAAACCCTGTGAGCTGCCGGAAACCTCTTCTTAGCATCGTGAACTAGATCACCATACATAACTCTTGTGACGGGAGTGGCGCAATGGCGGATCCGGTATTCACGGGGATCTCTTAGTGGTGTGCACCATGGCGTCAGCGGCGCACCGGGGGCTCCTCCGCCGGGATGTGCACGTCTGGACCGGTCAGCAAGGCGCGCAGTTCGTCCAGCTCATCGCGCAGGTATTCGCGGGTGACGACCTCGCCGATGGCCAGCCGCAGGGCGGCCAGCTCACGGGACAAGTACTCGGTGTCGGCCTTGGTCTGTGCGGCGCGACGACGATCTTCTTCGAGTGTGACCCGGTCCCGATTCTCTTGACGGTTCTGAGCCAGCAGGATCAGCGGCGCGGCGTAGGCGGCCTGCGTGGAGAAGGCCAGATTCAGCAGAATGAACGGGTACGGGTCGAAGCGCCATTCGATCGCGACCAGGTTTATCGCGATCCACACGATCACGACGAGGGTCTGTATCAGCAGGTAGCGGCCGGTGCCGAAGAAGCGCGCGAGGGCCTCGGTGCTTTGCCCGACCGTCTCGGGGTCGAAGCGCACTGAGATCCCGCGCGATGTCCGCGGGGTGTACAGCCGCCGCGGTGCCGTCGGTTTGGTCACGAGGCCCCCTCGGTTGCTTCGGCGCGTCCGATGCCGGCGCTCACCTCTTGGGCGTGGGCGCGCCAGTCGTGCGGCAGTAGGTGATCGAGCAGGTCGTCCACGGTGACCGCCCCCAGCAGGTGGCTTGCGGCGTCCACGACGGGTCCACATACCAGGTTGTAGGCGGCGAAGTAGCGGGTCACCGCGGTCAGTGTGGTCTCCGGGGTCAGGGTGAGCAGGTCACTGTCGACGATCCCGCCGATCAGCTCGCTCGGCGGTTCGCGAAGCAGCCGCTGCAGCGGGACGCAGCCCAGGTACCGCCCGGTGGGGGTGGCCGTCGGCGGTCGCGTCACGAACACCATCGACGACAGTGCGGGGGTGAGGTCGGGATTGCGGACCAGTGCCAGGGCCTCGGCAACCGTGGTGTCCGCGGTCAGCACCACCGGGTCGGAGGTCATCAACCCGCCCGCGGTGTCCGGGGAGTGCTTCAAGAGCCGACGCACCGAGGCGGATTCGTCGGGGTCCATCCGGGCCAGCAACAGCTCGGCGTCCGTCGGATTCAGCTCGCCGAGCAGGTCGGCGGCATCGTCGGGGTCCATCTCGTCCAGCACGTCGGCCGCGCGTTCGGTGCCCAGCTGCGACAGCGCATCGGCCTGTTCCGACTCGGGTAACTCCTGCAGGATGTCGGCCAACCGCTCGTCGGTCAGGGCCCTGAACACCTCAGTGCGTCGCTTGGCCGGCAGCCCGCGGATGACGTCCGCCACGTCGACCGCGCGGCGCCCCTCGAATTGGCCGAGCAGTTGTGCCACCGCCTGACCCGGCATCGCCAACGCCGACGGCGTCAACCCGTGCACGCTTTGCCAGTCGACCACATGGGCCGGCCCGCGCCGTCCCAGCCGACGCTGGCTGCGCACGGCGATCCTGGTCACCAGCCAGTCGCGGGTCCGGGACTGCTCGATGCCCAGGTCGGTGATCACCACCTCGCGGCCGACCAGCTCCGGTAGTTCGGGGTCGTTGACCGTGACCGGAGTGTCGAGTATCTGGCCGATGGCCAGCACCTCGCCCGGACGCTGTTCGAAGTGGCGCAGGGACACGCTCCCCGTGTTGAGTGTCACCGCGTCGGGCTCGATGGCGGCGACCCGCAGAATCGGGATGAAGATGCTGCGGCGGGTCGCCAAATCGACAACCAGCCCAAGCACCCGCGGTTGCTGGCGAACGATGCTGATGTTGATCACGACATCGCGGACGCGCCCGAAGTTTTCGCCCATTGGCCCCAACACCAACATCCGCGCCAGCCGCGCGACGTACACCCTGTTGACCGATGCCATGGGAGAGAGCCTAGGCAGCCAGTCGCGTGACGGCAGCGAACCGGCTCTGGCGAGCCCCGCTAATGGGAATGCACCGCAAAAATCATCACGATCAGAGTCACGATCAGGGTCGCGATGCCGATCACGATGCCGGCGACGGCCAGGCCGTAACCGTCTTGCCGCGTCCGCTTGATCTGGTCGATCGCGATCGTGCCCAGCACAATGGCCGCGATCCCGCCGATGCAGCAGAACAAGCCGGTGAACGACGCGATCAGCGACGCGATCGCCATCGGGTTGGTCCCGGGCGCCACGACGTCTTGGGACCAGTAATCGCCCGGATAATCCGGCGCCGGGTAGTAGCCGCCGGGATACGGCGCAGCGCCGTAGCCGGGTGGCGAGCCGCCGAATTGCGGCGGCCCCGGCGGGTGGGGCGGGCCGCCGGGCCCGGGCGGCTGCTGATATCCGAAGGGCGGGGTGCCCGATGGGTAGTCGAGCGGAACGCCGGGCGGCGGGTACGGCGGGGGCGGATAGTTGGCTAGCGGTGGCCGTGATGCCGGGGAATCCCAGGGGGCCGCCCAACCCGGCCGCTCAGGGTGCTGCGCAGCGGCCGAGTGCGGATCAGCGGCGTCCTCGCCGCTGGCACCGCCGGGAGCTGTCATGTACTTCAACCTAGCCTGCAGGCTGCCTAGATAGGGTGGGAGGGCCGAGGTGAAACTATGGCCCCGGCGGAGGAGAATGAGCCGAAATGACTAGTCCTTTCCAACCTAACCAAGTCCCCGGCGCGACGCCCACGGGCGGGGCCGCCGGGCGGCGGGGTGTGCCGCAGTTGCCGACCCCGCCCAAGGGCTGGCCGGTGGGCTCTTATCCCACCTATGCCGAGGCGCAACGCTCCGTCGACTTCCTATCCGAGCAGCAGTTCCCGGTGCAGCAGGTGACCATCGTCGGCGTCGACCTGATGCAGGTGGAACGGGTTACCGGCCGGCTGACGTGGCCCAAGGTGCTCGGCGGTGGCGTGCTCAGCGGGGCCTGGCTCGGGCTGTTCATCGGGTTGGTGCTCGGCTTCTTCAGCCCCAGCCCGTGGGGTGCGCTGGCGACCGGTTTGGTTGCCGGGGTGTTCTTCGGCTTGATCACGTCCGCTGTGCCGTACGCAATGGCGCGCGGCACAAGGGATTTCAGTTCGACCATGCAATTGGTCGCCGGCCGTTACGACGTACTCTGCGATCCGCAGAACGCAGAGAAGGCTCGAGATTTGCTTGCGCGCCTGGCGATCTGACGGCCGGATGAATTGGTGGTGAGTCGCCGGGCACGCGTGCGCCGAGTAGGCGCGGCCGTGCTGGCGATTCTGACCGCTGTTTCGCTGCTGTCGGCCTGTGGGTCGGCCAACACCGGGCTGGTGATCACCTTCTACTCACCGGCCGCCGACGGCGCCACGTTCGCCGAAGTCGCCCGGCGCTGCAGCCAGGACTCCGGCGGCCGATACACCGTGCAGCACGTCAGCCTTCCCAGAGCCCCTGGCGCACAACGGCTGCAATACGCCCGCCGGCTTGCCGGTCATGATCGCACGCTGGACGTGATGTCGCTGGACGTGATCTGGACCGCGGAGTTCGCCGAAGCGGGCTGGGTGCTGCCGCTGTCCGACGACCCGGCCGGACGGGCGGAGGCCGACGCCACCGTCGACACCCTGCCGGGCCCGCTCGCGACGGCCGGCTGGAAGCACAAGCTGTACGCCGCGCCCATCACCACCAACACCCAATTGCTTTGGTACCGATCAGATTTGGTGCATCAGCCGCCGCACGACTGGAATGGCATGGTCGCCGAGGCGACCCGCTTGCACGCCACCGGCCAGCCCAGCTGGATCGCCGTGCAGGCCAATCAGGGCGAGGGTTTGGTGGTGTGGTTCAACACGCTGCTGGTCAGCGCCGGCGGCCAGGTGCTCTCCGAAGACGGCCAGCACGTCACCCTGACCGACACGCCCGCACACCGGGCCGCCACCGTCAACGCGCTACGGATTCTCAAGTCGGTCGCCACCGCGCCGGGAGCCGACCCGTCGATCACCCGCACCGACGAGAGCACGGCGCGACTGGCGGTCGAACAGGGCCGGGCAGCACTCGAAGTCAACTGGCCGTTTGTGCTGGCGTCGATGCTGGAGAACGCGGTCAAGGGCGGTGTGAACTTCCTTCCGCTCAACCAGAATCCGGACCTGGCCGGCAGCATCAACCAGTTCGGCACTTTCGTGCCCAACGACGAGCAGTTCCGCATCGCGTATCAGGCCGCCCAGAAGGTGTTCGGCTTCGCGCCTTACCCCGGCGTGGTGCCGGGCCGGCCGGCCAAGGTGACGATCGGAGGGCTGAACCTGGCGGTGGCCAGCGCGACACGCCATAAAGCCGAAGCTTTCGAAGCGATCAGATGCCTACGCAGCCTGCAGAATCAGAAGTACATCTCGATCGAAGGCGGTCTGCCCGCAGTGCGGACGTCGCTGTACTCCGACCCGCAATTCCAGGTCAAGTACCCGATGTACACCATCATTCGCCAGCAGCTGACCGATGCCGCGGTGCGTCCCGCGACGCCGGCATACCAGGCGGTGGGGATCCGGCTGGCGACGACGTTGAGCCCCATCACCGAGATCGACCCGGAGCGCACGGCCGACGAACTCACCACGCAGGTGCAGAAGGCCATCGACGGAAAGGGGCTTTTGCCGTGACCCGCGCCGGCGTGCCCCGACTCTGGAACCGTCCGCCCGACCAGCGCCTGGCCTTCATCCTTGTTGCGCCCGCGGCAACGCTCATGCTGGCGGTGACGGCCTATCCGATCGCCTACTCCATCTGGCTGAGCCTGCAGCACAACAATTTAGCCACCCCGAACGACACCAGGTTCATCGGACTGGGCAATTACCAAACGATTCTGACCGACCGGTATTGGTGGACGGCGCTGGTGGTGACGCTGGCCATCACGGTGGTTTCGGTGTCGATCGAGTTCGTGCTCGGCCTGGCGCTGGCGCTGGTGATGCACCACACCCTGTTCGGCAGGGGCCTGGTTCGCACCGCGGTGCTGGTGCCCTACGGCATCGTCACGGTGGTCGCTTCCTACAGTTGGTATTACGCCTGGACGCCGGGCACCGGCTATCTGGCCAACCTGCTGCCACAAGGCAGTGCGCCGCTGACCGAACAGATTCCGTCGTTGGGCATCGTCGTCATCGCCGAAGTCTGGAAGACGACGCCGTTCATGTCGCTGCTGTTGCTCGCCGGATTGGCTTTGGTCCCAGAGGATTTGCTGAAGGCCGCACAGGTCGACGGGGCCAGCGCCTGGCAGCGGCTGACCAGGATCATGCTGCCGATCATCAAGCCGGCGGTCGTGGTCGCGCTGCTATTCCGGACCCTGGACGCCTTCCGCATCTTCGACAACATCTACGTGCTGACCGAGGGCAACAACAACACCGGATCGGTGTCGATCCTGGGCTACGACAACCTCTTCGAAGGCTTCGACGTCGGGCTGGGCTCGGCGATCAGCGTGCTGATCTTTCTTTGCGTGGGCGTCATCGCGCTGATCTTCGTCAAGGTGTTCGGCGCCGCGGCACCGGGTGGTTACGTCGATGGACGCTGAGTTGACGGGCGCACGGCGCACGGCGATGTGGGCCGTCATCAATACGCTGGTCGTGGTGTACGCCCTGCTGCCGGTGCTGTGGATTCTCAGCCTGTCGCTCAAGCCGACATCAACTGTCAAGGACGGCAAGCTGATTCCGTCGTCGGTGACACTGGAAAACTATCGCGGTATCTTCCGGGGTGACTTCTTCACCTCGGCGCTGATCAACTCCATCGGGATCGCGTTGATCGCCACCGGGATCGCGGTGCTGCTGGGTGCCATGGCGGCCTATGCGATCGCCCGGCTGAACTTTCCCGGCAAGCGGCTGCTGATTGGCTCCGCCCTGCTGATCACCATGTTTCCGGCGATCTCTCTGGTCACGCCATTGTTCGAAATCGAACGCGCCGTCGGGCTTTTCGATACCTGGCCCGGACTCATCCTGCCCTACATCACCTTCGCCTTGCCCCTTGCCATCTACACGTTGTCTGCCTTCTTCCGGGAGATTCCCTGGGATCTGGAGAAGGCGGCCAAGATGGACGGCGCCACGCCGGCGCAGGCCTTCCGCAGGGTCATCGTCCCGCTGGCGGCGCCCGGACTGGTGACCGCGGCGATCCTGGTGTTCATCTTCGCCTGGAACGACCTGCTGCTGGCGTTGTCGCTGACCGCCACCAAGGCGGCGATCACCGCGCCGGTGGCGATCGCGAATTTTCCGGGCAGTTCCCAATTCGAGGAACCGACCGGATCAATCGCGGCCGGTGCCATCGTGATTACGGTTCCGATCATCGTGTTTGTTCTAATCTTCCAACGACGGATTGTCGCCGGATTGACCTCAGGCGCCGTGAAGGGATAGCGCGATGGCCGAGATTGTGCTGGAGCACGTCAACAAGAGTTACCCCAACGGGCAGACGGCGGTGCAGGACCTGAACCTCACCATCGCCGACGGCGAGTTCCTGATCCTGGTCGGCCCTTCCGGCTGCGGCAAGACCACCACGCTGAATATGATTGCCGGACTTGAGGACATCTCGTCGGGTGAGCTGCGTATCGGCGGCGAGCGAGTCAACGAGAAGGCGCCGAAGGACCGCGACATCGCGATGGTGTTCCAGTCCTATGCGTTGTATCCGCACATGACGGTTCGGCAGAACATCGCCTTCCCGCTGACCCTGGCGAAGATGTCGAAGGCCGACATCGCGCAGAAGGTCGCCGAGACGGCCAAAATCCTTGACCTGACCGAACTTCTGGACCGCAAGCCCTCCCAGCTCTCGGGTGGGCAGCGCCAGCGGGTGGCGATGGGCCGGGCCATCGTGCGCCATCCCAAGGCGTTCCTGATGGACGAGCCGCTGTCCAACCTGGATGCCAAGCTGCGGGTGCAGATGCGCGGCGAGATCGCCCGGCTGCAGCGCCGGTTGGGCGCCACCACCGTCTACGTCACCCACGACCAGACCGAGGCGATGACGCTGGGTGACCGCGTGGTGGTGATGCACGGCGGTGTCGCGCAGCAGATCGGCACCCCGGGGGAGCTATACGAGCGTCCGGCGAATCTCTTCGTGGCGGGATTCATCGGCTCGCCTCCGATGAATTTCTTCCCCGGCACGCTGACGCCGAACGGTCTGACCCTGCCTTTCGGGGAGGTGATGCTGACGCCTGAGGTCCAGGAGGTGATCGCCGGGCACCCGAAGCCGGAAAGCGTCATCGTCGGGGTGCGGCCCGAACATCTGCTGGATGCCGCCTTGATCGACGGCTACCAGCGCATCACGGCAATGGCCTTCCAGGTCAAGGTCGACCTGGTCGAATCGCTCGGGGCCGACAAGTACGTGTATTTCACCACTGCGGGATGCGACGTCCATTCCGCACGGCTCGACGAGCTGGCCGCCGAATCGGAGGTGGCCGAAAACCAGTTTGTGGCGCGGGTTCCCGCCGAGTCGAAGGCCGTCATCGGCGAATCTGTCGAATTAGCTTTCGACACCGGGAAACTCGCCGTCTTCGACGCCGACTCCGGGGTCAACCTGACCATTGCCGGGGCGCAAGCAGCCCAGTGACAGAAATCAGGGACCAGGTGCGGGCGCACCTGCGCGACCACTTCGCCAAGGCGAGCGCGGGGTCGTGGGGCGAGCCCGATTCGGCGAGCGTGACATTTCTGGGTACCGAACCCATCGAGGTGTTGAGATTCCGTGCCGCAGACGGATTGGTGCAGTACGTGTCGCTGGGATGCTCACGCCATCCGATGGGCGATCCCACCGAAGTCGTCGTCGACCCGTTGCACGGCCCGCGCGCCGAAGTGGCACTGTGTCTGCGAGATCCCGGGCCGGCCACCGGAATCGCGCGCAGCCTGGCGATGCTGGCGGCCTCGCCGGCTGTCGACGGTGTGGTGCTGGGCCCTGACGCGCTGGTCGACCTCGGCTCGCCGCTGTGGGCTTGGCCGTCGCGACGGGTGCCGTTCACCGCTGTCCTGTTGGGCCACAGCGACATTCCGGACCTGCCGCTGGAGGCGCCGCGCGACCCGGTGGTGTTTCTGTCGGCGACTCCGATCACCGCGACCGAGGCGGCGTGGGTGCGGCTCAAGGGCGCCGAGGCCATGCGGCAGGCCTGGGAGAGCGACGGCGTCGACGTGCTGGATCCGAATCGTCGTGCGGCACAACCGAACTGAGCTAGCGCCGACCCGCTACCCGTCGAGTGTGCATCCGTGGCGGCGAAATCGCGAAAATGCCGCCCAGAGTGCACACTCGACGTCCTGAGTGCACACCCAACTGAGCTAAAGCCAGTTGTTCCTGCGGAATTGGAAATACAAGATCAGGCAGCAGGCCGTCATAAAGCCCATGACCGCCGGGTAACCCCACGTCCAGTCCAGCTCGGGCATGAAATGGAAGTTCATCCCGTAGATCGCGGCGACCGCGGTGGGCAGCGCCGCGATACCGGCCCAGGCCGCCATCTTGCGCATGTCGTTGTTCTGCTGCATACCGACGCGGGCCAACGCCGCCTGGATCAGCGAGTTGAGCATGTCGTCGTAGCTGGCGATCTGGTCAGCGGCCTCGGACTGGTGGTCGCCGACGTCGCGCAGGTACCGCCGCACCTCTTTGGAGATCAGATCCTTGTTCTCCACCTGCATCCGATGGAACGCGGCGGACAGCGGGTTGACGCAGCGGCGGAGCTCGACGACCTCGCGCTTGAGCAGGTAGATCGGCTCGACGTCGAGCTTGCGGCCCGGAGCGAACGCCACCTCCTCGATGCTGTCGATATCGCCTTCCATCAGCCGGCTCACCGCGAGGTAGTGGTCCACGACGTAGTCGGCGATCGCGTGCATCACCGCGAACGGCCCCAGCCGCAGCTGTTCACCGTCGGCTTCCATCCTCTTGCGCACGTCGGCCAGCCCGCTGTGTTCGCCGTGGCGGACGGTGACCACGAAATCCTTGCCGACGAATACCATCACCTCGCCGCTTTGCACGATCTCGCGTGCCAGTGCCACCGATTCGTGCGGGACGTATTGGACCGTCTTGAGCACCAGCACCAGGGTGTCGTCGTAGCGCTCCAGCTTGGGTCGCTGATGTGCGCACACCGCGTCTTCGACGGCCAGCGGGTGCAACCCGAAAATGTGCGCCACCTCTTTCATCTGGGTCTCGTCCGGCTCGTGCAAGCCAACCCAGACGAACGCATCGTGCCCCAGCATCTCGATCTGGTGCACCTTGCTGCGTGCGGCCTGGTACGTGAACTTGCCGGGAAGCCGGTTGCCTCCGACGTAGACGGCGCAGTCGACCAGGGCCTCGTGGGGTGCGGGGGGTTCAGGAGCGGGCTGTGGTTGCGGCTCGTGCGCGATCGTTCGAAGCGCTTCCGGCAATGCATCGAAACCCTCGAACACCTCAACCTCCTATCGCGGCGCAGGTCTGGCAGAGCGGTGCTCAATGCTACGCGTGCTGGTAAAACGCGTCATGAAACGGCGCGGCCACCGGCTGACGACCGTTGCCCAACGGGCCACGGCGAATTCGGACCGGAGATTTCGCGCTGCCAGCAGTGCGCTAGTTTCGTGGGCGACCGCAAGACCTTCTCCATAAGGAGTAAACCGACGTGAGCGCAAGTCCACTCAAGGTGGCCGTCACCGGCGCTGCCGGCCAGATCGGCTACAGCCTGTTGTTCCGCCTGGCGAGCGGCTCGCTGCTGGGGCCCGACCGCCCGATCGAGCTGCGGCTGCTCGAGATCGAGCCTGCGCTCAAGGCGCTCGAGGGCGTCGTGATGGAGCTCGATGACTGCGCGTTCCCTCTGCTGTCGGGCGTCGAGATCGGCGCGGACGCGAACAAGATCTTCGACGGCGTGAACCTGGCGCTGCTGGTCGGCGCGCGGCCGCGCGGCCCGGGCATGGAGCGCAGCGACCTGCTGGAGGCCAACGGCGCGATCTTCACCGCGCAGGGCAAGGCGCTGAACTCGGTCGCCGCTGACGACGTTCGCATCGGCGTGACCGGCAACCCGGCCAACACCAACGCGCTGATCGCGCTGAGCAACGCCCCCGACATCCCCAAGGAGCGGTTCTCCGCGCTGACCCGCCTGGACCACAACCGGGCGATCTCGCAGCTGGCGAAGAAGACCGGTGCCTCGGTCACCGACATCAAGAAGCTGACGATCTGGGGCAACCACTCGGCCACGCAGTATCCCGACATCTTCCACGCCGAGGTCGGCGGCAAGAACGCGGCCGAGGTCGTCAACGACCAGAACTGGATCGAGAACGACTTCATCCCGACGGTCGCCAAGCGCGGCGCGGCGATCATCGACGCGCGCGGCGCCTCCTCTGCCGCCTCTGCCGCGTCGGCGACCGTCGACGCCGCCCGCTCCTGGCTGCTGGGCAGCCCCGAGGGTGACTGGGTGTCGATGGCGGTGTTCTCCGACGGCTCCTACGGCGTGCCCGAGGGAATCGTGTCGTCGTTCCCGGTGACCACCAAGGACGGCAACTGGTCGATCGTGCAAGGGTTGGAGATCGACGACTTCTCCCGCGGCCGCATCGACAAGACCACCGCCGAGCTGGTCGACGAGCGCGCCGCCGTCACGGAACTGAAGCTGATCTGAGGCAGTCAATTAGGGCTACTAATGGGTAGTAAGTACCCTGGGCGCGTGTCCGAAATCGTGCCGCCGCAGATCGTCATCGGGGACGACGAGATCTTCGAGGCCCATGTAGGTGGGAAGCTTTCGGTCGAGATGAAGGCTCCGCTGGACACGCAGCGCGCGTTGTCGATTGCCTACACGCCGGGCGTCGCACAGGTCAGTCGGGCGATCGCCGCGGACCACACTCTGGCCGACCGCTACACGTGGGCGAACCGGCTGGTGGCCGTCGTCAGCGACGGCAGCGCCGTCCTCGGTCTCGGTGACATCGGACCGGCCGCGGCGCTGCCGGTGATGGAGGGCAAGAGCGCGCTGTTCAGGCAGTTCGCCGATCTGAACGCGATCCCGATCGTGCTGGACACCAAGGAGCCCGACGAGATCGTCGAAACCCTGGTGCGGCTGCGGCCGACGTTCGGCGCGGTGAACCTCGAGGACATCTCGGCGCCCCGCTGCTTCGAGATCGAACGACGGGTCATCGAGGCGCTGGACTGCCCGGTGATGCACGACGACCAGCACGGCACCGCGATCGTCGTGCTGGCCGCGCTGATGGGTGCCAGCAAGCTGCTTGGCCGCGACATGGGCTCGATGCGGGTAGTGGTGTCGGGCGCCGGGGCCGCAGGCGTTGCGTGCTCGAAACTTCTTCTCGCAATGGGTGTTTCGGACATCACCGTGCTCGACTCGCGCGGCATCCTGCACGCCGGCCGCGACGACATGAACACGGTCAAGACCGATCTGGCGCGCGCTAGTAATCCGCGCGGTCTGACCGGCGGCATGGTGGAAGCGCTCAAGGAAGCCGACGTGTTCCTCGGGGTGTCGGCCGGCGTGGTGCCCGAGGAGCTCATTGCCACCATGGCGGCGGATTGCATCGTGTTCGCGCTGTCGAATCCCGACCCGGAGATCCATCCCGACGTCGCGGCCAAATACGCCGCCGTGGTGGCCACCGGCCGCAGCGACTTCCCCAACCAGATCAACAATGTCCTGGCGTTCCCCGGGGTGTTCCGCGGCGCGCTGGATGCCGGGGCGCGGCGGATCACGGAAAGGATGATGGTGGCCGCGGCCGAGGCGATCTTCTCCGTGGTGAGCGACGACCTCGCACCCGACCGGATCGTGCCCAGCCCGTTGGACCCCGGCGTCGGTGAGGCAGTGGCGCAAGCCGTGGCGCGGGCTGCAGATACCTCGGAGTGAAAATCGGCAGGCTCGCGGCGCTTCTGCTCGCCGCCGTGCTCGCTGCCCCGTTCTGCGCCGGCTGTGCGGCCGGCCCCGGCGACCATCGTGGCGCGCCGTCGCTGGTGGTCGGTTCCCGCAGCGACGCCATGTCGAGGCTGCTGGCCGGCGTTTACCTGGTGGCGCTGCGGTCCTACGGTTTCGCCGCGCAAGCCGGGACCGGCGACGACCCGATGGCGCAACTGGACTCCGGCGCCTTCACCGTCACGCCGGCCTTCACCGGCCAGACCTTGCAGGCCTTGCAGCCCGGCGCGATGGCGCTGTCCGATGCGCAGGTCTACCGGGCGATGGTGTCGGCGCTGCCCGAGGGCGTCGCCGCGGGCGACTACACGACGGCAGCCGAGGACAAACCCGTCCTGCTGGTCACGCAATCCACCGCCAAGGCCTGGGGCGGTCAGGACCGCAGCGCGGATCTGAGCACGCTGGGAAAGCACTGCGACGGGCTGACCGTCGGGATCCTCACCGGCCGCCAAGCGCCGTCGGTGGTCGGCACCTGCCGGCTGCCCGCCCCGCGCGAATTCCCGGATAGCACAACGATGTTCGACGCGGTGCGAGCCGGGCAGCTGACCGCGGGGTGGACCACCACGGCCGACCCCGCGATTCCGGGCGATCTGGTGCCACTGGCCGACGGCACACCCGCGTTGATCCGGGCGGAGAATGTGGTGCCGCTCTACCGACGCAACGTGCTGAGCGATCGGCAGGTGCTGGCGATCAACGAAGTGGCGGGTGTGCTGGACACCGCGGCCTTAGCCGAAATGCGCCGCCAAGTCGCCGGCGGCGCCGATGCATTGGCGGTCGCCGGCGGGTGGCTCGCCGAACACCCGCTGGGCCGCTGAGGGCCTATCGCTTGGTCGAAGTGAACCGGTGCGCGACGGGTCCGAACAGCCGCTGATAGCCCGGGCCCGTCAGCCGCACCAGGGCATCCAGCACCTTGGCGTCGGTGCCGACCAGCACCCGAGCCTTGTTCTTGCGAACCCCCTCCAAGATGACTCGCGCGGCCTTCTCCGGAGTGGTGCTGGCCATCCGCTTGTCGAACACCTTGGCCAATTCGGCCGCGTCGAGTCCTTCGGCGGCGGTGGCATTGCGCGCGATCCCGGTCTTGATGCCACCCGGGTGCACCGTGGTCACCTTCACCGGGTGGCCGGCCACCAACATCTCCTGGCGCAGCGCCTCGGTGAAGCCGCGAACCGCGAACTTGGCCGCGTTGTACGCAGCCTGGCTCGGTACGGCGAACAACCCGAACACACTCGAGACGTTGACGACGTGGCCGTCGCCGGAGGCGATCAGGTGTGGGAGAAAGGCCTTGGTGCCGTTGACGACGCCCCAAAAGTCGACGTCCATCACCCGTTCGATGTCCTTGAACTGGCTGACCTCGATGTCGCCGGTGAACGCGATGCCGGCGTTGTTGTAGATCTGGTTCACCTTGCCGAAGTGCTCGTTGACCGCGTCGGCGTAGGCCAGGAAGGCCTCGCGCTCGGTCACGTCGAGTCGGTCGCACTTGACCGGCGCCCCGATCGCTTTCAGCTGTTCCTCGGTCTGCGCCAGTCCCTCGGCGTTGACGTCACTGATCGCGACGCTGGCACCAGAGCGGGCGAGCTCGACGGCCAGCGCCTGGCCGATACCCGAACCCGCGCCCGTCACCACGGCGACCTTGCCGGCGAAACCCTGCATGTGCACCCTCCCTCGTGTCCACATTTGTCGTGGAGATTACCGGTACCAGCGGTCCCGGATAGCAGCCGGGTGCCCGACGGATCAGCTCTTGCGCGCCAGCAGCCTGCGCACGTTGGTCGCCAACCGGCCCAGCAGCGTTGGCCCGCCGAACATCAGCTCGCCATATCGTGCACCGAACAGCCGCACCATCAGGTCTGCGGATTTGGCGTCCGAGCCGATCAGCACCCGGGCCTTGTTCTTGCCCACCGCGGCCAAGATAGCGCGGGCGGCCTGTTCCGCAGTGGTCTTGGCAATCTGCTGGTCGAAGTTCTCCAGGATCTCGTCCTGGGTGAGTCCCATGCCCTCGGCGATCTCGGCCTTGGTGCCGAATGAGGTCTTGATGCCGCCCGGGTGTACCGCGGTCACCCCCACCGGGTGCCCGGCCACCACCATCTCCTGGCGCAGCGCCTCGGTGAAGCCGCGGACGGCGAACTTGGCCGAGACGTAGGCGGGCTGACCCGGCAGCGCCATCAACCCGAGCACGCTGGAGATATTGACGACATGGCCGTCGCCGGAGGCGATCAGGTGTGGCAGGAAGGCCTTGGTGCCGTTGACGACGCCCCAGAAGTCGACGTCCATCACCTGTTCGATGTCCTTGAACCGGCTGAACTCGATGGTGCTGATGTAGGTGATGCCGGCGTTGTTGTAGATCTGGTTCACCTTGCCGAAGTGCTCGTTGACCGCGTCGGCGTAGGCCAGGAAGGCCTCGCGCTCGGTCACGTCGAGCCGATCCGCCTTGACCGGCGCACCGATGGCCTTCAGCTGTTGCTCGGTCTGGGCCAGTCCCTCGACGTCAACGTCGCTGATCGCGACGCTGGCACCCGAGCGGGCGAGTTCGACGGCCAGCGCCTGGCCGATACCCGAACCGGCGCCCGTGACGACGGCGACCTTGCCGGCGAACTTCTTCATAAACACCCTTCCTCAAGTCCGCCCCATGCGTCGAGGTTAGCCGGTACCTGTGGCGGTCCAAGGCGAGAGTGATGAACCTCAGCCGAACGCGGTGTCGAGTATCTCCTGTTGCTCGACGGCGTGGACCTTGGACGAGCCCGAGGACGGCGCCGACATCGCCCGGCGCGAGATGCGCTTGATCCCGGTCAATTTGTCCGGCAGTAACTCGGGCAGCTCCAGGCCGAAGCGGGGCCATGCGCCCTGGTTGGCCGGCTCTTCCTGCACCCAGAAGTACTCGTTGGCGCCCGGGTAGCGGTCCAGTGTTTCGGCCAGTCGCCGCTTCGGGAAAGGCGCCAGCTGCTCGATGCGCACAACCGCGACGTCGTCGCGGTTGTCCTTGGCCTTGCGGGCCGCCAGCTCGTAATAGATCTTGCCGCTGGTCAGCAGGATCCGCCGGACCTTGCTGCGATCGCCGATGCCTTCTTCGTAGGTGGGTTCCTCCAACACCGAGCGGAACTTGATCTCGGTGAAATCCCTGATGTCGCTGACCGCCGCCTTGTTGCGCAGCATCGACTTCGGGGTGAAGACGATCAGCGGGCGCTGGATGCCGTCCAGCGCGTGCCGGCGCAGCAGATGGAAGTAGTTGGACGGGGTAGACGGCACCGCAATCGTCATCGAACCCTCGGCCCACAGCTGCAGGAATCGTTCGATCCGGCCGGAGGTGTGGTCAGGGCCCTGGCCTTCATGGCCGTGCGGCAGTAACAGCACCACGTTGGACAGCTGCCCCCACTTGGCCTCACCGGAGCTGATGAATTCGTCGATGATGGACTGCGCGCCGTTGACGAAGTCGCCGAACTGCCCCTCCCACAACACAAGTGCGTCCGGGTTGCCCACGGTGTAGCCGTACTCGAAACCCACCGCGGCATACTCGGACAGCGGTGAATCGTAGACCAGGAACTTACCCCCGGTCGGGGTGCCGTCTTTGTTGGTCGCCAGCAGTTGCAGCGGCGTGAACTCCGCGCAGTTGCGGCGATCAATGATCACCGAATGCCGCTGAGAAAAGGTGCCGCGACGGGTGTCTTGGCCGGACAGCCGGATCAGCTTGCCCTCGGCGACCAGAGATCCCAGCGCCAGCAGCTCGCCGAAGGCCCAGTCGATCTTGCCCTCGTAGGCCATCTCCCGGCGCTTCTCGAGCACGGGCAGCACGCGCGGGTGTACGGAGAATCCCTCCGGCACCGCCAAGAACGCGTCGCCGATGCGGGCCAGCAGCGATTTGTCCACTGCGGTGGCCAGCCCCGCGGGGACAGGCTGGAGGGATTCGACGGACTCGCTGGGCAGCGCGCCGTGCTTTTCCACCTCACGGACTTCGTTGAACACCTGCTCCAGTTGGCCCTGGTAGTCGCGCAGCGCGTCCTCGGCTTCCTTCATCGAGATGTCACCGCGGCCGATCAGGGCTTCGGTGTAGCTCTTGCGGGCCCCGCGCTTGGTGTCGACGACGTCGTACATGTAGGGGTTGGTCATCGACGGGTCGTCGCCTTCGTTGTGCCCGCGACGGCGGTAGCACAGCATGTCGATGACGACGTCCTTGCGGAACGTCTGGCGGAAGTCCACGGCCAGCCGCGCGACCCACGCGCACGCTTCCGGGTCGTCGCCGTTGACGTGGAAGATCGGCGCGCCGATCATCTTCGCGACGTCGGTGCAGTACTCGCTGGACCGGGAGAACTCCGGTGCGGTGGTGAAGCCGATCTGGTTGTTGACGATGACGTGGATGGTGCCGCCGACGCGATAACCGGGCAGCAGTGCCATGTTCAACGTCTCGGCGACCACGCCCTGGCCGGCGAAGGCCGCGTCGCCGTGCAACATCAGCGGCACGACCGAGAAGCCGTCGTCGCCGTCACCCTTGTTCAGCAGGTCCTGCTTGGCCCGGACCAATCCCTCCAGCACCGGGTCGACGGCTTCCAGGTGCGACGGGTTGGCGGTCAGCGATACCGCAATGTCGTTGTCGCCGAACATCTGCAGATACACGCCGGTGGCGCCGAGGTGGTACTTGACGTCGCCGGACCCGTGCGCCTGCGACGGGTTGAGGTTGCCCTCGAACTCGCTGAAGATCTGCGAGTAGGGCTTGCCCACGATGTTGGCCAGCACGTTGAGCCGGCCGCGGTGCGGCATCGCGATGACCACTTCGTCCAGGCCGTGCTCGGCGCACTGGTCGATCGCCGCGTCCATCAGCGGGATCTGGCTTTCGGCTCCTTCCAACGAGAACCGCTTCTGCCCAACGTATTTGGTCTGCAAAAAGGTTTCGAAGGCCTCGGCGGCGTTGAGCTTGCTGAGAATGTATTTCTGTTCGCCCACCGTCGGTTTGACGTGCTTGGTCTCGACCCGCTCTTCCAGCCATCGCTGTTGCTCGGGCTCGAGGATGTGGGTGTATTCCACCCCGATGTGGCGGCAGTACGCGTCGCGCAGCAGACCCAGCACGTCGCGCAGCTTCTTGTACTCGCAACCGGCAAAGCCGTTGACCTTGAACACCCGATCGAGATCCCACAGCGTCAGGCCGTGATTGAGGATTTCGAGGTCGGGATGGCTGCGGAATCGGCTGGTGTCCAACCGCAGCGGATCGATGTCGGCCATCAGATGCCCGCGGTTGCGGTAGGCCGCGATCAGTTCCATCACCCGGGCGTTCTTGTCGACGATCGAGTCCGGGTTGTCCGTGCTCCACCGCACCGGCAAATACGGATTGCCCAGCTCGCGGAAGATGTCGTCCCAGAAAGCATCCGAGAGCAGCATCTCGTGAATGGTGCGCAGGAAATCGCCGGACTCCGCACCCTGGATGATGCGGTGGTCGTAGGTCGAGGTCAGGGTGATCAGCTTGCCGATGCCGAGTTCGGCGATGCGTTCCTCGCTGGCTCCCTGGAACTCGGCGGGGTATTCCATCGCACCCACACCGATGATGGCGCCCTGGCCGGCCATCAGCCGCGGCACCGAGTGCACGGTGCCGATGGTGCCCGGGTTGGTCAACGAAATCGTCACTCCACCAAAGTCTTCGGCGGTCAGCTTGCCGTCGCGGGCGCGGCGCACGATAGCTTCGTAGGCGGAGACGAATTCCGCGAACCGCATGGTCTCGCAGCCCTTGATGCCCGCGACGACCAGGGAGCGTTTGCCGTCTTTGCCCTGAAGGTCAATGGCCAGACCGAGATTGGTGTGCGCCGGGGTGACCGCGTTGGGTTTACCGTCGACATCGGCGTAGTGCCGGTTCATGTTGGGGAACTTCTTGACCGCCTGCACCAGCGCGTAGCCCAGCAGGTGCGTGAAGGAGATCTTGCCGCCGCGAGTGCGCTTGAGTTGGTTGTTGATGACGATCCGGTTGTCGATCAGCAGCTTCGCCGGGACGGCACGGACGCTGGTCGCCGTCGGCACGTCCAGCGACGCGGACATGTTCTTGACGACGGCCGCGGCGGCGCCGCGCAATACCTGCACCTCGTCGCCCTCGGCGGGCGGCGGCGTGGGGGCTTTGGCGGCCGGCGGGGGCGTGGCGACCCCGTTGCCGGCGGGAGCGGGGCTGGCGGTCCTGGCGGGGGCGGGTGGGGCGGCCGGCGGCTCGGCGACCGCGACCGGTGTGGGCGCCGGGGCAGCGGTGGCCTGCGCTTGCGCGGGGCTCGGGGTGTCCTGGACTGCTGAGGCGGTCGGCTCGGGGTTGTAGTCCACCAGGAACTCGTGCCAGCTCGGATCCACCGAGGAGGGGTCGTCGCGGAACTTGCGGTACATCTCCTCGACCAGCCATTCGTTTTGCCCGAATGGTGAACTGATGTTGCTCACGGCCGCTGTTCGCCTCAATTCTCATGTCCTGCAGGCCCTATGAGCGCTATTGCCCGACGCCTGCGACTCTGCGCACCTCAGTTGACGAGGTACCTCACACCCGTAGCGGTCCTCAACGCCTCCGCCTCATAAAGGCTAACCCTTCGGCGGTATTTCGCCAGCGAGACGGCGGAACCGGGGGTTGCGACGGGCTACTGGCTCGCTTCGTGCACCGTCGGCAACACGTGCAACGTGTTCGGCCAGCGGGCCGGTGGAGCGCCGAATGCCTGGCGGGCATTACGGACGATCTTCTTGCCCACGATGCGATTGCCGGCGCCACCGACGGCGGCGCCAATGCCGACAGGCAGCATTTTGCCGAACATGAGTGCGCCGCGTCGCACCGCATACCGCTTGACGAAGTACTTGAGCATTCGGGTGTTCAGCCGGCCCAGAGTCGACAGCGGCAGCGAGGCCATGCCCTCGGCCAGCCACCCGCCGTTGGTGCGTGCGGGACCGATCAGCTCGCCGATGGCCCTCCTGCTGTCGTCGCCGACCAGCACCGACAGCACCAGCGTGCGACGACGCTCGTGGTGGTCGGCCGGGATGCCGTAGACCTGGGCCTCTGCCAGGACGAAGATCGCGGTCGCCTCCAGGAAGAACACGGTTTCGCCGGCGCCCGCCGACATCGCCGTCAACGTCCCGATCCCGGGGAATGTCGCCGCCGAACCCACCGCGGCGCCGCTGGCCGTCAACGCGGCCAGGTAGCGGCTTTCCAGCTTGGCGACGATCTCCGCGGGGCTCGCACCGGGGAATGCCCGCCGTAGCCGCGCCACATAGGCCTCCGCGGCGGGGCCCTGCATCCGCGAACTACGCTCGATGACCTGCGCCAATGCGCGCGCCGAAGCCTTCGGGCGACCGGAGCCGCCGGGCGGGGAGTTCTCCGGCAGTTGCTCAGATCGTTTCAGGGGCCAAATCCCTGACCTATTGCGTCGAGCGCTCATAGTGCCTCTCCTGCGAATGGCGTTCCTTCAGGCTAACGCGAGTTTGCTGAACGTGGGGTTAGCCGCAGGGCGTGCGCGTTATCCCGACCGCCGATGACGGGGGGTGCGCAGCTGGTCGGCCAACCCGGAATAATGCAGGCTGGACACAGGCCGGTGGCGATGCGGGCCGTTTGTCGGGCGCCGTTGGGGGACTCGCCGCATGCGGGCTGTATCACACCTGCTCACGGCGGTCAGCCCGTCGTCGGGCGCTGAAGCGAGGTGAGTGCATGACGACGGCCATGTCCGGTTCGTCCGGGGGTACCCGGCGCGCCGGGCCGAGTCGTGCCGACCTGGCCAAGGACCGCAAATTCCTGGCCCCGTCCGCCGCGCTGAAGAGCGGAAATCCATGGAACGCGCTCTGGGCGATGATGATCGGGTTCTTCATGATCATGGTCGACTCGACCATCGTCGCGATCGCCAACCCGACCATCATGGCCGACCTGCACATCGGGTACGACGCCGTGGTCTGGGTGACGAGCTCGTACCTGCTGGGCTATGCGGTGGTGTTGCTGGTGGCCGGTCGGCTCGGTGACCGGTTCGGCCCGAAGAATCTCTACCTGATCGGTCTGGTGGTGTTCACCATCGCGTCGGTGTGGTGCGGGCTGTCCGGTAGCGCCGGCATGCTGATCGCCGCTCGGGTGGTGCAGGGGATCGGCGCGGGGGTGCTCACCCCGCAGACCTTGTCGACGATCACCCGGATCTTCCCGCCGGAGCGGCGCGGGGTGGCGGTCAGCGTGTGGGGCGCCACCGCCGGTGTCGCGAGCCTGGTGGGTCCGTTGGCCGGTGGCGTGCTGGTGGACGGGCTGGGTTGGGAGTGGATCTTCTTCGTCAATGTCCCGATCGGCGTCGTCGGGCTGGCGTTGGCGGTGTGGCTGGTTCCCGAGCTGCCCACTCAGGCGCACCGACTCGATCTGGTCGGCGTCGCCTTGTCCGGCGTGGGCATGTTCCTGATCGTGTTCGGTCTGCAGCAGGGCCAGGCCGCCGGATGGCAGCCGTGGATCTGGGCGACGATCGTCGCGGGGGCCGGGTTCGTTTCGGCATTCGTTTACTGGCAGTCGGTGAACACCCGGGAGCCGCTGATCCCACTGGACGTGTTCACCGACCGCGACTTCAGCCTGTGCAGCGTCGGGGTGGCCATCACCTCGTTCGCCGTGACGGCAATGATGTTGCCGCTGATCTTCTTTACCCAGACGGTGTGTGGGCTGTCGCCGACCCGTCGGCGCTGCTGATCGCGCCGATGGCGATCGCCAATGGCGTGCTGGCGCCGTTCGTCGGCCGGATGGTCGACCGATATCACCCGCGGCCGGTGCTCGGTTTCGGCTTTTCGGTGCTGGCGATCGCGCTGACCTGGCTTTCGTTCGAAATGGCTCCGGACACGCCGATCTGGCGGCTGCTGTTGCCGTTCGGCGCAATTGGTGTCGGGATGGCGTTTGTGTGGTCGCCGCTGACGGCCACCGCGACCCGTAACCTGCCACCGCAGCTGGCCGGAACCGGCTCCGCTGTCTACAACTCCGTCCGGCAGTTGGGGGCAGTGCTGGGCAGCGCCGCCATGGCGGCGTTCATGACGTGGCGGATCGGCGCCGAGATGCCGCCCAACGTGCCGGGTCAGGACGCGGGCGATGGCGGTCTTCGGTTGCAGCTGCCCGAATTCGTGCGTGAGCCGTTCTCTGCCGCGATGTCGCAATCGGTGCTGTTGCCCGCATTCATCGCGTTGTTCGGGATCGTCGCCGCGCTCTTCCTGGTCGGCTTCGCGCCGTCGCTGCTGTCTGGCGCGGGCATCGGCGGCGCGCCGTCCGACCGTTACGACGATGACGGCCGCGATGACGACGACTATGTCGAGGTCATCCTGCGGCGTGAGCCGAGCCGCGGGGTTGGTCCTGAGCCCAGGGCGGGACCGGGGCCTGGTGCCGCGACCGCACCGGCCGCCGCGCGGCGCACCAAACCCGTCGAATCGCGGCGCCGCCTGCTCGATGACGCGCCGTCGCGATCCGAACCGATTGGATTCGCCCACAACGGGTCTCACGTCGGCCATGAAAAACACTTTCGCCCGATGGTCGAGCTTCCGCCGCACTGGCGCGGTCCCGTCACCCGCAACGATCGCGGCGCGCCGCGGACGGGACGACACGTGAACGGTTCCATCCGGCATCGGCTCACCGAGGGTGAGGCACCGCTAGGCCGGCACTACGGCCACGACCCGGACGACGACGCCAAAGGCCACGGCCGGCATTCCGCGGGGCGGTAGGCCGGCCGACGGGCCGTCTTCAGGCTCTCGCCGTCAACGCCAAAAAGCCGCCGAGTTCCAGCAGGCCGGCCGGCGTGCTGGGCAGGTACTCGGTCAGCAATTCCGAACGCACGACCACCGCCACGTACTGCGCCCGGCTGACGGCGACATTGAGCCGATTCCTGTTGAGCAGGAACGAGATTCCGCGTGGCACTTCATCGGCCGACGACGCCGTCATCGAGATGAATACCACCGGCGCCTGCCCGCCCTGGAATTTGTCGACGGTTCCGACCCGGACGTCGCCCAGGCCGGCGGACGCCAACCGCCGGCGCACCAGCGACACCTGGGCGTTGTACGGCGCCAGCACCAACACGTCCGCGGCGGCCAATCCTCTGGTGCCGTGCTCGTCGGTCCAGGACGACCCGAGCAGCCGCCGGATCTCGGCGACGATCATGTCGGCCTCCTCGAGACTCTCGATCGAGTTGCCTTGGTGGCGAACGGAAAGAACCCGCACACCGGGCTGACAGCCGTCGAGACGGCGTGCGGAGGTGCGCTCGGTGACCGAATGCAGCCTGCCTTCGTAGGACAGCTCGGAGACCGCCGCGCAGACCGCTGGATGCATCCGGTAGGAGCGGTCCAGGAAGTAGCCGCGCTCATCGGGGAGCGTGCGCTGACCGTCGACCAGCCAGTCGAGTGCGGACGTGTCGACCGGCTCGGGATGAGTGCCCTGACTGACCTGCGGCAGCTGCTGTGGGTCCCCGAGCAGCAGTAGATTCACCGCCGCGGGCGCCACGGCGATCGTGTTGGCCAAGCAGAACTGGCCCGCCTCGTCGATGACGAGCAGATCGAGGCTGCCCGGCAGCACCCGATTGGCGTTGGCGAAATCCCAAGCCGTACCGCCGATCACGCATCCGGCGCCGGCCGAGATGAATGCCCCGTAGTCGCCGCTGTCGATCTCCTGCCAGCGCGGCGCGTGGTGGTCGTACTTTTTCTTCGCTACCCGTCCCGGGTCCAGCCCGGCATCGATCACGGCGCCGAGCAGGTTCTCCACCGTGGCGTGCGATTGCGCCACCACACCGACGCGCCAGCCGTGTTCGGTGACCAAGCGGGTGATCACTTGCGCCGCGGTGTACGTCTTTCCGGTTCCGGGCGGGCCATGCACCGCCAGGTAGGACGAGTCCAGATCCAGTACCGCCGCGGTGATATCGGCGATGGGGTCGTGGCTGCGCGGTAGCGTGGGGCCGCTGCGAGTGCGGGGCGCGTTGCGCAGCAGGACGTCGATCATCGCGGTGCGCGGGAGTTGCGGCAGCCCGGCGGCCAGGGTGGTTGCCGTGGATTCGATCGATTCGCGCAGCGCGGTCGTGGCAATGGGCGGCCCGGGCGTCAGCGCGAATGGCAATTGGTGAAATGCGTTGCCGTCGCTGCCGACTCGTTCGAGGATGACGACTTCGGTGGGCACTGCCGGGTCGTTGACGTCGACGATCTGGGCACGCCCGGCCCCGCGTCGGTCCGGATTGTCGCTCATGCTGGGCGGAGCCGGCGCCTCGTAGAGCGCGAACACCTCCGTCATCAGGTCGCCGCGGGCCAGTTCGCCGCGCAGCACCACCCGCCGCTGCGGCTTGCGGGCGCGAGGCGGCAGATGCCAGTCCACGCTGACCGACGCCTCCTCGGAAATGAAGACGTCGGTGTTGTCCGCCCACTCGTCGACCGGGAAGTTGAGCCGGTCGAAATGCGCCCACCAGAACGGCTTGTCCTCACGCCGGTGGTAGCCGCGCGCCGCGCCCACCAGCGCGACGGCGATCTGCTGCGGTGTTCGGTCGCCGAGGCCGGAATCCCCGGTGAACGCCGATAAGGCGGCTGCCAGCTCGTCATGGTCATCGACTGTGTTGCCACCGGAAACCGGTTGCGCGCCAACCGGTGTGACGCCGGATTCCCAGGCGCGCACCAACAGCCAGTTGCGCAGCTGCTGAGTCGACCGGCAGTCGTAGTGGTTGTAGTCCTCGATCTCCTTGAGCACCGTTTCGGCGTCGTCGACGCGGCCGGCGTCGCGCAGTTCGCAGGACCTGGCGTAGGAGGTGATCGAATCGGCGGCCGTGGTGACGTCACCGGAGCGCAGCTGCGTCCCCATGTACAGGGGCTCGAGCGCCTTCAGGCTGAACGACTCGGCACCCACCCGAATGCTCTTGCGTACCAACGGGTACAAATCGACCAACGTCCCGTTGCGCAATAGCTCGTCGACCTCGTCCTCGCCGACCCCGTAGCGTCCGGCAAGCCGCAACAAGGCGGTCTTCTCGTACGGCGCGTAATGGTAGATGTGCATGTTGGGTCGACGCTTGCGGCGCTTGGCCACCATCGCGAGGAAATCGATCAGGGCCTTGCGCTCGTCCACCCGGTTATGCGCCCACAGCGGGCTGAATCTCCCCGTGGCGTCCAAGACGCCGAAGAGGTACTCCAGGCCCCAGTCGTGGCCGTCGGCGCTCCACAGCGGATCGCCCTCGAAGTCGAAGAACAGATCACCGGGGTCGGGCTCCGGCAACAGCCTCAGCGGCTGCGGATCGACGACCTCGAATTGCGGAATACCGGTATCACGTTGCCGTACTTGTAGTTTCGCTTGAGCGGTCAGCTTGCCCAGCGCGCTGGGTGCCAGCTCGGGCACCGGTCCGACGTACTCAGCCAGGTCTGCGAGCGTGGCGATGCCGGCGTCAATCAGCTTGTCCCGCTGGCTGACTCGCATGCCGGCGACCAGCAGCAGATCATCGCCTGCGCGCACCTGCTCGATACAGAGCGGACAACGGAAACATGCCCGCACGCCCTCGTCATCCCACCGCACCGCGGTGCCGGCGGCGTAGTGGTCGTCGAGCAGCCGCTGCAGCAGCGCGCGCTGCGATTGAAAGACGGGGATCAGATCGCAGACGCGATACCGCACGACCGAGCCGTCACCCAGTCGCAGCTCCGCCTCCTTCGCGACGGACACGCCCATAGCGGTGAGTGCATCGGCGTAGGCCGCCAATTGCAGCAACGCGGTGACCTTGGGGGAGCGGGCCAGCTTGGTGTCGACGAGCCGATACTGCTCACCATCGGCGACCAGAAAGTCGGCGAATCCGACGAAGCGGCCGTCGAACATCGCGGCCTGATACACCACCGGCGCGCGGTTGGCGATGGCGCGCCGGGTCGCCTCGGCGGCAGCGGCCAAGCCGGCGAGGGTGTACGACGGACGTCCGATGACCGCGACACCATCCGCGAACTCCTCGCGCAGCCGGTCGAGTTCGCGCTGCTCATGGTCGTCGCCGAGGGCGGCGGTGCGCGCCAGCAATTCGTCCTCGACGTCGACGGCGGGACCCCGGCCCAGCTTTGCGTCGAAATTCCGGAGCAGCGCGTACTCGCATCGGGCGGCCGCGGCCAGGTCCGACGCGCTGTACACAATGCTGTCGTCGGTGACGAACACAGCAGCCACTGTAGGTCAGGCGACCGACAGCGAAGGGGTTCTGCGAGGGTGTGCCGGGTCAGCGCCCGGTGGCGTTACCGATCAGCTCGACGGTGTTGCCGTTCCAGTGGAATCGCACGTCGGTGTTCAAACCGTTGAGACCGCTGGGGAAGGTCAACGCCACCGTGTCGCCGGTGGTTTGCGCCGCGTCGATGCCGTTGAACCCGTAGGTGTCCGGCACGCCCTGCGGGATGAACTGCCCCAGATGAAACAGCACCGCGCGGGTCGTCGCATTGACCGTGTTGGTGTTGGCCTTGATGATCACCGCCGAGAGCTGGGCGCACTGGTTGTAGTTTCCGGCCAGTGGCTCCGGGTTCCATGCCTGCTGGCTGCGCGGATCGCGGGGCAAGTCCGAGACCACTTTCGCGATCGTGGGTGAGGCCAGGTTGACGGCGCACGGGTCGGCCGGCGCGCTGCTGCCGGGTGACGCGGCTTCGTTCGGCCTGGGTGTGGCGGGGGCGGTGATCGACGCGGTCGACGTCGTGGCTTGCGGCGTCTTCGCGACCGTCGAATCTCCAGAACCGCAGCCGGTCAACGTCACGGCGAGCACGACGCCGACGGTCAGTAGCTCGGCACGGCACGGTAGCGACCACACGTTGGGCAACCGTACCGGTGTCCCCGGGCCCGATGGCGGTGACCCTCCCCCGCAAGCGGGAGGTGCCCCCACGCCCAGCTGCGCTGTGCTCGCGATCACCACTAAACTTCTTGCACGATGACAGTCCCCGACGGCTCGCCTGGCGCGGCCGCTGCTTCCTTTGCCGAGCTGCAGATTCCTGCCCCCGTCATGCGGGCGATCGCCGACGTCGGCTACGAGTCGCCGACGGCGATTCAGGCGGCGACGATTCCGGCGCTGATGGCGGGTTCCGACGTGGTTGGACTGGCGCAGACCGGCACCGGAAAGACGGCGGCGTTCGCCATCCCCATCCTGTCCAAGATCGACGTCACGAACAAGGCGACTCAGGCCCTGGTGCTGGCGCCCACTCGCGAGCTGGCCTTGCAGGTGGCCGAGGCGTTCAGTCGCTACGGGGCCCACCTGCCCCAGATCAACGTGCTGCCGATCTACGGCGGCGCGTCCTACACCGTGCAGCTGGCCGGCCTGAGGCGCGGCGCCCAGGTGGTGGTGGGCACCCCGGGCCGGGTCATCGACCACCTGGAACGGGGCACGCTGGATCTGTCGCACGTGGACTATCTGGTGCTCGACGAGGCCGACGAGATGCTCACCATGGGGTTCGCCGAAGAGGTCGACCGCATCTTGAGTGAAACGCCGGAATTCAAACAAGTCGCCCTGTTTTCGGCGACCATGCCGCCGGCGATCCGCAAGATCACCACCAAGTACCTGCACGATCCGCTCGAAGTCACGACCAAATCGAAAACCACTACCGCGGAAAACATTTCGCAGCGCTACATTCAGGTGGCCGGTCCGCGCAAGATGGATGCGCTGACCAGGGTCCTCGAAGTGGAGCCGTTCGAGGCGATGATCGTTTTCGTGCGCACCAAGCAGGCGACCGAGGAGGTCGCCGAAAAGCTGCGTGCCCGAGGGTTTTCCGCGGCCGCCATCAACGGCGACATCGCGCAGGCGCAGCGCGAGCGGACCATAGCCTCGCTCAAGAATGGACGAATCGACATCCTGGTGGCCACCGACGTGGCTGCGCGCGGGCTGGACGTCGAGCGCATCTCGCATGTGCTCAACTACGACATCCCGCACGACACCGAGTCCTACGTCCACCGCATCGGACGCACCGGCCGGGCCGGACGTTCGGGAAACGCGCTGCTGTTCGTCTCCCCGCGCGAACGCCACATGCTCAAGGCGATCGAAAAAGCGACCCGGCAAACGTTGACCGAGGTTGAGCTGCCCAGCGTCGAGGACGTCAACGCGCAGCGGGTGGCGAAATTCGCCGATTCCATCACCGACACGCTCGGCGGTTCGGGAATCGAGCTGTTCCGCAGGCTGGTCGAGGACTACGAGCGCGAGCACGACGTCCCGATGGCTGACATCGCCGCGGCGCTGGCCTTGCAGTCCCGCGATGGCGAGGCGTTCCTGATGTCACCCGAACCGCCGCCGCAGCGACGTGAGCGGCCCGAACGCAACACCGAACGTCGGGATCGCACCGACAAGCCAAGGCAAACAAGAGATTTCGCCACCTATCGAATCGCCGTGGGCAAGCGTCACAAGATCGGGCCGGGCGCCATCGTCGGCGCCATCGCCAACGAGGGCGGTCTGCACCGCAGCGATTTCGGTCACATCTCGATCGGACCGGACTTCTCGCTGGTGGAGCTGCCGCCAAAACTTTCTCCCGCGACGTTGAAGAAGCTTGAAAAAACCCGTATTTCGGGCGTGCTGATCGACCTCACGCCGGACCGATCGTCCGGCAAGTCCTCCGAGAAGCCCCGTCGCGGTGGTGGCAAACCACGCAGAAAAGACGCTGGATGACCCTGTCCGAGGAACGGGACGCCCAAGGCGGACTCGAGCAGGTCTCGCACGTCGACCGGGTCGCTTCCCTGACCGGTATCCGCGCTGTCGCCGCGATCCTGGTTGTCGGCACTCACGCCGCCTACAGCACCGGCAAGTACACGCACGGATATTGGGGCCTGGTCGGTGCCCGGATGGAGATCGGCGTGCCGATCTTCTTCGTGCTGTCCGGTTTCCTGCTGTTCCGCCCCTGGGTGAAGTCGGCTCGGACCGGCGGGCCGTCACCCTCGGTGAGTCGCTATGCGCGGCACCGGGTTCGGCGCATCATGCCCGCCTACGTCATCACCGTGCTGATCGCCTATGTGCTTTACCACTACCGCGAAGCCGGACCTAACCCCGGGCACAGCTGGTACGGCCTGGTCCGCAACCTCACGTTGACGCAGATCTACACCGACGGCTACCTCGGCAAGTACCTGCATCAAGGCCTGACCCAGATGTGGAGCCTCGCGGTGGAGGCGTCCTTCTACATAGTCCTGCCGTTCTTGGCATACCTGCTGTTTGCCGTCATCTGCCGGCGGCGCTGGCAGCCCAGGGTGGTGGTGGGGACTCTGCTGGCGATGGCCTTGATCAGCCCGGCATGGGTTGTCTTGGTGCACACCGATCACTGGTTTCCGGACGGCGCCCGGCTGTGGCTGCCGACCTACCTGGCCTGGTTTCTGGGCGGCATGTTGCTCGCGGTGCTGCAGGCGATGGGGGTGCGCTGCTACGCGTTCGCGGCCATACCGCTGGCGGTCATCTGCTACTTCATCGTCGCGACCCCGATAGGCGGCGCACCCACGACGTCGCCGGCATCCACGCCGGAGGCGGTCGTCAAGACGGTCTTCTACACCGTGATCGCCACCCTGGCGGTCGCACCGCTGGCCCTGGAGGGCCACGGTTGGTATTGGCAGCTGCTGGCCAGCCGACCGATGGTGTGGCTCGGCGAGATCTCCTACGAGATCTTCCTGATCCACCTGGTGACCATGGAATTCGCGATGGTCTACATCGTGCGGGCCCACGTGTATACCGGGTCGATGCTCTACCTGTTCATCGCGACGCTGGTGGTGACGATCCCGCTGGCCTGGCTCCTGCACCGCTTCACCCGCGTACCCGGCTGAGTTCCCCCGCGGCGCGCCTTTACCGGCGGGCGCTTGCCGGGGCGATGATCGGGACGACGAACTCCTCGATCATCGCCCGCTCCTCGATATCGTCGCGGCCCGGATACGTCAGCAGCGAGACGATCACCCGGACTACCCAACGGGCCCGGCGTTCCACGACGGCGGGATCGTCGGGGCCCAGCGAGTGCAGGAACGCCACCGCCAAGGCCGCGATCACGTCGGACCGTCCGGCCAACTCGCCGCCGACGGGCGGGCGGGTGGTGGCGAACCACGACGCCAGCGCGGGGCTTTCGCGAACCATCCCCAGCGTGACGAGGATGCTCATGATCAGCTTTTCGCGCGGGTCCTCGATGCTGCCGGTACGCGCGATGATGTCGCGGCCCAGCCGGTGGGTCTCGCGGTGGATGTAGGCGGTTCGCAGCGCCTCCCGGTTGTCGAAGTACCGGTACAGCGTCGCGCGGGAACAGCCTGCGGCCCTGGCGATCTCGTTCATACCGATCGAATCCGAGTCGCGCTGCGTGTACAGCTGCTCGGCCGCGTCGAGTATCCGGTCCGCGGCCGCTTCGCTGCGGCTCGAGGCAAGCCAGTTGTTGCCGGGCATCAGGACTTCACGGTGATCGGCACCGACACCGGACGCCGCACATAGCTACCGCCCGCCCACACGATCGAATTCTCGTCGACGTCGAAATCCGGGCAACGGGCCAGCAGTTCGGTCAGCGCGACTCGTGATTGCATCCGCGCCGCCGCGGCACCCAGGCAGTGGTGGGCGCCGTGGCTGAAGGTCAGGATGTTGCGTGGGCAGCGGGTCACATCGAGTGCGCCGGCGTCCGGCCCGTATTGGCGTTCGTCGCGGTTGGCCGACCCGTACAGCAGCAGCACCCGGCGATCGGCCGCAACGGTGGTGTCGCCGATGGTCACGTCGCGAGTGACCGTGCGGGCCAGTCCTTGCACCGGTGAAGTGAGCCGCAACAGCTCCTCGACTGCGTCGCCGATCAGTTCGGGCTTGTCTATCAACAACTCTCGCTGGTCGGGCCGCTGATGCAGCAACGGCACCGAACCGCCGAGCATGCCGGTCACCGTGTCGTTGCCGCCGGTGACCATCGTGAAGGTGAACGCCAGAATCGACAACGTACCGGAGATGTCGCCGTCGGCGCCTACCCCGGCGGCGACCAGGTGGGAGATCGTGTCGTCCGCCGGCTCGGTCCGGCGGCGCTCGATCAGCCCGGTGAAGTAGGCCATCATCGATCCGACCGCGTCGCCGACGGTTTCCAGCGCGCCCGCGACGCCGCCATCGGCGGTGTTGGCCGCGACGATGGCCTGCGTCCAGCCGTCGAATTGGTCCCAATCCTCTTCGGGCACACCGAGATAGTGTGCGACCACCATCGATGGCAGCGGCTTGAACAGTTCGGTGACGATGTCGCCGCCGCCGTCGGCGCGCAGCCGCTCGATGCGCTCCACGACGAACTCGCGCACCTTGGGCTCCACCGCCTCGACCTGTCGGGGGGTGAACCCGCGTGACACCAGCTTGCGAAACTCGGTGTGCACCGGCGGATCCTGCATGACGAACGGCGGATTGTCTTGCAGACCAATCATTTCCAGATCGCCGTAGTTGACCGTCAGTCCCTGCGCCGAGGAAAACGTCTCGTGGTCGCGAGCCGCCGACCACACATCGGCGTGCCGGGACAGCACGTAGTAGTCCTGCTCGGGGTGTTTGCGCGGCACGACGTGGTGCACCGGGTCGTGGTCGCGCAGTGCGCGGTACATCGGCCACGGATTCGGCCAGGTGTCGGCGCTGGCGAGTTCGAACACGACCGGTGCGTTGTGAGACATAAACGCAGTCATGTCTTATTCGTACGACAGCAGCCGCAATATGTCAACCGCTCTGAGCGCCGGGTGTGCGCCCAGGGCGCCAACGGCGCACAAACCCCGCCCTCAGCGCACACTCGACGCCAAGGACGCACACTCGACGCCAAAAACCGGGGCCAAGCTCAAATCGCGGCGCCGGGGTTGAGGATGCCCAACGGGTCGAGTGCCTGCTTGATGCGCTGATTCAGCGCCATCACCTCGGGCCCCAGGTAGCCGTCCAGCCATGGCCGCTTCAGCCGGCCGACGCCGTGCTCACCGGTGATCGTGCCGCCCAATCCGATGGCCAGATCCATGATTTCGCCGAACGCGAGGTGAGCCCGCTCCGTCATCGCGGCATCGGCGGCGTCGTACACGATCAGCGGATGAGTGTTGCCGTCGCCGGCGTGCGCGATCACCGAGATCATCAGGTCGCGCTGCTGCGCGATGCGCGCAATCCCGGTCACCAGCTCGCCCAGTGCCGGAAGCGGCACCCCGACGTCTTCGAGCAGCAGCGATCCCTTGGCCTCCACCGCCGGGATGCAGAACCGGCGCGCGGCGACGAACGCCTCGCCCTCGTCCGGATCGTTTGTGCTGAAAACGTCCGTTGCATTGTTCTCGGCAAATATCGCCGCGATCAGTTCGGCGTCCTCACCGCTGGCGCGGCCGCGCTCGTCAGAGCCGGCCACCAGCATCGCCGCCGCCCCGCGATCCAGGTCCATGTGCAAGGTGTCCTCGACGGCATTGATCGCCGCCGAATCCATGAACTCCAGCATCGCGGGCCGCAGCCGCGCCGCGACCCCGAGCACCGCGTCGACCGCCGCCTGGACCGAGGCGAACGTGGCCACCACGACGCTGGAGGTGTTTTGGGCGGGCAGCAGCCGCAGCGTCACTTCCGTGACGACACCCAGCGTGCCTTCACTGCCGACGAACAGCTTGGTCAGCGAAAGCCCCGCCACGTCCTTCAAACGAGGGCCGCCGAGCCGTACCGCGGTGCCGTCGGCCAGCACCACCTGCATTCCCAGCACGTAATCAGTGGTGACGCCGTACTTCACACAGCACAGGCCCCCGGCATTGGTGGCGACATTGCCGCCGATGCTGCAGATTTCGTACGACGACGGGTCCGGCGGATACCAGAGGCCGTATCCGGCGACGGCCTTTTTCACCTCGGCGTTGAACAGGCCGGGCTGGCATACCGCGGTGCGGGTGACCGGGTCGACCGTGATGTCGCGCATCTTTTCCGTCGACAACACGATCCCGTTCGCCAGTGCGGTCGCCCCGCCCGACAAGCCGCTGCCGGCCCCGCGGGGTACGACGGGCACTTGATGGGCGGTGGCCCAGCGCAGCACCTTCTGCACGTCTTCGGTGCAGCGCGGCCGGACCACGGCCAGCGGTGTGCCGGCCGACGGGTCGAAGGCGCGGTCGTGGCGGTAGCCGTCGGTGATGGCCGGGTCGGTGACCACCATCCCGTCGGGTAGGTCGGCGATCAGGCCGGCCAGGGTGTCTGCATTGACTGTGGCGCTCACGGGCCGATTTTACGGCCCGGTGTCGACGGCAAACTCGGGTGCGCGGTCGAGTTCACGCAGCGACGGCAGCGCGCACGCGATCAGTCCGATCACGATGATGGGCACCGCCAACGTCAGGAACGTCACTCGCAGCCCGGCGGTGTCGGCCAGCGGACCGGCCACCAGCAAGCCCAACGGGCCCGCGGCGAAGGTCAGCCCCGTCATCACCCCGACCACTCGACCGCGCAGGTGGTGCGGAGCCCGGGTCTGCATCACGTAGTTGTAGATCGGCTGGATCGGCCCGTAGACCAAACCGGTCACCGCGCACAGCACCAGGATCAACGGCAACGGCGGCAGGAATGCGATGCCGACCGACGCGGCACCGAAGGTGAGGGTCGCGGTCAGCACGGCCGTGCGCCGCCGCAGGTGTTTCGAGAGCAGGGCGTAGCCGAGCGCGCCCACCACGCCGCCCACCCCGAGCGCCATCAACGCCCAGCCCAACTGCGCGGGTTGTTGACGGTCGCTGAAGTATTTGGGAAACAGCACACTCTCCATCGGCAGGTACAGCGCGGTGACGAACAAGTCGATGAGGCCGAGCGTCCGGAGCACCCGCAGGTTCCACACGAACCGCATGCCCTCGGCGACCCCGGACATCAACCCGTCGGGCCGGGTCGCGTGGTGGGGCTTGCCGGTGCCCTCCAGGCGCAGCGCCCCAATCGCGAGGAACGACAACCCGAAACAGCATGCCGTGATCCACATCGTGTTGACGCCGCCGACCGTGGCGATCATCAAACCACCGATGCCCGGGCCCACGATGTAGGCCAGGTTGAGAATCGCTTCGTAGACGCTGTTGGTGCGGTCCAGCGACCAGGCGGCGCGCGCGGCGGCCTCGGGCAGCATCGACTGGCGCGCAGTTGTCCCGGCCGGGTCGAAAGCGGCCGAGAAGAAAGCCAGCACGGCCAGCTCGGCGACGTTGATCGCGTGCGCGCCGAACAACCAGGCGATCACCGGGACGGTCGCCACCGCCGTGCCGGACAGCAAATCGGAGACCAGCGAAATACGGCGGCGCCCGAAAAAATCCACCGCGGTACCGGCGACCAGCGTGGAGAGCACCAGCGGCAATGTCATGGCAGCGGCCACGAGCGATGCGTCGCGCGCGCTGTTGTGGTGCTGCAACGCCAGCCATGGGAAGGCGACCAACGAAATGCCGGTACCCGCGGTCGCCATCAGCGTGGCGAACAGAATCAGGAGCGCCGGGCCGCGGCTGGAATTTCTCATGGCTATCGCGGTGAGAATTTAACCCCAAAGCGATCGGGGGAGCCACCGAATTTCGTGGTCAGCATTGGCTGAATGCAGGATGTTCATGTGCTTGTTCATCCCAATACCGGATTGGCATTCGATTCGCCGGTTGCGCCCGGCACCGGATGGCCCGGCGACCCGGCCGTGGCCCAGACGCCCGAGGCAGCTGATGCCGGGCAGGTTCGGGCGATGGCCGGCGGGGCCGGCTCGATTCCGGAACTGGACGCCTTCGTCAGCGTCTGTCGCGCCTGCCCGCGGCTGGTCACCTGGCGTGAGGATGTTGCTGTGGCCAAACGGCGAGCGTTTGCCGATCAGCCCTATTGGGGCCGGCCGGTGCCGGGCTGGGGATCTCAGCGGCCGCGAATCTTCATCGTCGGTTTGGCGCCCGCCGCACACGGCGCCAACCGGACCGGTCGAATGTTCACCGGCGACCGGTCCGGGGACCAGCTCTACGCCGCCCTCTACCGAGCCGGACTGGTAAACCAGCCGATCAGCGTGGACGCCGCAGACGGGTTGCAGACCAAGCAGATTCGGATCTCAGCACCGGTACGGTGCGCGCCTCCGGCCAACGCCCCGACCCCGGCCGAGCGTGACACCTGTTGGCCCTGGCTGGAAGCCGAATGGCGGTTGGTGTCCGATCACGTCCGCACCATCGTGGCCCTGGGCGGGTTCGGCTGGCAGATCGCACTGCGGCTGCCGGGCGCCACCGCGATTCGGGGGAAGCCCAAGCCGCGCTTCGGCCATGGCGTCGTTGCCGACCTGCCGTCGGGCGTGCGTTTGCTGGGTTGCTACCACCCAAGCCAGCAGAACATGTTCACCGGTAGGCTGACTCCGGCAATGCTCGACGACATTTTCATTGAAGCCAAGAGGCTGGCAGGGATTAAGTGACCTCCGAATTTAAGGTATTGATTTCCGGGGCCAGCGTCGCCGGTACAACATTGGCGTATTGGCTTGGGCAGCATGGCCATTCGGTCACCGTCGTAGAGCGGTACCCGGGGCTGCGTCCCGGCGGGCAGGCGATCGATGTGCGGGGCCCGGCGCTGACGGTGCTGGACCGCATGGGTCTGCTCACCGCCGCCGCGGACCGCAAGACGGGCATCCGCGGGTCGTCCGTCGTCGACCGCGACGGCAACGAGCTGTCCCGGGATACCGAATCGACGCCCACGGGTGGTCTCATCGACAATCCCGATATCGAGCTGCTGCGCGACGATTTGGTCGAGTTGCTTTACCAGGCAACCCAGCCGGCGACCGAATACCTTTTCGACGACAGCATCGTCGCGCTGGAGAACCTCGGCGCGGGCGTCGATGTGACGTTCGAACGTTCGCCCGCCCGCAGTTTCGACCTGGTGATCGGCGCCGACGGCCTGCACTCCAATGTGCGCCGTCTGGTTTTCGGTCCCGAGGACCGATTCATCAAAAGGCTGGGCACCCACGCCGCCATCTTCACCGTGCCCAACTTTCTGGACTTGGACTTCTGGCAGAAGTGGCACTACGGGGACGCCACGATGGCCGGCGTCTACAGCGCCCGCAACAACACCGAGGCGCGCGCCATGGTGGGCTTCATGGATACCGAACTGCGCCTTGACTACCGCGATGTCGAAGCCCAATTCGCCGAGGTGGAGCGGCGCATGACCGGCGACGGCTGGGTGCGACCGCAACTGCTGCAGTTCATGCGCAGCGCACCGGATTTCTACTTCGACGAGATGGCGCAGATCGTGATGGATCACTGGTCGATCGGCCGGGTGGCGCTGGTCGGCGATGCCGCGTACTGCTGTTCGCCGCTGTCGGGCCAAGGGACCAGTGTCGCGCTGCTGGGCGCCTACATCCTGGCCGGTGAGCTCAAACGAGCCACCCAAGGCGACTGGGTCGACCACGGGCTCGGCTTTACCAACTATTTCAAGCGTTTTCACGGCTACACCGAGCGCACCCAATTTCTGGCCACCGACAACATTCCCGGCGGTGCGCCGATATCGCAGGAGCAATTCGACGCGATCGTGGGATCGATCACGCCGAGCAACTACTGATCGGGAACGAACACTGCGCCGAATGCGTTGAGGCCATCGTGCGTCTTTCCGTCCTTGATCTCGTCCCGGTACGCACCGACCAGTCGACCGGCGATGCGCTGGCGGCCACCGTTGCGCTGGCGCAGACCGCCGACCGGCTCGGCTATACGCGCTACTGGGTCGCCGAACACCACAACATGGAATCCGTGGGCGCGACCAGCCCACCGGTGCTGCTCGCGTACCTGGCGGCGCAGACGTCGCGACTGCGACTCGGGTCCGGCGGTGTGATGCTGCCCAACCACGCGCCGCTGGCGGTCGCCGAACAGTTCGCGCTCTTGGAAGCCGCCGCCCCCGGCCGAATCGACCTGGGCATCGGCCGGGCGCCCGGATCCGACCCGGTGACGTCGTATGCGTTGCGCGGCGCCCGAGACGATCGCGACATCGAAAACTTCCCCGAATACCTCGACGACGTTGCGGCGCTGATGAGTTCACGCGGCGTGGTGGTTCCACTGCGCTCGGGTGATTACCGGCTCAAGGCCACCCCGGCCGCAACCAGCGAACCGCGGCTCTGGCTGCTGGGCTCGTCGATGTACTCGGCGCACCTGGCCGCCACCAAGGGCCTGCCCTACGTGTTCGCACATCACTTCTCCGGCAAGGGAACTGAAGAGGCACTCGAGGTCTACCGCTCGCGATTCGTGCCCAGCAAGCTGACTGCCGAGCCCGTGACATTCCTGACGGTTAATGCCGCGGTGGCCGAAACACACGACGAGGCAACGGCATTGATGCTGCCCAACCTGCAGATGATGGCCCGGCTGCGCACCGGCCAGCCGCTGGGGCCGGTCCCTCTGGTGGAGGATGCCCAAGTCGCGGAACTGACGGCGCCCCAACAGCACATCGTGGACAGCGGGTTGCAGCGCGCGGTGCTCGGCACTCCAGTCCAGGCCGCCGAACAGCTGCGGGCACTTGCCGGGCAGTTCGGCGTCGACGAAGTGATGGTGAACCCGGTCGCGTCGGCCCGTCGCGGCACCGACCCGGCCACCGCACCGGGGCGGGTGGCGACGCTGGAACTGCTGGCTAAGGAATTGTTCTAGCGCTGGCGTCGGTGACGTCCGCTTCCTCGGACTTGCTCGAATTGGGATGGGGCACATGGCTGCCGATCCAAACCTCGAGCTCAGCCGGAGGCAACGGTGGGGTGTGCACGAATCCCTGGGTGATGGTGCAGCCGAATCGCTGCAGCGCGCTCAACGTGACCTCGTCTTCGACACCCTCGGCCACCAGGTCCGCGCCGAGGCTGTCGGCCAGCGCCACCGTGGACCGCACAATGGCGACCGATCGGGCGTCCTGGGACAGTCGCGCCACGAAGATTCTGTCGAGTTTCAACTCGTCGACCGAGACATCCTGCAAGCGGGCCAGCGACGACCAGCCGGTGCCGTAGTCGTCCAGCGAGATGCGAACGCCAAGGCGCTGCAGCTCGGCCACGGTATTGCGGGACCGCACCGAGTCGACGAGGGCGCTTTCGGTGATCTCGACGATGAGCGCGTCCGGCGGTAAACCACGGGCCCACAGCAGCCTCTCGATCGTGCCGACAAGCTCGAGGTCAAGCAGGTTCGTCGTCGCCAGGTTCACCGCGACGGACGAGGTGATGCCAGTTTCGCGCCAATACTGGATCTGGGTGAGAGCGACTTTGAGTGTGCGGTCGGCGATCTTGCGCATCAGCCCGGCGCGTTCGGCGGCGGGCAGGAATGCCTCGGGCAGCAGCACTCCACGGGTGGGATGGTTCCAGCGCAGCAGTGCCTCGACACTGTGTACGCTGCCGTCTTTGGTGTTGATCTTGGGCTGGTAATACAAAGTCGGTTCCTCACCTTCGAACAGCGCGATGCGCAATTCCTCGATGAGGTTGGGGTCGGTTTCGCGATACACCTCGAATGCCGAGTCATACACCGCGATCTTGCCCATGGCGGTTTTCGCGTGCGGCATCGCCGCCTCGGCGCGACTCAGCAGCTCTTGTGGATGCTCACAATGGTCGGGACACAGCGCAATAGCGATGCGTGCATCGACTCGCACGGTGACCGGATCCAAAGCCAATGGTTCGCTGAGCGATTCGAGCATTCGACCCGCTTGGGCGCGTGCGCCGATCAGGTCGGATCCCGCTGTCAGCAGGATCGCGAACTCGTCATCGCTCACCCGCGCAAGCAGATCCTCGCGGCGCACGCAGTTCGCAAGTCGATCCGCGATGTGGCGCAACAGCTCGTCACCGAAATGGCGGCCCAGCGAGTCGTTGATCTCGCCGATCTCATAGAGCTTCACCAACAGCAACGCCTTGCGTGACGACGTCCTGAGCGCCGACTCGAGCTCCGTCGGCGCGGAGTTGGGCAACGAGGTCAAGGCCGTTGCCAGCGAACGCCGGTTGGGCAGCGTCGTCAACTCGTCGGTCGTGGCGTGCTTGTAGTTTTCGGCCATCATGCTGACATCGCGCAAGGTGAGCGAGAAGCGTACGGCGACTGTTACCAGACTCAACGCCGCCAAAGCCGTTGCGAGTCGCGAATTTTCGTTGAATGCCGCGACTCCCAGCGCTACGACGGTGCAGGCCACCGGCACGGCGTAGGAGGTGTAGCCACGCTTGCGCGCGGGCCCCTCCGACGACTTGGGCGCCCAGCTGGCCAACGCCAGCAGTAGCGACGACGCGGGCCAGAGGGCATCCAGCGTGCTGCCCACTCGGTATGAACCCGCGCTGGTCTCGAACAGATAGACCGTGTCTGCGACGGCAAATCCGACCAAGCTCGCAACGAGCAGAACCCAGCGGAATTCGCTGCGCCAGCCAATTATTGGCAACATTCCGGCGGCCAGAGCCAGCAGGACCAGATCGCCCCATGGATAGATCAGGCCGACCAGAACGGTATCCGGTGCGCGAGCCGCGGCCGCGTGGAAGGGCCCGGTCCGCAGCGCGACGCCCAGCGCGGCCATGGCCAAGCCGCATACCAGGGGATCGAGCCGGATCGGAATCGGGACCGAGGCCAGGCGTGACCGCATCAGCAGCAGCAGCCCGACGTAGACGAGCGGGTAGAACGCCAGGTACTCCACGTCGGCCGCCGACGGGGACTGCCCGTCGGGCACCCGCAACGCGTAGACGACGTCGCCGATCGCCGAGCATGCCATGCCGGCCGCGATCAGCAGCCAGGCCACCCGGTCGGCCGTGAAGTGGTAAGCGCGTACGGCAATCAGCCCCGCCGCCAACAGGTTCAACCCCGTGTACAAGGACTTGGCGAAGGATGCATTGTCGCCGGCATTGCCGCCGACAATGCTCATCACGGTGAAAGCGATCACGCCAATTGCCAACAGCGCCATGGCAACCCGAATGGGTATCGGCGGCCACCAGGTGCCGTCGGCCGGTTCCTCCGGCTGGTGGGGTTTCGGCGCGGCGGGCTTTGGCTCTGTCCGCGCGGTACGTACCGACCCGGACGCGCCCGCGACGGCGGGGTAGCCCGAGGCGGTTGCCGAAATGGGCATCCATTCCGCCAGTTTGGCCGGCAAGGCCGATATCGCCGATTCGGTCGACCGCGGGAACGTATAGGAGAACGGAATATCCGGCACAAAGGCGCGGACGCATTGGCCGCCTTCGCGTTTGGCGGTATACATGGCCAGGTCGGCATGCTGGAGGAGCTGGTCGACGGTGCAGGTCGACGCCGCAGTGGCCACGGTGTAGCCGATGCTCGGCCGAACCGCGACGGGCACGCCGTCGATCACGATCGGGGCGCTGAACGCCTCGAGAACATCATGCGCGGCAGCCTGGGACTCTTCGACGGAACCCTCGAGCAGCGCCGCGAATTCGTCACCGCCAAGGCGGGCAATGAAGCCCTTTTCGTGCAGGGCAGCGGTGAGCCGCCCGGCGACCCGGATCAGAAGTTCGTCGCCGGCCGGGTGCCCCAAGCCGTCGTTGACCGCTTTGAAGTTGTCGAGATCGAGGCATAACACCGCTATCGGGGCGCTGCCGTCTTGTCGTGCGGCGATGGCGTCTTCCAACCGATGCAGGAAATGAGCCCGATTCGCCAGGCCGGTCAGGCTGTCCCGGAACGCTTCTCGCGAGACCGCGGACAACAGGTCCTGGTTTTCGGTAAGCGCGATGAATTGCCGGACGAGCACCGAGCCCACCAGGATTCCCAGCAGGGCGGTCAATACGCCCTGCTGCGCACGGACGACGGCGCCAAATCCGACGACCGTGGCCAGCGACAGCGGTAGGTACGGCAACCACAGCAGGGCGCGGGACAACACCTCGCTGCGCGTCGCGGTGGCGGGGGAGGATTCATCGACGCTGGCCAACGCGGCCAGTGCGATCATGCACAATCCGACCACTCGGCCCAGGTCGCCCAGATCACTGACGTGATAACTGCCGATCCCGGTATCGAACACCATCGTGATGTCGGCAACGCTGATCGTCGCGATTCCGGCGGCTACCAGGCTGCGGCTCGGTCTCTCACCGGGGCGGCCCCGGGACAGCATCAGGATCGCCGTCGTTAGCAGGATGCCATCGTTGACTACCTGCGCGACCGTCGCGGTCCGTGAACCAGTTGTGTCGCGTAGCTGCTTTTCCAGGACGAATACCCACGAGACGACGAGCAGCGAGGTGAACAGGATCAGACCGTCGAGCACCAGCCGCCGCGAACTGTGCCGAGACAGGTTGGACAACAGCACCAGCGACGTCATGGCGCCGAACGGCCACAACAGCAGCACGATCTCGGCCGCGGCCGGGTGCGCGGCGTGATCGAGCTGCGGGCGCACGTCGTAGAACGCCCAGATGATTTCGCCGACAGCCCACCCCAACTGGGCCGTCACCATCGCCAGCCAGCCGAATCTGCGACGCCCGTCCGCGAAGCGCGCCGCGCGGAGGCCACATGCCGCACCGAACAGCAGGCTCGCCGCCAAGGCAATTTCGTCGACCGGCCGTGTCGCGTCGGCGCCTTGCCAGTCCCGGACTGACGCGATGATGATCATCACCCCGGCGACGCAGTATCCCGCGACGACCAGCCGACCGACGCGCGCGGACAGCCCGAATCGCTGCCACGGATTCCCCATCCAGCGCTTCATTGCTGCACCAGCCGATCTGTCCCCCGCGGTGAACGCACGCAGGCTTCACCACTGCTAGGGCAGAATAATCGTCCTATTCGTGCCGGCTGGTGGTTTTTGTGCAGGTTGGTGCGATCAGGCAGGCGTTAGGGCGACGATCGGGATGGGCCGCGAGGTCCGGGTCTGGTAGCCGTCGTACCGGTTGGCGTTGTTCTTGTTGACGATCTCCCACAGCCGCGCATACTCGGCGTTCTCCGGAGTGATGCTGCGCGCGGTGACCGGGAATCGCTTGGAGCCGACGTTGATTTCGCACTCCGGGCGTTTGCGCAGGTTGTGGTACCAGCCGGGGGCACTGTCGCTACCGCCGTAGGACGCGACGACCAGGTACGAGTCGCCGTCCTTGGCGTAGGTCAAAGTGGAGGACCGTTGCTGGCCGGTCTTGGCGCCGATCGTGTGCAGCAGCAGGCTGTTCGGCATCCCGGGCACGTGGTGCCCGATCCGGCCGTCGGTTTTCCGGTAGAGGGTGTCGTGAACGCGCAGCAGAGGGGCCAGAAACAGCCGCTCCAAGGGGGTGAGGTTGCTCATGGATCCATTTCTACTGACTGGCGTCGATACGTGCCAGCGCGTCGCGCAGGAGCTGCCCGGTGGCTTCGCGGTCCGGGTCCCGGCGCAGCAACATCCCCTTGGCCAATGAAAGCTTGTCGCCATTGCGGCGGGGTAGCACGTGCAGGTGGATGTGGAACACCGACTGGAAGGCCGCGCTGCCGTCGTTGATCCCGATGTTTGTCGCGTCGGCCAATTCCGTGGCCCGGGCGGCGCGTGCGATCCGCTGGCCGATGGTGATCATCTCGGCCAGCGTCTGCGGCGGGGTGTCGGTCAGATCGACGCTGTGCTGTTTGGGGATCACCAGGGTGTGGCCGCGGGTGAACGGCCGGATGTCGAGGATCGCCAGGTAGTCGTCGTCTTCGTAGATCCGGATGGCCGGAGCTTCTCCGGCGACGATCGCACAGAACACGCAGGACATGCCGCCACGGTACTGGTTGCCTCAACTCGGCCATGCTGCGCCCGAGACACCCATTTGTTCCGTACGCACATGATCGACCGGCCGAGGCGGCACGGGCTACGCTGCCGCAGTGGACGCTCGCGAACTTGCCTTTACCGGCGCGGCCGCACTGGCACGAATGCTTGCCGACGGCGAAGTCAGCGCGCCTGACCTGCTCGAGGTCTATCTGGAACGGATTGCCCGCCTGGACAGTCAGCTGCGCTGCTACCGCGTGGTGTTGTCCGACAGCGCGCGTGCGGACGCTGATGCCGCCCAGGAACTCCTCGACGCCGGCAAGCGGCTGCCACTTCTGGGCGTGCCGGTTGCGATCAAGGATGACGTCGACGTGGCCGGTGAGGTGACGGCGTGCGGCAGCGGCGGCCACGGTCCGCCGGTGGCCTCCGATGCGGAAGCGGTCCGACGGTTGCGCGCGGCCGGCGCGGTCATCATCGGTAAGACGAATGTGCCCGAGTTGATGATCTTCCCCTTCACCGAGTCGCTGACGTTCGGCGCGACGCGCAACCCGTGGAACCTTGGTCGCAGCCCGGGCGGTAGCAGCGGCGGTAGCGGCGCGGCGGTCGCCGCCGGCCTGGCACCGCTCGCATTGGGATCCGACGGTGGCGGCTCGATTCGCATCCCGTCGTCCTGGTGCGGTGTGTTCGGCTTGAAGCCGCAACGTGATCGGGTGTCCGTCGAGCCGCATGACAATGCCTGGCAAGGATTGAGCGTCAACGGCCCGATCGCGCGTTCGGTCCAGGACGCGGCGGTGTTTCTGGATGCCACCTCGACCGTGCCCGGACCCGTAGGCGAATTCGTCGCGGCCGCTACCCGTGATCCCGGCAAACTGCGAATTGCCTTGAGCACCAAGGTTCCAACGCTTCCCGTTCGAGTTGGGCGCGAGGAGTTGGCGGCCCTCGACCAGGCCGGTGCGTTGCTTCGCGATCTGGGCCACGAGGTCATCACGGCCGACCCCGACTATCCGCTGCCTCAGATCTATGCGAACTTCCTGCCTCGCTATCTGCGGGGCATCAGCGACGACGCCGACGCGCAGGCTCACCCGGAGAGACTCGAAGCACGCACTCGAAAGATGGCGCGCGCGGGATCGTTTTTCTCGGACCGAAGAATGGAAGCCGTGCGCGCCGCCGAGGAGCGGGTGAGCGCCAGGATCCAGTCGATCTTCGACGATGTCGACGTTGTGATCACACCGGGCACCGCTGCGGGTCCGTCCCGCATCGGTGCTTATCGACACCGTGGCTGGGTGTCGACGTTGCTGCTGGTCGCCCAGCAGGTTCCGTACTTCCCGGTCTGGAACCTGACCGGCCAGCCTGCCGCGGTGGTGCCATGGGATTTCGACGGCGACGGTCTGCCAATCTCCGTGCAGCTCGTCGGCCGGCCGTTCGATGAGGCGACGCTGTTGTCGCTGTCCGCACAGATCGAGACGGCACGGCCGTGGGCCCAGCGCCGGCCGCCGGTGTCATAACTGTGTCGACTGGCATATCGCCCGCCACGCCGCCAGTTTGACGCCCGGCCGCGTGGCATGAGCAGGGCTGGTTGACGGCAGCCGCTGAAAATGGAGTCGCTCGTCCGGCTGTGCCAGCCTGCGATACAGGTCGGCCGCTTTGGCGCCGTTGAAGAAGACCTGCGTGATGCCGGGGTAGTCGGCGGACAACTGGCTAAAGTCGTTGACCACCAAGCTTTTCGGGTCGATCGCGGAGTCCGCGCTACCGGCTCGTCGGCAGCTGTGCAGCACGTCCCAGAGCGCTACTGCCTGCGCGCGCAACGCGGCCAGGCGGGACGGGTAGGGCGCGTTCGCGTCGAATCCGAACAGCTCACTGGTGATGGGCCAGAACGCATTTCGTGGATTGGCGTAATACTGGCCGGCCAGCAGCGACTGGGCACTCGGAAACGAGCCCAGGATCAGTATCCGGGCGCGATCGTCGACGACAGGCGGGAAGCCATGCAGAAGCGGCGGGGTCATCGCTTCACATCCTGGCCCATCGGCGTTGTACGTTGACCACGTGGACGACGGGGTAGACCGGAACATCGACGATCTGCTCGACGGACTCGAGGGCGCCGCGCGCTCGGAACGTGCCGAGCTCGTGGGCTGGCTGCTGGAACAGGGCGTCACCGCCGACGAGATCCGGGCCACCAACCCGCCGCTGCTGCTGGCCAGCCGGCACCTGATCGGCGACGACGGCACCTACGTGTCGGCGCGCGAGATCAGCGACGAGCACCACATCGACCTGATGCTGCTGCAACGCGTGCAGCGGGCGATCGGGCTGGCCAGGGTGGACGATCCCGATGCGGCGATCCACATGCGCGCCGACGGTGAAGCGGCCGCGTACGCCCAGCGCTTCGTGGAGATGGGGCTGAACCCCGACCAGGTTGTGCTCGTCGTGCGGGTGCTCGCCGAGGGGCTGTCGCACGCCGCCGAGGTCATGCGCTATGCCGCGCTGGCGGCGATCATGCGCCCGGGGTCTACCGAGCTGGAGGTCGCCAAGGCCTCGAAGACGCTGGTGAGTCAGATTGGACCGCAGCTCGGCCCGATGATCGAGCAGATGCTGTTCATGCAGCTGCGCCACATGATGGAGACCGAAGCGATCAATGCCGCCGAGCGGGCCGCGGGCAAGCCGCTGCCCGGCGCGCGTCAGGTCAGCGTTGCCTTCGCCGATCTGGTCGGCTTCACGCCGCTGGGCGAGGTGGTGTCGCCCGAAGAGCTGGGCCATCTCGCCAGCAGGCTCGCCAACCTGGCCCGCGACGTGACGGTTCCGCCGGTCCGGTTCATCAAGACGATCGGGGACGCGGTGATGTTCGTCTGCCCCGAACCCGCTCCGTTGCTCGATGTCGTGCTGAAGCTGGTCGAGGCCGTGGATACCGACAACGACTTTCCCCGGCTGCGCGCGGGGATGTCGTCCGGGATGGCGGTGAGCCGGGCCGGCGACTGGTTCGGCAGCCCGGTCAATGTGGCGAGCCGGGTCACCGGCGTGGCACGCCCCGGCACCGTCCTGGTCGCCGATTCCGTGTGGGAGGCGGTCGGCGAAACAGGGCAGTTTTCCGCGTCTTTCGCGGGCGCACGTCGCCTCAAGGGCGTCAAGAGCGAAGTCAAGCTTTTCCGGGTTCGCCGCGGCGGCGACTCGCGCGACAGCGACTGACCCGCGCAAGCTGGGACGCGAATGACACTTCCGCCGAATCGGGATACGTATAGGCAGGCCCGGGCGGCTCTGGGGGGCGTCTGACACGGTCCGACGCGGCCGGCTCCTTCCCCTCTGCCGGCGCTTTGACTTGGCCGCTTCCGGGCCTGCTTCGCCCTCAAAAATACGCCGTTGAGCGGGCCATATCAACGGTTTTCCGGGCCCGGATGCAGGCTTTCGCGCCCGACTGGCGTTCGCCGCGGGCGAACCCACTTCGCATTGCACATGTAACGGTGTAATCATGTAATTATGAAATCGCACCACACCCATCGGCGGTCCGGCCGCCCCGGGGGCTGGCAGCAAGCCCAGCAGCCCGACTCCAGCGGGGCGGCGGAATGGTTCGCCGGACGCCTGCCCGAAGCCTGGTTCGACGGCGACCCCTTGGTCGTCGTCGACCGCGAAGAGATCACGGTCGTCGGCAAGCTGCCGGACGCCACCGGAAACGAAGAGAGCGAGGCGCGCGCCGAGGGCCGGGCGTCACGGTTCCGCGAGGAGACTCGTTCCGAGCGGATGAGAATCGCCGACGAAGCTCAGGATCGCTACGGGCGCAAGGTTTCCTGGGGCGTCGAGATTGGCTCCAAAACCGGCACAGAGCGAATTCTGTTCACGCACATCGCAGTTCCGGTGATGACCCGCTTGAAGCAACCGGAACGCCAGGTGCTCGACACCCTGGTCGACGCCGGAGTCGCCAGGTCTCGCGCCGATGCGCTGGCGTGGTCGGTCAAGCTCGTCGGTGAACACACCGAGGAATGGCTGTCCAAGCTGCGCAACGCGATGTCGGCGGTCGACGATCTGCGCGCGCAGGGGCCAGACGTACAGGCTTAGGCCAATGCCGCAGTGCCACTTCGGAATTGGTGGTATTTCCGTCTAGACGTTGTTGACCTTGTCGATGATCTTGTCCGCGATCTCGCCGGCCTGATCGCTGATGTGGTACCCGCACGCGTTGATGTCGGCGATCACGTTGTTCGCCACGCTCATCGCGTGCTCGCACTGCCAGCCGTCGGCGCCTTCCTGGGTTTGCAGCACCGATATCTTCGTTGCGCTGCCTTGGATTGGGGCGAAGGTCCATCGATAGGTTTTGCTCGAATTGTTGACCGTCACGGTCTGGCCGACGCAGTTCTTCCATTTGTCGCTAGAGGTCTGCAGGAACGCCTTGGCCTTGTCCGCGGTCGGGTATGCGACCACCGCTTGGTTGACCCAATGGTCGTTGTTGTCACCCGGCTCTTGGGATACCACTCCGTTGATGCCGGTGTACCCACTTCCGGCGTACACCGGATCCTGAGTCGTATACAGCGCTCCCTGGCAGTCCGGTATCGACACCGTCATCGTTGAGGTGCCCATCGACGTGATGGGTTTGCCGGGCTGAATGTTCGTCGCGCCCATGATGGAGTTGATATCCGAGGGAGTCAGCAGCAGCGAGTTGAGTCGGGTGGCCGCTATCGGGTCTGGCGGCGGCTTGGGGTCGGGGATGATCACCCAAATGGCCACCGCGCTGATAACGACGACGAGCACGACCGCGGCCGCGGCGATGATCGGCCAGGGATTGCGTTTGGGTTTGGGCGGGGGTTGCTGTGCCAGGCCCCACGGAGTGTGACCGACGGGCTGCGCCGGCGGCAGCGTGCCCGGCGGCGGGCCGCCCCAGTTGCCGCTGGTGCCCGGGTAGTACTGCGGGCCGGGGACGGGCTGGCTCGGGGTGGGGACTGGACCGCTCTCCGGTGCCCATTGTCGGGGGGCCTGCGCGGGGGGTGGCACCGGAGGAGAACTCGGCCCGGTGCGGGGATACGGCGTCGGTGTCCGCGCTGCCGGCGGCGGTGTGCTGACCCGCTGCGGGGGAGGCGACACCGGGGTGTTCGCGATGGTCGGCGGCTGCTCCAGCTTCGGGTCGCCGGGCAGGGTGGCTTCCTGGCTGCGTCGCAGAATGTCCGAGGCGTGGTCCTGATCGGGATTGCTGAGCGCCTCGTGCGCGGCCAGGGCCAGATCGCCGGCGCTGGCGTAGCGTTCCTCGGGCTTTTTGGCCATGCCGCGCGCGATCACCGAGTCGAAGGCCTTGGGAATGCCCGAACGCACCGTGCTGGGCTGCGGAATCGGGTCGCTCATGTGGGATTTGACCAGTACGCCGGCGCTGTCCGCGCGATACGGCGGGGCTCCCGTCAGGCATTCGTGCAGCACACAGGCCAACGCGTAGATGTCGGCGCGGTAGGTCACCTCGTCGTTGGTGAACCTCTCCGGGGCCATGTACTTCCAGGTGCCGACCGCGGTGCCGAGTTGGGTGAGTTTCTCGTCGGTGGTGGCGCTGGCGATACCGAAGTCGACCAGGTAGGCGAAATCGTCGCGGGTCACCAGGATGTTGGGCGGTTTGACGTCGCGGTGCATGACCCCGGCGGCGTGGGCGGCGTCCAGAGCCGAGGCGATCTGGGTGATGATCGCGACCGCGCGTGGCGGCGTCAGCGGGCCATACCGTTTGAGCAAGCTGTCCAGGTCGGTGCCCTCGACGAGCCGCATCTCCATGAACATTTTTCCGTCGATTTCGCCGTAGTCGTGGATGGGCACCACGTGCGGCTCCTGCAAACGGCCCGCGGTGCGCGCTTCGCGCTTCATCCGCTCGCGAAAGACGGGGTCCTGGCTGAACTGATCCGACATCAGCTTGACCGCAACGGTCCACTCTTTGACGGTGTGCTCGGCCTCGTAGACTTCGCCCATCCCGCCGCGGCCCAGCAGCCGTTTCAGGTGGTAGGGCCCGAACGTCGACCCCGCCCGTGAGGCCTGCTCCTCGCTCATCGCTGATCCTCCAAACCAACCGCAGACCCGCCGACCATATCAACAATTTCCGGGCAGCCCCGTCGGCCGCAACCCCCCGGTAAGCACCCATGACGGTATGCGCCGGCCCGCTCGCCCGCTCGACAACGGCAAACATCGCTCACGCGTGTCGCGGCCGCATACCCGTCGATACCGGGCCCCAAATGTCCGGTGCGTTCCAAGGATTCATCAAGGATCTCCGCAGTACGTGGGCAGACCCTTTCTCCATAGGGAAGCGGGTTACGGCGAAGGGATGTCATGCTCACCACCACCGGGACCGGCTTCGAGGCGCGCCCGGCCGTCATGGCTGCCTTGATCGGTGTCGCGGCGATGTTGCCCGTGCACTGGCGCGCCAGCGCCCGGCGAACCTGGTCATACGGCGTTTACTACGTCGGCTACCGGCTGCTGGCGGTTCAGATGAGCTGCGGCTCTTGGGCCCTCAGTGCGCTACCGCTGGTCGCGAAACACGCGTAGACAGCATCACTTGCCCGCTTTGCGTTGGGGGTCAAGCTGTCTGAGTCGCAGGGCGAGCAGCATCACCAGCACGGTCGCCTGGACGACGCACGCGCTCGCGGCCAGCCACCAGCTGCCGGGTGCGTAGTCCCACAGCGGGTCTTCGTCGCCGCCGGCAGTCCGGCGCAGATCGTTGAGATCGATGGTCGAGGCGGCCATCGCGTACCCCCATCGGGACGGCGACAGCCACGCCAACTGCTCCAGCGGAATGCGGCCCTTGACCCCAAACATCCCGCCGCACAGCACCAGTTCGGCCATCACCACGAGCACGAGCAGCGGCATGCCCCGGTCGGCGTTGCCGATCATCGCCGAAATCAGCAGACCGATCATCATCGAAACCACGGTGACGGCGACGACCGCTACCGCCACTTCGACTCTGGGCCAGGGCAGTACGACGGCCTGGTCGGGCGGGGGCAGACCCACCACCCCGAGGAAACCCAGTATCAGTCCTTGCAACGTGGTCAACGCGGCCAGCACCACCAACTTGGAGGCCAGATAGGCGCCGCGGGATAACCCGATGCCGTGCTCGCGTTGATAGATGGCCCGCTCCTTGACGATCTCGCGGATCGAGGCCGCGCAGCCCATCAGCCCGCCGCCGATGATCAGCAGCACCAGCAATTGCGAGGGCTGAGTGGATTTCGTCTCGATGGCCTTGGTCAACGACAAGCCGGCCTGGCCCGGGACGGCGTGCGCGAACAGGCTCAACAGCAGCGGCAGTACCAGCAGCGTCACCGAATACTGGCGATCGGCGCCGATGACCGCGAGATAGCGCCGGCACAGCGTGGTGAATTGTGCCAACGCGCTCTGCTGAGCGAGCGGCTTCGCGGAGCGCGTGGCAGGTGCCGCGGCTCGCAGCGCCGCGTGTGGCCCGGTCAGCGCTCCGTGAATGGGCGAGGCGACATACCGGCCGGTCCAGTCGGTCGTGGTGTCGTGTTCGAGAAGGTTGAACAGGTCGGCGAAGTCGTTGCAACCGAAGTAGTTCAGCGCCTGTTGCGGCGGACCGAAGTAGGCCAGCCGACCACCCGGCGCCAGGATGAGCAGCCGGTCGCACAGATTCAGCTGCGCGGTGTTATGCGTGACCACCACCACGGATCGGCCGTCGTCGGCCAGTGCGCGCAGCGTCTGCATCACGGATTTCTCGTATCCCGGGTCAAGGCCCGACGTTGGCTCGTCGAGGAACAGCAGCGACGGTTTGGTCAGCAGTTCCAGTGCGACGCTGGTTCGTTTGCGCTGCCCTCCGGACAGGCTGTCGATCCGTTGATTGGCATGCGCGGCCAGCCCGAGCTCGCCCAGAACCTCGTCGATGCGCAGCTTTCGTTCTCTGGCGGAGACGTCATGCGGAAAGCGAAGCTGTGCAGCATAATTCAGTGCCCGCCGCACCGTCAGCGGAGTGTGCAGGATGTCGTCCTGCGGCACGAAGCCGATCCGGTGTCGCAGCTCGGCGTAGTTCTGGTAGAGGTCGCGATCGTCGTACCGGACCTCACCGCTACCGGCCGGACGGAATCCGGTCAAGGCGGCCAATAGCGTGGATTTCCCTGCGCCGCTTGGTCCTACGACTGCCATGAAGCAGCGTTGCGGCAGGGCAAAACTTATGTTGGTCAGCAGCACCTTGCCTTTGTTGGTGACCACTCGCAGGTTCGACGCCTCGTAGGACACGTCGCCGGTGTCGACGTATTCCACGAGCTGGTCGCCGGACAGGTGCAGCAGCTGGTGGCCGATGCCGACGATGTCGTTCGGTCCGATGATCGCGCGGTTGATCCGGTTGCCGTTGACGTAAGTCCCGTTGGCGCTGTTGCTATCTACCAGCTCCCACTGATTGCCGGAGCGACGCAGCACCGCATGGTGGCGAGAGACCAGCAAGTCGTCGAGCACGACGTGGTTGTCGGTTCCGCGGCCAATCCCGATGACCACCTGATCGATGGTGTGCACCGCGCTCGGCGGCCGGGCAACCGTGGTCTCGCCGACCGGTCGTTTCGGCGGAGCAACGGGTGGTGGCCCAGGGCGGCTGGGCTGTTGGGCGATCAGGTAGACCTCCAGTGCCTGCCCCGAGGACGCCGACCCCAGCACGACGGTGATCGGCTGATGGATCGTCAGGCTCTCCACCCGCCGACCGTTCACGAACATCCCGTTGTTGCTGCGGTTGACCAGAACCCAACCCGCTGGTGTCGGCTGCAGCACCGCATGGTGGCGCGACACTCTCGGGTTCTCCAGCTGTACGTCGGCTTCGTGCGCGCGGCCGATACTCCAGGACCGGCCACCGGTGGCCTGCCAGGTACGTCCACCGGCCCGCAATTCCAACGCGGGGATGGTGGTGACCATGTCGGTCCTGTCGTCCACGCATAGCCTCCGCTGTATTAGCTAGCCAATGTTGTTGGGCTGGTTGATCTTTGCCGCCACACAAGCTGAATTACCGCGGCTCAGCCACCGTATTTGGTCCACCATGTGTGCAGATCGTCGATGGCCGGCGGGTCCCCAAAGACATCGCATAGCAGCAGCTTCACCTGGTTGCTCCACACCATGTTCGGGTGGTTCTCGTAGGTGCCACAGGCGATCATTCCCACGTCCACCTTGGGGGCGTTCGGGTGCTGCCATGATTCCGGGTTCGCGGTTCCGCCGGGGCAGGTGACCATCTGCAGAAGCTTGATGTCGGCGTCGAATGCGACCTTCAGGACATTTGGATTCGCGAAAAGCGCGTATCGCGCTCGAGACGGGCCGCCTGCGTTGGTGTTCTGGTCGCAGTCCACCATGGCCAGCGCATCCGACCACACGGTGTCCGGTTTCGGAGTCGCCGAGGTACACGCGCCGTTCGAGTAGCCGGGGGGCAGCACACTCAGCAATTGGCCTTCGAGATCGCCGGCCGCGGTGGTCGTGGTGGTCGGAGTCGCGGTCGTGGTTTTCGTCGGCGTCGGGGTGCTGGTCGCCGTGGGGTGTGGCTGTGGGTTGTCCTCGCCCTGGGTGGCGACGTAGACACCGATGGCGGCGAGTACCAGGACCGCGACCAGGGCGACGGCCCCGACGACGATCGGCCAGGGGTTGCGTTTGGGCTTGGGTGATGGTTGCTGTCCCAGGTGCCAGGCAGTGGGGCCCGCGGGCGGCGGCGTGCCCGGCGGCGTACCGGCCCAGCTGCCGCTGGTGCCCTGGTAATACGGCGGGCCGGCGACCGGCGGGCCCGGGGTGGGGACGGGGCCGCTCTCGGGGGCCCACTGTCGAGGGGTCTGCGTGGGCGGTGGCACCGGCGTTGAGCTGGGCCCGGGATAGGGCGGCGGCGGTGTATTGACCTGCGGTTGTGCGGTGGCGGGGGCGGTGGGAGGAGGGGCGATGTTGATGTCGGTCGCCAGGGTCGCCTCGCGGCTACGCCGCAGGATGTTGTCGGCGTGATCTTGATCGGGGTTGCTGAGTGCCTCGTGCGCGGCCAGCGCCAGATCGCCGGCGCTGGCGTAGCGTTCCTCGGGCTTTTTGGCCATGCCGCGCGCGATCACCGAGTCGAAGGCCTTGGGGATGCCCGAGCGCACCGCGCTGGCGAGGGGGATGTCGTCGGTCGTGTGAGCTCTGACCAGCTCGCCGGCAGTGCTCGCGCGATACGGCGGGGTTCCCGTCAGGCATTCGTACAGCACGCAGGCCAATGCGTAGATGTCGGCGCGGTAGGTCACCTCGCCGTTGGAAAACCGTTCGGGCGCCATGTATTTCCAGGTGCCGACTGCGGTGCCGAGCTGGGTGAGTTTCTCGTCGGTGGTGGCGCTGGCGATGCCGAAGTCGACGAGGTAGGCGAAATCGTCGCGGGTGATCAGGATGTTGGGCGGCTTGATGTCGCGGTGCATGACCCCGGCGGCGTGGGCCGCATCGAGAGCCGAGGCGATCTGGGTGATGATGGCGACCGCGCGCGGCGCGGTTAGTGGGCCAAACCGCTTGAGCGTGTCGTCCAAGTCGATGCCCTCGATGAGGTGCATCTCCATGAACATCTGCCCATCGATTTCGCCATAGTCGTGAATGGGCACCACGTGCGGTTCCTGCAAACGGCCCGCGGTGCGTGCCTCGCGTCGCATCCGCTCGCGAAAGACGGGGTCCCTGCTGAACTCCGCGGTCATCACCTTGACCGCAACCGTCCACTCTTTGACGGTGTGCTCGGCCTCGTAGACCTCGCCCATTCCACCACGACCTAGCAGCCGCTTTAGGTGATAGGGGCCGAACATCGACCCCACTCGCGAGTTCTGCTCCTCGCTCATCGTTGATCCTCCAAACCAGCCGCAGACTCGCCGACGATATCAACAATTACGGGCAGATCCGCGCCCATAACCTACGCGACCAGCAACCATCACGGTAAGCCGTTGCCGATCCGGGCGTGTGACAATCGCGAGATCTCGTCGGTCATGCTGTTGTCGCCCAAGCTGACTGGGCAAGCCATGCCTGCCGTTGCCACGAAATGCGTTGCGCGGCAAGCAGATTAGACTTCTTCAGTCCGCTCGGTCGCCGCTGTAGCCCCGAGGGATCTCGAACGTGAATTCGTGGTCGCAGATTCGGATATGGTCGCCGTCTTTCAGCGTGGCCGCGGAACGGATCCGTTGGTGTTGCAGATGAACGCCGTTCGAGGACCGCAGGTCGTTGATGATGTAGCTGGTGCCGGTGTCGACGATGACGGCGTGATGCCGGCTGACATTGGCGCTGGCCAGGATGATGTCGTTGTCGCTGAGACGTCCGATGCGGGTCTCCGCCGCGCGCAGTGGGTAGCTGCGACCCGACGCTTCGTGCAGGTAGGCGGCGGGCTTCCCGGCCGGGACCTTGGTGCGCTGGTCCAGCTCGGTGATGGTGCCGACGGCCGTGGTCCTGGCGGATTTCTTGGCGTCCAGCGGCTCCTGGCGCAGGATCCGTTCGTTGAGGTCACGCAGCGTCTGCCCGGGGTCGATCCCCAGCTCGTCGGCGAGTGTCGTCTTCACCCTGCGGTAAGCGGCCAGCGCGTCGGATTGGCGGTCGGTCAGGTAGTAGGCCGTGATCAGCTGGGCCCACAGCGGCTCGCGGTAGGGGTGCTCCGCGGCCAGGGCCTCGAGGTCACTGATCACGGCGGCGGCACGTCCGCAAGCGATTTCGGCCTCCGCCTTCGCCGTGTGGACCAGAATCTTTTCCTCCACGAGCGAGGTGGCGAAGGTGTCGACGAACTGAAAGTCCAGCAGGTCCTCGAGCACCGGTCCCCGCCACTGTGCCAATGCCGCCGATAGGTGCTGGCTGGCCTGCTCGAACCGGCTGGCCGCGGCCGCGTGCACGCCCGCGGTCTTCTCGGTGATGAACCGCCCGAGATCGCAACTGTTTTCGGCGACGGCGAGCCGGTAGCCCGGCGGCGCCGCGGCCAACACCACTCGTGGGTCGATACCGGCACCGCTGAGGAGCTTCCGCAGATTGGACACGTAGGAGTGGATGCTGGCCCGCGCGCCCGACGGCGGCTCGTCTTCCCACAGGGCGGTGATAAGCCGTTCGACGCCGACCGGGCTGTTGCGGTTCATCAGCAGCATGGCCAGCACCGCCCGCTGTTTCGGCGTGCCCAACGGCACCAGGGCGCCATCAACAGTCATCTCCAACGGCCCGAGCAGGCCGAATTCGAGACTTTTGTCTACCATCGTCGCTTACCAGCCCTTCCGGGTTCTCTGCGCGGCGTCACGTGCCGATAGCTGCCAATACTTGTCATTGTGATACGAACCCGGCGAATTCGGTTGAACCTTGAAGATTGGCGTGCCGCGGCCGCGCTGCCGACGCGCGCTCGCCGACGGCTGAAATACGTTGGCGTTCAGTGAAAACGCCGATCGGCATCGGAGCTCCAGGGCCGGCTTTGTCCGCCCGACTCGCAACGGCTAGTTGCAGGCCCAGGTGTCGATGGAGCCGCCACCGAGCTTGGTCAGCGCGTCCTTCATCGCCGTGGCCAGGGTGGGGCCGACACCTCCCTGGAAGCGCTGGCCGTTGGTCGCGACGGCGCCACAATCGGTGAAGCTGGTCAGCACCTTGCAGTCCGTATAGGCGCAGTTTTTGACTGCGGTGGCCTCGGCGGCCGGCCGGGTCGGGTAGTCCCAGGCGCGGCCCCAGGAACCGTTGCCGGAGTAGGCAATTGCGCCGTATTGATCGGCGGCGCCGGCCGCGGGAGCCAGCGCGATGCTGATCGCGCCCGCGGTGGCCATACCCGCGACGGCCACGGTGAACCGCCGGCGACGAGTAATCATCCTCATTGGTGATTCCTTTCCGAATGCCGGCGGTCCGGCGGTTTGCACGGGTTGCGATGCACGGCTCGCCGATCCCTAGACGGGCTTGGTGGCGGTTACTGTCTTGCCCCAGTCGGACATGGTCAACGTCACCGAGGTGTCACTCGTGGGATGGATCTGAACCTGGACGAGGTGGGACGACCCGTCCGAGGCGATCCAGACCGTGGTGGGCACCGTCGTCACGCTCTGGGCGGTCAGCTTGGAGCCGGCCAGCGTGGCGACGTCGTCGGCGGACGAGTTTCCGGTGATCTTCGTGGTCGCGACGCCGTTGACCTGCTCGGTGCCTGCCACCGAGCCGCCCTGCAGCTTCGACAACAGGTTGGCCAGCCCCTTGTTGGGGTCGAGCAGCACCGACACGTTGTAGATCGAGGCACCGTTACCGAAGTCGGTGTAGGTGCCGGGTTGTCCGAGATCGGAATACAGATGGCCGTCGACGTAGACGAATTTCGCATCTTGGGGGGATTTGCCGACGAGCAGCGTCGCGGTGCCGGTGGCAACCGTTTGCGGGGTGTTGGAGATGTCGCCGTCCAGCTTGGTCACCCGCAGGTTGGGCACGTCGCCCTGCACAGCCACGCTCACGTGCATCCCGGTGACCTTGCTCATCGCGTCGGCGGCCTGCTTGAGCAGGGTTGCCGCTTCGCCGCTGGAAGTAGTGGCGGTGGTCCCGGGCGATTTGCCGGTACTCGAGTTGTTCGAACAACCACCGATGGCGAATACGACGGCGAGCGCGGCGGCGGCAGCGGCGGTAACGGCGCGAGGCGAGAGCTTCATCGACATCTCCTTCTGTGTTGACCACAGCTGCTTACTGCATAGCAATCGCCGCGCAGCAAATCAACAGCCGAACTCCGAGCTTAGTGAGGCCGATGTCGGCTTCGGAAGGTCTGAACCGGATGTCGCGTGAATTGCTTTGCGGCCATGGCCGTGTCGACGAGTGCGATGCGTGGCCAGCGCGAAGGAGATCCCAATCTGGAATCGGAAAACGGAGAATGGGGGGATCCCGGTTACCGAGATCCCCCCATTCTCCGGTGGGTGAGTGCGATCAGGTGAGCTGAGGGGCGAGTTGCGGGCAGTAGGCGTGGGTCGCGTCGACGACGAAGTAGGCCGCCTGGTGACTGGTCAGGTTCGTCTGCTTGAGGACCTCGGTGGCGACATCGGTCCCGGTTTTGCCGGTGGCGAGTTCCTGGCACACCAGGTGGCCTTCCCGGACCGCCTCGGCGGGGGAACTGAAGGTGATGCCCAGCGTGTCCATCTGGGAGATGAACGCGTCGTCGGCGGAGCTGGCTCCCGCGGTGCCGGCGGTACCGACTGCGACGAGTCCGATGGCGGCGGCGCCGATCGCGGTGCCGGCAATGGTGCGGATGCGGTGAGAGAACATTGCTGTGATCCTTTTCAGGTGTGCGGTTGGGGTGCTGATGGGACTAGCGTCAGCCGCGCTCCTAAATGGATCCTCAATAACTTCTTGGCGTCGTTTCAGTAACGCCTCAGGTGGCCGAGATCTCAGGCCCGGGTCATCGCGTAGTACGCGCCCCGGCGGGCCATGAGCTCGGCGTGGTTGCCCTGTTCGACGATGCGGCCGGACTCGACCACCACGATGCGGTCCGCATCTCGGATCGTCGAAAGCCGGTGCGCAATAACGAAACTCGTGCGGTCCCGCCGAAGTTCGTGCATGGCCCGCTGAATAAGGACCTCGGTGCGGGTGTCGACCGAGCTGGTGGCCTCATCCAGGATCAACAGCTGCGGACGGGCCAGAAACGCGCGTGCGATCGTGATGAGCTGCTTTTCGCCGGCGCTGATATTGGCGCCGTCGCCGGTGACCCGGGTCTGGTAACCGGCCGGCAGGGTGTGCACAAACCGGTCGACGTAGGCGGCCTTGGCGGCTTCGACCACCTCATTTTCGCTGGCCTCGGGCCGTCCGTAGGCGATGTTCTCCGCGATGGTCCCGTCGAAGAGCCAGGTGTCCTGCAGCACCATGCCGATTCGCGAACGCAGTGCTTGTCTGCTCACCGTGGTGATGTCGACGCCGTCGACCAGGATCCGGCCGGAGTCGACGTCGTAGAACCGCATCAGCAGGTTCACCAGCGTGGTTTTGCCCGCTCCGGTCGGTCCGACGATCGCCACGGTGCTGCCCGGCTCGACCGTCATCGACAGGTCTTCGATCACCGGGGTGCCCGGGTGGTAGGCAAAGCTCACGTGGTCGAACTCGACGCGTCCGCGTGGCTGCGGGGCCTGGCCGTTGGGCTGTGTTCGTTCAGTGCCCGGTTCCGCGCCGGGTGCTTCCTCGGCCTCGTCGAGCAGCTCGAACACCCGCTCCGCACTGGCCACCCCGGACTGCAGGGTGTTGTACATCCCGGCCACCTGGCTCAGCGGGTTGTTGAACTGCCGGACGTATTGGATGAACGCCTGGATGTTGCCGAGGGTGATATGTCCGGTGGCCACCTGCAGGCCGCCGAGCACCGCGACCGCGACGTATCCGAGGTTGCCGATGAACGTCGTGGCCGGTGCCACCAGGCCGGAGAAGAACTGAGAACCGAAGCTCGCCTGGTAGACGTCGTCGTTGAGGTTGCGGAATTGTTCACGTGCCGCGTCCCGGTGACCGAAGGTCTTGACCACGGTGAACCCGCTGTACGTCTCTTCGATGTGGGCGTTGAGCCGTCCGATGCTGGTCCACTGAGCCATGAAAAGCCGTTGCGAGCGGCGCGCGATCGCTCGGGTCGCCAGCAGCGAGAGCGGCACGGTCAGCATGGTGATCAGCGTCAGCAGCGGCGAGATCGACAGCATCATCGCCAGCACCGCGACCACGGTCAGGATCGACGTCAGCACCTGGCTGATCGTCATCGACAGCGAGGATTGGACGTTGTCGATGTCGTTGGTCACCCGGCTCAGCAGCTCGCCGCGCAGCCGTCCGTCGAAGTAGGACAACGGCAGTCGGTGGACTTTGTCCTCGACGTCGGACCGTAGCGCGACCATGGTGCGCTGCAGGGTGAGGTTGAGCAGCCGGGACTGCGCCCAAATCAGCAGTGAAGCAACGATATACAGGGCCAGGGCAACGGCCAGGGTTCTTGCCACCGCGCCGAAGTCCACGCCTTGGCCGGGCACCACGTTCATCCCGGACAACAGGTCGGCGAAAGTCCGTTGTCGCCGCGCGCCCGGGCTTGGGCGATGGCCTGTGCCTTGGTGATTCCCGCCGGGAGCTCTCGCCCGATCACACCGTTGAAGAGCAGATCGGTGGCGTGGCCGAGGATTCGCGGAACGACGACGCCGATCACGGTGCCGGTGAGGCCCAGGGCGATCACCGCCATGCTCAGCGTTCGTTGTGGCGCAAGCCGTTTCACCAGCCGTGCCGCCGTGCCCCAGAAGTCGCGGGATCGTGCGCTGGGGGCGGCTCCTCGGCTGGGGCGGTTCGTCGCGGTGGTCACTGCGTGCCCCCGACCTGACCTGATCGCAAGGCGCCGACCGACTGCGAGTCGGCGAATTCCGCGTAGGTGGCGCAGTCGGCCAGCAGCGATTCATGCGTGCCCGTGCCCACCAGTTTGCCCGTCGTCCACGACGATGATCTGGTCGGCCTGAGAAGCCGTCGAGATGCGTTGTGTGACAACGATGATGGTCGCGCCGCCGGAGATCTCGTGCAGCGCGGCCCGGACGCGTGCGTCGGTGTGCACGTCGAGCGCGGAGAACGCGTCGTCGAACAAATAGATCGCCGGGCGGCGGATGACTGCGCGGGCGATCGCCAGCCGTTGCCGTTGCCCGCCGGAGAAATTGATCCCGGCCTGGGCGACGCGCATCTGCAGCCCGTCGGGGTGCGCCCGGACGAATTCGTCGGCGGCGGCGACCCGTAACGCTTCCCACATCTCCTCGTCGGTCGCGTCAGCCTTGCCGAAGCGCAGGTTCTGCGCGACGGTGCCGGAGAACAGGTATCCGCGTTGCGGAACCAGGCCGATCGCCGACCACAGCCGCTCGGTGTCGTAGTCGCGGACGTCGAGGTCGTCGAGGAAGACGGCGCCGGCGGTCACGTCGTAGAGCCGGCAGATCAGCGACACCAGCGTTGACTTGCCCGAGCCGGTGCTGCCGACGACCGCGGTGGTGGTGCCGGGCCGCGCGGTCAACGAGATATCTTGCAGCACAGGGCGATCAGCGCCCGGATAGGTGAACGTCGCGCCGTCCAGGCGCACCACGCCGGTGATCCCGTGCGCCGGAAGCTTGGGGTGTTGCGGGCTGTCGACGGCGGCGCGAGTGGACAGCACCTCGGTGATCCGCTCGGCGCACACGGATGCTCGCGGCAGCACCACCAGCGTCATCGTCGCCATCAGCACGGCCATCAGGATCTGCGTGAAGTACGACAGGAAGGCGGTCAGCGAGCCGACCTGCATCTGGCCGCGGTCGATGCGCAGCCCGCCGAACCAGATCAGCGCGACGCTGGACACGTTGATGGTCAGCGTGGTCACCGGCAGCATCAGCGCCTGCCAGTTGCCGGCCGTCAGCGAGGCATTCGACAGCGCGGCGTTGGCGCGAGCAAACCGTTCGCGCTCAAAGCCTTCGCGGGTGAACGCCCGGACCACCCGAACGCCGGACAGCTGGTCGCGCATCACCCGGTTGATGCCGTCGATCAGGGCTCTGCATGCTGCGGAACAGCGGCAGCATGTGCGACATGATCCAGTAATTGGCCACGGCCAGGATCGGCACGCTGACCAGCAGCAACCAGGTCAGCGCGGCCTCCTGGTGGATGGCCATGAAGATTCCGCCGATGCACATGATCGGCGCGGTGACCAGCACCGTGCCCGCCATCTGCACCAGGTACTGGATCTGCCGGACGTCGTTGGTGCTGCGGGTGAGCAGCGTCGGCGCGCCGAATCGGGCGGTCTCGCGCTCGGAGAAGGTGGTGACGTGTTCGAACATCGCCAGGCGCAGGTCGCGGCCGAACCCCATCCCGGTCCGCGACCCGAAGTAGACGGCCCCGACCGAGCACAACACCTGCAGGCCCGGTGACCGCCAGCATCACCATGCCGAGCCGGACGATCGTCGCGGTGTCGCCCTTGGTGACGCCGTCGTCGATGATCGCGGCGTTGACCGTCGGCAGGTACAGCGACGCCAGGGTGCTGATCAGTTTGAAGCACCATCAGCACCGCGACCAGCCGGCGGTACGGCCGGATGTACTGGCGCAGCAGTGCCAGAAGCATTTGGTAACTGTCGCATACGGCACGCGGCGCAGCGCTGAGCACCGCCGGGCGGTTGTGTGCGCGTGCCGCATCCGGCAACGCGGTGAAATGCCTGATCAAGTGGCGCGTCGGTGGTTGACCCGCTGGGCTGCCGCTACAGTGCATCGTGTGGACCAGCGTGCAGGCTGAGCGGAAGCAGGGTAGCGGTGCGGCGTAACCTGACGGCGCTGGCCCTCGCGGCTGATCACGATCTTGATCCCGACGGTTGCGGGCTGCTCCAGCTCCGGCGACAACAAGCCGGGCGGCGACGACATCGTCGGCGCCGGGCAATGCGGAGGGCCACCACGGACCGATGTTTCCGCAATGCGGAGGCGTCAGCGACCAGTCGGTCGCCGAGCTGACCAAGGTGAGCGGGCTGATCAACACGGCCCGCAACTCCGTGGGGTGCCAGTGGCTGGCGGGCGGCGGCATCCTCGGCCCGCACTTCTCCTTCTCCTGGTACCGCGGCAGCCCGATCGGGCGTGAACGCAAGACCGAGGAGCTGTCGCGCGCCAGCGTCGACGACATCAACATCAACGGCCACAGCGGCTTCATCGCGGTCGGCAACGAGCCGAACCTGGGTGACTCGCTGTGTGAGGTCGGCATCCAGTTCCAGGACGACTTCATCGAGTGGTCGATCAGCTTCAGCCAGAAGCCGTTCCCGCCGCCGTGTGACATCGCCAAAGAACTGACTCGTCAATCGATTGCGAACTCGAAATGATGACAAGACGTGTCCGCCGCGGCGGTGGTCGATCTTGCTCACCGCGCTGGTGATCCTGACCGGCTGCTCGAGATCGATCGGGGGTAACGCCGTCAAGGCGGGCTCCGGCGGTGTGCCGCGCAACAACAACTCCCAGCAGCAGTACCCGAACCTGCTCAAGGAATGTGAGGTCCTGACCACTGACATCCTGGCCAAGACCGTGGGCGCCGACCCGCTCGACATCCAGAGCACGTTCGTCGGCGCGATCTGCCGGTGGCAGGCGGCCAACCCGGCCGGCCTGATCGACATCACCCGGTTCTGGTTCGAGCAGGGCAGTCTGAGCGAAGAGCGCAAGGTCGCCGACTTCCTGAAGTACAAGGTCGAAACCCGAACGATCGCGGGCGTGAGTTCGATTGTGATGCGCACGGACGACCCGAACGGTGCGTGCGGTGTGGCCAGCGACGCCGCGGGAGTGGTCGGCTGGTGGGTCAACCCGCAAGCACCCGGCATCGACGCGTGCGGCCAGGCCCTCAAGCTGATGGAGCTGACGCTCTCCACGAACTCCTAGCCGGGTTCAGCGCGGAACGTGGAAGCCGATCAACGCGGCTCGCCGTAGTTGCAGGTCCTGTCCAGTCGCCGGTCACCCGCAGCACGGCGATCGCCGAAGTCGGGAATTTCTCCGAAATGCGTTGTACCGCAGTCACATCGGTGCCCTCATCGCCGGCCAGGCCGATCGCCAGCGGACGAGATGGTCGGCTCGTGTCCGACGACGAGCAAGGTGTCGACGGTGTCGGCGACCTCGTTGATCTCGTCGATCATCGTGCCCGGGGTGGTGTCGTAGAGGCGCTCGCGGTATCGCACCGGGGCGTCGACGCCGGTGTTGGCCAGGGTCTGGCGGGCGCGCGTGGCCGTGGAGCACAGCACGGCGTCGATGCCGGGCTGGTCGGCGCGCAGCCAGTCACCGCCCAGGCCCGCCTCCCGGATGCCGCGGGGCGCCAAGGGCCGGTCGTGGTCCGCGACGCCGGGTGGGTATCCAGACTTCGCATGCCGCATCAGCAGCAGGGTGCGCTCACCATTCACGCGACTCACGCTAATCAGTTCGGATCTCGGCGTGCTAGGCGACGTCGCTCGTCCTCATCGCACAGCAGTTTGTTGGGGTGGTGGAAGGTGTTGGTGCGGGGTTGGCCGCGCTCGAGGTGGGGCGGTGGGATCCATTCGGTGTGCCGTTGGGGTGTTTTCGGGTGGTCCAGCCGCGGGGTTGCAGCAGTCGGTGGTGGGGTCCGCAGGCCAGGGTGAGGTTGTCGATGCCGGTGGTGTGGCATTGGGCGTAGTCGGTGATGTGGTGGACTTCGCAGTAGTAGCCGCCGACGTTACATCCGGGGGCGCTGCAGCCGAGGTCTTTGGCGTACAACACGATTCGCTGACCGGCCGAGGCGAGGCGTTTGGTGTGATACAGGCCGACGGGTTTGGCGTTGTCGAAGATCGCCAGGTAGTGGTGGGCGTGGCGGGCCAGGCGGATGACGTCGCTGATCGGCAGCCGGGTACCGCCGCCGGTGATGCCGTGTCCGGCGGCGGCTTCGAGTTCGGCCAGGGTGGTGGTGACGATGATCGAGGCGGGCAACCCGTTGTGCTGGCCCAGGTTTCCCGACGCCAGGACCGCGCGCAGGGCGGCATTCAAACCGTCGTGCTGGCGTTGCGCGCAGCTGCGGACGTCGTGGTCGATGGCTTGCTGGCTGGGTGCGCCGTCGACGCACGGGCTTCGTGTCCGCAGGGTTGCACATGCCGGGGGCGGCGAGTTTGGCCAACACCGCCTCCAGGGTGGCGCGGGCTTCGGGCGTCAACCAGCCCTGCAGCGCCGACATGCCGTCGGCCTGCTGCTGGCCCAACACCACACCCGCGCCGGTGGGCGCGGTCGTCGTCGGTGTAGCTGCCGTCGGGGTTGAGGCAGTCGGCGAGCCGATCGGCCAGCCCGGCCAACTGGTCGGGTCGGTACTGGGTAGCCAGGCGGGCCAGGTCGGCTTCGGCATGCGCGCGGGTAGTCGACGTCGATCCAGCCGGGCAGCTGGTGATAGAAGCGGCGGATCACCGCGACATGCTCGGCCCCGAGTTTCCCGTCGCGTTGCGCGGCGGCGGTGGCGGCCAGCACCGGTGCCAGGGGTTCGCCGGTGAGCGCGCGCCGCTGGCCCAGGTCGGCGGCCTCGCGGACGCGGCGGGAGGCTTCGGCCCGGCTGGTCAACGTCGCGTCGGCGATCGCATGGGAGAGTTTGCCGCCCAGCTCCTGCGGCGTGGCCTCCTGCGCAAGCTGATTGATCAGCGGGTGCTCGCCCGCCGACAGCCGTCGTCGTGCCCGCTCGTAGCGTCGTAGCATCGCCACCCGCTCCGGGGTGCACAGCATCTGTGAGTCAAATCCGTTGACGGTCTCGATCGCCGCGTCCAGGACATCGAAGGCCGCTACCATGGCCTCCCCGTCGGCGACCACACCCGAACTCATACCAACGAAACTAAACCGCACCCACCGACAAAAAACCCCGCCGGGAGACCACTGAAACCACATGTGACACAAGGGGTTTGAACATTGCCAGCGCTAAAGTCGCTCAGAGGCGGGCAAAAGGACACCTGTGACAAGCGGGCCCGCACACTAGGCCGGGGCATGCCGGTGCGCGTCCCCGAAGTTGTCGGTGAACCGCCCTAGACTCGCGGTGCCTTGATAGCCACGCCATTTCCGAAGGGGGCGCCGGGATGCGATTCCTGCACACCGCCGACTGGCAGCTGGGCATGACCCGACACTTCCTGGCCGGGGATGCCCAGCCGCGGTATTCGGCTGCCCGGCGCGACGCGGTGGCCGGTCTGGGCGCCCTGGCGGCCGAGGTGGGCGCCGAGTTCGTCGTGGTCGCCGGCGACGTCTTCGAACACAATCAGCTCGCCCCGCCGGTGATCGGCCAGTCCCTGGAAGCCATGCGCGCCATCGGTATTCCGGTCTACCTGTTGCCCGGCAACCACGATCCGCTCGACGCGTCGTCGGTGTTCACCAGCACGTTGTTCACCGCCGAATGCCCGGACAACGTCGTGGTTCTCGATCGTGGCGGCATCCATCAGGTTCGGCCGGGCCTGGAGATCGTCGCTGCGCCATGGCGGTCCAAAGCCCCGACCACCGACCTGGTCGCCGACGTTCTCGACGGTCTCGACGCCGGCCCGGTTACCCGTGTGCTCGTCGCGCACGGCGGCGTCGACGTGCTCGACCCCGACCGCGAGAAGCCGTCGCTGATTCGGCTGGCCCGCCTCGAAGAGGCGCTGGCCCGTGGCGCGGTCCACTATGCGGCACTGGGGGACAAGCATTCGCTCACCCAGGTCGGCGACAGCGGCCGGGTGTGGTACTCCGGATCCCCGGAAGTGACGAATTTCGATGACGTCGAATCCAATCCAGGTCATGTCCTGGTCGTCGACATCGACGAAACCAACGCGGTGTCGGTGACGCCCCGGCACGTGGGTCACTGGCGATTTGTCACCTTGCACCGTCAGGTCGACACCAGCCGCGACATTGCCGATCTCGACATGAATCTTGACCTGATGACCGAGAAGGACCGCACCGTGGTGCGGCTGGCCCTGACGGGTTCGTTGACGGTCACCGACCACGCCGCGCTGGACGCCTGCCTGGACCGATACGCGCGGCTGTTCGCGTGGCTGGGCCAATGGGAACGCCACACCGATCTCGCGGTCATACCTGCCGACGGCGAGTTCACCGATCTCGGCATCGGGGGATTCGCCGCCGCGGCCGTCGAAGAGTTGGTCGCCACGGCGCGCGGGGACGACACCGACTCCGCCGGCGACGCCCAGGCCGCGCTGGCGCTCCTACTGCGGCTCACCGATCGGGGCGCGGCATGAAGCTGCACCGGCTGGTCCTGACCAACTACCGCGGAATCGCGCACCGCGAGATCGAATTTCCCGACCACGGCGTGGTTGTGGTGAGCGGCGCCAACGAAATTGGCAAATCGTCGATGATCGAGGCGCTGGACCTGCTACTGGAATCCAGGGACCGCTCGACGAAGAAGGAAGTCAAGCAGGTCAAGCCCGCCAATAGCGATGTCGGGTCCGAGGTTACCGCTGAAATCAGCAGCGGGACTTACCGATTCATTTACCGCAAGCGCTTCCACAAGAAGTGCGAGACGGAGTTGACCGTGCTGGCGCCGCGCCGTGAGCAGCTGACCGGCGATGAAGCCCACGAGCGGGTACGGGCGATGCTCGCCGAAACTGTGGACAACGACCTGTGGCATGCCCAGCGTGTGCTGCAGTCGGCGTCGACGGCTGCGGTGGATCTGTCGGGCTGCGATGCGCTTTCGCGTGCACTCGATGTCGCGGCCGGTGACGAGGCTGCGCTGTCCGGCAACGAACCGTTGCTGATCGAGCGAATCGATGCCGAATACGCGCGCTACTTCACCCCCACCGGACGCCCCACCGGGGAATGGGCCGCGGCCATCTCTCGACTGTCGCACGCCGACGCCGCCGTCGCGGAGTGCACGGCCGCGGTCGCCGAGGTCGACGAGCGGGTGCGTCGCCATGCCGTGTTGACCGAGCAAGTGGCCGAGCTCTCGCAGCTACGGCTGGCGGCCGGTCCGCGGTTGGCCGTCGCACAGGCCGCTGCGGACAAGGCCGCCGAACTCACTCGGCAAGCGCGGGAAGCCAAGCTGGTCGCGGCCGCCGCCGTAGCGAACAGCACCGCCGCGTCCGCCGCGCATAACGGCCGGTTGCGACTGGTGAGCGAGATCGACACTCGCACCGCAGCTGTCGCGGCTGTCGAGGCAGAAGCGCGGCAAGCCGCGGCTGCGCAGACGGCTGCGCATGCCGACGCCGAGGCCACCGATACCGCGATGCAGGAGGCCGCCCAGGTTCTGGCGGACCTGCAGCGCCGTGTCGAATCCGCCCGCCGCGCGGTCGACCAGCTCGCCGACCGCGAGGAGATCGACCGGCTGAGCGCTCGCCTGGCCAAGATCGACGCCATCCAGCGTGACCGTGATCGGGCCGCCGCAGAGCTTTCCGGGGTCGTCATCACCGAGGAGTTGCTCCGGCGAATCGAAAGCGCCGCAGCCGCTGTCGATCGTGCCGGCGATCAGCTGACGTCGATCTCGGCGGCGGTCGAGTTCACCGCAGCGGCCGACATCGAGCTGTCGGTTGGGGAACAGCGGGTGTCGTTGGCGGCTGGGCAGAGCTGGTCGGCGACGGCCACCGGACCCACCGAAATCGAGGTCCCCGGTGTTCTCACCGCGCGGATTACTCCGGGCGCGACGACGCTCGACGTACAGGCGAAATATGACGCGGCACAGGAAGAGCTGACCGCCGCACTGGCCGCCGGTGCGGTCACCGATCTTGCCGCAGCCCGATCGGCCGACCAGCACCGTCGCGAATTGCAAAGCAGCCGAGACCAATTGAGCGCGACGTTGTCCGGCCTCTGCGGCGACGAAGACGCCGACCAGCTCCGGGGACGGCTCGCAGGGTTGCGCGCCGGTCAACCTGACGAGCCTGATCTCTTCGCCACCGATATCGCCGCGGCTCGTGCCGATCTCGATGCCGCGCAGGCCGCTCGCCTGGCCGCGGAAACGGAATGCGAGACCCGCCGCCAGGCCTCGGCTGCCGCCGACTCTCGGCTCGCCGAGACCTCCACCCGGGCAACGCTTTTGCTCAACGAAGCGGCAACCCAACGCGCCGAGCTCGGTCGGGCCACCGATCAGCTGGCCCAGGAGCGGGCCTCGGTCAGTGACGAGGACTTGGCCTCGTCGGCGGATGCCGGGCAGCGGGCCGCCGCAACCGCGGAGCGTCGAGCCGTCGAGCTGGGCGAAGAGCTGGCCACCGCGGCACCGGACGCGGTAACCGCCGAATTGGCCGCGGCTAGCCAGGCGGCCGAGACGCTGGGCGCCCGCTACGAAGACGCCGCCCGCACGTTGCGCGAGCTCACCATCGAACTCTCGGTCTTTGGCAGCGAGGGTCGCCAGGGCAAGCTCGACGCCGCGGAGACCGAGCGCGAGCACGCCGCCAGCCAGCACACCCGGATCGGCAGCCGGGCCCGGGCGGCCGAGCTGCTGCGGTCGGTGATGTCCCGCCATCGCGACACCACGCGGCTCGGCTATGTCGAGCCCTACCGCACGGAGCTGCAGCGACTGGGTCGTCCGGTGTTCGGGCCGAGTTTCGAGGTCGACGTCGACACCGACCTGTGTATCCGCAGCCGAACCTTGGACGGCGTCACGGTGCCCTACGACTCGCTGTCGGGCGGGGCCAAGGAGCAACTCGGCATCCTGGCGCGGTTGGCCGGTGCCGCCTTGGTCGCCAAGGAGGACGTCGTTCCGGTAGTGGTCGACGACGCCCTGGGATTCACCGACCCGGACCGGCTGGCCAAGATGGGCGAGGTGTTCGACACCGTCGGTGCTCACGGTCAAGTGATTGTCTTGACCTGCAGTCCAGATCGCTACGACGGCGTGAAGGGTGCACACCGTATCGATCTCAATGTGTAGGACCCGGGGGGCGTCACGTCTTACACTCACCCCGAAACGGGGTGCAATATGGACATCCAGTGCGACTACCTAGTGGTCGGAACCGGCTCGGCCGGCGCGGTCGTGGCGGGTCGGCTCAGCACCGACTCGTCGAATTCGGTACTCGCGCTCGAGGCGGGCCCGCTCGACAAGAATAAGTTGATCCGCATCCCGGCGGCCTACGCCAAGTTGTTCCGCACCGAGATCGACTGGGACTACCTGACCGAACCGCAGGACGAACTGGGCGGGCGCGAAATCTATTGGCCCAGAGGCAAGGTGCTGGGTGGGTGCTCGTCGATCAACGCGGGGATGTGGGTGCGTGGATTCGACGCCGACTACGACGAGTGGGCGGTGCGAGCCGGGCCGCAATGGTCTTTCGCCGAGATGCTCGGATACTTCCGTCGCATCGAGAACGTCACCGAGGCATGGCACTTCGTCAACGGTGACGACAGCGGGGTGACCGGCCCGGTGCACATATCCCGGCAACGTAGCCCTCGGCCGTTGACTGCGGCCTGGCTGGCTGCGGCACGCGATTGCGGATTTCCCGCCGCACAGCCGAATTCTGCACGGCCGGAGGGCTTTTGCGAGAGCGTCGTCACGCAGCGCCGGGGCGTTCGGTGCAGCAGTGCCGACGCCTATCTGAAGCCGGCGATGGGCCGCAAAAACCTCACCGTGCTCGCCGGGGCTACCGTGACGCGGATCCTGATCGACGGAACCCGGGCAGTCGGTGCGGAATTCGAGCGCGAGGGCCAGCTTTGCGTCGCACAGGCGCGCCGCGAGGTGGTGCTCTGTGGCGGCGCCGTCAACAGCCCCCAGCTGTTGATGCTGTCCGGCATCGGCGACCGTGATCATCTCGCCGAGCACGGCATCGACCTCGTCCACCACGCACCGCAGGTGGGGCAGAACCTGATCGACCACCTGGCGGCACGGCTGGGCTTCCACGTCGCCGGCGACAGCTTGTTCGCCGGCCAAAAGGCGAAAGAGCGGATCAATTATCTGCTGCGGCGCCGCGGCATGCTGACGTCCAGCATCGCGGAGGCGTACGGGTTTGTCCGCAGCCGGTCCGAGCTGGAGCTGCCCGATCTCGAACTCCTCTTCGCGCCGGCGCCCTTCTACGGCGACGGGCTCGCCCCGCCCGAGGGGCATGGCGTGGTGTTCGGGCCGGTCCTGGTCGCACCGGAAAGCCGTGGCCAGATCACGCTGCGGTCCGCCGACCCGCATGACAAGCCGGTGATCGAACCCCGGTACCTGTCCGATCCGGGCGGCGTCGACCGCGCCGCGATGATGGAAGGGTTGCGAATATGCACCCGGATCGCCGCGGCGCCCGCATTGAGGGATCTGCTCGGCCCCATCGCGCAACCCGCCGATTGCACCGAGCTGGACGAGGCCACTCTGGAATTGACGCTCACCATGGGTACGCAGAGCTTGTATCACCCGCTGGGCACCTGCCGGATGGGCAGCGACGAGTCCAGCGTGGTGGATCCGCAGCTGCGGGTGCGGGGCGTCGATGGGCTTCGGGTCGCGGACGCCTCGGTGATGCCCAGCACGGTTCGCGGCCACACCCACGCGCCGTCGGTGCTGATCGGGGAGAAGGCCGCCGACCTGATCAGCGACTGAGTCGGCGGGCGTCAACACCTTCGGCGCACTGCCGCGCTGCTGATCGTGAGCGGGCTAGGCAGAATGGGCACCGATGACGATGAACGCGAAACGGCGCCGGGTGCACGAAAAGCTCGCGGGAATGCCTGGCGTCCGGCCGGTGCGCAGGCCGATATCCCCAGGCAGCGCCGACGAGTTCGATCTCTACTACGTGCGCACCGGCCGCAAGTCCGCCCACCCGCTGGTCATCATCCCGGGCGGCCCGGGAGTGGCGTCGTTGCAGGTCTACAAGGGGCTGCGCCGCCGCGCCGCCACCGCCGGTCTGGACGTCATCATGATCGAGCACCGCGGGGTCGGAATGTCGCGTCGCGACGACTCCGGCGCCGACCTGCCGCCCGAAGCGATCACCGTCGATCAGGTGGTCGACGACATCGCCGCGGTGCTCGACGACGCCCATGTGGACTCCGCCGTCATCTATGGCACGTCGTACGGCAGCTATATCGCCGCCGGCCTGGGCGTCCGCCATCCCGGCCGGGTGCGGGCGATGATTCTCGATTCTCCGCTGCTGTCACGGCACGACATCGCGGTCGTTCGCGACACCGTTCGAGGCTTGCTGGTCGACGGCGATACTCCGGAGACCGCCGCGTTGGCGCCCAAAGTCCGCAAGCTGATCGACAAAGGGCTGATGTCCGGGTCGGCGGGGGAGATCGCGACGACCATTTACGCATACGGCGGGGCTCCGTTGCTGGATCGCGAATTGGACCTATTGCTCAGCGGCCGAAAGGCATTGTGGCGGGCGCTGTCCCGTATGTCTGTCGTCGTCAGCCTCAATGTGGCATACCGTCACGAAATCGATCTGGTCAGCCGCATCGCGTTCCGCGAACTTGACTATGCCGCCGAACCCGACGGTTTGCCACTGGATCCCGCGGTGGCAATGCGCGAAATCATGAGTGAGACTGCTGCTTTCGAGGCCGAGCCGTACGATCTGGTGGCCGAGATGCCCAAATTCAATTGGCCCACGGTCGTCATTTCCGGCGGCCGCGATCTGGTGACACCACGGGCAGTGGCCGAGCGGGTGGCATCGCTGGTGCCGAACGCGCTGCTCTTGGCGTTGCCGACGACAGCGCACAGCGCGGTGGACTTTCGAGAGCCCGCCGCGCTGACCATCGCAGAGGCGGTGTGCCGCGGGGAAACCGACAAGCTTGCCGGTCGGGGACGGGCGCTGGACGCGCTGCCCGCCCGTCCCGCAATACGCCTGCTGTGGAAGGCGGTGGGGGTGGCCGCTATCGCGGAGGGTGCGCTACCCGCCGTGACACCGCTGTGGCGGCGGCTCAGGTCCGCATGAACCCGATCGCGGTGTAGTCCACATCTGCTAGTCCGGCTGCACCGTAATTGGCCAAATCATGTCGTACCGCCCTGTTGCCGGGCGACTGGAACAGTGGCAGGTTGAAGCCTTCCTGCCAGATCATCGAGTCAACCTGGTTGGCGAGAACACGCGCCTTGTCCTGATCCAGCTCCGACAGCGTCTCGGCGATCTTCGCGTCGATCGCGGCGTTGCCGATCCTGCCGAAATTGCTGTCGCCATCCGAGGTGTAAATCTGAGAAAGCGCAGACAGCGGGAAAGCGTTTCCTTCCCAACCGAATTGAGCGATATCGAAATCGCCGACGGCGATGTATTGGCTGAAGAAGCCATTTCCAGGTTTGAGGTCGAGCACCAACTTCACGCCGATCTGCGCCAAGCTGTTCTGCGCAACCATGGCGATCTGCCGGTTGGACGGCGCGTCGAAAAGTACGTCGCGCACCACGAGCTGCTTGCCGTCCTTCTCTCGTACTGACCCGTTGAGCTTCCATCCCATCGCATCCAAGGCTCTGCGTGCCTGTTCTGGGTTGTAATCGCCTGGTGCGCTGTTGTTTTGGTAGCCAACCTGCCCGGCCACGTAGATGTGGTTGTTCAGTGGCGTGGGATGGGTGGTCAGGCCGTGCTGGACGACATCGACAATGGTCTGGCGATCGATACCCTGGCAAACCGCCAGTCGCAGCCGCTCGTCGGCCATGATGGAACCCTCGGCGCCGTTGAAGGTGAAGTGGTACCAGGTGGGGGCAGGCGCGCGCCGGATCACGATGCCGGGCGTGCGTTGCGCGGTGACCATATCGTCAAGCGAGCCCACGCCGGCGGAATCGATTGCCTTGTTCTGCAACGCCGGGATGACGGCGGAGCTGTCGAGCACCAGGAAGGTGATCGAATCCAGCCGCGGCTTCCTGCCCCACCATTGGGGATTGCGGGTCAGCACGATGCGCTGTGCGGTCCTGTCAATCGTGGACACGATGAACGGTCCCGCTGACGGGCCAGGACCTTCGAGCTGGCCCTTGTTGAAGACCTCCGGGTTGGCGGTCATGCTCCGAGGTTGTATCCCGCCGGCGAACATCCCACGCCATTCGGCGTACGGATCGGAGAAGGTGACCACTGCTTGCCGGTCGTCAACACCTCTGGTCACCGATTTCACGCGTTCGAACCCGGCGCGGCTGGCGATCAAGTACTTCTTGTCGCGGCCGCTGCACGCGTCAACCTCAGACTTGAGGTCTTCCCACGTGATCGGCTTGCCGTCGCTCCAGGTTGCTTTCGGATTGATTGTGTACGTGACGGTCTGGGGGTTGGTACCGGTCAGCTCGGCACCGGTGAAATAGTCGGTGTTGAGATTCAGCGTCCCGTCGGCCTGAGTCATGAATGCCCCTGGCAGCGTGGGGGCCACAATCGCATTGGTGTCCGAGGTGTTGCCGTCGATGTTCAACTCGTTGAAGTTGTCCGGGAAGGCCGTCAGCGGGAGTCGCAGGTTGCCGCCGTCCCGCAGCGTGGCAGGGTCCTGCGGGTTCATGTCGCTGCTAGCTCCGACCTGCGCGGCTCGGGCCTCCGGAAGGTCCTGATACCCACTCGAGCATCCGGTGACCACCAACACGAGCGCTAACAGCAGGGCTGCGAGCTTGCGGGCTCTCGGTGCGTGCGTCACCCCGACGATGCTAACGGGCTGTGACATCGGGATGCGCTCGCGGAACGGCGTCTAGCAGTCGCCGGGTGTATTCGTGCTGTGGGTTCTTGAAGACCTCGTCGCCGTCGCCCTGCTCGACTATGGCGCCCCGGTACAACACCACCACCTGATGCGCCAGGTGTTTGACCACGGAAAGGTCATGTGAGACAAACAGATACGACAAACCGAACTGCGCTTGCAGGTCGAGCAACAGGTTGATGATCCCGGCTTGGATCGAGACGTCCAGAGCCGACACCGGCTCGTCGAGGGCCAGGATCTTGGGCTGCAACGCCAGCGCCCGCGCGATGCCGATGCGCTGCTTTTGCCCACCGGAGAACTCGGCCGGATAGCGAGTTGCGTCGGCACGGCGCAAACCAACGATGTCGAGCAGCTCCGCGACTCGCGCGTCGGTGTCACCCTTGCGAAAGCCGCTCGCCTGCAACGGTTCGGCGATGATGTCGGAAACGGGTAGCCTGGGGTCCAGGGACGCGACCGGGTCTTGGAATACCACTTGGAGGTCGCGTCGCAGTGCGCGCCGGGTCTCCGGACTCAACGTTGCGACGTCTTCGCCGAGAACCTCGATGGAACCCGCTTGTGGTGCGGTCAGTTCCAGGATCTGTTGCAGGGTAGTCGATTTCCCAGAACCGGATTCGCCGACGATCGCCAGCGTGCGGCCCTGTTCCAGGGTGAAGCTGACGCCGTCGAGCGCTCGCACCTCGCCCACCCGCCGGCGGAAGATCACGCCTTTGGTAAGCGGGTAGGTCTTGCTGATGTCCATGACTCGTAGCACGGTTGCGCGTTCGTCCGCCGCGCTGTCGATCGCCGGCGGCTGTGTGGACACGTCGAAGATGTCAGCGGCAGTGCGACCCGCGACGTCGTCGGTACGGATGCAGGCCGCCCGGTGGTCTTCGGAGACGGTGACCAGAGCTGGTTCAGCCGAACGACATTCGTCGATCACCAGTGGACAGCGGGGAGCGAACGGGCAGGCATCGGGTGCCAGCGTCGACAGATTGGGTGGCGCGCCCGGAATCGGAATCAGTCGAGTGCCCTGCGGGGCGTCCAGCCGCGGCACCGAACCGAGCAACCCGGCCGTGTAGGGCATGCGGCGGTCGCGGTACAGATCGTCAACGGTCGCGATCTCGACCTCGCGCCCGGCGTACATGACCATTGCCCGGTCGGCGAATTCCGAGACCACGCCCAGGTCATGGGTGATGATCAACAGGCCCGCGCCGGTGACGTCGCGTGCAGTGCGCAGGACGTCGAGAATCTGTGCCTGCACGGTGACGTCCAACGCGGTGGTGGGCTCGTCACAGATCAGCAGGTCCGGATCGTTGGCGATCGCGATCGCGATCACCACCCGCTGGCGCTCGCCGCCAGACAGCTCGTGGGGGAACGCTTTTGCCCGGCGGTCCGGCTGCGCGATGCCGACCAGCTCGAGCAACTCTGCGGCACGCTTGCGGGCATCTGCCCGGCTGATGTCATGGTGGTGAACCCTGATGGCTTCGGCTATCTGGTCGCCGACGGTGTAGACGGGAGTGAGCGCCGACATCGGGTCCTGGAACACGGTCCCGATCGTCTTTCCGCGGATCTGTGACATCGCCTGGTCGGACAGCCCGAGTAATTCCTGGCCGTGTAACCGCACCGAACCCGACACCTCACCGTATTCGGGCAGCAGCCCGACCACGGCCATGGCGGCGGTGCTTTTACCGCAGCCCGATTCTCCGACGATGGCGAGCACTTCGCCCGGATCGATGTGGTAGGTCGCGCCGCGCACCGCGGGCACCCGCACGTCCGCGGTGTCGAAGGTAACGCTGAGGTCGGTCACCTCTAACAGCGCCGTCACCGGGGCCGCCTAACTGGTCGCCGCTTTTTCCGGCGTGCCGGCCGGGCACCCGGATCGACGGCGTCGCGCAGTCCGTCACCGGCGAGATTCGCGCACAACACAATCAATACCAAGGCCGCGCCCGGGAACAGGAAGACCCAGGGGAATGTGGTCACCGAAGGAGTGCCCTCCGCGATCAGCGTGCCCAGCGAAACGTCTGGCGGCTGAACACCGAAACCCAAGAAGCTCAACCCGGTTTCGGCCAGGATCGCGAATCCCACGTTCAGTGTTGCGTCGATGATCAGGATCGAGGCGACATTCGGCACGATGTGATGCGTGATCACCCGGCGGCTCGACACCCCCATATATCTTGCCGCACGGACGAATTCGCGTTCTCGCAGGCTCATCGTCAGCCCGCGCACCATTCGTGAGCTGACCATCCAGCCGAATGCTGCGAGGAGCACGATGAGCCAGAGAATGCTGTTCGATTGTTTGGTGCGTGGCGTGACGATCGCGATGAGCAGGAAACTCGGCACGACCAGCAGCAGGTCCACCAGCCACATCAGCGTTCGGTCGCGCCAGCCACCGAAATAGCCGGCAATCGACCCGACGGTGGCGGCGATGGTGGTCGATATCAAGGCCACGCAAAAGCCGATCAGTAGTGACTTCTGCATGCCGCACAGGGTCCGGGCCAGTAGGTCCTGGCCCAAGGCGTTGGTGCCGAACCAGTGTTTTCCCGACGGCGGCTGTAGCAGCGCGTGCAGGTCCAGATCGGTATAGCTGTAAGGCAGTAGGGGCGGTAGTGCGTAGCAGCCGATGAATGCCAGTGCCAGCAGAATCAGCGCCGCCGTCGCGGGCTTATTGCGAAGGAAGCGGCGAATCAACAGGTTTCGGCGGGATGTGAAGGTGGCGGCCGGGTCGATGCCAGACCGTACCGGTGTGCTTTGCGCAGCGTCTTGCTTCATGAAACCCGCACCCTGGGATCCAGCGCCGCGTAAATGACGTCGGACAACAGTCCCGCCAGCAGAACCGCCGCTCCGGAGAGAAGCGTGATCGCTGCGACGACGTTGGCGTCCTGGGTCGCGATTCCTGACACAACCCACTCACCCATGCCGTGCCAGCCGAAGATCTTCTCGACGAACACCGCGCCCACCACCAGGCCGCTCACGCCGTAGGCGAACAACGTGGCCATCGGAATCAGCGCGGTGCGCAATCCGTGTTTGAACAACGCGCGCCGGCGGGTCAGGCCCTTCGCGCGCGCGGTCCGGATGAAATCCTCGCCGAGCACGTCGAGCATCGCATTGCGTTGGTAGCGGCTGAATCCCGCGATTGCGCCCAGGGCGAGGGTGAGAGTGGGCAGCACGATGTGTTGCAAGCGTTCGATGAGCTCGTCGACGGTTCCACTGGGCGGGAGCGGCGAGGTCTCACCGGTGTACTGGAAGATCCCCACTCCGGCGAGCATGTTGACCCGCAGCGCACCCAGAATGAGCAAACTCGCCAGCACGAAAGACGGGATGCTCAACACGATCAGCGACAGCACCGTGATCACACGATCGCTCAGCTTGTACTGGCGGACCGCGCCCCAGGCGCCCACGATGACGCCGATCAGCGTGCCCAGCACCGAACCGGTCACCACCAGTCGCAGGCTCACCCCGACCCGGCGCCACAGCTCCTGGGAGACCGGGTGACCGCTCACCGTCACTCCGAAGTCACCGCGGACCACACCGGAAATCCATCTCGCGTAGCGGATGGGCACCGGTTTGTCCAAGCCCAGCTGAACGGCTTTGGCGTGAATAACCTCCGGTGGCGGCGTTGGGTGGCGCTGCACAAAACTGTCGAGCGGATGAAACGTCTGCGAGGTCAGCAGGAAAGTCAGGAAAGACGCCAGCACCAGCAGGACGATGTAGTTGAGGAACCGCCGGGCAAGATACCGGATCATGCCCGGTCCGCCCGCCTGCATTGCATGGGGACAGGTTAGCGAGAGGAGCGCGAGCCGGCTCGGAGCGCTCTCGAGTGCAGCGCGTGCGACCACCGTTCAGCAGCGGTGGCCTTTTGCGATATGATGAATTCTTCAATTGTTCAACTGTCGGAATAGCGAAGCCTTCAGGAGCAAGGTTGGAATCGAAGCCCCTTTACAAGCTCAAAGCCGACCTTTTCAAAACGCTTGCGCACCCGGCACGAATCAGGATTCTCGAGCTGCTGGTGGAGCGGGACCGCTCGGTCGGAGAGTTGTTGTTGTCCGATGTCGGGCTCGAGGCGTCGAACTTATCCCAGCAGCTGGCCGTGTTGCGTCGGGCCGGAGTTGTCGTCGCGGACCGCGATGGCAATGTCGTGACCTATTCGATCGCATCGCCCGATATCGCCGAGCTGCTCGCGGTAGCTCGCAAGGTCCTGGCCAGGGTGCTCACTGACCGGGTCGCGGTGCTGGAAGATCTGCGCGCCGACGGAACAGCGAATTAGTGCCATGGGCTGGCTCGCCAAAATCCTTCGCGTCGGCCGGATCGTCGAGCCCCTGGGCGCGCCGCCCCCGCCGGCAACAGAACCGCTGGCGGGAGTGCGAGGTTCGCTGCAGATCCGGCATGTCGACGCGGGTTCGTGCAACGGATGTGAGGTGGAGATTTCGGGAGTGTTCGGCCCGGTGTACGACGCGGAACGGTTCGGAGCACGGCTGGTGGCCTCGCCCCGGCACGCGGATGCGTTGCTGGTAACCGGGGTGGTGACGCGCAACATGGCCGGCCCGCTGCGTAACACCCTCGAGGCGACGCCACGTCCGCGGGTGGTGATCGCGTGCGGAGACTGCGCCTTGAACAGAGGGGTGTTCAAGGATGCCTACGCCGTCGCCGGTGCGGTGGGTGAGCTGGTGCCCGTCGATATCGAGATCGCGGGATGCCCGCCCACACCCGCCGAAATCGTTGCGGCCCTGCGATCCGTGACGGGGAAATGACCACCACATCGACGGTCGTCGCGACGTCGACGCCAAATATGTTGCCACCAAAGGCTTTCGGTCCGACTGTCGGTGGGATCATCACGTCGGGTGTGGGCATCGTCGGGGTGTGGCTGGGCTTGCAGGGAATGTTCGGATCGTTACGTCCGGTAGCCATCGACTGGCTTCTTCCGTTGTCCGGCATACGGATTGAGCTCGATCCACTGGGCGGATTCTTCATGGCGCTCACGGGCGCGGTGGCGGTGCCGGTCGGCTGCTATGCGATCGGGTACGCGCGACGTGAGCATCTGAGCTGGGTCGCCCTGGCGGTGTTGCCGGTGTTTGTCGCGGCGATGGTGCTGGTGCCGGCCGCGGGATCGGTGACGACGTTTCTGCTGGCCTGGGAGTTGATGGCGATCGCGTCGCTGACATTGGTGCTGTCCGAGCACACCCGCCCGCAGGTCCGCTCGGCGGGTCTGTCGTACGCGGTGATGACCCAGCTCGGGTTCGTCGCGATCCTGGTCGGGCTGATGGTGTTATCGGCGGCCGGCGGAGCGGACCGGTTCGCCGATCTCTCGGGGGTGTCTGACGGGGCCCGCACTGCTGTGTTTGTGCTGACGCTGCTCGGCTTCGGGTCGAAGGCGGGATTGGTGCCACTGCACGCCTGGCTACCGCGTGCCCACCCCGAGGCACCCAGCCCGGTGTCGGCCCTGATGAGCGCGGCGATGGTCAACCTGGGGATTTACGGCATCGTTCGCTTCGATCTGCAGTTGCTCGGGCCGGGTCCGCGCTGGTGGGCGCTTACGCTTTTGGCCGTCGGCGCAATATCCGCGCTATACGGAGTGCTGCAGGCCTCGGTGGCCACCGATATCAAACGGCTGCTGGCCTATTCGACGACAGAGAACATGGGCCTGGTCACGTTGGCGCTCGGTGCGGCAACGCTTTTCGCGGATACCGGCGCTTACGGTCCTGCGACGATTGCGGCAGCCGCGGCGGTACTGCATCTGATGGCGCACGCGGCGTTCAAGAGCCTGGGCTTCCTCGCGGCGGGGTCGGTGCTGGCTTCGACTGGGCTGCGTGACCTTGACCTGCTCGGCGGGCTGGCTCGCCGGATGCCGATGACCACCGTGTTTTTCGGAGTGGCCGCGCTGGGGGCGTGCGGGCTGCCGCTCGGTGCCGGTTTTGTCAGCGAGTGGCTACTGGTGCAGTCACTGATCCACGCCGCTCCCGGACACGATTCCATCGTGGCGCTGACGACACCCCTGGCGGTCGGCGCGGTCGCACTTGCCACCGGTCTGAGCGTGGCGGCGATGGTCAAGGCGTTCGGGATCGGGTTTCTCGCCCGTCCGCGTTCCAGGCAGGCCGCCGACGCGAGTGAGGCGCCGGCCACCATGCGCGTCGGCATGGCGATCGCGGCCGGCGGCTGCCTGGTGCTGGCGGTGGCGCCGATGCTCGTCGCCCCGGCACTGCGCCGGACGCTTGCAACGCTGCCGCTCGCACGCGCCGTCGAGTTCACCGATTTCGGTGCCGTGGTGCGACTCCCCGGGGTGTCCGGGTCGATCGCACCCGGCGTGATCGCCGTCAGTGTGGTGGCCGCGGCGCTGGTGGCGACCGGGCTGGCCCGGTCGCGTTCCCGCCGGCGCCCGGCACCGGTCGTGTCGCCGTTATGGGCATGCGGCGCCGACGAGCTCACCGAGCGTATGCAATACACGGCCACGTCGTTCGCCGAGCCGCTGCAGCGGGTCTTCGATGATGTGCTGCGCCCCGATACCGGCATCGAGGTCACCCACACGGCGGAATCACGGTTCATGGCCGAAAGGATCACCTACCGCACCGCGATTACGGACACGATCGAACTGCGTCTCTATACCCCGGTGGTCGCTGCGATAGTCGCCGTGGCCGGGCTGGTCCGGCGCGCTCACACCGGCAGCGTCCACCTCTACCTGGCCTACGGGGCGTTGGGCGTGCTGATCGTGCTGGTGGTTGCCAGGTGAACGCGATGTCCTACGTCGCCGGGGCAGCCCAGCTTGGTGCGGTCGCAGTGGGCGCGCCGGTGGTGGTCGGCGCGACGCGGCAGGTGCGGGCCCGCTGGGAGGGACGAGCCGGCGGGGGTGTTTTGCAGCCATGGCGCGATCTGCTCAAACAACTTGGCAAGCAACAGATCACGCCGAGAGGAACGACGGTCGTGTTCGCCGCCGCGCCCGCGATCGTCGCCGGGACTACGCTACTGATCGCCGCGATCGCACCTATCGTCGCTACGGGGTCGCCGCTGGACACCAGCGCCGACTTGTTCGCAGTCGTCGGCTTGCTATTTCTGGGCACCGTGGCGCTCGCTCTTGCCGGCATCGACACCGGCACCTCGTTCGGTGGCATGGGCGCAAGCCGCGAGATCACTATTGCCGCCCTCGTGGAGCCGACGATCCTGTTGGCGGTGTTCGCGCTGTCCATCCCGGCCGGATCGACCAATCTTGGTGCGCTGGTGACGAATACGATCGCACACCCCGGCCACGTCATGTCTTTGGCCGCTGTGCTCGCCTTCGTCGCGCTGGTGATCGTCATCGTCGCCGAGACCGGCCGGCTGCCGGTGGACAACCCAGCGACCCACCTGGAATTGACAATGGTGCACGAAGCGATGGTCCTCGAGTATGGCGGCCCCCGATTGGCGCTGGTCGAATGGGCGTCGGGGATGCGGCTCACGGTTCTGCTGGCGCTGTTGGCGAATCTGTTCCTGCCGTGGGGGATCGCGGGCGCCCAGCCCACCGCGCTTGAGGTGCTGGCCGGCGTGGTTGCAATAGCCGCCAAGGTCGCGGTCCTCGCGACGCTGCTTGCGACATTCGAGGTGTTCATCGCCAAACTTCGACTATTCCGGGTGCCCGAACTGCTGGCGGGTTCGTTTCTGCTGGCCCTGCTCGCGGTCACCGCCGCCAACTTCTTCACGGTCGGCACGTGAGGGCCCCGCGATGACCGACGCCAATTTTTCGGTCCTCATTGACTTCGCCGCAGGCGGGCTCATGCTCACCGCGATATTGATCGTCTGGCGCCGCGAACTGCCCGCCATCGTGCATCTGCTGGCTTGGCAGGGTCTGGCCCTCACAGCGATCCCGATGTTGCGCGGCATCCACGATCGCGATCTTGCACTGGTCGGAGTGGCCGTCGCGGTACTGGCGCTACGCGTGGCGGTGTTGCCGTGGCTGCTAGCCCGCGTGGTGAGGGCCGAAGTCGCCTCGCGACGGGAGGCTACCCCGCTGGTGAACACCACCAGCTCGCTGCTGATTACCGGCGGGCTGACCATCGCCGCCTTCGCGATCACCCAACCCGTGGTCGACCTGGCACCGGGCCCCAGCACCAACGCCGTGCCTGCCGCGTTCGCGGTGGTGCTGATTGCGCTCTTCGTGTTGACCACACGGTTGCACGCGATCTCGCAAGCCGCCGGATTCCTGATGCTAGACAACGGGATTGCCGCGACCGCGTTCCTGCTCACCGCGGGAGTGCCGTTGATTGTCGAACTTGGCGCCTCACTTGATGTGCTGTTGGCCGTCATTGTGATCGGTGTGTTGACTAGCCGGCTGCGACGCACTTTCGGCGACGCCGACCTGGACAAGCTGCAGGAACTACACGACTGATGACCGTATTGCTGCTCGCTGCGATCCTTGCGCCGCTCGCCGCGTCAATCGCCGCCCTGGTGGGCGGGTGGCGGCACGTGACCGCTGCGGTGACGGTCCTGTCTGCGGTCACCGTACTGGTGTGCGCTGCGGCGTTAGGGTTTCGGGTCGGGTCCGGTCCCCGGTTCGCGCTGGGCGGGTTGCTGCGTGCCGACGCGCTCACGGTGACCATGCTTATCGTCATCGGAATCGTCGGCACGCTGGCCACCTGGGCGAGCGTCAGTTACATCGATACCGAACTCGCGCATGCCCATATCGACGAGCGCGGTGCCCGTCTCTATGGTGTGCTGACGCCGGCGTTTTTGGCGGCGATGGTTCTCGCGGTGTGCGCCAACAATATTGGGGTGGTATGGGTAGCTATCGAGGCCACCACCGTGATTACCGCCTTCCTGGTGGGACATCGCCGCACCCGCACGGCGCTGGAAGCGACCTGGAAGTATGTCGTGATCTGCTCGGTGGGTATCGCCGTCGCATTCTTGGGCACTGTGCTGCTGTACTTCGCGGCACGTTACGCCGACGCACCCGCTGCCCACGCGCTGAACCTCGACGTCCTGGCCGCGCACGCCCACGGCCTGAATCCGGCGGTCACGAGGCTTGCCGGCGGACTGTTGCTCATCGGTTACGGCGCCAAGGCCGGGCTCTTCCCCTTCCATACCTGGCTGGCCGACGCCCACAGCCAAGCCCCCGCGCCGGTGTCCGCGCTGATGAGCGGGGTGCTGCTGTCGGTGGCATTCTCGGTGCTCATCCGGCTGCGGCCCATCATCGACGCGGCCGCCGGACCCACCTTCCTGCGCAGCGGGTTGCTGGTGGTCGGGTTGGTGACCCTGCTGATCGCGGCGATGATGCTGACCGTCACCGGCGATATCAAGCGCATGCTGGCGTACTCGTCGATGGAGAACATGGGCCTGATAGCGATCGCGGAAGCCGTCGGCACCACACTGGCGATCTCCGCTCTGCTGTTGCATGTGCTCGCCCACGGGATCGCCAAGACCGTGTTGTTCCTGGCGGGCGGTCAGCTCCAGGCCGCGCACAACTCCACCGCCATCGCCGACGTCACCGGCGTCCTGCGCCGCTCGCGGCTGATCAGCGTGTCACTTGCCACCGGCCTGATTGTCCTGCTGGGCCTCCCCCCGTTCGCGATGTTCGCCAGCGAGCTGGCCATCGCGCGCTCGCTGGCCAACGCGCGGCTGGCGTGGGTGCTGGGCGCCGCGATGCTGCTGATCGCGATCGCCTTCGCCGCCCTGGCCCGCAATTCGGGGCGCGTACTGCTTGGTGCCCCCGCGGCGGGCGCGCCACCGATTACCGTGCCCGTCACCGCCGCGGCGGCCCTGATCGTCGGGATCGTCGTTTCGACAGCCCTGGGCATCACGGCGGGTCCACTCACCGACCTGTTCGCCGCCGCGAGCAGCAATGTCGGAGTCTCGCGGTGAGCCGAAGCTGGTTGCGGCACAGGGTCTCCCAGGGCGGACTCACCGAAATGGCCGAACAGCTTGCTAGACGACTCGTTCCGGCTGGCGCTGGTCGCCGCGCACGACGACGGAGACAGTCTGCGGGTGGTCTATCTGTTCCTGGCGGGCTGGCCCGATCGCCGCGTCGAGCTGGAATGTGTTGTACCCGTCAGCGATCCACATATCCGATCCTTGGCCTATGTATCGTTTCCGGCTAGCCGATTCGAGCGCGAAATGGCGGACCTGTACGGAATCCGTCCCGTCGGCCATCCCAACCCCCGCCGCCTGGTCCGCCACGCACACTGGCCCGACTGGCATCCCATGCGCACGAACGCGGGACCCGCACCCGAATTCGCCGACACCGGCGCATTCCCCTTCCTTAACGTCGAAGGACCCGGGATCTACGAAATTCCGGTCGGCCCCGTCCACGCCGGCCTTATCGAACCCGGCCACTTCCGTTTCTCTGTGGCGGGCGAGACGGTCGTGCGGCTGAAGGCCCGGCTGTGGTTCGTGCACCGTGGCATCGAGAAGCTGTTCCATGGCCGTACCGCTTTCGGGGCTGTCGATCTCGCCGAACGCATCAGCGGCGACACGTCGGCCGCGCACGCCCTGGCCCACAGCCTCGCTATCGAAGACGCCCTCGGCATCGAGCTGCCCGATGAGGTGCACCGGCTGCGGGCCTTGATCGTCGAACTCGAGCGGCTCTACAACCACGCCGCCGATCTCGGTGCCTTGGCCAACGACATCGGCTACGGCATCGCCAACACGCACGCGCAGCGCATCCGCGAAAGACTGCTGCGGCTCAATGCCGCCATTACCGGCCACCGGCTGCTGCGCGGCGCCATCCGCCCGGGCGGGATTGCGCTGCAAGCTCTTCCGGACACCGAGGAACTTCAACTGCTCGCCGCCGACGTGGCCGAGGTCGCCTCGCTGACACTGGCCAACGCGGTTGCCTACGACCGATTCGCCGGCACCGCCATCCTCCGCTCCGAAGACGCCTCCGCGCTGGGCTGTCTGGGGTACGTCGCTCGTGCCAGCGGCCTGCGCACCGATGCCCGGGTCGAGCACCCCACCGCCGAGCTGCCCATCGCGGAAATCGGTGCGGCAGATGGCGACGTCCTCGCCCGCTACACCGTGCGGCGCGACGAGTTCGCCGCGTCCGCCATCCTCGCCCGGCATATTGTCGAATCGCACAGCGGTGCAATCGAATACATCGCCAGAGTCGACCGACCGGGTGCGTCGAGCAGCGGTATCGGCATCGTCGAAGGTTGGCGCGGCACCATTGTGCACCGTGTCGAAATCGACGCGACTAACCACATCACCCGCGCCAAAATCGTTGACCCGTCCTGGTTCAACTGGCCCGCGCTGCCCGTGGCGATGACCGACACCATCGTCCCCGACTTCCCGCTGGCCAACAAAAGCTTCAACCAGTCCTATGCGGGTAACGACCTGTAGCGCAGGCACATAAGAACTGGCCGAGCAAAACTAGACGCTGCGCCAGCCGAAGGGGATACACTGCGGCACCGTGACGGTTACCGATGACTACCTGGCCAACAACGCCGAGTACGCAAGCACGTTCAACGGCCCACTGCCCTTGCCGCCGAGCAAACACGTCGCGGTCGTCGCGTGTATGGACGCCCGGCTCGACGTCTACCGGGCCCTCGGTCTTAATGAAGGTGAATCCCACGTCATCCGCAATGCCGGTGGAGTCGCGACCGATGACGTCATTCGTTCACTGGCCATCAGTCAACGGCTGCTGGGGACTCAAGAGGTCATCCTGATCCACCACACCGACTGCGGGATGCTCACCTTCACCGACGACGACTTCAAGCGCACCATCCAAGAAGAGACGGGTGTGAAGCCGCCGTGGGCAGCCGAGGCCTTCCCGGATATTGCCGAGGACGTCCGGCAGTCGCTGCGCCGCATCGAGAACAGCCCGTTTGTGACCAAGCATGTGTCGTTGCGCGGCTTCGTCTTCGATGTCGCGACCGGCAAGCTCGAAGAGATCACCCTCTAGGAAGTCTCGAACCGACCAACGCGCCGACGGTGTTCAGCCGACTTTATAAGTAGCGAGGGCTTTGGCGATCAGCCTGCCCTCCGGGTCGACGATCTCGGCCTCGCAGTTGGTCAACGATCGGCCCCGCCGCAGCACTCGGCCCACCCCGATCACGTCGGTGGCCCGGGCCGGCGCCATGAAGTCCAGGGCCATCGACACCGTGACGCCGCGCAGCCCGGGCGGTGCTTCCACTCCGCACCATGCCGCCGCCATGACGGTGAGATCGGCGAGCGTGGCTATGGCGCCGCCGTGAACCATGTCGCCGACGGTGACATTCGAGGGATCCCACGGCAGCCGCAGCCGTACTTCGTCATCGCTGAGGTGGTCGGCGACGATTCCCAGCTTGGCGACGAACGGTGATTGGGGGAGAAACTGCGCGATCACGTCGCGCCCGCTCGCGGGAGCGGAAGAAGTGGTCATCCGTCCATGCTTTCCTACCGAGCGGCCCCGGCAACAGAGCTGTCGCCGCAACCTGGCGCAATGTGCCCGGTGCTCGGCTCGCGCGCCACCTGCCGCTGCCCATTGACACCGCTGGGGTGGGCTGGTTTTATAGACGGTAATGACCGTAAACATGGTCAGTTCTACCAAATTTATCCGGATATACGGATTGGGCAAGGAACCATGACCAGTGGTGTGACGGCGGGGCCCTCCGCCGGCCAGTACGAATTGAGCCATCTGCGCTCGCTTGGAGGCGGAGGCCATCCACATCATCCGGGAGGTTGCCGCGGAGTTTGAGCGGCCGGTGCTGCTGTTCTCCGGCGGCAAGGACTCCATCGTGATGCTCTACCTGGCCCTGAAGGCGTTCCGCCCCGGGCGGCTGCCGTTCCCGGTCATGCATGTCGACACCGGCCACAACTTCGACGAGGTGATCTCGACCCGCGACGAACTCGTCGAGCAGTTCGGGGTGCGCTTGGTGGTGGCGTCGGTGCAGGAAGACATCGACGCCGGCCGGGTCGTCGAGACCATCCCGTCGCGCAACCCGATACAGACCGTGACGCTGCTGCGCGCGATCCGGGAGAACAAATTCGACGCCGCGTTCGGCGGGGCCCGGCGCGACGAAGAGAAGGCGCGCGCCAAGGAGCGGGTGTTCAGCTTCCGTGACGAATTCGGCCAGTGGGACCCCAAGGTCCAGCGGCCCGAGCTGTGGAACCTCTACAACGGCCGGCACCACAAGGGCGAGCACATCCGAGTCTTCCCGCTGTCGAACTGGACCGAGTTCGACATCTGGTCCTACATCGGGGCGGAGAAGATCAAGTTGCCGTCGATCTATTTCGCACACCAGCGCAAGGTTTTTCAGCGTGATGGGATGTTGCTGGCGGTAGACCGCCACTTGCAGCCGCGTGCCGACGAGCCGGTGATGGAGAAGATGGTGCGGTTCCGCACCGTCGGGGATGTCACCTGCACCGGGTGTGTCGAATCGGAAGCCGCCACGGTGTCGGAGGTCATTGCCGAGACCGCGGTGTCGCGGCTGACCGAGCGCGGCGCTACCAGGGCTGACGACCGCATCTCAGAGGCTGGAATGGAAGACCGGAAACGACAGGGTTACTTCTGATGGCAACGTTACTGAGGCTGGCTACCGCGGGCTCCGTCGACGACGGCAAGTCGACGCTGATCGGGCGCCTGCTCTACGACTCCAAGGCCGTGATGGAAGACCAGTGGGCCTCGGTGGAGCGGACGTCCAAGGAGCGCGGCCACGAGTACACCGACCTGTCGCTGGTCACCGATGGCCTGCGGGCCGAACGTGAACAAGGCATCACCATCGATGTCGCCTACCGCTACTTCGCCACTCCCAAGCGGAAATTCATCATCGCCGACACCCCGGGCCACATTCAGTACACCCGCAATATGGTGACCGGCGCTTCGACCGCCCAGCTGGTGATCGTGCTCGTCGACGCCCGACAGGGCCTGCTCGAGCAGTCACGCCGGCACGCCTTCCTGGCGTCGCTGTTGGGCATCCAGCACATCGTGCTGGCGGTCAACAAAATGGACTTGATCGACTGGGACAGAGAGAAGTTCGAAGCGATTCGGGATGAGTTCCACGCCTTCGCCGCACGTTTGGACGTGCAGGACGTGGCCACCATCCCGATGTCCGCGCTGCACGGCGACAACGTCGTGACCAAATCCGACCAGTCGCCCTGGTATGAGGGCCCGGCGTTGCTCTCACACCTCGAAGAGGTGTACATCGCCGGTGACCGCAACCTGGTCGACGTGCGGTTCCCGGTCCAGTACGTGATCCGGCCGCAGACCCACGAGCATCGAGACCACCGCAGTTACGCCGGAACGGTGGCCAGTGGGGTGATGCGCCCCGGCGACGAGGTGGTGGTGCTGCCGGTCGGCAAGACCAGCAAGATCACCACGATCGAAGGCCCGAATGGGCCTGTGCAAGAGGCGTTTCCGCCGATGGCCGTGTCGGTGAGCTTGGCTGACGATATCGACATTTCGCGTGGTGACATGATCGCCCGCACCAACAACCAGCCCAGGGTCGCGCAGGAATTCGACGCGACCGTGTGTTGGATGGCCGACGGCGCTTCGCTCGAGCCGGGTCGTGATTACGTCATCAAGCACACCACTCGAACCACGCGCGCGCGGGTCACCGCGCTGGACTACCGGCTCGATGTCAATACCCTGCATCGGGACAAGAGCGCTACGGCGTTGAAGCTCAACGAACTTGGCCGTATTTCGCTGCGCACGCAGGTGCCGTTGCTGCTCGACGAGTACACCCGCAACGCCAGCACCGGTTCGTTCATCCTGATCGACCCGAACACCAACGGCACCGTGGCGGCGGGCATGGTGTTGCGCGACGGCGCGGCGCAGAAGGCAAGCCCGAACACGGTGCGGCACGAGTCGCTGGTCACGGCCGAAGACCGGGCGGCCCGGGGCCGGACGGTGTGGCTGACCGGCCTGTCGGGTGCGGGCAAATCGTCGGTGGCCATGCTGGTCGAGCAGAAGCTGCTCGAAAAGGGAACTCCCGCTTACGTTCTCGACGGTGACAACCTGCGGCACGGCCTGAATGCTGACCTGGGCTTTTCCATGGCCGATCGTGCGGAGAACCTGCGCCGGCTCGCCCATGTCGCGACGCTGCTCGCCGATTCGGGCCAGACCGTACTGGTCCCCGCGATCAGCCCGCTGTCTGAACATCGCGAGATGGCTCGTAAAGTGCACGCCGACGCTGGATTTGAATTCTTCGAGGTGTTCTGCGACACCCCGATCTCCGAGTGTGAGGCGCGTGATCCCAAGGGGCTCTATGCCAAAGCCCGCGCGGGCGAGATCACGCATTTCACCGGTATCGACAGTCCGTACCAGCGGCCGAAAAACCCGGATCTGCGGCTGATCCCGGACCGCTCGCTCGAGGAGATGGCGCAGAGCGTGATCGACCTGCTGGAGTTGCGCAGCTAGGCGCACAGACCCAAACGTCCGGGTCTGATTGCCCGCCTTGCCCCCTAGCCGCTTCGCGGCTGGGAGGTACCCCCACCTCGGTCCGCGGAGCGGACCGCATCGTCACCGGGCGGCGGGTGGCACAATCCTCAGGGTGCGGATGTCAGCAAAGGCGGAGTACGCGGTGCGGGCGATGATCCAGCTCGCCACCGTGGACAGCGGCACGCTGGTCAAAACCGACGATTTGGCCCAGGCGCAGGGCATACCGCCGCAGTTCCTGGTCGACATCCTTACCAACCTGCGCACCGACCGCCTGGTGCGCAGCCACCGCGGGCGCGACGGGGGCTATGAGCTGGCCCGTCCGGGCAGCGAGATCAGCATTGCCGACGTGCTGCGCTGCATTGACGGGCCGCTGGCCAGCGTCCGAGACATCGGTCTGGGTGATCTGCCGTACTCGGGACCCACGGCGCCCCTGGCCGACGTCTGGCGTGCGCTGCGCGCCAGCATGCGCTCGGTGCTGGAGGAGACGACCCTGGCCGATGTCGCATCCGGCACCCTGCCCAAGCACGTCGGGAAGCTTGCCGACGACTATCGCGGCCAGGAGAGCGTCCGGCACGGCGCTTCGCGCGGCGACTAGGCCGTAAGGCTCAGCCGGCCGAGCCGTAGGGCCGAGTCAGAATCTCCATGGCATGCCCGGAGGGGTCCAGGAAGTAAACCCCGCGACCTCCGTGGTTGTGGTTGATCTCGCCGGGACGGCTTTGCCGAGGATCGGCCCAATGCTGCAGGCCGCGCGATCGGATCTTGCCGTAGATCGTGTCGAACTCCGGCTCGGAAACCAGGAAGGCGTAGTGCTGCCGCCGGATTTCCTCGCCCTCGGGGGCGTTCGCGAAATCGAGGTTCACGCCGTGCTCGAGTGCGACAACCATGAAGTTGCCGAATGGCTTCGGGTTGGGCAGGTCGAAGAGCTCGGCGAGAAATTCCGCGGACTCGCGTTTGTCGCGTGCGGCGACGATGGTGTGGTTGAAATTGATAGACATAGTTCTTTCCAGTCAACCACTGTCGCCGCGAGGCGACAACGCACGAAGCGCTACTTGGGCGCCGTCAGTTCCAAGGCGATGTTGTCGGGGTCGCGGAACTCCAGAATGTATGACGGCCCAATGTCTTTGACCGGCTCGTGCTCGATACCTATTTCATCGAGATGTGCAGCCGCGGTATCCAATTCTGCCAAGCTGGCGAGCCGGAACGCGATGTGGTCAAGACCGCAGCGGTCTTCGTGGAAGCGGTCCGTGGCGACCGGCCGCAGCCCGAGAAGCGTGCCGCCGAGGTCGTAGATGACGCCGCCGTACAGAAAGCTCAACTGGTCGCGGGTTGCCTCGCTCGCGCTCTCGGGAACTTCGAGCAGCACTGGCCAATCGAACACGCTCTCGTAGAACTGCCGCGAACGCTCGATATCGGTGACCGTAAGGCGGACATGTGCGATGGACGTACTCGTGAAGGTCACTGGACCCATGGTGCCACTCCAGGAAGCAGTGTTGAAGGCATGCCAGAATCGCCGTCGTGCGGATAGCAATGACGATGCCGGTGATGGAACCGGATTTGGATGCCACGGTGCTTCAGAACTGGGCGCGCACGATCGACGAGGGCCCGTTCTCGTCGCTGTGCTGGGGCGAACGCATCGCGTTCACCAACCCGGACAATCTCACGCTGCTCGGTGCGCTCGCTGCCTGGACCAAACGGGTGCGGCTGATGACGACGGTGATCGTGCCGCAGCTGCACGATCCGGTGATGTTGGCGAAAGGTCTGGCGACGGGCGACATGCTGTCCGGCGGGCGGTTGACCGTGGGCATCGGCGTGGGCGGCAGGCACGAGGACTACCACGCGGTGGGCGCCGACCCGGCGACGCAGACGATGCGCGACATGGCCGAGCGGGTCGCGGTGATGAAGCGGGTGTGGGCCGGCGAAAAGATCACCGAGTCGGTGCTCCCGGTCGGACCCGCCCCGGTTCAGCCCGGTGGTCCGCCGCTGTTCGTCGGCAGTATCGGGCCGAAGACCGTCCGCAGCGCGGCAGCCTGGGCCGACGGACTGGCCGGCACCACCTTGGACCTGGACGTCGACAAGCAGAATGAGCTCTTCGATGTGGCGCGTGCAGCGTGGGCGCAGGCCGGCAAGCCCAAACCCCATCTGATGACGTCGTTCTGGTTCGCCTTCGGTACGCCCGAACAGTCCCGCGCCCAGGTGCATCAGCATCTGCTGCGCTACATGAACTGGATTCCGGCTGAGTACGTCGACGCGATGGCCCCGATGACCGGCTGGGCCGGCAGTGAGGACGAGCTGGCGGCGGTGCTGCGCAAATTCGAAGAGATCGGCACCGACGAGGTTCAGCTCATCCCGACCAGTTCAGACCTCGATCAGGTGCGCCGCGCCGCGGACGTGGCCGGGCGACTTTAGGCCGGGAGGCGTTCGCGGCCGACGTCCGGTTGCTGCGGGGGTTGGCCCTTTTGCAGCGTGGCCACCAACTCGCGGTAGGGGCCGACAAGGTAGACGGTGTCGCCGGCGCGCAGCCGGGCGTCGCGCCGCGGGTGTAGCTGGACCGGGGCGTCCTCGCGGGTGATCGCGATGACGCGGGTCTGCGTGGACAGTTCGAACATCCGCAGCCCGTCGAGCTCGCTGCCGGCTGCCACGTGCATGCCGCCGACCATGAAGTAGCGCTGCCCAACGGAAAACGTGCCCAGCACTTGCAGGCCCATCGCCGCGCCGACGAACCACGGGGCGGCCAACGCGACGGTCGAACGAACAGTGTCGAAACCGAACCGCTCGGCCACCGCGCTGCCCAGCGCATGGTCGTAGATGCGCAACACGATCGGCACATCGGGCCGGATGACCTTGGGCATGACCCGCGGACCCAACATCTCGCGCAGCACGATCCCGGTCTCGATGTTGACCATGTCGTCGTGGGTCAGCACCGCCACCGCGCGAGCGGTGTCGACGCGGGCCGCTTTGAGCGTCTGGCGCAGCGTCGCATCCCCGAAGATCACCGGCACCTCGAGTTCGGCGGCCGTCGACAGGTAGTGGTTGTTCTCGTCGAGCTCGATCACCGCCACGTCGTATCCGGCGGCGGTCAGGTCGGCGATGACGCGGCTGCCGAACGAACCCAGCCCGACGACGACGACGTGATTGCGCAGGTGGCGCGCGCGCCGGCGGCCGGCCGTATGAGCGAAGCGGCGCGAAATCAGCAGGTCGGCGATGAACGCGACGAGGACGGCCGTGGTCATCACGCCGGCGAACATCAACATGATGCTGAACAATCGCAACCACGTGGGCTGCGAGAGGAAGCTGAAGTCGCCATAGCCCACCGTCGCGATCGTCTCGGTACTGAAGTACAAGGCGTCGACCCAGGTCATTTTCTGGTGGGCCTGGTAGCAGTAGCGCAACAACACCGTCGAGAAGATCAGCACGCCCAACGCTGCGGTTACCGCACGCAAAAACATCGGATTGATGTCGTTGCGCAGGCCGCGCGCGACGTCAATGGCCCGCCGCACCCGGCGCTGACGGATGCGTGTCGTGCTCGGCCGCGGCGCCTTGATGCCGCGAGCCGCCAGCTCTTCGGCGGTGCCGATCATCGCGGTCCAGTCGCCGGCGCGGACCTTCAGGTCGCGGCCCGGACATGTCTCCAGCAACCCGGGCGCGGGCGAGTTCTTGCCGTGGATCACCGCGACCGGCGCCAGGTCGGCGTAGATCTCGCGCAGCGTTGCGTCATAGGGCGCCTGCGAGCCCGAGACGAGGAACTTGATCCCGGCCGCTTCGAACGGGTGCACGGTGTGGGCCAGAGCTGCCTCGACGACGGACGGCGCCGCCAGCTCGGCGACATCGAGGATCGCACCGGGACCGTTACCGTCGGCGATCGCTTCGCGCAGTACGTCATTGGCCAGCCGGGCCACCACGCGTACGTTCGGGTTGGCTTTCCTTGCCAGTAGGGCGATTTCGAGATTTATCGCATCGTCATCCCCTGCGCAGACCACCGCGGCCGCGCGAACGATCCCGGCCTGGACCAGGTCGTCCTTGGTGTCGGCGACATTGTCATCGACGAGCTTGACGATGGTTGCGCCGGCGTTCTCCAGCTCCTCGGCTATCGTCGTCGCCAGCGCGTCGTCACCGCTGACGATGATGTGACGTTGCATGCTCAGCACGTTTCACGTTCGAAGACGAGGGCTCGGCCGCTCGGCGACTGTCCCGGGCGGTCTCGCATAGACCCACTATCGGCTACTGTGCCGATTTCTGCCAGCGAAACGCCCGGATGCTCGTGGCTCTGGCGACTCGCCGGCTTGCTGTCGGAGCTCAACACCGATGTGCTGCAAGCGGAGTCACGGCTTCGAGTTGAGGTCGCCGCAGTGGGATACTGTGGGCATGCCCACAGCCAGGAGCGGCCAGCACAGCATCGACATCGCCGCGCCTCCCGACCGCGTGTACGACCTGATCGCGGACGTCACCCGGATGGGGGAGTGGAGCCCGGAGTGCTATCGGTGTGAGTGGCTGGACGGGGCAACGGCGGCGGCGCCGGGCGTACGCTTTCGCGGGTACAACCGGCTCGGCCCGCTGCGGTGGAAAAGAACCGTCTTGGTCGATACCGCCGATCGGGGCCGCGAATTCGCGTTCACGACCATCAACGACGACGCCGGTCGTGCAGAAACACGGTGGCGCTATACGTTGGAGCCGTCGTCGTCGGGAACGTTGCTCACCGAGTCGTTTCAGTTCTTATGGTGCTCAGTGCCCAACAGATTGGCCGAAGCAGCCATACCGAGGGGTCGTCAGGTGAACCGAGGGATCGAGCAGACATTGCGGCGAATCAAACGTGTCGCCGAGACGGCGTAAAGTTCGCATTCCCTTGTTCTGCAACGCCTTGCGCTACAGGACGCGAACGTCGGAAGGCGACCAGAACGCCCGCATCGACGTGATCCTGGCGTCGTCGTCGAACGTCATCAATGAGATGGGCGAGATACGGGTACGGCTGTCGCCCGCGTCGAGCGTGAGGTGCCAGAAGAACGCCGCCTCGTTGCCGCCGACGCGAATTTCGGCGAGTTCGGTCTCTTTCTTGGCATCTTGGAACGCCGTGTAGAACTCGCGGACCGCATCCTGGCCGCGCCGCACCTCCGATCCGGCCGGATCCTCGATGGTGGCGTCGGCGGTGTAGAGGTTCACAATCTCGTCGGTGGCGCCGTTGGCGACGTGCGTGAGATAGCTTTTGACGGTCTGGGTGATGGCTTCTTGGGAAGGCATGGTTTCGGACGCTACCTCCTCGTCATGGCCGTTGCGTCGGGTTGGTCGCATTCATACTGGGCGACGTGCCTTTCATCGAACGCCTCGCGTCGCGCGAGATCTATCGGAACCCGTGGCTGATCTTCCGGGAGGACGACATCCGCCGGCCGGACGGCAGCCCCGGTATCTACGCCGTGGTGGACAAGCCGACGTACGCGCTGGTGATCCCCTACGACGGCCGCCGATTCCGGCTGGTTGAACAGTTCCGCTATCCAGTCGGCGCGCGCCGCTGGGAGTTCCCGCAGGGCACCGCACCCGATTTGACGGACGCCGATCCCGCCGAGCTGGCCGCGCGTGAACTCCGTGAGGAAACGGGGTTGAGCGCGACGTCGTTCGAGGCGCTCGGTCTGCTCGATGTCGCTCCGGGAATGACGAGTCAGCGCGGTTGGGTGTTCCTGGCCACCGGGATCTCCGAAGGAGAAACAGAGCGTGAGCACGAGGAGCAGGACATGCGCAGCGAGTGGTTCTCCCGCGAAGACGTCGAGGAGATGATCCGATCGGGGGTGGTGGCCGACTCGCAGTCCGTCGCTGCCTACGGCCTGTTCCTGCTGCACGGGCGATGAGTTTTTGGGCCGGCATCGGTCAACACTGCTATGACGATCACAGCGCACAATCTCGACGGGTACGGGGCGCCGACGATTGAGTGGGCCCGCGTCAAAACGGTGCTGGACGGTCAGCTGACGCAGGCGCCGGACAGCGGTGGTCCGCAACGACATACGGCGTGGCTGACAACAATCAATCCCGACGGCAGTCCGCATGTGCGGCCGGTGGGGGTGATTGCGCACGCCGGCAGCTGGTATTTCACGTCCGGATCCGCGACCCGGAAGTCTCGTAACCTGGCCCGCGACGGCAGATGTGCGGTCAGCATCGCTACCGATCAGTTCGATCTGATCCTCGAGGGCGCTGCCGAAAGGATCAGCCATGGCAGTGAATTAGACTCCGTCGCTGAGGCTTTCGCCCGTGGCGGATGGCCCGCCGAGGTCGCCGGCGACGCGCTCACGGCCGAGTACAGTGCTCCGTCGGCGGGCCCGCCGCCGTGGCATGTCTACCGCGTGAGCACATCGACCGTTTTCGCGATGGGCACATCGGAACCATTCGGCGCCACGAAGTTTCACCTGCACTGAGGTAGCTCATTACGGCGCGATCGTGTCCGTGCCGAGATCGCATCGCGTCGTCGAATCCGCACCATGGACATGGTGTGTTCACGTTCGAGGTTCGGCCGCCACCTGGCGATGGCGCTTGCCGTCGTCGCGATCCTTGGCGCCCCTGTGGTTTCGGCGCACGCGGCCACCCCGGTGTGGAATGGCAAGTACTCGCTGGTGAGATACGCCGTGAACAAGACCGGCACCAGTGTTGCGGCCGGTCAAGCCGAACCCACCTTCAGCGCCGACTACGTCTTCGTGACGTCGTGCTCGTCGGGCCAGTGCGTCGCGACGGCCACGAACGGGCCCGTCCCCAAGAACCCGACGTTGCCCCAGCCGTCTCACTACGTCTGGGACGGAGCAAGGTGGGTGGAGCACTTCGACTTCCAGTGGGATTGCTACATGGGGGAGGGCGTCCCGAAAGTCTGGGCACCCGCGACGTCGTGGGCGTTCTACACGCCGCAACCGGACGGGACGCTGCGCGGCACCTGGCACACCGACATCACCAGCGGCCCGTGTCGTGGCAGCGTGGAGATGCCGGTCGCGGCGTTTTCAGCGGGCTCGCAATGACGGCGGCCCGGTCAAACTGCTAGGGGCAGTAGTTGGATTCCGCGGCACTCACCACGCCGGTCGCGTCGGCGAGGCTGATCCCTGGGTTTTTGCTCTGCACCACCTGGGCCAGCTGGTCCGGGGTTTCGCCGGCGCTGCGGTCCGCGCAAATCAGGTGACCGAGCTGGATCAGCGCGTCCTTGTCCCCGGTGAGGCCGATCTTGTGAATCTGGGCGAGGTAGGAGTCGTCGTCGGCGACGGCAATCCCGGTACCCATGGTCAAAGAGACGGCAGCAATAGCGGGGACGCTCAATAAACACAGTTTGCGAGCAGAAATCACGATCGGCTCCTTGTTTGGGAGGGGCGGTACAACGGCATCATTATGCGGTCCGGCAAGCGGGCGCGCGCGGCGAATTGACGAAGCGGGCAAAGTCCCGCGCCACGCTCGTCGGCGAGCCGTTTGGCCCGAGATCGGCTGCGGCGCCGTGGGGCGGCAAAGCAGACACGGGAATTCATCGAAAGCGGTTGGGGTGCGCAGCAAATGGCCTGGTTGCGATGCAAAATCCCATTCTTCCCAAGACCCGTGAAATAGTCGCCGGCTGCAATCATGTCGTTTTCGGAGTTTCTCCCGAGTGTCGCTATCCGACGACGTCTACTGATGGTTAGGTCGGGATTGTGACGTCCCTGGTGAAGTTGTGCCGCGACACCGTCGCGGTTCGGATATCGGTTGCCGTGGTGCTCGGTGTTGTCGTTGCCATCGCGGTGGGTAATGCCTTCAGCTGGCGCTTCGCGCTGGCCGGTTGGGTCGCCGCCGCCGGCGTGTATGTGGTGTGGACGCAACTCATCTTGTTTGGAATGGATGCCGACCAAACCCGTGTCTGGGCGACGCGGGAGGACCCGACCCGCTGGCTCGCCGACGTGGTGATCCTGTCGGCCAGTGTCGCAAGCCTGGGTGGGGTCGGCTATGTGGTCGTCGCCGGGTCGCGCTCCGGCGGCGAAGCCATCCAGGCCGCGATCGCAGGCATTCTGACCGTCGCGGCCTCCTGGTTCGCCGTCCACACGTTGTTCACCGTGCACTACGCGCGGCTCTACTACTCCGGCGATCCCGGCGGGATCGATTTCCATGACCCGGAGCCGCCCCGGTTCCAGGACTTCGCGTATGTCGCCTTCACCGTCGGCATGACCTACCAGGTGTCAGACACCGAGATCAATCTGACGTCCATCAGAGGGACGGTGTTGCGGCATGCGCTGATTTCGTACCTGCTGGGTGCGGTGGTTCTCGCGGTCACGATCAATTTGATCGCGGGGCTGAGCTCCAAGGTGTGATCGACGCCGAGCGTCTCAAACCGGCTGTCGTTAACCGATTTTCGTGAGAGTAAAGGTGTCGTGCGGGTCGCTGAGACCGCAGGGCGCGCTGCTGTCCAAGAAGATCGCAACCCCGGTGAGCGTCAGCGGATCCCACGACTGGTTAACCGACACCGGATGCTGGCTGAGATCGTTGCTGCATATCGCGGCCTCCGGGATCGTGCGCGTAACGGTGTACTGGCCGTCGATCAGCGGGGCGTTGAATCCTTGTCCTGGGGCGGTCCACACGTGCGCGACGCAGACCTGCCTACACGTGGTGTCGATGGTCCAAGTTCCGGTATCGCCGTCCTCGTCCGCGTACCGGTAGATCCCGTTCATCTTCAGATTGTCGGCCGTGGCCAGTGGCTCGGCCCAGGCGTTTGGCGCCGGCAGGGTTGCCACGCCGGCAAAAAATGTCGTCGCCGCAATGGCCGTACGGATCCTCATCCTTGTGCCCTCATGTGTTGTCTCCCTTGGCCGCTCGCCACCTGAGGCAAACGTATCTCGGACCTCGTGTAGATCCCCCCGATGCTCTGGGACGCATATCGAATTGAAAGACAGATCGGCGAGTGAGCCGAATAGTTCTATGAGATTGGCCAGCTTTGAGGCGGCCGTCGGCGATCAGCCGCGGGCGGAAAGACCGGCGGCGGCACGGATCTGCCGGCGAGCTGCGGCGCGGTCGGCCTCGGGAAATATGTAGTGGCTCAGGGCGGTTCGCGCGATGGCGCCGGCAAGGTCGCGCGGATCCACCGCTGCGGCGAGGGCGCCCTCGGAGGCGCAGCGCTGCAAAACCGCCACCAGCCCTTCGACGAGCATGGGTAGCGCTGCGGCCATCTGGTCGTGCGCGAAGCCCGGCTCGAGGTCGAGCAGCCGCCCCGGCGGCTGATCCTCGAGGAAGGTTGCGACGACGTCGACGGCGGCTTCCAACCGTGCGACGCCGACGACTCCGGACATCGCTTTTTCCATCGCCGTGGTGAAGCGACGGCGTTCACGCTTTCCCAGCGCGTCGATGAGGTCTTCTTTGGACACGAAGTAGCGGTAGATGGTGGGCCGCGATACCCCGGCCTGGGTCGCCACGTCCGACAGCGACAACTTGCGAGCGCCGGTCCGGAACAGCAGCCGCTGGGCGGCGTCCAGGATTCGATCGGCCAGATCTCCATGATCCGAGCCGCGCGGTACGGCGCTCGACACGGCGTCCTCTACAGCTTGCCGAGTTTGCGTAGCCACGAGATCAACAGCCGCAGCCCGTCGTCGAAGGACATAGGCGCATACCCGAGGCGCCGGGTGGTCAGGTTGTCTTTGCTTCTGGGCTTGCGTTCGCTGCCGGCCGCGGCCTTCGCGATGGCCATCAACGTAGGCCCGAATTCGGCGGTCAGCGCCTCGGGATCCGTGCGGTAGTCGAGATCCTCCACACGGTGCTCGATTCCGGCGACCTCGCAGGCGCGGTTGATGCCGCCGGCGGTACTGAAGGTGTCTTCGGGACGGCCGACCAACAGGTAGCGCTCACCGGACACGCCCTTGTCCAGCGCGGCGATCGAGCCCTTGGCGACATCCGCTCCGGCGACCCAGGTCACCGGAAAAGCCAGATAGCGCTTGATCTTGCCGCGCATGCCTGCCAACAGCACCCGATTGAAACTGGTGCGGTGCAAGGCGCGTTCGACGACCAGACCGGGACCGTAGATCGCCCCGGGGTGGCACGTCAGCACGTCGTCGCCCGCGGCTGCGCGTCGGTGGGCTTCCAGGAAAGCGGCGAGCTTGGTGACGGTGTAGGGGTCGTTGGGTGGGTTTTGCAGAACGGGCGCCTCTTCGAAGTCTTGGCCGGTGCTCAAGTCGAGGAAAGTGGCGGTGCTCAGGGCAACGACCCGACGCATGCCATGGGCTTTCGCTGCATCCAGGACATTCGTGGTGCCGACTGTGTTGACAGCTTTGAAGTCCTCTAGGTCCTGACTCGCGCCGCCCAGCAGTGCCGCACAGTGGATCGCCGCCTCGGCGCCCTTGGCCGCGTTGACCACATCGTCGGCGTCGCTGATGTCGCCCTTGACCAGTTCGACGCCGATCTCGGCCAGCGCCGTGGCATCGTCGGGATTGCGCACCAGGGCACGGACGTGGTCGCCCCGCTCAATCAGCTGCTCGCAGACGTTGCCGCCGGTCTGACCGGTCGCGCCGGTGACGAAGATCGTGCTGGCCATCGCGGCCTCCCTTGGGTCTTACTACGCGTTACATATCGAACATATTTAGTGAGAACTGTAAACCTTGAAGTGGGATTGTTCTATATTCAAATCCATGACACTCGATCCCTCAAGCGTGCTGCTGACCGACCGCGTCGCTGTTGTCACCGGTGGCGGCGCAGGCATCGGCCGGGGCATCGCGGCAGGGCTGACGGCATTCGGCGCACGGGTGGCGATCTGGGAGCGCAACCCCGACACGTGCGCGTCGGCCGCAGACGAGATCGGTGCTCTCGGCATCCCTGTCGACGTCCGGGACAGCGCCGCGGTGGATGCCGCGCTGGCGCAGACCGCCGGCGAGCTCGGGCCGGTGACGATCCTGGTCAATAACGCCGGTGGAGTCTTCTGGTCGGGGATCCTCGACACCACCGAGAACGGGTGGGACGCCCTGTACAAGTCCAACCTGCGCCATGTGTACCTGTGTACGCAGCGGGTGGCCCGCAACCTTGTCGAGCAGAAACTGCCTGGCAGCATCATCAGCGTCACGTCGATCGAGGGTGTCCGCGCCGCACCCGGTTACGCGACCTACGCGGCGGCCAAGGCGGGCGTCATCAACTACACCAAGACCGCCGCGCTCGAACTCGCTCCCTACGGCATCCGGGTCAACGCGCTGGCCCCCGATATCACCCTGACCGAAGGCATCAGGCAGATTGCGCCGCCGGGCTCCGAGCAGCGGTTCGGACTCACGGTTCCGATGGGGCGCGCGGGTCACGTCGACGAAATGGCAGGAGCGGCAGTGTTTCTCGCGTCCGACATGTCCAGCTACATCACTGGTCAAACGATCCACGTCGATGGCGGCACCCATGCCGCCAGCGGCTGGTATCACCACCCGGAGACCGGCGCCTACGCGCTCGGGCCGACAACTAAATAGGGCGAGAAAGAAATTCGTTTAATTCACATCCGCTGATCGCAATAGCGCCTGTGTTGATAAAGGCTGCAATTATTTAGTCGCCCGTGTTCATCGCGACATGCGCCGACATTCCGCCGTCGATCGAAATCATTTGTCCGGTGATGTAGCGAGACTGCCCGGAAGCCAGAAAAACAACGAGTTCTGCGACGTCTTGTGGTTGTCCGACATAGGGCGTCAGCGTGGCGCGGCCCAGGCCGTCGAGGATCTCCTCGGACAGGTGCGCGCGCACCGCGTCGGTGAGGATCAAGCCGGGCACGATGGTGTTCGCCCGTATGCCTTGCTTGCCTTCGCTGGTGGCCACATACATCGTCAGGGTGTGCACCCCGGCCTTCGAGACGCCGTAGGCCAGCCGGGTCCGGTCGCCCGACAGGGCGGCGCCCGACGACATGTTGACGATCGAACCACCACCGCTTTTCCGCATCTCGGGAACGGTGTATTTGCACATCAGCAGCTGACTTCCGAGATTGACCTGCAAGGACCGCTGCCAGACGTCGAGCGACATCTCCGAGACGGTGGTGTCGCGGGACAAGAAGCTGCTGGCTGTCAGCGCCGCGTTGTTGTGCAGGACATCGACCCGGCCGAACTCCGCCACGGTGGCTTGCACCACGGAGCTGGCCACGTCTTCCTCCGCGAGATCGCCGCCGAGGGCGATTGCTTGGGCGCCGGTTCGCCGAATCCCGTCGGCGACGTCGTTGGCCTTCGCCTCGTCGATATCGACGACGGCAACCGCCGCGCCTTCGCGGGCCAATTCGTGTGCCGTCGCCGCGCCAATCCCGCCGGCACCTCCGGTAACTATCGCGACTTTTCCGGCAAGTCTGGACATCGAGTTCTCCCGCTCGCTTCTTCTCAGTGATGCATAAAAAAGATAGTCTGAATTAATGCCGCGTATTGCACCAATTCCGATGGAAGAGCTCAGCGCACACTCCCGCGAAATCGTCGATGCCGGCGTTGCCGCCGGGCTCTACGCGACGCCGGTGCCGTTGCAGATCTTCGCCTATCGCAGCGCTCAGCTCGAACAGGTGAATATGGCCAGGACCCACCTCGGTGCCGGCACTCTGCTCGGCGGCCGGATCCTTGAGCTATTGCGTATCCGCAGCGCCCAACTCGGTGAATGCGAACCCTGTAGCCAGTCGCGCAAGCATGATTCGATCACCGACGACGATGTCGCGTGTCTGCTCGCGCCGGGCCACGGCGCGCTCACCGGCCAGGAGCAGATGGCTGTCGAGTTCCTCGATCTACTCTCGGCCGATCACCACGCGATGGACGACGAGTTCTACCAGCGGTTGGGTGAGCATTTCACCGCCGCACAGATCATCGAGCTCGGTTTCACCTGCGCCGGCGTCATGGGATTGCATCGCTTCATCCACACCCTCAACGTGTACGGCGACTCGGCGCCCGTCATCGAATACGACCGGGATCAGGTCGACAGCTCGAAGCCGGTGTGAGGATGCCAACCCGAAACTTCAATGATGCCAGCGCATTCCATCGGGCGATGCGCACCTTCATCGCCACCAGGCTGGGGGTGGCGCTTTTCCGCCCGACGGCACATCACCTCGATCGACTCGCCAGCGCGCTCACCGGCGGTCGACGTAGCGCCTCGCTGATCGTGACCGGCGTTCCCGCCGTCATGCTCACCACCACTGGGGCGAAGTCGGGGGAGCCTCGTACCGTCGCGGTGTTCCCGATCCCGCACCCCGAAGGTGTGGCCGTCATCGCGTCGAATTTTGGCGGCACCAAGCACCCGGCCTGGTATCACAATCTCAAGGCCAACCCACAAGCGACTGTCTGTATCGAGGGCGATACCTGGGACGCCGTCGCCCGCGTTGCCGCGCCCGGCGAGCGCGACGAGATCTGGACAAAGGGCGTCGCAATCTATCCCGGCTGGCGGAAGTACGAAGTAACGGCCGGCGATCGCCACATCGAGGCGCTGGTCCTCGTACGGTCGGCCTAGAACGCGAAGGGGCCAACAGCTACCCGGTGAAGGTGACGACGTTCCCCGCGAACAACTGCCCGCCCGGTTGCGGCGGGCGTGGTCCACAGGATCGGTCCGCGCTCGCCCAACAGTTCACTGAGCTGGACCACACGTCATTGCCGCCCGCGTCGAACTGAATGTCCATGGTGGCCATGCCGGCCGGGATATCGGCGCCTGCGGCGTTGAAGGTGTGGAAGTTGGCTTTGATTGTGGTGCGCCCGTTGTACCGCTTGTCCTGCCGGCTGCCCTCCATCTGGCGAAGGGCGAAGGTGAACTTCTGCCCGGGCTTGGCGCGGTCGTTGTGATTGGGACCTGACTGCGGGTACTTGTCAGTGGTGCTGTAGTCCCAGAACACAAGGTCATAGTTGGTGTTGTTCACGATGTCGAAGGGGCTGGTGTTGTAAACCGGGTCGGCGGCGGCGGTTCCGGAACCGCCTGCGGTGAAAGCGATACCGACGATCGTTGCGACAATCCCCACTCGCATCAGCTGATTCGCCGACGATGTCATCGTCGTCCTCCTTGAAGCGTGTAGTCGCCGTGCGGTATTACCGTGAGACAGTACGGCTTCGTCAGGTGTATCGCTGCGAGATGAACTAGGGCGCTACCGAACACCGTGGCGAGGGCCCAAGGGAGTCGGCGAGCAGGCGGGCGACAGCCGAGAGCGGCTGGCGTCCCGCGACCAGGTCCGCCCAGGGAAACCGATCGCGAGTTCGCGGAGAGATCCCAGGGCCGCACCGAGGTGCCGCGGCTCATAGTTGTGCACGCCGAAGATCGACAACTGCCGCCGGACGACAGGTAGACCGGCAACTGCGAACGCGCGTCGGCCAGTGGTGTACCGCTGGGCACTTGTAATCCCCAGCCGCGACAAGGGCTTTGACTATGAGGACGGCGCCACCTCAACCAGAGTTCCGCTGGTGATGAGATCGGTGACTCTGGCGTTTCCGAGCACGTACTGAATTCCGCCGCCAGGCTGCCCAAAAGCACCTGCAATCTTCCCGCGCCGTATCGTCAGGGGCTTCAAGAAGCAGTAGACGTGGTAACTGGCCTGTGAATCGCCTTGCTGGGTATTGAGGGATGCCGGCGGCAATGCCCGAGCCGCGAACGGAGTATCCCTTTCGTTGGCGAGGAACGATCCGTAAATGCTCCCGAACCGGTCGACCACGTCGCCGGGGTTTAGCGTCCACGGCTTGTCTTGTCCGTCAAACCCCCAGTTCGTCGGATAAATCCAGCCGCCCGACCCGTCTGGGTTAAGCCTGTAGAACTGATTGAGGAACGCCTTGTCGTCCGTGGCCGGATTGCCTAATCGGTTGTAAGCCACGAGCAGTTTCGACACCGGTCCGCTGGGCAATGTGTTGGGTCCCAGCACGCCCGCGGGATACTCGTCTGGGACTTTGTAGGGCGTGGAATCCGCGGTTGCGAGGGCCGGACTGACTTGGTGCGGACAAGAAGCTGCCTTCGCGCTGACCGGCAATAGCAATGACATCGTCAGCGCTGTCAGCACACCGATGGTGAAAGATCGGCACCGCATACGAGAGCTCCTTGGGGTTTGCTGGCAAGTCTGGCAGGGACCCTAGCGGATTCCACCGCCGCCGTCTCGTTATTCCGCGCCAAGCTCTCTGACTGCTCAATCAGCAAGTCGCCCAACGGCAAAGGGGGGCGTGCGGGTCCGACGTTCGGCACGGACGGAGCGACCGGCAGGTTGGACAGGCCGGCCAAGGTTTTCGCTGCAAAGAACCGGGCGCACCATGGGGCGACCGGGTGGTGCGAGGAGTGCAGCCTACACAGTTCGGCGTAAACGTCTACGCGGACGTTCGACAAGCTCGCCGATCTTGGTTGAACGTATCTGATCCGATCGCTCGATAGTCTCGAATAGTGTTCGGGCGGAACTCGAATCGTCGATGTTAGCTCGCCGATTCGCCCGAAGGGCACCCGCGCAATCCTTGGAAAGCCAGCGGCGACAACGCGGGGCACGTATGTTGTGGGTTCTGCTCGTGATCGCAGTGGGTGTCCACGGCCCTGCGGGCGGGCCACGTACGGACACTGCCAGCACACGGATCAGCGCACGACGAGCAAGGAGCAGCAATGGAGTCGCCGAGACTGCATCGACGTTTTCTTTTACCAGCCTTGGCCTTTGGATCGGCCGTTGCGGTGTTTGCCGCGATGACATGCTTCGGACCGCCTAGTCGCTCGCTGGCAGACCCGGACCCAGGCCAGAGCACAACAGCGTTTGCCATCCCGTTTCCGGCCGCCCTTCAGGGAGAGATCGCACGCCTCGAGAAGGACGCGCTGACGGACACATCGAAGGAGCAAAGACCCGCCAAGAAGGCCTGGATCCTTAAGACTGCCTTGGCTGATTTATTGCCGCAGCCTTTCACGAGCAATGCATCGCTGTACGGCCTGAAAAATCTAGGAGACTATCGGTTCGACCTCTCAAAAACCTCCGGCGACCCAGCTTTTTACCCGAGATATTTCGCTAGTCCGTTCAAGAACAACGTCGTTACCGTAACGCCTGAGGCTAGGGGCCACTATGACTACCTCAACGACGAGGTCTGGGTCGATTTCGCCAACCATGATCTCGGCGGCGGTGTCTTTGGCAATGGGATGGTGCAAGAAGAGACCATGGCCCTGACCATGCCCCAACTCGCGGACGCGTCCGCCCTCGCCTATCACACCCGGTCCCAAGGCCACCCGGGCGTCTTGGGGAGCAATCCAGAACCGCTAGTGCTGACGAATGTCCAGCGCTCGATCAAGCTCGGTGACGGGCTTTATAAGGACGGGTGGTTGACGATGACGCTGGACCAGATCAAGAACGCCACCAAAGCCCAAACCCCTAACCAGCGTTTGAACGTGCTGGCGGTTGCGGTGGAAAAGGTCGACGGTTCGTGGGCGCAGCAATCCGACATAAAGACGCTCGACGACCTGTTCAACACGTTCGTCGCCGGCTTTACGTTGGCTAAAAATATCAAGCCCAACGTGATCATTAACACCGGCCCCATCGGTACCGGAGACTTCCAGAACGATCCCAAAGTCATCTATGTCATGCAGAACTTGGCTGCACAGCAGGTCGGCGGAATCACGTTGCGGTACTGGGGTTACGACCCAAAAGACCCAAACAAAAAGCAGCAAGGCTATGCCCCAATGGTCGCCCAGATTGTTGAGAAATGGAAAAAAGACCCAGACAAGAAGGTAGCTAACCTGCTACTGATCGCATACGGGTGCCTCACCGGGAAGCCCTCGGGATAAGTGCCACTGCGCCAAACGAATTAAGAACATTCAGCAGAATTACGCCCCCGGGACCGGTGGCCGTTGAGAGAGGTGCGGCGTGGGATGAGCAGGGCGCTCTGGGGGCGGGTCATGATCGTATTGGCCGCCGCAACGATCGTGACTGCCGTCGCCGTGGTCGGCGGACGGGTTTTGATGAGTCCCGCTGCGGGGCGAGCACCCGCAGTGGTTGCGGTAGCTACATCTGAGCCGGGGCCTCTGTCTCCGCCGCCGCCCGGATTTCCGGACTTAACTGGGTTCACCGACGTGTCGCACAGTCACGAAGTAACCCGCTCCTACGTCTTGGCAACCTTCACCAGCCCGACGGGATTGCAGTGCGCGATGTGGAGCAGCCTGGGAGATACCGCGGCGTTCTGTTTCGGAGCGATTCCTGGACTCGATCATCCAGCAAACCAGGTCTATGCGGGGGACCACAGGTCAGCTTTCGACCAGGGCGCGCCCCCGGACTCCGACAAGCTCAATGGGAAGCCCCTGGCATCGGGCGAGAAGGTGATACTGGGTGCCGGGGGGACCCTGATGGGCGGCGATCAGATCACCTGCGCTGTTCAAAATGCTCTCGTCGCGTGCATAGTGATTGAAGGATTCAGCCAAAACCACGGCGACGACACTGCCCAACGGCACGGCTTCGTCCTCAATTCCCAACGCAGTTGGACGTTTTGAGCGGTTGGCTCGCGCACCATCATCGATCGCGAGCCATTGGACGATCTCCTGTTATCCGCTGGTCGGCGGGCAGGGTACCGGACTGCGCTGGCGCGGTTAGACGTGATCTCCGGCACGGTGCTCACTTCGCACCTGCCTGACCGGCTCCAGCAAAAATGCACGGAGAATGCACGCATGGGATAAAAACCGACGTTTGCACTGGTCAGGATGGTGCCCCCGGCAGGATTCGAACCTGCGGCCTTCTGCTCCGGAGGCAGACGCTCTATCCCCTGAGCTACGGGGGCGCAGTGATAAAAATGCTGCGCCAATGGGCCCCGACAGACTAACGCATCCAGGTGGCTGCTTCGTCACCGCAATGGATTCGGGGCGTAGGCACGCTAACCAATAGGATGGACGCTCGTGACCCCCGCTGACCTGGCTGAGCTGCTCACTACCACCGCATCCGCGGTGCTTGCCGAGCATGGCCTTGACGTGTCCGCGCTGCCGGCCACGGTCGCCGTGGAGCGGCCGCGTAACCCAGAGCACGGCGATTACGCGAGCAACCTGGCGATGCAGCTGGGCAAGAAGGTCGGCGCCAACCCGCGTGAGCTGGCCGGATGGCTCGCCGAGGCGCTGGCCCAGGCCGACGGTGTCGCATCGGCGGAAGTGGCCGGCCCGGGCTTCATCAACCTGCGCCTCGAGTCATCGGCGCAAGCCAAGGTCGTCAACAATGTCATCGACGCCGGCGACCGCTATGGTGCCTCCGACGCACTGGCCGGACGCAACATCAACCTGGAGTTCGTCTCGGCCAACCCGACCGGACCGATCCACATCGGCGGGACCCGCTGGGCCGCGGTCGGCGACGCGCTGGGCCGGTTGCTGTCGACCCAGGGCGCCGATGTAGTTCGCGAATACTATTTCAACGACCACGGCGCGCAGATCGACCGATTCGCCAACTCGTTGATCGCCGCGGCCAAAGGCGAACCCACCCCGGAAGACGGCTACGCCGGCATCTATATCAACGACATCGCCGCGCAGGTGCTGCAGAAGGCGCCCGACGCGCTGAGCCTGCCTGAAGCCGAGATGCACGAGACCTTCCGCGAAATCGGCGTCGACCTGATGTTCACCCACATCAAGGCATCGCTGCACGAGTTCGGCACCGACTTCGACGTCTACACCCACGAAGAGTCGATGCACACCAGCGGCCTCGTCGACCAGGCCATCGCCAGGCTTCGCGAGACCGGCAACATCTTCGAGAAAGACGGCGCAACCTGGTTGCGCACCAGCGCTTTTGGCGACGACAAAGACCGCGTCGTGATCAAGAGCGACGGCAAACCGGCCTACATCGCCGGGGATATCGCCTACTACCTGGACAAAAGGCAGCGCGGTTTCGACCTGTGCATCTACATGCTCGGTGCCGACCACCATGGGTACATCGCCCGACTCAAGGCGGTGGCGGCCGCCTTCGGCGACGACCCGGCCACGGTCGAGGTGCTCATCGGTCAGATGGTCAACCTGGTCCGCGACGGCCAGCCGGTGCGGATGAGCAAGCGCGCAGGCACCGTGATCACGCTCGACGACCTGGTGGACGCCCTCGGCGTGGACGCCGCACGCTACAGCCTGACCCGTTCGTCGGTGGACACCGCCATCGACATCGATCTGGCGCTGTGGTCCTCGGCGTCGAATGAAAACCCGGTCTATTACGTGCAATACGCGCATGCTCGGCTCTCGGCGCTGGCGCGTAGCGCCGCCGAGCTCGGCTTGATCCCCGACACCGGGCACCTCGAATTGCTCAGCCATGACAAGGAGGGTGCGCTGCTGCGTACTATCGGAGAATTCCCGCGAGTGCTCGAAAGCGCTGCGTCCCTGCGGGAACCACACCGGATCTGCCGTTATCTGGAAGACCTCGCCGGTGATTATCACCGGTTCTACGACTCGTGCCGGGTATTGCCCCAGGGCGATGAACAACCCACCGACCTGCACATCGCCCGCCTGGCGCTATGCCAGGCCACGCGGCAGGTCATCGCGAACGGTCTGGGAATACTCAGCGTCAGCGCCCCGGAGAGAATGTGAACGTCCATCCCGCCGGTCCCCGGCACGCCGAAGAAGTCCGTCACGCGGATAGCCCACCCCGGCCGCAGTCGCCGGAGGAGCTGCTGGCGTTGGCGCCGAATGTGTGGCCGCGCAACATGGTTCGCAACGATGATGGGGTAGCCGTCATCGCCGGCGTCCCGGTGACCGATCTGGCCCAGGAGTACGGAACCCCGCTCTTCGTCGTCGACGAGGACGACTTCCGCTTTCGCTGCCGAGAGATCGCGACGGCATTCGGCGGCGGCGCCAATGTCTACTATGCGGCTAAGGCATTTTTGTCCACCGAAATCGCGCGGTGGGTCGACGAGGAAGGCCTCTCGCTCGACGTGGCCACCGGTGGTGAGCTGGCCGTCGCACTGCACGCCAACTTCCCGCCGGAGCGGATTACCTTTCACGGCAACAACAAATCCATTGCGGAGTTGACCACCGCGGTCAAAGCCGGTGTGGGACACATCGTTGTGGACTCGATGACCGAAATCGAGCGTCTCGAAACCATCGCGGGTGAGGCGGGTGTCGTCCAGGACGTCTTTGTTCGACTCACTGTCGGCGTCGAGGCACATACCCACGAGTTCATCTCCACCGCACATGAGGACCAGAAGTTCGGCCTCTCGGTGGCCGGCGGCGCGGCGATGGCAGCGGTGCAGCGGGTATTCGCGACCGATCACCTGCGACTGGTCGGGCTGCACAGCCACATCGGTTCGCAGATCTTCGATGTCGCCGGCTTCGAACTGGCCGCGCGCCGTGTCCTCGGCCTACTGCAGGAGGTCGTCGCCCAGTTCGGAGTGGACAAGACCGCGCAGATCTCCACCGTCGATCTCGGTGGCGGCCTGGGTATCTCGTACCTGGCCTCCGACGACCCGCCCCCGATGGCCGAACTGGCCGCCAAGCTGAGCAAGATCATCAGCAACGAGTCCGCGGCCGTGGGTCTACCCACCCCCCGGCTCGTGGTCGAGCCCGGGCGGGCCATCGCCGGACCGGGGACCATCACGCTCTACGAAGTCGGCACCGTCAAGGACGTCGAGGTGAGCACCACGGCAATCCGCCGTTACGTCAGCGTCGACGGCGGTATGAGCGACAACATCCGCACCGCGCTCTACGACGCCCAGTACGACGCCCGGTTGGTGTCGAGGATCAGCGACGCACCGGCGGCCCTGGCCCGCATAGTCGGAAAGCACTGCGAGAGCGGCGATATTGTCGTGCGCGACACGTGGGTGCCTGGCGATCTCAGGCCGGGGGACCTGCTGGGGGTAGCCGCGACGGGTGCCTACTGCTATTCGCTCTCGAGTCGTTACAACATGATCTGCCGGCCCGCCGTGATAGCGATTCGCGATGGGCGGGCCCGCCCGATCCTGCGCCGGGAGACGGTCGACGATCTGCTGAGTCTGGAAGTGAGGTGAACTGTGTCCGGTAATGGAAAGCCAGTCGGCGTAGCGGTACTCGGGTTGGGCAACGTCGGCAGCGAAGTCGTCCGCATCATCAAGGAGAGCGCGGACGATCTCGCGGCCCGTATCGGTGCGCCTCTCGCGTTGCGCGGCATCGGAGTCCGGCGCGTCGCAGCCGATCGCGGTGTCCCCGTCGAGCTGCTCACCGACAACATCGAAGAGCTGGTGTCGCGGGAAGACGTCGACATCGTCGTCGAATTGATGGGCCCGGTCGAGCCGTCGCGCAAGGCAATCCTGGCCGCGCTCGAGCACGGCAAGTCCGTCGTCACAGCCAACAAGGCGTTGTTGGCCACATCGACCGGAGAACTGGCGCACGCAGCCGAAAATGCGCATGTCGACTTGTATTTCGAGGCGGCAGTCGCGGGCGCGATCCCGGTCATCCGCCCGCTCACCCAGTCGCTGGCCGGTGACACGGTGGTGCGGGTGGCCGGCATCGTCAACGGCACCACCAACTACATCCTTTCCGCGATGGACAGCACCGGCACCGATTACGCCAGCGCCCTGGCCGACGCGAGTGCGCTGGGCTACGCCGAGGCCGATCCCACTGCCGACGTCGAGGGCTACGACGCCGCGGCCAAGGCCGCGATCCTGGCCTCGATCGCCTTCCACACCCGGGTGACCGCCGACGACGTCTATCGCGAAGGCATCACCAACGTCACCCCGGCGGACTTCACGTCCGCACATGCGTTGGGTTGCACCATCAAGCTGCTGTCGATATGCGAGCGCATCACCACAGACGACGGTCAGCAACGGGTTTCGGCGCGGGTGTACCCGGCGCTGGTGCCGCTGTCGCATCCGCTGGCCACCGTCAGCGGGGCCTTCAACGCGGTGGTGGTGGAGGCCGAGGCGGCGGGGCGGCTGATGTTCTACGGCCAGGGCGCCGGCGGTGCGCCCACCGCATCGGCGGTGACCGGTGACTTGGTGATGGCCGCCCGCAACCGAGTGCTGGGCAGCCGTGGGCCGAAGGAGTCCAAGTACGCCCAATTGCCGATCGCACCAATGGGTTTCATATCCACCCGCTACTACGTCAGCATGAACGTCGCCGACAAGCCCGGCGTGTTGTCCGCGGTGGCAGCGGAATTCGCCAAGCGCGAAGTCAGCATCGCCGAAGTCCGTCAGGAAGGCGTCGCGGACGAAGGTGGCCGTCGGGTGGGGGCCCGCATCGTGGTGGTCACGCACAGCGCCACCGACGCCGCACTCTCCGAAACCGTGGAAGCGCTGGCCGATTTGGACGTCGTGCAGAGTGTGGCAAGCGTGCTGAGATTAGAAGGAACCAGCATATGAGCACGCCGCGAACCGCCATCCACAAACCTTGGCCGGGCCTGATCGCCGCCTACCGCGACCGGTTGCCGGTCGGTGACGACTGGACGCCGATCACCCTGCTCGAGGGTGGTACCCCGCTGATCCCGGCGGCCCGGCTGTCGGAAGAGACCGGCTGCACGGTCCACCTCAAGGTCGAAGGTCTCAACCCCACCGGGTCCTTCAAAGACCGGGGCATGACGATGGCGGTCACCGACGCCGTGGCCCGCGGGCAACAGGCCGTGTTGTGCGCGTCGACCGGAAACACCTCGGCGTCCGCGGCCGCTTACGCTGCGCGCGCCGGCATCACCTGCGCGGTGTTGATACCCCAGGGCAAGATCGCGATGGGCAAGCTCGCGCAGGCGGTTATGCACGGTGCCAAGATCATTCAGATCGACGGCAACTTCGATGACTGTCTGGAGCTGGCCCGCAAGATGGCCGCCGACTTCCCGACGATCTCGTTGGTCAACTCGGTCAACCCGGTGCGTATCGAGGGACAGAAGACGGCTGCGTTCGAAATCGTGGACGCCCTGGGCACGGCTCCGGACGTCCATTCGCTTCCCGTCGGCAACGCAGGGAACATCACCGCGTACTGGAAGGGCTACACCGAGTACCACCAGGAGGGCATGTTCGAGAAGCTGCCCCGCATGCTGGGCACCCAGGCGGCCGGAGCGGCACCCCTGGTACACGGCAAACCCGTCAAGAACCCCGAGACCATCGCCACCGCGATCCGCATCGGTTCACCGGCGTCGTGGTCGGCCGCGGTTGCGGCCCAGGAGCAATCCAATGGGCGCTTCCTGGCCGTGACCGACGAGGAGATCTTGGCGGCATACCATCTGGTGGCCGAATCCGAGGGCGTGTTCGTCGAGCCCGCGTCCGCGGCCAGCATCGCGGGTCTGCTCAAGTCCGTCGAAGACGGGTGGGTGGCCCGCGGATCGACCGTGGTGTGCACGGTGACGGGCAACGGCCTCAAGGATCCCGACACGGCACTGAAGGATATGCCGAGCGTTTCGGCGCTCCCGGTGGATCCTGTACTCGTCGTGGAGAAGTTGGGGCTGGCGTAGTGAGTGCTTGCCGGTGAATCAGATGCTGCCCGCCGGGCTGGTGGCCAGCGCCGTGGTGTCGGCGTCCAGCGCCAACCTTGGCCCGGGTTTCGACAGCATCGGTCTGGCGTTGAGTCTCTACGACGAGATCGTCCTGAAGACAATCGATTCCGGCTTGGTCGTGCAGGTCGAGGGGGAGGGCGCCGGTCAGGTGCCGCTGGGCCCCGAGCATCTGGTGGTGCGCGCCATCGAGCGTGGGTTGCAGGCCGCCGGCGTCTGCGCCCCCGGAATGGTGGTGCGTTGTCGCAACGCCATCCCGCATTCTCGCGGCCTCGGCTCGTCCGCGGCCGCGGTGGTGAGCGGCCTTGCTGCGGTCAATGGTCTTGTTGCACAAACGGATTCGGATCCACTCAGCAAAGCGCAGCTGATCCAGCTGTCCTCGGAGTTCGAGGGTCACCCCGACAACGCCGCCGCCGCGGTGCTGGGCGGCGCGGTCGTTTCCTGGATTGACCGGACCGGCGACACGCCCGACTACTCGGCCGTCGCCCTGGAGCTGCACCCCGATATCCGGCTGTTCTGCGCGATCCCCGAGGAGCGCTCGTCGACCGCGGAGACCCGGGTGCTGCTGCCCGCGCAGGTCAGTCACGAGGACGCCAGGTTCAACGTCAGCCGGGCCGCATTGCTGGTGGTCGCCCTGACCGAACGCCCCGATCTGCTGATGGCAGCCACCGAGGACGTGCTTCACCAGCCGCAACGCGCACCCGCAATGCCGGCCTCGGCGGAATATCTGCGACTGTTGCGGCGTCTTAACGTGGCAGCGACACTCTCGGGGGCGGGTCCATCTGTGCTTGCACTGACGACGAAGCCGGAGCTGCCTTCGGAGGCGTTGGACTATGGCTCTGCCCATGGATTTACCATTACGGAGATGACAGCCGGCGAAGGAGTTCGCTGGGGTCCCGGTGCCACAATCGCCGGTTAATCCACAGGCTCACCGGAGGGTTTGCTTGCTTCAAGCTCAGATGCGGGTTATCCTCGGCATCGTCCAGCAATCGCAGGATTCTGCATCTGCATACATACTGCCTTGCCGCTGGGATAACACCAATTCTTCTCGTGGACGAGGTTCGCCGTTTTCTCCGCCCATCCAGGCGACCACCGTCGCAGAGTCGATGATTGGGCGCATTCGGCAATTTGGCTGAATGCAACGAACCCCTCGTATGACGTGATCAGCGGGGGAAGAAAGGAAATCCGTGACTGATACGGACCTGTTCACGGCTGACGAAAGCACCGACAGCAATCAGCTGTCGAACGCCGTGACCACCGACACTCCAGACGTCAAATCCAACGTCTCGGCCGGCTCCCTGTCCACCATGGTGCTGCCCGAGTTGCGTGCGCTGGCTAATCAAGCCGGCGTCAAGGGGACGTCGGGTATGCGCAAGAACGAACTCATTGCCGCGATCAAGGAAATCAGGGGACAGGCCAACGGCACTTCCGCCGGCGCCGCCCCGTCCGAGGACACCGGCAAGTCTGACCAAGAAAAGAACGACGAGAAAACTGACGGCGAAGCGCCGACTGCCCAAGGGGAACAGAAGGATTCGGCGACCGAGGGTGGCCCGCGCCGGGAACGACGCGGCGCCTCCCGTGACGCGGGGTCGGGCGCCCGCACCGCCGATGAGTCGGATCGCGAGGGCTCGGAGAACCGCAACGGCACCGCCACTCGCGCCGCCGACAAGCGTGACTCCGACAAGCGTGAGCTCGGGCCAGAAGGAAACCAAGACCGACGAGCGCTCATCCGACGCCGGCGACCAGCAAGGCTCGGGCGGCCAGCAGAATCGTGGCGGCTCCAATCAGCAAGACGACGACGGCGACGGGCGCCAGGGCCGGCGGGGCCGCCGGTTCCGCGATCGCGATCGCAGGCGCCGCGGTGAACGCTCGGGCGAAGGCGGCGGCGATGCCGAACTGCGTGAGGACGACGTCGTCCAGCCGGTAGCCGGCATCCTCGACGTTCTCGACAATTACGCCTTCGTGCGTACTTCCGGCTATCTGGCCGGTCCGCACGACGTCTACGTGTCCATGAACATGGTGCGCAAGAACGGCCTGCGCCGCGGAGATGCCGTGACCGGCGCGGTTCGGGTGCCCAAGGAGGGCGAGCAGACCAACCAGCGGCAGAAGTTCAACCCGCTGGTCCGCCTGGACAGCGTCAATGGCGGTCCGGTCGAAGACGCGAGAAAGCGGCCCGATTTTTCCAAGCTGACGCCGCTCTACCCCAACCAGCGGCTTCGCCTGGAGACCACTCCGGACCGGCTGACCACGCGGGTCATCGACCTGATCATGCCGATCGGTAAGGGTCAGCGCGCGCTGATCGTGTCGCCGCCCAAGGCCGGTAAGACGACGATCTTGCAGGACATCGCCAACGCGATCACCCAGAACAACCCGGAATGCCACCTGATGGTCGTGCTCGTCGACGAGCGGCCTGAGGAGGTCACCGACATGACGCGTTCGGTCAAAGGCGAGGTCATCGCCTCGACGTTCGACCGGCCACCGACGGACCACACGGCCGTCGCCGAGCTGGCCATCGAGCGCGCCAAGCGGCTCGTCGAGCAGGGCAAGGACGTGGTGGTGCTGCTTGACTCGATCACCCGCCTGGGCCGCGCGTACAACAACGCGTCGCCCGCGTCGGGCCGGATCCTGTCCGGTGGTGTCGACTCCACCGCGCTGTATCCGCCGAAGCGCTTCCTGGGCGCCGCTCGCAACATCGAAGAAGGCGGGTCGCTGACCATCATCGCCACGGCGATGGTCGAGACCGGATCCACCGGTGACACGGTCATCTTCGAGGAGTTCAAGGGCACCGGTAACGCCGAGCTGAAGCTGGACCGCAAGATCTCGGAGCGCCGGGTCTTCCCGGCGGTCGACGTAAACCCGTCCGGCACAAGAAAAGACGAGCTGTTGCTCTCGCCCGACGAGTTCGGCATTGTGCACAAGCTCCGCCGCGTGCTGTCGGGTCTGGATTCCCACCAGGCCATCGACCTGCTCATGTCGCAGCTGCGCAAGACGAAGACCAATTACGAGTTCCTGGTCCAGGTGTCCAAGACGACACCGGGGAACATGGACAACGACTAGCGTCGCAAGCTGTGGCGGAGACGCTTCAGCAACTGCTTCGTGAACGTCTGGCGCAGGACGCGCCCGCGCTGAAGTACGGCGACCAGGTCTACACCTGGCGAGAACACCTCGCCGATGCCACCGCTACTGCCGCCGCGCTGATATGCGTCGCCGATCCGGGCCGTCCGCTGCATGTGGGCACGTTGCTCGGCAACACTCCCGAAATGCTCACCGCCATGGCGGCGGCCGCCCTCGGCGGGTATGTGCTGTGCGGAATCAACGACACCCGTCGCGGCGCCGCACTGGCCAGCGATATCTTGCGGGCCGACTGCCAGATCCTGCTCACCGATCCAGCCCACAAGGGGTTGCTGGATGGGCTGGAACTGCCCGGTGTGCAGGTGTTCGACGTGTCGAGTGAGTCCTGGTCGGCGCGGCGTGACGGTGCCGGGCCATTGACTCCATATCGCGAGGTCACGCCGACCGACACCTTCGTCATGATGTTCACCTCGGGGACCAGCGGCGACCCGAAGGCGGTGCAGGTTACCCATCTCACCGTGCTGTTTGCCGGCGCAACCCTGATCGCGCGATTCGAGCTCGACGCTTCCGATGTCTGCTACATGTCGATGCCCCTGTTTCACGCCAACGCGCTATTTACCGGATGGAGCGTGGCGGTGGGCGCCGGCGCGGCCATGGTCCCCGCGACGTTCTCCGCGTCTCGGCTGCTTCCCGATCTGCGCAGGTACGGGGCCACCTTCATGAACTACGTCGGCAAACCATTGGCCTTTGTGCTGGCCACGCCGGAGCGGCCCGACGACCGCGACAACCCGCTGCGGGTCGCGGTTGGCAACGAGGCGAGCGATCGTGATATCGCCGAGTTCAGCCGTCGTTTCGACTGCACGGTGTGGGACGGCTTCGGTTCCACTGAGGGCGCGATCATCATCACCCGCGAGGACGGCTGCCCGCCCGGATCGCTCGGCAAGGGCTTCCCGGGCGTCGCCATCCACAATCCGGAAACTGGCGCGGAGTGCCCGGTCGCCACATTCGGCGACGACGGCGCCCTGACCAACGCCGAGGATGCGATCGGGGAGCTGGTCAACACCACCGGCGCGGGATTGTTCGCCGGCTATTACAACGACCCCGAGGCGACCGACGCACGCCTCCGCCAGGGGATGTTCTGGTCGGGTGACCTGGCGTACCGAGACGCCGACGGATGGCTCTACTTCGCCGGTCGCAGCGGGGACTGGCTGCGCGTCGACGGCGAAAACATGACCACCGCGCCCATCGAGCGGATCCTGCAACGGTTGGCGCCGATCAGCCAGGTCGCGGTGTACGCGGTCCCGGACGAACACGTCGGCGACCAGGTGATGGCGGCGATCATCTTGCAGGACGACGCCGAGCTGACGCCCGACGAGTTCGAGCGGTTTTTGGCTGGTCAGCCCGATCTGTCGCCCAAGGCTTGGCCACGGTATGTCTGGCTCACGGATCGGCTGCCGACCACGGCGACCAACAAGGTCCTCAAACGGGAGCTGACCGCCCGCGGAGCAGCGCCCGAGGGCGGCGTGTTGTGGACGCGCAACGGGCAACGGGGGCCCTACACACCGGCCTGACCCGCGAAAGCCGGGCGGGTTACGCCGCCGGGAATGTGCGGGCGCATCTCGGTGTTTGGGGAGAAGGTGGTTGACCTGGCATAATCGAGCGTCGACTGCCCGGGACCGCCTCCGGTTCTTCAGTTCCCGCCCGACGGCCGGATCCCTGCGGGGGACCAGGGCGACAACGATCGAAGAGGACATCATGAAAGCTGACATTCATCCCGCCTACGTGGAGACCACGGTGCTCTGCGGCTGCGGCAACACCTTCCAGACGCGTAGCACCAAAGAGGGCGGCCACATCACCGTCGAGGTCTGCTCGCAGTGCCACCCCTTCTACACCGGTAAGCAGAAGATCCTGGACAGCGGTGGCCGCGTGGCGCGCTTCGAGAAGCGCTACGGAAAACGGAAGCCCGGAGCCGACCAGGCGGAGTCGACCGACAAATAGCTGCCTTACCGACGCCCGAACTGTGCACGACGTTGCGCGGGCCGGGCGTCGGTTCGCGTTTGCGGTAAATAGGCTCGTGGAGAACGGGGGAGGAGGTGTGCGATGACGCAGCCGGTACTGACGATTGACGTGCTGCTCGCCGAACACGCCGAATTGGAGCAGCGACTGGCCGATCCCGCGCTGCACAGCGATCCCGACGAGGCGCGCAAGGCCGGCCGGCGATTCGCCCGCCTGGCCCCGATCGTCGCCACGCACCGCAAGTTGGAGTCGGCCCGCGGCGACCTGGAGGCCGCGCGAGAACTGGCCGCCGACGATGAGTCGTTCGCCGAAGAGGTCGTCGAACTCGAAGCACGCGTGGCCGAACTGGACACCCAACTCACCGACATGCTGGCGCCGCGCGATCCGCATGACGCCGACGACGTCGTGCTGGAAGTCAAATCCGGTGAAGGCGGCGAGGAATCGGCATTGTTCGCCGCCGATTTGGCCCGTATGTACATCCGTTACGCCGAGCGCCATGGCTGGACCGTGACGGTGCTGGACGAAACCATCTCCGATCTGGGCGGCTACAAGGATGCCACCCTGACCATCGCCAGCAAGGGCGACTCGGTCGACGGGGTGTGGTCACGCTTGAAGTTCGAGGGCGGGGTACACCGCGTACAGCGGGTCCCTGTGACGGAATCCCAAGGCCGCGTGCATACTTCGGCGGCAGGCGTGCTGGTCTACCCCGAACCCGAGGAAGTCGGCGCAGTGCAGATCGACGAGACCGATCTGCGTATCGACGTCTACCGGTCGTCTGGCAAAGGTGGGCAGGGTGTCAACACCACCGACTCGGCGGTGCGAATCACCCACCTGCCCACCGGAATTGTCGTCACCTGTCAAAACGAACGATCACAGCTGCAGAACAAGATCCGGGCAATGCAGGTGCTGGCCGCCCGTTTGCAGGCACTCGCCGAGGAGCAGGCACAGGCCGACGCGTCGGCGGATCGGGCCAGCCAGATCCGCACCGTGGATCGCAGCGAACGAATTCGCACCTATAACTTCCCGGAGAACCGGATCACTGATCACCGAATCGGTTTCAAGGCACACAATCTCGACCAGGTTCTCGACGGCGACCTGGATGCGTTGTTCGACGCATTGGGCGCGGCCGACAAACAGGTGCGGTTGCAACAGGCATGACGGTCCTGCGGCGCGCCATCGACTCGGCTGCGGCGTTGCTCGCCGAAGCCGGAATCGATTCTGCGCGTTGCGATGCCGAGCAGTTGGCCGCTCACGTCGTCGGCGCCGAGCGCGGCCGGCTGACCCTGATCGAGTCGATCGACGACGAGTTCTTGGTGCGATACCACGACGTCATCGCTGCGCGCTCGCGGCGAGTGCCGTTGCAACATCTCACCGGCACGGCGCCCTTCGGCCCGGTTGTGCTGCACGTCGGTCCCGGCGTCTTCATCCCGCGCCCCGAGACGGAGGCCATGTTCGAGTGGGCTACGGCGCAGCGCCTCCCCGCGGCGCCGGTGATCGTCGATCTGTGCACCGGATCCGGCGCCTTAGCGGTGACGTTGGCCCGCCACTGGCCGGCAGCGCGCGTCATCGGCATCGACGACTCCGAGACGGCCCTGGACTACGCGCGCCGCAACGCCGAGGGCACCGCGGTCGAGCTGGTTCGCGCCGACGTCACCACACCCGGTCTGCTTCCCGAGCTGGATGGACGAGTCGACCTGATCGTGGCCAACCCGCCCTACGTGCCCGATGGCGTCCCGCTGGAACCCGAAGTCGCCCAGTATGATCCAGCGCATGCGGTGTTCGGCGGCCCAGACGGGATGGCGGTGATCCCCGCGGTCATCGGCCTTGCCGAACGCTGGCTTCGCCCCGGTGGCCTGCTCGCCGTCGAGCACGATGACACCACGTCGTCGCGCACCGTCGAATTGACCCAGAGCACTGGGCTTTTCGACGACGTCCGGGCGCGCCAAGATCTCACCGGCCGGCCAAGATTCGTCACTGCCTCGAGGCGGTGCCCGTGACTGAGGTATTCGATTGCGCTGAGCCCGAGCAGCGTTCGAACGGAATCGCCTCGGCGGTCGGCGCGCTCAAGGGCGGCCGACTGGTGGTGATGCCGACTGACACGGTGTACGGCATTGGCGCGGACGCCTTCGATAACTCCGCCGTTTCCGCATTGCTTTCGGCGAAGGGGCGCGGCCGCGACATGCCGGTCGGCGTGCTGGTGGGCTCATGGCACACCATCGAGGGCCTGGTCTACACGATGCCGGACGGGGCCCGCGAACTGATCCGCGCATTCTGGCCTGGCGCACTGAGTCTGGTGGTGGCCCAAGCACCGTCGCTGCAGTGGGATCTCGGCGATGCCCGTGGCACCGTCATGCTGCGGATGCCGCTGCACCCGGTCGCGATCGAGCTGCTGCGCGAGGTCGGGCCGATGGCGGTATCCAGCGCCAACGTCTCCGGTGGTCCGCCCGCGGTCAACGCCGCCGAGGCGCGCAGCCAACTCGGCGATCTCGTCGACGTCTATCTCGACGCGGGGACCTCCGAACAGCAGGCCGCCTCGACGATCGTCGACCTCACCGGGGAGACCCCGCGCCTGCTGCGAGCCGGACCGGTCAGCGTCGAGCGAGTCGCGGAAGTGCTCGGAATGGACCCTGGACGGTTGATCGCCTAGCGGCGAACCGACCACGAAGCGCGGATTCAGGTCTGAAGAAAGGTGGCGTACGGTCGCGTGGTGTCTAGCGACGTAGCAAGTCTTGCCGCTGGTCTGCACGCCCTGTCCGACCGCGGCGCCGGAGTTCCGCTGCGCGAGCTTGCGTTGGTCGGACTGACCGCCGCGATCATCACCTATTTTGCGACCGGCCCGGTGCGGGTGCTGGCCACCCGGTTGGGTGCGGTCGCCTATCCGCGCGAACGCGACGTGCACGTGACGCCGACCCCACGCATGGGCGGGCTGGCGATGTTCGTCGGTGTTCTCTCCGCGGTGTTCTTGGCATCCCAGCTTCCCGCGCTCACCCGCGGTTTCGTCTATTCCAGTGGTATGCCCGCGGTGCTGGTGGCGGGCGCGGTGATCATGGGCATCGGACTCATCGACGACCGGTGGGGCCTGGACGCTCTGACGAAATTCGCCGGCCAGATCACCGCCGCCAGCGTGCTGGTCACCATGGGTGTCGCGTGGAGCGTGCTGTACATCCCGTTCGGTGGCGTTGGCACCATCGTGCTGGACCAGGCGTCGTCGATCCTGCTGACGCTGGCTCTGACGGTGTCGATCGTCAACGCGATGAACTTCGTCGACGGGCTCGACGGGCTGGCGGCCGGGCTGGGACTCATCACCGCGCTGGCGATCTGCATGTTCTCGGTCGGTCTGCTCCGCGACCACGGCGGCGACGTGCTGTTCTATCCACCCGCCGTCATTTCGATCGTGCTGGCCGGGGCCTGTCTGGGCTTTCTGCCGCACAACTTCCATCGCGCCAAGATCTTCATGGGCGACTCCGGCTCGATGCTGATCGGCTTGATGCTTGCTGCCGCGTCGACCACCGCGGCCGGCCCGATCTCGCAAAACGCCTACGGCGCCCGCGACGTATTTGCTCTGCTGTCACCATTCCTGCTGGTGGTCGCGGTGATGTTCGTGCCGATGCTCGACCTGCTGCTGGCCATCGTGCGGCGTACCCGTGCGGGCCGCAGCGCGTTCAGTCCCGACAAGATGCATTTGCACCACAGGTTGCTGCAGATCGGTCACTCGCATCGCCGGGTCGTACTGCTCATCTACTTATGGGTGGGCATCGTCGCGTTCGGCGCCGCGAGCACGATCTTTTTCAACCCGCGCGATACCGGCGCGGTCATGCTGGGCGCCATTGTGGTGGCCGGTGTTGCGACGGTGATCCCGCTCTTGCGCCGTCGCGATGACTACTACGACGAGGAGTAGTAGTAGCGCTGACCTTATGGTACGGTGCAGGTAGAACCCCGAAAAGAATCCTCAGGGTTGCCGGCCAACCGGCCCGTCGGATCGTTTTCCGACAGTGCCGATCGACGACCGACAAAGGGAGATACCCCTTGAGTGATTCCACTGTGACGTGCGATACGCTCGGCGGGCCACCGATCAGTCGGTCGGAAGGTTTCCGCTTCATCAATCCGGAGTGAGGTGCTGCAGTGACGACACCAGCGCAGGACGCGCCGTTGGTGTTTCCCTCTGTCGCCTTCAATCCCGCCCGGCTGCTGGTGACGAGCGCTGCCATCACCGCGGTGGCGATAGCTGCCGCCGCGTTGTCCGGTCACCTGATGGTTGGAGTCTTCTTCGGCGTCGGATTGCTGCTGGGTTTGCTCAACGCCCTTTTGGTGCGTCGCTCGGTTGCATCGATCACCGCGAAAGAACATCCGATGAAAAGCACGATGGCGCTGAACTCAGCGACACGGCTGGCGATCATCACCGTCATCGGCTTGATCATCGCGTACATCTTCCGGCCCGCCGGCTTAGGCGTGGTGTTCGGCTTGGCCCTTTTCCAGGTGGTGTTGGTGCTGTCGACCGCACTGCCGGTATGGAAGAAATTGCGCACCGGGGACTGGGCGGAGTCGGCATCAGAAGGAACGGAAAGAGGGAACACCAGCGATGACTGAGACGACGTTCCTGGCCGAGGGCGCAATCGAGGTCGGCGAGCACACCCACGCCACCTGGCTCGGGATGACCGTCAACACCGACACGATTCTGTCGACCGGGATCGCTGCTTTGATCGTGCTCGCGCTGGCCTTCTACCTGCGCGCGAAGATCACCTCGACCGGCGTCCCCAGCGGCGTGCAGTTGTTCTGGGAGGCCATCACCGTCCAGATGCGCGATCAGATCGAAAGCGCCGTCGGGATGCGGATCGCGCCGTTCGTCTTGCCGCTGGCGGTCACCATCTTCATCTTCATCCTGATCTCCAACTGGCTGTCGGTGCTGCCGCTGCAGTACACCGACAAATCCGGGCGCACTACCGAGTTGCTCAGCTCGGCGGCCGCGGACATCAATTACGTGCTCGCCCTGGCCCTCTTCGTATTCGTCTCCTACCACGTGGCCGGCATCTGGCGCCGCGGCATCGTGGGACATCCGCTGGCGGTGCTCAAGGGCCACGTGGCGTTCCTGGCGCCGATCAACCTGGTCGAAGAGCTCGCGAAGCCGATCTCGTTGTCACTGCGACTTTTCGGCAACATCTTCGCCGGCGGCATCCTGGTCGCGCTGATCGCGCTCTTCCCGCCCTACATCATGTGGGCACCCAACGCGATCTGGAAGGCGTTCGACCTGTTCGTCGGTGCGATCCAGGCGTTCATCTTCTCGATTCTGACCATCTTGTACTTCAGCCAAGCCATGGAGCTCGAGGATCACCATGACTGAGACCACCGTGAATTGGCCCGAGCCACACACCATTACAGAAGCCTGGTAGACCGCTACCAGTTATAAGGAGGATAAGAATGGCCCTGGACCCCCAAGTCGCTGCCGCTGCTCTCATCGGCGGTGGAATCATCATGGGCGGCGGCGCAATCGGTGCCGGTATCGGTGACGGTATTGCCGGTAACGCCCTGGTTGCGGGTATTGCCCGGCAACCCGAGGCGCAAGGCCGGTTGTTCACGCCGTTCTTCATCACCGTCGGTCTGGTTGAGGCGGCCTACTTCATCAACCTGGCCTTCATGGCGCTGTTCGTCTTCGCTACCCCCGTCGGCTAGTTCGCTGTGATGGGTGATGCGAGCCGCAGCGTTCTGGCATCCAGCCAGTTAGCAGCAGAGGGGGGCAATAACTTCCTTGTCCCCAACGGCACTTTCTTCTTCGTGCTGGCGATCTTCCTGATCGTGCTGGCTGTCATCGGCACTTTCGTCGTGCCGCCGGTCATGAAGGTGTTGCGCGAACGCGACGCGATGGTCGCCAAGACCACCAGCGACAGCAAGAAGGCGACCGAGCAGTTCGAAGCCGCCCAAGCGGATTACGAGAATGCCATGAGGGAAGCCCGCGTTCAGGCGTCGTCGCTGCGCGACAACGCCCGGGCGGAAGGCCGTAAGGTCGTCGACGACGCGCGTGCCGGGGCCGAGCAGCAGGTGTTGGTGACATTGCAGCAAGCCGGCGAACAATTGAAGCGGGAACGGGACGCCGTGGAATTGGATCTGCGCGCCAACGTGGGGACCATGTCGGCGACCCTGGCCAGTCGAATCCTCGGCGTGGACGTCACCACCTCGGCCGCGACAAGGTAATCATCAATGTCGACATTTATTGGACAGCTGATCGGGTTCGCCGCCATCGTGTTTCTGGTGGTGCGTTATGTCGTGCCGCCAGTACGCAATTTGATGGCCACTCGTCAGAATGTGGTGCGCCAACAGCTGGACGACGCGGCGAAGGCCGCCGAACGGCTGACTGAGTCGACGACTGCCCATAGCAAGGCCGTGGAAGCGGCCAAGTCGGACGCTGAGCGGGTCGTCGAAGAGGCCAAGGCAGACGCGGAACGGATTGCCGAACAGCTACAGGCCCAGGCCGAAATCGACGCGGAGCGCATCAGGGCACAGGGTGGGCGCCAGGCTGAACTGCTGCGGGCACAGCTGAGCCGTCAGCTTCGTCTGGAGCTCGGGCACGAATCCGTGCGCCAGGCAGAAGAATTGGTGCGCAACTATGTTGCCGAAGCGGCGCAGCAGTCGGCCACCGTCGACCGCTTCCTGGATGAGCTCGATGCCATGGCGCCGACGGCGGCGGAGGTCAAGTACCCCTTGATGGCGAAGTTCCGCTCAGCTAGTCGGCGGGCGCTGAAAAGTGTCACGGACCGGTTCGACGCCATAGCCAACGATCTTGACAATCCGGGACTGGAAAAGCTTGCTGCTGAGCTGGTTTCGGTTACCAAAATGCTGGACGGCGAACTCGTCGTCACCCGGTATCTCACCCTGCCTGCCGAAGACGCCGGGCCCAGGGTCAGGCTGCTCGAGCGGCTGCTATCCGGCAAAGTCGGCGATCCCGCTCTGGAGTTGTTGAGGGCGGCCGTCTCGGAGCGGTGGTCTGCGAACTCGGATCTGATCGACGCCGTCGAACACGTGGCGCGGCAAGCGTTGTTGGAAGTCGCCGCGCGCGAGGATCGGGTTGACGAGGTCGAAGACCAGTTGTTCCGGTTTGCCCGGATCCTTGAGGCGCAGCCGCGCCTTGCCGTCCTCTTGGGCGAGTACGGGGCTCCGGCCGAAGGCCGAGTCGGGTTGCTGCGCAATGTGCTCAGTAGCGCGACCGGCAGGAGCAACCGGATTACGAACGCATTGCTGGCCCAGACAATTGAGCTGCTGAGAGGGCAGTCGGCTGACGCCGCCGTGATGTTCTTGGCTGAAGCGGCGGTGGCACGGCGCAACGAGGTCGTCGCGCAGGTGAGTGCGGCGGCCGAACCCAGTGATGCGCAGCGCAGTCGCCTCACCGAGGTGCTCAGCCGCATCTATGGTCATCCCGTGGCCGTGCAGCTGCAGATCGACGCCGAGCTGCTGGGTGGGCTCCTGATCTCCGTGGGCGACGAAGTGATCGACGGGACCCTCTCGTCTCGTCTGACCGCGGCCGAGGCTCAACTGCCCGACTGAACACGAACTAGTCAGCAATAACCGAAGTAGGAAGACGAAAAGCTATGGCCGAGTTGACGATCTCCGCTGATGACATCCAGAGCGCGATCGAAGAGTATGTAGAGTCCTTCACCTCCGACACCTCCCGCGAGGAGGTCGGCACGGTCATCGATGCCGGAGACGGCATCGCGCACGTCGAGGGTCTGCCGTCGGTGATGACCCAGGAGCTGCTCGAATTCCCGGGCGGGGTCCTTGGCGTCGCCCTCAACCTCGACGAGCACAGCGTCGGCACGGTGATCCTCGGTGACTTCGAGAAGATCGAACAAGGCCAGCAGGTCAAGCGCACCGGCGAAGTCCTGTCGGTCCCCGTCGGCGACGCGTTTCTGGGGCGGGTGGTCAACCCACTCGGCCAGCCGATCGACGGCGGCGGGGACATCGATGCCGAGACGCGCCGCGCACTGGAACTGCAGGCGCCGTCGGTGGTGCAGCGGCAGAGCGTCAAGGAGCCGCTGCAGACCGGAATCAAGGCCATTGACGCAATGACACCGATCGGCCGTGGCCAGCGTCAGCTGATCATCGGCGACCGCAAGACCGGTAAGACCACCGTCTGCGTCGACACCATCCTCAACCAGCGCCAGAACTGGGAGACCGGCGACGAGAAAAAGCAGGTGCGCTGCGTCTACGTGGCCATCGGGCAGAAGGGCACCACGATCGCCTCCGTCCGCCGCGTTCTGGAAGAGGGCGGCGCGATGGAATACACCACCATTGTCGCGGCACCAGCCTCGGATGCCGCAGGCTTCAAATGGCTTGCGCCGTACACCGGTTCGGCGATTGCTCAACACTGGATGTACCAGGGCAAGCACGTGCTGATCGTCTTCGACGACCTGACCAAGCAGGCCGAGGCGTACCGCGCCATCTCGCTGCTGCTGCGTCGTCCGCCCGGCCGTGAAGCCTATCCCGGTGACGTGTTCTATCTGCACTCGCGGCTGTTGGAGCGATGCGGGAAACTCTCCGACGAACTCGGTGCCGGTTCGCTGACCGGTTTGCCGATCATCGAGACCAAGGCCAACGACATCTCGGCCTACATCCCGACCAACGTCATCTCGATCACCGACGGGCAGTGCTTCTTAGAGACTGACCTGTTCAACCAGGGTGTCCGGCCGGCCATCAACGTCGGTGTCTCGGTGTCCCGGGTCGGCGGCGCGGCGCAGATCAAGGCAATGAAAGAGGTGGCAGGAAGCCTCCGTTTGGACCTGTCGCAGTACCGCGAGTTGGAATCCTTCGCGGCCTTTGCTTCCGATTTGGACGCCACGTCGAAGGCGCAGTTGGAGCGTGGCGCGCGGTTGGTCGAGTTGCTCAAGCAGCCACAAAACCAGCCGATGCCCGTCGAGGAGCAAGTGGTTTCCATGTTCCTGGGCACCGGCGGCCACGTGGACTCGGTGCCGGTCGAGGACGTCAGGCGGTTCGAAACCGAACTGCTGGACCACATCCGGGGCTCCGAAGAAAAGATCCTTGAAGAGATCCGCACGAGCCAGAAGCTCAGCGAGGAAAACGAGAACGCGCTCACCGAGGTCATCAATCACTTCAAGAAAGGCTTCGCGGCAACGGGCGGTGGGTCTGTCGTGCCCGACGAGCACGCCGAGGCCAAGGAAGACGAAGGCAAAGAATCGGTGAAGGTCAAAAAGCCTGAACCCAAGGACAAGGACACGAAAAACAAGTCCAAGAAGGACGCGAAGTAGCTAACGATGGCTGCCACACTTCGCGAACTACGCGGGCGGATCCGCTCCGCGGGCTCGATCAAGAAGATCACCAAGGCCCAGGAGTTGATCGCGACGTCGCGCCTTCCCAAGGCGCAGAATCGACTCGAATCCGCCCGGCCCTACGCCTTCGAGATCACCCGGATGCTCACCACCCTGGCCGACGAAGCCGCTCTGGACCATCCGTTGCTCGTCGAGCGCCCCGAACCGAAACGGGCCGGTGTCCTGGTGGTGTCCTCCGACCGCGGTTTGTGCGGCGCGTACAACTCCGGCATTTTCCGTCGCTCCGAGCAGCTTTTCGCCCTGCTTCGGGACGAGGGAAAAGAACCCGTCCTTTACACGGTGGGTCGCAAGGCGCAGAACTATTACACGTTCCGGAACTGGGACATCGCCGCGTCGTGGTCGGGCTTCTCTGAGCAACCCCAGTACGAGAACGCCGCGGAGATCGGTTCGACCTTGGTGGATGCGTTCATGAAAGGCGCCGGGGATGACGACGATCAGCAGGCCGACGACGTTGCGGGCGTCGACGAACTCCACATCGTGTACTCGGAGTTCAAGTCGATGATGTCGCAGACGGCGGTGGCCCACCGGATGGCTCCCTTGGTCGTGGAATATGTCGAGGAAGACACCGGGCCACGCACCCTGTACTCGTTCGAGCCGGACGCGACGACGCTGTTCGAGGAGTTGCTCCCGCGCTACCTGACCACGCGGGTTTATGCGTCCATGCTCGAGTCCGCCGCATCGGAGCTGGCATCGCGTCAGCGGGCAATGAAATCGGCCACCGACAACGCCGACGACCTCATCAAGGCTCTGACGCTAGAGGCTAACCGCGAGCGGCAGGCCCAGATCACCCAGGAAATCAGCGAAATCGTCGGTGGCGCAAACGCGCTCGCCGACGCCGCTAAGTAGCCCCACAAGGAAGCGAAAAAGATTATGAGTGCTACTGCCGAGAAGACCGACAAGCCGACGAAGTCGGACACCAGCGGCCGCGTGGTACGAGTGACCGGGCCGGTCGTTGACGTCGAGTTCCCACGGGGTTCGGTCCCCGAGCTGTTCAACGCGCTGCACGCCGAGGTCACGTTCGAGGAGCTCAAGAAAACCCTCACGTTGGAGGTGGCGAACCATCTCGGTGACAACTTGGTGCGCACCATCTCGATGCAGCCCACCGACGGCCTGGTGCGCGGCGTCGAGGTGATCGACACCGGTAATTCGATCACCGTGCCGGTCGGCGAGGAAGTCAAGGGCCACGTTTTCAACGCGCTGGGCTACTGCCTGGACAAGCCGGGATACGGCGAAGACTTCGAGCACTGGTCGATTCACCGTAAGCCGCCCGCATTCGAGGACCTCGAACCCCGCACCGAGATGCTCGAGACCGGACTGAAGGTGGTCGATCTCCTCACCCCTTATGTGCGCGGCGGCAAGATCGCCCTGTTCGGCGGTGCCGGCGTGGGCAAGACCGTGCTGATCCAGGAGATGATCAACCGCATCGCCCGTAACTTCGGTGGCACGTCGGTGTTCGCCGGCGTGGGCGAGCGCACCCGCGAGGGCAACGACCTCTGGGTCGAGCTCAAAGAAGCCGACGTGCTCAAGGACACCGCGCTGGTTTTCGGTCAGATGGACGAGCCGCCCGGTACCCGTATGCGAGTCGCGCTGTCCGCGCTGACGATGGCGGAGTGGTTCCGTGACGAAGCAGGCCAGGACGTGTTGTTGTTCATCGACAACATCTTCCGGTTCACCCAGGCCGGTTCGGAGGTTTCGACACTGCTCGGCCGGATGCCGTCGGCGGTGGGCTATCAGCCCACGCTGGCCGACGAGATGGGCGAGCTGCAGGAGCGGATCACCTCGACGCGAGGCAAGTCGATTACGTCCATGCAGGCCGTGTACGTGCCGGCTGACGACTACACCGACCCGGCGCCGGCGACGACGTTCGCCCACCTGGATGCCACCACTGAGCTGTCCCGTGGGGTGTTCTCCAAGGGCATCTTCCCCGCGGTGGACCCGCTGGCGTCGAGCTCGACGATCCTTGACCCAAGCGTCGTCGGTGACGAGCACTACCGCGTTGCGCAGGAAGTGATCCGAATCCTGCAGCGGTACAAGGACCTTCAGGACATCATTGCGATTCTGGGTATCGACGAGCTGTCCGAAGAGGACAAGCAGCTGGTCAACCGCGCTCGGCGTATTGAGCGGTTCCTCTCGCAGAACATGATGGCGGCCGAGCAGTTCACCGGTCAGCCGGGTTCGACGGTCCCGGTGAAGGAGACCATCGAAGCGTTCGACCGGCTGAGCAAGGGCGATTTCGACCACGTGCCCGAGCAGGCCTTCTTCCTGATCGGGGGCCTGGACGACCTGGCCAAGAAGGCCGAGACCCTTGGTGCCAAGCTCTAACTGCCGGCCGAGTCGAAAGGTGGTGTGGCATGGCTGAATTGAACGTCGAGATCGTCGCCGTTGACCGGAAGATCTGGGCGGGGGAGGCGACGTTCCTGTTCACCCGCACCACCGCCGGCGAGATCGGCATCCTGCCCCGGCATATCCCGCTGGTGGCCCAGTTGGTCGACGACGCCATGGTCCGCGTCGAGCGGGAAGGCGAAGACGATCTGCGAATCGCGGTTGATGGCGGATTCCTTTCGGTGACCGAGGAGACTGTCACCGTGCTCGCCGAATCCGCCGAGTTCGAGTCGGAAATCGACGAGAGCGCCGCCAAGCAGGATTCCGAGTCCGACGATCCCCGCGTTGCCGCCAGGGGACGCGCCAGACTGCGCGCCGTCGGCGCGATCGACTAGCCGTCGATGAGCGCGCCCATGGTGGGCATGGTCGTGCTCGTCGTCGTGTTGGGGGCTGCCGTTCTCGCCCTGAGCTACCGGTTATGGAAGCTGCGGCAGGGCGGAACCGCGGGCATCATGCGCGACATCCCGGCGGTCGGAGGTCACGGCTGGCGGCACGGCGTGATCCGTTACCGCGGCGGCGAAGCGGCCTTCTATCGCCTGTCCAGTCTGCGCCTGTGGCCGGATCGCCGGCTTGGCCGGCGAGGTGTCGAGATCGTGGCCCGGCGCGCACCGCGCGGCGACGAGTTCGACATCATGACCAACGAGATCGTGGTGCTAGAGCTGCGCGACACGACGCAGGAACGTAGGTCGGGTTACGAAATCGCACTCGATCAAGGCGCGTTGACCGCGTTCTTGTCCTGGCTGGAGTCCCGTCCGTCGCCGCGCGCACGCCGTCGCAGCGTCTGACCAAAAGTGCCGTGGCTCAACTGGTTTAAGCGCCGCCACCCGGCTTCCACAGCACATCGCCACCCGGGTTGGCTGCCCGCGACAGGATGAAGAGCAAGTCCGACAACCGATTCAGATATTTCGCCGGCAGCACGTTGACTTCCGCTGGCGCTGAATCGACTGCGGCCCATGCCGATCGCTCGGCCCGGCGCACCACGGTGCGGGCGACGTGCAGCAGTGCCGACAGCGGCGAACCACCCGGCAGCACAAAGGAGTTCAGCGCCGGCAGGGGTTCGTTGTATTTGTCGCACCATCCTTCGAGGCGATCGATGTAGGACTGCGTGACTCGCAACGGAGGATACTTCGGGTTTTCCACTACCGGGGTCGACAGATCCGCACCGGCGTCGAACAGGTCGTTTTGGATCTGCCGCAGCACGTCCGAGAGTTCGGAATCAGGCTGGCCCAAGGCGATGGCGACGCCGATCGCGGAGTTGGCCTCGTCACAGTCCGCGTACGCAACCAGCCGGGGATCGTTCTTCGAAACCCGCGAGAAGTCGCTCAATCCCGTGGTCCCGTCGTCGCCGGTCCGCGTATAAATACGGGTCAGGTGTACTGCCATGAACAAACCGTACTCGGCTAACTGAGTGGCCGACTGACAAGCCGATACCGCTTCACTAGACTGACGCGGGTGGCTGAGCGATTCGTGGTGACCGGCGGTAACCGGTTGTCCGGCGAAGTCGCAGTGGGGGGCGCCAAGAACAGCGTGCTCAAGCTGATGGCAGCGACCCTGCTGGCCGAAGGCACCAGCACCATTACCAACTGCCCCGACATCCTCGATGTGCCGTTGATGGCCGAGGTGCTGCGCGGCCTGGGCGCGACCGTCGAACTCGACGGCGATGTCGCCCGCATCACCTCACCTGACGAGCCGAAGTACGACGCCGACTTCGCGGCAGTGCGGCAGTTCCGCGCCTCGGTTTGCGTGCTGGGCCCGCTGATCGGCCGGTGCAAGCGGGCCAAGGTCGCGCTGCCCGGTGGGGACGCGATCGGATCGCGTCCGCTGGACATGCACCAGGCGGGCCTGCGACAGCTGGGTGCGCATTGCAACATCGAGCACGGCTGCGTGGTCGCCCACGCAGACACGTTGCGCGGCGCGGAAATTCAGCTGGAATTCCCCTCGGTGGGAGCTACCGAGAACATCCTGATGGCCGCCGTCGTCGCCGAGGGTGTCACCACGATCCACAACGCGGCGCGCGAACCCGATGTGGTCGATCTGTGCACCATGCTCAACCAGATGGGTGCCCAGGTCGAAGGTGCCGGTTCGCCGACCATGACCATCACCGGCGTCCCGCGCCTTTACCCCACCGAACACCGGGTGATCGGCGACCGCATCGTGGCCGCCACCTGGGGGATCGCCGCTGCCATTACCCGCGGCGACATCTCGGTGACTGGTATCGATCCGGCGCATCTTCAGGTGGTGCTGCACAAACTGCACGACGCGGGTGCCACCGTCACCCAGACGGACAACAGCTTCCGCGTCACCCAGTACGAGCGCCCGAAGGCCATGAACGTTGCGACGTTGCCGTTCCCCGGTTTTCCGACGGATCTGCAGCCGATGGCGATCGCGCTCGCGTCGATCTCCGACGGCACCTCGATGATCACGGAGAACGTGTTCGAGGCACGCTTCCGATTCGTCGAAGAGATGATCCGGCTGGGCGCCGACGCCCGTACCGATGGGCATCATGCGGTGGTGCGGGGGCTCCCGCAACTTTCCAGCGCCCCGGTCTGGTGTTCGGACATCCGGGCCGGCGCCGGCCTGGTGCTCGCCGGGCTGGTCGCCGACGGCGACACCGAGGTCCACGACGTCTTTCACATCGATCGCGGGTACCCGTTGTTCGTGGAAAACCTGGCGATTTTGGGAGCGGAGATCGAGCGGGTACAGTAACCAAAGTCAGTGCCCCACAGGCGCGGTCACCTCTCGAAGGAGACCGAGACCGAGGCCTTGACTCCCTCGCCGGAACAGTACTAACCTGGCACGGCTGCCCCTGCAGCGGTCACCACGATCGCAAAAAATTGGGGGTTGACGCCTCTGCCGGATTCGTATTAAGCTGGTAGGGTTGCCCCGAAGCGGGCGAAACAAGCAAGAGTGTTGTTTGAGAACTCAATAGTGTGTTTGGTGTTTTTGTTTGTTGTTGTTTTTTTGACCACACCGTAAACACTCCCCGTGTGATGGGTGTGGTCGTTTTATTTTGATGCCAGTTTTTGGTGTCTTTTTGTTAGGTCAGATTTTCTCTGATTGTAAATTCACCTCGTTTATCGAGGAGTTTTTGTTTGGAGAGTTTGATCCTGGCTCAGGACGAACGCTGGCGGCGTGCTTAACACATGCAAGTCGAACGGAAAGGCCTCTTCGGAGGTACTCGAGTGGCGAACGGGTGAGTAACACGTGGGTAATCTGCCCTGCACTTCGGGATAAGCCTGGGAAACTGGGTCTAATACTGAATATGACCACGAGACGCATGTCTTGTGGTGGAAAGCTTTTGCGGTGTGGGATGGGCCCGCGGCCTATCAGCTTGTTGGTGGGGTGACGGCCTACCAAGGCGACGACGGGTAGCCGGCCTGAGAGGGTGTCCGGCCACACTGGGACTGAGATACGGCCCAGACTCCTACGGGAGGCAGCAGTGGGGAATATTGCACAATGGGCGCAAGCCTGATGCAGCGACGCCGCGTGGGGGATGACGGCCTTCGGGTTGTAAACCTCTTTCAGCAGGGACGAAGCGCAAGTGACGGTACCTGCAGAAGAAGCACCGGCCAACTACGTGCCAGCAGCCGCGGTAATACGTAGGGTGCGAGCGTTGTCCGGAATTACTGGGCGTAAAGAGCTCGTAGGTGGTTTGTCGCGTTGTTCGTGAAAACCGGGGGCTTAACCCTCGGCGTGCGGGCGATACGGGCAGACTGGAGTACTGCAGGGGAGACTGGAATTCCTGGTGTAGCGGTGGAATGCGCAGATATCAGGAGGAACACCGGTGGCGAAGGCGGGTCTCTGGGCAGTAACTGACGCTGAGGAGCGAAAGCGTGGGGAGCGAACAGGATTAGATACCCTGGTAGTCCACGCCGTAAACGGTGGGTACTAGGTGTGGGTTTCCTTCCTTGGAATCCGTGCCGTAGCTAACGCATTAAGTACCCCGCCTGGGGAGTACGGCCGCAAGGCTAAAACTCAAAGGAATTGACGGGGGCCCGCACAAGCGGCGGAGCATGTGGATTAATTCGATGCAACGCGAAGAACCTTACCTGGGTTTGACATGCACAGGACGCCGGCAGAGATGTCGGTTCCCTTGTGGCCTGTGTGCAGGTGGTGCATGGCTGTCGTCAGCTCGTGTCGTGAGATGTTGGGTTAAGTCCCGCAACGAGCGCAACCCTTATCTCATGTTGCCAGCGGGTAATGCCGGGGACTCGTGAGAGACTGCCGGGGTCAACTCGGAGGAAGGTGGGGATGACGTCAAGTCATCATGCCCCTTATGTCCAGGGCTTCACACATGCTACAATGGCCGGTACAAAGGGCTGCGATGCCGCAAGGTTAAGCGAATCCTTTTAAAGCCGGTCTCAGTTCGGATCGGGGTCTGCAACTCGACCCCGTGAAGTCGGAGTCGCTAGTAATCGCAGATCAGCAACGCTGCGGTGAATACGTTCCCGGGCCTTGTACACACCGCCCGTCACGTCATGAAAGTCGGTAACACCCGAAGCCAGTGGCCTAACCTTTTGGAGGGAGCTGTCGAAGGTGGGATCGGCGATTGGGACGAAGTCGTAACAAGGTAGCCGTACCGGAAGGTGCGGCTGGATCACCTCCTTTCTAAGGAGCACCACGAGAAACACTCCAATTGGTGGGGTGTGAGCCGTGAGGGGTTCTCGTCTGTAGTGGACGGGGGCTGGGTGCACAACAGCAGATAAATCGCCAGACACACTATTGGGCCCTGAGACAACAGTCGGGCGCAAAGCCCCGAGTGCTGTCCCTCCATCTTGGTGGTGGGGTGTGGTGTTTGAGTATTGCATAGTGGTTGCGAGCATCTAAATGAATGCGTTGCCGGCAACGGTTGCGTGTTCGTTTTGTGTAATTTTTTTCTTTTGGTTTTTGTGTTTGTAAGTGTTTAAGGGCACATGGTGGATGCCTTGGCATCGAGAGCCGATGAAGGACGTAGGAGGCTGCGATAAGCCTCGGGGAGCTGTCAACCGAGCGTTGATCCGAGGATTTCCGAATGGGGAAACCCAGCACGAGTTATGTCGTGTTACCCGTATCTGAATATATAGGGTGCGGGAGGGAACGCGGGGAAGTGAAACATCTCAGTACCCGTAGGAAAAGAAAACAAAAGTGATTCCGCTAGTAGTGGCGAGCGAACGCGGAACATGGCTAAACCGCATGCATGTATAACCGGGTAGGGGTTGTGTGTGCGGGGTTGTGGGATTGATATGTCTCAGCTCTACCTGGCCGAGGGGCAGTCAGAAAGTGTTGTGGTTAGCGGAAGTGGCCTGGGATGGCCTGCCATAGACGGTGAGAGCCCGGTACGCGAAAACCCGGCACCTGCCTTGTATCAATTCCCGAGTAGCAGCGGGCCCGTGAAATCTGCTGTGAATCTGCCGAGACCACTCGGTAAGCCTAAATACTTCTCGATGACCGATAGCGGACTAGTACCGTGAGGGAATGGTGAAAAGTACCCCGGGAGGGGAGTGAAATAGTACCTGAAACCGTGTGCCTACAATCCGTCAGAGCCTCCTTGTGGGGTGATGGCGTGCCTTTTGAAGAATGAGCCTGCGAGTCAGGGACATGTCGCAAGGTTAACCCGTGTGGGGTAGCCGCAGCGAAAGCGAGTCTGAATAGGGCGCTTGAGTGGCATGTTCTGGACCCGAAGCGGAGTGATCTACCCATGGCCAGGGTGAAGCGCGGGTAAGACCGCGTGGAGGCCCGAACCCACTTAGGTTGAAGACTGAGGGGATGAGCTGTGGGTAGGGGTGAAAGGCCAATCAAACTCCGTGATAGCTGGTTCTCCCCGAAATGCATTTAGGTGCAGCGTTACGTGTTTCACCACGGAGGTAGAGCTACTGGATGGCCAATGGGCCCTACTAGGTTACTGACGTCAGCCAAACTCCGAATGCCGTGGTGTATAGCGTGGCAGTGAGACGGCGGGGGATAAGCTCCGTACGTCGAAAGGGAAACAGCCCAGATCGCCGGCTAAGGCCCCTAAGCGTGTGCTAAGTGGAAAAGGATGTGCAGTCGCAGAGACAACCAGGAGGTTGGCTTAGAAGCAGCCACCCTTGAAAGAGTGCGTAATAGCTCACTGGTCAAGTGATTGTGCGCCGATAATGTAGCGGGGCTCAAGCACACCGCCGAAGCCGCGGCAACCGCAAGGTTGGGTAGGGGAGCGTCCCTCATGCAGCGAAGCTGTCGGGTGACCGATGGTGGAGCGTGGGGGAGTGAGAATGCAGGCATGAGTAGCGATTAGGCAAGTGAGAACCTTGCCCGCCGAAAGACCAAGGGTTCCTGGGCCAGGCCAGTCCGCCCAGGGTGAGTCGGGACCTAAGGCGAGGCCGACAGGCGTAGTCGATGGACAACGGGTTGATATTCCCGTACCCGTGTATGAGCGTCCCTGACGAATCCATTCTGCTAACCACCCAAATGGTGGTCTATCAATCCCTTCGGGGTGCGAGGACTGCCGGCTGCGTGGGACCCGGATGGGTAGTAGTCAAGCGATGGGGTGACGCAGGAAGGTAGCCGTACCAGTCAGTGGTAATACTGGGGCAAGCCTGTAGGGAGAGCGATAGGCAAATCCGTCGTTCATATTCCTGAGAGGTGATGCATAGCCGATTGAGGCGAATTCGGTGATCCTCAGCTGCCAAGAAAAGCCTCTAGCGAGCGCATACATGGCCCGTACCCCAAACCAACACAGGTGGTCAGGTAGAGAATACCAAGGCGTACGAGATAACTATGGTTAAGGAACTCGGCAAAATGCCCCCGTAACTTCGGGAGAAGGGGGGCCGGCTTACCGTGAACAGCCTTGCGCTGCGAGCGGGAACCGGCCGCAGAAACCAGTGGGAAGCGACTGTTTACTAAAAACACAGGTCCGTGCGAAGTCGCAAGACGATGTATACGGACTGACGCCTGCCCGGTGCTGGAAGGTTAAGAGGACCCGTTAACTCGTAAGGGTGAAGCGGAGAATTTAAGCCCCAGTAAACGGCGGTGGTAACTATAACCATCCTAAGGTAGCGAAATTCCTTGTCGGGTAAGTTCCGACCTGCACGAATGGCGTAACGACTTCCCAACTGTCTCAACCATAGACTCGGCGAAATTGCACTACGAGTAAAGATGCTCGTTACGCGCGGCAGGACGAAAAGACCCCGGGACCTTCACTACAACTTGGTATTGGTGTTCGGTACTGTTTGTGTAGGATAGGTGGGAGACTGTGAAACTCTAACGCCAGTTAGAGCGGAGTCGTTGTTGAAATACCACTCTGACCGTATTGGACACCTAACTTCGAACCCTTATCGGGTTCAGGGACAGTGCCTGGCGGGTAGTTTAACTGGGGCGGTTGCCTCCTAAAATGTAACGGAGGCGCCCAAAGGTTCCCTCAACCTGGACGGCAATCAGGTGTTGAGTGTAAGTGCACAAGGGAGCTTGACTGCGAGACCTACAAGTCAAGCAGGGACGAAAGTCGGGACTAGTGATCCGGCACCCCCGAGTGGAAGGGGTGTCGCTCAACGGATAAAAGGTACCCCGGGGATAACAGGCTGATCTTCCCCAAGAGTCCATATCGACGGGATGGTTTGGCACCTCGATGTCGGCTCGTCGCATCCTGGGGCTGGAGCAGGTCCCAAGGGTTGGGCTGTTCGCCCATTAAAGCGGCACGCGAGCTGGGTTTAGAACGTCGTGAGACAGTTCGGTCTCTATCCGCCGCGCGCGTCAGAAACTTGAGGAAACCTGTCCCTAGTACGAGAGGACCGGGACGGACGAACCTCTAGTGCACCAGTTGTCCCACCAGGGGCACCGCTGGATAGCTACGTTCGGACAGGATAACCGCTGAAAGCATCTAAGCGGGAAACCTTCTCCAAGATCAGGTTTCTCACCCTTTTAGAGGGATAAGGCCCCCCGCAGACCACGGGATTGATAGGCCAGACCTAGAAGCTCAGTAATGAGTGCAGGGAACTGGCACTAACCGGCCGAAAACTTACCAACACAACTCGCAACCACTATTCTTTTCGTGACTTATAGTCGCGTCGAATACCACACCCCCCATCAATACACTTGAATGAAAAATAAATAGAGTTACGGCGGCCACAGCGACAGGGAAACGCCCGGTCCCATTCCGAACCCGGAAGCTAAGCCTGTCAGCGCCAATGATACTGCCCGATCGGGTGGAAAAGTAGGACACCGCCGAACATACACAAAAACACCCCCTGCAAAGGGGGTGTTTTTGCATTCAGAATTAGTCGAATAGCGTTAAATTCGACCGTTGATTCTCCAATTCGAGCAGCGCCCGCTTTCGCTCGATTCCGCCGCCGAAGCCAGTGAGGCTTCCATTGGCACCAATGACGCGGTGGCAGGGAACGACGATAGCGATCGGATTGTGGCCGTTGGCCAATCCGACCGCGCGTGCGGCGCCGGGCGCCCCGATCTGTTCGGCGATCTCTCCATACGATCGGGTTTCCCCGTACGGAATCGTCAGCAGCGCCTTCCACACTCGTCGCTGGAATTCGGTACCCCGCAGATCGAGTTCCACATCGAAATCCGTGAGCTCGCCGGCGAAATACGCCACAAGTTGGTCGACGGCCGCGTCGAACGCTCCCGGGTCCGGCGACCAGTCGGCGCGGCTCGGTTCATAGGTCTGATCGACCATCCGCAGATTGGTCAACACCGAGCCGCGGCCGGCCAGGGTGAGCAACCCGATCGGGCTGTCGATGGTGCGGTACTGGATCATGCGACCTCCTGTGGCGGCCAATGGTTTACCGGGTGCTCGAGGGTGGTCCACAAGTGTTGGGTGGCATACGAGCGCCAGGGGCGCCAAAGTGCGCTGTGCTCAATGAGTTTTCGTTGGTCCATCGGTAAGCCCAGCTGTTTGGCGGCGAGCTGTAGCCCAAGGTCGCTGGCGGGAAAGGCGTCCGGGTCGCCGAGGCCGCGCATCGCGATCACCTCTGCGGTCCAGGGGCCGACGCCCGGCAGGGCCAGCAGTTGGGTACGCGCGCTGTCCCAGTCGCTTCCGGCGTCCAGGACCACGCTGCCATCGATCAGGCCGGTGACGAGCGTACGCATCGTCCGTTGCCGGGCCTTGGGGACCGCCAGATGAATGGGATCGATCTCGGCGAGTTGTTCGACCGATGGGAAGGTATGCGTCAGTGCACCTTCGGGGTCGTGGACCGGTTGGCCGTAGGCAGCGACCAACCGGCCGACGTGGGTTTTCGCGGCCTTCATCGATACCTGTTGACCCAGTACCGCGCGCACCGCGAGTTCGGCCTCGTCGACCGCGCGGGGAATCCGTTGTCCCGGTGCCTTGGCCACGACGGGGGCAAGGAGCGGGTCGCGACTCAGCGTGTCCACGATCGCTTCCGGGTCGGCGTCGAGGTCGAGCAGCCGCCGGCAGCGGGCGATCGCGGTCGTGAGATCGCGGAAATCGTCGAGTACGAGCACACAGCGGACGTGATCGACGGCCGGAGTCAGCGCGACCACGGCGTTGCCGACGGGAAGCCGCAGGCTGCGCCGATACGTGCCGTCGCGCACTTCCTCGCAGCCGGGGACCGCGCCGGCGGCCAGATGGCCGAACACGCCCTCATAGGCGAACGGCGTGCGCACCGGCAGCCGAAGGCGCACTGTCCCAGGCGAAGTCGCGTCGGACCCGAATCGGGCTGCTGCGCGTTTGCGCAAGGCGGTCGGTGTGCTTTCGAACACCAGGCGCACGGTGTCGTTGAACTGGCGGATGCTGGAGAAGCCGGCGGCGAACGCGACGTCGCCGAACGGCAGGTCCGTGGTCTCGATCAGCAGCCGGGCGGTCTGGCCTCGTTGTGCGCGAGCCAGCGCGAGCGGACCGGCGCCGACCTCGGCCCGCAATAGCCGCTCCAACTGTCGGGTGGTGTACCCGAGGTGGGCGGCCAGTCCGGCCACGCCGTCGCGGTCCACCGTGCCGTCGGCGATGAGCCGCATGGCCCGCGCAACGACGTCGCCGCGCACATTCCACTCCGGAGAACCCGGAGAGGCGTCGGGGCGACATCGCTTGCACGCTCGGAAACCCGCCCGCTGCGCGGCCGCCGCGGTCGGTAAGAATCGCACGTTGCGCGCGAACGGCGGGCGCACGGGGCAACTGGGCCGGCAGTAGATCCGGGTGGTCAGCACCGCGGTGACGAACCAGCCGTCGAACCGGGCGTCCTTGGATTGGACCGCTCGGTAGCAGCGTTCGAAATCGTCGTGCACGCTTCCACAGTTACACCCGACTGCCGACAAGACTGGCGGAAAAGCGACATGATGGTGGGCCGGCCCGCGCGTCCGCGACCCCCAAACCGCCGATCGTCCCGAAGGAACCCGCATGACCGAGCCGAGACCCATCGCGGTCGAGAACTTCTCCCATGTCTGCATCGGCGTCTCCAACATGGATAAGGCGTTGGCGTTCTACACCGCGGTGCTGGGCATCGACGTCGTCTTCGATGTCGAACTCGACGGCGCCGGACTCGATGCCGTGACCGGCGGCGCCGCACAGAAAGGCCGTATGGTCGGCGGACTGATCGGGGGAGCGATGGTCGAATTGCTCTTTCTGGGCGATGTTCCGGCCAGCCCTGCCGGCCCGCACCGTGGCTACACCAACATCTCGTTTCGCGTCGCCGACCTCGACGACACCTACGAAACCCTGCGGCGTCAGCATCCCGAGGTGCGGACCGAGCCGGCCGTCGATATCGGAGGTGTGCGAATGTTCTTCGTCTACGACCCCGATGACACACCCATCGAGATTCTCGAGCTGCCCGCGGGTGCGCGCACCACGGTCGAGCTTTGGCGGCCCGCTACCTAGGTGGGTGCGGCGGAAGCGACGAAGTCCCGGGCGGCGCGGGACAACGGTCGAGCCGAATCCCAGATCATCCCGATGTCGCGGTAGGCGTCGGCGTCGGCCAGGCGCAGCACGCTGACCCCGGGTGCACGCTCGCTGCCGTCGATCGGCGTCAGGCTGATGCCCAGACCCGCGGATACCAGCCCGGCCGTCGTAGTCAGGTTTGCCGATTCCAGCACGATGCGTGGCTGGAATTGCGCTGCGGCACAAAGCTCATCGAGCAGTTGTCGCATGCCGAATCCCGGATGCATGGTGACGAAAGGTTCGTCGGCGAGATCTGTCATGGACACCGTTGCGACTCCCGCCAGCCGGTGGCCGTGCGGGACGGCGACGCCCAGGCGCTGACGAAACAGGCTGCGCCAAGCCAGAGTTGGTGTTTTCGGCCGCGGCGACACCACTCCGACGTCGATGAACCCGGCCAGCGCGCGATCGTTGATCACCTCGGTGGCCCCCTCCTCGAGCGTGAACGTCACGCGTGGTGACACCTGCGTGAACGCCGCGATCAAACGGGGCACGACGATCGATCCGAACGAACTCAAGAAGCCAAGTCGGATCTCGCCGGCGGCGGGATTGCTCAGGTCCTCGATTTCGCGCCGGGCCGAATCGAGCTCCAACTGGGCCCGGCGCGCGTGCTCGTAGAAGATCCGCCCGTAGGTGCTCAGCGACAGTCGTCGGCCACGGCGATCGAACAGTGCCACCCCGAGTCGGCGTTCCAGGCGCGCCAGCATCCGGGTCAGTGTCGGCTGCCCGATATGAAGTTGTTGAGCCGCCGCCGTCACATGTTGCAGCTCCGCGAGTGTGAGGAACCACTCGTAATCGCCATCAGCCATGACCGCCACCTCTGCTTATGCCGCAATTGCATCATAGATTCGGCAATAATTCATTTCCGATTCGTCGAGCCGGCGCGCAGCATGATTGCCATGCCCCAGCTCGCCGCGACTCCCGCCGCGCACCACGCCGGCAGCAGCGGATATAGGCGAGTGACCGCGGCACTGTGCGGTGCGGGGCTGGCCAGCTTCGCCGCGATGTACTGCACGCAGGCGCTGCTCCCTGCCTTATCGGCGTACTACCGGATATCGCCGGCCACCTCGGCGCTGACCGTCTCGCTCACCACAGGAATGCTGGCGCTGTCCATCGTCCCGGCAAGCGTGCTCTCCGAGCGCTACGGGCGCATCACCGTGATGCTGATCTCGGGGATCACATCCAGTGTGATCGGATTACTGCTGCCGTTCAGTCCCACGCTGGGCGTTCTGCTGGTCGGACGGGCGGCCCAGGGCGTCGCGCTCGCCGGGATACCCGCCGTCGCGATGGCGTTTCTGGCCGAGGAAGTGCATGCGTCCTCGTTGGGATCGGCGATGGGACGCTACATCGCCGGGACGACGATCGGTGGCTGCGCGGGGCGCATCGTCCCGGCGCTGGTGCTCGGGGTCAGCAACTGGCGGGTCGCGCTATTGGTGTGCTCGTTGGCGACGCTGGTCGCCACGCTGGTGTTCGCCCTGCTCGTGCCCCGGTCCCAGTTCTTTTCCCCGAAGACGGCGAGCGTGCGCGTGACGGCGCAGACCCTTCTCGCACATCTGCGAAATCCGGTGTTGCTGAAGCTTTTTGCCTTGGCCTTCACGATGATGGGCGGCTTCGTCACCGTGTACAACTACCTCGGCTATCGGCTGGCCGCCGCGCCGTTCGGGTTGGCGCCGTCGATTGTGGGCCTGTTGTTCCTGCTGTACCTGGTGGGCACCTGGACCTCGGTCGTGGCCGGACGGCTCGCCGACCGTAGGGGGCGCGCGCTGGTGCTCGGCGGCGCCTTGCCGATCACGGTGGTAGGCCTGCTGCTGACACTTCCGAATGCATTGCCCGTGATCGTGTTCGGAACCGCCGTGTTCACCGGCGGATTCTTCGCCGCGCACGCGGTGGCCAGTGGATGGGTGGGCGCCGTCGCGCGCCGGGACCGTGCCGAGGCGTCGGCGCTGTACCTGTTCAGCTACTACCTCGGCGGCTCGGTGGCCGGGGTGTTCGGCGGGCTCGTCTACAGCGCGGGCGGCTGGCCGGCCACGGTCTGGTTCGTGGGAACGCTGTTGATCTTCGCCCTGCTACTGGCGGCATCGCTGGTGAAAGCGGCTGTGCCGGTTCGGGTTCGAAGTTTGTCCTAGAGATCGAGGACGCTTCCGTGCACGGTGCCCGGCGGCGCCTCCGGATCGACGAACCATTCGTGGCCGAACACCAGTCCAAACACCTGGGGCGGCAGCAGCATCAGCAGCCCGAACAAACGTGCGCCCCGCCCGCCGCCGATTTGTGAGCGATGGGCCGCGAACGCATCTCGTTTCTGTCGTGCGAACTTACGGACGTCGATCCGGTGGGTGATCGTTGCTCGCGGGGCATACGCGGTGCGCACCGTGTCGGAATCGTAGGGTGCCGGAAGCCGCAGCAGGCGACAGAGATTGCCGATGCGGCGCAGTAATTCGCGTGGCATCGTCACCTCGAGGACCCGCGGGGTCGCGGCCAACTCGGCGGCACGCTTGCCGACGTGATGGACCTGCACGTGATCCCGGTGGCCGTACCCGCCATTGCGCTGATAGCTCAGCAGCAGTTGTGCGTCCTCGTCGCGAAGGATGGCGGCCAGTTGCTGTGCCGCCGCTTCGACCTCGGCCCGCGCGAATCTGACCCGGCCGGGCGGATCCGGGTAGAAGACGGGTCCGAAGCCACTGTCGGCGTAGCCAAGGCACTCGACCCGATGCACACCGAGAATGCCCGCGCTCGAGCGCAATTCACCCATTCGCGTGTCGTCGGGCTCGTCGCCCATGCGTCCGTCGGTTGCGGTGACGAGGATTACCCGATGCCCCGCTGCCACCGCCCCGGCGAGCGTGCCGCCGGTGAGAATCACCTCGTCGTCGGGGTGGGCGTGGAAGGCGACGAGTGTGGCCACGAAACTACTCGCCGGGCTGATCGGCGTAGGCGGGTGAGGCCAGCCGGGTCGGGTGGTCATGCCCGCGCAGTGTCACGGTCTCGCCCAAAGACCAACGGGAACACTCACTTTCGCTTGCGCCCTGGACGGTTTCCGCGGTCGCCAACAGTCTGCCCGGGTGTGACTTGGCCAGCTCGCACAGCCGGGCCGCCTCGTTGACCGGTTCACCGATCACGGTGTACTCGAAGCGTTCCTTGGCGCCGACGTTGCCGGCGACGACCTGCCCGGCCGCCACGCCGATACCGGCCTCGAGCTCGGACATTTCGGCCGCCATCCGTTTGCTGATGGCGCGTGCCGCGGCCAGCGCATCGTCTTCGGGACAGTCGAGGTGATTCGGAGCGCCGAAGATGGCCAGCGATGCGTCGCCTTCGAACTTATTGACCAGTCCGTGGTGTCGGTCGACCTCCTCGACGACGATCGCGAAGAAGCGGTTGAGTATCTGAACGACTTCGGCGGGCGGTTGGCTGGTCACCAATTGTGTGGAGCCGACGATGTCGATGAACACGACGGCGACGTGGCGTTCTTCCCCGCCCAGTTTCGGTTTATCGCGTTCGGCGGCCAGGGCGACTTCGCGGCCGACGTGGCGGCCGAACAGATCGCGCACGCGTTCTCGCTCGCGCAGCCCGTCGACCATCGCGTTGAAACCGCGCTGCAGCTCGCCGAGTTCGGTGCCGTCGAACACCACCAGGTCACCCCGCAGATCGCCCTGCTCGACTCGCTTGAGAGCCGCACGCACTACTCGCACGGGTGTCGCCGTCAGCCAGGACAGGATCCACATCAGCACGAACCCGAAGATCAGCGCCGCACTCGAGACGATCAGCACCGCCACGCTGAGTTGGGTCTCGGAAAGATTTCCCAGCACCAGAGCGAAGAACGCGATCATTGCGATGCCGAACACCGGGACACCGGAGCCGAGCAGCCAGACCGTCAGGGTCCGGCCCATGATGCCCGGCGCCAGCCGCTGTGGCGCTCGTCCGGCCTCGAGAGCCTGGGCGGCCACCGGTCGCAGGGCGAACTCGGTGAACAGGTAGCACGCGGTGGCCACCAGAATGCCGCAGATGCTCACCGAGAAACCCACGATCGGGATGAACAGCGTGTTGGTCAACCCGTAGAGCGTGGTCAACAACGCGGTCCCGACTCCCCACAGCACGAGGACGCCGATCGCCAGCCAGAACGGGACCAGGAAGGTGTTGCGTTCGTCGTCGAGGGTGGGCTTGCGCTCTTCGATCGCCCATCGCAGGGCGGCCATTGTTCGGTGGGTGATCCAGTAAGTCCCGAGTGCCAGCGCGACGGCGACGTAGCCGGGCGCGACGCCCCAGGTAATCCAACGCGGCGCGTCGGTGAAGACACTGGGCGACGGCAACGCGACGGCCAGCAACAGCACGGCCACGCCAATCCCGATCAGGTTCGTCGCGAGGATGAAGGCGGTGAGAATGACCTGGATGCGTACCCGCCGGCGGGCCTGGCTCTCGCTCACCCGCCCGAGTAGCAAGGATCCGTACGCGGGCGTCTCCTGCAGCCGGCCGCTCTGACGTGTCACCGTCTCGAGCACCCGGCCCAAGCGTTGCGCCAAGGTCTTGTTGGCCGACATGGTGGCGCCAGCCTAATTCGTTGACGACGCTCTAAGGTGAGTCGGGTGCGTCTAGTGATCGCCCAATGCACCGTCGACTATGTTGGCCGGCTCACGGCGCATCTGCCGTCGGCGCGTAGGTTGTTGCTCTTCAAGGCCGATGGATCGGTCAGCGTGCATGCCGACGATCGCGCATACAAGCCGTTGAACTGGATGAGTCCGCCGTGCTGGTTGACCGACGAGGTCACTGGTGAGACGCCGGTATGGGTGGTCGAGAACAAGGCGGGCGAACAGCTGCGCATCACCGTCGAGGAGATCGAGCACGACTCCAGCCACGATCTGGGCGTCGATCCCGGGTTGGTCAAGGACGGCGTGGAAGCCCACCTGCAGGCATTGCTCGCCGAACACGTCCAGCTGCTGGGTGAGGGATATACGTTGGTCCGTCGCGAGTACATGACGGCGATCGGGCCCGTCGATCTGTTATGCCGCGACGAGCAGGGTGGCTCGGTTGCGGTGGAGATCAAGCGCCGCGGCGAGATCGACGGCGTGGAGCAGCTCACCCGCTATCTCGAATTGCTGAACCGCGACAGCGTTCTCGCGCCGGTCAAGGGAGTGTTCGCCGCGCAGCAGATTAAACCTCAGGCGCGAACTTTAGCCACCGATCGTGGGATTCGTTGCCTCACATTGGATTACGACAAGATGCGGGGAATGGACAGCGATGAGTACCGGCTGTTCTGATTTGCCCGATTAGAATTGCCGGCATGGCTCGACGCCGCACACCGCCACGCCGGCAACAGCTGCCCTCGCTGTCGCCGGCCTTGCGTCGGGTGGAAACCGGGCCCGATGGTCACGACTACGAAGTGCGCCCGGTGGCGGGCGCGCGTGCCGTCAAGACCTACCGCTGCCCCGGCTGCGATCACGAAATCCGTTCCGGCGTCGCACATCTGGTGGTGTGGCCGGCGGACTCAGCCGGAGGCGGGACGCAAACAAGAGAAGACGATCGACGGCATTGGCATACGCCGTGCTGGACTAACCGGGCAAACCGCGGCCCGACCCGAAAGTGGTCCTGAACTCAGTGCGGGGCTAGGAAGACTGCTCGACCAACTCGATCAGCACCCCGCCGCCGTCCTTGGGGTGGATGAAGTTGATCCGCGAGTTCGCTGTGCCGCGCCGCGGTGCCTCGTAGACCAGCCGAACGCCCTGTTCGCTCAGCTGCTCGCAGAGGGCGTCGAGGTCGCTGACCCGGACGGCCAGCTGTTGGATGCCCGGTCCGCGCTTGTCCAGGAACTTCGCGATCGTCGAGGACTCGTCGATCGGGGCCATCAACTGGATCTGCGCTGGGCCGCCGTTCGCGCCGGCCACCGACAGCATTGCTTCGCGAATTCCCTGGTCCTCGTTGACTTCCTCGTGCACCAGGATCATGCCGAGGGTGTCGTGGTACCAGGCGATGGCCGCGTCGAGGTCGGCGACTGCGATGCCGACGTGATCGATCGCCGTCACCAGCGAGGTGGCCAGCAACTGACGGGCGTCAACTTGATCGGTCGTCATCACATAAAGGTAACCTGGCGGCAAAGATTGCGCTTCTCGGGGAGGCCGAACCGGCCGTCCATGCGTCGCTAGGAGGTTGTTATGACGACATCGGTGATCGTTGCTGGAGCGCGGACCCCGATCGGCAAGTTGATGGGTTCGCTGAAGGATTTTTCGGCCAGTGATCTGGGTGCGATCGCGATCGCCGGTGCGCTGGAGAAGGCTAACGTCCCGGCTTCTGCGGTGCAGTACGTGATCATGGGCCAGGTGCTGACCGCCGGGGCCGGCCAGATGCCCGCCCGCCAGGCTGCGGTAGCGGCCGGCATCGGCTGGGACGTGCCGGCGCTGAGCATCAACAAGATGTGCCTGTCCGGCATCGACGCCATCGCGCTCGCTGACCAGCTGATTCGCGCGGGGGAGTTCGACGTGGTGGTGGCCGGTGGTCAGGAGTCCATGACGAAGGCACCCCATTTGCTGATGGACAGCCGTGCCGGCTACAAGTACGGGGACGTGACGGTGCTCGACCACATGGCCTACGACGGCCTGCACGACGTGTTCACCGACCAGCCGATGGGCGCACTCACCGAGCAGCGCAACGACGTCGACAAGTTCACCCGCGCCGAGCAGGACGAGTTCGCTGCGCAGTCGCATCAAAAGGCGGCTGCGGCGTGGAAGGACGGCGTCTTCACCGACGAAGTGGTGCCCGTGAACATCCCGCAGCGCAAAGGCGATCCGCTGCAGTTCAGCGAGGACGAGGGCATTCGGGCAAACACCACCGCGGAGTCGCTGGCCGGTCTGAAACCGGCATTTCGCCGCGACGGCACCATCACCGCGGGCTCGGCGTCGCAGATCTCCGACGGGGCCGCCGCGGTCGTGGTGATGAACAAGGAAAAGGCGCAGGAGCTGGGGCTGTCCTGGCTGGTCGAGATCGGCGCTCACGGCGTCGTGGCGGGGCCCGACTCGACACTGCAATCGCAGCCGGCCAACGCGATCAAGAAGGCACTCGACCGCGAGGGCATCACGGTTGACCAGCTCGATGTGGTCGAGATCAACGAGGCGTTTGCGGCGGTGGCGCTGGCCTCCACGCGCGAACTCGGGTTGAACCCCGAGATCGTCAACGTCAACGGCGGCGCGATCGCGGTGGGACACCCCATCGGCGTGTCGGGCGCCCGGATCACGCTGCACGTGGCGCTGGAACTGGCCCGCCGCGGCTCGGGCTACGGGGTTGCGGCGCTGTGCGGGGCCGGCGGCCAGGGCGACGCGCTGATTCTGCGGGCCGGCTAATCCCAGGCTGACCACCGGTCAGCGTTGCTGGACGGCGATGTCCCGGGGTCGTTGTGATTTTGCTCATATGAGCCGAGCAAGGCCGCTCACGGCGCCGATTTCCGGCCGAATTCCCCAGTGGCGGAGCGCCCACGCCACCGGGTGGCTGGCTAGTCGCCACGCATGACAGACTTGACGGCGTGACGCGTCCGAGATCACCGATCGGGCCCGCGCTGGCTGGTGCGGTCGACCTGTCCGGTCTTAAGCAGCGTGCTCAGCAGAGCGCCTCAGCCGGGGGTACCCCGGGCCCATCAACGCCGGCGGGGCCGGGGACCACCGAGGTCACCGAGGCCAATTTCGAAGCCGAAGTGCTGGTTCGCTCCGACGAAGTCCCCGTCGTGGTCGCGTTGTGGTCGCCGCGCAGCGAGGCCTGCGTGCAGCTGGTCGACACGCTCGCCGGCCTGGCCGCCGAGGACGACGGCAAATGGTCGCTGGCCACGGTCAACGTCGACGTGGCGCCCAGAGTGGCTCAGATTTTCGGCGTCGAAGCGGTCCCCACCGTCGTCGCCCTGGCCGCCGGGCAGCCGCTGTCCAGCTTCCAAGGCGTACAGCCCGCCGACCAGTTGCGCAACTGGCTGGACCAACTGCTGTCGGCCACGGCCGGAAAGCTAAAGGGCGCAACCGGTTCCGACGACGGTGAGGAAGTCGATCCGGAGTTAGCCCAAGCCCGCCAGCAGCTCGAGGCCGGTGACTTCGATGCGGCCAAGCAGTCCTATCAGGCGTTGCTGAATACCAACCCCGACAGTGTCGAGGCGAAGGCTGCGATCCGCCAGATCGACTTCCTCACGCGCGCAACCGCACAGCGTCCCGATGCGGTGGCCGTCGCCGACGCCGCTCCAGGTGACATCGAAGCCGCCTTCGCCGCAGCCGATGTGCAAATCCTCAACCAGGATGTGAGCGCGGCGTTCGAGCGCTTGACCACGTTGGTGCGCAGCACATCTGGAGATGAGCGCACCCAAGTGCGAACCCGGCTGATCGAGTTGTTCGAACTCTTCGATCCCGCCGACCCCGAGGTCATCGTCGGTCGGCGAAACCTCGCCAACGCGCTGTACTGATTACTCGGGTTCCAGCCACAGGGCCGACGTGGGCGGCAACACCAACAGCGCCGAGGCGGGGCGGCCGTGCCACGGGTCGTCGGTGGCGTCGACACCGCCGAGATTGCCGATTCCGGAACCGTTGTAGTCCGTCGCATCGGTGTTGAGCACCTCGCGCCAGCGGCCCGCGGTGGGCAGGCCGAGCCGGTAGCCGCTGTGCTCCGCGCCCGCGAAATTGAATACGCAGGCCATTACCGAGCCGTCCTTGCCGTAACGCAGGAAGCTCAGCACGTTGTTGCCGGAATCATTGGCGTCGATCCAGGAATAGCCTTCGGGCGTGGTGTCGCGGCTCCACATCGCAGGATGGTCGCGGTAGATGGCGTTGAGGTCGCGCACGAAACGCAGCACCCCGTTGGAGAAGCCTTGCTCCTCGAGCTGCCACCAGTCCAAACCGCACTGCTCGGACCATTCGGCGCGCTGGCCGAATTCCTGTCCCATGAACAGCAATTGCTTACCGGGGTGGGCCCACTGGTAGGCGAGCAGGCTGCGCAGCCCGGCGGCTTTGACGTGATTGTTGCCCGGCATCCGGCCCCACAGTGTGCCCTTGCCGTGCACCACCTCGTCGTGGCTGAGCGGTAGCACGTAGTTCTCGCTGAACGCATACAGCATCGAGAATGTCATCTCGTGGTGGTGGAAGCTGCGGTAGATCGGATCGCGGCTGATGTAGTCGAGCGTGTCGTGCATCCAGCCCATGTTCCACTTCATCGAAAAGCCTAGGCCCCCAAGGGTGGTCGGCCGCGTTACACCGGGCCACGACGTCGACTCCTCGGCGATCGTGACGATACCCGGCGCGGCCTTGTGGGCCGTGGCGTTCAGCTCCTGCAGGAACTGCACCGCTTCGAGGTTTTCGCGCCCGCCGTAGATGTTGGGCGTCCAGCCGCCCTCGGGGCGCGAGTAATCCAGGTAGAGCATCGACGCCACGGCGTCCACCCGTAAGCCGTCGATGTGGTACTCCTCGAGCCAGTACAACGCGTTGGCGACCAGGAAGTTGCGTACCTCGCGGCGGCCGAAGTCGAAAACGTAGGTACCCCAGTCGAGTTGTTCGCCGCGATTGGGGTCGGAATGCTCGTAAAGCGGTGTGCCGTCGAAGCGGCCCAACGCCCATGCGTCTTTGGGGAAGTGCGCCGGGACCCAGTCCACGATGACGCCGATGCCCGCCTGGTGCAGCGCATCGACGAGCCCCCGAAAATCATCCGGAGTGCCGAATCGTGATGTCGGCGCGTAGTACGACGTGACCTGATAGCCCCACGATCCGGCGAAGGGATGCTCGGCCACTGGCAGCAGCTCGACATGGGTAAACCCATGCTCGACAACATAATTCGTCAGTTCAGTGGCGAGCTGGCGGTAGGTCAGCCCCGGTCGCCACGAGCCGAGATGCACCTCGTAGGTGCTCATCGGTTCGAACACCGGATTGCGCTGCGCGCGCTGCTTCATCCAGTCTTCGTCGGTCCAGGTGTACCTGCTCGTCGTCACCCGCGACGCGGTGTGCGGCGGCACCTCGGTGGCGAAGGCGAACGGGTCGGCCCGTTCGGTAACGACGCCGTCGGCGCCATGCACGCGGAACTTGTACAGACCGTCCGTCGGGAATCCGGGCCAGAACAACTCCCACACCCCGGTGGAGCCCAGCACCCGCATCGGGGCTTCGGTGCCGGTCCAGCCGTTGAATTCGCCAATCAAGCTGATGCCCTCGGCGTTAGGCGCCCAAACGGCGAACGACACGCCGTCGACGACGCCGTCGGCCGTGGTGAATGAGCGGGGATGGGCACCGAGGACCTCCCAGAGTCGCTCGTGCCGGCCCTCGGAGAACAGGTGCAGGTCGATCTCGCCCAGCGTGGGCAGGAAACGGTAGGCGTCGGCGGTGACGTAGCCGCCGGAGCCGTAATCCACCCGCAGCCGGTAGTCGATCAGATTCGTGAACGGCAGCGCGACAGCGAACAAGCCGGATTCGAGGTGCTGCAGTCCGAACTCGTCGTCACCGACGAGCGCGACGACTTCTTGCGCATGCGGGCGGAAGGCCCGGATGACCGTGTGGTCGCCGTACTCGTGAGCGCCCAGGACGCTATGTGGGTTGTGATGGGTGCCGGCCACCAGGCGGGCCAGGTCGCCCGGGTCGGGCGCCAGGTGCGTGCTGGCGGGTTGATCGGTTCGGCTCTCGGTTCGACTCATGCTTGTATCCCCTTCCGGGCCCTGTTACCTCCTGCGCAGCAACGTGTTTCGAGATTCCTGCGGGATGAGTGGCATATTGATGATGTGGGCGACAGCCTGTCCGGGATCGATGCGAACGTAATTTGACTGCCCCCACTGGAATTCCTGGCCGGTTATCTCGTCGCGCACCCAAAACCGCTCATAGGGCTCCATACCCAATGCCGCCATGTCTAACCACACTGTGCCTTCCTCGGGCACGAATGCGTTGAGCGTCACCACCACCAACACGCAGTCTCCGGTGGCCGGGTCGAACTTGCTGAAGGCCAGCAACGCGTCGTTGTCGACGCCGTGGAAATAGATGGTGCGTAGCTGCTGCAGTGCGGGATGGACTCGGCGAATTGCGTTGAGACGAGCGAGGAACGGCTCGAGCGACCTGCCCTCGGCGAGCGCGGCGGCGTAGTCGCGCGGACGCAATTCGTACTTCTCCGAGTCGAGGTATTCCTCGCTGCCCTCGCGTACCGCGCGGTGTTCGCACAGCTCGTAGCCCGAGTAGACGCCCCAGGCCGGACTCATCATGGCCGCCAGCACAGCGCGGATGGCGAACATGCCCGGGCCGTTGTGCTGCAGGATGGCGTGCAGGATATCGGGGGTGTTGACGAACAGGTTCGGGCGCCGGAAGTCGGCGAGCGCGGAAATGTCGTTGCCGAATTCGGTGAGTTCCCACTTGGCGGTGCGCCAAGTGAAGTAGCTGTACGACTGGGTGAAGCCGAGTTTGGCGAGTCCGTACTGGCGGGCCGGCGGGGTGAACGCCTCGGACAGGAACAGCACGTCGGGATCGGTGTCTTTGACCTGAGCGATCAGCCACGCCCAGAAGTCGGGCGGCTTGGTGTGCGGATTGTCGACCCGAAAGAACTTGACGCCGTGGTCAATCCAGTGCCGGACCACGCGCAGTACCTCGTCGTAAAGGCCCGCGGGATCGTTGTCGAAGTTGAGCGGATAGATGTCCTGGTATTTCTTCGGCGGATTCTCCGCGTAAGCGATGGTGCCGTCCGGCAATTCGGTGAACCACTGCCGGTGATCACGCGCCCAGGGGTGATCCGGGGCGCATTGCAGAGCCAGGTCCAGGGCGACCTCCATGCCCAGATCACGTGCCGCGGCAACGAATTTGTCGAAATCGTCGATGGTGCCCAGGTCCGGATGAATCGCGTCGTGGCCGCCTTCGTCGCTGCCAATTGCCCAGGGAGATCCCACATCTGTCGGAGCGGCGGTGGGGGAGTTGTTGCGCCCCTTGCGGTGTACCTTGCCGATCGGATGAATCGGCGGCAGGTACACGACGTCGAATCCCATGTCGGCGATGCGCGGAAGATCCGCGGCCGCCGTGGCGAAGGTGCCGTGCACCGGGTTTCCGTCGGTGTCCCAGCCGCCGGTCGAACGCGGAAACATCTCGTACCATGAGCCGAACCGGGCCAGCGGCCGATCCACCCAAACCCCGTACTGCTCGCCGCGGGTGACGATTTCGCGCAGCGGATAGCTGTTCAGGATCTCCTCGATTTCGGGAGCCAGCGCCAGCGCGCTGCGCGTCACCGGATCGCCGGGGGCCCGCAGCGCGGCCGCGGCAGCCAGTAGCGGATCGCGATTCGCGCGGGGGACCCCGGTCGCGGCGCGCTCGCACAGCCCGGCACCCACCAGTAGATCGTTGGACAATTCCTTTTCGCCTTGTCCGGCGTCCAGCTTGGCGAGCAGTCCGTGCCGCCAGGTGTGCATCGGGTCGCCCCAGCCGTCCACGCGGTAGGTCCAGAGCCCAACCCGGTCGGGGGTGAATTGACCATGGAAAACGAAAGGCTCCAGGCCCATCGTCATCGGCAGCTGCAGCGGTTTGATGCGCTCGGCAGGCTTGGTGTCCAGCGGCGACGCCAGCTTTTCGGGCGCCTGGACCGCTGTGACCCGGCGGGTCTCGGTGACCTGCGGATAGCGCGGCCCCAGGTAGCGCACGACCAGGGTTGCCGCCACGGCGTCATGGCCTTCTCGCCAAACTGCGGCGCTGACCGGGACCGTCTCTCCGACCACCGCCTTGGCGGGGTATGCGCCGCAGGAAACGACGGGCTGGACGTTATCGATCTCGACGCGACCGGGCACCACCACTCCGTTCCGTCCGATTGTTTGCGGGCAAACCGCGGATTGTGCTGCGTCGCGGACCGCCTGCCGTGTGAGGAAACATCGTCTCGTGGGGAAAGTTCCTGTACCGGGGAAGCGTCTTTGCGGCCCCAGTAACTACCCGTACCCACCCTAGTGTCTGGTCACACACGCGCGACGGCGAACGGTCGACACTCAACCTGCGAGCCTGGCGATCGTCAGTAAGGTGGTGACGTGTGAAAGCCCTCCGTCGCTTTACCGTCCGCGCCCACCTGCCCGAGCGCCTTGCCGCACTCGAACAGCTGTCCATTAATTTGCGATGGTCCTGGGACAAAGCGACGCAAGACTTGTTCGCGAGCATCGATCCGACGCTGTGGGCGACTTGCGGCAGCGATCCGGTGGCGTTGCTGGGCGCGGTCAACCCCGCGCGTCTCGATGAGTTAGCGCTCGACGAAGAGTTCCTGCGTTGGCTTGACGAGCTGTCCGCCGACTTGACCGACTACCTGAGTCGTCCGCTGTGGTATCAGCAACAGCAGCAGGACGGTATCGCCATGCCGACCGGTATCGCGTACTTCTCGATGGAGTTCGGCGTCGCCGAGGTGCTGCCCAATTACTCGGGCGGCCTGGGCATCCTTGCCGGTGATCACCTCAAGTCCGCGTCCGATCTGGGCGTCCCGCTGATCGCGGTCGGCCTGTACTACCGCTCCGGATACTTCCGGCAGTCGCTGACCGCCGAAGGCTGGCAAAACGAGACCTATCCATCGCTGGACCCGCAAGGGCTCCCGCTGCGATTGCTCACCGATGCCGCCGGGGATCCCGCGCTGGTGGAACTGACGCTGCCCGACTCCGCGCGCCTGTCCGCGCGGGTCTGGGTGGCACAGGTGGGCCGGGTTCCGTTGCTCCTGCTGGATTCCGACGTCCCCGAAAACGAGCACGAACTGCGCAGCGTGACCGACCGGCTGTACGGCGGCGACCAAGAACACCGGATGCGCCAGGAGATCCTGGCCGGCATCGGTGGGGTGCGGGCCATTCGCGCGTTCACCGCCATCGAGGGCCTGCCCGCGCCCGAGGTGTTCCACATGAACGAGGGGCACGCCGGGTTCCTCGGCACCGAACGCATTCGCGAGCTGATCACCGATTCGGGGTTGGACTTCGACACCGCTCTGACGGTGGTGCGATCCAGCACCGTGTTCACCACCCACACGCCGGTGCCCGCCGGCATCGACCGCTTCCCGGTCGACATGGTGCGCCTCTACTTTGACGACCACACCGACGAGGACAACGACGATCAGGAGCCCGCGTTGCTGCCCGGCGTACCGATCGATCGGGTGATCGCGCTCGGCGCCGAGGACGATGAGACCAAGTTCAACATGGCGCACATGGGCTTGCGGCTCGCGCAGCGTGCCAATGGTGTCTCGCTGCTGCACGGCCAAGTGAGCCGGGCCATGTTCAACGAGCTCTGGCCGGGATTCGACCGGGCCGAGGTGCCGATCGGGTCGATCACCAACGGGGTGCACGCCCGCACCTGGGCGGCGCCGCAATGGCTGCAGCTGGGCCGCGAGCTGGCCGGATCGGACTCGTTCAGCGACCCGGGTGTGTGGTTACGACTGCGCGAGGTCGACGCCGCCCATCTCTGGCGGATCCGCTCCCAGCTGCGGTCGCTCCTGGTCGACGACGTGCGGCGCCGGCTGCGCCGTTCGTGGCTGGAGCGCGGCGCGTCGGATGCTGAATTAGGATGGATTGCAACGGCTTTCGATCCAGACGTGCTCACAGTCGGGTTCGCTCGACGGGTACCGACGTACAAGCGCTTGACGCTGATGCTGAGCGACCCCGACCGTTTGGAACAGCTGCTGCTCAACAAAGAACGGCCGATCCAGCTGATCGTCGCCGGAAAGTCACACCCCGCCGACGACGGAGGCAAAGCCCTGATCCAGCAAGTGGTGCGCTTCGCCGACCGGCCCGAGGTGCGCCACCGCATCGCGTTCTTGCCCGACTACGACATGTCGATGGCCCGGGTGCTGTATTGGGGCTGCGACGTCTGGCTGAACAACCCGCTGCGGCCGCTGGAAGCTTGTGGCACTTCGGGAATGAAGAGCGCGCTCAACGGCGGGCTGAACCTGTCCATCCGCGACGGCTGGTGGGACGAGTGGTACGACGGCGAAAACGGTTGGGAGATACCGTCGGCCGACGGGGTCAGCGACGAGGCGCGCCGCGACGAGCTGGAATCCACCGCCCTTTATGGCCTGCTCGAACAAGCGGTGGCGCCGAAGTTCTACGAGCGCAATGAACACGGGGTGCCGCCGCGCTGGATCGAAATGGTGCGGCACACCCTGCAAACGCTCGGGCCTAAGGTGCTGGCTTCCCGGATGGTGCGCGACTATGTCGAGCAGTACTACACGCCGGCGGCGCAGTCGCTCCGCAAGACCATCGCCGACAGATGGTGACGGCGCGTTCGGCGCCGCGCGTGAGCTGGCCGACTACCGGCGGCGCGCCGAGCGGGCGTGGCCCAAGGTCCAGATCACCGACGTCGATTCCACCGGCTTGCCCGATACTCCCGTGCTCGGCTCGAAGCTCACCCTGACCGCGACCGTGCAGCTGGCCGGTCTCGCGCCCGACGAGGTCACCGTGGAGGCGGTGGTCGGCCGGGTCGATTCCGGCGATGCGCTGCTGGACCCGGTCACCGTCGAAATGTCGTACACCGGCACCGCCGAAGGCGGCAACCAGGTCTTCTCGACGACGACCTCGCTGCCGGTGGCGGGTGCGGTCGGATACACGGTCCGGGTGCTGCCGCATCACCCGATGCTCGCGGCCGGCAGCGAGTTCGGCCTGGTCGCGCTGGCCGGATAGCCCGGGTCAGGCGGACAGGCCGTCCGGCGTGGCGCGCAGCCGTTCCAGGGCGCCGCGGACCTGCGCGGCGTCGGTGGTTTGCCAAAACGGCGGCAGCGACGCGCGCAGATAGCCGCCGTAGCCGGCGGTGACCATTCGCGAGTCGAGGACTGCCACCACGCCGCGGTCGGTGACGCGGCGCAGCAGCCGACCCGAGCCTTGCGCCAGCAACAGCGCCGCATGGCTGGCCGCGACGGCCATGAAGCCGTTGCCGCCCCGGGCGGCCACCGCGCGCTGGCGGGCACTCAGCAGTGGGTCGTCAGGCCGCGGGAACGGGATCCGGTCGATCAGCACCAACGACAGCGACGGCCCCGGCACATCGACGCCCTGCCATAGTGACAGCGTGCCGAACAGCGAGGTCTGGACGTCGGCGCTGAACTGTTCGACCAACGCCGAGGTGCTGTCGTCGCCCTGACACAACACCGGCGTGGACAGCCGTTCGCGCATGGCGTCGGCGGCGGCCCGGGCGGCGCGCATCGACGAGAACAAGCCCAGGGTGCGCCCGCCGGCGGCGGTGATCAGTTCGGCGATCTCGGTGAGCTGCTCGGCCGAGCCGGTGCCGTCGCGCCCCGGCGGCGGAAGATGCGCTGCCACATAGAGGATTCCCGCCTTGGCGTGGTGGAACGGCGAGCCGACGTCGAGCCCGCTCCATGACGGGTAGGCCGTGCTTTCGTCGGGTCCGGTCAGACCCCACGCCGAGGCCATCGCGTCGAAGGAACCGCCGACCGTCAGCGTGGCCGAGGTCAGCACGGTCGTCGACCGCGTGAACACATGGTTGCGCAGCAAGCCGGCCACAGTCAGCGGTGCCACCCGTAACACGGGTCGCGGTGAACCCCGGACTTCCTCGTGGTCCAGCCAGACCACTTCGGTGCGATCGGGGATCGCGGGCCCGAATGACGTCAGGATCCGCGACGCGGTATCGGTGATCTCGCTCAGTGCCGCAACGGCTTCCGCGCGTGCGGCGGCTGCCTTCGCATCGCTGGTGGAGTCGATGTCGGACCGCGCGGCGCTGGCCACGTCACGCAGCGCCCTCAGGTAGGTCGCCATCTCGTCGTCGAGGTGGTCGATACGACCCGGTGTGGCGTCATGGATGGCTGCGGCGAAGGTGGCGGTTGTCGCTTCCAGGCGCTGGATCAACTCCGGATTCACCAATCGGGTGATCCGCCGCGCGGCGACACCAAGGCCGGCCGATGTCAGCTCCGCGGTGGCCACCGACGTCACCCGGTCGACCAGCTCGTGCGCTTCGTCGACCACTAACAGCGAATGTTCGGGCAGTACTGTCGATTCGGAGATCGCATCGATGGCCAGTAGGGCGTGATTGGTGACGACGACGTCCGCCACGCCGGCGCGGCCGCGCGCGCGTTCGGAAAAGCACTCCGTGCCGAACGGGCAGCGGGCCACACCGAGGCATTCCCGCGCGGAGACGCTGACCTGGGACCAGGATCGTTCTGGCACACCGGGTTTGAGATCGTCGCGGTCACCCGAGTCGGTCGTCGAGGCCCAGGCGGCGAGCCGCTGCACGTCGCGGCCCAGGGCGCTGGCCGCCATCGGGTTGAAGAGCTCCTCTTGTGGCCGTTCCTCGTCGCCGTCCGGCTCTTCGGCGGAGCCGTTGTGGATCTTGTTCAGGCACAGATAGTTTCGCCGTCCTTTGAGCAACGCGAACCGCGGCGAATGCGGGAGCGAGTCGGCCAGTGAATCGGCCAGCCGCGGCAAGTCGCGATCGACAAGTTGACGCTGCAGGGCGATCGTCGCCGTCGAGACCACAACCGGCGTCTCGTCGGTGATCGCGTGGACGATCGCGGGAATCAGGTACGCCAGCGACTTGCCGGTCCCGGTGCCCGCCTGCACGGCAAGGTGCTCACCGGTTTCGAATGCTCGCGCGACCGCCTCGGCCATTTCCAGCTGGCCGCTGCGTTCGCTGCCGCCGAGCGCAGCCACGGCGATGGCCAGCAGCTCGGGCACGGATGCGGACACGTCTGGCGTGATAACTCCCTTGGTTGCGCGCGGATTCGGCCACGTCTTGAGTAGCTCCAAGTTATCGGAATCCGGTGATCACACCGGGATATGCACCGTCGGAATCGCCGGGTCGCCGTGCGCCAACTTCAGGCCCTCCCACGGCAGGCTGTGCAGGCCGGATGCCACCAGTTGCCGGGCGGCGGCCAGGGCCGCGTGGTCCGTGCCGGCCACCACTTCGCCGCCGCGGACCAGCGGGGTGGTCAGCACCCGGAACGGTTCGGTGGTCGGGGGTGGATTGCCGGCCGGATAGACGACCTCTTCGGTGATCGTGCCGGTCGGGCGGGACAGTCGCAGCGCTTCCTTGTGGCCGCCGTGGGATTCCTTGTGGCTGCTGCGTTTCTGTACCGGTATGCCGTTCACGTCGACCAGCTTGTAGACCATGCCCGCGGTCGGGGCGCCCGAGCCGGTCACCACCGCTGTGCCGGCGCCGTAACTGTCCACCGGCTCGGCACGCAGCGCGGCGATGGAGAACTCGTCGAGATCGCCGGACACGACGATGCGGGTGCGGGTAGCGCCCAGCTGGTCGAGCTGCTCACGCACCTGGCGGGCCAGCACACCGAGCTCGCCGGAGTCCAGCCGCACCGCCCCGAGCGTCGCCCCGGCGGCGGCCACGGCATTGGCCACCCCGGTTGTCACGTCGTAGGTGTCGACCAGCAGCGTGGTGCCCACGCCCAGCGCGTCGACCTGAGCGCGAAATGCCGCGAGCTCATCGGGCCCGCCCTCGCCGGTGTGCAGCATGGTGAATGCATGCGCGGCGGTGCCTTCGGTGGGTATTCCGTAGCAACGCTCGGCTTCCAGGTTGGATGATGCGGCGAAACCGGCGATGTAGGCGGCGCGGGCCGCGGCGACGGCGGCGCGTTCGTGGGTTCGGCGTGATCCCATCTCGATCAGCGGACGTCCGCCGGCCGCACTGACCATCCGCGCCGCCGCCGACGCGATGGCGGTGTCGTGGTTGAAGATCGACAGCGCCAGCGTTTCGAGCACCACGCATTCGGCGAAGCTGCCCCGCACCGACAGCACCGGAGACCCGGGAAAATACAGCTCGCCTTCGGCGTAGCCGTCGATATCGCCGGTGAACCGGAAATCGCGGAGATAACGCAAGGTGTCCGGGTCGAGGAATTGTGCCAGTAACTGGCACGCGTCGTCGTCGAATCTGAACTGCGGCAAAGCTTCCAGCAAACGACCGGTGCCCGCGACCACGCCATACCGCCGGCCCTCGGGAAGCCGGCGGGCGAACAGTTCGAATGTGGTCCGGCGCTCGGCCGCCCCGTCGCGCAGCGCCGCTGCCAGCATCGTCAACTCGTACTTGTCGGTCAACAGCCCAGCTAAGGCCGGCTCGTTCATCCCGCAACGGTAACGGCTGACCGCGGGCAGCAGGTCTCTCGGTATCCTGGAGGCCATGGTTGTTGCGTCAGCGCCTACCAAGCCCGGCACCACCGGGCAACGCGAGTCCGCTCCGGTCGAGGTCACGGCCAGTCCATGGGTCACCATCGTGTGGGACGATCCCGTCAATTTGATGACGTATGTGACGTATGTGTTCCAGAAGTTGTTCGGCTACAGCGAGCCGCATGCCACCAAACTGATGATGCAGGTGCACAACGAAGGCAGGGCAGTGGTGTCGGCAGGTAGCCGGGAGTCAATGGAAGTCGACGTGTCCAAGCTGCACGCCGCCGGTTTGTGGGCGACGCTGCAGCAGGACCGGTGAGATAGCGGGCATCCGGGTTTCTTGTGCGCAAATGGAAGCGGGTCGAGACCGCAGACGGCCCCCGTTTCCGGTCGTCTTTGGCTCCGCATGAGGCCGACCTGCTCAAGAACCTGGTCGGCGCGTTGATCGACTTGCTCGACGAACGCGAATCCGCTTCGCCGCCAGACGAACTCGAGGAGATCACCGGCATCAAGACCGGCAATTCCGAACCTCCCGGAGATCCGACGCTGCGGCGGCTGCTGCCCGATTTCTACCGATCGGACGACGAGGATGCCTCGGGCGCTGGGACCGAGACGCCCGAAGGTCTCAATGCCGCGCTGCGCAATCTGCACGAGCCGGAGATCATCGACGCCAAACGTGTTGCGGCACAGCAGTTATTGGGCACGGTTCCGCAAAGCGGCGGACGGTTCGAGCTGTCCGAGGACCAGGCGAATGCCTGGATTTCGGCCGTCAACGACGTTCGGCTGGCGCTGGGGGTCATGCTCGAGATCGGGCCGGACGGGCCGGAACGGCTGCCGCCCGAACATCCGATGGCCACGCATTTCGACGTCTACCAGTGGCTGACCGTCCTGCAGGAGTACCTCGTCCTGGTGCTGATGGGGCACCGGTCATCTTGATGGCCGACCGGATGAACTCGCTCACCGATGTCGGCGGCATTCGCGTAGGCCACTACCAGCGGCTGGACCCTGAGGTATCCATGGGCGCCGGGTGGGCCAGCGGCGTCACCGTCGTGCTGACACCGCCGGGGACCGTCGGCGCGGTCGATTGCCGCGGCGGCGCACCCGGGACGCGCGAGACCGATCTGCTGGACCCCGCCAACACGGTGCGGTTCATCGACGCGGTGCTGCTCGCCGGCGGCAGTGCCTACGGTTTGGCGGCCGCCGACGGTGTCATGCGCTGGCTGGAGGAACACGAGCGAGGCCTGGCGATGGATGGCGGCGTGGTGCCCATCGTGCCGGGCGCGGTGATCTTCGACCTGCCGGTCGGCGGCTGGGCTTGCCGGCCGACTGCGGAATTCGGTTACGCCGCGTGCGAGGCCGCCGGCGCCGAGATCGCCGTCGGTACGGTCGGCGCCGGTGTGGGGGCGCGGGCCGGCGTACTCAAGGGCGGTGTCGGAACGGCGTCGACGACGCTGCCCTCCGGCGTGACTGTCGGCGCGGTCGTCGTGGTCAACTCCGTCGGCGATGTCGTTGACCGGGCCACCGGGCTGCCGTGGATGGCTGACTTGATCGAGGAGTTCGCGCTGACGCCGCCACCGGCCGACCAGATCGAGGCGCTTGCGCAGCTGCGTTCTTCGCTCGAACCGCTTAACACGACGATCGCCGTGGTTGCGACCGACGCGGCGCTGAGCTCGGCGGCGTGCCGGCGCATCGCGATCGCCGCCCAGGACGGGCTGGCCCGCACCATCCGGCCCGCGCACACCCCGCTGGACGGCGACGCGGTGTTCGCCCTGGCCACCGGGGCGGTCGAGGTGCCACCGCCGGCGGATGCGCCCGCCGCGATGTCTCCGGAGACGCGGTTGGTGACCGAGGTGGGCGCCGCGGCGGCCGATTGCCTGGCCCGCGCGGTGCTGGTCGGCGTGCTGGCGGCCGAGTCGGTCGCCGGAATACCGACCTACCGCGACACGTTGCCCGGTGCGTTCGGGAAAAGGAGCAGCTGACGTGCACGCCCGCCGCGACCACCCGGATGAAGCGTGCGGGATATTGACCGGCCCCGAGGGCTCCGATCGTCCCGAACGCCACATTCCGATCGCCAACGCCGAGCCCTCGCCGACGTTCTACCGCTTCGACTCCGACGAGCAGCTCAAGGTGTGGCGGGCCATGGTAAGGGCGGGTGACGCCGCCGACCCCGGGTGGAAGTACCTGTCGACCGGCGCGTATGCCGGTAGCCTGGACGATGCCGAAGACGCTCTAGAAGGGCAGTTATGGGCATGAGCCCGGGACATCAGGACACACCCGCCACGCAGACAACCACGCGTCCGCGGTGGATGGTGGGCGGGGCCACGATCCTCACCTTTGTGGCGCTGCTCTACCTCGTCGAGCTGTTCGACCAACTGTCGCGGCATTCCCTGGACGCCAACGGCATCCGGCCGCTGGAGACCGACGGCCTGTGGGGAATCATCTTCTCGCCGGTGCTGCACGCCAATTGGCAGCATCTGATGGCCAATACCGTCCCGCTGCTGGTGCTCGGATTTCTGATGACGCTGTCCGGGTTGGCCCGATTCGTATGGGCCACCGCGATCGTCTGGATCCTGGGTGGCTTCGGCACCTGGCTGATCGGCAACTGGGGCAGCACTTGCGGGCCGACGGACCACATCGGGGCCTCCGGGCTGATCTTCGGCTGGCTGGCATTTCTGCTCGTTTTCGGCATATTCGTGCGCAGGTTTGCCGACATCTTCATCGGTCTGGTGGTGCTGTTCGTCTACGGCGGCGTGCTGCTCGGCGCGATGCCGGTGCTCGGTCAATGCGGTGGGGTGTCGTGGCAGGGCCACTTGTGTGGCGCCATCGCCGGCGTGGTGGCCGCGTACCTGTTGTCCGCTCCCGAACGCAAGGCCCGGGCGAAGCGAAAAGCCGGCACGCACTCATGAGCTCGCCACTCGCGCCCGTCGGGGTCTTCGACTCCGGCGTCGGGGGACTGACGGTCGCCCGCGCGATCATCGACCAACTGCCGGACGAGGACATCGTCTACGTCGGCGACACCGGCAACGGTCCCTACGGTCCGCTCACCATCCCCGAGGTCCGCGCGCACGCGCTGGCCATCGGTGACGACTTGGTCGGCCGCGGCGTGAAGGCGTTGGTGATCGCCTGCAATACCGCCTCCGCGGCGTGCCTGCGCGATGCCCGCGAGCGGTACGACGTGCCCGTCGTCGAGGTGATCCTGCCGGCGGTGCGCCGCGCCGTCGCCACGACCCGCAACGGCCGCATCGGCGTCATCGGCACCCAGGCGACCATCACGTCGCACGCCTACCAGGACGCGTTCGCCGCCGCCCGCGACACCGAGATCACCGCGGTGGCCTGCCCACGCTTCGTCGACTTCGTCGAGCGCGGCGTGACGAGCGGGCGTCAGGTGCTGGGACTGGCCGAGGGGTATCTGGAGCCACTGCAACGCGCCCAGGTGGACACGCTGGTGCTGGGATGCACGCACTATCCGCTGCTGTCCGGCTTGATACAGCTGGCGATGGGCGAAAACGTGACGCTGGTTTCCAGCGCCGAGGAGACCGCGAAGGAAGTGCTGCGGGTGCTCACCGAACGGGATTTGCTGCGTCCACACGACGCGGCGCCGGCTACCCGCGTCTTCGAAGCTACCGGCGACCCGGAGGCCTTCACCAAATTGGCGGCGCGATTCCTGGGGCCTGCCGTCAGCGGCGTCCGGCCTGTGCATCACTCGCCCATCGGCTAGCTCGCAGAGAGATTCTCATCACATCAATGCGGCGATGTTTTTCTCATGGTGGTTCCGGGCATGGCACAGTAGTGCCTGTGCGAATAACCGTGCTCGGCTGCTCGGGCAGCGTGGTGGGGCCGGATTCGCCCGCGTCGGGATACTTGCTTCGGGCTCCAGACACACCACCGCTGGTCCTCGACTTCGGCGGGGGTGTGCTAGGGGCATTACAGCGCTACGCCGACCCATCTTCGGTACAGGTGCTCTTGTCTCATCTGCATGCCGACCACTGTCTGGATATGCCGGGCCTGTTCGTGTGGCGCCGCTACCATCCGTCGGGCCGTCCACTGGCCAAGGCGATGCTGTACGGCCCGAGTGACACCTGGTCGCGGTTGGGCGCCGCGTCGTCACCGTACGGCGGTGAAATCGACGACTGTTCGGACATCTTCGACGTCCGGCACTGGGTCGACGGTGAAGCGGTCGACATCGGTGCGCTGCGCGTCACGCCGCGAGTCGTCGCGCACCCCACCGAGTCCTACGGCATGCGGATCACCGATCCCAACGGCGCCTCGTTCGTCTACAGCGGCGACACCGGAGTCTGCGATCAGCTCGTCGAGTTGGCCCGCGATGCCGACGTGTTCCTCTGCGAGGCGTCCTGGACGCACGCGCCGGATCGTCCGCCCGCCCTGCATTTGTCGGGCACCGAAGCCGGCCGCGTCGCCGCGCAGGCCGGTGTTCGTGAGCTGCTGCTGACGCACATCCCACCGTGGACCTCGCGTGAGGACGTGATCAGCGAGGCCAAGGCCGAGTTCGACGGTCCCGTGCACGCGGTGGTGTGCGGCGAGACGTTCGACGTTCGGCACTCCGAACGAGTCTGATTCGACCGAGCCGGTCCCTCGCCGCTGCGCGGCTGGGGGTGCCCCACCCGACGCCCCGGAGGGCTAGGGTGGCGTCGTGTCAAAACGAGAAGACGGTCGCAATGACGACGAGCTTCGCCCCCTAGTCATCACCCGGGGCTTCACCGAAAACCCCGCCGGCTCGGTGCTGATCGGGTTCGGCCAAACCAAAGTCCTATGCACCGCCAGCGTCACCGAGGGAGTACCGCGCTGGCGCAAGGGGTCTGGCCTGGGGTGGCTGACCGCGGAGTACGCGATGCTGCCGTCGGCCACCCACACGCGCTCGGACCGGGAGTCGGTCAAAGGCCGACTGTCCGGGCGCACCCAGGAAATCAGCCGGCTCATCGGACGGTCGCTGCGCGCGTGCATCGACCTGGCGGCGTTGGGGGAGAACACCATCGCCGTCGACTGCGATGTGTTGCAGGCCGACGGCGGCACTCGCACCGCCGCGATCACGGGTGCCTATGTGGCGTTGGCCGACGCGGTGACCTACCTGTCGGCGGCGGGCAAGCTGTCGGATCCGCGGCCGTTGTCGTGTGCGATCGCGGCGGTCAGCGTGGGCGTGGTGGACGGCAGGGTCCGGGTGGATTTGCCCTACGAGGAGGACTCGCGCGCCGAGGTCGACATGAACGTCGTCGCCACCGATACCGGGACCCTGGTGGAAGTCCAAGGCACCGGTGAGGGGGCGACGTTCCCGCGCTCGACACTGGACAAGTTGCTCGACATGGCGCTCGGCGCGTGCGACACCCTGTTCGCCGCGCAGCGCGAGGCGCTGGAGTTGCCGTACCCGGGTGTGCTGCCCGAGGGGCCGAATGCGCCGAAGGCGTTCGGAAGCTGACCCGGCTGCTGGTTGCCAGCCGTAACCCCAAGAAGCTGGCAGAACTACGCCGGGTGCTGGACGGCGCAGGCTTGTCGGGGCTGACGTTGGTGTCGCTGAACGATGTAGCGCCGTTTGATGAGGCGCCCGAAACCGGTGCGACGTTCGAGGACAACGCGTTGGCCAAGGCGCGAGATGCGTTCGCCGCAACGGGTTTAGCCACCGTGGCCGATGACTCCGGTTTGGAAGTGGCCGCGCTGAACGGCATGCCCGGAGTGCTGTCGGCGCGTTGGGCGGGCACCCACGGCGATGACGCCGGCAACACCGCGCTGCTGCTTGCCCAGTTGCGCGATGTGCCCGACGAGCGGCGCTGCGCGGCGTTCGTGTCGGCCTGCGCGCTGGTCTCGGCGGGCGGCGAAGTCGTTGTCCGCGGCGAGTGGATGGGCGTGATCGCCCAAACGCCGTGCGGCGACGGCGGGTTCGGCTACGACCCGGTTTTCGTTCCCGTTGGCGCTGAATTCGGGGACCGCACCGCGGCGCAGCTCAGCCCGCAGGAGAAGGACGCGGCCTCGCATCGCGGGCGCGCGCTGACGCTGCTACTGCCTGCTTTGCGCGCCCTGGCCTGAGTGGGCTGCACGTTCGACGGGCCGCGAACTGGGGGCACCTCCCGCTTGCGGGGGAGAAGCCAGCCGCGCGTTCGGTGTCGAGCGTGAAGCCAGCCGCACGTTCGGGCTCAAAGTCCGAAGCGGGCCTTGATGTCCTTGGTTTGGAAGTGCTCGACGATGATGCCCAGCAGCGGGATCGTGCCGGCCAGCAGCACGCCGATGGTCTTGCCGATCGGCCAGCGGACCTTGATCGCCAGGTTGAAAGCCGTGAGCACGTACGCGAAATACACCCAGCCGTGCACCACTTCGATCCACCGGATCTCATGGTGGAACGCGAGGTGCGAGACGATCTCGTAGCACAGCGCGATCAGCCACAGACCCGTCGTCCACGCCATGATCCGATAGCCGAGCAGGGCAGGGCGGATGCGGTCAGCGGCGGCGACCCCAGGTGTCTCGGGTGTGGTCATGCGGTGGTCCTGTTCTGCTTTTCGTCATCTTTGGCGGCGAGCTGGGCCAGGTAAGCGTTGTACTCCCGCAGTGCGGGATCGTCGGGCGGTTGCTGCGCGGGCTGCGGCCGCTCGGGGAGCAGCCCGGCCGGTACCTCGGTCACGGCGCCCTGCCTACGCGGCTCCGGTGGGGCCTCTTCGTACCGAACGAAATTGCGGTACGCGTAGACGCAGAACCACGCGAACAACGGCCATTGCAGCGCGTAGCCGAGGTTCTGGAAGGAACCGGACGGCGACTGAAACCGTGTCCATTGCCACCAGCCCAGGGCCAGGCAGCCGCAGGCCGCGACGATCACCAGGATGATCAGGGCGGGCCGGTGATGGCGCCTCCGATGGGCCTGGCTGGACACCCCTCGACGGTACCGTGCGGCGGCCGCAGTGAGCCTCACCCGCGCAGCGTCGCCCGCCGACCATTCAGCGAACAACTGTTTATTGAACGCGGATGCGGGGAAGCCGACGGTAACCGTGTTCTCAACCGATGCACGGAACCTCAATCGACCACTGGGACAAATAATGGGTTCTACCCTGCGCAGCCTCACTCGCTGGAGCACGGCGCCGGCAAAAGGCGTGGAGACCGCCAAGTCCTGGGTCAACGTGCCCCGCGGGCTCGCGGCCCGGGCAACCACGCCGTTGCTGCCCGATGACTATCTCAAGATGCTCAACCCGTTGTGGTCCGCGCGCGAGCTGCGTGGCCTGATCGTGGATGTGCATCCCGAGACCGCGGATTCGGCAACAGTGACGATAAAACCGGGCTGGGGTTTCTCCGGCAAATACCGACCCGGACAGTACGTCGGCATCGGTTTGCGGATTGACGGCCGGTGGCATTGGCGCTCTTATTCATTGACATCGATTCCGCGGCGCGACAACAAGAACATCACGATCACCGTCAAGGCCACCCCCGAGGGTTTCCTGTCGACGCACCTGGTGAACGGCGTGGAGCCGGGGACCATCGTGCGCCTGGCCTCGCCGAAGGGGGAGTTCGCGCTACCCGACCCGCCGCCGGCCAAGATCCTGTTCATCACCGCGGGCAGCGGCATCACGCCAGTGATGGCCATGTTGCGGACTCTCAACGCCCGTAACCAGAACGCCGATATCGTGCACATTCACTCGGCGCCCAGTGCGGACGACGTGATCTTCCACGACGAGTTGAGAGACCTGAAGGAATCTCAGGACGGATATCGACTTCACTTGCAGCTCACCGAAACCGAAGGCCACGTCGACTTCGACCAGATTGACGACATCGTTGCCGACTGGCGGGACCGCCAGGCGTGGGTATGCGGTCCTTCCGCGCTGCTGGACATGGTCGAAGGGGTCTGGAAGGGCGCGGACGCCGGCGATCTGCTGCATATGGAGCGTTTTACTATCGCCGCTACCGATAAGGGCGGCGAAGGGGGCACTGTCACCTTCGCGATTTCCGACAAGACCATCGAAATCGATGGTGCTACTTCACTTTTGGACGCTGGAGAAAAGGTGGGCATTCAGATGCCGTTCGGCTGCCGGATGGGCATCTGCCAGACCTGCGTCCTTCCGCTGGAGTCCGGCCACGTGCGGGACTTCAGGTCCGGGACCGAACACGGTGCAGGCGATCGGATCCAGACCTGCATCTCCACGGCCTCCGGCAACTGCACGCTCAAAATCTGAGGAGGAACTGATGGCAATTACCGACGTAAAGCAATACGCACACCTCAGCACCGAGGACGTGGAAGCTCTCGGGCGCGAACTCGACGCGATCCGCGCCGACATCGAGGAGTCTCGCGGCGAGCGCGACGCCCGCTACATTCGCCGCTCGGTTCAGTTGCAACGCGCCTTGGTGGTCGGCGCTCGAATTGTGTTGATGGCCAGCCGCAACAAGTACGCGTGGACGGCTGGGACGGCGATGCTCGGCGCCGGCAAGATCATCGAGAACATGGAACTCGGTCACAACATCACCCACGGGCAATGGGACTGGATGAACGACCCGGAGATTCACTCCACCGAATGGGAATGGGATACGACCTCGCCGAGCGTGCATTGGAAGAAGTCGCACAACTTCATCCACCACAAGTACACCAACATCGTCGGCATGGATGACGACGTCGGCTACGGCATCATGCGGGTCACCCGTGACGAGCCCTGGGCGCGGTGGATGATCGGCAACCCGATCTACAACCTGCTGCTGGGCACGCTGTTCGAGTGGGGCGTCGCGGCACACGGGCTAGAGCTTTCGGCGGTCCGCAGACACGACAAGACTTGGGCGGAAGTGCGCAAAGACCTGCGGATCATCGGCAAGAAGGTCGGCAAGCAGGTCGGCAAGGACTACGTCGTTTTTCCGGCGTTGGCCGGACGCAACTGGAAGCACACCCTGCGGGCCAATGCGGTCGCGAACCTGATCCGCAACTACTGGTCCTACGCAGTGATCTTTTGCGGCCACTTTCCCGACGGTGCCGAGAAGTTCACCAAAGACGAGTTCGACAACGAGACGCAGGGGGAGTGGTATCTGCGCCAGATGCTGGGATCGGCGAACTTCAACGCCGGACCGGTGCTGGCGTTCATGAGTGGCAATCTGTGCTACCAGATCGAGCACCACCTCTTCCCGGACCTGCCCAGCAATCGCTACGCCCAGATCAGCGTGCGGGTGCGCGAGCTGTGTGAGAAGTACGACCTGCCCTACACCACGGGCTCCCTCGGCCGGCAATACTGGCAGTCGTTCTGGACGATCCTCAAGCTCGCCCTGCCCGACAAATTGCTGCAGGGCACCCCTGATGACGCCCCGGAGACCAACTCCGAGTTGAAGTTTCGCGTCCGTGAGGGACTGCGGGAGAGCTTCGTCGACCCCGCGACAGGTAAACGGCGGGGCCTGCGCACCGCGCTGCGTGAACTGCGGGCCGCTTCCAGCGCGGCGTAACTCGCGCGCGCGAGTGGATCGGCGGCGGCACCGACGAAGTCCTCTGGGAACTGGTGGCGGCCGGAATGAAAGCCGACCACGAGGGCTACGAGGACTGGGTGGGACGCTCCAACGCGTAGAGCACCATCCGCCGGTTTGGCGCGTCGTGCTCGCCAAGCGAACGGCATCCGACGTACTCGCACAGTCGGCGGACATTGGTGTTGCGGTGATCCGGGTCGAACATGATCCGTCCGCAGCGCGGTTCCTGAGCGAACACGCTGGTCACGATTTGCGGCAGTACTCGCGGTCCGAAGCCCCGGTTGACCAGTGCCAGGTCCGCGATGGCCGCGTGTAGCCCGATGTCGTGGGGTTGGGCGTCATAGTGACGGGAGATCACGTCCTTTGCTGCCCAATAGATCTCCAGGTAGGCGCACTCCTCGCCACGCAGGGTTCCGATCAACGGCAGCGAGTAGGTCCCCTCGAGTTGCGCGTCGAGGTGTCGGCGCCAGCGCGACGCCGGCCAGGCGTACTCCCAGGTCTCGGCGAGATGAGGGCGATTCATCCACTCCGACACCATCTCTGCGTCGTCGCTTTCGGCGGTACGGAAGAAGTACGGCGGGTCCAGCAATGGGACCGGAAGCCGGCCAAGGCGCTGTACCTCTTGGGATAGGTCCTTACGCTCGCGCTTCAGTGCCTGGGTCGACGAGTGGTCGGTCTGGGTGCTTGTGGCTCCATTCATCGTTTGCTGACCTTACCCGGGGCTGTTTCGGGGTTAGGTTAGGCATGCCAAAATTACACGAGACTCACGACTTCGGCCCGACGAATTCGTCGAGACGCGTCACCGCCACCTTGCGGTATATGGCGATCGTGTGCTGGTTCGGCCGGGTCCACGGAATTCCGAGGGCATCGAGGGCCCCGCTGAAGAGTCCTCGGATGTCTTCGGATCGATTCGAGAAGTGGTAGCGGATGCTTCGGACGCCGCGGTCGTTCGCGACCACTCGGCATCCGTCGCTGTCGATGAGGCCGCGAACGAATTCCTCCGTGGCCCGTTTGACGAGTACTTGCTGCCATGCTTCCAGCCGGATCGGCCTTTGGTGCTTCTTACCGGGACCGTGCTGAGGCAGGAGGCACGGCCAGTGTTTCGAGTACAGCGAGACCTCGGTGCAATGATCACAACGACGTAGCGTCGCCGCGCGCTGCCCCGGCATGAGGGCGTCGATCGCCTCGCGGCAGCGCGCGATAATTCGCGGATATTTGGAGTCGAGGACGATCCTTAGACGCCAGACGCGTCCGCTGCGTGAGATGCAGCCATCGCCGAGATAGAGGCCCAGCAAATAACAGTACGGCGCTGCTGGGAGCGCGGAGAAGCCATGATCAATGCCGCAAGCTGATGCCGCGCTCGGACCACATGCTCGAATTGGTGACCTGCAGTAGCGCCAATCCCACACCGTCCTTCGCGGTATGCCCGTCTGACGCGCGATCGCACAGTCGTTCATACCGATTGCGATAAGACGCTGTACGGCCTCGAACTCCTTCGCGGATCGCACCCGTGCCTCCCCCTCTCGGGGCCGTGATGAACCAAGATTAGGTACGACCGCCGACAGATTCGTCGGTGAGGCGGGCGGTACGATCGGCACGCCGCGGGCGTGATGAAATTGGCAAACATGCCGGCTTTAGGTGCCGGTGCTCGAGAGAGTTTGAGGGTTCGAGTCCCTCCGCCCGCACCTCTTGCGCACTCCGGCGTTTCAACCGCGCATCCCTGCACCGGGCCGCCGCGCCTCGACCGGGCTGCCGCGCGTCAGCTATGGTAAGGCAACCCTTAGTTCTAAGGGTACTTACTACGTCGGGTGTGGAAGGATCGCTAATGGCCCGTGGGTTCCAGGGCGCGATACTGCGCGGGTTCGGCGCGCGCGACCACACCGCGACCGTGCTCGAAACCGTGCAGATCGCACCGCATTTCGTGCGGATCCGGATGGAGTCGGCGACCCTGTTCGAAGACGCGGAGGCCGAGCCCGCAGCGTGGCTGCGGTTCTGGTTTCCCGACCCGGACGGATCGAATACCGAGTTCCAGCGCGCCTACACGATCTCCGAGGCCGATGTACCCTCCGGTCGTTTCGCCGTCGACGTCGTGCTGCACGAGCCCGCCGGTCCGGCGTCGAAGTGGGCGCGCATCGTCGAACCCGGCACCACGATCGCGGCGATGTCGCTGATGGGTTCGTCGCGGTTCGACGTCCCAGAAGAGCAGCCGGCCGGCTATCTGATGATCGGCGACTCGGCGTCGATCCCTGGAATGAACGGAATCATTGGCACGGTCCCCGACGACGTGCCGATCGAGATGTACCTCGAGCAGCACGACGACAACGACACCGCGATCCCGATCGCGCGGCATCCCCGGCTGCGGGTGCACTGGGTCGCTAGCCGCGACGAGAAATCGTTGGCCGATGCCATCGAGACCCGTGACTGGTCGAATTGGTATGCCTGGGCGACGCCCGAGGCCAACACACTGAAGAACGTCCGTAAGCGGCTGCGTGACACGTTCGGTTTTCCCAAGTCCGAGGTCCACGCGCAGGCGTATTGGAGCGCCGGCCGCGAGATGGGCACCACCCGCGGCGGCGAGCCCGAGACCAGCTCGCTGCCCGGTGACGACATCGCGCCGGAAAGCGTTGCGGCCCAGCCGGCGACAGCGCCGGTCGCCGCCGAGGATGTGTCCGCTCCGGCGAGCCACGGCAGTTGGCGCGCTCAGGCCGCCGGCCGGCTGCTCGCGCCGCTGCGATCGGCCCTGATCGTCTCCGGCGTGCTGCAAGCCGTGATCACGCTCGTGCAACTCGCGCCGTTCGTGTTGCTGGTGGAGCTGGCCCGGCTACTGGTGTCCGGCGCCGACGAGTCGCGTTTGTGGAATGTCGGAATCGCCGCGGTCGGGCTGCTGGGGTTGGGCACCGTGCTCGGTGCCGCCCTCACCCTTTGGCTACATGTGATCGACGCGCGGTTCGCGAGCGATCTGCGCTCGCGACTGCTGAGCAAGATGTCCCGGCTTCCGTTGGGCTGGTTCACCGCCCGCGGATCGGGCTCGATCAAGCAACTGGTGACCGACGACACGCTGTCGCTGCACTACCTGGTCACCCACGCGATCCCGGACGCGGTCAACGCGGTCGTCGCGCCGGTGGCGGTGCTCGTCTATCTGTTTTCCGTCGACTGGCGGGTGGCGCTGGTCTTGTTCGGGCCGGTGCTGGTCTATCTGGTGATGACGTCGTCGTTGACGATCCAATCCGGACCGAAGATCGTGCAGGCGCAACGCTGGGCGGAAAGGATGAACGCGGAGGCCGGCGCCTACCTCGAGGGCCAGCCGGTGATCCGCGTCTTCGGCGGCGCGACGGCGTCGAGCTTCCGTCGCCGGTTGGACGAGTACGTGGGATTCCTGGTCGCCTGGCAGCGCCCGTTGGCCGGCAAGAAAACCGCGATGGATCTGGCCACCCGACCATCCACCTTCCTGTGGCTGATCTCGGTCATCGGCACCTTGCTGGTCGTCACGCATCGGATGGACCCGGTCAATCTGCTGCCGTTCTTGTTGTTGGGCACCACCTTCGGTGTCCGACTGCTCGGCATCGCCTATGGACTCGGCGGCATCCGCACCGGAATGATCGCGGCCCGGCGTCTGCAAATCGCGCTCGACGAACAAGAACTCGCGGTGCAAGAACGGCACGGCGCAGCGTCCGGCGACGCGGCCACGGTGGTGTTCGACGGGGTCGGCTTCAGCTATCGCCCCGGGGTACCGGTGATCCAGGAGGTATCACTGGAACTGCGGCCGGGCACGGTGACCGCGCTCGTCGGGCCGTCCGGATCCGGCAAGTCGACGCTCGCGGCTCTGCTGGCCCGATTCCACGACGTCGAGCACGGCGCGATACGTGTAGGGGGACAAGATATCCGGTCGCTGACCGCCGACGAGCTCTACACGCGGGTCGGGTTCGTGCTGCAAGAAACCCAGCTCGTGCACGGCACGGTCGCGGAGAACATCGCGCTGGCCGTCCCCGATGCCACGCTCGAACAGATCCAGGCCGCGGCCCGCGAGGCACAAATCCACGACCGGGTGCTGCGGCTGCCGAATGGTTACGACACCGTCCTGGGCGCCAGCGCCGCGCTGTCGGGTGGTGAGCGGCAACGCCTCACCATCGCCCGCGCCATCCTTGCCGACACCGGAGTCCTGATCCTCGACGAGGCCACGGCGTTCGCCGACCCTGAGTCGGAATACCTTGTACAGCAAGCACTTAACCGACTGACCCACGACCGGACCGTGTTGGTGATCGCCCATCGACTGCACACCATCACCCGGGCCGACCAGATCGTCGTGCTCGATCACGGACGGATTGCCGAACGCGGTACCCACGACGAGTTGCTCTCCGCCGACGGACGGTATCGCCGACTGTGGGATACCGGCCAGGGCGAGCCAGTGGCCGTGACCGCGGCGGGGCGGGAGGGCGGGCGATGATCCGCACCTGGATAAGCCTTGTTCCCGCGGATCACCGGGCAAAGGTGACCTGCTATGCCGTGCTCGCGCTCGTTGCGGTCGTCGTGCGTGCGGTGGGCGCGGTATTGCTCGTCCCGCTGGTGGGCGCGTTGTTCAGCGACACACCGCAGCGCGCGTTGGCATGGCTGGGCTGGTTGTCCGTCGCGACCGTGACCGGTTGGATCGTCGACGCCATGACCGCGCGGATCGGCTTCGACTTGGGGTTCGCCGTGCTCGACCACTCGCAGCACGATGTGGCGGACCGGCTTCCCGGGGTGCGGCTGGACTGGTTCACCGCCGACAACACCGCGATGGCCCGCCAGGCGATTGCGGCAACCGGCCCGGAACTCGTCGGCCTGGTGGTGAACCTGCTGACGCCACTGACCACGGCGGTTCTGCTACCCGCGGTCATCGCCCTGGCGCTGTTGCCCGTCTCCTGGCAACTCGGGGTGGCGGCGCTGGCCGGGGTGCCCTTGCTACTCGGTGCGCTGTGGGCCTCGCTTCGTTTGGCGCGGCGCGCCGACGCCGCGGCCGGCGACGCCAATACCGCGCTGACCGAACGGATCATCGAGTTCGCGCGAACCCAGCAGGCGCTGCGGGCCGCGCGGCGGGTCGAGCCGGCCCGCAGCCTGGTGGGCACCGCCCTGGCCGAACAGCACAGTGCCACGATGCGGCTGCTGGGCATGCAGATCCCGGGCCAGCTGCTGTTCAGCGTCGCCAGCCAGCTGGCCCTGATCGCGCTGGCCGGCGCCACCACGGCGCTCACCATCGACGGCACCCTGACCGTGGCCGAGGCGGTCGCCCTGATCGTGGTGATCGCCCGCTATCTTGAGCCGTTCGCCACTGTCAGCGAGCTGGCGCCGGCGCTGGAGAGCACCCGCGCCACGCTCGACCGGATCCGTGGCGTGCTGACCGCACCGGCGTTGGTGGCCGGGGCGGCCGGCTTGTCCGACGCCGCCATTGCCCCCCGCATCGAATTCGATGACGTCGCCTTCGGCTACGACGGCGCGAGCACTCCCGTGCTGGACGGGGTCAGCTTTGCCTTGCAGCCGGGAACCACGACGGCGATCGTCGGGCCGTCCGGCTCCGGCAAGAGCACGATCCTGGCGCTGATCGCCGGGCTGCACCAACCGACCCGCGGTCGCGTCCTCATCGACGGCGCCGACGCCGCAACGCTGGACGCGCAGGCTCGACGCGCGGTCAGCAGTGTCGTCTTCCAGCACCCGTACCTGTTCCACGGGACGATCCGCGACAACGTCTTCGCGGGAAACCCCACCGCCGGCGACGACCAGTTCGGCCGGGCCGTCGCGCTGTCGCGAGTCGACGAGCTGATCGGCAGGTTGCCCGACGGCGCCGACACGATCGTCGGCGAAGCAGGCTCGGCGTTGTCCGGCGGCGAGCGGCAACGGGTCAGCATCGCTCGGGCGCTGCTCAAGGCCGCTCCCGTGCTGCTGGTCGACGAGGCGACCAGCGCCCTGGACACCGAGAACGAGGTTGCGGTGGTCGACGCGCTGACCGCCGATCCGCAAATGCGGACCCGGGTGATCGTGGCCCATCGGTTGGCAAGCATCCGGCACGCCGACCGCGTTCTGTTCGTCGACAACGGGCGAGTGGTCGAGGACGGTTCGATCGACGAATTGCTGACCGCGGGTGGCCGTTTCAGCGAGTTCTGGCACCAGCAGCACGACGCCGCCGACTGGCACATCGTTGCCGAATAGGCCACGGCGGGTGACTCTTGCCGTATGCCTTACAGTTGATCGGTCAGTCGGCTGGTTGAGTCCTGGAGGCGTGGTTGCTTATGAGTGCTGTGGTGTCGATTCCGCGGTACCCCGGCGATGTGACACCCGAATGGTTATCCGCAGCGCTGAGCGAACGCCGCACACCGGTCGAGGTGTCCGACGTCGACGTGGTGGCGATCGGCACGGGCCAGACCGGGGCGACCTATCGCGTGACGGCCGGGTATGCCACGGATCCCGGTGATCTGCCGCAGACATTCGTGATCAAGCTGCCGGCCCAGGACGACACCGTGCGCGACCGCGTCGTCATCGGCTACCGCAGCGAGTGCGCGTTCTACACCGCGGTGGCCGACCGGGTGCGGGTGCCGACCCCGAGCTGCTTCTACTGCAAGATCACCGACGACGCCATGGAATACGCGCTGCTGCTCGCCGACCAAGCGCCCGCGGTGCAAGGCGATCAGATCGCGGGCTGCGGCGAGCAGCAGGCGCGGCTGTCGGTGGTGGCGCTGGCCGGACTGCACGGGCCCAGCTGGTGCGACCCGTTCTGGCTGGACCTGCCCGGCCTGGCGTTTCCCCGGCCGGACGAGGCTGGGGCCAAGGGCCTCGGCGACGTGGCGAAGATGAGCGCCGACATCACCCTGGAAAAGCTGGGCGACCGGATGAGCGCCGAAGACCGCGAGACCTTCACCACGACAATGGGTTTGGTGACGCCGTGGCTGTTCACCGAGCGGGATCGGTTCGCGCTGCTGCACGGTGACTACCGACTCGACAACCTGCTGTTCGACCCGGCGCACAGCTGGGTGAGCGTGGTCGACTGGCAGACGCTCGGCGTGGGTCTGCCGGCGCGAGACCTCGCGTATTTCACGGCAACGAGCCTGAATTCGGAGCTGCGGTCGGCGATCGAGAAAGACCTCGTCGGCGAATACCATCAAACCTTGCTGGGTTACGGCGTGACGGGCTACGACCGTGAAACATGTTGGCGCGATTACCGACTCGGGATGCCGCAAGCCCTGCTGATCTCCGCCCTGGGATTCGCCTTCGCCACGGCCACCGAGCGCGGCGACGACATGGTGCTCGCCATGCTCAGTCGCGGCTGTCGGGCCGTGCGGGAACTGGGAACCCTGGAACTGCTGAGTTGAGCCCGGTTATCGGCTGAACCGCCCGGCCAGGTACTCGGCCCGGCACGCGTTGCGCGCCAATTTGCCGCTGGTGGTGCGGGGAATCGTCCCGGCGGCGACCAGCCGGATGTCGGCGACCCGGACCTGATGCTCGCGCGAGACCGCCGCCCGGACGGCCGCGGCGATTGCGTCGGGATCTGCGCGCCCGACGCCCGCGGCGCGTTCGGCGACCACCACAAGCTGCTCGGCGGCGCCGCCGTCTACGGAGTCGGCCGGAACCGAGAATGCGGCGACATAGCCGGTTCGGATCGCGTCCGACGAGTGGCTGACCGTGGTTTCGATGTCGTGCGGGTAGTGGTTGCGACCGTCGATGATGACGAGGTCTTTTATCCGCCCCGTCAGGTACAGCTCGTCGTCGATGTAGACGCCGAGATCGCCGGTGGCCAACCAGTAGCAGTTGTCCGGGGCGCCCTCCGCATGACTGTCGCATTCGACCCGGGACTGCAGTTTGTTAGCGAACGTGCGTTGTGATTCTTCGTCGCGTCCGAAGTACCCGCGGGCGATGTTGTTGCCGTGCAGCCAGATTTCCCCGACGGTGCCGTCCGGCATCTCGGCACCGTCCGGGCTGGCGATCACCGCCCAGAGATCACGGAACGGGCGGCCGCAGGAAACATAGGCGACCGCGCCTTCGGCGTCCGGCTCGACGATCACCGCGTGCCCGGCGGCGAGTTGAACACGATCGAGGAAGACCGCGCGGGCCGCCGCGTCCAGGGCGGTCATGGCCACTCCCAGCGTCGCCTCGGCCATCCCGTAGGCCGGCTTGACCGCCGTCGCGGGTAGACCGTGGGGAGCGAACGCTTCCGTGAATTTCTCGATGGCGGAAATGGTCACCGGCTCCGAGCCGTTGAGCAGGCCGACCACGTTGTGGAGGTCAATGGTGACGCCGTCGGGGGGAAGCCCCCGCTCGGCGGTCAATTCGTACGCGAAATTGGGTGCGGCCGCAAATGTCGGGCCGTTGGCGGCTTCCGCGCTCAGCTCTTTGATCCACCGGAAGGGTCGACGGACGAACGCCATGGGATCCAGCAGCGTGAGGTATTCGCCACCGCACAACGCCGGGAACATGATCATGATCAATCCCATGTCGTGGTAGAGCGGCAACCAGCTGACGCTGTGGGTGTTTCGGTGCAGGTTGGCGCCCAGGATCATCTGCAGCACATTGGTGACCACGGCGCGATGCGTGACCTCCACCCCGGCCGGACTGCGCGTCGACCCGGACGTGTATTGCAGATACGCAGTGTCGTCCGTGGCGATGGTCGGCTCGGTGAACATCGAGGCCAGCGACGCCGGGATCGCGTCGACCGCGATCAATCGCGGCCGCCCCGCCACCGGATGCGCGCGCAGCGATTCCCGCACGGACTCGGCCGCCGCGGTCGTCGTCAACACCACGGCCGGCCGTGCGTCGGCCAACACCGCCGTCAACCGTTCGGTGTGGCCGGCCAGGGTTGGTGCGAACAGCGGGACCGCGATGTTGCCCGCATGGACCGCGGCGAAGAAGGAGGCCACATACTCCAGGCCCTGTGGCGCCAAGATCGCGACCCGGTCTCCGGGTTTCGCGACTTGCTGCAGACGGGCGCCGATCGCACGGACCTGGGTCCACAAGTCATTCCAGCTCAGTTCGACGACGCGTCCGTCCTGCTCTTTCGCATAGTCGATGAACCGGTATGACGGACGGTCACCGAATGCTGCCCGGTTTTGATCGAAGAACGAGGTGAGAGTCAATCCGTCGGGCAAGACAATGGTGCCGTCGGCGAGAACGTAATCGTTTATGTCAGCCGCTAGTGGCTCAACAGCATCAATCGACAACTGGGGCCGTCCCATGTTGAGAGAATAAGAGTGGTACTTAGTCTTTTGTTCCACCGGGTGGGTGTGTCGCCCGCCACGTTCAATAACGATGTGATTTGCATCACATCACGGCCTCGTAATGATTAGCGGATTCAGTCGATAGACGGCCGCTGCGTCGGACTTTGTCAGCGTGAAATATGTTGGCGCAATTCGCGGCTCGGACGGCATTTCCGGTTTGTTGACGGATCGCGTGGGCGGCGGCGAATAGCCCGCGTTCGCCCCGCGTCAGTATTGGGAGGAACCCTGGTCGACCCGGATCTGGGCCGCGGTGACCTTTCGCGACTCGTCGCTGGCCAGCCAGCACACGGCGTCGGCGATCTCTTCCGGCTCGGCAACCCAGTCGGGCAGAAACGGCGTGAGGACGTGCGACAGCTGGGGGTTGGTTTCCATGGCTCTGGCCACCGCCTCGACCATGTCGCCGGATCCCATCTGCGTGTTCACCGGACCGGGGTGGACGCTGTTGACCCGGATCGAGTGCTTGCCCAATTCGGCCGCGAAGGCCCGCGCCAGCCCGGTGACGGCATGCTTGCTGGCGGTGTAGTGCACCATGAACGGCTGCTGTTTTACCCCGGCCGCCGAGCTGATCAGAATGATCGAGCCGCCGCGACCGCCTTCGATGATCTTGTCCGCGCCGGCCATCACGGTGTTCCAGGTGCCGGTCACATTGATGTCCAGCACGTCGCCGAAGTTCTCGGCAGTGATCTCGTTCCAGGGCTGGGGGGCCGCGATGCCGGCGTTGGCCACGATGATGTCGAGGCGTCCCAGTGCGGCGACTCCGTCGTCGACGGCCTTGCGCAGCGCTTCCAGGTCGCGGGTGTCGACAACTGAGGCGACGATGCGGCGATTTCTTTCCTCAACCAGGCGAACGGTTTCGGCGAGATCCTGCTCCGTCGCCGGGTCGTAGGGAACGCAGGACGGCAGCTTGCCTGCGATGTCGACGGCGATGATGTCGGCGCCCTCCTGAGCCATGCGGACGGCGTGCGCGCGGCCCTGGCCGCGGGCCGCTCCGGTGATGAAAGCCACTCGCCCCTCGAGCTTGCCTGGCATTAGCGCTCCTTCTTTGTGGTAGCTCGTTGTGCTGCCTTGACCAGGTTCGAACCGATGATCAGGCGCTGGATTTCGCTGGTTCCCTCGTACAACCGCAGCAGGCGCACGTCCCGGTAGATGCGTTCGACGGCAACGCCACGCATGTAGCCGCTGCCGCCGTGAATCTGGACCGCGAGATCCGCGACGGTGCCGGCCATTTCGGTGCAGAAGACCTTCGCGGCCGACGGCGCAATCCTGCGATCCTCGTTTGAGACCCACAGCCGCGCGGCATCGCGCACCAGCGCACGTCCGGCCATCACGCCGGTCTGCTGGTCGGCGAGCATCGCCTGCACCAACTGGAAGCTTCCGATCGGCCGCACCGCCCTGGGTCGCGGTGGCGGCGTACGCGACCGATTCGTCAAGCGCGCGTGCCGCTATGCCCACCGCCAGCGCGGCGATGTGGACGCGCCCGCGCGCCAGCGACGTCATCGCGGCCCGGTAGCCGACGTCTTCGCTGCCTCCGACGAGCGCATCGGATCCGACGCGGACGTCGGTGAAGCTGACGTCGGCCGTCCATGCGCCTTCCTGGCCCATCTTGGCGTCCTTGGCGCCGACCTCGACGCCGGCGGTGTCTGCGGGAACCAGGAACACCGCGATCCCCGGGCCCTGGTCGTCAGCGGGCCGGGTGCGCGCGAATACCACAAACAGGTCGGCGACGGGTGCGTTCGTGATGAAGCGTTTCTGGCCGGAGATCACCCAATCGTCATTGACTCGACCGGCTTTGGTCCGCAAACCGGCGGGGTTGGATCCGGCGCCGGGTTCGGTCAGCGCGAACGAGGCGACGACGTCGCCGGACGCGATCGACTCCAGCCAGCGGGATTTCTGTTCGTCGGTGCCGAACCCGACCAGAACTTGTCCCGCGATGCCGTTGTTGGTGCCGAACATCGAACGCAGTGCCAGGGACGTGTAGCCCAACTCCATCGCCAGCTCGACGTCTTGCATGAGGTCGAGCCCAAGGCCGCCCCACTCCTGGGGAATCGCGTAGCCGAACAGTCCCATCTTCTTGGCTTCGTCACGCAGGTCGTCGGGGACACGGTCCTCGTCGAGGATCTCCTGCTCGCGGGGGACCACGGCGGTTCGGACGAATTGCCTTGTCTGAGCAAGGATCTCGCGGAAATCGTCGTCCGAGACTTGCGCGAATTCGGTGGTGGCCATCGGCTCCACACTCCTCTCCGGATCCGGGGTACCCCGGTCCAGAGCAGGATCCTATATCAAATATGATATTTGCCTGGCGGGTGCCCGGTGGTAGCGAAAACAGTGAAGGATGTGTGATCCAGGTGTCGTTGTTGGCAGGTCAGACCGCAGTAATCACAGGCGGAGCGCAGGGACTGGGTCTGGCCATTGCGGAGCGCTTTGTCGCCGAAGGGGCGCGAGTCGTACTCGGCGACGTCAATCTCGAGGAAACCCAAGTCGTGGCCAAGCAGCTGGGCGGTGACGACGTCGCCGTTGCGGTGCGGTGCGATGTCACGCAGTCGTCCGACGTCGAAACCCTGATCCAGACCGCGGTCGAGCGTTTCGGCGGCCTGGACATCATGGTCAACAACGCCGGGATTACCCGTGACGCGACGATGCGCAAGATGACCGAGGAGCAGTTCGACCAGGTCATCGCCGTACATCTGAAAGGGACCTGGAACGGCATCCGGCTGGCCGCAGCGATCATGCGGGAAAACAAGCGGGGCGCGATCATCAACATGTCCTCGGTGTCGGGGAAGGTCGGCATGGTCGGGCAGACCAACTACTCGGCGGCCAAGGCCGGCATCGTCGGCATGACCAAGGCGGCCGCCAAAGAGTTGGCCTACCTCGGTGTCCGGGTGAACGCGATCGCTCCCGGATTGATCCGATCTGCCATGACTGAGGCTATGCCGCAACGCATTTGGGACTCAAAGGTCGCCGAGGTGCCGATGGGCCGGGCCGGCGAGCCCAGCGAGGTCGCCAGCGTGGCGCTGTTCCTGGCTTCCGACCTGTCGTCGTACATGACGGGCACCGTCATGGAAATCACCGGCGGCCGGCATCTCTGAGATGAGTGACGCAATGCGGGAAGCCGTGATCTGTGAACCCGTCCGGACGCCGATCGGTCGCTACGGCGGAATGTTCAAGGCGCTCAGCGCCGTCGACCTCGGTGTCACCGCGCTGAAAGGGTTGCTCGAGCGAACCGGGCTGGCGCCCGACACCGTGCAAGACGTGATTCTCGGCCACTGCTATCCCAACAGCGATGCGCCGGCGATCGGACGCGTGGTGGCGTTGGACGCCGGCTTGCCGGTGACGGTTCCCGGCATGCAAGTCGACCGACGCTGCGGGTCGGGCCTGCAGGCCGTTATCCAGGCGTGTCTTCAGGTGGGCGCCGGCGACAATGACCTCGTCGTCGCCGGTGGTTGCGAAAGCATGAGCAACGTCGCCTTCTACTCCACCGACATGCGCTGGGGAGGCGTCCGCAACGGTGTACAGGTGCACGACGGGCTGGCCCGGGGACGCACCACTGCCGGCGGCCGCGGCTACCCGGTCCCGGGCGGCATGCTCGAGACCGCCGAGAACTTGCGCCGCCAGTACGGCATTTCGCGCCAGGAGCAGGACGAGCTCGCCGTGCGGTCGCATCAGCGTGCAATTGCCGCGCAGAAGGACGGCATTCTGGCCTCGGAAATAATTCCAGTGATCATCCGGAACCGGCAGGGCGAGGAACTCATCGACACCGACGAGCATCCTCGCGCCGACACGTCGGTCGAGTCGCTGGGCAAGCTCAAACCGGTTCTACTGAAAGATGATCCGGAGGCCACCGTTACGGCCGGCAACGCCAGCGGACAGAATGACGCCGCCTCCATGTGTCTGGTGACCACGCCCGAGAAGGCAGCCGAATACGGCCTGACGCCACTGGTTCGCATGGTCTCGTGGGGACTGGCGGGGGTGGCGCCCAACATCATGGGTATCGGTCCGGTGCCCGCCACCGCAGCCGCGCTGGCCAAAGCCGACTTGCAGCTGTCCGACATCGACCTGATCGAACTCAACGAAGCCTTTGCCGCCCAAGCACTTGCGGTGACACGCGAATGGAATTTCGGTGCTGCCGATTTCGACCGAACCAACGTGCACGGCTCGGGAATCTCGCTGGGCCATCCGGTGGGTGCGACCGGCGGGCGAATGCTCGCCACCCTGGCGCGTGAGCTCAACCGTCGCCAGGCGCGCTACGGGTTGGAGACCATGTGCATCGGCGGCGGCCAAGGACTGGCCGCGATTTTCGAACGGGTCACCTAGACATGAGCAACCCCGGGTTACCGCTGACCGGCCTCACCGTGGTCGAGGTGTCGAGTTTCGTCGCCGCGCCCCTGTGCGGTATGACGCTGAGTCAGCTTGGCGCAGAGGTGATCCGCGTCGACCCGATCGGTGGCGCCTCTGACGTCCAACGCTGGCCGCTGTCGGCAGACGGCACCTCGATCTATTGGACCGGTCTGAACAAGGGAAAGCGTTCGGCCACCATCGATCTGCGGTCTCCGGAAGGTCAAGAGCTGGTCCAGCGGCTGATCACCGACGGCGACGGGATAGTCGTGACCAACGCCGCCGGGCTGTCCTGGCTGAGCCATGATGTGCTGGCGGCCAAGCGATCCGACGTCATCCACGTCCAGTTGCTCGGGCGCGGCGACGGGTCCACCGGGGTGGATTACACGGTCAACGCGGGTATCGGGTATCCGCTCGTCACGGGCCCGGCCGAACAGGCCGGTCCGATCAATCACGTGTTGCCGGCCTGGGATGTGTGCTGCGGGCTGTACGCCGCGCTGTCGGTCGTGACCGCTGTCCGTCGTCGTGAGCAGTCCGGGCTGGGGGCGCGGATCAGCCTGGCGTTGGAGGACGTCGCCCTGGCCACCGCCGCGAATCTCGGCCTGCTGACCGAACCGCAAGTCAACGGGACGCAACGCGAGCGGCTGGGCAATGCCATCTACGGCCAGTACGGGCAGGACTTCGTTAGTCGTGACGGGGCCCGGTTCATGCTTGTCACGTTGACCGGTCGGCACTTTCGTGACCTGCTCGAGGTGACCGGCACTGACGCCCCGGTGTCGGCGCTCGCCGACGCGTTGGGTGTGGATTTCGGTTCCGAAGGTGACCGCTACCGATACCGTGACGTGTTGTCCGGATTGTTCGCCACCTGGTTCGGCGATCACACGGCCGACGAAATCACCGCCGCGTTGTCAGACACCACGGTGCTGTTCGAGCGCTATCGCACCTTCGCCGAGGTCGCGGCAGGACCGAAAGTTACCGCCAATCCATTGTTTTCACGACTGCAGCAGCCGGGTCTCGGCGAGTATCTGGCCCCCGGCCTGCCGGCCGTGTTCGACGGCGCTCATCCGGCCAGCGCGCCCGCGCCCGCCTTGGGGCACGACACCGCCGATGTCCTGCAGGGGAGCCTGGGCTTGACCACCGCCGACATCGAGCGCCTCACCAACGCCAAAACCATCGCCTGCTGAGCAGCTGGAAGGGAAACACAGCACATGACCAAGCTCGCCCAAACCCTCGGGCTGACCGAATTCCAGACCGAGATCATCGCCACGGTGCGGCGATTCGTCGAAAAGGAAGTCATTCCCCACGCGGCCGAACTCGAACGCGGCGACACCTACCCGCAGCAGATCGTCGATCAGATGCGGGAGATGGGCCTGTTCGGGCTGATGATTCCGCAGGAGTACGGCGGACTGGGGGAGTCGCTGCTCACCTACGCGCTGTGTGTCGAGGAGCTGGCGCGGGGCTGGATGAGCGTGTCCGGCGTGCTCAATACCCACTTCATCGTGGCGTACATGCTGCGCCAGCACGGCACCGACGAGCAGAAGCAGCGCTTCCTGCCCCGGATGGCGGCCGGCGAGACCCGCGGCGCCTTTTCGATGTCGGAGCCGGAGCTGGGTTCTGATGTGGCCGCGATCCGCACTCGGGCCCGGCGCAATTCCGACGGCAACTACACCATCGATGGTCAGAAGATGTGGCTGACCAACGGCGCCACCTCCACGCTGGTGGCGGTACTGGTGCGCACGGACGAAGGCTCGGACAAACCGCACCGCAACCTGACCGCATTCCTGGTCGAGAAGCCGGTCGGTTTCGGCGAAGTCGTTCCGGGCCTGCGTATTCCGGGCAAGATCGACAAGCTGGGCTACAAGGGCATCGAAACCACCGAGCTCATCTTCGACGGCTATGCGGCCAGCGCCGACGACGTTCTCGGCGGCACCACCGGGCAGGGCTTCTTCCAGATGATGGACGGCATCGAGGTCGGCCGGGTCAACGTGTCGGCGCGCGCGTGTGGTGTCGGGCTTCGTGCCTTCGAGCTCGCGGTGCGTTACGCGCAGCAACGCGAGACGTTCGGCAAGCCGATCGCCGAGCACCAGGCCATCGCGTTCCAGCTGGCCGAGATGGCGACCAAAGTCGAAGCGGCACACCTGATGATGGTCAACGCGGCGCGCCTGAAGGATTCGGGGGAGCGCAACGACGTCGCCGCCGGGATGGCCAAATACCTGTGCAGCGAGTACTGCACCGAGGTCACCCAGCAGAGCTTCCGGATCCACGGCGGCTACGGCTATTCCAAGGAATATGAGATCGAGCGGCTGATGCGCGACGCGCCGTTCCTGCTGATCGGTGAGGGAACCAGCGAAATCCAGAAGAACATCATCAGCAAGCGACTGCTCGCCGAGTACCAGGTGTAGGCGGATGAGCGTTCCGGATTTCGCTGCGCGGCCTCAACTTTCCGAGGACGTCGCGCGGATCATCCGTGGGCGGATATTCGATGGCGCCTATGCCGCGGGGTCTTACGTGCGTTTGGACCAACTGGCCGCGGAGTTGGGGATCAGCGTCACACCGGTCCGTGAGGCGCTGTTCGCGCTGCGCGCGGAAGGGCTGATCGCCCAGCAGCCCCGGCGCGGCTTCGTGGTGTTGCCGGTCACCGGGCGAGACGTCACCGACGTCGCGAACGTGCAGGCGCATGTCGGCGGGGAGCTGGCCGCGCGGGCCGCGGTCAACATCACCCACGATCAGCTGCATGAGCTCAAGGAGCTGCAGGCCCAGCTGGAGCAGGCCTATGCCGGTGATGACCACGAGCGGACGGTCCGGCTGAACCACGAGTTTCACCGGGCCATCAATGTCGCCGCGGACTCGCCGAAACTCGCTCAGCTGATGTCGCAGATCACCCGTTACGCTCCCGAGTCGGTGTTTCCCACGATCGAGGGCTGGCCGAGCCAGTCGATCAAGGACCATCGGGAGATCTTGGCCGCGCTCGAGATTCACGACGACAAGCTTGCGCGGGCCGCGATGTCGGAACATCTTGCCGCCGGGGCGGTTCCATTGATCGATCACCTGGTCGCCCGCGGAGTGGTGGCGGAGGCGAGCGTCCCGGAAGCTCAGCAGGATCGCAGCGACACGGCCTAGCCGGATTGATCACGGAACGTGTGCCGGTAACTCTGCGGCGACACTCCGGACAGTCGACGAAATTGCTCACGGAAATTCGCCGCTGACGCGAAACCTACCTGACGCGAGATGCTTTCGATGCTGTCAGGGGTTCTCTCCAGCAGCTGCTGCGCATGCCGGATCCGAACGTTGTTGACCCACTGCATGGGCGTCTGACCCGTCTCGAGCTTGAACCGACGATTGATCGTCCGCTCGCTGCTGGACGCCTGGCGCGCGATGTCGCGCAGCGTCAACGGTAGGCGCGCATTGGCCTCGATCCAGACCAACAGGCCGTCGAGTTCGGTGTTGGACATTCGGCGATTGCGGATGATGAATTGTGCTTGGCCGCCGCTGCGGTGCAGTGGGGTGACGGCCAGACGGGCGGCGTCGGCGGCTGCGGCCGAACCATAATCGCGGGCCACCATGTGCAGACACAGATCCAGCCCGGCCGATGCCCCGGCCGAGGTGAGGACTTGGCCTTCGTCGACGTAGAGCGCATCGGCATCGAGCCTGACGTTCGGATAGGTCGCCGAAAACAGTTCCGCCGCCAGCCAGTGCGTGGTCGCCCGTTTGCCGTCGAGGATGCCCGCGGCGGCTACGGTGAAAGCGCCGCTGCAGATGGACGCGATTCGGATTCCGTTGCGATAAGCGGACTTCAACGCGGCGATCACATCGTCGCGCACTGCCGTTGCGGCGTCATTGCGTCCGGGCACGACGATGGTGTCGGCGTTGGTGAGCTCGTCGAGGCCGAAGTCTGTCGCGATCCGGATTGGCCCTGCCGTGACGAGGGGCTCGCAGCCGCACACTCGAACCCGGTAGCCGGGCGCTCCGTCGTCGAGCCAGACACGGCCGAACACCTCGACCGCAATCGCGAGGTCGAACGCGATGGCATCGGGCTCAGCCAGGACAGCGACGGAATGCATGGCTTGGCAATATACCGGCGCAACCTGGCAATCCAGCCACTGGTTTCCTGCACAGCGACCGGCGAACATAGCCGGGTGCATGCGCAAATTGTGTTGTACGACGGGTTCGACCCGCTCGACGTCATCGCTCCGTTCGAAGTTCTTTCCGCCGGTGCGCAGCTGGTCGCGGGCGACCTCACAGTGGCATTGGTGGCCGCGGAAGGCCCGCGCATCGTGACCAGCGGTACCCGCGGTTTGGCGTTGGCCGCCACCGCCGCGCTCGATCCTGCTGAGGCCGGGTGCGTGATCGTGCCCGGTGCCAGCGGGCCGACCGTCGGTGACCCCGACGACGGCGTCGAGACCATCCCGGTGTTGTTGGCCCGGGCGGCGCAGACCGAACTGACTGCGCTGCTGTACAAAGCATTTGCCAATCCGGACGTGACCATGGCGGCAGTGTGTGGTGGCTCCGTGGTGATGGCGATGTCAGGCCTGATCGAAGGACGCTACGCCGTGACGCATCATCTGGGTCTGGACCTGCTCGAGGCCGCGGGTGTGCGGCCGGTAGCGGCCCGCGTCGTTGACGACGGAGATCTCGTGACCGCCGGCGGCGTGACGTCGGGCCTCGACCTGGCCCTGCATCTGCTCGATCGCTGCTACGGCCCTCGAATCGCCCATGCCGTCGAGGAACTCTTCGAATACGAGCGACGGGGCACCGTGTGGCGGCCCGTCGGCCGAGAGCCAGTGGAGGTCTAGGTTGAGCATCGAAGGCGACTGGGACGTGACGATCAAAACCCCGATCGGCACGCTGGCAGTGCGGTACGCATTCACCGAACTGCGCGACGGGATCGCCGGTACGGCGACGTACAAAGATGAAACCGTTGCCTTGCAAGACTTTACGAGTGAGCCGGCCGAGGGTGGCACTCGGCTCACTTGGCGGCAGTCGGTGACCAAGCCCATGCGCCTGAATCTGGCTTTCGACGTGCTGGTTCATGGTGATGCGCTGAGCGGCCATTCGCGTGCCGGCCGGCTACCGCGTTCGGCGGTATCCGGGGCTCGTCGGTAGCCGTCGCCATCTCTTGTAGCAAATCCGGGCTGGGCATACGCTGCCATCAGGGTGGGCAACGAATGGAGAGAAGAAGATGCCTCCAACGCCTCGCGCGGCGGCCGTATTCGTTGCGTGTGCGACAGCGATCGCGTTTGCGGCTCCGGCGAATGCCGATGTGCTCGACCCTATCCCCGGGAACGGCGTCTTTGTCGTCGGGCCCGACATCGCACCGGGCCTCTACCGAACGGCCGGTTCGGCGTCGACCTTTGGGGTCTGGATCAACAATGTGCCGACCCAGGACTCGATGTGCGCGTGGTTCACTTACAGCACGCCCGATGCGAACAAGGAGCATGTGCTCCAGACGAATATCTCGGTCGGTCCGATGTTCGCGAACATCAACACGTCGGTCAAGGCTTTCGAGTCGCAGAACTGTCAACCCTGGACACGGGTCCCCTAAGGCTTCCTTGAGTTTTGTTGGCTTTGCTTCGCGCCGAACGTGCTCTGAGGGCGACATTTCCGCGATTTTTTCGCCCTCACGGCACGTTCGGGGCTGCTCGCGGGTCCCCTAGGGCTGGTCCGCGTCGACCAGCATCTCGCGCAGGCGATGGAGGTCGACCTTGCCGGTGCCGCCGCGCGGGACGCCGTCGTCGGAGTCCAGCAATAGCCACACCGTCGGAACCTTGAAGGCGCTCAGCACAGTCCGCGCGATGCCGCGCAACTGCTCGGCCGTCAGCGCACCGTCGCCGCATACCACCGCCGCGCCCACCCGTTCACCCGCGGCGCCGGGCACATTGGTGACGAACGCGTTGTCGATGCCGTCGATCGTGCGCAGCGCGCGCTCGACCTCGCTGGGGTAGACGGTCGCGCCGCTGACTTTGAACATGTCGTCGGATCGCCCGTGGTAGAACAGGAATCCGTCCTCGTCGAGATGGCCGAGGTCGCCGGTCGGATAGAAGCCGTCGACGGTGAACAGCTCTTCGCGGCTGCGACCGCAAATGCCGCGCAAGGTGTGGGGTCCGCGGATCTGGATCATGCCCGCGGTTCCCGCCGCGACCGGCTCGCCGCTGTCGGTGTCGACGATGCGGACTTCCATGCCGCCAAACGGCTTTCCGCAGCTGCCCCATGCCGTCGCGGGCATATCCGTGTCGGCGGGGTAGCCGCAGTACGGCCCGAATGCCTCGGTCATGCCGAACAGCGTGGCCCGTGCCCCGGGTGCAGCCCGTTGCCGGGGCGGCAGCAGGGCTTCCAGGCTGCCCGGTCCCAGGGCGGACAGATCGGCGCCGACGGAGATCGCATGCCGCGCCAGGGTCTCGGCCTGATCGGGCCAGCCGCGAAACAGGGTGACTCGTTCGCGCTCCAGCAGTCGCAGAGTGGTAACCGGCCGGGGGATCTCTTCGGTCACCAGGGTGGCACCCGCCAGCAGGGCGGACAGTATCCCGCTGCCGAAACCGCCTACCCAGAAGAACGGCATCGGTAGGTACAGCCGGGTTTCGGAGGTGATGCAACGGGCCCCAAGCCCCGACGCGCACGGCGCCCAACGCGTTGCCATGGGAGTGCACGACTCCCTTGGGGGTTCCGCTGCTGCCGGAAGTGAACATGATGACCAGCGGGTCGGCGGCGGTGACCGTTGCGGTCATGGCGTCGATGATCTGCCGGGCCTCATCACTCGCCGTGGCGTTGTCCAGCTGCCCGATCGACCAAACCCGCCGCAGGGCAGGAAGTTCGGATTGCGGCACCGCCCTCAGGTCGTCGAGGTAGCGATGACCGCGGAATTCCTCGACGCTCACCAGGAACTGCACGGCCGCCACTCGCAGCTGCGTGACGAGCTCGCCGGGTTGCAGCAGGGTGCTCAGCGGTACCAGCACGGCGCCGATGCGGGTCAGCGCGACGGCGACCTGTACCCAGCGGGTGCTGTTGGGCATGATCAGCCCCACCCGGGTGCCCTTACCCACGCCGGCCTCGATGAATGTCGCAGCCAAATCGCGTGTGGTCGAGTCGAGTTCGCGGTAGTTGACCCGGGACGTGGGATCGATCACCATCGGCGTGTCCCCGTCGTGGTCGGCGCGAAACCGCACCAGCTCGTCGATGGTGTGCGCGCCCGGGTCAGGCATCGAAGAGCTTCCGCAGTTGCCGCGTGTCGACCTTGCCGCTGGACAACAGCGGTACGTCGGCGCGGGGCAGGGAGATGAACCGCTTGGGGATTTTGTATGCGGACAGTTCGGTTTTGAGTCGTTCGCTCAATGCGGCGTCATCGAACGCTGCAGCGCCGTCCGGCCGGACAACGACCGCGGCGACGAGCTGCCCCCGCCTGGTGTCGGGAATGCCGATCACGTAAGCCGGCGCTCCGCCGGTGACCTTGGTGATGGCTTTCTCCACTTCGGCCGCCGAGACGTTGGCGCCGGCCGTTTTGATCATCGCGCCCAGCCGTCCGACGAAATAGACGAATCCGTCGGCATCGGTGCGCACCAAATCACCACTGTGGAACCAGCCGTCGGCATCGAAGCACTCTTCGCGGCCGCGTTTGTAATAGCCCTGCATCAGATAAGGCCCGCGGATGCACAGTTCGCCGGCCTCGCCGACGGCAACGCTTTCCTTGGTGTCGGGGTTGACGAGCATCGTCTGGAAACCGGGTGCGGGCTTGCCGAACGATCCCCGCCGTGCTTCGGGTTGGTCGGATTCGTCGTCGCCGATCAGCACGACGCTGCCGGCCTCGGTCATACCGAGCATATTGTGCCGCAGCTCCGGGTCGGCCGGCCTGGTGTCGGGGGCCATGATCGGGTAGAGGTTGCCGCGACGCATCGACGACAGATCACGCTCAGCGTAGCTCGGGTGGTCGGCCAGGTGAGCGATCCCGGCGGCGAACCCGTTTGTCATGGTTGGCTTTTCGGCTTCCAGCAGGTCGAGTGTCGCCCCGGCTCCGTCAGTATCCGAGGCGGCGTTGGAGCACACCAACGTCGACCCGGCCACCAAGGTGGCGAGCAGGCCGAACGCGAATCCGCCGATCCAGAAGAACGGCGAATTGCAGAACAGCTTGTCCGCCGCGGTCAAACCGCGGATCTGGTTGAGGTTCTGTTGATGTCCGAGTAGCGCGGCGTGTGTGTGCACGACTCCTTTGGGCGTGCTGGTGGATCCGGACGTGTAGATGATCGCCAGCGGATCGCGGCCGCAGACGTCGTCTTCCATCGCTGCCAATAGCGCGCGGTCGACGGTGCCGGCTCGTTGGTACACCGTCTCGTGGGTGACCGCAACATGGCGCAGTTGCGGTGCTGCGGGGCAAAACAACCGGGAACCGAGATCGGCGTTCGAAAGGACCTCGGCCAGTCGCTGCACGTAGTCGTGAGTGCGAAAAGACGCTGCGGTCAGCAGGATTTCGACATCGCTGTCGACCAGCTGCTCACGCATCTCACGGGCGGTGACGAAGGTGGAGAACGGGATCACCACGGCGCCGATTCGCGCGGCTGCCAGCATTGCGACGACGAACTCGGCGCCGTTGGGGTAGAGCAGACCGACATGGGTGCCCTTGCCGGCGCCGAGGGCGATCAGGCCGTGGGCGAGCTCTGCTGACCGGAAGTCGGCTTCTGCGTAGCTGATGCGCTCGGCATCGCAGACGAGCAGAGGTTGGTTCGCACGCGTGCTGGCTTGAAGTCGCAGCAGCTCGGCGACGGTGGATTCACCGGGCATGGTCGCGCTGCGCCGCGGACTCTTCGAAAATGTGCCGGATCTCGCTCAGGTCGGCTTTACCCGACGGGGTGCGCGGGATTGTGTCGACGATCGCGATCTCGGTGGGAATCTCGTAGCGGGCCAATCGCGTTCGCAGGTACTGCACCAACGTGTCGGTATCGGTGCCGGCGGACTCGCGCAACTCCACGACCGCGACCGGTGTCTCGCCGAGTCGCGCGTCGGGTCGGCCGATCACAGCCGCGCCCGCCACTGCGGGGTGGCCCTCCAGCGCGACACGGACGTCGTCGGGCATCACTTTGAACCCGCCGCGGATGATCGCCTGATCGGCCCGCCCGACGATCCAGAGAAAACCATCCGCGTCGATGCGTGCCAAATCGGTGGTCCGCATCCACTGCGCCGAGCGCCCGAGCTGCCCCGGCTTGACCTCCAGCAGCCCAACCTGGTCCGTACCAAGCTGCGTGCCGGCGTCGTCGACCACCCGCAACTGCGCACCCGGGTTGGCCCGTCCGACGCTGCCGCGTTTGGCGGTCCAGTAGCTCTGGTAGTCGGCCAGGGTCCAGCCGGCCACCCCACCACCGAATTCTGTTGCAGCATAGGAGGTTAAAACCGGTATGCCGAATTTCTCGGTGAAAGCATCGGCATCGTCAGCCGACAGCGGGGCCGTGCCACAGGTGACGGCGCGGATGCTGTCCAGATCGGCACGCGACAGGTCGGAGTGCAACACCGTCCGCAATGCGGCAGGCACCAGTGATACCGCGCGGGGCCGGTGCGTGCGCACAGCCTGAGCCCACGCGTTTGAGCTCGAAGCGTTCCAGCAGCACAAAAGATCTCGCCTCGACGACACACTGCAGCACCCGGAAGACGCCGCCGATGTGCACCAGCGGTGAGTTCATGATCGCGACACCGCGTCGCAGCTCTTGAGGAGCCGGTGCGTGGTCTGGGTCTCGGCCCATCACGCTGCGAGCCAGCATGTCGTAGCTGAGGTCAATTCGCTTGGGCGGACCGGTCGTTCCGCTGGTCAGCATTCGCACGGCGACCTCGGGGGCGGCAATGGGCCGGTAATCGCACCGCGCCGACTCGCCGGGCTCGTCCAGCCGGCCCGCAATCGCCAGGGTCGGCGTACCAGGGGCGACCAGTGTGGCCAGGTCGTCGGGTTCGCCGACCACCAGGGGTAGTTGCAGTGCGGCGATATCGGCCCGGGTACGTTCGTCGCCGCGCGATGGGTTGATGGTGACCACCGTCCCGCCGGCCAGCAGCACACCGAGAAACGCCGCCACTTGCCCAGGCCGGTTGCGCAGCAGCATTCCGATCTGCGGGTTGTCGGCGTGCTCGGCGGTCAATGACGCCATCTGCGTTGCCGCCGCGGCGATCTGAGCCCAGGACAGCCATCGACCGTCGTACTCGATCGCCGGGGCGCCGGGCTGCAGATCCAGTACGTCGGCGATGCGTTGACTCAGCGGATGATCGGCCATCAGCGGATCTTTGGTTCGCTCCTGGCACCCTCGCCGTCGGCGTCCTGCTGCGCCGCCAGTTCGGCGGTGCCCAGCGGGTTGCCCAGCCGGGTGTAGATCAGGCCCTGCTCCAAGGCGGCGCGGTAGGGCTTGTCCAGCGACTCCCAGATCGCTTTGACGGTGCCCTGAGTCGCCGACGGCGGCTTGGCCGCAATCGCCGCGGCAATCTCGTGCGCGCGCCTGAACAGCTGATCCGTTGCGACCACCTCGGATACCAATCCGATCCGCAACGCGGTGTCGGCGCTGACCCGTTCGTCGTTGCCCATCAGTGCGATGCGCAGCGTTTCGCCCAGGCCGATGCGGCGCATCAGCCCGATCGGCTCCAGGGCGCAGACCAGTCCGGCCGAGACGTGTGAATCGAAAAATGTTGCGTCTTCTGCGCAGATGACCACATCGGACTCATTGAGGAAGTAGAACGCGCCCGCGGTACACATGCCCTGAACGGCACACACCACCGGCTTCCACATCTTCTGCCACTTGGGACTGAGTAGCTCGCCGGGATCCTCGTGATTCCATACGTTTTCGGGTTGCCCGTATGGAGTCTTGATGTCCAGCCCGGCGCTGAAGGCCCGGCTGCCGGCTGCCCGCAGCACCACCGCATGCACCGACCCGTCGAGTTTGACGATGCGCCAGGCTTGGGCCATCTCCTCACACATCGTGCGGTTGAACGCATTCAGCTGATCGGGACGATTCAGCGTGATGGTGGCGACGTGCGCGCCTGCGTCGACGTCGAGAAGAATGGTTTCGAAACGCGGGGTACTCAACGGCACTGCCAATTTGGTTTGCGCTTTTCCACAAAGGCTTTGGGGCCTTCGGCCGCGTCCTCGGTGCGCAGCACCCGCTCGCGGAAGGTCTCGGCCATTATCTCGGCCTCGTGCAGCGGCACATTCAGGCCCTTGAGGATGGCCAGCCGGGTTCCCCGAACCGCCAGTGGCGCATTCGAGTTGACGATGTCGGCGATCTCACGGGCCCGGTCCAGCAGGCGGTCGTGCTCGACGACCTCGCTGATCAACCCGAGTTCGTAGGCGCGCTGTGCGCTCATCCGCTCATGCTTGCCCATCAACGCCATCCGCAGGGCGATCGAGCGGGGCAACACCCTGGATATCCGCACCAGTTCGCGTCCGGCCACCAGCCCGATGCTGACGTGCGGATCGAAAAAGGTCGCCTGATCGGAAGCGATGACAATGTCGGTCGTCGTGACCCAATCCATGCCGGCGCCACAGCAGATTCCGTTCACCGCGGTCAGCACCGGCTTGGCCATGGTGCGAAACGGCGGGGTGCCCTCCTGCGGCGCCTCCCACTGGTCGTAGGTCGACAGGTACGGCCGCTCGTAGATCACCTTGCCGTCTTCGGGAATCTCTTTGACGTCGGCGCCGGTGCAGAACGCGCGGCCGGTGCCGGTGACGATGCTCAGCCAGACGTTGTCGTCGTTTTCGGCCTCGTCGTAGGCGGCTCGGAGCTCGGTGATCATGTGCGGGCTCAGCGCGTTGAGGGCATCGGGCCGGTTCAGCGTGATGGTGGCCGTGTGCCCGTCGACCTCGTAGTTGATGGTGTCGAACGAGTCAGCAGGCATCCGTGTTCCCTTCGTCTAGCGCCCGGTGCGACCGAAAGCCCATCTGGTCAGCGTCCATCGAACTTCGGCGTACGTCGTTGCCGGAAGGCTTCCAGGCCTTCTTTGAAATCGGTTGTCCGACAGGATAGTTCCAAGTTGAACAGTTCCTGTGTCATGGACTGGCTCAGCGAAGCGTGCTGGCCGTAGCTCAGGGCCTGCTTGGCCAGCCCGATCGCGACCGTTGGTCCGCCTGCCAGTCGCGCCAGCAGCTGCTCGACGGCGTTGTCGAGTTCGGCCGGGCCGGTGGCTTGGTGAATCAGGCCCCAGTCGGCCGCGTCCGCCCCGCTGACCTTCTCGCTGAGCAACAGCATGCGCCGGGCTCTCGCCACCCCGACCAGTCGGGGGAGCAGCCAGGTGGCACCCGAATCCGGGCTGAATCCACGTTCGATGAACGGCTCCCAGAACACGGCATCGCGTGGCGGCCACCGCGAAATCGGCGGCCAGGGCGAGATTGCAACCCATCCCTACTGCCCAACCCCGCACGGTGCAGACCACCGGGAGCTGGATGGTGTGCACGAGCTCGATCAGGCGGTGGGCGGCGTGCGGAATTCTGCGTACCAGATCACCGGTGCGCGGACGCTGCCCGGTGCCGCTGTTGGTGGCGACCCAATCGGCGCCCGAGCAGAAGTCCTCGCCGGCGCTGTCCAGGTGAATCGCGCGCAACGAGTCGTCGGCGGCGGCCTCGGTCAGCGCGCCGACCAGCGTCTCGATCATCAAGTGGGTCAACGAATTACGCCGCTGTGGGCGATCAAGTGTGAGTCGCAGGATCGCGCCATCGCGGCGTGCTGTCACCGACCCCTCGGCGTCGGCCGCATCGGCGTCGTGACTCACCGTCGAATCCGGCCTTTCTCAGCGATACGGGAACCCATACAGTAGGCAATACGATTGATACGCTGTATAAGTTATCAAGGAAACGCTGCCGACGGAACAACCGGGTGAAACCCGGCGGAAGAGAGTCGCATGCTGCGCCGCGACGATGCAGAGCCGCGACGCGATGAGGAGGAGCGGCGCAATGCCCAGGGACACCGGTCCGCGCCGACGACGCGAAATTCGGCGAGGCGCCCCTTGCTCAGACCGTCGCCGCCGCCGGCGCGATGAGGCGCCTGAGCTCGCTACTGCTGTCGCTCGAACATCCGCACCCGACGGTGGACGCCATGCTGGCGAAGTTCGGCGAATGGGAGAGCGAGCTGGCGTCCGCGGCCCCGCAGGACAACGCGCCCCGGATCGGTGACGTCGACAACGATCCCCGGCGGGTCTATCTCAACCACGCCACCGACATCGGTGCCTACAACCCTTCCTTCCCCGAGTACTCCTTCGATCATCTCGACGCCGACACGGCCGACGGTCGGGTCGTCTTCCCGCTGGCCTACGAGGGACCACCCGGACTGGTACACGGCGGCTTTCTGGCCGTCTTCTTCGACTGCGTGATCCAGCATCACAGTTGCGTCATGGGGCTATCCGGCAAGACGCGATCGCTGCACGTGACCTTCCGTCGGCCCACGCCGCTGCTGACCGAACTGGGCTTCGACATTGTCCGGCGCCACGTCGAGCGGGGCATCGAGTCGACGGCGCGGCTGCTGCTCGGCGACGAAGTGCTGTGTACGGGCGAGGTCAACACCCTGGCGTCGCAGCCGGACAAGCTGACCGGATACAGATTCGGCAGGCGGCGAAAGGAATCCGCTACATGACTGCCTCGAACGACGATCGCGTGCTTTTCGAGGTCGATCCCGCCCATCGAATCGCGACGATCACCCTGAATAATCCCAAGCAGCGCAACTCCTATGACGCGGCCATGCGTGAGGCCGTCGGACGCTGCCTGGATCAGGTGGCCGACGACGACGACCTGACCGTGGTGCTGCTGCGCGGAGCCGAGGGAGTCTTCTCCACCGGGGCCGACATGAACAACGCATACGGCTGGTACGGCGACAAGACCAAGGCGCCCGATGATGCCGCCAAGCGCCGGCCCAGTCAACGCAGACGACTTGCGGTGGACCGCAAGTCATTCAGCTTCTACCACAACTTCATGGGCTTCCCGAAGGTGACGGTGGGGGAGATCTCCGGCTACGCCCTGGGCGGCGGCTTCGAGATGGCGCTGATGACCGACATCTCGGTGATCGCGCGCGACACGAAGATCGGTATGCCGGCGACGCGTTTCCTGGGCCCCGCGCTCGGCAGCCTGCACATGTTCTTCCATCGGCTGGGGCCGGTCATGGCGCGGCGCCTGCTGCTGACCGGCGATGTCATCGAGGCCGGCGAGCTCGAACATCTTGGAATCTTCACCGACACATGTGATCCCGGCGCCGTGACCGCGCGCGCCCGGTATTGGGCCGAGAAGGCGGCGAAGATGCCCGCCGACGGTGTCGTCATCGCCAAGGAAGCATTCCGCCTCGTCGAGCAGACCCAGGCGTACCACGGTGAGGAAGTCGCGAGCTATCTCTTCCACGCCTACGGCACCAACCTGCAATTCGGGCCGGATGAGTTCAATTTCGTCAAGACCCGGGCGCAGCACGGCACCAAGGAAGCGTTCCGGCTACGCGACGAACACTTCCACGTGCCGGAACCCGAAGCGTAGTAACCGGTTTCGAGGTCAGGCGACCGGCCTACCGGTCCGCGGTCGCCTTGGTCCGGCCGCGCGGAGCGGATGACTTCGTGGCCTTGCGCGGACGAGATGTCGATTGGGCCGTTGTTGATCCCTCATCGATCAACCGGCTGGCGTGGTCGAGGATGCAGGCGAGGCCGTACTCGAAATTGGTTTCGTCCGGCGCCCCGATCCGGTGACCTATCCGGCTCACCTGGGAGAGCAGCGGAGTTTTTTCGGGATCGATGGACACGGCGTCCTCGATCGCGCGCGGGCCGACATCGGAGGACTGGTTCTTTTCGTAGAGGCGTTGCAGGACCACCGAGCCGCGGACGTGGACCGAAACCGCTGAGTACGTGTCGAAGGCGTCTTCGGGCGAGAGGCCGGCCTCGACCAGATTGGAGATCGCCTTCTCCATCTCCAGGGCGCCCAATCGCGCGGCTTTCGGGCTCAGTGCGGCGCGAATCAAAATCAGGTCGCACAGAATTGGGTTGCCCATGAACGTCTTACGCATCAGGCGCGCGTGGTTGCGTAGGGTTTCCCGCCAATCGCTGGCTTCGACATAGGGCGTGGCGAACACATACTTGCTCAACGCCCGATCGGTCATCGCGTTGAGCAGATCGTCCTTCTTGCGGAAATACCAGTAAATGCTGGTAACGCCGACGCCAAGGTGTTTGCCGAGCAGCGGCATGCTCAGGTTGTCAATCGAAACTTGCTCCGCGAGTTCGAATGCGCCGCTGATGATGTCATCGGGGTTGATGGACCCGCGTTCGCGTCGTTGACGCTTATCAGCGGTTGCCTGCTTTGCCACTACGGGCACCTCCATCAAAATGTATCCTGTGCGTACGGTCTGCAACCGTGCCGCCGGCTGACCCAAATCTACCGGTAGATGTGCTCCCACCTGCGTATATGTAGGCGTGTCGCCATTCGGATTATGACCGTCAACCGGGCTCTCGTACGCTTTTCCACCTGCTACTGTAATACCTATCGTAGGCTTTTTGGTATATCAGGCTGGACGGACGAAGATGACCGGACGTAAGCCAATGGCTGCCCCGCCGGATGAGCCGCGGGCATCGCGATGGATTTAGGGCTGGCCAATGCGACAGCCGTAGTTGTCGGTGGTAGCCGCGGCATGGGTTTGGCCGCGGCCCGTTGCCTCGCCGAGGACGGCGCCCGGGTGGCGCTGGTTGGCCGAACTCGCGGCTCTCTCGATAGCGCAGTGGCAGATTTGACGGACCGCGGGAGTCCGGATGTGCTCGGATTCGCCGCCGACATCGGCGATGCCGCCGACGTCGACAAGGTGTTCGCCGAGATTGCCGCCCGATGGAACGGCGAACTCAACGTGCTGATCAATACGGTCGGGCCGGGAGCGCCGGGCAGCTTCGAAGATCTGACCGACGAACAGTGGCGTGAGTCCGTCGAAGACGGAGTGATGGGGATGGTGCGCTGCGTGCGTTCGGCACTTCCATTGCTGCGCAAGGCCCAGTGGGCGCGGATCGTCAACTTTTCGGCGCATTCCACACAGCGGCAAAGTGTCATGCTGCCCGCCTACACCGCGGCCAAATCGATGCTGACGAGCGTCTCGAAGAACCTGTCCCTGTTACTCGCCAAAGACGAGATCCTGGTCAACGTGGTGTCACCGGGCAGCATCGCGTCCGAGTCGCTGGTCGGCTGGGCCGATTCGGTCGGTGTCGACGGCAACGACCCCTATCGCCTGATGGAAGCCATTGCCAAGCACTTTGGGCATCCGGCGCACATGCCGCGGGCCGGCCTGCCGGAAGAGATCGGGCCCGTCGTCGCGTTCCTCGCGTCGCGGCGCAACTCCTACATGACCGGCGCGAACATCAACGTCGACGGCGGCTCAGACTTCACCTGACCTCAAATCGCTTGGCCAACGGAAGGAGTGGACTGTGGCGACAGCTGCTGAGGCGCGCGCGTGGGCGCGCGGGGCGTTGCGGGGTATCGGCGACTCCCTGTACACGCCGTTCTGCGGCACCGACGGCGACGACATCGACTGGGATGCCTACCGGACGTTGGTGCGCTACTGCGTCGGTGATCTCGGACACCCGATGTTGTGGTGTACCAGCGGAATCGCCGAGTTCTGGTCACTGACCCTCGATGAGCGGAAACGCTTGCTGGAAGTGGCGATCGAGGAAGCGCGCCGTATCAATCCCGACGTCGTAGTGCAGGCCTGCACGGCGGCCATGGCGCCGAAGGACTGTTTGGATCTGACGCTGCACGCCCAGGAGGCGGGTGCTGATATCGCCTACATCCAGACACCGATGATGGAGGCCCATGGCGGCGAAGGTGTGTTGCGCTTTTTCAAATACGTCGCCGCGCGCACGGATATCGCACTGGGCATGTTCAATTCCCCATCTTCGGGCTACGTGTTGACCCCGGCCGAAAGTGCCCGGATTTATCACGAGGTGCCCGCGGTGTGCGCCACCAAAGAGGGCGCGTTCCGGCCGGCGAGCAGCCGGATGCTGCATGAACTGGCGCCCGGCCTGGCGGTGTGGGAATGCGACAAGACGGTGTACCGGGCCGGATGGTTGCGCGACGGGATCGTCTGCCCGGCACAGTTGGGTACCGCGGGCTACCTGTTCGAAACCCCGCAGCGGCGACTGTTTTCCGAGTACTGGGATCTGGTGTTGTCCGATAAGTTGCTCGAGGCAATGGATTACGGCCGTGAGTCCGGTCTGGACCAATTCGATCTCGACCTCGGACCGTGGTGGACCTGCTACCCGGGACGATCGGATTACTTCACCCACTGGGGAGGAGCGTTCAAATACGCGGCCTCGGTACTGGGCTTGCCGATAGGGGCCTACCCGCATTCGCGGCCTCCGCAGGCGGAGCTGCCGGCCGAGGCCAAGGCCCAAATCGAGACGGCCTATCGCCGGCTCGGGCTCATCGATTCGTAATCAAAAGCCCTGTGCCGCAAGCGTATGCAAAGGCCCGGCCACCGGGGGTGTGACCGGGCCTTGCACACGCACGTTGATTACTGTTGTTCGGCGCGCTCGCGTGCCTCGTGAATTTTCGCTTCGGCACGAGCCTTGTCGGCTTGAACCTCTTTCTTCGCGGCGTTACGCAGCGCCTCTGCCTTGTCCTGCTGCGCCTGGCCTTCGCTGATCCAGTCGTTGCGACCGGCGACCGTACCGACTACTTCCTTGGCCTTGCCCACAACGTCATCCACGACGCCCTTGATGATGTCAACCATTGGCGTTTCCCTCCTCCTGCCTAGTGGGTGCCATTAGTACCGCTTCCCGATCAGCCGATGGGGAAAACACGATCGGAAAGTGGCGCTCGCCACAGCCTCAGTTGACCAGCCCATTCGCGGCCGCTTTCGCCGAAGTTGCGGCCACCGGCGCGGGCGCTTGCGCCTCCGCATCCGGCGCTGTGGCCGTATCCACCCGCGCGGGTTCGTCACGGGTTCGACGCCGTCGTGCCCACAGAACGAGGCCGACGAGGACGCCTATGGATCCCAACACGAGCAGAAACTGAAAGCCCGCCCACGTCGCCTCGATTTTCACCACCGCTGAGCGCGCTTGTCTGGCACGATGCACAACCGCTTTTGCTGTCGACTTCACTACTGGTCCCGTCAGTTGCCGATTATCCAAGTACTTGTGTCGGTAACCCGGCGAGTCGCCATCCCAAACAATGCGATGCGCATTCAGTGCCACAGATTTTCGGGCACCCAGCACCGTCGTGGCTCCGGTTCTCCACCAGCTCCGGTGACCGCACCCGACCGCGGTTCAGCGTGCGGAAATTCGCTGTTTGGCGTGGGTTAGCGCGGCCGCGGGGACAGTTGTGGAATGCAGTACCGATAGGTATACAGTATGGGTACAAAGCCCAGTGAATCCCGTAGTCAAAGCGTGAGGAGGTGCCGCGGAAGATGTCCGGCAGCGACGGTGCCTCCGATGCCGACGACGCGGTGCTGTACGAGGCCACGGAAACCGGCGTCGCAATCCTGACGTTCAATCGTCCGGACCGGCTCAACGCCTGGGGCCCCGACATTGCGGCCGCGTTCTATGCCGGCATCGACCGCGCCGAATCCGATCCCACCGTGCGGGTGATCGTGCTGACCGGCCGGGGCAGAGGGTTCTGCGCCGGCGCCTACCTGGGCGCGCCGGGCGGGGCGGCCAAGGTCGGCGAATCGATGGAGAAGGCCGGCCAGACGAACCTGGCCGACTTGGTCGGCGAACGGCCGCCCCACTTCGTGACGACGCTGCGTAAGCCCGTCATCGCGGCCGTCAACGGTGCGTGTGTCGGCATCGGCCTGACCCAGGCCCTGATGTGCGATGTCCGGTTCGCCGCCGCGGGCGCCAAGTTCGGCGCGGTGTTCGCGCGCCGCGGACTGATCGCCGAATTCGGCATCTCCTGGATACTTCCGCGTCTGACCAGCATGGCCGTCGCCCTCGATCTGTTACTCAGCGCTCGCACGTTCCTCGCGGAGGAGGCCGCCGAGCTGGGCCTGGTCAAAGAAGTCGTTGCCGCCGACGACTTGATGAAGCGTGCCCTGGAATACGCCGAGGACATGGCCGCCAACTGTTCGCCCGCATCGATGGCGGTGATCAAGCGTCAGGTCTATGGCGACAGCACCCGCGATGTCGTGGACGCGAACAACCGTTCCGAAGTCCTCGTGCACGAGGCGATGTCGCGGCCGGACGTCATCGAAGGGATCACCAGCTTCCTCGAGAAGCGGCCTCCCCGGTTTCCATCGCTGCGCCCGACAGACGCTTAGTACCAGGGAAGGAAGAAGATGAATAGCTTGAGCTACAAGGCGATTGACGTCGACAACCACTACTACGAGCCGCTGGACTCGTTTACCCGCCACCTGGACAAGGAGTTCAAGCGCCGCGGCGTGCAGATGGTTACCCAGGGCAAGCGCACCTGGGCCGTGATCGGCGACCGGGTCAACCACTTCATCCCCAACCCGACCTTCGACCCGATCATCGTGCCCGGCTGCCTCGACTTGCTGTTCCGCGGTGAGATACCCGAAGGTGTCGACCCGGCGTCGCTGATGAAGGTCGAGCGGCTAGCCGAACACCCCGAATACCAGAACCGCGACGCCCGCATCACGGTGATGGACACCCAGGACATCGAAACCGTCGTCATGCTGCCGACATTCGGGTGCGGGGTCGAGGAGGCGCTCAAGCACGACATCGACGCGACGATGGCGTCGGTGCACGCGTTCAACCTATGGCTCGACGAGGACTGGGGCTTCGACCGGCCCGATCACCGGATCATCGCCGCGCCGATCATCTCGCTGGCCGATCCGGCCAAGGCGCTCGAAGAGGTTGACTTCGTGTTGGCACGCGGCGCCAAACTGGTGCTGGTACGTCCGGCGCCGGTGCCCGGCTTGATCAAGCCGCGGTCGCTGGGTCACCCCAGCCACGACCCGGTGTGGGCCCGGCTGGCCGAGGCGGGAGTGCCGGTGGGATTCCACCTCAGCGACAGCGGCTATCTGCACATCGCGGCGGCGTGGGGCGGCAAGGCGACGTTCGAGGGCTTCGGCGCCAAGGATCCGCTGGAGAACGTTCTCCTCGACGACCGCGCGATTCACGACACGATGGCCTCGATGATCGTGCACGGTGTGTTCACCCGCCACCCGAAACTCAAGGCGGTCAGCATCGAAAACGGTTCGTATTTCGTGCACCGACTGGTTAAGCGACTGAAGAAGGCGGCCAACACCCAGCCGCGCGATTTCCCTGAGGATCCGGTGGAGCAGTTGCGCAACAACGTGTGGATCGCCCCTTACTACGAGGACGACCTGCCGGAGCTGGCCGAGGTCATCGGCGTCGACAAGATCCTGTTCGGTTCCGACTGGCCGCACGGCGAAGGTCTCGAGTCGCCCGTGTCGTTCGCCGAGGAGCTCACCGCCTTCAGCGAATCGGACATCCGAAAGATCATGCGTGACAACGCTTTAGATCTGCTGGGCGTCAAAGCCACAGTGGCGGCCTAGGCGGCCCGGCCCGTGAGTGAATGGACCGTCGGGTCGGTTCTGGACGCCATTGCGGACGTCATCCCGGACCGCTTGATGACAGTATGCGGAACTCGGCGCAGCACCTTCGCCGAGTCGGCGAGCCGAACCAGCCGATTGGCGAACTTCTTGAGCGCCAACGGCTTCGGGGCGCACCAAGAGCGAGACGCGTTGAACCGCTGGGAGTGTGGTCAGGACCGCGTCGCGCTGCTGATGTACAACGACCTGTACCCGGACGCGGTGATCGCGTGTCTGAAAGCTCGCGTGGTTCCGGTCAACGTGAACTACAGCTATTCGCCGCGGGAGATCGCCGATCTGCTCTCTTACATCCGGCCCCGAGGCATCATCTATCACCGGTCGCTCGGTGCGCGGTGCGCCGAGGTGCTGCCGCCGGACGGTGCCGAGCTGCTGATCTCGATCGACGATGGCACCGACGCCGCCGAACTGCCGGGCGCGATATCGCTGGATGATGCGCTGGCACAGGGTGGTTCGGGCGATCCGGCGCCGGGATCGCCCGACGACTTGATCATGATGTGCACCGGCGGGACGACCGGCCGTCCCAAGGGAGTCCTGTGGCGCCAAAGCGACATGTACGTGGCGTCGATGGTCGGGGCCGACCACGCAAGCGTCGACGAGATCCACGCGAAGGTACGCGGGGGCGGCCGGCCGTGGTTCGCGGTCTCTCCGCTGATGCATGCCGCCGGCATGTGGACCGCCTTCTCGGCGATCATGAGCGGGTTCACGGCGGTGCTCTATGACGGCCGGGGCAAACTGGACGTGCGCTCGGTGTGGCAGACCGCCGAGCGCGAAGGGGTCGGCATGATGACCATGGTGGGCGACGCTTATGCCGGCCCGTTGGTCGCCGAGTTGCAACTCGGTTCCTACGATCTGTCGTCGCTGAACGGGATCGGGACCGGCGGGGCCGCAACAAATCCGAAGTTCAAGCGCGCGCTGATGGAAAAGCTGCCGCAGGTCACCATCATCGACGGGTACGGCTCGTCGGAATCCGGGAACATGGGGTTCGGGCACAGTCAACGCGGTACGCAGAGTGAGACCTTCCAGCTCCGCGAGGGCGGCGCGGTGGTGTCGGAGGATCGCAGCAGGTTCCTGCAGCCCGGTGATCCCGAGATCGGCTGGGTGGCCCGCAGCGGCCGGATTCCACTGGGCTACTTCAACGACGCTGAGGCCACCGAGCGCGACCTTCCCCGAGATCGATGGCAAGCGGGTGGTGATCCCCGGCGACCGGGCGAGTATCGAATCCGACGGCACCCTGCGCCTGTACGGACGCGATTCGTTGGTGGTGAACACCGGCGGTGAAAAGGTGTTCGTCGAAGAGGTCGAAGAGGTGCTGCGCACCCATCCCGGCGTCTCCGACGCGTTGGTGGTGGGCCGGCCCAGCGAGCGGTGGGGCCAGGAAGTCGTCGCGCTGGTCGCGCTGCAGCCGGGCGCGGGTGTCGAAGAAGCCGCACTCGCCGCACTGTGCAAGTCGCAGCTGGCGCACTTCAAAGCGCCCAAGGCAATCCTCTTCGTCGAGCAGGTTCAGCGACTCGGCAATGGCAAGCCAAACTACCGGTGGGCTACACAGGCTGCCGCAGAACAGCTTTCGGATACCGCACTGGTCGGCGTCGATGAAAGGCCCGCATGAACGACAAAGCGATTGACTGCCTGATCAACGTGCACTTCGGTGAGGTCGACTCCCAGCCCACCTGGATGCTCAAGGTCCGCGACGACTACTTCAAGGGCCCGCAGTCGATGTTCGCGCCCGTCGACCTGTCCGAACTGCTCGACGAGATGGACGAGCACGGTGTGGAAAAAGCGGTCCTGATGGACAACCTCGCCAGCCCGTCGACGACGGCACGCAAGTTCGTCGAAGCCAAGCCGGAGCGCTTCGCGCTGGCCATGGGCGGAGTCAACCTGCTGCGTCCGGTGGGGCCGCTGCGCGAACTGACCGCCATCGTGCGCGACCTTCCGGTCGCGTATGCCGTAGTGGGACCGAGCTTTTGGGGCGACGGGCAGTACCCCCCAGCGACGCCGTCTACTACCCGCTCTATGCCAAGTGCGCGGAGCTCAACCTGCCGCTGTGCGTCAACACCGGTATCCCCGGGCCGCCGATCCCCGGAGAGGTACAGAACCCCATCCATCTCGACCGGGTGTGCGTGCGGTTTCCGGAGCTGAAGCTGTGCATGATCCACGGCGCCGACCCGTGGTGGGACGTCGCGATCCGGCTGATGCTCAAGTACGCCAACCTTCGGCTGATGACTTCGGCCTGGTCACCCAAGCGACTGCCGGAAAGCCTGCTGCACTATATGCGAACCCGCGGTCCGGACAAGGTCATCTATGCGTCGGACTGGCCGGTCTTGCGGATGCGTCGAGTGCTGCCCGAAGCCCGCGCACTGGACCTGCCCGCCGAGGTGCTGGACAACTACCTGTACAACAACGCACAGGAGTTTTTCTTCGGCGACCGAGCCTGAGATACGACAGGAGCACAGAGATGGACCGCTTCGAGCTGCGCAGACTGGACTACAGCCTGTCCGACCACCATGTGGATCTGCAGAATGCGTACAAGCAATTCTTCAAGACCCATTGCGCTATCGAAACAGTCCGCGCCGCAGAGCCTTCCGGCTTCGACAAGAACTTGTGGGAGCGCTTGTGCGCGATGGGTGCGACCACGATGGCGCTGCCCGAGTCGTGTGGCGGCGACGGGGCGACGCTCGTCGACCTCACCCTGGTGGCCGAAGAGGTCGGCCGCTCGCTCGCGCCGGTCCCGTGGGTCGACCATGTGTGCGCCGCAAGGCTGCTGGGCCGGCTGGGCGCGCTGGGCGCCGACACCGCCGGCATCGCCGACGGTGAACAGCTCGCCGGCATCGATGCGCGTATTGACAGCGCACCGGGCCCTCGACTGATCCCGACCGGATCGATCGCCGACCACGTCATCGTCCGCGACGGCGATGAGGTGGTGCGCCTGACGTTCGGGACCCGACCCGCCAAGGTCGACAACCTCGGCCGGTTGCCGATGGCCTGGGTGGATCCGGTCGCCGCCGACACCCGCACGGTCGTCGCACAGGGACCCGAAGCGCTGGCGAACTACGAACTGGCGCTGGACGAGTGGCGATTGCTGACCGCGGCGGCCCTGGTGGGCCTGGTCGAGGAGACGATGACCATCGCGGCCGAATTCGCCAAGAGCCGTTACACATTGGGCGTCCCGATCTCGACGCTGCAGGCAATTTCGCATCCGCTGGCCAACATGGCCATCACGGTTGCGGGCGGACGTAACCTCGCCCGGCGGGCGGCCTGGTTCCTGGACAACGAGCCCGGCGAGCGAGCCGAGTTGGCGCCGTCGGCATTCGTGTTCATGGCCGAGGAGGCCGCAAAGGCGGCCACGATGGCCGTCCATATCCAAGGTGGACTTGGTGTTTCGTCGGAAGCCGCGGCGACAGCGTACCTGGTGCGTGCCCGAGGATGGCCGCTGGCGGCCGGTGATCCGGGCGCCACCGCCAAACGGGTGGCCGAGATCGTGGCAGCTCGCGAGAGCGCGGCTGCGGCCGTCTAGGACAGGAGCAAAACCATGGACTTCTCCCGGGTGGAGCTATCCGATGAGGACACCGCTTTCCGCGACGAGGTGCGCGACTTCCTGAAAACCCAAGTAACCGAGGAAGTCCGGCGCCGCGACCGCGAGACCGGTGACAACTTCGACGAAGGCGTGCATCTGGCAATCGGTGCCGCGGGCTATCTGGCCCTGGAATGGAAGCCCGAATCCGACGGTGGGTTCACCCGCCTGCGCCGGCGCATCTGGGAGCTGGAGAAGCGGCGGGCTCACGTGCCGTGGGTGACGTGGGGGACGACCGCCATGGTGGCGCGGTCGGTGGCGAGGTTCGGTTCGGCCGAGTTACAGGACGAGGTGATGCCGAAAATCTTCAGCGGCGAGGTCCGGCTCTGCCTCGGCTACACCGAGCCCGAGGGCGGTTCCGACATCGCCACCTGCAAAACCCGCGCGGTGCGCGACGGCGACGGCTGGGTGGTCAACGGCTCGAAGATGTTCACCACCGGTGCGCACAACTGCCAGTACGTTTTCCTGATCACCAACACCGCCCCGGATGCGCCAAAGCACAAGAGCCTGACCATGTTCCTGGTGCCGCTGGACTCGCCGGGCATCGAGATCCAGGGCATCCGCACCGTGGACGGCGACCGGACCAACATCGTCTACTACAGCGACGTCCGCGTCGACGACAAGTACCGGTTGGGCGATGTGAACGCGGGCTGGACGGTGCTGCGCGAGCCGCTCAACACCGAGCACGGCGCAGTCGCGGCCGCACCCGACGGGTTGCAGGACACCTCCATCATGATGCACCAGGCCGGTTCGATGGCCTTGGCGGTCGACAACGCCGTAACGGCCGTGACACGGCCGGATCCCAACGGGCGCAAGCTTGTCGACGATGATTCGGTCGCATACCGGCTGGGCCGCAGCGTCGCCCGGTTGGAGGCGGCGTTGTCATCACCGAACATCTACGGGCGGGTGGCGATCGCCCAAACGATGCGCGACATCTCGCCGGATCTGATGGACATCCACGGAGCGGCGTCGACCCTGCCGTTCGGAACCGACGGGGCCGCCGATGACGGCAGCGCCGAATACGTCTACCGGTTCGCCCCGTTGGTCGGAATCTACGGCGGCACCCTCGAGGTGTTCCGCAACATGATCGGCCAGTACGCGCTCGGGCTGGGCAAGCCCAACTACTCGCCGCCGGTGAAGAAGGTCTCCTGATCTCTCGCCGAGTGTGAACTGACGACGATGTTGTCCGGCGATGTCGTCGCCGCCACTGCACACTCGCCGAGTGGCGCGACCGCGCAGCCGCGTCATGACACTGCGGGAATACCCCCCGGGGGATAATGGCTTATAGTGGGTCGTGACAAGCAAGGAGAACGTGATGGTTGGTGACGAAGAAAGCATTGCTGCCGTACTGAATCGGTTGCGCCGTGCGCAAGGCCAGCTGGCCGGCGTGATCTCGATGATCGAGCAGGGCCGCGACTGCAAGGACGTGGTCACACAGCTCGCCGCGGTTTCACGTGCACTTGATCGTGCCGGATTCAAGATCGTCGCCACCGGTATGCGCGAATGCACAACCGGAAAAGCTGCGAAGGGCAAGAAGCCGCTGACGGAAGACGAGCTGGAGAAGCTCTTCCTCGCGCTGGCCTGACAGCACGTCACACGGCTTCCTGTAGCGCGCCAGCCTGCGCAAAGTCCATCCATCGATGCGTTGACGGCCCCCCGTTCACACTGTCCTATGCTATACCCGGTAGGGTATATGGCGAGGTGCCGATCTGGGCCCAGGGGCAAGCAAGGAGGTTGACGTGCAACCGGCCGGGAGTCTCAATTTCCTCCCTCTCGCGCGCGCGTGCGGCGATGTCGCCTCGCTGTCACGGCAAAAGCCCAGGCAGTCGCGGTCGCGTGACCCGAAAGGCCATCCGAACAGGGCCGAACGGCCCTGTTCGGGCTGCTGACCCGACGCGAAACTGACAACACGAGGCAACTGAAAGGGAAATCACCGATGTTGACCTTTCTCAAACGAACCTGGGTGCTGCTCGTGGTCGTGGTGGCAGTTGCCCTTGGTGCTATCGCTGTCACCCGGTTGCGCGGCGTTTTTGGCTCCGATTCGATCTTCACGGCAACCGGCAGCAGCGCCGAGCCGCTCGAGCCGTCGCACATCAAGCGGGTGACATACGAGGTTTTCGGGCCCAGTGACACGGCAGGAAGCGTGAGCTACTTGAACAAGAGCGCCCAGCCGGAACAAGCGAACTTCACCAGCCTGCCCTGGACTTACACGATCACCACGACGGTGCCGGCCGTGATCGCCAACGTGGTGGCACAGGGCAATAGCGACAGCATCGGATGCCGCATCACCGTCAACGACGAGGTCAAGGACGAAAGATCCACGGCCGGACGCCACGCGCAAACTTCCTGTCTGGTGAAGGCCGCATGAACACCGATGCCGACGCCCGGCCGAGATTCATGCGGTTCGTCCGCAGGTTCGCGTGGCCCATCATCATCGGATGGCTATTACTGACCGTCGCCCTGAACGTGCTTGTGCCGCCGATCGAGTCAGTCGCACGCAACCACGCGGTCACCATGTCACCTCAGGACGCGCCCGCGATGATCGCCGCCAAGCGCATCGGCGCAACATTCCACGAGTCGGATTCCGACAGCACCGCGATGATCGTGCTCGAGAGCGATCAACAACTCGGCGACGAGGCGCACCGCTATTACGACGGCTTGGTTAAAAAACTGCAGGCAGACCCCAAGCACGTGCAGCATGTCCAGAACGTGTGGGGAGATCCACTCACCGCCGCTGGCGTCCAGAGCCGGGACGGCAAAGCCGCCTATGTCCAACTCAACCTGGCCGGCAACCAGGGCAGCACCCTGGGCAATGAATCCGTCGACGCGGTACGGAAGTTCGTCGACAAGTCAGCGCCGCCCCAAGGGCTCAAGGTCTACGTCACCGGCCCGGCGCCGTTGACGACGGACATGAATGAGGCTGCCGACAAGAGCATGTTCAAGATGATGGGCGTGACGGGCGTGGTCATCATGATCATGCTCTTTATCGCCTATCGTTCCATCAGCACGGTGCTTCTCGTCCTCGTCATGGTCGGTTTCGAGATGGGCACGGCTCGAGGGCTTGTCGCGCTGCTCGGGAACAACGAGCTGTTGGGATTTTCGACGTTCGTCGTCGCCATGCTGTCGTCTTTGGCCATTGCGGCGGGAACTGATTACGCGATCTTCCTCATCGGTCGCTACCAGGAGGCGCGCCAGGCCGGTCAGGATCGAGAAACGGCCTGGTACACGATGTTCCGCGGGACCTCTCACATCATCCTGGGCTCGGGGTTGACCATCGCCGGAGCCACCTTCTGCCTCCACTTGGCGCGGCTGTCGTATTTCAAGGCGCTGGGCATCCCGTCCGCTCTGGGATTGCTCGTCGTCGTCGCGGGAGCGATGACCGCCGCGCCGGCGGTGGTCGCCGTGGCCACCCGGTTCGGTTTGCTCGACCCGAGGCGGATGATCAAGACGCGCGGGTGGCGGCGCATCGGCACCGCCACGGTGCGCTGGCCCGGGCCGGTGTTCGCGGCCTCGCTGGCCATCGCAATCGTCGGCATCCTTGTCATGCCGAGCATGAAGATCAGCTACAACGACCGCTACTACATACCCGCCAACCTGCCGTCGAATGTCGGATACGCGGCCGCGGAGCGCCATTTCAGCGCCGCGACAATGAATCCCGACATCCTCATGATCGAGAGTGATCATGACATGCGGAACAGCGGCGACATGATCATTCTGGACCGGATCGCCAAAGACGTCTTTCGGTCGCCGGGAATCGCGATGGTGCAAAGCATCACCCGGCCGTTGGGCGGCCCCATCGAGCACACGTCGATACCGTTTCAGATCAGCGCCCAATCGATTCCTATCCAGCAGAACCTTCAATTCATGAAGGACCGCACGGCCGACATGCTCACGATGAGCGACGATCTGGGCGCCATGATCGGCTCGATGGAGCGGATGCAGGGCCTGCTGGGTCAGATGAGCAGCACGACTCATCACATGGTCGGCGACATGGGCGACATGCAAGCCACGCTGAACGAGATGAGAGATCATCTGGCGGACTTCGACGATTTCGCGAGACCGTTCCGCAGCTATTTGTATTGGGAACCGCACTGTTTCAACATCCCGGTCTGCTGGGCTTCGAGGTCCGTGTTCGAGGCGATCGACGGCGTGGACAAGTTCAGTGAGAACATGAGCGCGCTGATCAAAGACGTGCACAACGTCGACGCGATACTGCCCCAGATGCTGGCCCAGTTCCCGCCGATGATCGCCGTCGCGCAGTCCATGCAGGGGACCCTGCTCACGATGCACAGCAGCTTCTCGGGCCTGGTTACCCAAATGGCCCAGATGACCGATACAGCGAGCGCGATGGGCCAGGCGTTCGACGCCTCCAGGAGTGGCGACTACTTCTACCTCCCACCGGAAGCGTTCCAGAATCCCGACTTTCAGCGCGGCCTGAAGCTCTTCCTGTCGCCGGACGGGAAGGCCGCGCGCTTCATCATCACCCACGACGCGGACCCGGCAACCCCGGCGGGCATTTCCGCGGTCAAGCCCGAACTGGACGCCGCACATGCGGCGGTGAAGGGGACGACGCTCACCGGCGCCAAGTTCTACCTCGCCGGGACCGCCGCGATATACCGCGACATCCAGTCCGGCTCCAACTACGACCTGCTGATCGTCGGAATCGCGGCGCTGACATTGATCTTCGCCGTCATGGTGATCATCACTCGCGCTCTGGTTGCGTCCCTGGTGATCGTCGGCACGGTGCTGTTGTCGCTGGGCGCCGCATTCGGGCTTTCCGTGCTGGTCTGGCAACACATTTTGGGCCTGGACTTGAACTGGATCGCGCCGGTGTTCGGGTTGATCATCCTGCTGGCCGTCGGCTCCGACTACAACTTGCTGCTGGTGTCGCGGTTCCAGGAGGAGATTCGCGCCGGCCTGAAGACCGGCATCATTCGCTCGATGGGCGAGACAGGTGGAGTAGTCACCGCGGCGGGCCTGGTCTTCGCCTTCACCATGATGTCGATGGCGGCCAGCGATCTGCGCTCGATCGGCCAGGCCGGCACCACGATTGGGCTCGGCCTGTTGTTCGACACTTTGATCGTGCGCTCGCTCATGACACCGTCGATCGCGGCACTGCTGGGGCGCTGGTTCTGGTGGCCGATACGCGTGCGACCGCGCCCGGCCAGTGAGATGCTGCGACCTTTCGGACCGCGTCGCCTGGTTCGCTCCCTCCTGCTGGGTGAGGAGGCCGATGCGGCGACGCTCAATCGCTCAACACCCAATGGGCAGGAGCCCAGTCATGCTCATGCGAATCCGTAGACCACCACGGCAAGACCGACGACGACGACCACGATCGCCGTCAGTGCCCGATGCCGGTCGTGAATCCATCGTCTGATCCGGTGTAGGTGTGGTTCGATCCGTGGACCCACAACCAGGTAGGCCACGACGGGTGCCACGACGGTCGAATTCGCCAGGACGGCATAAAAAGCGATGGCTGCCACTGCGCCGGCCACTGTCAAGGGGACGGTGGCGATCTCCGTGCCCGCGGCTGCGCTGGCGGCGAGTACTTTCGGGTTGGCCAGCAGTGGAAACATCCCTATCGCGGCGGCCATCGTCGGGGTGATCCTGTCGACCCGAGGTTCCCATCCGGAATTCTTCGTGGCTCTGGTGTGCCGCCACCATAGCCACACGCCGAGCATGACGAGCACCACACCGGCGGCGACGACCGCCCAGTCGGTCCACGCTGGTGCGGGCTTCGTAAGGCCGTCGAGGAACCGCGGAACCTGAACGAAGGCGGTGGTCAGCGCCATCAGGGAGATCAATCTTCCGCCTAGGTAGGCGACGCTCGATGAGTAGGGCTGGTCATTCTGAACGAGGAGCAGCACCGCCAACACAATCGGTACGGGCGAAAGCGCTATCACGAGCGCCGGTGCAGCCAGCTTGGCCAGCACCAACCCCGAAAGACCGAACACATCAATACCTTCCAGATCGGCGAACTCGCCGCCCGGTACCCGGTTCTAGCGGTCTCGAAACGGCCCGTCACCGGCATTCATCAAGCACTTCGCTCCTCCGACCATACCCCCGGGGCTATGAGCGGTCAGGCTGCAGCGTGCTTCGCGGAGCCGGGCATCGCCAAGTGCCGTCTTGCATCAGCCGTGCCCGTAGATAATCCGCAGCATCTTGAGGTTGATACGGATGAAGCGCCCGAACTGGACGAGGATGTTCTGACGCATCCGCAGCCTCGCGGGGGTGGGCAGCGGTGCGTCGGCAATGCGCTCGGCGGTCTGCGCATTCACGTCTGTATAGATGTTTTCGTCGTCCATCGCAGTGCCTTTCACTCAGGGATCAGCCACCAGAATGGGCGGGCCTTGGCCTTGTAAATGAAGAGATGATGCAGCAACAGCTTGATCCAGTGGCCGGCCAAACCGAGCTCACCGGAAGTGCCAGCGATGTCGCGACCGGTCTGGGGATACTTCACCGGGTCGGGGACCACTGGGAACATTGTCATCGCGGCGGCCGAGCCCTCACGCAAACCGGTGCCTGCCGACGCAACGCACGCGGCGCCCATGCTCGACATCGAGGCACGGTGAGCAATAGCGTTGTTTCCCTTAGTGATTCGATCGCGGATGGTCTCGGCAACCGTTTTGGCCATGATGCCCGAAGGCATGCCGGTGCGCGGCGGGCTGGGCGTGATGACCGTTCCGTTAGGACTCGTGCGCGGCCGGGAGATGGGATGCGGGGGTGCGAATGCGATGCCCGGCGCGAAGATGTTCGGGTAGGCAGGGGACTCGTAGGTGTGGGGCCAGTCCTCGGCAGACCAATCGTCGTAAGGCTTGCCCGAGTAGTCGGCGTCCACCTTCAGGAAACCTGACGGTGCGAACAGGACGGAGGTAATGTCGTTGCCCCCCTTGTCGTATGCCGCGAGGGCGGCTCCCCTGAAAGGCGGCAACAGCATGGCGAAGTCGAACTCTAAGTCGTGCTCTTTGCCGTCGAGCTGCTCGTAGCGCAGCTTGCCATCCATCACCTCGTGGACGGCGGCCTGCGTGATGGCCTTGACGCCGCGCTCACGGAACAGCGACTCGGTCCACAACCGGCTGGACTGCACAAAGCCCTGATCGACGAAACTCATACCGCCGACGCCGAAGTCACCCAAGTCGTACTCGTTGGTGAGATAGACGATATCGGCGAGGTCTCGCACACCGGCGCTCCGCAGCGTGTGCTCAACGTTGAAGGCGTACTCGAATGCCGCACCCTCGCAGGTGCAGGTGCCGTGTCCGACGCCAATGACGAGGCGCTGCTTCTCGCCGGCCTTCAGCTTGGCGACGACCCGGTCGAGTGCCTTGGCCGCCTCGACGGCATGGGATGCGGTGCACACCGAGTACGAGTGGCCCGCAGGGCCGAGCCCGGGTGTGGCCGCGAAATTCAGTTGCGGCCCAGTGGCGTTGATGAGGTAGTCATACGTGACGGTGCCGGTCTGGCCAGCGTGCTCCTCATCGGTGTAGGTGAAGTCCACCGACGGCGCCGACTGGTCTCCAGTGCCCTCGGGATGGAGCGCCGTGGCTAGCGCTTGATGAAAGATGATGCCCTTGCGCTGGTAGATCGGCCTGAGTGGAATGAGTACCTTGGCCGCGTCCATCCGGCCGACGCCGACCCAAATGTTCGACGGGATCCAGTTCCAGTCGGCGTTGGGAGAAATCACGACGACCTCGTGTCTGCGGGCTAGCCATCGGCGCAGGTGCAGCGCGGCGGTATGCCCCGCTATGCCGGCACCGAGGATGACGACTCGTGCCATTGATACTCCTCAGTCAAATCTGGCGACTCGATCGAACGGTCGCACTCCAGGCGTGTACCCCCACGGGTATACCAGCGGCGCGGGAGAAGTCGCCCTCCAAGGCCAGAATGCGCTCCACGACGGGGCACTTTCTAGGGTCGATGGACTCTACCGGTGGGGGTATATGTGCTGCATCGTTCAACCATGGCTGATGCATCTGCGTCCAAAGCCGAAAAGGGTCACAAACCTTCGTCGCTGCCCAGTGCCTCAATTGCGGCCCGCAATTTGGCGGCCGCTTCATCGGCGATTGGCTGAAGTGCTGGCTGGTCGGCGACCTTGGTCATGATCTGCGGGTCCATTGCCTCAACCAGTACGGTGCCGCCTTGGCTGCCCGGATCGGCTCGAACCACGACGTTGCAGGGCAGCAACTGACCGATCTGCCGGTCCACATCCAGGGCTTTGTGTGCCAGTGTCGGATTGCAGGCACCCAGGATCAGGTAGTCCTCCATATCCTTGTCGAGCTTTTGCTTGAGGGTCGACTTGACATCGATCCTGGTGAGCACGCCGAAACCCTGATCCGCCAGAGCCCGAGTCACTCGTTCGACCGCGTCCTCGAATGTGGTGTTCAGCTTGGTACTCAGACCCATGGTCATGGCGATTCCTTTCGATGGTGTTGCGCTCGATCACTTGCAGGCGGAAACCGGGAATACCCCCACCCGTATATGTATTGTAGTGGGTATGACTGAAAACAACCACTATCACCAGGTACTCGACGACCTCAACCCGCAGCATCGCGCCCTACGCAAGATGATCCCGGAGGTGTACCGGGGTTTTGCAGAGATGAGCAATGGCGCACTCACCTCGGGGGCGTTGGATAAAAAGGTCAAGGAGCTGATCGCGATGGCGATCGGCGTCGTCGCCGGGTGCGATGGCTGCATCGCCTCCCACGCCCAGGGGGCGGCTCGTGCCGGTGCATCCAAAGAGGAGGCCGCCGAGGCGATCGGCGTCAGCATTCTCATGCACGGTGGGCCGGCCACGATCTATGGTGCTCGCGCCTATGACGCGTTCTGCGAATTCGCCGACAAGACCTCGGAAGCCGGTAGCTAGACCTAATCAGAACCTAGTTTTGGTCATAATCCCCTCAACGCCGAAAGGAACAACGATGACCGTCAAGACGCTGACCGCCGCAGATTTCGAGGCGACGATTCTTGAAAGTCCGATTGTGCTGGTTGACTTCTGGGCCCCTTGGTGCGGGCCATGCCGGGCTTTCGCGCCGGTCTTCGAACGGTCAGCGCAAACGCACCCGGACATTGTTTACGCCAAGGTGGACACCGATACCGAGCGCGAACTAGCCGCGACCGTCGGCATCCGCTCGGTTCCGACGATCATGGCATTCCGCGAGGGGATCCTCGTGTACAGCCAACCGGGAGCGATGTCACCAGCGGTGCTGGACAACTTGATCGACCAAGTCAACGGTCTCGACATGACGAGAGTCCGGGCCAAGATCGCTGAGCGCAAAGCTGCCGTAAATGCGTAGTGGCCCAACCACTTCGCCTTGGCAATAGTGAGGAACCGTGTGCTATCCCGTACGCTGCCGCCACTGCGGCAAGATCACCTGGGCGGGCTGTGGCCAGCACGCCGAGAGCGTGATGAAACGTGTGCCCGCCAACCAACGATGCACCTGCAGTTCGAGCGTCGCCAGATAGCGCGTCCCCGCCGAACGCGTTGGCGGGCATCGGATCCACTGCGCCGAGTGTGAACCGGCGGCCGCGTCGACCGGCGTGTTGCCGCCGCCACGTCACACCCACCGCCGAGGTCAGGTCGTCAGGATCGTCGCCGCGGCGGTGCCGGGGGCGCCGTACAGCTGGGTGAACCCCACCTTCGGGCTCCCGGGCACCTGGCGATCGCCGGCCTCACCGCGCAGTTGGCGAACGATTTCGTGGATCTGCCGCAGCCCGGACGCGCCGATGGGCTCGCCGTTGGCGATCAGCCCGCCGTCGGTGTTGACGGGCATCGGGCCGCTGATCTCGGTGGCGCCGTCGGCGAGTAGCTTCTCCTGGTCGCCGTCCGCGCAGAATCCGCACTCGGCCATGTGAATGATCTCGGCACCGGCATCGGTGTCCTGCAACTGGATCACGTCGACATCGCCGGGGGCCACACCGGCCTTCTCGAAGGCGGTATGGGCGGCGTAAACCGTTGGCGCTACGTCCTCTTCGACCGGCGCGCAGGTGGTGTTGACCTCGTACGCACCGTAGCGCCGGGTGCGGACCTCCACCGCCCGCAGATAGACGGGTTTGGAGGTGTAGCGGTGCGCGATGTCGGCACGGCACATCACCGCCGCCGCGGCGCCTTCGTCGGGTGCGCAGAACATGTACTGAGTCAGCGGGTAGTTGAGCATGGTCGAGTTGAGGATGTCTTCTTCGGAGATCGGCTTACGCCGGAATGCATTGGGATTGAGGGCTCCGTTGCGGAAGTTCTTGGCGGCGACCTTGGCCAGCGTCTCGTGCGAGATGTTGTGGTCGTGCAGGTATCGGTTGGCTTTCATGCCGAAGAACTGGGTGGTCAGGTATTGCCCGTTCTCCGCATACCAGCGCGGCATGCCCACCAGCGCCGGGTCTTCGGTGAACGCCCCGCGCGGATGTTTGTCCAAGCCGATGGCGATGCCGATGTCGTAGTCGCCCAGCCGGATTCCGTCGGCACAGGCCTTGACCGCGCTAGCCGCCGTGGCGCACGCATTGAACACGTTGGTGAACGGGATGCCGGTCAGCCCCACCATGCCGACGATGGCGTCCGGGTTGGCCACCGTCCAGCTACCACCGGTCGCGAACTGGACGTCCTGCCAGGCGATACCGGCGTCGGCGACCGCGGCGAGGATGGCGTCGACGCCCATCTGCATCGCTGACTTGCCCTCGAATCGGCCGAAGGGGTGCAAACCCACTCCGATGATCGCGACGTCATTCATGTGCGCCACTCCTCTCCCACGCAAGCGGGAGGTGCCCCCACATCGCTTCTTTGCTCTGCATCGTCGCCGGCGCGGTTCATGCAATGGCTCCTGCGTTCTTGAGTTCTTCGATGCGGTCCCAATCCATGCCGATCTCCATCAGGACGATCTCGGTGTGCTCGGACGCCTGCGGCGCCCGCGTGGTCACCAGCGGCTCGTGGTTGAACTGGACCGGACCTCGGACGACTTTGAACGGTGCACCACCCGCAGCAACCTCGACTTCGACGATCATGTCGTTGGCGATGGCCTGTTCGTCGTTCGCCAGGTCGATCAGGCTCTGGAACGGCGCCCACTGACCCTTCATCGACTTCAGGTGCTGACGCCAGTACTCAAAGGGCTTGGCGGCGAAGGCTTTCGCGATCAACTCGGCGGCCGCATTGGCATTCTGGATCAGTGGGAGCACCTCGGAGAAGCGGGGATCGTCTGCTGCCTCGGGGATGCCGAGGTGCTCGAAGGTGTCGCGGATCAGGCCCGTCGGGCTGATGATGCACAGGTTGATCGTGCCGCCATCCGAGGTTTCGTAGTTGCCCATGAACGGATTCACCGACATCGCGGTGGCGGAACCCGGCATCGGGGTGCGCATCACCTCGCCGGTCTCCATGCCCTGCGTCATGCTGGCGCCCGCGGCCCACCAGGCGGTGCTCAACAGCGACACGTCGAGTTCGACTGCCTCCCCGGTGCGCTCGCGATGCAATAACGCGGCCGAGATGCCGCCGGCGATGAACATGCCACCGATGGAATCGCCGAACGCGGGAATTCCTTGTCCCAGTGCGCCACCCAGCTCTTCCGGGGTCAGTGCGTACCCGATGCCGCTGCGCGTCCAGAACGCCGTCCCGTCGTAGCCGCCGACGTTGCGCTCGGCACCCTTGTCGCCGTAAGCCGAGCCGCGGGCGTAGACGATATTCGGATTCACCGCACGAATGTGCTCCACGTCGAATTTGTGCTTTTGTCGCTGGGCGGGCTTGTAGTTGGTCAGAAACACATCCGAAGTCTTAGCGAGTTCGTAGATCACTTCCTGGCCGCCGGGCGTCGATACGTCGATCCCCACGCTGCGCTTGCCCCGGTTGGGATGCTCCATCAGCGGGTGTCGGTCCGGATTGACCTGGATACCACCCATGTTCAGGAAGCCACGCTGGGTGTCACCGCGCAGCGGGTGTTCGACCTTGATGACGTCCGCGCCCCAGTCGGCGAGGATCGCGCCCGCCGCCGGGACGAACGTGAACTGCGCAAGCTCGAGGACTCGAAAGCCCTGCATTACCTTGACCATTTCTCCCACCAACTCCGTCTTTTCCGGCCGCATGTTTGAAGAACTACCGCGGACGCTACTTGGCGTCGAACGTCACGGGAAGCGCCGTCGGCGATCGGAAGGGCTGACCGTGGATGTGCGGGTCGTCATCGGTGAGCAGGTTGAAGTTGGTCAATCGGCTGAGCAGGCTTTCGGTCGCGACGCGAGTCTCCAGCCGCGCCAGGTGCAGACCCAGGCAGGTGTGCTCACCGGCGGCGAAAGAAATGTGCGGCGTGGACTTGCGGAAGATGTCGAACTCTTCCGATCGCTCCCAGCGCGCCTCGTCGCGATTGGCGGAGCCGATGCACACGCCGACCACGGAGCGCGCCGGAATCGTCACGCCTTCCAGTTCGGTGTCCTCGGTGGTGAATCGCTGCACGGTGGTCAGCGGCGTCTCGAAGCGCAGGCCCTCCTCGATCGCCTGACCGATCAGCTGGTGGTCGGCCTGTACCGCGACGAACTGTTCGGGATGAGTGAGCAACAGATACAGCAGGTTCCCCGAGGACCGGTAGGTGGTTTCCAGTCCGGCGGGCAGCAGCAGCCGCAGGAACGAGTAGATGGCTTCGTCGCTGAGCTTTTCGCCATCGATCTCGGCGCTGACCAGATCGCCGATGATGTCCTCGGTGGGCTTGGACTTGCGCTGCTCGATCTGCTCGACGAAGTAATCCTTCAGCGCCGCCGACGCCTCGAACGCCTTCTCGTAGTTCACGTGGTAGCTGATCAACTGCACGGCCCGCTTGTGGAACATCGGCACGTCTTCGTCCGGCAGTCCCAATAGCCGGGCGATGACCCGAGTGGGGAATTCGAAGGTGAAGTTCCGCACCAGGTCCGCTCGGCCGGTCTCGATGAATTCGTCGATCAACGCGTTGCAGATCGGCCGGACGATGGTCGGCTCCCACTGTGCCAGCGCCTTGGATTTGAATGCCGCCGACACCAGGTTGCGGTGCTCGCGGTGCTTCTTGCCCTCCATCGCCAGGATGGTTGGACCCATGAACAGGCCGATGGTCTTGTCGTATGGCTTGGAGCTGAATACCCGCCCTTCGCGGAACACCGTGTTGACCGCGTTGAACGACACCGCGGAGTACTCGTTCTTGGGCAGCATGGACTCGGGCGTCTTGGTGTAATCCATCACCGTCCCGCGGAAGACGCCCGACTGGCGACGCTTGTGCGCGAAGTACGGGTACGGGTCACGCAGATCGACGGTTTGGTCGCCGGTGCCGGCGGTGTGAACGTTGGTCGTCACCTAAATCTCCAGCATCTTCCGCATCTCAGCACGAACGGGCGGTCTTTACGTAAGATCGTACTGTAATTATTACAGTAGACAATATGGGCTTACCATCAGCACCGTCGTGAGAAGCATCGGGCGCCTAGCGAGGTCACAATGAGCACACTCGATGAACGCAGGGTCGAACAGCAGCGGGCGGACTTGGGCGCGATCCTGGCCGGGCAGCGCCGGGCCTTCATCGCCGACGGACCACCGTCCCTGGCGCTGCGACGCAACCGCATCGACCGGCTGATGGCGCTCGTTCTCGACAACACCGACGCGTTTGTCGACGCGATGGCCACCGATTTCGGCACCCGGTCCAAGGCGGCAACATTGTTCACCGAGGTCATCGGCATGATCTCGGTGATCGAGCACACGAGATCTCATGTAGCTCAATGGATGCGGGCGACCAAGCTGATGCGCGCGGCGGGGCTGTTCGGGCTGCGTGCCGAGGTGCAGCCGTCGCCGCTCGGCGTGGTGGGAATCATCGGTCCGTGGAACTTCCCGCTCAATCTCGTGATCCTGCCGGCCGCGACCGCGTTTGCCGCGGGCAACCGGGTGATGATCAAGATGTCCGAGATCACCTCCCACACCGCCGAGTTGATGAAGGCGACCGCGCCGAACTACTTGGATCGCGACGAACTCGCCATCGTAACCGGCGGCCCGGACGTCGCCGCGGTCTTCTCGACGCTGCCGTTCGATCACCTGTTCTTCACCGGATCGCCCTCGGTCGGCGCCTTGGTGCAACGGGCGGCCGCGCAGAACCTGGTTCCGGTGACGCTGGAACTCGGCGGCAAGAACCCGGTCGTCGTCGCGCCCGCTGCCAACATCCGCCGATCCGCCGCCCGGATCGCGCAGGGCCGGATGGTCAACGGGGGACAGGTATGCGTGTGCCCCGACTACGTCTTCGTGCCCGACGACCAGATCGACACGTTCGTCGGCGTCGCGCGCGAGACGCTGCGCGAGATGTTCCCCAACATCGTTGCCAACAACGACTACTGCTCGAGTGTCAATCAGGCCAATTTCGACCGGGTCGTGGGTCTGATCGAAGACGCGCGGGTCAACGGCGCCACCGTGGAAACCGTTGCGCCGGAAGGGGAGCTATTGCCCGACCGCGGTACCCGCAAGATCGCGCCGACCATCGTCCGCGACATCGACGACCGGATGAGGATCGCCAGCGAAGAAATCTTCGGTCCGGTCCTGGTCGTCAAGGGATATTCTCGCCTGGGCGAGGCCATCGACTACATCAATCAGCGGCCGGCGCCGCTGGTGGCCTACTGGTATGGACCCGACGACGCCGACTTCCGCAACTTCATCAGCAACACCCGTAGCGGTGGCGTCGCCCGCAACGACTTTGCCGCGCAGATGATTCCGTCGGCCGCGCCATTCGGGGGTGTGGGTCGCAGCGGGATGGGCGCCTATCACGGCAAGGCCGGCTTCGACGCGTTCAGCCATCACCGCTCGGTGGTGGGAAGCGACCTGCCGTTCAGCGTCACCGGCAGCGCTGCCCCGCCGTTCGGGAAGTCGATGCGGATGTACGCCGACGCGATGATGCGCATGACGCGGGCTCGTACCCGCCGCCGGCTCAAGAACGGCCCGGTCGCCTAGCGGGCGTTGGGATTCAGCCTCGCCGCGTACGCCATCATGTCGGCGTATCGGACACCCAGGAGACGGGGCATCGCCGCCATCGCACGCCCGTCGGGCCCGATGAGGATTCTGGGTCGGTTTTTCTCGGCTCCCCGCAATATGGCCCGAGCGGCTTTTTCGGGCGACGTGAGTGCCATCCGGCCAAAGTATTTCGCGGCGACTTCGGGATCCTCGGTGTCCGCGGTACGCATGTTCGTCCCGAAGTTGGTGCGCACGACCCCCGGGTGCACGCAATGCACGGTCACCGGATGCCGCTCCATGATCATCTCCTGGCGCAGTGCCTCGGTGAAGCCTCGCACCGCGAATTTCGAAGTGCTGTAAGCGCCTTGGTAGGGGACCGCGATCAGACCGAACGCACTGGAAAGATTGACCAACCGCGCGGGCCGCTCGCGAGAGCCGGATTCGATCAGCTGGGGCAGGAAGGCCTTGGTCCCGCTGACCACGCCACCGATGTTGATGCCGACGAGCCAGTCAAAGTCTTTCCAGGACATGTCTGCCACGCTGGCGAACAGGTCGACCCCGGCGTTGTTGAACAGCATCGAGGCGGGCCCAAGGTCGCGCCGTACGTCGTCGGCGTACCCGCACACCGCCTCGCGGTCGGCGACATCGACTTGATAGGTGGTCACGTGGCCGGACCGGCACATTGCTCGGGTTTCGGCCAGACTCGTCTTGTCGATGTCGGACGCCGCGACGTGCGCCCCGTCCTGAGTCAGGGCGTGAGTCAGGGCCCGGCCGATTCCGGACCCGGCACCGGTGACGACGGCGATACGGTCCTGGTACTTCATGCTGTTACTCCCGTTTCGACGATGCTGCGGATCCGGTCGACTGAGATTTCAAGGTTGCGTTGCAGGTCGGTCCGGCGGTCCCACACGAACAGGGCGAGACGTTCGAAAAGCGCGACTGAGAAAGGCAATGCAACGCACATGGTGAACACCTCGGTCAGGCGCGTTGTCTCGGCTGTAGTGCCCGGTTCGATCACATATGTCCACTGTGTCCAATCCCCGCCCAGGACCTGAACCACGAACGAAAACCTTTGTCCCGGAATGGCGTCGACGACATTGGCATCCGTGCGCCAGCGGCCAAGCCGGCGGCGGTTCCACGCCCGAAAACGATCCGGCCCCAACCACTGGGCGCGGCGGGTCTCCGGGCTCCATTCGGGGATCCGCGTGACGTCCGAGACGACCGCGTAGATCTCCTCGGCGGAGGCTCGAAGTTCGACCGACGCGCTCAGCGTCTCGCCCTGCTGCAGCAGTGCCATCTCGTGCCCCTGCGGTGTCAGTCGCTCACGGCTTGCTCGCGGGCCCACCGGTAATCGGCTTTGCCCGACGGACTGCGCTCGATGACGGGGCGAAACACGATCGCCTTCGGAAGTTTGTAGCGAGCCAGCGATTGCGCGGCGTGGGCAACCAGGTCATCGGTGTCGGCGTGCGCTCCTTCGGCGAGCGCGACGACGGCGACGACCTCCTGACCCCAACGCTCGCTGGGCCGTCCCGCGACCACCACATCGGCCACCGCGGGATGCGACGCGAGCGCGGTTTCGACCTCCTCGACGAAGATCTTCTCGCCGCCGGAGTTGATCGTCACCGAATCGCGGCCCAGCAACTCGATGTTGCCGTCTTCGCGATGCCGGGCCCGGTCGCCGGGCACCGCGTACCGCACGTCGCCGATGACCGGGAATGTCGCGGCGGTCTTGGCCGCATCGCCCTTGTACCCGAGCGGAACGTAGCCGCGCTGGGCCAGCCAGCCGATTCCGTCGTGGCCCGGCGGCAGGATCGACGACAGATCCTCGGCTGCCACAAAGGTGTCCGGGCCGGCGTTGAAGGTGCCGGTCGACACCGCCCCGGACGCCGACATGTGATGCATCTGCGCCCCGGTCTCCGAGGATCCGACTCCGTCGACGACGACGGCATTCGGCAGGGCTTCGATCAAGCGCTGCTTGACGAACGGGGTCAGCAAGGCGCCGCCGTTGGCGATCACGGCCAGCGACGACACGTCCGCGATGCCTTTCTCGACGGCGGCGAGTAACGGGCGGGCCATCGCGTCACCGACCACCGTCACCACCGATACCCGCTCGCGCTCGATGGTGCGGACCACGTCCTCGGCGTCCAAATGGTCGACGACCGAAGGGAAGACGACGGTTTGCCCGGTGGTCAGCGCGGTCATCACACTCCACTGCGCCGCACCGTGGATCAGCGGCGGCAAGATCATCAACTTGGTGCCGACGCTGTCGGCGACCCGCGCCGCGATCTCGTCGACCGAGCTGGAGGGCTCGCCGGTCATCAGATTACGGCCGCCGAAGGATGTCATGAAGATGTCGTGCTGGCGCCACAGCACACCCTTCGGCATTCCCGTGGTGCCCCCGGTGTACAGGACGTACAGGTCGTCGGGGGAGTGCTGCACCGGCGGCGGCTTCGACGGGCTGGAACCGATGATGCGGTCGTAATCGACTGCGCCGTGTACTAAGTCGTTGCCGGAGTCGTCGGCGATCTGGATCAGCACGCGCAGCCGCGGAAGCTCGGGCAGGACTTCGGCCACCCGCGGTGCGAACGCGGCGTGGTAGACCAGCGCGGTCGCACCCGAATCCGCGAGCAGATACTGCAGCTCGCTTTTGACGTAGCGGAAGTTGACGTTGAAGGGGGCCACTCGCGCCTGGAACGCCCCGAGCAATGACTCGACGAATTCGTTGCCGTTGTAGGCGTACAGGCCGAGCAGGTCCTGGCCCACCTCATGACCGGCGAGGGCGGAGCGCTCGGTGTGGCAGCCGAGTCCACGGGAGTGCAGATACGCGGCGAGACGGTTGGACCGCTCGATGATCTGCGCGTAGCTGAAACGCTGATCACCCTGGACCAGCAGGTCCCGGTCGCCGATCGTGGCCGCGACGGCCTGGGCGACGGCGGGAACCGTGAATTGTGTTGCGGTGTCTGACATTGCGCCTCTCAGGGCTGGTGGGGGAGCAGACGGACCATCAGGCCGTTGGCTTCGCTGAGCAGCGATCCGTCGGCCGCGGTCATCGTCGAGGAGATGAAGACTTTCCTGCCTTCGGCATTGCTGATGCGGCCTTTCGCGACCAATGGTTCGTCGATCGGGGTGATCTTGCGGTAGTCGACGTGCAGGTAGGCGGTGCGGGTCGGGCGAATGCCCGCGGTGGAAACCACCATCCCTAACAGCCAGTCGTAGAACAGCGGGATCATGCCGCCGTGCACGGCGTTGTTGCCGCCCACGTGGGATCGGGTGAAGTGTCCTTGCATCGTGACCCCGTCGGCTCCGGCCTCCGTGAGGGTCCAGGGCGGCAGCAGAGGATGGCCCAGCCCGGGCAGTTCGAGGACGCGGCCGGCGGGTGCCACGTGCTCTGCAGCCTGGTGGCCGTCGAGTAAAGCGCAGGCGTTTTCGACGTGCTGGGCGGCCGTGGCCCATATCGAGCTGTCCGGGTTGGTGGAGACGGTGAGGTCCTGCAAACGGCGCATCGCGGCGGCGAAACGGCCCAGTTCGGGAGGCGCTTTTTCGACGGGAGAGATTTGCGGGAACCCGCCGCGGGTTCCGGGCGCCGCGTCGGCTGTGTCGGTCATGGGGATCCTTGCGCCTGGTGCTGCCATGCCTGGAGCAGATCGTCGGTCGTGGTGATCGTTGCCAGCAGCGAAAGCGTGTTGGCGATCATCGCTGCACCGTACTCGGTGGGGATGCCCGCCACGGCGTCGGAGGGGATGACGACGCGATAGGCGGCGTTGACCGCATCCATCACGACATTGGGTATCGCGATGTTCAGCGATACCCCGACCACGACGACCGTGGACACCCCGAGGTTACGCAGCACCGCGTCCAGGTCGGTGCCGCCCATAGGTCCCACGCCGTGCCATCTGCTCAGCACCAGATCGGTTGGCGCAGGACCTAACTCGGGTAGCAGCGCCGCTCCGGGCGTGCCGGGCAGGATGTCGACCTCACCGCGTCCGAGCGCGAAGATCTTGGCGTTGTGGTTGGAGCCGAGCCCGTCGGGGCGTCGCTGCACCAGGCAGTGCACCACATGCACGCCGGCCGCCCGCGCCGCCGGCAACAGCCGCACGATGTTGGGCAGCGCCTCCCGGCGGGCTTCCTCGGCGAGTGCCGCCAATCCCGCGTGCGGGCCGATGACCGCGCCCTGGCATTCCTGGGTGATGATCGCGGTGTGCTCGGGCGCCGCGATGCCGGCAAGTTTGGAATTCATGCAGACGCGGTGACTTCGGGTGGGACGTCGTAGAACTGCGTCGCCCATTTTCGCAGTGCCATATAGCCTTTCGCGTCGGCCTTGGACAGTGCCGGACGTTCCACGTACTTCTGGTACCGCCAGATTTCCAGGTCGTCGAAGACGGTCGACAGGAACTGCTTTTCGATCAGGTCGCGCAGTTTGCCCTGCGGCACGTCGGAGTCATCGCCGGGGATTCGGGGCCACCAGATCGAATAGAACAGGTCCGAGCACTCGTCGTCGACCGGTGTGCAGGTGAAAATCAGGCGGTGGTTCTGCGCGCCCTCGAAGACGCTGATCGCCCCGCCGAGACCGAACAGGTGGCTGTGGAACCGCAATGCGAGATCGTCCGGGTTGTCGCTGCGCGCATCCGGCCAGCCCGCGATGAATTGCCATTCTTGGTCGACGATCTTCCAGTCCAGCATCCGAGGCGTCACCGTCGCGTGGTGCACGTACTCGAAATGCGCGCTGTCGGGGGCGTTCTCCGCCACGATCTGCGGGTGCACAGGTTCGCGTTCCGCGCGCCGGGAGAACTCCGGATATGCCCGGTAGTAGCCCGCAGGATCCGTCTCGAACTGCGGGAATTTTCGGAAGATGTCCGGCATTTCCCATTGCGGCTCCTTGCCGTCCGGGTGATGCCAGATGAACACGCAGTCATATTGCTCCTGGACGGGATACGACTTCAGCCGCAGCGCCCGGTTGGGTCGGTCCGGCTGGTAGGGGATGTACCGGTTGGTGCCGTCCGGGCCCCAGCGCCAGCCGTGGAAGGGGCACTCGACGCAGTCGCCAACCACCCTGCCGCCGTGGCCGATGTGGGCGCCGAGGTGTTTGCAGTGTGCTTCCAGAACGTGCAGCTCGCCGGACTCGTCGCGATAGGCGACGAGATCCTCACCGAAATACTGCAGGGGCCGGACCTCGCCCATAGGGAATTCGGGCGACCACCCGACCATGAACCATCCGGTGACTTTCCAGGTGAAAGGGACCCTCATGCCTGCCCTCCCGTAGTAGTTTCGCTCATACTAAGTCCGTTACAGTATAGATTTCAGCAGGTCGTCTGAAGTTCGTCCAGGGCGCGGCAGGGAGCGTGATGGCACAAGCGGTTGTCTCGGTGGCGGATGAGCTGGAAGAGCTTCGGAAACTGAAGGCGCGATACTGCCGATTTCTGGACACCAAAGACGTCGAATCCTGGCGCGGCGTGTTCACCGCCGACCTGGTGGTCACGCTGGACATGGCGGTTTCTGTGGGCGGTGCCGACCCGATGACGGCACCGCCGATCGAGGGCGTCGACAACTTCGTCCCCACCGTGCTCGGTGGCCTGGTGGGGGTCGCGACGATGCACCATTGCCACACCCCGGAGCTGACCCTCACCTCAGCCACCACCGCCACCGGCATCTGGGCGATGGAGGACCTGCTCATCTTCGGTGACGGCCGCGAGATGCACGGTGCGGGTCACTACCACGAGACCTACGCAAAGGCAGACGGCTCCTGGCGGATCAAGAGCCTGCACCTGACACGAACGATCCTGAGGATAAGCGGTAGCAATGGCGATTGACGTGGATGAAGCAACACATTTCGATGCGTTGGTGATCGGTGCCGGGTTCTCCGGCCTCTACATGCTGCATCGGCTGCGCGGGCTGGGAATACGGACCCGAGTGCTGGAGATGGCCGAAAACGTCGGGGGCACCTGGCTGTTCAACCGTTACCCCGGTGCGCGATGTGACATCGAAAGTATCGAGTACTCCTACAGCTTCTCCGAAGAGATTCAGCAGGAATGGGTCTGGACGGAGTCGATGCCGGCCCAACCGGAGATCGAGGCGTACCTGAATTTCGTCGCCGACCGGTTGGACCTGCGTCGTGATATTGCGTTCCACACCAAGGTCGTCGCGATCGAGTTCGACGAAGAGGCCGCGGTGTGGCTGGCACGCACCGAATCCGGCGAGACCTCGCAGACTTTCCGGGCCCCGTTCGTCGTCGCCGCCTCCGGCATCCTGTCGGTGCCGCTGGAGCCGGACATCCCGGGAATGGCGACATTCGCCGGGACGTCGCTGTTCACCAGCCGCTGGCCGAAGGGGGGCTTCGACCTCACCGGAAAGCGGGTCGGTGTCATCGGCACCGGCTCCACCGGAGTTCAGTTGATCCCCGTCGTGGCCCAGGAAGCCTTGCAGCTCTCGGTGTTTCAGCGCTCACCGACGTACACCCTGCCGTGGCGGGTGCACCAATTCGAGCCTGGCGAGCTCGACGAGATGAAAGGCCGCTACGGCGAGATCCGAGCGGCCCAGCGCGAACACCCGATCGGGGCGGCGCGACTGAGCGCGTTCTCGGTACTGCTGGAGATGCTCGGCAAGCCGCCCCTGAAGTCGGCCTCACGCGAAGAACAATTGCGCGCTATCGAAGAGAACGGCATATTGGGCGCACTGAGCTGGGGCGATATCTTCTTCGACATCGAAGCCAATCGGATGGCCGCCAAGCTGTACGGCGAAGCGGTGGCCCGGATTGTCAAAGATCCGGAAACAGCGGCTTCGCTGGTGCCCGTTCATCCGTTCGCGTGTAAGCGACCGATCATCGACCAGGGTTACTACGAGACGTTCAACCGGGACAACGTCACTCTCGTCGACCTGCGGAAGTCGCCGATCCGCGAGGTGACACCGACCGGCATCCGCACCGAATGCGATGAGTACGAACTCGACGTGATCGTCTACGCAACCGGGTTCGATGCGATGACCGGCGCGCTGAGCCGTATCGATGTCCGCGGTCGCAACGCGATGTCGCTTGGCGAGTTCTGGGCCAGCGAGGGGCCGCTGTCCTATCTGGGGTTGGCTGTTGCCGGCTTCCCGAACTTGTTCACCATCCAGGGACCGGGCGGCCCCAGCCCCGCCAGCAACTTCGTCGCTGCGCTGGAGCAGCATGTGGAGTGGATCGGCGATTGCATCATGTATCTGCGCGACAACGGATTCCGCACCATCGAGGCGGTGGCCACCGCGCAACAGGAGTGGATCGATCACGCCACGTCGCTCGTCGCAGCGACCGTGCTGGTTCACTCGTCTTGCAACTCTTGGTACAACGGGGGCAATGTGCCCGGCAAGAAGCGGATGTACATGGGCTATACCGGTGGAATCCCCGAATATCGGCGCCGCTGCGACGAAATCGCCGCCGGCGGATACACCGGCTTCAAGCTGGCCTGACTGGTTTAAGGTGAGCGGCATGTCATTGGCGACGCGCGGGTTGGATATCGGCCGCGAACTGGGTATGGTGCTGCCGCGCACGGTGGCCGGCCTCAACGCGTCGACGGGCTGGGTCCCGGCATCACCGCGGGGAGTGCGCCAGTTCGGCGAGGTCATGCTGGATGAACTTGTCCTGAGCGGCTTTTCGCTGCTGAGCGGGAACCTGACCAAAGATGTGCGGCCGCTGGACGCGTGCGCGCCGGCGGCCGAGGAGCTGTCGGCGCTGGGCATCGACGGCGCGCACGCCGCGCCAAAGCCTTTGCAGGCGACGTCGATACGGCGCCACCGTATTGGCCGGCTGGGCTACGAGCGGATGACGTTCGAGCATGACCCGCAGCTGCCGGAGACGCTGGCGGCCGCGGGCCTGGGCGGCCCGGCCAGGGCCGTGGTGCACCTGTGCCGCCATCGCGACGGTCCCCGGCCGTGGCTGATCTGGGTGCATGGAGCCGGCCAGGGTGGCGCCGAAGATCTGTTGCTGTCTCGCATCGGGCATATCCACCACACGCTGGGGTTCAACGTCGCGATGCCGGTGCAGCCGGGCCACGGGTGCCGGCGCCGCGAATGGCCGGCCTATCCGGACATGGATCCACTGGGCAACGTCGCGGGCATGATGCGCTCGGTGTCGGAGGTGCGCGCCGTGGTGCGCTGGGCGCAGCCACAAGCCAGTGCCGTTGTGGTGTCCGGCATTTCGATGGGCACCCCGGTCGCCGCGCTGGTTTCGCACCTGGAGCGGAAAATCGACGCGGTTGCGCTGTACACCCCGATTCTGGGTCTCAACGCGATGATCGCTCGGCACCTGTCGCGCTGGGGGTCAGCGCGCGACGCCTTCCGGGATCTGCTGGGTTCCCCGGTGGTCGCACAGCTGACGTCGGTGATCGATCCGCTGAAGGTCGACCCGGCGCCGCCACCGCAGCGCCGGCTCATCGTTGGGGCGTGGCACGATCGCATGGCCATGCGCGAGCCCACCGACGCGTTGCACGAGCGCTGGGGCGGCCAACTGTACTGGTACGACGGCAGCCACGTGGGCCACATCTTCTCCCGCCGCGTACAGAAAGTATCCGAGCGATTCCTGCGCGAGGTGGCCTCGCAATGACGGCCACCCGGACGGCGCGCGAAGTCGTCGAACTGTACAACCTCGTGGTCTGGAATGAATGCAACATCGAACTGGCCGAGGAGTTGTTGGGGGACAAGGTCATCCGGCACGAGGTCGGTGAGGCGCGAACGCTGACCCACGCCCAGGCCGTTGCCCGGGTTTCGGATATGTGGCAGCAAGTACAGTCACTGCACTTCGACCTGAACGTCGTCATCGCGAACGAGGACGGCGAGCATGTGGCCATCGTCTACGACTCGACCATCACTACCGGCGACGGCAGCGAAACTCACATCGCCAGCATCGAAGTGTTCCGTGTCGTTGCCGGCCGGATCACCGAAGTCTGGAATTGCGGTTACCACCAAGGAGTTTGGAATTGACTGATCGCGTGCTCGACGAATTGGGCTACTACCTGCTGGCCGGGGCCGGCGGTGAGGGCCCGGCGACGTTGATGGATGAGGCTCGCCGCGGCGAGGAGCTGGGCTTCGGCACCGCGTTCATCTCCGAGCGCTGGAACGTCAAGGAAGCGTCGTCTCTCGTCGGCGCGGCCTGCGCGGTGACCAGCCGGATGCAGATCGCCACCGCCGCAACCAATCACAACACCCGGCACCCGCTGATCACCGGATCGTGGGCGACCACGATGCACCGGCTCTCCCGCGGACGGTTCACGCTGGGCATCGGGCGTGGCATCGCCGCGATCTACGGCGCCTTCGGCATACCGGCCGTTACGACCGCACAGATGGAGGACTGGGCCGACGTCATGCGCCGACTGTGGCACGGCGAAGTGATCTTCAACCACGAGGGCCCGATGGGCAAATACCCCATCCTGTTTCTCGACCCAGCCTTCAACGAAGATATTCGATTGGCGCTGGTGGCGTTCGGACCCAACACCCTCGAACTCGGTGGCCGAGCCTTCGACGACGTCATCCTGCACACCTACTTCACGCCGGAGACGTTGCAGCGCTGTGTCAAAACCGTCAAATCTGCGGCGGAGAAAGCGGGCCGCGACCCCGACAGTGTGCGGGTGTGGTCGTGTTTCGCCACGGTCGGCGACCACCTTCCCGAAGAGCTGCGTCTGAAGAAGACCGTCGCCCGGCTGGCCACCTATCTGCAGGGGTATGGCGACCTGATGGTGAAGACCAACAACTGGGATCCCGCTGTGCTGGAACGCTTCCGCGCAGACTCGGTGGTGACCTCGATCGCCGGCGGCATCGATCACAAGGCCACGCCCGAGCAGATCGAGCACATCGCGACGCTGATTCCCGACGAGTGGCTGGCGCCGTCGGCCACCGGCTCGTCTCAGCAGTGTGCGGATCGCATCCGCAAGGAATTCGAGTACGGGGCCGACGCGGTGATCATGCACGGTGCGACCCCCGACGAGCTGGAGCCGGTCGTCGCGGCCTACCGAGGCCAGTAGGGTGCGCACGTCGGCCCATGGGTTCGAGTGTGCGCAGGCGGCGGCGTTTCGGCGTTTTGCCGACCCTGGACGCACACTCGATGCCCCCACCGCACACTCGGCAGGGCAAGTCGCGCCTCTTACGGCAAAATCAGGGTCCGGCTCACCGGCTCGGCGACGGCCTGCCGTGCCGACAGCCCGCGAAGCAGCGAAGCCAGTAAGGCGTCGCGCGTCTCGCGCGGATCGATGAGTTCGTCGAATCCCATGTGTTCGGCCGAGCGATAGGACGCCTGCAACTCGGCGTCACGCAACTTCGCTGTGACGTCCTCGCCGGCGTGCGTCGCCCGGCCCAGCGCGGCCGCGCTCATGGCACCCATCGTGGCGCCCGGGTAGGCGAAGGTCGCGGACTGGCTGTCGAAACCCAGCAGCGACATGACCATCGAGCCGAACCCGTACGCCTTGCGCAACGTCACGTGCAGCTTCACCGTGGTGGCCGCGGTTTGGGCGGCGAACATTCGCGCGCCGGCGCGCAGCACCCCGCTGCGCTCGGACCGGCTGCCGGGCAGCATGCCGGGATTGTCTGCGAAGAAGACGATGGGCAGGTGGAATGAGTCGGCCACCATGATGAAGTGCGCCGCTTTGTCCGCGGCGTCGGCGTCGATCGAGCCGGCGAGCACGTTGGGCTGATTCGCGACGACCGCGACGGGGTGGCCACCGAGGTGGGCCAGCGCGCAGATGATCGCTTTGCCGTACTGCGGCTGGACTTCGAACCAGTCGGGCCGATCGAAGACCACGTCGAGCACGGCGCGCATGTCGTAGACGCGGCGGTTGTCGCGGGACACGATGTCGAGCAGCTCCGGTGTCGCCCGCGGCTCACTGTCCTCGTCCTGCGGCAATGCTGCCGGGTACGACCACGCGCTGGGCGGAAAGTAGGACAGGTAGCGGCGGATGTCGGCGATCACCGCTTCGTCGTCTTCGGCGACGTTGTGGATCACCCCACTCGGCAGTGCGGTGACGGGGCCGCCGAGGTCTTCCTTCGAAATGTCCTCTCCGGTCGACTCTTTGACGACCGGAGGCCCTGCGGTGAAGATCGCGCCCTGTCGGCTCATGATCCGGAAGTCGCACACCGGCGCCACCAGGGCGCCATGTCCGGCCGAAGGGCCGAGCACGGCGGCGACGGTCGGCACCTTGCCCGAGCACTGTGCCTGGGCGAGCAGGTCGGTGGGCGTGCGACCGTAGTGTCCGCCGCCGGGACGGAAGCCGGCGCCCTCGAGCATCATCACCAGCGGAACCTTGTCCCGAAGCGCCAGTTCGGCGATGCGGTAACGCTTGGAGTTGCCGCCGGGACCGATGCTGCCGGCCAGGGTGGTGAAGTCCTCCGCGCCCAACATCACCGGCGAACCATTGATCGAACCGGAACCGACGACGAGCCCGTCGGCCGCGATGTCGCCGCCGACGAGCGTGCCGATTTCACGGAAGGTGCCCGGATCGAGGAGTCGTTCAATGCGCGTGCGGGCGTCGAGCTTGCCCTTGCCGCGGTGTTTGTCGAGCCGCTCGGGACCGCCCATGCCCCACGCGTGCTGACGGCGACGGTCGAGGTCCTCGAGCGTCTCCTCCCAATCCGGGGGTTTTGTCATGCTTCTTTCCTACCTTCGTGCGGAGATGGTCGCGCGCCCAGACCAGCAGGGTCACATACTGGATTGCTTACTGTAAAGTTACCCGCATGGGTAACGGCCCCCGCCTCAAGATCGACGGCGGCATCCCCAATCGACTCGAACGCGTCGTTGAAGCAGTCGGCAACCTGGAACAACAGGGATATGACGGCGGCTGGACGGCCGAAACCAGTCACGACCCGTTTCTGCCGCTGCTGCTGGCCGCCGAGCACACGACGCGACTCGAACTCGGCACCAACATCGCGGTGGCGTTCGCGCGTAATCCGATGATCGTCGCCAATGTCGCCTGGGACTTGCAGGCGTATTCACAGGGCCGCTTCATTCTCGGCCTGGGCACCCAGATCCAGCCCCACATCGAGAAGCGATTCAGCATGCCGTGGAGTCATCCGGCGCCCCGGATGCGCGAATTCGTCTCCGCGTTGCATGCCATCTGGTCGGCCTGGAACGGTGACGCCAAGCTGAGTTTCGAGGGCGACTTCTACACGCACAAGATCATGACGCCGATGTTCACCCCGGAGCCGCACCCGTATTCGGTGCCGAAGGTGTTCATCGCCGCGGTCGGCGAAGTGATGACCGAGATGTGTGGCGAGGTCGCCGACGGCCACCTCGGCCATCCGATGGTCTCGAAGCGCTACCTCAACGAGGTGACGATGCCGGCGCTGCTGCGCGGCATGGGGCGCAGCGGCCGCGACCGCGGCAACTTCGAGGTCTCGTGTGAGGTAATGGTGGCGACCGGCGAGAACGACGCCGAGGTCGCGGCGGCAATGACGGCCACGCGCAAGCAGATCGCCTTCTACGGATCCACGCCCGCTTACCGCAAAGTGCTTGACCTGCACGGTTGGGGCGACCTGCACACCGAGCTGAATCGCCTGTCCAAGCAGGGCGAATGGGACGCCATGGGATCGCTGATCGACGACGAAATCCTCGCGGCTTTCGCGGTCGTCGGCCCCGTCGACGAGGTCGGTGCCGCCCTCAAAGACCGTTGTGAGGGCGTGGTCGACCGCGTGCTGCCGATATTTTTCAATGCCTCCCAGCCCTGTATTGCCGCCGCAATGAAGGAGTTTCGCCAGTGAGCACAACGACGATGGACGACGCCGGAAGGTTGTTGGCAGATCCGTTGGCGTATACCGACGAGAAGCGGCTGCACGCCGCGCTGGCTCAGCTGCGCGCCACCGCACCGGTGTCACGGGTCGAGGTGCCGGACTACAAGCCGTTCTGGGCGATCACCAAACACGCCGACATCATGGACATCGAGCGCGAGAACATGCTCTTCACCAACTGGCCGCGGCCGGTGCTCACCACGGTCGAGGGCGACGAGCTGCAGGCCGCCGCCGGCGTGCGCACATTGATCCACCTGGACGACCCGCAACACCGGGTGGTGCGTGCGATCGGATCCGACTGGTTTCGCCCAAAGGCCATGCGCGCGTTGAAGATGCGAGTCGACGAACTCGCCAAAATCTACGTCGACAAGATGCTGGCCGTCGGCCCCGAATGCGACTTCGTCCAGCAGGTCGCGGTGAACTACCCGCTGTACGTGATCATGTCCCTGCTGGGCATCCCGGAGGCCGACTTCGCTCGCATGCTCAAGCTCACCCAGGAGCTGTTCGGCAGCGATGACTCCGAATTCAAACGCGGCAGCTCGAATGAGGATCAGATCCCCGCGTTGCTCGACATGTTTCAATATTTCAACGGCGTGACCGAGGCGCGCCGTGAGCATCCGACCGAGGATCTCGCCTCGGCGATCGCCAATGCCCGTGTCGACGGCGAACCGCTGTCCGACATCGACACCGTGTCCTACTACCTGATCGTGGCCACCGCCGGTCATGACACCACCAGCGCGACCATCTCCGGTGGCCTGCAGGCACTCATCGATAATCCGGACCAGCTCGAGCGCCTGCGGGACAATCTCGACCTGATGCCATTGGCCACCGAGGAGATGATCCGTTGGGTCACCCCGGTCAAGGAGTTCATGCGGACTGCCAATGAGGACACCACCGTGCGCGGCGTACCCATCGCCGCAGGGGATTCCCTGCTGCTGTCCTATGTGTCGGGCAACCGCGACGAGGAAGTCTTCGACGGCCCGTTCCGCTTCGACGTCGGGCGAGACCCCAACAAGCACCTCGCCTTCGGTTACGGCGTGCACTTCTGCATGGGTGCGGCCCTGGCCCGGATGGAAGTCAACAGCTTTTTCTCCGAGCTACTGCCCAGGCTCAAATCGATTGAGCTGACCGGCGATCCGGAGTTGGTTGCGACGACGTTCGTCGGCGGCCTCAAGCACCTGCCGGTGCGCTACTCGCTGGTCTGAGTCGGCTCCGCCGGCACTCCGGGAGATCGCCTGTCGATGCCGTTGTGTTTCGGCACACCGGGCTGCACCCAACGCTGTGCGCGAGCACATCGACAGCGCCGCACTCATCGGTGAGACTGAATCTCGGCGCACCGCGGTGGTGCCGATTACCGCTTGGGTACAGAAAGTTGGGCAGCTCATGGCAAACGCGAAAACCGTCCACGAAGTCACTTACGATCTGCTTCGTGAGTTGGGCCTTACCACGGTATTCGGTAACCCGGGCTCCACCGAGCAAACATTTCTGAAAAACTTCCCAGACGATTTCACCTATATCCTTGGGCTGCAGGAAGCCTCGGTGCTGGCCATGGCCGACGGATTCGCGCAATCCACCGGCACACCCACCCTGGTTAACCTGCACACCAGCGCCGGAACCGGCAACGCGATGGGCAGCCTGATAGCTGCGTATCGGGGCAACACCCCACTCATCGTCACGGCCGGTCAGCAGACCCGGGAAATGGTGTTGTGCGAACCGTATTTGACCAACCCCGATGAAACGCTGCTCCCGTTGCCCTGGGTGAAGTGGGCGTACGAACCTAAGCGCGCCGAGGATGTACCGGCGGCGTTCATGCGCGCCTACGCCGTGGCTTTGCAGCCACCGGCTGGGCCGGTGTATCTGTCGATACCGCTTGATGATTGGGAAAAGCCGGCCCTGGGCCCGGCGGTGGTCCGGACGGTGAGCCATCGGGTGGCACCCGATGCCGACCGGTTACGCCACTTCGCTGACCGGATCAACCGCGCTCAGCGGCCCCTGCTGGTCTTCGGTCCGGAAGTCGATCGCAGTGGCGGGTGGGACGCCGGGGTGGCGTTCGCGGAGAAGGTGGGTGCACCGGTACGCAGCGGCCCGCTGCCCGACCGGGCGTCGTTTCCGGAGAACCACCCGCTGTATGGGGGGATGCTGCCGTTGACCATCGCCGGTGTGGCCGAGGTGCTGCGCGGTCATGACTTGGTGGTGGTGATCGGAGCGCAGGTCTTCCGGTATTACCCCTATGTGGCAGGCGAGTACCTGCCCGAGGGCAGCGAATTGCTACAGATCACCGCCGATCCCGCGCTCGCCGGCGCCGCGCCGGTCGGCGACAGCCTGATCAGTGATACCCGGTTGGCGCTCGAGCAGCTGGTGGGTTTGATAGATGGCCGCGACGCCGCGTCGGCTCCTGCCGCGTCGGCGGCGAGGATCGAAATCGTCGACGCGGACTCGTCGCCACTGACCCCGGACGCGGTGTGGTCCACGTTGGCCACCGTCAAGCCCGCAGACTCCCCAGTAGTCACGGAGTCGACGTCGACGATGGCTCAGCAGCTGCACTGGTTGCCCACGACCCGTCCGGGTTCGTTCTTCGCGACCGCCAGCGGTGGGATCGGCTGGGGTGTGCCGGGGGCGGTGGGCGTCGCACTTGGCGATCGCGCACGCGGGGTCAAGCGCACCGTGATCGCCACCATCGGCGACGGTTCGTTTCAATATTCGATCCAGGCGATCTACACCGCCGCCCAGCACCGGCTGCCCATCGTGTTCGTGGTGATGCGCAATGAGGAGTACTCGGTGCTCAAGGCGTTCGCATTGCTGGAGAAAACACCGAACGTGCCCGGGCTCGATCTGCCGGGTCTTGACATTGCCTCGTTGGCAACGGGTTTCGGCTGCCGAGCGGTCAATGTCGACACCACCGAAAGGCTCGCCGAAGAGTTCACCACGGCGCTGACGGTCGCCGGGCCCACGGTCATCGTGGTGCGGACCAAACCGCAGCTGGCGCATCTGGGTTGACCCGGTTCGGACACGCGCGCCGTTGAGCAATCCGCTTAACACGGGGTCGATACACTCCCCCGTGGAGGACTAGGCAATGACGCATAGGACGATTGTCATCACGGGTGGCAGCTTGGCGGGCGATCCCGGCCTGGCCCGTGAACTGTGGGATCGCACCCTGGCCAAGGTCACCTAGAAAGCAAGCGCAGGAGGTAATTCGTGCTCGGTGTGCACCACTCGGCGATCTGTACCTCCGATGTCGAACGCTCGCTTCGATTCTGGCGTGACGGCCTGGGCATGAGCCAGTTGATGGACTATCACTTCACCGGCGATTGGCCAGAACTGTTCGGCGCCAAGACGGACCGGCTGCGGTCGATCTTTCTTGGCGATCCGCAAACACCGGGCAGCGGGATTGTTGAACTCGTGGAGCTGGCAGGCTCCGAAGCGGCACTACCCGGGTCCGGAGGGCCACGGCACGGATTCTTCTTGCTCTCGCTGCAGCGTGAAGTCGACGAGACGCTCGTCCGCCTTGGCGGCATTGGGATTCACCGAGGGTGTTCGCCGCATCGATGTCGTGGCCCCGGACGGAAAGACCGTCGCCATGGCGGTGATCAGCGCACCGGACGGCGTACTCGTCGAATTGATCGGGCGGGCGAAATGAGCGTCGCACTGGTAACGGGCGGCGCGTCCGGCATCGGGCACGAAGTCGCGGGACGGCTGCGCGACGCGGGTCACGACGTCGTGGTGTGGGACCTCTCGGAAGCCGACATCGCTTGCGATATCAGCGATCCCGATGCGGTGTCGGCGGCGATGGAACGAACCGTGCGCGAGCACGGTGTGCCTACCCGGGTGGTGACCTGCGCCGCAATCGGAGCTGCGGGCGTGCTGCTCAAACAGTCACCCGCGGAATGGGAACGGGTGCTGGCGGTGAACCTCACCGGCACCTGGCTGACGATCCGCGCGGCAGCGCGGGCGATGATCGACGCGGGTGCGGGTGGGTCGATCGTCGCGGTGTCCAGCATCAGCGGCTCGATCGCCGATCGGGACATGGGCGCCTATTGCGTGTCGAAGGCCGGCGTGGACATGTTGGTCAAGGTCGCCGCCGTGGAGTGGGGGACACACGACATCCGGGTGAACGCCGTGGGGCCCGGGGTCACCCGGACGCCGATGCTGGCCAACCCGGAAGCACTGCCGGGCTGGGTGGAAGGCATGTCCGAGCGGACAGCGCTCGGCGGCCTGGGGCAAGCCGCCGACGTGGCCGGCGCCATCGTGGGTGTGCTCGAACTACCCTGGGTGACAGGCCAGATCGTGCACGCCGACGGCGGTCTGGCACTGCACAGTCCCATCGATGCATACGGCCAGGTGCAGCGGCTGATGGCGCAGCAGAGATCAGCGAAGGGCGGGCAGGCGTGACGACTGCCGACGCGGCTGGCGGAAATCTACTCGATCCCGAAATCGATGATGCCCCGGACGATTTTGCCGTTCCGCAGATCGTCGTAAGCGTCGTTGATGTCGTCGAGGCGGTAACGCCGGGTGATCATCTCGTCGAGCTGGAGCTGCCCGGTCTGGTACAGCCTGGCCAGCCGGAAGATGTCCGATTTCGGGTTACACGAACCGAATACGGTGCCGGCGAGCGACTTGTTCATCAGGATGAAATCCTGCAGATCGATCTTGACTGAGCTGGTCAACTGCGAGGTCATCCCGGTCAGCACACAGGTCCCGCCCTTGCGGGTGAGCCGCAGCGCATCGCGGACATCGTCGGCGGTGATCAGCGACGGCGAGACCACGACGGCGTCGGCCATCACGCCGTAGGTCAGCTCGCGCACCAAATCCATTGCATCGACCGCGGTTGCGGCGGTGTGGGTGGCGCCGAACTGTAAGGCCGACTTCTGCTTGAACTCCACCGGATCGACCGCCACGATGTAGGCGGCACCGCCGACCCGGGCACCCTGAATGGCGCCCGTACCGATTCCGCCGACGCCGACCACGACGACCGTGTCGCCAACCCGCATGTTGGAGCGGTTGGCCACCGAGCCGAATCCGGTCGGAATCGCGCAGGACAGCAGCGCGCTGGGCGCCAGCGGCAGGTGCGGCTCGATCTTGACGAGCGAATTCGTCGACACCACAGTGTGTTTCGCGAAGGCTCCCACCTTGGCTATGTGGCCCAGCGGTTTGCCGTCGGCGGTGTGATGGCGGTAGGTGCCGTCGGTCGGCATCCCGGGAGTCATGACGCTGGCCCCCATGTCGCAGATGTACTCCATCCCGCTCGCACACCAGCGGCAGTGTCCGCAGACGGCGACGAACGACATCACGACGTGGTCGCCCGGTGCGAATTCGGTTACGCCGTCCCCGACTTCACGCACCGTTCCAGAGCCCTCGTGGCCGCCGATGGTCGGGAACATGGTTGGCAGCCCGAGCTTCCGCAACATCTCGTTTGGCGCCGCCATGTCGCCTTTGAGGATGTGGTCGTCGGAGTGGCACAGTCCGGCCGCGGCCATCTCGACCAACACCTCGCCGGCCCGCGGTGCGTCCAGTTCGAAATCCTCGACAGACCACGGCCCGCCGACGTCGTGCAGGATCGCCGCCCGGCTTTTCATGCGGCTGGGGTGAACGTGACGGGCAGCTTGTTCGGCGACCGGAAGGTGAGGCCGATGATCCGCGACTCCTCGCCGGTGCCGTCGTCGGGTACGAAAGCCAGGTTCGAGACACGGTCGAGCAGGCTGTTCAGCATGACTCGGGTTTCCAGCCGGGCCAGATGCATGCCGAGGCACATATGGATGCCGCCGGCGAACGCGATGTGGGATTGGCGCGGCCGGTGGATGTCGAAGCGATTGGCGTCGGGCCAACGACTTTCGTCGCGGTTGGCCGAGCCCATACACATGTCGATCTGTGCGTCCGCGGGGATGGTCTTGCCGCCGATTTCGACTTCTTCGGTGGTGGTCCGCATGACCATGGTCAATGGCGTCTCGACGCGGAGGCCCTCTTCGATGGCGGCGGGGATCAGTGACCGGTCCTGCCGAACCTTCTCGAGTTGCTCAGGATGGGTCAGCAGCAGGTACAACAGGTTGCCCGACGAACGGTAGGTGGTCTCCAGTCCGGCAGGCAGTAGCAAGCGCAAGAACGCGATGATGGCGTCGTCGGTGAGTTTCTCGCCGTCGATCTCGGCGGCGACCAGGTCGCCGATGATGTCGTTGGTGCGCTTGCGGCGCCGCTGCTCGACCTGCTCGAGGAAGTAGCCGTGCAACTCGCTCGCCGCGTTGAGCCCCGCCATGATGTCGGTCGGAATCGAGATGAGGTCGAGCGACAGCCGCCGGAACATGTCGAGATCCTCGGGCGGGAGCCCGAGCAGGACCGAGATGATCCGGGTCGGAAACTCGAACGTCAGTGCCTTCACCAGGTCGGCGTGACAGTCATGTTTGATTTCGTCGATCAGCTGATCGCACACCGGCCCGATGACGGACGGCTCCCAGCGCTCGAGCGCGGTGGCCCGGAAGGCCTTGGCCACCAGGCTGCGGTGGTCGTGGTGTTCCTTGCCGCCCATCGCCAGGATCGTGTGCCCCATGACCAGGCCGATGGTCTTCTCGTAGGCGGCAGAAGTGAAGATCCGGTCGTCGCGGAACGCTTGAAACACACCGTCATAGCCGAACAGCACCCACTCGTCGTTCGGTCGCAGCTCCTCCGGCATCTGAGAGTGGTCCCCGAGAGCGCCGTGCCAGACCGGATCGGTACGCCGCATGTATTCGAAGAACGGATAGGGGCTGGTTTCACCGGTGAAATCGAGTGTGACGGGCTGGCCGACGGGGTCGGTGCTTAACGGCATCAGCGCTCCTCCTGAGCAACCAGTAAGGCCGTTGGCGCGGGTCGGTCGTGACCGCCCCCGGCGACTTCGGCGGGTGTATCCGAGCGGAATGTCGCTATCATAGTATAAATAGCAACGAAGCCCAACGGCTTGTGATGGTTACCGTAACGGGCTCAGTATTGAAATGGATGTCAACGAGGCGGTGATTCGCAAGTGTCCCAGCGGCGTTTCGTGTGCTCCCTCGACGAGCTGCCGCCCGGCGGGATGAAGCTGGTCGACGTCGGCAAGTTCGGCGTCGGCGTGTACAACGTGCACGGCGCGTTCTACGCGATCGTGAATTACTGCTCGCACGAAGGCGCCCCGCTATGTCTTGGCTTGCTCGGGGGCACCACCGAATCGGCCCCGGACGAGCCCGGCGGGATACGCCGGGTGCGCGACGGACAGATCGTCCGATGCCCTTGGCACAACTGGGAATTCGATGTCACCACGGGTCAGAACATCGCTGATCCGCGTCGCCGCATCCGTACCTACCAAGTCGACGTCACCGACGGGGAGGTGTACCTGACCGCATGATCATCGACACCAACGTCCAACCGCACTTCCGCTACAACGCCGAGATCCGGCGCTACCTCCCGGCCGCCCACCAACTGCGGTCGATCCCCGACGTGGAGCAGCAGTGGTACCAGGCCCCCGGCGGCGACTACCGGCAAGACCTCTACGACGCCGAGTTGTATCCGGGTTCGGATCCCGAGACCGTCAGCCGCCACCTGTTCGATGACATGGGGGTCGATTTCGCGATCCTCAACCCGCTGACTCGCGGCAACATCGCCGATTACCTGCTCAACAGCAGGATCTGCGCGGCGGTCAACGACTGGCTGCTGGACCGGTGGCTCGAGCCCGACACCACCGGCCGGTTCCGGGGCACCATCCGCGTCAACCCGGAAGATCCCCGGGGCGCGGTCGCCGAGATCGAGCGCCTCGCCGGTCACCCGAAGCTGGTGCAGGTCGGCATTCCGATGCAGTCGCGCGAGCCGTACGGCAAGCCGATGTTCGAGCCCATCTGGGAGGCCGCGGCCGCCCATGGGCTGCCGGTGGCGGTGCACATCAACGGCGGCAACGGTGTCGACCATGCGCCGACCTTCGCCGGGCACGCGCACACCTACCCGGGATATGCGGCCTTCATGCCGCTGAACTACTTCGTGCACCTCGCCACGCTGATCATCGAGGGCGTGTTCGGCCGGCTACCCGGCCTGAAATTCGTTTTCGCCGACGGCGGCTACGACATCCTCACTCCGCTGATGTGGCGGCTGGACACCTTCTGGTTGTCCATGCGCGACCAGACGCCGTGGGTCGATCGCTATCCCAGCGAATACCTTCCCGGCCATGTCCGGTTCTGCTCGTCGGCATTCGACGGGGCGCTCGAGCCCGGCCAGACGCAGCGCTGGATGGAGTTCAGCGGCAAGACCGACTTGCTGATGTACGGATCGAGCTACCCGCACTGGTCGACGTCGTCGCCGGACGTGGCGGCCGCGGGGCTCGACGGGCCGCAGCGCGACCAGGTGTTGTGGCGAAACGCCAGTGACCTCTATGGGCTTACGGCGCGAGCTGAGGCTCGGCCGGGATAAGGAGAGTGCCATGACCACGATCGAGCGGGTCGAGTCGCCGACAGAGCACGACGACCACATCGCGGTCACCATCGTGGACACCGACGTGCATCCGTTGCCGGTCTCGAACGATGTGCTCAAGTCGTACGCACCGGCCGAGTGGGTGGACAAGATCTGGCCGACCGGGAATGCGGTGAGCCCGATGTCGTACTTCTACGACACCCCGGATTCGTTCAAGACGTCGTCGCTGCGCATGGACTCGTGGCCGCCCAACGGGGGAGTCGCCGGCAGCGACCCGGACTTCGCAGCCCAGCAGCTGCTGGTCGATGCCGGAGTCAGCATCGCGTCGCTGGAGCCGATGTGCGACGCGCAGCTGCCCGAGGCCGAACACGTGCTCAAGTCCACCTACAACGACTGGCTCGCGGACGTCTGGCTGGACAAGCACAACGCGCACGGCCGCTGGCGCGGGTCGATCAGCGTCAGCGCGCAGACACCGGGGCAGGCCGCGCGTGAGGTCGAGCGCTGGGCGGGACATCCCTACATGGCCCAGGTGCTGATGACGCCGCAGACACGCGGAATCCCGTTCGGCAACCCGCATTTCGACCCGCTCTACGAAGCCGCGTCGCGCAACGGGCTGCCGATTTCCACGCACCTGATGGGTCAGACGCCGTTCGAATTGATCCCGCTCTATCCGGTCGGCAATCCCGCGCACTGGCACGACTTCTTCGCGTCCTGGCCGTTGCTGTATGTGTCGCATCTGATGAGCCTGGTCTTCGACGGCGCGTTCGACCGGCATCCGGACCTGCGGGTGGTGTTCATCGAGGGCGGCTTCACCTGGGCGATGCCGGTGATGTCACGAATGGACCGGATCTGGGAAGCCCGCCGTGGCGACTTGCCCCACGTGCGGCGCCGTCCGTCGGACTACGTGCGCGAACATGTTCGCTTCACTACCCAGCCTCTGGAAGACGCCGACACCGTAGAGTTTCGCGAGTATCTGGAAATGATGGACCTGGGAGACAATCTCATGTTCTCGACGGACTATCCGCACTGGAGCTATGACTCGCCGACCTACGCCATCAACCGGTTCCCCGCCGACCAGCGGGAGCGGATCATGCGCGGGAATGCGACGGCCTTGTATGGGCTGCCGGCAACCGTCAAGGCGCTCCCCGGTGAGCGGCAAGTCTCCGTCACCCCGGAAAGCTGAATCGCCCGGGCCCGGTCTCCCCGCCGCGCTGAGGCCACTGATCAGCAAATACGACAAGAAATGGTCGTCGCTCGATGCCGCCGCCGTGGCCGAGAAGTGGGAGTGTGACGGCTCGCGGCCGATCAGGTCTACCTTAAATATGGTTTCCGACATGGCCTCCCGCCAGGCCCGCACGACAGCCCCCACCATGAGCCCGGAAGTTGAGAGGGTATGACACAAACGGATCTGACCCGCCCGCAAGGTATTAACCGCCTCGACCCGGTGCTGCGCGACGCCGCGAGCGAGCTGGGCATCGTCGAATTCCGTGCCGAGACACTGGCCGCCGAACGGGAGCAGGCCAACCTGTTGGCCGCCCAGCGTGCCGCGGCAATCGACACCGAGGGCGTGGCCGTCGAATCGCGCTCGATCTCCGGTCCGGGTGGCCAGCAGTTGAACCTCCGCTTCTACCGGGGCCGCATCGAAGGTGACTCGGGAGCGCCGTTGCTTGTGTACGCCCACGGCGGTGGTTTCGTGAGCGGCAACCTCGACACCGACCACGCGGAGTGCGTGGAGCTGGCTCGCGACGGCGGCTGCCTGGTGGTTTCGGTCGACTACCGGCTGTCGCCGGAGAACCCGGCCCCCGCGGCACTCGACGACGTCGAGGCGGGCCTTTACTACGCCATCCGCAACTGCGCCGAGCTCGATGTCGATCCGAGCCGCATCGCCGTGATGGGCCGCGACGCGGGTGCCGCCCTGGTCGCGAGCCTGGCCCAGCGCATGTTCGACAACGAGGGTCCACAGATCCGGATGCAGATCCTGCACCAGCCGATGCTCGACAGCGACGCCACGCCGTCGCGGCGCGAGTTTCAGCGCACGCCGGGGCTCAACGGCCCCGCGGTGAGCCGCGCGTGGGGCCACTATCTCGGCCCGACCAGCGCCACCGGCCAACACGTTCCGGCGCACCGGGCGAACCTGGAGGGGCTGCCGCCCACGTTCATCAGTTGCTCCGAGATCGACCCGTGCCGCGACGAAGCCATCGACTATGCCAACCGGCTCCTTCATGCTTTCGTCCACACCGAATTGCACGTCATCGCAGCGACATTCAACGGATTCGACTCGATGGTGCCGGATTGGGTTGTCTCTCAGGAGAACCGGGCCTTGCACGCACAGTCGGTCCGCCGCGTGTTCGCGATGTAGCAGCTCGATCGGGCTATCGACTGAACTCCGGGAGCTCTTACGGTATTGACGTTTGCTAATATCGAGAACGTGATTCTTGGCGGCGGCGACCGAATGTCGCGGAAGGGTCTGTCGGCATCATGACCGCCGTGGACTCGCCTGAAAAGGCGCTATTCGTCTCGACAACCCAATCCTTTCTGCAGAAGGAGGCGCCGCTCGGTCGCGTCCGTGAGCTGCACGCGGCGGGGGTTTCCTTCGATCCGGCCTGGTGGCAGCGCGCCGCGGAACTCGGCTGGACGGGCCTGCTCGTTCCGGAGGAGTTGGGCGGCGGCAGTGTGTCGGAGAGCGGTCTCGCGGATCTGGCCACGGTCGCCGAACTACTCGGCAAGACGGTGGCACCCGGACCGCTGTATCCGGTCAGCGTCGTGCTGACCGCCCTGGCCGAATGCGCCGACGCGCAAGCGCACGCCGCCGTCATCGAGTCGCTGATCTCCGGCGAAACCGTGGCGTCCTGGGCAGTCTCGGAACCCGGCCGCGGCTGGGCGCCGCTGGACCCGTCGGTGACGGCCATCCAGACCGACTCCGGCTATCGCATCGACGGCACCAAGGACCGCGTCGAGGCCGGCGCCCAGAGCGCGCTGCTGCTCGTGGTGGCGCGATGCGGCGACGATATCCGTCAGTTCCTGGTACCGACGGACGCGCCGGGCGTTCGGGTCGAGCCGCAGCAGTCCGTCGACTTGGTCAAGCATTACGCGCGGGTGCACTTCGACGGGGTGGTGGTGGACTCGTCCGCGGCCGTTGGCACCGCCGCCGAGACCGCCGCGCTGATCGACCGGCAGAGCCAGATCGCTCAGGTGTTGCAGTGCGCCGAGGTGGTCGGCGTCGTGCAGACGGTATTCGACTTCACCGTCCAGTGGGCGCTGGACCGGCACACGTTCGGCCGCCCGCTGGCGTCGTATCAAGCACTCAAACACGGCTTCGCCGACATGAAGCTGTGGCTGGAGGCATGCCGCGCCACCACGAGCGCCGCGGTTGCCGACGTTGCCGATCGCTCACCCGAAGCGGGCTTGTCGGCCAGCATCGCCAAGTCCTACGTCGGCGAGATGGCGGGGCGGATCGTCCAGGGTTGCGTACAGATGCACGGCGGCATCGGCGTCACCTGGGAGCACGACCTGCACCTCTACCTGAGGCGGGTTACGTTGTACCGCTCCTTGTTCGGCACCCCGGAGGAGCACAACTTGCGGGTGTATGAATCAGAGAAAGCCGGACGTTCCGCGGCCGGAGGTACGACCAGATGACGCCGACGGAATCCGTTGCCGAGTTCGCCGCCCGGGCCAAGGCGTGGTTGGCGGACAACATGCCGGCCATCGACCCCGAGGCGCCGCCGCCCGCGCCGCGCGACGACGAGGAAGCCTGGAAACGGGCCCGAGAACTGCAAAAGCGGCTCTACGAAGGCGGATTCGCCGGTATTTGCTTTCCGCGCGAGTACGGCGGCCTGGGTCTGGATTACGCCTACCAAAAGGCATTCGACTCCGAATCCCTGTGCTACGAGATGCCGTTGATCCTCAACACTCCGACGTTCACCATCTGCTGCGCGACGCTGCTCGACACCGGTACGGAAGAGCAGAAGAAGCAGCACATCGCCGCGGCACTGCGCGGCGATGAAGTGTTGGTGCAGCTGTTGAGTGAACCCAGCGGCGGATCGGATCTGGCCGGTGTCATCACCCGCGCCGAACGGCGCGGCGACCGGTGGGTGATCAACGGCGCCAAGACCTGGAGCACCAGTGCGTTCGCCGCCGACTACGGACTGTGCCTGGCCCGCACCGACTGGGATGTGCCCAAGCACGAAGGCCTGACCATGTTCCTGGTGCCGATCGATCACCCGGGAATCACGTTGCGCCACATCACGATGCTCAGCGGTTCCAAGGAGTTTTGCGAAGAGTTCCTCGACGGCGTGGACGTGGGCGCCGACGCCGTGGTGGGCGAGGTCAACGGTGGATGGGCGGTGGCGTCGCGGCAGCTGTATCACGAGCGCCGCGCGGTCGGGCAAGGTTCGGAGTTCGCCAGCGGCAGTGGCAGCGAGGGTGGCCATACGAGTCCCGTTGACTACGTTGGGCTTATAGAGAAGACCGGTCAGGCCGACAACGAGCGCGTTCGGGAGATGGCCGGCCGGGCGCTGGTGCACCGGGCGGTGGCCGAGCAGCTGATCGATCACGTGTACCGCAATGTCCGCGACGGTGTGCTGCCCCCGGCGGCCGGCACGCTCATCCGGTTGTTCCATTCCGAGACCGTGACGCTGGACATGGACACCGCGATGGCGGTCGGGGGAGCCGTCGGCGTGGTGGGCGAGATTGGTGAAGGCCTGGAGACCGGGACTGCGCTACCTGTCTCGGCAGAATGTCGCCATCGGTGGTGGCACAACGGAAATGGCCCGTAACGTGATCGGCGAACGGGTGCTGGGTTTCCCACGAGAATACGCCGCCGATCGCGGGGTGCCGTTCAATCAGGTGCGGCACGGTGAACGCGGTCTGCCGCGTTAGTCCTGCGCGAAGACGTTCTCGCTATCGCCGCTTTCGACGGGTATCTGGACCATCGACAAAATGTGATGCGCGGGGCTTCCCGGCGGGGCGATCAGAACGCAGTCGCCGCCCTGTCTGCGGGCCCGGTCACGGGCAGCGGCCAACGCGCTGACGCCCGCAGACCCCAGGTGCGTGACCGCGCCGAGGTCGATCGTCAAAGGTGCTATGCCCGAGCGGCTTTCGACCGCGATCAGGCGGTCCAGCGTGGACGCGGTGTTGGAGTCGACGTCACCGCTGACCACGATGTGGCCGGCATCGCGGACCGTCGAGACGAATTCGTTGTCGATGGCCCGCCGGTAGGTGGACCGGCTGACGATCGTGTCGGTGACGAAGTTGGCCGGTCGCGACAGACGGTGCGTCACGCTGGCCGTCGTTCCATCGTCGCTACGCGTGATGAGCGCCTGGGAAACCAAAGCCTCGGCCATCGCAAGTCCGCGCCCACGACCCTGTTCGCCTTCACGGTGATCCTTCCACTGTCCGCGATCGATCACCGCGGCATGCAGGTTGCCATCGCCGGACAGCGATGCCTCGACGACGACACCGTCGGAAACCTCCGTGGCGTAACCATGTTCGACCGCGTTCTCGACGAACTCCGAGATCGCGTGCACCACGTCGGAGATGTCGTCGGCGTCGGCGCCGATCTCCGAGAGCCAGGTGCGAAGCCGGGAGCGCACGGTGCGGGCGGCGTGGATCGTCGCGTCCAGCGTCATGTGCAGCGGCGCCAGGGGAGTGCGCCGTTGTGCTGCGAGCAATGTGACGTCATCGCTGTAACCGGTTGACCGGAGCAGCAATTCGAGTGTCTCCGAACAGATACGGTCGATCGTTCGCGTCGGCGCGTCAATGACAAACCCGCCGATGCCGGCGGCGATGTTGGCGGCCAGGTCCGCGAATTCCGCGGTGCTCGCGCCCAGCGGCCGGCCGGGGCGTTCGATCAGGCCGTCGGAATAGAACAGGACTGAGTCGCCGATGTCGAGCATCTCGGTGCGAACCGGAAATCCGACGTGGCTGCCAAGTGGACCCCCGCCAGAAGGTTCCACGTACCGTGCGGTCGCGTTGGCGGCCACCAGCAACGGCGGCGGATGGCCGGCGGTGCAGTACTGGAATTCGCCCGTGGCGTAGTCCAGCGAGCCGACGCACAAGGTGGCTGAATTCGATCCCGGTACATGCTCGTGGAAGCGATCGACCGCTTCGAGTGCTTCGGTGATGCTGTAGCCCTGCGATATCTGCATGCGCAGCGCGGTGCGCAGTTGCGACATGACGGCAGCGGCCTCGACGCCGTGGCCGACGACGTCGCCGACAACGAGCATCAACCGGTCCCCGAGGGGTATCGCGTCAAACCAGTCACCGCCGGCCGCGGTGTCCTCCGTGGCGACCAGATACTGCGCGGTGATGTCGGCGCCGGGAACGACGGGCACGGATGAGGCCAGCAGCGCCTGCTGCATGACGATGGCCGAATCGCGGACGTTGCGATAGCGCTCGGAGAGCTCCTCGATGCGCGCCTCTGTGGCCAAGCGCGCCTGCACGCGGTCCGTGACGTCGTCGAAGATGATCTGCACACCCTCGATGGATCCGCCCAATCCGCGACGCGCAGTGACGAGGAAGTCGAAGTACCTCTCCTCGACTCCCGAACCCTCGAAGTCGGCCTGCAGCCGCCACTCCGCCCCGGATTGCGCGCTCACCGGTCTCATAGACCCGATCGAGCATCTGAAAAATCTGCTGGCTCTCCAGCTCGGGATAGACCTCGCGCGCCAGCATTCCCACCGGGTTGAACGCCGGATTCAAAGCACGATAGGCCGCGTTGGCCGCGACGAAGCGATGCTCGGGCCCTTCCAGGCCGATCAGCATCGCGGGGACCTTCTCGAAGATGCGGCGCACGTCGTCAGCCGCACCGACAATTTTGTCCCAGTCCTTTTCGGCCACCATATGGCCGTCCCTCCTACGGAGCCTCCCTGCGGGCCTTTCTAGGGACCGAGAAATCCAACAATGCGCGGCCCTATTCGACACACGCAAGTTATCAGATTAGCAATGGTTGGCCGGTGCCTCGTGCATCAGTTTGCTAACGGCCCGTGAGCTTGTGCACGCAGCGAGGGGCCCGTACTCATGTCACCGTCGTAGCCAGCGCGGTGTCGATGGTCGGATGCAGGGGCAATGCGGCGCCGAGATTGCACGCCTGGATGACGCGGGCGACGCCGGGATCGCAGCTGACCAGCCGCAATGTGACGCCGCGACGGCGGCACAGCTCGGATTCGGCGGCCAGCACGGCGAACGCGCAGCAGCCCATGAAATCCAGGCCATTGATGTCGACGATGAATGGGCCCGGGGGGTTGGCGGCCGCGGCCGCTTCTTCGACCAGCCGACGCCAGGTGTGCTCGTTGGAGGCATCGACCTCACCGCCCGCGCGAATGACGACCACCGCGCCGCTGCGCTGGGTCGCTGCCCTCAATGTGCTGTGCGGATCGCCGAGTTCGGAAACCAGCCGGGGGCTGAGCGTCACCCTGGTCACTGAGGACTCGACCGGAGCCGGGTTCATCGTGCACTCCTAACCGGTCGCGTCAGCGAGACCGTGCTGGATGCCGGTGGCGACATCCTTGTTCGGAGGGAAGCTTCTTTTCTATAGCAAGGCGGAAGGCCGCGTCTATAGCCGCACCGGGGACCAGGACATATAAAGATGCCCGCCTCCGAGCGACAACTCTGCGATATGTCGCTCGGAGGCGGGCGATGCTCAGTGCTGGATCAGGCGGAGACCGGCTTCTTGGCCGGCTTGGAAACCTTCATGAGCTCCATCAGGTTGCCGCCCATGATCTTGGCGATGTCCTCGTCGCTGAAGTCGGCGAGCTCGTCGACGAAGGTGATCGGGTCCTTGAGGCCCTCAGGGTGCGGCCAGTCGGAGCCGAACATCACCCGGTCGGTGCCGACCATGTTGACGATCTCGGTGAACCGGTCCTCCCAGAACGGGGTGATGTAGACGCACCGCTTGAACGCCTCGACCGGGTCCTCGCTGAACGACTGCGGCATCTTCTTGTAGACGCCCTTGAGGCCTTTGAACAGGTCGGGCACCCAGTCGGCGCCGTTTTCGATGGACAGGATCCGCAGCTCGGGGTTGCGGGACAAGGCGCCGTGGCAGACCAGCGCACCCATCGCGTCCAGGATCGGCCGATGGCCCATCGCAAAGCTCCGGAAGGCGGTCGGCTTGAACGGCAGGAACTCGTCGCCCGGCTCCCACACATTCGCGAATTCGGAGTAACCGCTGTCCGATGCGTGCATCGAGACCGGGATGCCGGCCTTGACGCAGGCCTGCCAGAACGGGTCGAATTCCTCGAGGCCGAACGACCGGCTGCCCTTATAACCGGGCACCGGCGCCGGGCGGACCAGCACGGTGCGGGCGCCGCGCTCCAGACACCACTCAAGTTCTTCGAGCGCGCGCTCGACGATCGGCAGGGTGATCACCGGGGTGGCGAAGATGCGCTCTTGGTAGTTGAACGACCACTGCTCGTGCATCCACTCGTTGAGCGCGTGGATGACGTCGTGGGTCATCTCCGGGTCGTCCTTCATCCGCTCTTCGACCAGGCTGGCCAGCGTCGGGAACATCAGCGCGTAGTCGATGCCGAGTTCGTCCATGACCTCGAGCCGCGCGCCCGGTTCGCGGAAGGCGGGGATGGCCTTCATCGGCTCGCCCAGGATCTCGCGGTAGGTCTTGCCCTGCGCGCCGTTGCGGAAGTAGTCCTCCTGGGCGCCGGGCTTGGCGACCTTCTCGAAGGTCGGGTTCGGGATGTACTCGCTGATGTGGCCGCGCACCACGATCTTGGTGCGACCGCGGACCTGCACGTAGTCGATGACGTTCTTGCGCTTCTCCGGCAGGAACTTCGTCAGCGCTTCCTGCGGCTCGTACATGTGGTTGTCGGCGTCGAACACCGGAAAGGAAAGCTCGCGAGACGGCATGGCGATCTCCTTGAAGGCTGGATTCTCTTTGGGTGGTAATGACGTTACCACTTCTGCCCAACAACATATACCGGCCTAGGTGTCCGCCCGGAGACCCTTCGGTGTCGCGCCGTTGATGATGGCGAAATTGACGGTCGCCGTTGCGGCGACTTCGTCGTCGCCGTCGCCGTAGATGTCGATCTGCATGACCATCGCCCGCCGGCCGGCTCGCAGCATCCTGGGCACCGCCAGCGCGGCGCCCTGCCGGATCGGCCGCAGGTAGCGGACGAACAGATCCGCCGTCGTCATGGTGGTGCCCGGCTGCAGAAAATCCAGCCCGAACTGGCCGCCCGCCACGTCGACAAGTGTGGCGATCAGGCCGCCCTGCAACGCGCCGGAAGTGTTTGACCACATGCGGACTTACGGGCATCGTCATCGCGAATTCGCCATTGCGTGATGCCGCGCGCATGCCGATTTGGGCGAATAGCTCGGCCAGCGTAGGTGTGCTCGTTTCGTCGTCGGTGTCGCGGATGCCCAACGCACGGCTGAGGAAGTCGTACAGCTGCCCCGCGTCGATCGGCGTTCCGTTCAATTCGGTACCCAGCCAATGCAACCGCTGGGCTCCCACCACCGTCTGCATGACGATCGCGGCCGACGCCGCGACATCGAGGCCCGGGTTGAACACTCCCTCGGTGATGCCTTGCCCCACGATGTCGCGAATCAGTTGATGCAACGGGGACAGCACGCGGGCGTATTCGCGGGGACGCGTCTCGGCCAGATGCTGGTTGTAGAGGCCCAGCGCCCGGTTGAGGCTGTCCTGGGTGCTCGATTCCGGTTGCTGGCTGATGCGGTCGATCAACAGCTTCAATGCGGAGGTGCTGTCCAGGCCGGCGGTCTCGGCGCGCCAGGTCAGCACCGACTGCGAAATCGTCCTGTCGAACAGCGCGAGCAGCAGTTCGTCCTTACTGCTGAAGTGCTGGTAGAAGGCTCGCAGCGAGGTCTTGGAGCGGGCGACGATCTCCTGCACGGTGAAGTCGGTGCGTCCGGTCTCCCGCAGGATCTCCACGGCCGTCTTGATGAAGCGGTCGCCGCGCGTCACTTCGGCTTCATCACTGGGGGCGGTCATCAGCGCTAGGTCCCCTTCCGTTGCGCATGCGTGCGCATCGAGAATGAGGTTACCGCGCGGACCATCGCGCCGTGCGGGACCGGCCGGGACGGCCCGTCCCGGCCGCCGCCGTGGGTTCGGCCCGATCCTTATTCCGGGGTCTGGGGGTTCGGCCACCACATCTAGCCGCGACCCTCACCCCTCGCGGGCGGCGATCATCGCCGAGCGATTGACCTTGGTCGCCGCCGTGCGGGGAATCGCGTCGACGAACTCGACGGTCTTGGGAGCCTTGTAGTGCGCCAGGCGGCTCTTGGCGTAGTCGATCACCTGTTGTTCGGTGAGCGGCGCACCCTCTGCGAGCTGAACCACCGCGTGCACCCGGCGTCCCCACTGCGAGTCGGTGAGTCCGATGACGACGACGTCGGCGATGCCGGGGTGGCCCGCAAGTGCCGACTCTACTTCGGCGGGAAAGACATTGGCACCGCCGCTGACGATCATGTCGGCGCGCCGGTCGACGATATAGAGGAAGCCGTCCTCGTCCAGGTACCCGATGTCACCGGCGGAACGGAAGCCGTCGTCGGTCGACGGGAGCGGCGGCGCGCCGCCCAGATAGCGGGATCCCGCGCTCATCGGTGCGCGCAGGTAGATCTCGCCGTGTTCACCGGGTCCAAGCGGTCTGTAGCCGGCGTCGAGAATCCGGATCTCGGTGTCCCGGAAGCCGCGGCCGACACTGCCCGGGTGAGCCAGCCACTCGTCGCCGCGCAACGCGGTGAGCCCGAGGTTCTCCGTCATGCCGTACGCCGTCACGATCCGCTCCGGGCTGAGCAGCTCGCACCAGGTATGCATCAGCGACGGCGGCATCACCGCGGCGCCCTGCAGGATGAAAACGACGCTGGACAAGTCTCGCTGCCGGACGTCGGGCCGGGCCGCGATGCGCGCCAGCATCGTGGGGGTGGCCGTGAAGTTGGTGATCTCAAAGCGTTCGATCACGTCCAAAACCAGTGCAGCGTCGAACTTTTCAAGCACGACCAGGTGGTCACCGGCCAGCAGGAAGAAGAAGGTGGCGAAGCCGTTGGTGTGATACATCGGTGCGGGCACCATGATGGTCTGCGGCTGCGCCACCGGTGTCCAGTTCGACAAGAACGGCTCGCCGTGCTGCGGAGTCCAGACCGACGGCGCCAAGCTGAGGATCACCTTGGGTACGCCGGTCGACCCGCTGCTGCAGATTCCGTTGGCATTGGGGGAGATGGCCGCGGGCAGGGGGCTGGTGGACTCGCCGGCGGCACGAGCATCCAACTCCCAGCGGGTTTTTTCATCGACGACGACGGCGGGGTCGATCACCTCACGCACCCGGTTTCGTTCCCAGTCGGGCAGGTCCCAGTGCATGGGAACGGGAACCGCGCCGATCTTCCAACACCCCAGCGTGGCCAGCATGAGGTGTTGAGAGTTCGGGATAGCAAGCGCGACAAGAGAACCCGTTTGCGCACCGCTGGCGGCCAGCGCCCGTCCCCATTGGTTGGCGCGGGCGTCGAGTTCGCCGAAGGTCAGGCTCTGGGCGGTGCCGTCGAGGGCGACGACGGTGACCCCGGTCTTGTCAGGGTGTTCTCGGGCGAGCTCTTGCAGTTTGGTTCCGAATGGGATGCCGTCGTCCAGCGGGTTGGGCGTCGCACCGGCAGTCGCGGACTCGGTCGTCATACCGGCTCCGACACCGGCTCGCTGAACAGGGTCTCCAGGGAGCCGTCGCGGACATCGGAGATCAGCCGCAGCCCGAGCGCCTCGGCGCCCAGCGGCAACCGGATCAGCGGCTGGGTGTGCCGGTCGAGCACGCTGACGTCGGACTCGTCGCAGAAGCCCAGCGCGCCGAGCAGCTGGTGTGAGGCACGCAGCACTTGCCGTGCGGTGTCGGTGGCTTTGAACCTGAGCACCAGCGCGTCGGCGGAATGCGCCTGCACCGGCAGCGATTCCGGTCGGCAAATGGTGTATTTCGCGAGCTCGTGCAGTCCGCGGACCGCGACCGAGGCATCCGCGACGGCGAACCGGACGGCCTGGAACTCGGCCAGCGGCTTGCCGAACTGGATCCGGGCCTGCACATGGTCGGTGACGATCTGCAGCGAGCGCTGCATTGCTCCCAGAATCCGCCATGATCCCAGCACGAGATGAAGATTAACGTCGCGCTCCGGAACCGTCCCGTCGGGTGCGCTCAACGAGGCCGGCACCAGGAAGGGCCCCAGTTTGGCGTTCGTTCGCGATGCCAGCTGCAGCTGGTACCGGTTGCCATCGAGGTCCGCGGCGATCCAGTCGCCGGGCAGATCGCCATGGTCGATGCGCGGTGCCTCGGGATTGACCAGGGCCAGCCGGGCGCCGTCGATGGCCAGTAGTTCCTCGACGAGGGGATAAGGCAGCGCGTGCGCACCGGCGGATTGGCAGAGCACAGCTGCGGCCAGCAGGTCGTCGGGTCCGGACCGGATATCGAGCTCGAACGCGCCGAGTTCGCCCAGCGCGGTGCGCGCCGCGTCCCGAACGCTGTCGTCGGTCTCGGCCCGCAGCGCGGCCTGCGGGCCGCCCAGCCGATCGAACCGCTTGGCGGCGACCGCCGCGAAGTCGCTAATATCTTGTGGCAGTGCGGTTTTCACCGGCTTCCTCCCAGAGCTTCTCGTGCCACCAGCATGCGCTGCACCTCGATGGTGCCCGATGCCACGGTGGCCGCTTGCGCATAGCGCCAATGGTCTTCGACCGCCCCGTGCAGTGCCGCTGACGCGCCGCTGTCCAGCGCGGTCGGCCCCAGCACGTCGAAAAGCAGCTCGGCCACCTGCTGATCGCAGGTGGTGGTCGCGATGCGGGCGGCGCTGGCCGCCGCACCCGCCGACGGGTCGTCCTGCAGCGACACGGCGCGGTAGGCCAGCAGCCTGGCCACCCGTAAATCGACAAGTGCGCGAACCCACCGAGCCCGCAGTGATTCGGGCAGCTGGTCCCACTGGTCGCCGAGCTCGTTCTGGATTCGATGCAGCAGCGACTCGCAACGCGCGTAGCGCGCGATACCCACGCGCTCGAACGCGAGCGCTTCGCGCATCACCCGCCAGCCGTCACCCGGCTCACCGAGAACATCACCCGGGAACGCCTGCACATCGTCCAGGAACATCTCGTTGAGGTGATGCGGCCCCAGCATCGACGGGATTCCCCGCACCGTGAAACCGGCCCGGTCCATCGGGATCAGAAAAAGCGTGAGCCGCTTGTGTTTTGGGGCATCGGGGTCGGTGCACGTCGCAAGCACGCACCATGACGCCATCTGCGCATACGACGTCCACACCTTCTGGCCGGTGATCCGCCAACCATCCCCGTCCGGCACGGCTCGGGTGCGCAACGACATGAGATCCGACCCGGCTTCCGGCTCGGAAAAGCCTTGGCACCAGATCACATCACCGGAGGCAATGGCCGCCAGGTGCTTCGTCTTCTGCTCGGCGGTGCCGTAACGCATCAATGCCGGGCCGACCCAGTTGATCCCCATGTATTGCGGACCACGGGGCTCGTGCTGGGCCCACATCTCCTCGCGCAGTACCGTCTGCTGCCACACCGAACCACCGCCGCCGCCATGTTCTTTCGGCCAGGCCAGCGCCAGCAATCCCTCGGAGGCCAGCAGCTTGCAGAACGTCTCGGTGGTGGCCAGGTCTTGCGGATCCTCCGTGCAGGCGCCGAGGAAATCGGGCGGGACATGGTGGGCGATCAACTCCCGCAGGCGGTGTCGCAGTTCGACGGCGTCGTCACCGAGGTCGTAGTCCATCGTCATCCCTTCGGCAGCCCGAGCAGTCGCTCGGCGATGATGTTGCGCTGCACCTCCGACGTTCCGCCGTAGATGGTGGCGGCGAGCGCGTCCTGGCGTTCGAACAGCAGATCCGGGTCGCTGGCCGAGTGCGGTCCTTCGGCGGCGGCCGCGAGTTCCCAAACCCTTTGCAAGGTAACCGATCCGAGTAGCTTCATAGTGTCGGCTTCCGGGCTGGGCCGGCCGGCCAGTTCGTTGCCCAGCGCGCGATATCCGGTGGCCCGCAGCGCCTCGGCGTCGGCAAGCAGCGATCCCAGCTCGGCGCACAGATCCTGGCCGCCCTCGGCGGCGCCCTCACTTGCGTTGCGCACGGCGTCGAGTCCGCGTTTGATTTCGACCCAGTTCATGATCCAGATCATCTGGCGTTCGTGGTGCAGCGACGACAGTGCGACGTTCCAGCCGCCGTTCACCGGACCCAGCAGGTTTTCGACGGGGATTTCGACGCCGTCGAGGAAGACCTCGCAGAACGTCTCGTCGGAGATCGACGACATCCGGATGGGTTCGATGCGCACGCCGGGGGAGTGCAGGTCGAGGATCAAGCACGAGATGCCACGGTGTTTCGGCGCATTCGGATCGGTGCGTGCATATAACGTGCACCAACGCGATTCGTGGGCCTGGGTGGTCCAGATCTTGTGACCGTTGACCCGGAAGGCGTCTCCGTCGCGCTCGGCGCGGGTGCGCAGGCCGGCGAAATCCGACCCGGCCTCCGGCTCGGACATGCCCAGCGCCCACCACTCATCGCCGCGCAGCAGCGGCACCAGCAGGCGCTCGATCTGTTCGGGTGTGCCGAACTGGCGGATGCCGGGTGCGGCGACGCCTGGGCCCGCAATGTTGGGCAGCTTGGGCGCCGACCGCAGCGCGCCCTCGATCCGGATCTCCATCGCGTCGCGCAGGCCCAACGATCGGCCGCCATGCTCGCGGGGCCAGGTGGGCTGAAGCCACCCGCCCTCGAAGGCGGCCCGCTGATAGTCGCGGCGCAGCGGGATATCCCATCGATATTGGCGGTAGTTCTCGTAGTAGTCGTTCGGCAGGAACCCCGCCAACCAGTCGATGAACTCGGCGACGGCCTCGGATGGAGTCGTGGCGCTGGTCATGCGGCGCCTCCGGCGAAGCGGCAGCCCACCTCGTGGTAGAGCGCGCGACTGTCTCCCAACAGCGCCGCACCCTGCCAGGCGTGCCGGACGTAGAGGTGCATGTCGTGCTCCCAGGTCTGCGCGAGCGCGCCGTGCACCTGGACCGCGGTGCGCGCACAGCCGGCCGCGGCGTCGCCGGCCGCCGCCTTGGCCAGCGCCGCGGCGGTCCAGGCATCCGCGGGTGCGGTGCCCGGATCGGCGAGGCGGGCCGCGGCAACATAGGTGAGGCTGCGGGCGCGCTCCACGCCGACGTAGTTGTCGGCCAGCGCGTGCTTGATTCCCTGGAATGCCCCGATCGCGGTGCCGAACTGACGGCGTGCCTTGGCGTGCTCGACGGAGCGGTGCAGGGCGGCGCTGGCCACTCCGACCAGATCCGCGGCGACGGCGACCAACGGTGCCGTCAGCGCCGATTCAAGGTTGACCGGTGCGGAGGCCACGGGCTCGGCGTCGATCTCGACGTCGGCCACCGGTTGGGCGGGATCGATGGACTCGCCCGCAATGATCGTCACGCCGTCGCCGCCGCGGACGACCACGGCGACGTACCCGTCGATGGATTTGGCCAGCGCCACGATCAGCTCTGCCCGAGACACATTGGGGACCGCGACCGCGCGACCGCGCACCCGCCCGTGGCGCAGCGTCATCGGCGCGCCGGCCGTCCGAGATCCCTTGGCGTGCACCGCCAACGTGGCAACGGTGCCACCCGCTATCTCGGTGAGCAACGTGTCCAGCCCGGCCGCGCGCAAGACACCCGCGGCCAGCCCGACGCTGCTGAGCAACGGAATTGGCGCGAGGGCCGCGCCGCACTCCTCGAGAACCACGGCCAGTTCGACGGGCCCGTAGTCGCCGACGCCGGGTGCGGCCAGTTCGGTCCAACCGAGGTCGACTACCGTCTTCCACACAGCGCGCCAGCGCTCCGGATCCGTCAGGGCCTGGCGGGCGGCATCGGGAGGACATTCGGTGCGCAAGATGTCGCGCACGGTGTCGCGCAGCGACAACTGATCCGAAGTCAGTCCGACATCCATAAGACCCCTAACATAATAAAGATAGTAAACTAGCGACCCGGTTGCAATCGGCACGAGCATAGGTGGGCGCATGGTGGAGTGGTATCTGTTCCTGCCGCAAGTGCGGTTGTCGGTGGGCGATATCACGGAGCGGGCCCGCCACGCCGAGGCCAGTGGCTTCGACGGCATGGCCTTCATTGATCACCTCGAGGCTCCCGGGTTGCCCGGCGAAAGCATCTGGGAGGCAATGGCCGTCGCCACCTGGGTGGCGGCCAAGACCGAGCGGCTGCGGATCGGTCACCTGGTGCTGTGCGACGCCTTTCGGCATCCCGCCGTGCTCGCCAAACAAGCTGTCACCCTGTCCGAAGCGTCCGGCGGCAGATTCGATCTGGGCCTCGGCTCAGGATCCTGGCCTGCGGAGTTCACCAGATTTGATGTCGGTCAGCAGGATCCGGTGGCCCGCGTCCGGCAGCTCGGCCGTCACCTGGCCCTGATCAGGCAGTACTGGGGCGATGAAACCAGAGAGTCCACCGAAGAGGACGGCGCGGTTCAGTTGCCGAGACGCAACCATCCGATACCGCTGGTTCTGGGTGGCAGCGGACCGCGCATGATGGAACTCGTTCGCAATTACGCGGATTGGTGGAACCTGCAGGCCAACCACCTCGACCGGTTGCCCAAGCTGGCCCCGGCGGCGGGAAGCGCCCGGATTTCGGTGCAACAGATGATCGGCTTCGCCCGGTCGGGTGCCGACCCCGACGCCGTGCGCGAGATGAGCACGCGCCGATTCGGCAACCTCGGGCCGGGGCTGGTGTGCGGCGACGCCGACGCGCTGACCCAGCACTTTGCGGGTCTGGCCGCCCAGGGCGTCGAGCGCTGCTACGTGTGGTTCGCCGATTTCGCGAAGCCGGAATCCCTGCAGGAGTTCGGCGAGACGGTGATCAAGACGTTCCCTGGCGCCGGCGGCGGGCTTCGTTAGGGACGACCGGCGGTCGGGCATACGGACCGCGCTGCACCGCGGAAAGCCGGATCTCCGGCAGATCGACCGACGGGTCCACGGTGTCCAGCCAGGCGACGGCCGCAGCGACGTCGGAGATCCGTATCGCGTACATCTCGAAGGGAACGTCCTGCAGCATCTCGGTTTCCACCGGGCCCGGCGTCACGATGTGCACCGCGATGCCGTCCCGATCGACTTCGAGCGCCAAGGCCCGGGCGAATGCGTTCATGCCGGCTTTCGACGCGGAGTAGGCGGTGCGGGCCATCATCGGCTCGTGTGCCGCCGACGACGAGATGAACACGAAGCGTGAGCCGGCGCGCATCCGCGGCAACACCGCGGAGGTCACCACGAAGCACGAATCCAGGTTGGCCGAGATGATGGTCTGCCACTGCTCGAAGGTCTGCTTGCGCGCATAGGTTCCGCCCAGCGTGCCCGCGGCGTGGACGACCAGGTCGATCGATTCCAAAGTGCTTATCGCAGCGGCGAATCCGTGCGGATCGGATGCGTCGGCCACGATGTGACGGGCCCCGATCTCCTCGGCGGCCGCGCGTAACGGGCCCTCGCGCCGGGCTACCAGCACGACGTCATAACCCAGCTCGGCCAGCTTGCGGGCGCATCCCATCCCGATGCCGCCGCTGCCGCCGGTGACCAACGCGGTTCGCATGGCGATGTGAGGCTCCCTCAGGAGTGCCGGAGATCGCGCGGGCGTGACAACGCCTGCGGCGAAAGTGCATAGATCCGTTGCGTGGGCCGACCGGCCAGCACATAGGTCTGTGTGTCGGCGAGGTGACGACCCGCGATGCGCCGAGCCCGGTCGACGTCGCCCTCCGCAATGGTCTCGGCCAGCTTGGTATGGGTGTTGAGGACCGCGCGTCGCTGGGTCAGCGACGGATAGGTACCACGCGCCGCGCTCTCGTCGGCCCACTGGCGTTCGTGGCTGCCCCACAGCGTCTCGAGACTGCCGACGACGGCGATGATGGTGTGATTTCCGCACCCCTGCACGATGAGATCGTGGAACTCACGGCCGATTTCGGTGAACAGCCGGCCGTCTTCGAGATTCTCGGCCATGGAGTCGTTGACCTGCTTGAGTTCCGGTACCAGGGTGTCCGCCCGGTCCGGCCGCTGGGCCGCCAATGCGGCGCAGGCGGGCTCGAGTTCCTGCAAAGCCATGCCCAGGTCGGCGACCTCAACGGACTCGCTCTGCAGCAACAGCCCCAGCATGTAGGCGGCACTGGTCTTGGCCGGTGCATGCACGACGGCGCCGCCACGGTTGCCCCGTCGTACCGAGACCAGCCCCTCGGTTTCCAGGATGCGCAGGGCTTCTCGCAACGAGACCAGACTGACGTTGAACTGTTCGACCAGCACTTCCTGTCGCGGCAACAAATCGCCGTCGGCAAGCTCGCCGTCGATAATTTGCCGGCGCAATTCGTCGGCTACGATTTCGGCGATCCTCGGCGCCGACAACCGGCGACGGGCATCGGGACCAATTCCCAGGGCGGTCATCCAATCCTCGCAGGAGCATCGGGAAAGAGTGGCGCGGCATGTTGCGCGCGCACTCGGCTGGCTTAGCTATTTTAGCAGTAATGATATAAATAGCATCTCTGATCGCGTGTCGATCGGAAGGACGGATGCAATTGAGCCAGGGGTCTGATGACCGTCCGACACCGCTGCACGAGTTGCGTGTCGTCGAGATCAGCGACCGGATAGCTGGCAGCTACTGCGGGAAGTTGCTGGCTGACGCCGGAGCGCAGGTGCGCAAAATCGAACCACCGCAGGGAGATTGGCTGCGGCGTTACTCCGCGAGCTGTTCGCCGATGCCGGATGGCCAGGCGTCGCCGTTTTACAGCTACCTCAACGCCGGCAAACGCAGCATGACCTTCGCGCCCGACTCCGAGCGGCTGCGGGCCGAATTGGCAGGCGCCGACGTGATCATCCTCACCGCCGGCCCGTCGCGGGCCGCCGCGCTGGGCATCGATCCGCGTCAGCTGCTGGCCGACTCGCCGCGGGCGGTCGTCGTCACGATCTCCGACTTCGGCTGGACCGGACCGTATGCCGATCGCGCCGCCAGCGAATTCACCTTGCAGGCCTGGGCGGGCTCGCCCGGTTTCCGCGGTGATCCGGCCGGGCCCCCGATTTCGATCGGCGGCGACCTGGGGGAGTACATGGGTGGTGTGTTCGCCGCGTTCGGTGCGCTGGCCGTGCGCCGCCGCGTCGAGCACGGAGGTCCCGGCGAGCATCTCGACCTGTCCATGCTCGAGGCGATGACGTTGATGCAGAGCAGCGAATGGCTGCATTCGCAGTTGCTGAGGGTGCCGCCGGTCAGCCGCACCACCGAAGTCCCTTCGATCGAGCCGGCCAAGGACGGCTACGTCGGGATCACGATGGTCACCGGCCAGCAATGGCTCGACTTTTTGGCGATGGTCGAGTGCCCGCAGCTCGAAGAGATTGAGCAGCTGCGTTTTCAGATCGGCCGCTGGGGCTACCGCGACCTGATCCGCGAGCAGATCGGCCCGTGGCTGGCCGAACGGACCGTCGCGGAGATCGTCGAGCTCGGGCAGCTGTTCCGGCTGCCGATCGCATCGCTGGGCAACGGCGCCACCATCCGCGAGGTGGAATACGCCACCGAGCGTGGGGTATTCGTGGAAAACCCGGCCGGCTTTCACCAGCCCCGTCCGCCGTGGCTGATGTCGGAGTGCGCGGCGGCTCCGGTGGGCGACACCGCCGGCCCCGGTGCCGACAACGACGAGTCACCCTGGCGCACAGGCAAACCCGAAGGCGATCCGGTGCCGCGAGCGCGCCCGCTGGAAGGCGTCCGGATCGTCGATCTGACCGCCTTCTGGGCCGGGCCGGCGGCAACCCACCTCCTGGCGGCGTTCGGCGCCGAGGTGATCAAGGTGGAGTCGATCCAGCGCCCCGACGGCATTCGGTACTCCGGCGGTATGCGCAAAGACGTGGACGACTGGTGGGAGTACGGCTGGGTCTTCCACGCGATGAACACCAACAAGCGTTCGGTCACACTGGATTTGGGTTCCGAGGAGGGGCGCCGCCTGTTCAAGAAGCTGGCGGCCGGCGCCGATGTGGTGATCGAGAACTTCTCACCGCGCGTGATGGACCAGTTCGGGCTGACCGCCGATGTGCTGCTCGAGGTCAATCCCGAACTCGTCGTCGCCCGCATGCCCGCGTTCGGGCTCGACGGCCCGTGGCGCGAACGGGTCGGGTTCGCCCCCACCATGGAGCAGCTTGCCGGACTGGCCTGGGTGACCGGACTGCCGGATGCCCCGCCGGTGACGCCGCGTGGAGCCTGCGATCCGCTGGCCGGGGTGCACGCAGCGTTCGCCGTGCTGGCCGCGCTGAACTTCACCGAACGCACCGGAACCGGTCAGCAGGTCGAGCTGCCGATGCTCGAAACGGTGTTGAACGCCACCGCGATACAGGCGATCGAGTCGGAGGTCTTCGGAACGACGTTGAGCCGCCGCGGCAATCGCGGTCACGGTGGGTTGATCCAGAACATCTACCGATGTGCCGGGGCGCCAGAAAAAGACGATTGGATCGCGATCACCGTGCGCGACGACCAGCAGTGGCGTGCACTCGTCGACCTGATGGGGCGGCCGGCCTGGTGCGACGAGGGTTTGGCCACGGCCGACGGCCGGCGCGAACGAGCCGACGACATCGATCACCGGCTGCAGGAATGGTTCGCCGAGCAGCCACTGGAATCAACGGTGGAGCGGCTGGCCGGCGCGGGTGTGCCCGCCGCTCCCGTAGTCTCGCCGTCGCTGGTGACCGAGAACCCCCAGCTGCGCGACCGAGGTTTCTTCGAGACGCTGCAACATTCGAGCATCGGGTCAGCGATGTATCCGTGCCCGCCGTTCGCATCCCTGTCCGGCCAGGACCGCTGGCTGCTGCGCCCGCCGCCGCTGCTGGGCGAGCACAATGGGGAAGTACTGCGCGATCGGTTGCGGGCTGACCGACGAAGAATTGGCGAACCTCGCGGCCAGCGGGGTGATCGGAACCCGTCCCAAGGGTCTATGAGGAGGCATCTGATGCGCGTGACCGTCGACGAGAACTTGTGTGAGGCCAACGGCTTTTGTGAATCGCTCGCCCCGGACGTGTTCGAACTGGGCGACGAGGATGTGGTGCAGATCGCGAACGGCCCGGTTCCGCCAGATCGGGAAATCGACGTCCGCGCCGCGGTGGAGCAATGCCCGAAGGCCGCACTGCGGTTGCAGGACTGAGGAATTCCGAGGCATCCATGTCATCGCGAGACATGGCGAAGTACGCCGCAATGCGGCCCTACTTCGAGCTTGTCGTCGGGGCCCTCGACGGTTTGGTCGATGGGACCGACTTTTTCGATATCCACGCCGAGGATGTGGTGGTCGAGTTCATCATCACCGTCCCGACCTACCCGAGGCGAATCGTCGGGCGAGGGGCGCTGGCCGAACTGTATGCCGATTACGGGGAGTCGATCGTCCAGAGCCACAGCAGCGACGTACACCGCTACTACGACCCCGAGAAGTCCGACGGTGGTTCTCGAGTACACGATGCACGGCACGGTGGTGAGCACGGGCGCGCCCTACGTCAACCGATTCGTCTCGGTCATCACGATCGAGGGCCGAAAGATCGTGCACTGGCGCGATTACCTGGATCCGCTGGCGGTGCTCGCCGCGTTCGGGGACGGGCCGGCCCCCTACTGATTCAGCGTCGCTCGGCCAGCGAGATCGCCATCTCGTCATAGATCGACATGTTGGTGGTCAGGTTCGGATACGACACCTTGGCCGGCCCGATTTCGATGCGATCGCAGCGCAGCAGCAGCTCGTCGAGCACCGCCCGCAGTTCCGCGCGCGCCAGCATCGCACCCAGGCAGTGGTGTGGGCCGCCGCCGCCGAAAGCGACATGCGGGTTGGGCTGCCGACCGATGTCAAAGGTGAACGGGGACTCGAAGGCCTCCTCGTCGCGGTTGGCGGAACGCAGCATCGACACCACCCGGTCGCCCGCGGGAATGTGCTGGCCGTCCATCTCCACGTCGACCTTCGCGGTGCGCGTCCAGTACGCCACCGGTGACGCCCAGCGCAGCACCTCCTCGACGGCGCCGGGTCGCAGCGCTTCATCCTCGCGATAGCGTTCGATCTGCTCTGGGTTCGCGACGAACGCCTGCAGCCCCATGGCCAGTGCGTTCTTGGTGGTGTCACTGCCGGCGAACGCCAGCACGAAGAAGAAGAACTCCAGCTCGTTTTCGGGCAGGCTGAACTGCTCGCCGTCGTCCCCGGTGATCACCGCGGACGCCAGCGTGCTCCAGATGTCGTCGGTGGGATCGCGCCGCTTTTCGGCGGTGAGCTCCATCGCGTACCCGAAGACCGAGGCAAAGAGCTCGAGTTCCACCTGCCCGCTCGGGCTCGCCTCGGGCGCAAGCGCCTTGAGGATGCGGTCGAAGATGTCGAATATTCGCGGCCGGTCCTCGTCCGGGATGCCGATGATGTCGCCGATCACCGTCATCGGCAACGCGTCGGCGACGTCGTCGATCCAATCTCCGCCGCCCTCGGCGAGCAGCGCGTCGATCATCCGCGCCGCACGCGCCCGGATGCCGTCTTCGAGTTTGGCGATGGCACGCGGGTTGAAAGCGTTGGAAATCAGCTTGCGGCGCTTGTTCAGGTCCGGCGGGTCCAACGTGATGATGGTTGGGTACGACGAGAACATGGCGACCGGCTGAATGAGCGGGCCGTCGGCAGCGGTGAACGACTCGGTGTCGCGATGCAGGCGCACCGCGTGCCGGTGTTTGGTCGCCACCCAGAAATCACGGTGCACGGTCTGTGCCACGCCCGGCGTGAGGCCGTGCCGGAAAAGTGGCCTGGTGCGCCGCAACTCGGCGAACAATTCATCGGGAAAACCGTTACGCCACAAGGCGAAATCGGATAGGTCCACCGCAGCAGCAGTCATGCGCAACCCCGCTCGCTCTCCCACCACGCGGCTACCGGCTGGTGCCCGCGTTGACGTTCTATGCTTAAAATAGTAAAAATAGACTTTAGTCGTCGAAACGCGGTGAGGTAAGAGCGGCCCACGGCCGCGTGGGAAACGGAGTTCTCGTGACGAATACGATTTCAGAGTCCGACCCGTCGGAACGTGAGTTCGGACAGTCCGGCATTGCGCTGTCCACCTATCGGTTCCCGACGGGGTGGTTCATCGTCGCCTTCGCCAGTCGACGTGGCGCCCGGCGACGTCAAGCGCCTGCACTACTTCGGCGAGGAGCTGGTGCTGTTCCGCACCGCTTCCGGCAAGGTCAACGTGCTGGACGCGTACTGCCAGCACCTCGGCGCCAACATGGGCGTCGGTGGCACGGTCGAAGACGAGAACGTCGTCTGCCCCTGGCACGGCTGGCAGTGGCGTGGTGACGGCACCAACGCGTTGATCCCGTACAGCAAGATCGGCTGCAAGAACAACGTCCGCATCCGCACCTATCCCTGTATGGAGTGGTACGGCTTCATCCTGGTCTGGCACGAACGCCACGGGCGTGCGCCGTACTGGCAGCCGCCGGCGCTGCCGGAACTGGAAACCGGCGAGTACTACCCGCTGCACCCGCACAGCCGGATGCTCAACCGGGTCAAGGTGCACGCGCAGATGATCATCGAGAACGCGGCCGACCCCTACCACGTGCAATACGTGCACAAGGCCGCCAACCCCGCCAATACGGCGTCGTTCGAGGTAGCGGGATATCACCTGCACGCCACCGTCAACGCCCACTTCGGTGGGGGCCGGGCCAAGACGTGGCTGACGCCCGAACGGGCCGGTCGACGCGAAGATCATCTACGACAACTACTCGCTTGGGCTGGGGCTCGTCCGCTTCCCGAGTGACCTGGTGGCCACCATCGAGGTCACCGGGCAAACACCGGTCGACGAGGACTACACCGACTACTTCTATACCCAGGCGTCGATCCGCGAGCCGGGCGACACCGGCGACGTGCCCACCGGGCGCGCGGCCAAGTTCCTGGAGCTGCAGCAACAGGTCATCAAACAGGACTTCTTCACCTGGGAGAACATGAAGTACCTGGAGAAGCCGAACCTGGCTCCCGAAGAGGCGCACGACTATGCGGCGCTGCGCCGCTGGGCGCACCGTTTCTACCCGGGCGAGGAGCCCTCGGCTATCGACTTCGGATACACCGCCGAAGGCGAGCCCGACCCGGCTGCCGCGAAAGCCTAAGTGGCGCCTGATGCAATCGGTTCGGAGTAAGCCCCTCGGGCCCTCCGATTTCGGCGTGGATCGTTTCACCGTCTCGGCGGTGCTGGATCGCCGGGCCCAGGAGTACCCCGACCGGGTGATGATGTCGATCGCCGGGACCGAGGTGACGTTCGAGCAGATGCGGCAGCGCTCCTGCGCGGCGGCCGACATGCTGGCGTCGTTGGGTGTGGGCCGCGGCGATGGCGTGGCGCTGTTCACCGGCACCTGCCCGGAATGGGTTTACTTCTGGCTGGGCGCGGCCCGCATCGGCGCGGTGAGCGCGGCGGTCAACGCCGCGAACAAGGGAGACTTCCTGCTGCACACCCTGCGGCTGTCGCGGGCCAAGGTGATTCTCACCGACGCCGAGCGCCGTCCCCGCGTCGACGAGGTTGCCGACCGGTTGGACACGGTGACCGACATTGTGGTGCAAGACGATTCGCTGCGCCGCCGGCTCGTGCACGAAGTTGGCCGCAGCGGGGCCGACGACCCCGCGGACGCCGACGAGGTGGGGGCGCTGTTCTACACGTCGGGCACCACCGGGCCGTCGAAAGCCGTTGCCACGAGCTGGAATTACCTGTTCTCGGTCGCCGCGACCGTCGCGTCGGCCTGGAAGTTGCAGGCGGGGGAGGCGCTGTGGACGGCGATGCCGTTGTTCCACCTGAGCGCGGCGCCGAGCGTGCTGGCCCCGATGCTGGTGGGTGGGACGACCGTGCTGGCCGAGGCGTTCCACCCCGGCCGGGTGTGGGATGACATCCGCGCCCACGGCGCCGTCGGCTTTGCCGGAGCTGGCGCAATGGTGTCGATGCTGCACAACCTGCCCGCCGACGCGCGCGACGCCCAGCTGCCGCTGCGGTTCATCTCCGCCGCGCCGATCGACGCGAGTTCCCACCACGACGATCGAAAAGCGTTACGGCTGCCGGATTGTCACGATGTACGGGATGACCGAAGCCTTTCCGATCGCGGTCAAGGGCGTAGCCGACGAGGGCGTACCCGGAACGTCGGGCAAGCCGAATCCCAATTTCGACGTGCGCATCGTCGATGACGACGGCAACCCGCTGCCCGCCGGCACCGTCGGGGAGATCGCCTGCCGACCCAGGCACCCGCACGTGATGAGCGAAGGCTATGTGGAGCCAGGGTGCGCAGGTGGACCCGCACCCGGAATGGTTCCGCACCGGTGATCTGGGCCGACTCGACGCCGATCAGAACCTGACGTATCTGGATCGGATCAAGGATTCGCTGCGCCGGCGCGGTGAGAACATCTCCTCGGTCGAAGTGGAACGCATAGTCACGCAACATCCCGCGGTGGCCGAAGCCGCGGTCATCGGGGTGCCCAGCGAATTGGGCGAGGACGACATTCTGCTGGTCGTGACGTTGCGCTCCGACGCCACACTGGATTGCGCAGAGTTGCTCGACTTCTGTGCGGCCCGGATGCCGTACTTCTGCGTCCCCCGATACATCGAGCAGGTCAACGAACTCCCGAAGAACGTTATCGGACGGGTGCGTAAAGATTTATTGCGAGCCAAGGGTTTGACATCAGGGGTCTGGGATCGAGAAGAATACGGATATATTGTTAAGCGGTAAGTAAAGTCGATGTTACGGAGATCTTTTCTTTTTTCCTTCGGGGAGAGGCTGGCGAGTAGAAATGACCATGACCTACCAGCAGGAACAGTTCCTGCAAGCTGCGACCGGCCGCGACGCGATCTTGAATCTGAACGCTCGGCACAATCGCGCCTACTCGGACGGCGACCGTGACACCTGGATCGCGACGTTTCGTCACTCCGGTGCCAGCTTCGTTCGCGAAGGCGAATTGTTCGCCGACCTGCGTTCGGCATTCGACGGCGGTGATGGGCAACGCTTGGTGACCGTCGATCACGAGATCGCCGTGGAGGGCGTCCACGCGATGCAGCGTTGTGTCGCCGTGCTTTTCTCCGCCGCCTTCGGTGAGACCACGCTGCGCGCCACCGGGACGTACCGGGATGAGCTGATCTACGAGCGCGGCGGTTGGTACTACACGTCGCGCAATCTCTCCTGGGATCTGGTGCCGAGCCGGCACCCGCTTGTCATGTGAGCGGCACCGATACGTGGATTCCGATCTCAGCTATCAACTAGCCTTCGGCACCTACGAGGACGCGCTGCAGATGGTCGGCGCGGCGAGCGAGCCGCGAACCGCGATGGCGCCCATCAGCCGTGCGCGTATTCAGTTGTTCGCCTCCATGATTCACGACGGCAATCGTTCTTACTGGGATGCGGAATTCGCGCGGGAACAATGGGGAGGTCTGCTGGCCCCGCCGGGTCTGTTGATGGGTTGGCTGATACCTCCGCCATGGGAGCCCGGCGGCCGGCGGCCGGCGGCGTCGCTGATCTTGCGGGTGCCGTTGCCGGGCACCACATTCATCAACGCCGCCAACGACGTTGAGTTTCTACACCCCATCGTCGAGGGCGACATACTCAGCTCCGTCGAGGAATTGGTGTCGGTGTCACCGGAAAAGCAGACCCGGCTGGGTGTCGGCCATTTCATCGAGACGCTGGAGACCTATCGCCGTCAGGACGGGACCGTCGTCGCCCGATCACGGAATACGTTGTTCCGCTTCACCCCAGGAGCGCCGGCGTGATCGGCGCGGATCTGAACTGGAACGACATCACCGTTCCCGTCGAGCTACCGGAAGTGGTCGACGAGATCAGCTACCAGCGGGTGGTAGAGAACGCCGGAGCGACGTGGGACTATTTCCCGGGCCACTTCGATCCCGAATATGCCCAAAGCCAGGGCAACCCAACGATTTACCTCAACACCATGCACCTGGCCGGATTCGCCGACCGGGTCGCCACCGATTGGGCCGGCCCGAGCAGTCGGGTGGTGCGCCGCTCGCTGCGCCTGGCCGGTTCGATCTATGCCGGCGACACGATGATCGGCCGGGGCCGGGCGGTGACCAAGCGGCGCGACACCTCGGTGGACCCACCGCGCTGCCTGGTCGACATCGCGATCGAAGTGACCAACCAGCATGGCGTCCTGTGCTGTCCGGTCGAGCTCACCCTGCAGTTGTGCTGTGGATGACGGCATAGCCGAGCTGCATCTGGCGGTGTGCCGACGGTTCGGCGAGGCGGTGGCGTCGGCCGAGGGCAAATGGGATCGTCGCACCCCGTGCGGTGCCTGGGACGCCCGGGGAGTGCTCGAACACGTTATCGGTTTCCATGACGTACTTCTCTTGCGGCCCATGGGATTAAAGCCCAACCGACCGCGAGACGATCTGCAGGTGCGGTGGCAGTTGACCTATGAGTCGCTGACAAAGGCTCTTGAATCCCGCGCAGCGACACAACTGGATGCGTACCGGCTGATGCCGAACCTGACACGCGAAGTCTTGGTGCACTCCTGGGATCTCGCTCGTGCGGTCGGGGCCGACGATCGCTTAGATACACGATGGTGCGAGCTCTGCTACGCCGGCCTGCCGACCGATCCCAACGCTCTGGTTGCATCGGGAATGTTCGATGCTCCGGTCACGGTGAGTGGCGACAGTGATGTGCAGGCCAAACTCCTTGCGCGCCTTGGCCGTGATCCGGCATGGCGGCCGGAGCGCACCAGCTCATAGCGGCGGCATCTGCCCCTTGGCGATCACCGTCTGCAGCTCGACATATTCGTCGAGGCCTTCCGGCCCGAACTCGCGGCCGATGCCCGAGTGCTTGAAACCGCCGAACGGACTGCCGATGTCGAGCGTGTACATGTTGATGCCGTACGTGCCCGCGCGCACACTGGCGGCGACATCCAGGCCGTGGGCGATGTCGGCGGTCCACACCGAACCGGCCAGACCATAGTCGCTCTCGTTGGCGATCCGGACTGCGTCGGATTCGTCGCGATAGCGCAGCACGGTCAACACCGGGCCGAAAATCTCCTCGCGGGCGATGCGCATGTCGTTGGTCGCGTCGACGAAAAGCGTTGGCCGCACATACCAGCCGCGCTCGGCGGGACTGTCTTGTGCGGTATTGAGGCCACCGAGCACGATGCGGGCACCCTCGCTTTGTCCGGACTGGATGTACTCCTGCACTTGGCGTTGATGCCGTTGAGCGAACAGAGGCCCGATGTCGGTCGCCTCGTCGGTCGGGTCTCCGACGTTGAGATCCGACATCATCTCGGCCAGCGCGTCGACGAACTCATCGTGTCGTCGTTCGCTGACCAAGAGGCGGGTCTGCGCGACGCAGGCCTGTCCGTTGTTCATCAGGCTGGCCGACTTCAGCCCGGCCACCGTCTTCGAGATATCGGCGTCGTCCAGGATGATCGCCGCCGACTTGCCGCCCAGTTCCAGGCTCACCCGTTTGAGCTGCTCCCCGCAGAGCGTGGCGATGCGGCGTCCGACGGCGCTGGAACCGGTGAAGGAGATCTTGTCCACGCCGGGATGGCGCACCAGCGCCTCACCGACGTCGGTACCGCCGGGCAGCACGGACACCACGCCCTCTGGCAAGCCGATCTGCTCGATCATTTCGGCCAACCACAAAGCGTCCAAAGGTGTTTCGGGTGCGGGCTTGATGATGACCGTGCAGCCGGCGATCAGGGCCGGAATGAGCTTGGGCATGATCAGGAATTGCGGCACGTTCCACGGCACGATCGCCCCGACCACCCCGACCGGCGCCCGGCGGATGTGCACTTCGCCGAGCACACCTTGGCGGCGTTCCGCCCAGGGGAAGTCGCGGGCGGCAGCCAGCGTGAGGTGGATCAGCCCCGCAGCGGCCGCCCCCTGTCCCATCCGGCTGAAAGTGCGCGGGGACCCCATCTCGTCGGTGATCAGGTCCGCCATCTCGTCGACGTGGTTGCCGTAGATCGCGGCGAGCTCTTCAACCTTGGCCATCCGCTCGGCATGGGTCAATCGTGGCCACGGGCCATGGTCGAAAGCCTGTCGCGCGGCGGCGACCGCGGCGTCGACATCCTCGGGCCCGGCAACTTGGACATGGCCGATCGGCTCTTCGGTATGCGGGGAGATCACGGCGAGCTGGCTCGGATTGGCGGGCTTGCGCCACTGCCCCCCGATGAACAGTTCGGCATAAGTCCGATGGTCGGATTTTTCTGTCATCGGGGCACTTCCTTGCGGAGGGGATGAGGCCGTGACCGTAACTTCGCTATTGACGCTAACATAGCAAAAAAGAAGGATGGCGCCGTGGCAAGGAAGCCGACATGAACAGTGATTGGCGCAGTTACCCGTATCAGCTGGTGCCCGGCGACAGCCAGCTGGATTTTCCCGCCGCCGAGGGTGAACACCCGGACCAGGAGTCCGACACGTGGTTCATCGCCGGCCAACTGCAGGCTGTCGAGAGCGACCGGTCGTTTGCGTTCTTGACCATCTTCAACAAAAACCAACCCGGGGGAACGATCGTCGCCGACTTCTACACGATGGCGCTGTTCGACCTCGACACCGGTGACTACGGCACCTATACCGACTACGACATGCCGCCGGCCAATATGGAGCCAGGGGCGCAGCGCAAATTGGCCATGGCCGCAGGCTATCTCGACATCAGCTACCAGAGCAGTGCCGGCACCGCGTCGTGGACCACGTGTCGTGACGGTGACGGAGAACTGCTGCCCTATACCTATCGAGTCAGCCTGGTGGGCCAGGACCATCAGGGGCGGTCCATGCGGCTGGACTTGGTCGTAACTCCAACGCGCGCACCGACACCGGTGGGCGCGTCGACCTACAACGGGAAGATCGTCTGCTTCGGTCAAAATGACACGTACTCGTATTTCCAGACCGGTATGTCGATGACCGGAACGCTGCGCTGGGGCGACACGGTCGAGCAGGTTTCCGGTAGCAGCGGACATGTCGATCGGCAGTGGTTCCCGAAGTATGCCGGCGGTGGCGGAACCGCGGGAGACCCGCGGGCCAAGTCGCACGAATGGCGCACGATCAATTTCGACAATGGCGTCGACCTGAGCATCTGGCGGCAGTTCGACCGCACGAATGGCAATGCATTGCAACCCTTTACCGGCGTGACGACGAGTCATCCTGACCCCGCCATCGCGCCGGAGTGTGCCGAAGACGTGGAGGTCACCGTCAGCAGCTACGTGCGATGGCCGACTACGATACGACCCCTGGTGCGACCGCCGGCGCCGGCGCGGTACATGCCCGACCGGCACCGGATTACCTGCGCCACACTGCAACTGGACCTCGTCGGAGAGCCGCTGGTGCCCGCGCCGGCGCACGGCCTGCCGATCGAATACATGGAGGGCCCGTACCGCTACCAGGGGACGCTCTGGGGTAAACCGGTGACCGGCTTCGCGTTCAACGAACGATCGTTGGCACTATATCGGGACTGGGAGCTGGTCGAAGTGTTGGCTGCCACGGTTGCCGACGTCGATCCCGACCTGCAGTCGGTGGTCGATCAGCTGGTGCCGTTGGTGGCCGCGGGCCGTCGCGGCGCAGCCGTTGAACTGCTGACCGGCGTGCTGCCCGCGCAAAACGGCACGCTTGCAACCCTTCTCGACGATCTGATCGCCGTGCTGTCCGATGAGGAGTCAGCCGACGGTAGCTGACCCGGCGAGAGCATCGGCCCAGGCGATGTGGCGGTGCTGCAGCCCCGGCTCGTTGCGGCCGAACACCAGGTGATCGCGAGCGCCCGAGGCGAGGTTGGCCTGCAGCCTCTCGACTAGCCGGTAGTCCTCGTCGCGGACCGTGGCGTGCGCGTATTCGAAGACGGCTTGAGCGCCGGCCGCGACCGACTCCTCGGAGAGGTCCAGCGGTGTCGAGTTCTGGTGCACGGTGATCGACCTGCCGGGTTCGTCGCCCGGGTAGATCCGGAACAGCTCGCCGTTGGCGATCGTCACCGACAGCACGATGTTGGGGAACAGCGCGTAGATCACCACCATGTTGTGGAACGGGTCCCACTGCTCCTCAGGAACATTCTCCAGCTCGAGGATCGCGTTGAGCGGGAAGATCAACCGATGGTGTGGCCCGTACGAATCGAACACCGTGCAGTTGCTGCGGGCGATGGTCGCGAAGGTCTGCCGGTGCACGGTGGCGAAATGGTAGTTCTCCGCGAACGTGTCGACGGCCAGCTTCCAGTTGATGGGGACGTCGAGCACCTTCTCGCCCAGCGGAGACCACCGCCCGATGCCCCACGAGTCGAGCTCGTCGGCCAGCGGTCCCAGGTGGGCGGCGACGTCGAGGGTTGCGCCCGGGTCTAGCGCCACCCAGAGGAATCCGGCGAATTCGGCGGCCGGGAGTTCGGTCAACGAGTCGGATTTCACCGCCATATCGGGGAAGCCCTCGCGGCCCGGCAGGCCGACTAGCTTGCCGGTGTTGTCGTAGGTCCAGGCGTGATACGGGCAGGTGAACCGTTTCGCCGTGCCGCACCCCGTCACCACCTGCGACTGCCGGTGCAGGCAGACATTCTCGAACGCGCGGACCGACCCGTCAGACGTTCGGGTCAGCAGGATCGACCGCCCCATCACCGTCTTGGTGCAGTACGCCCCGGGGTCGGGGAGCTCCGAGACGTAGCCGACCAGTTGCGGGCTGGCCAGCAGCAAGGCGCTGTCACTGTGGTGGCGCTCGAGCGAGGTGTAATCGCTCGCGTCGACCGTGTGCTGCCGGGGCGCGAGGTCGGTCGTCTTGTCCCGCGCCAACTTCAAAGCCCGTCGGGTCAGGTCGATCAGCTGGTCATGGTCCATCTTCCCAGTACAGACCTTGCGACAGTTGTAAGGTCAAGAAGTGGCTGAGCAGTTGCTGATCGGCGACGTCACGGCCTTGACCGGCATCGCTTCGGGCCGGATCCGCCATTACGAGAAAATCGGGCTGCTGCGCGCGCAGCATCTGAGCAACGGCTACCGGGTATTCGACGTCGAGCAGGTCCTCGACCTGTTACGCATCGACCTGATGCGAAGCCTCGGCGTCAGTATCAACGACATCCAACGGCTGGTCGACGGCGGTCAGACCACTTTGGCTGACCTTCTGGACGAGCACCGCACGTTGCTGATGCATCAGCGGGATCGGCTGGACCAATTGATCGCGGCCATCGATGCCGCCACCGATTGCGGTGCCGCGGGTGTCAACGAACAGATCCTGCGCACGCTGGCGACCACGCACCGCGACAGCATCGGTGTCTTCGGGAGGCTCAGCGCCCCGTTGTCCGCGCCCGTTGCCGCGATGTATGCCGACCTGTTCAACGAGTGGGAGTTGCCGGTTCCCCCATTGTTCGGCCAGATGGTGCTGCCGCCGGCGGCCAGCACATTGCTGGAGCAGCTCGCCGAGACGCCGGGACGACGGGTGCTGTTCGACCGGTTGCGCAGCCTCGCGGGGGATGTGATTGCTCTAGGCGAGAATCTCTCGGCTGCAACAGAACTCGCGCGTACCTGGATTGCACAACAGCTGGCCGATCCGCTGCCCGACGACGTGGTCACTGTGCTGCGGGGCGTGCAGCCGCTGCTGGAACGTGATCTGGTGATCGTGCAGGGATTCCGGGCCTGGGCGCGATCGATCAACCCGGCGGCTGCGCACTTCCTCGAAGAGATTGCCGCACAGACGGCTCAGCGCGGCCTGGAAGCCATGAGCGTCATCGTGCTGCCGACGGCTAAACCTGGAATGCACCAGATGTAATTGAGATGTGACCAGTGTGATTGGTGTGTCTATTGGTGTTTGTGTCGTACCCTGTCCGATGTGTCGATTTCGCGCCGTGACGTGCTCAAATTCGCGGCTGCGACTCCGGCCTTAGTCGGCATGGGCGTCGCGGCGTCGTCGTTGTGCGCCGCGCCGGCGTCGGCATCGCTGGGCACCCTGTTGGACTACGCCGCGGGCGTGATCCCGGCCAGCCAGATCCGGGCTGCCGGCGCCGTGGGGTCGATCCGGTACGTCTCCGACCGTCGGCCGGGCGGTAGCTGGATGCTGGGTAAGCCGATACAGGTGGCCGAAGCGCGCGATCTGCACAGCAACGGGCTCAAAATTGTCTCGTGCTATCAGTACGGCAAGGGCAATTCCGCCGACTGGCTGGGCGGCGCCAACGCCGGGCTCGAGCACGCCAAGCGGGGGATGGAGCTGCACGCCGCCGCCGGCGGTCCGGCCGGCGCGCCCATTTACGCGTCGATCGACGACGACCCGTCCTATGAGCAGTACAAAAGCCAGGTAGCTCCGTACCTGCGGTCCTGGGAGTCGGTGATCGGACACCAGCGGACGGGCGTTTACGCCAACTCGAAGACGATCGACTGGGCGCTGCACGACGGCTTGGGCTCCTGCTTCTGGCAGCACAACTGGGGCTCACCCAAGGGCTACGCCCACCCGGCGGCGAACTTGCACCAAGTCGAGATCGATAAGCGCAGCGTGGGCGGTGTTGGGGTGGACATCAACGAGATCCTCAAACCGCAATTCGGGCAGTGGGCCTAGCAACCGCGCGGCCCCGCAAAGATTTCTGACCCTCTAGCCGATCCGGCCGCGCTGGCGCAACTCTGCTCCAGCAAACAGTCGTTCGCCGTTTGTCGCGCCGCTCAGTCGGCGGTGGGCGCCGGACGGCTCAACCCCGGCCATGCGACGAGCGGCACGCAGCGCAAATTCTTAACATAACGATTTGATAACAATGCCGCCTTGAACAGCGCAGTTATAGCTACTCGACCGTAACCACCTGCATGCAGGACGTTTGTTCTGGATACCCGTGAGGCCGGTTAATCCGGGTGTTACCCACAACACGGTTACCCGTGCGTAGAACTCATCAGTAACCGATCTGCGCAGAAAAACGACCCGAATCCTTATGACACTCTTAGTACAGCCGATGCAGTCCGCCGCGCCGCTCGGTCCACTTCAGTGGCCCGCCGACAACACACCGGTCAGCTGCTTTTCGGGCTGCGATTCAAAGCGGAATCGACCCAGCGCCGGTTGGGGCCCCGTTCGCGGGGCTCGCGGCCGGCCGAACGAACCGATACGTGAAGACGCATGAAGACGCATACAGGGAGATACACAAGGTGACGATCCACGAGCACGACCGGGTGTCCGCTGACCGCGACGGCAATGGCCCGCACAGCACCCATGCTCTGGTCGACCGTCTCACGGCTGGCGAGCCGTACGCTGTCGCGTTCGGCGGTCAGGGCAGCGCCTGGTTGGAAACCCTCGAAGAACTGTTGTCCTCGGCAGGCATCGAGACCGATATCGCAACGCTGGTCGGCGAGGCCGAACTGCTGCTTGAGCCGGTGGCAAAAGAGCTGGTCGTGGTGCGTCCGATCGGCTTCGAGCCGCTGCAATGGGTACGCGCGCTGGCGGCCGAGGACCCGGTCCCCTCGGACAAGCACCTGACCTCGGCCGCGGTGTCGATACCCGGTGTGCTGCTCACTCAGATCGCGGCCGGGCGTGCCCTGGCGCGACAGGGCATGGACTGGACCGCGACCCCGCCGGTCGCCGTTGCCGGACATTCGCAAGGCGTGCTGGCCGTCGAGGCGTTCAAAGCCGACGGCGCTCGCGACGTGGAGCTGCTGGCCCTGGCACAGCTGATCGGCGCGGCCGGGACGCTGGTCGCCCGTCGCCGCGGTATCTCCGTGCTCGGTGACCGCGCGCCGATGGTGTCGGTCACCAACGCCGATCCCGAGCGAATTCTGCGGCTGCTCGACGAGTTCTCCCAGGACGTTCGGACCGTGCTGCCCCCGGTGCTGTCCATCCGCAACGGCCGGCGTTCGGTCGTCATCACCGGCACGCCGGAGCAACTGTCGCGCTTCGAGCTGTACTGCAAGCAGATCTCCGAGAAAGAAGAGGCCGACCGCAAGAACAAGCTCCGCGGCGGCGACGTGTTCGCGCCGGCCTTCGACCCGGTCCGGGTCGAGGTGGGCTTCCACACCCCGCGGCTGGCCGACGGCATCGACATCGTCGGCGGCTGGGCCGAGAAGGTCGGCCTCGACGTCGCGCTGGCCCGCCAACTGACCGAGGCCATCCTGGTGAGCCGGGTCGACTGGGTTGAGGAGATCACCCGGGTGCACGACGCCGGCGCGCGCTGGATTCTCGACCTGGGTCCCGGCGACATCCTGACCCGCCTGACCGCACCGGTGATCCGCGGTCTGGGCGTTGGCATCGTGCCGGCCGCGACCCGCGGTGGTCAGCGCAACCTCTTCACCGTCGGGGCCACCCCCGAGGTGGCACGACCCTGGTCGAGCTACGCGCCGACCGTCGTGACCCTGCCCGACGGCCGGGTCAAGCTGTCGACGAAGTTCACCCGGCTGACCGGCCGCTCGCCGATTCTGCTGGCCGGCATGACCCCGACCACCGTCGACGCCAAGATCGTCGCCGCCGCGGCCAACGCCGGACACTGGGCCGAGCTGGCCGGTGGCGGGCAGGTGACCGAGGAAATCTTCGGCGCCCGCATCGACGAGCTGGCCGGACTGCTCGACCCGGGCCGTACCTACCAGTTCAACACCCTGTTCCTCGACCCCTACCTGTGGAAGCTGCAGGTCGGCGGCAAGCGCCTGGTGCAGAAGGCCCGCCAGTCCGGTGCCGCGATCGACGGCCTGGTGGTCAGCGCCGGCATCCCGGACCTCGAGGAAGCCGTCGAGCTGATCCACGAGCTCAACGACATCGGCATCAGCCACGTCGTGTTCAAGCCCGGCACCATCGAGCAGATCCGCTCGGTTATTCGCATCGCGACCGAGGCGCCCACCAAAGCGGTGATCGTGCACATCGAGGGCGGGCGCGCCGGTGGCCACCACTCGTGGGAAGACCTCGACGACCTGCTGCTGGCGACCTACTCGGAGTTGCGGTCGCGCTCCAACATCACCGTCTGCGTCGGCGGCGGGATCGGCACACCGGAGCGGGCCGCCGAATACCTGTCCGGCCGGTGGTCGCAGCCCTACGGCTTCCCGTCGATGCCCATCGACGGGATCCTGGTCGGCACCGCGGCGATGGCGACCCTGGAATCGACCACGTCGCCGTCGGTCAAGCGGATGCTGGTCGAGACCGATGGCACCGACCACTGGATCGGCGCCGGAAAAGCCCAGGGCGGCATGGCTTCCAGCCGCAGCCAGCTGGGCGCGGACATCCACGAGATCGACAACTCCGCCTCGCGCTGCGGCCGGCTGCTCGACGAGGTCGCCGGCGATGCCGACGCCGTTGCCGAGCGCCGCGACGAGATCATCGCCGCGATGGCCGGCACCGCCAAGCCGTACTTCGGTGACGTCAGTGAAATGACTTACCTGCAGTGGCTGCAGCGCTACGTCGAACTCGCCATCGGCGAGGGCAACTCGACCGCTGACACCGCGTCGCCCGGCAGCCCGTGGCTGGCCGACACCTGGCGCGACCGTTTCCAGCAGATGCTGCAGCGTGCCGAGGCGCGTCTGCACCAGCAGGACCACGGCCCGATCGAGACGTTATTTTCTGGTTCCAACGACGAGGCGCTGCTGGACAACCCGCAGGCGGCGATCGAACAGCTGCTTGCCGGCTACCCCGACGCCGAAAGCGTGCAGCTGCATCCGGCCGACGTGCCGTTCTTCGTCACGCTGTGCAAGACGCTGGGCAAGCCGGTCAACTTCGTGCCGGTCATCGACAAAGACGTGCGCCGCTGGTGGCGCAGTGACTCGCTGTGGCAGGCGCATGACGCCCGCTACGACGCCGACCAGGTGTGCATCATCCCCGGCACCGCCGCCGTCGCCGGCATCACCCGGATGGACGAGCCCGTCGGTGAACTGCTCGACCGCTTCGAGCAGGCCGCCATCGACGAGGTGCTGGGCACCGGCGCCGAGGCGAAAGCCGTCAGGTCGCGCAGGCTGGGCCGTCCGGATGTGACCGGGCCGCTGGCCGTCGTGCTCGACGCCCCGGATGTGCTGTGGGCCGGGCGCACCGCCACCAACCCGGTTCATCGCATCGCCGACCCGGCCGACTGGCTGGTTCACGATGGATCCGATGGTCAGCGTGCCACGCATTCGTCCACCGGAGCTCGCCTGCAGGTCAAGTCCGACGGCGGGGCCGGCAACGAGCGGGTCGTCCTGAGCATCCCGGTGTCCGGGGTCTGGATCGACATCCCATTCACGTTGCACGCCAACACCATTGACGGTGGCGCACCGGTGGTCTCCACCGAAGACGCCGCCGCCGCGATGCGCGCGGTGCTGGCGATCGCGGCCGGTGTCGACGGGCCGGAGTTGTTGCCCGCCGTCAGCGACGGGACCGCCACCGTGACGGTGGACTGGGATCCGGAGCGGGTCGCCGACCACACCGGCGTCACGGCCACTTTCGGCGAGCGGCTGGCGCCCAGCCTCAACGCCGTGCCCGACGCGCTGGTCGGCCTGTGCTGGCCCGCGGTTTTCGCGACGATCGGCGCTGCGGTCACCGAGGCCGGTGTTCCGGTTGTCGAGGGCCTGCTGAGCCTGGTGCACCTGGACCACGCCGCGCACGTGCTCGGCAAGCTGCCCACGGATCCGGCTGAATTGACGGTCACCGCAACGGCTTCGGCGGCTATCGATACGGACATGGGCCGTGTCGTCCCGGTCTCGGTGACGGTGGCCGGTCCCGACGGTGCGCAGATCGCCTCCCTCAAGGAGCGTTTCGCGATCCTCGGGCGCACCGGTGCCGCCGAACTCACCGACCCGGCAAGGGCGGGCGGCGCGGTGTCCGAGAACGCGACCGATACTCCGCGGCGCCGTCATCGCGATGTCACCATGACCGCGCCCGTCGACATGCGTCCGTTCGCGGTGGTCTCCGGTGACCACAACCCGATCCACACGGACCGGGCGGCCGCGCTGCTGGCCGGACTGGAATCGCCCATCGTGCACGGCATGTGGTTGTCGGCTGCCGCACAGCACACGGTGACCGCCGCCGATGGTCGAGCCCGTCCGCCGGCTCGGCTGGTTGGCTGGACCGCGCGGTTCCTTGGCATGGTGCGTCCCGGTGACGAGGTCGACTTCCGTGTCGACCGCGTCGGAATCGACCAGGGCGCAGAGGTTTTGGAAGTAGCCGCGCGCATCGGATCGGATCTGGTGATGTCGGCGACCGCGCGACTGGCCGCGCCCAACACGGTCTACGCGTTCCCCGGCCAGGGCATCCAGCACAAGGGCATGGGCATGGAGGTTCGCGCCCGGTCCAAGGCGGCCCGCAAGGTGTGGGACGACGCGGACAAGTTCACCCGCGACACCCTGGGCTTCTCGGTGCTGCACGTGGTGCGCGACAACCCGACCAGCCTGATCGCCAGCGGCGTGCACTACCACCACCCCGACGGTGTGCTGTACCTGACGCAGTTCACTCAGGTCGCGATGGCAACCGTCGCGGCCGCACAGGTCGCCGAGATGCGCGAGCAGGGTGCATTCGTCGAGGGCGCCATCGCCTGCGGCCACTCGGTCGGTGAATACACCGCGCTGGCCTGCGTATTGGGCATCTATCAGCTGGAAGCCTTGCTGGAAACGGTGTTTCATCGCGGGTCGAACATGCACGACATCGTGCCGCGCGACGAGATGGGCCGCTCCAACTACCGTTTGGCGGCGATCCGGCCGTCGCAGATCGATCTGCCGGACGACGAGGTCACGACATTCGTCGCCGAAATCGCCGAGCGCACCGGGGAATTCCTGGAGATCGTGAACTTCAACCTGCGCGGCTCGCAGTACGCGATCGCCGGCACGGTGCGCGGTCTCGAGGCCCTCGAGGAAGAAGTGGAGCGGCGCCGCGAGATCAGTGGCGGCAAGCGCTCGTTCATCCTGGTACCGGGTATCGACGTGCCGTTCCACTCGCGGGTGTTGCGGGTCGGGGTCGCCGACTTCCGCCGTTCGCTGGAACGGGTCATGCCGCGCGACGCGGATCCCGACCTCATCATCGGGCGCTACATCCCGAACCTGGTGCCGCGTCCGTTCACCCTGGACCGCGACTTCATCCAGGAGATCCGTGATCTGGTGCCGGCCGAGCCGCTCGACGAGATCCTCGCCGATTACGACACCTGGCTTGCCGAGCGGCCGCGCGAGATGGCCCGCACGATTGTCATCGAACTGCTGGCCTGGCAGTTCGCCAGCCCGGTGCGCTGGATCGAAACCCAGGACCTGCTTTTCATCGAGGAGGCCGCCGGCGGCCTGGGCGTGGAACGGTTCGTCGAGATCGGCGTGAAGTCCGCGCCGACAGTCGCCGGACTGGCGACCAACACCCTCAAGCTGCCCGAATATGCGCACAGCACAGTCGAAGTGCTCAACGCCGAGCGCGACGCTGCGGTGCTGTTCGCCAACGACACCGACCCCGAGCCGGAGGCGGAAGAGCCGGCTGAGGCGGCCGCACCGGAAGAAGCCGCGTCAGCGCCCGAAGGCGCCGCGCCCGCACCGGCGCCGGTACCTACCGCGCCCTCCGGCGCTCCGCGTCCCGATGACATCGGGTTCGACGCGGCCGACGCGACGCTCGCGCTGATCGCGCTGTCGGCGAAGATGCGCATCGACCAGATCGAGGAACTGGACTCCATCGAGTCCATCACCGACGGCGCGTCGTCGCGGCGCAACCAGCTGCTGGTGGACCTGGGTTCGGAGTTGAACCTGGGCGCCATCGACGGTGCCGCCGAGGCCGATCTGGCCGGACTGCGGTCCCAGGTGACCAAGCTGGCACGCACCTACAAGCCTTTCGGCCCAGTGCTTTCCGACGCGATCAACGACCAGCTGCGCACGGTCCTCGGGCCGTCCGGTAAGCGGCCGGCGGCCATCACCGAGCGGGTCACCAAGACCTGGGAGCTCGGCGAGGGCTGGGCCAAGCACATCACCGTCGAGGTGGCGCTGGGAACCCGCGAGGGCACCAGCGTGCGCGGCGGTGCGATGGGACACCTGCACGAGGGCGCGCTGGCCGACGCCGCTTCCGTCGACAAGGCCATCGATGCCGCGGTCGCTTCGGTGGCGGCACGCCGAGGTGTTTCGGTGGCGCTGCCCTCAACGGGCGGTGGCGGCGGCGCGACCGTCGACGTGGCCGCACTGAGCGAGTTCACCGACCAGATCACCGGCCGTGACGGCGTGCTCGCTTCGGCGGCCCGCCTGGTGCTCGGCCAGCTGGGTCTGGACGACACCGTCAGCGCCTCGCCGGTGGCCACCGACGCCGAGCTCATCGACTTGGTCACAGCTGAATTGGGTTCGGAATGGCCACGTTTGGTGGCACCGGTGTTCGAGGCCAAGAAGGCCGTCGTGTTCGACGACCGCTGGGCCAGCGCCCGCGAGGACCTGGTCAAGCTGTGGCTGACCGACGAGGGCGACATCGACGCCGACTGGGTGCGGCTCTCCGAGCGGTTCGAGGGCGCCGGCCATATTGTCGCCACTCAGGCCACCTGGTGGCAGGGCAAGGCGCTGGCGGCGGGCCGCCAGATTCACGCATCGCTGTTTGGCCGGATCGCCGCGGGTGCCGAGAACCCGGATCCGGGTCCCTACGACAGCGAAGTCGCGGTGGTGACTGGGGCTTCGAAGGGTTCGATCGCCGCGTCGGTCGTGGCGCGACTGCTCGACGGCGGTGCCACCGTCATCGCGACGACGTCCAAGCTCGACGATGACCGGCTGGCGTTCTACCGCACGCTGTACCGCGACCACGCCCGTTTCGGTGCGTCGCTGTGGGTGGTCGCGGCCAACATGGCGTCCTACTCCGACATCGACGCCCTGGTTGAGTGGGTCGGTGCCGAGCAGAGCGAAAGCCTTGGGCCGCAGTCGATTCACATCAAGGACGCGCAGACCCCGACGCTGCTGTTCCCGTTCGCGGCGCCGCGTGTGGTCGGCGACCTGTCGGAGGCCGGTTCGCGCTCCGAGATGGAGATGAAGGTTTTGCTGTGGGCCGTGCAGCGACTGATCGGCGGCCTGTCGAAGATCGGCGCCGAGCGCGACATCGCGTCGCGGTTGCACGTGGTGCTGCCCGGCTCGCCCAACCGTGGAATGTTCGGCGGTGACGGCGCTTACGGTGAGGCCAAGTCGGCGCTGGACGCCCTGGTCAGTCGCTGGCACGCCGAATCCTCGTGGGCGGCTCGAGTCAGCCTGGCGCACGCGCTGATTGGCTGGACCCGCGGCACCGGGCTGATGGGTCACAACGACGCCATCGTCACCGCGGTCGAGGAGGCCGGCGTCACCACCTACTCCACCGACGAGATGGCCGGCATGCTGCTGGATCTCTGCGATGTGGAGTCGAAGGTGGCCGCGGCCGGCGAGCCGATCAAGGCCGACCTGACCGGCGGCCTCGGCGACATCGAACTCGACATGGCCGAGTTGGCCGCCAAAGCGCGCGAGCAGGCCACTGCGAGCGAGGACGCGGACGACGAGCCGGCCGAGGGCACCATCGCAGCGCTGCCTTCCCCGCCGCGCGGGTACACCCCGGCACCGCCGCCGGAATGGGCAGACCTCGACGTCGACCCGGCCGATCTGGTGGTGATCGTCGGCGGCGCCGAACTCGGCCCGTACGGCTCGTCGCGCACCCGCTTCGAGATGGAGGTCGACAACGAGCTGTCGGCCGCCGGTGTCCTCGAGCTGGCCTGGACCACCGGGCTGATTCGCTGGGAGGACGACCCCCAACCGGGTTGGTACGACACGCAATCCGGTGACCTGGTCGACGAGGCCGAGCTGGTGGAGCGTTACCACGACACCGTGGTGGAGCGCGTCGGCATCCGTGAGTTCGTCGACGACGGCGCGATCGACCCCGACCATGCATCACCGCTGTTGGTGTCGGTGTTCCTGGACAAGGACTTCGCGTTCGTCGTGTCCTCGGAGGCCGATGCCCGCGGCTTCGCCGAGTTCGACCCGGAGCACACGGTGATCCGGCCGGTGCCCGACTCCAGCGACTGGCAGGTAATCCGCAAGGCCGGCACCGAGATTCGGGTGCCACGCAAGACCAAGCTGTCGCGGACGGTCGGGGCGCAGATCCCAACCGGGTTCGACCCGACGGTATGGGGCATCGGCCCCGACATGGCGACCTCGATCGACCGGGTGGCCTTATGGAACATCGTCGCGACCGTCGACGCGTTCCTGTCCGCCGGCTTCAGCCCGGCCGAAGTGATGCGGTGGGTGCACCCGAGCCTGGTCGCCAGCACCCAGGGCACCGGTATGGGCGGCATGACGTCGATGCAGACCATGTACCACGGCAACCTGTTGGGCCGGAGCAAGCCGAACGACATCCTGCAGGAAGTGCTGCCGAATGTTGTTGCCGCGCATGTGGTTCAGTCCTACGTCGGTAGCTACGGCTCGATGATCCACCCGGTCGCGGCCTGCGCGACCGCAGCGGTGTCGGTCGAGGAGGGCGTCGACAAGATTCGGCTGGGTAAGGCCGAACTGGTGGTGGCCGGTGGCCTGGACGACCTGACGCTGGAGGCCATCATCGGTTTCGGTGACATGGCGGCCACCGCCGACACCTCGATGATGCGCGGCCGGGGCATCCACGACTCGAAGTTCTCTCGGCCCAACGACCGACGCCGGCTGGGCTTCGTCGAAGCGCAGGGTGGTGGCACCATCCTGCTGGCGCGCGGCGACTTGGCGCTCAAGATGGGTCTGCCGGTGCTGGCGGTGGTGGCCTACGCGCAGTCGTTCGCCGATGGTGTGCACACCTCGATCCCGGCCCCGGGCCTGGGTGCGCTGGGAGCCGGGCGCGGCGGCAAGGATTCGGCGCTGGCTCATGCGTTGGCCAAGCTGGGTGTCGGCGCCGACGACATCGCGGTGATCTCCAAGCACGACACCTCGACATTGGCCAACGACCCCAACGAGACCGAGCTGCACGAGCGGCTGGCTGACTCGCTGGGCCGCTCCGAGGGTGCTCCGCTGTTCGTCGTGTCGCAGAAGAGCCTCACCGGACACGCCAAGGGCGGCGCGGCGGTCTTCCAGATGATGGGGCTGTGCCAGATGCTGCGCGACGGGGTCATCCCGCCCAACCGCAGTCTGGACTGCGTCGACGACGAACTGGCCGGCTCCGCGCACTTCGTCTGGGTGCGCGACACGCTGCGGCTGGGCGGGAAGTTCCCGCTCAAGGCCGGGATGCTGACCAGTCTCGGGTTCGGCCACGTGTCCGGCCTCGTCGCGTTGGTGCACCCGCAGGCGTTCGTCGCCTCGCTGGACCCGGAGCAGCGCGCGGACTACCAGCAGCGCGCCGACGCCCGCCTGCTGGCCGGTCAGCGCCGGCTGGTGTCGGCCATCGCCGGCGGCGAGCCGATGTACCAGCGGCCGCCGGACCGTCGCTTCGACCACGGTGCGCCGGAGAAGCCTCAGGAGGCTGCGATGCTGCTGAATGCGGACGCACGGCTGGGTGACGACGAGGCCTACGTCGGGTGACTTCGGTCATCGGTTAACCTGGCCAGCCATGGGCATCGTCGGTGTGGGGATAGACCTCGTCTCCATTCCTGATTTCGCCGAGCAGGTCGACCAGCCGGGAACCGTCTTCTCCGAGACGTTTACGCCCGGTGAGCGTCGCGACGCCTCGGACAAGAGTTCGTCGGCGGCACGTCACCTGGCGGCGCGCTGGGCCGCGAAGGAAGCCGTGATCAAGGCCTGGTCCGGATCACGGTTCGCTCAGCGGCCGGTGCTGCCGGAGGACATCCACCGCGACATCGAAGTCGTCACCGACATGTGGGGACGACCGCGGGTGCGGTTGACGGGGGACATCGCCAAGCATCTGGCCGATGTGACGATCCACGTGTCGCTGACCCACGAAGGGGATACCGCGGCCGCGGTGGCCATCCTCGAAACGGCGTGAACGCCTAGCCTGGAACACCATGAGCGATCTGGTTGAGCGCGTCCGCGAACTTTTGCCGTCGGTGCGCCGCGATCTCGAAGACCTGGTGCGCATCGAATCGGTGTGGGCCGACCCCGGCCGCCGCGACGAGGTGCATCGCAGTGCGCAGGCGGTGGCGGATCTGTTGTCGCAGGCCGGTTTTGGCGATGTCCGCATCGTCAGCGAGGGCGGCGCCCCGGCCGTCATCGCGCAGCATCCGGCGCCCGCCGGTGCGCCCACGGTGCTGCTGTACGCCCACCACGACGTACAGCCCGAGGGCGACCGCGATCAGTGGGCGTCGCCGCCCTTCGAGCCGACCGAGCGCAACGGACGGCTCTACGGGCGCGGCAGCGCCGACGACAAGGCCGGTATCGCAACGCATTTAGCCGCGTTTCGGGCGCACGGCGGCCAACCGCCGGTGGGCGTGACGGTCTTCGTCGAAGGGGAAGAAGAATCGGGGTCGCCGTCGCTGGGCCGGCTGCTGGCCGCCCACCGCGACGCGCTTGCCGCCGACGTGATCGTCATCGCCGACTCGGACAACTGGAGCACCGAGATCCCGGCGCTGACGGTGACGCTGCGCGGTCTGGTCGACTGCGTCGTCGAGGTCGCCACGCTCGACCACGGGCTGCACTCCGGCATTTGGGGCGGCGTGGTGCCCGACGCGCTGAGCGTGCTGGTGCGACTGCTGGCCAGCCTGCACGACGACGACGGGAACGTGGCCGTCGCCGGTCTGCACGAAAGTACTGCCGCCGCAGTGGATTACCCGCCCGAGCGGGTACGGGCCGACTCCGGGCTGCTGGACGGAGTCTCCGAGATCGGCTCGGGTTCGGCGCCCCAGCGGCTGTGGGCCAAACCCGCGATCACGGTGATCGGTATCGACACCACACCCATCGAGAAGGCATCGAACACGCTGATCCCGCGGGCCCGCGCCAAGATCAGCATGCGCGTCGCGCCCGGCGGTGACGCCGCGGCACACCTGGACGCGCTGACCGCTCACCTGCAAGAGCATGCGCCGTGGGGCGCGCAGATCAGCGTCACCCGCGGCGACATCGGTGAGCCCTATGCCATCGACGCCACCGGCAGCGTCTACGACGCCGCGCGAGCGGCGTTTCGGCAGGCGTGGGACACCGACCCGATCGACATGGGCATGGGCGGATCGATCCCGTTCATCGCCGAGTTCGCCGAGGCGTTCCCGCAGGCGAAAATCCTCGTCACCGGTGTGGAAGATCCCGCGACGCAGGCTCATAGCATCAACGAGAGCCTGCATCTGGGCGTGCTGGAGCGTGCGGCAATCGCCGAAGCGCTGCTGCTGGCCAACCTGGCCTGAGCGGCTACGAGAGTTTCGGATTGAGAAAGACGTACAGGGCCGCGATCTTGCCGTCGCGGACAAGGACGACATCGAGGCCCGTGTACTCCGCCGGCTCGCCCTTCGGGCCCGATCCCCACGCGACGATGCCCCCGTTATGGAGGGCCTGCGGCTCGCCCTGGTGTGTGTAGACAAAGTGGGGATGGGTGGCGCGTAGGTCGCCGGCGAATTTGTCGACCGCGTCGTGCCCGACGAGGACGGCGTCCGGAACGTAGAGCACGCAGTCGTCCGTGTAGAACTCTTCGATGGCCGCGCGCCGACGCACTGGATCGCCCTCCCCGAAGACCTCCTGAAGGTTCCGCTGGAGAAGTTCGATGGTGCGATCGCTCGTAGTCATGTCGGCTTAAACGGACTACGGTCCGATTCTATTCCAGTCAGCGAATTAGTGCGACAGGGAGCGTTTGCCCGCTCGTTACAAGACTGCTCGCGTTGGACTTGTCGAAACGCCAAAACAGGTGCAGAGTACGCATCAGCGGGGGCGACAAAGGAGCACCGATGGGTAGGACACAGTTTGCTGCAGCCGCTGCTCTAGTAGTGGGAGCTTCCCTGATCGCCGCGCCGGTTGCGGCGGCCGCCGTGGGCGATTCGGTCGTATACACAGTGACCTCGGACGCCCCGCTGGCCGTGGTGACGTACTACGACGCGGCGGGGGTGATGCAGAGGCTGACCAATCAGCCGGTTCCGTGGTCCTTCTCGTTTACCAACAAGGACGCTAGTCCGACGTCGATGCTGGTCGTGACCGCGAATCCCACCGGCCAGAAGACGACATGCACGGTCAGCGTCAATGGAACGGTCAAGGACACAAAGTCCGGCACCGGCGCAGGTGAAGACAACATGGTCCAGTGCTCAACAATGGGTAACCCTTAGGCCTATGTAGATCGATCGTCGCGTCGCATACTGCTTGCTACAAGCAGCCACTCGTCGCAGGAGACGCCGCGGTGACCACGGAAGACACTCTGACCGGCAACGCCGGCAAGACCAGCCGTTACCACTTTGATCGCCACACCCCGGAGTACCGCGAGCGGTTCACCGCGATCACCGAGGAGATGCACGCTCGGTGCCCGGTCGCATGGACCGACACCTACGACGGGCACTGGGTGGCCGCGGGCAGCCGGGAGGTCTTCGAGCTCGCTCGATGCCCGCACGTGTCCAACGACCACGACGTGACCGGCGAAGGCACCGGCTATAAGGGCATCACAATTCCCACGCTGAAGCAGGGCACCGGCGTCCGTGGCGGCATGCTCGAGATGGATGAACCCGAGCACGGTGCCTACCGCGGCATCCTCAACCCCTACCTGTCGCCGGCAGCCGTCAAGCGCTGGTCGCCGTTTGTCGACGAGATCGTGCGGGCGAGCATCGACGAGAAAATCGAAGTCGGGCGCATCGACTTCGTCGACGATCTCGCCAACGTCGTGCCCGCCGTGCTGACTCTGGCGATGATGGGCGTTCCGCTGAAGAAGTGGCAGCTCTATTGCGAGCCGGCCCACGCCGGCGTCTACACCCCCGCCGATTCCCCGGAAGCCCCAAAGGTTTTGGAGCAGACGCTGGCGATGGGCATGGACCTGTTCAACCACCTCGTCGAGATCCGCGAGAACCCGCGCCCCGGCTTGGTGGACGCGTTGGCAAGACTCCAGATCGACGGCGAACCCGCCCCCGACAGCGAACTGCTCGGAATGCTCGGCTTGATCATCGGCGGAGGTTTCGACACGACGACGGCGCTGACGGCGCACGCACTCGAATGGCTAGGCGAAAATCCCGAGCAGCGCGACCTGCTGCGGCGCGAATCGGAAACGCTGCTCGACTCGGCGACCGAGGAATTCCTGCGTTACTTCACGCCTGCTCCCGGCGACGGTCGCACGATCGCCGCCGACCTCGAAATCGCGGGCACGCACTTCAAGGAGGGCGATCGCCTGTGGTTGTCCTGGGCGATGGCCAACCGCGACCCCGCGGTGTTTCCCGATCCGAATCAATTGGACCTCGGCCGTAAGAACAACCGGCACTTCAGCTTCGGGCTCGGCATCCACCGCTGCATCGGCTCTAATGTCGCGCGCGTCGTGTTCAAGTCGATGCTCACGGCGGTGCTCGATCGGATGCCCGACTACCGCTGCGATCCGGAGGGCACCGTGCACTATCAGACCATCGGGGTGATCCAGGGCATGCAGCACCTTCCGGCCACCTTCACCCCCGGCAGGCGGCTTGGACCGGGGATCGACGAGACACTGGAGAAGCTGCAGCGGGTCTGCGACGAACAGGGGATCGCACGGCCCATCACCGAGTACAAGGAGGCCGCCGTCATCGGCGCCTGACGCGTTTCGCGCCTAGACCGACAGGTCGCGGCGCAGTTTGGCGACGTGATCGGTGGCCTTCACGTTGTTCGGAGGTACCGGACAACGTTGTTCGGCTAACTGCCCCGCGGTCTACCACCGCTGACACCGCGGCCAGGACGAGAGCCATTCCAGGCGGTCATGACTCGTCCGCCCGCAGCTCGAATATCGGGATGGTGCGCTTAGTTTTTGACTGGTAGTTCGCGAACGCGAACGCGGGTACGGTCGCGTTGATCTTGGGGATGATTGCCTCACGTTCGCACGAGTCGAGCTCGTGCGCGACAACGTCGAACGAGTCGGTGGCGACTTCCACGTGCGCCCGCGGGTTGACCCGCAGGTTGTGCACCCACGCCGGGTTGACGTCGGCGCCGCCGTAACCGGCGACGATCAGCAGCTTGCCGTCGATACGGAAGACCACCAGCGGCGCGACGCGCGGCTCGCCGGACTTCGCGCCCTTCGTAGTGAGTAGCAACAGCTGGTTGCCTTCGAATCGTCCGCCGACCTTGCCGGCGTTGGCGCGGAACTCGTCGGTGATGGTGTTGTTGAGTGCCTTGAGCCGTCTCGGAATCGGGTTTTTGAGTCACTTTGGACGAAGCTACTTGGTCGCGCCGTCTATTCCTCGCGGAGCGTGCCGCGTTGTACGCGCCGTGCCTGCCTCGGGCCAAAGGCGCTCGCAGCCGCAGGCAAGAGGTGTCTACGTGACCGCCGCGAGCGGCGCTGGCTACACGCGATCGACATGAGGGGCGGTCAGCGCGGGGGGCCGAGAATGACCTGTCCGAACTTGTCCGCTCCCTCGACCAAACGCGAGGGCGGAATTTCAAAGCCTTCCGGACGTGGCGTTGCCTTGTCGCGACCGGAGTAGCGGAACATTCCTTCAATTCCTGCCGGTGTGTTGATCATCAGCAGATCTGCTGTCTTTGACGTGATGCGATAGGCGTGCGGAATGTTCTTGGGCAAGAACACAATCCCGCCTTCGGCCAACTCCGTCTCCTGGTCGTCTACCCAGACCAGCGCGGTTCCTTTGATCAACATGAACACTTCGTCTTCCCGCGTGTGTTTGTGGTACGGCGGGGCTTCGCCTTCGCTCACATCGAAGCGTCCGATCATCAACTGGCCATCTGTGGCCTTGCCGTCGAGCAAGATTGCCAGTGTGCCGCCGTCGAGCCATTCCAGTTGTTGCTGCTGCTCAGGTTGCGCCAGGTACGCCATACTCATGAGTCATCCCTCTTCGTTGTCGGCGGGAGCACCAACTTCCTCCGGAGTGGGTCAGTTGGGTGACTTCAATGTCGGGACGTCGAGAATAACGCGCTTTGCGTATCGGCACGCCAGTGGTGTAAACGCTCCAGCCGTAGCCGTTGGATTCACTCGGTAGCTGTTGCTACCTGAGCGATGATCTTCTGGATCTTTGTTGGCGTCTGGGCTGCCTACACCGATAGGTCGCGGCGCAGCTTGGCGACGTGGCCGGTCGCCTTCACGTTGTACTGCGCGACGGCGATCTTGCCCTTTTCGTCGACCACGAACGTGGAGCGGATGACGCCGGTGACGGTCTTGCCGTACAGCTGTTTTTCGCCGTAGGCGCCGTAGGCCGTCAGCACCTTGCGGTCGGGATCGGACAGCAGCGGGAACGTCAGCCCCTCCGCGTCACGGAATTTGGCCAGCTTCTCCGGCTTGTCCGGGGAGATTCCGACGACGTCGAGTCCGGCATCGTTGAGCTCGCTGAGGCTGTCGCGGAAGTCGCAGGCCTGTTTGGTGCATCCCGGCGTGGAGGCCGCCGGGTAGAAGTACACGACGACACGGCGGCCCTTGTAGTCCGCCAGCGACACCTTGGTGCCGTCGGCGTCGAGAAGGCTGAAGGTGGGCGCTTTGTCGCCCGGTGCTAGCCGCGTGGTCTCGCTCAACTCGGTCCCTTTCTCTTCACCGGCGCGTGGGGATGAGCGCCAGCTGATCTAGGGTAGTGCGGGCAGGTGCATCAGCCGGATAGCGGGCGACTTGGAGGGCAGACACGTGGTGGACCGGGACCCCGACGCCATCAAGCAGGAGATCGACGCCGCCCGCGACCAGCTCGCGGCCACCGTCGACTCGCTAGCCGAGCGCGCTAACCCGCGGCGCCTCGCCGACGACCTCAAGGCCCACGTGATCGGATTCGTGACCAAACCCGCGGTGGCCGCCACGCTGGCGGGCGTCGGGGCCCTGGTCGTCGTGGTGGTGGTACGCCGGGTCAGGAACCGCTGACGCGACTGCTCTCGACGTGCACCGGCAGGTCGTCAGCCCACGGCTGCGCGGTGACCATGTCGTCGACGTCGACGTGGCCGCGCTCGAATTCGCCCGTCGCCGCATCCACCAGCCGGTACTCCTGGGTCTGTATGTGGATGGGCTGCGCGTCGAGAATCACCACCCGCACGTCGCCGGGCTCGAACCCGCAGCGCTGCTGTAGCGCCTCGATGAGGCATTCGTTGTGCATGTGCCCGTCGCCGAAGTTCCACCCGAGAACCATGGAGCAGAGGACCTCGCCCTCGCACAGGTTGTAGTCGTCCTCGTCGTAGCCGGCCAGTGCGCGGTGTACCAGCGTGAGCAGCGCGCGCCCGTGGGTGTTCATGCCGCGGAACGCCAGAGCCAGGTGCAAGGGGATCAGCGTTTCCTCTTTGGTCTTGTACAACCGCTCGAGCTGCAGGTGCTGCATCGGACCGAGCGCGCGCGAGCCGGTGCGGAACTTCTCGTCGACCGACGGCTTGACGCACCACACCGTGGTGTCCCAATTGCCGGCGTAGTAGCGCATACCGGGCAGGAACGAAACCTTGCGCGGGTAGAGGTTTCCCAGGACCACGACACCGGCGATGACCACGAATAGTACGAGGGGCCAGGGGTTGTTCAGATCCGACAGCCCAATGGGGGCGTGCGACACGAACAGCCACAGCACCCCGAAGATCATGAATACGTTCCACTCCAGCGGCACGCCCATCGGGAAGGCCAGCAGAATGTTCAGGTGGAACACGATCATCACGAACGCGGCGATCGTCGTCGGCCAGCCGCCGTGTGAGAAGAGCAGCGCCAGCGGCACCAGACCTTCGACCGCAGTGGAGAAGTGGGCGATGACGCCCGACAATGTGCTGGGCCTCAGGTCGTCGGGATAACGCTTGAACAGCGACCGCTTGAGCACTCCCGACGGGATGAACGGGTTGTTGGCCAGCATCGTCGAAATCACGAACGGGAAGTGCTTGTTGAGCTTGGACGTCGCTGCGCCCAGCCAGATCACCATGAAGACGAGCTTGGCGCCGAGCACGATGTCGGCCCCGGAGAACAGGAATACCAGCGCCAGCGGCCCGTACACCTCGGCGCGGGCGGCGAGGAAAATTACCTTGTCGCGCAAGCTGATCGCGGCCAGAACCGCCAGGACCGCAATGGTCTGCCACCGCGGTAGCACGCCGATCGTCGTGTCCAGAGCCGGAATTGGGCCGGAGCCGTCGGACACCAGCGCCGTCGCGAGCAACACGAGCAGCGCGCCGTAGAGCAATGCGTCGAACGGGGTCCGGTCGACGCCCTTGGTCAGCGGTACCCGGTCCGGCCAGGGTGGCAACCGGATGGTGCCGGGCCGCAGCCAGTACAGGATCGATCCCATCGGCGGGAAGTAGCGCCCGGCCAACGGCCCGAAACAACAACCGAGACCGACGACTTCGAACAGCATGGTGAACAGCACGGCCTTCTGAAACACGATCGGTTCCGACCACCACGCGCTGACATCGCCGAAGCCGCCGATGCCCGTCGTGCGCCACCCGAAGAACCAGCCGCCCAGGATGTAGAGCGCGATCTTCACGCCGTACATCACGTGCATCACCAGGGGAGTGCCGAAGCCGTTCTCGGCGATGTGGCGCGTCATCGGGATGATCCGCTCCGCGCGGGTGCCTTTACTCCACTCGGCCACGTCGACGACGGGCAGGTTGGGCTGGATGAACCCCATTGCAGCTCCTTCGACAAAGGCCGCCGATCGGTGGTGCTGGCACCGGCGTCACGAAGAAAGTACAGCTATTTGCCGCTAATGCGTAGGGATATCCCGTCCAACGGAATCGATGAACCCGAAGCCAACGGCAATTACCAAACGCGGGGCAGCACTGCCGGATTAACGGGAATGGGCTCCCTCAGCCGACCGCCGCCGCGTGGGGCCAGGCCAATGGGTTGAGCTCGCGGAAAGGGTCCTCGGCGCGGATGGCCAGCAGATCGCCCAGTATTGCTTCGAGCGATTGCTGGGCTGCGGTGCGCACCGCCTCCACCCAACTCTGCGTCGATTCGTTTTCCGGCTTCCTGGTGTCGATCGGTTCAGCAAAGCTCAGATACATCCGCTGCGGTCGCGGGATGAGCGTGGGTCCGATACCGCGCATCAACGGCATCGCCATATCCGCATTGCCCGACAGCCTGGTGCTGATGGCCTGGCTGAGCCGGCCCATTCTGCTGTCGCGGGTCACCAGGCTCTTGTAGACGTCGTCGCCGCCGACCAGGCCGACCGGGACGATCGGGTAGTCGTTTTCCACCGCGATTCGGGCGAACCCGGAACGGCCGCGCCAGTTGAGGTGATACTCCTCGCCTTTGAACTTGGCGATTTCTCGGCCACCGCCCGGGAAAACGAGAATTGTCTCGTTGTGCCGCATCAGTTCTCGTGCGGTCTCCGGCGCGCCGACAACGCCGCCGTAGGCGCTTATCAGGTCGTGCCCGAACCCGGGCCGTTCTGAGAACCGGCGGTCCGCAAGCGGCCGCACCCGAACTCCCAGGGCGCGCCGCACGAAGTGCGGAATCAGCAGCACTTCGCCGCCGACGAACTGAGTGTGGTTGCCTACCAACAGGAATCGGCCGTCGGCTGGCAGCGTATCGAGACCGTTGACATAGGGTCGGCATAGGTCTATCAGGGGCGTGATGCCGTCGTGAACCTTCTCCAGCGCACGGCGCAAGAACTGCACGCGGCGCGGGTGGTTCATCACGGTATCGATATCGATCGGCATGTTCACTGCAACCTCAACTTCGGACTCGGGGCATGACACGATCCTACCAAACGAACTAGTTCGTATGGGATATGATCATGACATGCGAACCACGACCGAACTTCGCGAGACGATCCTGACGGCCGCGCGATCGGAGTTCGCCCAATACGGCTTGGCCGGCGCCCGGATCGATCGCATCGCGCGGGCCGCGGATGCCAGCAAGGAGCGGCTCTACGCGCACTTCAAAGACAAGGAGGCGCTGTTTCGCAGCGTGGTGGCCGCCGACCTGGCGGAGTTCTTCGCCGCCGTCACGCTGCGTGCGGACGCGGTACCGGAGTTTGTGGGTGACATCTACGATCTGGCCTGCCGACGGCCCGAGCACTTGCGCATGGTGACCTGGGCAAATCTGGAGGGCCTGGTTCTGGACCCGCCGCCCGCCGACGATAGGGAATCCATCGCGGCCCGCGACATCTCCACCATCAAGGCGGCCCAGGTGGCCGGATACGTGGACGCCATCTGGCAGCCCATGGACTTACTGGTGCTCTTGTTCGGCATCGCCCTGGCCTGGGCGCAGTCGCCTCATCCCGACACAATGTCGACTGACCGTGGGGTTATTACCGCGCGGCGCGCGGCCGCCGTGGAGGCGGCCCGCCGGATTGTCGCTCCCATAACTTGAAATCTTGGTGCGCCGTCAGGGTTTCGAACCCCGGACCCGCTGATTAAGAGTCAGCTGCTCTACCAACTGAGCTAACGGCGCCTTGTCGGCCGCGACCGCGCTAGCGACAATAACAGGCATTCTGTCGCCGAGCGAAATCCCTGGACCGTCCCAGTGTAGAGGCTGGATCGAGGGCGATCATTTTGCGTTTGCCGACGCGCCCGATCCTGGCTTAGGGTCACGGGCCGGCTAAACCAGCTGAGTTGCCATGAGCACGGGTCGTAACCCATTAGAATATTCGTAACCATTCAAGGTCATCGGTGACCGAACATCAGCAGAATAATTTGGAAGGTCACTTGATGACGCCTTTGCGCAGACGTCGATCGTGGCTAGTCGTAGCCGTGGTCATGTTTGCTGTGTTCGGTGCTGCCTGCGGCAGTAGCCCAACTGCCGCGCCGGCGAAGGTCATCTTCGACAAGGGCACACCGTTTGCCGACCTGCTGGTCCCCAAGCTCACCTCCTCGGTATCCGACGGTGCCGTCGGCGTCACCGTCGATGCACCGGTGACGGTGAACGTCGCCGATGGCGTGCTGGCGTCGGTCACGATGGTCAACGACAACGGCAGGACGATCAACGGCCAGCTGAGCCCCGATGGACTGCGCTGGTCCACCACCGAGCAGCTCGGTTACAACCGGCACTACACGCTGAACGTGAAGGCGCTCGGGCTGGGCGGAGCGGCGAGCCGTCAGATGAGCTTCGCGACAAGTTCGCCCGCGCACCTGACGATGCCCTACGTCGCTCCGGGCGACGGTGAGGTCGTGGGCATCGGCGAGCCGGTGGCGATCCGGTTCGACGAGAACATCGCGGACCGCGCCGCGGCTCAGAAGGCCATCAAAATCACCACCAACCCGCCCGTCGAGGGCGCGTTCTACTGGCTGAACAACCGGGAAGTCCGTTGGCGCCCAGAGCATTTCTGGAAATCGGGAACGGGCGTCGACGTGGCGGTCAACACCTATGGCGTCGACCTGGGCGACGGGATGTTCGGCGAGGACAACGTCAAGACCCACTTCACGATCGGCGACGAGGTCATCTCGACCGCCGACGACAACACCAAGATAGTGACGGTCCGGGTCAACGGTGAAGTCGTGAAGACCATGCCGACGTCGATGGGTAAGGACAGCACCCCGACCGCCAATGGCTTCTACATCATCGGTGGCCGGTACCGGCACATCATCATGGACTCGTCGACCTACGGGGTTCCGGTCAACTCGCCCAACGGATATCGCACCGAGGTCGACTGGGCCACGCAGATGTCCTACAGCGGCGTCTTCGTGCACTCCGCGCCGTGGTCGGTCGGTGCGCAGGGCCACACCAATACCAGCCACGGCTGCCTGAACGTGAGCCCGAGCAACGCCGAGTGGTTCTACGACCACAGCAAGAGCGGGGACATCGTCGAGGTCGTCAACACGGTCGGGTCGACGCTTCCGGGCACCGAGGGTCTGGGCGACTGGAACATCCCCTGGCCGCAGTGGAAAGCGGGCAACGCCAACACCTGACGTCGCGCGAGGCGTGTGAGTTCCCCTGCGGCGCAGTCGTTCTACGCCTTGGCGTTTCAGGCGGTTATGCGCAGGTGAAGAGTGGGTCGCAGACGACGGTAAACGTGCATCCCGAGGCCGCGGGGGCCGTGAACGCGAGGATCAGGGCGAGGACGACCTTGCACTTCAGACCGGACATTGACCACTCCGTACGTATCGAATGGGGTGATGCTACGCCATGCCGTCCTGGGGAAACGCGGGTGCTCGATACCGGGCTTAGGCGTCGGCAACCGTTGCCCACCGTCAGGTGTGCTGATGACGGCGTGATGTCATTGCACCACAACGCAATAGGCGGCACGGCAGCATCGCGCTAGGCGAACCCTGGGCGCCGGTTCCCGTCGCGCCTCGAGCGTGCAATAGCTCTCGGTAAGCAAAAAGGTCAGAGGGCAGATATGCCCTCTGACCTTTTGGGGTGAGTGACGGGACTCGAACCCGCGACATTCAGGATCACAACCTGACGCTCTACCAACTGAACTACACCCACCATGGCCGCGCGCATAGACGCGCAGCGACTGTCGATACTAGCGGTTCGGTGGCTCGACGGCCGAATCGATTTCCTCACGCGCGCCGTCCTTGCCCTCTAGATCGGCGGCCACCGCCGCGATTTCGCTGGTAGAAGGCCCCGGCAGCGGCACGAACGCGGTACGACGGTAGAACTGCAGCTCGCGGATGGATTCGCGGATGTCGGCCAGGGCCCGGTGGGTGACGCCTTTGACCGGCTGGCCGTAGTAAATGCGGGGGTACCAGCGGCGGCAGAGTTCCTTGATCGAGCTGACGTCGATCATCCGGTAGTGCAGAAACGTGTCCAGGGCGGGCATATCGCGGGCGATGAACGAACGATCGGTGGCGATCGAATTGCCGGCGAGCGGCGCTGTCTTGGGCTGCTTGACGTGCTTGCCGATGTAATCGAGCACCATCGCCTCGGCGGTGGCCAGGTCGACGGTGGATGCCCGCACCTCGTTGATCAACCCCGAGCGGGTGTGCATTTCGGTGACGACGTCGATCATCGACGACAGGGCGGCGTCGTCGGCGTGGATCACCACGTCGACCCCGTCCCCGAGAATGTTCAGGTCCGCGTCGGTGACCAAAACTGCGATTTCGATCAACTTGTCCGAGCCCAGTTCCAAGCCGGTCATCTCGCAGTCGATCCACACCAGTTCGTCGCGCACAGCGCTCAGCGTAAGCCCACGTGAGCCCCTGCCCCTGCCTCCCCCTGGCAAGTAGTGTTGGGCGTTGCAACTTTCAGGCGAGAGGGGCGGAGCGCGATGACCACCGAATCAGCGGCCGGCGGATCCGCACAGCGGATCGCGAGCGGCTACGCCGTCGAAGGCCAGGCGTTGGAATTGGGCACCGTCGTCGTCGATGGCGCCGCCGACCCGACCGCGCAGATTCGCATCCCGCTGGCCACCGTCAACAGGCATGGTCTGGTGGCCGGGGCGACCGGGACCGGCAAGACCAAGACGCTGCAGCTGATCGCCGAGCAGCTCAGTGCCGCAGGCGTCTCGGTGTTGATGGCCGACGTGAAGGGCGACCTGTCGGGCCTGTCCCGGCCGGGGGAAGCCAACGACAAGACCGCGGCGCGCGCCAAAGACACTGGCGACAACTGGGTGGCCACCGGATTCCCCGTCGAGTTCTTGTCGCTGGGCACCGACGGGGTCGGGGTGCCGATACGGGCGACCGTAGCCAGCTTCGGCCCGGTGTTGTTATCAAAGGTATTGGGGCTCAACGCGACTCAAGAGTCCACCCTTGGGCTCATATTCCACTGGGCGAAGGAGGGTAACCGTCCACTGGTCACGCTGAACAATCTGCGCACCGCCATCAGCTACCTGGCCAGCGACGAGGGCAAGGACGACCTGAAATCCCTTGGCGGGGTGTCGTCGACGACGGCGGGCGTCATCTTGCGGGCCCTGCTGAATCTCGAATCCGAGGGCGGCGATACGTTCTTCGGCGAGCCGAAGCTCGACCCGCAGGACCTGTTGCGTGTCGATGACCAGGGTCACGGCGTCATCTCGCTGCTCGAATTCAGTGGCCAGTCGTTGCGTCCGGTCATCTTCTCCACCTTCCTGATGTGGGTGCTGGCGGATCTGTTTGCCGTCCTGCCCGAGGTCGGCGACGTCGACAAACCGAAGCTGGTGTTCTTCTTCGACGAGGCGCACCTGTTGTTCACCGACGCGTCCAAAGCGTTCCTCGAACAGGTTGAGCAGACCGTCAAGCTGATCCGTTCCAAGGGTGTCGGGGTGTTCTTCTGCACCCAGCTGCCCACGGATCTGCCCAACGATGTGCTGTCCCAGCTGGGCGCGCGGGTCCAGCACGCCCTGCGGGCGTTCACCCCCGACGACCAGAAGGCACTGTCCAAGACCGTCCGTACCTATCCCAAAACCGATGTCTACGACCTGGAGTCGGCGTTGACGTCGTTGGGAATCGGCGAGGCCGTCGTCACCGTGCTGTCGGAAAAGGGGGCGCCGACGCCGGTTGCCTGGACACGCATGCGGGTGCCGCGGTCGCTGATGGGCGCCATCGGCACCGACGCGATCGCCGCGGCGGCCAAAGCCAGTCCGCTGCAGGCCAAATACGGTCAGACCATCCAGCAGCCATCGGAACCCGAAGCGCCGCAAAAGGCCCCGCCGTCACCGCAGGCCCCGTCGCCGCAGGGGAAAAACGACCCCGTGCCGTATCCGGACCCCTACGACATACCGCCCATGCCCGCGCCGGCCGAGCCGCAGGGCCCCTCCATGTGGGAGGAAGTGCTGAAGAATCCGACCGTGAAAAGTGGCATCAACACCGCGATACGCGAAGCGGTGAAAAGCATCTTCGGCACCGGCCGGAGTCGCCGTAAGTGACACAAGGCAGCGGCCTTTGGTCGCGAGCCTAACGGCACTGCGAAATATCGGTCGGATTTTCGCAGCCAGGTTAGGCTCGCGGGCCCCCGCCCGGGTCGCCGTAAGTAACGCTTACCCGCCGCCGAGCTTCTTGTAGAAGCTGCCGACGATCGGGGCCACGATCGCGCGGGGGGCATACCCGCTCCCGACCGACATCGCCTTCGACGTCAAGCCCGGAACGACGCGCATCTTGTTGCGCTCCAACGCATCCAGCGAGACTTGCGCGGTGTGCTCCGTCGAGATCCACAGGAAGTCCGGCACCAGCCGTTCCACCAGTGACTTTTCGGCGTCGTCGGGGAGGTCGGTGCGCACCGGTCCCGGGGCCAGCAGCGTGACGTGCACACCCGAGCGGCGCAGTTCACCGCGCAACGACTCGCTGAAGGTGTTGACGAACGCTTTCGAGGCGGCGTAGGTCGCGTTGTAGGGGATCGGCGAATTGCCCGCCGCCGAACCGGAAATCAAGATGCCGCCGGCCCCGCGCTCGACCATCCCCGGCAGCACCGCCAACGTAAGGTCGTGCACCGCCACGGCATTCAGTTGCACCTGGGCCTTCTCACCCGCCGGGTCGAGGCCGGAGACCGGGCCGAACGTTCCGGTACCCGCGTTGGCGCACAGGATCGAGATGTTGCGGGTCGCCAACTCGTCGCACAGTTTCGCCCGTTCCGTCGGGTCGGCGAGATCGGCGGGCCGCACCTCCACGGTGACGCCGTACTTGTCGGCTAGCCGCGCGGCAAGGTCCTTGAGTATCTCTTCGCGTCGCGCCGTGACGATCAGGTGATGCCCACGCGCGGCCAATTCCGTGGCCAGCGCTTCGCCGATGTTTTGCGAAGCTCCAGTAACGACGGCGCGCGCTTCGGGGCTGGGAGCGGGTACCGGCATGCGCCAATCGTAGACAGCCGCCAAATTTCTCCGACAACAGCCGCAACCGTGGCGCAGCCGGGCGCGGCGGGGCGTCCGCTCAACAAATAGAGTGCCGAGCATGGGTCAGCCGGAAGTGGGCGCGGGCACGATCGCGCGATCCCGGGTGGTCGCATGGGCGCTGTGGGATTGCGGGTCAACGGGTCTGAACGCGATCGTGGCGACTTTCGTGTTTTCCGTCTACCTGACCAGCAGCGTGGGAGTCGGCATAGCCGGCAGCACCACGCCGGAGAGTTGGCTGGGCCGCGCGGGTGCGCTTGCCGGGCTGACGGTCGCGCTGCTGGCGCCGCTGGTCGGCGTGTGGGTGGAATCACCGCATCGCCGGCGGGTGGCCCTGAGCGTGCTGACCGGCATGGCGGTCACGCTGACCTGCGCGATGTTCCTGATCCACGATCGTCCCACCTACTTATGGGCCGGGTTGGCACTGCTGGGCGCGACGGCGGCATGCGGTGACCTGGCCAGCGTCCCGTACAACGCCATGCTGCGTCAGCTCTCGACCCCGCAGACGGCGGGCCGGATTTCCGGTCTGGGCTGGGCGGCGGGCTACCTCGGCAGCGTCCTGCTGCTGTTGCTCATCTACACGGGCTTCATCGCCGGCTCCGGCTCCGGGCCGGACGCGGTGCGGGGGCTGCTGCGAGTGCCCCTGGCCGACGGGCTGTACGTCCGGGAGGCCATGCTGGCCGCGGCGGCCTGGCTGGCGGTGTTGGCGTTGCCGTTGCTCTTCATCGCACACCGACTGCCCGACACCGGCGAGGTGTACCAGCCGACGTCGATGCTCGGCGGCTATCGCAAGCTGTGGACCGAAATCTCCGCGGAGTGGCGGCGCGACCGCAACCTGGTCTACTTCCTCGGCGCCAGCGCGCTCTTTCGCGACGGGCTTGCGGCGATATTCGCCTTCGGCGCCGTGTTGGGCGTCAACGTCTACGGCATTTCGCAGGCCAACGTGCTGATATTCGGTGTTGCGGCCAGCGTGGTCGCGGCCGTCGGCGCGGTGATGGGCGGCTTCGTCGACCACCGGATCGGATCCAAACCGGTCATCGTCGGGTCGCTGGTGGCGATCATCGCCGTCACGCTCACCATGATGGTGCTCTCGGGTCCGGTGGCCTTCTGGGTGTGCGGGCTGATGCTGTGCCTGTTCATCGGGCCGTCGCAGTCCTCGGCGCGTGCCCTGCTGTTACAGATGGCCAACAACGGCAGGGAAGGCGTGGCGTTCGGGCTGTACACGATGACGGGCCGGGCGGTCGCATTCGTGGCGCCGTGGCTGTTCTCGGTGTTTGTCGACGCCTTCGGCGCCGTCCGCGCCGGGCTGGGCGGGATATCGCTGGTGCTGATCGCCGGACTGCTCGCGATGCTGGTGGTCCGTGTCCCGCCGCGGCACGCCATCGCGGTCGAGCCGGCCCCGGTCGAACAGTCTTAGCGTCCTCCGGCGTCGCAGACGGTGATGCCGGCCCCGACGCGCTGGCGCATCTGCACCCCGTCCACGGTGACCGTGCAGGTGACGTTGTGGCCGATGTTGATGATCGTGACGCTGGCCGGATGGGTGGCCGACTGCGACAGGCTGACCTGCTTGCTCCAGGGCAGCGCGACATTGAACTCGGTCTGGATGACGTCGCCGGTGTCCCAGTAGGTGATGCTGATCGCGCGACCGTCACCGTTGACGGTGTAGACGACGTTTTGCATCGCGCCCGGGGTGCCGGTGGGCCCGGTCGAGCCGCTGGGCGGCGGCACCGGCAGGAAGGTGCGTGACGGCGGCGTCGTCCGCGTCGACGGGCTGGGTGTCGGGCTCTGCGCACTCGATCCGGGCATGGCAGGCAACGGCGGCACGGCGGTCTGGTTCTTCAGCGCGCCGTTGGTGAGGACCAGCGCGATCAACAGCGCGACAACCAACAGCACCGCAGCTCCGGCGCCGATGAGTAACCACCGGGGCGATCTCGGACCGTCCGGCGGCGGGGGAGCATTGCCATCGGGAGGCAGCCCACCCGGCGGCGGCTGGTCTTGCTGCCAGTAGGCCGGCAGCCGTCTGGTGGGGTTGGTCTCGTTCAGACCCGGCGCCCATTGGGGTGCATACCCGCCATAAGCAGGCACATAGGGCGTTTGGTCGGCGTAGGCCGGATCAACGAGCGGCGCGTTCCGCGGGCCAATCGGCCCGGTCGGTTCGGATCCCGCTTGAGGGGGACTAAACCACTCGGGTCGACGTGGATCGTTCATGTCCACCTCACAATTTGCAGGGTACCTAAGCCGAGCGGCTGGGCGTGGATTCTGTCGATGACGCCCGATTCAGCTGATCCGGCCTCCGGCACCCAGGGCGGCGACGGTCATGGCTCGCATGACGGCGCGCGACCGCGCCGCGCGGGCGGGCTTTTCCGCCGCCTTCATGCTGTGCGGCGTCGAGTTCAGCAAGCCGAATGCCGCGTGCGCTGCCAGCCGGGCATCGGCTTCGGCCAGCGCCGGGTCCAGCTCGCGCAGCACGCCGACCCAGACCTCTACGTATTGGCGCTGTGCCTTGCGTACCTGCCGTTCCGCGGCCACCGGCAGGTGTGCCAGGTCGCGGTCCTGGATGCGGATCAGGTCGGGCTCGCCGAACGCGAAGTCGAGGTGAAAATCGATCAAGCCGTCCAGGGCGCCGGCCGCATCAGTGCTGCCGGCGGTGACATCGCGGGCGCCGGCGAGCAGCCGGGCGCTGATCCCGACCAGCAACTCGACCAGCATCGACTCCTTGTTGGGGAAGTGCCGGTAGATGGCCGGGCCGCTGACCCCGGTGGCGGCACCGATGTCTTCGAGTCGCACCGCGAGAAAGCCGCGCTCGGCAAAGAGCCGTTCGGCAGCGGCAAGGAGTTGCAATCGCCGGTCGGATTTCAACTGGCTGCGGCGATTTGGCGGTTCGGATTGACCGGGCGACGTGTCCGGGGTGGACGCTGTCATTGACGGCCCTCCACCTGCGTCCGGAAGCTTCGGTTAATCGTCACTAACATAGCATGAGTTATTCGCGATTAACTCACTTTCAGCTAACGGCCGTCCCTGGACGCGGCGACGTGCCCGCTGGTATTGTCTGCCCCAGTTAATCAGCATTAACTGAAGTGCCCACCCCCCGACGACGAGGAGGCTGCTGCGGCGATGGACGAGCTGCTGGAGCAGTCATGAGTGCGTCGGTGCAGGCTGCGCCGTCGTTCGCCGATGAGCACCGTCGGCTGGTCGAAGAGTTGAACGCCAAGCTGGCGGCCGCGGCACTGGGCGGCAATGAGCGGGCGCGGGAACGTCACGTCAGCCGCGGCAAGTTGTTGCCGCGCGAACGGGTGGACCGGCTGCTCGACCCGGGCAGTCCGTTTTTGGAGCTGACCCCGCTGGCCGCGAACGGGATGTACGACGACGAATCTCCCGGCGCCGGGATCATCACCGGCATCGGGCGGGTGTCGGAGCGCGAGTGTGTGATCGTCGCCAACGACGCCACGGTCAAGGGCGGCACCTACTACCCGATCACGGTCAAGAAGCACCTGCGCGCCCAGGAAGTCGCGTTGCAGAATCGCCTGCCGTGCATTTATCTGGTCGACTCGGGCGGCGCCTTTTTGCCCCGCCAAGACGAGGTGTTTCCCGACCGCGAGCACTTCGGGCGAATCTTCTACAACCAGGCGACGATGAGCGCCAAGGAAATTCCTCAGGTGGCCGCGGTGCTCGGCTCCTGCACCGCGGGCGGCGCCTATGTGCCGGCGATGAGCGACGAAGCCGTCATCGTCCGCGAGCAGGGCACGATCTTCCTCGGCGGTCCGCCACTGGTCAAAGCCGCTACCGGAGAAATCGTTTCGGCCGAAGACCTCGGCGGCGGCGACCTGCACTCGCGCGTCTCCGGTGTCACCGACCATCTCGCTGACGACGACGAGCATGCACTGCGCATCGTGCGGGCGATCGCGGCGACGTTCGGTCCGCGCGAGCCCAGCCCGTGGGATGTGCGGTCCCCGGTAGAACCCAAGTATTCGCAGAGCGAGCTCTACGACGTCGTTCCCCCGGACCCGCGGGTGCCCTACGACGTGCACGAGGTCATCGTGCGTCTGGTCGACGGCAGCGAATTCAGCGAATTCAAAGCCAAATACGGCAAGACGCTGGTGACCGGGTTCGCGCGCATCCATGGCCACCCCGTCGGAATCATCGCCAACAACGGCGTGCTGTTCAGCGAATCCGCGCTCAAGGGAGCACATTTCATCGAGCTGTGCGACAAGCGCAAGATTCCGCTGCTGTTCCTGCAGAACATCGCGGGCTTCATGGTCGGCCGCGATTACGAGGCGGGCGGCATCGCCAAGCACGGCGCCAAGATGGTCACCGCCGTGGCCTGCGCCCGAGTGCCCAAGCTGACCGTCGTGATCGGCGGATCCTATGGCGCGGGCAACTATTCGATGTGCGGCCGGGCCTACTCGCCACGCTTTCTGTGGATGTGGCCCAACGCCCGGATCTCGGTGATGGGTGGCGAGCAGGCGGCCTCCGTGCTGGCGACGGTGCGTGGCGAGCAACTCAGCGCGGCGGGCAAACCCTGGTCGGCGGACGAAGAAGACGCGTTCAAGTCGCCGATTCGCGCCCAGTACGAGGACCAGGGCAACCCGTACTACTCGACGGCCCGGCTCTGGGACGATGGCATCATCGACCCAGCCGATACGAGAACTTACGTCGGACTTGCTCTTTCGGTGTGTGCGCAGGCGCCCCTGGAGCCGGTCTCCTACGGTGTCTTCCGGATGTGAGCGCGATGTTCGAGACCGTATTAGTGGCCAACCGCGGCGAGATCGCCGTCCGGGTGATCCGGACCTTACGTCGGCTGGGGATCCGGTCCGTGGCCGTCTACAGCGATCCCGATGCCGACGCGCGTCACGTGCAGGAGGCCGACACGGCGGTGCGACTGGGACCCGCGCCCGCGCGGGAGAGCTACCTCGATATCTCGCACGTGCTCGATGCCGCGGCGCGCACCGGAGCACAGGCGATCCACCCGGGTTACGGGTTCCTTTCCGAGAACGCACATTTCGCTGCCGCGTGTGAGCGCGCCGGCGTGGTGTTCCTGGGTCCGCCGGCCCGCGCGATCGAGGTGATGGGCGACAAGATCACCGCCAAGAACGCGGTCGCGGCCTTCGATGTGCCGGTGGTGCCCGGTGTCGCGAAATCGGGGCTGACCGACGACGAGCTGGTCGCCGCGGCCGCCGAGGTCGGCTATCCGGTGTTGATCAAGCCGTCGGCCGGAGGTGGCGGCAAGGGCATGCGGCTGGTGGAGGACCCGGCCCGGCTGCCCGAAGCGCTGGTCGGCGCGCGGCGGGAGGCCGCGTCCTCGTTTGGCGACGACACGCTGTTTTTGGAGCGATTCGTGTTGCGGCCCAGGCACATCGAGGTGCAAGTGCTCTGCCGACGCCCACGGCAACGTGGTGCATCTCGGCGAGCGTGAGTGCAGCCTGCAGCGGCGCCACCAGAAGGTCATCGAGGAAGCGCCCTCGCCGTTGCTGGACCCGGAGACGCGTGCGCGGATCGGGACCGCGGCCTGCAACACCGCCCGCAGCGTGGACTACGTCGGGGCCGGCACGGTCGAGTTCATCGTCTCCGCCGAACGGCCCGACGAGTTCTTCTTCATGGAGATGAACACCCGCCTGCAGGTGGAACACCCGGTCACCGAAGCGATCACCGGCCTGGACCTCGTCGAGTGGCAGCTGCGCGTGGGCACCGGCGAGAAGCTCGCATTCGCCCAAGACGACATCGAGCTGCGCGGGCACGCGATCGAGGCTCGGATATACGCCGAGGATCCGGGGCGGGGATTTCTGCCCACCGGCGGTCGGGTGCTCGACGTCTTCGAACCCTCGGATCCCGCTGTGCGCGTGGACTCGTCGCTGCTGGCGGGCACCGTGGTGGGTAGCGACTACGACCCGATGCTGAGCAAGGTGATCGCCCACGGAGCCGATCGCGACGAGGCACTCGCCGAACTCGACCGCGCGCTGGCGCAGACGACGATTCTGGGCGTGCAGACCAACATCGAATTCCTGCGCTTTCTGCTCGCCGACGAACGAGTGCGCGCCGGTGACCTGGACACCGCGCTGCTCGAGGAGCGGCTGCCCGACTTCGCGCCGCTACCGGCGCCCGACGACGTGCTGGCGGCGGGCGGTCTGTACCGCCAGTGGGCGTTGGCCCGTAGCGCCCGGGGCGACGTGTGGGCGCAGCCCTCCGGCTGGCGCGTCGGCGGAGATGCCGCGCCGGTGCGCACCGCGATGCGCACCCCGCTGCGCACCGAGACGGTCTCGGTGTCCGGCCTGCCGACGGCCGCCACGGTGCAGGTGGGTGACGGCGAAACCTGTTCGGCGAGTGTGGAAGTCGAGCGGCAAACCATACACGTGACGCTGGACGGGCTGCGCCGCGAGTACCGCTGGGCGGAGGCCGACCGCCACCTGTGGATCGCCGACGAGCGGGGAGCCTGGCATCTGCGCGAGGCCGAGGAGACCAAGATTCACCGCGCGGCCGACGCCCGACAAGCCGAAGTCCTCAGCCCGATGCCCGGCAGTGTGATCGCCGTACAGGTCGACTCCGGCGCCGAGGTGTCCGAGGGCGACGTCGTCGTGGTCGTCGAGGCGATGAAGATGGAACACTCACTGGCCGCACCGGTTTCGGGTCGCGTGGAACTACTGGTGTCGGTCGGCGATCAGGTGACGGTCGACCAAGTGCTGGCCCGCCTGGTCCCAGACTGAAGAAGAAGGCAAGGAATAGAGAATCATGACGACAACGATCACCGCGGGGACGCTACCCAAGGAATACGAAGACCTTCGTGCCACCGTCGCCGATTTCGCGCGCACCGTCGTGGCTCCGGTGTCAGCCAAACATGATGAGGAGCACAGCTTTCCGTACGAAGTGGTCGCCAAGATGGCCGACATGGGGCTGTTCGGGCTGCCATTCCCGGAGGAGTACGGCGGCATGGGCGGCGACTATTTCGCGTTGGCTCTCGCCCTCGAGGAGCTCGGCAAGGTCGACCAATCGGTGGCGATCACGCTGGAAGCCGGCGTGGGGTTGGGCGCGATGCCGATCTACCGGTTCGGTACCGAGGAGCAGAAGCAGAAGTGGCTGCCTGACCTGGTGGCCGGACGGGCGCTGGCCGGCTTCGGGCTGACCGAGCCGGGTGCGGGTTCCGACGCCGGCGGCACGCGCACCACTGCCCGGCTGGAAGACGGCGAATGGGTGATCAACGGCGCCAAGCAATTCATCACCAACTCCGGCACCGACATCACTTCGCTGGTCACCGTCACCGCGGTGACCGGGACCGTCGGCGATGGCAAGAAAGAGATCTCCACGATCGTCGTGCCCAATGGCACAACGGGCTTCACCGTCGAGCCGGTCTACAACAAGGTCGGCTGGAACGCCTCGGACACCCACCCGCTGACCTTCGCCGACGCCCGCGTCCCCGAGGAGAATCTGCTGGGCGCTCGCGGAACCGGCTACGCGAACTTCCTGTCCATCCTCGACGAAGGCCGCATCGCGATCGCCGCACTGGCGACCGGGGTGGCGCAGGGATGTGTCGACGAGAGCGTCAAGTACGCCAAGGAGCGCGAATCGTTCGGCAAGCCGATCGGTTCCTACCAGGCGATCAGCTTCAAGATCGCGCGGATGGAGGCAAGGGCACACGTCGCCCGCACGGCCTACTACGATGCGGCCGCAAAGATGTTGGCGGGCAAGCCTTTCAAAAAGGATGCGGCGATCGCCAAGATGATCTCATCGGAGGCCGCGATGGACAACGCCCGCGACGCCACCCAGATCCACGGGGGGTACGGCTTTATGAACGAGTATCCGGTGGCGCGACACTACCGCGACAGCAAGATCCTCGAGATCGGCGAAGGGACTACCGAAGTGCAGCTGATGCTGATCGCGCGATCGCTGGGGTTGTCATGACCGAAGGCAAGTCGGTTGTCCAGCGCGGCTTGTGGTTTGAGGAATTCGAGATCGGCACGACTTACCTGCACCGGCCGGGCCGGACCGTCACCGAGGCGGACAACGTGTTGTTCACCACGTTGACCATGAACACCCAGTCGCTGCACCTCGACGCGGCGTGGGCGGCCGAGCAACCGGGCTTCCGCGGCGAGCGGCTGGTGAATTCGATGTTCACCCTCTCGACGCTGGTCGGGCTGTCGGTTACCCAGCTGACGCTCGGCACCATCGTGGCCAACCTCGGATTCTCGGAGGTGTCCTTCCCCAAGCCGGTCTTTCACGGCGACACGCTGTACGCGGAGACCGTGTGCAGCGGCAAGCGCGAGTCGAAGAGCCGGCCCGGCGAAGGCATCGTCACCCTCGAGCACACCGGGCGCAACCAGCACGGCGATATCGTTGCGCGCGCGGTCCGCACCACCCTGGTGCAAAAGCGACCAGGCTCCGAAACTAGCGGGGAAGCGCACCGATGAACCTGGCCGCAGCCGGCCCCGGGTGGCTGTTCTGCCCGGCCGACCGCCCCGAGCGTTTCGCGAAGGCCGCCGCCGCTGCGGACGTGGTGATCCTCGACCTCGAGGACGGCGTGGCGGAGGCGGACAAGCCGGCCGCCCGCAAGGCGTTGCAAGACACCCCCCTGGACCCGGAGCACACCGTGGTGCGGATCAACGCGGCCGACACCGAGGAATACCCCCGCGATCTCGAGGCGCTGGCCGGCACCGCCTATACGACGGTGATGCTGTCCAAGACCGAATCGGCGGCGCAGGTGACCGCACTGGCGCCGCGCGCGGTGATCGCGCTGCTGGAGACGCCACGCGGGGCGGTGTTCGCGACCGAAATCGCCGCGGCGCAGGGCGCGGTAGCGCTGATGTGGGGCGCCGAGGACCTCGTCGCGACGCTCGGCGGCAGCTCCAGCCGCAAGGCCGACGGCAGCTACCGGGACGTCGCCCATCACGTGCGGTCGACGGCACTGCTCACGGCAAACGCCTTCGGCCTGGTCGCGCTCGACGCGGTGCATCTGGACATCGGCGACCTCGATGGTCTACGGGCCGAGGCCGAAGACGCCGTGGCGTTGGGCTTCGCCGGAACGGTCTGCATTCATCCGACCCAGGTACCGGTGGTGCGCAAGGCCTTTCGGCCCACTGACGACAAGCTGGACTGGGCGCGACGGGTATTGGCGGCGGCGCAGAACGAGCGCGGGGTGTTCAAGTTCGAAGGGCAGATGGTCGACTCGCCGGTGCTCAAGCACGCGGTTGCGCTGGTGCGGCGAGCTGAAGATTCCGCCTAGGTCGGTTTTTGCCGTTGCGGCACTGCGTACCCCGCATTTTCGGGTCTTAACGAGATCGCAAAAGAGCGGAAACATTTGCGAACGCACCGCGCGCAAAACTGTCGTAATCTTTGACCAATAACAGCTGCTCGCTGCACTGACTGGCTCCACGGAAGGAACGAGATCATGACCATGGCGCGGGGCTTCGCCGCAACCGTTATCTGTGCCGGTTTAGCTGTCGGGTCGGCCGGCACAGCGTGGGCCGACACACCGACGATGAATGGCAGCTACACCGAGACCGTGACGACGCCGGGCGGCCACAGCATCGACAACAGCTGGGCCGTCAACTCCTGCGGTGACGGATGTCTCTGGATCAAGGCTGGGTTGGGCGCTAGCCAGGCCCGCTTAGTTGACGGTCAATGGGTCATGGACTCGATGAGCAACGTCAGTTGCGTGGGAGGTGGTTACACCCTCTACGGGACGAGTACTCACACGACGTGGGATCCGAATTCCCTTACCGGCACCTCTGCACACACCTATATCACGGGCGCGTGTGGTCAGCCACCCGGATACACCCAAGTCGACCAGATTCAGATCAAATCGGCGTCCTGACGCATACTGGCTTCAAAGCCCCTGAAATCCTTGGGATTCAGGGGCTTTGAGCTATCGCGTCGACGGCTTCTGCCCCCCGATTCACTCACGGTGATTCGAGCCGACTTGCCGCGATGCGGACGCCGCTGCCCCTGGAAGGGGTCGCGCGGGTGCCCTCGAAACGGTGACTTGATGTCCGTCGGCTGGTTGCGCGCCGGGCACCCTGCTTCTGCATAAGGCAAGCTAACTAATCGCCGACAAACCGACGGCGGCCGCGCGACGACACCGTGGAGCGTTATGGGCAACCAGTACTTCCCGTTGGTCGCTGCCGTGGTCATGCTCGCCCTCGGCCTGACACTCACCGTGGCCGACTTCAAGCGGGCCGCCACCCTGCGGCGACCGTTGGCGGTGGCCCTGTTCTGCCAGTCGTTGGTGCTGCCGGCCCTGTGCCTGCTGATCGCCGAGGCTTTTCACCTGGAGCCGCATCTGGCGGTCGGGCTGATGCTGATGGCCGCCACTCCGGGCGGGACGATGGCGAACATCCTCAGTCACCTGTTCAACGGGGATCTGGCGCTCAATCTCACGCTTGCCGCGATCAACGCTGCGCTGTCGGTCTTCGCCCTACCGGCGATCCTGGCGGCGGCGATGACCTGGTTTCTCGGCGACGGTCGTTTCATCCCGCTGCAGCTGGACAAGTTCGTCACGGTTTTCGCTTTGGTGCTCATCCCCACCGCGATCGGCATCGCGGTACGCCACCGATTCCCCAAGCTGGCTCAGCGACTGCAACGGCCCGTCAAGATACTCGCGGCTGCGCTGCTGATCCTCGCCGTCGTCGCCGCGATCGCCGGGGGACGGACAACGCTCTGGCACAACTTCGGTGTGCTCAGTGGGGCGGTCGTCTCATTCTGCGCCGTCAGCCTGACGGTCGGTTACCTGGTGCCACGCGTGATGCGCCTGGGCCCACCGCAGGCGATTGCCATCAGTCTGGAAGTGGGTCTGCACAACACCGTGGTGGCGCTGAGTGTGGCACTGAGTCCGCAACTGCTCAATAGCGCCGAGATGGCAACTCCTGCAGCAATTTACGGCGCTCTCGCACCGCTGATTGCCATCACGTTCATCCTCGCGGTCCGCCGACTGGACCCCGCGTTTCGGGTGAAACCCCAGCCCGACAGCGTTGCGAGCGAACCCGGCGCTTAAGCCTTACTTGCGCCGTGCCGCGGCCAGACGGTCGGCGAACTCCGGTGACCGGATCGAGGACACCTGCGGCCCCAGTTCGGTGCGCATCGCGAATTCGTGGTGTTCGTTGTCCAGCGACCCCGGACTGGCCGTGGCGCGCATGCTGGCCTTGGTGGCCAGCACCACCTCGCGCGGAGCCGACGCCGGTCCGGCAGCGAGCTCCAATGCCGCGGCGACGGGGTCGTCGGCAACGCTGAGCGCCAACCCGTGCCGCACCGCGGATTCGGCGTCGAACCGCATGCCGAACAGCAGGGCCGCGCGAGCGACTTGCGGGCCCACCGCCCGCTGCAGCATCCAGGTCGCACCGCCGCCGGGGTGTAGCCCGAGCTTCTGGAAACGGGGGTCGAACAGTGCGCCGGGCCCGGCGATGCGCACGTCGGCGGCCAGAGCCAAGTTCAGGCCCGCGCCGACCGCCGCGCCGTTGACGGCGGCGATGGTCGGCAGCGTGCAACTCCCCACTGCCATGAAGCCGTCGTAGAGCTGCTCCAGGCCCGACTTCGCGGCTCCAGCACCCGCGGCGCCCAGCGCGCTCAGGTCGGCGCCGGCGCAAAACGCCTTGCCCGCCCCGGTGACCACGACGGCGTGCACCCCGGGATCGGCTTCGGCCCGCTCGACGGCCGCGCGCAGCTGAGCCGAGCTCTCGCCCGTCAGCGCGTTGCGCCGGTCGGGGTCGTTGACGGTGATGAGCGCGACGCGATTGTCCACGCTGAACAGGACGAAATCGGACTGGGCCATCGGGCACCTCCGCGGTCGGCGACGTCATCGGGCGAGCTAAAGGGTACTTGGGGGCCGCGCTCCAAGAATTCGTAGAGGCCCGTTGCTGATGCTGAAAACACCAGCGGACGGCATCACGACGAAGGGGCAACCAATGACCACCATCTCCACCAAATCGCAGGCGATCCGGTGGGCGATATTCTCGGCGTTCGCGGTGGGCCTGACGGTGCTCGGCATCGGTGTCGCTGCCGCCAACCCGCCCGCGCCGGACCAGCCGTGTTCGACGCGGCACGCCGCCTTGCGCGACGCCGATGGGCACATGATGAAGTGCGACCGGATGATGAACGGCAACCACGGCTTGGTCTGGCAGTACACGCTGGGGTCGTAACCTGTGGCTAATCTGGCCGGGTGAGTGTCAACCAAATACCCGGCGGGGTGGTGCACAAGCTGCCCGCAGACCTGCGCGAGGCACTGATCGCCAATTCGACCGCACTGGCCGCCTGGAAGGACATCACGCCGCTGGCGCGTAACGAGTTCATCTGCTGGGTCGAGGACGCTAAGCAACAGGCGACGCGACAGCGCCGCATTCGCCGGACTCAGGAGGAGCTGGAAGAAGGGCAGCGCCGACCTTGCTGCTGGCCGGGGTGCAAGCACCGGGAACGCACCGGCCGGCCGTAAATCTGGAAAGAGGCTGCTTTTTGCAGGTTTACGAGCAACAGACTCCGGAAACGGTCTCCGGGCTTGCTTCGAGTTGCGCCGTGGCTTGGCCTGTTCCAGGCTTGGGGATGGCCGACGCGATCGCGAGACGACCCCGGATCCGCCGAGTGCCGGGCGGGGGGGCATTCGTCTCGCATCTGATTCTTCCGGTGTTGACGACCGCAATGCTCGCGGTTTCGATCGCTGGCGCTGATGCACCCGCCGTGGTGCCGCTGGCGTGCGGGATTACTTTCACGATGGTGGGGGGCACCATCATCTTCTTGCCCGACTGCGCGCACCCGGTGCCGGGCGGCCCGCCGCCTTATCCCGAGCCGCCGCCGGATCCCGGCCCGCCGCCACCGCCGCCGTAGCCGTCAGAAGTTGGCGAAACAGGCGTCCTGGCCGCCGCCGGCCGGGATGGTGGCGTTGCTGGTAGAGAACGTCGCTTCGATACCGCTATCGGTGACCTTGACGCTGTCGGCGTGGATGCCCAGCGGATAGTTCTTGGTGGCCTTCGAGGTGAGGTCGTCCAGGTTCTTTTGCACGCTATCCGTCGACATGTTGGAGCCCAGCGCGCTCAGGCTGACCACCTGTAGCGAGACCCCGTTGTTGACGATCTGCGGCTTGAGGGTGGCACTGTCCAGCAGGCCCTTCAGCGAAACGGTGCCGTCGCTGGGGTTGGTGGTCACCTCGCCGGTGACAAAACTGCCGATCATCGGGATGGCGTCCTGGATCGACTGCTTGATGCCGTCTGACGACCAGGTGATGGTGCCGTTCAACGACTCGATCGTGCCCGCGGAGTTGTTCGTTTGGTTGAGGCGGATATTCCGAATATCGATGCTGACCTTCATGCCCTTGGCGTCCCGGACCTGGTTGCCCCCGGTCTGGACGGCGATGTCGGGGTAGTGCTTGGTGATGAACTGCCACAGGACCGGCGGCGCCGTGGCAAAGGACGCGGTCGCGCTGTCCTGTACTTCGCATTGCACCGCGTTCGCCACCCTGCTGCGCGCCTGGTTGCGGGCATAGAACTCGCCGCCGACCAAGGCGGCGACCACGACGGCCACCACGATGCCGAGGATCAAGGCGATCGACCGCTTCTTGCGGAAAAAGCCGCGCTTCTTGGTCGACGGCGGTGTGTCCTCCGACGGCGACGGCGTGGACAGCTGGGTAGTGGGCCATTCCTGCTGCGGGGGACCGGGCTGCGGCGGCTGGGGGCCGGGCTGATGCGCCTGGACGTTCGGCGGAAGCCCCGGCTGCTGCGGTGGTCGACCTGGCGGGGGCGGCGGCTGATGCGGTGGCCGTCCCGGTGGTTGCGGTGGTCGACCCTGCGGTGGCCCCGGTGGTTGCGGCGGAGGCCCCGATGGCTGCGGTCGCTGACCCGGCGAAGGCCCGGGCTGCGGCGGCCGGGGCGCATTACCGATGGGTGGCTGCTGCGGAACGTCGCGCAGAGGGATCCGGCGAGTCTCTGATTCGGACGGCCGCCCAGGGCCCTGAGGCCGCGGGGGCGCAGGTTGATTGGCGGGGCCGCCCGGCCGGGGCGGACGAGCGCCTTCGGATGGGTCGCCGCCCGGGGGCCCTTGCGGAGTCGTCACCAGCGCGATTGTGCCTCATCAGCTGCACGAAGTGGAAGACGCCTGGTCAGCGGCTGCAACTAGCTCAGGCAATCACACGTGTGGCAGCCAGCCGGACCCGTGCGGTGACAGCACGAAGCCACGGCCTTGTGGGTCTTTGCACGCGGTGGTGCCCGCGTTGTCGACCCCGCAGATCACACCGTCCACAGTGATCGAATGGAGCGGAGGCAGCGTTTTGAGAGGTTGTCCATCGGTGTCGATGGGAGTGCCCGTCGGTTTCGGTCCCGAGCCGGTACTGATTGAGTTCAGTCGGGGCGCCCCACCGGACGATGGTGACGCCGGGGGGAGTCCCGGAAGGTTGTCGCCCGTGCAACCCGCAGATGGGGGGCTTCCGAATGCACAGGTCACGCCGTCTGGTGTGAGGAACGCGACCACCTGGAGTGGCGTCGGTCGTCCCGAGTTGGGATACGTGAGGGCGTAGTCGGCGGCGTTAACCGGTGCGTAGCCGCTGAGATCGGGGAAGGATGGGCCATCGGCATGGGCCGCACACGCGCTGATCATGGCGAGGACGGTCATTGCTGATCCGGCGGCCAAAGTCTTGATCATCATGCATAGCCTTCAGTCGTGGCAGAGGACGGAATACCTCTGAGTTGAACGGTCATCGTGTCGGGTTGACGTGAACCTGGTGGACGTCGTACGGAGTATTTGCACCAGTGTCCCACTGGCTTACGAACAGGTTGAGGTCATTGAGGGTTGAGCCAGGCAGGATGTAGCCCCCATAAGGTTGCAAGATGGAGACGGGCGTGTGCAGATTGTCGTTGCGCGCCGCCACGGTTGGGGTGTTGTCAAAGATCTCCGTCGGATTCCCGTCGCTTACATAAACTTGCACAGCTCCCGGGCCGGCAGTCGCGTTGAATCCGGATAAGACCGGGCGTCCGTCGACTTCGCGGAAACTGAGTTCACCGAATTGGGCGCCGGGCGTGGTCAAGGGGTTGGTGGCGAGTTCTCCTGGCTTGCCCCAATCGGTGCCGTTCCAGGGTTGCCAAGCAGAGCGGTCAGCGACATGGCTGGGGTCAACTCGGTACATGGTGACTCCTTGGCCGCGGTCGAATGAGTCGGCGGCGATGTACACGTTGCCGTCTGCGGCCTGGAAGCCGCTGATCTGCGTGGGCCCAGCTCCCGGCGCGCGCCACGAGCCTTCGATGGGTTGCCAACCGCTGGCGGGGTCATTGGTGACTCGGGTTAGCCACGAACCGCCATCTGGCTTCAGATTGGTTGTACCCGTGGCCATCATGTACGTGGAGCCGTCGCGCATCCGGATGCTTCCGGCGGGGAGCGTATTTTTCCCCGCTGCTTGCGGGGGCGCTGGGAACAGCACGTTCGGGCTCCCGTCCGGCCCAGTCAGTGGCTCGCCGAAATGGGGGCGACCCTGTTCGTCGAAGGTGACCGGGACGGCCACCGACGGGTAGTGCGTTCCGTCGTAAGCCTTGCTCCCCGAGAACGAATCCCCGAAGATCGCAACGTATCTCCCGTCGGGCAGCTGAACCACTTCCCCCAAGTCCGCCGCGCCAATCCCCGGGATGCCCGGAGTGGCGCCAGTGCCGGCGATTGGACCCAGATCGCGTGCATCACCCGGGTTCAACGGGCCCTCTACCCAGTCGCCGACGGTCGTCGGCAGGTCGTAGCCCTCGGTATGCAGGCTGGCCATGGCGTTGTGCAGCGTGGCCGAGTAGCCGTTGCGTGTCGCTTGCAGATCGCCGAGCGCGGCCTTGGTGTCATGGATGGCGTCGTCTTCACACGTGGTGATGAAGGCATTCAGCGCGTCCCTGTCCGCTGCGCTGAGATGGGCATCCTTTTCCATATTTATTGCTTGGCCGATCATGTCGTCGAGCGTGTGTAACTGAGTCTCCAGAGCTGCGATTCGTGCGGATGCGGCCTTTTGTGCCTCGGCCAGCGCCGCAGCGATTTTTTCCAGGTCGACGCCGATCTTGGGTAACTGCAGGGACTGTGCGCCAAGGGACTTGCTCACCCGCTGCACCTCCTCGGAGTCATTGATCGGATGACCGCCGTTCTCCCTGTTCCAGGCCGCTTCGAAGCGGTCACGGGCATCCGCGAACGCCCTGCTGGACTCGGCAGTGCATACCCCCGCAGCGTGAAACGCCTCGGCCAGATCAGAAATCTGGGCCGGTCGACCGCTCTGCAGGCTTCGATCGATGGCCCAAGGATCGCCACCGGCCTGAGCAGTCAGCAAGGGGATGTTTATGTATCTCAGGTCCATCGCGGGCCTCGCGCCAGCTGGTCAGCCCCGGCTTGGGCACGCAGATCGAGGCGGGCCGACTTGCTCAACGTCGACTGCACCAAACCGGCATTGACAGGATCCCCACCTACCAGCATCGACTTTGCGGGCCTCAGAGATGGCTTGCCGCGAACGCTGCGGCCTGACTGGGCATCCCGGACTGCGCGTAAGACAGGTGCACCGGAGAAAACAGCTCGTCGTGCGACGGCAGCGCCAGGGCCCCGCCAGGCGTGCACACGGGATCGCCGGCCGCGCAGAGGTCAATCGCCTTGGCGCCGTACCACGGGCTGACCTCGCTCATGGGCGCCCCCAAATATCGGTCCGACGGATTCCCGAAGGTGGCGACGACGGCGACGTGATTAGCCTCGTCCGCCGTGAGTATGTCGGGGATCAAGCCCGCGACCGGCATTCGGGCAATGGTCGCCAGGTCTACCGCCATGGCGCCCAAGGAATATCCGCCGAGCACCAGCTTGGTGGTGGGGCAGTTGGCGACCATGGACTGAACGTGGGCGTGTATATCGCTGCCGCCCGCGGATGCCGACGGGGCGAAATCCTCGCCGGCGGGGTAGTTGACCGGATACACCCCGACGGAGCGCCCCCCAACTTGTGAGTGCAGTGCATCGATGAATTGCTGGCCGACCGCACCGACACCGGGCGGCTCGTTAGTGGCGCGGGCGAACGTCACCTCAACGTCGGGGCAGGGCGCAGCGGACGCGGGAGCGATGAGGATCGGTGTGCCCAGCAGCGTTGCGCTGATCGTCAACACTGCGGCACCCAACGAACACACGAGCCGGCGGGCGTTCACGTTCCAATGCTGACATATCGCAACCGAAGCCGACTTCCCAAGTTGTGCGAACAGCGCGGGCGGATCGTCATCGACACCCTTGCCCTTGATACATACGGTCTGTATGTTAGTACATACCGTATGTATATAAGTGAGGTGGGTTTCGAATGAACAATGCATTGAGGGCGATCGAAGAGGACCGCAAAGCCGTCCTGGTGGTGTGCGCGCAGATGCCGGAAGCGTTGTGGGTCAAGGAAAGTGGGTGCCCGGGCTGGTCGGTGCAGGATCTCGTGTCACACATGGCGTGCAGCTTCTGGCTGGCCGTCGACCCGACCAATTTGCCCGATCCGGGGGGATTGCCTGCCGAGCGCGCGGCGGACCTCTACGTTGACTCGCGTCGCTCGATGACTCCCGAACAGGTGGTGGCCGACTATGAGCAGGTCAGCCTGAAGGGCTTGGAGATGTTGGCCGCGGTCGCGGACCAGGACTTCGACGTCCCACTGGGCGATGTCGGCACCTATCCCGCTTCGGTGGTGCCCACTGCCTTCGCCTTCGAGGAGTTCATTCATCTTCGGTACGACCTGTTTTCCCCCGACGGGCCATTGGATGGGGAACCCCCGCCTGCCGACGAGCTACGACTTGCCCCGACGCTCGACTGGATCGAGGCGTCGTTGCCGCAGCAGAATGCGAATCTCCTTGACGCGATGGGAAAGTCCGTTGAGGTGCGCCTCGGCGGACTGTGTGCGCGAACGTTGAGCATCGGCGGCGGCAAGGACGTCGACGCTCGCATCACCACCGATTCCTTGGCGTTCGTGCGGTGGGTGACTCAGCGGGGCACCTGGGAGGATTTGGGCGTGCGCGCCGAAGGGGATCCGTCGACCCTGGAAACGATTCGCAAGCTCAGGGTCTTCTGACGGGCGGCGCGGTTGGCGCCGATCCCCCTGCAACATGCGGTATTTATGAAACCGTGGGCTCCATGCAGGAAAAGCGCCGCACACAGGCCGAACGTGCAGCCGACACGCGTGAGGCGCTGATCGCCGCCGCCCGCCCGCTGTTCGCATCGCCGGGCTTCGCCGACGTTTCCATGGAAACGATCGTTCGCGATGCCGGGGTGACGCGCGGTGCCCTCTACCACCACTTCGCCGACAAGACGGAGCTGTTCGCCGCGGTGTTCGAGAAGGTCGAGGGCGAAATGGCCGCGCGAATGGGCGAGTCGATCGTCGCTGCGGGAGAGACCGACCCGGTCGAAATCATGCGCCTGGGCTCGGCCTTCTGGCTGGACGCCTGCGCCGACCCCGAGGTCCAGCGCATCGTGCTGATGGACGCGCCCGGGGTGCTGGGGTGGGAACGCTGGAGCGAGATCGGGCAGCGCTACAACATCGGACTGGTGCGGAGTCTGATCACCGACGCCATCGAGTCCGGAAGCATCCCGCCGCAGCCGGTCGAGGCGACTGCATTGACGATGCTGGGAGCTTTGCGAGAGGCGACTCTCTACATCGCGCGTGCAGACAATCCGAAGCAAGCACGCGACGACGCCGGCGCGGTGATCGACCGGCTGGTCGATTCCCTGCGCGCCTGATATGGCTGCTCAGCCCCGACCGGGCTGGGAATGGTGCCCCCGGCACGACTCGAACGTGCGACCTAGGGATTAGAAGGCCCTTGCTCTATCCACCTGAGCTACGGAGGCAATGCGCAGGTCAGTCTATCCAACAATGGGCGCCATCCCGACTCGCCGACACGACACGCGCGAAAAGCCTTGCACCGCTATCGAAATCAGTTAGTGTATTGACCCTCGACACACGTACAACATCAGCTGGTAAACGGCTGTTAACCGCAACGAGGCGTGTGCATAACGTCGAGGAGTGGCGTTTCAATGGGCGTGGCCATGAGTATGACTGCGCGGTACGCGAGGGCGGGTTCCCAAGCGTTTCGCCTGGTAGCTGATGCCAGGGGTGCCTCCCAGGCGGCTGCCCTGCTGCTGCGCGGCTCACCATTTGCCCTGGGCTGGTTTGCCGGCTGGTTGACGACGGAATTTCCCCCGCATGTGGTTACCGGGCACGCATTGTCCCGCGTCTCGGCGCCATCCATCGGTCGCGTTGGCGCCACCTGGGCCGGGCAGCGTGCGGAGCAAACGCTCACTGCGGCTCTTGAGGACTCTTTCGGGCCCGGTTACGCCGACCAGGTTTCGCATCCGGCGTGCGAAGAATCGGAGGGCGCGCCGCGCAGCGGGCTGTTGAACCGGCCCGGCCCACACCGTCGGTATGCCGCTGAAACCTCGGACATTTCGTACGGTCCGCGTGGTCGCGACAATCTGCTCGACATCTGGCGACGTCATGACATGGCGCCGGGCCGCCGCGCGCCGGTGCTGATCCAGGTCCCGGGCGGGGCGTGGGCCGTCAACGGCAAACGCGGCCAGGCCTACACGCTGATGAGCCGGATGGTGGAACTCGGCTGGATCTGCGTATCGATCGACTACAGCAAGAGCCCGCGCTCCACGTTTCCGGCGCACCTCATCGACGTGAAGCAGGCGATCGCCTGGGTCCGCGAAAATATCGCCGACTACGGCGGCGACCCCAGCTTCATCGCGATCACCGGTGGCTCGGCGGGCGGACACCTCGCCTCGCTGGCCGCGCTGACCCCGAACGACCCACGGTTTCAGCCCGGATTCGAAGACGCCGACACCACGGTTCAGGCGGCAGTGCCCTACTACGGTGTCTACGACTTCACCAACGCCGACACCATGCACGAACTGATGCTGCCGTTCCTCGAGCAGTTCGTGATGCGCGCTCGGTACGCCGACACACCCGAGCGGTTCGAGGCGGCGTCGCCGATTTCCTACGTGCACGACGAGGCGCCGCCGTTCTTCGTGCTGCACGGTGAGAAAGACGAGCTGGTTCCCTGCACCCAGGCCCGGACGTTCTGCACGGCAATGCGCGCCGCCGGAGCCCCGATCGTGGCGCACGCCGAGCTCGCCAACGCCCACCACGCTTTCGACATCCTGTCCACGGCCCGATCGCGGTTGGCCGCCAACGCCGTCGCCGACTTCTTGGGCATCGTTTACGGACGGCGGCAGAGCTCGGCGCTCGACTGGTGGCCGCTCTCGGCGCCGTCGGCCAGCTGAGTTGCGCGGATCAATCGCCTGCCACAACCTTTGGTCCGCCAAGCCGGTGCACCCGCTGTAGCGACCGAATCGTGCCTTTCACCAGCGCGTCAACGCGACTAGCGTTGGTGTGTCTATCCGGTTGGCGGAGCTGAGGCAGGAGGCTTGATCGGCGGTGACGAGGTTGACGCGTCGAGTGGATGATCATGGCTGAGTCTGTTGAGGCTGTCGGATTGTCCGACGAGCTCGGACCGGTCGACTATCTGCTGCATCGAGGCGAAGCGAATCCGCGGACCCGGTCGGGGATCATGGCGCTGGAACTGCTCGACACCACCCCGGACTGGGACCGGTTCCGGACCCGCTTCGAGAACGCGTCGCGAAAGGTGCTGCGGCTTCGGCAGAAGGTCGTCGTACCGACGCTGCCGACGGCCGCACCGCGCTGGGTGGTGGACCCCGATTTCAACCTGGACTTCCACGTCCGCCGGGTCAAGGTGTCCGAGCCGGGCACCCTGCGCGAGGTGTTCGATCTCGCCGAGCTGATCCTGCAGTCGCCGCTGGACATCTCGCGGCCGTTGTGGACGGCGACACTGGTCGAGGGTCTGCCCGACGGCAAGGCCGCGACGCTGCTGCACGTCAGCCACGCGGTCACCGACGGTGTCGGCGGTGTGGAGATGTTCGCCGAGATCTATGACCTCGAGCGCGATCCGCCGGCCAGGCCGACTCCGCCGCTGCCCATCCCGCAGGATCTGTCACCCAACGATCTGATGCGCCAGGGCTTCAACCGCCTGCCATTTGCGATCGTCGGCGGCGTCGCGGGTGCGGTAGCCGGGGCTGTCTCCGCGGCCGGGCGGGCGATCCTGGAACCCGTGTCGACGGTGTCGGGGATCGTGGACTACGCCGTCTCCGGTGTGCGGGTGATCAACCGCGCCGCCGAGCCCTCGCCGCTGCTGCGCCGGCGCAGCCTGGCGTCGCGTACCGAAGCGATCGACATCCGGCTCTCCGATTTGCACAGGGCGGCCAAAGCCGGTGGCGGTTCGATCAACGACGCGTATCTGGCGGGTCTGTCCGGCGCCCTGCGGCGCTACCACCAGGCACTCGGCGTGCCGATCAGCACGCTGCCGATGGCGGTGCCGGTCAGCCTGCGGGCCGATGCCGACACGGCCGGCGGCAATCGGTTCACCGGCGTCAACTTGGCGGCTCCGCTGGGCACCGCCGATCCGGTGTCGCGGATGAAGAAGATTCGCGCCCAGATGACCCAGCGCCGTGACGAGCCCGCGATGAACATCATCGGATCCATGGCGCCGGTGCTCAGTGTGTTGCCGTCGGCGGTGCTGGAGGGGATCACCGGCTCGGTGGTCGGGTCCGATGTGCAGGCCAGCAATGTCCCGGTCTACCCGGGCGATACCTACATTGCTGGTGCAAAAGTTTTGCGGCAGTACGGCATTGGCCCACTGCCTGGTGTGGCGATGATGGTGGTACTGATTTCACGAGGGGGGTGGTGCACCATCACCGTGCGCTATGACAGGGCGGCCGTGCAGAAGGAGGCGTTGTTCGCCCAATGTCTGTTGGAGGGCTTCGACGAGATTCTCGCGCTGGCGGGTGATCCGGCGCCGCGTGCGGTGCCGGCATCGTTCACCGAACAAGCCGATGCGGCATCTCGATCGGTGTCGGGCTCATGAGCCGCGCCGGAGAAAGCCAGAAGTCAACGCCGGCAAAGGATTTACGCTTGCCGGGTTCGGTCGCTGAGATCCTCGCGAGTCCCGCCGGGCCCAAGATCGGCGCCTTCTTCGATCTGGACGGGACCTTGGTCGCGGGCTTCACCGCGGTCATCCTGACCCAGGAGCGGTTGCGACGCCGCGATATGGGGGTGGGGGAGTTGCTCAGCATGGTTCAGGCGGGCCTGAACCACACGCTCGGACGCATCGAGTTCGAGGATTTGATCGGTAAGGCCTCCGCGGCGCTGGCCGGGCGGCTGCTGACCGACCTGGAGGAGATCGGTGAGCGGCTCTTCGTGCAACGGATCGAGTCGCGCATCTACCCGGAGATGCGCGAGTTGGTGCGGGCGCACGTGGTTCGCGGCCACACCGTGGTGCTTAGCTCGTCGGCACTGACGATCCAGGTCAATCCGGTGGCGCGCTTTCTCGGAATCACGAACACCCTCACCAACATGTTCGAGACCAACGAGGACGGGTTGCTCACCGGCGGCGTCGTGGAGCCGATCCTTTGGGGACCGGGCAAAGCTGCTGCAGTACAACGATTTTCGGCAGAAAACGGCATCGATCTCAAGGACAGCTACTTCTACGCTGACGGCGACGAGGACGTCGCGCTGATGTATTTGGTCGGCAATCCGCGGCCGACCAATCCCGAAGGCAAGATGGCCGCCGTCGCCAAGCGCCGCGGCTGGCCGATTCTGAGATTCTCCAGCCGCGGCCCGGTTGGTATCCGCCGGCAGGTGCGCACCCTTGCCGGGCTCGGCTCGATTGTGCCCGTCGGGGCCGGCGCGGTGGCCATGGGTGTGCTGACCGGTAGCCGGCGGCGTGGCGCCAATTTCTTTACCTCGAACTTTTCCCAGACGGTGCTCGCGACTACCGGAGTACACGTCAATGTCGTCGGGAGAGAGAATCTGACCGCGCAACGTCCGGCCGTCTTCATCTATAACCACCGCAACCAGGTTGACCCCGTCATCGCCGGTGCGCTGGTGAGTGACAACTGGGTTGCGGTGGCCAAGAAGGAACTGCAAAAGAACCCGATCATGGCGCTGCTCGGCAAGGCGTTGGACGGTGTGTTCATCGACCGCGACGATCCGGAGGCCGCGCTCGAGACGATGCGCATCGTCGAAGAGAGAGCCAAGAACGGACTCTCGATTCTGATGGCTCCTGAAGGCACCCGGCTAGACACCACCGAGGTCGGTCCCTTCAAAAAAGGGCCGTTCCGTCTCGCGATGGCGGCGGGGATCCCGATCGTGCCCATCGTGATTCGGAATGCGGAGATCGTCGCTGCCCGAAACTCCGTCACGATCAATCCGGGCACGGTTGACGTCGCGGTGTTCCCGCCGATTCCGGTGACGGACTGGACAGTTGAGACGCTGCCAGATCGCATCGCGGAGGTGCGCCAGCTGTATCTGGACACTTTGGCCAATTGGCCGGTCGACGAACTGCCTGAGGTCGACTTGTACGCCGAGGAGAAGGCGGCGAAAGGAGCCCGTGCCAAGCCGGCTGCGAAAAAGGCGCCGGCTGCGAAAAAGGCGCCGGCGAAGAAGGCCCCGGCCAAGAAGGCCCCGGCGAAGAAGGCCAGGACCAAAAAGGCGGCGTCCAAGCCCGCAGCCAAATCACAACCGGCCCAGCCGAATCCGAATGACTCCAAGGTCGCGCTCAAAGACGGTGAAGCGCCGCAGTCCGGCGCGGACCAGCCCGGCAGCGCCGAGTCGACGTCTAGGCCCAGAGGGCGCGCGTGACCCAACCGGCCGCAGACATCAGCGCAGTCCTGACCGCGCAAGATTCGCTGGTGTTGGCGTCCATGGACTCCAGCGTGGAAACACAGCTGGTGCTGGATTGGCTGGGCCGGCAGCGGGCCCGCAATCCGGGTGCGAAGTTCTACATTCTGAAATTGCCTTCCGGCGATTCGTCGCCAATGGCTCTCACTGCTCTTGTTGACCAGCTCGAGTCGGAAGAAGACCGTTCGATTGTGCCGGTGCGGGTGTTCTGGCTGCCGTCCCCGGATCGCGGCAGAGTCGCCAAGCTGGCCGGGCTGTTCCCCGGCTGGGATCCCTATCACCCCAACCCGCGTCGGCAGCGCCACATCGTGGGTAACGATCCCCACCGGGTCCGGGTGGTGGCCGGCGAATCGGCCAAGGTGTCCGAACTCCGACAGCAATGGCGCGACACCACCGTCGGGGAGAACCAGCGCGATTTCGCCCAGTTCGTCACGCGCCGTGCCCTTTTGACGCTGGAACGCGCCGAGTATCGAATCCTGGGGCCGCAGTACAAATCTCCGCGATTGATGAAGCCAGAGATCTTGGCGTCCAAGCGGTTTCGCGCCGGTGTGGAGAAGATTCCGGACGCAACGGTAGACGAAGCCGGAGAGATGCTCGACGAACTCGCCACCGGCTGGAGCAGGGCGTCGGTCGACCTCGTTTCCGTCCTGGGCAGGTTGATCAGTCGCGGATTCGACCCGGAGATCGACTACGACGAGTTTCAGGTCGCGGCGATGCGCACCGGGCTGGAAGTTCATCCGGCGGTGCTGTTGTTCTCGCACCGGTCCTACATCGACGGCGCGGTGGTGCCGGTCGCGATGCAGGAGAACCGATTGCCGCCGGTGCACGTGTTCGCCGGTATCAACCTGTCATTCGGATTGATGGGGCCGTTACTGCGGCGTTCCGGTGTCATCTTCATCCGCCGAGACATCGCCGGTAACCGGCTCTACAAGTACGTCCTGCGCGAGTACGTCGGCTACATCGTCGAGAAGCGATTCAATCTGAGCTGGTCTATCGAGGGCACTCGCTCGCGTACCGGCAAGATGCTGCCGCCCAAGCTCGGTCTGATGTCGTATGTGGCCGACGCGTACTTGGACGGGCGCGCCGAAGACATTCTGCTGCAACCGGTGTCGATCAGCTTCGATCAGTTGCACGAGACCGCCGAGTACGCCGCCTACGCCCGCGGTGGAGAAAAGACGCCCGAAGGCGTGCTGTGGCTGTACAACTTCATCAAGGCCCAGGGCGAACGTAACTACGGCAAGATCTATGTCCGCTTCCCCGAGGCGGTCTCTATGCGGCAGTACCTGGGACCGTCGCACGGCCCGCTAGCCCAGGATGACGACGCTAAAAGGCTCGCACTGCAAAAGATGTCGTTCGAAGTCGCGTGGCGGATTCTGCAGTCGACACCGGTGAACGCGACGGGCTTGGTGTGTGCCCTACTGCTCACCACGCGCGGCGCGGCGCTGACCCTCGGCCAACTGCACCACACGTTGCAGGACTCACTGGACTACCTCGACCGCAAGCACACCCCGGTATCGACGAGCGCGTTGCGGCTGCGCACCCGCGACGGTGTGCGCGCTGCGGTCGACGCACTGTCCAACGGGCACCCGATCACCCGCGTTGACAGTGGCCGCGAGCCGGTGTGGCTGATCGCGCCTGACAAGCAGCACGCCGCGGCGTTCTACCGGAACTCGGTCATCCACGCATTCCTGGAGACCTCGATCGTCGAACTGGCCCTGGCTCACGCCAGGCACACCGACGGCGATCGCATCGAGGCTTTCTGGGCTCAGGCGATGCGGTTGCGCGATCTGCTGAAGTTCGACTTCTACTTCGCCGATTCCGCGGCATTCCGCGACAACATCGCCGAAGAGATGGCGTGGCATGACGACTGGGAAGCCCACCTCGCCGCCGGCGGCGAGGAGATCGACGCGTTGCTGTTTGCCAAGCGGCCGTTGATGTCCGACGCGATGCTGCGGGTGTTCTTCGAGGCCTACGAGATCGTCGCCGACGTGTTGCGCGATGCGCCGGCGGACATCGGGCAGAAGGAACTCACCGAGTTGGCGCTCGGGGTCGGCCGGCAATACGTGGCACAGACTCGGGTGCGCAGCAGCGAATCGGTGTCGACGCTGCTGTTCGCGACCGCGCGTCAGGTCGCTGCCGATCAGGATCTGATCGCACCGGCCGCGGATCTGACCGAACGCCGGATCGCCTTCGGGCGGGAATTGCGGGCGATTCTGCGGGATTTCAGCTACGTCGGGCAAATCGCGCGCAATCAATTCGTCGCCCGCGAATACCAAGCGCGTCAGCAGCGCACCGCTCGCCAGGCCGGGTAGCGCTGGCGTTGCGGGCGCCCGCCCATACCCTGGACGCATGACGGTTGGCCAGTCCGCAGCCAAGGCCCGAGAGCTGGTGTGGCCGCTGCTTACCGGTGTTGCGGTGCTGGCAGGCTGCACGGCGGCCGGCATCGGGGCGTTATCGCTGGCCGACGCGCTGACCGCCACCGGATTGCCCGATCCGGGCCCGGCGACCACGCTGGGCCTGCCGTTCGTCCGGGCGGCGGGCGAGATCGCCGCGGTGCTGGCGGTGGGGTCGTTCCTCTTGGCGGCGTTCCTGGTGCCGCCGCAGAAGTCCGGCGTACTCGACGCCGGCGGCTACCGCGCCCTCCGAGTGGGGACCGTCGCGTCGGGCGGGTGGGCCGTGTGCGCCTTCCTGCTGATCCCGCTGACCATTTCCGATGTATCCGGTCACCGGCTGTCCGAGCAGCTCAATCCGCTGCGGCTCTGGTCGCTGGCCAGCCTGGTCAGCACCGCCTCGGCGTGGCGCTGGACGGCCGTCCTGGCCGCGGTGGTGACGCTGGCCAGTTTGGCGGTGCTGCGCTGGTCATGGACCCCGCTGCTGGTCGCCGGGGCGGTGGTCACCCTGATCCCGCTGGGGCTGACCGGCCACTCGTCGGCCGGGGGCTCGCACGACCTGGCCACCAACAGCCTTTTGATCCACCTCGTCGCCGCCAGCCTGTGGGCCGGTGGGCTGCTGGCTCTGCTCGCTCACGCGCTGCGCGGCGGCGACCATCTCGCCCTTGCGGCCCGGCGCTTCTCGGCCATCGCCCTGTGGTGCTGGGTCGCCATGGCGCTCAGCGGTGTGATGAACGCCCTGGTGCGGGTGTTGCCGTCGGACCTGCTGACCACGACGTATGGGCGGCTGGTGCTGGCCAAGTTCGTCGCACTGTGTGCACTGGGCGTCCTGGGCTGGCGTCAGCGGCGCGCCGGAGTCGTTGCGCTGCAAGATGATCCCCAGAAGCGCAGAGTCCTGGTCCGGCTGGCGCTCGTCGAGGCTGCCCTGTTCGGCGTGACATTCGGTATCGCCGTCGGGCTGGGCCGCACCCCGCCGCCGCCACCACCGCTGCGGCTTCCGTCGATTCCGGAGGCCGAGATCGGCTATGACTTCGACGGCCCGCCGACCGTGGCACGCATCCTGTTCGACTGGCGCTTCGATCTGGTCTTCGGCACGGCGGCGATCGTTTTGGCCGCGCTGTATGTGGCGGCGGTGCTGCGGCTGCGCCGCCGCGGCGATCACTGGCCGTCCGGCCGCATCGCGGCGTGGCTGCTGGGCTGCCTGACACTGCTGTTCGTGACGTCGTCGGGGGTCGGCCGCTACATGCCGGCGATGTTCAGCATGCACATGGCCGCTCACATGGGTCTGTCGATGCTGGTGCCGATCCTGCTGGTGCTGGGCGGGCCGGTCAGCCTCGCGTTACGGGCGTTGCCCGCCGCCGGTCGCAATGATCCGCCGGCGATGCGGGAATGGCTCTTGGCCGCGCTGCACAGCCGGCTGTCGCGCGTCCTGACCAATCCGATCGTGGCCACGGTGTTGTTCGTCGCGGGCTTCTACGGCCTGTACTTCGGGAGCATCTTCAACGACGCGGTGGCCAGTCACGCCGGGCATCTGGCGATGAATGTGCACTTCCTGGTCAGCGGTTACCTGTTCTATTGGGTGGTGATCGGCGTGGACCCCACCCCGCGGCCGATCCCGCCGCTGGCCAAGGTGGGTGTGGTGTTCGCCTCCCTGCCCATGCATGCGTTCTTCGGTGTGGAGCTGATGGGCACCCCGACCGTGCTCGGGGAGGCCTACTACCGGTCCCTTGGCTTGAGCTGGCATACCGACCTGCTGGGCGATCAACGCTTGGGCGGCGGAATCGCTTGGGCGGCAGGGGAAGTGCCACTCGTGATCGTCATGCTCGCGTTGCTCGTGCAGTGGGCGCGCAGCGACGCGCGAACCGCGCGGCGTCTCGACCGGGCGGCCGACCGAAACGACGACGCCGACCTGACCGCCTACAACGCCATGCTGGCCGAACTGGCCCGCGGGGGCGGACCGAAGCCGGCGTCACAGGGTCCCCCGGCCGCGGAGTGATCCCGCGTAGCGGCTTATCCCCAGTCGCGTCTTTTTGCACAGGCTCGCCGCGCAACGGCCGAGAACGGACCGGATTGCCGGTGACTCGTCGGTGCCTCGGCGCTCAATGAGTACCAAGCAAGAGCGCTACCTGAGACACCTGCGAAAGGAAATTGAGCCCATGTTCGAAACCTCGCTGACCGTCGTCGGTCACATCGTCAACGACCTGCAGCGCCGCAAGGTCGGCAATCAGGAACTCATCAAGTTCCGGGTGGCCAGCAATTCACGCCGCCGCACCGGTGAGGGCAGTTGGGAGCCGGGAAACTCGCTGTTCATCACCGTCAACTGCTGGGGAAAGCTGGTCACCGGGGTCGGTGCCGCGCTGGGCAAGGGTGCACCGGTGATCGTGGTGGGCCACGTCTACACCAGCGAGTACGAGGACCGCGACGGCAATCGCCGTTCGTCGCTGGAGATGCGAGCGACGTCGGTCGGCCCGGATCTGTCTCGCGCGATCGTGCGCATCGAGAAGCCCGGCTACACCGGTCCCGACGCGGAACCACCGGCTGCTGTCGAGTGCACCGGGGGCGAGCCGGCCGCCGACGCCGCCGGTGAGGACACCGATGCTCAGGATGGCGTCGAGGCCGACGACTCGGCTGCCCTGCCACTGTCGGCTTAGCGTTGTTGGGAGGGGCTGAGTCGGCGAGCAACCATCCGAGCTGAAGATGACCCGGCACACGACGTTCCGTTACTGCCTTGATCCGACATCCGAACAGCGGAGCATCTTGGTTCGACATGCGGGCGCCTCGCGCTTCGCGTTCAATCAGTGCTTGCGGATGGTCAAGGATGCGTTGTCAGCCCCAACCGGCGCGTCAGACAAGGTAGTCCCTTGGTCGGGTTTCGATCTGATCAACACATTTAATACATGGAAGAAGACCGATGCCGCGGGCCGGACGTTCGCCGTCGACTCGGACGGTGTCATCGAGATCCGGGTTACTGGATTGGCCTGGCGAACTGAAGTTTGTCAACAGGTGTTCGAGGAGGCCGCTGTCGACTGTGGTCGGGCTCTGGCCGCGTGGGCGGGCTCCCGCGTGGGCAAACGGTCGGGCCGTCGCGTCGGATTTCCTCGCTTCAAGCAGAAGAAGACCGCCATCCCGTCATTCCGAGTGCGCAACCGGCACCGCAACGGCATTTGGCAGGCAATTCGGGTAGGCGATGGCCGTGCTCGCTCTGTCACCGTGCCGGGCCTCGGTGTTATTCGGGTCCACGATGACACGCGTCCGTTGCGCCGTCTGCTGGCTAAAGATCGGGCCACTAGCCCGTGGCCTCCAACGCCAACGTCACCTTGCAAGATCGTTATCACGCAAACAGAAGGGTTCGAGAAGCCGCAACCGGGCCGCGGCGAGACTGAGTCGGCATCATCATCGTGTTCGTAACATTCGCCGGCATTTCCTCCACCGGGTCTCCAACGAGTTGGTCAAGACCCACGACCGGCTCGTCCTCGAAGATCTGAACACGGCGGGCATGATGGCGAACCATCGACTCGCCAGAGCCATTTCGGATGCCGCCTGGGGGAAATTCGCGAAGCTGGTCCATTACAAGCAGGCTTGGCGTGGCGGCATGGTTGCGGTGGCGGACCGCTGGTACCCATCGAGCCAGATATGTTCGTTATGCCAGGCACGCAATCACGAACTGACACTGGCGGATAGAGTCTTCACCTGTCCGGAGGGGCATAGCCTTGATCGCGACCTTAATGCCGCGATCAATCTCGCAGCCTGGGGTGAAGAGCGTCACCGCGTCGGTCCTGATGCCCAATCCCGGGTCCGGGAGCCCGAAGCACGAGCCCCGGTGAAAATGGCCCGCCGACGGAAAGGCTCTGGCCGACACCTTGCGCGTGTTGGTGAAACCAGTCCGAGTGACGCGGGAACAGATGTCCGGGCCGAACTATCGGCTTGAACAGACGACGCCTGAGAAAGGCGGCGCCGGTGACTCAAGGTGGGTTACCGGACGCGCTTTAGGATGGTCCGCGAGATCCTTCTCGAAGAACCAGAGAGGCAAAACCCCAGCATGGCTGAGTTCATCTACACGATGAAAAAGGTCCGCAAGGCGCACGGCGACAAAGTGATCCTGGACGACGTCACGTTGAGCTTTTTCCCGGGCGCCAAGATCGGTGTCGTCGGTCCTAACGGCGCCGGTAAGTCGAGCGTCTTGCGGATCATGGCCGGTCTGGACAAGCCGAACAACGGCGAGGCATTCCTGGCCAATGACGCCACGGTAGGCATCCTGCAACAGGAGCCGGCGCTCAACGAGGAGAAGACCGTTCGCGGCAACGTGGAGGAGGGCTTGGGCGAGATCAAGGTCAAGCTCGACCGCTTCAACGAGGTTGCCGAGCTGATGGCCACCGACTACTCCGACGAGTTGATGGAGGAGATGGGCCGGCTGCAAGAGGACCTGGACCATGCCGACGCGTGGGACCTCGACTCGCAGCTGGAGCAGGCGATGGACGCGCTGCGCTGCCCGCCGCCCGACGATCCGGTGACCAACCTGTCCGGTGGTGAGCGCCGCCGGGTGGCGCTGTGCAAGCTGCTGCTGTCCAAGCCCGACCTGCTGCTGCTCGACGAGCCGACCAACCACCTGGACGCCGAAAGCGTGCAGTGGCTCGAAGCGCATCTCGCCGCCTACGCCGGTGCGATCCTGGCCGTCACCCACGACCGTTACTTCCTGGACAACGTCGCCGAATGGATCCTGGAACTCGACCGGGGCCGGGCGTATCCCTACGAAGGCAACTACTCGACCTACCTGGAGAAAAAGGCCGAGCGGCTTTCGGTGCAAGGGCGCAAAGACGTCAAGCTGCAAAAGCGGCTGCAAGACGAGCTGGCCTGGGTGCGCTCCGGGGCCAAGGCCCGCCAGGCCAAGAGCAAGGCCCGGCTGCAGCGCTACGAGGAGATGGCCGCCGAGGCGGAGAAGACGCGCAAGCTCGATTTCGAGGAGATTCAGATCCCCGTCGGGCCACGACTGGGCAATGTGGTTGTCGAGGTCGAACATCTCGACAAGGGCTTCGACGGACGCACCCTGATCAAGGACCTGTCCTTCACCTTGCCGCGCAATGGCATCGTCGGAGTCATCGGCCCCAACGGTGTGGGTAAGACCACGCTGTTCAAAACCATCGTGGGGCTCGAGGAGCCGGACAGCGGCACGGTCAAAGTCGGTGACACGGTCAAGCTGAGCTACGTCGACCAGGCCCGCTCGGGCATCGATCCGAAGAAAAACGTCTGGGAAGTCGTCTCGGATGGCCTGGACTACATCGTGGTCGGTCAAACCGAAGTCCCGTCCCGGGCCTACGTGTCGGCGTTCGGATTCAAGGGCCCCGATCAGCAGAAGCCCGCCGGTGTGCTGTCCGGTGGTGAGCGCAACCGGCTGAACCTCGCGCTGACGCTCAAGCAGGGTGGCAACCTGATCCTGCTCGACGAGCCGACCAACGACCTCGACGTCGAAACTCTCGGTTCGCTGGAGAACGCCCTCGAACAATTCCCCGGCTGCGCGGTGGTGATTTCGCACGACCGCTGGTTCCTCGACCGCACCTGCACGCACATCCTGGCGTGGGAGGGCGACGACGACAACGAGGCCAAGTGGTTCTGGTTCGAAGGCAACTTCGGTGCATATGAGGAAAACAAGGTGGAGCGACTTGGAGCCGACGCGGCGCGGCCGCACCGGGTGACCCACCGCAAGCTCACGCGGGACTAGTGTCAGCTTTGCCAGCTGCCCCGCGACGACGCGCCCGGTTCGGTCGCCGAAGAGTGCGGCGACTCGGCGTAGTGCCATCCGTCCTGAGTGGGGAGCTAACGGCATGACGATCGGTTCGGGACCGAAGCAGGAAACGACGCCGTGGACCGCGTTCACCAAGATGTCGGACATTCCCGAGTGGATCCCGAAGGCCTACATCGAGACCTATCGCGGCCCGCACGATAAGGAACCCGGAACCCTCGAAACCGGTGTCGTCGACCTGAACATCCCCGCCGCCATCGTCAGCCCGGCGTTGCTGGGCGCGCACTACCGGCTCGGCCGGCACCGCCCGCACGGCGAAAGCTGCGTCGCCGTCTACCCGCCCGATGATCCCGCGGGCTTCGGGCCCGCGCTGCAAGTCGTCACCGACCACGGCGGCATGCTGATGGATTCCGTCACGGTGCTGTTGCACCGGCTTGGCGTCTCCTACACGGCCCTGATGACCCCGGTGTTCGATGTGCAACGCGACGCTTCGGGTGAGCTGCTCAGCATCGAGCCGAAAGCCCCCGGGACACCGCAATACGTGGGCGAGGCCTGGATCCACATCCAGTTCGTGCCATCTGTCGATACCAAGGCGCTCGCCGAGGTGGAAAGGGTGCTGCCCAAGGTCCTCAGCGACGTCCAGCAGGTGGCTGCCGACGCAGCAGCGATCATCGCCGCCCTGAGTAACCTGGCCGCCGACGTCGAGACCAACGTCGGCGGCCGCTTCTCGGCGCCCGACCGCGAAGATGTGGCGGCGCTGCTGCGCTGGCTGGGCAACGGGAATTTCCTGCTGCTGGGTTACCAGCGTTGCCGGGTGCATGACGGTCGGGTCTCCGGCGACGGGACAAGCGATCTCGGCGTGATGCGCAGCCGCACCGGTTCCCGCCCGCGGCTGACCGACGACGACAAATTGCTGGTGCTGGCCCAGGCCACCGTCGGCAGCTATCTGCGCTACGGGGCATACCCCTACGCCATCGGGGTTCGCGAATACGTCGACGGCGGCGTGCTCGAGCACCGTTTCGTCGGGCTGTTCACCGTCGCCGCGATGAATGCGGACGTGCTGGAGATTCCGTCGATCTCGCGCCGGGTCCGCGAGGCGCTGGCGATGGCGGACAGCGACCCCGTCCACCCGGCCCAGCTGATCCTCGACGTGATCCAGACCGTGCCGCGCTCGGAGCTGTTCACCCTCAGCGGCGAACGTCTTTTCACGATGGCCAAAGCCGTGGTCGATCTGGGGTCCCAACGGCGAGCGTTGTTGTTCCTGCGCGCCGACCGGCTGCGCTACTTCGTCTCCTGCCTGGTCTACGTTCCCCGCGACCGCTACACGACAGCCGTGCGATTGCAGATCGAGGACATCCTGGTTCGTGAATTCGGCGGGACGCGACTGGAATTCACCGCACGAGTCAGTGAATCACCTTGGGCGCTCATGCATTTCATGGTGAGACTGCCGGAACATGCCGGACCGGTCGACGTCTCGGAGCACAACCGGATCCGAATCCAGGCGCTGGTCAGCGAGGCCGCGCGCACCTGGTCCGACCGGCTCATCGCCGCCGCGCCCACCGGCACCGTGACCCACGCCGACGCCGAGCACTACGCCGGCGCATTTCCCGAGCCCTACAAGTCGGCCGTCACCCCCGACGATGCCATCGAGCAGATCGCCATCATCAAAGAGCTGACCGATGATTCGGTCAAGCTGGTGTTCTCCGATCGCGGGGACGGCCTGGCCCAGCTGAACTGGTTCCTGGGTGGACACAGCGCGTCGCTGAGCCAGCTGCTGCCGATGCTGCAGAGCATGGGCGTGGTCGTCCTCGAGGAGCGCCCGTTCACGGTCGCCCGGCCGGACGAATTGCCGGTGTGGATCTACCAATTCCGGATCTCGCCGCACCCGACCATCCACCTGGCGCAGACGCAAGCCGAGCGGGACGCGATGGCCGAACGTTTCGCCGACGCGGTCACCGCGATTTGGCACGGCCGGGTCGAAATCGACCGCTTCAACGAGTTGGTGATGCGCGCCGGCCTCACCTGGCAGCAGGTCATGCTGTTGCGCACCTACGCAAAGTACTTGCGGCAGGCCAACTTCCCCTACAGTCAGTCCTACATCGAATCTGTGCTCAATGAGCACGCCTCGACCGCGCGATCACTCGTGACGCTGTTTGAAGCGCTGTTCGATCCCACGACCTCGGGATCGCCCAGCAGCGACGCGCAAACGGCCGCCGCGGCGGTCGCCGCGGACATCGACGCGCTGGTCAGTCTGGACACCGACCGCATCCTGCGTGCCTTCGCGTCACTGGTGCAGGCCACATTGCGCACCAATTACTTTGTGACACACGAGGGTTCGGCCCGGGCCCGCAATGTTTTGGTGATCAAGCTGGATGCCCAACTGGTCGACGAGCTTCCGCTGCCGCGCCCCAAGTACGAGATCTTCGTGTATTCACCCCGGGTCGAGGGCGTGCATCTGCGGTTCGGCCCGGTGGCCCGCGGCGGGCTGCGCTGGTCGGACCGGCGCGACGACTTCCGCACCGAGATCCTGGGTCTGGTCAAGGCGCAGGCGGTGAAGAACGCCGTCATCGTGCCGGTCGGGGCCAAGGGCGGGTTCGTCCTCAAGCGGCCGCCGCTGCCCACCGGTGACGCCGCGGCCGACCGCGACGCGACCCGCACCGAAGGCGTCGCCTGTTATCAGCTCTTCATCTCCGGGTTGCTCGATGTCACCGACAACGTCGACCACTCGACCGGACACGTCAGCCCGCCGCCGCAGGTGATACGCCGCGACGGCGACGACGCCTACCTGGTGGTGGCCGCGGACAAGGGCACCGCCACCTTCTCCGACATCGCCAACGACGTCGCCAAGTCCTACGGCTTCTGGCTGGGCGACGCCTTCGCGTCCGGCGGTTCGGTCGGCTACGACCACAAGGCCATGGCCATCACCGCGAAGGGCACCTGGGAAGCCGTCAAACGGCACTTCCGCGAGATGGGCGTCGACACCCAGACCGAGGACTTCACGGTCGTCGGCGTCGGCGACATGAGCGGCGACGTGTTCGGCAACGGCATGCTGCTGAGCAAGCACATCCGTTTGATCGCAGCCTTCGATCACCGGCACATCTTCTTGGACCCGAACCCCGATGCCGCGACGTCGTGGCCGGAACGCCGGCGGATGTTCGACCTGCCGCGCTCCAGCTGGGAGGACTACGACAAGTCGCTGATCAGCGAGGGCGGCGGGGTGTACAGCCGTGAGCAGAAGGCCATCCCGGTCAGCCCGCAGGTGCGCCAGGCGCTCGGCATCGACGACGAGGTCAGCGAGATGGCCCCGCCGAACCTGATCAAGGCGATCCTGCTCGCACCGGTGGACCTGTTGTTCAACGGCGGTATCGGCACCTACATCAAAGCCGAAACCGAGTCCGACGCCGATGTGGGCGACCGCGCCAACGACCCGGTGCGGGTCAACGGAAACCAGTTGCGCGCCAAGGTGATCGGCGAGGGTGGCAACCTCGGCGTGACGGCCTTGGGTCGCGTCGAGTTCGACCTGACCGGCGGGCGGATCAATACCGACGCGATGGACAACTCCGCCGGCGTGGACTGCTCCGACCACGAGGTCAACATCAAGATCCTGATCGACCGGCTGGTCACCGCCGGCAAGGTCAAGGCCGATGAGCGCACGCCGCTGTTGGAGTCGATGACCGACGAGGTCGCCCAACTGGTGCTCACCGACAACGAGGACCAGAACGATCTGATGGGCACCAGCCGCGCCAACGCCGCCAGCATGCTTCCGGTGCACGCGATGCAGATCAAGTACCTCGAAGAACACGGCATCGACCGCGAACTGGAAGCGCTGCCGTCGGAGAAGGAGATCGCGCGGCGAGCCGAAGCCGGCATCGGGCTCACCTCTCCCGAACTCTGCACGCTGATGGCCCACGTCAAGCTGCTCCTCAAGGAGGAGATGCTGACCACCGAACTGCCCGAGCAGGACGTCTTCAAGTCCCGGTTGCCCCGTTATTTTCCGACACCGTTGCGGGAACGGTTCACTCCGGAGATCCGCACCCACCAGCTGCGCCGCGAAATCGTCACGACGATGTTGATCAACGACCTGGTGGACGCCGCCGGCATCAGCTACGCGTACCGGATCGCCCAGGACGTCGGTGTCGGGCCGATCGACGCGGTACGGACCTGGGTCGCCACCGATGCGATCTTCGGCATCGAGCACATCTGGCGGGGCATCCGTGCGGCGGACATCCCGGTCGCGCTGTCGGACCGGATGACCCTGGATACCCGACGGCTGATCGACCGTGCCGGACGCTGGCTGCTCAACTACCGTCCGCAACCGTTGGCCGTGGGCGCCGAGATCAACCGGTTCGCCGCCAAGGTCAAAGCGCTGACGCCGCGGATGTCGGAGTGGCTGCGCGGTGACGACAAGGCCATCGTCGAACAGGAAGCCGGAGCGTTTGCCGTCGAGGGTGCTCCCGAAGACCTGGCCTACCTGGTTGCCGCGGGCCTATACCGCTTCAGCCTGCTCGACATCATCGACATCGCCGACATCACCGAGACTGACACCGCCGACGTCGCCGACACCTATTTCGCGCTGATGGACCGGCTGGGCACCGACGGCCTGCTCACCGCGATATCCGCGCTGCCGCGATACGACCGTTGGCATTCGTTGGCGCGCCTGGCAATTCGTGACGACATCTACGCATCGCTGCGGTCGCTATGCCTCGACGTGTTGGCCGCGGGGGAGCCGGACGAAAGTGGGGAAGAGAAGATCGTCGAGTGGGAACACATCAGCGCCTCCCGGGTGCAGCGGGCGCAGCGCACGCTCACCGAAATCTATGAAAGCGGCGCTACGGATCTCGCGACGCTGTCGGTGGCCGCGCGACAGATCCGCCGCATGACCCAAACCAGTGGGCGGGGGACTTCGGGGTGAGCATCGGGTACGTCGCACCCGTGCCGGTGCGCTGGTCGGACATCGACATGTACCAGCACATCAACCACGCCACGATGGTCACGCTCCTCGAAGAGGCGCGGGTCCCGTTCCTCAAACCGGCGTTCGAGACCGACATCTTGGAGATCGGGCTGCTGATCGCCGACGTGCGGGTGACCTACAAGGATCAGCTGCGGTTGGCGGATTCGCCTCTGCAGGTGACTATTTGGACCAAGCGACTGCGGGCGGTCGACTTCACGCTGGGCTACGAAGTGCGTTCGGTCAACGCCGATCCGGAGTCCAGGCCTGCCGTCATCGCCGAGTCGCAGTTGGCCGCGGTTCACATCGAGGAGCAGCGGCTGGTGCGACTCTCGCCAAATCATCGGGAGTATTTGCAACGGTGGCTGCGGTAGCTGAGCGTGGATTATGGCTGGGCCCGGCATCGATGGAGGCCCACCGCGCCGATCTGGCTGCGTTCGTCGATCATGCGGCACGCCTCGACGACGCCGCGGTCATTCGGCTTCGCGCCCGATCTTCCGGCTTGCTAACGGCTTGGATGGCAACCGGATTCGACGTGCTGGCCAGCAGGGTTGTGGTGGGCAAGGTGAGGCCCGGCGACATGACGGTCGCCGCGGACGGGTTGGCGCGCGGGCTGGCCGGAATGGACGACACGGGCTATGTCGATCCGGGGTTCGCCATGGACTCGTCGTGGCGCAGCGCACTGCCCCCGGAATCCGGCTTCACCTACCTCGATGACGTGCCGGCCCAAGTGATGCTGGACCTGGCGCAACGCGGTGCGCAGCTCGCCAAGGAACACAGCAGCTCGCATGGTCCGCCGGCCTCGCTGCTCGACCAGGAGGTGATCCGGGTCAGCTCGGCCGACACCAGCGTGGGGCTGCCGATGCGTTGTGTGTTCGCTTTGACCGCAATGGGTTTCCTGCCGCAGTCAAGGGATGCAATCGACGCGAGCGAAATGATCCGGGTCCGGACGCTTCCCGCGTGGTTGCGTCTCGACGCCAGGTTCGGTTCGGTCTATCGCCGTCGCGGTCAAGCGCCGCTCTGGTGCTGCGCTGAGCGGTGCGTCAGGCCCCGTCCTACTGCAACCACAACGGCAAAGCCGAATCCAGGTAGTCCATGAACTTCTTGAGTCCCACCCGGTATTGGCCGAACCCGTACGGATCTTCGGCATATTCGGGAAACGCGATGCCCAGCCCGAACAGCCCGGGCGCAAGGATTCCGTTTCTCGGGTTGTAGTCCAGCTGGCCCCATTGCGGTGTCTCGGGCAGCTTTCTACGCTCGAAGCCGACGGTATAGACCACGCGATCGCATTGCGCGAGTAAGTCGTCGAATTCCGGGCTGGATACCCAGCACCTGTCGAGTCGCTCCGGGTAGACGCCGTCGATGTTTTCCCGTGCCCACGTGGCCGCCCGGCCCTTGAGGCCGGTATCGTCGAAAAGAATCCAATCATCCAGATAGACAGCATATTTCAGCGGTCCTTGGTAGAAATTGATCACCCGTTTGACGGGATGGCTCAGCAGATTGGGCAACACGATCATCGACGAGTGCGACGAGCCGAACACGGCCACCGTCGAACCGTCGAGCGACTGCTCGGCGAGCCGGTCGGGATCCAGCGCGACCTCCACCGGAATCTCGTCCAGGCCAGGGTATGCAAGCGTCTTGGGAACCGCGCCGACGGCCAGAATCACATTGTCGGAGAAGACTTCTTGTTGCTCTGTTCTGATTCGCCACTGCCGATTGCCCAAATGCAACGATGTCGCTGTCGTTTGAAAGACATGCACCCGCTCACGCAAGTGCTGCGTAATCCACACCAAGGGATCTGCGACCAGGTCAAGGGCACACGTGTCGTCCGGGTCTACTTGGTGCAGCGGCAATGCCGGGGCATCCGAGAACCGGAACGCCGAGGAGCCATTCAGGAAACTCAGGAAAGTCTCGGCGATCGTGTTACTCGATACTGCCCGCCACTTCTGGCCGAGATCGCCTGCCGCAAAAGCAGGGTCAATCCAGGCGATCTTGTCCGCCGCGATGCCCTGATCTAAAAGCCTTCCCACCGCGGCAATTCCGGCGGGGCCGGCTCCGACGACTGCCCACGCATACGCTGCCATGTAACACATATAGGCCAGCCCGGGCCGCGGCGCTAATCGGCCGACGGCGGGAAGCTAGACCAACCAGGCCACCGAGTCGGTCGGCAACTGGCCGTCGACCAACGCCGCACTGGCGAAAATGAGTTCGCCGGCGGGCAGCGGCATCGGACGCTTCCCGGTGTTCAGCGCGCACACCAGACCGCCGGTGCCGCGCCGGAATACCAGCGCTTCGGGCGTTGCCGTCAGCCACTCCAGCTCGACGCCGTCGAATTCGGCACGGTCCCTGCGCAATTTGAGCGCGGTGCGGTAAAACGACAATGTCGAGTTGGGATCGGCGTCCTGCTTTTCCACCGTCAGCGATGCCCAATCCGCGGGCATCGGCAACCAGGTGTCGGGCGAGCTGGAGAACCCGAACGGGGGAGCCTCGCCCGACCACGGCAACGGAACCCGGCATTTGTCGCGGCCCCGCTCGGTGTGGCCCGAGCGTTCCCACGTCGGGTCCTGCAGCACCTCCTCGGGCAGGTCCAACACGTCCGGCAGGCCCAGCTCCTCGCCGTTGTAGATGAACACAGTGCCCGGCAGGGCGAGCATCACCATCGCCATGGCGCGCGCGCGGCGCAGCCCGATCTCGCCGCCGCCGTACCGGGTGACCTCACGGCCCACGTCATGGTTGGACAGCGTCCAGGTCGGGATGGCGTCGTGGATCGCGATGGCCTCCATCGAATTCTGGATCGCGTCATGGATCTGGCCCGCGTCGAAGTCGATCTTGGTCAGCCGGAAGTTGAAACCGAGGTGTAGTTCATCGGGCCGCAGATACTCGGCCCACAGGAGGTTGTCCATCACCCACACCTCGCCGATGGTCACCGCGTCGGGAAAGTCGTCGACGATCTTGCGGATGCCGCGGTGGATCTCGTGCACGCTCGGGTGGTTGAACCGTGGGTCGTCGTCGCTGTGACTCAGAATTTTGACGTCGTCCTTCGCGTCGGGCAGGCCGGGCGGCTTGGCCATCCCGTGCGCCACGTCAATGCGGAAGCCGTCCACGCCGCGTTCCAGCCAGAACCGCAGCGACTTCTCGAAGTCGTCGAAGACCTCGCGATTCTCCCAGTTCAGGTCCGGCTGCTCGGTGTCGAAGAGGTGCAGGTAGTACTGGCCGGGATTGCCGTCCGGTTCGACCACCCGCGTCCAGGCCGACCCGCCGAACACCGAGGTCCAGTTGTTGGGCGGCAGCGCCCCGTCGGGACCGACACCATCGCGAAAGTAATAGCGCTCACGCGCCTCGGTGCCCGGCCCGGCCGCCAGCGCCGCCTGGAACCACACATGCTGCGAACTGGTGTGGTTGGGCACCACGTCCATGGTGATCTTGATGCCGCGCTCGTGGGCCGCCGCGATCAGCCGCTCGATGGCGGCCATGCCGCCGAACAGTGGGTCGATGTCCCGGGGATCGGCGACGTCGTAGCCGTGGTCGGCCATCGGCGAGACGGTGACAGGGTTGAGCCAAATCGCATCCACCCCCAGCCGCTCGAGGTAATCCAGGTGGGCCTCCAACCCATCGATGTCGCCGACGCCGTCACCGTTGCTGTCGGCGAATGATCGGGGATACACCTGGTAAAAAACCGCGCTCGACCACCATGCTCCGGGGCTCATCCTGCTCCGTTCAGTTTGCTGGGCGTTAATGGCTAGAAGTCAAAAAGGGGTATTGACGAGTGAGTGTGCGGCCATTTCCAAATAGTTGAGCAACTCGCGACGGTGTTCGTCATCGAGAGTCTGCGAGTCGATCGACGCGACCGCGGTGTGCATGCACCGCAGCCACGCGTCGCGCTCGATCGGGGTGATCCGGAACGGAACGTGACGCATCCGCAGCCGGGGATGTCCACGCTGGTCGGAGTAGGTGCGCGGGCCGCCCCAATACTGCTCGAGAAACATCCGCAACCGCTCTTCGGCGCCCGCTAGGTCGTCCAAGGGGTACAGCTCGCGCAGGATTTCGTCCTCGGGGACCTGCGCATAGAAACGCGCCACGATCGTCTTGAAGGTCTCGGCACCGCCGACAGCGTCGTAGAAGGACTGTTGTACCTGATCCATCACGTCCCATTGTGGTGCATCCGTCGGCCGGCGAAGTCACACGGGGCGGACTTGCCATCGCTGTTCACCGTTTCGACACGGCGTGCACCAGCAATTAGGCGTGCGATTGGCGGCGAATCATGGTGGACTATCCGCGGAGGATTTATGGCGCAGGGCAAGAAACGCCGCGGCCACCGCAGTTCTGGGGCCGCGGCAGGGTTAACCGGGCCCCCAACCGTGTCATCCCTGCATAGCCTTTCCCACCGCCCCACCCCGGGCGCCGATACCCACCCGCCCACCCGGCACGAGAGTGTGTCGATCTGGAGTCGCCGACGGGTGCTGCTGCTGAACTCCACTTACGAGCCCCTGACCGCGCTGCCGATGCGGCGAGCGATCGTGATGGTGATCTGTGGCAAGGCCGACGTGGTGCACGCCGATCCCACCGGACCGGTCATCCACTCGGCGAGCGAGTCGATCGTGGTGCCGTCGGTGATCCAGCTGCGGTCCTATGTCCGGGTTCCGTACCGGGCCCGAGTCCCGATGACCCGTGCCGCGCTGATGCACCGCGACCGGTTCTGCTGTGCCTACTGCGGAGCGAAGGCCGACACCGTCGACCATGTCGTGCCACGCAGCCGCGGCGGCGACCACTCGTGGGAGAACTGCGTCGCCTGCTGCTCGACCTGTAACCACCGCAAGGGTGACAAGCTGCTCACTGAACTCGGCTGGGCGCTGCGCCGGGCGCCGCTGCCGCCGACGGGGCAGCACTGGCGACTGCTGTCCACGGTCAAGGAAATGGATCCAACCTGGGTCCGGTACCTCGGTGAGGGCGCGGCCTGATCGCCAATCTTGTGTCCAAGCGCGCCGCCGGATCACTCGGTGGGATACGGTTTCCGTCGTGAGCGCTATGGAGATTCACCTGTACCTGGTTGGAATCCCGGCGTTGCTGGTGATTGTGCTGGCGGCGCGGATCTGGTCGCGCAAGGGGCCGCACCCCGCGACCTACAAGATGTCCGAGCCGTGGACGCATCCGCCGGTTCTGTGGGCTGCCACCGACGAATTCGTCGGCCACTCACACGGACATCACACATCGGAGTTCTCGGTCGGAGGTGGCGCCAGTGGCACATGGTGAGGTAGCGACGAAGGCGCCCGCGGCACTGCCCGTGGGCTTTGCGATCACCACCAGCGGTCGGGTGTCCGGCGTCACCGAGCCCGGTGAGCTGTCGGTGCACTACCCGTTCCCGACCAAGGACCTCGTCGCCATCGACGACGCCCTGAAATACGGCTCGCGCCAGTCGATGACGCGATTCGCCGTGTACATCGGCGACCTGGGTAGCGACACCGCAGCGCGGGCTCGCGAAATCCTGGCCAACGTGCAGACGCCGAACAACGCGGTGCTGCTTGCCGTCTCGCCCGACCAGGCCGTCATCGAGGTGGTTTACGGCTCGGAGGTTCGTGGACGCGGTGCCGAGTCGGCCGCCCCGTTGGGCGTGGCCGCCGCGTCGTCGGCGTTCGAGCAGGGCCACTTGGTCGACGGCCTCGTCAGTGCGATCCGCGTGCTCAGCGCGGGGATTTCCCCGGCGTAACGGCGCTCGCTAAGCACCGTCGAACTTGCGGGCCCGCAACGCCCGCTTCACCCCGGCCTGCCCCTCGAGCACCAGGCGGCGCAAGGCCGGCGGCACCTCCGACTCCGGCGCGGTCAGGAACTTGTCGGCGGCGGCGACGCCGTCCTCGCTGATGTCGTAGGACGGATACAGCCCGACCACCACCGTCTGGGCGACCTCGCTGGAGCGCCGCGCCCAGACGCCGGGGATGGCCTGGAAATAGCGCGCGGCGAACGGCTTGAGTAACTCACCCTGGCCGGGCGCTCCGAAGCCCGCGATGATCGCGCGGGCCGAAGTGTTGGCCACGGTGTCGTCCTCTACCACCGTGGTGAACGCCTTCTCCTTGACGTCGAGCTGCGGGCGGGCGGCGGCCGCCTGGGCGCCGTGCCGCTTGCCGGTCGCCGTCGGGTCGCGCTGCACCTCGGCATCGATGAACGGAGTCGCAAGCCCGTCGGCATCGACATCGCCGGCCGCGGCAAGGGCGGTCACGATGCGCCAGCGCAGGTCGGTGTCGATCTCGAGGCCCGCCAGGCCCAACGACGCGGGATCGTCGTCGAGCAGGTCAGCCAGCGCCGCTACGTGCCGGCTGGACAGCACCGACGAGCACAGCGTGTTGACGAAGGCGAGCTGGTGATCCGAACCCGGCTGCGCCGCGCGGGCCAGTTCGAGCACCCGGTCGGCGAACTGCGGCCAGCCGTGCTCGCGGGCCCAGCCCGGCTCGGCGTAGGAGCCGAGCGCCGTCTGCGCCTGCAGCAGCAGCCGTTGCGCCACACCGACTTCCGTCTCGGCCTGCACACCTGCGGACACCAGCCCCACAAAGTCGCGGGCACGCAGTTCGGCATCTCGGGTCATCTCCCACGCCGCCGACCACACCAGCGAGCGGGGCAGCGGCTCGGCGATGTCGGCGATGCGCTCCAGCGCGGTCCGCAACGATCCGGCGTCCAGGCGCAGCGAGCAGTAGGTCAAGTCGTCATCGTTGACCAGAATCAGCTTGCCGGACGGCACACCAACCAGCGCAGGGACTTCCGTCTCCGGTCCGTCGACGTCGAGTTCCTCCCGGTGCACCCGCACCAGCTTGCCCGCGTCGTCTTCGTCGTAGATCCCGACCGCCAGCCGGTGCACCCGGGTTTCGCCGGCCCCCGGAGCGGCGCCGCTTTGCGTCACCACGAACCGGGTGAACTTCCCGTCGGCGTCCACGCCGAATTCCGGGCGCAACGTGTTCAGCCCGGTGGTCTTCAGCCACTGCTGACCCCAGTTCGACAGGTCACGGCCCGACGCCTGCTCGAGCGCGGACAGCAGATCGTCGAACGTGGCGTTGCCGAACGCATGCGTGCGGAAATAGTCGCGCAGCCCGGCCAGGAAGTGCTCGAGCCCGACGTAGGCGACAAGCTGCTTGAGCACCGAAGCGCCCTTGGCGTAGGTGATGCCGTCGAAGTTCACCTCGACGGCGGCCAGGTCGGGGATGTCGGCGGCGATGGGGTGCGTCGACGGCAACTGGTCCTGGCGGTACGCCCACGATTTCTCGACGGTCGCGAACGTCGTCCAGGCCTCGGTGAATTCGGTTGCCTCGCTTTGGCACAACACCGACGCGAACGTCGCGAACGACTCGTTCAGCCACAGGTCGTCCCACCAGGTCATGGTCACCAGGTCGCCGAACCACATGTGCGCCATCTCATGCAGCACGGTCTCGGCTCGCCGCTCGTAGGATGCGCGGGTGACCTTACTGCGGAAGACGTAGTCCTCGAGGAAGGTCACCGCCCCGGCGTTTTCCATTGCGCCGGCGTTGAATTCGGGGACGAACAGCTGGTCGTACTTGCCGAACGCGTAGGGCAGGCCAAAGTTGCGGTGGTAGAAGCCGAATCCCTGCTTGGTCTGGGTGAACAACCGCTCGGCGTCCATGTGCTGCGCCAGCGAGGCCCGGCAGTAGATGCCCAGCGGGATCTCGCCGTGCTCGTCGCTGTAGGAGTCCTTCCACTCCGAATACGGGCCCGCGATCAGGGCCACCAGATAGGTGCTCATCCGCGGTGTGACCGCAAAACTGTGCACGCCGTTCTCGATCGAGGTGGTGGCGCCGTTGGAGATCACTTTCCAGTGCTCGGGCGCGGCCACCCGCAAATCGAATGTTGCCTTGAGATCGGGTTGGTCGAAGCAGGCGAACATGCGCTTGGCGTCGGCGGTTTCGAACTGCGAGTACAGGTAGGTCTCGTTGTCGACCGGGTCGACGAAGCGATGCAGTCCCTCGCCGGTGTTGGAGTAGCGGCAGTCGGCGTCGACGACGACGACGTTGCGGTCGGCCAGGCCGCGCAACGGGATGCCGGTCGATTCGTCGTATCCCGAGACGTCCAAGTCGCGCCCGTTGAGGGTGGCGCTGCGAACGGTCTCGGCGGCGAGGTCGATGACCGTGTCGGCGCCGGCGAGTGCGTCGAACACCACGGTGGTGGTGGAGCGGAAAGTGCCCTTACCGGGCCCGCCAGAAACGCCGGAGCCGTCGGTGACGTCGAGGCTGATTTGGTAGCTGTTGACGGTGATCAGCGCCGCGCGCTCGACTGCTTGGTCTCGGGTGAGGTTAGGAAGGGCCACTCGTCCAACTTAGTAGCGCGGTGGGCTGTCGGTGCGGAACGGGAACAGGCGCGCGGCGACTACGGTTGTGCTCAGGGGTGTATGACCGTCCCTGATCTCTTTCCGAGAGGACCGCGCAATGTCCGAGAAGGCTGCCGTGAAAAACCAAGCCGATTTCTGGTTCGATCCGCTGTGCCCGTGGTGCTGGATCACCTCACGCTGGATCCTCGAGGTGGAAAAGGTTCGCGACATCGAGGTGAACTTCCACGTCATGAGCCTGGCCGTACTCAACGAGAATCGCGAAGACCTGCCCGAGCAGTACCGCGAGAACATGAAGCGGGCCTGGGGCCCGGTGCGGGTGGCGATCGCCGCCGAGCAGGCCCACGGCGCCGAAGCGCTGGCCCCGCTGTACACCGCGATGGGCACCCGTATCCACAACGAGGGCAACAAGGACCTCGACGAGGTCATCAAGCTGTCGCTGGCCGACGCGGGTCTGCCCGCGGAACTGGCCCAGGCCGCAACCAGCACCGATTACGACGAAGCCTTGCGCAAGAGCCATCACGCCGGCATGGACGCGGTGGGTGACGACGTCGGCACACCGACCATCCACGTCAACGGGGTGGCGTTCTTCGGACCGGTGCTGTCGAAGATCCCGCGCGGCGAAGAGGCCGGCAAGCTGTGGGACGCCTCGGTGATCTTCGCCGCCTACCCGCACTTCTTCGAGCTCAAGCGGACCCGGACCGAGGCGCCCGAGTTCGACTAGGTCTGCCGTTGGGCCGTCGTGCACAATGACGGTCATGCGCGTCTACCTCGGTTCTGACCACGCTGGATTCGAGCTCAAGCAAGCGATCACGGAGCACCTCGAGAAAGCCGGGCACGAGCCGATCGACTGCGGCGCGTTCACCTATGACGCCGAGGACGACTACCCGGCGTTTTGCATCGACGCCGCAACGCGCACGGTGGCCGACCCGGACAGCTTGGGCATCGTCATCGGGGGATCGGGCAACGGCGAGCAGATCGCGGCCAACAAGGTTCCGGGCGCCCGCTGCGCGCTGGCGTGGAGCGTCGAGACCGCATCGCTGGCGCGTCAGCACAACAACGCACAGTTGATCGGCATTGGTGGCCGGATGCACACCGTGGCCGAAGCGCTGACCTTCGTCGACGCATTTCTCACCACGCCATGGTCGAAAGCGCCGCGCCACCAACGGCGTATCGACATTCTCGACGAGTACGAGCGCACCCACCAGGCCCCGCCGGTGCCCGGCGCGCAGGCTTAAGGGTTCCGTTGCCCGAAGGGCACACTTTGCACCGGCTGGCCCGGCTGCACCAGCGGCGATTCGGCCGTGCGCCGGTCGCCGTGTCCAGCCCGCAAGGTCGCTTCGCCAGTGCGGCGGCCGCAGTCGACGGCCAGGTGCTGCGTAAGTCCAGCGCCTGGGGCAAGCATCTTTTCCACCACTACGCCGGCGGCCCGATCGTGCACGTACATCTGGGTCTCTACGGCACTTTCACCGAATGGGCGCACCCCCCGCTTCCGGAACCGGTCGGGCAGGTGCGGATGCGGATGGTCGGCGCCGAGTACGGAACCGACCTGCGCGGCCCGACGGTGTGCGAGGTGATCGACGAGGCTCAGGTCAGCGAGGTGGTGGCCAGGCTCGGTCCCGACCCGTTGCGCAGCGATGCCGACCCGGTGTGGGCGTGGACTCGAATCACGAAGTCGCGCAGGCCTATTGGCGCCTTACTGATGGACCAGACGATCATCGCCGGCGTGGGCAATGTTTACCGCAGCGAGTTGTTGTTTCGCCACCGCATCGACCCGTACCGGCCGGGTCGGGCGGTCAGCGAAGCGGAGTTCGATGCCGCCTGGACCGACCTGGTGGCGCTGATGAAGGTCGGCCTGCGGCGCGGCAAGATCGTCGTGGTGCGCCCCGAACACGATCACGGTCTGCCGTCGTATCGGCCGGACCGGCCGCGCACCTATGTATACCGGCGCGCCGGTGAGCCATGCCGGGTGTGCGGCGGCGCGATCCGCACGGCAGTGCTCGAGGGGCGCAACGTGTTCTGGTGCCCGACCTGTCAGAAGTGACTCGCCGCGGCCCGAAGTCGCAGCCGCTCACATTGGCAGGAAACTGCCAGGAAGAAACGCTGGCGTCTATAGTTTTCGATTCGCGTCTCGCGGGTGGGAGTCACGCTTGTGAAAACGATTCCGCGTTTAGCTGCAACGATTTTCGCCGGAGCCGCCGTCGCGGGTCTGGCGGGTGTGGGTGTCGCCGCCGACGCTTACGTGCAGCCCGGGCCCTTCCCGCAGTGGTGCCCGGGTGAGTTCTGGGATCCGGGCTGGGGCAACAACTGGGACTGGAACAACTGCCATGACTGGCGTGGCGGGCCCGGGGGACCGGGCGGGCCCGGAAATCCGTGGGACCGTGGGCCCGGCTGGGGGCCAGGCGGACCAGGCGGACCAGGCGGACCACCGCCTCCGCCGCCGTGGGGACCGCCGCCGCCGCCCGGATGGCGCCCCTGATAGAAGTCCACACGACAACCGCGCCCTGCCGGCATCGCTTGGCAGGGCGCGGTTATGTCGAGGGGGTCAGGAGACGTCCACGCCCAGCGCGGCGTAGACCTCGTTGCTCAACGCCAGGCTGCGTGGGTCCGCGTTGGACTTGGTGGCGTCGAAGCGATTCGCGACATACGCGTAGCCGATGCGGTGCTCCAGGTCGACGAATCCGAACGAGCCACCCAGCCCGCCGTGGCCGAAGATCCGCGGGTTGGGCCCGTTGACGCACCGCTGGTTGAGCATGTAGCCCAGTCCCCAGCCGTGGTCGGCGACCCGGGGGCCGAGTACCAGGTCGGGCTCGAAGCCGCCCTGCGACACCCGGATCAGGTCCATGTGCTCGCGGCTGAGCAGCTTCTCCTGGGCCAGCGCGTTGTAGAACGTCGCCAGGCCCAGGGCCGACACCTGACCGTTGGTGCCGGGGAACTCGAGGCGGCGCCACAGGTCGAGGTCGTAGGAGCTGACCTCGTCGTCCGGCGCGAAACCCATCGCGACCGCCAGCCCGGCCTTGGGGTGGTCGTCCAGGCTGGTTGGGTGGCTGGGGATGTGCGTCAGCAGGTCGCGCATGTGCGGCTTGTTCACCCGTTCGGCGCAGCGGCGCTGGTCGGCGTCGGACAGGCCGATGTGGACGTCGGCCCCCACCGGTTCGGCGATCTCGGTGCGCAGGTACTGGCCGACCGTGCGGCCCGTGACCCGGCGAAACACCTCGCCGACGATGAAGCCGAAGGTGGTCATGTGATAGCCCTGGGCGGTGCCCGGCTCCCACCACGGTTCGGCGATGACCAGCTGTTCGCAGACGTAGTCCCAGTCGCAGACCTGTTCCCACGTCATCGGCGTGCGTGGCCCGATGACGCCGGACCGGTGGCTCATCACCATGGCCAGCGTGATGTGTTCCTTGCCGGCCTGCCCGAATTCGGGCCAGTAGCGCGCGATCGGGGCGTAGAGGTCCACCTCACCGCGGTCGGCGAGTTGGTGCAGGCAGGTGGATGTCAGGCCCTTGGTGCCGGACAGCACGGTGGTCAGGGTGCTTTGCTGCCAGGGCCGAGTGCCGTCCGCGTCGGCCCAGCCACCCCATAGGTTGACCACGAGGTCCCCGTCGACCCAGACGGCGACGGCCGCGCCCGCCTCGTTGAGCTGGGCAAAGTTACGCGCGAACGCGTCGCGTACCCCGATGAAGTCCGACGCGCATGAGCCTTTAATGTCCACGTCTGTTTTCAGGTCGCTCATGGCGCCTTTCTGTGGAGCACTACTTACCCCGAGCGGGCGACGGGAATCGAACCCGCGTAGCTAGTTTGGAAGACTAGGGCTCTACCATTGAGCTACGCCCGCATGCATTAGTCGAGCGAGACTGTATCTGGCGGCGAAGATCAAATCTAATCGAAGCGGATTTGTGACGGCTTTGTGAGGTCTTGAGGTCGTTTCGAAGCCGGTGCGGTCGGGCCGTAGGATCGCGAGGTCAGCGCGGGGTGTAGCGCAGCTTGGTAGCGCATCCGCTTTGGGAGCGGAAGGCCGCAGGTTCAAATCCTGTCACCCCGACCAGCGCCGCGCCGCAACCCGGCTGGTTCGCAAGGCCACCGAAACCATAGAACGAGGAGCACACCCGTGAAGAGCAGCGTCGAGCAGTTGAGCCCCACCCGGGTGCGCATCAACGTGGAGGTGCCTTTCACCGAACTCGAGCCCGACTTCCAGCGTGCGTACAAGGAGCTCGCCAAGCAGGTCCGGATGCCCGGGTTCCGTCCCGGCAAGGTGCCGATGAAGTTGCTGGAGGCCCGCTTCGGCCGGGAGGAGATGCTCGACCAGGTCGTCAGCGAGGCGCTGCCCACCCGGTATGGACAAGCGGTCAGCGAGACCGAAGTACACCCGATCGGCCGGCCCGAAATCGAGGTGACCAAGAAGGAGTACGGCGAGGACCTTGCATTCACCGCCGAGGTCGACGTGCGCCCCACGATCACCCTGCCCGACCTCAGCGCGCTGAAGGTTTCGGTGGACCCGATCGAGGTCGGCGACGACGACGTCGACGCCGAGCTGCAGTCCTTGCGTGCCCGGTTCGGCACCCTGACCGGAGTCGATCGTCCCGTGGCCGACGGCGACTTCGTGTCGATCGACTTGTCGGCGACCATCGACGGTGTGGAGATCCCGAACGCCGCCGCGCAGGGGCTATCGCATGAAGTTGGCTCCGGCCGGCTCATCGAGGGTCTCGACGATGCGCTCGTCGGCCTGTCCGTCGACGAGTCCAAGGGATTCACCACCAAGCTGGCGACCGGCGAACACGCCGGCCAAGATGCGCAGGTCACCGTCACCGTCAAGACGATCAAGCAACGCGAACTGCCGGAACCCGATGACGAATTCGCGCAATTGGCAAGCGAATTCGACACCATCGAGGAATTGCGCAGCAATCTGCGTGACCAGGTGGGCAACCTCAAGCGCGCCGAGCAAGCGGGCAAGATCCAGGAAGCCGCGATGGCCGCTCTGCTCGAGCAGGTCGACGTGCCGCTGCCGGAGGGCATCGTCCAGGAGCAATTCGATAGCGCCGTCCACGGCGCCATCGACAGCGTCAACCACGACGAAGCCAAGTTCGAAGAGGTGCTGGCCCAGCAGGGCAAGACGCGCGAGGAGTTCGAAACCGAGACGCGCAGCGCAGTAGAGAAGGACGTCCAGCGGCAATTGTTGTTCGACGCGCTGGCCGACGAACTGGAGGTCCAGGTCGGCCAGGAGGACCTGACCGAGCGGCTGGTGGCGACGTCGCGGCAATACGGCATCGAGCCGCAGCAGCTCTTCGCCTACCTGCAGGAAAACAATCAGCTTCCGGCCATGTTCGCCGACGTGCGGCGCGGTCTGGCGATCGCCGCAGTGGTCTCGAAGGCGACGGTCACCGATACCGACGGCAACACCATCGACACGAGCGAGTTCTTCCCGGACCGCTCGAAGGCTGACGCCGCTGCCGAGGATTCGGACGAAGGCGACGACGCGGCCGATGAGTCCGGCGGGGAATGACCCAGCCGTGAAGCTGTCAGCGAACGCGCCCGTTTCAGGGGTGCGTGGCCGCGAAACCGCGGGCTGGGTTGGTTAGTGTCGTGAGTACAGATCTGAAAGAAAGCAGGTAACCCGGTCGTGACTGACATGCGTTCGAACTCGGTGGGTCTCAACCTCACGGACTCCGTTTATGAGCGCTTGCTCTCCGAGCGCATCATCTTTCTGGGCTCGGAGGTGAACGACGAGGTCGCCAACCGGTTGTGCGCGCAGATTCTGCTGCTCGCCGCCGAGGACGGTGACAAAGACATCAACCTCTACATCAACTCCCCGGGCGGATCGATCAGCGCGGGGATGGCGATCTACGACACGATGGTGTTGGCGCCCTGCGACATCGCGACCTACGCGATGGGCATGGCCGCCTCGATGGGTGAGTTCCTGTTGGCGGCGGGGACCAAGGGCAAGCGCTACGCGCTGCCGCACGCCCGCGTCCTGATGCACCAGCCACTGGGCGGGGTGACCGGCAGCGCGGCCGACATCGCCATCCAGGCCGAGCAGTTCCACGTCATCAAGAAGGAAATGTTCCGGCTCAACGCGGAGTTCACCGGCCAGTCGATCGAGCGCATCGAGGCCGACTCCGACCGCGACCGCTGGTTCACCGCGCCGGAGGCCCTGGACTACGGCTTCGTCGACCACATCATCACCCGCGCCGCCCACATCACCAACGGAGAAGCCCGATGAACCGCGAAACCCAACCCCAGGCGCGCTACATCCTGCCGTCGTTCATCGAGCACTCCAGCTTCGGCGTCAAGGAATCCAACCCCTACAACAAGCTGTTCGAGGAACGCATCATCTTCCTCGGCGTCCAGGTCGACGACGCGTCCGCGAACGACATCATGGCGCAGCTGCTGGTGCTCGAGTCGCTGGATCCCGACCGCGACATCACCATGTACATCAACTCCCCAGGCGGCGGGTTCACCTCGCTGATGGCCATCTACGACACGATGCAGTACGTGCGGGCTGACATTCAGACGGTGTGTCTCGGTCAGGCCGCCTCGGCCGCGGCGGTGCTGCTGGCCGCCGGCACGCCGGGTAAGCGGATGGCGCTGCCCAACGCGCGCGTGCTGATCCACCAGCCTTCCCTGTCGGGCGTGATCCAGGGCCAGTTCTCCGACCTCGAGATCCAGGCCGCCGAGATCGAGCGGATGCGCACGCTGATGGAGACGACGCTGGCCCACCACACCGGCAGGGACGCCGCGACGATCCGCAAGGACACCGACCGGGACAAGATCCTGACCGCCGAAGAGGCCAAGAATTACGGGATCATCGACACCGTTCTCGAGTACCGGAAGCTTTCCGCCCAGAACGCATAAGGGCTTTCGGCGACGGCCGCCGGCGTGGTGATGTCGGCCGCGACAACGCTTCGACGGAAAGGCCGTACCGTCCGCGGTATTCGGAGCCGTCGGCCAACGCCGCGCCATAGGGCCCGACCGAGGCGGTGACCATCAGGCCGTCGGCGCCGGCCTCGTGACGCCGCCGTCGCTAATCAGCACGGATTCGGCGGGCCCGAAAATTCCCGCAGCCAATCCCACACAGCCCCTGTAGGGTGGTGGCCTGGCCACCAGCCCGTACGGCGAAACCAGCGTCGGTCGGGTAACGACCGCGACACGCCAAAGACACGGAAAGCGCGTCTCAGCCAGCGACGGGGGATGTTCGGCTATATGTTTTCGGACAGGCATGAATACCACCGACGCGATTCGGCGCTAATGGTCGCGGCGGGCGCGATCCAGCGGGTAGCGTCGGGGGGACTACATGCGGCACGTTAAGGCGTACGGCGAACAGGAAGTAGGCACTTAGGCACATGGCGCGCATCGGAGACGGCGGTGATCTGCTGAAGTGCTCGTTCTGCGGAAAGAGTCAGAAGCAGGTTAAGAAACTCATTGCGGGCCCGGGTGTCTACATCTGCGATGAGTGCATTGATCTTTGTAACGAGATCATCGAAGAGGAGCTTGCTGACGCCGACGACGTCAAGCTCGACGAACTGCCCAAGCCCGCTGAGATCCGGGAGTTCCTGGAGGGATACGTCATCGGGCAGGACACCGCCAAGCGGACGCTGGCGGTCGCCGTCTACAACCACTACAAGCGAATTCAGGCCGGCGAGAAGAGTCGTGACTCCCGGTGCGAGCCGGTCGAGCTGACCAAGTCCAACATTCTGATGCTCGGCCCCACCGGCTGCGGCAAGACCTACCTGGCCCAGACCCTGGCCAAGATGCTCAACGTGCCGTTCGCCATCGCGGACGCCACCGCACTGACCGAGGCTGGTTACGTCGGTGAGGACGTCGAGAACATTCTGCTCAAGCTGATCCAGGCCGCCGACTACGACGTGAAGCGCGCCGAGACCGGCATCATCTACATCGACGAGGTCGACAAGATCGCCCGTAAGAGCGAGAACCCGTCGATCACTCGCGACGTCTCCGGTGAGGGCGTGCAGCAGGCCCTGCTGAAAATCCTGGAGGGCACTCAGGCTTCGGTTCCTCCGCAGGGCGGTCGCAAGCACCCGCACCAGGAGTTCATCCAGATCGACACCACCAACGTGTTGTTCATCGTCGCGGGTGCGTTCGCCGGGCTGGAGAAGATCATCTACGAGCGCGTCGGCAAGCGCGGCCTGGGCTTCGGTGCCGAGGTGCGCTCGAAGGCCGAGATCGACACCACGGATCACTTCGCCGATGTGATGCCCGAGGATCTGATCAAGTTCGGCCTGATCCCCGAGTTCATCGGCCGGCTCCCGGTCGTTGCTTCGGTCACCAACCTGGATATGGATTCTTTGGTCAAGATCCTGTCCGAGCCGAAGAACGCTCTGGTCAAGCAGTACACCCGCTTGTTCGAGATGGATGGCGTCGAGCTGGAGTTCACCGACGACGCGCTCGAGGCGATCGCCGACCAGGCGATCCACCGCGGCACCGGTGCCCGTGGCTTGCGCGCCATCATGGAAGAGGTCCTGCTGCCGGTGATGTACGACATCCCGAGCCGCGACGACGTCGCCAAGGTGGTCGTGACCAAGGAGACGGTGCAGGACAACGTGCTGCCGACGATCGTGCCGCGCAAGCCTTCGCGCAGCGAGCGCCGCGACAAGAGCGCGTAAGCCTGCACCCTGCCCGGTCGGGTATGTGCCGTAGGTGCTCGCGGATGACGATTGTTTGCAGCTTGCGAGTCTGTCTCGCGCCGGCGTGACCAATACCACAGTTTTGTGTCGTACTCATCAGTAGGACGCGTTGATCTCGTGTTTTGCCTAAGATATTGGTAAGTACGCGCGGCCGGAGACGTCCTTCTGAACCGAAAACGAGTGCAATAATTGGTACTACCAGTCTCATACAAACGTATGGGCCTGGGACTCCCTTTGACGGCGCGTAACCTGAAGCTTCGGCAGAGTGCCTGTCCGGTTAACAAATGGAAGGCGGAGACGTGGATCCGAACGGCAGCGGAGCCAGGTCAGATTCCCATCGCGGCTCGTCGGACCGTCAGCGTCTGGAACAGGTCGTCATCCGATTCGCCGGCGACTCCGGTGACGGTATGCAGCTCACCGGTGACCGATTCACCTCGGAGGCCGCGCTCTTCGGCAACGACCTCGCGACTCAGCCGAACTATCCCGCCGAGATCCGTGCCCCCGCAGGCACATTGCCCGGAGTCTCGTCCTTCCAGATTCAAATCGCCGACTACGACATCCTGACCGCCGGCGACCGGCCGGACGTGCTCGTCGCGATGAACCCGGCCGCGTTGAAGGCCAACATCGGCGACCTGCCCCGCGGCGGAATGGTGATCGCGAATTCCGACGAATTCACCAAACGCAACCTGACGAAGGTGGGTTACGTAGCAAACCCGCTGGAGACCGACGAGCTGACCGATTATGTGGTGCATTCCGTCGCGATGACCACGCTGACGCTCGGCGCCGTCGAGACGATCGGCGCGTCCAAGAAAGACGGTCAGCGGGCCAAGAACATGTTCGCGCTGGGTCTGCTGTCGTGGATGTACGGGCGACCGATCCAGACCAGCGAGACCTTCATCCGGGAGAAGTTCGCCCGCAAGCCCGACATCGCCGAGGCCAACGTGCTCGCCCTCAAGGCGGGGTGGAATTACGGCGAAACCACCGAGGCTTTCGGCACCACCTATGAGGTCTCCCGGGCGACCTTGCCCACCGGCGAATACCGCCAGATCTCCGGCAACACCGCGCTGGCTTACGGCATCGTGGCGGCCGGTCAGCTCTGCCGGCATTCAGGTCATGCTCGGCAGCTATCCGATCACGCCGGCGTCGGACATCCTGCACGAGCTGTCCAAGCACAAGAACTTCAATGTGATCACCTTCCAGGCCGAGGACGAGATCGGCGGCATCTGTGCCGCGATCGGCGCCTCCTACGGCGGCGCGCTGGGTGTCACCAGCACCTCGGGGCCGGGTATCTCGCTGAAGTCCGAAGCGCTGGGCCTGGCCGTGATGACCGAACTGCCGCTGCTGGTCATCGACGTGCAGCGGGGCGGACCGTCGACCGGTCTGCCCACCAAGACCGAGCAGGCCGACCTGCTGCAGGCGCTGTTCGGCCGCAATGGGGAGTCGCCGGTGGCGGTGCTGGCGCCGCGGTCGCCGTCCGACTGCTTTGATACCGCTCTGGAGGCGGTGCGCATCGCGGTGTCGTACCACACGCCGGTGATCCTGTTGTCCGACGGCGCAATCGCCAACGGCTCTGAGCCATGGCGCATTCCGGACGTCGGTTCGCTGCGGCCCATCACGCACACCTTCGCCAAGTCAGACGAGCCCTTCCAGCCCTATGCCCGCGACCCGGAGACGCTGGCCCGCCAGTTCGCCGTGCCGGGCACTCCCGGGCTGGAACACCGGATCGGTGGCCTGGAAGCCGCGAACGGTTCGGGCGCAATCTCTTACGAGCCGGTCAACCACGACCTGATGGTCCGGATACGCCAGGCCAAGATTGACGGCATCACGGTGCCCGACCTGGAAGTCGACGACCCGACCGGGGATGCCGAGCTGCTGCTGATCGGTTGGGGCAGCTCGTACGGCCCGATCGGTGAAGCCTGCCGGCGTGCGCGGCGCAAGGGCATCAAGGTCGCCCATGCCCACCTGCGTTATCTCAATCCCTTCCCCGCCAACCTCGGCGACGTGTTGCGGCGTTACCCGAAGGTGGTGGCACCGGAGATGAACTTGGGTCAGCTGGCGCTGCTGCTGCGCGCCAAGTACCTGGTCGACGTGCAATCGGTCACCAAGGTGCAGGGTCTTGCCTTCCTCGCAGACGAGGTGGGACGGGTCATCCGCGCCGCACTGGCCGGGACACTGGCCGAAATCGAGCAAGACAAAGCGATGGTCGCCAGAATGGCGGCAGCAACGGTTGGAGCTAACGCATGACGAGCGGGATCGCTGGCGACCTGACGGGCACAGACCTCGGCTTGACTCCGAGGCTGAAGAAAAACGACGGCGTGCCCACCACGGATCAGCCGCAGAAGGGCAAGGACTTCACCAGTGACCAAGAGGTCCGCTGGTGCCCGGGTTGCGGCGACTACGTCATCCTCAACACCATCCGCAACTTCCTGCCCGACCTCGGGCTGCGTCGCGAGAACATCGTGTTCATCAGCGGTATCGGCTGCTCCAGCCGGTTCCCCTATTACCTGGAGACCTACGGGTTCCACTCGATCCACGGGCGTGCGCCGGCGATCGCGACCGGCCTGGCGCTATCCCGCGAGGACCTGTCGGTCTGGGTGGTCACCGGTGACGGCGACGCCTTGTCGATCGGCGGCAACCACCTGATCCACGCGCTGCGCCGCAACGTCAACATCACGATCCTGTTGTTCAACAACCGGATCTACGGGCTGACCAAGGGCCAGTACTCGCCGACGTCAGAGGTCGGCAAGGTCACCAAGTCGACGCCGATGGGTTCGCTGGATCACCCGTTCAACCCGGTATCGCTCGCGCTGGGCGCCGAGGCGACCTTCGTCGGTCGCGCGCTGGACTCCGACCGCGCCGGGCTGACCGAGGTGTTGCGCGGTGCCGCCGAGCACCGTGGCGCCGCGGTGGTCGAAATCCTGCAGGACTGCCCGATTTTCAACGACGGGTCGTTCGACGCGCTGCGCAAAGAGGGCGCCGAGGACCACGTGATCAACGTCCGTGACGGCGACCCGATTGTGTTCGGCGCCAACGGCGAATACTGCGTGGTGAAGTCCGGCTTCAGCCTCGAAGTCGCCAAGACCGCCGACGTTTCAGTCGAGGAGATCGTCAAGCACGACGCGCACGCCGACGACCCGGCCTACGCGTTTGCGCTGTCGCGGCTGTCGGATCAAAACCTCGATCACACCGTGCTGGGTATCTTCCGGGACATCGCCCGGCCCACATACGACGACGCCGCCCGCGCTCAGGTCGCCGCGGCCCGGGCCGCAACTCCGTTCGACGCGGCCGCGCTGCAGTCACTTTTGCGCGGGCGTGACACCTGGACCGTCGACTAAGGGGCTGGTGCTCGTGTCCGATGCAGTGTCATTGGCCGCAGTAGTACTCGCCGGAGGCGAATCGCGGCGTATGGGCCGCGACAAGGCCACCTTGCCGGGTCCTGGAGGAGCAGGCACGATGGTCGAATATGTCGTCGGCGTCGTCGCTGCGCGTTGCGAGCCGGTATTCATCGTCGCCGCCCCGGGCCAACCGCTGCCCCAGCTGGAGGCGCGCGTCATCCGCGACGAGATACAGGGGCTGGGACCGTTGCCCGCGACCGGGCGAGGTCTGCGTGCGGCCGCGGAAGCGGGCGCACAATACGCGTTCGTCTGCGCGGTCGACATGCCGCTGCTGGCAGCTGAATTGATCGACGAGCTCATGCACCTCGCCGTCAAGACCGACGCCGAAGTGGTGTTGCCGTGGGATGGGCGCAGCCACTACCTGGCCGCGGTGTACCGCACCGATCTGGCCGAGCGGATCGACGCGCTGGTGGCCGCCGGTGAGCGCAGAATGAGCGCCCTGATCGATGCTTCCGACGCCCAGCAGATCGTGCTGCCGGACTCGCGTGCGTTGACCAACGTCAACACCGACTCCGAGTTCCGCGCCCTGGTGCAGCCTGGAGCCTGAAAGGCCACCGGCGACTTTCGCCGCCCTTTGAATTAGTTCTTCGGTTCCTTGTATTTCTCGGTTTACACACTTCGCTTAAATTCGGGACTAGTTAACCGATTGCTTATTCATTTTCGTTATTTGCGTGTTGTCGATCGCCCGGTCATTGTGAGCACATTCGCGAATAATTTCGGACTGAGGCCGCCGGTGTGGTCCGGATTTCGTTGGGGCAGAGGGGATTTCGAGCGCCTGACGGGCGGGCGCCGGCCTCTTCGGCGGGTGATGCCGCCGTGCGGCCCATTGGACTGGCTATGGGAATTTCCTCAGCAAATTGTTTTGCGCAAATGTGGGTGGGGCAGCGTACGCGGTCGTGTCGGTGGCGGTGGGTCGAGTCGCACCGGCGGCCCGGTGGGGTTCTTCAGCGCGTGAATCCGGCTAAAGCCTTTGAAGCGCTGCGTAACTCGCCCGAAACGGTGGCCGGGACATGTTTACACGATGCTAACGAGTTCAGCTCGGACATCCTTTGTCGACATGGCCGAATGATGTTGCTGCTAGGCATGTTTGGGCTGGTAGCCATAGGTATCTTGCGGTCGATCCGGCCTCAGGTGCACCGATCAAGAAACCGGCTTGTCGTCCGTGCGATCGGTTCCGATCGAGCCTTGACGAAAGCCAACCGGACGGGCGTTTAGCTGCATGGCAAATGCGTGGCCCAGCTCACAAAATGTGCGTGATTCGAGTCACGATTGTGTTTTGATCTTGACCTGTGAGTTTGCAAAGAAAAGGCGCGTTTGACCTGCAAAGATATTTCGCGACTCGCACCGTGATCTGCTCGTTATTGTTCCGAGATATCGGCGTGTCGGATATGACGTGAGCGCGCCGGTCTCGTACGGTGCCTTTTAGCCCGAAAGGGGTTAATAAAAATTTAATCCACGGACCCGTGTGTGAGCGGGGCTGCGGATGGCGATGGCCATCCGGCAGCCAGCGGCTTTTGACCCGCTGGGCAGATCATGCCCCCGCTGTCGTGCCGAAACGAGACGGCACGTCCCAGAGCACCTATTTCCACATCACGACGTACCTAAACCCACCCCGGTGGGTTTGCTTTGGCGCGCGCGCACCGCGAAAGGAACACATTGAATAACGTCCGTAAGACGCTCATCCTCGCTGCGATCACGGGATCGCTGGTGACGCTTCCGTCCGCCAGCGCCAGCGCGGATGTGCCCCCGCCGCCTCCGGCTCCTGACGCTCCGGCTCCCGACGCGCCAGCGGCGCCTGCGGGCTTCGACCCGAACGTTCCGCCGCCGCCTCCGGCACCGGACGCCCCGCCGCCTGCACCGGTGGGCTTCGACCCCAACGTTCCGCCGCCCCCGCCGGCGCCGGACGCCCCGCCGCCGCCCGCTCCGGTGGGCTTCGACCCCAACGTCCCGCCGCCTCCGCCCGTTAGGGCGTACAGCGTGAACTGGGACGCCATCGCGCAGTGCGAGTCGGGTGGCAACTGGGGCATCAGCACCGGGTAACGGGTTCTCCGGCGGTCTGCAGTTCACCCCGAGCACCTGGCGTTCCAACGGCGGGTCGGGTTCCCCGAACGGCGCGAGCCGTGAGGAGCAGATCCGGGTGGCCGAGAACGTGCTGCACTCGCAGGGCATCGGCGCCTGGCCGGTCTGCGGTCGGCGTGGCTGACCAACGGGCGGCCTTGCTGCCGTAGCTAACAAGAAAATGCCGGGCCTCGTGCCCGGCATTTTCTGTTGATCACCGCGCAACGCGCGGACAGGTTAGGTTGACGACGAACGGGGCAAGGCGTGGAAAGGGGCCTTCACGTGTCCAACCACTTCACCGGCCTCAGTCTCGGACCGCCGCTTGGTGACCAGCGCCTAGACCTGTGCGACCTGTACGCGTTCCAATCGCCGACCGACAGCTCGCGGACCGTGCTGATCCTCAACGCCAATCCGGAGGCCGACGCGCTGCATCCGGATGCCATCTACCGGCTGGCGATCGACACCGACGGCGACCTGATCAACGACGTCGCGTTCAGTTTCGTGTTCTCCACTCCGGCGGACGGCAAGCAGACGGTCGACGTGTTCATGGCCCGCGGTGAAGCAGTCCCGTTCGCCAGAGCCGGGTGGCGAGCAGATCTTCACCGATGTCCAGGTGTCGTTCGGACGCGCAGCCGAATGTCGCCACCGCCGGCGACATCACGTTCGCCGCCGGCGCTCGCAGCGATGCCTTCTTCTTCGACTTCGACGGCATCAAGAATCTGTTCGACATCAGCGGCAAGCGGAACTTCACCGCTCCTCATCTCGCCGAACTCGGCGGCAAATCGCCGTGGACCGGGCCAGGACTCCAATACCAAGGCCAATGTCTGCTCGATGGCGATCGAGCTGCCGACCAGCGCGCTCGGCGCGGCGGGGCCGATCCGAATCTGGGGGCGTTGCAGCCTGCGTCAGAACGGCGCACTGAATCATGTGGACCGGGCCGGACATCCGTCGGTCAGCAGTTTCTTCAACACCGACGACACCAAACTCGAATACAACGCGAGCGAGCCCCCGAACGACTGGAACCGATGGCTGGACCAGTTCGTCCACCTCATGGGCCACACCGGCGGCTACAACCGGGAGGAGGCCATCGCCGCGATCGAGAAGGAGGGCACGCTGCCGGACATGCTGACCTTCGACCCGGCCAAACCGGCCCGATACCCGAACGGCCGGGTGTTCACCGACGACGTCATCGACTACCGGCTGGCGTTCCTCACCAAGGGCGAGTGTCCGCCGTCGGGCCTCTCACCGCATACCGACACACTGACCGAGTTCCCCTATCTCGGTCCGCCGCACGCGCGCTGACCGGGGTGCGGGCTTGCGGCCCCGGGCCGCTGTACTCGATCGGGTACCGTCGCGACGATGACCGCATCGGCGCGTGAATTCGACATCGTGCTGTACGGAGCGACCGGCTTCGTGGGCAAGCTGACCGCCGAATACCTGGCACGCGCCGGCGGGGATGCGCGGATCGCGCTGGCCGGCCGGTCGGCCGACCGGTTGCTCGCCGTTCGCGACACCCTGGGGGAGGCCGCGCAGTCCTGGCCGGTTCTGCGCGCCGACGCGGCATCGCCGTCGACGCTGAATGAGATGGCCGCGCGCACCCAGGTCGTCGTCACCACGGTCGGGCCCTACGCCCGCTACGGGATGCCGCTGGTGGCCGCATGTGCCGCGGCGGGCACCGACTACGCGGACCTGACCGGTGAGGCGATGTTCATCCGCGAGGCCATCGACCTTTATCACAAGCAAGCCGCCGACACCGGAGCCCGCATCGTGCACTGCTGCGGGTTCGATTCCATCCCTTCCGACATGACGGTGTACGCGCTCTACCGGGCGGCACAACGACGACGGCGCCGGCGAACTCGGCGACACCAACTTCGTCATGCGCTAGTTCATGCGGTGGGTTCTCCGGCGGGACGGTCGCGTCGTTGATGGGCGTGCTGCGCGCCGCCTCGAGTGACCCTGATACACGCCGTCAGCTTGCCGACCCGTACACGCTGAGCGTCGATCGCGGCGCCGAACCCGAACTCGGCCGGCAGCCCGATCTGCCCTGGCGGCGGGGTCGCTACATCGCGCCGGAGCTGTCGGGTGTGTGGACGGCCGGATTCTTGATGTCGTCGATCAACACCCGAATCGTGCGACGCAGCAACGGATTACTGGACTGGGCATACGGTCGGCGGTTCCGCTACAGCGAACACATGAGCCTGGGTTCGTCGCCGCTGGCGCCGGTGGCGTCCGCCATCATGGCCGGGGTCGGCAACGCCTCGTTTGAACTAGGCAGTCGCTACTTCCGGCTGCTCCCGCGCCCGCTAGTGGACCGCATCGCGCCGAAACCCGGCACCGGCCCGAGCGAGCGCGCGCGGGACCGCGGCTATTACCGGCTGGAGACCTACACCACCACAACGAGCGGCGCGCGTTACGTCGCGAGGATGGAGCAGCGGGGCGACCCCGGCTACAAGGCGACCTCGGTGTTGCTGGGGGAGTGCGGCCTTGCGCTCGCACTGGATCGTGACAAGCTCTCGGACCTGCGAGGCGTGCTCACCCCCGCGGCCGCAATGGGCGATGTTTTGCTGACCCGACTCCCTGCCGCCGGCGCGACGCTGCGGACCGAGCGGTTGGACTAAGCCCGCTGCTGCAACGGCTTTCGGTTGGCAGTGCATGGGACTAATGTCGTAGTCGACTTGCCCGAACATCCGTGCAACCAAGGTGGAGATCCCGAGGCAGCACCGGCGACAAGTCGCTCGGCAACATCCTTTCAGGCGTGCTGAGTGGAAGGGCGGCGCACTCGGCGAGGTCCTCGGCGGCGAGAAGTAGCCAAGCGCCCCAGCACTTCTGGAGGGTTCGTCCTCGATTTCTGATGGTTTCGATTGCGTCGAGGGAGGTATGCCACGTCCGACCCAAGTCAGTGGGCGCCCATTCATCGGGCACCGGCAAGCGCGTCCGGCGCCACCGCGCCGGGCTGGATGATGAGAGGGAAATACCATGTCAGACACGCTTACTGAAGGACAGCAGCTGCAGAAGGGACAATCGCTCGCCTCGCCCAACGGGGCTTATACCCTCACGCTGCAAGACGACGGCAACCTCGTGCTCGCCGCGCGGGGCGAGGCGCTGTGGGCGACCTCGACCAATGGCCAGGATGTGGTGCGCGCCGAAGTGCAACGCGACGGCAACTTCGTGCTGTACACGTCGGACAAACCGGTCTGGCACACCGATACCAAGGGCAAGAAGGACGTCCGGCTCGTGCTTCAGGATGACTGCAACCTGGTGCTCTACGCCGCTGACGGACCGGCGTGGTCCAGCCACACGCAGACCGACGGTCCGCCGCCCCCGCCGCCGGCTGCCGAGCCCGCCGCCGCGGATGTGACGACCGCCACGGCCGAGCCCGTGCCGGAACCGATGTCCGAGCCCGTCGCGGACGCCGCTCCAGCGCCCACGCCACCCACTTACACCGTCGTCTCCGGGGACACGTTGTGGTCCATCGCGGAGCGCTTCTACGGTGACGGCAGCAAGTATCAGGTGATCGCGGACGCCAGCGGCGTCACCGATCCGGACCTGATCCGCCCCGGCCAGGTGCTCACCCTTCCCTGATCGGCGGGCGAACCGAGGCAGACCGACCACCTGCGTGTTCGGGCGCTTACACGCGGGCCCGTCGCGGTTCCTAGAATTGACCGGTGACCGCCAGCCGCAGCTCTGCCGCCGACCTGCCCAAGTCGTGGGATCCCGGCGCGATGGAGACCGCGATCTACCAGAAGTGGGTGGACGCCGGCTACTTCAAGGCGGACCCGGCCAGCGCCAAACCCGGGTACTCGATCGTGCTGCCGCCACCGAACGTCACGGGCAGCCTGCACATGGGCCACGCGCTGGAACACACGATGATGGATGCCCTGACCCGCCGTAAGCGCATGCAGGGGTACGAGGTGCTGTGGCAGCCGGGGATGGACCACGCCGGCATCGCGACTCAGAGCGTGGTGGAAAAGCAGCTCGCGGTCGACGGCAAGACCAAAGAGGACTTTGGCCGGGAACTGTTCGTCGACAAGGTCTGGGACTGGAAGCGTGAGTCCGGCGGCGCCATCGGTGGCCAGATGCGGCGCCTCGGTGACGGAGTCGACTGGGACCGCGACCGGTTCACGATGGACGAGGGCCTGTCGCGCGCGGTGCGGACGATCTTCAAACGGCTCTACGACGCCGGGCTGATCTATCAAGCTGAGCGGCTGGTCAACTGGTCGCCGGTGCTGCAGACGGCGATCTCGGACCTCGAGGTCAACTATGTCGATGTCGAAGGCGAACTGGTGTCGTTCCGCTACGGCTCGCTGGACGACTCGCAACCGCACATCGTGGTCGCCACCACCCGGGTCGAGACGATGCTGGGCGACACCGCGGTCGCGGTGCACCCCGACGACGAGCGCTACCGCCACCTGGTCGGCACCACGCTGCCACACCCATTCATCGACCGGCAGCTCATCATCGTCGCCGACGAGCACGTCGACCCCGAATTCGGTACCGGCGCCGTCAAAGTCACGCCCGCTCACGACCCGAACGACTTCGAGATCGGGCTGCGGCACGAGTTGCCGATGATTTCGATCCTCGATACCAAGGGCCGGATCGTCGACACCGGAACGCAATTCGACGGCATGGACCGTTTCGAGGCCCGCGTCGCGGTTCGTGAGGCGCTGGCGGCCCAGGGCCGGGTGGTGGAGGAGAAACGGCCTTACCTGCACAGCGTCGGACACTCGGAACGCAGCGGCGAGCCGATCGAGCCTCGGCTGTCGCTGCAGTGGTGGGTCCGGGTGGAATCGCTGGCCAAAGCCGCCGGCGACGCAGTGCGTAACGGGGACACCGTGATTCACCCCGCCAGCCTGGAGCCGCGTTGGTTTGCGTGGGTGGACGACATGCACGACTGGTGCATCTCGCGACAGCTGTGGTGGGGCCACCGCATCCCGATCTGGTACGGCCCCGACGGCGAACAGGTGTGCGTCGGCCCGGACGAGACCCCGCCGGAGGGCTGGGAGCAAGACCCCGACGTGCTGGACACCTGGTTCTCGTCGGCACTGTGGCCGTTCTCCACCTTGGGCTGGCCGTCGCGGACTCCGGAACTGGAAAAGTTCTACCCAACAAGCGTTTTGGTGACCGGCTACGACATCCTGTTCTTCTGGGTGGCGCGGATGATGATGTTCGGCACGTTCGTCGGCGACGACGACGCGATCACGCTCGGCGGCGCGCCGCGGCCCGCAGGTGCCGTTCACCGACGTCTTCCTGCATGGGCTCATCCGCGACGAATTTGGCCGCAAGATGAGTAAGTCCAAGGGCAATGTGATCGACCCGCTGGACTGGCTGGAGACGTTCGGCGCCGACGCCTTGCGGTTCACTCTCGCCCGGGGCGCCAGTCCCGGCGGCGACCTGTCCGTCGGAGAGGATGCGGTCCGGGCCTCGCGCAACTTCGTCACCAAGCTGTTCAATGCGACCCGGTTTGCGTTGCTCAACGGCGCTCGGCTGGCGCCCCGGAACCTGCCGCCGGTCGCCGAGCTGGCCGATGCCGATCGGTGGATCCTGGGGCGGCTGGAAGAGGTTCGCGCTGAGGTTGATTCGGCTTTCGACAGCTACGAGTTCAGTCGGGCCTGCGAGGCGCTCTACCACTTCGCGTGGGACGAATTCTGCGACTGGTATGTCGAAGTGGCGAAGGTGCAACTTGCCGACGGGCTCACCCAGACCACCGCGGTGCTGGCCGCGGTGCTCGACACGCTGCTGCGGTTGCTGCAGCCGGTCATCCCGTTCGTCACCGAGGAACTATGGCAGGCGTTGACGGGTGAGGAGTCGCTGGTCATCGCCGAGTGGCCGAAGTCGTCCGGCATCGGCCTGGATCCTGTTGCCGTGCAGCGTGTCAACGATATGCAGCGACTGGTGACCGAGGTTCGCAGGTTCCGCAGCGACCAGGGTCTGGCCGACCGGCAGAAAGTGCCGGCCCGGTTGGCCGGTGTCCAGGACAGCGATCTGAGCACTCAGGTGGCCGCGGTCACGTCGCTGGCGTGGCTCACCGCGCCGGGGCCGGATTTCCGCGCGTCGGTGTCCTTGGAAGTGCGGCTCGGCGGTGGCACCGTCGTCGTCGAACTCGACACGTCGGGCACCATCGACGTCGCCGCCGAACGCCGTCGCCTCGAAAAGGATCTGGCGGCAGCGCAGAAGGAATTGGCTTCCACCGCAGCCAAATTGGCCAACGCGGACTTCCTGGCCAAGGCGCCGGAGCAGGTCGTCACCAAGATCCGCGATCGTCAGCGGCTGGCCCAAGAGGAAACCGACCGCATCAGCACCAGGTTGGCCGGGCTGCAATGACTTTCGAGCCGACCGAGTGGGAACCGGCTACCGGCACTGGCTCCCACGCCGGATGAGATCGCGTCTCTGTTGCAGGTCGAGCATCTGCTGGACCAGCGCTGGCCCGAGACCAAAATCGAACCGAGCCTGACCCGTATCAGCGCCCTGATGGACTTGCTCGGCTCGCCGCAGCTCGGCTATCCGTCGATCCATGTCGCGGGCACCAACGGCAAGACCTCGGTGGTGCGAATGATCGACGCGCTGCTGACCGCGCTGCACCGGCGCACCGGCCGAACCACCAGCCCGCACTTGCAGTCGGCGGTCGAACGCATCGCGATCGACGGAAAGCCAATCAGCCCAGCGCAATACGTGGCGACCTACCGCGAGATCGAGCCGTTCGTGCAGATGGTCGACGCGCAGTCGCAGGCCGCCGGTGGTCCGGCGATGAGCAAGTTCGAGGTGCTGACCGCGATGGCGTTCGCGGCCTTCGCCGATGCGCCCGTCGAGGTCGCCGTCGTCGAGGTGGGCATGGGCGGTCGCTGGGACGCCACGAACGTGATCAACGCGCCCGTCGCGGTCATCACCCCGATCGGCATCGACCACGTCGAATACCTCGGTGAGGACATCGCCGGGATCGCCGGTGAGAAGGCGGGCATCATCACAAAAGCCCCGGACGGTGCGCCTGACACCGTCGCGGTCATCGCGCGGCAGGTGCCCGAGGCGATGGAAGTGCTACTGGCACAATCTGTTCCGGCCGACGCCGCAGTGGCGCGTGAGGACTCCGAGTTCGCGGTGATGGGCCGTCAGGTCGCGATCGGCGGGCAGGTGCTGCAGCTGCAGGGCCTCGGCGGGGTGTACTCCGATGTGTACCTGCCGCTGCACGGCGAACACCAGGCGCACAACGCGGTGGTGGCTCTCGCAGCAGTCGAGGCGTTCTTCGGCGCCGGCGCGCAGCGGCAACTCGACGTCGACGCGGTGCGCGCCGGTTTCGCCGCCGTCAGCAGCCCAGGGCGGCTGGAGCGCATGCGCAGCGCCCCCACTGTGTTCATCGACGCCGCGCACAATCCGGCCGGAGCGGCCGCGCTGGCGCAGACGCTGGACAGTGAATTCGACTTCCGATACCTCGTCGGGGTCCTCAGCGTCATGGCCGACAAGGACGTCGACGGCATCCTCGCCGCGCTGGAGCCGGCGTTCGATGCCGTGGTCGTGACCCATAACGGGTCGCCGCGCGCACTGGATGTCGAGTCACTGGCGCTCGTAGCCCAGCAACGGTTCGGGCCCGACCGGGTACTGACCGCCGAGAACCTGCGCGACGCGATCGACGTCGCGACTGCGCTGGTCGACGACGCCGCCTCAGCAGGGTTCGGCGGCGAGGCCGAAGAGTTTTCCGGCACCGGAATGGTGATCACCGGTTCGGTTGTCACCGCCGGGGCCGCGCGTACCTTGTTTGGTCGTGATCCGGAATGACCGATAGCGACCAGAACCCGCCGCCCGCGGATCCCTGGAAGAGCTTCCGGGGCGTGATGGCCGCGACGCTGATCTTGGAGGCGATCGTGGTGCTGCTGGCGATACCGGTGGTGGGCGCGGTCGGCGGCGGCCTCAACGGGGTATCGCTCGGCTATCTGGTTGGGCTCGCGGCGCTGCTGATCCTGCTGGGCGGGGTGCAGGGCAGGCCGTGGGCGATTTGGGTGAACCTGGCCGTCCAACTGCTGGTCCTCGCCGGGTTCGCGGTCTACCCGGGTGTGGGATTCATCGGTCTGCTGTTCACCGGACTGTGGCTGCTGATCGCGTACTTTCGCGCCGAGGTCCGCCGGCGTCAGGAGCACGGGCAAATTCCGCCGGGCTGAGAGCTGAATGGTTCTGTACGCTGTGCGCCGTGACGGAACGGACCCTGGTACTGATCAAGCCCGACGGTGTCGAGCGCCGGCTGATCGGCGAGATCATCAGCCGCATCGAGCGCAAGGGGCTGGCCATCGTGGCGCTCGAGCTGCGCGGCGTGAGCAAGGAGCTGGCCACCCAGCACTACGCCGAGCATGAGGGCAAGCCGTTCTTCGAATCGTTGCTCGACTTCATCACGTCGGGACCGGTTGTGGCGGCGATCGTGGAGGGACCGCGGGCGATTGCGGCGTTTCGGCAGCTCGCCGGGGGTACCGACCCGGTGGAGAAGGCCACGCCCGGCACGATTCGCGGCGATTTCGGGCTGGAAACGCAGCTCAATCTGGTGCACGGATCCGACTCGATCGATTCGGCCAAGCGCGAAATCGCGCTATGGTTTCCCGGCGCTTAGGCCCCCCAACCCCGGACCGCATTGCCGGATTCCAGGTCAGACTCGTTTGGGCCTGCGGCGTGATGTGGGATACTGACACAGGGTGAACGTCGCCGGACCGGCGTCAGACACCCGAATGAAGACTTAGACAAGCGCGACCATTGCCAGCTCGCGATGTAGCGCCGCATGTCAGGCCGACATTCAGCACGGCGCCGAGTTGGTTCTAGCCGAGTCGCTCGGGGCGAGACCATCACAAGTCCGGGAGAAGTGACCCGGGTACAGAGCGAAGCCCTCGCGTGGCCGCGTCGATATGACGCGCCCGGGGGCTTGAGGAGAATACGTGATAGACGGTGACCAAACTTCAGACCCTTCAACAACGCCGGCCCAGGAAGACCTGCCGGACCGACTGAGAGTCCATTCGCTGGCACGCGCGCTGGGAACCACCAGTAAGCGTGTGCTGGACGCGCTGAGCGCACTGGATGGACGAGTCCGCAGCGCGCATTCCGGCGTGGACTACGAGGACGCGATTCGGGTGCGTGATCTGCTGTCGCCCCGGCCGCCGGAGAACTTCGTGGCCTTCAGCAACGCCGAAGGGCCCACGGCCGCGGAACCCGAGTCCCGGCTGATGCTGGAGACCGCGATCGAGCGCCCGGCCTACATGCCGCTGTTCGTCGCGCCGCAACCGATGGCCAATGACGACAACATCCGCGCCGACAGCAGCGCCGACACCGACGACTCCGACGACTCCGACGATGACGACGACGAGGAGCAGGCCGATCGGCCGGCTAACCGGCGCCGGCGCCGGGGCCGGCGGGGACGTGGCCGCGGCCGCGGTGAACAGGGTGGATCGGACCAGGACGACGACGACGACGAGCAGCGGGGCTCGAAATCCGCCGACTCGGATGACTCTGACGATGCCGACGACCAGGACTCGGATGACTCCGATGACGGTGACGGCCCCGATGACGGTTCCTCGGACGGCGGCAATCGGCGTCGTCGCAGGCGCCGTCGGCGCAAGTCGGGTTCGGGTGACGACAACGAGGAGGGCTCGTCAGCCGACGATCCGCCGAACACCGTGGTGCACGAGCGACCGTCGCGCGGCAAGTCCGGCTCCTCCGACGATGGCGGCGGCAACAATGGCTCGAGTAGTAATGCCGAGATCAAGGGCATCAGCGGATCGACACGGCTGGAGGCCAAGCGGCAACGGCGCCGCGACGGGCGTGACGCCGGACGGCGTCGCCCGCCGGTACTGACCGAGGCCGAATTCCTGGCGCGCCGCGAGGCCGTCGAACGGGTCATGGTGGTGCGCGACCGGGTTCGCACCGAGCCGCCGCACCCCGGTGCGCGCTACACCCAGATCGCGGTGCTCGAGGACGGCATCGTCGTCGAGCATTTCGTCACGTCGGCGGCGTCTGCGTCGCTGGTCGGCAACATCTACCTCGGCATCGTGCAGAACGTGCTGCCCTCGATGGAGGCCGCCTTCGTCGACATCGGTCGGGGCCGCAACGGCGTGCTGTACGCCGGCGAAGTCAACTGGGAAGCCGCGGGGCTGGGTGGGGCCGAGCGCAAGATCGAAAAGGCGCTCAAGCCCGGCGACTACGTCGTCGTCCAGGTCAGCAAGGACCCGGTCGGGCACAAGGGCGCACGGCTGACCACGCAGGTGTCGTTGGCCGGCCGCTACCTGGTTTATGTGCCGGGTGCGTCGTCCACCGGGATCAGCCGCAAGCTGCCCGACACCGAGCGCCAGCGTCTCAAGGAGATCCTGCGTGAGGTGGTGCCGTCGAACGCCGGGGTGATCATCCGGACCGCGTCCGAGGGCGTCAAAGAAGACGACATCCGCGGCGACGTCACCCGCCTGCAGGAGCGCTGGGAACAGATCGAGGCCAAGGCGGGCGAGACCAAGGGAAAGGCGGCCGGTGCGGCGGTGGCGCTCTACGAAGAGCCCGACGTATTGGTCAAGGTCATCCGCGACTTGTTCAACGAGGACTTCGCCGGGCTCATCGTCTCCGGCGACGAGGCGTGGAGCACCATCAATGACTACGTCAATTCCGTTGCACCCGAACTGGTTTCGAAGCTGACGAAGTACGAGCCTCCCGCCGGAGCGGAAGGGCAGCCCGGGCCGGACGTGTTCGCCGTGCATCGCATCGACGAGCAACTGGCCAAGGCGCTGGAGCGTAAGGTGTGGCTGCCGTCGGGCGGCACGCTGGTCATCGACCGGACCGAGGCGATGACGGTGGTCGACGTCAACACCGGCAAGTTCACCGGATCCGGGGGCAACCTCGAGCAGACGGTCACCAAGAACAACCTCGAGGCGGCCGAGGAGATCGTGCGCCAGCTGCGGCTGCGCGACATCGGCGGCATCGTGGTCATCGACTTCATCGACATGGTGCTCGAGTCCAACCGAGACCTGGTGCTGCGCCGGCTCACCGAGTCGCTGGCCCGCGACCGCACCCGTCATCAGGTGTCCGAGGTGACGTCGCTGGGCCTGGTGCAATTGACCCGTAAACGGCTGGGAACAGGACTGATCGAGGCGTTTTCGACATCGTGTCCCAACTGCGGGGGCCGCGGCATCCTGCTCCATGGCGACCCGGTCGACTCGGCTCCGGCGGCCGGGCGTAAGTCGGAGTCCGGCGGTCGGCGAGGCAAGCGGTCGAAGAAGAACCGATCCGAAGAGCCCTCCGATCAGCCCGCGGTGGCCAAGGTGCCCGTGCATGCGCCGGGCGAGCATCCGATGTTCAAGGCGATGGCCACTCGAGACAACGGTGAATCCGACGAGGCCGACGAGACCGGCGAGGAAATCAGCACCGAGGTCGACGAGCAGACCGAGGCGCAGGGTCCAGCCGACCTCGACGACACCGACCAGGACGACTTCGAGGACACCGAGGACGACGGCGAAGACGACGACACCGATCAGGACACCGACGACGTCGACGAAGAGGACTCGGTAGACGAGGACCTCGACGATGACGACGAGGACCTCGACGATGACGACGAGGACCTCGAGGACGACGATGACGAGGATCTCGAGGACGACGATGACGAGGATCTCGAGGACGACGATGACGAGGATCTCGACGACGACGAGGATTCCGGCGACACGAACGGGGCCGACGGCGATGCAGGCCTTGGACGTCATCGGCGGCGACGCGCGGCCGGCCGGCCGGCGGGGCCGCCCGTTCACGCCGACTAACCGAAGTTTTAGCTAGAAGCCGGCGAATGCCTGGACAGGGCGTTTTATTCCGTTGCCACAATCCGCCCCTTGGGTGGGCTGACCGGGCCTTGAGCTGCGTGTTTGTCCGCCTCGGCGGGTCTGCGGCTCGCCAGGGTGCTGGTTTGACCCTGTAGCCGCTGGTCACGTACCCTTGGACAGTTGTCGTCAAGCCGGGCAGCTGACTTCGGCCGACGACAGCGGGACTCCCGAGCAATCGGCGCAGACCCGCAACCCAGACCCACCACGCGCATCGCAGCTTGCACGCGCGCGGAAGACGTAAGGAAGAGGCAGGAGCAACGATGGCGACCTACGCAATCGTCAAGACCGGTGGCAAGCAGTACAAGGTCGCCGTCGGTGACGTGGTCAAGGTCGAGAAGCTCGAATCCGAGCCCGGCGCCAAGGTGTCGCTGCCGGTCGCGCTGGTTGTCGACGGTGCCACCGTCACCTCCGACGCCGCCGCGCTGGCCAAGGTCGCGGTGACGGGCGAGGTGCTCGAGCACACCAAGGGCCCGAAGATCCGTATCCACAAGTTCAAGAACAAGACCGGCTACCACAAGCGTCAGGGCCACCGTCAGCGGTTGACGGTCCTGAAGGTCACCGGAATCAAGTAGCGGAGGCGACAGACATGGCACACAAGAAGGGCGCTTCCAGCTCGCGCAACGGTCGCGACTCCAACGCTCAGCGGCTTGGCGTCAAGCGGTTCGGCGGCCAGGTCGTCAAGGCCGGCGAGATCATCGTCCGCCAGCGTGGCACCCACTTTCACCCCGGCGTGAACGTCGGCCGTGGCGGCGACGACACGTTGTTCGCCAAGGAAGCCGGCGCCGTCGAGTTCGGCATCAAGCGCGGGCGTAAGACCATCAGCATCGTCGCGGCCGGGCAGAGCTCCGACTGAGCGTCGCGGGTGCGCATTCACCCGTGATTAAGGGGAACCCCGATGCCTCGGTTTGTCGATCGGGTCGTCATCCACGCGCGGGCGGGTTCCGGCGGTAACGGCTGCGCGTCGGTCCATCGCGAAAAGTTCAAGCCGCTCGGCGGCCCCGACGGTGGCAACGGCGGCCGTGGCGGCAGCATCGTCTTCGTCGTGGACCCCGCGGTGCACACCCTGCTGGACTTCCATTTCCGCCCGCATGTCACCGCGCCGGCGGGCAAGCAGGGGATGGGCAGCAACCGTGACGGCGCCAGCGGTGCGGACTTGGAAGTCAAAGTCCCCGACGGCACTGTCGTGCTGGACGAAAACGGCCGTCTGCTGGCCGATTTGGTCGGCGTGGGCACCCGCTTCGAAGCCGCCGCGGGCGGCCGCGGCGGGTTGGGCAACGCGGCGCTCGCGTCTCGTGCCCGCAAGGCGCCCGGCTTCGCCCTGCTGGGTGAGCCCGGCCAGGCCCGCGACCTCACCCTCGAACTCAAAACCGTTGCCGACGCCGGACTGGTCGGTTTTCCTTCGGCGGGAAAGTCGTCGCTGGTATCGGTGATCTCGGCGGCCAAACCCAAAGTCGCCGATTACCCGTTCACCACACTGGTTCCCAACCTCGGTGTCGTCTCGGCCGGCGAGCATTCGTTCACGGTCGCCGACGTACCCGGCTTGATCCCGGGCGCGTCCGAGGGCCGCGGCCTGGGCCTGGATTTCCTGCGGCACATCGAGCGGTGCGCCGTGTTGGTGCATGTCGTCGACTGCGCCACTGCGGATCCGGGCCGCGACCCGATCTCCGACATCGATGCGCTGGAAGCCGAACTCGCCGCATACACGCCCACGCTGCAGGGCGATGCGGCGTTGGTCGACCTGGCGGAACGGCCGCGGGCGGTGGTACTCAACAAGATTGACGTGCCGGAGGCTCGTGAACTCGCCGAGTTCGTCCGCGACGAGATCGCCGAGCGTGGCTGGCCGGTGTTCCTGGTGTCGACGGTGACCCGGGAAGGGTTGCAGCAGTTGATCTTTGGGCTGTGGCAGATGATCGAAGCCTACAACGCGGCGCGTCCGGCGCCGGTAGCGCGGCGCCCGGTGATCCGCCCGGTGCCCGTCGACGACAGCGGTTTCACCGTCGAGCCCGACGGGGAGGGCGGTTTCGTCGTGACCGGTGCACGCCCCCAGCGCTGGATCGGCCAGACCGATTTCAACAACGACGAAGCAGTCGGCTATCTCGCCGACCGCCTGGCGCGCCTGGGGGTCGAGGAGGAGCTGCTACGGCTGGGTGCCAAACCCGGGTGCGCGGTGACCATCGGTGACATGACGTTTGACTGGGAGCCGCAGACGCCCGCGGGGGTCGACGTCACGATGACCGGCCGCGGTACCGACGTGCGGCTGGAACGCAACGAACGCGTCGGCGCCGACGAGCGCAAGGCCGCGCGGCGGCGGCGGCGCGAACGCGGTGACGAGTCGTGAGCGCTCATCGCGAAGTCATCCGGACCGCTCGCAGTCTGGTCGTCAAGATCGGGACCAACGCGCTGACCACGCCGTCCGGGGTGTTCGACGGGGGCCGGCTGGCCGGGCTGGCCGATGCGATCGAGGCGCGGATGAAAGCGGGCACCGATGTCGTCATCGTGTCCTCCGGCGCGATCGCCGCCGGCATCGAGCCACTCGGATTATCGCGTCGCCCAAAGGATCTGGCGACCAAGCAGGCCGCTGCCAGTGTGGGTCAGGTTGCACTGGTGAATGCGTGGAGTGCCGCGTTCGCCCGGTACGGCCGCACGGTCGGGCAGGTGCTGCTGAGCGCGCATGACATTTCGATGCGGGCGCAGCACACCAACGCGCAGCGCACGCTGGACCGGCTGCGCGCGCTGCACGCGGTCGCGATCGTCAACGAAAACGACACCGTGGCCACCAACGAGATCCGGTTCGGCGACAACGACCGGCTGTCGGCGCTGGTGGCCCACCTGGTCGGTGCCGAGGCACTGGTGCTGCTCTCCGACATCGACGGGCTTTACGACACCGACCCGCGAAAGACCAAGGGGGCACGCTTCATTCCCGAGGTCGCGGCGTCCTCGGACCTCGACGGTGTGGTGGCCGGCCCGGGCAGTGCGTTGGGTACCGGGGGAATGGCGTCGAAGATGTCCTCGGCGCTACTGGCCGCCGACGCCGGGGTGCCGGTGCTGCTGGCGGCGGCGTCGGATGCCGCGACGGCGCTCACCGACGCCTCGTCGGGCACGGTCTTCGCCGCCCGGCCCGCGCGGATGTCGGCCCGCCGGTTCTGGGTGCGCTATGCCGCCGAATCCACCGGATCGCTGAGTCTCGATGAGGGCGCGGTAAATGCGGTGCTGGCCCAACGCCGCTCGCTGCTGGCCGCGGGCATCACCGCGGTGTCGGGCCGGTTCTACGCCGGAGATGTCGTCGAATTGCACGCACCGGACGCGACCATGGTGGCCCGCGGTGTGGTCGCCTATGACGTCGCGGAGCTCGCGACCATGATGGGCAGGTCGACCTCGGAGCTGCCCGACGAGCTGCGCCGGCCCGCGGTGCATGCCGACGACTTGGTCGCTGTCTGAGGTCAGTACGCGGTCTCGAGATACAAAGTCGCCCAGACAATTTCGGCTAACGTCGTGGCCAGCTCTGCATCGTAGGAATCCGGCGCACCCGGAAGATTCTGCTGGCAGGCTCGCTCGGCCATCCAGGTCAGTGCGCTGGCCGTGCTGGCCGCGGGTAACCCCGGGCGGATCGAACCGTCGGCCTGGCCGGCCTCGATGACCCGGGTCAGGCGCCCGGTGATCGCGGTCAACAGATTGCGGTAAGTCGCGCCCACCACCGCGTCGTAGGCGGCCATTTCGTTGAGCGCGACAAGCACCGGCTGATGGCGGCGATAGCTGGCAACGAGGCTCGTCATCGCCGCGCGGACGTCGGCGGGATCGTGCCGCCCCGCCACGCTCCACCAGCGATTCGCGCTCTCGGCCAGATCGGCGAATACCTGGCCGGCGAGCCGGCGCAGCAGGTGACCTTTGTCCTCGAAGTAGATGTAGAAGCTCGCCCGCGAGATACCGGCCTCCGTCGACAGCCGGTCCACGCTGAGCTCGGTGAAACTGGCCCCGCCGCGCATCAGCCGCTCGGTGGCGTCGAGCAGCCGGCGCTCCATCTCCTCACGCCGCTGCTGGCGCGTGTGCTCGCGCTTGGGCTGCGGCTTGCGGGTGACGGACGGCATTTGCCGAGCATAACCGACCATTCAACATATTGACTAGACAACCTGTCTAGGCATATTGTTCGACACAGTTGATGACTGGCGGCCACGTGACGGAGGACCAACGATGGCAGTGCTGACCGGGCGGTCTGGCCGCCCCCGCACCTACGACGCGATTGATCTGTCCTCCCGCGCGTTCTGGTCCTCGTCGGCCGTCGACCGGGAGCGCTCGTTTGCGCGGCTGCGCGCCGAGCGGCCCGTCAGCTGGCATCCTCCGGTCGAGGATTCCCTGATGCCGGACCCCGACGATGCCGGTTATTGGGCGGTCACCCGGCGCGCGGACATCGTCGCGGTCAGTCGCGACAGCGAGGTATTCCTGTCCGGTAAGGGGGTGATGTTCGAGAGCATTCCGGTGGAGCTGCTCGAGGCATCGCAATCCTTCCTGGCGATGGACCCCCCGCGGCACACCAAGTTGCGCAAGCTCGCCCACGCCGCATTCACGCCGCGGCAGGTGCGCCGCATCGAGGAATCGATCCAGGCGAATGCCAAGACCATCGTCGAAGAACTTCGCGAAGCCGGTAGCGGCGCGGATTTCGTCGATCACTGCGCCAAGGAGCTGCCCATCCGCACGCTTTCGGACATGGTGGGGATTCCGGATTCCGAGCGTGAGCGCATGGCGCACGCCACCGACGCGATGGTGTCGTGGGCCGATCCCGACTCCCTGCAAGGGCGCCCCGCACTGGAAGTCATCTTCGAACAGCAGATGTACCTTCACCAGGTCGTCGGCACTCTCGCCGCAGAGCGCCGCGAGAACCCGGGCGAAGACCTGATCAGCAGCCTGGTGCAGGCGGAGGTGGATGGCGACCGGCTGACCGACGCCGAGGTGGCCGCGTTCTTCGTGTTGCTGTCGGTGGCGGGCAATGACACCACCCGACAGACCATCAGCCACACCATGAAAGCGCTCACCGACTTCCCGGACCAAAGGGCTTGGCTGCTAGCGGATTACGAGAACAGGATCGGTGTCGCGGTCGAGGAGTTCGTTCGTTGGGCGACACCGGTCATGACCTTCCGTCGCACGGCGGCAACCGATTTCGAACTTGGGGGCCAGACCATCACCGCGGGGGACAAGGTGGTGATGTTCTATCCGTCCGGCAACTGGGACACCGAGGTCTTTGATCATCCGGAGCGATTCGACCTGAGCCGCAGCCCCAATCCTCATGTCGGGTTCGGCGGTGGCGGACTGCATTTCTGCCTCGGCGCCCACGTCGCACGCGCGCAACTGCGCGCGATTTTCGGTGAGCTGTTGGGTCAGCTGCCCGACATTCAGGCAAGCGATGCGACGTACGTGGCGGGCAACTTCGTGCATGCGGTGCGCAGCCTGCCCTGCACGTTTTAGCGCAACGCCAGCGGCGCCAGCTCATCGGAGAGCAGCGCCAGCAATTCGGAGCACCACGCGTCGAGCTTGACGGTAGCCAGGTCATCGCCACGGGTGGGGCCGCGGTTGACGATGGCGACCGGGATGCCGAGTGCGGCGGCGTGCCGCACGAACCGGTAGCCGGAGAATACGGTCAGCGACGAGCCCGCGACCAGCAGTGCCTCGGCCCGATCGACCAGTGAAAAAGCCTGCGCCACAGTTTCTTTAGGCACACTTTCGCCGAAGTAGACGATGTCCGGCTTGAGCATGCCGGAGCAGCGCGGGCAGTCGAGATACTGGAACGACGTGGTATCCGCGACGACGGCATCGGCATCGGGAGCCACCGCCAGCCCACCGATCGCCTCGGCGCGCTCGATGAATCCGGGGTTGAGTGCCTCGAGTTCCTCGGCGAGTGCGGCCCGGCTCATGGTGTGGCCGCAGCTCAGGCAGATCACCCGCGCGTAGGTGCCGTGCAGATTGATCACGTTCTGACTGCCGGCCTTGGTGTGCAGCAGGTCGACGTTCTGGGTGATCACGCCGGTCACCACCGCGGCGTGCTCCAGCGCCGCGAGCGCCCGATGCCCCGCATTCGGCTGCGTCTCGTCCATATGGCGCCAACCGACATGGTTGCGCGCCCAATACCGCTGCCGGAATGCGGCATCCGACGTGAACTGGCGGATGGTCATCGGGTTGCTCGGCGGCGAATCGGGACCCCGGTAGTCCGGAATGCCCGAGTCGGTGGAAATGCCTGCGCCGGTCAGTACTGCGATCCGGCGTCCCGCCAACAGCGCGACAAGTTCCGGAGATTCGGGGCGCCCTGTCACGTATTCGAGAGTACGGGGCTAACAAGTCAGTCCGCCTGTTGGTGGGTCTGGTCTGCCGACGCTATGTCTTCTTATAGATGCGAACCCTCAACCATTTCGGCTCATCACAGAAGACTCCGGTCCCGGCTGTGCTTTGGGACCCAATTCGCTCGCTCTCGTCCCGGTCCCGGTGGGTGCTTGCTCCACAATCGGGAGAACGCCGTGTCTAAGAGTGTAATTCTGAGACCAATATTTGAGACGCCGTCACCAGCGATATCGAAGCGGCGGTGCCTGCTTTCGGTGATGTCTCAAATGTGGTCTTGAACTCAAGGTCTATTTTGCGACAAGGAAGGTATTGAACTGCTCCCTTGGTCGGCCAGTCATTGACGTACTCGGCCCGCCGGACTCGTAGCGAGCCCGGAAGGGCGAGTGCTGTTTTGTTATGCCAGCCGGTCGGCGTGCAGAGCCCGGGCCAGTCGAATCCGGCGACGAACAGGGTCCAGCACCAGCCGGTGCAGACCAGCCCGCAGAAATCCAGTCCGCGGCAATCGTGTTCCCTCGGTCCCCATCCCATCACCAAGATCGGGGCCCGGCCATCGTGCGGGTTTGCGCCACGGCAGAGACCGAGGCTAGGCGGCGTGTTTGCGAAGGCCGTGGAGTGGATTAGTTTGACTGCATGCCAGATGAACGCCTCGCTTCACCATTGATGCTCGAACTCGAACCGGTCGTCAGCGATACCTACTCATGCCACATCGAGACGGCCACACCCTGGTATGCGCATGACTATGTGCCGTTTGATCGAGGTCAGAATTTCAAATCCCTTGGTGGCCATGACTGGGATCCGTCGCAGGTGACGCTGCCTGACCACGTCACCGACGCACTGGAGATCGTGCTGATCACCAAGGACAACCTAGCGAGCTACCACCACCGGCTAGCCGAGCACTTCATCCTGGCGGGCTGGTGGGGCAAGTGGATCGGCCGGTGGACGGCTGAGGAGAATCTGCACGCGTTCGCGCTGCGCCAAAACCTCGTGCTGACCCGCCAGATCGACCCGATCGCCAACGAGATGGTCCGTGTCGAGCATGTGATGAAAGGCCGCCGCGCCGACGACCACACCCAGGTCGAGGCCATGGTCTTCATGACGTTGTGGGAACGCGCTCACGCGGTGTTCCTGCGGCGGCTGGCCCCGCAGATCGAAGAACCCGTCCTGCGCGGCCTTGTCGAGGTTATCGCCGCCGACGAGGAGCGCCACGAGACGTTCTTCGCCGAGATTGTCCGGGCCTGCCTGCGGATTGTGCCCGCCGCGACTATCGCGGCGATCGTCGCCCGCGCGCTCGAGCTGCAGGTGGTCGGCGCAGATATCGACGCGTATAAGGACAAGGTCCGCAATGTCGCCAATGCCGGCATCTTCGACCAGGACACCCTGCGCGACGTAATTTCCGACCGCATCAAGATGTGGAATCTGGCGGAGCTTCCCGAGCTGAGCAACTTCGTCGTCACGTGAGCCCGTCGGTCGCTGATATCAAAGCAGGTAATTCAGCGTCCGCCGGTCGCGATTCATGACGAATTATCGCGAGCGGCACCTCCGATGGCCCCGCCCGGTAAAGCACGGCGCCCTCAGACTGATCAGCCAACGCGATCAGAGGACCCGGCCGACCAGACCGCACTGAGCGGCGGGCCCGTTACCGCCCATGTGTTGGCCGCGCCGCGCAGGCTGGGCAGCGATGTTCGAGGTCGGCAGACGTCCAGCGATCCAGCATCACCGCAGATCTCACCGGCAGCGCGCGGCAGACAAACAAGGAGCCCAGATCTTGGTGGCGAGCAAGCGCTTCAACCAGCGCGGATGGTCTCGGACTTGGATTTGTTATCGCAAGGTTACAGTTTGCTGTGAACGCAGCTTACAGTCTGCTGTGAACGCAGCGATGAGGCTCGCTTCACGCGCCTAGGTCCGGGATGATCTACCCCGGACGGTGCTGATGGCTTGTAACCCCTGGGTTGGCCACGCGCCAACAGGTGGGAGCTACGCATGGCCGCTGGTGTATCCCTTGTGGGTATCGAGAGCCTGGTCGTGACCGTGGCGGCCGCGCCGTATTCCGGGGTGTCGGCTAGGGCCAAGGCAGGCCATTGCACCGGGTCGACGATCCCTGTTGCGCAGATCACCGGGGCGGCAAGGGCCATCGTGACAGGCGCGATGAGTATCGCGCTAGTGCCGTCCCGGGCCGGGTTGGGGTTAATCGTTGTGGCGGCCCGCTAACCCGGCGTCCACATTTGCAGCGCGGATTCCACGGTGATCGCGGGGAACCGGAGCACACCGCGGTGACCACTGTCACGCGATAGCCCTTTCCACACCCGGTATTTCCCTCATCCCGTCGTGGAGTTGATCAATGCTGCACGAATTCTGGCAGAACTTCACCCACAACCTGTTCAAGCCGCTGTTGAGAGGGGCTCACCCATGCAACAGGATCTAACCGTTCCGACCGAAAAGCCCCGCAATGGCCTGGCCGGTCTCAAACACTGGCGCTATGACCTTCGCTCGGGTTTCACGGTGGCCATGATCTCGCTGCCGTTCTCGATGGGAATCGCGATCACCTCGGGCGCGCCGCCGATCTGCGGGATCATGTCGGCGATCATCGCCGGTTTCGTCCTGCCGTTCCTGGGCGGCTCGTATGTGACCATCAGCGGCCCGGCCGCGGGACTGGCGACGGCCCTGTTCGCTGGCATGGTCATGCTGGGACACGCCCGCCTGGGCCATAACGCCTCGACATCCGAGTTGCTCGCGGTGGGATACCCGCTGGTCCTGGTTGCCATCGCCATCGCGGGCGTGTTGCAAGTGATCCTTGCCAAGTTGAAGGTGGCCCGCCTCAGCGCCATCTTCCCGGCCGCGGCCATCCAGGGCATGCTGGCGGCGATCGGCCTGATGATCATCGTCAAGCAGATCCCTCTCTTCATGGGAGTGAAGTTCGAGGCCCACGAATTCTGGGCGGTCCTCGGCGAAGTGCCCCGCCATGTCCAGTCGATGAACCACCAGGTCTTCGCCCTGGGGGTCGGTTGCCTGGCGGCGCTCTTCGTGCTGTCGGCCCTGCCCGGGCGGCTGCTGAAGGTCATGCCGCCTCCGGTCTGGGTGTTCTTCGCCGGCACGGTCGTCAGCACATTCATCCTGAAGTTGGACAAACACTACCTGATCAACGTGCCCGGTTCGCTCAAGCACGGGGTCGTCTTCCCCCAGTTCGGTGATGCGTTCTCCCATGCCGCACTGTTGCTCCCCCTCGCCTACCTGGTCGTCACCCTGCTTTTGATCGACGGGACCGAGTCCCTGGCGACGATCGCGGCCGTGGACAAGATCGACCCCTATCGCCGCCGGTCCGACCCGGACCAGACCTTGCTGGCCATGGGCGTTTCTAACGGCGCCTCGAGCCTGCTCGGTGGCTTGACCATCATCCCCGGCATCGTCAAGAGCACGGCGAATATCCTGGGCGGCGGCCGGACCCAGTGGGCCAACTTCTACAACGCCTGCTTCCTCCTGACGTTCCTGCTGCTCGGCCGCGACCTGATCGACATGGTCCCGCTGGCGGTCCTGGCCGCCATCCTCGTCTTCATCGGCTACAAGCTGTGTAAGCCCGCGCTTTGGCTCAACGTCGCACGGGTCGGGACGGAGCAGTTCGTCGTCTTCTCCACCACAGTGCTCGTGACCGTGACGACGGACCTGCTCATCGGCATCGGCGCTGGCATCGTCCTGGAGTTGCTACTGAACCTGTGGTACGTGGGCCTCTGGCACACCCTGAGGAACGGCTCGGAATTCGCCAAGCCGAATTTTGCCGTCCGCTTCCTCAGTCTCTTCCGCAATCCGGTGTCGCAACGGGAATTCGATGAGGGCACCTACCACCTGTACTTGGATGGTCCCCTGGTGTGTTTCAACCTGTTCCACGTGATTCGGGAGCTGGGGCAGCTTCCGCACGGTACACAGGCGGTGTATCTCCACTTGAGTTCGCGTGTGCCTCTCGTCGATCACACCACAGGTGAGTCCCTCCGTCATTTCCTGGAGGAGTTCAGCGGCCAAGACCAGAGTCCGAGGCTGGTGATCGAGGGATGGGACCACATGCGGCCCCTGTCCAAGCACGAGACGAGCACGCGGATCGCCCTGGCCACCGCCGAGAAGCTGACCTCCACGGATCGAGCCGAGCAGGAGTTGAGGGCCGCTCAAGCCACGGATTGACCGCCAGCTGGACGCGTTCCAGAACGTGGTCGTCGTGCCGGAGCACAAGAACACCACCGATGCCGTATATTAGCCGCGCTTCAGCTTCTGGAATCACGGTCACCAACCGGGTAAATCGATCACCGCTACATCCATCTGCCTGCTGTTGTCACAAGGCCACTCCGAGACCGAAATCGTGGCGATGGTTATGAAGGACAACCCAACATTTAGCGCGGCTGTCGCCAGAGATTCCGATTCCGTCATCGGCGCTGTTTCCGCCTACTGCCCCGACGAGATGCGATGAGGTGATCAGCTTGCCGTTGATTTGCCGCCAGCAAGTTAGGGCAGCGTAAACGTGATGACTACGAGCTGTCCCGCTGCGGCGCCTACTCGCGCGCGTGTTGTGAGGACTCACATCTCGTTGGCGAGGTTAGGTGGTGGTGTGCTGGTCGGATGAGTCGCTGGGCGCGACGATCTTTGTTTCCTCACGTGCCCCGTGGCTGATCTCGATGCGGCGCGGCTCGGCCCTTGCCGCCACGGGGAGCGTTACCGTCAGCACCCCGTTCTGATAGGTGGCGGCGATGTGGTCGGCGTCGATGTCCTGACCGGGGAAGGCGACGCAGGTAACCGCCGGTGAGGCTCGGCGCTTAGCCACGCACGTCGTGCTCGGTGCGTTCGCTGCGTTGTGCCGTCACGGTGAGGATGCCGCCGTCAACGCTGACATCTACCGAATCGGGGTCCACGCCCGGGAGGTCGGCGTGAAGCACGTAGTGATCACCGGAACGGTAGAGGTCCATCGGCATGGCCAGTGGGACTCGGGCGGATCCGGGCGATGTACCGAGCAGCTGCGCGGCGAGTCTGTCGATGTCACGGAATGGGTCGGGATGAAGCACAGCAACCACCTCCTAAATGTCGGTCGCCGCACCGCGCCATTGCGACGGGTGTCGGCTGGCTGCGCTCCTTCCGGTTTAGCACTGCACCTGCGCGTGCACCAGGGGTGTCGGCGCTGCGCCCAGGTCTTCTGCGACGAGGACCCTGGTGTCCAGGATCGTCATCCACATGAAAGGGGCCAGACGCACCTCGATCTGCTCGTCAATGTCGGTTGCGCGCACAGGAATTGGTGATGGTCGGCGAGATGCCCGTCGAATGCTCGACCAAACTCCTGTTGCTTACCTGGACAGGCGTAGACTGAGAGCACGGATCCACGGCAGACCAAGGTCGGACCGGAAGAAAAGATTCCTCCTCTCGGCTGTGGCGCCCAGTACGATCACTAGGCACCCACGCGAAGCAAAGCCCATCAACTGGGCACAGCGCGGTGGGCTTGCGTCAGGCGGGAAACTCGTCTCCTGACGCCGAGGCCACATTTCACCGCGCCATCATGCACGCTTGGTAACCAGGCGATTGGTGCTTCGGACGGCACTCCTTTTCGTCAGGAGCGCCGTCCGACTCGTTTATGCCGAACTCCCGGGGCCGGTAGCGGTCTGCTCGCCGAAACAAGGCCAAAATGCCTCCCAGCGTCCGTACCTAATCTTGCAGTCGGTTTTTGCTTGGACTGGGATTCCTGCTGAGTCCCGCGTGAATGTCTAGGTAGCGCGCCACCAAATGCCACACACCCTCTGCTTTCGCGGCGCTGGTTGGTGGCACCGAGCTGCGGCTCTCTTTTGAGACCCTCATATGTCGTCTGTTTTGAGACACGAGGGAAGCACATCAACTCACGATTGCCGGCACTTTGTCAGAGACGGCTCGGATAGTCAGCCCTACCGACCGTCCGTCGCGGTGCGACATCTCAGGGGATAAGGATGTAGCTCATCCCCGGGGCTTGCCCGACGGTACGTGTGTCGAATTCGTGGAACCCCGTGGTGCGGTATCCGTTGGATGCAGTGGCCCCGTAACCGGTGTTCATTTCGGTGATCGTGATGTTGTTGCCATTGACGGCGTCGACCCAGGCGACGTGTCCGACGCCGCCGACGAGCGAGCTGCTGAAGACGGCGATCGAGTGGGGCTGCGCTTCGCTCACCACTGTCCAGCCTGCAGCTTCGGCTTGGTTGGCCCAGGTCTCGGCATTGCCGGTGAGCGCCTTGATGTAGTAGCCGGTATGGACGTGTATCTGTTCTTGGGCCCCCCAAGTGCAGTAGCCCTCGTAGTCGCTAAGCGGGTTGTGGTCGATCGTGCGGCCTATGGTCGCTGCCGGATCCCCGTTGGCCGGTGCAGTAGCCATTGAAGGCCCCAGCGAGAGTACGCTGCCCACGGCGACCGCGGCCACAACTCCCTTGGTCTTCATTTGCTTCCCCTCGCTGAAGCCCCTGGTCACAGCGGTATGCCAACCCGTTACCTTCCTGTTATCGCTCAGCGACCAGAATTCGTTTCACAACGTCGGTTTCTCGGTGAAAAGGACCACTTCAGCGTGGGGAGAGAGGTGGGGGGAGGGGGGGGGGGGGGGGGGGGAAGATCTTCGCACTGCTCCACTAGATGGAGCGCCGGTGCATGCTGATTTGCACTGGTCGGGGGGAGAATCCCCGTAGTTGTCGTTGACATAAATCAGGTCTACGTGTTGTATTCAGCGCCCGACAAATCGGCCAGCGATGTGATTTTGCCGACATTGGGTACCAGTCTTCGGGTCGGCATGCTGATAGCTGTTCATCATGTCGACCACCAGCACAGTGATTTCGCTCATGCTGGGGTGATACCCGGCGAATACTTGTTGACACTGGTTGCGCGACAATGGAAGGGCGATGGACTTTTACAACAGCTACAGCCAGGGTTTCGTCCGGGTCGCCGCGTGTACGCATCACACCACGCTCGGCGATCCGGCGGCCAATGCTGCCTCGGTATTGCGGTTGGCCGGCGAGTGCCACGACGAGGGTGTCGCGCTGGCCCTCTTCCCCGAATTGACGCTGTCCGGTTACTCCATCGAGGACATCGTCCTGCAGGACCTCTTGCTCGACGACGTCGAAGCCGCCCTGGCCGACATCGTCGAGAATTCGGCCGATCTGCTGCCTGTCCTCGTCGTGGGCGCGCCGCTCCGTTACCGGCAGCGCATCTACAACACCGCGGTGGTCATCCACCGCGGTGTGGTGCTGGGGGTGGCGCCCAAGTCGTACCTGCCCACCTATCGCGAGTTCTACGAGCGCCGCCAAATCGCCGCCGGCGACGACGAGCACGGCACCATCCGCATCGGCGACATCGAGGCGCCCTTCGGACCCGATCTGCTGTTCGGGGCGTCCGACTTTCCCGATTTCGTGCTGCACGTCGAAATCTGCGAGGACATGTTCGTGCCGATCCCGCCCAGTGCCCAAGCGGCGCTGGCCGGTGCGACGGTGCTGGCGAACATGTCCGGCAGTCCGATCACGATCGGGCGGGCCGAGGACCGCGCGCTGCTGGCCCGTTCGGCATCGTCGCGATGCCTGGCCGCCTACGTCTATGCCGCCGCGGGGGAGGGCGAATCGACGACAGACCTGGCCTGGGACGGGCAGACCATGATCTTCGAAAACGGGGTACTGCTAGCCGAATCCGAGCGCTTCCCGAAGGGTGAGCGTCGTTCGGTGGCCGACGTCGACACCGGGCTGTTGCGCTCGGAGCGGCTACGGATGGGCACTTTCGACGACAACCGGCGCCATCACCGGCCGTTGACGGAGTCGTTCCGGCGCATCGAGTTTCGACTCGACCCGCCAGCCGGTGACATCGGATTACGGCGAACGATTGAGCGTTTCCCGTTCGTCCCCGCCGATCCGCAACGGCTGCAACAGGATTGCTACGAGGCCTACAACATCCAGGTGTCCGGGCTCGAACAACGGCTGCGCTCGCTGAACTATCCAAAAGTCGTCATCGGGGTGTCCGGCGGCCTGGACTCGACGCACGCGCTGATCGTCGCCGCGCACGCCATGGACCGCGAAGACCGGCCGCGCAGCGATATTCTGGCGTTCACGCTACCGGGCTTCGCGACGGGAGAGCGCACCAAACGTAATGCGATCGAGCTGTGCCGCGCGCTGGGTGTGACCTTCGCCGAGATCGACATCCGGGACACCGCGAAGCTGATGCTCAAGGAGATCGGTCATCCGTTCTCACGCAGCGAGAAGGTCTATGACGTCACGTTCGAGAATGTCCAGGCCGGTCTGCGCACGGATTATCTGTTCCGGCTGGCCAATCAGCGTGGTGGGATCGTGTTGGGCACCGGCGATCTCTCCGAGTTGGGCTTGGGCTGGTCGACATACGGTGTCGGCGACCAGATGTCGCACTACAACGTCAACGCCGGGGTGCCCAAGACGCTGATTCAGCATCTGATCCGCTGGGTCATCGCGTCGGGGCAGTTCGAGTCGGACGTCGACGCGGTCTTGCAGTCGGTGCTCGACACCGAGATCACTCCCGAACTCGTCCCGACTGGCGAGGAAGAAGAGCTGCAGAGCAGTGAGGCGAAGGTCGGGCCGTTTGCCCTGCAAGACTTTTCGCTGTTCTATGTGCTGCGCTATGGATTCCGGCCGTCGAAGATCGCGTTTTTGGCCTGGCAGGCATGGAGCGATCCCGGGCGGGGGAGCTGGCCGGCCGGATTCCCCGAAGACAAGCGGCCGTCGTACGCGCTCAAGGAGATCCGGCACTGGTTGCAGACCTTCGTCCAGCGGTTCTACTCGTTCAGCCAGTTCAAACGTTCCGCATTGCCCAACGGCCCCAAGGTTTCCCACGGCGGTGCGCTGTCGCCACGCGGAGACTGGCGCGCACCGTCGGACATGTCCGCGCGCATTTGGCTCGACGAGATCGACCGCGAGGTGCCCGAAGACTAGCGCCGCTCGAAGCCCGCCCGGCATTGCCGAGCGGGCCCCAGCGGCGACGGGCTATGTCCTCGCCCGGCGCCAGCCCTGGTATTGCAGCTCGGCGAAGAACAGGGTGTAGATGCCAGATCCCAAGGTGATAATCACGCCGGTGGCGGTCAACGGGAAGACATCCGCGAGCACCAGAACGACGGCAGCCACTGTGTAGATCAGATTGCCGAGCACGACGGCCATGCCGGCGCGGCGCACCGACGGCAGTGCGGCCAGGCCGAACACGAGCACGCCGTAACTGATCAAGAACGCGGCCATGCCGTACTCGAACGCATTCGTGGTGCCGGATGTCGTGGCCAGCCAGCCGGCCAGCGGCGCGCCGGCCAGGCCGACCAGGCCGCTGATGGCGGCATCGGCGCGCATCGCGAAGCGAAGCAAACCGTCGCGAGTGCCTTTGCGGTCAAGAGTGGTGGCGGACATGACGTTCCTTTCTGGTTGGGTGGTACCGATGCGACTGACGTTGCTCGGAAACCACTGCCAGATCGACGCCAGACGCTGCCAACCACTGCCAACCGCCGGTCAGCGGCGGGTGCTGGGGGCGGGGGCCGCCTGCGAACCTAACGCCACTGCGAAAAATGGGCCCCAAATTCGCGGTGGCGTTAGGCTCGCGAACTGCCGCGGGCCATTACATGCCGAGCACCAGGGCAATGACGGCGGTGTTCATCACCTCGGCCCGGGCAGTGCCGCGTCGATGGCGTCGGCATCCGGTGCGCAGTCTCCGGCTCCGGGTATCAGCGTCGCTAGCGCGCCCGCGGTGCAGGCCCGCTGCAGCGCCGCCAGTCGCTCGGCCCGCGAACCCGGGTCGCGCGGCCAGTTCGCCGCCAGGACTCCGGCGAAGACGTCGCCGGCGCCGGTGGTGTCCACCGCGTTGACACCCGGCGCGGGTACCCAGAACTCGTCGTCGGAACTGGCGCAACGCGCGCCGCGGGCACCGAATGTGGTCACCAAATAGCTTGGCCGCCAGGGCCATTCCTCAGCTTCGGCTTCGTTGGCGATGACCACGTCGGCGAGTTCCGCCAGTTCGGCCAGCGCGCTTGGCTCCTGGCCGCCCGGTGACGCGTTGACGATGACGACTGCCCCGCCCGTTTTGGCCTCGCGTGCCGCGGCCACCGCGGTGGCGATCGGAATCTCCAACTGGGTCAACAACACATCGCAGTCGGTGACGACCGCGCGCGTGGCCGCGGTGGTCAGGGTCAGCTGCCGGTTGGCGCCCGGCGCCACCACGATCGTGTTCTCCGCACCGGCGTCGACCACGACGATCGCGGTACCACTGGGGCCGGGTACTGCAACGGTCGCGTCCAGCCCAACGCCATTGGCCAACAGATGCGACCGCAACGATTCGGCCGCGGCGTCGTCGCCGACCGCGCCGACGAATTGCACGCGCGCCCCGGCACGCGCTGCGGCCACGGCCTGGTTGCCACCCTTGCCGCCGGGCGCGTAACTCAATGACGACGCGAGCACCGTCTCGCCCGGGCGTGGCAGGGCCTCGACGTCGCACGTGATGTCCATGTTCACGCTGCCCACCACGCATACCCGTGCCATCTCGCCGACGTTAGTCGCGTCTGCCCTGCATTTTGGCCTGAGTCGAACGGCGCAAACGCCAATATCGTGATGTCCGCGCGCTAGTCTGCAGCGTTAGCGATGCTTGGATCGGGGAAAGTGGGCTGCGTTGACATCGAGCGAGCGAACGGACGCCAAACCGGCCTTCAAAACCGACCCAGAATCCGCCCCAGAATCCGACTCGGCTCAGGAGGCGGCGGCGCAACAGGGCGAGATTCCGAAGACCCCGAAGTCGCGCCGTCGACGCTTTATTCGGGTTGGGATCCAGTCCAAGCTGTTGATGACGCTGTTGATCTGCAGCATCTTGTCGGTGTCGGTGGTTGGCCTGATCGGGGCCGTATCGGGTCGCAACGCGCTGCGGCAGGTCGAGGCCGACCGGCTGACCGAGTTGCGCGAGTCGCAGAAGCGCGAGTTGGAGGCGCTTTTCAGGCAAATGACGAATTCGCTGATCATCTACAGCGGCGGATTCAGCATTGTCCAGGCATTGGAGTCGTTCAACGCGGGCTTCAACCAATTGGCCAACTCGACGATCAGTCCCGCCCAGCAGCAGGCGCTGGTGAATTACTACGACAACGACATGATCAAACCGATCAAACGGATCACCGGCGAGAGCATCGATCTCAACGCGGTGCTGCCGAGTTCCAACGCGCAGAAATACGTTCAGGCGTATTACACCGCACCCCCGAGGCCGGGTGCGGGCGCGTTGCCCGTCGAGGATGCCGGTGACGGCAGCGCCTGGTCGGCGGCGAATGCCCGCTTCGACTTCTACATGCGCGGCATCGTCACCCGTTTCGACTACCGCGACGTGCTGTTGCTCGATACGCAGGGCAATGTCGTGTATTCCGTGAACAAGGGCCCCGACCTCGGCACAAATATTCTCACTGGTCCATATAGCGGATCCAAGCTGCGCGATGCATACCAAAAAGCCTTGCATTCCAACGACGTCGACTTCGTCTGGATCACCGACTTTCAGTCGTATCAGCCGGCATTGGCTGCCCCCACGGGATGGGTGGTGTCGCCGGTCGGTCTCAACGGAAAAGTTGACGGCGTGATGGCGTGGCCGCTGCCGACCCCGAAGATCAACAGGATCATGACCGCCGACAAACAGTGGCAAAGCGCCGGCATGGGCTCAGCGACCGAGTCGTATTTGGCGGGCCCCGACGATTTGATGCGTTCCGATTCACGCTTGTTCCTGGAAGACCCGGAGGAGTATCGGCGCGAGGCCGTGGCTGCCGGAACTCCGCCCGACGTGGTGAACAGGGCGCTCGAGCTGGGTACCACGATCCTGGTCCAGCCGGTTCCGGGCGCGGGGCTGCGCGCCGCGCAACGCGGACAGACCGGAACCGTCACCGACACCGACTACACGGGTAATAAGGAGATGCAAGCCTTTACCCCGTTGAACGTGCCGAATTCCGATCTGCATTGGTCGCTCCTCGTGACACGTGACGACTCCGCTGCCTATGCCCGGCTGGGTCGGTTCAGCAAAACGCTCGTCGTTGGCGTCTCGGCGATGATCTTCGCCGTGTGCATCGCCGCGATGCTGCTCGCCCAGGTCATGCTGCGGCCGGTCCGGCGGTTGCAGGCCGGAACGCAAAAGATCAGTTCTGGCGACTACGAAGTCAGCATCCCGGTGACGTCACGCGACGAAATCGGTGATCTCACTGCGGCTTTCAACGAAATGAGCCGAAATCTGGCAATCAAGGACGAGTTGCTCGCCGAGCAGCGCAAGGAAAACGACCGCCTGCTGTTAGCGCTCATGCCCGAGTCGGTTGCGCAACGATACCGCGAGGGTCAGGAGACCATCTCGCAAAAACATCAGGACGTCACCATCATCTTCGCCGACATCGTTGGGCTCGATGAGATCTCCACCGAACTGTCCGGCGACGAACTCATCGAGATCGTCGACGATCTGTTCCGGCAATTCGATGCGGCGGCCGAAGCCCTTGGCGTCGAGCGGATTCGCACCTTCCACAATGGCTATCTCGCCAGCTGCGGGGTAGTCACTCCACGACTGGACAGCATTCACCGAAGCGTTGAATTCGCCCTCGAAATGCGCCAGATCATCGATCGGTTCAACGGCCAATCCGGACACGAGCTACGGCTTCGAGTCGGCATCAACACCGGCAACGTCGTCAGTGGGCTGGTGGGCCGATCGAGCCTTGTCTACGACATGTGGGGCGCCGCGGTAAGCCTGGCCTACCAAATGCACAGTGGTGCACCGCAGCCCGGCGTCTATGTCACCTCGCAGGTATACGAAGCGCTGCAGGACGTGCGGCAATTCACGCCGGCTGGCACGATTTCGGTCGGCGGAACTGATCAACCGATCTATCGCCTGTCGGAGCGATCATGAACACATTCCACTCCTCGTGGTTCTACTGGGCCATTGGCGTTGCGCTGGGATTCCCGGTCGGGGTAATCCTGCTCACCGAACTGCACCACGTTCTCATCCGCAGACATAACCGGCTGGCCCGCCAAGTTGGGCTGTTACGCAATTACCTGCTGCCGCTGGGTGCGCTTTTGCTGTTGCTTGTCAAGACCGCCCAGGTCTCGGCCGCAGGCGGCGTGGTGCGAATCCTGAGCACCGTGTTTGGCGTGTTGGTGTTGGTGGTGATGCTGTCTGGCCTCAACGCGACGGTGTTCGAAGGAGCCCCCGAAGACAGCTGGCGCAAACGATTACCCACGATCTTCCTTGATGTTGCCCGGTTCACCCTCATCGGCGTCGGGGTGACATTGATCCTGTCTTTTATCTGGGGTGTCCGGGTCGGCGGCCTGTTCACCGCGTTGGGCGTGGGGTCGGTCGTCATCGGTTTGATGCTGCAGAACTCCGTCGGCCAGGTCGTGTCGGGCCTGTTCATGTTGTTCGAGCAGCCTTTCCGTATCAACGATTGGCTCGACACGTCTAATGAGCGCGGACGGGTCGTCGAGGTGAACTGGCGCGCCGTACATATCCAGACCGGCACCGGAACGCGGATCACCCCGAACTCGGTGTTGGCCAGCACCTCGTTCACGAATCTGAGCCGTCCGCCGGGCACGCACAAATTGACGATGAAGACCACGTTTTCGACCGCCGATCCGCCCGATCAGGTGTGCGCGATGCTGTCGCGTGTCGCCAGCTCGCTGCCGCACCTCAAGGCCGGCAGCCTGCCGCGCTCGGTCCCCACCGGGAGCGGCGAGTACTCGACGAGCATTGGGTTGCACTCACCGGCCGACGACGGCGCTGCGCGATCAACGTTTCTGCGCTGGATCTGGTACGCCGCGCGGCGGGCGGATCTGCACCTCGATGACGCCGATGACGACTACTCGACGCGGGAGCGGGTGCAGCACGCGTTGCGCACCGTGGTGGCGCCGGTGATGCGGCTCAGCATCGCCGATCAACAGTCGCTGAATTCGAGTGCGCGGATCGTCCGCTATGGCGCTGACGAAATCGTGGAATACGCCGGTCAAGTGCCCGCGGGGATGACTTTCATCGTTGCGGGGCGGGTGCGCATGATGGCCACGACCGAGGACGGATCGGTGGTGCCGATCAGCGAGCTGGAGGCGGGCTCATTCTTGGGGCTGACCGCGCTGACCCGTCAACCCAACCTGGCGAGCGCCTATGCACTGGAAGAGGTCACCGCGTTGGAGATCGATCGCGAACACCTCGAGGGTCTGGTGATGCGTGAACCGTTGCTGCTGCAGGACTTTGGCAACATTCTGGAAGAGCGGCAAAGCAAGGTGCGAATGGCGGAACGCGGTGAGCGGGTAGGTTGACCCAGACCGTGGCACGGGCCGCCTTACCTGGCCGGCCAAGGACCGATACCCTGGTTCAATGAGTCTGCAAGCACCATCGCGTCCTGGCTTGCGTCAGGAGGTTCACAACGCCGCCCGTCGCGCCCGCATTGCGTCTCGTGCGCTGGCGTTGCTGCCGACGGTTGCCAAGGACCAGGCGCTGCATTCCGCTGCCGACGCGATCACGGCCAACACCCGGCAGATCCTGGCGGCCAACGCCGAAGATCTGAAGGCCGCCCGGGCTGCCGGGACGCCGAACGCGATGCTCGACCGGTTGGCGTTGGACCCCAAGCGCGTGGACGGAATCGCCGCTGGTCTGCGCCAGGTTGCGGGGCTGCCCGACCCGGTCGGGGAGGTGCTGCGCGGTTACACGTTGCCCAATGGGCTGCAATTGCGGGAACAGCGCGTTCCGCTCGGCGTGATCGGCATAATTTACGAGGGCCGGCCCAATGTCACCGTCGACGCTTTCGGGTTGGCGCTCAAATCCGGCAACGCCGTGCTGCTGCGCGGCAGTTCGTCGGCGGCTCACTCGAACCAGGCGCTGGTCGAGGTGTTGCGAACTTCGCTGGTCAGCGAAGACCTGCCCGCCGACGCGGTCCAGCTGCTGTCGGCCGATGACCGGTCCACGGTCACGCACCTGATCCAGGCGCGCGGTCTGGTCGATGTGGTGATCCCACGCGGGGGAGCGAGCCTGATCGACGCGGTGGTCCGTGACGCGCAGGTACCTACCATCGAGACCGGTGTCGGCAACTGTCACGTCTACGTGGACGGCGGCGCCGACCTGGATGTGGCAGAACGGATCCTGCTGAACTCCAAGACCCGTCGGCCCAGTGTGTGCAACGCCGCCGAGACGCTGCTGGTGGACTCCGCGATCGCCGGTAGCGCGATGCCACGGCTGGTGGCGGCGCTGCAAGACGCCGGTGTGACGGTGCACCTCGACCCGGACGAGGACAACCTGCGTCGCGAATACCTGTCGATGGACATCGCGGTGGCGGTGGTCGACGGCGTCGACGGCGCGATCGCGCACATCAACGAATACGGCACCGGACACACCGAGGCCATCGTGACCACAAACATGGCTGCGGCTCAACGGTTTTCGGATGGAGTCGATGCGGCCGCGGTGATGGTCAACGCATCGACGGCATTCACCGACGGCGAGCAATTCGGTTTCGGCGCCGAGATCGGCATCTCGACCCAGAAGTTGCATGCGCGCGGTCCGATGGGCTTGCCGGAACTGACGTCGACCAAATGGATCGCATGGGGCGACGGCCAGGTCCGCCCGGCCTGACCCCGGTCCACCAAAAGTGTTTTAGGAGAACTTGATTGTGAGCGTGCCCGCCCGGTCCACTCCGCTGTTCGCGGACATCAACGACGTCTCGCGACGGTTGGCTGAGACCGGCTATCTGCCCGACACCGCCACCGCGACGGCAGTATTCCTGGCTGACCGGCTGGGTAAGCCGCTGCTGGTGGAGGGTCCCGCCGGGGTAGGCAAGACCGAGCTGGCCCGCGCCGTCGCGCAGGCCACCGGCTCGGGTCTGGTTCGGCTGCAGTGCTATGAGGGGGTCGACGAAGCGCGGGCACTCTACGAGTGGAACCACGCCAAGCAGATCCTGCGTATTCAGGCCGGCTCGGGCGACTGGGATCACACCAAAGATGACGTGTTCAGCGAGGAGTTCCTGCTGCAGCGTCCGCTGCTGACCGCGATCCGGCGCACCGAGCCAACCGTGCTGCTGATCGACGAGACCGACAAGGCCGACATCGAAATCGAGGGCCTGCTGCTAGAGGTGCTGTCCGACTTCGCGGTGACCGTCCCCGAACTGGGCACGATCACGGCCACGCGGACGCCGCTCGTGGTGCTGACCTCCAACGCCACCCGCGAGCTGTCCGAGGCGCTCAAGCGTCGCTGCCTGTTCCTGCACATCGACTTCCCCAGTCCCGACCTGGAACGGCGCATCCTGCTGTCCCGCGTCCCCGAGCTACCCGCGCATCTCGCCGAGGAGCTGGTTCGCATCATCGGTGTGCTGCGCGGGATGCAGCTGAAGAAAGTGCCGTCCATTGCCGAGACGATCGACTGGGGCCGGACGCTGCTGGCGCTGGGGCTGGACACGATTGACGATGCGGTTGTTGCCCAGACACTCGGAGTGGTCCTCAAACACCAATCCGATCAGCAACGCGCGGCCGGGGAACTGAGGCTGAACTAATGCCTCCTCGCCGCATCCGCCCCGCCAGGCCACTCGCCCCGCACGGGTTGCCGGGTCACTTGGTGGGATTCGTGGAAGCGCTTCGCGGAAGCGGGATTTCGGTTGGCCCATCGGAGACGGTGGATGCCGGTCGGGTGATGACCACCCTCGGCCTCAGTGATCGTGACGTGCTGCGCGAAGGCATCGCGTGTGCGGTGCTGCGCCAGCCCGACCACCGCGAGACCTACGACGCGATGTTCGACTTGTGGTTCCCCGCGGCGATGGGTGCGCGCGCGGTCGTCACCGAAGACGACGGGGAAGCGGGGCAAGACAGCGACGCCCTGCCCGCCGACGACGTCGACGCGATGCGGCAGATGCTGCTCGACCTGCTCACCCAGAACGAAGACCTGGCCGACATGGACGAACGACTCGTCGCGATGATCGCGCGGATCGTGGAGGCCTACGGCAAATACAGTTCCAGCCGGGGCCCGTCGTTCTCGTCGTATCAGGCGCTCAAGGCGATGGCGCTGGACGAGCTGGAAGGCAAGCTGCTCGCGGGTCTGCTCGCGCCCTACGGCGACGAACCAAGTCCGACTCAAGAGCAGATCGCCAAAGCGCTTGCTGCGCAGCGGATTACCCAGCTGCGCAAATTGGTCGACGCCGAGACCAAGCGGCGCACCGCCGAGCAGCTCGGCCGTGATCACGTCCAGATGTACGGCATTCCGCAGCTTTCCGAGAACGTCGAGTTTTTGCGGGCCTCCGGTGACCAGCTGCGCCAGATGCAGCGAGTCGTCGCGCCACTGGCCCGGACCTTGGCGACTCGGCTGGCGGCCCGCCGGCGCCGCAGCCGCGCCGGGACGATCGATCTGCGTAAGACGCTGCGCAAGTCCATGTCCACCGGCGGGGTGCCGATCGACGTGGTGCTGGCCAAGCCCCGCCCGGCGCGCCCGGAACTGGTGGTGCTGTGCGACGTGTCCGGCTCGGTCGCCGGGTTCAGCCACTTCACCCTGCTGCTGGTACACGCGCTGCGCCAACAGTTCTCACGCGTGCGGGTCTTCGCGTTCATCGACACCACCGACGAGGTGACCCACATGTTCGGGCCGGAATGCGATCTGGCCGTGGCGATCCAGCGGATCACCCGAGAAGCCGGCGTGTACAGCCGCGACGGCCACTCCGACTACGGCAATGCGTTCGTCTCGTTCGTCCAGGCCAATCCGAATGTGCTGTCGCCGCGCAGCTCGCTGCTGGTGCTCGGCGACGGGCGCACCAACTACCGCGACCCGGCCATCGACGTCCTATCCGACATGGTCACCGCTGCCCGGCACGCGCACTGGCTCAACCCCGAGCCCAGGCACCTGTGGGGCAGCGGCGACTCGGCGGTGCCGCGCTACGAAGAAGTGATCACCATGCACGAGTGCCGGTCGGCCAAGCAGCTCGCCACGGTGATCGACCAACTGCTGCCGGTGTGACGCCGCCCGCGGCTCGTGTCGCTGTGAGGCGGGCACAATGCCTACCTCCCGACGCGGAGACTGCTGTGGCGCATGTGACCGCAGCGCGGCGACGGGCAGCCCGAGCGGCCCGGTAAGCTGGCACATCGTGCAAAAGCCCCGTCGCAGGCTGGGAGTAATGGGTGGGACATTCGACCCCATCCATTACGGGCACTTGGTTGCCGCCAGCGAGGTGGCCGACCTGTTCGACCTCGATGAAGTGGTGTTCGTGCCCAGTGGTCAGCCGTGGCAGAAGAGCCGCAATGTGTCTGCCGCCGAGGACCGGTATCTGATGACGGTGATTGCGACCGCCTCCAATCCCCGGTTCTCGGTGAGCCGGGTCGATATCGACCGTGGCGGCCCCACCTACACCAAAGACACCTTGCAGGACCTGCACGCCCTGAACCCGGATTCCGAGCTGTTCTTCATCACCGGCGCCGACGCGCTGTCGTCCATCCTGTCCTGGCAGGGCTGGGAAGTGCTGTTCGAATTGGCGCAGTTCATCGGCGTCAGCCGGCCCGGCTACGAGCTGCGGCACGAACACATCACCGCGGTGCTCGGGGAACTGGCCAAGGATGCGCTGACCCTGGTCGAGATTCCGGCGCTGGCGATCTCGTCGACGGACTGCCGCCAGCGTGCTGCGGAGCGCCGTCCACTGTGGTACCTGATGCCCGACGGCGTCGTGCAATACGTCTCCAAACGCCGCCTGTACCGCGGACCTGTTGAGGGAGAGGCGAACGCGACGCTGGGCCCGACGCAGTCCACCCTTTCCACGGGGAACAACACATGAGCGCCACCCAGGAAGCCATCGACATGGCGACGATCGCGGCGCACGCGGCGGCCTCGAAGCTCGCCAATGACGTCGTCGTCATCGACGTCTCCGGACAGTTGGTCATCACCGACTGCTTCGTCATCGCGTCGGCGTCAAATGAGCGGCAAGTCAACGCGATCGTCGACGAGGTCGAGGAGAAAATGCAGAAGGCCGGCTACAAGCCCGCGCGCCGGGAGGGTGCTCGGGAAGGACGCTGGACGCTGCTGGATTACCGCGACATCGTCGTGCACATTCAGCACCAGGACGACCGCAACTTCTATGCCCTGGACCGCTTGTGGGGTGACTGCCCGGTGGTACCGGTGGACTTGGCGGCCGGTCCGAAAGACTCGGCGAGCGCACAATGAGTATCCGTCGCCTGGTGATGTTGCGGCACGGGCAAACCGACTTCAACGCCGGTAGCCGGATGCAGGGACAACTGGACTCCGCGCTCACCGAGCTGGGCCGCGCCCAGGCGGTCGCCGCCGCCGAAGTATTGGGCAAGTTGCAGCCGTTGCTGATCGTGTCGTCGGATCTGCATCGCGCCTACGACACCGCGATCAAGCTGGGGGAGCGGACCGGGCTGCAGGTGCGGGCGGACAAGCGACTACGCGAGACACACCTCGGCGACTGGCAGGGCCTCACCCACACCGAGGTCGACGCGCAGGCCCCGGGCGCCCGCCTCACCTGGCGCGACGACGCCGCCTGGGCGCCGCACGGCGGGGAAAGCAGGGTCGACGTCGCCGCGCGCAGCGTGCCGCTGGTCGCCGAGCTGGTGGCCGGCGAGCCGGAATGGGGTAACGCGGACGAGCCGGATCGGCCGGTGGTGTTGGTCGCCCACGGCGGGCTGATCGCCGCGTTATCGGCTGCGCTGCTGAAGCTTCCGGTCGCCAACTGGCCGATCCTGGGCGGCATGGGCAATGCCAGCTGGGTGCAGCTCTCCGGCCACTCGCACGACTCCGGCCCCGATTTCGACGGCATCCGCTGGCGTCTGGACGTGTGGAACGCTTCGGCGCAGGTCTCCAACGATGTCCTCTGACGTACGACCGACGTTGCTGGTCTTCGCGGACTCGCTGGCCTATTACGGGCCGACCGGGGGACTGCCTGCCGACGATCCCCGCATCTGGCCCAATATCGTTGCTTCCCAGCTAGGTTGGGATGTGGAGCTGATCGGCCGCATCGGCTGGACCTGTCGCGACGTCTGGTGGGCGGCAACGCAGGATCCGCGGGCCTGGGCGGCGCTGCCGCGGGCCGGCGCGGTGATCTTCGCGACGAGCGGGATGGATTCACTGCCCTCGGTGTTGCCGACGGCGCTGCGTGAGCTGATCCGCTATGTCCGCCCGCCGTGGCTGCGGCGCTGGGTCCGCGACGGCTACGGCTGGGTGCAGCCCCGGCTCTCGCCGATGGCGCGGGCCGCCCTGCCGCCGCACTTGAGTGCCGACTATCTCGAGCAGACCCGTGGCGCAATCGATTTCAACCGGCCGGGCATCCCGATCGTGGCGTCGCTGCCGTCGGTGCATATCGCCGAGACCTACGGCAAGGCCCATCACGGTCGCGCCGGGACCGTCGCGGCGATCACGGAATGGGCCCAGGAGCACAGTGTTCCCCTGGTGGATCTCAAAGCTGCTGTGGCCGAACAGGTTATGAGTGGGCGCGGCAATCCCGACGGCATCCACTGGAATTTCGAAGCCCACCAGGCGGTCGCGGAGTTGATGCTCAAGGCGCTGGCCGAAGCCGGGGTATCGAACGAGAAGTCGCACGGCTAGACCATGACAGTCGTGGTGGTGACCGATGCCTCGTCGCGCCTCCCGGCCGATCTGCTGGAAAAGTGGGCGATACGCGTTGTCCCGCTGCATGTCCTGCTTGATGGTGGCGATCTGCGCGACGGTGTGGACGAGATCCCGGACGCCGTCTATCGGCATCACGCCACGACCGCGGCGGCCACCCCGGCCGAACTCGACGCCGCCTACCGCCAGGCGTTGACCGATTCCGGCGGGGATGGCGTGGTGGCAGTGCATATTTCGTCGGCACTGTCGGGCACCTGTGGCGTGGGTGAGCGGGCGGGGGCAAAAATCGGGCCGGCCGTGCGGGTTGTCGACTCCAGGTCGGCGGCGATGGGCACCGGCTTTGTCGCGCTGGCCGCGGCTCGGGCCGCGGCCGCGGGCGGCGACCTGGATGAGGTCGTGGCCGCTGCGAACTCCGCGGTAAGCCGCAGTCACGCGTTCATCGTGGTGCATGGTTTGGACAACTTGCGGCGCAGCGGCCGGATCGGTGGCGCCAAGGCATGGCTGGGCACCGCGCTGTCACTCAAGCCGCTGCTGCGCATCGACGACGGCAAACTCGTTCTGGCCCAACGGGTACGGACCGTCAGCAAGGCGACAGCAACGATGCTCGACCGCGTCTGCGAAATTGTCGGCGACGGCTCTGCGGCGGTAGCGGTACACCACGTCGCCAACCCGGACGGCGCGAATGAGGTGGCGGCCGCGCTGGCCCAGCGGCTACCGGCCTGCGAGCCGGCGATCGTCACCTCGCTGGGACCGGTGCTCGGCGTGCACGTCGGGTCCGGCGCCGTCGCCGTCTGTCTGGAAGTCGCTGCGCGCTAGGCCGATACGGGTTTTCGACCGTAGTCACCACGCGGATGCACGACCTGTGGCCACCAGAACCAGCGTCCGAGCAGCGTTGCGATCGACGGCATCAAGAGCGTGCGCACGATCAGCGTGTCGAGCAGCAGGCCGATACAGACGGTAGATCCGAATTGGCCCAACACCCGCAAGTCACTGCCCAGCATGGACGCCATCGTGAAGGCGAACACCAGACCCGCGGCCGTCACCACCCCACCGGTGCCGGCCATTGACCGGATGATTCCGGTCTTCAGCCCGCGATGAATCTCCTCTTTGAACCGGGAGACCAGTAGCAGGTTGTAGTCAGACCCGACGGCCAGCAGGATGATGACGGACAGCGCCATCACGATCCAGTGGATCTTGATGCCGAACAAGTCCTGCCAAATCAGCACGGACAGACCGAACGACGCGGCAATCGAGCTGGCCGCGGTGCCGACGATGACCAGCGCGGCCACCACGCTCCTGGTGAGCAGCAGCATGATCATGAAGATCAGCGTGAGTGCCGACACCACCGCGATCATCAGGTCGAATTTGGCGCCGTCGTGCATGTCCTTGAAGGTCGCGGCCGTGCCACCGAGATACACCCTGGCGTCGGACAGCGAGGATTGCTTCAACCCCTCCTGCGCGGCGGTGCGCTCGGCATCGACCCGCGAAATGCCTTCCGGCGTCATCGGATCGCCCTGATGCGTGATGAAGTACCGCGCCGACTTGCCGTCCGGCGACAAGAACATTCGAAGACCCGTCTGGAAATCGGGATTCTGGAACGCTTCCGGTGGCAGATAGAAGAAGTCGTCGTTCTTGGACTGGTCGAAGCTTTGCCCCATCACGATCGCGGTGTTGCTCATCGCCTCCATCTGGTCGATCATCGCCTTGAATGTCTGGTAGAGCGTCAGCGTGATGCCCCGGGTGGTCTTCAGCGTCGTGATCAGCGTGGGAAACAGCGCATTCAGGTCGTGGGTGGCCTGGGCGGTGTGCTTGATGTCGGCCGTGAGGAAGTGGAACTGCTCGGCGAGCTGGTCGAAGCCGTCCAAAGTGTCGAACAGGGATCGCAACCCGAAGCACAACGGGATGTCGAAGCAGTGCTTCTCCCAATAGAAGTAAGTCCGTACCGGCCGGAAGGTGTCGTCGAAATCCGCGATGTGGTCGCGCAGGCTATCGGTGATTTGCGACGTAACCGCCGTGGTATTTGCGCTGTCGTCGGCGGCATGGGCCAGATCTAGCGATACTTCGTACTGGCGCTGCGTGGTGTCGATCTGGGTCTGCAGATCGTCGGCCATCCTGAGGATGTCGGCGATGCGCTCCTTGAGGAAGCCCATGTTCTGCATGGTCGTTTGGCTTTGGATGCTGTTCTGGAACGGTATCGAGCTGTGCTGGATCGGAATGCCCAGTGGCCTGGTGATGTCCTGGACCATCGCGATGCCGAGCGTGCGCATCTCGTTTTTGGCCACCCGGTCCAAGACCAGCATGTCGGCCGTGTTCCGCATGTCATGGTCGGATTCGACCATCAACATGTCGGGGTTCATCCGGGCCTCGGAGAAATGCCGGTTCGCAGCCGCTTGCCCGAGATTGGACGGGGCCGAGGCGGGCAGGTAGTAGCGGTCGTTGTAGCTCGTCGTGTAGCTCGGCAAAGCGACCATGCCGACCAACACGACCGCGGCGCTGACCGCCAGAATCGGCGCGGGCCAACGCACTACCGCGGTACCCACCCGGCGCCATAGCCGCCCCTGCTTGGCTGCGCGCTTGGTCTCGAAGAAGTGAAAGCGACTGCCCACGAAGACAACCGCGGGGCCCAGCGTAAGTCCGGCCGCCACCACGACCAGCATGCCGATCGCCACGGGCGCGCCCATGGTGTTGAACCAGGGCAGCCGGGAAAAACTCAGGCAGTAAGTCGCCCCGGCAATCGTTAGGCCCGACCCCAGGACAACCGGGGCGACTCCCTTAAATGTGGTGTAGTACGCGGATTCTCGATCTTCGCCTTCTCGCAATGCCTCTTGGTAGCGGCCGACGAGGAAGATGCCGTAGTCCGTTCCGGCCGCGATCGCCAACATGGTGAGGATGTTGGCGGCGAACGTGGTCAGCCCGAATGCGTTGTGATACGCCAGAACCGCGACGACTCCACGTGAACAGGCCAGCGCCACAAAAGTCATGAACAGCTGGACCAGCGTGGTGACGATGGATCGGTAGACCAGCAGCAACATGATCGCGATGGCGCCCAGGGTGAACAGCGTGATCGTGGCCAGGCTGGCATTGCCGATGAGATGCATGTCGTCGGACAGCGCGGCGGGACCGGTGACGTAGGCCTTCACGCCGGGTGGCGCCTTGTTCTCGTCGATGACCTTACGCACGGCATCCACGGACTCGTTCGCCTCCGTCGTGCCTTGGTTACCGGCGAGGTTCACCTGCACATAGGCGCCCTTGGCGTCGGCGCTCTGTGCGCCCGCCGCCGTCAGCCGGTCTCCCCAGAAGTCCTGGATGTGCTGGACGTGCTTGGGATCTTGGCGCAGTTGCCGAATCAGCTTGTCGTAGTACTGGTGTGCATCGGCGCCGAGAGGTTGTTGGCCCTCCAGCACGATCATGATCGTGCCGTTGGAATCGAACTCGTGGAAGTTATGGCCCAGACGCATCATCGCCTTCATCGACGGCGCGTCCAGGGGTGCCATCGGCGCCGAATGGGCCTCGCCGACAACTTCCAGGGTGGGAACGACGACGTTCACCAGGACCGTCACAGCTACCCAGGCCAGGATGATCGGCACCGCGAAGATCCGAATGGTGTGGGGGAGGTATGGCCGGTGGCCGCGCTCCGGCTTACCGGAACCCCGGGTGCTGATCGGCCCGGTGTCGGCGGCGTCGTCGACACCCAGCCGGCTCTTGCCATTGAGATCGCTCATGCGGACTTCACCAAGCAGAAGGTCTGGGCGTTGTGGCCATCGGAGTTTTGCTGATCGCGGACGACGCCGTCCACGGTGATCTTGCAGCTGATTCGGTTGCCATCACTTTGCGCCATGATGTTGGCGCTCACCGACGGCAGCGTGGTCGAGATGGTGGCCGTCCACGGTAGCGAGGCGTTGTCGACCTGGTGTGTGTTGGCGTCCGCGTCCCAGAAGTTGATGTTCGCGGTGGCACCGGTCGGGCCTGAGATTTCGTAGACGACGACCTTCGGATTGAACTGCACGATCTCGATTCCCTTGCCGGCATTCGCGTTGAGGTCCTGCGAGCCGAAAATCTTGTGCAGCCGCGACACGACCAACGCCGAGACGGCCAGTACCACAATCAGCAGCAGGGGTATCCACGCCCGTCTGAGCACTCGGGCTATGGCATCCGAGTTCGGCGAAGCCCTCACCTTGACCGCCTTCCGCTCACCGCTGCGGGGGCCTGCCATCCTGCCTTGGAAAGCTCACCACCGTCGTTGACAACCCTCATTGTCCGCGGAACCTTTGCCCGGCTAAGTACTCTAACTCTTAGAGCACGGAACCGTTCCTCCGGGGTGCCACGGTTGTGGCCAACGCCATAGGACTAGCGCGCCAGCCGTCCGGTCACTGGTGGCAAGTCGGCAAGCGTCATGATCCCGGGTCTGGCAGCCACCACCGCCGGGACGGCATTGGTAACTGGCATGGCGGTGTAAATCATTCCCAAACCCATAAATCCGGGCTCCGTCCAATCCTTCGGCGGCAGGCAGTGCAGGACCGTCCGCATGTTGGGCATACCGAAGACCTGAATGACGTGGCCGTGCTCGAGCGGCTTCGGCGGGACCACGTGGTTACCCATGGTCCAGTTGAATCCGACGCTGACGACGTTGCGGTCGCCCTCCCAACCGCGGTGGAAGCCGTACACGCCGCCGACCGTGCCGGCGGGAATCTTCATGAAGCCCAGATCGGAGTCACCGGTGGCCGGGGTGAACGTGACGTCGAAGGTCATCCTGTCCAGCTTGGCGCCGATCGCGTCGGCCATCATCGCCGCCGATTCGGCGAAGACTTCGCTTTCCCGACGCACGTTCTCCGCCAGCCCCGGTGTGTCGGGGTCTTGTGAGAAGCCCATTGCGGTTTGTGTTTCCGCGGACTCGTAGGTCGAGCAGTCCACCGACTCGGTGATCCGGATTTCGTCGACACGCTCGCAGGACGCGGACAGCACCATGCCGACCATGTTCGTCATCCCCGGATGCGCGCCACTGCCGAAGATCGTCGAATTGCCCTTCTGGCAGGCGTCCTCGATGCGCTTGCGATCCTCTGTCGTCTGCTTCCCGCCGGTGATCCAGGCCGCGCTGGTGCACACGTTGACTCCCGATTCCAGCAGCCGCACCAATTCGTCGATGTTGGGCCACAACGGGTTATAGCAACACGCGTCGGCGCCCAGGGCGATCAGCGCGTCGATGTCGTTGGTGGCTTGCACCCCCGTCGGCTCCGGCCAGCCGGACAACTTCGCGGCATCGACACCGACCTTGTCCGCCCCGTGCGCGTACACCCCGACCAGCTCCATGTCTCCTCTGCCGATGATGGCGTGCAGCGACCGCTGCCCGATGTTCCCGGTCGTCCACTGGATGACGCGTAACGGACGGTCAGTGCTGGCTGTGCTCATCGTGGCTCCTTTGCCCGTGCGGGATGGACCCATTATGCGAAGGGCGCTACGCGTCTGCGCACCCAGCCGCCGGCTTAGGCGGCCAAGCGAACGAATTGGTCCTGCCGGTACTGCTCGACGCAGGCGGCGCGGCGGATCTTGCCGCTCGTGGTGGTGGGAATCGACCCGGGAGCTACCAGAACGAGATCCCCGACATTCAGGCCGTGCGCATTGGATATCGCGGAGGTGACGTCACTTTTGACGGAGGTGAGCCAGTGCGTCGCCTCCTCGTTGGAATCGCCGCGCTCCTTGAGCTCGATGACGGTGACCAGCTGCTCGGTACCGTTCACCGGAACCGAAATTGCCGCGACCCGGCCACGCGTGATCTCGTGGACCGTCGCCTCGATGTCTTCGGGGTAGTGATTGCGCCCGCGGATGATCAGCAGGTCCTTGATGCGGCCGACGATGAACAACTCACCCTCGTAGATGAAACCCAGGTCGCCGGTCTTCAGCCAGGGTCCGTCAGGCGTTCCCGGCGACGGGTCGACAAGTGTTGCGCCGAAGCATCGCTGCTCGGATGGCGGCTTGCGCCAATAGCCGTCGGCGACATTCTGACCATGCACCCAGATTTCGCCGATCAAGTCCGGCGGGCATTCGCGATTCGTCTCACTGTCGACGATGCGCAGCGCGGGGGATCGCGGCACCTGGTACTTCACCAGAGCCGTAGTTTTCCCAGCTGCCGTGCCTTTCCCGGCTGCGCACGGCTCAACACGGCCTGCGCCGAGCGCTCCGGCATCGAAGTGTGCCGCAGGCGAGGATTCACTCCAGGTGCCGGTCGCCACGAAGACCGTGGCCTCGGCCATGCCATACGACGGACGCATCATGTGGTCCCGAAAATTGAAGTGCGCAAACCGATCCACGAAACGACTCAAGGTGGCCGGCTCGACACGTTCGGCGCCGCTGATGATGCCCAGCACACCGCCGAGGTCGAGCCCGGCGAGGTCTTTGTCGGTGGTTTTGCGGGCCGCCAAGTCAAAGGCGAAGTTGGGCGCGGACGACCACGTGTGGGGATTTTCGGCCAGCGCTCGCACCCACCTGGCCGGCCTCTCCAGGAACCCGACCGGACTGGTCAGCTCGGCACGATGGCCGCTCAGGATTGGTGCGCAGACTCCCAGCACCAAACCCATGTCGTGGTAGAAGGGCAACCACGACACGATCGTGGCTTCCGACGGGAAGTTGCTTCCGGAGTCCACGAAGAAGCTGCGCATCAGCTGCCCGAAATTCACTTCGAGATTTCGGTGCGAGATCATCACCCCGGTCGGCGTTCGGGTCGAACCTGAGCTGTACTGCAAATACGCGATGCTGGGCAAATCAGCTGTCGGAACGCTTGTTTCGCCATCGACGTCCAGATTCATCGAATCGATTTCGACGATCTTGGGAACATCGTCCATGCGTGCTCGATCGACATATTCCGCGACATCTTCGGCGACTGCGGACGTTGTGAGAACGACCGAGGGCGAGGTGTCGGCAAGGACCGCACCTACCCGCTCGTGACTCGAGCCGCGATGCGGCAGCGGAAGCGGAACTGCGATGAGCCCTGCCTGCATGGATCCCAGGAACGCCGCAATGTAATCAAGGCCTTGGGGAGCCAGGATTACTGCCCGGTCTCCAGCCGACCCGTGCGGGCCGAGATCGCGTGCCACATTGAGTGTTCGGCGGGATATTTGCGACCACGTGAGACTCTCGGAAACACCGTCGGCGTCGCCCTCGTAATCGGTAAACGTGTACGCCGCATCATGGGGCCGCAGGCTTGCGCGCCCGTGCAGCATGGAGAGAATCGATGATCCAGACATAGGCGCGTTGTCAGCCGGTCCCGTGGGACAACACGGACGTGGCACCGCTGAGGATTTGTGAGAGAGGGTCGGCGCCGCCGCCGAACGTCGCCTGGTTGGCCGGCGCGGTGACTTCCGCTGGGTCGAAGCCGTGCACCGGGTCCACCTGAACCGGAGCGGTCGACGGGTCGTCGTTTCGCGAGTAGCCCGCGTTCACCCGGGGAATCAGGATTGCGTCCAGCTTGTTCAGCGTGTCTTCGTCGATCCCGACGTACTTCAGCGGCATGACAAGAGGAAGGTGCTTTTCCGGGACCATGATCGTCGTGTCTTTCGCGCCCCGGGAGTTGATGGTCGTCCTGATGTTCTGCGGCGGCACCATAGTCGGGTTCGTAAAGGCCACCGCGGTGTGACCCGTGGCAAGGCCCAGGAGCGTGTTGGCCAGAGCGAACATGTTGTCTGGCCGGTCGGGGAAGTCCGCGATCGAGTCGTACGCAGCCACGAACCTGTTTGTGTCGTACTGGCTCTCATACGGCGGTGGCATGGTGTAGTCGAGTGCCGGAACAACGCTGCCGACCGGGAACATGGCGGTCAGGAAGCTCTGGCCGAAGGCGTGCCGTCCAATCGGGTCGCCGAATGTCGCGAAGTTCAGTTTGTCCGGCGGGGGTGCAGTCGGGTCATTCGCGAGCCGAGCCTGCTCGCCATCGACCACGAACCCGCCCTCGGACAAGCCGATCGCCGTACCGGGGTGGCCGGCGCGGATTGCCGCATCGAGGTTGTCTACTCCCACGTCGACGGACTCGCCGACGCTGGGGCCGTCCAGACCCAGGCCCGGGAAGAGTTCATCGAGCCGGCCGATTCCCGGGAAGAGTCGTTCCAACACGTGGCCCTGAACCTGGCCCGCCGGGTAGCGGACGATTTCGCGCTTCTGGCCGGGGAACCATTCAGCGCCCTCACGGCGGATGTACTCGTCGTAAGGGATACCGAGAACGTGAGCGCCGCCCAGGGCGAACGCGGTCTGGTCGCCCGGCGCCCCTGGGGTCGGCGGCCCGCCGATGGGCGTGTCGTCAGCCGACGCAGTTCCGACGCCGAAATATCCTGTGGCGCCGACAGTTACCAGCGCCGTGACTCTTGCGAGTAGTTTCTTCATTTCTAATCCTGCCCGCTCGGATTCGCTTCGTAGTCTCACATACGTCATGTGTACGCGCTAATTGGGTTGCGGCTCGGCGCGTCGGACCGGCGACCACCGCACACCCACCCGGGACGGCCACCAGTTCGCCCGTCCGACCAGCGCGGCGATGGCCGGAACCGTGATGGTGCGCACCAAGAAGGTGTCCAGCAAAATTCCGACGCCGATCACGAAACCGCCCTGGACCACGGTGCCGATGCTGGAGAACAACAGACCGCACATCGACGCAGCGAAGATCAGACCTGCCGCAGTGATCACACCGCCCGTCGAACTCAGGGTGCGAATGATGCTGTAACGCATGCTGTGCGGAGACTCCTCACGCATTCGCGAGACGAGCAGCATGTTGTAGTCGGCTCCCACCGCGACCAACACCACGAACGCCAGCGGCGGCACGCTCCAATGTAATTGTTGGCCCAGTATGTACTGAAATACGAGTACACCAATACCTACCGCCGACAGATACGAAATAACCACGGAAGCAACCAGATACAGCGGCGCGACAATCGCACGCAGCAGTGCGACCAAGGTCAGGAGCACGACGAAAAGGGTTACCGCGATGATGAACCGGATGTCGTGTTGGTAGTAGTCGCGCGTGTCCTTCAGGCCGACGGTGTATCCCGACATCGATATCGTGGCGTCCGCCAACGCGGTATTCGGTTGCGCCGCGCGAGCGGTCGTACTGATCGCGTTGACCTGATCCATGGCTTTGGTGCTGAACGGATTCAGTTTGGTTTGAACCAAATACCGCACCGAGTGGCCGTCTGGCGAAATGAATACCTTGGCCGCCTTCTGGAACTCCGCTAAATGCAGCAGCTGGGGCGGGATATTGAACCCGGCCATCGCCGGTTGCGCCGCATCGCGTTTCAGCGACAAAAGAAACGCCGCTGACTCGCCGAGCCCGCTACCGAGCTGTTTGACTTGGTCGACGAGTTGAGCCACCGCCTCGGCCACTTGCCGGCTCCCGCCGGCGAGTCGGTTTGCGCCATCTTGCACACTGTTCAAATTCGCCTGCAGGCCACCGGGTTTGTCCATCCCCATGGAGTGCATCACGTTGGTGAGCTTCCCCAATGCTGCACGCACGCGGTCGGTCGACGATTTCAGAGCCCGTTTGTCCGGGTAGTCCTGCAATTGGTGGGCCAAATCATTGATCGCGTCGAGGTCTGCTTGATCGCGCGAACCAACCAGCTGCTCGAATGTCCCGCGGGTGGCGCTGCACGATTGATCGGCGTCGCAGACCGGGTTGCCCTGCAGCGCCGTCAGCACCGGGCCTATCCAGGCGAACACGTTCTTGGCCGCCGAGAAGTTCCAGCCCATGGCATTGCTGAGCGAGTTGACATGGTCGACGAGCTGGGCCGCGATGTCGACCTGTTTAACCAGCGCGTCGCCGCTGTACTGGCTCTTCGCCGACGCAAAGGCGTTCTCCAGTTCCTGCAGGCTGGCCGCGAGCTGGGTGACCTGGCCGCGCACATCGCCGAGGCTGTTGGCCAGCGTGCCGGCCCCTGCGACCAGCCGGTTGAGGTCACCGGTGTGATCGTTGATCATGGTGGACCCGCCGGCCAGCAGGGTGCCGACAGCGCCCGCCTGATAGGTGGCGCGGAATTGCTCTGGCACATCTCCGGTGGGACGCGTAATGCCGCTGACTGCAGCGATATTCGGCAGTTGGCTGACCCGGTCCGCCATCTGTTCCAGGTCTGCAAGGGCCCTCGGCGTGCGAAGGTCATGCGGTGACTGGATGAGGATGTACTCCGGAATGGATTGATTCACCGGGAAATGACGATCCAGCGCGGTATATCCGATGGAGCTCGGAGCAGAGGACGGCAGGGCCTTGCGGTCGTCATAGTTGTAGCGCACCAAGCCGGCGCAGCTGGCCAGGATGATCAGCACAAGCACACTGGCAACAAGATTGGCCTTGGGCCGGCGCACGATGCGTATGCCCGAACGCCGCCAGAACCGGGCGGTCAGTTCGCGCCGCGGCTTGACCCAGCCCCGTGGCCCCGCAAGCACAAGAATTGCCGGCAGCAACGTCACGGCGGCGAGGAACGCCACGCCGATCCCTATCGCCGACGACGCCCCGACCGTTTTGAACACCCCCATTCGGGCGAAGCTTATGAGGAGAAAAGTGATTCCGACGGTGGCGGCGGATGCGCCGATCACTTTTCCGATCGAGATCATTGCGCGCTTGATCGCCTGGTCGAAATCCGCACCTGACCGCAGATAGTCGTGATAGCGGCTGATCAGAAACACCGCGTAATCCGTTCCGGCGCCTGCCATTATGGCGCTCAGAAATACGATGGACTGGTTCGAGACGCCCGAGCCGGTCAGTTGCGAGTAGCCCGCCACCACCGCCTGCGCTATCACCAGGGATATCCCGATCGTCAGCAACGGCAGCAGCATGGTGACCGCGCTGCGGTAAATCACCAGCAGGACGATGAGCACCAGAATGGCGATTGCCAGCTCGATCGGAAGTCGATCCCGATCGCCCGCGATCGTGAGGTCGGCGACGGTTGCCGCGGGGCCGGTGAGGCTCGCCGCCAGGGAAGTTCCGGCGACGTCGCGTTTGACGATGTCGCCGATCCGGTTGAAGGCGGCGTACGACTGTGGAGTCCCCAACTCGCCGGCGACGCCGACCGGCAGCACCCAAGCTTTGTGATCCTTGCTGGTCACGACCGAGCGCAGGGGCGGCGTGCTGAGGAAATCCTGCACCATCAAGACATCTCGCGTGTCCGCGCGCAGCGCGTCCACCAGTTTGCGGTAAGTGGCTTCGTCGCCTGCGCCAAGCCCCTTGTCGTCGGTCAGGACCACCAGCAGGAGGTCTTCGGAGCCCGATTCATGAAACGCCTCGGTCATTTTTCGAGCGGTGACGTTCGACGGTGCATCGCTGGGCAAGATGGCGAGTGGATGCTTCTGGGCCATCTCGCTGAGGGAGGGCAGTGTCAGTGGTAGCGCGACCGCGATCGCGACCCAGACCCCGATTACTGCCCATGGCCACCGCACCACAAAATCGGCTAGCCGTCGCATATCGCCCTCGCTTGCTGCACGCTACGCAACGCGACCCCAGTGCCCGCTACCGGCGACCCGACCGCACACGGATTTCATCGCCGCCAGGTAACGGCTGACTGATTTCTGCGCGACCGGGTTGTCGGGATGCATGATCGCCATCACCGTGCCCTCTCCGTACCGGAATATGTAAATGGTCAGTTGATACGAATACCGGCCGTCGGGATAGATGCCGATATTGTTCGCCAGCCCCAGGTCGGCTGCGGCAAGAATTGCGTTGAGTGGAGCGGCGCCGCCATGCAAGAAGTTCGACACCGGAAAGTTCGGCCGTGGCCAGCTCAACCACGGCGCCAATTCCAATACGCGGTAGTAGGGCACCTTCGCCATGTCCAGACCTGAATCGAACGAAGCCTGCGCTGCCCATGCGGCATCGCCGAATGAGGCCGCGGCTATGGGCACGGTGATCGGAATCAAGCCGGTGAACCAGCCCTGAGTCATGAAATTGTCCGCGCCGGTGCGGGAATCCCTGGGAGTGAGCCCGTAATACGTGAGAGCGCCGGTGAATTCGTGCTCGATCAGGGCGAGGCAGGCGAACAGGCCGCCGACGAAGCGCGCGCCGGCCGCGGTGCACGCTGATTCGAATCGCTCGGTCTGTGCCGCGTCCATCAGAAGTTCGGAGGTCATGTCACTGCTACTCGACTCCAACGGGTTGCCCAGTGGGAGTGGGAATTCAGGGAAACCGCCATTGTTGCTGTCGGCGAAGTCAATCCACGCGCGCACCTCAGGCGAATCGGCGGTCAACGTTGACGTGTAGTCGCGTTCGCGGCTGCAGAAATCATCGAAGCTGCCGGCATCGGGAAGAACAAGGGCCTCACCGCCTCCGCTCAACGCCGTATACATGCCGTTGGCTTCCATCATCGTTGTGCCGATCAACGTCGCGTCCCCGTGGACATGATCCATCGCGGCAAAGAACGCGAAGTGGTCCTCGCTTTGGATGATCCCGAAGGTGAAGCAGCCCCACTCCAGCGGATTCGGTATGGCCACGACATGGGCGTGTATCTCGTCAACCGTCATGTGGCCGTGGTCGATTGGCGTGAATTCGATATCAGCTGGATCGCTGATGGTATGCCTGACGAACTCTCCGTCACCGGTGTGCTCGAACCAACTGCGGAACGTGTCATGCCGACGCAGGTAGGCGTTGACGGCACGGTCCATCGCGGCGATGTCGCAATTGCCAGGTAATTCACAGGTCGCGATGATCTGCCGAGAAAAATTCAGCCCCGCGGCCGCTCGTTCACAGTAGTTACGAAGGTGCTGGCCCTGCATGTAACTGACCGGTACAGAACTGACCGGTGCATGTCGGACCTTGTCTTTAGCGGCGGCCGTCGGGTGCCACGAGGTGACCGAGCCCGGGGTCAACGTCCAATCATGGAGTGCGCCGATCGTAATCTTCCCGATGCGCAAAACTACTTCCCCCTGGGTTTGAACGGTTCCGGTCCGGCCACTGGTGGCGACACCAAGATAACCCTCCCGGAGATTGCCTCCGCGGGCATGCGCGAGCCAACGCCTACACTCACTCACGGATCCGGCGGACGGTTGTGGCGATCAAACGGCCGGGCGGGGGACGCAGGGCGGCAGCCGCAATGGCTGTGCTCGCGCGGTGCGGGCGTCGCAATTGCAGTGCCCGCCTTCGGAAGTTGATTCCGAAGCGCAACCGGCCTCCCGCGAGGATCGAATCTTGACCGGCCAAGGGAGGACAAGCGCATGGCATCTGTCGAAAGTCTGAGCGAGCCGGCATCGGGTTTTGCGATCATCGGCTATGCGGCGCGTTTTCCGGGTGCTGCGGATGCGGATGAGTTCTGGGATGTGTTGTCGCAAGGCCGGGACGCGGTATCGGAGGTGCCGCAGGACCGGTGGGATGTCGACGAATTCTTCGATCCGGAACCCGGTGCGCCCGGCAAGGTCGTTACCCGTCGTGCGGGTTTCGTCGATGACGTGACCGGGTTCGACGCGCCGTTTTTCGGTATGTCGACGCGCGAGGTCAGGTTGATGGACCCGCAACATCGGATCTTGCTGGAGACGGCATGGCGCGCGGTAGAGCATTCGGGCACCGCGCCAACGGCTCTGGCTAACACCAACACTGGTGTCTTCGTCGGTTTGGCCACCCATGACTACCTGGGAATGGCATCCGACGAGCTGACGTATCCCGAGATCGAGGCCTACATGGCCATCGGGACCTCGAATGCCGCGGCGGCGGGCCGGATCAGCTATCGGTTGGGGCTGCAGGGTCCGTCGGTGGCCGTCGACACGGCGTGCAGCTCGTCGCTGGTGGCAATCCATCAGGCGTGCCAAGCGCTGCGCTTGGGCGAATGTGATCTCGCGCTGGCCGGTGGTGCGAACGTCCTGCTCACCCCGGCGACCATGATCACGTTCTCGAGTGCGCACATGCTCGCGCCCGACGGCCGGTGCAAGACATTCGACGCCGCCGCGGACGGCTATGTGCGCGGCGAGGGATGCGGCGTCATCGTGGTCAAGCGCCTCGAGGACGCGATTCGTGACGGCGACCGGATTCGCGCCGTGATCCGCGGCAGCGCGATCAACCAGGACGGCGCATCGGGTGGATTGACGGTGCCGAACGGCGTTGCCCAGCAAAGGGTCATCGCCGACGCGCTGAAGCGCGCCGACCTCGAACCCCGCGACGTCGGGTACCTGGAAGCGCACGGCACCGGGACATCGCTGGGCGACCCCATCGAGGCCCAGGCCGCGGGTGCGGTGCTCGGCACCGGACGCGAGCCCAGCGAGCCGCTGCTGATGGGCTCGGTGAAAACGAACATCGGACATCTGGAAGCTGCCGCGGGTATCGCGGGTGTGATAAAAGTCATACTGTCGCTCGAGAACGAGCTACTGCCGCAGCACCTCCACTTTCAAAACCCGTCGCCCCACATTCCGTGGGATCGGCTTGCGGTGCAGGTTGTCAAGGAGGCCACCGCCTGGGAACGCAACGGGCGCCCGCGCATTGCGGGAATCAGCTCGTTTGGGTTCGCCGGGACCAACGCTCACGTGATTCTCGAAGAGGCGCCCGAGCAAGCGGCCCCGCCCCCCGCGGCACCGGTTCCGGTCGGGCAGCCCGGTGACCGACGGTTCAGCATTCTTCCGCTCTCGGCGCGAACACCCGCCGCGTTGTTGCGGCTCGCCGACGAATACCGCAGCTGGCTGAGCGCGCATCCGGAGGCCACCCTGGCCGACGTGTGCTTCACCGCCGGGTCGGGGCGCGCGCACTTGGAGCACCGCGCCGCGTTGGTGGTCAATTCGAGAGAATCTGCCTTGGAGCTACTTGGCGCACTCGCGGACGATCGCCCGGCGCCCGGCTTGTTTCGCGGAGAATCCCATGACACACCGAAGACGGCGTGGCTGTTCACCGGTCAAGGCAGCCAGTACCCCGGCATGGCCCGCGAGTTGTTCGACACCGAGCCGGTGTTCGCCGAGACGCTGAATCGTTGCGCCGGCGCGGTCGCCGACGTTCTCGAAAAGCCGTTGCTGGAACTGATTTTTGATGTCGACAGCCCGGACAGCGAAGCGGCGCTGCGGCAGACTTCCTACGCACAGCCCGCCTTGTTCGCGGTGGAGATGGGCCTGGCCCGCCTCTGGCAGTCGTGGGGCTTCGAGCCCGACGTGGTGTTGGGCCACAGCGTCGGCCAGTATTCGGCGGCCTGCGTCGCGGGCGTGTTCGGTCTCGAGGACGGCGCGCTGCTGATGGCCGAACGCGGTCGTCTCTTCGGCAATTTGCCCGCCGGTGGCCGAATGGCCGCGGTGTTCACCGCCGCCGAGCGCGTCGAGCGCCTGACCGACGAGTTCCCGAACCTGTCGGTCGCCGCCTACAACGGTGCTAACACCGTATTGTCCGGGCCCGCGGGGGATCTGGAGAAGGTAGTAGCAGGACTGGCGGCCGACGGTGTCCGGTGTGAGTGGTTGGACACCAGCCACGCGTTCCACTCGGCGCTGCTGGACCCGATTCTGGACGACTTCGAGTCGTATGCGCAGCGATTCAATTTTGCTACGCCACAACGGATTCTGGTTGACAATCGCACTGGCGCCGCGCTCGGCCGGAGCGTGAAGCTCGATGGCACCTATTGGCGCCGTCACGCGCGTCAACCGGTGGAATTTGCCAAGAGCGTGCGGACCCTTGCCGATCTGAATTGCAAAATGTTGCTCGAGATCGGCCCACGGCCGGTGCTCACCGCCACAGCCCTGAGCGCGTGGCCTGACCCGGCCACCGCGCCGCGGGCGATCACGTCGCTACGCCGAAACACCGCCGACCACCGACAGATCACCGAAGCCGTAGCCGACGCATATGTGTTGGGCCACCTACCCGAATTCGCCACGCTGCGACCCGCGTATGCGCGGAAACTCGACCTACCCACCTACCCGTTCGAGCGCCGCCAGTACTGGTTTCGAGACAATCGGGATCCCGCCAACCAACAGCAGCACCTTGGCGGCCCACGTACCGAAGCCGTCCGCCTTCTCGAGGACGGCCGGATCGAGGAACTCGCGGCCCTGATCGACGGCGCTAGCGGCGATCTTCAAACCCTGCGTGTGCTGACCAAGCTTGCGGCGCAACACAACCAGCAGCGGACGACCCAGGCGATAGCGGACGACCGCTACGAGATCTGCTGGGAGAAAGCCCACACTCCGCTCTCCGGCGCGGAAGCCGGCGAGGGATCGACCTGGCTTCTCATCGGTGAGGATTCGCCCGCGGTTCAGCCGCTGGTCGACGCGCTCACCGCACGTGGACAGCAGCATCGGTTCATCGGGTTGCCCACGTCCGACACCGATGAGGAAAAGCTCGTCGATGCGTTGCGCGCTGCGGCAGCAGAGGATTCGACGCTGCGTATCGTGCACGTTGCGGCCGTGGACTCCGAGACCCCGCCATCGATGCAGGCACTGTTGCGGATGCAACACCGAATCCTGGGCGGAACGCGGCGGCTCTGGCGCGCTGCCGTCACCGCCGACCTGCGCACCCCCATCTGGCTGGTAACCCGTGGCGCACAGCGAGTCACCGATGCGGACTCCGTGGCGCCGGACCAGAGCTGCATGTGGGGCTTCGGACGTGCCGCATCGCTGGAGCATCCGCAGGTGTGGGGTGGACTGGCGGATCTGGCGAAGGGCACTGCCGACGAGTGGGACCGGTTCATCGGTCGGATCACGACGTCGCACGAGTCAGCCTCGCGCGAAGACCAAGTGGCGCTGCGTGATCAAACGGTCTACGTGCCCCGGCTGGTTCGACGGGCCGGGCAGCCGACCGGTGCGCCGCTGGAACTACGCACTGACGCAACGTATCTGGTGACCGGCGGGCTAGGTTCGATCGGACTGGAGATTGCCGGATACCTGGCCGCGCACGGCGCTGGGAATCTGGTCCTGACCAGCCGTCGTGCGCCGGGCGAAGCCGTGCAACGGCGCATCGACGCACTGGCCGCACTGCATGGCTGCGAGGTCCGAGTCGTCACTGCCGACGTCGCCGACGCCCACGACGTCGCCCGCCTGTTGGCCAGCGTGCGGGCCGAACTGCCGCCGTTGGCCGGCATCGTCCACGCCGCGGGTGAGATCGGCACCACCCCGCTGAGCAAGCTGGACTTCGAATCTCATCAAGCCGAAGTGGGCCGCGTCTTCGCCGGAAAAGTCTGGGGTGCGTGGCATCTGAGCGAAGCCGCTGCCGATCTGAAGCTCGACTTCTTCATCAGTACCTCCTCGATCGCCTCGGTATGGGGCGGATTCGGTCAGACCACCTACGGTGCGGCCAACGCATTCCTCGACGGGCTGGCCTGGCGCCTGCGCGAGCGGGGTGTCTGCGGGACCAGCGTCAACTTCGGTCCGTGGTCGGCGGGCATGGCCGACGCGGAGTCCCGTGCGCGACTGGATCAGCGCGGGATCCGGACGTTGTCACCTGCCGATGCGCTGGCGGGGCTGGCCGACGTTGTCGCGTCGTCGGCGCAGGGTGTCGTCGCCCGGATCGACTGGGCCCGCTTCCTGCCGCTCTACGAGCAGGCCGGCAGGCGAGCATTCCTGACGGAGTTGGAGCGCGAGGTGCCCGATGCGGTGCCGGCCGTGACGCCGTCGGGGAAGACCCAGCTGGTCGAGCGGCTCACGAACGCTCCTGTGCAGCAGCGCAAGAAGCTGCTGACCGATTATCTGCGCGACGCGGTAGCGGACGTGACGCGGGTCGATGTCACGGAAGTCCGCGAGGATGCGGGGTTCTTCGACCTCGGCATGGATTCGCTGATGGCCGTCGAGATGCGGCGCCGCATCGAGCACGGGGTGGGCAGGGAGATACCCATCACCCTGGTGATGGACCATCCCCGACTGTCCGACGTGGCCGACTACCTGCTCGGCGACGTGCTCGAGCTCAGTGAGCAGGCATCCGCCGGATCGCGGACTGCGCTGGCGTCAACGGTGACGACACGCACGGACGAGCCGATCGCGATTGTCGCGGTGTCGTGCCGATTCCCCGGAGCGCCGGACCCGGAAGCATTCTGGGAGTTGCTCGCCGGCGGTGTCGATGCGATCCGGGAAGTCCCCGAGGACCGATTCGACATCGACGAGTTCTACGACCCGGATCCCGATGCTCCGGGCAAGACCTACACGCGTTTTGGCGGATTCCTCGAGGGAATCGACGAATTCGACCCTGAATTTTTTGGCATCTCTCCGCGCGAGGCGGTCTGGATCGAACCGCAACAGCGGCTGACGCTCGAGACGGCATGGGAGGGTTTGGAACGCGCCGGGTACTCGCCAGGGGCGTTGCGCGGCAGCCGGACCGGCATTTTCGTGGGCGTTGCCGCCAACGAGTATGCGCACCTGCTGTCCGCCGAGTCGATCGACAAAATCGAACCTCACTTCATCACCGGCAATGCGCTCAACGCCATTTCCGGTCGGGTCGCCTTCGCGCTGGGACTCGAAGGACCGGCAGTGGCCGTCGATACGGCATGCAGCTCGTCGTTGGTGGCCGTCCACCAGGCGAGCCAGGCATTGCGGTCCGGTGACTGCGATTTGGCGTTGGCCGGCGGTGTGAACGTCTTGCTTTCTCCGGTGACAGTCGTCGCGGCTTCACGCGCCAGGATGCTTTCCCCCGTCGGACGGTGCAAGACCTTCGATGCCTCCGCTGACGGCTATGTGCGCAGTGAAGGTTGCGGGATGCTCGTGCTCAAGCGACTGAGCGACGCGGTGCGCGATGGCGATCGGGTCTGCGCCGTCATTCCCAGCAGCGCGGTGAACCAGGACGGCGCCTCGAGCGGTCTGACGGTGCCCAATGGTGGTGCACAGCAGCGCCTCATCGGGACGGTGCTGGCCCGCGCCGGTTTGGACGGCGGGGATGTCGACTACCTCGAGGCGCACGGGACGGGCACCCCGCTGGGTGATCCGATCGAGGTACAGGCGGCCGCAGCCGCCTATGGCGCCTCGCGCGACGCCGATCGACCGTTGCTGATGGGATCGGTGAAGACCAACATCGGTCACCTCGAATCGGCCTCTGGGGCCGCCGGTCTGATCAAAATCGTGTTGTCGCTACAAAACGAGGTGCTGCCGGCCAGCCTGCACTTCGAGAATCCGTCGCCACACATCCCGTGGGACTCGCTGCCGGTGCGGGTCGTGGACAAGGCGATTCCGTGGCACGCCAACGGCAGGCCACGGCGCGCCGGCGTGAGTTCCTTCGGGTTCACCGGTACGAATGCGCACGTATTGATCGAGGAGGCGCCAGCAGAATCGGCGCGTGCCGGCGAGCACCTCGCCGACGACGTCGCGGCGGAATCTGCGGCGGAAGCTCGGGCTGAACAGACAAGCGTGCTACCGCTTTCCGCGAGGTCACCGGAAGCGCTGGTGGCGTTGGCGCAGCGGTATGAGACGTGGTTGAGCGCCCACCCGGATGTGGACCTCGCCGACGTATGCCGCACCGCCGGAACCGGGCGCTCGCATTTCGAACATCGCGCCGCGCTGGTCGTGGATTCACTCGAGGCCGCGCGCGAGGGCCTGGCCGAACTGGCCGCGAGCCGCCTGCGACCCGGTGTGGTCCGTGGCGAGCACCGCAACCACCCGACGACTGCGTGGTTGTTCACCGGCCAGGGCAGCCAGTATCCGGGGATGGCGCGTGAGTTGTTCGACACTGAGCCGGTTTTCGCCGAAACCGTGACACGATGTGCGGACGCGGTCGATGACATGCTGCCGCGTCCGTTGCTGGAGGTGCTGTTCGCCACCGATCGCGAAACCGGTGGCCAGGCCGGAGAAACATTGCGGCACACATCGTTTGCCCAACCGGCGCTATTCGCCATCGAGATGGGCCTGGCCCGTTTGTGGCAGTCGTGGGGCATCGAGCCGGACGTGGTGCTGGGGCACAGCGTCGGCCAGTACGCAGCGGCATGCGTGGCCGGAGTTTTCAGCCTCGAGGACGGCGCACGGCTGATGGCCGAGCGCGGCCGGATGTTCGGCAGCCTGCCCGAAGGCGGGCGAATGGTGGCGGTGTTCAACGACGCCAAGCACGTCGAGGAGATCGCCGGCGAATTCCCGCGGGTGTCCGTCGGCGCCTACAACGGACCCAACACCGTGCTCTCGGGTCCGGGTGAGGATCTCGAACAGATCGTCACCAGGTTCACCGACGAGGGGATCCGCTGCACCTGGCTGGAGACCAGCCACGCCTTCCACTCGGAACTGCTGGATCCGGTGCTCGATGAATTCGAGTCGTACGCAGCGCAGTTGGAGTTCGCTGCGCCGACGTTGCCGCTGGTTTGCAACCGCACCGGCGCCGTGTTCACGGCCCAGACACCGCTCGACGCGGGGTATTGGCGGCGGCATTCCCGCCAGCCGGTGCAGTTCGCCGAGAGTGTGCGCACCGTAGCGGCGCTGGGATGCTCGGTCGTGATGGAGATCGGTCCGCAGCCGGTGTTGACCGGCGCCGCAGTCCAGGTGTGGCCGGAGCACCTGGCCGCGCCGCGGGCGATCGTGTCGCTGCGCAAGGGTGTTGGCGACCGGCGCCAGATCGCCGACGCGCTGGCCGCGGCTTACGTCGGTGGCCACCGACCCGATTTCGCTGCAATGCATCGTCGGCCTCGTCGTCGACTCGAATTGCCCACCTACCCGTTCCAGCGCCGCCGCTTCTGGCCCAAGACGTCCGGCATCACCGTCGACGGTCCCGCGGTATCCGGAATCCTGGGCAGTGCAAAGGACCTCGCCTCCGGTGACACCGTGTACACCAGCAGGTTGTCCGTCAAATCGCAGCCGTGGCTTTCCGACCACGTCATCTACGGCACGGTCGTCGTCCCCGGGGCGACGTACGCGGCGATGGCGTTGGCCGCAGCCGGTACGCCGGCGCGGGTGAAAGACGTGTTCTTCTACGAGCCGATCATCTTGCCCGAGAAGGCTTCCCGCGAGGTGCAGCTGACATTGCACCCGCTGGGCGGCGACGGTGAGTCGAGCTTCCAGGTGCACAGCCGCCCATACGGTGAACGCAGCGCCGAATGGTCGTTGAACGCCGAGGGCACGGTAGTCGCCGGAATTGATGAAGAACCGGTGTCCGGCAATGATCCGGTCGACGAAGCGATCGAGCGACTGAGCCGCATGCGTCCTCAGGAGTTGTTCGAGACGTTCGCCGACTTGGAGCTGGCGTGGGGGCCCGCCTGGTCCGGTTCCCTGAAGTCGCTGTGGCTCGGCGAGGGTGAGGCGATCGGCGACATTCTCGTCGGCGAGGAGCTCGCCGAACAGCTCGGAGGCGAGCCGATGCACCCGGTGCTGATGGACCTGTGCACCGGAGTCGCCTTCCCGGCGTTCCCGGCCCTTCTCGCGGCCGAACAAGGCGTCAACGATCTGTTTCTGCCGTTGCGGTACGGGCAGGTGACGCTGCGGGAGAAGATGCCACGGCGGTTCTATTGCCGAGCGCGGTGGCACAGCAGCGAACTCAACAGCGAAACCCAGGTATTCGACTTGGATTTCGTCGACCGGGATGGCCGTCAGCTCGGGGGGATTCGCGAGTTCACGGTCAAACGCGCACCCCGCGAGGCGTTGCTGCGCGGCCTCGGCGGCGACGCCACCCGGCTGCTCTACACTCTCGGCTGGCATGAGGTGCCGCCACCGGCATCGAGCGACGGCGCCGCCGGTGCGAACGGCACCTGGCTGATCGCCGGATTCGACGAACTGGCCGCCACCATGCCGGGCTGCATCCCGTTCGACCGGGCAGGCGATCCGGAGCTGTTGGGACAGTTGCTGGTTCAGGCTCACGATCGCGGTCTGCCGTTCGCCGGCGTCGTGTGGCGCAGCGCCGCGCCGAATGCGGACGAGTCGAGCGCCGATGTCGCCGCGCGGGTCGAGACCGAGATCGCCAACCTGCTCAGTGCCGTGCACACCGTGCAACGGGGTGAGGTGAAACTGCCTGGCGGACTGTGGATCGTCACCGAGCGAGCCGTGGCATGCGAATCCGGCGAGCCGGTCGACCCGGTGCAGGCGGCGTTGTGGGGGTTCGGGCGCACCACGATCAACGAGGAACCGGCGCTGCGCGCCAAACTGGTCGATTGCGACGGATCGCCGGAGGCGGTGCGGGCACTGGCCGACCTGTTGGCCACGCCGGTGGACGAACCGGAACTTGCGCTGCGCCAAGGGAAGCTGCTGGCTTCGCGGTTGTTGCCATGGGTGCGCAGCGGTCACCTCACGGTGCCGCGCGGAAGCGACTACGTCCTGGCGCCCACCGAACGCGGCGCGATCGACAACCTGCGGTTGACCGAGGCGGACGTGCCGCCGCCGGACGAGGGTTACGTGCAGGTCCGGGTGGAAGCCGCCGGCCTCAACTTCCGGGATGTGCTCAATGTTCTCGGCCTCTACCCGGGCGACCCCGGACCGATCGGCGGGGACTTCGCCGGCGTCGTCACCCAACTGGGCTGCGGCGTAACCGGACTCGAGGTCGGCCAACGCGTCTACGGCTTCATGCAGGGTGCGTTCTCCAGTCGGTTCAACGTGCCTGCCCAGCTGCTGGCGCCGATCCCCTCTCGTGTGAGCGCGGTCGAGGCGGCGACAATCCCCGCCGCGGCGCTGACGGTCCGGCTCGCGTTCGACTGGGCGCAGCTGCGGCCCGGTGACCGGGTGCTGATCCACGCCGCCAGTGGTGGTGTCGGACTGGCCGCGATCCAGATGGCTCAGCAGTGCGGCGCCACCGTCTTCGCGACCGCCAGCACCTACAAACGCGCGACGCTGCGCAAGCTGGGGGTGAAATACGTCTACGACTCGCGCACTACGGATTTCGCCGACCAGATCCTGGCCGACACCGATGGCGCCGGCGTCGACGTCGTGCTCAACAGCCTGACCAGTGAGGGGTTCCTCGAAGCGACCGTGCGGGCTACCGCGCACAATGGCCGTTTCGCCGAGATCGCCAAGCGCGACATCTGGACGCCGGAGCAGATGGCGCAGGCCCGACCCGACATCTCCTACGAGATCGTGGCGCTGGACACGGTGACCTTCCAAGAGCCCGAACGTATTCGGGGCTTGCTGACCGAGGTGTCGCAGGGATTGGACAAGGGTGAGTGGACGCCACTGCCCGCCGAGATCTACCCGCTGACCGAAGCCAGGGCCGCCTTCCGTCGCATGCAGCAAGCGCGCCACATCGGGAAGATCGTGGTGCAGATACCGAACCCGCTCACCCCCCGGGCCGATCGAAGCTATCTGATCACCGGCGGGCTCGGCGCTATCGGTCTGCACACGGCGTCGTATCTGGCCCAACTCGGTGCCGGTGACATCGTGTTGACCAGCCGGCGCGCGCCCGATGCGGACGCGCACCGGCTGATCGAGGAGATCACCGAGCGCCACAAGTGCCGCATCCACATCTTCGGCGCCGATGTCGGCGACGAGGCCGAGGTTGCGAAGCTGTTGGAGCGGATCCGCGCGGAGTTGCCGCCGCTCGCCGGCGTGGCCCATTTGGCCGGTGTGCTCGACGATGCGCTGCTATCGCAGCAGACCCTGGAGCGGTTCCGAACAACGTTGGCGCCCAAGGCGTTCGGTGCCTGCCACTTGGACAGGTTGACCAAGGGCGACGATCTGGACTTCTTCATCGTGTCCTCCTCGGTGTCCAGCTTGTTCGGTTCACCCGGTCAGTCCAATTACGCGACCGCCAACGCGCTGCTCGACGGCCTGGTCGCGCAGCGGCGGGCGCAGGGCTTGCCCGCCACCGGTGTCAACTTCGGTCCCTGGGCCCAAGGCGGCATGGCCTCTTCGGAGGCCGCGGCCGCCAATATCAGTGCGCAGGGCCTGATTCCGCTGGAACCCTCGGCGGCGCTGAGCGCTCTCGCCGAGGTCGTGGCCAATGGAACCGGCCAGGCCACCGTCATCAAAGCCAACTGGCAGCGTGCCGCCAAGGTGCTGGGCAGTTCGCGTCCCCCGATACTCGACCTCGTGTTGCCCAGTGCCGTCGGGGAAGTGACCGGTGACAGTGAGTTGCTCAAGCAGCTGCAGGAAATACCGGTGCCACAGCGCGTGGGCTTCGTGACCGAATTCCTTCAGCGCGAGGTGCAGAACTTCCTGCGGCTTGCGCAGCCGCCCGCCGCAACCAGTCGGTTCCTGGACCTCGGCACGGATTCACTGATGGCGATTGAACTCCGCAACCGGCTGCACAGTCAGTTCGGCGGCGCGTTCACCATCAACGCGACTGCCGTATTCGACTATCCGACCATCGGGGGGCTCGCCGAGTATCTCGTGGGTCAGCTGCCCGAGTCGGACTCGCCGCCGCAGGAGGCCGAATCGATTGCGGCGCCGGAGTCGAGTCCGGAACCGGTTGCCGGGCCAGAGTCGGGCTCGGAATCTGTTGCGGCCCCGGAGCCTGCTACGAACGAGTAGGGCGGGTGGGGTTGTCGACGTCGAGTGTGTGCTGAGGGCATCGACTGTGCGGTGCGGGTGGGATCGATCGGCGTGTCGCCGCCCTCGTCGCACCGTCAACGCCTCAGACGCACACCGGGACTAGAGATCACCATGCGCGAATCACGGGCCATCGGCTAGAGCCGGGCCAAGTCGTAGTCGCCGAGGTGGTCGATCAGGTTGTGCAGGTGGTCGCCCGAGGTACCCAGGGTGTGCTCGATCGCGGTGAGCCGGGCCGCGTAGTGGCTGACCGGATATTCCGCGGTCACACCGATGCCGCCGTGCATCTGGATCGACTCCTGCGCGATGTGCCGGCCCGATCGGCCGATCTGCACCTTGGCGCGCGACGCGATCAGCGGGTCGAGGTTATCGTCGGCGATCGACATTCCGGCGTACAGACTCATGCTGCGCGCCAGTTCCAGCGACACGTACATGTCGGCGGCTCGCTGGGTGAGCGCCTGGAACGTGTTGAGCGTGACGCCGAACTGCTTGCGGGTCTTGAGGTAGTCGGTGGTCAGGCGTAGCGCTTCCTCCATTGCCCCGACCGCCTCGGCACACAACGCCGACTGGATGCGGACGATGGCGCCGCTGATCGCCTGCGACGCGTCGACCGCTTCGCCCAAGGGTTCGGCGGGTGCGCCGTCCAAGTCGACCTGCGCGCCGCGTTGTCCGTCGAATGTTCGATAGGGATGACGAGTGACGGAGCTCGCATCGACCAGGAACAGGCCGGTGCCACCGTCTGGCAACGCGGCGCTGACCACCAACGCGTCGGCGCAGTCACCGGCGAGCACCGGGTTCTTGCGCCCCGTCAGCGTCCATGAATCACCTTGCCGCGCAGCCTGAGTCGCGACCGTCGTGGTCGGCTTGCGGTGGCCCGGTTCCACATGGGCGAACGCCAGTAGCCGTTGGCCGGCCGCGACGTCGTCGAGCTGTTCCTTCTGAGCGTGGGTGCCCAGCTCCGCGATCAGCGCACCTGGAGCGAGCGCAGCGTGCAGGATCGGTTCGGGAGCCAACCGGCGCCCGGCCTCGGTCAGCACGACCATGATCTCGATCTGGCCCGCCTCGTCCGGATCGAAGCCCAGGCCGAGAATGCCGGTGTCGGCGAGCTGACTCCAGACCTCGCGGCTCCAGCCGAGATCGGAGCCGATGACCTTGATGCGGCTTTCCGGGTCATAGCTGCGCGACAACAGATCGCGGGTCGTGTCGCGCAGCAGGCCCTGCTCGTCGGTCAACTGAAAGTCCATGGCTGCCTCACAATCCCAGAATGGTGGACGCGATGATGTTGCGCTGCACCTCGCTGCTGCCGCCGTAGATCGACGTCTTGCGGTAGTTGAGGTAGTGCGGCGCACTGTGTTGCGCCCAGTCCGGAGACGCAATGCCTTCGCCGTTCGCGGGCAGTGCGTCCGGTCCGGCCACCTCGACGAGTAGCTCGGTAGCGATCTGCTGCAACTGGCTACCGCGCAGCTTCAGCACCGACGACGCCGGGTTGGGCTGCCCGTCCGCGGAATCCGTGACCACCCGCGACTGCGTGAGTTCCAATGCCAGCAGCTCGTTTTCGGCCTCGGCCAGCCGGGCCGCGAACAGGGGGTCGTCGAGCACACCGGCTTCCGCCGCGAATTTCTTCACCTCGGCGAGGCGCACTTTGGTCCGCCCCACGCCGGCGATGCCGGTGCGTTCGTTGCCCAGCAGGAACTTCGCGTACGTCCAGCCCTTATTTTCTTCTCCGACAAGCTGGTTGGCGGGTACGCGGACATCTTCGAAGAAAATCTCGTTGACCTCGTGGCCGCCGTCGATCGTCTTGATGGGCCGCAGCGTGATGCCCGGCGTGTTCATCTCGAACAGCAGGAACGAGATGCCGGCCTGACGCTTGGGTGCCTGCGGGTCGGTACGCACCAGGCAGAAGATCCAGTCGGCGTACTGGCCGAGCGTGGTCCAGGTCTTCTGGCCGTTGACGACGTAGCTGTCGCCGTCGCGGACCGCGGTGGTGCGCAGCGATGCCAGGTCCGAACCGGCCTCGGGCTCGGAGAAGCCCTGGCACCACCAGATGTCGAGGTTGGCCGTCGGCGGCAGGAAGCGTTGTTTGATTTCCTCCGAACCGAATTCGGCGATCACCGGGCCGACCATCTTGGTGTTGAAGTTCAGCGGCTCCGGCACGCAGGCCAGTTGCATCTCGTCGGCCCAGATCTGGTGCTGGGTGGGCGTCCAGTCCTTGCCGCCCCACTCGACCGGCCAGTTCGGAACCGCCAGACCGTGCTCGTGCAGGATTTTGTGGCTGGCGACGATGTCGTCGCGGTTCGCTTCCGCCGAGCCCTGGCGCACCCGGTCGCGCATCTCCTGCGGAATCTTGGTGGTGTAGATGGTGCGGAGTTCGTCGCGGAACGCGGCTTCCTCCGGTGTGAGCGCCAGTTGCATGCAGACTCCTTTGCCTGGGGGTGAGCGTGGCGACCGCATTTACGACGATGGGCGTCCCGTCAGGTCGCGTGCTCCACGCTCCATCTTGACCCATCCCGTGCTGCGCTTGTGCACAGCCTCCGGTTAATCCACAGCAGACGGTTGCGACGCCGTTGGTCGGGCCGCTGTGGCGGTCGGCGCACCTACCGTCGGCGCATGAGAACAGAACTCCCCGCCGAGCGACTGCATCGACGGCTCGGTGCCGACCCGGACATCGATTCGCACGCCGCGGAGCCCGACTCGGAGCCGGACCAGCACGCACCGGATGAGGATCAGAATTCGCTGCTGCCGCGCTGGCTTCCGGACGCCGCCGGCGCAGAGGGCTGGGCGGCCCGGCTGCGTGCGGATCCGGGCCGCGCCGGTGCGATCGGCTTAGCAGTGGTGGCCGCGCTGGCCGTGCTGGTCACGATCTTCACGCTGATGCGCGACCGGTCGGCACCCGTGATGTCGGCCAAGCTGCCGCCGGTCGAGATGGCGTCCACGGCAAGCCCCCGATCCTCGGCCAGCCCGGGTGCCGGTCAGCCGGCCGGTCCGGACCGACCGGTGGTGGTCAGCGTGGTGGGCCTGGTGCCCAAGCCCGGCCTGGTCACGCTGACGCCCGGCGCGCGGATCGCTGACGCCCTGCAGGCTGCCGGGGGTGCGATGGCCGGCGCGGACACCACCGGACTGAACATGGCCCGCCCGCTCGGTGACGGCGAGCAGATCGTGGTCGGGCTGGCGCCCGTGTCTGGGCAGCCGACCGCGCTGGGCAGCTCCGTGACCACCGGCTCGACTCCGGGCCCCAAGTCGCCGGCACCGGCGGGATCGGTCAAGGGATCGATCCCGCCCAAGGCGGGCGATGCCGTCGACCTGAATACCGCGACCACCGAGCAGCTGGACGCCCTGCCCGGGGTCGGGCCGGTCACTGCCGCCGCGATCGTGGCGTGGCGGCAGGCCAACGGCAAGTTCACCAGCGTCGACCAGCTCGCCGATGTCGACGGCATCGGGCCGGCGCGGCTGGACAAGCTGCGCGCCCTGGTCCGTGTCTGACAGTGTCGCGCCACCGCGCGTCCTGTCGGCGCTCGCCCACATCGACGTGCGCCTGCTACCCGCCGCGCTCACCAGTTGGATCGTCACCGCCTCCGGCATCATCTGGCCGGTCGGACGAATGTTGGCCTCGTGCTGCGTCGCGCTGGTCGCCGCCGCCGGGGTGCTGACGTGCTACGCATCGCGCCGCGATGCCCGCAACCCGCGGCTGCGGGCCGTCGGCGCCGGCCTGGTGGCGGTCGGTGTGGTGGGCGCGGGGTTTGGTTTCGCGATCGCCCTGCGCGCCGACGCGGTGGTGCGCCACCCGATCACCGCGGCGTTCGGGACGGTTGCCCCGGTGACGGTGACGCCCAGCGAGAGCGCGCTGTCGCTGGGCTCCGGCCGACTGATGTTTCGCGCCACCCTGCAGCGGCTGCGTGACGACGAAATATCGGGCCGGGTAACCGTTTTCGCGCGAGCATCGGACTTCGACGTGATGGTGGGCCAGCCGGTGCGGTTTTCCGCGCGGATCAACCCTCCCACTCGCCACGACCTGACGGTCGCGGTGCTCAACGCGGCGGGCCGGCCCGTCCTGGGCCGGGCTGGTGCGCTGCAGCGCGCCGCGCACGTGGTGCGCGGCCGGTTCGCCGCCACCGCGCGCGAGGTGTTGCCCGCCGCGCCGGCCGCGATGTTGCCGGCTCTGGTTCTCGGCGACACCTCGGCGGTCACCGCCGACACCGGCCGCGAATTCCGTTCGGCCGGAATGACACACCTGATGGCCGTATCGGGAGCCAACGTCACGATCGTGTGCGCGGCGGTGCTGTTCTCCGCCCGGCTGATCGGCCCGCGGGCGGCCGTGCTGCTCGCGGGCATGGCGCTGGTGGCGTTCGTGATCGTCGTCCAGCCGACGGCAAGTGTGTTGCGGGCGGCCGTGATGGGCGCCATCGCGCTGGCGGGCATGCTGACTTCGCGTCGGCGGCAAGCGATTCCGGCGCTGTCGGCCGCGGTGCTGATATTGCTCGCCGCCGCTCCCCAGCTGGCCGTCGACGCAGGCTTTGCGCTGTCGGTCCTGGCGACGGGTGCGCTGGTGGTCATCGCGCCGGTCTGGTCGTGGCGTCTGGCCGCCAAGGGCTGCCCCAAGCCGCTGGCCGACGGGCTCGCGGTTGCGTTGGCCGCGCAGGTGGTGACCGCGCCGCTGGTTGCCGGCATCTCGGGTCGGGTCAGCCTGGTGTCCGTGGCCGCCAATCTGGCCGCGGCGCCGGTGATCGCACCGATCACCGTGCTGGGCAGCGGGGCGGCCGTGATGTGTGTGCTCTGGCCGCCCGGTGCGCAGCTGCTGATGCGTTTCACCGGCCCGGAACTGTGGTGGGTGTCGAAGGTGGCGCACGTCGCCGCCGGTGTGCCCGCGGCGACCGTGCCGGTTCCCGACGGTCTGGCCGGTGTGCTGCTGGTCGGTTCCGCCACGGCGCTGCTGCTGGTGCTGGGCACGCTGCTGTGGCGGCGGTCCTGGTTTCGCGCGTCGACCCGCGCGGCTGGGGCGGTCTCGGTGGTGTGCGTGCTGGCCTGGTCGGCATCGGAGCTACTGGATCCCAGAGCTGATTGGTCGGCCCTTCGTGACACCATCGTGGGGTGAGTGAGGCTTCGCCGTTGCACCTGGTCCTGGGAGAAGAGGACCTGCTGGTCGAGCGGGCCGTGGCGGACGTCCTGCGGGCGGCACGCAAACGGGCCGGCACCGGCGACGTCCCGGTGAATCGCATGCGGGCCGGCGACGTCGACACCTACGAGCTGGCCGAACTGCTGAGCCCGTCGCTGTTCGCCGACGAACGCGTCGTCGTGCTGGAGGCGGCGGCCGAGGCGGGCAAGGATGCGGTCGCGATGATCGCCGCGGCTGCCGCCGACCTGCCGCCGGCCACGGTGCTGGTGGTGCTGCATTCAGGCGGCGGGCGGGCCAAGGCGCTGGCCGACCAGTTGAAGTCGCTGGGCGCCGAGGTTCATCCCTGCGCCCGGATCACCAAGTTGAGCGAACGCATCGACTTCATCCGCAAGGAGTTTCGCGCGCTGCGGGTCAAGGTCGACGAGGACACGGTGACCGCCCTGCTGGACGCCGTCGGCTCCGACGCGCGCGAGCTGGCCTCGGCCTGTTCGCAGCTGGTAGCCGACACCGGCGGTGCGGTCGACGAGGCCGCGGTGCGTCGCTATCACAGCGGCAAAGCCGAGGTGAAGGGCTTCGATATCGCGGACAAGGCCGTGGCGGGAGATGTCGCGGGAGCGGCCGAGGCGCTGCGGTGGGCGATGATGCGCGGCGAGCCGCTGGTGGTGCTGGCCGACGCGCTGGCCGAAGCGATCCACACCATCGGCCGCGTCGGTCCGCTCTCCGGCGACCCGTACCGGCTGGCCGGGCAGCTGGGGATGCCGCCGTGGCGGGTGCAGAAAGCGCAGAAACAGGCCAGACGCTGGTCGCGTGACAGCGTGGCAACCGCGATGAAAGTTGTGGCGGAACTCAACGCCAATGTGAAGGGAGCCGCCGCAGACGCCGACTACGCACTGGAATCCGCGGTCAGAAAAGTGGCCGAGCTGGTCGCCGACCGAGGCCGATGACTTGGCCGGGGCTCAGATCTTGTTGAGGGACCGCGCCAGCGCCGACTTCTTGTTGGCGGCCTGGTTCTTGTGGATGACGCCCTTGGTGGCCGCCTTGTCCAGCTTGCGGTTGGTTGACACCAGCAACTCCGCGGCCTTTTCCTTGTCGCCGGCCTCAGCGGCCTCGCGGAACGCGCGCACGGCAGTGCGCAGCGAGGACTTCACCGACTTGTTGCGCAGTCGGGCGCGCTCGTTCGTCTTGATGCGCTTCTGCTGCGACTTGATGTTGGCCACGCGAAATGTTCCTTCGTCGATTCGGTATCTGCGGTCTTCGTTTCGGGGGGCGCCCCACACCCGATTGCGACTGCTCAGGTTAGCAGTCGGTTACGTTTTCTCCCAAAACGGGAACTCGTGGCCAGCCATAACGTCAATGTGAGGCAGCATCCTAAAAGTGAGTGTTCGGAACCACGTTGAGACGGCCAGGCGCGGCGCTGCGCGGGCCCTTGCGCGCTCCGAGCGTATCTTCGGCGGATACAACACGTCGGACGTGTATGCGCTGGCCTTCGATGAAATGTTCGACGCGCAGGGCAACGTCCGCGGCCCGTACAAGGGCATTTACGCCGAGCTTGCGCCGGCGGACGCCTCCGACCTGCGGGCCCGTGCCGAAGCGTTGGCCCGCGCGTTCATCGACCAGGGCATCACGTTCTCGCTATCGGGCCAGGAGCGGCCGTTTCCGCTGGACCTGGTGCCGCGGGTAATCTCGGCGGCCGAATGGAACCGGCTCGAGCGGGGCATCGTCCAACGTGTCAAAGCCCTCGAGATGTATCTCGACGACATCTACGGCGATCAGGAAATTCTGAACGACGGCGTCATCCCGCGTCGGCTGGTCACTTCCTGTGAGCACTTTCACCGCCAGGCCGTGGGCATCGTCCCGCCCAACGGCGTGCGCATCCACGTCGCCGGCATCGACCTGATCCGCGACGAGAAGGGCACCTGGCGGGTTCTCGAGGACAACCTGCGCTCGCCGTCGGGCGTGTCCTACGTCATGGAGAACCGGCGCACGATGGCGCGGGTCTTCCCGAATTTGTTCGCCACGCACCGGGTGCGTGCCGTCGACGACTACTCCTCGCACCTGCTGCGGGCGCTGCGCAATTCCGCGGCCACCAACGAGGCCGACCCGACGGTCGTGGTGTTGACCCCGGGCGTCTACAACTCGGCGTATTTCGAGCACTCGCTGCTCGCCCGGCAGATGGGCGTCGAACTGGTCGAGGGTCGTGACCTGTTCTGCCGCGACAACCAGGTCTACATGCGGACCACGGAGGGGGAGCGCCAGGTTGACGTCATCTACCGGCGCATCGACGACGTCTTCCTCGACCCGCTGCAGTTCCGCGCCGACTCGGTGCTGGGGGTGGCCGGTCTGGTCAACGCCGCGCGCGCCGGAAACGTCGTGATCTCCAGCGCGATCGGCAACGGGGTCGGCGACGACAAGCTCGTCTACACCTACGTGCCGACCATGATCGAGTACTACCTGGGCGAGAAGCCGCTGCTGGCCAACGTGGAGACCTTCCGGTGCTGGCTGGACGACGAGCGCGACGAGGTGCTCGACCGGGTCGGCGAATTGGTCATCAAGCCGGTCGAGGGATCCGGCGGCTACGGCATCGTGTTCGGTCCCGAGGCATCCGAGAAGGAACTGGCGGCGATCAGCAAGAAAATTCGCGACGACCCTCGTGCGTGGATCGCCCAGCCGATGATGGAGCTGTCGACCGTGCCGACGCAGATCGGCAACACCCTAGCGCCGCGCTATGTCGACCTGCGGCCGTTCGCGGTCAACGACGGCGACGAGGTGTGGGTGCTGCCGGGCGGGTTGAGCCGGGTGGCCTTGGTCGAGGGCTCGCGGGTGGTCAACTCCAGCCAGGGCGGTGGTTCCAAGGACACCTGGGTGCTCGCACCCCGTGCGTCGACCGCCGACCGTGAACTGGGTGCCGCCGAGGTCGTTCGTTCCTTGCCGAAGTCCATGTCGGACCCGGAGGTCGACGACTCGCCAGGGTCGCCACACCAACAGCCGTTGCAGGCGGAGCAACCGCAGGAGAAGCCCCCGCCAAAGCAAAAGCAGAAGCAGAAGCAGCAACAACAGAAGGCGGTCCGCTGATGTTGGCCCGAAATGCCGAGGCGCTGTACTGGATTGGCCGTTATGTGGAGCGGGCAGACGATACCGCGCGGATTCTCGATGTGGCGCTGCACCAATTGCTGGAGGATTCCAGCGTCGATCCCGACCAGGCGTCGCGACTGCTGCTGCGGGTGCTCGGCATCGAGTCCCCGGATCACGCCATGGATGTCTGGTCGTTGACCGATCTGGTCGCCTACAGCACCGGCAACAAGGGCGGCTGCTCGATCGTTGACTCGATCACGGCGGCACGCGAAAACGCCAAGTCGGCGCGCGAAGTGACATCCATCGAAATCTGGGAATGCCTCAACACCACCTACCATGCCCTGGCCGAACGCGAACGCGCCGCTAAACGCCTTGGGCCGCACGAGTTTCTGTCCTTCATCGAGGGCAGGGCGGCGATGTTCGCCGGCCTGGCCGACTCGACGCTCTCGCGTGACGACGGGTACCGGTTCATGTTATTGGGCCGCGCGATCGAGCGCGTCGATATGACGGTGCGGCTGTTGCTATCTCGGGTCGGGGACAGCGCGTCCTCGCCTGCCTGGGTGACGCTGCTGCGCTCGGCCGGTGCCCACGACACCTATCTGCGTACCTATCGCGGGGTGCTCGATGCCGGCCGGGTGGTCGAGTTCATGATGCTCGATCGGCTTTTCCCTCGATCGGTTTTCTACTCACTGAAGCTTGCCGAACACAGCATCGAAGAGTTGGTGCGCGACCCGACGAGCCGGGTGGGGGCCACCGCCGAAGCGCAGCGACTGCTTGGGCAGGCCCGCAGCGAACTGGAGTTCCTGCCGCCGGGGGTATTGCTCGACACGCTGGAGACCCGCCTGGCGGGCTTGCAGACCACCTGCAGCGATGTCGGAGACGCGTTGTCGCTGCAGTACTTCCATGTCACACCGTGGGTGGCGTGGTCGGATGCCGGTCATGGCGTTGGCATGGTCGCCCGGAACGGAGATACCTGATGTGGCGGCTGCGTGTGGTGCACACGACCGGGTTCGCCTACCTATCGGCGGTGACCGCCTCCTACAACGAGGCGCGGCTGACCCCGAGTTCTGACACCCGGCAAAACGTCATCCTCAACCGTGTCGAAACCATTCCGGCAACCCGGTCCTACCGGTACATCGACTATTGGGGCACCGCCGTCACGGCGTTCGACTTGCACGCGCCGCACAGCGATCTGACGGTGACGTCCTCGTCGGTCGTCGAGACCGAGCAGCCCGAACCGCCCGCGAAGGACGTCACCTGGAGCGACCTGCAGTCCGTGGCAGTGGTCGATCGGTTCGACGAATTGCTGCAGCCCACCGAGTACACCCCGGCGGCCAAGCGGCTGAGATCCGTCGGCAGGAAGATCGCCAAAAGCCTTGAGCCGCAGGAAGCCGTGGTCGCCGCGGCCAACTGGGTGCACGGCGAGCTGAAATACCTTCCGGGGACCACCGGGGTGCGTTCGTCCGGGCTCGACGCCCTCAAGGCGGGCAAGGGTGTTTGTCAGGACTTCGTGCACCTGTCGCTGATGCTGTTGCGCGACATGGGTATTCCGGCCCGGTACGTGTCGGGCTACCTACATCCGGTGCGGGACGCGGTCGTCGGGGAGACCGTGGAAGGCCGAAGTCACGCGTGGATTCAGGCCTGGACCGGTGGATGGTGGAACTACGACCCCACCAAGGACACCGAGATCACCGAGCAATACGTCAGCGTGGGCGTCGGCCGTGACTACACCGATGTGTCCCCGCTCAAAGGCATCTACTCGGGACAGGGCGCAACCGATCTCGACGTGGTCGTGGAGGTCACCCGACTGGCCTAGCGGCACCAGCATCGCGGACGAAAGGCTATGCCCGCGGCTGGACTTCGACCCGGTGCAGGTCGTCGCCGAGCTCGATTCGCCCACCGAATTCCGAGGCGGCCAGTGTCCGCCATTGTTCTTCTTGTCCGGGCACCAGCGCCGGCACATAGTGCGTCATGACGAAAGTGCCGACCCCCGCGCGGGCCGCGGTGGCCGCCGCTTCTTCGACCGACGAGTGGTAGTCGCAGATGTCCTGCAGCCGCTGCTGCGGGATCTGCGTGACGATGTCCTTGCGAATCACGGTATGCACCAAGGCATCCGCCCCGGCCGCCAGCTCGTCCAGGCCGGCGCAGGGCACCGTGTCGCCGGCCAGCACCACCGAGGTGCCGTCGAAGTCGATCCGGAACCCGATGGTCGGTGCCACCGGCCGGTGGTCGGTGGGCGCCACCCGAATCGAGACGCCGTCGCGGTCCCACACCGGACCCTCGGTGTATTCGTGGACCTCGATCGGCGGTGGCGTGTTCAGGTCGTCGTGATGGGCGATCCGGTAACTGATGTCGTGGCCGAACGCCTTCAACATGGCCTCGACCGTCTCCGCGGTGCCGGGCGGCCCGATGATCGGGAACGGCGCGGGATCCGGCGTGAACGTGGTGATCCAGCGCGTGATGAGCAGGTCGCCGAGATCGCCGATGTGGTCGCTGTGCAAATGGGTGAGCAGCAGCGCCGACAGGCCGGCTGCGCCCACGCCGACGGCCGCCGCGCGCTGCAGGACTCCACGCCCGCAATCCACCAGGAACACCTGCCCGCCGGCTCGCACCAGCGTCGCCGGTCCCGCGCGGTTTGGATCGGGAATGGGACTGCCGGTGCCCAGCAAGGTGATCTCGATCATGGCCCTAATACTTTCAAGAAGCGTCGGCGTGCTGTGGGCCATTCGGCCGATCCCGGCGATCGGCCGTTGTCAGTCGCGCGTTTCATGCCCGGTTTTCGCGTTGGCTTTCCCGCCACGCGAGTTAGCCGTAGCCTGGTGTGAAGCAGATCACAACCAGCTGGAGGCTTGATGCGGATAGCGGACGTCTTGCGTAACAAGGGTGCGGCGGTCACGACGATCAACCCCGAGGCCACGGTCCGGGAACTGCTCGCCGGCCTCGCCGAGCAAAACATCGGCGCCATGGTGGTGGTCGGCGACGAGGGAGTGGTCGGCATCGTGTCCGAGCGCGACGTCGTGCGTCAACTGCACGCGCATGGCCCGAGCGTGCTCACCCGCCCGATCTCCAAGATCATGACCGCGGCGGTTGCCACCTGCACGAAGTCCGACACCGTCGACGCCATCAGTGTGCTGATGACCAAAAACAGGGTGCGCCACGTCCCGGTGCTCGACGGCAAAAAGCTGATCGGCATCGTCAGCATCGGTGATGTGGTCAAGACGCGCATGGAAGAGCTCGAGGCCGAACAGCAGCAGCTGCAGTCCTACATCACGCAAGGCTGATCGCCCTTTTCGCCGAGCGTGCTCTCAGAGCGAAAAATCTGCCCATTTTCCGCCCTGAGAGCACGTTGGGTGCGATGAACTGACTAGCGCCAGGCGTACTCGGTGCGCAGGCGTGCGGCCACCATGTCGAAGATCTCGCGTTCCAAGATCGCGCCTTCGCGGCGGATGCCCTCCTCGGGCACGTCGAGCACCCGGTCCAGGCGCACCCAGCTCTGCCTGCCCTCGTAATCCCAGTCGCCGGCGCCGATCCCGACCCAGTCCGGGTTGGAGGCGTAATGCTCCTGGCTGGACAGCATGAGTCCGAGCAGCACGCTGCGCTCGCGGCCCACGACGAGGACCGGGCGGTCCTTGCCGCGGGTGGGATCGTCCTCGTAGACCACCCACGTCCAGACGATCTCGCCGGGATCGGCCCGGCCGTCCAGGTCCGGGGCGTAAACCACCTTGCGGGCCCGCTGCGCGGTGGGGAAGCTGGCATTGGTCACCGGCCGGCCCTTGGTGATCGACGTCGACTGCGACTCGTCGCCGGGCTCCCGGGCGTTCGCGGTGGTTTTCACGACTTGCTCGATTTCACGCATCACGGCCTGAGCAGTTTGCACGCTCTGGATGAATCGCGGAACCCCGTAGACGACCACGTTCTGGGCAAATCGCTGGAACGTCTTCCACTGCGATTTCCGGGCAGGGGCCATAGTCGCAGCATAGACGTCGGCGGGTGGGGGCGACTGTGTCCGAGTAGGTCCCGACCAGCGAGCATGGATACCCTGGACGTACCCGCGAACCGCCGGTCAAGCAGCATCAACAGCACCAGCCAGGAGATCCCCATCAGCAGTTTCGCCGACAAGACCTTCACCGCGCCGGCGCAGATCAGGAACTTCTGCATCATCGCTCATATCGACCACGGCAAGTCCACGCTGGCCGACCGGATGCTTCAGCTCACCGGCGTTGTCGCGGACCGCGACATGCGTGCCCAGTACCTCGACCGAATGGACATCGAGCGCGAGCGCGGCATCACCATCAAGGCGCAGAACGTGCGGTTGCCCTGGGAGGTCGCAGGAACCGAGTACGTACTGCACCTGATCGACACCCCCGGCCACGTCGACTTCACCTACGAGGTGTCCCGCGCGCTGGAGGCCTGCGAGGGGGCGGTGCTGCTAGTCGACGCAGCGCAGGGCATCGAGGCGCAGACGCTGGCCAACCTCTACCTGGCGCTCGATCGCGACCTGCACATCATCCCGGTGCTCAACAAGATCGACCTGCCCGCCGCCGACCCGGACCGCTACGCGGGTGAGATCGCGCACATCATCGGCTGCGAACCCGGCGACGTGCTCCGCGTGTCCGGCAAGACCGGTGAGGGCGTGGCCGACTTGCTCGACCACGTGGTGCGCGAGGTGCCGCCGCCGCAAGGCGACGCCGACGCGCCGACCCGCGCGATGATCTTCGACTCCGTCTACGACATCTACCGCGGCGTGGTGACCTATGTCCGGGTGATGGACGGCAAGATCGTCCCGCGTGAGCGCATCTTGATGATGTCCACCGGTGCGACGCACGAGCTGCTCGAGGTCGGCATCGTCTCGCCCGAACCCAAGCCCAGCGTGGGGCTGGGCGTAGGGGAGGTGGGCTACCTGATCACCGGGGTCAAGGACGTTCGCCAGTCCAAGGTCGGTGACACGGTGACGACGGCCCGCCACGGCGCCAAGCAGGCGCTGACCGGCTATCGCGAACCCAGGCCGATGGTCTATTCGGGGCTGTATCCCGTCGACGGGTCCGACTACCCGGTGCTGCGCGACGCCCTGGACAGGCTGCAGCTCAACGATGCGGCCCTGACCTACGAGCCGGAGACGTCGGTGGCGCTGGGCTTCGGATTCCGCTGTGGGTTCCTGGGCCTGCTGCACATGGAGATCACCCGCGAGCGCCTGGAGCGCGAGTTCGACCTGGACCTGATCTCGACGTCGCCCAATGTCGTCTACCGGGTGATCAAGGAAGACGACAGCGAGATCGTGGTGACCAACCCGTCGGACTGGCCAGAAGGCAAGGTGCGCACGGTCTACGAACCCGTTGTCAAGACCACCGTCATCGCGCCCAGCGAGTTCATCGGCACCATCATGGAGCTGTGTCAGTCGCGCCGTGGCGAGCTGGGCGGCATGGATTACCTGTCGCCCGAACGGGTGGAGCTGCGTTACACCATGCCGTTGGGGGAGATCATCTTCGACTTCTTCGACTCGCTGAAGTCACGCACTCGCGGTTACGCCAGCCTCGACTACGAGGAGGCGGGCGAGCAGGAGGCGCAGCTGGTCAAGGTCGACATCCTGCTGCAGGGTGAGGCGGTCGATGCGTTCAGCGCGATCGTGCACAAGGACGGTGCCGCGGCCTACGGCAACAAGATGACCACCAAGCTCAAGGAACTCATCCCGCGCCAGCAGTTCGAGGTGCCGATTCAGGCCGCCATCGGATCGAAAATCATTGCGCGCGAGAATATCCGGGCGATCCGCAAGGACGTGCTGTCCAAGTGCTACGGCGGCGACATCACCCGTAAACGCAAACTTCTGGAAAAGCAGAAGGAAGGCAAGAAGCGGATGAAAACCATTGGACGCGTGGATGTTCCGCAAGAGGCCTTCGTCGCGGCGCTATCCACCGATGCCGCGGGGGACAAGGGCAAGAAATAGCCATGGTCTGCGGGGGTGGCCGGCCTGGCGCGAGTGCTTGGATTGTTGGGTATCGGCCTGCTGGGCGCCGGTTGTGTCAACACTGTCGTCGGCGTACCCACGCGCGCCGTCCGCCCCGCTATCGGGGTGGCGCCGTTGGAGCAGATCTTGCCGACCGACGAGGAAGTCAGGACCGCGGTCGGCAACGACCTGCCGCCGCATGGCAAACCTGAAACGGGCGGTATCGAGGTGCTGCCGAACGGGATTCGCGACGACAGCGGCGTCGCCCCCATTGAATGCATCGGTGCGACCGAACCATTGCTGCAGGTCGTTTACGAAAAGGGACCGATACGCGGTGTGGCTAAGCAGACCTACTGGAATTCCGACTTGAGCGTGGCGGTGTTCAGCGTGCACGCGGGTGCGGTCCGGTTGGCGTCGTCGGCGGACGCGCAACGACTTTTCGCGTCCTTCGTATCGCAGTGGCAGAAGTGCGCGGGAACCACCGTCACGATGCACATCCATGACTCCGAGAACACCGTGTTGTATTCGAAGGTCACCGATATCGACGTCGACGGACCGATACTGTCGGCGACTGTCGTTACCTGGGACAACCACCACACTCCGCAATCCCCGAATGAGCATGCGGTAGGAGTGGAGTCCGATGTCATCGTTGACGTTAAAACTGCCATCGGGCCCGGCGGCGAGGCTGGAACCCGGGCAATCGATCTCGTCAAGGTGATGCTGCGGAAAGTATCGAGCACGAACTGACGAGAACCAGCCACCCCGGCGGTGCGTTGACGGCGTCGAGTGTGCGGTAGTGGTCGGAATTCGTCAAAATCCCCACCCTGCACGCACACTCGACGCCCAGGACACACACTCGATTGGCTCACATGGGTGCGTTGGCGGGCTGGAACATCCCGGAGCCGTCGGATTCCTCTTCTGCGCGGATCACGTGTACCACCGCGTTGATCAACGCCAGATGGGTGAACGCTTGCGGGAAGTTGCCCAGGTGCCGGCCGGTGCGTGGCTCGATCTCCTCGGCGTAGAGGTGCAACGGGCTGGCGTAGGACAGCAGCCGCTCACACAGCCGCTTGGCGCGGGCCACCTCGCCGATCTCGACCAGCGCTGACACCAGCCAGAACGAGCAAATGGTGAACGTGCCTTCCTCGCCGGACAGCCCGTCGTCGGTCTGCTCGACCCGGTAGCGCAGCACCAGGCCTTCCTCGGTGAGTTCGTTGGCGATCGCCAGCACCGTGTTGCGCACCCGCGGATCGTCGGGCGGCAGGAATCGCGTCAGCACCACCAGCAGCAGCGAGGCGTCCAGCGCGTCGCTGCCGTAGCGCTGGGTCAAAACGCCGCGGGAGTCCACGCCGTTCTTGAGGATGTCGGCCTTGATCTCCTCGGCGACGGCCCGCCACTGCTGCGCATAGCTCTTCTCGCCCTGGCGTTCGGCCAGTTTGGACCCGCGGTCCAGCGCGACCCAGCACATCACCTTCGACGACGTGAAGTGCTGCGGCTCCCCGCGCACCTCCCAGATGCCGCGATCGGGCTCCCGCCAGTGCGCGATCGCCTCTTCCACCTGTTTCTTCAGTACCGGCCACAAGGTCTCCGGCACCTGCTCTCGTGACTTGGCATGCAGATAGAAGGAATCCAGTAGCGAGCCCCAAATGTCGTGCTGGATCTGGTCGTAGGCGCCGTTGCCGATTCGCACCGGACGGGCATGGTCGTAGCCGGAGAGATGGTTCAGTTCCTCTTCGACCAGGCTGCGCTCGCCGCCGACTCCGTACATCACCTGCAGTGGATGGCGCTCGTTGCTGTTGGCGCCGGACACATCGGCGATGAAGGCGAAGAAGTCGTCGGCCTCCCGATCCAGGCCCAGCGTGTACAGGCCCCACAACGCGAATGTCGAGTCCCGAATCCAGGCGTAGCGGTAGTCCCAGTTGCGCTCGCCTCGCGGTGTCTCGGGCAGCGACGTGGTGCTGGCGGCCAGCAGCGCGCCGGTGGGTGAATACGTCAACCCCTTCAGGGTGAGCGCGCTGCGCTGCAGGTATGCCCGCCACGGATGGTCCGGGAAGTTGCCGATGTTGATCCACTGACGCCAACACTCGGTGGTTTGCCACATCTTGTCGGCAGCCTCTTCATAGGTCTGCGGTGCCGGGTGTTTAGTCCAGCTGAGGGCGACGAACACGTCGTCGCCCTCCTTCATCCGGGTGCGCGCCCGCGCTTCGCGGCCCTCCAGCCCGATGTTCAGGTTGGAGGTCAGGCGCAGTTGCGGATGGTCCTCCGGCTGCTTGCTCGCACGAGCGATCGCCTCGCCGTACGCGTTGGTCGAGTACTCCCAGCAGGCCCCGGTGCGGTGGTAATCGAACGCCGGCTCGCAGCTCACCATCAGCTCGACGGTGCCGCTGACGCAGCGCACCGTGCGCAACAGGATGTGCTCGGCATCCCAGTCCATCGGCGTGCGGCGATGTGTTCTGGATCGGCGTTCGATGTCATGCCAGGGGCCCATCACCAGCGCGTCGCGCACGATCAGCCACCCGGTGTGGGTTTGCCAGGTGGTTTCCATGATCAGGCTGCCGGGCAGGTAGCGGCGGGCCGAGGGCACCGAGACGCCGTACGGGCCCAGCCGGAAGTGGCCGGCGCTGCGGTCCAGGATCGCGCCGAACACGCTCGGTGAGTCCGGCCGCGGCACACACAGCCACTCGACCGAACCGGCGGGGGAGATCAGGCATGTCGTTTCCCAGTCGGACAGAAACGCGTAGTCGGCGATCGGCGGAAACGGGTTACGCAACGCCGAGCTGGAGTTAAACGGCGCCGGTGCCCTGAAATCGAGCGGCGAGATCAGCGGTGACTGTTTGGCCGATTGGACCGCCTCCTCGGGGGCGGCGTCGGCGGGCTGGTCGGCGGGCTCGGCGTGCATGACCATCCCGACATCATCATCTGTCGACCCGTCCGGCGTCCATGCTTTCGCCGCACGGCGCGGGCGGATTACCCGTGCGGCCGGGCAAACTTCGGCGCGTGTTCGGGGAGCGGACCGATCGCCATCATGTAGCCGATCAGCCGCTGCAATGCCGGCGCTCGGCCGATGAGTCGCACCACCCTCGCAACCCCGCCCTCGCCGTCGTGGCTCTCCGGCCGATCGGGCGATTCAACGGCGACGGCAATCACCCGGGCATGGATGGCGCGTTGTATCGCCTGCAGCAGCGCCGTCGGTATCCAGCGGCGCAGCTGGACCCGGGCCAGCTGCCGGGTGGATACCCGTCCGTGTTGCAGCGGGCCGGCCAGTAATCGCGCCGCCGCGACCGCGTCGGCCACGGCCAGGTTGATGCCGACGCCCCCGACCGGCGACATCGCGTGCGCCGCGTCACCGATGCACAGCACACCGTCGGCGTACCAGCGAGTGAGCCGATTGAGTTGCACGTCAAGCAGTTTCACGTCGTCGAACGAGGACAACGTGTCGATCCGGTCGGCGAGCCAAGGGACCAGGCTCAGCAACACGCGGTGGAACGCCTGGATGCCTTCCGCGCGCACCTGCGCGTCGGCGCCCTTGGGAATGACGTAGGCGATCTGGTAGTAGTCGCCGCGGTCGATCATGATCGTCCCGTGTCCCGCCTGGAAGGTGGCGGCGAGTCCGGCCGGGTCATCGGGTTGGCGAGGCAAGCGGAACCACCACACGTCCATTGGTGCACCGAAACTTCGGGGCGTCAGCCCGACCGCTGAGCGCACCGTCGAACTGCGGCCGTCGCAGGCCACCGTCAGCAAGGCGCGCATCTGCTTGGTTTCGCCGCTCTGGTCGCGGTAGGTGACGCCGACGACGCGGTCGCCGTCGCGAACCACACCGGTCACCTCGGTGCTGCGCAGCAACTGGAAGGTGGGTTCCGACTCGGCGGCGCTGGCCAGCAGTTCCAGCAGATCCCATTGGGGCACCAGGGCGATGTGCTGATGCGCACCGGGCAGGTGGGTCAGATCGAAACTGACCGGTTGTCCATCCAGCTGCATCCGCATGGTGTCGATCAGACGATGCGGGATCTGGGCGAACCGCGATCCGAGACCGAGTTCGTCGAGCAGGCGCAAGGTGCTCGCGTGCACGGTGTCACCCCGGAAATCACGCAGGAAGTCGGCGTGTTTTTCCATCACCGTGACTTCTACGCCGCCGCGGGCTAGAAGCAGGCCAAGCACCATGCCGGCCGGACCACCGCCCGCAATGACACAGGTGGTTTCCTCGGATGCGTCAGGCACTCGCCGATCTTGACACATTGGTGTTCGCAGTGCCCGGACGAATAGTGTGAGCCCGGTGAACGGGTTCCTCAATTGGTGGGACGGAAATGAGCTCTGGATTTCCGGACTTCCCTTCGTGCTGCAGGCCATGGTGGTGATGCCCGTCGTGCTGGCGGTGGCCTACATCGCGGCGGTGTCGCTGGACACCGTGCTCAGCAAGGGCATCGAATTGCTGCGCCGCGGCCGCCAAATCGACGGAACGCCCAGGTAACCCTCATGCCTCGTTCCCACGTGACGTTGGTTCTCGTCACGCTCGTGGTGTTGGTGATCGTTGCGTGGCTGGTGACGCACTGAGGCGAGCGTGCCGACTTGGGCCGAGACCCGGCCCGGTGGCGGGCCCGCGAATTCCTGTTAGGCTTCGCGCCATGCACGTGACATCCGAAGCCCCGGAATGTGATGTCTTCGTGCACTGTTGTCGCTGACTACCACCCGCGCGCGGTTTGGTAGGGAATTCGCGAATTCTCCTTCTGTTCTATATGCCATTCCGCAGCTACGGGAACAAGATCCGTAAGTCCCGCACTGGAAGGCCGCGAATGTTCAACGACCTCGGCAGCGCAAGGCGCTGGCGACCTTTCGCTGCGCTCGCCTTGATTTCGCTTGTCGTCGCGGCATGTAGCCCCGGGCCCAGCGACGCCGTGGGCGGTGGCGGCTTGGCCAACGCCCACACGACCATCACCCTGGTCGCCTATTCGGTCCCAGAACCCGGGTGGAGCAAGGTGATTCCCGCTTTCAATGCTTCCGAAGAAGGCAAGAGCGTACAGGTGATCACCTCGTATGGAGCCTCCGGCGACCAGTCCCGCGGAGTGGCCGACGGTAAGCCGGCCGACCTGGTCAACTTCTCGGTGGAGCCGGACATCACCCGATTGGTCAAGGCGGGCAAGGTTTCCAAGGACTGGAATACCGATGCCACCAAGGGCATCCCGTTCGGCTCGGTGGTGTCGTTGGTGGTGCGCAAGGGCAATCCGAAGAACATCAAGGATTGGGATGATTTGCTGCGGCCCGGCGTGGAGGTCGTCACACCCAGCCCGTTGAGTTCGGGCTCGGCGAAGTGGAACCTGCTGGCGCCGTACGCAGCCAAGAGCGACGGCGGGAGGAATAGCCAAGCGGGCATCGACTTTATCGGCAAGCTGGTACGCGAACACGTCAAACTGCGTCCCGGGTCGGGACGGGAAGCCACCGATGTTTTCGTCCAAGGCAGCGGCGACGTGCTGATCAGCTATGAGAACGAGGCCATCGTCGCGGAGCGGGCGGGCAAACCGGTCGAACATGTCATCCCGGCGCAGACCTTCAAAATCGAGAATCCGGTGGCGGTGGTGACAACCAGCCCGCACCTTGACGCCGCGACCGCGTTCAAGAACTTCCAATACACCGCCGCGGCGCAGAAGGTATGGGGGCAAGCCGGTTTCCGGCCGGTCGATCCCGCGGTCGCCGCCGAGTTCCGGGACCAGTTCCCACTCCCGGCGAAACTCTGGACGATCGCCGACCTGGGCGGCTGGGCCAACGTGGATCCGCAGCTTTTCGACAAGAGCAACGGCAGCATCACCAAGATCTATACGAAGGCCACCGGATGACAGCGGCGATCCGGGCCGAACTCGACGAGCCCGAAGGTGAAGGTCCGCACCGGCAGCCGAGCGGGCAGCCCCTCGTCCGGCCGGGCACCGCATCACTGCGGGTCGGGGTGGCGACGGTATGGCTCTCGGTGATCGTTCTGCTCCCGTTGGCCGCCATCGCCTGGCAGGCCGCCGGTGGGGGCTGGCACGCCTTCTGGCTGGCGGTCACCTCGAACGCGGCAGTGGAATCGTTCCGGGTCACGCTGACCATCAGCCTTGGGGTCACGGTGGTCAACACCGTGTTCGGTCTGCTGATCGCCTGGATTCTGGTGCGCGACGACTTCATCGGTAGAAGACTGGTCGATACGGTCATCGACCTGCCGTTCGCGCTTCCGACGATTGTCGCCAGCCTGGTGATGTTGGCGCTGTACGGAAACAACAGCCCGGTGGGCTTGCACCTGCAGCACACCGCGTGGGGTGTGGCAGTCGCACTGGCATTCGTCACGTTGCCGTTTGTGGTGCGCGCGGTTCAGCCGGTGCTCCTGGAAATCGACCGCGAGACCGAAGAGGCGGCGGCATCGCTGGGCGCGAGCGGCCCGAAGATCTTCACCTCGGTCATCCTTCCGTCGCTGCTGCCGTCGTTGTTATCCGGTGCGGGCCTGGCGTTTTCGCGGGCCATCGGCGAGTTCGGTTCGGTGGTACTGATCGGTGGGGCAGTGCCCGGCAAGACCGAAGTCTCGTCGCAGTGGATCCGCACTTTGATCGAGAACGACGACCGTACCGGCGCCGCGGCGATATCCATTGTGTTGTTGCTGATTTCATTCGTCCTGCTGTTCATTTTGCGGATTGTGGGCGTCCGGGCAGCGCGACGGGAGGAGGGGTCGTGACGTCGTCGCGGTGGGTTCGTTACCTCACTCGCTATCTCGGACTCGCGTACATCTTTGTGCTGTTGATCGTTCCGGTCTCCCTGATCCTGTGGCGGACCTTCGAGCCGGGATTGGGCCAGTTCTATGACTGGGTGAGCACCCCGGCGGCCCAATCGGCGCTGGACTTGTCGCTGCTGGTGGTGGCCATCGTGGTGCCACTCAACGTGGTCTTCGGTATTCCCACGGCATTGGTGCTGGCGCGCAACAAGTTCCGGGGCAAGGGTGTGCTGCAGGCGGTCATCGACCTGCCGTTTGCTGTGTCGCCGGTAATCGTGGGTGTTGCCCTGATCCTGTTGTGGGGATCGGCGGGTGCGTTCGGATTCGTCGAGAGAGACCTCGGGCTGAAGATCATCTTCGGCCTACCGGGCATAGTCCTCGCCAGTATTTTCGTCACGCTGCCCTTCGTGGTCCGTGAGGTCGAGCCGGTGCTACACGAGTTGGGAACGGACCAAGAGCAGGCGGCCGCGACACTGGGTTCCAGTTGGTGGCAGACGTTTTGGCGGATCACGCTGCCGTCCATTCGGTGGGGCCTGACCTACGGCATCATGCTGACCATCGCGCGCACTCTGGGCGAATACGGAGCGGTCATCATCGTGTCGTCCAATCTCCCCGGGACATCGCAGACACTGACGCTGTTGGTCTCGGATCGCTATAACCGGGGCGCCGAGTACGGCGCCTACGCACTATCCACGCTGCTGATGGGAGTCGCCGTGGCGGTTCTGATCGTCCAGGTGATCCTCGACATTCGCCGAGCACGGGCGAACAAGGTTGCTTGACAAGGAGACACGGATATGACCGCCCCCAACACAGACAACGCGATCATCGTGCGCGACGCCAACAAACGCTATGGCGACTTCGTCGCACTGGAGAATGTCGACTTCGTGGTTCCCACCGGATCGCTGACGGCATTGCTGGGGCCCAGCGGTTCGGGGAAGTCGACCCTGTTGCGTACCATCGCCGGTCTCGACCAGCCGGACACCGGGACCGTGACGATCAATGGTCTTGACGTGACCCGGGTGCCGCCGCAGCGACGCGGCATCGGATTCGTGTTCCAGCATTACGCCGCGTTCAAGCACATGACGGTCCGCGACAACGTCGCCTACGGGCTCAAGATCCGCAAGCGACCCAAGGCCGAGGTCAAGGAAAAGGTCGACAACCTGCTGGAGGTCGTGGGCCTCAGCGGATTTCAGGGGCGCTACCCCAACCAGCTCTCCGGTGGTCAACGACAGCGCATGGCGCTGGCACGTGCGCTGGCCGTCGACCCGCAGGTGCTGCTGCTCGACGAGCCGTTCGGCGCGCTGGACGCCAAGGTGCGCGAGGATCTGCGAGCCTGGTTACGGCGCCTGCACGACGAGGTCCACGTCACCACGGTGCTGGTCACCCACGATCAGTCCGAGGCGCTGGATGTCGCCGATCGGATAGCGGTGCTGAACAAGGGCCGCATCGAGCAGGTCGGCTCTCCGACCGAGGTCTACGACGCTCCGGCGAACGCGTTCGTGATGTCCTTCCTGGGCGCGGTCTCGACACTGAACGGCAGTTTGGTTCGCCCGCATGACATTCGGGTCGGCCGCAATCCCGAGATGGCGATCTCCGGCGGTGACGGCACCGCCGAGTCCATCGGGGTGGTGCGCGCTACCGTCGAGCGGGTGGTGGCACTGGGTTTCGAGGTGCGCGTCGAGTTGACCAGCGCGGCCACCGGCGGCAGTTTCACCGCCCAGATCACCCGAGGCGACGCCGAGGCGCTGGCCCTGAAGGACGGGGACACCGTCTACGTGCGGGCCACCCGGGTGCCGCCGATCATCGCGGATACTCTGTCGTCCGGCGAAGATCGGAGCACGCTGACGTCGGCCTGATCGGTGGTCATGGCCGCGCCGACCAGTAGGGCGGCTGCAGTGTCAGCCGCTCGAGGTACGTGGCGACCGTCTCCTCGTCAGATTCGGCGGTGTCATCACCGTGGGCGAGTGGGCACCATCGTGGATCGGCTTCGATAATCCACACCGCTTCGAGTTCCACGTCGGGCACCGGGGCGCCCGGCGCCGGCGAAATCAGGTCTGCGGCGAATCCTTCTGCGCCGGGCCAGGTCAGGCCGTCGCTGTAAATGACTTCGTTGTTCTGGTTTTGGGCGACCACATGAAAGTGCGGAAGGCCGGCCAGGTGCTCGGCAAGCCGGCGCGCGTCGTGATCGCCCATTGCGCCATGTTAGTGCTGCAAGCGCGTTGACGTCAGGCCGCTCAGGCCGCGATCTGCTCGGCGGCGGCCGTGGCGAAGCGGTCCAGCACCGTCTCGGCCACCAAACGATGGGCACCCAACGGGGCCGCCATCTCGATGCCGGCCTTATCGGCGAATCCTTGCACGTGGTCGGGGAGGCGTCCTTGCGCCAGGAACCACGGCGCGACGACCACGCGGTGCGCGCCCTGGCGGCGCAACCTGCCCAGGGCTTCGGCCAGCGAGCGTTCCTGTTGGGTCGCGAACGCGGTGCTTGCCCCCGCCCAGCAGGTGCCCGCCAACAGCTTCGGTGCGACCCGGCCGGTGCGCGCGTTCACCGCCAGGTCGGAAGTGCCGATCGCCACGACCAGTACACCAAGACCGTCATCGAGGTGCGAGACCCCCAACTCCATCACGCGCCGGCGCAGCACCGACACCAGCCGGTCGTCCTCGCCGAGTACGGGCGCCTGCCACACATGTTGGGCCGTAACGCAACTGGCGATCTGCGCAGGGATGTCGACTCGGGCGTGGTACGCGTTCGCCAACAACAACGGGGTGACGACGGCCGGGCCATCCAGTGATGTGAGCACATCGGCCAGGCTCGGCGAGTCGTGGTCCAGGAAGGCCAGTCGCACATCGAGATTCGGCCGCAGGCGCGCCACTTGGCCGGCGACCGCGTGTGCATTGGCCGCCGACCGTGGATCCCTACTTCCGTGTGCGGTCAGCACGAGGGTGGTCACGACGCGTGTAACCCGCACTCGGTCTTGGAGAGCCCCTGCCAACGACCGCTGCGCGGATCGGCGCCTTCTTCCGGCTTGGCCGTGCAAGGCGCGCAACCGATCGACGGATAGCCCTCGTAGACAAGCGGATTGACCAGCACGTCGTGCTCGTCGATGTAGTTCTGCATCTCCTCGTCGCTCCACGCCGCCAGCGGGTTGATCTTCACTAGCTTGAACGCCTCGTCGAAGCTGATCAGCGGTGCGTTGGCGCGGGTCGGCGCCTCGACCCGGCGCAGTCCGGTCACCCAGGCGGAGTAGCCGCTAAGCGCTTTGCCCAGCGGGAGGACCTTGCGTCGCCGGCAGCACTCGCCGGGGTCCCGGGCGAACAGGTCCTTGCCCAGCAGTTCGTCCTGCTCGGCCACCGTGTTCTCCGGCGTGACGTTGAGAACCCGTACGTCGTAGACGGATTCGATCGCATCGCGGGTGCCGACGGTTTCGACGAAGTGATAGCCGGTGTCGAGGAAGAGCACCGGTACACCGGGGCGCACCTTGGACGCCAGATCCACCAGCACGGCGTCCTGCATATTGGACGCGACGATGTAGTTGCACGTCGCCCAGCCGCGCGGCCCGTTGACGCCGCCGAAGTTCTCGTCGGTCCAGCGCAACAGCTCGGTGGCGCTGGCGCCCTCGAGTTCGGCTGCGCCCCGGGCGGCTACCTCGCGCAGTGCGGCGTGGGCCGGATCGTTCGTTTCGCTGCTCATCGGAGGTCGCCCTCCTCGGCGCGCAGTGCCCACTGCGCGAATCGCTCCCCGTCGTTGCGGTGCTTGTCGAAGTTGCGCACCACCCGATCGATGTAGTCGCCCAGCTCGTTGCTGGTGACCTTGTGCTGGCGCAGTTTTCGACCGAACCCACTGTCCAGGCCGAGGCTACCGCCCAGATGTACCTGGAAGCCCTCGACCGAGTTGCCTTCACCGTCGTCGACCATCTGGCCCTTGAAGCCGATGTCGGCGACCTGAATTCGTGCACATGAGTTGGGGCAGCCGTTGATGTTGACGGTGATCGGCACGTCGAGCCGGGAGTTGATGTCTTCGAGCCTGCTCTCCAGCTCGGGCACCAAAGACTGTGCTTTGACCCGAGTTTCGGCGAAGGACAACTTGCAGAACTCAATCCCGGTGCACGCCATCAGGTTCCGGCGCCAATGCGACGGCCGCGACTGCAGGCCGAGCGCCTCCAGGCCGGCGACGAAGCCGTCGAGCTTGTCGTCGGGCACGTCGAGGATGACCAATTTCTGGTAGGGGGTGAACCGGATGCGGTCCGAGCCGGCCTGTTCGGCAAGGTCGGCAACCGCGGTGAGGATGGTGCCGGACACCCGTCCGGCGATCGGGGCAACCCCGACGGCGTTGAGGCCGTTCTTGAGACGTTGCACCCCGACGTGATCGATCGGATGCTTGACCGGCTCGGGTGCCGGGCCGTCGATCAGCGGACGCTTGAGGTACTCCGTTTCCAGAACTTCCCGGAACTTTTCGATGCCCCAGTCTTTGATCAGGAACTTCAGCCGCGCCTTGGCGCGCAGCCGCCGGTAGCCGTAGTCGCGGAATATCGAGGTGACCGCGTGCCACACCTCGGGCACCTCTTCGAGCGGCACCCAGGCGCCGACGCGCTGGCCCAGCATCGGGACGGTCGAAAGACCGCCGCCGACCCAGAGGTCCAGCCCCGGTCCATGCTCGGGGTGGTTGACGCCGATGAACGCGATGTCGTTGACCTCGTGCACGACGTCCTGCAGCCCGGAAATAGCGGTCTTGTACTTGCGCGGCAGGTCGGCGAAGTCGGGGTGACCGATGTAGCGACGCACGATTTCGTCGATCGCCCAGGTCGGGTCGAGCACCTCGTCGAGCGACTCCCCGGCCAGCGGCGAGCCCAGGATGACGCGTGGGCAGTCACCGCACGCCTCGGCGGTCTGCAGCCCGACCTCGTCCAGCCGTCGCCAGATTTCGGGGACGTTTTCCACCTCGATCCAGTGGTATTGGACGTTCTCCCGGTCGGAGATGTCGGCGGTGTCGCGGGCGAACTCGGTGGAAATCGTCCCCAAGGTGCGCAGCGCGGAGGTTGAGAGCGCGCCGCCGTCGCAGCGCACCCGCATCATGAAGTATTTGGCCTCGAGCATCTCGATGTTGTCGTCACCGGTGAATGAGCCGTCGTACCCCTGCTCACGCTGCGTGTACAGGCCCCACCAGCGCATACGGCCCCGCAGATCGCTCTTGTCGATGCTGTCGAATCCGTCCTTGGCGTACCTGTCCAAAATGCGTTCACGCACGTCGAGCGGGGCGCCGGCCTGCTTCATCTCTTCGTTGGGGTTGAGCGGCTCGCGATCTCCCAGCGCCCACTGGCCCTCATTTCGGGCCTTGGCGGGACGGGCTGCGGTCATTCGAAGGTCTCCTTCGCGAACGTGCAGGCGTGGACGCGCGACTCACCGGGGCTATTTGCGGCGGGCGCAGATCCGGCGCCAGCTGGACGTACAGGTGGGCGGGTCTACGACGTCAAGCCGGACAGCTGCAGCTGCAGACACGCTTGAGATCGATATGCCGCCGCGCCACTAGCGCAATGCGCGGGGTGGGCTGGGCGACGGTCACGCGACCATTCTGCCACGGATAGGGATGTGCCGCGCCACCAGGTCGAATTTGTTCTCACGATGAGCAAAACTACCCGCCAATCCTGGGTAATTCGATATACAAAGCCGAGAAAGCCCTGAGAGTGCCGCCCCGGCGATCGCCGAGTGTGGGGCCTAGGGATGAGAACTGCCGCGAATTCGTCCACAAACCCCACGCTCGGCGGCGGTGGCCTCCCGGCTGAGCGGCCGGCTCGGCCTGTTTGCCGTGCAATCATTTGGCATGGCCCTTCGCGCGGCACCGGTTGAGCTGCCCGAGATGCAGCGGAGCCCCAGACATTCGTTTGGGGTGTACGTGCATGTCCCGTTCTGCATCACTCGTTGCGGATATTGCGATTTCAACACCTACACGCCCGCCGAGTTGGGTGGCGTCAACCCGGACGCCTGGCTGCTGGCGCTGCGTGCCGAGTTGGCGCTGGCCGCCGCGCGGCTGGACGCACCGACGGTGAACACGGTGTTCGTCGGCGGTGGGACACCGTCGCTGCTGGGTGGTGCCCGCCTGGCCACGCTGCTGGACATGGTGCGCGAGCACTTCGCGTTGGCGCCGGACGCCGAGATCACCACCGAGGCGAACCCGGAGTCGACCTGGCCGGAATTCTTCGACGCCATCCGGGCGGCCGGCTACACCCGGGTGTCGCTGGGCATGCAGTCGGCGGCGCCGCGAGTGCTGGCGACCCTCGACCGCGTGCACTCGCCCGGGCGCCCGGCCGCCGCCGCGCGAGAGGCCATGGCCGCGGGTTTCGACCACGTCAGCCTGGACCTGATCTACGGCACCCCGGGCGAATCCGACGACGATCTGCTGCGTTCGGTCGACGTGGCCGTCGAGACCGGGGTCGATCACGTGTCTGCGTACTCCCTGCTGGTCGAGCCTGGCACCGCCCTGGCCCGCCGGGTGCGCAGCGGTGAGCTGGCCGCGCCGGACGACGATGTGCTGGCGCACCGCTACGAGTTGGTCGACGCGACGCTGTCCGCGGCAGGGATGGCCTGGTACGAGGTGTCCAACTGGTCGCGTCCGGGCGGTGAGTGCCGGCACAACCTGGGCTACTGGGACGGTGGTCAGTGGTGGGGTGCCGGACCGGGTGCGCACGGATACGTGGGTGCAACGCGGTGGTGGAATATCAAGCACCCCAACGCTTATGCGGAGATGCTGGCCGGTTCCGCGTTGCCGGTCGCGGGTTTCGAGCAGCTCGACGCCGAGGCGTTGCACACCGAGGAGGTGCTGTTGAAAACCAGGCTGCGCCAAGGGCTCCCGCTTGAAGGACTAAACGCCGCCGAACACGAACGCGCCGAAGCCGTTGTCGCCGACGGCTTGCTGGTTGCCGACGGTAACAGGCTGGTCCTCACGCCGCGCGGCCGGTTGCTGGCCGACGCGGTCGTGCGGACCCTCCTGGGGTGACGGCGTCAGACGCCGAACCACCGCTCGATGACGCGGGCAATCTCGATGTAGAGCGGGATTCCGATGGTGACGTTGTAGGAGAACGTCAGACCTAGTGACGCGGCCAGCGGCAGCGTCGGGCTCGCTTCCGGGATCGCCAATCGCTGGACCGCCGGAACAGCGATATAGGACGCCGCACCGCACAAGACCGCGAACAGCACGTAGGTGCCCGTCTTGAAGTCGGTGTGGACCAGGCTGGCGTAACCGCAGGCGACAAAGATCCCCAGCGTCGCAAAGACATTCGGAGCCAGCAGACCGAAGAAGATGAAACCGGGGCCCGCCGTTCTCAGGTCCTTCAACTTGCGGGAGGCCGTCATACCCATCTCCAGCAGGAACAGACACAGCACGCCCTGGAACGCCAAGACGAAGAACTTGTCGTCGTCCTGCACGACCTTTTGGCCCTGCAGGCCACTGATCAGGCCGATCACGATGCCGCCGATCAGCAGCACCAACCCGGGGTTGAGGAAGACCTCCTGGAAAAGCTCACGGGAGAACAGGGACGGCTTCTTGCCGAGTGGCGCGCTCGGGCTCACGTCGAGTTCCTCGGTGCGCTCGCCCTTTTCGAGGGAAAGCTCGAGTTCCTCCTCGACCCCCAGTGCACGCTCGGACTCCAGGCTCTGGCCGTGCGGAGGCCGCGCCGCCGTGCCGGGCCCGACTCCGACCTTCACCGGCGTATAGCCGGGCTCGTCGGCCATGTTGCCGGCCGCGTCCATCCCCCGGTGCCGCAGCCGGGCCACCAGATACAGCGCCACCAGGCAGCCCGGAATCTCCATGACGGCCAGCATCACGGGCATGTACGCGTTGAAGGCGATGCCAACGGCGGTCAGGACCGCCACGCAGGTGGCAAAGGTCCCGGCCGAGTCCGACCCGTAGTAACCGGCGACGGTCGCTCGGTCGATTCTCCGCAATTTGGTCATTAAGCTCAGCAGGACGTAGGCGAGACCTCCGATCAGGAAGTTCAGCACGAAGCCCAACGCCATGAATCCCACGATCGCCCCGATGCTGGACGAGCCGACCTGGGCGAGTTCCTCGCCGCCATGCCAGCCGATAGCCAGCAACAGGTACATGGTGAGGCCCTGATAGATCACATAGGGAAACTCAAAACGCACCTTCAAGATCGGAATGAGGAATCCGAAGTAGAAGAAAAGCAGAAGTGGTTTGAACAGGTTATGCGTGAAGTTATGCCAGAACTCTTGCAGCATGGTGCCTCTCATTATCTGTCCGGTGGCCCGGGGGAAGCACTGTCCGCAAGCAGGGGCGACCACGAACATCCCGACGACCGTGGAAAATTTAGCTCTGCCGCTGTCAAACCGCCAGTCGGATTGAGCCCGAAATGTGCATGCCGTTCCGAGCCGCGCCAAAATGGTCGCGCATCACAAAACCGGTGGTCACGGCGGTGCTGGTGGGACCGGGTAAGCTGGGATTAGCGTGAATGTGTTGTGAGTTCGCTGTGCATTTGCTGTCAGGATTAGCGTGTCGTCGTTCCACCGGAAATTAGCGAGGGCCTGACCCCGGCGCCTCGTTTGCGGTGCGTCACCGATAGCCACGCCGACGGCGAGTAATGCGTCGTAATTTCTTCGAATCCATCGACCCGGGAAACCGTAAGGACACCGGTCTCCTGGTTAATTTCGAGTTCGTCGCCGTCCGACGCCTGGACTTCCTCACCGTTCGCGAGCCTGATTACGAACATATTGTTCCTCTCGATCGATGGAGGGATAGATGGCGATCGGGCGTTAGCTGGGCGATTCGTAAACCCGGCCGGATTAAAGTCTTGTTACGCCTTTCTGTCATTCGTCCGATGCGCCATCTGGCGCGATCCCGCAGCCCCCAATGCGCCGGAGTGCGTGACGGAAGTGCACCGAGCCCATGCTCCGCGCCGCTGAGCTTGGCGAGTCGCTGCGCAAACCGGCTTCGTTGGGGGAACTCAGGTTATGGTAGCCCGTCGCGCAGGGACCGGTAGGTAAACGATCTGGAAACGTTTGGCCGCTTCGGTATCTCGCAGAGGGCGCTCATTTCCACTCCGAAATGCCGATCTTGCTGCCTCTAGCTGCGGAAACGGTGATGGACGAGACGGTCCTCGGCTACCGTCGCGGCCCCTTGAAAGGAGCGCTGTGACAACGGCTGATGCTTTAACTCCACGCGATGCGTACGGAGTGCGCAGCTAATGAGATCGAGCACACACGACCACTGCTTGGGGACTTTCATAGGTTAGGCTACATTTACTAGCTGTGACTGACGTCAGCGTTGAGACAAGTTCCCCCGGCATCGTCTCTCCGCCGATTCCTCTTCCCGCGCATATCGACCCGGCCGACCTCGCAGCTCAGCTCGCCATGGTCCTGCCCGAGCGGCTCGGCGATGAGTATTTGCTCTACGAGAACGCCGGTGAATGGGTGCTCGCCAGCGGTGTGCACGCGATGATCGAGCTGGACAGCGACGAGCTGCGGGTCATCCGCGACGGTGTGACGCAGCGGCAACAGTGGTCCGGGCGACCGGGGTCGGTGCTGGGCGAAGCCATTGATTGTCTGTTGCTGGAAACCGATCAGCTTTTCGGCTGGATCGCATTCGAATTCGGTGTCTACCGTTATGGACTACGGCAACGGTTGGCCCCGGGCACTCCACTAGCACGACTATTCTGGCCGATTTCCCGCATCGTGGTGAGCCAGGACGGCGTTTCCCTTTCCGATGCGGCGGAGAATCACCGCGAAGCGGTACTGGAAATGCTGCGCGAGGGCGTGCCCAACCTGCGCGAAACTCGCGAGATCGATATCACTGCCGACGGGTCGGGCTACCGCGATCGCGTGACCACGGCCGTGAACGAGATCGCCGCCGGCAACTACAACAAGGTGATTCTTTCCCGTTCGGTGGAAGTGCCGTTCGCGCTGGACTTCCCGTCCACCTATCGACTGGGCCGTCGGCACAACACGCCGGTGAGGTCGTTCTTGCTGCGGCTGGGCGGAATCCGTGCGCTGGGCTACAGCCCCGAACTCGTCACGGCTGTCCGTCGGGACGGCGAAGTGATCACCGAGCCGTTGGCCGGCACCCGCGCGCTCGGTCGTGGTCCGGCCAACGATCGCCAAGCTCGCGATGACCTGGAGACGAATTCGAAAGAGATTGTCGAGCATGCTATTTCGGTGCGCAGCTCGTTGCAGGAGATGAGCGAGATCGCCGAACCCGGAACAGCGGTGGTGACCGATTTCATGACCGTGCGGGAGCGGGGGAGTGTGCAGCACCTGGGCTCCACGGTCAGCGGGCGTCTGGATCCGTCCAGCGACCGGATGGACGCCTTGGAAGCGCTCTTCCCGGCGGTTACCGCGTCGGGCATCCCGAAAGGCGCCGGCGTCGAGGCGATCCTGCGTCTGGACGAAGGACCGCGCGGACTGTATTCCGGTGCGGTGGTGACCGTTTCGGCTGACGGGGCGCTGGATGCCGCGCTGACGCTGCGGGCGGCCTACGAATCCGACGGTACGACGTGGCTGCGGGCCGGTGCCGGAATCATCGAAGAGTCGTTGGCCGAGCGCGAATTCGAGGAAACCTGCGAGAAGCTGTCCACCCTGGCGCCGTATTTGATTGCGCGTCAGTAGCTACTCAGTTGGCCTTACGCCGGCGTGCGGACAACTCGTCGGGTATCGCTTCGGGCCCGGCCTCGGGTGAGCGTTCCAGATAGTCGGCGAGGATGCGGCTGGCCAACGACTCGATGTTCGACTCGATCGAGGACGCGAGCGTTGCCGTGACGGTCGCCACGGCCTGAGTGCGGAATCGGACCAGCATGGTGATCAGCTCGGCGATCTCGGCATCCGCGGGCAGCGCCTGGCCCGGTTTGATCTTGTCGATGACGTGTTCGGCGCCGGCACGCACCAGCAAGTCGCTGATCTTGTCGATCTCGGGCACGATCTGCTCGTGCAGGTCGACGAGCTTCTCCAATTTGACCCCGTAGCCACGGATCTCGTTGAACGCTTCGATCAGCTTGGGCCGGGTCACGGTGGCCCGCTCGCCGTCCATCCGGATCACCTGCAGCGCGACCAGCCGCTCGAAGGCGGTGGGGTCGTCGACGAGCCGCTGGGCATCGACGAGCGGCATGGTTTCCGGCTTTTCGGAGGTCCAGCTACCCACGATGGCCGTCTCCAGACCCAGCACATCGCCGAGGTTCTTGCCTTCCTCCCACGCGCTGAGCATTTCCCGTACGTGAGCGATGTTGTAGCCGCGGTCGAGCATCGAGGTGATCAGTCGCAGCCGGGTCAGATGCGTGTCGTTGAACAAGGCGATCCGGCCGACCCGCAGTGGCGGAGGCAGCAGTCCGCGGTCGCGGTAGACCCGGATGTTGCGGGTGGTGGTGCCGGCCAGCCGGGCCAGGTCGTCGATCCGGTACTCCCCGGACGACGCGACCCCATGCGGCTGGCGCGCCGCCGCGTCGAAAAGCTGAGACACCGCGGTCTCGATGAAGTCCCGCGATTGGCGCCGAACGCGTTTGGGCGCCCGTCGCACGTTGTACAGGACGCTGGCGATCGTGCCGGGTTCCGGTCGGTTCTGTGCCATTTCGTCCTCAGGCGCTGGAGGTGACGCGCGCCGTGGCCCGGCGTGCCACCGCATGGTAGTCCGCGTAGCGGAAATCGCTCATCTGGCGAAGATACTGCGTCGCGAAGCCCGGGTACATCGAGCCGTTGAACCCGTCCTTGGTGAGATACCAACTGCGGCAACCCGACATCCAGGTCGTTTTGGTGAGGCGGCGCTGGATGTCCTCGTTGTGGCGCAGTTGGACGTCTTCGCGCACATCGAGGTAGCGCAGGTCGTCGTCGAGGATGGTGCGGATGCCACGCACCGCGTAGTCGAGCTGGCCTTCGATGTAGACCAGCAGCGAGTTGTGACCCGGCCCGGAGTTGGGGCCGGTCATGAAGAACAGATTCGGATAGCCGTGCGCGTTGATGCTTTTGTAAGCCTGTGCGCCGTCGGCCCATTCGTCGGCCAGCGACCGGCCGCCGAGACCGGTGACGGCAAACGGCGGGCCGGTGAGGTGGACGTCGTAGCCCGTGGCGAACACGATGCAGTCGAGGTGGTGTTCGATGCCGTCGCTGGTGCGGATGCCGGCGGGGCTCAGCGTCGCGATGGGCCAGGAGACCAGCTTGCAGTTGTCGCGCTGCAGCGCCGGGTAGTAGTCGCTGGAGACCAGCATGCGCTTGCATCCGGGAGCGAAGTCGGGCGTCAGCTGCCGGCGCAGCCACGGGTCTTTGACCTGAACGCGCAGATTGACCTGGCCCAATCGCGCCACCAGCGAGGTGAGCGGGGTATCCCACACCAGAGCCGTCGCACTGGCTTCGTGGCCCCAGAACAGCGCCTGGCGGGCAAGTTGTTGGATGGCGGGAACTTTGGCGAACAAGGCCTGCACCGCCGGCGGGGTCGCCGTGTCCAGGCGCGGCAGCACCCAGCCGGGGGTGCGCTGGAACACCTTGACGAACCCGGCCTGCTTGACCAGTTCGGGAACGATCTGGATCGCGCTGGCGCCGGTACCGATGACGGCGACGCGCTTGTCCGTGAAGTCGTAGTCGTGATCCCAGCGGGCGCTGTGGATCTTGTGTCCCTGATATTCGTCCAGGCCGCGGATGTCGGGGAAGCTGACATCCGACAGGGGGCCGGACGCCAGGACGACGGTGCGGGCCCGAAAGCGCTTGCGGTTCTTGGTCTTGGCCGTCCACACACCGGTCGACTCGTCGAAGGTCAGGTCGCTGACCTCATGGTTGAACCGGACGTGACGGCGGATGTCGAATCTGGTCGCCATGTCTTCGAGATGGCGACAGATCTCCGGGGCCGGTGAGTACGTCCGCGACCAGGTCGGGTTCTTCACGAACGAGTACGAGTACAGCAGCGACGGGACGTCGCAGCTGGCCCCCGGGTAGGTGGTGTCGCGCCAGGTTCCGCCCACCCGGTCGGCGCGCTCCAGGATGACGAAGTCGCTAACCCCCGCCTCGGCCAACCGAATTGCGGTTCCGAGGCCGGTGAAGCCGGCACCGATGATCAGAGTTGCGTGGATGTGGTCGGCGCTCATGATCACGCCGCCGGCTCGTGGGTGAGTTCTCGAGACCAGCTCGGCATCGGCCTGAGCAGCGGCTTGGGATAGAAATCCGACAGCCACACCATGGAATTGGCCAGCAGCTGATAGGGGTGTCTGGGGTTGACCACCCACATGCCATGCCGCTTGAGCAATTTGTAGGTAGGCACCCGCCGGGTACGTTCGCCCCGATCGCCGAGTTGCTTGAAACGGTTGACCGCGTTGAACAGTCGCTCGGGTTCCATTCCCATCCCGGCCATCTCGTTGCGGACGCGGTTGAGTAGCGGTACGTACATGACCATCCCGAGGATCAGGCCCGGTGATGCGAAGCGGCCGACGAATTCGATGGCCAGGCGGCGGGCCTTTGCGTTGCCGATCATCTCCAGCACCTCGAAATCGACGGCGATATGCCGAGATTCGTCGTTGTTGATCTTCTCGAAAACCTGGTGGCAGACCGGGTCCTGCACGGATTCCAGCAGGAATTTCAGCAACGCACCGTCGAGTGCCACCTCCAGCATCGGGATCACGGTGCCCAGCACCGACAGCGGCATGTCGTCGGCGAACGTGTCCAGCCACTCGATGGCCAACCGGATGTTGACGTTGGGCTTGGGGATCTCGCCGTCCTCGAGCATGCCCCAGCGCTTCATCAGCGCCAGTTCGGCGTTGGCGTGACGTTGCTCCTCGGCGTGGAAATACCGGTAGATTTCGGCGATGGTCGCGTCCGGCGCCTTCTTGGCCAGCGCCGCGAAGCCCCGGGCGCCGATGTTCTCGATCCAGCACAGGTCGGCCATGAAGGCCTTGAGCTTGGGCCGGAATTCGGGCTTGATGGTGTCCGCGCCCGGTGCGTCCCAGTCGATGTCGGCGAGTGCCCACTGCCGATCCTTGATCTTGGCGAGCATGGCTTCCATGTCGATGGCCACCAGCAGCCCCCTTTCACTCGGTTATCAGTGCATGTTTGCGCGGGATACGAGCCCAATCACGCGGGTATATGTCTGTGGGGCAATACGTTTGATATTCCAGCCGATCTTGGCGTCGAGTTGTGGCATGCAGTACAGCTCGCCGCGATCGTGAGCGTCCAGGCAGGTACGCGCCACCTTCTGCGCCGAGAGGCCGGTCCAGCGCATCAGTTTGGCGGCGAGCTCACCGGATTCCTGGGTGATGCGGCCCGATTCGACGATGTTGGTCTTGACGAACGTCGGACACAGCACGGTGACCCGGACTGTGGTGCCGGACAATTCGGCGGCCAGCGTTTCGGACAGCGAGAGAACACCGGCCTTGCTGACGTTGTAGGCGGCCATACCGGGGGCGGCGCCGAACGCCGCGGCCGAGGCGACGTTGATGATGCCGCGTGGGGCATGTGACGGCCCCGCCTCGCGCAGGATCGGGGTGAACACGTGGCAGCCGTGTATCGGCCCCCACAAGTTGATGCCTAGGGTCCAGGCCCAATCATCCAGGGGCACATCGCCGATCGCCGCGCCGCCGGCACCGACGCCGGCGTTGTTGATGACCAGGGTGGGTGCGGCCCCGAAGAAGGACTGCGCCTGTTCGGCCAGCCTGCTCACGTCGTCGAATCGAGAGACATCGCAGCGGATCGCCAGCGCTTTCGCGCCGTGTTCGGCGACCCTGTCGACGGTCTGCTGCGCGGCGGCTTCGTCGATGTCGCTACACACCACTGTGCCCCCGCGGCGGCCGAGCTCGACGGCGAACGCGGCGCCGATGCCGCTGCCGGCCCCGGTCACCACCGCCAATGCGCCGTGGCTGGTGGTTCTCGACTTACCGAGCAGCTTGTCCAGCGGACCCAACATCGTCAGCCCACCTCGTCGGCCAGGGCGCGCGCATCCTGCAACGCGTGGGCGATGAACCGTGCCACGTACGCCATGGCCTTGGCGGCTTCTGGTGTCATGCGCGGAAGTGCCTGGAACACATGGACTTGGTGCGGCCACACTTGCAGCTCGCAGCGGCCGCCGGCGGCCTTGACGTCGGCGGCCAGCCGCCGGGCGTCGTCCTGCAGCATTTCGGCCCCACCGGCCTGAACCAGGGTCGGAGGCAGCATCGCCCCGCCGGCGATGTCGAGCGTCAACCGGGGGTGGGTGAGATCGATGCCCGCGTGATAGAGCGCGACCAGGCGGGCCGCGTCGCGCACCCGAATGGCGGGATCGGGGCGCATCCGCTCGCGGGCGCGCGACAGCGCGAAGGTCATATCGATCAGCGGCGAGAACAACACCAGTGCGGCGGGGGAGTTCGCGGCGACCTCTGGCTGCAACAGCATGTCGACCGTCAGGTGGCCGCCCGCCGAATCACCGGCCACTACAATCTGTTTCGCCGGTACGCGGCATGTTTGCACCAGCCAGTCCCAACCCGCGCGGACATCGTCGGCGGCGGTCGGGAAGCGATAGCGTGGCGCCAGCCGGTAGTCGACGCTGAACACCGGCAAGCCGGTCAGCGACGACAGCCAGGATGCCAACCGCCGGTGGGTTTTTGGCGAACACACGGCGTAGCCGCTGCCGTGCACGTAGTACACCGCGCCGGCGTCGGTCGACGAGCGGGCTTGCCCGCGAGAAGAGCCGGCGCCCATCGGCCGAGCATCGGTCGACGCCCGCGAAGCCTCGCTCGTCGGCGTTCGTGGCCCGTACACCCATTCGCCCTTGACCCGGCGGCCGTCGGACAACCTGGTGTCGACCTGTTCAACGCGCGTGCCCGCCAGTGGGGGGCCGAAGGTGGCCATGACCCGCGCGATCATTCGGCGCGACAGCCAAATTCCCCACGCCCGCTCGGGCGGCACCAGCCCGCTGAACGGCCGCAATGTGTAGGTGCTTACCGCAGCCGCGCCGCGGGACCGCAATGACCCGCGGGCCGGAACGATGTCCGCCATGCAACCGAGTCAACCGCAAATGGTGACATTCGTCAATGGCAGCTTTCTGGCAACGCACAGGGCGGGATGGGTCTTCCTGTCGGTTCTCGAATTCGATGTCATGAGTGCATGCGTTGCACCGGGGCCGATTTGGTACGTTCTTCCAGTTTTTCGTTGGCACAGCGCCGCAGCGTAAATCTCGAACACCTAGGCGCGGGCGCAATTTGACAACGACGTTGTATCCGGCTTCGCTGTACGCGCGACCAGACTTGCGCCGATGCGATGCGATGCGCCCGTTATTACGACGACTTTGCTGTTTACCACTTCTACCCGTACTTGAAGCCGGGTTTGCTTTGGCCGACTTCGATGATGTAGCCGTCTGGATCGCGGATGTAGCATCGCGTCTCGCCGTACTTGTCTAGGGGCTCCGAGAGAAACGTTGCGCCTCGACTCTTCCACAACTTGTAGCACGCCTGAATGTCCGCAACGCGGATATTCATGAAGCTACTGAGATGATTGGGATCGGGAGGCGGGCTAAGCGTTACCGTCGGTTTATCCGGTGTGGGACCGCCGCCAACGTTGAGAATGAGCCATGTGTTGGCGATTTTGACGTACGGAGGTGCGTTTCCGTCGCCCATGCTCACAATGTCTCCATCGAAGACCGTTTTGTAGAATTCGGCGGATCGCTTGAGGTCGGCCACGGTGAGAAAGACCGCGACCGTAAACCCCTCCACCGGTGGCATCTGATAGTTCTGCTGCTCGACTTGTACTTCGTCCATCGATCTCTCCAATTGCAGTTAGGCCCTCTGCAGGTGGTGTGGTAGAGCATCATCCATTGTCCTGCCTTCCGGGCATCTCCGCAGCATCCTGCAATGCTTTCAGCAGCAGCAAAACCTCGGCTGCCGGCCCCACGAATGCGCGGGTGACGTCGTCATACGGTGTGACACGGGATTTGAGAAGCTACATCTCCTCGCGCGGCTTCTCTATCTCACTTATTGGCCCTTGCGACAGAAAGCTGCTCAGTCACCCCGGCGTGCGCTCAGGGCGCCGACCCGCTGGCGATCCAGCGCTGGAAGACGGCGATGTGCTCCGCCGGCCACGCCCCGTCGCAGGGCATGGTGCCGTCGCGGAGGCGCTCGAGGATCGCGTCCTGGTGCGCCTGGACGTCGCTGTGGGACCAGAGGTCGAACGCTTTGAGCATCGAGTCGCGGTCCTTTTCGCGGAACATAGGACGGACATCGCGCTCGAAGCTCAGCCCTGCGGGTGAGTCCGGCTGGTCGGTCATGGGCTTCTCCCGCCGTTGTGACAGTCTGACGCTTCCCTCTTCAGCAACTGTATCGGCCAGAGCATCCCCGGGCCACATGGCGCCATACTTGCCCACTCCGCAATTAGCCGCAGGCGTCACAGATCACGTCTGAATCCTCTTCAAATTAAATAACCCGCCGCCACGCCGTGCAGTTGCATTCCACCGTGCGGCGCCGATTCGTGAACGAACGCTCCGAATGTTCTTTCTGGACGGGTCGTAACCAGCGGAACGGTCCCTTCTCTTGGCGTACCGAACGGCGGTTACCTCCGCGCCGCACATGGATTGGTATCGATCACGCCGCGTGGCGGCCCCCAGCGTCGGCAGGCCGCCGAAGGTAAATCCAAGAACGAAATGATGCGATGCCTCAAGCGCTACATCGCCCGCGAAGTCTTCCACGCTCTGCAGCCGAGAGCGACCGCCAAAACCACTGCCTCAACATAGACATGCATCTGGGTATCAAGACCATCTGGGCGAAGGCCCGACCGAAGAGGTGCCCCGGCCAGGGCGGCGAAGCGATCAGGCCCCACCGATCAATGACCGCGCCTCCGCGGGGCCGACTACGAGATCGTGAAGGTCCCCGCCCACCTCGAGTCGACCCGACTGTTCGATCCCGCCGACCTTCACCGGCTCGAAGCCGGCCGTTCGGATCAATCGCTCGACTTCCTCGCCAGCACGGCCGTCGTCAGTCGCGTAGAAGAGGACCGCCGGCTCCGGTGACCGGTTGGCGGAGGACTCGAAGAGATCGGCCGACAGGGTTCCAAACGCCATGGCCAAGCGCGCCCCCGCCGGCAACCACCCGGCTACAACCTCGCCAGAGGATTGCCCTTTCGGCAGGAGATGTGTGAGGTTACCTTGTGCGTCGGTGGCGAGCGGGTTGCTCGGAACGACCACGAGCTTGTCGATTAGCGGGTCGGCGATCTCGTCGATGACGCCCTTCAGAGCGGCGAAGCGCAGCGCAAGGACCACGGCATCGGCGCCCTGCAACGCGTCGCGGTTGTCGACGGCGACGACGGCAGCTCGACCGATCTCTGCAGCCAGCCTTCGTGCCGACTCCTTGTCGGCGCTTGAGAGCCGCAGGGTCTCACCGCCTGAGGCGAGCCGGCGGGCGATGACCGATCCGAGCCCTCCAGTGCCGATGATCGCCGTGGTCATGACCGAAACCTGCTGAGCGTCACGGTACTAACAACGGCGGCCCGAAGCATCGCGGGCCCGAGCGGTCTCGCACCGCCTCGCTGAGAGCGGGGGAACGGTCGGGGGGGACTGGCCACCGTCGATGTGAGGGATTCCGCCGGTGATCTGGGCATTCACTCGGCCTTCTCGGCGGCCGTGCTCGATGGCCAGTGAGCGGGCGACCAGTCTCCCTGCGGGTCCGTGGTTTGCCCCACTTCGATCAGATGACCGTCGGGATCGCGGATGTAGCAACGTATCTCGTACTGGTGCTGTTTCGGCGGCGTCAGGAATTGGGCACCCCGGGCACTCCATTCGGCGTACACGGCCTCGATGTCTTTGACCCTGATATTGAGGAAGCTGCTGACCCGGTCAGGATCGCGTGGCGCCTCCAGGGTGACGGTTGGCTTGTCGTCGGTCGGGCCTCCGCCGACATTGATGATGATCCAGCAATTGGATAGCGCGACATAGGTCACGTCTCCGGAGAAGACCACCCTGCCGCCGAGTACTTCGGTGTAGAAGCGCCGAGAGCGCTCGACATCGTCTGAGACGATGAAGTGGGCCAACGCAATTCCCTCTGGGCGCGGTGGAAGCTCGGTCATCTCGTATCTCCATCTCCACTGGTTGGGTCTCACACCCCTGTTACGGCGGGGTGTGACTCGGCAGCTGGTCGCCGGGTGCGGCCGTGTCTGCTAAGGCAGGGGTTGCATCTCCTCAAGCATCGTCGGCACCAACTCGCTGACGGTCGGGTGGATGTGCATGGTGCGTGCCAGCGTGGTGTAGGGCGCCTTGGCGGACATGATGTCCAGAATCTCGTGGACCACCTCATCGCCGCCCACCCCGAAGATCGCGGCGCCGAGGATCTGGCCGGTCTCCGCGTCGACGACGACCTTCATGAATCCTTGCGTCTCACCCTTTTCCACCGCCCGGCCCACCTTGGTCATCGGACGAAAGCCCAGCAGCGCCTTGCGGCCGGACTTGCGCACCTCCTCGACGGTCTGCCCGGCCCGGCCCAGCGGCGGGTCAATGTAGAGCGCGTAGGTGGGGATCCGGTCGCTGACCTTGCGTGGATCGTCATCGAGCAGGTTGGCCGCGACGATCTCGAAGTCGTTGTAGGACGTGTGGGTGAATGCGCCGCGGCCGTTGCAGTCACCCATCGCCCAGATGTGCTCGACGTTGGTGCGCAACTGGTCGTCGACGACGATGTATCCGCGGGGATTGGTTTGCACGCCGGCCCGATCCAGGCCCAGATCGTCGGTGTTGGGCCGGCGGCCGACAGCCACCAGCAGGTGCGAACCGACGATGCTGGGCGCGCCCGCCCGCGGCGTCACGGCGATACCGGCGCCGTCGCGGGCGACGCTGATGTCGTCTGCATTGCACTGCACCGCAATGCCTTCGCCCTCCAGGATCGCCTGGATGGTCGCCGACACATCGGGATCCTCTCGCCCCGTCAGCCGCGCTCCCCGTTCCAGAATCGTCACGGCCGCGCCGAACCTGCGGTACATCTGGGCGAATTCCAGCCCGATGTAGCTGCCGCCGATAATGACCAGATGCTCTGGCACCGTGTCGAGTTCGAGAATCCCGACGTTGGTCAGGTAGTCGACGTCGGCCAATCCCGACATGTCGGGGGCCACCGCGCGGGCTCCGACGTTCAGGAAGATCCGGTCGGCAGCCAGGAGATCGTCGCCGACGCGCAGGGTGTGCGGGTCCTCGAAACGCGCGTGCCCGCGAACGACCGTGCATCCCTTCATCCCGTCAAGCCACGACTCGACGTCGTGGCGGTCGTTGAGCATGATGGCGTCTTTGCGCGCCTTGACCTTGGCCATGTCGACGGTCACCGGCCCGGTGTCGACGCCGTACTCGGCGCCGCGCCGGGCCAGGTGGGCCGCATGCGCGCTGGCCACCATTGTCTTGGTCGGGATGCAGCCGGTGTTGACGCAGGTGCCGCCGATCAGCTTGCGCTCCACCACCGCGACGGTCTGACCGGCGTCGGTCAGCCGTCCGGCCAGCGGTGGTCCGGCCTGCCCGGCGCCGACGATGATCGCGTCGAACTGGAGAGTCATACAGGGCTCGTCAGATACGGCATGAGAAGTGCTCCTTGACGAACTAGCGGTGGGCCAAGAGAAGTCGGATCAATACGGTCTTGGTGTCGCGCATGATCGCTCCTCGAGCGGTTTGTTTGTCGGTTCACGTGTTGAGGCTTTACCGGGACGGCTGGTAGATCTGGTCAGCTGATGCTGAGGCGATGCCGAGTTCGGCTGCGACCGCGTCGACTGCGTGCTGGGCGGCGTCGAGGTCCACGTGGCCGTCGGCGCTGAAATACGGGGCGATGTAGTGCTCGTAGTAGCGTTGCACCTCTTCCCGGGTGAGCCGGCTTAGAAACGTCGCTATGTAGCCGATGGTCAGATCGGGTCGGTCGGCCATGGTTTGCAGGGCGCGGTCGTTGGCGCGCACCAGCGCTTGGACCGCGGGGCTGTCGATCGGGTTGTGGGCTGGATCCACCACGATGCCCACGGTGGGGATCCGGAAGTGATCGCCCACCCAGGCCAGCACGTGGAAGCCTTCCTCGGCGGCGACCTGTTCGGGTCCCATGGTGCTGCCAACATAGGCCGCATCGATGGATTTATTGCGTAGGTTTCGCAGATCCATCTGGTAGTCACCGGGGTGGCGCACCACGCACTGCAGATCGCGATCGGGATCCAGGCCGTGCTGACGCAACACGATGCGCGCGAAGCATCCGGGGGGACTGTCTGGCGCATGTACCGCCAGGCGGCGGCCGCGAAGCTCGGCCATCGATGTCACGTTAGGCCCGCCGAGGAACCAGAACAGCGGACGGTCGGTGTTGACGCTCAGCCCGGTCCATTCGATGCCCTCGGTCAACCGCGACAACAGGGACCGGCCGTGCCCGATCATCGCACCAGCGCCCAGCCGCTTGGTGTCCCAACGGGTACCGTCGCGCAGCGCGACGTGGACACCTTCATCTTCGAAGTAGCCCTCCTGATCGGCCACATAGGCGACCAGTTCCTCGTGAATACCGCGGCCAACATAGGCCAGGTCGATCGTGTGCACGGTGAGACTCTCTTTCAATGTGATCGGGATTCCACGTAGCGCAGCCGCGCTCAGTCCATTTCAGTGCCGCCGTTGACCGGGATGGTGTGACCGGTGGTGAAACCGGAATCCTCACTTGCGAAGAACGCGATCGTGGCGGCGACGTCCTCGGGAGTGACGAGTCGTCCCATCGGCGTGGCCGCAGCGAGCTCGTGCATCTTCTCGGGCGTCAACTTTTGGCTCATCGTCGTTCCCTGCACCGTTGCTGGTGCGACGAGGTTGGCCGTGATGCCGTGCGGCGCCAATTCGAGGGCGATGTAGCGGACGAACTGGTCCAGCGCCGCCTTCGATGTGCCCAGGTTGATCATCCCGGCGCGCGGATGACGAGACAGCACTGCAGTGAGGAAGATCAGCCGGCCATAGCCACGGGAAATCATCCCCGGGACAACGGCTTTAGTCAGGAAGTAGGCGGCGTACAGCTCTTTGTCCAGTTTACCGCCCAGCTGCTCCCAGGTCAGATCGGCGAACGAGGTGATGACATAGGGTACTAACGCGTTGTGCACCAACACGTCGACTTGGCCCCACCGCCGTCGGGTTTCGTCGACCATGGCGGTGATGTCATCCGATTCGGTGACATCGGCGCGGATCGCCAGAGCCTCACCGCCGGCCGCTGTCACGGCCCGGACAACCTGGTGGGCTTCTTCGGCACTGGACCGGTAGTTGACGACCACCCGAAACCCTCGCTGCGCGAGGACTAGTGAAGTCGCCGCACCGATTCCCCGGCTGCCGCCCGTGATCAGCGCAACGCGTGACATCAGCTGTGCCTCCCTCGTGAGCCGGGCGACAAGAAGAACTCGGTGATCACATCGATTCTCACTTCCTTCCTCTCGATGGTGGGAGTGCTGAGCGTCGGGTTCACTGAACTTTGGGGATGAATCCGGGTACACCGCTGTGCACCACGGCGTTGAACCTGATGTTCGTGGTGATGTCGTCGCGAATCTCGCACATGGCATCCTCGGGTAAGGCCGAGATCTCATAGTTCTCTTGGATGCGTTGAGGTTTGGTCGAGGTGGTCAGGAAAGCAGTCCCTCGCTGCGCGGCCCAGGAAAGAGCGACTTGGGCCGGCGACATGTGCTCACGCTGCGCGATGGCCGTAATCACCGGGTCGTCGAGCAGATTCGGTTCCATCGAATGTCCCAACGCTGCAAACGCCAGCAGCACAATCCCATTCTCCCGACAGAAGTCGAGCAGTCCCCATTCGGGCAGATATGGATGCGACTCGACCTGCACTACGGCCGGCTTGATCCGGGCAATCGCCACGATCTCTCGCAGCTTGTCCAACGAGACATCCGATAACCCGATCGACCCGCAGTGACCGTCCTCGACGAGGCACTCCAGCGCCCGCCACGTCTGCGCCAACGTGACCCCTTCGTCGTAGATCACCTGATCGTGCTCGTCTCGCGGATCCTGATCGTCACCAGGCGCAAACGCAAAGGGCGTATGGATGAGATAGCAATCGACATAGTCGACCTGCAATCGGTGGCGACTCGCATCGAACGCGGGTTTGACCCGCTCTGGACGATGATTAGTGTTCCACAGCTTGGTGGTGACGAACAGGTCCTCCCGCGCAACCGTGCCCGCCTCGAATGCCTCCTGAATCGCTTCGCCGACCGCTTCTTCGTTGCGGTAGCGTTCTGCGCAGTCGAGGTGTCGAAAACCCACGTCCAACGCGGTCTTGACGGCCCGCCTGGTTGCCGGAAGGTCCGGAATCAGTGTGCCGAATCCGACGACGGGGATCGCACCGGATCCGTGGGCAAGTGGAATTCTTGAATGACGAAGCGCTTCAGATGCGATCATGCTCATACTCCGTTGCCGTACGGACCCGGCCGACCCCGATTGGTTGGAAGACCATCGTGGTGGCGTCGAGACGCCAGCCCATAGCGGTATAGGCGTCCTTACGCCGGTCGACGTCGGGGAGACGAACCACGACGACCTCAAGTTTCATGTCCATGCCGTGCGCTCTCCCTCTGCCGCTGCGGTTGCACCCGCTGTAAGATTCGCACGCCGCTGGTCGTCATCGCGCCCGCGCGTTGTTACGTGACGTAACGCGCTCGGTCGCTCCGCGTGCCATGGGCGGAACAGGCGAGCCCGCCGGAACGCTTCAGCGCATCATCTCAAAAAATGACACGAACCTGAGACAAATGCTTGATGACACGACGTAAGACAACTCGCATCACCGCAGGTCAAGGAATCGCGACATGACACAGAAAATGAGAACCGACACTTCCACACAATCCGGCGTTTAGTGCTGCGGGAGCGGTCGGCTGCGCACCAGCGTCGGCCACCAGAACCACGGCCCGAGGATTCGCAGGATCGCCGGCACCACAAACGAACGCACGATCAGTGTGTCGAGCAGCAGGCCAATGCAGACGGTCGACCCAACCTGACCGATGGTCCGCAGATCGCTTGTCAGCATTGCCAGCATTGTGAAGGCGAACACCAAACCCGCGGAGGTCACCACGCCGCCCGTGCTTCCCAGCGACCGGATCAGACCGGTGTGAATTCCGCCGTGCAGCTCCTCTTTGACCCTGTTGATCAGCAGCAGGTTGTAGTCCGACCCGACCGCCACCAGGATGATGAACGTCAGCGGTAGGACGAGCCAGTGTAGGTGCAGGCCGATCAGGTGCTGCCAGACGAGTATGGACAACCCGAACGCGCCGGCGTAGGAGAAGGCCACGGTGCCGGGAATCACCAAGGCAGCCACCAGACTTCGCGTGATGAACATCATGATCAAGAAGATCAGGACGAAGGCGGCGATCGCCGCGATCAGCAGATCGGACGTCGCGTATTCCTTGATGTCCTTGTCGTTGGACCCCGAACCGCCGATGTAGATCCGTGCGCCGGCCAACGAGGTCTCTTTCAGGATCGTCTTTATCGCGTCGGGGAACTGTTCGACATGCTCCACGCCTTCGGGGCCCATGGCGTCACCCTCGTGGGTGACGATGAACCGGGCCGCCTTCCCGTCCGGCGACATCATCAACTTCATGCCCGCCTTGAGGTCCTCGTTGTCGAAGGCCTCGTGCGGGATGTAGAAGAAATCGTCGCTGCGGGACTTGTCGAAGTCGTTGCCCACGTTGATCGAATCGTCGAATGTCTGCTCGGTCTGGGTGGCCTGCAGATCCGCCGAACCGTAACTGTTCACCAACTTCAACTGCAGTGCCTCGGTGTCGTCGGCGGTGGCTTTCAGTTGGGCGATGATCTGCGGGAAGGCCTTGTCGACCTCTTCGAGCGACATTTTGGTGCGGGTGATGTCTTCGGCCAAATGGTCGATGTGGTCGATCGTGTCGAATACCGATCTGAATGCCCAGCAGATGGGGATGTCGAAACAGTGCTTCTCCCAATAGAAGTAGCTCTTGATCGGACGGAAGAAATCGTCGAGATTTGAGACTTCCTCGTTCATCTCCTGGGTGATTTTTTCCAGATCCTGAACGGTGAGCACCGTCTGGTGCAGCTCATCGGAGACCTTTTGGAAATAGCCGATCTCCTTCCGCAAGACCGCGACAGAGTGCGCCTGGATCTCGGCCTGCGCATCGGTGTTGGAGTTCTGCTCCCTATTGAACGGGAGTTGTTGACCGTTGCCGCTGCCTTGCGTGGTGAACAGGTACGGAATGCTGGCGTGCTCGAGCGCCCGGCCCAACGGCCTGGTCATGCCCTGCACCATCGCCACACCGTGCAGCCGAATCAGCGCCCTGGCGACCCGGTCCAGCGAGATGAAGTCGGCCGAGTTGCGCATGTCGTGATCGGTCTCGACCATCAGCATCTCGGAGAACAGCTTGCTTTTGGGGAAATGCCGATCGGCCGCTTGGAAACCCAGGTTTGCGGGCGCATTGGCCGGCTGGTACTGGCGATCGTCGTAGTTCTGCCGATAGGTCGGCACGAAGATCGCTCCGAGCATCACAACGGCGGAGCTGGCCACCAGGATCGGCACCGGCCAGCGCACCACGCTCGCCCCGATCCGCCGATACAAACGTCCGTGGACGGTGGTTCTCGGGTCGAACATCCCGAAAAGGCTGCCGACGGTCAAGGCCGCCGGGCCCAGCGTCATCGCTGCCGCGATGGTGAACAGCATGGTGATCGCTACTGCCGGCCCCATGGTGTGGAAGTAGTTCAGGCGCGCGAACGTCAGGCAGTAACACGCACCGGCGATCGTCAGCCCGGAACCGATGATGATGGGCGCAACACCCTTGTACGCGATGTAGAAACTGTCTTCCCGGCTTTCGCCGGCCTGTCGCGCCTCGTGATAGCGACCCATCAGGAAGATGCCGTAATCCGTTCCGGCTCCCAGGGTCAGCGCGATGACGATGTTCACCGCGAACGACGAGAGTTCGATGTATCCGTAATGCCCGAGGGTCGAGATGATGCCCTTCGCGACGAGCATCTCGATGAGGACGCCGAGCAAGGGCACCAACAGGGTGGACGGGGTGCGGTACACCAGCAGCAGCATCACGATGATGAGGACGATCGTGACGATCGTGACGTTGTTCAGGCTCGCATTCGCGATAGCCAACGTGTCGGAGGCCAGCGGGGCCGCGCCGCTGACGTAGACCTTGAGGCCGGGCGGCGGGGTGTCCTTCTTGACGATGTCGCGGACGGCGTCCACCGACTGGTTGGCTTGAATCTGGCCGATGTCACCGGCGAGACGCAACAGCACATAGGTGGACTTGCCGTCGACGCTCTGCGCCCCCGCCGCGGTGAACGGCTTGCCCCACAAATCCATCACGTACTGCACGTGCTTGGTGTCGCGCTCGAGGCGGCGCATCAGATCGTCGTAGTACCGATGGTCCTGGTCTCCCAGTGGCCGGTTCGCCTCGAACACCACCATGGTCAAGTTGGTCGAGTTGGATTCGTGGAACTTTTCGCCGATGTGCAGCAGTGCCCGCTGTGAGGGCGCGTAGTGCGGGACCATCGGTCCGGCGAGTTCTTCTGCGACCCGTTCTACTTGGGGCATAAAGGTGTTCGTTGTGACCGCGAGAAGACCCCAGAAGAAGATGATCGGTATCGCGAAGGCACGGACCATCCTGGGGATGAAAGGGCGTTTGACCCGGGGCTCATCGGTGCGGTGCTCGCTCATGCCGATTTCACTCTGCACTGGACGTCGGCGTCCTGATGGTCACTCGACTGTTCATCGCGGACGACGCCATCCACCAGCATCCGGCAGCCCACCTGACCGCCACGAACGTGCACCGAGATGCTGCCGGACGCCACCGTTAGCGTGGTGGTCTCCGTGTGGCTCCACGGCAGTGTCGTGACCTCAACCTGATGCGGGTGGCCGTCGATGTCAATGTAGACGAGCTTCCCGCCTTGCCCTGCGGAGCCGAACACCTCATAGGTGATCCGTTTGATGTTGAACTCATCGGGTGCCTGCGGACCGTTGACGGTGATGACCGGCTCCGGCTCGGAGAACTGGTGCACTTTGTGCATGCACAGCAGGCCCGCACCGACCGCAACGACCGCGACCAACGGCATCCAGATTCGCGCCAGGACGTTCCTCCCGGTTGATCGCGGGCTCACTCGATCACCTTTTCGGGCTCCGGCCCCTGACCTTGTGCTCTCATCCCATCCCGCCCTCGCGCCGGTTCAGATAGTAGACGGTCGTGTGCCCAATGGCTTGGACTGATCGTCAAGACTAGCGGCTCTTCGCGAAAAAACGAACACGATGACCACGGACGTTGCCATCCGCTGGTGCTCTCGGCAACAGGGACGAGTCCCGTCCTGAACTCACCGGGAATCGACGAAGACGGCAGCACGGCGAATCGCTATGCCCGGGGTTTTGCTGCAAGTAGTGCTGCCAGCGGAAAATGGCACGTGAGAATGGGTGTGGACGAGGCCACGTGGCGTTGCGTTACGCCATTTTCCGCAAGCGCCCCTTCAGCCGTGCGCTGCTCAGCATCCGCAGGCCCAGGTTTGTGGACGTGAGCATCGGAATCACTCCCAGGAATGTCCGCTCGGACGGTGTCGCCCCATGCAAGTGGTAAAGACTGCCGAACACAAAAAAGCATCCCAACATGAACAACGCGGCGGGGATGCACAACGCCCGCAAAGAGCTGCGATCGGCGACGACCTGCTTTGCGAAGCTCACCTCGTCGGGCGACATGGGCTCGCGTTTGCGGACTTTATGGAGAACGGTCTTGGCGCTGCCAATTTCTTCGCTGATCGGAGCAGGTACTCGGCGCTCCATCCGTGCGACGAACACCGTAGCAACGACCACCAACACCAGAGCCAGCGCGAGGGCAACGACGGTCAGCAATCCATACAGACCCTGGGCCATTACCTCGCTCCTTTTCCGTGCGGTCGCTCCCGGTTGTGGACGCGATCGATCACTAGCTTAGGCCCGCGCGTGTCGTGCGGGGAATGGTGTGCGCCCCGCGTTCGGTCAGGCGGCGGTAACGGTTCGAGCTCGTTTCGGTTATACCGCCGCACGTCGGGCGCTGCCGCGGAGCGCGTGGTTTAACAATGCGGGGCATGACGCAATCGCGGAAGTCCGACGATGGCGCGTGAGATCTCACGGCAGACGTTTCTGCGTGGCGCCGCCGGAGCGTTAGCGGCCGGTGCAATGCTCGGATCGGGCCGACTCGGTTCGGTCCCGGCTGCCGCCGCACCGAATGCCACTGGCTGGGAAGGACTTTCGAGCGCCCTCGGCGGTAAGGTGCTACTCCCGGACAGTCCCCAATTCGGGGCCGCCAAGCAGGTGTTCAACACCAACTACAACGGCTTTACTCCGGCGGCGATCGTCACCCCGACATCGGCGGCGGACGTGCAAAAGGCGATGGCATTCGCGGCCGCCAACCACCTCAAGGTCGCGCCGCGCAGCGGTGGGCACTCGTATATCGGTGCGTCTACGGCGAACGGCGCCATGGTGTTTGACCTGCGCCAGCTGCCCGGCGGAATCAACTACGATGCCGCTACCGGCCAGGTCACGGTGACGCCGGCGACGAGTCTGTATTCGATGCACGAGACGCTGGCCGGTGCCGGCCGTGGCCTGCCGACGGGTACTTGCCCGTCGGTCGGTGCGGCGGGACACGCCCTGGGCGGCGGGATGGGCGCCGATTCCCGGCACGCCGGCCTGCTCTGCGACCAGTTGACGTCGGCCACTGTCGTGGTACCTGGCGGCCAGGCGGTCACCGCGTCTGCGAACAGCAACCCCGACCTGTTCTGGGCGCTGCGCGGCGGCGGTGGCGGCAACTTCGGGGTGACCACCTCGATGACCTTCAACACTTTTGCCACCCACGACGTCGACGCCGTGAACCTGAACTTCCCGCCGCAGTCGTTCGCGCAGGTGCTCGTCGGTTGGGCGAATTGGCTGCGCACCGCCGACCGAAACAGCTGGGCATTGGCCGACAGCACCAACGACGGCATGGGTTCGCAGTGTCGGATTCTCGCCACCTGCCCGGCCGGGTCGGGTCCCAGCGTGGCGAACGCCATCGTCTCTGCCGTGGGGATACAGCCGACCGGAACCGAGAACCACACGTTCAACCGCATGGACCTGGTGAGGTATCTGGCCGTCAACAACCTCAACCCGGCCCCGCTCGGTTACGTCGGCGGATCGGATGTCTTTCCGAGTCTCACCCCGGCCGCCGCGCAGGGAATCGCCGCCGCGGTCAACGCTTTTCCTCGCGGCGCGGGCCGCATGCTGGCCATCATGCACGCCCTCGACGGTGCGCTGGCCACCGTGGCACCGGGGGCCACCGCGTTTCCGTGGCGCCGGCAGGCCGCGCTGGTGCAGTGGTACGTCGAGACCGGCGACCCGGCGGCCGCAACGAACTGGCTGAGCACGGCTCACCAAGCGGTGCAAGCATATTCGGTCGGCGGCTATGTGAACTACATCGAGGCAAACCAGCCACCCGCGCGCTACTTCGGCCAGAACCTCTCCCGGCTGTCCGCGGTACGACAGAAGGTCGACCCCGGCCGCGTCATGTTCTCCGGTCTGAACTACTAGCCGCCTCGCGTGTGCGGTGACGGCGTCGAGTGTGCGCTCAGGGCGCCCTCGGTGCACACCGATAGCCGTGAGTTCACACTCGGCAACGCGGTGCAGCCCTTCGCCATCGAGTGTGCGCTCAGGGCGCCGACACGCCGCGGCACCCCGCCCTCAGTGCACACCGATAGCCGTGAGTTCACACTCGGCACGCTGTGCCGACCTGATTACGCGGCGCCGACCTGGCGGACGATGGCCTTCTTGTCGATCTTTCCGATCGGCGTGGTGGGCAGCGCCGGCATCGCGACCAACATGTCCGGCCGCGAATGCGCGGCGACACCGCGCTGGTCAAGATAGCCGTTCAACTCGGCAAGCCCGATCGGCTCGCCGCTGAAAACAACTGCGGCGCAGATCTTTTCACCCAGATAGGGATCCGGCAGCGGCACCGCGGCGGCCGAGAAAATCGTCGGGTGAGTCAGCATCTGCTCTTCGAGGTCCTGGGCGGCGATCGTTTCACCCGCGCGGGTGATGACGTCTTTGACCCGGCCGGTGACCACCAGGTTGCCGTCGTCTCGTTGACGGACCAGATCGCCGCTGCGATAGAAGCCGTCGGGGTCGAAGCTGCGTTGGTTGTCGCGCTCGGCCCGGAAGTAGCCGTTGAGCGTGTAGGGGCCGCGCACCAGCAGCTCGCCCTCTTCGCCCGGCGCCACGGGTTCACCCGCACCGTCGACGATCCGCAGTTCGTCGGCCGCGCACAGTGGCCGGCCCTGAGTGTGTTCGATCACGTCGGCCGGATCGTCGAGGCGGGTGTAGTTCAGCAGTCCCTCCGCCATCCCGAACACCTGCTGCAGCCCCGGAGTCAGCGTCTCGCGAATCCGGCGGGCGTCGTCGGGCTCCAACCGGGCACCGCCAACCTGCAAGAGCCGCAATGTCTTTGGTGTCACCGGCTCCCAGTCGCAGGCTTGTGCCCACAGTTTGGCCAATGCGGGGACCAGGGCGGTGACCGTGACGCCATGGCGCGCGATCGTGTCGAACGCGGCCTCGGGGCTGGGATCGGTGTCGAACACCGTGGTGGCGCCCACCGTCATCGCGCCGAGCAGGCCCGGGCAGGCCAGCGGGAAGTTGTGGCCCGCCGACAACACGACCAGATAGACGTCATCGGAGCGCAGGCAGCAGATCTCGGCGCTCGCTGCCGCGTTGAACACATAGTCGTCGTGCGTGCGGGGGATCAGCTTGGGCAGCCCGGTGGTGCCGCCGGAAACCAGCAGCAGCGCAGGCGATCCCGGGTCGAACGTTGGACGAGGCTCGGTATCGGCGGCGGACTCGCAGAGCTGGGCCCATGACACGAACGACTCGGGATCACCATCGACGATGACGTGCCGCAGGCCCGGGTGGTTCTCGACAAGCTCGCGCGCCATGGCGCGGTAGTCGAAACCGTTTGCGGTATCGGTGATCAGCAGCCCGGTGGCCTGGCTGACCGCCGCGAAGTGGCCCAACTCCGCGGCGCGATGGCCCGGTAGACACATCACCGGCGTGGCTCCGGCCCCCAACAGTCCGAACAGCGCCACCGCGAACTGCGGGCCGTTGGGCAGCTGCAGCAACACCCGGTCGCCCGGCGCGATGCCCAGAGCACGCAGCCCCGCGGCGGCGCGCCGGGCCCGCTCGTCGAGTTCGGCGAACGTCATACCCTGCTCGGCGCGCGCGTCGAGCACCGCGACTTTGTCCGGCCAGCGGGCGGCCGCCTCGGTCAGGACGGAGTCCAGGGGTCGGCCCGCCCAATAGCCGGCCGCTCGATAGGCGGCGGCCCGGTCGGCGGGGAACGGCACAAAACCCGCTACGGGCTGCGCTGTGTTCGGGATCACCGGGGCTCCTTAAGGGGGGCTTGGTAGCAAAGGCGCCGGGATAAAGGATAGGGTAACCAAACCAAATTAGGGCAGCCTGTGCTAATTCAGGAGGAGAGTCGTGGTGCGTGCCCCCGCGGGCTCGGAGGACATCCGTGCGGAGGTAGCCGAACTGCTCGGCGTCGGTGTTGACGCTGTTCAGCCAGCTGACAACCTGATCAGCCAGGGCCTGGACTCGATCCGGATGATGTCGCTGGCCGGTCGTTGGCGCCGCCGGGGCATTGACGTCGACTTCGCCACGTTGTCTGCCACGCCGACGATCGAGGCCTGGTCGGAGCTGGTAGCAGCCGCGGGCTCACAGGCCGCCGACGCCGACGAGCAGGCCCCCGATACCGACGGCGCCGACGCATCCGGTGAGCCGTTTCCGCTCGCCCCGATGCAGCACGCGATGTGGGTGGGCCGCCACGACAACCAGCAGTTCGGCGGGGTCGCCGGGCACCTGTATGCGGAGTTTGACGGTGGGCCGACCGATCCGGACCGACTGCGCGCGGCGGCCACCCAGCTGGCGCTTCGCCATCCGATGCTGCGCGTGCGGTTCCTGCCCGACGGCACGCAGCGCATTGCCGCGGCCGACGAGTGTGGAGAGTTCCCCGTGGTCGTCGAGGATCTGCGGCACCGCGACCCGGAGCGGGCCGCCGAGCGGCTCGACGAGATCCGAGAGGACAAGTCGCATCAGCAACTCGACGGCGCGGTGTTCGAACTCGCGCTGACGCTGCTGCCCGGTGAGCGTTCGCGGCTGCACGTCGATCTGGACATGCAGGCCGCGGACGCGATGAGTTACCGCACTCTGATGTCCGACCTTGCCGCCCTCTACGTCGGTCGCGATTTGCCCGAATTGGGCTACACCTACCGGGAATACCGTCAAGCCACGGTGCGCGATGAACAGCGCCCACAGCCGGCTCGCGATGCCGCCCGACAGTGGTGGGCGCAACGCATCCCACAGTTGCCCGACCCACCGATGCCGCCCGTGCTCGGAGGCCGGGACTCACGGCGCGGAACGCGTCGCTGGCACTGGCTGGACGCGGCGACCCGCGACGCCCTGTTCTCCCGTGCGCGGGCGCGGGGGATCACGCCGGCGATGGCGCTGGCCGCAGCGTTCGCCAATGTCCTGGCCCGCTGGTCGGCCACGTCGCGGTTTTTGCTGAACGTCCCGCTGTTCGGGCGCCGGGCGCTGCACGCCGACGTCGACTTGTTGGTGGGCGACTTCACTTCGTCGCTGTTACTCGACGTCGATCTGACGGGCGCAGCAACCCCCGCGCAGCGGGCGCGGGCGGTGCAGGATGCCCTGCAAACCGCCGCCGCGCACTCCGCCTACTCCGGGCTGTCCGTGCTGCGCGATCTGAGTCGCCACCGCGGCACCCAGGTGCTGGCGCCGGTCGTCTTCACCAGTGCGCTGGGACTCGGAGAACTATTCAGTGCTGACGTCACAGAGCAATTCGGCACTCCCGGATGGATCATCTCCCAGGGCCCGCAGGTACTGCTCGACGCTCAAGTCACCGAGTTCGACCGTGGAGTGCTGGTGAACTGGGACGTGCGCGACGGTGTTTTCGCGCCGGGCGTCATCGATGCGATGTTCGCTGACCAGGTCGACGAGCTACTTCGACTGGCTTCCGGCGACGAACCGTGGGAGCTCGCGGGCCCGTCGGCGCTGCCCGCCGAACAGCGCGCGGTGCGTGACGCGGTCAACAGCCGCACCGCCGAGCCCAGCGGAGAGGCGTTGCACGACGGGTTCTTCCGGCAGGCCGAGCAGCGGCCCGATGCTCCCGCGGTGTTTTCCAGTTCCGGTGACCTCACTTATGCGCAGTTGTGTGATCGGGTGCTGGCGGTGGTCGCGGCATTGCGTGCGGCCGGGGTCGAGGCCGGCGACACGGTCGCGGTGGTCGGCCCGAAGTCCGCCGAGCAGGTGACCGCGGTGCTGGGCATCCTGGCGGCCGGCGCGGCCTATCTGCCGATCGGAGTCGATCAACCCCGCGAGCGCGCGGAGCGCATCCTGCAAACTGGAGGCGTGCGGCTGGCCCTGGTCTGCGGCGGACAGCAGCAGCCGTCGTTGCCGGTGCCCGCGCTGACGCTTGCCGACGTGCTCGCCGACGTGACGGCCGGCGCCGAGATTCAATCCATCAGAGTCGATCCCGCCGACCTCGCCTACGTCTTGTTCACTTCGGGCTCAACCGGTGAACCCAAAGGTGTCGAGGTGACACACGACGCCGCCATGAACACGGTGGAATTCATCGGCCGTCACTTCGAGATCGGGCCGCAGGATCGATGCCTGGCCCTGTCGACGCTGGAAGGCGACATTTCGGTGATGGACATCTTCGTCACCTTGCGGACGGGCGGATCGATCGTCGTGGTCGACGAGGCGCAACGCCGTGATCCCGACGCGTGGTCCCGGCTGATCGACACCCACCACATCACCGTGCTGCATTTCATGCCGGGTTGGCTGGAGATGCTGATCGAGGTGGCCGGCGGGCTGGGGGCACCTCCCGCGCGCGGGGGACTCTGGTCGGTGCGGGTGATTCCCACCGGTGGCGATTGGGTGCGGCCCGAGGTGGCTCGGCGCTTTGCGGCCGAGGCACCCAACTTGCGGTTCGCCGGCCTGGGCGGTGCGACCGAAACCCCGGTCCACAACACGATTTTCGAGGTGCTCGACGCCGCCGCGCTGCCGGCGGACTGGACCGCCCTGCCCTTTGGGACGCCGCTTGTCAACAACGCGTGCCGTGTCGTCAGCGACACCGGCGACGACTGCCCCGACTGGGTGCCCGGCGAGTTCTGGGTATCGGGCCGCGGCATCGCGCGCGGTTATCGCGGTCGTCCCGATCTCACCGCGGAGCGATTCGTCGAACATGACGGCCGACGGTGGTATCGCACGGGTGATTTGGCCAGGTATTGGCCGGACGGCACGCTGGAGTTCGTCGGCCGCGCCGACCACCGGATCAAGATCAGCGGGTACCGGGTCGAACTCGGCGAGGTCGAGGCCGCGATACGGCGGTTGCCGGGAGTGCGAATCGCGGTGGCGGCCTTGCTTTCCGGGTCGGGTGGATCCGAGGTGCTGGCCGCGGCCGTCTGTGCGGAGGCATCTGGCGACACAGAGCCAACTCCCGAGCAGATTCGCGATGCTCTCGTCGATGTCCTACCCACGCATATGATTCCGCGTCACGTACTGCGGGTGGAGAACATTCCGTTCACCGACGCAGGCAAGATCGACCGTCGCGTCGTCGCCGGGCAACTGGCCGCCGCCGTCTCCGGCTCGGACACCGACAAACCCGGCCACCGGGCGCCGTCGACGGCGCTGGAATCCGCTCTTGCCGGCATCGTCGCGGAATTGCTCAGCCTGAATCGGGTCGGTCTCGACGACGACTTCTTCGCCCTAGGCGGCGATTCGGTGCTGGCCACCCAGGCGGTGGCGCGAATTCGCGCCTGGCTGGACAGCCCGGATGTGATGGTCGCCGACGTCTTCGCCAACCGAACCGTTTCGGCGCTCGCCGGGTTGCTCGGTCGCCGCGAGCGCGACCCCGGCCGGCTCGACCAGGTCGCCGAGTTGTATCTGGAGGTTATCGGCATGGACGCTGACTCGGTTCTGGACGCAACTGATCAATCCGCAAACTATGAAGCGGGACAATGACATTCCGTGACATGATTAGCATGCCGTCCACGTTTCCTTCCTGGGTCAAGCTCGTCCCGGGGCGAGACGAAAAGCAGGCCGCGGGCGCCACTGTGGTCTTCCCGCACGCCGGGGCCGCCGCCGCGAGCTACCGGCTGCTGGCCGCAGCGCTGGCCGCCGGCGGCGACACCTACATCGTGCAATACCCGCAGCGTGCCGACCGGCTTGCCGAACCTGCCCACGAAACCGTGCATGACCTAGCCCTCGGACTCTTCGCGGCCGGGTCATGGCGCAGCGTCGCACCGTTGCGGTTGTTCGGCCACAGCATGGGCGCTGTCGTGGCGTTCGAATTCGCCCGGGTGGCCGAAGACAACGACGTCGCCGTGCAGATGTTGTGGGCATCTGCGGGTCCGCCGCCGTGTGTGGTGGCCGACCTGCCCGAGCTGCCGACCAGCGATGACGGAGTGCTCGCCGACATCGCCGACCTCGGCGGTACCGATCCCGAACTGCTTGCCGACGAAGAGTTCTCCGAACTGCTCACCACCGCGATGCGGGCCGACTACCAGGCGTTCAATCGCTACGACCCCAGTCCCGACATCCGCATTGGTGCCGACATCCATGTCCTCGGCGGCCGCGACGATCACCGTATCGGAATCGATGTGCTGCGGCAGTGGGAGAGGCACACCGCCGGGAGGTTTGCGCTGTCGCTGTACGACGGCGGGCACTTCTACGTCTATGACCACGTCGACGCGATCGCCGCACAGGTGAATGCCGATGCCTGACAACGGGTTCGAACCCGAAGGTGCCGACCCGGTCGTGATCGTCGGGATGGCCGTCGAAGCGCCCGGGGGCATCGACACCGCCGACAGCTACTGGGACCTGTTGGCGCACGGCCGTGAGGCGCTGGGCCCGTTCCCGGCCGACCGTGGCTGGCCGGTCGCGGAGCTGCTCGCCGGATCACATCGCAGCGGATTCAAACAGATTCATGACCGCGGTGGATTCCTAAGCGGGGCAGCCACATTCGACCCCGAATTCTTCGGCATTTCGCCGCGCGAGGCGATCGCGATGGACCCGCAGCAGCGGGTGACGCTGCGGGTGTCGTGGCGCGCGCTGGAGAACAGCGGCATCAATCCCGACGACCTTGCCGGCCATGACGTGGGTTGCTATGTCGGCGCGTCCATGACCGGGTATGGCCCAGAGATGGCCGAGTTCTCCCGGCACAGTGGTCATCTGCTCGCCGGGACGGCGCTGAGCGTGATCTCCGGTCGGGTCGCGTACACGCTGGGGCTGACCGGCCCGGCGCTCACCCTCGATTCCTCGTGCGCGTCGGCACTGGTGGCCTTCCACGTTGCCGTGCGTGCCCTCAAGGACGGCGACTGCGACCTGGCGCTGGCCGGCGGAGTCAATGTGCTGGGATCACCCGGCTTCTTCGTCGAGTTCTCCAAGCAGCATGCCCTCTCCGACGACGGCTACTGCCGTCCGTACAGCGCGCAGGCCAGCGGAACGGTGTGGGCAGAGGGATCGGCAATGTTTGTGCTGCAACGTAAATCGGCCGCGCTGCGGGCCGGCCGAGCAGATCATGGCCGAAGTCCGCGTTACCGCGGTCAATCAGGACGGCCGCAGCGCCGGCCTGTCCGCCCCCAGCGGGGACGCACAGGTCCGGCTGTTCCGCCGGGCCATCACCCAGGCCGGGATCAAGCCCGAGGAAGTGGGGATGATCGAGGGCCACGGCACCGGTACCCGGCTGGGCGACCGCACCGAACTACGTTCGCTGGCGCAGACTTACGGCGACACCGAACCCGGTGCCGGAGCGATGCTGGGTTCGGTGAAATCCAATCTGGGCCACTCGCTGGCCGCTGCCGGCGCGCTCGGCCTGGCCAAAGTTCTCGTCTCGGCCGAACACGGCGCCATCCCGGCCACCCTGCACGCCGCCGAAGCCAGCCCCGAAATCGATTGGGAAAGCCAAGGGTTGCGTCTGGCGCAGAGCTTGACGCCGTGGCCGGCCATCGCCGGACAGCGCACGGCCGTGGCGTCGGCGTTCGGGATCGCAGGCACCAACGCACATCTGATCGTCTCAGTGCCAGAGGTCGCATAGTGCTCGATCACGTGTTACCCGATGGTCGTGTCCCGGTGTTGCTCACCTCGCACGACAAGGAACTCGTCCGCCAGGACGCGGCGGCCATCCTGGACTACCTCGATCGCACCGGGTCCAACGCACCGGATGTCGCGGCAGCGGTTGCGTCGACCCTGCTGCGGCTGCGGCGGGTCCGACGGCACCGCGCGGTGCTGCGGGCCGCCGACCGGGCCGAGCTCGTCGACGGCTTGTCCGCGCTCGCCCGTGCTGTTGACCACCCCCTGATCAGCTGGTCGTCGAAGAGCTCGGCGCCGCGTATCGCGTTCGTGTTTCCCGGGCAAGGCAATCAATGGCACGCGATGGGAGCCGACGCCTACCGGCGCCTGCCGGCCTACCGGGACACCGCCGACGAGTGCGGGCAGGCCTTCGTCGCCGCCGCGTTGCCGTCACCACTGCCGTATCTGGCGGGCGAGGTGGAGCAGAGCTGGTCGCGCACGGAGATTCAGGGAGCACAGTTCACGCATGCGGTCTCGCTGGCCGCAGCGTGGCGAGACTGCGGCGTAGTTCCCGAGGTCACCATCGGGCACAGCCTCGGCGAGGTCGCGGCCGCGTATGTGGCCGCAACGATCACGCTGCCCGACGCGGTCACCTTGGTGGGCGCGCGCGCTAGCGTTGTCGACCGGCTGACCGGCCGCTACGCGATGGCGGTGCTGGGAGTCGGCGTCGAGGAGGCGGAGTCGGTGCTGGCCGATGCGCCCGGGTGGCTGGAAGTTTCGGCGGTCAACGGGCCATCGTCGACCGTGGTGTCCGGTGACCATCACGCCGTGGCCGCCGCGGTGCAGCTGGCCGGACGGCGAGGCATCTTCAATCACCAGCTGTCGGTGGACTATCCGGGCCACACCAGTGCGCTACGGCCGTTGCGCACCCCGCTGATCGAGCTGATCCCCGAGTCGGGCTTCCGGCGCGGAGCTGCGCGTTTCATTGGATCCACGTTCGGTGACGAGGTGGACGGCGACGCAGACTTCTCCGAGTACTGGTATGAGAACCTTTGCCGCACAGTGCGATTCGATCGAGCCGTGCGACGTGCCCAAAAGGGCGGTATCGACACGTTCGTGGAGCTGTCCGCGCACCCATCGCTGCTGTATCCGCTCACCGACATCGTCGACGACGAGTCGGCCGTGATCGTCGGATCTGGGCACCGCGACAAACCCGTTACCGACTCGCTGTCGGCGAGCATCGCCGCCGTGGCGACCGCTGAACCCGGCAGCCCGTGGGCCAACGCCGTCCCGGGCGGTGTCCAGAAGCCACTGCGCGGATTCCCGAACGCGCCGATGCGGGCGGAGCATCTGTGGGCGACAACGGAACCGCTGACCGACACGGCGCCGGTTCCGGCGCTTACCGTTGCCGTCGAGGACTGGCAGCAGCTGACCTCACCGCCTGCGGCCAGCGCAACGCGTTGCACCATAGGGTTTTTCGGTGAGGCCGCAGCAGGCGCATTGACCCAGCAGCTGATCGACGCCGTTGCCACGCACGACGGTTGCCAGGCAGTGCCGCTGGGCGAGGCGCAAGTCGTCGCGGTGATCGCCCCGGAGCTCGACCAGCTGGATGCGCTTGCCGCAATCGAGCAGATCGCCGGCCGCGCCGATGCTGGCCTGCCCGACTACACCGCGGTTATCGGTCCACCATGCCGGGCCGTCTGGTTGCTCACCGTCGGTGCCGAGCACGTCGATTCCGACGCGACAAAAGTCTCGCCGGCGCAGGCGGCGCTGGCCGCGATGCATCGCAGCGTCGGCTTCGAATTCCCCGACCAGACCTTCGGGCATCTGGACCTCCCCAGCCGCGACGTCAACCCCGAGACTGCACTCGCGGTCGTCGACGTGCTGCTCGGTGACGGCGCCGAGATCGCCTTGCGAGGAACCGAATCGCCGCGACGCCATGTCCGGACCTTCCGGGAATGCCGCGAATCGGCAACCAGTCGGCCGCTGGACGCCGCTGCGCTGGACAACGTGGTGATCACCGGCGGCAGCGGAGCCATCGGCCTGCAGTACGCGCGGTACTGCATCGAGCACGGGGCCCGAACGGTCACCCTGTTGAGCCGCAACGGCGTTGATGCCGACGCGCTGGCGCGGCTCGCGGAAAATTCCGATGCGGTGGTCCGGGCCCCGCTGTGCGACATCACCGACCGTGCCGCCTTGTCCACCGTCGCCGCCGAATATGCCGGCCCCGGCGCGTCATTGCTGATCCACACCGCCGGTATCGCCAAAGCCGTTGCACGCGCCGATCTCGCCGGAACGGATGTGGCGGAGGTCTGTGCCGCGAAGGTCCGCGGGCTGGCGCTGCTGGCCGACGTGTGGCCGGCGCGACCCGACAGTCGGATACTGGCCTGCTCGTCCGTGTTTGGCGTATGGGGTGGTTACAACCACGCGGCCTACGCGGCATCCAACCGGATGCTCGACGTGCTGGCCGCGCAGCTGCGTGCCAGAGGCCGGGACTGCATGGCGGTTCGATGGGGACTGTGGCAGGCCGCCGGGGTAGTGGCGGCCAACGAGATCACCCGCACCGAGCGTTCCGGCCTGATTGCGATGGAACCCGAACTGGCGATAGGAGCCAGCCTGTACCGCTACGACGGTGATCCGTTGATTTTCGACGCGGACTTCGAGCGGCTCGCGGTCTTCTTCAAAAGCCAGGGAATGCCAATGCCGTTCAGCGGCCCAGGCAGCAGCGACAGCCCCGAGAGTGACGACGGCTCCGCTGCGAAGCCAGTCGCCGACGTGGTGCGCGCCGAGCTGGCCGCGACCTTGCACTTGGGTGATTCGTCATCGATTGACCCGAGGGCGTCACTCATCGACCTCGGGGTGGACTCGCTGCTCGCGCTCGATCTGCGCAAGCGGCTACGCCGGACGGTGGGGAGCTCGGTTCCGGTGGCACGCATGCTCGGCGGCATCACCGTGCACGAATTGATCGATGCGTTGGGCGTTGGCTCAACCGGCGGGCCGACGGCGCCGCCGAGGTTGGAAGCCACCGCCGCTCCGATCGGGGCGCACCACTCGACGCTCGCGATGCTAGAAAGGTTGGACTCCTAGCGTGACTGAAACCTCCGGTGCCAGTGCCCGGCTCGACGAAAAGCGGCTGGAACTGCTGCGCCGCAAGATCGCTGAACGTGGCCTTGATCGGCCCGCGGTCGAAGGGTCCGTGGCGACCTACAATGAGCCGCGCATGTCCGGCGGTCAGCACCGGATGTGGTTCGTGCAGTCCGTCGATCCCGACAGCGCGCTGCTCAATATCTGTGTCTCGTACCGCATCACCGGCAGCGTCGACTTCAAGCGACTGCACGGGGCGGTCGATGCCGTGGCCGCGCGCCATCCCGTGCTGCACACCACCTACGAGACCGACAGTGACGGCTTCCCGTATCCGGTGATCCGCGAGGATCTGCGACCGCACTGGGCCGAACACGATTTGTCCGGCCTGACCGATCAGTCCCGGCGGCTACGGCTGGATGTGCTGGCGCAGCGGGACTTCGGCCGGCCCTTCGACCTGGCCAAGGATTCGCCGCTGCGGGTCACGGTGGCGCGCTTGTCGGCCGACGAACTGATGCTCTTGATCACCGCCCACCACATCGCGTGGGACGACGGCTCATGGGCGCCCTTCTTCGCCGATCTGACCGGGGCGTACACCGACGCGGATGGTTTCGCCGCCGCGCCGGTGGCCGGCGCTCCCGCGGTGGAGCCGGCTTTCGCCGACACCCCGAGTCATGACGAGGACGCGGACTACTGGCGGCCGCTGATTACGGATCTGCCCGAGCCGCTTGAGCTTCCGGGCACCAACGGTTCGGTGGTGCCAAGCAGCTGGCGTGCGCAGCGCGCTTCGGCGCCCTTGTCGGCGGCCGTTGTCGACCGGGCGGCGGCGCTGGCCCGGGAAAGCGGCGCCACGCCCTACATGGTGTTGATGTCGGCGTTCGCCGCACTGGTGCAGCGCTACACGCAGTCGAGTGACTTCCTGGTCGCGGTGCCGGTGCTGAATCGCGGCGTCGGGACCGAGGACGCGATCGGCTATTACGGCAACACCGTGGTGATTCGGCTGCAACCGCACTCCCACCAGACCTTCCGGGAACTGCTGGTCCAAACTCGTGACAGCGCCGTGGGCGCCTTCGCACACTCACGCGCCGACCTGGACTGGCTGGTGCGCGAATCCAACCCCGATCGCCGGCACGGCGCGGACCGCATGACCCGGGTGAGCTTCGGACAGCGAGACGCGGATGGCGCCGGCTTCTGCCCGCCGGGCGTCGGCTGCGAGCGCGGCGAGTTGCGCGGTCACTTCAACCAGCTGCCACTGAGTTTCATGGTGGAGCTTCATTGCTCGGCGAACAGCGGCGGATTGGTCGAGGCCGAATATCTGGTCGAGGTGCTGGATCGTCCTCTGGTCGAACAGCTGCTGCGACACTATGTCGTCTTGCTGGACAACGCGCTGAGCAACCCCGACGCGCCGCTGTCCGCGTGCGCGCTGATGAGCGACGAAGACGCCGAGTGGCTGCGGCGGGTGTCGACGGGCGAAGAGTTCACCACCCCGGCTGCCACGCTGCCGGAGTTGGTCAGCCGGCGCGCGGCCCAAGCGCCCGACGCCGTGGCCGTCGGCTACGAAGGCCGCAACTACACCTACCGCGAGATCGACGAAGAGTCGAACCGGCTGGCGCACTGGCTCATCGAGCAGGGCATCGGCACCGAAGACCGGGTCGCGCTATTGCTGGACAAGTCGCCCGAACTCGTCGTCACGGCCCTGGGCATCCTCAAAGCGGGTGCGGTCTATCTGCCGGTGGACCCCACCTACCCGCAGGATCGAATCTCCTTCATCCTGGGCGATGCGGACGCCAAACTAGTTCTGCACGAACCGGTTACCGGCCTCTCGCACTACCCGGGCACCGCGCCCGAAGAGCTGATTCGGCCACTGAGCCCACACAACACCGCCTACCTGATCTACACCTCGGGTTCGACCGGGCTGCCCAAGGGCGTCCCGGTGCCGCATGCGCCGATCGCCGAGTACTTCGTCTGGTTCGGCGACGAATACCAGGTCGACGCGACCGAATCGCTGCTGCAGGTCGCTTCGCCCAGCTTCGACGTGTCGATGGGCGAGATCTTCGGCACGTTGATTATGGGTGCCCGGCTGGTCATTCCCCGGCCCGACGGCCTGCGCGACATCGGTTACCTGACCGATCTGCTCAGCCGCGAAGGCATTACCTCGATGCACTTCGTGCCGTCGCTGCTGGGGCTGTTCCTGTCGCTGCCCGGCGTCAACCAGTGGCGCACCCTGCGGCGAGTCCCCATCGGTGGAGAGGCACTGCCCGGCGAAATCGCCGACAAGTTCCACGCCACCTTCGACGCGCTGCTGTACAACTTCTACGGACCCACCGAGACCGTCGTCAACTGCACCAGCTACCCGGTGCAGGGCACGCAGGGCACCCGGATCGTGCCGATCGGTAAACCCAAGATCAACACCCAGGTGCATCTGCTCGACGATGCGCTGCAGCCGGTCCCGGTGGGCGTGATCGGCGAAATCTACATCGCCGGAACACATGTCGCGCAGGGCTATCACCGTCGTCCCGGACTGACGGCCGAACGCTTCGTCGCCGACCCGTTCACCCCCGGCGGGCGGATGTACCGCTCGGGCGACCTGGCCCGCCGCAACGCCGACGGCGACATCGAGTTCGTCGGGCGTGCCGACGAACAGGTCAAGATCCGCGGCTTCCGCATCGAGCTGGGTGAGATCGCCGCCGCCATCTCGGTCGACCCCAGCGTCGGCCAGGCGGTCGTGCTGGCGGTGGACCTGCCCCGGCTGGGCAAGAGCCTGGTCGGGTACGTGACCCCGGCCCCGGACTGCGGCACCGAAACCGTTGACGTCGAACGTATCCGCGCCCGGGTGGCCGCGGCGCTGCCGGACTACATGACTCCGGCCGGCTACGTCGTGCTCGACGAGATCCCGATCACCGCGCACGGCAAGATCGACCGCGTCGCACTGCCGCATCCGGAGATCGCGGCCGGCGCCGAATACCGCGACCCGACGACTCCCACCGAACGCCGCGTCGCCGCACTGTTTTCCACGCTGCTCGGCCACGACCGGGTGGGTGTCGACGACTCGTTCTTCGATTTGGGCGGCCACTCCCTGGTGGCAACCAAACTGGTCACCGCGATCCGTTCGGATTGCGGTGTGGAGCTTGGCATCCGCGACGTCTTCGAGTTGGGGACGGTGGGCCTACTGTCCGAGCGGGTCGACCAGCTGCAGTCCGGCGAGCTCGCCCAGTCGCGGCCCAAGCTGATCGCGACCGCTCACGACGAGCCGCTGCCGCTGTCGGCGTCGCAGCTGCGCAGCTGGTTCGCCTACCGCATCGACGGGCCCAGTTGGGTCAACAACATTCCGTTCGCCGCGAAGCTGAGCGGGCCGTGGGACATCGAGGCTTTGATCGCCGCCATCGGCGACGTCGTTGCCCGCCACGAAATTCTGCGCACCAGCTACGTCGAAATCGACGGCGTGCCCTATCAAGTGGTCAATCCGGCCGGCGATCTGCCGATCCGCCGCGCGGCCTTCGACGGCGCCGCCACAGACGGCGAAGCCTGGCTGACCGAGCAGCTCGACGCCGAGCGTCGGCACTGCTTCGAATTGGACGGCGAGCGGCCGATCCGGATCGCCGTGCTGCGCACCGGCGGGGACGCGGGCGAATACGTGATGTCGTTTGTGGTCCACCACATCGCTTCCGACCACTGGTCGGCGGGCGTGTTGTTCACCGACGTGCTCACCGCGTACCGGGCCCGGCGAGTCGGAGAGGTGCCGTCCTGGGCGCCGCTTCGCGTGCAGTATGCCGACTACGCGACCTGGCAGAGCGAGTTCCTGGGTGACTCCAGTGGTCAGGAATCCGCGATCGCCAGCGAGCAGCGGGACTACTGGACGCGGCAGTTGGCCGGGATGCCGGAGGACACCGGGCTGCGGCCGGACTTTGCCCGCCAGCCGGTGCCCAGCGGCGAGGGCGAATCCGTCGACTTCTCCATCGATGCGGCCACCCGGGCCAAGCTCACCGAGCTGTGCCGCGAGATGGGCATCACCGAATTCATGCTGCTGCAAACGGCCGTCGCCGTGGTGCTGCACAAGGCCGGTGGCGGCGTGGATATTCCGCTCGGCACCCCGGTTGCCGGACGCACGGAAGCCGAATTTGAGCAACTGATCGGCTTTTTCGTCAACATCCTGGTGCTGCGCAATGACCTGGACGGCAACCCGACGCTGCGCGAAGCGCTGGTCCGGGCCCGGGAGACGGCGCTGGCCGCCTACGCCCACCAGGATCTGCCGTTCGACCGGGTGGTCGACAGCGTCAGCCCGGCGCGTTCGCTGTCGCGCAACCCGCTGTTCCAGGTCGTGGTGCACGTGCGTGACCACCTGCCCGCCATCCGGGTGATCGATTCGGGGCCCGATAGCCGCGGCGACGAGGACACGGTGTGCACCTCACTGGACCCCGTCTTCGACATGGCGCATGCCGACCTCAGCGTCAACTTCTTGGGCACCGACGGCTCGGACGGCGCCGGATACACCTGCAACGTCATCTACCGGACCGAGCTGTACAGCAGGTCCACCATCGAGCGGTTGGCCGACTGGCTGGCGCGGATCGTCACCGAGTTCGCCAACAACGTCGATACAACATTGCTCGACGTTGCGGTGATCGACGACGACGAGCAGCACCGCATCCTTGACGAGTGGAGCCGCGGTGTGCCGGCGCCGCACGACCGACCGCGCACCATTCCGGAATTGCTTGCGCCCAGCCGGAATTGGGGTCCGAATCGGATCGCGGTACGTTGCGGTAGCGAGCAGATCGATTACCCCGCGTTGCACCGCCGTTCGGATAACCTGGCGGCGCTGCTCGCCGAACATGGCGTGCAGCCGGGGACGTTGGTCGGGCTCTCGACGCGGCGCGGCATCGACATGGTGGTGGCGCTGGTGGCCATCATGAAGGCCGGCGGCGGCTACTTCCCGATCGATCCCGGTTATCCGCCGGCCCGCAAGCAGTTCATGCTCGACGATGTCGCGCCGCCCGTGCTGCTGGCCACCGCGGAGGCCGTGGATAGCACGCCGGAAGTGCCTGGAGTCACCGTGATTTCGCTGGACGACCCACAAGTGCGTGCCGCCGTGGACAACAGCGATGCGGCCGCGCAGGAGTTGCCGGCACCGCACCCCGACGACCCGATGTATTTGGTGTTCACGTCGGGCTCCACCGGCAAGCCGAAGGGCGCGGTGGGCACGCATCGGTCCATGTCGGCCCGGCTGGATTGGCAGTTGCGGCATTACCCGCCCTGCGCCAACGACATTCGATTGGCGCAGGCCTCGATCACCTTCCTCGAGGGCGGTATGGAGATGCTGGCCGGCCTGGCGGCCGGTGCCACGATGATCCTCGCCGACGACGCCGAGCACCGCGACGCCGAAGCCCTCGGGGCCCTGATGGCCCGCCATTCGGTGGCGCAGGTGACCGCGGTGCCCAGCCTGGTCTCCGCGCTGGTGGACACCCGGCCCGATGTGGTGCGATCCCTGTCCCGGCTGGTCTGCGGCGGGGAGCCGGTGAGCGCGTCGCTGCTGCAGCGGCTCGTCGCCGCATGCGCCGATGGCGCGGATGCTCAGCTGTTGAACAACATCGGTTCCACCGAGACCTCCGGCGCGGTGTCCCGCGGGCGGCTCGGTCTGCCGAATCCGCTTGTCGGCAAGCCGGTGCCGGGTGCGGATGCGTACCTGCTCGATAACGGCCTGCGCCCGGTGCCGGTCGGTGTGGTCGGTGAACTGTATTACGCCGGCGACCAACTGGCCCGGGGCTACTGGAAGCGACCCGGTCTGACCGCGGCACGGTTCGTGGCCAATCCGTATGCGCTGGAACCGGGGACGCGGTTGTACCGCAGTGGCGACCTGGCCCGGTGGACCGAGGACGGCCAGCTGGAGTTCGCCGGCCGTGTCGACCATCAGGTACAGGTGCGTGGTTTCCGCGTCGAGCTGGCCGAGGTCGAAGCCGCGCTGGCGGCGGCCGAGGGCGTCGGCGCGGCGGCGGCGCGTACCTGGGAGGTGCACGGCGGTACGTCGCTGGCGGGATATGTTGTGCCGCAACGGCCGATCGTCGACGACGCGGAGAAGGCAGCCTTCGTGGGCGCCGTGCGTGCCGCGACCGCGACGACGCTGCCCGGATACATGATGCCGTCGTCGCTGACGGTGCTCGACGCACTGCCCAAGACCGACTCGGGCAAGCTGAACCGGCCCGGGCTGCCGAAGCCGGCCGTGGCCACCAGCGGGCGGATCGAACCGTCGCGCACCGACACCGAGCGCGCGCTGGCCAAGGTGTTCGCCGAACTGCTCTCGACCCCCGAGGTCGGCCGGCTCGACGACTTCTTCGCGCTCGGCGGCGACAGCATCCTTTCGGTCCAACTGGCATCGCGGGCCCGCGCGGCGGGCCTGGCGGTCAGTCCGCGGATGGTCTTCGAGCATCCGACGGTGCAGCAGTTGGCCGCCGCCCTGGACGCGCTGGGTGACGCGCAGACCGACACCGAGCAGGTCGACGAGCCGGCGGATGCCCGCTTCGAGCCGATGGCGGCGTCTGGCCTGTCGGCCGACGATCTGGCTGCCGTGACGCAGCTTTGGTCGTCGTCACGCGACGGCACGTCATGACCGCGATCAAAACCGATGTCGCACCCGACATCGAGGACGTGATGGCGTTGAGCCCGCTGCAAGAGGGCCTGTATTCGTTGAGCGCGCTCACCGAATTCGTCGAAGGCGAAGCGGCCGACGATCCATACATGATCGGGATGGCCGCGGACATCTCCGGTGCACTCGACGTCGCGCTGCTGCACGACTGCGCGACGAAGATGTTGGCGCGACACCCAAACCTGCGGGCCAGCTTCTTCAGCCGGGGCATCGCGCGGCCGGTGCAGATCGTCCCGTCCCGCGTCGAGCTGCCGTGGCAACGTCGCCACGGCCTCGCCGGAGGATGTGCAGGCGTTGGAGGTCGGCGAACGCCGGCGACCGTTCGATTTGGAACACGGACCGGCGATTCGCTTCCTTCTGATCGAATTGCCTGGCGCACGTTGGCGTTTGGTGATCACCGCCCACCACATCGTGATCGACGGTTGGTCGTTGCCGGTGTTCGTCAACGAGATGATGATCTTGTACGGCGCCGGGGGAGACCTTGCGGCGTTGCCCGTCGCCCCGCGGCCGTACCGGGATTACATCGGGTGGCTGGCAAGCCGCGATCCCGAAGCCAGCCAACAGGTTTGGCGTCAGCACCTGGGCGGCCTGCCCGGCCCCACCCTGCTGTCGGCTTCGCTCGGCTCGGCCGAGGCGGCCGACGGGCAGCGGGCCGGCTTGCCGCGCACCACCGAACTGCGGCTGCCGCCCGAGGCCGCCGAGCGGCTGGTCGCAGGCACCCGATCGCGCGGCATCACCGTCAACACCCTGATGCAGATGGCCTGGGCGCTGGTGTTGTCTCGGCTGACCGACACCCACGACGTGGTCTTCGGGGTAACAGTCTCTGGAAGGCCGCCCGAACTTGCCGGCGTCGAGACGATGATCGGCCTGTTCATCAACACCGTGCCGATGCGGGTGCAGCTCGACCCGGCCGCCGGCGTCGGCGAACAATGCCGCGCGGTGCAGCGCAATGCCGCACTGCTGCGCGAGCACGGTTTTCTCGGCCATGCGCAGCTGCGGGCGCTTGGCGGCGTGGGAGAGATGTTCGACACCCTGCTCGTCTACGAGAACTTCCCGATGGACGGACTGGTCGCCGGCGGCGAATTGATCGCCGGCAGTGCGACATTCCGGCCATCCGCCCTGGAGAGCCTGTCCCACTTCCCGATCGCGATCGCTGCCCACATGGAGGGCCGCGAACTGGTGGTGCTGATCGAAGTGCTGGACGGCGCGCTGGGCGCGATCACCGCCGAGCGGCTGGGCCGGCGGGTGCTGACCAGCGCCGAGCGGCTGCTGCAGGACTGGGAGCGGCCGTTGCGTGAGGTCAGCGTCCTGTTCGAGGACGAGACCGTCGCGGACGTCGCGGGCGCAGTAGCCCCACCGGCGCGCGGCATCCACACTCGCTTCGCCGAGGTCGCCGCCAAGACGCCCGACAACGTAGCGGTCAGCTGGGCAGGCGGCACGCTGAGCTACCGCGAGCTCGACGCTCGCGCCAATGCGCTGGCCGCCCGGCTCGCCGCTCGCGGAGTGAACTCCGAAACCCCGGTGGCCGTCCGGCTTTTCCGCGGGCCTGAGTACGTCGTCGCGATGCTCGCGGTGCTCAAAGCCGGCGGCATGTGTGTGCCGATGGAGCCGGGGCTGCCCCCCGAACGGGTGGAGTCGATTCTGCGTCAAACGGGTGCGTCGATCGTCGTCGATGAGGACCCGCTGGAAGCCAGCGGGTATGACGGCGCCGAGTTCCGGCCGGTCGAGGTGTCGCCCGAGCAGGCCGCGTATGTGGTCTTCACGTCGGGGACGACGGGAGAGCCCAAGGGCGTCATAGGAACTCATGCGGCAGTCGGCGCCTATGCCGATGATCACCTGGACAGCGTGTTGCGCCCCGCGGCCGCCCGGCTGGGTCGCCCGCTGCGCGTTGCGCACGCTTGGTCGTTCGCATTCGACGCCGCCTGGCAGCCTTTGGTCGCGCTGCTGGACGGTCACGGTGTCCACATCGTCGACGAGCGGACCCAGACCGACGCCGAGACCCTCGTCGGGGCGATTGCCCGGCACGGCGTCGACATGATCGACACCACCCCGTCGATGTTCGCCCAACTCACCGCATCTGGACTGCTCACGACGGTCCCGCTGGCGGTGCTGGCGCTGGGCGGCGAAGCGCTCGGCAGCTCGGCGTGGGCCCTGATCCGCGGCGAGTGTGCGCGAACCGGATTGCGCGCCTACAACTGTTACGGCCCAACCGAAACCACCGTCGAGGCCGTGGTGGCAACCATCACGGAGTACGACGAGCCGTCGATCGGGCGGCCGACCCGGCACACCCGCGGTTACGTGCTGGACTCGGCGCTGCGTCCGGTGCCGGTGGGGGCGACCGGCGAGCTCTACCTGGCCGGCGCGCAACTGGCCCGCGGCTATCTCGGCCGCGCGGGGGAGACGAGCCACCGGTTCGTCGCCGATCCGTTCGCCGCCGGCGAGCGGATGTACCGCACCGGCGATTTGGTGCGTCGGGGGCCGGACGGCTCGCTGCAATACGTGGGGCGCGCCGATGCGCAGGTCAAGATTCGCGGCTACCGGGTGGAACCGGGCGAGATCGCCGCAGCGCTCGAAGCGCACCCCGCCGTGCAGCGCGCGGGCGTTCTGGTTCGGCAGCGGCAAGCAGGGGCGCGGCTGACCGCCTATGTGGTGATTGCCGAAACGGCCGCACCCAAACCGCCGGCAGCCGAGCTGCGTGCCATGCTCGGTACCCGGTTGCCGCGCTACATGATTCCGCAGCGCATCATCAAGGTCGACGAAATTCCGCTGACTGCCAACGGCAAGCTGGACGAAGCCGTGCTGAGCGCATTCGACGCCGCCGAAACCACGGATTCCGCCGGGTGCGAGCCCGAAACTCCCACCGAAGCCGCACTGGCCGAAGTGCTTTCGGAGCTGCTGCACCTGCCCCGAGTCGACGTCGCCGCGGACTTCCTGCAGCTGGGCCTGGACAGCATCATGGCGTTGTCTGCGGTCCAGGCGGCGCGGGCGCGGGGTCTGGCGCTGCGCGCCAGGCTCATCCTCGAGTGCGCCAACGTCCGGGAACTGGCGGAGGCAATCGATTCCGAAACTGCTGCTGCCATAACCGATGTCGAAAACGGCGCCGGGCCCATGCCGGTGCTGGCCAACGGCCGCTGGCTCTACGAATACGGTGAGGCCAGACGGCTGGCCCAGACCGAAGCCATCCGGCTGCCCGACGACGTCAGCCGCGAGCAACTGGATGCCGCGCTCGCGAGCATCGTCGCCGGGCATGAAGTGCTACGCACCCGACTGGACCGCGCCACCATGACCCTGGTTCCGGTGCCGACCACCGAACCCCCCGGTGAAATCATCAACGAGGTCGCGGTCCCCGACGACCTGCAAGCGGTGGTCCCCGGATACGTCGCACAGGCCGTCGACCGTCTTGACCCGGAGCGGGGAGCGCTGCTGGCCGCGGTGTGGCTTCGCCCGCGGACCGGACCGAGCGTGCTGCTGCTGGCTGCCCATGTGCTGGCGATGGATCCGGCATCTTGGCGGGTGATTCTCGGTGAACTTGACGCCGCGCTAAGGGCTTTGGCTATTGGACACTCGCCCGCACCGGTGCGGGAGCACACCAGTTACCGGCGCTGGGCCGCCGCTCTCGCCGACCGTGCCGACCAGTTGGACACCGCGCAGTTCTGGGCGGCCCAGCTCGAAGGCGATGACCCCGACCTCGGTGCCCGACGGGTCGATCCGGGCCGCGACCGGGCCGGCGATCTGATCGTCCGCATGGTCGCCGCCGATGCGGACATCACCCGCCGGCTCTTGGATTGCGGCCTGCCGTTGCCCCACCTGTTGGTCGCCGCCACCGCGGCGACGGTGACGCGCTGGCGGCGGCGCCGAAACCAGGCCACGCCGCCGCCGCTGTTGGCGCTCGAAACCCACGGCCGCGCAGACAGTCTGGTCGATACGACCGGCGCGCACACCATCGACACCGGCGACACGATCGGACTGCTCAGTTCCATCTACCCGGTGCGGGTGGACTCGTCCGACCCGCGAGCCGTCGGCGCGCGGTTGGCGGCCATCCCGGGTGACGGACTCGATTACGGCTTACTGCGCTACCTGCGGACCGACACGGCCCAGCGCCTGGCCGCGTTGCCCGACCCGCAGCTGCTGCTGAATTATCTGGGCGCCGCCCACACCGGCGGCGGGACCGTGCTGGCGCCGGAGCGCGGGCTGCTCGCCGGGGTATCGCCGCAACCGGAACCGGATCTGGCGGTGCGCCACGAGCTCACGATCATGGCCACCGTGCTCCCGTTCGATGGGCAGCGCATCCTGGCCGCGCAGTGGCGCGCGCTGCCCGACATTCTCGATGATGCGGATATCTCCGCGTTGCAACAGCTTTGGATTGAATCACTGCGGGAGGTGGTGACATGAGCACGTTAGCGATCCTCGGCGCCGGAGCCAAGGCGGTGGCCGTGGCCGCCAAGGCCAGGGCACTGCGCGACATGGGCGTCGAGGTCCCCGACGTGGTCGCCGTCGAACGTACCGGGGTCGGGGCGAACTGGCAGGCGAGCGGCGGCTGGACCGACGGGGCGCACCGGCTGGGTACCAGCCCGGAAAAAGATGTCGGGTTCCCCTACCGGTCGGCGCTGGTGCCCCGCCGCAACGGCGAGCTCGACGAGCTGATGACCCGCTACAGCTGGCAGTCGTATCTGATCGCGACCGCATCCTTCGCCGAGTGGATCGACCGGGGCAGGCCGGCTCCGCCGCATCGCAAGTGGAGCCAGTACCTGGGCTGGGTCGCCGACCAGGTCGACATGTCAGTGGTGCACGGCGAGGTCGACGGGCTCGGTGTCGTCGGTGACCGCTGGGCGCTACGCACCCACGAGACCACCGTGCACGCGGACGCGTTGATGATCACCGGACCGGGCCAGGCGGAGAAATCGCTGCTGCCCGGCAACCCGCGGATGATGTCGATCGCCCAGTTCTGGGATCGCGCCGCCGGACAAGACCGCATCACCGCCGAGCGGGTTGCGGTGATCGGCGGCGGTGAGACGGCCGCCTCGATGCTCAATGAGCTGTTCCGGCACCGGGTTTCGACGATCACGGTCATCTCGCCGCAGGTAACCTTGTTCACCCGTGGCGAGAGTTTCTTCGAGAACTCGCTGTTCTCGGACCCCACGGACTGGACCGCGCTGACACTTGCCGAACGTCGCGACGCGCTGGCCCGCACCGACCGCGGCGTCTTCTCGGCGAACGTGCAAGAGGCGCTGCTGGCCGACGACCGCATCCGCCACCTGCGCGGCCGGGTCGCCCACGCGGTAGGTCGCGACGGTCAGATCCGGCTGACGCTGTCCACCAACCGGTTCAGCGAGAACCTGGAGACGGTGCACGGGTTCGATCTGGTGATCGACGGCTCGGGCGCCGACCCGCTCTGGTTCACCTCACTGTTCAGCCAGGACGCCCTCGACACCCTCGAGCTGGGTCTGGGCGGACCGCTGGCCTCCGAGCGCCTGCAGGAGGGGATCGGCTACGACCTGTCGGTCAGCGACGTCACCCCCAAGCTGTTCCTGCCCAACCTATCCGGACTCACCCAGGGCCCCGGATTCCCCAACCTGAGCTGCCTGGGACTGCTGTCGGACCGAGTGCTGGGGTCCTGGGTCGGTCCCGCGGGTTTGTCCAGATACCAAACGATGGTGGAGAAGCGATGAGTACCAACCCTTTCGACGACGACAACGGCACCTTCTTCGTGCTGGTCAACGACGAGGAGCAGCACAGTCTCTGGCCTGCCTTCAGCGACATTCCGGCGGGCTGGCGCGTGGTGCACGGCGAAGCCACCCGGGCGGCGTGCCTGGACTATGTCGAACAAAACTGGCGCGATATCCGGCCGAAGAGCCTGCGTGAGTCCGTCGCCGGGAACCGGTCGGTTGGCTAGCCGGCAAATCCGAAATTCTGGGCTGCTACACAGGTCGCGCACAGATTAATCCGTGCGATCCCGCGTAGCATCTGTCACAAGGTGCACAACCACACCATCTACACCAGGTGCTGGCATGGGGTGACATTCCGTCACGTCGCTGCACTTCGAAGGGGGAAACATGAAATCCGTGAAAGCCATTGCCACCGGAGTGGCCGCTCTGGGCGCTCTCGGCGCCGCCGCCATCGGCGTCACCTCGATCGCGTCCATTCCGGCCGGTAGCGCTGCCCAGGTGCAGCTCGCCGCGGTCGGCGCACCGTTGCCGCAGGATCCGGCGCCGCCCGCGCCCGTCCCGGCTCCCGCCGCCGGCGTTCCGACGTCGGACCAACTGACCGGGCTGCTCAACACGCTCGCCGATCCCAGCGTGTCGTTCACCAGCAAGGGCAATCTGGTCGAAGGCGGCATCGGCGGGACCGAGGCGCACTTCGCGGACCGCAAGTTGCAGAAGGCGGCCAAGAACGGCGACCTGCCGTTGGCGTTCAACATCACCAACATTGCGCCGGCCGCCGGGGGTTCGGTAACTGCGGACGTCGCGGTGTCGGGCCCGAAGCTGCCGAACCCGGTGATGCAAAACGTCACCTTCGTCAACCAGGGCGGTTGGATGTTGTCGCGCTCTTCGGCGATGGAGCTTCTGCAAGCGGCTGGAAGCTGACTAGCATCTGGCAGGTTGGCCCCGAACGGGCCTTGAAGGGGGAATCGTGAAATCCGTAGCTATGAGCGTGGCGGCGCTGGCCGTCGTCGGCGGCGCAGCCGTCGGAACCGCTGCTGTCGCAGCACCAGTGGCTCATGTGCAGCTGGCCGCGGTCGGCACGCCTTATGGACCAGCACTGCCGCAGGACCCGCCGCCGCCTCCGCCCCCGCCGCCGGCGCCGGGTCAAAACCTGCCGACCCCGGACCAGTTGGTGAACCTGTGCAACCAGGTCACCGACCCCGGTACCGGGTACTCGACCAAGAACAATCTGGTTCAGGGCGGCATCAGTCCGGATGAGGGCCACGTGGCCGACCACGACCTGCGCAAGGCCTACCGGAACGGGAACTTTCCGGAGACCTTCACCGTGACGAATATTGCGCCGGCCGGCCCGAATGCGGCCACCGCCGACGTCGCGATAGCGGGTCCGAAGTTCGCCGGACCGGTCACCAAGAACCTCGCGTTCGTCAACGAGGGTGGCAACTGGATCCTGCAGCACGACTCCGCGCTCGCTCTGGTGCAGGCGGCGACCGCGACGAACTAGCCGGACACGGCTTTCAGGTCGAGCCTGGCGATCCGCTCCGGGTCGGCCAGGACGTCGATCGCGGCGACCCGGCCGTCGCGTACCACGAACGCCATGATCGAGGCGGGCCGGCCGGCGACGAACACGACCGCGCCCGCCGCACCGTTGACGATCGCGGCGCGCACTTCACGCTCGGGGCCTGCGTAGCTGCGGGCCAGCTTGGCCACCGACGGCGCACCCTCGGCGCGGAACAACCCGGCACCGGAGCCGAAGTCGCCGCGCAACACCACGTCGGGATCAAGCACCGACACCAGCCGGTCGAAGTCACCGGAGCGCCCGGCGGCGAAGAACGCGTCGACGGCCTCGCGCTGCCCGGCGATGTCGGCGTCGGGAAGCGGGTCCGCCTGCTGGATGCGCCGGCGCGCGCGGCTGGCCAGCTTGCGGGTCGCTTCCGGTGTCCGGTCGACGATGGGCGCGATCTGATCGAACGGGATCGTGAAAACGTCGTGCAGGACGAACGCCAGCCGCTCCGCCGGCGGCAGGGTGTCCAGCACGACGAACAGCGCCAGGCCCACCGCGTCCGCCAGCATCGCGCGGTGTTCGGGGTCGAATTCGCCGGGAGTGTCCACGATCGGATCCGGCAGCTGGGCGACCGGTTCCTCGCGATGACGGGCGTGGCGGTCGCGCAAGGTGTTCAGGCAGATGCGGGCGACCACGGTGGTCAGCCAGGCGTCGAGGTTCGCGATGCCTTCGCCGGAGTTGCGGTTCAGCCGCAGCCAGGCTTCCTGCACGGCGTCCTGCGCGTCGTCGATCGTGCCCAGCATGCGGTAGGCGATGGCGCCCAGCTGTGGCCGGGCCGCCTCGAACCGCGCCATCAGCGACGCGTCCACCGTCATCCGCGGCCGGCGTCGGGCAGGGCGCACACCCGGTTGCCGGAGAAGCCGGACGACCCGATGCCGAGCGCGATGTTGAACCGGGCGCGCATGTTGCCGAGGTTGATGACGTGGGTGAGGGCGACCAGTTGTGGCGTGTCGAAGTGGGCGCGCAGCGCGTCGAACAGCTGGTCGGTCACCTCGACCGGGGTGCGGCTCATCGCGGTGGCGTACTCGAGGATCAGCTTGTCGACCTCGGAGAAGCACGCGGCGTTGCGGTAGTCCGTGATCGCCAGCAGTTCATCGTCGGTGATTCCCCATTGCCGGGCGATCTGCGAGCCGAGGTCGATGCAGTACTCGCAGCGCACCGTCGTCGCCGCCTTCAGCTCGGCCAGCGCGCGGTGCCGCGGGCTGAGGATGTCCAGCTTCGATTCGGCCTGCTCGAGCTTGCCGTAGGCGCTGAGCAACTTGGGGATGTGGGCGTACATCCGCAGCGGTTCGAGCATGCCGGCCGTTTCGAGGCCGGCCATCTGAGCGAGTTTGCGTTTGGTGAAGAAGAAGGCGATCTTGGCGCCCAGGCTGGCGTCGCGGTCGGAGACTCCCTGAAGCCGGGACATGGCGAACCTCCCGAATAGTGACGGTGCGGACCTTGTTGGCCCTCACTACGTCGACACCCGGCGACGCGCAAACGTGACCGGTTAATGCCCGAAGGTCGAACCGGATCCCTGGGTCTGCTGGCTCAGCGGTACATCCATGTCGTAGACCCGGGCATGGAACACCGTGCGATTCCGCAGCGCGGCCTGCACCGCGCGGTGCAGGCCGTCCTCGAGATAGATGATGCCCCGCCAGCGGACCGCGTGTGGGAACAGATCGCCGTAGAAGGTGGAGTCCTCCGAGAGCAGCCGGTCCAGGGCCAGCACGGTGGTCGTGGTGACCAATTCGTCGAGCCGGATCTGCTGCGGCGGGATCTGGGACCAGTCGCGATAGGTCAGCCCGTGTTCCGGGTAGGGCTTACCGTCGCGTACGCCCTTGAAAATCATGGGCGGATCTTTTTGGCTGCGTCGTCGAGGCCCGACGGATACATGCTGGACAGGCTAGCCGCAAAATGATCGGCAGCGCGCGGTCGACGCTTGCTGATGGAGAGTCAGCGCGTCGTGAGACCGTAAAATGGACTCGGTCAAGGAGGTGGGAACGGATGGGCAGTGCTGACGACCGTCGTTTCGAGGTGCTGCGCGCCATCGTCGCCGACTTCGTCTCCACCCAGGAACCCATCGGTTCGAAGTCGCTCGTCGAGCGTCACAACCTCGGGGTGTCCAGCGCCACCATCCGCAACGACATGGCGGTGCTGGAGGCCGAAGGCTACATCACCCAGCCGCACACCAGCTCCGGGCGAGTGCCCACCGAGAAGGGCTACCGCGAGTTCGTCGACCGGATCGACGACGTCAAGCCGTTGTCGTCGGCCGAGCGGCGGGCGATCCAAAGCTTCCTGGAATCCGGCGTGGACCTCGACGACGTGTTGCGCCGGGCGGTGCGGCTGCTGGCTCAGCTCACTCGTCAGGTGGCGGTGGTGCAGTACCCGACGTTGTCGACGTCGACGGTTCGGCATCTGGAAGTGATCGCGGTGACGCCGGCGCGGCTGTTGATGGTGGTCATCACGTCGTCCGGGCGGGTGGATCAGCGCATCGTCGAGCTCGGCGACGTCATCGACGATCATCAGCTCTCTCAGCTGCGGGAGATTCTCGGCCAGGCCTGGAGGGCAAGAAGCTGGCGGCGGCCTCGGTCGCGGTGGCCGAGCTGACTCAGCAGCTGGGCGGCACCGGCGGATTGGGCAACGCGGTCGGCCGCTCGGCAACGGTGCTGCTGGAGTCGCTCGTCGAGCACACCGAAGAGCGCCTGTTGATGGGCGGCGCCGCCAACCTGACCCGCAACGCCGCGGACTTCGGCGGGTCGCTGCGGTCCATTCTTGAGGCTCTCGAGGAGCAGGTGGTGGTGCTGCGATTGCTGGCGGCACAGCAGGAAGCCGGCAAGGTGACGGTGCGCATCGGTCATGAGACGGAAGCCGAGCAAATGGCGGGCACGTCGATGGTGTCTACCGTGTACGGCACGATGGACACCGTGTACGGCGGCATGGGTGTGTTGGGGCCCACACGCATGGACTATCCGGGAACTATCGCCAGCGTAGCCGCGGTTGCTCTTTATATTGGCGAAGTCCTGGGTGCTCGATGAGCGTGCACCCGCAGGGTTTGTGGACAGACGTGGTAACGCGGCCTTAAAAGGGCCCAGAAAGGTCAGGCGTGGCACGCGACTATTACGGGCTGCTGGGCGTGAGCAGGAACGCCGGCGATGCGGAGATCAAACGCGCGTACCGGAAGCTGGCGCGAGAACTGCACCCCGACATCAACCCCGATGAGGCCGCGCAGGCGAAGTTCAAGGAGATCAGCGCCGCCTATGAGGTGCTCAGCGATCCCGAGAAGCGCCGCATCGTCGACCTGGGTGGCGACCCGCTGGAAGGCGCGGCCGCGGGGGCCGGCGGATTTGGCGGCTTCGGCGGTCTGGGCGACGTGTTCGAAGCCTTCTTCGGTGGCGGCTTCAGCGGGGGCGGGACGTCCCGCGGTCCGATCGGCCGGGTTCGGCCGGGTTCGGACTCGTTGCTGCGGATGCGGCTGGACCTCGAGGAGTGCGCGACCGGTGTGACCAAGCAGGTCACGGTCGACACCGCGGTGTTGTGTGACCGCTGCCAGGGCAAGGGCACCAACGGCGATTCCGCGCCGATTCCCTGCGACACCTGCGGCGGCCGCGGTGAGGTGCAGTCGGTGCAGCGCTCGCTGTTGGGCCAGATGGTGACGTCGCGGCCGTGCCCCACCTGCCGCGGAGTGGGCGTGGTCATCCCCGACCCCTGCCATCAGTGCGTGGGCGATGGCCGGGTGCGGGCCCGCCGGGAGATCAGCGTCAAGATTCCCGCCGGTGTCGGCGACGGCATGCGAGTTCGGCTGGCGGCTCAGGGTGAGGTCGGGCCCGGGGGCGGGCCGGCCGGTGACCTCTACGTGGAGGTCCATGAGCAGACCCACGACATCTTCGTCCGCGACGGCGACGACTTGCATTGCACGGTGTCGGTGCCGATGGTCGACGCCGCGCTCGGCGCCACGCTCAGCGTCGACGCCATCCTCGATGGCACGAGCGAGATCACCATTCCGCCTGGCACGCAACCGGGTTCGGTCATCACGATGCGCGGCCACGGGATGCCGCAGCTGCGCGCGGCCACCCGCGGCAACCTGCACGTCCACGTCGAGGTGGTCGTTCCCACCCGGCTGGACAACCACGACAGCGACCTGTTGCGCGAGCTGAAGAACCGCCGCACCCGCGACGTACCCGAGGTCCGCTCGACGCACAGCGGCGGCGGGCTGTTCAGCCGGCTGCGCGAGACCTTCACCGGTCGCTGACGCAACTTCTGAGGGGCCCCTGCACATGGTGGCGACGCTGTTCTACATCGAGGCACTGCCCGACACCGGTGGACTGGCCGTCGTCGACGGCGAGGAGGGGTTTCACGCCGCGACGGTGCGCCGGATCCGCTCCGGGGAGGAATTGGTGCTCGGCGACGGCGCCGGCGGCTTGGCCCGCTGCGTGGTCGAGCAGTCCGGGCGCGACGGTTTACGTGCCCGGGTGCTGGACCGCTGGAACGTCGATCCACCGAAGCCGCCGGTGACGGTGGTGCAGGCGCTGCCCAAATCGGAGCGCTCGGAGTTGGCGATCGAATTGGCCACCGAGGCCGGCGCCGACGCGTTTTTGCCCTGGCAGGCGGCCCGATGCGTGGCCAGCTGGCAGGGGGCCCGCGTGGAGAAGGGGCTGCGCCGCTGGCGTGCCGTGGTCCGCTCGGCGGCCCGGCAATCGCGGCGGGCGCACATCCCACCGGTTGACGGCGTGTTGTCGACGGCGGCGCTGGCCCAGCGGATCCGCGACGAAGTGGCCGCAGGCGCGGCGGTATTGGTGTTGCACGAGTCGGCGGCCGACCGGATCGCGGATGTTGCTGTGGCGCAGGCGAGCTCGCTGTTCGTCGTGGTCGGTCCCGAGGGAGGTATCGCGCCGGATGAGCTGGCCGCGCTGACCGACGCGGGGGCGGTCGCGATACGGCTGGGCCCGCAGATACTGCGGACCTCGACAGCCGCCGCGGTGGCCCTGGGTGCCCTCGGCGTGCTCACTTCGCGATGGGAGCAAACCGTCGAGGTCGGGCCGCCTGGGCCGCTCGCGGCTGACCAGGCGGAGCCCTCGGCGTAGACTGAGGCATCCCGAACTACCCTGACGAGCCCGAGAAGGCAGGCACCGGAAACCACGTGACGCCACGCGAGACCAACGCTGTTGACGCAGCTGGGGCCCTGCAGGCCGATGCTCAGGTTCGCAGCAGCATCGACATTCCTCCTGATCTGGTCGTGGGCTTGCTGGGTTCGGCAGACGAGAATTTGCGCGCCCTCGAACGGATACTCAGCGCCGACCTGCATGTTCGCGGCAACGCCGTCACGCTGTCGGGCGAACCGGCCGACGTCGCGCTCGCCGAGCGAGTGATCTCCGAGCTGATCGCGATCGTGGCCAATGGCCAGCCGTTGACGCCCGAGGTGGTGCGCCACAGCGTCGCGATGCTGGTCGGCACCGGCAACGAGTCACCGGCCGAGGTGCTCACCCTGGACATTTTGTCGCGCCGCGGCAAGACGATCCGGCCGAAGACGCTCAACCAGAAGCGTTACGTCGACGCCATCGACGCCCACACCATCGTGTTCGGCATCGGGCCGGCCGGTACCGGCAAGACCTATCTCGCGATGGCCAAGGCGGTCAACGCCCTGCAGTCCAAAAAGGTCACCCGCATCATCTTGACTCGCCCGGCCGTGGAAGCCGGTGAGCGCCTTGGGTTTTTGCCGGGCACGCTGAGCGAGAAGATCGACCCGTATCTGCGCCCGCTCTACGACGCGCTCTACGACATGATGGATCCCGAGCTGATCCCGAAGCTGATGTCGGCCGGGGTGATCGAGGTGGCGCCGCTGGCATACATGCGGGGTAGAACCCTCAACGATGCGTTCATCGTTCTCGACGAGGCGCAGAACACCACGCCCGAGCAGATGAAGATGTTCCTCACCCGGCTGGGCTTCGGGGCGAAGATCGTCGTCACCGGCGATATCACCCAGATCGACCTGCCGGGCGGCGCCAGGTCGGGTCTACGGGCGGCGGTCGACATCCTGGAAGACATCGACGACATCCACATCGCGGAGTTGACCAGCGCGGATGTGGTCCGCCACCGGCTGGTCTCCGAGATCGTCGATGCTTACGCTCGCCACGAGGATCCGGACGCCGGGATGAATCGGGCCGCTCGGCGGGCATCCGGAACGCGAAATCGCCGATGAGTGTGCGGTGAGCAGCCCATGACTATCGAAGTGTCCAACGAGTCGGGCATCGATGTCTCCGAAGTGGAATTGGTGAGCGTCGCGCGCTTCGTCATCGCCAAAATGGACGTCAATCCGGGCGCCGAGCTGTCGATGGTGCTGCTGGACACCGCGGCGATGGCCGACCTGCACATGCGCTGGATGGACCTACCCGGCCCGACCGACGTGATGAGTTTCCCGATGGACGAGCTCGAGCCCGGCGGCCGTCCGGATGCGCCCGAGCCCGGGCCGTCGATGCTCGGTGACATCGTGCTGTGTCCGGAATTCGCGACCGAGCAGGCCGCCGCGGCAGGCCACAGTCTCGGACATGAGTTGGCGCTGTTGACAATTCACGGCGTGCTGCACCTGCTCGGCTACGACCACGCCGAGCACGATGAGGAGAAGGAGATGTTCGCGCTACAGCAGCGACTTCTCGAAGAGTGGGTAGCCGAACAGGTCGAGGCGTACCACTACGACCGGCAAGACGAGAAAGACCGCCGGTTGCTGGACAAGTCAAGGTATTTCGACAATTGAGCCCTTTGAAGAGAGCACTCTGGATCGCGGTTTCGGCCGCCATGGCTTTGGCGCCGTCGGTGCTGCTGGTCAGCACGCCCGGTGTGGCGCAGGCATCGCCCTGCGCCGGCGAGGGTTCAAACCCCGTGTCCTGCCAGCACTGTCTGTTTTATGTGCAGGCTTATCACACCGCGAACGTGTGCAACGCCCCCGCGCCCCGGCCGGCCCCGGCGCCCTCGAGCACCGTGCCGATATACGTTCCGGAGCCTCCGCCGTTACCCCCGCCGACGTCCACCCGCCCGGCGCCGGTCCCCGTGCAGACCCCGAAGATCAACCCGCCGTCCCCGGGGGCACCAAGAAACGTCGCCGTGGTGTCACCGCCGAGGAAGCTCGAGGCGCCCCCGCAGGCGATCGCGGCTGCCAAGGCCGCACCGGCGGCCCGGCTCAATCCCGCCGACCCACCGAAGCCGCCGACCCAGACGGACTTCAACCAGCAGGTGCAGAACGTCGTCAGCGCCCACAGCGAGAATGTCGATCTCATCAAGGCTGACAACAAGGAGTTGGCCCGTCCCCGGCACTGGGACTACGTCGACTACGACGAATATCACCGCCCGACGCTGTACAACCCGCTCAGTCAGGCGATGACCTTCCGCTACACCTACGGCGGCGCTTCCCGGGAGGCGTACCTGCCGGCCGGCGGCCGGATCGTGCTCGATGCCGCCACCGTTGGCCTGGTCCCGTTCACCGCGGTCGGCGACAGCTACCTGGCGTCGGGCAGCTTCTACGGCGGGGCCTTCGTACCGCCGGACAACTTCCAGGGCCCCCCGCCGCCGGAGTACGCGGCCCCGGCAGCCCCGACGCTGTACCAGAACGTCCTGGCCGATATCCCCGCCGTCAACGAGATCGTGCAAGTCGGCCAAGTGGCGGTGGTAGGGCACGACGATGGCGAGCCCGCGGGCAGCCAGGACTCCTTCCTGCTCGACGACTCGACCTTGGCCTGGGGTCAGGTCGCCGATCCCAGCAGCGGCGTGCAAATCAGGGTGACCAAGACCCAGTCGCTGCCCGGCTTCGGGCCGACCGACAATGGCGACTTCTTGGCGACGCTGGCCGTCCGCGGCGATCAGGCCCAGCCCGCCCAGCCCGCGGCACCTGCCCAACCTTGGTGGCCGTGGGGAGTGCGGTACGGGTTGTTGGTGATGGCGGTCGTCGTCATCGCGGGGTTGCTGAATCGTCGGAACAAGAGCGGCGACACCACCGACAAGTCCGCGACCGAGTCAAGGCATTCTCACAATTGACCGGCTTATCTCAGCTGCTCGGCGCGATTGCGTTGATCTGTCTGGGCGGGGCTTTCGCGGCGATCGACGCCGCGATTAGCACGGTGTCGGTGGCTCGGGTGGCGGAGCTGATGCGCGATGAGCGCCCGGGCGCCGGGTCCCTGGCGAAGGTGATGGCCGACCGGCCGCGCTATATCAACCTGGTGGTGCTGTTGCGCATCATCTGTGAGGTCACCGCGACCGTGCTGCTCGTGGTGTTCCTCTATGACAACTTCGGCCTGAATTGGGCGGTGTTCGGCGCCGCGACCATCATGGTGCTGACCAGCTTCGTCGTCATCGGGGTGGGCCCGCGGACCCTGGGCCGCCAGCACGCGTATTCCATTTCGCTGGTGACAGCCCTTCCGCTGCAGGTGATCTCGTCGCTGTTGATGCCGATCAGCCGGCTGCTGGTGGTGCTGGGTAACGCGCTCACGCCGGGCCGCGGCTTGCGCAACGGCCCGTTCGCGTCCGAGATCGAGCTGCGCGAGGTCGTCGACCTGGCCCAGCAGCGCGGCGTGGTGGCCGCCGACGAGCGCCGGATGATCGAGTCGGTGTTCGAACTCGGTGACACCCCGGCGCGTGAGGTGATGGTGCCGCGGACCGAGATGATCTGGATCGAAAGCGACAAATTCGCCGGCCAAGCGACGAACTTGGCTGTGCGCAGCGGGCATTCGCGCATTCCGGTGATCGGCGAGAACGTCGACGACGTCGTCGGGGTGGTGTATCTGAAAGACCTTGTCCAGCAGACGTTCTTGTCGGCCGACGGTGGCCGCGACACCAAGGTGTCGGAGATCATGCGCCCGCCCGTGTTCGTGCCGGACTCCAAGCCGTTGGATGCGCTGCTGCGTGAAATGCAGCGCGACCGCAATCACATGGCGCTCCTCGTCGACGAGTACGGCGCGATTGCCGGCCTGGTCAGCATCGAAGACGTGCTGGAGGAAATCGTCGGTGAGATTGCCGACGAGTACGACCAGGAAGAGACGGCTCCGATAGAAGACTTGGGCGACAAGCATTTCCGGGTGTCGTCGCGGCTGCCCATCGAAGACGTCGGCGAACTGTACGGCGTGGAATTCGACGACGACCTCGACGTCGATACGGTGGGCGGCCTGCTGGCACTGGAATTGGGCCGGGTTCCGCTGCCCGGCGCCGAGGTGGTCTCGCACGGCTTGCGGCTACGCGCCGAGGGCGGCCCTGACCATCGCGGCCGGCTGCGGATCGGCACCGTTCTGCTCAGCCCGGTCGAGCCCGAGGACCACGAGTTTGAGGACACACATGATGGCTGAGCAGCTGGATCCCGAGGACGAGAAGCTGGTGGTGCTGACGCGCGCCGCGATGACGCGCGCGGAGGCCGGCAGTCCGACCGCGGCGATCATCCTCACCGACCGCACCGGTACCCCGCTATGACGCCGAGTGGGAACGAATTCCGTTCGGGCTTCGTGTGTTTGGTCGGCCGGCCGAATACCGGCAAGTCGACGCTGACCAACGCTCTGGTCGGCAGCAAAGTGGCGATCACCTCGAAGCGCCCGCAGACCACCCGGCACACCATCCGCGGCATCGTGCACCGGGAGAACTTCCAGATCATCCTGGTCGACACCCCGGGCTTGCACCGGCCGCGCACCCTGCTGGGCAAGCGGCTGAACGACCTGGTCCGGGACACCTACTCCGAAGTCGACGTCATCGGGCTGTGCATCCCGGCGGACGAGGCGATCGGCCCCGGAGACCGCTGGATCGTCGACCAGATTCGTTCCGTCGCACCCAAGACCACCCTCGTCGTCATCGTCACCAAGATCGACAAGGTGCCCAAAGACCGAGTGGCCGCACAGCTGGTTGCGGCCGATGAGCTCGTCGACGGTTCGGCCGAAATCGTCCCGGTGTCGGCGGTCGCGGGCACCCAGGTCGACCTGCTGATCGACGTGCTGGCCGCCGCACTGCCCACCGGTCCGGCGTTTTACCCCGACGGCGAGCTGACCGACGAGCCCGAAGAGATCCTGATGGCCGAGCTGATCCGTGAGGCCGCCCTGGAGGGAGTGCGCGACGAGCTTCCGCATTCGCTGGCGGTGGTGATCGACGAAGTCAATCCGCGCGAGGGCCGCGACGACCTGATCGACGTGTATGCGCTGCTCTACGTCGAGCGGGACAGCCAGAAGGGCATCATCATCGGCAAGGGCGGAGCCCGATTGCGGGAAGTGGGGACCGTGGCGCGCCGCCAGATCGAGAAGCTGCTGGGCACCAAGGTCTATCTCGACCTGCGGGTCAAGGTCGCCAAGAACTGGCAGAGCGACCCCAAACAGCTTGGGCGGCTGGGCTTTTAGCGCGTCTCAATCCAGGGGTTGGCCGTGCTCGTGCTCCCACCACACCTTCGGCTGCTTGGACGCCCAGCCGCAGACAGCCTCCAGCTCGGCGGCCAGCGAGATCAGCATGGGTTCGCTGTTGGCCGGTCCCATCAGCTGCACGCCGATCGGCAAGCCGTCCGAGGTGAACCCCGCCGGCACGTTGATCGACGGCCAGCCCAGCACATTCCACGGCCACGTCACCGGGCACGCCTTGACCATCACGCGGTCGGTGCCGAAGCCGCCCAACCGGTCGAAGGACCGCGCCAGCGGGGGCGGCTGCGCGGTCGTCGGTGCCACCACCACGTCGACGATGTCGAAGATCGAGCCCACCCGGCGCTGCAGCGCGCCTTCGTGCAGGCGCGCGTTGCGCAGGATCGCCTGTCCCAGAACATGTCCCATCCGCAGGTTGGACAGGGTGCGGGGGTCCAGGGCGACACCGTCGCCCAGCCGCTCCTCCCATTCGCGCAGCCCCGCGGTCGAGCGGGCCAGAAAGTCCCACCCCAGCCGCACTCCGTAGTCCGGGTTACCGGAAACGACGGTGTGGCCGAGCAATTGGAGTTGCTTGCCCACGGCGCGGGTCGCGGCCAGGATCTCGGGATGCAGCTTGGCCCGAAAGAAGGTGTACGGGAACCGGGTTGACAGCGCGATGTTCAGCGGCCCGGGCGCGATGCTGACGTAGTCGGATGCCCTGATCGGGGCGGGCTTGTGCCGATCGCCCTCGACGTTCCCGGACGCGGCGTCGAGCACCAGCGCCGCGTCGGCCACCGTGCGGGCCAGCACGCCGTTGACGGTGATCCCGTTGAACGACTCCGGCAACGGCCAGGTGGAGATGCGGCCGCGCTGTGGCTTGATACCGACCAGGTGTGTCCAGGCCGCCGGGATGCGGACACTGCCGGCGCCGTCGGAGCCGATCGCGGCGGTGACCAGGCCGGCGGCCACCGCGGCCGCGCTGCCGCCCGACGATCCGCCCGGGGTGTGCCGCCGCGACCACGGGTTGCGGGTGTGCCCGAACCCGGGCCCGCTGGTGAACGGCCACTGTCCCAGTTCGCAGGTGTTGGTCTTGCCGACGATGACGGCCCCGGCGGCTTTGAGACGGCGAACCACCTCGGCGTCCTGGGCGGCGGGCCGGACGTAGCCGTCGGCGCCGAAGGCGGTGGGCACGCCGGCAACGTCGACGTCGTCCTTGACCGCGATCGGGACGCCCAGCAACGGCGCCGTGTCACCGGCGGCGCGTCGCCGGTCGGCCTCGGCCGCGTCGGCCAGCGCCGACTCGGTCAGCACCACCCGGAATGCGTTCAGCGTGGATTGGCTGGCGTCGATCGCGTGCAGCGAACGGCGCACCAATGTGTCGGATGTCACCGAGCGGCTGGCCAGCTGATAGAGCAGGTCAGTGAGTGTGGGCAGGCGCGTGCCACGGGATCCGGAAGCGGATCCGGAGGGGGACCCGGAAGCGGACCCAGGAGCGCCAATCACGGGGTACGAGACTATCGGCGCGGATACCCGAGATGTCGCGGCGGGGTGCAAAACTATTGAGATGCGGCTGTATCGAGACCGAGCGGTAGTGCTGCGCCAGCACAAGCTCGGCGAAGCCGACCGGATCGTCACCCTGCTGACCCGCGATCACGGGTTGGTCCGCGCGGTGGCCAAAGGCGTGCGCCGCACCCGCAGCAAATTCGGCGCGCGGCTGGAGCCGTTCGCGCACATCGACGTGCAGCTGCATCCCGGCCGCAATCTCGACATCGTCACCCAGGTCGTCGCGATCGACGCGTTCGCCACCGACATCGTCAGCGACTACGGCCGGTACACCTGCGGGTGCGCGATGCTGGAAACCGCCGAACGCCTCGCCGGTGAGGAGCGGGCGCCCGCCCCGGCGCTGCACCGGCTCACGGTGGGCGCGCTGCGGGCGGTGGCCGACGGACACCGCCCCCGTGACCTGCTGCTGGACGCCTACCTGCTGCGTGCCATGGGCATCGCCGGCTGGGCGCCGGCGCTGACCGAGTGCGCCCGCTGCGCCACACCCGGCCCGCATCGGGCATTCCACATCGCCGCCGGTGGCAGCGTCTGCGGCCACTGCCGGCCCGCGGGTTCGACCACGCCGCCGCTGGGCGTGCTGGAACTGATGTCCGCGCTGCACGATGGCGATTGGGAAGCCGCCGAGGCGACGCCGCAGTCCCACCGCAGCCATGTCAGCGGATTGGTGGCCGCCCACCTGCAATGGCATCTGGAACGCCAGCTCAAGACGTTGCCGCTGGTGGAGCGCAATTATCGGGTAGACCGGACGATCGCCGATCGGCGCGCAGCGCTGATCGGGCAGGATGAGGACTGTGGCTAGGAACCACGAGCGCAAGCTGAAGTCGACCGACTTCCCGCAACTACCCGCAGCGCCCGACGGCTATCCGACTTTTCCCGACAGGTCGACGTGGCCGGTGGAATTCCCCGAATTACCGCCCGCTGCCCACGGCGGCCCGAGCCGGCCACCCCAGCACATTTCGAAGGCGGTGGCACCGCGGATCCCGGCCGACCGATTGCCCAACCATGTGGCCATCGTGATGGACGGCAACGGCCGCTGGGCCACCCAGCAGGGACTGACCCGCACCGACGGCCACAAGGCGGGCGAGGCGGTGGTCATCGACGTCGTCTGCGGGGCAATCGAAATCGGGATCAAGTGGCTCAGCCTCTACGCCTTCTCCACCGAAAACTGGAAGCGTTCCCCCGAGGAGGTCCGCTTCCTGATGGGGTTCAACCGCGACGTGGTCCGCATGCGCCGGGTGAACCTCAAGGCGATGGGGGTCAAGATCCGCTGGGTCGGTTCGCGGCCACGGCTGTGGCGCAGCGTGATCAATGAATTGGCGATCGCGGAGGACATGACGAAGGGCAACGACGTCATCACCGTCAACTACTGCGTCAACTATGGCGGCCGCGCCGAAATCGCCGAAGCCACAAAGGAAATCGCACGCTTGGCCGCCGCCGGGCGGCTGAACCCGGAGCGCATCACCGAGACGACGGTGGCGCATCACCTGCAGCGGCCCGACATCCCCGATGTCGATCTTTTTCTGCGGACCTCGGGAGAGCAGCGCTCCAGCAACTTCATGCTGTGGCAGGCGGCCTACGCCGAATACATCTTTCAAGACAAGCTGTGGCCCGACTACGACCGTCGCGATCTGTGGGCGGCCTGCGTTGAATATGCGGACCGCAACCGACGGTTTGGGAGTGCCTGATGCCATCCCTGCAGGAGCGCCTGGGGTCGATTCTCCGCGACGTGTTGCCGGTCGACGACGAACCCGACGGCGGACTGACGGTGCACCACGACGCCACGTTCGCGTCGTTGCGGGTGGTGAACATCGCCGAGGGACTAGACCTGGTGTCGCTCACCCAGATCGTGGCGTGGGATCTGCCGCTGACCAAGAAGCTCAGCGATCAGGTCGCCAAGCAGGCGCACGACAGCAACTTCGGCAATGTGACGCTGGTCGAGAAGATCAGCGACAAGGCCGCACAGCGCAACTCCGGCAAGGGCGGATCCAAAACCGCGGACGTGATGCTGCGATACAACTTTCCCGGTGCGGGCCTGACCGACGACGCCCTGCGGACCCTGATCCTGCTGGTGCTCGATACGGGCGCCCAGATACGGCGCGTGCTGACGGCCTGAGCCCGCGATCAGCCTTGAGGCGCCCAACGTGCGGCCAGCCGCGCGTTGGGCGCCGACTGCGCGGCCCGCCGCACACTCGGCGCAGATGTGGCGATCAGCGCCCGCAGTCCGAGCAGGTGCCGAAGATCTCGATGGTGTGGCTGACCTCGGAATAGCCATGCTTGGCGGCCACTTGCTCCGCCCACTCCTCGACTTCGTGGTCGCCCACCTCGATCGTGGACCCGCAGTGGCGGCACACCAGGTGGTGGTGATGGTGCTCCGAGCAGCGGCGGTAGACCGACTCGCCGGTGTCGGTGCGCAGCGTGTCGACCATTCCCGCCGTGGCCATGGATTGCAGCGTCCGGTAGACCGTGGTCAGGCCGATGTTGTCGCCGCGGCGGCGCAGCTCGTCGTGCAGCTCCTGGGCGGAGCGGAATTCGTCGAGGGTCTCCAACAGCGTGGAAATCGCCGTCCGCTGCCGGGTGGAACGGACGCTGGGTCCCGTCATGGTGTGTCCTCGCTGGCATGGGCGACGGCGTCGACGACGATGTGCGCCAGGTGGTGGTCGGCCAACCGGTAGAGCACCTCGCGGCCGGATCGCTCCCCGGCGACCACCCCGGCCGCCTTGAGAATCTTCAAATGCTGGCTCACCAGCGGTTGTGGCACGCCCAGCGCGTCCACCAGCTCGTGCACGCAGCGCTGGGATTCGCGTAGTTGCAGCACGATCGCGATGCGCACGGGTGCGGCCAGCGCGCGCAGCAGCTCACCGGCGGCGTCGAGAATTTCGCGCGACGGCGGTACCGGATACTCGGCGAACGGGGAGTGCTCGCCCGCTGCTGCCTGGGTGTGCCCGTGGGCGCCCGGGTCCGACGAGGAGCCATGGGCGGCGGTCGGCGTTGAGGGCATCACCATGCGAGAGTCATCACCTTGAGAAGTGCCGGGTACGTGCCAGTGCCCCACTGTAGGGAACGACATCCACTGTCACATGCATGATGACGCATGTCAAAGACCCCGGCTCGGTCGATACCATTGCTGAGGTTTCGCGGGCGACGATTCGCCGCCCCGCGCGTCGCAGCAATCGAAGAAAGAGAGTGGGACACCCCGTGGCGTCCGTCATCGACACCGTCGTTAACCTGGCCAAACGGCGCGGATTCGTCTTCCCCGCGGGTGAGATCTACGGCGGCACCAAGTCGGCCTGGGACTACGGGCCGCTGGGCGTGGAACTCAAAGAGAACATCAAGCGGCAGTGGTGGCGCACGGTGGTCACCGGCCGCGACGACGTCGTGGGACTCGACTCGTCGATCATCCTGCCGCGGCAGGTGTGGGTGGCATCCGGGCACGTTGAGGTGTTCCACGACCCACTGGTCGAGTCGCTGATCACCCACAAGCGTTACCGCGCCGACCACCTGATCGAGGCCTACGAGGCCAAGCACGGGCATCCGCCGCCCAACGGGCTGGCCGATATCCGCGACCCGGAGACCGGGGAGCCCGGTCAGTGGACCGAGCCGCGCGAATTCAACATGATGCTCAAGACCTACCTCGGGCCGATCGAGACCGAGGAGGGGCTGCACTACCTGCGGCCCGAGACCGCGCAGGGCATCTTCGTCAACTTCGCGAACGTGGTGACGACCGCGCGGCGCAAGCCGCCGTTCGGCATCGGCCAGATCGGCAAGAGCTTTCGCAACGAGATCACCCCGGGCAACTTCATCTTCCGCACCCGCGAGTTCGAGCAGATGGAGATGGAGTTCTTCGTCGAGCCATCCACCGCCAAGGAATGGCACCAGTACTGGATCGACGCCCGGCAGCAGTGGTACATCGACCTCGGTATCAACCCGGAGAACCTGCGCCTGTACGAACACCCCAAAGACAAGCTGTCGCACTATTCCGACCGCACCGTCGACATCGAATACAAATTCGGTTTCCAGGGCAATCCGTGGGGTGAGCTGGAAGGCGTCGCAAACCGTACTGACTTCGACTTATCAACGCACGCAAAGCATTCCGGCACCGACCTGTCCTTCTACGACCAGGTCAGCGACACCCGGTACACGCCCTACGTGATCGAACCCGCCGCCGGCCTGACCCGGTCGTTCATGGCGTTTTTGATCGATGCCTACGCCGAGGACGAAGCCCCGAACGCCAAGGGCGGCGTGGACAAGCGCACCGTGCTTCGCCTCGACCCGCGGCTGGCCCCGGTCAAGGCGGCCGTGCTGCCGTTGTCCCGCCACGCCGACTTGAGCCCCAAGGCCCGAGACCTGGCCGCCGAACTGCGGAGATCCTGGAACATCGATTTCGACGACGCCGGCGCGATCGGACGCCGTTATCGGCGCCAGGACGAGGTCGGGACGCCATTCTGTGTGACGGTCGATTTCGACTCGCTGGAAGACAACGCCGTCACCGTGCGTGACCGCGACGCGATGACCCAGGAGCGGGTGTCGATGGACGCGGTCGCCGACTACCTGGCGGTTCGGCTCAAGGGCGCCTAGCGGCCCGCAATCCAGCCATTCGGACAAACGCGGCAATCTTGCTGTGGTGCTGCCCTACTATTTGGCTTTAGTCTTATACGCGGTGTCCAGTTGCTGTAGTGACTGTCGGGGTGCAGTTGTGAGGCCGTAGAAACGGCTGGGCGTGTCGAGGTGTAGATGGTTCTGGATTTTGCGTTTTTGCCGCCGGAGATCAATTCGGCCCTGATGTACGCCGGTGCCGGTTCTGGGCCGCTACTGGCGGCTGCCGCGGCGTGGGATGGGTTGGCCGCCGACATGTGGGCGTCGGCGTCGTCCTTCGACTCCGTGGTCTCGGGCCTGGCGTCGAATGGGCAGTGGATGGGTCCGTCAGCGGAGTCGATGACGCAGGCGGCAGGGCCGTATCTGCAGTGGTTGCATGGCGCGGCAGCGCACGCGTCCATGTCGGCCATGCAGGCGCGGGTGGCGGCGATGTCATACGAGGGGGCATTCGCGGCGACGGTGCCGCCCGCCGCGATAGCAGCAAATCGTGTTCAGCTGATGACATTGATCGCGACGAACATTCTGGGCCAGAACACCGCAGCAATTGCGGCCACCGAATTCGAATACGTCGAGATGTGGCTTCAGGATGTGATGGCCATGTTCGGGTATCACGCGGGGGCGCAATCGGTGATGTCGGCGTTGCCGTCGATCAGCTCGGCACCGTCGAGTTTGGCGGGATTGCTGACGACGCCGCTGAGCAGTTTTGCCGGGGCATTGTCGTCGGTGGGCGGTCAAATATTCGGCCCGGGCTTCTCGTCGGCGGTGACCGCAATTCAATCCGCGCTGACCCAGGTGGGATCGATAGTTTCGTCGGCGCCGGTGTCGTCGTTGATGTCGGTGGCCCAGATCGGGATGTACCCGGCGAGCGCGTTGATGTCGCCGATGATGGCGCTGACGCAAGGCACTGCGCCCGTCACGTCGCTGGCCGGTGCGACGAATGTGGCCGGCGGTGCTCCGTCGCAATTCGTCAGTTCGACCGCTCCGGGGTCGAACGTGCTCGGCAGCGGCGGGGGCTGGGGCTCGAATATCTCGGCCAGTCTGGGCAGGGCGCGGTTGGTGGGGGCGATATCGGTGCCCTCGGTGTGGCAGGGCTCGACGCCGGCGCCGATCGTCAGTTCGGCGGCGGCAGTGCCCGGTGCCGTGGCGCAGCCGGCCCGACCCGCTACTGGTATGCCGATGCCGGCGCGGACGGGGCCCGGGGATGACAAGCCGACCGGAATGGTGGGCCGCGCCGGGGCGAGTCCGCCCCATGTGGTGCAGTCCCGGCCCAAGGTGGTGCCCCGCAAGGGCGCCTGAGAGGCCGGGCCGCAATTGCCGAAGCGCCCAAACCGTCGAATCGGGAGCCGCGCAAATTTCTCAACATGTTGCGAACGTGTATTCATCGGTTACACGCTTAATCAAACTATTAGGTACGGTTTGCGGCAGCGAATGATTCCGGCGCACGCAATACCCGCCGAACACGCGTACCGCGGGTAGCGACATCGCCGGGCGCCGGTCCATTGCCGAGGGCCGGCAAGTCCGAACCAATTGCCATCACGCCGAGGAAGCGCGGCGCAGGCCGTCGTGAACGCGCCTGCCAATCTCCCGCTGAATCCTTGCCGAGCAACATTTTTCGCACTCAAGCCGAGCAGTCGGTTCCCTAAATTGCCTCGCTGTCCGCGGTTGCGTCCACCCACGCCACGATCGGCCGGCTCGACGGCCATCGGGGCGCGGGTTCCCGGGTGCTGAATTTCTGTGTTTAACGGCGACAAAAACCAGAAATTTCCAACAATTGTCCTTAGGTTTGCTTTAGTATGAAAATTACTCGGCGGCGATAAGCACGCCGTTGGGGTCTGTGTGAACAGAGTTTCGGGTGTGGAAAGGGGGCATCATGCTTTTGCCTCTTGGTTCACCCCTGCCGGACGATTCGGTGGCGGCAGTTCGGGGTGAGTCGGGCATGCTCGGTCGCTTAACGGTCCCGCTCAGCTGGGGCGTGGCCGTTCCGCCGGACGACTATGACCATTGGGCACCGGAGCGTGAAGAGCTCTCCGATGCCGAGGACAAGGCGATCGACGGGCCTGATTCAGAGGCGGCTGCCGACGGCATGGGTGAAAAGAAGGAATGGGGGCAGTGGAACGAGTGGGGAGGCGAAGCCGAACCGCGCTTTGACGCACCACGACCCGTTGTACCGCATTCTCCATGGGCTGGTTGAGAGAGAAACCGGTCCGGCACGTCAGTGAGTTAAGTCCGCGTAGCTAAGGAACAGGCAGTATGGCAACACGTTTTATGACCGATCCGCACGCGATGCGTGCGATGGCGGGCCGTTTTGAGATGCACGCGCAGACGGTGTCGGATGAGGCTCGCAAGATGTGGTCGTCGTCGATGAACATCGCCGGCGCTGGCTGGAGTGGTCAGGCTCAGGCCACTTCGTACGACACCATGGGTCAGATGAACCAGGCGTTCAACAACATTGTCAACATGCTCCACGGCGTGCGTGACGGCTTGATCCGTGACGCCAACAACTACGAGACGCAAGAGCAGGCCTCGCAGCAGACCCTCAGCCACTAGCCGCGGAAATCGCCGCTACCCAACACTTGAGGACGTAGACAATGTCGATCAATTACCAGTTCGGAGATGTGGACGCGCACGGTGCGCTGATCCGCGCGCAGGCCGCTTCGCTGGAGGCCGAGCACCAGGCCATCGTTCGCGATGTGCTTGCCGCTGGGGACTTTTGGGGCGGCGCCGGTTCGGTGTCTTGCCAGGAGTTCATCACCCAGTTGGGTCGTAACTTCCAGGTGATCTACGAGCAGGCCAACCAGCACGGCCAGAAGGTGCAAGTCCGCGGGCAACAACATGGCCAGCACCGACAGCGCCGTCGGGTCCAGCTGGGCCTAACGCACTTTCGAGCAGTAGGGGCGCGCCGAATCGGTGCGCCCCTACTGCCGTCTTAGGAACGCGCGCCGAAAAGGTGCGCCGCCACCCGTTTATTGTGTTAGAAGCGTCCGCCGCCACCCATGAAGCCGCCGTCAAAGCCGCCCGGCGACGAGTTCGATGAGCCGCCGAACGACGTGGGGCTCCAGCCGCCGAATCCGCCGCGCATTCCTCCGCTGAGGAGGTCGCCGATGATGATCCCGCCGATCATCGCGCCGGTGTCGTTGCCGCCGCGGCGGGTGTAGGCGCGCTGCGCGGACATCACGTCGGCGTTGGCCAGCGACTGCGCGTTGGCGGCCAGTGTCGATGCCGCGTTGGCGTGGGCAATCGCCTCGGCCGGGTTGGTCGCCTTTTTGTCTTGTGCGGCTTCGAGATGTCGTTGGGCTTCGGCGAGCCGGGTTCGAGCGTCGGGTCCGATGCCGCCGCGACGGGCGTCGATGAACTCCGAGACGCCGCGCACCCGCGCCTGGGCGGTGAACAACGCCTGTTCGAGTGACCGAGCGAGCCGATCGGCGGCTGCCTGTTCCTTGGCCAGTGTGGCCAACCGCCGGTTGAGGTCGGAGTCCGCCTTGGCCAGCTGAGCGAATGTGCCCAGGGGATCGGCGGATCCACCGCCGGCGGCGTCGACGGCTCTGGTGGCGGCGTCACGGGCCGCGACGAGCTCGCTGGTCTGCACGGATTTGAGGTCCTGCCCTTGCAGTTGCTCGGTGGCGTGCGCGATGCCCGCCTTGATGTCGGTCATCACCGATGGCAAACGCTCGATGGCACGCCGGATGTCGCTGGCCGCGTTGTCCACCGCGTCGAGCAGCGCGCGAGTTTGCCCGAGCGCCGACTCGGCGGCCCGCACCGCGTCGACCAAACCGCTCTGCTGTCCACTGACTGCTTGGCCGGCCAACGTTCGGGCCGAGCCGATGTTGCGGTCGGCGAATGCCAGGCGCTGCGTGGCGGCGGCGATATTGCCCGACACCGAAGTCAGTGCCGCAGGGCCGAATTCGTTGTTCAACTCGGCCAGCCGCTGTGCGGCCGGCTCGATGCGAGTGGTGAGTTCGACGACCTGCTGGGTCAGCGCGTCGAGCCGCGATGCGGCGTTGACCACCAGGTCCCGCAGCTGCTCGAACGCCTCGGTCTGGGCTTCTAGTTCGCGGTCGGCGCCGGCCGCCGACACGACTACCCGGGTGAGCAGCTGGCGCTGCTGCTCGGGCGTCTCGGGTGTGTGGTCGTCAAGTTGCTGGCGCACCGTAAAGGCTTGGGACAGTGCCGCTTTGGCATTCTCGACGGCCTTGGTGAAGGGCTCGGTGCGTTCGGCGCCGAACTCGTCGATCGCCAGGGCGAGCTCGTTGGAGCTGGTCCGTACCGCGTTGTCGACCTCCACCACCATCGAGCGCGACAGATCGTCGAGCGCGCCCAGCGGCACGGCGGCCAGCGCGGTCGGGTCGGTGGGGTCGACTCGCCGCGCGGCAGCCAATTCGGCGGCGCGGCGTCGCCGGCGGCGATAACGCATGACGAGCATCAGGGCCACTACCGCGAGGACGATCACGCCGAGTGTGCCCAGCAGCCAGAATCGGTTCGACGAATTCGGCGTCGCATTAAGCCCATTCGCCGCGGAAACCGCGGCGCCACTCCAGTCGCCGTCGCGCAGATCGGGTTCGATCCGGTTATGGCGCAGGTCGTCCACCTGTGTTTGGGTCACGCCTTTCACCCCGGACGGCACCAGGAACGCGTATGCGCGTCCGGTGGTGGCCACCGCGAGCAGTGCGTCGTAGGTACCCAAATCGCTTTCGTGGACCGTGCGCTGTGCCCAGTTCATCGCGCTCTGGCCGGAGAAGTCTTCGACATAGACCACCCACAGTCGGATGTGGCGGTCGGTGTAGAGCTTGTCGATCGCTGCGCTCACCTCGGCGCGACCGGAGACCGATAGCGCGCCCGCGTTGTCGGTGACATACCCCGGCAGCCGGAACGGGGGCTGCGCTTCGGCCGTCGGTGCCACCAGCAGCCCGGTGATGAGCATTGTCAGGATCACGCCGAGTAAGCGGGCAGTGCGCATAGGTCAATTTAAGCCCCGCGACAACGCCGGCCCGCAGGGCGTGAGGCGAGCTACCCCGAGCCGCGGAACGCCGTGGGGAGAGCGAGGCCACTTCCCGGCATTCCCTGGCAGACTGTGCGTCGGTGATCACGAACCAGCAAGACCCATACGACGACTTCGACCGTCAACGGCGGGTGGGCGAAGCGCCGAAGACCGCGGGTCTGCCGGGCACCGAAGGTCAGCACCGCACCGACTTCGCCCGGGATCGGGCACGCGTCTTGCACAGTGCCGCGCTGCGCCGCTTGGCGGACAAGACGCAAGTCGTCGGGCCTCGTGAAGGTGACACCCCGCGCACCCGGCTGACCCACTCGCTGGAGGTCGCGCAGATCGGGCGCGGCATGGCGATCGGAATGGGCTGCGATCTCGATCTCGTCGAGCTGGCCGGGCTGGCCCATGACATCGGGCACCCGCCCTACGGGCACAACGGCGAGCGCGCACTCAATGAGGTCGCCGAGCAGTACGGCGGTTTCGAAGGCAATGCCCAGAATTTCCGGATCCTGACCAGTCTCGAGCCCAAAGTGCTTGACGAGCAAGGCAATAGCGCGGGGCTGAACCTGACCCGCGCGTCGCTGGACGCGGTTACCAAATATCCGTGGTACAGCGGCAGCGGGCTTGGAGCAGGAAGAAGGAAGTTCGGGTTCTACGAGGCGGACCGCGAGGCCGCCGAATGGATGCGCGCGGGCGCACCGCAGCACCGAATGTGCCTGGAAGCACAGGTGATGGACTGGGCCGACGATGTCGCCTACTCGGTGCACGACGTCGAAGACGGCGTCGTCTCACAGCGCATCGATTTGCGGGTGCTTGCCGACGACGACGAGGCGGCGGCGCTGGCCAAGTTGGGGGAGAGCGAATTTTCCCGGGTGAGTGCCGACGATTTCATGGCCGCCGCTCGCCGGCTGTCGGGCCTGCCGGTGGTTGCGGCCGTCGGCAAGTACGACGCCACGCTGGCCGCGTCGGTCGCGCTCAAACAGTTGACCAGTGAATTGGTGGGCAGATTCGCCTCGGCGGCGATCGCCACCACACGCGCGGCGGCCGGTCCCGGGCCGTTGGTGCGTTTCCAGGCCGAGCTGCAGGTGCCCGATTTGGTGCGCGCCGAGGTCGCCCTGCTGAAAATTCTGGCGCTGCAGTTCATCATGTCGGACCCGCGGCATCTGGAGACGCAGGCCCGGCAGCGCGACCGCATTCATCAAGTGGCGCAGTGGCTGTACGCCGGAGCCCCCCGAACGCTCGATCCGATGTTCGCCTCGGCTTTCACCACGGCCGCCGACGACGGCGCCCGGCTCCGCGTCATCGTCGACCAGATCGCCTCGTACACCGAGGGGCGGCTGGAACGAATCGATGCCAGCCCAACGAGCCCGTAAAGGCATTCTTCGGCTGGACGGCACAGGTTAGGCTGCGGGCATGAGCAGAAACACCGCCGTTGCCGCCCTGTTGTCGATTCCGGTCGTGGCCATCGCCGCCTGCAGTTCGCCCCAGCATGCGAGCACCCAGCCGGGAACCACCCCTCCGGTCCTCAGCGGCGCCCCGGCGTCGTCGACGACATCCAGCGCGTCGCCGAGCGGCCAAGCGCTGGCCGCCGCACTCAAAGCACCCGACGGTCGGCAGGTGGCCACGGCCACCTTCGACTTCACCGACGGCTACATCACCGTCACGGTGAAGACGGACACTCCCGGCATCCTGGCGCCTGGTTTCCACGGCATGCACGTGCACCAGGTCGGCAAGTGCGAGCCGAACTCGGTTGCGCCGACGGGCGGTCCGCCGGGGAACTTCCTGTCGGCAGGCGGTCACTACCAGGCGCCCGGGCACACCGGAAAGCCCGAAAGCGGCGACCTGAGCGTCGCTGGAGGTGCGCCAGGACGGCTCCGCTTACCTGGTGACCACCACAGACGCGTTCACCAGGGATGATCTGCTGGGCGGTACCAGGACGGCCCTGATGCTGCACGGTCCTCAGGACACCGATATGGCGATGGACCGCGTTGCCTGTGGCGTGATCGGCCCGGCCAGCTGACCTGGTCGGCCACGCCGCCGGATCCGTCGTCCTAGACTGAGCCGATGGCTGGCCGGATCTCCGATCGTGATATCGCCGCCATCCGTGAACGTGCCCGCATCGAGGAAGTCGTCGGCGACTACGTCCAGCTGCGACGCGCGGGCGCTGACTCGCTGAAGGGCTTGTGCCCCTTCCACAACGAGAAGTCCCCGTCGTTTCACGTTCGCCCCAACCACGGCCACTTCCACTGCTTCGGCTGCGGTGAAGGCGGCGACGTGTATGCGTTCATCCAGAAGATCGAACACGTCAGCTTTGTCGAAGCCGTCGAACTGCTCGCCGACCGACTCGGCCACACGATCACTTACACCGGCGCAGCGACCACCAATGTGCAGCGCGATCGCGGCAGCCGCAGCAGGCTCGTCGCGGCCAACGCCGCCGCGGCCGAGTTCTATGCGGCGGCGCTGGAATCCGACGAGGCGGCACCGGCCCGTCAGTATCTGAAGGAGCGGAACTTCGACGCCGACGCCGCTCGACGCTTCGGCTGCGGATTCGCGCCGTCGGGCTGGGAGATGCTGACAAAACATCTGCAGCGCAAGGGTTTTGAGTTCAAGGAGCTGGAGGCCGCCGGGTTGTCCCGGGAGGGGCGCCGCGGGCCGATGGATCGCTTTCACCGCAGGCTGCTGTGGCCCATCCGCAGCAGCGGCCGGTGAAGTGATCGGGTTCGGGGCCCGGCGGCTGTTCGACGACGACCCGATGGAAGCCAAGTACGTCAATACGCCCGAGACGATCCTCTACAAGAAGTCGTCGGTGATGTTCGGCATCGATTTGGCCAAACGGGATATCGCCAGGGGACACCAGGCGGTCGTCGTCGAGGGATACACCGATGTGATGGCCATGCATCTGGCCGGGGTCACCACCGCCGTCGCCTCCTGCGGCACCGCATTCGGTGACGAGCACCTGGCGATGCTGCGCCGACTGATGATGGACGACAACTGGTATCGGGGCGAGCTGATATTCGTGTTTGATGGGGACGAGGCGGGTAAGGCTGCCGCGCTTAAGGCCTTCGACGGCGACCAACAGGTGGCAGGAAAATCCTTCGTCGCTGTGGCAGCAAACGGAATGGATCCCTGCGATCTTCGGCTGCGTTCGGGCGACCTTGCCCTACGTGACTTAGTCGCCAAGCGTGAGCCCATGTTTGCGTACGCGATCCAATCCACGCTGGGCGGTTTGAATCTCGACACCGAGGAAGGCCGGGTGGAGGGTCTGCAAAGAGCCGTTCCCCTGATTGCGCGAATCAGGGACCCGTCGCTCCGTGACGCATACGCCACCAAATTGGCGGACGATTGGGTCGGTTGGCCTAACATTCCGCAGGTAATTGCAAGGGTCCGGGAAGAGGCGCAACGCGGAGGAGTCGCGGCTAATAAGCCCCGTCGCGGCGCGCAGGTTTCTGGCGGCTTGGGCGGGCGCGGGCAGGCTTCTGCCACCGCGGTCCCGGCCGAGCCCGCCGCCGCTCGCCCCGACCCGCGCGACCCGACCCTGTGGCCGCAGCGCGAGGCGCTCAAGTCGGCGTTGCAATACCCGGCGTTCGCCGGCCCGGTGTTCGACACCCTGACCGTCGAGAGCTTCACCCACCCCGGGTATGCGGCCGTGCGCGCGGCCATCGACGCGGCCGGCGGCACGTCGACCGGCATCACCGGCGCACAGTGGATCGACGCGGTGCGCCAACACACCACATCGAGTCTGACCGCGGGCCTGATCAACGAACTCGGCGTGGAGTCCGTTGCCGTCGATGACGAGAGACTGCCCCGCTACATCGCCGGGGTGCTGGCTCGTCTGCAGGAGGTCTGGATGGGCCGGCAGATCGCCGAGGTCAAGTCCAAGCTGCAGCGCATGTCACCCATCGAGCAAGGCGACGAGTATCACGCGCTGTTCGGCGACCTGGTCGCCATGGAGGCATACCGGCGCAGCTTGCTGGAGCAGGCTAGCGGCGACGATCTGACGGTGTAAGGGCCTCATCGGCCGGCCGCTCGACTTCGCGCTGCACCACGGCCGTCTCGTCGTCGATCTCGGCCACGGTGACAAACCCCGCGTCGGGCGAGATCCGATTCGCGATCTTGCGCCGCCCACCTTCGATCGCCGACTGGGCCATGGGACTACTGGTCAGCGAGCGATACGTAGCGGCGATCTGCTCGTATCGCCGGCGTCCGGCTTTCGAGCCCAGCACGTAACCCAGCCCCAGCACGACGACATATCGGATCAAAGCGCCCCTCCCACGACGGTGCGAATGGGTCCATCCTGCCTCACTCGGCGGGGTGCGCGCGCCCCCGATCGGTCTAGCTGGGCACGAAGGGCTGGCCGGAGAACTTGGGCGCGGGTGTGCCAGTACGCTAGAGTCGTCCAGCGATCCGCGCCAGAGTTCGCGTGGACACCGGTTATTCCCCTGTAGCTCAATTGGCAGAGCATTCGGCTGTTAACCGAAGGGTTGGTGGTTCGAGTCCACCCGGGGGAGCAGGTAACGGCGCAACTCCAGATCACCGGGCGCGTGGTGCTCGCGGGCGCCGCCAACGGGGGGCTCGGCATCGATGGTTCGAAATTCAACGTGCGTAGAACGTGCGTTCCTCGCACGTCACCGACAGTTCAGTGCCGGCGCGTACGGTTTGGTCGTCGCACTCGGGTGTGTCCGCACATGACGGCTGGAGGGGGTCTTCCGGTGCCAATGAGCGGTTTGGTGACCACATTCGACGCCTTTATCCGCGCCGGCTACCCGCAGGGTGTGCCGAAGGCCGACTGTGTCCCGCTGTTGGCGCTGTTGCGGCGCCGTATGTCCGACAACGCGGTGGCCGCGGTGGCCACTCACGTGGCGTCGCGCGGCGACTTGAACATCGATGCCGTCGATATCGGCGCGGCCATCACCCGGGTGGCCGATGAACTTCCGTGCGCGGCCGATCTCGAACGCGTCCAGGGCCGGCTCGCGGCGATCGTCGAACTGACCCGGCAGCCCGCGTCCTGACATAGCGGAATCTCGCTACGCGAAAGGTGTTCGCGCTCAACGCTGCCAAGAAGGCGCTAGTCGTAGATGACGGCCAGTCCCCGCCGCTCGAGATCGGCCAGGCTGTCCCGCATGGCCTGAAGCTGTTCGGATGAATGCCCCACCCAGTCCGTGATCTCGCCGACGATTTTCACGGGCTCCCGGGTGCGGTAGGAGCGAGTCGGATTTCCGGGGAACTTTTTGTCGGTCACGTTCGGGTCGTCCTCCAGCGCGCCTTCCGGTTCCACGATGTAGATGCGGCCGTGACCGTCTCCTTTGGCCAGTTCGGCTCCCCATACTGCGGCATCCAATGTCCGCGTCAGATAAACGTGGTTCGCAAAGCGTCCTGCGCCGTAGTTCGACCGACGTCCAGGCACCAGGCGATCACCCACCGCAAGGTCTGCCTTGGTGCCGTGCAAGAGCGCACCCGACTCGTGCACTTCAAAAGGTTTCGGCGTGCTCGTCACAGCAACCCCATTCGTCGTAGTACATGGTTGAAAGACAATGGGCGCTAATCGTATTCGGGTCGCCACATCGCGTCGAGGACGACCTGCCGGACGTCGTCGTGCGTTCGGGTGGCTACCCCGTCATCGACTGCGGCGTGATAAACGGCCTCGGCGACCGCGGACGAGACGGCACCCAAGTTCTGCACGTCCGGCAACAGCGAATCCCCCGGATTGGTGGGCCTGGCCTGTCCCGCAACGGCTTTCGCGGCCGCGTGCAACATGGCCCGGGTCAGCCGCCGGGCGCCGGCCACGATGATGCCCAGCCCGAGCCCGGGAAACACCAGCACGTTGTTGGCCTGGCCGATGCTGTAGCTGACGCCGTTGTATTCCGCAGGGGCAACAGGGGTTCCGGTTGCAACCAGCGCCCGGCCGTTCGACCACGCCAGCACGTCGGCGGGCATCGCCTCCATGCGTGAGGTCGGGTTGGACAACGGGAAGATCATCGGTCGTTCGCAGGACGCCGTCATCGCCTCCACGACCTCGCGGGTGAACGCGCCGAACACCGTTGAGCAGCCCAGTAACAGCGTGGGGGAGGCCAATTTGATTGCCTCGACGAGCCCGATCCGTTCCACGGTTTCTAAGCCCAGCTGCCGGCGGTTCTTGGCGTAGGGCACCTGGAAGTCGCGCAGGTCGTCCATGTCGTCGAACAGCAAGCCCTGCTTGTCGATTGCCCAGATCGCGGAGGTGGCCTCTTCGAAGGTGGCGCCGTCGTCGACCATCGCGTCGCGGATCTCGTCGGCGACACCGATTCCGGCGGTCCCGGCGCCGAACACGATCGTTTTCTGGTCGCGCAGCGGCACATCCGTGACATGCGATCCGCCGTGCGCTGCAGCCACCACCACGGCGCCGGTGCCCTGCACGTCGTCGTTGAACACGCAGTAGTCGTCGCCGTAGGTTCGCAGAATCTTCCGCGCGTTGATCGGGCCGAAGTCTTCGAAATGCAGTATGGCTCGCGGAAATAGCGTGCTGGCGGTCTCGATGTAGCGCTTGATGAAGGCGTCGTATTCGTCGCCCTGACGGCGCGGGTGGCGATTGCCCAGATAGAACGGATCCTGCAGCAACTGTTCGTTATTCGTGCCAACGTCGAGTGACACCGCGATGCAGCGGCGGGGATCGATACCGCCACCGGCCGTGTAGAGCGCCAATTTGCCCACCGCGATTTGAATGCCACCGACGCCCCAGTCGCCGATGCCCAGGATGGCTTCGGCGTCGGTACACACGATCAGGTCAACGTCGTCGGGACCCAGCCCGAACGTCTGGAAGGCGTCGGCGATCTCGTCGGGCTCGTCGATGCTCAGATACAGGCCCCGCTGGCCGCGGTATTCGTCGGAGAAGCGCTGAATGGCCTCGCCGACCGTGGGCGTATAGACCACCGGCATCAAGTCGGGCAGGTGGTCTTCGAGCACCTTGTAGTAGAGCAGCTCGTGCCGGTAGTGCAGTTGCTCGAGGAGCAGGTTCCGGCCGAGATCGGTTGCCATGCTTTGTAATTGATGCCATACCCGGTCGGCTTGCTCTTCCAGGGTGAGCACCGCGGATGGAAGCCGGCCGGTCAGCCCGAGGCGCCGTCGCTCTTCATGGGTGAAACCGACTCCACGGTTGAGACTCGGCGAGGACATCGCTATCGGAATCCGTGGCACGCGGCCGTCGCTCATCGCCACCTCCGTCGTCGAGTCGGTACGTCAAGTCACGGTAGCGCTGATTGCGGTGAACGCATCTTGAAGACCTACTGAAAGCAAGTGGAGCTCAGATGGAGTCAGATCGAGAAGTCCTCACGGTGCCAGACGCCGGCTTCGGGGGGCCGGATGACGCGGCCAGTTTGCGCGTCATCACCACTGGAAGCCTCGAGCCGGGCCACTCGGGTGAGCAGGGACTGCAGGCTGACACCTATCAGGTCGGGCATCATCGCGTCGTCCTCGTGGCCGCGGGCGAGTCGGGTGATGACCTGCCCGGGAACCCCGATGACAACGGAGCTGGTCGGCACCTCTTTGACGACGACGGCGTTGGCGCCGATCCGGCTGTCGTCGCCGATTTTGATCGGCCCGAGGACCTTGGCCCCGGCGCCGATGATCACCCGGTCGCCGATCGTGGGGTGGCGTTTGCCGGTTTCGGCACCGGTGCCGCCGAGCGTGACGCCGTGATAGATCGTGACGTCCTCACCCACCTCCGCGGTTTCCCCGATCACCACCCCGGTGGCGTGGTCGATGAACAGCCCCGAGCCGAGGATCGCGCCGGGGTGGACCTCGACTCCGGTCAGGATGCGGGTGAATTCCGCCAGCACCCGCGCCGCCAGCCGGGCACCGCGGTTCCACAGCCGGTGGCTGATCCGGTGGCCCCAGATGGCGTGCACGCCCGGGTAGGCGAGGATGACCTGCAGCGTGGTGGGAGCGGCCGGATCTCGCTCCATGGCCGCTTGTATGTCGCGCCGGACTTCGTCGAGCATGATTACTCGCCTACGTCGGCGAACAGCGGTGTGCTCAGATACCGTTCGCCGAAGTCGGGAAGAACGACGACGATGAGCTTGCCGGCGTTCTCTGGCCGGCGGGCCACCTGCAGGGCGGCCACCACGGCCGCACCCGAGGAGATGCCGACGAGCAGCCCCTCTTCGCGGGCCAGCCGCCGGGCCAGGTTGATCGATTCGTCGTTGCCGACGGTGACGACCTCGTCGACCACATCCTCGTCGTACACCGGCGGGATGAATCCGGCGCCGAGGCCCTGGATGGGGTGGGGCCCCTTCTTGCCGCCGGAGAGCACCGGCGATGCGGCCGGCTCGACCGCGATGAACTGCACGGACGGCTTGCGCTCCTTGATGACCTGGGCGACCCCGGTGATGGTGCCTCCGGTGCCCACTCCGGCCACGAAGATGTCGATCTTCCCGTCGGTGTCCCGCCAGACCTCCTCCGCGGTGGTCTTGCGATGAATCGCGGCGTTGGCGGGGTTCTCGAACTGCTGCGGCACGAAATACCGCTGGTCGCTCTTGGCCAGTTCTTCGGCCTTGGCAATGGCGCCCGGCATGCCTTCCGAGCCGGGGGTGAGGATGATTTCGGCGCCGTAGGCGCGCAACACCTTGCGGCGCTCGATACTCATCGTCTCCGGCATGGTCAGCACCAGCTTGTAGCCGCGTGCCGCGGCCACCATCGCCAGCGCGATGCCGGTGTTACCGCTCGTCGGCTCCAGGATGATGGTGTCGGGCTTGAGCAGCCCGGCTTCCTCGGCGGCGTCGATCAGTGCCAAGCCTAGGCGGTCCTTCACGCTGTTCGCCGGGTTGAACGATTCCAGCTTGGCGACAACGTCTGCGCCCGCGCCGTCGGTGACCCGGTTCAGCCGGACCAGCGGCGTGCCTCCGACGAGTTGTGTGATGTCCTCGGCGATGCTCATGAGACTTCCTCCACGATATCGTTACAAGACTCATCGGCCGACCAGGTGATGTCGAATATGCTGGGCATCAACGGGATTGGCACTGGAAATGTTCCTATGAGTCCGGATTCGGCGGTTGCATGGTGGGCGATGGTCGGGGCCGTCGGTGATGGCAAGGTATTTGCGTACCGAGATTTCTACTGGGACAGAATGCGCCAAGAAATCAACGACAGCAGCAACAACAACATTCCACGGCGAGGCGGCGCGTGAGGACAAAGCGCGGCTGTATGGCCTGGTGCATAGGCCCCACTATAGGGCACGGCCCATTGCCGCCTGCTCAGCTCACGTGTGCCTCATGATTTCGGCAGTACTGCCGAATGTTCGTTTGCCAACCCGGTAACGGGCATTGCTCTACCGGCAGCGCGTTGCCCTGGCCGCCGCATGGCGTGCGGCTGACATGGTCAACAACCGGAACATTAACGATGACAGGGGATCTGGCGGATCGGACAACAGCCTGGACCGCACCGTCGTGGTCGCCGGGTACGGTCGGCCGTCGGCATGGGGTGGGAGCCGAAGGGAGGCTTAACCCGCCTCGGCATCCAGCGGCTGGTATGCGGCGGTGGCGTCGCGGTCGCGGGCCTGTGCGCGCAATGCGCGCCAGCGCTGGCGAGTGAGGTGTTGCACGTAGACCTTGTCGCGCTGTGCCTGGGAGAACGCCCAATCCAGGTTGATGGGCAAGCCTGCCCAAGCGACTTGCTCCATCGGCGATTCCTGGTCACCCAGGCGTTCCTCGGTTGCCATGCGAGCGCCCCTTCATCGAGTACGCACCGGTTGTTGAGCACATGGTGCGACAGCGATGTTTCAGCCGCGGGTGTCCCGCGTTTCCGCCGTATTACGGGTTGAGCGGGGCGGACTAGTAGACGTCGCGGTGGTAGCGCTTGTCCGCGCTCAGCGACTGGACGTAGGCCGTGGCCGCGTCCGGGTCGAGGTTGCCGTGCTCGGCCGCGATGTCGCAGAGCGCTCGATCAACGTCTTTGGCCATCGGGTCGGCGGTGCCGCAGACGTACAGCTGCGCGCCGTCCTGCAACCAGCTCCAGAGCTGGGCCCCACGCTTGCGCATCAGGTGCTGGACGTAGACCTTCTCGGTCTGGTCCCGGGAGAACGCGAGGTCCAGCTCCGTGAGAAACCCGTCGTGACGCATCTGCTCGAGCTCGTCGCGGTAGTAGTAGTCGGTCTCGGCGTGCTGCTCGCCGAAGAACAGCCAATTGGCCCCGGTGTGGCCGAGCGCTCGGCGCTCCTGAAGGAAGCCGCGGAACGGCGCGATACCGGTCCCGGGGCCGATCATGATCATCGGCGTGTCCGACTCACTCGGCGGCCGGAAATTGCTCGATGGCTGCAGATAGACAGCGACTCGATCGCCGGGGGAGCGGTCGGCAAGGTAGGTCGAGCACACCCCGCGGCGTGGAACGCCCTGGAAGTTGTAGCGCACCGGCGAGACCGTCAGGTGAACTTCCCCCGGGCACTCTTTGGGGCTCGATGAGATCGAGTACAGCCGCGGCTGAAGGCGTTTGAGGACCCTCAGCCACTCGTGGGCGGATGCGGAGACCGGCAGCTGAGCCAGCAGGTCGACGGACTGGCGCCCCCAGGTCCAATTGCTCAGCTCGGCTTTGTTTTCCGGCTTCAGCAGCTCTGCGAGTTTTGCGTTGCCGGTGCGTTCCTGAACGAACCGCACCAGGTCCCGGCTGATGTGGGCGATCTCCATTCGCTCGGTGAGCGCGGAGCGCAACGACATCAGACCATGCTCGCCGACCTCGACCGGTGTCTGCGCGTCCAGTCCGGTGACCGACAGCCATTCGTCGACCAGCCGGTCGCTGTTGCGCGGCCATACCCCGAGCGCGTCGCCCGCTTCATAACTGGCGGTCTCGTCGGAGAGGTCAAATACGATCTGCCGCACGTCTTTTGCGGAGCTCGGTCCGCTGAGCGTGGTGTTGCGGATCATGTCGGTGACCAGCGGGCGCTTTTTGTTGTAGGTCGGTGTCTCGGGACGGGTTGCCGGACGGGGTGCGGCGGTAGCGGGCGCCGGTGCGCTGCCGCCGTGGCCGACCCGAGTGGGTGTGCGGGTGAGCGCCTCGATCACTTCGCCCAGCCAGCCGCCGGCGGTCTCCTCGTAATCGGGCTCGCAGTCGACGCGGTTGACGATGCGGGTCGCGCCCAGCTCAGCCAACCGCTCGTCGAGCCTGCGTCCAAAACCACAGAAGTCGTCGTAGTTGGAGTCGCCCAGAGCCAAGACGGCGTAGCGGGTATTGGTGAACTGCGGCGCGCCGTCTCCGGTGAGCGCCCGCCACAGTCCGGCGCCGTTGTCGGGTGCCTCGCCGTCGCCGGTGGTGCTCGTGACTATCAGCAGCTCCCGGGTTGTCGGCAAGTCGGCTAACGGAAAGTCGTCCATGCCGTGCAATACGACCGGGAGCGCAGCCTCACCGAGCCGGGCAACGATATCGGCGGCGAGCTCCTCGGCGTTGCCGGTCTGCGAGGCCCACAACACCACAACCGGAGCCTGTTTCGGCTCGGCCCCGGCCGGCGGGGGCGTGGGCGGCTCGGCCGGTGCCTCGGCGGCGGCCGGCGCCGGTGCGACCGTCGGCAGCGAGGCGGGCGGCTCGGTGCGCGCGAACATCCCCGCGAGCAGACCGTCCACCCACAGCCGGGTGTTGGTGTCGAGCGGGGCGTTGAGCGGCAACGTGGGCACCCCGACGGTGCCACGACCGGTCTCCGAACGCAGTCCGGCCAGCAGCCCGGCAAGATAGGAGCGGCCGAGCGGACCAAGCACAGGTACCGGTTCGTTTGCCACACCGAGGATTTGGGCGAGGGCGTCGACTTGTGGCACGCTGATTTCCGTAACCTCCGCAGCTGCGGGTGCCGCTGTGTCGGTGGCCACCGACGGCTCGGGCTCGGTGACGAAATCCGGTGTGGTGGCGGCGACCTTCGTGACGGTGATGGCACACGCCTTGAATTCCGGTTGGTAGGACACCGGATCCACCGCGTCGTTGGTGACCGCGTTGATCGACAGGTATTCGCCGAAGGCGTCGTTCCAGTGGAACGGCGCAAAGCAGTCGCCCGGCCGCACCCGGTCCGTGACCACCGCAGGCAACACGGCTCGGCCACGGCGCGAAGCGATTTCGACCCGATCGTCATCGGCGATCTCGAGCCGCGCGGCGTCCTCAGGATGGATTTCGACGAACGGTCCGGGGTTGAGCCTGTTGAGTTTTGCGACCTTGCCGGTCTTGGTCATCGTGTGCCATTGGTGCGGCAGGCGGCCCGTGTTGAGCAGGAACGGGTAATCGTCGTCCGGCATCTCCTCGGGCGACAGGTGCGGCCGGGCGAAGAACATGGCGCGACCAGTCGCGGTGGGGAAGACCAGCCTCGGCTTGCTGCCGTCCTCGCGGACCAGCTGGGTCTGGCTGACGCCGTCGTTCAGGTAGCGGATGGGGTTGCGGTCCTCGGTGCCTTCGGGTGGGCACGGCCACTGCAGCGGAGTCTGCCGAAGCCGGTCGTAGCTCGCGCCGCGCAGGTCGTAGCCGGTCTTCGGGTTCCAGAACCCCTTGATCTCCTCGAATACATCTTCGGCGGAGTCATAGCTGAAGTGATCCGAAAAGCCCATCTCGCAAGCGATCCGGGCAATGATCTGCCAGTCCGGCATCGCCTGGCCGGGCGCCGCAACAGCCGGCTGGAACAGCGTCATGTTGCGCTCGGAGTTGATCATCACGCCTTCGGACTCTGTCCACAGGGCGGCGGGCAGCAAAACGTCGGCGTAGCCGTTGGTCTCAGTCTCGAAGAACGCATCCTGCGCGATCACCAGCTCGGCGCGCTCCAGACCCGCCAACACCGTCTTCCGATTGGCAACGCTGGCAACAGGATTGGTGCAGATGATCCAGCAAGCCTTGATCTCCCCACTGGCCATGCGGGAGAACATGTCGACGGTGCCGGTGCCTACCTCGCTGCGCAACGATCCGCGGGGGATGCCCCACTGGTCCTCGACGAAGTCGCGGTCAGCCTCTGACGTCACCGCGCGCTGGCCCGGCAGACCCGGTCCCATGTAACCCATTTCGCGTCCGCCCATTGCGTTGGGCTGCCCGGTGAGCGAGAACGGGCCGCTGCCGGGCTTGCAGATCGCGCCGGTTGCCAGGTGCAGGTTGCAGATCGCGTTGGTGTTCCAGGTGCCGTGGGTGCTTTGGTTGAGCCCCATCGTCCAGCAGGTCAGGAAGTTTTCGGCTTCGCCTATCCAGCGGGCCGCGGTACGGATGTCTTCGGCAGGGATGCCGGTGATTTCGCTGACCTTGTCCGGGGTGAACTGCTCGAGGAAACTCGGCATCTCTTCCCAGCCCTCGGTGAATTCCGCGATGAATTCGGGGTCGGTGTGGCCGTTTTCGACGATCAGGTGCAGCAGCCCGTTGAGCAGCGCGAGGTCTGCGCCGGATGAGATCTGCAGGAAGAGGTCGGCCTTTTCCGCAGTTGCGGTGCGGCGCGGGTCGACGACGATCAGCTTGGCGCCGGCCTTGACGCGCTCCATCATCCGCAGGAACAGAATCGGATGGCAGTCAGCCATGTTGGCGCCGATGACGAAAAAGACGTCGGCCTTTTCGAAGTCCTGATAGGAACCGGGCGGCCCGTCCGCGCCGAGCGACAGCTTGTAGCCGGAGCCCGCACTGGCCATGCACAGTCGTGAGTTCGACTCGATCTGGTTGGTGCGGATGAATCCTTTGGTCAGCTTGTTCGCCAGGTACTGCGCTTCCAGCGACATCTGCCCGGACACGTACAGGGCGAAGGCGTCCGGGCCGTGCTCGTCGATGAGTGCCCGCAATTGCTTCGCGGACTGGGTGATCGCGGCGTCGACATCGATCTGCCCAAGCGTTTGGCCGCGCTCGGCCCGCCAGTAGGCCGAATCCATCCGCCCCGGTGCGGCCAGCATGTCCGCTGTGGTTGTGCCCTTGGTGCACAGTCGGCCGAAGTTGGCCGGGTGATTCTTGTTTCCAACAGATTTCGCGACGTGACGGCGGCCGCTCTCGGGATCGGTTGTGATCTGCAACACCATGCCGCAACCCACGCCGCAGTAAGCGCAGATGCTGTTCACGGCATCCTGACCGTGTTCCGCAGTCACGCTTACTTTCCTCCATTCGGCGCGCAGGGTCTATCCGCTAAATCGTGCGACATGGATGTTTCGGCGTCGGGCGCCCGATGTTTCCGCCGTTTTACGGCTTCCTCTCACCGGATCCAGACTCAAATGTGAAGTGTCTGGTAAACGCACCGCCAAGTGCGTAACCGCAGGTCAGCATTGATCTGCGACTGAGGCCAGATTACCCGCGGGTGCTTCGGAATTCCCCATCAGAACAGGGGTTCGGACGAAACAAATGGGACATTCACAGTTTTCGCTAAGCTCACAATGTGCGCCATCACTTTGTGATTTTTTTGGTTTTGTTGGCCGCGGCTTGCGGCGGAAAACCCACGACACCGCCGGCGTCGCGGGCGGATACCTGCAAAGATTCCGACGGCCCGAGCGCCGACACCGTGCGCCAGGCGATCGCGTCGATTCCCGTCGAGGTTGCGGGCTCGAGCTGGGTTGAGATCGCCCGCGGACACGCCAAGAAGTGCAGCTTGTATTGGGTGCAGGTGATCCCGACCATCGCGAGCGAGTCGACTCCCCAGCAGCTCGTATTCTTCGACCACAACAGGTCGCTGGGCACACCGACGCCAAACCCCAAGCCCTACATCACCGTGCTGCCCGCGAGCGACGATGTGGTCACGGTGCAGTATCAATGGCAGGTGGGCAACGAAGAACCGTGCTGTCCCAAAGGAATCGGGACGGTCAAGTTCCAGATCGGGCCGGACGGCAAACTGCAGGCACTCGGCAAGATTCCGCACCAATAGGGTTACAGCACATAATGTTCCGACCTTCCGCGATATCCGGTCTGGGTATCGAAGCGATTACAGTGCCCGACCCGGACCATGCATCCAATACTTTTTCAGGAATTCGCCAGGAATTTCGGGCCGACAATGACCGCTACTTGCCTGCCGGCCTGGCACCCTGGAAGGCCGGTGTCGCGCACGGATGCAAGGAGGCTGATGGAACCGCAGGTGTTGCTGTACGGCGAGGGATCGCCGCGCGCCTCCAGCCCGGCGACGGCAGCAGCCGTCCCGCAATTCAATTTGCGGGCCAACATTCTTGGAATGGTCAAGCGAGTGGGTAGGTCCCGTCACCTGTCTCATTGGGACGCAGAAGATCTGGTGGCCTGGGAGGCTGGTGGCAAGGCCATCGCGCGACGCAACCTCTTCTGGTCGGCCGTGATCGTGCACCTCGGTTACGCGATATGGGCGCTGTGGCCGGTGATGGCACTGTTCATGCCCAGGGAGGTCTACGGCTTCTCCGCCGGCGACAAGCTGCTGCTCGCTACCACCGCCACCTTGGTCGGGGCGTGTCTGCGACCGACATATGCCGTGGCCACCGCGATATTCGGCGGCCGCAACCTGGCCGTGTTCTCGGCGTTCGTGCTGGTGGTTCCGGTGATCGGCGCGATGGTGCTGCTGGCTCATCCGGGTCTGCCGCTGTGGCCTTACCTGGTGTGCGCGGCGCTGTCTGGCATGGGTGGCGGTAACTTCGCGGCCTCGGCAAGCAACGCCAACTCCTTCTATCCGCACCGACTCAAAGGCGCGGCGCTGGGGATTGCCGGTGGGATCGGCAATCTCGGGGTGCCGATGATGCAAATCGCCGGGCTGGTGGTCATCGCCGTCGCGGGCGACCGGCAGCCGTACTGGGTGTGCGCCCTGTATCTGGTGCTGCTTGATCACCGCGGGGTTCGGCGCCATGTTCTTTATGAACAACGTCGCCCAGCACCGGGTGGAACCGCGCCGTCTGCGATCGATCCTGTCCACGGTGGTATCCACTCGCGACACCTGGCTGCTCTCGCTGCTCTACCTCGGCACCTTCGGCTCGTTCATCGGATTCGCGTTCGCGTTCGCTCAGATACTGCAAACGAGCTTCGTGGCCGGGGGACAAGCCACCTCCCAGGCGTCGCTGCATGCGGCCGAACTGGCCTTCATCGGGCCGTTGCTCGCCGCGCTGGCCCGCGTGTACGGCGGCCGGCTGGCCGACCGGATCGGCGGAGGACGCGTCACGTGCGCGGTCTTCGTCGCTATGACTCTCTCCGCCGCGATGCTGATCACCGTCGGCACCATCGCGGATCCGCACGCGGGCCCGGTCAGCGACTCGGCAATGGCCGGCTACGTGGCCTGCTTCATCGCCTTGTTCACCTTGGCCGGGCTGGGCAACGGATCGGTCTACAAGATGGTCCCGACGGTTTTCGAAACGTGCAACCGGACGTTGCACATGAGCGAAACCGAACAGCGTCAGTGGTCACGCGTGCTCTCGGGCGTCGTCATCGGGTTCGTCGCCGGCGTCGGGTCGTTGGGCGGCGTCGGCATCAACGTGGCGTTGCGGCAGTCCTACGTCAGCACCGGCACGATGACGTCCGCGTTCTGGATCTTCCTGTCCTTCTACGTGTTTGCCGCCGCGCTGACCTGGATCAGGTACGTGCGCCGACCGCTGAGCACGCCTGCCGACGCGGTCGGAGCCGCCTGAGGCGACGGCGAGTCAGCCTCAGTCGGAATCGGGCAGATTCTCCGGGTGCAGCATCTCGGCGTAGCGCAGCGGCTCCGGGATGCCGAAACCGTCGACCAGCGTCTTGGCATGCGGGCGTAGCGCCCGGCACCGATCGTTGATCCCGCGGGTGACCGCCTTGGCCCGCCCGGTGGACAGATATCCGTGCTCGATGTACCAGGCCTTGTCCTCTTCGATCACCGACAGCGCGTACACGTCGCAGACGATCTCCAAAAGCTCACGGGCTTCGGCGTTTTCGCAGGCGTCGATACCGGCGACGAACGCTTCCAGCACGATCCGGTCGATGTGCGCGCTTGCGGTGTGCAGCACGTGGTCCTGCACGGCGTTGAACGCGTCGAACGCCGACATCTCCTTGGACTTGCCCTGTAGGCGCCGCGCGACCGAGGACAGCAGGTATTCCTCGCGTGCTTCGAACATGGTGACCTGGGTGCCGCGGTTGAACAGGCTGCCCTCTTCTTCGCTGTCCTGACGGGCGTCGATGATCCTTTGCATAATCGCCTCGGCCGCAGTGCGTTTCATCACCCGCTCGCCGACCGTGTTGGCGGCAAACCGCACCCAGTCGACCGGGCTCATGCTCTTGATGTCGTCGGCGTAGGCGGTCAGCAGTTCCTTGGCGACCAACTGGGTCAGCACGTGGTTGTCACCCTCGAAGGTGGTGAACACGTCGGTGTCGGCCCGCAGTGCGATCAACCGGTTCTCGGCCATGTAGCCCGCGCCGCCGCATGCTTCCCGGGCCTCCTGAATGGCCTTCGAAGCGTGCCAGGTGTTGGCCGCCTTCAGGCCGGCGGCCCGCGATTCCAGCTCGCGCTGTTCCTCGGCGTCGGGGAAGTCCGACGTCTGCAAGTCGTGGCACTTGGCCACCAACTCGTTCTGGGCGAACTGCAGCGCATAGGACTTGGCTATCAACGGGAACAGCCGCCGCTGATGCACCAGGTAGTCCATGATCAGCACTTCACGCTCGTCGTCGTCGGGTGCGCTGAACTGCCTGCGCTGCAATGCATATCGAGTGGCGATGTCCAGCGCCACGCGGGCAGCGCCACCCGCGCTGCCGCCCACGGTGATTCGGCCGCGGATCAGCGTGCCGAGCATCGTGAAGAACCGGCGGTTGGGGTTGTCGATCGGCGAACTGTAGGTGCCGTCGGGTGCGACGTCGCCGAACTTGTTCAGCAGGTTTTCTCGCGGCACGCGGACGTGGTCGAACATGATGCGGCCGTTGTCGACACCCGGCAGGCCGCCCTTGTAGTCGCAGTCCGACGTCGTCACCCCGGGCAGGTCGTTGCCCTCGGCGTCGCGGATCGGGACCAAGAGGCAGTGCACGCCGTGGTTGACCGGCTCACCGTCTTCGGTGGTGATCAGCTGCGCGAAAACCGATGCCATGGTTGCGGTTTCGGCGGCGCCCCCGATGTAGTCCTTGCGGGAGGACGGGGTGGGGGAGTCGATGACGAACTCTTCGGTCTCGGGGTCGTAGGTCGCGGTGGTCTCCAGCGACTGGACGTCGCTGCCGTGTCCGGTTTCGGTCATCGCGAAACAACCGCGCAACTCGAGGCTGATGATCTTGGGTACGTAGGTCTCGTGGTGGCGCTCGGTGCCCAGGTTCTCCACGGCGCCGCCGAACAGCCCCCACTGCACCCCAGCCTTCACCATCAGCGACAGGTCCGACATCGCCAGCATCTCGATCATCGTGACCGCGGCACCGACATCGCCGGTGCCGCCGTGCTCCTTGCGGAACGAGTCCGCGGCGGCACCGAACGCGGCCATGATCCGCATTTGCTCGGCCACCTTGGTGCGCGCGATCACCGTGTTCGGCGTGTAGTGCGGGCGGAAGAGGTCCTCGGTCATCGCGGCCCGCATCCGGTTCTTCACGTCGCGCCAGCGCCCGTCCAAGGCGTTGCGCAGATGTTCGGCAGTATTCGTCGTGTCTGGCGCCATACCCGACGGTAACGTGCCGCCCACGCCGCGGGAATAGAGGTGTCGACGGCATCACGCCGGGACCGAAACTCGCCTTTCGCGCGCCGGCGGCCGAAGCCGGAACCGGACAAACCCGGCCCACGCCGCGCCGAAGACGGCGAGCACGGTCATGTCGAACATCCACCAGCCGGCGTAGTGGGTCCACATCAAGACGTGGGCGGCGTGTGTGTCGACCCGGTGCAGGTCGACGGTCGAGGCGGAGGCCGCGAAACCCCACTGCGCAGGGATGAACCAGGAGATCTGGTCGTAGCCCCAGGTGCCCACCAGCGTGATCAGGCCGCCGGCGAACAGCAGCGAAGCCAGGATCATCGGCACCACCAGTGGCAGCATCTCTCGCAGCGACTTGCCCAGCGTCGACATCGCCAGCCCGACGATCGCCGAGACGATGGCCGTCAGCGCCGCGCTCATATACAGCTCGGCGGTGGCGTTCTGCAGCAAGACGGCGCCGTGCACGGGCCCGCCCTTGTCGGCGATGACGATGGTGAACACGATGGCGGTCAGGATGGCCGCGGCCACGCTGAAGAAGAGGATCTTGGCCGCCAGATAGGCGGACGTGGAAAGCCCGACGGCTTGCTCGCGGCGGAAAACGCGCCGCTCGCCAACCAGCTCGCGAACGGTCAGCGCGGTACCCAGGATCACCGCGGCGAGGTTGAGCGCGGCCAGAATCTCGACGGCCTCGTGCAGATTGCGGCTGGTCGCGCCGGGGCGGGCTAGGCCGGAATCGCCTGGAATCAATAGAGTTAACGCCGCCAACACGAACGGCAGCGCGATCAACGACAGGGCGTAGACGGGATCGGCGACGAGCAGCCGCGTTTGCCGGCGCATCACCAGCCAGCCTTGCCGGGTCATCGTGAGCGCTCGCTGAGGCGGCCACGGTTCGGCGATCTCGGGCGGTTCCGTCGGGCCTTGTGCCTGTTGCCGGGCGCTGAACGCGCGGTGGGCACCGTCGGGATCGGCCCTGATCTGTCCGATGACCTCGGACCAGTCGGCGGTACCCAGCGCGGACTCGATCTGCAGGGGAGCTCCGGCGAAGGCCATGGTCCCGGCGGCCGTGAGCAGCAGTACCTGGTCGCACATGTCGAGGTGCGTCGGGAATGTGGTTGCCAGCACGACGACACAGCCGAGGTCGGCCTGGCGTCGCAGCACCGCCATCACGTGCGCCTGCTGCGCCGCATCAAGGCCGGCGCTCGGCTCGTCGACCACCAGAAGTGTGGGTCTGGTGATCAGTTCGATCGCCACCGAAGCGCATCGGCGCAACTCCGGCGAGAGTTTGGCTATCCGGGTCGTACGGTGCGGGGTCAGCCCGAGCTCTTCGAGAATCTGGTCGACCACTCGCTGCCGGTGTTCCCGCGGGGTGTCGGGCGGCAGCCGCAGCTCGGCGGTGTAACTCAGCGCCCGTTCGATCGTCAGGCGCCGATGAATTCGTTCCTCACGCGGCACGATGCCGATGCGAGTGCGCATGGAGTCGGGTTCGGCGTACACGTCGTGGCCGTCGACTGCGACCAGCCCGGTGCTGGGCGCCTTGGTGCCGGCGAGCATCCCGAGCAGCGCCGAGTTGCGGGTGGCCGACGGCCCGGCGATCGCGGTCAGCGTGCCCGGACGCGCCGTGAACGAGACATCGGTGAGCAGTTCGTGCCCGTCGCTGGCAAGTCCCAGCCGGTATGCGTTGACGCCGACCGTGCGTGCGGCGGACTGGAGAGGCAGCCGATAGGTCGTGCTCGGCTCTTCGGTGCCGAAGCTGGGCCGGCTTGCCCGCAGTTTGCGTGTGGCGTCGGACATCCGCTCGATCAGGCCGCGCCCTTTGGGCTGTTCATCCTCCCGCACCGCTGGTGGCTGGATCGGCGGCGGCGGTGGTTCCGGCAGCTGCATCGGTGGTGGCGTCGGCGGCGGCACGAATGGCGCGGTCGGCGGCACCGGTGGTGCTGGGGGCGCGATCGGCCCGGGTGGCTTCGGGGGCGGCCCCATCGGCGGCGGCGGTGGCGCCATCGGCGGGATGGGGCGCTCGTTCGTCGGTTGTCGCGACGGGGTGATCCGCATGCGCTGGGTGCCCCGCTCGGTCGGGACCTGCGTAGCGGGTTGGTTCGGCGCGACGGGCGGTCGCGGTGGCTGCGGAGGAGGCGGCGGTGCGGGCGGGCGGGGCGGCGGCATCGGCGGTGGCGGTGGCGGTGGGTAAGGCGGGTGCTGCGGGGGACCGGGCGGTGGTCCTGGCGGGCCGGCCGGGGAGCCGATGCGGAAGACCAGCCGCGGCCCGCGCTGGGGATCACCGAGCGCAATCTCCTGGCCGTCGCGGATGTCGACCGCCGGAACCCGGGCGCCGTCGACGAAGAGGCCGGTGCGGCTTCTATCGATGGCAACCCAACGCGTTCCCGCGAAGCGCAGCAGCAGGTCAGGCTGCGGAATCGGTGAGGGCGGGGCGGCGAAGCCCAAGCGGTCCAGCGGAATGTCGCACCAGTCGCCGTACGCCACGATCACGTCGCGACCCGGAGCGAAGACGTACCTCACCGATCCGACGAAAACGGTGAGTGGTGAGGCTGGGAACGCGGAAGCCACTGACTAAGTGTCTACCCGCTGGCAGTCGTCGACCCGCAAGGGGTGTGGGCGGGTCACAGTGTGTTGCGGCGTGGTGTCGCTGCGGCATTGTCGAGAAGCCGGCGCAAAACCTGGACCGCTTCGGCCAGCACCTGGCGGTCCGCCGGCTCCAGCATGGCCAATTGCGGTTCGATCGCGGCAGCGCGATCGGCCCGAACGGCGTTCAGGGTGCGTCTTCCTTGTGGCGTGATCCGGATCCGGACCGCCCGGGCGTCGCCGGGGTCGACAGTGCGGCTGACCAGGCCGGCATCCTCGAGCCGACGCACCTGCGTGGTCATCGTCGGTTGAGAACAGTGGTCGACGGCGGCGAGGTCGCCGATACGCGCTTCTCCGTGCACTTCGACGGTCGCCAGCAGCCTGGCCTGTGCCGACGGCAACGGCATCTGGATGCGCTGCGTGGCCAGTCGGTTCAGCCGGGCGACCACGGCGAGCAGGTCCGCGCCCAATCCCTGCTGAAGCGCGAGGTTTGCGCTGTCGACGACGTTGTCCATATATACATGGTTGCATAGCTTTGCTATGGGAGACCAATCGCGGATGCGCGCCGCGAGAACCAGCAAAGACCAGCACGCCAGCGCTAGTTGACCACGGATCCGATTTCGACCTGGCACAATCAAGAAAGTGACCGCGCGCCCCCTTCGGCATCACACGGGTGGACCGTTGCAGCCGAATGAGTTAGCACAGGCCGCGGTGATGGGGGCGCTCTGTTCGGTGACCGCAATCATCGCCGCGGTCATTCCGTTTGCCCAGGGGTTGGGGGTGCTGGGCACGGTCCCCATGGGCCTGCTGGCCTACCGCTACCGACCACGCGTCCTGATCGCCGCGACCGTTGCTGCAACGATGATTGCCTTCCTGATCTCCGGGCTGGGCAGTTCCGCGATGGTCGTCGACGCCGCCTGGGTCGGCGGGATATGCGGGATCGTCAAACGCAAAGGCCGCGGCGTCCCCACGGTGATCATCTCGTCGCTGATCGCCGGGGTGATTTGGGGCTCGGCATGGGTCGGCGTGTTCGCGGTACTGGCTCGGTTGCGGCAGTTGATCTTTGGGGTACTGACCGCGAACGTCAACGGCGTCGCCGCGTTCCTGCGCTGGATACACCTACCGGGCGTCGCCGCGACCATGCAGCGATACGTCGCCGAGGGGCTGCATTACTGGCCCTGGCTAGTGCTGCCGTATCTGGTATTCGTGGTCGTCGTAGTGACGCTGATTGGTTGGTCGGCGCTGTCTCGCCTGCTGGAGCGGATGGGCGACATCCCCGATGTCCACAAATTGGATCCTCCCGATGCCGACGGGGCTTCCGACGGCCGGATCGGTCCGGTGCCGGTGCGATTGGACAACGTTCGGTTCCGCTACCCGAACGCCGTTAAAGACGCGCTGCGCGCGGTCAGCCTGGAAGTTCGGGCCGGCCAGCATGTCGCGGTCACCGGTTCCAATGGTTCCGGGAAAACGACGCTGATGCTGATCCTGGCCGGCCGGCAACCGACGTCGGGCAGCGTGCAACGGCCCGGCGCAGTGGGTTTGGGCGAGCTCGGCGGTACGGCTCTTGTCTTGCAGCACCCGAAGAGTCAGGTGCTGGGCACCAGGGTCGCCGACGACGTGGTGTGGGGATTACCGCCGGACGCCCGCGTCGATGTGGACCGGCTGCTGAGCGAGGTCGGCCTGGAGAATCTCGCCGACCGCGACACGTCGAGCCTGTCGGGCGGGGAACTGCAACGCCTGGCGCTCGCCGCGGCACTGGCCCGCGAACCGGCACTGCTGATCGCCGACGAGGTCACCTCCATGATCGATCAGGAGGGCCGGGATACGCTGCTCGGCGTCCTGTCGGGCCTCACCAAGCGGCACCGCACCGCTCTGGTGCACATCACTCACTTCGACAACGAGGCCGCATCCGCCGACAGCGCCATCAATCTCAGTGATTCATCGGATAACAAAGCCGCGGTCGAGATCGTGGACGTGCCGGTGCCGACCGGCGCGACGGGGCCGCGGCGCGACGCCGGGACTATCGAACTCGTCGGCGTCGGGCACGAATATGCCAGTGGCACACCATGGGCCAAACCCGCGCTGCGCGACATCAACCTTGTCGCTGAGCAGGGTGACGGGGTCTTGATCCACGGTCACAACGGCTCGGGTAAGTCGACGCTGGGGTGGATCATGGCGGGGTTGACCGTCCCCACCAGTGGCGAGTGCCTCATCGACGGCGAGCCCACGCATGAGCACGTCGGCGAGGTGGCGTTGGCCTTCCAGGGGGCCCGGCTGCAATTGATACGCAGTCACGTCAACTTGGAAGTGGCTTCCGCAGCAGGCTTTTCGCCTCATGACGAAGACCAGGTGGCCGCCGCCCTGGGTCTGGTCGGGCTGCAACCGTCGCTGGCCACACGGCGCATCGACCAACTCAGCGGTGGCCAGATGCGTCGTGTGGTGCTGGCCGGGCTGCTGGCGCGTTCGCCGCGAGCGTTGATTCTCGACGAGCCGCTGGCGGGATTGGACATCGACAGCCAGCGCGGCTTGCTGCGACTGCTTGAGCGCTTGCGCCGCGAGCAGGGTCTGACGCTGGTGGTCATTTCGCACGACAGCGTCGGCCTTGAAAGTGTCTGCCCGCGCACCCTGCATCTGCGCGACGGCGTCCTGGACACGGTGTCGACCTCGACAGGGGGCGTGGCATGACCGACACGGTGTCACCGGCCGCGGCCAAGGGCCGGACCCGGCGCCCACGCCGGCCGGTCGTGCTGCTGGTTCCGGTGCCCGGGGACTCCGTCATCCACCAGTTGTGGGCCGGGACAAAGCTACTCGTTGTGACCGGCGTCGCGGTGCTGCTGACGTTCTACCCGGGTTGGGTGAGCATCGGATTGCTCGGGGGCCTCGTGGTGGCAGCGTTATGGCTCGCGCACATTCCGCGCGGCGCGATGCCGACGGTACCGCGCTGGATGTGGTTCGTGATCGGGCTGGGCTTTGTGACAGCCGCGGTAGCCGGCGGCAGCCCCATGCTCTCGGTTGGCGGCCTGCACGTCGGACTCGGTGGATCGCTGCACTTCCTGCGGATGACTGCGCTGACGATCCTGCTGATAGCTCTCGGGGCGATCGTGTCCTGGACAACCAATGTCGCCGAAATCGGGCCCGCGCTGGCGACTTTGGGCCGGCCGGCCAAGATGTTCCGGATCCCGGTCGACGAATGGGCGGCGGCGTTGGCGCTCGCGTTGCGCGCCTTCCCGATGTTGATCGAGGAATTCCAGATCCTCTACGCGGCCCGCCGGCTCCGCCCCAAAGAGGAGCTGCACAGTCGCAAGGCTCGACGTCGGCAGCAGGGCCGCGAGGTGATCGACCTGCTCGCGACGGCGATGGTCGTGACGTTGCGGCGTGCTGACGAGATGGGCGATGCGATCACCGCCCGCGGCGGGGCGGGTCAGCTGTCCGCGTCGCCGGCCCGGCCGAAAACGGCGGACTGGGTGACGCTCGGCCTGTTCGTCGCGGCGGGTGCCGCCTCGGTGGCGCTCGAGACAGTCCTGCATCTCAGTCCGATTTAATGAGCTGGTCCTCGCTCGTCGCGTAGCGTTAGCGCGTGGCCGACGTCCAGCGCACTCGTATCATCGCGGCCCCCGTGCAGGAAGTCTGGGATGTCCTCGCGGACTTCGGCGCAATCGATTCGTGGGCCGCCAACGTCGATCACTCATGCATCCTGACTTCCGGTGCCGACGGCACCCCGATCGGTACCACGAGGCGAGTCCAAGTCAAACGTGACACCCTCGTCGAGCGGATCATCGAGTTCGACCCGCCACACGTGCTCGCCTACGACATCGAGGGCCTGCCCCGCCTGCTACGCCGGGTGACCAACCGCTGGACACTCGCGACCAGCGGGGGCGATTCGACCGTCGTGACCCTGACCAGCACGGTCGAAATCGGGCCTCGCCCACCACAAAAGCTTGCCGAACGCGTCGTATGTCGCGTCGTTGCACGACAGTCCGACTCGATGCTCGCCGGACTCGCGAACCGATTGGAGAACGCGCGTGTCTGATCGCCCCGACATCGTCATCCTGATGACCGACGAGGAACGTGCGGTGCCTCCGTACGAGACGCCCGAGGTGCTCGCCTGGCGTAATCGAATACTGCTGGGGCGCAAGTGGTTCGACGATCACGGCGTCAGCTTCGGCCGGCACTACACCGGTTCGCTTGCCTGCGTGCCCAGCCGCCCGACCATCTTCACCGGGCATTACCCCGACTTGCACGGGGTCACCCAGACCGACGGCATCGGCAAGACGGCCGAGGACTCCCGGATGCGCTGGCTTCGCCGGGGCGAGGTGCCCACCCTGGGCAACTGGTTCCGGGCGGCCGGATACGACACCCACTATGACGGCAAATGGCACATCTCGCACGCGGACCTGATCGACCCGGACACCGACCGTCCGCTGGCGACCAACGACGACGACGGTGTCGTCGACCCGGTCGCGGTGCAGCGCTACCTTGACGCGGATCCACTGGGGCCATATGGCTTTTCCGGCTGGGTCGGCCCGGAGCCGCACGGCGCGCTGCTGGGCAATGCCGGCATTCGCCGCGACCCACTGATCGCCGATCGTGTCGTCGCCTGGCTCACCGACCGTTACGCCCGCCGCCGCGCCGGCGATCAGGCCGCGCTGCGTCCGTTCCTGCTTGTCGCCAGCTTCGTCAACCCGCACGACATCGTGCTGTTCCCGACCTGGTCGCGCCGCGGCCCGGTCAAGCCGTCCCCGCTGGACCCGCCGCCGGTCGCCCCGGCGCCCACCGCCGACGAAGACCTGTCGACCAAGCCGGCCGCGCAAATCGCGTTTCGTGAGGCCTATTACTCCGGCTACGGTCCGGCACCGATGATCAACCGGACCTACGATCGCAAGGCTCAGCAATACCGCGACCTGTACTACCGCCTGCATGCCGAGGTGGACGGACCGATCGACCGCGTCAGACGCGTCGTCACCGAGAATGGTTCGGACGACGCCGTATTGGTGCGTACCGCCGATCACGGCGACCTGCTGGGCGCCCACGGCGGACTGCACCAGAAATGGTTCAACCTCTATGACGAGGCCACCCGCGTTCCCTTCGTAATTGCCCGCGTCGGCGCACGCTCGACGCAGCCCCGGGTGGTCACGGCACCGACCTCACATGTCGACCTGGTCCCGACGCTGCTGGGAGCCGCGGGTGTCAATGTCGCGGAAGTCGCAGCAACGCTGGCGGAGTCGTTCACTGAGGTCCATGAGCTGCCGGGCCGAGATCTCATGCCGATCGTCGATGGCGCACCGGCCGACGAGACCCGGGCCGTGTACCTGATGACCCGCGACAACATGCTCGAAGGAGACAGCGGGGCCTCGGGTTTGGCACGCCAGCTGAAGCAGACGGTCAATCCGCCTGCGCCGCTGCGTATCCGGATTCCGGCCCACACCGCGTCGAATTTCGAGGGCCTGGTTGTTCGGGTTGATGATGCCGCAGGGGCCGGGCACCTGTGGAAGCTGGTCCGCACCTTCGACGATCCGGGTACCTGGACCGAACCGGGCGTGCGCCATCTGGCGGCCAATGGCATTGGGGGAGAAGCGTATCGGACGTCTCCGCTCGATGATCAGTGGGAGCTCTACGATCTGACCGACGACCCGATCGAAGCCGACAACCGTTGGACGGATCCCGATCTGCACGACCTTCGCCAGCACGTGCGCATGCAGCTCAAGCAGGCCCGGGCAAGTTCGGTCCCGGAACGAAACCAGCCGTGGCCCTATGCAACTCGTCAGCCGCCGACCGCCTCGGGGTCCAGGCTGGCGCGCTGGTTCGGCGCTCGCTGACGTTCGGCGCGTGCGAGTCTAACCGTACCGCGAAAAATCGCCCCGAATCTCGCAGTGGCGTTAGGTTCGCGAGCGGGCGGTGCGCCCAGGCTCGCGCTCGCTGACTAAGTTCGCATCCGGTCGATGAGGTTCGACAGCACGACGATGCTTTCGCTGCGTTCGATGTCGGCACTCTCGCGGATGCGTTCGAGTGCCGACTCCAGGTGGCGCATGTCGCGGGCCAGCACATGCAGGATCGCATCGGACGTCCCGGTCACCGTCGCCGCGCTGACCACCTCGGGCATGTCCACCCAGGCCGCCCGCAGCTGATCGGGAGCGATCGTGCCGTGGCAGTACACCTGCACATAGGCTTCGGTGTTCCAGCCGAGCGCGTTGGGGTCGACGATCGTGGTGAATCCCCTGATCACGCCGTTGTCGATCATGCGGTCGACGCGCCGTTTTACCGCTGGCGCGGACAAATTCACCTTCTCGCCGATCTCGGCGAAGGTGGCCCGCGCATGCTCGGTCAGCTCGGTGAGGATGCGTCCGTCGGTCTCATCCAGGCGGTCCATCGCCCCCCTTTCCAGCTCTGCACAATAAATCGCTGTTATCGACACTGTAGCGCAATAAATCGTTCATGGACACGCAATAATCGACGTTTGATTGTGTAGAAGTGTCAAAATACAGTGGATATATGACGGATTACTATGTCACCGACCCGGCGCCCCGCGCCCGGCATCAGGCATGGCAAGACGGCGCGCCCAGGCGGTCAAGAGCAGCTCAGACACGTCGGTATGCGATGACGCCGCCGGCCTACTACGCGGTCGAATACGCGATCAACCCGTGGATGGATGTCAGCACACCGGTCGACGTCGAGGTCGCGCTAACGCAGTGGGAAGCTCTCCGGCAGACCTATGTGGGACTCGGCCACCACGTCGACCTCGTCGAGCCGGTCGCCGGCCTGCCGGACATGGTCTACGCCGCCAATGGCGGGTTCGTCGCCGGCGACGTCGCGATCGTCGCCCGATTCCGCTACGAGCAGCGGGCCGGCGAGGCGACGGCCTATGGCGAGTGGATGTCGTCGATGGGCTTTCGGCCGGTCACGACGCATTACGTCAACGAGGGGCAGGGCGACCTGCTGATGGTCGGCGAAATGGTGTTGGCGGGTCATGGCTTTCGCACCGACCGCCGCGCCCATGCCGAGATCTCGGCAGCGCTGCGCATGCCGGTGGTCTCGCTCGAGCTGGTCGACCCGCGGTTCTATCACCTCGACACCGCGCTGGCTGTCCTTGACGATCACACGATCGCCTTTTACCCTCCGGCGTTCAGCGCAGCGGCACAGGATCAACTGCGCGCGCTGTTCCCCGACGCTATCGTGGTGGGAAGCGCGGACGCCTACGTGCTTGGCCTCAACGTGGTATCAGATGGCCTGCACGTCGTGTTTCCTTCGGCCGCAACAGGTTTCGTTGTCCAGTTGCGGGAGGCGGGCTTCGAGCCCGTCGGCGTCGATCTTTCCGAGCTGCTCAAGGGGGGCGGTTCTGTCAAGTGCTGCACATTGGAGGTGTTTGCGTGACGATTCTCGACGACCAGACTTCGGTGGCCGGCACCGGAACCGGGGATGCGATCGCCCTCGTCGATAAGTATGCAGCGCATAACTATTCGCCGCTGCCCGTGGTGGCGGCCAGCGCCGAGGGCGCGTGGATCACCGACGTCGATGGCCGCCGCTACCTGGATTGCCTGGCCGCGTACTCGGCGGTGAACTTCGGTCACCGCAACCCCGAGATCAGCGCGACGGCGCATGCCCAACTCGACACCGTCACGCTGGTCAGTCGCGCATTCCACGCAGCCAATCTGGGGCCGTTCTGCGCTGGGCTTGCGCAATTGTGCGGCAAAGACATGGTGCTGCCGATGAACTCGGGCGCCGAAGCCGTGGAGAGCGGCCTGAAGGTCGCGCGCAAGTGGGGCGCCGACGTCAAGGGCGTCCCGGAGGGCCGCGCGAACATCGTCGTGGCCGAGAACAATTTCCACGGCCGCACGATCAGTATTGTCAGCTTCTCGTCGGACCCGACGGCGCGGGGCGGATTCGGTCCGTTCACACCCGGGTTCCGCGCGGTGCCGTTCGGTGACGCCGCGGCCATGGCCGGCGCGATCGACGAGAACACCGTCGCGGTGCTGCTCGAACCGATCCAGGGTGAGGCCGGCATCGTCGTCCCGCCCGACGACTACTTGCCCGCCGTGCGTGCGCTGTGCAGCGAACACAACGTGCTGATGATCGCCGACGAAATCCAGTCGGGCCTCGCGCGCACCGGCTACACGTTCGCCTGCGACCGCTGGGGCGTCGTGCCGGATGTCTATCTGCTCGGCAAGGCGCTGGGCGGCGGCGTGGTTCCGCTGTCGGCGGTTGTCGCGGACCGCGACATTCTCGGCGTGCTGCATCCGGGCGAGCACGGCTCGACGTTCGGCGGCAATCCGCTGGCCGCCGCGATCGGCACCACCGTGGTCTCCATGCTGGCACGGGGTGAATTCCAGACCCGCTCGGCCCAATTGGGCGCGCACCTGCATCGACGGTTACGGGACCTGATCGGCGACGGTGTGGTGGCGGTGCGTGGCTTCGGTTTGTGGGCCGGCGTCGACATCGAACCCACCCTGGCGACCGGCAAGGAAATCAGCCGGCGCCTGGCCGGGCGCGGGGTGCTGGTGAAGGACACCCACGGTTCGACGCTGCGGTTCGCACCTCCGCTGGTGATCACCGAGCAGGAGATTGATTGGGCCGTCGACCAGTTCGCCGCCGTATTGCGGGCATAATCAGCTGATCCAGCACGAGGGGGGCGCAATTTGCCAGCCAGCTCGATCAGCCTGACAGCACAGATGCTGCGGCGCCGCCCGGTGATCGGCGCGCCCGTCGCACACGGGGCCGCAGACCACCTCAATCGCGGGATCGGCGCGTTCGAGCTGACCATGTTCGGCGTCGGCTCGACGATCGGGACCGGAATTTTCTTTGTACTGTCCCAGGCGGTGCCCGAAGCCGGGCCCGGGGTGATCGTCTCCTTCCTCATCGCGGGGATCGCGGCCGGGCTCGCCGCCATCTGCTACGCCGAATTGTCTTCGGCCGTACCGGTTTCGGGTTCGTCGTATTCCTACGCGTACGCGACGCTCGGTGAGGTTGTCGCAATGGCGGTTGCCGCCTGCCTGCTGTTGGAATACGGGGTGGCCACGGCCGCGGTGTCGGTTGGGTGGAGCGGCTACGTCAACAAGCTGCTGCACAACTTATTCGGATTCCAGCTTCCGCATGCGTTGTCCGAGGCGCCGTGGGATTCGGACCCCGGCTACGTGAATCTGCCGGCGATCATCCTGATCGCCATGTGTGCGCTGTTGCTGATCCGGGGCGCCAGCGAATCGGCGCGGGTCAACGCGATCATGGTGCTGATCAAGCTGGGTGTGCTGGTCATGTTCGTGATCATCGCGTTCACCGCCTTTGACGCCAACCAGCTCAAGGACTTTGCCCCGTTCGGCGTTGCGGGCATCGGCTCGGCGGCGGGCACGATCTTCTTCTCGTTCATCGGCCTTGACGCGGTGTCGACGGCGGGCGACGAGGTGAAGGACCCGCAGAAGACCATGCCGCGGGCGCTGATCGCGGCGCTGATGACCGTCATCACCGTCTACGTGCTCGTCGCGCTCGCCGCGCTGGGCACCCAGCCGTGGCAGGCCTTCGCCGGCCAGGAAGACGCCGGACTGGCCACCATCCTGGACAACGTCACGCACCACGGCTGGGCCAGCACGATTCTGTGTGCGGGCGCGGTGATCTCGATTTTCACGGTCACGCTGATCACGATGTACGGCCAGACCCGCATCCTGTTCGCGATGGGTCGCGATGGGTTGCTGCCGACCAGGTTCGCGTCGATCAACACCCGCACCATGACCCCGGTGAACAACACGGTCATCGTCGCTATCGCTGCGGGGACACTGGCCGGCCTCGTCCCGCTGAACAAGCTGGCGGACATGGTGTCGATCGGCACGCTGACCGCGTTCATCGTCGTCGCGGTCGGCGTGATCATCCTGCGGGTGCGCGAGCCGGACCTGCCCCGCGCGTTCAAAGTGCCCGGTTACCCTGTCACGCCGGTGCTTTCGGTGCTGGCCTGCGGCTACATCCTGCTCAGCCTGCACTGGTACACCTGGATCGCGTTCAGCGGGTGGATCTTGCTCGCGTTGATCTTCTACTTCGTGTGGGGCCGTCACCACAGCGCGCTCAACGACGTCAGTTAGCGATGCGCGGCGGCATTGGCCGCGGCCTGGGCCTGCTTGAGAGTCGTCGCGACGTCACCGCGGCCGAGGAACATCTCGTCGAAATAGCCTTGCAGCGCGGTGTCTCCCGCGGCGAAGCCGGCCCCGCCCGGGGCCGGAATGCGCGGGCCGTCCAGGACGGAGAAGAAGGGTGCGACGTCCACGCCGCGCTGCGCCCAGTAGTTGAAGTAGACGTGCTGGGCTGACCGCACCCCGGGAATTGCCGCGCCCTGAGCGCCCAGATAGGCATTGCCTTCCTTACTGCCCATCCAGGCCAGCACCTGACGCACCGCATCGGGATGCGTGGTAGCCGAATTGCCCGCCGCGGCAATGCCGTTGGTGACACTGATCCGGCCGGCGGGACCGATCGGCAGCATCGCGACCCCCCACCGGAAGCGGGCATCGCGCGCGATCGACGCCAGGTTGTAAGTGCCGGACTGAAAGAGCGCCATCCTGCCGGCCAGAAATTGGTTGCGCGAGAAGTCGCCGTTGCCGTTGGTGTCCGACGCTGGTGGTGCGACGTGGTCGTCGTTGATCAGACCCACCAGGTAGCGGAAGGCCGCGACGGCGCCAGGATTGTCGAATGCGAACTCGTCGCCGCGCTGGAACACACCACCCGCCGAGCCGATGTAGTTCAGGTAGATCGCCTGCGGGTCGTTGGCCGCGTTGTAGCCCCACTGCCGAACCCGGCCGGGGTCGAAACCCGCTGTGCCCGCGACATTTCCATTGGCGTCGACGGTGAGCCGGGCCGCTAGCGGACGCAGTGTGTCGTCCCCGTTGGGATTCCAGCGCAGGCTGTTCAGCTGAGCGGGATCGATGCCGGCGGCGGCCAGCAGGTCCGCGTTGTAATACACCGCGATACCGCCGTCGGTCAGCTGCGGCACGCCCCACAGCGCACCGCGGCGGGTGAACTGGTCGACCACTGCCGGCTCCCAGTCCGAAATCGCATCGGCGCTGAAGGTTTCGCTGATGTTCAGTAGCCGGCCGTTGTCGGCGTAGCCCGCGAAGTAGGCGTTGGAGAGCCAGAAGATGTCGTCGGCGCTGCCGCCCGCGACGTCGGTGCGCAGCGTGTTGAAGTACGTCGGGTAGGCCACCAGGTTGACGCGCACCTCGATATCGGGATGCACGCGGTTGAATGCCTCGAACGACTGCCGGTAGGCCTCGGCAATCGGCGCGTCCCAGATCCGCACCCGCACCACGATTTTGTTGCCGTGGGGCTCGCCGGAGTAGTTCAGGAGAATGGCGATCGCGGCCAGCAGCACCACAACGAGTCCCAGCGCACCGGCGGCAGGTGGAAACGCGGGGCGTGACCGCGAATCACAGCCTGACGTCTCCGGCTCACTTGACACCCGAGAGGACGATCGAGGAGACGATGTGTCGCTGGGAAGCGATGAACAGCAGGGCCAGCGGCACGATCGCGATCGTGGTCGCCGCCATCACCAACGTCCATTGCGAATTGAAGCGGGACTGCAGTTCGGCCGTCGCCACGGTGAGCACCCGCCACTTGTGACCACTCGTGATCACCAACGGCCACATGAAGTTGTTCCATTGCGAGACCACGGTGATCAGCGTGAGGGTCGCCAGCACCGGCCGGCTGGACGGAACGACCACATGCGTGATCACGTCCAAAGTGTTGGCGCCGTCGAGGCGCGCGGCGTTGATCAAGTCGTTGGGGATCTGGCGAAAGTGCTCGCGCAGCAGAAAAATCGCGTACGGGGAGCCGAACATGAACGGCAGCACCAAAGCCCAGAACGTATTGCGCAGCCCCGCCTCGGCCATCATCAGATACATCGGTACCACCGTGACCGTCCCGGGCACCATCAACGTCGCGATATAGACCCAAAACAACACATCGCGCCCGGCGAACTCCAGGCGCGCAAACGCGTAGCCGGCCAGTACCGAGAAGGTCATTTGGCCCACCAGGATGACCGCTGTCATCAATGCCGTCACCGCGGCGGCGCGACCGAACCCGGCCCCGGCGAGGTCGCCATAGTTGGCCAGCGTGGGTGGGTGTGGCAGTTGCAGCGGTGTACCCGTCGCGAATTGGTGTGCCGAGGTGAACGACGTCAGTAGGCCAAGCGCGAAGGGCACCAAAGTGATCAGCGCACCGACCGCCAGGCCGGTGTAGATCATTGCGTTCCAGACGCGGCTAGACGAGGTCATAGGTGATCCGCCGCCGGAAGTACAGGTGCTGAACGATGGTGATGCCGACCAGGATGACGAACAGCACTACCGCCATCACCGACGCCCGGCCGATGGCCGCTGAACCGAACGCCTCGGCGTAGATGCGGTGGGCCACCAGGTCGGTGCTGCCGCCCGGTCCGCCGTCGGTCAAGGCGTACACGGTGTCGAAAACCTGTGCCGTGCTGACAATTCCGGTCACCAGCACGAAGAACATCGTCGGACGCAGCATGGGCAGGGTGATGCGCCAGAACCGTTGCCAGGCATTGGCGCCGTCAGTGCGGGCGGCGGCGTGGATCTCGTTCGGAATCGCAAGCAGGCCGGCCAGGAAGGACAGCGAGTTGTAGCCCACGTTCATCCAGATGACGACCGCCGAAACCAGTGGCAGCGCAAAGCTGGGATCGGAAAGCCACTCGATGCTGTGTCCGAGCAGGGTCGCAATCGCACCGTCGGTGGGCGCCAGGATCCAGCGCCATAACACGGCGATCGCCAGCGGCGCGCAAATCCATGGCAGCACAAATACGGTGCGGAAGAAGCCGGTCCCTGGAAGCAGGCGGGCCAGCATCGAGGCGGCGGCCAGGCCTAGCACGGTCTGCGTCGGAACCACGATCGCCACGAAGATCGCCGTGACGATCAGTGAGTTGCCGAAGTTGGAGTCGACCAGCACCGAGCGCCAGTTGTCCAGGCCCACAAAGCGCAGCGGACCCAGCAGGTCCCACCGGTACAGACTGAGCCAGATCACCACGAGGATGGGCAGCAGCAGGAAGGTGACGACACCGAACAGGCTGGGCGCCAGCAGCCCGTAGGCCAGCACGGCGGATCGCGCCTTACTCCTGCGTGCTGCGCTGGGCATGCAGCTAATTAAAGCGGGCTATGCAGGGGTTTGGCGTGCACAGTCGTTACGGTGGAGCCGTGACACCGAATCGGGGGATCGATGCCGACTTCCTGGGCCTGCCGCGACACGAGCTCGCCGAGGCCGCATTGGCGGCGGCAACCACGGCCGGGGCCAGCTACGCGGACCTGCGAATTCAGCGCATCAACACCGAAATCATCCAACTGCGTGACGGTGAGCTCGAGACCGCGGTCCTCAGCCGTGACGTCGGCCTGGCCGTACGGGTCATCGTCGACGGCACCTGGGGATTCGCGTCGCACGCCGAGCTGGCGCCGTCGGTCGCGGCCGACACCGCGCGCCGCGCGGTTCATGTCGCCACCACGCTGGCGGCGCTGAACACCGAGCGCGTCGAGCTGGCGCCCGAGCCGGTGTACGCCGACGCCACCTGGGTCTCGAGCTACCGGATCGACCCGTTCGACGTCCCCGCGGCCGACAAGATCGGCGTGCTCGAGGAGTACTCCGGGCGACTACTGAGCGCCGACGGCGTCGACCATGTGTCGGCCATGATGACCGCGGTCAAGGAGCAGGCGTTCTACGCCGATACCTTCGGATCCTCGACCACCCAGCAGCGGGTGCGCATTATGCCGGCACTGGAGGCGGTCACCGTCGACGCCGCGGCGGGCAGCTTCGACTCGATGCGCACGCTGGCGCCGCCGATGGGCCGGGGCTGGGAGGTGCTGGCCGGCGACGACGTGTGGAACTGGACCGACGAGCTGACGCAGGTGCCCGTGCTGCTCGCCGAGAAGGTCAAATCGCTCAGCGTGACGCCGGGCCCAACCGACCTGGTGATCGATCCGACCAACCTGTGGCTGACCATTCACGAATCCATCGGCCACGCAACAGAATACGACCGCGCGATCGGCTACGAAGCCGCCTACGCCGGCACGTCGTTCGCCACCCCGGACAAACTCGGAACCATGCGCTACGGCTCCCCGGTGATGAATGTGACCGCCGACCGCACCGTCGAATTCGGTTTGGCCAGCATCGGTTACGACGACGACGGCGTGGCCGCGCAAAGCTGGGACCTGGTGCGCGACGGGATTTTCGTCGGCTACCAACTCGACCGGGTGTTCGCGCCCCGGCTCGGACAGCCGCGTTCCAACGGCTGCTCGTACGCCGACTCGCCGCATCACGTGCCGATCCAGCGGATGGCCAACGTGTCGCTGCAGCCCGGCCCCGACGACCTGTCCACCGACGATCTGATCGGCCGGGTCGAGCACGGCATCTACGTCGTCGGCGACAAATCCTGGTCAATCGATATGCAGCGCTACAACTTTCAGTTCACCGGACAGCGCTTCTTCCGCATCCGCGACGGGCGCCTGGACGGTCAGTTGCGCGACGTGGCCTATCAGGCCACCACCACCGATTTCTGGAATTCGATGGAGGCCGTGGGTGGGCCGTCGACGTGGCGGCTGGGCGGTGCGTTCAACTGCGGCAAGGCGCAGCCCGGGCAGGTCGCCGCGGTCAGCCACGGCTGCCCGTCGGCGTTGTTCCGCGGCGTCAACGTGCTCAACACCCGGACCGAGGGCGGTCGATGATCACTGCGCAGCACGTCGTCAACCTCGTCTTGGAAGAGGCGGCGAAACTGGGCCGCGCCGACGAGACGATGGTGCTCGTCACCGACAAGGTCGAGGCGACGTTGCGGTGGGCGGGCAATTCGATGACCACCAACGGGGTTTCGGTCAGCCGCAGCATCACCGTCATTTCGATTGTGCGCAAGGGCGCCAGCGCGTTCATCGGCACGGTGGTCTCCGCCGAGGTGGACCCGCGGGTGATCCCGGGATCTGGTGGCGGCCTCGCAAGATGCGGCCGGGTCCGCGCCGGAGGCCGGCGATGCCGCGCCGCTGCTCGCCGATACCGGGGTGCCCGCTGATTGGGATGCTCCGGTGCCCGGCACCGGCGCCGAGGTGTTCGCCGATGTCGCCAGCTCGTTGAGCCGCGGCTTCGAGGGCGGCGACCGGTTGTATGGCTTTGCGCACCACAGTGTTTCGACGACATTCCTGGCATCGTCGACGGGGCTGCGCCGGCGTTTCACGCAGCCCACCGGGGCGGTGGAGATCAACGGCAAGCGCGGCGACGCCAGCGCGTGGGTCGGTATCGGGACATCCGATTTCGCCGATGTGCCCACCGATTTGCTGCTCGGGGACCTGTCGATGCGGCTGGGCTGGGCGGAGCGCACCGTCGAGCTGCCGGCGGGGCGCTACGAGACGGTCATGCCGCCGTCGACGGTGGCCGACATGATGATCTACCTGGCCTGGTCGATGGCCGGGCGGGGCGCGCAGGAGGGCCGCACCGCGTTCTCGGCGCCGGGCGGCGGGACCCGGGTGGGGGAGCGGCTCACCGATCTGCCGTTGACGTTGTTCTCCGATCCGATGGCGCCGGGGCTGTTGTGTACACCGTTCGTGGCGGCGAGCAGTTCCTCGGAGACGGTGTCGGTGTTCGACAACGGGATGGAGATCAGCCAGGTCGACTGGATCCGCGACGGGGTGATCAACGCGCTGGCGTATCCGCGGGCCACCGCCGCCAAATTCGACGCCAAGGTCGCCGTCGCGGCCGACAACCTGGTGATGACCGGCGGTCCGAACGACCTCGCCGACATGATCGCGGGCACCGAGCGCGGCCTGCTGCTGACCACGCTGTGGTACATCCGCGAGGTCGATCCCACCACGCTGTTGCTCACCGGGCTGACCCGCGACGGGGTGTACCTGATCGAGGATGGTGAGGTCACCGCGGCAGTCAACAACTTCCGCTTCAACGAGAGCCCGCTGGACCTGCTGCGGCGTGCGACCGAGGCCGGTGTCAGCGAGAAGACCCTGCCGCGGGAGTGGGGCGATTGGGCCACCCGGGCGGCGATGCCGACGTTGCGGATTCCGGATTTCCATATGTCCTCGGTGAGCCAGGCGCAGTAGTCGTAACGTATCTGGAATGGCGGCTCCGGTTTCGGTTCGTGAAGATCAGCTGACGCGGTTGGTGGCCCTGTCTCCCGGGTCTCCGGGCGACGGCCGGTTGGTGGGTCTGGTGCGGCGGGTGTGCGCGCAGACGATGTCGCTGCCGCCGCTGCCGGTCGAGGTGGTGGCGGACGAACCCGAATCGGAGGCCGAGCGCGTCGTCGCCGAGTTCGCCGAGCAATTCAGCGCCGACGTTTCCGCGATCACCGTCGACCAGCGGTCCCGGCTATTTAAGGCGTTGGGGGACAGCACTTTTGGCGTCGTGGTGGCGATGTATATCGCCGACTTCGTGCCGCGGGTGCGCGCCGGTCTGGAAGCGCTGGGTGTCGGTGCGCAGTATCTGGGCTGGACACGCGGGCCGATCGCGTGGGATCACGCGACGGAACCGTCCGATGTGGTGTTCAACGACTTCCTGCCCGCCGTGGGCGCGATGCGTGCGCTTGACCCGGTGACCTCCGAGCTGGTGCGGCTGCGTGGGGCGGCTCAGCACAACTGCCGGCTGTGCAAATCGGTGCGGGAGAGCAGGGCGCTGGACGCCGGCGGTTCGGAGACGTTGTACGAGGACATCGCGCGATTTGAGGAGTCGAGGCTGCTCGACGAGCGCGCAAAAGCAGCGCTGCGGTACGCGGATGGGTTAATTTGGACGCCGGCGCACCTCGACGCCGACGTTGTCGCCGAGGTGCGCGCCCGGTTCTCCGAGGCCGAGGCCGTCGAGCTCACCTTTGACGTCATGCGTAATGCCAGCAATAAGATCGCGGTGTCGCTGGGTGGGGACGCCCCCCGGGTTGAGAGTGGCACCGAGCGCTACCTGCTCGATGTCGATGGTCAGACGGTGTTCAGCTGACGGCGCTGTGGCGCGGACGACCATGAGGCACTGCTTAGTCGGAGCACTGGCCGCCGTGCTGATGGCCGGAGGGCTGATCGCCTCGGCGGCGCCGGCCAGTGCCGGTTGCCAGTACGGAGGCCTCGTTGCCAGCAAGTGCGATGGGCCCGTCCAGCCGGATGGCACCTGGCAACGTTGCGTGGTCATCACCACGTCGCATAGCGGCCCCAGTTACCAATGGAGCCCAGACTGCAAATTGATGGGTCCTGACCAGCATCCTTTGGGTCTCGCGTTCGCTGACCCGCCGACGCACATCGATGACTGAGCGGCGCGCTAGCCACTAAGCCCGGAAAGCGGTTCGCGACGCCCGCGGGCGGAGTCGCGCGTTTAGGAGCACCCGCTCACATGAATTCGCCGGCCGGCTCCGACGCAGACGCTTACCGGTGGCGGTGGAGGCGGTGGCGGCGGAAAGTCTTGCGGCAGCGGCGCATAGGCGCCAGGCGGCGGGACATAGGAGTTGACCGTATCCGCAATGTTGGTGCACCCGCTCACTGAAATGCGCGAGCCGACGCTTGCGCAGACGTCTGCGTTGGCCACACCGGAGGGCTGCACGATCGCAGACATCTCGGGAATCGCCGTGAGGGCCAACATCGATATTCCCCCTGCAGCCCAGGACCGCGCCCACGAACTCATCGGGTTCTCCTTCCCGTCCCGGCTGGGACCTGTTTATACCGATCTGCGAACAGAGGGCCGCAGTGACTCCTTGAGTACACGCTTGCGTGCGGTGTACCGATCGCTTACGGAGTCGCGCCGCCTTCCCCGAGTAATGGTGTCCAGTGACAACGCTGCCTGATGTCAGCCAGCGGCTGACGGATGCTCTCGAGATCGGCTTGCTCCTGCGGGTTGGCGCTGAAGTAGTTCTGCACGTCGTGACTGAGCTGGTCCTTGGGCACATCCTGAAGGCCGGTGTAGAAATCGTTCAGGTCCGGGTGAGCGAACAGGTAGGTCGAAAGCGCTGCCCCAACACCAGTCGCGACACCGGCTACGTCCGCAGCTGTGCAGTTGGGTGGCCGAGGCGGCGGATCAGCCGCGGCGGTACCTGCGGGAATGCCTAACAGCATGCCGGTGGCCGCACCAGCGCCTATCGCGCCGACGAGCACTCGGCGCGGGGTTCGACCTGAAACGAACATCACCTTGCTCCTTCATCCGGTAATCGACACTGCCGCAACCGATGGCGGTCGTCGTCCGGCTTAAGCGAAGCAGAGCCGGCCTGCCAACTCTGTACCTTGACCAAGCAGCGTCACTCGGGTCAAAAGTCACTAAAAAACGGCCAACCGTCACCACCGCAGGCCGCCGTGCCTTCGTCGGCGATCAGAGCGTTGGTGGAACCTGCGCGGCCCGTGATCGTCCCGCCGAACGCTCTCGCTTAGCGTTGGTACGGTTTCCTACTGGAATGCAGAAGGGGCGGTAGCTCAGTTGGTTAGAGCCGCGGACTCATAATCCGTTGGTCGCGGGTTCGAGCCCCGCCCGCCCCACGTCCGAGCTGTGCGACTGACGTTCATCGGTTACGGCCGGGGTCTGGGTTTTCTGGCGTAGTCGTTCGTAGGGTGTCTGGCCGCCGAGGCCGCCGTGAGGGCGATGGTAGTTGTAGTAGTCCTCCCATTCCCTGAGTTTGTTGTTGAAGATCTTGGCGTCGTCAATGACGACGCCGTCGAGTAGGGCGTAGAACTCTTCAGCGTCGATGCGGTGGGATCGCTCCACTTTGCCGTTGAGGCGCGGGGTGCGGGGTTTGATGTAGCGGTGGCCGACCCCTTTGTCCAGGACGTGGTAGTGGAAGGCTGATTGGAATTCGGCGCCGTTGTCTGTCTGGATGATCTGGGCCGGGAAGGGCAGTCGCTCGAGCACGTAGTCGACGAACTGGATCGCCGTTTTCTGATCGCAACGAGGGTAGATGCGCAGCACGCGCAGTCGCGTGCAGTCGTCGATTGCGGTGAACTGGTAGTACTTGGTGCGCCGGCCGACGGCGGGGCGGGCCGCGTTCTTCAGTGGCTCAACGAATTTGACGTCGATTTGGACTTGGTGTCCGGGCAGCTGCTTTTCGTAGCGTGTCCACCGTTTGTCGAGTCGTTTGTAGCGCTGGGAGGCCGGCAGCCGGTTGAGGTCTAGGCGCTTGAGGATGCGCCAGACTCCGGATTGGGACACCTCAACGTCGTGGTATCGCTTGAGGTACATCGCGATCTTGGCGGGTCCGAAGTGGTAATTCTGTCGCAGGTAGAGGATCTTGCCGACCACATCGACATGGGTGGCATTGGGGCTATGGTGCGGTCGTCGTGACAGGTCGCGCAGCCCGTCAATGCCGTGCTCCTGATACCGCCGCAACCAGCGGTAGTAGACCTGCCGACTGATCCCGTAATAACGGCACGTCATGGCCACGTTGCCGGTCACTTCTTCGGCGTGCTGGATGATCGCCAACCGGCGACGGACCTCGCGTGGCAGCAGCGGTTCGCTCATGCAGGTCTCCTAGTGCTCGGAGACCCAGACTGTCAACGATGTCCGTCAGTTTTAGAGCCCCACGTCAGAGCCGGTAGTTAATTGCCCGACGCTTATGATCCGACCTTTATTCGTCTTTTATGGCGCGGTCCAACAGCGCGGCAACCTCGCTGTGCACCCGCCCGCGGGACATGTAGCGGTCCTGGGTCATCGATACTTTGGAGTGGCCGAGTTGGTCGGCGCCGATCGGCGCCGACAAGACCTCGTCGTCAATCAGGTGTCGCCACCGTCTTACGGAACGAATGGGTAGTCACTCTTGGCACCCCCAGCCGGTCGCGCACCTATGAACGAGCAGTGGATACTGTCGTTCCGCCGCACTTGTGTTTCACAAGTTGTCCTTGGCGAAGCAGCGACGGTCCAGGGGAGTGTCTGAGTTCGCGGATGGCTCGGCTTGGGATGTGAAGCCCGGATCATCTCGGTGTAGGTTAGAAGGGCTAAGGTTACCCTCTAACAGTAGTTGAGTAGCCTTCGCCCCTGGTTAGGAAAGCGCCCATGACGACCACCAAGCCATGGACAGAGTCGCGAGATCCTAAGGTTCCCTCAAGCACCGAGAAAAATCTCGGCCCCAAGCGCGCCACGAAGAAGGGGCTGCTGAGCCGTTTCTGGCTGGTGCTCACGATCGTGGCTGTCGTCGCGCTGTCCGGGTTCGTCGTGCACCGGCTGCACGATATCTTCGGTGTCCACAGCGGTTCGTTCGGTGGTGGCACGTCGGGCGAGGTCCTCGACCAGTTCAACGCCAAGACCATCACGCTCGAGGTCTGGGGCTCACCGGGCAGCACGGCAACCATCAACTACCTCGACGAGAACTCCCACCCGCAGCAGGCCCTCAACGTCCCCTTGCCCTGGAGCACAGTATTGAAGTCAACGAAGCCCGGCATCCCGGCAAACCTGGTAGCGCAAGGAGACGGGAGTTGGATCGCCTGCCAATTCGTCGTGGACAACCACGACGGGCGAGGTGAGGTGATCAAGGGTGCTAATCAATCGCCCGCCAACGAAAACGTCAATGCCTTCGTCTACTGCCTGGACAAGTCCGCATGAGCGAGACCACCGGGGCTGCGCCGCGCGTTGATCAGCCACTGATCCCGCCGTTCCTGCCGCGGATGATCCATCGGCTTGCGTTGCCGATCGTCCTGATCTGGCTGGGCATCGTCTTCGTCACCAACACCATCGCGCCGCAGCTGGAGGTCGTCTCCAAGAACCACTCGGTGTCGCAGAGTCCCACGGACGCGGTGTCATTCCAGTCGATGATGCGCGTCGGGTCGACGTTCAAAGAGTTCAATACCGACAGCTCGGCAATGATCCTGCTGGAGGGCGACAAACCGCTGGGGGCGGAGGCCCACCGCTATTACGACGAGATCGTCAAGCGACTCGAGCAAGACAAGACACACGTTCAGCACATCCAGGACTTCTGGAGTGATCCCCTGACCGCCGCGGGTTCCCAGAGCCACGACCAAAAGGCCGCGTACGTCCAGGTCTACCTCGCCGGCAACATGGGCAGCGCCCTGTCCGGCGAATCCACTGATGCCGTCCGCAAGATCGTCAACTCAGTGCCCGCGCCGCCGGGAATCAAGGCCTATGTCACCGGGGCGGGCCCGCTGTTTGCTGATCAGTCCCACGCGGGTCAGAAAGGCGTCGCGAAAGTCACTCTGGTCACCCTCCTCGTGATTGTGGTGATGCTGCTGTTCGTCTACCGCTCGATAAGCACCGTTCTGATCATGCTGACGATGGTCTTCATCGAGTTGGCCGCGGCCCGCGGTGTCGTCGCGACGCTCGGAAACTACAACATCATGGGGCTTTCCACGTTCGCCAATAACATGCTCGTGCTGATGGCGATCGCCGCCGGAACGGACTACGCGATCTTTGTGGTCGGCCGGTATCACGAGGCCCGCGGTCTGGGCGAGACGCGTGAAGAAGCGTTCTACACGATGTTCCACAGCACGGCCCATGTCGTGCTGGGGTCGGGGCTGACCATCGCCGGCGCGATGTACTGCCTGAGCTTCTGCCGGTTGCCCTATTTTGAGTCACTCGGTGTGCCCTGCGCAGTCGGTATGCTGGTCGCGGTCCTCGCGGCCTTGACCCTGGCACCGGCGGTCCTGACCGTGGCATCGTTCTTCAAGCTGCTCGACCCGAAGCGAAAGCTGCAGACCCGGGGCTGGCGACGAATCGGCACCGCCATCGTCCGCTGGCCCGCCCCGGTTCTGGCGGTGACCATCGCCGCCGCATTAGTCGGCCTGCTCGCTCTGCCCGGCTACAAGACGGACTACGACACCCGCCACTTCCTGCCGCAAGACACCCCGGCCAATATCGGTTATGCGGCTGCAGACCGACACTTCAACCAGGCTCGGCTGAATCCCGAGCTGTTGATGATCGAGACGGATCACGACCTGCGTAACCCGGCCGACTTCATCGTCCTGGACAAGGTCGCCAAGGCGATCTTCCACATCCCCGGTATCGGCCGAGTCCAGACCATCACCCGGCCGTTGGGCACGCCGCTCGACCACAGCACCCTCGGTTTTCAGATGGGTGCACAGGCCGCAGGGCGGCTCCAGACCCAGCACTATCAGGAAGAGCAGGCGAGAAACCTGCTGAACCAGGCGGACGAGCTCAAGAAAACGATGGCAACGCTGCATGAGCAGATGCAGGTCACCCAGGATCTGAGCAACACCACACACGAAACCACCAAGCTCACCAAAGAAACGGTGAAGATCACCGAGTCGTTGCGCGACGACATCGCCAACTTCGACGACTTCCTCCGGCCGATCCGTAGCTACTTCTATTGGGAGAAGCACTGTTACGACATCCCGGCCTGCTGGGCAATCCGGTCGGTCTTCAACGCGCTCGACGGCATCGACCAGGTGGCCGAGAACATCGAGAACCTCAGCGCGAATCTCGACAAGCTGGACCAGATTCAGCCCAAACTCGTAGCGTTGATTCCCCCGCAGATTGAGAGCCAGCAGCACAACCTCGACACCATCATGTCGAACTATGCGATCACAAAGGGTCTCAACGACCAGGCGAAAGCGCAGGCCGACAACGCCACCGCGCAGGGCGATGCCTTTGACAAAGCGAAGAACGACGACACGTTCTACCTTCCGCCAGAAGCATTCAAGAGCCCGGATTTCGCGCGGGGTCTCAAACAGTTCATCTCGCCGGACGGGCACGCTGTCCGGTTGATCATCTCGCATGAAGGCGACCCGGCGACTCCTGAAGGCGTCAGCCACATCGAGCCGATCAAGCAGGCCGTGCACGAGGCGATTAAGGGCACGCCCTGGGAGGGCGCCAACGTCTACCTCGGCGGTACCGCCGCGACGTACAAGGACATGCACGACGGCTCCAACATCGACCTGTTGATCGCCGGAATTTCCGCGGCCACACTGATTTTCGTCATCATGCTGATCATCACCCGAAGCGTCGTTGCGGCCTTCGTGATCGTCGGTACGGTGTTGCTCTCGCTGGGCGCCTCGTTCGGCCTCTCCGTGCTCCTATGGCAGTACATCCTGGGCATCAAGTTGCACTGGATGGTGCTGGCGATGGCGATCATCCTGCTGCTGGCGGTCGGCTCGGACTACAACCTGCTGCTGATATCGCGGTTCAAGGAGGAAATCCACGCCGGGCTCAAGACGGGGACGATCCGCGCGATGGCCGGTTCGGGCTCGGTGGTGACCGCTGCCGGTCTGGTATTCGCCGCCACCATGGCCACGTTCATGTTCAGCCCGCTGCGGGTGATGGCCCAGGTGGGTACGACGATCGCGCTGGGTCTGTTGTTCGACACCTTGATCGTGCGGTCGTTCATGACCCCGTCGCTTGCCACCTTGCTCGGGCGCTGGTTCTGGTGGCCGCAGCACGTGCGCCCACGGCCGGCCAGCACCATGCTGCGACCGTACGGACCGCGTACCGCCGTGCGCGCGCTGATCCTCAACGACGTTGACGAAAGCCCACCGGGCGGACTGGTCAAAAAGCGCTAAAAGCTATGTCGAAAACCTCGGTGCGAACGGTTCCGTTGAGATCTGTGCACGGCGATTGACCTTGCGTCGCAACCGATGTGGCCACCGGCGCGGAAGCAGACGTCGATGTGGTCTGGTGTGCGATAGGTGACCTACCGCACCCTGCCGCCTCTCCGACAATGACATCGTCCCCGACGATCGCCGAACAGCGATTCGCGTCAGCGCGACGCTGGCCGATGGTGACCGCATTGGCATCTGCGGCGACGAATTTACCTTCGAAATGTGCGGAAGTTGATGGGAACGCCTCCTTCTCAGGCTGTGCGCGGCCAGAACCGGTACGCCACCAGCAGCGGCACGATCACCCAGGGGAGGTTGAGCGGCAGGTAGGTCGCCAGGTGTGAGGGACTGTCAGGTCCGAGGAATGTTTGCATGAAATAGAAATACATGTTCACCACCGCGCTGACGGCGTAGGCCATGGCCAGTGTGGGCAGCCACGGCCACGATTTGAGCTTCCAGACGCCGATGGTGAGCACAACGAGCAGCGGAAGTTGCACGAAACCGTCGTACAAAAGCGAGGCCCGCAAGGCGGGCGGCATGACGAGATGCTGCGGTTCTTGCTCGACACCCCAGGTGTGTAAGGCGCGCAAAGGTGGCCACGGGCTGTCAGAGGCGACAGGAACTCCGAGGGCTTCCGGCAGGCTCAACACGGCCGCGTTGATGATGCCCAGCACGAAGGCTGGGAGCAGGACGTAGTCGATCCGACGCCGGGCAAGGTTGCTGGAGTTCATGGTGAAGCCTTGCGCTGCATCTGCTCATCTTGCATCGTGCGATCGCCTGGATTACGTGAGGCTGTCTTCCAGGAAGCGCAGCGAGTGTCTACCTTGCGACTCGGACTCACTATCAGACAGCCAAAGGGCCCGTTCCTGAATCGCCTCCGTCGACCCATAAATCCGGCGATTACAACCGGGGCAAGTCAGGTATGTGTACATTTTGTCGCCGCCTCGCGGCCATTCTTCGTGTGCACCGTCGGGCAACCGGATCCCGATGGCCTGTTGCCCAGCGTCCCGAATCAGCTGGCCCGCCAAGTGTCCCTCCGGACACGTCAGGTCCATGGTCATCAGTCCTCGGTCGCTCATTTGGCACCTCTTCAGTCGCTGATGGCCCTGCGAGCCGGGATCGAGTTGCGGGTCGATGAATCTAGCTAACCGTATCCGCTGGTCGCGTGCGCGCTGGCTAGGGTCTAGACCCGGACAACTCCGCCACGGCAGCATTAGAGCTCGTGTGAGGTATGGATCCCGACCGAAGGAGAACCAGGATGGTGACAGCTATACGGTCTGTCGTCGCCGATACGGTAGGCCAACCGTCCGAGGTTCTGCACCGACAGGACCGCCGCATTCCGGAGCCCGGTGCTGGTGTTCGACCGATAGGACGCAAGGTGGCCATACCCACTCCCGTGAGCACAGCGCTTGCGACATTGCTGGCGATCACCGCGTGCGCAACAGCGCCCCATGGCAACGCCGACCCGACAACCCAGCAGTCGCCGTTCCCGACCGGAAAATCCGGTACCACCATCCATGTCACGGAGTACAGCGCCGCGACCGCCGACATCACGCTGAACAACGCGACCTGGGTCTCGTCCGGCTGCTCCATCGGCGGGGGTTGCAACGTTATCGAGCTCACCATCGTCGGCAAATCCGACGCACCGTTCAGCTACAGCGCGACCTCGATAACGGCCGCCTCTTCGCCGTGGCGGCAAGACCCGTACCGGGATATCCAGGGCGGCTCTTCCACGGTCGACTACCAGCAGATCAACAAGACGCCTCCGCTGCGCTCGGGCACCGTCTCCAATGGCCAAACCGCCCATGGATTCATCGCTTACGACGGCAACGTGAAACAGGGCGACGTTTACATCGAGTTCAACGACCCCAACGCTCCCGCGGCGCCCACCCCGTTAGCGGGCTGGAAAATCCACACCTAGCGTTCGAGCCCCGACGCAAGGCTGGCGGCGGGCTAGATTACCGGTATGCGGATTGTTCGCCTGGTCGGTGTAGTCCTGACAATCCTTACGGCGGGGTTGCTATTGGCAACGCCCGCCGGTGCGCAACCGCCGTCCAAGCTCACGGATCACATCACCGACAGTTCCGGGGTGCTGACGGATTCCGATCGGGCGACGGTCAGCTCCGCAATCGAGGGGCTGTACCACGATCGGAACATTCAATTGTGGGTGGTCTACGTCGACAACTTCTCCAGGTTCAAACCGGAGAACTGGGCCGATAAAACGCGCACCGCCAGCGCGATGGGTGACCACGACGCGCTGCTGGCCGTGGCCACCAACACCAAGGCGTATGCGTTCTTCGTGCCGCCGCAGGTGCAGGGCCTCACAGCAGACGAGTTAAATCGTCTGCGGACCAACGAAATTGAACCGGCGGTCGGCGCCAAGGATTGGAGCGGCGCTGCGGTCGCTGCGGCCGACGGGCTGAACAAATCGACAGGGGTGAGCACGTCGCCAAGCTCGTCAACGCGGATCTGGCTGATGATCGCGATCGGCGTCATCGTCGTCGTTGCGATAGTCGTGGCGGTCCTCGTGCTCTATCGACTGCGCCGCCGACGGCGCGCCGTCCATGGGGTCGACCCTGGCGATGGGCAGCGCGTTGATTCGTTGGGACAGGCGTTGTCCATCGCGGACGCCAGACTGCGCCAAATCTCCGGCTACGTCGCCAAGCATCGCGACAGCCTCGGTGCCGACGCCCAGGCCCGGTTCGAAGACGCGAAACGGCATCTGGTTGCGGCGCAGGCCAAAGCAACAAGCAACGAGCACGAAGCAATTGCCCATGCCAACGGGGCATCGACGCTGGCCGCTCAGGCACAAACGCTGGCAAACGCCGACGTGCTGGCAGCGCACCGCACGCCACGGCGCCGAGGCACCACACCTACGCGATGATTGCCATGGGCGCCGCCGAACCGGCGCGTTAGCAACACTTCTCAGCGGCAGGAGTTGCCCAGCGCTACCTGGCCACTGGTTTAGGTGGTGACGACCATCAGCCTGTGGCCGGCATCCCAAGCTTGAACGAAGAGTGCCAAGGGGATCTGCTCGTCGCGGCCCTCGCGGCTGCCGCTGTCGTTGAGGTGCACAACGTTGTTGCCGGCGTCGACGCCGGTCACGACCACGGTGTGGTCATGCGTGGGGTTGCCGTGTTTGTCTTTCTGGTCGACGGGCTCGCGCCAGATGAGTTCGCCGTTGACGCTGGCGAGCACTTTGTGGCCGGCGCCGAGTTGCTGCTCGAGTTCGTCCACGCTTCCATGGCGCACCACCGCGCCCACGTTGTACTGCGCCAGCAGGGTGGGGATGTCCCTGAACCACATGCCATCGCCGGAATTCGGGTCCTGGGCATTGGGCGGCCTGGTGTAGATCGGGCCCGGGCCCTGGGAGCTTGGCGTCGACTGGGCCCTGTCGATGATGTCCTCCTCCGAGGGCTCCACGCCGGTGACTTCGCCGATCACATCAGCGCTCGACACGACCGCGCAGTCGGTCCAATATTGTTGGTAATGCCAATATTTGGCGGCGGTCGCGGGGTCGCCGTACATGGTGCCCGACGTCGCGCTGGCCGGGCCGGCCAATCCCAGCGCCACACCACCGGCGACGACAGCGACGGAGACGGTCTTGGCGATGGCGGCGATCGTGAAGGCCTTCATGGCTTGTCCTTTTCTGCTCCCGCCTGGCCGCGGCGTAGCTGAGAAAAGGTTCGGACGTCGGCCTTGTCGAATTCTCAACGAGTTCTTGGAGCGATCGGCGCGCGCGGCGAACCGCACCAGCGAACTAGTCGAGCGATGAGGCCGAAAGACGAAAACCTGCTCGGCCTCGGCGCGCCAGCGACATACTGAGAACCTGTAGGGGCCGTCGTCAGGGATACGGGTGGGTGTCCGCCCGCCGGACCGTAGGGTTGATTGGGTGCTGGCAATCGGGTCGCTGGTATGCGGTTACCGCATCCAGGCGGTGCTGGGCAGCGGCGGCATGGGCACTGTGTATTTGGCCGCCGACCCCACCCTGCCCCGGCAAATCGCGCTCAAAGTGCTTTCGGCCGAGCTGTCGCGCGATCGGGATTTCCGGGCGCGTTTCCTCCGCGAAGCCGACACCGCGGCCGCCCTGGCACACCCCCAGATCGTGTCGGTCTACACCCGCGGACAAACCGACGACGGCCAGCTGTGGATCGCGATGCAGTTCGTCGACGGCACGGACGCCGAGGCTGCGCTGTGCGACGGCACCATGACCCCGCACCGCGCCGTCCACATCATCACCGAGGTGGCCAAGGCGCTCGATTTCGCCCACGCCAACCACGTCATCCACCGCGACGTCAAACCGGGCAACTTCTTGCTCTCCGGCGCCGTCGGCCCCGACGAGCGGGTCCTGCTGGGCGATTTCGGGATTGCTCGCGCTCTTGACGACGTGGGTCTGACCGCCACCGGGGCGGTGTTGGCCACCGTCGGTTACGCGGCACCCGAGGTGCTGTCGAACGCGCGCATCGACGGCCGGGTCGACATCTATTCGTTGGGCTGCACGCTGTATCGGTTGCTCACGGGCAACACACCCTTTTCGGCGGCAAACGGAGCCGCAGCCGTGTTGATGGCCCACATGTTCCAGCCGCCGCCCCGGGTCAGCGACGCGGTGCCGTCGTTGCCTCCCGGCCTTGATCACGTGATTGCGATCGCGATGGCAAAGGATCCCGCCGCCCGATTCCCGTCGGCGGGCGCGCTCGCCGACGCGGCCGTCTCGGCGCTGCACGATCCGACTCGTTACGCGCCGCTGCCGCCGATACCCAGCGGCGACGTCAGCTCCTACCCGCAAGCCTGGCAGCAACAGCCGCCGACGGTGTCCGCGTGGCCGGGTGCCATACCGCCCGGGCTCGTCCCACCATTCGGGCCGCCGCCGTCGGTCACACCGCGTCGGCGCCGGCGCGGTCTGATCGCCGCCGCGCTGGCCGGCGTGGTGCTGTTGGTTGTCACGGTCACCGTGCTCGCCTGGCCCGACACCGCCGGACCTCGCGCTGAGACCAGCCAGGGCTCCGGATCCTCGGCATCGGCATCGCCTCAGGGGCCGCCGGCCACCAATGTTGCCCCCGCTCAGCTGCGCTCCATCTTGCTTTCTGCTGCCCAGCTTCCGGTGGCTGCCAATGGGGATCCGTTGGTTCTCGAGAGCGACAGCGCCAGCCTGTCCGACGATTCCGCGACCGTCGACAACCCGCAATGTGCCGGCGCCTGGGCGCCCGCGCAGCAGAACGGGTATGGGCAAAGCGGCTATACGGGTGTGGCCGTGCAAACGTTGCGCGGCATGAACGAACAGGCCTGGCAAGACAGCGTCACCCAAGCGGTCATCGCCTTCCCCGGCGATAAGGCCGACAGATCCTTGGTCACACAGCGCGGGCAGTGGGACTTGTGCGGTGGCAAATCGGTGACCGTGACCGAACCGGGCACGTCCGCCCAAACCTGGGACTTCGGCCAGCCCCAGACCAACGCCGGCGTGCTGACCCTGGCAGCGACCCTGCGGGGCGGCGGATCGTGCCAACGCGGAATCCTGGTGCGCGGCAACGTCTTAGTTGACATCCGTCAATGCCGTGCTGCCGGTGGTGCCGATGTCACCGCGTTGGTCAACGCCACCGCCAACAAGGTGCCTCGACAATGACGGAACAAGGGGGAGATCGATGAACACTTTCGCTCGGGTCATGTCCCGCGTATGGGTGATGGCGGTGATCGCCTTCCTGACCGCTTCGTGCACGACGGTGACCGGCGGTTCCGCGCTGCCCCAACACAGCGCCGCCTCCGCCTCGGCGACCGCGGCAGCCCCGCCCAGCCCACCGGCGGCACCGGCCCCCTCAGCCGCGCCTTCTGACCAGGATCAGATCCGCGAGACCCTGATGGCGTTTCAGGACGCGTACAACACTCAAAACTGGGACGCCTATTTGCAATTGATGTGCACCGCGATGCGGACTCAATTCAGCGGCACGGCGATGAATTACGTCAAGAAGACCCGCGCCCAAAACGGCGTCACCACAATCAAAAACATCACCAATATCGCGATCACCGGCGACACCGCCGACGTCACGTTTGAAGGTCAAAACGAATCCATGGGCACTCACACTGTCAGCTTGCCGTTGAAACTCGAAGACGGCTGGAAAATCTGCAAGACGTAGCCACGGACCAAGATGAAAAGCACTCTGCTACAGGTAAGTTCGATCATTCTTGTGGTGACGCTCGGGGCCTGTAGCCACACCACCGACGGAGAAGCCACCCACGCGCCCAAGTCCTCGGCGACGGTGAACACTTCCCGTCTCGACCCTGGGCACTATCCCATCGCGCCGCAGCCCGCGCTGGGCAACGCCGGCTCCGAACAGGCGGGCAGACTCGTCGAAGGCCGACGTATGGCCGCGTATGTCGTCGGGCCCTGGCAAGTCGATCCCACTCTCGTCAGCGCGGGCTCGACCGGTGCGGCCGTCATCGATGATGCCCATGGACTGGGGCATGTGGCGTGGCCGCCGATCGCCGGCGGCGCGTACAACTTGCCGTTGGTAGTCGGATTTCTCGCGGAGCGACAAACCCCGGGCCCGAACCCGCAGATGTCGCTGCGTAATACCGTGCTGCGATTCATCAACCCGTCGGTTGCCGCCCAGGCGGCTCAGAACATGACCACGGCGGCCAGGAATATGCCCCGCATCCCTAGCGCCACCCCGATCGTCACAGAACCAGAACTTCCCCTGCCCATACCCGGCCATCCCGAGGCCAGTGGCACGGTGCTGACCTTCCAAGAGGGCACCCAGACCGTGCGTGAACTGACTTCGCTTACCGCGCACGGTCCCTACGTACTCATCCAAATCGCGCGGTGTGCGGCCGGCCCGGACTGTGAAGCCCAACTTGCCGGGCACACACTCGATCGTCAGGTGCCGCTCATCGACACCTTTGCGCCGACGGACCCCGTCGAGTTCCCCACGCTTGCGTTGGATCCCACCGGACTTGTCGCTCGCACTTTGCCGCCGCCAGCCGGTCAAGCCACCCCAATGTCCGGGGCCGCCTATCCGCCGGCGGGAGCGCTGCAGCTCGAAGACGACCCCGTCCAAACCGGACCCCTGTTTTCTGCAGCGGGCGTGGACTACATTTCGGTCAACCTCACCACCATTTACCAAACGAAGGATCCCTCCGCTGCGCAGACCCTCGCCCAAAGCTACGGCGATTACGCCGCTAAAACACCTGCGGCACAACCGGCTTCGCCAGTTCCTGGCCTTCGCGGAAAGCCACTGCACCCGCGTTGCCGGATCAAACGGTCTGGTACCCCGCTACTGGTGTCTGGCCGCCGCGGACCGCTACGCCATCAAAACCATTGCCCGGCAGCTCGACAACGCGCAACAACAGATGGCGGCCCAATATCGCATCCTGACCGGGCGTTGATGTCAGACCATCCGATGCGAAAGACTAAACGCGGGCCAACCACCCGCAGGACTTCACGCAATCGATGGCGGTGACGCAGTGAACCGTAACCATGTCCGTGCCGCGCCGCTTGCCCTCGTCATGGTCGTGCTCGCAATACTCGGCTGTGCAGAGTCGGCCGCGACGGAGTTCCCTTCGACCACAACGATGTTCGCCGACGCGCCGAGCTTGCCCTTAGGCGTACAGCCGCAGCTGGCGTCAGATCCCTCGCAGCTGGCGGACGACCTTGTCGCCGACGAGCAGGCGCTGCGTAATTCGGGGACGCCGGAGGCAGCGCTGGCTGCGGCGGCGCACCGCGAGCAAGCGGCATACCGGGCAATCGGGCGCCATCCGGAATGGGATGCGATCACTCGACCGCGAGTCCCGTCGTCGTTGCTCGACGTCTACGACCGCAATGTCGACGCCCGCCGACAGCTTCAGGCGATGGCACAAGTGAGGGACACGGTGCCTGCCTGGCGCATCGACCCTCCGGTTCCGGCCGACGAGTTGATGGGCTACTACCACGCGGCGGAGGGGGAGTCCGGCGTCGGCTGGAACTACCTGGCCGCGATCAACCTGGTCGAAACCCGCTTCGGCAGCATCAACGGCGTGAGCACCGCCGGCGCGCAAGGCCCCATGCAGTTCTTGCCGTCGACGTTCGCCTCCTACGGCCAAGGCGGCGATATCAATTCGCCCCACGACAGCATCATGGCGGCGGGCCGCTACCTCGCCGCGAACGGCTTCGCCAACGACCGCGATCACGCGATCTACGGGTACAACCACGCACACCAATACGTACAGGCGGTCGACCAATATGCCGCGTTGATCGCGGCCGATCCCGCCGCATTTGCCACGTTCTACCGGTGGGACGTCTACTACGTCACGACCGCCGGGGACGTGCTGCTACCCATTGGTTACGCCGCGACGTCGCCGATTCCGGTCGTGGATTATCTGGCGGCGCACCCGCAGTAGCAGACCCGAGAAACGGCGAGCGTAACGCCACTGCGAAAAACCAAGCCGATTTTCGCAGTGGCGTTACGTTCGCGACTCGATCGCGAAGCCGAAGCCGAAGCTCGCTGCGTTACGCACGCGATCCGATCAGAGGCCGATGTAGACGGCCTTGGTGTTGAAGTAGGCCTCGATGCCCTTGCGGCCACGCTCGCCGCCCCAACCCGACTGCTTGTGGCCGCTGATCGGCATCGACGGGTCCGCGGCGAGCGAGGAGTTCACCCAGACCTGGCCTGCGCGAAGCTCATTCACGACGCGATGGGCGCGGGACAGGTTCTCGGTCCAGATGGAGCCGGCGAGACCGTAGTGCGTGTCGTTCGCGGCGGCGAGCACCTCGTCCTCGTCGTCGAACGGGATCACACAGCCGACCGGCCCGAAGATCTCCTCTTTGATGAGTCGCATGTCGGGCGTGGTGTTGGTGACGATCGTCGCCTCGTAGAAGTAGCCCTTGCGGTCCATCGGCTTGCCGCCGGTGATCACCTGCGCGCCGCCGGCCACGCCGTCGTTCACGATGCCTTCCACCCGTTTGCGTTGCTTGTCGCTGATCAGTGGCCCGAGCACGGAGTCGGGATCATCGCTGCCGCCCATCGGCAGCATCTGCGCGAAGCCGGCCAGGCCTTCGACCACCTGGTCGTAGATGCCGCGCTGGACGTAGATGCGCGAGGTGCACGAACAGTTCTGCCCCGAGCCGGCGAGCAGGCCCATGCCGGCTCCCATGATCGCCTTGTCGAGGTTGGCGTCGTCGAACATGATCAGCGGTGACTTGCCGCCGAGCTCGAGCGTCAGGCGCTTGAGGTTGCCGGCGGCCGCCTTGACGATCAGCCGTCCGACCTCCGTCGATCCGGTGAACGAAATCTTGTCGACGTCCGGATGCGCGGTGAGCGCCGCACCCGTGGTCTCGCCGTAGCCGGTGATGACGTTCAGGACGCCGTCGGGCAGACCGGCCTCGCGGAAGATCTCCTCCAGCTTCAGCGCGGTGAGCGGTGTCTCCTCGGCTGGCTTGAGGACGGCGCTGCAACCCGCCGCGAGGGCCGGCGCGACCTTGAGCATCGCGACGAAAAACGGCCCGTTCCACGGGATGATCAGGCCGACGACGCCGACCGGCTCGAGCTGGGTGAAGGTGTGGTAGGTCTCCCAGGTGCCGAGCAGGCCGTCGGACACGAGATTGGCCGACTCGCCGTGGATCTTGCCGACCCAGCCGGCGTAGTACTTCAGCATGTCGACCGAGACCGGGATGATGTGACGCGCGGCCGTCAGGTTCATGCCGTTGTCTTGGCCCTCGAGCGCGGCGAGCTCGTCGATGCGTTCCTCGATGATGCGCGCGGCGCGGAAGAGCACGTTCGCGCGGTGCGACGCCGGCGCCTTTCGCCAGACGCCCGACTCGAAGGTCTCACGCGCGCGGGCCACCGCCGCGTCGACGGCCGCCTGGTCGGAATCAGGGACCTCGGTGATCTGCTCCTCGTTGGACGGGTTGAAGACCGGGATAGTGGTGCTACTCAATGTTCTTCATCCTTTCGCCCCGACCGAGGTTACGCGCGTAACCAGTGGGTGTCCAGTAGCTGTTTGATGCCGAGCGAGAGACTCAGGTGGACTCTCGGACGACCAGCGTGGCGATGTCCCCGACGGCCGGGCGTGGTTCGTCTGGAACGTCAAGTTCTGCCAAAACCGCGGATAGTGCCACCTCGGCGATCGCCGTGCGATCGAACACCACCGTCGTCAGTGCGGGGACGCTGAAGCGGGACAGCGCCGTGCCGTCGACACCGATGACCGCGAGATCGTCGGGGCACCGTAGTCCGGCGCGTCGGATGCCGTCGAGCACCACGAAGGCCACCTCGTCGCTCTGCGCGCAGACCGCGGTGACGCCCGCTGCGTGCAATTCACCGACCACCGCGGCGCTGTCGTCCGGCGTCAACGCCTTCACAACGACGTCGGGCAGTCCATGCCGGCGCGCGGCGCGTCGGACGCCGTCGATCCAGTAATCGCCAAGTGCACGCCACCGACGATCGCCCGAGTATGCGAACGCCACATTGCGATGGCCCCGCGCGACGAGATGGTCGACGCGCATCTGCCCGACCGAATACTGCGGATCTCCGAGGCCCGGCAGAGTGTGCACACAGATGTGGGGGATTGCGGCGTCCTGCACGGCGCTTGATGCCTTGCGGCCCAAGGGAAACAGGCTCGTCACCGCGATCGGCTGCAGTTGATTGATGGCGTCGGCGACGGCGTCGTCGTGTTCGGTCTCGAAGAGCTGAACCTGCATGATCCCGCGGCGGGTCAACTCGGTGGTCATGTGAGTGCCTACCTGCATGGGCATCTCACCGCCGGCGAGTTGCGGCACGATGTACAAGATCACGCCGCTCTTCCCGCGGGCGAGGTTGCGAGCGGCAAGGTTGGGCCGGTACCTCAGTTCGGCGGCCGCATTGTGCACCGCGGCGCGCGTCTGCGCCGAAATGGTGCGCCCGACAGAGTTGTTGAGGACGTAACTGACCGTCGCGGTCGAGACGTTCGCCATTCGCGCAACGTCGGCCTTGGTTGGCCTGCCCTTCACGCTCAGATCGACCTCCCGGCGCAGCCACCCCGTGTGACGACTTACCTTACTTCGGGCCGAGGCAGGTATGCCGCTGCAGAAAACCGTGCCAGGCTCTTGACGTGGACGCACTCCTGGGACCGTCGTGTCCCTGCGGCACCGGCGAGAGCTATCGCGCCTGTTGCGGGCCGTTTCACGATGGCGAGTCGCAGGCTCGATCGGCCGAGCAGTTGATGCGATCGAGGTATTCGGCCTTCGCCTACGGCGACGCGGACTATCTGTTCCGCACCTGGCACCCGCGAACACGGCCGGCCGACGTGACCGTCGACCCGGGCGTCACCTGGACCGGTCTGGAGGTGATCGACACCGTCGGGGGCGGCCCGGACGACGATTCTGGGGAAGTGGAATTCACGGCCCGGTTCGAGTCCGCCGGCCGCGCCGCCAGCCTGCATGAGCGCAGTCGCTTCGAGCGCCGCGCCGGCCGATGGTTCTACCTCGACGCCAAGGAAGATCTGTAGCTGAATTTGGCGTTAACTCGCTTGAAGCCGACCCACAACAGGAACGAGGCACCGCCCATGACCGCAGATTTGCCTGACACAGCACTGGAGCTGCGTTCCTTGGTGACGTCCGATGGCACGCTCGAGCTCTCGCTGCACGAGGTTCCCGTTCCAGCCCCCGGCGCTAATGAGGTGCTGGTGCGGGTGGAAGCCTCGCCAATCAACCCGTCAGACCTGGGCCTTCTGATTGCCAGCGCGGACATGTCCACTGCGAAGGTCGCGGGCACGCCCGAGCGTCCCGTTGTCACCGCCTCGCTCGGGAAAGGTGCCGTAGGCGCGCTCAAAGCGCGACTCGGCGAGTCACTTCCGGTGGGCAATGAGGGTGCCGGCACCGTGGTGGCCGCGGGGTCCTCAGAAGCGGCCCAGGCCCTCCTCGGAAAAACGGTGGCGACTGCGGGTGGCGCGATGTACTCGCAATACCGAGCGGTCGACGCGTCCGCCTGTCTGGTCCTGCCCGAAGGGGCTACCGCGAGGGACGGAGCTTCGTCGTTCGTCAATCCAATGACGACACTGGGAATGACCGAAACCATGCGCCGCGAAGGGCATTGGGGCCTCGTGCACACCGCCGCGGCGTCGAACCTCGGCCAAATGCTGGTCAAGCTGTGCCAAAAAGACGGGATACCGCTGGTCAATATCGTCCGCAAGCCCGAGCAGGAGGAGCTGCTGCGGTCGCTGGGCGCAACCCATGTCCTGAACTCGGCATCACCGTCGTTCGCGACTGATCTTGTCGAAGCCCTCAAAGCGACATCCGCGACACTCGCTTTCGACGCCACAGGTGGTGGAACGCTGGCCAGCCAGATCCTCAACGGCATGGAACAGGCGGCCTCTGCGGCCGCGGGGCAGTACTCACGCTACGGGTCGAGCGTCCACAAGCAGGTGTACATCTACGGCGCACTCGACACCAGTCCGACGGTGCTCACCAGGAGCTTCGGCATGGCGTGGGGCGTGGGAGGGTGGCTACTCACCCCATTTCTTCAGAGCACGGGGCCCGCGACTTTCGGTCGGCTGCGCGCTCGGGTGGCCGCCGAACTCACCACGACGTTCGCGAGTAGCTACACCCGGGAGGTCTCACTGGCCGGCATGCTGAATCCCGACGCGTTCAACGAATACGTCAAGCGAGCGACCGGAGAGAAGTTCCTCGTGACTCCGAACGCCGTCGCGTAGACGCACGCTGCGTCTGATCGTGGAGCGAGTGACGGGATTCGAACCCGTGTATACGGCTTTGCAGGCCGCTGCCTAGCCACTCAGCCACACCCGCACAGATAGCCACCCTGCCAGCGCAATCCGCTGCGGCCCAGTGTTTTTCTCGGCCCGATCATTTCGGTCCTAGCGGCGCGGGTCGAAGCGACAGCCCTGCGCGGACACGAGCGGACTGAGGTTGGTCGTGATCGCCGGCGCAACGCTGTCCCGGCGCGCCGTTGCCCATCCGGCGGCCGCGGTGATCTCCTGGGCCCGCATCGCGGCGGCGACAGTGAAGCAGACCTAACCGGCGGCGACCTCGTCGGCCCATACCTTGAAACTCGTTAATGTGTTGGGGCCGAACGTGTTGCTGAGCGCGACGTCGGCGGCATCGCGGCCACGCGCGATCAACACCCTGCCGATGCGTGGCGTGTTGTTGCGCGCGTCGAAGGTATGCCATTGGCCGCCGAGGAACACCTCGAACCAGGCGGCGAAATCCATCGGAGCATCCTCCGGCGGGATACCGATGTCGCCGAGATACCCGGTGCAGTAGCGCGCGGGGATGTTCATGCAGCGACAGAACGCCACGGCAAGATGGGTGAAATCGCGGCAGACGCCGGTCCGGTCGTAAAAAGCTTCGAGCGCCGTCCGTGTCATGCGCGCATGCTCGTAGCCGAACGTGAGATGTCGGTGAACGTAGTCGCAGATTGCCTGAACGCGGCCCCATCCCGGTGGCGTCTGCCCAAAGAGATTCCACGCTATCTCCGACAGCCGATCGGTTTCGCAGTACCGACTTCCGAGCAGGAAGACCAGGGTGTCCTCGGGCAGCTCTTGCACGGGAATCTGTTGTGCCTGAGGAACGATGACGTCGGGCAGGCCAGAATCGTTGACGAGCGCATCGGCGAAGACGCGCGTGCGGCCCTCGGGCGCGACAATGCGGGTGCACCAGTTGCCGAAACCGTCACGATAGGCCGCCATCGGGACCGGCGGGTCGACCACTAGGTCGTCACGGCCGACCAGATCGGACACGCGAGTGAAGTGGACGTTGAGGTTGAAAATTATCGGGGTGGGCTGCGGGCAGTCGTAGATCATTTCGAAGCCGACGTGAATCTTCATTATTTCTCTCCGTGTGTTCCATGGCGCGGGGCGGCCATCATGGCGCCCTCAGGCCACACATGCCGTGCGTAACGAGTCGATCAGCGTGCGCCGCAACGCCGTCCAGCGTCGTCCTGCGGCGAAAACGATGCCCTGGTTGACTTCCAGTTCGATTCCCACGTAGTCGCTTGGTGCGAAGCCCGCACGCAAGTGCGAGGTCAACCCGTCTCCTTTGCCGGCATACGGGTAATTGCGGCGCACGCGAAGTTGCGGAGCCAATGCCGCCAGTGTTTCCTTCCAGCGGGCGCACACCTCGGCCTCTCCGCACCGAGCGGGATCGTAGAGCAAGCCGACATCGGTGCCGCGCACCCTGCCATCCAGCTCCGCGGTAAAGCTGTGCGACGAAATGTGGATCACGCGATGCCCGCGCCCTGCCGCTTGCCTGACAAGTCGCTCGACCTGCATGCGGTAGGGCCGGTAATGCTCTTCGACGATCTGTGCCCGAGTCTGGGCCGGCGCGGCGCGGGTCACCGCCGAAAATAGTTGTGGGTGGCCAATCGAGCGGTTGAGATCGATAAGCAGACGGCTGACCGTCGAAGCCACGAGGGGCGCCGCCAACGCGCCGGCGAGCGCCTTCGCCATCACCAGCGACCCGGGATCGTAGCCACGGTGGGAATCCAGCAGCGCCCGTTGCCCCCGAAACAGACGCCGATAGGGCGCGGGTACGCGGTTACCGCCGTGTTCACAGGTAACGATGAAGGTTTCCACCGGGACAACCCTCACCACTGCAGATCGGGCAAATGGCGAAACACCTGCCGCACCCCTTCGCCCCATTCGTCGCTCAGGGCGGTGAAATAAGGGTCCCCCTCATCGAATCGCCGCCGCCGCTGCACTTCGAGGCTGTCCCGTTCATAGCAGATCAGGTCGATCGGCATGCCCACCGACAAGTTGCTGCGCATGGTCGAATCGAAGGACACCAACACACACTTCGTGGCGTCTGCAAGCGGCGTGTGTTGGGTAATGACGCGGTCGAGGATCGGCTTTCCATACTTGGTTTCACCGGTCTGTAAGAAGGGCGTGTCGCTCCCCGCTTCGATGAAATTGCCTTCGGCATAGGTCCGGAACAGCCGCATCGGCTCGCCGGCGATCTGGCCGCCGACGATGAACGAGGCATTGAAGCGGAGGTTGTTTTCTTCCAGGTACCCGGCGTCGCGCTTCTCGATATCGCGCGTCGCGTCGGAGACCAGCCTCACGACATCGAACATCGTCCGGGCACCGAAGAGGTTGGTCTCCGCGTCGCCATCGGCACAACGCTGCGTCAATACGCTGATGACAGCCTGGGTTCCGGCCAGGTTTCCCGAACTCAACAGAACGATGACGCGGTTGCCGCGACGTTCGAATACCGTCATCTTGCAGAACTTGGCGAAGTTATCCACGCCGGCATTCGTACGGGAGTCCGAGGCGAAAATCATGCCCTTGTCCAGCATTACGCCTATGCAGTAAGTCATGCGATGAGCCTTCTGTGCAATCGACCTCTGTTCATAATGGCGCGTGCCCGTAATACATTACGGTGTACCGATTTCCGGCGGTTGGGCTCCTGCTTGAAAGTCGCAACGCGTAGGTAAGCCAATGAAAGTGGGAACTATCGAGGGCGTTGACGTTCAGACACCAGCTCTTACGCTACACCCGTGGGGACTAAACCGCAGAATCCCTTTTGAGGCGGCCCCTTTTAGAGGCTCGCCAGCGTTGCGGGTGGTCGATGCGCCGTTGGCGTATGCCCGAATTCCGGTGCGGAATGCCGGGTTTCGTAGATGACCGTCACAACACTCGCATCCGTGAAGGCGAGGGCCTACGGGTGGCGCACGACCTGACGCTGGAGGAAATCGCTCAGCTGGTTGGTGCGTCCCGGAGGGACGAATTGCAGTCGGCAATTTTCGCTGGCCGTGGTGGATCAAGTGGGAAAGCCACAACGTGCTCATCCTCGACGTCGAAAACCTTTCGCTTCGAGCACGCTAACGGGCGGCGGTAAGCCAGCATCATAGGTATCGTCGAGACGTGGATAAAGAACTTCCTCGGTGAGTAATTGCAGCGCGGCGGCGACCGGATCGCCCTAGTCTGCACCGACAATCCCAGCAGTGCGCCCCCGATGAGAACGGCGACGACGGTGATCAGAGCGGGCACCTTCACCGCACGGCCGATGATTCTCGGCACCAGCAGATAGTCCTCGAGGAGACGAAAGACTATGAAGAACACGGTCGTTGCGATGCAGACCGGAAGCGAAACTGTCAGTGCGACAAGGGCGACGACGACGCCGGCGATGGTCGACCCGACGACGGGTACCAGATCGAGCAGAGCAACGAAAATGCCCAGTAACAACGGTATGGGACTCGCGGCATCAGCCAGGAAGGTGATGGCATCGGCGGTTACCGAGTCAACACTTGCCCAGAACTTAGGAATTCACTTTTGCGAACACTTCATCGCCGATGAGGATGGCGCGGGGCCGACGTGTATGGGGTACAGCCGGTTTAGGTGGTTACGGAGTTCGGGGCCAGTAGATCCGGATCTTTCAACACGAGGTCGATCAGGATGTCGGCTCAGGTCGAACACCGCGCTTACAGCTTTTACACATCGTTGACCACCGACCCTCCGGAGCCTTTGACCATGTCGGTGATCCGCTGTTGCACATGAAAGCGATCGTTGAGCCGACCGATGGCCGAGGAGTGATCCTGGGCCTGCTGAACGTAATGCGGGGCCTGATGGATAAGTTCGCTCGCTTGCTGCACAAGCGGGGGGACGGCCGCGGCGACGAATGCCCCCATCATTGCCAGGAAGATGGCGAAGACGAGCGTCGTGGCGGCCCATCGCGGCAGTTTGTGGTTGACGAACCACGAGGCAGCGGGTTCGAGGCCGAGTGCGAGGAAGAACGCGACACCGATTAGCACCAGCACCGACGACAACGATCCGAGTATCCGGACGGCTCCGTAAGTCACTGCCACTCCGGCAGATGCCGTCAGCCCGATGTAGAACGGGGATCGACGATTGAACCGATGACCGGGTGCCCCAAGGGGTTGCTCGTCCGAGCTCATTTTCTCCGCGAGGATCTGCGCTTCGGCGACCGGGCCTTCCTCATCAGACTGAGGTTGGCCGACCAAATCGCGATGACCGCTGTCCTGATCGGTCGTGCGGTTCTCGTTAACAGTCATCTGACACCTCGGGGCTTTCGGCAGTGGGCGACGTCGGCGCCCGCGAAACTGGCCACTACCGAACAATGTTGAGGGACGGTGGATTTCAGGAGGCTAAGCGTCGACGGTGACACAGTTGTGGAGCACTTCGGCTGCGGTGGCTGGTACGCCGCCTCTAGGTCAATAGTCGGCTACGCGCGTCGGAATAGCCGCAGCAGCCACAGCAGAATGACCGCTCCCAGGATCGCGGTGAAAAGAGTGAACCACCAACCGCCGCTGGCGGTGTCGACGAAGAAGCTCAGTAGGAAGCCGCCGATTAGTGCGCCGGCAACACCGACCACGATGTCCAGGAGCAGGCCCTCTTTGGTCTTCATGATCATGCCGGCGATCCAGCCGGCCAGTGCCCCGATGATGATGTAGCCGACCCACCCCACGCTGGTCAACGTGGTTGACCGAGCGAGAATTTCGGTGGCTGCCATGACGTTCATCAACTCTCCTCTCGCCCCCCGAGGTGCCCGGCGTGTTCGTCAAGCCGTGGGAGAGTACCCACTTCGGCACAGGTCATGCGCGCGATCCTGGGGTGTGGGGTGATCGGCCCGGGTTCGAGCCTCGCTGTTTGTTATACTATCTAAATATCAGATTTAAAGCCGACATTGGAGCACAAGCGCATGCCACGCACAGACAACGACACCTGGGATCTCGCCACCAGCGTGGGCGCGACAGCCACCATGGTCGCCGCTGCCCGCGCGATCGCCACCAAGGCCGACAATCCCGTGATCGAGGACCCGTTTGCCGAACCGCTTGTCCGCGCCGTCGGTGTGGAGTTCTTCACCCGCTGGGCCGACGGCGAGATCGACGCCGCGGACGTCGACTATCACGAGTCGAGCTGGAAGCTCGGCCACATGCCAGATGCGATGGCCGCCCGAACTCGCTTCTTTGACACATTCTTTCGCGATGCGACTCAGGCCGGGATCCGTCAGGCCGTGATCTTGGCGTCCGGTCTCGACGCCCGTGCCTACCGACTGACGTGGCCCGACAACATGACGGTGTTCGAAATCGACCAGCCCGAGGTGATCGAGTTCAAGACCACCACGCTGGCCGGCTTGGGCGCCGCTCCGAAAGCCGACCTGCGCACTGTTGCCATCGATCTGCGCCAGGACTGGCCGACGGCTCTGCGTGATGCCGGCCTGGACACGAGCCGGCCCACCGCATGGATCGCCGAGGGACTCTTCGGGTATCTGCCGCCAGCGGCCCAGGATGCCTTGCTGGACAACATCACCGCGCTCAGCGCCCAGGGCAGCCGGCTGGCCTGCGAAGCCACTCCGAACAGGCCGCAGGTCGACAAAGAACGAGCGCGCGAGCTGATGCGCAAGGCCAGTGCCAAATGGCGTGAGCATGGCCTCGAGCTGGACTTCACCGACCTTGGCTTCGAGGGGGAGCGCAGCGATGTCGCATCTCATCTGGAGGATCTCGGATGGAGCTCAGCCGGGACCCCGATGCGACAGCTGTTGGCCGACAACGGTCTTGCTGCGATCCCGGCGCACGACAACTCCGTGTCGGTGGCCGACACCGTTTACTACAGCTCCGTACTAGCCAACTGACACGACTGTCGACGACCGACCGAATTCGCCGGAGCCGGGCGCAAACCGGATAAACGAGCTACCGAAGCTGCCCGCCCGCGCGAACGTCACGATTCTGCGGTATCCAGCGAAAAGCTGGCGATGCGAGCGCGATGGATGGTTCTCTTGAGGGGCCGCAACGGGCAGCGGTAGCTGACGGCCCCCAGTCCTGGGCACATTCGGAAGGGATGGCAGTGGTTTTCCGGGCAGACCAGGAGATCGGCCGCGATCTATCCGCCGTCGACTGGATGTCCACGCCACTCGGGCCAGTGGAGGAATGGCCACAAAGCCTTCGTACGGCGGTCAACATCCTGCTGTCGTCCCGGTTTTCGATGTGGATGGCGTGGGGCCCGGAACTGACGTTCTTCTGCAATGCCGCCTATCGCCGCGACACCCTGGGCCGGAAGTACCCGTGGGCGCTGGGCCGCCCGGCCAGCGAGGTATGGGCGGAGATCTGGGACGACATCGGTCCGCGGATCGAGAGCGTGTTGGCGACGGGGGAGCCCACCTGGGACGAGGCCTTACTGCTGATCATCGAGCGGTCGGGATATCCCGAGGAGTCGTACCACACCTTCTCCTACAGCGCGTTGCGTGACGAGGACGCGAGCGTCGTCGGGATGCTCTGCGTGGTCCGAGAAGACACCGATCGGGTGATCGCTCAGCGGCGGATGGCCACGCTGCGGGACCTGGGCTCGGATCCGAGCGTGGTGCTTACCGAACGTCAGATGCTGGACTACGCCGCCCGCCAACTTGCGAACAACCCGTATGACCTCCCGTTCACCCTCACTTATCTGTTCAGTGATCACGGCGAGGCGCACCTGGCCGGGGTCAGTGGATTCGCGCCCGGGCATCCGGCGGCGCCGCACACACTCCCTGCCGGCGGCCTTTCCTCGTGGCCCATCGAGAAGTTGGCGCAGGGTGAAACCGAACTGATCGAGCTCGATGGCGATTCCCTGAATCTGCCCACCGGCGCCTGGCCTGAGCCGCCCACTGAGGCGCTCGTGGTGCCGCTGTTGCGGCGGGGCGGGGCACCAGTCGGATTCCTGGTGGCCGGCCTGAACCGGTACCGCGGGCTCGACGACGGTTACCGCGGCTTCGTGGAGCTCGTGGCCGGGTACATCGCCGCGGGCGTGGACAGCGCGCGCAGCTATCAAGCTCAGCAGCGGCGTGCCGAGGAGCTGGCCGAACTCGACCGGGCGAAGACGGCGTTCTTCTCGAATATCAGCCACGAATTCCGCACGCCGCTCAGTTTGATCCTCGGACCGGTCGACGAGTTGCGCGGCCGAACGACCGGCATCGATGAGCAGGCACGCCAAGAGCTGGAGCTCGTTCATCGCAACAGCTTGCGGCTGGCGAAGCTGGTCAACACACTGCTGGACTTTTCGCGGATCGAGGCGGGGCGAATGCGGGCCCGATTCGAGCCCGTCGACTTGTCAACTGCTACTGCCGATCTCGCCAGTGTCTTCCGCTCGTCGATCGAACGGGCCGGGCTCGTGTTCACGGTGGACTGCCCGCCGCTCGACGAACCGGTTTACCTGGATCACGAGATGTGGGAGAAGGTGATCCTCAACCTGCTGTCCAACGCGTTGAAGTTCACCTTCGAAGGCTCCATCACGGTAGCGGTCAGCCGCGATGACACCGATGCCATCGTCACGGTGACCGACACCGGGGTCGGGGTACACGCCACGGAAATGCCCCGGCTCTTCGAGCGTTTCCACCGGATCGAAAATGCACGTACGCGCTCCACGGAAGGCAGTGGAATCGGGCTGGCTCTCGTCAAAGAACTCGTCGGGTTGCACGGTGGCACCATCACTGTCGACAGCCGGGAGGGCGTCGGCACCAGCTTCGTCATCCGTTTGGCCTTCGGCGCGGCCCATCTGCCGGCCGACGAAGTCTCGACACCACCGGGAGCGCGCCCGATGCCCGGCGTGATCGCCCAACCGTACGTGCAGGAAGCCTTGCGTTGGTTGCCCTGCGACGCCGATGCCGCGCCCGCCGACACGAGTACCACGGCGATGATGACAGCCGTCGCACCGGCCGGGAAAGGCGACGAACGGACGCGCGTGCTGGTCGCTGACGACAACGCCGACATGCGCGATTACCTGACCAGCCTGCTGCAGACGTCCGGCTACCAGGTCAGTGGCGTCGCAGACGGGCAGCAGGCGCTCGAGGCCGTCCGCACGCAGATTCCCGACCTCGTCATCAGCGACGTGATGATGCCCAGGCTGGACGGTCTGCAACTGCTCGCGGCGTTGCGGGGTGACTCGCGCACCGCCGCGTTACCCGTGTTGCTGCTCTCGGCGCGCGCCGGACAGGAAGCCTCCATCGAAGGCTTGCTGGCCGGCGCCGACGATTATCTCGTCAAGCCATTCGCCGCCGCCGAACTCCTCGCCCGGGTGCGCGCCAACGTCGAGCTGTCGCGGTTGCGCAGCCACCACGCCCAGTGGCGCACCGCCCTGGTGGATTCGCTGCAGGAAGGGTTCTTCGTCTGCGACGAACACGGTGCCGTTATCGAGATCAACGCCGCGTTCACCGAGATCCTTGGCTACGGAACCGAACAGCTGCCCTATCAACCCGCCCATCCCTGGTGGCCGGACGCCGAGACCGACCCCGAAGCCCACCGGCAAGTCGAGGGGGTCCTCGCCCAGCTGCTGAACGAAACTCACGGCGCTTTCACCGCTCCGGTAGTCCACCGGGACGGGCACCGACTGTGGGTCGCAGCCAGCTTCAGCCACGTCGACGATCCGGACACCGGTCGCCGAATCATGGTTGGCACCATGCGTGACATCACAGCCGAGCACTACTTCGTGCAGAGCCAAGTTGCCCTGGCTGTACTGAATCAACAACTGGCGCAAGCAGATACGCTTGATGACACGCTGCAGGGTGCGGCCGAAGAGCTACGCCAGACGTGGAACGCCCGCCGCGTGCTGGCCGCGACGTTCGCCCGCGACGCTCCCAAAGAGGCCACGCCGGCACTGGTGTCTGCCGGCGAGCCCTGCGACTGGACGGAACTGCCGCCACGCCAACGGCAGCTGATCGAGTCGCTACGCGATTCCGACCTGCTCACCACGGTCGCCGGAGAGGCTGGCGCGGCGGGCATTTCGTTGCAGCATCCGCGTGGAGTGATGGTGGTGTGGATCGACTTGGCGGAGCAACGCCCGTTCACCCCGGAGGATCACAACCTGCTGAAGGTGCTGGGCGGGCGGCTCAGCCAGGGCCTGAACCGCGTCTACCAGTTGGATGAGCAACGCGAAACCGCCCTGGCGTTACAGCATGCGATGCTCGGCCCGACGGCTCTGCCGGGAGGCTTTGCGGTGCGATATCACCCCGCCACCCACCCGCTGCAGGTCGGCGGTGATTGGTACGACGTCCTCGATCTCGACGATGGGCGCGTCGCATTGATTGTCGGCGACTGTGTCGGCCACGGCTTGGCCGCTGCGACTGTGATGGGTCAACTCCGAAGTGCGTGCCGTGCGCTGCTGCTCGACCAGCCCAGTCCCAGTGCTGCCTTGGCGGGTCTGGACCGCTTTGCCGCGCGTCTGCCCGGTGCCCGTTGTACCACCGCGTTCTGCGCGGTGATCACCCTCGACACCGGCGAGCTGGTGTACTCCAATGCGGGTCACCCGCCGCCGATCATGGTGCATGCCAACGGAACCGCTGAGCAGCTGGATGGTGAACACGGTCTTCCCCTGGCGCTCCAACCGGACTGGATTCGACCCGAAATCCGCCTGACGATGCCGGCGCGCTCGACGCTATTGCTCTACACCGACGGTCTGGTCGAACGCCGCGGTCTTTCGATCGACGAAGGCATCGCCAGTGCGACCAATCTTGTTCGGGACGGCCGTTCGCAGTCGCTCGATGAGGTGGCAGACCATCTCATGGTCCGGCTCGAGCCTGCCAGCGGCTATTTGGATGATGTGGCGATGCTGCTCTATCGACAGCCTGCCCCACTGACGATGAGATTCGACGCCGACGTCGATCACCTCGCTCCGAGCCGTGATGCCTTGCGCGGCTGGCTGGCACAGGCGGGGGTCGAGCCCGATCAGATTCAATACGTGCTCACCGCCGTCGGTGAAGCCGTCGCCAACGCAATCGAACACGGTTACCGCGACCAGCCCAAGGGCACCGTCTCATTGCGCGCGACCGTGGTCGTCGACGCGCTCCACGTGACCGTCAGCGACAGCGGCACCTGGAAGGCACCGCGCACAATCCCCGGAGCCAATCGGGGCCGCGGCATCGCCCTCATGCGAGGCCTGGTGGAGGACATCACAATTCGCTCCACCGAGGCCGGCACCACCGTTCACTTGCACGCGAGGATCGCATAATGGCCGCAGAGCTGACCCTGAACACCGACCACGGCCCAAACGGGACGCCTCGGGTAACTGCGACAGGGGAGATCGATCTCAGTAACGTCGCCCAGTTCAAACAGGCGCTCAACAGGGCGAGTGCGGGAACTCGAAGGCCAATCACCATCGACCTCAGCACGATCAAGTACCTGGACAGCGCGGGAATCAATGCGCTTTTCGACCACGCCGACAAAGTCGACGGTCTGCACATTATCGTGCACCCCTTGCTGGTTCGGGTTCTCACCATCAGCGGCCTCGACAAGATCGCGACGCTCGAAGCCGCACCGCAAGGCGGCAACGGTTAGAAAAGTCGTTATTGCGCGCCGGAGTACGCCTTGGCCACGCGGGTGACGAACTGGTAGACACCCTTCTCGTCCGGGGCCAGGGGGCCGGGGCGGGCGTGCGGTGAGGCGAGCCCACGTTGCACCGATTCACAGGCTGCCCAGTCCTGCCGGTTGGTGACGTCCCAGAAGTCCACCGCATACGAAGGATCGAAATCCTCTTTAGCCGCAACTTCTTTCGGGAAGGCCCAGGCGCACTCGACGTGCGTGCGATCAGCCGCCAGCGGCACCATGAGGTGGGTCATTACGTAGTCGGGGTGCAAGCTCACCAGCAGATTCGGGTATCCGACGATGTACATCACGGTGCGCAGTTGCTCCTCGGACAGTCCGCAGATGGCGGCGCCGCCGCTCTTGCCGGTGAACGACATGGTCTCGGCGCTATCGACCATCGACATCCAGCCCGCAAGCCACGAACCCTCGAGGTCCAGGGTGTCGCCGCTGGTCGGCGGGCTGACTCGGGAGAGCTCCGGGTGGATCCTCGAACAGTGGTAGCACTCTTGATAGTTCTCGGCGATGACCTTCCAATTGGTGGCGAGTTCATACGAGTGTCGGGCGACGATCGTCAGGTCTTCAGGTCGGTAGGGGCCGACGATGTCCTCGAGTCCCGCGACGTGCGCGGCGAAATCTGTGTCGCACCCGCTCGGGTCGACGAAAAGCCAACCATGCCAGTTCACCAGATGCAGTTCTCGGAGCCCGAACTCGTGCGGGTCGAAGTCGTCGGCGTCGCGGAAGCCGGGTGCGTTGCGCAGCGTGCCGTCTAGCCGGAAGGACCACGAGTGGTACGGGCAGATGATGCTCTGCTTCTTGGTCTCCGCGCCGCACGCCAGCAATTCGTGGCCGCGGTGGGGGCACGTGTTGGCGAACGCGCGCACTTCGTCGGTGTCGGATCGCACCAGCAGCACGCCGTTCGCGCCAGAACCGACGGCGCGCAGGGCGCCGACCGAAGTGATATCGCTGGCGTGGCCGACACAGGTCCACCCAGAGAAGATGTTGCGCAGTTCCCAATCAAAAACCTCGGGATCGACATAAGCCTGTCGCGGCAGCATGCGCGATCGGCCGAATGGTGCCAATGCTGCGGCAAGATCCGCAGCAGGAACAGGTGCCCGGTTATCCAGCTTGACCATGCGGTTCAGAGTAATTGCCGCGCTGACCAGGTTCAGCCGTATCGCCAAAGCAGCCTCGCGCGGGCGACAATCGGTCAGTTGCCCCCTTTAGCCGACAGCAGCGAGTGCGTGACGTGTGCGCCCTCGAAACGGAATTGGTGCGCGGAATACCGGAGAGGCTCGATGGTGGTATCCGGGTGCACGATGACGCCGCTCCCGGAAGGGATTCCGAGCCCGGTGGCCGCGCCCTGCAGCGACTGAATGGTGCGGGACAGCCGCGCCCAGTTGGCTCGCTCGTCATGCGTGTCGATGACCGCGGGGGCGAGCTTGAACACGTCGAGCAACTCGGTCGCCGAGGATGTCCGGCGCCTCGACGATTGCATACTGTCCGAGCTGAATTGCGCCCGCTGAAATGCCCACCAGGACAGTGCCTTGGGCATACCGGTGAAGGATCGCTTCTTTCATGCCGGTTTTCTCGAACACGGTCCAGCCGAGACGCACATCGCCGCCCGCGAGGACGATCAACTGGGCGCGTTCCAGGAAGGTGTGGTCGTCCGGGCCGAACGACGAGTCGATCATGCGACGGTTGGTGATTCCAATCGCATCCATCGCCGCCTCGAAGATCTCGTAGAACTCCGGACGATCCCCATTGGAGGCGCCGACATAGGCCGCGCGCAGTTCTGTGTCCCGAACCAACCCGTCGAGCGCCGCCTCGAGCAGCGGTCGGCCCCGCCGCTTCCAGAACAGCAACTGACTGTCCGCCAGCAGATAGAGCGGTTGGCGTGTGCAGCCCAATTCCCGATCAGCGTCGGACATGGGGCCACCCTAGCGGCGAGGAGTCCTTGAGCACCCGTCAACAGCCAGAGTCGCTGTCTCACAGGGAGTGTGGAGCACGTTGATCCGCGGTAGTGGGTCTAGGCCCCGTCCTTCCCGGCAACCTTGATGCGGAGATGGTGCGGGTGCGGATCCTTGACGCGAACGCTGGCTGTCTGTGTCATAAACTTCTAATCCTTGAAACAACGTGAAAGGCGTTGGCCGAGCGGAGGGGTTGTCGACCATCGGTGCACCGGTGATTCCCGACCAGGAGCGTGCCGACGGAGGGAAGCCGTCGACGTGGGCGCCGCTGCGCAATCGCGTATACCGGGGCCTGTTCATCGCCCAGTTCATCTCCAACATGGGGACGTGGATGCAGGCTGTGGCGGCGCAGTGGTTCCTGGTGGAAAGGCACAGCCCTGACGTCATCGTGGCCCTGGTTCAGACGGCGAGTCTGGGGCCGACGCTGCTCCTGGGATTGTTCGCCGGTGTGCTTGCCGATCTGTTCGACCGGCGCCGGCTCCTGATCTTCCTACAGTCGTACGCCGTGCTGGTCGCGCTTGCCCTGGCACTGCTGACGAACCTTGGTCGCCTTACCCCGACGGCGCTGTTGCTGTTTACCTTGGCCATCGGGTTCGCTTCTGCGCTGACAGGACCGGCCTGGCAGGCGATCCAGCCCGAGATTGTCCCGCGTGAGCAGATACCGGCAGTCTCGATCTTGGGCAGCGTCTCGGCCAACTCCACCCGAGCGATTGGGCCGGCAATTGGCGGCATCGTGGTGGCATGGCTCGGCCCCGCAGCAGTGTTCGGGATCAACGCAGTGTCATTCTCGGCAATCATCATTGCGCTGCGGTTGTGGAACCGGCCGAAGCAAATCGTGCCGCTCGAGCGTGAACGCATAGGTCAGGCCATCGTCACCGGGCTGCAATACATCGAGAACAGTCCAATTTTCCGCAGGATCCTTTTGCGCACAGCCCTTTTCCTGTTTCCTGCTTCGGCGATCCTGGCTCTGCTACCGGTGGCCGCCGCGCGCACGTGGCAGCTGGGAGCCGGCGGCTACGGTGTGGCGCTGGGGGCCATCGGTGTTGGCGCCATACTCGGAGTCGTCGCAGCCGGACCGTTGCACGGAAGAATGTCGGACAACGCGCTGCTAACGGTGTCGGCGGTCGCGTACGGCCTTGCACCATTGTCGGTGGTCTATCTGCCCTTCGCGGCGGCGCTTCCGTTCTTGGCGTTGTCCGGGATGGCGTGGCTGATCACCCTGACGACATTGAACGCGGCGGCGCAGCTGTCCTTGCCGCGATGGGTTCGAGCCCGTGGATTATCGGTATATCTGCTGTTCTCTACCGGATCTCAGGCACTCGGCGCCTATGTTTGGGGTGCCCTTGCCACGCGGTGGGGACTCGACGCCGCGATGCTGTGGTCGGCGGCAGTGCTGGGCGTCGTTGCCCTGAGCGTTGCCGTGCTTCCGCTGCTGCCGTGTACCGGGACGGTGAGCGTCGAGATTTCCACTGCGTGGCCCACTCCGACGCTCGTGTTTGAGCCGTGCCCTCAAGACGGACCGGTGCTGGTTGCCGTTCGCTACCAGGTGCCGCCCGAGAATCTCGAGGAATTCGTCGAAGCGATGAGGGAGGTCAGGCAGTCACGGCTGCGAACGGGCGGTCACAGTTGGCGGCTCTATCACAGTGTCGAAGAACCCAACTCGTTCCTCGAGAGGTTCACCGTGGCGTCCTGGAGCGAATTTGAACGCCAGCGTACCGAGCGCTGGGTGGATGTCGATCATGACGGCGTGACGAAGGCGATCAGCTATACCGTCGACCAAGACCGACGGCACGAATACTACGTAGCGCTGCGTACGCGCCGGTGAGAACCGCGTTATATAGCCGCGGCACAACATAATCGGCGTGCACTAGCTGATTGGGCCGGGCGGTCCTGCTCGGTCGGCCGTGCCCAGGTCGAGTTGCATCCACGCGACGTCGTGCCAGCTGTCGTGTTTCCAGTAGACGCGCCGGTACGCGCCAACATCCTCGAACCCGAAGGATCGGTGAAACGCGTTGCTGGCCTCGTTGGGTTGGGTGATGCCGGCGAAGGCTCGCCGGTAGCCGCGGTCGGCAAGCCGTTGCAGCACTTCTGCATAGAGTCTGCGGCCCCAGCCGGCGCGGTGATGGTCGCTGCTGATGTAAATCCCAGTCTCGGCCGACCACTTGAAGGACGGCAGGCTGATCACTGCGTGGCCGTAGGCGAAGCCGATGACCTGACTGTCATCCTCGAGAACGAGCCATTCGTGGGCTTTTTGGGCCGAGGCGATACGCGAAGCCATTTCGTCTGGGCTCGGGGCCTCGAGTTCCCAACTGATCACCGTGTTCTCGACATAGGGGCGGTAGATCGCTACGCAGGCAGCCGCGTCTTGCGGGGACGCCGAACGCACGGTGCCGCTGATCGCTTGCATGCCAGCAGTCTTCCAGTCGCCTGGTCGGGGTGCGAATCGCGGGTGCGGACCGGGCAACCTCATCGCCAGCTCGAGATGGGAACGGGCGCCCGGGAAGTCGGCGGCATAAGACCGCCCTTCAGGCGACAACCTGGTCGTGCACTATCAGGACATCCACATACGCCGGCGAAGCCCGCCAAGGCTGAGATGCCTCAACGGGACCATCGCCGCGCAGACCTCGGCGCCCCACAATGTGCAATGAGAAGTGAAGGGGCGCAGAGGAAAAGGTATTTGACTTTAGCGGCCGCCGCCGGCACCGCCGCCACGGCCACCGCCAGCGCCGCCGCCGCGGCCACCACCGGCGCCACCACCGCGGCCACCGCCAGCGCCACCACCACGACCGCCGCCAGCGCCGCCGCCGTGGCCGATGAACATTGTCCCGATGCTGTTCTTGATCATGGCCATACCCTATAGCCGAATCCGACGCGGCCGCAATATCTTTCACGGTGCACGCGGGTCCCGGCCGGTAGGTGAACGGAGGTGGTAATCCCGTTTAACAAACGGGGTGCTCACCGTGCCGTGTGGGTATCCGCGCCAACGAGTGACCCGGCGTCCATTGACGTTGACGCGACCCGCGGCCCCCGTTGCTCAGCACTGCTTGAACCAGCGTTCGCCACGCGACACCTGACGAGGCTGCGAGCCCGACACGGGTGAAGGCGGTCCAGCGAGAGGCGACCGATGCGCGTGGCACGGTCGTCAAGTTCACCGGCGATGGCGCACTGGCGACGTTTGATGGCCCGGCGCGTGCGATCAGCTGCGCGTGCGCAATTCGAGACGCGGTCGCGGATCTGGGCTTGCACGTTCGCTGCGGCTTGCACACGGGTGAGGTAGAGGTGGAGGACGGCGATGTACATGGCATCGCGGTACATATCGCGGCGCGGATCATGGGAATCGCACGACCCGACGAGGTCTTGGTCTCCGGCGCAGTTCCGCCGCTTGTGTTGGGATCAGGACTTGCGTTCGACGACCGCGGCCGACACCGACTCAAAGGCGTGCCGGACCGATGGCCCGTCCTCGCGGTGCACGACGACCATGCCTGAACCCAGCCGTGGGCGGGTGTCAATTGCGAGGATCTCGGCACCGGCGCGGGCGAGCCGCACGTAGTGCGAACGCCCTGGTCGCGAACAAGCTGCCGTCCCGAGGTCACCTTTTCGGCTCGCCGCAGTTAGGGTCGAATGTATGTGCGGCGCCACCGGTGAGGTGCGACTCGACGATCGCGTACCCGACGTAGCTGCGGTTTCGGCCATGGCTGCCGTCATGGCACCAAGGGGGCCGGACGGTGCCGGCGTCTGGTCACAGGGACGCGTTGCGCTGGGACATCGCCGCCTGAAGATCATCGACCTGACCGAGCACGGCGCTCAACCGATGGTCGATTCGGACCTGGGCTTGACGATCGCCTGGAACGGCTGCATCTACAACTACAAGCAATTGCGCGACGAGCTTAAAAGTCACGGCTACAGGTTCTTTTCGACCAGCGACAGCGAAGTTCTGATCAAGGCCTACCACCGTTGGGGCGACGACTTCGTCAGCCGCCTCAAAGGCATGTTCGCGTTCGCCATCGTCGAACGCGACAGCGGCCGCGTATTGCTCGGCCGGGACCGGCTCGGTATCAAGCCCCTGTACCTGACGGAGGACAGCCACCGCATCCGATTCGCGTCGACGCTGCCGGCATTGCTGGCCGGCGGCGGTGTGGACACCCGTATCGACCCCGTCGCGCTGCACCATTACATGACATTTCACTCCGTGGTACCGGCACCGGCCACCATCCTGCGCGGCGTGCGCAAGGTGCCGCCCGCTTCGCTCGTTGCCATCGAGCCCGACGGCCGGTCTAGGACCACGACCTACTGGGCACCCGACTTCACCAGGCACGAGGATCGCTCCGAGTGGTCCGAGCGGGACTGGGAAGACGCCGTGCTGTCCAGCCTGCGCCTCGCCGTCGAGCGCCGACTCGTCGCCGACGTGCCGGTCGGCTGCCTGTTGTCCGGCGGCGTCGACTCGAGCCTGATCGTCGGGCTGCTCGCCGAGGCCGGCCAGACCGGGCTGTCGACCTTCTCGATCGGCTTCGAGTCGGTTGGTGGCGTCGAAGGCGACGAATTCCACTGGTCAGACATCGTGGCCGAACGCTTCGCCACCGACCATCATCAGATCCGCATCGGAACAGACCGGATGCTGCCCGCGCTCGACGGGGCGATCGGCGCGATGAGCGAACCGATGGTCAGCCATGACTGCGTCGCCTTCTACCTGCTCAGTCAGGAAGTTTCGCGCCACGTCAAGGTCGTGCAATCGGGCCAGGGTGCCGACGAGGTGTTCGCCGGTTACCACTGGTACCCGCCGATGGGGTCTCCGGCGGCCGCGACCCTCGCGGGTGCCGTCACCGAATATCGCGGCGCTTTCTTCGATCGCGACGCCGCGGGCATCGAGGCACTCTTAGGGTCAGGAAAATTCGCGCCCGGAGACCCCAGCGGGCTATTCGTCAGCGAGCACTTCGCTCGCGCCGGCGCCGAAACCGGCATCGACCGCGCGCTGCGGCTCGATACGACGGTGATGCTGGTGGACGATCCCGTGAAACGGGTAGACAACATGACCATGGCGTGGGGATTGGAGGGGCGGGTTCCATTCCTCGATCACGAGCTGGTCGAGCTGGCCGCGACCTGCCCGCCAGAACTGAAGATCGCGCACGAGGGCAAGGGCGTCCTCAAACAGGCTGCGCGACGGGTGATCCCGTCGGAGGTCATCGATAGGCCCAAGGGCTATTTCCCGGTTCCCGCGCTGACCCACCTCGAAGGCCCTTATCTCGATCTGGTCCGCGACGCGCTATACGCGCCAATCGCGAAGGAGCGCGGGCTGTTTGACGCCGAGGCCGTCGACGCGCTGTTGGCCGACCCGAACGGCAAGCTGACACCTCTGCGCGGCAATGAACTCTGGCAGATCGGGCTGCTCGAGCTTTGGCTGCAGCGCCACGGTGTGACAGGACCTGCCGCATGACTGTCATCGGTCCTTCGGACGACCACCCCGAGGCGATTACGCTCGGCCTGCACGACGCGTCGCCGCCGCACCTGGTCGACGCGATGGCCAAGGATGTCGAGCTCGAATTGGGTTGGGGCAGGCTCATCTTCGGCCAGACCTTTGCCGATGCCGACACGCTGGCCGAGGCGCTGAGACGAGAAGCGCCCGGGCGCCGCGACATCTGCATCTACGCCCGCGAGTCTCACGTGGTGGTCGCCCGGGCGCCAACCGAGCTCTTCATCGATCCCAGTCATACCTATCGACTGCGCTTTACTCCCTCGCACGAGGAAGAGCTGGCGCCGACACCTCTCGGCGTGACGGTGCGCACGCTGAATGACCCCGCCGACGCCGACGAGATGAACCGCGTCTTTGTGCGATGCGGCATGGTCCCGGCGCCGGTGGAGACGATTTGGGACAACCATCTGCACGCGGAAGCGGTGACGTACCTGGTTGCGGTGCGTGACGAGGACGGTGCGGTGGTGGGCACCGTGACCGGCGTCGACCACGAGTTGTTGTTCTCCGACCCGGAGCACGGGTCGAGCCTGTGGACACTGGCGGTAGACCCGGCCGCTGGGTTGCCCGGCATGGGGGAAGCCCTGACCCGGGCTATGGCTGAGCACTTCCGTAGCGCCGGCCGCGCCTACATGGACCTGTCGGTCGGCCACGACAACGCCGCCGCGCTGTCGCCTCTATGAAAAGCTGGGTTTCCGCCGCGTTCCGGTGCTGGCGATCAAGCGGAAGAACGCCATCAACGAGCCGCTGTTCAGCCCGCCGCCGGAGACCGTCGACGACCTCAACCCGTATGCCCGGATCATCGCCGATGAGGCGCTGCGCCGCGGAATCCGGGTCGAGGTTCTCGATGCCGAGGCCGGCGAGATGCGACTCTCTCTCGGTGGCCGCACGCTGATCACCCGCGAGTCGCTATCCGAATTCACCTCGGCGATCGCTATGTGCCGGTGCGACGACAAGCGCCTGACTAAGCGCCTGGTCTCCGAGGCGGGCATAACCGTACCCCGTGCCCGCCTGGCCACATTTGACGACGACGACTACGCCTTCTTGCAGGAGGTAGGAGAAGTCGTCGTCAAACCGACTCGCGGAGAACAGGGCAAGGGCATCACCGTCGGCGTTGTCGCCGAAGAAGACCTCGCCACGGCCTTGGGGCGGGCGCGCGAGCAATACCCGGAGGTGCTGATCGAGCAGCGGGTAAAAGGCGATGACCTTCGGTTAGTGGTGATCGATGGCCGGGTGGTTGCCGCAGCGCTACGGGTGCCCCCCGAGGTTATCGGCACGGGGGAGCACAGCGTGCGGGACTTGATTGCGGCCGAGAGCCGGCGACGCTCGGCGGCCACCGGCGGTGAGTCGCGCATACCGCTCGACGACCTCACCGAGGCGACGGTCCGCGATGCCGGTTGGAAGCTGGATGATGTACTGCCCGAAGGAATTCGGCTCCGTGTTCGCCGCACCGCGAATCTCCATCAGGGCGCTACGATCCACGACGTCACCGCCCAGGTGCATCAGGATCTTTGTCGGGTAGCGGTCGCGGCGGCTGAGGCGATCGGCATCCCGGTGACGGGCATCGATTTGCTCGTTCCCGACATCACCGGCGATGACTACGCATTCATCGAAGCCAACGAACGGCCCGGGCTGGCCAACCACGAACCCCAACCCACAGCCTCTGCGTTCATCGACTTCCTCTTTCCTGGGCAGCCCGGCCAGCCGCCGGCCTGGACTCCTGAGGAGCCACAACTTCACCGCGATTGACAGCGCTGGACTAACTGTCGAGTTCGTCGAACCGCGCGAGTGCGGCATCGAGGTCCGCCTCGTCGAACATCTCGCACCGGTTGACCATGCCGGCTTCTACGTCAAGAGGTGAACCCCGCGCCACTCGGCGTTCAAGCCCTCATGTGAGGTCCCTGCGCAGCATGCGTGACGACAGCTCCTAGGTCACTTAGCCGGTGCGCGGTCTCGATGTAGCCACTTAGATCTGGTGTGAGATCCCAAGCGGCACGCAGATTTTTGGCCAAGTCACCCGCCGCGAACGTTGCGCGCAGCCGGCGGTCGATGTTCACGTAGTCCGGCGCCGATTCGGGGACTTCGTACCGGTTGAGTGAGGCGTATCCCGCGGCGATAACCGACCACGTGCGTGCGTGGGCGGCCGCCTCGCCGGCGAGGTATCGGGCGTCGAGTTCCGCGAATGCGGCGTCAATGTCATCGAGGTCGAACGCGACGCGTGCCACGATCCGCTCGTCGGCGTTGATCTCGACCACGCTTAAAAACTCGATGCGGAATGCATCAGGTCGATCTTCACCCCAGATACACGTACGACAAAGCTCGAGGCGAACGCCGCGGGTCGCAATGACGGTCAACGAAATATTCGTGAGTCCCAAGTCAATGGCGCCCCGCATGTCCGCGATGGCGGCATCTCGGCCGTATTGAATCCCGGAGTTCACGGCCCGACGGCGATCGTCGATTGCAATGTCGTCGGCCAGGATCTCGGTTAGCGCGTTCCAGTCACGGGCCGCGACACACCCCCTCAGGCGCGCATGAACTCGACTTGCCGCATTTTCTAGCCGCGGTGTCGGTGACTGAAGTTCCTCGAAGCGGTCGAGGGCGGCGTCGAGATCCGCCTCGTCGAAGATCTCGAACCGGGAGACCATGTCGCCTTCAAATGCGAAAAGGGCGACCTCGCGCCATTCGAAAGCGAAGCCCTCGTGTGAGGTCCCAGCAACTGCTTCTGTGACGACCACCCCAAGGTTGCCCAGCCGATGCACAGCTTCGAGGTGCCCCTTGACGTTCGGGGCGACGTCATAGGTAGCACCTATGTATGCGGTCGCGTCACCAGGCGCGAACGCTATTCCCGGACGGTGGTCGATGTTCACACAGTCCGCCGTCGTCGGGGGTACTTCGTGTCGGTTGTACGCGGCTTGGACCTTCGTAATGGCCGTCCATATGTGCGCGTGAGCGGCCGCTTCGCCTGCAAGATAGCGGGTTTCGAGTTCCTCGAAGGCAGCGTCGATGTCGTCGGCATCGAACAGAACGCGTGCCACTATCTGGTTTTCGGCGTTGATTTCAAGGACGCAAAGCGTCTCAGACGCTTCTGAATCGGACCAGCCGCCCCAGACGCAGTGACGACCGAGGAAGAGGCGCCGCCCTCGGACCGCGATCACGGTTGACGTTGCACTCCTGACTCCGATGTCGGCAAGCGCCCGCACGTTTGCGATCTCGGCATCTCGGCCGTGCCTGACCCCGGCGTTCACGACGTGACGACGATCATCAATGCAAACGTCACCAGACAGTATTTCCGCATAGGTGTCCCAGTCGCGGGCCGCGAAGTAGGTCAAGAAGCGTTGCTCCACTCGGCTTGCCGCGTTTTCCAGCCGTGGCGCCTGCGAATGCAATTCGTCAAAGCGAGCGAGCGCGGCGTCGAGGTCTGCCGCGTCGAATATCTCGCAGCGGTTGATCCGATCGCCTTCGAAAGTCACAACTTGGACATGTCGCCACTCGGCGTCAAAGCCCTCCGGTGTAGTCCCGTCCGCCGCATGGCTGATGACCGCGCCCAGGTCGCCTAGCCGATGAACGGCCTCAGCGTAGATGCGGCTGATCGTCATGTCGTCCAGCGCGGCACGGACGTAGGGAATCATGTCGCCAGATCCGATCGCTGCAAGCGACCGATGATCGATGTCTACCACGTGCGGCGCTGTTGCGGGGATTTCACCTCGGTTGAGCGCTGCATAAGCCCGCGCGATGAGCGACCAGGTCTGCGCATGAGACGCCGCTTCGCCGGCGAGGTAACGGGTTTCGAGCTCCTCGAAGGCGGCATCGATGTCGTCGCCGCCGAATATGACGGCGGCGGTGAGCCGGTTGTCGGTGTCGATTTCGATGACGCAGAGCATCTCAGCGGCGACCTCACCGGGTCCCGAGCCACGCACCGAGGAACGAATGCGAATAAGCGTGAGGCGTTGCCCGCGGGTCGCGACAACGGTCGACGTCAGGCCCTCGAATCCGACCTCGGCGACTGCTCGCATGTTCGCGACATGGGCAGCAGGACCGCGCAATTCACCGCCGTTGACAACACGGCGGCGATCTTGCGAGCAGATGTCGTCGGCCATTGTCTCAGCCAATGCGGCCCACTCGCGGGCGCCGAAGTACTTCCAATAGCGCTCGACCACTTGGCTTGCCGCGTTTTCCAGTCGCGGCGCCTGCGGCTGTAATTCGTCAAAGCGGGCGAGCGCGGCGTCCAGGTCTGCCTCGTCGAAAAGCTCGCAGCGGTTGAGCTTGTCGCCTTCGTAAGTGGAGAGGGCGATCGTGCGCCACTCGGCATCGAAACCTTGTTGTGAGGTCCCTTCGATCAGGTGGGTGACGACTGCTCCGACCTCGTTTAGCCGATGCACAGCCTCAATGCGGATGCTGGACTGCGGCGAGAGTTCCCATGTCGCAAGAAGGTATGCGCTCAGATCACCGGCTGCGATTGATGCGACTCGGCGGTGATCGATATTCACCCAGTCCACCGTGGTCTTAAAGAGTTGGCGTCTGTTGAGTGCTTCGTATGCGCGTGTGACGAGCGTCCACATGTGCGCGTGCGCGGATGCTTCGCCAGCGAGGTAGCGGGCATCGAGTTCTTCGATGGCGGCGTCGATGTCGTCAGGGTCGAACACGACCTTTGCTTTGCCACGGTTGTCGGCGTCGATCGCGAGGATGCTGAGCGCCTCGGTGTAGAACGCATCGGGCCGCTGATCTCGGCCCGACATGCGGGAACGGGTGAGGGCGAGGCGTTCGCCGCGGGTCGCAATGACTGTCGACGCAATATGTGTGACTCCGAGGTCGGCGAGGGCTCGCATGGTTGCAACGTCGACGTCTCGACCGTGTTGGTTACCGGCGTTCACGACCCGACGGCGATCGTCTGTGTAGGTGTCGTCGGCCAGTAGTTCTGTCATTGCGGCCCAGTCGCGGGCTGCGAAGTGCGCCAGTTGTTGCTGGCCTAGTTGGCTTGCCGCGTTCTCGAGACGCGGCGCCTGCGGCTGTAGTTCGTCAAAACGGGCAAGCGCGGCGTCGAGTTCGGCTTCGTCGAATAGCTCAGAACGGTCTACCCGGTCACCCTCGACAGTCAGAAGTTGAATCATCCGCCACTCGGCAGCAAAGCCTTCCTTCGAGGTTCCATGGGACTCACGCGTTACGACCGCTCCGAGACTGCTGAGCCGATGGACCGCCTCGATGTGGAGGCTGAGGTCTGGCGTGATGTCCCAGACCTCGCGGATTAATGCGGGAGGATCACTCGTGTCGGCCGTTACAAGTCGCCGGTGGTCGATAGTGACCCAATCCGTCGCGGGTATTTCGTGCCGGTTGAACGCGGCGTTAAACCGTGTGATAACCGACCAAGTGTGGCAGTCCGCTGCGGCTTCGCCAGCGAGGTAACGGGTTTCGAGCTCCTCGAAGGCGGCGTCGATGTCGTCGGGGTCGAAATAGACAGCTGCCGCGATCCGCTCACCGGTGTCGATCTCGACAACGCGGAGTATCTCGGTGTGAAATGGCTCTGGCGCCTGGTCGCGCCCCGAGAAACGGACACGATCGAGTACGAGGCGCTCGCCGCGGGTCGCTATGACGGTCGACGCCACGTTCTCGATTCCGATGTCGAAGCTGGCCCGCATGTTCGCGACGTTTGCATCTCGACCCCGTTGGACCCCCGCGCCAATTACCCGACGGCGATCGTCAGTAACGATGTCTTCTGCCGCGATGGCAAAGATACCGGCCCAGTCGTGACCTGCCATGCAAGCCTGAAGGCTTTCGCAGACCTGGCTTGCCGCGTTTTCGACCCGCCGGGCCCGCGGATGCAGCTCCTCAAAGCGGGCGAGCGCGGCGTCGAGGTCCGCATCATTGAAGATTTCGCAGCGGCTGAGTAGGTCGCCGTCGACCATCAGAATGATGATCTCGCCGGATTCGATTTCGACGCCTTCCTGCGAAGTCGCATGCGTTGCGTGGGCGACGACCGCTCCGAGGTTGGTCAATCGGTGCACGGTCGCGACGTCGATTCTGGCTTCCGACGTGATGTCCCAAAAGGCACGGATATTCGGGGTCAACGCATTTGGCTCGATTGTGCCGAAGTGGCGATGGTCGACGCTCGTCCAGTCCCGCGTCGTCGCAGGGAGCGCGCGCCGGTTCAGCGCGGCGTATGCCTGCGAGATGACCGACCACGTGTGGGAGTAAACGGCCCCTTCGCCGGCGAGGTATCGAGCGTCAAGCTCGGTGGTGGCCCCCTCAAAGTCGTTGGTGTCGAATACAACGAATGCTGCGATTCGTTCTTCGGTATCGATCCCAACCACGCCCAGCACCTCGATCTGAAACGCATCCGGACCTTGGCCGCGGACCGAGAAGCCGAGGCGCACGAGGGCAAGGCGCGCGGCGCGGGTCGCGATGACGGTCGACGTGACGTCTGTGGACAGAAGCTCGGCGATTGCCCGCATGTTCGCCATCTGGGCGTCTCGGCCGTGTAGGACTCCAGAGCTCACGAGCGGACGGCGATCGTCATTGAAAAAGTTATCGGCCAGGATCTCCGCCATCGCATCCCAGTCGCTCACAGCGAAGTATCCCAGGAAGCGTTCGGCCACTTGGCTTGCCGTGTTTTCGGCCCGCCGCGCCTGCGTTTGAAGTTCGGCAAACCGCGCGAGCGCGGCGTCAAGGTTTGCTTCGTCGAAGATTTCGCAGCGGTTGCACAAATCGCCATCGACGGTGAAGAGCGTGATCTGCCGCCACTCAGCTTCAAAGTCGTCTTGCGAGGTTCCGCGCGACGCGTGCGTAACGACCACTCCGACGTCGTCTAGCCGATGTACAGACTCGATGAACATGTGGAGCTCCGGCGTGAGGTCCCACGAGGCGCGAACGTACGCCGCTAAACCGTCGGCGTTCAACGTCGTGCGCAGCCGGTGGTCGATCATCGAAGCGTCTGGCGTCATCGGCAAAGTCGCGTTTCGGTTGGCTGCGGCATTACCCCGTGAAATGACCGACCACGTGCGCGCGTGGGCGGCCGCTTCGCCGGCGAGGTAACGGGTTTCGAGCTCATCCATGGCGGCGTCGATATCGTCTGGGTCGTAGGCGATGCGTGCCAGGATCCGTCTGTCGGCCGTGGTCTCGACAATAATTAGCAGCTCGATGCGGAATTCCCCAGCCGGGTGGTCTTCGCCCGAGATACACGTCCGGCAGAGGACAAGGCGTTCACCTCGAGTGGCGATGATCGTCGCCGTACTTGTCTTCGCCCCAATGTCGGCGAAGGCCCGCATGTTCGCGATTTCGACATCCCGACCGCGCCGGATTTCGGCGTTGACGACCCGTCGATGATCGTCGACAGACGTATCAGCGGTCAGTAGCTCCGCCATAGCGGCCCAGTCGCGTGCCGCGAAGTACGTCCGGAAGTGCTCGTAGGCTTGGCTGGCCGCGTTTTTCAGCCGAGGGGAGCGCGGATGCAGCTCCTCGAAGCTCGCGAGTGCGGCGTCGAGGTCTTCCTCGTCGTAGATTTCGCAGCGGCTCATCCGATCGCCCGCGGCCTTTACTACGGTGATCTCACGCCACTCGGCGTCGAAGCCTTCTGCCGTAGTCCCGTGCACGACGTGGGTGACGACGGCGCCGATGTCGTTCAGCCGGTTCACATCAACGATGTAGAGAGTCGACTGTGGCATGAGCTCCCACGAGGCTTCGAGATATGCCGACAGATCGCCGGGCGCGAACCCTCGGCCTCGCCGGTGGTCGGCAGTGACGACATCTGGCGTCATGAGGGGTAGCTCGTGCCGGTTGAGTGCGACGTAACCCTGCATTACGGCTGACCACACGCCTGAGCACGGTGCTGCTTCGCCGGCGAGATAGCGGGCATCGAGTTCCGCGATGGCGGCGTCGAAGTCGTCGGGGTCGAAGGTGATGAGCGACGCGGTCCGCTCGTCGGCGTCGAACTCGGCGATATTGAGGACATCGGTGCGGAACGCATCAGCTCGCGGGTCGCGGCCCGAGGCGCGCGAACGAGTAAGGACGAGGCGGTCGCCCCGGGTCGCAATGACATCGAAAGTGATGCGCTTGACGCCGATTTCGGCGAGTGCTGAGAATTCGGCGACCACGGCGTCGCGTCCCTCTCGGAGTCCCGCGCCCACCACCCGCCGGCGGTCGTCGTGGAAAGCCTCGTCGGCCATTGCTTCGGCCATCGCGTCCCAGTCGCGTACCGCGAAGTGCGCCTGGAGGCGCTCATACGACTGGGCCGCAGCATTTTCTAGCTGCGG
>CAWCDD010000009.1:0-9691 GCA_963794245.1 uncultured Actinomycetota bacterium | reverse complement strand
AGCGATTCCAGTACCAGGTGCCGCCCACGTCGGCCGTCTTATCGATCAGTCGCACACTGTCGACGCCCTGTTCGCGCAGGCGTGCACCCGTCAGCAGGCCGCCGAAGCCAGCCCCTATGACCGCGACGTCGACGGTGTCGGTAAGCGGGTCGCGGATGCGGCGCGGTTCGGCCCACGGATCCTCGGCGAAGGAAGCGAACCGGCCCGCCACCTCTATGTACTGTTGGATGCCGTCAGACCGTAACCGTCGCCGCCGCTCCTGGTCGTACTTTCGTCGTAGCGCCTCTTCGTCAAATGGCAGACCATCCGCTGTCGTCACCATCCACGATCCCTTCTGCCGGCTCGCTGGGCCGAGCCGAGTCGCCCAGCGGATGTACGCGTCGAGGCATACACCGCGAGCTTATAATCAATCGATTGATCATATCAACGGGCCCGTCCTTCTGCTCACCACTGATCCGCGAGGGCTCAACGCCGGGGTGGGCGCCTGCCACCAGCCGCCCGGCGCGCTGGTGCCGCCCCGCCTCCCGAGAACAATGCGCCCCTGATCAACGGCTTCGCTGCCGAAAGCGCCCGCTGGTATGCCTTGGGCGAGGCCGTTGCGGCCAGTTCGGTCAGGCCGTACAAGAGCGCATAGATCACCTCGACGGTGGCTCGTGCCTGCGCGCGATCGTCCGAGCGCCGTGTGCCATGCGCGTCGTAAATCACGCCCTCGATGATTTCGCGTAGCGCATGCAATTCGACGTCGCCAGGGCCGCCCGCCGACTGGTCGGCGGTGCCCTGGGCACGGATCGCCCACTCAAAGGCCGCCAGGTCCGGATACTCACGCATTAGCCGACCCGACTCGTCCAGTACTGCCTCTATGCGGTCGACCGCGTCGCCCGGCTGTTCGGCGGCTCGGCGCAACCGGGGCAGCGCGATCTCGGTTCTCGCCGCGACGGCCGCGTTGATCAGTTCAGTCTTGGTCGGGAAGTAGTTGTAAAGGCTGGCACTGGTGACGTTGGCCGTGCGAGCGATTTCGCGGATAGTTGCCCGCGAATAACCCTTCTCGGCCACACACCGCATCGTGGCGGCGATGACGCGCTGACGCGTCTGCGCGCCGCTCGCACCGACAGGACGGCCCAGTTGATTTGTCGTCGTCATATCCCCAGCCAAATCGGGCAAGCCGCCGCTCCTGTGTCTATCGGTCGCCCACAGCGATCGTCGACCGATACGGGGACGGCGCGCTGCGCGGCTGCAGCCAATATTAGGTGCCGCGGACGTCCGGATCACGTCCATTGGCGTGCTGTTAATTAAACAATCGATCGCTTAATATGCTTCGCGTGGGTAGCGTGCGCGGCACGCGATTGGTGTTGCGCCCTTCGCGCGGTGTACCCACGAGGAGGGGTTAACCATGAAGGGTTGGCAACCTGCGATGCCAGTGCGAATGTGCAGGCGTCACGAGCCGGGTGGGTGCCGATGAAGGTGGCTGTGACCGGCCCGGCCGGCTACGTCGGCGTGAACCTGGTGCACGTGCTGATAGGCCGTGGCCACCGTATCGTGGCCATCGATCTCAAGAACTTCGACCGCATTTCGCATCCCAACCTCACAACGGTGTGCGCCGACATCCTCGACGCCGCCGCAATGCGTACGGCGTTGGACGGTGTCGAAGTCGTGTTCCATCTGGCCGCAGTCATCACCATGGCCCGCCGTGACGATATGGCGTGGCGGATTAACACCGAGGGCGTGCGCAGCGTCGCCGAAGCAGCGTTAGGGACGGGTGTGCGCAGAATGGTGCTCTGCAGCTCCTTGAATGCGTTCGACCCCCGCAATGAGGGAGGACCGGTCGACGAGCGCACCCCTCGATCCTCCGCCAGCGATCTTCCGCTCTATGACCGCTCGAAATGGCAAGGCGAATGTGAGTTTTCGCGCGTGGTGGAGCGAGGTCTCGACGGGATTATCGTCAACCCCACCGGGGTGGTCGGCCCGGTCGACTACGGTCCCGTGCGATTGAATCGGATGCTTCTGGAGGCAGCCCGCGGTCGGATGCTCGTCGCGATCGGCGGCGGTTTTGACATGGTCGACGTGCGCGACGTCGCATCGGGTTTGTGTGCGGCGGCCGAACACGGCCGAACTGGCGAAAACTACATCTTGGGGGGACATTTCGTCTCGTTTATGGATGCTTTCCGCATAGCGGCCGCCTGCACCGGTCGGCGCGGCCCTTTAGTCGCCCTGCCGCTGCCGGTGCTGAAGCGATGCGCGCCGCTGCTCGACACCCTCGGTACCTGGCTGCGCCGCGACATGGTTGGCGCTGCGATGATCGATACTCTCGTCAACGCTCCGCGCGTGAATGGGGCCAAGGCCCGAGGCGAGCTCGGTCACCGACCGCGCGGCACCGAAACCACCATCGCCGACCTGGTGTCGTTTTTCCAACACATCGGCCGCCTACCAATACCACGCAAGGTCAGGACAACCGCCGATCAGGTGGCGCCGCCCTATGACCGCTGAAAGAGTGATTCATGGGTTTGATGACTGCATTGCGCTTCAACATGACCAACGTCGCCGATCCTGCGGGAAGGCACGTGGATCGCTACCAGGCCGCCCTGGAGATGGCCGCTTATGCCGATCAACACGGCTTCACCGGTATCAGCTGCGAGGAGCACCATCTGGCGGCCACCGGGTGGTTACCCTCGCCCCTGATCATGGCCGCCGCCCTCGCGGGGCGGACTACTCGGGTGCGTATCAGCATCAACGCACTGCTGATCACTCTCTACGACCCGGTGCGGTTGGCGGAAGACATCGCGGTGCTGGACAACCTTTCTAACGGAAGGTTCGGTTTCGTTGCCGGCATGGGTTATCGGCCCGAAGAATACGCGGCGGTAGGCAAAGACTGGACGCAGCGTGGTGTGTTGATGGATCGCTGCATCGAGGTGCTGCTCGACGGGTGGAGCGACGATCCGTTCGAGCACAACGGACGGACCGTCAATGTCACCCCAAAGCCACACACGCGTCCTCGGCCGTTCTTTTTCGTCGGTGGCATGAGCCCTGCTGCCGCGCGGCGCGCGGCGCGGTTCGGGCTTCCCTTCGCGCCGCCGATGGCCATGCCCGAAGTTGAAGCCATCTACGCCGAGGAACTCGAAAAACACGGCCGCCGCGGTTTCGTCTACCGCCCGGAGAATGGCAGCACCGTGACGTTGTTGAGCTCCGACCCGGACACCGCCTGGAAGACTTATGGGCCCTTCATCATGAATGAAGCGGTGGAATACAGCCGGTGGAAGCGCCCCGGCGTCACCCGTCCCCACGACATGGCGGCACACTCCATCGAAGAGGTGCGCAGCCGCAACATCGTTGAGATCCTCGCCCCCGAGCAGCTGCTCGATCAGATCGCCAATGGCAGAAGAGAAGTCGTGATGAACCCCCTCGTCGGCGGGTTGCCCCTAGAAGAAGGCTGGGCAAGCCTGCATCTGCTCACCGAGAAAGTGCTGCCAGCTGTCAGCGGGCCCGCAGTGAGTGCCCCCGACAGGACCCGCCAGTCTGATCTCATGATATAATCAACTGATCGATTAATAGTTCCAGGACAGTACGCCGCAGGAAGTACAGGCATGCACGTCGAGCAGGATCACGTAGCCGAGTTGTTTGTACCTGATGACGCCGCGGCGCCGTCTTTGACCGGAAGGCCCGCATCGTGACCGTCGCGTCGTCACAGCTCGGACGGCCGGTCGGTGCCAACGGCGAGGAAACGCGTCGGCGGATCATCACCGCGACCATGCGGTGTGTGGCCGAGGTCGGATACTCACAGGCAAGCATCCGCGAAATCGCCCGTGCCGCCGGCATGACCAGCGGCAGCCTGTATCACTATTTCCCTAACAAGGCCGAACTGCTCAAGGCGACGGTCAAGGAGATCGAGGAACTCGTCTTCCCGCAGCTACGCGCGGCCGCCGCCGGTGGCGGGGATGTCGTCGACCGCCTCGAGGCGGTGCTCGACGAGTCCGACCGGCTGATGGGCGAATATCCCTACCTGGCCGCGTTCGAGCGCGCCATCCGCGCCGAAAGCGCCGCCTACCTACGCAGCGGCGACCCCAACCGCGCCGGGTTCAAACCCTTGCGGGGCATCATCAACGACATCATCGAAGACGCCCGGGCGCATGGGGAATTAGCCGCCGACATCGACGCCGCAGGAACCATCGATGCGCTCTACGCACTGACGCGCGGCCTGACCGAACAGGCGGCCAACCTGACGCCGCGCGCCTATCACGCCACCCTTAGCGCGGCCAAACAGCTGATCCGAGGAACGCTGTTCGCGCCTAATGCCAAGCGCCAAGCCGCACGGCGCCGTTGACGTCGGGCCGTATCAACCGAATCCGCTGTCGCTACACGAAGGAATCCCGAGATGGCCGATCCGAACATTCCCGCCGCTTTCGATTTCACCGATCCCGACATCTACGCACAGCGTCTTCCCGTCGACGAACTCGCCTTGCTGCGGCGGACGGCGCCGATCTGGTGGAACGAGCAGCCGGTTGGCAAGGGCGGGTTCAACGACGGCGGCTTCTGGGTCGTGACCAAACACAAGAACGTCAGAGAGGTATCGCTGCGCAACGACGTCTTCTCCACCTACGAGAACACTGCGCTCCCAAGATATCCGGATGACGTCGAGCGCGAGAACATCGACGCAGCGCGCGCGTCGATCCTCAACATGGATGCCCCCCACCACACCCGGCTGCGCAAGATCATCTCTCGCGCCTTCACCCCGCGAGCCGTCGGACGCCTGCGCGACGAACTCAACGACGGCGCGCGGGCAATCGTCAAAGCCGCTGCCGCCCAAGGATCCGGGGACTTCGTCGAGCAGGTGGCCCACGACCTGCCGCTGCAGGCCATCGCCGGGCTGCTCGGTGTGCCGTTGGAGGACCGCACGAAGTTATTCCGCTGGGCGGACGAAATGACCGGCAGCGAAGACCCTGAATACGCCGACAGCGACGGCCAAGCGTCGTCGGTCAAGGTGCTGACCTACGCCATGGAGATGGCCGACATCAAGACGAAGAAGCCTGGTGACGACATTGTCACCACACTGGTGAAGGCAGACATTGACGGAGAGAAGCTGTCGGAAGCGGAATTTGGCTTCTTCGTTCTCACGCTGGCCGTGGCGGGAAACGAGACCACGCGTCACTCCATTACCCAGGGCATGATGGCGTTCAGCGACTTCCCGGACCAGTGGGAGGTGTACAAGCGTCTACGGCCCGAGACCGCGGCCGACGAGATCGTACGCTGGGCAACCCCGATCACGGCTTTTCAGCGCACGGCGCTAGAGGACACCGAGCTTTCCGGCGTGCAGATCAAGAAGGGCGAGCGGGTGGTGTTGTTCTACCGCTCGGCTAATTTTGACGAAGAGGTGTTCGAAGACGCCCACACGTTCAACGTTCTCCGAAGTCCCAACCCGCAGTTAGGCTTTGGCGGCACCGGGGCGCACTTTTGCATCGGTGCGAACCTGGCGCGGATGACGATCAACCTCATCTTCAACGCCATCGCCGACCAGATGCCTAATCTGCGACCGCTGTCGCCGCCGGAGCGGCTGCGCTCGGGATGGCTCAACGGCATCAAGCACTGGCAGGTGGACTACACCGGCGCCGGACAAGCGCATACGCCAGCACAATGACGGCCGTGCCGGCGATGTCGCGCCGTGTCAATCCGGCTGGCCGAATGCCCGACGTCTTGTCACGCATCCGAAAGGAGACCTGGGCGCTGTATCAGGTCGGCCGCGCCGGGGCGCTGCGGCCGATGCCGCTGCGCCGACTTCCCGAACTGTTCCAGGCGATGCGCGCCTACGGCCCGACCGGTGGGGCGGTGCGCGCCGCGGCCCTGCGTTACGGCGATCGGACCGCACTGATCGATGAACACGGCCCGCTGACCTTCGCCGAGCTGGACATCCGCTCCAACGCGCTGGCCAATGCGTGGCGTGACCGCGGGCTGCGTGGCGGTGACGGCGTGGCCATCCTGGCCCGCAATCACCGTGGCTTCGTCGACGCGCTGTTCGCCGCCGCCAAAAGCGGGGCGCGAATCGTGTTCCTCAACACCGACTTCGGCGCCGACCAGCTCCGCGACGTGTTGACGCGAGAGCGCGCCGACCTGCTGGTGCACGACGCCGAGTACGTGGATGCGGTCACCGGGATCGACTTGCGGCTGGGATGTGTCACCGCGTGGAACGAAAAGCCGACAGCGCATAGCCTCGACGGCCTGATCGAGCACGGCGATCCGTCGCCGCCGCCGCCCTCGGCAGCCAAGGCCCGGCTGGTCATATTGACCAGTGGCACCACCGGGACCCCGAAGGGGGCCCCTCGTACCGAGCCGCGATCACTGCTGCCGGCGGGCGGCCTGTTGAGCAAGGCGCCGTTTCGGTCGCGTGAGGTCACCGAGTGCTGCGTCCCGTTGTTTCACGCGCTGGGCTTCGGCCATCTGATGCTCAGTCTGCTGATGGGTTCGACACTGGTGGTGCACCGCCGCTTCGACGCGGACCACACGCTGCAAAGCCTCGCCGAACATCGCGCGACGGCGATGGTTGCTGTGCCCATCATGCTGCGCCGGCTCATCGACCTTGGGCCGCAGGAATTCTCGGGCAAGGATCTCTCGGCGCTGCGAATTGTGTTCGTCGCCGGCTCGCAGCTTGGCGCCGCGCTGTGCCGAGAGACCATGGATGTCTTCGGCCCGGTCATCTACAACATGTACGGGTCTACCGAGGTCGCCTACGCCACGCTCGCCACACCAGTGGATCTGGCCGTCGAGCCCGGCTGCGTCGGCCAAGTGGTGCCCGGCACGGCTGTCAAGCTCTACGACAACCGCGGTCAACCCGTGCCGATCGGGTCACCGGGCCGGATCTTCGTCGGCAACGACATCACGTTCGACGGGTACACCGGCGGGGGCACCAAGGAATCCATCGACGGCCTGCTAGCCACCGGCGATATCGGCCATTTCGATGCCGGCGGCAGGCTGTTCATCGACGGTCGCGAGGACGACATGATCGTCTCCGGCGGAGAGAATGTCTTTCCCGCTGAGGTCGAGGACGCGCTGGCAGCCCATCCGGCCATCCGCGAGGCAGCGGTCATTGCTGGGGCCGACGACGAGTACGGGCAGCGGCTGCGCAGCTTCATCGTGCTACAGCCCGGCGCGACGCTCACCGAGCACGACGTCAAAGAGATTGTGCGACAAAGGCTTGCGCGGTTCAAAGTACCGCGCGACGTCCACTTCGTCGAAGCGTTACCCCGTAATCCCACCGGCAAGGTCATCAAGCGCCTGCTCGACGGACAGGGGTAGTTCGCGCGCCGGACGCTACAGTGACCGCAGCCGGCGGATCCGGTCGGCGATGACTCGCTGTGAAACGCCCGCGTGCGGCGCCAGCCATTCGAACGCGTGTGGACAGCCCGGATGCACGTGCAACTCGGTCGGCACGCCCGCAGCTGTCAGTCGGCGCGCGTAGGCGATGTCTTCGTCGCGGAAGATGTCGAGGTCTCCGACGTCAAGGTAGGCCGGGGGTAACCCGGATAGGTCGGTGGCCCGGGCTGGGGCAGCATACGACGCGACGCCATCACTGCCGACGGTCTCGCCCAGCAAGGCCGCCCAACCGGTGACGTTGTCGTTGTGGGTCCACGTCAACAACCGTGCCAACTCCGAATCCGGTATCGAGGTCCGATCATCGAGCATCGGATACACCAGTATTTGCAGGGCGATCGGCGGTCCGGCGCGGTCGCGGGCCAAAAGACACACCGACGCTGCCAAGCCACCCCCGGCGCTGTCGCCCATGACCGCGAGGCGTGTCGGGTCGATCTGCAGCTCGGCGCTGCGCCTGGCCAGCCACAGCAACGCCGCATAGCAGTCCTCGACTGGCACCGGATGAGGATGTTCGGGCGCGACGCGGTAGTCGACCATCAGCATCGGAACCCCTGACATGGCGACGTAGTGGCGCACCGCTGCGTCATACAACAGGCCGAGCTCGTCGAGACCGAAAATCATTCCGCCGCCGTGCAGATACAGCCCCGCGCTGCGCGGTTGTTGCACCCCAGCGCGCCGATACCAGCTCAGCGCTACCGTTGCACCGTCGTAGGTGCGCATCGCGAAGCGCCGGACTTCGACACTTTCGACGGACGGCAGAAAACCGGCCGCTTGCTCGAACATTTGGCGTGCCTTGGCCCTGCGGGTCGAGATGTCACCGACCGGGGGCGGTTCGGTCGGAGCCGCGGGTGCCAGCGCGGCCAATGCGGCCGCGACCTCGGGATCAATTCGCAGTGCCATTTGCGGTCAGGGGTGACGCCGCCACTTCACGCGGGGACCTGGTCGGCGCCGAAGTCGGCAACCAGCGAGTCGATGGTGATCTGGGCCACGACGTTCATATCTGCGTCGTAAATCTCGTAGAGCAGACCTGTCGGCGAGTCCGGCCGTGCGCCGAAGTAGACCAGGCCGCCGTTGTCTCCGCCGCGCTCGAGATGTGGCTTTTGGTCGTTGCCAGTCAGGGCGTATTCACCGGCACACCGGAACCGATGGTTGCCGACTGACCCGTCTTCTTCGACGTCCCACAGGTGTTGCTCGCCATCCAGGACAATGACGCTGGTGGCGGCCGCGTGGCGGTGGATAGGGCAGTGGCCACCATCACCTTGCCACCGCACGACCATGTCGAGGGTTGCGGCGTCCCGGTCGTAGCCCAGGATTGTGTAGTCGTGGTGAATCTTATGTCTCGAGCCTGGCCGTCCCGTCACTTCTTTCCATCGGTAGCGCGACGGGTCGAACGTGCCGTTGATCATCGCTTGACCTCCTGACTGCACAGGCTTGGAAGGCGATAAACATCTCGCGGCGATGCACCATCGCCATTCATCACCGCGCTACCGCCTTGGCCGCAATCACCAGTTCCTGCTGAGCGTCCAGTTGATTCGGCAATGTGTACAGCCAACGCATGTCAGTGAGCCTAATCTCGGCAGATGATGTAATCAACCGCTTGATCACATCTCGCTATCCGCAACGGCCCCGTGCCGCGACCTTCGCCTACGAAACGCGGCCGGTCGTCCGCGCATTCTTATGGCTGAGAACGCATTACGGGTCTATCGGCGAGGCCGATCGGCGAAGCTAGCGGCAATCGAATCACCCAGGATCCAGAGCGAAACCCCGAGCAGCACCAAATCCTTGAGCAGGAACTGACCCGGCAGCGCCGACAGCACGGGAACGCCACCGGCACGGGTCGCGACCACGCCCGGGGTGGTGAAGAGGAAGCTCAGTGTTCCCAGGAACAGCACCACCGCGAGCGCGCTGCCGGCCGCCGACGCGCGCGGCCACACCGGTCTCAGCGCAATCAGCACGGCGGCAACGATTTCCATGGTCCCCAGCGCGCGTGCGACCGCGGTGACGCTCAGCACGTCGTAGATCCAGCTCATCAGCGGACTGTGTTCGACGAGCACGCGAGATTCCATCTTCACGTACTTGCCGAACCCGATCCAGGCCAGAACGACGACCAGCCCGTACCGACTGATGAGCTGTGCCCACCGGGTCAGCGACTGCGCCACGGGGTGCGGTGTCGCTACGGGGGCAATGGCGGTGGCGGTCACGGGCGACTCGTTTTCGTTCACGGGGCAACCACGATTGACGCCCCGCTCGCGTTCAGCGTCGCGGCTTCATCCGGTGTAACGATCGCGCAACTGGGCCAGCGTCGCTTCGATGCCGGCGGCATTGCCTTTACAGGCCC
>CAWCDD010000008.1:0-126095 GCA_963794245.1 uncultured Actinomycetota bacterium | reverse complement strand
TGGAGAACATCCAGGTCTACTCCGAACTGGAGCAGCGGGTTCGCGATCGCACCGCCGCGCTGGAGCAGGCCAACGAGGAGATTCGCCAGCTCTCGGTTACCGACGAAATGACCGGGCTCACCAACCGTCGCGGCTTCTATCTGCTGGCGGAGCAAAAGCTCCGCGGGGCGCACTACCTCGGCCACAGCTGCGTGCTCGCTTTCCTCGACGTCGACGGGCTCAAACGAGTCAACGACGAACACGGGCACGAGGTCGGCGACATGCTGATCAAAGATGTTGCCTACGTGCTGGGCGAGACACTGTGCGAGTCCGACATCTTCGCCCGCCTCGGTGGTGACGAGTTCTGTGTCATGGTCACCGAAAGTGCCAGCGACACAGCGACGCTGCGCGAGCGGGTCGCCGAAGCATTTGGGCGCTTCAACGAGACGAGCGAGCGGCCCTACCGGCTTTCCGCCAGCATCGGCCTGGTGCGAGCCCCCGCTAGCGGGCCTACCACCACTGTGGATGAGCTGCTCGCGCAGGCCGACGAGTTGATGTACGCGGAAAAGAAGACCAACGCGAACTCACGCGGGTGGGCCGGTAAGGTCTGATCCGTAACCCGCCGCAGTACTGGATTCCCTTGGTTTCCAGTCGAATTAGCCCGCACCCTTGCCATTGTCGACCCGGTAGACGGCACCGTGGACGGCGGCCGCGGCGTCGCTGGCAAGGAATGCGACCACGTTCGCGACGTCGAGGGGCGCCATCATGCCGCGCGGTGAGGCCGTTCGCATGATCAGGTCGTAGTTGGGATCCTCTGGCGCACTGAAGTGTTCGATTTGCGGCGTGAGCATGCCGCCGGGGCATACCGCGTTGACGCGCAAGCGATCGGCGGTGTACTCCACCGCCAAAGCCCGAGTCAGCCCGATGAGCCCATGCTTGGCAGCGCAGTAGCCGGCCGAGTAGGCCTGGCCTTCAACGCCGGCAATGGAGGCGACATTGACGATGTTGCCTCCGCGTTCCAGCAGCTGAGGCAGCGCCGCCCTGCACAGGTAGAACGGACCGTTCAGGTTGACCGCAAGATCCTGTGTCCAGTCGTCGTCGGTCATCGACTCCGTTCGGCGCATCTGGTGTTTCCCGGCGACGTTGACCAGGACGTCGAGTCCGCCGAACTCCCGGACGCACTGCTCGACCGCATCCTGGCAGGCCTGGCGCGAGCCGACGTCCACCGATGCGTACGAACCACGCTCTACGTCGGCGAATACCTCGGCCAAGCGTGTGGTATCCCGGCCTATCCCGAAAACCGTTGCGCCCTGCCGAGAAAAAAGCTTTGCCGTTTCCGCGCCCAGGCCCGACGAGGCGCCGGTCACGAGTGCGACCTTGCCTTGCAGTGCTGTCATGACAGTTCTCGTCCTCTCAAACCGCGATCGCGCACGCGCCGCGTCGCGCGGCGTGCGACTAGCAAATCAACTCTCGCTGGAGCGCATACCACCAGGGGCCCCGGGCCACTTCACACCAAGCTGGTGCACCTCAATACGAAAGCCACGCCGCCACGCAAGAGTTCAAGCGGCTCAACGGATCTCACACCTGCAGCACCCATCGCGTCGCGGAGCGGCCGTTGCGCCAGGAAGGTCCGCCGGACGCGGCGGGCGGCCACCAGCATCGCCAACCTCATCCCGAGTCTGCCTATCGCGACCCGACTCGTGCGCTTCCGCCACGTCGACGGCATCGAGGCCCCGCGCCGACCGACGTAGTAGCCCAAGGATGTCGCCGTCGCAAGCGCGCAGATCACCGCAAGAACCGCCATGATGACGAGCGTCCTTTGCCGCAGTCGCGGTCAGGTCACGCTCGAGATACACCTCGGCCAACAAACCTCCGCCGCGCACCAGGAAGGCCGACGCTAGCCGGTAGCCACCCCGACGTTGCCCTGGCGCATTACTCGGTAGCATCCAAGACAATGAATTCGAGGGCTACGTCGGGTTGGCAGAGCATGTCGGTGAGCGTCGCTGAGACGGGCCGGCCGCTGTCAGCCGCGATGAAGGAAGGCTCGGCCGAAGAACACGCCCGCGCCGAGCAGTCGCCGTTCGTGACCGAATTGCTCGCCGGACGAGTCAACCATCATGGATACACCGACTACTTGCTCCGGCTGCGCGTGGTTTACGCCGCGCTGGAGGACGCCGTTCGAACGCACCGCGATGATCCATTGGTAGCCGCCGTGTATGACCCGGTGCTGGAGCGCCTACCAGCGATCGAGGCCGACCTCAAACACTGGAAGCCTAACGGCGGCAGCGAGATACAGTCACCCGCGGCTGAGGCTTACCGTGAACGCATCGCCGGGGCCTCATGGGGCGGAGCGCTGGTGGCTCACCACTACACCCGCTATCTCGGGGACCTCTCGGGCGGCCAAGCCATCGGCAAGATCCTCGACCGCACGTTTTCACTTGGGGGCGCCGGCCTGGCGATGTACCGATTCCCGATGCGCGCCAAGCCTTTCAAAGACCGCTATCGGGCTCGGCTCGACGCGCTGCACCTTGACGCCGACGCGGTTCGTCGTGCGGTCAACGAGGTCAAGGTCGCATTCGGTCTGAACCAGGGCGTATTCGATGAACTCTCGAGCAACCTACCGGACTATCAGCAGTAATCGCCGTTTGAAGCCATTGCCGCTGTGGGCCGGAGGCGCACGGGTAGGTGTTTGAGTCCGTGCAGCGCCATGCTGTCATTCATCGTCGGCTCACCGGCCAGGGTCAGCTCGGGGAAACGCGCGAACAACGACTGCAGTCCGATGTGCAATTCCATGCGTGCCAATGCCGCTCCCAGACAGACGTGAATACCGCTACCGAAGCTGAGGTGTTCGCGGGCGTTGACGCGAGTGGTATCGAATGCGTCGGGGCGTTCGAAGACCGCCGGATCGCGGTTGGCTCCGCCCAGCAGAAGCAAAACGGCCTGGCCCTGACGAACCGGGTGACCCTCTAGGTCAAGTGCCTCGGTAGCGACCCGGACTCCCCATTGAATGGCGGTTTCATACCGCAACATCTCTTCGACCGCGTTGGGCCAGCCCTCGGGATTTGTCTGCAGCCGGTCCAACTGATCGGGGTGGCAGAGCAGCGTCACGACGGCCTTGCCGATGACATGGGTCGTCGTGACGAACCCCGCGCCCAGCAGCAGCGCCGCGAACAACAAGACCTCTCCTTCGGACAGGTCACCGTCCTGCAACACGGCCGCGAGGATGCTGTCGTCGCCGCCGCGCCGACGCAGCCGCTCGACATGCATCGCGAGGTAGTGCTCGAACTCGCGCGCTGTATTGACGGACACTTGAAAGTCCCGCCAGGGCGGCGCCGCGCTGGAGAGCAACCTGGTCGCATGCTCGCCCACCTCGTACAGCTGCGGAGTCTCCTCCCTTGGTATTCCCAGCATTTCCGCGATGACTTCGATGGGAATTCGAGAGGCGTACTCGGCAACCAAGTCGCATTCGGCGACGCCGTCCAAGCCATCCAACAGGTCGGTGGCTACCTGCTGAATCCGTTCACGAAGCCCCTCGAGCGCACGCGGAGTAAACGCCCGCGACACCAAGCGACGCAACCGCGCGTGCTCGGGCGGATCGGTGACCAGCATCGACGGCGGCTGAATAGCATTCAGCACGTTCGGATTGGTCTTGGCCAGGATCCACCGTGTGACGCGAAACGGTGACTGATCCTGAGGTTTGATCGTCCGAAACCGGTCGTCTCGCAAGACTTCACGCACGATCAGCGCGTCAGCAGTGATCAAGCCATCGCCGGGGAACCCAGAGATACGCCCGCGTCGCCGTATCTCTTCGGTGAGTTGATACATGTCCTCGGGCCGGTGGATATTGATCATCAGCTGCGCCACCGGATCGCCCTGACGCGCCAGCAGTTTCAGCACCGCGCGGGAAACTCCGTAGCCCGCCAGCCAATGAATCCGGTCCTTGATGCCTGTGTGCATGCGCTCGCCTCTGACAATCGAATACGTCGAGGGTACTAGCCGACGACGTCAAATAGCTGCCAAAAATGCGCCTCGAAAGCTGGCTAAATCGGCCAATCCTTGAGCCTGAATTCGCCCCGAGGCTGCTCAACGCGATTGTCGTCAGACCTGGTTGAATCCGCCGTCGGCGGTGAGGGTCGATCCGGTAGTAAAGCTGGACAGATCGCTCGCGAGAAATACTGCGGCGTTGGCGATTTCGGTGGGCTCAGCGAAGCGCCCCAACGGGATGGTGGCAACCCGGCCCGCCCGGAAGTCCTGAATTGACGTGTTGGGATCGGCTTGAGCGGCCAACGCGTCGCTTCCCGGAGTGGCGGTGGATCCGGCGACCAGAACGTTGACCCGAATGTTGCGGTCGGCGAGTTCGCTAGCCCACCCACGGGCCAGCGACCGCACCGCGGCTTTGGTGGCGGCGTAGATGCTGAGCCCAGGACGGCCGCGGTCCGCGGTGGTGGATCCGGTCAAAATGATCGAGGCGTTGTCGTTGAGTAGCGGCAGCGCCTTTTGGACCGTGTACACGACTCCTTTGACGTTGGTCGTCAACAGCGCGTCGAGGTCGTCGTCGGTGATCTCGCCGAGGCGCGAGACCCTGGTGGACCCGGCATTCGCCATGACGACGTCGAGACCCTTGCCGGCCGCCTCCACCTCGGCGTAGAGGCGGTCGAGATCCTCCGGCTTTCCGACGTCGCCGCACACGGCGATTGCGTGAGAGCCCAATTGTTCTGCCGCGGCGTCGAGTTCGAGTTGACGTCGGCCAGTGATGAACACCTTTTCGGCGCCTTCGGCAATGAAGCGCTCGGCGGTGGCCAGGCCGATACCCGAGTTAGCGCCGGTGATGACCGCGGTCTTGTGGTCGAGCAGTCCCATCTAGATCTCCTGAAGTTCTCGGGGTGCTGGCCAAATCCTTTGTCCAGGACGCGACTTTTCCGAGCTTTCGCGATTCTTCAAACTTCTGCTGCTTTGGACCCGCACACTACTGGCAGGCTTGCTAACCCCAACAAGAATGGAACGGAACAAATGCCCTCAACTCGCTGGCTGGTCAGACTTGCCATCCCTTTGATCGCCGGCACTGCGCTTATGGGTAGCGCTGCTATTGCGACCGCCACCACTCCCCAAGACGACGCGTACCTTGCCCAACTGCGCGCCGTCGGCCTGACTTGGCCGCCCAACACGGAAGAGGCACTCATCGGCGAGGCGCACCTCATCTGCTACGACCTCACTTGGGGTTGGACGCCACAACAGATTGCCGACGAGGTCCACGCCCACTTGGACAAGAGGGGTGTGACGTTGTTAGACGTCGGAACCATGGTCAACGCCGCCCACTCGACCTACTGCCCCGGAAACGTGTGCGACGCCCCTAGCCTTTGCACGTGACGGCGCGCGACTGTTTCGCATCGAGGGCTGTGATGAGCTCGCCAACCCGTGGCAGGACCAGCGGCAGGCATTCGTTGAACAGCAGATGGTGGTCGGTGTCGAACACCACCAGTTCCTTGGTAGGGGCGACGATGCGGGCGAACACCGTCTGCGTGTAATCCAAGCTGAACAATGGATCTCCGCGACCGGCGACGACCACCACCGGGCAGGTGATCGTGCCATCGCCCATGGCTGTCATGTCGGTGGTGAACAAGTCGGCCAGGAAAGCAAGCGGGTAAGCGCGCAGACCAAGCGGGTCGAGCAGGAATTGCTCAGCAGTCCACGGCTCGCGGCACACCCGCGCCAAGTCGAGATAAACGCCGAACCGGATTGGTAGCCGCGGCGCTATCTTGGCCAGCACTCGAAGGCCTCGCACGAACGCCGGGTACCCAGGTTGGAGGAACGCCGGGAACCGCGAGACCGTGGTAGACGCCGGCAGAGCGGGATCGAGAATGTTGTGGGCGACAACGCCGGCAAGCGCGTGATCGCGGGTCGCGACGATCATCGCCAGCGCGCCGCCTTGGCTAGAGCCAACTACCACCGGGAGTCGCCCGAACCGCGCCCGCGCCCATGCGGTGGCGTCGAGCGCGTTGGTGACGAGACTTTCCAGACGCAGCAACCGCCCAACGCGGGGACTCTTGCCGTGCCCCTCGCCATGAACACCCACGACGGTAATGCCCTGGGCGGCAAGACCATCGCAGAATTCTTCATAGAACAGCGGGTGCGTCATGGTTCCGGGCAGGAACACCACAACCGGCCCGCCCGACCGGCCACGCCACACCGACAGCACGATCGGAACACTCGCCGAGGTGATCGTCACCTCGGTGTATCGCTCGGGGTGCTCCACCTCATTGCGCAGCCGCTGATCTCGATCGCGCACACTAATCACCTCAATCGGAACCGGAGCCGATTGTTGATCCGCCCGGTTGGCGCGGGTCTACGGAAAGTCGGCACACACCACAGCGTGTCGTGGAAGCGACACTGGCACCAGGGTCACAAGTCCCGCCAATACACACCTCACGGCGCGAGCTGGACATGGCCCCCCGGCGGACGTTGGGGAGGAGGCGGCGGCTGTGGTGGTGGAGGTGCAGGCTCTTGTGGGGCGGGTCCTTGCGGTTGTGGGGCGGGACCCTGCTGCTGTGGTGGGGGTCCCTGCTGCGTTGGGGGCGACAGCGGCTGTTGTACTCGAGGTGGCGGTGCCGCAACAGGCGGCTCGAGCGGCTTGACGGTCGGCGCCGGGATCTCCGGCGGCGGATCAGGTGTGATGTCCCCCAAGGGGGCCGGCCTGATCAGTGCGGTGAGCATCGCGCCGTGTTGGCTGGCTGCCGACCGGCCCTGCCCGTTGTGTTCCACGGCGACAGGAACATCGGCCGCTGATTTCTGCCAAGCCGCCGGTGTGGCGATCGTGTTCGATGCGGGCGCTGGCTTTGACGAAACGTTTGCCGAATAGGCTCCGTTTTGCATGCGGGGCCAGGTCATCACCGGTGACTGCGCAGCACTGACCACGCTCGATCCGCCGCTTATCAAGGCGATGATCACCGCACACTGAGCAGGTATTCGCCGCCTACGCATGGCCATCGTGTTACCCGGCTCTGTCGCGCCACGGTTCGATGCGGTCACATGCTCCCGTCGCCGTCGCGCCCCTCCCCTAATCTGCGGGTTCGCGCGAAAGTCCAGTGGTGATTCACGATTCCAACCAGTTACGATGTCCATCATTGCAGGCGCTAGTTGCCTCCATTGTTGCCGCTGGGTGTCGATTCAATTTGACGCGGAGCCGGTGACACCGAAGAAACGGGAATCCTGGCCGTGCGCATCACCAGCCTTGCAGAGGCCCTCGTCAGCGTCTCCGCGATGCTGAGCGCCGCGGTTATTTGCGCCGGCGCAGCGTCCGCCGACAGCCAGGAGGACCAGTTTGTGGCGTTGCTGGCACAACTACAGATTCCCGTCATCGACAACGTGCCCGGACTCGTCTACCGGGCCCATGAAATCTGTGGCGAACTCGATCGCGGCGCGTCGGTCCAGTCCGTAATAGACGAGGAGACGAACACAACGTATGCGGGCAGTCCGTCTTTACACCTATTTCCCGATCGCGTTACCCGCACCGCGGTTAGATTCGTCATCGCATCGGTGACCGTCTACTGCCCAAGCCATCAAGGCCAGCTTCCGCCTCCGTAGTCACAGCTCTGACCACCTCAGCGGCACACAGGTTGGAACCCAACCGTCGAAAATCGCGCCTGAAAACCGGCTGTAGGCTTTGGGATGCCACGCTTTGGGGACATCGCCACCTTTCCAGTCGAACCAGAAAAACGGGACCTCGGCAAGCCACACCTCAAAGAAGGCGCTCAGCAGATCCCGGGCCAGGTGCGACGCCGGACACCGATGCGGGCCTCCCCCAAAACTCCAATGCCGATGCGAGCCATCAAGTTTCATGTCCTGACCTGACATGACGTCGGACTCGTCGCGGTGAACCAAGCCGACACACAACTCGACAGGGGACCCGGCCGGGATCGTCGTTTCGCCTATCGTCACGCTGCGAGTGGTGCGTCGTGATACGGTCTTCGCCCCGCCATCCAGCCGCAGCAGCTCCTCGATGAAATCACCTTGCCGGCTTGGGTTTTCGCGCAGCTCCTGCTGAAGCATCGGCCTTCGCGCCAGCACCGCAAGTCCGGCCTTGATAGGGAACGACGCGAACATGAAACCGCGGAACACCGATCCCATCAGTCCGATGATCTCTTCGTCGGTGACCGGTTCGGCGGCCAGGCGGCTGATCACATCAAAGCCACCCAGCGGCGCTCGGCGAAGCTTTCCAATCAGCTCCGGGTTGACCGCTTCAAGACCAACGTCGGGCGGCAGCCCGCACGCCGACATCGATGCTGCGCGACAAACAACGTCAGCGACAAGCACACCATCGCAGCGGTCAAGTTTCGTCGCTATCTCGCCGATGCATTCTTCGATGAGCCCACGTACGGGCTTCAAAATTTCCCGCGAACTGCCCGGATTGAGCAGCTCGAGCAAGATTTCCCGGTACGGGCCGAACGGCGGATTGCCGGGCATCAGTTCGCCCTGGCGGGTGGTGAAAACTTCGCCATCACGCATGGCGGCGAGTACATCGTCGCGGCGCCATAACGCGTACGTGCCATGCGGCTCCCGCAGCACTCTTTGACCGGCCCGCTCGGCAGCAGCCTGCCACTCCCGATAACCCGCGGTTGCATCGTCGTCGGACCGCATGACTTCCAGCGCGGCCTCGACAGCGGACCCGGTCACCGCGCATCACCGACTTTCACGATCGGCGGCCGCCGCGAACCAGTCACCAACGGCGCCACCTGCAACTCCACCGCCGCCACTCTATCGGCAAGATCGGCCACACGGCGCTGCAACAGCCGTCGACCCGTGAGCCTTCCGGCATAGGCCGCCGACGCGGCGCCGAGCGGTCGGCGCCTGTTCTCGCCGATCTTAGGTTTGGTACGAGGTTTCGCAATGATCAGCCACCGAATATCCACCTTCATCGCTTCGGGCGTCGTCCTCTTCGCCGCCGCCGCCACGATGTCACCCACTGCGCAGGCAGCAGCGCCTGACCGTTACGCCGTGATCGCCTACTCCCCCGTGACCGGCTGGACAGGGTGGGAGAACAACGACACCACCATGGAGGAGGCGACCCATATAGCGCTTGGCAACTGCCAGGTACACGGCGATGGCTGCACCGTCGCGGCGTGGACTCGAAACGCTTGCGTTGCTTTAGCTCTCGGATCCGGCCGGTGGGGCGCCCATTGGGGTTCGACCCCGGCGGCCGCTCAGAACGCGGCGCTGGCCATGGTCCCGAACGGCGGCGTCGTCGAGCTGCATTGCACCGGGTGATGGTGAGTGGGCCCACGGCCGCGTGTGGCCCGCACAGCGAAGCGCCGCCTCCAATCTCAGCCCGGAGTAGCGTCGTGCGCTCAAGGCGGATGAAGGAGCGCAAATGGATCTGCATCTGTCGGGCAAAACTGCGGTCGTCACGGGGGCCAGCAGGGGCATCGGTTTGGCGGTCACTAAGGCGCTCGTCGCCGCGGGCGCGCATGTGGTAGCCGGGTCACGAACCCCTGGAAAGCAGCTGCCCCTGCTTGAAGAAAGTGGGCAGGTGTCGTTCGTGTCCGTAGACCTGACCCAGCCCGGTGCCGCCGAAGAATTGATCGCGGCGACGACATACCGCGGCGGGATCGATATTTTGATCAACAACGTCGGTGGTGCCACCGTCCGCCCGGGTGGACTCGCTGGCATTTCCGACGACGAGTGGCGTGCGTCCTGGGATCTGAATGTGATGGGCGTGGTGCGTCCGACCCGCGCGGCGCTGCCGGAGATCGAGCGGCGCGGCGGCGGTTCCATCATTATCGTCAGTTCGATCAGCGCCTATGCCCCTGGCCCGGATACCTACGACTACGGCGCCGCCAAAGCCGCTGTCGCCAACTTTGCTAAGGCATTGTCAAAAGAGCTGGCGCCCAAGAATATTCGCGTCAATTCGGTCAGCCCGGGTGCCGTGTCGACGGAGCCGTGGATGCAGCCGGGCGGGTTGGCCGACGGGTTCGCCGCGATTAGCGGTCAGACGGCCGACGAGGTCAGGGCGGAGCTTGCAAGCTCCGCGCCGACGGGGCGGTTCACCACTCCTGAAGAAGTCGCTGACCTCGTCGCGTTCCTGGCCAGCGACCGCACCGGAAATATCACCGGATCCGACTACCGCATCGACGGCGGATTCGTCACCACCGTCTGACAGTTTCCCGCCGAACGCTAGCGAACGCCGGTAACGACGACGAACCTGGTAGCTCGCGATATCCCTTGACGGCAGCAGGATTCACTGCATGAGATCGTCGACTTCTGATGCGCGTGGTACATCCACTGTCGTCGCGAAGTTCATCGGTTGGGAGCGCTCAGGTAATCGGTGGCTGTAGGTGGCGCCGTAGTTCGAGGGCCAGCTCGACGGCGAGCCGTCGATCGCAGTGTTAAGCGACAAGGGCGGCAAGTACAGCTCACTTGAGCGGCCACTAGATAAGCCGTTGGTTGTGGCCGTCCAGTTGTGGCATCACGTTGATGAATCCGACCTTAAAACGACGCTTTCGGCTCCACCGTGCTCACGTGGTTGGAAGACCATGTTGCGGGATCGATTAGGCCGGGCTCCGTTCAGTCGGAGCGCATTCCCGATGGTTACTGGCGCGCCGGGGACGACGCGCGCGGTACACGCATATCTACAGTGCTGTTCGGCAACACCATCAGCGCATCAAGCGTAGCGGCGAATCTGCCAGAACTTTGGATCAACCCGTGGGCACCGACCTTGCTGCCGCGACTAGCACCGTTCGCAACAGTTGCCGTCGATAGTGGGGCAATTTTGTTCGTACTGACGCGTCTCGTACAGGCGCCAACGTCTTCGGATTACCCACCACGTGGCCTAACCCCTAGTAGTTGGGGCAAACTTCGGACGGGCCTCGTCCTTGGCGTGATCAATCGTCGGCTCGAAGCCGGGCGCCAGCTCGAAGTCCAGTATCCGCTTCAGCCATTAGCCGACGCGTGCGGCTAACTTCATCCGCGGCAGATGCGCGGCGAGACAGCGGTATCCAGCCCACCGCCGCTCGTTAGCAGATCATAGGAGCGGTGTTCTGGCGATCAGCCAGAGGTCGCCCTACTGGCTACGGCGTCGGAGGTGGCGGAGCGGGAGGAGGTGGCGGAGCGGGCGGTGTACTCGGGTGCTGAGTGCCGCGCGCCGGGGGCTGATTGTTGATGGGCCCACAGTTCATGCCGAGCCAGCAGATGATCGGGTGCACCCGCACGGCGCCGCCTCCTGCGGAGGTATCCCCCGGAGACGCGGGCGCGGCAGGTGCAGCGGATACAGCAAGCATCGCGTTGGTCGGGCCACTTTCGGCGCCAACGCCCCCCGCCACCAACGCGACCGCGGCCGCACCGCCGCACAGCGCGGCGAGGGTCCTGGTTTTGCGATTGGTCATAGTTCCCGAGTGTACGGAGTAGCACGGTCGCCCGCCGCGACCTGTGCACAGACCGAAACACACTGCTAACGGTCGGTCGCGCCCCTATCATTACCGGGTACGCAGCACACGGCCGGCACAGGAGACACTCGCCATGAAAAGCAGTCGGATTGACCGGCTGTGTGGCCCGGCCTGCTGAGCGGCGCCGCCGCCGGTGCCGCGGGCACCACCGCACTGAACGTGATTACCTACCTCGACATTGCGCTGCGGGGCCGTCCGACCAGGTGCGCCGTCTCGGGCTCGCGCTGTACGAACTGGTCAACTTCGTCGCACGGGTCGCTGTTGGTCCCAAAGTGGTCCCAGGCCGTGGCGTGGTGTGATCCGGACAACGACGCCTTAGGGCAGCTCAAGGCCCATTTCGCTCTGTCGGGCTGACAGGATTTGAACCTGCGACCACTTGACCCCCAGTCAAGTGCGCTACCAAACTGCGCCACAGCCCGTGCGCCAGTGAGTCCACCGGCAGCAGCTCGAAAGCCTACCGCAGCCGGACCCTCGAGCCGCCATTACATGGCTGGCCTGCGAGTCTCTCAATCGGCCGCCTTGTCGTGGAACCACGCCTCGACCGTCTCCACCCAGCCGCGCAGCGCCTGGGCGAGTTCGGCCTCGCGCCGGTGGAACCGCTGCGAAGGAACCGGCACGCTGACCGCGACCATCTCGTCACTCACGCCCGTGAGCACCGCGCCCACGGCGCAAATGCCTTCGCTCTGCTCTTCGCGGTCGTAGGCGATGCCCTCGGCCTTGATGCGGTCGAGCTCCTTACGCAACACCGCGGGCGTGGTGATGGTGTTCGCGGTGAGCCGGGCGAGTCGACTGGGCACCGCCCGAGCCTGTTCCCCTGCCGGCAGGTTGGCCAGCAGCGCCTTGCCGTTGGCGCAGCAGTGCAGCGGAAACGACTCGCCCACAGCGCTGATGGCGCGCAGGCGGTGCGGCGAGACGACTTGATCGACGAAGGTCGCGCGATCACCGTCCAGGATCGACAGGTCGACGGTCTCCTCCAGCTCGCGGGACAGCTCTTCCATGAACGGGTGCAGGTCGATCACGACGCTGCGGCGCGCGGTGCTTGCCATGCGGGCGATCTCGGGGCCCAGCCGATATCGACCCCGCGCCGCGCGCGAGGCCACCAGGCCTTCGTCGTCGAGCGCGTTGAGGATCCGACTCACGGTCGAGCGCGCCATTCCCAGCCGTTCGCCGATCTCGGCCTGGTTCAGCCCACCGGGGTGCGCCTGTAGCAGCCGCAGCATCTCGGCCGCGCGGGCGATGACCTGAATTCCGGTGCCACGGGCCTCTTCTGACTCGACGCTCACGTCAGGTCCCGGTCTCGATGCGGTAGGACCCGGTGGGGTCGATGATCGCCACCAGCCGCACGATACAGCCGTCGCCGCCAACCCAGCGCCAGGGGAACGCCGCGAACGTGACGCGCTTACCGGTGACCTTGTCCAGGTCGCCGCCCACATTCTCGAAGCCGTAGATGCCCTTGGACAGAATCGCGCGGTGACACGGCTCCCACTCCGGGAAATCGTCGAGCACCTTGCGGCCGGTCTGCTCTTCGTATTCCTTTACCGCCCAGGGCAACAGGCCGCCCGTATGCTCCGCGGGGCCGTGCGGAGCGATCGAGGTAGCCAGCGGATGGTCCAGCGCTTGAGTATCCGTACCGACGGCTTTGACGCCCTTGGCGGCGAACCACTCCCCGGCTTCCTTGTAGAAGCCCGGCGAGTACGCGTAGTACTCGGCGCTGTCGGCGTAGGTGTGGTGCCAGCCGGTGTTGACGATGACGATGTCGCCGGGCCGAATCTGCGGTGTGGCGTTCTCCAGGTCCTCGGCGGTGACGACCTCCCATTTCTTCTTCGGGATCGACACCACGACCCCGGTGCCGAAGAACGCGCTGAGCGGGATCTCGTGCAGGAACGGCGTGCCTTCGACCACATGCGCCGGCGCGTCGATGTGAGTGCCCGAATGCATTACCGTGGTGATCTTTTGGGTGAGGACGCGACTTCGGGCCATGTTGTGCAATCGTTCGATCTTGACGTCTTCGAAGTAAGGCCACGCCGGCACGCCGTGACCCCACGGATGGGACAGGTCGTAGAACTCCAGCGTCGACTCCGCATCACCTAAGGGCCAGGTGAAACTCATGGCAAGTCATCCTTCCTGCGGTCAGCATGCGGTGTAGCCGCCATCCAGGTACATCACCTGGCCGGTATAGAAACTCGACGCGTCACTGAGCAGATAGATCAGCGCACCGACGAAGTCCTCCGGTTCGGCGAAGCGGCGCAACGGGATTCGGGCGAACATCGCCTCGCGGGTTGCGCGCCCCTTGTCGTCGTCGGCGTACATCCATTCGGTCAGCTCCGACCGGAAAACCGTTGGCGCCAAGGCATTTACCCGAATTCCGTGCGCGCCCCATTCGGCGGCCAACGACTTCGCCAGCAGGTCGGTGGCCGCCTTGGACGGGCAGTAGGCGCTGTAGCCGGCGGGATGACCGAGGCTGCCGCGCACCGAGGAGACCAGCACGACGCTGCCACCCCCGCCCTGCTGCAGCAGCACCCGCCCGGCCGCCTGGCACACCAGCCACGCGCCTCGTGCGTTCGCGCGCATCACGTCGTCGAAGTCGTCGACGGTCATCTCGGTAATGGGCGCGACGTGGTTCATGCCCGACGCGACCAGCACACCGTCCAGCCGGCCATGCCGGGCGACGGCCGCGTCGACCATGGCCTGGGCATCGGCCGGGGCGTCGGGGCGGCGGACCACCACCGCGGTGTCCCGGAGGCCCGTCTCGTCAACGAGCTCAGCCAGGCGCTCGGTGTTGCCTCCGGCCAGCGTGAGCCGGGCGCCGGCTTCGGCCAACGCCCGAGTCGCTGCGCTGCCCAGAGAACCGGTCGCGCCGGTGATCAATATCGACTTGTCTTGCACGCTGAACCGCGCCGCGCTCACTAATCCTCCACGAATTCCCGCAATACGGGTATATAGACCCGCTATATGAGAGCTTATGGGCGAGGCGCGAGGAATGTCAACGTTGGGTGCGTGCAGCGGGCGTCGAGTGTGCGCTGAGGGCGAGAAAATCGCGGGATTTCCGCCCAGGCCGCACACTCAAAGCCCTGGACGCACACCCGATGCAGGCGGCAGTGGGGGGCGGAGGCCGCGGCGGCAGTGGGGGCGGAGGCCGCGGCGGCAGTGGGAGCGCGGCGGCATTAGCCTCAGCGGCGCTTGGCAGTTCGCTTCTCGCGTACCCGCACGTTGATCCGGATCGGGCTGCCCTCGAAGCCGAACGTCTCGCGCAGTCGCCGCTCCAGGAAGCGTCGGTAGCCGGCCTCGAGAAAGCCGGTAGTGAACAGCACGAACGTCGGCGGCCGGGCGGTGGCCTGGGTGGCGAACAGAATGCGCGGCTGCTTGCCACCACGCACCGGCGGCGGCGTGGCCGCCACGATCTCCTTGACCCAGGTGTTCAGCGGGCCGGTCGGAATCCGGGCGTCCCACGACGCCAGCGCGGTCTCCATCGCCGGCACCAGCTTCTGCACCGCGCGCCCGGTCTTGGCGGAAATGTTGACCCGCTGCGCCCATTGCAGCTGCGCAAGCTCGCGGTCGATCTCGCGGTCCAGCAGCTCGCGCCGGTCCTCATCGACCAGATCCCACTTGTTGAAGGCCAGCACCAGCGCACGCCCCGCCTCGATCACCATCGAGAGCACCCGCTGGTCCTGCTCGGTCAGCTGCTGCGACGCGTCGATCAGGACGATCACGACCTCGGCGGAATCGATGGCCGAGTGAGTGCGCACCGACGCATAGAACTCGTGGCCGCTGGCCTGCCCAACCTTGCGGCGCAAGCCCGCAGTGTCGACGAAACGCCAGATCTTGCCGCCCAATTCGATCAGCGAGTCCACCGGGTCCACGGTGGTTCCGGCCACGTCGTGGACGACCGAACGTTCGTCACCGGCCAGCTTGTTGAGCAGTGAGCTCTTGCCGACGTTCGGCTTGCCGACCAGCGCCACCCGCCGGGGACCGCCCGGCGCGGGCGCCGCTTCGGACACCGCGGGCAATACGGCCAGCACCTCGTCGAGCAGGTCGGCCACGCCGCGACCGTGTATCGCGCTGACGGCGTGCGGCTGACCGAGACCCAGCGACCACAGGGCGGCCGCATCCGATTCGACTTTGTCGCTGTCAACCTTGTTGGCGGCCAAGAACACTGGCTTGCCGGAGCGCAGCAGGATGCGGGCGGCGGCCTCGTCGGCGGCGGTCGCGCCGACCGTGGCATCGACCACCAGGATCACCGCGTCGGCGGTCCGCATCGCCACCGACGCCTGCTCGGCCACCAGCTGCTGCAGGCCCTTGGCATCGGGCTCCCATCCCCCGGTGTCCTGTACGACGAACCGGCGTCCGGTCCACAGCGCGTCGTAGGAGACCCGGTCGCGGGTCACGCCGGGAATGTCCTGCACCACCGCTTCGCGCCGCCCCAGGATCCGGTTGACCAGTGTCGACTTGCCGACGTTGGGACGGCCGACAATCGCCACCACCGGCGCGGGACCGGCTTCGTCGAACTCCGCCGATTCGGAATCGACTACCTCCCAATCGCTTTCGTCGGACCAGGTGCCGTCCTGCGTCACCGCACTGCCTCGCTTCGCTGTTTGACCAACTCCAGCAGATGGTCGATCACCTGTGCCTCGGTCATGTCGCTGGTGTCGACGGTCACCGCGTCCGACGCCGGCCGCAGCGGCGACACCGCCCGGGTGGAATCCAGATGATCGCGACGCCGTACGTCGGCCAGCACGCCGTCGTAATCGTCGACCAGACCCGCGGCGACGTTCTGATCGTTGCGACGCCGGGCGCGGGTTTCGGCCGACGCGGTCAAGAAGATCTTCACCGGCGCGTCGGGCAGTACCACGGTCCCGATGTCTCGACCCTCGACTACGACATTGCCCGGCCCTTCGGCCATTTCGCGTTGCAGCGCGACAAGCCGGGTGCGTACGGCGGGAACCGACGACACCGCCGACACCGCTCCGGTGACCTGGTCGCCGCGGATCTCGACCGAGACATCTTCTCCGTCAAGGAAATACCGGTCACCGTCGGGCGCATAGTCCACCGACATCCGCACCGTCTCCGCAATCCTCGCGACCGCGTCGGCGTCGGCCGGGTCGATACCGGCGCGCAAGGCCGCCAGCGTCACCATCCGGTACATGCCGCCGGTGTCCAGGTAGCGCGCCCGCAGGGCTTGCGCTAATCCCTTTGACACCGAGGACTTTCCGGTTCCCGCGGGGCCGTCGATCGCCACCGCAATGCCAATCATCACAGGCCCACCGCTTTGTACAGCTGCCCGACCTCGTCTTGGCGCAACGCCCGGATACTGCCTGGTCGCTGCTTGCCCAGCGATACCGTACCGATCTCGGTGCGGACCAGTGCCTCCACCGGGAAACCCACTGCCTCCAGCATCCGGCGCACGATACGGTTGCGTCCTTCGTGTAACGTCAAGCGCACCAATGTCTTTCCGGGGATCGCATCCACCACGGCGAAGTCGTCGACGCGCGCCGGACCGTCCTCCAACTCGATACCGGCCCGCAGTTTCTTGCCCACCCCGCGCGGCACCGTCCCGCTGACTGTCGCCAGATACGTCTTGGGCACTTCGTGGGAGGGGTGCATCAGCCGGTGTGCCAGCTCGCCGTCGTTGGTCAGCAGGATCAGCCCTTCGGTGTCGGCGTCCAAGCGCCCCACGTGAAAGAGCTTCTTGTTGCCCCGCACTCGCCGCTCGATCAGGTCGCCGATGCACGGTCGGCCGCGATCGTCGGACATGGTCGAGAGCATCCCCCGCGGCTTGTTCAGCGCCAGATACACCTGGGATTCGTCGACGACGATCCTGGCGCCGTCCACTCGTATCACGGAGGCATCGGGGTCGACCCGGGTGCCCAGCTCGGTCACCACGCGCCCGTCCACCTCGACGCGGCCGTCGAGGATCAACTTCTCGGCGGCCCGGCGCGATGCAATTCCGGCCTGGGACAACACCTTTTGCAGCCGGATCCCCTGATCTTCGACCATTAATCCTGGTCCACGTCGAACGACAGCGACTGTTCGGGCGCCTGGCCGCCCGACAGTTTGATGAAACGTGGCTCGCTGTCCAGGGATTCGCTGAGGTCCTCGATCGTGTCGACGTCGGGAAGCAGCGGCGCGATATCGGGCAGGTCCGTCAGCGACTCCAGCCCCAACCGCTCCAGGAACAGCTCGGTGGTGGCGAAGGTGACCGCACCGCTGTCCCCGTCGACGCCGGCCTCGGTGATCAGCCCGCGTGCCAGCAGGGTGCGCATGACGGCGTCCACGTTGACGCCGCGCACCGCGCTTACCCGCGCGCGGGTCACGGGCTGGCGGTAGGCCACCACGGCCAGGGTCTCCAGCGCGGCCCGGGTGAGTTTGGACCGCGCGCCGTCCAGCAGCAGCTTCTCCACGTAGGGCGCGAACCGGGCGCGGGTGTACATCCGCCATCCCTCGCCGGTTTTCCGCAAGTCGATGCCGCTGTCGCGTGCGGTGAGTTCCTCGGCCATCACCGCCAGCTTGGCGGCGATGCGGTAGACGGGTTGCTGCGTGGCCGCGGCCAGTGCCTCGTCGGTGACGGGGGTGTCAACCACCAGCAGCAGGGCCTCCAGCACGGTGCCGAGTTCCTCGGGCTCCATGGGAGCTGCCTCGGCGATTTCCGGGATCCCGATGTCGAGATCGATGCCCAGATCGATATCGGGCGATTCTTCGGTCAAAGTTCGTCTCGCACTTCTCGCGCTTCTCGAGCGTTCACTCGGCTTCCGCCAGGGTTTCGGTGGTCGGACGCTCCCCGGTCCACGAAATCTGGAGCACGCCAAGCGGCTCCGACTGGTCGAATGCTACCGTCCGGGACCGATACAGTTCGAGCAGCGCCAGGAAGCGTCCGACGACCTCCATCGGCATCTCGCAGTCGGCGACCAACTCGGAAAACGTGGCCCATTGACCGCTGCCCCGCGCTTCGAGCATGCCCAGCAATTTCTGGGCCTGCTCGGGAACCGACACATTGAGCTCGTGCAGGTGGCCGATGGACACCGTCGGCACCGGCCGCGGAGTGAACGCGATCGCGGCGATCTGGGCGAAACGCTCGGCGTCGACACCGATCATCACTTCCGGGAGCAGTTCGGTGAACCGGTCCTCCAGCGACACCGAGCGCGGGTAGCTGCGCAATGCGGTGGCTTCCAGCTCGGCGAACATCTCCGCGACGTGCTTGAACGCGCGGTACTGCAAAAGCCGGGCGAACAGCAGGTCACGCACCTCGAGCAGCGCGAGGTCTTCTTCGTCGTCGATCTGTCCGGCCGGCAGCAGCCGGGCCGCCTTGAGATCCAGCAGCGTCGCGGCGACCACGAGGAATGCGGTGGTCTCCTCCAGGTCCAGTTGGCGGCCGATCTCGCGGGTATAGGCGATGAAGTCGTCGGTGACCCGATGCAGCGCCACCTCGGTCACGTCGAGACGATGCGCAAAGATCAGCTGCAGCAGCAGGTCGAACGGCCCCTCGAAGTTGGTGAGGCGGACCTGGAAGCCGTTCTGAGCTGGCGCCTCACCATTCGCTGTGTCGTTCACGCGCCAAATCGGTCGATGAACTCGCGGGCCAGAGCGCGATAGGCGACGGCACCCGTCGACTTGGGCGCCCAGGTGGTGATGGGTTCGCCCGCCACGCTGGTCTCCGGGAAACGGACGGTGCGGGTGATCACGGTGTCGAACACTAGGTCACCGAAGCGTTCCACGACACGGGCCATCACCTCGCGGGCGTTGACGGTGCGCGGGTCGTAGCGGGTCAGCAGGATGCCGCTGATCTCCAGCTTCGGGTTGAGCCGGTCGCGCACCTTGTCGACGGTGTCGGTGAGCAGCGCCAGACCGCGCAACGAGAAGTACTCGCATTCGGTGGGGATGACGACGCCGTCGGAGCAGGCCAGCCCGTTGACGGTGAGCAGGCCCAGCGATGGCTGGCAGTCGATCAGCACGTAGTCGTAGCGGTCCAGCACCGGATGCAGCGCCCGGCCCAGCGTCTGCTCCCGGCCCACCTCGTTGACCAGCTGGATCTCGGCGGCCGACAGGTCGATATTGCTGGGCACCAGGTCGAGGTGCTTGACCCGGGTGGACAGCAGTACGTCGTCGATCGAGACCCGCGGTTCCACCAGCACGTTGTGAATGGTCTGTTCCAGCTCGTAGTGCGGGACGCCGAGGCCCGCGGACAGCGCGCCCTGCGGATCCATGTCCACCAGCAGCACCCGCCGGCCGTACTCGGCGAGCGCGGCGCCCAGGTTGATCGTCGACGTGGTTTTCCCGACGCCACCCTTCTGGTTGCACATCGCAATCACCTTGGCCGGGCCGTGCGAGGTGCGCGGCTGCGGTTCCGGGATGGCCCGCGGCGGACGTCCCGTCAAGCCGATCTCGACGGCGCCGTCCGGGTGCTCGGTCGTCATGCCCGGGGTGTTACGAAGGTGAACATCGTCGCAAAGTCTAACGGGTTCACGAGCGTAAACCGGGCGACCCGCAGGCAAGATAACCAGGGAATATGTGCGGAGACCGCCGGCAGCGCCCGCCGGACCGTTCAGAGTTAACTTCAGTCACACCAGCAACATTCGACCCACGCTCGGCAGGGCTATCGTGGGTGGTTATGGATCTCAAACGACGGATACCGCTGCTGCGGTGGTCGGTCCTGCGGATGGCCACCGGAGCTCGCAACATCACCACGACGGGTCAGATCGGCGACGGACGCGAAGCGGCCGCCGTCGAGTACGTCCTGGACAACGCGCGGGCCGGCGATGTCGACGACGTGCTGGCCACCATCGACAAGTTCGCCTACGAGAAGTCGCTGCTGATCAACGTCGGCGACGAGAAGGGCCTGCTGCTCGACGCCGCCGTGCGCCGGGCCGACCCCGCGCTCGCGCTGGAGCTGGGCACCTACTGCGGCTACGGCGCGCTGCGGATCGCCCGGGCCGCCCCGACCGCCAAGGTGTTCTCCGTCGAGCTCGCCGAGGCCAACGCCGCCAACGCCCGGCGGATCTGGGCGCATGCGGGCGTCGCCGACCGGGTGACGTGTGTCGTCGGCACCATCGGCGACGGTGGGCGCACGCTCGACGCGCTCGCCAATGAACACGGATTCACTGCTGGCACACTAGATTTCGTATTCCTCGACCACGACAAGGACGCCTACCTGAACGACCTGTTGAGCATCGTGGATCGGGGCTGGCTGCATACCGGCTCGATCGCAGTCGCCGACAACGTCCGGGTGCCGGGCGCGCCGAAGTACCGCGAATACATGCGCCAGCAGCAGGGCAAGCTGTGGAACACCGTCGAGCACAAGACGCATCTCGAATACCAGTCACTGGTGTCCGACCTGGTGCTGGAGTCCGACTACCTGGGCTGACTCGGCCGCCGAGCGTCGACTTGTCGGGGAGATTTCGCCCTCTTGGGCCCAACAATTCGACGTTCGGCGCAAAAGGGCTACTGCGCGCGGGGGTGGGCGCCGGCCCACACTTCGCGCAGCGCATGCACGGTGACCAGGGTGTAGATCTGCGTGGTCGTCACCGAGGCATGGCCGAGCAGCTCCTGCACGACACGCACGTCGGCGCCGCCCTCCAGCAGGTGAGTGGCAAATGAGTGCCGCAGCATGTGCGGCGATACCCCCTGGCTGATCCCGGCGCGCTCGGCGGCGTCCTGCAGCACCTGCCATGCGCTCTGCCGCGACAGCCGCCCGCCGCGGGCGTTGAGGAAGATCGCGGCCGTACCGCGGCCTCGACGAGCCAGCTCCGGGCGGCCGCGCACCAGGTAGGCATCCAGCGCCTGCACGGCGGGACGCCCGATCGGGACGAGACGCTGCTTGCCGCCCTTGCCGCGCAGCAGCACCGACCTGGCCTGGGTATCGATGTCGTCGACGTCGAGGCCGACGGCTTCGGAGATCCGCGATCCGGTGGAGTACAACAGTTCCAGCAGCGCCCGGTTGCGCAGCGTCAACGGCCCGTCCGACGGGCTCTCACCGCCCGCCCCTTCCAGCAGTGCCAGCACCTCGTCGATGGTCAGGCTTTTGGGCAGCCGTCGCCCCGGCGTCGGCGGCCGTACCGCGCGTGCGACATCCAATTCGGCCAGGCCCTCGGCCGCGGCAAACCGGTGCAGGCCCCGCACCGCGATCAGCGCCCGCGCCGCCGACACCGCCGACAAGCCGACGGCCCCGGAATCGGGATCGCCGCGGCGCAGTGCCACCAGGAACTCGCTGACGTCGTCTTCGCCGACCTTGGCCAGATCGTGAATCCCACGATCCGCCAAGTGTTTCGAATAGCGGCGCAGGTCGCGCCGGTAGGAGCTGAGTGTGTTGGCCGCTACTCCCCGCTCGATGGTCAGGTGGTCGAGATAGCCCTGCATTTGTGTTTCGAGCGTGAGCGCTGTCGTCATTTCGCGGCCTGCCCCGCTTTTCGAGCGGCATAAGCCCTGGGCTTGTCCTGCCACGGGATGTCCACCGGCCGCGGCCGCGCGAGCCCGGTCGTCACGGTGTGGGCAGCCAAAATCCCCGCCACGGCAATGGAATTGACGACCTCACCGCTGAACACCAGGCGCACTGCCTCCTCGATCGGGACCCAGCGCATCTTCATGTCGGCTTCTTCGTCGTGCCCGTCGGGGCGGCCGACCTCGGTCAACCCGGTGGCCAGGTAGACCCGTACCGATTCGTCGCTGTACCCGGGCGCGGTGTCGAGGTCGACGAGCACTTGCCAGGTGTCGGCCTGCAGGCCGGCCTCCTCCTCGAGTTCGCGGGCCGCCGAGAGGTGCGCCGGCTCCCCCGCTATGTCGAGCAGACCCGCCGGCAACTCCCACAAACGCCGGCCGAAGGTGTGTCGGTACTGGTAGACCATCGCGATGCTCCGGTCATCCTTCATCGCCACGATGGCTACCGCACCGTAGTGCTCCAGGACCTCCCGCGCCGCGGTGTTGCCCCCGGGCATGCGCACCTCGTCGCGGCGCAGCGCGAAAATCTTTCCGGTGTACAGCGTTTCGCTTGACGCCGTCTCGAAGACGTGGTCAGCCACGAGTGGCGGGTTCGGGAATCGACCGCTCGGCACTGTCTCTTTGCTGGTTGCCGTTGGACGTGTGCTCCGGAATTTCCACCGGAAGCTGCTCGCCCTTCTTGTAGTCGATCGCCGCGCCGACGAATGCGACAAACAGCGGGTGCGGCCGGGTGGGCCGGCTCTTCAATTCGGGGTGGGCCTGAGTGCCGACGACGAAAGGGTGGATGTCCGACGGGTATTCGACGAACTCCACCAGATGGCCGTCCGGCGAGGTCCCGGAGAACCGCAGCCCGCTTTCGGCGATCCGGTCGCGGTAAGCGTTGTTGACCTCGTAGCGGTGCCGGTGCCGCTCGGACACCTCGGTGGCCTCATATGCCTGCGCCACAATCGAATCCGGCTCAAGCACAGCGGGGTATGCTCCCAGCCGCATGGTGCCGCCGAGGTCGGCTTCGCCGGCCACGATCTGTTCCTGATCGGCCATTGTGGAGATCACGGGATCGGTGGTGCCCGGCTCGAATTCGGCGGAGTTGGCATCGGTGAGACCGACCGACCGGGCCGCTTCGATCACGATGCACTGCAACCCGAGGCATAGACCCAACACCGGCAGCCCGCGAGCCCGGGCATACCGGATGGCGCCGATCTTGCCCTCGATGCCGCGGATGCCGAACCCACCGGGGATCAGCACACCATGCACGTCGCCCAGCGCTGACGCGGCACCGGCGGCGCTCTCGCAGTCGTCGGAGGCCACCCAGACTATCTCGACCTTGGCGTGGTGCTTGAACCCGCCGGCGCGCAGCGCCTCGGCCACCGAAAGGTAAGCATCGGAGAGATCCACATACTTGCCCACCAACGCAATTCGCACCGTTTCGTGTGGTTCGTGAACCCTGCGCAGCAGGTCGTTCCATTGAGTCCAGTCGACGTCGCGGAACGGCAGGTTAAGCCGGCGGACCACGAAGGCGTCGAGCTCCTCGCGGTGCAGCACCTTGGGGATGTCGTAGATCGAAGGCGCATCCGGGGTGGAGATGACGCCGTCGATGTCGACGTCACACATCAGCGCGATCTTGTTCTTCAGCGCCTCGGGGACATCGCGGTCGCAGCGCAGGATCAGCGCGTCCGGGCTGATCCCGATGCTGCGCAGGGCCGCCACCGAGTGCTGAGTCGGCTTGGTTTTGAGCTCGCCAGACGGGGCGAGGTAGGGCACCAGCGACACGTGCAGGAAGAAGACGTCGTCGCGGCCGAGATAGTGCCGGACCTGACGGGCAGCTTCGAGAAAGGGCTGCGATTCGATATCGCCAACGGTGCCGCCGATTTCGGTGATGACGACGTCGGGGCGATGGCCGTTGGCGTCGGGCTCGGCCATGGCCAGGATGCGCCGTTTGATCTCGTCGGTGATGTGCGGGATCACCTGGACGGTGTCGCCGAGGTATTCGCCGCGTCGCTCCTTGGCAATGACGGTTGAATAGACTTGCCCGGTAGTGACATTCGCAGAGCCGGATAGATCGCGATCCAGGAACCGCTCGTAGTGGCCGACGTCGAGGTCGGTCTCGGCGCCGTCCTCGGTGACGAAGACCTCGCCGTGCTGGAACGGGTTCATCGTGCCCGGGTCGACGTTGAGATACGGGTCGAGCTTTTGCATCGTCACATGCAATCCGCGGGCGGTCAGTAGCTGGCCAAGGCTACTAGCGGTCAAGCCCTTGCCGAGTGAGGACGCAACCCCACCGCTGACGAAGAGGTGCTTGGTGGCGGATTGCGGGTGCTTACGCACAGGCGACCTCCGTGAAGACGGGCAGGGCGTCGATTTCGTCGAGCTTTTAAATAGCTGGGCCTGCCGACCCACGGAAATCCACCCTAACACCAGCGACCCCACGCCGCGGCTAACACGCCCGGCAACGGACGGTCGGCTATCGACGTACTACTGCGGCACGGTGATCGACGTGGCGCCGTGACCGGTGCCGTACTGCCCCACATGGCCGCCATTGAGCAGGTCATGCAGGCCGAGGATCGCGGTGATTCGCCCGGGCGCGGCGTCGAGGTCGTCGACGGTGCTGATCGCGGAGTTGATGCCGGCGTCCGCGCGTGCGACCGCGACCGCGGCACCTCCGGTCGCCGATCCGTCCCGCCCGGCCAGCACCGTACCCGAGCCATGTGGCGCCAGGGCGGCGGAGAAGCGGGCCACGCTGACTCCCTGATTGCCGGCATCTTGCGGTAGCGCACCACCGGTCACGATCAGGGCGGCGTTCGCCGCTGCCATGTGGTCGGTGGGCTGATAGGTGACGAAGCCGGTGTCGCGCAGCGCCACCAACACGGTGTCGCGCGCAGTGTCATCGACTGGTGGGATCGCGGGGTTGGCGTTGATCAGCAGGGCGATGCCCAGCAGGTCGCCGGCCTGCGATCCCTGGTCGACGAGTTTGGTGCTCAGCTGTTGGCCGGCCGGCAGCACGGACGAGTTCACCACCGTCCGCAGTTTCTCCGCGGAGTTGGCGTCGACGAACTCTTGGGTTAGCGACACCGTCCCGGTGACGGTCGCGCCGGCCTGGCCGGCGATCTTCGAGACCGCCGCGACGTCGTCATCCTTGGCGTCCGGCGTGCGGAAGACGACGATCGACTTGCCTGCCAGCGCGTCGTGCACGATCCGGCCGACCAGCTGGTTGTCGAAATTGTTTGCCGCACTGAGCTTTTCGTTCAGGACGTTCTTCTGGTCGTTGAGCCCGTTGATCTGCGAGTACAGGTCCCGCTTCTCGTCACGCAGGCTGGACAGCAGGGTGTCGGACAAGAAGCCCGAACCCAGCACGACGCCGACGGCCAACGCGAGAAAGACCGCGGCCAGCGAGAAGGCGTGTTGGCGTAACGAGATCATGAGCGCACCGTCCTGACAGAGACTAGGTGACCAAGTGCTGAATCCAGAGGGAGAAATGGTTCCAGTAGTCGGTGGCCCAATGCAGCACCACGCCGTCGGTGCGGGACACCCACAGCGCGACGATGACGGCGATCAGCATCGTCAGCGCCAGCAACGCGATGGCGCCGCCCGAGATGTGGTTGCGGTAGAGCGTGGCGACCGCCTTGGCGTCGACCACCTTCTCCCCGACCCGGAGCCTGGTCAGGAACGTCGACGGGTTGCTCTGGGTCCGCGTCCGGTCGAAGAACGTCTCGATGTTGGCGGTGTGACCGGCAGTTACGAGCAGCGCCGCGCCGTGGTGGTCGGCCAGCAGTAGGGCCAGGTCCACAGCCGAGCCCGCGGCCGGGAAGGTCATCGCCCCGACTCCCAGATCCTGAATGCGTTCCAGGCCGGGTGCGTGGCCGTCGGCGTCGGCGGGCAGCACCACGTGCGCGCCACACTTGAGGGCCTCGGTGCTGATCTGCTCCGGGTCGCCGACGATGAGCTGCGGCCGGTAGCCCGCCTTGCGCAGCACGTCCGCGCCGCTGCCCACGCCGATGAGCACCGGCTGGTACTCCTTGATGAACGGCTTGAGGGAGCGCAGATCGTCAGCGGCGCTGTCCTCGTCGGCGACGATCACCACATGGCGCCGCCGCATGTCGAGGTCGACGTCGGGAATGCCGATACCGTCGATCAGCAGCGGGCTCTCGCTCTTGATGAACTCAATTGTGTTGCCGGCGAACGCCTCCAGGTGCGCGGCCAGGCCGCTCTTGGCCTCGCGCATCAGGTCGGCGATGTCATGGTCGGTGCGCTCGGTGCCGCGGATCAGCCGACGCTCGCCTGCGTACACCCCGCCTTCATACAGGCGAATCTTGGAGCCGTCCTTGACCTTCTTGAAGATGTCCGGCCCGGTCTCGTCGATCAGGGTGACGCCGTTGTTGACCAATACCTCCGGGCCCATGTTCGGGTAACGGCCGGAAACCGATGGCGATGCGTTGACGACTGCGGCGATGTCGGCTTCCACCAGCGCCTCGGCGGTGATGCGATCCAGATCGAGGACGTCGAGCACCACGATGTCACCGGGGCAGACCCTCCGCAGCAGGCGGTCGATGTTGCGATCCACCCGAGCGGTGCCGGTCAGACCCGGCCGGGAAGCATTACGTGTAAGCAGCCCTGACATCTTCATGGGGGCGATTCTGTCCGCGATGAACGGCGCATGCGTGGAGGCGCGCCGTAACATCTGCCCCAGAAGTTATCTAGAGTCACATCTGTAACAGGCCGATCCCGATCTGGTGTCGAAAGTCGACCTGTTGGGCGGAATGGGCAGCTCATCCCCGCAACAAGTCGACGCTCGCGGGGTTTCGAGCGTTAGATCTCATCGTTCTGGGCGCCGTCGAGTAACTCCCGGGCATGGGCGCGGCCGCTGTCGGATTCGCCCAGCCCGGCCAGCATCCGCGCCAGCTCGGCGACCCGCTCGTCGTCGGTCACCCGCCGCACCACACTGGTCCCCCTCGGCCCGGCCGGATGCACCACCAGATGCACGTCGGCGTACGCCGCGACCTGCGGCAAGTGGGTGACCACGATGACCTGGTGGGTGCGCGCCAACCGCGCCAACCGCCGCCCGATCTGGACGGCTGCCCGGCCGCCGACGCCGGCGTCAACCTCGTCGAACACCATCGTGGTGCCCGCCGCCGACGCGGCCAGCACCACTTCCAGGGCCAGCATCACCCGCGACAGCTCGCCACCGGAGGCGCTCTTCGCCAGCGGCAGCACCGTCATGCCGCGATGTGCGGCGAAACCGAACTCGACCTCGTCGATGCCATCGCTGCCGGCCCGGGCCACCTCGCCGGAAGGCAGCATGAGCGCGCCCGGATCCTCCTTGTCGGTGACAACATCGGTGCCCACCTCGATGGTGAATTCGGCATCGGCCATCGCCAGCCCGGACAGCTCCGCGGTAACTTCTTTCGCCAGCCGCTTGGCCGCCTTGCGGCGACACTTGCTGAGATCGACCGCGGCCTCCGACAGTTCACCGGCAAGCTCGTCGGCGCGGCGCTGCAGCGCCGCCAGACCTTCCTCGGAGACGTCGAGCTGCGCGAGCCGCTCGCGTGATTCGGCCGCCCATTGCAGCACGCCGTCCACGTCGGCGGCGTACTTGCGGGTCAGCGTCCGCAGCTCGGCCTGCCGGGCGAGCTTGGACTCCAGCGCGCTGGCATCGACGGGCAATTCATCCAAGTAGCCGCCGAGTTCTTGGGCCGCGTCGTCGACCACCGCCTGCGCCTCACGGACCTGCTCGGCCAACGCCCGTAGCTTGGCGTCGTCGGTGGATTCCAGTGCGGCCCTTGCCCGCCCCAGGCTGTCGGCGGCGCTGCCCCCCGACAGTTCTTCGGTCGACAGCGCTGCGCGGGCCCTCGCCGCGGCATCGCGCAGCGTGTCCAACTCGGAGAGCCGCACGACGTCGGCGACCAGGGCATCGTCCTCACCGGGTTGGGGGTCCACGGCGTCGATCTCGTTGAGCGCGAAGCTCAGCCGGTCGGCCTCGAGGGCGAGTTCCCGCATGCGGTTGCGGCGGTCGAACAGGTCGCGCCGCGCCGACAACCAGGCGTCGCGCAATTTGCGGTAGCGCTCCAGGGCGGCGCCCGCCTTCGCGAACCGGTCCAGCGCGCCGCGTTGCTCCTCGGGGCGCATCAGCCGCAGCTGGTCGTTCTGCCCGTGCAGGGTGAGCAGCCCGGTAGTGAAGTCGCCCAACGACTTCGCGGGCACGCTACGGCCACCGAGGTAGGCACGCGACGGTCCGTCACGGCTGACCGAGCGCAGCGCGATCACGCTGCCGTCCTCGTCGCGCTCCCCGCCCGAGGCGTCCAGCATCTCGTCCAGCTGCGCGACCCTTGCGTCATCGAGATCGGTTGTGGTGAAACGGCCTTCGACGACCGCACGCTCGGAGCCCGACCGCACCCGGTTGGCGTCGGCGCGCCCGCCGCCGAGCAGGTGCAGCCCCGTCACCACCATGGTCTTACCGGTGCCGGTCTCGCCGGTCAGTACGGTCAGGCCGCGGTCGAACTCCCCGACCGCGGAGCTGATCGCACCCAGTGACTCGATGCGGATTTCAGTCAGCATTGCGTCAGCACCGCTGCGGCACCGTTACTTTCCGCGCCAACCGGTCACGGGCAGCCGGAACTTACGCACCAGGCGGTCGGTGAACGGTGCGCTGTCCAGACGTGCCCATTTCACGGCGGTACCACAGCGTTTCACCTCGAGCCGTCCACCGGCGGGCAGCACCATTTCGCGGCGGCCGTCGCAGAACACCATGGCGTCGTTGCCGCTTGCCTCGATCTCGATCGCGATGGTGGCGTCCGGGCTGGTGACCATCGGCCGGCCGAACAGGGCGTGAGCGTTGTTGGGCACCACCAGGATTGCTTCGAGGTCCGGCCACAGCACCGGGCCGCCCGCGGAGAATGCGTAGGCGGTCGATCCGGTCGGCGTGGACACCAGCACCCCGTCGCAGCCGAAGGTCGACACCGGTCGTCCCTCGATTTCGACGACCACGCCCAGCACTCCGAGCCGCGGACCCTTTTCCAGGCTGGCTTCGTTGAGTGCCCAGCCCTGATCGATGACGCGCCCGCGGTGGCACACCGCGACGTCGAGCGTCAGGCGCTCTTCCACCCGGTAGTCCTGCGCGACCACATGTTCCAGCACCCGGTCGATGGCCTCTGCCTCGGCCTCGGCCAGAAAGCCGATGCGGCCCAGGTTGATGCCCAGCACCGGAATGTCGGCGTTGCGGGCGAGTTCCGCCGCACGCAAGAAGGTGCCGTCGCCGCCGAGCACCAGCACCAGTTCGCAGCCCTCCGCGGCGTCGGGATCGGCGTCGACCACCTCGATTTCGACGCCCATCGCCCGCATGTCGTCGGGAGACAGGTGCAGCGGCCCCCTGTCGACCGCCTCGGCGGACAGGACGCGAAGCGCAATACCGTTGTCGCTCAACACTTTCTGAACGCGGCGCGCGGTCTCGGTCGCTTCCTCGCGTCCGGTGTGCACGACCAGCAGGACGGTGCGTTCGGCGGTCATTGCGGCCCCTCGCCTACCGCACGCTGCACCGCATCGACGAGCCCGTCGCCCGACAGCCCCCGATCGGTTTCGGCGCGCAACCACAGGAAGTACTCGACATTGCCCGACGGTCCCGGCAGCGGACTGGCCGTGACATCGACGGTGTGCCAGCCCAGTTCTGTAGCCCGTCGCGCGACGGCCAGCACCGAGTCGGCGCGCAACCCGGGGTCGTGAACGACCCCGCCAGCACCGACCTGGCCCTTCCCCACCTCAAACTGCGGCTTCACCATGGGAACGATATCCGCGCCGGGGCACGCGCAACCAGCCAGCGCGGGCAACACGGTAGAGAACGAGATAAACGACAGGTCAGCCACGATGAGGTCGACACGCCCGCCGATCGCCTCGGGCGACAGATCGCGAGCGTTGGTGCGCTCGACCACGATCACCCGCGGGTCGGACCGCAACGACCAGGCCAACTGGCCGTATCCCACGTCGGCGGCCACTACTTCGGCGGCCCCGCGATCCAGCAGAACTTCGGTGAAGCCACCGGTCGACGCGCCGGCGTCCAGGCAGCGCCGGCCCTCGACCGGGATCCCGAAGGCGTCGAGTGCACCGATGAGCTTGTGCGCTCCGCGCGACACCCACCGGCGTTCGCCGTCGTCGGCGACGGATAGCGCAGCAGTAACGGCGACGGCGGTGCCGGGCTTGACCGCGGGCATGCCGTCGATGCTGACCTTGCCGGCGCCGATCAACTCGGCGGCCTGTTGACGGGAGCGCGCGAGGCCGCGCCGCACCAGCTCGGCGTCAACGCGGGCGCGCCGTGCCATGCCCGCACTCAGCCCTTCTCCGCCGACTCCAGTGCAGCCAGCAGCACGTCATGTGCCTCGGAAAGCCGGCGTGCGATGTCTTCGAGCTCGGCAAGTGACGGGACGTTTTCCCGGTTTTCCGGGTCAGCCAGGTCGGGTAGCTGCGCCAGCAGGGCGTCGATGTCGGCGCGAATCTGATCGGGATCGATATTCATTGCGGTTCTACGGTAGTCATCCGCTAGTCGGCATGCACGAGAGACCAGCGCTCGAGCGCGTCGCGGGCGTGGTCGTCGGCGGGCCGGATGCGCGCCGACTGCCCCTGGAAATCGGAGTACTGGGCGCCCCAGACCGCACTGGCGACGGCGCGCACGATCGACAGACCGTCCCCGTCGTCGCCGCTGCCGCTGACCGTCACCGCGCCATCGCCGACGTCGATCGTCCAGCCGGGCTGCGGCCCGACCGCGAGCAGGTTGCTGTCCTGGTGCAGCGCGCGCAGGTCGTGGCCGATATAGGTGGGCCGCTGCTCGGGTTTGGCGTACACCGCATCCCGCGCGCTGCTGACCCCGGTCAGCACCATCAGGCTGGGGAACTTGGCGGCGTTGGCGCCCTCGATGTCGGTGTCCAGCCGGTCGCCGATCACCAACGGCGCGCGATAGTCGCCGCGCGCGACCGCATCGTTGAGCAGCGTCGGAGCCGGCTTTCCGGCCACCTTGGGTTCGGCGCCGGTCGCCGCCCGCAGGGCAGCCACCAGTGACCCGTTGCCGGGCAGCAGGCCCCGCTCGGTGGGCAATGTGAGATCGATGTTGGCCGCCACCCACAAGGCGCCCGCCCGGATGGCCAGTGCGGCCTCGGCGAGATCGGGCCAGCCGATGGTCATCGAGAGGCCTTGGACGACGGCGACGGGGTTCTCGTCGAAGCGGCGCACCGGACGCAGTCCGACGGCGGCGATTTCGTCGGCCAGCGCGTCGGTGCCGACGATCAGCACGGGTGAATCCGGTGGCAGCTCACCGGAAAGCAGGTGGGCAGCACTTTGGGCGCTGGTGACGACGTCGTCGTCGGTGGCGGTGAAGCCGAGGTCGCGCAGGTGCGCCGCTACTTCGTCGGCACTGCGCGAGGCATTGTTGGTGACGAACAGCTTGCGGCTATCCACTTCGCGGAGCGTCTGCACCGCGCCGTCGGTGGGACGGTGGCCGCGAAACACCGTCCCGTCCAGGTCGATGAGCAGGCAATCATATTCCTGCGCAATACCTTTCACTTTTCGTCTCTTGAGCCCAGCTCGCTGACCCGGTCTTCGGCGTCGGTGACACCGTCGGTATCGGCGGCCGCGGAGTGCAAGAACCATTGCAGCGCTTCGTCGTTGCGGTCGAGCGCCAGCAAGGTGTCGGCGTAGGCGTAGAACAACCTGGCGGCCGTCGAGCCGCTGCGGCTCGGGTCCAGTTGCGGCGTGGACAAGAGTGTCAGTGCCTGCTCGAGCTGCCCCAGATCGGCGCGGGCGCCGGCAACCACGATGCGCAGTTCGTCGGCGTCGTCGCCGCTGAGCTGAGCCGCCTCATCACCGCGGGCCAGTTCGATCGCTCGTTGCGGACGGCCAAGGCCGCGTTCGCAATCCGCGATCAGCGCCAGCAACGAGGACTTGCTGCCCATCCTTCGGGCGGCACGCAATTCGGAAAGCGCCTGGGCCCAGTCGCCGTAGCGATATGCCGCGATTCCGACGGCCTCGCGAATCGCGGCGATCCTGCTGGACCTGGCCCGGGCGGCGCGGGCGTGGTTCAATGCGGCTTCGGGGTCTTCGTCCATCAGCTCACCCGCGGCGACCAGGTGGCGCGCGACCGCTTCGGCGGTAGCGCGGTCCAGGGTGCTCAGTTCGCCGCGGATTTCGGGTGCCAGCTGTTTGGCGTCGACCCCGGGCGGTATCTCAGGCCCGCTGTCCACCGGGCGATCACCGTCACCGCCAGTGCCCCGTGGCTGTGCCGGGCGCGCCCGGCCGGGTCCCGACCAAGGAACCTCACGCTCGGTGCGCGGCCCGCGTTTCGGTGCGCCCCCAGACGCCGTGCGCGGCCGTCGTTCGCCGTTGTGACGCTGCCTGTCGTCGCCCACTGGTGTTGTTCACCTCGATCCCGTCCTCGTGAAGAGGATACGGGCACCGGGGCGGGAGCCTCGCTACGCCTTGAACCGGTCCGGTATCAATGGCGCAATCATCGCCGGGCAGAACGTCCCGATGGCGAGGATCGTGAAGATGCCCGCATTTTTCTCGGTCATTCCGTTGCCGGTGGCCATTTCCGAGACGACCGAATCGAACGACTCACCGGGTTGTACCAGCATCGGGCAGACCGACTGGCCCTGCGCCAGCGTCGTGGCCGGCTGGGTGACGGCAATGCCGGCATTGGTCAGCGCCGACAGGAAGGCGTTGCCCGCCATGTCGGCGCGGATGGGCGGCGCCACCGTTGCCGCTGCGGCAACCAAAGCCGCGGTCAACGCCGCAAATCCGAAGGCCTTCGCCTGTCCGCCGACTCGCAAGTCCCTTTGGTACGCCATTGATTGCGCCGTCATCTCTCGCTTCTCGTCGATTGTTCGGTGGCTGCGCAAAATCACTGTGACTACAGTGGCTAACGAGTGTCACGTTTAGGGCACGGCAAGGTAAAGGTTTGCACACCACCGCGTTTTGCTCCGAACTTCTTGACAGCAGCGGGTCCAATATGTTGCGCCGTCGAGCACCTACTGCGGCTACCGGACCGCGCGGGGCTACGAAATACCTTGCCGCACAGTCATTTTGACGTCATCGACAACCACTCGCCAGGCGCTGCCGTCCCCCGAACGGGGGACAGCGGATATCCACCCGTAAATCAGCCGATCGTGGGATAGCGGCAAGCCGCAAATCCGGGAAAACTAGTTCTCACAGCGGGGATCTCGTCGCTCCTCCCAACGAGACCTCCCCTTCTCGAATCGGCTTCCCCTCCGATGACGCGAGATCCCCGCTGAAATCTTCAGCCGTTCACCCTTTTCTAGACCCTTTCGATGCCGGCGATGTTTCGCTTACCGCGACGCAAAACCAGCCACCGGCCGTACAGGAAATCGGAGGCCTGCGGGGACCATTCGTCGCTGTCGACCCGGATGTTGTTGACCGACACGCCGCCTTCGCCAATCGTGCGCCGCGCGGCGCCCTTGCTGGCCGACAGGCCGCTGGCCACCAACAGGTCGACGATCCCGTCGGGACCACCGGGTTTGAGCTCGGCGACCGACGTCTCGCGTAGCGCGGCGGCGAGCGTCGCCTCATCGAGGCGGTCCAGCTCGCCCTGACCAAAGAGCGCCCTGCTCGCGTGCTCGACGGCCGCGGTGGCCTCCCCGCCATGCACCAACACGGTGAGTTCGGTGGCGAGGCGGCGTTGGGCGGCACGCTGTTGCGGACGCTCGACGGTGGCCTGTTCCAGCTCCGCCAGCTCGTCGGCGGGCAAGAAGGTGAACCACCGCAGGTACCGGATCACGTCGGCGTCAGCGGTGTTGACGAAGTACTGGAACCAGGCATACGGACTGGTCAGCTGCGAATCCAGCCACAAGTTGCCGCCGCCGGTGGATTTACCGAACTTGGCGCCGTCGGCCGACGTCACCAGGGGGACGGTGAGCGCGTGCACCGTCGCCCCGAGTTTCTGACGCACCAGGCGAACCCCGGCGACGATGTTGCCCCACTGGTCCGAGCCGCCGATCTGCAGCGAGCAGCCGTGGCGCTGGTGCAATTCGACGTAGTCGTTGGCCTGCAGCAGCATGTAGCTGAACTCGGTGTAGGAGATGCCGTCGCCGTCGAGCCGCCGCCGGATGGTGTCGCGATCCAGCATCACGTTGACCGAGAAGTGCTTGCCGAGATCCCGCAGGAACTCGATCGCCGACATCTGACCCGTCCACTCGAGGTTGTTAGCGACGATCGCGCCGGTGGGTGAGTCGTCGAAGTCGACGAAGCGTTCCAGCTGTCCGCGAATCCGCTCGGTCCATTCGGCGACGGTGTCGGCGTCGTGCAGATTGCGCTCACCCACCTCACGCGGGTCCCCGATCATGCCGGTAGCGCCGCCCGCGAGCACGATCGGACGGTGGCCGGCACGCTGAAAGCGGCGCAGCGCCAGCAGCGGCACCAGATGCCCCGCGTGCAAGCTCGGCGCGGTGGGGTCGAAGCCGGCGTACACCGTCATCGGTCCGCGCTTCGCTTCGGCGGCCAGGGCATCGAGGTCGGTGGACTGCGCGATCAGCCCACGCCAGCCCAGCTCGTCGAGGATCTCAGCAGACATCCCGCAAGACTCTAGTCGCTGGCACCTGGCGCAGGCGCTCGGCGAGCGTCGACTTGTTGCGTGGTTTCGGGGCATTTTCGCCCGACAACTCGACGTTCGACGCGGACGCCGCTAGTCGCTGGCGCCCGGGGCAGGTGCCCGCGGACTTCGCCGATACGCCGAGACTTCCGGTCGCCCGGCAAGCCACAGTCGCCACGGCCGGTCGGCGGCCTGGCTGACCCCCACGCGTGGACCCGACACCGCGCCGTCGGCCGCATTCAGCGTCAGGGTCACCGGGCTGTCGGGATCGAACAGGTCAATCCCGTTGTCGGACATCGTAATTCCCAAAGCGGAGCACAGGTTTCCCGGACCTCGCGCCAGCGCCGCGGTTCGGACGGCCGCACCGCGGCGGCCCTGTGCAATGTCGGCGCCGTCCTCGACAACGGCGGCGCGCAGCAGCACCGCGGCGGCCGTGCCGTCGGGGCCGCACGAGACGTTGGCGCAGGTGTGGATCCCGTGACTGAGGTAGGTGTACAGGCGCCCCGGCGGCCCGAACATCACGCCGTTACGGCCACTGCGCCCGCGGTAGGAGTGCGCCGCCGCATCCGGCCAGGGGCCGTCCGCCACACCTCCGTAGGCCTCGACCTCGACGACGATCCCTCTCACACCCCGCCCGGTGAGAGTGGCGCCAAGCAGCCGGTGCGCGGCCGCGACCGGGTCGACTACCAGCTGGCCCGCACCCACCCACCGAACCTACCGGGACCACCACCATGGCAATATCCCGGTTGCCGCGAGGCGAAGGAGCCCAAAGGATGCATGCAATCGACCCCGCCGCCACCGCGTGGCTGCTGGCCAGTACCGCACTGGTCCTGCTGATGACCCCCGGTCTGGCGATCTTCTACGGCGGCATGGTCCGCACCACCGGGGTGCTCAACATGATCATGATGAGCTTCATCTCCATACCCCTGGTCACCGTGGCGTGGCTACTGGTCGGCTACACGCTCGCGTTCTCCCAGGACGGGGCGGGCGGGTTCATCGGCAACCTCGGACATATCGGGATGCTCGGCATCACGCCCGACACCGCTCACGGCACGGTTCCCGAACTTCTCTATGCCACGTTCCAATTGACCTTCGCGATCATCACGGCGGCCTTGGTCAGTGGCGCGATCGCCGACCGCGCCAAGTTCGCCGCCTGGATCGTGTTCGTCCCGGTGTGGGCGATCGTCGTGTATTCGGTTGTCGCGCATTGGGTGTGGGGACCGGGCGGCTGGCTGGCCAAGCTCGGGGTGCTCGACTACGCGGGTGGCCTGGTCGTCGAGATCGTCTCCGGTTCCTCGGCGCTGGCCCTGGCGCTGGTGCTCGGGCCTCGGATCGGCTTCAAGAAAGACTCGATGCGGCCGCACAATCTGCCGTTGCTCTTTGTCGGTGTCGGGCTGCTGTGGTTCGGCTGGTTCGGCTTCAACGCCGGTTCCGCTCTGGCGGCCAACGGAACTGCCGCGGCCATCTTCCTGAACACGCTGGTCGCCGGCTGCCTCGGCATGCTGGGCTGGCTCACGGTCGAACAGATCCGCGACGGCAGACCCACGACGTTCGGCGCGGCATCCGGTGTGGTCGCCGGCCTCGTCGCCATCACCCCGTCCTGCGGAACCGTCAACACGCTCGGCGCGGCGGCCGTCGGGCTCGCCGCGGGCGTCGTGTGCTCGTTCGCGGTGGCCGCGAAATTGCGTTTCAACTATGACGATTCGCTCGACGTCGTCGGCGTGCACTTCGTCGGCGGGGTGGTCGGGGTGTCGTTGATCGGGCTGTTGGCCACGGCGGTCATGACGGCGGGCCCGCAGGGACTGTTCTACGGCGGCGGCTTCGGCCAACTCGGCAAGCAGACACTTGCGATCGTCGTCGTCGCAATCTATGCGTTCACGGTGTCTTTCGTTCTCGGCAAGGTGATCGATCGGGTGATGGGCTTCCGGCTCAGCCCCGAAGACGAGACCACCGGTGTCGACTTCACGCAGCACGCCGAAACCGCCTACGCCGAAGGCGTGCAGGGGCATCTGCCGTTGCGCCGCCCCGGTTCCCCGAGCTGACCTGGGTCTGGTAACCGCGTGAGTGCGTCCGCCGACGCGTTTCGCGAGCGTGCCCGTCGGTAGTTGACTGTCGGCCCCCTTGACACCTCCGCGCCAAGGGTGGATATTCATCACATGATGATTTCATCTCATGATGAATTAAGTCCGCACGGCTCCGCCCCGGCGGTCGACATCAACCATCTGCGGGTGATCCGCGGCAAACGCCCGGCGCTGCACGACTTCTCGGTGCAGATCGCGCAGGGCAGCATCACCGGCCTGCTCGGCCCGTCCGGCTGCGGCAAGACCACGCTGATTCGGTGCATCGTCGGCACGCAGATCGTGTCATCGGGGACGGTCACCGTGCTCGGCAAACCCGCCGGCTCCCCCGAGCTGCGGCGCCGCGTCGGTTACCTGCCACAAGACCCGACCATCTACAACGATCTGCGGGTCGTCGACAATGTTCGCTACTTCGCGACGCTGTACGGCTTCGACAGCCACGCCGCCGACGCCGCGATCGAGCGGGTGGGCCTGACCGATCACCGGACCGCGTTCTGCGCCAACCTCTCCGGCGGCCAGCGCACCCGGGTTTCGCTGGCCTGCGCGTTGGTCTGCCAGCCGGATCTGCTGGTGCTCGATGAGCCGACCGTCGGGCTGGATCCCGTGCTGCGGGCGGACCTTTGGGAGCAGTTCGCCGAGCTCGCCCGCGCCGGCACCACCCTGCTGGTCTCCAGCCACGTGATGGACGAGGCCGATCACTGCGGAGACCTGTTGTTGATGCGCGACGGGAACCTGGTCGCGCACACCACGCCGACCCAACTACGAGAGGACACCGGATGCACGTCACTGGAGGACGCGTTTCTGTCCATCATCAAGCGCAACATCATGCGCCAAGCCGGCTAGGGCTGAAGGGCTACACCGCCACCACAACGCGGATTCTGCGCCAACTGGCCGCCGATCACCGCAGTGTCGCGATGATCCTCGCGGTGCCGGTGCTGGTTATCACGTTGATGTACTTCATGTTTCACAATGCGCGGCACCTGCCGGGCATGCCGTCGCCGTTCAACAATGCCTGCCTGATCCTGCTCGGCCTTTTCCCGCTGTTCGTGATGTTCATCATCACGGCGATCACCATGCAGCGCGAACGGGCCTCGGGGACGCTGGAGCGCATTCTGACCACTCCCCTGCGCCGGCTCGACCTGCTGATCGCCTACGGCACCGCCTTCTCCGTCGCCGCGGCGGCGCAAGCGACGGTGGCGTGCGTGGTGTCGTTCTGGTTCCTGGGCTTCGACACCGCGGGCAGCCCGCTTTGGGTGTTCGTGATCGCGATCGTCAACGCGGTGCTGGGTGTTGGCCTGGGCCTGCTGTGTAGTGCGTTCGCCCGCACCGAGTTTCAGGCCGTGCAGTTCATCCCGCTGGTGATGGTGCCGCAGTTGCTGCTGGCCGGCATCATCGTCCCGCGAGCGCTGATGCCAGACTGGTTGCAATGGATCAGCAATGTCATGCCGGCCAGCTACGCGCTGGAAGCCCTGCAGCAGGTGAATTCGCATACCGAACTGACCGGTATCGCGCTGCGCGACATCGTCGTGGTGGCGGGTTCTGCGTTCGCGGCGCTGTGCCTGGCCGCGGCGACACTGCGGCGCCGGACGCCATAGCGTGACGGCCGCCAACACCGGCCGCCGGCGGCCCGGTCGGCCGGCCGGAACTTCTGACACCCGGGATCGCATCCTGGCAAGTGCACGAGAATTGTTTGCGCGCAACGGGATTGACCGGACGTCGATTCGGGCGGTGGCCGCGGGAGCGGGAGTCGACGCCGCGCTGGTGCATCACTACTTCGGCACCAAGCAGCAGCTGTTCGCCGCCGCGATCCATCTGCCGATCGACCCGATGACGGTGCTGGTGCCGATGCGGGAGACACCGGTGTCCGAACTCGGGCTGCGGCTGCCGTCGGTGCTGTTGCCGATCTGGGATTCGGAGATGGGCGCGGGTTTGATCGCGACCTTGCGGGGATTGCTCACCGGAGCCGACGTCAGTCTGGCGCGTTCCTTCCTGCAAGAGATCGTCGTCGAAGAGGTGGGCTCGCGGGTCGACAATCCCCCGGGAACGGGCAGAATTCGCGCCCAGTTCGTCGCATCCCAGTTGATGGGCGTGGTCATGGCTCGCTACATCGTGGGGATCGAGCCGTTCGCCTCGCTGCCGGCCGAGCAGATCGCGGCGACCATCGCACCGAATCTGCAGCGCTACCTCACCGGGGATCTGCCGGACGGCCTTTCGCGATGAGCCGGGAGTGCTCGTCCTCGTCGACGTCGCGCGCCTCGTCGATCAGCAGCACCGGGATGCCATCCTCGATGCGGTAGACCCGGCGCAGGCGTGGGTTGTAGAGCAGCTCGTCATCCACCAGCAGCAGCGGGCCCCGGTCCTCGGGGCAGACCAGGATGCTCAGCAGGGTGTCGTCAACCATCGGTTTCCCGATACGTGGCGCTCAGTTCGGCCCGCACCGCCGGAGTCAACCGGCGGTACTGCTCGCTGGCGGTATCGAAATACCAGGCGTGACGCCCGGATTTGGGAATCCCGGCCGCCCGCAGTGCGCTGACCGTCGGACGGTACGTCGCGCTCAACGTCAACTCCGGCACCACGCAAACGATGTCAGGCCCCAACCCGATCGGCATGTCCGCGACGGCTTCGGTCAGATCCGCCGCCGTGATGGAGGCCCCTGGCAACAACGTCACCGCCGAGACCGCCACCTCCAGATCGCCGAAGGGGACGTTGTAGGTCACCGCGAGGTCCACGCCGTTGATCAGGCCGAGTGCATCGGTAACCGGCTCGGAGTAGACCAGCCCGCGCGCGGTGTGGACCACCGAGCCGCGCCTGCCCATCAACCAGAAGTCCCCGTCCTCGTCGCGGCGGAACAGGTACTCGGTGGAGATCCAGGTGTCGCCGGGCGCGAAGACCCCGCGTTTGACCGAGGCCGTCGGATCGATCGGCCCGTTGGACGCCGCGAGCAACACCCCGACCTGGTTCACGTCGGCGAGCTGCACGAAGCCCCGCTCGTCTTCCAGGATCAGGTCGTTTTCGGTGTCATAGGCACCGAGCTCGACGCGACCGGCGCCGGGGAGCGGCCGGCCCTTGCTGCCGATCTTGACGCCGGACACGTTCGCCAGCACCGCTTGCCCGTCCGTCGTGGCGAAGAACTCGACGACGTGTGCGGGCGTGAATGCGTCGACGACGCGCTCCCACAACCCCGTCGGCATGCCCGAGCCGATGAACAGCCGCACCGGATGATTGCCATGCAGCACGAAGGCGGGATCGTCGACGATTTCGCGCAGCATCGCCCAGGTGTAGGACACCACGGTGACGCCGTACTGCCGTATCTCATTGACGAATCGTTCGGCCTGCAGGCCGCGTGACAGCGCGATGCGGGTGCCGCCGACGACCGCGCCGCCGAGGGCGACCAACAACGCGGACTCGTGGTGCAGCGGGGTCAGGCAGTACACGGTGTCCCGGCGGTCGAGGGCGGCCGTCGAGGCGGTGCCGAACGCCGACACCGCCCATCGGTAGTTGGTGATCTGCTTGGCGACCAGCTCGCCACCGACCGCGCTGAACGCGATGAACGCCAAATCGCGGGCCAAACCCGGGTTCGGCCGGTACCAGGCGGGCAGCTCGACGGCGTCCGGATCGATCTGCTCCATGTCGATGACCTGGTTTTGCTCCAAGCCGTCATCGGGCAGGTCCAGGTTGCGCGCCTCGCCGCCGCCCAGTACCAGGACCTGCCCCTGCCATTGCCGTGCAGCCTCCAGGTTGGTGGGGTCGGTCAGAATCTCGGTGACTCGCCCGAGACGGACCGATGCGGCCAGATCGGTTTCGGGGTGCATCACCACGGCGACGGCGCCGAGCCGGGACAGCGCGGCGATCGCGACCAGGGCACTGGGACGCGTCTCCATCAGCACGCCGACCCGGTCGCCCTGCCGCACGCCGACCTGAATCAGGCCCCGAACGACGTTGTTGATCCGGCGGTCAACCGCCTCGTAGGTGTGCACGCGGCCGTCGAACAGCAGGAACTCCCCGCGCGGGGCGTTGTGTGCCTGTTCGCCGATGATGCGGCCCAACGAAATCCGCGTGTGGTCGTTGATCTGTCCCAGCCGGGCCAGCCGGGGCAGCGTGCGCGCGGTCTCGACGGCCAGGGTCCGCATGGACTTGTTGGCCGCGACCACCGCGTCGGCGGCACCGCGCACCAACCCCAGCGCCGCCTCTGACGCCTCACCGATGCCATGCGTGAGCCGGGAACTCAAGGCGACGCCGCTATCGGTGTGCTCTTCGGGCTGATCGGCCATCAGGTCGACGCCGGACGGCTTGTCGCCTCCAGTCGAGAGCCATTCGATCCATGCGGCGACGGTGGGCCAACCCTGTTCTGCCGCTTTGGATCCCACGACCAGGCCGAAATGCCCTGTCCTGATCCGGGCTTCGTAGACCTCGGCGTTGGGCGACGCCCGCCGGATGCCGCGCACCGATGCGGGCTGGCCGATGTCGTCGACCTCGCCGACGAAAGCCAGCACCGGACAGCTGATGTCGGTGAGCGTGACCATCTGCCCGTTGACGGCGAAGCCGCCGGTCATCATCCGATTGTGGGCGATGAACTGCTTGAGCAGCTCGGAGATCGCCGGGCCGGACCACGCGATCCACCCCTCGCGCTCGAGGAATCTGCGCTGCTGTTCGCGGGGCAGCAGCGCCTCGCGGTCGTGCAGCTGACGCACGAAGTCGACCCGGGCCTTGGCGGTCTTGAGCGGGTCGAGCATCTGGAAGCCGGCACGCGCCATCCAGCCGGGGATGGCCAACCGGCTGAAGACGTGATCGGCCATGAAGTTGGCGACGGGCGGGGCAAAGTTCGCCGGGATGCCCATCGGCAGGGCGGCCAGGGTGTCCACCGGCGAACCGAAGGTCACGATGCTGGCCAGCGACTTCGAACGCCGGTAGGCGGCGACCTGATAGCACCACATCCCACCCTGCGAATACCCGACCAAGTGCACGTCGCTGCCGGTGGCGTCCTTCACCGTGTCGATGGCCTGGCTGAGCGCAACGATGTGGTCGGCCAGGTTGCGGCGCATGCCGCCCTCGACCTTGTCGGGTGAGCCGAAGTCGATGACCCAGCAATCCAGCCCGTGCGAGTGCAGGATGCCGACGGCGCCCTCGTCGCGGGTGACGTCCCACATGTCCGCTGACATCATCATCGGGTGCACCATCAGCACCGGCGGGCCGACCGGGCGCTGCCCGGGGCGGTTGTCGGGCGGAAAGTAGCGTCGAAGCTTGTACATCGGCACGCTCTCGACAATCTGCGACGGCGACGGAACAGTGCCGGTCTCCAGGCCACCCAGCCGTAAGACCTCCAGGCCGTTCTGGGCCGTCGCGACCAGTCGTTCCACCGGTCGCGTGATCATCGACAACTTCAGGTCCACCGCTGCTCCCCACTCTCGACAGCTTGGACATCATGGCACATCGGCGCGCACAGCGGTTCTGGTCAGGCTGTTTGCCCGCGGGATGGTGCAGCCGGGTTAGAACGGCGGGTCGTCGTCGCTCACCTGTCCGTCGGGCAGCGCCCACATCACTGTCCCGTCTGGCAACTGTCGGTCGCTCCAGGCCCAATAAGCCACGCTCGGCGCACCTGCGTCTTGCCGATGCCCTTTGGCTTCATGTAATGGCGGGGCTAGCACCGCCACGCTGCTGCTCCGATGCCAAGTACTCCACCATCTGGCAAAGGTTGACGACAGCCGCGCCCAACTTGTAGATGGTGGCGTCCCGATCTTCCACGCACGACTGCCAGTCCGGGAACTCGTGCGGCAATTTCTGGTTGTCTGCGTTAGCGTGGATTTTCTGCTGGATTTGGTCGCACACATCCGCGAGGGTCAACTCTCCCGGCGCACCGATGTCGGAGAACCATTTTTCAGTCATGTCAGATCGTCTCCTCTCGGGAGAACAAAGCTCCCGAATCTCGCCAGGCTATCGGGTCCCTATCACGAGGTTTCCGCGGGGCCGCTGCGACCGACTGATGGCTGGGGGCCCGAGCGCCGGTGCTGTGTCGGATCGGGACCGAAGGAGCAACAGCCGACGCGCGCCGACTGGCACTTTAGGGTGTATCTCAGACGAATGCCCGTTCCGTCGGGTAGCTGCTGATCGCGCCGGCCTCCTGATCACCGAGGGCTCAAGAAACTTCAGAGCACTTTGCTATACGTCCTGGCGATCTGCTCAGTGGCACCGCGCGAATCGGTTTTCGCAATACATTCCGACAGCATCCGAGCCCATTGAGGAACCGCCTTCGTCGGTCGGATCCACGGACAGCGCTGGAGTCGACGTCACCAATTGATCGATCAGCCCCGGCGTCCCGAAAGGGTCTGAATCCGCGTGCGCTGCGCCGGTGCCGCACATGAGAGCCATCACACTCACCGCTGCGACCAGCAATCCGCGAGCGCAGATGCGAGTTTTCATCGCCGCCTCACCGTCGTCTCACGATCACTGGTTACCAACAGCTGCGATTCTACCGGTCTGGCAACCGCAGTAAGTGCAGGATTTCTGTTCCACCCCGGCTAGCGCCACCGGTTCCCCCAGGATTCCGCACCCGTATCCCATAACGATTACGAACACACAACGACTTTGGTAGACCGCCCAGCAAATTTCGCGACCGGAATCGGGCTGTGCATATGGTGTCGCACGTGTGGCCGATAGCCATGGTCGTTCGTCGCGCCGGGATTGTCGCGTTGTGCGTCGTCATGTCGGCGACACTGGCGCCTGCAGCGGTCGCCGATCCCGACGCTGAAAATGCCGCCGCGGTGGCGCCGGACGACGGCCGGGTGCCCTCGTCCGATCCGGTGACCTACACGACGCCCGAAGGCTGGACCCTGGACCTCGCGGCGACGGACGAGTCGCAAGTTCCCGTGGCGCCGTTGACCACCGCGGTCTCGTCTCGCGAATACCTCTCCCGCGGAACATTCGTCGCGTCGCTGGACGGATTGGAACAGCCCCGCGGCGTCCTCGAGGTGGGTTACGAGATCGGCTGCGGAATCGATATGAGTACGTCCAATGGCGTCACGATGGCGGGTAGTGCGGGCCTCAACCCGGGCTTCGGCCTCCCGTTGACCGGTGGTTTTATCCCGTTGGTTACCGCGCCAGTCAACGGCGTGATCACTGTGGGCCTCAAGCCCGGCGTCGTACTCGTGGTGCCGGTGGTCAGGAAAGAGTTCAAGGGTCCACATCCCCGGGTCATAATCACCGGCTTCCACGTCAAAATTGACGGATGCGTGGGTCAGTCGTTCATCCGCTCCTACGCGACTCTGACTCAAGTGACCGATGAATCCGACGTAGTGCTGTCCTACGTCGGTGTCACCAAATCCGTCTGAGGGATAGCTGCTATGCCGAGGCATCGCCGCGCATCCCCTTAAGGTGGGCGCAAGTTCTAGGCGGCCGCCCTGACAACCTTGCTAGCGTCGGCCCGGTGGCGCACCTACTGGGGGCCGAGGCCGTTCACCTGGAATACCCGACTCAGGTCGTGTTCGAGTCGATCTCGCTGGGGGTCAACGACGGCGCCCGCATCGGCATCGTGGGCCGCAACGGGGACGGCAAGTCCAGCCTGCTGCAGCTGCTGACCGGCCGGCTGCGGCCCAACTCCGGCCGGGTCACGCAGCGCAGCGGATTGCGGGTCAGCGCGCTCAGCCAGGCCGACACCCTGGATCCGGCCGCCACCGTCGGCTGGATACTGGTCGGCGACCAGGCCGACCATCAGTGGGCCGGCGACCCGCGCATCCGCGACGTGGTCGGTGGGCTGGTATCCGATATCGACTGGGCTGCAACGATTTTCACGCTCAGCGGCGGTCAACGGCGACGGGTGCAGCTGGCCAAACTGCTGATCGGTGAATGGGACGTCATCGCCCTCGACGAGCCCACCAACCACCTCGACATCGAGGGCATCACCTGGCTGGCCGGCCACCTGCAACAGCGGTGGGCGCGCAACACCGGCGGGCTGCTGGTGGTGACGCACGACCGCTGGTTTCTCGACGAAGTCGCCACCACGACGTGGGAGGTGCACAACGGGATCGTCGAACCGTTCGAAGGCGGCTACGCGGCGTATGTGCTGCAGCGCGTCGAGCGGGACCGGCAGGCCGCCGCGGTAGAGGCCAAACGGCAGAACTTGATGCGCAAGGAGCTGGCCTGGCTGCGCCGGGGGCCACCCGCGCGGACCTCCAAGCCGAAGTTCCGCATCGACGCCGCCAACCAGCTGATCGCCGACGTGCCACCACTGCGCAACACCGTCGAGTTGGCCAAGCTGGCGACGGCCCGGCTCGGCAAGGACGTGATCGACCTGCTCGACGTGTCGGTCGCCTTCGAGGGTCGCCCGGTGCTGCGCGACGTCGAATGGCGGATCGGCCCCGGCGAACGGACCGGCATCGTCGGGGCCAACGGCGCGGGCAAATCGACGCTGCTGGGACTGATCGCGGGCACCGTCACGCCGGACAGCGGGCGCGTCAAGCGCGGCAAGACCGTCCAGTTGGCGGTGCTCGATCAGCAGGGCGATCGGTTGGCCGGGATCGCCGACGACCGGATCGCCGATGTGCTGGGCCGACTGCGCGGCGGGTATGAGGTCGAGGGCCGCGAGGTCACCCCGGCCCAGCTGCTGGAGCGACTCGGCTTCACCGAGCTGTCCGCGCGGGTCGGCGAACTCTCCGGCGGGCAGCGGCGCCGGCTGCAGCTGATGCTCACGCTGTTGTCCGAGCCCAACGTCCTGCTCCTCGACGAGCCCACCAACGACGTCGACACCGACATGCTGACGGCAACCGAGGATTTGCTCGACTCCTGGCCGGGCACCCTGATCGTCGTTTCGCACGACCGCTATCTGCTGGAGCGCATCACCGATCAGCAGTACGCGATTCTCGACGGCCGGTTGCGCCACCTGCCGGGCGGCGTCGACGAATACCTGCGGCTGGCCGCCCAGTCCGCGGGCACCCCGGGACCGCCGCGGCCAACCCCCGCGCCCGAGGCGATGTCCGGCGCGCAACGTCGCGCCGCCGAGAAGGAGCTGTCCTCGGTCGACCGCCAGCTCGCCCGGCTGGCCGATCGCATCGCGGCCAAACACACCGAACTCGCCGACCACGACCAGTCCGATCACGTCGGCGTGAGCCGGCTGACCGCAGAGTTACGCGGCCTCGAAGACGAGGTCGGTACGTTGGAGGGACGCTGGCTGGAGTTGTCGGAGGTGCTCGAATGACTTCTGGTCGCCCGGTGCCCTATCTGCCCGGCGAAGCGTTGCTCGCCTGGTACCGGCACCGGGGCCCGGTGATCAATTCCGGCATCGGCCGGCACGGCTACACCTACCTGCTCGGCCCCGACGCGAATAAGTTCGTATTTGCCAATGCCGATGCATTCAGCTGGGCACAGACGTTTGAGAGCCTGGCCATCGTCGACGGACCCACGGCGCTGATCGTCAGCGACGGAGACGACCACCGCCGCCGCCGCAGTGTGGTGGCCCCGGGGCTGCGTCACCGGCAGATCCAGGACTACGTCGAGACCATGGTGTCCAATATCGACAGCGTCATCGACGGCTGGCGGCCGGGTCAGCGACTGGACATCTACCGGCAGTGCCGCTCGGCGGTCCGGCGCAGCACCGCCGAGAGCCTGTTCGGCTCGCGCTTGGCGATGCAGTCCGACTTCCTCGGCGAGCAACTCCAACCCTTGCTGGACCTGACCCACCAGCTGCCCCAGGTGGTGGCGCTGCAGCAGCGACTCAACTCCCCCGGCTGGCGACGGGCGATGGCCGCCCGAAAGCGCCTCAACGACTTCATCGACGCCCAGATCGCCGACGCGCGCACCGCACCGCGACCCGACGACCACATGATGACGATGTTGATCAATGGTCGCGGCGAAGAGGGATACGAGTTGAGCAACAACGAGATTCGCGACTCGATCATCTCGCTCATCACCGCCGGCTACGAGACCACGAGCGGTGCCTTGGCCTGGGCGATCTACACGCTGCTGACCCTGCCCGGCGCGTGGGACAAGGCCGCCGACGAAGTCCGCCGCGTCCTGGGTGACGATCCACCGGCCGCCGCCGACCTCGAAGCGCTGACCTACCTCAACGGCGTCGTGCACGAGACGCTTCGGCTGTACTCACCCGGCGTGATCTCCGCCCGCAGGGTGATGCGTGACCTCTCGTTCGACGGGCACCGCATCCGCGCCGGCCGATTGCTGATCTTCAGCGCGTATGTCACCCACCGGCTGCCCGAGCTGTGGCCGGATCCCAGAGAGTTCCGGCCGGCCCGCTGGGATCCGGGCTCAGCCGACTACCGCAAACCCGCACCGCATGAGTTCATTCCGTTCAGCGGCGGGCTGCACCGGTGCATCGGGGCAGTGATGGCCACGACCGAGATGACGGTCATGCTCGCCCGGCTGGTCGCCAGAACGACGCTACGACTGCCCGCTCAGCGCATCCGCGCCGCCAACCTGGCCGCGTTGAGCCCCACGCCGGGCCTGGTCGTCGATATCGCCGACTCAGTGCCAGCGCAGTAGCACGAGTTCGGAGGAGAATCCGGGGCCCATCGCGACGATCAGCCCCGGGCTGCCGCCTGCCGGCGGTTTGGCAATCGTGTCGCGCAGGACGTGCAGCACGGAGGCCGACGAGAGGTTGGCGATCTCGCCCAGCGAGCGCCAGGTCAGCTCCAGCGCCTCCGGGCGCAGGTCGAGGCTCTTGCCGATCGCGCTGATCACCTTCGGACCGCCCGGATGGGCCACCCATGCCTCGACGTCGTCCTTGGTCAGCCCATGCCCGCTGAGGAACCGGTCGACATCGTCGGCCAGGTGCCGCTCGATCACCGTGGCGAGCTCCGGGGAGAACACGGGCTGCAGGCCGCCGGGACCGACGTTCCACGCCATCACGTGCAGCGATTCCGGGTAGAGACGGCTGCGCGAATCGACGATGTCGGGCCCGCTCGGGCGCAACTGCCGGTCCTGCTCGGCGCGACGGTCACCGACGGCGACCACCGCGGCCGCCCCATCGCCGAACATCGCGGTCGCGACCAGTCCCGATACCGTCGGCTTGACGGTGGGGAAGGTCAACGAACACAGCTCGACGGACACCAGGACAGCGACGCCCTCGGGCGCACCCCGCAGATAGTCGTGCAGCGTGGCCACCCCCGCGGCACCGGCCGCGCAGCCCAGGCCGAACAGCGGCATCCGGCGCACATCCGGGCGCAGGCCGACCCGTCCCGCGATGCGGGCATCCAGCGACGGCACCGCAACGCCGGTGACGGTCGTGGTGGCGATCATGTCGACGTCTTGGGGCTGCAGTCCCGCCTCGTCAAGAGCACCCAGCAGCGCTTCACAGCCAAGGTTTACGGCGTTTTCGACGAAGATCTCGTTCGTCTCGGTGAAGTCATTCAGCGACGGGTATCGCTCGAGCGGCAGTACCAGGTGGCGGCTGTTGACCTTCGCGCCGGCGTGCAGACGCCGGACGATGTCCTCGTGCTCGGCCAAAACCGGTAACTCGACGAGTCGGTCGGTAATCTCGCTCTGGCTGTAACGGTGCGGCGGCAATGCACCGAACACACCTGCGATAACGCTCATACCTAGCCTCTGCTCAAAAGCCGCTACTCAAAGCGATTCCCCCATATGCACGAAAGTTTATGCGCTGTGGTTCAGGCCCGCAAAGATACGGCTATTCAACATGTGTCGGATAACACTCGCGTAATCATGCCCGCCAGCAGGGATTTCGTTATTCAACATCATCCGCTTTGTCCGACTCCAAGGCCATAGCAATCAACGCATCAGCGCTCAACGAGTCGATGACGTCATTACTGACCTCGGAATCGGCAAGCGGCACTTCGGACTCGCCGGCCAGCAGCAATAGCTTGTCGAGCAAGCCGGTTCGCCGAAGCTCGCGCAGCGGAATTTTTCTCAGCGAAGACCAGATCTTTTCCTCGCCGGAGTCCTCGCGTTCCTCGTGCAGCAGTTGACGACGCAGGTGATCGGCCAACGCTGACGGATTGGGGAAGTCGAAGATCAGCGTGCGTGACAACGCCAACCCGGTCGCCGCTTTGAGACGGTTGCGAAGTTCGACGCCGGTAAGTGATTCAAAGCCGAAGTCGGTAAAGGCGCGCTCCACATCGAGGTCACGGCCGCTCGAATGCCCCAGCACGGTCGCCGCATGCGCGCACACCAATTCCACCAGCTGGCGGTGCTGCTCGTCGGGGGGCAGTGCCTTCAGCTGCTCGGCCCGCTCCGCCGCCCGGCTTACCGGAGCCGGCACGTCTGCGCCCGACCCCAGCCAAAAGCGCTGCCGGGCAAAGCCATACGTCGGCAACTCGATTCGGCGCCCGCCCAGGCCGTTGAGAACGGACGGCCAATCGACCGGCGCGCCGTGGACGAATAGTCGGCCGGCCGCGGTCAGCAGCGCGTCGACTTCGGGCCGGTCGTTGGCCAGGGTTGCGAGCGCGGCGGCGTGCTCGGCGCTCAGCGAGTGCTCCACTGCCGCGCTCAAGCCCGCGGCGGGGCCCACCTCGACATAAACGTTGGCCCCCAGCGACTCTGCCAACCGAACACCGTCGACAAAGCGCACCGGTTGGCGCACATGCTCAACCCAATACTGTGCAGTTCCGTAGTCAGCACCGGCCAGCTGCCCAGTCACGTTGGACACCAAGCCAATCCGCGGCTCGCCGGCCTTGATGTCGGCCACCAGCCGGGCGAACTCGTCCATCATCGGCTCTACCAACACCGAATGAAAGGCGTGCGACACCGCCAGCCGATGCACCCGCGCCCCCTGCTGTGCCAGCCGGTCAGCCAGAGCACTCACCGGGGGATCAGCACCCGAGATCACCACGGATTCTTGGGCATTGACCGCCGCGATCGCGACCCCATCGGGCAGTTGCGGAGTCACCGCGTCCTCGCTGGCGGCCACCGCGATCATCACGCCGCCGGCCGGCAGGTCCGCCATCAGGCGGCCCCGGGCCACCACGAGCCGCGCGGCATCGTCAAGCGTGAGCACGCCCGCGACGTGGGCCGCGGTGATCTCCCCCACCGAATGGCCCATCACCAAATCCGGTTCGATTCCCCAGGTTTGCAGCAGCTCCGCGGTTGCCAGTTGGATGACGAACAGCGCCGGCTGGGCGAATTCGGTATTGGCCAGCAGCTCCGGGTCCAGGCCCCAGATCACATCTCGCAAACCCAAGCGCAGATGGGCGTCCATCGCGTCGACCGCTTGGTCGAAAGCCTCGGCGAATACCGGGAACCGGTTGTAGAGCTGCTGCCCCATCCCCAGCCATTGGGAGCCTTGCCCGGGAAACACGAACACCGTCTTGCCGGCTGCCCTCGCCCGGCCGGCGATCGCGCCCGGGTCTGAATCAACCAGCCGCGTCAAACCCGCAGTGAGGGCTTGACGATCACTGCCCACCAGCACCGCACGGTGCTCGAAGACCGAACGCGTGGTGGCCAGCGACCACGCGATATCCGTCACCGCGAGATGGTCGTCGGAGGCGAGATGGGCCGCCAACCGCGCGGCCTGGTTGGCCAAGGCTTGCTCTGAACGCGCCGACAGCACCCATGCCACCGGCGTGTCGTGTTGAGGTTCGGACGCAACACTTTCCGGCTGCGCGGGCGCTTCCTGGATGATCACATGCGCGTTCGTCCCACCCATTCCGAACGACGACACCCCGGCCCCCCGCGGCCGGTCCTGCACTGGCCAGGCTGTCAGCGTGGTATTGACTTGCAGCCCATGGCGTTTCAAGTCATTGCCGGGGGCGGTGCTGTCGTAATTGAGACTTGGCGGGATCACTGCATTTTCGATGGCGAGTACTGCTTTGAGCAGACCCGCGATTCCGGCGGCGCTGCCGGTGTGGCCGATGTTGGTTTTCACCGATCCGACGCGTACCGGATTGTGTTGGCGCTCGGCGAATATTTCACCCAGTGCCCTCGCTTCGACCGGGTCGCCGACTTCGGTTCCGGTGCCGTGAGCCTCGATGTAGTCGATGTCTTCGCTGCCCAGGCCGGCGCGCGCGAGCGCACGGCGGATCACGTCGGCTTGTCCCGGCACCGAGGGCACCGTCTGGCCGGCGGAACTGTGTCCGGCATTGCCGACCGCGCTCCCCCGGATGACTGCGCGGATTCGGTTTCCGTCCCGGATGGCGTCGCCCAACGGCTTCAGCAGCACCATGCCGGCGCCTTCGGCCCGCACGTAGCCATCCGCGCGGCCATCGAATGCGTAGGTGTGACCGGACGCAGAGATCGCGCCGAATTCCTTTTCCAGCATTGCTGTTTCGTCGGCCACGTTGAGATGGATTCCGCCGGCTATCGCAAGCTGCGAGTCGCCCCCGCGCAGGCTTTCGCAGGCGAGGTGCACCGCGACGAGCGAAGACGATTGGCCGGAATCGACGATCATGCTGGCGCCCTGCAACCCGAGGGCATAGGAGATCCGGTTGGCGATCATTGCGCGGCTGACACCGCCGAACGAATGATGATCGAGATTGTCGGAGCCCTCGCGAAGCGTCAGGACCGCGTAGTCGTCGGTCATCGCACCCAGGAAGATCGAAACCTGGTTTGCCGCGCAGGGTTTCCGGTATCAGGAATGCGTCTTCGAAAAGTTCCCACGACAATTCGAGCGCCAGCCGCTGGCGCGGGTCCATCGCGCGTGCCTCGCGGGGCGACAGGTTGAAAAAGTCCGCGTCGAATTCGGCGGTGTTGCCGGGCAACTCGCTCACTTCAAGTCCGTCACGAACCAGATGCCAGAAGTCACGGGTGGTCGCGGCGCCGGGCAACCTGCAGGCGAGTCCGATGATTGCTATGTCGGTGGGCGACATCAGGGGCCGAAATCGTCATCGAGAATGGCGAAGAGTTCGCGCTCGGTCGCGGTGCTGATGTCGTCGTCGAGGGCGTGCGCCTCGTCGGTCGTCAGCTGCGGTGGGCTTTCGAGCTCGGTCAGGATCGCTTGGATGCGGGCCGCCAGGCGGGTTTTGTCTTCCTCCGTCCAATTGGGTTGATTGACCAGCGTTTGCAGTTCACGGGCGATGTCGTTGAAGCGGGCCAGCTGGTCCGGCCCGCCCGCGGGCGCATCGGTGGTCACGGCGCTGAGCTGTTCGTCGATATGTTCGGCCAGCGCCGCGGGCGTGGGAAAGTCGAAGATCAGGTTCGGCGAAAGGGTAAGCCCGGAAGCAGTTTTGAGGCGGTTGCGCAGCTCCACCGCAGTGAGCGAATCGAAGCCGAGGTCTTGGAACGGCAGCTGGCCCTCGATATCGGCGCTGGACCTGCCTAGAACGGTTGCGGCGTTGGTGCACACCAATTCCACCAACTGGTGGTGCCGCTGCTCGGGACTCAGTCCCTGCAGCCGGGTAGCCAACCCCGACGTCGACACCGCTGCGTCGGTATCACTGATGAGTCGCCGCCCCGGCCGAGCGACCAGGTCACGCAGCACCGGTGGCACGGCGCCGCCGGCGCCCAGCCCCGCCGCGTCGATGCGGGCGGCGACCAGCAGCGGGCGGTCGGCCAGCATGGCCTCGTCGAACAGCTGAAGCGCATGAGGGGTGGACAGCGGTGCCAGCCCGCCCCGGCTCATCCGGGCTTTGTCGCGATCGCTGAGGTGTTGGGTCATGCCGCTGGCCTGTTCCCACAGTCCCCAGGCCACCGACAACCCCGCCATGCCGTGCGCCCGCCGGTAGGCGGCCAGGCCGTCAAGGAAGCTGTTCGCCGCGGCATAGTTGCCCTGGCCCGGCGAACCCACAATGCCGGCCATCGACGAGAACATCACGAACGCCGACAAATCCATGTCCCGGGTGAGCTCGTGTAGGTTCCAGGCGCCGTCGACCTTGCTCCGCAGCACGGTATCCACCCGATCCGGCGTCAACGAGGCGATCAGCCCGTCATCGATCACCCCGGCGGCATGGAACACGCCTTTCAGGGGATATTGGTCCGGCAACGCGGCTATCAAATCCGCGACCGCATCCCGGTCGCTGACATCGCAGGCCACGACCGACACCTCGGCCCCGGCGGCTTTGAGCTGATCCAGCAGCTCCGCCACACCCTCGCCGTCGGCGCCGCTCCGACTGACCAGCACCACATGGCCCACGCCATACCGCGCCACCAGATGCTCGGCCACCGCCGAACCGGCCATCCCGGTGCCCCCGGTGATCAGCACGCTGCCGCCGGCCAGGCCACCACCCGAACTCGCCAGCACCGGATCATCCGGGCCGTCCGGCAGAGTCAGCACCACCTTGCCGATCTGACGGGCCTGACTGACAAACCGATACGCCGCCGACGCGCACCGCACGTCAAACGTCTTGACCGGCAATGGTTTCAACACGCCCGCGTCGAACAGTTGGATCAAGTCGGACAACATCGATGCGATGTGGTCCGGTCCGGCTTCCATCAGATCGAAGGCCCGATATGTCACCCCCTGGTGTTGCTCCGCGACCGCCTCCGGGTCGCGAAGGTCGGTCTTGCCCATCTCGATGAAACGCCCGCCGCCCACCAACAGTCGCAGCGAGGCGTCGAGGAACTCCCCGGCCAGCGAGTTGAGCACCACATCGACTCCGGCGCCGCCGGTCGTCGCCAGAAACTTCTCCTCGAACTCCAAAGTTCGGGTATCACCGATGTGATCGTCGTCAAAGCCCATCGCGCGCAACGTGTCCCACTTACCGCGGCTGGCAGTCGCAAACACCTCCGCGCCCCAATGCCGGGCCAGCTGCACGGCCGCCATTCCCACCCCACCGGTGGCGGCATGCACCAGCACCCGCTCGCCGGCCTTGAGGCGGGCCAACACCGACAACCCGTACAAGGCGGTCAAGAACACCACCGGCACACTGGCGGCCTCTGCCAACGACCATCCGGCCGGCACCGCGGTCACCAACCGGGCATCCACCACCGCCTCAGAACCGACGACCCCCACCAACCCCAACACCGGATCGCCAACGGAAAGCCCCCGAACCCCGGCGCCGACCTCGAGCACAACGCCCGCGCCCTCGGCGCCGAGCTCGCCGCCGCCGGGATACATCCCCAACGCCACCAGGACATCCCGGAAGTTCACCCCGACCGCGGCTACCGCCACCCGCACCTGCCCGGCCGCCAGCTCCACCGGCCCGGCCGGGGCGAGTACCACGTCTTCCAAGGTGCCGCCGCCGCCCGCGGCCAATCGCCATCCGCCCGGTGGTAGCTCCAGCACCGCGCCCGCCCCTACCGCACCCAGTCGAGCCGCATGCGCGACGCCGGAGCGGACCACCAATTGCGGCTCACCGCAGGCGATGACCTCGGCAACATCCAACGATCCATCCGAATCGACCAGCACCACCCGACCGGGCTGCTCGGCCTGCGCCGAGCGCACCAAACCCCACACCGCCGCACCCGCCAGATCCGTGACATCCTCACCGGCCAAACCCACCGCGCCATGAGTCAGCACCACGAACGGCCCGGCGTCGCTACCGGCCAGCCACGACTGCAACACGCCCAACGCTTCATGCGTGGCCGCATACACCGACCCGACCGCATCGCCGGGTCCCGAACTCGGCTCCCACACCGTCAGGTTCGCCGCGGCAACAGCGTTGGGCTCCAACGGCGCCGGGGACCATGCGACTTCATACAGTCCGCCACCACCCCCGGAAGCGGCCGCCAACGCGGCCGACAGCGCGCCGATCGAGATCGGACGAACCACCAACTCCCGCACCGACAAAACCGGCAGGCCCGTGCCGTCGGCCAAATCCACCGACACCGCTCCGGTGCCGGCCGGCGCAATCCGGACGCGAACCCGTGATGCCCCGGCGGCGTGCAGGCAGACCCCCTGCCAGGAGAAGGGCAGCATGGTCGCATCGCCGCCCTCGGCAATTCCCCAGGCATGCAACGCAGCGTCCAGCACGACGGGATGAATCCCGAAGCCGCCCATCGTCACGCCCTCGCCTGCGGACACTTCGGCAAAGACCTCTTGCCCGCGCCGCCACAGGGCTCGAAGGCCGCGGAATGCGGGCCCGTAGTCGTAGCCCCGTGCTGCCAGCACCTCGTACACATCGCCGACTTCGACGGCGGAAGCCCCGACCGGAGGCCACACCGACAAGTCCGCGGCGGGTTCGGGCTGCGTGGCACTCAAGGCGCCCTGCGCGTGCAGCACCCACATCGAATCCGCCGCCGCACCACGCGAATAGACCCACACGGCCCGAGAGCCCGACTCGCCCGCGGCGTCCACGACGACCTGCACGCGGGCCGCGCCGCCCGGCGGCAGCACCAACGGCGCCAGCAACGTGAGCTCGTCGACCACGGAACAGCCGACCTCATCGCCGGCCCGCAATGCCAACTCCACGAATCCGGCGCCCGGGAACAACACCACGCCGTCCACGACGTGATCCGCGAGCCACGGCGATCCGCCCACCGACAGCGAGCCCGTCAGCACCACGCCGCCGGAGTCGGGCCGCTCCACCACGGCGCCCAGCAACGGGTGCGCGGCCCGGGCCAGGCCGACACTGCTCACGTTGCCCGATCCCACCGCGCCGAGGGGAAGCCAGAACCGCTGCCGGACAAACCCATACGTCGGTAGGTCGACGCGGTGCCCGTTCCCGATCGCCGCGGGCCAGTCCACTGCGACACCAATGGTGAACAGATGTCCGAGCGCGGCCAGCGCCGATTCTGCTTCGGGACGATCTTTGACGAGCATGACCACCGATGTCGCCTGCTCGCCGGTCAACGACTGCTCCACGGCGGCGGTGAGACCGCGGCCCGGACCGACCTCCACGAACGCCCGGGCGCCCAACGCCTCGGCGGCCCGCACCCCGTCGGCGAAACGGACCGGCTGGCGCACGTGGTCGACCCAGTATTGCGGCGACCCGTAGCCGGGACCGGCCAATTGCCCAGTCAGGTTGGACACCAAGCCGATTCGTGGTGGCGAGGCCGAAACTCCAGCCACCAGCTGGGCGAACTCCTCGAGCATCGGCTCCATCAGCGCGGAATGGAACGCGTGCGAAACCGCCAGTCGATGTACCCGCCGGCCCTGCTGCGCCAGCTCATCGGCTACCGCGGAGACCGCCGCATCGGTACCCGAAATCACCACCGCGTTAGGGGCATTGACCGCAGCGAGATTCACCTCCGCCGTCAACAACGGCGCTACTTCCGCTTCGCTGGTCGCGACCGCGACCATCGCGCCCCCGGGCGGCAGCGCGGCCATCAGCCGGCCGCGCCCTGCCACCACCGTGGCCGCATCCGAAAGCGACAGCACGCCCGCCACATAGGCCGCGGTGATCTCGCCGACGGAATGGCCCGTCACCACGTCGGGCAGCACACCCCAGTGCCCGAGCAATGCTGCCAACGCCACCTCGACGGCAAACAGCGCCGACTGCGCGAACTCCGTGCTCTGCAGCAGTTCGGCGTCCTGGCCCCACATCACCTGACGCAGCGGCAACCGCAGGTGCGGATCCAATGCGGCGACCGCCTCGTCAAACGCCCGCGCGAATTCCGGGAAACGGCCGTACAGCTGCTCGCCCATCCCCAGCCATTGCGACCCCTGGCCGGGAAACACGAACACCGTCTTGCCCGCCGAACGGACACGTCCCGCCGTCACTCCCGCGCCCGGCTCACCGGTGGCCAGCTCCAGCAAGCCTTGCTGTAGACGGTCCCGGTCCGCGCCGACCACCACGGCCCGATGGTCGAACACCGCACGTGTCGTCACCAACGACCACGCCAAATCGACAGGGCTGAGCTCGGCATTGCCGGACACGTGCGCGAGCAACCGCTTGGCCTGATTTGCCAGCGCCTGCTCCGAGCGGGCCGACAACACCCACGCCGTCTCGCGCGTCTCGGGTTGCACCGCAACGCTTTGCGCCTCCGCAACCGGCGGCTCCTCGATGATCACGTGCGCGTTCGTCCCGCTGATCCCGAACGACGACACCCCTGCCCGGCGCGGCCCCTCCCCGCTCGGCCACGCCCGCGATTCCGTCAACAACGACACCGCGCCCGCCGACCAATCCACGTGCGGCGACGGCACATCCACGTGCAACGTCTGCGGCAGCACCTCGTGCTGGATCGCCTCGATCATCTTGATCACTCCGGCCACACCCGCGGCCGCCGAGGTGTGACCGATGTTGGATTTGATCGAGCCCAACCACAGCGGACGATCCGCCGGCCGATCCTGGCCATAGGTCGCCAACAGCGCTTGCGCCTCAATCGGATCCCCGAGCACGGTCCCGGTGCCGTGTCCCTCGACCACGTCGACGTCCGCGGCCGTCAGGCCCGCGCTGGCCAGTGCCGTGCGGATGACCCGTTGCTGGGAAGGCCCGTTCGGGGCGGTCAACCCGTTGGAGGCGCCGTCCTGATTGACGGCGGTAGCGCGCACGATCGCCAGCACCGGGTGCCCGGCTCGTCGTGCGTCGGCGAGGCGCTCCACCACCAGGACACCGGCGCCTTCCGACCATGCGGTGCCGTCGGCGGCACCGGCATAGACCTTGCACCGGCCATCGGCGGCCAGCGCCCGCTGACGGCTGAATTCGACAAAGGCCGCGGGCGTGGCCATTACGGTGACGCCGCCGACGAGGGCCAGCTCGCATTCGCCGGACCGCAGCGACTGCGCAGCCAAGTGCAACGCCACCAGCGACGACGAGCACGCCGTATCCACCGACACGGCCGGGCCTTCCAAGCCCAGCACGTAGGACACCCGGCCCGAGGCCACGCTCAGTGTCGAGCCGGTGAGCCCATAGCCCTCCAGCTCGCCTTCCACCTGGCCGCCGTAGCCCGCATGGATCACACCGGCGAATACACCGGTCGCCGATCCACGCAATCCCAACGGGTCAATTCCGGTACGCTCCAAGGCTTCCCATGACAGCTCCAGCATCAACCGCTGCTGTGGATCCATCGCCAGCGCCTCGCTGGGACCCACGCCGAAGAACCCGGCATCGAAATCGCCTGCGTCGGCAAGAAACGATCCCTGGCGGACATACATCTTGCCGGGGGCATCGGGGTCGGGATCGAACATCCCCGCGACGTCCCAGCCCCGGTCCGCGGGGAAATCCGACACGGCATCACGGCCCTCAACCACCATCTGCCACAAGGCCTCCGGCGAATCCACTCCGCCCGGATACCGGCACGCCATCCCGACCACCGCCACCGGCTCGGACAGCTTGCCTTCCAGCTCCGCCACGCGCCGTCGCGTGCGCCGCAGATCTGCGGTGAGCCGCTTCAGGTAATCAAGGTGTTTGTCGGTGTCCGACACTGGCGCTCCTTGGCGTCTTACGAGCCGAGTTCTTCGTCGAGGATGGCGAACAGTTCGCTTTCGCTGGCACTGTGGATGTCCTCGTCCTCGGCTTCCTGCGGTCGGATGGATCCAGGTGGGCGCTGAGCGTGGTCAGCAACGTCTGGATGCGGGTGGTCAGGTGCGGCTTGTCTCCGGGCTGCCAGTCGGGTTGGCTCAGCAGCGTTTGCAGCTCCCGGGTGATGTCGTTGAAGCGGCCCATCAGGTTGGGCTGCTCGGTAGGAGTGGCGGGAACCACCAGCCGGGTGTCGAGGTGCTCGGCCAGGACGATCGGCGTCGGGTAGTCGAAGATCAGCGTTGGTGAAAGGGCCAGTCCGGTGGCGGCTTTGAGCCGGTTGCGTAGTTCGACGGCGGTCAGTGAGTCGAACCCGAGGTCTTGGAAGACGCTGCTGGCGTTGATGTCTCCGGTATTGGGACGTCCCAGCACGGTAGCGGCGTTGCGGCAGACCAGGTCCACCAGTTCGCTGTGTCGCTGCTCGGCCGACAGTCCCTGCAGGCGGACGACGAGGCTGGTCGTCGAGGCGGAGGTGGTATCGGTCTCGTCGATGACACGCCGAATGGGTCGGGCGGCCAGCTGACTCAGCAGCGGGGGCAGTGAGGCGCCGTTGTCGGCCAGCGCACCGGGGTCGATGCGGGCGGCAACCATCATCGGCCGCTCGGCCAGCATCGCGGTATCGAAGAGTCGCAGTGCCTGCTCAGTTGCCATGGGCGCGAGCCCGATTCGGCTCATGCGGGCCTTGTCACGCTCGTCGAGGTGTTGGGTCATGCCGCTGGCCTGTTCCCACAGTCCCCAGGCCACCGACAACCCCGGCAGGCCCTGTGCCCGCCGGTGGGCGGCTAACTCGTCGAGGAAGCTGTTCGCCGCCGCGTAGTTGCCCTGGCCGGCGGAACCCACGATCCCGGCCATCGACGAGAACATCACGAACGCCGACAAATCCAGATCGCGGGTGAGCTCGTGTAGGTTCCAGGCTCCGTCGACCTTGGCCCGCAGCACCGTATCCACCCGTTGCGGTGTCAACGAGGCGATCAGCCCGTCGTCGAGGACCCCGGCGGCATGGAACACGCCCTTGAGCTGGTGTCGCGGGGGCAGCGCAGCTATCAAACCCGCGACCGCATCCCGATCGCTGACATCGCAGGCCGCCACCGACACCTCGGCCCCGGCTTCGTTGAGCCGGTCCACCAGTTCCGCCACACCCTCGCCGTCGGCGCCGCTGCGGCTGACCAACACCACGTGGCCTACCCCGTAGTGGGCCACCAGATGTTCGGCCACGGCCGAACCGGCCATCCCGGTGCCCCCGGTGATCAGCACGCTGCCGCCGGCCAGGCCGCCACCCGAACCCGTGAGCACGACGTCGCCGGGGCCATCGGGGACGGTGAGGACAACCTTGCCGGTGTGCCGGGCCTGGCTGACGAACCGATACGCCGACGAGGCGCATCGGACGTCAAATGTCTTGACCGGCAACGGCTTCAATACGCCGGCGCCGAACATCTCCAACAGGTCGGAAAGCATCGTCGCGGTGAGATCTGGGCCCGCCTCGATCAGGTCGAAGGCCCGGTAGTACACGCCGTGGTGCTGCGCCGCGACCGCCTCGGGGTCGCGAAGGTCGGTCTTGCCCATCTCGATGAAGCGCCCGCCGCGGACCAACAGTCGCAGCGAGGCGTCGAGGAACTCCCCGGCCAGCGAGTTGAGCACCACATCGACTCCGGCGCCGCCGGTCGTCGCCAGAAACTTCTCCTCGAACTCCACGGTCCGGGTATCACCGATGTGATCGTCGTCAAAGCCCATCGCCCGCAAGGTGTCCCACTTGCCGCGGCTGGCGGTGGCGAATACCTCCGCGCCCCAATGCCGGGCCAGCTGCACGGCGGCCATGCCCACCCCGCCGGTGGCGGCGTGCACCAGGACCTTGTCCCCGGCTTTGACTCCGGCCAACACCGATAGGCCGTACAGAGCGGTCAGGAACACGACCGGCACGCCGGCGGCTTGTGCCAACGACCATTCCGTCGGCGCCGTGGTCACCAACCGCGCGTCGACCACGGCCTCAGAACCGACGACCCCTAACAGACCCATCACGGCATCGCCGACGCAAAGCCCCTGAACTCCGGGACCGACCTCGACGATCACGCCGGAGCCCTCGACACCGATCTCGCCACCGCCGGGATACATCCCCAACGCCATCAGCACATCCCGGAAGTTCACCCCGACCGCGGCGACCGCCACCCGCACCTGCCCGGCGGCCAGCTCCGCACGAGCCAGCGGACGTACCACCAGATCCTCCAGGGTGCCGGCGCCGCCGACGCCCATCCGCCACTGCCCTGCCGGCAGTGTCGCCACCGACCGTGCCGGGGTCAGTCGAGCGGCGTGCGCGACGCCGGAGCGCACCACCAATTGCGGCTCACCACAAGCGACTACCTCCGCGACGTCCAATGATCCGTCCGAGTCGACCAGCACCAGCCGTCCCGGCTGCTCGGCCTGCGCCGAGCGCACCAAGCCCCAGACCGCCGCGCCGGCCAGATCCGTGACATCCTCACCGGCCAGTCCGACAGCGCCATGAGTCAGCACCACCAGCACCCGGGCGTCGTCGCCGGCCAGCCACGACTGCAACACGCCCAAGGCTTCGTGCGTGGCCGCATACACCGATGCCACCGCATCACCGGTTCCGGAAGTCGGCTCCCACACCGTCACATCTTCGGTGGCAATAGTGTTGGGCTCCAAGGTAACCGGCGACCAGGTCACCTCCAGCAACCCGCCGCCGGCGCGCGGAGCCGCGGCCACCGCCGTCAGCTGTGCCGCCGAGACGGGACGAACCACCAACTCGCGCACCGACAGAATCGGCAGGCCCGCGCCGTCGGCCAAATCCACCGACACCGCGCTGACGCCGACCGGTGCTATCCGAACCCGCGCCCGCGACGCCCCGGCCGCGTGCAAACACACACCCTGCCAGGAGAACGGCAACATCGTCTCGGCCTGGTCGCCGACCACTCCCATCGCGTGCAGCGCGGCATCCACCAGCACCGGATGGATTCCGAAACTGTCCACCTTGACGCCGGCGGCCTCGGGCACGGCGACTTCGGCGAAGACTTCGTTGCCGAGCCGCCACATGGCGTGCAGACCCTGAAACGCCGGACCGTACTCGTACCCCCGCCGGGTCAGCTGCTCGTACGCGTCGGCCACGTCCACCGCGACCGCTCCCACCGGCGGCCACACCGACAAGTCCGCGGCCGGACTGCACGAGCCCGTGCTCAGCGCCCCCTCGGCGTGCAGTGCCCATTCCGCATCGGCCTGCGGGCCGCGTGAATACACCGACACGGCCCGCCGGCCCGCGCTACCCGCGGCACCGACCACGACCTGCACCTGGACCCCGTCGGCCGCCGGCAACAGCAGCGGAGCCGACAGCGTCAGCTCCTCGACCACGGCACAACCGACCTCGTCACCGGCCCGCAACGCCAACTCCACGAACCCGGCCCCGGGAAACAGCACCACCCCGGCCACCGCGTGATCGGTCAGCCACGGCTGCGCCGCCAACGACAGCCGGCCGGTCAACACCACCGCACCGGAATCGGGTCGCTGCACCACCGCGCCCAGTAAGCCGTGCTCGGCCCCGGCCAAGCCCAGCCCACCCAGATCACTGCCACCAATGCCTAACGGCGGCAACCAGAATCGTCGACCCTGAAACGCGTACGTCGGCAAGTCCACATGGTGTCCCCCGGAGAACACCGAACGCCAATCCACCTCAACACCCGCGACGTGAGCCTGCCCCGCAGACAGCCAAAACCTGTCCAACCCGCCGTCGTCGCGGCCCAGCGACGGAATGACGATGGCATCGGCAAGGTTTCGATCCGCAACGGTGTCTTCGATGCCGGCGATCAGCACCGGATGCGGGCTCGACTCGATGAAAACCCGATACCCGGCGTCACTCGCGGTGCGCACCGCCTGCTCGAATTGCACGGTCTGGCGGATGCTGCGGTACCAGTAGTCGGCGTTCAGGCCCGCGGTGTCGAGGCCTTCGCCGGTGACGGTGGAGAAGAAGGTGACCGACGACGATCGTGGCTCGATGCCGATCAGGGCGTGGGCAAGCGGTTCGCGGATCGCGTCGATTTGCGCCGAGTGCGAGGCATAGTCGACATCGATCCTGCGGGCACGCACGTCGGCGCTCTCGCAGCGCCGCATCAAATCTTCCAGCGCGTCCACCTCGCCGGAGACGACGATTGCCGAAACACCGTTGACCGCAGCGATATTCAGACGATCGCCCGACGGCGCCAACAGCTCGCGCGCCCGCGCCAGGCCGCATGCCAGCGAGACCATGCCGCCGGCGCCCGACAACTGCACCAAAAGCCGGCTGCGCAGCGCCACCACCCGGGCGGCATCCTCCAGCGACAGCGCACCGGCCACGTATGCCGCCGCGATCTCGCCCTGCGAGTGGCCGATGACCGCGTCGGGATGTACGCCCACCGAACGCCACAATTCGGCCAGCGACACCATCATCGCCCAGAGCACCGGCTGCACCACGTCCACTCGGTCGAGACCCGGGGCACCCGCCGCGCCCCGGATGACATCGATCAAGGACCAGTCCACGTGCTCTCCGAGCGCCTTTTCGCATCGGTTCAGCTGCTCGGCGAATACCGGTGCGGTTTCCAGCAATTGGGCTCCCATGCCGATCCATTGCGAGCCTTGGCCGGGAAACACGAACACCGTCTTGCCAGCGGCCTGGGCGCGGCCCACCATGACGTTGGCGCCCGGCTCGCCGGCGGCCAGCCCGGCCAGCCCAGCCATCAGCTCGTCGCGATCGCCGACGACCACGGCCCGATGGTCGAACACTGAGCGTGTCGACACCAGCGACCACCCCACGTCGGCCACGCCAAGCTGCTGATCGGTCTGCACACGTGCGAGCAACCGCTGCGCTTGGCCCGACAGCGCCTCGGCTGACCGGGCCGACAACACCCACGGAGCGATCGGCATGTCGCTATCAGCAGGCACCCCAACACTTTCCACCGGTGCAGCTTGTTCCAGAATCACATGCGCATTCGTCCCGCTGATCCCGAAGGACGACACCCCGGCGCGGCGCGGGCGATCCAGCTCCGGCCACGACCGTTGGTCGGTCAGCAACGACACCGCGCCCGCCGACCAATCCACGTGCGGTGTAGGCACATCGACATGCAACGTCTTGGGCATGACGCCGTGGCGCATTGCCTGCACCATCTTGATCACACCGGCGACTCCCGCCGCCGCCGACGTGTGGCCCATGTTGGACTTGATCGACCCCAGCCACAACGGCTGATCGGACGGGCGATCCTGCCCGTAGGTCGCCAGGATCGCTTGGGCTTCAATCGGATCGCCCAGCGTGGTGCCGGTCCCGTGGCCCTCCACCAGATCCACATCCGCGGTACCCAGCCGGGCGCTCTGTAGCGCCGCCCGGATCACCCGCTGCTGCGCGGGCCCGTTTGGGGTCGCCAGCCCGTTGGAGGCGCCGTCCTGATTGACCGCCGAGCCCCGCACCACCGCCAGCACCCGATGACCCAACCGCCGCGCATCGGCCAGCCGCTCCAGCACCAGCGCTCCGACACCCTCGGAGAAACCGGTCCCGTCGGCGGCACCGGCATACGCCTTGCACCGGCCGTCGGCAGACAGCGCCCGCTGCCGGCTGAACTCCACGAACATCGCCGGGGTGGCCATCACCGTCACGCCGCCGACCAGCGCCACATCGCATTCGCCCGATCGCAGCGACCGCGCGGCCAGATGCAGCGCCACTAACGACGACGAGCACGCGGTGTCCACCGACACCGCCGGGCCCTGAAGCCCCAGCGAATACGCGACCCGCCCCGACGCGACACTCAGCGTCGAACCGCGCAGGCCGTATCTCTCCAGGTCGCCTGGGACGCGTCCCTGGCCCCCATAGGAACCGTGAAACACCCCGACGAACACGCCCGTCGGTGAACCCCGCAGCGTGATCGGGTCAATCCCGGCCCGCTCCAACGCCTCCCACGACACTTCCAGCAACAAACGCTGCTGCGGGTCCATCGCCATCGCCTCGCTGGGCGCAATCCCGAAGAACGCGGCATCGAAATCGGCGACACCCGACAGGAATCCGCCGCAGCGGTTGTACGACTTGCCGGTCGCATCGGGATCGGGATCGAACAGCCCGGCCAAATCCCAGCCGCGGTCGGCCGGAAAATCCGACACGACATCGCGTCCTTCAACGACCATCTCCCACAATGCCTCCGGGGAGTCCACTCCACCCGGATACCGGCATGCCATCCCCACCAAGGCCAACGGCTCGGTCGCCGCGGCCAGGTATTCGCGGTTCTCTCGCTTGAGCCGCTCGTTCTCTTTCAGCGACACGCGGAGGGCCTTGACCAGCTCTTCAGGAGTGCTATTCATCGAACCCGGCCTTCCGTGCTGCCCAACCCAACGGGCAAAGCTGCGTAATCGCGCTTAACTGCAAGATATCGGCATCCGAGAAATTCGAACTCAAGGGTTCGGGTGCCTAACAGCGGCGGCGAAGTCCACACGCTTGCATCAGTGCCAGCGCAGCAATACGAGCTCGGAACAGAACCCGGGCCCCATCGCGAGCATCAGACCCGGGCTTCCGCTGGGCGGCTTCTTGGCGATGGTGTCACGCAGGACGTGCAGCACCGACGCCGACGAGAGGTTGCCGATCTCGCCGAGCGATCGCCAGGTCAGTTCCAGGGCGTCCGGGGACAGGCGCAGTGCCGCGGTGATCGCCTCGATGACCTTGGGGCCGCCGGGGTGGCTGACGAAGGCGCCGACGTCGCTCGCGGTCAGGCCGTGCGCCCCCAGAAACTGGGTGACGTCGTCTTCGATGTACTGCTCGACGACGGCCGCGACGTCCTTGGACAGCACCAGCTCGAACCCCTCGGTGCCGACGTCGTAGCCCATGGTGCGCAACGAATCCGGGTAGAGATGGCTGCGCGAATCGAGGACGTCCGGGCCACCGGCGCCGATCTGTTCGGCGCGGCGCTCGCCGACGGCAACCACCGATGCGGCGCCATCAGCAAACAGGGCACTGCCGACCAGACCGGCCAGCGACGGCTTGTATCCCGGGTAGGTCAGTGAGCAGAGTTCCACGGAGATCAACGCGGCCACGCCGTCGGGAGCGCCGCGCAGGTAGTCGTTCAGCCGGGCCACGCCGGCCGCCCCGGCCACGCAACCGAGGCCGAACAGCGGCACACGCCGCACGTCGTCGCGCAGCCCGAGCCGCCCGGCGATCCGGGCATCGATCGACGGGATCGCGAGTCCGGTGACCGTCGTCGTCATCAGCACGTCGAGGTCGCGTGGTTGCAGGCCCGCGTCGTCCAGCGCGCCTGACAGCGCCTCGCAGCCGAGCTCAACGGCGTTGTCGATGTAGATCTGGTTCGCCACGCCGAAGTCGGTCAGCCGCGGATAGCGCTCCAGCGGGATGACCAGGTGGCGGCTGTTGACTTTGGCGCTGCTGTGCAGCTGCCGAACGATGTCTTCGTAGTCCTCAAAACCCGGAATGCTCAGGAAAAAGTCGGTGAGTTCGCGCTGCGAATAGCGATACGGCGGCAACGCACCGAACACGCCTGCGATGACGCTCATTTTGGTCCCACCCCTTGGTGACGAACATGCAGGTCGACCGGTTCAACCCTAGATGACTTCGAGCTGCGAGTTTAGTCTGCTTGCGCGGGCCGCGCCGCAATATGCCGCTGACCTGAGACAATGACCACAGCAAACCGGAGTTCCGCGGCGCGAGTCACCTTTGGAATTGTTCGCGCAGTCGCACCCGCAGCCGTTCACAGCTGTCCAGGACGCCACGCAATTGGTCGGCGACTTGGCTGGGCGCGGTGCCCCCGCGGGCGTCGCGCGAGGACACCGAGCCTTCGATGGTCAGCACCGCACGGACCTGGGGCGTCAGCTCGGGGCTGATGGCCGCCAGCTCGTCGTCGGTCAGCTCCTCGAGCCCTACACCGCGGCCCTCGGCGGCGCGCACGGCCGCACCCGCGGCCTCGTGTGCCGACCGAAATGGCACTCCCGCGCGGACAAGCCATTCGGCGATGTCGGTGGCCAGGGTGTAGCCGGCCGGGGCCAACGCCGCCATCCGTTCGACGTCGAACGTCAGGCTGCCCACCAGCCCGGCCATCGCCGGCAACAGCAGCTCCAGCTGCGCCACCGAATCGAACACCGGCTCCTTGTCTTCCTGCAGGTCACGGTTGTAGGCCAGCGGCTGGGCCTTCAACGTGGCCAGCAGCCCGGCCAGGTTTCCGATCAGCCGCCCGGACTTGCCCCGGGCCAGCTCGGCGATGTCGGGGTTCTTCTTCTGCGGCATGATCGAGCTGCCGGTCGACCAGGAATCGTGCAACTTGACGTAGCCGAACTCGGTTGAGCTCCAGATGATGATGTCCTCGGCCAGCCGGGACAGGTCGACGCCGATCATGGCCAGGACGAAGGCCGCCTCGGCGGCAAAGTCCCGGGCGGCAGTCGCGTCGATGGAATTGGCGGCGGCGGCCGCAAAACCCAGGTCCGCGGCGATCGCGTCCGGATCCAGGCCCAGCGACGAGCCGGCCAGCGCCCCCGATCCGTATGGCGACACGGCAGCGCGTTTGTCGAAGTCCGCGATGCGATCCACGTCGCGCAGCAAGGGATGGGCGTGCGCGAGCAGGTGGTGGGCCAGCAGGATCGGCTGGGCGGACTGCATGTGGGTCTTGCCCGGCATGATCGCCGTCGGGTGGGCTTCGGCCTGGGCGGCCAGTGCGCCGACGACGTCCAGCGCTCCGGCGGCGACCCGTCGCACCGCGTCGCGAAGCCACATCCGGAACAGCGTGGCCACCTGGTCGTTGCGGGACCGGCCGGCCCGCAGCCGGCCGCCCAAGTCCGGCCCGACCCGGTCGATCAGTCCGCGCTCCAGTGCGCCGTGCACATCCTCGTCGGTCACCAGCGGGCCGAAACTGCCGTCGGCGATGTCCTCGGCGAGGCTGTCCAACCCGACCAGCAGCCCGTCGCGCTGTTCCTCGGTGAGCAACCCGGCCCGGAACAGCACGATCGTGTGCGCCCGCGACGCGATGACGTCGTAGGGAGCCAGCACCCAGTCGAAGTGAGTGGACTTGCTCAGCGCGGCCAGCGCGTCAGACGGCCCGTCGGCGAACCGCCCGCCCCACAGTGATCCCTCGTTGGTGCTCACGTTTCGTCGGAGGCCAGGTCTCGGCGGGCGGCCAACTTCGACGACAACCCGTGCACGTAGACGAAGCCCTTGGCGGCCGACTGGTCAAAGCTGTCGCCCTCGTCGTAGGTGGCCAGGTTGAAGTCGTAGAGCGACTCGGCGCTGCGGCGGCCGTTGACCGCAATGTGCCCGCCGTGCAACACCATCCGGATCTCCCCGGACACGTGCTCCTGGGTCTTGGCGACGAAGGTCTCCAACGCGACCTTCAGCGGCGAATACCACAGCCCGTCGTACACCAATTCACCCCAGCGCTGGTCGGTCTGCCGCTTGAACCGGGCCAGCTCGCGCTCCAGCGTGACGTGTTCGAGTTCGGTGTGGGCGGTGATGAGCACCATCGCGCCCGGAGCCTCGTAGATCTCGCGGCTCTTGATGCCCACCAGCCGGTCTTCGACGACGTCGAGGCGCCCAACGCCCTGGGCCCCGGCGCGACGGTTGAGTTCCTCGATGGCCTGCAGCATCGTCACCGGCTTGCCGTCGATCGACACCGGAACGCCGCGTTCGAAGCCGATGATCACCTCGTCGGGTGTGCTCCAGTTGAGGGTGGGGTCTTCGGTGTAGTCGTAGACGTCCTTGGTGGGGGCGTTCCACAGGTGTTCCAGGAAGCCGGTTTCCACCGCGCGACCCCACACGTTCTGGTCGATGGAGAACGGCGAGCGTTTGGTGACGTTGATCGGGATGGCGTTCTCCTCGGCGAACGCAATCGCCTTCTCCCGCGTCCAGGCGTAATCGCGAACCGGGGCCAGCACCTCCAAATCCGGTGCCAGCGAGGCGAATCCGACCTCGAATCGGACCTGGTCGTTGCCCTTGCCGGTGCAGCCGTGCGCGACGATGCCGCCGCCGTGTTCGCGCGCGGCAGCGACCAGGTGCTTGACGATCAGCGGCCGGCTGATGGCCGACACCAGCGGGTAGCGGTCCATGTACAGCGCGTTGTTCAACACCGTCGGCAGGCAGTAGCCCTCGGCGAACTCGTCGCGGGCATCGACGACGACGGCCTCGACCGCACCGCAGTCCAGGGCGCGCTGGCGGATGACGTCCATGTCCTCGCCGCCCTGGCCGAGGTCGATCGCGACCGCCACGACCTCACGGCCGGTCTCCTTGCCTATCCAGCTGATCGCCACCGAGGTGTCCAGACCGCCGGAATACGCCAGGATGACGCGTTCTGACATGAATCAATCTCCAATCGAAAATCTATTTGAGGTTTTCCAGAGTTCTCGCCAGCTCGGCGCCGGTCATCGGCTCCCGGGCAGCCACGAAGAGAGTGTCATCGCCGGCGATGGTGCCGACGACGTACGGTAACGCCGCTCGATCGATGGCGCTGGCCAAATAGTCAGCTCCACCCGGCGGAGTTCGCAGCACCGCGAGGTTCGCGCTGGCGTCGGTGGACACCAGCAGCTCGCTCAGCAGCCGCGACAGCCGTGCGGTGCCGCCCGATACGCCGCGCACCGGGCTGCCGTCTTCGGGGACGACGTAGACCCCGACGCCGCCGTCGGCGCCGCGCAGCTTCACCGCGCCGAGCTCCTCGAGATCGCGCGACAGCGTGGCCTGGGTGACGTCGACGCCCTCGTCGGCCAGCAGCCCCGCCAGTTCGCCTTGGCTGCGCACCGGCGCCGACGACAGGATCGCCACGATGCGCGCCTGACGACCGGCGCGGGTGATGTCGGAGGCGGCCTTGGCGGCATTGCGAGTCATCGGGACCGCTCCAGCAGCCACACCAGCAGCGCCTTCTGGGCGTGCAGCCGGTTTTCGGCCTCGTCGAAGACCACGCTGGCCGGTCCGTCCATCACCTCGTCGGTGATCTCGTCGCCGCGGTGTGCCGGAAGGCAGTGCAGCACAATGGCTTCCGAGTCAGCCAGGCCCAGCAGCCTGGTGTTGATCTGAAACGGGCGAAACGGTTCGACCCGGTCGAGCCCATCGGCCTCTTGTCCCATCGACGTCCAGGTATCGGTCACCAAAACGTCGGCGCCCGCGGCGGCCGCGTCGGCGTCGGTGGTCACGGTGACCGAGGCGCCCGTGTCCGCCGCGCGTTGCTCGGCGGCGGCCAGCACGGCCGGGTCGGGCGTGAAGCCCTCCGGGGCGGCGACCGTGACGTGGATGCCGGCGGTGACCGCCCCGAGCATCAGGGAGTGCGCCATGTTGTTGGCGCCGTCGCCGAAGTAGGACATCGCCAAACCGCTCAGCGACCCCTTGTGTTCGGCGATGGTCTGCAGATCGGCCAGCACCTGGCAGGGATGGAACTCATCGGAGAGCGCATTCACCACCGGCACCGTCGCGGTCGCGGCCATGGCGTCGAGCCGGTCTTGCCCGAAGGTCCGCCACACGATGGCGTCGACATAGCGGGACAGCACCTGCGCGGTGTCCTGCAGCGTCTCGTCGCGGCCCAGCTGGGTGCTGCCGCTGTCGACGACGACGGGATGCCCGCCCAGCTGTGCGATGCCCACCTCGAAGGAAAACCGGGTGCGGGTGGAGTTCTTGTCGAAAAGCACCGCGACGCCGCGCGGCCCGTCCAGGGGACGACGGCTGAACGGGTTCTTCTTCAGCTCGGCGGCCAGCTCGAGGACCTCGGCCTGTTCGGCCGGGGACAGGTCGTCGTCGCGCAGGAAGTGTCTAGGCATGTGCGCCCACCGCTTCGAGAACACCGGGCAGCGCGGCGAGGAAGCTGTCGATCTGGGCTTCGGTGATCACCAACGGCGGCGCCAGCCGGATGACGTTGGGCGCGGCCGCGTTGATCAGGAATCCGGCCTCACGCGCGGCGGCCTCGACGTCCTTGGCGCGCGGCGCGGTCAGCACCACTCCGCACAACAGCCCGCGGCCGCGCGTGTGGTCGATCAGCGGGTGGCCCAGCGATTCGATGCCCTGGCGCAACGACTTGCCCAGCACCTCGGCGCGCCGGATCAGGTCGTCGTCGACCAGCACCCGCAGCACCGCCCGCGCCGCCGCGGTGCACACCGGGTTGCCACCGAACGTGCTGCCGTGCAGGCCGGGTGTCATCAGTTCGGCCGCCGGCCCGACCACCAGCACCGCGCCGATCGGCAGCCCGCCGCCGAGCCCCTTGGCCAGGGTCACCACGTCGGGGGTGATGCCGTCGTGCTGGTGGGCGAAAAATGCTCCGGTGCGCCCGATTCCGGTCTGTACCTCGTCGAGCACCAGGAGGGCGCCGTGCCGTGTGGTGATGTCGCGCGCCGCCGCCAGGTAGCCCGGGGGCGGGACCACGACGCCGCTCTCCCCCATGATCGGCTCGAGGAATACCGCCGCGGTGTCGTCATCGACGGCCGCCGCCAACGCGTCGGCGTCGCCGTAGGGCACGTGCGTGACGTCGCCCGGCAACGGCTCGAACGGCGCCTGCTTGGCCGGCTGGCCGGTCAGCGCCAGCGAGCCCATCGTGCGGCCGTGGAAACCCTCTTGCGCGGCAACCAGTTTCGTGCGACCGGTGAGCCGGGACAGCTTGAACGCCATCTCGTTGGCTTCGGTGCCCGAATTGCAGAAGAACACCCGGGTCGCGGTGTCGGTGCCGAGCAGGGCGACCAATTCCTCGGCCAGCGCGATCCCCGGTTCGGTGGCATACAGGTTCGACGTGTGACCGAGCGTCGACATCTGCTGCGTGACGGCGGCGATGAGGGCCGGATGGCCATGCCCGAGCACGTTGACCGCGATGCCGGCCAGCAGATCGAGGTAGCTCTTGCCGTCCACATCGGTGACCACGGCGCCCTCACCACTGGCCAAAGCCAGCGGCGGGGTGCCGTAGTTGTTCATCATCACGGCTTCCCACCGCCGCCGCATGTTGTCGGCTCGAGTCATGAGCGCCACTCCTCCTCATCGCTACGCTCTGCATCGTCGCCGGCGCGGCTCATGCGGGCACCACCTTGGTGCCGGTGCCCGCGTGGGTGAACAACTCGACGAGCACGCAGTGCTTGACCCTGCCATCGATGACGTGCGCACTGGGCACTCCTCCGGTGACGGCCCTCAGACACGCTTCGACCTTGGGGATCATGCCCGCCTCCAGCGTCGGTAGCAGTCGCGCCAATGTGTCAGTGTCGATTTCGCTGACCAACGAATCGCGGTCGGGCCAGCTGGTGTACAGACCCTCGACATCAGTGAGCATCAATAGCTTTTCGGCCCCCAGTGCTTCGGCCAGCGCGGCCGCGGCGGTGTCCGCATTGATGTTGTACACCACACCCTCGGCATCCGGCGCGAGCGTCGACACCACGGGAATGCGGCCCGCCGCAATCAGATCGAGCAACGCCGCGGTGTTGACCTGGTCGACGTCTCCGACCAGACCGATGTCGGTGGCCACTCCGTCGACGATGACGCTGCGCCGCACCGCGGTGAAAAGTTGCGCATCCTCGCCGGTGATGCCGACGGCGTACGGCCCGTGCGCGTTGATCAGATTGAGCAGCTCGCGGCCCACGTGCCCGAACAACACCATCCGTGCAACGTCGAGTACTTCCGGTGTGGTGACCCGGAATCCGCCCTTGAAGTCGCCTTCGATGCCAAGCCGCCGCAGCATGGCGGTGATTTGGGGTCCGCCGCCATGCACGACGACGGGGTGGATTCCGCAGTTGCGCAGAAACGCCATGTCGGCGGCGAAGGCGTGCCGCAGCGCGTCGTCGGTCATCGCATTGCCGCCGTACTTGATGACGACGACCTTGCCGTGCAATTGCTTGAGCCAGGGTAGGGCTTCGGCCAGCACCTGCGCCTTGACGTGGGTGGGTAGTGCGTCAGTCTCCATGGTCATGAGCTGTAGGCCGAATTCTCTTCGACGTAGGCGTGCGACAAATCCGTGGTGCGGATGGTGGCCTGGCCGTCGCCGAGGCCGAGGTCGACGATGACGGCGATGTCGCGGTCCGAGAGATCCACATCGCGCGAGCCCGGAGCGCCGGTCCCGTCGCGATAGACCATAAAACCGTTGAACGACACAGTTATTCGTTCGGGGTCGATGGTAACCCCGGGCGCCAGACCGACCGCCGCCACCACCCGGCCCCAGTTGGGATCCGACCCGAACATCGCGGTCTTGACCAGGCTGTCACGGGCGATTGCCCGAGCGGCGGTCTCCGCGTCGGACTCGGAGGAGGCGCCAGTCACCGTCACGGTGACGCGCTTGGTCACGCCCTCGGCATCGGCTTGCAGCTGCAGGCACAGGTCGTCGCAGACCCGCTGCACGGCGTCGTCGAGCTCGGCCTGCGACGGGGCGATTCCACTTGCGCCGGAGGCCAGCAGCAGCACCGTGTCGTTGGTGGAACAGCAGCCGTCGATGTCGAGTCGGTCGAAGGTGCGGGCGGAAGCGTGGCGCAGTGCCTGGTCGAGTGTCTTGGCGTCGGCGACCGCGTCGGTGGTCAGCACGCACAGCATGGTGGCCAGCGAAGGCGCCATCATGCCCGCGCCCTTGGCCATGCCGCCGACGGTCCAGTTGTTTCGATGATGCAGCGCAGCCTTTTTGGGCACCGTGTCGGTGGTCATGATGGCCTGGGCGGCCTCGTCGCCGCCGCTCAGCCCGCCGTGCATTTCGTGCACGATCTGGGTGACGCCGCTGCGCACCTTGTCCATCGGCAGCCGGTCGCCGATCAGACCGGTGGAGCAGACGGCGACCTCGACGGCCCCGGTCTCGGTTCCCCAGTCCGACAACGCTGCGGCGACGGCCTCGGCGGTAGCGTGGGTGTCCTGGAAGCCGCCCGGTCCGGTGCAGGCGTTGGCGCCGCCGGAGTTGAGGATCACCGCGCGCAGTTGGCCAGTGGTGAGCACCTGCTGGGTCCACAGCACCGGGGCGGCCTTGACCTGGTTGCGGGTGAACACCCCGGCGGCCGCGTAGTCGGGTCCTTCGTTGAAGACCAGGGCGAGGTCGCGTGCCCCGGATGTCTTGATCCCGGCGGCGATTCCGGCGGCGCGAAAACCCGCGGCCGCGGTGACACCTTGCGTGCGCACCAGCCGCGTGCCGGACGCCTCGGCGGGCTGTTCCGACTCGCTCGCGGGGGCTGTGTCGGTCACGGTGCCACCCCGACCACCGAAAGGCCTTCTGCCTCCGGCCATCCCAGCGCCAGGTTCATCGACTGCACCGCGGCGCCGCCGGTGCCTTTGACCAAATTGTCGATCGCGGCGATCGCGACGAACGTCTCGGCGGCCTCGTCCACCGCGACGGCGACCTGCGCGGCATTGCTGCCGATGACCGAGCCGGTACGAGGCAGTTGCCCTTCGGGCATCAGGTAGATGAAAGGTTCAGCATCGTAGGCCTTTTCGTATGCCGCACGCAGCTGTGACAGCGGCGTCTTGGTGCGCGCTGTACAGGTCGCCAGGATGCCTCGGGAGGTCGGGATGAGCACCGGCGTGAACGACACCGTGACATCGCGATCGGTGACGGCCCGCAGCCCCTGGGCGATCTCGGGGGTGTGCCGGTGAGCGCCGGCGATGTTGTAGGCCCGGGCCGATCCGATGACCTCGGAGCCGAGCAGGTCGGCCTTGGCCGCGCGGCCGGCTCCGGAGGTGCCGCTGACGGCAACCACGGTGACGGCGGGTTCGACGAGGTCTTCGGCCATGGCGGGCAGCAATGCCAGCAGCGCCGCTGTCGGATAGCAGCCCGGCACCGCGATGCGGCGGGCGCCGCGCAGGCGCTCCCGGGCGCCGGGCAACTCCGGCAGGCCGTAGGGCCAGCTGCCGGCGTGCGGGGATCCGTAGAACCGTTCCCATGCGGCGGGGTCGGTGAGCCGGAAATCCGCGCCGCAGTCGATGATCAGGGTTTCGGGGCCGAGTTGCTCGGCCAGCGCCGCCGAATGCCCATGCGGCAGAGCCAGGAACACGATGTCATGGCCGCGCAGGACGTCAAGCTCGGTGGGTTCGAGCACCCGCTGGGCCAGCGGGATCAGGTGTGGGTGGTGCTCAGCGAGCGTGCTGCCGGCACTGGCCGCGGCGGTCACCGAACCGATGGCGAGCCGGCCGTCGGCGTAGGCCGGGTGCCCGAGCAGCAGGCGCAGGATCTCGCCGCCCGCGTAGCCGCTGGCACCGGCGATCGCCACCCTTTTTACCTCGGCCATTCGGCCAATTCTGCATGGTTATGCAGACGTTTGCAAATCCATTCCGCGGCCAGGCTGCGGCGTCAGGCGCGCAGTTCGGCACCCACGGCCGCGGCGGCGTGCCGCACGGCGGCGTCGCGGGCGGCACTGGCGTCGTCTTCGGTCAGCGTGCGATCCGGCGCGCGGAATCGCAGCGCGAAGGTCAGCGACTTGCGATCCTCGCCGATCTGCGGGCCGGTGAACACGTCGAAGAGCTGCATGTCTTCCAGAAGCTCGCCGGCTCCCTCGCGCACCGCGTCGGCCACCGCCTGGGCCGGCACATCCGCGGGCACCACCAGGCTCACATCCTGGAAGACGGCCGGGAAAGGCGACACCTGGGGCGCCGGCAACAGCTCGGTGATCGGAAACGCACCGAGGTTGAGCTCCAGGGCGCAGGTGCCCTTCGGCAGACCGGACCGCTCGACGACGGCGGGATGCAGCTGGCCCGCATGGCCGATGACCAGTTCCCCGACGAGGACCTCGGCGCACCGGCCGGGATGCCACGGCAGGTACTGGGCCGCCCGGAGCGCGACGTCAATTCCGCTGGCGCGCGCGATGATTCGCACCCCCTCGAAAGCGTCGGCGGCATCGGCTGCACGGCCGGGCCCCCAGGGGCCCCGCGGTTCGCGGAGCCCGGCCAGCACCGCGGCGACGTGCTGCGGCTGCCGGGGCAGCGACGCGTCGAGCATGGCGACCTCGTCATCCGTCGGCCGACGGTGCACCGGGATCAGCTCGATGCCGCGGGTTTGCTCGGTCGGCCGCACCACCTGCGCGATGGCATACAGCGCGGCATCGACCAGGCCTCGGGATACATTGCGGCCCAATGCTTCCAGCAATCCGGGCAACAGCGTGGTGGCCAGCTCCGGGCGGTCGGCGTCCAGCGGGTTGAGCACCCGCGTCGTCGTGCGCCGCGGGTCGTCGGCCGGCAAACCCCACAGGTCGAACACGCCGGCGGGCAGGAACGGGGTCGGCAGGATCTCGACGTACCCGGACTGCGCGAGTGCCTTACCGATCGCGCGGCGACGCTTCTGCACCGGGGACAGTCCGCGGCCCGCGGGCGCCGACGGCAGCACCGACGGGATGACCTCGAGGCCCTCCAGCCGCAGCACCTCCTCGACGAGGTCTGCGGGCTGCAAAAGATCGGGCCGCCAGCTCGGCGGTGTCACGGTCAGCGCATCGCCGTTTTCGGCTACCACAGCACCGATTTGGGTGAGGCGCCGGACAGTCGTGCCCGGGGCGTATGCCACGCCGGCGAAACGGTCCGGCAGGTCGGCGGCGATCGAGATAGGGGGCAGTGACCAGTCGTCCCGTGGCGGGTCGCCGCGCCAGTCGGTCAGGGTCGGTGATACCTCTCCCCCGGCGATGTCGGCCAGCAGCGCCGCACACCGGTTCAGCGCGGCCACCGAAATCGCGGGGTCGACGGCGCGCTCGTAACGACGGGCGGCCTCGCTGGGCAGGTGCAGCCGCCGCTGGGTGCGCGACACGGCGGCCGGGTCCCACACCGCGGCCTCCAGCAGCACGTCGGTGGAGTCCGCGCGCACCTCGGTGCTTGCCGCGCCCATCACGCCGCCGATCGCCGTCGTCGCGACGTCGTCGACGATCAGCACATCGGCCGGATCGAGTTTGCGCTCAATGTCATCGAGCGTGACGACGGTCTCGCCGGGCTCCGCGAACCGCACCTTGAAGTCGCCGGTGATGCGGCTGCGATCGTGGGCATGCATCGGGTGGCCCAGTTCCAGCATCACGTAGTTGGTCACGTCCACCGCCGGGGAAGTCGCCCGGATGCCGGACAGCAGCAGCCGGCGCTGCAGCCACCATGGCGACACCGCGGCGGGGTCGATCCCGGTGACCGGGCGCAGCGCGAACCGTCGAACCCCGGTTTCCGCCTGCACGGTCAGCGGCCACGCCTCGCCGTCGGCCGGCAACGGCTTCACCTGTGCCGGGTCTAGGAAATTCAAGCCGTAGGCGCAGGCGATCTCGCGGGCCAAGCCGCGTACCGACATGCAATAGCCGCGGTCGGGGGTGATCGCCAGGTTGAAGACCACATCGTCAAGTCCGAGCACTTCGGCGCCGCCGGCGCCCGGTTCGGCGGTTCCCGGCGGCAGCACCAGAATTCCGGAATGGTCGGCGCCCAAGCCGAGTTCGGATGCCGAGCAGATCATTCCGTCGGAGTTGCGGCCGTAGGTCTTGCGGGCGGAGATGGCGAAACCGCCGGGCAGCGTCGCGCCGGGCAGGGCCGCCACCACCAGATCGCCGACTGCAAAGTTGGCTGCACCGCATACGATTCCACGGTCTTCGCCCTCGCCGACGTCCACCAGGCAGGCGCGGATCGGCTTCTTGAATTCGGTGAGCTCCTCGATGGCGGACACCCGGCCCACGGTCAGCGGGCCGTCGACCGGACCCAGGGTGATGACTTCCTCGACTTCGTGGCCGATGCGCACCAGCGTCTGTTCGAGGTCGCTCACACTGACATCCCAGCCCGGCGCCCCGGCGGCAACGACGTCGCGCAACCAGCTGTACGGAATCCGCATTACAGACCCACCCCGAACGGCAACGAGAATCGGACGTCACCTTCGACCATGTCGCGCATGTCGGGAATGCCGTTGCGGAACTGCAGGGTGCGTTCCAGGCCCATCCCAAATGCGAAGCCCGAATAGACCTCCGGATCAATTCCTGCGGCGCGCAACACGTTTGGATGGACCATCCCGCAGCCACCCCACTCCACCCAGCCGGCACCGCCCTTTTTGCCGACGAACCACACGTCGACCTCGGCGGACGGCTCGGTGAACGGGAAGAAGTGCGGCCGGATCCGAGTGCGTGCCTCGGGGCCGAACTCGGCGCGCGCGAATGCGTCCAGCGTGCCGCGCAGATGCGCCATCGACAGACCGCGGTCCACCGCCAGGCCCTCGACCTGATGGAAGACGGGTGTGTGGGTGGCGTCGAGTTCGTCGGTGCGGAAGGTCCGCCCGATGGACACGATGTAGACCGGAAGCTCGCGCTCCAGCAGAGTCCGTACCTGCACCGGTGAGGTGTGGGTACGCAGCAGCTGCCGGGATTCCTCCGGCGCGGCATAGAAAGTGTCCTGCTCGCTTCGCGCGGGATGGTCGGGCGGAAAGTTCAGGGCGTCGAAGTTGAACTGCTCGGTCTCGACCTCCGGGCCCTCCGCCAGCTCCCAACCCATCGCGATGAACGTGTCCGCGACGTGTTCGGCCAGGATCGTGATCGGGTGCCGGGCGCCGGGTGGCTGCCGGGTCGACGGCAGTGTGACGTCGATGCTTTCGGCGACCAGCACGGCCGCGTCGCGCTCGGCACGCAGCACCGCCAGCCGTTCGTCATAGCTTCGTTGAACCTCGCCGCGCGCGGTGTTGACGCGCTTGCCGGCGTCGGAACGCTCCTCGGTGGGCAACGTCCCCAGCGACTGTCTGGCCAGCGCTATCGGCGAGCGATCGCCGAGGTGCTCGGTCTTGACAAGTGCCAGCGCGTCGAGGGTTCCGGCAAGTCCGATAGCCTGCCGGGCAGCATTGACCGCCTCGGCCAACGCTTCCGGCGACAGGTCGACGGGTTGATCACCCACGCGGCGACACTCTCCTTGCTGACGAGGCTGTTCTGGACCGGATCGTCGCCGAACGGGCGGGCTTCAGCGCGGCACGGGTCGAGTGCCGATCATATGTGACTGAGTTCAGTGAACTGAATGCGCTTCGATGCCGAGCGAAGGATTAGCCGGCGAGGGCCGGCTGCAAGTCGGCGAGCGCGTCTTCGTCGGCTGCCGCGGAAGTCGGCGGCGCGTTGCGCGCGGTCCTGAGCTGGGCGATCTTGTAAGCCACGAACGCACCGAGGGCCCCGACAACCGGCGCGGCGGCCATCGTCCCCCAGTGGTGAGCCAGGACCAGGAATCCGAAACCGGAAGACGCGACCAGCATCGCAATCAGCACCGGCGTCCAGCGGATCGGTTGACGGAACCGGGCGGACACCAGCACGCCGAGGATCACGGCCACGGTATGCCCGGCATCGGTGAAGTCTGCGCCGATGATCGCCGACGTCAGGCCCGCCGCGATCCACCAGCCGACCCACGCCGGACGCCACCGCTGGGGTATCGCGGCGGTCATCGCGCCGAGCGCCGCGAGCGCGCCGTAGCTCATCCCGACGTCGCTGGCCCGGGCAACCGTTATCGGCATCCAGCCGACCTCAATTGCGGTGGCCAGAGCCCCGGCCACCACCAACGTCGCGCCGATATGACCGACCAGGAATGCGACCACCAGCCGGATGGTGCTCAGGTGCAGCTCCGCGAGAGCCAGCAGGCAGGTCAGGAACGGCACCCAGAACCAGAGCGGACCGGCGTCGACGACGAGCGCGCTGCCCAGCAGCGTTCCCACATGTCCGTGCGCCAAGTTGTGCAGGTTGGTGCTCGCGCGCTGGACGATGACGTCATGCGCGTGCTGGCCGAGCGCCAGGAGGGCGCAGCTGACCGCAAGCAGCACCGCGACATAGCCAACGGTGAATCGGACCCGGGCGAGCCGGGAAAGGATGCCCCCAAACATTGAATCCATTATGACGGCTAAATTGTTTCGGCTCTGTGATCGGACGCTGTCAACTCCCTAAGAGTATTCGAGACGATATATCGCCAAGTCCGGCGGAATGCCCGGCGTTTTCGGCGCAAACATGGATTTACGTGCACGTTTAGCGACCACGCCCAACGCGTCCAGCTCGCTTTGCGGGATCAAATCCAGCGCCGAACTCGAGACCATGAGCCCTCCTTTTGTGGCGCGTTCCATAACGCGAGCGGCGATATTGACGTCGACGCCGAGCCAGTCCGCGGCCAATCGCTGCGGCCGGCCGGTGTGGATCCCGACCCGCATCCGCGGCCGATAGCCCGCCACCTCGACCGACTTCATCGCTTGGTCGGCGGCCACCACGGCCCGCACCGCGACGTCCGGATGCCGGAACACCGCCATGATGCCGTCGCCCATTCGTTTGACGATGTGCCCGCCCGCGTCGAGCAGCGGCGGCTCCACGGCCCGCGCCACCTGGCGCAGCAGCGTCAGCGCCGCGTCGTCACCGGCCTGCAACGACCACGTCGAGAAGCCGACCAGATCGGTGAAAACCAGCGTCACCTCCGGATTCGCCGGCCGCCGTGACACCGCCTCGGTCAGCGCCTGCCAGACCTGCAGCAGGCTCAAACTGACCTCGCGCGATGCCGCGTCGCGATCCCCCAGCAACCGGTCGGCGGCTCGGGCCGCCGCCCGCGGGCCGCCGTCACCCGCCGTCGAGAGCGGGTCACCGAATTCGGGATCCCCGGGCAGCATCCGTCGCGCCCGCCGGATGAATGCCACCACGCCCGGGCTGCGATTTGCGGTCCGCCACCACTGTGCCGCGGTGTGTTTGGACACCGGAGGTCGTTGTCCTGAGGGAGAGGTTGAGCCCGGAGCCGCCACCGTCGTCACCGATTCTGAGTCCTTTTCTAAGGACTCGCCCGAATCCGGATCGCGCGGCGCGGGTTCCACCTGGCAAGGGTAAGTAGTTTCGGGGAAGCCGGGCAATGACGCCCGTCCGGTTGTGTCGCACGTCGCACCAAACCTACTGATCACGACGTTGCCACACCGCTGTGGAATCTCGGTAACAGCTTCGCGGGCGTGCGCCGAAATCGTAGACAACGTGCGTTGTCAAAGTTATCGTGAGCTCAATCCGGAGTAGGAGGTCGTGATGACTACCGCATCGACCACATCCACTGATCCGCTCGGACCAGATTCCCTTACCTGGAAGTACTTTGGCGACCTGCGCACCGGCATGATGGGCGTCTGGATCGGGGCGATCCAGAACATGTACCCACAGCTGGGTGCGGGCGTCGAGGAGCATTCGATCCTGCTGCGCGAGCCCCTGCAGCGGGTGGCCCGATCGGTGTACCCGATCATGGGCGTGGTCTACGACGGCGATCGAGCGGCCCTGACCGGTGAGCAGATCAAGCACTACCACGACACCATCAAGGGGATTGATGCCGAAGGGCGCCGCTACCACGCGCTGAACCCTGAGACCTTTTACTGGGCGCACGCCACGTTCTTCATGCTCATCGTCAAGGTCGCCGAGTACTTCTGCGGTGGCCTGACCGAGGCCGAGAAACGCCAGCTGTTCGACGAGCACGTGCAGTGGTACCGGATGTACGGCATGAGCATGCGGCCGGTGCCCGGATCCTGGGAGGACTTCCAGGAGTACTGGGAACGGGTCTGCCGCGATGAGTTGGAAATCAACCAGGCGACGCTGGACATCTTCCGGATACGCATCCCCAAGCCGAAGTTCATCCTGATGCCGACGCCGATCTGGGACCAGATGTTCAAGCCGCTGGTGGCCGGTCAGCGCTGGATCGCGGCCGGGCTATTCGAGCCCGCGGTGCGCGAGAAGGCTGGCATGCGCTGGACGCCGGGCGACGAGATCTTGCTGCGGGTGTTCGGCAAGATGATCGCGCTGGCGTTCCTGGCGGTTCCCGACGAAATCCGGCTGCACCCGCGGGCGCTGGCCGCCTACCGCCGCGCCGAGGGCCGGGCTCCGATCAACGCGCCGCTGGTCGAGGCGCCCGAGTTCATGGCGCCACCCCGCGACCGACGCGGGCTGCCGATGCACTATGTCCCGCCGCACAAGTCGTTGATCGAGCGGGCCGGGTCGCTGGTGCACACCACGCTCTCGCTGGCCGGGCTGCGCCCCGCCCGGGGCCCCAAAAAAGCCGCGTAGAGCCGCTTAAGGCCGCTAGAAACGCTGCAGCACACCCAGCGCAAGTGCGCTCTGGTACAGACAGATCGCCGCGGCGGCCGCCACGTTCAGGCTCTCCGCACCGCCCGACATCGGGATGCGCACCCGATGGTCCGCCTGGTCGGTGATCTCTTCGGCCAAGCCGTGCGATTCGGGGCCGAACAGCCAGGCCGTCGGCTTGCTCAGCAGCTGGTCTGCCTCGTCCAGGCGGATCCCACCGTCGACGGTGGTGGCCAGCGCCTGCAACCCGGCGTCACGTACCGCGGTGAAGACCGCGTCGACGTCAGGAGCGGAGACGACCGGAAGCGAGAAGATGCTGCCGGCCGACGCACGCAGGCACTTGCCGTTGTAGGGGTCGACGCTGCGCCCGGCGAGGATCACCGCCGCGGCGCCCATGGCGTCGGCGACACGGATCACGGTGCCCGCATTGCCCGGCTCACCGATCTCGACGGCCACCGCGACCAGCCGCGGCGAGCCGGCCAGCGCCTGCTGCAGCCCGGTCGCCGGCAGATCGCACACGGCCACCAACCCCACCGGAGTAACGGTGTCGGACAAGGCTTTTGCCGCACGCTCGGTGACAACATGGACCGGACACTGCTGGGTCGCCAACAGGGTCGCGTGCCGCTGCGCCGCGAGCTCGGTGACGAACACCTCGCGGACAAGTCCGCGTGCCGACGCGGCCTCGACCAGATTGGGGCCTTCGGCCAGGAACTGGTTCGACCGCCGTCGCACGACATGGCGATGCAATTTGACCGCCGCGGCCACCCGGGCCGAGCGCTCGGTGAGCACCGGGGTTAAGCAGCTTCTCCGGAGGGCGCGTTGACGTCCTTGGGCAGTGCCGCCCGAGCGACATCGACCAGCGCGGTGAACGCCGCCGGATCGGTGATCGCGATGTCGGCAAGGTTTTTGCGGTCGACTTCCACGCCCGCAGCCTTCAGACCCTGGATCAGCCGGTTGTAGGTGATGTCGTTGGCGCGCGCCGCCGCGTTGATCCGCGAAATCCACAATTTGCGGAACTCGCCCTTACGCGCCCTGCGGTCGCGGTAGGCGTACTGCAGCGAATGCAGCTGCTGCTCTTTGGCTTTGCGGTAGAGCCGAGACCGCTGGCCGCGATAGCCTTTCGAGGCCGTCAGGATGCTGCGCCTCTTCTTGTGGGCGTTGACTGCCCGCTTTACGCGTGCCATGGATGTTCCTACTCTCGTTCAGACGTAAATGGTCTCCGGTGCCGGCGGCAGGTATGCCTTCGTCCGGCACTCGGCTTGCTGAAGGTCAGCCGTTCAGCATCGCGTTGACACGCTTGGTGTCGTTGGCTGCGACCGTGGTGCGGCCATCGAGCCGGCGGGTGCGTTTGGTCGCCTTGTGCTCGAGCAGATGCCGGCGATTGGCTTTCTGGCGGACGATCTTGCCGGTCCCGGTGCGCCGGAACCGCTTTGTCGCCCCGCTGTGGGACTTGGCCTTAGGCATGTTTCCTCTAGTTCTCGCTTGTTCTCGGTGTCGGGTCAGTTCGGTGAAGCGGCGGTGTCGCCGGTTTCGTCGGCGTCGTGCGCCGCCTCGGGTCCCACTTCTTCGGGGTGCCGCGCCCGCGCGCGTGTCTTCGCGCCGCGGTGCGGTGCCAGCACCATCGTCATGTTGCGGCCGTCCTGCTTGGCGGACGTTTCGACGAATCCGTATTCGGCGACGTCCGCGCCCAGACGCTGAAGCAGCCGGTAGCCCAACTCGGGCCGCGACTGCTCACGTCCGCGGAACATGATGGTGACCTTCACCTTCGATCCCGCCTCCAGGAAGCGGATTACGTGGCCCTTCTTGGTCGCGTAATCGTGATCGTCGATCTTGGGTCGCAGCTTTTGCTCTTTGACCACGGTCTGCTGCTGGTTCCGGCGGGATTCGCGCGCCTTTTGCGCCGCCTCGTACTTGAACTTGCCGTAGTCCATGATCTTGCAGACCGGTGGCCTGGCGTTAGGGGCAACTTCGACGAGGTCGAGATCGGCGTCCGCGGCGACGCGCAGTGCGTCTTCGATGCGCACGATGCCTACCTGCTCCCCCCCTGGGCCGATCAGTCGGACTTCAGGTACGCGAATGCGCTCGTTGACGCGGGTCTCAGTGCTGATGGGGCCTCCCTTGTTGGGCTTCTGTCGTCATCTAGCTACGACCGGTGACTGGGCCCGTCGGGATTCAGCGGTGGAAACACCACAACATCAGCAAAAAAGCCCTGCATAGCAGGGCCCAATGCCGACCGATCACGGCCTGAAACGCGTTCAAGTCGTCCGCGCCGAGCGCGAAACCGGCACCTCACGGTGCCGGTGACCGGACCGCTGCACCTTGAAATAATTCGCGGCGAGCGGTGGGAGTGGGACTCCACTTAACTGTCCCAGGCCTTAGCCGGGATGGTCGTGGAGGAAAGTCTAGCAGCCATCAGGCGTCTTCCAGCATTTCAGCTGCCCGCCACCGTCGAAGACAGCCGCCTGGTCTGCGCCGTCGCGGTGCGCCCGGACCGACAACTACTCTCGACCAGTCTTGGCGCTTCGCCAGGCATTTCAAGGGTTGAGGGCATATCCTCGCGGTCTGTGACTGTCGCAAAGCCTCGTTCAGGCAGTCGGTCGAATTCCCGGTATCGGTGGGTACCGGCCGCGGCCGGCTGGACCGTTGGCGTCATCGCCACCCTGTCCTTGCTGGCAAGCGTGTCGCCACTGCTGCGCTGGTTGATCAAGGCCCCACGGGAATTCATCAACGACTACCTGTTCAACTTCCCGGAGACCAGCATCGCGTGGTCCTTCGTGCTGGCGCTGCTGGCGGCGGCGCTGACCGCCCGCAAACGCATCGCCTGGTGGGTGCTGCTGGGCCAAATGATCCTTGCGGCGTTTTGGAACGCCGCCGATATCGCCGCCGGCGACAACACCGCGGCCGAGACGTTCGGTGAGAACCTCGGGTTCGCGATGCACATCGTTGTGATCGTCCTGCTGGTGTTGAGCTATCGGGAGTTCTGGGCCAAGGTCCGCCGGGCTGCGCTGCTCAAAGCGGCGGCCGTCCTCGTCGCCGGAGACGTGATCGGAATCCTGCTGTCCTGGGGCCTGGTCGAGCTGTTCCCCGGATCACTGGCCCGACAGGACCGGCTACCGTACGTGGCCAACCGGGTGGTCGGGTTCGCCCTCGCGGATCCCGACTTGTTCACCGGCAAACCGCATCTCTTACTCAACGCGATCTTCGGGTTGTTCGGCGCCCTCGCGTTGATCGCGGCCGCGATCGTGCTGTTCCAGTCGCAGCGCGCCGACAACGCGCTTACCGGCGAGGACGAGTCGGCGATCCGCGGACTGCTGGAGCTGTTCGGCAAGAACGACTCGCTGGGTTACTTCGCCACACGTCGCGACAAGTCGGTGGTGTTCGCCAGCAGCGGACGCGCCGCGATCACCTACCGGGTCGAGGTCGGCGTCTGCCTGGCCAGCGGTGACCCGGTGGGCGACCCCAGGGCATGGCCGCAGGCCGTCGACGCGTGGTTGGCGCTGTGCAAAACCTATGGCTGGGCACCCGGTGTGATGGGCGCCAGTTCGCTAGGCGCCCAGGCTTATCGCGAGCGCGGCCTCAATGCCCTGGAGCTCGGCGATGAGGCCATCCTGCGGACCGCCGACTTCAAGCTGTCCGGCCCGGACATGCGCGGGGTGCGCCAGGCCGTGACTCGGGCGCGCCGGGCCGGGCTGACGGTACGCGTCCGGCGCCACCGTGACATCACCGCAGACGAGATGACCGAGACGGTTTCGCGCGCCAATGCGTGGCGCGATACCCAGTCCGAGCGTGGGTTTTCCATGGCACTGGGCCGCCTGGGCGATCCGGCCGACGGGGATTGCCTGCTGGTCGAGGCGCTGGATCGGGGCGGCCAGGTGGTCGCGATGCTGTCGCTGGTCCCGTGGGGCAGCACCGGGGTCTCCCTGGACGTGATGCGCCGCTCTCCCCAATCCCCCAACGGCACCAATGAATTCATGGTCAGCGAACTTGCCCTGAACGCGGAAGCGCTTGGTATCAACCGTGTTTCGCTGAACTTCGCCATGTTCCGGTCGGCATTCGAGCAGGGCGCCCAACTCGGCGCCGGCCCGATCGCACGGTTGTGGCGTGGGTTCCTGCTGTTCTTTTCCCGGTGGTGGCAGCTGGAGACGCTGTACCGCTCGAACATGAAATACCAACCCGAATGGGTGCCGCGCTACGCGTGCTACGAGGACGCCCGGTTGATCCCCCGGGTCGGCGTTGCTTCGGCCATGGCCGAAGGGTTCCTGGTGTTGCCGTTCAGCCGGCGCGACAAGGTGCATACCGGGCACCATCCCGCCGTGCCGCAAAGGCTGGCGGAATCCGGATTGCTACACGAAGACGGATCCGCTCCGGACGTCAGCGGGTTGCAGCGCGGTGACGAAGTCGACTCCGAGGAGTACCGGCGCCGCCTGCCCGAACAGGTGCGGGTACGCCTGACCAAGCTAAGGGCGCTGCAGCGCAACGGCGTTGACGCCTACCCGGTGGGGTCGCCGCCCAGTCACACCGTCGCGCAGGCTCTCGGCACCGACGACCAGGACACCGTCTCGGTGGCCGGCCGCATCTTGCGGATACGTGACTTCGGCGGTGTGCTGTTCGCCGAACTGCGTGACTGGTCGGGCGAAATGCAAGTGCTGCTGGACAATTCCCGCCTCGAGGCCGGCCGCACCGCCGATTTCACCGCGGCCATCGATCTCGGTGACCTGATCGAGATGACCGGGCACATGGGTTTCAGCAAGCGCGGAACCCGCTCGCTGATCGTGAGCGACTGGCGAATGGTCGGAAAATGCTTGCGGCCGTTACCCAACAAATGGAACGGGCTGACCGACCCGGAAGCGCGAGTGCGCACCCGCTATGTCGACCTGGCGGTCAATGCCGAGTCGCGCAATCTCGTCACGGCCCGCAGCAGCGTGCTGCGCTCGGTCCGGGAAACGCTGTTCGCCAAGGGTTTCATCGAGGTGGAAACCCCGATCCTGCAACCGATTCACGGCGGAGCCGCCGCCCGCCCGTTCGTCACCCATATCAACACCTATGACATGGACCTCTTCTTGCGCATCGCGCCCGAGCTCTACTTGAAGCGGTTGTGTGTCGGCGGCGTGGAGCGAGTGTTCGAACTGGGCCGGGCCTTCCGCAACGAAGGTGTCGACTTCAGCCACAACCCGGAGTTCACGCTCCTGGAGGCCTACCAGGCGCACGCCGACTACCGGGTGTGGATCGACGGGTGCCGCGAGCTCATCCAAAACGCCGCCGAAGCCGCTAACGGCACCCAAACCGTGCTGCGGCCCCGCGCGGACGACGCGCCGACCAGCGACGCCCGCCTGGAACCGGTCGACATCTCCGGTGTGTGGCCGGTGAAGACCGTGCACGACGCGGTCTCCGAAGCGCTCGGCGAGCACATCAACCCGCACACATCGTTGACCGCGCTTCGCAAGCTGTCCGACCACGTCCACATTCCCTATCGGGACCATTGGGACGCCGGGGCCGTGGTGCTGGAGCTCTACGAGCACCTGGTCGAGGACCGGACCGAGGCGCCTACCTTCTACATCGACTTTCCGACGTCCGTCTCGCCGCTGACCCGTCCGCACCGCAGTCAACCAGGGGTGGCCGAGCGGTGGGACCTGGTGGCCTGGGGCATCGAGCTGGGCACCGCCTACAGCGAGCTCACCGACCCGGTGGAACAGCGGCGCCGGCTGCTCGCGCAGTCGCTGTTGGCCGCCGGCGGCGATCCGGAGGCGATGGAGCTCGACGAAGACTTCCTGCAGGCCATGGAATACGCGATGCCGCCGACCGGCGGGCTCGGGATGGGTATCGATCGGCTCGTCATGCTCATAACCGGCCGCAGCATCCGGGAGACATTGCCATTTCCGCTGGCCAAGCCGCATTAGCCGCCGGCCGGAAAACCCGGCTACCGCACCGAAAACATCGCGTGATTATGTTCCAGGATTGTTAACGATCCATCACAATGGATCGCGTGACACCGCCGGCGCCCGATGCCACCGAGCAGTTGTTGGCAAGCAGTCATACCTCGTTGATGCACGGCTGGGTACCGATAGCGGTCCAGGTCGTCACGGTGATCGTGCTGGCGCTGGCCGTTGGCTGGCGATCGCGGCGCTGGCGGATGGTATGCCTGCCACTGGCGGCCGCGGTCGGCGGCACAGTGGCATACGGGACGCACTGGTACATCGTCGATCGTGGCCTGTCCGACGAACCGGCCCCGGCAGGACTGTGGCTCTGGACCGCGCTGACGGGTATGGCGGCGGCGGTGCTGTTTCTGGGCTGGCGCGGCGCCCGCAACTGGCAACGTAGTACCGCCCTGGCGTCGGTACCGCTCTGCCTGCTGAGCGCCGCGCTGGTGCTCAATCTGTGGGTCGGCTACTTCCCCACCGTGCAGTCCGCCTGGGGCCAGCTCACCTCCGGCCCGCTACCCGACCAGACCGATCAGGCCACCATTACCGCGATGGCCGCCAAGGGAAGCCGTCCGTCGCACGGCAGCGTGGTGCCGGTGCTAATCCCCTCGTCCGCATCGCATTTCAAGCACCGCGGCGAGCTGGTCTACCTGCCACCCGAATGGTTCGACAGTAGCCCGCCGCCGGCTCTGCCGACGGTGATGATGATCGGCGGGCAGTTCAATACACCCGCGGACTGGACACGTGCGGGCAATGCGATCAAGACGATCGACGACTTCGCCGCGGCCCACCACGGCGAGGCGCCGGTATTGGTGTTCGTGGATTCCGGCGGGGCCTTCAACAACGACACCGAATGCGTGAACGGGGTTCGCGGTAATGCGGCCGATCACCTGACCAAAGACGTTGTCCCCTATATGGTTTCGAGCTTCGGAGTCAGCCCCGACCGCTCCAACTGGGGCGTCGCGGGCTGGTCCATGGGCGGAACCTGCGCGGTGGACTTGACCGTCATGCACCCGGACATGTTCAGCGCGTTCGTCGACGTCGCCGGTGACTTCTTCCCGAATGCCGGCAACAAGGCGCAAACCATCAGCCGGCTGTTCGGCGGAAACGCCGACGCGTGGGCGGCATTCGACCCGAGCACCGTGATCAACCGGCACGGCCGGTACCACAACGTGTCCGGTTGGTTCGCGATCTCTTCGGACGGCCCGCCGGCAGCACACCGGGACGTCGCCATCGCGGACACCGCCGCGATGCGTCTCGCGGGGCGCGAGGCCGACGCCAACCCGAGCAATCAGACCGCGGCCGCCTACTCGCTGTGTGGGCTGGGCCGGACCAATGGCATCGACTGCGCGGTGCTCCCCCAGCCGGGCAAGCACGACTGGCCGTTCGCCGACCGAGTCTTCGCGGCCGCGCTGCCGTGGCTGGCCGGCCAGCTGGGCACTCCCGGGGTGCCGCGAGCTCCGTTGCCCGGCACGTCGCCTGCCGAGGCGTCTTCGAACGCGCCGGTGGTGATCCCGGCGCAGCATTCCAACACCGTGACGAGGTAACCGCGAGTGCTGTCCATTGCACGGGTCCGGCGTGCGCTGTTCGCCCGGCACTGCAATCCGTGGAGCGCGTGGACGCGCTGGGCCAGCACCCCGTTGATCCTGGTGCCGGTATGGACGCGACGGCGCAGCCACGCAGCGTGGCTCGCGCTGTGGATCGCGGTCAATCCGTTCGTCTTCGGCAAACCCCATCAGCTACGGGCCTGGTCGACGCGAGCGATGCTGGGCGAGGAACTGTGGATCACCCGTCGCCCGCGCGACGGAGCCGTCGTGGTCAGCGGGCTGACCTCGGTGTCGGCGTTGGTCGCCGTGGTGGCTGCCGGACGCCATCGTGTGTTGCCCGCGGCGGCCGCAACCGCGCTGCAGATGTCGCTCACCCTGCTCTATTGGGAGCAAATGGTGCGCTATCTCGCGCGCGAGCGGCAGGACCCCGCCACACCGCAGTAGCGTGGCGAACATGGCCGACGAACCAGCAAACTCCGGCACCACGCCACCCGACCCCGGGTACGACAGCGCGGGTGTACCGACCTTCGAATCCGTGCGTGAGAAAATCGAAGGCCGCTACGCGACGTCACTGGGCGACGCGGAACTCGACGCCGAATCCCCGGAGGGACGCTCGGTCGCCGAACAATACGACGAGCGCCAGCGCGCGGCGGCCGAACGGCTGGCCGAGATCCGCGAGTCGATGCGCGCGGATGAGGCTTAGGCCTGTTCGTTTAACGCCGGGGGATATCGATGAGTGAAGTGCGGCCCGATTCGCGGGTCGGAAGCCGATTCGGGCATTATCGGTTGCGCCGGCTGCTGGGCCGTGGCGGGATGGGCGAAGTCTACGAGGCCTACGACACCGTCAAAGACCGCGTGGTGGCGCTCAAGCTGGTGTCCGAGCAGGTCGGCGCCGACGACGTCATTCGGCGGCGCATGCAACGTGAAGCCCAGACCGCGGGCCGGCTGCAGGAACCGCACATCGTGCCCATTCACGATTACGGCGAAGTCGACGGCCAACTGTTCATCGATATGCGCTTCATCGAAGGCAAAGACGTTGGCGCCGTACTGAACCGCACTGGGCCGCTACCACCGCCGCGCGCGGTGGCAATCGTCGAGCAAGTCGCTTCCGCGCTCGATGCCGCGCACCGCGCGGGGGTCATCCATCGCGACATCAAACCCGAAAACATCTTGCTCACCGAGGGCGACTTCGCCTACCTGGTGGACTTTGGTATCGCCGCGGCGGCCACCGATCAGCGTGTCACCAAAACCGGTGCCGCTGTGGGTAGTTGGAACTACATGGCACCGGAGCGATTCGGCAAGGACGACGTCACCTACCGGGTCGACATCTACGCTCTGGCCTGCGTTCTGTACGAATGCATCACGGGGGCAACGCCTTTCCAAACCGATAGCCTCAGCAGTCTGATGGCCGCACACCTGATGGAGCCGGCCCCGCGGCCCAGTCAACGAAATCCGGCCATCCCGGCGGCATTCGACGACGTCATCGCCCGCGGCATGGCCAAAGACCCCGACGACCGCTACATCACCGCGGGCGATCTCGCTCAGGCCGCCCTGCACGCGTTGAGCACTCCCGATCGGCACCAGGCGACCGACCTGATCCAGCACAGCCAACACTTCGCCCCACCACCGCGAGTCGAGCAGTTCTGGCGCCAAACATCACCCGCACCAGGCCCACCGACATGGGTCGCCAACCCCCCGTCGCGCCGTGGCCGCCGCCCGCTGCACCCAAGCGCAGGCTGGGGCTGATCATCGGCGCTCTCGTGGTCGTCGTCGCGGCCGTCGCGGGCACCGTCATCTTGTTGGCGGTTCGCAAATCCGGAAGCCCGCAGCCCGACAGTCCCGTCACCAGCACCACCGCAGCTGCCGCCACGAGCACCGTGACTGCTAGCGCTGACCCCACAGTGGTTCCCGCACAACTGAATTCGCTCCTGCTCCCGGTGGAGCAAATCAACACCCTTGTCGGCACCACCGGCATCGTCGTCGACCACGCCAACACATCGATGACGGATCCCGACCCGCCCAACACGTTGTCGGACGACAACTGCGTCGGCGCGCTGATCGGTTTCCAGACCCGGGCGTACAAGAGCAGCGGATACACCGCGATGCTCGCCCAACTGTTGAAGAAACCGCAGAGCAATCCCGGCTACGTCGCGGTCCAGGGTGCGGTGATCTTCGCGTCCGCCGACCAGGCCCGGGGTTTTGTGACGTCCCAGCTGCCTCAGTGGCGGACGTGTGCCGGGAGAAGCGTGACTCAGGTCAGCGACCGGATCACATCCGAGTGGACCTTCGGGGAGATCAGCGGCAATCCACCGAATATCGCCCTACAGCACACCCTGGCCAACAGCCCGGTGGTGTGCCAGCACGTCCTGAGCGCGGTAACCAACGTGGTCCTCGACGTCAACGTCTGCGCACCCGGGACCATCAACCAAGCAAGGCAAATCGCCAACCAAATGGCGAGCAGACTCCCCCGCTGAGCACGGCCCGGAAACCGTTGGAGCGGTGCAGTTCTGCTCGCTCCAACGGTGACCTGACATCTCAACGATTCAAATCGTTTACCGAGGTGGCCGATCTTGATAGGCCGTCACACGGCTGGCAAATCCGGAAGCACCAGCGCAGTATTGCGTTATGAGACGCGAAGTGGGCGCCGAGCTCGAAGTCGAAATCACCGCGGCCACAACGTTGGAGTTTCAGCTGGCTGTTGCACCGCATCCACACACGGAAGTCTTCGAGTCGTTGCGATTCGTCTTGAACGGACAGCAGATCCAGCCGTTGGAAATCAGTGGTGTGCACGGCAACCGCATCCACAAGTTCGACGCCGGAGTCGGCACCCTGAAAGTCGACTACGCAGCGACAATAGTGGGTCAGACCGATCCCGCTCCGGTGACCGAATACGACCAGTCGATGTATCTGCGGCCCAGCCGCTACGCCGAGGCCGACAAGTTCTATGGTTTCGCCGCAACCGAATTCGGCAACGACCATGACTCGGCGACGTTGCTGGAGCACGTGAGCTCGTGGGTGGGTACCCGGCTGAACTATGTGCCCGGCTCCAGCGATCCGATTGACGGGGCGGTGGAGACGTTGCTCGCCGGTGAAGGTGTGTGCCGCGACTTCGCGCATCTGGTAGTGGCGCTACTTCGTGCGGTGAAGGTCCCGGCCCGCCTGGTGTCGGTGTACGCGCCCGGCCTGTACCCAATGGACTTTCACGCGGTGGCCGAGGCTTTTGTCCAGGGGCAATGGCGGGTCGTCGATGCGACGCTATTAGCGCCGCGGCAAACCCTGGTCCGCATCGCCACCGGCCGTGACGCCTCCGACACCGCGTTCCTCGATAATCACAAGGGCGCGATCACGCTCAATCAGCTGATAGTGACCGCGGTCGTTGACGGTGACTTGCCCGCGGATTCGATCGATCAACTGGTTTCCATCCGCTGAGCACCGCCGGCTGATCACGGCGACCGGCTCGCTGTCGTTCTTCGTGGCCTACGCGTAGTGTGCGTAGTGTCGGCGATATCTCGTACCTGGCTATTCAAAGCCGTGTCGTCGCCGGTTCGAATAATTTGGCCGGTTTCCCGGTCAAGACGGGAGCGTCGCGATGACGCTGAAAAATGACCCCACCGATGTCGGGCACCGGCATACCCCACCGATGCACACACCGCGCCTGAGGCTGAAGCCCAAGGCGCCTCAGAACGGGTACGTCGACGGGGGGTGGTGGCCGCACAGCGCGGACCTGACTGCCGAGTTGCCGGATCTGCTTGCGGTGCTATCTGTTCGACTCGGGCCGATTGGCCGCGTGATCTACAACGTGAACGAATGGGCAACGCCGCCTGCAAAACTCGAGACCGGGGGGCGAACGGTACGACTCAACGGATACCGCCGCCAACCGATCAACACCGTCGAAGTCCTTGGGCTTAATCGCAACAAAATCATCTTGCTGGTGATTTCCCCGCATACCGATTCGGACCAGGCACACGCCATCATGATGAGCGCGGCCGGCCCAAGCAATGTCTCGACCGCGGAAAGCCTGCTGATGATCAGCGCGGCAGGGTGACCCGAGCTGGTCTCAGTCCTCGCGACCCTTGGATGCCACTGCAACATCAGCTCGCCGTGAGCGACGTACTTCAAACATTCGCTCGCCCCGGGCCGCGCGGAGAACGCATTCGGCGGTCAGGAACGCCCGTGAATCACGATGCACCGCAAGGACGGATAGGCCCGCAGCCCGGCGCAAAAGCATCACCGCAAGGGCCGTCCCGGTTCGGTACGGAACGATCAGAATCTTCGCCCGCGCATCGTGGCCGCCAATCGTCATCAGGTGCGGGCGTACACCCTGCCACCAGGCCCAATTCAGATCCTGCTGGCATTGCAGCGATGACCAGTTGACGCTGATGTCGATGACGTGGCCCAAACGGGCCTCCAAAACGGAGACCAATTCCGGGAGCTCCCGCGAGATCACCCCCGTCCGGGGCCACCACGCTCCATCAATCTCATTCCCGAGCCTGGATGCCAGAGTGAGTCGCACCGGGCTCACCGGGTGCCGCGCCCCTGCCGTACCGACCACGCATGGACTTGGCTCCGCCACCGAGGCAAGCGTGTCATCGCGCGCTTGTTGCACAGCAGCCACGGTGACGGCTGTCGTTGGATTCTGTTGAGAAGCAATGACATCCATCACCGTATCTGCGCGATTCATGGAACGGCCCTTCGAAGTTCGAAGCGATCGGACCGCGAGTCGGTCCGATGGAGGAATCGCATTGCACGTAATCTCGTTCGTGAAGTACCGATCGAGGCCAGCGTCGACAACGAAACAGCTCGCTACCGACGTTACGCCACTATCTGTTCAGGTGGTCACCGGCGGTCCTCGCACGTGGGCCTCGGCAACACATCATCGTCGGCTCGCCGAAGCTTCACCGTTCGACGAAGACGACTACCGGATGAACTCGCCGATACCGCTGAATTAGGTTGCCCAAGAGCCGTTTCTAACGGTCGCCGCTTTCCGATGAGCCCGCAGGGTCAGATGACGAACGACGTTGCGCCGGTGACAGACCGCACACCGCGCATCGCCTTTCAGCGATTCGCGCATCGTCTATGCCACCGACGGGGCTATGCTCTTGGTGTCGTGGGTTTGTCGAGTACCGCTTCGGTGGCCGTCTGCGATGGCAGAAATTGGTAGACGGGAGCGTCGCAGTGGCGCACGTTTTGTCCTCTCCCCCACACCCAACCCGATTAACGCTGTGCGAACGCGACCTCACCAATGCGGCGGTCGACGGCGTTTGGTGGCCGAAAAGCTTGGATCTGGCTTTGGAGCTACCCGACTTGGTTACCGTGTTCAATTTGCGGGTTGGCCGTGTGCGCCGAGTCGTTTACGACCCAACCGCGTGGTTGCCCGCCCCGTCGCGAGTTATCCGGCGCAACGAAATGGTCTCACTTGATCCCTACCGCCTGGTTTTCAGCGACACCATTTACCTGAAGGGCACCAGGTCTCGCGACGCGGTGTTGTTCGTGTTAGCGCCTTCGGTTTCCGGCGAGGACGCGCAGCGCCTGCTAGGCGAGGTCGCCGCGTCAGCACAACCGATGAATGTCAGCGTGTTACGGGAACTGGTCCGCCGAGGCGCCCTGGATTCAGGGGTTGCGCCCCAGTCGGCGCCTGCCACCGACTCCGGCCAGGAATGGTTGCCGGGACGGTAGGGCAGGTCAGCGTACTGGCCGTCCCCGGGAACTTCGCGTTCACGTGGCGGATCGTCCCATCGACACCACCGCCGGCGTACGGGGCGTATACTCGGTGAATTGGGACCACACAGGCCCCCATCGAAGGGCCATGATGGCTGATAAGTCTCCCCGGCAAGCTATGAGCAAGAAATCCGGTAAATCTCTGAAACAGAAGCGCGCCGACAGCCGCGCCCAGGCCGTGCGAATCTCCGCCGCCGAGGCATTATCGCGTGTCAAGAAACACTAACCGAAATCCAGGCCAATCGTGCCGACGAGGATAAATCATTCGTCTTATATTCGCCCCTGACGTGCAGCGTTGTCCATTACAGACACCGTGGCCGGACCCGAGCGCGACAAAAATATTTGGACACATAAAGTGATCGAGCCTGCAGAATCTACTATGTTATGGTTGGTTATAGATGCATCCGAAATTGCATCTAGTTGAAAAGAGAGAGAAATAGTATGACACAGGGAACTGTGAAATGGTTCAATAGCGAGAAGGGCTTTGGCTTTATCGCACCGGATGGCGACGCAAAGGATGTGTTCGTCCACCATTCCGAGATACAAGGCAGCGGCTTTCGTTCCCTCGAGGAGAACCAACGAGTGCAATTCGAGATCACGCAGGGACCTAAAGGTCCTCAGGCGGTGCAGGTAAGCCCCGTCTAACGATTCAGCACGAAAACCCCTGGGGCGGAATGGGTGTCGTCCCTGCGCGTCGATGGGCGACCTTAACAGTCGGTCCCGGGGGTTCGGGCAGCGGGTCGAGCGACTTCCTCTCAGAGAGCGAACGCAGTCGTCGTAGATTGAAAACGCCTGCCTGAGGCAATATTTCGCTCGGCATGGTCGCTGTCATTGTGCGCGTCGAGTACCCGGACGCCATCGTCGGACCGCAGCGATCGCTGTTTTGAGGCCGCGGTGGCGGCCCGTTGCCGGGTCGGTCCCGCCGAAGCCGGGCCCGAGTTCGGCGAACATCCGCTCGCTGCGGGTCTCTGCTGCGTCGTCGGCGGTATCACGCAGGTACTTATTCGGCAGCGACAGTTTGGCGATGGTGCGCCACGTCTTGCCGCACTGCGTCAGGAAGGAACCTGTGGTGTAGGGCAAGTCGTACTTGTCGCACACCGCACGCACCCGCATCGAGACCTCGTGCAGCCGGTTGCTGGGCAGATCGGGGTAAAGGTGATGCTCGATCTGGTAGCACAGGTTGCCGCTCGTGAACCGCAGCACCGGCCCGGCCTGGAAGTTGGCGCTGCCCAGCATCTGGCGCAGATACCACTGGCCCTTCGTCTCGCCGATCATGTCGCTATTGGTGAATTTCTCTGCGCCATCAGGGAAATGCCCGCAGAAGATTACCGCGTCGGCCCAGATGTTGCGGATCACGTTGGCCAACACGTTGGCCGTCACCGTCGATTTGTAGGTCGCCGCCGGCGACAGCGAGGTGAGCACCGGGAACGCGACATAATCCTTGACCAGCTGCCTTCCGGCTTTGGTCGAAAACTCGCGCGTCCGCTGCAGGGTGATGTCGCGCTCCGGGCCAGCCTTCCAGAGCTTGGCCAAATCGACGGTCTGCAGGCCGATTCCCCACTCAAACCCAAGCGCAAGGATCGTGTTGAACAGCAGGTTGCCGACGTTGTATGGCTCCCAGGGCTGGTCACGGGTAACTCGAAGGATGGCGTAGCCGACATCGTCGTCCATGCCGAGGATGTTGGTGTACTTGTGGTGCTGAAAGTTGTGTGCGGAGATCCAGTGTTTTGAGGCTGCACTCATGTCCCACTCCCATGTCGAGGAGTGGATCTCGGGATCGTTCATCCAATTCCACTGGCCGTGCATGACGTTATGGCCGATCTCCATATTCTCGATGATCTTGGCCAATCCAAGCGTCACGGTTCCTGCCCACCACACCGAGCGTTTCGAGCTACCGGCCAGCATGAGACGGCCGGCTACATCCAGGGCACGTTGTGCGGCGATGGTGCGGCGGATGTAGCGCGCATCGCGCTCGCCCAGGGAATCCTCGATATCCAACCGGATCGCGTCCAATTCAATCGCCAGCGTCTCGATATCGGCGTCGGTCAGGTGGGCGAAGCCCGCAATGTTGGTGATCGCCATGTTTGCTCCTTTCACGGGGCTTGTATGTCCACCGCAGGCACTGGCGCCGAGCCGCCGACGGGCGCCTCAGCGGCAAGCAAGGCGACAGCCTCAACGGCTTTGATGCGGTAAATGACCGAGCAGCGGCTCTCAGTAGTTCCGGGCGGCCGACTCAGCCGTTCCGGTGTCTGCGCGGGCTGACCCAATTGATCCGCGCGCCAATACTATTCGTTGGTTAGACCGGAGCTGCGGCCGGCTGGGCAGCCGTACCGAGTAACTCTGACTCCTTAGTAGTAGTGGCGGCGGCCACCGACCGGATGTCCCGTCCGTCCCGTCAACTCCAGTGACGGGACGACGACGAGAAGAATGGCCTCGAATACCAAGACAACATGGGCTTGGCTGAAAGTCTGCGCAACTGCCACGCTACACCCCGCGATCCGGCGCAGCCGGTGCAGGATGCGTAAGCACGCTGGGGTCCCGAATGACTCGACGCGTCAATTCGCGTCAATTCGCTTATTGCCTGCGTTGGGGCTTGATGGGTCGGGCTCGGTAGCGCACGATGACCGGATGGCTGCTCTCGATGAAAGTCGTCCGGTCGGTCAGGTGGTGGATCACCCACTCGTCAGCATGGACCGCGCCCCCGGCAACCGGTCCGGCGGCGGGCGAAGCCGCTCCGCGGCGGAGATGGCGAGACCGGTAGTCCGGGGGGCGAACGCACGATGACCGAATCCGGCACCACTCGCGTTGCCGTCTACCTCGACTTCGACAACATCGTGATCTCCCGCTATGACCAGGTGCACGGACGCAACTCCTTCCAGAAGGACAAGACCAAGGGACTCGAGACGGACCGGCTGCAGTCGGCGACGGTCGACGTCGGCGCCATCATCGACTTCGCATCGTCGTTCGGCACTCTTGTGCTCACCCGCGCCTACGCGGACTGGTCGGCCGATGTCAACGCCGCCTACCACGGCCAGCTCGTCGGTCGCGCGGTCGATCTCGTTCAACTGTTTCCGGCTGCCGCATATGGCAAGAACGGTGCCGACATCCGGCTAGCCGTCGACGCGGTCGAGGACATGTTCCGATTACCCGATCTGACCCATGTCGTGATCGTCGGCGGCGATTCCGATTACATCGCGCTGGCTCAGCGGTGCAAGCGCCTCGGCCGCTACGTGGTGGGGATCGGTGTGGCCGGCGCCAGCAGCCGGTCCCTGGCTGCGGCATGCGACGAGTTTGTCACCTACGATGCGCTGCCCGGGATACCCACTGCCGTAACGCAATCCTCCGAATCCAAACAGCGTGGCCGGCGCCCGAGCACCGCTTCTGAGGCCGACGACGCGCCGGCCGATCCGCAGGCCGCCGCCACCGGGTTGCTCGAACGCGCGCTGCGCATCGGCCAGGACAAGGACGACACCGAGTGGCTGCACAACTCAGCGGTCAAAGCCCAGATGAAACGGATGGATCCGTCGTTCAGCGAGAAGTCCTTAGGCTTCAAATCGTTCAGCGATTTCCTGCGGTCCCGCGGCGACGTCGTCGACCTCGACGAGACCAGCACCACGCGTTTGGTGCGGCTGCACAGCGATCCGGTCACGTAGTCCGACGATTATCGTGCACCCGCTCAGCTCTGCTGCCTGTGAACCCGTCATTGACCGGTGCCGTTGAGCGGAGGATCCTGGAGGCGATCAGGGGACGATCCCCGGATGGTCAAGCAGCCAACCGACCGCGAGACCCGGGAGTGCAATGAGTTCAGAACATGCAACAGAACAGGTGCCACTGTCGGAGATTCGTGAAGGTGACATGCTCCAAAACCCCAAGTCTGGCAACTGGATCAAAGTCACCAACACGTGTGCGGCCGAGGACAGCACAGTCGTCGAGTCTCACCGCGTGTACTACGGCGACGGAGGTGAAGAGATCGATTCCCGGTTCGTTGCGGGTTTGGTCAATCGCCAGGTGAGAGAATAGTCCCGAACGCCAAATAGGTTGTGCTGCAGAGGAATTCGCTTTGCAACTGGCGTTGACTACTTGTGGGTGAGTATCGCTGTCGCTAAGCCACGTCGCGCCATGCCGTTGCTCACGCCCTGGACGTGTGATCGCTGCGGGGTGTTCCGGAACCTGTGCTCGGACGCGGTCTCTGGCGCGTCATCGGACGTAGCGGTCAGAAACCGGTCCGGCAGCGCCAGTTTGCAAATTGTGCGCACGGTCAGCAGGTACTGGCGATGCAACGGGCCGGTCGTGTACGGCAAGTCATAGGTGGCGCACAACGCGCGCACCCGCTCGGCGATCTCCGGGTACCGATTACTCGGCAGATCAGGAAACACGTGGTGTTCGATTTGATAGCAAAGGTTTCCGCTCATGAACGCCATCACCGTCCCGGCCCGGAAGTTCGCGGTACCCAGCATTTGCCGCAGATACCATTCGGGCTTCGTCTCGCCCTCCAGTACGGACGGGGTGAACTTTTCCGCACCGTCGGTGAAGTGACCGCAAACGATGACAACGTACGCCCACACATTGCGCAGGACGTTGGCGACCGCGTTGGCTCCCAATGTGCGCCACCACCGTCGGCGACTCAGCGCGGGAAACAGCACATAATCCTTGCCGACCTGCCGAGCGATCTTCCGGAGAAACGCTGTTTTGTGCGCAGCTTTGCCGGCGCTCGTCGTCTCACGCTCCTGCACCGAATACAAGCAGTGCAGGGCGACGCCCCACTCGAATAGCAGCGCCAGCAGCCCCGCACGCAACGGCTGCATCAAGGCGCTCGGCCGCCACTCCTCGTCTCGAGTCACCCGCAAGACGCCGAAACCGAGATCGTCGTCTACGCCGACGACATTCGCGAAGACGTGGTGCTTGTAATTATGGGAGTTTTGCCATTGGGATGTCAGACCGGCCATATCCCATTCCCAGGTGCTGGAGTGGATTTCCGGATCGTTCATCCAATCCCATTGACCGTGACTGATGTTGTGGCCGAGTTCCATGTTCTCGATGCACTTCGCGGCGGCCAGCGCGGAGGTCCCCACTGCCCAGCTGAATTTGCCTTTGCCGGCGCCGATGACCAGCCTTGCCGCGACCTCGAGACCTCGGTGAAAAGCGATGGCGCGCTTGATGTATGCCCGATCGTCGGCTCCGCGCGAAGACTCGATGTCGCAACGGATCGCGTCCAACGCCGCAGCGAACTCGTCGAGGTCCGTATGGCTCAGATGGGCATATTCGGGAACATCAGTGATGGCCATCGGCGCTCAACTCAATTCGCGCGCCGGGGCGCGGAGCGTCGGGCGGGAAAGTCTCAATTGGCACAGCAGAACCGCGGCACCAAGCCACCTATGTTGGGCGGCAGGGCGGTGCGCAGCACCGGGCCCTTCCCCGAACGTGCTGGTCCGACAGACGGCTGAAGCATCTGGTGCGGCACCCCCCTGGGCGTTGGTTGACCTCAGACGCTACATGAGCCGCAAGACATGCGGTTATGCGCATGCTGCTGCCTCCCGGACATGAATTTCCTCGGAAGCAAGCTGACCGGCCTACCCTGGCCGCAGGGGCTAGCGGAGGGGAAGCCAATGCGGCAATTGAGTTGGACCGACGACATGATGTTGCGCGCGGAAACGCGGGCGACGCCGTTACAGATTCAGCTGCTGCTGATCTATGACCCGTCGACGGCCCCGGGCGGCAAGGTGACCTTCAAGGGGATCCTGGAGGAACTCGACGCCCGGCTGCATCTCGCGGAGGTCTTTCGCCGGCGGTTGACCGAGCTGCCGGGCGGTTTGCCCAGGCCCTACTGGGTGGACGACCCGGACTTCGATCTGGAGTATCACGTTCGTCATATCGGGTTGCCGCAGCCCGGTGACTGGCGGCAACTCTGTATCCAGACCGCGCGGCTGCATGCCCGGCAGATCGACTTGCGGCGTCCGCCCTGGGAGATCACCGTCATCGAGGGACTGAATGCCGTGCCGGGAGTCCCAAAGGGCTCGTTCGCCATGGCGTTGAAACTGCACCACTGCGCCGTCGACGGGATGGCCAGCGTTCAGATGATCGCCGCATTGCACGACCTTGCCGCCGACAGCCCCCGCCCCGCCGGACCCGACAGCCCCTGGCGGCCCGGTCCCCTCCCCTCGACCGCAGAGCTACTCTCGCGCGCGACGATCAATGCGGCGCTACAACCATTGCGGACGGGTCGCGTTCTGGCCGCCAGCGCTCCCCAGGCGGTGCGCAGCCTGGCCGGTCTGCCGGGCATGCTGATCAGAGGTGCCGTGGGCAGGGTCGCGGGCGGCGGGGTTCCGTCGTTTCCGCCGAAGACCCGTTTCAACCAGACAGCGTCGCCGCATCGTGTCTTCGAGGCCCGGTTCCACGACCTCGCCGATTTCAAACGGATCAAGGCCAGTGTGCCCGGCGCGACGATCAACGATGTGGCCCTTGCCTACGTCGGCGGCGTCCTTCGCGCCTATCTGGACAGCCACGGCGAGCTGCCCGACGAATCGCTCGTCGCGGCCTGCCCGATGTCAATGCGCAACGCGGGCGATAAGACCGACAAGGGCAACGACCTGTTCGGCCGGCTGCAAACGCTCGGCACCGATATCGCTGATCCGCTCAAACGGCTCGAGGCGATCGCCGAAGCGACCGGGGGAAGCCGTGCCGAGTCGGAATCGGCGACCCAAACCCAGATCCTCGAATTGATTGGCACAGTGCCGACTTCACTGCTCGGGATGACGGCAAGAGCAGCGAGCGCGCTTCCGTTCTCTGGCCCGACGATCGCCAACACGACGGTCACCAATGTTCGGGGCCCCGCGGAACCGCTCTACTTCAACGGTGCCCGACTTGTCCGCGTCGCCGGTCTCGGACCGCTGGTCGGCGGCTTGAACCTGATCCATGTGGTCGCCAGTTACAACGGGACATTGTCGATCAGCGCTACTGCGGATCGCGACGCCCTACCGGACCCGGCCAAGTATGCCGAATGCATGCAGGAGGCTTTTCAAGAGTTGCTCGCGGGCGCGGGCAGTGCGCCGGGGGCTTAGGCGCTGACCTTGCGCCGCCGGCGCGGCCGCGACGACGCACTGGCGGATGCGGTGCTGCGCCCGACGACCTCGGCGAGAAATTTCCCGGTGTAGCTTTCGGGCACCGCGGCGACATCCTCCGGAGTGCCTTCCGCGACAACGGTTCCGCCTTCGGCGCCACCCTCCGGACCCATGTCGACGATCCAGTCCGCCGTCTTGATCACATCCAGGTTGTGCTCGATCACGATGACCGTATTGCCTTTGTCGACAAGGCCATTGATCACACTGAGCAGCTTGCGGATGTCGTCGAAATGCAATCCGGTGGTGGGCTCGTCGAGGATGTAGATGGTGCGCCCGGTCGAACGCTTCTGCAATTCGGATGCCAGCTTGACCCGCTGTGCCTCACCCCCGGACAGGGTCGGCGCGGGTTGACCCAGCCGTACATAGCCCAGACCGACATCGACCAGCGTGCGCAGGTAGCGGTGGATGCCGCTGATCGGTTCGAAGAACTCCGCCGCTTCCTCGATGGACATGTCCAGCACTTCGGAAATGGTCTTGCCTTTGTAGTGCACCTCAAGGGTTTCCCGGTTGTAGCGGGCGCCCTGGCACACCTCGCACGGCACATACACGTCGGGCAGGAAGTTCATCTCGATCTTGATCGTGCCGTCGCCGGTGCACGCTTCGCAGCGACCGCCTTTGACGTTGAACGAGAATCGACCGGGTTGGTAGCCACGGACTTTCGCCTCGGTGGTCGCGGCGAATAAGGTGCGGATCTTGTCGAACACTCCGGTGTAGGTTGCCGGGTTGGATCGCGGCGTGCGGCCGATCGGCGACTGGTCCACCCGCACCAGCTTGTCCAGGTGGTCCAGCCCGGTGACCCGGGTGTGCCGGCCCGGGACTTGCCGGGCACCGTTGAGCCGGTTGGCCAGTACGGCCGCCAGGATGTCGTTGACCAGGGTCGATTTGCCCGAGCCGGACACACCGGTCACCGAGGTCAGCACGCCGAGCGGGAACGACACGTCGATGTCACGCAGGTTGTGCTCACGGGCGCCGACGACGGTCAGCTGACGCTTCCGGTCGACGAGACGCCGATGCTTGGGCGTGGCGATGCTTTCCCGGCCCGACAGGTAGGCGCCGGTGATCGAGTCCTGGTTGCTCAGCAGCTCCTGATAGGTGCCGCTGTGCACGATTTGGCCGCCGTGCTCACCGGCGCCCGGGCCGATGTCGACGATCCAGTCGGCGTGCGCAATCGTGTCCTCGTCATGCTCGACGACGATCAGCGTGTTGCCCAAAGCCCTTAACCGCGTGAGGGTTTCGATCAGGCGACGGTTGTCGCGCTGGTGTAGACCGATCGACGGTTCATCGAGCACGTAGAGCACGCCCACCAGGCCGGAGCCGATCTGGGTGGCCAGCCGAATACGTTGGGCCTCACCGCCGGACAGCGTGGCGGCCGCCCGGGACAGCGACAGGTACTCCAGCCCCACATCGAGCAAAAAGCCCAGCCGCGACTGGATTTCCTTGAGCACCTGTCCCGCGATCGCCTGCTCGCGCGCGCCCAGGGTGAGGGCGTTGAGGAAATCGGCACAGTCCGAGATGGACAGCTCGCAGACTTCGGCGATGGACTTCGCGCCCCGGTTCCCCGCGGCCAACGACACCGCCAGAATCTCGGGCTTGAGCCGCGTCCCCTGACACACCGGGCAGGGCACGTCACGCATGAAGCCTTCGTAGCGTTCCTTCATCTGCTCGGACTCGGTCTGCTCCATCTTGCGCTGCAGAAACGCCAGCACGCCTTCGAAATCGGCGTAATAGGAACGGGTTCGGCCGTACCGGTTGCGGTACCGCACGTGCACCTGATGATCGGAACCCTCGAGAATCGCCTTGCGGGCCTTGGCCGGAAGCTTGCGCCATGGCGTGTCGACGTCGAATCCCAGCTCCTCGCCGAGCCCGGCCATCATCCGGGTGAAGTACTCGGCGGTATGCCCCGTCGACCACGGCGCCACCGCGCCCTCGGCCAGGGTGCGCTCCGGATCGGGCACCACCAGATCGGGGTCGACCTCTTTGCGGATTCCCAAGCCGACGCATTCGGGGCAGGCGCCGTAGGGCGAGTTGAACGAGAACGAGCGCGGTTCCAGGTCGTCGACGGCCAGCGGGTGCCCGTTGGGGCAGGCCAGTTTCTCGGAGAACCGCTGCTCGCGCGGTGAGTCGTGCTCTTCGTCCCCGCCGTCGGGGAATTCCAGCACCACGATGCCGTCGGCCAGCTTCAGCGCGGTTTCCACGGAGTCGGTGAGCCGCTGCTTGGCGGCGACCTTGACGGTGAGGCGATCCACCACCACCTCAATGTCGTGCTTCTCCTGCTTTTTCAGCTTCGGTGGGTCAGCCAGCGGATGCACCACACCGTCGACCCGCACCCGGCTGTAGCCCTGCGCGTTGAGCTTGTCGAACAGGTCGGCGAACTCGCCCTTTCGGGTGCGCACCACGGGGGCGAGCACCAGGAACCGGGTGCCCTCGGCCATGGCCAGCACCTGGTCGACGATTTGCTGCGGTGTCTGACGGGCGATCCGCTCGCCACAGATCGGGCAGTGCGGGGTGCCCGCGCGGGCATACAGCAACCGCAGGTAGTCGTACACCTCGGTGATGGTGCCGACCGTCGATCGCGGGTTGCGGTTCGTCGACTTCTGGTCGATGGACACCGCCGGCGAAAGTCCTTCGATGAAGTCGACGTCCGGCTTGTCCATCTGGCCCAGGAACTGGCGCGCGTACGCCGAGAGGGACTCCACGTAGCGGCGCTGACCCTCGGCGAAGATCGTGTCGAAGGCCAGCGACGACTTGCCCGATCCGGACAGCCCGGTGAAGACGATCAGCGAGTCGCGCGGCAGGTCGAGATCGACACCGCGCAGGTTGTGCTCACGGGCACCCTTGACGATCAGGCGGTCAGCCACGCTGCCCCTCTCAGAAACTATCTGGCAACTTTTGCTCGCCTAACGGCGGTTACTGCGCACGGCGCATTCCATGCTAGGTGCCCCCACCGACAAGCCACCCATCCCAGCCCGTCGACCAGTAACGTGGCCGCTATGACAGCGCCGGACAAGCTCAGCGACAACTACACCGGACACGTCGACCCTGGTAACGCCGCGCGACGCACCCTGCCCGGGGTGACGATCGTCAAGGCGTCCGTGGGCCCAATGGACAACAACGCCTACCTGGTGACATGTTCGGAGACCGGGGAAACACTTCTGATCGATGCGGCCAACGACGCCGACGTTCTGATCGACCTGGTCCAACGGTACGCGCCGAACGTGACGCTGATCGTGACCAGCCATCAGCACTTCGACCACTGGCAGGCGCTGGAAGCCGTGGCCGCCGCCACGGGTGCGCCGACCGCGTCCCACGAGGTCGACGCCGAACCGCTGCCGGTCAAACCAGACCGCTTGCTGGCCAACGGCGACACCGTGCAGATCGGCGAGCTGACTTTCGACGTCATCCACCTGCGCGGGCACACCCCCGGATCGATCGCGCTGGCCCTCGACGGGCCGGCGACGGGCGGCGTCACGCAGTTGTTCACCGGCGACTGCCTCTTCCCGGGCGGTCCTGGGCGGACAACACGTCCAGAAGACTTTGAATCGCTAATGAGCGACCTAGAGAGCAGCGTTTTCGGTCGGTACAGCGACGCTACAGTCGTGTACCCCGGCCACGGCGACGACACCACACTCGGGGCCGAGCGTCCGCACCTCCGAGAATGGCGCGCCAGAGGCTGGTAAGTACTTCTCGCGCAAGCTAGGTACGGCGCTCGCCACACCCAGTTTCCCGGCGCCGGCCAAAGCTGGCTGACACACTGTCCCGGTGACCGGCCAGAAACCACCACTAGTGCTGCTACATCCGTTCACCAGCTCGGGACGTGTCTGGGACGATCTGGTGCCATTGCTGTCGGACTACCACCAGGTGCACACTCCGACCGCGATCGGCCACCGCGGCGGTAGCGAACCACAACACAGGCCAGCCACCATCGCCGACCTATACGACGACGCCGAGCGCTGGCTCGATGAGCATGGCCTCGACCGCCCCCACCTCGTCGGCAATTCGGGTGGCGGGGCCGGGGCCATCGAGTTGGCCCGTCGCGGGCGCGCTGCCAGCGTCTGCGCAATTTCCCCTGCGGGGTTCTGGTCGACCAGCGACGGCTCGGCGGCGCGCGTCTTCAGGCTGATACGCATGGGCGGCAAGGTGTTTCGGGTGTTGTCGCCGATCGCGCCGCTGCTTCTCAAGACGGACATCGGTAGGCGAATCACGCTCCGCAACTTCATCTGCCACGGCGAGCGGCTCGGCGCGCAGCGCGCCTACGAGCTGTACTTCGAGGACCCGATGGGCTGCACGATCGTCAATGACGTCGAGCCCGACGAGATCCAGCCGCTGGACCCACTCCCTTGCCCGATCACGCTGGCCTGGGCGGAGTTCGACCGTTTCGTGCCGGCCGAACCCTACGGCCGCATCGCCCGCGAACGTCTTCCGGATGCAAATTGGGTCGACCTACCCGGCACCGGCCACAACGCCATGATCGACGACCCCGCTCTCGTCGCCCGAATCATCCTGGCCACAACCGGAGCGTAGCCACGGCGGAACGAGTCGGCACGGGCGCTTCGGTGTTCCCCGGCGGGGTGGGCAAGACGTGGCAGCCGGGTGACTTCACCCAGCTGCTCAACGACGTCACAACCCGGGTGTTCGAGGTCTATGCGGATTCCACTGTCATCTATCCCGGCCACGGCGACGACACCGTGCTGGGTACTGAACGCCCGCATCTGAAGGAATGGCGCGAGCGAGGCTGGTAGCGGCGCGGTCGGTGGCCCTGCGGGCCCGAGGAGCCGCGGAAAAGCTGTCCGTTAGGTCGTGGTGTGCACGATCAACACGTCGACCTTGGCCCGACGTGAAACGTTGGCAGGCACCGAGCCCAACAAGCGGCCCGCGATCGTGCTCAGGCCGACGTTACCGACGACCAGCAGGTCGGCTTTCACGTCTTCGGCGAGGCTGACCAGGGCGTCAACGGGCGCACCCTCGATTGGGCGCTCCTCGACGTTTTTCGCGCCCGCCTTGTGCGCCCGCTCTTTTGCATCCTGCAAGATCGCGTAAATCGGGGCTGTGCCCGACACCTTGTAGCTTTCTTCCTTCAGGACGTCGGCGGCCCGGCCATCCTGATGCTGAGGCAGGTACGCCGACGCGATGATCAGCTTGGCGTCTGCCCCAGCGATCTCGGCCGCCCGTTCCACGGCACGCATCGATGAGTCCGAGCCGTCAGTGCCGACCACCACGGTCCGATAAGCGGACATTTACCCTCCCAGTGTCGTTTGCCAGGCCAACCCCAAGACACTAGCGCGTTGTCCGATCTAGATGGGTCAGATTAACCACACAGCTACGGTGTGGCGCAACCCTCCATTTACGTCGCCACGCTGCGGTAACGGACGCCATTCGGAGATAATGAGGCCATGCAGCGCCCCTGCCCAGGCCCGAAGGCCCTGCGTTGCGGCGCTTTCCACGGACTACGCACGCGGCGACTGGGCATCGAGCCGAGCCTGGCCCGCTTCCATCGAACTGCCGGACCGCTGGTGACCAGGTCGATCAGGTGCGCCTTACAGTGACAGGCATCATGGCTGCGCCCACGCTCGAGCAGGGCTCCCCGGATGTCATCGGCGCATCCGGGCCCGCACGCGCGCGTGGCAGGTTAGTCGACCCGTGGGTGATCGCCGTCCTGGCAGCCCTGATCAGCGGCGCCTGGGCCTGCCGGCCTTCGCTGTGGTTCGACGAAGGTGCGACGATTTCGGCAGCGGCGAGCCGAACTCTGCCCGAACTGTGGCGGCTGCTGGGCCATATCGACGCCGTGCACGGCCTGTACTACCTGATGATGCACGGCTGGTTCGCGATCTTTCCGCCGACCGAGTTCTGGTCGCGGGCTCCCAGTGCGCTGGCGATCGGGGCTGCCGCCGCCGGTGTCGTCGTGTTCACCAGGCAATTCGCACCGGGACGCGGCACCGCGGTGTGCGCGGGCGTCGTCTTCGCGATCCTGCCGCGCACGACTTGGGCGGGTATCGAAGCCCGCTCGTATGCCCTTTCGGTGGCCGCGGCCATCTGGCTGACCGTGTTGTTCCTCGCCGCGGTGCGGCGCAATCGGCCCTGGCTGTGGGTGGGCTACGCCGTGGCGCTGATGGTGTCGATTCTGCTGAGCCTCAACCTGGTCCTGCTGGTCCTGGTGTACGCGGCGACGCTGGCACTGCTGACGCCCAAGGGAGCCCGGAAATCCCCGGTTATCTGGTGGGCGGCCAGCACGGCCGTCGCGCTGGGTGCCATGACGCCGTTCATCGTGTTCGCGCATGGTCAGGCATTCCAGGTCAACTGGCTTTTCCCGGTCAGCTGGCACTACGCCTTCGACATCACCCAGCGACAGTATTTCGACCACAGCGTTCCGTTCGCGGTGCTCAGCGCGGTCATCATGGTGGCCGCGATCGTCGCCCGGCTGGTCGGCGCCCCGGCCCCGTTGGGCGATATGCGCCGCCTGCTGACCATCTGCGTCGGGTGGGTCGTGCTGCCCACCGCCGCCGTCGTGCTGTATTCGGCGATCGGCGAGCCGATGTACTTTCCGCGGTACCTGATTCTGACCACCCCGGCGATGGCCGTCCTGTTGGCGATCTGCATCATCACCGTCGCGCGCCGGCCGTGGCTGATCGCCGGTCTGGTGGTGCTTTTCGCGGCGGCCGCGGTCCCCAACTACCTGTTCGTGCAGCGCTGGCCGTATGCCAAGGAAGGCTGGGACTACAGCCAGGTGGCCGACGTGATCAGCTCGCACGCCGCGCCGGGCGACTGCTTGCTGGCGGATAACACAGTGCCGTGGCGGCCCGGCCCCATCCGTGCCGTGCTGGCCACCCGACCGGCGGCGTTTCACTCGCTGATCGACGTCGAACGCGGCGTGTACGGCCCGAAGGTCGGTTCGCTGTGGGACGGTCACGTCGCGGTGTGGCTGACGACGGCCAAGATCAACAAGTGCACCACGCTGTGGACCATCACCAGCTACGACAAATCGTTCCCCGATCATCAAGTCGGGCAATCGTTGCCGCCGGGCGCATTCGGCCGCGCCCCGGCATATCGATTCCCGGGCTATCTCGGCTTCCACATAGTCGAACGTTGGCAATTCCACTACTCGCAGGTCGTCAAGTCGACGCGCTGACGAGAGTGAATGGCGAGGATGACGTGGAGTAGGTCAGCCCATAGCGCGAACCGCGCGATACGACGCCAAGACGCCGCTCACGGCCAGCACCGCGAAAACCAGATACAACCAGCGAGCCGCCGCCACGTCCCCACCCTGCGCGTTGTTGACCACCACGCCCGCCAGCCCGGCACCGAAGGCCGCGGAGATCAATTGGACGGTATTGATCGCCGCGGCCGCCGCGCCACCCTCGGACGGGTCGTCGACCGAGTCCATGGCGCGCATCGAAAGATGTGGCCAGGTCATCCCGATACCGATTCCGGCGACCAGGAACCCGGCCGCCCATAGCAGAACGGCCCCGATTGACGCGTCAGCGCGCTGTGTTGCTGCGGCCAAGACCAGGCCCGACGCCATCACCAACGGCGCTGCCGCGATCACCCGGCCGACAACGCGGGGGTCGCTCAGCGATGCGCTGGAGATCTCGGCGATCGTCCAACCCAGTGCCAACGCCGCACCCAGAAATCCCGCCGCGACCGGTGTCAGGTGCGCCAACCGCTGACCGAACAACGGCACGTAAGTGTCGACCATCACGGCACCCATCTGCACCGCCATCGTCAGGTAAATCCATTTCAACGGTCCGCGGCCAAATACGCTGGGCGGCAACACCGCTGCATGCATCCGCCAGTCGACGAACACGAATGCGCCGATCAGCAACGCACCGGCGACCAGGAGCCCCACGGTCGCGAAGACGTTGCGCGGCAACTCCGCAACGCTGACCGCCAGGGCGGCGGCGCCCATCAACACGAGCGACCGCACCGGCACCTTGTTAATCGGGGTCGCCGTCACCTCCCCGGGGGCGACGTCGCGGTTGGTGAGTGCCATCGGCACCAACAGGGCCATCAGTGCGGTGAGAATGGCCATCGCACCAAATGCCCACCGCCACAACCCAAACTGCGCGAAAAGGCCGCCTATCGCGGGCCCGACCAAGGTCGCGACCCCCCACATCGCCGACACCAGCGCGGAGCCGCGGGTCCACAGCGAACGCGGCAGGGCGGTATTGATGAGCGCGTAGCCCAAGCCGGCCAGCAGACCGCCGGCCACCCCTTGCAGGGCACGTCCGGCTATCAACACCTCCATGTTCGGCGCAAGCGCGCACACGATGCTCGCGATGCCGAAGACGGCCAGGCCCCACAGGAATGAGGAGCGCGCACCTATGCGCAGTCGCAAGGTGTTCACCGTGGCCGCCGCGACCACCGACCCCACCAGATACAGGGTGATCACCCACGCATACAAGCGGGCGCCGCCGATTTCGGCGACCGTGCTCGGGAGCAGGCTGGTGGTCAGAAACTCGTTGGTGGCGTACAGCAGAACACCACCGGCCAGGATGGTGGACGTTCCCAGGTAGCTGCCCAGCAGTTCGCGCCAACTGCCGGTGTCGCTTCCCGTCTTCGTCACCCCTACACCGTATGAGGTGCCGCGCGTCACTTCAGACCGGCAGCGTCCATTCCGCGCAATTCCTTTTTGAGGTCGGCGATTTCGTCGCGGAACCGCGCGGCCAGTTCGAATTGCAAGTCGCGGGCGGCAGCCATCATCTGCGCGGTGAGATCTTTGATCAGGTCGGCCAGTTCGGCGCGCGGCATGCTGGCGGTGTCGCGGCCCTCGATGATGCCGGCGCTGACGGCGCGACCGGGCTCGCCCTGTGCGCGGCGGCCGCGCGAGGCGTTGCGCCCCGATCCCCCGATCTGAACGTTTTCGGAGTCGTCCGCCTCGCGATAGACCTGATCGAGGATGTCGGCGATCTTCTTGCGCAGCGGCTGCGGGTCGATGCCGTTGGCCTCGTTGTAGGCGACCTGCTTCTCGCGTCGCCGTTCGGTCTCGTCGATGGCCTCCTTCATCGAGTCGGTCATCTTGTCGGCGTACATGTGCACTTCGCCGGAGACGTTGCGTGCGGCGCGGCCGATCGTCTGGATGAGGCTGCGCGACGACCGCAGGAAGCCTTCCTTATCGGCGTCGAGGATCGACACCAGCGATACCTCGGGCAGGTCGAGGCCCTCGCGCAGCAGGTTGATGCCGACCAGCACGTCGTAGTCGCCGAGACGCAGCTGGCGCAGCAGTTCCACCCGGCGCAGGGTGTCGACCTCGGAGTGCAGGTAGCGCACCCGGATTCCCATCTCCAACAGGTAGTCGGTGAGGTCCTCGGCCATCTTCTTGGTCAGGGTCGTCACCAGCACCCGCTCGTCTGCCTCGGCCCGTTTGCGGATCTCCGCGATCAGGTCGTCGATCTGCCCCTTGGTTGGCTTGACCACGACCTTCGGGTCCACCAGCCCGGTGGGGCGGATCACCTGCTCGACGAACTCCCCGGCGGCCTGGCTGAGCTCGTAGGGGCCGGGGGTGGCCGACAGGTACACCGTCTGCCCGATCCGGTCGGCGAACTCTTCCCACGTCAGCGGGCGGTTGTCGCACGCCGACGGCAGCCGGAACCCGAAATCGACGAGGTTGCGCTTACGCGACATGTCGCCCTCGTACATACCGCCGATCTGCGGCACGGTCACGTGCGACTCGTCGATGACCAGCAGAAAGTCCTCGGGGAAGTAGTCCAGCAACGTCGCCGGCGGCGAGCCGGGTCCCCGGCCGTCGATGTGCCGCGAATAGTTCTCGATGCCCGAGCAGAAGCCGACCTGGCGCATCATCTCGATGTCGTAGTTGGTGCGCATCCGCAGCCGCTGGGCTTCCAGCAGCTTGCCCTGGCTCTCGAATTCGGCGAGCCGCTCGGCGAGCTCTTCCTCGATGGTCGAGATTGCCTGCGCCATCCGCTCGGGGCCAGCGACATAGTGGGTGGCCGGGAAGATCCGCAGCGAGTCGACCTGCCGGACCACCTCGCCGGTCAGCGGGTGCAGGTAGTACAACGCCTCGATCTCGTCGCCGAAGAACTCGATACGCACCGCGAGCTCTTCGTACGACGGAATGATCTCCACGGTGTCGCCGCGCACCCGGAACGAGCCGCGGGTGAAGGACAGGTCGTTGCGGGTGTACTGCACGTCGACCAGCAACCGCAGCAACCCGTCGCGCGGCACTTCCGTGCCGACCCGCAACTCGACCGAGCGGTCCAGGTAGGACTGCGGCGTGCCCAGGCCGTAGATGCAGGACACCGAGGCCACCACCACCACATCGCGACGGGACAGCAGCGACGACGTCGCGGAGTGCCGCAGCCGCTCCACATCGTCATTGATCGAGCTGTCCTTTTCGATGTAGGTGTCGGTCTGCGCGATGTACGCCTCCGGCTGGTAGTAGTCGTAGTACGAGACGAAGTACTCGACTGCGTTGTGCGGCAACATCTCTCGCAGTTCATTGGCCAGCTGGGCGGCCAGGGTCTTATTCGGGGCCATGACGAGGGTGGGCCGCTGCAGCCGCTCGATCAGCCAGGCGGTGGTGGCCGACTTTCCGGTGCCGGTCGCCCCGAGCAGCACGACATCGCGCTCCCCCGCCAAGATCCGCCGCTCGAGGTCGTTGATGGCGCCCGGCTGGTCACCGGCAGGATCATGCGGGCTGACCACCTCGAACTGGCCGCCGGCGCGCATGACCTGCTCAACCGCGCGGTACTCCGAATGCGCGACGACTGGATGTTCGGTGGCGAAAGCCATGCCACCAGGGTAGAGGCGTATACCGACAAGCGCCCGGGTGCTGGTCTTAGGATCGAGTCGATGACGGGTTCTTTTGATTTAGTGGCGGTCGACCTGACCGATAGGGAACGCGAGTTCATCCGGCAGGCGCTGGAACAATGGGCGTTGTCCGCGGCGGACGCACCGTTTCCGTTTCAGGTGCTCGGGCTGTCGACGTGGGAAGAGTTCGGTGCCCTCACTCTCCGTCTTCGGCGTGCCGTCACCAGCGGTCAGCCATTGGAGGATATTGATTGGGCGCGGGTGTTGTTTTTGACCGAAATCACCTGGGCCAGTGACCTGGTCGGCGCTGGCCTGGATTTCGCCACCGTCACCGGATTCTCCGACACCGAAGCGGTGAGTTTGCTGCGCGGCCTGCAGCGTCGCCGCAAAATCGGAGGGCATACACGCGCGAAGTTATTGTTTCCGAACGGTGGTAGGGCCCGCACGGCCGAAGAAATTGAGGAAGAGAATCGCTACTGGAACAATGTGCGTCGCGAGCAGCAAGGAAGGCAGTATCCCCCCGGGCTGTAAACGACATTGGGGCGTGAGCGGTTACCCCCGGGAGCCGTCGGCGCTGTGCCCCCGGTTCAGGGACCATTCGACAACGCGGGACGGAAATCTCAACCGCTCGGTCGAGCTTCATTCGCCGTGATCCCACGGGTCAGGGTCCATATCACCGATTGCGGGCGGGTGATGATGACCGGCATGCGGGGGCGGCACTAGCTGGGGCCCTATGGGCATCGAGGGTCCGCCACCAAATCCCGTGCCACCCTTAACCGGGGGCGGCGGCTTCGGCGCTGGGGGTGCTTCAACTGGTGCGGGGGGCGGGGGTGCGGGTCGCGCCGCGGGTACAGGGGATGACCCTTGTGCAGGGGGCGCCATCTCACCGGGAACGACCGGCGGCAGCCGTCCGGGTGTGGGAGGCGGTAGCGGCTCGAGCGCCCTAGTGTTCCGCTCGAAGTAGTCCAGCGGCGTCCGCCATGCGTCGCCAGGAAGTGGCTTAGGCACGAAGGCAGTTCCGTAGTCTCCGTCCTGCGGATTGATGAAAATCACCTGGCCATCCCGCAGTAGGGCCAATCCGCCGGAGTTGATGCTCGTACCGACACGAGTATTCGGGTCATTCATTGAGTCGTAGATCCACCTGGCAAGGTCCTGCGGTGTCTTTCCCGGAAAATGTTCCAAAGCGTGACCATGGGCAATTTCCGCTGCTACTTGAGCTTTTTGCTCTTCCGTCCACCCCGCAAACGGATTGCCCGGAGGGCCAGCAGGCGGCGGGTCTTGCTTGAAGGTGTGGTTGTCGACGGCTTGAACGTGGCCATTCTTTGGAGGCGTGTCAGGCCCTGGATCTTGCGGGAAGGTGTCGCGGATTCCAGCGACGGTCGCGGTGACGTTGCCTGCGACCTGTTGGTCAATGGCGACCAACTGTGCGGCGCGTTGGCGGATGTCGGAGGCCAAGGCTTGTGCCTGCGCCTGTCGGGTGGCCCGCTGCACAGCCGACCCACCGATCAAACGATCCGTGACTGAAAGATCTTCCCTCACATCGAAACCCGCTGTCCGGGCGTCCTCGACCGCATAGCGCACGCGCGATCGGACTGCATACAGGTCCGAGGCGCCGCCCCGGGCAACCTTCGCCGCCGCCTGCAACTGATCGGCCGCCACGCTGGTCGTCATCATGTCGGCGTAGGTCGCGGTGCGCAGCGCATCGGCGGCCTCACCTTGCCAGTCGATCGATAGCGCGTCCTGCCACACCTGGTGGGCTAGCCCGTAACTACGCTCGCCGACAACCTCCCAGTGGGCGGCCGCCTCCGTGAGATGTTCAGTGGGCCACGCCAACAGCTGCGACAGGCCGGGAAACGCCGCGACCGCTGACATCGTTACACGCCGATCACCGGAGGGGTCACAGCGGCAATCTCGTTGGCCGAGTTAGCTTCATTGGCGATATAGCGACCGTCGGCTTCGGCAACATGAGTTGCACGGGTACCGACCCGTGCGGCCAACGCGGACGTGAAAGCAGCGACGTCGGCATGGGCTGCACCCACCGCTCCGGCGCTGGCCTGACACGACAAACCGAGCCCCGCCGGAGCCGCCGTTTCGCTTAATTGGCCCACCGAAGCGCCCCACCGGCTGGCCATCGCTTGCAGAGCAGCAGTAACTACACGCAATTGCTGCATGGGCAAAAGTTTATGCGGATTGTCGGGCAGCGAAAGTCGGGCAGGCCTGGTCACCACATACGCCACACGGGTACCCCGCGGGAATGCACCACTCGGTCCGCAAACGCGATATCGCCGGCGATATCGTCTTCCAAAGTCGCCTATCGATGCGCGTTCACCACGACCCGGTCAGTGCCGGGTCCACATCCTGGTGACCGGATCGCATTGCAGCAGGTAGCCGTCGTTCGAGGTGGACGTCGCGAACGCCGGGACGTCGGGCAGGTCGCACGAGCTGCCCGCCGCGTGCACGCCCGTCGCGATGGGCGCTTTGTCCCACGTGTTGCCTTCACACACGACCTGCTGGTTGCTGGTCGGGTCGTAGGCGAGTTTGTCGACGTCGGTGCACAACCCGCCGAGGACGGCCGGTGCCGGGTGCGCCGGTGTGGTCGAGGTGCTTATCACCTGGTTCGGATCGCCCAAGGTCACCCCCGCCGGCGCGTCGCCGACCCGGGTGGCCACGACGGGCAGCCGCACCACGGCACCTTGCGCCGCGCACTCGTTGCTCAGCACGGTTTCGGTTTCGGTGCCCCGCAGTGTGCCGTCCGGCTGGGGCGCCAACGACCACGCGACGGTCTCCTGCTGAGTCGCCCTGACCTGCCCATTGGGTTGGCGGCAGCCGACCCGCTCCTGCTGCGGCGCACCCTGCCAATACCCGCCGACGTAACGCAGAGTGTCGGTTTCGCCGGCGTCGGCGGTGCTGGCCACTTGGTGATTGGTGTCGTCCAGCTTGGTACCGGTGGCCGCGCATCCGTCGGTGGTGCATGCCGAACGGAACGCCCACCAGTTGGTGTCGGAGCCGTCGTGCCGGATCGCGACGCCGTTGGTGGTCCGCTTGGTCCGGTCATAGGTCAACTGATAGCTGCCGCCCAGGACCGGTCCGCCGGGCCTGGGCGCGGCACTTGCGGCCGGCGCGGACGGCCTCGAAGCCAGCGCGGGGTTGGGTTGCGGACTTGCCGGCTGGAACGAATACAGCGTCGACCAGGTCGCCGCGACGGCGACGAGCACCGCACACACCAGCGCGGCCGACCACCGGACCCTCGACGAGAACCTGCCTTTGGCCGCCGCCACCAGACCGCGGGCTCCGCGGCGCCGGTGTGGCGTGATCGCGGCGCCACCGGTCTGCGTCTCCGCCACAGCCTCAACCCGCTCAGCGACGGCGGCGGCGAGCGCACGACACCGCTCGAACCGCTCCGCGGGTTGCTTGCCAAGGGCCTTGAAGAACACGTCGTCGAGGTGCGCCAAGTCGGGGCGGTAGTCGCTGAGCCGGGGCGGATCCTCGTGCAGATGCTGGCTGATGACCGCGATCGGATTGGAATGCTGGAACGGCGGAGCGCCGGTGAGTAGATGAAATGCCGTGGCGGCCAACGCATATTGATCCGCGCGGCGGTCGATGTTGGATCCGGTCAGCTGCTCGGGCGCCGCGTACGCGACCGTCCCGACGGCGACATTGGTCTCGGTGATCCCGCTGATGTTGCCCAGGTGTCGCGCTACACCGAAGTCCGCCAACAGGATTCGCTGATCATCGTCACCGGGATGAGTGAGCAGGATGTTGGCGGGTTTGACATCGCGATGCAGGAGGCCGCGATCGTGTGCGTAATCGAGTGCGCCCGCGACGGCTTCGAGAATGGCGCACACCTGACCGATCGGCATCCCGTCCTGGTAGCGCTCTTTCACCAGCCGGGACGCGTCGGTGCCCTCGACGTAGTCCATCGAGATCCACAGCTGGCCGTCGAATTCGCCGCGATCGTGGACGCCGACGATGTGCGGGTGCCACAGCGTGGCGGCGAGATCGGCCTCCCGGTTGAACCTTTCGCGGAACTCGCTGTCCGCGGTGACGGCCTCGGCGAGGACTTTGATCACGTCGCGCCGCGGCAGCCGGGGATGCAAAGCCAGATAAACCTCGGCCATCCCGCCCGCGCCCAGCGGCCGCAAGATGGTGTAGCCCGCGAACGACGCGCCGTTGGCCATCGCCAGGCGCGATCCGCTGGCCTCGCTGCGCTGCTCGTCTGCCGGGCCTTGCGGGGTTTCGACGTTTGGAGCCGAATTGACCGGAGGGACACGGCGAAACAGATGTGCGACGGTCGCTGAAGGAAGCGATTGAAACCCCGCGCGCAGCGCTTCTCGGGCCAGTCGCGGATTAGTCAGCAGCCGCCGGCCGCTGCCGAGGCGCCTGGTAGGGCGCTTCAGCTCATCCATGGGTGATTGCCCCCTCGTGTGTCGGCATTCGTGCGCGTGTCACCACGGCGCGGTACCGCGCGGTGCTTGCATTGCGGGGCAGATCCCCCTCTGAACCCTCCTGTTCGAATCATGCCGGATGCGCATAGGCGGGAGGCTGCTGGACGCTATGAACCAGCTATGAAGCCGCCGAATAGAAACAAAGGCAAGTCACAGGCGAGTTCAATGGGAGGCACTGACTCGGCGGACCGATACTTGAGTAGTGAGTCGACCCGCCCCTCCTGTCCTGACAATTCGGCACGACGGGTCTCAAAGAACCTTCGCCGCAGGTAACGAGGTGATCGTCGGCCGAGATCAGCACGCAGACCTGCGCATCACCGACCCGCGGATATCACGTGCGCACCTGATCCTGCGCTTCGACCAAGGCCGCTGGCTGGCCATCGACAACGGCTCGCTGAACGGGACTTACGTCAACGGCTACCGGATGCCGGTCATCGACATCCACGACGGTCAGAGCATTAACGTCGGAAACCCCCAGGGCCCGCGGCTGACCTTCGTCATCGGACCGCAACAGGGTCAGATCAGCGGGCCGTCCCAACCGAGGTCGACGCCGGATTCCGGGCCACCCACCATCGCCTGGTCCGCGATTCCGGACCAGCCGACGACGCCCGCGCAGCCGCTCCCACCGCTGCCGCGGCAGGCCGGGAACCAACAGCGCAGCGGCCCCCACCCGGCGCCCCGCATGCCACCGCGGCAGCCTCAAATGCCCGGCCCGCCAAGGCATCCCGGCACGCAGCCGCGCAAGGCGCCACCACGGATGCCGCCGCCGCGCGCGACACCGCCCGACGACCTGACCGTCGTCAACGCCGGGTCGCTGGCCGAGGCGGACTCCACGCCGCCCGCCGACTCGACCGTGATCGACGCCAAGACGGCCGACGTGTCGAACCTCGCCACACGTTTTGTGAAGTTGCTCTCACCGCGCGCCTCGTCGGCCGCGGGCACCGTCGGCGCCATGACGATCGGCCGGGCCCCCGAGAACGACATCGTCGTCGCCGACGTCCTGGCCTCGCGTCAGCACGCGACGTTGATTCCCACGCCGCTGGGCTTGGAGGTCCGGGACAACAGCATCAACGGAACGTTCGTCAACGGCACCCGGGTCGGATCGGCGATCTTGAGCGACGACGACGTGGTCACCATCGGCAACGTCGACCTGGTCGTCCGCGACGGCACGCTGATCAAACTCAGCGAAGCCGCCACGCGAGCCGGCGGCCTGGAGGTGCGCGACGTCAAGTACGTGGTCGACAATGGCAAACAACTGCTGGACAACATCTCGCTGACCGCGCGCCCCGGCACGTTGACCGCCGTCATCGGCGGATCGGGCGCCGGGAAGAGCACCCTGGCCCGGCTGATCGCCGGATACACCACTCCCAGCTCCGGCTCAGTCACCTTCGAGGGTCACAACATTCACTCCGAGTACGCCTCGCTGCGCAGCAGGATAGGCATGGTCCCGCAAGACGACGTCGTGCACCGCCAGCTAACGGTGAACCAGGCGCTGGGCTATGCCGCCGAACTTCGGCTGCCACCCGACACCAGCAAAGCCGACCGCGCCAAGGTCGTCACCCAGGTGCTCGAGGAACTCGACCTGACCAAGCACGCGGAAACCCGCGTCGACAAGCTCTCCGGCGGCCAGCGCAAACGCGCCTCGGTGGCGCTGGAACTGCTGACCGGCCCGTCGCTGCTGATCCTGGACGAGCCGACGTCGGGCCTGGATCCCGCCCTCGACCACCAGGTCATGATGATGCTGCGTCAGTTGGCCGATGCCGGCCGCGTGGTGATCGTGGTGACGCACATGCTGTCCTACCTCGAACTGTGCGACCAGTTGCTGTTGGTGGCGCCGGGCGGCAAGACGGCCTACTGCGGCCTGCCGGACCAGATCGGTACGGCGATGGGCACCAGCAACTGGGCCAAGATCTTCACCAAGGTGGGCGCCGATCCCGAGGAAGCCAACCGGCGCTTTCTGGAACGGAGCGAGGCGCAGCGGCGACCGCAGAAACCGTTGGCGGCCAAGGACGATGAGCCCGACGAACTGGGTGAACCGGTCCACACCAGCGTGCGGCGCCAGATCTCGACGATCGCCCGCCGACAGATTCGTCTGGTTGTCGCCGACCGCGCGTACTTCATCTTCCTGGCACTGTTGCCGTTCATCCTGGGGTCACTGTCGCTGACGGTGCCGGGCTCGAACGGGTTCCACCTGCCCGGCCCGAACGCGGGCACGCCCGACGAATCCGCCCAGATACTGGCGCTGCTGATGCCCGCCGCGGCGTTCATGGGTACCGCGCTGACGATCCGTGACCTGGTCGGTGAACGCGCCATCTTCCAGCGCGAGCAAGCGGTCGGGCTGTCCACGACGGCGTATCTGCTCGCCAAGACGGCGGTCTTTTGCGGGTTCGCGATCGTGCAGTCGGCGATCATCACCGCGATCGTGGTGATCGGCAAGAGCGCCCCGTCGCGCGGCGGCGTGCTGCTGGGCCACGGCACGGTGGCGGCCACCGTCGAGCTGTTCGCGACCGTCGCGGCGACCTGTGTCGCGTCGGCCATTCTGGGCCTGGCCATTTCGTCGCTGGTCCGCTCCAGCGAGCAGATCATGCCGCTGTTCGTGGTGGCCGTCATGGCGCAGCTGGTGTTGTGCGGCGGCATGGTCCCGGTGACCGGCCGGCTCGGGCTCGACCAGCTGTCGTTCGTCATGCCGGCGCGCTGGGGTTACGCCGCGGCGGCCTCGACGGTCGACCTGCGGCACCTGGTTCCCGATTCGCTGCTCTCCCAGGACCGGTTCTGGCAGCACACATTGAAGACCTGGCTGCTCGACATGGGCATGCTGGCAGCGCTGTCGTTGGTTTATCTCGGCTTCGTCCGGTGGAAGATCCGGCTGCGCCGCTGACCGTCGCGATCCTTTCGAAAGGTGACACCATCCATCTGCCGAAGCACGAAACGTTCGACCTGGCCGCCCGCACCAACACCGACCCCAAAGGCATCGTCCGGGCGGTCGACGAGTACGCGGTGCACCCGTGGGGGCTCTACGTCGCCCGGCCCACTCCGGGCCGAGCCCAGTTCCACTACCTGGAATCCTGGCTGCTGCCGTCGCTTGGACTGCGCGCCACGGTGTTCCACTTCAATCCGGGCCATGAACGTGACCACGACTACTACCTCGATGTGGGCGAATACACGCCCGGTCCTGACGTGTGGAACGCCGAGGACCACTACCTCGACATCGAGGTGCGGACCGGCTCCGGCGCGGGACTGGCCGATGTCGACGAGCTGCTGGATGCGGTGCGCCAGGGCCTGCTGACTCCCGAAGTTGCCGAGCAGGCGGTGCGTCGCGCCGTGCACGCCGTCGAAGGGCTGGCCGGAAACGGCTATGACCTGCACCGCTGGCTGGCCGGCAACGGCATCGAGCTCAGCTGGCGCCGGCCAATCCGCTCGTTTTCGGATCCTGCGCCGGGGTAACTACCCGGTATGCCCTTGAGTGAATACCGGCGCAAATGGCGGTCCGGCCTTCGATCCGCGAACAGCCCCGAGCCACGTGGTCGGCTGGGACGCAAACGCCGCGCCAGCAAGAACGGGCCCTGCTTCGTCATCCAGCACCACGCCGCCGGCAGCGACCACTACGACTTCCGCCTGGAGATCCAGGGGGTGCTCGTGTCGTGGGCGTTAGCCGACGGGCCGTCGACGAACCCGAAGGACAGGCGGATGGCGCGCCGTACCGAGGATCACCCGCTGGACGCCGCCGAGTTCGAAGGCGAGTACGGAGCCGGCCCGATGACCGTCTGGGACCGCGGCAGCTATGCCAACGCGACCGAGCGTGAGATGGTCGAATGCCTGGACCGCGGCCACCTTTCGTTCCGCCTGCACGGCGAGAAGCTGTGTGGCTGCTTTACCCTCACCAGGATTCGTGCGGGCACAGACGAAACCTGGCTGCTGATCAAACGCAAAGACGAGGAAGTCGACGCGCGACGCAAACCCGTTAAGAGCCAACCCGAATCGGCGCTGCCCGAACGCACACCGGACGATCTGGCCGAATCGTCCTGACGGGGAACTCGTGTGGTTCTCGGATCGCGCTGGGCGTAATCTCAGCAGCTATGAGCCCCGATAAGCGCAGGTGGATACCGGCGGTCGTGGTGACCGTGATCGGCTCGCAGTTGGTTCCCGCAACCGCGCATGCGGACCTGCACAACATCACCTACCGGGCCAGGATTGACGCCCTGACGACCGGCAGTCAGGCCACCTTCATCACCAACGGCGGCCAGACGAACACCACGAACCTTCCGTCGATGCCGGGCAACGCGTTCGAGGCCAACACCGTGTTGCCCGATCCTGCTCAAGCCGGCCTGCGGATTGTGCTGCATTTCCCGTACGCGGCGAACGTGCACTGCGAGATCGATGTCGACGACAACGTTTTCACCCAGGCCGACCAGATGGTCCGGCCGGTACCCGGCAATTCCGACCCCAATAACGGTGCGCTGCAATGCGGAGCGCCCTTGCCCACCTAGGAAGCCCACTTAGCAGACCCGGCTACGGCCGCCAGCCGGTGAAATCGGCCCACTCCCAGGCCCGGCGGTAGGCGTCGGCGAACCACGGTTCCTTGGCCTCGACATAGATCGCCGTGTCGCCGTCCGCGGGCTTTTCGGCCTCGTGTTTGACGGCCAGGTAGTTCACCCGCTCCGCGGGGTTGGCGGCCAGCCAGTCAACGAACAGCAAGGCAAACTGCTGATTGGGCCAGCCGGCCACCCTGATATGCACGTTCGTCGGACGACCAGGGTCGGCCGAGGCGTGAATTCGCTTGCGCCACAAGGCCGGATCGTCATTGTGGTCGTAATCGCTGACCGTGCTGCGGGCATCGGCCTTGGCGTCGTCCTGCTCGATGTGCTCGATGCGCGGGTAGCCGGCCGATAACAACGCCTCGCCGAGTTCGTCGGCCACGGCCAGTGATTCGACGGTGATCTGGATATCGATGACGTCCTTGGCGTCGAACTCCGGAACCGCTGTCGATCCAATGTGGTCGACGCGCAACGCCTTATGGCCGCACGACGTCGCCAGCCGGTTAACGATGCGCCGCGCCTGGTCCGGCCAGGTCGGATCGGCCGACACCACTTGCGCCGGTGCGCGGACGAACCGTCGCTCGGTCAGGTTGTGCGCGAACGGCACGATCCGGTCGTTCCAGACCTCACGGGCCCGCTTGACCAAATCCTCTTGGCTGCCCGAGTTGTCCAGCCAGATGTCGGCGACGGCACGACGCTGCTCGTCGTTGGCCTGCAGCGCGATCCTGGCGCGGGCGTCGTCCTCGGCCATGCCCCGCAGCTCGACCAGCCGCCGCACCCGCAGCTCGACGTCGGCGTGCACCACGACGACCAACGGGAACAGCGGCGCCATGCCGGATTCCACCAGCAGTGGAATATCTTCGACGACAACCGCGTCCTGCGGCACCGACGCGATGATCTCCGCGCGCCGCTGCCCCACCAACGGGTGAACGATTGCGTTCAGCTTCTGACGCGCCTCGTCGTCGGCAAAAGCCTTGGCCGCCAAAGCCGGACGATCCAGCGATCCATCCTCGGCCAGGATGTCTTCACCGAACGCCTCGACGAGCGACGCCAACCCTTCGGTGCCCGGCTGGACGACCTCTCGAGCAATGACGTCGCCGTCGACGATGATCCCACCGCATTCCGCGAATGTGGCAGACAGCGCCGATTTCCCGGCGCCGATGCCACCGGTCAAACCGATGCGCAGCATCCGTGGCGAAGGTTAGGCGTTACCGGCGAGCTTTTCGCGCAGCGCGGCCAGTTGTGCGTCGCTGGCCAGCGAGCCGCCCGCCTCCTTCGGCGAGGAAGCACCGTTGGCCGGCGCGTGATCGCTGTCGGCGTGCCCGGCAGCTTCGGCAGCGGCGAACTTCTCCATCTGCGCGGTGTGCATCTTGTGCCGGCGCTCGGCCTCGGCGTAGCGGGCCTCCCACTCGGTGCGCTGGGTGTCGAATCCTTCGAGCCATTCGTTGGTCTCGGCGTCGAAGCCCTCGGGGAAGATGTAGTTGCCCTGCTCGTCATAGCTGTCGGCCATGCCGTACTTCGCCGGGTCGAACTCGTCGGTGTAGTCCTCGTTGGCCTGCTTGAGCGACAACGAGATTCGGCGGCGCTCCAGGTCGATGTCGATGACCTTGACCATCGCGTCGTCGCCGACGGCCACCACCTGGTCGGGCACCTCGACGTGGCGCTCAGCCAGCTCGGAGATGTGCACCAGGCCCTCGATGCCCTCCTCGACACGGACGAACGCGCCGAACGGAACGAGCTTGGTGACCTTGCCCGGAACGATCTGACCGATCGCGTGGGTGCGGGCGAAGTGGCGCCACGGGTCTTCCTGAGTCGCCTTGAGCGACAACGAAACCCGCTCGCGGTCCATGTCGACGTCGAGCACCTCGACGGTGACCTCGTCGCCTACCTGGACGACCTCGGACGGGTGATCGATGTGCTTCCAAGACAACTCGGAAACGTGCACCAGACCGTCGACACCGCCGAGATCGACGAACGCGCCGAAGTTGACGATCGACGAGACCACACCCTTGCGGATGGTGCCCTTCTGCAGCTGGTTGAGGAACTCGCTGCGCACCTCGGACTGGGTCTGCTCCAGCCAGGCGCGGCGGGAGAGCACCACGTTGTTGCGGTTCTTGTCCAGCTCGATGATCTTGGCCTCGATCTCCTTGCCGATGTACGGCTGCAGATCGCGGACACGACGCATCTCGACCAGCGAGGCGGGCAGGAAGCCGCGCAACCCGATGTCGAGGATCAGGCCGCCCTTGACGACCTCGATGACGGTGCCCTTGACGGCCTCGTCCTTCTCCTTGAGCGCCTCGATGGTGCCCCAGGCGCGCTCGTACTGCGCGCGCTTCTTGGACAGGATCAGACGGCCTTCTTTGTCCTCCTTGGTGAGAACAAGGGCCTCGACCTCATCACCGACGGTAACGACCTCGTTGGGGTCGACATCGTGCTTGATGGAGAGTTCGCGGGCGGGGATGACCCCTTCGGTCTTGTAGCCGATGTCGAGGAGCACCTCGTCCCGGTCAACTTTGACGATGGTGCCTTCGACGATGTCGCCATCGTTGAAGTACTTGATCGTTTTGTCTATTGCTGCGAGAAAATCCTCGGCGGAGCCAATGTCGTTGACGGCTACTTGCGGCGAGGTGACGGCGGGACTCGGCATGTTGTTGGGTTGCTCCGGACAGGTTTGGTCGTAGGGACAAATCAGGGATTTACCCGTCAAAGGCTACTCGACTAGGCACACGCTGGCCAAACCAAAGCGGCGCGCGGAATGTTCGCACCGTGCTGGGGGCCCCCGAGACGCATGCGGCCACGTCGGTAAGCCGCGTCACGACCCCTTGGGCACCAGACGTAGCGGCAGCTGCTCGAAGCGGTGAATGACGTTGTTCAACGCTCTTGTCGGCGTTCCGTCAAGTTCAATGTGCTCAACATGGCTAAGCAGTGAGCGCAGCAGCGCCTGAGTCTCCAACCGCGCAAGGCCCTGGCCTGCGCACGCGTGCATTCCGTACCCGAAGCCGACTTGGCCGGAGGCGTCTCGCTCGATGTCGAAACGGTCCGGGTCGGTCCAGATACGTTCGTCCCGATTCGCCGATGCAAACATGATCAGGACTCGGGAACCGGCGGGCATGAGAACCCCCGCGACCTGCGCATCGCGCTCCACGCGGCGGCCGAACGCTCGCACCGGCGACTCCAGGCGGACGATCTCGTTCACCGCATTGGGGATCCGTGCGGGGTCTGACTGCAACAGGCGCCATTGATCGGGGTTCTGCGCGAAGAGCCACAGCGCCGCTGCGATCGCACTTGCAGTGGTGTCAATGGAGGGTGCCAGGTAGTCGATGAACACGGCGGGCAGCCGCGACCGCTTGATGTCGCCTTTCTCGACGCTTTGCAGCACCTCGTGAGCCATGCTGCCCGGCAGGACGTCGCGGCGACGCGCCAGCCGGTGCACGAAGCCGAGCATGGCCGCAGCCTTCGGCATGGAACGGACGGACACCTTGTTCAAGGGTCCGAGCATGTCGAAAGTGGCGCCCGCCCACGGGACGAGGTGCTCGCGACCCCTTTCCGGCCATCCGACGAGGTCGGGAACCACCCCCAGCGGAAGCGTCAGGGCTATGTCGGCGACGCCATCCACCCGGCCCTTGCCCAGTGCAGCCAACACGGTGTGCTCCGCGAGGTCCTCAATTTTGGTCTGGAGTGGTTGCAGCGCTCGGGGTTTGAACCGGTGCGCCACCACTTTCCGCTGACTGTCGTGCGCGGCGCCATCGGTCATCAGGAGGCTGTCATTACCGAGGAAGCGGGAGATGGGGTTGAGCGCAACCCCCTGGTTGGACCGGAACGTGTCGTTATCGCCGAGCGCATAGCGGACCTCGGCGTAGCGGGGTAGCGCGTACAGGTCATGTTTCGGCAGCCACACGACCGGGCCAAGGGCCCGCATCGCCGCGTAGTGATGGTAGGCGTCAGCGATGGCGGACTTGTCGTACAGGTCCGCCGGATAGACCGGGACGCCCTGCGGCGCCCTCCCGGCCCTCCGTCGTGACCGCAGCCGCTGCGGTCGCGCCCGAGTGGTCGACGTGTAGGGCAGCGGAGCGGGAATGGCCATGTGAGCATCGTCATCCGCGAGTAGGTCGCTGCGCGAGAGGCTAGCAGCACCGGATTCACCACTTAATGGTGCTTTGAGCACCATCGGCCTAGGCTGCGGTGATGGGTTCGCCGCACCCGACCGAGCAAACACGGAAGCTATTGCGGTCGATGGCCGAAACTCTGGTCCAGAACCAGGACGCCTGGTTGGCCGATCTCACCGCCGACTCGCTGAAGGCGGCCGGCATGGAGGCAACGGCCGCTGATCCTGTACTGAGGGCGTCTTCCGAACGAGCGTTCAAGGCCAGTTTTTTGCATTGGGCGGCGCAGAATCTGCACAGCCCGGGCAGCCGTGTCGACCCAGGCTTGGGTAACGAGGTTGTTCATATCGCGCGTGACCTGATCCGCCGAGGTCTCGAAGACGCCGCTACCGCGGCGTACCGGGCGGGGCAGGCGCGGGCGCTGCGGCACCTGCTCAACATGGCGTTCACGGTGACTGAGGACGCGGACGAGCTGCGGAACCTCCTCGACACCATCACGTGGTCGATCAGCGACTACGTCGAGCGGACCGTCTCCAGCGTCATGGACATGATGCGGACCGAGCGGGCCGAGATACTTCGGGGCAGTCAGTCCGAACTCCGTGAGACGGTTGCACTGGTATTGGACGGCGCGCCGATCAGCGCCCAGCGAGCCGAATCCCGGCTGGGCTACCGGCTCGACCAGGCCCACACCGCACTGGTCGTGTGGACACCGGAACCCGACGCCGATCTGCGCGGCGTCGACGATGTCGTCGAAACGCTCGCCAAGTCGCGGGGCTCTCGTGCACTCACCGTGATGCCGGGGGCTGCCATGAAGTGGGTGTGGCTTCCGGGGGCAGAGGACGTCGACCGCGAGCAGCTGCGCCGTGCCGTGGATCCCACGCGAGCGATACGGGTGGCGGTCGGTGCGCGAGCCGCCGGCGTCGACGGATTCCGGCGCAGCCATTGTGATGCCGTCGCCGCCCAGCGCATGGTGGCCCGGTTGGACTCGCCGCAACGGATCGTGTTCTTCGACGAGGTCCAGCTGGTGGCGCTGATGACCATCGACCCGGACAACGCTGAGCAGTTCGTCCGGCAAATCCTCGGCGACCTGGCGCTCGCGCCTCGAGAAATCCGCGACACGCTTCTCGCGTTCGTCGAAGACAACGGCAGCGTAAGCCGAGTCGCGGACCGGATGTACGCACACCGCAACACCGTCATGCGGAGGGTCGCGCGCGCCGAGGCGCTATTGCCCCGACCACTCGACGGGAACCGGGTCCAGGTGGCGGCTGCTCTGCAGGTGCTGCGCTGGACGAGCCGCGGAACCGGGTTGCCGGGC
>CAWCDD010000007.1:0-265342 GCA_963794245.1 uncultured Actinomycetota bacterium | reverse complement strand
GCTACTACGAAGTTGTGGTGCAGGTAGCGGCCGCTGGGGGCCCGCACCACGAAAGACACGATGGACAGCCGTTCGGCGCCGAGATTACCGAGGATTTCGATGTTCGGCTCGTGTTGCCAGGCCGTGATCGCGCGGCGCAGGTAGTGCTCCTCGTGGGCGCGGATCACGTCGACGCCGACGGCTTGTTTGAGTTGGAACACCAGGCCGGCCCGGATCGATTCGATGATGGCCGGTGTGCCGCCCTCCTCACGTTGGGTGGGATCTTCGAGGTAGCGGTGCTCGTCGGATTGACGTAGGCGACGGTGCCGCCGCCGGGGACATCCGGCACCCGGTTGCGCAGCAATTCCCGACGGACCACCAGAATCCCCGGGGTGCTCGGCCCCCCGATGAACTTGTGCGGACTGAGAAAGATCGCGTCCTTGTAGTCGAGGCGATTCTTGTTTTGGTCGCCGTACATCTGGATGTCGACGTAGGGTCCGGCCGCAGCGAAGTCCCAGAAGGATAATGCGCCGTGCGCGTGCAGCAGCGCCGCGATGCGGTGGGTGTCGGTGACGATCCCGGTCACGTTGCTGGCAGCGGAGAACGAGCCGATCTTCAAGGGCCGCGCATGGTGACGTGCGAGCTCCTCCACCAGGATCGCGGCGTCGACGTGGCCGTCCGCGTCCTCGGGAATGACGACGACGTCAGCGATCGACTCCCGCCAGGGCAGCTCGTTGGAGTGATGCTCGAACGGCCCGATGAAGACCACCGGGCGTTCATCGGCGGGGATGGCGTCGCTCAGGTGGTAACGGTCTTCCAATGCGGCCGGGATACGCAGCCCGAGGACGCCGATCAGTTTGTCGATCGCACCGGTGCAGCCCGATCCCGCGAAGATCACGACGGTTTCGGCGTCGCCGCCGACAGCGTCGAGGATGATGGAACGGGCGTCTTCGCGAAACCTGGTGGTCTGCAGACCGGTTCCGCTGGACTCAGTGTGTGTGTTGGCGTAGCGGGGCAGCACCTCGTCGCGGATAAAGTCCTCGAGGAAGCTCAACGCCCGACCCGACGCCGTGTAGTCGGCATAAGTCACCCGACGTGGCCCATACGGACCGGGCATCACCTGATCCTCACCGATCACAGAGTCACGGATCCGCCGTATCAGCGGGGTATCGAGCGGTACGGGCTCATTCACAGCACCCAGGGTAGGCGCGAAATTGGTCGAGATCTTCGAACTACAGCGGGGATTCGGACCGAAGCGCCCGGTCTCGGTCAGTAAGGGCGCTGCACACCGAGGCATAACTTGATCGGCCCCGCAGTGCTCACCTGATACACCTAAAGGGGATATACGACTCTTGAGTCCGGTGTGCTGCATGGCGGGCCGTATCGCCTTTTCTTGTCAACGATCCGCAGGAGGAGTACGTAATGAGCGAGGACCCCCGGCCCGAGCTCGCCTGCGCAGCGCTGCCGGCATGGAGTTCGGTGCTAGCCGTCGTCGCCCACCCTGATGACGAATCCTTCGGACTGGGAGCGATCCTTGACGCATTCAACCAAGCGGCGACCCCGACCGCGGTGCTGTGCTTGACCCATGGCGAGGCTTCCACCGTGGGCGGCGTTGCGGGCAACCTCGCCGAGGTGCGGAGTCAGGAATTCGCGGCCGCGGCCCAGATCTTAGGTGTTTGACCTCACGCTGCGCGATTACCCCGACGGTGGTCTCTACCAGGTGCCCCGCGGCCGCCTGGTCGGCGAAGTGATCGACGCGGTAGCTGCCGCCCGCGCCGCCGGTCTTCTAGTCTTCGACTCGAGTGGTGTGACCGGTCATGACGACCACACCGCCGCGACCGCCGCGGCGCTGCTCGCCGCGGCGATCTGAACCTCCCGGTTCTGGGCTGGACCCTCCCCGACTCGGTTGCCACGCAGCTCAATCGGGAATGCGGCACCGGGTTCGTGGGACACCCGGCGGTCGCCATCGATGTCGAATTGCCAGTGACTCGCACGCGGCAGGTGGCTGCGTGCGCGGCTCATGTGAGCCAGGCCATCCCTACCAGCGTGTTGTGGCATCGCCTGGAGTTGCTCGGCGACCTCGAGCACCTTCGATGGCTGCGCCTGTGAAATGCCGGTGAGGGCGGCCTCGTACTCGGCTGGGGTTTGGTAGCCGAGGGCTTGGTGCAGGCACGTTCATCGTGAAGGTGTCGATGTGCTGGCCACAGCCGGACCTTTCTCCTAACGCCTGAACTACGCGGTGATTGGCGTCGGCATCCGGACGTACGGTGGGTGGCCACGATCTGCGGCGGTGCAGGCGGCCAAGGGGCCATCGATAGCAGTGAGGTGTCGAGGCCGAGCTTCGTTACACGCCGTCTTTAACCCGGATAGCGGATTCGACCTCGTCGGCGGGGATCTGTTTGGTGCAGAAGAACCAGTCTTCGCATTCGACGCCTTCGACGTGGTCCTCCATTCGTTCCTTCGCGGTGCCGCACGAGCCTGCTGGGGGCACGATTACCGGCTCGCCGGGGCGCCAGTCGGCCGGCGTTGCGACGGGGAAGTGATCGGCCGTCTGCAGCGCGATGACCATGCGGAGCAGCTCGTCGAAGTTGCGGCCCAGGCTCTGCGGGTAGTAGATGATGGTCCGGATCACACCCTTGGGGTCGATGACGAACACCGCCCGCACCGCCTTGGTCGTGTCCTCGCCCGGCATGATCATCCCGTACTTCTGGGCGATCGCCATCGGCACGTCGTCGATGAGCGGGAAGGTGACCTCGACGTCCTTCATGTCGCGGAAGGTGATCTTGTCCTTGATCGTGCGCAGCCAGGCGATGTGGCTGAAGAGCCCGTCGACGGACAAACCCACCAGCTCGGTGTTGAGGAGGCGAAGTCCTCTTGCATCGAGGCGAACGTCATGAATTCGCTCGTGCACACCGGCGTGAAGTCCGCCGGATGGGAAAAGAAGATGACCCATTTGCCGGCGTAGTCGGCAGGGAAGTTGATCTCGCCCTGGGTGGTGTCGGCAGTGAAGGCCGGCGCCGCGTCACCGATGCGGGGCATGCCGGTGACAGGGACGGGGGCGGGCTCTCGGTGACGGTCATCGTGTGATCCTTCCGTGGCTGGACTGACGCCGCAAGGCTGATACCCCCCATGGGCATAGGCTCGCGCCGCCCACGGACTGGGTTGCGCGAATCCCAATTAGCCGCAACGACAAGACAAGCGAAAAGCAAAAGGCGGGTAAATCGCCGCCGCGCTTCGCAGGGCGGGGCGCCAGCGCGTGTGAAAGTGACCATGGGCTCTGTAGTAGGCCCGGCGTCGGCGGGCACGATGGGGCTGTGACGGCCGGAACCGACGGTGACGCGACACACGATGCTGTGGCCATTGAATCTGGGGGCGTGGATTGCGTTGTGCCTTCGATCCCGGGCTCCGCGAGCGCCGACACGGTAGGGCTGTCATCGGCTCGGGCACGCGCGTTGCTGGCCGAGCTGGGGCCGAACGCGGTTTCGGAGGAGCAGCCAAGCGTGGCGGCACCCGCGACCACGCCTGGTCCAGCCGACCCAGCTCGCTGATGATAATGGCGACCGCTGCCAACCTCGCCATCGCACTGACCCTTGCCCTCACCGGAACACTAATGGCCCCCATACCGGCCGACGTCGCCCTTCTGGTGCTCGTAGCACTGCTCGCCGGCGCGCTCAGCTCCGATCTCATCAAGATTCCCGTGTTCAAAACCCTCCCACCGCACCGCCTCTGGCGCCCACAGTCCGCCCCCAGCAGGCAGCACAGGCCGGACTGAAGACCCGACAACCGGACCAACGGTGTCTGGATGCCCCGACATTGCGCGCCGGTGGCGAGCCGGGCGAGTTCCGCCCCGGAGTGGGTGAACTGAGCGGCGGTTGGTTAAGCCCTTAGCAGCGCTCAGTTCTTGATGGCGATACCTTCAAAGGCCAAGCCGAACAGTGGCGGTCCTGGCATCGGGTAGGTCTGCAGTCGTGTCATGGTGAGTCCGGATGCCGTCACCAGATTAGGAATCGACCGGTTGAGGTGGCAGCCGCCGAACACCCTCCCCCAGGCGGGCGTGACCCTGTCCTGCCAGCGAGCAACATTCGGTCTGGGCGACCTGCCGTGTTCGGCAAAATGCAGATGCCCGCCGGCGCGCAGCACACGGTGGATCTCGCGCAATGCCAGGTCCACGTCCGGGATCGTGCACAGCGTCCAGGTGACGAGCACGTTGTCGACAGACTCATCGGGCAGCGGCAGAGCTTGGCCGTCCAGGCCGACGTAGTACACCGGCACTGGACTGGCCGCGATCCGCCGGTCGGCAAGTTTACGGCCGACCGACGCAGGCTCCACCGCCTGCACGCGGGTGACAGCACAGGGGTAGTGCGGGACGTTACGCCCAGAGCCAAAGCCCACCTCCAGAACCTCACCGCTGAGTTCTGACGCGACGCGGGCGCGGATTTGTTCGAACGGTTTTCCCAGAGCCATGTCAATGCAGCGGGGCAAGACCGGTCGTTGTAGAAGCCCAGTGCTAGTCGGGGCACCGGGTCGGCAACGGCCACACCGAACGAATCATGCGTGCATCCTCAGGCCGCCGACGCACTGCGGACCGCAATCGGGCTGGCCAAGGCACAGAAAGCCATCCCGCGGCGTGACGCGAACGCCCGCCCGCCCGCGCAGCTCATCGGATCCATACATTCGCCGTCGGGCTCGCCTGTCCGGCGCGCACCAACCCACGTTCGTCGTAACACCGCAACGTCGAAACGCTAGCCCGAGCCGAACCGCTACTTGGCCGATCCGAACCAGATCCATCCCATCATTTGACGTCAAACCGACTTGAACGTGCAAGGACAGAGATGACCACTGGACTCGTGTACAGCACCGCCGTGTAGCTGTTGCCGTCCTTGCGTGTACGGACGCGAATGGACGCCATGAACCGGGAGCCTATGCCCCGAGATGTTGACGGGAAAAGAGAAATGGCCAGAGCTTGTGGCCCTGACCAGCACTTTCTCAGTGGAGCTGCCGGGAATCGAACCCGCTACAGAAAGCACGGTGACCTGCGGAAACGTCGAATTTCACGACGCAAAACAACGCGAAACGACGTGAAATGACCTGCGGATACACCGAGAGGTGTTGATCGCATCAACACGCCGCAGCCCGGCCAACAACCAGGTAAGAACTCGCCCGCATGGCAAGAGGCTGCTTGAGATAGAGCTTGAGAGAGGCCAAGCGGCTCGGACGGTCGAACGCTGAAATGTCGCTCAACCCGTTTCCTGCGCCTACTTTGCGAGGTGGGCCCCTGCGCAGTGGGTCGACGTCCAGCAGTGCCGCGAGGGAGGTGCGCCGTGGGTGATCGCATCGATTCTTCCGCCCTGGTTGTTGGCCATGCTGACGAGGTGCGGCGCAGGCTCGAGCTGTGCGTTGCCGTGATGCAGCGCATGGTCGACGGCGGCTGGTTCGACGGCCATGAGGACACCATCGGTATGGAGGTCGAGCTCGATCTGATAGATCCGTTAGGCCGGCCAAGGCTGATCAATGACGCCGTCCTCGCGCGGCTGGGTCGGGCGGACATGCAACACGAGCTCGGCCAGTTCAACGTCGAGTTGAACCTCGCTCCACGTCGGCTGCAAGACTGGGTGCTGCGTGACAGCGAGCGCGACCTCGCCGACGTGCTTGAGGCGTGCCGGGCACGGATCGAGCAGCTCGGCGTTCGACTGGTCGCCGTCGGCATGCTGCCCACCCTCAGCGCGGAGGAGCTGACCGTCGAGCGGATCTCCCGCATCCCCCGTTACGCGCTGCTATCGAGCCGCATGCGCGCCGCTCGCAAGAGGCCGTTCCTGGTGCGCATCATCGACGGGTGTGAGCCGGTGGAGTTCACCACCGACTCGGTCGCTCCCGACGCGGCCGCGACGAGCCTACAGCTGCACCTGCGGGTGCCACCGGACCGCTTCGCTGCGTACTACAACGCCGCCCAAATGATCGCCGGGGCGCAGGTCGCGGTGGCCGCGAACTCGCCGTACCTGCTCGCCCGCCAGGTATGGCAAGAAACCCGCATCACGTTGTTAGAGCAGCTGCTCGACACCCGCGGCCGCAGGGAGGTCCGAGCCGGCGCACCGGCGCGCGTCCGGCTCGGCGACCGGTGGGTCAACGGCCCGGTGGAGCTCTTCGAAGACCTCGTGCGGCTGTTTCGGCCGCTGTTTCCGATGCTGGAGGCCGAGGATCCCGATGCCGCCCTCGAGGCCGGGCGCGCTCCGGCCCTGCGTGAGCTCCGACTGCACAACGGAACGGTGTGGCACTGGAACCGTCCGGTCTATGACGTCCAGGCGGGGCGCCCGCAGCTGCGCATCGAGAACCGGGTACTGCCCAGCGGACCGACTCCTGTCGACATGGTCGCCAACGCCGCGTTCTACTACGGCCTGGTCCGCACTATCGCCGACAGCGACCCAAACCCTTGGAAGCAGATCCCCTTCGCGGCGGCCGAGCAGAACCTGCACCGCGCGGCACGCGACGGGCTGGCAGCGCGGCTGTGCTGGCAGGGCGTCGACCGCCCTGTCGACCAGCTCACCCATGAGGTCCTGCTGCCGGCCGCGGCGGCCGGGCTCGACGCTTGGGGCGTGGACGCGGACGATCGTGACCGGTACCTCGGCGTCATCGAAGCGCGGGTTCGACTCGGCCGCAACGGCGCTGTCTGGCAAACCGAGACGTTGCGCTACCTCGAGGAGCGCGGGCTGCAACGCATCCTGGCGCTGCGTGAGATGACTCGGCGGTATGCGGAGCACGCGCGCACCGGTGCCCCAGTCCACGAATGGCCAGTGGCGTGACCGCCGTGTGTATCAGGACCGCGAGGTCTGATACACAGGCCGTCATCGCGCAGGCCCGACGATCGATGTTGCGCCGGACGTGATCAGCCCAGCACCGGGAACCGGCGCTGGCGGCCCAGTCGGTCGAGAGCGCGCTGCATTACGGAGCGGACATGGGCGTCGACCTGGTCGACGTCGGGGTCATCGCCGAATTGGGCGCGGATATCGATCGGCTCCAGCACCTGAGTGACGATTTTCGAGGGCAACGGCATGTTGGCTGGGAAGAACATGGTCAGACCGAACGGGAAACCGAAGGCAAGCGGCAGTATCTCCGCTCGTATGCGCTTGAGCCCCAAGCGCTTCGCCAGCCGGTTGCCGCGGGTCAAGAACAGCTGGGTTTCCTGGCCCCCGATCGACACCGCAGGAACGATCGGTACGCCGGCCTCAATCGCGGCCCTGACGTATCCGGTGCGGCCGTCGAAGTCGATGACGTTCTGGGACAGCGTCGGCCGAAACGCGTCATAGTCCCCGCCCGGGAACACCAGGACAACCGCGCCCGAATGCAGTGCCTTCGCAGCGTTTTCCCGGCTGGCATGGATGACGCCCAGACGGCCCAAGTATGCGACGAAAGGTGTTATGAACACGCCGTAGTGGGCGAGGGTGTAAAGAGGGCGGTCATAGCCGAACTTACCGTACAAGGCCGGGGCGAAGACGAGCACGTCAGGCGTCAGTACACCGCCGGAATGGTTACACACCACCAACGCACCGCCCGCAGGGGGAAAGGAATCCAAACCCCGGACCTCCGACCGGAACCATCGCTTGATGAGCGGCGCGACCACGTTCATTGCCATCTCGGTGAAGAGCGGATCGAACTTAGCCATCTCTGGATGATCAAACTCCTTGCTGCTCATGCCATTTCTCCTATCCGGACGGCTTCCGGGATCACGACGGAAGACAATGCCGTTAGCTCTAGGCGCCAGGTTCCGCCTCACCGTCATCCCCCGGTAGGGCCGTTTGACCCAGGTGTCGCCTCGATTTTTCGACGCACCCACAACGCGCTTCAACGCCGAAATCTCCACGCAGCGGCGAATCAGCAGCAGCAGGGTGCCACTGGATCGGGTGAAAACCGTCAAGCGCGCCTTCGGCGTCAAGCTCAACGACGTGGTGCTCGCGATCGTTTCCGGTGCGATGCGCAGTTATCTGCTGGACCGGGGTGAGCTGCCCGATCGGCCGCTGGTCGCCCAGATTCCGATCTCAACCCATGGCGAGAGTAGAGAAATCGGTAACCAGATCAGCTCGATGACCGTCAGCCTCGCCACCGACAATGCCGACCCCGCCGAGCGCATGAAAACCATTTACGACAACTCCCAAGGCGCCAAGGAGATGGCCAAAGCGCTTAGCGCACACCAGATCATGGGTCTGACCGAGACCACGCCGCCGGGGTTGCTGGCACTCGCCGCCAAGGCCTACACGGCCAGCCACATCGGTGGTCACGTCGCTCCCATCAACTTGGTGATCTCCAACGTGCCCGGGCCCGACTTCCCCATTTACGTGGCCGGTTCGGTCGTAGAGCAGCTCGTACCGCTCGGACCGGTCATGCTGGAGGTGGCATTGAACATCACCTGTTTGAGCTACAACGGGTTCGTGGATTTCGGCTTCGTCACCACGCCGGAGATCGCCAGTGACATCGACGAACTGGCGGACGCGATTGAGCCCGCGCTGAAGGAACTGGAGGAAGCTGCCGGTCTCGTTTCGGCGTCCTGACCGACAGGATCGGCCTACATTGATGTCGGGCCGGGTATGGGCCTTCCTGAGATCGCCGCAGGGCCGGGTTCCGACTTCCAATCCAAACGGAAGTCACGCTGCTGACCGATGTAGGCGTGGGCCAGAAGGCGTTAGTCCAGCTTCATCGGGGCCTTTGGTCCTTCGGCTGGCATCTCTTCAGCCCTAACAATCACGGCCGCCCTGAGTGATCCTGCCGGTGGGTACACAGCCGATGAGAAGCGAACTGAAATGTGGCAACCACCACGTCGCGCGATCCTGGTAGGCGTTGACGGCTCAGCAGCGGCACTGGCTGCCGTACGGTGGGCGGCCCATGATGCCGCGCTGCGGAATGTGCCGCTGACCCTGGTCCATGTCGTCAACACCCCCGTACCGGGGTGGTCCCAGGTCCCCGCGCCTGCCGGCTTCAGGCAATGGCAGGAGAAGCGGGCACGCGAATTCATCAAGTCGGCGATCAAGGTCGCCGAAGAGGGCACTGGTGAGCGCGGTCCGGTGCAAATCGATAGCAAGGTGTTTTATTCGGCCACCGTCCCGACGCTCGTCGGCCTTTCCAAAGAGGCGGAGATGGTCGTGGTGGGCTATCGGGGGCATGGCGGCGTGTTGGTCCGCAACTTCCTTGGCTCGGTGAGTTCGGGATTGGTCTACCACGCGCATTGCCCAGTCGCCGTCATCCACGACGAGGAACCGCTGGGCGCCAATGTCGCACGGGCGCCGGTGCTGGTGGGCATCGACGGCTCGCCGGCGTCGGAAGCAGCGACTGCGATTGCATTCGAGGAAGCGTCACGACGAGGTGTCGGTTTAGTGGCCCTGCATGCCTGGACTGATCTGCGGGTTTCCGACTTCAAAGAGTTCTTCCCGAACTTTAATTGGGACGCTCAGCTATCCAAGGAGGAGGAGACGCTTGCTGAACGGCTAGCGGGTTGGCACGAACGCTATCCCGACGTGGGGATCCATCGCAGAATCGAAATTGGTGAGCCGGCGCGTCCGCTGATCGAGGCGTCCGAACGAGCGCAACTGATTGTGGTCGGCAGCCACGGCCGCGGCGGGTTCGCTGGCATGTTGCTGGGCTCGGTCGGGGCGGCGGTGGTCAACAGGGCCAAGATCCCGGTGATCGTGGCGCGTCAGTCCTGACGGCGGCCGTTGTGGGTTGGCTTAACCAACAAATGTCGATGAGATGTTGATGAGAAAAGAAAACTGGCCAGAGCTTGTGGCTCTGACCAGCATCTTCTCAGTGGAGCTGCCGGGAATCGAACCCGGGTCCTACGGCATTCCCTCAAGGCTTCTCCGTGCGCAGTTCGCTATGTCTCTACTCGGATCTCCTGGTCACACGAACTCGCCAGGATGACGATCCCAGTCGCTGTTTGATGTCCCCACGAGTCCCGCGACCGAACCCGTGGGTGGGTCCCTCTAGCTGATGCCAGGGTCCGGGCCGAGGGCGCTCCCGGTCTGACAGACACGCAGTCGCTTAGGCAGCGAGTGCGTAGTCGCGCTGATGTGAATCGGCGCTTATATGGTTGCAGCGACGCTTACGGTGGTCTCTTGCCTGCACCGGCACGCTTCCCTTGATTCGATGCGCGAAGTCGAAACCGTTCAGCCCCTTGTCTGTGTTTTCGCACATCCCGCCGATTTTCGGCAGGTCAACCCATTCTACGGCAGCAGTAACCAGCGGCAACGGAATTATGTTCCGCGCCAGCTTGCGGTCAGATCACGAAGTTCAGCCGCTCGACGATCCGGCCGGCGATGTCCTTGTCACCGCCGAGTTCGACGTCCTGCGGGCGCGCCGGGCACATCGGGCGCCCGCCGGCGAGCCGGGTGAACTGCAGCGCATCCATCCGGATAGTCGCCGTCGGCTCTTGCCCGCCGAAGTCCTCCACCACCTGCGCGCGCCCGTCGACGGTGACGCGGATGCTGCGCGCCAGCGGACCGGTCAGCTCGAACATGGACGCGTGAACCGTCGGGCGCTTTGGCGAGTTTGCCGACGACGAAGCCCACGGTGGCAGCGACCTCATCCAGGGACAGCCGCGAGGCGGCCCCTTCCAGCTCCGCGTCGGTCGATGGCCGCTGAATCGCCATGCGGATGTCCTGCTCATGCATCCAGCAGTCGAAGACCCGAATCCGCATGAACCGTCCATAGCTGTCGGGGCCCGCGGGGGTGAAGGTCTCGGCGTTCCAGTCCTCCTCGGACATCGCCTGTAAGACCTTGCGACGACCTTCGGTCACCGCGCGGTATTTCTCCAGGACGCTGCTGCCGGATTGCCCGCCGAGGTGGTGCACCCAGCACTCGTTCATCGCCCCGATGTCGTTGCGCACGTGATCAAGCGCCTTGACGTCGATGTCCGGTTCGGGCGCCGCGATGCCCTCGAGGAACGACTCGGTGCCGATGATGTGCGACACCACGCCCTGCACATCCCAACCCGGCAGTGGGGTCGCCGCCCGCCACTCTGCCTCGGACAACCCGGCGAGCAGCGCGTCGATGGAGTCCCACACCGAGAACAGACCGTCCAGCACATCCGGTTTGTCGAGTGTGGTGCGAGAGCGTGTGGCCATGGTCGGATGCTAGACCGCCACCGCGGTCGTCCAATCCAGTGGGCCGAAGGCGCTAACCCTTAGGTCGCGACACAGAAGTCAGTTGGCGGCGATCATGGCCACAGAACCCATGGCCATCACCATGCCGATCCCTTGCCAGCGGCTCACTCGCTCGCGTAACACCATCATCGCCAGTACCACGGTGGCGGCGGGATACAGCGAAATCATGATGCTGGCCAACGACAGCAGCCACGACTGCAGCGCTATCAACTGCGTCACGAGGGCGCAGATGTCCAGCAGCGCAATGGCCAGTGCCAGCTTCATCGACTGCCCCCGCGGCAGCCGCAGGGTACGTCTCGACGCGGCCAGAATAGTGATCACCACGGTGGCCGACACCCGCGCGAACATCAGGGGCCAGAGCTTGGAGTCGTGCGGCGATTGGTGAAGGAACACCAAGTCCAGCCCGAACGCAGACCCGGCCAATATCGTGAGCCATGCCACTTTCGGGGTGAACCGGAATTGCGTCTTGCCCTCGACCGTGGCCTCACGGCTGACCAGCATCACCGCGACGATCGCCAGCACGACGCCGGCCGACGCCGCTGCGCCGGGTCGCTCCCCCAGGGCGACGCCGACGGCCACGGGTACCGCGGCATTGAGCACTCCCGCCAGCGGCGCGACCACCGAGATGGGGCCGGAGCCCAGCGCCGCGTAGAACGCCCACATGCCGAACGCCTGACCGATGCCGTACAGGCAGCCCCAGAAGATCGCACCGGAATGAATCGGCCCGCCCACCCACAGCGCCAGCAGGCCCAGCAACACCGCCTCGACCGGGTACGCGGCCAACATCACGCGCAGGGCGGCGACGCGCCGTGCTGCTACGCCGCCCATGAAATCGCTGACCCCGTACGAGACGGCGGACAGCTGGGCGTAAGCGGCTCCGATCAGTTCATACCCTTTGCTCGTCGCCCCAGCTCGCGAACAACTTCACGCTGGGCGTCACGGCGGGCGAGGTCCTGACGTTTGTCGTACGCTCGCTTGCCTCGTGCCAGCGCGAGCTCGACCTTGACCTTGCCCTCGGAAAAATACAACGAAAGCGGCACCAAGGCGAGGTTACCATCGCGGATTTTGCCGATCAGTGTGTCGATCTGTGCCCTGTGCAACAACAGTTTCCGATTGCGACGAGGATCATGGTTGGTCCAGCTACCGTGTTCGTACTCGGGAATGTGCAAGTTACGCAACCACACTTCGCCGTCATCGACGGTTGCGAACGCATCTGCGAGCGAAGCCTGGCCCAACCGAAGGCTTTTGACCTCGGTGCCGACCAAAGCCACTCCGGCCTCGAATAATTCGACGATCGCGTAGTCGTGCCTGGCTTTGCGATTGGTGGCCACGACCTTTTTGCCGTCCCGCTTGCCACCACTCGCCTTGCCCCCACTGGACTTATCGGCCACAGCTAACGCCGTACGTACAGGCGCAGCGTCGCGTATGCCGTCAACCCGGCCATCGACACGCCGAGCAGGAACAGAATCGGAGAGATGTAAAGGATGTCGGCGTAGTCAACGCGGGCGATGAGATTGGCTTGGTAGAACTGGTTTAACGCGTTGTCCAGGAACAACGCCCGCACCACGAGCAAGCCGCCCATCGCAATCGCCACACCCAGGGCCGCCGCGAGCATCGCCTCCACCAGGAAGGGCAACTGGGTGTACCAGCGGCTGGCGCCCACGAGTCGCATGATCCCGATTTCCGTGCGCCGCGTATACGCCGCGACCTGAACCATGTTGGCAATCAACAGGATCGCACCGACTGCCTGCACCAACGCCACGGCGAACGCGACATTGCTCAGGCCGTCCAGGACCGCGAACAGCCGATCGATCAGGTCCTTCTGGTTGAGCACGGACAGCACTCCGGGCTGGCCCTGCATCGCAACGTCGAAGTCCTTGTGCTGCTCGGGATTGTTCAACTTGACGATGAACGACGCGGGGAAGGAATCCTTGCCCGCAACGTCCTTGTACTGCGGGAACTTTCGGATCGCGTCGTCGTAGGCGTCCTGACGATTAAGGAAGCGAACCGATTTGACGTCATCGCGGCCTTCGATCTTCGTCCGCAGCGCCTTACACGGATTGGTGCTGCAGGCCGGGTCGTTCGCGGAGACGTCTTCGGTCAGGAAGACCTGCGTCTCGACGCGGTCGAGATAGATGGCGCGGGAGTGCTCGGCCAACCGAACCACCAGCAGACCGCCGCCGAACAGGCCGACCGAAATCGCGGTCGTCAGGATCATCGCGACCGTCATCGTCACATTGCGGCGAAGCCCGGTCAGGACCTCGTTGAGTAGGAAGCCGAAGCGCACTAGCGGTCCATCCCGTAGACGCCACGCTGTTCGTCGCGAACCAGCCTGCCCAGCGACAACTCCACGACGCGCTGCCGCATCGAGTCGACGATGTGGTGGTCGTGCGTCGCCATCAGCACCGTCGTCCCGGTGCGGTTGATCCGCTCCAACAGATCCATGATGTCGTTGCTGGTGTCGGGGTCCAGGTTGCCGGTGGGCTCGTCGGCCAGCAGCACCAGCGGCCGGTTGACGAACGCCCGCGCGATCGCGACCCGCTGCTGCTCACCACCCGACAGCTCGGTCGGCAGCCGGTTGGCTTTCCCGGACAGTCCGACCGTCTCGAGCACGTCGGGCACCACCCGGTTGATCTGATCCGCGCGCTTACCGATGACTTCCAGCGCGAAGGCGACGTTTTCATACACCGTCTTTTGTTGTAGCAGACGAAAGTCCTGGAAAACGCAGCCAATCACCTGACGCAGCTTCGGCACATGCCGGCCGGGCAGCTTATTGACGTGGAATTTCGACACCCGCACGTCACCGCTGGTCGGCGACTCCGCAGCCAGCAGTAACCGCATGAACGTCGACTTGCCCGAACCCGACGGGCCGATCAGGAAGACGAATTCACCCTTGTCGATTTTGACGTTGACATCGTCCAACGCCGGACGCGCCGACGCTTTGTACTTCTTGCTGACATGGTCAAGGGTGATCATCACGGCACGCCAGTGTAGCGGTGAATTTCGCTGCGCCGCGAAGGTCAGCTCGCCGGTGGCGCCGATGTGGGCGCCGGACCCGGCCCCGGCAGCGGTTGCTGTGGGGCTGGTGGACTCGGGCTCGCGCTGGGCGGACAGAAGGGCGGCGGCAGCAGGCAGGGCAGCTGGAACGGCGGCGGTGACGTGGTCGTCGGCGGCGGGGGCACCGTGGTCGGGGTCGGCTGCACCGTGCTGGTCGGAGTCGGGGTGAACGTGTTGGTCGATTCCGGCATCCGCACCCTGGTGCGCGGCACCCAGGTGTAGTTCGGGTCGGGCACGAAGCCCGGCGGCACCACCTGCGAAGGCGGCGGCTTGGGAGCCGGCTCCGGGCGGTTGGCGTCATAGACCCACCAGACGGCGAGGAAGGCAACGATCAACGCCACCGTCGAGGTGCGCAGCCGGCCACCGAAGAAATAGCGCGGCCACCGGCGTTCCTCGTCGTCACGGTGCTTCTCGAGGACGTTGAGGGTCAGCTTCACCGTTTCACCGACCCGTGCGCGATCTCGCGAGCCGCCTCGGCGGCCTGCGCGGCAGAGACGCCCGGGTCGTCCTCGACCACGCTCACCGTCGCGTCTGCCGTGGTGACGATGCCGGCGCGCCCGAGTGCCCGGACGACCAGCACCCGCAACTGCCGGCCCGCCTCGAACTGCTTGCCGGGCAGTGTGCGGGCCACCATGCGCAGCGTGACGGTGTCTACTTCGATGCTTTCCAGGCCCATCAGCGTGGGGGCGTCCAGCAGCAACTCCCCCAGCAACGGGTCGTCCATGGCGCGGTCGCACGCCTCGTGTAAAACCTCGTTGACGCGGTTGAGGTCGGCGCTGGTCGAGACGGGGATGTCCACCACCGCGCGCGCCCAGTCCTTGGACAGGTTGATGGTCTTGACGATCTGGCCATTGGGGATGGTGAACAGCTCACCATCCGACGAGCGCAGTCGGGTCACCCGCAACGTGACGTTCTCCACCGTGCCCCGCGCCTCGGCGGCGATCCCCGAGACGGTCAACGAGACCAGGTCACCGAAGCCGTATTGCTTCTCGACGATGATGAAGAAGCCCGAGAGCAGATCCTTGACCAGCTGTTGAGCGCCGAAACCCAGCGCGGCACCGAGCACCGTGGCAGGCGCGATGAACCCACCCACCGAGAACTGCAGCACCTCGCCGATCTGAACGACGACCCAGATCGCGATGAGGACGATCGACACCCACTGGATCACCGATGCCACCGCCTGGCGGTGCTTGGTCGCCTCCGAGCGCACCAAGGCGTCGCTTTCGGTGAAACCGACGTCGAGCTGCCGGGTGATTTGCTGAGCCACCCAGGTGACGAACCGGACCGCCAGCACCGCGGCGATGAACAGCATGATGATGTGCAGACCCTGGTCGAGGATCCAGCCGCCGATGTGACCGTGCCAAAAATCGTGCCAGCGCTGTGCCGCCGACGTTGCGAGAAAGGTTGTGTTAGTCGTCATCTTTTCGATTGCGCCACCGGATCCCCGCTTCCAGGAACCCGTCGATGTCTCCGTCCAGAACAGCGGCCGGATTGCCCACCTCGTACTCGGTTCGCAGGTCTTTGACCATTTGATACGGGTGTAATACGTAGGAGCGCATCTGGTTGCCCCAGGAGCTGCCGCCCTCGCCTTTCAGGGCGTCCAGCTCGGCGCGCTCTTCTAAACGCTTGCGCTCCAATAACTTTGCCTGCAGCACTCGCATTGCCGAAACCTTGTTCTGCAATTGCGACTTCTCGTTCTGGCAAGTCACGACGATACCCGTTGGGATGTGGGTTAGACGAACCGCCGAGTCGGTGGTGTTCACCGACTGGCCACCCGGACCGCTGGAACGGTAGACGTCAACGCGCACATCACCTTCCGGAATGTCGATGTGATCGGTGGTGTCCACCACCGGCAGCACCTCGACTTCGGCGAACGAGGTTTGACGCCGGCTTTGGTTGTCGAACGGGCTGATCCGGACCAGCCGATGCGTGCCCTGTTCCACCGACAACGTTCCGTAGGCAAATGGTGCGTGCACCGCGAACGTCGCGCTCTTGATGCCGGCCTCTTCGGCGTAGGACGTGTCGAACACCTCGACCGGATACTTGTGGGCTTCGGCCCACCGCATGTACATCCGCATCAGCATCTCGGCCCAGTCCGCGGCATCCACCCCGCCGGCGCCCGAGCGGATGGTGAGCAGCGCCTCGCGTTCGTCGTACTCGCCCGACAGCAGGGTGCGCACCTCGGCGGCCTCGATGTCGGCACGCAAAGCCTTGAGCTCGGCATCCGCCTCGGCCAGCTCGTCGGCGCCGCCCTCCTCGGCGGCCAGCTCGTACATCACCGGCAGGTCGTCGACCCGCTGCCGCAACTGCTCGATGCGACGCAGCTCCCCCTGGGTGTGCGACAAATCGCTGGTCACCCGCTGCGCGTTGGCCTGGTCGTCCCACAGTTTGGGATCGGACGCCTCATGCTCGAGCTTCTCGATGCGGCTGCGCAGACCGTCCACATCGAGCACCCTCTCCACCGTGGTCAGGGCGGAGTCGAGGGCGGCGATGTCGGCTTGACGGTCGGGTTCCACAGCCGACCACGTTACCGGCGCGCTGGTCGGCGGCGAATGCTGCGGTCGCGACGTGCGGCACTTTGACCACCCTCCGGGGTTCACCGTCTAGCATCGAATCACCATCATGTGCGCCCGCGACTGCGACGCCCAGCCCGTTCTCAGCCCCTTGCGTCGCAGCCGGGCATGAACAGAAGGCTTGCATATGCGTCCATTCCATGTCGCCATCGTCGGCTCCGGACCGTCGGGCTTTTTCGCCGCAGCGTCTTTGCTGAAGGCCGCCGATACCTCCGATGAGATCGACGTCGCTGTCGACATGCTCGAGATGCTGCCGACGCCGTGGGGCCTGGTGCGCTCCGGCGTCGCGCCCGATCACCCCAAGATCAAGTCGATCAGCAAGCAGTTCGAAAAGACCGCCGGCGATCCGCGCTTCCGCTTCTTCGGCAACGTGGAGGTCGGCGAACACGTCGAGGCCGCCGAGCTCGCCGAGCACTACGACGCCGTGATCTACGCCGTCGGCGCGCAGTCTGATCGCTCTCTCAACATCGCCGGCGAGGAACTGCCGGGCAGCGTCGCTGCCGTCGATTTCGTCGGCTGGTACAACGCCCACCCGAACTTCGAGCAGATCTCGCCGGATCTCTCGGGCGCCCGGGCCGTCGTCATCGGCAACGGCAACGTCGCACTTGACGTCGCACGGATTCTGATCACCGACCCCGACGCGCTGGCAGGCACCGATATCGCCGATCACGCCCTGGATTCGCTGCGCCCATGCGGCGTGGAAGAAGTGGTGATCGTCGGCCGGCGCGGACCCCTGCAGACCGCGTTCACCACGCTGGAATTGCGTGAGCTCGCCGACCTGGACGGGGTCGACGTGATCGTCGATCCAGCACAGCTGGAAGGCATCAGCGACGAGGACGCGGAGGCCGCCGGCAAAACCACCAAGCAGAACATCAAGGCGCTGCGTGACTACGCCAACCGCGAACCCCGCCCGGGACACCGTCGCATGGTGTTCCGATTCTTGACGTCTCCGATCGAGATCAAGGGCGACGACAGGGTCGAGGGAATCGTGCTGGGCCGCAACGAGTTGGTCGCCGACGAGAGTGGGCGGGTCTCGGCCAAGGACACCGGGGAACGCGAGGAGTTGCCGGTTCAACTGGTCGTGCGCTCGGTCGGCTATCGCGGCGTGCCCACGCCGGGCCTGCCGTTCGATGACAAGAGCGCGACCATCCCCAACTCCGGCGGCCGGGTAGCGGGCAGCCACAACGAATACGTCGTCGGGTGGATCAAGCGAGGGCCGACCGGAGTGATCGGCACCAACAAGAAGGACTCCCAGGAAACCGTCGACACCCTGATCAACGATCTGACCGGCGCTGAAGAACTGTCCGAGTTCCCGGACGACCACGCCGACAAGGTGGCCGACTGGCTGGCTTCACGTCAGCCGAAGCTGGTCACCTCGGCGCACTGGGACATCATCGATCGCCACGAGCGTGCGGCCGGCGAACCGCACGGACGTCCCCGCGTCAAACTACCGAGCCTGGAGAAGCTACTGCACATCAGCCACGGCTGATCGCAGACCGGTCCGCGATGGCCTAATTGCGTTGGGGCGCAGCGTGACTCAGCTCCGGAAGACGATGAAGCCCGCACCGGCGAGCAGCAGGGCGATGGCCGCGGCGATAGCCCACCCCGCGCCGGCGACCCACCAGATGACGCCCAGCACCGCGAGCGCGGGCGACACCGCGAAGAGCATCAGGACCGGGTGCTGCCTGATCACTTCGAGAGCGCTCTTCGCCCGGATCCGGTCGATGTCTTTGCCCGCCATCACATCAGAATGCCACCTGGCAGCCACAATGCAAGCAGTCATCGGGATCCCCAACGCCGGCGCCGAGCGGCGTGTCATTCGGGTGGGGCGAACTTCCAGTTGTCCGGATTCTTCGGGGAATACACCACCTGATGCAGTTCACCCATAGCCGGCCACTGGTCGACGTCGACCACCAAACGCCAGTAGACGGGATGCTCATTGACGGTGGGCCCGTTGATGACACCGGCGAGCGTGACGTACTGCTCGCCGCTGACATCCGGTCGCGGGCTCACTCCGGTCACCAGCAGCGTGCCATTGAGGAGCTCACCGCGCGGGCCACGCGGGACGAATCGCTGGGCAAGAAATACCCCCAAGACCGCGACGAGCAAAAGCAGCAGACCGAATTCCCACACGTCGCCATCGTAGGGCGGCCGCGGCGAAAACGGTGGCCCGCCGAGGGCGGCGTTCGCCGAATTGACCTAGGACCCTACTGTCGCACGCGGATTCGCCGTAGCGTCGATACTGAACTGGTGCGCCGAGGAAAGGTGAGGTCGATGACCGATGAGCCCGCTGTCGTTTTGTCGGAAGACGAGAGTTGGCGGAGGTTGGGCGGCGTGGCCCTGGGACGACTGGTGACCAGTTTCGCCGGTGAGCCCGAGATTTTCCCGGTGAACTATGCGGTGCAAGACCGCACGGTGCTGTTTCGCACCGCCGAGGGCACCAAATTGTTTTCCGCCGTGGGGCACAGTGTTGTGGTGTTCGAGGCCGACGACCACGACGTCGCCGAAGGCTGGAGTGTGATTGTCCGGGGCCACGCACGGGTGCTGCGCACCCCGGCGGAGATCGAGGAAGCCGAACGCGCCCAGCTGATGCCGTGGACCGCGACCATCAAGAAGCATTACGTCCGGGTGACCCCGACCGATATCACCGGACGCCAGTTCACATTCGGTCCGGAACCCGACCCCAACGCCTCTTTTGCCTGACGCGGTCAACCCGAACTTATCTGCAACCCGCAGTAACATCATCCCGCCGCAAAACGGTGCGCGTCAGGGTCAAAGGCCCCTGCGCCGCCGGGGCCGGATTCGCGACGGTGTAGGCACCAAACTCTATGTCTCCCAGCGGTATTGGCCATCGAATCAGTGCCACTGGCCGCTTTCGATCAAATTCGGCGGCCAATACTGTTGCCTCCGCGGCGCAGCCCGCCTTGGATGTTTATGTGGCGTCGTCGACGCCGGGAGGGCCCAGCGCCCGACAGGGAGGTCGTCGAAATGACCACTGACCAGAGCGTTCATCAGACATCGTCGCAACCCCTCATCGGAAAGGGCTGGATCCAGGGCGTCGCACTCGTCATGATTTTCGGGTTCCTCGTGATGGGCATCCTGGCCTACCGCACCTACACAGCGTCAATGCCCATGCCGGACAAAGTGGTCAGCGAATCGGGCCAGCTCTTGTTCACCGGCGACGACATCACCCGAGGCCAGGAGCTCTACCAGGCCCGCGGACTGATGGAGTACGGGTCGGTGCTGGGCCACGGCGCCTACCTCGGGCCTGACTACACCGCCGAATACCTGCGGATGGCGACCGACGACGTGGCCGATCAACTGCGCGCACAGGGTGTGACAGATCCGCACGAACGGGTGGTCACCGAATTCCGGACGAACCGCTACAACGACGACACCAAGACGCTGGTGTTCACCGCCCGCCAGGCGGCGGCGTTCGACCACATCCAAGACCATTACGCGGCCTACTTTGGCGAGAACTCAACCAAGTACGGGCTGCTGCCGCAGTTCATCACCGATAGAGCGCAGATCCGCGACTTGACGGCGTTCTACGCCTGGACGGCATGGGCGGCGGCGGCCGAACGTCCCGGCCACAAATACAGTTACACGAACAACTGGCCGGCCGAGAAGCGCGTCGACAACGGTCCCACGGCCGCGGTGATCGTGTGGTCGGCGCTGTCACTGATCGCACTGCTCGGCGGCATCGGAATCATGTTCGCGGTCTACGGGCGGTGGAGTCAGAAGGTCGGCTGGCACACCGCCGAAGCCTCTAACCTGTCGTTCCGCCAGCCCGGCGAGGTGAACCTGACGCCGGCGCAGCGGGCGTGCATCTGGTTCTTCGCGGTGGTGTCGGTGTTGTTCCTGGCGCAGACGCTGCTGGGCGCGGCCGCCGAGCACTACCGGGCGGACTTGTCGACGTTCTTCGGTCTGGACCTGGCCCGGGTGCTCCCCTACAACCTGGCCCGGACGTGGCACGTCCAGCTGTCGCTGTTCTGGACGGCGGCTGCCTTTTTGGCGGGCGGCATCTTCCTGGTGCCGTTCATCGCCCGCCGCGAGCCCCGCCGTCAGGGCCTGCTGGCGTACGTACTGCTGGGCGCGGTCGCGGTGGTGGTGTTCGGTTCGCTGACCTGCGAGGCGCTCTCCATCTACGGGGTGATTCCGCACGGGCTGCTCTCGCAGCAGTGGGAGTATCTCGACTTGCCGCGGCTGTTTCAGATCCTGCTGATCGTCGGGCTGTTCTTGTGGATCGCGATCATCTGGCGCGGCATGCGGACCAGGCTCAGGGGCGAGTCGAAGATGAATATGCCGTGGCTGTTCTTCTTCTCCGGGCTGGCGATCCCGGCCTTCTACACCGTCGGGCTGCTGGCCGGTAGCGGCGCTCACTACACCGTTGCCGAGTTCTGGCGGTTCTGGGTTGTGCACCTGTGGGTCGAGGACTTCCTCGAACTGTTCACCACCGTGATGGTGGCCTACATGTTCGTCCTGCTGGGTGTGGTGCGCGAACGAATCGCATTGGGCGTGATCTTCCTCGACGTCATCCTGTACTCCGCCGGCGGTGTCATCGGCACCATGCACCATCTGTACTTCTCCGGCACCCCGGTCGAGCACATGGCGCTGGGCGCGTTCTTCTCGGCGGCCGAGGTGATCCCGCTGACCTTCCTGACGGTCGAGGCATGGGCCTTCCTGCAGCTGGGCGCGCGCCAGCAGTCGGGTGACGCCAACCCGTTCCCCCATCGCTGGGCGGTGATGTTCCTGGTCGCGGTCGGCTTCTGGAACTTCCTGGGAGCAGGCATCTTTGGGTTCCTGATCAACCTGCCAGTGGTTTCCTACTACCAGATCGGAACCGCGCTGACGGCCAACCATGCGCACGCGGCGATGATGGGCGTCTACGGCATGCTCGCCGTGGGCCTGGCGATGTTCGCGTTCCGCTATGTGATCCCGTCGGACAAGTGGCCAGAGAAGCTGGCCCGAATGTCGTTCTGGTGCATGAACATCGGCTTGGCGTGGATGGTGTTCGTCACCCTATTGCCGCTGGGCGTGCTGCAGCTCTATCACTCGGTCGGCGACGGCTATTTCGAAGCGCGATCGCTGGGCTACATCACCAAGCCCGGCAATTCGGTTCTCGAATGGCTGCGGCTACCAGGCGACATCATCATGATCGTCGGCGGTGTGGTGCCCTTCGTATGGATCGCATGGACCGCACTGCGCAACTTCCGCTCCGGTTCGACGGTCGAGGAGCTGCCGGAACACCCGCTCTACACCGAGATCGACACCGCCGCCGGTACTCCCGCGCCGGCGAAGGACTGACCGATGGCGCCGCCGGCCACATCGGTGTGGTTGATCGCCGGGTATTCGGTGGCACTGGTGGCCATCGGATGGGGTTTCGACACGATGGCGCGCCACGCGTCGGCACGCGCCGCGCAGTGGCGCACCGGCCAATTCATCTACCGGCCCGACCACGACGCCTGGGTGTGCCCACAGGATCACTGGTTGTGGCCGAGTTCGTTCGATCCGAAGCACCGGGTGATGCGCTATCGCGCGTTGCCGGCCGTGTGTAACAGCTGTCCCGTCAAAGCCAATTGCACGACGTCGGATCACGGCCGGGAGATCGGTCGTGACATCGACCCTTGGCCGCATTCGGATGCCGGGCGGTTCCACCGCGGAATCGCTTGCTGTGTAACCGCATTCGGAGTGATCCTGCCGCTGGCCACCCTGGTCGCCAATCATTCCGTGAGCGATCTACTGGTGCTGATGGGAACAATTCTGCTCGTGGTGGTGCTGGGCCTGCCCCTCGCCCGGCACCTGTGGAACACGCCGTCCAATGCGCCCGAGCACCTACCGCACCGCACCGCGATCGAGGACCAAGTGGCCGCGACGATCAACCGGTATTCCACTCGCTGGGGCAGTTGGGAAGGCAAGAAGGAGAAGGCGAAATGGCCGGAGTAGTAATCGCGGCGACCGCCGCGCTGATCGTTGTCCTGATCGTGCTCGCATGGTGGTCGCTGGCGGTGCTGCGCGAGTACGAGCGTGGTGTGGTGTTCCGGATGGGCCATGTCCGCCCGCTCTATCAGCCCGGGCTTCGGCTGCTGATTCCGCTGGTGGACAAGATGATTCGGGTCGACCAGCGGCTGGTGACGTTGACCATTCCGCCGCAGGAGGTGATCACCCGCGACAATGTCCCGGCCCGGGTGAACGCCGTCGTCATGTTCCAGGTGACCGACCCGCTGAAGGCGATTCTGGCGGTCGAGAACTATGCGGTCGCCACCTCGCAGATCGCCCAGACGACACTGCGCTCGCTGTTGGGCCGCGCGGATCTCGACACGCTGCTGGCACACCGCGAGGACCTCAACAGCGATCTGCGCACCATCATCGAGAAAATGACCGAACCGTGGGGTGTCGAGGTTCGGGTGGTGGAGATCAAGGACGTCGAGATACCCGAGTCGATGCAGCGGGCGATGGCCCGCGAGGCCGAAGCCGAGCGCGAACGCCGCGCCAAGATCATCAACGCGCGCGGGGAACTGCAGGCCTCAGAGGAGCTGCGGCAAGCGGCCGAGACCCTCTCGAAGAGCCCGGCGTCGCTGCAATTGCGGTATCTGCAAACGCTGTTGGAGTTGGGCGCCGACCAGAACTCGACGGTGGTGTTCCCCCTCCCGGTCGACATCATCACGCCGTTTTTGCGCAACCCCGGGGCGTTGCAGGGCATCGTCGACAACGTCAACCACCAAGGATGACGGACGCCGCACCCAGCAGCCGACCGCCGTGGTAGGACTGCTGGCATGATTCAGGACGATCTCGCATTGGCAATGACGCTTGCCGATCGTGCGGACGTGCTGACCCGCGACCGGTTCGGAGCGCTGGACCTGCGCGTCGACACCAAACCGGACCTGACTCCGGTCACCGACGCCGATCGGGCGGTCGAAGCCGAACTGCGCGAGGCGCTCGCGCGCGAGCGGCCCGACGACAGCGTCCTCGGCGAGGAATTCGGCGGGACCGCCACGTTCACCGGACGCCAATGGATCATCGACCCGATCGACGGCACCAAGAACTTCGTGCGCGGAGTGCCGGTGTGGGCGAGCTTGATCGCACTGCTCAACGACGGCGTCCCAGTGGTCGGCGTCGTGAGTGCGCCTGCGCTGCAACGTCGGTGGTGGGCGGCGAGCGACCAGGGCGCCTTCGTGTCGGCTGATGGTGCGCCGCCGCGATCGCTATCGGTTTCGTCAGTGGCACAACTGAATTCGGCGAGCCTCTCGTTCTCGAGCCTGTCGGGGTGGGCGCAGCGCGGCCTGCGGGACCGCTTCATCGAGCTGACCGATGCGGTGTGGCGGGTCCGCGCCTACGGTGACTTTTTCTCGTATTGCCTACTTGCCGAGGGGGCCGTCGATATCGCGGCCGAGCCGGAAGTCTCGGTGTGGGATCTGGCCGCGCTCGACATCCTGGTCCGTGAGGCCGGTGGGACGTTCACCGGCCTGGACGGCGTCGCCGGCCCACATTGTGGTGACGCGGTGGCGACAAACGGCCTGCTACACGAGCGCGTGCTGCGCAGCCTTGGTGTGAAGTAGTTAACAAGCGCTCTTTATCTTACTCCGGAGTAAGATAGGGTCTTCATCGCATCGCCCCAACTACCGAGGCTGCTGAAATGACGGACACTGTCTCCGGCTCAAATACCTCCCGCTCGCGCGCAAAACGGCGCGGCCGCAAAACCGGCGTCGGGATGCAACCACACAAACGCACCGGGATCGACATCGCCATGGCGTTGCTGACCCCGATCGTCGGCCAGGAATTCCTGGACAAATACCAGCTGCGCGACCCGCTCAACCGGGGCCTGCGCTACGGCACGAAAACGATCTTCTCCACCGCGGGCGCGGCGTCCCGGCAGTTCAAGCGAGTCCAGAACCTGCGCAGTGGGCCGACCCGGCTCAAGTCCAGCGGCAAGGACTACTACGACCTGAGGCCCGACGACGAACAGAAGATGATCGTCGAGACACTCGAGGAATTCGCCGAAGAAGTCCTGCGGCCCGCGGCGCCCGAGGCTGACGAGGCGGCGAGCTACCCGCCCGACCTGATCGCGAAGGCCGCCGAACTGGGCATCACGGCGATCAACATCCCCGAAGACTTCGAAGGAATCGCCGCACACCGCTCGAGCGTGACCAACGTTCTGGTGGCCGAGGCACTGGCCTACGGCGACATGGGATTGGCGCTGCCCATCCTGGCGCCGGGCGGTGTGGCGTCGGCGCTGACCCACTGGGGCAGCGCCGACCAGCAGGCCACCTATCTGCCCGAGTTCGCCGGCGAGAACGTCCCACAGGCCTGCGTGGCCATCGCCGAACCGCAGCCGCTGTTCGACCCCACCCGGCTGAAGGCCACCGCAGTGCGCACCCCGAGCGGATACCGACTCGACGGCGTGAAGTCGTTGGTCCCGGCCGCGGCCGACGCCGAGCTGTTCATCGTCGGCGCGCAACTGAACGGCAGGCCGGCACTTTTCATCGTCGAGTCGGCCGCCAAAGGCCTTACCGTCAAGGCAGATCCGAGCATGGGCATCCGGGCCGCGGCCCTGGGACAGCTCGAGCTCTCCGGAGTGTCGGTGCCGCTGAATGCCCGGCTGGGCGAAGACGAGGCCACCGATGCGGACTACTCCGAGGCGATCGCGCTGTCCCGGCTGGGCTGGGCCGCGCTGGCCGTCGGTACCTCGCACGCGGTCCTCGACTACGTCATCCCGTATGTGAAGGAACGCGAGGCGTTCGGCGAGCCCGTCGCCCGTCGTCAAGCCGTGGCGTTCATGTGCGCCAACATCGCCATCGAGCTCGACGGGCTGCGGCTGATCACCTGGCGCGGCGCCGCGCGTGCCGAACAGGGACTCCCGTTCATCCGCGAAGCGGCACTGGCCAAGCGCCTGGGCACCGACAAAGGCATGCAAATCGGCCTGGACGGCGTGCAACTGCTCGGCGGCCATGGCTACACGAAAGAACATCCCGTCGAACGCTGGTACCGCGACCTGCGGGCCATCGGCGTCGCCGAGGGTGTTGTCGTCATCTAGCTCCGCACTAGCGAAAGATCAATCATGGCAATCAATCTGGAACTGCCCCGCAAGATGCAAGCGGTGATCGACAAGGCGCACCAGGCCGGCGCGGAGATGATGCGACCGATCGCCCGCAAGTACGACCTCAACGAGCACGCCTACCCGGTCGAGCTGGACACGTTGGCGAGCCTGTTCTCGGGGGCCGCCGAATCCAATGCCCTGGGGCTGGCCGGGGCTGACGCATTCGGGAGGCAGCGAAAGCAAAGAAGAAAACCGCAACGGCTCCAACATGGCTGCGGTACTGCAGACGTTGGAGGCTTGCTGGGGCGACGCGGCGATGATGCTGTCGATTCCCTATCAGGGCCTGGGCAATGCGGCCATCAGCGGGGTCGCCACCGACGAACAGCTGAGCCGGCTTGGCCGGGTCTGGGCGGCGATGGCCATCACCGAACCCGGCTTCGGATCCGACTCGGCGGCGGTGTCCACGACCGCCAAGCTGGACGGCGATGAGTACGTGATCAACGGGGAAAAGATATTCGTCACAGCGGGTTCGCGGGCCACGCACATCGTGGTGTGGGCGACGCTGGACAAGTCACAGGGCCGTCCGGCGATCAAGTCGTTCATCGTGCCGCGCGAACATCCCGGTGTCACCGTCGAGCGGCTGGAGAACAAGCTCGGCATCAAGGGCTCCGACACCGCCGTCATCCGATTCGACAACGCACGCATACCCAAGGACAACCTGCTCGGCAACCCTGAAATCGAATCGGGCCAAGGGTTTTCCGGCGTCATGGAGACCTTCGACAACACCCGGCCGGTGGTCGCCGGCATGGCCATCGGAATCGCGCGGGCCGCATTGGAAGAGTTGCGCAAGATCCTGACCGAGGCCGGAGTGGAGATCTCCTACGACAGGCCCGCGCACGCGCAAAGCGCCGCCGCGGCCGAATTCCTGCGCATGGAGGCCGACTGGGAGTCCAGCTACCAGCTGACATTGCGCGCCGCCTGGCAGGCCGACAACAAGATCCCCAACTCCAAAGAAGCGTCGATGGCCAAGGCCAAGGCCGGCCGCGTGGGCACCGATGTCACACTGAAAGCCGTCGAATTGGCAGGCACCGCAGGCTATTCGGAGCAGACACTGTTGGAGAAGTGGGCTCGTGATTCGAAGATCATGGACATCTTCGAAGGAACCCAGCAGATTCAGCAGCTCGTCGTCGCCCGCCGCCTGCTGGGCCTGTCGTCCGCCGAACTCAAGTAGCGATCGGTCGCTGCCCTTCTGCGCATTGCGCCGAACGTGCACCCAGGGCGGATTTCTTGCCGATTTTTCGCCGTGAGTGCACGTTCGGCGAAGCCTAGGCAGCGATTGCGTTCAGCTGCTCACGCGTGTCTGCGTCGAGCTCGATCGAAGCAACGTCCAGGTTCTCCTCGAGATGCCGCAGCGAGGAGGTGCCCGGTATCAGCAGCACGTTCGGCGCCACGCTCAGCGTCCATGCCAGCGCGACCTGCGCGGGCGTGCGGCCGAGTCGTTCCGCGGCGTTCTGGACCAGCTCGTGACTGAGCACCGGATTCGGCTGGATGAAAGCCGCGCCCAACGGGAAAAACGGAACGAATGCGATGCCCTGCCTGGTGCACTCCTCCAGCACCGCCGCCGAGTCCCGGTGGAGGAGATTGAAAGCGTTTTGCACACAGGCGATCTCGGTACGTTCCACGGCGTACAGCAGGTGTTCGCGGTTGATATTGCTCAGCCCGATTCCGCCGATCAATCCCTCGTCGCGGGCGTCGATCATGACCGCGAGCTGATCGTCGAACAGCTGGTCGGGCCCGTCGCTCTCGAAGAGCCGCAGGTTGACCACGGCCAATTGGTCGACGCCGAGCGTCCGCAAATTCGTCTCGATATCGCGACGCAGGTCGGCCGGCTCACTGGCCGGCAGCCAGGCGCCGGCGTCATCGCGACGCCCGCCGACCTTGCTCACCAAGCGCCAAGTTCTCCGGGTACGGGTGCAACGCCTCGCGGATGAGCTCATTGGCGACATCCGGGCCGTAGAACTGGGCGGTGTCGATGTGGTCGACGCCGCGTTCGACGACACGGCGTAACACCGCCAGCGCCTCGTCGCGATCGCGCGGTGGCCCCAGCACACCGGGACCAGGCAGTTGCATGGCGCCGAAGCCGATCCGGGCGACCGAAAAGCGACCAAGTGGATAGGGATCCATAGGGGTGAGGTTAGCGTCGTCGCATGGACACTTTTCACGCGCTGGTAGCCCGCCAAGATGGTGACCAAGTGACCGCGTCGGTCGAGACGCTCAGCTCGTCCGATCTGCCGCCCGGTGAAGTGACGATCCGGGTGCTGTTCTCCAGCGTCAACTACAAGGACGCGCTGGCGCTGACGCCGGGCGGCGGCGTGGTGCGCAACTATCCCATCGTGCCGGGCATCGACCTGACCGGCGAAGTCGTCGAATCGCAGTCACCCGATTTCAGTGTCGGTGACCAGGTGCTGGCCCACGGGTACCAGATCGGCACCGGCCACCACGGCGGCTACGCCGAGTACGCGCGGCTGCCGGCCGACCAGGTGGTGGCGCTCGGCGCGTTGAGTCCGCATGAGGGCGCTGCCATCGGAACCGCCGGCTTCACCGCGGCGATGAGTGTGCAAGCGCTGATCGATTGGGGCCTCACGCCCGACGCCGGGCCCATCGTCGTCACCGGCGCCTCCGGCGGTGTCGGGTCGGTCAGCGTGGACCTGCTGGCGGCTGCCGGCTACCAGGTGGTTGCCTCCAGCGGCAAGGAGAAGGCTGCCGGGATGCTGAAAGAGCTTGGCGCCGCGGAGATTATCGGCCGGCTGCCCGCCGACCCCGACGCCAAACCACGACCGCTGGCCAAGGCGCGGTGGGCAGGCGCGGTGGACTGCGTCGGTGGTGCGACGCTGGCCGATGTGCTCAGCACCGTCGACTACGGCGGGGCGGTGGCGGCCAGCGGGCTCACCGGAGGGCCGGCGCTGCACACCACGGTGATGCCGTTCATCCTGCGCGGCGTCTCCCTGCTCGGGATGGATTCGGTGCTGATGCCGATCGCCCGGCGCCGCAAGCTGTGGGCGCTGCTCGGCGACTCATTGCGGCCGCGGCATCTGGACGCGGTCACCAGCGATGTCGACGTCAAAGACGTCGTCGGCGTGCTGGATCAACTTCGCGCCGGCACCTTCTCCGGTCGCGCGGTGGTGCGCGTCGCCGGTGGATTCTGAGCTGGCAGTAGGCTATTCGAGCGCTGGCCGGAAGCTTCCGGCCCTATCGACAACGGAGGCAGCATGCGTGCAGCACGGGTGACGCGGCTAGATGGTCCAGACGCGATCGAGGTCGGCGAGGTCGACGAACCCACCGGCGACGGGATCGTCGTCGAGGTGCACGCCGCCGGCGCCGCATTCCCGGACGCGTTGCTCACCCGCGGCCTCTACCAGTACCGGCCCGACCCGCCGTTCGTGCTGGGGGCCGAGATCGCCGGGGTCGTTCGATCGGCGCCGGACGACTGTCATGTGCGTCCCGGTGATCGGGTTGTCGGCCTGACGATGCTGACCGGGGGGATGGCCGAGGTGGCGGTGCTCTCCCCCGACCGGGCGTTCAAACTGCCGGACAACGTGAGCTTCGAGGCGGGTGCCGGCCTGCTGTTCAACGACCTGACGATGTACTTCGCGCTGACGGTGCGCGGCCGCCTGCATCAGGGCGAGACGGTGCTGGTGCACGGCGCGGCGGGCGGGATCGGAACCTCGACGCTGCGGCTGGCGCCCGCGCTCGGGGCGTCCCGCACCATCGCGGTGGTCAGCAGCGAAGAGAAGGCCCAGGTCGCGACCGCGGCGGGCGCAACCGATGTGGTGTTGGCCGACGGCTTCAAGGACGCGGTGAAGGAACTGACCGGCGGCCGCGGCGTCGACATGGTCGTCGACCCGGTCGGCGGTGACCGGTTCACCGATTCCCTGCGCTCGCTCGTTGCGGGCGGACGGCTGCTGGTCATCGGCTTCACCGGTGGCGAGATTCCCACCGTGAAGGTAAATCGGCTGCTGCTCAACAACATTGATGTGGTCGGTGTCGGTTGGGGCGCCTGGACGGCGACGCACCCCAACGCGCTGGATGAGCAGTGGGCCGGACTCGAGCGCCTGCTCAGCTCGGGCCAGTTGGCTGCCCCGCAGCCGGAGGTCTTCCCGCTGGACCAAGCCGCCGCCGCGGTCGCGTCCATGGAGAATCGCACCGCTAAAGGAAAAGTCGTCCTCCGCGTCCGCGGTTAGCGGGCCGCAAGGGAGCGGCCTTTGTGCCCGCCTCGCCGAGCGACAACCGGGCGCGGCCGCGCGACACCCTTGTGCGCGCCGAAAAGAGAAAGTAATGTCACTTTCAGTTTTGATCGCCTGACGAACCCGCCCACCACCCGGGAGTCACCATGGAATCCTTCGTTCACCTGCGCAAAGGCAAGACACCGCATCGCCTGCATGCCGACCTCGACGGCCTCAAGGACGACGAGCTGGGCCGGGGCGGATTCACCGGACGGACGGCCAACATCTACCGCCGCCACGACCCCACCGCCTACCGGTCGACCGGACCGCTGCGTCCGGTCGACGTACTGTCCAGCGAGCTCAAGCCCAGCGACGCCACCGACGCCAACGGTGGACCGCTGCTGATGTTCAGCAACGAGGACTGCCGCGTGCTGCTGAGCCGTCGCGCCGAGCCGATGCCCTACTTCGCCCGCCACGTCGACGGGGATCTGTTGTCCTTCGTCCACCAAGGCACCGGACTGCTGGAGACCGAGTTCGGCCCGCTGCGCTACCGAGAGGGCGACTGGGTCTACATCCCGAAGGCGTGCACCTGGCGCCAGGTGCCGGATCGCGAAACCACGCTGCTGATGATCGAGGCCACCGACGAATTCCGGGTGCCACCGCCCGGCCCGCTGGGCCGGCACTTCCCGTTCGACCCCTCGCAGGCCACCATCCCCGAGCCGGCGCCGATCGAGGACGACGGCCGCGACGAGTACGAGGTCCGGCTCGTCCACGAGGGCGGCCCGACAACGCTTTTCTACCAACACAATCCGCTCGATGTCGAAGGCTGGCGGGGCGACAACTTCGCCTTTACCTTCAACATCGACGACTACAACGTCATCACCTCCGACAGCGTCCACCTGCCGCCGACCGTGCATCTGTTCATGCAGGCCACCGGCGTCTACGTGATGAACTTCCTGCCCAAGCCCGCCGAGGGTGTCGCCGGCACCGAACGCACCCCCTGGTATCACCGCAACGTCGACTACGACGAAATCGCGTTCTTCCACGGCGGCTCGCTTTACGGCATCCCGATGCCCCCGGGCCTGATTACCCATGCGCCGCAAGGGGTTCACCACGGCGCGCCGGAGAAGGCGCGCGAACGAGCACGTCGCAAATTCGACGAGCACTCACGCGTCGACTGGCAGGTCATCGCCGTCGACACCCGCCGGCGGCTGACACCGTCACCCGAAGTACTGGCACACGACCTGGGACAACACTGACATGGGGAGCACGCAAACTGTGAAGCAAGCCGTCAAGCACGACTACGAACGAATCCCGTATCTGGTTGCCTTCCAGAACAATTCCAGCGTCCGCGATGTCTACGGTGGACTGGCCGAGATCACCGTGCTGGAGAGCTATCTGCTCAAGCCGAAAGACAAGCCGTCGGACACCGTGCTGGTGTTCATGCACCCGATCGGCGGCGGCGCGTATCTGCCGATGATCAACGCGCTGGCCCGGGCCGGCCACCACGTCATCTACTGCAACAGCCGGTTCCGCGGCACGGATTCGGCGCTGCTGATGGAGAAGGTGGTCGAGGATCTCGGCGAGTGCATCAAGGACGCGAAAAACCGGCTGGGCTATCAAAAAGTAGTGCTGGCCGGGTGGAGTGGCGGTGGCTCGTTGTCGGTGTTCTACCAGCAGCAGGCCCAGCACGCGACGATCACGTCGAGCCCGACCGGGGACGGCCCGGACCTGACCGCGCTGGAGCTGCCCGCAGCCGACGGCATCATGCTGCTGGCCGCGCACATCAGCCGGCACGGCACGCTGACCGAATGGCTCGACGCGTCCATCCTCGACGAATCCGATCCCACCAAGCGCGATCCCGAGCTGGATATCTACAACCCCGACAACCCCAACCAACCGCCCTACAGCCAGGAATTCCTGGACCGGTACCGTCAAGCACAGATCGATCGCAACCGCCGCATCACCGCATGGGTCAAAGAGAAGCTGGCAGAATTGAGCGCTCAGGGCCGCCCCGACGACGAATTCGGATTCGTCGTGCACGGCACCATGGCCGACCCCCGATGGCTGGATCCCACCGTGGATCCCAACGAGCGCACCCCGGGAACCTGCTACCTGGGTGACCCCCAGGTAGTGAACATGAGCCCGGTCGGACTGGCCCGCTTCTCGACGCTGCGCGGCTGGTTGTCGCAATGGAGCTACGACGAGGCGCGCGGCGACGGCGTGGACTGCGGACGCGACATCGCGATCCCCGCGCTGGTGATCGGCAACCTGGCCGACGACGCCTGCACCCCCAGCCACACCCGGCGGCTGTTCGAGGCGATCGGTCATCCCGACAAGGAGATGCACGAAATCCCCGGCGCCACACACTATTACGCAGGCCTTGACCAACGCGACAAGTTGCGCAAGGCCGTCGACATCGTTACCGACTGGCTGATCCGCCACGATTTCGCGAGCGCCGAATGACCGTGAGCGGACCGCTGGACGGCATCCGAGTGCTCGAACTTGGCACTCTGATCGCGGGTCCGTTCGCCGGCCGCTTACTCGGGGACATGGGCGCAGAGGTCATCAAGGTGGAGCCGCCGGGCGCACCTGACCCGCTGCGCAATTGGGGCCAGGCCGAACACGACGGGCACCACGTCTTCTGGACCGTGGCCGCGCGCAACAAGAAGGCCATCACCCTCGACCTGCGCCGGCCACCCGGCCGTGCACTGTTCCTCGAGCTCGTCGAGAAGTCCGACATCGTGGTGGAGAACTTCCGTCCGGGAACGCTGGAGAAGTGGGACCTTGGCTACGACGTGCTCAGCGCACGTAACGCGGGCATCATCCTGGTCCGGGTATCCGGCTACGGACAGACCGGGCCCGACGCACACAAGGCCGGCTACGCCTCGGTGGCCGAGGCCGCCAGCGGACTGCGGCACCTCAACGGTTTCCCCGGCGGACCGCCACCCCGGATTGCGCTCTCGCTCGGCGACAGCCTGGCCGGCATGTTCGGCGCCCAGGGCGCGATGGCCGCACTGTACCGCCGCAGCGTGACCGGGCGGGGCCAGGTAGTCGACGTCGCGCTCACCGAATCATGTTTAGCCATCCAGGAATCCACGATTCCCGACTACGACGTCGGCGGCGTGGTGCGCGGACCGTCAGGCACTCGGCTGGAAGGCATCGCGCCGTCCAACATCTATCGCAGCGCCGACGATTCCTGGGTGGTGATCGCCGCAAACCAGGACACCGTGTTCGCCCGGCTGTGCACCGCGATGGGACGCCCGGAGCTGGCCAGCGACGACCGGTTCGCCACCCACACCGCCCGCGGCCGCAACCAGGACGAACTCGACAAGATCATCGGCGCCTGGGCCGCCGAGCGGCAGCCCGGCGACATCGTCGAAACCCTTTCTGCCGCAGGCGTGATCGCGGGCCCGATCAACACCGTCGCGGAGGTGGTCGAAGACCCTCAGCTGCGGGCGCGCGGCATGCTGGTCGAGCACTACGACGAACGCATCGAGCGCAATGTCTTGGGCCCCGGCGTCATTCCGGTGCTGTCGGAATCGCCCGGCGGTGTCCGCCACGCCGGGCCGGCCTGCCCTGGCCAACACAACAACGACATCTATGTGGGGCTGCTGGGCAAGACCGCCGAAGAGCTCGAGGAGTTGCGCGCCGAGGGGGTGCTGTGAAACCAACGCAGAATCAGCACGTCGATATCCGTGAGGTGGCGCTGCGCGACGGGCTGCAGATCGAAAAGCCAATCCCATTGGCGGCCAAGCTGGAACTGCTCGCGGCGGTGGCTGCCACCGGCGTACGCGAGGTGGAGGTGACGGCTTTCGTGTCCCCGACGAAGGTGCCGTCGATGGCCGACGCCGCCGAACTCGCCGCGCACCTGCACAATTACCCCGACATCGAATTCTCCGCCCTGGTCGCCAGCCCCAACGGCGCCAAGCGCGCCGTTGCCGCCGGGCTACGGTCGATCGAATACGTGGTGGCCGCCGACGACACGTTCAGCAAGGCCAACGTCGGGCGCAGCAGCACCGAGGCCACCGACCAGATCAACGACATCGTCGCCATCGCGCACGGCAGCGACGTCACCGTCGAGGTCGTCATCGCCACCGCGTGGGACTCGCCCGTTCGAAGGCCCCACCCCGCCGCAGCGGGTGCTGGAGATCGCCGCGGCCGCCCGCGACCGCGGAGCCGACCGCCTGTCGATCGCCGACACCATCGGCACCACCACCCCGGGCCGGGTCAGTTCGCTGATAGCTCAACTGCGTCCGGTGATCGGCGACCTGCCCCTGGGTGCGCACTTCCACAACACTCGCGGTGCCGGCCTGGCCAGTGCGTACGCGGCGGTCAGCGCCGGAGTCACCCGGCTGGACGCCTCGGTCGGCGGGCTGGGCGGTTGCCCGTTCGCGCCGGGCGCCACCGGCAATATCGCCACCGAGGACCTGGTCTACCTGCTGACCGACAGCGATATCGATGTCGACGTCGACCTGCAGGCCGCGATCGCCGCCGCCGATGTCGCGAAATCGGCTGTCCGCCATGACCTGCCGAGCGCGCTGCTGCGTGCCGGCGACCGGATCAGGAACTGATGCCCACGCCCGCCCCCGAATCGACGCGGGCCCTGACATCCAAAGGCCGCCAGACCAGGCAGGCCATCGAACTGGCAGCACGAAAACTGTTTGCCGAAAGAGGCTTTCACGGCACCACGCTGGCCGACATCACCTCGGCCGCGGGAAAATCACCGGCGGTTTTCTACCGGTACTTCGCCGACAAGGAAGACCTGCTGGCCGCCCTGGCGGAGTCGTTCCTGCACGAGGTCGTCGCCCCGTCCGGGTTGAGCCTGCACCTGCCCGACTCGCCGGATGATGATGCGTTCTTCACCTCGGTGGTCACCGGATACTGGAACATCTTCAAGCAGAACATCGGCATCATGATCGCCGTCGCCCAACTGGCCACCACCCAACAACGGTTCGCGGCTGTGCAGAACGAGTTTCGGCGTTTCGGGATGGATATCGTCGCCGCATCGGTCCGGCGCGCCCAGGAGCAAGGTTACGGCCGCGAGCTGAACCCGCAGCACACCGCGGCGGCCATTGCGCTGCTGTTCGAGAACTTCACCACCGTCTTCGTCGGGCAGTCTGGTCTGGAAATGGAGATCAGCGACGAGGACGCCATCGTTACCCTGTCGACGGTTTGGAAGAAAACTCTGTACGGCGTATAAGGAGATCATCGTGGATTTCACCCTCCCAGAACATCTTCCGGGCCTGCTGACCGAGATGGATGCGTTCATCGAGGCGGAGATCAAGCCGCTGGAACGCGAAAACATCCAATATTTCGACCAGCGCCGTGAGCACGCCCGCACCGATTGGGACAACGACGGCATCCCGACGCAGGAGTGGGAGGAGCTCCTCGCCGAGATGCGTCGGCGCGCCGACAAGGCGGGCTGGCTGCGCTACGGATTGCCGGCCTCGCTGGGCGGCCGCGACGGTACCAACGTCGACATGGCGGTGATCCGGGAGCACCTGGCGCACAAGGGCCTTGGATTGCACAATGACCTACAGAACGAGTCGTCGATCGTCGGGAACTTTCCGCAGGTGATCATGATGGAGCGGTTCGGCACCGAGGAGCAGCGCCGGGTGTGGTCGGAGGCGTTGATCACCGGGGAGCGGTCCATGGCTTTCGGGCTTACCGAGCCGCAGCACGGATCCGACGCGACCTGGCTGGAGACCCACGCCCAACGCGACGGGGACAGCTGGGTAATCAACGGCTCCAAGCGATTCAACACCGGGGTGCACCGCGCCACGCATGACTTGGTCTTCGCCCGGACGTCCGGTGAGCCGGGGCAAGCCCGGGGTATCACCGCGTTTCTGGTCCCGACCGACACGCCCGGATTCACGGTCCCCTACTACTGGTGGACATTCAACATGCCGACCGACCACGGCGAAGTCGAGTTGACCGATGTGCGCATCCCCACCGACGCGGTGCTCGGCGAGGTCGACCGCGGCCTGGAGGTCGCGCAAACGTTCCTGCACGAGAACCGGATTCGCCAAGCCGCGAGCAGCCTGGGCGCGGCGCAATACTGCATCGACCGCGCCGCCGAATACGCCGCCAAACGTACGGTGTTCGGCAAACCGCTGTCGGTCAACCAGGCCGTGCAATGGCCGCTGGCGGAGCTGCAGACCGAAGCACAAATGGTGCGGCTGCTGGTGCAATTCGCCGCCTGGCACTTGGATCGGGACCACCACATGGAGGTGTCGGACAAAGTGTCGATGGCGAACTATCGCGCCAACCGACTGGTCTGCGACGCCGCCGACCGCGCCATGCAGGTTTACGGCGGCCTCGGGTACAGCCGTCACGAGCAGTTCGAGCACATCTACCGCCACCACCGCCGCTACCGCATCACCGAGGGAGCCGAGGAAATCCAGATTCGCCGAGTGGCCCAGCGGCTGTTCAAGTTTGGCAAGCAGTGACCGACGGCAACGAGCTGGCCCCCAAACTGGTAAGCGTGCTGGAGCCGGCACTCGGCGCCGGCACCACGATCGAGAATCTGCGGGCGCTCACCGGCGGCGCCAGCCGCACCACCTGGGCGTTCGACGCTGTCACCGGCAACCAACGCCGCGCGCTGATCCTGCGCACCGGACCACCCGACGACGTGCACGCCGGCATGGAGCTGGAAGCCCGCGCGCAGGCCGCCGCAGCAGCGGCCGGGGCACCGGTCCCCCACATCCTGGTCGCCGACGATTCGGTTGCCGCGCTGGGCAATCCGTTTCTCGTCTGCGATGAGATCAAGGGCGAGACCATCGTTCGGCGCATCCAGCGCCAGCTCGACGCCGCCGACGGACACGCGCGCCGAACCGAACTGCTCCGCCAATGCGCGCAGGCGCTGGCCGCCATCCACCGGGCCGACCCGCAAATTCCCAGCCTGACCCACCAGGACCAGCTCGTCGAGTGGCGCGAGCGGCTCGACGCGATGAATGACACCACCGCAACCTTCGAATGGGCGTTTCGCTGGCTGGCCGCCCACCGGCCGCACCCATCGACGACGGTTCTGGTGCATGGGGACTACCGGATGGGCAACCTCATCGTCGACGGATCCGACCTGGCCGCGGTCCTCGACTGGGAGTTGGTACACCTCGGCGAGGCCTACGAAGACCTGGCCTGGTTCTGCATCCGCGCCTGGCGATTCGGCGCGCCGGCCAGCCTTGGCGCCGGCGGCCTCGGCAGCATCGAGAGCTTCGTGCGCGACTACGAGCAGGCCAGCGGGACTACCGTCGACCGGGTGGCGCTGCACTGGTGGCTGGTGCTGGCCACGCTGCGTTGGGGTGTCATCTGTCGCTACCAGGCGGAACGACATTTGACCGGCCAATCCCGCTCGGTCGAACTGGCGGCGATCGGCCGCCGCGTGTGCGAGACCGAGTGGGACATCCTCAACCTGCTCGAGGAGGTCCGATCGTGATCGGCGCTTACGGCCGCCCGCTGGCGGCCGAACTCGTGGCCGCAGTCGCGGAATTCCTGGAAACCGACGTCCGGGCGGCGACCGACGGACAGGTCAACTTCCACTCCCGGGTGGCCGCCAACGCATTGCGCATCGTCGAGCGTGAACTGCTCGACGAGAGCGAGGCGGAATCGCGAGACACGCTTGCCGGCTTGGGTTTCCCCGACGAAGAACAACTTGCCGCCGCCATCCGGGCCGGCGAGCTCGACGAGCGTGCCGGGGATGTCCTCTCCGGCCTGAGGACCCTGGTGCGCAATCGACTAGCGGTTGCCCATCCCGGATACGACAGCGAATAGGAGCCTGACATGCCCGCTGCTACTGCCGAGGTCGTCGTCGGCACGGCCGACCAGCTGTTCACGTCGATCGTCAACGGCGACAAGGCCGCGGTCGACCGGCTGTGGAGCGACGACATCGCGGTGTGGCGGGTGGGCGCCAGCCGGGATAACGACAAGCCGCGCGCGCTGCGAGTCATCGACTGGTTCATCGGTGCCACCACCGAGCGCCGCTATGAAATCCTCGATCGTCGGCTCTTCGACGACGGATCGATCAGCGGCTTCGTCCAGCAGCACGTCCTGCACGCCACCGGCCATGAGGGGCAATCGATCTCCATGCGTGTTTGCATCGTGATCAGGGTGGGCACAAACGGATTGATCGATCGGATCGACGAGTACTTCGACCCCGCCGAGATCGCACCGCTGATGAGGTGAGACGGACGATGACGACGCTGGAAACACTGCTGAATGATCCCGACCTGGCCGGGGTGTGGAACATCGTTCCGGACCGCTCGGCCGTCACCTTCAAGATCAGAAACATGTGGGGCCTGCTGAACGTCAAGGGTCGCTTCACCGAGTTCGCCGGCGACGGACAGCTCACCGGCAAGGGCGCGGTCTTCGGCCGCCTGGACATCCGCACGGCGTCGCTGAATACCGGCATCGGCCGACGCGACGAGCACCTGCGCTCGTCCGACTTCTTCGATGTCGAGCGGTTTCCCGAGATCAGCGTCGTCGTCACCGCGGTGCACCCGACCGAAGGTAAGGCCGCGGACCTGCGCGCCAGCTTCACCATCAAGGGCGTCACGGCTCCGCTGCCGCTGCCCGTCACCGTCACCGAGGCCGGCGACGGTTCGATCCAGATCGCGGGGGAAACCAAGATCGATCGATCCCAGTTCGACATCGGCTGGAACAAGTTCGGCATGATCGCGCCGACGGCCAAGGCAGCGGCGCAGGCCGTTTTCGTGCGGTCTGGCCAATAAAGCCGGTCGCGCACCAGTAGCATCTGGACCGTGCCCGACGCCACCATCGCTCTGCGGATCCTCGTCTACAGCGACAACCCCAATACCCGCGACAAAGTGAAGCGGGCATTGGGCAAACGCCTGCACCCTGATCTGCCCGAGTTGAACTACGTCGAGGTGGCGACCGGCCCGATGGTGGTCCGCACCATGGACGAGGGCGGCATCGACCTTGCCATCCTCGATGGCGAGGCGACCCCGACCGGCGGCATGGGAATCGCCAAACAGCTCAAGGACGAACTCGAAACCTGCCCACCGATCCTGGTACTCACCGGACGCCCGGACGACGCGTGGCTGGCGAACTGGTCACGCGCCGAAGCCTCGGTACCGCATCCGATCGACCCCATCGTGCTGGGTCGAACCGTGCTCGGGTTGCTCCGTGCTCCCGCCATCTAGCGCACCGTCAGGACAGTAGCCCGACCCGAAACGCAACGAAGATCGCGGCCGGGCAGTTAGCATCACCCCGAGCAAGCGCCACAGCCACCTCAACGCTATGTTGAAGATCACTGTGATGGGCTACAGACCCCGTTCGTCACAGCAGCCACGGTCGCCGCCTGGTCGCTTATAGGCGGCCCAACGACGGATGTTGGAGCGAGTTGAACGTCTACATACCCATCCTGGTCCTGGGCGGGATCGCCGCCGCTTTTGCTGTCGGCTCGGTTGCGATCGCGAGCATCGCCGGCCCGTCGCGCTACAACAAGTCGAAGATGGCGGCCTACGAATGTGGAATCGAACCGACCGAAACGTCGGTGAGTGGCCCGCATGCGACGCCCGGGCAGCGGTTTCCGGTGAAGTATTACCTGACCGCAATGCTATTTATCGTCTTCGACATCGAGATCGTGTTCTTGTATCCCTGGGCGGTCAGCTACGACGCGCTGGGAACGTTTGCTCTGGTCGAGATGGTGGTGTTCATGCTCACGGTCTTTGTGGCCTACGCCTACGTGTGGCGCCGCGGCGGCCTGACATGGGATTGAGGTAAATCGTGGGCCTGGAAGAACAGTTACCCGCCGGCATCCTGCTGGGGACTGTCGAGAAGATCGCCGGCTACGTCCGCAAGAACTCGCTGTGGCCGGCGACGTTCGGATTGGCTTGCTGCGCGATCGAGATGATGGCGACGGCCGGGCCGCGGTTCGACATCGCACGGTTTGGGATGGAGCGGTTCTCGGCAACGCCCCGGCAGGCCGACCTGATGATCGTGGCCGGCCGGGTCAGCCAGAAGATGGCTCCGGTGCTGCGCCAGATCTACGACCAAATGGCAGAACCGAAATGGGTGCTGGCCATGGGCGTCTGCGCGTCGTCCGGCGGGATGTTCAACAACTATGCGATCGTTCAGGGCGTGGACCACGTGGTTCCGGTGGACATCTACCTCCCCGGCTGCCCGCCCCGTCCGGAGATGCTCCTGCACGCAATCCTCAAGCTGCACGAGAAGATTCAGGAAATGCCGCTGGGCGTCAACCGCGAGCACGCCGTCGCTGAAGCCGAGCAGGCGGCGCTGGGGGCCCGGCCCACCATCGAGATGCGTGGACTACTGCGATGAGCTCACCGGAGCAAGACCCGAAGGTAGCCGCCAGCGAAGTGGGCGGCGCCGTTCCGTCGCCCGGCGAAGAAGTGGTCAACGTGCGCCGCGGCATGTTCGGCATCTCGGGATCGGGCGACACATCCGGATACGGCCGCCTGGTTCGGGAGGTCACGCTGCCGGGCAGCAGCCCCCGGCCGTACGGCGGTTACTTCGACGATCTGGTCGACCGGCTGGCCGACTCGCTGAACGCCGGCGACATCGAATTCGAAAACGCCATAGAGAAAGTCGTGGTCGACCGCAACGAACTGACGTTGCATGTGCGCCGCGAGGCACTGCCACAGGTGGCGCAACGTCTGCGCGACGAACCCGAACTGCGTTTCGAGATGTGTCTGGGTGTCAACGGCGTGCACTACCCGCACGAGGCCGGCCGCGAGTTGCACGCCGTCTACCCGCTGCAGTCGATCACGCACAATCGCCGCGTGCGGCTGGAAGTGTCTGCGCCGGACGGTGATCCGCATATTCCGTCTTTGTATGCGATCTACCCGACCAACGACTGGCACGAGCGCGAGACGTATGACTTCTTCGGCATCATCTTCGACGGGCACCCGTCGCTGACCCGCATCGAGATGCCGGACGACTGGCACGGCCATCCGCAACGCAAGGACTACCCGCTCGGCGGTATTCCCGTCGAGTACAAGGGAGCACAGATACCCCCGCCCGACGAGCGGAGAGCGTACAACTAATGAGCACAATCACTGATTCGACGCACGATGGCGGCGCCGAAACTGTCGTGGTCGTCGGTGGACAGGACTGGGGGCAGGTTGTCGAGGCCGCCCGCGCCGCGGATCCCGGTGAACGCATCGTCGTCAATATGGGGCCCCAGCACCCGTCCACACACGGCGTGTTGCGGCTGATCCTCGAGATCGAAGGCGAGACCGTCACCGAGGTTCGGTGCGGAATCGGCTACCTGCACACCGGAATCGAGAAGAACCTCGAGTACCGGTACTGGACGCAGGGCGTCACCTTCGTCACCCGGATGGATTACCTGGCACCGTTTTTCAACGAGACCGCCTACTGCCTCGGCGTCGAGAAGCTGCTCGGCATCACCGATGAGATCCCGGAGCGGGTCAACGTCATCAGAGTGATGATGATGGAGCTCAACCGGATCTCCTCGCATCTGGTCGCGCTGGCCACCGGTGGTATGGAACTGGGCGCGATGACGCCGATGTTCGTCGGCTTCCGGGGACGCGAGATCGTCCTGACCCTGTTCGAAAAGATCAGCGGTCTGCGGATGAACAGCGCCTACGTTCGCCCGGGTGGGGTGTCGCAGGATTTGCCGCCCAACGCGGAAGCCGACATCGTCGAAGGCCTCAAGGGGCTCAGACAAGTGCTGCGGGAAATGGGCGATCTGCTCAACGAGAACGCCATCTGGAAAGCGCGCACCGAGGACGTGGGCTACCTCGACTTGGCCGGATGCATGGCGCTGGGCATCACCGGCCCGATCCTGCGTGCCACCGGCTTGCCGCACGACCTGCGCAAGAGCGAACCCTACTGCGGGTATGAGAACTACGAATTCGACGTGATCACCGCCGACACGTGTGATGCCTACGGGCGCTACATCATTCGCGTCAAGGAGATGTGGGAGTCGATCAAGATTGTCGAGCAGTGCCTGGACAAGCTGCGGCCGGGGCCGCACATGGTCGAGGACCGCAAGATCGCCTGGCCCGCCGACCTGACAGTCGGCCCCGACGGCATGGGTAACTCGCCCGAGCACATCGCCAAGATCATGGGCGGCTCGATGGAAGCATTGATCCACCACTTCAAGCTGGTCACCGAGGGCATCCGGGTGCCGGCCGGCCAGGTCTACAGCGCGGTGGAATCACCCCGTGGAGAACTCGGCGTGCACATGGTCAGTGACGGCGGAACCCGGCCCTACCGGGTGCACTACCGGGACCCGTCCTTCACCAATCTGCAGTCGGTCGCCGCGATGTGCGAGGGCGGGATGGTCGCCGACTTGATCACCGCGGTCGCCAGTATCGACCCGGTCATGGGAGGAGTCGACCGATGACTAACCCCATTTCTTCCAGCCCTGGGGCCGACTCCGGCGAGCGGGTGTTCATCCGGCTGGGACCGCCGCCCGAAGAACCGAACCAGTTCGTGGTTGAGGGTGCGCCGCAGTCGTATTCGCCGGAGGTCCAGGCGCGGCTGGAGGTTGATGCCAAGGAGATCATCGGCCGCTACCCCAACAAGCGTTCGGCGCTGCTGCCGCTGCTGCACTTGGTGCAAGCGCAAGATTCCTATCTGACACCGGCGGGCCTGGAGTTCTGCGGCGAGCAGCTCGGACTGACCGGCGCCGAGGTATCGGCGGTGGGCAGCTTCTACACCATGTACCGCCGCGGCCCCACCGGCGATTACCTCGTCGGCGTCTGCACCAACACGCTGTGCGCGGTCATGGGCGGCGACGCGATCTTCGACTCGCTCAAAGAGCATCTCGGCATCGGCAACGACCAGACCACCTCCGATGGATCGGTCACCCTGCAGCACATCGAATGCAATGCCGCGTGCGACTTCGCACCGGTGATGATGGTCAACTGGGAGTTCTTCGACAACCAGACTTGCGAGTCGGCGCGCGAAGTTGTCGACTCGCTGCGGGCGGGCAAGCCCGCAGCACCGACCCGCGGTGCCCCGTTGTGCAAATTCCGCGAAACGTCGCGCATCCTGGCCGGTCTCGCCGACGAGCGCCCCGATCAAGGCCAGGGCGGCGCCGGTGCGGCCACGTTGGCCGGACTAGAGGTGGCCAAGGAGCACGGCATGCAGGCGCCGGAACCCAACACCATGACCGCCGGGGAGAAAGAGTAATGGCCGCCCCCACCGCGCCCGGCGAGCAAGCGACGCCGTTGACCCCGGTGATCAGCCGGTACTGGGACGACCCCGAGTCGTGGACGCTGGAAACCTATCGCCGCCACGGTGGCTACCAGGCGATGCAGAAGGCGCTGGCGATGGAGCCCGACGCGGTGATCGGCATCGTCAAAGATTCCGGCCTGCGCGGCCGCGGCGGCGCCGGCTTCTCGACCGGCACCAAGTGGTCGTTCATTCCGCAGGGCGACAGCGGCGCGGCCGCCAAGCCGCACTACCTGGTGGTCAACGCCGACGAGTCCGAACCCGGTACGTGTAAAGACATTCCGCTGATGCTGGCGACACCGCACGTGCTCGTCGAGGGCGTCATCATTGCCGCGTATGCCATTCGGGCCAGCCACGCTTTCATTTACGTGCGCGGTGAAGTCGTACCGGTGTTGCGCCGCTTGCAGAACGCGGTAGCCGAGGCCTACGCCGCCGGTTACCTGGGTCGCGACATCAACGGATCCGGGTTCGCCCTGGAGCTGGTGGTACACGCCGGCGCCGGCGCCTACATCTGCGGCGAGGAGACCGCGCTGCTGGACTCGCTCGAGGGCCGTCGCGGACAGCCCCGGTTGCGGCCGCCGTTCCCCGCGGTGGCCGGGCTTTACGGCTGCCCCACGGTGATCAACAACGTCGAGACCATCGCCAGCGTGCCGTCGATCATCCTCAACGGCGTCGATTGGTTCCGGTTGATGGGTAGCGAGAAATCGCCTGGCTTCACGCTGTATTCGCTGTCCGGGCACGTCACTCGCCCCGGCCAGTACGAGGCCCCGCTGGGCATCACGCTGCGCGAGTTGCTCAACTACGCCGGCGGGGTCCGTGCCGGGCACCGCCTCAAGTTCTGGACGCCGGGCGGGTCGTCGACTCCCCTGCTCACCGACGAACACCTCGACGTGCCACTGGATTACGAGGGCGTGGGCGCCGTCGGCTCGATGCTGGGCACCAAGGCGCTGGAGATCTTCGACGAGACCACCTGCGTGGTGCGCGCGGTACGGCGCTGGACCGAGTTCTACAAACACGAGTCGTGCGGGAAATGCACGCCGTGCCGTGAGGGCACCTTCTGGCTGGACCAGATCTACGAACGGCTGGAAACCGGCAGGGGCACCCTCGAGGATCTCGACAAGCTGCTGGACATCTCCGACGCGATTCTGGGAAAGTCGTTCTGCGCGTTGGGCGATGGTGCAGCCAGCCCGGTGATGTCGTCGATCGAGCACTTCCGCGACGAGTACATCGCCCACGTCGAAGGAGGCGGCTGCCCGTTCGACCCACGAGACTCCATGCTTACGTCGAACGGAAAGGCGTGACAGCCCCATGACTAGTGCGGCCAAAACCCAGACTGGCGACGAGGTGACGCCGCCAGACATGGTGACGCTGACCATTGACGGCACCCAGATCTCGGTTCCCAAGGGAACCTTGGTGATTCGCGCAGCCGAGCTGATGGGCATCCAGATTCCGCGGTTCTGTGACCACCCGCTGCTCGATCCGGTCGGGGCCTGCCGGCAGTGCATGGTCGAGGTCGAGGGTCAGCGCAAACCGATGGCGTCGTGCACCATCGTCTGCACCGACGACATGGTGGTGCGCACTCAGCTCACCTCCGAAGCCGCGGACAAGGCGCAGCACGGCGTGATGGAGCTGCTGCTGATCAACCATCCGCTGGACTGCCCGATGTGCGACAAGGGTGGTGAGTGCCCGCTGCAGAACCAGGCCATGTCCAACGGCCGCGCCGATTCTCGCTTTGAAGATGTCAAGCGCACGTTCGCCAAGCCGATCAACATCTCCTCGCAAGTGCTACTGGACCGCGAGCGGTGCATCCTGTGCGCTCGCTGCACGCGGTTCTCCGAGCAGATCGCCGGTGATCCGTTCATCGACATGCAGGAGCGCGGCGCCCTGCAGCAGGTCGGCATTTACGCCAATGAGCCGTTCGACTCGTACTTCTCCGGCAACACCGTGCAGATCTGCCCGGTGGGTGCCCTGACCGGCACCGCGTACCGATTCCGCGCCCGCCCTTTCGATCTGGTCTCCAGCCCCAGCGTGTGCGAGCACTGCGCGGGCGGCTGCGCCGAGCGCACCGATCACCGCCGCGGCAAGGTGCTGCGCCGGCTTGCGGGCGATGACCCCGAGGTCAACGAGGAGTGGAACTGCGATAAGGGACGTTGGGCGTTCCGGTACGACACCCAGCCCGATGTGCTCACCACTCCCCTGGTCCGCGACGCCGACGGCACGCTGCAGCCGGCGTCGTGGGCGCACGCGATCGTCGCGGCCACAAAGGGATTCGAGGCGGCTCGCGGGCAGCACGGGTGTGCTCGTCGGGGGCCGGGTGACCTGGGAAGACGCCTACGCCTATTCCAAGTTCGCGCGAATCACGTTGGACACCAACGACATCGACTTCCGCGCCCGCCCGTACTCGGCCGAAGAGGCGGAGTTCCTGTCGGCGCGCGTCGCGGGCCTGCCACTGACGGTCAGCTATTCCGATCTGGAATCGGCGCCGGTGGTCGTGCTGGTCGGGTTCGAACCCGAGGACGAGGCGCCGATCGTGTTCCTGCGGCTGCGCAAGGCCGCCCGCAAGCATGGCGTGCCGATCTACGCGGTCGCCCCGTTCGCCACGCGCGCGCTGACGAAGATGTCCGGCCGGTTGCTCCAAACCGTGCCCGGCGCGGAACCGTCGACCCTGGACGGTCTGGCCACCGGCGAGGTGGGCGACCTGTTGTCCAACCCCGGAGCGGTCATCATGGTCGGCGAACGCCTGGCCACGGTGCCCGGTGGGTTGTCCGCGGCGGCCCGGCTCGCCGATGCCACCGGGGCCCGGCTGGCCTGGGTGCCGCGGCGTGCCGGGGAACGTGGCGCGCTGGAGGCCGGAGCACTGCCCGGGCTGCTGCCCGGCGGTCGTCTGGTGGCCGACGACACCGCCCGCGCACAGGTTGCCGCGGCATGGAATGTCGACGAATTGCCTTCCGCCGCTGGGCGTGACGTCGACGGCATGCTGGCCGGCGCTAAGGACGGAAGCCTGGGAGCGCTGCTGGTCGGCGGTATCGAACCCGCCGACTTCGCCGATCCGGATGCCGTGTTGGCGGCGCTGGACGCCGCCCGCTTCGTCGTCAGCCTGGAACTACGGCGCAGCGAGGTCACCGAACGCGCCGACGTGGTGTTCCCCGTCGCGCCCACCACGCAGAAGGCGGGCGCATTCATCAACTGGGAGGGCCGATTCCGGCCCTTCGCGCCCGCGCTGCACGGCAGCACCCTGCAGGCCGCCCAATCCGATCATCAGGTCCTCGACACGCTCGCCGACGAAATGGGCGTGTACCTCGGAATGACCAGCGTCGAAACGGCTCGCGAGGAGATGTCGGCGCTGGGCAACTGGGACGGCAAGCGCGCGAGCGGCGCACCTGTCGAAGCGGGTGAACCTCCCCAGCCCGGCAAGGGCGAAGCCGTACTCACCGGCTGGCGGATGATGCTCGACAACGGCCGTGCACAAGATGGCGAACCGTATCTGGCCGGAACGGCACGCAAACCCGTGGCGCGGCTGTCGGCCGGCACCGCGACCGAGATCGGCGCGGCCGAGGGCGACACCGTCACGGTCAGCACATCGCGCGGATCAATCAGCCTGCCGCTGAACATCACTGACATGCCCGATCGGGTGGTGTGGCTGCCACTGAACTCGCCGGGCTCCGCGGTGCAGCGGGACCTGGGCGTCACCGTCGGCAACATCGTGCGAATCGGAGCGGGCTCATGACCGCCTTCGGGCACGACACCTGGTGGCTGGTGCTCGGCAAGGCGCTGGCCATCTTCGTCTTCCTGATGCTGAACGTATTGATCGCGATCCTGCTCGAGCGCAAGATCCTGGGCTGGATGCAGCTGCGGCCCGGCCCCAATCGGGCCGGCCCCTGGGGGATCCTGCAGAGTTTGGCCGACGGGATCAAGCTGGCGCTCAAGGAGAGCATCACTCCCCGCGGCGTCGACTGGTTTGTCTACATGGCGGCGCCGGTCATCTCGACGATCCCCGCGTTCACCGCGTTCGCGTTCATCCCGTTCGGCCCCGAGGTGTCGATATTCGGCCACCGCACCCCGCTGCAGCTGACCGACATGCCGGTCGCGGTGCTGTTCATCCTGGGGCTCTCGGCGATCGGTGTCTACGGCATCGTGTTGGGCGGCTGGGCATCCGGCTCCACCTACCCGCTGCTGGGTGGGGTGCGGTCCACCGCGCAGGTCATCTCCTACGAGGTGTCGATGGGGCTGTCGTTCGCGGCCGTCTTCCTGTTCGCCGGCACCATGTCGACGTCGGGAATCATCAAGGCGCAGGACGGCGTCTGGTACGTATTCCTGTTGCTGCCGTCGTTCATCATCTATCTGATCTCGATGGTGGGTGAAACCAACCGCGCCCCATTCGACCTGCCGGAGGCCGAGGGTGAACTCGTCGCCGGCTTCCACACCGAGTACTCGTCGCTGAAGTTCGCGATGTTCATGTTGGCCGAATACGTCAACATGATGACGGTTTCGTCGCTCGCGACGCTCATGTTCTTTGGCGGCTGGCATGCTCCCTGGCCGCTCAACATGTGGGATGGCGCCAACACCGGCTGGTGGCCGGTGCTCTGGTTCACCGCCAAAATGTGGGTCTTCCTGTTCATTTACATGTGGCTGCGAGCCAGCCTGCCCCGGCTGCGCTACGACCAGTTCATGGCACTGGGCTGGAAGCTGCTCATCCCTGCTTCGCTCGTCTGGGTGCTGATCGCGGCGGTTATCCGCACGCTGCGCAACCAGGGCTATGCGCATTGGACTCCCCTGCTGGTGGTCTGCAGCATCGTCTTCGCCGTTGGACTCGTGCTCGTGCTGCGTAAGCCATTCAGTCCGCCGGGCAATCGCGCACTGGCGCGCGAGCTTCGCAAGCGTCGCGACGAGGCACCGCCGCCACCGGCATTCCCGACACCACCGCTGCCGGCCAAGGTTCTGACGTCGTCAGTCGGTGCGAGCAAGGAGAAAGCACGTGGCTAAATTCCTGGACGCCGTCGCAGGATTCGGCGTCACATTCAGCGCGATGTTCAAAAAGCGTGTCACCGAGGAGTATCCGGAAAAGCCCGGCCCGGTCGCCCCGCGCTATCACGGCCGTCATCAACTCAACCGCTACCCCGACGGCCTGGAGAAGTGCATCGGCTGCGAGCTGTGCGCTTGGGCCTGCCCGGCCGACGCGATCTACGTCGAGGGCGCCGACAACACCGACGAGGCAAGGTTTTCGCCGGGAGAGCGTTACGGCCGGGTCTACCAGATCAACTATCTGCGGTGCATCGGCTGCGGTCTGTGCATCGAGGCCTGCCCGACCCGCGCGTTGACGATGACCAACAACTACGAGATGGCCGACGACAACCGCGCCGACCTGATCTACGAAAAGGACCGGCTGCTGGCGCCGCTGCTGCAAAACATGCTCGCGCCGCCGCACCCCAGGGCCGAAGGCGCCACCGACAAGGACTACTACCAGGGCAACGTCACCGCAGATGGCTTGCGCGAGAACCAGAACGCGGGTGAAGCCCGGTGAACACCACACTGGCGACCGATGTCATCGTTCGGACCTCCACCGGCGAAGCGGTCGCCTTCTGGCTGCTGGGCGCCCTGGCCGTGATCGGCGCGATCGGGGTGGTAACCGCCGTCAACGCCGTGTACTCGGCGATGTTCCTGGCGATGACCATGATCATCCTGGCCATCTTCTACATGATCCAGGACGCACTGTTTTTGGGTGTGGTTCAAGTCGTGGTCTACACCGGCGCGGTGATGATGCTGTTCCTGTTCGTGCTGATGCTGATCGGCGTGGACTCCGCGGAATCACTGAAGGAAACGCTGCGCGGGCAGCGCGTCGCCGCGGTGATCACCGGACTCGGGTTCGGCATTCTTCTGGTCGCCGCCATCGGCAAGGTGACGACCGGGGGTTTCGTCGGCTTGACCACCGCGAACGCCAACGGCAACGTCGAAGGCCTGGCGGCGCTGATCTTTTCGCGCTACCTGTGGGCGTTCGAGCTGACCAGCGCACTGCTGATCACCGCCGCCGTCGGGGCGATGGTGCTGGCACACCGCGAGCGTTTCGAACGTCGCAAGACGCAGCGTGAACTCTCCGAAGAACGGTTCCGAACCGGCCGCCCGACCCCGCTGCCCAGCCCCGGCGTCTACGCACGCCACAACGCGGTGGACGTGGCCGCGTTGCTGCCCGACGGCTCGTACTCGGACGAGTCGGTGTCGAGCATGCTGCGAACCCGCGGCGCGGACGGCAAAGAGACTCCCCGCCGGCAAGCCATCAAAGGCGGTGCGTCATGAATCCGGCTAACTACCTTTACCTTTCGGCACTGCTGTTCACCATCGGGGCCTCGGGAGTGCTGTTGCGCCGCAACGCCATCGTGATGTTCATGTGCGTCGAGCTGATGCTCAACGCCGTCAACCTGGCGTTCGTCACCTTCGCGCGCATGCACGGCCACCTGGACGGACAGATGATCGCGTTCTTCACGATGGTGGTGGCCGCGTGCGAGGTCGTCATCGGCCTGGCCATCATCATGACGATTTTCCGTGCCCGCAAATCGGCGTCGGTCGACGACGCGAACCTACTCAAAGGCTAAAGATCGCCGCGATGACACACTTGACCTGGCTGCTCGTGGCACTACCGCTGGCGGGTGCCGCAATCTTGCTGTTCGGCGGCAGACGCACCGACGCGTGGGGACATTGGCTGGGCGTCGTTGCCGCGCTGGGGGCGTTCGGGGTGGGCGCAACACTGCTGTCGGACTTGCTGAGCCGCGACAGTGAGCACCGCGCCATCCACCAGACGGTGTTCACCTGGATCCCGGTCGACCAATTCCAAGTCGACTTCGGGCTGCAGATCGACCAGTTGTCAATCTGCTTCGTGCTGCTGATCTCCGGCGTGGGATCGCTGATCCACATCTACTCGGTCGCCTACATGGCCGAAGATCCGGACCGCCGAAGGTTTTTCGGATACCTCAACCTGTTCCTGGCCTCGATGCTGCTGCTGGTCGTCGCCGACAACTACCTGGTGCTCTACGTCGGCTGGGAAGGCGTCGGTCTGGCGTCCTACCTGCTGATCGGATTCTGGTATCACAAGCCGTCGGCAGCCACGGCGGCCAAGAAGGCGTTCGTGATGAACCGGGTCGGCGACGCCGGCCTGGCGCTGGGCATGTTCTTGATGTTCAGCACGTTCGGAACCCTGTCGTACGCCGGTGTTTTCGCCGCCGCGCCGGCCGCCAGCCGCGGCGTGCTGACGGCGATGGGGTTGCTGCTGCTGCTGGGCGCCTGCGCCAAGTCCGCGCAGGTTCCGCTGCAGGCCTGGTTGGGTGACGCCATGGAGGGCCCGACCCCGGTGTCCGCGCTGATCCACGCCGCGACCATGGTGACCGCCGGTGTGTACCTGATCGTGCGGTCCAACCCGCTTTACAACCTCGCTCCGGGCGCCCAACTGGGCGTCGTCCTCGTCGGCGCCGTGACCCTGCTGTTCGGGGCGTTCATCGGCTGCGCGAAGGACGACATCAAGCGCGCGCTGGCGGCGTCGACGATGAGCCAGATCGGCTACATGGTGCTGGCCGCGGGGCTCGGCCCCGCCGGCTACGCGTTCGCGATCATGCACCTGCTCACCCACGGCTTCTTCAAGGCCGGGCTGTTCCTCGGGTCGGGCTCGATCATTCACGCGATGCACGAAGAGCAGGACATGCGCCGTTACGGTGGGCTGCGCGCCGCCCTGCCCGTCACGTTCGTCACCTTCGGGCTTGGGATACCTGGCGATCATCGGCGTGCCGCCGTTCGCGGGCTTCTACTCCAAGGACGCCATCATCGAGGCGGCGCTGGGCGCCGGCGACATCCGTGGCTACACGCTGGGCGCAGCCGCGCTGCTGGGCGCGGGCGTCACCGCGTTCTACATGACGCGGGTGATGCTGATGACCTTCTTCGGCGAAAAGCGTTGGGCCCCGGGCAGCCACCCGCACGAGGCACCGGCCCTGATGTCCGGGCCGATGATCCTGCTCGCCTTTGGGTCGGTGTTCTCCGGCGGCCTGTTCGCCATCGGCGGCACCCTGCCGCATTGGCTGGAACCGGTCGTGGGCGCGCACGAAGAAAGTACGCACGCCCTACCGGCCTGGATCAGCACAACGCTGGCGCTGGGGGTCGTCGCGGTCGGAATCCTGGTGGCTTATCAGAAGTACGGCAGGCTTGAGATTCCCAGAGTTGCTCCCGTTCAGGTGTCGGTGCTGACCACCGCCGCACGTAGAGACCTGTACGGCGATGCCTTCAACGAGGAGGTATTCATGCGCCCTGGCGCGCAGTTGACCGACGCGCTGGTCGAATTCGACAACGTGGGCGTGGACGGCTCGGTCAACGCCCTGGCCGCACTGGTCGGCCGGACCTCAAATCGCTTGCGGGGGCTGCAGACCGGCTTCGCCCGCTCCTACGCACTAGAGATGTTGGCGGGCGCCACCCTGCTGGTCGCGGCGATCCTGGCGGTGCAACTGTGGTGAGCTCGAACGTGCCATGGCTGTCGGTGCTGTGGCTGGTGCCGCTGGCGGGTTCAATCATCATCATCCTGATGCCGCCCGGGCTGCGCCAGCTCGCCAAGTGGACGGGCGTGGTGGTCAGCGTCCTGACCCTGGCGGTCGCGCTCGTCGTCACGCTCGGCTTCAAGACCGGCGGCGCCCCTTACCAATTCCTGGAAAAGCATCCCTGGATTCCCGCGTTCGGCGCCGGCTACAACCTCGGCGTGGACGGCATCGCAGTGGTGCTGGTGCTGCTGACCGCCATCCTCATTCCGCTGCTGCTGGTGGCGGGCTGGAACGACGGCGGCGAGGGCACCCGAGGCGTGCACGCCTACATCGCCCTGACGCTGGCCATCGAGTCGATGGTGCTGATCTCGGTGATCGCACTGGATGTGCTGCTGTTCTATGTGTTCTTCGAAGCGATGCTGATCCCGATGTACTTCCTGATCGGCGGTTTCGGCAAGGGCGCCGGCCGCTCGCGTGCCGCAGTGAAGTTCTTGCTGTACAACCTGTTCGGCGGCCTGATCATGCTGGCGGCGGTCATCGGGTTGTATGTGGTGACCGCACAACACGGTTCGGGGACCTTCGACTTCCGGGAAATCGTGACCGGCATCTCCTCGGGCCGCTTCGCCGGCGTGGACCCCGCGGTGTTCAAGGCGCTGTTCCTGGGCTTCATGTTCGCGTTCGCCGTCAAGGCCCCGCTGTGGCCGTTCCACCGCTGGCTGCCCGACGCCGCGGTCGAGGCCACTCCGGCCACCGCGGTCTTGATCACGGCGGTGATGGACAAGGTCGGCACCTTCGGGATGCTGCGCTACTGCCTGCAGCTGTTTCCCGATGCGTCAAACTATTTCCGGCCGCTGATCGTGACGCTGGCCATCATCGGGGTGATCTACGGCGCGATCGTCGCGATCGGCCAAACCGACATGATGCGCCTGATCGCCTACACCTCGATCTCGCACTTCGGGTTCATCATCGCCGGCATTTTCGTGATGACGAGCCAGGGCCAGAGCGGTTCGACGCTGTACATGCTCAATCACGGCCTGTCCACGGCGGCGGTATTCCTCATCGCGGGATTCCTGGTAACACGACGGGGCAGCCGGTTGATCGCGGACTACGGCGGGGTGCAGAAGGTGGCGCCGATCCTGGCCGGCACCTTCCTGGTCTCGGCCATGGCCACCCTCTCGCTGCCCGGCCTCGCGCCGTTCATCAGCGAATTCCTGGTCCTACTGGGCACTTTCAACCGGTACTGGCTGGCCGGCGCGTTTGGGGTGACCGCATTGGTCCTGGCGGCGATCTACATGCTGTGGCTCTACCAGCGCGTGATGACCGGGCCGGTGGCCGAAGGCAACGAGAAAATCACTGATCTGCGGCTACGCGAGCTGATCGTCGTCGCACCGTTGATGGCGCTGCTGTTTGTTCTCGGCGTCTATCCCAAGCCGGTGCTCGACATCATCAATCCTGCTGTAGACCACACGATGATCACCATCGGCCAGCATGATCCCGCGCCGACCGTGCCAGTGGGTACCGGCCTACCCCGGACAGCCGAAGGACCGCACCAATGACCCTTCCCACCCCCAGCATCGAGTACTTCCTGCTGTGCCCGATGCTCATCGTCTTCGGCATCGCGGTGGTCGGTGTGCTGGCTGAAGCGTTCCTGCCCAGAAACTTTCGCTACGTCTCGCAGGTAGCGCTGGCCCTCGGCGGTTTGGTCGCGGCGTTCGTCGCCGACATCGCGGTCAGCCGTTCGCTACCCGCGTCCGGTCGCAGCGCGGTACTGGGCGCGGTGGCCATCGACCGGCCCACGCTGTACCTGCAGGGCACCGTGGTGCTGGTGGCCGTGATGGCCGTCATCTTCATCGCCGAGCGCAGCAACATGGCCCAGACCGCCAACAAGGTGGCGGTCGCTGCGGGGGTGTCCGGGCATGCTTCCGGATTGGATGCCTTTACCCCGCAGGCATCCGCGGTCCCCGGCAGCGACGCCGAACGTGAGGCCGAGCGGGCCGGAGGCGCCCAGACCGAGCTCTTCCCGCTGCTGATGCTGTCCGTCGGCGGCATGATGGTGTTCCCGGCGGCCAACGACCTGTTGACGATGTTCGTTGCGCTGGAAGTACTGTCGCTGCCGCTGTACCTGATGTGCGGGCTGGCGCGCCACCGTCGGCTGCTGTCGCAGGAAGCGGCGATGAAGTACTTCCTGCTGGGCGCCTTCTCGTCGGCGTTCTTCCTCTACGGTGTGGCGTTGGTCTACGGCGCCACCGGCACACTGCTGCTGACCGGTATCCGGGATGCGCTTGCGGCCCATGGTGATAGCTCGATGGCGCTGGTCGGCGTCGCACTGCTGTCGGTCGGCCTGTTGTTCAAGGTGGGCGCGGTGCCGTTCCACTCGTGGATTCCCGACGTGTATCAGGGCGCGCCAACGCCGATCACCGGGTTCATGGCGGCGGCCACCAAGGTCGCGGCTTTCGGCGCACTGCTGCGCGTGGTCTACGTCGCGTTGCCGCCGCTGCACGAGCAGTGGCGCCCTGTGCTGTGGGCGATTGCGATCCTGACCATGGCGGTCGGCACGGTCACCGCGGTGAACCAGGCCGACGTCAAACGCATGCTGGCCTATTCGTCGGTCGCCCACGTCGGTTTCATCCTCACCGGTGTGATCGCCGACAACCAGGCCGGTCTTGCGGCGACGTTGTTCTACCTCGTCGCCTACAGCTTCAGCACGGTCGGCGCGTTCGCCATCGTCGGTCTGATTCGCAACTCCGACGGCGTCGAGGACGCCACGCTGTCGCACTGGGCCGGGCTCGGACAGCGGTCCCCCATTGTGGGCGTGATGCTTTCGATGTTTTTGCTGGCCTTCGCCGGTATCCCATTGACCAGTGGATTCATCAGCAAGCTCACGGTGTTCAAGGCCGCCGCACAGGGTGGCGCCGTGCCGTTGGTGATCATCGGTGTGATCGCCAGCGGGGTCGCAGCCTACTTCTATGTCCGGGTGATCGTGCTGATGTTCTTCACCGAGCCGACCGACGACACCCCACAGGTCGTGGCGCCGGGCATCCTGAGCAAGATCGCGATCGCGATCTGCGCCGCAATCACCGTGATTCTGGGGATCTTCCCGCAACCGCTGCTCGACCTCGCCGACCACGCCGCGCAGTTGCTGCAGTAACCACCTCAGCCCAAAAACGGCCGCGTGGCCAAGACGTAGATCGCCAAGACCGCCAGCGGCGCCGCCAACGGCACCCACGGCAGGTGCAGCGGGAACGACATCGCGACCACGCCCACAAAGGTAAACCCCACTGCGGCAACAATTGTCGGCCAACTTGCCATGACGGCCGCGTCCGGCATCCCGGCCGCGTGGCGACAGATCAGGTAGGCGGCCGCGCAAAGCCCCGAAAGTCCGACGTAGACATACGACGGATCGGACATCACGATCGTGGTCACCGATAGCAACACGGCAACGCGTGGCGGCCGGTCGAAACACCATCCCGACACCCACCGTAACCATCGCGGCCAGTCCCGGCGCCCAATGCCGGTCCGTGGGTTCCCACCGCGGCCAAGCCGACCATCAGCAGGCCGAATGCCGTTGCCAGAGCATGGAGCCCGAATCGTGCGACCGATGACATTGCTACCCCCGAAGCCGTCCCCGCACCCGGTGGCGGCGATCCGGCATCACGCCCATCGACTGTTCCAAGGTGTGATCTTCGTGCCAAGAGACGATGTCGACACCGATGGTTGCCATGTCGCGATACATGGCGGAACGTTGCAACGCCCACAGCCGATCCACCAGCGGGTCCTGTTCGTCTTCAAACGGAGAACTGTCGAGAGCGTCGACGGCGATCACGACGTGACCGCGTTTACGCAAATCGATCAGCGCCAGTCCGAATTCCGCGTCGAGCAGCGTGGAGAACGCGATGACGATCGCCCCGGCCGGAACGGCCGCGCGCGGAGCCAATGTGCCGGTGGTGTTTTCGAATCGGCCGCCCGCGCCGAGCACAGTGTCGAGCACGCGATAGAACTGCCGCTGACCGATGTCGGCGCCAAGCCACCGTGGGCGATTACCTCCGAGCGCGACGATGCCGGCGCGATCGCCGTAACGCAACGCGGTCTGCACCACCTGAGCGGCGCCGCGCACGACTCGTTCGGTGGCGTCGGTCGCCGGGCCCGCGGGCTGCCGATACCCGTCGATCAGCACCACGATGTCGGCGGCGCGGTCGGTCAGTCGCTCTGTCACGTGCAGCCGGCCGCGACGCGCGCTCACCGGCCAGTTGACCGCCCGCAGCTGGTCACCCGGAACGTAGGGCCGAATATCGGCGTACTCGACGCCCGGGCCGGTATGCCGGGTCAGGTGGGCGCCGAGGCGGTCGAGCAACTCGGTTCGCGGGATGGGCGTCGACTGCGCCGGCGTCAACGGAAACACGATGACATCGGCGGCGTCGACGGTTGCCGTCCCCGTCAGCAGACCTCCGCGCGCGATCGCGTCGACCCGGGCACCGATCGCGTACCGGCCCCAGCGTTGCGCCACTGCCGCAACCGTTTTCGCGTGCCGGGAATCCGAAGTGAAGACTTCGAGTTCCATCCCCTCGACGGCGGGAACCGTCAGTTCGACCGCCCCTGCTCCGGGCGCCCCGGCTTCCTCCGTGGCCAATAGCGTTACCTTCGCCCGCTCGCCTTCGAAGCATCGCTGTGACTCCGGCTCCCCACGCACATAGATCTTCGGCACGGGATGCTGCCAGCTGATCGAGCACAGCACGCCGAGCAGGGGCGCCGCAAACGCGATGAGCTGCCAATGCGCGCCGATCACGGCGGCGGTGAGCGCAACCCCCGCGCAGGTCGCGATTGCCCGTGTCAATGGCGATGCGCGCCATCGGAACTCGACCTCGCGACCGTCCACGGTGGGCTACCCGGCCCCCTGGTTGGTGCGAGGTACCGGCAAGCGCCGCAACAGTTCTCCGACGACGTCGGCGCCCTGGATCTTGCGCACCCACATCTCCGGGCGCAGGGTGATCCGGTGCGCGACCGCCGGGACGGCGAGAGCCTTGACATCCTCGGGGATCACATAATCGCGGCCAAGCAAGAGCGCACGAGCGCGGGCAAGCTGAACCAGGTCGAGTTCGGCGCGCGGGCTGGCGCCCACGGCGACCTGCGGATGGCGCCGGGTCGCGGTGGCCAGCGACACCACGTAATTCAAGACGTCTTCGTGCACGGTGACCTGCTCGACCGATTCGCGCATCGCCAGCAGATCGTGGCCATCCACCACCTGATTGACCGTCGGCTCGGCCGAACCGCGGTCGAGGCGCCGGCGCAGCATCGAGGTTTCGTCGCGCTCGGAGAGGTATCGCAGTTCCAGCCGCATCGCGAATCGATCCAGTTGCGCCTCCGGTAGTGGGTAGGTGCCCTCGTACTCGATCGGATTGTCGGTGGCCAGAACGATGAATGGCGTTGGCAGCTTGTGGGTTTCGCCGTCGATGCTGACCTGGCCTTCGGCCATCGCCTCGAGCAGCGCCGCCTGGGTCTTGGGTGGAGTGCGGTTGATCTCGTCGGCGAGCAGCAGGTTGGTGAAGATGGGGCCGGCGCGAAACGCGAAGCGGCCCGACTGCATGTCGTAGATCGTCGAACCGAGCAGGTCCGCCGGCAGTAGGTCCGGCGTGAACTGCACCCGGGTGAATCGCAGACCCAGCGCGGCGGCGAAGGATCGCGCGATCAGTGTCTTGCCCAGTCCGGGGAGATCTTCGATGAGTACGTGGCCGCGCGCGAGCACCGCGGTGAGGATCAGCGTGAGCGCGGTGCGTTTTCCCACCACCACGCGTTCGATTTCGTCGAGCACCGCCTCGCAGTTCGCGGTGGTGGTCGCGGCCGGCATAGTGACGCCTTCTGTCATACCTGCTCCAACTTCCTCAGGATCTCTTCGAACGCGGCCCGGCCGGGACCGGGCTGGCGGTCACCGGTGCGGCTGATGTCGTTGGGATTGACCCATTCCCACAGTTCGGCGCCGAACAGCATGCGGCCGGTCGACTGAAATGCCTTCGGATCCTTGGCTTGTCGTTGGCCGGTGGCGATTTCGTACCGGCGGGCGAGCATCGGGCGCAGGTGTCGATCCCAGTCCGCTCGAGTGGACTCGGACCAGCGAATAGTCGTCTCGGTGGTGGCCAGCCAGCGGCGCAGCGAATCCCCGAGATCGTCGGGGTCCAGGTCGGGCCCGGGTTCGGTCCCGCGCCCCAGCAGCCGGCGAACGTCGAGCAGCACCAGGGCCAGGGCAACACCGGAGGCCACCAACACGAACGGGCGATCATGCACGATCAGCACCAAGAGCTCGGCGCCGACGATCAAGCAAACACCCAGGGGTATCAGCCTTTTCATACCGGGCTCCGAAGCTCTGCGAGAACCAGCCGCAGCACGTCTACCGCGACGTCCCGCTGTCCCTCATTCATCACGTGCGGGCTGAATCGCGCTTCCTCGAACAGATTCACCAATTGAACGGCGTTATCAATATGCAGCGCATGGCGTTCGACGGCGCGGGCCAGTACCTCGGTCGGTGTGTCGAACTCCTGCGGCGCAGCTCCGGGCACATTCGCGAGCTCACGTTCCATCGCGGCATAGCACGCGATGATGGCCTCTCGCGGTTCGCGGCTGCGGTCCGACATCTCGGCCAGCCCCACTTCGGCTGCGCGCACGAGGGATTCCGATGGCCGCGCCGGCGGCCGATCCTCGATGTCGTCATCGGCAAAGGTGTACGGGGTCGCGGCGCGGAATCTCCGCCGGGACATGATCAGCGTCCCGGCGACAAGGATCAGCATCATCGGAACCGTCGCGGCCAACAGAATTCCCAGCATGTTGCCGCTGTCGGTATGCGGGGGCCGGTGTTGCGGCGGTGGCCCGGCGGTGTGCTGCTGTGCGCCGGCATCCGGTGCATGCTCAGCGGGAGGAACACCGTGGTGCAGCGATAATCGGGCCAGCAGCATCGCAATCAACAGCCACGCGACGATCACCGCGAGCCCGATCAACAACACGCGCCAGCTCGGTCGCCCTCGGCCGGTGCCGAGCATCTCGGAGAGATCACTGGTCTTCGGCGCCAACGCACGTGGATCCCGTAAACGCGCGATCACCGCGACTGCCAGCAACGCGAGCGCCGCACTCAGCAGGACGACGACGAACACCAGCGCCGCCCGGCCACCACCCGATTCCGCATGCGCCGCATGATCGCGAGCCGGAAGATATCCGCGCAGCGCAGCGGCAACGACGATCAACAGCACGATGAGCGCAACGACGCGCCCCGTCGGCTTATCGGGCATCTGGCACACCACTCGCCGGTTTTCCTCGCCATTGCGGCACAGGCTTGATTCATCCTTGCACGTCAGCTGCCCATTCCGCCAGGGATGACCGGTATCCCGGGGCACGCGGTCTAGCCGACGGTAAAGGGCCGGAAGCTGCCGTCGAGAACCTCATGATGACCGATCGTGCGCCCGGTAACGGTGGCGGGGTCCACCAGCACCAATTGCACTGCCGCCCGGGCGAATTCATCTTCCGATGCGGTGTCGTTGAACGCTGTTGCGTAGTACGACAGGCCGGGCGTCATGATCGGCTTCGACGGTGCCAGCGCGTTGACGGCGATGTGGTGATCGGCCAGGTCGAACGCAGCGCACTGGGTGAGATGCTCGAGCGCCGCCTTGGATCCGCCGTAACCAGGCAGGACACCGCCGCTTCGGTCCGGATAGGGTCCGTCGCCGGGCAACCGCGACGCCACCGAGGTGATGTTGATGATCGAGCCGCCACCGGCCTCGATCATGTCCGGCGACACCATCTGCATCAACTCGTAGGCCGCGAACACCGCGACGTCGAAGTGACGGCGGAACGCCGACAACGGCGTGCTGACGAACCCCGGCCAGCCGGGCTTGGCGGCACCGGCGGCTTTGGCGGGCTTTGCGCGCGGTTGTCCACCGGGGACCGGTGGCCGGCCCGGCGCGGTGAAGGCCGCGTTGTTGATCAGAATAGTGATGGGGCCCAACGCATCTCGGGCCCCCTCCACCAACCGGGCGACGTCCTCGCGGTCGGTCAGATCGGCGCGGACCGCTACCGCGTGCCCACCCGCCGCCTCGATGGCGGCGACCGTCTCACCGATGGTTCCCGGCAACCGGTCGTCCCACACCTGCTCGGTGCGCCCGGCCACCGCCACGGCCGCGCCCTCGGCGGCGAGCGCCAGCGCGATCGCCCGGCCCAAACCGCGGCTGCCGCCGGTGACAATCGCGGCACGCCCGGCAAGTCGCTGCGTCATCGCGTCACCCCGTGCACGACGATGGCGGCCGTCTGCTCCACCCACGCGTCATCCAGCTTTTCGTCCGGGCGCAGCAGCATCCGAAGCATCGTGGCTCCCCCAATCAACTCGATCAAGCGGTCCGGGTCCACATCAGGATGTGCCTCACCCCGGTCGACGGCCTCGCGTAGCCGCACCCGCACCGCGGCGAACAGGCCGGTGAAACGCGACATCACCCGTGCGTTGAGCTCGGGGTCGGCCGTCATATCCGCCACCAGCCCCGTCAGCGCGGCCCGCACCACCGGAGTGGTGAACACATCCCGTGTCGCCTCGATCATCATCCGCAGATCAGCGGCAAAGTCGCCGGCCGGGGCCTCCAGCGCACTGGGCGCGGTTGGAAACGCCGCCTCATGCACCAATTCCGCCTTGCTCGACCATCGGCGATACAGCGCCGATTTCGTGGTGCCGGCCCGCTCGGCAACGGCGGCCAGGGTGAGGTTCGAATAACCGATTTCCACAAGCAGTTCCGCGGTTGCCGCAAGGATGGCAGAGTCAATACGCGGATCCCTGGGGCGCCCAGCACCAGGGGCCTTGTCAAGGTCGGACGGGTCTGCTTTCATAACGCTACCTACCGTATCGTAATTGCCGCGAAAGGTCTCAAAGAATGGAGGCACCCCGTGGCCAATGATCCTGTGCTCGACAACGTCGACCGACTTCAACGCTCGAGCCGCGACGTCACGACGCTGCCGGCGGTGATGTCGAAATGGCTGTCCACCGTGCTACCCGACGGCGCGACACCCGACGTGACCGTCGAAAGCGGCGTCGACTCGACGGGCATGTCGTCGGAGACGATCATCCTGACCGCCCGGTGGCAGGAGGGAGGGCAGTCGATCGAGCAGAAGCTGGTGACGCGGGTCGCGCCCAGCGCCGAGGACGTGCAGGTCTTCCCCACCTATCGCCTTGATCATCAATTCGAAGTGATCCGCAAGGTCGGCGAAATCACCGAGGTCCCCGTCCCGCCGGTGCGCTGGCTCGAGCCCACCGGCGACGTCCTGGGCACACCCTTTTTCGTGATGGACTACGTCGACGGTGTGGTACCGCCCGACGTCATGCCCTACACCTTCGGCAACAACTGGTTCGCCGATGCGCCCGTCGAGCAGCAGCGCAAACTTCAGGACGCCACCGTCGGGGTGCTGGCGAAGTTGCACTCAATCCCCAACGCGGAGAGCACGTTCGGATTCCTGTCTGAGGGCCAAGGCGATACCGCGTTGCGTCGGCACTACAACTGGGTGCGGGATTGGTACGACTTCGCGGTGCCGGACATCGGCCGATCACCGCTGTTGGAGCAAACATTCGACTGGCTGGAAGACAACTGGCCGACGGAAGTGGACGCGCGTGAGCCGGTGCTGCTGTGGGGTGACGCCCGGGTTGGCAACGTCTTGTACCGCGACTTCCAGCCGGTCGCGGTGCTCGACTGGGAGATGGTGACACTGGGTCCGCGCGAGCTCGATGTCGCGTGGATGATCTACGCGCACATGGTGTTCCAGGAGCTCACCGGCCTTGCGGGGCTGCCGGGATTGCCCGATGTGATGCGTGAGGAGGACGTGCGCGCGACCTACCAGCGGCTCACCGGTGTCGAGGTGGGCGACCTGCGCTGGTTCTACGTGTACTCCGGCGTGATGTGGGCTTGCGTGTTCATGCGCACCGGCGCGCGGCGGGTCCACTTCGGCGAAACCGAAAAGCCCGACGACGTCGAGTCGCTGTTCTACCACGCCGGATTGATGAAACGTCTTATCGGAGAGGACCAGTAATGCTCGGACCGCTCGACGAGTACCCGGTACATCAGATCCCCCAGCCGATCGCGTGGCCCGGCTCCTCGGACCGCAACTTCTACGATCGGTCCTACTACAACGCCCACGACCGCACCGGAAACATCTTCTTGATCAGCGGCATCGGCTACTACCCCAACCTCGGGGTCAAAGACGCGTTCGTGCTCATCAGGCGCGGGGACACGCAGACCGCGGTGCACGTCTCGGATGCCATCGATCAAGACCGGCTCAACCAGCACGTCAACGGCTACCGCGTCGAGGTCATCGAGCCTCTGCAAAAGCTGCGGATCGTCCTCGACGAAACCGAGGGCATCGCAGCCGATCTCACCTGGAAGGGCTTGTTCGACGTCGTGCAGGAACAGCCGCACATCCTGCGGGCCGGCAACCGGGTCACCCTGGACGCGCAGCGTTTCGCGCAGCTCGGCAGCTGGAGCGGACACATCGTGATCGACGGCGAGGAAATCACGGTCGACCCCAACACCTGGCTGGGTAGCCGCGACCGGTCCTGGGGCATCCGGCCGATCGGTGAGGCCGAGCCGGCGGGACGGCCGGCCGACCCGCCGTTCGAGGGCATGTGGTGGCTCTACGTGCCAATGGCTTTCGACGACTTCGCGATTGTGCTGATCATCCAGGAGGAACCCAACGGGTTCCGCTCGCTCAACGACTGCACCCGGATCTGGCGCGACGGCCGCGTCGAGCAGCTGGGTTGGCCACGGGTCAAGATCCACTACCGGTCCGGCACCCGCATTCCGACCGGCGCCACGATCGAAGCCACCACTCCCGACGGGTCCCCCGTCCACTTCGACGTCGAATCGAAATTGCCGGTGCCCATTCACGTCGGCGGCGGCTACGGCGGCGATTCGGACTGGATACACGGCACCTGGAAGGGCGAGAAGTTCGCCGAACGCCTGACGTACAACATGACCGACCCGGCGATCATCGGACGATCCGGCTTCGGGGTGATCGACCATGTCGGCCGCGCGGTCTGCATCGAGGGCGACAAAGCTCCGGTCGAAGGCTGGGGCCTCTACGAGCATGGCGCGCTGGGCCGCCACGACCCGTCCGGGTTCGCCGACTGGTTAACGGTTGCGCCGTAACCGATCTCGCGCCGAACGTCGACTCGTTGGGACGTTTTGAGGCAAACCCGCGCAACAAGTCGACGTTCGCCGAGGGGCTGGGGTACCGCTGGCACGGCACAATGCGGTTGACTGGAGGACGTGACGATGCCGTCGTGGACTGTCGATGTTGTGGTGGTCGGTGCCGGCTTTGCCGGCCTCGCGGCGGCGCGAGAGCTGACTCAACAGGGTCACGACGTGGTGGTTTTCGAAGGCCGAGACCGGGTCGGCGGGCGTTCATTCACCGGCAGCGTCGCGGGATTGCCGGTCGATATGGGCGGTGCGTTCGTCGGTCCGACCCAAGACGCCGTGCTGGCGCTGGCGGCCGAGCTGCAGATCCCGACCATGCCTACGCACCATGACGGCAAGAACGTCATCCACTGGCGTGGCTGGACGCGGTCCTACCGGGGCACCATCCCCAAACTTTCGTTGACCGGGTTGCTCGACATCGGCAGGCTGCGTTGGCAATTCGAAAGAATTGCCAACGGTATTCCGGTGGACGCACCGTGGCGTGCGCACCGCGCCCGTGAGCTTGACGGCCTTTCGTTCGGACAGTGGTTGCGCTCGGTACGCGCCACCGCCTCGTCGCGCGACCTGATGGCCATCATGGCCCGGGTGACCTGGGGATGCGAACTCGATGACGTGTCGATGCTGCACGCGGTGCGCTACGTGCGCGCCGCGGGCGGCCTGGACCGGCTGCTCGATGTCGAGGACGGCGCCCAGCAGGACCATTTCCAGGGTGGGACGCAGCAGATCGCCCGAGCCGTGGCGGACGAACTGGGCGCCCGCGTGGTGCTGAACGCCCCGGTCCGCCGCATCGAGCGGCACGGTTCGGGCGTCACGGTCACAACCGAGCGCGGCCAGGCCGACGCCGGGTTCGTCATCGTCGCGATCCCGCCGGCCCATCGTGCGTCGATCGAGTTCACTCCCCCACTGCCCGCCGAGTACCAACAACTGGCCGGGCAATGGCCGCAGGGCCGGCTCAGCAAGGCCTTCGCGGCATATTCGACACCGTTCTGGCGGGCCAACGGATTCTCCGGACAGGCGCTCTCCGACCGGGGGCCCGTGTTCATCACGTTCGACGTCAGTCCGCAGGCCGACGGGCCGGGCATCCTGATGGGATTTGTCGACGCCCGGGCGTTCGACTCGCTGCCCACCGACCAGCGCCGCCGTGACACGTTGCGTTGCTTCGCCTCGCTGTTCGGCGACGAGGCGCTCAAACCTCTCGACTATGTGGACCATCGTTGGGGCGCCGAGGTTTTCGCCCCGGGTGGTCCGACTGCGGCGGTGCCGCCGGGGTCGTGGACGCGGTTCGGGCCGTGGCTGCGGGAACCGGTCGGGCCGATTCACTGGGCGGGCACCGAGACCGCGGACGAGTGGACCGGGTTTTTCGACGGCGCCGTCAGGTCCGGCCGGCGAGCGGCCGACGAGGTCAGCGCCCTGCTATGAGCTGATCTGCGCGATTGGCAGGGTGACGGATTCGGCGAGTAACCGCAGCTGGCCGGTGACCTCGCGGTGGTGCTCCAGCATCGAGCAGTGGCCGCCGGGCAGCTCGACAAGGCCGACGACGTTGGGCGCGGTCCGGGCGATCTCGCGGGAGGCGCCGATCGGGGTCAGCCGATCCCGTTCGCTGCCGATGACCAGGGTCGGCACCGTCAACCCCGATAAGTCGAGGTACCGCGAGCCCAGCGATTCGACGAGCGTCCTCGCGCAACCACCGCGCCCGGCGGGTGATGTCTGCGCGAACAAATCGTGGATGAGTTTCGCGGCGCTGGGGTCGGCGTCCTTGCCGACGGCCAGCATCGCGACGAAAGAGCGACTGGCCCGCAGCGCCGCGCTCGGGATCGGGAACCCACCGAACACGTTGATCAGGCTGCGCGCGGCCATCACGCGTGCCGGCGACAATTGGCCCGGCACCGAGAACAGCTTCACCTGGCGCACCAGATCGCCGGTGGTCGTGTTGATCAGCGCGACGGCATCGGCGCGCCGGTGGACTTTGTGGCGGTAGCGCGCCGACCACGCGGCGATCGTGATGCCGCCCATCGAATGTCCGGCCAGGATGGCGCGCTCGTGCGGTGCCAACGTCGCCTCCAACACGCAATCCAGGTCGGAGGCAAGGTGTTTGAGGCTGTAACCGCAGCGGCGCGGGACGCCGCTTCGGCCGTGGCCGCGGTGATCGAACGCGATCACCCGGTAATCGGCGGACAGGTCCGCGATCTGGTATGCCCACGCCCTGATCGCGCAGGTGATGCCGTGGCTCAGCACGATCGGATAGCCGTCGGACGGCCCGAAGACCTCCGCGTGCAACGGCGTGCCGTCGACCGCGCGGACGGTCAGGGTGCGACTCGGCGGTAATTCGTCGGGAAGCCGGTCGGCCACACGTGTCGATCGCCGAGCACTCATCGCCAGCTCCCCCCTCGAACACGGCCCCGTCGCCGCACCCCGGATGCAGCGATCCTATATCGGCACGGTCGTCCAACTATGCAATTCCACCAAACCCGCGCGCCGAATTGCAGCACACAATTTTCCGGTAACGAGCAAACCGCGGCACAGCGCCGGTTTCCGTGTGAGAGGCTAACTGTCATGTCCCCGATGTCCCGTCGGGCGTTGCTCTCAGCAACGATGAGCGCGGTTACCGGTGGGCTGGTGGCCGCCTGCACATCGGGTCAACAATCGGCATCCCCACCGCCCCCGCCGCCGGAGATCAAGCCGGACACCCAGTCGGTGCTGATCGTCGGCGCCGGCATGGCGGGCTTGGCTGCCGCACGCAGCCTCGTCGACGCGGGATGGCCAGTGCGCCTGATCGAGGCCCGCGATCGCGTCGGCGGCCGCGTCTACACCAACCGCGACTGGGGCGTGCCGATCGAGATGGGTGCGTCCTGGATCCATGGCACGGCCGCCGACCCGATGATGGAGCTGGCGCGCAAGGCACGGGCCCAGGTCATCCCGACCGACTATTACGGGTGGGCGAAGCTCGCGGTGGATCGCCGGCTACCGCCGGTGGACTACGACCCCGACCCTTGGCGCCAGTTCGTTGAGCAGGCTTGTGACCGGGTCACCGGCGGAAGTCTCGGCGCCGCCGTCGACGCCGCCGCGAAACGCGAAGAGCTTTCCGCCTCGGACCGCGTGCAGCTGGCGTTCTTCGTCGCTACCGAGATCGAGGACGAATTCGCGGCAGGTGCAGACCAGCTCTCCGCCACGACATTTGACGCCGGCGACTACGCCGATGGTGACCAAGCCGTCATCACGAACGGCTACGACGCGCTGCCGAAGGTGCTCGCCGACGGACTGCAGATCGTCCTCAACACACCGGTCACCGCCATCACTCGACGCGCCAGCTCCGTCATCGTGCACGCCGGGAACCAATCGTTCGAAGGACCCGCCGCGATCGTCACGGTTCCACTCGGGGTGCTCAAAGCCGGATCGATTGCGTTCGACCCGCCCCTTCCCGAGGGACACACCCGCGCGGTGAATGCACTCGGCTTCGGCGTGCTGTCCAAAAGCTTCTTCCGATTCGACCGGCGAACGTGGAAGACGGACAACGCCTTTTATCTCTACATGGGTACCGACCCGGGCGCCTGGGCACAGTGGTTCACCTTGTCGGGCGCGGCGGGCCCGATCGTGGTGGCATTCAACGCCGGCGACCGCGGCCGGTCGGTGGAGTCGTCTTCTCCTGCCGATGTGACGGCCCGGGCGCTGCCAATCGCGCGCCAGCTGTTTGGCGACGACATCTCGCCGGTGGAGGTCCGAACGTCGAGTTGGGCCACCGACCCGTACGCGCGGGGCAGCTACTCATTCCACGCGCCCGGCTCCGGGCCAGACGACCGGCGCCGCCTGCAGGAACCGATCAGCGACAGGCTTTATCTGGCGGGCGAGGCGGTCGGCGTCGACAATCCGTCCACCGTCATCGGCGCCGTGCTCAGCGGCCGCAATGCCGCCGACCAATTGATGCACCGCTTGAAGGGTTAACGCCATCGCGAAACATGAAGGCGTTCAGCATTTTTCCAACGTTACATCGCCGGCCAGCAGCCGCAGCGCTTCGTCAGAGCGTGAATGTGGTTCGGCGGTATGGCCGATCAACGACAACCCACCCACGCTGGTGATATCGAAGACGTTGTAGGTTAGCGACAGTTCACCGACGTCCGAATGCCGGAATCGCTTGACACCGTGGCGATGTGCTTTGACGTTGTGGGCCGCCCAACTGGTGCGGAACTTCTCGCTGCGGGTCTCGAGCTCACCGATAAGGCTGGCGACCTCCAGCGAGTCGGGCGACCGTGCGGCTTCGGCTCTCAGCAGCGCAACAACATCGTCGGCTTCACGGGCCCAATCGGGAAAGAATTGGTCGGCGGCGGCGTCGAAAAACATGAAGCGTGCCAGGTTCGGCGTCGCCCTCGCACCGGAATACACGGGTGCGTACAACACACGCCCGAGCGTGTTGGCGGCCACGAGGTCGAGGTGGCCGTTGATCACGATCGCCGGCGCGGTGACCATGCTGTCCAGCAATGCTTGAACGCCATCGGGGATGGTCCGGCCCGCGTGGTGCGCCGATCGGGTTCGATCGCCCTTGCCGGTGGCGGCACGAACAAGATCGAACAGGTGGGCTTCCTCGGCCTCACCGAGTTGGAGCGCTCGGGCGACGGCATCCAGGACCTCCTCGGACACACCGGTCACGTTTCCCCGTTCGACCTGGGTGTAGTACTCGATGCTCACGCCGGCCAGGTGGGCGACTTCTGCACGCCGCAATCCGGGCACGCGCCGCCGCGATCCCGGCGGCAGGCCCACTTGTTCGGGGGTGATTCTCGCCCGTCGGGTCATCAAGAAATCCTTGATGTCCTTGGCAATGTCCATTTCCCCCGGATACCCCGATAGCGGGCAACCACCCGTGCGGGAATGGTGGCGGCCTTGCCGCGCGATTACTGAGGAGGGGATTGGGCATTGCTGATACATGACGGCATCGCAGTCAAACCAGCGCTCGACGGGCGACACCATCGCCACGGTCATCATGTTCGTGCTCGCCGCGATCGCCGGAGCGCTTTCGGTTTCGTTTTCGTTCTTCTTCGTGATGGCCACCGATTCGTGCTCGGACAACTGCGACACGTCCGGACTCGGTTGGGCTTACGCCGTGACATGGGGTGGTGTCGGGGTCGCGGCGATCATTGCCGTCGGCGGCATCATCATCGCCGCGGCGCGCAAGCGGGTCATGTGGGTGTGGCCGACCATCGCGCTGGTGCTGATCATCGTCGCGGTAGTGATTGGTGCACTGTTCGCCAACTCGGTCGTTCCGCATCATTGACCGCTGCGCGTTAAAGCGTTGTGCTACTTGCTATTTCTCGAGCGCCTTCGCGCACGCGTTCAGGATCGCCAGGAAACTCGCACGCAGCATTCGGCGACTGGCCGCCTCCAGCACTTTGCCGCCGGCCGCCGCCGGATGGGTGTAGTTGGTCAGCCAGTCGACGTGCGTCCCGTCCCCCGCGGCGGTAAAGGTCAAGGTGCCGCCCTCGTGATTGAACGGTGGGAAGGACTTGACGATCAGGTAGGTGTAGCTGTGCGGCCGGTCGTAGGCCGTGAGTTCTTCCCGGAACCAGGTGCCGACCCCGATCACCTCGCGCACCGCCCCCGCGCCGGGGCCCGCCGTGCCCTTGGCCCAAACGCCCCTGAGAGCCAGCGGAGCGGCGGCCAGATTCGCCGGGTCGGCCAGCCAGTCGAAGACCTGGTCGACGGGTGCCGCGATCGTGCGTTCCAAGTGAATCTCGACCATCAGAACTCCCGCCTAGGCAGTACCCGCATTGACCCCCGCCCATGCTAGCCGCCGGGCAATGCCGCGCGCCGGCTCGCTACAGCTGGCAACGGCGAATATCTTTGCGGTGACGCGGGACACCACAATTGGTGCCCGTAGAGAACCCTAAAGAGATTTTGCTGGTACCCCGTTCACCTGGTAACGATTTGGTCACAACGTGCGGACATTGACTGGAAGGGTGCGGCCGCAACGAAAACTGCCGCCGATCCGGCCGTTAGCTGCGCGCTCCGGTCCGGCATTGCCGACGTTGTCCTCAGCTACTTTGGATCTCGGGGAATCGGGAATCCCCGCGAATCAATACGGATCGATTCGAAGGGCAACATTAATCATGAATTTCAGCAGTATCGTCGCGCGCCGGCGAGTGGCCGGCATCAGTGCCGGCGCTCTGCTCGGGGGAATGGCCTTGGGCATCGTCGGTGCGCCGTCAGCGGCCGCCGCACCCGACTGCAGTCCGGCGGGTGTGAACGCCACGGTCTCCTCGGCGCAGGGCGCGGCAGAGCAGTATCTCGCGGCTCACCCTGGCGCCAACCAAGTCGTCATGGCCGCCTACGGACAGCCGCGCCCGGAGGCTGCGTCCAACCTGCGCGGTTACTTCACCGCGCACCCGCAGGAGTACTACGACCTGCGCGGCATCCTGGCGCCGATCGGTGACACCGAGCGTCAGTGCAACGTGTCGGCGCTGCCGGGGAATCTGGAATCCGCCTACCACGAGTTCATGGCCGGCTGATTCCGTCAGCAGCGACCCGCCACAAAGCCGTGGCGGGTCGCTTTGCGTTTGCGGCGCGCAACAACCCGGTGTGAATTGCGCCGTCGGCGGGTAATTCCCAGTCAACCAGCGGAACTGGGAGGTGAAGATGCGGCTGCGCCGAAGCGCGCTCAGCGGGCCTGGGATCGCGCGCAAACGCCGGGGCAAAGGCTTCGCCTACTACGGACCCGATGGCGACCCGTTGGCGGACGAGGCCGCCCTGCAACGGATCAAGGACCTGGTGATTCCACCCGCATGGAAAAAGGTGTGGATCTCGCCGCACCCCAATGGCCACATCCAGGCCGTCGGCACTGACGCGGCGGGGCGCCGCCAATATCTTTACCATTCCGCGTGGCAGCAGGAGCGAGCCGAGGAGAAGTTCGATCGCGTCCTGGAACTGTCCACCCGGTTGCCGGATTTCCGGGCTAAGCTCGCCGCCGACCTCACGCGCCGCGGCCTGACCCGGAAGCGGGTGCTGGCCTTGGCATTACGCCTTCTTGATCGTGGCTACTTCCGCGCCGGCGGCGAACAGTACGCCGACGAACACGAGTCCTACGGAATCGCCACCCTGCTGTGTGAGCATGTAACGCTGCGCGGTGATGCGGTCGAATTCGACTATCCCGCCAAGAGTGGGGTGCGACGCACAGTGGAAATCGAAGACGCCGAGGTGATACGGGCGGTGCGTTCGCTGATGCGCCGTCCCGAGCGCACGGAGCGGTTGTTGTCGTGTCGCACCTCATCGGGCTGGGTGGACGTTCGCGCCGACGACCTCAACGCCCGGTTCAAGGAGCTCGTCGGTGACGACTACACCGTAAAAGACCTGCGGACCTGGCACGGCACCGTGCTGGCCGCCGCGGCGTTCGTGGACGCGGACCCCGCGGTCTCGCAGCGGGTCGCCAAACGTGTTGAGGCGGCGGTTATGCGCGAGGTCGCCGAGGAGCTGGGCAACACTCCCGCGGTGGCGCGGGGTTCCTACGTGGATCCGCGTGTCGTCGTCGGCTACGAGCGGGGACTGACGATCGCGGCGGCCGCGCAGCGCGCCGAGCGCGCCCGTGCCCCCGAGGCCGCCCAGGAAACACTGGAAAAGGCCACCCGCGCGCTGATCCGGCGGGTGGCCAAGCGCGGCAGCACATCCGCAGCGTCCGACCTGGCTAAAAGCGCATGACTCAGGTTTCATCGCCGCTAGGCCGGGCATCCTGGGAAAACAGCGTGCTATCGATTAGAGGAGGATGACCATCGTGCCGAATCCATCGATCAAAAACGAGAAGATGTACCGCGATTTGCGCAAGCAGGGTAACTCCGAGGAGAAAGCGGCGCGGATCTCCAACGCCGCCGCGGCGCGGGGTAAATCCGCGGTCGGCCGCAAGGGCGGCAAGGCCGGCTCGTACACCGATTGGACGGTGCCGGAGCTCAAAAGGCGCGCCAAAGAGCTTGGTATGTCCGGATATTCGGGTCTGACGAAGGACAAATTGGTCGCCAAGCTGCGCAACCACTGAGTCGATATCGGCGGTCAGCCGGTAAGGCCAAGCCGGTCAACGAGGAACAAGAAGGCGGCGGCGTAGTCGTTGTCACCGGTGCAACACGTCCACGACAGTGTCGCCGGCGCGGGCCTTGAACAACCAGTCCTCCGGCGGATGTTCGGTGTCGAATCCCGCATCGCCCAGTGTGGCGGCCGCGCTCGCCACATCGGATTCGCAGACCACCACATCGACGTCATGACTGGGTTCTGGTGCGCCGTAAGCCCATAACGCGTAGCTGCCCGCCAACGCGAAGCGCGGCCCGTTCTCCTTGAGTGCCGACGCGGCGCGACGCAACGCCTCCCGCAACGGTGTGGCACACGGGTGTTCGGTGGATGCCATGGTGCATAGGGCATACCCGGCCGGCCAGTCAAGCAACCGAGCGCGGCCCGCCATTCGCCATCTGTTTAAGGAGCGGCGAAACGGGCAATCGCCAGGTATGCCAACGTCAGCGCTCCGGATATACGACCGGGCTGTCGTAGTGATTCCTGCCCACAACGAAAAGGCAGATCTCCCGGCCTGTTTGCGCGCGGTGCTGACCGCCGCCTTGTGCGTACCGGTTCCCGTCTGGATCGTGGTGGTGCTGGATTCCAGCGACGACAACAGCGCAAAATTGGCCGGCCAGTACGGACCCGATGTGCACTTCGTCACCGTCGACGCCCACAATGTCGGTGCCGCTCGGGCGGTCGGCTTCGGGTACGCGCGCTCGCTGACCTCGGATGACGACGAGTGCTGGTATGCCACCACCGATGCCGACAGCCGGGTGGACCCCGGCTGGCTGATCCATCAACTGGGACTCGGTGCCGACATGGTTCTGGGCGTGGTCCGTGTCGAAAACTGGCACCAGCATTCCGCCGATGTTGCCAGCCGCTACATGAGAGCTTATCGGGCTGATCCGTCGTACGAGGACGGTCAGCACCAGCACGTTCACGGCGCGAACATGGGTTTCAGCGCTCGGGCGTACTGGCGAGTCGGCGGCTTTCGCGCCCTGTCCTCCGGTGAAGATGTCGACCTGGTCGAGCGCTTCGAGGCCGCCGGTTACACCATTCACCGTGACACCGAATTGTCGGTGATCACCTCAGCACGCACCCACGGCAGGGCCCCGCGCGGATTCGCGCATCACCTGAGGCAATTGGGGAGATCGGCGGCAGGTGATTGCGCGTGACGGCGGGATTGGTCAAGCACTGGATGGAGTCGGGAAGACTCGACTTGCCACTGCCCGCGTCGGGATGCACCAGGGAACGCTGGCAACGTCTGGCGCTGCTGGCCGAAGAGGACATCGTTGCGGCCCGGATCGCCGAGGCGCATGGTGACGCCGTCGCGATACTCCACGAGCTAGGCGGCAAACCGCCCGACCCCGGTCAGCTGTGGGGCGTGTGGGCGGCCGAATCCCCTGACGCGATGCTGCGGGCCACCGATGTCGGTGACGGCGCCTTCACCCTGAGTGGCACCAAGGTGTGGTGCTCAGGGGCCGGGTTTTGCACGCATGCGCTCGTCACTGCCCGGCTGGATGACGAAATCCGGGGCCTGTTCGCAGTGACACTCGTCGACCCCGCGGTCAAAGCGTTGCCGAGCACATGGTGGAACGCCGGAATGGCCGGCAGTGACACCCGGTCCGTGCAATTCACGAACGCGCACGCGGTGGCCGTCGGCGATCCCGGTGACTACCTGAGTCGGCCTGGGTTTTGGCACGGAGCTATCGGCGTGGCGGCGTGCTGGCTCGGTGGTGCACGCAGAGTTGCCGAGCCGCTATATCGCTGTGCGGCAAGTGAATCCGCCGATGCGTACTCGCTCGCACACCTGGGCGCCGTCGACGCAGCGCTCGCGGCAGGCGACGCGATGCTGGACGCCGCCGCAGCCCAAATCGATTCCGATCCGTTCGACCGGGCCAATACAGCTCAACTGCTGGCCCGCCGAGTCCGGGCCATCGTCGAACATGCGGCCGATGAAGCCATCACCCGCACCGGCCGCGCGTTGGGGCCGGGCCCGTTGTGTCAGGACGGCCGGCATGCTCAGCGGGTAGCCGACTTGAGCATCTACATACGACAAAGCCACGCCGAACGAGACCTGGCCGAGCTCGGACGGCTGGCGGGGCGTGGGGGATGACTTGCGGACCGTACCGATAAGCAACTGCGCCAGGTTTGCGGCTCGGCCGCTGACCGGCAGCGGTACCCCGGCACCGGTGTGGATGACCTCCCTCGATCGGACACCCCTGCCGGCACTGGATTTGACCGAATGCCCCGGCCTGCTCGTCGTCGCTGCGCACCCCGATGACGAAACTCTGGGCCTGGGCGCGACAATTGCACAACTCGTCGCGTCCGGCGTCCCGGTCCGGGTGGTCTCGGTCAGCGACGGCGGGGGCGCCCAGCCGGGTGCGACATCGTCGGGCAGGATTCGTCTGGAAACCACGCGACGGCACGAATTAGGCAGAGCGGCACGTGTTTTAGGAGTTCCCAAGCCGCGATCACTTGGTCTTCCCGACGGCCTACTCGCTGATCACCAAAATAAGATCACCGATTCAATCGTCGATATGCTCGGCGCAGTCGGTGCCCCGCCGTGGTGTGCCGCCACCTGGCGAGGCGACGGGCATCCCGATCACGAAGCTGTCGGGCGTGCAGCGGCCGCAGCTTGTGAACGCACCGGCACCCCCCTGCTGGAATATCCAATCTGGATGTGGCACTGGGCTACTCCCACTGATGGGGGGGTGCCGTGGGACCGCGCCCACGCGATACCCGTTTCCAACTGGGCGCGAATTCGCAAACACCGTGCCGTGGAATGCTTTCGCAGCCAATTCGAATCGAGGGCCGGCTCACCCCCCGTGCTGCCACCGTTCGTGTTACCGCGACTGATGGCGGTGGGAGAGGTGGTGTTCCGGTGAGCATGCGGCTGCCCGACGCCTATTTCGACCAGATGTACGCCGGCTCAGACGACCCGTGGCAGCTGGCGACGCGGTGGTATGAGCAGCGCAAGTACGCGATCACCCTGGCCCTGTTGCCAAATCGCCGCTATCGGCATGCGTTCGAGCCCGGCTGTTCGGTCGGCACCCTCACCGCGCTGCTGGCACAGCGCTGCGATCACGTGACCGCCGTGGACGTGGCCGATGCCGCGCTGCGAGGCGCGGATGCGCGGCTGCGCCAAGCCGGGTGCCGCGACCGCGTGACGCTGGGCCGGTCTTCTCTCGATGCGACGTGGCCATCCGGGCCCTTCGATCTGCTGGTACTCAGCGAGGTCGCCTACTACCTGGAAGCCGACTCGCTGGCCGGGGCGCTGGAGCGTGAATGCGTTCGGTTGCAGCCGGGCGCGAATGTTGTTGCCGCCCATTGGCGTCACCCCGTGTCCGACTATCCGCTCACCGGCGACGCGGCCCACGCCGTCATCGCGGGAATGCCGGGACTGACCTCGCTGGGCCGCTACCGGGACGACGACGTCATCGTTGAGGTATTCGACACGGGCGATGGCCGTTCAGTAGCGGCGCGCGAAGACGTACCCGGAGCCGGCTAGCCCAAAAATGGGTATCGAAACCCTATGCGCGTAGCGACCTTTAACATCCTGCACGGCCGCACCGTGGGCGACGGCGTGGACCCGCAGCGACTGCGGGAGTGTGTGCGGCTTCTGGATCCCGACGTACTGGCCTTGCAGGAAGTCGACTGTGACCAAGTGCGGTCCTCTCGCGCCGACCTCACCGCATTGGCGGCCGAAGCGATGGGGGCGGTGGAGCATCGGTTTGTGGCCGCGATCTCCGGCACTCCCGGAGCCACGTGGATGGCCGCTACCGGCGATGAGCAACCCGGGACCGCGGCGTACGGGATCGCGCTACTGTCCCGATTCCCGGTGGCCAGTTGGCAAGTGGTGCGACTGCCCCGCATTCCGACGCGATTTCCGATGTATCTGCCCGGCCCCAACCGGGTGATGATCGTCGACGAGGAACCGAGAGCGGCCGTCATCGCGCGGCTACACACACCGCTAGGTCCGCTGACGGTGGCCAATACACATTTGTCCTTCGTGCCCGGCTGGAATCGGCGTCAGTTACGCCATCTCATCCATGACTTACGTGGCTTCCCCGGTCCGCGGCTGCTGACCGGCGACCTCAATATGACGCCCACCGCGGTGCGCCGTTGGTCGCGCATGCGGCCGTTGGCGGTAGCCGAGACATTTCCGGCCGACGCCCCCCACCGCCAGCTCGACCACATCCTGACCGATGACCCCGACCTGCGCGGTGGCGCAACCGAGGCGGAACTCATGCCGATCTCCGACCACCGACCGCTGGTTGTCGACCTCGACCGCGGGTGAGCGCAACTGACCGCGGCTACTCAAAAGGGACGAATCGACCTCGGACCCGATCGATGTCGTCCGGCAATGGCATCTCGTCGGTGACCAGAGTGATCTCAACCCCCGCGTCGGCGCGGTCGATCGAGCGACGCCTCAACATACGGAGCCTGCCCACGATCACCGAGATTTCCTCTTCGGAAACACGCCGCGGCAAGAGGGCCAACAACGGCGCGTAACCGACTGCCGGCGCGCCGGCAGGGTAACGGGCGCGGAAATACGTGAGAAGGCTTGAGACTCGTTCGCCTAAACCCATCGCCGACCTCCGTTAGTCCCGCCGCGGCCAAGCATCAGCGGCAGTCAATGCCAGGTATAGCCTCGCGGGACGACTTGAAACCTCGGTCGGCGAACTGGGGCGAATTTATAGCCGATCGGGCACCGGGCAGCGATGAACCTGCCTTCTTATCCGCGTCACGCTGGGCGTCGCCCTTATTCAGCCGGGCTAGCCCTTGCCAACGATGGCGTCGCGGGCGCGGTCGAGCATCGCCGCGAACGGGCCTGCGACCAGATTCGCCAGTTGCGATTCGACACCGGTATGCGGCCGGGTCGGCGCGATCGCTTCGGCAAGCTTGGCGGCGCGGCCCATGGTTTCGAGCTCGTGACTGCTCAATTCCTGTCCCAGCCTGGCGAACTCGTCCTTCTCTTCCTGCTCGGCGTGCTCGAGAACTGCGTCGCGCAGTTCCGTAAGTAGCCGGGCGAACTCGTCGCTGTCAACGTCGAGCTTCTCCAGCTTCTGCAGGACCGCTTTGGCTTCGCGCTCTTCCTGCAGTCGCTGCCCAACCACCGCGTCACCGTTAGCGATCTTTCGTTTGGCGCGCGGGTGAACGATTTCCTCCTCGACGGTCTCGTGAACCGCGAGCAGTCGACGCAGGTCGATGAAGGCCTTCTCGCGTGTTTCGCCAGACGCCGCAATCGTTTTGGCGAACGAAGACTTGATCTGTTCGTGCTGACCGGTGAGAAATTCGACCACATCGGTGGGCGACGTGTTGGCGGTCTGCGCCATGGAGTCCTCCCCAAAATAGACCGTGGATTTTGCGCGCGCCGGGCTGTTTGACGCGCATGCAAGCGGCTACCCGTCACCGCAGTCACCAAACATTCGCCAGGTCAGGGCGCATGTGCTCGCCTTGGCGCGCGGGCACCGCCCACGTACCCGGAACGCCAAGCTGGTCTGGCGCCGCGCCTGAGCGCAGAACTACCGATGACCTGGTTCCGGTACTACAGTTTGGGCAGGATCCGAGATTAAGGAGGCCGGTGACGAACCCTCAGGATCCGTTCGGGCACAGTCCCTTTAGCTACGAGGCACTTAGCTACGATCCGCTAGGCCGCGTCCCCTACGCCGGGCCGCCGGCGGGACCGCCGCTGAACATGGCGCCGCCCCCGCCGCCACATCGCCCGCCGGTCAATACCCTCGCCACGTTGTCAGTGGTGTTCGCGTTCGTATTCGCGCCCGTCGGTGCGATTCTCGGACATCTTGGCCTCGCTCGAATCCGCCGTACCGGTGAGCTCGGACGTGACCGCGCGCTGGTCGGGTTGTCGCTGTCCTATGCGTTCATCGTGCTCACCGTCGTCGCGCTGACCGGATGGGCGACGCTCACCACCCTGGCAGTCTCTCGGCCCAGCCAGACAGCGGCGCCCGCGACCACCGCCGCCCCCGTCACCACCAGCGAGTCACCGACAGCGCCCACGGTGGCGCCGGACGACGTCATCAAGCTCCTGCCGAAGCTGGATGCCCTCAAAGGCATCACCAACGACCAGAATCTAGAGGCCGGCGAAACGTGGGACCATCCCACCAAGAACGACAAGGCCGCATCCATCGATCGTCCGCAATGCTGGGGAAGCATGACCCCCGGGGCGCCCGAGGCGTACACCGTGGACGCGATCCAGCGGTACCGCGGGGAAGAATTCTCCGACACGCAAACATTGCTGAAGTCGACCCAGATCATCCAAGCGGTCATCGCATTTCGTGATCCGCCCACCGCCCAATCACAAGTCACGAAGCTGATCGACGGATGGCGTCAGTGCGGTGGCGCACCCGTGACCCTGACCGCCCCGGGCGGGCCGACGTACACACTGTCGCTCAGCCCTCCCGCCGACGCCGGCAACGGCATCACCACGATGGATCTGCTGCCCAAGGGCCTCAAGGTGTGTTTTGTTCGGGCGGCGGCGGCCAAAGCCAACGTCGTTGTCGACTTGTACGTCGTCAGCCTCGGCACGACCGACGCCAGCGGCCCCCGGCAAACGGCCGTGAGCATCGCCAATTACGTCCTCAACAAGATCCCCGACTGACCCCCACGTGTGATCACCCGGCCCAGTACGGTGAGCACATGAAATATCTCGACGTCGACGGAGTGGGACAGGTCAGCCGGATCGGGTTGGGCACCTGGCAGTTCGGCTCGCGCGAATGGGGCTACGGAGACGAGTACGCAGCCGGCGCCGCCCGCGATATCGTGCAACGCGCTCGCGCGATGGGAGTGACGCTGTTCGATACGGCCGAGGTGTACGGGCTGGGCAAAAGCGAGCGGATCCTTGGCGAGGCGCTCGGCGACGAGCGCGCCGACGTTGCGGTGGCCAGCAAGATCATGCCGGTCGCGCCCTTCCCCGCGGTGATCAAGCAGCGCGAGCGCGCCAGCGCGCGCCGGCTGCAGCTGGACCGCATCCCGCTCTACCAGATCCACCAGGCCAACCCGGTGGTCCCCGATTCGGTGATCATGCCGGGAATGCGTGACCTCCTCGACAGCGGCGACATCGGCGCGGCCGGCGTCTCGAACTATTCACTGGAGCGTTGGCAGAAAGCCGATGCCGCGCTGGGGCGTCCCGTCATCAGCAATCAAGTCCATTTCTCGCTCGCCTTCCCCAAGGCGCTGAAGAATCTGGTGCCGTTCGCCGAGCGGGAGAATCGCGTCGTGATCGCCTACAGCCCGCTGGAGCAAGGGCTGCTCGGCGGCAAGTACGGCGTCGACAACCGCCCCGGCGGGGTTCGGGCGATAAATTCGCTGTTCGGTACGGAAAACCTGCGTCGCCTCGAGCCGCTGCTGCAGCTGTTGCGCGACGTCGCCAACGACGTCGACGCCAAGCCTGCTCAGGTGGCGCTGGCCTGGTTGATCAGCTATCCGGGCGTCGTCGCCATTCCCGGGGCGTCCAGCGTCGAACAGCTCGAGTTCAACGTCGCCGCGGGCGACATCGAGCTGCCCACCGCATCCCGCGACGCGCTCACCGAGGCGGCCCTGGCGTTCCGGCCGGTGTCCCCGGTTCGCTTCCTCACCGATCTGGCACGGGAGAAGCTAGGGCGTCGCTGACGCGGGGGCTAGCGCGGGGGTGCCGGCGGGAGCGCCCCTGGCGATCACGACCGGCATCGAAGTCGATGAGTCGGTGCTCAGGATCGTGTGCACCACTGAAATCAGGTCCTCGATGGGCATCAGTTTGCCCGGCATGCAGCGATCCGACACCCACACCGGGACGGCCTGCATCGCGAGATCAATATCCCAACCGGCGTTCATTCCGGTGGCCGCGTCGCCCTCGCCGCCCGCGCACTCCCCCACGATGAGGTTGGTGAAGCCGACGTCGGGGTGCTCGGCGCGCCAGGCGTCGACCAGTCGCTCGAGCGCCGCCTTGCTGACGCCGTAGGCGCCCAGCCCCTGCCAGGACGGCCCGTAGGGTCCCGCGTCGGAGGACAGAAAAACCGCCTTGCCCGCGGACGCCGTCAGGTGCGGTATCGCCGCCGCGGTCACCAGCGAAGCCCCGATGACGTTGGTGTCGAAGATTCGCCGCCACGTGTCGGCATCGGTGTCGACCAAGCGGGCCAGCGGGCTGATGGCGGGTGTAAACACCAGGTTGTCGATGCCGCCGAGGGCGTCGGCGGCCCGGTCGATGGCCGCGCGGCAGGATGCCTGATCGGTGATGTCGCACTCGACGGCGACCGCACCCGAGCCCGCTTCCTTCGCTGCGGCCTCGATGCGCTCGCGCCGGCGCGCCAGCAGCGCCACCTGATCGCCACGCTTGGCAAGCCCGATTCCAATGCAGCGCCCGAGCCCGCTCGATGCGCCGACGACCACTGTCCTTGACATATTTGCCCTCTCCTGTAACGAGCCCGCTGCAGGCACAGCGTATCGACCAGGGATGGGACAGGTGACTGAAGGGCCGATCTTCAGTTGGCCGTAGCGCCAAACATGATGCGCGCCTTCAGAAATGAATCACGATCACGCTCGGCGTGTCCGCCGCAGGGATCGCTCCACCGAAAATCGGGTGACGGCGTTCCGGTCGCCCAATTTCTGCTGGTACATCGCCGCGTCCGCGCGGGCCGTCACCGAGGAAACGGGCTCGCCGGTGTGCGCAATAGTGGCGCCGATGCTCAGGGTCGCGTAGATCGCGTGTCCGGCAACGTCGATCGGTTCGGCGGCGTGGCGGCGAATCTTCTCGGCGATCTCGGCGACCTCGTCGATGCCGTGGACGCCGGGCAGCAGGACGAGCATTTCGTCGCCTCCCGTCCGCCCCACCGTGTCCCCCCGTCGGACGCTTTCGCGGATGCGCGCCGCCAAGGTTGCCAGCACGACGTCGCCGACGCCGTGTCCCCAGGTGTCGTTGATCTCTTTGAAATGGTCGACGTCGCAGAACAGGATGCCGACATACACTCCGGCGGGTAGCAGTTGCTGTAGCTCGGACTCGAGGCGCCCCATGGTCTCGGCCCGGTTCGCCAGCCCGGTAAGAGTGTCAAAGCGGGCTAAACGTTCGAGTCGCCGCTCCGTCTCGACCTGATCGTCGGCGAGGCGCAGCGCCGCGATCAGCCCATCGGTATTGCCCTCAGCGTCGACGTAGGGTTTTCCGTGTCCATCGACCCAGCGGTACCCGCCGTCGAGCGAGCGGACCCGGAACCGTTGGATGACCGATTCGCCGGCAGCGACCCTCTGCAGCGCGGTTGCGACCGAGTCGAGGTCATCGGGATGGATGTCGCGGCCGAAGCCTGAGCCGATCCACCGCTGAGCCGGCCCGCCCAACGCGGCCTCGATGGACGGCGAAACCCACGCGACCTCGTTGCCGCGCAGGTGAACGATTATGTCTACCGCGTTGTCGGCAAGAATGCGATAGCGCATCTCGGCGTCGGCGCGTTGCTTGCTGACTAATTCCTTCTCAATCAGCAATCTCTGCTCGCGCTGGATGAACAAGAAGGTGATCGCCCCGACGACGACGGTGCCCAGCAGGATCGAGAAGGTCCACTCCGCGTGCTCGCCCAGGCCGAGCCCCAGGAAGATCGGCCGCGCCAGCGCTACGACGATCGGGAAAGCGGCCAGGATGCCGGCCAACCGCACCAGTGAGCGCCGGTCGGGTCGGGCCAGTAGCCAGGCGAGCGGAAACCGGTCAGGGCGTGCCAGCGACGTCGCGGCGGCGAGCAGCAATAGCGCGAAGGCCGTCATGAGTGCCTGGCCCGTCGAAGGCGAGTAGCCCACCAGCGCCAAAGCGCCGAACAAGTAGGCCCCGACCGTGACGAACGGGATGGCCCCGCCGGCCGCGATGCAGGCGGGCCAGACCGCGCGGATCCACCGATCCACTCGTATCAGAGCGACTGCGGCCGCCAGGAGCAGGACCGACGCCGCCGTCTGCGGGCTCGGACGCCCCGGCCAGGTCTGTTGCGACGTACGCACCGCGTCGCCGAACCACACCAGGTCCAGGCCGGACGACCAACCGGTCGCGTACTCCACAAGCGTGATGCCAGCAAGGGCACCCACCACTAGGGCCAAGCCACGCCCGGCCCACACGCACCGCCGCGATGGATGACCCGACTGCGCCAGGATCGCCGCACCCAGCGCTGCCAGCCACAACGCGGTCCACGGCATCATCTGCGGCCAAGTCGGATCGGTCCGGGTCAGCCGGTCGATGGCAGTCGCCCAGCCCACCCACGTCATGGCGGCGATGGCAAACGCCACCAGCACGGCGATCCGTCCGCACCAGACCACGGCCGCGATCACGCGCGTGTCGGAGCCCGGCCTCTCCATCGGCTGCCCTTCCTTTCCCCACAGCGGCGCAACCGACATTGTGCGCGGACAGGTCACCGGTGTCTGGGGGCAAAAGGTAACCGATCCGTGGGCGAAAGGTCATTTCTGATGAGTGCCGCGCGATCGCGATCGATCGGACCGCCGCAGGCGAAGGTTGATCAACCGGGCGGGCGTTGCCGACGATGACCCGAGCTCGTCAGCCCTCGTCGGCGGGCAAAGCCTGCAGCACCACGGCGGTGTGCGGTTCCACGGTGAGCTTGCCTCCCCCGGGCACTTCGTCCGCGGGCGTCGTCTCCTGCGGTCCGGTGTACACCACAAGGTTCCACGCGGCGCCGAACTCCTTTGGCGGAAGCGTGAATTCGATCGCCTCGTAGTGGGCGTTGAAACACAGCAGAAACGAATCGTCGAGGACCCGCTGGCCCCGCGCATCGCGGTCGGTAATGCCGTGTCCGTTGAGGAACACCGCGACGGATTTCGCGAAGCTTGCACCCCAGTCCTCGTCGGTCATCTCGTCCCCGTCGGGAGCGAACCAGGCGATGTCGGGCAGCCCGTCCTGGCCGCGACGGCCCACCGGCTTGCCGGAAAAGAATCGCCGCCTGCGGAACACCGGGTGGTTCGCGCGCAACGCCGACACCGTACGGGTGAATTCCAGCAGGCCGGTGTCGGCAGCGGCCCAATCGATCCAGGTCAGCTCGCTGTCCTGGCAGTAGCCGTTGTTGTTGCCGCTCTGGGTGCGACCGAGCTCGTCTCCGTGGCAGATCATCGGAACGCCCTGCGACAGCAGCAGCGTCGTCATGAAGTTGCGCTGCTGACGGGCGCGCAGTTCGTTGATGCCGGCGTCGTCGGTCGGTCCTTCGGCGCCGCAGTTCCAGGAGCGGTTATGGCTCTCGCCGTCGTTGTTGTCTTCGCCGTTGGCCTCGTTGTGCTTCTCGTTGTAGGAGACCAGATCACGCAGCGTGAACCCGTCGTGGGCGATGACGAAGTTGATCGAGGCCACCGGCCGGCGCCCGGTGTGCTCGTAGAGGTCGGCCGATCCGGACAGCCGGTAGGCGAACTCGTCGAGTGTGGCGGGCTCACCGCGCCAGAAGTCGCGGACGGTGTCGCGGTACTTCCCGTTCCACTCGGTCCACTGCGGCGGGAAATTACCCACTTGGTAGCCACCGGGTCCGACATCCCACGGTTCGGCGATGAGCTTGACCTGGCTGACGGTCGGATCCTGTTGCACCAGTTCGAAGAACGTCGACAGTTTGTCCACATCGTAGAACTCGCGGGCCAGTGTGGAAGCGAGGTCGAACCGGAAGCCGTCGACATGCATTTCGGTCACCCAGTAACGCAGCGAGTCCATGATCAGCTGCAGGGAGTGCGGGTGCCCGACGTTGAGACTGTTTCCGGTTCCCGTGTAGTCCATGTAGTACTGCTTGTCGTCGTCGACCAGCCGGTAGTACGCGGAGTTGTCGATACCGCGCATCGACAAGGTGGGACCCAGGTGGTTGCCCTCGGCGGTGTGGTTGTAGACGACGTCGAGGATCACCTCGATATTGGCTTCGTGCAGGGCGCGCACCATCGCCTTGAACTCCTGCACCTGTACCCCCGGGGAGGTGCCGGTGGAGTACTTGAAGTCGGGTGCGAGAAATCCAATTGTGTTGTAGCCCCAGTAATTCGACAGGCCCCGCTCGACCAGGGTGGAGTCGTTGGCGAAGTGGTGCACGGGCATCAGCTCGATCGCGGTGACGCCGAGGCTTTTGAGGTGGTCGATGATCACCGGATGCGCCACGGCCCCGTAGGTGCCGCGGATCTGCTCGGGGATGTCCGGATGAGTCTGGGTCAGACCCTTGACATGTGCCTCGTAGATGACCGTGTCGGCATACTCGTGGTCGGGCGGGCGGTCGTTGCCCCAGTCGAAGTACGGGCTGATCACCACCGACTTGGGCATGCTCGTCGCGGAGTCGTCGTCATTGCGGCTGTCGGGCTCGCCGAAGGTGTAGCTGAACAGCGATTGGTTCCAGTCGAATGTGCCGTCGATGGCCTTCGAATACGGGTCCAGCAGCAGCTTGTTCGGGTTGCATCGCAGCCCCTCGGCGGGCTCGTACGGGCCGTAGACCCGATAGCCATAACGCTGGCCGGGTTCGATGGCAGGTATGTATCCGTGCCAGACGAAGTAGTCGACCTCGGGCAAGGTGATGCGCGTCTCGGCACCGTCGGCGTCGAACAAGCACAGCTCAACCCGCTCGGCCACCTCACTGAACAGCGCGAAGTTCGTGCCGGCGCCGTCGTATGTGGCGCCCAGCGGGTATGCCTTGCCCGGCCACAGTTCACCGGTAGGCGTCGGAGCAGGCGCGTCTGCTCTGGCCACGTCTGCTCTGGTCATGGCGCACTTGATACCCTGCCGCTGCTGCGCCCAAACTGTGAGCCCGCACGCAGCGCCGGGAAGACGCCACCGCATCGTCGAAACTATTTGGCGGACATGCATTTTGCCGATACGGGCGACGCCGCGACCGAGAGTAGGCCCAAGGTCGGCCGATGCGCTGTTTAGCACGCGGTCGCGTCGGGCAATCGACCGTCGTGGAAACCGACAGCAACGACGAAGACATGCTGGACACGTCGGAGGGCCTGGACTCCGACGAGGTGCGCAACGACGACGGCGACGAGACGGTGGATCCCCCCAACGAATGGATCGAGGCCGACTCCCATCAGTCGTTGGACGAGAAACTGGCGGCGGAGACACCGGACATCTCGCGCGACGACCGGCCCTCCGCACAGGCACACGACTCGGACGCGGGCGGGGCGCTCACGGTTGTCAGCAATGACGAGCTGGACCGCATCGATCCGAACGAGCACGGTCGCGACCGAGGCCAGATCGACGGGACACCCGAGGACGGCGACTCGTTCTTCAACGTCGAGCGATAAGCGGACCGTCGGGACCGTTGTCGCAGCATACTAACGGCGGCAAAGAGTTTCGGGCGCCTGCCGTTAGGTGGCATCGTCGCGCTTGGATCTGACGGTCTTAGCAGCGTTGCGCAACGTGCGGTTCGTCGAGCGCAGATCGGTGTTTGTCGCGGACAATTCCGCATTGTCGTCTTCGAGGCTGAGGACCCGGGCGATGCCGGCCAAGTTGACCCCGGCGTCCACCAACTCGCTGATGCGCCGCAGCCGGGCCAAATCATCGGCGCTATAGCGCCGGGTCCCGCCATCACTTCGCGCGGGGCTGAGCAGGCCGTAGCGCTCGTAGAGGCGCAGCGACTGCACGGGTACCCCGGAAAGTTCGGCGGCGACCGAGATGCCGTACACGCCATGGTCGGACGCCGGCGCACCGCTGCCGTCTGGAGGCTCAGCCATGGAGCACCTCCTCGATTGCTCGCACAGAAAAATTATTTATCACACTTGCACGGATCCGTCGACGGTGTTATATAAAACCTATGTCGTTTGACATAGGTTAATGCTAGCCCACAGCAACAGATTGGAGACAGAGATGACTGCAATGCTGATGCGTACCGACCCCTTCCGTGAGCTGGACCGTTTCGCGCAGCAAGTACTGGGCACGGCCGCCCGACCGGCCGTGATGCCGATGGACGCATGGCGCGAGGGCGAAGAATTCGTCGTCGAGTTCGACCTTCCCGGCATCAACGCCGAGTCGCTGGACATCGACATCGAACGCAACGTGGTGACCGTGCGGGCCGAACGTCCGGCCGTCGACCCCAACCGGGAAATGTTGGCGACCGAACGACCGCGCGGGGTGTTCAGTCGACAACTCGTGCTTGGTGAGAACCTCGACACCGACAAAATCGAGGCTTCCTATACCGAAGGGGTTCTGCGCCTTCGCATCCCGGTCGCCGAGAAAGCCAAGCCGCGCAAAATAACGATCGGCCGCGGCGACGGACGCAAGGCCGTCCACGACAACGTAGGAACGCGGGAGGTGATAGACGCCTGATTGAACGGTGGGCGGAGGCGGCGGCCACAACCGTGCACGGCCGCCGCCCGCCGCCAATCACAAACCGGCGCCGACTGTTGTGACATGATTTGTAGCCGTCCTCGGCGTTGAACAGTCAGCGCCACCAGGACCGACGCATTCGCGAGTTCTCGCACCATTCCGAAGCCATTCGATGCTGTGCTCGCGACGTTCGTCGGTCTATCCAGTGAACTGAACCCGAGGAGACGAAGCCGCGATGAGTTGGGACCTCAACGGCCAATCGGCCGACGTCGAACAAGCCCTTGCCGGCGGCGCGCCGCAGCGGGCTGGCTGGTTCCGGTTCTACTTTTCCGACCAGCGCTGGGAGTGGTCGGAACAGGTGCAACGCATGCACGGATATGAGCCCGGCACCGTTACCCCGACCACCGAACTGGTGCTGTCACACAAACACCCGGACGACCGTGGACAGGTCGCGGCCACCATCGATCAGATCCTGAATACCCACCAGGCGTTCAGCACCCGCCACCGAATCATTGATACCGCCGGACAGGTGCGCCATGTCGTGGTCGTCGGTGACCAATTCCACGACGACCAGGGCGCCGTGATCGGAACGCGCGGGTTCTACGTGGACGTCTCCCCTGCCCGCGACCAGGCGCGCGAAGATCTCGTCACCGCGAAGCTGGCCGAGATCACCGAGCAGCGCGCCAGTATCGAGCAGGCCAAAGGGATGCTGATGTTCGTCTACGGCATCGGTGACGGCGCGGCGTTTGACCTACTCAAATGGCTGTCCCAGGAAGCCAATATCAAGCTGCGGCTGCTGGCAGAACAAATCTGCGATGACTTTCGCAGCGCGGGCCGCAACGGGACATCGCAATCGGACTTTGACCACTTACTGCTCACCGCACACGAGCGCGTCTACCCGACTTTCGCACAGGAATCGTAAGACCGCAGTCGTCTTGGAAAAGGAGCCTTGAACGCGCTACTTCTTACTCGGAATGACGATAACGACGATCAAGGTGAGGATCGAGAAGAACAGCCCGAGAATTCCCCAGCCCAGCGGGTTGCGGCCCTTCGTCGCGGCAATGAGGCCACAGACAATTGCCGCAATCACACTGCCGATGGCGACGAAAATTCCCTTGATCCCACGCAGAATGAAGCCTGCCGCAAGCGGATCCGAACTTGCCAGAATTACCGAGTGCAACATGTCAGGTCCTTTCCTCGTGAGAAGTCGTTACGGAATACCCTCACGATAGCGCCTCAAACCGCGTCCCATTGCCCGTGGAATAGCGCCTTTTACCGCTGTGATCCGTTTGCCTGAGCCCACAAACGAAGGCTCAGAGTTCACCGGAGAAATCGGCGGTGATCCAGCGGTCCGGGCGCACGGTGAACAACACACTGTCCTGATTTTCCATGCTGCGGACGAAGGCGCGGCCACCTTCTTCACCGAGGTAGCGGACCGCGATCTCCTCCCGCACCTCTATCGGGGTCGGATTGGTGGTCTCGACGACGGTGCCCTCGACGACCACATATTGATACGGCGGCTCTTCGTGCTGGACCACCAGCGTCACGACGCCGGCCCGCTCGATGAGTTTGGCCTTGCGAGAAGACGCGCCGGTGTTGACCCGGACGTTCCCACCAGGAACGTAGTCATACCAAATCGGGACACTGGCCGGCGGACGGCCGTCCTCGGCAGCCACCGACAACACACCGACGTGCAGTGCTGCGAGAAACTCCTGACGCTGGGGCACGGTGAAAGCAGTCATGGCGACCTGAACGCGCCGGGGACTCCTGCCTATTCCCGCTAATTCGTGAACAACGCGGGGATCTTCACGACCAGCTCGTAAAACCCATAGGCGAAGGGGACAGCCACCCATAACCAGGTGCCGACGCCCAGCAGCTTGCCGCGGGGCCATGTCGCCGTGATCGATCGGCCGCTCATCGTCCGCCCTCACCGGAAATCACGCCGGCCGGCTTTCGCGTATCGAGCCCTACCACAACGAAGCTGGGTGGCCGTGGAGTACGAATCAGCTCATTGCACAGCACGCCGATCAGCAACAGGATCACCATGATCATGAACGACCACCGGTACCGCTCGGGTCCCACCACATGGGCAGCAACGCGGTTGTCGGCAATCGCGTTGACGATCACCGGCCCGAGCACACCCGCGGTCGACCACGCCGTCAGCAGTCTGCCGTGGATCGCCCCGACTTCGAGGTAGCCGAACAGGTCGCGCAGGTAGGCGGGCACCGTCGAGAACCCCGCGCCGTAGAAGGACAGCAGCAAGATGCACACCACCAGGAACAGGGGCTTGCTCGCGTTTTGCGCGACGATCAAAACGACGTAGAGCACCGCTCCGAGACCGAGGTAGAGCCGGTACATGTTCTTGCGGCCGACCCCATCCGACGCCGACGACCAGAGTAGGCGTCCCAACGAATTTGCCAGCGACAGTATCGCGACGAATCCCGCCGCGGCCGCGGTCAACGCCGCGGGCGACGCCGCGCGTGGAAAGTAATCCCGGTAGATGGGTGCCGCCCGCTCCAGGATGCCAATTCCCGCAGTGACGTTGAAGCACAGCACTATCCACAGCAGCCAGAACTGTGGCATCCTGATCGCCTCATTCGCGGTGCGATCGGGGCCGGCGGCATGCGGCAACTTCGACGCGGCCACTCTGACGATGGGTGGTTCCCATTCGTGCGGTGGCACGCGAACCAGGAGTACTCCCAGCGACATGAAGACCGCATACGCCACCCCCATGACCAGGAACGTCGTGGCAAGCCCGTGGCGGTCGGTGCCGAACCATTTCATCAACTGCGACGACCAGGGAGAGGCGATCAGCGCACCGCCGCCAAACCCCATGATGGCGAAGCCGGTCGCCATGCCCGGCCGGTCGGGAAACCATTTCATCAACGTGGAAACCGGTGAGATGTAACCGATTCCAAGGCCGATACCGCCGATGACACCGTAGCCGACGATGATCAGCCACATCTGACCCATCTCGGCCCCAGCGGCGGCGACGAGCAACCCACCGCAGAAGCACGATGTCGCCACGAACATCGCCCACCGAGGCCCTCGCCTCTCGACCGCGGTGCCGAAGACGGCCGCCGACGCGCCCAGCATGACAATGCCCAGCGTGAATGGCATAGCACTCAAAAGCCCTGACGCCCCCAGCGTTTCATGCAGTGGCAGTTTGAAAACGCTCCAGGAGTAAACGCTGCCGATTGCCAGGTGTATCGAGAGCGCAGCGGGGGGAACGAGCCATCTACTCCACCCGGGGCCGGCAACGATTCGATCGCGCGACAGAACTGAAGCAGACATCACTGTCCTCTTTCCACCCAGCGGTCCCCTCCGGCATGAGAGCGCCCAGGAGTTTCACGTCAGCGACCAATTGGTAAGCAAGACAGAAACATCCGGCAGCGACTTCACTTTGCTTTGTGGGGTAACAGCCGACGATTCTCGGCAAGTTCACCCGATGCTAGCGACCCGGGTCACACGGTGAAGTCGAGGAACTGTGATGAAAACGCTTGTAGTCAAGGGCGACTACCGAGTCGCGCGCCCCACTATCAGTGGATGGACGATGCGTGGCATACCGCGCCACACGACATCATCGGCCGCGACAGCAAATCCGCAGGCGCGCATCAACTCCCCGGTCGGCCGGTTGCAGCAGCACCCGCCGGCGAAGCCGCGCCACGGGCGGAACAGGTAGTCCTGCCAGGCCGCGAGTAACCGCGAACTCGCGCGCACATGTTCGACGAACAGCAACTGCCCATCGGGGCGCAGCACCCGCGCGATCTCGCGCAGCGCACGTTCGGGATCCTCGACGGTGCAAAGGACCAGCGTCGAGACGACGGTGTCCACGGACTCATCGGGCAGCGGTAGGCACTCCGCGGGCGCGTCGATGATCCGCGCCGGGCGGGCAAGCCGCTGTAGCCGACGCGCAAGCTTGCGGCGCATGGCCGGCTCGGGCTCCATCAGCACGAGATCCTCGATGCCCTCGGCATAGTGCGCGATGTTCAGGCCGGTCCCCGCACCGATCTCGACGACACGCCCGCGGGCGCCGCTCACGAGCACCCGCCTCCGACGGCGCATGCCCGCAAGCTCCCCGAGCCATACAAACGGGTCGTACACCAGGGCCATAATCCGCAGCCACGCCGCGGACTGCGGGCGCATTTGTAGTTCGGTGGTGGTCTCGGTCATGGCGCAAACGTAGAAGAGGCCAGCGGGCGTGCGCATCGCCCAGGGCGGCCATCTTTCACCGATGGCCCGTTTCGGCTACGTCAGAGCAGTCCAAGGCGCGCGGCCTCGGCAACGGCGGCGGTCCGCGAGGTGCGCCCCAGCTTGCGGCGGATGTTCGCGACGTGGCGGTGCACGGTATGCGGGCTCAGCACGAGGTGCTCGGCGATCTCGCGATCGTGCAGACCACGCGCAAGGCAGGCGAGAATCTCGCGCTCGCGGGCGGAGAGCAGGACCGCCTCCGGCGCGCTCGCGTGCTGCGGCGACGGCGTCGACGGGCCCAGCGACTCGCGGCATGCGCGCGCGACCGAATCCGCGTCGCCGTGCCAGGGGAAATGCGCGCTCCCGGGCAGCGAGATCAACGCGGCACCGGGGATCGCGGCCGCGACCTCACGCCCGAGCCGGTACGGCACGGCCCGGTCGTCGCGACGATGCACGACCAGCGTCGCAGAGCAGACCTTAGGAAGGTAGGCGCGGACGTCGAGGCGATAGACCAGCCCCAACAACGCGGCGGCGGCCTCGGCGGTCGCCGCCGCTCGCTGCAGCCGCGCGAAGCGTTCGTGCTCCGCGGATTCGGCGGCACCGAGGAACATGTTGCTGAGCAAACGGGAGCCGAGTCCCCAATGCGCGCGGACCGCCGCGATGATCGCGTCGCCGACGCCCGGTGCCGTAATCACTGAGCCATCGGCGTACGAGCCGTACAACACCAACCGCTCGACCCGCTCGGGATACGTTGCGGCAAAAGCGATTGCGGTGCAGCTCCCGCAGGAGCCGCCCAACAGCGACACGCGCTCGAGCCCGAGCTCGTCGAGGAGCGCGCGCAGCATCGCCACTTCCGCGTCCAAGGTCAGGTCCGAATCGCGCAACGCGCGGTCCGACATGCCGACGCCGAGCCGGTCGTAGCGGATCAGCGCGTACCCCTCGGCGACACTTTCCCAGAATCGCCGGAAGCCGGCACTCTCCCAGTCGAGTTCGAGATGGCTCACCCACCACGCCGGAGCGACGAGCGGCGGACCGTCGCCGCGTACGTCGTACGCCACGCGGCGGTCGCCAACGCGCAAGAACCGGATCTCGGACTTTGCCAGCATCGCACCGAGCGTACGACGGCGTTCTGGCCGGCGAAAGGAAGCTGCGTTGTCCTTCTCCGCTGCGACGTCAGGCTAAGCCGGCACCCAGATAGACGAACTCCACCACGGCGGTCACGCCACATAGCGCCAACACCGCCGTCATGACCCAATAGTCGACCCGGCCGGGGCGCGATCGAGCAGCCGAGAGCTGCCCGTACCCACCTCGCGCGGTGATCGCATCACCGATCTCATCACCGCGTCGTAACGCCACGGTGATCACCGCAGCCATCAGATCCACGCACTCGGTGAACCACCACCGTGCGCGTGCCCGCCTTCCCGACACCACCGGTCGCGGCCGTAGCCGCCGGGCCGCATAGAGCACCCGGAACTCCTCGACCAGCATCGGAAACGCCCGCAGACCCAGTGCGACCGCTACCGACCATGCCTCAACCGGAATCCGCAGGCGTCGCAGCGGCCTACCCAGCCGGGCCAGTGCGGGCGCGATCTCGGCGACGTTGGTGGTCCATGAGACCAGCGCGCCCAGGCTCAGCACGATCACCGTCATCGCCAAGAACTGCAGATATTGCAACAGGCCACCGAGCGGCACCCCGACGGAGGCCACCGTAAGAACCGGGCTACCCGCGGACATTGCCGCGGAAGCGATGGTCAACAACAGCGTCACCCACGCCCAGCGCGGAATCGTCGGGGCCGCACCACGCGGGATGCGCGCCCAACCGCATCGCACCTGCCACCACACCGGCGGCCACCGCGATGGCGGCCCATCCCGGACAGATGGCCAGCAGGATCGCTATCGCGGCGACCACAACCATTTTCGTGCCCGCCCACATCCGATGCACCGCGCTATCACCGGGCACCGGCGTCAACAACACCGGTGAGCGGGGCGCACGTCGCCGCGACTGATCCACCGGCGGCCGCGCGTCAAGAATGCCGCTCGACGCCGCCCCTGACACCGTGCCGTTCGTGAGGTGCAGCGTGCGCGGGCAGACGTCCTCCAGGCCCGAGAAGTCGTGCGATATCACGACGACCGTCAGCCCTGTCTTTCGACGCAGCTCCGCCAACAGCCGCACCAGCCCCTCGGCGCTGGCCGCGTCCAATCCGGCCAGTGGCTCATCGAGGATCAACGCTCGCGGCGAGCGGGCCAGCAAGCCGGCCAACACAACTCGGCGCATTTGTCCGCCACTGAGCTGGTCGATGCGCCGATCGGCCAACCCGGGATCCAGGCCGACCATCATCAGCGCCGACTCGATACGCGCGCGGTCATGCACGTCGAACAATGCCGCAGAAGCGATCTCGAGCCCGACCCGTTCACGCATCAGTTGCAGCCGCGCCGCCTGAAACGACAACGCCACCGCACCGACCTGCTCGGAGGCCGGTCGCGCGTCGATCAGGCAGCGTCCGGCCGTCGGTTCGATCAGGCCGGCCATGATCCAGGCCAGCGTGGACTTGCCCGATCCATTGTCGCCGTGAATCAGGATGCCGTCGCCCTCCTCGACGGTGAGACTGATGTCGCGCAGCGCCGTCTTGGCCCACGGCCCGCCGTAGCCGTATTCGTGCCAAATCCCTTCCAGTTCAAAAACTCTCGCGCGGCCTGAACCGGTGGCAGCGAACCCCGGCGAGGGGGTGGCTGCCGCGAGGACCATCCCGGCATTATCGGCGGCTGCTGCCCCATTGCCATCGAGCCGCAGCACCCGATCGGCCGCGTCGGCCTCGCGGCGGTAATGCGTGATGTGAGCCAGCGACATGTCCCGATGCCGAGTCAGCCCGGACAGCACCGCCATCAGCGACTCCCGCCCGCGCTGATCCACCATGCTGGTGACCTCGTCGGCGATCAACAATGACGGCTGGCGCGCCAACGCCGCAGCGACCGCCAGCCGCTGCAGCTCCCCGCCGGACAGTCCGTTGGTGTCGCGCTCGGCCATCCCGCCAAGTCCCACCTCGCTCAGCAACCCAGCGATGTCGGTGGCGGTTCCGGGCGGCAATCCCCACACGACGTCATCGGCGACGCGTGTTCCCAGCACCTGGCTTTCGGGATGCTGCATGATGACCGCGGTGCCGCCGACGCACCCCAGCCCCACCGCTCCGGCGCGCTCGATCGTTCCCGCCGTGGGCTCGCGCCCGGCCAGCACCAACATCAGCGTCGTCTTGCCCGATCCGTTGGACCCGGTAATCGCGAGGTGCTCCCCCGGCTGCACTGTCAGCGACACCGGCCCGAGGGCGTTGCGGTCGGCGTGGGGATAACGGAACGTCACTTCGTCGAGCCGTGCCGGCACCGGTCCCACCGGCCCCTCACGCTCGGGTGCGTTCAGCTTGTGCACATCCGGGATACCGGCCAACCGGCTCAACACCCGCGTCAACGCCCACCAGCTGATCAGCGTGGCGATGCCGATCCCGACGACCGACGAAGCAGCGATCAGCACCGGCCAATAGCTCATCGCCGTGGTGTAAACGGATTTGAGCAGCCGCGCCGGGGCGCCTAGCTGGGGAATCCAGGACATTACGGCGACCGTGCCGTCGACGTTGGCCGCCAACGAGTCGAACGCCAGCTTCCTTAGCGGCGCCAGCACCGCCAGTGCCGCAACGGTTCCCACGCCCAGCAAGCCGCCGGCGGCCGAGCCGACCCCGGCCACCGTCAGCGCACCCAGGCCGCGCCGCTTGACGATCCCGGTCAATCCACCCACGTATCCGCAACCGGCCACCGCCGCGACCCCGCCGGTGCCCGCGATCAAGAACGCGATGGTGCACCCGGCCACAGTGCTGATAACGAGCACGGAGAGACGGTAGCGGTAGGCCAGCAACCCCATCGGCACGCTGCCCAGCACCGACAACGCCCCCGCAAACGGAATGACCGATCCCAGGATCGCCGCGGCTGCCACCAGGGCCGCGATCACCGCGGCCTGGCCCATTTGCGCCGGCGCCATCTGACGGACGGTGGAACGGATCGGCCGCACGTCAAGGGCCGTCATAGGACCCGACCTGACGCCGAGGGCAACTCATGTACAACGGTCATCCATCCAGTGTCCGAGTCGCCGCTGAGAACTCACTGAGACGACCGTGACGGCGCTCACCTCCGCCCGGCCACGTTGCGTTAGCGTCGTCGGCATGACCCTCAAAGAGATCGCCCTGACCACCCTCGACGGCAAGCCGACCACTCTCGCCGAATTGTCAGACGGCGCAACGCTGGTCGTGAACGTCGCCTCCAAGTGCGGACTTACTCCGCAATACACAGCGCTCGAGAAACTCGCCAAGGACTACGGCGACCGTGGCCTGACGGTCGTCGGCGTCCCGTGCAACCAATTCATGGGCCAGGAACCGGGCACGGCCGACGAGATCCAGGAGTTCTGCTCGACGACTTACGGGGTGACGTTCCCGCTGCTGGCGAAGACAGACGTCAACGGCGACGACCGCCACCCGCTCTACGACGAGCTGACCAAGGCCGCCGATGCCGATGGCGGGTCAGGCGACATCCAGTGGAACTTCGAGAAGTTCCTGATCGGACCCGGCGGTGAGGTGGTCAATCGATTCCGGCCCCGCACCGAGCCCGACGCCCCCGAGGTCATCGGCGCCATCGAGGCCGTGCTGCCCCGATAGGCGGGCGGCATGAAAATGGCCCCCGGAGAAATCTCCGAGGGCCACTCGCTAGTAGCGGGGACAGGATTCGAACCTGCGACCTCTGGGTTATGAGCCCAGCGAGCTACCGAGCTGCTCCACCCCGCGTTGGTAAATGCCAGGTTACCGAACCGGTGTCGAGCCGACCAAATCGCGGGCTCAGCGGGGGTCGCGGCGCTGGTCAATGCTCCCTAATGGGAGGGCGGGTTCAGCCCGTAGCGCTGCGCGATGTCGTCCATCCAGGCACGGCGACCCGTAAGTCAGCCCGTACTTGTCGGCCAGTTCGCCGAACTCGGGCAACTCGTGCAGGGGCTTGCCCACCGGGTCGTCCGCGTGCTCGACGAGCAGCTCACCGAGCTCGCGGAAATAGTTCTCGAATCCACCCGGGGTGATGATCTCGATGATGCGCCCCGGCACGCTGCCCGCGTTCCACATCGCGTGCATCTGGCCGCGCGGCTTGGTGATGTAGCCGCCGGGACCGAGGACCACTTCGCTGTCATCGGAGCGGAAGCCGATCTCACCCGCCAGCACGATCGAATGCTCGTCCTCGCGGGTGTGGCGGTGCGCCGCGGTGAGCAAGCCGACCTCAAACGGATGCTCGACGATGGACACCTCGCCGTTGTTGTTCTTGCCGGAGAGCTTGAACACCGCCCCGAAGCCCGGGAGAGCTACGTACGTCGCCCTCGCCGGGCTGCACGACGGTGACCCCGATTTCATTCGGACTCGGTCATTGTGACAAAGTCCTCTCTCGAAATCCGTTGGGCTGCAATGCTTTGGCCCGCTACTCGGGCCAGGTGTTGTTGAGGATGATGTCGACGAAGTTGTCGCGGGTGAATGCCGGGTCGAAGTGGGCGAGCACGTCGTCGTTGACCGTGCCGAAGGTGCTGTGCGGGCGGTGCTTCATTCCGTCGTTGAACGCCGTCAGGATGCGCTGCTTGAAATTCGGGCGGGGATGCGCAGCGGTGACCGCGGCCAGAGCCTCCGGGGAAAGCTCGTCGCGGTCGATGCCCAGCACGTCGGTTTCCACACCGGCGGTGACCAAGGCGACCTCGGGTGCCAGGAACTCGGGGATGCCGGGAGTGGTGTGCAGGGCGATGCCCAGCCACACCTTGTCGGCGTCGGCTTCATCGACGTCGTGGTCCAACAGGAACTTCCGCGCCGCGTTGGCGCTGTCTACCTCGAAGCGCAGCGTGCGAGGTGCGATAGCGCTCGGTGAGGCCCAGATCGTGGAACATCGCCCCGGCGTAGAGCAGCTCCAGATTTGCTTGCACTCCGCGGCGGCGTCCCTGGAGCGCTCCGAACAGGAACACGCGGCGGGAGTGATCGAAGAGCAAGTCGTCTTCGGCGTCGCGGATGTACGCGGTGATCTCGCGGACCAGTGGGGTGTCGGGTATCGCGATGTCGGCAATGGTGTCCATCAACTGAATATCCATCATCTCGTCTCCTCGTAGTGGTCGTGGTTGTCAGTTTGCGGGCGCGTGGACGAATCCGACCCTTGTCGTTCCAGCCGTCCTCTCCACAGAAAGCGACACAATGGCTTCGTGGCCGAAGCCGGAGCGCGTTCGCGGGTGGTGGTAATCGTCGTCTTCGACGGGGTGACGCTGTTGGATGTCGCAGGGGCGGGTGAAGTCTTCGTCGAGGCCAACCGGTTCGGCGCCGACTACCGGCTCAAAATCGCGTCGGTGGACGGGGGCGACGTGACCAGCTCGATCGGGACCCGATTGGGTGTCACCGACCGCATTTCGGCAATCGATGCCGCCGACACCGTGCTGGTCGCCGGCAGCGACAACCTGCCCAGGCAAGCGATCGACCCCGCGCTTGTCGAGGCCATCAGGTCAGTGTCGGCCCGGACCCGGCGCCTGGCATCCATTTGCACCGGGTCGTTCATCCTTGCCCAGGCGGGCCTGCTCCGCGGCCGGCGCGCCACCACGCACTGGCACGACACGCGCCTATTGGCCCGGGCCTTCCCGGACACCACTGTGGAGCCGGACGCGATCTTCGTCCGCGACGGTGAGGTCTTCACCTCGGCCGGAATTTCGTCGGGGATCGACCTCGCGCTGGCGTTGGTCGAAATGGATTACGGGACCGAGCTGGTCCGTGACGTGGCGCGGTGGCTGGTCGTCTATCTCAAACGCGCGGGCGGCCAGTCACAGTTCTCGGTGTTGGTCGAGGCCGATCCACCGGCCGGGTCGCCGCTGCGCGCGGTCACCGATGCGATCGCGGCCGATCCCGCTCACGACCACAGCGTGAAGAAGCTCGCGGCCACGGCGTCGTTGAGTACCCGTCAGCTGACCCGGCTGTTTCAGTCCGAGCTGGGAATGACACCGGCGCGCTATGTCGAGTTGGTTCGGATCGATTTCGCGCGTGCCGGGCTCGAAGCCGGCCGAAGTGTCACCGAGGCAGCGCATCTCGCGGGTTTCGGCAGCATCGAAACACTGCGGCGGGTATTCGTCAACCACCTGGGCATCAGCCCGAAAGCCTACCGGGATAGGTTCCGCACGGCCTGCGCGTGAAGACGGCGGCCTACTTCGTGTTGTTGTACTTGGTGATGGCGTCGTCGAGCCGCTGCAGCGCAGCGCCGTAGCCGGCGAAATCACCCTTCTTCTGCGCGTCGCGTGCGGCACCGATCGCCGTCTGAATGTCTTGGAGCGCAGCGGCTTTGGCCGGCGACAATGTCGTCGTACCGTCCGGAGCCGGGGGCACCGCCGCCGGTGGCGGCCCAGAGCCCGGTGCCGCGGCCGGGGCCGGCGGACTCGCGGGCGGGTTCTGGGGCGCACCGCCGTCGGTGGGTACGATCCCCGTCGCGGCCGCACCCGCGCCCGGCCCGAACAGCCCGGTGAGCGCGTCACCGACGGTGGGGCCGTAGCCGATCTTGTCGTTGTACATCATCGCCACCCGGATCAACCGCGGGTACGACGAGGCGGCGTCGCTGGCGCCCGGAGAGGCGTAGACGGGTTCGACATACAGCAGCCCGCCCTGAGCAACCGGCAGCGTCAGCAAGTTGCCCCAACGTATTCGGTTCTGGTTATCTCGCCCGATCACACCGAGGTCTTGCGATACCGCCGGGTCGGTGGTGATCGCGTTATTGGCCAGCTTCGGCCCGTTGACCTGACCCGGGATGGTCAGCACGGTGATCTTGCCGTACGTCGCGGGATCGGAGCTGGCGCTGATATAGGCGGCCAGATAATCGCGCTTGAACCTGTTCATCGCGCTCGTCAACTGATACGAGGACGAATTATCTTGCTTAGCAATATTTTTCGCGACGATGTAATAGGGCGGCTGATAGCTGCTGGCGGTCGGATTCGGGTCCAGCGGCACATCCCAGAAGTCCGAAGTGGAGAAGAACGTCACGGGGTCGTTGACGTGATACTTCGCCAGCAGCATCCGCTGCACCTTGAACAGGTCCTCGGGATAACGCAGGTGCTCGGCAAGCTCGGGGCTGATGTCACTCTTGGGCTTCACCGTTCCCGGGAACACCTGCATCCAGGCCTTCAGCACCGGATCCTGCTCGTCCTGCTGGTAAAGCGTGACGGTCCCGTCGTAGGCGTCCACCGTGGCCTTCACCGAGTTACGGATGTAGGACACCTGCTTGTCGGGACCCAGCCGGTTGAACGCCACCTCGGTGGAGTCGGCGGTCGCGGACTCCAGCGAAGTGAGCTCGGAGTACGGGTAGTTGTCCAACGTGGTGTAGCCGTCGATGATCCACACCAGTCGCTTGTTCACGATCGCCGGGTACACCGAGCTGTCGGTCGTCAGCCACGGCGCCACCGCCTCCACCCGCGCCGCCGGATCCCGGTTGAATAGGATCTTGCTGTTGGAGCCGATCACGCTGGAAAACAGGAAGTTTCGCTCGGCGAACTTGGCGGCGAACACACTGCGGGACAGCCAATCACCGATCGGGACTCCCCCGAGCCCGGTGTAGGTGTAGTTCTTGGTTTCGGTGTTGGTCTCGTAGTCGTATTCGCGGTCGGCGCCGTTGCGTCCCACGATCGCGTAGTCGGCCGAGGTGTTGGAGATGACAGGTCCGTAGTAGATACGCGGCTGGTCCAGCGGTGCCGGCCCGTCGGAGACCACGCTGCCGTTGGCGCCGACGACGTTGGCGAGAAACTCCGGGTAGCCGCCGTTCTGGGTGGGATCGTTGGCGATGCCACGCACGGTGTTGGCCGGAGACGCGATAAACCCGTTGCCATGGGTGTAGACCGTGTGCCGGTTGATCCAGTCGCGCTGGTTGTCGATCAGCCTGTCCGGGTTGAGTTCTCGGGCCGCGACCACGTAATCGCGCAACGAGCCGTTGCGGTCCAGGTAACGGTCGATGGACAGTTGGTCGGGGAAGTAGTAGAAGTTCTTGCCCTGCTGGAACTGGGTGAACGCGGGGCTGATGATCGTCGGGTCGAGCAACCGGATGTTCGAGGTCGTCGCGCGGTCGGCCGCGACCTGCTGGGCGGTGGCTTGGCCGTCGCCGCTGTAATTGCGATACGTCACCTGGTCGGCCGTCAGCCCATACGCTTGCCGCGTCGCGGTGATACTTCGGCCGATGTATTCGCTTTCCTTTTGCGCGGCATTGGGTCTCACGCTGATCTGCTCGACGACCAATGGCCACCCGGCGCCCACGATCAACGACGACAGCAACAACAGAACCAGACCGATGGCCGGAATCCGCAAGTCGCGCAGCACGACCGCGGAAAATACCGCGGCGGCGCAAATCACGCGCGATCGCCATCAGGATCAGCTTCGCCGGCAACACCGCATTGATGTCGGTATATCCGGCGCCGGTGAACGGCTTGCCGCCGCGCGTGTGCGACAGCAGCTCATAGCGGTCCAGCCAATACGCAAGAGCCTTCAGCAGTACCAGCGTGCCGATCAGGCTGACCAGCTGAATCCGCGCCGAGCGACTCAGGGCCCCGGTGCGGCCGGACAGCCGAATGCCACCAAAGATGTACTGCGCCAACAGGTTCGCCACGAACGCCAGGAACACCGACACGAACAGGTAGCTGAGCACCAGCCGGTAGAACGGCAGCTCGAACGCGTAGAAGCCCAGATCCTTACCGAACTGCGGATCCCTGATCCCAAAGTCTTGGCCGTGCAAGAACAGCTGGATGCGCACCCAGTAGCTCTGCGCGATGACGCCGGCCAGCAGACCGATCGCCGCCGGAACACCGATGGCCACCAGCCGCAGCCGAGACATGACCACGGTGCGGTACCGCGCGACCGGATCGTTGTCGTTGCTCGGGACGAAGACCGGGCGGGTGCGGTAGGCCATCGCGAGCCCGGCGAACACGATGCCGCCCACCAACAGGCCGGCGATCAGGAACACCACGATGCGTGTCGTCAGCACGGTGGTGAACACCGAGCGGTAGCCGAGCTCCCCGAACCACAACCAGTCGACGTAGGCGTCGATGAGCCGTGGGCCGGCGAGCAACAACGCGATCACACCCAGCGCGATCAAGATCAGAATCCGGCTGCGCCGGGTCAGTTTCGGCATCCTTGCGGTGGGCCGCATCCCCACTAGCTACGCTCCCTGATCAATGTGACCTGGACGTCACAACTGTACGCACCGCAGCACGAGGAATCGCGGGCTAGCAACTTGGTGCCTGACCTCCTTGTTGGATCGCGTGTAGCGCGTCCACCGCTTGACCGAGGGTCTCGACCTTGACCAGGCGCAAACCATGCGGATTGTCCGAGTTCGCTTCGTAGCAATTCTTCGCGGGCACCAGGAACACCGTGGCGCCGGCTTCCTGAGCGGCGACCATCTTGTGCGTGATGCCCCCGATCTGGCCGACCTTGCCGTCGGACGAGATCGTTCCGGTCCCCGCGATGAACGTCGAGCCGGCCAGATCGCCGGTGGTCAGCTTGTCGACGACCGCCAGGCTGAACATCAGGCCGGCCGACGGCCCGCCCACATTGGCGAGGTTGAAGTCCACCGAGAACGGCGCCCAGGGTGCATCGAGCACCGCGACACCCAGGAAGCCGTAGTCGCGGTCCTTGTTTGTGCCCAGCGTGATTTGCGCGACGCCGGCCGGTTCGTTCTTGCGGCGGTAGTCGATCGTCACCATTTGGCCGGGCTTGGTGTTCTTCAGCAGTCCGGTGAACTGCTCGACATTGACCACCGGGGTGCCGTTGACCGCGTCGATGGCGTCACCGGCCTTCAGCTTGCCCGCCGACGGACCGGGGTCGGTGACGGAAGCGATCGTGACCGCGGGCGCGAATTTCAGATATCCCAGGGCGGCGTAGGCGGCGCTGTCCTCGGAATCTTTGAAGTCGGCGTTGTTCGCCTTGTCGACGTCGTCGCGGGACTTGCCGGGCGGGTAGATCAGGTCGCGCGGTACCAGCTGTTCCTGCCCGGAGAACCACAGCGTGAGGGCCTCACCGAGCGTCAAATCGTCGCGCTGGGACACCGTCGTCATGTTGAGATGACCGGTGGTCGGGTGGGTTTGGGTGCCTTCGATCGCGACCACCTGCTTGCCGTCGACCTCACCGAGCGTGTCGAAAGTCGGCCCGGGGCCCAGCGAGACGAACGGCACAGTCACCACCGCGAGCAACACGCCGAAGACCAGGATCGGCACCAGCGCGACCATCAAGGTGAGAATCCGCCTGTTCACGCCGCTTACCCTAACCGGACACAACCGTTGTTCGTTCAGCTGCAAGCGTGACGCCGGATGGACCCTCCTGTTCCCACGGTGGGTACCGTTGAGGTTATGGCTGACCTGCCTTTCGGCTTCTCCCACGGAGAAGACCCCGAGCGCGACAAGCACGGGAAGAACGATCCCGAGTCCGGCTCGGGCGCGTCAGACCCGCTCGGCGCGTTCGGCATGGGCGGGGATTTCAACATGGGTGACCTGGGCCAAATCTTCACGCAGCTCGGTCAGATGTTCAGCAACGCAGGCACGATGCCGGCCGGGGGCGCCCCGTCGGGACCCGTCAACTACGAACTGGCGCGGCAAGTCGCCGCCAGCTCGATTGGATTTGTCGCGCCGATCCCCGCCACGACGAGCTCGGCGATCGCCGACGCGGTACACCTCGCCGAGACTTGGCTCGACGGCGTCACCGCGCTGCCCGCCGGTACCACCAGGGCGGTCGGCTGGAGCCCCAACGACTGGGTGGACAACACCCTGGAGACCTGGAAGCGGCTGTGCGACCCGATGGCCCAACAGATCTCGACGGTCTGGGCGTCTTCGCTGCCCGAGGAAGCCAAGGGCATGGCCGGCCCGCTGATGGCGATGATGTCGCAGATGGGCGGCATGGCGTTCGGGTCGCAGTTGGGCCAGGCCCTGGGCCGGTTGTCCCGCGAGGTGCTGACGTCGACCGACATCGGTCTGCCGCTGGGGCCCAAGGGAGTGGCGGCGATCATGCCGGAGGCCGTCGAGGCGTTTGCCGCCGGGCTCGAGCAGCCCCGCAGCGAAATCATGACGTTTCTGGGCGCCCGCGAGGCGGCCCACCACCGGCTGTTCAGCCATGTTCCCTGGTTGGCCAGCCAGCTGCTGGGCGCCGTCGAGGCCTACGCCATGGGCATGAAGATCGACATGAGCGGGATCGAGGAGCTGGCGCGCGACTTCAACCCTGAGTCGCTGTCCGACCCGGCAGCGATCGAAAACCTGCTCGGCCAAGGTGTCTTCGAGCCCAAGGCAACGCCGGCGCAGACCCAGACGCTGGAGCGGCTGGAGACGCTGCTCGCGCTGATCGAGGGCTGGGTACAGGTCGTGGTGACCGAGGCCCTGGGCGATCGGATTCCGGGTGCGGCCGCGCTGAGCGAGACGCTGCGCCGGCGCCGGGCCAGCGGAGGCCCGGCCGAGCAGACGTTCGCCACCCTGGTCGGCCTGGAATTACGGCCGCGCAAGCTGCGGGAAGCCGCCGCGCTCTGGGAGCGCCTGACCGAAGCCGCCGGTGTCGACGTGCGCGACGGCATCTGGCAACACCCCGATCTGCTGCCGGGCGCCGGGGATCTCGACGAGCCGGCTGGTTTCATCGACCGGGTCATCGGCGGTGACACCTCCGGTATCGACGAAGCGATCGCCCGCCTCGAACAAGAGGAGCCGGGCGCAGACAGCGGTTCTGCCGACAACTGAACGGGCGAACCCCGGCGGTGATCCGCCTTATTGGAATTACGTCCGAGAAGATGCCGGCCGTTTGCTGAGAGTGCTACTTTGTCGACCAACCGATTGTCCGACTGGCCTTGGCGGCAACATGTTCAACTCCCGGATTGCAACCGCGGTGCGCACTGCCTTGGTTTGCGCTTGTATCGCCATTGCCAACGTTTCGCTGGTATCGGCGAGCGGCCTGGCGCCACTATCGATGCGTGCGGCGACGCCCTCACCGATCACCGCGACCAGCGGCACGTACGGCAATCCGCCGGCGACGGCAAGGACGGCCGCCAGCGGTGTGTACGGCGACCCGGAGGCGGCCGCCAAGTATTGGGTGCAGCAGTCGACGGAGGACACCTGTGGGCTGGCTTCGGTGGCCGATGTGGTCGGTGAGGCCACCGGCACCCCTGCGACGGAGCAGCAGATCATCAAACTCGCACAGAAAACTCCGTCGGTGATCCGCGACGGTCCGATTTACCTCCCGACCGGCGATCCGGGCCACGAAACCGATACAGGTGGCATCGATGCGGCCGACACAGTCGTGCTGCTCGACCACTACGGCATCAAAGCGCGCATGACCTGGGACAAATACCCCGATGAGGTGACTCTCGGGGCGCTTGAGCAGGATCTCGGCGCCAACCGCAAGGTCATCGCCTGGGTCAAGAGCGGGACCATCTTGGACAGCAGCGACCAACGCAAGACGGCCGATCACCTGCTCGTCGTCACCGGGATCGACACCATCAATGAGACCGTTCACCTCAACGACCCCTACGCCGACCGACGGCGATACGAAGGTCAGCATCACGAGATTCATGGCCGCTTGGAAAGCCGGGCTGCAAACGTCATCGTTACCGCGCCAACGAGCTGACCAGGAGCCTGGCAGACCAAGAAGGCCGGCAACCCGGCTCGACGGCGGTGCTGTGGATAACTGAGCGGGGTGGTTGCCCCCGGCGTGGCACAGTCTGGATTCATGCCGCGCGCCGCGTCTTCTGTCTATGCGCTGGACCCGGCGCTGCCGGTGCTGCTGCGGCCCGACGGCGCGGTGCAGGTGGGCTGGGATCCGCGCCGGGCCGTGTTGGTCCGTCCACCGCGTGGCCTGGGCGCCGCGGCGCTGGCGGCGCTGCTGCGTTCGATGCGATCACCTCTGCCGATCACCGAGCTGCAGCACCAAGCGGGCGAGCGTGGGTTGACCGACACCGACGGCCTGACCGACCTCGTCACGCAGTTGGTCAGCGCCGGTGTAGTGACCCGCGGGCGCCGGCAGACCGGCGGCCGGGCGGCCTCGATCCGCATCCACGGCCGCGGGCCGCTGTCGGACCTGATGATGGAGGCATTGCGCTGTTCGGGCGCGCGGATTGCGCACAGTAGCCAACCCCACGCCGCGGTGTCGCGGGCCGCGGTGGATCTGGTGGTGCTGACCGACTACCTGGTCGCCGACCCGCGCATGGTCCGCGACCTGCACAGCCAGGGCGTCGCCCACCTCGCGGTTCGGGTGCGAGACGGCACCGGGCTGGTGGGACCGCTGGTCATCCCCGGCGTCACCAGCTGCCTGGGCTGCGCCGACTTACACCGCAGCGACCGCGACGCCGCATGGCCGGCGGTCGCTGCCCAGTTGCGCGAGACCGTAGGGGTGGCCGATCGAGCCACCCTGCTGGCTACCGCGGCACTGGCGCTCAGCCAGGTGAATCGGGTGATCGCCGCGGTGCGCGGGCACGATGCGGGACCCGACGCCGAGCCGCCCCAGGCGTTGAATGCCACCCTGGAGTTCGACCTCAACGCCGGCGCGATCGTCACGCGGCAGTGGACCAAGCATCCGCTGTGTCCGTGTTGACGCGCACTACCCGAGTGGCCGCCAAACCCCGGCTCGATGTGACCCTCGGTCGCGCTCTCGCCGCACTGTTGCCTAGATCAACCCCGGCACCGGCGCGGCGTCATGGATGATGGGTGTGTGGCAGACATCAAGCGGGGCCGGGCGGCGCGCAATGCGAAGCTGGCCACCATCCCGGTCGGCTTTGCCGCGCGGTCGGCGCTGGGCTTCGGTAAGCGGCTGACCGGTAAGTCAAAAGACGACGTCCAGGCCGAATTATTGGAGAAGGCCGCCAACCAGCTGTTCACCGTGCTTGGCGAGCTCAAGGGCGGGGCGATGAAGGTCGGCCAGGCCTTGTCGGTGCTGGAAGCCGCCATTCCCGAAGAGTTCGGCGAGCCCTACCGCGAAGCGCTGACAAAGCTGCAGAAGGACGCCCCGCCGCTGCCCGCCGACAAGGTGCACCGTGTGCTCGACGCGCAGCTGGGCACCAAATGGCGCGACCGGTTCAGCTCGTTCGACGACACCCCGGTGGCCTCGGCCAGCATCGGCCAGGTGCACAAGGCGGTGTGGTCCGACGGTCGCGAGGTGGCCGTCAAGATCCAGTACCCGGGTGCCGACGAGGCGCTGCGGGCCGACCTCAAGACCATGCAGCGGTTGGTCGGAGTGGCCAGACAGCTCGCACCCGGCGCCGACGTCAAAGGCGTGGTCGACGAACTGATCGAGCGGACCGAGATGGAGCTCGACTACCGGCTGGAGGCCGACAACCAGCGCGCATTCGCCAAGGCGTATCACGACAACCCACACTTCGCGGTGCCGCGCGTGGTGGCCAGCGCTCCCAAAGTGGTAGTCCAGGAATGGATTCAGGGCGTGCCGATGGCCGAGATCATCCGCGATGGGACCCCCGAACAACGCGACCTGATCGGCACCCGGCTCCTTGAGCTCACCTTCGACGCGCCGCGCCGGCTGCAGATGCTGCACGGCGACGCGCACCCGGGCAATTTCATGCTGTTGCCCGACGGTCGGATGGCCGTCATCGACTTCGGTGCGGTCGCGCCCATGCCCGGTGGTTTTCCGATCGAGCTCGGGATGACGATTCGGTTGGCCCGCGAGAAGAACTACGACCTGCTGTTGCCGACGATGGAGAAGGCCGGTTTCATCCAGAAAGGCCAGCAGGTGTCGGTGCGCGACATCGACGACATGCTGCGCCAGTACGTCGAACCGGTCGAGGTCGAGGTCTTCCACTACACCCGGAAATGGCTGCAGAAGATGTCCACCATCGAGATCGACCGGTCGGTGTCGCAGATCAGGACGGCCCGGCAGATGGACCTGCCGCCCAAGCTGGTCATCCCGATGCGGGTGATCATGTCGGTGGCCGCGATCCTGTGCCAGCTGAATGCCCACGTGCCGATCAAGGCGCTGTCCGAAGAGCTGATCCCCGGCTTCGCCGAGCCCGACACAGCGGCTGTCTAGGCGGCGACCGCACCTTTTCGGGGGCGTCCGCGCGGACGTTTGTAGCTCACGACCGAGCCTCGCTCGAATATCTCGCCGCCCCAGACACCCCACGGTTCGGCACGGTCCAGCGCGGCCGTCAGGCATTGCCGCCGGACCGGGCAATCCGTGCAGAGTGTCTTGGCGCGATCGAGTTCAGCCGGGGTCTCGGCGAACCATAGGTCGGGATCGCCGGCGTGACATGGCAACACCGGCTGCGGCTGTCTGGGGACTGTCAGTGCCGACATGTCCTGCTCACCTGCTTCCTGGTTGGGTGTCCTTTTTCGGTGATCCGGACCAGGTTGCGGGCTTTGAAAAACTGAAGCCCCAAAACTATGGCCACGGATCCTTGTGACTTCGGGTCCGTGGCCATGTGGTGTAAACGGGGTAGTTAGGTAAGACCCCAATCCACGGACGCGTCAGTCGTGGCGGCGGCGCGATGCTTGACCGCGGCCGCCGGCGTAGCGGCGGCGTGGGCGGCATGGGAGGTCCCCGCGGTCAGCACCGCGCCGGCCACTACTACCTCGAACACGTCGTTGATCATCGTGGCCACCTCCTCTCACCTAGACATGCGCCGGCCTGCAGCCGGCGGCGGAATGCGTATCCGAGAATAAATGCTAGCCGACGGCGCTGACAACCGATTTTCTGACCTGCGCGTTTGGCCCTAGCGGCCGCGAACCAGCTCCAAGACGTCCGGCCCGTACTGCTCGAGTTTGCGCGCGCCGATACCCGGGATCGCGATCAGGGCCGCTTCGTCGTCGGGCAGCAGTTCGGCGATCGCGATCAGCGTGTTGTCGGTGAACACGACATACGCGGGCACCTTCTGCTCCTTGGCGACGTCCAGGCGCCACTCCTTGAGCCGCAACAACAACTGCTCATCGATGTCGGCTGCACACGTCTCACAACGCCGCAGCATGACGGCCGCCGGCGTCGTCAGGTTCTTGTTGCAGATCCGGCAGCGGGTCGCGCCTTGTTTGCGCCGAGATTTACCCGGCGCCGAGTCGGCCCGCGTCTGTGGCGCAATACCGTTGAGAAACCGCGACGGCTTGCGGCTCTGCCGACCGCCCGGGCTGCGCGACAGCGCCCAGCTGAGCGCCAAATGCACTCGGGCCCTTGTGATTCCGACGTAGAGCAGGCGACGCTCTTCCTCAACCGGCTCGCTCTCGGCGCCGTGTGCCAATGCGTGCGAGATGGGCAGGGTGCCGTCGGCCAATCCGACCAGGAACACCGCATCCCATTCCAGCCCCTTGGCGGCGTGCAACGACGCCAGCGTGACGCCCTGCACCACCGGTGGGTGCCGCGCATCGGCCCGGATCCGCAGCTCGGCCACCAGGGCAGGCAGTTCCAGCTGCGGACGCTGCGCCACCTCGTCGTCCACCAACTCGGCCAATGCGGTCAGCGCCTCCCAGCGCTCCCGGGCACGGGTGCCGACGGGTTCGGAGGCCGTCAGTCCCAGCGGTTCCAGGACCGCGCGCACCACCTCGGGCAATGGGCCCTCGGCCCCGCGCTCGGCGGCGCGATGCAGGGCCACCATCGCCTGCTTGATCTCCTGGCGGTTGAAGAAGCCCTCGCCGCCGCGAACCTGGTAGGCGATGCCCGCCTCGGTCAGCGCTTCCTCGTAGATCTCGGACTGCGCATTGACGCGATAGAGCACCGCGATCTCTGATGGCGCGGTGCCGGATTCGATCAGCCCGGCGATCACCTTCGCCACCGCGGCCGCCTCGACGGTTTCGTCGGGATGCTCGTGAAACGTCGGGACCGGACCCGGCGCACGCTGGCCGGACAGTTGCAGCTTGCTGCCGGCGACCCGGCCGCGTGCCGCGGCGATCACCTGGTTGGCCAGCGAGACGACCTGCGGGGTGGAGCGGTAGTCGCGCTCCAGGCGCACCACCGTGGCGTCCGGAAACTGCCGCGAGAAGTCGAGCAGGAAGCGCGGTGAGGCCCCGGTGAACGAGTAGATGGTCTGGTTGGCGTCGCCGACGACCGTCAGGTCGTCTCGATCGCCCAGCCATGCCGACAGCACCCGCTGCTGCAGCGGGGTGACGTCCTGGTACTCGTCGACGACGAAGCAGCGGTAGCGGTCGCGGAATTCCTCGGCGACCGCGACGTCGTTCTCGATCGCGGCCGCCGTGTGCAGCAGCAGGTCGTCGAAGTCGAGCAGCGTCACCGATTCGTCGCGGACCTTGAGGGCCTCGTAGGCGGTGTAGACGTCGGCGATCTTGGCGGCGTCCAGTCGGGATGTCGCGGCCCGCGCCGGCCACCGCACCCGGGTACGCCTCCGGGCTGATCAGCGACGCCTTGGCCCATTCGATCTCGCCGGCCAAGTCGCGCACGTCGTCGGTGCTGACATTGAGCCTGATGCGACTGGCCGCCCTGGCCACGACGGCGAACTTGGTGTCCAGTAGCTGCCAGCCGGTGTCACCGACGACCCGCGGCCAGAAATACCGCAACTGACGGTGTGCGGCCGAGTGAAAGGTCAGGGCCTGCACGGCGGCGACGCCCGATCCGGACTGCGCGGCGGCGTCCAACGTCCGCAATCGAGAGCGCATCTCCCCCGCCGCGCGCTGGGTGAACGTGACCGCAAGCACCTGGCCGGCGGCGACATGACCACTCGCCACCAGCTGGGCGATGCGGTGAGTGATGGTGCGGGTCTTGCCTGTTCCGGCTCCCGCAAGCACACAAACTGGTCCGCGCGGTGCCAGCACGGCTTCGCGCTGCTCGTCGTCCAGTCCGGCGGTCAGTGGGTCAGCGACCATCGGCATGCCGTCCATCTTGGCAGCGGTCGCCGACAAACCGGGTGTTTCGCCACGCCCGAACCTAGCGCGCGGCTGGCGCCCCGCGGTCGCGGAACGCATCGCGGGACGTGCTACGTTATCGAGTTATGAGCAACGCGCCGATTACCGTTTACACGACGTCATGGTGTGGTTACTGCCACCGGCTCATGACCGTGCTGAAGTCCAACGGAATCCCCTACGAAACGGTCGACATCGAACACGACTCGGCGGCCGCGGAATTCGTCGGTTCGGTCAACGGCGGCAACCGGACGGTGCCGACGGTGAAGTTTGCCGACGGATCGACGCTGACCAACCCGAGTGCGGCCGAGGTAAAAGCGAAGCTGGCGCAGGTCGCCGGCTAAGAGCGGCAAAATTTGACCCTCAGCGATGCGTCTCGAACGCTCTACGATACGAACCATGGCGTCGAATTTGCGGTGGCAAAAAAGCGGCGCAATTCGTAGGGCGCTATGCGCTTGGGCTGCTGCGCGGTGATGCTGATGTCGGGTTGCTCGCATTCGAGCACACCGGCCAAGGCGCCCGGCAACGTCACACGTATCGACGACATGATCGTCAGGCTCGACGATGTCCGGCGCATCGCCAAAGCGGACGATCTCGCCCCGCACCCCGAGGCCGACTTGCATAAACCCGCGCCGTCGGACGCCTCTGCGCCCGGCCCGTGCGGGGTGGTGGGACACAACGAGCTCACCTTCGGTAGCAATTGGACCGAGTTTCGCAGTGCCGGCTATCACGGCGTCACCGACGACATCGAGCCGCTGGGCCGGGCCCATGATCAACGGAGTTACTCAGGCGGTGGCGCGATATGCGAACTCCGATGCGGCGCAGGGCGCATTCCGTGAGCTGGCGACGTCGCTGCAGGGGTGCTTTGATTGCATGATCCCAACTACGCCTTCACCCTCGACAAACCGGATCCATCGACGCTGAGCATCAGCGCGCACCAGTGGAGCCATCTGTACCGCATCAAATCCGCCGGCGATCGTGTCCGTCGGCGTGGTGGGTCTTGACATCGGCGGATCAGATCGCGAACTCCGTCTTGCAGATCGATCACCGATCGCGTCGGTTAACGTCTCAGCCGAGCGCTGCCCAGGATTCGATGATGACCCGCGCGATCGAAATCGAACCGGGCAGAAGCAGTTTCGAATCCGTGGAGCTGCTCCAATCGCCGGCGTCTAGCGCCGCGCGCACCTCGTCGCGAGTGAACCAGGCCGCCTCGGCGATCTCACCGTCGTTGAACGAGAATTCCTCGTCGGGGTCACCCAAGGCATGGAAGCCGACCATCAGCGAACGCGGAAAAGGCCACGGCTGGCTGCCCAGGTAACGAACGTCGCGCACGGTCAGACCGATTTCCTCACGGATCTCCCGGACCACGCAGACCTCGAAAGACTCACCGGCTTCGACGAATCCGGCCAGCAGCGAGAACATTCGCTCGGGCCACTACCGCCTGGCGGGCCAGCACCGCACGGTCGCCGCCATCGTGCACCAGACAGATGACCGCCGGGTCGATGCGCGGGAACTCCTCGTGTCCGGTGACCGGGTTGACCCGAGACCAGCCCGCCCTGGCCGGCTTCGTCGGGGAGCCGTCGACGGCGCTAAACCGCGCTCTTTCATGCCAATTCAGCAGGGCGACGGCCGACGAAACCAGTTGGCTGCTGGTGTCGTCGAAGATCGGGCCGAGACTGCGCAGGTTCACCACTTCGGCCTGAACTCCCGCGTCCTCGGGTGCTTGCAGCGCTCCCCGGGCGGCCCAGACGTGCCGGCCGTTCTCGATGCGGCCGAGGAACACCGCGTCCTTCGGTGGCGTATCGCCCAGTTCGGCTGCCGAGCCGAGTACCACGCGGCCGTTGGCGACCAGCACCTGGTTGCGCGAATCCACCCGCAGCAGCGCCGCATCCGCCCATCCGACGGTGGCCGCTTCGACATCGGTGCGCAATTGATCGGCCCGGTCGGCGCCGACGCGCGAGAGCAACGGAACACTCCGCAGCTGAAAGTCCACGCTATGCCTCCGGGCACCGACCCGCGGCGCCCGGCTTCGCCGCGCTTTCGATCGCCACTAGTGCCCCGCGTCTCGGATGTAGAGCAGCCGGTCGGTGGCCTCGATGGCGTCCACTTCGGGTGCGCCGATGCGAATCAGGTGGCCGTCACGCACCACGCCGAGCACGATGTCGCGCAGATGCCGCGGGGATCCGCCGACTTCGGCTCTGCTCCACCTCGCGTTCGGCGATGGCCAGCCCGGCGTCCGGAGTCAGCAGGTCCTCGATCATCTCCACGACGCTGGGCGTGGTGGTGGCCAGGCCCAGGAGCCGTCCGGCGGTCTCCGAGGAGACCACCACCGAGTCCGCGCCCGATTGCTGCAGCAGGTGCGAATTCTCGGCTTCCCGGATAGCCGCCACGATCCTGGCCTTGGGCGCGATCTCTCGCGCCGTCAGGGTCACCAGCACGGCGGTGTCGTCGCGGTTGGTGGCGACGATGATCGACGATGCGTGCTGGGCCCCGGCCAGCCGCAGCACGTCGGATTTGGTGGCGTCGCCGTGCACGGTGACCAGACCGGCCGTTGCGGCATGCTCGAGAGCGCTGCGATCGGTGTCGACGACGACGATCTCGCCCTGGGCCGCCTCATCGCTGACCATGGCTGCCACGGCCCGTTTGCCCTTGGTGCCGTAGCCGATCACGACGGTGTGGTTGCGCACTCTGTTCCTCCAACGCTGGATCTTCCATCCTTGCCGGGACCGCTCGGAAAGCAGTCTCGAGCGTGGTGCCGACCAACACCACCAGGAACGCGATCCGCAACGGCGTGAAGACCACGGTGTTGACCAGCCGCGCCACTTCGCTATACGGCGTGATGTCGCCGTATCCGGTCGTCGAGAGCGACACGGCCGAGAAGTAGAGGCAGTCCAGGAAGGTCAGCGGCTCACCGCGCACGTCGCGATAGCCGGTGCGGTCCAGGTACACGGCGAGCGGCGGCGGCGAAAAACAGCACCAGCGCAATGACCAGCCGGCGGGTGATGACACGACCCGGGCTGCCGTGGTCTTCGGGAATGCGCAGCACGCCGACCAGCAGATGTCCGGGCTGGGCGGTCAGTGTCTCGTCGAGACCCCTCAGCCGCCGCAACCTACCCTCGGGCACAGCGGCCCGTCATCGGGAAAACACCACCGCACGCCGCACCCACGACTCACATGTAACCACGATCGCCGGTCGGCAGACACTTGATCGCATCAGACGCCGCCTTCGCGCTCGCCCAAGGAGCCGGTCAACAGCCCGGCCAGCTCGGTGGGATCGGGCAGTACCTCGGGGACGACGGTGCGTCCGGTGCGCACGTAATGGAACGCGGTTCGCACCGACGATTCCGGGCATCCGGACAACGCCGCCCACGCCAGGCGGTAGACGGCGAGCTGGACGGCGGCCTGTCGCATCGCCTCGGGCCCGCGCGGGGGTTCGCCGGTCTTCCAGTCCACCACGGTGGCGCCGCCGTCGGGTTCGGCGAACACCGCGTCGATGCGCCCGCGCACCACGGTGTCGCCGATGGGCATCTCGAAGGGCACCTCGACGGCAACGGGTGTGCGGGCCGCCCATGCGATCTGGTGAACGCCTCCTGCAGCGCGGCCAATTCCTCGGTGTCGGCCGACATCGGAGTCCGCCGCACCGGGCAGATCGCCGAGGTCGAACAACCATTCGGTTCCGTAGAATTGCTGCACCCAGGAGTGAAAGGCATTGCCCAGCAAGGCATGCGGATCTGGTCGGGTCGGCAGCCGATGCATCAGCCGCTGCAGCGCGCCCCGGCCGGGTCGCGGGCCAGGTCCACCAGACCGCTGACCGACAACTGGCTGGGCAACGCGCGGGCAGCCCGGCGTGCGGCACGCAGCCCGCTCGGCCAGTAGCGCGTCGACGTCGGCGGCCCAGCCGTCGACGTCGGCGCGGTCCTCGCGTCGTGTCCGCCGCCATCGCCCTGTGTCACCAGCGCCGCCCCGCGTTCGACGTCGGCGCGGCGCGCCGGACAGCGGATCGGCAGGCCAGACCGCCTCGATAACATTGTCGCGCAACGGGTTCCGCTCGCCATCGGCAGGAGCGGGAGCCCACTCTTCCACCACCCCGCAGGGATCACCGGCCGCCGCCGACCGGTCGATGACGTCCTTGAGTTCGCACAGGAACTCCGACGGCCCGCGCGGTTTGATCCCGGTGGGGCCCCAGTGATGACCGGAGACCAGCAGTGTGTCCTCGGCGCGGGTGATGCCGACGTACAGCAGCCGGCGCTCCTCGTCGACGCGCCGCTGATCCAGCTGGCGGCGATGTTCGGAGATCTTGTCCGACAGCTGCTTTCGGTTGGTGACGTCCGAGAGTGTCCAGCACCGGGATGCCCAGCGCGCCTGCCGAAGACGCGATCGCCGCGCAGCAGCGGCGGCAGCTCGGCGGCATCGGTGAGCCAGCTGCTGCGCGAGGCGGTCGACGGAAATGTGCCGCCGGACAGGTGCGCCACCGCCACCACCTGCCACTCCAGGCCCTTCGCGGAGTGCACGGTGAGCACCTGGACCCGATCCCGCGCGACCGTCAACGGCGCTGGCGGCAAGCCGTTTTCGACGACCTCGGCCGCGTCCAGGTAGGCCAGCAGACCCATGCACCGACGCCGCCGCGGACGCGTCCGTCGCGCTGGTCGGCGTCGTTCGTTCCGCGTAGCCGGCGACGACGTCGGCGAACGCGTCGAGGTGTTCGGCGCCGGCCCAGCCGCCGGAGACCCGCGGCGGCGCGGACTTCGCAGTCGACACCCAGCATGCGTCGCACCTCGGCGACCAGGTCGGGCAGCGAATGACCGAGATGGCCGCGCAGGGCGCTCGAGCTCGGCGGCCAGCGCGGTGATGCGTTGATATCCCGCAACCGAATACGCGGCGGCCGGCCCGGGATCGCCGATCGCGTCGGCCAGGCACGCGGTGTCGGCTTCCATGTTTGAGCGGCCGGCCGCCATCGCGATCGCCTCGGGCGAGGGCGCGTCGGCGGAGCGCCCCGCGCCAAGAGCCAGCGCGCGCTGCCACAGCGCGGCGATATCCCGGCCACCGAGTCGCCAGCGCGGGCCGGTCAATACCCGCATCGCCGCCGCGCCGGCCGTGGGGTCGGCGACCAGGCGCAGCATGGCCACCATGTTCGGCCACCTCGGGGATCGACAACAGGCCGGCCAGCCCGACGACCTCGACCGGGATTCCGCGCGCGCGAAGCGCATCGGCGATGGGTGCGGCATCGGCGTTGCGGCGCACCAGCACCGCGGCGGTCGGCGGGCTGACGCCGTCGGCGTGCGCACGCTGATAATGGCCGTGCAGGTGGTCGGCGATCCACTCCGCGTTCGGCGCGCACGTCGGCGAGCAGCGCGGCGCGGACGGTGCCGGGCGGGGCGTCCGGGCGGGGCTGCAACGCGTGCACGGCAACGGATCGTCGGCGCGCCTCCGCCGATATGGCGTTGGCGACATGCAGCGTGCGCGGCGGGTTGCGCCAGCTGGTCCGCAGCTCCAGCACCGGCGCGGGCGTGCCGTCGGATCGCGGGAAGTCGGTGGTGAACCGCGGCAGGTTGGTCGCCGAGGCGCCGCGCCAGCCGTAGATCGACTGAATCGGGTCGCCGACGGCCGTCAGCGCCAGCCCGTCGTCGACGCCGCCGCCGAACAACGACGACAGCGCGACGCGCTGGGCATGACCGGTGTCCTGGTACTCGTCGAGCAGCACCACCCGGTAGCGGTTGCGCAGGTCCTCGGCCGACCTGCGGGAATGTCGCCGCAAGCCGTGCCGCAGAAGCCATCTGCATGCCGAAGTCCATCACCTTGTCGGCGCGCATCCGCTCGTTGCAGCGCGTCGAGCAGCGGCACCAGTTCGGTGCGCTCGGTCTGGGCGGCCAGCAGCCGCAGCAACCATTGGCTCGGGCCGCGGTCGCGCTGGTAGGGGCCCGCCGGCAGGGTGTGGACCAGCCGCTCCAGCTCCAGGTGGGTATCGCGGAGCTGGCCGGTGTCGACCAGGTGCTCGGTCGAGCTGGCCCCACAGCCGCAGCACCATCGAGGTGACCGCGGCCGGCGTCTTGTCGGTGCGCAGCTGCCCGCCGTGCCGGTTGACCACGTCGAAGGCCAGCTGCCACAGCTCGGTCTCGCTGAGCAGCCGGGTGTCGGGTTCGACCGGCAACAGCAGCCCGTAGTCACGCAGCAGCGAGCCGGCGAACGCGTGATAGGTGCTGACCGTCGGGGTGTCCGCCGATTCGAGCGCCCCCGGGCTGGCCGGCGCCCAGACCCGACGCCGGCCAACCGGGCCAGCCGGGATCGGACCCGGCGCAGCAGCTGCCCGGCGGCCTTGCGGGTGAACGTCAATCCCAGCACCTGGCCGGGATCGGCGTAGCCGTTGGCGACCAGCCACACCACCCGCGCGGCCATCGTCTCGGTTTTGCCCGCGCCCGCTCCCGCGATGACGACCAGCGGACCCGGCGGCGCGGCGATGACGGCGGCCTGCTCGGCGGTGGGCGGGAAAAGCCCTAGCGCATCGGCTAATTCGGCGGAGCTGTAGCGCGGGGTCATGGCGCGGACCCTTCGCCGTGGGCGGGGCAGCGACGGCCGGATCGGGCAGTGCGAGCAGCCGTCGTTGCGCCGGGCGACGAACTGCGGACCGGCGGTCGCGTCGGCCGCCTGCATGACGAGGTCGCGCCATTCGTCGCGGGCCGCCGGTGTCAGTGGATCCTGTTCGCGCTCGGTGGCGCCCGCCGCTCCGCTCTTGCCGATGTAGACCAGTCGCGCGCCCCCGGGCTCATCGCCGTCGGGCTGGGAGTCCTCCGCTGGCGAGGACCAGGCCTTCGGCCACCGCCAGCTGGTACATCGGCCAGCTGAGCGTGCTGCTGGGCATCGTCCTTGCTGACCGGTGTTTTGCCGGTTTTGATGTCGACGATCACCAGCCGGCCGGCCGCCGTCGCGTTCCAGCCGGTCGACCCGGCCGCGCAGCCGGACTTGACCGCCGTCATCGCGCGGCGTCGCAAGGACCCCGTCGACGTCGACCTCGACGCCGACCTCGCGCAGTTCGCCCCGCGTCTGCGCGCGCCACTCGCACGAACGCCTCGATCATGGCGCGGTGCCGGGTCAGCTCGTTGGCCGAATGCCATCGAGCGTCGAAAGGCAGGTGCTCCCAGACGCGTTCCGAGCTCGGCGATCAGTTGCGCTTCGCTCTTGCCCGGTTCGGCGATCAGCGCGTGCAGCACCGAGCCGATCGTCGACCGCAGCTCACGCGGGTTGGTTCCGCCGTGCCGTTCGACCAGCCAGCGCAGCGGGCAGTCGTTGAGGGTCTGCAGGGTCGATGGCGTCAACGTGACGGGATCACCGCTTTCGCAGAGCGGATCGCTGGTGCTGACCGCGGTCAGACCGTACCAACTCGACGGGTCGGCGCCCGGCACGCCGGCACTGGCCAGCCGGGCCAATTGCGTTGCCGCGCAATGGCGCGCGGCATCGTCGACGGCCCCGCTCGGGGCGCAGACGACCCCGCGCAACCGGCCGACCAGCGCCGCCGTCGACAGCACACGCGGCGCTGAGACCGGCTGCACCGCAATGTGATCGACATCGTCGTCGGCCCACTGCGCGATCTCGAAGAAGAACGGCGACGGCAGTGCGGCACCCTGGTCCGCCCCGCCGGTGTCGCTGTCGACGGCGGTCACCAGCAGTCGGCGCCGGGCCCGGCCCATTGCGGCCACCAGCAGCCGTGCGCTCCTCGGCGAGCAGCGGCGCACGCACCGAGGCGTCCCCGAAGACGCCGTCCATGACGTCGAGGAGTCGCTGGGTGGCCAACACTCCCCCGCGCGGAACGGTGTTGGGCCACAGCCCATCCTGCAGGCCGGCGATGACGACCACATCCCATTCATGTCCCAGCGCGGCGTGTGCGCTGAGCACCCGGACCTGTTCGGCCGGCGAGGCAGGTTCGGTCTTGACGCTCGGCAGCTGCAGCGCCGCGACGTGCTCGATGAGACCGCGCAACGACGCGCCGGGTGTGCGAGACACGTACTGGTCGGCGACGTCGAACAACGCGGTCACCGCCTCCAGGTCCCTGGCTGGCCTGGGCGCCGGCGGTGCCGCCGCGCTCGCTGGCCGTCAACCAGCGGCGCTGCAGGCCGGACCGACTCCACGCCGCCCACAGCGTGTAGCGCGGATCTTGGCCGCCGCGATGGCAGCGCGCGGCCGCGTCCAGGACCGCACGCACCCGCTGCAGCGGGCGAGACCGCGGCCGGTCGGCGCCCCGCCGGCAGCGCGGCCACCACCAGGTCGCCGAAACTGCCTGCCACGTCGGCGGGTTTGCCGCGCAGCAGCGTCCTGCGCAGCTGGCGCAGTGAGACCGGGTCGACGCGACCGATCGGCCCGGTCAGCAGCGCCAGCGCCTGATCGCCGTCCAGACCCTCGGCGGTCGCCGCCAGCACCGTGAGCAGCGCGCGCACCGCGGGCTCCTCGGCCAGCGCCCCGCCGACTGCGGGCGCGGCCACCGGTACTCCGGCGGCCGCCAGCGCCCGGGGCAACCGGGCCCCGGCTCGTGGCACCGACCGCACGATCACCGCCATCTGCGACCACGGCACCTTGTCGACGAGGTGGGCACGCCGCAGCGCGTCGGCGATCATCGCGGCCTCGGCGTGCGCCGAGGCCGCCAGCCGCACCATGGACCGATCCCTCCTCGGCGCCGGTGCCGTCGATCTGCCTGCCGTCGCTGCTGCCCGGCAGCCGTCGCGCGATGCCGCTGACGGCGCGCGCCACGGCCGGCGCGCACCGATGCGACTCCGTCAGCGTCACCGAGGGCGTTTCGACCGTCCAACAGCCCGGCCGGCTCGCCGCCCCGGAAGCCGAACACCGCCTGGTTGGGATCCCCGGCGATCAGCGCCAGTTCGGCTGCCGGCGGCCAGCACCCGGACCAGGCGGGCCGCCTGCGGGTCGAGCTGCTGGGCGTCGTCGATCAACAAGACCCGGAGCCGGGCACGCTCGGCGGCCAGCAGCTCGGGGTCGATCGCGAAAGCCTCCAGGGCCGCACCCACGAGTTCGGCGGCGCCCAGCGCCGGTGTCGTCGCCTGCGGCGCCGCGGTCCCGACCGCCGCGCGCAGCAACATCACCTGCTCGTACTGTTGGGCGAACCGGCCCGCCGCGGTCCACTCCGGTCGCCGGCACCGACGCCCGAGACGCTGCAGTTCCTGCGGATCCACACCGCGTTCTGCACAGCGCGCCAACAGGTTTCGCAGCTCGGTGGCGAAGCCCGCGGTGCTCAGGGCGGGCCGCAGATGCGCGGGCCACGCGCTGGTCCCGGCGTCTTCGAGGTCCCCGGCCAGCAGCTCCCGGATGATGGCGTCGGTTTCGGCGCTGGTGACCAGCCGCGGTGGCGCTTCCCCGGCCCGCTCGGCGGCCCGCCGCAGCACGGCGTAGGCGTAGCTGTGCACGCTGCGGACCAACGGCTCACGGATCGCGGTTCGACCCGAGTCGCCGCGGCGCGACCGCAGCAATGCCATCGTCAATGCGCTGCGCTGCCGAACCCCGATTCGGCCCGAACCGGTAAGCAGCAGAACCGATTCCGGGTCGACCCCGGCGTCGACCGCAGCGACCGCGGCATCGACCAGCAGGCTGCTCTTCCCGGTGCCCGGGCCGCCCAGGATACGGATCAGCCCGCGGGCGCCCGGCGCCAGCACGGCACCCGCCTCGGCGCCCCAGGTCAATGACATACCGGCATGACATCACGAGGGTCTGACAAGTCGGTCCGGCTACGACCGGCGGTGTCCGCGGGGCCTGGCATCATCGACGCGTGACCACCGACCTTCACGTGCACCGCTTCGGTCCGTCTGGCCCGGTGCAAATGCTCGCCCTGCACGGACTGACCGGACACGGCCAGCGCTGGCAACAGTTGGGCGATTATGTGCCCGAAATCTCCATCGCCGCCCCTGATCTGCTCGGCCATGGCAGGTCGTCGTGGGCCGCGCCGTGGACCATCGACGCCAATGTCGCCGCGCTGGGCGCGCTGCTCGATGAGGTGGCCGATGCCCCGGTGCTGGTTGTCGGGCACTCGTTCGGCGGTGGTCTGGCAATGCATTTGGCCGCGGTCCGACCGGATTTGGTGGCGGCGCTGCTCCTGCTCGACCCCGCGGTCGGTTTGGACGGCGGGTGGATGCGCGAGATCGCCGATGCGATGATTTCGTCGCCCGACTACCCGGATCCCGGCCAAGCTCGCATGGAAAAGGCCACCGGCTCTTGGGCGGACGTTGATGCGGGCGTGCTCGATGCCGAACTCGACGAACATCTGGTCCGGCTGCCCAGCGGACGCTACGGCTGGCGGGTCAGCGTGCCGGCGATGATGTCCTACTGGAGCGAGCTGGCCCGTCCCGCCGTGCTACCGCCGGCGGGAACGGCGACGACGCTGGTGCGGGCGAAGTGGACGTCGCCGCCGTATGTCACCGACCAGCTCATCGCCGGACTGCAGGAACGCCTGGGACCAGATTTCGAGCTGCTCGATTTCGAGTGCAACCACATGGTGCCCGGCGCCAAGCCGACGGAGGTCGCCGCGCTGATCCGCAAGCAGTTGCAGGCCCGCTGACCGTGGCGCCGGTGACCGACGAGCAAGTCGAGCGGGTGCGCGCACTGGTGGCCGCGATCCCTTCCGGCCGAGTCTGTACCTACGGCGATATCGCCGCTGTCGCAGGGCTTTCCAGCCCGCGGATCGTCGGATGGATCATGCGCACCGACTCCTCCGACCTGCCCTGGCACCGGGTGATCACCGCATCCGGACGCCCGGCACGGCATTTGACCACCCGGCAGCTGGAACTACTGCGCGCCGAAGGAGTGCTTTCCGTCGACGGCAAGATCGCGCTCGGCGACGTGCGCTACACGTTTGGGGACTAAAGCACCAGCCGAATCAGGGCCGCCGTGCGGGCCAGACCCGGAAAAGCCTCGGCGGTCGACCGCGGGTGCAGCGCATGTACCGCGAGGCGAAACATCAACGCGCGCAACAACATCTGCGGCCACTCCGGCAGGGCGTTCCAGCGTTCGATCAGCCCGTCGTCGGCCTCACCCCAGGACAGCGCGTCGACGACGACCACGCCCGCCGCCCACGACGCGGGCCGCCAGTACGGCGTGATGTCGGTGATACCCGGGGCGGCGGTGCCGATGAAAAGCACCGTGCCGTAGAGATCCCCGTGCACCAGCTGGTTGGGGCTCTTGGTCGGCTTACGTAGCGTGGCGAGCTGACTGATCAGCTCGACCGACCGCTCGGCGTCGGCGCTCGGCGGGGCCGTGCGGGCGCCGGGCGGAATCGACTGCAGCGGGCGCTCCTCCCACGCGGAGCGGTCGGCGGCGATGAACACGTCGACATCTGACCATGGCGTGGTCGGTCCCTGGGTCAGGAAGCGGGGGCGCTCCAGTTTGCCGGTGGCCTCGTGCAGCCGCACCGCCGCCGAGACGACTTCGTCGTGTCTGGGCTCGGGCGTGCCGGCGACAAACGTGTCCGCTCGCCATCCCGAGACCACGTAGCGCCCGTCGGTCGAGCGGACCGGCCGGGCCAGCCGCACCCCGTCCACGAACAGCGTTTCCCGCACCCGCGCAGACCAGGCCGCGCGCGCGTGGTCGGCCACGATCGAGAGAACGACTTCGCCGCATCGCCAGCCGCCCTCCCAGCTGGCGCCCAGCGCGATGGGGTTGACACCGGCCAAACCAAACGCCGAAAGCACGTGCTCCGGCGGTGGTTCGACAATCACGGGGGTTAGCCTAGCCGGGCGACGATGCGCGTCGTTACGACGCGCTGATGGGCGGTTAGTACATCACCATGTCGGGTTGCATCTGCTGCGCCCACGCCACGATTCCGCCCTGCAAGTGGACGGCATCGGAGAAACCGGCCTTCTTCACCGCGGCCAGCGCCTCGGCCGAGCGCACGCCCGTCTTGCAGTACAGCACCGCCTTGCGGTCGTGCGGCAGCTTTGCCAGACCCTCACCTGAGCTGATCAACGACTTCGGAATCAGTTCCGCGCCGTCGATGTGATTGATGTCCCACTCGACCGGCTCGCGGACGTCGATCAGGGCCAGCTTCTTGCCCGAGTCCAGCAACGCGCGCAGCTCTTGCGGCGTGATCGTCGAGCCGGCGACGGCCTCGACCGCATCCTGCGACACCACACCGCAGAATTCCTCGTAGTCGATCAGCTCGGTGATCTTCGGAGCCGCCGGGTCCTTGCGGATCCTGATCGTGCGGTAGCTCATCTCCAGCGCGTCGTAGATCATCAGCCGGCCCAGCAGCGGTTCGCCGATGCCGGTGATCAGCTTGACCGTCTCGGTGCCCATCACGGACGCGATGGAAGCACAGATGATGCCCAGCACGCCTCCTTCGGCGCAGGACGGCACCATGCCGGGCGGCGGCGGCTCCGGGTACAGGTCGCGGTAGTTCAGGCCCAGGCCGTCGGGGGCGTCCTCCCAGAACACCGAGACCTGACCTTCGAAGCGGTAGATCGACCCCCAGACGTAGGGCTTACCGGCCAGCACCGCGGCATCGTTGACCAAGTACCGGGTGGCGAAGTTGTCGGTGCCGTCGACGATCACGTCGTACTGCCTGAACAGCTCGACGGCGTTGCTCGCCTCCAGCCGGAACTCGTGGAGTCGCACCTGCGACCAGGGGATTGATCGCGCGGATCGAGTCGCGCGCCGACTGCGCCTTGGAGCGTCCGACGTCGGCCACGCCGTGGATGATCTGGCGCTGCAGGTTCGACTCGTCGACGACGTCGAAGTCGACGATGCCGATCGTCCCGACGCCGGCCGCGGCCAGATACAGCAACGCCGGTGCTCCGAGTCCGCCGGCGCCGATCACCAGCACCCGCGCGTTCTTCAGCCGCTTCTGCCCGTCGACACCCAGGTCGGGAATGATCAGATGGCGGCTGTAGCGCGCCACTTCGTCGCGACTCAGCTCGCCGGCTGGCTCAACCAGTGGCGGCAACGATGTGGACACCGGATATCTCCTCGGTCAGCTACGCGACTCAACTACAGTCAACGCCTCGATCGCCGGCATTGCTTCCGCAGCTAGGCGATCGGATACGGCCAGGGGTTGAAGCGGCAGGTCTTACCGTCGGCCTTGACGTACTCGGGGTCGAACTTCGCGGCGTCGTCGTTGGAGGTGGAGAACGTCTGCTGCATCATCACCGGCGCCAAACCGCCCTGCTTGTCGCAGGGCTCGTGGCGCACATAGCCGATGGCGTGGCCCACCTCGTGGTTGATGACGTACTGCCGGTACGAGCCGATGTCTCCCTCGAAGGGCACGGCCCCGCGCACCCAGCGCGCCTCGTTGATGAACACCCGGGCCTCCCGGTCCGGTCCGAACACCGGGTTGTAGCAGGAGGTCTCCAGCCGGAATTCGTAGCCGCACCCCTCGCGCACCGTCACCGGAGACACCAGCGAAATCCGGAAGTCGGGTTTCCCGTTGTCGATCCTGACGAAGGCGAATTGCGGGTTGTGCGTCCAGCCTTTGGGATTGGCCAGCGTCTGGTCGACCATCGTGGCGAACGCGTCGTCACCGCCGAACATCGCGGGGTCCAGGCCGTTCTCGACCTCGACGCTGTACTTGAATACCTTGGCGGTGCCCTGACCGATCTGCGGCGTGACGCCGGGCACGACACGCCAGGTCTTTTCGCCGGCCTCGGTGAACGGACCGCCGTCCGGCAGCGTCCCGGCCGGCAGGTTGGCGTCGAAGGTGGCCAGGCCGCGCGGCGGTGCGTCGAGGATGGCCGTGCCCACCGCCCCGATCGCCGGCGGGCTTTGGATGGACGGCTTGCTCGCCGTCGGTTGCGGCGCTCCGACGCCGGTCACCGTCTGGTAGATGACGACGGCGGTCAGCGCCACCAGCACGGGCAGCGCATACGCGCGCCAGCCGTAGGTGGAGATAAACCGGCCCAACCATGATTGCTTTCGCCACTGGCGGGGACGTTCGCGGTCGGCACGGGGCCGTCCGGCGCCTCGCCCGATCGGATCACGCAGCGCCCGAAGCGGTTCTCGCCACTCGTCACGCAGCACGGGCACTCGACCGGTGCCGGGCACTGGCGGCTCGGACGTCATTGCCCCAGGATGGCACAGCGGGGACCGAGGGCGTCCCTGGCGCGCCCGAGCACACCCCACGACACCGGTTCAGCCTGCGCCGACGGCGCCGATGCCGGTCGCAGGTACACCATGGGTAGTAGTGTCTGTGCGACGAGCGGCGCGCGGCTGGCCCGTCGATATCGGAAGGTCAGCCGCCACAATTCAAATGAGGACCAAGTGAGCGATCTCGCCAAGGCAGCGGCACGGCGTGCCGTCAGATCGACTGACCGCGGTCGGCCCAGTGACGGCATAGCGACCTCCAACCGGCGGGGCAATCGGCTGCCGCGGGACGAGCGTCGTGGCCAATTGCTGATCGTGGCCAGCGATGTCTTCGTCGACCACGGCTACCACGCGGCCGGCATGGATGAGATCGCCGACCGGGCTGGGGTCAGCAAACCCGTTCTGTATCAACACTTTTCCAGCAAGCTGGAGCTGTATCTGGCGGTGCTTGATCGGCACGTCGAGAACCTGGTCTCGGGCGTGCAGAACGCGCTGAGTACCACCACCGACAACCGGCGGCGGCTGCATGCGGCGGTCCAGGCGTTCTTCGACTTCATCGAGCACGACAGCCAGGGCTACCGGCTGATTTTCGAAAACGACTACGTCACCGAGCCCGAGGTCGCCGCGCAGGTGCGGGCGGCCACCGAATCGTGCATCGACGCGGTTTTCGCGCTGATCAGTGCCGATTCCGGCCTGGACCCGCACCGCGCCCGGATGATCGCGGTGGGACTGGTCGGCATCAGCGTCGACTGCGCCAGGTACTGGCTGGACTCCGACCGTCCGATCTCCAAGGCGGACGCCGTCGACGGCACCGTTGCGTTCGCGTGGGGCGGGCTGTCACACGTGCCGCTTACTCGCTCTTAGCGGCCTTTCCGCCGGACTTCGGGCCGGCATCGGCCCCGATTCCGAAGCCGACCCGACGGGAGTCGGCGACACCGATCTCGACGTAGGCGATGCTCGTTGTGTGGATCAGGAAGCGGCGGCCCTTCTCGTCGCTCAGGCTCAGCAGACCCGAGCCGTCACGCAGTGCGGCGCTCACGGCCTCTTCGACCTCCGCAGGCGTCTGCGCGCTGGAGAAGACCAGCTCGCGCGGGCTGTCCGTGATACCGACCTTGACCTCCACGATGGCCCCTTCCGTTGATATTCCGTCGCAAGCGTGTCAGCAGCAGGCTAGTGGACGCGGCCGGTTCGCTCCGAGTGCAGGGTGACCGATGCGAGTTCGCGGTGAGCGAAACCCTTTCTAACGGCAGATAACGATTGGCTCCCAGCTAGATCAAGGTGGCGCCTGTCGCCGGCTCGGGCACTTTCACGTCCGTAACATCGGCATCATCAGAAACACGCTCGATGATCGCGCCGGCCTGGTCGACGGCCTCGTCCACGACTACCCCGATGATGCGACGTACGACGGAGCCGACTACGACGGCTACGACGATGACGAGTACGCCGACGACGAGTACGACGAGTACCGGGAACTCCTGTGGCCCTTCGGCGGATGGCGCCCGGCGGTCGCGGTGCTCGGCGCGGTGGTGGCGATCGGCGCGATCGCGACTGCCGTGATCATCAACAGCGGCGACAGCGCATCGACGAAGGCCACGGTGGGGGCACCGGCTCCCACCTCCGTGACGTCCGCACCGCGAACCACCAGCCCGCCGGGCGCGTCGCAGCGCCCCTCGACAAGCACACCGAACACCTCGCGGGCGCCCCAGCTACCGCCCGAGACCGTCACCACGCTGGCACCGCCGAGCGCGGCGCCCACCCTACCGCCGCTGGCCGCGCCGCCTCCCGCGCTCGTACCACCAACGGCCACAGTGAATCCGGGCACCGTCTACTACAGCGTGACCGGGACAAAGCAGCTCTTGGACCTGGTGAACGTCGTCTACACCGATGCCCGTGGCTACCCGCAAACCGAGTTCAACGTTGCGCTGCCCTGGACGAAGGTGGTCGTGCTGAACCCGGGCGTTACGACCCAATCCGTGGTCGCGACCAGCATCGTGGGCCGACTCAACTGCGCGATCGTCAATGCGCAGGGTCAGGTCGAGGTGGCGTCGGCCAACAACTCGAACCTGGCGACCTGCACGAAATAGAGGTCAGCTCAGGCCGAGCTCGCGTATTCGCCGGTCGTGCGTCTGCTGCAGACGCTCGAAGAACGCGCCGAGCTGACCCAGGCCGCCGGTGCCGGACACCACCAGGTCGACCAACTCGTCATGGTCGGCCAGCAGGTATTGGGCCTGGGTGAATGCTTCGCCGTACAACCGGCGAGCCCACAGCGCCAACCGGCTGCGCTGTTTGCCACTCGCGGTCACCGCGGCGCGAACTTCGGCGACGACGAACTGCGAGTGCCCGGTTTCGGACAGGGCCTCGCGCACCACGTCGGCGACCTCGTCGGGCAGCCCGTCGGCGAGCTCGAGGTAGAGATCGGCGGCCAGCGCGTCGCCGACATAGGTCTTCACCAGGGCTTCCAGCCAGGTGCTGGGCATCGTCAAGCGGTGGTAGTTCTCGATCGCGGAGACGTACCTCGACATGGCCGAAACGACGTCGACGCCGCGCTTTTCCAGGGCGTCGTGCAGCAGCTCGTAGTGCTGCATCTCGGCGGCCGCCATGCTCGCCATCGAGATCCGTCCGCGCAGGTCAGGTGCCATACGAGCCTCGTCGGTCAGCCGGTAGAACGCGGCCACCTCGCCGTAGGCGAGCACGGCGAACAGTTCGTTGACACCCGGATGGTCCGCGCTCAGTGCTGGGGAAGGCGAATCGTCCACTTGGTCGGCAGAGGAGGCCGAAGTCATGTACATCACTCTAGTCGGCGGACTTGGCAAGAAGATGGGTCTGCGCTGTCGACCGGCTATCATGCAGATAGATAGCGGCTGTATTTCTTCGAATGCCGCTATCGGCGAAATGTGCGTGCACCGCTGGCCCACCCAATCTCAGCAGGGCCTGGCGACTCGGCGACTTGGAGTCGGAACTCGTGCGCGCGTGACCGCGAGAGAAATACCGACCCCAACCGAATAGTCACCGAAAGGTACATCACCCACGCATGACTGCATTGACCAGCAAAACTGAACCGACCTTTGCCGAGCTCGGCGTCCGCGACGAGATCGTCCGGGCGCTAACCGAAAAGGGCATCGAGCACGCCTTCGCCATCCAGGAACTCACCCTGCCGATGGCGCTCGCCGGTGACGACGTCATCGGCCAGGCCCGCACCGGCATGGGTAAAACGCTCGCCTTCGGCGTCCCGCTGCTGCAGCGCATCACCAATGGCGTCGGGGTGCGGCCGCTCAATGGCACGCCGCGCGCCCTGGTCGTGGTGCCCACCCGCGAGCTCTGCCTCCAGGTCACCGAGGACCTGGCCGGCGCTGCCAAACATCTGATCGCCGAAGAGGGCCGCCGGCTGTCGGTGGTCTCCATCTACGGCGGACGGGCCTACGAGCCACAGATCGACGCGCTGCGCACCGGCGCCGACGTCGTGGTGGGCACACCGGGCCGGCTGCTCGACCTGGCCCAGCAGGGCCACCTGCAGCTCGGCGGGCTGTCGGTGCTGGTCCTCGACGAAGCCGACGAGATGCTCGACCTGGGCTTCTTGCCGGACATCGAGCGCATCCTGCGCCAGATCCCGGCCGACCGGCAATCGATGCTGTTCTCGGCGACCATGCCGGACCCGATCATCACGCTGGCCCGCACCTTCATGGTTCAGCCCACCCACATCCGGGCCGAGGCGCCGCATTCGGCGGCCACCCACGACACCACCGAGCAGTTCGTCTACCGCGCCCACGCGCTGGACAAGGTGGAGATGGTCAGCCGGATACTGCAGGCCGACGGCCGCGGCGCGACGATGATCTTCACCCGCACCAAGCGCACCGCGCAGAAGGTCGCCGACGAGTTGGCCGAGCGCGGCTTCAAGGTCGGCGCCGTGCACGGAGACCTCGGGCAGATCGCCCGCGAGAAGGCGCTCAAGGCATTTCGCGCCGGCGACGTCGACGTGCTGGTAGCCACCGACGTCGCCGCCCGCGGTATCGACATCGACGACATCACCCACGTCATCAACTACCAGATCCCCGAGGACGAGCAGGCCTACGTGCACCGGATCGGCCGCACCGGTCGCGCCGGCAAGACCGGTATCGCGGTCACCCTGGTGGACTGGGACGAGCTGCCCCGCTGGACGATGATCGACAAGGCGCTGGGCCTGGGCTCCCCCGATCCGGCCGAGACCTACTCCAACTCGCCGCACCTGTACGCCGAGCTGGGCATCCCGGCCGAGGCCACCGGCACGATCGGTGCGCCGCGCAAGTCGCCGGTCAAGCGCCGCGACACCGAACGCGAGCACCACGGCGGAGAAGCCGGCGCGGGCCCGCTCGGGTAACCCCCGGCGGCGAACCCGCGGCGGCGAGCCGGTGAGCGGCCACCCGTCCGGCAACGGCACCGACGGCGAAGCCGCGGCGGAGACGGGTTCGGCGTCCAGCAATGGCAGTAACGGCGCGAACAACCGTCGTCGCCGTCGTCGCCGCAAGCCGGCGGAAGCCACCACCAACGCCAACTGAGCCAACTAAACCGACAGCCCAGGCATGGTCAAACCCGAACGCCGCACCAAAGGCGATCTGTTGGCCGCCGCGGCGATCGCGGTCGTCGTCGCCGCGACCGCGTCGCTGATCTGGTGGACCAGTGACGCCCGGGCCACGATCAGCCGCCCCGCCGCGACACCGGCGCCCAACCCGAGTCTGGCCCATGAGGTGCCGGCCAGCCTGAAGCAGCTGTGGACCGCCGCCAGTTCGGCCACCACGGCACCCGTGATGGTCGGCGGAACGGTCACCACCGGCGACGGCCGCGAGGTGGACGGGCGCGACGCCGGCACCGGCCAGACGCGCTGGAGCTACTCCCGCGACACCGACCTGTGCGGCCTGTCCTGGGTCTACCACTACGCGGTCGCGGTCTACCGCGACGACCGCGGTTGCGGCCAGGTCAGCACCATCGACGGGTCCACCGGTCGCCGCGGGGCCGCCCGCAGTAGCTACGCCGACCCGCAAGTGCGCCTGTCCTCCGACGGCACGACGGTGTTGTCGGTCGGCGATACCCGCCTGGAGCTGTGGCGCTCGGACATGGTCCGGATGCTGGCCTACGGCGAGACCGACGCCCGGGTGAAGCCGTCCTCGCGCGGACTGCACGCCGGATGCAAGCTGGCATCGGGAGCGGCCAGCTCCTTGGCGGTTTCGGTGCTGGAGAGCTGCGCGAACCAGGCCGACCTGCGACTCGCGTTGCTGCGCCCGGGCAAGGAAGAAGACGAACCGCAGCAGCACTTCGTCGCCGAGCCCGGGATCGGGGCGAACTCGGGTGCTCGCGTGCTGACCGTCTGGGAGACCAACACGGCGGTGTACCTGCCCGGGGCATCCGGCGCGCAGCCCAGGGTCGACGTGATCGATGACATGGGCACCACGGTGGCGAGCACGTTGCTGCCCAAGGCGCCGTCGAACTCGGCGGTGTCGCAGGCGGGCAACCTGGTGACCTGGTGGACCGGCGATTCCGTGCTGGTCTTCGACGCGAGCAGCCTGACCCTGCGCTACACCATCGCCGCGGGCGAGCGGACGGTCCCGTTGGGCCCCGGCACCATGATGGCGGGCAAGCTGCTCATTCCGGTCACCGGCGCGATCGGTGTCTACGACCCCGTGACGGGAGCCAACGAGCGCTACATCCCGGTGGACCGAGCACCGAGCAACCAGCGCGATCGTCCCGGCCGTGTCGGGCTCCAGGGTTTTCGAGCAGCGGGGCAACACCGTGGTGGCCCTCGGCTAGATCTCGGCCAACTGTGCACCGCATGGCGGTCCGGTGTGCGCTCAGGGCGTCGACACGCCGACCGGCTGCACCGTCACCGCACGCGCGAAGCCGTCGACGCACACCGAACGGCGATTACACGTCGACGGCGAACGTCGGCAGCGGTTTGCCGGACTTCCAGTGTTTGAGCAACGCCTGCGCCAGGGTGGCGTAGGCCACCGCGCCTTTGTTCTTGCGCCCGGCCATCACCGACGAGCCCGACGCGCTGGCTTCGGCGAAACGCACGGTGCGCGGGATCGGCGGTGCGAGCACCGGCAACTCGTAGCGGTCCGCGACGTCGAGCAGCACATCGCGGGTGTGGGTGGTACGCGAGTCGTACAGCGTCGGCAGCGCGCCCAGCAGCCGCAGATTCGGGTTGGTGATCTGCTGGACATCGGCGACGGTGCGCAGGAATTGGCCGACGCCGCGGTGTGCCAGCGTCTCGCACTGCAGCGGCACGATCACCTCGTCGGCGGCCGTCAACCCGTTGAGGGTCAGCACCCCCAGCGACGGCGGGCAATCGATGATGACGACGTCGAACTGGTCGGAGACTTTGGCCAGCGCGCGCTTGAGCGCGTACTCGCGGCCGGCCCGCATCAGCAGCATCGCCTCGGCGCCCGCCAAGTCAATGTTGGCCGGCAGCAGCGTCATTCCCTCCATCGTGGTGACCAGCGCGGCGCTCGGCTCGATCTCGCCGAGCAGCACCTCGTGCACGGACACCGGCAACTTGTCGGGATCCTGCCCGAGCGAGAACGTCAGACAACCCTGCGGATCCAGATCGACAAGCAGCACTCGGCGGCCCTTTTCCACCATCGCCGCGCCCAGCGAGGCAACCGTTGTCGTCTTGGCGACTCCGCCCTTCTGGTTGGCCACCGCCAAAACCCGCATCTCAGTCACCCTGCCATCCTGGCACGTTCGGGGCCGGGTGCTAACGGCTTCCTGTCTTCGGGGACGGCATGTCGTCGGGCAGAATCAGTCGACATGGGCTTACACAACCATCGATTGGTCCTACTCCGCCACGGCGAAACCGCGTGGTCCAAATCCGGCCAGCACACCGGCCGCACCGACATCGAACTGACCGATAGCGGCCGGGTCCAGGCCGAGCTTGCCGGGCGTGTTCTCCGTGAACTGGAACTCGCCGACCCGCTGGTGATCAGTAGCCCGCGGATCCGTGCCCTGACCACGGCCAAGTTGGCCGGCCTCGCCGTCGACGAGGTGTCTACCCTGCTCGCCGAATGGGACTACGGTTCCTACGAGGGGCTGACGACCCCGCAGATCCGGGAATCGGATCCTGATTGGCTGGTGTGGACGCACGGTTGCCCGGGCGGCGAGAGTGTGGCGCAGGTCAGCGACCGCGCCGATCGGGCCGTCGCACTGGCGTTAGAGCAACATGAGCTCGCGCGACGTGGTGTTCGTGGGCCACAGCCACTTCTCCCGTTCGGTCATCACCCGCTGGGTGGAGCTGCCGCTCGTCGAGGGCAGCCGCTTCTGGATGCTCCCCGGCTCGATCGCCGCGTGCGGATTCGAGCATGGCGTGCGCCAGCTCGCTGCGCTCGGATTGACCGGCCAGCTGCAGGCGATCGCGCCCGGGTGAGCACCGCCGAGCCGCCGTTCGCGCTGTGCGGGCCGCGGGGCACCCTGATCGCCGAAGGAGTGCGGACGCGCTACAGCGACGTGGCCGCCGCGCAAGCCGCGCTGACGTCGGGATCGGCCCCAATAGTGTTGGGCGCGTTGCCTTTCGACGTGCAACGACCCGCCGCGTTGCTGGTACCGGACACGGTGCAGCGCAGCGATTCGCCGCCCGACTGGCCGACGGGCCCGCTGCCCGGCGTGCGGATCACGGCCGCCGTACCGCCACCGGCCGACTACCGCGCCCGCATCAGCCGAGCCCGTGATGAGCTGACCGCGCCGCGGCACCGCGCTGAGCAAGGTGGTGCTGGCCCGGGCGTTGCAGCTCGCGGCCGATGGCGCCGCTGGACGCCCGCGTCATCCTGAGCAGGCTGATCGCCAAGGACCCGGCGGCCTACGGCTATCTGGTCGACTTGACGGCTGCCGGCGCCGAGTACGCCGGTGCGGCACTGGTGGGTGCCAGCCCGGAACTTCTGGTCGCGCGCTCCGGCGACCGGGTGACCTGCCAGCCGTTCGCCGGTTCGGCCCCACGCGCCGCCGATCCGGACCGGGACGCCGCTAACGGCGCTGCGCTGGCCGCCTCGGCCAAGGACCGGCACGAGCATCAGCTGGTCATCGACGCGATGCGAGCCGCCCTGGAGCCGCTGTGCGACGAGCTGACAATCGCGCCCGAGCCGCAGTTGAGCCGCACCGCGGCGGTATGGCATCTGTGCACGCCGATCAGCGGCACGCTGCGTGATAAGTCAACTACCGCAATCGATCTGGCGTTGGCGCTGCATCCCACCCCGGCGGTCGGAGGGGTGCCGGCCAAGGCCGCATCCGAACTCATCGCCGAGCTCGAAGGCGACCGCGGTTTCTATGCCGGGGCGGTGGGCTGGTGCGACGCCAACGGCGACGGCTATTGGGTGGTGTCCATCCGCTGCGCGCAGCTGTCGGCCGATCGGCGCAGCGCCCTGGCCCGCGCCGGCGGCGGCATTGTCGCCGAGTCTGATCCCGACGACGAAGTTGAAGAAACCACAACGAAATTCGCCACGATACTCAACGCGCTGGGAGTTGAGCAGTGAGCGAAGACATCCGCCGCGCCACACCCGAGGACGCCGCCGACATCACCGACATGATCCACGCGCTGGCCGAATTCGAACACTCCGCCGATCAATGCACCGTCACCGAAAAGCAAATCTCCGCAGCGCTTTTCGGCCATCCCGCGACCGCGTACGCACACGTCGCCGAAGTCGACGGCGAAATCGCCGCGATGGCGTTGTGGTTCGTCAACTTCTCCACGTGGGACGGCGTCTCGGGCATCTACCTCGAAGACCTGTTCGTACGCAACAGGTTTCGTCGCCGCGGCCTGGCCCGCGCGACTGCTGGCGGCTCTGGCGGCCGAATGCGTCGACAACGGCTACACGCGGTTGTCCTGGGCGGTGCTGAACTGGAACACCGACGCGATCGCGCTCTACGACGAGGTCGGCGGCCAACCGCAGACAGAGTGGACCACCTACCGGCTGTCCGGGCCGGCGCTGGGCGAGTTGGCCGGCCCGCGGCTGATCGCCACCGGCGACCCAGCGCAGCGCTGAGGGACTGAAAAGCAGGATCAGCGCCGCGAGCGCCAACGCGGCCAGCGGGATGCCGAAGGCCGGCCGATGCGAGCCCACCGCCAGGTACCAGGCCACCGGCAACAGCAGCAGCTGGGTGAACACCGCCAGCCCGCGCCCCCAGCGCTTGCCGATCACCAGCGCGCGTCCGGCGGCCAGCACCGCGCCGCCGAGCAGCAGGAACCAGAGCGCGGTGCCCAACCCGTTGACCACCCGCTGGTCGGCTCCGGCGATCGCTCGCACCACCAGCACCGCGGCCATCACCAGCGCGGCCAGACCCTGCGCCGCGACGATGAATCCCGCGCCACGAACGGCGGACGGGGGCGGTGGTATCTCCTGGTTACGGGGGCCGCGGTTCACAGCGTCAGCGTAGCCACGCCCGCCTCGTCACCCTGCGAGCGGCAGTTCCCCCACAGCGCAGCCTTAAGCGTCCCGCATAAGCTCGTGCGTCATGCGAGCCGTGCTGATCGTGAACCCCACAGCAACTTCCACCACACCGGCCGGCCGCGATCTGCTGGCGCATGCCCTCAAGAGCCGCCTCGAGCTCACCGTCGAGCACACCAACCACCACGGTCACGGCACCGAACTCGGCCACGCGGCCGCCGAGGACGGAGTGGACCTGGTCGTCGTGCACGGCGGCGACGGCACGGTGAGCGGGGTCGTCAACGGCCTGCTGGGCCGTCCCGGTGCGACGCGCGTCGGGGCATGTCCCCGCGGTCGCGGTGGTGCCCGGCGGTTCGGCGAATGTGCTGGCGAGGTCGCTGGGAATCTCCCGGGATCCGGTCGCCGCCACCAACCAGCTCATCCAGCTGATCGACGACTACCGACGCCACCAGACCTGGCGGCGCATCAGCCTGATCGACTGCGGCGAGCAGTGGGCGGTGATCAACGCCGGAATGGGCGTCGATGCCGAGGTGGTCGCCGCGGTGGAAGCCCAACGCAACAAGGGCGTGAAGGTCACGCCGTTGCGCTATTGGCGGGTGGCGGTGCCGGCCACGGTGCGCTATCAGCCGCCACGCACCCGACCTGACGCTGGAATTGCCGGGCCGCGATCCGGTTTCGGGCGTGCAATTCGCCTGGGTGTCCAACACGACCCCGTGGACCTACAGCAACAGCCGGCCGATGGTGACCAACCCGGGTTGCAGCTTCGAGTCGGGCCTTGGCGTGTTCGCGGTCACCGAGCATGAAGGTGATTCCCACGCTTCGATTACTGCGCCAGATTCTCTCGAAGCGGCCGAACCCGGAAGCGAAACAACTTGTCCGCGACGACGACGCGGCTTGCCTGCGAATCACATCGCAGCGGCGAGCCGGTCGCCAGCCAGTACGACGGCGAGTACCTCGGGCTGCGCGATTCCATGACGTTCCGAGCGGTGCGCGATGCGCTTCCCGTGGCGGCGCCGCCTCAAAACAAAGCGCACTGAGCTGCGAAAATACGCCGGATCGGCCCGAAATTCTCGCCAGAGTAACCGGCGAGTGTAGTACAACGGAGTAAGGGCTCGGCTAAGCCTTAATCAAAGTGAGATAGCACCACGCACTAACTCACGCTATTGACATCTGTTGTGCCTGTGAAACGATCGAAAGGTTGCATGCAGAGATTTGTGGGGGTACCGAGCGGACCCCTACTGATGCAAGCGTTAAGAGCCGAAGAAATAACGCCAGTGCGCGATGCTGCGCACATAGTGAGGAGTAACTACTTATGGATTGGCGCCACAAGGCGGTCTGTCGTGACGAGGACCCGGAGCTGTTTTTCCCGGTAGGGAACAGCGGCCCGGCGCTCGCGCAGATCGCTGACGCGAAACTGGTCTGCAATCGGTGTTCGGTGACCACAGACTGCCTCGGGTGGGCCCTGAACACAGGTCAGGACTCCGGGCGTCTGGGGCGGTATGAGCGAAGACGAGCGGCGCGCACTCAAGCGCCGCAACGCCCGGACGAAGGCCCGCAGCGGAGTCTGATCCAGTCTCTAGACAGCGCGGCCCCGACAATTTGTCGGGGCCGCGCTGTTGCGTGGGCAATTACAGCGGCAATCTGGACCGACGGCCGATCGGCACCCGCAGCACCACATCGGTGCCGCCGCGGGGCGCTTGACGCATTCCCAGCGTGCCGTCCAGCTCCGCCGCCACCAGGGTGCGCACGATCTGCAGACCCAGGCTGTCGGATTTCTCCAAGCTGAACCCGGCGGGCAGTCCCCGCCCGTCGTCGTGCACCACCACATCCAGCCAGCGCGCCGAGCGCTCGGCGCGGATCGTCACCGACCCTTCCGGGGCAGCGGGGTCAAACGCGTGCTCGATCGCGTTCTGCACCAGCTCGGTGATCACCATGATCAGTGCCGTTGCGCGGTCGGAGTCCAGCACGCCCAGATCGCCGACCCGGTTGATTCGAATCGGCCGGTCCACCGAGGCCACGTCGTTCATGATCGGCAGGATCCGGTCGATGACCTCGTCGAGATTCACCTGCTCGTCGACCGACATCGACAACGCGTCGTGGACCAGGGCGATCGACGACACCCGGCGCACCGATTCGATCAGGGCCTCGCGACCTTCGGCGTTGGCCGTCCGGCGGGCCTGCAGGCGCAGCAGCGCCGCCACCGTTTGCAGGTTGTTCTTCACCCGGTGGTGGATCTCGCGGATCGTGGCGTCCTTGGATATCAGGGCCCGGTCGCGGCGTTTGACCTCGGTCACGTCGCGAATCAGCACCGCGGCACCGGTGCTGGCGCCGTGCACCACCAGCGGCAAGGTCCGCAGCAGCACCGTCGCGCCGCCGGCGTCGACCTCCATCCGCATGCTCTTGCCGCCGGCCAGCAAGTCCTGCACATGCTCGGCCATCTCCTGCGCTTCAAACGAGTCGGAGATCAGCGGCCGCGTGATCCGAATGAGGTTGTGGCGCTCCAACTCGCTGGTCAGCCCCATGCGGTGATACGCGGACAGGGCGTTGGGGCTGGCGTAGGCGACCACGCCGTCGACGTCGAGGCGGATGAATCCGTCGCCGACTCGTGGCGTGGAGCGCGACATGGCGACGTCGCGCACGTCGGGAAAGGTGCCCTCCGACAGCATGTGAACGAGATCGGCGGCGCATTCGCGGTAGGCGGTCTCCAGCTGCCCGGGGTTCTGGTGGTCCGTCAGCGAGGTTTGGTGCTGGGTCAGCACCGCCACCACCTGATCGGCGTAGCGCACCGGGGAGGCCGCGACGTGCGGCCCGGGCAGTTGCCACGAATCATGTTGTCGTGCATCGGTTTCCAGCTGCGCGGTGCCCGACGCGAAGGTCTCGGCGACCAGCGGTAGCCGCTCGGCGGCCACCACGCTCCCCACCGAATCGCTCTGCAGAACCGTCGGCGCGGTGTTCGGCCGGCATTGCGCCACACAGACCAGCACGCCGTCGTCGCGGCGAACCCACATCAGGTAGTCGGCGAACGACAGGTCGGCCAGCAGCTGCCACTCCCCGACCACCGCATGCAGATGATCCACCGCGTTGCCGGGCAGCATCGTGTGTTCGGCAAGAAGATCACCGAGCGTGGACATCAAATACTCCCGTGTCGTCCCACGGCGGCAGGTACGAAGCGCCGAACGGCTAGCTGATCACGGCGATGAGGTCGCCCGCCTGGATGACGTCGCCGACCGACACACTCACCTTGCTGACCGTGCCGTCGATTTCGGCCAAGACCGGAATCTCCATCTTCATCGACTCCAGCAGCACCACGATGTCGCCCTTGCCGATCTGGTCGCCCTCGTTGACAACGACCTCGAGCACGCTGGCCACGATCTCGGCTCGAACATCCTCGGCCATCTTCACCCCACTCGTCTTGGCCACTTCCGCATGCTGGCTGCTGGTCCGGGCTTCTATCAAGCTCATGTATATCGAACCACAACATCATCGAGCACAGCGGCGCGCGGGCTCGCGCCGGAGGGGTGAAATAGCAGGGGCGCCGCCGTGAGAGACTGGACGACAACCTGACGGCGCCCAGCGCCGGAGATCATGAACGAACGACGGAGGTTCTCCCCATGGCCAAGCGTGGCCGCAAGAAGCGTGACCGCAAGCACAACAAGGCCAATCACGGCAAGCGTCCCAACGCGTAACCCCTGGTAGCCGCGCTCGCGCGGGTGCTCTTATACGTCGCGGATGATCGTGGTGCGGCGGATCTCGAGCCGCAGGCGCTCCCGCAAGCCCTCTGGAGCCTTGTCACCGCTGCACTTGGTCGCGATCAGCGCCTTGAATTGTTCCTCGATCCCGAAGAGCCGCAGACACGGCGGGCATTCGTCGAGGTGCTGCTTCAGCTTTTGCCGAGTTTCGGGTGTGCATTCACCGTCGAGCAGCGTCCATACCTCGGCGATCAATTCGGCGCACTCGGCCTTCGTCCGCGGATCCGCACCTGCTGAGGGGACATCGGGCGAAAACTCGCTCATGACGACACCTCCTCGTGCGTCTGCTGCCCCCGGGTGAAACCGCGCTCCTTGGCCACGTCGGCCAGCAAAGTGCGCAGCTGGCGTCGACCCCGATGCAGCCGAGACATTACCGTTCCGATGGGAGTGTCCATGATTTCGGCGATCTCCTTGTAGGGGAAACCCTCGACATCGGCGTAGTACACCGCCATCCGGAATTCTTCCGGCAGCGCCTGCAAGGCTGCTTTGATCTCGGTGTCCGGCAAGGCCTCCAAGGCCTCGACCTCCGCCGAACGCAGCCCGGTTGAGGAATGCTCGGCGTTGGCCGCCAACTGCCAGTCGGTGATCTCCTCGGTCGGATACTCCGCCGGCTGGCGCTGCTTCTTGCGATAGCTGTTGATGTAGGTGTTGGTCAGAATCCGGTACAGCCATGCCTTGAGGTTGGTGCCGGCCCGGAACGACCGAAATCCCGCGTAGGCCTTGACCATCGTTTCCTGCAGCAGGTCCTCGGCGTCCGCGGGATTGCGCGTCATGCGCAGCGCGCCGCCGTAGAGCTGATCCAGCAGCGGAATCGCGTCGCGCTCGAAGCGTGCCGTCAGCTCCGCATCGGTTTCCCGGGGCAGCTCGACTTGGCCGTCGAGGTCAGCCTTGTCTGAACCGGTTGCTTCGGCTGGGCCATGTTCTGAGTCGTCCATCTCGATTAACACGGTCCCTTCTGTTGCGGTGGCGCCGGGCAGCACCGCTAACGACAGCGAATTAACAAAGAAGCGGTCCAGCCGCTCTTCGCCTAACACACTCGTCGCCGTTGACACCCGACTCCCTCCTCCCAATCTAGAGGCTGGGGCCGACATTGGTTTGCCGGGTCGCCCACACCTGCATCAGAGACCGCTTGAATCAACAGCGCCAGCCGACGGGCTATTTCCGGCGCGGTCCCGCAATCCGGCCGGATCGCGGGTGGCGTTACTGTGACGCCATGTCCCTGAATGGCAAGACCATGTTCATCTCCGGCGCCAGTCGCGGTATCGGCCTGGCAATCGCCAAACGCGCCGCACAGGACGGCGCCAACATCGCCCTGATCGCCAAAACCGCCGAGCCGCACCCGAAGCTGCCGGGAACGGTGTACACCGCCGCCAAGGAACTCGAAGAGGCCGGCGGCCAGGCGCTGCCGATCGTTGGGGACGTTCGCGACCCGGATTCCGTCGAGTCCGCGGTGGCCAAGACCGTCGAGCAGTTCGGCGGCATCGACATCTGCGTCAACAACGCGTCGGCGATCAACCTGGGGTCCATCGCCGAGGTGCCGATGAAGCGATTCGACCTGATGAACGGCATCCAGGTGCGCGGCACGTATGCCGTCTCCCAGGCGTGTCTCCCCCACATGAAGGGCCGGGAGAACCCACACATCCTGACGCTGTCCCCGCCGGTGCTGCTGGAGAGCAAATGGCTGAAGCCGACGGCATACATGATGGCCAAGTTCGGCATGACGCTGTGCGCGCTGGGGATCGCCGAGGAGATGCGCGACGAGGGCATCGCGTCCAACACGCTGTGGCCGCGCACGCTGGTCGCCACCGCCGCGGTGCAGAACCTGCTCGGCGGCGACGAGGCGATGGGCCGGGCCCGCAAACCCGAGATCTACTCCGACGCGGCCTACGTCATCCTCAACAAGCCGTCCAAGGAGTACACCGGCAATTCGCTGCTGTGCGAGGACGTGCTGCTGGAATCGGGTGTCACCGACTTGTCGGTGTACGACTGCATCCCCGGTTCGAAGCTGGGCGAAGACTTCTGGGTCGAGGGCGTCAACCCGCCGGGGTACACGGGGCCTTAGCGCGTGGCCGGTGCCGCGACGCCGGCGCTGGCGGCGCTGACCAGGGCCGGGGCGCCTAGCGATCAGCCCTTGGTGAGGGTGAACTGCGCGACGTCGGTGTAACCCTCGCGGAAAAGGTCCGCGCAACCGGTCAGGTACTTCATGTACCGGTCGTAGACCTCTTGCGACTGAATCGCGATGGCCTGCTCACGCTGCGCCTCGAGCGCGGCCGACCACGTGTCCAGGGTGCGGGCGTAGTGCAGGCGCAGCGGCTGGACCAGCTTGACGGTGAAGCCGGCGCGCTTGGCGTGCTCTTCGACGGACTTGGCGTTGGGCAGGTCTCCGCCCGGGAAGATCTCGTCCATGATGAATTTCATGAACCGAAGCTTGGTCATGGTGATGGGCAGGCCGCGCTCGGCGAATTCCTCGTCGCTGGGCTTGATGATGGTGTGCAACATCATCACCCCGTCGGCGGGGAGCGCCTCGTAAGCGGTTTTGAAGAAGTCGTCGTACCGGTCGCGTCCGAAGTGCTCAAAGGCGCCGATTGAGACGATGCGGTCGACCTTCTCGTCGAACTGCTCCCAGCCCTGCAGCAGCACCCGCTTGGTTCGCGCGGACCGATGGTCGTCAAGACGCCGCTGGACGTGTGCCTGCTGATTGCGGCTCAGTGTCAGGCCGACGACGTTGACGTCGTAACGCTCGAGCGCACGGACGATCGTGGTGCCCCAGCCACAGCCGATGTCGAGCAACGTCATCCCAGGTTGCAGCCCGAGCTTGCCCAGCGAGAGGTCGACCTTGGCGAACTGCGCCTCTTCGAGCGTCATGTCGTCGCGCTCGAAATAGGCGCAGCTATAGGTGCGCGTCGGGTCCAGGAAAAGCGCGAAGAAGTCGTCGGACAGGTCATAGTGTGCCTGCACGTCCTCGAAATGCGGCTTCAGGCCAGGAGTTTCGCTTTCCTTTGAGGACAAGGCACAACCTTTGATATCGGGGCTTAACTGGACTTTTCTGCATGCGATCGAAGTTGATCGACTTTCTGCGTGTGCCAGTCTATATAGCCGGTCAGAGCGCCCAGCGCAGCCCATCTTCAGCGAACTGGAGCGACCGCGTGCGATAACCACCACAGGGGACTCGGTCATCGCTATGATCAGCCCGGACACCGCCGAGGGCCGGGCCACCGGCCCCTGCGTCCAGCAAACGAGAACGTAGCGAAGGACAGCACGTGACGAGGACCAGGTCTGCTTTGCGCGTGGCACGCGTCGGCTGGGCAATGGTCGCGCTGCTGGCGACCTGCGCGGTATCGGCACCGCATGCCGCGGCGCAACCGACGGTCCCCTGCGGCGTGCTCGACCAAATTCGGGCCAGCCTCGACAACGACGTCTCCGCCGGCCTCGATGGCGTACGGACCGTTATCAGCTCCCCATACGGCATCGGGCGGCTGCAACAGCGGGACGCCGCAGACAGGCTCAACATGGTCAACCATGGCGTTCACGTCATCCAAGACATCAACACCGGCACACCCGTGCCCGGGCTGGCGCCACTGCTCGATCGCTTAGCGGTCGCCGCCGGCGATGCAAAGGAAGCAGTCCTGACCTCTTTTGGCTGGTCCGCGGGTGGAACTGGTGGATCCGTGGCTATGCCGACCCAAAGCACCTGGGACAGCATCGATTACGCGAACCAGAAGAAGAACGACGTCTACGGCCTGCTGGATGGTCTGCACGGCAACTGCACCCCGGGGTGAGCCGTCAACACACAACGTCGGCCGCGTGGCGACCGACGTTGTGTTCCAAAAGATTTCGTTGCCAGGTCAAGCAGCCTTGGTCCGGCTGCGAACCTGAAGGGCACTGATCACGTCGACGACGCCGATGGCGATCAGCCAGCAGCCGGCGACCAGGGCCAGGACGGCGATGGAGCGAAGCGGCGAGACGATCAGTACTGCGCCGCCGATCACAATGACCAACCCGGACAGTATCTGCCAGCCGCGGCCTGGCATGTGGTCCAGGGACAACGCCGCGGCAAGCAGCGTCATCCCGCGGAACAGCCAGCTGATGCCGATCCAGATCGCCAAAAGCGTGACCGCCTCGAATTCTTCACGAAAGCAGAAGAATCCAAGAACCAGAGACACGATGCCGGTGATGAAGGTCAACACTCGCATCGCGGCTCCGGCGTGCGAGCCGAAAGAGGCGAACACGTAGCCGATTCCGGAAACTACCAGGTAGATGCCGAACAGGACACCTGCCACGAACAGTGTCCGGCCCGGCCAGGCCAGGACGATGACACCCAGCGCGACCGCCAGGATGCCGGTGAGGAGGAGCACTTGCCATGCACTGCGGGCAAGCTGCCGAAGAGGACCTTCGAAAACGGTGTCGTCGCGAATAGTCATCCCAATATCATTAGCCACAATTGGTGAAAAGGATATGTCCGTGGCGACACAATTCAGTATCGCGCACGGGTATTCATAACGCTCGCGGTAACGTGCACAGTGAACATGAGTACCGCAGTGGTGGTGGGTAGTGGCCCCAACGGGCTCGCGGCCGCCATCTGCCTGGCCGCCAAGGGCGTGCAGGTCACGGTGCTCGAGGCCGCCGACGAAATCGGCGGTGGCATGCGCAGCACCGAGGCGATCATTCCCGGCCTGCTGCACGACCAGTGTTCGGCGATTCACCCGATGGCCGTCGGCTCGCCATTCCTGCGCAGCTTCAATCTGCAGCGGTACGGGTTGTCGTGGCGCTGGCCGGAGATTGATTGCGTGCACCCGCTCGACGGCGGCAGCGCCGGTGTGCTGCACCGCTCGGTGGAGCAGACGGCGGCCGGTCTGGGTCGCGACGGGGCGCTGTGGCGCCTCGCGTTCGGCTACCCGGCCGCCCATTTCGACTCGCTGAGCGACGACATCATGGGGCCGCTACTGCGGGTCCCGCACCATCCGCTGATGCTGGCCCGGTTCGGCGCGCCCACCGTGCTTCCCGGGTCGACGTTCGCGCGGGTGTTCCGCACCGACGAAGGCGCGGGCGTTGTTCGGAGGTGTTGCGGCCCATGCCTTCCGGCCGCTGCACTACCCGATGACGTCGGCCATCGGGATGGGCATCTCGCGGCCGGCCACCGGCACGGCTGGGCGGTGGCCGAGGGCGGATCGCAGTCGATCGCCAACGCGATGGCCACGCTGCTGAGCGACTTGGGCGGCAAGATCGAAACCGGTGTGCGGGTGCAGAATTCGTCGCAGCTGCCGCCGGCAGACGTCACGATGTTCGATCTGGCACCGAGCGCGGTCGCGGGCATCCTCGGGGATCGTCTGCCCGCGACGCATTTCGGCCGCCTTCACCAGGTTTCGGCGTGGCCCCGGCGCGTTCAAAGTCGACTTCGCCGTCGAGGGCGGCGTGCCCTGGACGAACCCGGACGCGCATCGGGCCGGCACCGTGCATCTGGTCGGCAGCTACGCGGAGCTCGCCGCGACCGAGCGGGACGTTCACGCCGGTCGGATGCCCGAGCGGCCGTTCGTGCTGATCGGTCAGCAGTACTTGGCCGATCCGCAACGCTCGGTGGGCAATACCCACCCGGTGTGGAGCTACGCGCACGTCCCCAACGGCTACGCCGGCGATGCGACGGAGGCGATCATCGCCCAGATCGAGCGATTCGCGCCCGGTTTCCGAGACCGCATCGTCGGCCACACCGTTCGCTCGACGACGCAGATGGCCAGCTTCAACGCCAACTACGCCGGCGGCGACATCATGACCGGCGCCAAGGATATTCGCCAGCTGACATTCGGTCCGCGAATCACGTTTTCGCCCTACACCATTGGCATTCCGGGCATGTACATCTGCTCGGCGGCAACCCCGCCGGGACCCGGCGCGCACGGCATGTGCGGCGCCAACGCCGCCCAACTCGCCCTCGACTACCTGGGCACCAAGTAGCGCGAGCTCAGAAAGTCACCACCACCTTGTCGGCGGCGCCGGGCGTGCTGGCGAGTTCGAGCGCCTCGCCGATACTGTCGAACGGGATGGTGTGGCTGATGATCAGCGCATACTTCTCCCAGTTCGCGACGAGGTCCTTGGTCACCTCGAAGATCTCGTCGGGATATCCCATGGATCCGACGATGGTGATCTCGTTGCTCATGATGTTGACGAACTCGACGGGCACCGGCTCTTTGTGCACGCCAACGATTCCCAGGGTGGCGCCCTTCTTGGCGGCGGCCAGCGCGGTGTCGACGACCGCGGACGCCCCAGCGGCGTCCAGGTAGATATCGGTGCCGGCCTTGCCGGGGAACACTCGTCTCACCCTCACCGTGCAGTTCGATGAGGCGCCGCACGACTCTCTCGTCGGCGGAGTTGATCACGGCGTCGGCGCCGATCTGTAACGCCTTCTCCAGCCGGGTGGGAATCAGGTCCACGACCACGACATGGCTTACCCCAAGGGATTTGAAGGCCAGTACGGCGCCCAGCCCGACCGGCCCGGCACCGAACACGACGACCTTGTCCGTCGGCTTGGGTTTGCACTGGTTGGCGCCGTGGCGGGCGACGGCCATCGGCTCGTTGAGCGCGGCGACTTCCCACGGGATGTGGCTGGGAATGACTTCGAGACTGGTTCCGCGCACGGCGTTTTCGATCAGCAGGTAATCCGCGAGCGCCCCGGCCGCTCCCCCGTTGCCGATGATGCCGCCCGGCGCGGCCATCGGATTGATCACGACGTGATCCCCGACCGCGATGCCGGACACCTGATCGCCGATCTCGACGACTTCGCCGGCCGGCTCGTGCCCCAGCGGCGTGTGTCCCTGGCGCGGCGGGATGCCGCCGATCGTGATGTAGAACGCGTCGGAACCGCAGATGCCGCAGGCACGCATCCGGACGAGGACGTCGTTGCGACCGGCCTGTGGGCGGTCGGCGTCGATGACCTCTGCCTTACCCGGTCCGGTGACGATGGACATTTTCATGGCGCAGCCTCGAGTTCGATGTCGAAGGTGTCAAGGTATTCGGCGAAGACCGGCTCGAGTTGTTCGACGCTCAGGCCGTATTGGTCGAGGCTGTACGAGTTGAGCGCGAACCGGTCCTGCGGATGCGCTGCGAGCCAATTGCGCATGCGCGCTTCGGCTTCGGGGGTCAGCGGATCGCCGGCCCACTCGTAGATGCGGCGCATCACGTCCATCGGGTCGCGCATCATCTCGTGGTAGTACATGTGGAAGAAGCGGTCGTCGCCGATGCGCTCGCGGGCCCGCAGTGGCCGGTCCACGTGGTAGCGCATCTGCCACATCGCGTTGCGCCCCATGGCTTCGGAGTCGATGGCCTCGGGGTTGTGTGTCATCCCCTTCGGTAGCTTCCACAGGTTGGCCAGCGACCCGGTTGCCTTGTAGGGGTCGCGATGCGCCCACACCAGCCGGGCGTCGGGGAAGACCTTCAGCAACGCCTCGATGTGCACCGAATGCGAGGGCATCTTCAGGCTCCAGGCGCCCGGCGCGGTGGACTGCAGCACCTGCAGATACCGCTTCTGATACTCGTAGGTGCTCGCCATATCGGTCTCGTCGAACAGCCATTCGCAGTAGCGCGCGCTCGACAGGAACGAGTCCCAGGACAGTCCCTTGAAGTCCTGGTTGTGAATGAACATGTCCTCGGTGGGCCCGTCGGCGTCTTCCCAATGTGGCAGTGGCACTTTCGCCTGCGTGACCATCTCCAGGATCTTGCGTTGCTCGTCCAGCAGGGCCAGGCAGCGCGGGTCGGTGCGCAGCGACTCGGTGGGCGCCGGCGGGATCGGGTCCACGCACTGCCAGTGCAGCAGCGAGCGGCGGGCCGGGTCTTGATCGAGGAGATAGCTGATCACGGTGGTGCCGGTGCGCGGCATGCCGAGCACGATCAGTGGCCGCTCGACGGGCGCGTCGAGCACGTCGGGATGTTCCTGGATGTAGCGGTGCACCTGCAGCCGCCGGCCCAGGGCGTTGGTGGCGTCGTCGAGGATGCGTTCCCGGCCGAACTGGGTGAACGCCGGCGAGTTGTTGAGGTCGTCGAGGATGAGCCGCAGTCCGTCACGCCAAGAGTCGGAATCGATTTCGGTGAGCCCGGTGCGTTGCGACGCCAGCTTGAGGACGTCGTCGGCGGTCGCGATGTTGGCGTAGTCGCTCATGATTCAGACCGTCAGGTATCCGCCGTCGACGGCGATGGTGGTGCCGGTGATGTACGACGCGGCATCGGTACACAAGAACAGCGCCGCACCCGCACAATCCTGGGGTGTTCCGGGTCGGCCCAACGGTGTGTGGAAACCGATCTCGACGTCCATGACCTCGGGAATGCCCATGGCCGGATGCGTCATTCGGGTGTCGATCAGCCCGGGCGCGATGGCGTTGACGCGGATTCCGTCGTTGGCCCATCGACGCGAGAGGTTCATCGTCAACGCGATCAGGCCCATCTTCGAGGAGGCATAGCCCGGGACGAAGACCGCCGAGCGGAACGCGGACATCGAGACGACGCTGACGACGCTCGCGCCGCCGGGCGCATTACTCGCCTTCAGACGGTCGTAGCAGCGCATCGTCAACCGCATGGGGCCCAACATGTTCTGCGTCACCGACGCGACGTAGCCGTCCGGGTCGTATTCGTCGCCGGCGGGGTAAGGGCCGCCGGCGTTGTTGACCAAGATGTCGAGTTCACCCAGCGAGTCCGCCAACGCGTCGACGGCGTCGGGATCCTGGATCTGGCATTGGCGGTAGGTGAATGCGCTCAGGTCCGTCTCGGGATAGTCGGCGGTCGATCCGCGGGTGCCGGTCACCGTGACGGCGGCGCCCGCCTTGGCGAATTCGGCGGCAATCGCATTGCCGATGCCGCTGGTGCCTCCCGTCACCAGCACATTGGCGCCGGTGAAGTCGAACCTGATGGTGTTCATGCGTCGGTCCTCAATTCGTCGACGGATTTGGTGAGCCAGGCCTTTTCCCAGAAGTTTTCGGTGTCGGCGAGCAGCGCCTGGTGCGCGTCGGCGGCAACGGCGCGCGCCCCGGGATGCGCGGGTTGGGCGGTGCGGACGAGGTCGGTCAGGTGTATCGCCTGTAGCGGTCGCCCGTTGTCGACATGGCCGCGGGCCGCCTCGACCAGCGCGTCGGCGCCGGCGGCATTGACCACGTCGGCCGCAACGGAATCCGGTGCCACGCCGTAGAGCTCGGTGGTGGAACGATGCCGGAACCATCCGGTGTACATCTCCCAGATGGCGCGCACGTTCCACGACGTCTTGCCGTAGCCCTCGCCGACGTCGAGCTGCTCGGGCACCTTGACGTCGCGCATCGCCGTGTGGATGTCGGCGCCGGAGTTCATCAGCTCCGCGGTGCGATCGTGTACGGCTTGCATGGCGTCGCGCATCGCGGTGACTTCCTCGGCGATGCGATCGGCGCCCTCGATCGGCGCGAAGTGGCCGGTGATCAGTCGCCGCGGGCAAAAGTCCAGCACGGTGTTCAGCGACTCGATGTACAGAATCGGGTCGCGGTACCGGTCGCCGCGGATTGTCATCAGATTCGGCACGTGGCCGAACAGCGGCCCGAACAGATTGCCGCTGAACAGAATTCGATCCTCGGGCAGCCACACCACCAGCGCGTCGGTGGTCTCACCGCCCGGCGTCCAGGCCAGCTCGATCCTCCGGCCACCGACGGCCATTTTGTGGTGGCGGTCGAACGTCGTGGTCGGCTCGGGAAAGGAGAAGTCGATCGTCGCCGGATCGATGGTCTTGAAGTGCTCGAGGACCGCGTCGGAGAACTTCTGGAACGCGAACGACGTCTTGGGCACGCGGTAGCCCATCAACAGATTGTTGTCGTCGCGCCAGTACCGGTAGTTGCGGTGCATCAGTACGTCGGTGCCGTCGTCGCGCAGCGTGTTCACCCCGCCCCAATGGTCGGCGTGCCCCTGGGTGATCACGATGGCCCGGGCCGGGCCCGGAACGTCGGCAAAAGCCTTGCGGTGTAACGGGCCCTCGAACACCAGTCCGGCGTTGACGATGACCCGGCCCTCGTCGGTGGCGACGGCGTAGGAATTCGAGACGCCGAGCGACATCCAGATGTCGTCACCGAGCGGCGTCGCAGGAGTGTCGGTTGCCGCCGCCAGATCGGCGGCCCCGGGACGCTCCCGGTGAATTCCAGCCATGACTGGCGATCCTCTACAGTTCTAGAGGTAAAGTCAATATCCTCGACGCGGGAGAGGTGATTCATGGGACTGCGCGGCCTGGCCGAACGAGTTGCGGTCGTGGTCGGCGGCGCCACCGGCATCGGTGCCGCGACGGCCGCCCGGCTCGGGGCGGAAGGCTGCCGGGTCGTCGTCGGCGACGTCGCGGCCGATACCGCGGAGCAGACCGCCGCGCGCATCGTCGGGTCCGGCGGCACGGCATCCCACGTCGTCTTCGACCTCGCGGATCCCGCATCGGTCTCCGGCCTGATCGACTCCGCCGCAACGACTTACGGCGGGGTCGACCTACTGTTCAACGTCGGTGCGGACATGAGCACGATCCGCGCCGACACCGATGTGGTCGATATCGACTTCGACGTGTGGGACCGCGTGATGGCCGTCAACCTGCGCGGGTACGTCGCCGCCATGAAATACGCCATCCCGGAAATGCTCAAACGCGGTGGCGGAGCGATCGTCAACATGTCCTCGGCGGCGGCCTTCCAGGGCGAGCCGGCACGACCGGCCTATGCCACCGCGAAAGCCGGAATCGGCGCGCTGACCCGCCACGTCGCCTCCCGGTGGGGCAAGGAGGGCATCCGCTGCAACGCGGTCGCGCCGGGGTTCACCGCGACCGAGGCCATCCGGTCGGTTCCGCAATGGCCGGACCTGCAGGCCGGCGCGCTCAAGCGCATTCGCGGAACACGGGTCGGCGATCCCGAAGACATCGCCGCGCTGGTCGCCTTCCTGCTGTCCGAGGAAGGCGAGTGGATCAACGGTCAGGTCGTCAACATCGACGGCGGCACCGTCCTTCGGTGACTCATGGCAGCCAACTCACGATCCCGCAAGCGCAACGGTGACGAACGCCGGCGCGAACTATGTGACGCCGCAATCCAGGTGCTCGCGGAGCAGGGATCTCGCGGGCTGACGCACGGGCAGGTCGATCGCTGCGCGGGCGTGCCGGATGGCACCACGTCGTACTACTACCGCACCCGAGCGGCGCTGTTGCGGGGCGTCGGCTGGCGGATGGCCGAAATCGATGTCGCCAACCTGCAATCGGTGATCGACGCGCCGCTCGACCCGCTCTCGCCATTCGCCCACCTGGCGGAGCTGACCATGATGCAGGCCGACGGGCCCGGACTGATGCTGAACCGGGCGCGGCATGAATTGCTGCTGGGGGCGGTGCGCGATCCCGGTCTCGCCGAGACGTCACAGACGTTCGTCGCGCGGATCAACGCGATGGCCCACGAGGCGATCGCTCACCTGCAACCCGGCACCGACGATCCCGCGCTGCTCGACGCGCAGACGACGGCCGTCACCACGTTCATCGCCGGTGTGTTCACCCGGCTTGCCGGCGGAGACCGCACGATCAGCAACGCGGAGCAACTCACCCGACTGCTCGAGGCCGTCGCCACCGCGGTGTCCCTGCAGCGCGCGTAGTTTCGCAGCGAAAACACCCATGCGGTCGTCTGACGAGGCCTAACGTTATCCCCGGTTGGTATCCATGCTGGAGCACCACACGAGGATGGGATGGAAATGAAGCGATTTATCGCCGCTGGTGTGCTGGCCTTCGCGGGGTTGATGACGGCCGGACTGGGTGTCAGCAACGCCGACACGATTCAGACCGAGGGCAACTACCCGACTCGGCAGGCCTGTCAGGACGCCGGCCCGGGCGTGAAGGCTTCGACGCCGGGTGGCTGGAACAACTTCTGGTGCGTCCCGGACCGTAACGTCAACGGCAACTGGAAGCTGGTTCTGAGCAACTAGTACGTGTAGAAGCCCTCGCCGGTCTTGATACCGAGCTTGCCTGCGTCGATATAGGACTGCAGCAAGTCGCGGACGTTCTTCGGCAGGTGCGGAAACTCTGCGGCGTAGTGGTTTTCGATATCGAGCACGACGTCGAGGCCGACCATGTCCATCATCTGAAACGGCCCTGCCGGCACGCGCCAGTTGACCTTGAACATCCCGTCCACGTCCTCCGGGCGGGCCACGCCCTCGGCGACCACCGCCAGCGACTCGCGTTTGATGGCCGCCCAGATGCGATTGAAGATGAAGCCGGTGCTTTCCTTGCGCGCTTCGAAGGGATGGACGCCGAATTCGGGCAGGACGGTCAACAGCGTGTCGAGCAGGCCGCGGTCGGTCTGACCGTTCGACATCAGGTCTACGGCGCTGATTTCCGGCGGCATGTAGAAGTGCGTGTTGCACAAACGTGTTTTGTCGTGCACGTTTTCGCCCATCAGCCGCGACGGTAAGGACGACGAGTTGGTCCCGAAGATGGTGCCCGGTGGGGCCGCTTGGTCGATCTCACCCCATAGCGGAATCTTGACCTCTAGCTTTTCCGGTACCGACTCCACGGCCAGCCAGGCGCCGTCCAACGCCTCGTCGAGCGAACCGGTGGCGGTGACGATGCCGACTTCGCCAAATCCTCGGTCGGCCACCAGCTTTGGTAGCGCCTGGGTCACGTAGTGTGTCGCTTCGTCGCGCTGTTCGGCGCGCCGCGCGTAAATTCGCACGGTTCCACCACGGGTGGCGAACATCAGGGCGATGCGGCGTCCCAGAGTGCCCGCTCCGATCACCGCGACCGGGCGGTTTTGGATGTCTTCGAAGGCGTACGTGTACGAACCAGTCACACACGCATGCTAAGTCCCCGGCCGCCGGCAGGATCCGTCGCCAACCGACAAAGATCGGCTGACCGTTGTCTCCCGCGGACAAGTCGGAGGCGTCCGGGGACCGAAACCTCTTGTGTCACTGTGGTTTCAGTGGTCTCAGGACGGGGTTTTTTGTCGGTGGGTCCGGATAGTTTGTTGGTATGAGTTCAGGTGTCGTTGCGGATCGCGAAGCGGTCGCGACGGCCTTCGATGCGCTGGACGCAGCGGTCGATGCCGTCGTCGGGCTGGATTTCGCGCTGCTGAGCACCCACGAGCGGCTGGTGTTGCTGGAACGCTGCGAGAAAGTGCGACGACGGCTGCCCGCCGCCGAGCATCCCCTGATCAATCAACTCCAACAACTGGCCACCGCCGAAGAACTCGGCGGCAAACTCTCCCACGCCGTCGCCGAATGGACACTGACCAGCCGCACCGAAGCCAACCGGCGCGTCCGCGACGCCGCCGACCTAGGCGCCCGCCACGGGCTCACCGGCGAACCCCTGGCACCTGTGTTGGCGGCCACCGCCACCGCACAGCGGGCAGGAAAACTCGGAGCAGGCCACGTCGCGGTGATCCGCCGCTTCTACCACCAGCTGCCCGGCTGGATCGATGTCGACACCCGCGCGCACGCCGAAGCCGAACTGGCCCGCCTAGCTACCCAGTACCGGCCCGATCAGTTGGCCGGGCTGGCCGACCGACTCGCCGACTGCCTCAACCCCGACGGCACCTTCACCGACGACGACCGCGCCCACCGGCGCGGGTTTACGCTCGGCAAGCAACAGGCCGACGGCATGTCCGCGCTGCAGGGCTGGTTGACGCCGGAAGCCCGCGCCACCCTGGAGGCGGTGCTGGCCAAACTCGCGGCCCCCGGCATGTGCAACCCCTACGACGAGACCCCGTGCGTCGACGGCGCCCCCAGCCAGCAGGCCATCGACCACGACGCCCGCAGTCCCGGCCCAGCGCCAACACGACGGATTGAATGCCGCCCTGCGCGCGGTCCTGGCCTCGGGAAACCTCGGCCAACACAACGGGCTGCCCGCCTCGATCATCGTCACCACCACCCTGGCCGAACTCGACGCCGCCGCCGGACACGGCATCACCGGCGCCGGCACCCGGCTACCGATCAGCGACGTCATCCGCCTGGCCCGCCACGCCCACCACTACCTGGCGATCTTCGACAACGCCAAACCCGTCGCGCTGTATCACACCAAACGCCTCGCCTCACCCGGACAGCGAATCGTGTTGTACGCCAAAGACCTCGGCTGCTCCGCACCCGGCTGCGACGTCGGCGGCTACTACTGCGAAGTCCACCACATCACCGACTACGCCACCTGCCACACCACCGGCATCGACAACCTCACCCTCGACCTGCGGCCCCCACCACCGACTGCTGCAACCCCGCGGCTGGACCACCCGAAAACACCCCAACGGCGACACCGAATGGATCCCACCCCCACACCTCGACCGCGGCCAACCCCGCACCAACACCTTCCACCACCCCAACAAACTGCTGCTCGACCCAGACGACGACGAGGCGGCCTAATAGCTAAAGCAGCGTGATTTGTTCGGGCTCCGGCTCGGCGGGCTCGAGCAGCTGGGGACCGTTATTGCGCACGCTGTTCACCAACCTCGACACCTCGCGCAACTCGATGCCGCGCACATCCGGTAGATGGCCCAGCAGCTCGGGGTCCAGCGGCGCGTCGGGATTCAACCAGGCGTCCCAGTCGCGCTCGGCCAGGATCAACGGCATCCGGTCGTGCACCTCGGCCAGCTCGCCGACGGCGTCGGTGGTGATGATCGTGCAGCTCAGCAGCGGGTCTTCTTCTTTGCCGGGCTTCCAGACCGACCACAGGCCGGCCATGAACAGCGGCTCGCCGTCGTCGCGGTGCATGAAGAACGGTGTCTTGGCGGTCTTCTTGCCCGCGGCGTTGTCCGGATTGGGCCGCCATTCGTACCAGCCGTCCATCGGCACCAGGCAGCGCTTACTTTTGGCCGAACCGCGAAACGCCGGCGAGGTCGCCACCTTGTCGGCCCGGGCGTTGATCAGCAGCGGACCCTTGGTATCCGGGCCGCCGTCCGGACCGGCCTTGACCCACGGCGGCACCAGTCCCCAGCGCATCAGCCGCACCCGACGAGTCGGCTCGTCGTCCGGCTCACTGTGGCGGGACACCACCGTCGCGACCGTGGCCGTGGGAGCCACGTTGTAGTTGGGCTCCCCCGCACGCTCCGAGGTACCGGTAGCTTCGTCGATCGCTTTGATCTTCTCGGCTAGCAGGGCCGGATCCGTCGTGACCGCAAACCGTCCACACATGACTTCCATGGTGCCCGGTACCCACGACACCCGCCGACACGGCAGGATGAAGCCGTGACCACCGAGCCCTGGACGGCCCCCACCGCGCCGGCATCGGTGCACGCGACCGTGACCGTTCCGGGCTCGAAATCGCAGACCAACCGGGCGCTGCGTGCTCGCGGGACTGTCGAGCGCGCAGGGCCAAAATGCCTCGACCATCAGCGGCGCGCTGCGCAGCCGCGATACCGACCTGATGATCGGCGCGCTCACCGCGCTGGGATTGCGCGTGGACGGCGACGGTTCCGAGCTGACGGTCAGCGGCCGACTCGATCCCGGTCCCGGCGCGCGCGTGGACTGCGGCCTGGCCGGCACGGTGTTGCGCTTCGTGCCGCCGTTGGCAGCCCTGGCCGACGCGGCGGTGGAATTCGACGGCGACGAGCAGGCCCGGGCCCGGCCGATCGCGCCGCTGCTGGACGCGCTGCGCGAGCTCGGCGTCCCGATCGAGGGAACGGGCCTGCCGTTCCGCGTCCGGGGCAGCGGATCGGTCGCCGGCGGCACCGTGGCAATCGACGCCTCGGCGTCGTCACAGTTCGTGTCCGGCCTGTTGTTGTGCGGCGCGTCGTTCAGCAACGGCCTGACCGTGCACCACACCGGCACGTCGCTACCGTCCGCGCCGCACATCGCGATGACGACGGTGATGTTGCGGCAGGCCGGCGTCGACATCGACGATTCGGTGCCCAACCGCTGGCAGGTGCATCCCGGCACCGTCGCGGCCCGGCACTGGGATGTCGAACCCGATCTCACCAACGCCGTTCCGTTCCTGGCGGCGGCCGTCGTCACGGGCGGCACCGTACGCATCACCGGATGGCCGGCCGACCAGCGTCCAACCCGCCGGCGACATCCTCGACGTGTTGGGCAAGCTGAATGCCGTTGTCAACCAGACTGATTCATTTCTCGAAGTGCGGGGCTCGGCGGGTTACGACGGATTCGACGTCGACCTGCGCGCCGTCGGCGAGCTGACGCCATCCGTGGCGGCGCTGGCGGCGCTGGCGACCCCGGGGTCGGTGTCACGATTGAGCGGCATCGCCCATCTGCGGGGCCATGAGACCGACCGGCTCGCCGCGTTGAGCACCGAGATCAACCGGCTCGGGGGCAACTGCCAGGAGACGCCCGACGGCCTGGAAATCACTTCCACACCACTGCATTCCGGCGTCTGGCGCGCATATGCCGACCATCGGATGGCGATGGCCGGCGCGATCGTCGGGCTGCGAGTCGCCGGGGTTCAGGTCGACGACATCGGCGCCACCTCCAAGACGCTGCCGGAATTCCCGCAGCTGTGGGCACGCATGCTGGAGTCCAGCGTTTGAAGCCGGGCGACTACGACGAGTCCGACGTCAAGGTCCGCTCCGGTAAGGGGACGCGGCCCCGAACCAAGACCCGTCCGCAACACGCCGACGCAGAGTCCGCCATGGTGGTCAGCGTCGACCGCGGCCGCTGGGGGTGTGCGCTGGGCGGCCGCCCCGAGCGCCGGGTCACCGCCATGCGGGCCCGCGAACTGGGCCGCACCCCGATCGTCGTCGGCGACGATGTCGACATCGTCGGCGACCTGTCCGGGCGGCCGGACACCCTGGCCCGCATCGTGCGCCGTGGTCCGCGGCGAACGGTGTTGCGGCGCACCGCCGATGACACCGACCCCGCCGAGCGCGTAGTGGTCGCCAACGCCGATCAACTGCTCATCGTGGTGGCACTTGCCGACCCGCCGCCACGCACCGGCCTGGTCGACCGGACGCTGATCGCCGCGTACGCCGGCGGCCTGACACCGATTCTGTGCCTGACCAAGACCGACCTCGCCCCACCCGAACCGTTCGCCGAGCAGTTCGTCGACCTGGATCTGACGATCGTCGCCGCCGGCGTCGACGACCCGCTGCTCGCGGTGGCAGAGTTGCTTCCCGGCAAGATCACCGTGCTGCTCGGGCATTCCGGGGTCGGCAAGTCGACTTTGGTGAATCGCCTTGTCCCCGAAGCTGATCGGGCGGTCGGCGTGGTCACCGATATCGGCAGGGGACGACACACCTCGACGCAGTCGGTGGCGCTGCCGCTGGGCGACTCGCTGCCGGGTTCCGGCTGGGTGATCGACACCCCGGGCATTCGCTCGTTTGGGCTGGCCCACATCAGGCCCGACGACGTGCTCTCGGCCTTCGCGGATCTTGCTGAGACGGTGCAGGACTGCCCGCGGGGCTGCGGCCACATGGGACCGCCGGCGGACCCGGAATGTGCGCTGGACACGCTCTCCGGCCCGGCCGTTCGCCGCGTCGAGGCGGCCCGGCGGTTGCTGGCGGCGCTCAGGGAGACCTAGCCAGCCGCATGCCGAGTTCGTCGGGCGGCACCAGATGGCCCTCGGTGCACCGAATTTCGACGCTCGCCTCGGCGCCGCAGCCAAGATGAGTCAGCCGCAGCCGGTTACGGCCCGGCAGATGGTGTCGTCCCCACTCGAACAGCGCCCAGACCACCGGCATGAAATCAATGCCGGCCTCGGTCAACACGTACTCCTCGCGGCTGCGCTGTCCGGGCTCCTGATAGGGCTGGCGCGCGAATAGCCCGAGGTCAACCAGCTCGGCCAATCGCGCCGACGTGGCCGCCTTGGTGATGCCGACCCGGCGGGCGAAGTCGTCGAACCGGGTGGTGCCGTAGTACGCCTCGCGCATGATCAGCATCGCGGATTTGGTGCCGACCACCGCCATCGTCTTCTCGATCGCGCACTGGCCGACCGGCGACCATTTCTCCCGGTCCGCCAGGGCGCCCTGCAGAAATGTCATCTAAATCACCTCCCGTCTGGGTTGATTTTAGTATACCTAGACGTTTTGCTGGGTATATCGAGCCATACTCAGGACTCGAGGAGACTCAAGGAGGAGTCATGACCGCTTTCTCGCCTGGTTTTCAAGGCCGCGACGCCGTCATCGTCGGCGCCGTCCGCACCCCCATCGGCAAGGGCAAGGCCGGCGGCGCGCTACACGATGTATTGCCCGTTGACCTGTTGGCGCACAGCCTGCGTGAACTCGTGACCCGCACCGGTGTGGACCCGGCGCAGGTCGACGACGTCATCGCCGGTGCCGTCACCCAGGTCGGCGATCAGGCGGTCAACATCGCGCGCAACGCGTTGCTGGGCGCGGGCTTCCCCGAGTCGGTTCCCGGCGTGACGATCGACCGCCAGTGCGGCAGCAGCCAGCAGGCGATCAGCTTTGCCGCCCAGGGCGTTATCGCCGGTGCCTATGACCTGGTGATCGCCGCGGGCGTGGAGTCGATGAGCCGCGTACCGATGGGCACCCAGGTATTGCCGGGCAGCGACCCGTTTGGCGAGGGCATGGGCGCGCGCTACCCCGAAGGCCTTGTGCCGCAGGGTATCAGCGCCGAGCTGATAGCTGCGAGGTGGGGATTCTCCCGCACTCAGCTCGACGAGTTCTCGGCCGGCAGCCACGACAAGGCCGCTCGCGCCACCAAGGACGGGCTGTTCGAGAACGAGCTGATCCCGATCGCCGGGCTGTACACCGACGAGATCATCCGCCCCGCCACCACGGTAGAGACACTGGCCACGCTGAAGCCGGCGTTCTACAGCGAAAAGATGAAAGAGCGCTTCCCGCAGATCAATTGGGAGATCACGCCGGGCAACTCGTCGCCGCTCTCGGACGGCAGCGCCGCGGTGTTGATCACCACCAGTGAGGTCGCCAGGAAGCTGGGCCTGCGCCCGTTGGCCCGCATCCACACCACGACCGTGGTGGGCGACGACCCGCTCTACATGCTGACCGGCGTCATTCCGGCGACCGAGAAGGTGCTGCGGCGGGCCGGCCTGACGCTGGCCGACATCGACCTGTTCGAGGTCAACGAGGCCTTTGCGCCCGTGGTGCTCGCGTGGGCCCACGACACCGGGGCCGACCTGGCCAAGACCAACGTGAACGGCGGCGCCATCGCCATTGGCCACCCGCTGGGCGCCAGCGGTGCACGCATCATGACCACCCTCGTCAACGCGCTCGAGCAGCGCGGCGGCCGCTACGGTCTGCAGACGATGTGCGAGGGCGGCGGCATGGCCAACGCGACCATCATCGAACGGCTGGGGTAACACGAACCTCCCGTCAGAGACCCCCGCCTCCCTGGCCGAGCGCGGGGGGTCTCTGCGGTATGGATTCAGTGACGAGTAAAGATAGCGGGCGCACCGCTAACCGACCGAACTAACGCAAGGCGGACGCCCGCCTCCGTCTCCTGTAGTGATCGCAGGCTCAAGCGAACTAGAACTTCACGGCAAGGTCTTGCCGGGCCAGCCGACGAACGCCCCAGAAGTAGGTGACGAACGGCATAGTGCACCACAAGAGGTTCAGGACCACGAACTTGATCCACATCTCGACTGGACTGGTCATGCTTTGCAGGTTGTTCGCGATCTCTACGCCGAAGTAGACAGCTGGCAGCGTGACCTCCACGATCATCCCGCCCATGATGAAGGAGAGCTGAGTATTGGTGAACCGCTTGCCGTTTCGGAAGAACTGCACCATCGCATACGCCTCGAAGAGGCCGATGAAGAAGGCGATCCACTCAAGGACGATGATGAGCGGATCGCCGTTGAGGTAACGGGCGTCGCCTCCGAGCAGGATGGGCGACCACATGTAGGTCCAGAGTGTGCCGTGCTGTACACCGTCTCTGATCTGGTCAAAAACCAAGAGCCACGGTAGTTCCCAAATGAACCGTGGGATCAGGGCGATGAAGACCCAGACGATGACCATCGCACCCAGTCGTTCCGACCCCGTGCGGTCACGCTGACCGGGAAGCGGTAGCCACGGCAGCGCAAGCGCCGTCACGAAACAGCCCACGACAAAGGCGACCAACGTGGTGGACGCGACGACATGGGACACGCCGGCATGAAATTCCAGGTACCAAAACACGATGTGGATGACGAAGAAGAATGCCAGGACGCCAAACAGCGATTTCTGCAGTGATGAGAGTCCGGGCCGGTGAGGCGACTCTCGCCTGTCGTCGGCGTTGAGCGTCTCAGTCATGATCCGGGCCTGTGGCGAACGGCGGGTATCTCATGCCCGAAGCATGGCACATGCCATGTTTTGCTGACAAGGGTGTTGCCCTAGGGTGTCGTGGATGAGGGAACGCGGTGAGCAGGGCGGACTGCGACAATGACTGCGGGCAGGCGCACTGCTCCGCGTCGTCCGGTCACTGGGCGACAGGAGCGGGGAGACCGGACCCGAAACCTACTCATCGACGAGACGGTTCGGTGCATTCGCGAGGAAGGTTTTTCAGCGGCGAGCGCTCGGCACATCATTGAACGAGCCGGTGTTAGCTGGGGTGTCATTCAGCATCATTTCGGGGACCGCGAGGGTCTGCTAACTGCGGTGATCGCAGACGCAGTCGACCGTCTGACCGCATCGCTTGAGGTGTTGTCCGATCCGGCGCAAGTCACGGACACAGAAGACTTGGTGCGGGCGACGTGGGAGGCGTTCGCCAATCCAAACGCCATGGCGGGCTTGGAGATTCTCATCTCGACCAAGCAGTTGCGTGTCGGGCTTGATAGGCGGCATATGAAGCGTCTAGGTGCAGCACTGGCGAAGTTGATGGCCCGTTTAAACACTGAGACCGACGGTGAACATCCCGTCGCGTTGGGCATGCTGCTGTGGAGCACTCCGGTAGCGATGATGATCGCTGAGATGTTCGCCGCGCCTCCGCTCGCCACCAAGGACGCACAGAAGGCGGTTGCCGCCCTGATTGACGCGCATCGCTGAGTTTGGCTCCCGACGGGACCGGCTAGCTCCCGCGCCCATCGACCAGGCCTTGCGACCACGTTGCCGGACCTTCGAATGCCGCATGGAGTTGCCGCAAGCCCGTCGTCCTCGCGTGGGCTCATGACACCGGGGCGGACCTGGCCAAGACCAGCGTCAACGGCGGGCGCTATCGCCATTGGCCACCCGCTAGCGGTGCGCGCATCATGACCACCATGGTCAACGCACTCGAGCAGCGCGGCGGCCGACGCCACCATCATCGAGGGGCTGGGTTGAGCCAGGCGGCTACTTGGTATTGGCCTGTTTGAGATGCGTTATCTCGTTGCCCCACACTGATTGTGCGCCGGCATCGCCGATGCGGTAGATCTGAATCATCGTCGCAACGCCAACGGCCAGGGCGACGATCGCGACGGTGACGTTGACGGCCACGTGACGCGAGCCGGATCGACGTTCGGCCAAACCGAGAGCTAAAAGAGTGGCCGCGACGACCAATAGCGCAACAGCGAAATAGATCATGGTGTCGCCCAACTCGGCGTGCTGGCGCAGGATCGGACTGGGATCGCGCCGCAGATCGTAAAGCCACCCGCCGGCATTTGCCGTGATCGGCGTCAGCACCATCGTTACGACGGCAAGGATGCCGGTGAACCAGACCAGGTGTCCCCGCCGGGCGCGCGGCCACAGGGCGCACACGATCTCGAGCAGTGCCGTCAGTGGTGCGAGGACGACAAGGAAATGTACGAGCAGCACGTGGGCGGGCAAGCCATGAATGACGGTCATAGAGGTCCTTTGCGCGAAGTGAACTACCTCGGGCGCCAGCGTCATGGCTTGTCCGGCGGGCTAGAACGGGCGTCCTGTGAGGTCGGGCGAGCGCGATCATAACGTCGGTCACCCCGGCAAAGGCAAAGCTAACTATGGCTGGGTGCACGAAGTTTGATGAGGCTGTGCTTGCTGGCGCGACCGGGTGAAAATGCGCTTGGCTAGACGGCATGGGCGACAATCAGCCACCTCAGGAGCCGTTAACGCATGCCGCGGAACCGCATGCCGGCCACAGCTCCGGCCGGCTCAATAGCCTGCGGGCGGCAGTGTTGGGTGCCAACGACGGCATCGTCTCGGTGGCCGGCCTGGTGGTCGGTGTGGCCGGAGCCACCACAGAGCGCGGTCCGATCTTCACCGCCGGACTGGCGGCCCTGGTGGGCGGCGCGGTCTCGATGGCCCTGGGTGAATTCGTTTCGGTTTCAAGTCAACGGGACAGCGAAAGGGCTCAGCTGGCCATAGAGCGACATGAGTTGCGGCACATACCCGAGGCCGAACTTGCCGAACTCACCGCCATCTACCAGGGCCGAGGTCTATCGGCTCAGACCGCAGCGCAAGTAGCCAAAGAGCTGACCGCCCACGATGCGCTGACCGCCCACGCCAACGCCGAACTCAACATCAATCCCCACGACTTAGCCAACCCCTGGCAAGCCGCCGCGGCCTCGGCGGCCTCGTTCATCATCGGAGCGCTGCTGCCGTTGGTGTCAATTCTGTTGCCACCCAACGAATTTCGGGTGCCAGTGACTTTTATCGCGGTGCTCGCAGCCTTGGCGCTCACCGGGGCGCTCAGCGCCCGGATCGGCGGTGGCAGCGTACGGCGCGCGGTGCTGCGCGTTGTGCTCGGCGGCGCGGTGGGTCTCGGGTTCACCTACGGCGTCGGACATCTCTTCGGCACCGCAATCCAGTAGCGGCCGCCTGCCGAGATCAGAGCCAGCCGGTACGAGCGGCGGCAACCGGCTCGGCGGGGGCCGGCGCTAACTTCCCGTCTCGCACACCGTCGAGCATCCGCTTCACAGCGGCGACAATCTCCGGCGCCGCCGCAGCGAGTCCGGCTTTGTCGGCCTCGCCGACCTCATCGGCATCGACGCCCGCGCGGGCCAGCACCGCGGCCGGATCCGCCAGCTGATCTGCCAACCAGGACACCGGGTCGGCTGACAGCTCGGGGACGAAGTTCCGGCGTCCGGGTTCCCAACCGTTGAAGCGGGGATGGTGATGGGCCCGGTCCAGCGTCCCCGGCGGGCTCTCGGTCGATCCGAAAAGATCCACCCGCCATACCGGGCGGTTGAAAGCGATCGGGATGCCCGCGTAGATCGACCCCTGCGGCTCGGCCCGGTCGACGATGCGGAGTTCCAGTCTGACTCCCCGTTCGGGGGTTTCTTGACCTTCGTTCGGGGTCGGGTCGACGAAAAACATGTCCCCGACGACTACGCCCAGGGTTTCGAATCCGAACGCTGCGAGCATCGCGCACCCTTTCCTCGTACCTCTTCGAGGGTAGACCTAGGCGGCAAGCGCGCCATCTTCGTCCACCGCGGTACCGATCACCACGAAAGAGGCGGCGCGCGGGACGGCCGCGTTGCTTGACCTAGGTACCCTAGGGGGGTACCGTTCGCCGCATGCCCGAACATGGAGCCTGCCCTTGATCGGCGACCCCATGCTGCGTTGGATCGTCACCGCGCTCTTCGGCGTCAGCATTGCGACATACGTCTATCTCCTTGTTGCGCAACGTGACCGATCCACGAGCACTGTCAACCATGTAATACACCTGGCGATGGCGGCGGCCATGATCCTGATGGCCTGGCGTATCGGAATGGGCGTTCCGGCAATCGGGCCGATGATCTTCTTCGTCTTGGCAGGCGCCTGGTTTGTGCGCGGCGCCGGGCAGACCTCCTCGGCGGTCAATGTGAGACTGACCAACTCCTACTACGCCGTGATGACGGCGGCGATGGTGTGGATGTACGCGGTGATGAGCGGCGCCGTGGGCGGCCAGACCACTCATCTGCCATCGGATTCGCTGGCCATGAACATGCCCGGGATGGAAATGCCCGGACACGAAATGTCCAGGGCACCAGCAGGACCCGGGTGGATCACCACCGTCGACTGGATCGCGGCCCTCGGGTTCGCGGTCGTGGCGCTGTATTGGTCATGCCGTTACGTGGCCCGGCGACAGTCGACGCGCTTGGAACCGCTCTATCAAGCGTGCACTGCCGCCGGCACCACGGTGATGCTCTTTGCCCAGATATAGGCGCAGCGCCTAGGCAGCCAGATCGTCGGCGTCCCTGAGCATCTGCTCCATTTTCTTCATGGCGCGCTTGTTGCGACGCCAACCCCGAACGGTGGCGATGGCGGTCTTGAGGCCACGCCGCCGGCCGGTGGCCGGATCGGTGCCGGCGAAGCCGGACTCCAGTTCGGCGAACATCCGCTCGCTCCGGGTTTCCGGCGCGTCGTCGGCATTGTCCAGCAAGTACTTGTTGGGCAACGACAGTTTGGCTATGGTGCGCCACGTCTTGCCGTACTGCACCAGGAATGGGCCTGTGGTGTAAGGCAAGTCGTACTTGTCGCACACCTGGCGCACCCGCACCGAGATCTCGTGCAACCGGTTGCTCGGCAGATCGGGGTACAGGTGGTGCTCGATCTGGTGGCACAGGTTGCCGCTCATGAACCGCAGCAGCCAGCCGCCTTCGAAGTTGGCGCTGCCCAGCATCTGGCGCAGGTACCACTGCCCCCTGGTCTCGCCGATCATGTCGGTCTTGGTGAATTTCTCTGCGCCATCGGGGAAATGGCCGCAGAAGATGACGGCGTTGGCCCACACGTTGCGGATCACGTTGGCAACGGCGTTGGCCTTCAACGTCGACGTGAAGGTCGCGCCGGGCGACAGCGAGGTCAGCGCGGGGAACGCAACATAGTCCTTGATCACCTGACGGCCGGCCTTGGCCAGGAACTCTTCGGTGCGCTCGCGGGCTTCGTCCTGATCCATCCGCTTCTTGACGATCTTGCCGATCTCCACGTGCTGCAGGCCGACACCCCATTCGAAGCCGATGCCGAGCATGGTGTTGTAAAGCAGGTTGAAGATGTTGAAGCGCTTCCAGCGCTGGTCGCGGGTGACGCGCAGCAAGCCATAGCCGACATCGTCGTCCATCCCGAGGATGTTGGTGTACTTGTGGTGCACGAAGTTGTGGGTATACCGCCAGTGCTTGGACGATCCGGCCATGTCCCACTCCCACGTCGAGGAGTGAATCTCCGGGTCGTTCATCCAGTCCCACTGGCCGTGCATGACGTTGTGGCCGATCTCCATGTTCTCGACGATCTTGGCCACGCCCAGCGTGACGGTCCCCGCCCACCACGCCGAACGGCGTGAACTGGCGGCCAGCAGCAGCCGGCCGCTCACCTCCAGCGCGCGCTGGGCTGCGATGGTGCGACGGATGTAGCGAGCGTCCCGCTCACCGCGCGAGTCTTCAATGTCCTGGCGGATAGCATCCAGCTCAACGCCCAGGGCTTCGATATCAGCGTCCGACAGATGTGCGAATACGTCGACGTCTGTGATCGCCATCGTTCTCACCTCCCGGCGGTTCGTTCCTGTGATCAGTACCTACGCTATCGTAACCTACGACTCCGTAGGTTACCAATGAGTAGCGTTTAAATGTCGAGCACACAATCGCCGGATGCGGCTGATATGCAGGTTTGTACCCGACTCCCGGGTTCGTGTTCCTGCCCGGTTCGCAGGTCACGCACGTGACCCTCCACCAGGGGTACCACGCACGACTGGCAGATACCCATCCGGCACCCGAAAGGCATCTGGATTCCTGCACCCTCCCCGGCGTCCATCAGCGATGTCGCCGCGTCGGCGGCGACCGTGCGACCGGCTCGGGCGAACGTCACGGTCCCGCCGGCTCCGGCGGGTGCGGCCTTGGCCACCGCGAATCGCTCCAAGTGCAGCCGATCGCTGATGCCCGCCGCCGCCCAGACCTTCTCCGCCTGGGCGAGCATGCCCTCCGGCCCACAGGCCCAGGTTTGACGTTCGCGCCAGTCCGGCACCTCGTCGTCCAGGCGTGCGAGGTCGAGTCGGCCCTGCGCCCGCGTCTCGCGTACCCGCAACCGGTACCCGGGGTGGACAGACGCCAGGTCTGTCAGTTCGGCGCCGAACATCACATCCGATTCGGTCGGCGCCGAATGGACGTGTTGGATGTCGCTAATTTGCTTGCGGCGCACCAATGTTCGCAACATCGACATCACCGGCGTGATCCCCGAGCCGGCGGTGAGGAACAGAATCGACGGCGGGGCCGGGTCGGGCAGCACGAAGTTGCCCTGGGGTGCGGCCAGCCGCACGATCGTCCCCGGCTCGACACCGGCCACCAGGTGGGTGGACAGGAAGCCCTCCGGCATCGCTTTCACGCTGATGGTCACCGTGCGCTCGGGGCCGGACCCGGACCGCGCAACCGGGCTCGACGTCAGCGAATATGACCGCCAGCGCCAGCGTCCGTCCACCAGCAATCCGATTCCGATGTACTGGCCCGGTTCGTAGTCGAAGCTGAAACCCCAGCCCGGTTTGATCACCAAGGTCGCGGAGTCCTCCGTTTCCCGGCGGACCTGCAGAATGCGGCCCCGCAATTCCCGCGCCGACCACAGCGGGTTGGCCAGATGCAGATAATCGTCGGGCAGCAGCGGCGTCGTGATGCGCGCGGCGATCTTGCGCAGCGCATGCCAGGCGGGATGCCGCTCCGCGCCCGCGACCGTGGGACGCTTGGTAGCGACGACGTTTGCGGTGATCGATTGGTATTTCTTACCCATAGGAAGCTCCTGCTCATGCAGCGGGCGATTAGCTTCCGCCTGATTTTTCGAGGGGCGTCAGCGCCCGTCACTAAAGGCTACGGTACCGTAAGTTACGTTATCTTTACAGGCTCGAAGGCCCGGATCGCGTCACATTCTTCGGTGCGTCGTGGTGCTCACAACAAGTCGAGCAGGAACGGCAGCTCCTGGTTCGCGTACCACGCCAGCTCGTGGTCCTGCGCGTCGCCGACAATCAGATCGGCATCCTCATCTCCCAGGTCAGCGGCATCGATGGCCTCAATCGCCTTCACGACGGCCTCCTCGGCGCCCGCGTTGTCGACGTAGGCGGCGATCACCCGATCCAGCGGGACGGGCCCGGCGAGTCTGACCACCGCATCGTCGAGATCGGGACGGAAGGTGGCGTCATCGACTTCGGCGGCCACTACCGCGCGCCGCGGCCGCGCCGCCTGGTCGGCTCCATCGGCTTCATGGGCGGCCAGCAGCCGCAACGAGGCCAGCGCCGCCTCCCGCAACGCCACGTCGGCGAGCTCGTCGTCATCGCCCTCGGCATAGGCCTCGCGCAATGTGGGCGTCACCGCGAACGCGGTGCCATTGACGGGCAATAGCGAGCCATCGGCGACAAGTTGCTGCAACATCGTCAGCGTGGCCGGAATGTAGACCTGGATCGAGGAAGCGCCCATCGCTAGCGCTCGATCAAAGTGGCCGCGTAGTCGTCGACATACTTCGACAACTCACGTGCCGGACGCTCGTAATTGCCGGTCACAACCGGACGTTCCGGCAAGTCGACTTTCGGCTGCTCGACCTCGCCGTACTCGATGCTGGACAGCAGGTGGTGCATCATGTTCAGCCGTGCGTGTTTCTTGATATCGGATTCCACGACGTACCAAGGACTTACCGGAGTATCGGTGTGCACCATCATCGCGTCTTTGGCGCGCGAATAGTCCTCCCATCGATACACCGATTCCAGGTCTGTCGTGGACAGTTTCCAACGTCTGACGGGGTCGTTGCGGCGGGCCCTGAAACGGCGCAGCTGCTCGCCCTCGGAAACCGAAAACCAGTACTTGCGCAGCAGAATCCCGTCGTCGATCAACATCTGCTCGAATATCGGCGTCTGCCGCAAAAAAAGCGCATGTTCTTGCGGCGTGCAGAATCCCATGACTTTCTCGATGCCGGCGCGGTTGTACCACGACCGGTCGAACAGCACGATCTCGCCTTTGCTGGGCAGATGGGCGATATACCGCTGGTAGTACCACTGACCGCGCTCCCGATCGGTGGGGACGGGCAACGCGGCGATGTGGGCAGTGCGGGGGCTGAGGTATTCGGTGATCCTCTTGATGGCACCACCCTTGCCCGCGGCGTCGCGGCCTTCGAAGATGATCACGATTCGCGCGCCGGAATGCCGTACCCACTCCTGCAGCTTCACGAATTCTGTTTGTAACCGGAACAATTCGGCCCCATAGACGGCGTCGGAGATCTTGGGTGCGTTACGTGCGGGCGACTTCTTTTTCTTCGCCTTTGCCGGCGCGCCGTCGTTAGAGGTGCTCACATCAACGAATGGTATATCCACACAGCAATTTTCACCGCCAACAACTAGCGAGAAGCTTCGAGTAGTTCCTCAAGTGACTGCTTCAACAACGCCGGCAACAGCTCGACGTCGCTCATCGCCTCGCGGTCGGCGTTGATTCCGAAATACATCGTGCCGTTGTAGGACGTCACACCGATGGCCAGCGCCTGATTGTGCAGCAGCGGCGGCACCGCGTAGGTCTCCAGCAGTTTGGCGCCGGCAACGTACATCTGCTTCTGAGCTCCGGGAGCATTGGTGATCAGCAAGTTGAACAACCGGGCCGAGAAGCTGGTCGCGACCCGGATGCCCATGGCGTGCAGGGTGGGCGGCGCGAAACCCGACAAGGTGACGATGGTCCTGGCGTCGACGAGGCGCGAGGCGGACGGATTCGATTCCGTGGCATGCGCGATTTGCGACAGCCGCACCACAGCGTTGCCCTCGCCCACCGGCAGGTCGACCAGGAACGGAGTGACCTGACTGATCATCTGGCCGGGGCCCGTCGAGTCGTGTTGGTCCTCGGCATAGACGGAAAGCGGTGCCATCGCCCGGATGGTCGCGCTCGACGACACCCCTTCCCCGCGTGACATCAGCCAGTTGCTCAACGCGCCGGTCACGACCGCGAGCACCACATCATTGATGTCGCACTCGTAGCGGGCGCGCACCGCGCGATAGTCCTCGAGGCTTCCGCGGGCGACGGTGAACCGTCGATGGCGCGAAACGGTGGCGTTGAGCGGGCTGCTGGGCGCGGTGCCGCGCGCGACCGTGCGAGCGATGTCGAAGACCCGGCGGCCCACGTTGAGCAGTTCGCCGTAGTTGGTTGCCGCCCCGGCCAGCGCTGAGCCGACGGCCTGCAGCTGGGTGCCCGGCCCCATCACCCAGTCGCTCAGCGCACCCACCAGGAGCCGGGTCGCTCCGGGTTCCCGTTCCGGAATCCAGATGTCTTCGGGGAACGGCGCCGGCCGCCGCGTCCGGTCGGCGATCACGTGGTTGATCTCCAGCGCGCTCATGCCGTTGATCAGCGCCTGGTGCGACTTGGTGTACAGGGCGACCCGGTTGTCGGCCAGGCCCTCGACCAGGTACATCTCCCACAACGGTCGCGTCTTGTCCAGGGGCCGCGCGGCCAGCCGGGCAATCAGTTCGTGCAACTGCTCATCGCTGCCCGGCGACGGCAACGCGGAGCGCCGTACGTGGTAGGTGATGTCGAAATCGGCGTCGTCGATCCATACCGGGCGGGCCATGCCCACCCCCACTTCGCGGACCTTCTGGCGGTAGTGCGGTATTTGCGGGAGCCGCTGTTCGACGGCGGCAAGCAGCGTCTCGTAACTCAGCCCGGCGCGCGGACGCTGCAGGATGGACAGCGAACCGACGTACATCGGGGTGGCGCTGTTCTCCAGCCGATAGAAGGAAGCGTCCGATGTGGACAACCGGGTCACCATTCCGGGCCTGGCCTCCTAGTCAATCCTTCGCGTTCCCGATGTTGTCGCCCACGGTAATCGTTCGCTGGGGCGCAATACGGCGCGGGTACGCGCGATGTCGAATTATGCGATGATGACTGGCAATTGAAGATCAATTGTCTGTCACTCTCCTGCAGACCGCTCGTTCATCGACGACTTGGAGAGTGCGCGTTGACCATCAGCCCCGAAAGCCCGCCTGCCCGTGACGCTTTCGCCGTCGTGCCGGTCGTGGAGTACGAACCGCCGCCGCGGGATGTGCCGCACAGCGTCGCCGGGTGCCGGCAGTCAACGGTGGCACGCCGAACGGGCACCGCACCGCGCCGCCCCTACAGCGGGCGAGCGGTCAGGCGACCGGATCCGACGGCGGCGGCCTGGTCGGCCGCAATGCGCCAGGCGGCGATCTTCGCCGACGCCGCGCTGCGCCGGGTGCTGGAAGTCATCGACCACCGCCGCCCGGTCACCCAGCTCCGGCCGCTGCTGGTGCCCGGCCTGGTCGACTCCGTGCTGTCGGTCAGCCAGTCCGCGGCCGGGCGCCAGGGTGCCGCGGTGCTGCGCCGGATGCGACTTCAACCCGCCGGGCCCCGGGATCCGGAGAACGCCGCCGAGGTGTTCGGCTCCTACAGCCGCGGGGACCGCATCCACGCCATCGCCGCGCGGGTGGAGAAGCTGCCTGCCACCGGTGGAGCCCGCTGGCAGGTGGTGGCCCTGCATATCGGTTGAGCGCTAGGCCGCCGATCCGGCTCCCTCGGGCGGCGGGCCGCCGGAGAATCGGGCCAGCACCGGGCCCAGGATGGCCATCACGAACACATACGCCGTCGCCAGCGCGGCCACGACCGGGATCGCCGTACCGGCCAGTCCGATGATGATCAAGGAGAACTCGCCCCTCGCGACGAGCGCGGTGCCGGCGCGCAACTGACCGCGCCGGGCCACACCGTCGCGCCGGGCGGCGACCATTCCGGTGGCGACCTTGGTCGCCGCGGTCACGACGGCCATGCTCAGTGCCACCGGCAGCATCGGCACCAGCTCGTGCGGGTCGACCTGCAAGCCGATCGCCACAAAGAAGATCGCGGCGAACAGGTCACGCAGCGGACCCAGCACCTTGCGCGCCCGCTGCGCGGTGTCGCCGGTCAGGGTGAGCCCGACCAGGAACGCGCCGACGGCCGCCGAGGCGTGCAGCGATTCGGCCAATGCCGCCACCATCAGCGTGATCCCCAGCACCCGCAGCAACAGCTGCTCGGAGTCGGCGTGTGCAACCAGCCGGCCCACGTGATGGCCCCAGTGATACGACGCGGCGAATGCGGCCATGCAGAGCACCGATCGCGACGACCATCCCGGCGACCGCCTCCAGCCCGCTGCCGCCCGACGCGAGCACCGCGAACAGCGGCAGGTAAGCGGCCATCGCGAAATCCTCGAGCACCAGCACCGACAGGACGGCCGGCGTTTCGCGGTTACCGAGCCGGCGCAGATCCTCCAGCAGGCGCGCGATCACACCCGAGGAGGAGATGTAGGTGACGCCGGCCAGGGCCAGGATCGCGATACCGTCGAACCCCAGCAGCCAGCCCGTCACCGCACCGGGGGTGGCGTTGAGGACCACGTCGACACCGGCAGACGGGAGATGGTGGCGCAAGCTGGCGGCGAATTCGGTTGCGGAGAACTCCAGTCCCAGGGTCAGCAGCAGCAAGACGACGCCGATGGGCGCACCCGTCATGATGAACTCGCCGGCGGCGGCCACCGGCCAGATGCCGCCTTTGCCCAGTGACAGACCCGCCATCAAGTACACCGGTATCGGCGAGAGCGCGAATCGGCGCGAGATGCCGCCCAGCACCGCGAGCGCGGCCAGGAGAGCGCCGAGCTGAAACAGCAGCGCCCCCGAAACCTGCACTGGCTCAGCCCTTGTCGACGATCTGCTCGACTGCCGGCGATGCCCTCTTCGGTGCCGATGACAATCAAGACGTCTCGCTCGCGCAGCATCTCGGCCGGACCCGGCGAGGCGAGCACATCCTCGTCGCGCACGATCGCGACGATCGACGCCCCGGTGCGGGTCCGAGCCTGGGTGTCCCCCAACGGCCGGCCGACGAACGGGCTGCCCGGCTCGATGTTGACCTGACCCGCCTCGAGGCCGGGCACTTCGCGGGTCAGCTCGGTGAACCGCTCGGCGATGCGGGGAGCGCCCAGGATCTGGGCCACGGTATCGGCCTCTTCGTCGGTGAGGTGGAACACCGGCCGCGCCTGGTCGGGATCGTCGGAGCCATAGAGAACGACGTCGAAGTCGCCGCCGCGCCGCGCGATGATGCCGATCCGGTCACCCTGGTGGCTGATGAACTCGTATCGCAGACCGACGCCCGGCAGCAACACCTCCTTGACATCCATATCCGCAACATACCGGGAATCCACAACGGAAAACCGCACAGAACGCCGCGATACAGACCGATCTCATATTCCCCCGCAAGCGGGTGGAGGCACCCCCAGCCGCGCAGCGGTGAGGGGCGTGCCCCCAGCGCAACGGCGTTAGTGTTACCGAATGGACGGAAACACGCTCAGCGTCGAGCGGGTCATCAAGGCACCGCCGAACAGGATCTTCGCGCTGCTGGCCGACGCCGGCAAACACGCCAGCTTCGACGGTTCGGAGTCGGTGAATCGCGCTACGCAGAAGTCGGCTCCCCTGACGATGGGGTCGAAATTCGGGATGGCGATGCGTGGCCGCAAGGAGACACTGTTCATCCCCTACCGCACCACCAACACCGTCATCGAGTACGAACCCGACCGGCGCATCGCATGGCAGACCACCGCGATGGGCGGCCTGGTGGGTGGCCGCATCTGGCGCTACGAGCTGAGTCCGGCCCCGGAAGGCGCCGCCGGCACGCTGGTCCGCGAAACCTGGGACGTGTCGCAAGACAAGCAGAAGGCGATGATCACCAGCGGCTCGATGCCCAGCCAGACCGAGGCCGGAATCCGGGCCACCCTGGAGCGGATCGCGACCCTGCTGGAGGGTTAGTGCTGGCCCGCCGCCGCGTTCGGGTGCCGGCGTGGACACGGCAGCAGCGCCGGCACTTCGCGGCGGTAGGCGCGGTATTGATCACCTAGCGACTCGACCAGATCGTGCTCTTCCAGCCGCAAGGCGATCAGGATGTAACCCGTTGTGGCCACACTGAACAGCAGATGCCCGGCCGTCATCGTGGGTGCCGCCCAGAACGCGATCAGGAAACCGAGCATCAGCGGGTGACGCACCAGCCGGTACAGGTATCGAACGCGAAAGTCCAAGTTACGGTACGGCTTTCCGCGCCAGGCCAGGTACACCTGCCGCAAGCCGAACAGGTCGAAGTGGCTGACCATGAAGGACGAGAAGAACACCGTCGCCCAACCGAGCCAGAACAACGCCCACAGCAGCACGCGTGCCGCCGGCAGGCTCACGTCCCAAACGATGTCAGGCAGCGTCCGCCACTGCCAATAGAGCAGCAACAGCGCGGCGCTTGCCAGGACCACGTAGGTGCTGCGCTCGATCGAGGCGGGGACGAACCGGGTCCACCATCTCTTGAACGCGGGCCGCGCCATGACGCTGTGCTGAACCGCGAAAACGCCAAGCAGCGCTACGTCGATCAGCACCGCCAGGCCCACCGGGGACGAGAGTGCGTGGTCGACACTGCGGGGCACCCAGATGTTGCCCACGAATCCGATCGCGTACGAGAACGACACCAGGAAAAGCAGATAAGCCACTGCGCCGTAACAGATTGTCAAATATCGACTCATGGATCGATTGTCCGCCGAATTTCACGTGACGGAATGGGGCGATTGCCTCATTTGCTGTCGGGAGCGGTCACGGGATCGACAACCCCTGTTGTAGCGCATACATGCTGGCGCCGATGCGATTTGAGACCCCGATCTTCGCATATGTTCGCTCGACGTGGTTGCGGGCGGTCTTCTCGCTGATCACCAACGTCGCCGCGATTTCCTTGTTGGACGCCCCGCGGGCGACCAGGCAGAGCACCTCGATCTCGCGTGGGGTGAGTCCGCCCGGACGCGACTTGGGCCGCTGGGCCGGCTGTCCCGCCGCATGCAGCACCGCTTCGACGGCGACGGGGTCGAGTTCACCGGCACGCACCCGCTCGTGCAGCCGCTGCGTTGCCGCGCCGGGTGATAGCTCACCTCGGTAAGGCCTTGGCTCGCAACCGGATTGATAGCTGACCGCGGCCGTCAGGATGCGGTCGGGCAGGCTCAGCGCGGTCCCGGCAAGCCCGCGTGGATATCCCGATCCGTTCAGGCATTCGTGGTGGTTGCCGGCGACTTCCGCCAGCCGCCCGAGGCCGCGGACCTGGTTGAGGATCCGCACGGTGAGATAGGGATGCAGCCGCACCCGCTCGAATTCGCCCGCGGTCAACGACCCTGGCTTGGACCAGATTTGATTCGACACACCGATGCGGCCCAGGTCGTGGACATGGCCCGCACGTCGGGTCAGGGCCACCGAGCCGGTGTCGACGCCGGCCGCCAGCGCCGCGTCACCGGCAAGCCCGGCCACCGCGCGCGAATGCCCAAGGGTGAACGGGCATTTGAGGTCGACGAAGTCTCCGAATGCGACAAGGAGTGTGTCTAGCCCATTGTCGTCGAGCCGCTGATGGCGATCGGGTGCGTCCTGAAGTGCGGCGGCCCATGCATCGCCGGCTGCCGGGCCGGCCAAAATCGGATCGGCATGTTGGATGAACGTGTCGACGACCTTCGGGTCGAACTGGCCACCGCGGCGGCTGCGAGCCATGGCCACGGCGCCCTCGACGCCGTACGCGCGGTGGTGCACCTCCACCATCTCGGCGAGCTGAGCGACCCGCATCTGTATCGGGATCTCGTCGCCGTGCGCACCGGCCGGCAGTCCGCCGCCGTCGTAACGCTCGAAAGCGAATGCGACCGAGGCCTGGACGTCGGGACCCAGGCCGATACGATCCGCCAGCAGCGCCGCCGAGGTGCAATGCGAATGAATCAACCGGGACAGTTGGCCGCGCGCATTGGCGAACAGTGTTGCCATGATGACCAGCCGTTGCGTCAACGGCTGACCGCGACCGATGTTGCCCATCAAGAACCGCCAGTACGGCAGCCCCGACCAGTCGACCAAGTACGAGTCATGCCGCACGGCGATGTCGTCGCCGAACCACCGAGCGTATTCGTGAGAGTCGGCATGACAGCCGATCCACATGATCAACGTCGTGTAGTACACGCAATCCCGTTGTGCGTCGACGAGTCCCAGTCGATCCGCGAGCCGGGTCGCGATCATCGCCGAGCGCAGCATGTGTTCGGCGGGCTGACCCAGGCCGAGGTCGATTGCCACCGACAGCGCTGCCAGCAGCTCCGCCCGGCTGGGTGCCTCGCCCGCCGGCGCCGGCTCGGTGATGTGCGACGCCATCGGCTCATTGTCCCCTTCGGTTGCGTCCGGGTCAGCGAATCGAAATTGTGCGTTCCACGGCGCGGTGGCGGCTCGGGTCGAACGTCTCGAAATGTCCCGAACCCACGACGAACAAACCCTTTTGCGGTGGCCGAAAGCCCTGCAGACGAGCTTGCTCGGGCAGCGGCCCGACCGTTCCGAGGTCCACACCACCCAACACCGCGCGCGAGGAAGCCACCGCCCACACCTGCTTGGGAGCGATCATGAATCGCTGGCCGTTGGGCACGGTCCCGGATAACCGGACCTGTCCGGCGCCCAACGTCGGGCCGGCCGCTCGGCCGATGGCACCCAGCACCACCCGGTTGGTCCACGCCCCGTCCGGCAGCCGCCGGCCGATCGCGCTCATCAGCCGCGTCGGCAAGGTTGCGCGCAAGTCGATCGCCCATTTGAGCAGTCCCGGAATGCCGACGAACAGCGACCACGGCGTAACCCACGCGACGTCGATGTCGCACTGCACCGCATCCCGCGCTGTGGCCGAGCTGAAGTAGCGAGCGCAGCTCTGCGGACCCGGCGTTGTCGCATAGAACGTCCAGACGCCGTCGGGGTCGCGGTGCCACACGGACCGGTATCCGGGCGAGAAGGTTGTTGCCGGAAAGTGGCGCAGGGCAAGGTAATGCCCGGTGACGAAGGGCAAGCCCATCACACCGAAGCCGACGAATCGTTCGTCGTCCCCGTCCGGCACGACGGGGTTATGCAGAACAGCCGAGGCAGCATCGGCGGGAGTGTGCAACGTGGTCATGCACCGATGTTGCACGGCGCGGCCACGACGGGGCATGAGGCTTATGCCTCAATTATTCAGCGCTTCTTGACCGACTTCGGCGGCTTGGCGCCCCGGCCTTGTTGGCGTGCGGCGGCGCGCCGCTCGCGCCTGCTGGCACCGGCGGGTACGCCGGCCGGAGTCTTCTGGGCGCCACCGCCGTTGCGCTGAACCTCCGCCGAACCGTCCTCTGCCGGACCGGAATACGTCAGAGCGGGGGCCTCGTTGTCAATGCCCTTGGCGCGCAACGTGCTTGGAACCTGCTCCCGCACCGCGGCGGGCGCGGCGACGGACGTGTCATCCTGCTGTTCGTCGGCAGCGGCCGTCGACGTCCCCAATTCCGCCAGCCCCGCCGGAGTTTCAACCGGAGCGACCTGGGGAGAGGGCACCGCCTCCACCGTGACGTTGAACAAGAAGCCGACCGACTCCTCTTTCATGCCGTCGAGCATGGCCATGAACATGTCGTAGCCCTCGCGCTGGTACTCGACCAACGGGTCGCGCTGCGCCATCGCGCGCAGCCCGATGCCCTCCTTGAGGTAGTCCATCTCGTAGAGGTGCTCGCGCCACTTGCGGTCGATGACGTTCAGCAAGACATTGCGTTCCAGCTGCCGCATCGCTCCCTCGCCGGCGATTTCCTCCAGCTCGGCTTCCCTTGTGGCATAAGCCCGTTCGGCGTCTTTGACGAGCGCCTCGAACAGCTCGTCGCGGGTGAGGTCGTCGTGCTCGGAGTCGGCGTCTCGACGGGTGAGGCTCTCGTGCGCGATACCGACCGGGTACAGCGTCTTGAGCGCCGACCACAACGCTTCAAGGTCCCAATCCTCGGCATAGCCCTCGGCCGTCGCGCCATCCACATACGCGGTGATGACGTCGCGCACCATGTCGAACGCCTGCTCCTGCAGGTTTTCGCCTTCGAGAATCCGACGGCGCTCGGCGTAGATCACCTTGCGCTGCTGGTTCATTACCTCGTCGTACTTGAGGACGTTCTTGCGGACCTCGAAGTTCTGCTGCTCGACCTGGGTTTGGGCGCTCTTGATGGCCCGGGTGACCATCTTGGCTTCGATCGGCACATCGTCGGGCAGGTTCAGCCGGGTCAGCAGAGACTCCAACGCCGCACCGTTGAACCGGCGCATGAGCTCGTCGCCCAGTGACAGGTAGAAACGGGATTCGCCCGGGTCACCCTGCCGCCCGGAGCGGCCGCGCAGCTGGTTGTCGATGCGGCGCGACTCGTGGCGTTCGGTGCCCAGCACGTACAGGCCACCGGCCTCGATCACCTCGGTCGCCTCGGCGCCGGCCTCCTCCTTGACCTTGGGCAGTTCCTCGTGCCAGGCCGCCTCGTACTCGTCGGGTGTCTCCACCGGGTCGAGGCCGGCGGCGCGCAGTCGCTGGTCGGTGAGGAAGTCGACGTTGCCGCCCAGCACGATGTCGGTACCGCGGCCGGCCATGTTGGTGGCGACGGTGATGCCGCCCCGGCGGCCGGCCACCGCGATGATGCCGGCTTCCTGCTCGTGGTACTTCGCGTTGAGCACGTTGTGCGGGATGCGCCGTTTCTGGAATTGACGCGACAGATACTCCGAGCGCTCGACGCTGGTGGTACCGATCAGGACCGGCTGGCCCTTCTCATAGCGTTCGGAGACGTCGTCGACGACCGCGATGTACTTGGCTTCCTCGGTCTTGTAGATCAGGTCGGACTGGTCTTCGCGGATCATCTCCTTGTTGGTCGGGATGCAGACCACGCCGAGCTTGTAGATCTCGTGCAGCTCGGCCGCCTCGGTTTGGGCGGTGCCGGTCATGCCGGCCAGCTTGTCGTAGAGCCGGAAGTAGTTCTGCAGCGTGATCGTGGCCAGCGTCTGGTTTTCGGCCTTGATCTCGACATGCTCCTTGGCCTCGATGGCCTGGTGCATGCCTTCGTTGTACCGGCGGCCGAGCAGTACGCGACCGGTGAACTCGTCGACGATGAGGACCTCGCCGTCGCGGACGATGTAGTCCTTGTCGCGGTTGAACAGCTCTTTGGCCTTCAGCGCGTTGTTCAGGTAGCTGACCAGCGGGGAGTTGGCGGCCTCGTAGAGGTTGTCGATGCCGAGCTGATCCTCGACGAACTCCACCCCGAGCTCGTGCACACCGATGGTGCGTTTGCGAAGGTCGACCTCGTAGTGGGTGTCCTTCTCCATCAGCGGGGCCAGCCGGGCGAATTCGAGGTACCAGTTGGACGCGCCGTCGGCGGGCCCGGAGATGATCAGCGGGGTGCGGGCCTCGTCGATCAGGATGGAGTCCACCTCGTCGACGATGGCGAAGGTGTGCCCACGCTGCACCAGGTCTTCCAGCGAGTGCGCCATGTTGTCGCGCAGGTAGTCGAAGCCGAACTCGTTGTTGGTGCCGTAGGTGACGTCGGCGTTGTAGGCCACCCGGCGTTCGTCGGGCGTCATGTTGGCCAGGATCACGCCGACCTGCAGCCCGAGGAAGCGGTGCACCCGGCCCATCCACTCGCTGTCGCGTTTGGCCAGGTAGTCGTTGACGGTGACGACGTGGACGCCCTTGCCGGCCAGCGCATTGAGGTAGGCGGGCAACACACAGGTCAGGGTCTTGCCCTCACCGGTCTTCATCTCGGCGACGTTGCCCAGGTGCAGTGCCGCGGCACCCATCACCTGCACGTCGAAGGGGCGCTGGTCGAGCACCCGCCAGGCGGCCTCGCGGGCCACCGCGAACGCCTCGGGCAGCAGCTCATCGAGGGTTTCGCCGTCCTCGAGCCGCTTGCGGAACTCGTCGGTCTTGGCCCGCAGCTCGGCGTCGGTGAGTTTTTCGACGTCGTCGGACAAGGTGTTGACATAGTCGGCCACCCGCTTGAGGCGCTTGACCATGCGACCTTCACCGAGGCGCAGCAGCTTTTCCAGCACAGCTATGTCCCCTGTTGGTAGGAGTCTTATTCGTTAAAGCGACTCCCATGGTAGGGGACGACCACGTGATGGCCGCCGACGCGGCGACCCGTCAGGACAGCCGGATCAGTCCGTAGTCATATGCGTGGCGGCGGTAGACCACCGACGGCCGCTCGGTCTGCTTGTCGTAGAACAAGAAGAAGTCATGTCCGACGAGTTCCATCTCGTAGAGCGCGTCGTCGACCGACATCGGGGTGGCCTGGTGCTCTTTGGTGCGCACCACCCTCCCCGGCTGGTGATCATCGTCGCCGGTGTCGTGTTGGTGCGCCTCCGCGGACGCGTTGTTTCCGAAGGCCTTCGCCGGCGGCGGGGCCACCGCGGTGGCCTCGGCCAGCGAGACGGGGGTCTTTTCGCCGTAATGCACCTTGCGGCGATCCTTGCCGCGGCGCAGCCGGCTCTCCAGCCGAACCACCGCGGACTCGAGCGCGGCATAGAAGCTGTCGGCGCACGCCTCGCCGCGGACTACCGGCCCACGGCCCCGCGCGGTGATCTCCACGCGCTGACAGGACTTACGTTGGCGACGGTTGCGTTCATGCTTGAGTTCGACGTCGAAGAGATAGATGGTCTTGTCGAATCGTTCCGCGCGGGCGAGTTTCTGCGAGACGTACACGCGGAAGTGATCGGGAATCTCGACATTGCGGCCTTTGAAGACGACCTCGGCGGTGGCTGTCGGTTCATCGGCGTCGATAGCTACCGGCGGTTCGTCCAGGAGCTGAGTGGAATCCACGGTGAGTCTTGACATACGTGACAACTCATTTCTCTTTTCACGTCGCACGCGCCTGCGTGCCGGATTCTTCAAAGAGCGCCGACGGGGTGGGAGCGGTTTGAGAAGAGCCACCGCCGCAGGCAGCCCGCCGGTGCAAGGTGTCGAATGCTCACCCCCTCCGCACTTGGCGTCTCAACCTGGGAAATCGCGACCCGTGGGTCGGAACCAGTGAGTCCCGAAGAGTTGTTGAACGTTGTTCTCGACGTTAGCTCGTGTTCGCCCTGCCGTGCCACCGAATTGATGAACCCGTAGCGAGTTCTTCACGTCTTCTTGGCAATTTCACTGGTTTGCGACGAGGTTCGCCGATTCAGGCGACGGCGATCGCCAGCACCGCGGTCACCCGCACCCCGGCGCCGGACAGCATCCGGACCGACTCGCGCGCCGTCGTGCCGGTGGTGACGATGTCGTCGACGAGCAGGACCTCGGTGCGCGGCCGCCGGCCTCGCAGCAGCACCCGGTCCGCGATGTTGCGCTCGCGCTCGGCGGTCCCGAGGCCCACCGAGTCACGAGTGAGCGCCCTCATGCGCAACGCCGCAACGACGGTGACGTCCGGATGTCGGGCGGCCGCGGCCGTGGCCAACCGGGTGACCGGATCGCCGCCGCGCCGGCGTGCCGCCCAACGCCGGGTCGGCGCGGGCACGATCGTCAACGGGGTCTCGACGATCCCCCAGGCCAGCAGCCGGTGCACGCCGACCGCCAGCGCTTGGGCAAGCGGCGCGACGAGGTCGCCGCGACCGTGCTCCTTCATCGCGAGAATCGCCTGACGACGGGTGCCGGCGTAGCGGCCGAGCGCGAACACCGGCGCTTGGGGGTCGACGCGCGGACTGATCAGGTGCGGTTCGTCGGGCTTGACGACGAGCTCCATGGCGCACGCGTCGCACCAGCGTGTCGACGGTGTCCCACAGCCGCCGCATTCCAACGGCAGGATCAAATCGAGCACGGCACCAGTGTCGCCGGAGGGGGTGACACTCAGCGCCGCACCGTTGCGGTTACCCCGGCAGCACCGGAGCGGCGCCACCGACCATCAAGCCCGGTACCTCCGACCAGGTCTGCTGGCTTTCCGGAGCAGACGCCGAATACTGCAGCACCCCTTGGGGAGCCGCAACGTAGACGGTCGACGGGTTGGCCGCGATCGCGGTCAGCGGAATCTGCAAACCGTGGGCCGGTGCGTCGGAGTTCACTCCGTCGAGGTTCACGTACGAGACGGGATGCGCGACGTCGTTGCGAGTCACCACCATGTCGTCGCCGGTTCGCCAGTACAGGGACACCACCGTGTTGCCCAGCCCGAAGCCCAACCGCCGCGGGTAAGTCAGCGCATACTGCCCGGCCTGCGTCTGCTCGACACCGGCGAGAATGACCTCGCCGCCGATCACCATCGCGGCACGCGTGCCGTCCCGGGACAGTTGCAGGTCGGTGATCGGCCCCGGGAATTTGCTCGCCAACGCCCCGGAATCGACCGGGATGCGCGCGGGCTGCCCGGATGCCGGTTCCTGAATGGCCCGCAGCACGTTATTGCCGTCCACCACCACCCAGACCGCGTCGTCCAGCGACCAGCTGGGACGCGACAGGCTGTGCCCGTCGGCGGATTGGACCGCCTCGCCGCCCAGATCGCCGATCCAGAGTGACTCCGCCATATCCGGGGCGCCGCGGTGCAGGGTCACGACGGACGCCACCTGCCGCCCGCTGCGGGACAGCGCGGCCAGCGTCTGGTCGCCCATCCGGCCGAAAGCACCGGGCACCGTGGCGGCCCGCTGTCCGTCCAGGCCGACCAGCGATCCATTGATCAGGGCGTGCATCCCCGCGCCGGCCCCGTCGGCCACGCCGGGGTCGGTAGCCGCGACGTCGGAGGTGGTCCACCCTTCGGCGAACCTGTCATCCAGCGGCGCCCCGTCGGCGTTGATCACGTACGGGCCCCGGATGTCGGCTCGGGCCAGCGTCCAAATGATCTGTGCGGCAAGCAATTGCCTACTGTGCGGATCGGTGGTCGAGAGCTTCTGCAAATCGATGCGCGCGCCGCCATAACCGCGCCCGATGCCGTTCTTGCCGCCGTCGGCCCGGGTCACCGGTCCGCGCAGCCGCAGCGGTGGGGCGAGCAAGTTGCGGACCGTGTGCGCCATCTCGGGCCGCGGCCCGGCCAGCAGCTTGGACATGAGTTCGGTGGCCAGCTGATCGTGATCGGCGACCGCGACGTAGCGCGGGTCGGGGACCACCGTCTTGCCGGTCGGGTCGGCGAAGTACAGCGTGTTGCGCTTGTAGGTCGCCTGAAACTGCTGCCAGTCCAGGAAAACCCCGTTGGGCAGCTTGTCGATGCGCCAGCCGCCGGATGTCTTGACCAACTCGATCTGACCCGGGTCCGGCAGCACGCCCTCGGCTGTTTCGAACACCCCGACGTCGGACAGCGAGCCCAGGATGTCTGCCCGCATCGTCGCCGAAACCCGTTCGGCGCCACGGGTTTCGACGAAAACCACGTGGTCGATCAGCAGTGCGCTACCCGCATCGTCCCAGGCGTTGGATGCCGACTGGGTGAGGAACTGCCGTGCGGCCAGATGCCGGTTGGCCGGATCGGCTGTGGCCTTGAGGAATTCGCGCAGCAATACGTCGGGATCCATGCCCGGTGTCGGCTTGGGCAGATTCGACGGCGCGGGTCGTTCCACGGTGCCGATGGCCTGCGGCGCCGACGAACTGGGTACGCCCGCACAGCCGGCGAGCAGCACCGCCAACAGCCCGAGGAGGAGGCGCCGCATTACCCGCTCCTGTCGGCGTGCTCGTGTGGGCGCGAATGTTCGTTGCCGGGTTGTTGGTCGGCCGCGCCCTGAGGTGGCTGCTGTGGGATCGGTTTCATCGGCAACGGGCTGGTGGTGACCTTGTGGCCACGCGTCATCGGCAGCGTGAGTCGGAAGCAGGCGCCCTGACCCGGCTCGCCCCATGCCTCCAGCCGGCCCTGGTGCAGTCGCGCATCCTCGACGCTGATCGCCAGCCCCAGCCCGGTCCCGCCGGAACGACGCACCCGCGACGGGTCGGACCGCCAGAACCTGCTGAACACCAGCTTCTCCTCGCCGGGCCGCAACCCCACCCCGTAGTCACGGACCGTGACGGCGACCGTATCTTCGTCGACTCCCATCCGAATCCGCACCGGCTTGTGCTCGGCGTGGTCGATCGCGTTGGCGATCAAGTTGCGCAGGATGCGTTCCACCCGGCGCGGGTCGACCTCGGCGATCACCTCCTCGGCGGGCGTGTCCACCTGCAGCTCGATGCCGGCCTCCTCGGCCAGGTGTCCCACGTCGCCCAGCGCGCTCTGCACGGTGGTGCGCAGGTCGACCGCCTCGACGGACAGCTCGGCCACACCGGCGTCGTGCCGGGAGATCTCCAGCAGGTCGCTGAGCAGCGACTCGAAGCGGTCGAGCTCGTTGACCATCAGCTCGGTCGACCGCCGCAGCGTCGGGTCCAGGTCGTCGCTGTGGTCGTAGATCAAGTCGGCGGCCATCCGCACAGTGGTCAGCGGGGTGCGAAGTTCGTGGCTGACATCGGAGGTGAACCGGCGCTGCAGGTTGCCGAACTCCTCGAGCTGAGTGATCTGCCGGGACAGACTTTCTGCCATGTCGTTGAACGACACCGCCAGCCGTGCCATGTCGTCTTCGCCGCGCACCGGCATGCGTTCGGACAGATGCCCCTCGGAGAAACGTTCGGCGATCCGCGACGCCGACCGCACCGGCACCACCACCTGGCGCGATACCAGCAGCGCGATCCCGGCCAGCAGCACCAGCAGCACCGCGCCACCGGTAATCATCGTGCCGCGCACCAGCGTGATCGTGGCCTGCTCGCTGGTGAGCGGGAAGATCAGGTACAGCTCCAGGTTGGCCACCTGCGACGACGCCGGTGTGCCGACGATCAGCGCCGGCCCGGAAAAGCCTTCGGTGTGCACCGTGGCGTATTGATAGGCCGCCTGCCCGGCCTTGACGAAGCCACGCAACGAGGCGGGCACCTGATCGACCGGTCCGGCGGTGGTCGCGGCGCGCGGGCCATCGCCCGGGACCATCAACACCACGTCAAACGCACCGGCAAGACCGGGACCGGAGGCCGGATCGGTTTTCGACGTCAACGTGTTGCGGGCCAGCTGCAGGCTGCTGTCCAGCGAGCGCGACTCCTCGCCGTTGACGATCCCGCCGACAGTGGTGCGCGCCCGTTCGATCTGCTCGATGCCCGCCTTGACCTTGACGTCAAGAACGCGGTTGGTGACCTGGCTGGTCAGCACGAAGCCGAGCGCCAAGATCACCGCCAACGACAGACCCAGAGTCAACGCCACGACTCGCAGCTGCAGCGAGCGGCGCCAGGCAATGCCGACGGCTCGACTCAACGCACTCATGCCCCGAGTCATGGGGCCGGTGCGCCCCCAGCGGTGACCGTGAATGCGTCGCCGCGAACCCCAGATCAATGGCGGCGCTCCGTATCGTGACGCTCGCCGGCTGTGCCTACGCGCCGCTTCTTCTCATCGCTGCGCTCTGCATCGTCGCCGGCGCGGATCACGGAGGTCCGGCCTTGTAACCCACTCCTCGAACGGTCAACACCACAGTCGGGTTCTCAGGGTCTTTCTCGACCTTGGCCCGCAGACGCTGGACGTGCACGTTCACCAAGCGGGTGTCCGCTGGGTGACGGTATCCCCACACCTGTTCGAGCAGCACATCACGAGTAAACACCTGGCGCGGTTTGCGTGCCAGCGCTACCAGCAGGTCGAACTCGAGTGGCGTCAGGGAGATCTGCTCGCCGTTACGGGTGACCTTGTGTGCCGGCACGTCGATCTCGACGTCGGCGATGGAGAGCATCTCGGCGGGCTCGTCGTCGTTGCGCCGCAGCCGCGCCCGCACCCGGGCGACCAGCTCCTTTGGCTTGAACGGCTTCATGATGTAGTCGTCGGCGCCCGACTCCAAGCCCAACACCACGTCAACGGTGTCGGTCTTGGCGGTCAGCATCACAATCGGAACCCCGGAATCCGACCGCAACACTCGACAGACGTCGATGCCGTTCATTCCGGGCAACATCAGGTCCAGCAGCACCAAATCGGGCCGCAGCTCGCGCACCGCGGTCAGGGCCTGCGTGCCGTCACCGATCACCGCGGTGTCGAAGCCCTCCCCACGAAGAACGATGGTCAGCATCTCCGCGAGCGACGCATCGTCGTCCACGACCAAAATTCTTTGCCTCATGAAGACCATGGTGTCACCAGATCGGGACAAAACCGGCGCACCACACGGGCGTTTCTTACTCGATAAGGCCAAATCGTGACAAATCTGTGCTATCCGGCCATCAAATCGGCGGCCAAACGGCCCGGATCGACGTCCGCATCGGCCACCAGCCATCGCCCTCCCCAGCCCGCGTCGGCCAGTCCGGCGTACACCGCGCCGGTGCGCCGCTGCAGTTCGTCGTCGCGTTCGTAGCTGTCTCGCGCCCGGCCGGGATCACTCTGCGCGCGGCTGCGGGCCCGGTGCCCGGCGAGCTCCGTGGACACCGCGAGCAGCACCTGCCAGTCGGGCGCGGGAAGCGCCAATCGCTGATACTCCAGGTGCCGCACCCAGGCCACCGCCTCCCCGTCGGCGTCCTGACGCAGGCGCGCCGCACTGTAGGCGGCGTTGGAGGCGACGTAGCGATCGAGAATCAGCACGTCATAGGCGCTGGGTCAGCGCGTCGATCTCCTCGATCGCGCCGGCGCGGTCCAGCGCGAAGAGCGTCGCCATCGCATACACCGACGATGCGAGGTCTCCGTGCTCGCCGTGCAGCGCCTCGGCCGCGATGTCGGCGGTCACCGACTGCCCGTACCGCGGGAAGGCCAGCGTCGCCACCGATTTCCCGTCGGCCTCGAACGCGGCCCGCAGCCTATCGGTCAGCGTCCGCTTGCCGGAACCGTCGACGCCCTCGATCGCGATCAGCACGGCGCGAAAGCGTCGATCAGTAGCGGTAGTGGTCGGGCTTGTAGGGGCCCTCGACGTCGATCCCGAGGTATTCGGCCTGCTCCTTGGTCAGCTTGGTGAGCGTGCCGCCCAGCGCCTCGACGTGAATGCGGGCCACCTTCTCGTCCAGGTGCTTGGGCAGCCGGTACACCTCGTTGTCGTACTCGTCGTTCTTGGTCCACAACTCGATCTGGGCGATCGTCTGGTTGGCGAAGCTGTTGCTCATCACGAACGACGGGTGCCCGGTGGCGTTACCCAGGTTCAGCAACCGGCCCTCGGACAACACGATGATCGACTTACCCGAATCCCCGAAGGTCCACAGGTCGACCTGCGGCTTGATGTTGAGCTTGCGTCGCCCCGGAGCGCTCCAGCGCCGCCATGTCGATCTCGTTGTCGAAGTGGCCGATGTTGCCCAGGATCGCGTGGTCCTTCATCGCCTTCATGTGCTCCAGCGAAATGATGTCCTTGTTGCCCGTCGAGGTGACGACGATGTCCGCGTCGCCGATGGCCTGCTCGACCGTCACCACGTCAAAGCCCTCCATCAGCGCCTGCAGCGCGTTGATCGGGTCGATCTCGGTGACCACGACGCGGGCCCCCTGGCCCTTCACCGCCTCCGCGCAGCCCTTGCCGACGTCACCGTAGCCGCAGATCAGCACCTTCTTGCCGCCGATCAGCGCGTCGGTGCCACGGTTGATGCCATCGATCAGCGAGTGCCGGGTGCCGTACTTGTTGTCGAACTTGGACTTGGTCACCGAATCGTTGACGTTGATCGCCGGGAAGGCCAGGTCCCCGGCCGCGGCGAACTGATAGAGCCGCAACACCCCGGTGGTGGTCTCCTCGGTCACACCCTTGACCGCCTCGGCGATCGTCGTCCACTTGGTCTTATCCGACTCAAAGCGGCTCCGCAGCACGCTCAGGAAGACCTTCCACTCCGCGGAGTCGTCGTCCTCGGCGGGCGGCACCACGCCGGCCTTCTCATATTGCGCGCCGCGCAGCACCATCATGGTGGCGTCACCACCGTCGTCCAGAATCATGTTGGCCGGCTCGCCCTCCCAGGTCAGCATCTGCTCGGCGCACCACCAGTACTCCTCGAGCGATTCGCCCTTCCAGGCGAACACCGGAACACCCTTGGGCTCCTCCGCCGAGCCGTGCGGGCCGACGACGACCGCCGCCGCCGCGTGGTCCTGGGTCGAGAAGATGTTGCACGACGCCCAGCGCACCTCGGCACCCAACGAGGTCAGCGTCTCGATCAACACCGCGGTCTGCACCGTCATGTGCAGCGAGCCCGAGATCCGGGCGCCCTTCAACGGCTGCACCTCGGCATACTCGCGGCGCAACGACATCAGACCAGGCATCTCGTACTCGGCCAAGTCGAGCTCTTTGCGGCCGAACTCCGCAAGCGACAAATCAGCGATCTTGAAGTCAATGCCGTTCACAACGTCGGGCGTCAGAGTCATGGCGTGTCTGTTCCTTCTGCGGCTCAAGGGGGCTCAAGGTAGGAGCGGACCAGGTGGCTTTAGTTAGCATGGGTACGCTCTTCCGCCACTGTAGCCCGTGACGTTTGGGGCCCTGGGCCCTGGCCAGGTCAGGACGCGTTGACGACGCCGTGACGCTCTGCAAATGGCGTCATCAACCGCGCGAGATCGCGTGCGACGTCGTGATCGGCCTCCGGCGGCATCGATACGTAACTCAACGCCAGCCGTACGATGGCACGCGCCAGCACACCGGCGTCCTCGTCGCTGGTGGCCAGCCAGGTCTGGGTCAATGCCAAGCTCAGCCGGGCCGAAGCCCGGGTGATGATGGGCGCGCTGTCGGTGGTGATGAGCTGCAGCAGATCGGGCTTGGCGACACCGCTCAGCAGCGAGATCACCAGCGGGTCCGACGCCGACTCGGCGAAAAACGACCGGAAGCCCTGCAGGAAGGATTCGTAGAAGTTGCCGACGTTGGCGTCCAACGCGGCGTGGATGGAGTCCACCAGGCGATCGGCCAGGCGCAGGGCGTACCCCTGCGCCAGACCTTGCCGTGAGCCGAATTCGTTATAGATGGTCTGGCGGCTGATGCCGGCCGCCCGGGCCACGTCGGACAACGTGATGGCCGACCAGTCCCGGGTCAGCAGCTCCTCGCGCATCGCATCCAACACCGAGTCGCGCAGCAGGACTCGCGACGCCTCGGCGTAGGGAATCCGCTCCACAGGCGCGACAATAGCGCTTGGAGCGCTCACGAACGCGCTACCTCTACCATCTCGAAGTCGGATTTTGCCGCGCCGCAGTCCGGGCAGCTCCAGTCGTCGGGGATGTCGTCCCAGCGGGTACCGGGCTCGATGCCGTCTTCGGGCCAACCCTTGGCCTCGTCGTACTCGAATCCGCACTGCACGCAGATGAAGAGCTTGTAGTCGGTCACCGGTTCACTCCTATGGTTTCGAAATCGACCTTCTCGCGTACCGCACAATCGGGGCAGCACCAGTCTTCGGGGATGTCGCTGAAGGGCGTGCCCGCGGGAAAGCCTTCCCGCGGAGCGCCTTTCGCCTCGTCGTAGGTGTAGTCGCAGCCGGGGCAGCGGTAGGCGGTCATGGCTGGGCCATTTCGGGGGCCCCGTACTTCGCCAGCAGCTTCTCCCGCAGCCGCGGCTGCAGATTGACCTTGGTGATGTCGCCGTCGTAGTGCGCCAACACCCGGTGGTCCATCACCTTGCGCCACACCGGCGGGAAGTAGGTCAGCGCGATCATCGACGCGTACCCGCTGGGCAGGTTGGGCGAGCCCGCCATGCTGCGCAGCGTCTGGTAGCGCCGGGTGGGGTTGGCGTGGTGATCGCTGTGGCGCTGCAGGTGGTACAGGAACAGGTTGGTGACGATGTGGTCGGAGTTCCAGCTGTGCACCGGGGCGCAACGCTCGTAGCGGCCGTTGGCGTTCTTTTGCCGCAGCAGGCCGTAGTGCTCGAGGTAGTTGACGGTTTCCAGCAGCGAGAAGCCGAAGACCGCCTGGATGATCAGGAAAGGAATCACGCCCACGCCGAAGACCGCGATCAGCGCGCCGAACAGCACCACCGAGATGGCCCAGGCGTTGAGCACGTCGTTGGACGCATACGTCCTGGGGTCCCACGGGCTCTTGCCGAGCCGGCGGATCCGCTGCGCCTCGAGATGAACCGATGACCTCAGGCTGCCGAACACGCTGCGGGGCAGGAACTCCCAGAAGGTTTCGCCGAAGCGGGCCGACGCCGGGTCCTCGGGGGTGGAGACGCGCACGTGGTGACCGCGGTTGTGCTCGATGTAGAAGTGACCGTAGGCGGTCTGCGCCAGGGTGATCTTGGACAGCCAGCGCTCCAGCGAGTCCTTCTTGTGCCCCATCTCGTGCGCGGTGTTGATGCCGACGCCGCCGAGCACACCGACCGAGAGCGCGACGCCGATCTTGCCGACCCAGCCCAGGCCGCCGTCGAAACCCAGCCAGTGCAGGTCCGAAGCGGTGAACAGGTAGGCGCCCAGCACCACGCTGAGGTACTGGAACGGGATGTAGATGTAGGTGCAGTAGCGGTAGTACTTGTCGTTCTCCAGCCGCTCCATCACCTCGTCGGGCGGGTTCTGTCCGTCGGGCCCGAAACGCAGATCCAGGATCGGCAGCAGGATGTAGAGCAGGATCGGCCCGATCCACAGCGGCGCCTGGGCAGCGCCGTGCCAGCCGTACTGGTTCAGTCCCCAGACGATCGGCAGCATCACGAACAACGCCGTCGGCGGGATCAGGCCCATCAGCCACAGGTGACGCTTCTTGTCGCGCCATTCGGTTACCCCGGGCTCCTGGGCCACCTGGATCTGTGCGGTCATATGCCAAACCTCCTTGTGAGTCATACCACGCTGGAAGTTGACAATACCGACATATGCGTCTTGTGTCTAGACACAGAGCGCTATTTTGTAAAGACGATGGCTACGCCGGCTGATCGGCCTGCCGACGGCCCTGCATCGAGTGGCGGTATCCGTAACCGAGATAGATCGCGGTTCCCACCACCAGCCACACCCCGAACCGCACCCAGGTCAGCGCGGTGAGGTTCACCATCAGCCAGACACACGCGCAGATCGAGGCGATCGGAAGCACCGGCACCCATGGCGCGCGGAACCCGCGCTCCAGATCCGGCCGGGTCCGGCGCAGCACGATGACTCCGGCGGACACCAGGACGAACGCGAACAGCGTTCCGACGTTGACCATCTCCTCGAGCTTGCTGATCGGGAACACCGAAGCGGTCGCCGCGATCACCAGCGCGACGAGCACGGTGATCCGCACCGGCGTCCCGCGTGAACTGGTCTTGGCCAACTGGCGCGGCAACAATCCGTCGCGCGCCATCGCGAACAGGACCCGGCACTGGCCGAGCACCAACACCATCACCACGGTCGTCAACCCGGCCAGTGCCCCGATGGCGATGATCTTGCTCGCCCAATGGATCCCGTTCGCGGTGAACGCGGTGGCCAGGTTCGCCGGCTTACCACCCGGCATGGTCTTGAGCTGGGTGTAGGAAACCATGCCGGACAACACGACGGAGACCGCGACGTAAAGGACGGTGACGACCGCCAGCGATGTCAGGATCCCCCGCGGCACGTCGCGCTGGGGTCGCTTGGTCTCCTCGGCCATCGTCGCGACGATGTCGAACCCGATGAACGCGAAGAACACGATCGAGGCGCCGGCCAGCACGCCGTACCACCCGTAATGGCTGCTGTGCGCCCCGGTCAGCAGCGACAGCACCGACTGATTGATGCCGCTGACCTCGTGCCCGGCTTCCGGCTTGGGGATGAACGGCGAGTAGTTGGAGCCTTTGATGTAGAAGATGCCGACCACCACGACGAAGATCACCACCGACACCTTGATGGCGGTGATCACCGCGGAAATCCTCGACGACACTTTGGTGCCCACGGCGACCAGCGTCGCCACCACCGCGACGATCAGCAGCGCGCCCCAGTCGAAGTCGATCGAGCCCAAGTTGACAGTGCCACCGGCGAATCCGAACACCGTCCCCAGGTAACTCGACCAGCCTTTGGACACCACGGCGGCACCGATCGCCAATTCCAGCAACAAGTTCCAGCCGATGATCCAGGCCAGGAACTCACCGAAAGTGGCATAGGAGAAGGTGTACGCGCTGCCCGCGACCGGCAGTGTCGAGGCGAATTCGGCGTAGCACAACGCCGCCAGCGCACAGGTGACCGCGGCGATCGTGAACGATATCCAGATCGCCGGGCCGGTGATATCGCCGGCGGTCGAAGCGGTGACCGTGAAGATGCCGGCGCCGATCACCACCGCGACGCCGAAAACCATCAGGTCCCACCAGGTGAGCTCCTTACGCAGCTGGGTGTCTGGGTCATCGGTGTCGTCGATCGACTGTTCGACCGACTTGGTGCGCCATCGGTTGGCCATCTGCCGCCCTCTCATGAACCGTCGGAAAGTCGTTGGACCGCACAGTACTGGGTACCCTCCCGGCATGTCGGATGGCGGAGACAACATGCGGGGCCACGCAGTAGTGATCGGCGCCAGCATCGCGGGCTTGTCTGCCGCGAAGGTGCTGTCGGATTGGTATTCCCAGGTCAGCGTCTATGAGCGCGACGAACTGCCGAGCACCCCGGCAAACCGCGCGACGATCCCGCAGGATCGGCATTTGCACATGCTGATGGCCCGCGGGGCGGCGGAATTCGACACCCTGTTCCCCGGCCTGCTGAAGGACATGGTGGCCGCCGGTGTGCCCATGCTGGAAAACCGGCCGGACTGCATCCACTTGGGTGCCGCGGGCCATGTGCTTGGGACGGGCCACACGCTGCGTGACGAGTTCACCGCTTACGTGCCCAGCCGACCGCATCTGGAGTGGCAGCTGCGCAGCCGTGTCCAGGACATCGACAATGTCGCGATCGTGCGGCGCTCTGTGGCACAACCGCGGTTCGACCGCGGGCGCAACCGAGTGACCGGCGTGCTGCTGGACCCCGTCGACGGCGGGGAGCCGGAGTTCGTGAGCGCCGACCTCGTTGTCGACGCGGCGGGTCGCGGCACCCGGCTACCGGTGTGGTTGACGCAGTGGGGGTATCAGCGCCCCGTCGAGGAAACGATGGACATCGGCATCAACTACGCCAGCCACCAGTTCCGCATCCCGGACGGGTTGATTGCGGAGAAGGTGGTCGTGGCCGGCGCCTCCCACGACCAGTCGCTGGGGCTCGGCATGCTGTGCTACGAGGACGGCACCTGGGTGCTGACCACATTCGGCGTGGCCCACGCCAAACCGCCGACAACGTTCCCCGAGATGCTTGCGCTGGCCGACAAGCTGCTCCCGAAGCATTTCACCGATGCCCTGACGCAGGCCGAACCCGTTGGCGCGCCGGCATTTCACGCCTTCCCAGCCAGCAGATGGCGCCGCTACGACAAGCTGGACCGCTTCCCGGCCGGGATCATCCCGTTCGGCGACGCCGTCGCGAGCTTCAATCCCACCTTCGGGCAGGGTATGACGATGACGTCGCTACAGGCTGGTCATCTGCGGCGGGCATTGCGATCCGTGAACGGGGACCTAGCCGGCGAACTCAATCGGGCGACCGCCAAGACCACCTATCCGGTGTGGACGATGAACGCCATCGGCGACGTCGCCTTTCACCATGCCGGCACCAGTGGACCGATCCCCTGGTGGTGGCGGCCGTCGGGGGCGCTGTTCGACCAATTCCTCGGGGCCGCCGAAACCGAACCCGTTCTCGCCGAATGGTTTTTACGCCGGTTCTCGCTGCTCGACAGCCTCTACATGGTTCCGCCGCCGCGGATCGTCGGCCGGACCATTGCCCACAACGTGCGGCTGTGGCTGCGCGGGCGCCGCGAGTCGCGGCAGGCCGCGAAAGCCGTCACAAACCTACGGTCGCCCTGAACAACTTGGCGGGCTCGTGTGCGACCAGCCCCACCGGGCCGTCGTCGGCCGCGACCCAGGCGGCCATCCCGCGCTTGAGCTCCAGCGACCCGGATTTCCCGTGCACCGTCGCCGAACCCTCTGCGCACAACAAGATCTGGGGGCCGTCATGGCTCGGCGACGCGTCGACCTCGTGGCCCAGATGCTCGCCCTCGAGGGTCAGCAGCGCGACCGCGAACTCGTCGGCCGGGGTGTCATAGATGAGCCCCAGCCCCTCGCGGTGCACATGCGGCCGCAGCTGCGCCTCGGCGGTGGGCGCGAAGTCCAGCACTCGCAGCAACTCGGGCACATCGACGTGCTTGGGGGTCAGGCCGCCGCGTAACACGTTGTCGGAGTTGGCCATAACCTCGATCGCGAAACCGCGCAGATAGGTATGCAGGTTGCCGGCCGGAATGAAGAGCGCCTCGCCCGCGGCCAGGCTGATCCGGTTGAGCAACAACGACGCCAGCACACCGGCGTCTCCGGGGTAGCGTTCGCCGAGTTCGAGCACCGTCTTGGCTTCGGCCGCGAATTCCGATGCTCCGGAGCTGACGTACTGGATGGCACCGTCGATCACGGCGGACACCAGCACATCGATGTCGGGCTGAGGCGCGGTGATCCAGGTGGTGAACAGCGCACGCAGACTGTCGGCGTCGGACTGGTCGTTCAGCAACTCGATGTAGGGGTCCAGGTCGGTGACGGCCAACGCCTGCAGCAGCTCGATCGTTCGGGACGCCTGACGAAATCCGGCGAGCGCCTCGAACGAGTGCAACGCCACCAACAACTCGGGCTTGTGCGAGGTATCGCGGTAGTTGCGGACCGGCGAGGCCACCGGAATGCCCAATTTTTCCTCACGCAGATAACCCTCGATGGCCTGTTCGGCACTCGGGTGCGCCTGCAGCGACAGTGGTTCGTCGGCGGCGAGCACCTTGACCAAGAACGGCAGCACGTCACCGAACCGCTCGCGGGACGCGGAGCCGAGCTGTCCTTCCGGATCGGCGGTCACCGCCTCCAGCAAGGAGAGCTCGCCCTTCTCGGTTTCCAGCCAGGCCGGGTCACCCGGATGCGCGCCGAACCAGAGCTCGGCCTCGGGGTGAGCCGCGGGCACCGGACGCCCGGTGAATTCGGCGATAGCGGTACGCGACCCCCACGCGTAGGTCCGTACGGCACCGCGAAGCACTTCCACTTGTCTATCTATCCCCGCACCAGTCGCAAATAAACGGCGGCCATCTCCAGCCGAACGGCCAATACTGCCAGTTGCTGCTCGGGGCGAGTCGCGCCTCCGGGAGCCACTGCCCCGACCAAGCCGCCGGACCCGCCCACACCGCCGGGCGCTTCGGGCACGTCGTGCGCCGCGATCACATAGACCTCGTCGAGCCCGGCGACGCGAGCGGCCACCACCGTCCGGTCGCCGGACAACGTGAACGCCAGCACCCGCAGCCGCTCGGGCAGCGGCCCGTCGATCTCTTCGTCGTGAAAGAGGGCATCCACCGACAAAGGGCCATCGCCGAACTCGACGGGCTCGCGCAGTGCTACCGCCGCATCGGCCAGCCCGGTGGCGGCAACCACCTGGTGCGCAATCCGCAGCAACAGCGAACTGCCATGCCGGGCCAGCGCCAGCGTCGCGGGGCAGTCGCCGGCGAGTGCCACCGGGTGGTGAGACAGGCGCGCGGCAATTGTCTTGGCCGGGTTGGTGAACAGCTCGCGGGCGGCGCTGTTGCCCAGCGCTTCGGCGTCCAGCTCGTCGGCCAGCAATGGCAGATCGACGTTCAGCCGGGGGTCCACAGCGTGCAACGTGGCCAAGCCGGCGGCCAGATACCGGCACAATCCGAACTCGTCGGGAATCGAAAGCCGCGGCGCCAGCACCGCGACGCGACCGGCCGTGGAGTCGCGCAGCGGACCCTCATACGGCGCGGCGACGACAACCCGGGCCCCGCGGCGCACCCCGGTCGCGGCGGCACCGACGAGGGCCGGATCGCCGGGGTCGTCGCCCGCGACGACCAGCACGTCGAGCGGACCCACCCACGGCGGGACCTCGCTGACCATGGCGATCGGCGCCGACGCCGCCCCGGCCAGCGTCGCGGCCAGCATTGTCCCCGCGGTCTCGGCGGTCCCGCGCCCGGCCACCCAGATCACGCTGCGTGGCCGGTCGCCGGTGCGCAGCGAGTTCAGTTCACCTTCGTCGGCCGCGGCGACGATCGCACGCACCTGCGCGCCCGCCGAGGAGGCGGACCGCAACAGGCCCTGCCGGTCCGCGGCGAGCAGGCCGTCGATGTCTTCGAGATCGATCGCCCGGGTTGCGTTCATGGCACGCTCTCGTTGTGCTGCACCTGGCCACTGATCTCGGCGCTGATCTGGGCGATCATGGCGTCGACGTCCTCGGTGCTGCGTCCCTCCGCGTTGAGCCGCAGCAACGGCTCGGTGTTGGAGGTGCGCAAGTTGAACCAGCTGCCGTCGCCCAAATCCACCGTCACCCCGTCCAGGTGATCGATGGAGTGGATCCGGCTGCCGAATGACTTCAATACGGCGTCCACGCACTGCGCCGCGTCCGCCACCTTGAAATTGATCTCGCCGGAGGCCTCGTAGCGCTGGTAGTCCGCGGTCAGCTCCGACAGCGGCCGGTCCTGCTCACCGAGCGCCGCCAGCACATACAGCGCGGCCAGCATGCCCGAGTCGGCGCACCAGAAGTCACGGAAGTAATAGTGCGCCGAATGTTCACCACCGAAAATCGCGCCGGTTTCGGCCATCAGCGTCTTGATATAGGAGTGTCCGACGCGCGAGCGCAGCGGCGTGCCGCCGCGCTCGGAGACCAGTTCGGGCACCGCGCGGGACGTGATCAGGTTGTGGATGACGGTGGCGCCGATTTCCCGGCCGAGTTCGCGGGCGGCCACCAGGCTCGTCACCGTCGACGGAGAGACCGCCACGCCACGCTCGTCGACCACGAAGCACCGGTCGGCGTCGCCGTCGAAGGCCAGCCCGATATCGGCGCCGGTTTCGCGCACATAGAACTGCAGATCCAGCAGGTTGGCCGGGTCGAGCGGGTTGGCCTCGTGATTGGGAAACGAACCGTCGAGCTCGAAGTACAACGGCAACAAGGTGATCGAGTCGATCGCGCCGAGCACCGCCGGCGTCGTGTGACCGGCCATCCCGTTGCCGGCGTCCACTGCTACCCGCAACGGTCGCATTCCGGAGGTCGCGACCAGCGAACGCAGGAACTCGCCGTAGTCGGCAAGCACATCGCGATCGGTGATGGTCCCCGGCTGCCCGGCATAGGTCGCATAGCCCGGCTGGTCCGCGATGAGTTGGTCGCTGATCACCTTAAGCCCGGTGTCCGCGCCGACCGGTTTGGCACCGGCCCGGCATAGCTTGATCCCGTTGTAGGCGGCGGGGTTGTGACTGGCGGTGAACATCGCGCCGGGGCAATCCAGCGACCCCGAGGCGAAATACAGCTGATCGGTGGACGCCAACCCGATGCGCACCACGTCCAGGCCCTGGTTGGTCACACCGGTCGCGAAGGCAGCGGCTAGCGACGGCGAACTGTCGCGCATGTCGTATCCGATCGCCACACGTTGCGCGCCCTCGCCACGCATCAACGCGGCGAACGCGGCCCCGATGTCGGCGACCAGCGACTCGTCGATCTCTTCGCCGACCAGCCCACGGATGTCATAAGCCTTGATGACACGGTGGACAGTCGCGGCGGGCCGAGACATGCGGGGCCTCCTTGACGCCATGGATTGATCTGCCTCTTGACGTCAGCCTATCGGCCCGCAGAAGTTACGGTTCCAAACGGTTTGGAAGAAGCCCCGCGGCCCTAGTCGGACGGATCGGGCAACACCCGCAGATGTCCACGGCGGCGTCCGGAGCGTTTTTCGGACGGCGCGAGCAGATTGCTGCTGGGCGCGGTGGCCTGGACCCCGGCATGGTGCAGATGCTGGTCCGAAAAGCCGTTCAACGGCATGCCGGTTCCGCCCCCGTACGAGACCGCCGCCTCGCCCGGACTGCCTTCGCGCACGGCGTCGGCAAGGGCGACCAGGTCGTCCTCATCGGGATTGGTGGGCTCCGAATTGAGGGGGCCGGCGTGGCGCACCAGCTCCCATCCGCGGGGCGCGGTGATCCGGCCGGCGTGGCCGACGCACAAATCCCACGAATGCGGTTCGCGCGCGGTCGCGAGTGGTCCTACGACTGCCGTTGAGTCCGAGTAGACGAACGTCAAGGTCGCCACGGCGTAATGCGGGCACCCGGGCCGGCAGCAGCGACGGGGAACGTTCACGTCGGAAAGGCTATCGTGCGGAAACGCCGCCGAAGCGCCGGACACGCGCATCCGTTCGACGCACGATGTTCAACCGTTACCATCGGCGCGTGGGTGATTGGCGCAGTTTCCCGCGGAACGGGCGGCCGTCGGACCGTACGCCTGGGCACCGGGCAACTCGGCGGGGGCGCGATATGCGCGGACCTTTGCTGCCGCCGACGGTGCCCGGATGGCGCAGCCGGGCCGAGCGATTCGACATGGCGGTGCTGGAAGCCTACGAACCCATCGAGCGGCGCTGGCAATCGCGAGTGGCCGAACTCGACGTGGCAGTCGATGAAATTCCCCGCATCGCGGCCAAGGATCCCGACAGCGTGCAGTGGCCCCCCGAGGTCGTCGCCGACGGACCGATCGCACTGGCCCGCTTGATCCCGGCCGGGGTGGACGTCCGAGGCAATTCGACACGCGCGCGAATTGTGTTGTTTCGCAAGCCCATCGAACGGCGCGCTAAAGACACCGTCGAACTTGGCGAGTTATTGCACGAGATTCTGGTGGCTCAGGTGGCCATTTATCTCGACGTTGAACCCACGGTCATCGACCCGACGATCGAAGACGAATAGACGAAGAGGGTTCTTCTCAGATGATGCCGCGCTTGAGGCGGCGGCGCTCACGCTCGGAGAGGCCACCCCAGATACCGAAGCGCTCGTCATGCGCCAGGGCGTACTCCAGGCACTCATGACGCACTTCGCAACCCAGGCAGATCTTCTTCGCCTCGCGGGTCGATCCGCCCTTCTCCGGGAAGAAGGCCTCGGGGTCGGTCTGCGCGCACAGCGCGCGGTCCTGCCACTGGTCCGGAGTGAGTTCGGGTTCCGGCAACGGCTCGGGCTCGAATGCGACTGGCGCATCGGGAACCACGGTCAAGTGCGGCCGGATGATCGGTGCCGTCGAGGAGCTGATCGCGGCGTGCTCAGTGCTTGGCATGATGCCCCACAGGTGCTCGTAAGACATGCGTCGTACGCCTCCTCAGCTTCTTGTTTGAGAGAGTGGTTGTTTCCCGCTGTTCTGATGTAACAGACAATTCGAACAAGTGATCGAATCTCGGTCTGCGACACCGGAACCGGCCGGCCAACCGGGAAATGACACTGATGTGATTAGACACGGGTTAATCTGCCGGGTCAAGCGTTTCGGCGCATTTCCATACCATCTCGTGATCAAATTCCGGCGTTTCTGTTATTCCGCCCCTTCGGCGTGTCCATCACAACCGCTCCCAACTGTTGGTTGTGGTCGTCGATTTCGGACCATCGCGGGCCGGTACTGTCGTGCGATGTGAAGGTCACCGTTCTGGTCGGCGGGGTCGGCGGCGCCCGGTTCCTGCTGGGTGTTCAACAGTTACTCGGGTTGGGTCAGTTCAGCACCGAGGGGCCACGCGACACTTCAGGCGACACTTCGACGCGGCCCACGAGCTGACTGCCGTCGTCAACATTGGCGACGATGCCTGGATCCATGGGGTCCGGGTTTGTCCGGATTTGGACACCTGCATGTATACCTTAGGTGGAGGCGTCGACCCCGAGCGGGGATGGGGCCACCGCGACGAAACCTGGCACGCCAAAGAGGAATTGGCGCGTTATGGTATGCAGCCGGATTGGTTCCAACTGGGTGACCGCGATCTTGGCACGCATCTCGTACGCACCCAGATGCTGGGCGCCGGCTACCCGCTGTCGCAGATCACCACGGCCCTGTGCGACCGCTGGCAACCGGGCGCGCGGTTGGTGCCGGCCAGTGACGACCGTTGCGAAACACACGTAGTGATCACCGATCCCGCCGACGACAGCCGGCGCGCGATCCACTTCCAGGAATGGTGGGTGCGCTACCGGGCCAACGTGACCACCCACAGCTTCGCGTTCGTCGGCGCTGAAACGGCCAGCGCCACAACTGAAGCGGTGCAGGCCATCGGCGACGCCGACATCATCTTGCTGGCACCGTCCAATCCGGTGGTGAGCGTCGGCGCGATTCTGGCCGTCCCCGGCATTCGCGGCGCGCTGCGGGCGGCCTCCGCGCCGGTCGTCGGCTACTCGCCGATCATCGGTGGAAAGCCATTGCGCGGCATGGCCGATGCCTGCCTCGAGGTGATCGGGGTCGAGTCCACCGCCGAAGCGGTCGGTAGGTATTACGGGGCGCGCGCGACCACCGGGATATTGGATTGCTGGCTGGTGCACGAGAGCGACCACGCGGAAATCGAAGGCGTCGCGGTGCGCTCCGTGCCGCTGCTGATGAGCGACCCGAAGGCGACGGCCGAAATGGTGCGGGCCGGACTGGACGTTGCGGGCGTGGCGCCGTGACCCGCTCTCCGAAAGAGCATGGCACCGCCGCGGCGATCGAGATCCTGCCCGTCGCCGGGCTTCCCGAATTCCGCCCCGGCGACGATCTCGGTGCCGCGCTGGCCGCCGCCGCGCCATGGTTGCGAGACAACGATGTCGTGGTGGTCACCAGCAAGGTGGTGTCCAAATGCGAGGGTCGGCTGGTCACCGCACCCGAGGATCCCGAGGAGCGCGATGAGCTTCGGCGCAAGCTGGTCGACGACGAGGCGGTGCGGGTGCTGGCCCGCAAGGGCCGGACGCTGATCACCGAGAACCGGCTCGGGCTGGTCCAGGCCGCTGCCGGTGTCGACGGATCCAATGTCGGCCGAACCGAACTCGCGCTGCTGCCGGTCGACCCAGACGGCAGTGCCGCGGCGCTGCGGTCCGCACTGCGCGAGAAGCTCGGCGTCGCCGTCGCGGTGGTGATCACCGACACCATGGGCCGGGCCTGGCGCAATGGTCAGATCGACGCCGCGGTCGGTGCATCGGGTATGGCTGTGCTGCATGGCTATTCGGGTGCGGTCGACGAGCACGGCAACGAGTTGGTGGTCACCGAGATCGCGGTGGCCGACGAAGTGGCCGCCGCGGCCGATCTGGTCAAGGGCAAGCTGACCGCCATGCCGGTGGCCGTCGTGCGCGGGCTCACCGTCGTCGACGACGGCACCACGGCACGGCAATTGCTGCGATCCGGTCCCGACGATCTGTTCTGGCTCGGCACCGCCGAAGCCATCGATATGGGTCGCGCGCAGGCCCAGCTGTTGCGCAGATCGGTGCGCCGATTCAGCGACGAGCCGGTACCGCCGGATCTGATCGAGGCCGCCGTCGCCGAAGCCCTGACCGCACCGGCCCCGCATCACACCCGCCCGGTGCGGTTCGTGTGGCTGCGCACTGCGGCCACCCGGGCGCGACTGCTCGACCGCATGCAGGACAAGTGGCGTACCGACCTGGCGGGTGACGGTAAGCCCGCCGACTCGATCGACCGACGGGTGGCGCGCGGCCAGATCCTCTACGACGCACCCGAGGTCGTCATCCCGATGTTGGTGCCCGAAGGCGCACACACCTATTCCGACGCCGGGCGCACCGATGCCGAGCACACCATGTTCACCGTCGCCGTCGGCGCGGCCGTGCAGGCCCTGTTGGTGGCGCTGGCCGTTCGCGGGGTGGGCAGCTGCTGGATCGGCTCGACGATCTTTGCCGCCGATTTGGTCCGCACCGAGCTCGAGCTGCCGGCCGATTGGGAGCCCTTGGGCGCCATCGCGATCGGTTACGCCGCGGAACCTGAAGGGTTGCGCGATCCCGCGAATCCCGGAGATCTCCTGATCGACAAGTGATACTGAGCCGGTGCAGACGTTCGCGGGCAAGGCGGCCGTATCGGCCGACAAGGTTCGCGGCGGCTACTACACACCGGCATCGGTGGCGCGATTTCTGGCCCGCTGGGTCCGCGAGGCCGGCCCCCGGATTGTCGAACCCTCCTGCGGCGACGGCCGAATCCTGCGTGAGCTGGCCGCGCTGAGCAACCAGGCCCACGGCGTGGAACTCGTCGACGGCGAGGCCGCGAAGTCGCGAGCGTTCGCTCCGGTCGACGCCGCGAACCTGTTCACCTGGCTGGCCGAAAACGAGTCCGCCGACCGCGACGGGGTCGCGGGCAACCCGCCCTACATCCGATTCGGCAACTGGGCATCCGAGCAACGAGAGCCGGCGCTCGACCTGATGCGGCGCGAGGGTCTGCGCCCCAGCAGGTTGACCAATGCCTGGGTCCCTTTCGTCGTCGCGAGCACCGTAATGGTGCGCGACGGCGGACGGGTGGGTTTGGTATTGCCCGCCGAATTACTGCAAGTCGGTTATGCCGCGCAATTACGCGAATTTCTGCTCACCCGCTACCGCGAAATCACTCTGGTCACATTTGCGCGTCTGGTGTTCGACGGCATCCTGCAGGAAGTCGTGCTGTTCTGCGGGGTGGTCGGTGTGGGCCCCGCCCGGATTCGCACGATCAATCTCACCGACGCCGACGCGCTCGAGAGAGCCGACCTCGATGTCGATTCCGCTCCCGCGTTGCTGCACGAGAAGGAGAAGTGGACCAAATACTTTTTGGACCCCGTCGCGATCGGACTGCTGCGCGCCCTCAAGGGATCCGACACGATGACGCGGCTCGGGTCCATCGCCGACGTCGACGTCGGCATCGTGACGGGTCGCAACAGCTTCTTCACCTTCACCGACGCGCAAGCCCACGAGCTGGGGCTGCGGCCGCACTGCGTCCCGCTCGTCTCGCGCAGCAGCCAGCTGTGCGGCCTGGTCTACGACACCGATTGCCGGGCAAACGATGTCGCGGCCGGGCACCGGACCTGGCTGCTGGACGCCCCGGACCGCCCGGCCGATCCCGCCCTGGCCGCCCACATCGACGCCGGTGAGTCCGCCGGCGTGCACCGCGGCTACAAGTGCTCGATCCGGACGCCGTGGTGGCGCACTCCGTCGCTGTGGTTCCCCGACCTGTTCCTGCTGCGCCAGATCCATCTGGCCCCACGGCTGACGGTCAACGCCGCCGCGGCGACGAGCACCGACACCGTGCATCGGGTGCGGCTCATCGGCGATGATGACCCGACCGCGTTTGCCGCGGTGTTCCACAACAGCGCGACGTTCGCTTTCGCCGAGATCATGGGCCGTAGTTACGGTGGAGGAATCTTGGAACTGGAGCCGCGGGAAGCCGAGCAGCTACCCGTTCCCGCACCGGGGCACGCCGGCGCCGAACTCGCCGAAGATGTCGATCTGCTGTTGAAAGCCAACGAAATCGAGAAGGCACTCGACACCGTCGACCGTCACGTCCTGATCGACCGGCTCGGCTGGTCGCCGGACGTCGTCGCGCAGTGCCGAGCGGCGTGGCACACGCTGCGCGATCGCCGGACCCGGCGCGGATCCCGATGAGCATCCGCGACTCGGCGATCTCGATCCTCACCGACTGGCAGGCGCCCGACCCGGCGCAAGACTCGCTGCGGCATGCCGTGCTGGCTTTCGTGCACGGCCGCCCGGACGCCTGCCGCCGCGACTGCGAAGCCGGCCACGTCACCGCGTCGGCGATCGTGCTCGACCACACCGGTACCCAGGTGCTGCTGACGCTGCATCACCGGCTGCACCGCTGGGTGCAGCTCGGTGGGCACTGCGACGACGACGACCCCGACATCGTGACCGCGGCGTTGCGCGAAGCCGTCGAAGAATCCGGTGTCGCCGACCTGCGCATCGCACCGGACCTGGCCGCCATACACGTCCACCCGCTCACGTGCTCGCTGGGCGTCCCGACCCGCCACCTCGACCTGCAGTTCGTGGCGCGGGCGCCCGCGGGCGCGCAGATCGCGATCAGCGACGAATCCGAGGACTTGCGGTGGTGGCCGGCCGACGCGTTGCCGCCCGGCACCGATTACGCTCTCGCCCATCTGGTTTCGCGGGCGCGAGCGATGCAGTGACCTAGCGACTGCGCGGCCAGCCGCACGTTCGACGCCGAGTGCGCGGCCAGCCGCACGTTCGGCGCAAGGTCGCCACTTACACGTCGCTCGAGTAGCGGATCCCGCCGTCGGGAATGGAGACGCCGGGCCAGACCCGGGCGCCGCGCAGCAGCTCGCAGCGCGCACCGATATCGGCGCCGTCGCCGATCACACCGTCGCGGATCAGGGCCCGCGGGCCGATGCGGGCCCCGAAGCCGATGATCGAGCGCTCGATCACGCTGCCGGCCTCGATCTTGGCGCCGTCGAAAATCACCGCGCCGTCCAGCCGCACCCCGGGACCGATCTCGGCGCCGCGCCCGACGACCGTGCCGCCGATCAGCACCGCACCGGGCGACACCGCCGCGCCTTCGTGTACCAGCTGCTCACCCCGATGGCCCCGCAGCGCCGGGGACGGGGCGATGCCGCGCACCAGGTCCGCCGATCCGCGGACGAAGTCGTCCGGGGTGCCCATGTCGCGCCAATAGGTGGCGTCGACGTAGCCGCAGATCTTGACATCGGGGTCCGACAGCAGCGACGGGAACACTTCTCGCTCGACCGACACCGGGCGGCCCCGCGGAATCCGGTCGATGATCCTGCGCTCGAAGACGTAGGTGCCGGCATTGATCTGATCGGTGGGCGGATCCTCGGTCTTCTCCAGAAAGGCCGTGACGCGGTTCTTCTCGTCGGTGGGCACGCAACCGAATGCGCGCGGATCGCCGACGCGCACCAGGTGCAGCGTGACGTCGGCTTCGTTGGCGCGGTGCGACTCCACCAGCTGGCCGAGGTCGGCGCCGGAGAGCACGTCACCGTTGAACACCATCACGGTGTCGTGACGCAGCTTGTCGGCGATGTTGGCGATGCCGCCGCCGGTCCCCAACGGATGCTCTTCGGTGACGTAGTCGATCTGTAGACCGAGCGCAGACCCGTCACCGAACTCCGCTTCGAAGACCCCTGCCTTATACGAGGTGCTCAGGATGACGTGCTCGATGCCCGCCGCGGCGACGCGCGACAACATATGAGTGAGGAACGGCACCCCGGCAGTCGGCAGCATCGGCTTGGGCGCCGACAGCGTCAGTGGCCGCAACCGAGTGCCCTTGCCGCCGACCAGAATCACCGCATCCACCGAGGGAACTGCCAATTCAGTGCCGCCCTTCTGCCAGCTTCTCGGAACGCTCCCGGCGCGAGCTGCGCACCATCAGAGCCGACCGCAGCGCCAGCGATGCCCGCAGCATCCAGCGCAGCGGAGCCAGCCACCAACCGGAGTGCCGGTCGGCCAGGAAGATGTAGGTACTCCGGTGGTGCGCCGCCAGGTGGCTTGCCGGATCGCGTCCGGTGGAGTGGCCCTTGTGGTGCAGCACTTCTGCCGACGGCACGTAGACGTTGAGCCAGCCGGCTTTGCCGAGCCGGTCGCCGAGGTCGACGTCCTCCATATACATGAAGTAGCGCTCGTCGAATCCGCCGATCTGACCGAACGCCGAGCGGCGCACCAGCAGGCACGACCCCGACAACCAGCCCACCGGCCGCTCACTGGGCTCGAGCCGCTCCTGGCGGTACGCCGCGGTCCAGGGATTGCGTTTCCAGAACGGCCCGAGCACCGCGTGCATGCCGCCGCGGATCAGGCTCGGCAGGTGGCGCGCCGACGGATACACCGATCCGTCGGGGTCGCGGATCAGCGGGCCCAGTGCGCCGGCCTGCGGCCAGCGGGTGGCCGCCTCCAGCAGCGCGTCGATGCTGTTCGGGCCCCACTGCACGTCCGGGTTGGCCACCAGCACCCAGTCGTCGATCTCACCGCGGTCGCTGAGATGCTCGACCGCGCGATTGACCGCGGTTCCGTAGCCGAGGTTGGCGCCGATGTTGAACAACCGCACGTTCGGGTAGCGCTGGACCGCCTCCTGCGGGGTGCCGTCGGTGGAACCATTGTCAGCCAGCAGGACGCTGACCGGGCGGTCGGTGGCCAGCGACAGCGAAGCCAGAAATCGTTCGAGGTGGTGGCCCGGCGAGTAGGTCACCGTCACGACCGGCAGGACGTCAGTCACGCGTAGAGATTATCGGTCGTTCGGCTGGGACTGGACCGTCCGACGCGACCAGCGCGGCGACAAGTGCAGGGCGCCACGGCCTTAGCGGCGCCATGCCCGCCGCCGCCGACTGCCGGCCGGACAGCGCGGAGTAGGTCGGCCGGGGCGCGGGGCGGGGAAACTCTTCGGTGCTCACCGGGTTCACCCGCTCGGGGTCGGCGCCGCACTCCTCGAAAACCGCACGGGCCAAGCCGAATCGGGAGACGACGCCCTCGTTGGCGGCGTGCAGGATCGGTCCGGGCACGCCGTCGTCGGCCACCTGCAGCAGTGCGCCGGCCAGGTCGGCGACGTAGGTAGGCGAGCCGACCTGGTCGTCGACGACCTTGATCGGGCCGTCACCGGCGGCGAGCTTGCGCATGATCGCGACGAAGTCACTGCCGGTGCCGCCGGTGTAGACCCAGGCGGTCCGGACCACGACGGCCTCCGGTAGCGCCGCCAGCACGGCCACCTCGCCGGCCCGCTTGCTGCACGCATAGACGCCGCGTGGCGAGGTCTCGTCGCTGGGTTCATAGGGGCGGGGCTCGGCGCCACCGAAATCGCCGGCGAACACGAAGTCCGTCGAGACGTGAATCAACCTTGCGCCGGCCCGCGCGCAGGCCCGCGCAATGTGTTCCGGCGCCGCTTCATTGACCGCGTACGCCCTCGCTGCGTCGCTTTCGGCGCCGTCGACATTGGTGTACGCAGCGCAATTGATAACGACATCGCCGCTAGTCACGATCGCCTCGGCGGCGGCCGGGTCGGTGATGTCCCACTGCGCGGACGTCAGCGCGAGGGCATTGCGCCCCTGGTCAGCGGCCTGCGCCGCCAGGCAACCGCCCAACTGCCCACCGGCTCCGGTGATGACGATCCTGCCTGACATGGTTCGAGTCTGGCATGTCTTTGGCGCGCCGCCGCTGGCTACCCGAGAAGCAGCTGTTTCGCAAGTAACCTAGTGTGATGCCTGTGCAACGTGTTGTTCGTGTTGTTGCCACTGTGCTAGCCGTCGCCGTCGTTCTCGGTACCGGCGTGGCCTGGAACAACGTCCGAGCGTTCGAGGACGGCATCTTCCACATGTCCGCGCCATCGCTGGGCAAGGGTGGCGACGACGGGGCGATCGACATCCTGCTGGTCGGACTGGATAGCCGCACCGATGCCCACGGCAACGCGTTGACGCCCGAGGAACTGGCCACACTCAAGGCCGGTGACGAGGAAGCCACCAACACCGACACCATCATCCTGGTCCGGATACCGAACAACGGGAAGTCGGCCACCGCGATCTCGATTCCGCGAGACTCCTATGTCATGGCCCCCGGCCTGGGCAAGACGAAGATCAACGGTGTCTACGGCCAAACCAGGGAGGCCAAGCGAGTCAACTTGGTCAAGGCCGGTGATTCGGCCGACGACGCCGCCACCCAGGGAACCGAGGCCGGCCGTGAGGCCTTGATCAAGACGGTCGCCGACCTCACCGGTGTCACCGTCGACCACTACGCCGAGATCGGGCTGCTCGGTTTCGCGTTGATCACCGATGCGCTCGGCGGCGTCAATGTGTGCCTCAAAGACGCGGTGTACGAACCGCTTTCGGGTGCCGACTTCCCGGCCGGGCCGCAAAAGCTCGACGGCTCGGAGGCGCTCAGCTTCGTGCGCCAGCGCCACGACCTGCCGCGCGGCGACCTCGACCGGGTGGTGCGCCAGCAAGTCGTGATGGCCTCGCTGGCTCACCGGGTGATCTCCGGCCAGACGCTGTCCAGCCCCACCACCATGAAGCGGCTGGAGGCGGCGGTGCAGCGCTCGGTGGTGCTCTCACAGGGCTGGGACGTCATGGATTTCATCCAACAGTTGCAGAAGCTGGCCGGCGGCAACGTCGCGTTCGCCACCATCCCGGTGCTCGACGGGGCCGGCTGGAGCGACGACGGCATGCAAAGCGTGGTCCGGGTGGACCCGCACCAGGTTCAGGACTGGGTCGCCGGCCTGCTGCACGAGCAGGATCAGGGCAAGACCGAGCAACTCGCCTACACTCCCGCCAAGACCACCACCAGCGTGGTCAACGACACCGACATCAACGGATTGGCAGCCGCGGTATCAGACGTGTTGAGCTCCAAAGGATTTACCACCGGCGCCGTCGGCAACAGCGACGGCACTCACGTGAAATCCAGCCAGGTACGCGCCAACAAGCCCGACGACCTGGGAGCGCAGGAAGTCTCCAAGGAACTGGGCGGATTGCCGGTCGTCGCAGATGCGTCGCTGGCGCCGGGAGCGGTCCGGGTGGTGCTGGCCAACGACTACACCGGACCGGGCTCGGGCCTGTCCGGTAACACCGTGGCGCCGGCGCGGGTGACCAACCAGTCCGCCACCGATCCGAATGTTCCTGCGCCCTCGCCGATCCTGACGGCCGGCAGCGACAAGCCGGAGTGCATCAACTGATTACTCTGTCCGGGGCGATCCTCGATCCGATGCTGCGGGCCGACCCGGTTGGTCCGCGCATCACCTACTACGACGACGCCACCGGCGAACGCATCGAATTGTCCGCGGTGACCCTGGCCAACTGGGCCGCCAAGACCGGCAACCTATTACGCGACGAGATGGGCGCCGGCCCGGGCAGCCGGGTGGCGATCTTGCTGCCGGCGCATTGGCAAACCGCCGCGGTCCTGTTCGGGGTGTGGTGGATCGGCGCCGAGGCCGTGCTCGACGCGGCCGGACCGGCCGACCTCGCGCTGTGCACGGCCGAAAGGCTGGACGAGGCCGACTCGATCGTCGAGCCGGGTGGTGAGGTCGCGGTGTTGTCGATGGACCCGTTCGGCCGCCCGGCACCTGACCTGCCGATCGGCGTCACCGATTACGCCACCGCGGTGCGGGTGCACGGCGACCAGATAGTCCCCGAACACCTCCCCGGCGCGGCGCTGGCCGGCCGCTCCGTCGACGAAATCCTGGCCGACTGTGAAAACTCCGCGACTGCACGGGGTTTGACGTCGAAAGATCGTGTGCTTTCCAGCGCCTCGTGGCCCGGCCCCACCGAGTTGGTCGACGGCCTGCTGGCGGTCATGGCCGTCGGCGCGTCACTGGTGCAGGTGGCGAATCCCGATCCGGCGGCGTTGCAGCGCCGAGTCGAGACCGAAAAGGTCACTCGCGTCCTCTGACTGGGGCATGTCATACACCTGCCGCGTCGTCGATTGGTTGCGTGATCAACATCCGTTTGAGCACCTTTCCGCCCGCGTTGCGGGGCAGTTCGTCGACGAACAGCACGTCGCGCGGAATCTTGAAGCGGGCCAACCGGTTTCGCACGTATTCTTTGACGTCGTGCTCGGTCAGCGACGCACCCGGCCGCAACACGATGTAGCTGCGTAGGCGCTGGCCGAACTCGTCGTCGGCGACCCCGATGACCGCGGCTTCGGCGATACCCGGATGATGCGCGAGCACCTCTTCGACCTCGCCGGGGTAGACGTTCTCTCCACCGGAGACGATCATCTCGTCGTCGCGGCCGTCAATGAACAACCTGCCGTCCCCGTCGAAATGGCCTACGTCACCGGTGGCCATCAGCCCCTGAATCGATTCCTTGGTGCCGCCGCCGGTGTATCCCTCGAACGCCAGCACGTTGCCGACGAAAATCCGCCCTGGCGTCCCGACGGCAGCCTCGTGCTCGGCGTCGGTGAAGATTTTGACCACCGATCCAGGCACGACTCCCCCGACGCATCCCGGCTGGACGGCCAAATCAGCGGGTGTGGCGATGGTGGCGTAGGCGACCTCCGTGGTTCCGTACATGTTGTAGACAACGGGTCCCAACGTTTCGACCGCGTGGGTCGCCAGCGCGGCCCCGAGCTGAGACCCGCCGACGAACACGATGCGCAGTTCCGACAAATCGTGGTCGGCCAGTGCCCGCGGGCCCAGGTCCAGGATGCGCCGCAGCATGATCGGCACGACGATCATGGCGCTGGCCCGATGTGCGGCCAGGCTCGCCACGGTCCGTTCGGGATCGAACTCACGGCGTAACACCATTGCCGAACCCAGTACCATCGCGAACATCGCGTGGCTGAAGCCCAGCGAATGAAACAGCGGCACACAGCATTCGGTGACCTCTCGGCCGCGAAACGGCACCGTGGCGAGCAGGCTCCCTACCGGTATCAGCGAGTACGGCTCCGAGCGGGCGGCACCCTTTGGGACGCCGGTCGTCCCGCTGGTCGAAATGACGATCTTGGGCCTACCACCGGATTTGGGCGGCGGGGCGGTATCACCGTGATCGATCAGCGCATCGAGAGTGTCCGGACCTGGTGCGTGCGCCCAGGCCCGCACCCGGCCCAGCCTGGGGAGGACGTCAGCGACGATCGGGCCGTACTCGTCGTCATACACCAGTACGTCGATGTCTTCGCGGCTCACCAGGGCGGCGAGTTGCACACCGCCAAAGCCGGTGTTGAGCAGGACCACCCCGGCGCCGCACTTAGCCGCGCCGTAGACCGCTTCCAGGAAGCCCCGATGGTTACCGGCCAGGATGGCCACATTGGCACCCGGGCCGAGTCCGCGCCGGCGCCACTCGTTAGCCAACGCATTCGTCCGCTGGTCGAGGTCACCGAAGCTCAGCGCACCACGCTCATCGATCAGCGCCACGCCGTCGTGGTCTCGAGCCGCAGCGATCACCGTGGCCGCGCCCAACAACCCATAGCGGTCCAGCGCGGCCAGCACGGCGAATATGCGACGGGTCGGGATCGGGTGCAATCCCCCTGACTTCGCAAACAGAAATAGTGACCAACATTCCAGGCCTAGGCGCCTGACCCATCCCGCCAATGTCTGCACACGTCGATGCTGCTCGCTGCGGTTGGCCATCGATAAGGGCGCAACGCCACCGTCGCCCGAGGTCTTTGGTCACCACCGGGGACCGTATCGTTAATCTGTCTAACCAGTAACACGGCGGAAGGGACGCATCCGTGGCACGCAGCGACAACGACACCTGGGACCTGGCCACCAGCGTGGGAGCCACCGCCACCATGGTGGCCGCCGGACGGGCCCGGGCCACCAAGGACAAGTTGATCGACGACCGGTTTGCCGAGCCGCTGGTGCGCGCCGTGGGCGTCGACTTCTTCACCCGCTGGGCCAACGGCGAAATCAGCGCCGCCGACGTCGACGAGCCCGGTGCGCCGTGGGGCATGCAGCGCATGACCGACCTGCTGGCCGCGCGCACCCGCTATATCGATGCATTCTTCGCCGATGCCGCGGCCGCGGGCATTCGCCAGGTCGTGATCCTGGCCGCCGGCCTGGACGCACGCGGCTATCGACTTCCGTGGGCACCGGGCACGACGGTGTTCGAGATCGACCAGCCGGAGGTCATCGAGTTCAAGACCACCACGATCGAGGCGCTCGGCGCCAAGCCCACCGCCGAGATCCGGGCCGTCCCGGTCGACCTGCGCCACGATTGGCCGTCGGCGCTACAGGAGGCCGGGTTCGACACCGCACAACCCGCCGCATGGGCCGCCGAGGGCCTGCTGGGCTTCCTGCCGCCCGAGGCCCAGGATCGCCTGCTGGACAACATCACCGGGCTGTCCGCCGATGGCAGCCAGCTGGTGGCCGAAATCTTCATCAATACCGGCTCCAACCAAAACGCGTTGGACGGCGCCAGCCAGCGGTGGCAGGAGAACGGCCTCGATGTCGAACTCGTCGATCTGGGCTTTCCCGGGGAGCGCAATGATGCGGCCACCTATCTGCGCAACCATGGCTGGCAGCCGGTGAGCACTCCGCTGAATCAGTTGTTGGCCGACAACGGATTACCGCAGCAGCCCGACGGCGACGACGCCCCGTTCGCCAAGAACTATTACTGCACGGCAGTCTTGCACAAGGCAGGGTAAGAGGAAGGCTCCACGATGCCCAACAGCCAGCCGGCCAAGCCACTTGACGGATACCGGGTACTCGATTTCACGCAGAACATCGCCGGGCCGCTGGCTGGACAAATCATGGCCGACCTCGGCGCCGAAGTCATCAAGGTCGAGGCACCCGGCGGCGAGGCGGCACGCCAGATCGTCGCGGTGCTGCCCGGCCGGCCACCGCTGCCCACCCTGTTTTGGCCGCACAACCGGGGTAAGAAATCGGTGGCGGTGGATCTGACCAACGATGAAGCCAAACAGCAGATACTGCGGCTGGTCGACACCGCGGACGTCGTGCTGGAGGGCTTTCGCCCCGGCGTGATGGAGCGTATGGGGTTGGGCCCCAACGAGTTACAGGCTCGCAACCCGAGACTGATCTACGCGCGGCTGTCCGCCTACGGCGGCAACGGTCCGGAAGGCAGCAGGCCGGGTGTCGACCTGATGGTTGCCGCCGAGTCGGGCATGACCACCGGGATGCCCACACCGAGCGGCAAGCCGCAGATCATTCCGTTCCAGCTGGTCGACGCCGCCAGCGGCCACGTGCTGGCCCAGGCGGTGCTGGCCGCGCTGCTCAACCGCGAGCGCCACGGCGTGGCCGACGTGGTCCGCGTCGCGATGTACGACGTCGCGGTGGGGCTGCAGGCCAGCCAACTCACGATTCACCTGAACAAGCCCAGCGAGCAGCCCAAGCCGAAGTCGGATGCGGCGCCAACTACCAAGAAGCGCAAGGGCGTTGGCTTCGCCACCCAGCCATCGGATGCCTTCAAGGCCGCCGACGGGTATCTGGTGATCAGTGCGTATGTGCCCAAGCACTGGGCGAAGTTGTGCGAGATCATCGGCAGGCCCGACATGCTGGAAGACGAACGGTTCATCGATCAGCGTTCCCGCGCCGTGAATTACCACGAGTTGACCGAGGAACTCGAGTCGGCGCTGGCCGCCAAGACCGCCGCTGAATGGGTTGAGCTGCTGCAAGAAGGCGGCTTGATGGCCTGCCTGGCCTACACGTGGAAGCAGGTGGTCGGCACCCCGCTGTTCGCCGAGAACGAACTTGCGCTCACGGTCGGCAGCGGTGCCGATGAAATCACGGTGATCCGCACCCCGGCACGTTACTCCAGCTTCGACGCGGCAGCCGCCGATCCCCCGCCGGCTGCCGGCCAGCATAACGACACATTTCTGGCCGAGTCCTGATTTCCCGCTTGGGCTTTCTTTGAATTGCCGATGAAACGAACCGTTGTCGACGCACTGATACCTGGCTTTCTTTGAGTTGTCGATGAGTTCGTAGCCGTTCATCGAGGCAATCGGCAAGCGGAGAAAGCTTCCTCACACGAACTAGCCGCAGGCGGCGCAATGTCTTGCCGTCCGCCGATTTGAGCTGTCTTGGCCTATGCACCGCGTACGCTCGCAATTGACACACGACGTTCTACCGGTCATAAAGAGTCGTCAGCCGGAGGAGTCGACTTATGAACGCGCCTATCAGCAATATCGGTGAAACGGCCAAGTCCGGGTCGTTTCTGCAGAATCTGCGCCACGACGTTCCGGCCTCGCTTGTCGTATTCCTTGTGGCCCTACCACTTTCGCTGGGCATCGCAATCGCCTCCGGCGCCCCACTGGCCGCGGGCTTGATCGCCGCGGTGGTGGGCGGCATCGTCGCCGGGGCATTCGGCGGGTCGTCGGTTCAGGTCAGTGGCCCGGCCGCGGGCCTCACGGTCGTAGTCGCCGGGCTGATCGATGACCTCGGCTTCCCGATGTTGTGCCTGATGACCATCGGCGCGGGCGCGCTGCAGATCGGATTCGGCCTGACCCGGATGGCACGCGCCGCGTTGGCGATTGCGCCAGTGGTGGTGCACGCGATGCTGGCGGGCATCGGGATCACCATCGTGTTGCAGCAAATTCACGTCCTGATGGGCGGATCGTCGCACAGCTCGGCATGGCAGAACCTCGTGGCGCTGCCGGGCGGCATCCTTCATCACGAACTCGATGAAGTGATCACCGGCGGGACGGTCATCGTCATCTTGTTGGTCTGGTCAAAGCTGCCCGCCAAGGTGCGGATGATCCCGGCCCCACTGGTGGCCATCGTCGCGGCCACGGCACTCGCGATCGCAGCAGGGCTGGATGCCGACCGAATCTCGCTGTCGGGCAACTTCTTCGATGCCCTCAACTTGCCGAACATCTTGGGAACAACCCCTAAGGGCAAGCCGTGGATTGACGAGACCGAGGACATAGTCGTCGGCGTCCTCACGATCGCCCTGATCGCCAGCGTCGAATCACTGTTGTGCGCAGTCGGTGTCGACAAGCTGCACAGCGGCCCGCGCACGAACTTCGACCGGGAAATCATCGGCCAGGGCACCGCGAACGTGGTGTCCGGATTGCTGGGTGGGCTGCCCATCACCGGTGTCATCGTGCGCAGTTCGGCCAACGTGGCCGCCGGTGCCCGCACCCGGGTATCGGCGGTGCTGCACGGCGTGTGGATCCTGTTGTTCGCCTCGCTGTTCACCGACCTCGTCGAACTCATCCCCAAGGCAGCGCTGGCCGGGCTGCTGATCGTGATCGGTACCCGGCTGATCACGCTGGCTCACATCAAATTGGCTTGGCGCACGGGCAATTTCGTGGTCTATGCCGTCACCATTTTGTCCGTGGTCTTCCTCAACTTGCTGGAAGGGGTGGCCATTGGACTCGCGGTCGCGGTCGGCCTCCTTCTGGTCAGGGTGACACGCGCGCCCGTTTCGGTGCAGCCGGTTGGCGGCCAGGATTCCAAGCAGTGGCGCATCGACATCGATGGCACGCTGAGCTTCTTGCTGCTGCCGCGCCTGACCAAAGCGCTCTCGTCGGTGCCACAGGGGTCGGCGGTAACGGTGAACATGAACGCGGACTACATCGACGACTCCGTCTCGGAGGCCATCTCCGATTGGCAACGCGCCCACGAGGCGCGCGGCGGTGTGGTGGCAATCGTCGAGACGACGGCCGCGACGCTGGACAACGCGCACGCCAGTCCACCAAAGCGTCACTTCGCCCCGGGCCAGATCGGACTGGTGCCGTGGAAGTCGGCCCGCGCCAATCACCAGAACAACAGCGACGCTTCTATTCTCGATCGCGTCGATGAGTACCACCGCAACGGAGCCGCGGTATTGCACCAGCACATTGCCGGGCTCGGCGGTGCACAGAACCCGTATGCGCTTTTCCTCACCTGTGCCGACTCACGCATCCTGCCCAACGTCATCACCGCCAGCGGCCCCGGCGACCTCTACACCGTCCGCAATTTCGGCAACTTGGTACCGACCGGTGCCCACGACCGATCTGTCGACGCCGCACTCGAATTCGCCGCCAACCAACTGGGCGTGCGTTCGGTTGTCATCTGCGGACACTCGTCGTGCGCCGCCATGAAGGTGCTCATCGAGGAGCACACCGACCAGTCCGCGACTCCGATGGGCCAGTGGCTCGAATATGCGCGCGAAAGCCTGGACGCGTACCGCAATCACCATCCGGCGCGCGCGAGCGCCGAATCCAACGGCTACTCGGCGATCGACCAGCTGGGCATCGTGAACGTCGCCATCCAGCTGGAAAGGCTGACCCACCACCCGATCTTGGCCGGCGCGGTCGCGTCCGGCGATCTGCTGGTGGTCGGCATTTTCTTCGACATCGCGACCACGCGGGTGTACGAGGTGACGGCGAGCGGCATCGTATGCCCCGAGGAGCCGGTCAGGCCACCAGCGTGACCCGTCCTGCGCCAACCGGGCGTTATACGCCCGGAAGGCGGACGACCTGAAGGAAGAATTCGTCGATTTGCTTTACCGCGCTGATGAATTGGTCGAGGTCGACCGGCTTGGCGACGTAGGCGTTGGCGTGCAACTTGTAGCTGCGCACGATGTCTTCCTCCGCCGAGGAGGTGGTGAGCACGACGACCGGGATGCGCGCGAGGTCGGCGTCGGACTTGATCTTTTCCAGCAGCTGGCGACCATCGTACTTCGGCAGGTTCAGATCCAGCAGGATGAGATCCGGCCGCGGCGCGTCCTCGAATCCCGCGCGCCGGTAAAGGAAGTTCAGGCCCTCTTCCCCGTCGTGTGCGACATGCAGCCGGTTCTGGAATTTATTGTGCTCCAATGCTTCCCGGGTTATGAGCTCGTCGCCCGGGTCGTCTTCGACGAGCAGGATCTCGATTGCTCTGCTGGCGGGTGTCATTGACGCGCTCCTTCCAGGGCGGTCGGGCGTTCTACGTCCACGGGGACGGGGAGCGTGAACTCAAACCGGGTTCCGTCGGTGTAGGTCGTGTCGATCCGGACGGTGCCATCGTGGTATTCGACGATCTTTTTCACCAGCGCCAGGCCAACACCGGTTCCGGGATACACCTCGCGGCCGTGCAGACGCTGGAAAATGACGAAGACCTTGTCGGTGAACTCCTCGGCGATGCCGATGCCGTTGTCCGACACCGTGAGCAACCACTGATGAGTATCGGAGCGCAGTTCGCAGTCGATGACGATGCGGGGCGACCGATCAATGTGCCGGAACTTGATCGCATTGCCAATCAAGTTCTGCCACAACATCGTCAACAGGGTCGGGTCGCCGACGACCTGTGGCAGCGGCTGGGCTGGGCGCACGATCTCGGTGTTCGATTCCTCGATGGCGGCGCCGAGGTTGGCCACCGCCGCGTCCAGCGTCGCGTCCAGACCGACCTCGGTCTGCTTGATGCCCACCCGGCCGACCCTCGAGAAGCTCAGCAGGTCGTTGATCAGCACCTGCATGCGTTTGGCGCCGTCGACCGCGTAGCCGATGTATTCGATACCGCGCTCGTCGAGCTTGTCGCCGTAGCGCTTCTCCAGCAACTGACAGAACGAGGCGACCTTGCGCAGCGGCTCCTGCAGATCGTGTGAAGCGACATAGGCGAACTGCTCGAGTTCAGCGTTGGAGCGCTTCAATTCGATTGCCTGCTCGTCCAATCGCGCCTCGGCGGCGCGCGAGATGTCGAGCGCCGATACGATCCGCTGCCGCATGTTCTCTACGTCGATCGCCATGTCCCGAATGTCCCTGGGCCGCCGCGGAGGCGAGATGGACTCGGTGAAGTTGCCCTCGGTGATCCGCCGGCACGACGCGGCCAGCGTCGCGAGCGGACGGGTGATGGCGGCCCGGGTCAGCAGCCCCAACGTGATAGCGAGGCCGAAGAACAGCAGCACCACGGCGCCCAGCACCCAGTCCCGCCACGCGGTGATGTCGTCCAATTCGTCAGCAGCATGCGCGGACGCCGCGGCGAAGTCCGCATTCTGCGTATCGAAAAGCTCACGCAAATAGTCGAACTCGGCTTTGCCGCGATCCGCGACCCTACTGCTGGCGACGCCGGGAGAGTTTGGCGTCACGTTCGCGATCAGCGGCTCAGCCGAGCTGGCCCGCCAGTTTACGGCGGCCCTCTCGATCGCGTCCAGGTCGTTGATCAGGTCCATGCGCTGCCCGAGTAACCGCCGGATCTCCTCGGCCGCTGCGTGTTCGGCGTGCTGCCCGTCGTAGTACGGCGTCAGGAACTGCCGGTCGGCGGCGATCACATAACCACGCACACCGGTCTCCTGGTCGCGCAGCGCGGCCTGCAATTGGAAGGCGGCCACCCGCGCCGGCGCTATCCGCTCACTCAGGCCGCGTGATACGTCGTCGGCGCGATTCAGCAACGCCGCGCCGACGATCGCGCCGGCGAGCACCAGCACGCCCATGCTGAGCAACACCAGGAACAGCCAGCCCCGGACGGTGAGCGGAGCCCGCAGATGCGAGTCGGTGATCAAGGCGTCGTCCGCTCTATGCGCACCACGGCGATGTCATCGGTAAGGCCGCCCCGTGGCTGGGCGAGTTCCCCGGCGCCGTCGATCAGCGCGTCGACGAACGCCGGACCGGGTAAACCGTCGTGGGCACGCGCCAGTGCAAGCAAGCCATCCTCCCCAAGTCGCTCGTTGCCGGTTCCGGAATATCCTTCGAAGAGTCCGTCGGTGAGCAGCATCAGCCCGTGGCCCACCGGCAGTTCCAGCTCGTGCTGCGGCCAGCCGTCGGCACGCAGGCCCAGCGCAGGCCCGGCCGGCGGCTCGATCCATTCCACCGTTCCGGCGCCTTGGCGCAACATACCCGGATGGCCGGCGCGGATCGAGGTGATACGCCCGGTGTCGGGCACAATCTCGAGGGACAGGACCGTCGCGAAGATCCCGGTGTCGGTTCGTTCGGCGTGCAGCACCCGGTCGAGCTGGTGCATCAGTTCGGTGGCGCGCACACCGGCGAATGTGAGTGCGCGCCAAGCGATCCGCAACGCCGCGCCCAGCGCAGCCTCGTCGGGTCCGTGTCCGGCGACGTCTCCGATCAAGACATGTACGACCCGGTCCGGTGTCTGCACGACGTCGTAGAAATCACCACACAGCAGCGCGTCCACGCGACTTGGCCGGTACCGGGCCACGATCTCGACACCCGGGTTTTCCAGCAGCAACGGAGAGGGCAGCAGGCCGCGCTCCAGCAGGGCGTTCTCGCGGGCTCGAAGCTGACTCGCATGCAGATCCGCGGCGATGATCTCAACGCGCTTGCGCTCGATCGCGTAAAGCAGCGCACGGCGCAGCATTTCGGGTTCGACTCGGCCCTTGACGAGATAATCTTGTGCCCCGGCCGCGACCGCAGAGGCGCCGAAGAACTCGTCGTTCAAACCGGTCAGCACCACGATCGGCACCGTCGCGTCGCGTTGGGTGATGCGGTCCAACGCCTCGATGCCGCTGGCGTCGGGCAGGTGCAGATCCAGCAACACGCAGTCGGGCCGGGCGGAGGCCAGCTCACGCTCGGCATGTGCCATCGACTGTGCCCAGGTCACGCGGATGTCATCGACCGCGTGCGCAATCAGGTCTTCGACCAGCACCGCGTCGGCCCGGTCGTCCTCGACCAAAAGCAAAGACAGTGTCTGCCAGTTCGCCGCGGGCGTGACTGGGCTAAGCATCTCGCACCCCTTGCCGCAGTCGTGCCCTCGCCCACTTGGCGCTACGCGTGGCCGCTACATCCCCGAACGGCTGACGCTGCGTGAGCTTAGTTGTAGCGCTCGATCTTATTAGGCGGGCTGATTTTCAAGCTAACGGGTCCCAGGGAACCTTCAGCGCAGCAGTGCGCGCGACATCACCACGCGCTGAATCTGATTGGTGCCCTCGTAAATCTGGGTGATCTTGGCGTCGCGCATCATCCGCTCGACGGGGAAGTCGATGGTGTAGCCGGCGCCGCCGAACAGCTGCACGGCGTCGGTGGTGACCTCCATCGCGACATCGGAGGCAAAGCATTTCGACGCCGCCGAGATGAATCCCAGATTCGACTCGCCGCGTTCGGCCCGGGCGGCGGCGCTGTAGACCATCAGCCGGGCGGCTTCGGTCTTCATCGCCATGTCGGCCAGCATGAACTGCACGCCCTGGAAGGTGCTGATCGACGAGCCGAACTGTTTGCGGTCCTTGGTGTACGCGATCGCGGCGTCCACCGCGCCCTGCGCGATGCCCACGGCCTGAGCACCGATGGTGGGACGGGTGTGGTCCAACGTGGCCAGCGCCGTCTTGAAGCCGGTGCCGGGCTCGCCGATGATGCGGTCACCGGGGATGCGGCAGTCCTCGAAGTACAGCTCGGTGGTCGGTGAGCCCTTGATGCCCAGCTTCTTTTCCTTGGGACCGACGGTGAAGCCCTCGTCGTCCTTGTGCACCATGAACGACGAGATGCCGTTGGCGCCCTTGTCGGGATCGGTCACCGCCATCACGGTGTACCAGGTCGACTTGCCGCCGTTGGTGATCCAGCACTTGGCGCCGTTGAGGACCCAGTCGTCCCCGTCGGCCTTGGCGCGGGTCCGCATCGCTGCCGCGTCACTGCCGGCCTCGCGCTCGCTCAGGGCGTAGGAGGCCATCGCGCTGCCATCGGCGATCGACGGCAAAACCTGCTTCTTCAGTTCGTCGGAGCCGCGCAGGATCAGGCCCATGGTGCCGAGCTTGTTGACCGCCGGGATCAGCGACGCCGAGGTGTCGACGCGGGCGACCTCCTCGATGACGATGCAGGCCGCGACCGAGTCGGCGCCCTGGCCGCCGTACTCCTCGGGCACGTGCACGGCGTTGAAACCCGAGGCGTTCAGTGCGTCCAGCGCCTCGGTCGGGAAGCGGGCGTTCTCGTCGACATCGGCGGCGTGCGGAGCGATTTCCTTCTCCGCCAGCGCCCGGATCGCGGCCCGTAATTCCTGGTGCTCTTCGGGCAGTTGGAACAGATCGAAGTCGGGGTGTCCCGCCCATCCAGCCATCTTGAGATCTCCTAGCCCTCTTGCTACTCGCCGGTAACTTTACCCTGAAGCTCTTGAAGGGCCGCATCCTTGGCCCGCACGCTCTCGGCCAGCTGCTCGGAGAACGCGACGATCCGGGCCCGCAGCGCCGGGTCGGAGGATGCGAGAATCCGCACCGCCAGCAAGCCGGCGTTGCGGGCGCCGCCGATGGAGACGGTGGCCACCGGAACACCGGCAGGCATCTGCACGATCGACAGCAGCGAGTCCATGCCGTCCAGCCGGGCCAGCGGCACCGGCACCCCGATCACCGGCAGCGGTGTCGCGGACGCGACCATGCCGGGCAGGTGCGCGGCTCCCCCGGCGCCCGCGATGATCACCTCGATGCCGCGGTCGGCCGCGCCGCGGGCGTAGTCGAACATCACGCCCGGGGTGCGATGGGCCGAGACCACCCGGACCTCGGCCGGGATATCGAACTCGGCCAGCGCCTCGGCGGCATCCTGCATCACCGACCAGTCGCTGTCGCTGCCCATGATCACCCCGACGCGGGGGTCTTCACTCATTGGCGCCGCTCCTCTCCCCCGCAAGCGGGAGGTGCCCCCACATCGCCCTTTCGCTCTGCATCGTCGCCGGCGCTACTCATGTGGATCCCATCCGTCCGCCCACTGCCCAACTGACATCCAGTGTGCCGCCAGCTCGGCGCGTTCACGCAGCTTCGGCAAGTCCGCGATGTCGCCGCCCAGGAAATTGATGTGTCCGACCTTGCGACCCGGGCGCTCGGCCTTGCCGTACAGGTGCACCCGCGCGTCGGGCATCCGCGCGTAGAGGTGGTGCAATCGTTCGTCGACGGTCATCTCCGGCGGCTGTGCGGCGCCCAGCACGTTGGCCATGACCGTCACCGGCGCGATGGCATCGGTGTCGCCGAGCGGGTAGTCCAGCACCGCCCGCAGATGCTGTTCGAACTGGCTGGTGCGCGCCCCGTCCATGGTCCAGTGCCCGGAGTTGTGCGGCCGCATCGCGAGCTCGTTGACCAGCAGTGCGCCGTCGCTGGTCTCGAACAACTCGACGGCAAGCACCCCGACCACGCCGAGTTCGGCGGCCAGCCGCAGCGCCAGCCGCTGTGCCGCGGTGGCCACGCCCTGGGGCAGCTCCGGGGCGGGCGCGATCACCAGCACGCAGATGCCGTCGTCTTGCACCGTCTCCACCACCGGCCACGCGGCCCCCTGGCCGAACGGTGAGCGGGCCACCAGCGCCGACAATTCGCGGCGCAGGTTCACCTGTTGCTCAGCCATTACCGGCACCCCATCGGCCAGGAAACTGGCCGCGATGTCGCGGGCATGCGAAGGGTCGCGGGCCATCCGCACCCCGCGGCCGTCGTAACCTCCGCGGATCGCCTTGACGACCACCGGGCCGCCCATACGCTGCGCGAAGGCATCGAGTTCGTCGACGCTTCGGATCTCGGCATAGTGGGGCACCGGGACGCCGAGGGCCTCCAGCCGTCGGCGCATGACGAGCTTGTCTTGAGCGTGCACCAGCGCCTGCGGCGGCGGCGCCACGTTGACGCCCTCGGCGACCAGCTTCTCCAGCAGCTCGGCCGGGACGTGCTCGTGGTCGAAAGTCAGCGCATCGGCGCCGGCGGCGACCCGGCGCAGGTCTTCCAGCTCGGTGTGCGACCCGATCACCACATCGGGGCTGACCAGGGCGGCAGACTCGTCGGCGGATGTGGCCAGCACCCGCAGGCTCTGGCCCAGCGCGATGGCGGCCTGGTGCGTCATCCGGGCTAGTTGACCCCCGCCGACCATGGCGACCAACGGGATGCGTGTACTCGGCACGGCCATCATGGTGTCACGGCAGACAAGTGCGCACTCCAAAGCGTGTTGACCGGCCGCGACGCGGAATCGTTAGGTACCATTTTGCGCCGTTTTCGCGTCCGTCCGTACACTCTCGTGTTGTGTCCTTCGCCGATGCCACAATCGCGCGCTTGCCTGCGGCCATTCAGCCCTATGCACAGCGCCATCATGAATTCATCAAATTTGCCATCGTCGGGGGCACCACGTTCATCATCGACTCGGCAATTTTCTACACCCTCAAGCTGACGATTCTGGAGACCAAGCCGGTCACGGCCAAGGTTATCGGCGGCATCGTCGCGGTCATCGCGTCCTACGTGCTGAACCGAGAGTGGAGCTTCCGCAATCGGGGCGGCCGCGAACGCCACCACGAGGCGCTGCTGTTCTTCGCATTCAGCGGCGTGGGCGTGCTGCTGAGCATGGCGCCGCTGTGGATCTCCAGCTACGTCCTGCAGCTGCGGGAGCCGGCAGTGTCGCTGACCGTGGAAAACATCGCCGACTTCATCTCCGCCTACGTCATCGGCAACCTGCTGCAGATGGCATTTCGCTTCTGGGCGTTCCGGCGCTGGGTGTTCCCCGACCAGTTCGCCCGCGACCCCGACAAGGTGCTGGAGTCCGCGCTTACCGCGGGCGGTATCGCCGAGGTCTTCGAGGACGAGGTCGAGTCCGGCAACGTCACCCTGCTGCGCTCGTGGCGCAACCGGGCGAGCCGGACTACTCAGCTCGGCGATTCCTCGGAACCCAGGGTGTCGAAGACTTCGTGATACAGCAGCGCGTGCACCTCGCGTAGCCGCGGAATGTTGTAGAACTCCAACGGATCTTGTGACGCCGACTCGATAATCAGCGTCCCGGTGCGAAACGGACGCTCCCAAATCTTGTCCCGAAATTCGACGCTGTTAATCCGCGCCAACGGGATATCGATGCCGCCGCGGGTCAGCAATCCGTGCCGATACATCACCCGGCGATTGGTGACGACGAAATGTGTGGTGAGCCAAGTCAAGAACGGCCACAGCGTCAGCCAGCCGACGATCACCAACCAGATCCCCCAGATGACGCCGTAGATGATGTTCTTGGCGACCTGCTCCCAATGCGTGGAGTTGACGTAGCCCGACCCGAACGCCGCCAGCCCGGTCACCAGGATGAAAGTCACCACGGGCCAAATCAATCGCTTCCAATGCGGATGGCGATGTATGACGACCTGTTCGCCGGCGGCCAGGGCGTTATCGGGATAACTCATGTGGTGACATTAGCTCCGCAAATGCACGACGTCACCGGCGGAAACGACGACGGTCTCGTTACCGGTCTCCAAGCAGAGCCGGCCGTGATCGTCGACAGCGCTGGCGGTCCCGACGATCTCCTTGCCGCCGGGCAGCGCAGCACGCACCCTGGCGCCGATGGTCAGGCTGCGTGCGCGGTAGTCGGCCGCCAATTGCCAGTCGGCCCCACGCGCGGCCTGCCACCCGACGAGCCGCCCGCCGAGCTCACGCAACACCGCGCTGACCAGCCGGCCGCGGTCGGGTGCGGCCACGCCCAGGTCGAGCAGCGAGGTCGCCCCCGGCCCGTCGACCTCCTCAGGCGCCTGAGTTACGTTGAGCCCCAAGCCAATTACCACCACCGGCCGCGAGACCTCGGCGAGGATTCCGGCCAGCTTGCCTTTGGACCCGGGCGGGCCGGCCAGCACATCGTTGGGCCACTTGAGGCCCAGTTCCACACCGGTCTCTTGGAGTAGTGGGGCCACGGCATCGACCACCGCCACCCCGGTCGCCAGCGGCAGCCAGCCCCACCCGGTGACCGGGACGTCGACGACGCTGACCGCGACCGACATCGTGATCTGCGCCCGTGGGGACGCCGACCATGCGCGGCCGTGGCGGCCCCGGCCGGCGGTCTGATGCTCGGCGATCAGCACCGCTCCGGCGATGTCATTGCCCGCCGCCGCACGGGCCAGCAGATCGGCGTTCGTGGAACCGGTCTGCTCGACGACATCGAGGCGCCGCCAACCCAATCCGGTCCCGACAAGCTCGCTGCGCAGTGCGGCCGCATCCAGTGCCGGCCTCAAGGATTCTCGGTCCATCACCGTCCAGCCTAGAGATCAGCGGCGCCGGTCTCGCATGTCCAGCACGGCCAAGTGGCTGAACAGCATGCTCGTCCCGATCGGGTTGCCCCCACCGGGATACGCCAACCCGCTGGGCGCGGCCATCGTGTTGCCCGCCGCGTACAGGCCGGGGATGGGATTGCCGGAGGTGTCGAGCACCCGCGCCGCGGTGTCGGTGCGCAGGCCGCCCTTGGTGCCCAGGTCGGACAGGCCGAACGCCGCGGCGTGATACGGCGGGCGATCGATACCTACCAGCGGCGACGCACCCCCGGAGAACGCCCGATCGAATGCCTCGTCGCCCCGGCCGAAGTCTTCGTCGACGCCGCAGGCGGCAAAACCGTTGAACCGGGCCACCGTTGCCGCCAGCGCAGCGCCCGGCACCCCGATCTTGGCGGCCAGTTCCTCCAGCGTGTCCGCCGAGTGCCACAAGCCGGCGCCGACGTACTTCTCGGTCTCCACGATGCTGACGTTGGCCGCCTTCACCGGCGGCACCTCGCCCTCCTTGTCGTCGTAGATCATCCAGTACGGCAACGTGATCGACCCGTCTTGCAGCTGCGCGATGATCTCGCGGCCGGCCCGGTCGTAGGCCTGGGACTCGTTGACGAACCGGTTGCCGGACTGGTTGACGAAGATGCCGCCGGTGAACCACAGCGCGAACGCGGAGCGACCGTCGGGATGGGTCATGCCCGGTGACCACCACGCCTGATCCAGCAGGTCGGTGTCCGCGCCCGCGGCGATGCCGGCTTGCAGCGCCAGACCGCGACTTCCGGGGCCGCCCATGGTGTCTCGCGCCACGCCCGGCACGCCGTATTCGCGGCGCAACTCCTCGTTGCCTTCGAAGCCGCCGGCGGCGAGCAGCACGCCGCGCCGGGTGCGGATCGCCCGGCGCTCGCCGGCGGTCTCGACGATCGCTCCCGTCACGGCCCCGTCGGACACCACCAGCTCGACGAGCGCGGTGTCGCGCTGCAGCGACGCGGTCGGGTACTGCTCGATGGCCTTGAGGAATCGCGCGATCAGGGCGCGGCCACCGAGGTAGTAGTCGGACGGCGTTTCGGCGCCGAGCCGGTCGGTGTCCAGCGGCCCGCGGATCGCATCGCGCAATTCGGGAGCGGCGGCCACCTTCCAGGGCTTCGCGGCGATGTGGCGCTGACCGTCCAGACGCGCCTTCGGTGCCTTGCCGTAGTAGTCGGGCCACGGCAACGGCACGAACTTCAGGTTCGGATCTTGTTCCAGATACTCGATCAGCGGCGCGCCACCGCGGACGAAGGTCTCTTGGAGTTCGCGGGGAGTCCGGTCGCCGACCACCGCCTGGTAGTAGGTGAGCGCGTCCTCGATGGTGTCGTCGGTGCCGGCCCGGACAAGCACGGGATTGCCGGGGAACCAGACGCCGCCGCCACCGGAGTAAGCAGTGGTGCCACCGAATTTCGCAGTCGCCTCGACCAGCAGCACCTCGAGACCTTCGCGCGCCGCGGTGTACGCGCCGGTGACCCCGCCGCCGCCCGACCCCGCGACCAGTACGTCACACTCGTGACTCCACTCCACCGTGCCCATAGTCAGCTGAGACTATCCGCGCCGCTAAACTCGACTCCCATGACGAGCGTTACCGACCACACCGCGGAACCCGCTGCCGAGCACACCATCGACATCCACACCACCGCGGGCAAGCTGGCCGAACTGCACAAGCGCCGCGAAGAGTCGCTGCACCCGGTCGGTGAAGAGGCCGTCGAGAAGGTGCACGCCAAGGGCAAGCTGACCGCCCGCGAGCGCATCCTCGCCCTGCTCGACGAGGACTCGTTCGTCGAGCTCGACGCCCTGGCCAAGCACCGCAGCACCAACTTCGGCCTGGAAAACAATCGCCCGCTCGGCGACGGCGTGATCACCGGCTATGGCACCATCGACGGCCGCGACGTGTGCATCTTCAGCCAGGACGCCACGGTGTTCGGCGGCAGCCTCGGCGAGGTGTACGGCGAGAAGATCGTCAAGGTCCAGGAACTGGCAATCAAGACCGGCCGCCCGCTGATCGGCATCAACGACGGAGCCGGCGCGCGGATCCAGGAAGGTGTCGTCTCGCTCGGCCTCTACAGCCGCATCTTCCGCAACAACATCCTGGCCTCCGGCGTCGTCCCGCAGATTTCGCTGATCATGGGTGCCGCCGCCGGCGGGCACGTGTACTCCCCCGCCCTGACCGACTTCGTGGTGATGGTCGACCAGACCAGCCAGATGTTCATCACCGGACCCGACGTGATCAAGACGGTCACCGGCGAGGACGTCACGATGGAGGAGCTCGGTGGCGCCCACACCCACATGGCCAAATCGGGCACGCTGCACTACGTCGCCTCCGGTGAGCAGGACGCCTTCGACTGGGTCCGCGACCTGCTCGGCTACCTGCCGCCCAACAACTTCACCGACCCGCCCCGCTACGCGGTCCCGGCGCCGGAAGGTCCGATCGAAGAAAACCTCACCGACGAGGACCTCGAGCTGGACACGCTCATCCCGGACTCGCCCAACCAGCCCTACGACATGCACGAGGTCATCACCCGGATCCTCGACGACGACGAGTTCCTGGAGGTCCAGGGCGGTTACGCGCAGAACATCGTCGTCGGGTTCGGCCGCATCGACGGCCGCCCGGTCGGGATTGTCGCCAACCAGCCCACCCAGTTCGCGGGCTGCCTGGACATCAACGCCTCGGAGAAGGCAGCCCGGTTCGTGCGAACCTGCGACTGCTTCAACATCCCGATCATCATGCTGGTGGACGTCCCGGGCTTCCTGCCGGGCACCGGCCAGGAATACAACGGCATCATCCGGCGCGGCGCCAAGCTGCTGTACGCCTACGGCGAGGCCACCGTCCCCAAGATCACCGTCATCACCCGCAAGGCTTACGGCGGCGCCTACTGCGTCATGGGTTCCAAGGACATGGGCTGCGACGTCAACCTGGCCTGGCCGACCGCGCAGATCGCGGTGATGGGGGCATCCGGTGCCGTCGGCTTCGTTTACCGCCAGCAGCTCAAGCAGGCGGCTTCCGAAGGCAAGGACGTCGACGAGCTGCGGCTGCAGTTGCAGCAGGAGTACGAGGACACGTTGGTCAACCCGTACGTCGCCGCCGAGCGTGGATACGTCGACTCGGTCATCCCGCCGTCGCACACCCGCGGTTACATCGCCACGGCGCTGCGCCTGATGGAACGCAAGATCTCCCACCTGCCGCCGAAGAAGCACGGGAACATTCCCCTGTGAGTCGAGTGAGCGGAGCGAACGAAGTGAGTGACGGGAACGAGACGAACGGTTCGGCCCCAGTGACCGACGAGGCGGCCCAGACGCCGAAGTCGCACGAGCCGCACATCCGCATCCTGCGCGGTCACCCCACCGACGCGGAGCTCGCCGCGCTGATCGCGGTGCTGGGCAGCTCCGGGGGCGCGCCCGCGCAGCCACCGACCGAGAGCACCCGCTGGGGCCTTCCGGTCGACAAGTTGCGCTTCTCGATGTCCAACTACCAGCGACTCACGATGCAGCAAATAGCCCATATGAAGCGTTGACCCGAGTCGTGCTCGGGTCGGCGTCGGCCGGCCGCCTCAAGGTGCTGCGCCAGGCCGGCATCGATCCGATGGTCGTCGTCTCCGGCGTCGACGAGGATCGCCTGATTGCCGATCTGGGACCGAAAGCCTCACCGGGCGACGTGGTTTGCGCGCTGGCCCGCGCCAAGGCCGAGCAGGTGGCAAGCGAGCTGGATAGCTCCGTTGGGGCGGATTGCGTTGTTATCGGCTGTGATTCGATGCTGTACCTCGACGACCAGCTGTGCGGCAAACCGCAGTCCCTTGCCGCCGCGCACCAACTCTGGCAGGCGATGGCGGGACGCTCGGGCCAGCTCTATACCGGCCATTGCGTTATCCGGTTGCGGGACAACGAAATTACCCACTGTGAAGCGCAAACATCAATCACCACAGTGCATTTCGGAACGCCCGCGGCCGATGACCTGGAGGCGTACCTGGCCGACGGGGAATCATTGCGGGTCGCCGGCGGCTTCACCCTCGACGGCCTGGGCGGATGGTTCATCGACGGTGTGGACGGCGATCCGTCGGCCGTGGTGGGCATCGGATTGCCGCTGACGCGCTCGCTGCTGCGCCGCGCCGGGCTGTCCATCGCGGCGCTGTGGGCGGACAACGCCGCGCCCGTCGCAAACTCCTAGTGTCGGGCTGTGACCGCCACCTGGACGGAGTTCGTCGCCGAAGCGCCCACCATCGCCGAAATCTTCGCTCGGCGCCATCTGGCCACTGGCAATCTGTGCATGCTCGCGACCATTCGATCCGACGGGTTCCCGCGCATCTCTCCGATGGAGCCCCGGATTTTCGAAGGCCAGTTGTGGCTGCCGGGGATGCCGGGCACCACGAAATTTGCCGATCTGCTGCGTAATCCACGGTTTTGCCTGCACACCGCGACGGTCGACACCCACCTGGCCGATGGTGATGCCAAGCTGTGGGGCCTCGCGCAGGACTGCACCGACTTCGCGCGGCGCGAGCGGTTCGTCGAGGACTTGGTGGCGGACACCGGATTGGATCTGCGCGGCGAGGAATTCGCCTTCTTCGGCACGAAGATCACCGGCGCATCAGCGATCGAGCTGCGCGACGAGCGCCTCGACATCACCGTGTGGAAGCCGGGTCAGCCAGAACGCATGGCAACGAAAGACTGAGGCGCCCCCGACCGTGGGCGCTGAGTAGGCTTTGGCGTGTGCCGCTTCCCCCCGATTCAAGTCCGACCCTGTCGGCTTACGCCCACCCCGAACGGTTGGTCACCGCCGACTGGTTGTCCGGCCACCTGGGCTCACCCGGTCTGGCGATCGTCGAATCCGACGAGGACGTGTTGCTCTACGACGTCGGGCATATCCCCGGCGCGGTCAAGATTGACTGGCACACCGACCTCAACGACCCGCGAGTCCGCGACTACATCTCCGGCGAGCAGTTCGCGGAACTGATGGACCGCAAGGGCATCGCCCGCGACGACACCGTGGTGATCTACGGCGACAAGAGCAACTGGTGGGCGGCCTACGCGCTGTGGGTGTTCACATTGTTCGGCCACCCCGATGTGCGGCTGCTCAACGGCGGGCGTGACCTCTGGCTGTCCGAGCGACGGGACACCAGCCTGGAGGTGCCGACCACCACCTCGACCGGCTACCCCGTCGTCTCGCGCAACGACGCGCCGATCCGCGCCTACAAGGACGACGTGCTGGACATCCTCGGCAGCCAGCCGCTGATCGACGTGCGCTCGCCCGACGAGTACACCGGCAAGCGCACGCACATGCCCGACTACCCCGAGGAGGGTGCGCTGCGTGCCGGCCACATCCCCACCGCCCGGTCGATCCCGTGGGGCAAGGCGGTCGACGAGAGCGGCCGGTTCCGCAGTCGCGAGGAGCTCGAAGAGCTGTACGGCTTCCTGCAGCCGGACGACAAGACCGTCGTCTATTGCCGCATCGGTGAGCGGTCCAGCCACACCTGGTTCGTGCTCACCCACCTGCTGGGCAAGGCGGGAGTCCGCAATTACGACGGGTCGTGGACCGAGTGGGGCAACACCGTGCGGGTGCCGATCGTCGCGGGCGAGAGCCCGGGAGCAGTACCGGCCTGATGACTCTGCCCGCACCGCTGGCCGAGGTGGTGTCCGACTTCGCCGAAGTTCAGGGCCAGGACAAGCTGACGCTGCTGCTGGAATTCGCGAACGACCTTCCGGCGCTCCCGTCCGACCTCGAAGAGGCGGCGATGGAGCCGGTTCCCGAGTGCCAGTCGCCGCTGTTCCTGCATGTGGACGCGCACGACCCGAACCGGGTGCGGTTGTATTTCAGCGCTCCGGCCGAAGCGCCGACCACGCGCGGATTTGCCTCGATCCTGGCCGCCGGCCTCGACGAGCAACCCGCCGCCGAAATCCTGGCGGTGCCCGAGGATTTCTACAGCGAGCTGGGCCTGGCCGCTCTGATCAGCCCGCTGCGGTTGCGCGGCATGTCGGCGATGCTGGCGCGCATCAAACGGCGATTGCGGGATACCGCCGAGTAACCTCCGAATTCCGACACCGCCTCACCGCCCCGGCGGCGCGGCGCTTAGACTTCCCCCGAAATCGTTGTAAGAAATTCTCTTAGAGAAGCACGCAGAACAATGTCTGCGAACAGATGCCAAACAGGAGGCGCAGTGGCTAGTCACGCCAGCTCGAGGATCTCCAAGGTGCTCGTTGCGAACCGCGGCGAAATCGCTGTCCGGGTGATCCGTGCAGCCCGCGACGCGGGCCTGTCCAGCGTGGCGGTGTACGCCGAGCCCGACGCCGACGCACCCCACGTGCGTCTGGCCGATGAGGCGTTCGCTTTAGGGGGCCAGACGTCCGCGGAGTCCTACTTGGACTTCGGCAAAATTCTCGACGCGGCAGCCAAGTCCGGCGCCAACGCGATCCACCCCGGCTACGGCTTCCTGTCGGAGAACGCCGACTTCGCCCAGGCGGTGCTCGACGCGAACCTGATCTGGATCGGGCCCAGCCCGCAGTCGATCCGCGACCTCGGCGACAAGGTCACCGCCCGCCACATCGCCGCCCGCGCGCAGGCCCCGCTGGTGCCCGGCACCCCCGACCCGGTCAAGGACGCCGACGAGGTGGTGGCCTTCGCCAAGGAGTACGGCGTGCCGGTCGCCATCAAGGCCGCCTTCGGCGGCGGCGGCCGGGGCATGAAGGTGGCCCGCAGCATCGAGGAGATCCCCGAGCTGTTCGAGTCGGCCACCCGCGAGGCGGTCGCGGCGTTCGGCCGCGGTGAGTGCTTCGTCGAGCGCTACCTGGACAAGCCGCGCCACGTCGAGGCGCAGGTGATCGCCGACCAGCACGGCAACGTCATCGTCGCCGGCACCCGGGACTGCTCGCTGCAGCGCCGCTTCCAGAAGCTGGTCGAGGAGGCGCCGGCGCCGTTCCTGACCGACGCGCAGCGCAAGGAGATCCACGAATCGGCCAAGCGCATCTGCAAAGAGGCGCACTACTACGGGGCCGGCACCGTCGAATACCTGGTCGGCCAGGACGGCCTGATCTCCTTCCTGGAGGTCAACACCCGTCTGCAGGTCGAGCACCCGGTCACCGAGGAGACCGCGGGCATCGACCTGGTGCGCCAGCAGTTCAAGATCGCCAACGGCGACAAGCTCGACCTCACCGAGGACCCGGCGCCGCGCGGGCACGCCATCGAGTTCCGGATCAACGGCGAAGACGCCGGACGAGGCTTCTTGCCCGCACCCGGCCCGGTCACCCGCTACGACATCCCCACCGGGCCCGGTGTCCGGCTGGACTCCGGCGTGGAGGCGGGCTCGGTGATCGGCGGCCAGTTCGACTCGATGCTGTCCAAGCTGATCGTGTACGGCGCCACCCGCGAGGAGGCGCTGGCGCGCTCGCGCCGGGCGCTGGACGAATTCCACGTCGAGGGCCTGGCCACGGTCATCCCGTTCCACCGCGCCGTGGTCTCCGACCCCGCGTTCATCGGTGACGACGACGGCTTCACGGTGCACACCCGCTGGATCGAGACGGAGTGGGACAACACCATCGAGCCGTTCACCGGCGGCGAGCCCCTCGACGAAGAGGACACCCAGCCGCGGCAGAAGGTGGTCGTCGAGGTCGACGGCCGTCGGCTCGAGGTGTCGCTGCCCGGCGATCTGGCGCTGTCCAACGGCGCCGCGGATCCCGCCGGTGTCGTGCGCAAGAAGCCGAAGCCCCGCAAGCGCGGCGGGCACGGCGGCGCGGCGGCCTCCGGTGACGCGGTCACCGCGCCGATGCAGGGCACCGTCGTCAAGGTCGCGGTCGAGGAAGGACAGGAGGTCGCCGTCGGCGACCTGGTCGTGGTCCTCGAGGCGATGAAGATGGAGAACCCGGTCACCGCGCACAAGGAGGGCACCATCACCGGTCTCGCGGTCGAGCCGGGCGCCGCCATCACGCAGGGCACGGTGCTCGCCGAGATCAAGTAGCTGCTGAGCAGGCTTCCTGGGAATCAGCTAGGTAAACGTTGTCGGGTCTCCCACACCGCGGGTAGGGTTGCGGTCAGGTTGAGTTCACAGCCACCCGGATAACGTCCGCGCCAGGGAAGAGCAAGAACTCCCTGTTCGAACCTTTTCTCAACGGCTGACGTAATCCACAGCAAGAGTCCTCGGTTGAGGGAGTGAAGCAATGTCTGTGACCCAATCTTGGCAACAATGCCGAACGGCGCAATTCAGCGCCACATGGAGTTCGTTTGGCACGGTCATCACGGTCGGTGGCGAGCTCGATGCCGCGAACTCAGATCAGCTTGCGGTCTACGTTCAGGGCAATGCGCGGCGTGCCAGGCGGGTGATCCTGGACCTGCGCGAGCTGGATTTCATTGGTACAGCAGGCTTTTCAGCGCTGCACCGGATCAACGTGGTGTGTTCGGGCGCCCAGGTGAACTGGGCGATGGTGCCGAGCCCGGCGGTGGAGCGGTTGTTGCGGGTCTGCGACCCCGACGGCACCCTGCCGGTGACGACGCCGATGGAGGAGCCGCTGCTGGAACCGGCCTCGTGGTCCGCAGGCCCCCACGCGCGGCCGCTACTCCAACTGGTCACGCAGGCGCGTTAGCGATTTAGCCAACAGGCGCGACACGTGCATCTGCGAGATGCCGACGCGGTCGGCGATCTGTGTCTGCGTCATCGAATCGAAGAACCTGAGCACCAACACGGTTCGCTCACGCTCGGGCAGGCTCTCCAGCAACGGGCGTAGCGACTCGCGGTCCTCGATGCGGTCCAGGCTGGCATCCACATCGCCCAGCGTGTCGGCGATGGCGCGGGCGTCGTCGTCATCGCCGCCGCCGCCACCGCTGTCGATGGACAGGGTGTTGTACGAGCTGCCCGCGACCAGACCCTCGACGACCTCGGCGCGGTCCATCTCCAGCTCCGCCGCGAGTTCGGTTGCGGTGGGCGCCCGCCCGAGCCGTTGCGACAGGTCGGCGGTGGCGCTGCCGAGCCGCAGATGCAGCTCCTTGAGCCGCCGCGGAACCTTGACCGACCAGCTGTTGTCGCGGAAGTGGCGGCGGACCTCGCCCATGATCGTGGGCACCGCGAACGAGACGAAATCCGATCCGGCCTCGACGTCGAAGCGCACGACGGCGTTGACCAATCCGACCCGCGCGACCTGGACCAGGTCGTCGCGTGGCTCGCCGCGGCCCTCGAACCGACGTGCGATGTGATCGGCCAGCGGCAGGCACCGCTCCACGATCTTGTCCCGCTGTCGCTGGAACTCCGCCGAGCCGTCGGAGACGGTGGCCAGCTCGCGGAACATGTCCGGAACATCGGCGTATTCGTTTGGGCGTGATGAGCCCGAACCGCCGTCAGCTTTCGCTGTCACCGGCTAGCGGCCGCCCGTCGCGCCGTCAGCGTGATGCCGAAAACGCTGCCGGTTTCCTTGGGTTCGCGACCATCATGGAAGGTCTGGACGTCGTCGGCCAGCGACGTCAGAACATGCCAGCTGAAGCTGCCGGGCGACACCACGTCGTGGGTTTCGCATGCCGCGGATGCCTCGACGACCAATTCGTCTTCTCGCGGGTCGACCACCACGATCAGCGTCGCGTCTGGAGTCGCCGACCGGATCAACCGGGTGCACACCTCATCGACAGCGAGCCGCAGATCCGCCACCGCGTCGAAATCCAGGTCCTCGTAGGTGCCGATCGCACCCACCAGCGTGCGCAGCATCGCCAGGTTTTCCAGGCGCGCAGCAACATGCAATTCGACGGCTCGGTGGCCGCGTTGACGCTTGTCAGCGCGCAAACCAACATCGGTCATAGGGTCTCCCGGCAACGTTTGACTCACACTACCCCTCGCATTGGAGCGCGCCATTGGACGCTACAGCCCATCCGGTTAGCCACGATCGCAGCAGGGTATCTCACTCGATTTGGACGCGCTTGACACAACCGGCAAACCCCGGACACGCACGCTCGGGCGCATCGCCTTGGTCGCCGGAATCACTCTGGTCCTTCTGATCGTCATCGCGGTAGGCATATACGTCGGTGCTTTCATGATTGTGCCCCCCATGATGGGGTGAGCGCCTCGCGCAAATCATCGCCGGCACTCATCATGGTTCACACCTGATACCCGCTCGACGAGGCCTGTAACCTACGAATTTCGCTCGAGCCGGTCCGCTGATTAGCTGGCGGGTCGCTGCCTGCTCACGTCGGGATGTTCGAGGTACCACCGATCGAAGATCCGGCGGACCCGCCGGTGCTCGACGGCCAGCCACACCAGGCCCACCACCGTGACGACAATCGCCGTCACCCCGGCGGTCATGCCCTCGTGCTGATGTCCGGTGCCGAAGGCCGCAAGGCTTCCGCACACCGCGATCACGCCGGCTACCACCATGAGGTATCCGGGCCAGTGCAATACATCGATCAGTGATTCGCCGGCGAGTGGCCGCGTCGTGCGCAAGTGGTCGACCGGGTCGTGATAGGTGTCTCCCATGGCTGCTCCTAGGGTCGCACCATTAACGGTAGATCTCGCGGAATGTGTTTGCCAGGCTTTTTACAGCGCCAGCACCGGACCGGCGATCGCCGGAAGACACATCGAGACCGCGACGATCATCAGCGTCAACAAAAACCAGCCCGCGCCGTGCCATCCCCACCAGGTGCCCTCGCTCCGCCAGACCCGGTAGGTGCGCACAAATGCCCACAGGCCGGCGGCCAACAGGATCAGCGGTCCCCCAATTGCCAGTAGGGTCCGCTGCGGCGCACCGCACGCCACCGTGTCCACACCCGTTGCCGGGCACGTGCTGACCCACAGGGCGGCCACGATGATGAATCCGACGGCCGCGGCCGTCGCCAGGACGGTGAAACGGATGGCGGCGCGCACCTCGCCGTCTTCCTGGCCCAGGCGATCATCACGTGATCGCTCATCTGCTCTCGGCATTTGAGAACCCCATATCCCGCGTGCTCACTGCGTTTAGTTATTCGCCCGCGACGAAGGATTAGTTACCGCGTGACAAGAATTGTCCGCCCCCGATTGCCGGTCAGGTACCCGCATTGAGAGCCGCCAACACCTCGCGAACTGCAGCGATTGCCAGGTCGATTTCTGACCGCGACACCGTCAGCGCGGGACGGAATCGAACGCCGTCATTCCCGGCCGGCAACACGATCACGCCGCGGTGCCACAGCCGGCGGATCAGCTCGTCACGATCGGCGGCGGTCGGCAGGCTGAACGCGCACATCAGTCCGCGGCCGCGCGGATCGAACACCATGGCCGGGAACTCGCCGGCGAGTTCACCAAGCCGGTCGCGCAGGTAGCGGCCCAGCTCGGCGGCGCGGTCGAACAGCCCGTCGGCCTCGATGACCTCCAGGATGCGGCGCGCCCGCGCCATGTCGGTCAGATTGCCGCCCCACGTCGAGTTGATCCGGGAGCTGACCGCGAAGACGTTGTCGGCGATCTCGTCCACCCGGCGCCCGGCCATCACCCCGCACACCTGCGTCTTCTTGCCGAACGCCACCACATCGGGTTGCACACCCAATTGCTGGTAGGCCCAGGGGGTTCCGGTCAACCCGCAGCCGGTCTGCACCTCGTCGAAGATCAGCAGCGCGTCGTATTCGTCGCACACCGCGCGCATCGCGGCGAAGAACTCGGGCCGGAAGTGCCGGTCGCCGCCCTCACCCTGGATCGGTTCGGCGATGAAGCAGGCGATGTCGTGCGGGTACGCCTCGAAGGCCGCGCGGGCCTGGCGCAGCGACTCGGCTTCGGCCGCGTCCATGTCGGCGCCCGGCCGGATATACGGCGCGTCGATGCGCGGCCAGTCGAACTTCGGGAAGCGGGCCACGGTGACCGGCTTGGTGTTGGTCAGCGACAGCGTGTAGCCGCTACGGCCGTGGAAGGCGCCGCGCAGGTGCAGCACCCGGGTGCCGAGCTCGGGATCGATGCCGCGGCGCTCGTTGTGCCGGCTCTTCCAGTCGAAGGCGACCTTGAGTGCGTTCTCCACCGCCAGTGCGCCGCCGTCGACGAAGAACAAATGCGGCAGCGCCGGGTCACCCAGTACCCGTGCGAAGGTCTCGACGAAGCCGGCCATCGCCGCCGTGTACACGTCGGCATTGCTCGGCTTGTTCAGCGCGGCCTCGACGAGTTCGGCGCGGAATTCCTCGTCCTCGGCCAGTGCCGGGTGGTTCATCCCGAGCGCCGACGAGGCGAAGAAGGTGAACATGTCCAGGTAGCGCCGGCCGTCGCGGGCGTCGACCAGATACGAGCCGGACGACCGGGTCAGATCGAGCACGAAATCAAAACCATCGACCAGCATGCTGCGCGACAGCACCTCGTGGACCCCGTGGGCTTCCGTCAGGACGGCAGTCATGCCACCCATGCTAGCTGAGGTTTTACGGAATCATGACGCTGTGATCGTAAATATTATGGTACATGTTGGCGATTGCTGTAAAAAGTATTGAGGATGATGGTGCTTCGGGTCTGGACATTCGCCGCTGTCCGGATTCGCTGCAGCAGATCCTCGAGCGCCCGCGGCGACTGGACGCGCACCAGCAGCACGTAGCTCTCCTCGCCGGCCACCGAGTGACACGCCTCGATCTCCTCGATGTGTGCCAGGCGGGCGGGCGCATCATCGGGTTGGGAAGGATCAAGAGGGGTGATGGCCACGAACGCCGACAACAGCTGCCCGACAGCCTCCGGGTTGATCCGCGCGGCATACCCCGCGACCACGCCGCGGGCCTCCAACCGGCGCACCCGGGACTGGACCGCCGAGACCGATAGCCCGGCGCTCGCGGCCAGCTCCGCCAGCGTCGCGCGTCCGTCGGCGACCAGCTGGCGCACCAGGATCCGGTCGATGTCGTCGAGCGACTCACTCATGGCCAGAGATTAGCCGTGAGCCGCGCCAAGAGACTGGTGACCTGGCAGCTCCGCGAGCGATTCGCGGCCGGGCTCTCGGCGATGTACGCCGGCGAGGTGCCCGCCTACGGCACCCTGGTCGAGGTAACCGAGCAGGTCAACCGGGACTACGTGGCACGCCATCCCGGCGCCGAGCGACTGGGCTCCTTGGCGCGGGTGACCGCCGAGCGACACGGCGCCATTCGGGTGGGCAGCCCGGCCGAACTGGCTGCCGTCGCCGAGCTGTTCGCGGCGTTCGGCATGCTGCCGGTCGGCTACTACGACCTGCGTTCGGCGGCCTCGCCGATTCCGGTGGTCTCGACCGCTTTTCGGCCCATCGAGGCAAACGAGTTGGCGCGCAATCCTTTTCGCGTGTTCACGTCGATGCTGGCCGCCCGCGACCCCCGGTATTTCGATACCGACCTGCGTAGCCGCGTCGAGACGTTCGTCGCGCGCCGCCGGCTGTTCGACCCCGCGCTGCTCGATCGGGCCCGGATCATCGCCGCCGAGGGTGCCTGCGACGCCGAGGAGGCGCAGGCGTTCGTCGCCGCCGCGGTCGGCGCATTCGCGCTGTCACGCGAACCGATCAACAAGTCCTGGTATGACGAGCTGTCGCGGGTGTCCGCGGTGGCCGCCGATATCGCGGGGGTGTGTTCCACCCACATCAACCACCTGACGCCGCGCGTCTTGGACATCGACGATCTGTACCAGCGGATGACCGGTCGCGGCATCACCATGATCGACGCCATCCAGGGCCCGCCCCGCACCGACGGGCCCGCAGTGTTGTTGCGCCAGACGTCGTTTCGCGCACTCGCCGAATCATGCCTGTTTCGCGGTCGCGACGGCAGCCTGAGTTCGGGGCAGCTGCGGGTCCGGTTCGGCGAAGTCGAGGCGCGCGGTGTGGCACTGACCCCGCGTGGGCGCGAGCGCTACGACGCGGCGATGGCCGCCGATGACCCCGCCCGGGTGTGGGGCGACTACTTCCCGTCAACCGACACGGAGATGGCCGCGCAGCGCCTGGCCTACTACCGCGGCGGCGATCCGGCGGCACCCGTCGTCTACGAAGACTTCTTGCCGGCCTCGGCGGCGGGTATCTTCCGGTCCAACCTGGACCACGACACCCGGGCCGGGCATGGCACGGACGATTCCGGATACGACGCCGAGTGGCTGGCCGGGGCGATCGGCCACGATATTCACGACCCGTACGCACTCTACGAAGCGCTTTCTCAGGAGGGACCCCAGTGAACCTGCCGATGATCGACGAGCTGCGCGATCGGGCACGTCAGGCCCTGCAGGCCACCGGCGCCCAGGTCAGCCTGGGCGGGCCCGGCGAACACGGCCTGCCCGCCAGTACGCCGATCACCGGGGAGGTGCTTTTCACCGTCGCGCCCACCTCGGTTGAGCAGGCCGACCACATCATCGCGGCGGCCGCCGACGCGTTCACGGCATGGCGCGGCACCCCCGCCCCGGCGCGCGGCGCGCTGGTGGCCCGCCTCGGCGAGCTGCTCGCCGAACACCGCAACGACCTGGCCACGCTGGTGACCCTCGAGGTCGGCAAGATCCCCGCCGAAGCTCTGGGCGAGGTGCAGGAAATGATCGACATCTGCCAATTCGCCGTCGGCCTGTCGCGCCAGCTCTACGGCCGGACCATCGCGTCGGAGCGCCCCGGCCACCGGCTGGCCGAGACCTGGCATCCGCTGGGCGTGGTCGGGGTGATCACCGCGTTCAACTTCCCGATCGCGGTCTGGGCATGGAACACCGCGGTGGCACTGGTCTGCGGGGACACCGTGGTGTGGAAACCCTCGGAGCTGACGCCGTTGACGGCGCTGGCCTGTCAGGCGCTGATCGGCCGGGCCGCCGCCGACGTCGGCGCGCCGCCCGCGCTCAGCGGGCTGGTGCTGGGCGATCGCGACCTGGGCCAGCGGCTGGTCGACGACCCGCGGGTCGCGCTGTTGTCCGCGACCGGTTCGGTGCGGATGGGCCAGCAGGTCGGGCCGCGCGTGGCCGCGCGCTTCGGGCGGGTGCTGCTGGAGCTGGGCGGCAACAACGCCGCGATCGTGACGCCGTCGGCCGACCTGGATCTGGCGGTGCGCGCCATTGTCTTCGCCGCCGCCGGCACCGCCGGCCAGCGCTGCACCAGCCTGCGCCGGCTGATCGTGCATCGCTCGGTGGCCGACGACGTGGTGGCGCGGGTCGTCTCGGCGTATCGGCAGCTGCAGATCGGCGATCCGTCGGTGCCCGGCACGCTGATCGGCCCGCTCATTCACGAAACCGCCTACCGCGACATGGTCGGGGCGCTGGAGCAGGCCCGCGCCGAGGGCGGCGAGGTGATCGGCGGCGATCGCCGAGACATCGGCGCCGACGACCATCCCGGCGCCTACTACGTCGCGCCGGCCGTGGTTCGAATGCCCGCGCAGAGCGACATCGTCGCGGCCGAGACGTTCGCGCCAATCCTCTACGTGCTGACCTACGACGACCTGGACGAGGCGATCGCCCTCAACAACGGCGTCCCGCAAGGGCTCTCGTCGGCCATCTTCACCACCGACCTGCGGGAGGCCGAGCGTTTCCTGGACGGCTCCGACTGCGGTATCGCCAACGTTAATATCGGCACGTCGGGCGCCGAAATCGGTGGCGCGTTCGGCGGCGAGAAGCAGACCGGCGGCGGACGGGAATCCGGTTCGGACGCATGGCGGGCCTACATGCGCCGCGCCACCAACACCGTCAACTACTCCAGCGAGCTGCCGCTGGCCCAAGGCGTGGAGTTCGGATAAACGCAGTCTGAAATTTCTGCTTCCCTTCGTGAGTACTATCTGACACATGCCAACGGCTAGGAGGCGGCTGTCCCCCGAGGATCGGCGCGCCGAACTGCTCGCATTGGGTGCGGAAGTCTTCGGGAAGCGGCCCTACGACGAAGTGCGCATCGACGAGATCGCCGAGCGGGCCGGTGTCTCCCGCGCCCTGATGTATCACTACTTCCCCGACAAGCGCGCGTTCTTCGCCGCGGTCGTCAAGGACGAGGCCGACCGGCTCTACGAAGCCACGAACAAAGAGCCCGCCACCGGCCTGACGATGTTCGAAGAGGCACGGATGGGTGTGCTGGCCTACATGGCCTACCACGAGCAGAACCCGGAGGCGGCGTGGGCGGCCTACGTCGGCCTGGGCCGGTCCGACCCGGTTCTGCTCGGCGTCGAGGACGATGCCAAGAACCGCCAACTCGAACACATCATGACGCGAATCAGCGAGGTCGTCGCCAAGGTTCCCGGGCAAAAGGCGCTGCACGCGGATGTCGAGCGGGACCTGCGGGTCATCCTCAACGGCTGGATCGCGTTCACCTTCGAGCTGTGCCGCCAGCGCATCATGGACCCCACGACCAGTGCCGAGCGCCTTGCCGACTCGTGCGCGCACACGCTGCTGGACGCGATCACCCGGGTTCCCGAGATTCCCGAGGAACTGGCCCACGCGATGGCCACCGCTCGCCATCAACCGCAGTAGCGGGAGCTTTTGTCGGTGTCTGTTGGCACCATGGCTAGGTGAGCACCGAAGCACTCGAGCGGTTCAGCGCGATCACCCGCGAGTGGTTCGGCAGCACCTTCCCCGCCCCGACCACCGCGCAGGCGGCGGCCTGGGATGCCATCGCCGAAGGCAACAACACCCTGGTCATCGCGCCGACCGGCTCCGGCAAGACGCTGGCCGCGTTCCTGTGGGCCCTGGACTCTCTCGCTGCTCTGCCTGCCGACCGGCCGTCCGGCACCCGCGTGCTGTACGTGTCACCGCTCAAGGCGCTGGCGGTCGACGTGGAGCGCAACCTGCGCACCCCGCTGGCCGGACTGACCAGAATCGCCGAGCGCGACGGTCTGCGGTCCCCCGACATCAGCGTCGGGGTCCGCTCGGGTGACACCCCGCCGGCACGCCGCCGCCAGCTCATCACCTCCCCGCCCGACGTGCTGATCACCACCCCGGAGTCGCTGTTCTTGATGCTGACCTCGGCCGCACGCGAGACCCTGGCCGGCGTCCAGACGGTGATCGTCGACGAGGTGCACGCCATCGCCGCCGGCAAGCGCGGCGCGCACCTGGCGGTGTCGCTGGAGCGGCTCGACGCACTCCGCGAAGGCCGGCCCGCCCAGCGCATCGGATTGTCGGCGACGGTGCGTCCGCCCGAGGAGCTGGCGCGGTTCCTGTCCGGAGACGCCCCGACCACGATCGTGGCTCCCCCGTCGGCCAAGTCCTTCCAGCTCACCGTGCAGGTGCCGGTGCCCGACATGGCCAACCTGACGGACACTCCCCCGCAAGCGGGCGGTACCCCCTCCATCTGGCCCGATGTCGAGGCCCGCCTGGTCGACCTGATCGAAGCCCACGGCTCGACCATCGTGTTCGCCAATTCGCGACGGCTGGCCGAGCGACTTACCGCGCGGCTCAACGAGATTCACGCCGAGCGTAGCGGTGTTGAACTTTCGACCGAGGCCAATAGGAAGGTACCCGGTGGGTCGCCGGCGCACATCATGGGCAGCGGGCAGACCTACGGAGCCGACGCACTGCTGGCCCGTGCGCACCACGGTTCGGTCAGCAAGGAGCAGCGCGCCCTGGTCGAAGAGGACCTCAAGCGCGGACTGCTCAAGGCGGTGGTGGCCACCTCGAGCCTGGAGTTGGGGATCGACATGGGCGCGGTCGACCTGGTGATCCAGGTGGAGGCTCCGCCGTCGGTGGCCAGCGGCCTGCAGCGCATCGGCCGGGCCGGCCATCAGGTCGGCGAGGTCTCGCGGGGGGTGTTGTTCCCCAAGCACCGCACCGACCTGATCAGCTGCGCGGTCAGCGTGCAACGGATGCTGGCCGGGCAGATCGAGACGATGCGGGTGCCCGCCAACCCGCTCGACATCCTGGCCCAACAGACCGTCGCGGCGGCCGCGCTGGAGCCGCTGGACGCCGACCGCTGGTTCGACACGGTGCGCCGGGCCGCGCCGTTCGCGACCCTGCCGCGCAGCGTGTTCGAGGCAACCCTGGACCTGTTGAGCGGCAAGTATCCGTCCACCGAATTCGCCGAGCTGCGACCGCGGCTGGTCTACGACCGCGACACCGGCACGCTGACCGCCCGGCCCGGCGCGCAACGGCTGGCCGTCACCTCCGGCGGCGCGATCCCCGACCGCGGGATGTTCACCGTTTACCTGGCCAGCGAGGCCGAAAAGCCTTCGCGGGTAGGTGAACTCGACGAGGAGATGGTCTACGAGTCGCGCCCCGGTGACGTCATCTCACTGGGCGCCACCAGCTGGCGGATCACCGAGATCACCCATGACCGGGTGCTGGTGATTCCCGCCCCGGGCCTGCCGGCCCGGCTGCCGTTCTGGCACGGCGACGGCGTGGGCCGCCCGGCCGAGCTCGGCGCCGCGCTCGGCGCATTCACCGGCGAACTGGCCGGCCTGGACCGCGAAGAGTTCGGAACACGTTGCGCTGCATTGGGTTTCAATGACTATGCGACCGACAACCTGTGGGTGTTGCTCGATGATCAACGCGGCGCCACCGGGACGGTGCCCACCGATACCACCCTGCTGGTCGAACGATTCCGCGACGAGCTGGGCGACTGGCGGGTGATCCTGCATTCGCCGTACGGGCTACGGGTGCATGGACCGCTCGCGCTCGCGGTGGGCCGACGGCTGGCCGAACGCTACGGCATCGACGAGAAGCCGACCGCCTCCGACGACGGCATCGTCGTGCATTTGCCCGACACGTTGGAGGAAACCCCACCCGGCGCAGAGCTTTTCGTCTTCGACGCCGACGAGATCGACCCGATCGTCACCGCCGAAGTGGGCGGCTCGGCGCTGTTCGCGTCCCGGTTCCGCGAATGCGCGGCGCGTGCGCTGCTGCTGCCCCGCCGGCACCCAGGCCGCCGCTCGCCGCTGTGGCATCAGCGCCAGCGCGCGGCCCAATTACTGGAAGTGGCCCGCAAATACCCCGACTTCCCGATCGTGCTGGAGACCGTCCGGGAATGCCTGCAAGACGTCTACGACGTCCCGGCGCTGGTCGATTTGATGACCGGCATCGCCGCGCGCCGGGTGCGGGTGCTCGAGGCCGAAACCGCCAAGCCCTCGCCGTTCGCGGCGTCGCTGTTGTTCGGCTACGTCGGCGCGTTCATGTACGAGGGTGATTCCCCGCTGGCCGAGCGCCGCGCCGCGGCTCTCTCGCTGGACAGCACGCTGCTGGCCGAGCTGCTCGGCCGGGTCGAGCTGCGCGAGCTACTCGATCCCGAGGTGGTCGCCGCCACCGGTCGCCAGTTGCAGCATCTGTCCGCCGACCGCGCCGCCCGCGACGCCGAGGCGGTCGCGGACCTGCTGCGGCTGCTGGGGCCGCTGACCGAAGACGAGGTCGCCGCGCGGGCGCAGGCCGCCGACGGCATCGATATTGGGGGCTGGCTGGAAGGCTTGCGCGCCGCCAGGCGCGCACTGACGGTGTCGTTCGCCGGGCGCAGCTGGTGGGTGGCCATCGAGGACATCGGCCGGCTGCGCGACGGGCTCGGCACGGCGGTCCCGCTGGGCGTCCCGGCCACGTTCACCGAGCAGGTGGCCGACCCGCTGGGCGAGTTGCTGGGCCGCTATGCGCGCACCCGCACGCCGTTCACCACGGCCGATGCCGCAGCCCGGTTCGGCCTGGGGCTGCGGGTGACCGCCGACGTGCTGAACCGGCTGGCCGGCCATCACCGGCTGGTGCGCGGTGATTTCGTCACTCCCGATGTCGCCTTCAGCGGGTCCGGCGGCGTCGGTGGCGAGCAGTGGTGTGACGCCGACGTGCTGCGGATTCTGCGGCGCCGTTCGCTGGCCGCGCTGCGCGCCCAGGTCGAGCCGGTCAGCACCGGCGCCTACGGGCGGTTCCTGCCCGCCTGGCATCACCTGGGCACCGCCAGCGGCACCGACGGGCTGATGTCGGTGATCGATCAGCTGGCCGGTGTCCGGATACCGGCGTCGGCGCTCGAACCGCTGGTGTTGGCGCCACGGGTGGCCGACTATTCACCGGCGATGCTCGATGAGCTGCTGGCGGCCGGGGAGGTTACCTGGTCGGGCGCCGGGTCGATCTCGGGCAGCGACGGGTGGATCGTGCTGCACGCCGGCGATTCCGCTCCGTTGACCCTGACCACGCCTGACGAGATCGACTTCACCGACACCCATCGCGCGATCCTGGAAACGCTGGCCGGGGGCGGCGCGTACTTCTTCCGGCAGCTCGCCCAGGACGGGATCGGCGAAACAGCGCTCAAAGCTGCGCTGTGGGAGCTGATCTGGGCCGGCTGGATCACCGGCGACACGTTCGCCCCGGTGCGCGCACTGCTGACGGGCACCGGGACCCGTAAGCGCTCCGCGCCCGCGCACCGCACCCGCCGGCCGCCGCGGCTGAGCCGGTACAGCGTCGCGCATCCGCCCGCCCGGACCACCGACCCCACCGTGGCCGGCCGCTGGTCGGCGCTGGCGGCCTGCGAGCCCGATTCCACACTGCGCGCCCATTACCAGGCCGAGTTGCTGCTGAACCGGCATGGCGTGCTGACCAGAGGCGCGGTGGTGTCGGAAAATGTGCCGGGCGGATTCGCCACCCTGTACAAGGTTCTGAGCACATTCGAAGAGGCCGGCAGGTGTCAGCGTGGGTACTTCGTCGAGTCGCTGGGCGGCGCGCAATTCGCCGTCGCCTCGACGGTCGACCGGCTGCGCAGTTATCTCGACGGTGTCGACCCGGAGCGGCCCGAATACCGGGCGGTTGTGCTGGCCGCTGCCGACCCGGCAAACCCCTACGGCGCCGCGTTGCCATGGCCCGCGTCTGAGGGCGCCCGCCCCGGCCGCAAGGCCGGCGCACTCGTCGTGCTGGTCGACGGCGAGCTGGCCTGGTTCCTCGAACGCGGCGGACGATCGTTGCTGACATTCACCGACGATCCCGGCGCCAACCACGCCGCGGCTCAGGGCTTGGCCGACCTGGTCTCCGCCCGGCGCGTCGAGTCGATCCTGGTCGAACGCATCAACGGGGTGCCGGCGCTGCAGCCGCTGGCCGGCGGGCCGAGTCCCGTCGCCGAGGCACTCTCAGAAGCCGGCTTCGCCCGTACCCCACGCGGAATGCGGCTGCGGTGACCATGGAACGCAACCATGCCCGAGGGTGACACCGTCTGGCATACCGCGGCCGTGCTGGCCGAGCACCTGGCCGGGCAGACGCTGACCCGCTGCGACGTCCGGGTCCCGCAATTCGCCACCGTCGACCTGACCGGCAATGTGGTGGACGAGGTGCTGAGCCGGGGCAAGCACCTGTTCATCCGGGTGGGGCGGGCCAGCATTCACTCGCATCTGAAGATGGACGGCAGCTGGCGAGTCGGCAACCGCCCGGTCCGGGTGGATCACCGGGCCCGCATCGTGTTGGAAGCCAGCGACGTTCGCGCCGTCGGCGTCGACCTCGGAACACTCGAGGTCCTCGACCGCGACCACGACGGCGAGGCGGTCGCGCATCTGGGGCCCGATCTGCTGGGCCCGGATTGGGATCCCCGGGTCGCCGCCGCCAACCTCGTGGAATGCCCGGACCGGCCGATCGCCGAGGCGTTGCTGGACCAGCGGGTGCTGGCCGGGGTGGGCAATGTCTACTGCAACGAGCTGTGTTTCGTCAGCGGACATCTGCCCACCGCGCCGGTCAGTGCCATCGCCGATCCGCGCCGCGTGGTCGCGCGTGCCCGGGACATGTTGTGGGCCAACCGCTTCCGCTGGAACCGCTGTACCACCGGCGATACCCGGGCGGGCCGGCAGCTGTGGGTCTACGGTCGTGCCGGACAAAGTTGCCGTCGCTGCGGCAAGCGCATCAATGTCGACGACACCGGCGCGCGGGTGGCCTATTGGTGCCCGTCCTGTCAGCGCTGAATGCGGCCGCTACCCGCAGGAAAACTTCGGGAATACCGTCGGAAAACTTTGGGAACATTTCGTTCGACCGGGCCGGGAAATCCTGCGGAACAATGCGAATCGACGCGGCTAATCGCGAGCGTGCGCCAGGAAAAATTGGGCAATCGCTTCCGACCCGTCCAGCGCGCGCGTGGTCGGCCCGATAACCGCCTTGGGCAGGTACTGCTTACCGCCCGGCCAGGTGTGCCCGCCGTTGTCGATCTGATAGAAGACCACCTCGGTGGAGGCCGCACACGTCGTTGATTCGTAGCGGTGCACGACGGTGCCGTCCCCGACGTTGGGCAATATCTGTGCCACCGGATCCCCCTGGCAGCCATCGGCAGCGCGCCACTTGTCCACCATGGCCTTGACCGAGATCGAGTGGCTCAGCCCGCCGCGACCGCGCACGTCCCCGCCGTTGAAATGCACCAGGGGATCGGAGGTCCCGTGCGCCTCCCACACCGAAACCGGCTGCGACGGGTTACATGCCACACCCACGCCCAGCGTGCCCGCCACGGGCGCGATCGCGGAGAAAACGTCAGCACGATCGCAAGCCAGCCGGTTGACCATGAAGCCGCCGTTGGACATTCCGGTGGCGAAGACATGCCCCGGGGCGATGTTGTAGTCGTTGCGCAGCTTGTCAGCCAGCCCGACCAGGAACTCAACGTCATTGACATGCCGGCGATCGGCGGGTGACGCCCCCCTTCCGTCGGCCCAGCTCTTGTCATAGCCGTCGGGATAGACCACCAGCAGGTTATTGGCATCGGCGACCGCATCGAATTCGGTCAGACCCCGCTGCCCTTTTCCGGTGCCACCGCCTCCGTGCAGGCTGACCACCAGACCCACGGGATCGCCGGGCGGTAGGTGCAATAGGTAGGTCCGATTCATGCCGCCGGAACGGAACGTCCCGGACAGATCGCGCGGGGTGGCCGCCGATACATGCTGAACGCCGCAGCCGACGAGACAGACCGCCAGCAGCGCCAGCGATAACCATCGTCCGTACGGCATTCCGTCAAATTACCGACCGCGGGTACCGGTCGATCAGGTCGGGCGGGTCATACCTGCACCCGCGATGAAAACGGGCATGTTCAACTGTTGGTCAGATTTGGTCGCGTTGGCAACGATCGCGTTTTGAGCGATGATGAGGGACGTGAAAATTGGCAAGCCCGGCCCCATACAAATGCCGTCGGGCACCCGACTCGTAGTTGCGATGGCCGTCTCGCTTGGTGTGCTCGGCGCAGGCTTAGCCCCTGTCGCCCACGCCGACGCGAACGACGACAAATTCATCCAACTCCTGGTATCCGACGGCATCACCCACGATTCGGTCCCCGCAGCGATCGCCGCAGCCCGCAAGGTCTGCGAGTACCTCGGACAAGGCCAGACGCCCAATGAGGTGGTTATCGACGTGATGAACAGCAGTAGCCTGCCCGACTACGACGCCGGCTACTTCGTCGGCGCGGCCATCCGCGCCTACTGCCCGCAATTCAAGCCGCCACCGGAGCCACCCGCGCCGCCGGCACCACCGCCGCCGGCATAACGATTCAGCAGCCTTAGAAATCGGACGGCGAGCCGTCCCCAATTTGTGCCCATTTGCGCCTCCGTCGGCGCGTACACTTTAACAAAAGGTGAACAGACGGAGGCTTGAATTAGTGATCGCAAAGATAATAATTGGCTGGCGCAGTCATTCTCGGGGCCACGGTCGGGCTTGCAGCACCGGCGAGCGCGGACGTGGTTTTCAACCAATTTTCCTGTACCTGCGGGGCACCGCCCCCGTTTGCCAGCCCCCTGGCCGCGGATCGCATCAATCAGGGCATCATGGACGCCCTCACCCGTCAGCTGCCAGGCGATTGAGCCTCAGCCCGCGGCACCCTGTCCGACAGCTTGCACGGATGCGTGCTCGTGTAGCGCCTTCTCGGCGTCGTGGTGGACCGGCATGAGATCGAAGACGACCTCTTTGACGGTTCCGGTGAACGCGTAGGGCGCCTTGTCCTCGTAGTCGCGGTCGACGACCAACCCGTTGTCACGGCCGACGTCCATCCCGGCGTATGACGTGAAGGCCAGGCTCACCGTTTGGGGCAGCTCCCCCTCGCCGATCAACCGGTCGCCGGCCCACAGCGTCACCCGGCCACCGGAACCGACGACGGGCTGCGCGGATTCGAACAGCATCCGCACCGTGACGTCGCCGACGGGGATCGGCTCGGTCGACACCTGCCGATAGGTCTGCACGCCGAGGAACGAATACGTGTGGTGCAGCCTGCGCTGCTCGTCGACCCACAACGCGAACCCGCCCATGAAGTCGGCGTTGGCGACGATCACTCCCTGCGCGCCGCCGTCGGGAATGTGCAGCCGTGCTTCGATCGCGTAGGAACGGCCGGAGATGCGTGGGACCATGCCGCGCTGAATGTTTTGCACGCCGCCGCCGAAGCTGAAGCGCGCGGTGGTGGGCAGCGGCGGCAAATCGCCGAACATCACCGCGAGCCCGCCGAGCAGCGGCAGTACGCGGTTGTTTTCGGCTTCCTGCCACCACAATTCGGTCAGCTCGGCGAGCTTGTCGGGGCGCTCGGCTGCCAGGTTGCGGGCCTGGGAGAAGTCGTCGGGCAGGTAGTACAGCTCCCAGATGTCGTCGTTCGGGTTGTAATTGCCGGGCGCGAACCGTTGCATCGTCTGCGGCGACAAGTCCCACGGCGCCTTGTCCAGCCGGGCGCACGCCCACCAGCCATCCTTGTACAGGGCGCGGCTGCCGAAGTTTTCGAAGTACTGCACGGTGTGACGCTCTTGCGCCGCCGCATCCTCGAAGGTGTGGGTGAAGCTGGTTCCGTCCATCGGCTCCTGGTCGAAGCCGTCGACACTAACCGGCTCCGGTAAACCGATGGCCTCCAACACAGTTGGCGCAATGTCGATGCAGTGCGTGAACTGGTCACGAACGCTCGCGTCGGGCCGGATCCGAGTGGGCCAAGCGACCACCATCGGATCACGAGTGCCGCCGAGGTGGCTGCCCATCTGCTTGCCCCACTGGAACGGGGTGTTGTTGGCATGCGCCCAGGCGCTCGCGAAATGCGGTGCGGTGTGCTCGTCGCCGAGCGCCTCGATCCCGCCGTATTGCTCGATGAGCTGCAGTTGCTGCTCGGCGGTGAGGTCCAGGCCGTTGATGAAGGTCATCTCGTTGAACGAACCGGTGTTGGTGCCCTCCATGCTGGCGCCGTTGTCGCCCCAGATGTAGAAGACCAGCGTGTTGTCGGACTCGCCGAGATCGTCGATCGCGTCAAGCAGGCGGCCGACATTCCAGTCCGCGTTTTCCGAGAACCCCGCGAACACCTCCATCTGCCGGGCGTAGAGCTTGCGCTGGGTCTCCGACAGACTGTCCCACGCCGGGAACAGATCGGGCCGCTCGGTGAGTTCGGCGTCGGGCGGAATGATGCCCAGCTGCTTCTGCCGTTCAAAGGTCTTCTGCCGGTAGATATCCCAGCCCTCGTCGAACTGGCCCCGGTACTTGTCGGCCCACTCGGCGAACACGTGATGCGGCGCGTGAGTGGCGCCCGTCGAGTAGTACATCATCCACGGCTTGGTCGCGTTGGCCGCCCGCACGGTGTGCAACCACTGAACGGCCTTGTCGGTGAGATCGTCGGGGAAGTAGTAGGGCTTGCCGTCGCTGACCCTCCGGTATGCCGATAACGGAGTTGTCCTGGCTGATGATCGGGTCGTACTGGCCCGCCGCACCGGACGGGAATCCCCAGAAATGATCGAATCCCCAGCCGAGCGGCCAGTTGTCGAACGGCCCTGCCGCGCCTTGCACGTTGTCCGGGGTCAGGTGCCACTTACCGAAAGCGCCTGTCACATAACCGTTGTCGCGCAGAATTCGCGGCAGCGCGGCGCAACTGCGCGGCTTGGCCGTCGAGTAGCCCGGGTAAGGGCCCGGGAACTCGCAGACCGATCCGAAGCCGACCCGGTGGTGGTTGCGGCCGGTCAACAGCGCCGCCCGGGTCGGTGAGCACACGGCGGTGACGTGAAAGCGATTGTAGGCCAACCCGCTGCGCGCCAGCCGGGATAGCGTCGGGGTGCGGATGGCGCCGCCGAAGGTGTCCGGTCCGCCGAACCCGGCGTCGTCGATCAGCACGATCAATACGTTCGGTGCACCGTCGGGCGCCGTGGCGCCGGGGACGATCGTCCAGTCGCCGACCGACTCCGCCACGGTGCGGCCTACGGTGCCGCCGAAGCTGCGCTGGGGTATCGGCAGCCGGGTACGGTCCGGATTGAATTTCGCCATGGCAGTTTCCAGCGCCGCGCTAAACCCGCGCAACGTCCAATGGCTCATCTCTGCAACCGATTTCATCGGCGAGCCGGCCAGTGCCTGCTGCACGGCCAGCCGGCAGTTGCCCGGGGTTACGGCGATGATCACGGCGCTGTCGGCGGCCATCGCTTCGCCGATCTTGTCGCCGAGGCCGCTCTTGAACCGCCCGTCGATGAAGGTGCCCGCCGCGGCTCCGGCGGCGGCGCCGATCGCCGCCGTGACCAACGACACCGGCGAGAACAGGCCGACCGCAAGCCCCGCCCCGGCGCCCCACTTGGCACCGCGCCGGCCGAGGCGATTGCCGATGTCGAGCAGCGACGCGATTGCCTCCGGCGTCCTTGCCGACCAGCACCGCATGCCGCAACGCGAAGCTCTTGTCTTTGACTTTCCCGGTCAGCGTTTGGAAGTCGCGGCGGGCCGAGTCGAGGTCCTGATAGCCGGCCACGATGACTAGCGCGTGTTCTTCACTCATGAGGTCACCCTATGGAAGCGTGCGGCACGTCGCCGAATGCGATGCTCACGCCCGCGAGTGCGGTGCGGCTGTCCGGCGAGGCGTATCGGCTCGGCGTAGAACATCAGCTTGGCGAACTCCACGAGCACCAGGTAAACGATGACGAACGCGCCCAGCACGGCAAAGAACGGCCACGGCAGTGGTGTGAAGCCGAGGGTGTGAGCCAGCGGCGAAATCGTCAGCACGACGCCGACGGCGACCACCGTGAGAGTGGTGAGTGCCAGCAACGTGCTCGGTCGACTGCGGAAGAAGGGAACCTTGCGGGTGCGGATCGCGAAAATGATAAGCGTCTGGGTCGCAAGCGATTCCACGAACCAGCCGGTGCGGAACTCGATGGCGCCCGCGTGCAGCACGCCCAGCATCAACCCGAAGGTCATGAAGTCGAACAGCGAACTGATCGGACCGAAAACCAGCATGAACCGGCGGATGAAGGCGACATTCCAATGCGACGGCGCCTGCAGCTGCTCCTCGTCGACCCGGTCGGTCGGAATCGCGAGCTGCGAGGAGTCGTAGAGCAGATTGTTCAGCAGGATCTGGCTGGGCAGCATCGGCAGAAACGGCAATAATGCCGAGGCGGCGGCGGCGCTGAACATATTGCCGAAGTTGCTCGACGTGCCCATCAGCACGTACTTGATGGTGTTGGCGAAAATCCGCCGGCCCTCGGCCACACCGGTGGCCAGCACGCCCAGGTCCTTTTCCAGCAGCACCACGTCGGCCGCATCCTTGGCGACATCGGTGGCACTGTCGACCGAGATCCCCACGTCGGCGGCGTGCAGGGCCAGCGCGTCGTTGACACCGTCGCCCAGGAAGCCGACCGACCGCCCGTGGCGCCGCAGCGAGACGATCAGCCGCGCCTTCTGCTCGGGGGAGATGCGGGCAAAGATGGTGTGGCTTTGCGCGGCTTCGACGAAATCATCGTCACCGAGGGGCTCGAGCTGTGTGCCGGTGATGGTGCCCTTGGACGCCAAACCGAGGTCGGCGCAGACCTTTTCGGCAACCCGCGGATTGTCGCCGGTGGCGATCTTCAGCTCAATCCCGAGGTCGGCCAGCCGAGCCAAGGACTGGCGTGCGGCGGGTTTGGGTTCGTCGGCGAAAACCAAAAATCCGGCCAACATCAGATCGCGTTCGTCGTCGGGGGTGATCGTGGTCAGCTCGGCTGCGGGCTTGGCGGCCACGGCCACTACGCGGCGTCCGGCGCCGAACAAGGTCGCAAGGGTGTCTTGTGCGACCGCCGCCGTCGCCTGGCAGCGGGTCAATATCTGTTCGGGAGCGCCTTTGACCACCAACACACGTTTCCCGTTGTCGTCAAACAGAACCGACGTCGCCCGGCGCTCATGGTCGAACGGCAGCATCGCTATCCGGTGCGCACTACCGCCGACCAATTGCTGTGGTTGCGGCGAGTCCCAGAGCGCGGCGTCGAGCGCGTTGGCGCTGAGGCCACCCGATTCCGGGTCCACATCGGTGGCCAGTAACCCGAGACGCCGGACCGACTCGCTGTGTGCACCGGCAGCATCAATGGTGTCGACCAAACGGATCCGGCCTTCGGTCAAGGTGCCGGTCTTGTCGGTGATCAGGATGTCGATGTCGCCGAGATCTTCGATGCACACCAACCGCTTGACGAGCACCTTCGCCTTGGCCAGTCGTCGTGACCCGGTCGCGAGGCTGGCGCTGACCACGGCGGGCAGCAGTTGAGGTGTGATACCGACCGCGATCGCGAGCGAGAACAGCACGGAATCGATGATCGGCTTGGCCAACAGCAGATTGCTGATCAAGATGATCACCATCAGCGCAATCGCGACTTGCAGCAGCAGGTAGGAGAACCGCCGCAGCCCAACTTGGAAGTCGGTTTCGGGTTGCCGCGTGTCCAAACCTGCTGCGATGCGCCCGAATTCGGCATTTTTACCGGTGGCATACACCACGCCGGTACCCGCGCCGGCGCTGACGATGGTGCCCATGAAAGCCAGGTTGGTTGATTCGGCCAGTTCGGCTCCGGCGGGCACCGGTTGGGGCGATTTCTCTGATCCGGTCGATTCCCCGGTCAGGATGCTTTCGTTGCATTCCAGACCGCTGACTTCGATCAGCCGCACATCGGCCGGCACTGCCTCGCCCAACGACAACCGGATCACATCACCCGGAACAATCGCGGTGACGTCGACCGAGACGAATTCCCCGTCGTGGCGCACCAGGGCTTTGTGCTGCATCCGTGCATGCAACTCGGCGGCGGCGTGCTCGGCACGATATTCGTTGATGAAGCCCAGGCCGATGCTGGCCGCCAGGATCACGCCGATGATGACCGCCTGGATGCTGTCGCCCAGAAAGTACGAGACGATTGCGGTGCCGGCCAACAAGATGAGCACCGCGTTGCGCAGCTGACGGCCCAATACCGCCAGCGCACTGACACGATGGGTCCGCACCGCGTTCGGGCCGTAGCGCTCCAGCCGGGCGGACGCCTCGGTGCCCGACAGTCCCACCGCCGAACTGTCCAACCAGCCCAGGACGTCGTCAGCGGGCGCGGCGGCGACCTGCTTCGCGGTCAGAGCGTGCAAGTCCGGCGCGTGGGTCACCTGGGGCGCTGGCGGCATTGGTGGCCTCTCCTAGTAGGTGGATATCTCATCCTCGGTAGGCAGGACACCGCTATCCATGAAGATAACGCGGCGACCGATCTCCACGGCGTGGTCGGCGAAGCGCTCGTAAAACCGGCCCAGCAACGCCGTTTCGACACCGTGGGGGATGCTGTGCTTCCATTCTCGATCTATCAGCTCACTGAGCAAATGCCGATGCAGATCATCCATTGCGTCGTCCTGCTCGTGAAGTTGTGCGGCTTGCTGTGGGTCGCGAGATACCAGCACCTGTTTTGCGCTGTCGCCCACCGCGATTGCCACCTTGCCCATGTCAGCGAAACAATCCCGGACCTGCTCGGGTACGACATGCTTTGGGTACTCCCGCCGGGCGATTTCGGCTACATGCACAGCCAGCGCGCCCATTCGTTCCACGTCGGCGATGATCTGTATGGAGCTAAAGATCTCCCGCAGCTCGCCGGCCACCGGTTGCTGCAGTGCCAGCAGCGCGAAAGCCTCTTTTTCGACTTGGGCTCGCATCGCCACGATCCGCTCGTGCTCGCGGATCACCTGCTCGGCGGCGACGTTGTCGGCCTCCAAGAGTGCCTGGGTTGCACCTTTCATTGCCGCCCCGGCTAAGCCGCACATCTCTCCTAGTTGCGTCATCAAATCGACTAGCTGATTGTGATAGGCGGTTCGCATGGGTGAAACCTCTCTGGGTTGCCGCGCGGAGCCAAAGCTGCAATCGCACGCTAGCGATGTTCGCCTCATTCAACGACTTTCACAAGTGACGAAAGCCCCCGTCTCGCAGCCACTCCTGCGGCGAATGACCGCTCGGATCCGCGCGGCCGAAAATTATTGCCGTTACCCGTTATTCACGTCCCATTAAGACGGGCTTGCCCATTCGAGTCGCGGGTTGGTCACGCTGTCCGTACCGTTGGCTGGGGGCCTCCGGCGGGGTGCATGACAATCCGCCGGTCTAGCGGGTAGGTGGTCGAATTGGAAGTCGAAAATCGGTTGCAGCTCAAGCCTTACCGGTCTGCGTCGGAGCATATTGACGGGTACTGGTGGCCGCGGTCGCTGCATTTGGTCGAGGAGCTACCGGACTTGGTGGCGTCGGTGTCCGGCCGGCTGGGGCCAGTCGTGATGCTGGGCTACCGTCGCAACGGCTGGGACCAGACGCCGCCACTGGCGCAGATCGGCGGCCAGTCGATCGAATTGCTGGGTTTCACCAGTGATGAGCCGGCCAGTGTCATCCTGATCGGGGAGGACGGTCATCACCTCTCCCTGCACGTCATCCGGCCGGACACCAGCGAAGAGGTTGCGCGCCAAGCGCTCGAAGAGGCGCGAATACCCCCGGACGGTGAACCGGCCCGCAGTTCAACGGTTGCGCGATCCGTGGCCGACGTCGCGGATAAGTTGGCCCGTCACGAGGGGCTCGGCGACGAGCAGCGAACCGCCCAGATCAAGCAGTGGTGTGACGAGGCGGCTCAGCAATTCGTTAGTGCACCGGTCCAGAGCTTCGTTCCGATCCTCGTTGAACACATCGTTCGCAACCGGATGATCGAATCCCGGCAGCAAGAACGTCACACGCCCTCGGCGCCTGAATCTTTGACCGCATAGGCCAACGGCGCGCGCCGGGTCGTCAGAGGGAGCGCAGGGTGGCGCCCGCCATCAAAGCGGTGATCGCTTCGATGTCGGCCTGGCCGGGCATGCCCCAGTCGGGCTTGTATTCGAACAACCCGTCGACCGGTACGGACTTGAGGTCGACATCGAGAAGCTCGATCGCGGCCAGCGGCACCAGGGCGGGGTGGACGTAGCCACACGCGCGGGCCAGGCACACCAGTTCGAAGCGCAGCGTGGCGAGATAGTTGGCGCAGCGCACCGATTTCAGGGCTGGGTCGAGGCCGTGTTGCAGCCATGCGGACTGGGTGGCGACGCCGGACGGGCAGCGGCCGGTGTGGCAGCGCTGGGCCTGGATGCAACCGATGGAGAACATGGCGGTTCGGGCGACGTTGATCATGTCGCAGCCCATGGCCAGGCCCAGCAGGGCGTTCTCCGGGATGCCGAGCTTGCCCGAGCCGATGAACACCACGCCCTGATGCAGATCCTGTTCGGCAAAGGCCCGGTAGACCCGGCTGAACGCCCACTTGAAAGGCAGGGCGACATGATCGCTGAAGACGAGCGGAGCCGCTCCGGTGCCGCCCTCGCCGCCGTCCACGGTGACGAAGTCGACGCCCCGGCCGGTCCGCGCCATGCGTTCGGCCAGACCCAGCCAAAACGCCCCTTCGCCGACCGCCGACTTGATGCCGACCGGTAGACCCGTCTCGGCGGCGATGGTCTCCACCAGCTCGAGCAGTCCGTCTACATCGCGGAACGCCGAGTGTCCGGCCGGGCTCTTGCAGTCCACCCCGACCGGAACGCCACGGATCGCCGCGATTTCGGGGGTCACCTTGGCGCCGGGGAGCATGCCGCCCAGGCCGGGCTTGGCACCCTGACTGAGCTTGATCTCGATGGCCCGGATGGTTTGCGTGGTCGCCACCCGGTCGATCAGACGGGGAAGGCTGAAGGTGCCGTCCGCGTTGCGGCAGCCGAAGTAACCGGTGCCGATCTGCCAGACGAGGTCGCCGCCATTGAGGTGGTACGGCGACACTCCACCCTCGCCGGTGGTGTGCAGGGCGCCAGCTGTGGCCGCACCCTTGTTGAGCGCCGTGACGGCCGCGGCGGACAGGGACCCGAAACTCATCCCTGAGACGTTGACCAATGATGTGGGCCGAAAGGCTTTCGCCCGGCCGCGAGCGCCGCCCAGCACCTTGGCCGCGGGCAACGGCACGGACGGATCGGGGTGGTTGGGCTCGCCGTCCGGGGCCGGCACCGGGAACGCCGCGTGCTTGATGATCGGGTAGTTGTGCACCCGTTCCAGGTCGTTGTCGGTGCCGAACCCGAAGTATCGGTCGGTCAACTTCGAGGATGTGTACACCCAACGCCGCTGGTCCCGGCTGAAAGGCCGCTCCGCATCGTTGTCGGTGACGATGTACTGACGCAGCTCCGGGCCGACCGCCTCGAGAAGGAACCGAAGGTGGCCGACGATCGGATAGTTGCGCAGGATGGTGTGACGCCGCTGCAGGAGGTCCCAACCCGTCAGCCCCGCCAGACTCCCACCGATCAAGGCCGCCACGGATCGGCGCTTCATGCCGGATCGAGATCCAGGTCGACCTCGGCGCTGTAGGCGCTGTAGACACCCAGCAGGTCGCGGGCCGAGACGATGCCGGCCAGTGCCCCATCGCGCTGTACCAGGATGTGGCGGATGTAGCGGTCCATCATCCGGGTCGCCACCTGATCAACGCTGGCCTCGGCGTCGCACCACACCAAGTTGGTGCTGGCCACCTCGGCCGCCGGCACGGTGGCCGGGTTCTTTCCGGAAGCCACCACCCGAACGACGTCACGCTCGCTTACCAGTGCGGCGGGTCGCTCGTCGTCACCCACCACGACGGCACCGACATCGATGGCCGCCATGGCCATGGCGACGTCGGCAACGGTGGCGTCGGCGGCAACGCGTGCCACCGGGTCGCCGGTGATGGTGGAGATCGGGAACGAGCCGGGAGAAGTAATGCCAGTCATGCCACCATGCTCGCCTGGGCATACCCGCCCCTACTAGTGACCTCAGTCCCTAATTCTGCGACCGCTGACGAACTCGCGGCGCAACCCGGTCAAGGGGTCGTCGAACTCGATGCGCTGGGCCAGCAACCGCAGCGGAGTGCTGAAGTCGTCGGCGGGCACATCGATCACGTTGGGGTACAACGGATCGCCCATGATCGGCAGCCCCAGCGACGCCATGTGCACCCGCAATTGGTGGGTGCGCCCGGTGCGCGGGGTCAGCCGGTAGCGGCCGTCCGGGGAAATAAGTTCCACCAGCGTCTCCGCATTGGGCTCTCCGGGCTCGCAAACGGCCTGTAAGTGACCGCGGCGCTTGATGATTCGACTTCGGACCACGCGCGGCAGCTCGCACGCCGGATCGACGGCCGCGTGGGCCAGGTACGTCTTGTGCACCAAACCGCGGGCGAACAGCATCTGGTAGGCACCGCGCAGCTCGCGCCGGGCGGTGAACAGCAACACCCCCGCGGTCAGCCGGTCGAGCCGGTGGGCGGGGCTCAGCTCCGGCAACCCCAGCTCCTTGCGCAGCCGCACCAGCGCGGTCTGCGCGACATGGCTGCCCCTGGGCATGGTGGCCAGAAAGTGCGGCTTGTCGACGACCACGATGCCGTCGTCGCGGTACAGCACCGGGATATCGAACGGCACCGGAACTTCATGCGGCAGATCGCGATAAAGGTAAACACTGGCGCCGGTGGGCAGCTCGGTCGCCTCGTCGATCACCGCGCCGTCGGCGTCGACCACCTCCCCGGCCAGCACCTTGGCGCGGGCCTGCTCGCCGAACCGGGCGGTCAGCTCGGCCAGCACCGCGCCGCCGTGCAGCCGGACCCGCGCGGGCCCCAATCCGTCGCGCACCGGGAGGGGTGCCGGCCTCACCGCAAACTCAATTGAGCGGGACCGGCTCGAGGATCTCGGCGCGCGCTTCGGGCGCGCTGGCCCGCAACTCGTCGGCCGATACGTCGTCGGGCTGAGCCTGCGAGAGGATCTCGGCCTCCACCCGCGCGCTGTAGTTGGCGACCTCACGGTTGACGTCCGCCGCGCTCCACCCGAGCACGGGAGCGACCAGCTCGGCGACCTCGCGGGCGCAGTCCACGCCGCGGTGCGGGTATTCGATGGAGATCCGCATCCGGCGGGCCAGGATGTCCTCGAGATGCAGGGCACCCTCGGCGGCCGCGGCGTAGAGGGCTTCGACCTTCAAGTAGCCCGGCGCCTCCTTGACCGGGCTCAGCAGCTCGGGACGATCGGCCGCCAGCGCCAGCACCTCGTCCATCAGCGAGCCGTAGCGGTCCAGCAGGTGACGCACCCGGTACGGATGCAGGCCCACGAGTTCGCCGACGTGTTCGACCTGATTGATCAGCGCGAAATAGCCGTCGGCGCCCAGCAGGCTCACCTTTTCGGTGATCGACGGCGCGACCCGGGCCGGGACGAACTGCACCGCGGTGTCGATCGCGTCGGCGGCCATCACCCGATAGGTGGTGTATTTCCCGCCGGCGATGGCGACCAGGCCGGGCGCGGGCACCGCGACGGCGTGCTCGCGGGAGAGCTTGGAGGTTTCCTCACTCTCCCCGGCCAGCAGCGGACGCAGCCCCGCGTACACCCCGTCGATGTCGGCATGCGTCAACGGGGTGGCCAGCACGGTGTTGACGGTGGCGAGGATGTAGTCGATGTCGGCCTTGGTGGCGGCCGGGTGGGCCAGGTCGAGATTCCAGTCGGTGTCGGTGGTTCCGATGATCCAGTGGCTCCCCCACGGGATGATGAACATCACCGAATTCTCGGTGCGCAGGATGATCGCGGCGTCGCTGACGATGCGGTCCCGCGGCACCACCACGTGCACACCCTTGGACGCGCGCACCTGAAATCGCCCGCGCTGCTTGGACAGGGCCTGGATCTCGTCGGTCCACACCCCGGTCGCGTTGACCACGACGTGACCGCGAACCTCGGTGACCGAGCCGTCCTCGGAATCGCGGACGCGCACCCCGATCACCCGGTCGCCCTCGCGCAGCAACGCGACGGCCTGGGTGGAGCACCGCACGACGGCGCCGTAATGCGCGGCGGTGCGCGCGACCGTCATCGTGTGCCTGGCGTCGTCGACGACGGTGTCGTAGTAGCGGATCCCACCGATCAGCGAGCTGCGCTTGAGCCCCGGGCTCAACCGCAACGCGCCGGCGCGCGTCAAGTGCTTTTGCGCGGGAACCGATTTCGCGCCGCCGAGGCTGTCGTAGAGGAAGATGCCCGCCGCGATGTAGGGACGCTCCCACCACCGATGCGTCAGCGGGAACAGGAACGGCAGCGGCTTGACCAGATGTGGCGCCAACCTGGTCAGCGACAGCTCGCGCTCGTGCAGCGCCTCGCGTACCAGACCGAACTCCAGCTGCTCGAGGTAGCGCAGCCCGCCGTGGAACATCTTCGACGAGCGGCTCGACGTCCCCGAGGCGAAGTCACGCGCCTCGACCAGCGCGACCTTGAGCCCACGGGTGGCGGCATCCAGCGCGCACCCGGAGCCCACCACCCCGCCGCCGATGACGACGACGTCGAACTGCTCGGCGCCGAGTCGCTCCCAGGCCTGCGCGCGGTGCTGCGGGCCCAACATGGACAACGGGTCACTCACGGGAAGGGACTCCTGTCGGTTACTCGTCAGTAGGGGTGCTCCACCAAGGCTAGTTCGTCGGTCGCTTCCGGGTCTGCTGTCAATCCAGATCGTCGTGTGCCATCAGCCGGCGAGCGGCCTCGGTAATCGAACCGGACAACGACGGGTACACGGCGAGCGTCTGCGCCAGCTCGTTGACGGTGATGCGGTTTTGCACGGCCACGGCGATCGGCAGGATCAGCTCGGAGGCGATCGGCGCCACCACCACGCCGCCGATGACCACGCCGGTGGACTTGCGGCAGAAGACCTTGACGAAGCCCTGCTGCAACCCGGACATCTTGGCGCGCGCGTTGGTCCGCAACGGCAACATGATGGTCCGGGCCGGCACCGAGCCGTCGTCGATCATCGTTTGCGGCACCCCGACGGCGGCGATCTCGGGCCGGGTGAACACTGTCGCGGCGACGGTGCGCAACCGGATCGGGCTGACGCCCTCGCCCAGCGCGTGATACATCGCGATCCGGCCCTGCATGGCGGCTACCGACGCCAACAGCAGCAGGCCGGTGCAGTCGCCGGCGGCGTAAATGCCGGCGACCGAGGTCCGCGACACCCGGTCGACGGTCAGGTAGCCGCCGCGCCCCAGCTCGATGCCGACGCGTTCCAGGCCGAGGCCGCCGGTATTGGGCACCGATCCGATGGTCATCAGGGCGTGGCTGCCCTCGACGGTGCGGCCGTCGGCAAGAGTGACCAGGACGCCGTCAGGCGTGCGGGTGACCGATTGCGCGCGGGCGTTCTTGACCAGCTCGACGCCGCGTTCGGCGAAGGCCTCTTCCAGGACCAGCGCGGCGTCGGCGTCCTCGTAGGGCAGCACCCGGTCGCGGCTGGCGACCACCGTCACGGGCACACCGAGCTCGGTGTAGGCGTGGACGAACTCGGCGCCGGTGACGCCCGACCCCACCACGATCAGGTGCTCGGGCAGCGACTGCAGGTCGTAGAGCTGGCGCCAGGTCAGGATGCGCTCGCCGTCGGGCTGGGCCGACGGCAGCACCCGCGGGCTGGCGCCGGTGGCGATCAGGACGACGTCGGCGTCGTGCTCGGTGACCGTGCCGTCCGCGGCGGTCGCCTTGATGCGGTGCCGGGCCAAGCCGGGAGCGGAGTCGCAGAGTTCGCCCCGGCCCGCGACCACCCGCACACCCTCGGCGAGCAGCTGTGCGGTGATATCGTCCGACTGCTCGGCGGCCAGCGCCCTGACCCGTTTGTGGATCCGCGGTAGCGAGATTTTGGCGTCGTCGATGTCGATGTCGAAGCCCAGCCGCGGCGCGCGGCGCAGTTCGGTGCGCAGCCAGGTCGAGGCGATGAACGTTTTGGACGGCACGCAGTCGTCCAGCACGGCCGCCCCGCCGATGCCTTCGGAGTCGATGACGGTGACGTCGGTGGTATCGGGGTGTGAGGTGGCGGCCACGAGCGCGGCTTCGTAACCGGCCGGGCCTCCACCGAGGATCACGATGCGGGTCACCACAGCCCTAACCTATCCAAGGACAATCGGAACCGCCGGATGAATACCGAGTGCGCGTCGGCCGTTTAAGCTTTCACCCGTGCCGCTCTACGCCGCCTACGGGTCGAACATGCATCCCGAGCAGATGCAGAAGCGTGCACCCCACTCCCCGATGGCCGGAACCGGCTGGTTACACGGATGGCGGCTGACCTTCGGCGGCGAAGACATCAGCTGGGAGGGGGCCCTGGCCACCGTCGTCGAGGATCCCGATTCCAAGGTGTTCGTCGTGCTCTACGACATGACGCCGGCCGACGAGATGAGCCTGGACAGTTGGGAGGGCTCCGAGTTCGGCATCCACAAGAAGATCAGATGCCGGGTGGAGCGCCTGTCGTCGGACACCACCACCGACCCGGTGCTGGCGTGGCTCTACGTGCTCGACGCCTGGGAGGGCGGACTGCCGTCGGCCCGGTACCTGGGCGTGATGGCCGATGCCGCCGAAATCGCCGGCGCGCCGGGCGAATACGTGCACGACCTGCGGACGCGACCGGCCAGCAACGTCGGCCCCGGGACTACCGCCTAAGTGTCGGAGAAGGCGGCCGCCTGCTCGATGATGTTGACCATCACCCGCAGTCCGACCCCCAGCGCGCGCTCGTCGAGATCGAAATTCGGCTGGTGCAAGTCCAGCTGCGGGCCCTCGCCGGGCCACACACCCAATCGCGCCATCGCGCCGGGGACCTCCTCCAGATACCAGGAGAAGTCCTCGCCGCCGCCGGACTGCCGGGTGTCGGCCAGCGCATCGGGGCCCACACCCTCGATCGCGTGGGTGAGGATGCGGGTCGAGACCTCCTCGTTGACCACCGGGGGCACGCCGCGCCGGTACTGGATCGTGTGTTCGATGCCCAGCGGCGACAGCAGCGAATCCACGGCCTGACGAATGATCTCCTCGAGCTCGAGCCAGGTGTGCCGGCTGGCGGTGCGCACGGTGCCGGACAGCTGGCCGCTCTGCGGGATGGCGTTGGCGGCTACGCCGGCGTTGACCGCACCCCACACCAGGACGGTGCCGTTGCGTGGGTCAAGGCGCCGGGACAGCACCCCGGGCACCCCGGTGATCAGCGTGCCGAGGCCGTAGACCAGGTCGGCGGTCAGGTGCGGCCGCGACGTGTGCCCGCCCGGCGAATTCAGCGTGATGTGAATGTGGTCGGCCGCCGACGTGATCGGGCCCTGCCGGACCGCGACCTTGCCGACCTCCAGCCGGGGATCGCAATGCAGGGCGAAGATCCGGGACACCCCGGTCAGCGCTCCGGCGGCAATGGCGTCGATCGCGCCGCCGGGCATCAGCTCCTCGGCGGCCTGAAAGATCAGCCGCACCCCGACCGGCAGTTCGGGCACCGACGCCAGCACCTGTGCGGTGCCCAGCAGGATCGCGGTGTGCGCATCGTGGCCGCAGGCGTGCGCGACGTTAGGCATCGTCGAGGCATAGGGTGCGCCCGTCCGCTCGGCCATCGGCAGCGCGTCCATGTCGGCCCGCAGCGCGATCCTGGGCTGGTGTTCGGGGCCGAAATCACAGGTCAGCCCGGTACCGCCGGGTAGCACCTTGGGGTTCAGTCCCGCATCGGCCAGCCGCTCGGCGACGAACTGCGTGGTGGCGTATTCCTGACGGCCCAACTCCGGATAGCGGTGGATGTGCCGACGCCACTCGATCATGTCGTCGTAGTGGGCGGCCAGCCACGATTCGGCCGTGTCGATCAGGCTCATGTGCCGGCCCGACGTTGGACCCCGGCCAGTACCCGGTCCCGTTCAGCGCTGTCCTGGGCGAGCTGGACCACCGTGCGTGCCAGCATCACCGCGCCCTCGACCACCGCGCGATCGGCGCTCGGTCCGGCGGCGGCCGCGGCGAATGCGCGCTGATGCACCGTCGCGCCGCCGGCGTCGACACCGATCACCGGATGGATGCCCGGCAGCACGTGCGTGACGTTGCCCATATCGGTGCTGCCCATCGGCAGCGCCTTCTCGTACTCGGGCGCCACCGGCTCACGCCCGAGTCGGCGCATCTCCTCCCGGCACACTTCGGCCAGCCATTCGTCCGGCCGCAGCTCCGCGTATCCCGGTGACGGCGTGGTGATTTCGTATTCGCAACCGGTACCCAGCGCGCCCGCGGCAAAGCACGCGAACATCCGGCCCTCCAGCTCTCGCAGCGAATCGACCTCAAGCGCGCGCATCGCGTACTGCAGCGTCGCGTGCCCGGGGATGACGTTGACCGCCTGCCCGCCGTTGGTGACGATCCCGTGCACCAGCTGCCCCGGCGCCAGTTGCTGCCGGAACAAGCCGATGGCGACCTGCGCGACGGTGACCGCGTCGGCGGCGTTGACACCCAGATACGGGGCGACGGCGGCATGCGATTCCTTGCCGCGGTAGTCGACGACCACTTCCGACAACGCCAGCGAGCGAGCGGCCGCGATGTCGGTCGGTCCGGGATGCAGCATCACGGCGGCGCCGACGTCGTCGAAGGTCCCGGCCTCCAGCAGCAGCACCTTGCCGCCACCGGACTCCTCCGCGGGGGTACCGATCAGGGCCACGGTCAGTCCCAGCTCATCGGCCACCTCCGCGAGTGCCAGCGCGGTTCCGACCGCGGACGCCGCGATGATGTTGTGGCCGCAGGCATGCCCGATCCCGGGCAGGGCGTCGTACTCGGCGCAGACCCCGATCACCAGCGGTCCGCTGCCGAAGTCGGCGCGGAACGCGGTGTCCAGACCGCCCGCGGCCGGGGTGACCTCGAAGCCACGCTCGGCGACCAGTGCCTGCGTTTTCGCGCAGCTACGATGCTCGGCGAAGGCCAGCTCGGGCTCGGCGTGGATTGCGTGCGACAGCTCGACCAGATCGACGCCACGACGCCGCACTGCGTCCTCGACGCTGTCCAATGCGGTGTTTGTGGCCATCTTCGCAGTATCTCACCGAGCCCTGACCAGCGACCGCTACACCAGCCCGGCGATGAATCCCGCGGCTTGACCTGGGTAGGGCGGCACCGAGTAGTCGTGGTGCGCTTCCCGGTCGCGACCGCCGACGACGCAGACCGGGTCGCCGGGGCTGCACAGGTCGATCGCGCGGCCGGCGAACAGACCCGTCGTCGACAGCGGCGTGTTGAAGCGGTTGCCGGGATTGCCGAACACCGCGACGGCCGCGATCTTGCCGGCCAGCCCGGGATCCAGCGGGGCAGCCGATCCGAAGTTGCCGATGGTGTTGCCCAGCGGCGGCACCCCGGCCAGCATCGAGACCGCGGCCGCGCCCTGCGAGAAGCCGCCGAGGATCAGCCGCGTTCCCGGGCACTGGTCGACCATCGCCGCGATGTGATCCCGTGCGTCATTGGCGCCGTCGCCGGTGGTCAGGAAGTTGTAGCTGGCCGGATAATTCACCGCGTAATTGTCGAACCTGCGCGAGCCCAGCGCGGGCTGCAGCGCGGCGAACAGCGCATCGCCCACCGCGCCCAGGCCGGGCGGCTCGGCGGTACCGCGCGCGAACACCAGTTGCACACTGGGACAGTCGGCCCCCGCCCTCGGTGCCGGGCCACCGACGAGCGCGGCCACCGAGACCGCGACAGCAACGACCACCCCGACAACCGGCCACCTACCAAAGCTCATGCGAGAGATCCTGACATATATAGCGAAGCTAAGCTCGCGCAGTGTGACCGACGTTGCATCCGAGAACCTTCAACTCGCGCGGCGCGCGGCAAATTCCATCCGCGAGCGCACCGGGGTCGACGAGCACGACATCGCGATCGTGCTCGGCTCGGGATGGTCGCCGGCGCTCGCGGAGCTGGGCTCGGCCGACGTCGTGGCGCCCCAGGCCGAGATTCCCGGCTTCGCACCGCCACGCGCGGTCGGCCATCCGGGTGAGCTGTTGTCGGTGCGCATCGGTGAGCACCGGGTGCTGGTGCTGGCCGGGCGTGTGCACGCCTATGAGGGCCATGACCTGAGCCACGTCGTCCACCCGGTCCGGGCGGCCTGCGCGGCCGGGGCCGGCATCGTCGTGCTGACCAACGCGGCCGGCGGATTGCGCGCCGACATGCGGGTCGGTGCGCCCGTGCTGATCAGCGACCACCTGAACCTGACCGCGCGTTCGCCATTGGTCGGCGCGCAGTTCGTGGATCTGACCGATGCCTACGCGCCGCGGCTGCGCCGGCTCGCCCGCGAGGCCGACCCCGAACTGACCGAGGGCGTATATGCCGGCCTGCCCGGGCCGCACTACGAGACGCCGGCCGAAATCCGGATGCTGCAGACGCTGGGCGCCGACCTGGTCGGCATGTCGACGGTGCATGAAACGATCGCGGCCCGCGCGGCCGGCGCCGAGGTGCTGGGCATTTCGCTGGTGACCAACCTGGCGGCCGGTATCAGCGGCGCCCCGCTGAGCCATGCCGAGGTGGTGGCGGCCGGGGCCGCGTCCGCATCCCGGATCGGCGCACTCCTGGCCGACGTCATCGCCCGGATCTAGCAGAATGGCCTCGTGACACAACCACTGCGGTTCGGCACCGCGGGATTACGCGGCCCGGTGCGCGACGGTCCGGACGGCATGAACGTCGCGGTGGTATCGCGCGTCACTTGGGCAGTGGCGCAGGTACTTACGGATCGCGGCCTGGCCTCCTCGCAGGTGATCGTCGGGCGTGACGCCCGGCACGGCTCAGCGATCTTCGCCACGGTGACCGCGGAAGTGCTTGCTGCCAAGGGCTTTTCGGTGCTGCTGCTACCCGGACCGGTGCCCACGCCGGTGGTCGCTTACGCGGTGCGTCACACCGGCGCCGGCGCCGGGATCCAAATCACGGCCTCGCACAATCCACCGACCGACAACGGCTACAAGGTGTACTTCGACGGCGGCATCCAAATCATCTCCCCCACCGACACACAGATCGAAACCGCAATGGCGACAGCGCCCCCCGCCGATCAGATCGCCCGCAAACCGGTAGCGCCCGCGGACACCGACCTGGTCGAACGCTACATCCGGCGGGCGGCCGGGGTGCGGCGCGCCACCGGTTCGGTGCGAGTGGCGCTCACCCCGCTGCACGGCGTCGGCGGCGCGGTGGCCGTCGAGACGCTGCACCGCGCCGGCTTCGAACAGGTGCACACCGTCGGCGCCCAGTTCGCGCCGGACCCCGATTTCCCCACCGTCGCGTTTCCGAACCCCGAGGAGCCCGGCGCCGCCGACGCGCTACTGGCCCTGGCCGCCGACATCGACGCCGACGTCGCGATCGCTCTGGACCCCGACGCCGACCGTTGCGCGGTGGGCATACCCACCGCTGCGGGATGGCGGATGCTGTCCGGCGACGAAACCGGTTGGCTGCTAGGCGATTACATTCTGTCTCACGAGCGGCCGGACACCGCCGTGGTTGCCAGTACCTTGGTGTCCTCGGCCATGCTGGCAGAAATCGCCGCCCACTACGGCGCGGTCCACGTCGAGACCCTCACCGGCTTCAAGTGGCTGGCACGCGCCGATTCGAAGGTGCCCGGCGCCACATTGGTCTACGCCTACGAGGAAGCGATCGGCCACTGCGTCGACCCGGCCGCGGTGCGGGACAAGGACGGCATCAGCGCCGCGGTGCTGGTGTGCGACATGGTCGCCGCCCTGCAACAGCAGGGCCGTTCGGTGCTTGACGCGCTCGACGAACTCGCCCGCCGATACGGCGTACACGACGTTGCGGCGGTCTCGCGCCGGGTCGCCGACACCGCCGAGGCCACCGAACTCATGCAGCGGTTGCGAACCGCCCCACCGGGCCAACTGGCCGGGTTCACGGCGACCATGACAGATGTCACCGACGCATTGATCTTCACCGCCGGCGACGACGACACCTCGATCAGGGTGGTGGCGCGGACTTCCGGGACCGAGCCGAAGCTCAAGTGCTACTTGGAGATTCGCTGCGCGGCTTCCGACGACCTGACTTCTTCTCGGACTTATGCCGCCGCGCGGCGCGCGGAGTTGGTCGCTGCGGTGGAACGCTGGTGAAAATGCGGGGCCCGAACTGGCGGTCCCCCGCGTCGCCGAGACCCGGCACGATGAACGCCGACTCGTTGAGCCCCTCGTCCACCGCCGCGGTGAACACTCGCGCCTTCGGCGCTACTTTCTCCACCGCCGCAAGGCCTTCCGGCGCGGCCACCACGCACAGCACGCTGATATCCGTTGCGCCGCGGCGCTGCAGCAGATCGATCGTGTACGTCATCGACCCGCCGGTGGCCAGCATCGGGTCAAGCACCATGACCGGCCGGCCCTTGAGCTTCTTGGGCAGTGCCTCCATGTACGGGAACGGCAGATGGGTTTCCTCGTCGCGAGCAACGCCGACGAATCCCACCTCGGCCTCCGGGATCGCGGCGTGCGCCTCGTCGACCATTCCCAGCCCGGCCCGCAAAACCGGAACCAGCAGCGGCGGATTGACCAATCGGCTGCCGAATGTCTCGGCCAGTGGCGTCCGGATCCTGACCGGCTCGCTGGCCGCGTCCCGGGTGGCCTCGTAGACCAGCACCAGCGTCAGCTCGCGCAGCGCGGCGCGAAACCCGGCGCCATCGGTGCGTTCGTCGCGCAGCGCCGTCAGCCGGGCCGCGGCCAACGGGTGATCGATCACGCGCACCTTCATGCGTTCGAGGGTATATAACAATCCGACTTCGGTTGCCTAAAGTACTGCTGACGCGCACGCGCGCCTGCCGTCCGTCACACACATCCGCTCATATGCTCCCCGGGTGTTTCGCGAGATTCAAAGTCCCAGAAGGCTGATCAGCTGGGCGTGTCGCGCCCTCGTCTTGGTCGGCGTGGTGGCGCTGACGTGGCTGGCGGCCACGCCGCTGGCTCCTCGCGTGGTCGCCGCGGCCGCGCTGCCCCGGCCCGCGCACGTCGTAATTGTGGTGGAAGAGAACCGCTCTGAGGGCCACATCATCGGCAGCCCGCAGAATCCGTTCATCAACGCCCTTGCCTCCCATGGCGCCAACATGGTCCAGTCGTTTGCCGAGACACATCCCAGCGAACCGAACTATTTGGCGCTCTTCGCCGGCAACACATTTGGCGTGACGAGGGACTCGTGCCCGATCAACACCGGCAACGCACCCAACATCGCATCTGAATTGCTGGGCGCCGGCTACACATTCATCGGCTACGCCGAGGACCTGCCCGCCGTCGGCTCTCCGGTGTGCAGCTCGGGCAAGTACGCGCGCAAGCACGCGCCGTGGGTCAATTTCACCAATGTGCCGCCGACGAGTTCGGTGCCGTTCTCCGCGTTTCCACAGGGAGATTTCGCCAGCCTGCCGACGGTCTCGTTCGTCATTCCGAACAACGACGACAACATGCACGACGGCTCCATCGCGCAGGGCGACGCCTGGCTGAATCGGCAGCTGTCCGGATACGCTAACTGGGCGGTGGCCAACAACAGCCTGCTGATCGTGACCTGGGATGAGGACGACGGATCCGGTTCGCAAGGCAGTGGCAACCAGATCCCGACGATCATCTACGGCGCGCACGTGCAACCGGGCACCTACAGCGAGCAGATGAGCCACTACAACCTGTTGTCCACCGTCGAGCAGATGTACGGGCTACCCAAGACCGGCAACGCGGCCAACGCTCCCGCGATCGCCAGCATTTGGGCGGGATAGGCCCACTGGCCCGGCACCGGACCCGGCACGTTGGTCGGTCGTCGCTATTCTGTGCCGCATGGCTGCTGACCTTGTCCCCATCCGTCTGAGCCTGTCCGACGGTGACCGCTACACCGTGTGGGCACCGCGCTGGCGCGACTCAGGCGACGAGTGGGAGGCGTTCCTGGGCCGCGACGACGACCTGTTCGCCTTCGAGACCGTTGCCGATCTCGTCGCGTTCGTGCGCTCCGACACCGACAACGACCTGGTCGACCACCCGGCGTGGAAAGACCTGACCACGGCACACGCGCACGATTTGGATCCCGCCGAGGACAAGCGGTTCGACCTGGTCGCGGTGGAGGAGCTGGTGGCCGAGAAGCCGACCGAAGAGTCGGTGGCCGCACTGGCCGGCGCGCTGGCGATCGTGTCGTCCATCGGATCGGTGTGCGAGCTGCCGGCGGTGTCGAAGTTCTTCAACGGCAACCCGAGCCTGGGCACGGTATCCGGCGGGATCGACCACTTCGCCGGCAAGGCGGGCGCCAAACGCTGGAATTCGATCGCCGAGATCATCGGGCGCAGCTGGGACGACGTGCTCTCCGCGATCGACGGCATCATCAGCAGTCCCGAGGTCGACGAGGCGGCGTCGGAGAAGGCCGCCGACGAACTGGCCGAAGAACGTGAAGAACCCGAAGAAGACGAGCAGGAAGACGAGGCCGACGACGACACCGAGGCCGCCGACGGCGAGACCGAAGACTCCGGCGAAACCGCGGACGACGACGAGGACCAGGAGGCCGAGGAAGCCGCGGAGGAAGACGAGGCGGAGGAGCGCGCGCCCGGCGACACCGCCGTGCTCGGCGGCGACGAGGACTTCTGGCTGCAGGTGGGTATCGACCCGGTCCGCATCATGACGAGTTCGGGCACGTTCTATACGCTGCGCTGCTACCTGGACGATCGCCCGATCTTCCTGGGCCGCAACGGACGGATCAGCGTGTTCACCTCCGAGCGCTCGTTGGCCCGCTACCTGGCCGACGAGCACGACCACGACCTGTCCGACCTGGCCACCTACGACGACATCCGTACCGCCGCGACCGACGGATCGCTGGCGGTGGAGGTCACCGACGAGAACATCTACGTGCTCAGCGGGCTCGCCGACGACTTCGCCGACGGCCCCGACGCCGTGGATCGTGAGCAGCTCGACCTGGCCGTCGAGCTGCTCCGCGATATCGGTGACTACTCCGAGGAGAGCACCGTGGACAAGGCCCTGGAAACGGGCAAGCCGCTGGGCAAGCTGGTGGCCTACGTGCTGGAGCCCGGCTCGGTCGGCAAGCCCGCGTCGCCGTATTCGGCGGCGGTGCGGCAATGGGAAGACCTGGAAAAGTTCGTCGATTCCCGGCTCAGGCGTGAATAGGGCGCCAATAGCGCGCGTTTGACGGGCCACCGAGTCTCCTCTTTACTGGCGGCAGCGTCCGCCGGAGGTCAGGGGCGGCCCGACGGGGAGGTGAACTGAATGTCGCTTCCCGTCATCGGCCCACTGCCGCTGTACGGATTCCAACGTCCGGCCCTGTTGCTGTTCGGGCTGATTCCGCTGGCTCTGCTCGCCGTCTATGTCGTCGTCCAGGCCCGGCGCCGGCGCCGCCTGCGCCGCTATACCGACGTCGAGGTGCCGCAGTCGTTGTGGCGGCACCTGCCGATAGCCGTGTCGGTGCTCAGCCTGGCGCTGCTGACCATCGCGCTGGCCACCCCGACGCACGACATGCGGATACCGCGCAACCGCGCCGTGATCATGCTGGTGATCGACATGTCGCAGTCCATGCGGGCGACCGACGTCGAGCCGGATCGGCTCAAGGCCGCCGAGCAAGCCGCCAGCAAGTTCGCGGCTGCGCTGACGCCGGGCATCAACCTCGGACTCGTCGGATTTGCGGGAACGCCCTATCTGCTGGTGCCGCCGACCCCGCTGCACCAGGCCACCATCGATGCCCTGCAGAAGCTGCAGTTCGGCGATGGCACAGCGACCGGTGAAGCCATTTTCACCGCGTTGCACGCGATCGATGCGACGAACACGGTCGGCGGGGACACTCCGCCGCCGGCCCGCATCGTGCTGCTGTCCGACGGCGGTGAGAACCGGCCGACCGATCCCGGTGACCCGCACGACGGCGTCTACACCGCCGCGCGCCTGGCCAAGGATCAGGGCGTGCCCATCTCGACAATCTCGTTCGGCACCCCGCAGGGAAACATCAGCCTGGACGGGGTGCGGGTGAATGTCCCCGTCTCGACGGACCAGATGAAGAAGATCGCGCAGCTGGCCGGGGGGCAGTCCTACACCGCGGCCAATCTCGACGAGCTCAACAAGGACTACAACGCCATCCAGAACGAGATCGGGTATCGCACCGTGGCCGGGCCCGGCGGTGCCGGGTGGGTGCGCCTTGGTGTGGTCACCGCCCTGATCGCCACGGTGTTGGCGCTGCTGATCAACCGCAGGCTGCCTACTTAGCAGCCCACCTGATCGCTCAGGCCGGCAGCCTGCGGTTCAGGAACAGGCCGGCCAACACGGCGCCGGCCATCACGACCGAACCGAGCAGCAGCCAGGCCAGGCTCGCATCGCCCTTGACGGTCTCGTATCCGATCTGGCGCTCCAGCGTCGAGTAGACCTCCTTGAGTGAATCCAGGCTGTTGGCATGGAACGCCTGGCCGTCGGTGATCTTGCAGATTTCCTGCAGGGTCTGGTCGTCGACCGGAACCGGAATCGTGGCGCCCTGATAGACGACGGTGCCGTCGGGCGTGCCGAAGGAGATCGTCGATATCTGCACGCCCTGGTCTTTGGCCGCCCGCGCCGCGGTGAACGCTCCCTGCGGAGCGTTGGGGTCCAGCGGCACGTTCTCAGCGCCGTCGGACTCCAGCACGATGCGTGCCGGCGGCGGACCGTCCCCGCCGCCCATCACCGCACCGACCGTGGCGATTGCCTGCAGCGCGGTGAAAAGCCCTTCCCCGGTGGCGGTTTTCGGCGCCGGTTGCAGGCCGTCGATCGCGGCTTTGACGGCCCCGCGGTTGGTCGTCGGCGAAACCAGCAGGGTGGCGTTGGCCGCGAATGCCACCAGCCCGAGGTTGATGGCCGGCGTCAGCTCGTCGGCGAATTGCTTACCGGCCTCCT
>CAWCDD010000006.1:0-419685 GCA_963794245.1 uncultured Actinomycetota bacterium | reverse complement strand
TGGCAATCGAGGTCGAATCGGCCAAGGCCTGCAGCAGACGGACCTCTTGCTCGGACGGCCGATGTTCGTCCGCCCAGTAGTTGCCGATCGCTCCGATCGGGTCGAGCCTGCGGATCGGAACCATCACCAGGCTCTTGACGAACGTGGGGCGATAGAGGTCGTGCGGGATACGCGCGTCGAGGTAGATATCCGGGATGATCGCCGCATCGCGGTTGAGCATCGCCCACCCGCTGATGCAGGCCGTCATCGGGAAGCGGCTGCCCTTCCACAGTGGGCCGATCGCGTTCTCTTCGGCGTAAAAGCACTTGCCGTTATCGCGCAGCACCAGCGTGGCGCCGTCACAGCCGGTGAGCTCGCGCGCCGACGACGAGACTAGACGCTGGATGTCGGCCTGGCTGCGCGCCAACGAGAGGTCCTGGACGGCCTGCAACAGCCGCTCCATACCTTCGAGGTATTCGGAAACGCCGAATCGGGGCGCTGGCGAGTAGGTAGGCGGCAGCCCAGGCAAGATCGGGGGTTCCATGCCCACCTCCGAGCAAACATGGCCGCAGCTGCACAGGCGGCCACCAAACAGTCGCCTACCCTAACATTCGCCGGTCATTTCGACCCGTTGATTTCGGTCGATATCGGACCTGGTTGTCGACGGATAAATTGTCGGCTTTTGTACAGGTCGTGGATATCTCTGCCGGGTAGCGTGCCCGCATGGCTTTCACAGTGACCTGGGCGGATGGCTCCGAGATTACGTACGGCGACGAACTCCATTTCGATACCGATGGCGCCGTGCTCAAGATCGGCCCTTCCACGGGTAAGTGGACGTGGTACTTCTCGTCCCACCAGTGGGCACGCATCGAGCACGATGATCCGCACACGTCGTTGCGACCCGAATTTCCTCCCGTCGTCGGTGCTCGTCCCTCGCCCGAGCGGGGTTCCTGAGCGCCGGAATTCCCATGTCACGGGGCTGGTAGGGTCCGCCGGGATGCCAAGCACACCCCGACCGGCAGACCGCATGCCGGCCAATAGCGAAGACGCATCACTGCCGGCCAATGGTCCCGCGCTGCACGCGGAATGGTCATTTCAGGCTTGCTAGTACGTGGTGGCGGGTAATTCTGTGTCCACCCAGAACGGAGACAACATGAGCCCAGGCGTGCAAACGAAAACCATCACGACGCAGGTACCGGCGCGACTGGACCGGCTGCCGTGGTCGCGGTTTCACTGGCGCGTCGTTGTGGGCCTCGGCGGGGTGTGGATCCTGGACGGACTCGAGGTCACGATGGTCGGCAACGTGTCGGCTCGGCTCACCGAGAAGGGCAGCGGCATCGAGCTCAACCCGGCGCAGATCGGCTACGCGGCGGCGATCTACATCACGGGGGCGTGCCTGGGTGCACTGTTCTTCGGGCACCTGACCGACCGATTCGGACGGCGCAACCTGTTCATCCTGACCCTGGCGGTCTACCTGGTGGCCACCGTCGCGACCGCGTTCGCCTTCGCGCCCTGGTATTTCTTCATCGCCCGTTTTTTCACCGGCGCCGGCATAGGCGGCGAATACGCAGCCATCAACTCGGCGATCGACGAGTTGATTCCGGCACGGGTGCGCGGCCGCGTCGACCTGATCATCAACGGCACCTATTGGCTGGGTTCGGCCGCTGGAGCCGCGGGCGCGCTGGTCCTTTTGGACACGTCGAACTTCCCGGCGAACATCGGCTGGCGGCTCGCCTTCGGCATCGGTGCCATCTTCGGCATCTTCGTTCTCCTTGTCCGGCGCAACATTCCGGAGAGTCCGCGGTGGCTGTTCATTCACGGGCGCGACGAGGAAGCCGAGCAGATCGTCGGTGAAATCGAACAGGACGTGCAGCGAGAAACCGGACAACCGTTGCCCGAGCCGCACGGCAAGCCACTGAGAATCCGCCAGCGTCAAGCGATTTCATTTGTAGAAATCGCGCGGGTGGCGTTCAAGCTCTATCCGAAACGCGCCGTGCTCGGGGTCGCGCTGTTCATCGGTCAGGCGTTCCTCTACAACGGCGTGACGTTCAATCTGGGCACACTGTTGAGCGGGTTCTACGGCATTCCCTCCGGAAAAGTGCCGGTGTTCTTCATCTTTTGGGCGATGAGCAATTTCCTCGGCCCTCTGATTCTCGGGCGGCTGTTCGACACTATCGGCCGCAAACCGATGATCACCACGACCTACATCGGTTCCGCGGTCATCGCGGTCGTCCTCGGGGTGCTGTTCGTGAACGACACCGGCGGTGTCTGGACGTTCATCATCGTGCTGGCCGCGGCGTTCTTCCTGGCCTCGGCGGGGGCGAGCGCGGCCTACCTGACCGTCAGTGAGATCTTCCCCATGGAGACCAGGGCGCTGGCGATCGCATTCTTCTACGCGGTGGGCACCGCGATCGGCGGAATCACTGGCCCCGTGCTGTTCGGCGAGTTGATCAATTCGGGAGATCGCGGTCAGGTGCTCTGGTCGTTCCTGATCGGGGCGATCGTGATGGCGGTCGCGGGTCTGGTCGAGCTCTGGCTCGGGATCGCGGCCGAGCAACGCGCCCTGGAAGACCTGGCGCTGCCCTTGACCGTGGCCGACGCGGAGAACGACGAATCCGCCTGAGGCCGAACCGCTTCCCTAAGCCACGCCGGAGCTACGCCGCTATCCGCATAAGTCCGTGAAGGTCGTCGACGGCGGCCGTTAACCCTCGGTGCCGTAGGCCCGAGCGATGTCGGGGGAGTCCAGCCAACCTGAGTAGGTGGGTCGCGATGGCCAGCCCTCCGGCGAATCGAGCCATTCCTCCTGGCGACCCCAGGGCAAAACGTCGATGAGCGGGAACGAGTGGCTCAGTTGCTCGGTGCCCCGTCCATTCGTGTGCCAGGTGCGATACACCGTGTCACCGTCGCGCAGGAACACGTTGACCCCGAAGCCCCCACCGGGGGGCGCGTCCACGTCGGCGCCGAACGGGCTCTGCGACGACGAGTACCACTGCATCCGATTGCCCACCCTGCGCTGGTAGGCGAGCGCCTCGTCGATCGGACCATTGGTGACGATGACGAAGCGGGCGTCGTAGTTGTCGAGAAACTCCAATCGGGTGAACTGTGACGTGAAACCCGTGCACCCGCCGCACTGCCACTGCGCGCCGTCCGACCACATGTGGTGGTAGGTGATGAGCTGCGATCGGCCACCGAATACGTCGACAAGGCGGATCGGACCGTCGGCTCCGATGAGGGTGTAGTCCGGCAACTCGACCATCGGCAGACGCCGCCGCTGCGCGGCGATCGCATCCAGTTCGCGCGTCGCGGCCTTCTCGCGCTTGCGCAGCTCGTCGAGCGCGGTGCGCCAGGTCTGCTGATCGACGATGGGCGGCAGAGCTTGCTTCGAGGACATGGGATCCACCTTCGCTGTGAAAATTTCGCGGCTCAAAGGTCTGACTGGCGGCGTACCCGGAATTCATCGCGGAGCGGCCGGCGCCGCCACGGGCAGTCGCGGCGGATCGTTAAAAGTGCCGTTCAAAGCTGGGAATTCGCTTTGAATTGGTTTGCTCGGCGAGCGCTTGGGTACCTATGTGCGCAGACTTGAGATGTCGCGCGGGGGGCCCTGGGTCCGGAAAGGCACGTAATCATGACTCAGGGATTGGTCCCGATCGTTGACGATGTGCGGGCACGGTACGACTTATCGGACGACTTTTTCCGCCTGTTCCTCGATCGCACCCAGACCTACAGTTGCGCGTATTTCGAGCGCGATGACATGACGCTGGAAGAGGCCCAAATCGCGAAGATCGATTTGGCGCTGGCCGAGCTGGATCTGCGGCCCGGCATGACACTGCTCGACATCGCCTGTGGCTGGGGAACCACCATGCGCCGGGCAGTCGAGAAGTACGACGTCAACGTCGTCGGCCTGACATCGTCCAGCGATCAGGCCGCCTACGTGCAGAAATTATTCGACGAGATGGACACCCAGCGCAGCAAGTGGGTGCTGCTGCAGGGCTGGGAGGAGTTCAGCGAGCCCGTCGACCGGATCGTGTCCATCGGGGCGTTCGAGCACGGCTATGCCCGCTATGACGACTTCTTCGAGATGGCCTACGCCGTCCTGCCCGCCGATGGCGTCATGTTCTTGCACACGATGGCCGGTTTGCCGGCCGCCGACCCGATGGAGCAGCACGCGACAGAGGCGGGTTTCACCCTGACTCAGCGCGAGCGGCTGCAGCCGCATTACGCCAAGACCCTCGACCTGTGGACCGAGGCGCTCGAGGCGCATAAGACCGAAGCCATCGAGATGCAATCCGAAGAGGTTTACGAGCGCTACCTGAACTACCTGACGGGCCGGGCCAACGCGTTCCGCACCGGCCAAATCGACGTCAACCAGGTAACCCTCGAGAAGAGCTGATCGTCAGGCCCGCGATTGGCCAGACTACGACGCGGTCAACGAGACCATAACGATTGACACACCACCCTGGTTTGGCACCAAGGCCAATGGGAGGGTGGTGCCCGTGAGTGTTCATGTCGAGCTGACGCATGGCTCGCGGACGCAATGGATGGACAGACCACCACAACGGTGTGCACGTGGTCACTGGCTCTTGCCGGGACACATGATCGTGGCCACCATTCCGTGTTCCTGCGGCCGGCACATCTGCTGGGAGTGTGAGTGCGGTGCGGCCACCTACGGGCCTGAGCTGACCGAGTCGTGCAGCCTGTCCACCGGTCGTCGCGGATCTGCGGTGATCATGTCGGACCCGACGAAAAGCCTGACCTGAACCAGACTTAGCCTGACTTCGTCACGATCGCGGAGTTGTAGTTGGGCGCCCAGGCCCGTTCGAAGGTCGCAACGGGAATCTGTTCGTCGCGGCCGGCGTCGATGCCGCTGTCGTTGAGATGCACCACACCCGTCTTGGTGTCGAAACCGGTGACCACCACGAAGTGGTTCGCGGCATCGCGGTTGCCGGGCCGATTCCAGATGGTCTCGGCATTGACGAGGGCGATCACCTTGCGCTTGTCCGCCAGAAACTGCTTTAAGGCAGCGGTATTGGCCTGGATGTTGTCCGCCCGGATCCAGTAGTGCCAGAGCAGCATCGGCAAATCCCTGATATCGGTGTCACTCGGCGGCTTCCATATCGGCCCGGAACCCGTTGCGCGCGGAGTGTTTTCGGCTACAACTGCGATCTGCCGCTCGGTCGGCTGGCGGCCGGTGATCTCGCCGACGACGTCGGCCACCGCCATCTCCCCGCAGTCGGAGGCGTGTTGCCGGCCCCAAAAGGGTGCGGCGGCCGTGGGGTCGCCGTACATCCCCACCTCGTGGTCGGCGTCCGGGACAGGAGGGCCCGGGGCGGCGTGGGCAGCGGCGGCGCAGGCGACCGATGACGTAGCGGCCGTTACGCATAACATGGCGGCGATGCGCACGGCCGCGGCGACCTTGGTCGTCATGGTGCGGGCCATGGGCGTCCTTTTCTCGAGCCGCGGTGGCGGCGCGCTGCTGTATTGAGAAAAGGGTCACGGGTCGCCCTCTTGGGGAGCATTAAACTCCGAACGCAGCGAAAATCGTGGACGAACACGCGGAAATGTTGCCGTCATGAGACCGCGTTGTCGCGTCTGAATTCGTCTCACACTCGCAACGCTGAGAGCGCGCCGTTGACGCGCGCGTAACAAGATTGCCATCGAAAGTTCCTAGGGTGGGGCGGTCCACTTCCGCGAATGAAGGTCGTGGACCCCCTCAGCAGCGATAGGAACACCATTGAGCGGAAACGCAGTGCGCCTGCAGGCCATCAACAACGTCGAGGCATACGTCCCCCCAGCCATCAGCTTCGTAGCCGGTGAAGCCCCCGGCGAGATCTTCGGCGCCAACGTCTTCACCAAGGCCGAGATGCAGGCACGGCTGCCCAAGCCGGTGTACAAGTCCGTGGTGGCGACCATCGAGAAGGGCGCCAAACTCGACCCCGCGGTCGCCGACACGGTCGCGGTGGCGATGAAGGACTGGGCGCTGGAGAAGGGTGCTACCCACTACGCCCACGTGTTCTACCCGATGACCGGCCTGACCGCCGAAAAACATGACAGCTTCCTGGAACCCGTTTCCGACGGGGCGACTCTCGCCGAGTTCGCGGGTAAGACCCTCATCCAGGGTGAGCCCGACGCCTCCAGCTTCCCGTCCGGCGGGTTGCGGAGCACCTTCGAGGCGCGCGGCTACACCGGCTGGGATGTGACCAGTCCTGCCTATGTACTGGAGAACCCGAACGGCAACACGCTCTGCATTCCAACGGTTTTCGTCTCGATGACCGGTGAGGCGCTGGACTACAAGACGCCCCTGCTGCGCAGCCAGCAGGCCATGGGTGCCCACGCCGAGCGAATCCTGACGTTGTTCGGTCACAAGGACCTCAACAAGGTTGTATCGTTCTGCGGCCCTGAGCAGGAGTACTTCCTGATCGACCGGCACTTCTTCCTGGCGCGACCGGACCTGGTCAACGCCGGCCGCACCCTGTTCGGCGCAAAGCCGCCCAAGGGTCAGGAGTTTGACGACCACTACTTTGGCGCGGTGCCCGAGCGTGTCCTGGGCTTCATGATGGACACCGAGCGGGAGCTGTTCAAACTCGGCATCCCCGCCAAGACCCGGCACAACGAGGTGGCCCCCGGTCAGTTCGAGATCGCGCCGATGTTCGAGCGGGCCAATATCGCCTCCGACCATCAGCAGCTGCTGATGACGATCTTCAAGACGATCGCCAAGAAGCACGGCATGGAATGCCTGTTCCATGAGAAGCCGTTCGCCGGCGTCAACGGATCGGGCAAGCACGTCAACTTCTCGATGGGCAACTCCGAGCTGGGCTCGCTGCTGGTCCCAGGCGACACCCCGCACGAGAACGCTCAGTTCCTGGTGTTCTGTGCGGCAGTGATTCGCGCGGTGCACAAGTTCGCCGGGCTGCTTCGGGTGTCGGTCGCGTCTGCGACCAACGATCACCGGCTGGGCGCCAACGAGGCACCGCCCGCGATCATCTCGATCTTCCTCGGCGAACAGCTCGCCGACGTGTTCGAGCAGATCGCGAAGGGCGCGGCCACCTCGTCGAAGGGCAAGGGCACCATGATTATTGGTGTCGACACCCTGCCACACCTGCCGACGGATGCGGGCGACCGCAACCGGACCAGCCCGTTCGCCTTCACCGGCAACCGGTTCGAGTTCCGAGCACCAGGCTCCGGGCAGACGGTTGCGGTGCCGTTGATCGTGCTCAACACGATCATGGCGGACTCGTTGGACTACATGGCCGGCGTCCTGGAGCAGGCCGTCGCCGACGGTGAGGACTTCGACAAGGCAGTGCAGAAGCTGCTCACCGAGGTCATCACCGAGCACGGCGCGGTGGTGTTCAACGGGGACGGCTACTCGGAGAACTGGCAAGTCGAGGCGGCCGAGCGCGGCCTGCCGAACCTGAAGACCACCCTGGACGCCATTCCGGAGCTGATCAAACCGGACGCGATCGAACTCTTCGCAAAATACGGGGTGTTCAACGACCGCGAGCTGCACAGCCGTTACGAGGTGCGTCTCGAGCAATACGCGCTGACCGTTGCGGTCGAGGCCAAGCTGGCGCTGGAGCTCGGGACGACGGTCATCCTGCCCGCCGCGATCCGCTACCAGACCGAGCTCGCGCAGAACGTCGCGACGATGAAAAAGGCTGGTGTGCAGCCCAGCACGGCTGCATTGGAAGCGGTTTCCGCCCCGCTGGCTGACCTCTCTACGGCACTGACGAGTTTGAAAGCGGCCCTGTCGGATCACTCGGCGGAGTCGGCACTCGACGAGGCCACGCATGCCCAAGAGGCGTTACTGCCGGCGATGGAAGCGGTGCGTACCGCCGCCGACACGCTGGAAAGTGTTGTCGCCGATGATTTGTGGCCGCTGCCCACATATCAGGAGATGCTTTACATCCTCTAGATCGTTGTCGGAATCCTCTCCAATCCGTCGCCGGGCGTGGGGGTTGACCGCGCTCGCGGAGCTTGATAATCCGAGACCCCCATGCTCGGCGACTCGAAGTGCCCCCGAAAGCACCACGCTGCACATGCCGCACCTGACACGTTAAGTTCTGAAGGGACGGAGGTCACCCGGTCAGGGGAGAGCATGAGGCCATTTGACGACGGCCAGCGACGGGCCGCGGCACTGGAGGCGTATCACGCGCTCTGGAACCTGTGGCGTTCCTCGCGGCGGACGTCGGCGTGCGTCGAGAACTGGGAGTCGGCGTGCCGGATGCTCGAAAGTCACTACACCGTCCGCAAAGCCCGCCACGACGCCGAAGTCTGCGAGATGCGGCTCCGGTACTTGGAGATCGCCGAGCCTATGCCCCGGCTGGCGGATTTCGTACAACCCCCCGCCTACGATCGGCTGCCCGATGCCCAGCAGCTGCTGGCGCACGCCCGCCACCAATATCACCTGGCCCGTCGTCGGCACCCCATGCGCGAACAACAGCGCCTGAGAGAACTCGAGACAACCAAGGTGCTTTATGCGGCGGTGCAGGCAGCCGAAGCAAGAGCCAGGGCTGCCGAGATCGCCCAGCAACGCGAGTGGCAGTTGAGCCGCTGGCCCAAAGACGTTGTCCTGGAAAGCGAAATCTACAATCTCGACGGCGTCGCCGCCCAGGTGGACCGGCAGAACGCGAAAATCGAATCCCAGGTGACCGCCCTGACCGATCTGCTGCGAACGGGCTTGCGGCACCTGAAGGATGTGCCGAAGTCGGCCCCGTCCGACCTGGCGGCCAACGTCGAATCGATCCTGACGGCAATGCCGTTGCCGTGCAACATCACCCCTGCGCTCGCGGTTGACTGTTCGTCGGCCGCGCGCCGCTTGGTGCTCGAGTATGAACTGCCCGCCGTGAATGTCGTCCCGAGGGCCAAGACGTACCGGTACGTCAAGAGCCGCGAGACGGTCGTCGAGACGCGGCGACCGGCCGGCCAAGTAAAAGCGTTGTACGCCAGCACAATTGCGCAGCTCGCGCTGCTATCACTGGCGACCGTCTTCGAGCTCGACCGCGAGCGCCAAGTCGAGGTGGTGACCTTCAATGGCGTCGTCGAAACCCTGGATCCGAGCACTGGTCAATCGATCCGGCCTTGCTTGATCAGCGTGCGGGTCGACGCAGACACCTTCGCGGGAATCGAGCTCGAAGATGTCGATCCATCCGCCTGCCTCAAACGTCTGGCCGCGACCGTGTCGCCGAACCCGACAAAGTTCGTGCCGGTGCCGCCGCTGGCCGAGTGATCAGCTGTAGTTGTCCCACCAGGTGTGGAGGTCTTCGATGGTGGCCGGGTCGCCCGCGACGTCGCTGAGCATGAGCTTTTCGTCGTAAGTCCAGATCACATTCGGGTGGTTGTTGTATGTCCCGCACGCGAGCATGCCGGACGTCTCGTTGGGACTTTGGTCATAGTGCCAGTTGGCGGGTGACCGTGATTCCCCACGACATTTCACCAGGCTGACGTTGGACACGTCATCGGTGAAAGCCTTCTTCAGGCTGGCGGGAGTCGGGAACAGTCCGTAGGTGGCATGACTGGGGCCACCGGGTTGAGTGTTCTGCCCACAGGACACCATGGCCACCGCGTTTACCCATATGCTGTCCGACCCGGGAGTGGCCGGCGTACACACGCCGGCAGGGTAGCCGGACGGGAGCAGGCTAAGCAGTCGGGCCTGGTCATTGCTGGGAGCTTCGGCGGATGCCGGTGCGGTTTTTCCCGCGCCTGTCTTTGAATGCTGCTGTCCGGAGGGTTTCGTCGTCAGCCAGATGCCGACAGCGGCGACGGCGACCACGACACCGACGCCGGCCGCCGCCAGGATGGGCCAGAGTTTGCGTTTGCGTGGCGGTCCCGGCTGGTCCGATTCGACGACGCCGGGCGCGGTCAGTGGTGGCGGTGGGCTGTCCGACTGGGTGTCTTGTGGCTTCGCCGAGGTTTCGCTGCGGCGCAGGATGGTCGCGGCACGGTCGCGCTCCGGTCTGGAAAGCGCGTCGTGTGCGGCCTCGGCCAGGTCGCCGGCGCTGGCATAGCGCTCGATGGGGTTCTTGGCCATGCCGCCCTCGATCACGGCATCGAATGCCGTATCCACCCCGAAGCCTTGCGCGCTGGGCCGGGGGATGGGTTGCATCATGTGCGAGGTGACTAGCACGCCGGTGCTGTCGGCGCGATAGGGCGGTGACCCGGTCAGGCACTCGTACAGCACACAGGCCAACGCGTAGACATCGGCGCGAGGAGTCACCTCGTCATTCGAAAACCGTTCGGGTGCCATGTATTTCCAGGTGCCCACCGCGGTGCCCATTTGGGTGAGCTTCTCGTCGGTTTTCGCGCTCGCGATTCCGAAGTCGACCAGATACGCGAAATCGTTTCCGGTGATCAAAATGTTCTGCGGCTTGACGTCACGGTGCGTCACCCCGGCGGCATGCGCGGCATCCAGCGCCGAGGCGACCTGGTGGATGATCGCCACCGCCCGCGGCGCAGGCAACGCCCCGTCGCGCTCGAGCAGGCTGCCCAGGTCGATGCCTTCGATGAGGCGCATCTCCAAATACAGTTGCCCGTCGATTTCGCCGTAGTCGTGGATCGGGACCACATGGGGTTCCAGCAGACGGCCGGTGATGCGGGCCTCGCGCTCCATCCGCTTGCGCAACACCGGGTCCTGGCTAAACGCAACCGACATCAGTTTGACCGCCACCGTCCACTTTTTGACGGTGTGCTCGGCTTCGTAGACCTCGCCCATTCCGCCGCGGCCCAGCAGCCGTTTGAGGTAGTAGGGACCGAACATCGTCCCGGACCGCGAGCCGTGCGCGCCGGTCATCGCTGACTCCTGTTCACGGTCTGACAACCATGACGGTAAGCCCCGACCAATCTCACCGCTCGAAAACTACAACATCGCGGTGGCGGATGCGCGATCGTGCGACCTGCACGGGTGCCGGTGTTTTCGCGCCGGCCACCGATGTTCGCGGCTGCGACCTGGGACTACCCGAGAAGCTTGGTCAGCCAGGTCGCGTCTTGGTAATTGATGGACTTGCTGCCGTCCCAGACGAACGGTGTGCCAGAGGCATTGAACCCAGCCAGCGTCGCGTCGCCGGCCTCGGCTTTTGCCTTGGCGGTGGCCATGTCGTCACCCGATTTGATGCAGTTGATCACGTCGGCGTCGACGCCGACCGTCTTGGCCAATTGCGCTAGTTCGCCATCGGTCCGGTCTTCTGCGGCGCCTTCTTGCGGCTGAAAGGCGCTGGTGAAGATCCCCGAGTAGAAGCTCATGTAGAGCTTCGGATCGTTCTGGGCCGCGACGCAATAGGTCGCCGCCACCGCGCGAGTCGAGTAGTTCTTACTGTGCGACTTGTCGTCGAGGAAGTTCAGCAGGTGATAGCGCACCGCGAGTTTCTGGTTGTTCACTGCGGTTTCGATGTCGCCCGCATTCGACCGGATGAAGCTGCCGCATGGCGGGCAGATCGGCTCGTTGAAGATGTCGATCGTTACCGGCGCGGCCGAACTGCCCACCAGCACACCGTCATCGAGGACGCGGAGCTCGACCGCGTCGGGCGCCACGGGCGGTTTCGACCCGCCCGGCCCCGACGACCGCCACGGTTGGGCGACAACGAGGACCGCGCCCACCACCGCTACGACGACGAAAGCAGCAAGGCTGACCCAGAGCCAAGCGTTACGCGCTCGCCGGGGTGACGGTTGCCCCCATGACGGCGCCACCACGCTGCCGGCATCGCCGGTGCCCCAACCGGGAGCGCCGGGCCATCCAGTCGGCGCTGCGATCGGCCCGCTCGAAGGAAATGGTGACCCGGTTGCCGATGCGGGCCAACCCGGGCCCTGCGGCGGAGTCTGGCTCGCCATGGCAGGGGGGGCGGGCGGAAAGCCGGTGGGCGCCTGACCCGCGAACGCGGCCGGTAGTTCGGCGGCCTGGCTGCGCTGCAAGATGTCCGTCGCCCGATCCTGGTCGGGCGTGGCCAGGGCCGCGTACGCGGCCGCCGACAGATCGCCGCAGGTCGGATAGCGGTCCAGCGGGTCCTTGGCCATGCCGCGCGCGATCACCTGGTCGAAGGCGGCCGGAATGCCGGGCCGCGCAGCACTGGGCCGCGGAATCGCCTGGTGCAGGTGCGCGCTCATCACGCTGATCTGATCACCCTGGTACGGCGGGGACCCGGTCAAGCACTCATACAGGACGCAGGCCAACGCATAGATGTCGGCTCGGTAGGTGACGTCGGCGTCGCTGAACCGTTCTGGGGCCATGTACTTGAAGGTGCCCACCGTGGTGCCGAACTGCGTCAGCTTCTCGTCGGAGGTGGCGCTGGCGATACCGAAGTCGACCAGATAGGCGAAGTCATCCGCGCTGACCAGAATGTTCTCCGGTTTGACGTCGCGATGCGTCACACCGGCAGCGTGCGCGGCGTCGAGCGCAGAGCCGATCTGGCGCACGATCGCCACGGCGCGGGGCGGAGTCAGGGGTCCGTACCGGCTCAAAATCGTGGCAACGTCCCGGCCGTCGATCAGGCGCATGTCGACATAGAGCTGCCCGTCGATCTCGCCGAAGTCGTGAATGGGCACGACGTGGGGTTCCTGCAGCCGTCCCGCGGTGCGGGCCTCGCGCTGCATGCGGGTGCGGAAGACCGGGTCGCTGGACAGCGTCTGAGACATCAGCTTCAGCGCGACGACCCGCTCGCGGACCGTGTCCTCGGCCTCATAGACGTCGCCCATCCCGCCGCGACCCACCAGTCGCCGCAGCAGGTAGGGCCCGAACTGCGAGCCCTCCCGCGAACCCGCGGTGTCACCCATTGCCGACTCCTCCGTGCCAGGCATAAGGCTAATAGTTTGGGCCAGCCAGGGGCACGGTGAATAGACAGAATGCCCGGCGAATTCGATATTCCGGGCTTAAACGCCGGTGGCGGTGGCAAAGCCACCCGCGACATTCCCAAGTCGACCCCTTGGCGCAGCCGAAACGGCGGATGACCGGGCATCAGTCCATTCCTGCTCAGCGGCGCTCCTCGTCACCGGTCTTGCGTTCGCCGAGGCCCTCCCTCGACAAAGCCCTGAGGAACCCATAGGCGTGCATCCCGGTCTTACCGGGATTCTGGACGATCCATTCGTTGATGTTTCCCAGCGCCGTGGCTAAATGATCGCGTTTGATCCGCACCAGATAGGTTTTTCGGTCGTCGTCGGGATCGTCGCTGGAGTTGGCCACCGCGACTGGATTTTTGAACGCGTACGCAATGCCGTGCACGGAATCGTGGTTAAGTGCCCAGCGAAGTTCGTTGGGACGCAGTCCGTTCACCGCGATGTTGCGGTAGCCGTTATCGTCGTCTGAATTGCTCACCGGCCCGATGGTCCTCCTCTAGAAGCGCGAGAAAGTAAATGACGGTGGGCTGAAGATGATGTCGCACAGGCAATTCGACGACCGTTTGAACGTGTGTCACCACGCCGAAACCGGGCGCTTGCCTCGGACTTGCCCGTGGCACGCCGAACAGGGGGATAGGCCCGGACGTTCCCGCGGGCATTGCACCGCCACATCAATCCACCGTGGCACAGCACCGGGGTCGGCGCCATCGCAGCAGAACAGCGCTGAGCGGGCGCGAGCGTCGTAAAGTAACCCGCGACCCATCAACGTTGGCTGGGAGGACGCATGACCGAACGTATCGAGATTGAGCGAACGATCCCGGCACCGGCGTCCGATATCTTCGGGCTGCTGTGCGACCCGCAGGGCCATGTCGCCATCGACTCGACGGGGATGCTCCAAGACGCCGACGGCGATCCGGTTGGTGCGGCCGGCGACACCTTCGTCGTCCACATGGACCGTGAGGCACTCAACGACTACCCGCAGCTCGGCAAGTACGACGTCACCGTCGAGATCAAGGAATTCGAACCGGACCGACTGATCTCGTGGACGGTTCTCGGCCAGCTTCGCCCCCAGATCGGTCACGTCTACGGCTTCCAGCTCGAGCCGACCGAGGATGCGGCGGCCACCGTCGTCACCTCGTTCTACGACTGGTCGAAGATCGACCCGAAGTGGCGCGAAGCCGGAATTTTCCCGGTGATCTCCGAGGGCGCACTGCGGGCGACGCTGGGCATTCTCGACCGCACCGTCCGCCGGGGATACCCGCAGGGTTAACCGCTGCCGGCGGACTCGGCGCCCGTCGGAGCCGGTCGTGATCAGCGGCGATACTTCAAGAACAGGTAGTCGTCGTAGGCCAATGCGTGCTTGAGGCGCAACGTGGCGGGCAGCGGCAATCGTGACGGCTGCCGTCGGTGGCCCACGGGTTGGCTCGCCGCCAGCTTGGGGGCGAGCGTTATGCAGACCTCGACGACGACGTCGGCGTTCACGAGTTCGTCGAGCAGTGTCGGTCCGCCCTCGCAGAGGACTCGGGACAGCCCGTGCGCGCGCAGCAGCGCAACGGCCCGCCCCACGTCCACGGTGTCCTCACCCGCCACCAAAACACCGCATCGTTGGTCGCTGGTGCTGTTGTGCCGCGCGGCGGACTCCGCGCAGGTCACCAGCAGTGGCGGCTGGCCCGGATCGCTGACCAGTCTGGTCGGCAGTTCGCCGGTCTGGCTGATCACGGCGATGGGGGGCGGCTTGCTCCTGCCTGCCTGCTGCCGTTGGGCTTGTTGCGTGTCGCTGAGCTGCACCGGGCCGTAGTTCTCGGCGCGCGCGGTGGCCGCGCCGACCAGAACGACGTCGGCGAACCCCCGCAGGATCTTCAGCAGCTGTTGGTCGGTCTGACTCGACAGCGGCCCGGCGCGACCGCCGAACACGGCGGCACCGTCGGCGCTGTAGATCATGTTGACGCGCACACCATCTGGGGGCTCGGCATAGCACGACGCGAGTTCAGAGATGTCGCTGACCGTGCCCACGCGCGGCGAATCGTTCACCTTGTCCGCCTGCTGGCGGTGATGATCGGATGCGGTCATGCCTCGTGGCCCGGGTCCAGCGAGCGCACATCGTCAAAGGTCACCCATTGCTCCTCTTCAGCCGGTGGATCGCCATCCAGCGGTTCCAGCAGATGCCCGACGTGATCGCCGAGCGAAAAGCGCTCGAGGATCTTGCCTACGAACCAGGCGGCCGCATCGTCGAGGATGGGCAGCTGTGCTGGACCGCGATGCCACCGGCACTGGTCGAATTTGTTGGTCTCGTCTCCGGTCTGGCTGCCGAACAGTTCGACGATGTCGATGTGTTCGATATCGAACACATGTACCGCCAGATGCGTGGCGTTGGCGGCCACTCGGAAGGTGTGGTTCTGCGGGGACAGGCCGACCAGGAAGCGAGGCGGACAGATGCTGGCCTGGCAGGCGAAACCCACCAGGCAGCCGGCCGTGCTGCCGTTGGCCTGCGTGGTGACGACGAACATCGGATAGTTGAGCAGGGCCACCAACTTTTCGAATGCGCTAACCCCCGGCTCGCTCACCCGCTCACTATTCCCATTCAGCCCGAATTGGAATCACACCGACGGCAGGAGCCGTCGCGGCGACGCCGGGCAGCCAGATCGTTACGCGTTCAGTGCCCCGCGAGCAGCGCTGTTACCGGAGCGGGTCGTTTTCTCGCACGCCGCGATACATGCCCCAGCGGACGAGCCCGGGCATCACTATCCGTTGGACCGACCAAGCCGGAAGCCGGAACGCGTGGCCGGTGGGCAGGAAGACCTCCAGCCCGTCGGCCTGGATCCCCACCAGCGAGCCCCACCGCCGTCCCGGCGTCCGATAGGTGCGCAGCCGGCGGCCGGTGAACTCGGCGCGAATGTTGTGGGCCACCAGTGAATCCCCGCGATTGCGCGCCGAGCTGCGCAGTTGGTCGCTCGCGGCGACGTCTCCGACGGCGAAGACACCCCGATGGCCGGGGACTTCCAGCTCGGGAGTCACACGCACGAAGCCGTTTTCGTCGAGCAATTCGGGCGGCAACCAGTCGGTGTTGGGTTGCACCCGGCCCACCGCCCAGAGCACGGCGTCTGCGGTGGCCGGCGGTTGGCCGGTGCTCCAGCTGATGGGCGCACTGGTGATCTCCTGGCCGGCGGAGCCGTTCGAGATCACCGCGCGGTGGCCGGGATGCACACCCACGCCCAATTCGGTGAGCCGGCCGCGGATCCGCTTCCAGATCCGGGGGTGATACCCGCCCAAAGCCGCCTCGCCGGGGAAGTACAGGTCGACCCGCTTGTCCGGCCACGTGTTTGCGATATTCACGGCGCTGCTGACTGCCGCGGCACCGCCGCCGACGACGATCACCGAGCCGGCGGTGGCCAGGCGGTTGTGCGCGGCGTGCAGGCCCGCGCCGATCTCATCGGCCGATTGCACGGTCGGTTGACGCCAGAAACCGTTGGTGACGCCGGTCGAGATCACCAGCGCATCGAACTGTACGGCGATGCTCTCGCCGTCGCCGCCGCGCCCGAACACCGTTCGGGTAGCCAAGTCCACTCCGGTCAACGTGGCCTGAATCGTGCGCACTCGATCCAAACCGCGGAACCGGTCGAACGGAATCCAGTAGTCGCGTGCCCAGTCGTTGGGGCGGGAGAGTCGGACGCCGAGTTCCTGACCGCTTACCAGCGCGGACTTGACCGAGATTCCGACGACGTCGGCGTGCCGGGACAGACGGATCGCGGTCAACAGACCTACGTCTCCCAGCCCCGCGACGACGACGCGCTTGCGCGGCGCCATTATGTCGAGTTCCGTTCTGCTGCAAGGGCTTTGCGCGGCGATGGACGCGTGGGCCTGCCGACGGTGGAATCCATGCGGGCCTCCTCGCACGCAACGCCCGGCTGCCGTGGCCCTCGGTCGCGGTCGGCAAAACTGTAACACGTTCTATTGGGCGACCAAGGGCGCCGTCGTCGGTTGCGGGGAACCCAGGCGCGGCATGCGAATTGGTGGTTCACTGGGCCGATCGCCACCATGCTCAGATCGCGGATCGCTACCGCTGCGCGCACGACCGTGGTCGTCGCTTTCCTCGGCGTGGCCGGTGCGCCCGGAGTTTCGGGGTGTCACTCGACGACGGCCGTCAGCGCCGGTATCTACGGCGATCCGGCTGCGGCTGCCAAGTTTTGGCGGCAGCAGTCGATGGAGGACAACTGCGGGCTGATGTCGGTGGCCGACGTGGTCGGTGAGATCACCGGGAAAGAACCGACGGAACAACAGATGATCACGCTGGCGCAGAACACGCCGTCGGGCACCAATCCGGGACCGATTTACGCGCCCTCGGCCGATCCGAGCCACGAAAACGGCAACGGCGGCGTCGAAATGGCGGACCTGGTCGTGCTGCTCGACCACTACGGCATCAAGTCAACGATGTACTGGACCGCGCACCCGGAAACGACCGGCATGCCGGCGCTGCAGCAGTACCTGCGCACCGGGCGCAAGGCGATCGCCTGGGTCAATTCCGCGGTCATCTGGAACACCAGCGACCGGCGCACGAAGGCCGATCACTATCTTGTCGTCACCGGTATCGATACCGATAAGCAGCTCGTTCACTTGAACGACCCTGGCGCCGACCATGCTGACGAGCAGGTTAGCGTCGCCACCTTCACCACTGCCTGGAACCCGGGCGAGGAATCGATCGTCGTCACCGCGCCGGCCGGCTGAGCCTCACGTCTTCGCCGTTTCACGGGTTCTTGGCCACTAACATTAGCCAGCGGTCCGTCCGTCCGCCGCCGCGGTTCAGGTGACGGATCACCGTGGCAGAGGAAGGGACGGCTCACGATGACGACACAAGCCGACGGCCATCGACACAGCCCACAATTGATTCCGCGCCGGCTGCTGCGCAGCGGACAGTTCCACCACCCTGCCGTGCTGGAGGAAGCCAAACGGCGCAGCGACGATCTTCAGTTGCGCTTGGCCGACCGGATCACGGCGTTCGCCGGGTCGATGAATTTCGTCTGGCTTCACGCGGCCTTGTTCGGCGTGTGGATGCTGTTCGTGGAACGTAATCCATGGCCGACGCTGACCCTGGTCGTGTCCCTCGAAGCGATCTTCCTGTCGACCTTCGTGATGATCGGCCAGAACCGTCAGGCGGCGTTCCAGCAAGCCAGGGCCGACCATGACTTTGTGACTCAGGAGCTGGAGTTGAAGACCAACACCGAGCTCACCCGCCAGATTCATGTGCTCACAGAGGAATTGCACCGCCGGTTCATCCAGTCCACGCCCGAGCGACCTGCTTAGTCGAAGAACCGAAAGGGATTGGTAGAGCAGGTGGTCGCACGGGCCGCCATTCGCGTGGGGGACAGATGGTCGAGTTAGAGCAGACGGTGCGTCCTCGTGTGCAAGCCGTCTTGCGCACGGTGGCGCGTGCGTCGGCACCACGTCCCGCCGCGGCCAAACGCGCCGCCAAGGATTTGCAACGAGACCTTGGGCCGGCAGTTGTCGCGGAAATCCGGTGGGCGTTCACCCCGCCGCGCACCTGGCTGATGGGCGTGGTGGCCAACCTGGTCTTCGCCGTGGGCTGGTTGGTGGTGCAGCCGCTGACGCCCGGCCGCCACCAGGACTGGGTAGTCCTGGTCGGCACGTACTTCTCGTCGTGGATTCTCGCCGATGTCACCACCACCAACCTGCTCGGCGCCGATCACTATCGCGTCCTTCAGGCATTGTCCGCGGGGGTGCCCTTCTGGCGGGTGCTCCTGATCAAGAACCTGGCCCTGCTCGTGATCGTCGGGCTACCGACCCTGGTGACGGCGATGGTGTTGACGCTCTGGCTGGAAACCCCGGAGCGCCTGGCCATCACGATCCCCACGGTCGCGGTGCCCATCGTGTCCTGGCTCGGGGTGGGCAACGTGTTCTCGGTGTTGCATCCGGTCAGCGTCGAACCGCTGATCCGGCGGTGGCGGCAGCGCGGCGACCGTCGCCGTACCCGCGGCTGGATCACCACGCTCACCCTGCCCTACGCGCTCTACTACGTCGCCGATCCGATGAACGGCGTGGAGCACAACGTGTTGTGGAAGCAGATTCCCTCGCTGATCTGGCCGGTGTTCGGTCGCGACACGAAAAGCTTTGTGCACCTGGCTATTGCGCTGTCGGTGTGGGTGGCGGGAAGTGTCGTGGCAGTGCTCTGGGTGCACAAACGCGGTCTGCGGATCAGGTGACCTGCTAGCCGAGCAAGGACAACTGCAGACATGCCGCCACGGCCAGGACACGTGTCCTAACGAACGTTCGGCTTGACCTCTTCGATAACCCACTGCGCGTAATCGAGATACTCGTCGACGCCGCCGACAGCGGGAATCGGGACGGCGCTGACGGTCACGCCCTGCTCGGCGAGCCAGTTCAACCGGTCGATGATCTGCTGGGCGCCCATGCCCGGCCGGTCGCCCGAGCCCTTGCGGATCACGTGCCCCTCGCCGACCCGATTGGTGCCCATGCCGTGCATCACGTCGAATGGCCGACCGTCATAGCAAGGCTGGGATTTGATGTAGTCCAGCCTTTCGGCGATCTGCTCGGGCGTCGTCAGAAACGGCCACCACCCGGATGCGTACTTGGCCGCTCTGCGCAGCGCCGCGTCGGCATCGCCGCCGATCCAGATCGGAAGGTGAGGTTTCTGAACGGGTTTCGGCTCGAATGCGATGTTGTCGAACGACACGTAGCGGCCATCGAACTGGGGTGTGTCGCTGGTCCACAATTCGACGATCGCGGCCAGGTATTCGTCGGCGATGCGGCCTCGCTCGTGAAAGGGCACGCGCAAGAGTTCGAACTCCCGTGCCAGCCAACCGACTCCGAAGGTGACCATCATCCGGCCCCCACTCATCCAGTCGGCGGTCGCCAGCGCCTTGGCCAGGACGATCGGATGCTGGAGCGGCAAGATGGTGACGCAGGAATTGACGGCGATGCGTTCGGTCGCTCCGGCAACATAGGCCTGGGCGACGGTCGAGTGCAGATAGTGCGGCCCGGACAAATCGACATGCTCGGCCGGAATGACGAGATGCTCTGGGATGGCGATCATGTCGTAGCCCCAGCGGTCGGCGCATTTCGCCATTCGGGTTTGGTCGCCTCCGGTGACCGTTGGTTCCCAGGACTGCATGGTGGCCTTGAGGCGGAGCATATGCGGAAGAGGGAAGACGAATTTCACGCAGGAACTCCTTCTCACGCGCGGCCGACAAGGAAATCAAAGCTCACTGCGCGGCGGCCGTCACCCTAAATCGTCCACATTGCGATGTCCCGGCCAGCGGTCAGTGTCACACAATCGGGTCCTTCGTGTTGTTAACCTGGCGACGTGGCGGAGACCAGCGGAAAGCCGACGAAGGCGGCGCTTGCCGGCACCAGCTGGGCGCTGCTGGGCATGATGTCCTACGAAGAGGAAGTCTCTGGCTACGACCTGAAGAAGTGGATCGACTGGAGCGTTGACCTCTATTACTGGAGCCCGTCGTTCAGCCAGATCTACACCGAGCTGAAGAAGCTGGAAGCGCTTGGCCTGGTCACCTCACGCGTCGAGCGCGACCAAGGCACCCGCAGCCGCCGGCTCTACAAAATCACCCCGGCGGGGATGGACGCGGTCACCGAGTGGACCAATCACGCACCCGTCGATCCGCCCGTACTCAAGCACAGCGTGCTGCTGCGAATTACCTTCGGTCACCTGAGTAACCCCGCGCGGCTCAAGGAGCTGCTGTCCGAACACGTGGCCTACGCCGAAGCCAGGCACCGCAAGGCACTGGAGGACGCCGAGGGGGCCGAAGCCGAACCCGCCTGGGCGTACTCGGTGCTCGCGCTGCGCTGGGCGGCTAAGTACTACGCCGCCGAGCGTGAATTCGCGCTGGAACTGATGAAGGAAATCGACGAAGCCGACTCCATACTGCAAACGGCGCCCAAGGGCGGTTATGGCAAACCGCGTACCACGCCGGGATACTGGCGTGAGGTCGAAAAGCAAGTCGAGGCCAAGCGCGAAGCCGATTAGACGACGCCGGCCGCATCCCGGGCCGCGATGTAGCCGTACACCAGTCCCTGCGCGATCGTCGCGCCCGCACCCGGATACGTCGTGCCGAACGCGTTGGCGGCGGTGTTGCCGATCGCGTACAGCCCGCTGATCACGGTCCCGTCCTCGCGTAGCACCCGCGCCCGGTGGTCGGCTGTCAATCCGCCGCAGGTGCCCAGGTCGCTCAGCACCATGCGAACGGCGTAGAACGGGCCCTTGGTCAACGCGCGCAGGTTGGGGTTGGGCGATATCGTCGGGTCGCCGTAATAGCGGTCGTAGGCACTGCTTCCCCGGACGAAGTCGGGATCGCAACCGGCAGAAGCGTTTTGGTTGAAACGCGTGATCGTCGCGGTGAAATTGGGAACCGGCATGCCGATCCGGGCGCCCAGTTCGGCAAAGTCGTCGGCGCGTACCGCGATGCCGGCGTCGTACCACGTCTGCGGAATACGCATTCGCGGAAAAAGTTGGGCGCCAAAGACATAGCTGTTGCGGTACTGCTGGTCGAAGATGATCCACATCGATTCGACCGGGCTGCCCGACCGCTCCAGCTCGAGCAACCGCTGGCCGAAGGACATGTAGTCCGCCGACTCGTTGACGAATCGGCGGCCGTGCTGGTTCACGATGAGGCTGCCCGGGAGCGACCGTTCGGCCAGCATCACCGCGGGTGTCTCGCCGGGAAGCGGCGCGACGGCCGGGAACCACCACGCCTGATCCATCAGATCGATGCCGCCACCGAGTTCTTGCCCGGCGCGGATCCCGTCGCCGGTGTTGGCTGCCGCACCGAGGCTGAGGTTGGCGCCCAGCGACTCGGACTGGAATTTCCACCGCATGTCCATGCTGTGGTCGAAGCCGCCGGTGGCGAGCACGACTCCGCGCCGAGCGGTGATCGTCACCTCGCGGCCGGCGTGCGCCACCACCGCGCCGCGCACGCGGTCACTGTCGCCGTCGAGACGCAACAGGGTGGTGTCGGTCCACACCGGGATGCCGGCGCGCAGCACACCGGCGAACAGACCGGCCGCCAGGCCCTGACCGCCCGCGGCGTACCGCCGGCCCAGTATCCGGCCGCCGAGTCCCTGCGCCAGTCGCTTGCCGAATGTCGGAATTCCCTTGCGCGGCACGCGCGCGACCAGATTCATCCAGCGGTAGTCGGCACCCGTCGTCGGGATCGGGACGCTGACCTCCATCAAGCCGGGTTCCAGGCGGGTGCGGTAGGCGCCGAGAATCGATGTGTCGAACGGGTGACATTCGCAGGTGCGGCCCGCCGCGCTGCCGCCGGGCTCTTCGGGGTGGTAGTCGGAGTAGTCGCGGGCCCAAAAGAACCGCAGGGGAGTCATTCGTCGCAGCATCTCGACCGTCCCGGACACGTGCGTCAAGAATCCCGTCGAGCGCTGTCGGGGCGCCGAGCCCGCCACCACCGAGTCCAGGTAGGTCGCGGCGTGTTCCTGCGTATCGCCGGCGCCGGCCTCGCGCAGCACCGGACCCGCGGGCAGCCACAGTGCGCCACCGGAGCGGGCGGTCGAGCCGCCCACGTGCGACGCCTTCTCCACGACCAGCACCGACAGCCCGAGTTCGTGGGCGGCCAGCGCCGCGGCCATCCCGGTACCGGAGCCCACGACCAGCAGGTCGACGCTGGTATCAGCCACGGGAAGCCCGGCCGGGATCGTCGCGCTGTGTGGTGTCACGCCGAGAACCGTATGCCGGGGCCGCGCGGCGCAGGAATAGCCGTCCTGATCAGTGGAACAACACGACCCGACAGGGCGTCTTCGGGAGTTAGATCATGCCTATGCATGACACCGACGAAATTCGGCTCATCGAGGCCCAGGCCGCACCGACCCGGTTTGCCCGCGGCTGGCATTGCCTGGGATTGATCAGAGATTTCGGCGACGGCAAGCCGCACGCGATCAACGCCTTCGGTCAGAAGCTTGTCGTCTTCCGAAGCGGGGACGGCAAGATCAACGTCCTCGACAGCTACTGCCGGCACATGGGCGGCGACCTGTCCCAGGGCGAGGTGAAGGGCGACGAGATCGCCTGCCCGTTCCACGACTGGCGTTGGGGCGGCGACGGGCGATGCAAGAAGGTGCCGTATGCCCGACGCGCACCGAAGCTGGCCCGCACGGCAACCTGGACCACGCTGGAGCAGGACGGCATGTTGTTCGTCTGGAACGACCCGGAGCGCAAACCGCCGCCGCCGGAGGTCACGATCCCGCGCATCGAGGGAGCCACCAGCGATGAGTGGACCGACTGGCACTGGTACACCACAGTCGTGGGCACCAGCAATTGCCGCGAAATCATCGACAACGTCGTGGATATGGCGCACTTCTACTACATCCACGGCGCGCTGCCGACCTACTTCAAGAACATCTTCGAGGGACACGTCGCGACGCAGTACATGAACGGCGAGGGCCGCCCCGACATGGGTGGCACCGAAGGCTCACGCATGCTGGGCAACACCTCGGTGGCGTCGTACTACGGGCCGTCCTTCATGATCGACGACCTGACCTACCACTACGAAACCGGTGACGCGCAATCCATTCTGATCAACTGCCACTATCCGATCGATTCGAATTCCTTTGTGCTGCAATACGGCATCATCGTCAAGAAGTCAGAGACGCTGCCCGGCGATGAGGCCATGCGGACCGCGATCACGCTCGGCGACTACATCAAGCTCGGCTTCGAGCAGGACGTCCAGATCTGGCGGCACAAGGCGCGCATCGACAATCCGCTCCTGGTCGAGGAGGACGGCCCGGTCTATCAGCTGCGTCGCTGGTATCAGCAGTTCTACGTCGACGCCGCCGACGTGGAACCGGACATGGTGGACCGCTTCGAGTTCGAGCTGGACACCACCCGGCCCTACCAGGCGTGGATGAAAGAGGTCGAAGCGAACATGGCGTCCCAGGGAGCGGGCTCGGTGTGATGACGCGCGATTCGCCTGTGCGGACTGACAATCGGCTCGACGAGATGCCCATGCTGCCGGTGGCATGCCGTAGCTGCGGCGCGCAGGTGCTGGTGCGCAAGAGCGCCTGGAACCAGACCAGCGTGCAGTGGAACGCCGACGCGACGGGCCGGTGCACCGAGCGCGCGGAAGCCCAGAAGGTGTCGGCCCACGCCGGCCGTGGGGTGTTTCTAGTGTGTTCGGCGCTGCGCGAGTCGATCCTCGACGCGGTGCGGCACGGGGAGCTGTCTATCGTCGACGAGACGGAGGGCGCTGCGTGGCAAGCGCATTCGCCCGATCCGCCATGGCCGAGCCAACATACTCCGGCTCGGTAAGTAAGTAGAACCGACCCTCGGCGGCCTGCTCGAAGATAGCCGCCGCGGCCGCCCGTGGATCCATGGCCCCGGCCTTGACGTCCAGCATTGCCGCGCGCTGCGCCTCGGCGACGATGCTGTCACCGCCGGGGTCGACACCGCCCGCCGACTCGAAGATGTTGGACTTCACCGCGCCCGGCAACACGGCCTGTACGTGAACGTGGTCGGCGTGTCCGGCCGCCTGGACATCGAGATACAGGCACTCGGTCAACGCCAGCACCGCATGCTTGCTCACGATGTAGGGCGCCTGCAACGGAATTGCCACCACGCCGCCGACCGACGACAGGTTCCACACCCAGGCTTGCTCGTCGCCGGCCATCATCTTCGGCAGAAACGCGCGCACACCGTGGAACACCCCGCTGATGTTGATGTCCATGACCCGCTGCCAGTTGGCCAGGGGCGTATCCCACAGGTAGCCGAACTGTTCCACGCCGGCGTTGTTCACCAGTAGCCGCACCGCGCCGACATCGCGGTAGGTGCGGTCGGCGAGTTCCCGCACCGCGTCTGGGTTGCGCACGTCGCACGCGACGTCGACCGCCGATCCTCCTGCCGCGCAAAGCTCCTCACGCACAGCCGCGACGGCATCGGCGTCGACGTCGGCGAGCACCACCGTCATCCCCAGTGTGACCGCGTGGCGGGCCAGGCCCGCGCCGATGCCCGCGCCGGCTCCGGTGATGACTGCGACGCCGCCGGCGAACGGACTCACGCGTACTGCAGTGCGGGGCTTTGACGCACCGGGAGCCGCTGGGGGAGCAGCGGCCGCAGCGGCTGCAGGGTCGGAGCGACCCGCGGCGGGCCGTCTTCGACGTTGCGCCAGATGCCCATCGCCGTCATGCGCACCGGTGCGGTGAGTCGCTGATCGAACATCATGCGATTCATCGGGCCGCAGACCGACACCGCGGCAACAGCCTCGCCCGGGCCGCCGATAGGCGCTGCCACACAACCGAAGCCGAGCAACGACTCCTCGCGCTCGAACGCCACACCATGAGCGCGCACCTTGGCCAGCTCCGCGGCCAGTTGCGAGCCGGTCGAGACCGAGTATTTGGTCTTACGGACCCGCAGATCGACTTGGGCGTCCTCGTCGCAGTAGGCCAGGATCGCCTTGCCCACGGCGGTGCAATGCGCGGGTTGGCGGCCGCCCACCCGGGTGGGAATCGCGTCGGCCATCCGGTCGCCGGTCTTGTCGAGGTAGACGACGTCGGGTCCGTCCAGCACCGCGAGGTGTGCGACAAGGCCGGTGGCGCGGTGCAATTCGCCCAGCAGCGGCCGCGCCGCACGCACCAGGCGGTCCTGGTGCACGGCCAGCGACCCGAGTTCCACCAGGCGCATGCCGAGCTCGTAGTCGCGTCCGCTGCGGCGCAGCCAGCGCAGCTGCACCAGGCGCTCGAGCATCCGGTGTGCCGAGGAACGCGGCAGGCCGGTGCGCCGGACGATCTGGGCCAGCGTCAGCCGTCCCGGTCCGTCGAACGCGTCGAGGACCAACGAAATGCGGTCGATGACGGCCGTGGGAGTGCTTGATTCGGGGGTCGAAACGGAGCGCACGGTCCCTGACATCGGTCCTCCAAGCGGCTGGGTGTATCTGGCTGCCATATTCCTATTAGGAATATCTGTTGTACCACACGGATGTGGCCGCTGTCACACACCACCGCTGACTGTCGAGCGTGTCGTGGCGGCGTTGAGTGTGCGCTGACGGCGCAATATCGGCGCAATTCCCGCCCAGGGCACACACTCCACGCCCTCAGCGCACTTTCAAAAGGAGCTAGGCGAGGTGATCAGCCCTTGGTGGCCGACCGGCCGGCGCGGCGGCCATAAAAGCTGCCGTCACCGAGCGAGACGCCGCTGGCATAACCCCAGGCGGCCAGTCCGGCGGTCGAACGGCCGGCGGCGAAGAGCCCCGGGATGGGTTCGCCGCTGACGTGCAGCACCTCGGCATCAAGCGTGGTGGCCAGCCCGCCCAGGGTGAAGCCGCCGGTGTTCTCGCGCAGGTCGATCGCGCCGACCGGGCTGCCGATCGGCTTGATCCATTCCGGCTTCTTGTGCAACAGCGGATCCTCACCGCGCGCGGCGCCCTCGTTATAGGCGGCGACGGTCGCCTGCAGCGAACCGGGCGCCAGGCCGATGTCGCGCTCCAAGTCGGCCACGCTGTCGGCCACCCAGGTCGGCGGCCGCAGCATGAACTTCGGTGACCACGAGGCCATCGCCTCTTCCTGCGCATCGTTGTCGATGATCAGATAGGCGGTGTTGTCCTGGTGGTAGAGCGTGAGCTGTCCGACGCGGCCCGGGTAGGTGTCCTCGGCGACGTACCGCTGACCGCGTCCGTTGACCAAGATCCCGCGCACCAGCTGCTGCGGGTCGATGAAAATTGCGACCTCGGTGGCGTCCATGTGGGCCAGATCGGCGCCGAGTGCCTGCGCCATCCGGATCGCCTGCCCGTCGTGCTGCTCGATCGACGCGGCCGGACGTCCGGCGATCCGTGGCGCGAAGCGCGCCACCATCGCGTCGTTGTAGGCGAAGCTTCCCGTCGCGAGCACGACCCCGGTGCGCGCGCGGATCGTCATCTCGGTGCCGTACTGCCGGGCGCGGATGCCGACCACCCGGCCGTCGGATTCGACGATCAGGCACTGCACCCGCACGTCATAAAGCGCGCGTGCGCCCGCCGCGGTTGCGGTTTCGACGAGCGGCTTCATCAGCATGTAGCCGGCGCTGGCCTCGCCCTGCTTTTTGTTCTGCATCTGCGGGACATGCCCGCGCGGGGCGGGGGAGGCGATCGTGTTGAACGGGTAGGAGTTCTCGCCGCCGCTGTACATCAGTCCCTGATCGCCCATCGGCTCCCAGCCGGGCTCGGAAAAGAACTCCGCCTTGAACGGCACGCCGCACCCGACAAGCCACTCGAAGTGCGCGACGCTGCCGGCGCAGTAATCGGCGATCCGGTCTTCGTCGGCGCCCGGCCCCATCGCAACATTGAGGAAGGCCGCCATGTTGTCGACGGAATCGGTGAAACCGCATGCTTTTTGCAGCGGCGTGCCGCCGCCCAGGTAGATGAACCCGCCGGCCATCGCCGCCGCGCCGCCCCAGGAGCCGGTGCGTTCGGCCACCAGAACGTCGGCGCCGGACCGGGCCGCTTCGACCGCGGCCGCCGCGCCCGCGACGCCGTAGCCGGCGATCACCACGTCGGCTTCGTGATCCCACGCGGTGATCGACGACGCCGCAACCGGTGTGACGTCAGTGTCAGGTGTCATAGCTGCATCGCCGCGGGCATCTCACCGACCCACTGGTGGCCCCAGTAGCTGTCGGCGGTGATTTCCTCTGCGGTGTAATAGGTTTCGTCGACCCGCATGCCTTCGGTGCCGAACTCGATGTCCCAATCGCCGGGCGCCCGGACGTAGAAGGAGATCATCTTGTCGTTGGTGTGGCGGCCGAGCGTGGACGACAGCTGGAAGCCCTCGGCGTTGACCCGGTCGAGCGCCTGACCCACCGCGTCGAGGGTGTCGACCTCGACCATGATGTGCACCAGGCGTGGGTCGCGCATATGTGCGGCGGGCACGATCGCCAGGCTGTGGTGGCGTTCGTTGATTCCGAGGAAGCGAACCCGCACCGGGCCGAACTCTTTCGGCAACGGCACCCGGAACGCGCCGCGTGAGCGGAAACCCAATACCTCGGTGTAGAAGTCGAACAACCCGTTGGGATCCATCGCGGGCACCACGACGTGGCCCAGGCCCTGATCGCCGGTGACGAATTTCGCGCCGAACGGAGTGACGACCGGGCTGTGATCAAGCACCGGACCGTGGAACACCTCGATTGTGGTGCCGGCCGGATCGTCGAAGGTGATCACCTCTTCCACCCGGCGGGCTTCGGCGTCGTCGACGGACAGTTGCTTGAATGGCATCCCGGCGCTGTCGAGGGCCGCCTTGATCCGTTGCAGCGCCGGGTGATCGCGCACCTCCCAGCCGATGGTGAGCACCCGATCGGTCTCACCCGGCAGCACGATCAGCCGCGCCGCACGCTCATCCATTCGCAGATACAGCGCGGACTCGTCGGGGCCCTTCCCTTCGGCGAAGCCCAGGACGCCGAACGCAAAGCGGCGCCAGCGTTCGATGTCGTTGGTCGAAATGGTGATGTAGCCAAGGCTTTTCAGGTCCGTCATCGAAGGCTCCTTAAATCAGCGCCCGCAGCGGACCCTCGGGGGGCTCGATGCCAATCGAACTCAGCGCCGATGCGTGGTAAGTGGTGCCGGGCACATGAATGGCATGCATCTGGCCGACGTGCACGTCACGCCAGTACCGCTGCAGCGGCTTGTCCATCCGGGCCGCATTGCCGCCCGAGCGGGCGAAGATCTCGTCGACGGCCGCCACCGCGCGCCAAACCGCGCGGACCTGCGTCCGCCGTCCGGCGGCGCGATCGGCGAACGACACCTCCTTGCCGGCGGCGACCATGTCGTAGATCCGGTCGGCGTTGGCCAGCAGCTCCTGGCGCGCGGCGTTGATGTCGGCGGCGGCCTCACCGATCGCGTGCATGACGTACGGGTCGTCCTTGATCGCGGTTCCGGTGGCGCCGACGCGCTCGCGCTGGTAGTCCAGGTGCGCGGCGAGCGCGCCCTCCGCGATGCCGATCGTCGCCGCGGAGATGCCCAGCGGGAACATCGTCGACCACGGCATCAGATACAGCGGCTCGGTCATGCCGGCCTCCCGTTGGGCGGTGCCGTCCATCACCTTGGTCGCGTCCATGGTCCGGTAGCTCGGGACGAACGCGTCTTTGACGATGACGTCCTTGGAGCCGGTTCCCCGCAGCCCCACCACATTCCACGAGTCCTCGACGATCTCGTAGTCCTTGCGCGGCAGGATCATGTGCAGCATCCGCGGCGGCATCAGTGGGATGCCTTTTTCGTCGCCGAGCATGGCGCCCAGGATGATCCAATCGCAATGGTCGGTGCCGGAGCTGAACTGCCAGCGGCCGTTGAAGAGGTAGCCGCCGTCGACGGGTTTCGCCACGCCCTGTGGCGCGTACGGAGAGGCCATCCACGTGTCGACGTCGTCGGCCCAGATTTCGGCGGAGACTTTCGGGTCGGCGTAGGCCAACTGGTAGGGATGCACACCCACCACGCCGACGATCCAGCCGGCGGCCGGATCCAGCGCCGCGGTGGCCATCGTCGTCTCGGCGAACTCGCGGGGGTGGACCTCGAAGCCTTGGTATTGCTTGGTCTGCAGCAGCCGGATCAGGCCGGCGCCCTTCATCAGCTTGACGGTGTCGTCGGTGAGCCGGCCAATTCGTTCGGCTTCCGCGGCCTGGTCGCGCAATTGGTCCGCCATTGCCACTACCCGGTCGAGTACCCGGTCGCTCATATCGTTGTCCTTACGTGTGTGGGCTAACTAATGGTCTACCGCAGTCCCCGCCCGTCCCAAAGGAAATCCCGATGAGCGGGCGGAAACGCGCGTCAGAACGCAATGTGCAGCGCCGGGCTCACCGGCCTGGACCGCCCACGCGTGCCGAATTCGCCGAGGCAGCGGAGGCGATGAATATGCTTGCGGTGCCGTGGATCGACGCGGTCGATGTTGCCAACGCCGCGCTGCCCGTCGACGCGGGCTCCACCCAGCGATGAGGAGACGACTGTGACGGACTTGGCGGATTTGGCGGCCCGGTTGCGCCGGCTCGAGGACGACCGCGACATCAGGCAGTTGATCGCGTCCTACGGTCCGGCGGTCGACGCCGGCGACCCGGACGCCGCCGCGCGTCTATGGGCGAGCGACGGCGTGTACGACGTCGATGGCTGGCGCATGGAGGGCCGGGCCGACGTGCACGCGATGATCAGCTCGGACGCCCACCAGAAGCTGGTGGCCAAGGGCTGCAGTCACTTTCTGGGTCCGTGCGTGGTGACGGTAACGGGCGATGACGCGGTGGCGGTGTGCGAATCCCTGGTGCTCGTTCGCGACGGCTCTGAAAAGGGGGCCTATCGGGTGTGGCGGGCCACCGCGCACCATTTCGTCCTGCGCCGAATCGACGACCACTGGCAGATCACCACCCGCACCAGTCGAGTTCTCGACGGCAATCCCGACGCGCACGCCCTGCTGACGAAAGGCCTTGCGGGAGCGCCCTAGCTAGGTGCGGGATAAAAAGCCCAGCACCGTGCTCTCGAATGCCGCCTTGGCTTCGATCATGGCCCAGTGCCCCGAGTTGGGGAAGATGTGCAGCTCGGCGTTGGGGATGGTGCGCATCGGGATCAGGGCCATGTCAGGCGGGCTCACCCGATCGTCTCGGCCCCACGTCAGCAGCGTGGGTGCGGCCAACTTGTGCATGACCGCCCAGGGGAATGGCCGATCCGAGGCGGCCATCGCGGAGTTCATCGCGGCGAACGCCGCCTTGCCGTACATCCGGCGCGCGGCGGCCAGCGTGACGGGATCGGTGGCCAGCTGCCAACGTTCCTCGACCAGTTCGTCGGTCACCAAGGCCTGGTCGTAGACCATCGACTTGAGCCAGTCGACCAGCCGCTGCCGGGTCGGGTCCTCGACGAATTCCTGCAACAGCCGGATGCCTTCGCTGGGGCTGGGACTGAAGATGTTGGTGCCGATGCCGCCGATGGTCACCAGCCGGTCGATGCGGTCCGGATTACCGATGGCGAAGTTGATGCCGACGCCGCCACCCATCGAATTGCCGACGATGTGTGTCTTGTCGACTCCGAGCGCGTCCAGAAAAGGCGGAACGCTGCCGAACGCGGTGACCATCGGGTGGCCGCCGAAGTCGTCGGTGACCCCGAAGCCGGGGAATTCCAGGATCAGGCAGCGGAAGTGCTCGGCGAACGTGGGCAGAACCCCGCGGAAGTTACGCCAGCCGGTGACCCCGGGGCCCGAGCCGTGCAGGAACAGCAGCACCGGACCGGAATCCGGGCCGCAGTCGTAGTAGCGCAAAGCGCCCTTCGGGGTGGTGATTTCGCGCAGGTCGTGCTCAACGGTCGCTGGAGAGGTATTTGCCACGGCCCTCACCCTGCCATGTCGGCGCGCAGCGCGTGAGCGGTGTTCCGCTGATCGGTATCCGGGCCGGCGCCTAATGTGCACTGACGGCTTTGAGTGTGCGCTCAGGGCGGGAATTTCGCCGATTCGCCGCCCAGCACGCACACTCAAAAGCCAGCGGCATGCCGGCTCGATCGGGGCGTCACCCGCGGCCCGGAAGCGGTTGTGCGCCAAGAACTCAGCTGCTGGTTGACGGCCGGGCCATGGCGGAGTCGGCGGCGGCCCAATCGGTCGACACCTTGCGATGCTTGATCAGCCACGTGCCACCGTCGGGCACCAAGGTGTCGCGATAGCGGCCGAAATGGTCGAGCCCGACATGGGTGACGACGGTGAAATAGCAGGAGACCTGCGCCTCGTCTGGAGTCACCGCGGTGAACGCGATGTTGGCCACGTTGTGCCGAACGACCGGCCTGACGTCCGGATCGACCGCGATCTTGCCGGTGACATCGCCGAGGAACGCCATGATCTCGGCTCGGCCGCGCAGTGGCTCGGCGCCGCGAATCTCGAGAACACCGTCCGCGCAGAACGTCTCGGCCAGCCCGTCGAGCCGGCCGGCGTCACCGGACCAGTTGTATCGGGCGAGCGTGTCGCGGATCTGCTCACGGGCCACCAGCTCCCACATCTCCATCGTCGTGACTCCTCACCAACCGCGGGCACCGGGTATCGCATAGCACCCTAGTCAGCGCCGTGCGGACGCCCGTTCGGCCTTACTTGACGACGCGAGGCCGGAAGGCCTGCAGGGGCTTGGGCAGGACACCGTTCAGGTCGAAGACGGCGATCATGGCCCGCAACATGGCGGGGGACCAGTCATCGAGGGGGTGCGCGTCTATCCGGGCGAGCACTTCCCGGCGGAGGTACTCGATGTTTGTCGGGGGCTCGTGATCGGTCATGGCCGCGCCTGTGGCTCTCAGCTCCTGGGGCAGATGTCGAGGTCGTACTTGACGCTATTGCGCGTGCGTCGTCGATGCATAGGCAACTTGTCAGATTCAAATCTCTCTCAAGGAATAGCGCCGGCGGTTACAGCCGGCGGCGCCCCGAGCGGGAATGAATCGCGCCGTGAAGCGGTAGAAGAACGCATGGAACTCAACGACGCCGCACGAAAACTCATCGGCAAGGGTGCGGACGCCACCCTGGTCACCATCAATCCCGACGGCAGCCCCCAGGTGAGCTTGGTCTGGGTCGCCTTGCAGTCGACGCCGGAGGGGGACGAGCTGGTCACCGCCCACCTGGCCGAACACAAAAAGGTCCGCAACGTGCGCAGGGATCCGCGGGTAGCCGTCACGATCGTGTCGCTGGACGGGGCGGGTCAGGGGATGCGGCCCTACCTGTCGATCACCGGGACCGCACGGATCGCCGAGGGCGGTGCCCCCGAGCTGCTGAAGCAGCTCAACCCGATCCTCGGTGACCCGAACATGAAGTTCCCGCCGGACGGCGCACCGCCGGGATACCTCACCCGCATCCGCATCGACAAGGTCGGCGGCATCGGGCCCTGGGTCGGCTGACCTCAACTTCTGCCACTTCCGCTACCCGGAGTAGCGCAATACAGTGGGTGGATGAAACCCGGCGCTGACGGCACCCATCTGCGGACATGCCCACTGTGTGAAGCCATGTGCGGCTTGGAGATTCAGGTCGAAGCCGGCACGGTTACCGGCATCCGCGGCAACCGCGACGACGTGTGGAGCCGCGGACATCTCTGCCCGAAGGGCGTGTCACTGGGCGCGGTGCACCACGACCCGGACCGCATTCGCAGCCCGCTGATCAAGGTCGACGGGCGCTGGCAGGAAGTCAGCTGGGACGCGGCGTTTCGGCGGTGCACCGAATTGCTGACGCCGGTGATCGAGAAGTACGGAATCGGTGCGGTCACCGCCTACACGGGTAACCCGCTGGCGCACTCGTTCTCATTGGCCCGCTACGCCGGCGTGCTGATGGGCATGTCCGGCATGCCGGTCACGTATTCACCGGGGACGGTCGACCAATGGCCGAAGAATCTCTCGTCGCACCTGATGTACGGCCTGTGGTGGAACTTCCCCGTGCCCGACATCGAGCGCACCGACCTGCTGGTCATCATGGGCGCCAACCCCGCCGCGTCGCAGGGTTCACTATTGGCCGCGCCCGACGTGATGGGGCTGATCAACGGAATTCGCAAACGCGGCAAGGTAATCGTGATCGACCCGGTGCGCACGCAGACCGCGGCCCAGGCCGACGAGTGGCTGCCGATCGTGCCGGGCACCGACGCCGCGCTGCTGTTGGCGGTCGCGCACACGCTGTTCGACGAGGATCTGGTCAATCCCGGGCCGCATGTGGACGGCGTCGACACGATGCGACGGGTCGCCGCGGACTGGCCGCCGGAGCGGGTCAGCGCCGTCACCGGCATTGACGAAGACACCATCCGGCGTTTGGCGCGCGAACTTGCCGGCGCCGAGAAATCGGTCGTATACGGCCGAATTGGGTTGTGTAATCAGGAGTTTGGCAGCCTGGCCAGCTGGCTGGTCGACGTGATCAACATTCTGACCGGAAATTTCGACACCCCCGGCGGCGCCATGTTCCCCCAGCCGGCGGCCTGGTCCATCACCACGCAGCCGCTGCCCGGGCTCGAGGGTGGCCTCCCGGAATTCGGCCGCTGGCACACCCGGGTGCGCGGCGCCAAAGAGGTTCTCGGGCAGGCCCCGGTGTCGTGCATGACCGAAGAGATCGCCACACCGGGCGACGGGCAACTCAAGGCGCTGATCACGGTCGCGGGTAACCCGGTGTTGTCCACGCCCGGCGGCGACAAGCTCGACGAAGTGCTGCCGATGCTCGAGGCGATGATCTCCATCGATCTGTGGCTCAACGAGACGACCCGCCATGCCGATGTGATCCTGCCCGGGCTGTCACCGCTCGAGCAGCCGCACCACGACGATCTGATCCTGCTGTTCGCGATCCACAGCATCGCGAATTACTCCGCGCCGGTGTTCGACCCGGGCGATCGCCCGCACGAATGGGAGATCCTGATCCGGCTGACGGGCCTGTGCACCGGCACACCGGCCGAGGACGTCGACGTCGCCGCGATCGACGACGGCTTTTTCGACTACCTGGCCTTCACCCGGGGGATCGACGGAGCCGAGATCCGCAAGCGCTACGACGATGCCGGTTTGAAAGGCGGTCCCGAGCGGATGCTGGACCTCACGCTGCGCACCGGGCCGTTCGGGGATCAATACGGCAAGAACCCCGGTGGGCTGACGTTGGACCTGCTCAAGGCCAATCCGAACGGCATCGACTTCGGGCCGATGGTGCCGCAGCTGCCGGACATCCTGGGCACGCCGGACAAGAAGATCCGGCTCGCTCCGCAGTACCTGCTCGACGACTTGCCGCGGCTGGCCGCGCGGCTGGAGCGGCCCGCCGAGCCGCTGGTCCTGGTGAGCCGTCGACACCTGCGCTCGAACAACACGTGGCTGCACAACGTCCCCGCGTTGATGAAGGGTAAGGACCGGTGCACGCTGCTGATCCACCCCGACGACGCGATGCGCTGCGGTGTGTCGGACAACGACGTCGTCACGGTGAAATCGGAGGCCGGCGAGATCAAAGTGCCCGTCGAGGTCACCGATGCGATCAGGCCCGGTGTGGTGTCGCTGCCGCACGGCTGGGGACATGGCAAGCCGGGCACTCGCATGTCGGTGGCCAACAGCTCACCGGGTGCCAACACCAACGCGCTTTCCCTGCCGACATTCGTCGACGAGCCATCGGGAAACGGTGTCCTCAACGGGATTCCGGTGACGGTGCTTGAAGATCGAGCACGGTACGAAGTCGCGCAGGGCAGCTGACTCAAAACGAAACCCGGCAATGGTTGCTGAACCGTCCGGGGCGCAGCCTCGTGGGCATAGTGGCGGGGCGGCGACACCACGTGCACCGGGAAGGGGGAGAAGCCGTGTATTACTACCTGTTCATCGTCATCGTCGGCATCGAACGCCTGATCGGGCTCGTGGTCGCACACCGCAACGCCAAATGGGCAATCGCCCACGGCGGTAAGGAATTAGGCCTCGACCACTACCCGGCGATGGTCAGCCTGCATGCGTTGCTGCTGGTTTCGTGTCTGGTGGAAGTCTGGGCCCTCGGGCGCCCGTTCATCCCCTGGCTGGGATGGCCGATGATTGCCGTCGTGGTGCTCAGCAGCGTGATCCGGTGGCGCTGTGCTGCCGCCCTGGGCAGGCACTGGAATCCGCGGCTCATCGTGATCCCGGGCGCGCCGCTGGTGCGGAACGGCCCGTATCGATGGGTGCGCCACCCTGACTACATCGCCGTGGTGGCAGAGGTCGCCGCGCTCCCGCTGATCCATTCGGCGTGGCTGACGGCGATCGCGTTCACTGTTGCCAACGCGTTGGTACTTCACGAGCGGATCCGCCTGGAAAACGCCGCATTGGCCTACGTCTGAACCCTCAGGGCGCTATCGGCCGATTCGTCCATTCCCGGTCGGGCCGCCGTGACGAGCGGAACCATCCGCCCGCGGCGCCGGTGCCGCCGTCGGTCGGGATCGTGTGGCCCGTGACGAACGCGGAGAGGTCCGAGGCCAGAAACAGGATCACCCGGGCCTGGTCTTCGGGCAGCCCCATCCGTCCCGCCGGAACCCATTGCGGCCATTGCGTTTGCTCCTCGGCGGACAGCCACTGTGAGTAGGGCACCTGCAGCGATTCGGTGACGTCGGGGCCAATCGCGTTGACCCGCACACCGTCCCGGCCTACCTGAACCGCGAGGCTGCGGGTGAAATGAATGACGGCCGCTTTGAACGCGGCGTAGACCGGGTCCTCGGGATAGCCCCGCAGCCCTTCGACGGAGGAGACATTGACGATCGAGCCGCGGTGTTGGTCGATCATCGCCGGCAGGAAGGCGTGAGTGACCAGGAAAACGTGGTGCAAGTTGATCCGGTAGAGCTCGTCCCAGAACTGCGGGTCGGTGTCGACGAAATTGCCCGGGTGGCGCAGCCAGTGGCCGGCATTGTTGACCAATACATCGATCCGGCCGAACCGCTCCAGCACCGAGCGTGCCAGGACGGCCACCTGGTCGGCGTCTCGCACGTCGGTGACGATCGGCAGCGCCACCCCACCCGACGTCGTGATCTCCTGCGCGGTCCGCCCCGCGAGTTCGGCGTCGATATCGGCGATGACCACGTGGGCGCCGTGTTGGGCGAACAGCTGCGCGGTTGCCGCACCGATACCGCCACCGCCGCCGGTCACCACCGCAACCCGGTCGACCAGCATCTGACTTGCCTGCTCCATGTTCACATCTTTCAGCACTCGCTGAAATCGATTGGCATCGAGGCCCGTTTCCCCCCGGATGCTACGAAAGTGCCTACGCGGCAGATCTATTCGGGAACCGATACGGTGAGCGCCTAGGATTCCCCACCGCTGCGGTGCGCTCAAAACCGGTCGCATCCTCGGCGCGCCATCAGACGCGTATCGAAGACCAGTCCCACTATCGGCCCCAACGCCGATACAGTGGGCCTCGTGACCCGAGCAGCCCCACCCGTGCTGACCGTGCGGTACGAGGGATCCCAACGGACCTTTGCACCAGGCAACGATGTGGTCATCGGGCGTGACTTACGGGCAGACGTCCGTATCGCGCATCCGCTGATTTCCCGGATACACCTGGTGTTGCGCTTTGATCAGGGCCGGTGGGTCGCCATCGACAACGGCAGCCTCAATGGTTTGTACGTCAACAATCGTCGGGTGCCGGCCGTCGACATCCAGGACGGCCAGCGGGTCAATATCGGTAACCCGGACGGACCGGTGGTGACTTTCGAGGTCGGTCGCCATCAGGGTGCGGTCGGGACCCCGCCCTTGACGACGTCTATACCCATCGTCAACCCGCTGAGCGGGGCGGCCGATCCGCGGCCGGCCCAGGGGCGTCCACCGGCCGGCTCGGTGTCGCAGGGCCTGCCTCCGCAGCCCCCGGCGAGCCCGTCGCGGCCGATGCCGTCCTATCCACCCACTGGGCAGCAATCCGCCGCACCGTCGGGGCCAGTGCCGACGTACCCCACCGGGTCGCAGCCGAGCCCTCCGTCCGGGCCGGTGCAGCATCACCCGACCGGCACGCAACCAGCCGGACCATCGAGTGGATCGATGTCGTCGCCGCATATTTACCGGCCCCAACCTGGGAACGTTCCCCCGGCTGCGCCGGTCGACCCGCCGACCGCGATGACCGGCCGCGTCGGTGGCGACGCCGCGAACCTCGCGACTTCGATGATGAAGATCCTGCGGCCGGGCAAGGCGGGAATCGACGCGCCGGGCGCGATCAAGATCGGCCGGGCGAACGACAACGACATCGTCATTCCCGAGGTGCTGGCTTCGCGTCACCACGCGACCTTGATCCCCACGCCCGGCGGCACGGAGATCCAAGACAACCGCAGCATCAACGGCACCTTCGTCAATGGTCAGCGGGTCGACTCCGCGCTGCTGAAGGACGGCGACGTCGTCACGATCGGCAACATCGACCTGGTGTTCGCCGGCGGCGCACTGGCGCGCCGCGATGCCGACACTGCCGCGCAGACCCGCCTCGGCGGCCTGGACGTACGCGGGGTGACCTGGACGATCGAAAACAACAAAACACTGCTGGACGACATCTCGTTGGGCGCCAGTCCCGGAACGCTCACGGCGGTTATCGGTCCGTCCGGTGCGGGCAAGTCGACTTTCGCCCGGCTGGTGGCCGGCTACACCCACCCCACAAACGGCACGGTGGCGTTCGAGGGCCACAACGTGCACGCCGAATATGCCTCGCTGCGCAGCAGGATCGGGATGGTGCCGCAGGACGATGTGGTCCACGGTCAACTCACCGTGGAACAGGCACTGGGGTACGCCGCCGAACTCCGGCTGCCGCCGGACACCACCAAGGAGGACCGCGAGCAAGTGGTCGCCCGAGTGCTCGAGGAGCTGGAGATGACCCAGCACCTGCACACCCGGGTCGACAAGCTGTCCGGTGGTCAGCGCAAGCGTGCGTCGGTGGCCCTGGAGTTGCTGACCGGGCCGTCGCTGCTGATCCTCGACGAGCCGACATCCGGTCTGGACCCGGCACTGGACCGGCAGGTCATGACGATGCTGCGGCAATTGGCCGACGCCGGTCGTGTGGTGCTGGTGGTTACGCACTCGCTGACCTACCTGGACGTCTGCGACCAGGTGCTGCTGCTGGCGCCCGGCGGCAAGACGGCGTTCTGCGGGCCGCCCGCGCAGATCGGCGCGGCCATGGGCACGACGAACTGGGCCGACATCTTCAGTTCGGTCGCCGGCGACCCCGACTCGGCCAAGGCCCAATACCTGGCGCGGACCGGTCCGCAGCCGCCACCACCGCCGGCGGAGAAGCCGGCCGAAATCGGCGATCCGTCGCACACCAGCCTGCTGCGGCAGTTCTCCACGATCGCCCGGCGCCAGGTCCGGTTGATCGTCTCCGACCGGGGCTACTTCGTCTTCCTTGCAGTGCTGCCGTTCATCATGGGTTCGCTGTCGATGTCGGTGCCGGGCAACGTCGGCTTCGGCGTCCCGAACCCGGTCGGCACCGCGCCCACTGAGCCGGGGCAGATCCTGGTGCTGCTGAATGTCGGCGCTGTTTTCATGGGGACGGCGCTAACGATTCGCGACCTGATCGGTGAACGCGCGATCTTCCTACGCGAACAGGCGGTCGGGTTGTCCACGTCCGCGTACTTGTTGGCGAAGGTCTGTGTCTACACGGTGTTCGCGGTCGTGCAGTCGGCCATCGTCACCGTCATCACGCTGCTGGGCAAGGGCGGGCCGACGCGGGGCGCCGCGGCGCTGGGGCAGGCTCCTCTGGAGCTTTTCGTCGATGTCGCGGCGACGACCGTCGCCTCGGCGATGCTCGGGTTGGCGCTCTCGGCGATCGCCAAGTCCAACGATCAGATCATGCCCCTGCTGGTGGTTGCAGTTATGTCGCAGCTGGTGTTCTCCGGCGGCATGATTCCTGTCACCGGCCGCGTCGGGCTCGACCAGATGTCCTGGGCCACGCCGGCACGATGGGGTTTCGCGGCATCGGCGTCCACCATCGACCTGACCAAGTTGGAACCTGGCCCTCAGGTCCCGAAGGACTCCCTCTGGCATCACAATGCCGGCACGTGGTGGTTCGACATGGGCATGCTGATCGCAATCAGCTTTTTCTACCTGGGCTTCGTGCGCTGGAAGATCCGCCTCAAAGGTGGGCGCTGACCACTCGACGACGGCGCCGGCGATCCAGAGTGGATGGCTACGCCCCCTTGCGGACTATCTGCTCGGCCGCGGCGTGCATCCGGTCTGACAGTCGAAGGAGATCATGCTCGCCCACCCCATGGGGCAGGGTGTACGCCAGCTGACGCAATTCAACGGCATAGTTGCGCAACTCCTGGCGGAGGCGCGTCTCACTAGTGGGCATGACATCCCCCGAATCCTCGAACCGCCAATTTAAAGAGCATCCCAGCTGTGCCCCTTTTCTGCGATGGGGCAGGTGGGTTTTAACGGGAGTTTGACAGCGTTTTAACAGACGGGCATCGCGCGGGAGCGGGGCATCACGGATGCGCGGCAACAAATGTCTCGTTTCCAACGCCGGCGGCGAGTCCGTCGGCATCGAACGGCGCGTCGAGACGGGCGCGCAGCGTAGCCGAATCGGTGAGGAGACTGATCTCGGCGGTCTGCCGGGCGAACAGGCGCCCGAAAAGCGGGTAAAGCCAACGCATTACCGCCCTCTCCGGATCGCTACAGCGCGCTGCGCAATAGCCGACATGGCCCAGCTCGTCGGTCAGAATTTCGGTATAGAGACGCTCGATCCGTGCGGCAACGGCTGGCTCGTCGGCAAACAATTCGACACCGATTCGGCGTAGCTCGTCGAACATGATGCAGCCCGCCATTTCCGCGGCGCCCACGAACGGGAATCCGAATCGCTCGGGGAGAAACACTTCCATCTTGACGAATTGACGCATTACGAACGGCGGCACAACCACCTGGAACGGCAGCCCGAAAATGTCGAGCACGTAGGCCAAAAGCCGGGTGTGATAGTGCTCCTCGAGCGCAAGGTAGATGCGCTCGGGCGGATCGTCCTCGCCGCCGATGCGCCCGTACGTGTCGCCCAGGTCCACGCCGAACCGCTCCGCCTGATTCAGCTTGGCGGTGGCCAGCAGGAACAGCATCTCGCGCGACAGCCCCGGTTCGGGACGACGGCGACGCAGGTTGCGCAGAAACACATTCCGATCGATGGGACGTGCAGAGTGCACCGGGTCGGTCTCCAACGACGTGAAGAAGCCTTCACGGTTGGCAAGCCGGCGATGCAGCAGATCGGCGTCGCCGTCGCGATGCGCTAGGTAGACCCGGTAGCCGTCGATGCCTGTGCCGGTCATGGTGCCTCCATTCCTCCAACGATGGTTTTGATGTATCGGTCCAACAGCGCGGCACGCGATTTGGACGCTCCGCTGGTGGCCAGCAAGGCGAACAGGCCGGTCATGAAGATCACGCCGAGCTCGCCCGCGTCGGCATCCCGCGACACCCGCCGCACGGACTGCGCCTCGCTGATTGCGGCGATGACGAATTCGGCAAGCGGATGTTCGGCGGTCTCGTCCTCAATGGGACGTGTTGCGGAGAAGTGCAACCCCAGCATGTCTCTGAAGACCACTGGGCCCAGCCGCTCCTCGGCGGCAAGCACCTGGCGCACCAGCTGTGTGAGCATCGAAGTCAGATCGCTTTGCCTACTCGTCTTGGCGAGTTTCGCGACGATCTTGGCCTCTTCGGCCCGCTCCAGCTCGACCAGCACATGCTCCTTGGTCGGGAAGTGGAAATAGAACGTTCCTCGCGCGACCCCGGTGGCCGCGGCGATCGCGGCCACGTCTGTGCCCGCCAACCCGGAGCGCCCGATCTCGGCGACCGCAGCATCGAAAAGGCGTGCGCGCGTGAGGAGGCGCTGCGCCTCTCTGCCGTTGACGACCGGCGAAACCTCAATGGCCTGCGTCGTCGATGGCATGTCGGCAAACGTACACATTTCGCTGGCACCCGTCAATGACGGCTGTCAGCGAGCAGCGGTCAGTCCGACCGACGCCGACGAACGGGTTGCTCAGGCAGCGAGGGAGGCCGAGCGTAACGTCGGGGCGAAACGGCGGGCGAAATCTCGCAGCGGCGTTACGCTGACGCGGCCGGATGGAAGGGTTAGGTGGGCCGTAATGGATTTCGAACTCGACACCGCGCAACGCGCGTGGCTGAACGAGGTTCGCGAATTCCTTTCCGACAACGTCACCCCGGAATTACAAGCCGAACTGGCCGAGCACGATCTCGAATTCGCCGACGGCGAGGTGACCCGATTTCGCCGCAAGATCGGCGAGAAGGGTTGGTTCGGGCTGAACTGGCCGCGCGACTATGGCGGTCTCGGGCTTGGCGCGGTGTATCAGCATCTGCTGATGAGTGAGTTCGAATATTGGGGCGTGCCCGGACCCGATCTCACCGTCACCTCGGTGGCGCCGATGATCATGCGACACGGCACCGAGCAGAACAAGAACGATTGGCTCCCGCTGATCGCCAAAGGCGAAATGATCTGCGCCGTAGGCTATTCCGAACCCGAAGCCGGAACGGACTTAGCCAGCCTGCGGACCCGTGCGACGCGCGATGGCGAGTACTGGGTGATCAACGGCAGCAAGATCTGGAACAGCGGGGCGCAGCGCGCCACCCACGAATGGCTGTGCGTGCGCACCGACCCGAATGGTGTTCGCCATCGCGGGATTTCGGTCATCATCGTGCCGATCGACAGCCCAGGCATTGAGATCCGCCCGCTGTACGCGTGGTCGGGCTACCGCACCAACGAGGTGCACTTCGATGACGTGCGGGTCCCCGTCACGAATCTGGTCGGTGAGGTCAACCGCGGCTGGACCTACATCACCGGCGCACTTGATCTGGAACGGGGCGCGCTGACCAACGCCGGCGATCTGCGTCGTGCCCTGGACGAGTTGACCGAACTCGCCCGCAGCCCGCGACGTGACGGATCGGTGCCCGCTCACGATGCGGCCCTTCGTCGTCGGCTGGCGCAGGCCGAGGCCGATGTCGAGGTGGCCACGTTGATGGGTTACGAGGCCGCCTCGATCCTGGACAGCGGCGTGATCCCCACCGTGGAGGTCAGCGTCGAGAAGGTCTTCACCAGTGAACTTCGGCAGCGCATCGCCGATCTGGCGCTCGATCTGCTCGGCCCGGACGGCCTGCTCGCCCATCGCAGCGAAAATGCCCCTTTGGCAGGCAAATTCGAACGGCTGTACCGGGCCGCCCCCTTGATGCGCTTCGGCGGCGGCACCAACGAAGTGCTGCGTGATGTCATCGCCCAGCGTGGCCATGGAATGCCTTCCTATGGGCGCTGACGCATGAAAGCGCTACCCACCGCCGAGCAGCGCGAGTTCGCCTCGTCGTTGCGTGCGCTGCTGTCCGCGGAGTGCCCGGCCAGTCTCGTGCGCGGGCTCGGTGAACCCGGCGCCGATCGAAGCACCCCGACGCTGTGGAAGGCATTGGCCGACGCCGGTGTGTTCGGGCTCGCGGTGGCCGAGGAATACGGCGGTGCGGGCGGCTCACTCGACGATCTCGCCGTGTTCTACACCGAGGCCGGCCGCGGTCTGTGTCCGACGACGGTGCACAGCACCATTGCGGCGGCGCTGGCAATCGACCTGCTCGGCACGCCCGATGCCAAGACCGTGTGGCTGCCGCCGTTGGCGAGTGGGAATGTTCGCGGCACCACCGCGTTGTGGAATGCCCGTAACGCCGCCGACGTTTCCGCGGTCTTGCGCGCCGATTCGGTCTCGACAGGGTGGCGGCTCAACGGAGTTGCCGACTATGTCGCCGACGCCGACGTCGCCGACCTCATCGTGGTGTCAGCCTCCGCAGACGACCGCACGTTGGTCTTCGCCGTTGACGCCCGTGCGACCGGGCTGACCATGGAGCCGCTTGCCATGGCGGGCGGGTACCGCGCGTTCGCGCTGCGCTTCGACGCGGTCACCGTCGGCACCGAATCGCTGCTCGACGCCGCCGGTGAGATGGCGCTGCGTCGCTTGGCCAATGCGGCGGTGGCCCTGGGCTCACTCGACCTGGTCGGGATCGGCCAGCAGGTATTGGACCGCACCGTCGAGTACACCAAGCTGCGGCATCAGTTCGGCCGCCCGATCGCGTCCTTCCAGGCGGCGCAGCATTTGATCGCCAACATGCACATCGCCTTGGCGGCGGCGCGATTGGCCGCGCATTCCGCGGTCTTCTGGATCGCGCGGGGGCGGACGGCGACACGGCAGACGGCCATCGCACGCATGCATGCCGCCACGGCGGCCCGGCTGATCACGCTGGACGCCCATCAATTGCACGGCGGGATCGGTTACGTGACCGAAACCGATCTCCACTTGTGGACCGAACGGGCAAGGCTTGGTTCAACTCTCGGTGGCGGGGCAGACGTCGCCGCGGCCTGGCTGGAGGAAACCTTGGAGGAAATCGGTGAGTGAGGACACCCTGATCGATGCGGAGTCGGCGTCGCGCGTGGGTACGGTCGCCGCGTCCGCGAGCGGCGAGGTGAACCGACGCGACTGGCAGCGCTGGGCGGCGGCGGTCGGTGACCATAATCCGTTGTATTTCGATCCGGATTACGCTCGCGCCAACGGCTTTCGAGACGCCATCTGCCCACCGCTTTTTCTGCAGTATGCGGTGCTCGGCGTCACGCGTCTTGACGCGCTGCGGCCCGATGGTTCCTCGGGGGCGGTTTCGGGCAGCCTCGCGTTTCCGCGCGCGCCGAAACGAATGGCCGGCGGCGAGAGCTTCACCTTTCATCTGCCGGCCTATCACCGCGACGAGATCGAAATGGTTCGCACCATCGAGTCCATCGTCGAAAAGCAAGGTCGCTCCGGCAGATTCGTACTGGTCACCTGGCATACGGTCTACCGCAACCAGCACCGCGAGCTGGTCGCCGAAGCGTCGACGTCGATGATCGCCCGACCCTAGGAATGCCATGACGACGTGACCAGGTGTTTTACGAAGACATCGACGTGGGTGAGCAGATTCCTGCGCTGACCGTCACCGCCGACGAAACCCAGCTGTTCTTCTTCAGCGCCGCGACCTACAACGGTCACCGCATTCATTACGACAAAGAGTGGGCGCGCGACGTCGAAGGTTACGACAACGTATTGGTGCACGGCCCGCTGCAGGCGGCGCTGCTGGCCCGCGCGATCGGCGACTGGATCGGTGGGCGCGGCCGTCTCGTGTCGTTCTCCGTGCAGAACCGGGCGACCGCATTGCCCGGCGAGCCGCTGACCTTCGGCGGCGTCGTCACCGGCAAACGCCTGACCGAGGGCGCCGCACTGGTGGATCTCGAGATCGCCGGCCGCCGCGACGACACCGTGCTGATGCCCGGAACCGCGACCGTCGAGCTGCCCCGGCGCGGAACGCCGTCGTGACGGGATTGCGCGGCGAAGCGGCGATCGTCGGCATCACGGAGTTGCCGGCGCAGCGCCGTCCCACCGGGCCGCCGCGGTTCACCCTCGACCAGTACGCGCTGCTGGCGAAGATGGCCGTCGAGGACGCCGGTATCGATCCGGCGCACGTCAACGGGCTGCTTACCCACGGCGTTGCCGAATCGGCGATGTTCGCTCCGGCGACCCTGTGCGAATACCTCGGTCTGGCATTGGATTTCGGCGAGCGAGTGGACCTGGGTGGGGCGACGTCGGCCGGAATGATCTGGCGGGCCGCCGCGGCCATTGAACTCGGCATCTGCGACGCGGTGCTCGCCGTGGTGCCCGGATCGGCGTCGGTGCCGCAATCGGCGCAACGCCCGGCCGCCGCCCCGAATTGGTATGGGGCGTCGTCAAATAACTATGGCTCACCGCAGGCCGAATTCGAGATCCCGTACGGCAACCTGGGCCAGAACGCGCCGTACGCTCAGATCGCGCAGCGCTACGCCGCGGAATTCGGCTACGACCCGGCCGCAGTCGCCAAGATCGCGGTCGACCAACGCACCAACGCCTGCGCGCATCCGGGTTCGGTTTTCCATGGCTCCCCGATCACGGTCGACGACGTTCTGGGCAGCCCGATGATCGCCGACCCGATCCACATGCTCGAAACGGTGATGCGCGTGCACGGGGGAGTAGGCGTCTTGCTCGCCAACGCCGACATCGCACGCCGGGGTCGCCATCGCCCGGTATGGATCAAAGGCTTCGGCGAACACATCGCCTTCAAGACCCCGACCTACGCCGAAGACTTGCTGCACACCCCGATCGCGCGTGCCGCCGACAAGGCGTTCGCGATGGCCGGGCTGAACCGCTCCGATGTCGATATCGCGTCGATCTACGACTGCTACACGATCACGGTGCTGATGAGCCTGGAAGACGCCGGCTTCTGCGCGAAAGGCCAAGGCATGTCCTGGGTTGCCGAGCATGATCTGACCCATCGGGGCGACTTTCCGCTCAACACTGCCGGAGGTCAGCTGTCCTTCGGTCAGGCCGGCATGGCCGGCGGCATGCATCACGTCGTCGACGGCGCACGGCAGGTCATGGGACGAGCCGGCGCCGCCCAAGTGACGGACTGCCACACCGCGTTCGTCACCGGCAACGGCGGCATCATGAGCGAGCAGGTCGCCCTGCTCATGCAGGGGGAGTGACGCCATGAGCCGCGCCGGCGACGATGCAGAGCGCAGCGATGAGGAGAAGCGGCGCAAATGACCGCCGAAGCCCGTCCGATTCCCGAGCCCACCCCCGTCTCGCAGCCCTTCTGGGACGGATTGGCCCAGCGCCGAATCCTGGTGCAGTACTCGCCCTCGCTGCGACGCTATGTCTTCTATCCGCGCGTCCTGGCCCCCGGCACCCTGGCCGACGACCTGGAATGGCGCGAAATCGATGGCGCGGGAACGCTGTACACCTACACCATCGCTCGCCGACCCACCGGCCCACCGTGGGCCGACGCGGTGCCGCAGCTGCTCGCCGTGGTGCAGTGGGATGCCGGGCCGCGGATCAGCACCGAATTGGTCGACGTCGACCCGAACGACATCCGGATCGGGATGCGGGTGCAGCCGGTGTTCTACGATCTGCTCGAAGCCGGCATCACACTATTGAAATACCGGCCCGCATGACCTCAACGGTGAGGTCGGAGGTGCACATGGACGACGGCGTGCAGGCGATGCTCGACCAGTTGAACACCGGATTCCCGCGCGTCGAGAACATGACCGGCCCGCAGGCTCGCGCCGCGGTGGCCGAACGGCACCTGCCGGTCAACAATCTCGACGACGTCGAGAGCGCCACCGACCGTTGCGTTCCGGGCCCCGACGGCGCCATCCCGGTACGCATTTACCGCCCGCACGGTGAGCCCTCCGGGGACCGTGCCGCGATCGTGTTCTATCACGGGGGCGGATTCGTGTTCTGCGGCATCGAATCTCACGATGGATTCTGCCGGGCGCTGGCCCGCGGCAGCCTCGCGGTGGTGGTGTCGGTCGACTACCGCCTTGCTCCCGAGCATCCCGCGCCCGCCGCCGCGCTCGACGCGTACACGGTGTTCTGCTGGGTGGTCGAGCACGCCGGCGAGCTGGGTATCGATCCCAGGCGCAGCGCCGTCGCCGGCGACAGCGCCGGCGGTAATCTCGCCGCGGTCACCGCGATCCTCTGCCGCGACCGCGGCGTCACCCAACCTGTCGCACAGTTGCTGATCTACCCCGTGATCGATCCGTCGTTCGACACGGACAGCTACCGGCGCTTCGGCTCGGGATATTTCAACACCCGCGCCGCGATGCAGTGGTACTGGCGTCAATACCTCGGCGATGGCGAGGTTTTCGATCCGCCATATCTGGTGGCCCCTGCCCGCGCGGACTCTCATGCGGGCCTGGCGCCCGCAATAATCGTCACCGCCGGGCTCGACCCCTTGCACAGCGAGGGCTGCGACTACGCGCGCCGGTTGGGCGATGCCGGAGTGCCGGTCGTGCACCGGGACTTTCCCGGTTTGTTCCACGGTTTCATGACCATCCCATCCTTCGGGCCGGCGGCATCGGCGCAGGATCTGATCTGCGCCGACCTGGGCGAGCTGCTGCATCCGGCGTATCGAGGCGCCTCGACATGACCGAAATAAGCGACGTCATCGTCATCGGCGCCGGATTCGCCGGGCTCTACGCCGTGCATCGCCTCGCCTCGTCGGGCCTGTCGGTGACTGCTATCGAGGCGGCCCCCGATGTGGGCGGTACCTGGTACTGGAACCGCTATCCGGGCGCGCGATGCGACGTCGAAAGTGTGGACTACTCCTACTCTTTCGACGAAGTGCTGCAGCAGAGCTGGCAGTGGAGCGAGCGCTTCGCCGCCCAGCCGGAGATTCTGGCCTACCTGCGGCACGTGGCCGACCGCTTCGATCTGCGCCGTCACTATCGATTCGGCGTGGACGTGGTCGGTGCCACCTTCGACCAGGGCGACGGTCGCTGGCATGTCGACACGGCGACCGGGGACACGTATGCGGCACAGTTTCTGTTGTGCGCAACCGGCTGCCTGTCGGCGGTGAATCGGCCCAATATCCCGGGCGCTGAGGACTTCTCGGGCGAGGTGTATTTCACGGCAGTGTGGCCGCGCGAGGACCCCGACCTGAGCGGCAAGCGAGTGGGCCTGATCGGCACCGGATCGTCCGGGATCCAAGTGGCGCCGATCATCGCGGCTCAGGCCGAGAGCCTGGTCGTATTCCAGCGATCCGCGAACTACACCATCCCGATGCCCAACCGGCCCTGGTCGGCCGAGGAACAGCAAGAGATCCAGCAGCAGTACCCCGAGCGTCGCCGGGCCTCCGCCTACGCAGCGGCCGGCACACCGCACGGCACCTACCACAAGAACGCCGTCGACACCGAACCCCGAGAGCAGGCTGAAGCGCTGTGGAAGAGCTGGCGCGAAGGCGGCGTGCTGTTCGCCAAGACCTTCCCCGACCAAACCAGCGACCTGTGCGCCAACGACGTTGCCAGGCAGTTCGCCGAGGAGCGGATCCGGGAAATCGTCACCGATCCCGTTGTCGCAACCGATCTCATCCCGGTCGATCACCCGATCGGAACCAAACGGATCTGCACCGACAACGGCTATTACGCCACCTTCAACCGCGACAACGTGCGACTGGTGAACCTGCGGCGCGAACCCATCGAAGCGATCACCGCCGACGCTGTACGCACCAACGAAACGACGTATCCCTGCGATGTGCTGATCTTCGCGACCGGCTTCGACGCCATGACCGGAGCGCTGACCCGGATCAACCCGAGCGGGCCCGGGGGAACGCGATTACGGGATATCTGGGCCGACGGCCCGGTGACCTTCCTCGGTCTGATGGTGCCCGGCCTGCCGAACCTGTTCACGATCAGCGGCCCGGGCAGCCCCTCCGTCCTGGCGAACATGGTGCTGCACGCCGAGGTTCAGGTCGACTGGGTCATCGATCTGATGCGCGCCGCGCGACAACTGGGGGTCGGCGAGGTAGAGCCGCGCCGCGATGCGGCCGTCGCCTGGACCGACCACGTTGCCCAAGCTGCCGAGCGGACGCTGTTCCCCAAGGCCGCGTCGTCGTGGTACCTGGGCGCAAATATCGAAGGCAAGAAGCGAACCTTCATGCCCTACATCGGAGGGTTCGGCACCTACCGGCGCCACTGCAACGATGTGGCCGACCACAACTACGCCGGGTTGGTGTTGACGACGAGATCAACGAGGAAGTGAGACAGTGCCGGAGACCGTTCAACAGCTCTTGCGGCAGCGCAGCCAGGACGACACGCCTGCGATCGCTCACGGTGAGAAGACCTGGACCTGGCGCGAGCACCTCGCCGAAGCCGAGACCGAGGCGTCGGCGCTGATCACGCTTGCCGATCCGACGCGCCCGTTGCATGTCGGTGCCGCGCTTGGCAATTCACCGGCCATGCTGCGCGCGATGGCCGCCGCGGCGCTGGGCGGCTACGTGCTGTGCGGCCTCAACACGACGCGCCGTGGACCCGCCCTGCTGTCCGACATCCAGCGCTCCGACTGCCAAATCCTGCTCGTCGACCATGAACACATGCCCCTTATTGGAGGGCTTGGACCTCAACGGAATTCACGTTCTCGACGTGGACGGGACACGCTACGGCGACGCGGTCGCCGCGGCGCCACCGCTGACTCCGCACCGCGAGGTCAGCGCCGACGACACCTTCATGATGATCTTCACCTCCGGAACCAGCGGCAATCCCAAGGCCGTTCGGTTCGCGCATGGGATGGCGATCATGTGCGGCGCCAGCCTGATCTTTCAATACGACGTCACCGCAGCCGACGTTTGCTATCTGGCGATGCCGCTGTTTCACTCCAACGGCGTTGCCGCCGGCTGGGCCGTCGCCATCGGCAGCGGCGCGCTGATGGTCCCGGCCAAGTTCTCGCCGTCACGCTTCATCGACGACGTGCGCCGCTACCGCGTCACGTACCTGAACTATGTCGGCAAACCGCTTGCCCTGATCCTTTCCACTCCCGAGCGTCCCGACGACGCCGACACGACGCTGCGCGTGGCGTTCGGCAACGAGGCGACCGACCGCGATATCGCCGAATTCGCGCGGCGCTTCGGGTGCCGCGTGATCGACAGCTTCGGATCCAGCGAGTTCGCGGTGATCGTGGTGCGAGAAGACGGCACGCCGCCCGGCTCCATCGGCAAGCCCTATCCCGGGGTCAGCATCTACAACCCGACAACCCTGAGGGAATGCGCCGTCGCGCAGTTCGACGAACACGGCGCGCTGACCAACTTCGACGAGGCGGTCGGCGAATTGGTCAACACCCAGGGAGCGGGTCCGTTCGCCGGCTACTACAACGACCCGGCGGCCACCGCCGAGCGGATGCGACACGGCATGTATTGGGCGGGTGACTTGGCCTACCGCGATGCCGACGGCTGGATCTACCTTGCCGGCCGCACCGCCGACTGGATGCGGGTGGACGGCGAAAACCTGGCGGCCGCGCCGATCGAGCGGATTCTGGAACGGCTGCCACAGGTCAGCCAGGTCGCGGTGTATGCCGTACCGGACGAACGGGTCGGCGACCAGGTGATGGCGGCGGTGGTGCTTCGCAATGGGATGAATTTGCGGCCAACGGATCTCGAACAGTTTCTGGCCGCACAAAACGACTTGTCGCCCAAGGCATGGCCGCGGTATGTACGCATCAACGACGACCTTCCGGCGACGGCCACCAACAAGATCCTCAAGCGCGAGCTGATCGCCGCCGGGATCAGCGCCCAGGGCGGCGTGCTGCTGACCCGGGCGCCGCGCGGCAGAACGTATACCGTTGGCGATCAAGCCATCTCGGCTGCGGCACAACCGGTGCCTGATGCCGCTACCTCGTAACCTCAGCCAGGTTCCGCCTCGGGGGGCCCCTCGCCGAACCGGGCCAGGACCAGGGTCCCGGCGACCGCGACGGCGAATCCCGCGATGACGACCCAGCCCCAGCCGGGCCGAGCGGTGTCGCCCAGCCACAACACTCCGACGAGTGCGGGGGCGATCGTCTCACCGACCACCATCGCGGCCACTGTGGTGGTGACCGATCCGCGCTGCAGTGCGGAGGTGAACAACAGGAACCCGGCGGCGCCACCACCGGCCGCCGCGTACAGGGCGGGGTTGGTGTAGAACGCGGCCTTGGTGGGGTCGATCTCGTCGAGCAGGCGTACACCGACCTCGACGACACCGAACCCGCTTCCGGCCGCAAGACCCAGCGCAAGCGCGCGTTCACGGTGGGGCAATCGGCCGGCGACGGCACCGCCCAGGAAGATGGCGGCGACGACGACGATCAGCGCCCAGCCGAGTCCTGCTGGCCCGTGACGAAAGTGCCCGGGTCCGGCAGCACAAGCGAGTGCGGCGAGGCTCGCGCAGACCACACCCACGGCCGTCCATTCGGCCTTCGACAGTCGCGCCGAGAGCACCCACGCGGACACGATCCCGGTCACCGCGATAGAAGCGGCCAACGCCGCAGCAACGACGTAGATCGGCACCAGGCGTAGCGCCGCGACCTGCAACGCGAAACCGAGCACGTCAAGGCCGATGCCCGCCAGGTAGCGCCACTGGCGAAGGGCGCGCAACAGCAGTCGTGCGTCGACACCGGACGTACCGCCGGATTCCACCGACCGCGTCGCGACAGCCTGCAGCACCGAGGCTGTGCCGTAACACACCGAACAACCCAGAGCGAGTAGGAATCCGATCAGCACAGACTGACAATAGCGAGCCGATGACCGGGATCGAAGGCAAAGTCGTGGCCATCACCGGAGCGAGCAGCGGGATCGGCGAGGCGACCGCGCGGCTGCTCGCCGAACGCGGCGCACGCGTAGTCCTCGGTGCGCGACGTGTCGAGCGCCTCGACGGCATCGCGGGGGAGATACGCGAACACGGGGGACAGGCCGTCACCTGCCGGGCCGACGTCGCCCGCCGTGAAGACCTCGAGCGGCTCGTCGGTACCGCCGTCGATCGGTTCGCCCGCCTCGATGTGCTGGTAAGCAACGCCGGGATCAGCAAGATCGGGCCGATCTCCGAACTGGACGTCGACGGCTGGGCGGCGATGATCGACGTCAATATTCGTGGAGTGCTGCATGGATTCGCGGCGGCGTTTCCGGTGTTTCGTCGGCAGGGCCGGGGCCACTTCGTGACGACGGTATCCACGGCCGGGCTGAAGATTGTGCCCACCATGGCGGTCTATGCGGCGACCAAGAATGCGGTGCGCACCGTCATGGAGGGGTTGCGCCAAGAGTCCACGGATGGCGTTGTGCGGACGACGTCGATATCGCCGGGCTTCGTCGATACTGAACTCGACAGCTCGATCGACGATGTGGCGTTGCGCGAGCAGATCCGGCGCACGATGAGCGACTTCGGTATTCCGCCGCAGGCGGTCGCACGCGCCATCGCGTTCGCGGTCGAGCAGCCGGACGACGTGGAGATCGGTGATATCACCATCCGTCCCACGGTCCAGGGCTAGCGGTTGTGTTCGCTGCCCGATGCGCTCGGTCGCGACCGTCATCCCGACGGGAGTGTCTCGTTCGGCGGCCGGCAGAGCGGCGCGAGGTAGTGCAACACCAGGGCGGTGACGATGCCATAACCGAGATGCGGAATCAGGTCGCTGATCCAGTCGGCGAGGCTCCAGGTGAGCGGGTTGGTCACCCCGAGAACGGTCATCGGCCCGTTGGTGCCAACCAGGGCGATGGCCGACGCCACCAGCGTGGCCACAAGCAGTCCGGGCCGCCAACCCAGGGCATAGGCCAACCCGAGAATGATGCCCATCCCGATGCCCGCGGCGTACCCGGTGAGCGCACCAAGCCCGGAGATTCGGTTGGCGAGGACGTCACCGCTGCCGGGAACGGTGAGGCCGAACAGCCTCGCCATGGCGTCGACGGTCCGCTCGGGTGTGCTGCTCGTTGGACGGCCCCGCACCGCGATGTCGAGGTAGGTGATGACGTTCAGCGCGGTGGTACCCGCGGCGCCCGCGGCCGCGCCACTCAGCACTCCCGGCCAGACCTGCTTGCCCTGCAGTCTCGACCAGATGGCAGATTGCCTGGTTTCCATAACGACCGTCTCCTCGGCTGCCCGCCCACCGCGACCTGGTCCATGATAGGGACGCCGCCGACGCATCGTGCCGTGTTGCGTTTCTGCGCTTGGGGCGTGGAGTAACTAGAATCGGGCGTCATGGGGAATCGTGCGGGCAAGACGATAACCGCATTGTGCGGTGGTGCGGCCGTATTGGCCTTCACGCTCGGCGGTATTGACTCAGCCGACGAGACGCCGATCAGCGCAACGGTTGCCTCATCCAGCGTTGTCCCCGCGCCCCCAGCACCGGTCGACAGCGGCGGCGCCCTACCGGTCAAACCCGCCGGCGGCGGCGGTGGCTGCATCGGCGGCCTGAACTGCGGGCCGATAAATCCCGACAGGCCGCCGCCCCCGAAGCGCGCCCCGCGTCTTGTGCATGGTCCGGGAGATCCTGCTCCATTGCCGCAGCATCCATAGCCCGACAGCTCAGCACCAGCCCGCCAACCGCATCACGCGCGGTGTTCCTATCATTTGGTAATGAGCGCCGGTGAACTGGATACCGTGGGCTCGCCGGCATTCACCGACGAGGACTCGGCCCGGTTTCGTGCGGCCGGTTGGTGGTCCGATTCGACATTGTCGGACGCGGTGCGTCGCAACGCCTCACATTCACCGGACCGGCCCGCTTATTCCGACCATCCCGGCATCTCCCTGACATGGCGTGAATTCGACGCCGCGGCAACCAGTTTGGCCATGCAGCTGACCGGTCTCGGCATAGCGCGCGGTGATCGAGTTGCGGTGTGGCACGGCGATTCCACCGCGATCCACGTGTTGTTCGTCGCGATCGAACGCTGTGGCGCCGTCGTGGTCGGCATCGGCGCCCGCGCCGGCACCCGTGAGGTGGGCGCGCTGCTGCGCACTGCGGAGCCAAAAGTCCTGATCAGCGACCCCAAGCACAGCGATGCCGCGGGTCGGGCGGCGGCCGAATCGTCGGTGTCGATGCTGGTCCTGGGGCAGGACGAGGGTCTGCCACGCCTGAACGCCGGCGTGCAACCCAAGGCGGTCGCGGTCGAATCTCAACTCGGCGCCGACGACGTTTTCCTGATCAACTCCACTTCCGGGACCACCGGCCTGCCCAAGTGTGTCGTGCACACGCAGAACCGGTGGCACTACTTTCACCAGAAGGCCGTCGCCAACGCGCTGTTGACACCGGATGATGTGTTCTTGCCGGTCATCCCCATGCCGTTCGGCTTCGGAATATGGACCAGCCACACCACCCCGATCTACCTCGGTGCCAGTTCGGTGATCCTGGAGCGCTTCACCGCCAGGGCGGCGTGTGAGGCGATAGCTCGGCACAAGGTAACCGTATTATGTTGTGTCAGTTCGCAATTGACGATGCTGATGGCCGACCGCGCGTCCCGCGATTATGACCTGAGCTCGCTGCGGGTCGTTTTCACCGGTGGCGAGGCGATACCGTACCGGCCCGCTGCCGAATTCGAAGAGCTGACCGGCGCGAAGATCCTGCAATTCTATGGCTCGAATGAAACCGGTCTGCTCAGCGCGACGACCGTGGACGACTCCGTGGAACATCGATTGCGCACCGGCGGCCGGATCGTTCCCGAAATGGCGGTCCGGCTCTTCGACGGCGATCAAGACGTCACCGCGACGGGGCGAGGCCAGCCGGCGTGCCGGGGTCCGGCGACCAGCCTCGGGTATCTCGGGGGCACCGACCACGACAAGCTGTTCACTCGCGACGGGTGGATGCTGATGGGCGACATCTGCGAGCTCGACGCCGACGGCTACCTCACGGTCACCGGCCGAACATCCGACTTCATCCTGCGCGCCGGCAAGAACATCAGCGCATCGCAGGTCGAGGACGCCGTGATGACGCATCCGGCGATTGCGCTGGCGGCCGCCGTGGCGATGCCCGATCCGGTGTTCGGGGAAAGGGTCTGCCTCTACGCCGAACTCGCCGACTCCGCGATCGTCGACCTGCCCGCACTCGTCGACCACCTGCTGGCGCTGGGTGTTTCCAAGGAACTTCTGCCCGAACGGCTCATCGTCGTCGACGAAATACCCCGGTCGTCGGGTGGAAAGATCGCCAAAGGCGAGCTCCGCCAGGATATTCGAGCAAGGATGGAGTCCGACCATGAACACGCCTGATCCACGACGAGGCGGCCTAGAGGTGTGGGCGCCTTCGGTCGTGCCTCCGATCGGCGTCGAGCTGTCCAACGAGCAGGCGCTCGCCGTGGCGTTCCGCCACCTGGCCGGCACCGGGTTCTCCGAGAACATGGCCGGACACATCACCTGGCAGCTCGACGGGCAAACCGACATGTTGGTCAATCCGTGGGGACTGTGGTGGCAGGAACTCACCGCGTCCGATATCTGCAAGGTCGATAGCGATGCTCGCGTGGTTCGCGGTCGTTGGGATGTCACGCCGGCGATCCACATTCATACCGAGCTGCACCGGGTCCGCGAAGACGCCCGGGTGGTCATTCACAATCATCCGTACTACGTCTGTGTGCTCGCCGCATTGGGCAGACTTCCCGAACTCGTGCATCAGACCGGTTCGCTGTTTCTGGATGACCTCTGCCTCGTCGGCGAATACGACGGTGAGATCGACAGCCCCAACCGGGCAGCCGATCTCGCGACGCGTATCGGCGGCGCCAACCTGACGATTCTGGCCAACCACGGCGTCATCGCGACCGGTCGCAACCTGGCCGAGGCGGTGTACCGGGCGGCGTCGATCGAGCGGGTATGCAAGCTGGCCTACGACGTCATGCTCACCGGCCAGGAGCCGGTCGCGATGAACTGGTCCGACATGGCGGGCATGCAGCGTTCGCTCATCGAGCGGGCCGCCGACGTGTATTGGGCCGGGGCGGCGCGGATGACGATCAAGGCGGATCCCGATGTGCTCACCTGAGTCGCCATCGAGTGTGCGCCCTGGGCGACGACACGCCGACCGGCACCGCCGCCACCGCACACTCGAAAGCTGTCACGGCACACCGAATGCTCTGCCCAGCGAGGAGGTTGATTAGTGAAAGCGATTGACGAGCTGGCAGCCAATCTGAATTTCACGACGGCTAAGACCGGCGACGAGCGATCCGTCACATTCCTGCCGGACCCGCCGCGGGCGCCACGCCGCTACACGGTGATCTCGGTCGACGATCACATCGTGGAACCTCCCGACACGTTCACCGGCCGGCTGCCGCGTAAGTTCGCCGACCGCGCGCCGCGGGTCGTCGACACCGACAGCGGCGGGCAGACCTGGGTTTACGACAATCAGGAACTGCCCAACGTGGGGTTCAACGCCGTCGTCGGGCGACCGGTGGCGGAGTACGGCTTCGAACCGGTCCGATTCGACGAAATGCGCAGGGGCGCATGGGACATCCATGAACGCGTCAAAGACATGGATCTCAATGGCATCTACGCGTCGCTGAACTTCCCCTCGTTCCTGCCGGGGTTCGCCGGCCAGCGGCTGCAGCAGGTGACCAAGGATCGCGACCTGGCGCTGGCCTCGGTCCGCGCCTGGAACGACTGGCATCTCGAGGTGTGGGCCGGGTCGTATCCCGAACGGATTATTCCCTGCCAGCTGCCCTGGCTGCTGGACCCCGAACTCGGCGCCACCATGATCCGCGAGAACGCCGAACGCGGCTTTCACGCCGTGACGTTCAGCGAGAACCCCGCGATGCTCGGATTGCCGAGTATCCACTCGGGCCACTGGGATCCGATCATGGCCGCCTGCGCCGAAACCGGAACGGTGGTGAACCTGCACATCGGGTCTTCGGGGTCCTCACCGTCGACCACCGAGGACGCGCCGCCGGACGTACAGGGGGTGCTGTTCTTCGCCTACGCCATCTCGGCGGCCGTCGACTGGTTGTATTCCGGGTTGCCCAGCAGATTCCCGGATCTCAAGATTTGTTTGTCCGAAGGCGGAATCGGCTGGGTGGCAGGCTTACTCGATCGCCTGGACCACATGCTCAGCTATCACGCGATGTACGGCACATGGCAGGCGCTGGGGGAGAAGCTCACTCCCGCAGAGGTTTTCACCCGCAACTTCTGGTTCTGCGCGGTCGAGGACAAGTCGTCGTTCGTGCAGCGCGACCGCATCGGTATGGACAACATCATGCTCGAAGCCGACTATCCGCACTGCGACTCGACCTGGCCGCACACTCAACAAACGATCCACGAGGAGATCGGTGATCTGCCGCCGGACGCGATCCGCAAGTTCACCTGGGAGAACGCTTCGCGCTTGTACCAGCATCCGGTGCCGGCAGCGGTGCAGCAGGATCCCGAGGCGTTCTGACAGCATCGCACACGGCGGGTCACTTGCCGGTCTTCGGGCAGGGGCAGTCACCGGAGTCGGCCAGCACACTGGGTTCGCGCCGCGTTGCGGTACGACGCGGGCCGCTCCGTCCACGTGCCGTGGGAGACGCCCGATGAAACGGGCGGCGTGGCGAGCGAGGTCGTCGACGACACCGGTCTGGCTTCCAGGCACGACGGCGTCGCAACCCAATCCATGAATTGCCACACCGCGGCAACCAGAGTGATCAGCAGCAAAACCGTCGCGACCGCGTGCGCCATCAGGTAGTAGCAGTATCCGGTTGAGGTCGGTGGTGAACCGTCGCCCGCAGCAACCATTTTGAACGTCACCTGTCGCATCGAGAGGCCCTTTCTTGACCTAGCGGTGTCACCCGCCACAACCGTTGCTCGATAGTTCTTCGGAGCACAGGGTCGCCCGGATGGGCACGCTTCGGTCCGAGGCGCCTGCACCGCGCGTGACCAGTGCGTTTGCGTCGCCGTCACATCGGGGTGGCAATCTTGGCATCGGATGCGGTTCGCTGTCCGTGTGGAGGTGCCGCCCTGACAAAGGAGGGACAGTGACGACGCCCAAAGTTGATTTCAGTTCGGTCCAGTGGGGCTCGGTGGAGTGGACGAATCTCGTGACGTTGTACCTGCGCGCCCACGAAAGCCGTTCTCGGCAACCGATTCTGGGTGATCATGCCGCCGCGGAGGCCGTCGACCGGATCGACTACGACTTCAAACGCATACATCGGAACTCGCTGCCGGCGTCGAACCAGTACCTCGTCGCGTTGCGCGCGAAACAGCTCGATGATTGGTGCGCGGCCTTCCTGCAGCACCATCCCGACGCGGTGGTCTTGCACCTGGGCTGTGGCCTCGATGGCCGTGCCTTCCGCCTGGATGTACCGCCGGCGGTGCGGTGGTACGACCTCGACCAGCCCAGCGTCATCAACCTGCGCCGCCAACTGTACGACGAGACCGAGCGCTATCGGATGATCGGCTCCTCGGTGACCGACCCGCAGTGGGTCGATCAGATTCCCACCGGCCACCCGACACTTGTCGTCGCCGAGGGACTGCTGATGTACGTGGAAGAGAGTGAAGTCCGCCAGCTCGTGGCACGTCTGTTAGGCCGATTCGATTGCGGCGAGCTGCAATTCGACACGCTCTCAGCGCTGGCGCCGCGCATGTCGAAAGTGTTCACCAGAGGCATCATCAAGTGGGGCATCGGCAACGCGCGGGACATAGAAGCATGGAATCCGAAGCTGCGACTGGTCGAACAGACGCCGGCACTCGCGGGCTACGAGAAGATCGACAGCACCATCGTGCGGTGGATCTACCGATTCTTCAGCGCTTCGCCGTTCGGCCCGTACGACATGCTCAACCGCTTCAAGTACTGAGTTGGGACCTCACTTCGCGCGCTGTCGTCACAGAGCATGGCGCTGCGAATGTTATGTCGGCGCAAATATTTCTCTTTTGCTCTGCGTGATCAAGTGCGGCTCAGCTAGCGTCGACATACCAGCATCTCGCTGGTATGTCGGCCTCAAGGGCGGATGTGAACTGGAGGTGCCTGATGAGGAAGATTATTGCCGCTGGCGTCCTAGCGTTTGCTGGGCTAATGACCACCGGCGTGGGGATCAGTAACGCTGACGAGATTCTGGTTGAGGGTAACTATGTGACTGAGGCGGGTTGTCTCGCGGACGGTCCGCACGTCGAGGTCGACCACCCTGGGACGTGGACTCATTTCTCATGTGTCCAGCATTCGGATGGCCTTTGGTACTTGTACCTGAGCAACTGAGTCTTCAGCTGGCCGCTGAGTCGTCAGAGCTCAGAAGCAAGTCGCCGCAGAATGTCCGCGGTGGGTTCGGCGGTGGCATGCCGGTATCCCGTCCCTGCCCATAGGTGGACGTAGTCTGGTTTCCCTGCCGCGGCAGCGGCTTTGCGCAGCGGGCTGGTCAGGTAGTGGATTGCGGGATAACCGAACGGCGCCTGGGCCTCGTGGTTGTCGATGAACGTGTTGCGCAGCCCGCGGGCCGGGCGGCCGGTGAAGGCATGCGTCAGCACCGTTTCGGTCCGAGCGGGATCGGTGAGGGCCGCCTGATGAGTCGCTGACGCGCCGCTTTCGGTGGCGCGCAGCAGAACCGTGCCGACGACGGCCGCCGCGGCGCCCGCACGGATCACGTCGGCCACCGCGTCGGGTGTGGCCAGCCCACCGGCGGCCAGCACCGGCAGCGGCACGGTCGCCGTGACCTGTTGGACGAGGTCGACGATCGGAACCGGCTGCAAGGGCCGCCGCGGCGAGAGCGTGCCGGAATGCCCGCCGGCGACCGCGGCCTGCAGGGCCAGCATGTCGGCACCGGCGTCATGCGCTTGTGCCGCCTCGTCTGGAGTCGTCACGGTTTGGACGACCACGGTGTTGGCCTGCTGCAGCGCCGCGATCACGCTGCGCGGCGGGATGCCGAATGTGAACGACACCATCGGCACCGGGTCGTCGAGCAGCAGCGCGATCTTCTCGTCGAACCGGTCGTTGTCCTCGATCGGCTCGGCAGGCAGGTCGAGGCCGAACTGGTCGGCCTCCTGCTGGATGATCGCGGCATAAGCCCGGTAACTATCCGGGTCGACCGGCACCGGGTTCGGCGCAAACAGGTTGATGCCGAACGGAATTCCCTCGGCGCGAACAGTCTTGAGCTCGGCCTCGACGGCCTCCACGGTCTTGTAGCCCGCGGCAAGCATGCCCAGGCCGCCTGCCCCGGTTGCGGCCGACACCATCGCCGGCGTCGTCGGGCCGCCCGACATCGGAGCGGCGACCAGGGGAATGGACATCTCGAATTGTGCCAACATAGGGGTGCCCCTTCGTCGGTGTCCGGGCGTGGTATTTCGTTGAATCGAGCCTAGTCATTTGTCGGTCGTTCCATTCGGGCGACGGACCTGACAGGATGCTTCAGCGTGAAGCGCCCCAACTTCTTGGTGATCCTGGCAGACGACCTCGGATTTTCCGACATCGGTGCCTTCGGCAGCGAAATCGAAACGCCCAACCTCGACCGGCTCGCCCACGCGGGGATCCGGCTCACCGACTTCCATTCCGCGCCGGCCTGCTCGCCCACCCGGGCGATGCTGCTCACCGGAACCGACCACCACGTCGCCGGCATCGGCACCATGCTGGAGGTCGCGGTCCCCGGATTTCAGGGTGCGCCCGGTTACGAGGGTTATCTCAACGATCGGGTCGTCGCGCTGCCCGAGTTGTTGCGCGACGCGGGTTATCTGACGCTGATGTCGGGCAAATGGCACCTGGGCCACACGATTGAAAGATCGCCGTGGGCCCGCGGATTCGAGCGCTCGTTCGCGCTGCTACCGGCCGGCGCGAGCCACTACGGCGGTGCCGCGGGTCGCGGATTCTCGCCCGTGCCAACGCTTTACACCGAGGACGACCAGTTCGTCACGGTGGGCGAAGACTTCTACTCCTCGGATTCCTACACCGACACCTTGCTCGGCTACTTCCGCGACCGCGCCGAGGACGACGACCGGCCGTTCTTCGCGTACCTGCCGTTTCAGGCACCGCACTGGCCGCTGCAGGCACCGGACGAATCCATTGCGAAATACCGCGGCCGTTATGACGCCGGGCCGGATGCATTGCGCGAGGAGCGGTTGGCAGCGCTCAAACGCCTCGGCCTGTGTGCACCCGATGTCGAGCCGCACCCGGTCGTGGCCGATGGTGCTGCCGAGTGGGCCGATATGACGGACGAGGAACGCGCGGTTTCGGCCCGCTCCATGGAGGTCTATGCCGGAATGGTGGACCGCATGGACTGGAATATCGGCCGGGTGATCGATTACTTGGCCGAGACCGGCGAGCTGGACAACACGGTCGTGATGTTCATGTCCGACAACGGCGCCGAGGGCGCGATCGTCGAGGCGATGCCATTGCGCGGCCCCCAAATCGTCGCGCAGATCAAAAAGAACTGCGACAACAGCCTCGACAATCTGGGTCGGCCCACCTCGTTCATCTGGTACGGCCCCCGCTGGGCACAAGCCGCCACCGCACCGTCGCGCCTGCACAAGGCGTTCACCACCGAGGGCGGAATCCGGGTGGTCGGATTCGTCACCTGGCCGGGCTTCACCCGCCAAAACGAGATCGGCACGGCATTCGCGACCGTCATGGACATCGCTCCCACCGTGCTGGAACTTGCCGGCGTGGAACATCCAGGCACCTGCTACCGCGACCGCGAGGTCGAAGCGATGCTCGGTCGCTCGCTGGTGCCGTACCTGTCCGCCGACACCGAGGCGGTGCACCCGGGCGAAACAGGCACCGGCTGGGAACTGTTCGGCCGCCGCGCGATCCGCCAAGGCGACTGGAAAGCCCTCTACCTGCCGCCGCCATATGGCCCGGGCGCCTGGCAGCTCTACGACCTTTCCCGCGACCGGGGCGAAATCCACGACCTCGCTGCCTCGCATCCCGACAAGCTGGCCGAGCTTCTCGAATTGTGGGATCGCTACGTCGAGGAAAACGGGGTGCTCACCGAGCCCGTTTCGGTCTACGACGTCGACCCGCAAATGCTCGGATGATCATGCTCTGTGGCATTGGATTCCGGAGCGATGATGACTGATACGACAACCTGTGCGGTGATCGGCGGCGGGCCGGCCGGGATGGTCCTCGGACTGCTGCTGGCCCGGGCAGGCGTCGAGGTCACGCTGCTGGAGAAGCATGGTGACTTTCTCCGCGACTTTCGCGGTGACACCGTGCATCCGACCACGATGCGCTTGCTTGACGAGCTGGGTCTGTGGGAGCGCTTCGCGGCCTTGCCGCACAGCGAGCTTCGCAGCGCGAAATTCGAATCGGACGGCCGGTCGGTGACGTATGTCGACTTCGGGCGTCTGCGTCAACCGCATCCGTTTGTCGCCATGGTCCCGCAGTGGGATCTGCTCAACCTCCTGGCCGATGCTGCCCAGGAGGAACCGAGTTTCACGTTGCGGATGAAAACAGAAGCCACCGGACTGGTGCGAGAGGGCGGCCGGGTCACCGGTGTGCGCTACCAAGGACCCGACGGGCCAGGTGAGTTGAAGGCCGAGTTGACCGTCGCCTGCGACGGCCGGTGGTCGATGGCGCGCGGTGCCGCCGGCCTGCAGAGTCGCGAATACCCGGTGAATTTCGACGTGTGGTGGTTCAGGTTGCCGCGCGACCGCGAACAGGAGTTCTCGTTCCTGCCGCGGGTGGGTCCCGGCAAGGCACTGGGCGTGATTCCGCGTGAGGACTACAACCAGATCGCCTACATCGGGGCCAAGGGGACTGACGCCGAACTGCGTGCGAAAGGTATCGAAGCGTTCCGTCGCGACGTCGCCGCACTGTTACCGGAATCGGCCGGCGCGGTCGCGGCGCTGACGTCCATGGACGACATCAAGCACCTCGATGTCCGTGTCGATCGGCTGCGGCGCTGGCACACCGACGGATTGCTGTGCATCGGGGACGCCGCGCACGCGATGTCTCCGCTGGGTGGCGTCGGTATCAACCTGGCGGTCCAAGACGCCGTGGCGGCGGCGACCATCTTGGCCCAGCCGCTACGGCAGCACCGGGTCACCGATCGGGATCTGGCGGCGGTGCGGCGTCGCCGGCTGTTTCCCACCGCCGTGACCCAAGTCGTGCAACGGGTTCTGCAGAGGGGACTCGGGCCGCTGCTGCGCGGCGCCGACCCCACTCCGCCGGCGGCCTTCCTGCGTGTGATGCAGCGACTGCCGTGGCTGTCGTTCGTGCCCGCATATTTCATCGGCGTCGGCGTCAGGCCCGAGCGCGCCCCGGCATTCGCCCGCCGCGGGTCGTAGCCCAGCGGGCGTGGGTAGTAGCGTCGGGTCCGTGGCTGAACACCTGCGGATCGGCATCTTGGGTGCCGCCCGAATCGCGCCGATGGCGCTGATCAATCCCGCCAAGGACAACGCCGACGTGATAGTCGCCGCGGTGGCCGCACGCGACGGCTCGCGTGCGCAAGCCTTCGCCGCTAAACACGGCATTGCGCGGGTACACGACGACTACGCCTTGCTGGTCGCCGATCCTGACCTCGATGCGATTTACAATCCGCTGCCAAACGGCTTGCACGGCAAGTGGACCCGAGCCGCAATGGCCGCCGGCAAACACGTGCTGTGCGAAAAGCCGTTCACCGCCAACGCTGCCGAAGCCCGCGAAATCGCCGAGCTGGCCGCCAACTCGGACCGAGTGGTGATGGAAGCCTTCCACTACCGCTACCATCCGCTGACCCTGCGGGTCGAGGAGATCATCGCCTCGGGGGAGCTGGGCAAGCTCCAGCGGGTGGAAACCACGCTATGCTTCCCGCTGCCAAAGTTCTCCGATATCCGGTACAACTATTCACTCGCCGGCGGCGCGACGATGGACGCGGGGTGCTACGCCGTCAACATGGCCCGCACGTTCGGCGGCTCAACCCCGGAAGTCGTTTCGGCGCAAGCGAAACTGCGCGACCCGCAGGTCGACCGGGCCATGACGGCCGAGGTGCGCTTTGCCGGCGGACACACCGGCCGGGTGCGCTGCTCGATGTGGTCGCGACGGCTCTTCGACATCAGCGCCAAGGTCGTCGGCGACCGCGGCCAGCTCAACGTGCTCAATCCGGTAATGCCCCAGATGTTCCATCGCCTCTCGGTTCGGACGGCAGACGACAATCGCGTGGAGAGCTTTCCACGCCGCGCCTCCTACGCGTACCAACTCGACGCGTTCGCCGCCGCGGTGCTGCGCGGCGAGCCGGTGAAGACGACGCCGCAGGACGCGATCGAGAACATGACCGTCATCGATGCGATCTATCGCGCGGCGGGCCTGCCGCTTCGCGAACCCAGCTGAAAGTTATTGCTGCTGTTCGGCCTAACAAGCGGCGTGCTGCCTCCACGCATGGGCGCACCCGATCGATCGGGCTGACCCCGGCCAACGCCAATGACCGTTGCGGTACTTCGATTTCGAGCACGATGTCGTCGGGAAGCACGGCCAGAATCTCGGCCAGGGGGAGTTCCCCTTCACCGGGAACCATGCGCTCAAACATGGCTTCCTCCATGTAGTTGTCCAAGCGCGGCCGCAGCGTCGTGTCGTTGAGTTGGGCGTAACCGATGTGCGCGGGGTCGACGGCCGCGAGGTCGGCGGCGCTGGATCCGGAGCGCACCAGATGCATGGTGTCGATCAACAGCCGGAAATCCGGCCGTCCGACGTAGTCTCGTGCGGCCAGCGCGGTGGGCAGGTCGCCCACCGTCAGCCCGGGTACCGGTTCGACGAGGGTCTCGATGCCGCGCTGGGCGGCCAGCTCGGTCAGGGCGGCGAACTGGTCGAACGTGCGGGCGAGATCGATGTCGAGACTGACGACATTGATTCGGGGTACGCCGAGTTCGGCCAACACATCGAGATCGGCACCGAATGCCGAGATTTCGGTGTCCGGCAGCACCAGGAACCCATCGCCCAGCGAGGCGGCCACACCGCGGTGCTGCATCGCGGCCAGCACCTCCTTTCGCAGCGCGGGATCGGCCTTGAGCGAAAAGGGCGCGTAGCCGAGCGGCACCAACGGTGCGCCCTGCACCACCGCCGAGACGTAGTGGCAGCCAAGATCCGCGGCAAGGTCGACGAATTCCACTGGCGGAAGACCGAATCCATTGAGGAAGCCGATGGCCAGCTCGGTCATGCCGGGCGTCCCGCCAGTTCAGCCAACTCGGCGGCGGCCTGAGCCGTTTGGGTCGTCAGTGCGATCTGCCCAGACGTGACCTGTTCTTCGATCATCGGCGCCTCTACGACGAGATCGTCGCGGATGAACGCGATGTGGGCGTGCGGATGTGCGGCGGTGTATGTCGCCCACGCGGTCGCCGAGGCTGGGTCCATCGTCAGATTCACTTCGTAGAAATCCGAGGTCAGCGGCTTGGGTGGGTCCACGTGCGTCAGCTCCAGTCGCAGCGTCTCTGGGCCCAAGGTATACCGCGTGGTCCGGGCGAGGTCGCAGGTGACGAGCGGGTTGACCGGCGGTGCCGGAGCGGCCGGATTCGTCGCCGGGCACTTATCGGGGGTGGTCGGCTGTGACTTCTCCACCGGCCGAACCGGTAGCGGCGCAATCTTCACCACCGGGGCCACGGATGGTGTCGTCGGCGCCGCGGTGCTGGTCGAGGTGGCGGGTGCGGCCGGGTGCTGGTTCGTATGGCAGCCGCAAGACAGCGCGCCGAGCAGAATGGCGCCGGTCAGCCGAGCGGTCGTCGTCGAGATCATCGACGTCAAGCAAAGTAGGTCCAACACCGGTTGTCGCCCAATAGGGCGGGATCGGGGCCAATCGTGATGACACCGTTGTGTTAGCGACGCGCATTCCCGGCGCTTTACGGACACTACGAACATAGAGTATGGTCGTGCTGCAAGTCAGCGAATATTCACTTTAGATCCTTGCCGCGAAGGCCTTTGTTCATGGCTCGATACACGTCCGCCTCAGTGAAAAGGCGAAAGCCTAATCCCGCGGAGCGCCGCCGCGATCTGTGCGATGCGGCGATCGAGCTGTTGGCTGCCGACGGCGCAAAGGGGTTGAGCCACCTCAAGGTGGACCGCAAGGCCGCCGTTCCCGACGGCACCACCTCGTTCTATTTCCGCACCCGTTCCGCACTGCTGCGTGCGGTCGCCGAACGGCTTGCCGAGCTGGATCTGGAACGGCTGCAGTCCATCGCCGACAGCGCCGGCCGCCGGGGGGACAACCCCACGCCGTCGCTGTTGTCGCAAGTGGTGATTCAGGCCGGCACCGAGCCGCAGTTGTCCTGGACCAAGGCCCGGTATGAGCTGACGATGCAGGCGGCACGCGATCCCGCGATGGCCGCGATCCTGCAGCAGGCCACGGACGCATTCACCAAGCTGCACCGCGAGATTCTCGTGCAACTCATGCCGCACGGGGCCGATCTGGAAGCGGCTGTCGTCGAGGATCTGAGCAACGTCACGCTGACGTTCATCAACGGTCTGCTGATGCGTGCCGCCCATGGCGACCTGGTCGTTGGCAGTCCGGAGCAACTCGACGCGATCCTGACGGCCATCGCCACCGGCATCCTGAAGAGTCCGGACAAGGGCCGGCTGACCGAGAGCGGCGATGTGCATTCGGCGAACGGCCGCCGTGCCGTGGCTTCCGGCTGACCGTGGCCATCGCCGGATCAGACGGGCGACGCGCCGTGTTTCATGGCTTTGGGTCTTGCCAGGGCATCCTCTATATGGTTCTCTACGAGAATAGAGTAAGCCGACGTTCACGGGCCGTCGGCGAGCCCATCGTCAGCCAAGCCCGTGCGTTTGTCAGAGCAAACGCATTTAAGCGGAGTGTACAAATTGCCCGAACCGGGTCCGGCGCTCGGCATCCGGAATCGGAAGCGCTAGGAGGGATTTCGTGACGGCCAGCACCGAGAGCCATGTCAGTTTCGATCCGTACGATGTCGATCTCATCGCCGACCCGTATCCCATGTTCGCGCGCCTGCGTGACGAGGCGCCGCTGTACTACAACACGGAATACGACTTTTACGCGCTGAGCCGATTCGCCGATGTCAACAAGGGCATCATCGACCACGGCACGTACAGCTCAGCGCGGGGCGTGATCATGGAGCTGATCAAGGCCAACCTCGAGATCCCGTCGGGCATGCTGATCTTCGAGGACCCGCCAATCCACGACGTGCACCGCAAGCTGCTGTCGCGGATGTTCACCCCCCGCAAGATTGCCGCGCTGGAGCCGATGATCCGCGAGTTCTGCGCGCAATCGCTGGACCCGTTGGTGGGCTCCGGCCGGTTCGACTTCGTCACCGACCTGGGCGCGATCATGCCGATGAAGGTCATCAGCGCACTGCTCGGGATTCCCGAAGCCGATCAGGAGTACATCCGCGATCGCGGTAACGCCCAACTACGCACCGAGCCCGGCAAGCCGATGAGTGCCGCCGAGCATGGCTTGTCAGTGGGTGAGCAGTTCGAGGCCTACATCGACTGGCGGGCGGACAATCCGTCCGACGACATCATGACGGAGCTGCTCAACGTCGAATTCGTCGACGAGACCGGGACCACGAGGCGGCTGAGACGCGAGGAGATTCTCGTGTACCTCAATGTGGTGGCCGGGGCAGGCAACGAAACGACAACGCGGCTGATCGGTTGGGCGGGCAAGGTTCTCGCGGAGCACCCCGACCAACGCCGCGATCTCGTCGAAAATCCGGCGTTGATCCCGCAGGCGATCGAGGAGCTGCTGCGCTTCGAGCCGCCCGCGCCGCACATGGCCCGCTATGTGACTCGCGATGTCAATCTGTATGACCAGACGGTGCCGGAGGGCAGCGTCATGCTGATGCTGATCGGCGCCGCCTGCCGCGACGAGCGTCAGTTCGGCCCCGACGCGGGCGAATTCAATATTCATCGTGCCGCTCGGCCGCACCTCACGTTCAGCGTCGGAGCCCACTTCTGCCTGGGCTCGGCGCTGGCCCGGCTGGAAGGCCGTGTCGCCCTGGAAGAAATCCTCAAGCGCTTTCCGGAGTGGGAGCCGGATCTGGCCCACGCCACGCTCAGCCCGACGTCGTCGGTGCGGGGCTGGGAAACGCTGCCGACGCTGGTGCCCTGATGACCGGCCGGGTGCAGGGCAAGGTCGCCTTCATCAGCGGGGCGGCTCGCGGTCAAGGCCGCAGCCACGCGCTGCGCCTGGCCCAGGAGGGCGCCGACATCATCGCGATCGACGTCTGTGGACCGATCGATAACCTGGCCTATCCGCATTCCACCCCAGAGGATCTCGCCGAGACTGCCGACCTGGTCAAGAACCTCGACCGCCGCATCGTGACCGCACAGGTGGACGTCCGCGACTACGAGGGACTCAAAGCCGCGGTGGACAGCGGTGTGGAACAACTCGGCCGGCTCGACATCGTTGTCGCCAACGCGGGCGTGGGTACCGATGGCCGCAAGCTGCACAAGATTCGGGAGAACGTCTGGCAGGACATGATCGACATCAACCTGAGCGGCGTCTGGCATACGGTCAAAGCGGGTGTACCGCATATTCTTTCGGGTGGCCGCGGCGGGTCGATCGTGCTCACCAGCTCGGTCGGCGGGCGTAAGGCGTACCAGAACACCGGCCACTACGTTGCCGCCAAACATGGCGTCATCGGGCTCATGCGCGCCTTCGCCGTCGAATTGGGCCAGAACATGATCCGGGTCAACTCGGTGCTGCCTACTCAGGTCAGCACGACGATGGTGATGAACGACAACACCTACCGGCTCTTTCGCCCGGACCTGGCCGAGCCCGGGCCCGAAGACTTCGCCCCGATCTCGCAGATGATGCATACCTTGCCGGTGCCCTGGGTGGACCCGGTAGATATCAGCAATGCTGTTTTGTTCTTCGCCTCTGATGAATCACGTTATGTCACTGGCGTTTCGCTTCCCGTCGACGCGGGCAGCTTGCTCAAATAGGCACTAATTCAAATAAGCACAACGAAGTGGAGAAAGCTCATGCCTGAATTCGACTATGAAGAAATGAAGAAAGAAGCCGAGCAGTACATCAAGTTCGAGAAGGACAAGAAGAACCGCATCGCGTACATCACCTTCGATCGCCCCGACGCCCAGAACGCCACCAGCTTGGGCATGCGGCAGAACTACGCCGATCTGATCCACAAGTGCAATGTGGACGACGACGTCAAGGTCGTCGTAATTCGCGGTGAGGGCCAAGATTTCGGTAGTGGCGGGGACCTGCCCGAGCAGCGCCCCATGCTCGAGAACCCCGGTCTCCCGCTGCATCACGAGCTCGCGATCAACGACGACGACGTCAAGTACCCGCCGGGTGGCTCCTACCGCTACCTGTCCACCGTCACCGACTTCTACGCCAAGGCGCGTGCGGGTAACCGGCCGCTGCAAGAGCTCCGGAAGATCAGCATCGTCGAGGCCAAGGGTTACTGCTACGGCTGGCACTTCTACCAGGCCGGCGACGCCGACCTGGTGGTCTCCTCCGACGACGCTCTGTTCGGTCACCCGGCGTTCCGCTATGTCGGCTGGGGACCCCGGCTGTGGTGGTGGGCCGAGACGATGGGTCTGCGGAAGTTCTCCGAAATGCTGTTCACCGGGCGGCCTTTCAGCGCCAAGGAGATGTACGAATGCGGATTCGTCAACAGCGTCGTGCCCCGCGACAAGCTGGAAGCAGAGACCGAGAAATACGCGATGGCATGCTCACGGTCCCGCCCAACCGACACGGTCGCGGTGCAGAAGACCTTCCTGGAGCTGTACAAGCAGCACAAAGGTGAGTACTTCGGCAGCCTGCTGACCGGAATGGTCGAGGGGATGTTGCCGATGATCCAGAACGACGCGCAAAACGACGTCGACCTCACCGGGGGCACCTTCGAAAAGGGCCTCAACAACGTGGTGAAGGACAACGACATGAACTTCCCGCCGGAGTGGCGCCTGAGCCGCTCGGGACGCGCGAAGCCCTGACAGTTTTGGGAGAGCTCGCATGTCGGCGCTGACGGGTTTCAGGGTCGTTGAGCTGGCGGGGTCGGTCGCAGTCGAGTACTGCGGAAAACTGCTGGCCGACTTCGGCGCCGAGGTGATCAAGGTCGAGGCGGCAAGGCGCGGTAGCCCGACTCGGGCTATGGCGCCCGTCCTCGGCGACGCGACCGGATGCGACGGCAGTGCACTGTTCGCCTACCTCAACACCAACAAGCGGTCCGTCGTACTCGAGGGCACCTCGGCCGCCGACGAGCGTCTGCACCAGCTCATCGGCACCGCCGACGCGGTCATCGACGACGGTGCGACGACCGGGGCGGACCGGCACCCGGATGTGGTGTTCTGCTCGATCACCCCGTTCGGGCAGGACGCTGTCGCCGAATACGCGAATGCGAAGAGCATCAACGTATTCCACGCCAGCGGCTGGGGATATCACACGCCCAGCCATCCGGATCCCAGCAAGCCACCGCTGCAGGGACCGGGCCGGTTCACGGCCGACTACGAAGCGGCTCTGGATGCGGCGCTCTGCGTGGCGTCAGCGTTGTTCGGGCGTCTGCACACCGGCCGCGGCGAGTCCATCGACATCTCCCAGCATGCCGTGCTGGTATCCCGCGCCGATTGCATTCTGGGGCGCCTGATCACCGGCGAAGTCCCCGCCCTGGGTACCCGCGACGATTACGACCAGCAGGGCCCGGCATCGTTTTTCGCCTGCGCCGATGGCTTCGTCTACTTGTACATGACCAGCCGCGCGCACTGGCTCGGCGTCAAGAAGCTGATGGGCCGTCCGGTTTGGCTCGACGAATTCGACGACGACTGGCTGGAGTTCTCGGTCACTGAAGAAAAAGTCGCGGCGTTCCAGCAGGGATTCGCGGCGTGGGTCCGCGACCTCGCCAAGGAGACGGCGGCCGACGAAGCCCAGCGCCTGGGCGTGCCGCTGGTTCCCGTCAACGACGCCGCGGACCTGCACCAGTCGCCGCAGTACCGCCACCGCGGCTTCTTTTCCGGCGTCAGCCACCCCGTGTTGGGCGATGCGGCATACCCCACCGTGCCGTACCTGCTGAGCGCATCGCCTGCTGAAATCACCACGCCCGCACCTACTCTGGGCCAGCACACCGCGCCGATACTGGATCGGCTCACTACTGGGCACCCACCGCCGGCGGTGCGGGCGGCACAACTGAAGCCGCCGAAGAACCCACGCGGTGGCCCCCTGGAAGGCGTGCGCGTCGTCGAGCTGACGAAGGTGTGGGCCGGCCCGTACGCCGGCAAGCTGCTGGCGCTGCTGGGCGCCGAGGTGATCAAGGTCGAAGCGGCGGCCCTTCCCGAGGAGATGCGGGCCTACGGCGGCACCGACATCAACCATGCACCGTTCTTTCTGAGCATCAATCCCGAGATCCTCAGTGTGGACCTCGATATCAAGTCGGCGGGGGGCATGGCGCAGCTGCGTGAGCTGATTGCCCGTAGCGACATCGTCATCAACAACCTGCGCCCGGGCGCAATGGAACGCCAGGGCCTGGGCTATCAGCAGCTCACCGAGATCAAACCGGACATCATCTCGGTGTCGATCAAAATGTGGGGCAACGACGGACCGCTCGGGCATCAGACCGGCTATGCGCCCTGCTTCGCCGCGCTGGCCGGACTCGCTCAGCTGGTCGGGTATCCGGGTGGGCCTCCGCTCGGAACCAGCATGCGTTACGGGGATTCCACGGTCGGTGCGGCGGCCGCATACGCCGCGGTGGTGGCGCTGCTGCACCGCGAGCTCAGTGGCACAGGGCAATTCGTCGACATCTCGGCCGTCGAAACGCTCTCCTCGATGATCGGGGATTGCCTGCTGGAACAAAGCCTCACGGGACGGCGCTTCGGGCCCGACGGCAACCACCACGCCGACATGTGTCCACACGGCTGCTATCCCTGTTCGGACGGTTCGTGGGTCAGCGTTGCGGTCGCCAGCGACGACGAATGGCGCCGGTTGTGCGACGTGCTCGATGCTCCCGCGCTGGCCGACGATCCCCGCTACGCCGCAGCTGCGGACCGACGAAAGCACGTCGACGCGCTCGACGCCGATCTCGCGCTGCTGACCCGCAACCTCGATGCCGAGGATCTCGCACGTCGTCTGCGCGTTGCGGGCGTGCCGGCCACCAAGAGCGCCAGCGCGATTGATGTGATTGGCGATCAACAACTCTGGGACCGCGAGCTGTACCGCTTTGTCTCTGATCACCGCGAAGGCCAGCGCCCAATATTGGGGCCGCCGTGGCGGTTGGCACGTGGGCCCGCACGCATTGAGCGGGGCGCGCCCGACCTGGGCGAGGACACCGACTATGTTCTGCACGAAATACTGGGCGTGGATGTGCCGTCGCAGGCGGCCGGATCACCGACGACGGGCGGAACATGACGGCGACACTGACGCAGACCGCGGCCCTGGTGACCGGTGCCAGCAGCGGCATCGGTGCGGCAACAGCGAAAGCTCTCGCCTCCCAAGGGGCTGCGGTCGCCCTGCTGGCACGCCGGGCCGAACGGCTGGCGGACCTGAAGGCCGATATTGAATCCTCCGGTGGCACAGCGCTGGTCGTGCCCGCCGACGTCACCGATGCCGAGCAAGTGGCCTCCGCCGTGCGGCAAACCATCGCGGAGTTGGGACGCCTCGACATCCTGGTCAACAATGCCGGCCTGATGCAGTCGGCGCCCGCGACCGAGGCGTCGGTCAAGGACTGGGATCAGATGGTGGGCGTCAACGTGCAGGGCGTCCTGTATGCCACCCGCGCGGCGCTGCCACACCTGATCGAGGCGGCGGCGGACTCCGCGCGCGGCGTGGCCGACCTGGTCACCATCAGTTCCACCGCCGGGTGGGTGGCCCGCCCGAACACCGCTGTCTATTCGATGACCAAATTCGGCGTGAACGCGTTCAGCGAGGGACTCCGCCAAGAGGTACTCGGCAAGCGGGTCCGGGTCGGAGTGGTGGGTCCCGGAACCGTCGATACCGAAATCTTCAGCCACCTGGCCGAATCGTCGCGGGAGGCGATCGAACGGCAGACGGCCGGCATGGTCATGCTGCGGCCGGAAGACATCGCCGATGCGGTGCTGTTCATGGTGACCCGCGACCGCCGGGTGGCCGTCAACCACATGCTGGTGCGCGCGGCCGAACAGACCTGGTGACCGCGTGACGTCGCAGTGGGTCACGGGCGACCAGTCCGGGTTGGCGATTCCCGCTGACCCCGCGTCGTTGCGCGATGGCGGGGCACGGTTCCTCACCGACGCATTCCGGGCTTCCGGCATCCTCACCGACGGCAATGCCGTCACCGGGATTACGAACTTCGCCGAGGTGCGCGGCGGCAGCACCGGACGCAAGGTCATGCTGTCGGTCGAATACGACGTGGCCGCGCCGGGCCTGCACGCCGACCTGTTCGTCAAGTTCTCCCGCGATCTCGACAACCCGGTGCGCGATCGCGGCAAGACGCAGATGGAGCCGGAAGTTCGATTCGCCTCGCTGTCACGGGCACCCGGATTTCCCATCGCGGTGCCCAGCGCGCTCTTTGGCGACTACCACCGGCAGAGCGGAACCGGGATTCTGATCACCGAACGAATCCGATTCGGCGACAACGGAATCGAACGGCAATATCACAAGTGCCTCGATTACGAAATGCCCGAACCGCTCGAGCATTACCGCGCGCTACTGACCGCGCTGGCCCGACTTGCGGGAACCCATCGATCCGGGCGGCTTCCGGCGGCGCAGACCGCGCATTTTCCGCTGGACGTGCAGGCCGCGACGGTGGGAGAGCGGGCACCGTTGTCCGTCGAAAAACTGGAACGACGGGTGAACGAGCTGGCCGAATTCATCGAAACCCATCCCGGGTTGTTGCCCGCGAACGTCGGCTCACCGGAATTCCTGGGACGCCTGCGCGACGACGTGCTCCGCCTCGCGCACCACGAGCACACGGTCACCAGCCAACTGGCCGACGACACCGACTATGTCGCGCTGTGCCACTGGAACGCCAACATCGACAACGCATGGTTTTGGCGAGACACCGACGACGTTCTGCACTGCGGCCTGATGGACTGGGGATGCGTCGGCCAAATGAATCTGGGCATGGCCATCTGGGGTGCCATGTCCGCCGCGGAAACCGAGCTGTGGGACGCCCATCTCGACGAGTTGCTGCAGCTGGTCGTCACCGAAGTTCATCGCCACGGCGGTCCGCAGCTCGATCCGGCCCGGTTGCGCCGGCACACATTGCTGTACGCGGCCGCGATGGGAGTCGCCTGGCTGTTGGATGTACCGGCATTGGTACGCAAGCGATTCGACACCGTGCCCAGCACGCGTAAGGATCGGCGCATCAGGGACGACGAAAGTCTGCGAGCGCCATTACAGATGCTGTCAAACCTGCTGAGCGCGTGGGAGCGGCATCGGGTGGGTGACTTGCTCGATGCCGCCGTGGCCGAAGGGGTTTAGTGAGCTACGGCGCGTCGTCGTCTCGGTCTTGGAGCAGTTTTTCGGGATGGTGGAACGTGTTGACGCGTGGTTGGCCACGGTCCAAGTGCGGGGGCGGGAGCCATTCCGTGTCGCCCTTTGCGTTCTTGCGCGTGGTCCATCCCGTCTCGACGAGCCGGTTGTCGATCCCACACGCAAGGGAAAGCTCGTCGATGTCGGTGCAGCGGTTGGTGGTCCAGCCCCGAACGTGGTGGACCTGGCTGTGGTATGCGGGCGCGTCGCAGCCGGGTTTGGTGCATCCACGGTCCTTGGCGTACAGCATGATTCGTTGTGCGGGGGAAGCCAGCCGCTTGGTGTGGTACAGGGCAAGGGGCTTGGCGCTGTCGAAAAGAGCCAGGTAGTGATGGGCGTGGCTGGCCATCCGAATTAAATCTGACATCGGCACCACGGCGCCGCCGCCGGTGAAGCCCTTGCCTGCCGCGGCTTCCAGATCCTTCAGCGTGGCAGTGATGACAATCGATACGGGCAGGCCATTGTGCTGGCCCAGCTTTCCCGCCGTCAACAGGCCCCGCAACCCGGCCAGCAGGCCGTCGTGGTTGCGTTGGGCTTGGTTGCGGGTGTCACGCTTGACCGCGTCCTCATTCGGTGTCTCGTCGACGACGGGTGTGTGGTCGTCGGGGTTGCATACGCCGGGGGCGGCCAGCTTGGCCAGCACGGGTTCGAAGGTGGCGCGGGCTTCGGGTGTGAGGTAGCCGCTGATGCGCGACATACCGTCGTATTCTTGCTGGCCGATGGTGATTCCACGCTTGCGGGCGCGTTCCTCGTCACTGAAATCCCCGTCTGGATTGAGCCAGTCCATGATGCGCTGGGCGTATTTGGCCAACTCATCGGGACGATACCCACCGGCCTTATCGGCGAGATCCTCGTCCGCGGCTTCTCGAGTGAAGAGGTCTACCTCTGCCGGCAGGCGAGCAAAGAAACTGCGGATTACCCGCACGTGCCCGTCGCCGATTAGCCCCTCGAGTTGGACAGTCGCCGTTGCGCTCAATTTGGGTGCCAAAGGCTCACCGCTGAGCGCTCGACGTTCCCCGAGATCGGCCGCTTCGTCGATCCGCCGACCGGCCTCGGCCTTGGTGGTGCGCCACCGATCGGCAAGCACCGAGCGCAGATTGCCGCCCAGTTCTGCTTCGCTTGCCTGAGCGCCGAGTTGGTTGATCAATGCGTGCTGGGGGGCACGCAGCCGACGCGCGACGCGTTCCATGCGCTCCAGCGCCCGCAATCGTTCGGCGGTGGTGAACACGTCGAAGGACAACTCGCATAGGCGGTTCAGGTCGGAATCGAGCGCATTGAAGACCTCGACGATCACTTCACGACTGCTCGAATCCATACCTCAGATTTTATGAAACGGTACCGACAAGAAGCGTCGAAATGTGATCGCTGAAGCTGCAGTGACGCAAGTGATTTCAGCTTTCAGGCCACGACGGGCTGGTGGTCAGCACGTCAACGCCGTCGTCTGTGATGTGGACGGTGTCACGGCGGAACACCGCGCCGATGCCCTGCTGCCACACGTAGCCGGTGATCGCCAACACCATCCCGGCGTCGAGCTGGTCGTGTTCGCCCGCAGCCACCAGCGTTTCGGACACCACGGGCGGGTCGAAACCCAGCCCCAGCCCGTGCGCAATCGGCATCGGCGGTATCTGCTCGCCGGCCGCGTCATACGCAGCGAGCAAATCGCGGATAGGCGCACCGGGGCGACACGCACCAAGCATGCTGTCGTACAGCGTATTTGACCGACCGAACAGCTTTCGGGCCTCGGCGTCGACCGTATCGCCGACCGGCCAGGTTCGGCCCACCTCGGCGACATAGCCATTCGCCAGGGCTCCGGCGGCGAAGGCGACGAGGTCGCCCGGCCGGGCCTCGGCCTGACCGCGACGCCACGGGTGTTCCCGCGAAGTCACCCACGCGGCGTCCTGGGTGGCCGGCGTGCTTACCCCGCCCGCGGCCATCGCCTCCATCATGACCCCGGCCAGCGTCCGCTCCGATACTCCCGGCGCCAATTCGGCCCGGGCAGTGGCGAGTCCGTGTTCGGCGACACGAAGTGCGGCGTCCATCGCCGCGATCTCCTCGGGCGTCTTGATGCGCCGCGCCGCACGCATCGCCGGCTCGGCATCGACGAGTTCGGCATTCGGGAACGCGCCGGGCAGCAACGCGGCGAAAGTCGGTGTGATCGCGTCTGTTCCGACCCGTCGCGCGGATTCGGCGCCGTCGACCTTCTTCAGGACATCGATGAGGGTCATCGGGTTCCAGGCGAGTCCGTACAGGTGATCGTGGTCGATCTCCTCCGGGACCCCCTCGTCGTCGGTGCTGTTGAGGTGGATGGCCCCGGTGGCGCGCACCAGCACGCACATCGGACCGAACGGTCGGGTGCCGGCTATCCACAGCTGCGGCGCGCCGGTGACGTAGCGGATATTGGCTTGCCGGCCGAGTACCAGGATGTCGAGGCCGTGTTTGGCCATCTCGGCCAGCGCGCGTTCCCGGCGGCCGGAGCGTAGTGCCCGAGTGTCGGGCAGAACTTCAGTCGCCATAAGGCGTGTAAGGGTAGTCGGTAATCTGCGCGTACCCGTCTTCGGTGATCACCACGATCTCCTCACTGCGGTAGCCCCCTGTTCCGTCCTCCCACATCACGGGTTCGAGGACCAGGACCATTCCGGGCGGAAAGACAAAGTTGTCGTCGAACTCCTCGCCGAGATCCGTGCCGATCATCGGTGCTTCGGCGGGGTAGGTGCCGATGCCGTGGCCCAGATAGAAATGCGGCAGCCACGGTTTGCGGCCACCGTTGGCCGCGATCGCCGCCCGCGCCAAATCCCCTGAGGTCACACCGGCTTTGGTCACGGCGAGCACCGCGTCCAGTACTGCTCGCCACTGACGGAATTGATCTTGCTGTCGTGCCGTCGGTTTCTCGCCGACCACCCAGGTTCGGCCGAAGTCGGAACAGTATCCGGCGTAGGTGATGCTGATATCGGTCCACAGCACATCGCCGGCCGCGAGTTCGCGATCGGTGGGCAGCAGCGGCAGCGCGAGATCCCCATGCGTCGTCCAGACACCCGCTTCCCGTGAAGTCGGCATCACCTGCCAGATGGCCTCCAGCATGTTGGTGGTGGCCCCCAGCTCGAAGGCACGACGCACGAACGTGGCCGAAAGATCAATCTGCCGCACGCCCGGTACCAGCGCCTGCTGCACGTCGACAATGGCTTGTTCGGTGATGCGGGCCGCCCGGCGCAGACAGGACAGTTCGTCACGGGTCTTCACCAATTGCGCGGCGCCGAGCACGATTGCCGCGTCCGTCGGCGGTCCCGCGGGAAACAGCTTGGGCGCCGCCCGCCGCATCGCCCCCGTGAGTTCGTCGACGGCGATGCTGGCGCCCGGCGGGACCAGCTCGGCCAGCTTGCGCGCGAAATCTTCGACACCGTGCTCGAATTCGAGGTAGGCGGGGCCGTGCAGATGGTCGTCGGGCACTGGTACTTCCGCCGAGGCTCCGCTGCGGAACGGCATGAACAGATGCGGATGCACGTCATCGGCCAGCACCACCGCGACCGGACGCTCCACGTGCGACAGACCGGCATCCAAGAGCGGCCAGCTGGCGCCCGTCGCGTATCCGACGTAGCCGTTCATCAACAGGATCAGCGCGTCAACGCCATGTTCAACCATCGCGGACCGTAGCCGCGCTCCGACCTCGGTACGCATGCGAGCCCAGTCCGGCTCCTCGGGTGCATCAAGGAGCGAGGCGCGGGCGGCCACCGTGTTCGTCATGAGCAAGGCCCTCTAGATTCCCAGGAATTTCTTGATGTTGCCGCCGACAACACGCACCGCATCGTCGGGCCCGACCGCCTCGACCACCGCGGCCAGCGACCTCTCCGAATAGCCGAAAGTGCTTTCGTTGTGCGGATAGTCAGATGACCACATCACCCTGTCGATTCCGATCTCGTCGATCTGTCGCAGGCCCAGGCCATCAACCATGAACGAGGCGCACATGTGCATTTCCCAGTAGTAGCGGATGTCATGTTCGGGCTGGTGTCGCAGCATGTGTTGGTAGGAGGCCAGCACATGCTCGGCGTCCTGCAGCGCCGTTGGTACCCAGGCTATTCCGCCCTCGAACCAGCCGACCCGAAGCCGTCGATGCCGGTCGAGGATGCCGCCGAAGATGTACTTGGAGAACATCTCCCGAAATGAGTCGATGTTGACCATCATGGCCACCGCGACACTGTTGACCTCGCTGGGGAACTTCGGCTGACTCTCCCCGATGTGGTGAGTGATGGGCAGGCCCGCCTCTTCGATCTCGTCCCACACCGCGCTCATCGGCGTGCTGGAGTAATCGATGGGCTGGCCGTCCTCGTCGTTGCCCGGGTTGATCGGCATCAGAAACGTTTTGAGCCCCAACGACTTCAACTCGGTGAGCGTGCGGCGAGCGCCGCGGGGATCCCACCAGTTGATCAATCCCACACCATAGCAATGGCCGCCTGCTTGTTCTTGAACCTCGGCGATGTGCTCGTTGTAGACCCGGAAGATCCGCTCGCGAATGGTGTGGTCGGGGTGGTGGAACAGCGCGAGGACCGCGTTGGGGAAGGCCAGCTCCTTGTCGACGCCGTCTTCGGCGAGCTCACGGACTCGGGCTTCGACGTTGTTGGTGGCGGCGCCGGCCAGGTCGTCGTATTGCATCAGCACCGCGCTGAAATCGCCGACCACCATTGACTGTCCCGGTTGGCCAAGCAAGTACGCGCCATCCTCGTACCAGATCCGCGGCGCCTGATCTTTGAGCTCGTCGGGGAAGCGCTCATAGAAAATGTCGTCGGCCACCGAGATGTGGTTGTCGGCGGAGAACACCTCGGTGCCGGGCGGCAGACCGGTGTCGAATTCCGCCGCGTGACCCCGGCGGTGCTTGGGGGCGCCGATTACGCCGTCGGGGTACAGGGTGTGGGCTGGGCTGGACATCATCGTCCCTTCGTTGCGATCACCTGCTGAGCACACCGATCCGTTCGAGGTCGGCGAGGTACTTCTCAATCAACTGCTGCGCGACATGGGGGATGGCGCGACCGGAGTGTTCGACCGCGGACTGGAATTGCGCGCCGGGTACCGGTGATCCGGCGATAGCGAGCATGGGTTCACGGTAGACGTCCAGCACACCGAGGACCGATTGGGCGCGCTGTCGTTCCGGCAGGGCGCGCATGGAGGTCTCGAACCTGGCCAGCCAGCTCGGGTAGTCGTCGATCTTCTCGACGGGGTGCGCATCGTCGGCGTAGAGTCGCTCGCGCCGGCGTGCCAGCCGTTCCCACTGGTCCTGCTGCGCGCCGGGATCCTTTACGTCACTGCGGCCGACGAACGCCATATCTCACCACTTCCCTGAAATCCGCCTGTCAGTCCGGATAGGTGACGCCGGTGAGCTCTTCGGAGAGCTGCCACAGCCGCTGCATATCGGTCTCACTGCGCGCGAGCCGTGGCACACCGGCGAATGTGACTCCGCCCCCAGCGGTTTCGTAGAAGCCCCGCGGTCCGTAGTAGCGGCCCCCTTCAGCGTCCGCCGAAACCGACGCGTAGAGGGTCGGTTTGATGCCCTCGTCGACGTCGAGCCACATGAACGGCAGCAGCTGCCAGGTCAATCGGGTGAGGCGCGCCTGCAGCGTCGGTTTATCGCGGCCATACGATGCGCCGCTGAGCAGGTTGGTCTTGCTCAGCCCGGGGTGCGCGGCGTTGGACACCACGCCCCAGCCGCTGCCGTTGCTGCGCCGGTTCAGCTCGACGGCGAACATCAGTTGCGCCAGCTTGGCGACGCCGTAGGAGACCATCGGTTTGTAGCCGTGCCGGGCGTTGGGGTCGTCGAAGGTCAGCTTCGGTTGGGTCGCGGCGATGCTGCTCACAGTCACCACACGCGACGCTTTCGCCATGCGCAGCAACGGCAGCAGGTGCCCCGTCAGCGCAAAGTGGCCCAGGTGGTTGGCGCCGAACTGTAACTCGAAGCCGTCGCTGGTTTCCTGACGCTGCGGCGGGGTCATGACGCCCGCATTGTTGATCAAGATGTCGATCGGCCGGCCTTCGGCCGCCAGTTCTTCGCCGAGTGCCGCAACGCTTTCCAATGACGCCAGATCCAGCTGTTTGATGCTGAGCTTCGCGGCGGGCACCTCGCGGCGGATCTCTGAAATCGCGGCCTCGCCCTTGGCCCTGCTCCGGATGGCCATCACAACATCGGCGTCCGCGGCCGCCAATCGCTTCGCCAGACCGAATCCCAGACCACTGTTGGCCCCGGTGACGACCGCTAGCTTGCCGGACAGATCCGGCACGGCCAACGTGAGATCCGGCTTCACCATGTCGCGGGAAGCTCGTAGACGCCGTAGGCCAGCGTGTCGTGCTTGAACGGAAGCTCCTCGACCGGCACCGCCAGCCGCAACGTCGGTATGCGACGCAGCAGCGTGGGCAGCACGATCTGTAATTCCATGCGGGCCAACTGCTGTCCCACGCATTGGTGGCGGCCGTAGCCGAACCCGACGTGCGGGCCGTCGTCGCGGGCCAAGTCGAGCTGGTCGGCGTTGGGGAATTGGCGGGTATCCCAGTTCGCCGGTGCGACATCGAGAATGATGCCTTCGCCGGTACGGATGGTCTCGCCGCCGACTTCGATGTCTTCGACGGCGATGCGACGCTGGCCGGTTTGGATGATGCTCAGGTAGCGCATCAGCTCCTCGACGGCGTTGGCGATCGTCTTCGGATCGTTGTTGTCGCACAACAACTGCCGCTGATCTGGGTGCTCGAGCAGGGCCGCAACGCTCAGGCTGATCATGTTCGCGGTCGTCTCGTGACCGGCGATCAGCACGCCGAGTGCCAGTTGCGTCGCCTCGCGCACGCTGATTTCTTCGGCGTTCACCCGCTCCGCCAGATCGGACACCAAATCCTCTGAGGGACTCTGCATCCTGGTACGAATCAGGTTGGCGATGTACTTCGCCAATGAGGCGGCACCCTGAGCCGTGTCCTCTTCGGTCGCGTAGCGTCCGGTGCCCCGTTGGGCTTGCTCCTGGAAGAAATCGGCGTCCTCGTAGGGCACGCCCAACAACTCACTGATGACGAGGGAGGGGACCGGCAACGCCAGCGTGCTCACGATGTCACCGGGCTTGGGGCCCGCCAACAGTGTGTCGATGCGTTCGTCGGCGATTTTCTGCACCGCCGGGCGCAGCCCTTCAACGCGCTTGAAAGTGAAGGGTTTTGACAACATCCGGCGGTAGCGCGTGTGCTCCTCGGCGTCGGAGGTGAACACCGAGCGCGGCCGTTTGTGTACGGTCGCCAGCATCCCTTCGTTCCAGTGCGGATAGCCCGGCAGCCGGTCGTCGACGCTGGTGCGCGAATCGGTGAACAGCAACCGTATCGCGTCGTAGCCGTGGATCAACCACGGTGTGCTGCCATCCCAGATCCGGACCCGGCTTAGTTGCCTGGTTGCGTTGAGCGCCAACGACTCCGGGGGAGGAGCGAACGGGCAGCCCGCGGCCCGCGTCATCGGGAAGTCCGGGATGTCGGTGCCAGCATCAGTGGAGATGTCGGTCATCGTGCTCCTTGCTTTTCGCCGGTGGTCAGTCGCCCGCTGCACTCACATGAACCGGCGCGCGCCACAGTCCGACGATCGCGTCGATCAAGCCCTCGCCGGCGACCGGCCAAGCCGAACGCGACCGCGCCCCGTGCTCGGCCAGTGCGCCTTCATGCTCGGCACAGGTGTGCATCAGCAGATTTCGGACCATGACGATCCGTTCGGATCGCACTCGCTTAGGCAGATCGGGAAGGCATCGGTTGATGCCCTCGATCGTCTGCACCAGCTTGGGGGACGTCAGCGCGTCTTTGGTGACGACGTGGTGATAGGTGGGGTCGGCCATGGCCTGGGCCGCGAAACGCGCGTACCAGCTGGGCGTGCCCAGTGCGGCTAAGTGGTCGGTGAGTGGGCGCACCAACGTGCTGACCCAATCCCGCAACTCGGTCGAATCGCCGATGTCGGTCAACATCTGGGCACGGAGTTCTTCGATCGGCTCGCGGTGTTTGCTTTCGATCGCGCGCAGCAATTCGGTCCGTGTTCCGAAGTGATAGCAAGCGGCGGCGTTGTTTCCTTGCCCGGCCGCTTCGCTGATCTGCCGATTGGACACGGCATACATTCCGCGCTCGGCAAATAACCATTCGGCGGCCGACAGGATCGCCTCTCGCGTGCCCATCGACCGGTGGGAGCGCGCCGTCCGCTCAGCCGTCACCGCCTCAGTGAACACGGCTCAGCGGATTAAATCAAGCAATTTATTTAAAGCGTGTCACAGCCGTTCTAGCTGGGCTTCCTGAGATGTGGCCCCAGCAGTGACTGCCAGCCGCGCTGCATGTTTTGAAACTCTTCCTCGCAGTTGCCGGCTCGATCCTCCGGCAGGTCTCCCGAGGCGACGATGCTGGCGTTGGCGCCCGGATTGGAACCGTAGATCCAGCACTCCCAGTTGTACATCCGGGTGATATCCATGGAATGCCCGTCCCAGAAGGGCAATTCGTTGGCGTCGCCGGCCTCTTTCGCGCTCAGCTTCCATTCCGTGGCGGTGTTGGTTGCGATGCGAACACCGTCGGGATAGGGCTTCCCGTCGGCGCCGGGGTTAAGGAGCATGAACGCGGAAAGCTGGTCGGCCACGTCCTCCTCGCGCCCGGTGAATGCCAACTGATAGATGGCGAGCGTGGCGTGACCGAGTTCGTGGTAGGCCGCAGAGATCGTTTCGTCGACGGCGGGAGTCGCCGGGTCGGCAATTCCGTTCCCCGCGGCGAGCTTCTCGGCGTGCTCCCTGGCCTCGTAGCAGAGTTGTATCTCGTTTGCGTCGGGAAGGTAGAAATCATTGTTCGCGTCGCATTGCTTGCCGACCACCCCCATGTCGGACGGCAGCGCCAAGGTGTCCTCGATGTGCGCAGCGAGGACCTCCAATACCTTCGCGTCCTGCATGAGTTGGCGGCCGCGCTGCGCCTCCGGCGTGGTGGCATCCTCGTAGCGGATCTTCACCGTCCCGGACGGCGCGGGTGATGCCGGGTCGCTTGGTTGCTTCGGCTTCGGGGCCACCGTCGACGACTGTGCGGCAGCGGGATTGGAGCCGGCCTGGTGGCTGGTAGACCCGCCGCACCCGGCCGTGGAGAGGAGCGCCACACATACCACGGCCACGGCCATCGGCGTCGTCATCGCTGTCGTCGTCGTCACTCGCCCGCCCTGTTCTATCCGTGCTTTAGCCGGCCAGCCCCTTCTTGACCGCCGCATCTTGTTTCTGGCCGACATCGGTCACGAAGTCCGCCGGCACGAGCGCGCCGGGCGGACCGTCGAATTCGAGTTCGACGAAGGCCTTGCCCTCGGTGAACATCAGCACGGTGACTCCCTTGGCGCCATCGGGCGAGGGCCCCGAGATCGTCGTGCCGCCGGTACCGACCGCGATCGGTTCGGCGACGCCGTGGACGTAGCCATCCGTTGTCGCCTTGGCCGATTCCAGCGCTCCGGCGGCAGCGGCACCGTCCGGCAAAACCTGGATGCTGTCGACGATTACGTGTGTGCGGTCCTGATTACTGAATGTGGTGGTGACGCCGGGCTGACCGTTCGGGTTGTTGATCGGTGGCGTCGCCGTGAAGTCTTCGGGTGCCTTGATGTCACCGGCCTTGATCAACAACCCGGTGTAGTCGGACTGCGGCGCCGGTGTCACCGTGGAGCTGTGGCTGGTCGCGACGGATATGGCTGATCTCGAGTTAGTGGGCGAGGACTTGGAACCGTTGCCGCAGCCGGCCAACACAGCCGCAAGCGTCCCGGCGACTGCCGCCGAAGCAACCAGCCTCGGAGCGATATCCCTGAAGTTTCGAGTACCGCGCGACGGACGGCGACCCTGGCTCAGCCGCCGAGCCCCTTCTTCACGGCCGCATCCTGCTTTTGGCCGACATCGTTGACGAAGTCCGGCGGCGGGAGCGTGTCGGGCGGGCCGTCGAATTCCAGCGTGACGAAGGCCTTGCCCTCGGTGAACAGCAATACCGCGATGCCTTTGGAGTTGTCGGGCGAATTACCGGACACCACCGTTCCGTCCGTGCCGACCTTGACCGCCTGCGTCTCCGGATGCTTGATAGCGCCACCCTGTGACGATTTCGCGGCGTTCAACGCATTGGTCGCGGCGCCGGGGTCGGCCAGCACCTGGATGGTGTCTTTGATGACGTGGCTGTTGTCTTGGGTGTTGAACGTCGTCGCCGCGCCGGGCTGGCCGTTCGGGTTGTTCGTCGGCGGCGTGCCCGTGAACGGCACCGGCGCGTCGATATCGGTCGCCTGGATCAACCAACCGGTGTAGTCGTTCCCCTGTGCCGGTGCCGAGGACGCCGACGAGCTCGGCGCCGCGCTCGTCCCACTGGTCGACGACGTTGCCGATCCCGACTTTGTCGGCGACGACTTCTGGTTGCCGCCGCAGCCGGCCACGGACAGTGCCAGCACTGTTGCTGCGGCGACGCCCACGATCACCGGTTGTGAAAGCCTCATCGGGTTGTGCTCCTTTTCGGCTCGATCTGGTGACGGAGTCGACTCCACCCCAAAACGCACAGTACCGTGCGCGTGTCGCCAGAAGGGCCCGGCACCGATTTGAGGGCTATTCCAGCTGGTCACGCAGGGATGTCAGGGTATTCGCCAGAATCCGCGACACCTGCATCTGTGACACTCCGATTCGCTCCGCGATCTGGCTCTGCGTCATCGATTCGAAGAATCGCATATGCAGAACCTCGCGTTCACGCTCCGGAAGCGCGGCCACCAGCGAGCGCACCGCTTCGCGGTTGGTGATGTGGTCGATCTGGGGGTCGACAGCACCCACGGCGTCAGCGACAAGGCGAGACTTGCCGGAGCCGTCGGACGCTACCGGCGCGTCCAGCGAATCGAGTTGGTAGGCATCGCCCGCGACGAGGCATTCGACGATCTCGTCGTGCGGGACTCCCAGCTCCTCCGACAACTCGCGGGCGGTCGGAGCCCTTCCCAGTTTTTGGGCCAAATCTCCTGTTGCCCTGCTGATTTGGACATGGAGCTCACGCAGTCGCCGTGGGACACGCATACCCCAGCTGTAGTCGCGGAAATGGCGTCGGACCTCGCCCATCATGGTGGGGATGGCGAATCCGATGAAACTGGGCCCTTTATCGGGGTCGAAACGGTTGATCGCGTTCATCAATCCCAGGCGCGCGACTTGGGTCAAGTCGTCGAGACCTTCGCCGCGTCGTCCGAAGTGGCGGGCGACGTGGTCAGCGAGCGGCAGACACCGCCTCACGATGCATTCGCGCTGACGCCGGTATTCGTGCGATTCGGCCGGCATGGTCCTCAGCATCAGGAACATCTCGATGACATCGTCGTAGGAATCGTCGTTGCGGGTTTTGGCCGGCCGCGTGGGCCGGGGCGGAGAGAGGACTTCGGTCATCGCCCGAACCGCCTGCCCCCGGCTAGAGATCTTGCGAAACAATCTGCGCACGAATGGATTTGCATTGCGGCACACTTCCTGGAGGTCGCGGGTGGCGAGGTATCGCTGGCGTGCGCAGAGCACGCCACTGCACCTATCCGTCGACACGGATCAGCTATTTACAGCGCGCACGCGATTCAGGTGGGCAACCGGAAGGATTTGCTCGCCGGAGCCATAACCCAGCAGCCGCACGCGGCTGGCGGACCGCTTTTAGCTAAACGGCGACGTGTCCAGAACGGACTCGATTCCTACATCCTACCCCCCGCGGCACGGATCGGGGATTGTTCGCGATTACCCGCCGCGGAGCAACCTCGGCCCGCGCGCCGCGCCTGGTGAAGGGATCGCCCGTTCGCATGCCTGGCGCGACTGCGTACTGTTCGGCGAATGTCCGTGACCAGCGCGCAGCGGCGCGCCTGCAAGCAGCGCCGGAGACACTCTGCATGGAGGCGGAGCCGATGAGCGGCCGGGGCGTCCTGGCCGGGCGCAGTGCGGTGGTGTCCGGGGGAAGCCGCGGCATCGGGCGTGCGGTCGTCGAATTGCTCTGCAACCTCGGCGCCGGGGTGGTGGTCAACGGCCGCGACTCTGATGCCGTGGCGGAGACCGTCGCGGCGGTCACCGCATCGGGAGGGCGAGCCACCGCGGTGGTCGGAGCCGCGGACGACGAGGCCGTTGCCGCCGCGCTCGTCGACACCTGCCGCGACACTTTCGGGCGACTCGACATCCTGATCAATTGCGCCGGGATCGCCGAGCCGCCCGGCTCTTCGATCCTGGACATCACGCCCGACGAATTCGACCGCCTGATCAGTGCCCACGTCGGCACGGTGTTTCACACCTGCCGGGTCGCGGCACGCGCCATGGTCGAGCAAGGACACGGGACGATCATCAATACCAGTTCCGTTGCCTTTCTCGGCGACTACGGCGGCACTGGCTATCCCGCGGGCAAGGGCGCCGTCAACGGACTGACCCTGGCCATCGCCGCAGAGCTCAAAGCCAAGGGCGTCCGCGCCAACGTGGTGTGCCCGGGTGCGAGGACGCGATTGTCCACCGGAGCCGAGTACGAGAAGCACATCGAGGATCTGCATCGCCGCGGATTACTGGACGACGTGACCATGCAGGCCTCGTTGGACAGTGCGCCGCCCGCTTTCGTGGCCCCGCTCTACGCCTACCTCGCCAGCGACCTGGCACGTGACGTGACGGGTCAGATCCTGGTTGCCGCAGGCGGATTCGTCGGCCGCTTCGATCGGCCAACGCCCTCCCTGTTGGGGTATCGAGACCATCATGCCGCCGAGCCTTGGTCGATCGAGGACTTGCACAAGATGGTCGGCGCGCGCGGCTAACCCGAGATCAGGAAAACCGCGATGAGGGCGGCGTAGCCGACCGCGATCGCCGCCGCTCCGGCCACGCTGATCCGGGTCGACGCCCCATCGATCGGATCGAGCCAACGCCGAAAGGGCCGCGAAACGGCCGGGACCAAGAGCCATTGCAGCGCAACGATACTGACGACGTTGCCGGCGAATACCGATGCCGACTGGCTGACCCCAAGATCGCCCAGCGCAGGGGAGAGCGACTTCGACAGCAGCATCACCGTCGGGTAGAGGCACAGCAGCACCAGCATGGCCGTCTTCCATGCGGGCGTGATCCTGGTCTGCCCGTGGGCAACTCGGACCGTGGACCCGAATGGTGCGCTGCGTGCCAACTCGGCGAAGTCGCGGGTCAACCCGTCCCGCAAGCCCGGCAACGCTTCCTGGCGCTCCCGCGAGCGCATCCACTTCGTCAGTTGATCGGGGCTGCGGAATCGCAGCACCGACGTCCACTGTCCGGAGGAATCGGCGGGAAACACCGCGGTGCCTTCGTATCCGGGAAAGGCAGAGCTGCTGCGCGTGAGTTCGCTTTGGGCGGCGATGAATCCGGCTTCCTTACCCGGGGCCACGCTGTGCAGGAAGACGCCGACGTTGGCGGCCGGCGACTCGCCACGAGTCAGGACCAGATCGGAGGCGCACTGCCAGCAGCCCTGTGTTTCGCCGTCGCGGAGTACGGCCCGGCGTTCGGCGCTGTCCAGCCAGGCATCGAGTAAATCCGCATCGCCGAAGGCGACTTCCACGGCCCAATCGAGCGGCCTGTTTCCTTGAACCGATTCGCGCGCGCCTACGTGTCCAGGAGAGTGACGAGCCGAAGCAAGATAGCTGATCACCCACTGGCCGAATCGCGCAGGATCGGAGGGCGGATGGAACAGCGTGATCGCGCGGGCGTCAGCAGTCATATCAGCTGTCTACCATCACCGGAGGCGCGCTCCAGGCGACCGCTTCGGGTCCTGGTGATCGGTGCCGGGGTAAGCGGTATTTCGGTTGCCCGCGGATTGCTGCGGGACGGACACGACGTCACGGTCTTCGATCAGCGCAGCGATACGCGCGCAGGCGGCGGCGCCGTGACCATCTGGTCCAACGGCGAGACAGTTCTGCGGCAGCTCGGTGTCGACATGGAGGGGGCCGGTCAACTGCTGTCCAGCGTCCGGGTGTTGACGTCCAAGGGGCACCGAGTCGCCACGTTGGACGTGACCACGATGATGAAGCGACTGGGCGCAGCCGTTCGGATGGTCCCGCGCCGGGTGCTGCTGGAACGACTGCTGGCAGATTTCCCGGCCGATCGCATCCGGTGCAACGCGCGCGCGGCCCGGGTCATCACGATGCCCCACGGCGTGGCGGTCGGGTTCGAAGACGGCAGCGTGGTCGAAGGCGACCTGCTGATCGGCGCCGACGGTCTGCATTCGGTGATCCGGGATGTGGTCGGCGCCCAGCCCGCCGAGCCCACCGGATGGTGCAGCTGGCAGGGTCTCGTCAGCCTGCCGGAGATCGTTGACCGGGAGATCGCCTACATCGTCATCGGCGAGCACGGAAACACGGGTGTTTGGCCGGCCGGGGGGTCAAACGTGCAGTGGTGGTTCGACCTGCCCTGGTCCCGCGATTTCATTCGGCCCCACCGCCCCGTCGAAGTGATCCGGTCTAACTTCGCCGGCTGGTCCGACTCGGTCGATCTGGTACTGGCGCACTTGACCGACGAGGATCTGGCCCAGTCGCCCTACCCCCATTTCCGCCATCCGATTCCCGCCGCGTTGAACGCGGGGCCGGTGACCTTGCTCGGCGATGCCGCGCACACCATGCCGCCCACCCTGGCGCAGGGGACCAACCAGGCCCTGCTCGACACGATGGTGTTGTGCAAGGCGATTTCGAATCTTGGCGGCAATGAAAGCCGGCCTGAGCTTTCGCGGGCCCTGCGCTGGTATGAGAAGACTCGTCGGCGGCAAGTCAGCGCCGTGTCCAAGGTGGCGTCGCTGCAAGTCGCCCATGGCGAATCCGTGTTGAGACCGGCGGCGCTGATGTCGGATCGACTGCACACCTGGGCATTGACCAAATTCGTGCGATTGACCAGCCACGCCCGGATCACCGCGCAGATCGATAGCGATCTCGCGGCGGCAACTCCTCTTGCGTCGTACCCACGGTGACCAGCACCAGAGTCGTCGAGAGCGAATCGGCCCACACGCCGCTCGATCCCGTGCGAGTACGAGGCGATTTCGACGCGCCGTCGCGCTGGCTGTGGCTCGTCAAGTGGTGCGTGCTGGCCGTGCCGCACTATCCGATCCTGATACTTCTTTATCTGGTGTATCCGTTTCTGACTGTCGCGGCCGGCGCCGCGATCCTGTTCACCGGCCGGTATCCGCGCCCGCTCTTCGATTTCAATGTCGGCGTGCTGCGCTGGTCCTGGCGAGTCATGAATTACCGGTTTCCGATGAACAGCACCGACAAATACCCCCCCTTCACGCTGGCCGCCCGGTCCGACTATCCGGGCGACCTCGACGTCGAATATCCCGAGCGCCTTACGAATTGGGCCGTACTGGTGAAGTCGTGGCTGTTGGCAGCCCCGCAAATACTCCTGTGCTGGGCGCTGGAGCCGCTCTTGCAGGTGCTCACCGTGATCGCGGCGGTCGCGTTGTTGTGCACCGGGGCGATCCCGCAGGGCATGTTCGATCTTCTGATGGGCATCGTGCGCTGGCGCTACCGGGTGGCGGTGTATGTATCGTTGATGCGTGATGAGTATCCGCCGTTCCGCATGGACCTAGGCAGCAGATAACGCCCGGAAATCCGTTATTTCCCTACATATATCGCCTCGGCCAGCCGTTCTTCGACAGGCTGTTCTACAACCGGTATCGCCGAGACGCGATCGCTCACGCGACCGGCCGGCTGCTGATGTTGGGTCTCGGACCGGGAACCGACCTGAAGTTCGTCCCGCCCGCGGTGACCTCGATCTCCGCCGTGGAGCCGGTGGCCACATTCCGGCAAATGGCGTCTCGTCTGGCGCTTCGCCATGGCATTACCGCCGACATCGTCGAGGGAACCGGCGAGTCGATCCCGTTCGGCGACAACAGTTTCGACTCGGTCCATATCGGACTGGTGCTGTGCTCGGTCAATGACGTCGCCGCGACGCTCGCCGAGATCCGACGAGTCCTGGTGCCGGGAGGCAGGCTAGTCGTCCTCGAGCATGTGCGCGGCGAGGGCGCGACGGGCCGGTTACAGGATCTGATCGCCAAGCCGTGGTCCTGGTTAGCGGCGGGCTGCGAACCCAACAGGCGGACCGTCGATTCCATTGCCGCCGCCGGATTCGATACCGGGGGATTGCGGAGCATCCGCACCCCGGTGCCGTTTCCGTGCAAACCCCATCTGCAGGGATTCGCCACGCTGGTGGAATAGCTCCTACTCGACCCCGACGGCTTCGATGATGTTCAGTCGTGCCGCGCGGCGTGCCGGCGGCACCGATCCGAGCAGGCTGATCGCCAGGGCGCCGACGGTGAAGGCAAACGCCGTCCAGCTCGGCCGGAAGGTGACGTGAAAATTCATCATGTCGCCGCTGACCAGGCTGAACAGCCACTGGTCCGCGCAGCCGAACACCAACCCCAAAATACCGCCCACGACACCGATTCCGGCCGCCTCGGCCAGCACCATCCGCAGGGTGAACCGGCGGCTGGATCCCATCGCGCGCATAACTCCGATTTCACGGCGACGTTCAAGCACGGAGAGCGTCAAGGTGTTGAGCAGCGCGACCGCGGCCACCAGCATGACGATGATCCAGACGGCGTCGGCGATGAACATGCTCTGATGCATCGGCGCTTCCAGGCCTGCCAACTCGGCGCGACCGTCGTAGACGTAGTTTGGCGCGGGCACCGCCGCGCGGATGTCGGTCACCAGGCGATGCGAATCCGCACCTGGCGCCGCAGCGATCTGCAGGGAGGTTGCCACCGGGCGGTCGAACCACGCCCGCAGTTGATCCAGATCCATGCCGACCGTGCCGATGACGGTCGAGAAGTACGGCACCAGGGCCAGCACCGCGGCCTGTCGCACGCCGTGCGGCGTTTGCATGCGGAGCTGGTCGCCCACTCCAACGTTCAAGGTCTTGCCCAAATTCTGCGAGAGCACGACCCCGCGACCGGCGAGCACATCGTCGCGTGCGTGCTGGTCAAGCGCCCGGTACAGCGGATCGGCGGTTCCGGAGGAGAACCCATCGAGCATCACTCGCGTACCCCCGACCTCGGCGAATCCGAACGCGCCCTCGGTGACGTGCGCTACGCCCGGCACGGCGGCCAGTTTTTCGGAAAGTCCCTGCGGCAGAGCATCAGTCGGGTAGGTATCGGGCGGATTCGCGCTGACCCACACCGGGGTATCCAGCACCGGCGCGAAGATGGAACGCGCGGACCGGATCATGTCGGCATTCGTGCCGGTGATCGTCACGGTCGTGACGACCGCGATGACCACCGTCATGACGGTGGCCCATACTCGTCGCGGCGCGCGCTCGATGGTCGCCGCGGCAAGGGCGCCGACGGTGCCGAACATCCGGGCGGTCACGGCCGCGGCGTTGACGATGGGCATGGCGAGTGCGAAACCCAGCGCGACCTCCGCGGAGAAGACTGCTGACATCGCGATAAAGGCCAGGACGCCGCGCTGGGTGATGACGGCCATGATCGACACCGCGAAAACGACGATCGCTCCGACTCCGCACGCGACTCGCAGCCAGCGCGGCACCCGGTCGGCGGCTGACACTCCAACGGGTGCCAATGCCTCGATCGGTGCGACCTTGTAGACCTGCCGCGCGGCCATCGCCGAGGCCACCACGCTGGTAAGCGCGGTCGTCACGATGGCGGTCGGTATCGCGTAGTTCGGTAGCCAGTACTCGATGCGAGCTTCGAGCCCTTGCGTCATGGCCGGGGGCAGCCGGCCAATCGCGCTGCGGCCCAGCAGGATTCCCAAGGCCGATCCGATGGCACCGCCGATCACGCCGAGAATCGCCGCCTCCGCGAGCATGTCGCGGACGATGATGGCGCGCCGACCGCCGATGGCGCGCAGCATCGAGATGACCGGCCGGCGCTGGGTGATCGCCATGGTCATCGTGGTGTAGATCAGGAAGGCGCCGACCATCAAGGCCACCATCGCGCCCATCAGGGCCATGTAGTTCATCAGCTTGACACCGTCACCGGCCCGCGTGGCGCGCATGCTCGGGTCGGCGACGATAGCGCGGCCGTTCACCGCTGCGGTGACCGCCGAGCGAACCTGCCCCAGATCGGCACCCGGCTTGATCGTGATCAGGATCGAGTCGAGCTGGCCTTGCCTCGCGGTGATGTTCTGCGCCAACGCAAGTGGCGCGAGGACGTAGTTCCCGCCGTTGAGAGCCGCCACCTCTTTACCGGCGAGCACTTCGGTCACCGTGACCGAAGCCGAGCCAAGCTGGAATGTCTCACCCTTGGCTCGACCCATTCCCGGGCCGATCCGGACTCCGTTCGCGGGCCCGGGTGGATTCGCCATTTGCGCTGCCGCACCATTTTTCAAGGCGTCTTTGAGCGCACCGCCCAGCGCCGCGAGACGGTCGTCGGCACCGAACAGCAGAACCGGCCCCGACGACGTGGACACCGGTGTCCGGATCATGGGCGCGGCAGTGGCCACCCCCGGAACCGCCGCGACATCCGCGGCGATCGTGTCGGGAAACCCCGCATCGGTGATGCCCGACACCTCCAGCGAGGCGATGCCGGCGATCCCATCGCTGAGCCGATTGACCGATCCGCTGATCGACCCGAAGATGCCGAACACCGCGACCAAATACATTGCGGAGACGGCCATTACCGCGATCGATGCGAAAGTGCGTCGCCGGTGCACGGCAAGTTCACGCAGGCTGAACACCCGTAGGCGGCTCGCCGCGGCACCTATCGCGGCAGTCGGTCTCACACCAGGACCGCCGATCGTTCGTTGGAAACGACCCGCCCGTCCTGCAGCATGATCATCCGGTCCGTCGCCTCTGCGGCCTCTGGGTTGTGGGTCACCATCACTACCAGGCGGCCGCGGCCGGCCTCGTGCGCGACCTCGCTGAGCAGCGTCAATATCGAAGCACCCGTGGTGGAATCGAGGTTTCCAGTTGGTTCGTCGGCCAGAATCAACGGCGGGTCCATCATCAATGCGCGCGCTACGGCCACGCGCTGCATCTGGCCGCCCGACAGTTCCGCCGGCCGGTGCTCGGTCCGGTGTCCGAGGCCGACGCGCTCGAGCAGCCGAATCGCGTCGGGCTTGGCCTTACCGAGCCGCACGCCGTCGAGGAGCTTCGGGACCGCGACGTTCTCCCACGCCGACAGGGTCGGTAGCAGGTTGAAGAACTGAAAGATGAAGCCGACGCGATGATGACGAAACTGCGACTGCTGTTCGTCATTGAGGCGACCGATTTCGTCGCCGTCGAATTCGATCGACCCGGAATCGGGGGAGTCCAGCGCGCCGAGCAAATGCAGCAAGGTGCTCTTTCCCGCCCCGGAGGGCCCGACCATCGACACGAACTGACCGCCCTCGAGCCGCAGGGTGATCTCATCGAGAGCGCGCACGGTTTGTCCACCGATCCGGTATTCGCGCACCACATCACAGAGTTCGATGGTCAGCAGCTTGTGCTTGGGACCATCGCAGTTCTCGGCTCGTCTGAACATGATCCTCCTGCGAGTCCGCACGTAGTCAGCGCACATCGGCCGCTTTACGCATACGACGCCCCCGGCGCTGATATCTCGTACCACGAGACCCGGGCGTGCTCGGTTCAGCCAGCTGACAGCCGACGGAGTGGGGAATTGAAGAAGCGTCCGCCGATCGTTCAATACCGCGGCGGTATGTCTTCAAAATTTAACCGAGTTGGCTTCTCGGGGAGTAGCCCCGCATTTTTGCGCTACCTAGACTTCAAAGGGCCGGGGGGTTTACCAAGTCACTAGTCGAGCGGTTGGCTATGGAACGACTGAGCGGGCTTGATGCGTTTTTCCTCTACCTGGAGACGCATACACAACCGTTGAACGTGTGCTGCGTTTTGGAGTTGGACACGTCGACGATGCCGGGGGGCTACACCTACGGCGGGTTTTGCGCGGCGTTGGCGAAGAGCGTCGCGGCGGTGCCGGAGTTCCGGATGAAGCTCGCCGACAACCAGCTGAACCTGGATCACCCGGTGTGGGTGGACGACGAGAACTTCCAGCTGGAACACCATCTGCAGCATGTCGGTGTGCCGGCGCCCGGGGGGCGCCGCGAGCTCGCCGAGATCTGTGGGTACATCGCGGGGCTGCCACTCGATCGTGACCGACCGCTGTGGGAGATGTGGCTGCTGCAGGGCGGCGCGGATAGTGACGCGATCGTCGCGATGCTCAAGATCCACCACGCGCTGGTCGACGGCGTCGCAGGCGCCAACCTGCTGGCCCACCTGAGCAGCACGGAGCCCGACGCGCCGGCACCGCAGGCCGTCGAGGGTGCGGGCGGCGCCAACCCCTTGCAGATCGTGCTGAGCGGACTGATGGGATTTGCCCGCCGTCCGTTGCGATTGGCGACCGTGGTGCCCGCGACGGCGCTGACGCTGGCGCAGACGGTGCTGCGGGCACGCGAGGGCCGCACCATGGCAGCACCGTTTTCGGCCCCATCGTCCCCGTTGAACGGCTCCGTCACCCGGTATCGCAACATCGCCTACAACCAGCTGGATATGCGCGACGTCAAACGAGTCAAGGACCGCTTCGGGGTGACCGTCAACGACGTGGTGGTGACGCTGTGTGCCGGCGTATTGCGGCGATTCCTGCTCGAGCGCGGTGAGCTGCCCGAAAGCCCGCTGGTGGCCACCGTGCCGGTGTCGGTGCACGGTAAGTCCGATCGTCCCGGGCGCAACCAGACCACGTGGATGTTCTGCCGGGTGGAAAGCCAAATCAGCGATCCCGCCGAACGTATCCGCGCTATCGCCGCAGGAAACAGCGCCGCCAAAGAGCACACCGCGGCCCTGGGGGCCACGCTGCTGCACGACTGGACGCAGTTCGGCGGGCCGACGATGTTTGGCGCGGCGATGCGACTCCTGCCGCGCATTCCCATCAACCGCAGCGCCTACAACCTGATCCTGTCGAATATCCCCGGTCCGAGGGATCAGTTGTATTTCCTGGGTTGCCGGGTCGACGCGATGTACCCGCTCGGACCGATCATCGGTGACGCCGGACTCAACATCACCGTCATGTCGCTCAACGGAGAACTCGGGATCGGCCTGATCGCCTGTCCTGACCTGTTGCCCGACCTGTGGAGCATCGCCGACGCTTTTCCCGATGCGCTCAAAGAGCTGCTCGAGTGCAGCGCCGGCAACCCCGACCACAGCTACCCGCCGGATGCGTGACCGCGCCGGCACATAGTCCGAGAATCGTGACCGGCTGGCGCAACACCCGTCACCCCGTTCGGTCGACGATGTCGCACGTTATGCATGTGTTCGAAGGCCCCGCGGCCTAGGCTGGCTGCGAACCGCAGGAGGGCCTTTGACAATGCAACCGAACTCGCTCGACCCCGTCGCCAGCGAACGTCTCTCGCACGCCGGGAAGATATTCACGTCCGATCTTTCGATCAATGAATTCGCACTGCTGCATGGGGCCGGATTTGAGCCGATGGAGCTGGTGATGGGGGTGTCGGTCTATCACGTCGGCTACCAGTTCACCGGAATCAAGCAGCAATCGGAGCTGCCCGTGCTGACCGACGCGACATACCGTGCGCGCTGGAATGCGATGTCGCGGATGCAGGCGGAGGCCGAAGTGCTGGGCGCGGACGGAGTGGTCGGTGTCCGCCTCGAATGGCGCCATCAAGGCGAGGGTGAGCACCTCGAATTCATCGCGGTCGGAACCGCCGTGCGATACGCCGAGAAGCCCGGAGCATATCGGCGCCCCAGTGGGCAGGCCTTCACCAGCCACCTGACGGGCCAGGATCTGACCACCCTGCTGCGGTCCGGGTACGCTCCGGTCGCGTTTGTGATGGGTAACTGCGTGTTTCACATTGCCGTACAAGGTTTTTTGCGAACCCTCAGCCAGGTGGGGCGCAACGCCGAGATGCCGCAGTGGACGCAGGGCAGCTACCAAGCTCGGGAGTTGGCCATGTCTCGTATGCAGAGCGAGGCCGAACGAGACGGTGGAAACGGCGTCGTGGGCGTGCATTTCGCGATCTCGAATTACGCGTGGGGACATCACACCGTCGAGTTCTACGTGGCTGGCACCGCAGTACGCCGCGTCGGCGAACCGCAAACCATCACACCGTCTTTCGTGCTGCCGATGAGTGACTGATGACCAGCTTCGACCATGAGCGGACCAGCCGCGCCATCGGCGCAGCCCTGGCCGGTCCCGGGGGAGTCGGGCAAGTGGTCAGGGTGTTCTGCGGGGTCCCGGGCGTCGTTCTGACCCCGGCGCGCCGCGGCCTCTTCCGGTCGCAGCCGGAGCGGGTCCAGATCGGCGACTGGCGCTACGAGGTCACCGCCGATGGGCGCCTGAGCGCCGGCCACGTGGTGAACGGCATCGTTCTGGCCTCCGAAGCGCTCCCCGCCGGCGCCGTCGGCGCGCATATCGCCCGCGCGCTCGCACAAGTGGTTGGCCATTACGGGCCGATGATCATTCCGAACATCGACGCGGCCGTTGAGGTTCTCGAGGCGGCGCCCCGCTACTGAGCGAATCAATTTGCGGGAGACTGCTTTTCGGGCGGGCTTAGTCGCCTAGTTGCACCTGGTCCATCGCCACGACCCACCGGCTCAACCGCCATACACCGTCCTGCTTGACCGCGGTGAACTCGTAGCGGCCGGTCAGGTCGGGAGTGGGCGGGCCGCCATCCCTGATGGCGAATACCTGGACATAGCAGCGCCCGGTCGCTTCGTCTGCGCCTTGGGTGGAAAACCACAATGAGTTCAGCGCGTGGCGGCGCTGGTTGTTCTCGGCCTTGAATTTCGCTTTCCTGACTGCGAGCAGACTCATCACCGTATCGATGTCCTGCGACAGCTCGGTACCCTCGTGCAGCAAGCCGAACTGTGGCGCCTCGGTGAACAACGCACGGAACTCGTCAAGCCGGTTTTCGTCGTAGCTGTGAGCGTAGGCGCCCAACAAATTAATGATCGCCAATCGATCGGCGACGTCGAAGTCCACGGACCCGACGCCCTCGTCTGGTGACGGCTGCCGATCTGCCACTAGGCGAACACCACCTCGACATCGGGGCACGGCTCGGCGGAGACGAGGGCGTACGCCTTCACGCGCTGAATTTTGTCACATTTTCAGCACGCGCGCCTGCTGCATTTCCGTGCAAACTGGCTACCCGTTATCTCGTGGTGGGTCAGCTACTTTGGTGCGTCCCGCTCGCCAGCATGCCGTCTGTGCAGAAACGAACTACCAGCGTGCAGGACGCCACGGAATGCGTATACCGCGGTCACTATGCAGAGCAGGATCAGCAGGACGAACATCGGCAGCCAGCTGCCTCGGCTGTGGTCGACGTTCCACCAGACGATCGTAAAGAGCACCGCGCACAGCAGCACCACCATGTCGCGCCAGTTGCCCCTATACGACAACGCGGCCCTACGTAGTGCGCGAGTTCGGTCTGCGGCTTCGGTCAGGTCGTCGATGCGGGCATCGATCGAGCGCCGCAGTGCGTCGCGTCGTTCGGTTGCCTCCGGCGGCAGGCGATCCAGCAGGTCCATGTCCTGCTGGATCAATCCCCGATAGTCGGGGGCCTTGAATTGCCCGGCCACAACCGCGAGCATCGCACCACCGAAAACAGGTGCACTGTCCAGGGCGATTTGTCCCAGTCCGACCATGTCTGCTCCTTCTTAGGCTGATGGCCTGGAATCAGGACGCCGCCGAGGACCGCCGGCGGACCCGGGGCTCAGGTGCGCGCAGCGTGTCCATTGCCTGCGAGATTTGCGGGTAGGCAATCGCGGGTCCGATCCAACGGATCAGATAACGCCGAAGGTCCGCGCCGCTGCGCGGGGGCCGTCCAGGATCTGCCAGGAAAGAGTGCAGCAGCCGCAGCGTGAATTCGTTCAGCTCGTCCAGGCCCGCCTCGTCGAAACCGTGCTGCTCCCAATCGATATCGAAGCGGTGCAGCATCGATCGCCCGAAGGCCAGCGCGGTATCCGAGACGATGGAGACCGCCTGACCGCCCCGGTTGCGCCGATTGAGCACCAATTCGAGCTGATTGTCCGAAGCCAGCTGTTCGACGGCGAACGCGAAACTTTCGGTCACCGCCAGGACGGGGTCGGTGATGCCTTTGAGGTGGGCGGCCAGATGGTCGAGGAAGCCATCGGCGGACCGCATCGCGCTGGCCACCAGCAACGCTTGGGTTCCCGGAAAGTACCGGTACACGGTCTGCCGGGTCACCCCCAGAGCGCGGGCGACGTCGGCGATCCGCATGGCCGGCCCACGCTCGTCGATGATCTTGTCCGCCGCATCCAGGATGCGCTCGATCGCCTCCTCGTCGGAGGCGGGCGTGTTCCCTGCCCAACCGTGGCTGCGCATAGTTAGCGGGCGGCAAACGTGTAGTCGGTCCTCATCACGGCTAGATCATATCGTCGCAGCTAGACGATCGTTGCTGATGTGCGCAGCCGACCTGGAATCGGCGCCCCGACTGTCTCGTCGACCCACGAGACACTATCTGAGGTATGTATGATCACTGCAGATCAGGAGGCCCGGAATATGCAGTACGACACCGTGATCATGAACGGACGCTGGTTCGACGGGACGGGCGCGCCGTCGGCTGTTCGCAACATCGGGGTGCGCGACGGCAGGGTCGCCGCCATCACCGACGGGCCGCTGGACAGCGCAGGCGCCGATGTCATCGACGCGTCGGGGCAATGGGTGATCCCCGGGATCATCGACATCCACACCCACTACGACATCGAAACACTATGTGAGCCCGCACTTTCCGAATCACTGCGACATGGCGTGACGACCGTGATGCTGGGCTCCTGTTCGCTTTCCACGGTGTATCTGGAAAACGTCGACGCGGGCGACATCTTTGGCCGGGTCGAAGCGATTCCGCGACGATATGTCATCGAGCAGCTCGACGAAGCCCGTTCCTGGACCAGCCCGAAGGAATATGTGGCCGCGCTCGAGCAGCTGAACCTGGGCCCCAACATTGCGGCGTTCATCGGCCACTCCGACATGCGGGCCGCCACGATGGGACTCGACCGGGCAACCCGCAAGGACATTCGCCCGTCGGCGACCGAACTCGCGCGGATGGAATCGATGCTGGAGGAGGCCCTCGACGAAGGCTTCGTCGGGATGTCCTCGCAGCAACTGCTGTTCGACAAACTCGACGGCGAGGTCTGCAGGTCGCGTACGCTGCCGTCGACCTACGCCACCTCCCGCGAACTGCGCCGCTTGAACGCTATCTTGCGACGGCGCAACAAAATCCTGCAATCGGGCCCCGACATCAAGAACCCGTTCTCGATCGTTTCCCAGCTGGCGACGTCACTCGGGGTGGGACGTCGCCGACTCAAGACCAGCCTGCTTTCGGCTGCCGATGTCAAGTCCCTGCCGCCGGTCATCTATCTGATGGATGCGCTCGCGCGGGTCGTCAACGCCCTCGGTGGTGACTTCCGTTGGCAGCATCTGCCGGTGCCGTTCGAGGTCTACGCCGACGGCATTTCGTTGGTGATCTTCGAAGAGTTCGGCTCCGGTGCCGCGGCCCTGCATCTACAGGATGAGTTGGCCCGCAACGAGCTGATGCGCGACGAGGAATATCGGCGTCAGTTCCGCAAGGACTACGACCAGAAATACGGGCCGCGGGTGTGGCACCGTGACTTTTTCGACGCCGACATCGTGGCATGTCCTGACGAATCGGTCGTCGGGAAGTCCTTCGGGCAAGTGGGTGTCGACCGCGGCGGCCTGCACCCGGTCGACGCGTTCCTCGACCTGGTGCTCGAGCACGGCGAAAAGCTGCGCTGGCGCACCACGATCTCCAACCACCGTCCCGAGTTGCTGAAAAAGCTGGCGCAGAGCCCTAACGTGCAGATGGGGTTTTCCGATGCCGGCGCGCACCTTCGCAACATGGCGTTCTACAACTCCGGACTGCGGCTGCTGCGGCACGTGCACGACGCCGAAAGGCGGGGCGCGCCGTTCCTGTCCATCGAGCGTGCCGTGCACCGGCTCACCGGCGAGCTCGGTGCCTGGTACGGGATCGATGCGGGCACCCTGCGCGAGGGCGACCGCGCCGACATCGTGGTGATCGACCCCGACAAGCTCGACGAATCCCTTGATGCCTACGCGGAGAACCCGGTCGAGTCCTACGGCGGACTTTCGCGGATGGTGAACCGCAATGACGACACCGTCAGCAGCGTGCTGGTGTCCGGACAACTGGTGTTCAGTGCGGGCCAGGCTTCGCCGGTGCTGGGCAAGCAGAGGTTCGGCCAGTTCTTGCGTGCCGACCAGTCGTCCCGGACGCTCGCACCGGCGGTCTAGCGATCAGCTGCCGGATCCCGTTGTGGTGGAGAGGCTTTCGGCAGCGACCTGCTTGGCGAGCAGATAGACGAGCTCGGCATCCACATAGCGGTAGTTGACATTGAAGGGTGCGACTCGCGCGCGGTAGGCACCGATCATCGACTCCAGGTACTGGTTGCCGTTGCGCAGATACAGCCCAATGTGATCCTGGCCAGACTCGTGGCCCTGCAAGCGATCCCGCTCGGTGTGACATCCCAGCCCCAGCGAGGTCAAGTAGCTGGCGACGCCATCCACGCGTGCGTCGATCTCGGCGTAAGTCCATTGCCGGCCCCGCCAGAACAACACCCGGTGCTCGGGAAGTGCCTGCGCCAGAGTCGAAAACACCGTCGACAGGTTGAATCCGCTATCGCCCATGACTCTCCTCGTGGCTCGCCGGCGTGCGGCGGCGGGGTTGAATGATCCAATTCGCTCGTGCGGTCTGCCAATCAGGCAACCGAGGCTCCCAAAATGAGGTTGACCGCCTCGTCGAGTTGCCCGGCGATCTCTTCGTAGCTGACGAACCGCGCGGTCATCAGCGCACCGGCGAACGTCATCTGCAGGGTGGATCTCACGGCGCGCGGCCACCCGGGGCCCAGCGCGGCCACAATCCGCTTCGACACTTCTTCGCCGATCTGTTCACGCAGCGGCTGGACGGCCGGATCGTCGGCCATCAACGCTGCTCCGCAGGCAGCGCTCAGCTCGGGCTCGTCGGCCACGGCCACCGCCATGTCGCGCAGCGTCGCGCTCACCCGGGTCTTGGTGGTGTCGTTGACATCGGTGTGCAGCGGCAGCGCGCGCAGAAATCGCAGATACACCGCGGCCACCAGGGCGCTCTTTGAAGGAAAGTACGTATAGGCGCTGGCCGGCGACACGCCGGCGCGGGCCGCAACGGCGCGCATCGTCAGATTGGCGAACGACGATTCGCGCAGTTCCTCCAGCCCGGCGTCGAGGACCTTGCGGATCGTTTGTCCTGGCCGGCGGTCCGACCGGCGGGCACCTCCGGCGCCGGTCATCGTCTCGGCAGCAGGCGCCACATCTCTAGACACCCGTCCAGTGTAGGAAACAGGATGCGCGCGGCCAACCAACACCGCCCGATAGTCGATAAACGGCCCGGTGCTGCAGCGACGGCTCGCGTATTCGGGTCATTGGTCTGGCATGGCAAACGCAGAAGCTGAAGTCGGCCGCGTCAAATACAGACATATGTCCAGAACTTTTGGACAATAGTCCTCGTGCTGCGCGAGTCGTAGAGTGACGGCTGTGACCCGGGAGGACCAGCGGCGTTGGGACGAGCGGTACACGAGTAAGGGACCGGCATCCGGCGGTGCGGTTGGCCCGCCGGGCGTCTTTGCCGACTATGTGGATGATTTCCCGACCACCGGGCGGGCGCTCGACGTCGCGTGCGGCCGCGGACTCGCCGCCGTCTGGTTGGCCCAGCGTGGACTCGAGGTCATCGGATTGGATGTCTCCGCGGTGGCGATCGGCCAAGCGCGGGAACTGGCGCGGCACAGCGGCGTCGACGACCACTGCCGGTTTGACGTCGTGGATCTCGACGACGGGTTGCCGGACGGGCCACCCGTCGACGTCATCCTCTGCCACAGGTTCCGCGATCCCCGCCTCGACCACGAGTTGATCGAACGCTTGGCGCCGGGCGGGCTGCTGGCTGCGGCTGCGCTCAGCGAAGTCGGCGCCGAACCCGGCCCGTTTCGCGCAGCACCCGGCGAGCTCGCCGTGGCCTTCGCCGAACTGGACGTCATTGCCGCCGGCGAAGGCCAGGGGCAGGCATGGCTGCTGGCGCGGGCGTGAGGCTCGCGAAACTACCTGGCGCTTCCCTGCGAGCGGCGCGAGCGACGACGCTGTTCGATCCGCCGCGTCGGTGTGGCGCTGCGGTGCGATACCGGTGATTCGGTGGGGGCGGCCGTCGCCTTCTTCGGCGACCGACTGCTGCTCTGGCGACGCCGTTGCCCGCCCGCGTTCGGTCGATGCTGCTGAGGCGAGCGCGATGGGCCACCGGCGGGCGGCGGGGCCTGGTAGGGCGCGACCTCGCCGACGAGCGCGTGCACGGCTTCCGACGCGGCGGTCACCTGCTGCGGAGCGACCTTGATGCCGGCCTTGCGCATCAACACCTGGGTGTCTTGACGCTGCTCGGGCAGGACGACGGTGACGACATCACCGGCGCTTCCCGCCCGCGCCGTGCGGCCGGAGCGGTGCAGATAGGACTTGTGCTCGGCGGGCGGGTCGATGTGCACGACAAGTTCTACCTCGTCGACGTGCACGCCCCGCGCGGCGATGTCCGTTGCCACCAGCACCCGGGCACCGCCCGAGGCGAACATCGCCAGGTTGCGCTCGCGGGCGGGCTGAGACAGGTTGCCGTGCAAGTCGACCGACGGAACTCCCGATTCGGTGAGCTGTTTGGCGAGTTTGCGGGCTTGGTGCTTGGTGCGCATGAATAGAATCCGGCGCCCGGTGCCGGAGGCGAGCCGGTGCACAACTTCCTTTTTGGCCTCCGCGTTGGCGACGTGGAAGACGTGATGGGTCATTTCGGATACCGGCGAGTCGACCGCATCAACTGAGTGCAGCACCTCGTTCTGGAGGAACCGCGTGACCAGCTTGTCGACGCCGTTGTCCAGGGTCGCCGAAAACATCAGCCGCTGGCCGCCATTCGGCGTAGCAGCCAGGATCCGAGTGACGCCGGGCAGAAAGCCGAGATCGGCCATGTGATCGGCTTCGTCGATCACCGTGATCTCGACCGCCTCGAGGCTGATCAGCCGCTGCTTCATCAGATCCTCGAGTCGGCCCGGGCAGGCCACCACGATATCGACGCCGGATTTGAGTGCCACCACCTGACGGTGTTGTGAAACGCCGCCGAAGATCGTGGTGACGCGCAGACCGCAGGCTGCTGCCAGCGGCTCGAGCGTCGCAGTGATCTGACTGGCCAGCTCACGGGTCGGCGCGAGCACCAGACCCGACGGTCGCGACGGACGCCGGTTGCTGTCGGAGAGCCGCGTGACCAGCGGAATCGAGAAGGCCAGGGTCTTTCCACTGCCCGTCTTCCCGCGGCCGAGTACGTCGCGGCCGGCCAGCGTATCGGGCAGGGTCGCAACCTGAATCGGAAATGGATCGGTAATGCCGCGCTTCGCGAGCGCATCGACGATGGGTCTGCGCACGCCGAGGTCGGCAAAGGTTTTGTCGGTAGTCACTTTTCGGTGCCTTTCAGGCATCGGTCATGCCGGACCGGCAACGTGTTTGTCGCGCGCGGTGCTCAGCACAAGTTGGCGAGATTGCCGGAGGGCAAAATCGATCGCCGCGAGACAAGCTAGTGCGGATGCACGGATCATCTGAACGTGGTGGTTGAGCCCGAATTTCGGGGCGGCACCAGTGAGATGAAGAAGCGTTCCACGACGTGGTTGACATCAGGCTTTGAAGCCAACGTTGGTGTCAGCATAGCGCACCAGGTGTACAACGACGAGAATGCGGCCTGTGACGTCCGTCGCTGAGTTTGGTCAGGATTCGAGCCTGGCCCGCACGGCTGCCATCCGCTCCTGGAGTTCCGCCTCGTCGATCACGCCACGCGCTACGAGCGAATGTGCCAGTGCGACCAGGCGGTTCTCCGGGTAAGGCAGCTCGGAATACACAGTCGCCGACAGCGCATCTTCTTCGTTGCGCCGCTCGACAAAGCCGAGTGCCTCTGGGCCACAAGCGCTTTGATCGAGGGCGTCGCACATCCCGTCCAGGCTTGTCTGCCACGGGGGCGCCGGGTTGTCGACCCCGTATTTGGCGGCCATCCGGCTCCAGACCTGGTTGCGCTCTACGATTTTCGTCAAAGGTGCAATCGAGAAGGCCTCGGCCGAGTCCAAGCTTTCGGGAGTGCTCACCTATTCGCCTCCGAATCAGTCGCCGACCGGATGGATGGCAGGTCGGGTTTCGGTGATCGCGTTCGTGGTCACGCCGGCCTTGGGCAAGGCCACGCCGATCAGGCAATCGCGGGTGAGGATTTCGGCCAGCTGATCCTCGGTCCAGCCATCGGTTCCCTCGGGGCGCACGGGCATCACCATGAACCGGTGCTTCTGATTCGAGTCCTCGACCCGAATCTCGATCTCTTCGGGTAGGTACAGCCCGAACTCCGCGAGCACCTGGCGCGGCCAGCGCACGATACGGCGACGGAAGTTCGGCGTCCGGTACCACTCCGGGGAATTGCCCAGAATCGGACGTGGATAGCAGGAGCACAACGTGCACACGATGACGTGGTGCAGAGTCGGCGTGTCCACCAGGACGTGAAAGGCCGTGAAGTCACTCGGCGTGCCAAACCCCGTGGGGTGCAGCCAGTCGACTCCGACTTCCTTACTGGCGGCAAGCGGATCCGAAACGACGAGCTCCTTGAACGCGGGGTCGAGCCACGCCCGGGCCACCAGGTGGGCTGCCGGGGTCGGCCCGATTTGTTCGGCGTATTCGGTCATGCGGCGGTGTTCCTCCGCGGTGAAAATCCCCTTCTCGATGCACAACTCGCGAAGAGCAATCTCGAGCACTTCAAAGTCGGTGATCTCGTCGACCATCGGCGCGGCGGTGCGATCGTGATCGTGATCGTGATCGGTCATGCTGAGATCCTTTCGCTAGGGCGCAGTGAACGAAAAGCTCGGCTAGCCGGCCGCTTGCAGCCACCGCTCCGGAATCTCGGTCTGCAGCGTGTCATTGGCGGGACCGGTGTAGCCGTGCCAGAGCTCGGACAGATTGAATCGAACGATGTAGAACCACTCGGGTTTTTGATCCGGCCCGGCCCAGGACTCGTCCTCGGCCGCGGGGCTTTCGTACGTGACGACGGCGATCTCACCTTTCGCGCCGCGGACGTATTCCTGGGTGCGGGTGTAGAGCAGGATGGGCAGCTCCTTCACCACGACCTCGTCGCCGACCCGGAACTTCGGTTCGCCGGCCTGCCCGGCAAAAATCTGCGGATCGCCCTTGCCGACGGCGTGGATGTGGTGTTCGTTGCGCTTGACGTTGGCCGGGTCGCCTTCGAACTTGGGCTTGGCTTCCAACGGCTTTCCCTGCAGCCCGCCTTCATACCGGGCCTTCACCTCAACCATGCGCTCGGCCAGCTCGCTCAGTCCGATGTGGTGTTTCTCAACCAGGACTCGCACGACCGCGAGCAACCACCGCACGTAGTAGGGCAGACCTAGATAGATGGCGCGGCCCAGGTCCACATTGCCCATCCGGCGCCGTTCCTCCGACAACCAGATTCCGCGCCACCCGAGCACCTCGCACATGATGTAGGTGTTCTCTTCCCATATCTCGTATTGCTTGTTCTCGAATTCGAGAGGTGCGTCCGGCTCACCACCGACATCGTGCGGGGTCTTGGTGTAAGCGGTGTATCGGTCGTGATCAATGAGATCGGGGGTGGGCGCGTCCGGAAGTTCCGGGTAGGAGGACTTGAGACGGGCCACCAGGTCCAGCTGCTCTACCCGGTCCAAAGGAGTCGCCATATGAGCTCCATTCGTCGTCGGAATCCAAGCGGTGGCACAGCCCGGTGCTCACCCAATACAGCTCACTCCTCACCTCGAGATCATGCAACCGCTGAGCGAGTTGGGCAGGGTAATGTCCCGATGATGGAGCGGCGCGAGCTCGAAGCGGTCATCTATGAACGGGAACCGCCGATTGCGCGGATCATTTTGAATCGGGTCGACAAGGCCAACACCAAGGACGCCGTCCTCGTCACGGAAGTCGACAACTGCCTGCACGAGGCGGACCGCGACAGCGAAATCAAGGTCGTCATTCTCAAGGCAAACGGGAAGGGCTTCTGCGGCGGGCATGTGGCCCGGTGGGGTCCGGACGAAAACCCCTATCCAGACTTTGGAAATACGTTTGAGGACCTGTACAAAGGCACCGCCGACCTGTTCTTGTGGCCGACCTTGTACTTGTGGGAGTTCCCCAAGCCGACCATCTCCCAGATCCACGGCTATTGCATGGGGGGCGGGATCTATCTCGGCTTGTTGACCGACTTCTGTGTGGCGTCCGACGACGCGTATTTCCAGATGCCGCTTGCCCAAAGTCTCGGAGAACCCGGCGGGCACACCATGATTGAGCCGTGGTTGCTGATGAACTGGCACCGAACCATGGACTGGTTGTTGCTGGCACCAACCCTGTCCGCCCAACAAGCCCTGGACTGGGGGCTGCTGAACAGGGTGGTGCCGCGCGACGACCTCGAGGACACGGTCGAGGAGATGGCGCGCAAGATCGCCCAAATCCCGTTGACCACGCTGATGGCAGTGAAGAACAACGTCAAGCGCGCCTGGGAATTGATGGGTATGCGGGTGCACCTTCAGGTCAGCCACATCCTGACCAACATGGTCGGCGCCGCTTCCGATGTGCAGGCGCGGCGAGCCGAACTCATGCAGTCGGGCATGAAGCCGCGCGAATTCGTCGCCGGCGATGACAGGGAAGCCCCGTAGTCCGACGTGCCGCCGTTTGGGGTGAGCGGATTCCTAGCTGACCCGAGACTTTGTTGTGCTCGGGAACTGGTCGTTCTGGCTACGCTGCGCTGGCTGTAGATGAGGTCGAAGGCCCGGTGGGGGGCGTGAAAATTGGCGCGTAACAGCCCCGGTCGATGAATTAGGATTGCATGTGTTAGGCGGCTGGCGCGCCACTGCATCACCCGCATGGCCGGCGCGACGAGAGGGGTGTTTGGTGGCTGCATCGTATCTGGCCGCTGGTGGCCCGATCGGCAGATTGCTGTGCCGATTTCTATGCCCGTGCCTATGTGACGGCACTCCCCAGGACATGACTCAACCGGCGAGGATCGCTTCAGCATAAGGAGAATGGGCCGATATGACGCAGACGCTCAACGTCGAATATGAGGAGCTCCTGACGCGGGCCGATGAACTCGAGCAACCGCTGCCGGCTGTCCCGTCCACCAACCCGCAAGGGCCGTGCAACCTTTCGTTTATCAACGACACTGCCACACGACTCGCGCTTACCGCCGACACGTTGCGGTTGTACCTCAAGGGATGCGAACGGGAATGGAAAATTCTGGCGAAATCCCTGAGAAATGCGGCCAAGGCCTATGAAGAGGTCGACACCGGAGCCGCGGAGGCCATCGACAAGATCATTAATAACGACTCTTCCGCGGTGGGGGTGACGACGCCGTCAGTGGTCGCCGATGACGAGCCCTGGACGGCGCCGGAGCAACTGGCAGCCGCGCCGCCGTTTGAATACCCCTACTACGAAGTCAGACAGGCCGCGGAGGACATTGAATCCGGGGATCAGGGCACGGCGTTCAGGGCGTTTGCGCAGGAATGGAAAGCGTTCCAGCAGGCATTTCAAGAACAGACCTATCGGTTCCGGCTGTTTACTCGTTGGGAGGGGGAGGCGACTGCGCAAGTTGAACGAGATTTCCAACAGCACAAGGAGTGGATATATTCGATGGCGAAATTGTGCGGCGACCTCGGCCAGCAGGCTGACAGGGTCGTCGACGTGCACAAAAAGGCCACCGCCGCCACCGGCTACAATAACCAGTACGCCCTGGGAGGCGCGCATCCCACGACCTACGAAGTATCGCAATGCGATTATTGGTATAGGTTTTATGTGGAACATAATTACCAGGAATACATAGCCTCAGCTATTGATTGGTATGAGAAACTGCAGGCAAGTTCGGAATCGGCATTGAAGTATTATGTTCAGTACGCGAACATACCTCTAAAGCCGCTGAAACCAGACGCTCCTCCCAAGGGCACGGTCATCAAGCCGCCCGGTGAAACGCCAAAGCCGGAGCCCAAGCCGAATCCGGAGCCGAATCCGGAGCCGGGTGCGACGCCGACGCCCACTCCGACACCCGCGCAGATCGGTCAGCTTCTGGGGAACGCGTCGCAGGGGATGCAGGGTTTGTCCCAGGGTATGCAGGGCGCCATGCAGGGTATCCAGGGACTCACGCAGGGGGGCATGGGCGGCGGCTCGATGCCCGCGCAGCTTGCTTCGGACACCACCAGCGCCGAGCCGCCGCCCGCTGACGAAGCGAAAAAGGACGACGAGGACAAAGACGACGACAAGAAGAAGGACGACGAGGAAACGACCCTCGCCGAAGGCGCCGCCGCGGGCGATCAGGCGTCGGGGAGCGCCCCCACCGAGCCACCGGCTGGCGGCCAACCGGGGGCGACGCCTTCAGGCGTGGTGCTCTAAGTGAGGTCCTCGCGAATGCGGCTCGTCGCGCCGGCGATCTTGCGGCCGGCGGCGTGCCTCGCGGCGACGTAACCGAAGACCATCGAGCTCGCGATGCTCGCCCCGGCGCCCGGATACGTGCGGCCCATCACCGTTGCGGTGTTGTTGCCGGTCGCGTAGAGGCCGTCGATCACCCGGTCCTGCTGGTCGAGCACTTGGGCGTACTCGTTGGTGATCACACCCCCGCATGTTCCGACGTCCGCCGGGAGAACCCGAGTCGCGTAATACGGCGCACGGTCCAGCGGGCCGACGGCGGCGTTCGGCCGATACCCCGGATCGCCGAGGCAGTCGTTGTAGGCAGACTGGCCCCGCCCGAAGTCGGGATCCAGGCCCCGCGCAGAGAAACGGTTGAACCGCTCGATGGTGCGTGACAATTCCTCGGCGGGCAGATCGATCTGGCGAGCAAGGTCCGCGATGGTGACGCCCCGCTTGACCGCACCGTTTTCGATCAGCTCGGCAGGCAGGCGCTGGTTGCGCTTCAGCGGATTGGCGCTGGTGACGTATCGACGCACGTATCCGTCGTCAAAAATCATCCAGCAGGGCACCGCCTTGTTGGCGTACATCGCCTTGCCGACTTCGACGTAGGAGTTCGACTCATTGCAGAACCGCCGTCCGGTCGAGTCGACGTAAATGGCGCCGGGACGCTGTCGCCCCGAGCCCAGGGATGCGGCGACGGCGCCTCCGTTGGCGATGAAAACCGAAGGCAGCCACCATGCTTCGTCTAGCAGGTCGGTCTTCGCGCCCAGCCGCATTGCCGTCTCGAGCACTTCGCCGGTGTCGCCGGCGTTGGCGATTGACCACTGGCCCTCGTTTGGCTGGTCGCCGCTGTACCGGCGTCGCATCTCCTTGTTGTGACCGAAGCCGCCGGCGGCCAGCAAGACTCCCTTGCGCGCCTCGATGTTCACTGGTACGCCGTCCCGATTGACGCGCGCACCGACGACGCGGCCGTCCTCGACGATCAGATCCTCCATCGCGGCATTCGTCCACAGCGGCGGCTGATTTCCGCCGAGGTCGATCAGTGCCTTGAGCATCTGAGCGATCAGTGAGGAGCCGTTCGTGAGGATCTGGGCACGGCGCGCTCGGGCCGCCGCGGTGCGCAGGAACACCTTTGTCGCCACCGCGAATGCGCGGGGTGCGCGGTTGAAGTACTGCACCGAACGTAATTCGTTGGTGAGCACCACGTACCCGTAGTTCTTGGCCAGCGGCGGCTGTACCTTGTCGTGCCAGCTCCCCAGCTCGGCGGCATCGAAGGGGATTCCCTCGACGGCCCGGCCGGACTCGTTGCCGCCCTTGTGATTCGGGTAGTAGTCGCTCCAGCCTGCGCAGCGGATCAGCCGAACACCCTTGCGGATCAGGAAATTGATCATTTCGTAGCCCGCGGTGAGGAACATCTCGCGGCGCGCCGGCGAGGAAGGCGCACCGATATCGCCGACCACGTCAGCCAGATAGGCCAGGCCGTCTTCGTGCGAATCGGCGATGCCATCGGCGCGCATCAACGGATTGTTCGGCAGCCAGACGATACCGCCGGAAAGCCCCGTCGATCCGCCGACCAGAGCCTGCTTCTCGACGATCAGTGGTTCGAGCCCACTGTCCAGCGCGGCCAGCCCCGCCACCATGCCGCCCCCGCCGCTGCCCGCGATGAGCAGGTCTACCGAGCGATCCCACGCAGTGGTCATCGTGCCTCCAGCCTGGCGGTGAAGCCGAGATCGGCGATCGGCACGTCGATCGTGGTGTTGGTCTTCTGGATGGCGGGGACCAGCGCGCCGTATGGCAACCCGGCAAGGAAGCCGTCGATGACGCGTTCGAAGTTCGAGATCAGCCCCTCGATTCTGCTGGACAAGCGCATGTACTCAAAGCCCTTGGAGTGCAGCCCTTTTTGCTGCTTGGGCAGATTAGAGAAGTCCTGGGCGGGGATCGGGGGCCACCGCGGGTCGTCGGGAGCCATGGGTTCCGGGGGTGTGGGCCGACCCGCGGAAAGGTCGGACGGAAAACGGGTGAGTGACCAGATCTCGAACAATGTCTCCTCGGGACCGAGCGGGCGGATCCGGTATGACGACGCGCTGCTGTACTGAGGCAGCAGAAAATAATGCGGGAAGGCAAAATTGATCGCTTCGACGATGCCGCGCCGCGCCAAGTCGTTGAGGTCGGGCATGTCGCAGCCGCGGGCCCGATGCCAGTCGACCACCGCGTCGTTCAGCGTGCTGCGCCAGATCGCCATCGCCGCGGCCGGGTCGGCCGGCAGATCCATGTTCTGCAGGCCCTCGGCGATGCGGACGTCGTTCTCATGCGTCATGCCGGCCATGCCTTCACCGAGGGTGCGCATGAAATACAGGTTGGTCTGCGTCAGCCCGGGTGGTTTGTCGGTTTGGGGCATGCTCGACGGCAGCAGTTGCGGGTGGGTCTGCGGGACGTGGTAGCCCTCCATGAACGCCGCCGTCGCCAGTTTCCAGTTCACCGGAAGCCGACACGATTGCCACCACTCGACGCGCATCGATTCCACTTTCCAGGCGTCGTAGATCGTCGCGAATGGCTCGAAGCAGTCCCGCAGTCCAGGGGCTTCGTCATCGAGGTTGATCCACGCGCAGCCGCCCCAGAGTTCACATCTGACCGAAACCAAGCGGAGGTCGTCAGGGTTCAGGTTGTGCTCGTCGAATTCGTCGGCCCGCAGAACGAAGGTATTGCGTCCGTCGATACCCCAGCACCAGCCGTGGAACGGGCACACGAAGGTACGCCGATTCCCGTTGCCTTCCACCAGCTTTACGCCGCGGTGGCGGCAGGCATTGTGGTAGGCACGCACGTTGTCGGCATCCACCCGCACCACGATGATGGATTCGTCGAGGATCTCGTACTCGACGAAGTCGCCGGGCTTGGGGATCTCTTCGAGCCGGCACGCCATCTGCCAGACGCGTGGCCAGAACAGTTCCTTCTCGAGCTGGTAGAACTCCAGGTCGTAGTACCGCTGCTTGGGTATCCGATCGGCGGTCTGGACCGCCCACGGTACCGGCAGCGGCTCCCAATTCACCCCGTCGCTAAGGCTGCTCACTGTCACCATCTCCCGCCATCTCCGTCCAGCGTCACACGATCCGCGATGCCCGCCCCTGCCAGTAACGCTCGCGAACGCGCCTCTTGTAGAGCTTCCCGTTCGGATCGCGAGGCAGTTCCGGGTCGAATTCGACTGTGCGCGGGCACTTGTAGCCGGCCAGGTGGGCCCGGCAATATGCGATGAGCTCGGCCTCGAACTCTGGCCCGGGTGTAACACCTTCGACGGGCTGCACGACGGCCTTGACCTCTTCACCGAACTCGTCGTTGGGGACGCCGAAGACCGCGGCATCGACCAGTTGGGGATGCATGACCAAGAGGTTCTCCGCCTCCTGCGGGTAGATATTCACCCCGCCGGACACGATCATGAACGTCGACCGATCGGTCAGGTACATGTACCCGTCCCGGTCGACGTATCCCATGTCTCCCAAGGAGCGCCAACCCCGTTCGTTGTACACCGACGCGGTCTTGGCGGGATCCTTGAAGTACTCGAAATCGGGCCCACCTTCGAAGTAAAGCTCTCCAGCCTGGCCGATGGGAAGCTCTTGTCCATCATCGCCGACCACATGCACCGCGGCCATCGGTATGCCCACCGAGCCGGGATGAGCCAGCCACTCCTCGGGGCCGATCACCGTTCCCGCGAATCCTTCAGTGCCGCCATAGTATTCGTGGATGATCGGTCCGAACCACTCCATCATCGCGTGCTTGACGTCCACCGGGCAGGGGGCGGCAGCGTGGATCACGCAGCGCAGGCTGGAGACGTCGTACCGGCGCCGCACCGCCTCGGGCAGTTTCAGCATCCGGACGAACATAGTCGGGACGAACTGGGCGTGCGTCACCCGGTGGGTGTCGATCAGGCGCAGGACGGTCTCGGCGTCGAACTTGCGCATCATGATCGACGCGGCGCCGACGCGGTTGACCGCCATCGTGTAGTTCACCCCGGCCGCGTGATACAGCGGCGCGGGGGACAGGTACACACTCGACGAACTCATGCCGTAGCGATGGGTCAACGCCATCTCCAAGACCGACTGGGCCCACGAGCCGTTACCGTCGGCCGGCAGCGGCCGGCGAACGGCCTTGGGCCGCCCCGTGGTGCCCGACGAGTAGAGCATCTCCGATCCGTCCGACGCGGGCGGGGCTGCCACCCGCAGCCGCCAGCGCATCCTCGTATCCACACCATCCGGGCAACCCACGGCCGACGCTGATGTGGACGTCGACCGCCGTGTTGACATCGCTTACGTGGGCGGCGATTTCGGCCATCTCGCCATCGACGAACACCGCCTTCGCCTCGGAGTCGCCGATGACGTAGGCCACCTCGTCGGGAGTGAAATGGGTGTTGACGGCGGTATAGTAGAGGCCGGAAAGCTGGCAGCCCCAGGTGATTTCGAAGAACTCCGGACGATTCGGCAGCACCAGGGCCACACCGTCGCCTCGGCGCAGCCCAGCATCGTGCAGCGCCGCGGCGACCCGTTGACTCCGCTCATACAGTTCGCCGAAGGAGATCGTGCCGGCGTCGGCAATCAGGGCCGGCGACTGTGCGGCTGCGATCGCGTGATCGGCGATGTTCACCAGCAGGCCTAAGTGGCTGCGGCGCCATCGGTCTGGGCGGCGGCCGCGGCCTGTCGCCGGGCTTGTTCGGACGGCAGCACCTTGTCCTTGAACACCTTCTGGATCAGCTCCTGCACATCCTTGCTGACTGACGCGAGCGCGACGAGATCGTTGGAGCTCTGCCAGTGCACCCGCATGCCCATCAGCTCCCAGGCGCGCTTGAGGTTCGCCTTGGTGAGCATCAGCGTGGTTAACGGTGCCTGGGCGATGTGGCGGGCGATCGCGTCCACCCGGGCGTCCAGGTCCTCCCGCTTGACCACCTCGTTGACGAGGCCGACCTCTAGCGCCTTCTTGGCGTCGATCACCTCGGCGGTGAACAGATAGTAGGCGGCGCGGCGCCAGTTCATGAACACCCAAGGCTCGATGGAACATTCACCGGATGGCATGCCGAACCCCTGCAGGGGCGGGTAAGAGAAGTAGGCGTCCTCGGAGGCGATGACGATGTCCGTGGTCAGGCCCATGTGCGTACCGCCGCCCACACAGTAGCCGTGGACCTGCGCGATGGTGGGCTTGGAGAACTCCCACAGATTCAGGGTCGGCTTGACGAACAGATCCGACTGCGCCTTCCACGGGTTGCCTGTCACCATGGCATTCTGCACGAACGCCGGATAGTCGGTGGCGTTGTCGCCGATGGCATGTCCCGAGCAGAAGCCCTTGCCGTTGGCCTTGAGCACCAAAACCTTGATGTCGTAATCGCGGTCAGCATCCAGCAACGCGGCGTCGACTTCTTCGGCCAGCTTCTGGTCCTGGGCGTTGGCCTTCTCCGGCCAGTTCAGCGTGATCTTCGCGATCGGCCCATCTTTCTGATAGATGATCCGCTCGCGAGTCTCGTTGAAATCCATCTGTTCGTACCCTTCCTCTATGAAGTGATGACGCCGATTTCTGCGCCGATGTCGTAGGTGGTGCCGACCTGGCCCGTCCATTGCACGGTGCCCGAAGCCCCGGCTTCGATTTCCTGTTCCACCTTTTCGGTGGCGATCATGAAGATCGGTGTGCCTTCGTCGACGTGCTCCCCCGCGTCGACGAGCAGGCCGGTGAGTTCGGCTTCCGCGACGGCCACCGATACCCGTGGGATGCGAATGATGAAGTCAGCCATGGGCGCCCGCCTTCGCCAAAGTTCGCCGCACGGCGGCGACGATCTTGGCCGGCGACGGGTACACCTGAGCTTCCAGCGCGGCCGCGGCCGGATTGGGCACGAATCTGGCGCCCACCCGCTCGACGGGCGCAACCAGCTCGCCGAACAGTTCGGACTGCAGGATCGCCGCGACCTCAGCCCCCGGACCGGCGAATTGGACCGCGTCGTGGACGATGACAGCCCTGCGGGTCCGGCGCACCGATTCGACGACCGTCTCGACGTCGAGCGGGACCAAGGTTCGCAGGTCGACGACCTCAGCGCTGATATTTTGCTCGGCCAGAGTCTGCGCCGCCGCCAGCGCATCGTGCACGGCGCGGCCGTAGCTGATCAGGCTCACGTCGGCACCCGGCCGCTTGATGTCGGCGAGGCCCAGCGGAATCGCGAAGGCCGGATCGACGGGGACGGGCCCCTTCTTGCCCTGCAGCCGAATTGTTTCGATGAACAGGCAAGGGTCTTCGTCGAAGATCGCCGTTGTGAGTAGTCCTTTGCCGTCACGCGGGGTGGACGGCACGATCACCTTCATCCCGGGGATGTGCATGAACCACGCTTCCAGACTCTGCGAATGGGTGGCACCGGTGGCCAGCCCGGCATAAACCTGGGTACGGATCGTGATCGGCGCCGTCGTCCGTCCGGCGGTCATGAACCGCAGCTTGGCGGCGTTGTTGATCAACTGGTCGGCGGCGATACCGATGAAGTCCATGATCATGATCTCGGCCACCGGCAGCAGTCCGTCGATCGCCGCGCCGATCGCCGCACCGACTATCGCGGCTTCCGAGATCGGGGTGTCCAGGACCCTGTCGTGGCCGTATTTCGTCGACAGCCCCGCGGTCGGTCCGGAGGCACCGGGATCGGCGATGTCCTCGCCGAGCAGAAACACTCGGTCGTCGGCCTGCAACGCCTGATCGAGCGCGAGGTTCAGCGCCTCGCGCATCGTCATCTCTTTTTCGTCCATCCCTCGTTTTCTTCCATCCGAGAGTCCTCAGACCGGGAATTTGATCGGAGTTGCGTACACGTCCTGGTCAAGTTCGCCCGCCGGCGGCGATTCCGCGCTCATCACCGTCTGCAGTGCGGATTCCACCGTCGCCAACGCCTCGTCGTCGATGCGCGCGAGTTCTTCTTCGCCGCAGATGCCGCCGTCGCCGAGTTGCCGGCGGAAGCGCGGTACCGGGTCGGCGGCGATCGCCGCTTCGAGTTGTTCCTTGGGGATGTAGGGCATCCGGTCGCCGAAATAGTGGCCGCGGAAGCGGAACGTCACACACTCGATGAAGGTGGGGCCGGCACCGCCGCGCGCGCGTTGCAGAGCCTGGTCGAGAGCGGCTTTCACCACCAACGGTTCGTTGCCGTCGACACGAACGCCCGGCATGCCGTATCCGGCGGCGCGGTCGGCCACGTGCTCGAGCTTCATGGTGTCGCTGGTCGGTGTCATCTCGGCGTACAAGTTGTTCTGACAGACGAACACCACCGGCAGATCCCAGAGCGCGGCCATATTGGCCGCCTCGTGGAAGGAGCCGGTGTTGGTGGCACCGTCGCCGAAGCTGACCACGGTGACACGATCGAGCTTCTTTCGCTTGGCGGCCATCGCCAGCCCAACGGCCACCGGCGGTCCGGCGCCAACGATGCCCGTTGAAAGCATGACGCCCACTTCAGGTTTGGCGATGTGCATGGTGCCGCCTTTGCCGCGGCTGGCGCCGACGCTGCGCCCCATCATCTCGCCGTAGATCTCCTCGAGCGGGACACCCTTGCCGATGAGATCGTGCAGCCCGCGGTAGGTGGTCACCAGCTGGTCGTCGGGTCGCAGTGCGACACCCATCGCGGCGGCGATCGCCTCTTGGCCGCGCGACGGCCAATACACGCACATGAATTCGCCGGTGCCGATGCCCTTGGACAGCCGGTCGTCGGCCGCCTTCATCAGCACCATGAGCGCGTAGAGACGCCGCTGTGTGTCGGGGGATTCAGTGTCGGTCATCGCGTAGTTCCGTTGTGGTGCAGTCTGGTTGATGCCACTGCCGTCACGCGCCCGACCATGGCTTCACCTTGAGGAAGCCACCGCCGTCGACGCGCAATTGCTGCCCCGTGATGTAGCGGGCGGCATCAGAGGCGAGAAACAGCACCGCTTCGCTGATGTCCTCGGGCTCGACGTAGGGGATCGGCATCGCCTGGACGAACGGGAAAATCGGTTCGGCGTCCTCGCGGGTCGGCTCCTTCAGGTCGGGCCGGAACGCTCGATACATCGGCGGGCTGTGCAACATGTCGGTGTTGACGTTCGTCGGGTGCACCGCGTTCATCCGGATGGAAAATTGGGCCAGCGCCCGAGCGAAGTCGTTAACATAGTGTGCTGCAGCGAGTTTGGCGAAGGCGTATCCGGCTCCGCCCGGACCGCCGTCGATGCCGGTGGTGTTCATCGACGACATGAACGCGGCGTTGGATCCGATCACGATGATCGACGCGCCGGCTTGCAGATGCTTGAGGCTCGCATGTACAAGGTTGAGCACTCCGATCAGGTCCACGTCCACGGCGTCGGCGAACGCCTTCGGCGGCAGGCCCGCGGTGAGCGGGCAGATGCCCGCGTTGGCGACCACGATGTCGAGGTGACCGAGTTCGGCGACGCCCTGGTCGATTGCGGCGGACAGGGCCACCCGGTCGCGGACGTCGGCTATAGCGGTGAAGGCGCGTTGCCCTTCCTTCTCGACCAACCGCGCCGTCTCATCCAGATCCTCCGGCCTGGCCAGTGGGTACTCGTTCGTGTCGATGTCCTCGCACAGATCCACCGCAATGATGTCGGCACCCTCCGCGGCCAGCATCCGGGCGTGCGACCGCCCCTGACCCCGCGCGGCGCCGCTGATCACGGCCACCTTGCCCGTTACCCTGCCCATCGCTCGCCCTTCGTCCCGGTACCCATCGCCGTGCCGATGACGTTCGGAAGAATCGGCCGACTGCCGCAAGCCCTAGTGCGCCACACGTTTACCGCATCGAGGATTCGGGATCTGACCAACGATCGGCTCCATCGCATCTCTTCCACGAAAACCTGCGCGTGGCTGTAGCCGGGCTATCAATATCCCTTAGGGTAACTAGAATATCTAAAATAGCAAGGACAGGCCCGACCGAGGGGATTGGCGATGTCAGGCATGCACGGTGGCGTCCTTCAAGGTGTGCGGATCGTCGAATTGGCGTCATGGACATACGTGCCATCGGCCGGAGCCGCCCTGGCGGACTGGGGCGCGGACGTCATCAAAGTGGAGGGTGTCGCCTTCGGTGACCCCGGGCGAGCCCTGGTCGTCGGCGGGTTCACCCGCGAAGCGGCGCGCCCGGACGCCGACTTCATCCTCGAGTTGGGCAACCGCGGCAAGCGCAGCATCGCGATCGACATCAAATCCGAAACGGGCCGCGAGTTGTTCGGCCGCCTGTTGGCGACTGCGGACGTCTTCCTGACCAACTGGCTGCCCGGCGCATTGGAGCGGGCGCGACTGACCGTCGACGACATCCGCGCGTTCAATCCCAAGATCATCATTGCGCGCGGCACCGGCCTGGGAGTCCGCGGCCCGGATCGCGATCGCGGCGGCTTCGATGCCGCCACCTACCTGGCCCGGGGCGGCGTTGCCTACACGCTCACGCCGTTCGGGACCGATACACCCGCGGTCCAGGGTCCGGGTTTCGGCGACCTGCAGGGTGGGGCCACGCTGGCCGGCGGCGTGTGTGCGGCGTTGTTCCACCGGGAACGCACCGGTGAGTCGACGATCGTCGACTCCTCGCTACTGGCGCAAGCGATGTGGTCCATCGCACCGTCGATTTCGGCCGCAGATTTCTTCGACATCGACGGCATTCCGGGCGCACCACCAGGGTTGGCCATCAATCCGCTGGTGAACCGATACAAGACCAAAGACGGCAGGTGGATTCAGCTGGTCTTCTTACAGCCCGACAAATTCTGGGTCGGCTTCTGTGAGCGGATGGGGCTTTCTGAATTGGCCACCGACGAGCGGTTCGTACCCTCGAGCAACCTGATCGCGAACGCGGCCGCGGCGACCGAGATCGTGGCGAACACGTTTGCCAGCCATGACCTCGCGCACTGGCAGAAGGTGCTCGAAAGCGAACCCGGTGTGTGGGGCGCGCTGGCAACGCCGCGCGAGACCCTCAATGATCCGCAGGTCGAACCCAACGGCTACGTGGTGACGAACGTTGACGATCACGGTGAGAAATACCGAATCGTCGCCGCGCCGGTCCAGTTCAACGAAACCCCGCCGCTTCCCGCGCGCGCCCCGGAACATGGCCAGCACACCGAGGAAATCTTGCTCGAACTCGGCGTTGAGTGGGATGACATCGCGAAGGCGAAGGACCTCAAAGCGGTGCTTTGACGATGGGCCACGTTGACAAACGGCCCTAATTCGAAGGACCAAAGTCATTGTGTGCCAACAATCTGATGACTTCGGCCACCGCCAGCCGTAGGTTTGCGCCTGGAGCACACCAATGACTGCATTCATGCGCAACAGCGACGCCTTCACCTGGGCGATGGAAAGTGATCCACGGCTGCGATCCACCGTGGTGAGCGTCGTACTGCTGGATCGGTCCCCGGACTGGGGCGAGGTGCGGGAGCGATTCGACCTGATCAGCCGAAAACTGCCTATGTTTCGACAGCGGGTGGTGGCGTCGCCGCCGCCTGCTCCGCCCCGGTGGGAGCGTGTCCGGGACTTCGACCTCGACTACCACATCCGGCGAGCTGCCGCTCCCGGGGCTGGGACACTCGATGACGTTCTCGAGATGGCCCGATTGGCCGAGATGCAGGACTTCGACCGGGCCCGCGCGCTCTGGGAGACGACGCTGATTGACGGCCTCGAGAACGGTGGCGCGGCAATGATCTGCAAGTTCCACCATGCCCTCACGGATGGAATCGGCGGCATCCAGATCGCGATGACCCTGTTCAACCTTTCGGCAGAACTATCGGAGCATGAACCCCTGCCACCCGAGCCGAAGGTAGCGAAGCCATCGCCCCTCAGCGGATACCGCGACACCTGGCGCTATGACACCGGCCTGCTCGGCGGCGTCTTGACCGGCGCGGTCAAGTGGGCGCCGCGGCTGATGTACGACGGTGTTCGGCGGCCGGTTGCGACGCTCCGATCGGCAGCGGCCACCGCGGCGTCCGTCTACCGGACGGTTCGGCCGATAGCGCGGACCGGGTCTCCATTGGTAACGGACCGCGGCATGATCCGCCGTCTCGGGGTATACGACGTTCCGATGCCGCTGCTACGGGAAGCCGCGCACCGATGCGGAGGGGCGCTGAACGACGCGTTTGTCGCCGGCGTGGCCGGTGGGTTACGTCTCTACCACGAGAAGCACGGCGTTGCGGTCGGCGACCTACACCTCACGATGCCAATCAGCATACGAACGAAGGCCGATGGGATCGGAGGAAACCGGATCACGCTGATGCGCTTCGACGTGCCGGTGGGCGAGGCCGACCCCGCAGCACGAATCAAGGCAATACACCAGCGCACCGCGGCGGTACGTGATGAAAGATCGCTGCCCTACACGCAGGTGATTGCCGGCGCGTTGAACCTGATGCCGCGGTGGTACATCGGTTCGGTACTGCGCCACGTCGATTTCCTGGCCAGTGACGTGCCGGGTGTCCCGGTGCCGGTTTTTCTGGGCGGCGCGGCGGTACGCGCGCAATACGCGTTCGGTCCGACGATCGGCGCGTCAGTCAACGTCACGCTGCTGACCTACGTCGACACCTGTGCCCTGGGCATCAACGTCGATACCGCCGCGATACCCGACTACGACGTCTTTTATGACGCCATCGTCGCCGGATTTGATGAATTACTAGTCCTGGCAGGCTGATTCGGGCCTGATTGCCTGCATCCATAGGGTCAATCGGCCGGGTCGGGCGGGTCGTCCGGTGGCAGCCAGTCGGTCGCGAAACGGTTACAGCTGCATACCGAAGTGAACCACTGTCTGGCGCAATGACACCGATCCACAAATCATGGCACAGTGCGCCTTTGAGAATCACGGTGGCGAGTTATCAGTTCTCGCGGGGATTCTTGTTCGCTATGTCGGGTAGCGAATTTTCGTTGGGGCGCAACAGGAGGTATGTGCAGCATGGCGAACTGGGTTCCCACACAGACTTCGTGTGGCCCGAACTCCAGCCGCATTCTGGACACCGCGCGGGGGATCATCATCGGACTTCGCCGGTGTCGTTCGGAGACGGCTTTCGACGAATTGCACAATGCGGCAGTGCGCCACCGGGTTCCGGTATTCGCGATGGCATGGGCGCTCGTGCACCTCGCAGGCGAGGGTGAGAAGACATCCAGCTTCATCGAGGCGCAGTCGGCTGCGCGCCACGAGTGGGGACAGCTGTTCACGGGAGCGGCAGCTCTGAGCTGTTGACGGGAAACCAAGAACTTGGCGCGGCCGGGGTCCCTGGGGGGTACCACGGCCGTGCCAACCATTGCCAAGGGCCCGCCGATCTAAAGCCGTTGGAGCACGACATCTTTCCGCTCGAACTCCAGTGGCCGGGACGGGCGCGAGGCCTCAGGCACCGTTGGAAGAAAATCGAGCCGGCGACAAACGTGCGCCGCGACCGGCCCTAGCGGCGGTCCGTCAGCGGATCTTCACCGCTCCTTCACTCCCCGTCAACGAGTCCACGCCGGTGAGTCGGCCGCCGTGCGCAATGCTGCGATGATGCGCTGCTCCTTTTCCAGGAAGCGTTCGGTGGGCGCCGGCACCGAGATGGCAACGACGTTGTCGCCCACGGTCCGTCGTGCGATAGCGGCCGCCGAAATCCCCGGGGTGTGTTCGCCGCGGTCGAAAGCAATTCCAGTGCGCCGGATCTCGGCGGTCTCGCGGCGCAGCCGGTCGGCGACGCCGGAATTGAACCGGGAGATCACCGCCTCCGCCTCGGCGTCGGCGAGAGTCGCCAGCGCCGCCTTGCCGTTGGCGGTCACCTCCAGCGGGAACCGGATTCCGACGGCAGAGACCGCCCGGAGCCGGTGCGACGATTCGATCTGGTCGACAAACCACATCCGCTGTCCACGCAAAACGGACAAATCGACTGTTTCACCGTCGGTTGCACCCGCAACCCGTTCGATCGTCGGCCGGAACAGCGCCGAGACATGTGCTCCGGCCGCACTACCCAAACCCAGCAAGCGCTCACCCAGCGAGAAATGGCCTTGCGAATCAACCTTGGCCAATCCGACTTCCACCAGGCCGACCAGCAGCCGGCGCGCCGTGGATTTGGCCAGCCCAAGTCGCTCACCGAGGTCGACCAGGCGGAGCTGTCCGGGCTCGGCGGCGATCTCATCCAACGCAGCGGCGGCGCGGCGCAGCACCTGGATGCCTTCGTCGCGATTCGTTGGCGGAGTGGGTTCCGTGGGCGGCACTATTCCACTATAGTGTTCCGCATTCCGAACTACAAAGAACCGTATTCTGGATCAAAGGAGCTCATGATGAGTTCGCTACCTGCAGGGCGGCACTTTTTTCGCAGCGACGAGGGATACGAAGCTGCCCGCAGCGGAACTGTTTGGCATGCGCGAGTTCCCGAGCGTTACCCCGAGCTGATCGTTGCGGCCGTCGACGCCGACGACATCGCCGCGGGCCTCCGCTACGCCAAGGCCAATGGCCACAAGGTCAGCATCGTCTCGGGTGGACACAGCTTTGCGGCAAGCCATCTTCGCGATGGTGCGGTGCTGCTCGACGTCAGCCGCCTGAATCACGTCACGATCGACGCCGAGAAGAGCCTCGCCGTGGTCGGTCCCGGCAAGAGCGGCAGCCTGCTCATGGCCGACTTGCAAGAGCAGGGCCTGTTTTTTCCAGGCGGCCACTGCAAAGGCGTCTGTCTCGGCGGGTATCTGCTGCAGGGTGGATACGGCTGGAACAGCCGGATCTACGGTCCGGCTTGCGAGAGTGTCATCGGCGTCGACGTCGTTACCGCCGACGGCGAGCAGATCCACTGCGACGAAGACAATCATGCCGACCTGTTCTGGGCTGCGCGCGGCGCCGGCCCCGGTTTTTTTGGTGTCGTGACGTCGTATCACCTCAAGCTGTACCCGCGTCCCGCAGTCTGTGGCACCAGCGCCTATCTCTTTCCGTTCGAGTTGGCCGACGAGGTCTATACCTGGGCTCGCAGCATCGGCGCCGAAGTTGACCCTCGGGTCGAGCTACAAGCCGTCGCCTCACGGGGTGAACCCACTATGGGAATAGACAGTCCCGTGATCTCGTTCGCGTCACCGGCGTTCGCCGATTCCCAGGAGGAAGCCGAAAAGGCGCTCGCCATATTCGGGACCTGCCCGGTCGCTGACAAGGCGCTCGTCAAAGTCCCTTATATGCCAACCGATTTGCCTACCTGGTATGACGTCGCGATGACCCACTACCTGTCCGACCATTACTACGCGGTGGACAACATGTGGACGTCGGCGTCGGCCGAAGACCTGCTCCCGGGCATCCGGAACATCCTCGAGACCATGCCTCCCCATCCTGCGCACTTCCTCTGGCTGAACTGGGGGCCGGTCCCACCCCGCCAGGACATGGCCTACAGCATCGAAGATGACATCTACCTGGCGCTCTACGGCTCGTGGAAGGACCCCGCCGACGAAGCGAAATACGCCGGCTGGGCGCAGTCCCACATGGCCGCGATGTCGCACCTGGCCACCGGCATTCAGCTTGCCGACGAAAACCTCGGCCAGCGACCGGCACGGTTCGCCAGCGATGAGGCCATGGCCCGCCTGGACAAAGTCCGAGCCGCCTACGACCCGGATGGCCTGTTCAACGCCTGGATGGGGCGACTCTGATGGCCGGCGACCTCTACCTCGGCTACCGCAACGACGACGCAAACACGCCGTTCGGCAAATTCTTCAATCCCGAAATGGCCCCGCTACCAACACATGTCGTCGAGGCGCTACAGCATGGCCCGCAAGGCGGGATGGCCTTGGTGGCGTACGACGAGGCCGCGACCGTCGCCGACGCGGGATACCAGCAGACCGAGAACGGCTATGGAGTTCTCGACGACGGGAGCTATCACGTGTCTGTTCGCACCGACATGCCAGGCGTCACGCCGGGGATGTGGTCCTGGTGGTTCGGCTGGCATGGCAGTGACACCCGCCGCTACAAGTTGTGGCACCCGCGGGCGCATCTGTCCGCCGCGTGGAAGGACGGCGACGACGCCGGCCGCCAAGGCGCCCAGCGCTACATCGGCCGCTGGTCGTTGATCAGCGAGTACATCGGCTCGACAATCCTCAATGGCGCAATCCAATTCGTCGATCCGGCGGAGATGGGCTGTTCACCCGACAGCGCGGATGCGGTGGCGATCTGTGCGCGGTTGGGCGCCAGTGACGCCCCGGTGGACGTCGGGTGGTTCATCCACCACGTGCGGTCGACCCCGAGCGGATCCGAAATGCGGTCCCGATTTTGGATGGGCGGGCCTCATATCGCCGTGCGCAACGCTCCTGGCGTAGCCTCAAAAGCGCTGCGCCCCATCGTATCTCGTATTCTCGGTAGCCCGGAGAGCAACGCCCGCAATCTGCTGGTGCACTGTGCGCAGGAGATGAATCACCTGGCCGGCTTCCTGCCCGAGCTTTACGCCGCTTTCGGCGACGAGTAGCGGCATTCAGCCCGAGTGGGTGAATGCGGGCGCAACAAAGCGCTCCACCAGTTCGCGTTCGGCTTGGTCGTCGCCGACGGGCCAGTAGGTCAGTGACAGCACAATGCGCACCACCCAGTGCGCGGCCTGCGAGTCGCCGTCGGTGAGTCCGGTGAGCTCCGAGGCGAAGTCGGCCAATAGCGGCGATCCCGTGAGCCACCCCATGTCGTCCGCCCGGACCGGGTTGAAGACGAGCTGATACAGGGGATCGGCCCGAATCAGCTGCAGCGCCACGGTGATCGCGGTGACGACCCGCTCGGGACCGCTCATGGTCTCGACGGCGTGGCGCACCGTTTCGATGATGCGCGACGCGGCGCGGGTGATGACCGCGTCGCGGATTTGGGCCTTCCCGCCGGCGTAGCGGTAAATGGTGGCGCGCGAACAATGGACACGTTTGGCCAACGCGTCGATATCGAAGCCCTCCAACCCCCCGCGCGTGAACATCTCGGTGGCGGCCGCATAGATGCGCTCCGCGGCAGCTTCGCGTCGATCGCCGCCGACTAACCAGTCGTCACGCGGCATCGGTCACCCACCCTTTCGGCCGAGAAGCAGAACCACATATATCTCAGGCTTGAGACAATATTAGCCTTCTATCTCACCATCGTCGCTGGTCCGGGATTCACGCTGAGACGGCCGGACCCCGCACCACCGAGTGGTCGTTTTCAACTTTCTGCATGGCCGTTGACGTCGGGATATCCCGTTCGCAAGCTGAAGTGGTGACAGCCATAGCCCACGCCGGCACGTTCTTCGGTGCCGAAGCTCTGCAAGATCCCTACCCGCTCTACGAGCGCATGCGTGCGGCCGGCCCAGTGCACCGAATCGGGGACTCCGACTTCTATGCCGTATGCGACTGGGATGCTGTCAATGACGTCATCGGGCGGCCCGAGGACTTTTCGTCGAACCTCACCGCCACGATGACCTACACCGCCGAGGGCGCCGTCAAGGCGTTCGAGATGGAGCCACTCGGCGGTTCGACCCACGTGCTGGCCACCGCCGACGACCCTGCCCATGCCGTGCACCGGAAACTGTTGGTACGCCAACTGGCGGCCAGCCGGATTCGCGTGATCGAGCAATTCGCCGCCGACACCGCGGAGCGGCTGTGGAACGAGGCGCTGCGCGATGGGCACATCGAATGGATGGATACCATGGCCAATCGCCTCCCGATGATGGTGGTGGCTGAACTGATCGGGGTGCCCGACACCGACACCGCGCAGCTGGTGCAGTGGGGGTACGCGGCCACCCAGATGGTCGAAGGACTGGTCAGCGAAGAGCAGCTCACCGCCGCGGGTATCGCGGTCATGGAACTCAGCGCCTATATCAACGAGCAATTCGATCTCGCCGCGGCCGATCCCCAGGACAATCTGTTGGGCGAGCTTGCCGTTGCCTGCGCCTCGGGCGAGGTGGACACCGTCGCCGCCCAGGTGATGATGGTGATCTTGTTCGCCGCCGGGGGAGAGTCGACGGCGTCGTTGCTGGGCAGCGCGGCTTGGATACTGGCGAACCGCCAAGACATCCAACGGCAGGTGCGGGAAAACCCTGCGCTGCTAACGGCATTCATCGAGGAGACGTTGCGCTACGAGCCGCCGTTCCGGGGCCACTACCGACACGTTCGCAGCGACACCACCCTGGCCGGCGTAGAGCTGCCCGCCGACTCGCATCTGCTGTTGTTGTGGGGGGCAGCCAACCGCGATCCGGCCCATTTCGAGAAACCCGGCGAGTTCCTGCTCGACCGCGCTGAAGTCAAGGGGCACATCAGCTTTGGCAAAGGGGCGCACTTCTGTGTCGGCGCGGCGCTGGCGCGCCTGGAAGCCACGGTCGTATTGCGCCTGCTGCTCGAACGGACCTCGACGATCGAGCAAGCCGACGTCGGGCGTTGGATGCCCAGCCTGCTGGTGCGCCGTCTCGAACGACTTGAGCTAGCCGTCAAATAACCCGCAGCTATTTCCCGGGTGGAAGTTGGCGCGGGCCTTCGGGGGAACGCAGCTCACGCGGCCCGTCGCGCTCCGTCAGTTCGCGCGTACGGCCGCTGTCCGCCGTCCCGAGCTCCAGGCCGTCCACATCTTTGGCGGAAAGCCGCAACGAGGAGCTCTCGCGGCGCCTGCCTAGCTGCCGGGCTGGGTAAGCGTGGGTCTCGTGGTGTGCGGGCGGCGAGGGAATTCGTCCGGGGTGCGCCTCACCGGGGGTAGACGGACGCGGCGGCCGCTCGCCGGGGTCTGAGCTCTCGGAGTCCAGCGTCACCTTGCGAGTGCGCTTGAGCGAGAACGTGATCTCCTCGACTTCTTCGAACACCTGACGCGCGGTACGCAGCGGCGCGGTGGTGTTGTCAATCACCCGCGCGACGAAGGGCGGCACCAGCGGGCGAATCCAGCGGGCCGCTGCCCGAGTTGCGTCGGGAAGCGACGGGATGAGCGGCGTGCCGCGCTCGCCCAACGCTTCAACCTCACCGGCCGGCTCGACCTGTGCTGGTAGGTTCTCCACCTCCGGCGTCGCCTCAGTATGGGAATCCGGTGCGCCGGAGGGTAATTCGGCGATCGCCCGGCTGGCCGCCTCCGCTTCGGCGGCGATCGGCAGGTAAATGTCTTCCTCCACCTGCTCGAAGGTTCGCTGAGATGACGCGGGCCGCGGCCCCTCGATGGCCTCCGCGACTCGACGACGCTGCTGCTCGCGGTCGATTTCAACCTGCGCCTCGACGGCCAGACGAGCCTGGGTGAGTTGGTGTTCGGCCCATAACATTTCGGCCTCGCGACGAATTTCAGCCCGCTTGATCGCGACCGCGGTGTCCGCATCGAGCTCGGCGCGTTCACGGTCCGCGCGTGCCGTCGCGTGGCGATCGTGGGTGGTCTCGCCGCGCCACATCCGCAGGATCAGGGGCAGCAAGTAGACAAACACGAAAAATGCGATGGTCAACAGCCGCAACATCAATGCCCCGACGCCGGCGAAGGTGAGGTCGTTCATGGCCATCCAGCGCGCGCCGAGCCCGCCCGGGCCCGCATCGGCGAGCAGGCGTTGCCGCGCCTCGGTGACGGCATGCTCTTGGTGGGCAATCATGGTGTCCAATCCGGGCGCCTGGCGGTCGCGAGCCGCCAAGGCGTTGTCGAGCTCACGCTGTGCGTCGGCGAGCAGCTCATTCGCCGTTCGGGTTTCGGGCCCGGCACCGGGAATGCCGGTGATACGAGTCTGCGGGCACGCCGGGCTGGGGTGGTATTCACAGCGTGCGACGACTAAGGCGTTGTCCTGGTTGCTGCGGGCCTGTGCAACGGCGTTATCCAGCCCGCTCCGCGAATCGCGCGTCTGTTGCAGCGTCGACGAGGCCTGCACGACGGCCGGCGCCGAATCGGCGGTACGCAGCGCCTGGTCGTCGAGACGGTGATCTATCGAGCGCGAAAACACGACGAGCGCGGCGAATTCACCGACGACAACGCCGACCGCCGCAGCAACAATCGCGCGTCCCGCGATGCCGGCCCAGCCACGGCGGGGGCCGCTCGCGATGCCGCGAGTCACCGCCCCAACCAGCAGACCGAACACGAGGGTCAGCGCGACGATCGCCAATAGCGACCAGCGTGTCGACGCGTTCACGGCCAACGCCGCCACAAGCCAGGCCAGCACGGCTCCGAGCAGAACTACCGCGCCAGCCACGGCATGGGTGGACCGCTCGTGACGTTCGCCTAGTTCGCGCCAGTGTCCGCCGCCAAGCCAGGTGAGAACCCCCTCGACCCGGGAGACGGCTGAGCGCGGCTCAATCAATTCGTGGGCGCCCATAAGACTCCAACACCTCCCGTAGTAAGCCTCCCAGGCCAGCGGCCGACACACCGAACCGAAGCGCCGACGTGTGGTGTTGTTCACAACTCGTTGGAATGGGGATCGGACCGTTATGCTGCCCGGTCTGCGCAGGTGGTATCCGACGCCAAATTCCTGCGACGCGGACAGATCAGCGAAGATTCCGGCAAGTGGCGTGAGACGGTATAAGCCTATGCAAAACCACGACTATGTCACCTACGAAGAGTTCGGACGCAGATTCTTCGAGGTCGCCGTCACCCCCGAGCGTGTCGCCGCGGCTTTCGCCGATATTGCCGGCAGCGAGTTCGCCATGGAGCCGATTGCTCAGGGACCCGGCGGGATTGCCAAGGTCAGCGCGAACGTCAAGATCCAAGAGCCCCGCGTCACACGACGTTTGGGTGACAGCATCACCTTCGTCATTCACATTCCTTTGTCCATCGATCTGCTCCTGGATTTGCGGCTCGACAAGCAGCGGTTTGTGGTTTCCGGAGACATTGCATTGCGCGCGACCGCACGTGCCGCCGAGCCGCTGGTGCTGATTGTCGACGTCGCGAAGCCGCGGCCCTCCGATATCACCGTCAATGTGTCATCGAAATCGTTCCGCGGCGAGATATTGCGCATCCTGGCCGGCGTCGACGGCGAGATTCGCCGATTCGTCGCCCAGTACGTCGCCGACGAAATCGATGCACCCCACTCTCAAGCGGCGCAAATCATCGATGTCGAAGAGAAATTGAACGAGGCCTGGCCATAACGGGTGACACGTTTCCGAGTGTCTTCGCCGAATATGCCGAGCTGGAATCCATTGAGTCACAAGGTCTTATGCCTCCACGACGATGAACCCCGATCGACTTTCCCTCTCAGCGCAGCCCTGAAGCTCAACGCGCCGATCGGCAGGGAGCCTGCGCCGCTCGAATGTCAACAAGTCGTTTACGCGATCTGGCTACCCGCCGCTAGCGATATCCACTTCAGGCTGATAGATCGACTATGTAGGAGGCTCACATGACCCATCGGTGGTTGGTCGCGGCAATGCTCGTCGCCGGATTGGCGATATCGGGCTGTTCGTCCGGTAGCAAACCGGCGAATTCGCCCGGATCTCCCACACAGAGTTCCTCTCCCGCGGCTGCCACCACGGGTCGCCGTCGAGCGAAACCACCGAGGCGGCACCATCTACCACGCTGGACATCAGTCAATGCGTTGACGTCACCGGCGCGAACGCAGATCTGCTGACCGCGTCTGACAAAGATGCCACCCGCAAAGCCGCCGATACTCTCGAGAAGTACAACCCGCCGGTGAAGGTCAAGGAAGCGATCGAACACTTCGTCACCACCGGCGGTGCCCACTTTGATGACCCGGACTACACGAAATACAACAAACTCGTCAGCGACTGGGTGAAAGGCGTCTGCGCGGCGTAACCGTCGGCATCAGTCGATCACTGGCAAATTGTGTCCGGGGCCCGTAGCGGCCCCGGACGCTTGTCAGCGGCCGCGTTGACCGAGTTCCTGGACCGACGGCCCGAGTAAGAGCCCGGGTTTTCGGGTCAGCGTCCGCGGGTACGCAACCCAGCGGCTGGGACTCAATTCGCGGCGCGCAAACGCGGTCGCCGCGGTCTCAAAAGGAGTGACAAAGGTTGGCACACGTGGATGTTTCGACGTCGTCGGACCTGGAGCCGGGCGCCGCCTGGAAACTTGCTTCCGATCTGGGTCGATTCGACGAATGGATGACGATTTTCGGCGGTTGGCGCGGCGATCTGCCGTCGACGATCGAGAAGGGCACCCAAATCTCGTCGTGCATCAAGGTGAAGGGATTCCGCAACGTCGTTCACTGGACAGTGACCCGCTACGACGAACCCAATTCGATTGAGCTGCAAGGCCGCGGTCGCGGTGGAATTCGGATCACCGTGGCAATGGCAGTGGCCGACACGCAGCCGGGGTCGACGTTTGATCTCACCGCCAACCTCAGTGGGGGCGTACTCAGTGGGCCGATCGGCATGGTTGTGGCCAGGGTGCTCCGGTCTGATGTGCGCAAGTCGGTGGAGAACCTCGCCGCCATGCAATAGCCGCGGGGATTACCCCGTCGGATGGCTGAGGAACCAGTCCCGCTCGGCCTGGCGGATCCGCCTGCGGTCCATGGCAAGCCAATCCAGGCCGGCACCGAGGGCCATCAATCCGATGATCGCGGCACTAATACCCGCGCCTACCTCGCCGAGCGCGAAATTGGTGACACACACCACCAGCGCGAGCACAGCAGCCCCGACCACGATAAGTCCGGGTGTTCGCACCGCGTCCCGCGGCGGTCCATCCGCGCACCGCCGGGAGGCTCGGTCATGGTCGACTGGGTCGCGGCTGTCGTGCCTCATCAGCACCTCCATTGCGGTTATGTCCATTCGACGGCATCGGGCTGAGCCTTCCGGGTGGCTACCCGAAACACCGACTGGCAAAACGATTTCGATGCGGAGGCGCGGTTCCAGCTGGATCGGATCAGTCCGGATCCGGTGGCAGCAACCGGCGTACGGGGCGCGTTTCGATTGCATTGACCGTCAACACTCGGCGACTGATCCGCCATCCGGCGTCCGTCGACTCGTACTCGTCGTCGTAGCGCAGATGCCAAGCCACGTCGAGTACCTGCTCGGCGCCCTGGGTCCAGTGATGCGCGACGCACGCGATCCGGCCTCGCGCCGTACCGGGCCGCGGCCCCTCGTCGTACACCTCACCGACGATCGCGTGCTCGGTACGCGCCACGGCGGCAACCGCTGCAACCGCGGTCGCGATGGCCTGCTGACCGTGATGCGAATGAATCGGCTTCAGTGCGGCCGGCGGCTCAGGGACCATCAGCTCGGCTTCCACCGTGAAAAGTGCTGCCACAGAATCGAATTGACGGTCGTCGACTCCGGCCGCATATCGGTGGACCAGATCGCTCAACGCGGCTCGGTCGTTCGGCGATAGAGTCATGGCAGCGAAAGTTGTTGCGCGCCGGGGTCGCCGGCGACACCGTCGGGAACCGGGGCAGAAACGGAGAACTTCATGGCACCTGAAGCTAACAGGCGATCGGCTAGATAGTTGGAGGCGCGAGTGCAGTGCGGACAGCCTCCGCGAGCGCGGCGGCCCGACGATCGGTGAACACGCCTTCGAGCATTACCGGCCGGCCGTCGGGGCCGGTCAGCGGAACCCGCCAGTTCGGATATTCGTCGGTGGTGCCGGGTTGATTCTGGGTTCGCCGGTCACCGACCGCGTCGGTCAGCGCCACTCCCAACAACCTGGACGGTGTTCGGCCCAGGTAGCGGTACAGGGCGAGAACAATCTGTTCGGGGTCGGCGTCGTGTTCGCCCAGCAGCCCCACCCGGCGCAGCTCGGCCATCCAGGCCGCCAACTCGGCCCGGTCGGACTCGAGCTCTTCGGAGGCGGGCCGGGTCAGCAATCCCAGGGACTCGCGCAGCCGGACATGCTCACCGGCCAGGTAACCGGCGGTCGGCGGCAGATCGTGGGTGGTGACCGACGACAGGCAGTACTCGCGCCAGCGCTCGGCGGGCAGCGGGCCGCCACTTCCGTCCCGATCCAGTTCGAACCAGAGGATCGAGGTGCCCAAAAGCCCCCGTAGTAGGAGGTAGTCGCGGACCCACGGTTCGACGGTGCCGAGGTCCTCGCCGACAACCAGCGCCCCCGCGCGGTGCGCCTCCAGTGCGACGATGCCGATCATCGCTTCATGGTCGTAGCGCACGTAGGTGCCTTCGGTGGGCGGTGCGCCTTGCGGGATCCACCACAGCCGGAACAACCCGATGATGTGGTCGATGCGAACACCGCCGGCATGCCGCAGCACCGCCCTTATCAGCGCACGGAACGGTCGATACTCCTGCTCGTCCAGGCGGTCCGGCCGCCAGGGCGGCTGCGACCAGTCTTGGCCGAGCTGATTGAACTCATCGGGCGGCGCGCCCGCGGTGACGCCCAGCGCCAGCACATCCTGCAGCGCCCAGGCGTCGGCCCCGTTCGGATGCACGCCGACCGCCAGGTCATGCATGATGCCCAGCGACATGCCGGCCCGCACCGCCTGTGACTGCGTCGCCGCGAGTTGCTCGTCGAGTTGCCATTGCAGCCAGCGGTGGAAATCGACCGTGTCCGCATGCTTTTCGGCGAACCGGGCCACGCCGATAGCGGTGGGGTGCTGCAGGAAATTCGGCCAGCAATGCCAGTCGCCACCGTATTTTTCGGCCAGCGCGCACCAGATCGCGAAGTCGTCGAGTGCGCTGCCTTCACGCTCGCGGAAAGCCGCATAGGCCAGCTCCCGGCCCGCCGACCGCGGCGCCCGGTAAACCAGCTTCAGGGCGTCCCGCTTGGCCGTCCACGCGCTGTCGCGGTCGATGGCGTCGAGCCGACCGGCGTGCTGTTGGACGTCGTCCCGCAACCGGCGCAGCCGGCCACGCTTGGTCAGGTCGGCGTACTCGGGGATGGATTCAACGCGAAGATAAAGCGGGTTGAAGAAGCGGCGCGACGTCGGAAGATACGGCGACGGCTCCATCGGAATCGTGGGTGTGGCCGCGTGCAGCGGGTTGACGAGCAGGTAATCAGCGCCATGCCGGGAGGCCGACCACACCGCCAGGTCGGTCAGGTCGGTGAGGTCGCCGACGCCCCACGACTGCTCGGACCGCACGCTGTACAGCTGAGCGGCCAACCCCCACGCCCGGCGCGCGCCGAGCTGCTCCGGCAACCCGAGCCAGTCGGGCGTCACGATGAGCGCGGCACTCGTTTCGGCGCCCCCGGAGCGCAGATGCAGACGGTGGTAACCCAACGGCAGGTCAGCCGGCAAGACAAAGGTGGCCTCGCCGACCCAGCGCCCGTCCAGATTGAACGGGGGCGTGAAGTTGTCGACCTGTTGCACGCCACCATGCACGGTGCCATCCTCGAGCCGCAACAACACTTCGGCGGGATCACCGTGGGTGACGTGCACCCAGAACCGCGTCGGGGTACCGGTGCGCGCGACGATGGTGGCGGGTAATCGACGTGCCCAATACGTGCGCAATTGCGCGGTCAGCGCCTCGTTGCGGTCTTGCTCGGTGCCGGCCGCGACACCGAGCGCCGCGAGCACAGCCACCAGCGTGTTCTCCGATACCCGCACCTGGCGGCGCGTCCAGTCCTCGTACCAAGTGGCAATGCCGAATCTGCCGGCAAGTTCGACCAACGAAGGCGCGAGCTCAGTCATGCCGCCCATCTTGCTGCCAAAAGCCGTCCGGCACGACGCGGCCCGGGATAGGACCGCCGCGGCTTTTGCTGGCCGGCGATGACACAGCAGGTCAGCGAAGTCGCTCGGTGGCGGTACCGCTCGACAGGACGGGCGGGCCGTCCATCGCTACGATCCTCTTGGACAGATGAATTATCCGGCCGGGGGATCCAGTGGGAAACTTGGAAACTGCCAGCTCAGTGCTGCTTGCCACCGCTGAGCCGGTCGTTGCTGCCGCTGCGCAGTCGGCTGGACGGATGGACGTAACGAGCCGTCAAAGTAAACGCCACATTGCGCGACGTGGCGAGGTCATTGCCGGTGGCTTACGGTTATCGATGTGATTCGCGCGCTGGACGATGTCCAGGCGTTCTAGCAGACCGGATGGTGAATTAGTGGCGGAAGAGAGTCGCGGGCAGCGCGGCTCGGGGTACGGCCTCGGGCTATCGACGCGCACGCAGGTGACGGGTTATCAATTCCTTGCTCGCCGAACCTCGATGGCGCTGACCCGCTGGCGGGTCCGCATGGAGGTCGAGCCGGGACGCCGCCAGACCTTGGCCATTGTGGCGTCCGTGTCTGCGGCCGTGGTGATCTGCCTGGGCGCGCTGCTGTACTCATTCATCAGCCCGGCCGGCCAGGTAGGGGATTCGCCGATCATCGCCGACCGCGACTCCGGCGCGTTGTACGTCCGCGTGGGCGACAAGTTGTACCCGGCGCTGAACCTGGCCTCTGCGCGGTTGATCACGGGGCGCCCGGACAACCCGCACCTGGTTCGGTCCAGCCAAATCGCCAACGTGCCGCGTGGCCCGATGGTGGGTATTCCGGGGGCGCCGTCAAACTTCGGGACGAAGACGCCATCCTCGTCGTCGTGGCTGATCTGCGACACGGTGGCCGGTTCGACCGGGGTCGGTTCACCGTCCGGGGTGACCGTCACGGTGATCGACGGCACGCCCGACCTCAGCAGCCGCCGACGGGTTTTGAACGGCTCGGACGCCGTCGTCCTGAGCTACAGCGGGGACACCTGGGTCATCCGTGAAGGGCGCCGGTCACGTATCGACGCGGCGAACCGCTCGGTGTTGTTGCCGCTCGGGCTGACGCCAGAACAGATCAGCATGGCAAAACCGATGAGCCGCGCCTTGTTTGACGCGTTGCCGGTCGGGCCCGAACTGACGGTGCCAGAGGTGCAGAATGCGGGCAGCGCCGCGACCTTCCCCGGCGCCCCCGGCCCAGTGGGGACGATCCTCGTCACCCCACAAATCAGTGGGCCACAGCAGTATTCGCTGGTGCTGGCCGACGGTGTGCAGACACTGCCGCCACTGGTCGCGCAGATCATGCAGAACGCCGGCGGTGCGAACAACAGCAAGCCGGTGACCGTCGAGCCGTCTGCGTTGGCCAAGATGCCGGTGGTCAACAAGCTGGATCTGTCGTCGTATCCCGACAACCCGTTGAACGTCATGGACCTTCGAGAGAACCCGGCGACCTGCTGGTGGTGGGAGAAGACCAGCGGCGAGAACCGGGCCCGCATCCAGGTGGTGTCCGGGCCGACTATCCCGGTCGCGCAGTCCGAGACGAAAAAGGTTGTGTCACTGGTGAAGTCGGATACGACGGGCCGCACCGCCGACCAGGTCTACTTCGGTCCTAGCTTCGCCAACTTCGTGGCCGTGACCGGCAACGATCCCGGTGCCAAGACAACCGAATCGCTATGGTGGGTGACGGATGCGGGCGCCCGATTCGGCGTGGACGACACCCGTGACGTACGCGAGGCGTTGGGTTTGCAGACCACACCGAGCCTGGCGCCCTGGGTGGCGCTCCGACTCCTTCCGCAGGGTCCGACGCTTTCGCGCGCGGATGCGCTGGTGGAGCACGACACCCTACCGATGGATATGTCCCCTGCAGAGTTGGTGGTACCGAAGTGAAACGTGGATTCGCCCGGCCGACAGCCGAGAAGCCGCCGGTCATCAAGCCGGAGAACATCGTCCTACCGACGCCGCTGAGCATTCCGCCACCGGAGGGCAAGCCCTGGTGGATGGTCGTGGTCGGCGTCCTGGTGGTCGGCCTGCTGATCGGTATGGTCGCCATGACCTTCGCCAGCGGCTCGCACGTCTTCGGCGGTGCCGGTTCGATTTTCCCGATCTTCATGATCGGCGGCGTCGCGATGATGATGTTCGGCGGCCGGTTCGGCGGCCAGCAGCAGATGAGCCGCCCGAAACTCGACTCGATGCGCGCCCAGTTCATGCTGATGCTGGACATGCTGCGCGAGACCGCCCACGAGTCGGCCGACAGCATGGACGCCAACTACCGGTGGTTCCACCCGGCTCCCGACACGCTGAGCGCTGCGGTGGGGTCGCCCCGGATGTGGGAGCGCAAGCCCGACGGTAAAGACCTCAACTTCGGTGTCGTCCGGGTCGGTGTCGGTATGACACGTCCCGAGGTGACCTGGGGTGAGCCCCAGAACATGCCGACCGACATCGAGCTGGAGCCGGTGACCGGCAAGGCGCTTCAGGAATTCGGTCGCTATCAGAGCGTCGTCTACAACCTGCCGAAGATGGTTTCCCTGCTCGTGGAACCTTGGTATGCGTTGATCGGCGAGCGCCCGCAGGTACTGGCACTGATGCGAGCGATCGTTTGTCAGCTGGCGTTCTCCCATGGCCCCGACCACGTGCAGATGGTTGTGGTCAGTTCGGACTTGGAAGAATGGGATTGGGTCAAGTGGCTGCCGCACTTCGGTGATTCCCGACGCCAGGACGCGGCGGGTAACGCGCGGATGGTCTACGGCTCGGTGCGTGAGTTCGCCGCGGAGCAAGCCGAATTGTTCGCCGGCCGTGGGTCGTTCACGCCTCGCCACGCCAGTTCGTCTGCACAGACGCCGACGCCGCACACCGTGATCATCGCCGATGTCGTTGATCCACAATGGGAGTACGTGATCAGCTCCGAAGGTGTCGACGGTGTGACATTCTTCGACCTGACCGGTTCTTCGATGTGGACATCGGTCCCGGAGCGGACGTTGCGGTTCGACGACAAAGGCGTGATCGAGGCACTGCCTCGTGACCGCGACACCTGGATGGTGATCGACGACAAGCCGTGGTTCTTCGCCCTCACCGACCAGATCAGCACGGCCGAGGCCGAGGAGTTTGGGCAGAAGCTGGCGCACTGGCGCCTCGCGGAGGCCTACGAGGAGATCGGCCAGCGGGTCGCCCACATCGGCGCGCGAGACATCTTGGCCTACTACGGAGTTGACGATCCCGCCGAGATCGACTTCGACGCGCTGTGGGCCGCCCGCACCGACACGATGGGCCGCTCAAGGTTGCGGGTGCCGTTCGGCAATCGCTCCGACAACGGCGAGCTGCTGTTCTTGGATATGAAGTCGCTGGACGAAGGCGGCGACGGCCCGCACGGAGTCATGTCCGGAACAACAGGTTCCGGCAAGTCGACGCTGGTGCGCACCGTGATCGAGTCGCTGATGCTCGCCCACCCTCCCGAGGAGCTGCAGTTCGTCCTGGCCGACCTCAAGGGTGGGTCAGCGGTCAAGCCATTCAACGGGGTCCCGCACGTCTCTCGGATCATCACCGACCTCGAAGAAGACCAGGCGCTGATGGAGCGCTTCCTGGACGCGCTGTGGGGCGAAATCGCCCGCCGCAAGGCGGTATGCGACAACGCCGGTGTCGACGACGCCAAGGAATACAACTCCGTGCGGTCCAGGATGCGCGCCCGCGGCCAGGACATGCCACCGCTGCCGATGCTCGTGGTGGTCATCGACGAGTTCTACGAATGGTTCCGCATCATGCCGACCGCGGTCGACGTGCTCGACTCGATCGGGCGTCAGGGCCGCGCCTACTGGATCCATCTGATGATGGCCTCGCAGACCATCGAGAGCCGTGCCGAAAAGCTCATGGAGAACATGGGTTACCGCTTGGTGCTGAAGGCGCGTACCGCGGGGGCGGCGCAGGCCGCAGGTGTGCCCAATGCCGTGAACCTGCCCGCCCAAGCCGGTCTGGGTTATTTCCGTAGGAGCCTCGAGGACATCGTCCGGTTCCAGGCCGAGTTCCTATGGCGCGACTACTACTCCCGCGGGATCACCATCGACGGCGACGATGCGCCGGTGCTGGTGCACAGCATCGACTACATTCGGCCGCAGTTGTTCACGAACTCGTTCACCCCGCTGGAGGTCAGCGTCGGTGGGCCGGACATCGAGCTGCCACCCATCCTCGGCAACGGCGAGCTGGCCGAGGCCGAGGCCGAGGAAGACGACGAAGGCATCAGGACGCCGAAAGTCGGCACCGAGATCATCAACCAGCTGCGCAAGATCGATTTCGAGCCCTACCGCTTGTGGCAGCCGCCGCTGACACAGCCCGTCGCAATCGACGAATTGGTCAACCGATTCCTCGGCCACCCGTGGAACCAGGAGTACGGCACCGCGCGGGATCTGGTGTTCCCGATCGGGATCATCGACCGGCCGTTCAAGCACGACCAGCCGCCGTGGACAGTCGACACCTCCGGGCCGGGCGCCAACGTCCTGATTCTGGGCGCCGGTGGTGCGGGCAAGACCACGGCATTGCAGACGCTGATCTGCTCGGCCGCGCTGACCCACACCCCGGAGCAGATCCAGTTCTACTGCCTGGCTTACAGCGGCACCGCGTTGACCACGATCGCGCGTCTTCCGCACGTGGGTGAGGTGGCCGGTCCGACGGACCCTTACGGTGTCCGCCGGACGGTGGCCGAACTGCTGGCGCTGGTGCGCGACCGCAAGCGCAGCTTCCTCGAATACGGAATCGCTTCGATGGATGTGTTCCGGCGCCGCAAGTTCGGCGGCGAGGCGGGACCGGTGCCCAACGACGGTTTCGGCGATGTCTACCTGGTGATCGACAACTACCGGGCGCTGGCCGAGGAAAACGAGGTGCTGATCGAGCAGGTGAACCAGATCATCAACCAGGGCCCCTCGTTCGGTGTCCACGTGGTGGTCACCGCCGACCGCGAATCGGAGCTGCGGCCGCCGGTGCGTAGCGGGTTCGGGTCCCGGATCGAATTGCGCCTGGCCGCGGTGGAAGACGCCAAGCTGGTGCGGTCCCGGTTCGCCAAGGACGTCCCGGTCAAGCCGGGGCGCGGCATGGTCGCCGTCAACTACGTCCGACTCGACAGCGACCCGCAGGCGGGCCTGCACACGTTGGTGGCCCGGCCTGCATTGGCCAACACTCCCGACAAGATCTTCGAATCCGACAGTGTGGTCGCGGCCGTCAGCCGGCTCGCGAGCGGCCAGGCACCTCCGGTGCGCCGTCTGCCGGCACGGTTCGGCGTGGAGCAGGTCCGCGAGCTGGCTGCCCGAGACCACCGTCAAGGTGTTGGTGTAGGCGGAATCACTTGGGCCATCTCGGAATTGGACTTGGCGCCGGTCTACCTCAATTTCAATGAGAATGCGCACTTGATGGTGACGGGCCGACGCGAATGTGGGCGTACCACGACGCTGGCCACGATCATGTCCGAAATCGGCCGGCTGTATGCACCCGGATCCACCACCGCACCGCCTCCGCCGGCGGGGCAGCCCTCGGCGCAGGTCTGGCTGGTCGACCCGCGCCGTCAGCTGCTAACCGTCCTGGGCACCGAGTATGTGGAGAAATTCGCCTACAACCTCGACGGCGTGCAGGCGTTGGTGGGTGAGCTGGCCGCGGTGCTGGCCAGTCGCCAGCCTCCGCCCGGGCTTTCCGCCCAGGAGTTGCTGTCGCGGTCGTGGTGGAGCGGTCCGGAGATCTTCCTGATCGTCGACGACGTCCAGCAGCTGCCACCCGGCTTCGATTCGCCGCTGCACCAGATCGCCCCCTGGGTGACCCGGGCCGCCGACGTCGGCTTGCACGTCCTGGTCACCCGCACGTTCGGTGGTTGGTCGTCGGCTGGCAGCGACCCGATCCTGCGGGCACTGGCCCAGGCGAACACGCCGTTGCTGGTGATGGACGCCGACCCCGACGAGGGCTTCATCCGCGGCAAGATGAAGGGTGGCCCGCTGCCCCGCGGTCGAGGCCTGCTGATGGCCGAGGACACCGGTGTGTTCGTGCAGGTGGCGGCAACCGAAGTCAGCAACTAAGACAGCGGCCGCTGGGTTGGGATTTTCGCGGGTCGACCGTGGCTAATGCCAACTCAGCGGCAATGCTCTGAGTGCGAACGTCTTTGACGGAAACAGGATTTCGGGCTTGTAGTCGGGCGGCACTTCGAAGTCGGGGATCTGCTTGAGCCATTCCATGACGATCACCGTCAGCTCTATCCGCGCCAGATGAGAACCCAGGCAACGGTGCGGGCCACCGCCGAATCCCCAGTGCCGGTGCACCTTCCCATCCATCACCAATTCGTCAGTCGAGACCGAGTCGCTGCCATCGCGATTGATCGCCGCCATGCACAACCGCACCGGAGTCCCGGGAGGCAGCGTCATGCCGCCAATTTCGACGTACTCCGTCGTCACCCGGGGAGCCACCGGCGCCGAAGGTTCCAGTCGGACGATCTCTTCGATGAAAACCCTAGCCTGCCTGGGGTTGTCGCGAAGCATTGCGCGCAGCTGCGGTCTGCGCGCCAATTCGTACAGGGCGTAACCGATAGCCGCGGTCACGGTGTCCAACCCGGCCAGGATCAGCAAGTGGCTCATGCCCAGCAGTTCGAGATCAGTAAAGTCGCCCTCGCCGGTCATCACTTTCGACAACATGTCAGAGCCCGGGTTCTGCCGACGCTGCTGGATCACGTCAGTCAGATAGTTCAACAGAGCGTGGCCTTTCGCGAGGTCTTCCTCGTTCAGATAGGGCTTGTCGGCGATGACGGTGTCTTTCCAGTCGATCAGCATGTCGCGATCTTCCAACGGCAGACCATAGAGGTCGAGAAACACCTGAAACGGGTACAGGCTCGCGAACTCCGCCATCACCTCGCACTTGCCGTGGCCGGCAAATCCAGCGATCATCTCGGCGGCGTGGCTCTCGAGCACCGGCCGCGACTTGCTCAGCGCGTGCGGGCTGAAGTACGGCTGCAGGATCTTGCGATAGCGGGTGTGCTCGGGCGGATCGAACGCCAGCGGTACCACCGGCAGTGGGTAGCCCGGGGGCTGAAGCGCCAATCGCGACGAGAAAACCTTGGGATTGCGCAGCGCGGCCAGCACGTCCTCGCGCCGCGTTATGTAGTAGAAGCCGTTCATGAACACGACCGGGCCGGCGTCGCGCAATACCTTCCATCCGACACCGCGGTCGGCGGCCATGGGCAAGTTGGCGTATTCGAGCCGCGGTAGGTAGAACTCGCCTATCTGGTACTCGCCAGAGATGCTCATGGCCCTATCTCCGCTTGTCGTCTGGTATTTCGTTCCTAGTCCCCGACTCAGCCAGGCCGCGTTTGGAACTGTGCCGCCACTGGATTTTGATGGCACATCAATATCGCATGTGTTTCGCACACGCTCCAATCCGGCTGGTGGACCGTGGAACTGGCTGGCCGCGATCGTCGAACAATCTTCTAGAATTTAGCCGCCGACCGATTTACCCATCGATTGGTCACGTCCGATCCGGCGCGATTCCGCGAAGGCGCCGGGGGAGGGAACCTTGTGAGGGTTCGTCTCGAGAAGTCGAAATGCGTGGGCCACGCTCAGTGCTACGCCGTCGATCCAGAGCTGTTTCCCATCGATGAGTCGGGCTATTCGGTCCTCGAAGAACACGAAGTGCGACCCGAGGATGCGGAGTCGACTCGCGACGGTGTGGCCTCCTGCCCGGAGATGGCGCTCATCCTCGAAGAGGACTGACGGCGCCGGCGGCGACCGAGCCGATGCCGATGCCGATGCCGATAAGCGAATCAAAGGTGAACAACCGGGCGCCGTAAATGAACGCCAGTTGGCCGGGAATGAACAATGGTTGGCCTGGCGTGAATAGTTGGCATCACCGGTCGGCCACGCGGGTATGAGCCATTAATGTTTTCCCCGAGCGGCAGTTCAAGCCAAGTGAGCTGTCGCTCGGTTGCTGACAGCGGGGGTAATCAAGGCAGGATGGGCATGTCGTTCCTGACCAGCTATCCGGGAAACATGGTGGTAGAACACCAGATCGGGGCTGGCGGACGGCTACGCAGAGTGCTGCCCGGATTGCCCACTCACTGGGTTTGCTGACCGATGGACGCTCGGCTCCCAGGAGTCAACGCTCCGCGGGTAGCAATCGCTGCGGCGGCCACTAATGGTTTGTAAAGGTTCTTACGCGATAGCCGAGATTGCCACCGCAATCCCGGCCAATTGAGGAGGACACGGGTGTTGGACTTCGGAGCGTTACCGCCCGAAATCAATTCCGGTCGCATGTACGCGGGCCCGGGGTCGGGGCCGATGATGGCCGCGGCCGCCGGTTGGGACGTGCTGTCGGCAGAACTGGCCATGGCGGCCAGCGGCTACAACTCGGTGATGTCCGAGCTGACCAGCGGGCCGTGGATCGGGCCGGCATCACAGAAGATGGTCGCGGCGGTCGTCCCGTACATGACCTGGCTCAGCGCGATGGCCGCAGACACCGAGCAGACCGCGGTCCAGGCCCGTGGTGCCGCAGCCGCTTTCGAGGTGGCGTTCATGATGACGGTGCCCCCGCCGGTGATCGCGGCCAACCGGGTGTTGTTGGCGACCCTGATCGCGACCAACTTCTTCGGCCAGAACGGCCCGGCGATCGCGGCCACCGAAGCCCAGTACATGGAGATGTGGGCCCAAGATGCCGGCGCTATGTACAGCTACGCCGCCGCAGCGGCGATCGATACGCAATTGCCGCCCATCACGACGTCGCCCCAAACCACCAACCCGGACGGAACGACCAACCAGGCCCTCGTGGTGAGCCAAGCTGCCTCCGAGCCGGCGAGCAAATCCGGGCAGGCCGCGATGAGCACAACGCAGATGGCCACCAACAGCACGGTGCCCCAACTGCTGCAGCAAGCCTCGACATCGGCGGCGACCAATCCTTCCGCCACCGCTGCGTCGGACCCACCGTGGTGGTCAGGGTGGTTCACGCTGCCCACCCCGACCAACCCCAACGGGCTGACCCCGGCCTTCTTCAACACGATGCGGCAGTCCCTGCAGGCCTACTTCGGGGTGGGCCTGGGAAACTTTGGCTGGTCGATTGGTCAGCAGTTGACGTTCGGTACCGGTACCACGGCCGGTGCCGGTGGTGCGTGGTTCCCCACACCGCAGTTCACCGGCCTGGCCGCCCTGGGTGGCGGCCATCCCGGCGGCCTCGCGGCCGCGCACCTCGCCTCGTCGGTCAAGGTCGGCGGATTGTCGGTGCCCTCCAGCTGGGGCGGCGCCACACCCCCCGTCCTCGAGGAACCGGCCCTCCAGGCCACGACGGTCAACTACGTCGCCGGATCCGGAGCCGGGCCCACCAACAACGGCATCCTGCAGGGCATGCCGATGACCGGCGCAGGACGGCGCGGCGCTACCGGCTTCACCCACAAATACGGTTTCAAGCGAAACGTGCTTGTCCGACCGCCATCCGCCGGATAACGGCCGAATGCATTCGAATGTCGACGAATAAGGGTGTCTGCCAGATGAACAAAGGTTGTCCGGGTCTGAACATTCGCAGCGGGGCAGGACCGCCGCCTGCGATCGAACTAACGTCACTATCAACAAAACCCGCCGGTGGGACCGCCGGACGGCTATTGAGGAGGGAATCACATGTCGTTTGTGACAACGCAGCCAGAAGCGTTGGCGGCGGCGGCGGGTACGTTGCAGGGAATTGGTTCGGCGCTGAGTGCCCAGAATGCCGCGGCCGCGGCCCCCACGACGGGTGTGGTGCCGGCCGCCGCCGACGAGGTATCGGCGCTAACGGCGGCGCAGTTCGCCGCGCATGCCCAGATGTATCAGGCGGTCAGTGCTCAGGCGACCGCGATTCACGAAATGTTCGTCAACACCCTGAGCGTGAGCTCAGGGTCATACGCGCTGACCGAGGCGGCCAACGCGGCCGCGGCGGGCTAAGGGGACCACAATGATTGATTTTGGAGTGTTGCCGCCAGAGGTTAACTCCGCCCGCATGTATGCGGGTGCCGGTTCGACGTCGATGACGACGGCGGCTTCGGCGTGGCGTTCGCTGGCCGCGGAGCTGAATTCGGCCGCGATGGGCTACGAGAACGTGATCACTCAGCTGTCCAGCGAGGAGTGGCTGGGGCCGGCCTCAGCGAAGGCGGCCCAAGCGCTGAGTCCGTATGTGACCTGGATGAAGACCACCGCCACGCAAGCCGAACAAGCGGCTTCGCAGCTTGATGCGGCCTCGGGGGCGTTTGAGACCGCGTTTGCCTCGGTGGTGCCCCCGCCGCTGATTGCCCAGAACCGGGCCTTGTTGTCCCAGGCGATGTCGACCAATGTGCTGGGTCAAAACACCGGCGTGATCGCCCAGCTCGAGTCGCAATACGGTCAGATGTGGGCTCAGGACTCCAGCACGCTGTACAACTACGCGGCGCAGTCTTCGACCGCGACCAAGGTGACCCCGTTCACCTCGGCTCCTGAGGTGTCCACCCAGGACGCTCAGGCCAAGCAGGGTGCCGCGGTCAGTTCGGCGTCGAGCACCGGGGCGGGCAACGCCGCGAACACGACGGCGAACGCGATCACTCAGACGCCGCAGACGCTGGCCGCCGCGGCAAACCCGGCGGCCGCCACCACCACCACACCTCCGTCCAGCGAATTGTGGTTCCTGTTGACCGGGCAGACCACCTTGCCCAACAGCCTCGCGACGGCCGTCAATGGTATTGCCCCGTTTTCGAGTCTCGCGTATAACACCGAGGGTCTGCCCTACTTCAGTGTTGGTATGGGCAACTTCGGTGTGCAGATGGCCAAGACTTTGGGCATGATCACTGGTCCAGCCAGTGCGGCTGCTGCGGCCCCGAAGGGTTTGGCCGGTTTGGGCGGGATGCTCGGCGGTGGCGCCGCCCACATGGGGCCGGCGGTGGCGGCCGGTCTGGGTAATGCGGCCTCGGTCGGCAGGCTGTCGGTGCCGGCCGTGTGGTCCGGGGCGGCCCCGGCGGTCAGCCATGCTGCGGCGGTGCCGGTCAGCGCCATCAGCGCGGCCCCCGAAGCCGCCGGTTCGGGCAACCTGCTTGGCGGGATGCCGCTGGCCGGCATGGGTGGTTCCCAAGGCTTCGGCGCCTCGGGGCCCCGCTACGGCTTCAAACCCACCGTCATGGCCCGCCCACCCTTCGCCGGGTAGGCCACTCGATTCACTGCAAAATGCACGCATGACGGCCGCGCGGCCGTCATGCGTGCATTTTGTTTGTCCTGATCCCGGTGGAATCGGCCGGGTGACGCCCCAACCGGACAGCTAACCGACGCGGGCCTTATCCGCGGGCGGATTTTTATCCGGCCCCTGGGGTTTTCACCGCCGCCGAGTCACCCGGAACACTCGCGACCGGCAACCGTCGAGGGCCGGTGCCGTCACGCATTCCCGCAGGTGATCACCCGGGTTCGCGTCGCCGTGGCCCGCTGATGACTTCTTGTACTGCTGTCGGATATCCACCCGCGTGGGTGGCGCTGTCGCGCCCTCGGTCGAATCGCGTGGCGCCAGTGGGGGACCGCGACGCCTTAACGTCGCAACTGAGCAATTTCGCTCAGGGTCATCGACTAATTCCACTTGCGAGGAACACATGCCGTTCGAGCCGGGCGCTTCGTAGACCATGGACTACGGTGCCGTACCGCCCGAGATCACCTCGGCCCTGATGTATACGGGTCCGGGGTCGGGGCCGATGATGGCCGCGGCCGCGGGGTGGGACGGGCTGGCGGCGGAATTGGGGACGGCGGCCAGCGGCTACGGCTCGGTGATTTCGGAGCTGACCAGCGCACCATGGATCGGGCCCGCATCGCACAAGATGCTCGCTGCGGTCGTGCCGTACGTGAGCTGGCTCGGGGTAATGGCCGGGCAGGCCGAGCAGACCGCGGGACAGGCGCGGGCGGCTGCGGCCGCTTTCGAGGCGGCGTTCATGATGACGGTGCCGCCGCCGGTGATCGCGGCCAACCGGGTGCTGTTGATGAACCTGATCGCGACGAACTTCTTCGCGCAGAACACCCCGGCGATCGCCGCCACCGAAGCCCAGTACATGGAGATGTGGGCCCAGGATGCCGGCGCCATGTACGGCTACGCCGCCTCTTCGGCGATCGCCACGGACGTGGACCCGTTCGAGTCGCCGCCCCAAACCACCACCCCGGACAGAGTGGCCGACCAAGCCGCCGCGGTGACCCAAGCGACGTCGGAGCCCGCGGGCCAATCCGGCCAGACGGCAGCGTCCGCCACAACGCAGGCGGCTTCCAGCACGGCCGTTCCTCAAGCGCTACAGCAACTTTCGACATCGGCCGTGGCGGCCGATCCGTCGGCTACAGCGGATCCGCCGTGGTGGGCAGGGTGGTTCACGATTCCTACCCCGACCAACCCCATGGGGCTCAGCCCCGGCTTCTACACGTTCTTCAAGAACCTCGCCGGCTTACCCTACTTCGGGGTGGGACAGGGAAGCTTCGGTTACTCGATACAGCAGCAAACGACGTTCGGTACCGGTACCACGGCCGGTGCTGGTGGTGCGTGGTTCCCCACCCCGCAGTTCACCGGCCTGGCCGCCCTGGGTGGCGGCCATCCGGGCGGCCTCGCGGCGAGTCTGGCCTCCTCGACCAAGGTCGGGGGGTTGTCGGTGCCGTCGGCATGGGGCGCCGCACCCGCCGCGCTGGAGGAACAGGCCATCCAGGCCACGACGGTCAACTACCTGGCCGGGTCCGGAGCCGGGCCCGCCAACAACGGCATCCTGCAGGGCATGCCGATGACCGGCGCAGGACGGCGTGGCGCTGCGGGCTTCACCCACAAATACGGCTTCAAACGAGACGTACTTGTCCGACCACCATCCGCCGGATGACAGCGCCGAATGCCCGGTCCGCCGATTTCGCGGCGCAGGGGCCCGGTCGCCCCAGCCCGTCTTCGGGATGCCAGCCAACCGCGAGCTCATTTAAGAATTATTCAGTTCTTCCAGCGTTAAGGAGGCCATGGCATGTCGTTGGTTGATTTTGGGGCGTTGCCGCCAGAGGTTAACTCCGCCCGCATGTATGCGGGTGCCGGTTCGACGTCGATGACGACGGCGGCTTCGGCGTGGCGTTCGCTGGCCGCGGAGCTGAATTCGGCCGCGATGGGCTACGAGAGCGTGATCACGCAGCTGTCCAGCGAGGAGTGGCTGGGAGCGGCCTCGGCCGCGGCGGTCCAGGCGCTGACGTCCGTATGTGACGTGGATGAAGACCACCGCCACGCAGGCCGAACAAGCGGCTTCGCAGCTTGACGCGGCCGCGGCGGCGTTCGAGACCGCGTTCGCCTCGGTGGTGCCACCACCGCTGATCGCCCAGAATCGTGCCCTGCTGACCCAGGCGTTGCAAACCAACGTGATGGGTCAAAACACCGGCGTGATCGCCCAGCTGGAGTCGCAATACGGGCAGATGTGGGCGCAAGACGCAAGCACGCTGTACAACTACGCGGCTCAGTCCTCGACCGCGACCAAGGTGACCCCGTTCACCTCGGCACCGCAGGTGTCCACCCAGGACGCCCAGGCCAAGCAGGGTGCCGCGGTCAGTTCGGCGTCGAGCACCGGGGCGGGCAACGCCGCGAACACGACGGCGAACGCGATCACGCAGACGCCCACCACGCTGGCGAGCGCGGCAACGCCGGCGGCGGCTACCACCGCCACGAGTGCCACCGACCCGTTCTCCGAGGCGTGGTTCCTGTTGACCGGGCAGACCACCTTGCCCACCAGCTTTGCCAGCTTCGTCAACGGAATAAGCCCGTTCGCGGGTTTCGCCTACAGCGTCGAGGGTCTGCCGTACTTCAGTGTTGGTATGGGTAACAGTGGTGTGCAGATCGCCAAAAGTACCGGGGCTCTCGGTGGTGCGGCGGCCAGTGCGGCTGCTGCTGCCCCGAAGGGGTTGGCCGGTTTGGGCGGCATGCTCGGTGGTGGCCACGCGGCGCCGGCGGTGGCGGCCGGTCTGGGTAATGCGGCCTCGGTCGGCAGGCTGTCGGTGCCGGCCGTCTGGTCCGGGGCGGCCCCGGCGGTCAGCCATGCGGCGGCCGTGCCGGTCAGCGCCATCAGCGCGGCCCCCGAAGCCGCCGGTTCGGGCAACCTGCTCGGCGGTATGCCGCTGGCCGGCATGGGTGGCTCTCAAGGCTTCGGCGCCTCGGGCCCCCGCTACGGCTTCAAACCCACCGTCATGGCCCGCCCACCCTTCGCCGGCTAACGGCCCACCCGGTCACCTGGACAGCAAGCGAGCTGCGGCACAGTGTTCTCCCTGACGCGCAACCGAGTTGCCAGTAAGAGCTGGCCAGCAGGCCTGGGGTCATTGGCGACGTTGCTGAGACCCGGGCATGTCAGCCGCTACGAGATTTTTACCGCGCCAGCTATCGCCCGAACGCCAGCAGGCTCTCGACAACCACGGAGGTCAGACTGTGTCAGTACTGTGAACTCGCTGCTCAGAGCCCCCAAAAAGGCCAAAACGCTGTTACTGTGTCGTTACCAAAAGTGAATTCGCCGTACCGTTCAGTGAACAATTGCGAACGGGCGGTCTACGGACCAGGCTTTACGGAACACGGTCATCTACTCTCATGCAGAGAGTTTGGGGATTATGGAGGAGGAACAATATGTCGTTCGTGACGACACAGCCCGAGGCTTTGGCCGCGGCAGCCGGAACCCTGCAGGGTATCGGGTCTGCTCTTAGCGCCCAAAACGCGGCTGCGGCGGCCCCGACGACCGGGGTGGTGCCGGCCGCTGCCGACGAGGTGTCGGCGCTCACCGCAGCTCAGTTCGCTGCGCACGCGCAGATGTACCAGGCGGTCAGCGCGCAGGCGACGGCGATTCACGAGCAGTTCGTGAACACGTTGTCGACCAGTTCTGGCTCGTATGCCGCGACCGAGGCCGCCAACGCCGCCGCCGCTGGCTGACCGGTTCGGTCATCGGAGGCTAAGGACGTCCACACCGAAGTGGGCGCAAGGCCAGCCGCCCAGCAATTGGGTAGCCGTCTCACTGAGTAGACGGTCCCGAGGGGGCTGGCTAAGGGGGAATCATCCTTAGGTAACCGGTCCGGCAGTCGCGTCAACACTCGCAACTGACTGACCGATCACTGTCCATCAGAACAAAATCTCGAGTAGCAAACAGAAGGAGAAAGGCAACATGGCAACACGTTTTATGACCGATCCGCACGCGATGCGTGCGATGGCGGGCCGTTTTGAGATGCACGCGCAGACGGTGTCGGATGAGGCTCGCAAGATGTGGTCGTCGTCGATGAACATCGCCGGCGCTGGCTGGAGTGGTCAGGCTCAGGCCACTTCGTACGACACCATGGGTCAGATGAACCAGGCGTTCAACAACATTGTCAACATGCTCCACGGCGTGCGTGACGGCTTGATCCGTGACGCCAACAACTACGAGACGCAAGAGCAGGCCTCGCAGCAGGCCCTCAGCCACTAGCCGTAATAGCTGCGGCTGCGGAACCTTCAGACATTAGGAGAAAACGCTATGAGCATTAACTACCAGTTCGGAGATGTGGACGCGCACGGTGCGCTGATCCGCGCGCAGGCCGCTTCGCTGGAGGCCGAGCACCAGGCCATCGTTCGCGATGTGCTTGCCGCTGGGGACTTTTGGGGCGGCGCCGGTTCGGTGTCTTGCCAGGAGTTCATCACCCAGTTGGGTCGTAACTTCCAGGTGATCTACGAGCAGGCCAACCAGCACGGCCAGAAGGTGCAAAGTGCGGGCAACAACATGGCCAGCACCGACAGCGCCGTCGGGTCCAGCTGGGCCTGACGCCTAAGACTTCAGGCGCGGCAGCACACCGACTGCTCGGTGTGCTGCCGCGTCCTGCGGTTACCGTGCACTACGACCTTCTGAGGTACTGATGGACCAACAGAGCACTCGCACCGACATCACCGTGAACGTCGACGGCTTCTGGATGCTCCAGGCGCTCCTGGACATTCGACACGTCGCTCCGGAGCTGCGGTGCCGGCCCTACGTATCTACCGACAGCAGTGACTGGCTGAACGAACACCCCGGCATGGCGGTGATGCGTGAGCAGGGCATTGTCGTCGGCGACGAGGTCAATGAAGAAGTGGCGGCAAGGATGCGGGTGCTCTCCGCGCCAGACCTGGAAGTCATCGCGCTGCTGTCGCGGGGCAAGCTGCTCTACGGCATCGTCGATGACGAAAGCCAGCCCCCGGGTTCGCGCGATATCCCCGACAACGAGTTCCGGGTGGTGCTGGCCCGACGCGGCCAGCACTGGGTATCGGCGGTTCGGGTCGGCGCCGACATCACCGTCGACGACGTCGCCGTCGCGGACAGCGCGTCGATCGCGGCGCTCGTGCTCGACGGCCTGGAATCGATCCACCACGCGGAGCCCGCGGCCATCAACGCGGTCAACGTGCCGCTCGACGACATGCTGGAAGCCACCAAGTCGTGGCAGGAGTCCGGCTTCAACGTGTTCTCCGGCGGAGACCTGCGGCGGATGGGCATCAGCGCCGCCACGGTCGCCGCGCTGGGGCAGGCACTTTCGGACCCGGCCGCAGAAGTTGCTGTGTACGCACGCCAGTACCGGGACGACGCGAAGGGCCCCAGCGCCTCGGTGCTTTCGCTGAAGGATGGCTCGGGCGGCCGGATCGCGCTTTATCAACAGGCACGGACGGCGGGTTCGGGGGAGGCCTGGTTGGCGATCTGTCCGGCGACCCCGCAGTTGGTGCAAGTCGGCGTCAAGACCGTGCTGGACACACTGCCTTACGGCGAGTGGAAGACCCACAGCAGGGTGTGACGAGACTTTCAAATGTTAAGGCTTGTAACGGTTTTGAACTCGGCGTGCGACCAAGCCGCGAAGGCGTCATACTTCTCTAATAATCAGTAGCAAATATGAAAGTAAGTGTCACCGGAATCACCAACCGCGAGGCAGGGCAAATGGAATTGAAAAAGGTCGGACTGCTACTTACCGGCACGTCGGTGAGTAGATCGACAGAGCCCTCCGCGCGACTGGCAACCCGGGGTCACACGTTCACCACGATAGGGGGTGCAGCCCGATGACTGCGGTAGCTGACGCGCCACAGGCTGAAATTGAGGGAATCTCACAGCCGCGGGCAGTCGTAGTTGGCATCATGGCCGGCGAGGGCGTCCAGATCGGCGTTCTGTTGGACGCCAACGCCCCGGTGTCGGTGATGACCGACCCGCTGCTGAAGGTGGTCAACAGCCGGCTGCGCGAGCTCGGCGAGACTCCGCTGGAGGCGACGGGTCGCGGCAAGTGGGCGTTGTGCCTGGTCGACGGCTCGCCGTTGCGGGCCACCCAATCGCTGACCGAGCAGGAAGTCCTCGACGGCGACCGCCTGTGGATCCGGTTCGTCGCCGACACCGAAAAGCGCTCCCAGGTCGTCGAGCACATTTCCACCGCGGTATCGCAGAACCTCAGCAAGCGGTTCGCCGCGATCGACCCGGTCGTCGCGGTGCAGGTCGGCGCCTCGATGGTGGCTGCCGGTGTGGTTGTTGCATCGTTGTTGCTGGGCTGGTGGCGCTGGCACCACAACTCGTGGCTGACAACGATCTACGCCACGGTCGTCGCCGCGATTGTGTTGGGCATTTCGACGATGCTGCTGATGCGCGCTCAAACGCAGGCCGATCGGCGCGTCGCCGACCTCATGCTGGTGAGCAGCCTTGCGCCGTTGGCGATCGGCGCGGCCGGGGCGCCACCCGGAGGTGTCGGGTCGCCACATGCGGTATTGGGCTTCGGTGTCCTCACCATTTCCTCGATAATTGCCCTCCGGTTCACCGGACGCCGGCTAGGCCTGTACACCGCGCTCATCACCGTCGGTGCGGTGGCCACGATTGCGGCCCTCGCGCGGATGGTCGCCTTGACCAGCGCGGTGACGATGCTGACGACCGTCGTACTGGTCTGCGTGATCGGTTACCAGTGCGCACCGGCCCTGTCCCGCCGGCTGTCCGGCATCCGGTTGCCGGTCTTCCCGTCGGCTACCAGCCGCTGGGTCTTTGAGGCCCGGCCCGACCTGCCCACCACCGTGGTGCGCGGTGCCGCCGGCCCGCCGGTGCTCGAAGGCCCCGCCTCGGTGCGCGACGTGCTGTTGCAAGCCGAACGTGCCCGGTCGTTCCTGTCGGGCCTGCTGATCGGTTTCGGCGTGTTGATGGTGGTCTCGTTGGCGGGGCTGTCGGATCCACACACCGGGCAACGTTGGCTGCCGCTCCTGGTGGCCGGCTTCAGCGCCGGGTTCCTGATGCTGCGCGGCCGCTCGTATGTGGATCGCTTGCAGGCGATCACACTGGCCGGGACGTCCGTGTTGATCATCGGCACGGTCGTGGTGCGGTACGCGCTGGAGTTGCAGTCGCCGCTGTCGGTGTCGGTCTGCGCGGGGATCCTGGTGCTGCTGCCTGCGGCGGGCCTGGTGTCCGCGGCGGTCGTGCCGAACAGCATCTACAGCCCGCTGTTCCGCAAGTTTGTGGAATGGATCGAGTACGTCTGCCTGATGCCGATCTTCCCGCTGGCGTTGTGGTTGATGAATGTCTATGCAGCAATCCGGTACCGGTAACGGCAAGGTGTGGCGTAATCGCGCATCCCGTGCGGCGATCGCCGCACTTTTGCTCACGTCGGGCTCACTAGCCGGCTTACCGCCCGCCTACGCGATATCGCCGCCGACGATCGATCCGGCGGCGGTGCCGCCGGACGGTCCGCCGGGGCCGCCGGCGCCGATGAAGCAGAACTCGTACTGCACCGAGGTCGGGGTGCTGCCCGGGACCGATTTCAAGCTGCAGCCGAAGTACATGGACATGCTGAATCTGCAGGAGGCATGGCAGTTCGGCCGCGGCGCCGGGATCAAGGTCGCCGTCATCGACACCGGTGTGAGTCCGCACCCCAGGTTTCCGCATCTGATTCCCGGCGGGGACTACATCATGGGTGGTGACGGGCTGTCGGACTGCGACGCCCACGGCACCATCGTGGCGTCGATGATCGGCGCGGCGCCGGCAAACGGCGCGCCACCGCCGCCGGCGGGACCGCGCAAGCCGGTGACCATTCCCACCACGGAGGCACCGCCGAAAGCTCCGCCACCGCAGACCGTGACGCTGTCGCCGTTGCCGCAGACAGTGACAATGGTGCCCGCTCCACCGCCTCAAGAGAATGTGCCACCGTGGATGCCGCAGCCCCCTGCGGCCCCACCGTCACAGGCCCCGGCAGGCCCCGAAGCTCCCGCCGCGCCCGGCGCTCCGGCGGCTCCTGCTGCTCCGGGAGCTCCTGCCGCTCCGGCTGCTCCTGCTGCTCCGGGGGCGCCCGGCCCGGGAAATCCGGGAGCCGCTAATTACGGCGGGGGGACGGTGACGATCCCCAGCTACGCCGGTGGCGGGCAGATGGTTCATGTCGGTAATCCGCGCCCGCTGGCGCCGACACCGACGCCCGCACCACCTCCGCCGCCGCCACCGGCACCGCCCGGACACCCGGGGCCCGACGCCTACAGCGGCATTGCCCCCGATGTCGACATCATCTCGATCCGCCAGTCCAGCCAGGCCTTCGGCCTCAAGGACGCCTATACCGGCGATGAGGACCCGCAGACCTCGGCAAAGATCTCCGGCGTCGAGACGATGGCACGCGCAATCGTGCACGCCGCCGATATGGGCGCCTCGGTGATCAACATCTCCGACGTCACCTGCATGAGTGCGCGCAACATCATCGACCAGCGCGCACTGGGAGCGGCAGTCCGGTATGCGGCGGTCGACAAGAACGCCGTGATCGTGGCCGCCGCCGGCGACACCAGCAAGAAGGACTGCAAGCAGAATCCGATCTTCGATCCGCTGAAGCCCAAAGACCCACGCGACTGGAGCGCGGTCACCACGGTGGTGACGCCCTCCTGGTTCAGCGATTACGTCTTGACCGTCGGCGCGGTGGATTCCGAAGGTCACGCGCAGACCCAGGGCAGTCAGGGGCAGGGCCCGTCGAGCGTCGCCGGTCCGTGGGTCGGGATCGCCGCACCCGGAAGCGACGTCATCGGGCTCTCGCCCCGGGACGACGGCCTGATCAACGCGATTGACGGGCCGGACAACTCGCTGCTGGTCCCCAGCGGCACCAGCTTCTCGGCCGCGATCGTGTCCGGGGTGGCGGCGCTTGTCCGCGCCAAGTACCCCCAGCTGTCCGCATATCAAGTGATCAACCGGCTGGAACGCTCGGCCCGGGCACCTGCCCGCGGGGTCGATAACCAGCTGGGTTACGGCGTCGTCGACCCGGTAGCAGCACTGACCTGGGACATCCCCGACGGGCCGCTGAAGCCGCCACAGCAGTTGTCGATACCGTTGAACGTGCCCAAACCGCCCCCGCACCGCGACATGCTGCCGGTGTGGGTGGCAGCCGGGGGATTGACCGGGGCACTCTTGATAGGCGGGGCAGTATTTGGTATCGCGACGTTGATGAAGCGGCGCAGGCAGCAACAATAAGGGCGGAGCAGCAAAAGCAATGAAGGCTCAGCGCAGGTTCGGGTTGTCTTTGTCGTGGGCGCGAGTCACGGTGGTGTTCTTGGTCGTCATCGCGATCCTCTTGATCGCCAGTCACTGCCCCGACTCGTGGCAGGGCACTCACCACATCGCGTGGTGGGTGGGGGTCGGCATCTCGGCGATCATCGCGCTGCTGTCGCTGGTCACCCATCACGGCCTCACCGTGACGTCCGGCTTGGCCGGATGGCTCTGGGACTGGTCCGCCGACCCGGGCACCACGCTGGCTGCGGGATGTACACCCGCGATTGACTACCAGCGCCGATTCGGACGCGACAAGGTCGGGGTGCGCGAGTATGACGGTCGCCTGGTCACGGTGATCGCGCTGGACGGCGACGACGAGGCGGCATTGCGGCACCGTCATCGGAGTGCGTCACCGGCCAGCGTCCTGGTGCGCTCGGTCGCCGCTGGGCTTCGCCAGTTCGACGTCCATCTCGACGGCATCGACATCGTTTCGGTGCAGATGCGCCGCGGGGGCAATGCCGCCGAGTTGTCCAAGCTCGACAAGTTGGGTCCCGAAGAGTGGGGGCTGGTGAGCGAGCAGCCCGCCTCTTACGTGCGCCGCACCTGGCTGGTGCTGCGGATGAACCCGCAGTCCAACGTCGCCGCCGTTGCGGCCCGCGATTCACTGGCTTCCACGCTGGTCGCGGCCACCGAGCGGCTGGTCCAGGATCTCGACGCACCGGGGTGTACACCCCGGCCGTTGACCGCCGAGGAGATCGCCGAGGTCGACAGCGCGGTACTGGCAGACCTGGAGCCGACCTGGAGCCGGCCCGGCTGGCGCTACCTCAAGCACTTCAACGGGTTCGCGACCAGCTTCTGGCTGACGCCGTCGGACATCACCAGCGAGACGCTGGAGGAGCTGTGGCTGCCCGACGCCGAGGCGACGGTGGTGACCGTCCAGCTCACGGCTGACGACGGCCGACCCGAGGTGTCGGGCTGGGTTCGCTATCACAGCGATAGCCGGTTGCCCAGGGGAGTGTCGTCGGGACTCAACCGGCTTACCGGCCGCCAGCTGGCCGCGGTGCGCGCCAGCCTGCCCGCTCCCACGACGCGCCCGTTGCTGGTCGTACCCACCCGGGGGCTGCTCGAGGACGACGATTTAGTGCTTCAGGTGGGCCAGGTGCGGGAGGGCGCTGAGCGCTTGCTCGCGGAGCAATGAGCCGCCCGCAATCAGTGGCGGAGGACGCCCGCAACGCAATGATCGCCGGTCTGCTGGCGTCGGGAATCTCCGTCAACGGACTGCAGCCCAGCCATAACTTGCAGGTGGCGCTGCGGATGTTCACCACGGCCAGCTCGATTGACCCGGCGATGTGCGACGCATGGCTCGCGCGACTGCTGGCGGGTGACCAGAGCATCGAGGTGCTTTCCGGAGCCTGGGCGGCGGTCAGCACATTCGGATGGGAAACCCGTCGGCTCGGCGTCACGGAATTGCAGTTTCATCCCGACGTCTCCGACGGGTTGTTTCTGAAGCTGGCGGTCATCAGCGTCGAGTCGCTCGCGTGTGCCTACGCCGCGGTGCTCGCCGAGGCGAAGCGCTACGAGGAAGCCGAGAAGCTGCTCGATGGAGTCGAGCCCCGCCAACCGATCGATCAAGAGCTCATCGACTACGTGCGAGGCATTCTGTACTTCCGCACCGGACGATGGCCGGACGTGCTCAGCCGATTCCCCGAGGGGAAGACCTGGCGCAACCCCGAACTGAAGGCCGCCGGCGCGGCGATGGCAACCACGGCATTGGCGTCGCTCGGGGTCTTCGAAGAGGCGGTACGGCGCAGCCAGGACGCGATCGAGGCAGATCGGGTGCCGGGCGCGGCCAACGTCGCCTTGTACACCCAAGGCATGTGCCTGCGGCACCTCGGTCGCGAGGACGAGGCCATCGAGGTTCTGCGCCGGGTCTATTCGCGCGATCCCAAGTTCACCCCGGCTCGCGAAGCCCTGGACAACCCCAACTACCAGCTGGTGTTGACCGACCCCGAAACCATCGAGGCTCGAACGGACCCGTGGGACCCGGACAGCGCGCCGACCCGGGAGGAGACGGAGGCCGCTCGCCACGCCGAGGAGGCCGCGAAATACCTGGCCGAAGGCGACGCGGAGCTCAACGCGATGTTGGGCATGGAAAAAGCCAAACGGGAAATCAAACTCATCAAGTCCACGACCAAGGTGAATCTGGCCCGCGCCAAGATGGGCCTTCCGGTGCCGGTGACGTCACGCCATACCTTGTTGCTCGGTCCCCCCGGGACCGGTAAGACGTCGGTGGCGCGAGCTTTCAGCAAGCAGCTGTGCGGATTGACGGTGCTGCGCAAGCCGCTCGTGGTGGAAACCAGCCGCACCAAGCTGCTGGGCCGGTACATGGCCGACGCGGAGAAGAACACCGAGGAGATGCTCGAGGACGCGCTGGGTGGGGCGGTGTTCTTCGACGAGATGCACACGCTGCACGAAAAGGGCTATCAAACGGGCGACCCGTACGGCAACGCGATCATCAACACCTTGCTGCTGTACATGGAGAATCATCGCGACGACCTGGTGGTCTTCGGCGCCGGCTACGCCAAGGCGATGGACAAGATGCTCGAGGTGAATCAGGGTCTGCGACGGCGTTTTTCGACCGTGATCGAGTTCTTCAGTTACACGCCGGACGAGCTGGTCGCACTGACCCGTTTGATGGGCCAGGAGAACGACGACGTCATCACCGAGGAATCCGCCCAGGACCTGTTGCCGTCGTACACCAGGTTCTACCTCGACGAGAGTTACTCCGAAGAGGGGGATCTGATTCGCGGTATCGATACGCTCGGCAATGCCGGCTTCGTGCGAAATGTGGTGGAGAAGGCCCGCGACCACCGGAGCTTCCGTCTCGACGACGAGGACCTCGACGCGGTACTGGCCAGCGACACCACCGAATTCAGCGAGCTGCAAATGCTCCGATTCAGGGAGCTGAGCGGCGAAGACCTCCTCGCGGGTCTCAGCGCGGCAGTCGCCGAGAAGAAGTCGGACTAGCGGTCTGTCGTCGAGGACCGATAGCACTGCCGCAGGGATCCTTAATGGCATCGGCATGGCGACCGAGTGAATTGTTGCAAACGCCTCGCAGCTAACTTGACTCACTCTGTGTTGAATGCCACGATGGCGTGTGCAAGCACCTCGTTAGGTGAGGCTTCCATTACGGATATAGGCCACTGACCCCAAACGTCGAAAGACGCCCAGGGTCAGGACAGCTCTTCCCGGCTTAAGGGTTGAGCCCAAGTGGCTTCTGGCTTAAGTCAGCCAGATACGCAGTGTGGTGCCGAAGCTCTTATGAGAGGGGTGCCGGATCCGGCAAATCAGCCGGATGCGCTCACCCCTTCGTGCCAGAATGAAGGCATCTCGGTGTGCCCAGACCTTGAGGAGGTGAGAGCGAAATTAGTCCCGGTGATAGTCCCTATTCTCGATCGACGATGTTTCGTTCGAGCCGACTCTGGCGTCGCTTTTGCCTATCGGCCGCACCGAGCCAACTACCCACGTTGCGGAATCGGTGTACGTCCTAGCTGAGGTCGCGCCCCCCGGCTCACCCTTTTCTACAAGGAGAACTCCGATGACCTCTGTCAACGTGGTGACCAATGCCGGTTCGCATGCGGCCACCGAGGCAGTCAACGCAGCCGCTACCTGTTAGCGCCTAGGGGGAACCATGCTGGATTTTGCGGCGTTACCGCCGGAAGTCAATTCGGCCAGAATGTATTCTGGCCCCGGATCTGGGCCATTGCTGGCAGCTGCTGCCGCTTGGAGCACGCTGGCCGCCGAAATACGTTCGGCGGCAACCGCTTACGATTCGGTGATTAGGGAGCTGATCAGCGCGGGCTGGTACGGCCCGTCGTCGGCGTCGATGCTGGCCGCGGCCGCACCGTATCTGACCTGGCTGAACACCACTGCCGCTCAGGCCGAGCAGACCGGCATGCAAGCCAACGCGGCCGCGACGGCTTTTGAGGCCGCATATGCCATGACGGTGCCCCCGCCGGTCGTCGCGGCTAACCGCACGTTGCTGGCGAACCTGGCGGCCACCAACATTTTCGGGCAGAACACTCCGGCGATCGCAGCCACCGACGCCGAATACGCCGAGATGTGGGCTCAGGATGCCGGAGCGATGAGCGGCTACGCCACCGCTTCCAACTCCGCGGCGCAGATCACGCCGTTCACCTCGCCGCGGACGAACACCACCCCCGACGCGGTGGCCGGGCCAAAACGAGGCCGTCAACCAGGCAGCCAGCACGGCGGCCGGCAATACGCAGTCGTTGTTGTCGAGTAGCAACGTCTCGGCGAATAACGTGAATCTTGCTGCCGCGCCCACGTCCGGATCGCTCTACGACTACCTGACGGCATTTTTCGGCAACACCAACAACACGGCCGCGGGCCAATTCTTGAGCAGCAACTTCTTCAGCAACTCGATCCTCAACGGCGACGATTGCCGGCGGCCCGTTCAACCCCCAGTCCATTATCGGGACCGTACAAGGCTTCAACTTCCTGCAGACGACGGCCACGACGCTAGGCGGTCTAGACGACTTCACCGCCGGCGCCGAAGGCGCCGGACCGCCGCCCTGGCCTCCAACACGGTGGGATCGGCAGGCCTGACTTCCGCATCTGCCGGGGTGGGCAACGCACATCTGGTGGGCTCGATGTCGGTGCCCCAGAGCTGGTCGTCGGCAGCCAATATCACCCCGGGTCAAGGGCCTGCGCCGGTCAGTGGCCTCAGTGACATCGGGTCCTCCGGGGCCCCGGCCGCCGGCGGGCCGGGAGGCGTCGCGGGACCGCTGGGCGGTACCGGCCGCAGGCTGCGCCGCGCCATCCCGCGGTACGGGTTTCGACCCGTCGTCATGCCACGTCCACCGGCCGCCGGTTAACAGACTTCAGGAGAAGATGTCATGCTGAATTTTGGGGCGTTGCCGCCGGAAGTCAACTCGGCCAAAATGTATGCCGGCGCCGGATCGGGATCGTTACTGGCCGCCGCGGCGGCATGGAACACGATGGCTGCTGAATTGCGTTCCGCGGCAACCAATTACGACGCGGTGATCAAGTCGTTGGTCAGCGAGGGCTGGCTGGGCCCGTCATCGGCGAAGATGGCGGCGGCGATCACGCCGTATCTGGAGTGGCTGGAGACCACCGCCACCCAGGCCCAGCAGGCCGGCGCTTCGGCCAACGCGGCCGCAGCCGCGTATGAGGCCGCGTTTGCCGCGACAGTGCCCCCGCCGGTTATCGCGGCCAACCGCACTCTGCAGGCAAACCTGGTGGCCAGCAACATCTTCGGCCAGAACACCGGGGCGATCGCGGCCACCGAGGCCCAATACGGGCAGATGTGGGCTCAAGACGCCTCCGCGATGACGAGTTACACCACCGCCTCGCGCGCAGCGACCCAAATGACGCTGTTCAGCTCAACCGCAGTCCGACACCAGCACGGACGGCAACGGCGCAGCAGTCCAACGCGGTTTCCCAAGCAGCGAACGCCGCCCCGCTGGCCGCACCGGCCGCCGGTTCGGGGAACGACATATTTACGCCGAACTCGGGTTCGGAGACCACCGGACTTGCCGGGTTGCTGAACACTTTCAGCAATTCAAACCCCGAATCTGCTGGGGGCCTTCCTCAACAACAACGCCGTCTCCGGCCTTTCCAACGCCTTCACGACCAACGGGATGCTGAACCCGACGACGATGATCGATCCCGCGCCGCGGGCGCCGCAACGCCGCGCATACGAGGCGCGAGCACGTCGGGGCTGCAGGACCTGGCCGCCGGTCTGGGTGCCTCCGGGTTGCTGTCTTCAGCTGTGAGCGTGCCCGGCGCCGCGACGACCGCGGGCCTGGGACAGGCGAGTCTGGTTGGGGCCCTGTCGGTCCCGCCGACCTGGGCCGGCACCGGAGCAACGGTCAGCACCGTCGCGGCGACGACTCAGGTCGGGGCCGGGGCCTACCACAGCTTTGGCGCCGCCACCCCGATGGTGATGGAAGATGCCGGGGCAGTGGGCATGCCCGGGGTGCCGCTGGCAGGCATTCCCGGTGCGCATGAGGACGAATTCGCCGACCCGATCTACGGGTTCCGCCCCCGCGTCATCGGGCGCCCACCCGCCGCCGGTTAACGACATATGAAGGTCCTAGCGCTTGCGGCAAGCGTGGTCGCGTTGATCGCCATGGCCGCACCGGCACACGCCGACCCCGCTGACGACGCGTTCCTCGCCGCGCTCAACAACGCGGGCATCACCTATCACGACCCGGCGCACGCCATCAAAGCGGGCCAAAAGGTCTGCGACTTGGCCAACTCCGGGATTTCACAGCTGGACATCATCCGAGACATCCGAGATCTCAATCCGTCATTCACCATGACCAAAGCCGCCAAGTTCGCCAAAGCGGCCGCCATGGCTTACTGCCCCGAACGCCTGTCGACCGACAGCGGCGGCGGCGCCCCCGGGGGCGGTAGTTAGCCACCAGCGCCGGCTCATGAATTGATCGCTCGGCTATTGGGCTGTCCCAAGCCGGCGGTCGCCGGCACCGGCCAGGTCGCCAGTCACCGTGTCTCCCATGAATGTGACGGCGCTTCTCGGGAACCTCGCCCTCACTGCGAACCCTCAGAAGCCAATAAGTCGGATCGCAGCTGCGTTGCCTACGCTTGGTGAAATTTAGGGGAGCAAAGTATGACGATTAGCGTGCAGCTCGGCGACCTGCACGCCCGTCGCACGCAGGCCCGCGCCGACACCGCGTCGCTCTTGGCTGAGCACAGTCCGGGTGTCGCTATGTGCTTGCCGCAGCGGACTTCTGGGGCGCCGCTGGGGCGAAGGCTAACCAAGGGGTCATCGACTCGCCTCGTCGCAATTGTCGGAGAATTGCGGGCGCGCAAATGCCGACAGGAAAAGGTGCAAAACCGCAGGCAGCAAGACAACAATTACTGCTAGCATTTCCGAGTACCGCTTGATGTAAAACAAAAGGCCAACCAACATCGACGCAACGCGCAATGCTTCGCTGGGCCGGTGCGGCATTTCTGCATTTCTGCAATGACATTCTTTGGCGCTATCATGATGGCGTCTCACAGACTTTATATGGTGCCGGTAAACGATAGTTGGGAATAGCAGTTAACACGATGACGGATTGCGCTGATCTGCAATCATAATTACCTAATTATAGGCACCACCGGCTGTCTGCGGCCCGTCGCTGGACGTTGAATGAATGGTGCCCGGACTGGTATTTTAACATTCTATGCGTTAGCTGCGTCACACCCGCGTTCTCACACGAGCATGCGCCGCGGTGACAGTTCTTTTTTACACCGCGATCACCCGTCGGGTACGCGTCGCGAATACGGTCCGCCCATCATGATCGCTATATCGAGGCCGCGAGGGTGAACGGGAACGGATGTGATCCCGAGAACGTCTTAGTCAGGAAGGAACGAGGCTGTTGGCCGTCGTTAAACACGTGTATTGCATGGCGGATTCAATGGGTTTCATTTGAACTTCGGTGCGTTTGCAGCAAGGGCCGCGAAACGGCGCCTAGCATGGCGGCCAAATGAGGGAGTGGAGGTCGGGAAATGTTGGACTTCGGGGCGTTACCACCGGAGATCAACTCCGGGCGGATGTATGTCGGTGCGGGAGCCGGACCGATGCTGGCCGCCGCCGCAGCCTGGGATGAGTTAGCCGCGGAGCTGCATTCGACGGCAGCTGCATATGGCTCGACGATTGAAAGCCTGACCGCTGGACCGTGGAGCGGTCCGTCCTCGCTCGCGATGGCCGCCGCGGCGGCGCCGTATGTGCAGTGGATGAGCGCAACTGGCGCTCAGGCCGAGCTGGCGGCCACCCAGGCCAAGCTCGCCGCGGCCGCCTACGAGGCGGCCTTCGCGGCCACGGTGTCGCCGCCCATCATTACGGCCAACCGCTCTCTGCTCGCAACGTTGATCACCACCAACCTCCTGGGTCAAAACACCCCCGCGATCGCGGCTACCGAAGCCCACTACATGCAGATGTGGGCGCAGGATGCCGCCGCAATGTACGTATACGCCGGTTCGTCGGCGACGGCGTCACAGCTTTCGCCGTTCGCGGAGCCGCCGCAGACCACCAACGACTCAAACTCGCAGATGCAGGCGGCCGCGGTGGCTCAGTCGAGCACTACGTCGGGCGCCAACACCACCACACAGCTGGCGTCGAATGCGATCCAACCCCTCGTGACGACCGGCGCCGCGGCGGCTGATCCGGCTACCGGACTGACCGTGCCGCCCGCCGTGACCAACTGGAACACCATTTGGTCGGCCATCAGCGGGGTGTATTCGCCGCAGTCGTGGTCCAGCATCCCCGGCGGTCCGTTCCTGTCGTTCGGTCAGGTGTACGCGTGGGGACAGAACGGGCAGAGCGCCGCGGCGTATCTGTCCGGGCCGAAATTCATCCAGGGGGCGTTGGAGCCGTTGACCAGAGTCCCCAGCGGGGTTCATCCGATGCTGAGCTCGGCGGTCGGTGGCGGGCCGGCCACCGGGTCGATGGGTAGGGCGGCCCTGGTCGGAAGCATGTCGGTGCCGCAGGGGTGGACCGAAGCCGCGCCGAACATCAGAATGCTCGCGCAGGCGCTGCCCACCAACTTGGCGGGCGCCCCGGCCGCCATGGTCGGCGAGGAAGGCGTATTCAGCCAGATGGCGTTGTCCAGCCTGGCCGGCCGCGCCGTCGCCGCCACCGCAACCCATTCGGTCAGCGGCAGTGCCGCGACGGCAGCCACATTGGGCGGCATCGTCGCCGAAGCCGACCCAGCCGCCGCCACCATCATCGTCATACCGGCCCTGGAGGACTGATCGCGATGAACACCACGCACCGCGGCCCGGCGCCGTCCGGCCAAGCGCTCCCACCAGGCAAGGGGTAACGACATGTTTTACGCAGCCTTCCCGCCGGAGTTCAACTCAGGCCGGATGTACAGCGGTCCGGGAGCGGAGTCGATGGCGACGGCCGCCACTGCCTGGCAGAACCTGGCCGCCGAATTGCAGTCCATCGCGACCTCCTACTCTTCGGTGCTCTCGAATCTGACCACCGGGCCCTGGGTCGGTCCGTCTTCGCTTGCCATGGCGGCCGCGGCCGCGCCGTATGTGGCATGGATGCAGCAAACCGCCGCCCAGGCCGCGCAGACCGCGGTCCAGGCCACTCAGGCGGCGACCGCCTATGAGACGGCCTTCGCCACACACGTACCGCCGCCATTGATCACCGCTAACCGTGAACTGCTCGCGCAGCTGACGGCGACCAACATCTTCGGGCAGAACACCGGGGCGATCGCGGCCACCGAGGCGCAATACGGCGAGATGTGGGCCCAGGACGCCGAGGCGATGGACACCTACTTCGCCTCCTCCGCGACGACCTCCAACAGCTTGACGGAGTTCAGCCCGGCGCCGCAGACCACCAACGACGCAGGCCCGGCGATGCAGGCGGCCGCGCTGACCCGGTCCAGCAGCAACTCGGCCGGCAATGTGGTGTCGAACCTGGTGGGAACAACTAACTTGGCCGCCACGACCGGCGCAACCGGGCCACTGTCGGGGCTGGCCAACCTCGCCACCGCCTACCAGAACTTCTGGACGAGCCTCCTGAACACCGTCCCGGGCGGGGCGAGCTTCTACACGGCCATGTACAACGCCGTGAAGGTCCCGCTCGGCCTTACCACGCAGTTCAACGACATCGGGCTGCTGATCAACTTCCCGGTGTCCCAGTGGCTCAAATTCGCGCCACCGGTGGCCTACGGCGCGCTGCCGAAAGATGCGCTGGGGGCCGGACTTGGTGCGTTGGGCTTCAACCGGGGCACGCTGTTCGACGCGATCAGCCCGACGGCCGGTTTTGCGCGTGGCACCTTGGTCGGGTCGTTGACAGTCCCGCCGAGCTGGGCCTCGGCCACCCCAGCGATCCGGACGGTGGCCGCCGCCCTGACAGCCGCCGGGCCCGAGGCCATTCCGGCCGCCGCGCTTGGCGGGGGAAGCCTGTTCAGTTCGATGGGGATGGCGGGAATGCTGGGCAGTGCCATGGGCTCCGGAGGCCCCACCGTGGTACGTGCCGGGATCCGCAATCGCATGACCCCGATCAAAGATCTCAAGGACAAGAACTCACCGGAGCACCTGAAACGTCTGGTCGCACAGATATCGGAGAAGCCCGAAACCGTGCAGCACCACAACGTCGACCAAGAAGGTCTCGATGCACTGCTCGAACAACTGGCCAAGAAACCCGGAATTCATGCGGTGCACCTGAAAAAGGGCAAGCCCAAAGTCATCCCGTCTGAAGAAGTGCAATTGGGTTAGCGGACAACCCAATTCAATGCTCCAGCTGAGCACGAAAGCAGGTAACCGATGAAACGTCTACTGACGGCACTTGGCGTTGCCGCCATGATCGGCCTCGCAGCGCCGGCGTACGCCGCTCCCGTTCCAGAACCCGACGGTGACGACGCGGGCTTCCTTGCCGCGCTGCGCCAGGCCGGGTTCAGCTTTGCCAGCGAGGGTGCTGCCGTCTCGGCAGGACGAGCGGTGTGCACCTGCTTGAACAACGGCGAGGACAATTTGGAGCTGCTCCACGACGTCAAGAGCCACAACCCCGGCATGGATATGGAGATGGCATCGAACTTCGCCATGATCTCGGCGAAATTCTATTGCCCGCACCAACTTTCGAAGGCCTGATCGAGGGTCGGCTGCTCCAGTGCGACCGCTACTTGCACTGCTTGGCGTGTGCGCGATGATCGGCGCGGGCATCACCTACACCGACCCGGGTCGGGCCGTCGCATTCGGAAAGGCGGTGTGCGGATTGATCGGGGCCGGCAAATCCGGGAAGGAGTTCGAAGTATTACTGCCCGCAGCAACTCGCCAACAATCGGGCCCCAGCGCAGTAGCGACGCCAACCACCCGGGTGCGCGGAGGTTGCGCGGGAATGGCCATCGCGGAACGGATGTGACTGGGATCCATCTACTGTTCACCTGGACGTGGTTGGCTGGCCGCGACTCGGCACGGCGCTGGGCGGCACCAATAGCTTGCGGCCCGGCGGCCGCGCGGCATGCCGTCGGGGGAAGGAGTGCGGTGTGACGCAGACATTGAGTGTCGCCGATTTCGCGCTCCGCCTGGGCGTCGGGGTGGGCTGCGGCGCCCTGGTCGGCATCGAGCGGCAATGGCGAGCGCGCAGGGCCGGGCTACGGACGAACGCGCTGGTCGCCGCGGGTGCGACCTTGTTCGTGCTGTACGCGGTTGCCACCGAGGACAGCAGTCCCACCAGGGTCGCGTCCTATGTGGTCTCCGGCATCGGGTTCCTCGGCGGTGGCGTGATCCTGCGCGAGGGCGTCAACGTCCGGGGCCTCAACACCGCCGCCACCTTGTGGTGCTCGGCGGCGATCGGCGTGTTGGCCGCCTCCGGGCACCTGGTATTCACCCTGATCGCCACCCTCACGGTCATCGCCATCCATGTGGTGGGCCGCCCCCTGGGCCGGGTGATCGACCACGACGACAACACCGAGGAAGACGAGGGCCGGCAACCCTTTCTGGTGCAGGCGATCTGTCGCCCGAAAGCCGAAAAGTACGCCCGCGCTCAGCTCATCCAGCACGCCAGCAGTAACGACATGACCCTGCGCGGCATCCACACCGGGCGGGCGGCCGACGACGAAATCACCTTGACCGCACATGTGCTCGTGGACGGCCATACGCCGGCCAAGCTCGAGCGATTGGTGGCCGAGCTGTCCCTGCAGCCCGGGGTCCGCGCGGTGCAGTGGTACGCCGCTGACGAAGCGCAGTCGGACTGACCGTTACGGGCGGGCCTGTAACTCCGGTGCGGCGGCGGCCAGCAGGTCGGCGCGGCTGCCGGTCAGTGGGGGATAGATTCGCCTGCAGTTGATGGTCTGCTTGGTGGCCTTGGCTTGCGCGCCCGTCGAGACCACCGCGCGATCCCACCCCTCGGTGTAAACCGCGCCGGCCGGCCCGAGATCGAGAACCGTGACATACCAAGGGATTCGAAGGGCCAGCATCGGCTCGTCGAACAGGTCGCTGATCACGTTGTATCCGGCATAACGGCCCATCGGCCGCCCATGCTGACACGACATCACCGACAGATGTTCGTCATCCATGCGGGCCGCCGCCACATCACCCGCGGCGAATATCGACTCGACTCCGATCACCCGCAGGTAGTCATCGACGGGCACCCGGCCCGACCGGTCGCAGGTCACCGGCAGCTGTTCGGTGAGCGAGCTGGCCCGCATGCCCGCGCACCACACCAGGGTGGCCGCCGCCAGCTGCTCACCGGAGGACAACGACACCGAGCTCGGGCCGACCGCCGCGACACTTACTCCCGTCCTGATCTCAATCCCGTTGTCCGACAATGCCTTTTCGATTACCGGCCGCGCCGAGCTGCCCATATCGGAACCGACCACTGGATTGCGGTCGACCAGAAGCACCCGGGGAGTGACTCCAGGGAACAACGCGCGCAACCGGTCCGGCAGCTCGCATGCCGCCTCGATGCCGGTCAGCCCGGCACCGACCACCACGACGGTCGCCGCCGCAGCGGCCGGGGGACCGCCGGCAAGCCCCTGCAGATGCCGCTGCAGCGCGACGGCGCCGTCATGGGTGTCGACGTCAAAACAGAACTCTCGCAGCCCCGGGATGGCGGGTTTGAGCACCCGGCTGCCTGACGCCAGCACCAGCCGGTCGTAGCCGAAGGTCTCACCGGCCGCGGTTCCGACGGTCCGGGTGCCGGCGTCGATGATGGTCACCTCGGTGGCGATGTGCGCCACGCCGGCGGGGTCGAGCAGCTCGGTAAGCGGGATGCGGCAGGCGCCTAGATCGGCCTCGTAGTTGCGGACCCGGATGTCGTGGAATGGCGTGGCGCTCAGCACGGTGATGTCGACCGTTCCCGGCGGCACCGCGAGCTCATCGAGGCGCCGGGCAGCTCCCAGCGCAGCCCATAAACCCGCGAACCCGGAGCCGATTACCAGCACAGCGGTCAAGTGCTCAACACCTCATCGATCCGGGCCGTCGCACCGCATTGGCCGATGGTCGTAATCTATCTGTGTGAATGCTGTCACCGGGTTCTGGTCCGCGCTGCCCCCGCAGATGCGGGACCCGGTGCTGTTCGCCATCCCGTTTTTCCTGTTGCTGTTGACCCTCGAATGGGCCGCGGCCCGCAAGCTGCAACACATCGAGGCCTCCGCGGCCGAAGCGCGACCCGGGTCCGGCGCCTATCTCGCCCGCGATTCCTGGGCGAGCATCTCGATGGGCCTCGTCTCGATAGCCACCAGCGCCGGCTGGAAGGCCCTGGCCCTGCTGGGTTATACCGCGATCTACGCCTACCTGGCGCCCTGGCACCTTTCGCCAGCCAAGTGGTACACCTGGGTCATCGCCCTCATCGGTGTCGACCTGCTGTACTACGGCTACCACCGCATCGCGCACCGGGTCCGGCTGATCTGGGCGACGCACCAGGCACATCACTCCAGCCAGTACTACAACCTCGCCACGGCGGTGCGCCAGAAGTGGAACAACAGCGGCGAGGTCTTGATGTGGATTCCGTTGCCGTTGTTGGGGCTTCCCCCCTGGATGGTGTACTTCAGCTGGTCGCTGAACTTGATTTACCAGTTCTGGATCCACACCGAGCGCATCGACAAGCTGCCGCGGCCCTTCGAATTCGTCTTCAACACCCCGTCGCACCACCGGGTGCACCACGGGATGGACCAGCTCTATCTGGACAAGAACTACGGCGGCATCCTCATCATTTGGGACCGGCTGTTCGGCAGCTTCCAGGCCGAGGTGTTCCGTCCGCATTACGGCCTCACCAAGCAAGTGGACACCTTCAACATCTGGAACCTGCAGACCCGTGAATACGTCGCGATCGTGCGCGACTGGCGGTCGGCGAGCCGGCTTCGAGACCGGTTGGGCTACGTTTTCGGACCGCCGGGCTGGACTCCGCGCCTGGCCGGTCAACCCGACGACTCCGTTCGGCTGGCGACATCGATGTAACGCTGGCCCCGGCTAGCGCGAATAGGTCGATGTCGAAACAGTAACGACGTAATCTCAAGTTGTGGTCGGTGCCCGCGCCGGCCTTGACGGAACGGAGTCCGTCCATGGTCTATCGCATGGCACTTCGCGTACTGGCGGCAAGCGTTGCTGCCCTGGCATTCATCCCCGGTCTCCCCGCCGCCAAGGCCCACGCCGACCCGGTCGCGGTGTTCCCGGGCATGGAGATCCTGCAGGACAACCGTCTGTGCACGCTGGGCTACGTCGATCCGGCCCAGAGAATCGCCTACACCGCGGGGCACTGCCGCAGCACCGGAAACATCGTCACCGACAAGAACCGCAACGCCATCGGCCATCTCGCAACCTTCCGCGACGACACACCCAGCGGCTCGACGGTGGCGGTTGACCAGGCGATCAGCGACTACGAGGTGATCGCGCTCGACGCCAACGTCTCGATGAACGACGTGCTGCCGGGCGGACGTGCGCTGGTATCCAGCCCGAACATCGCGCTGGCGCCCGGGCAGCCGATCTGCCACTTCGGCGTGTCGACCGGGGAGACCTGCGGGACCGTCGAAGCAGTGAACAACGGCTGGTTCACCATGTCCCACGGTGTCCAGAGCCATCCGGGTGACTCGGGCGGACCGGTGTACCTGGCCCCTCCCGGCGGCCCCGGACAGGTCGTCGGGATCTTCAACAGCATGTGGGGCGACTTTCCCGCGGCGGTGTCGTGGCGCTCCACCTCCGAGCAGGTCCACCAGGACATGGCGGGGCAAGCTAACGCCGGCTAGGCCGCCTCAGCGTGACCCGAGCACGAACACGGGTATCGACGGAGCGGCGGCCCGGAACTGCTCGTCGGTGGATTCCGGTGTCAGCCCGGCCACATAGCCCTTGACCTGCCAGTACCACCTGTCGAGGTAGCGCTTCAATAGTTCGGGCTTGCCCGCATCGTCGACCTCGGTGGCCGCGACGCTTTGCCGGCGCCAGCGTGGCCCCATTTCGACGACGCCCGCAGCCCTGACGTTGCGTGCCCATTGGGTATTACCTCGCGGCGAGACGAGATAGTCGACGCCGTCAATGGTCAGGAGGTTGATCACCACCGCGCGCACCTTTCCGGTCTTGCGCCCGCGGACGCGCAGCGCCCGGGTCCCGGCGATGCTGACCCCGAGGTCGGCGAGCCAGCGGATGACGGCGTTACCGGCCCGAGCGGCCCGGTTGGGTTCTTCGTAGCGCGTGGACATGGTGGATCCTCTCGACCGGCCTTCCGATTTAGCGAGAGCAGTGCTCTCTTGCTTGGTCACAATGGCACAACGCTCACCGAAAAGCAAGAGCGGTGATCTCGATTTGTGTCAGACTGCCTACGTGGGCAAACGCCAGGAGTCGCGGGAACAGATCGAGACGCGCATCGTCGAACTGGGCCGTCGCCACCTGGTCGATCGCGGCGCGGCCGGATTGTCGCTGCGTGCGATAGCGCGCGACCTGGGCATGGTCTCCTCGGCGGTGTACCGGTACGTGTCCAGCCGCGACGAATTGCTGACCCTGCTGCTGATCGACGCGTACTCCGACCTGGCCGAGTCGGTGGACCACGCCCGCGAGACGGTGGGCGAGCAGTGGAGTGACGACGTGGTCGCCATCGCGCAGGCGGCGCGGCGCTGGGCGGTGCAGCATCCCGCGCAGTGGGCCCTGCTGTACGGCAGCCCGGTGCCCGGCTATCACGCCCCTGCGGAGCGCACCGTCGGAGTCGGCACCCGCGTAGTGGGCGCCATCTTCGACGCGATTGCCGCGGGAATCACCACCGGCGACATCAGGCTAACGAATACCGTTGTGCCACAACCACTATCATCAGATTTCGACCGAATCCGGCAGGAATTCAGCTTTCCCGGCGACGATGCCGTCATCGGCAAGTGCTTTTTGTTCTGGGCCGCGGTGCTGGGTGCCATCAGCCTCGAGGTGTTCGGGCAGTATGGCGCCGACACCCTGACCGACCCGGAGGCGGTCTTCAACACCCAACTGGGGCTGCTGGTGGACATGCTGGCCCAGCATTGACCCCAGCCATCGCCCGGCGGCCGGGAGCGCCCGAACTAGAACGTGTTCACCCGACGATTCCGGGCGCAAAACGCGGATTCACGGCAAAGACTTTCTGGGCCTTTCTGGGGGCCGACAAACTGGGCTATCCTGCCAAACGATGACGCTTCCCGTTCGATCACCGACACAGATAGCCTGGGTTACCCAGAATCTGGATGCCACCGAAACGGCTCTCACCGGCCTTTTAGGCGTCCGGAAGTGGGTCCGGATACCCGAGGTGCACTTTGCTCCGGACAGCTGCAGCTACCACGGCAGGCCCGCCGATTTCGTCGCCAGCATCTCACTGAGCTATCTCGGAGAGATGCAGCTGGAGCTCATCGAACCGGTCAGCGGGGAGAACATCTATAGTGAATTTTTGCGCGACTCCGGCCCGGGTTTGCACCACGTGTGCACGGAGGCCGACAGCCCCGAGCAATTCGATGCGGCGCTCGCCGATGTCGTTAACCACGGCGCAGCGGTAGTGCAGCAGGGCGTGATGCCCGGCGGAATCCAATTCGCTTACGTCGCAGCACCACAGGCGGGCGTGCCGTTTTTGGAGATCGCGTACGTCTCGCCCGAGATGAGGGCGTTTTACGACTACATCAAACAGGAGCAAGGGTGAGCACCGAGATCCCAGCAACGGTCAACGCGAACACTGTGACGTCCTGGTCGGACGAGGTCGATGTGCTCGTGATCGGTTTCGGCATCGGCGGTGGATGCGCGGCGGTGAGTGCGGCGGCGGCCGGCGCGCGGGTCCTAGTCCTCGAGCGCGCCGCCGTGGCGGGTGGAACCACCTCGCTTGCCGGCGGCCATTTCTACCTGGGTGGCGGCACCGCGGTCCAGGAGGCGACCGGTCATTCCGACTCGCCCGAGGAGATGTACAAGTACTTGGTCGCGGTGTCTCGCGAGCCCGACCACGACAAGATTCGTGCGTACTGCGAGGGCAGCGTCGAGCATTTCAATTGGCTCGAAGATTTGGGCTTTCAGTTCGAGCGAAGCTACTTCCCGGGCAAAGCGGTGATCCAGCCCAACACCGAGGGGTTGATGTTCACCGGCAACGAAAAGGTATGGCCTTTCCTGGAGAAGGCGGTGCCGGCACCGCGCGGCCACAAGGTGCCGGTGCCCGGCGACACCGGCGGTGCCAGCATGGTGATCGATCTGCTGCTCAAACGGGCCGCGAGCCTGGGCGTGCAAATCCGTTACGAGACCGGTGCCACCGAACTCATCGTCGATGATTCGGGCGCGGTGACCGGTGTGACGTGGAAGCAGTTCACCGAAACCGGTGCGATCAAGGCAAAGTCGGTCATCATTGCCGCCGGGGGATTCGTGATGAATCCGGAGATGGTTGCCAAGTACACGCCGAAACTGGCCGAGAAGCCGTTTGTGCTCGGCAACACTTACGACGACGGCCTCGGCATCCGGATGGGTGTGTCGGCCGGCGGCGCCACCCAGCACATGGACCAGATCTTCATCACCGCCCCGCCGTACCCGCCGTCGATCCTGCTGACCGGGATCATCGTGAACAAGCTCGGGCAGCGGTTCGTCGCCGAGGATTGCTATCACTCCCGCACGTCGGGGTTCATCATGGATCAGCCGGACAGTGCGGCGTTCTTGATTGTCGACGAGGCACACCTCGAGCACCCGTCGATGCCGTTGGTGCCACTCATCGACGGCTGGGAGACCGTCGCCGATATGGAAGCGGGCCTTGGTATCCCGGAAGGCAACCTGGTCGCGACGCTGGACCGGTACAACACCTATGCCGCCCGCGGCGAGGACCCCGACTTCCATAAGCAGCCGGAATTCCTTGCGGCACAAGATAAAGGCCCGTGGGGGGCGTTCGACATGTCACTGGGCAAGGCGATGTACGCCGGTTTTACCGTCGGCGGGCTGGCCACCTCCGTGGACGGCCAGGTGCTGCGCGAGGACGGCACGGTGGTGCCCGGCCTGTACGCGGTCGGGGCGTGTGCGTCCAACATCGCCCAGGACGGCAAGGGCTACGCCAGCGGCACGCAGCTGGGCGAGGGCTCGTTCTTCGGCCGCCGCGCCGGAACGCACGCGGCCCACGAGGCCGGGGGCGCGCAGGCGCGCTAAGACACCGCGCCGGAACGCACGCGGCCCACGAGGCCGGGGGCGCGCAGGCGCGCTAAGACTCCGCGCCGGAACGCACGCGGCCGAGCACCGCTAAACTTTCGCGGGCTCCGGGCCTACCGGTCCGAGCCGCCATGGGCCGCCACCGAGCAAGTGCAGCTCTTGCTCGTGGTGCTGCTCGACGGTATGGCGATGGCTGACGCTGACCACGACACACTCCGGCAACTCGCTGCGTAGCAACTGATACAGCGCGAATTCCAGTCCTTCGTCGAGCGCCGACGTGGCTTCGTCGAGGAACACCGCCTTGGGCTTGGTGAGCAGAACCCGTGCGAATGCAACACGCTGCTGCTCACCGGGAGAGAGCACCTTGGCCCAGTCCTGTTCTTCATCCAGTCGTTCGATCAGCGGGGCCAGCGCCACCTTGTTCAGCACGTCGTGCAGTTCACCATCGGAGATGTCGTCCGGCGAATTCGGGTAGCACACCACTCCGCGCAGACTGCCCAGCGGTACATATGGCAACTGCGACAAGAACATCGTCATGTTGTCCCCGTCCGGGCGGCACAGTGTTCCGGACGCGTATGGCCACAATTCGGCCAGACTGCGCAGCAGCGTGGTCTTGCCGGCACCGGAACGCCCGGTGATCACCAGCGAGTCACCGGTGTCGAGCTCCACGTCGAGCGAATCGATCAGCTGATCTCCGGCCGGCGTGCGCACCTCGATACCGGCCAGCTCGACCGCTTTGTCCTGGCTCGGTTTCACCAGCACCGTGGGCAGCGCGCGGCCCTGGGCGTTGGCGTCCACCAGCCCGTGCAACCGGATGATGGCCGCGCGGAATGACGCGAACGCGTCGTAGTTGTTCCGGAAGAACGACAGCGAGTCATGAATATTGCCGAACGCCGTTGCCGTCTGGCCCACGTCGCCGAAGTCGATCTTGCCGGCGAATAGCCGCGGGGCCTGAATTATCCACGGCAGCGGGACGATCGCCTGCGACACCGACCAGTTCCAGCCGTTGAAGATGATGGTCCGGCGGACGAACTTGCGGTAGTTGTCGATGATCGGCGTGAAGCGCCGCCACAGTTGGGCCCGCTCGACTCGCTCGCCGCGGTAGAAGCCGACCGCTTCCGCGGCGTCCCGCAGCCGCACCAGGCCATAGCGGAATGCGGCGTTGAGCTTCTCGTTGTTGAAGCTCAACCAAATCAGCGGGCGCCCAAGCCAAATCGCGACGACTGTCGCGATCAGCACATAGACCAGAACCGTCCAGAACATGGCCCGCGGCAACGTGACGCCGAAAAGGGTCAGGTCCCCGGACAGGTTCCACAGGATGGCGGCGAACGAGATCACCGAAGCGACAGCGTTGACGGCCCCGAACAGCAACGTGCTTCCCGTGCCGTTGGACGGGGTGTTCGGGGTCCCGCCGGCATTGGCGGTGAAGATGTCGACGTCCTGCTGGATACGCTGGTCGGGGTTGTCAATAGTGTTGTCGATGAACAGATCCCGGTAATAGGCCTTGCCGTCCAGCCAGTCGTCGGTGAGGTGGGCGGTCAACCACATACGCCAGGCGATGATGAACCGCTGCGTTAGGTAGATGTCGAGCATGAATCGGATGACGTAGAGGGTGGCCAGCACGCTGAAAATCACAAGCGACATCCAAAAGCCATGAATACCAGACTGTTTGACAGCGTCGTCGCCCGCGGCCAGGCCCTGGACTGCTTTCTGAACCGCCGTGTACAAGTCGTTGCCCTGGTAGCTGAGCAGCACGGTGAGCCGCACCGCGAGGAGTACCGACAGCAACAGCACGGCAAGCATCACCCACACTTTGACGCTGTCCGGACCGACAAAGTAGCCGCGGGTGATCCGCCAGAACTGCCGGCCCCAGGGTGTGAAGTATCTGAATGCGGCCAGCACGACGATCAGACAAACGGCGCCGATCGCCCAGGCAATGGCGACCCATTGCAACGAGTCAACGAGTGCCGACGACCAGTCGATGGATGGCTTGAATAGCGTGGGACCCAACTTCGACGTCTCCTTGCTATCGAGGCATCCTGAGGAGCCTCATGGCGAATGCTTCCCAGCGAAGGTACCCGAGACCGGCGGATAGGCTGCCAGGATGAGCATCGACGCTCCGTCCAGCCAGATCGTCCACGCCGGCCGCCTCATCGCCCGCCGCCTGCGGGCCAGTGGTGTCGACACCCTGTTCACGTTGTCCGGCGGCCACCTGTTCTCCATCTACGACGGCTGCCGTGACGAGGGCATTCGACTCATCGACACCCGCCACGAGCAGACGGCGGCGTTCGCCGCGGAGGGCTGGTCGAAGGTGACCAGGGTGCCGGGCGTGGCCGCACTCACCGCGGGCCCCGGCGTCACCAACGGAATGAGCGCAATGGCGGCCGCACAGCAAAACCAGTCACCGCTGGTGGTGCTGGGCGGCCGGGCCCCAGCCCAGCGATGGGGCATGGGATCGCTGCAGGAGATCGACCACGTGCCGTTTGTGGCGCCGCTGACTCGTTTCGCCGCCACCGCGCAGTCCGCCGAGGATGCGGGCCGGCTTGTCGACGAGGCATTGCGCGCGGCGGTCGGCCCCCCGTCGGGGGTCGGATTCGTCGACTTTCCGATGGATCACGTGTTCGCCGTCTCCGAGGACGACGGCCGTCCCGGCGCGCTGCGGCAGCCGCCCCCGGCGCAGGCTCCCGACAGCAACGCCCTGGACCGCGCCGCCAGCCTGCTGGCGACCGCACAGCGGCCGGTGATCATGGCCGGCACCAACGTGTGGTGGGGACACGCCGAGGCGGCGCTGCTGCGGCTCGCCGAGGAGCGGCGAATCCCGGTGCTGATGAACGGGATGGCCCGCGGCGTCGTGCCCGCCGATCACCCGTTGGCGTTCTCGCGGGCGCGGGCCAAAGCGCTGGGCGAGGCGGATGTCGCCCTCGTCGTCGGGGTACCGATGGATTTTCGGCTCGGCTTCGGCAAGGTGTTCGGGCCCCACACCCAGCTCGTCGTCGCGGATCGGGCCGAACCCGACCGGGAGCACCCCCGCCCGATCGCCGCGGGCCTCTACGGCGACCTCACGGCCATTCTCTCGGCGCTGTCCGGGCCGAACGCCGCCGACCATCAGGACTGGATCGCAGCACTGCGGACGACCGAGACCGCCGCGCGCGATCAGGAAACGGCCGATCTTGGTGACGATCGCATCCCGCTGCACCCGATGCGGGTCTACGCCGAACTGGCGCCGCTGCTGGACCGCGACGCCATCGTGGTCATCGACGCCGGCGATTTCGGTTCCTACGCGGGCCGGGTGATCGACAGCTACCAGCCGGGCTGCTGGCTGGACAGCGGTCCGTTCGGCTGTCTTGGCTCCGGTCCCGGCTACGCCCTGGCCGCCAAATTGGCCCACCCGAACCGTCAGGTCGTCCTGCTGCAGGGCGACGGCGCATTCGGCTTCAGCGGGATGGAATGGGACACCCTGGTGCGCCATCAAGTGCCGGTCGTGTCGGTGATCGGCAACAACGGAATCTGGGCGCTGGAAAAGCATCCGATGGAGGCGATCTACGGCTATTCGGTGGTCGCCGAGCTGCGTCCCGGCACCCGCTACGACCAGGTGGTGCGCGCGCTGGGCGGCCACGGCGAACTGGTGTCGGCACCCGCGGAGCTTCGGCCCGCGCTGGAGCGTTCCTTCGCCAGCGGCCTACCCGCCGTCGTCAACGTGCTCACCGACCCGAGCATCGCTTATCCCCGCCGATCGAACCTGGCCTGACGGGTCGGCGCTGCTCACCGCGTACGGTTGACCTGTGTCAAAGACCACCCGCACTCAACCGGGCCGTCTGAGCAGCAGATTTTGGCGACTGCTCGGCGCAAGTACGGAAAAGAACCGCACGCGCTCCCTCACGCAGGTCAGCGAGTCGTCCGAATACGACGAGAAAGCCGCCGATCTCTCCGACGAGCAGCTGCGCAAGGCGACCGGATTGCTCAACCTCGACGCTCTCGCGGACTCCGAGGACATCTCGCAATTCCTGGCGATCGCCCGGGAAGCCGCGGAGCGGTCAACGGGGTTGCGGCCGTTCGACGTTCAGTTGCTGGGCGCGTTGCGCATGCTCGACGGCGATGTGATCGAAATGGCGACCGGTGAGGGCAAAACCCTGGCCGGCGCTATCGCGGCCGCCGGATACGCGATCGCCGGCCGGCACGTGCACGTGGTCACCATCAACGACTACCTGGCCCGCCGCGACGCGGAATGGATGGGCCCGCTGCTTCAGGCCATGGGATTGACGGTCGGCTGGATCACCGCGGAGTCGACGAGCGAGCAGCGCCGCGCGGCCTACGACTGCGACGTCACCTACGCCTCGGTCAACGAGATCGGCTTCGACGTACTACGGGATCAGCTGGTGACCGACGTCGACGACCTGGTATCGCCCAATCCCGATGTGGCCCTTATCGATGAGGCCGACTCGGTTCTGGTCGACGAGGCGCTGGTGCCGCTGGTGCTGGCCGGCACCACGCACCGGGAGACGCCGCGGCTGGAGATCATCAAACTGGTGGGCGAGCTGGACGCCGACACCGACTACGACACCGACTCCGACAGCCGCAACGTGCACCTCACCGAGGTCGGTGCACGCAAGGTCGAGAAGGCGCTCGGCGGCATCGACCTGTACTCCGAGGAGCACGTCGTCACCACCCTGACCGAGGTCAACGTCGCACTGCACGCGCACGTGCTGTTGCACCGCGACGTGCATTACATCGTCCGCGACGATGCCGTGCACCTGATCAACGCCGCGCGCGGCCGCATCGCGCAACTGCAGCGCTGGCCGGACGGCCTGCAGGCCGCTGTCGAGGCCAAGGAAGGCATCGAGACCACCGAGACGGGCGAGGTGCTCGACACCATCACCGTGCAGGCACTGATCAACCGCTACACGACGGTGTGCGGAATGACCGGCACCGCGCTGGCCGCCGGTGAGCAACTGCGCCAGTTCTACAAGCTCGGGGTGTCACCAATTCCACCTAATGAGCCCAACATTCGCGAGGATGAGTCCGACCGGGTTTATATCACCGCCGCGGCCAAGAACGATGCGATCGTCGATCACATCGCCGAGGTGCACGAGACGGGACAGCCGGTGCTGGTGGGCACCCGGGACGTGGCCGAATCCGAGGAGCTGCACGAGCGGCTGGTGCGCCGCGGCGTGGCGGCGGTCGTGCTGAACGCCAAGAACGACGCCGAGGAAGCCCAGGTGATCGCCGAGGCCGGCAAGTACGGCGTCGTCACGGTGTCCACCCAAATGGCCGGGCGCGGCACCGACATCCGCCTTGGCGGATCCGACGAAACCGACCACGACCGGGTCGCCGAACTGGGCGGGCTGCACGTGGTCGGCACGGGACGCCATCACACCGAACGGCTGGACAACCAGTTGCGCGGGCGGGCCGGGCGCCAGGGCGATCCCGGCTCGACGGTGTTCTTCTCGAGCTGGGAGGACGACGTCGTCGCGGCCAACCTCGACCGCAACAAGCTGCCGGAGCAGACGGACGAGGACGGCAAAATCGTCAGCCCGAAGACCAACGAGCTGCTCGATCACGCGCAGCGCGTCGCCGAGGGCCGGCTGCTGGATGTGCACGCGAACACCTGGCGCTACAACCAGCTGATCGCGCAGCAGCGCGCGATCATCGTGGATCGCCGAAACACGTTGCTGCGCACCGCAACTGCGCGTGACGAGCTCGCCGAGCTGGCGCCGAAGCGCTACGAGGAACTGGCCGAGACCGAGGGAATCTCTGAGGAACGCCTCGAGACGATCTGCCGGCAGATCATGCTCTATCACCTCGACCGCGGCTGGGCCGACCACCTGGCTTACCTCGCCGACATCCGCGAAAGCATCCATCTGCGCGCGTTGGGCCGGCAGAACCCGCTGGACGAGTTCCACCGGATGGCGGTGGACGCGTTCGCGTCGCTGGCCGCGGACGCGATCGAGGCGGCTCAGCAGACGTTCGAAACGGCGAACGTCCTGGAAGAGGAGCCGGGCCTGGATCTGTCCAAGCTGGCCCGACCGACGTCGACGTGGACATACATGGTCAACGACAACCCCCTGTCCGACGACACGTTGTCCACCCTGAGCCTGCCCGGAGTGTTCCGCTAGACCTGGTCGTCCGGGATCGCCCCCGCATTCGTCGCCGAACGTAACGTCACCGCGACAATCAAGGTCCCGTTGCCACGCAGAACTTGCGGGACAGCGCTGGTCACGATGTGCAACTTGAGTTGCTTCTGGTCTGCGGGCCACGCCCGCTGGGGTGTAGCGTCAACGACGTTGAGAAGCCCAACAAGTCCGGGATGCGGGTGGCTGTCAGCCGCCACTCTCACAGAGCAGTCGCTCGTGCCGAACGCTCCGCTGACAACCACACACCCGGGATCACCATGACCACTCCTCCCATTCCGGAGACAGCGAAACCAGCTCCGGCACAGTACTTTCCGATCGACAGGGTCTCGTGTCTGCTCAGGCATGGCCACCCAGATCACCCATCCTGCGGACCGGCCGGTGACGTGCTGCGCATGGCGCAAACGCCATGACCGCTGACGCGTCGCATGTCACGCCGCCCCGCTCTGCGGGCACACCTGAACCCCCCGATCTGAAGTCAGCGCCGCTAGCACAGGTCGAGACACACCTGGGCTACTCGCCGGACGGCTTGAGCAGCGCCGAGGCCACGAGGCGGTTGGCGCAGTATGGGCCGAACGAGATCGCGGAACATAAGACCAACCCGCTGCTGAAGTTCCTCAGCTACTTTTGGGGTCCGATTCCGTGGATGATCGAGATCGCCGTCGTCTTGTCGGGCGCGGTCGGGCACTGGCCGGATTTCTTCATCATCTTGCTGCTGCTGCTGGCCAACGGTGTGGTCGGCTATACCGAGGAGCGGCAGGCCGGCAACGCGATTGAGGCTCTCAAAGCCAAGCTGGCGATCAACGCGCGCGTGAAACGCGACGACGCATGGATCAGCGCGCCGGCGCGGGAGTTGGTGCCCGGGGATGTGATCCGGCTGCGCCTGGGTGACATTGTGCCCGCCGACGCCCGGCTGCTGGACGGCGATGAGATCGAGGTCGATCAGTCCGCTCTGACCGGGGAGTCGCTGCCCGCCACCCTGGCATCGGGTGACGCCGTGTTCTCCGGGTCCATCGTCAGGCAAGGTGAGATCGGTGCGTTGGTGTATGCCACCGGCATCGGCACCTATTTCGGCAAGACCGCCGAGCTGGTGGCCGACGCGAAAACCGTCAGCCATTTCCAGCGGGCCGTGCTCAAGATCGGCAACTACCTGATCATCCTGGCGGTCGCGCTGGTCACGATCATCGTCGTCACCGCGATCCTGCGCGGCGACGCGATCCTGACCACGCTGCAGTTCGCCCTGGTGCTGACCGTGGCGGCGATCCCGGTGGCGATGCCCACCGTGCTGTCGGTGACGATGGCCGTCGGCGCACGGCTCCTGGCCAAGAAGCAGGCCATCGTGAGCCGGCTGGTCGCCATCGAGGAACTGGCCGGTGTGGATGTGCTGTGTGCGGACAAGACCGGCACTCTGACCCAGAACTCGCTGACGTTGAGTAGCCCGTTCGCCGTCGACGGCGTCACCCCCGCGGCGGTAATCCTGGACGGAGCGTTGGCCTCCCGCGCCGACAATGACGACCCCATCGACCGGGCGGTGCTCGGCGGGCTCCAGGACACCCAGGTCCTGCAGGCTTACACCATCACTCACTTTGAACCCTTCGACCCGGTGCACAAACGCACCGAGGCCACCGTCACCGCCGCCGACGGAACCACCTTCACCGTCACCAAGGGCGCCCCACAGGTCATCCTGGCGCTGGCCGCCAACGTCGCAGAGATCAAACTTCCCGCCGATAAGGCAGTCAACGATTTCGCCGCCCGGGGCTTCCGATCTTTGGGTGTGGCACGCCGTGACGGGGACGGCGACTGGCAGTTCGTCGGTGTGCTGCCGCTGTTCGACCCACCGCGTGACGACGCTGCAGCAACCATCGCCACCGCCGCGGCGATGGGCGTCACCGTCAAGATGGTGACCGGTGACGCGCTGGCCATCGCGAAGGAGACGGCGGCCAAGGTCGGTTTGGGCACCGATATTCTCGACGCCGCGGGGTTGGGCGATGCGAAGAAGGACGAATCGGCGGCGGTGGCCGAATCCATCGAGACCGCAGACGGTTTCGCTCAGGTCTTTCCCGAGCACAAGTACCACATCATCGACGTGCTGCAGAAGCACGGCCATATTGTCGGAATGACTGGTGACGGGGTCAACGATGCCCCCGCGCTGAAAAAAGCGGACTGCGGCATCGCCGTATCGGGTGCCACCGACGCGGCACGCGCGGCCGCCGACATTGTGCTGCTGACCCCGGGGCTGTCGGTGATCATCGATTCGATCAAGCAGAGCCGCAAGATCTTTCAGCGGATGAACAGTTATGCGATGTATCGCATCGCCGAAACGCTGCGGGTGCTGTTGTTCATGACCGTGGCCATCTTGGTCTTCAACTTTTACCCCCTCACCGCGATCATGATCGTGATGCTCGCGCTGCTCAACGACGGCGCCATCCTGTCCATCGCCTACGACAAGGTCCACTACCGCAACGAGCCCGAAGCCTGGAACATGCGCCTGGTGCTCGGTATCTCCACGGTCCTGGGGGTGCTCGGGCCGATCGCCGCGTTCGGCTTGTTCTATCTAGGCGACCGTGTCTTCGATCTCGGCCATCCGCGCGTCCAGACACTGATGTATCTGATGCTGTCCGTCGCGGGCCACCTGACCATTTTCTTGACCCGAACCCGCGGACCGTTCTGGTCCATCCGCCCGGCCCGCATCTTGTTGATCGCTGTCCTCGGCACCCAGGCCATCGCCACATTCATTGCCGTCTATGGGCTATTCATGACCCCGTTGGGCTGGGGGTGGGCAGCCGCCGTGTGGGCGTACGCCCTCGCCTGGTTCCTTGTTAGCGACCGCATCAAACTTCTCGCCTACCGCATCCTGGACACGGTGAAGACCCGGGAGGACCAGGCCGAAAGGCACGCGGTCATCGGTCATGTTTGAAGTAGGTCGCCGGTCTGAGAGGCCTTGGTTGAGGAGCCGGGCCGACACTGGTGGCAGAGTCCGGTCCCCAACTCTGTGGGCCCGCCGGTAGCGTTCGTTCCCTGCGGTTGCCGCCGCCCCGAACAACGGACATACGACATCAGCAGGAGGCGACGTTGTCGGTGCAGTGGAAAGTGTTGGTGGAGGCTACCCGGGTCACGCCGGGGTCCACGGTGGACCTGGCCATGGACTTCGATCCCGGCCGCCACGACGAACAGCTGGGAAAGGACGCCGGCACCGCGGCCTTGGCGCAGGCGGAAGCGGCGCTGCTGGATTTGCAGGACCGCTTCTTCGCCCAGGCCGACCGGTCGCTGCTGGTTGTTCTTCAGGGGATCGACACGGCCGGCAAGGACGGCACGATCAAGCACGTCATGAGCGGTCTCAACCCCGAGGGTGTCGATGTGCACAGCTTCAAGGCGCCCTCGGCGACCGAGCGCGCTCACGACTATCTGTGGCGCCACCAGACGGCGCTGCCGGAACTGGGGCGCATCGCGGTGTTCAACCGGTCCCATTACGAAAATGTGCTCATCACCCGCGTGCACCCAGAGTTGTTATGGCCGCGCACCGCGGTGCTCGACTCAGATGACATTTGGCAGCGGCGGTATCGCGACATTAACGATTGGGAGCGCTACCTCACCGACAACGGGACCATCATCGTCAAGCTGTTCCTCAACCTCTCCAAGGGTGAACAGGAGCGCCGGTTCCTTGCGCGCATCGACGAACCCGAGAAGAACTGGAAGTTCTCACCCGCCGATCTGCGGGAGCGCGCGTTCTGGGACGACTACCAGGGGGCATTCCAGGACATGCTCGGCCACACCAGCACCGACTGGGCGCCCTGGCATGTGATCCCCGCCGATCACAAATGGTTCAGCCACTTGTCGACCTTTGCGGTGCTGTTGGAGACCCTGCGGGATCTCAACCCACACTATCCGCAGGTCGACGCCGCCGCCAAAGCCGAACTGGCGCAAGCAAAGAAGGAGCTGCTGGGCACGGACGCAGATGCGGCCGCACGGTCGTCGTGACCGAGGCGGAATAAGCCGGCCCGTCGGCTACTCAACGTCACGGGCCGGGCTGCCCGTGTGAGCGCCCGCTTGAGATCGCCATGGTGGCAGGTGTCACCTACGCGTGAATGGGCCTGCCGCCGATTTTTCGGAAGGTTGCCTCGATGCCGAAGGACAATGCGACCATCGCGACCAAGACGCTGACGGACTCGAGGCTGCTCTTGGTGATGAGCGCGGCCAACGCCGCGACACACGCCAGGGCGGCCACGACCGAGATCCACGGGGTTGATCCCCGCCTTCGCGCCGTGTGAGCCTCGGCGAGGTTGACGGCGGCGAAGATGATGAGGAACCCGGCGCTTCCCATGGTCGAGATGCTGGCCAGGTCCAGCACGTTGGCGAGCACAATGGTTGCCGCCGCGGTGATCAGCAGCCCTTCTAAGGGCTGGTTCCAGACCGGTCGGTCGAGTTGGGCCGGCAGCTCCCGCGATTTTGCGATGGTGTACGTCATCCGCGCGGATCCGTAGAGGGTGGCGTTGATCGCCGACGCGGTCGACAGCATCGCCGCCACACCGATCATCGCGAAGCCGAAGCCCCCCAGCGCGGGCCGGGCGGCTTCGGCCAGCGCATAGTCACGCGCGTTGATCAGCCTCGGCAGCGGCACCGACCCAACCGAAACTACGGCCACGGCGACGTACAGCGCGATCACGAAAAGCACCGAGATGTAGTACGCCCTGGTGAGTACCCGCGCAGGGTCGGCAACGTCCTCGGCGGCGTTGGCGATCAGTTCGAAGCCTTCGTAGGCGAGGAAGATGATCATCCCGCCCGCGATAACCGACACCGGAGAACTCCACTGTGTGGGCGCCAGCCGCTCGCTGGACACTCCCGCCACCCCGACACCCACGAATAACACAAGAATCGCGATCTTGACTGCGACGATCACACGTTCGGCGCGGGCCACGGTGGATGCGCCGGCGATGTTGACCGCGGTGATCACGACAATCGCCGCGGTGAGGAACACATGCTTGCCCAGGGTGTGGGCGGACTGGGGCAAGAAACTTGCGGCGTAGCTGCCGAACGCCTGGGAATACAGGGCGAGCATCACGATGTAGCTCAGCCACAACAGCACGTTGATCCCGCCGGAGAACAGACCGGCGCCGAACGTGCGGTTGAGGAAGGTGACGGTCCCGCCGCGGCTTGGGTAGGCCTTCGACAACAGCGCATAGGAGCGCGCCGTCAATAACGCCACCAGCCCGGCCAGCAGAAACGCCAGCGGCGCAGCCCCTTTGGTGATCTGCACCGACAGCCCGAGAACCGCGAAAATGCCGCCGCCGACCATGCCACCGATGCCGATCGCGACGGCACCCCACAGCCCGACCGGATGCGCGGCCGCTTGTTTGGATGCCGCCATCATCCGAGCTTACGAACACTCACCGGCAGGGTGCGCGAGTTTCGCTCCCCACCTCGTCCCGCGGTGCGGACCGCTGCGTCACCGGGCTAAGGTCACGGCTCATGGAGCCGGATCCACCAGACCGGGTGCTGACAGTGCCCAATCTGTTGAGCGCCATCCGCCTGCTGCTCATCCCGGTATTCATCTACGTTCTGGTGTTCGCGCACGCCAACGGCTGGGCGGTGGCGATCCTGATGTTCAGCGGCGCCTCCGACTGGGCCGACGGCAAGATCGCCCGCACGCTGAATCAGTCGTCACGGTTGGGCGTCCTTCTCGACCCCGCGGTCGACCGCCTCTACATGGTCACCGTGCCGCTGGTGCTGGCGCTGAGCGGGATCGTGCCGTGGTGGTTCGTCATCACGCTGGTGGCGCGCGACGTGCTGCTGGCCGCCACTTTGCCGCTGCTGCGCAGCCGCGGGTTGTCGGCGTTGCCGGTGACCTATGTCGGCAAGGCTGCGACGTTCGCCTTGATGTCGGGCTTTCCGCTCGTTTTGCTGGGTACGTGGGACGCGTTGTGGAGCCGGGTGATCGGCGCGTGCGGTTGGGGCTTCCTGATCTGGGGTTTGTACGCCTACCTGTGGTCATTCGTCCTCTACGCGGTGCAGATGGTCCTGGTGATGCGCCGGATGCCCAAAGTCACCCGGCAGCCGGCGCAGCCGATCACCCCCAAGGCGGGTGAGTATGGCTGAACCGGACCGCATGCTCGGCGGTTACGACCCCAACGCGGGCCGCAGCGCGCATGCGGCGGCGCGCCCGACGCTGATCCCGGTACCGTCCCTGCTGCGCGCACTGCTCTCGGAGCATCTGGATCCCGGTTATGCCGCGGCTGCGCAGCGACGTGCCCGCACAGCCACACCACAGACCGGGCGCACGCGCGTTTTCGGCTGGCTCTGGCAAGGCCTGGCGGCGATGCTGGTCGCCACGGTGTTCGCCGCCGCGGTCGCGCAAGCTCGCTCGGTCGAGCCCGGTGTGCGCACGGCCCAGCAGCTGCTGGTGCGCAGTGTGCGATCAACCGAAGACGCCGCCACCAAATTGGCTCAGCAGCGCAGCAAGCTGTCGAGCCGGGTCGACGAGGTCCAGCGACTCGCGCTGGCGGACGACGCGGAGGGCCAGCGGCTGCTGACCCGTCTGGACGGGCTCAGCCTGGCGGCGGCCAGCACAGCGATCATCGGCCCCGGCCTGACCGTGAAAGTGACCGATCCCGGTGCCAGCCCGAATCTTTCCGACGTGTCCAAGCAACGGGTGAATGGTAGCCGGCAAATCATCCTCGACCGCGATCTGCAGCTCGTGGTCAACTCCTTGTGGGCCAGCGGCGCCGAGGCCATTTCGGTGGGTGGAGTGCGGATCGGGCCGAACGTGACAATCCGTCAGGCCGGGGGAGCGATCCTGGTCGACAACAACCCCACCAGTAGCCCCTACACGATCCTCGCGGTCGGGCCGCCGCACGCGATGCGGGACGTCTTCGAGAACAGCCCCGGATTGCAACGCCTTAGGCTGCTGGAGGTCTCCTACGGTGTCGGCATCACGGTGGACGTCTCCGACGGTCTCTCGCTGCCTGCCGGTTCCGTCCGGGAAGTCAAGTTCGCCAAACAGATTGGGCCCTAGTGAGAATTGTCCTCGTAAGTCTGGGGGAAATGCGAACGGGAAACCGCGCATGATCGGTATCGCGGCGCTGGTGATCGGCATCGTGCTGGGCTTGGTCTTCCACCCGGCGGTGCCCGAGGTCGTTCAGCCGTATCTGCCCATCGCGGTGGTCGCCGCGCTCGACGCTGTCTTCGGCGGGCTGCGTGCCTACCTCGAGCGGATCTTCGACCCCAAGGTCTTCGTGATTTCGTTCGTGTTCAACGTGTTTGTGGCCGCACTGATTGTCTACGTCGGCGACCAGTTGGGCGTCGGCACGCAGCTGTCCACCGCCATCATCGTCGTATTGGGTATCCGGATCTTCGGCAACGCCGCCGCGCTGCGGCGCCGGCTATTCGGGGCATGACACAAAGATGAGGTCAGCGTGAGCCAGGACCTGCCACCGGGCGCGGCCGACGAAAGTCGTGACGCGCCAATCCGGCACGAGGATTCCGGGGCTGACGCAGACGACGCTGCGCAGCGTGGTCGCCACGAATTGCCCGCGCGCACTCCGCGCCCCGAGATCGGAGCGGTGGGCCGGACCGGGTTGTCCGCAATGCTGCGCAGCGGTCGGTCCCGGCTGATGTTCGGAACGCTGGCGGTCGTGCTCTGTCTGCTCCTCGGCGTCGCTATCGTCACCCAGGTCCGCCAGACCCGGTCGGGGGACTCGCTGGACACGGCGCGCCCCGCGGATCTGTTGGTGCTGCTGGATTCGTTGCGACAGCGCGAGGGCACGCTGAACGGCGAAGTCAACGATTTGCAGAACACCCTGAATTCGTTGCAGGCGTCCGGCAACACCGACCAGGCCGCGATCCAAAGCGCACAGGCCAGGCTGGCCGCGCTGTCCATCCTGGTCGGCGCGGTCGGCGCCACCGGCCCCGGCGTCACCGTCACCGTCGACGACCCCGGCCCGGGGGTGTCACCAGAGGTAATGCTCGACGTGATCAATGAATTGCGGGCTGCCGGAGCAGAGGCGATCGAGGTCAACGGCGCACACCAGTCCGTGCGGGTAGGTGTCGACACGTGGGTGGTCGGCACGCCCGGTTCGCTGACCATCGACAACAAGGCGCTGTCGCCACCGTATTCGATTCTGGCGATTGGCGATCCGCCCACCCTGGCTGCGGCGATGAACATTCCCGGTGGCGCAGAGGACAGCATCAAGCGGGTCGGCGGAAAGATGTCCGTGCAGCAGAGCGAACGCATCGACGTGACCACCTTGCGACAACCAAAACCGCACCAATACGCTCAGCCCGTCAAGTGAGACGCCGACCAGAACAGGATTACCGTGAGCGATATCCGGCCCGATCTGCACTACACCGCCGAACATGAGTGGGTTCGCCGGAGCGGCGACGACACCGTGCGGGTCGGCATCACCGACTTCGCGCAGTCAGCACTGGGCGACGTTGTTTTCGTCCAGCTGCCCGACGTAGGCACCGAATTGACCGCGGGCGAATCTTTCGGCGAAGTGGAGTCGACGAAATCCGTCTCGGACTTGTACGCACCGCTGTCCGGCAAAGTGACTGCCGTCAACGGCGATCTGGAAGGCAACCCGCAGCTGGTCAACTCGGATCCGTACGATGCCGGCTGGCTGCTGGATATCCAGGTCTCGGAGGCATCCGAGTTGGAGTCCGCGATTTCCGCGCTGCTTGATGCCGAGGCCTACCGCGGCACGCTCACCGAGTGACGGTTGCTAATGTCCCTGCCAGCCCTGCGCGCGGCCGCAACGCGGGCCATGACAACGCCCGTAGTTGGGGCCGCGCCGGGGAGAGGGGGCCGGCCACGCGATCGCCTTGCGATCCTGCCGGTGGTTAGCGCATTCCGAACCACCGCGCGGTACGGTCAACACAACAGCACTAGAAGGCAAGTAATCGGCAATACAGGGTTTACGAACCTAGTGGGAAGCCGGCCGAACGGCCCGGTCAGACAACGCCACAGCAGCCAGTGAGGAGCAGCGCGTGACGGACATGGACTCAGGAAGTTCGCAAGACCAGACTTCGGACGAAGTCACCGTGGAGACGACTTCGGTATTCCGCGCCGACTTCCTGAATGAACTGGACGCGCCCGCACAGTCGGGCGCCGAGAGCACGGTGTCCGGGGTTGAAGGACTTCCGGCGGGCTCGGCGTTGCTGGTCGTCAAACGGGGGCCCAACGCTGGATCGCGCTTCCTGCTCGACCAGGCCATTACCTCGGCCGGCCGGCACCCCGACAGTGACATCTTCCTCGATGACGTCACGGTGAGCCGCCGCCACGCCGAATTCAGGTTGGAAAACAGCGAATTCCACGTGGTCGATGTGGGTAGCCTCAACGGGACGTACGTCAATCGCGAGCCGGTGGATTCGGCCGTGTTGGCAAACGGCGACGAAGTGCAGATCGGCAAGTTCCGCTTGGTGTTCCTCACGGGGCCCAAAGGTGATGACGATGGAGGATCTGGAGGCTAGTGAGCGCACCCGATAGCTCGGCCCTGGCCGGGATGTCGATTGGGGCGGTCTTGGACCTGCTGAGGCCGGATTTCCCCGATGTCACGATTTCCAAGATTCGCTTCTTGGAAGCAGAGGGACTGGTGACGCCGCAGCGCGCCGCGTCGGGATATCGCAGATTCACCGCTTATGACTGCGCGCGATTGCGCTTCATTCTCACCGCGCAGCGCGATCACTACTTACCGCTGAAGGTGATCCGGGCGCAGCTGGATTCCCAACCCGACGGTGAGCTGCCGGCTTTCGGATCGCCTTACGGCGTACCGCGATTGGTTTCGGTGACTGACGGCGACGCCGCCCCCGACACCGGATCCGATGCGGCCGCAGTGGCACCCACCCGGGTCCGGTTGAGTCGAGAAGACCTCTTGGAACGCTCGGGAGTGGGCGAAGACCTGCTTACCGCACTGCTCAAAGCCGGGGTCGTCGCCAGCGGCCCGGGCGGATTCTTCGACGAGCACACCGTCGTGATCCTGCAGTGTGCGCGAGCGCTGTCCGACTACGGCGTTGAGCCGCGGCATCTGCGTGCCTTCCGATCGGCCGCTGACCGGCAGTCCGATCTGATCGCCCAAATCGCCGGACCGCTAATCAAAGCCGACAAGGCCGGTGCGCGCGACCGCGCCGACGACCTGGCGCGCGAGGTTGCCGCACTCGCAATTACTTTGCACACGTCGCTGATCAAGTCCGCCGTTCGCGACGTTCTGCGACGCTGAGGACTAGACTTCCCTCAACAGCTTGGTGTTGGGCGGTATGGAGAGAAATGGTGTTCCAGCGGGTCGTCGCGCCGAGCGGAAGTCGGACACGGCGGCATGTGCGGAGGGCAGACGCAAATGGGTGAAGTTCGTGTTGTCGGCATTCGCGTCGAGCAGCCGCAGAACCAGCCGGTGCTGTTGTTGCGCGAGGCCAACGGCGACCGCTACCTGCCGATTTGGATCGGCCAGTCCGAGGCGGCCGCCATTGCGCTCGAACAACAAGGCGTCGAGCCGCCCCGCCCGCTCACACATGACCTGATCCGGGATCTCATTGCAGCCCTTGGGCATTCACTCAAAGAGGTGCGGATCGTCGATCTGCAAGAAGGCACTTTCTACGCCGACCTGGTCTTCGACCGCAACATCACCGTGTCGGCGCGGCCGTCGGACTCGGTGGCGATCGCACTGCGTGTCGGTGTTCCGATCTACGTCGAAGAGGCCGTTCTCGCCCAGGCTGGTCTGCTGATCCCCGACGAGAGCGACGAGGAATCCAACACCGCCGTTCGCGAGGACGAGGTGGAGAAATTCAAGGAGTTTCTCGACAGCGTGTCTCCCGACGACTTCAAGGCCACCTAAGCCTGCAGGCCCAGCGGCCCGGCCAGAATGTGCGTCATCAAACAGCGGGTCGGAAGGGGTCGCCGGCGCGTAGCTAAGCTTGGGCGTCGATATCACGGATCCGTCTCATCTGACACTGTGATGTCGACACGCCTAATGGCTAACACGCCCCTTGCCCTTACGGCAGCCATACTTTGAGAACGAGTTAAGGCCCGGCAGCGATCGAACAGCGTAAGCTCTCTAGCACTCGGGCCTTAGCCAACAAGGCTGTCGCGGCAGCCAGTAGACGCAGCTAGTGACGAGCGCGATCGGCGAGAGGAACCACTGTGAGCGACCGGCCACGTCAAGAACAGCTGGAACTTGCTGACCACGCGGATGCCGCCAGCAACGGTGAACCCAGCGTCACCGTGGCCAGCGGACCCGTGCAGCCGGGCCTGTTTCCTGACGATTCGGTGCCTGACGAGCTGGTCGGCTACCGCGGGCCGAGTGCCTGCCAGATCGCCGGAATCACCTACCGCCAGCTGGACTACTGGGCACGCACGTCGTTGGTAGTGCCGTCGATTCGCAGTGCGGCGGGATCCGGCAGCCAGCGGCTGTACTCCTTCAAGGACATCCTGGTTCTCAAGATCGTCAAGCGGCTGCTGGACACCGGTATTTCGCTGCACAACATCCGCGTCGCGGTCGACCATCTCCGCCAGCGCGGCGTCGAGGATCTGGCCAACATCACCTTGTTCTCGGACGGCACCACCGTCTATGAGTGCACGTCGGCTGAAGAAGTCGTCGACCTGCTGCAGGGTGGCCAGGGTGTGTTCGGCATTGCCGTCTCGGGCGCCATGCGGGAACTGACCGGCGTTATCGCCGACTTCCCAGGTGAGCGCGCTGACGGCGGCGAGTCGATTGCGACGCCGGAGGACGAGCTGGCCTCCCGGCGCAAGCATCGCGACCGCAAGATCGGTTAGTCACCGACACTTGGCCCATTTCGTTCACCGGGCTGCTACTCGCGGGTAAACTAGGCGTCGCATCACGCCCGCGCGGGAGAGTTCTGTGGCCGCCAGCCATGGACGCCGAAGGAGCAACACCTCTCCGTCAACCTCTCAGGCACCCCGGACCGCGCAAGGGTGACGATGCCTCTGGAAAGCGGTTCCGCGAGAGCGGTACACCCGCCGATGGGGAAAGGCGCTTGGGGGGACTAGGCGCCGAATCTCTCAGGCGCCCGTGACTGGGTAAAGACAGAGGGGGAGGGCCGTTAGTAGTCCCTCCGTCGGTGTCAGGAGTACCCGTGATCGACAAATCAGCCTTTGCCCCCCGCCACATCGGGCCCGACAGCCAGGCCGTCGCAGCCATGCTCGAAGTGATCGGTGTCAGCTCGCTCGAGCAGCTGGCATCCAAGGCCGTCCCGGCCGGCATTCTGGACAAGCTATCCGACAGCGGTGTCGCGCCGGGTCTGGGCGCGCTGCCGCCGGCCGCCAGCGAGGCCGAGGCGCTGGCCGAACTGCGGGCCTTGGCCGACACCAACAGTGTCGCGGTGTCGATGATCGGACAGGGCTATTACGACACGCTCACCCCGCCGGTGTTGTTGCGCAACATCATGGAGAACCCCGCCTGGTACACCGCTTACACTCCGTACCAACCGGAAATCAGCCAGGGCCGACTCGAAGCGCTGCTGAACTTCCAGACCATGGTCAGCGGTCTGAGTGGGCTCGAGATCGCCAATGCCTCGATGCTCGACGAGGGCACCGCAGCCGCCGAGGCCATGACGCTGATGCATCGGGCGGCACGCGGCAGCGCGAATCGGCTGGCGGTCGACACCGACGTGTTCGCTCAGACCGCTGCCGTGCTGGCCACCCGCGCCCAGCCGTTGGGCATCGAGATCGTCACCGCTGATCTGCGGGACGGTCTGCCGGACGGCGACTTTTTCGGCGTGATCGCCCAACTGCCCGGAGCCAGCGGCCGGATCACCGACTGGTCCGCGCTGGTCGCCGAGGCTCACGAGCGGGGCGCATTGGTCGCGATCGGCGCCGACCTGCTGGCCTGTACGCTGATCACCCCGCCTGGCGACATCGGCGCCGACGCCGCGTTCGGCAGCACCCAAAGATTCGGTGTGCCAATGGGATTCGGCGGTCCGCACGCCGGGTACCTGGCCGTGCCGGCCAAGCACGCCCGTCAGCTGCCAGGTCGGCTGGTCGGCGTCTCGGTCGACAGCGACGGCTCACGGGCCTATCGCTTGGCGTTGCAGACCCGCGAGCAGCACATCCGCCGGGACAAGGCGACCAGCAACATCTGTACCGCGCAGGTACTGCTGGCGGTGATGGCCGCGATGTACGCCAGCTACCACGGCGCCGACGGACTGACCGCCATCGCGCGGCGGGTACATGGCCGCGCCAAAACTATCGCCGCCGCGCTGGGCGAAGCACTGGTGCACGAGACGTACTTCGACACAGTCCTGGCGCGAGTGCCGGGGCGCGCCGACGAAGTGATTGCCAAGGCCAAGGCCAGGGGCGTCAACCTCTGGCGCGTTGACCCCGACCATGTGTCGGTGGCATGCGACGAGGCCACCACCGACGCCCACGTGGGCCTGGTCCTGGACGCTTTCGGGGTGTCGCCCGCCGAACCTTGCCCCACCGATATCGCCACGCGCACATCGGAATTCCTGACCCATCCCGCCTTCACGCAGTACCACACCGAGACGGCGATGATGCGCTACCTGCGCACCCTGGCGGACAAGGATATCGCCCTGGACCGCAGCATGATTCCGCTCGGCTCGTGCACGATGAAGCTCAATGCCGCCGCCGAGATGGAGTCGATCACCTGGCCGGAGTTTTCCCGGTTGCATCCGTTCGCTCCGGCGGCCGACGCCCCGGGGCTGCGTCGTCTGATCAGCGATCTGGAGACCTGGCTGGTGCAAATCACCGGGTATGACGCGGTGTCGCTGCAACCGAACGCCGGGTCCCAAGGCGAGTACGCCGGTCTGCTCGCGATCCACGACTACCACGCCAGCCGCGGCGAACCGCACCGCGACGTCTGCCTGATTCCGTCCAGCGCGCACGGCACCAACGCGGCGTCGGCCGCCCTGGCCGGGATGCGGGTGGTCGTGGTGGGCTGCCACGACAACGGCGATGTCAATCTCGATGATCTGCGTACCAAGATCGGCGAGCATGCCGAGCGGCTGTCGGCGCTGATGATCACCTACCCGTCCACGCACGGGGTGTTCGAACACGACATCGCCGAGATCTGCGCGGCCGTGCATGACGCCGGGGGCCAGGTGTACGTCGACGGCGCCAACCTCAACGCCCTGGTGGGTCTGGCCCGGCCGGGCAAGTTCGGCGGCGACGTGAGCCACCTGAATCTGCACAAGACGTTCTGCATCCCGCACGGTGGCGGCGGCCCGGGTGTCGGTCCGGTTGCGGCACGTTCGCATCTGGCGCCGTTCCTGCCGGGTCACCCGTACGCTCCCGAGCTGCCCGAGGGGCACCCGGTGTCGTCGGCGCCCTACGGCTCGGCCTCGATCCTGCCGATCAGCTGGGCCTATATCAGGATGATGGGCGCCGACGGACTGCGAGCGGCATCGCTGACCGCGATCGCCTCGGCCAACTACATCGCCCGCCGGCTCGACGAGTATTTCCCGGTGCTCTACACCGGCGAGAACGGCATGGTTGCCCACGAATGCATCCTGGACCTGCGCGGCATCACCAAATCGACCGGTGTGACGGTCGACGATGTCGCAAAGCGCCTGGCGGACTACGGCTTTCACGCCCCCACCATGAGCTTCCCGGTGGCCGGCACATTGATGGTGGAGCCGACCGAGAGCGAGAACGTCAACGAACTCGACGCATTCTGCGAAGCCATGATCGCCATCCGCGGTGAGATCGATCGCGTCGGCGCAGGGGAGTGGCCCACCGACGACAATCCGCTGCGGGGCGCACCACACACGGCCGAGTGCCTGCTGGTCGCCGACTGGGATCACCCGTACACGCGGGAAGAGGCCGCCTACCCGCTCGGCAAGGCCTTCCGGCCCAAAGTGTGGCCGCCGGTGCGTCGTATCGACGGCGCCTACGGCGACCGCAACCTCATGTGCTCGTGCCCGCCCGTGGAGGCGTTCGAATAGCGCGTGCTTGGTGTCGGTGGCCCAGGATAGTATCGAATGTATGTTCGAACCCTGGGTGGAAGTCGATCCGACCGACGACGAAGCGGCGTTGATCGAGCGCATCGCCGCGCTGGAGCGGATCAAGTCTGCGGCGGCAGCGGGCCAGGCTCGAGCGGCGGCCGCCCTGGACACGGCGCGCAGAGCCGACGAAGCGGCTGCCGGTGTGCCCGCTGCGCAACGCGGGCGCGGTGTGGCCACCGAGGTGGCCTTAGCGCGACGGGACTCGCCCGCCCGGGGTGGCCGGCATCTTGGCTTGGCCAAAGCCCTTGTACACGAGATGCCTCATACTCTGGCAGCGCTGGAATGCGGGGCACTCTCGGAGTGGCGGGCCACCCTGATCGTGCGCGAGAGCGCATGCCTGGACGTCGGGGACCGTCGCACGTTGGACGCTGAGTTGTGCTCCGACCCGGCCGGCCTCACCGGAATGGGCGATGCGCGAGTGGCCGCCGCCGCCAAGGCGGTGGCCTACCGGCTGGACCCACATGCAGTCGTCGAACGAGCGGCCAAAGCCGAGAACGAACGCACGGTCACTATCCGGCCGGCGCCCGACACGATGACCTATCTGACCGCGTTGTTGCCGGTAGCCCAGGGAGTTTCGGTGTATGCGGCGCTGCGCCGTGAGGCCGACGCGCGCTGCGACGGCCGCTCACGCGGACAGGTGATGGCGGACACCCTGGTCGAGCGGGTCACCGGGCGCGACGCTGCGGTCCCCGCTCCGATAGCGGTCAACCTGGTCCTCTCGGATGAAACGTTGCTTGGCGGTGGCACTGCGCCGGCCGATATCAGCGGCTACGGTCCCATTCCGGCGGCAGTGGCCCGCGCGATGGTGTCTCGCGCCATCGCCGATCGGCGGTCCCGGGCGACGTTGCGGAGGCTCTACGTCCATCCCCGTTCCGGGGCGATGGTGGCGATGGAGTCACGGGTGCGGCTGTTCCCGCGCGGTCTGGCCGGCTTCATCGAGTTGCGGGATCAAGGTTGTCGCACACCCTATTGCGATGCGCCGATCCGGCACCGCGATCATGCGCAACCGTGGGCCGAAGGCGGACCTACCACCGCGGCCAATGGTCTCGGTTCGTGCGAGCGGTGCAATTACACCAAGGAGGCCGACGGGTGGCGGGTCACCACCAGCATTGCCGAAACACACACTCACACAGCCGCATTCGCCACACCAACGGGCCACACCTACCGGTCAGCGGCCCCACCGCGGGCACCCACCATCACAGTCAGCGACATCGAAGTGCGAGTCGGAATCGCACTGGCCAAGCATGCCGCCTAGGGTTCCAGCGGTGGCAGCAGTTCAGCCGAAGCGCTCGGCGATCGCCGCAGCGATCTCGTCGGGCGCGTCCTCCTGGATGAAGTGCTTGGCTTTGGGTAGCTCGACCACGACGTGATCGGGGAACGTCGCCCGCATTCGCGGGAGGGTCGGGCCGGGCCGAAACGCGAAGTCCTTCATGCCCCAGACCAGCAGCGCCGGCTTCGCGCCGAGCTTGGCCGGCACGTCGCGGCTCAGCCGTTCCAGCAGCGGGCGGGCCGCCAAAATCTGCTTGGGCATCTCGGCCACCCCGAGCCGTGCGGCCGGGCTGGGTTGAACGCCCCGGTAGTGGTCCATCACGGCGGACCCGGGCCGTTGCGCTGTGCCCGCGGGGATCAGTCGCTCGACGAAGAAGTTGCGCTGCAGGATCGCTTTTTGCATTGGGGGACTGGACATCACGCGGGAGAAGATCTTTGTCGTCAACACGTCGATCGGCCAGAACCAGGTGTTGCCCAACGCGATGCCGCGCACCCGATCGGCACGCTCCACCGCGACCGCCATGCTGATCGGCCCGCCCCAGTCCTGACCCATCGTCAGGTAGGCGTCCAGCTCCAAATGATCGACCAGCTCGCCGATCACCTGGGCGTGCTGGTCGACCTTGTACCCGAAATCCGGCGGGCGTTCCGAGAGCCCAAATCCCAGATAATCCGGTGCGATGCAACGGAATTGGCTGCGCAGGGCGGTGATGATATTGCGATAGAGGAAACTCCACGTCGGGTTGCCGTGGCACAACAGCAGCGGCGGGCCGACTCCTTCATCGATGTAGTGGATGCGGCCCCGCGAGCTGTCGAACCAGCGCGACTCGAATGGGTACAACCGTGGATCCGGAGTGAAATCGACCTTCATTGTCCTATCTCCGCTGACGCTGTTTCAGCCCAAAAATGTGCTGAGTGCCGTGGCCAGCTCCGGGGACGCCGACGTCGTCAGGTTCTGGTAGCCGCCCCCACTGAGCTGGGCGACGCCCTCCCAGGTTGCGCGGTCGGGATCGGCGCCAAAGTCGATGACGTTCACGGCGATCGGTTTGGCCGGGTCAGCACTCGTCCGGATGAAATTCTGCAGCCCCGGCCCGTCCAGGGATTGATCCGTATGCGGTCCCGCCGTGATCAGCAGAATCGAATTCGATTGCCCGGCGCGGTAATTGGTCTGCATATCCTGATAGATCATCCGCAGCGTGGTGAACGACACCGCACCGCCGGCCGACGAATATTGCTTGTCCAGCGCGGCCGCCAGGGCCGCCGGGCGGGGCTGACCGTTGACCGGGTCGGCCAGGGGGCCGGTCGCGACCTCTGAGCGGCCCTCGTGGCCGTCGAACGTCCACAACCCCAAGATGGCACTCGGCGGCAATGCTTTGATCCGGTCTTGCAGCGCCGCGATCACGTTGGCCAGCCGGGATTTTCCGCCTTCATCGCCGGGCATCGACTGGTCCAGCATGATCGTGGCGGCCAGTCCGCTCGACGGCGCCGCCATGGCGTCGGCCAGCGTGGCGCGCATGGCGTCGTCACCCACCGACAGCGTGGAGGGCAGGGCCGCGAAACTCGTCACCGGGCTGCTCGGCGGCTTGACGCCGTTGACGCGGAACCCGGCTTTGGCCAGTTTCGCGAGTTGTTCGGGCTTGCGGATGAAGTGGGCGAACTCGCTTGCCGCCGAGGTTTGTTCCGGCGTCAGCCATGAGCCGCTGAGCAACACGGTGGGGTAGTCGGCCACCGGTGCCGGGCCCTGCGGTAGCCAGGAAGCCAACGTGTTCTTGGCATCTGACAGCGACTCGCCGCGCGCGAACACCTGCTGCTCGGTGGTGATCACCGCGTGCACCGGCGCGGTCGCCACGTCACCGGGCTTCAGCAGCGCGTTCATTGCCTCGGTCAGCGAATTGTCGGCCAGTTTCGGCTGTGCGGTCATCAGGGAGCGCAGTGCGGCGGTGCCCTGGGTGGCCGGCGCACCGGGCGGTGCCGACGCGGCCGCCACCGCTTCGCCCGCCAAGTAGGAGGCATCGCTGTTGCCGTGCGTCGGCAATGCCAGTCGCAGCGATCCCCACGCCGGTAACTTCAAGCCCGCCAATGCATTCGGATTAGTTTGCAGGCCGGTCAGTGCGCCCCAGTTTTGGTTGGAGAGCGCCTGTTGCAGGTCGGGCCGAACGGCAAGCAACACCGGCGACGTCACCAGTGACCGACTGTCGCTGATCGTTTTCTGGCCCGTGGCTGCGGCCAGCCGCGCAGCCGACACCGAGCTGCCCGGGATCCACAACGCGGGCTGCGAGCCCAATTCCGTCGGCCACTTGCCGATGAAGCCGGCGATGACGGCGTCGGAGCCGGCCGGTTTGACGTTCAGCACCATGCAGTGGTCACCGACGGGACCGGCCGAGGAGTTGTAGCTCTCCGCGAACTGCTGGACCTGCTCGGTGATCGACGGATCGACGATGATGGCGACGGTCTCCTTGCCGCCCACACAACGTGCCGCGGCGGTGTGCGAGCGATGCGACAACGCGTCGCCGAAGAAACTCCACAGGATGATGGTGCCGACCACCACGATGACCGCGACCAGAGCCACGATCACGCCGATGCTGACTCCTCGTCGCCCGCCGGCGCTGCGGTGACCGCCCCGCCAGTCGCCGAGCACTCGGTGGCCGGACTGGAGGAGACCCGGCCGTGCGTCCTCAGGCGGGCCGGAGCTCTCCGGTCGAGGCGGGAATTCGGGGTATTCGTCATCGATGCCGTCAGCGGCGTAGCGATCCTCGCCGGCGGAGAAGTCCTGATCGGCGTAGTCCTCGTCACCGTCCGCGAAGCGCGCGTCGGCGTCTTGGTCCTCGCCCTCGTCCGGGTAGTCGCCGTAATCGGCGTCGTCGTCCTCGTCGAAGTCATGCGATTCCGGCTCGGCGCTGGGCCTATCCCGTTCCTCCTGGAAGCGGGAAACGAGGTCGCGGGCGGTGAATTTGTTTGTCGCGGACTCGTCGGAGGGTTCGTCGGCCGACTGCCCGCGATCGGGCATGCTGTGCCTACCCATGCGGGCGCCCGCCACCTTTCCGTCGAGCCGTCATCTTTCTCGTGGCGAAATCGGCGCCAAGTCTAGTCATCAGAAACATTGCCGCAGGTTGAGCCCGAATCAGGCACCGTTGCGGGCCTTGAGTTCACGCCGCCGCCGATGCAGGATCGGCTCGGTGTAGCCACTGGGCTGCTGCCCGCCGGACAGGATCAGCTCTTGGGCGGCCAAGAACGCGATGCTGTCGTCGAAGTTGGGGGCCATGGCGTGGTAGTCCGCGTCGCCGGCGTTCTGCTGATCGACCACCGGGGCCATCCGCTCCAGCCCGGCGCGGACGTCTTCACTGGTGATGATGCCGTGGCGCAGCCAGTTCGCCAGCAACTGGCTGGAGATCCGCAGCGTCGCGCGGTCCTCCATCAGGGCCACGTTGTGGATGTCGGGCACCTTCGAGCAGCCGACGCCGTGGTCGATCCAGCGCACCACGTAGCCCAGGATGGACTGGCAGTTGTTGTCGACCTCCTCGCGGATCTCCTCGGGAGCCCAGGCCAGCTCCTTGGCCAGCGGGATGGTCAGCAGCTCGTCGATCGTCGTGCGCTTGTTGCCCTCGAGCTCCTTCTGCACGGCGAAGACATCCACCTGGTGGTAGTGCATCGCGTGCAGGGTGGCCGCCGTGGGGGACGGCACCCACGCGGTGGTGGCGCCGGCTTTCGGCTGGCCGATCTTCTGCTCGACCATGTCGGCCATCAGCTCGGTCATCGCCCACATGCCCTTACCGATCTGGGCCTTGCCGGAGAAGCCGGCGGCAAGCCCGGTGTCGACGTTGGCGTCCTCGTAGGCCTTGATCCAGGCGGTGTTCTTCATCGCGCCCTTGCGGATCATCGGACCGGCCTCCATCGAGGTGTGGATCTCGTCTCCGGTGCGGTCCAGGAAACCGGTGTTGATGAACACGACCCGGTCGGCGGCGGCCTTGATGCACGCCTTGAGGTTGACGGTGGTGCGCCGCTCCTCGTCCATGATGCCGACCTTCAAGGTGCCCTGCGGCAGCCCCAGCACGTCCTCGACACGGCTGAACAGCTCGCAGGTGTACGCGACCTCGGCGGGGCCGTGCATCTTCGGCTTCACGATGTAGATCGAACCGGTGCGGCTGTTGGTCAGCGGCCCGTTGGCGTCGCTGGCCTTGAGCCCGTGGATGGCGGTCAGCCCGGTGAACAGTGCATCCATGATGCCCTCGAACACCTCGTTGCCGTCCGCGTCGACGATCGCGTCGTTGGTCATCAGGTGCCCGACATTGCGGACGAACAGCAGGCTGCGCCCGGGCAGCGTCAGCTCGCCCCCGTCGGGGGTGTGGTAGGTGCGGTCCTGGTTGAGCACGCGGGTGAAGCTCTTGCCGTCCTTGCTGACCTCTTCGACCAGGTCACCCTTGTTCAGGCCGAGCCAGTTGCGGTAGCCCAGCACCTTGTCGTCAGCGTCGACGGCGGCCACCGAGTCCTCGAAGTCCATGATCGTGGTGATCGCGGATTCCAGGATCACGTCCTTGATGCCGGCGGGGTCGGTCCTGCCGACCGGCGACTGCGGGTCGATCAGGATCTCGACGTGCAGCCCGTGATTGACCAGTAACACCGACCAATTGGGGGAGCCGAGCTCGCCGCTGAAGCCCACGAATTTCTCCGGGCCGGCCAACTCGGTGGAGTCCGCGCCGACGGCGATGCGCAGCTGGCCGTCCTCGATGCTCAAGCCTGTCGCGTCTGCCCACGAGCCCGACGCCAGCGGCGCCGCCTGGTCGAGGAACTTGCGTGCGTAGGCGATCACCTTGTCGCCGCGAATCCTGTTGTAGCTGTTGCCCTTCTCGGCGCCGTCGTCTTCCGGGATTACGTCGGTGCCGTACAACGCGTCGTACAGCGACCCCCAGCGGGCGTTGGCCGCGTTCAGTGCGAACCGCGCATTGAGCACCGGCACCACCAGCTGCGGGCCGGCGGTTGTCGTGATCTCGTCGTCCACGCCGGAAGTGGTGATCGTGAAGTCTTCGGGTTCGGGCAGCAGGTAGCCGATGTCGGCGAGGAACTGACGGTAGGCCTCGACGTCGATCGGCTCGATGACGCGGTGGCGGTGCCACTTGTCGATCTGGGCCTGCAGCTCGTCGCGGGTGTTGAGCAAACCCTGGTTCTGCGGAGTGAGGTCGGTGACAACCTTGTCGACACCGGCCCAGAAGCTGTCCGGGTCGATATCCGTGCCGGGCAGGGCCTCGTTGTTCACGAAGTCGTAGAGCACTCGGGCGACGCGCAAGTTCCCCGCCGACACGCGGTCAGTCATTTTTCTCCTCCACATATTTGCCCCATTGGTCCCGTTCGGCCCCCGATTGGCCCCAATTAGCTACGCCATCAGCCTACCGGCCAACAGCGCGAACGCTGGTATTCGTCCAACCCCCGCAACAGCAGCTCACGGCGCGCTTGACGGACTTCACCGCGGGCTTCCCGCCGGGCAGCGCGGAGCGCCTTCTGGCAACACATGCGCTGCGGCCGCACCCTGGCCCCTGGCCCCGTCTTGCACCGGCGCCGTTCAATCATACGGGCTGTACGCGGCCCTCTTCGGCGGGCGGCCCGGCGCCTGGCGTCACTGCGCATCGCGCATGCTGCCGACCAGATCCTCCATCAGGTCCTCCATCGCCACCATCGCGACGACGCCGCGGCCGTCGGTGACGAGTGCCAGATGGCTGTTGGTGCGGCGCATCCGCGAAAGGGCGTCGGCCAGCGGCAAGGTGATGGGCACGCGCGGCAGCGGGCGCACCAACGCGAGATCGATGACGGTCTGCGGATCGTCGCCAAGCGGCAACATGTCCTTGATGTGCAGGTAGCCGATGAACCTGCCGTCGGCCGCAGCGACAGGGAAGCGGGAGTAGCCGGTCTCGGCCAAGGCACTTTCGACGGCGCCGATCGTCGGCCCGGAACCAGGCGCGGCCACCGGTACGGCCCGGACGTCGTCGAGCGGAACGGCCACATCGCCGACCACCCGGCTGCCGATCTGCAGCGCCCGGGTCAGCCGGGTGTGTTCCTCGGGATCGAGCAAGCCCTCGGACACCGATTCGGCGATCAGCGCGCTCAGCTCCACCGGTGAAACCGTGATGTCGAGCTCGTCTTTGGGTTCCACTCGCAGCAGGCGCAGGATCGCGTTGGCGCATTTGTTGTAGAAGACGATGAAAGGCCGGGCAACCCGCACGTAGGCCAGGTAGGGGGGCACCAGCAGCATCGCCGTGCGCTCCGGCCCCGCCAGCGCGATGTTCTTCGGCACCATCTCGCCCAGCAGCACGTGCAGCGTCACCACCACCGCGAGCGCGACCACGAACGACAAGGTGTGCAGTAGTGCCGGGGGCATGCTGGTCAGTCCAAACGCCGACCGCAACAGGCTGGCGACGGCCGACTCGCCGATTCGCCCGAGCAGCAGCGAGGCCACCGTGACGCCCAGCTGCGAGCCGGCCAGCATGGAGGCCAGCTGTTCACCGGCGCGGATCACGGTGACCGCTCGCTTCTGGCCCTGCTCGGCCAGCGCCTCGAGGCGGTCGCGACGGGCCGAGATCAGCGAGAATTCCGCGCCGACGAAAAAGGCGTTCATCCCGATCAACAGGATCGCCAGCAGCACTCCGAGCGTGTTGTTCATCGCTGGTCGTGCTCCACAGGTGTGTCGCTACGGCGGCTCAGCTCGGTCAGCTCGAGCAGATCGATCCGTCGGCCGTCCATCCGAACCACCGTCGCTTTCCAGCGAATTGCACTGTCCAACAAGCCATCTCCGTCCAGCGCAGTCAGCTCGACCGTTTCACCGACCGTCGGGATGTGGCCAAGCTCGCGCAGCACCAGCCCGCCGATCGTCTCGTACGGTCCTTCGGGAGCTCGGTAGCCGGTGGCGGCGGCGACCTCGTCGATGCGCAGCAAGCCCGACACCTGCCAGCCGTTGCCCGCCGGCACGACATCCGGCGTGGCGTCGTCGTGTTCGTCGCGGACGTCGCCGACGATCTCTTCGATCAGGTCCTCGACGGTGACAATCCCTGCGGTACCGCCGTATTCGTCAACGACCATCACGGTCTGCAGCGGGTTGGCACGGATCTGGGCCATCACCGCGTCACCGTCCAACGTCGACGGCACCACCGGCACGGGCTGCACGAGCGTGGTCAGCAGCGTGCCCGCGCGCTCTGCCCGCGGCACCCTGAAGACCTGCTTCACGTGCACGATGCCGACGGTCTCGTCGAGGTCGCCGTCGACCAGAGGAAAGCGGGAGAACCCGGATTCGGCGGCCGTGGCGATCAGGTCGCGGACGGTGTCGTCGGTTTGCAGCGCCACGATCTTCGACCTCGGCGTCATCAGCTCCTCGGCGGTGCGGGCTCCGAACTGCAGCGAGCGTCGTACCAGCGCGGCGGTGGCGGGGTCCAGGGAGCCGCTGCGCGCCGAGCTACGGACCAGCGAGAGCAACTCCTGCGGTGAACGCGCCGATCGCAGCTCTTCGGCCGGCTCGACGCCCATCTTGCGCACCAGCCAGTTCGCCGCCCCGTTCGTCAGGCGGATGACCGGGGTGAGCAGCAGCGAGAACATCAGCTGAAAACCAGCGACGGCGCGCCCGGTCGCCAGCGGCCGCGCCACGGCCAGATACTTCGGGACCAGCTCGCCGAAGACCATCGACACCGACGTCACGATCACGATCACCATGAACGCGGTGATCCCGTCGGCCAACGGATCCGGCACGCCGAGGGCGTCCAGCCACGGATGCGGCAGGTCGGCGACCATGGGTTCGGTCAGGTAACCGGTCACCAGCGTGGTGATCGAAATGCCCAGCTGCGCACCCGACAGCTGGAACGAAAGCCGGTCCTGGGCGCGCTGGATGTAGCGGTCGCGCCGGCCACCCTTGCGGGCGTTGGCGTCGACGGTGCTGCGGTCCAGTGCGGTCAATGAGAACTCGGCCGCGACGAATAGCGCGTTGCCGAAGATGAGCACCGCAACGGCGAGCACGCTGACGACGGTGACGGTGAGGTTCATGGCGGGCTCGGCTATCGCTGTGGCCCGGGAGCCAAAAGTCGAGCCGGGGTAGCTCTGGGTAGCCGCTTCGCCCAAAAACCGACGGGCTCGACGGGTGCCTGCGGCACGTCATGCCTTTCGCTTGATGCCGCGCAGCGCGTTGCTGCGGGCGAGAAGATCTAGAAATTCACATGGTAGCGAAGAGATCTGGCTGGACCGGCCACGACGTGCTGTTACCCCGCCGCCGGCGTCACCAGCCCAGCGGCAACGGATGGCCCTCGGCGAAGCCCGCCGCCGATTGCACGCCGACGACCGCTCGCTCGTGCAACTCCGCCAGAGTCGAGGCGCCGACGTAGGTGCAGGTGCTGCGCAGGCCCGAGGTGATGTGGTCGATCAGGTCCTCGACACCGCCACGGTCGGGGTCCAGCTCCATCTTCGACCTCGAAATGCCCTCCTCGAACAACGCCTTGCGGGCGCGGTCGAATGCGCTGTCGGCGGCGGTGCGCGCGACGACCGCCCGCTTGGACGCCATCCCGTAGCTCTCCTTGTACGGCTGGTCGTCGCGGTCGCGCATCAGGTCACCGGGCGACTCGTAGGTGCCGGCGAACCAGGACCCGATCATCACGTTCGACGCCCCGGCGGCTAGCGCCAGCGCTACGTCCCGCGGATGGCGGATCCCGCCGTCGGCCCATACGTGCCCGCCGAGATTCCGTGCAGCAGCGGCACATTCGAGTACAGCGGAGAATTGCGGGCGGCCGACACCGGTCATCATCCGGGTGGTGCACATCGCGCCGGGCCCGACGCCGACCTTGACGATGTTGGCGCCGGCGCTCAGCAGGTCCCGGGTGCCCTCGGCCGACACGACGTTGCCCGCCGCCAGCGGCACACCCAGCTCCAGCGACGCCACGCATCTGATCGCTTCCAACATCCGGAGCTGATGTCCGTGCGCGGTATCGATGACGAGCATGTCGACGCCGGCCTCGGCCAGTGAGCGGGCCTTGGCTCCCGCATCGCCGCTGATGCCGACGGCCGCGCCGACGCGTAGCCGGCCCGCGGCGTCGGTGTTCGGGGTGTACAGACCGGCGCGCAGCGCGCCCGTGCGGGTGAGCACGCCGGCGAGCTTGCCGTCCGCGGTGGTGACGACGGCGACCCCGATCGGAGCGTTGTCGAGCAGGTCGAAAATCTTGCGCGGCTCGGTGCCCAGCGGAGCACTGACGAATTCGGACACCGCCACGTCGCGAACCCTGGTGAAACGGTCCACTCCGGCGCAGGACGCCTCGGTGACCAAGCCGATCGGGCGGCCCTCGAAGACCACCACCGCGGCGCCGTGCGCCCGCTTGTGGATCAGCGCGATCGCATCCGAAACCGAGTCGTCGGGGGCCAGCATGACCGGGGTATCGAGCACCAGGTCTCGGCTTTTGACGAACTCCACCGTCTGCTGCACCGCGGTGATCGGAAGATCCTGCGGCAGCATCACGATGCCGCCGCGCCGCGCGATCGTCTCGGCCATCCGGCGTCCGGCCACCGCGGTCATGTTGGCGACGACCACCGGAATCGTGGTGCCGGAGCCGTCGCGGGTGGACAGATCGACGTCGAACCGTGACGTGATATCAGACCGGTTCGGCACGATGAAGACGTCGTTATAGGTCAGGTCGTAGCCGGGCCGGTGTCCGTTGAGAAACTTCATCGCAGTCGCCCCACCCTTTACAGCCCCCTAAATCACCTTAATCGGCCCGCTAGGCCGGCACTTCGGTGCGGTCTCCGCTCCACAGCGTGTGGAAGCGTTTGTCCGGGTCCTCGTCGATCCGCCCGTAGGTGTGCGCTCCGAAGAAGTCGCGCAGACCCTGGGTCAGCGCGGCGGGCAGTCGCTCGGTGCGCAGCGCGTCGTAGTACGACAGCGCCGAGGAGAACCCAGGGATCGGGATGCCGAGTTCGGTGGCCTTCACCACGACGCGCCGCCAGCTATCGATGGACTCCTCGATAGCGGAGCGGAAGTACGGCGCGACGATCAGCGACGGCAGGTCGGCGTCCTCGTCGAACGCCTCCTTGATCCGGTTGAGGAATTTGGCCCGGATGATGCAGCCGCCGCGCCAGATGGTGGCCATGTCACCGGGGGTAATGCCCCAGTCGTACTCGATGCTGCCGGCCTGAATCTGGTTGAAGCCCTGGGCATACGCAATGATCTTGGAGGCGTACAACGCCTTGCTGACGTCGTCGATGAATTGTGCAGCGTCCGTTGGCTTTTCGCCGAGATGACCCGAGGCCAGTCCGGTGGTGGCCTTGCGCTGGGTCACCGACCCCGAGAGGGCGCGGGCGAACACCGCCTCGGCGATACCGGTGACCGGCACCCCGAGGTCCAGCGCGGACTTCACCGTCCAGCGACCGGTGCCCTTCTGCTCGGCCTCGTCCAGGATGAGGTCGACCAGCGGCTTGCCGGTTTTGGCGTCGGTCTGACGCAAGACCTGCGCGGTGATCTCGATGAGGAAGCTGTCCAGGTCGCCCTTGTTCCATTCGGCGAAGACATCCGCGATTTCGGGCGCGGTCTTGTCGAGGCCGTCGCGCAGCAGCTGGTAGGCCTCGCCGATCAACTGCATGTCGGAGTACTCGATGCCGTTGTGCACCATCTTGACGAAGTGGCCGGCGCCGTCGGGGCCGATGTGGGTGCAGCACGGCACGCCGTCGACGTGCGCCGAGATCTCCTCGAGCAGCGGGCCCAGCGATTTGTAGGACTCGGCCGGCCCGCCCGGCATGATCGACGGGCCGTTCAGCGCGCCTTCCTCGCCCCCGGAGATGCCCGCGCCGACGAAGTGCAGGCCACGCTCACGGATCGCCTTCTCCCGGCGGATGGTGTCGGTGTAGAGGGCGTTGCCGCCGTCGATGATGATGTCGCCTTCTTCCATGGCGTCGGCGAGCTCGTTGATGACGGCGTCGGTGGGGTCTCCGGCCTTGACCATGATGATCACCCGTCGCGGCTTCTCCAGCGCATCCAGGAATTCTTCGATCGTCTCCGAGCGGACGAAGTTGCCCTCGTCGCCGTGCTCCTTGAGTAGCGCGTCCGTCTTGGCGATCGACCGGTTGTGCAGCGCCACGGTGTAGCCGTGATGGGCGAAGTTACGGGCGAGGTTCGAACCCATGACGGCCAGGCCGGTCACACCGATTTGTGCGGTGCCAGTCTTCGAATCCGACGAACTCATGTCTTCGCCTCTCAGGTTGGAGAACTTTTGCTACACGGTTTCCGTCACACTGTGGCACAGCGGAGTTGCGGTCTGCCAAAGGGATTCGCCGTGGGCTGGTTCAGAGGTTGAACAGCCGCTTGAGCTCGGTGAGCCACGGCACTGCCAACGCCACTGTGGGCACGACGAGAACGGCTGCCGCGGTCAGGTACGCGGCCACGGAAAGCATGACGCTGTTGCCACGTCCGGACAGCCGACGAACCCGCACCACCGTGCTGGGACCGCCCGCGGCCAACGCGCCCGACGGAGCCCACCCGGCGGCGCAGGCGACCAGCGCCCGGGCCAGGGGAGTGCGTCCGGCCGTGCGCACCGCGGCGTCGTCGGCGAGCAGCTCGACCAGCAGTTGCACCGCACCCAGTGCATTGGAGCTGCGGACCAGGCGCGGGAAAGCGGCGTGCACCGCGGTGAACGCCTCCAGAACCAGGTCGTGGCGGGCGCGCAGATGTGCCCGCTCATGGGTGAGGATGGCGGAGACTTCGTCGTTGGTGAGCTTGGTCAGCGTTCCCTCGCTGACGACGACCCGGCTGCGGACTCCGGGCAGGCAGTAGGCCAGCGGCTCCGCCACGTCCAAGACGCGCAGGCCACGGCCGCGGGCGCAGGGCTGAGCAAGGGCGGCGCCGTGCCCGACCCCGACGAGATCGACCACCATGCGATGGTGAGCCCGCCGGCACCGATTGACGATGACCACCCGCAAGACCGCGACCACCAGTCGGACTCCCACCAGCGCGGTCAGCGCGAAGGCGGCGATATAGGCGGTCCATAACGGCCAACCGAGCCGCCCGGCCGCACCGACGACGCTGGCCGTGGGCCGCCCGTCGGGGCCGGGCATCAGAATCCGAGTGGCGATCGCGATACCGGCGCTGAATGCCGAGAGCACGGCGGCCACGGCGATGGCTTGCCAAAGCACCATCGCCGCACGCGGGGCGCGCAGTGGCCAGGACGCTCGCGCTAATAGGGCTGGCGCGGGGCCAATCAGCAGCACCGCGAGGAAGGTAAAAGCCAACGCGGACACACTGCTAGTGTCCCTCAGCCCTCCGGTGAAATGCCAGCGGATGACGTATTACGTTGATTGGCTTCCAGTTCGGCGAGCGCGCGCCGCAGCGCCTCGGCCTCATCAGCACCGACACGCTCGACAAAGTGCACCAAAGCCGCCTGTCTGCCCCCGGAGTCCTCGGCCTGGGAGAGCGCGTCGACCATTAGCCCGGCAACCAGCTCGTCGCGGCCGTGTACGGGTGCGTAGCGGTGCGCGCGGTCGTCACGGATTTGGGACACCAGATTCTTCTTGGCCAGCCGCTGCAGCACGGTCATCACCGTCGTATAAGCGAGGTCGCGGCGGGCCGACAAGTCTTCATGCACCTGGCGGACGGTCTGCGGTTCAGCGGTGGACCACAGATGGTCCATCACTGCGCGTTCCAGGTCCCCCAGCCGTGTCAGCTTGGCCATAGTTCCTTCATCTCCTGAGCGTCGAAACAAGCGTACTCCGGCTTACTACCGACGGTCGTATAGACAGCCGGCCGATTCGGTGTCCGAGCATCGGTACGCATGCGCCCGGTCGGCCTGCTTGCAGACTACCTTGCAAAGTTAGGACAGCCTTGCCTATAGTGATGAAGGTCGAGCGCAACAGACCGCCGGAGTGTCCTGAGGGCTGCAGCGACCCCCGGTCTACTCGATCGGCGAGCCCCGTGCCTTTGCGCACGGGGCTCGCCTGTTCTTTGCATCATCCGCGGCCAGCCATGATCGGCGGATTTGGCGATGGTGTAGACACAGAGCGTGTCAACGTCGCCCGATGCGGTGATCCCGCCCGGTTTCAACGCACCATTCGATAACGAGCTGGGCCTGCAATTCACCGAACTCAGTCCCGATGGCGTCCGCGCCCAGCTCGAGGTCACGCCCAAACTGCTGCAGCCGATGGGCCTGGTGCACGGCGGTGTCTACTGCTCGATGGTGGAGAGCATGGCCAGCGTGTCCGCCTATATCTGGCTTGCCACGCGCGGCGGCGGCGAGGTGGTCGGGGTGAACAACAACACGGACTTCCTGCGGTCGATTGGCTCAGGCACGGTATTCGGCGCCTCCCAGCCGATTCACCGCGGCCGGCGCCAGCAGCTGTGGTTGGTCACGATCACCGATGACGACGAGAAAGTCATCGCCCGAGGGCAAGTGCGGCTGCAGAATCTCGAGCCCCGGGACGGCTGAGCAGGCGACACAGGATTCCCCAAGGACGGGATGGCAGGATCACAGACCATGCGCCTGACGCCGCACGAGCAGGAGCGATTGCTGTTGTCGTACGCCGCCGAATTGGCTCGCCGTCGCCGTGCCCGCGGCCTGCGGCTGAACCATCCGGAGGCGGTCGCGATCATCAGTGACCACATCCTCGAAGGCGCTCGCGATGGCCACACCGTTGCCGAGCTGATGGCCAGCGGCTGCGACGTGCTCGGCCGCGACGACGTAATGGAGGGGGTGCCGGAGATGCTCGCCGACGTACAGGTCGAAGCCACCTTCCCGGATGGAACGAAGCTAGTCACCGTACACCACCCGATCGCATGATTCCCGGCGAAATCCAGTACGGCAGAGGCGATATCGAGATCAACGCGGACGCCCCGCGCCTTGGCATGGAGATTGTCAATACCGGCGACCGTCCGGTTCAGGTGGGCAGCCACGTGCACCTTCCGCAAGCCAACTCGGCGCTGGCATTCGACCGCGCCGCGGCCCACGGCTACCGGCTCGACGTTCCCGCGGCAACCGCTGTGCGCTTCGAACCTGGCGTGCCCCAACATGTTCAGCTGGTGCCATTGCGCGGACGCCGCGAAGTTTATGGCCTGAGCCTGAATCCGCCTGGACGACTGGATAACTGATGACATACCTGTCGCGGGAGCACTACGCCCAGCTGTACGGCCCAACAACCGGCGATCGAATCAGGCTGGCGGACACCGACTTACTGGTCGAAATCACCGAAGACCGTAGTGGAGGACCGGGACTGGCCGGCGACGAGGCGGTGTTCGGCGGCGGCAAGGTGCTGCGCGAGTCGATGGGTCAGGGGCGTGCTTCCCGCGCCGAGGGCGCACCCGATACCGTGATCACCGGTGCGGTGATCATCGATCACTGGGGAATAATCAAGGCCGACATTGGTATTCGCGATGGCCGGATCATCGCGCTGGGCAAGGCAGGCAACCCCGACACGATGACGGGGGTGCACCCGGACCTGGTGGTCGGACCCAGCACCGAGGTCATCGGCGGCAACGGCAAGATCGTCACCGCGGGTGCAGTCGACTGTCATGTGCACCTCATCTGTCCCCAGCTCATCTCCGAGGCACTCGGGTCGGGGATCACGACGATCCTGGGCGGCGGGACCGGCCCTGCGGAGGGCAGCAAGGCCACCACGGTAACCCCGGGCACATGGCACTTGGCCCGGATGCTCGAGGCGCTCGACGGTTGGCCGGTCAACTTCGCGCTGCTGGGCAAGGGGAACACCGTCAATGGCGAGGCGCTTTGGGAGCAATTGCGCAGCGGTGCGTCGGGTTTCAAGCTGCACGAAGACTGGGGTTCCACCCCGGCTGCCATCGACGCCTGCCTGACCGTCGCCGACGCCGCCGGAGTGCAGGTGGCATTGCACACCGACACGCTCAACGAGATGGGCTTCGTCGAAGATACGCTGGCCGCGATCGCCGGACGCTCGATCCACACCTATCACACGGAGGGCGCCGGCGGCGGCCACGCTCCCGACATCATCCGGGTTGCCGGGCAGCCGAATGTGCTGCCCAGTTCCACCAACCCGACCCGCCCGCACACGGTGAACACCCTCGATGAACATCTGGACATGCTGATGGTCTGCCATCATCTCAACCCTCAGGTGCCCGAGGATTTGGCCTTCGCGGAGAGCCGGATTCGGCCGTCGACCATGGCGGCCGAAGACCTGCTGCACGACATCGGCGCGATCTCGATGATCGGAAGCGACTCGCAGGCGATGGGCCGCATCGGTGAAGTGGTGCTGCGCACCTGGCAGACCGCGCACGTGATGAAGCGCCGGCGCGGCGCGCTGCCCGGCGACAGCTCTGGTTCTCAAGGCGCCGATAACATCCGGGTGCGCCGCTACATCGCCAAATACACCATCTGCCCGGCCATCGCGCACGGGCTCGACGGTGAGATCGGCTCGGTGGAAGTGGGCAAGCTGGCCGATCTGGTGCTGTGGGAGCCGGAGTTCTTCGGGGTCCGACCGCACGCGGTGCTCAAGGGCGGCATGATCGCCTGGGCGGCGATGGGTGACGCCAATGCGTCAATCCCGACGCCTCAACCGGTGCTGCCGCGTCCGATGTTCGGCGCCGCGCCGGCAGCAGCGGCGGCTACCTCGGTGCATTTCGTTGCGCCGCAGGCGATTGAGGCCGGCCTGGCCGAAAAGCTCGCGGTAAACCGGCGATTGGTCCCCGTGCGGAATACCACAGGGCTCGGCAAAGCGGCGTTGCCGCTCAACGACGCGCTGCCCGACATCGAAGTGGATCCGGACACCTTCACCGTGCGTGTCGACGGCGAGGTCTGGCAGGAGCAGCCTGCCGCCGAACTGCCCATGGCACAACGCTATTTCCTGTTCTGATATGTCTGCACTGGCGACGCTGCTCAACCTGACCGATTCACGACTGCCGGCCGGCGCCCACGTGCATTCCGGCGGCGTGGAGGAGGCCGTCGCCAGCCGCCTGGTGATCAATGTGGAAACGTTAGAAGCCTTCTTACACCGCAGAATTCGTAGCCACGGGTTGGTCACGGCGTCAATCGCGGCGGCGGTTCACGGTGGGCTCCACCCCGAGCGGGCCGATCAGGAGACGGATGCCCGAACACCGGCTCCGGCGGCGCGGCATGCGTCGCGCCGCCAGGGCCGCGGGTTGGCGAGGCTGGCACGACGGGTCTGGCCGGACGTCTGCTGGGACGATCTGGGTCAACAGCCGCATCTTGCCGTCGCGGCCGGACGCGTCGGCGCCGTCAGCGGTCTGACTCCCGAGCAGAGCGCGCTTGCGATCGTCTACACCACGATGACGGGCTCGGCGACCGCTGCCCAGCGGCTGCTGGCTCTGGACCCGGCCGACGTGGCGGCGCTGACGTTCCGGCTGGCGGATTTATGCGAGCGCACGGCCGCGCAAGCCTCCGTCGGACTGGCCGACTTGTCGGACCCGTTGCTCGATACCTTGGCTCAGCGCCACGCCGAACGCGATCGGCCGCTATTTGTGTCCTGAACAACGCCGCGCCGCAGCACTTCTCGGCGACATCACTGTTTCGGAATGGCGTCGGCGTGCGGCGAGTCGCTCTTGGCGTGGGCTCGGGTGAAGACGAGGTACAGAATTCCGAGGCCGACAATGGTGACCGACATCAGCAGAATGATGTAGTCGTCGTACCAGGGCTGGTAGGGCTCACGCGGCCAGGAGAGGTTGACGATGGCCGCGACGCCGTAGATCAGCGCACCGATGTTGACGGGCACTCCCCACTTTCCGAGCCGGTACTTGCCGGTCGGCACCCAACCTTTGATCCTGGCGCGCAGCGCGGCCAGCACCACCATTTGGAATGCGATGTAGACGCCGACCGAACCGAAGCTGACGAGTTTGGTGAGCGCATCAGTGGAGATGAGCGATCCGATGATCAGGAACGCCGGGATGATGACCGCGATGAGCAGCGAGTAAGGCGGCACGTGGCGTTTGTCATCGAAGCGAGCCAGCAGCTTCGAGCCGATGATCATGTCGTCCCGGCCGTAGGAGTAGATCAGCCGGCTGGCGGCGGCCTGCAGGCTCAGCGCACACGACACGAACGAGATCAACACGATACCCAGGACGACCTTGGAGCCGATGCCGCCGAACGCCGTTTTCAGGATGGTGTCGATCGGATCGGCGTCTTTCCCACTGATCACCGCGCCGAAGTCGGTCACCGACAAGATCAGGCTCAGGCAGACGAAAGTGGCTGCCGAGCCGCCGATGTAGATGGTGCGGCGCATCGCCTTCGGGATTTGCACGCCGGGATTGCGAACCTCCTCGGCGACGTCGCCGCAGGCCTCGAAACCGAAGAACTGGTAAAGGGCGATCAGGCTGGCGGCCAGGAAGGCGTACGTGTAGCTGTGGTTGCCTTCGGCGCCGAAGCTATGGAAGAGCACCCCAAGGTCGTGGTGGCGTTGGGTGCACAGTAGCCAGATACCAACTGCCAGAGCACCGATCAGCTCGGCGCTGAAGCCGAAGATGGCGAAGTAGCCCAGCATCTTGGTGCCGGTGAGGTTGATGGCTGTGGCAATCGCCAACATGGCGAGAGCACACAGAACCGTGGCGTGTGGTGACGGCGTGAAGCCGAACACGTCAGCCACGTACGGGCCCGCCCCATAGGCGGCGTCGGCCAGGAGGGCCAACAGGGTGAACATGTAAACCCAGCCGGTCATCCACGCCCATTTGCGTCCCCACAACCGGCGCGCCCAGGGATAGACGCCGCCGGCCACCGGGAACTGTGCCACCACTTCGCTGAACACCAGCGCGACCAACATCTGCCCGACGCCGGCGATGAGCAGGCTCCAAATCATCGGCGGGCCGGCGGTGGACAACGCGAACGCGAACACCGTGTAGATGCCGACGACCGGTGACAGGTAGGTGAAGCCCAACGAGAAGTTCGCCCAGGGGCTCATGTCTCGCTTGAAGTCGGACTGGAAGCCGAGGGCCTGGAGCTGCGCCCGGTCCTCGTCGTCGAGCGTCGCACCCGCTGACGCGTTGGCAGCATCCAGCAATGACATCGCAGACTCTGTATCTTCTTGGGCTGCATCGGGTTTCGAGTCGACAGCTAGGTCGCCATCCCCACGCGCCGCAGACCGTGTGGCCGGTTTTGTGAAGAACATCTTTGCCGAGTTCCAATCGTCGATATGTCAAAACGAGGTGTGCGCTTGAAGTGCCGTCACTCGGTCAGCGATCAAGTGACGGCCGTCGCTACTTCTGTGTTGCCTCCTTAATCAAGGTCGCCGCCGTGCGCTTGAGGACATCGCGCTGTCTGGTGACATCGGCCATCGCCTTACGCAGCGCGACGAGCTCGTCACGCTCGCTGACCGCGCCGTCGCCTTCCGCGGGCGCCGTCGGCTCGACCCAGCGGGCCGCGGGCTCCCCGTGCATGCCCGATTCCGCCGCCGCCGGAATCACCTTGTGGCGTGCGCCGGCCCGGAGACGGCCCTGGTCGCCACGTGGCGCATTGACCACACTGGCCACCGGCCCCATCGGCGGAATGCCACCGTAGAAACCCGGCCCGAGCGGCCCCGCCTGCGGCAGACCGTTGAGCCCAGCGCTGGGAAATTGCGTGGCGGCCAGCCGGATTGCGGGGGAGTTGCCCCAAGACTGCGGCACCGACAACTCCCCGACCGATGCCGCCTGGCCCAAGCCCGCCGACACCCCGGCGTTGCCGAGGCCCGCCGAGGCTCCGTACGAATTCGCCAGGGTTGAAGCGGAACCCGACACCGACGACGCCGCCGTCGCCGGCGCCGACAGCGAACTGACCAACGGATTCCAGGCCGTGGCGACCGGCGGCGCGAGGGTCAGCAAGGCGCCGGAGGCGTCGAAGTTCAAACCCTCGGAAAGGATTTGGTAGCCGATGGTGTTTGCGCTGAAGTTGTTGAACAAGTCCAGGAGCGAACCCCCGGAAGGCGCTCCCGACATTCCGGACGGCGATCCCGACCCGACGTCCTGCAACATGTTGGGTATCTGGGAGAGCGTTGATTGGGCGCTCTGGTCGGTCCCCGACAGCGCGGCCTTGGCGACTGTATTGTTCTGGTTTGTCGTTCCACTCGAATCGGTGGTCTGCGGCGGAGAGTTGAATGCCGTCAACCTCGTTGCCGCCGACGATGCGCCGGCATAGCCGTACATCGCGGCGGCATCCTGGGCCCACATCTCGGAGTACTGCGATTCGGTGGCCGCGATGGCCCCGGTGTTCTGCCCAAAAGTGTTGGTGGACACCAGCGACGCCAACAACGCCCGGTTGACTTCGATTTCCGGCGGCGGCACGGTCGCGGCAAATGCCGTCTCGTAAGCGGCCACCGCGGACTCCAGCTGGCTGGCGGTCTGCTGTGCCTGTGCCGCAGTGGTATTCATCCACGTCACATACGGAGCAACCGCGGCGGCCATCGCCCCCGAAGACGGACCCACCCACGGCTGATCCGTCAGCTCAGAGACCACCGCCCGGTACGACGCCGCCGTCGACGTCAATTCGGTGGCCAATTTCTCCCAGGCCGCCGCGGCGGTCGCCAATGACCCCGCCCCGGCGCCCGAGTACATCCGGGCGGAGTTGACCTCGGGGGGCATCCCCGCAAAGTCCATCGGGGCGGTCACAGCATCGCCTCCTTGATCAGGCGGGCTGCTGCATCACGCTCGGTCGCCGCATCGGCGATGTCCTGGCGCAGCTTCTCGAGTTCCTCGCGTTCGGCTTCGCTCAACGCGCTGGCGACATGCCGGCGGGCCGGTTGCGGCCGCGCGGCCTGGCCCGGAGCTTGCTGGGCAGCGCCGGACTCGCCGGGCATTGTCGGGATGACCTTCTGATCCGAGCCGCTGCGAGCACGGGTCTGCTCGCCCCTGGGGGCGTTGACCAGGCTGCCGATCGGGGGAATGCCGCCGAAGAACGGCCCGGCCATCTCGGCCTGCGGCACACCGCCCACTCCGGCGGACGGCAAGGGTGATGCGCTGGCTGCCAGCCGGACAGCCGGGGCGGTGCCCCAGGATTGCGGCACCGACAATTCGCCGACCGTGGCCGACTTGCCCAGACCGGCCGAAACCGAGCCCGCCCCGGCTTGATGGGAATCCACCAGGGTGCCCAGCCCGGCGTCCGCCGGAGTCACATCGCTGGCCGCCGCCGCCGTCGCCGGCAGCGCGAGGGTGTACAAGCTGCCCATCAAGGGCGTGATACCCGAGGCCGTGAACAAGGGGCCACTGACGACAAGGGCCCAGTTCCCGACGTTCTGGGTGAACAAGTTGAGGCCCGTGGGGCCGCCGCTGGGGGCGTCGAGCAGGCTGCCCAGCCCCGGGTTGAGGTCCGATGGGGTGGCAATCGACCCGGTCGAAAGACTCTGCAGCACGTTCGGCACATTCGACAGTGCCGATTGGGTGCTCGGCCCGGCCGAGGACGCAGCGGCTTGGTCGACGGAGGCGGCTTGCATCTCCGTCCCGGATGGGTTGGTGGTCTGCGGTGGAGAGTTGAACGGCGTCAACCTCGTTGCCGCCGCCGAGGCGCCGGCATAGCCGTACATCGCGGCGGCATCCTGGGCCCACATCTCGGAGTACTGCGCCTCGGTGGCCGCGATCGCCGGAGTGTTCTGCCCGAGAATGTTGGTGGACACCAGCGACGCCAACAACGCCCGGTTGACTTCGATTTCCGGCGGCGGCACCGTGGCGGCAAACGCCGCCTCATAGGCGGCCACCGCGGAGCCGAGCTGGCTAGCGGTCTGTTCAGCCTGCGCCGCGGTGGTATTCATCCACGACACGTACGGAGCCACCGCCGCCGCCATCACGCCCGACGACGGACCCACCCACGGTCCACCGGTGAGCTCCGACATCACCGTCCGATATGACGTCGCCGCAGAGCTCAACTCCGCCGCTAACGCATCCCACGCCGTACCGGCCGCCACGAGGGGCCCAACCCCCGCGCCCGCATACATCCGCCCGGAGTTGACCTCGGGCGGGAGCGCCGCATAGTCCACTACCTAACCCCCAACCGTCCAGGCGCCAAACCCAACGCACCCGGCCCGAATCGGGCGATGGCTTGACGCTCGGGTTCGTGCGCGATGACTTGCGCACGAATGGTGCGATGTGTCCCCAGTGACGTCACCGCGCACGCGTATAGAACGGCGCTCTGACGTCGACGTTGTCGCACAAATAGCAATATCCACGGGTATATCTGTATTAACCATAGTTAACTGCTGAGAATTAGCTGGGAACTATCTCGGTGCTGCGAAAATCGGCGGTATCCAGCTCGGGGCGGCGCCTATCGCCGTCGGCGCATGACCACGCGAACCGGGACGTTGACTCCCGTAAGCGCAAACAGGACTGCTCGAAGACGATGCGGGGTAAAGGCCTTCTGGTCTCCAGTTTTCGTCCTGCACCGGGGTGCTGCAGCAACAGCAAACGACGGCGCCAGCGACACATGCAACCCCGGCCAATCGCCATTCTGCTGCCCGCCGCCGGCGCTGCGGACTCCGACAGCGCCGAGAATCAGCGCTGCCGGAAGGGTTAGCAAGTAAGTTTGCTGTAGTACCAATGAGCTATTTACTCACTGGCGCGTGTCCGGAGGCCTCTGACGCCACGGGCCCGAAGTGGCCGGGCTAAGCGAGGACAGGCAATTCGGTCACCCTGATTTCGGCCGGCAGCACATTTGGTGGCTCATAGTTGACACGATTGTCTGGGGGCGAACGCAAATTGGCGTGCACCCCCTTCGCACGCACAAAGCTGCGACCACCGGCGACCCAGCTGAGGACGTTCATCGGCAATCGAGGAGGAACTAGTCGGCGTAGGGTCCCCAGGCCTGACGCTTCAGCGCGGCCGGTTTCTTGCCGAGTTTGCCCGCCCGCACCATGACGGCCAGGCTGTCCAGGATGACCCGGCTGCTCAGCAGCGCGGTCTGCTCCGCCCAGTCGTAAGGCGGCGAGCACTCCACCACCTCGATGCCGTTGAGCCCGGGTTCGGAGATCAGCCGAATCAGGTTGAGCGCTTCGCGCGGCAGCAGACCGCCCGGCTCGGGCCAGCCGGTGCCGGGCACGAATCCGGCGTCGATCACGTCGATGTCGAACGACAGGTACACCGCCTTGGCGTCTTTCCACGCGATTTCCAGTGCTGTTTCGGCGATCTTTTCGATCCCGACGCGCTCGACGTCCCCGACCGTGATCACGGTGCTGCCACGCTGGCGACCCACCTGAACTCCCGCACGCGGGGCCTGCCATCCGCCGATGCCGATCTGCACCAGGTTGGTAGCCGGTGCGTTCTTGATGTTGGTGGCGTGGAACCACGGCGTGGTGTGCATCCGCTCGTCGAGATCGGTTTCCTGCGTGTCGACGTGGCGGTCGAAGTGGATGATGCCGACATTGCCGTCCATGTGCGGGGCCAGACCGCGCACGGTCGGGAACCCGATGGAGTGGTCGCCACCCAGGATCACCGGGAACACGCCCTGGGAGACCACATGGGACATGGCCGTGCTGATCTGGTCGAACGACTTCTCGATGTTGGCGGGAATGGTGACCACGTCGCCGATGTCGACGATGTTGAGCTGCTCGCGAAGGTCGACGCCGAGTTCGTAACAATATGTGCCAAACAGGTTGGTGGAGCGGCGGATTCCCATCGGCCCGAACCGAGTACCCGGCCGGTACGTGGTCCCGGCGTCCAGCGGCGCGCCGAAGACGGCAACCTCGGCGTCGCCCACGTCATGCACGTCTTCCAGGAATGGGCACTTGAGAAATGTTCCGCGCTCCCCGGCGAAGTGCGGCAGCTCACCGCGGGAGAAGGTGGACAACGTGCGGTCGTTGATGGTGGGGGCGGCTTCCAGCCCGTGGGCGAGGCAGCGTTGGATCTCTTCGCGGTGGCGCCGGGTCGACAGCTCGGCTTCGGCTTGCTGTGCCCACGCACCTTCACGATTGGGAATATCGGCCTGGCCGGCGAACGGATTGATCATCGTTTTCCTCTCGTCGAGTACAAACTCACGGTGGAGGATGCCCGACGGCCAGGGTCAAACGAAGGAAGAGTTCAAAAATCGTTTTCGGTTGACCGGCGCGCTAAGCATCCCGCGGTCACCGTCTTGTCGCTCTCCGGGTACGGCGAACTCGTCCGGGCGGCCATCTCGGCGCGCCAGGTACAAGCTACCCGCTCGACCTTGGACTTCAACTTTGGTGTAGCCGTCAAACAGCTGTGACTTTCCTGGGAACAACTTCTGCATGCGTATGCCGACCCGGCCAACGTGGCCATCTTTTGGTCGATACGCTGGCCGAACACCATGCCGAACGCGAGCCACTCCTATTCGTCTCTGAAAGACACGATATGCCAACACATTCCCACAGCCATCCGCATCCACAGGTCGATCGGCCAAAGCGCGTGCGCCAGCCGGGGGAGCCGCTGCGCATCGGCGTGGGCGGCCCGGTCGGCTCCGGAAAGACCGCGCTGGTCGCCGCGCTGTGCCGCCAGCTGCGTGACGAGCTTTCGGTGGCGGTGCTGACCAACGACATCTACACCACCGAGGATGCCGACTTCCTGCGCAAACACGCGGTGCTGCCGAGCGACCGGATCGCGGCCGTGCAGACCGGGGGCTGCCCGCACACCGCGATTCGCGACGACATCACCGCGAACCTCGACGCGATCGACGATTTGATCGCTGCCCACGACGCGCTGGACCTGATCCTGGTCGAGTCCGGCGGTGACAACCTCACCGCGACCTTCTCGTCCGGCTTGGTGGACATCCAGATTTTCGTCATCGACGTGGCCGGCGGCGACAAGGTACCGCGCAAGGGCGGGCCGGGGGTGACCTATTCTGATCTGTTGGTAGTCAACAAGACTGACCTCGCCCCGCTGGTGGGCGCCGACCTGGATGTGATGGCACGCGACGCCCACGCGGTGCGCGATGGCCGCCCCACTGTGCTGCAGTCACTGACCAAGGATCCGGCCGCCACCGAGGTGCTGGCATGGGTGCACGCACAGCTCGCCGCCGATGCACTCTGAGGTATTGCTCGTCGCATCCAGCAACCGCTTGCCGCGCATCGCATGCAGCGGCGGTATCCAGGCCCGCTGCACCGCGCCTGACATGGTCCACCTGGTGTCGGCAGCCGCCATCCCGTTGGGCGGCGACACCATCAACATCCGGGTCGTCGTCGAGACCGGTGCTGTTTTGAAGCTGCGCAGCGCCGCCGCCACCGTGGCCCTACCCGGCGCGAAAACACTGACATCGCACGCCAGTTGGGACATCGAAGTGAGCGGGAGTCTCGACGTCGACCTCGAACCGACGGTCGTGGCCGCCGATGCACGACATCTATCGACGGCGACCTTGGTCCTGCGCGACGACGGCCGCGTCCGCTTCCGCGAGCGCGTCCAGATCGGTAGATGCAACGAGCGCGCAGGCTTTTGGTCGGGATCGCTGTGGGCCGACCGGGACGATCGACCGCTGTTGCGGCACCGGATGGAATTGGGCGCCGGTTCGGTCGCCGATGACAGCATTGCGGCCCCGCGGGCAACGATCAGCGAATTATGCTACCCGACAACAGAATTCACCGATATGCCCGCCACATCCACCGTTCTGGAATTGGCGGGTGGCGGTACCCTCAGCACCTGGCAGGGCGACCGGCTAGCCGGTTAACTCGCCCTTCTGGCCGCGGCCGGTCGCTTCGCCTCCGCGGCGAGCACCGCAAGCTGTTCGATGCGGGTGCGGGCGAACGCCTGCTGCTCAGTGATGGTCAGCTGGCCACGCTGGGTGCTGAGGAAGGTCACGGTCCAGGACAACAGCGTGCTGATCTTGGTCTTGAACCCGACCAGGTAAACCAAGTGCAGCACAAGCCACATCAGCCAGGCGATGAAGCCGCTGAACTCCAGCGGCCCGACCTTGGCCACCGCGGAAAAGCGCGACACCGTGGCCATGGAACCCTTGTCGAAATACTGGAAGGGCTCTCGCTCGGCCGGGTTGGCACCCGCGAGTTCGGCTTTGATCATGCCGGCGACGTACTTGGCACCCTGGATCGCGCCCTGCGCCACGCCTGGAACGCCTTCTACGGCGGCCATGTCACCGATGACGAATACGTCGGGATGACCGGGAACGGACAGATCGGGCAACACCTTGACCCGTCCCGCGCGGTCGAGTTCGACCGATGACTGCTCGGCGAGATCCATCCCCAGGCCGCTCGCCTGGACACCCGCGGACCACACCTTGCAGGCGGACTCGATGCGCCGGAGGGTGCCGTCGGAATCCTTGACCGTGATGCCGTTACGGTCGACGTCAGTGACCATCGCGCCCAGCTGGATCTCGACGCCCATCTTCTCCAGCCGAGCGCGCGCCCGTGTGCCCAGCTTTTCGCCGAACGGCGGCAGCACCGCGGGGGCGGCGTCGAGCAGGATCACCCGCGCCCTGGTGGAGTCGATGTGCCGGAACGAACCCTTCAACGTGTGGGTCGCCAATTCCGCGATCTGCCCTGCCATTTCGACGCCGGTGGGGCCGGCCCCGATGACAGTGAATGTCAAGAGTTTGGCCCGTCGTTCCGGATCGCGAGACCGTTCGGCCTGTTCGAAGGCGCTCAGGATTCGTCCCCGCACCTCAAGCGCGTCGTCGATAGATTTCATGCCCGGCGCGAACTCGGCGAACTGGTCGTTGCCGAAGTACGACTGGCCGGCGCCGGCCGCGATAATCAAGCTGTCATAAGGGGTTTCGTAGGTGTGGCCGAGCAAATCCGATACGACGAAATTCCCGGCGAGATCGACATGCGTGACGTCACCAAGCAGCACCTGGACGTTGCGCTGCCTGCGCAGGACCACGCGGGTAGGTGGGGCGATGTCGCCTTCTGACACGATGCCCGTCGCCACCTGGTACAGCAACGGCTGGAACAGGTGGTGAGTGGTGCGGGCGATCAGTTTGATGTCGACGTCGGCGTGCTTGAGTTTCTTTGCCGCATTGAGTCCGCCGAACCCCGATCCGATGATGACGACTTGATGGCGTCGCTTCGGTTCAGCTGTAGCTTCTGGCTGAGGGCTCATTGGTTGGGATGCTCCTGCGGGGCTTCGTGGCGTGCGATTTCAGTTAGCTACTACGGTAGTCACCCCGCTGCCGCGAAACCCAGGTAGTAAGCCTGTGTAATCAACCACATCGGCCCAGAGTTCCTGGTCGCGCCGACGTGATTCGCGTCATGTTCCGACGCCGAAAGCGACCGCGGTTACATACCGAGCAGTGGCCGCGACGCCGTCGACACCGACGTCGAGCACCTTGTTCTAATACGCCCTAGGCGAAACGCGCGAGGGCGCCGTGGCTGACGTGGAGCGTCTGACCGGTGATGTGGCGGGCCGCCGGCGTGGTGAGGAACAACGCCAACCGGGCGATCTCCTCGCCGACGGAAGGCGGTGTACGGGAAAGACCGTCGTAGCCGGCCTGGGCGCTGCGCCCGCTCGCCACGGCGTTGACGGTGATGCCGCGGGTGCCGAAAATGCCTGCCTGTCCGGCGATCCAGCTCGACAGCGTCGCTTTGATCGCGGCGTCGACGCTCGCGGCGGCCGGGTTTTCCGGCACGACGCTGATGATGGAGCCACCGGAGCGCAGGTGGTCACCGATTGCCTGCACCGTCAGCACCGCGGACAGCACCGTCGCGTCCAGGGTGTGGCGCCACGCGTTGGCGGTGTCGGACATCGAGTAGGTGCGGGGGTCGCCGACGTCCCAGCCGGGGGCGGGCACGTTGACGATGGTGTCCAGGTGGTGCGGGAACAACCCGCGAGCCTCTTCGAGGCTGGCCGGGTCGGTGGTATCGCAGACGATGGCGTCGACGTCAAGTTCTTTGGCGTTGACCTCGAGATCGCTGCGGCGTGAACCGACGAGGGTCACCTTGTGACCGTCATCGCGAAAACCCTCGGCAACTGTGCGGCCGAGCTCCGTGTCGCCGCCGGTGACCAGCACCTCCACTGCCATGACCTCCTCGTGTTCAACGTCGAACCGAAACCTGTCGTCGCCTGGAATCTCAGTGCGTCAGGGCGTCGATCTAGGTCGATGTTACTGGACAGTAGCTCTAAGGGGAAACTAAGGACGCCACGACGCGCAGACAAATTTCGATAACTCTTTGGCGGTCACTCCTTAACCGTCCGCAAGCTAGGGTCTGACCATGCGTCGGATCGGGGTCCTGGCCGGGCTGGTATCGACGATGCTCGTCGCGGGATTGGTGGCCTGTGGCTCGAAAACGCCGTCGTCATCACCCGGCCAGTCGGCACCGGCCTCCGGCTCGATCGTGGTGTTCGCCGCGGCCTCGCTCAAGCCCGCGTTCACCCAGATCGGTCAGCAGTTCAAGACCGACAACCCCGGTAGCGGTGTCGAATTTGAATTCGCGGGTTCCTCAGAACTCGCTACGCAGTTGACCCAGGGTGCGACTGCCGACGTCTTCGCGTCGGCGGACACCGCGCAGATGGACACCGTCGTCAAGGCCGGGCTGCTGGCCGGGGAACCGACGAATTTCGCCGCCAACACACTGGTCATCGTCACCGCGCCGGGAAACCCGAAAAAGATCGGTTCCTTCGCCGATCTGGCCAAGCCGGGAATCAACGTGGTGACCTGCCAGAAGCCCGTGCCATGCGGAGCGGCGACCCAGCGCATCGAAAACAGCACCGGAGTGCACCTCAACCCGGTCAGTGAGGAGCCCAGCGTGACCGACGTCCTCAACAAGGTCACCACCGGACAGGCCGATGCCGCGCTGGTCTATGTCACGGACGCGAAAAGCGCCAAAGACAAAGTGGCGACGGTCAACTTCCCCGAGGCTGCCGGTGCGGTCAACGTCTACCCCGTCGGGGTGTTGAAGAAGGCGCCGCAGGCGACGACGGCGCAAAAGTTCGTGACCCTGGTGACGTCCGATGCAGGCCAGAAGATCCTGGCCCAATTGGGCTTCGCAAAGCCCTGACCGCCCATCGTGCGTCCGCCCACGAACCTGCCCCGATGGGTGTTTGTCCCTGCCGCCGCGGGGGCCACCTTCGTGGTGCTGCCGCTGTTGGCGATCGCGATCAAGGTTGACTGGGCGAATTTCTGGTTGCTGATCACCAGCCCGTCGTCGAAGACGGCACTGTTGCTGAGCCTGAAGACCGCGGCCGCCAGCACCGTGCTGTGTGTGCTGCTGGGGGTGCCGATGGCGTTGGTGCTGGCCCGCAGCACCGCATGGCTGGTCCGGCTGCTGCGGCCGCTGATCCTGCTCCCGCTGGTGCTGCCGCCGGTGGTGGGCGGCATCGCGCTGCTCTACGCGTTCGGCCGGCTCGGACTGATCGGGCATTACTTGGAAGCCGCCGGAATCAGCATCGCCTTCAGCACGACCGCGGTGGTGCTTGCGCAGACCTTTGTGTCGTTGCCGTTTCTGGTGATCTCCCTCGAGGGCGCGGCGCGCACCGCGGGATCCGATTACGAGGTCGTCGCGGCCACGCTCGGCGCCCGGCCCAGCACGGTGTGGTGGCGGGTCACCCTGCCGCTGCTGCTGCCGGGACTGATGTCCGGCGCGGTGCTGGCGTTCGCCCGCTCGTTGGGAGAGTTCGGCGCGACGCTGACCTTCGCGGGTTCGCGGCAAGGCGTCACCCGCACCCTGCCGCTGGAGATCTATCTGCAGCGGGTGACCGACGCGAATGCCGCTGTGGCACTGTCGATCCTGCTCGTCGCGGTGGCCGCGCTGGTGGTGCTCGGCTTGGGCGCTCGCCGGCTTACCGGAACAGACGCGAGGTAGCGGGGAAATGAGCGAGTTGCAGCTTCGCGCGGTCGTCGCAGAACGCCGGCTGGACGTCGAGTTCTCGGTGTCTGCCGGCGAGGTGCTCGCGGTGCTCGGACCCAACGGCGCGGGTAAGTCGACCGCCCTGCACGTCATCGCCGGACTGGTCCACCCCGATGAAGGCGTGGTGCGGCTGGGGGATCGGGTGCTGACCGACACGGCGGCCAGGGTGGACGTGGCGACGCACGATCGCCGGGTGGGGCTGCTGCTGCAGGACCCGTTGTTGTTCCCGCACCTGAGCGTCGCCGGCAATGTCGCATTCGGACCGCACAGCCGTCGCGGTATCTTTCGCTCCGCTCGCGACGAGAGGCAGACGGCTCTGCGATGGCTGCGCGAGGTGGATGCCGAGCATTTCGCCGACCGGAAACCGCGGCAACTGTCCGGCGGTCAGGCCCAGCGGGTGGCGATCGCGCGGGCGTTGGCCGCCGAACCCGACGTGCTGCTGCTCGACGAGCCACTGGCCGGCCTGGACGTCGGCGCCGCCGCGGCCATCCGCGCGGTGTTGCGCACCGTGGCCACCCGCAGCGGCTGCGCGATCATCCTGATAACCCATGACCTGCTCGACGTGTTCACCCTGGCCGATCGGGCGCTGGTGCTCGAGTCCGGGAAGATCGCCGAAGTGGGGCCGGTGCCCGAGGTGCTGACCGCGCCGCGCAGCCATTTCGGGGCCCGCATCGCGGGCGTCAACCTGGTCAACGGCACCATCGGGCCGGGCGGCTCGCTGCGGGCCCGCTCTGGCGAGCACTGGCATGGGATCCCAGCCCAGCAGCTGGGCGCCGATCTGACCGACGGGCAGGACGCGATCGCGGTTTTCCCGCCGACCGCTGTCGCCGTGTATCGCGATCTACCGCACGGCAGCCCCCGCAACTGCGTCGAGCTCACCGTGGCGGAGCTGGACATCCGCGGGTCGGCGGTCATGCTGCGTGGCCAGGAGCAGCCCGACGGCGCCCCGGGACTGGCCGCCGAGATCACCGTCGAAGCCGCCGCCGAGCTGCAGCTGACACCGGGGGACCGGGTGTGGTTTTCCGTCAAAGCTCTCGAAGTGACGCTGTATCCGGCGCCGCCACGGCACACCAACCCGCGATGAACTGCGCAGACTAGCGAAGGTTGCACTCCGGCAACATCGGGAAAACCGCCTCGCATCGCCCAGCTTGGCACCCTTGCGTCACAGCGGTAACACGGTAGGTTCGTCGCCATGGATCAGGTGGACTCACACTCGACACGTCGCAAAGGTCTGTGGGCGACGCTGGCGATCGCCACGGTGACCAGTGCCAGTGTCGTCACCTTCGCATTGCCGGCCCCCGCGAAGGCCGACCCCGAAGTGCCGACTCCGGTTCCGGCAACGACGACCGCGCCCGCACCGGCCGCCGCTCCCGCACCGACGACGGCGCCTCCTGCGGCGGGTGCCCCGGCGCCCGCTGGGCAGCCGGCAGCGGGCGACCCGAACGCGCCCGTACCGCCGCCCCCGCCGGTTGACCCGAATGCGCCGGTACCGCCGCCCGTCGACCCGAACGCGCCCCCGCCCGTGGACCCGAACGCCGCCCGGATCACCAACGCAGTCGGTGGGTTCAGCTATCTGCTTCCCGGCGGTTGGGCCGAGTCGGACGCGTCGCACCTGGACTACGGCTCGGCGCTGCTCAGCAAGATGACCGGCCCTCCGCCGGCGCCCGGTCAGCCGGCGCCCGTCGCGAACGACACGCGCATCGTGATGGGACGATTGGACCAAAAGCTTTACGCCAGTGCCGAAGCCAACGACAGCAAGGCTGCCGTCCGGCTGGGCTCGGACATGGGTGAATTCTTCATGCCGTATCCGGGTACGCGGATCAATCAGGAATCCACCCCGCTCGCCGGCGCCAACGGGATTACCGGAAGCGCCTCGTACTACGAGGTCAAATTCAGCGACCCGAGCAAGCCGAACGGGCAGATCTGGACCGGGGTTGTCAGCGCGCCCAGCGCGACCAATGCCGGACCACCCCAGCGCTGGTTTGTGGTGTGGCTCGGGACCGGCAACAACCCGGTAGACAAGGTTGGGGCCAAAGCACTCGCCGAGTCGATCCTCCCGTTTAACGCACCGGCCGCACCGCCGCCCGCTCCAGGCGCACCGGCGCCCGGCGCGACAGCACCGGCCCCGGGAGCTCCGGCACCCGCTCCGGGAGGTCCGGCGCCTGCGCCGGCAGCAGGCCAGGCACCCGCGAGCCAGGTCACTCCCACTCCGAGCCCGCTGCCGCAGCAGACGTCGTTTACTGCCTGACCCGCATGGATGTCATCGCAGCTTCCGAGTACCTGGCCCTTTCCCCGCCAACGGCAGTGAGTTGGCTCGCCTACATCGTCATCGGCGGAATCGCCGGCTGGATCGCAGGAAAGATCGTGAAAGGCGGCGGGGCCGGCATCTTGCTGAACATCGTCGTCGGCGTAATCGGTGGATTCATCGGAGGGATGCTTCTCACCTGGCTTCACTTTGACGTAGAACATGGCCGCAAATGGTTCACGTTCTTCGCCGCACTCCTGGGGTCGGTGATCCTGCTCTGGATCGTCGGCATGGTGCGAAAGACTCGCTAAGCCCCGCCACGACAAGGAAAGTCGCGAAACGCTGGCGAGATTGACCTGACCTCGATCGGGTATACCTTCCGCATCCCCTCAGCGGTCAATTCTCGAAGGAGCCGATCGTGGTAATGCACATCATCTGGCTAATCGTCCTGGGTCTCGTCGTCGGCCTGGTTGCGCGTCTGCTGGTGCCGGGCAAACAGCCCATGGGCTGGGTCGCAACCGTGCTGCTCGGCATTGTCGGCTCGTATGTCGGCGGCACGCTCGGCAGCATCGTCTTCCCACCGCATCAGTTCGACATTCACCCGCCCATCCAGCACTCGTTCCTGGGTGCGCTGGTGGGTGCGGTGATCCTGTTGTTGATCTACAAATTCGCGGTCTCGCGCACGAAGACTTTGTAGGGGCAACACCTTTGCGCTGATGCGCATCGGTGATGCATAGCGGCATGATGGGGTGATGGCCCCCCCGGCGACCACCACCACGACGATGAACGCGTGGCGGGTGCGACGGCCCGGCCCGATGGACTCCACCCCGCTGGAGCGGGTAACCGCCGAAATACCGCGACCCGCGCCCTGCGAGTTGCTGGTGGCCGTGCGTGCCTGCGGCGTGTGCCGCACCGACCTGCACGTCACCGAGGGCGACCTGCCGGTGCACCGCGAGCACGTCACCCCCGGCCACGAGGTCGTGGGGGAGGTCGTCGAGGTCGGCGCCGACGCCGGCGACGGGTTCCGGGTAGGGGACCGGGTGGGCATCGCCTGGCTGCGCCATACCTGCGGGGTGTGCAAATACTGCCAGCGCGGCGACGAGAATCTGTGTCCGGAGTCGCGCTACACCGGCTGGGATGCCGACGGTGGATACGCCGAATTCGCTACGGTGCCAGCGGCTTTCGCGCACCATCTGCCGGGCGGCTACAGCGACACCGAGCTCGCGCCGTTGTTGTGCGCCGGCATCATCGGATACCGCTCGCTGTTGCGCGCCGAATTGCCGCCGGGTGGCCGGCTGGGCATCTACGGCTTCGGCGGTAGCGCGCACATCACCGCGCAAGTCGCGCTGGCGCAGGGCGCCGAGATACACGTGATGACCCGCGGCGAGCGGGCCCGCGAGCTCGCACTCGAGCTGGGCGCCGCATCGGCTCAGGGTGCCGCGGATCCGCCGCCGGTGCCGCTGGATGCCGCGATCCTGTTCGCCCCGGTCGGCGATCTGGTGCTGCCCGCGTGCCAGGCGCTGGACCGCGGTGGCACCTTGGCGATCGCGGGCATCCATCTGTCGGATATCCCCGCCCTGAACTATCAGCGTCACCTGTTCCAGGAGCGCCAGATTCGCTCGGTCACGTCGAACACCCGGGCCGACGCGCGGGAGTTTCTCGACTTCGCGGCACGTCATCGCATCGAGGTGACCACGCCGGAATATCCACTCGGGCAAGCCGACCAGGCGCTGGCCGATCTCAGTGCCGGCCGCATCGCCGGGGCTGCGGTGCTGCGGGTGTAGCCAGGCTCAGGTCGACAAGTGCCAGACCAGGGCCGCCGCCAGCGCACCCAACCCGTTCAATGACCAGTGCAGCGCGATCGGCGCGATCAGGCTGCCGCTGCGCCGGCGCAACCAGCTGAACACGAAACCCGCACTCCCCGTCGCCAGCACTGCCAATGTCACCCCGGCCACCATCCCGACGACGCCGCCGCCGAACATCCGGGTGAAGCCGACGTTGTTGCTGGTCAGCCCGAGCGACGTGGCGACGTGCCACAGACCGAACAGCAACGAGCCAACGAGTGCGACCCCGCGAAATCCCCAGGCCCGGTGCAGCGCGCCGTGCAGCACACCCCGGAAGGCCAACTCCTCGGGGATCACGGTCTGCAGTGGAATGATGACCATCGAGGCGATCAGCGCACCGGAGACCGTCGCGTAGTGGTTGTTCAGGAACATCGGCCGCGTCATGGGCAGCAGCACGCCGACCGTGATCACCGACGCCACGACGGCCACGGCGCCCAGCGCGTAGCCCAGCCCGGACCTCCAGTGCTCGCGGCCCAGGCCCAGGTCGACCCAGTCCAGACCGGTGGAGCGCATCAACAGCACCAGCCCGACGGCAGCCACCGGCACCGTGGCGACGCTCGCCCACGGCGTGGTGAAGTGCGCGATCAGGTTCGTCAGCACCAGCACCGCGACGACCACGACGATGTCGAAGTACAGCCGCAGCCGGTGCAGTGCCGACAATTGCGACACCACCGGGTGGAGGTCAACGGCGTCGAAGGCCGTGGCAGCGTTTTCAGACATCCCTGCCGAGTCTACCTGCGGGTTGCCGACACGAGCTCAGCTCGCCTGGCTCGACTCCCACGTCCAGTGCGCGATCTGCGGGTCGTCCTCGCCATGCTCACGCGTGTAGCGGCGCGCATTCAACCGCGCGTCAACCATTCGCTGCCGGAGCAGCGCGGCGCGGCTGGCTAGCCCGTCCACCCGGTCGATGACGTCGATCACCAAGTGGAAGCGGTCCAGGTCGTTGAGCATCACCATGTCGAACGGCGTCGTCGTAGTGCCGCGCTCCTTGAACCCGCGCACATGGATGTGCGAGTGATTGGTGCGGCGATAGCTGAGCCGATGGATCAGCCAGGGATAGCCGTGGTAGGCGAAGATGACGGGCTTGTCGCGGGTGAACAAAGCGTCGAATTCCTTGTCGGGCAGCCCGTGCGGGTGCTCGGAGTCCGGCTGCAGGCGCATCAGGTCGACCACGTTGACGACCCGCACGGCCAGGTCGGGCAGTTCGCGGCGCAGAATGTCGGCGGCGGCCAAGGTCTCCAGTGTCGGGACGTCCCCGGCGCAGGCCAGCACCACGTCGGGTTCGCCGGTTGCGGTGCTCGCCCACTGCCAGATCCCCAGCCCACGGGTGCAATGGTCTATCGCTTCGTCCATGTCGAGGTAGGCCAGAGCGGGTTGCTTGCCGGCGACGATGACGTTGATGTAGTCCCGGCTGCGCAGGCAGTGGTCTGCCACCGACAGCAACGTGTTGCCATCCGGCGGGAGGTAGACCCGCACGATTTCGGCGCGCTTGTTGGCGACCAGGTCGATGAACCCGGGGTCTTGATGGGAGGCGCCGTTGTGGTCCTGGCGCCACACGTGCGAGCTCAACAGATAGTTCAGCGACGCGATCGGCCGCCGCCAGGGCAGTTCGCGGCTGGTGGACAGCCATTTCGCGTGCTGGTTGAGCATCGAGTCGACGATGTGCACGAACGCCTCGTAGCAGTTGAACAGCCCGTGCCGCCCGGTCAGCAGATAGCCCTCCAGCCAGCCCTGGCACAGGTGCTCGGAGAGCACCTCCATCACACGACCGTCCGGCGCGAGGTTTTCATCATCGGGCCCGGTGTCCGACAGCCACACCCTGTCCGTGGCCTCGAAAACTGCGGACAGCCGGTTCGAGGCGGTTTCGTCGGGGCCCATCAGCCGGAAGCGGTCCGGGTTGCGGATGATCACGTCGCGCAGGAAAGTTCCCAGCACCCGGGTGGCCTCGTGTGTCGTCGTGGCCGGCTGCGAGACCGGCACCGCGTAGTCGCGGAAGTCCGGCAGATCCAGCTCGCGCAGCAACAGTCCGCCGTTGGCGTGCGGATTGGCGCTCATTCGCCGGTCACCCTTGGGGGCCAGATCGCGCAACTCCGGGCGCAGCACGCCGTGCCCGTCGAACAACTCGTCGGGTCGGTAACTGCGCAGCCACTCTTCCAGCTGCGCGCGGTGCGCGGGGTTCTCGTGCGTCTCGGACAGTGGCACCTGGTGCGCGCGCCAGGTCCCTTCCACGTGTTTGCCGTCGACCACCTTGGGCCCGGTCCAACCCTTCGGGGTGCGCAGCACGATCATCGGCCACACCGGACGCTCGGCCGTCTCACCGTTGCGCGCGGCCCGCTGAATCTCCGCAATATCGTCGAACGCGTCGTCCAACGCGGCGGCCAGCTCCTGGTGCACGGTGGCCGGGTCGTCGCCGGCGACCGTGATCGGCCGGTATCCATAGCCCCGCAACAGCGATTCGAGTTCGGTGTGCGGGATCCGGGCCAGCACGGTCGGGTTGGCGATCTTGTAGCCGTTGAGGTGCAAGATCGGCAGCACCGCACCGTCGACGGCCGGGTTGAGGAATTTGTTCGAGTGCCAGCCGGCCGCCAGCGGCCCCGTCTCGGCCTCGCCGTCGCCGATCACGCACGCGACCACCAGATCGGGATTGTCGAACGCCGCGCCGAACGCATGCACCAGCGCGTAGCCGAGTTCGCCGCCTTCGTGAATGGACCCCGGGGTCTGCGCGGCGACGTGGCTGGGGATGCCGCCGGGGAAGGAGAACTGACGGAACAGCCTGCGCATGCCTGCGGTGTCCTCGCCGACACCGCTGTACACCTCGGTGTAGGTGCCTTCGAGATAGGCGTTGGCCACCAGGCCCGGGCCGCCGTGACCGGGTCCGGTGACGTAGATGACGCTGGCGTCGCGGGCGCGGATGATCCGGTTCAGGTGCGCGTAGATGAGGTTGAGCCCGGGTGTGGTGCCCCAGTGCCCCAATAGCCGGGGTTTGACGTGCTCTGCCGTCAGAGGTTCGGCCAGCAGCGGGTTGTCCAGCAGATAGATCTGCCCAACCGACAGATAATTCGCGGCCCGCCAATACTTGTCGATCAGGGTGAGTTCGTCGTCGGAGAGTGCTTCGGGCGCTGTTGTCGGGGTTTCGAGGCTCACGCGCCCGATTCTCCGCGCCGCCGCGCAGCGCCGCCAGGCGAGACGATCACTCCTCGCCGCGCGCGCGTGCCTCGTAGGCGCGGCGCTTCTCGATATCGACGTCGTCGGTGAACACATGCTCGCCGCCGAGGACACGGTTCAGCCCCTCGGCCAGGCCGCGCGGCATGAACTTCTGCGACGCGATGATCGCGCCGGCGGTCTTGGTGACCCGCACCCGCGGCCTGGGATGAGCCACCAGTTTCACGATCGCCTCGGCAATATCGGCCGGCTCGGCGTTCTTGATTCCCTTGGCTCCGGAGGTGCCGGCGATCAGTTCGGTGTTCACGAACGTGGGCATCACGACCGAAAACTTCACGCCGGCCTGGCGGTATTCGAGCCTGGCCGAGTCGGTGAAGCCGATTACCGCGTGCTTGCTGGCGCAGTAGCTGGCCGCCCCCGCGATATACGTTTCCCCGGCCAGCGAGGCGATGTTGATGACGTGCCCGGTTCCGCGCGCAACCATCCGCTGTGCCGCGAGCTTGCTGCCCAGGATCACGCCGTAAACGTTGATGTCGAGAATTCGCCGGGTGACGGCGTCCGACTCGTCGACAATCCGACCAAGCGGCATGATGCCGGCGTTGTTGATCAGGACGTCAATCGGGCCGAGCTGGCGCTCGACCTCGTCGAGGAACTCCGAAAACGAGTGCGGATCGGTGACGTCGAGTTTGCCGTAGACGTCGAGGCCGAGCGCGGCGCCCGACTCCTTGACCCTGACCTCATCGATGTCGCCGATCGCGACCTTGGCGCCCAGGTTGTGCAGGGCGGTCGCGGTGGCCAGGCCGATTCCCCGTGCGCCGCCGGTGATCACGATGACCTTGCGCTGGACTTTGAGGCCGATGGATGCCGTGTCTGCCATCTGCTAAGCACAGCACTCGGCTTCGGGCGGCGCAATGAGGTCCCCGCGACAATCGCGGATGCGGGGCCCGCGTGGCGGAGTCGATACTGCAACGATGCCCAGCGTGCGACGAGCAGTCCCGGCCGATGCGCATGACGTGGCCCGCGTACACGTCCGATCCTGGCAGTGGGCTTACCAAGGGCTCCTCGCCCAGGAATACCTCGACGGCCTCGAGCCGGAAGCCTGGGCCACCAGATACACCTTTGGCCGCATGGGCTTTCAGCTCCCGTCCACCCAGGTCGCGGTCGACGGTTCGACGGTGTGCGGCCTGGTCACCACCGGCCTGTGCCGCGACGACGACTTGTCGAATTTCGGTGAGCTGATGGCGATTTACGTCGATCCGGCATATCTGCGCACCGGCGTCGGCCGTCTGTTGATGACGGCCGCCCGGATTCGGCTGCGCCGCGTCGGCGTTTCGGCGGCCGCGCTGTGGGTGCTGGACGGCAATGCGCGCGCACGGCGGTTCTACGAACGCGACGGCTGGAGATGCGACGGGACACAACGCACCTCGACCTACGGCGACATGGCCGTCGACGAAGTGCGCTATCGATGCACGCTCTCGCGGAGCTAGCGCAGGGTGAGCCAGGCCAAGCTGACCGCCCCGGCGACGGAGCAGTAGACGGCGAACGGAGTCAGGGTGCGGGTCTGAAAGTATCGGGTGAGATAGCGGACGGCGAGGTAGGCGGCGACGAACGAGGCGACGCTGCCGGCCAGCACCTGGCCGCCGATCCCGGTTCCCAACGGCCCGAACAGATCTGGGATCTTGTATACCCCTGCGGCCAGGATGATGGGTGTCGCCAGCAGAAAGGAGAAGCGGGCCGCATCCTCGTGTGACAGCCCGCGCCACAGGCCGGCCACGATGGTGATGCCGGAGCGGCTGATACCTGGGAGGAGGGCCAGGATTTGAGCACAGCCGATCAACACACCCCGCCCGATCGGCAGTTCGGCGAGCCGGTCGTCGACGGCGTCACCTGCGTGCTCGACCGGGAGGTGCTCCGGAACCGCCGCTCGACGGCGCAGCACCTCGCCCACGTACAGGGCAATCCCGTTGATGAGCAGGAAGACCGCCGCCGGTATGGGTTTGCCCAGGGTGGTGCGGAACAGCTGTTCCAGGAGCAGTCCCGCCAGCCCCACCGGGATGGTGGCCGCAACGATCAGCCACGCCAACCGCTCGTCGGGAGTCTCGACCCGGCGATGTCGCACCGAGGAAGCGAAGCCGGCCAGGACGCGCAGCCAATCACGCCAGAAGAACACCAGCAGCGCGGCGGCGGTCGCTACGTGCAGGCCGACGATGAACGCCAGGTATGGCGATCGCGGTGCGGAGACGTTCAAGTCCCGGGCCCACTGCCCGCCCACCAGCGCCGGCACCAAGATCGAGTGCCCGAGGCTGGACACCGGGAACAGCTCGGTGATGCCCTGGGCAGCGCCGATTATCACGGCTTCGACGTAGCTCAAGTGCGGGCTCATCCGTTCGCGCGCCTCCATTCAACGGTCGTCGGGCAAAGATCTACAGAGCGTAGCGGGTCGGGATTGCCGACCCGAACCAGCTTGGGCGACTGAGCTTTTGACTACCAAGCGGCACCCGGCTGCGGCGGGCCGGTACGGTGACCGGATGGCTGACAGGTTGCTCGCCGCGGTGCGCGTCCTCGACTTGTCCGCCGGGGTCACCGATGCGGTGACCCGCCTGCTCGCCGACCTGGGGGCCGACGTCGTCAAGGTGGAGCCGCCGGGCGGGAGCCCGGCGCGCGACGACCGGCCGACGCTGGCCGGCGCCGGGATCGGCTTCGCGGTGCACAACGCCAACAAGCGAAGCGTGGTGTGCAACCCGCTCGACGACAACGACCGCCGCACCTTCTTCGAACTCGTCGGTGGTGCCGACATCGTCGTCGACGCCGGCCCGGCAAGTCAGACCGCGGCGTTCGGGACGTCGTGTGCCGAGCTGGCCGATCGCTACCCGCAGCTGGTCGCGCTGTCGATCAGCGACTTCGGCGCGACCGGCCCGCGCTGCTCGTGGAGTGCGACCGACCCCGTGCTGTTCGCGATGTCGGGCTCGCTCTCACGGTCCGGCCCCACCACGGGCACCCCGGTATTGCCGCCCGATGGTATCGCCTCGGCCACCGCCGCCGTGCAGGCCACCTGGGCCGCGCTCGTCGCGTACTACGACAGACTGCGTTGCGGCACAGGCGATTACATCGATTTCTCCCGGTTCGACGCCGTCGTCATGGCGCTCGACCCGGCCTTCGGCGCGCACGGGCAGGCCACCGCCGGACAGCGCAGCAGCGCGTGGCGGGGTCGCCCGCGCAACCAGGACCCCTACCCGATCTGTCCGTGCCAGGACGGCTACGTCCGGCTCTGCGTCATGGCGCCGCGGCAGTGGCGCGGCCTGCGCCGCTGGCTGGGGGAGCCGCAGGAATTCCAGGACCCCAAGTACGACACGCTCGGCGCCCGCTTCGCCGCGTGGCCGCAGATCAGCGTGCTGGTTGACGCGCTATTCGCGGACAAGACGATGAAGGAGCTGGTCGCCGACGGGCAGGCGCACGGGGTCCCCATCTCGGCGGTGCTGACGCCGTCGCGGATCCTGGCCTCCGAGCACTTCCAGGCCGTGGGTGCGATCACCAATGCCGAGCTGGTCCCCGGGGTGCGCACCGACGTGCCGACCGGATACTTCGTCGTCGACGACGAGCGCTCCGGCTTCCGGACCCCGGCCCCGGCCGCCGGGGCCGACGAACCGCGCTGGCTGGCCGGCCCGGTGTCGGCATCTCCGACGGGCCGGACCGGCGAGTACCCGCTCAAGGACCTGAGGATCCTCGATCTGGGCGTGATCGTCGCCGGCGGCGAGCTCAGCCGGCTCTTCGGGGACCTGGGCGCGCAGGTCATCAAGGTCGAAAGCGCCGAGTACCCGGACGGCTTGCGGCAGTCGCGCGTCGGCCACGTGATGAGCGAGTCGTTCGCCTGGACCCACCGCAACCACCTGGCGCTGGGCCTCGACCTGCGCAGCCGCCAGGGCAAAGAGATATTCGGGCGTCTGGTCGCCGAGGCCGACGCGGTGTTCGCCAACTTCAAGCCGGGAACCCTTACCTCGCTTGGGTTTTCCTTCGACAGGTTGCGCGAGCTGAACCCGCGGATCGTGCTCGCGGGCAGCAGCGCCTTCGGAAACCGGGGGCCGTGGAGCAGGCGCATGGGCTACGGCCCGTTGGTCCGGGCCACCACCGGAGTGACCAGTCTCTGGACGTCCGAGGAAGCTTCGGCGGAAGCTCGCGCCGCCGGCGCCCGGCATGCGTTCTACGACGCGACGACGATCTTCCCGGACCACGTCGTGGGGCGGGTCACCGCGATCGCGGCGCTGGCCGCGCTGATCCGGCGCGACCGGACCGGCGACGCCGCACACGTGCACATCTCTCAGGCCGAGGTCGTCGTCAACCAGCTGGACACCCTGTACGTCACCCAGGCCGCGTTGCGGGCCGGCGTCGCCGAAGTCCACGATGACACCTGCGTGCACGCGGTCTACCCATGCGCCGGCGATGACGAGTGGTGCGCCATCTCGATCCGTTCAGACAACGAATGGCGTTGTGCTACAGCAATTTTCCAGCACCCGCAATTGGCGGTCGATCCGCGCTTCGCGACAGGGGAGTCGCGGGTGGCCCATCGCGCGGAGTTGGTGGAGCTGGTCTCCGCCTGGACCCGCACCCAAACCCCGGTGCAAGCCGCCGAAACGCTGCAGGCGGCCGGGGTTCCGGCCGGCCCGATGAACCGTCCGCCGGACGTTCTGCAGGACCCGCAGCTGATCGAGCGAAACCTGCTCAGCGACATGGCGCATCCGCTGGTCGAGCGGCCGCTGCCGGCCGAGACGGGCCCGGCGCTGTTCCACCACATCCCGCCGGCCCCACAACGTCCCGCGCCCCTGCCCGGTCAGGACACCCGCGAGCTCTGCCGGAAACTGCTGGGAATGAGCGCAGCGGAGATCGACCGGCTGATCTCCGATCAGGTGCTGTTCGCGCCGGCCACGACAGCCTGAGCCCGGCCGCGCGCCTGGGCACCGGGCCGCCGGCAGGGCCCGAGTCGTCGCCAGGATAAATTCGTCCTATGCCCGTCGACCCCAGGACACCGGTGCTGATCGGCTACGGCCAGGTCAACCACCGCGACGAGATCGACCCGGAAACGCGTTCGGTCGAACCCGTCGACCTGATGGTCGCCGCCGCCCGGGAAGCCGCCGATACCCGCGTCCTCGAGGCCGTGGACTCCATCCGGGTGGTGAACATCCTGTCGGCGAGCTACCGCGACGCGGGGCTGTTGGTCGGTGAGCGGATCGGCGCACCGAAGTTCACGACGCTCTACAGCCCGGTCGGCGGCAACGTGCCGCAGACGCTGCTCAACCAGGCGTGCCTGGACATCCAGCAGGGCCGCGCCGGCGTGGTGCTGCTTACCGGCGCCGAGACCTGGCGCACCAGGCGAGGACTGAAGGCCAAAGGCGGCAGGCTCGAGTGGACGGCTCAGGACGAATCCGTGCCGAAGGCACAGGTCAGCGGCGAAGACGTCCCGATGGCCGGTGACGCCGAGATCAGGATCAAGCTGGACCGGCCGGCCTACGTCTATCCGCTGTTCGAGCAGGCGCTTCGCATCGCGAACGGCGAGTCGGTCGAGGACCACCGCAATCGCATCGGCGAGTTGTGGGCACGCTTCAATGCCGTCGCGGTCGGCAATCCGCACGCGTGGATCCGCAAACCGGCGACCGCGGCCGAGATCTGCCGGCCCGGCCCGCAGAACCGGATGATCAGCTGGCCGTACACGAAGCTGATGAACTCCAACAACATGGTCGATCAGGGCGCCGCCCTGGTCCTGACGTCGGTCGAGCAGGCCAAGCGGCTGCGGATCCCCGCCGAGCAGTGGGTTTACCCGCACGCCGGCACGGACGCCTACGACACGCCCTCGATCGCCGAGCGCGACGAGCTGCACCGCTCCACGGCCATCCGGATCGCCGGTGCGCGGGCACTGGAGCTCGCCGGCCTCGGCATCGACGACGTCGACTACGTCGACCTGTACTCGTGCTTTCCGTCGGCCGTTCAGGTGGCGGCCGCCGAATTGGGATTGAGCACCGACGACCCCGCCCGCCCGCTTACCGTCACCGGCGGGCTGACGTTCGCCGGTGGCCCGTGGAGCAACTACGTCATGCATTCGATTGCCACCGTCGCCGAACTGCTGGTGGCCAATCCCGGCCGCCGCGCCCTGATCACCGCCAACGGGGGCTACCTGACCAAGCACAGCTTTGGCGTCTACAGCACCGAACCGCCGGACGAATTCCGTTGGGAGAACGCCCAATCCGCAGTGGAGCAGGAGCCGACCCGGGAGGCGGTGGTGCAGTGGGAAGGCGTCGGCACCGTCGAAGCGTGGACGACGCCGTTCGACCGCGACGGACAGCCGGAGAAGGCTTTCGTTGCTGTGCGCACACAAGACGGGTCACGAGCGCTGGCGGTCATCGCCGATCCCGATTCGGCGCAGACGACTGTTCGTGAAGACATCGGTGGCGCCAAGGTTGCCGTCGCCACGGACGGCAGCGCCACGCTGCAGTAGCCCAGCCGGGAATAAAACGCCAGGCAGAAGTGCCGTTCACCCGGTAACGGTCGCGCAGTGATGGTGGCGTGCCTATTGTCAGAGGGGACGTTGGGGGAGGTGAGCCCAGGTGCACATCCTGGTTACCGACGCCACCGGCACGGTCGGGAGGCTGGTTGCACGGCAGCTGATTGCAGCCGGGCATTCGGTCACGGGCATTTCTGAGCGCCCCGACACCCGGCTGGACCCCGCCGTCGAATTGGTCTGCGCACCGTTGAGCGACCCCGTCCTGCAAGAACTGGCCGATGAAGCCGACGCGGTGATCCATCTGGCCCCGGTCGAACCCAGCGCACCGGGCAGCGCGGACATCACCGGGGTGGCGCATGTCACGCATGCGGCCGGCCGCGCCGGTGCCCGCCTGCTGTTCGTGTCCCAAGCCGCGGGCTCCCCGCAGCTATATCGAGCCGGCCGAGGACCTGGTGTCCAGCAGCCTCGGTCCGAGTCTGATCGTCCGGATCGCGCCGCCGGTGGGCCGCCAGCTCGACTGGATGGTGTGCCGCACGGTGGCCACACTGCTGCGCGCCAAGGTCTCGTCGCAGCCGATGCGGGTGCTGCACCTCGACGACCTGGTGCGCTTCCTGGTGTCGGCACTGAACACCGACCGCACCGGTGTGGTGGATCTCGCCACCCCGGACACCACCAACGTGGTCACCGCCTGGCGGTTGCTGCGGTCCGTCGACCCGCGGTCCCGAACTCACCGGATTCGCGGCTGGGCAGAGCTGATCCCTCCGATGGATATCGTTGCTGCACAAGAGGATTGGGATGTTCGAGTTCGGCTGGCAGGCGTTTGATGCCGTCGCCGACACCGCGCGGGGACTCGTCGGCCGCCGACCCGCGGCCGCCGGCGCGGTCAGCCACGGGGCACAGCTGGCGCTTCCCGTGGAGGTCGTCCCGCCCGCGCCATCCGACGAGCTGCGCAGCGCCGCTCCAGACGGGCTGGAGGGCGAGTTCGACGACCGCATCGATCCCCGGTTCCCGGTCTTCGGCACCAACGGCCTCACCGAAGCGCTGCCCGGGCCGCTGACCCCGATAACGCTGGATGTCCAGTTGAGCGGGCTGCGTACCGCCGGCCGGGTGATGGGTCAGGCGCTGGCGCTGGGCGGCGTGGTGGATCGACGAATGGGGGAGCAGGGCCATCGCGGTGTTCGGTCACCGGCCCTATGTCGGGGTGTCGGCGAACGCCGTCGCCGCCAACCAGTTACTCGGCTGGGACGACGAGGCGCTGTGCCCAGCACGCCTTGGTCGATCAGCCGCAGGTCGGGGATGTGCTGCCGTTTGGTCAGCCCCGGCTGGCCGGCGGAGCGCTCGGGTTGGTCGCCAAGGCGGTCGCCACGTCACGATCGCTGGCTCTGATGCGCCATCTCAATGCCGATACGCGCGCCTACAGCGCCGCCGCGAACGCCGAGCATTGGGATGCCGCGCAGTTGAGCCTGCTGTCCGACGCGAGCCTCGGAGTCCGGGCCCGGTTGCTGCGGGATCGTATTCACCAAGGCTGGATTCTCACGGCACTGTGGTTGATCGACTCCGGTGTCACCGCGGCGGCGCTGGAGCACACAGCGGCGGGCTCCCGCGTGCCCGGGGTCGGCGCGATCATGGAGAGCGACCGCGTCGCAGACGAGATCGCCGAGCTGACGGCCGCGTTACGTGCTGACCCGCCACTGCGTGCGATGGCCCAGGAAGGCAACCTCGCCAGCATCCGCGCGTTGTCTCCGGCCACCGCCGGCCTGCTGGACGGCGCGATCGGCCGGATCGGACACCGGGGTCCCGGGGAAGCCGAGCTGGCCAGCCGGGTCTTCAGCGACAACCCGGCGATGCTGCTGGCCGCGGCAGCCGAGGCGGCCGCGGCACCGGCCGAGCCAGACCCGCCACCGACGTTGGTCCAGCGGATCGCGAACAACGTCCGGGTGTCACGCGAGCTTGCCCACGACACCACCCTCCGGTTCACGCATGAGCTGCGAATGACGTTGCGCGAGCTAGGATCTCGCCGAGTCGCGGCCGACCTGATCGATGTGGTCGATGACGTGTACTACCTGACCTGCGACGAGCTGGTCACCATGCCGGCGGATGCCCGGCTGCGGATCAAGCGCCGCCGCGCCGAGCGAGAACGCTTGCAAGCGCAGTACCCGCCCGAAGTCATCGACCACGACTGGGTGCCGGTCGACCGAACGTCAGACCAGCAGATCAGCGAGGGGTGATTGCGGGTCGGCCAGTCTGTCGGGGTCGACGGCAGACCTGGAGCGGATCAGCGCTTTGACATCGTCGAGCACATCCCAGATGTTGACGTTCATCCCGGCCAGCACTCGGTTATCGCCGTCGAGCCAGAACGCGACGAATTCGCGCCCGGCCACATCGCCGCGGAAGACCACCCGCTCGAAGTCGGGTGCGTGCCCGGCATACTCCATTCCGAGGTCGTACTGATCGGTGAAGAAATAGGGCAGCTCCGCGTATTCGCCTGGCTTGCCGAGCATTCCGGCCGCAGCCACCGCGGGTTGCTTCAGGGCATTGGCCCAGTGTTCGGTGCGGATTCGGGTGCCGAACAACGGATGCTCGGCAGCCGCGATGTCGCCGACCGCGTAGATGTCGGGGTCGCTGCTGCACAGCGACGCATCGACGAGCACGCCGCCATCACCCATGGACAGCCCTGCCTGCTCGGCGAGCTCGACGTTCGGCTTGGCACCAACGGCCACCAATACGGCGTCGGCGGCGACCTTCGAACCGTCGCGCATCCGCAGCCCGGTGGCCGTCCCGTCCGCCGCGGAGATCTCCTCCACCTCTGCCTGCAGCCGCAAATCCACGCCGTGGTCGCGATGCAGGTTGGCAAACACTTCACCGACTTTCTCGCCGAGAGCGGCCACCAAGGGTTGTTTGGCGGCCTCGACGACGGTCACCGCGACGCCGCGCTGGCGGGCAGCAGCGGTCACTTCGAGTCCGATCCACCCGGCGCCGACGACGGCCAACGAAGATCCCTCGGTCAGAACGGAATTCAGCAGTTCCGCGTCGTCGTAGCTGCGCAGGTAGTGGACTCCATCGGCCTCCGATCCGGGGATCGGTGGGCGACGCGACGCCGACCCGGTCGCCAGCAGCAGCTTGTCGTAGCGCACTGCGGTGCCGTCGCGAAGTCCAACGGTGTGTGCGGCGCGGTCCAAGCTGGACACCCGCGATCCCAGTCTCAAGTCGACCTTCTGGTCGAAGTACCAGTCGGAGTTCTGCACGGTGAAGTCGGTCAGCGATTTCTTCCCGGCGAGATACTCCTTGGAAAGCGGAGGTCGCTCGTAGGGCAGATGTGGCTCGTCGGCGAACAGCAGGATTCGTCCGTCAAAGCCGTTGTCGCGCAAAGCTTCTACCGCTTTTGCTCCGGCGAGTCCGCCGCCGACGATGACGAATGTATTCGAGCTGGCCATGATCGCTGCTCCGTTCGTGTCGCGTCTCCACCCTACTCGCGCCGGGCTGACACGAACGACCGCTAACCGGCCATCCGATGACGCAGGTCGTCGTCCAGCGACGCCCGGACCAGGGCGGCGGCCAGCCGTGCGTTGGCGCGCGGCGCGAGCGCTCCCAGTTTGGCCGGATCGGTGGGCAGTCCCAGTTGCTTGGCGGTGCCCGTGGCACGGTCGTCGAAGTACGGGCGCGCCCAGGTCCACACGTCTTGAATCTCGCGCAGGTAGATGTCGGCGCCGGTTTCGCCAATTCCCTTGAATTCCTTGAGCATCCGCTTCGCCTGGCCGACGTCGCGGTGACTGCGCTCGGCGATTTCGCGCAAATCACCGGAATACTCGTCGCGCACCCGCTGCGCCATCTCGGTGAGGCGAGTGGCCGAGCTTTCGTCGTAGCGCACGTAGTGAGCGCGGCCGAAGGCGTCGATCATCGTTTGCCGGTCGGCCGCCAGGACGGCCTTGGGCGTGCGCAGGCCCGCCTTGAACAGCTCACGCGCCCCGCGCATGGCGATAGCGGCATCGATCGGCTTGCTGGCGAGCATGCACAACACCAGCAGTTGGAACAGCGGCATCGGCTTGTCGTGAATCCGAATTCCCGCCTCGTCCGCGTACGTGGTGCCGCCGGCCTTGAGCACACGTCGCACCAGCTGCTTGGACCCGTCCGACTCGCTCATACGTCGGCGCGTACCCGCGACGGGCAAGGACAAACCGGCTCGGTTACTTCGGCGGCAGGCTGCGCGCGTACCCGACGCCCCGGGTAATCCAACTCTCAAGCTGGCGTTTGGTTTTCACGCCCTCGGCGTCGACACGCAACCAGCCCCGCGTTTCGCGGCCGGCCATCACCATCGGGCTGACGTGGGGGCGATCCAGCAGCTTGGCGGTGTCCTCGGGCGGCACCCGCACCATCAATCCGCCCTTGCCGCTGGCCGCTACCGCCATGTTGCCGCCGATGAGGAACGCGAGCCCGCCGAACATCGACTTCTCGTCGACACCGCGCTGCGTTGCCAGCAACTCGCGGATCCGGTTAGCGAGTTCGAGGTCGTATGCCATGCGTCGACGCTAACCGTCCGCACCGACACCGCGGCCGGGTCAGTCCAGATCCACCCGGATGGTCAGCAACTCGCTGCCCATGATGCGCACCACCGCGCTGTTGAGCCGCGGCAGATTGCCCAGCCGCTGCACCGGGTCATCGTCGGGCAGCAGGTGAGCGGTTCCGCTGCGCCATTGACCGCCGAGGCGCACTCGTACACCCGGGTTGGCCTTGATGTTGCGGACGTAGTCCGAATGCTCACCGTGTTCGGAGACCATCCAGAACTTGTTGTCCACTAGCCGTCCGCCGACCGGGGTGTGTCGCGGCTGCCCGCTCTTGCGGCCAGTCGTTTCGAGCATGGTCACCGGCAATTGCCGGCCCACCGGATTGACCACCAGTCGTTGAACGCGATGCACTACTTGCCGTTTGAGATCCCCAATACCGGTCATATCGTCCAACCTAGCCTCTACCCGGTCCGCGAAGCGGGGACCCCAACGGCGCGGGCTACTTTGCTACGCAATCCTCGCCAAGTTCATTTGTCCGCAGAATGCGAACAGCCGCCCCGGGATGTCGGGGCGGCTGTCGCGGGCGACCGCTTACTGGTAGCGAACAAACGCACCGTTCGGGGTCAGGTACACACCCCAAGCCTGCTCGTTCGGATTCCACACCACCGGATACCGCACCGGCGCGTTCGGCGGAGTCCAGGTGGCCGGAAGCCCATAGCCGACCGGATCGTTCCAGTGCCCCGGCGGCGGCGCCCCGCGCTGTCCAGGCGGAAGCGGATTCCCCGGCCCGTTGCAATTGACGCCCGGCCCGTTACAACCCGGCACCGGCGGAAATGGGTCGTTCGGGTGGGCCTGGGCTAACCCGGCACCTACCCCAAGCGCACCGGATGTCAACGCGCCTGCGATCGCGGCGCTAGCGGCAATTCTGTTCAACCTCATGATGAACTCCCTATCTCGCCATTCGGCTGCCGAATACGACAACCGCACAGCAGTGATTTGTTGTTCGTCACCCGCGTCCTTGCTGAACGTCGGGTAGAGGTCATACCCCCCGGCTGGTTTCCCTCGCCCCAACGCGTACCCGACCCGGGGGGTGGCCAAAACCTCTCGACCATCCCCCGGGGGTGCCAGGTCAGCAGCGGCTCGACATGGGTTGAACAGTGTCAGGCCGCGACGGTAGCGGTCTGCGCCGCCGGTTCCAATGCCTGCGCGACGATCTCCGCCACATCGGTCATCGGTTTGACCTCGAGCGCATCGAGCACCTCGGCTGGCACATCGTCCAGGTCCGGCTCGTTGCGGGCCGGGATGAAAACCGTTGACAAACCGGCACGTTGGGCGGCCAACAGCTTCTGCTTGACACCGCCGATCGGCAGCACCCGGCCGTTCAGCGTGACCTCGCCGGTCATGCCGACATCGGAGCGGACCTGACGTCCGGTGGCCATCGACACCAGCGCGGTGACCATCGTGACCCCGGCCGACGGACCGTCCTTGGGCACAGCGCCGGCAGGCACGTGCACGTGGATGCGCCGGTCCAGCGACTTGGGGTCGACACCGAGTTCGGCGGCGTGCGAGCGCACGTAGGACAGCGCGATCTGCGCCGATTCCTTCATCACCTCACCCAGCTGGCCGGTCAATTGCAGACCCGACTCACCCTCGGTTGCCCCGGCTTCGATGTAGAGCACGTCGCCGCCCAGACCCGTCACAGCCAGTCCGGTTGCCACGCCGGGCACCGCGGTGCGTTCCGCCGATTCGGGCGTAAACCGCGGCCTGCCAAGGTAATCGACCAGATCGGGCTCGTCGATGGTCACCGGTTCCTCGGCGATCTTCGTCGTGACCTTGCGCAGCGCCTTGGCCAGCAGCCGCTCGAACTGCCGAACACCCGGCTCGCGGGTGTAGTCGGCGGCGATCTTGCGCAGCGCGGCGTCGGTGACGGCGACCTCATCGGCGGTCAGCGCCGCCCGCTCCCGCTGCCGGGGCAGCAGGTACTCGCGTGCTATGGCGACCTTGTCGTCCTCGGTGTAGCCGTCGATAGCCACCAGCTCCATGCGGTCCAGCAGCGCCGACGGGATGTTCTCAATCACGTTGGCGGTGGCCAAGAACACGACGTCGGACAGGTCGAGGTCCAGATCCAGGTAGTGATCGCGGAACGTGTGGTTCTGCGCCGGGTCCAGCACCTCGAGCAGTGCCGCGCTCGGGTCGCCGCGATAGTCGGAACCGACTTTGTCGATTTCGTCCAGCAGCACAACGGGATTCATCGATCCCGCCTCGCCGATCGCGCGCACGATCCGACCGGGCAATGCACCGACGTAGGTGCGCCGGTGCCCGCGGATCTCGGCCTCGTCGCGCACACCACCCAGGGCAACGCGCACGAACTTGCGGCCCAGCGCCCGGGCCACGCTCTCGCCCAGCGAGGTTTTACCGACCCCGGGCGGGCCGGCCAGCACCATCACCGCGCCGGAGCCGCGGCCGCCGACGACTTGCAGCCCACGCTGGGCCCGCCGCGCACGCACGGCCAGATATTCGACGATGCGGTCCTTGACGTCGTCCAGCCCGTGGTGGTCGGCGTCCAGGATGCCCCGCGCCGCAGCGAGATCCGTCGAATCCTCGGTGCGGACGTTCCAGGGCAGGTCCAACACGGTGTCCAACCAGGTACGAATCCAGCCGCTTTCCGGACTTTGGTCGCTGGAGCGTTCCAGCTTGCCGACCTCCCGCAGCGCGGCCTCACGGACGTTCTCGGGTAAGTCGGCGTCCTGGACGCGGGCGCGGTAATCATCGGAACCGTCGGGCTCACCCTCGCCCAGCTCCTTGCGGATGGCGGCAAGCTGTTGGCGCAGCAGGAACTCCTTCTGCGTCTTCTCCATGCCGTCGCGCACGTCCTCGGCGATCTTGTCGTTGACTTCGACTTCGGCCAAGTGGTCGCCGGTCCAGTCGATCAGCACGCGCAGCCGCTCGGCGACGTCCACGGTTTCCAGCAGCTGCCGCTTCTGCACGTCGGTCAGGTACGAGGCGTACCCCGACGTGTCGGCCAGCGCCGACGGGTCGGTCAGGCTGTTGACGTAGTCGATGATCTGCCACGCCTCGCGCCGTTGCAGCATGGCCAGCAGCAGCTTCTTGTACTCCGCCGCGAGCGCCTTGACGTCGTCGGTGGGGTCCACGTCGTCGACGTCGGTCACCTCGACCCACAAGGCCGCGCCGGGGCCGGTGGCTCCCGCGCCGATCTGGGCCCTGCGTTCGCCCCGCACGACGGCGGCGGTGCCACCACCGCCGGGGATCCGCCCGACCTGGAGAACCTTCGCGATCACGCCATGGGACGGGTAGCGGTCCTCCAGCCGGGGGGCGATCAGCAGTTCACCTGATTCACTGGCCTGGGCCGCGTCAATGGCCGCCCGCGCGGCATCGTCCAGGGCAATCGGCACAACCATTCCGGGCAACACGATCGTGTCGGTAACGAACAACACCGGCACGGATTTAGCTTCAGCCATCTTTTCTCCAAAGGTTTAGTCTGTTGCGCTCAACCTTTGCCCGATGGTTTTTGTTCCCGACGGACCTCGGACGTGCGGTGTGACCTGGGTCAATTGGCGGAGGCGCGCTGGCGGGCCCGGAACGCCTGGACCTTCACCTTGTTGCCGCAGGTCGCCATCCCGCACCAGTGGCGGTTCTTGGCTCGCGAGGAATCGACGTAGAGCAGCGAGCAGTTCGGGTGGGCGCACCGTTTGACGTTGCCGATTTCGGGCCCCGCGAGCAGGTCGAGCAGATCCGCGGCCAGGCCGGCGAGCAGTTGCGGCGCGGTGCCCTCGCGACTCGTAGTGCCGTCGGGCAGCAGCCGTGGAGTCAGCCGAGGTTGCGACGCGTGCTCGTTCAGCAGTTCGACGTCGGCCGCTTTTGGCTCGCGGTCGTCAAGTCGGGCGGTGAGCGTCCGGTAGATCGCTTCGCGCACTTCGATCGCGGTGCCGAGATCGTCGTCGGTGACGTCGATTCCGGTATCTACCAACCCCGCCGCAGCGGCCCAGTCCGATAGCACCGCAGGTTCGGTCAACCGCTCATCGGGTGAGGTGTTGCGATGTTTCATCGTGCCGGCGAAGTTGAGGCACGATCGTCCGCATACGAACCTGAATTCCACGTAACCACCTTGGCAGGTTTCAGGCCCGCCCGCAACCGATCCGCTGACTTACTCGACCGGAGCAAGCCGCCGTAGCTGCGTCACATGCGCGGCTGAAAGCTCCTCGAGACACGTCACACCCAACAACCGCATCGTCCGGAGCACCCCGGTCTCGAGGATTTCGATAGCGCGGTTCACACCCGCCTCGCCGCCGGCCATCAGCCCGTACAGATAGGCCCGCCCCACCAGCGTGCACCGCGCCCCCAGCGCGATCGCTGCCACGATGTCGGCGCCCGACATGATGCCGGTGTCCACCAGGATCTCGGTGTCCTTACCGACTTCGCGCGCCACCGCAGGCAACAAGTGGAAGGGCACCGGGGCCCGATCTAGCTGGCGGCCACCATGATTGGACAACACGATGCCGTCGACGCCGCGCTGCACCACGGCGCGCGCGTCATCGAGCGTCTGAATGCCCTTGACCACGAGCTTGCCGGGCCATTGGTCCTTGATCCAGGCCAGGTCGTCGAAGGTGAGGCTGGGATCGAACATCGTGCTCAGGTATTCGCCGACGGTGCCCGACCAACGATCCAGCGACGCGAAGGCCAGCGGCTCGGTGGTCAACAGATCGAACCACCACTTCGGGTGCGGCACCGCGTCCAGCACGGTCCGCAGCGTCAGCGTGGGCGGGACGGTCATCCCGTTGCGGTTGTCGCGAAAGCGCGCGCCGGAGACCGGAACATCGACAGTGGCCAGCAGGGTATCGAAACCGGCATCGGCGGCACGCTGCACCAGCGCCATCGAGCGTTCCCTATCGCGCCACATGTACAACTGAAACCATTTGCGGCCCTGCGGGACAGCGGTGACCAGGTCTTCGATCGCGCAGGTGCCGAGCGTGGACAGCGAAAACGGGATGCCGGCTTTGGCCGCCGCCGCGGCGCCGGCGATCTCACCTTCGGTGTGCATCAACCGGGTGAATCCGGTCGGCGCGATCCCGAACGGCAGGGCGACCGGCTGACCCAGCACATTCCACCCAGCTGTCACATTGCTGACGTCGCGCAGGATTGTCGGGTGAAACTCGATGTCGCGGAAGGCTTGTCGCGCGCGTGCGATCGACAGCTCGTCCTCGGCTGCACCGTCGGTGTAGTCGAATGCCGCCTTGGGGGTGCGGCGTTTGGCGATGTGTCGCAGATCGTCGATCGTGAATGCGGCGTCGAGCCGGCGCTTGGTCGCATCGAACTGCGGCCGCTTGAACTGCAGCAGCGGCGCGATGTCGCGGGCTTTGGGCATGCGTCGTTTGACGGCCATGTATGCCACCGTAGTCATATGGACTCGGCAGACGACCCCTTCGATCTGACACGTTTCGTTGTCGCACAAGCTCCGGTCTATGACACCGTCGTCGAGGAGTTGCGCGGCGGACGAAAACGCGGGCACTGGATGTGGTTCGTCTTCCCGCAGTTGCGCGGCTTGGGCAGCAGCCCGACGGCGGTCCACTACGGCATCTCGTCATTGCAGGAGGCCCGCGCCTATCTGGGGCATGAGCTGCTGGGGCCGCGCTTGCATGAGTGCACCCAACTGGTCAATCAGGTGCACGGCCGCTCGATCTCGGAGATTTTCGGTTCACCCGACGATCTCAAGCTGCGCTCGTCGATGACGCTGTTCGCCCTCGCCACCGACGACCGCCAGGACTTCACCACACTGCTGGACAACTACTACCGCGGTGAGCAGGACCCACTCACGCTGGCCCAGCTGCACAACTAAGCGGGCCGCAGGATTCGCCAGCCGTGCGGCTCGACCGTCACCTCGTCGACGACCTCGCCCGGTGGGGCCGCGGATCCGGCGACCACCTCGACGCGCGCCGGGCCCAACTCCGGCAGCACCAGCCGCAACGGCTTGTCGTCGATGTTGAGGGCAACCAACAGCGCATCGTCGCCGCTGCGCGTCTCGTAGACGTAGTGCTCGTTGGCCAGCCGCAGCGCAGTGGTGGTGGCCGCGCACAGCCAGGGGTGCCGACGGCGCAGCCCAATCAGGAATTGGTGCAGTTGCCACATCTCGGCACCAAAGTCGTCCAATTGCAATGGGGGAGTGGCGAACTCCGGGCGTACCGCGTCATCGCCGCCGTACCGCTCTTCTTTGACGGCGCGGAATCCGAACTCGTCACCGGCGTACACGCTGGGCACACCGCCGATCGTCAACAACAGGACCAGGGCGTGCGGCAGATGATCGACGTTTTCCAGTCGGCTGGCGATGCGGGTTACGTCGTGATTGCCGACGAACGTCAACGGCGCGAAGCTGGCCAAGAACGTGTTGTGCCGCTGCAAGGCCCAGTCCAGCTCGAAGAAGTTGCCGTCGTTGAGGCTGCTCCAGATGGCTTTCCACAGCTCGTACTGGGTGGCCGAGTCGAACGTCGCCTCCTCGACGATCGCCGCGTAGTCGCCATGGATGAGTTCGCCGACGAACCAGGCGTCGGGATGCTGCTCGCGCACTTTCGGTAGCGCCGTCGCCCAGAATTGTTGTGGCACGGCATAAGCCGCGTCCAGCCGCCAGCCGTCCGCGCCTCGCCGCAACCAGTGCGCCATCACGTCGACGACGTAATCGACGACGTCGGGGTTGTCGTGGTTGAGGGTAATGAGCTCGGAATGCCCCTCGAAGGTATGAAAACGACCGGGGCGCCCACGAAACCAGCGCGCCGCCGCATCGTCGTGTGTCGCTTCGCGATGTCGCGGGAAGTCGACACCGACATGGTTGAACACGCCGTCCAGCAGCACCCGCAAGCCGCGGCCATGCGCCTCGGCGACGAGATGGTCGAAATCGGCGTCGTCACCGAGCCGGGGGTCAATTCGGAAGTGATCCGTGGTGTCGTAACCGTGTGTGCGCGAGGCGAAGATGGGCCCCAGCGCAATTCCGGATGCTCCCAGCTCGATGGCGTGATCGAACCACTCGACGAGCCGCCGTAACCGGTGTTCGTCCCGATCCGCCCGCGCCGATCCCTCGGGCGTGGGAAACGCTCCCACGAAGCCCAAGGGATAGACCTGCCACCAGATCGCGTGCAGAACCCAGGAGGACGTCATACGCGAGTCAAGAAGCGATCAGCCGACGCTTGCCAGTGTCTCGGCGGTGGTGATCGCCTGGGCCACACCGGAAACGATCGCGGCGGCCTTCAGCGCTTCCAAGATCACTTCGCGATCCACACCGGCCTCGCGAAGTGTGTGCTCATGGGCGACGACGCAGTGCGAGCACCCGTTGATCGACGACACCGCGAACGACCACAGTTCGAAGTTCGCCTTGTCCACGCCCGGGTTGCCGACGATGTTCATCCGCAATCCGGCGCGCAGGTCGTCGTACTTGCCCTCCAGGAACCCGCGGCCACGGTAGAACACGTTGTTCATGCCCATGATGGACGCGGCTCCAAGCGCCGCTTGGTACGCCTCGGCAGACAGATTGTCTGCTGCTTCGGCCCCAATCTCGGCCAGCACCTGGGTGTTTCGCGTTGCTGCGGCACTGGCCAGCAGAGTGCCCCACAACTGCTCGTCGTTCAGCACGGTGGTGCGGGTGATCGAGCCGAGGTTGAGCTTGAGATCCTTGGCATACTCCGGCAGCGCGTCCTTGAGATTCTCTACGGTCATTTCGCCTCCAATGCCGGTATCGGGGCCTCGATTACGCCGAGGCCTTGAGCAGTTCGCCGGCATCCAGGGTCGGGTCGCCCTTACGCCAGTTGCAGGCACACAGCTCGTCGGATTGCAGAGCGTCCAGGACCCGCAGCACTTCGTCCACGTTACGCCCCACGGATCCTGCGGTCGCCGAGACGAATTGGATTTCGTTGTTGGGGTCGACGATGAAGGTGACGCGGTCAGCGACGCCGTCGTCATTGAGCACTCCGGTGGCCAAGGCGAGCTCACGCTTGATGTCCGAGAGCATCGGGAACGGCAGCTTCTTGAGGTCCTCGTGCTGGGCGCGCCACTGGAAATGCACGAATTCACTGTCAACCGAGACGCCGAGCACCTGCGCGTCGCGATCCTCGAACTCGTCGTTCAGCTTGCCGAACGCGGCGATCTCGGTCGGGCAGACGAAGGTGAAGTCCTTCGGCCAGAAGAAGACGATCCGCCACTTGCCCGCGTAGTCGTCGCTGGAGATGGTCTTGAAGTAGTCCTCGGGTTGCGCAGCGTCGACCTTCGATAGGTCGCCGCCGATCAGCCCGGTCAGCTCGTAGGCGGGGAACTGGTCGCCGATCGTAAGCAATGACATATCCGCTCCTTATCTGGATTAAGTCAAGATTAAGTGTCTTCCACCATCGTGCCGGGAGCGGCGTCTGAAGTAAAGGTGATATATCGCACTATACTTATTGCCATGACCGATAAGAGTTTTCAGCCGACCCTCGCCGGGCTGCGGGCCTTCACAGCGGTAGCTGAGAGGCATCATTTCGGTAGTGCCGCAAAGGCTCTCGGCGTCAGCCAGTCGACGCTCTCGCAGGCGCTGGCGGCGCTGGAGACCGGCCTGGGCGCCCATCTCGTCGAGCGTTCGACGCGGCGTGTCCGCTTGACGCGCGAAGGTACGCACCTTTTGCCGCTCGCCCAGGCCGTGGTCGAGGCCGCGGAGGCGTTCACCGCCGCCGTGGCGGGGACTTCGGATCCGCTGCAGGGCACCCTGCGGCTCGGCATGATCCCCACGGTGGCGCCCTACGTGCTGCCCACCGTGCTGGCCGGACTCTCCAGTCGCCTTCCCGCGCTGACGCTGCGGGTGATCGAAGACCAGACCGAACGCCTGCTGGCGGCGCTGCGCGGCGGGGCATTGGACGCGGCCCTGATCGCACTGCCCGCCGACACCAGCGGGATCACGGAAGTCCCGATCTACGAGGAGGATTTCTTACTCGCGGTACCGCCCGGGCACCCACTGTCAGGCAAACGCCGGGTGCCGGCGTCGGCGTTGTCGGACTTGCCATTGCTGCTTCTGGACGAGGGCCACTGTCTGCGCGATCAGGCTCTGGACGTCTGCCAGAAGGCGGGGGTCCGTGCCGAACTCGCCGATACCCGGGCCGCATCGCTGGCGACGGCGGTGCAATGTGTGACCGGCGGGCTGGGGGTGACTCTGATCCCGCAGAGCGCTGCGCCCGTTGAGGCCGCGCGAAGCCAGCTCGGGCTCGCGCAATTTGCCACTCCACGCCCCGGTCGACGAATCGGCCTGGTGTTCCGGTCCTCTAGCGGCCGCGACGAATCCTATCGGCGGCTCGCCGGCATCATCGGGGAGTCGATCGGCAGTGAACAGCAGGTGCGGCTGGTCAAATAGCGTCACTGCAGGGCCGGCCCCGACTGTAGGTTCACCCCTATGGAAAAGGTGATCGCGGTGCTCATGCGCGCCGACGCGGACGACGGTTGGTGTGCCCGCCAACGGGGCCCGGTGGCGGATGCGCTGTTGGGCCTGGGCCTGCCCGGGTTGGCTGTCAATGTCCGGGACGGCGCGGTGCGGCACTCGCTGATGACGCTGACGACCATGGACCCCCCGGCCGGAGCCGTGGTGAGCATGTGGACGCAGCAGTGCTACGGCGAACAGATGACCGCGGCGCTGGCTCTGCTCGAGGCCGAATGTGAGCAGCTCGCCGCCTACCTGGTGACCGAATCGGTCCCGCTGCCCGCTCCGGTCGGCGAGCCTGGTTCTCGCACAACGGGGTTGGCTAACATCGCGCTGCTGCGCCGGCCCCCGGACATGGACCAGGCGACCTGGCTCACCCGCTGGCAGCGCGACCACACCTCGGTGGCCATTGAGACACAGGCGACGTTCGGCTATACCCAGAATTGGGTGGTGCGGGCGCTGACTCCCGACGCGCCGGGAATCGCGGGCATCGTCGAGGAGTTGTTCCCCGATGAAGCGGTCACCGACCTGAAGGCGTTTTTCGGGGCCGCCGACGATGACGACCTGCAGCACCGGCTGGGCCGGATGGTCGCCAGCACAACTGCATTCGGCGCTAACGAGAACATCGACACGGTGCCAACCAGCCGCTACGTGTTCAAGGCAGCTTTTAGAACGTGAGGATCGCAGATGACAACACTCAACGACGCGGTGGCGCTGGCGGCAGGGGAAAGCGGACTGGCCGTGATCTCGACCGTTCGTGCCGATGGAACCGTGCAGGCGTCGCTGGTCAACGTCGGACTGTTACCGCACCCGGAAACCGGTGAATTGGTCCTCGGTTTCACCACCTACGGCAAAGTCAAACTCGCCAATCTCCGGGAGCGCCCGCAACTGGCCGTCACGTTCCGCAACGGCTGGCAGTGGGCGACCGTCGAGGGACGCGCCGAACTGGCCGGCCCCGATCACTCGCGGCCGTGGCTTGCCGACGCCGAGCAGCTGCGACTCCTGCTTCGCGAGGTCTTCACCGCCGCCGGCGGATCCCACGACGACTGGGACGAGTACGACCGGGTGATGGCATCCGAACGCCGCGCCGTGGTGCTGATCGCGCCAACTCGCGTCTATAGCAACGGGTGAGGTCAGGCCGGCGTCAGTGCGACGTTAGGCTGCAGCGGTGACGCTGCTGATCGACGACACCAATCGGGTACGCACCCTGACGCTGAATCGGCCCGAGGCGCTCAACGCTTTCAACGAAGCGCTCTACGACGCCACCGCCGAGGCACTGTTGGCCGCCGCCGACGACCCGGAGATCGCGGTCGTGGTGCTGACCGGGACCGGGCGCGGCTTCAGCGCCGGCACCGATCTCGCCGAGATGCAGGCGCGCATCACCGACCCCGACTTCGCTCCCGGCAAACACGGATTCCCGGGCATGATCGACGCGCTGAGTGCGTTTCCCAAGCCGCTGATTTGTGCCGTGAACGGCGTCGGGGTGGGAATCGGCGCTACCATCCTCGGCTACGCCGATCTGGCGTTCATGTCGACGACGGCGCGGCTGAAGTGTCCGTTCACCAGCCTGGGCGTGGCCCCCGAGGCAGCGTCGTCCTATCTGCTGCCGCAGTTGGTGGGGCGGCAGAACGCCGCGTGGTTGCTGATGTCCTCGGAGTGGGTTGACGCGCAAGAGGCCTTGCGGATGGGCCTGGTCTGGCGGGTCTGCGATCCCGAGGAACTGCTGCCCGAAACCCGTCGATATGCCGAAATCCTCGCCTCCCGGCCGGTTTCGAGCTTGATGGCGGTCAAACACACGATGACCGAACCGATCCGGCCGGAAATCGCGGCCGCGACCGCGCGGGAAAACGCGCACTTCGCCGAGCTGATGGGCGCGCAGGCCAACGCCGCGGCCTTGGCCGATTTCGCGGAGCGAAAGCAAAACTGAAGCACCGAGCGAAAAGGAATTGACGAAACGCGGTGCGACCCTGCGCCGCTAGAGCGACGCCGCAGATTCGAGCTCGGTGTCGACTTGTTGCGACGCGGCGATGATCGCCCGGAGCGTACGACGGCACCGCCCGCAGTCGCCGCCGGCACCACACGCCGCGGCCAGCTCCTTGGAGGTGGAGGCACCACGGGCCACGCACTCGGCGACGGTGTGATTGGTGACGCCCACGCACAGGCAGACGTACATCAGCGCACCTCCCATTCACGAGCAGTCACCCGAACAGGCCTCACGTTAAGGGAGTCTAACCTAAGTAGGTTAGACGATCCTAACTACTCGTCGTGCTCCGATTCTCGCTAGTGAGCGCAGCCATACCTTGCTGGAAGATTAGAAATTTGCGTGGCAAAGTGCTGCTACGGCCGGCATGGTGCGCTCCCGCCCCGCCCACCTGCCGCGCGCCGACATGACAGCCCTGACACCGGAGGAGTGATCATGCAAGGGGATCCGGACGTTTTGCGTCTGCTCAACGAGCAGCTGACCAGTGAGTTAACCGCGATCAACCAGTACTTTCTGCATTCCAAAATGCAGGAGAACTGGGGCTTCACCGAGATAGCCGAGCACACACGTGCCGAGTCCTTCGACGAGATGCGCCACGCCGAGGCCATCACCGACCGCATTTTGCTGCTGGATGGCCTGCCGAACTACCAGCGCCTCTTCTCGTTGCGCATCGGCCAGACGCTGCGCGAGCAATTTGAGGCCGACCTGGCGATCGAGTACGAGGTTCTGAACCGCCTCAAGCCCGGCGTGATCATGTGCCGCGCGAAAGAGGACAGCACGAGCGCGTTCCTGCTGGAGAAGATCATCGCCGACGAGGAAAACCACGTCGACTATCTGGAGACTCAGCTCCAGCTGATGGAGAAGCTGGGCGAACCGCTCTACTTGGCGCAGTGCGTTTCCCGGCCGCCGGGCTCTATCGCGTAGTGCTGGCACGCAGCAACTAACCCGCGGCGCGGTTGCCGCGGGTTGACCCTGGGCACCCGTTAGCATCGAACGCCGACGGGAAGGCAGGCATGACGAGCCCGATAGCAGGATCCACCGCAGTAACCCAGGCCAATCCCGCGGTGGATCCCGCAGCCGGCAGCGCGCTCATCACCCCGCAACGCCGAAACCTGATCTTCGTTGCGATCGTGCTCGGGATGCTGCTCGCAGCGCTGGACCAGACCATCGTCGCGACCGCGTTGCCGACCATCGTTGCCGACCTGGGCGACGCCGGCCATCAATCCTGGGTCGTCACGAGTTACCTGCTGGCGTCGACGATCGTCACCGCGCTGGTCGGAAAGCTCGGTGATCTGTTCGGCCGCAAGCGCGTATTTCAGGCGGCCATCGTGTTCTTCGTCATCGGGTCGGTGTCCTGCGGGCTGGCTCAGTCGATGGGCATGCTGGTGGCATCGCGGGCCCTGCAGGGGATCGGCGGCGGCGGGATCACCGTCACGGCCAGCGCTTTGATCGGTGAGGTTGTCCCGCTGCGCGAGCGCGGCCGTTACCAGGGCATCCTGGGCGCGGTCTTCGGTGTCACGACGGTCGTCGGCCCGTTGTTGGGGGGCTACTTCACCGATTACCTGACCTGGCGGTGGGCGTTTTGGGTGAACGTGCCGATCTCGGTGCTGGTGATCTTCGTTGCCGCTGCAGCCATTCCGGCGCTGGCCTCGTCCACCAAGCCCGTCATCGACTACGCCGGAATCGTGTTGGTCGGTGTGGGCGCCGCCGGCTTGACGCTGGCGACCAGCTGGGGCGGCACCCTCTACCCGTGGGGTTCGCCGACGATCATCGGGCTGTTCGTCGGCGCCGGGGCGGCGCTCGCCGCGTTTGTCTGGGTCGAAAGCCATGTCTCGCAGCCGATCCTGCCGACTCGGTTGTTTGCCAGCCCGGTGTTCACGGTGTGTTGTGTGTTGTCGTTCGTCGTCGGTTTCGCGATGTTGGGCGCCATGACGTTTCTGCCCACCTACATGCAGTACGTCAACGGCGTCTCCGCGACGACGTCGGGACTGCGCACCCTGCCGATGGTGGTGGGAATGCTGATCACCTCCACCGGCAGCGGCACTCTGGTCGGCAAGACCGGCCGCTACAAGATCTTTCCCGTGACCGGCACCGCGCTGATGGCCCTGGCGTTTCTGCTGATGTCGCGGATGACCCCGTCGACCTCGGCCCTCGTGCAGTCGCTTTACCTCGTCATCCTGGGCGCAGGCATCGGTTTGTCCATGCAGGTGCTGGTTCTCATCGTGCAGAACACCTCGAATTTCGAGGATCTCGGTGTCGCCACCTCGGGCGTGACGTTCTTCCGCACCATCGGCAGTTCGTTCGGCGCCGCGATTTTCGGTTCGCTGTTTTCCAACTTCCTCCAGAGCCGGATGGGTGCGGCCCTGGCGGCCAGCGGCGCGTCGCCCGAAGCGGTCAGCTCACCGGGGGCCCTGCATCACCAGCCACATAACGTGGCCGCCCCCGTCGTGGCCGCCTATTCGGAGTCGCTGAGCGAGGTGTTTTTCTGGGCGGCGCCGGTCGCGCTGCTCGGCTTCGTCCTCGCGTTGTTCCTGCGTGAGATCCCACTGCGCGACATCCACAACAGCGCAGTCGATCTCGGCGACGGATTTGGGATGCCGACCACCGACACTCCGGAAAGGATGCTGGAGAACGCAATTGCGCGCATGCTGCGGGGCGACCCGGGTGTGCGGTTGCGCAGCATCGCGATGCGGCCCGACTGTCGCCTCGACGTGGCCGGACTGTGGGGCGTGATGCGGATCTACCGCTTCGGGCAGATGTACGGTACGGCCCGTCTCAGCGACATCGGCGAGTCCATGCGGATCCCATTCGAAGTCCTGGAACCCACATTCGGCCGCCTGGTCTCCAGCGGCTACGCGCAGCGCAACGGCGATCAGATGTGGCTGACTGCAGCGGGAGGCCAGCAGGTCGACTACGTCTACTCGTTGCTGCTGGCCTGGATTGTCGACAAACTATCCCGTTCGCCCAGCTATCAGGGCCGTCCGGACCGCAACGAAGTCGAAATCGCGCTGCAGCGCATCGCCCACCGCGTTCTGGCCCAACGTGATTGGCCTGACGACGCGCCCGCCACCGCCCGGCTGCCGGCCGGCACCGGCGGCAGAAGCTAGAACGTGTTCCAGAAAACCGGAGTGCGGGCGTACCATCACGCCATGAGCCGAATCGGAACGTTCGCTGACGACGACATCTACAGCTGGGCGACCAAGTCCCCGGACCTCGGCGGTGCGATCGCCAACTTCAGCCAGGCGGTCTACACCAAGAACCGGCTGCCGATGCGCACGCGCGAAATCGCCCGCGCCGTGATCGCCCACGACAACGAATGCACCGTGTGCATGAACACCCGCGACGCGGACGGACCGGCCGCCGGCGTCGACGAAGAGCTTTACGAGCACGCGCTGGAGTGGCGCACCTGGCCGGGGTTCAGCGAGCAGGAGCGGCTGGCGGCCGAGTTCGCGCACCGGTTCGGCACCGAGCACACGAAGCTGCGCGATGACGAAGACTTTTGGAGCCGGTGCAACGAGCACTTCTCCGAGGAGCTGCTCGCCGACCTCGCGATGTCGTGCGCGCTATGGGTCGGCATGGGCCGGATGCTGCGAACCCTCGATATCGGCCAGACCTGCATGCTGACCCTGCCCAGCCGGGCATAGTCGTCAACGGCATCCGCCGGTAGGGCTGCGATGACCGCCACGCCGCTTGCGGCCGCGGCCGTCGCCCAGCTGGAGGCCGAGGGCGTCGACACCGTCATCGGTACCGTCGTGAACCCCGCCGGGCTCACGCTGGCCAAAACCGTGCCAATCCGGCGCACCAGTACCTTCGCCGATCCTGGCCTCGGTGCCAGTCCGTCATGGCATGCGTTCGCCATCGACCAGACCGGCATCGCCTTTACCGACGACGTCGGGGTGATCGGCGATCAACGCGTGCGCATCGACTTACCGGCGGTGCGCCTCGTCGGCGACGGGTTGGCGTGGGCGCCCGCCGGATTCTTCGCGCAGGACGGCACACCGGTTCCCACCTGCAGCCGGGGAACGCTGCGCCGGGTCGAGGCCGCGCTGAGTGCCGACGGCATCGATGCGGCCGTCGGTCATGAGATCGAGTTCGTACTGGTCGATCCCGAGGGCGGCCGGCTGCCGTCGACACTGTGGGCGCAGTACGGCCTCGCCGGTGTGCTCGAGCATGAGGCGTTCGTCCGGGATGTCATCGCGGCGGCCGCCACCTCCGGCGTGGGAATCGAACAGTTGCATCCCGAGTACGGGGCCAACCAGTTCGAGATCTCGTTATCGCCGCTGCCGCCGGTGGCGGCGGCCGACCAGTTGATACTGACCCGGATCATCATCGGCCGAGCTGCCCGCCGCCATGGGTTGCGCATCAGCCTGTCGCCGGCGCCCTTTGCCGGCAGCGTCGGATCCGGTGCACACCAGCACTTCTCGCTGACCAAGGCGGAAGGCCCGCTGTTTTCCGGTGGCCCGGGCGCCGGCGGCATGACGCCGGCGGGGGAGAGCGCGGTAGCGGGGGTGATTCGCGGGCTGCCGGAGGCACTGGGTGTGCTGTGCGGATCGATCGTGTCCGGGATACGCATGCAGCCGGGCAATTGGGCGGGGGCTTACGCCTGCTGGGGCATCGAGAATCGGGAGGCCGCAGTGCGATTCGTCAAGGGTGGGCCCGGCAGCGCATACGGGGGCAATGTCGAGGTGAAGATCGTCGACCCGTCGGCGAATCCTTACCTCGCTTCGGCGGCGATCCTCGGGCTGGCGCTGGACGGAATCCGACGCGACGCCGCATTGCCGCCGGAAACGACCGTAGACCCGGCGAAGCTGTCCGATTCCGACCGCGAGCATGCCGGGATCGCGGACCTTGCCCTATCTCAGGTGGATATGATTGCCGCGCTGGATAATTCGGCGTTACTACGAAACATCCTGGGCGAGTCCGCGGTCGACATGGTTGTCGCCGTCCGACGCCTCGAGCATGAGCGCTATGGCGACCTGACCTCGGAGCAACTGGCGGACAAATTTCGGATGGCATGGAGCCTGTAGCGGTGGCTGACCCATCGGCTCTCGCGCATCACATCGGCGAAGTGGCATTGATCGATCAACACGTCCACGGATGCTGGTTAGAGGCGAGGGATCGCCAAGGGTTCGAGAATGCCCTCAACGAGGCCAACACCGAGCCACTCGCGGATTCGGGTTTCGACTCACAGCTCGGCTTCGCGGTGCGGGCCCACTGCGGCCCCATCCTGGGATTGCCTGAACACGTTGATCCACAGATCTATTGGGAGCGCCGCCGCGAATGCAGCGAGAGCGAGCTGGCCCGCCTGTTTCTGCCGGCCGCCAAAGTGAGCGACTGGCTAGTGGATACCGGAATCGTTTCCGGCACAACGAATGTGGCCGAATTGAGCGCGCTATCGGGCAGCCGTGCGCACGAGGTAGTCCGCCTCGAGCAGGTAGCCGAACAGGCCGCACAGGCGCCCGGCGATTACGCGTCCGCATTCGAAGAGATCCTGCACGAGCGTGCGGCCCACGCCGTCGGCACCAAGTCCATCCTGGCCTACCGCGGCGGTTTCGACGGCGACTTGACCGAGCCGACCGCGTCGGAAGTCGCCGAAGCCGCCGGTCGCTGGCGGGAACGCGGCGGGACCCGACTGCAGGATCGAGCTCTGCTGCGTTTCGGGCTGCACCGGGCCTTGCGGCTCGGCAAGCCGCTGCAGTTTCACGTCGGCTTCGGCGACCGCGACTGCGATCTACACAAAGCCAATCCGCTGTTTCTGCTCGACTTTCTGCGTCAATCCGGCGACACCCCGATCGTGTTGCTGCACTGCTATCCCTACGAGCGCGAAGCCGGCTATCTGGCTCAGGCGTTCAACAACGTCTATCTCGACGGCGGATTGAGCATCAACTACCTGGGCGCGAGGGGAGCGGCGTTCATCGCCCGACTGCTGGAGATGGCGCCCTTCCGCAAAATCCTGTATTCGTCGGATGGCTTCGGGCCGGTCGAACTGCACTACTTGGGCGCCGCGTTGTGGCGCAAAGGTATTCACCGAGTGCTCCGTGGATTCGTCGACGACGGAGACTGGAGCGAGGCCGATGCGATCCGGGTAGTCGATCTCATTGCGCATCAGAACTCCGCCCGCATCTATCGCCTCGATGCCGTCGACCACTGAGGCCGAAAAAACGACTATCGTTCTCATCGGGGAATGGCCGGAAAGTGGGTCCCCAGACAAGGCGTTTCGTGGATCGACGTGATTTCCTCAAATGGGGTGGGCTGGCGGTAGTCACCGCCAGCACAGCCGGCGTCGGTACAGTTGCCGGCTGCTCGCAGACAGCACCACCCTCACCGCCCAACGGCAATCCTGACTACACGCTGCGAATCGGCACCGGGGCCGTCGAATTGGCGCCAGACCATAGTGTCTCCACCACGGTCTACAACGGTCAGTTCCCCGGACCGCTGCTGCGCTTGAAAGAGGGGCAACGGACCTGGGTGGACATCTACAACGACACCGACACCGAAGAGCAGTTGCACTGGCACGGCCAACAGGTGAGCGTGGACGTCGACGGCGCCGCCGAGGAGGGCACGCCGTACATCCCCGCACACGGGATGCGGAGGATCACGTTCGTGCCTGGTCCGGCGGGCTTCCGCTTCTATCACACCCACGTAGTCCCACGCGCCGACCTGTCCCGGGGCCAGTACAGCGGATTGGTCGGCCCGGTCTATATCGAACCCAAACAGAACCCCGGTGCATACGACCAAGAGATCTTCTTGACGCTCAAGGAATTTGAGCCCACTTTCAGCCGAGGGGGCGACATGGCCAGCGATTTTCTAGCCGGCGCCCAAGACCCCGATCTCAAGGAGAAGGGCGAATCGGCCATGCGGGCCTCGCTGGCGCGTGGTGATCCACACGGATACGAGGTCAGCTACGGTGCTTTCGCCGTCAACGGCCGCAAGCTAGGCCACGGCGAACCCATCCGCGTCCAGGCTGGGCAGCGGATCCTGCTCCACGTCCTCAACGGCAGCGCTACCGAATCCCGCAGCTTGGCCCTGCCCGGCCATACCTTCAATGTGATAGCGCTGGACGGCAATCCGGTGGCGAATCCGGCACCGGTGCCGGTCCTGTGGCTCGGTGCCGCCGAACGGATCTCGGCACTAATCAGCATGACCAGTCCAGGAGTGTGGGTGCTGGGCGACCTCTCCGACGATGACCGTGGCCACGGCATGGGCGTGGTCGTCGAATACGGTGGCCGCGGCGGGGACCCGCAGTGGACACCGCCCCCGCCATTCCTGTGGGACTACCGGCTTTTCGCATCGGCCACGCCCACACCGATTCCGGCACCCGACCACATCATCGAAATGCTGATCGAGAAACGCAACGCGGCCGACAACGGTTTCAACATCTGGACCATCAACGGCACCTCATTCTCGATGGACACCAACAAACCCGTGCTCGACGTGCAACGCGGCATGCGCTACCGGCTGCGCTTCCGTAATGCCACCGACGACCTGCATCCGATGCATTTGCACCGGCATACCTTCGAAATCACGCAGTTCGCCGGTTCGCCGACGGCCGGTGTACGCAAGGACGTCGCGATGCTCGGCGGCTACCAAAGCATGGACATCGACTTCGTCGCCGACCAGCCCGGGCTGTCGCTGCTGCATTGCCATCAGCAGATCCACATGGACTATGGGCTGATGCTGCTACTCAACAGCACCTGAGCCGAACCCGCTATTGCGCCTTGATTCGATAGATGCTTATATAGAGGAATGTCGAATCAGTCCTCTTGTTGTCCGGCGCTGGGCGTGGCCGCCATGGGCGAGTCGCAGGCAGTGGACCTGGCGGCGATGTTCAAGGCGCTGGGCGACCCCGTACGGCTGCGGCTGTTGAGCCTGATCGCGAGCCACCCGGGCGGTGAAGCCTGCGTATGTGAAATCTCGGCGACCTTCGATGTCTCCCAACCCACGATTTCCCATCACCTCAAGTTGCTGCGCTCGGCCGGGCTGCTGGACTGCGAGCGGCGCGGCACCTGGGTGTATTACTGGGTCATCCCCTCGGCATTGCAGCAGCTTTCGTCGGTCCTGGGTTTCGACGGCCAACCCCTGGCGGCCGCTGGGCGGAGCACGCCGTGACCGACACCGACGCATCGCTGTCCACTCCGGGCGCGGCAACCGCCCGGCTCTCGACGTTGGACCGGTTTCTGCCGCTTTGGATCGGCGTCGCGATGGCAGGCGGCCTGCTGCTGGGCAGGCTTGTTCCTGGTCTCGGATCGGATTTAAGCACTGTTGAGATCCAAGGGATTTCACTACCGATTGCGGTCGGTCTGCTCGTCATGATGTATCCGGTGTTGGCGAAAGTCCGATACGACCGGCTCGACGAGGTGACCGCCGACCGCAAGCTGATGGCGTCCTCGTTAGTGCTCAATTGGCTCGTCGGGCCCGCGCTCATGTTTGCTCTCGCCTGGTTGCTGCTAGCCGACCTGCCTCAGTACCGCACGGGGCTGATCATCGTCGGGTTGGCCCGCTGCATCGCCATGGTCATCATCTGGAATGACCTCGCGTGCGGGGATCGCGAAGCCGCTGCCGTGCTCGTCGCGTTGAACTCGGTGTTTCAGGTTGTCATGTTCGCCGGGCTGGGCTGGTTCTATCTCGCCGTGCTACCCGGCTGGCTGGGACTGCCGCAAAGCGGCATTGACGTGTCTCCATGGCAGATCGCCAAGTCCGTGCTCATCTTCCTCGGCGTTCCGCTACTGGCCGGATACCTGTCGCGCCGTCTCGGCGAAAAAGCCAAGGGCCGCCAGTGGTACGAGTCGCGTTTCCTGCCTCGTATCGGGCCGTGGGCCCTGTATGGCTTGTTGTTCACCATCGTCATCCTCTTCGCCCTTCAGGGCCACCAAATCACCTCGCGGCCATGGGACGTCGCCCGCATCGCGGTGCCACTATTGGCGTACTTCGCGATCATGTGGGCCGGCGGGTATGCCCTGGGATTCGGGTTGCGGCTCGGCTACGCGCGTACGACTACCTTGGCGTTCACCGCCGCCGGGAACAATTTTGAACTGGCCATCGCCGTGGCAATCGCCACCTACGGTGTCACGTCTGGGCAAGCCCTGGCCGGGGTGGTCGGACCACTGATCGAAGTCCCTGTGCTGATCGGACTGGTCTACGTATCGCTGGCGCTGCGCACCCGGCTGTTCGGAATCGAAGGCGACTGATGGCCGACAAGCCCAGCGTCCTGTTTGTCTGCGTTCACAACGCGGGCCGCTCGCAGATGGCCGCCGCACTGTTGAGCCACCTGGCCGGAGACCGCATCGAAGTGCGTTCCGCGGGAACCGAACCCGCCGACGACATCAACCCGGCAGCCGTAGCCGCCATGGCAGAACTCGGTATCGACCTCGTCGGCGCCACACCCAAGGTCCTGACCAATGCCGCGGTACAGACCAGCGACGTCGTGATCACCATGGGCTGTGGCGATGCCTGTCCCTATTTCCCTGGTGTGTCCTACCGCGACTGGAAGTTGCCCGATCCCGCGGGCCAACCCTTGACAACCGTCCGCAACATCCGCGACGAGATCGCCGACCGCGTACGGGCGCTGATCACCGAGCTCTTGCCCACATCCACGACGAACATGTAACGGCAGATAGGAGATCGCCATGTCCCGCGTCCAACTTGCCCTCAATGTCGACGACCTCGACGAGGCAATCAAGTTTTATTCCACGCTCTTTGGCACCCAACCCGCGAAGGTCAAACCCGGCTACGCCAACTTTGCGATCGCCGAACCCCCGCTCAAACTCGTGCTGCTGGAAAATCCTGGGCACGGCGGCACCATGAACCATCTCGGTGTGGAGGTCGAATCCAGCGATATGGTGCATCAGGAGGTCGGTCGGCTCGCGGGGGAGGGCATGTTCACCGAAGAGGAGATCGGGACCACCTGCTGCTTCGCCACACAGGACAAAGTGTGGATTACCGGACCCGGCGGTGAGCGGTGGGAGATTTACACCGTTCTCGCCGACTCTGAGACGTTCGGGCCCCAAGACGAGCGCCCTGACCAAACTTGCTGCGCCACATAGCCGTGTGAAAGCCGCGCAATCCGGGTAGTCGACCCCGAGAAAACGCTAGCGACAGGACACGGACATGGGGCTCGTCGGGGAGGCCATTGACTGGACCCGCAGACAGGTCGCGTCCAGGGTCCCCAAGGCCGACTTCGACCAGCGCGACCCTGACTACATCCGCGATCAACTGCCGGGCACTTGGCTGCTCGCGTCGCTGTACTTCCGGGCGGACGTGCAAGGGTTGGATCGAATCCCCGGCGAGGGACCGGTGCTGATGGTCGGCAACCACAGCGGCGGCAACGTGCCCCCCGACACCTTCGTATTCACGCTTGCATTCTGCTCGTACTTCGGCGTCGAGCGGCCGTTTTACCAGCTGGCCCACAACCTCGTCGTCTCGGCACCGCCGCTGGGCTGGCTGCGTAAATTCGGCACCGTCGCCGCCAACCCTGAAAATGCCCGGCTCGCACTGGATTCCGGTGCAGCTCTGCTGGTCTATCCCGGCGGCGACTACGAAGTGTTCCGGCCGTCGTGGGAGCGCCACAAGGTCGACTTCGGCGGCCGGATGGGTTACGTGAAGCTGGCTCGCGAAACCGGCGTGCCAATCGTCCCGGTCGCCAGCGTCGGAGGCCAGGAGAGCGCGTTGTTCCTGAACCGCGGGCAGTGGCTGGCCAAGATAGTGATGGCGGATAAGTTGCTGCGGCTCAAGAGCATTCCGATATCGCTGGCATTGCCCTGGGGCTTGAACATTGGCGATCTGGCGGGCCACATTCCGCTGCCCACCAAGATCGCGATCGAGGTGCAGGAACCAATTGACGTCGACGGTGACGACGAAGCGGTTCACGACAAAGTAATCGCGAGCCTGCAAGCCGGTGTCGACCGCCTCGCCGCCAAACGTCGCTTACCGGTGATCGGCTGATGCGCGTCGAACGCCGATGCGTCATCCGGGCCGACCGCGAGTCCGTCTGGAAAATTGTCAGCGACCCGGACTGCTACCCACAGTTCATGGCGAACCTCGAGCGTTGGGAAGCGGCGAACGACCAGGCTGCCGGCGTAGGTGCCCGCTATACCGTGCATTGGAAAATCGGTTCGGTACCCGTTGGCGGCCTGATCGAGGTGGTCGAATTCGACGAGCGCCGCGACCTCGCTTGGGTGGGCATCACGGGCGTCGCGCTGCGTGGCCGGATCCGGCTGCGCGATGCCGCAGGGGGCCAAACGAAAGTGACGTTCCGGCTGTCTTATCAGGCACCCGGCGGATTGTTGGGCTACCTTGCCGATCGGATTGCTGTGCGTCAGGTGGGCCGCACGCTGTCCGACACTCTGAAGTCGCTCAAGCAACGCGCTGAGTCCTAGTACCTCGGGGTGGCTGTGGCACCTGCTGATAACGATGGCCTGCTGCTTCAGCGCCTACAGCGCACGGGTGCAGTTCCGCAAGGAAGCGCTGTTCGATTCACTGGCTACCCAACAGACCATCGCGGCTCCCGGTGCCGTCGCTGCCCGGCTTGCCGACCGGTTCGAGCCAGGAGTCCAGCATCATCCGGGCCGATCACGCGTTGCGGGGCGCCGGCGCCGCACTTGCGCTGCACTCCGTGGTCGAGCACGAGGCGCGCGGGTCAGCAGGCACGGCCGGGTGAAGGTCAAGGGCAAGCGCGACCCGGTCCGTCTTTGCGTTCTGCACGACTTAGCTTCACAGCAATAGCTTTTCACGTTTTGCGCTGTTCTTTACGCAACCGACCGAATGCATCGGTGGACGCGAAATTCGTTGACCTACTGGGAACTCCAGCTTTACCCAGGGCCGACGCGGTCACGCGCGAGAATCATCCACACGACGAAACCCTTTGGTTCAGCGGGATTACGGCGTAGACTCCAACCATCTCGGGTACTCGGGCGTTCACAAGTCCATATTTTTGGCAACAGATCGTTCAAAGACGAACGGGGAACTGCCATGTCACGTCGCACGAGCAAGATTATCGTCGCCTTTATCCTTGCCTTCAGCGCTGCCACAACGTCGGGGTGCACGGTACCTCTGACTATCGATTGCAGCCCATTGACCTGCTCACCTTGATAGCAGCTGACCGGTGCATCCCGGTCACAAGTAAGCTGACCGCGCCACTCTGGGCGCACCCTCACTGAGGTACGCCCGGAGGCGCGACAGTCACCGCGGTCAACCGAAAGCTGTTGCACTACAGCAACAATAGAACCGCGGCACCTCGGCCATTTTGCATGCGTGCACGCCGACGGGCGGCCGACCTCACGGTGACACTCCGCAGGGGGAGCGCACCGAATCAACCCTGCAGCACATGGGGTTTCGGCCGTCCAGACTGGACGACCGCCATCACGTGCGAGACCGCCACGCCTAACGCATTGCCCCGCAATGCGGCCGGCTGCGAGATGCATCCCGACGGAGACGCACCGAAAGCCTGGCCCAAGAGCGGAGATCCGCGATAATCCCTGCTCCCACAAGGATTATCGCGGACTCACCCCACGACTACTGAGTGCCTTTTAAGGCGTAAAGACTAGACCAGAGCCACCTGGGTCGATAGTGAGCGGGATCGTGCATCCCGATGCCGTAAGCGCGGTGAATCCGAGGATCACGGCGACGACAAATTTACTGCTGAGACGTGACATGGTGTTACCCCCGTTTCGTCCAAGGGACAATCTGTTTCCAGAGAGCCGTTCTGTTGCCCGAGACACACGTACAATACGACGCCAAACCCCATGATCACGAGGGTTTTCGCGAAAACTCCCGAAAGATTTTTCCGACTTTACATTCAACCGGTACGGTTCCGGCCCGTCCGTCGGAGCACCGGTATGTACCGACGAAAGTGGTTGGGGCACAAGAACTCTCGATCCACCCCAAATCAAGATCAGTTGCCGCACAAGGGGATGCGCGTCGGATGCGACATAGATGCGGACAAAATGTGACACGCCAGGCGCCCGTCTCGTGTCCGCGACCGCGGGATTTCACGTCCGCGGCGTGTCCAACCACTCCGAGACGATGACGGTGCACGGCACAAGCGGTTACCCCGCCGGCTTCGCGATGTGCAACGTTGGCTAGCCCCAGTGCGGGGGCACTTCGCTACCCGGGCAGTCGGCGTATCGGCAGTTGATATCCCGCACCACGCGCCGGACAACATTGCCGCCGCTGTCGCGGATGTACTCGACCTTGGCCTCGGCTGCCCGGCGGCAATGGGGGCAGACTTCCATTTCTGTCTCGAAACGCGGCATCAGGTCGCCCTCCCCGTCGCGATGCGATTGAAGCGTCGCAGATGCCACGCCTTCGCCATTGATCCTGTTTGTCCGGCAATGAAGCCGCTCGGGAAGCGCCGAGCCGGCGACGCTCGTCGGTGTGTGGTTACCCCTGAGACTAGAGCAGGGCTCATCGCGCCGGCCTCTATCTGGGCAGCACGCAACCCGTCAATGTCCGGGCCGCGAAGTACCCGCGGCCCGGACAGACGACGAACACCGCGCAGGGCACGCCACGAACGTGCCGGCCTTGCGCATGAGGACAGCGCACCAAACGCCTCGCCGACGCCAGCGGCAATCAGCCTTCTGCTTTGCATAGACGCATTGGTGAACTGCCACACTGCGCGGACAACATGATGCCTACCCGAGGGCGTCAGGTCGTGGTCGGGAACTCCGAACGGGCAAACCGCTCAATTGGCGTCTACCCGCGGGCGCCGGCGCACAGTGCGACGAGCCGCCCGGGCTTACATCGTTACCGTGATGAGCGACAGGACCGGCGTACATCCCGTCGCCGACAAGGCGGTAAACCCGAGGATTACGGCGACAGTGATCTTGCTGGTGATGCCCGACATAACGCGCTCCATTCGTCCTGATTTGCGCCTGACTCAATTTGGAGCCAGGTCGATGGCGTCAGGAGGCACAAAAGATGACCGCTCCCGACTCCGAAGAAATTAGCTGGCTTGAAGGCGCCCACCACCGCATTCAGACCCGATTCGGCCCGGTGCAGATACTAACCCGAGAACTGCGTGGCATGCCAGGTTTACCGACAAGTAACCTGCGCGTGTCGCTTTGCGGGCCGATACCCAGGGACGTGCGCGACGTACGATCGTCGATGATGCCATCTCCCCGCTCGCCGGCCGCCGGTAGGTGAAATACCAAGGCGGGCAAAGCGTTTGCCACGGTCCTAAGAATCGAACATCGAAAAAATCGGCTAACATCCTGAAGCAGTCACGGCGGTAAGGCCGAGGATCAAAACGACACTAACTTTGCTGGTAATGCGCAACATTTGCACTCCATTCGTTCAGGAATTACCCCGCTCGAGCCAAACTGGGGCATTGCATAAGCGGGCGAAAAGAATGGCGGCACCTGGCTCTAGAAAACAAATAGCCGACGTCAAGGCGCCCACTGTTGCATTTACACGAATACACACAGAGCCCATGGCTCCGGCGGCGCAAGTGGATCGCCGTTATGGATACACCACCCACAAACGCCACCCCGCCGCGCACATGGACTCAGCCCGCTTTCGAGGCCCGCTTTCGAGCTTTCGCTGACCGTTGATGGCCCTAACCGCGGGGCACCTCAACCAGCGAAGAACGACGTCTCAGATCAGCCCCGAAGCGCCGAAAGTTGCCCTACGCGTACAAGGCATCAAAAAGAGAAGAGCGACAAGATCGGCGAACATCCTGACGCCGTCACGGCGGTGAAACCGAGGATCACAGCGACACTGAATTTGGTGGTTAGGCGCGACATTCGCACTCCGTTCGTCCGGGTATCACCCGGCTCAGGCAAGCCGGGCGTGGCGTCAGGAGGCACGAAAAATGGCCGCTCCCGACTCCAAACAACAAATAGCTGGCATGAAGGCGCCCACCACCGCATTCAGACCCGATTCGGCCGGTGCAGATCATAACCGAGATCTGCTGCAACGCGCTAGATGATACCCACGGGTAACAACCATCCCTGGCCGCATCCGCAAGTGAACGAAAGATGACCTAGATCAGACCCGTAGCATCGAAAATCCACGATGTGTCGGCAGCTGCCAGAGCCTCGAAGTGATTCGGAGGAGCAAAGCTGACCAGGCTGTTCATGTCCCAGTAGTCTTTCCAGACCGTGATCTTGCCATCGACGACTTTATGTACCGTGACGAATCTCAGCACGCCCTGTTCACCCGAGGTGAACGTCCAGGTTTCGGAGTGCTCGTACATCACGTCGGTGCCATTGGACAACAGCACGCCGTCGTGGTTCTCGTAGCCCGCGAGCGGCTCGAGTCCCATCTTGAGTCGCTTCACGGTGTCGTCGGGACCACGCGCCGCCAACGCGGGGACCGGCATGTCGACGTAGAGGCAGTCCTCGTCGAGGAACGACTGGACCGCGTCCCAGTCCCGCCGAGAGAGCGCCCGCCACAGCCCGAGTACGACATCTTCGACCGCGATCATAGAAACTTCTGTCATAGCGGCAAATAAACTCGCTCACCACACTGGTGTCAACCGCCGCGCCCCAGGCGGATACTCGCCAAGATGAACCCGTTGCAGCGCTACATCGCCGACGAGATCGCCACCGACCACGTCGACGGCCTGCTGACCAGGCGCGAAGCCATGCGGCGGCTATCACTGCTCGGACTGGGCACCGCGGCCGCGACCGCGCTGCTGGCCGCCTGCTCGGTCGCACAAGAACAGTCCGAAGCGCCCCGACCCACGTCGGCCCCCGAAACATCAACTGGCCCAGCCCAACCCCCCGGTATGGCGAACGCACGACCCACATCGTCGATCTCGTGGGGTGGGTCATCGGGTCAGCTGCAAGGGGCGTTGGCGCAGGCGGCCGATCCCAAGGGCGGCGTGCTGGTCATCCACGAGAACAAGGGACTCACCGACTGGGTGCGATCGGTCGCCGGCCGACTGGCCGGGGCCGGGTATTCGGCGCTCGCCATAGACCTGCTCTCCGAGAAGGGCGGAACCGCTGCGTTCCCGGATTCGGCGCAGGCCACCGCGGCGCTCAGCACTATCGCGCCGGAGCAGTTCACCCACGACATGAACTTCGGCGTCGCGGAATTGAAGCTCCGCGCACCGGGGCAGAAGGTTGGTGTGGTCGGTTTCTGCTTTGGCGGGGGACTGGTGTGGCAACTGTTGGGGGCCGGCGCGTTGGGAGTCTCGGCCGCTGTCCCGTTCTACGGGCCGTTGCCGCCCAATCCCGACTTCACCGGTTCCAAGGCAGCGGTGCTGGGTATCTATGGCGCCCTGGACACCAGGGTTACCCGCTCGCAAGCGACGGCCAAGGCCGCTCTGGACCGGTACGGACTGGTCAACGAGCTGGTGGTCGAACCCAACGCCGACCATGCCTTCTTCAACGACACCGGCCGCCGCTACAACGCCGTGGCCGCGGCCGATGCCTGGCAGCGCCTGTTGGACTGGCTGAGCCGCTACCTCGCCCACCAATGATCGACCCCTAGGCGTCGACCGGGGCCATCGATCGCGCCCGCCCGAGCGCGACCGGCAGGGTCGACCAGCCCCGCAGCACCCGGGTGTCCCGCCTCGTCCCGGCACCGGCCGACCGAACGTCGGGGAAGCGGTCGAAGAAGGCCCGCAGCCCGACCTCGCCCTCGGCTCGGGCGAGCGCAGCGCCCAGGCAGAAGTGCCGCCCCCCGGAGAACGCGAGATGCCTTCCCGCATTGGGGCGTTCGATGTCGAAGCGATGCGGATCGGGGAATATCGACGGATCCCGGTTGGCGGCGGCCAGGTAGAGCAGCACCACGTCTCCGCTTTTGATCTGCCTGCCGGCCAGCTCGACGTCATTGATCGGCCTTGCGCACGGTGAGCTGCACCGGCGAGTCCAACCGCAGGATCTCTTCAACAGCGTTGGGCCATAACTCCGGACGCTCGCGCAATGTGTCGAGGTGCTCGGGGGTATCGAGCAGCATCCGAATTCCGTTGCCTAACAGGTTCACCGTGGTTTCAAACCCTGCGGCCAATACCAGCGCGGCGATCGCGGTGAGTTCGGCTTCGTTGAGATATGTTTCGGCAGAGCCACTTTCGGCGGTCTGAATAAGCTGACTCATCAAATCGTCACCGGGTGAGTGACGCAATTGCTGCAGGTGATCGACGAGCCAGGCGTTGTATCCGGCGATCCCTTGCTGCACCGTGCGGTACTGGCGCCAGGGCAATCCGATGTCGAGGCTGGGAGCGGCAAGTTCGCCGAACTGCAGGACGCGCGGCCGGTCCTGTTCGGGCACACCCAAGATGTCGCTGATGATGGCGACCGGAAGTAGCGAGCAATACCGTCCGATGATGTCCACGACACCGGGCTCGTTGGCCAACTCGTCGAGGAGGTTGGCCGCGGTTTCCTCCACTCGATCACGCAACGCGGCGACCGCCCGCGACGTGAACACGGCCGATACCGTCTTGCGGTAGCGCGTGTGATCGGGCGGCTCGGTGGCCAGCAGCGAGGGTTCGCGCAGCGGATGCAGAAGGTCGTCGCGAGCGCGGCGCTCCAGCCATCGCACCGGCCCCGGCAGATTCGAACCCAGCACCAGCACCCGGAAGTCGTCGGAGCGCAGCAGGCTGTGGATCACGGCATGATCGACCGCCAAATAGCCGACGCGGCTCTTCACCATCGGGCCCAGCGCATGCAGTTCGTCGCAGAACGGCACCGGGTCGGCGGCCACCGTCGGGTCGGCGATCAGCCTGGCCTGCATGTCACCGCGCCGGAGCCCGATCGCCGCGACGCCCCGGATGAACCCGTGCATCGCAAGCCAGTGAAACCGATCCTTCACAGCGCCTCCCTCGGACAGGCGGGTGGTCTTCGCAAAAGCGTATGCCCGGTGCGGCCCAGACTGCCCGTCGCTAAACGGCAGTTTCAGCACTCAGCGGTGATCTTGAAGTCCGTGGTGATGACTTTGTTGGGATTGCTGTTGTTGATGCCGTAGGCGCTGCCGGAGATCGTGTACGCATTGTTGGTCACGTCGACGTGCCCTTCACCCACCCCGCCTTGCCAGAAACTTCCGGTGAATCCGTCGATGTTGCGGATCTTCACCCACTGTGGGATGACCCGAGATGCGCTGAACAACACCACCGCTTCGACCTGGCCGTCACGGTCACGGATGTCGATCGTCCGGTAGGACTGCAACTGGCTGCACGCGGGCGGACGTGCCGTATGGGTAGCGCCGCCGATGGTCAGATGCGCGGCGGCACGCGGCGTCGTCTGGGGCCCCGCGCAGCCCGCGACACTGGCGGCAAGTACAAACCCGACCGCGACCAACCTGTACTGCATCACTTCGGCTCCTTTACTGCCGCTTCGGCATCAATCCGGGCAGCGATTTGGCGATGCGGCCTCGGACGAACTCCGGGCTCAGGCCCTTGAGCAGGTCGATGATGCGAATGCTCTTCGGTACGTACCAATGCAGCCGCTTCGGGTTGTGGTAGGCCTGCCATGCCGCTTCGGCCACGCTGGCCGCCGGCATCAGCCGCAGCATCCCCTTCTTGGGCGCGGTGGCGCGCAGCTCGTCAGCGGTCATTGGCGCGCCGCCATCGGCGGAGTGGTTGGGCGTCGTGGTCAGGATGGCGGTATCGATCAGACCGGGCAGCACGTCGGCGACGCGTACGCCGTGGCGCTGCCATTCCACGCTGAGTGCCTCGGTCAGTCCTTTGACCGCATGCTTGGTCGACGAGTAGACCGCGATGCGCGGCATGCCATAGGTCGCCGACGACGATGACGTCGAGAACATCAGGCTGCCGGGAGTTTTCTTGAGGTAGGGCAGTGCGCCGTAGGCGCCGGTCAGCACGGCTTTGTAATTCACCTCGACGACACGCATCGTGGCCTCGTAGGGCACGTCCTCGAACCAGCCGGATTCGCCGACCCCGGCGTTGTTCCACATCATGTCCAGCCCGCCGCCGGCATTGTCGGCACAAAAGTCTGCCAGGGCGCCGTCTAGGTCCGCCTTGACTGTGACGTCGACGGCGCGGGTCCACAGGCGCTCGTCGCCAAGCTCCCGGACGAGGGCCGCCAGACCGTCAGCGTTGCGGTCCACGGCTGCGACCCGCCAGCCCTTCGCGTGGAAGAGCCTGACCCCTTCCCGGCCCATGCCACTGCCCGCGCCAGTGATGAAGACCGATTTGACATCCCTGTTTCCGGAGCCTGGCATACAAGCCTTCCTTGTCAGCCCGCCTCGACCACATCTTTGATGCGGTTCAGCGTCTTGGTCATATCACGGACGTTGCGGCGCTTACGCAGAAAGCCGCCAAACAACCAGTAGAGGCCGAGCCACGGTGCCGGGCTGAGCCGGAATGACTCGGTCACGTCCGTGCCGGCGCCCGACGGCGCCAAGCGATAGTGCCAGTTGTTGACCGGTCTGTCGTTGAGAACGACCGCGAATCCGAATTCACGGCCGGGTTCGCATGCCGTGACTTCGCAGGTCGTCCAATAAACCGGTCCGATCTCGTTTCTCTTGACGTGGCCGCGGAATTTGGCACCGAGGGCCGGGCCTGTCGCATCACCCAACCACTCGGCTTCAAAGACCTCCGGCGAGAACTTTCCCGTGTTGCGGACGTCTGAAATCACGTTCCAGATCTTGTCCGCAGGTGCCGCCATATGTACTGTTGCCGAACCTTCCATGGCCCGATCCAAACACATGCTCGGTCGTGAACCTAGGCTGCGACCGGTTTGATCATCAGTGCGGGACGGCGGCCTGGATCAGCCCGTTGATGAGCTCCTTGATGCCCTGCGCGGGGTGCGAGTACCACCCGATCGGGAGGCCAGACTGAGTGCCGCACTTCGGCCAGGGCTCCACACCCTGGTCGGCGAAAAGCCGGTTGGCAACCGCGATTTGCTGTTCGCGAGAGGCTGCGGCAGGATTGCCGACACCGCCGTATTGGGCCCAGGTGGCCGGCTTGAATTGCAGCCCGCCGTATTCGCCGTTTCCGGTGTTGGCTTGCCAGTTGCCTCCGGACTCGCACTGCGCGATCGCGTCCCAGTTGGGGGTCGGCGCCGCACTGGCCTCGGCGGTCGCCGGGCCCAGGGTCGCTGCGATGAATCCGCCCACGATGGCGTACTTGACGAGAGGCTTCCCCAAGTTTCTCATGTCAAGCAATTCGGCATGTGTGTAGAAAGCGTTACCGATTTGATTGATTCGCGAGATAAGATTTTTATGGCATTTCTATGGCAATGAAATCGGCACGTCACCCGCCCGCGACGACACGCTGCAACTAGTTAATTAAGCGCAATAAGACTGCGTCGCCAGCGATAAGGCCTGCCGATAGAGGCTGTCGAGCTGGTGAGCACGTATAACGACAGCCCGCGCGGCGTCGAGCTGTGGGCCACATGCCGGCGCATGCAGGAGGTCCCAGTGGGCCACAATCTGACTCATCATGGTCTGGTTGAGGACGTCGATCTCCGACCGTGACGCCGACAGGTCGGGCGAACCAGCGGGCGCGTTCGACGGGTTGAGCTTCCAATCCGCGAAGCGCGTGTACTCGATTGCTTCGGTGGCGTTGATCTGGTCACCGAACACGCGGGTGACGTAGGTCGGGTCGATGTGTTCACCGGCGGCATCGGCGCTCAGCTTGGCGAGTTCTTCTTGCACGCGGCCCGGATCCTCAATGGCCCCATGCGAATTCCATTTGAACGCGGCGACCGGCTCGGCGATTTGCAGCCGTCGTGCGGCGGCATCGACCAGCTCCGTCAGTGTGCTGGTGTCGGCTCGTGCGGGCGTCGTCGGCAGCGTGACGGCCGGCAGGGTCAGCACTGCGGCAAGAAAGGCCCTCAACGCGCTACTGCGCCTGACGATCGTCGTCAAGCGCAGTAGCGAAGTCCCGCGGTTCAGGCGATTATCCGCCGCCGCCGGGGGTGGCACCCAAGGTGTTCTGCAGGTCACCCTTCATCGCGTTGAGCTGGGCTCCCCAGTACTCCCAACTGTGGGTTCCGTAGTTGGGGAAGTTGAACACGGCGTTGTGGCCGCCCGCAGCGTTGTAGGCGTCTTGGAACTTCTTGTTGACGCCGATCATGAAGTTGCTCTCGAGGAACGTAGCCGGCAAATTGGCGCCGCCCAGTTCGTTCGGAGTCCCGTTGCCGCAGTACACCCAGAGCCGGGTGTTATTGGCGACGAGTTGGCCGACGTTGACCAAGGGGTCGTTGCGTTGCCATGCGGGGTCGTTATCCGGCCCCCACATGTCTTCCTTCTTGTAGCCGCCGGCGTCGCCCATCGCCAGACCGATCCAGCTCTGCCCGGTGGACGGGCTGAGGTAGCCGGACAGCGAACCGGCGTAGACGAACTGAGCGGGGTGGTAGATGGCCAGATTCATTGACGATGCACCGGCCATCGAGATGCCCACCGCGGCGCTACCGTTCGCCTTGACGTTCTTCTGCGACGACAGGTACCCGGGCAGCTCGCTGGTCAGGAACGTCTCCCACTTGTAGGTGGAGCAGCCGGACTTCCCGCACGCGGGGCGGTACCAGTCGGTATAGAAGCTCGACTGGCCACCGACCGGCATGACGATCGACAGGCCGGATTTGTAGTACCACTCGAACGCGGGAGTGTTGATATCCCAGCCGTTGTAGTCGTCCTGGGCCCGCAACCCGTCGAGCAGGTACACCGCGGGTGAGCCGTCTCCGCCGCTCTGGAATTGGATCTTGATACTGCGGCCCATCGACGCGGACGGCACCTGCAGGTATTCGACGGGCAGCCCTGGTCGCGAGAATGCACTCGCGGTGGCCGCTCCGCCGGCAAGACCGATCAGACCCGGCAGGGCCACAGCCGCTGCCGCACCGACCAAAAGCCGGCGCCCCCAGGCCCGGATCTTCTCGCTCACGTCTGTCATACCTGTGCCCCTTGTCGGTTGCATGTCGTCGCGTGGTGCCCTCGCAGAATTTACCGCGTGAATAGGTCAAATGTCGATTGGGACGCGTTGTCATCTCGGTTTTGTTTCGACGGCCGTCAAAAATAAACCCAGTGCGATAAGTGATCGGCAAAGCTCGCGCCCGCTTCCGCACCCCAATTTGGCGCTCCCATCCGGGAAAACAGCAGGTAGAAGGCCTTTCGTTTAAACGAGGGGCGAGGGGAGTGGCATGCGACAACAAAGGCTACAAATGTTGTCTAATCAAGATGATCTGCCGATTTCGACACGCCCTACGGCGACGACCAATCGGCCGAAGGGTTAGCTACGTTGACGCCTGGTACGGGGACGGACCACCCTCGCCAGCCGGGGCTGCAGCCGTTGACGCTCTCGAAAATTAGTTCGATTCCGTCGTCGGCCGCGCCCACGTGTAGGTTTTTCCAGGATCTGATATCGGTGCAGCCGAACCTGCTACGACCGCGTAGGCTCTCACGAAGCAAGCCGATGGAGACCGAACGCTAGCCCGGTCCGTTCCGGCCCTCTCGAATCACCGCACCAGCGGAATTCATGGTGCGCGATGGTTTGAAAGGCCTCGGAGTCCGGGACGATTGAGGTGCAAACTTTGGACACGGTACTAGGGCTATCACTGACGCCGACCACCTTTGGGTGGGTCCTCGCTGAGGGTCACGGCGCAGACGGCACCATCCTGGACCACCAGGAGTCGGCGCTGCACGCCGAGCACGGCGTGCCCGCTGTGAGTACTGCAGAACAGGTGGCACAAGAGGTCTTGCGGGTAGACGCGCAGGCCAACGCGAGCGATCACCATCTGCGCGTCATCGGGGTGACGTGGAACGACGACGCGGCCGCCCAAGCCGCACTGCTGCTGGAGGCATTGACCGACGCCGGCCTCGACAATGTGGTGCCGGTTCGGCTGCTCGAGGCCGTCGAGACGCTCGCGCGGGCCATCGCTCCGATCATCGGGTACGAGCAGACCGCGGTCTGCGTTCTCGAACACGACTGTGCGACCGTCGTCATGGTCGACACCCACGACGGCGAGACCCAAACAGTCGTCAAACACATCAGCGGCGGCTTCGACGGGTTGCGATCCTGGCTGACCGGAATGTTCGACCGCAGCGGATGGCGCCCGGGCGGCGTGGTCGTGGTCGGCGCGGACAGCGACATCGATGGATTCTCGTGGCAACTCGAAAAAGCGCTGCCAGTTCCGGTTTTCGCGCAGACCATGGCGCAGGTGACAGTCGCACGCGGCGCGGCGCTGGCGGCGGCTCGAAGTACCGAGTTCACCGACGAGCAACTCGTCGCCCACACCAGCGAACCCGCGCCCGCCGGGCCGGCGCGGCGGCCCGGACACTTGTCCTACGCGGGGGCGGTGACCGCATTGGCCGCGGGCGCGGTCACCTTCGTCTCTTCGCTCGCAGTTGCCGTGGGTATTCAGCTCGCTCCCGACGCGGGACACGCATCGGCGAAGCATTCGGTGCACGGACCGACGCCAGAAGTCGCCGAAGCCGCCACGCGTCCGGTTGCACCGCCAGCGGCCGCGCCACTCGCGCCGCAGCAGGCTGAACCGGTTTCGAAACCGGGCTCACCGGACGAGCAAGGCACTCCCGCCGAGCAACAGCCCGACCCGAATGGCCCGCAGCCCTATTTGACCCGGATGCTCGAACACATACCGGGCGACACCGGCGATCCGACCACGCCGAGCGCACCGGAACAGCCGTAAGCTGCACGCGGCGGCCTGGCGAGCTCAATCGTCCTTGACGTGAACCGCGGTGAAAGACAACGTCACGTCGTCGGCGACCTGTACCGAGCCCATCAACAGCGAGTACGGCTTGATGCCGTAATTGGACTGGCGGACCGTGGATTCGGCAGAGATTTTCCAGGAGTCCCCGAGATCCTCTGTGTGCAAGTCGATTACGTGGTCGCACTGTTTGCCGCGGATCGCAAGCGTGCCGGTCAGCCGGTAGCCCTTTTTGGCCTTCTCGATGACGCCGGCGGTGAAGCGGATCTCGGGGAATCGACCGGCGTCCAACGAGCTGAGCGCGTTCGAACGCACCAGGGCTTTCTCGGGGCCCGAGAGCCCCTTGAGGCCGCCCTGGCTGCTGACCACCTCGAACGAACCCGTCTCGACGACAAGCTGGGCCGCAATGGGATCGGCGCCCGCCCATCGCACCGTTGCCTGCCAGCGTGTCATCTCGATCGTGAGGCGATGGCCCATCCGCGCGGCACGGCCCTTGACGCCGGTACGAAGAAGCAGTTCACCGTTGGCGGCGTCCAATGTCCACAAGTCGGTCACAGACCGACTGTATTCACATGGTCAAAACGGTGCGGTAGTGCGCTCGTCCTTGCTCCAGGGCCGCGTAGCCATCGGCGGCCTGCGACAGCGGCAATTCCTCGATCCACGCCCGCACACCCGACAGCACAGCGAAATGCATTGTGTCTTCGACATCTTTCGATGTGCCGGACGGGTGGCCGGTAATACTGACCCCCGGTGTGATGAGCTGGACCGGACTGATCGGCAGGGGATCAGCGGTCACGCCGATGGTGATCAGTTCGCCCTGCGGCAGCAATCCGCCGACCGTGTCGGCCATCGCCGCCGAGTTCCCGGCCGTGCCCAACACCACCGTTGCGCCACCCAGTGCCTGCAGCGCCGCGGCGACGTCACCGCTGGTGGAGTCGATGTAATGATGCGCACCCAATTTCCGGGCATCGGCTTCCTTGCCGGTGCCGCGTGCGATCGCTATGGTCTCGAAGCCCATCGCGCGCGCGAATTGCACCCCGAGGTGGCCGAGTCCGCCGACACCGAGAATCGCGACCCGGTCGCCGGGCAATGCCTTGGTATGGCGCAACGCGTTGTACGTGGTGACACCGGCGCAACCCATCGGGGCGGCCTCCACATCCGACAGCTCGGCAGGAATCCGGGCCAGCGCATTGGCCGGCACCGTCACTGACTGCGCGTAACCGCCGGGGTACTGCCAGCTCGGAACCTTCATGTTCGCGCAGTGAATGAAGATGCCCTTGCGGCAGGGATCGCAACGGTTGCAGTTTCCGCCGAACCAGCCGACCGCGACACGATCCCCGACCGCGAAGCCCTGCACGCCATCACCGAGTTCGGCTATGGTTCCGGCGATTTCGTGCCCAAGGGTGAGCGGCCACGTCATGTTCGGGAAGCCACCGCTGGCGAAGGCCCGGTCGGTACCGCACACGCCGCATGCCTTGACTGTCAGTCTTACCTCGTCACGGCCCGGTGGTGTCGTTTCGACCTCTGCCAGCTCCAAAGACCCACCAGGGGACTGCATTTGGACAGCTTGGTGTGTCGGCATTTGCTTACCCCCAGTCGAATCGGCGCCTTAGTGCGCGACAGGGCATTCTCCAGCCCCATTGGTGTGGTAGTCCACCTGCCAGTGCTTGATTCCATTGAGCCAGCCCGACCGTAGCCGTTCGGGTTTGCCGACCGATTCCAGACCGGGCATCGCGTCGGCGATAGCGTTGAACATCAGGTCGATCGTCATCCGCGCCAAGTTGGCTCCGATGCAGTAATGCGCACCGGTGCCACCGAATCCCACGTGCGGGTTGGGATCACGCAGGATGTTGAAGCTGAACGGGTCCTCGAAGACCTCCTCGTCGAAATTGGCTGAGCGATAGACCATTACAACTCGCTGACCCTTTTTAATCTGCACGCCGGACAGCTCGTAGTCCTCGAGCGCTGTCCGCTGGAACGACGTGACCGGGGTGGCCCACCGCACGATCTCGTCGGCCGTGGTGACGGGACGCTCCCGCTTGTACAGCTCCCATTGCTCCGGGAAATCGGTGAAGGCCATCATGCCTTGGGTGATCGAGTTGCGGGTGGTCTCGTTGCCGGCCACGGCCAGCAGGATGACGAAGAAGCCGAACTCGTCGTCGGAGAGCTTGTGGCCGTCGACGTCGGCCTCGATCAGCTTGGTGACGATGTCGTCCCCGGGGTTTTGCGCCCGGTCGGCGGCCATCTGCATGGCGTAGGTGATCAGTTCGACCGAGGCGCCCATGGCGTCGTTGCGGGCGAACTCAGGATCCATGTCGCCCACCATCTGGTTGGACCAGTGGAACAGTTTCATGCGGTCTTCCTGGGGCACACCCATCAGCCCGGCGATGGCCTGCAGCGGTAGTTCGCACGACACCTGTTGGACGAAGTCGCCGGAACCGGCAGCGGCGGCGGTCGCGACGATCTGACGGGCGCGCTCGTTGAGGTCGTCGCGCAACCGTTCGACGGCGCGGGGAGTGAAGCCGCGGGAGATGATTTTGCGGAGATGGGTGTGTTGCGGGGCGTCCATGTTGAGCAACACGAACTTGCCGGTCTCGCGCTGCTCGCGGACCGTGCCCTCGCGATAGCGGGGCAGGGCGGTGTTCTCCAGGCTGGAGAACACATCGCTGCGCCGCGAAACCTCTTTGACGTCCTTGTGCTTGGACACCACCCAGTAGCCGTCGTCATCGAATCCGCCGGAGCCGTTAGCCTGCTCGTTCCACCAGATCGGCGCAGTCCGGCGCAGCTCGGCCAGTTCTTCCACCGGCAGTCGCTCGGCGTGAATGTCTGGATCGGTGAAATCGAACCCCGGAGGGAGATTGGGGATCGGCTTGGTGGTCGGCTTGGTAGTTGACAAGGCCCACTCCTCGATACGAAGTCTTCTAGTCGTATGTCTTGTGCCAAATAAACCACTGCTACACCACCGTTGGGAAGCATTGACACAAGTTCGCCCGACCGAATTGCAACATGTTCACCGGCGATGAGTTCCGGGCATCACGCCGGTCTAAACGCACAAGCGGCAACGACCAACCGAAAGGCACGAGCCATGCGCATCGTCTTGAGCGACTTCATGAGTCTGGACGGCGTCGTCCAAGCCCCGGGCGGCCCGGGGGAGGACACCGACGACGGGTCCGCGCACGGCGGATGGTCTTGAGCTAGTTCGAGCCGTACTTCGAACCCGAAACGATGGGGCCCGCCGTCGCCGAGACCATGGCCGACACGGAAGCACTCTTGTTCGGCCGGCGCACGTGGCAGGCGATGTCCGCCGCGTGGCCGGGCCGCGCCGGCGATCCGTTCGCTGACCGGATGAACGAGATCCCCAAGTACGTGGCATCGCGCACGCTGATCGACGACGACCTGACCTGGCGTGGCTCGACTCTGCTTCCCGCCGATGACGCCATCGGGGCCATTCGCCTGCTGCGAGCCGACGACGGCAAAACGATTCAGGTCATGGGCAGTGCGTCATTGGCAGCACAACTGATCGCACACGACTTGGTCGACGAATATCGGCTGATGATCGAGCCCATCCTGCTCGGCGGTGGTAAACAAGTGTTCCCCCGCGATGGTCGGGCGCGCCCGCTCGAGCTGGTTTCGGCGACGACAACCGGGACCGGCGTCGTGATCTGTACCTACCGGCCGGGGCGCTGACGAGAGGGCCGCGCGAAACGACCTTGTGGCTCGCGGCACAATCTATATGCTTTTGTCCAGGTCACCGGCACACCGACGGACCAGGTGACGCTCACGCGAAGGGGTGGAGCGCATGATTCGCGAATTACTCGGCGTCGCCGCGATCACGGCAGGCGCCGTCGCAGTCGCACCGTGTGCGGCAGCCGGTTACGAAGGCGACGTACCGGGGATGAACTATCAGGCCTCGTTGGGTGCGCCGTGCGACAACTACGAGAGCTTCATCTTCGGACGCGGCCCCAGCGGCCAGGCCGAAGCCTGCCATTTCCCGCCACCTAACCAGTTCCCTGCGGCGACCACCGGCTACTGGGTGATCTCGTATCCGCTGTATGGAGTCCAGCAGGCCGGGGCGAAGTGCCCGGGCCCGCAGTCGGCGGCACAGTCAGACCGCGGACTTCCGATGCTGTGCCTGGGAGCTCAAGGGTGGCAAGAGGGGTGGTTCACCGGCGCAGGGTTCTTCCCGCCTTCCGGGTAATGATCATGCGGGAACGTCGGCCGGCTCAAAGTCCGATTCCTCGGTGGCTGCGCTTCGTGCTGATGTCTGACCGTGCCGGCTCGGCCTGGTACGTCGGGACCGGCTTCTTCTTCGCGCCGGTGCTCGCGGTGTTATCGCCGTGGCCAGGCGTCACCGCCGCGCTCTGGGCAATTATCGGATTGACGGGGCTGTGGCTGGGGCTGCTCGGAATCGCGATGGCCGTGGGGTTGGCGCGGATACTGCGCTCCGGCGCCGAGATCCCCGAGGACTATTGGCGCACCCTGGTCAACTACTGACCCTCTAGAGTCGTATCAAAGTCCGCAACGATAGGAGACTCCGGTGGCGGTCAACCCCAAAGACGCCGTGGACGCGGTCAAGGACATCGCGACCAATGCCGTCGAAAAGGCCTCAGACATCGTCGAAAACGCCAGCGACATCATCCGAGGCGATCTCAAGGGCGGTGTCAGCGGCATCGTCGAGAATTCGATCGACATCGCAACACACGCCGTCGAAAGAACCAAGGAAGTCTTTACCGGCGGTAAGTACGACGTCGACGACGAGTAGTCGCCGTCAGACGGTGGCAGCCTCGTTGAGCTCGTCGAGCCGGTTCGTCGCCTCCAGGTACTCCTGCACCCAGCGCTCGATCACGGTCGACGTCTTCTCCACCTTGTTGAACTGCCCGACAACCTGACCGACCGGGTTGAACGCCACGTCGACGGATTCGTTGGGATACCTGTTCGTCGCCCGCACGGCCATGCCGGAAACCATGTACTGCAACGGCATACCGAGCGGCTTCGGGTTGTCCGGGTTCTCCCACGCCTCGGTCCAGTCGTTCCGCAGCATGCGGGCCGGCTTGCCCGTGAACGAACGGCTACGCACGGTGTCGCGGCTACCGGCCTTGACGTAGGCGGCCTGCTGAACCGGCGTGTTCGAGGATTCCTCGACCATCAGCCACTGCGAGCCGGTCCATGCGCCCTGGCAGCCCAGCGCCAGGGCCGCGGCGATCTGCTGGCCGCTGCCGATGCCTCCCGCGCCAAGGACGGGGATCGGAGCCACCTCCTTGACGACCTGCGGCCACAGCACGACGGAGCCCACCTCGCCGCAGTGCCCGCCGGCCTCGCCGCCCTGGGCGATGATGATGTCGACACCCGCGTCGGCGTGCTTACGTGCCTGAGAGGGGGAGCCGCACAGCGCGGCAACCTTGAGTCCGGCTTCATGGATGTGCTTGATCATGTCCGCAGGCGGGGTGCCCAGCGCGTTGGCGATCATCTTCACCTTGGGGTGCTTGAGCGCCACCTCGACCTGGGGCGTGGCTGTCGCCTCGGTCCAACCCAGCAGCTGCAGGGTGTCACCGTCGCTGTCCTCAACCGGCACGCCGTGATCGGCAAGAATCTTCTTTCCGAAATCCAGGTGCTCCTGCGGAACCATCGCCTGAAGCTGTTTGGTCAGCTCCTCGGCCGATAGGTTCGAGTCCATGCCCTCGTACTTGTTCGGGATCACGATGTCCACGCCATACGGGTGGTCGCCGATGTTCTCGTCAATCCAGTTGAGCTCGATCTCCAGCTGCTCGGGCGTGAAGCCGACCGCTCCGAGCACGCCGAACCCCCCGGCCTTGCTGACCGCCACCACGACATCGCGACAGTGCGTGAAGGCGAAGATCGGGAACTCGATGCCGAGTTCATCGCAAATAGGGGTGTGCATTACAACTCCTGGGATGCTGGCCGAATTGGAACGTGTTCTAGTTTAGTACGCGCGCCCATGACGTGGCCAGCGCCCCCTGACTAGCGCCCTGCAACTACGACGCGTCGCTCCGGCACGTCAGAACGCCAGGGTACGGGCCACCCACAGGATCAGGAACGTAAGAATGCACCCGACACAGACCAGGTGATCGCGGCAGACCGACCGCGCCAGGCGGCTTTGTTCGGGCACGCTATCGGCGCGATGACCGAGCCGAACCGCGTCGGGAACCGTCTGCGTCAACGCCAGCATCGCCGGGATACCGCCAAGCCCGGACGACAGCACCAGCAGCCATGCTGGGTCTTGTTCCAGGGTTGCCTGAAACCCTAACGCGCCCAACAGAATCAACATCACCAGAGCGATCAGCCGGCTCATCGGCCGCGAGGTGGTGGTCGCGCGGTGGTAGTAGCCAGCGATGGAGGCCAGTACGGGCTCGGGCAATTCTTCACCCGCGGATCGGTGCCTGAGAACCTGGACGTCGAACATCAAATCCATCCACAAGACGGCGAGCAGGAACCCGCCGCAGGCCGTGAGCAGGGGAACCATGCTCATCCACCTCCGGTTCGCCCATCGGCGCATTGTCCAACTGCGCATCGCTCCATTGTTTCGCAGCGGGCCGGATACGCACAGGGCTACGGCTGGCGAGTGGTTGAGGCGACACCGACTCACACTGAAATCACTTGCGCCACTTCTGTTCCAGTGGTTTCGGTGGGGCATTTTGTGTCGGTGGCCCGCCGTATCATTCGAACATGAGTTCGATATGCCCGGAGGAGGTCCGGCAAGACTACGACGCGTTGCGCGCCATCGTGTCTCGTATCCAACGGCATACCTACGATTCGCTGACCACCCCGGAACGCTTGGGGCTGTTGGAGATACTCGAACACCAGACGCGCCGACTCCAAGTTCCTGGCCACCAGCTGATCAACCAGATCGATCACCAAGCCACGCCAGTTGAACTAGGCGGAAGACTCGCCAGCGCCTTGTCGGACCGGTTGCACATCAGCCGTGCCGAGGCAGCACGACGGGTAGCCGAGGCCCGCGATCTGGGGCCACGGCACGCGCTGACCGGCGAGCAGTTGGAACCCCGGTTGCCGGCCACCGCCGCCGCGCTGCGCGACGGTGCCATCGGCTCAGGCCAGGTATCGGTAATTCGCGAGTTCTTCGCTCAGTTGCCGCAGTGGGTGGACGTGGAAACCCAAGAATGCGCCGAACAACAGCTGGCCCACCAAGCCGCCCAGTTTAGGCCGGAGCAGGTACGCAAGCTTGCAGACCGGCTCGCCTATTGCCTTAACCCCGATGGCAACTTCACCGACGTCGATCGGGCACGACGACGTGGTCTGACGTTAGGCAAGCAGGATGTCGACGGCATGTCGCGGTTTGGTGGCTGGCTGACGCCGGAAGCGCGCGCCACATTCGAGGCCGTCCTGGCGAAATTGGCCGCTCCCGGGATGTGCAACCCTGACGACCCCACCCCCGTCATCGACGGCGCGCCGGGGGACGAGGCGATCCAGCATGACTCCCGGTCGACAGGCCAACGCAACCATGACGGACTGCAAGCCGCACTACGCGCGATGCTGGCGAGTGGAGAACTCGGTCAGCACAACGGGTTACCGGTAACAATCATCGTGACCACGACGCTCGAAGAACTGGAAACCGCGAGCGGCACGGCGCTCACTGGCGGCGGCACCCTGCTACCCATGAGCGACGTCATCCGCATGGCCCGCCACGCGCACCATTACCTTGCGATATTCGACAAGGGCCGCGCGGTAGGCCTTTGTCACGGAAAGCGATTGGCATCTCCTGGGCAACGAATTGTGCTCTACGCCAAGGACCGTGGCTGCTCGGCGCCCGGCTGCGACGTACCCGGCTATCTGTGCGAAGTCCACCACGTCGACGACTACGCCGCATGCCTGACGACCCACATGGACAACCTCACGTTCGCCTGCGGGTCCCACCATCGGTTGGTCAAGCCCGGGGGCTGGAACACTCGCAAACGCGCCAATGGCGACACCGAATGGATCCCACCGCCCCATCTTGACCGAGGCCAGCCGCGCGTCAACACCTTCCACCACCCCGAGACGTTGCTAAGCGGTGACGACTCTTGATCCGCTCCGTCGGCAGCAGGTAGCGTAGTGCTGCCAATTACGAAACGGTCCGTAGCGTAATAGGGTTTCCCCGTCCACCGAAAGGATCGGCTCGATGCGCAGCCCCTACTCCGGCCGCCCTTTCACCACGTCAACGCCGGAGATCGCGGCCGCCTTGGAGGACGTCAGCATTCCCACGCTGCTGCTGTCGCTCGTCCACATCACCGGCGACCCGCGATTCATTCGCGACTACAAGCAGATGGGTATCTTCCTCAACGAGGTGCAGGGGTTCATGTCGGAGGACGACAAGGCCCGCGCCCGCGCCGAGGCGCTGACCGTGATCAGCGAGTATCGCGACCGGGGCTGTCCCGAGCCCGAGCCGCTGAGCCCGGAACTCATCAGGGAAATGATGGACTGGGCGGCCTGCGAGCACGTTCCCGACGACTACCTGTCCCTGGTCGCCGAAGAACTGGACCTCGACGGCATCGACCCCCGCCGGCCGACGCCGATACCGGCCGAGCTCGCGGCCGACGTCCCGGTCCTCGTCGTCGGATGCGGGGAATCCGGCCTGCTGGCCGGCGTTCGGCTCAAGCAAGCCAATATCGGATTCACGATTGTGGAGAAGAACGCCGGCCCGGGCGGAACATGGTGGGAGAACAGCTATCCCGGGGCTCGCGTGGATGTGGCGAACCATTTCTATTGCTACAGCTTCGAACCCAACAACGACTGGACGCATTTCTTCGCCGAGCAGGACGAGCTGCAGGACTATTTCACCCAGGTGATGAAGAAGCACGACCTTGCCGAGCACATCCGCTGGAACACCGAGGTTCTCGCCGCCGAATGGAATGACGACGAGGGGATGTGGAGCGTTTCGCTGCGGGACGCCGACGGGCAGACCAGCACACTCCGGGTACGCGCCGTGATCACCGCTGTCGGTCAGCTCAATCGGCCGCAGATCCCCGAGTTCGACGGCGCCCAAAGCTTCGAGGGCCCGTCGTTTCACTCCGCGGCCTGGGATCACTCGGTCGACGTCAGCGGCAAGCGGGTCGCCCTGATCGGTGCCGGCGCGAGCGGCTTCCAGATCGCGCCCGCCATCGCCGCCGACGTCGAACATCTCACCGTGTTCCAGCGGACCGCCCAATGGATGTTCCCGAACGCGATGTACCACGACGAAGTCGGTGACGGCGTGCGCTGGGCAATGCGCAACCTGCCGTTCTACGGACGGTGGTACCGGTTCCTCGTCCTGTGGCCCGGCTCGGACAAGGGCCTCGACGCGGCCGAAGCCGATCCGAGCTATGCCGACCAAGACGCGGCGGTCAGCGACATCAACGCCGCCGCCGCAATGATGTTCTCCCAGTGGATCACCAGCCAGGTCGGCGACGACCACGAGCTGTTGGCCAAGGTGATGCCCGACTATCCCGCCTGCGGCAAACGGACCCTGCAGGACAACGGCAGCTGGCTGCAGACACTGCAGCGCGACAACGTCGAACTGGTCCGCACCCCGATCCAGAAGATCACCCCAGCCGGAGTCGTCACCGAAGACGGCGTCACGCACGAGGTCGACATCATCGTCTACGCCACCGGGTTCCGGCACACCGACGTGTTGTGGCCGCTAAAAGTGACTGGCCGCAACGGAATCGACCTGCGCGAGATGTGGGGGAGCCGACCGTATGCCTACCTGGGCATCACGGTTCCGGATTTCCCGAACTTCTTCATCATCTACGGGCCCGGAACCCACCTGGCCCACGGCGGCAGCCTGATCTTCCAGTCCGAGCTGCAGATGCGCTACGTCGATCAGTGCCTGCAGCGATTGGCCGACGCGGACGTGCATTCGATGGAGCCCAAGCCCGAAGCTGCCACCGACTGGCATCAGCGGACGCAGGCCCAGATCAAGAAGATGGTGTGGTCACACCCCGCGGTCAAGCACTCCTACTTCAAGAACGCCGACGGGGAGATCCATACCGTAAGCCCGTGGCGCCTCAACGAGTACTGGGCGGCGGTCCGCGAGCCTGATTGGTCTCAATTTATTGTGCGACAAGGAGAGTGAGCACACAACTATGCGCACGGTAGTCGTCGATGGACCCCGCAACATCCGGGTCGACACCCGTCCCGATCCCGCACTTCCCGGCCCCGACGGAGCGATCGTCGAAGTCACCGCCGCCGGCATCTGCGGATCCGACTTGCATTTCTACGAGGCCGATTTTCCGATGCCCGACCCGATCGCCCTGGGCCACGAAGCGGTCGGCACCGTGGTCGAGGTCGGGCCCGAGGTGCGCACCGTTAAGGCCGGCGACCAGGTCATGGTCTCGTCGGTGACCGGCTGCGGTACCTGCCCGGGATGTGCCACCCGCGATCCGGTCATGTGCTACGCCGGTTTTCAGATCTTCGGCGGGGGCCTGCTCGGTGGTGCACAAGCCGATCTCCTCGCCGTGCCCGCCGCCGATTTCCAGCTGTTGAGGATCCCCGAGGGGATCAGCACCGAACAGGCTCTGCTCCTTACCGATAACCTCGCCACCGGATGGGCGGCCGCGCAGCGCGCTGACATTCCGGTCGGCGGCACCGTGGCGGTCATGGGCTTGGGCGCGGTCGGCTTGTGCTCGCTGCGCAGCGCAATTTTCCAAGGTGCTGCAACGGTTTTTGCTGTCGATCAGGTCGAAGGCCGCTTGGACCGTGCCGCCGGATGGGGAGCTACGCCCCTGAAAGCGCCCGCGGTGGAGGCGATCCTGGCCGCGACGGGAGGCCGCGGCGCCGACGCGGTGATCGACGCCGTCGCCACGGACGCCTCCCTGACCGACGCGATCAACGCGGTACGGCCGGGCGGCACAGTCTCGGTTGTCGGTGTGCACAATATGAATCCGTTTCCCCTCAACGCCCTGGGCTGCCTGATTCGCAGCACGAGCTTGAGATTCACCACGGCGCCGGTGCAACGGACCTGGCCGGAGTTGATCCCGCTGCTGCAGTCCGGCCGGCTCGACGTCGACGGCATCTTCACCACGTCATTGCCATTGGACGAAGCCGCCAAGGGGTACGCGACCGCGGAGTCGCGTTCGGGCGACGACGTGAAAATCCTGCTGAAGCCTTAGTCCCCGGCGCGCTGCGCGTCACGGCGAACGTGATTCGCCAGATAGCGCAGGGGCCGCACCGGACGGCGCCTCACCGACGCGAGGCACATCACCGGCCAGCCGTGTGCCGCGGCCGCGGCGGCCAAGCCTGAGCGGGGGTTCACCGGTCGCGGATAGCCGACGACGGACATCGACGCCGCATCCTCGTCACCGTCGGCGTAGAAGTAACTACGTTGCACCGCAACGTCGTTGTCGGTGCAGAACTGCTGCACCGCGGCCGCCTTCGTCGTGCCCCACACCACCGGTTTGAGGATTCCGCCGGTCAGCCGGCCGAGGTCGTCGAGCTCGAAACGGTTGCACTGCACGTTGGAGATACCGAGAAAGCGGGCGACCGGCAGCGCCTGAATCGAGAGCGCCGATGAACTCAGTACGACGGTGTGGCCGCGTTCCTGATGCGCTTGCACGATTTCGCGCATGTGCGAATACAGCCGCGAGGCAACCCGTTCGACGAACAACCGCTCGCCCAACTCGTCCAGGTCGACCAGTAACTCGCCTTGCAGATAGCCCGCGGCCCGAACGATGAGGTGCTCGAATTCGAGGCGGCCGAATCGATATCGCAGCGCGGCTTCGAACACGCCGACGAGCTCGCCGATCCCGACCTGCCGGCGCCGGATCCGCTCGCCGACGTGAACCGCTGCCGTGAAGCCGTCGACCAATGTCCCGTCGAGATCGAAGAACGCACCGACCTTGGGTCCCGGTGAACTGGCGGCGATCTCGGCAATTGCATCGCCGGGGGAGAGCATCGTCATCGTCACCACGTCGACTCCGTCCGTTAGCGGGTTGCCGCTATGTACTGCGAATGCATGAAACTGTCGATCTTCACGTCGACGTCCGGCGGTGTCATGCCGTAGCCGGCCTGCAAATCGAGGGTGTTGCGAACGGGCTCAACGCTCCAGCCGTGCGCCGCCAGCCATTCGGCGGGATCGCCCTTGGGCTCGTAGGTTAGCGCGGAGAAGTCCACATCACCGGAGACGTTGACGCCGGGGTGGTTGGCTTCCAGTGCTTCGAGCTGATCGTGGTCGAGCCGCGACCCCAGTGCGCCGATGGCGATTCGGCTGCCGGGAGCGCTAAGTCCGCTGATCCGGGTGAAGAGCGTGTTTTGGGCTTCATCAGTGAGATAGGGCAATATCCCCTCCACCGACCAGGCGCTGGGCCTTTCGGTGTCGAAGCCGGCCGCTTCCAAATCCCTGGACCAGTCGCTACGCAGATCGGCAGCGACCTCGACCCGCGACGCTTTGGGTACCGCGCCATGCTCGCCCAGCACACGCCCCTTGAATTCCAGGACTTTCGGCAGGTCGATTTCGAAAACGCTTGTTCCGTCCGGCCATTCAAGGCGATATGCGCGAGAGTCCAATCCGGCAGCCACTATTACTGCTTGTCGTATCCCCGCGTCACCCGCGGCGGCAAAGAAATCGTCGAAGAAACGTGTTTGCACGCCGTACAGACGCGGGAAGGCGGTCTCGTCGTCATTGGTTCCCGGATTGGCAAGCACACCGGCCAAATACGGGTCCTGTGACGCCCCGATGAATACCTTCGCATAGTCGTCGCGGACCAGCGGTTGCGCGCTGACCGCGTGCAGCGCGCGCCATCCGGCCACCAGAAGGGCGGTATAGCCGACGCTGCTGACGATGTCCCACTGGTCGTCATCGGAACGGAGCGAGCCGAATTCAGGCCCGGATTCAGGCGCGGTGCCCATGGTCGCCCCTCCTAGATCGATCGGCCACGACGCGCCGACATATCCAAGGTACCTGCGCGGGCTTGCTCAGAGCTCAAGAAACACCGTTACCGGTCCGTCGTTTACCAACTCGACCTGCATATTCGCGCCGAACACGCCGGTTTCGACGTGGGCGCCCAACCCGCGCAAAGCCTCCGCGAACGCCGCGACCAGTGGTTCGGCGACCGTTCCCGGGGCCGCGGCGTTCCAGGATGGCCGGCGGCCCTTAGCGGTATCGGCGTAGAGCGTGAATTGGCTGACCACCAGGATCGGCGCATCGACGTCGGCCGCGGATCGTTCGTCGGCGAGAATACGTAGGTTCCAGAGCTTTTCGGCAAGGCGGCGCGCCTTGTCGACATCGTCGCTGTGGGTGACGCCCACAAATGCCAGCAGCCCCTGGCTTTCGGGCCGGATGGCACCCGCCACCTCTCCATCGATGGACACCGCCGCTGACGAGACCCGTTGCACCAGAACCCGCATACTTCGATGCTGCCAGGCCGGATGGGTACGCTCGTCAGGTGTCTGTCCTAGTCGCGTTTTCCGTCACCCCGCTCGGCGTCGGCGAGGGCGTTGGCGAGATCGTTGCCGAAGCGGTTCGGGTGGTGCGTGATTCCGGTCTGCCCAACAAGACGGATTCGATGTTCACCGTGATCGAAGGCGACACCTGGGAGGAAGTGATGGCGGTCGTGCAGCGCGCCGTCGAGGCCGTGGCCGCTCGAGCCCCCAGGGTCAGCACCGTGATCAAGGCGGATTGGCGAGTCGGCGCGCAGGATGCCATGACGCAGAAAGTCGCCACGGTCGAGCGCTACCTCGCCGACGGTTAGCTGGTGCTGCCGGCCGGCCGGGCGAGTGTGCGCTGACGGTTTCGCGCGTGCGTCCAGGGCGGCCTCGACCGGCGTGTCCCCGCCATCAGCACACACTCGACGCCGGGGCTGCACACGCGAGCAATCCGCCCGGCCGACCCGGGAGCGCGGGTGCGTAGGCTCATGCCGGTGAGCGCGCGCGCAGGCATCGTCGTCACCGGAACCGAAGTCCTCACCGGACGCGTCCAAGACAGAAACGGCCCGTGGATCGCCGACCGGCTGCTGGAACTGGGCGTGGAGCTGGCGCACATCACCATCTGCGGCGATCGCCCTTCCGATATCGAGGCGCAGCTTCGCTTCATGGCCGAGCAGGGTGTGGACCTGATCGTCACCAGCGGCGGCCTGGGTCCGACGGCCGACGACATGACCGTCGAGGTGGTGGCGCGCTTCTGCGAGCGCGAGCTTGCACTCGATGAAGAAGTCGAAGGCAAGATCGCCAACATCCTCAAAAAGCTTATGGCGCACTTCGATTCGGAAAGTTTTGACGCTGTGCGCGCCGCCAACCGCAAGCAGGCCATGGTTCCCGCCGGTGCGCAGGTGCTCGATCCGGTGGGCACCGCCCCGGGCGTCGTGGTGCCCGGAAAGCCCACCGTGATAGTGCTTCCCGGACCCCCGCGCGAGCTTCAGCCGATGTGGCACAAGGCCATCGAGACTCCCGCGGCGCAGCAGGCGATCGCCGGAAGGACGATCTACCGCCAGGAGACAATCCGGATGTTCGGCCTGCCCGAGTCCGGGCTGGCCGAAACGCTGCGCGACGCCCAGAATTCCGTCCCCGGATTCCAGTCGCTGGAGATCACCACGTGCCTTCGGCGGGGCGAGATCGAGATGGTCACCCGCTACGAACCGGATGCGGCAGAGGTCTACGCCCGACTGACTCAGCTGCTGCGTGAGCGACACGGCCAGCAGCTGTACTCCGAAGACGGATCGCAGGTCGACGATCTGGTCGCCCGGTTACTGTCCGGGCGCCGGATAGCCACCGCGGAGTCCTGCACCGCGGGCCTGGTGGCTGCACGGCTGACCGACCGGCCCGGATCGTCGGACTACGTGATGGGCGGCGTGGTGAGCTACTCCAACGAAGCGAAGGTGCAGCTGCTCGGCGTCGACCCCGCGCTGATCGAAGCGCACGGCGCGGTGTCAGAACCGGTGGCCGAGGCGATGGCGGCGGGCGCACTGCAGCGCTTCGATGCCGATACCGCAGTCGCGATCACCGGAATCGCCGGTCCCGGCGGGGGAACGCCGGAAAAGCCGGTGGGAACGGTCTGCTTCACCGTCCGGCTCGCCGAAGGCCGAACCGACACCCGGACACTGCGGCTTCCCGGCAACCGCTCCGATATCCGGGAGCGCTCGGCGACCGTCGCGATGCACATGCTGCGACGCGCGCTGAGCGAGCAGGCGCCCCTTTAGGTCACTTCACTTCCGTTGGGAGAAAAGCACTTTCGGTGGTGCCAAAGCGGATTCCAGTCGCATCCTTGCCGATGAGCGTCAGAAACGCCACCGCGCATAACACCGGCACGATCGTGACGGTCAGCGCGAACGGATAGCCGTGCGTCTCCGCCAGGCGTTCCTGGATGGGCAGGTTGAACGCGGCGAGCAGATTGCCAAGCTGGTAGGTCACGCCGGGGTAGAGGCCGCGAATGGCGTCCGGCGACAACTCGGTCAGGTGCGCGGGAATCACACCCCAGGCTCCCTGCACGCAGACCTGCATCAAGAACGAGCCGAGGCACAGCATCGCCGCGGTCCGTGAGAAGGCGAACAGCGGGACGATCGGTAGCCCCAAGATCGCGCAGAAGATCACCGTGTAGCGGCGACTGATCCGTTGCGAGAGAGTGCCGAAGAACAGCCCGCCCATAATGGCGCCGATGTTGTAGACCACCACGATCCATTTGACCGTCACGCTGGACAGTCCGGCACCGTGGTTGGCCGTCGACCCCAGGAAAGTCGGATAGACGTCCTGAGTGCCGTGGCTCATCCAGTTGAAGGCGGTCATCAGCAGCACCAGGTAGATGAACCGGCGAACGATCTTGCCGTCGCGCAGCACGTCGGTGACTTTGGTGTTGGTGAGCTTCATCTGGTCCTGGGCGGCTTCCCAGACCTCGGATTCCTGCACCCGGTAGCGGATGATCAGGCTGATCAGTGCGGGAATGATCGACAGACCGAACAGCCAGCGCCACGACAGCCCCAGCCAGTCCATCACCACCAGCGACCCCACACTCGCGAGCAGATAACCGAATGCGTAGCCCTCTTGCAGCAGCCCGGAGAAAAAGCCGCGCCGCTCGACGGGGACCTTCTCCATCGCGAGCGCGGCGCCCAGTCCCCATTCCCCGCCCATGCCAAGGCCATACAGCAGCCGCAAGATCACCAGGACGGTGAAGTTAGGCGCGAATGCGCACAGGAAGCCGACGACCGAGTAGAAGACCACGTCCACCATCAGCGGCGTGCGTCGACCGACCCGGTCGGCCCAGAGCCCGAACAGCAAGGCGCCAACGGGGCGCATCGCCAGGGTCGCCGTCGTGATGAACGCGACCTCGGCCTTGCTGTGGTGAAAAGTCTTCGCGATATCGGCGTAGACGAACACCACGATGAAGTAATCGAAGGCGTCCATCGTCCAGCCGAGCATTGCCGCAATGAACGAGTTTCGCTGATCGGCGTTGATCTTTTCTCGTGCCACCAAAGCATCCTGGCGCACGCGACGCGTTGGCGCGAGCCGGTTCCACACTCAAAACGGCGAGAGTAAGTTCCCGATACATGCGAATCATCGATGCCGATGGACATGTCGCCGAGAACTCCTCGTTGGCGATCGAAGCGATCAAACGCTGGCCCGATCACGTCAAGCCCAGCACAGACAGACGGCTCCGGTTGATGATCGAGGGCCGCAATTACCCGGAGGATCGCGGCCCGGGTGCGGGTTGTCCGCCCGAGCACGGAATCAGCAAGTCGCCCAACATCAACTGCTCGTCGCCCGATGGCGTGCTGGGTGACGCCGACCGCGATCACATTGACACGATGGTGCTGTACCCGAGCCTCGGGCTGTGCGCGCCCAGCCTCGAAGACCCGGAATTCGCCGCGGGATTCGCGCGGCTCTACAACCAATGGATCGCGGATTACTGCGCCTCGTCGGGCGGCCGGTTGCGCGGCGTGGCGGTGACACCGATCGAACACGGGCAGCTGGCCATCGACGTCATGACCGAGGCCAAAGAACTCGGGTTGGTCGCGACTCTGGTCCCGCCGGCGCTCAAGACCCGCAACCTGGACCACCCCGATCTCGACCCGTTCTACGCCGCCGCAGTGGATCTTGCGATGCCGCTCGGCGTTCACGGCGCGCCCGGAATCCATCTGCCGAAGATCGGTGTGGACCGTTTCACCAACTACATCCAGGTGCACTGCATCAGCTTCCCGTTCGACCAGATGACCGCGATGACGGCGATGGTCTCCGGCGGCGTCTTCGAACGCCATCCGCAGTTGCGGGTCGCCTTCCTCGAAGCCGGCGCCGGCTGGGTCCCGTTCTTCATGGACCGCCTGCACGAGCATTACGAGAAGCGAGGGGACTGGGTCGAGGGCGGCTGGCGGCGCGATCCGCACGAATATCTGTCCGCGGGCAACATCTGGGTGACGTGTGAGCCCGAAGAACCGATCCTGCCCGGTGTGATCGACGTGCTCGGCGCCGACTTCATCATGTTCGCCAGTGACTACCCGCACTGGGACGGCGAGTGGCCGGAGAGCACCAAGCACCTGCGAACCCGCCCGGACATCAGCGAAGAAGCACGCGAAAAGATCGGCGGGCGCAACGCCCAGCGCTTCTACGCGCTGAACTGAGCCGCGGGGCACCGCGGAGGCGAATGGGGCTGCCCGCCCTTCAATTCGGTCCCGACGGCGACGCTCGGTGGCAGGATCTCCCGACATGGGTCCTTTTCTGCTTCGCGCCACATTGACGGGTTTTGCCTTATGGATCGTCACCCACTTCGTTCACGGGCTGAGCTTCGTCGGCGGTAACACGCCGCTGGCGAGAGTCGGCATCATCTTCGTCGTCGCCGTGATCTTCGGTCTGGTCAACGCATTCATCAAACCGATCGTTCAGTTCTTGTCGATCCCGCTGTACATCGTGACTCTCGGGCTCTTCCACATCGTCGTCAACGCGTTGATGCTTTGGCTCACCGCACGGATCACCGAACACACGACGCACTGGGGGCTGGCGATCGACCACTTTTGGTGGACGGCGATCTGGGCCGCAATCCTATTGTCGATCGTGAGCTGGCTGCTGTCCCTGGTGATCCGCGACGTCGACCGTCACACTCGAGCCTGATTCTCAGCGCGCCTGCCACCGCGGTGGTCGTTTCTCGGCGAAGGCGCGCGGGCCTTCCTTGGCGTCCTCGGTCTCGAAAACCCGGTCACTGTGCCGGGTCTCGTTGTCGTAGGCCGCCTCCAGGTCGAGTGTGAGCCCTTCGACCGCAGACTGTTTGGTCGCGAACACCGCGAGCGGCGCGTTGGCCGCGATGCGCTCCGCATAGTCGTAGGCCGTGTCCATCAGTCGGTCAGCCGGCACCACCTGGTTCAGCAGCCCCATGGCCAGTGCTCGTTGCGCGTCCACCATCTCGGCGGTCAGTAGCAGCTCCATCGCCAGGGCGTAGGGAATCTGGCGCGGCAGCCGCACCGTGCTGCCGCCGCCGGCGAAAAGCCCGCGCTTGGGCTCCATCACCGCGAACCGTGCTTCGGGCACGGCGACGCGAATGTCGGTGCAGCCCAACATTTCAAAGCCGCCCGCGACGCAGGTGCCGTTCACCGCGGCAATGATCGGCTTGTACACCGGGAACCGATGGAGCACGGCGTGGATGGCATCAAGCGCGTCCCATCCCTCGGGTTTGGGAAGGTCGCCGGTCAGTTCCGGAATGAATTTCTTCAGATCCGCCCCGGTGCAGAAATCGCGCCCGACGCCGGTGACGACCGCAACCCACGCGCCGTCGTCGTCACGGAAGTCGGCCCATGCGTGCGCCAGATCGCGGAAATGTTCCATATCCAGCGAGTTGCGCGTCTCGGGGCGGTTGATCGTAATGGTGACAATGTGAGTATTAAGCGCGTAATCGATGCTCACTGGTGCGCCACCGTTTCGGTTCGTCGTTGCTACCGTTACTGAAATAGTAAGGCTTTCAGTGACCTTCGGCCGCGAGCCTGAGCAGGGAAACCGGGCGATTTGCGCAATTCACGTCGGCAAATCTCAATTCCACATATGCTCAGCAGCGACGTGAAAACCGACGGGGGTCGGTTTGACGACAACCCTGCCGACCTTATCGGGAAAAGGACGGCGTCGCCCGATACCTGCCCACGACGACGGGATGTCGCAAAGATGGACACTGCCGCAATTGGATTCTCACGAACCCACAACGGGTCGTATCTTGACCACGCGCCAAGCGGCCTGCGCACGGTTATCGAGCGCACCGGTTCCTCGGTAGTCGTCCACGTCGGCGGTGACATCGACGCCAGCAACGAGACCGCCTGGCAGGACGTGCTGAGCCGCGGCGCCGCGGCAACCGTCGCTCCCGGCCCGTTCGTAATCGACGTCTGCGACCTCGATTTCATGGGCTCGTGCGGTTATGCGGCGCTGGCGCACGAGGCGACGCAGTGTCGCAATCGCGGCGTCACGCTACGGCTGGTCACTTGCCAACCCGTCGTGGCCCGAACCATTGCCGCCTGCGGACTGCGTCCGCTGCTGCCGACATACGCGACCGTGGAGACAGCGCTTTCGCCGGTCAGCGATCACGGCTGACCAGGCGCAGCACCTCGCGCGCACAACCCCAGGACAGCGTCACACCGTTGCCGCCGTGGCCGTAGTTGTGGATGCAACGTGCCCGCCCGAGCGGCTCGGCTTCCAATCGCACCGAGGGACGATCGGGACGCAGCCCGGTAATCGTCTCGATCACCTCAGCATCGCCAAGTCTCGGCTCGATCCGGCGACAACGCGCCAGGATGCGGTCGGTGATCTCGGGCTCCGCAGTGGTGTCCCAGCGATCGGGGATGCTGATCCCGCCGCACACCACGCGCTGCGGGTGCGGAAAGTAGCAGACCCACTCCGGGCCGTTGTTTATCTCTAGAAATAGTTGCCGCAGACCAGGATTGGCGAGGACAACATGCTGGCCGAACAGGGGCCGCACCGTGTCGTCGCCGACTAACGCCCGTGCGCCGAGACCGGAACAGTTGATCACGATCGGTGCGGCGTCGGCGGTTTCGGCCAGGGACTGCACTCGGTGTTCTTCGATCTCGCAGCTGGCCGCGGCAAGTCGCTGCGTCAGGTAGTCGAGGTACTGCGGCATGTCGATCATCGGCACGGTCGCGCGAAACCCGACCTCGAAGCCCTCCGGCAGCTCGGCCTGCTCGGCCGGCCGCAGCGCGGGGATGAGCTGCGCCGCGGACGACATCGCCTCGGTCGCCGTCAATTCGCCGACGCTGATCGCCGGCGCCATTTGCACGCCGGTGTCGGGATCGGTGGCCAGTTCGCGAAACACCGCGAGCGAATATTGGGTCCACGCCAGTGTTTCGGTAGCGCGTTCGGCTGGCCGTGGCGGGAGCCACACCGCACCGGCAATCACCGAGGTCGTCTGCTGTGGCAGGGCGGCGGTCCACACCCGCACCGGCCACCCCGCTTCGGCCAGACACAGCGCCGACGTCAGTCCACTGACTCCGGCACCGACGACGACGATCTGTTGCGTACTGGCCACGACGCCACGCTATCCAAAACGGGGCGATCGGAGATCACGGCTGGTCGCCGTCATCCTCCGATCAGGTGCCGGGTACGCGCTGTCCGTTCGGCGCAAGCAGGCCGTTGAGAGTGCCGATGATGCCCTGTACCTGGGCGCCTGCGACCGGCCCGGCGACGTCTGGGGGCGGGCTGGCGTCCGGGGTCAGTTGCCAGGGCTGGCAGCCGTCCGTCTTGAACGCTTTGTCCGTGGGGTCGATCTTGACGACCTGCGGCTTTTTGCTGAGCGAGTTGTCGATCAGGGCGCCGTCAGGGTTGGACGTGCGCTTCCAATAGCAGGTGCCGTTGCCGATGGGGCCGCCACTGCTGTAGATGCCGGGCACGATGTCGGTACCCACTGCGTAGAGGCCGTCTTTGTCCATGACCGTCTTCGGCGCTCCCGGCGGCGCCGGTGCCGGTGATGCCGATGGCGACGCTGCGGGCGCGGGTGATGCCGCCGGCGACGGCGGCGCTGATTGCCCTGGCGTCGGCCCAGGTGCCGGCCCCCGTGTGTCGTCCGGATCGGCGCTGGCAACGACCGTCGACGCGGCCCAGCCCGCGACCATCAGACTCGCAGCAGCCAACCTTGCCGCCGTAGGAACTCCACCCATAGAAATCGAGGGTACCGGGGTCAAGAACCTAATTCACCTCGTTGTGAAATCAGCGAGCGCTTCGCCAACGCCTAGGCCAGCCGCCGCACTGTGCCGGCGTATCCGAGTGCGTGCTCATAGACCGCGAGGTTGTCGCGTGAAATCTTCGCGTGCACCGGACGTTCGAGGAAGAAGCGCAGCACCGGGTTGTAGGCGTGATACGTCTCGTGGAATGTCAGCACGGTGGTGCCGTCGGGCTGTTCTTCGAGTTGGTGATATCCCTCGGCGCGGGACCACAGTGGGGCGCCGACGGCCACATACCGTGACAATTTGTTGAGCTCCGCCTCGGTCACGGTCTCCCAGGAACGCGCCCTGCCGCGGGACAGCAGATACTTCGGCACTTCGAAGACGCAGGTGCGGACCAGGCCTTCACCGGCTTCGTTGCCCTCATTCAGGATTTCCATGCTGCCGCCCGGCCACTCGAGCACCCGCGGGCGCGGGGCGTTCGGCGGCGCCGGCGGATGCAGCACCCGCCAGACTTTTTTCGGCGGCGCGTCGACGTGGAATCGCACGGTGTAGGACTGCATCAGCTTTCTCCATCAGCCGGTACCCAACTGTTCCAGAACGTGATGGTCTCCGCGGGAGGCCGCGTGGCCGGCCGGAAGTCGGTACCGATCGTGTAGGCGACGGGGAACAGCGCGGCCTGCGTGACCGTGGGCGGGATACCGAGCAGCTCGCCCACCTCCTGCTCCTTGAACAGATGCATCGTCGTCCACACCGATCCCAGGCCACGCGAGCGAAGCGCCAGCAGAAAGCTCCAGCCAGCCGGGATGATCGACGCCCAGGCGGCCGCGGCGATGCCCGGTTCCGCGGTGTCGATGCGCTGGTTGAGGCAGGGAATGACGTGCACCGGAACCTGCCCAAGCGTTTCGGTCAGGCTCATCGCGCTCTGGTAAACGCGCTGCGTCTGCGGGTCCGTCGCGTTGTCAACCGCGTACGCCAGGTACTGCGCACCGATGCTGCGGTAGATCTCGGCGATCGCCGCGCGCTTGTCCGCGTCGGTGATCACCAGCCAACGCCAGTCCTGTGTATTGCTCGCCGTGGGCGCTTGCATCGCGAGCTGGATGCACTCCAGAATCACGTCTCGGCTGACCGGCCGGCTCAGGTCGAGGCGTTTGCGCACCGACCGCGTGGTGCTCAGCAGTTCATCGACGGTGGCGAGGTCCATGGGTTCCTTCCGATGCTTGGTTAGAGGTCGATGGCGCAGGACTGGTCGACGCCAAGCACGGTCAGGGAGCGCCCCAGGCCGAGGAATACCGCGACGCACAACGTGAGATCCAGAATCTCTTCGTCGGAGAACGACTCCCGAAGTCGTTGGAAGAACACGTCATCCATGGACGCATGGTCGTTGGCGAAGCGCTCGGCGTACTCGATGGCAAGGCGCTGGCGCTGCGTGTAGCCGGGGTAGCTGGCATACGCGGCGACGTTGTCGTAGAGCTCAGGTGCCACGCCGGCGTCGAGCACCGACTGGGCGCGAAAACCCGAGCAGGCGGTGCAGTCGTTGATCTGCGCGATTCGCATTCTGGCCAGCTCACGCTCGTCGGCCGGCAGGATGCTCTGCTGATACGCGCCGCGGATCATGCGTTCGACCATGCCGCCGAGCGGTGGACGCAGCGACCAAATCATGGCGGCTTCTCCACCGGGGCCGTCGGGCACGTCGAGCCTTGCCATGGGAGAACTCCTGCCCGGTAAGGACGATACCGACTTGAGCAAACCAGATTCTCAACTCGGCTGTCTAGGTCACCGACCGGGCCTAATTGCGCATATGACTAACCCGGCCTGGACGTCCAATGCGGCCGGGGTTTACCGTCCGTTGAGCGGCCTTGCACCCAACGCCGCGAATGGGAGGTCTGTGCGTGCTGTTCATGCACGAACTACACACGGTGCGCGGCCGTAAGGAAGACGACTTCGAGGCGGCGTTTCGCGACGGCTGGATGCCGATACTCGCGCGCGGTGACGACGCTCGGTTGCTGTGGTACGCCAACCAGGCGCATGGCAGCGGCCCCGCGTACACCGTCGTCACCGTGACCGCCGTTCGCGACGGAGCGGCGTGGGAGCGGCTGACCTTGCGGGTGCAGAAGGGCGACCTTCAGGAGTGGATGCGTGGCCTCGATGAGCTCCGCCACGAGGTGGACGCCAAGCTGCTGATGCCGCTGCCGTGGTCACCGCTGGGCGACGTGCAGTTCGACGAGGTGCCGGTCGACGGGCGAGAGCACGAGATGACGCTCTATATGGAAGACACCATGTGGCCCTACGAGGACAAGTTCGAGGAATACATCGTCCGTTGCGGTGAGGTGTACGCGAGGAGTCTCGAGGAGCCAGCCTCAATGCTGACGATGCACGCGGCATTCCAGCCGGCACTCGGCAGCCATGTGCGGCGCGAGGTGATCCTGATGCAGCGCATCAGCCGGCCGGACGCGCTGCTCGACCTGCTCCGCAGCCATATTCCCGCCGAATACCGCGCGCCGGGCACCTGGATGTACGACGCCCTGGACCTGCGCGATCAGTGGAGCAGCCGGTTGCTGCGCACCTCCGAGTGGTCACCCCTGTATTAAGCCGCGCATGAACACCGGGACGATCCATGACGCCGCCGCCAGCGGCGATCCCGCCCGGCCCGCGCTCATCGTCGGCGGGCGCACCGTCAGTTATGGCGAGCTGGGCACGGCAGTACGCCAGTGCGCGACGGGCCTGGCCGCGCACGGCGTCACGCCCGGACAGCGCATCGCCGTCGTCGATGGTGGCAGTCTGCTGTCGATTGCCGCCTTGCTCGGCGCGGCGCGCATCGGCGCCGCGCCCGCGCTGATGAACCCCGCGCTGACACCGCTGGAGTTGCAAGGCCTGCGCAAGAATGCCGCCTGCGCCGATGTGGCTGTCGCGGGGGAGCAGTACGTCGACCGGGTCCGGGCAGCGGGTGCCCCCACGGTGTTGACGCTCGCCGATCTCGCTGGCCAACCCGGGTCACCCGCCGTCGACGAGGATCCCGATGCCGCCGACGACCGCGACGCGTTGATCCTGTTCACCAGCGGCACAACGGGACTCCCAAAGACGGTCAGCATCACCGGACGTCAGCTCGCAAGGCGCATCACCGGAATGTCGCGACCCTTCCGGGCCGGCGCGAAGCCCTCGGTGAGCATGCTGACCGTCCCACTGTTCCATGTCGGCGGCGCGCTAGGGGTCCTCGGCAGCTTGTATTCGGGCAACACCACGGTGATACAGCAGCGGTTCGACGCCGGCGAATGGCTGCGCCTGGTGTCAGAGCACCGCGTCAGCACCACATTCATGGTGCCGACGATGTTGCAGCGGATCCTCGACCATCCCGACTTCGCCGGCACCGATCTGTCGTCTCTGATCGCCATTGCGTACGGGGCCGCGGCCGCGCCGCTGAGTCTGGTGCACAGGGCCATGACGGCGCTGCCGCACGTGGCGTTGGCCAACGTATTCGGTCAGACCGAAACCCTGGGCGCTTACACGACTTTGATGCCAGACGATCACCGCGATCCCGCGCGCGCCGGCTCCGTCGGCCGGCCGCTACCCGGAGTCGAAGTGCGAATCGTAGACCCCGACACCGGCAACGACGTCAACGCCGGAGCGGTCGGCGAGTTGTGGGTGAACACGACCCAGAACGTCACCGAAGGCTGGCTGCGCACCGGTGACCTAGCCCGCCAAGATGCCGACGGCTACATCTTCCCTAGCGGCCGACTGAAGGACACAATCAATCGCGGGGGAGAGAAATTCGGACCGATCGAGGTCGAGGAAGCGTTGCGTTCACATCCGGCAGTCCGTGACGTCGCGGTCGCCGGGATCGCCGACGACGAGTTGGGCCAACGAGTCGGTGCCGCCGTGGTGGTTGGCGCCCCGGTGACACTCGACGAGTTGCGAGCTTACTGTCGCGAGTCGATCGCGTACTTCAAGCTTCCGGAGCGATTGGCGATCGTCGACAACATCCCCTACAGCGCGACCGGAAAGGTCAATCGCGATCAGCTCGCCACGCTGATCGCCGATGACGCCTGAGCTTAGGAGCCCAAGTGCTATTCCTGCACGAGACCCACAAAGTGGTGGGCATGCGGCAAGACGAATTCGAGGCTGCCTACCGCGAAGGGTGGATGCCCACGCTGGCCATCGAAGACAATGCCCGGCTGCTCTGGTACACCAACCACACACACGGCACCGGGCCCTCCTACACCGTGGTCACGATCACGGGCATTGCCGATGGCGCGTCCTGGGAAAGTCTCGCGCGACGCGCCCAGCGGGGCGATCTGCAGCCTTGGATGCGCGAACTGGACAACCTACGCCACGAGGTGACGGGCAAGCTCCTGCTGCCGGTGGCGTGGTCCCCGATGCAGTCGGTCGACCTGGCGACCGTGCCCACCGACGCTGGGACACACCCACTGAGCCTCTTCATGGAAGACACCGGCTGGCCTTCCGCGCCGCTCGACGACTACATCCGCTCCTGGAACGACATCTACTATCGGCCGCTGTCCCAGGCGCCGGCGCGAATGCGGATACTGGACATCCAGGCCTGTTTCCAAGTCGCGCACGGAAGCTATCAACGACGAGAAGCCATGCTGTGGCAGAAGATTGACGACTCCAACGACTACGCGGCACTCGTCCATCTGCTGACCAAGGAGGTGCCGCCCGAGTACCGGGCGCCGGGCAGCTACATGTTCGAAGCCCTCAAGTATCGCGATCAGTGGGAGAGTCGGTTGCTGCGGACGTCGGACTGGTCGCCCCTGTACTGAGCGTCACGCCCGCTACCGCGGCAGAGTGCGGCACCTGATATCGGTTGTGCGCTCACGGCTTTCGGTGTGCGTCCACGGTGGGTCCCGGCGGCGTGTCGTCACCTACGGTGCACGCTCGACCACTGACGCGCCGCAGAAACGGCTCGGCAATCGCCAGGAACCCCTGCGGATCCGAGGAGAATGACCACGTGTCCGGTATCCAAGACCTCAAGCCGGGAACCACGGATGGCGTCATGGGTGGCGCGCCCGGCGCGCAGCGGTATCGCGATGTCTTTCTTGCCCCACACGATGAGCGTGGGCGCGGTCAATTCCGCTGGCACGGCTTCGCAAATCATGCTCGGGCGTCGCAAAGCTTCGCCACAGCCCTGTTTCGGTCCGGATGCCCTCGGCTGTTTTCGTCGCAGCGATGGCACGCGCAACGATCTCGCGGTCGTTGTCGGTCTTGGCCTTCATGTAGCCCCGGATGAACGCCGGCGCGCCAAGCCGGACAAAGGCCCGCGAGCCGATGACCCGGCAGAAGGCGCGCGTCGCCGGGCCCAACGGGACGAACCCGCCGGTGTTGACCAGGACCAGTCCCGCGACGCACTCGGGCCGGTTGATCGCCAACCGCGCGGCGGCAAACCCGCCGACCGAATTTCCGATCAGCACAGCCCTTGTCAGGCCCAGGCCGTCGACGACATCTTCGAGTACGTCGGCGAAGAGTGGGGCACTGGGCTCGACGGCGGGGTCGACGGGATCGGAGTCCCCGTGCCCCGGCCAGTCCACGGCGATGACGCGATAGCGGCGGGCCAGCGTCTCGAGGATCGGGTCGAAGTCGCGGCGGTCGTGCAGTGTTGCGTGCAGTAGTAACACCGTTGGGCCACTGCCAATTTCGCTATAGGCAACCCGGCCTGCCCTGGTCTGGATAGTCGGCATGGAAGTTCCTCTCGACTGTATTGACCGACTGGTCGGTCATCCCGTACGGTACATCCATAGGAACGTCATGACAAGGACGGAACCGAGATGCGACAAGCCCCACCGCCCGAAGCGCCGTTTGCGGACAAGATGGCCTACTACCGCACGCAACACACGTCGAAGGGGGTCAAGACGACTCATCTCGTCGGCATTCCGATCATCGCGGTCGGCCTGCCGCTGATGTTCGCCAAGCCAAAGGTCGGCGCCCCGATGTTCATCGGCGGATGGACCATTCAGATCCTCGGTCACCGACTGTTCGAGAAGAACCTCCCGTCGACGCACAAGGGATGGATCACGTATCAACTCACCGGGATAATCGACGTCTGCGAGCAGTACGGCGAGATGCTGGCACGGCGCAGCCAGCGCAGGGCGGCACTGCGGTGAGATCCCCGGAACCCGGACGCAATGCGCTGCTGGACGCCGGGCAGCGCCTATTGGGAACCGCCGACTTGGCCAGGATCTCGGTGAATGCGATCGTCGCCGAGGCCGGCATGGCGAAGGGGAGCTTCTACCAACACTGGCCCAGCCGCGCCGAGTACGTGCGGGCATTACATGTCCGATTCCACGACGAGCTGGTGGAATCGATCGGCGCCGCGATGGCAGATCTGCCGCCCGGACACGATCGGCTCGAGGCGGCGATGAATGCCTATCTCGACGGGTGTTTGGCCGAACCGGCCACCAAGGCATTGCTGGTTCAGTCCCGCACCGAGGCCGGGTTGACCGATTTGGTCGCGGCGCGCAACCACGACGCGGCGACCCTGATGATGCCCGACCTGGAGGCGCTCGGCTGGGTATCGCCGGAGCCGATCGCGGCGCTGCTCGTCGCGGCGGTCGCCGAAATCGCTCTCGTCGAACTCGATGCCAGGCAGCGCGACGACGAGTTGCGCCGAGGTTTGCTTCGGCTCGCATCTCGAACGCCGACGGTGGGTTAGGCCAGCGACGCCAAGCCGGAGCGGACCAAATCCAGACTCGCGATCACCAGCTCACCGAGATCGTCGATGCAGCCGTTGTGGCCCCAATGCTCCACTGCCACCACGAGAGCCGCTGCGACGACAGAGCCCGCGACCTCGGCGGCCAGATCTAGATTCGGCGCGTCCGGCTTGCGGTTCCTGATGAAATCGGTCAGCACCGCGGCGAACGACGATTGCACCACCCGCAGGTGGCCGGCGATGCGTTCCGCACTGATCAACTCGGTGCGGGCGGTCGCGGCCTGGCGGACCACTTCCAGGTCGTGCGGGAAGGCCGCGACGCTCGCCAGCACCGCATCGAAGAGCGACTCCGAGGCCGGGCGTTGCGCGAGGGCCTCGGCCAGCCATTCCAACTGCGTCTCGTAGTCGGCGAACAGCACCGACTCCTTGGTCGGGAAATGCCGGAAGAAGGTGCGCTCGGTGACACCGGCCTCGCGCGCCAATTCCGTGACAGTGACGTTCGCAAACCCTTTGCGGGCGAAGCTTTTTAACGCGGCTTCGCGCAGCGCCTCGTGGGTCGATCGTCGGCGCAGTTCGTGGCGGTTGGCCGGCTTACCGGCTAGCACAGTCATCTCAGGCCGATCGTATCTCACAGCTCGTGTCAGTACTGACATCTTCCAATTATGTCAGTACTGACATATTCTTGTCACGCGCAGACCACCGACGGAGGGCAGGGCCGGCACTATGAGCAAGACGGAATACGACGCAATCGTGGTGGGTGCCGGGCACAACGGGCTGACCGCTGCGGCGATTCTGCAGCGCGCAGGACTCCGGACTGTGTGCCTGGAAGCCAACACCTACGCGGGCGGCATGGCGGCAACGGTCGAATTGATCGACGGCTTCCGCTACGAGATCGCCGGTTCGGTGCAATTCCCGACGGCAAGCCAACTCACCAAGGACCTCGGCCTCGACACGCTGCCCGCGATAGAGCCCGACGTCATGTCGATCAACATCGGTGAAAACGGCGAAGAGCCGATGGTCTTCTATCGCGACCCGATGCAGCTGATGACGCATTTGAGCGAGAAGCACGGCATCGAGGCCGTCATGGGCATGGCCGAGCTGATCGGCTGGAGCCAGGCTCCCGCGCGAGCGCTCGGCCGCTTCGACGTGCGCCAGCCACCCAAGACTCTCGACCAGATGTACGCCTGCGCAACCAACGACGCCGAACGCCGCGCGATTCACGAAATGTTGTTCGGGTCGGCGATGGACGTGATCGACCGCTACCTGCCGGACAAAGACAAGCACGCCGTAATGCGGGGAATGCTGGCATTTTTGGCGGTGAACTCGACATACCGCGGCCCGTACACACCGGGCAGTGCCGCGTGTTTGGCGTTCGCGCTTGCGGTGCCCGACGACAGTACCGCGATGATGACCAAGCTCAAGGGCGGCATCGGCGCACTCACCGAACACCTACGCGAGCTTTTTGAATCCCACGGCGGCGAGATCCGCTTCCGCACCAAGGCCGAACAGATCCTCGTCGAGAACGGGAAGGTGTCCGGCGTCCGACTGCGTGACGGTTCGACGATCTCGGCGCCGATCGTGGTGTCCAACTTGTCGCCAGACGTCACCCTCACCGAGCTCATTGCGCCCGAACACGTTCCCGCGGAACTGGTCTCACGTGTCTCCGATCGTGACCACCGGGCCTCGTTCGTCCAGCTTCATTTCGCGCTGGACGGGTTACCCGAATTCGCACCGCCGTATGAGTTCCTCAACGAAGAGGGCATGCAACAGTCGGTGGGCATCTTCGGGACACCCGAAGAACAACAGCGGCAGTGGGAGATCTGCCGGCAGGGCATCGTTCCGGACAATCCGTCGATGGGCATGCAGATCCCGTCGGTGCACGACCCCGGCATGGCCCCGCCCGGCAAGCACGCCGCGAGTGCGTTCGCCTATGCCTTCCCCGTCGAAGTCGACCGTGACCAGCATGGGCACCTGAAAAACGAGATGGCACAGCGCGTTATCGACAAGATCTCCAAATTCGCGCCGAACTTCAAAGACATTGTGATCCGTCATATAACCTTCGCGCCGTACCACATGAACACGATGTTCGGCGCACCCGCCGGCGACTTCTGCCACGGGCTGTTGCACCCGGATTTGATGGGTCCCAACCGTCCCGGTCCGAAGGGCTTCCTGGACATGCCGATTCCGATCGACGGCCTCTACCTGGGCGGCGCGGGATGCCATGGCGGCCCGGGCATTACGTTTACTCCCGGCTACAACGCGGCCTACCAGATTCTGGACGACCGCTAGCCGGTCAGCCGCCGAACGTTCCGGTCAGCTGCGCCTGTGCCGTGGCCGCGCCGGCAATCGTCTGCGCGGCTTGCACCCCAGCCAATCCGCCGGGCAGTTGGTAGTCGTTGGGAAGCTGGTAGAGGGTAAACCGATAGTGGTGTGTGCCGGTGCCCGCAGGCGGACACGGACTCTTGTATGCCGCCTGGCCTGACGTGTTCGGCAGGGTGGCCCCGCCGCCGGGAGTCTGGCCGTCTACCGTGCTGCCGGATCCGAACGGGATTCCGGTGACGATCCAGTGGACATAGACCCCGTTGACGGCATCGGGATCGTCGACGACGAGTGCCGCCCCCAGCGGTGCCGACCACGTCAACGGCGGCGCGACGCCGGTCCCCTTGCAGGTGTATTGCACCGGTATCGGCGCACCGTTGGCGAACGCCGGACTGCTGATCGTCAGTGGCCCACCGGCGGGTGCGGCTCGACTGCTGCCGGCGCCGCCGTAGCCGGCCGCTGCGAGCACCAGTGCGAGCGCGCCGATGGCCCAACCCGTTCGCCGGCGTGTGCTGGCCGCTGTCGGTTCCATACCGAACAGTGTCGCTAACCGCCGCGAAAGAAGATAGCGGTCTAGCCGCCCTTCTTGATTTCGAGCACGCGCTTGCGGAGGCCCTCGGTGGCGGTGTCCATAAGACCCTTGGTTCCTCTCTTGATCAGGAATCCGGGAAGCGGCACGGTGAGGTCCACCGAGAGTTCAAAACGCAGCCGGGTGGCGTCGCCGTCAGGGATGAGCGTGTACCGGGCATCTTGTGCGCGTTGCTGTTTGGCGCTTACCAGTGTCCAGCCCACCCCGTCGTCGTGCACCGAGTAGGCGAGCACCTGTTCCTCGCTGATGCCGGCGATCTTGACGATCTGCCGGGATCTGGTTGGACGGCCCTGGTCGTCGCGCTCCAGGACTTCGACCTTTTGATGGGCCGACGACCACTCGGGTAATGACTCGATATCGAACAGCACGTCCATGATCTCGTCAGGGGTCGCCTCGATGACGATTTCGCGTGAATCGGAGACAGCCATGCTGGGAACCTAGCCGACGCCGCATCGCCCAACGCATTGACTCACGGCACTAGCACAACCTTGCCGATGTTCTCCCGCGCCGCCAGGATCCGGTGCGCCTCGGGTGCCTCGGCGAACGGCACAGCCGCATGCACGATGGGGCAGATCGTGCCGTTGTGCAGCCCCTCGGTCAACGGGGTGATCCAGGGTTCGAGGGTGCCGCGGTCGTCCCACAACCGCAGCATGTTCAGGCCGATGACGCCCTTCGAGTCCTGCAACTGGGTGAGCAGGTTGAAACCGCGCAGCATCGACAACGCGTGGGGCACCGCCCTGCGTAGCGAGCGCTTCTCGCCCTGCTGCATCGCCGAAACGCCATAGCCGACCAGCCTTCCGCCGGGACGCAGCAACTCATATGACCGCCGCAGTGACGTTCCGCCGAGGGCATCGAGGATCAGGTCGTAGGGGCCGACGTCCTTCCACCAGCCGTCGCGGCGGTAGTCGATCGCACGGTCGACGCCGAACTCGGCCAGCTTCTGATGCTTGGCCGGCGACGCGGTGCCGTGCACTTCGGCGCCGGCAGCCTTTGCGAACTGGATGGCCGCGGTGCCAACACCGCCGGCCGCGGCGTGAATCAACACCCGCTCGCCGTGGCGCAGCGAGCCATAGCCGTGTAGCGCCGCCCACGCCGTCGCATAGTTGACCGGGACGGCGGCGCCCTGTTCGAAGCTCAGCGCGTCGGGCAGCACCACGGAATCGGTGGCGGCAACGTTGACGATTTCGGCGTAGCCGCCGAATCGCGTTCCGGCCAAAACCCGTTCGCCGACCCGGTTCGGGTCGACGCCGTCGCCGACAGCCGTGACGGTCCCGGCAACTTCGTAGCCAACGATCGCCGGAAGTTTCGGCGCGTCGGGATACATCCCGACGCGGGCGAGGTGATCGGCGAAGTTCACCCCCGCGGCACGGACCGCGACCTGCAGCTGACCCGGCCCCGGCCGGGACGGGTCAGGGCGCTCCTGCACCTGCAAGACCGACGGATCCCCGTGCTTGGTGATGACGACTGCGCGCATCGCGATCCTTTCTCTACGTTTGTGCCGCCGCCTCAGCAAGGCGGGGGAGTACCACATCGCGCCACCCGGGACCCATGCGGTCGAAGGCCTGAGCCACCCTGGTGTCGTCCAGGTCAAAGCCACTGTGCTCCAAGAACACTCGGGTACCGGCACCTTCGGGTTCCAGGCGCCAAGTGAGCGTCCAGGCGGGGGTGAAGGTGTAGACGAAACGGTGCGGTGCATCGACCTCGAGCACCTTGCAGGGTTGCTTGCCGTAGCCGGGCATGTCGAGGACGAACTGGTGGCCGACGACCGCGGCCACTTGGCCCTCGGCCCACCAGAGCCGCATCAGCTCGGGTTCGGTCAGCAACCGCCACACCGTCTCCGGAGGCGCGGCCACGAATTGGTCGACCGTGATCGTCGCAGGTGATGACGTCTGATTCATTCCAGCTCCTCTGCTACGTCGGCGAGCGCGGCCAGCCGTCCGCGCCAGAACTTTTCGAAGGGGTGCAGCCAGTCGCCGAGTTCGGCGAGTGGCTCCGCGGTCAGGCGGTAGATGCGGCGGCGGCCTTGCGGCTCGTCGGCAACCAGCCCGGCGTCACGTAGCACCTTGAGATGCTCGGCGACGGCGGGGCGACTGAGCTCGAACCGGTCACTGAGTTCCCCCGCGGACAGTTGCTGGCGCGTCAGAATTTCCAACAGCTCCCGCCGCACCGGATTCGCCAGGGCGAGAAAGACGCGGTCCGAAGTCGCCACGTCGGCACTATATGTCGGAAATTCCCGACATGTCAACTGTTCCCGACGCATTGGCCCACGCGCTACCTTCCTCTTATGCGATTCGCCTGGGAGCGGCTGACCCCTAGCGTGCATCGCTGCCGGCTTCCGTTCTGCGACGTCACAATTGGCCTGGTGCGCGGACGCGCTGGAGCCTTACTCGTCGACACCGGCACAACGCTGACCGAGGCGGCCGCGATCGACGAGGACGTCCGACAGCTCGCCGGAGTTCCGGTCACCCATATTGTGTTGACGCACAAGCACTTCGACCATGTCCTGGGTTCCTCGCGGTTCGCCGGGGCCGCGATCTACTGCGCGCCGGAGGTTGTCGATTACCTGTCGTCGGCCCACGACCAGATTCGGGAGCATGCACTCAGCCATGGCGCGGACGCCGGCGAGATCGACCGGGCGATCGCGGCGTTGCGGCCGCCGCAGCGCGGGATCTACGACGCCGTTGTCGATCTGGGCGACCGCGAGGTGCGGATCACTCACCCGGGCCGCGGGCACACCACGTCGGACTTGGTCGTGGTTGTGCCCGGGTTGGACCATGACGATGACCGAGTCGTGATATTCACCGGTGACCTCGTCGAAGAGTCTGCCGACCCGTTCATCGACGCCGACTCCGACGTGACGGCCTGGCCGGCAACGCTTGATCGGGTGCGGGCGATCGGCGGGCGCGCAGCGATCTACGTCCCTGGTCACGGGAAGATCGTCGACGCGGAGTTCATCCGCCGCCAGCGGGCGTGGCTACAACGACGTTCGGGTTAACCGGCCGCGACTGTGCACGCGGCGATGAGCGCGTCCGGAGCGGTCACGCTGAGTACCAACGAGCGCAGCGTCGTTGACCTCAGTGGGACTTTCGCCTGTACCGGAGGCTCGATCGTCAACGCCACCAGTCCTTTGCGCGAGCCGTTGACCAGCCAGCGACCGTTTGAGTAGTGAACGCCCGCGGTGAACGCACGCTCATCGCTCGCTGCGGCGCGAACGATCGATGCGACCGGGATATGGGCTTCGAACGCCCAGCCCATCTTTACGTGCAGAGTCCCGTCTTCGACCCGCACCTCGCTGCTTTTGGGCCCGAGACCCAGCGGCGTGGATAACAGCACATACCAACGCTCGTAGCGCAATTCCGTCTGCACCGGAACGACCTTACTCGAAGTTTGCTGGCCGAGGTGGATTTCTTTTCATTTACCCGTCTATGCAGTTTGCCGGATGGTGTCCCATAACGCCGTCCGAACGAGCATGGCGGCGACAGTTCCGGCGAAAAGCATTGCACCGCAATCGCTTAGAGAGTCCGCAATAACGGGACTCGGCGGGCCCGCGCCCCCGCTTCGGTGATCTATGACCCTGGAGTACGGGGTGCGGCAACGGGTTTGGCCCGGCTCGGTAACCGGTCAATTAATCATGATTGAAATAGCGGGTCCGGGGCTAGACTCACGGTCAGCGGAATCCTGCTGACAGAGGAGCGTAAGGCCATGGCCATCATCGACGCGGACACCGAGGTCCCCGCACCGTTCGAACAAGACGTCGCTGCCACGCAGCGATACTTCGACGACCCACGCTTTGCCGGGATTATTCGCCTCTATACGGCCCGCCAGGTAGTAGAGCAACGCGGCACGATACCGACCGACTACACCGTGGCCCGGGAAGCGGCAAGGGCGTTCTATCCCCACCTACGCGAACTTTTCGCGGCGAAGAAGAGCATCACGACCTTCGGGCCGTACTCACCCGGACAGGCAGTGAGTATGAAGCGGATGGGCATCGAGGGGATCTACCTCGGCGGTTGGGCAACTTCCGCCAAGGGGTCCACCACCGAGGATCCCGGGCCCGACCTCGCCAGTTATCCACTGAGCCAGGTGCCCGAAGATGCCGCGGTGCTGGTGCGCGCGCTTCTCACCGCGGACCGCAACCAGCACTACCAGTGGCTGCAGATGAGCGAGCAGCAGCGCGCCACGGCCAGGCAGTATGACTTTCGGCCGTTCATCATTGCCGACGCGGACACCGGTCACGGCGGTGATCCGCACGTGCGCAACCTGATCCGCCGCTTCGTCGAAGTCGGCGTTCCCGGCTACCACATCGAAGACCAGCGTCCGGGTACCAAGAAGTGCGGTCATCAGGGCGGCAAGGTTCTGGTTCCGTCCGACGAACAGATCAAGCGCCTCAATGCCGCACGCTTCCAACTCGACGTCATGCGGGTGCCGGGCATCATCGTCGCGCGCACCGACGCCGAGGCGGCCAACCTGATCGACAGCAACTCCGACGAGCGCGACCAGCCGTTCCTGCTCGGGGCTACCAACTTGGGCATCCCGTCGTACAAGTCCTGTTTCCTGGCGCTGATGCGGCGCTTCTACGAGCTGGGCGTCAAGCAGCTCAACGGTCATCTTTTGTATGCGCTCGCCGATGGCGAGTACGGCATCGCCAGCGCGTGGCTTGAGCGCCAAGGCATCCTCGGCCTGGTCGCCGACGCCGTCAACACCTGGCGGGAGAACGGAAAGGATGCGATCGACGACCTGTTCGACCAGGTCGAGTCTCGGTTCGTGGCCGCATGGGAAGACGACGCCGGGCTGATGACCTACAGCGATGCCGTGGCGGAAGTGCTGACGTTCGGTGAGAGCGAAGGCGAGCCGGCAAGCATGAGCCCCGATGAGTGGCGGCAGTTCGCCGGGCGGACGTCGCAGTACGCGGCTCGGGAAAAGGCGAGGGAGTTGGGCACCGACCCGCCGTGGAGCCCGGAGCTGGCCAGAACCCCCGAAGGCTATTACCAGGTCCGCGGGGGCATTCCGTATGCGATCGCCAAGTCGCTCGCGGCCGCGCCGTTCGCCGACATCCTCTGGATGGAGACGAAGACCGCAGATCTGGCCGACGCCAAAGAATTCGCCGACGCGATTCACGCCGAGTTCCCTGACCAGATGCTGGCCTACAACCTGTCGCCGTCGTTCAACTGGGACACCACCGGAATGACCGATGAGGAGATGAAGCGTTTTCCCGAAGAGCTCGGCAAGATGGGCTTCGTCTTCAACTTCATCACCTACGGCGGGCATCAGATCGACGGCGTCGCCGCCGAGGAGTTCGCCACCAACCTCAGGCAAGACGGCATGCTGGCGTTGGCTCGTCTGCAGCGCAAGATGCGCCTGGTCGAGTCGCCCTACCGGACGCCGCAGACTTTGGTTGGCGGCCCGCGCAGCGACGCCGCGCTGGCCGCTTCGTCGGGGCGCACCGCAACCACGAAGGCGATGGGCAAGGGCTCGACCCAGCACCAGCACCTGGTGCAGACCGAGGTGCCCAAGAAGTTGCTGGAGGAGTGGCTGGCGCTGTGGAGCGAGCACTACCAGATCGGCGAGAAACTGCGTGTCACGCTGCGGCCCCGCCGCGCCGGCGCGGATGTGCTCGAACTCGGGATCTACGGCAGCGGTGAGGAGCAGCTCGCCAACGTCGTCGTCGACCCGATCAAAGACCGTCACGGCCGCAGCATCCTTCAGGTGCGCGATCAGAACACCTTCGGCGAGAAGCTGCGCCAGAAGCGACTCATGACCCTGATACACCTCTGGCTGGTGCACCGCTTCAAGGCCGACGCTGTGTACTACGTGACACCGACCGAGGACAACCTCTATCAGACCGAGAAGATGAAGTCCCACGGGATCTTCAGCGAGGTCTACCCGGAGGTCGGCGAGATCATCGTCGCCGAGGTGAACAAGCCGCGAATCACCGAGCTGCTCAAGCCCGATCGGGTGGCACTGCGGAAGCTGATCACCAAGGAAGACTAGTTTTCCGGGCCAACTAGTAGCGAAACTGCTTGGCAGGCTTCATATTTCATATTCCGTGACATCACGGTTGCCTTCGCCGTGATGTCGATACCAGCTCCGCTCGACAAAGCGTACGGGTGTTTGCTGTGTGTGGATGCCGGTGCCTCGGATCCGCTGAGTCGTACCCCGTCCCTGGCAGCCGACCAGCCTTCGGCACGGGCCCACAATGAGGCTGTCATGCCATGTAATCGTCATAAAACCGTGACCTGCCCAAACATGCAGCCATCACGCAAGATACTTTTTCTTCTGCATATAGTTGCATAGGTGTAGGATTTTGCTTGTAACAAACTTCGATCAGATGTAACAAGCCCGATAGGGAGGACACAGCGATGAAGTCTCAGACCAAGATGACGATCACCACCTTGAGCGGAGCCGCCGCGCTCGCTTTCGCCGTCGGCTTCGGTGGCCTCGGCGCCGGCGCTGTCGCTGCCACGCCGGCCCCGGCAAGTCACGCTTCGTCGAGCGTCACGCCTGCGGCCCCGAACGCAGTATCCGCCGGCAGCGTCCACCAGGCCGTCCTCACCGCCTGCATCTCTGGACTCAACTGCTAGGCCGCCGAGCGCCCGAGGCCGGCCCATCGATGGCCCATCTCCACCGCGAGATGGGCCATCGTCATGTCCGGCGCGATCCGTGCGGTTTGCGGGTGACGTGAGCGGGTAACAACCAAAGAGTTTGCAGAAAGAGTCGTAGAGAGTGGGGAGTCTGATGAGATCGGAAGCTCGGACGGCGGCTGCGGTTTTCGGCGGTGCGGCCATGCTCGTGTTAGCGGTCGGTTGTGGCGGCGGCGGCAATAAGGCACCCAGCAGCACCACAACGACAACCACGACAACCACTTCGACGTCCAGCGTCGCGCCGTCCACGGCCCCGGATACCGGCGGCCCCACTGGCGGTGGCGGACCCGGCGGCGGCGGCGGCAGCGTTCCCGGCGGCCCCACCGGCGGTGGCGGACCCGGCGGCGGTAGCGGCAGCGTTCCCGGCGGCCCCACCGGTGGTGGCGGACCCGGCGGCGGTAGCGGCAGCATCCCGGGCGTCGGCGGCGGTGGTGGCGGACCCGGCGGCGGCGGTGGCTGCATCGGCAACCTCTGCGGCCACAGCTGATCGCGCCCTTGCGCCACTAAGACGTGCTCGCGGTAGCCGAGGGGCCAGGTAGGTCTGGCCCCCTCGGCTGAGCAATATCGCGGTCGAGACAATCGACGACGTCAAGGCCGCTGATCCTCTCTGGGGCTTGCCAGCCTGAGTTATGGTTCTCCGCAACGCGACTGCAAGGAGACCTTCAATGGCGAAGCTCAGGTTTGGATATTTCATCGCGCCATTCCACCGCGCGGGCACCAACCCGACGCTGGCGTTGCAGCGGGACCTCGAGTTCGTCGAACACCTCGATGCCCTGGGCTTCGACGAAGCGTGGATCGGCGAGCATCACTCGGCCGGCAGCGAAATCATCAGTTCGCCTGAGGTCTTCATCGCTGCCGCCGCGGAGCGGACCAAATGGATCAAGCTCTGCACCGGAGTCATCTCGCTCGCGTACCACAACCCGCTGTGGGTCGCCGACCGGTTGATGCTGCTGGATCACCTCACCCACGGTCGCGTGATCGGCGGCATGGGGCCGGGGTCGCTGCCCAGCGACTCGTCGATGATCGGGCTGACGCCGACCGATACCCGTGAGCTATTGGAAACCAACCTTGACATCGTGGTCCGGCTGTTGGCGGGCGAAACGGTCAGCGCCAAGACCCCCACACACGAGTTGCACAACGCCAAGCTGCAACTGAAGCCCTACTCCGAAGACGGCATCCCGCTGGCGGTCGCCGCAGTCGCCTCGCCGACCGGAGCCCGGCTGGCCGGCAAGCATGGCATCGGCCTGCTGTCCATCGGGGCGACCCTGACCATCGAGGGCTTCAACGCGCTGCAGTATCACTGGGACATCGTCGAAGAACGCGCTGCGGTGTTCGGCACCAAGGTCGATCGCCGGAACTGGAGCCTGGTCGGGCCGTTCCACATCGCCGAAACCGACAAGCAGGCCCGCGAGGACGTGAAGTTCGGCCTCGAGCCCTGGTTCCGGTACTTCCAGAAGGTGGCCGCGTTCCCGCAGATGACGATGCCGGGAGAACAGATCGACGAAATGATCGACGTCATCAACGAGAACGGCGCGGGTGTGATCGGCACGCCGGAGCGGGCGCGGGCGCAGGTGCAGCGGATGTGGGATCAGTCCGGCGGGTTCGGCTGCATGCTGCAGATGGGCCACGAGTGGGCCAATCCCGCGGCCACCAAACGGTCGGCCGAGTTGTTCGCCGCCGAAGTGATGCCGCACTTCCAGGGTCAGGCGCAGCCGACACTGGATGCGGCCGCCCGCGCCAGCGAAGCCCGGGAAGGGCTCGCGGAGTCACAGAATCAGGCCGTCGAGCACATGACCAAGAAGTACCAGGACGAACTCAACGCGAAGACGTAGCGCTCACAGTCCGAACCACCGCGCGAGCGCACCGCGCAGTTCACCCAGATCTTGCACAGCGACCCGACTAGCCTCACAGTCCGACCCATCGCGCGGGCGCAACGACCCGGTGACTCCTGATCGTTCACGCCGGGTGCGGCGCCGACGCCGACCACGCCAGATAGCATCGGGCCGCATCAGCAACGTGGCGGCCGCCACGTCCCAATCGGATGTCTCGTAGCCGCCACGCTGATGATCGTCCAGCGGTCAACGCGACGCACTAGCACTCACAGTCCGAACCACCGCGCGAGCGCATCGCGCAGTTCACCCAGATCGTGCACGCCGGGTGCGGCCGCCGACGACGACCACGCCACATAGCATCGGGACGCATCAGCAGCGCGGTGGCCGCCACGTCGCCAATCGGATGTCCGGTGGCCGCCACGGTGAGCTGGTCCGGGGCATCCGCCACCGCGGCCGCCACTCCGCCCGATTCGGTGAGATCGAGTAGCAGGGGTCGCCCGGTGCGGGCCAGCACCACCGGCCGCGCCCGCGATGACGACGTCAATCACTTAGCCAATCTCAATACACGCGTGGGACTCGATAACCGTCGAGTTGCTACAACGCGTGATCTCATACCCGGGCGACAGCCGCTACCTAGCTTCCAGCTAGTGATGAGGCGCAAACCGGAAGGATGATCCCTCAAATCCAGGCAGTCGGCCCACGTGGCCGGCAATTGCGAATAGTTCAACTGATTTTCGCCGGCACCGCGGCCGCCGCGATGCTCGCGCTATCCGACACAGCGCGCCCCGAGGCCACAACGCTCGGACAAGTGCGCGTGACCGATACGGCCATTGAGTCGCTGTTACCCCAGAGCCCACCGGGCCTCGGCCGTGGTGGCTTCGCCGCCGATGACGGCGACGATCAAGCCCAACAACAGGAGCAGCAGGCGCTGCAGCAGATGCAACAGGCCGAGCAGCAGGCCGAACAACAAAACGAAGCGGCCCAACAGCAGGCTCAGCAAGCTGAGCAACAGGGCCAATGGGTCGAGGAACACCCCGGCCCCTAGTCCTGCCCGAGGCGTGGCGGCCGCTTCGTGCGGCCGTCATGCGGTAGGTGAAACAGCTTGATAATCAACGGAAAAACGGAGTGGGTCAGCGGCTCGCTTCGCGGTCGGCCGTCTTCACCAGTCGATCCGCGAGAAGCTTGACCGCCCCACCCAGCGCGGCCCGCGTCGCCGGCCCGGTCCCGCGAACGCCCTCGACGAACGAGCCCGACCAGCGGATGTCGGTACCGCCTGCCGCATTCGGGGTCAAGACCACCTCGCCGAAGTAGTCCTTTGCCGGGGATGGAGGCGCAAGCACCTTGTAGACCTGCCGGCGGTCCTGCTCGTACTCGACGATCTCCTCCTGCGCCAGGATTGGCCACACTCCGATTTTGCGAATCGCCCCGACACCGCCCGGTGCCGGATCGCCTTGGCGGGCCCAACTCGAACTGACGACCACCGGCTTGGCCCAGCTCGACCAGTTGGCGCCGTCGGCCAGAAGCCCGAACACCGTCGCGGCGGGCGCACTACTGGTCCGGTTGACCTCGAACGAAAACTTGCGACCAGACATAGCCGCGTACCCTACCGCGAGAGCCACTGACCCCGAGGCCGGCCGGTGGACATTGGGTCGCGCCCGCCTCGGGTCTAACGCTTTTCGAGACAATCAGTCATCGGCCGTCACACCGATGACGGTGCGGCCGTCCTCGAGTTCGACGTTGGTCAGGGCCGACAGGAAGCGCCCAAGGCCGGCTTCGGAGATCCGGAACAATTCGCCCGGGTGGCCTTCGGTCGTCCAGATCTGCCCGGCGAACCGGGCGCCGAGTTGCTCGAGTTGCCAGTGCAGTTTGTGTCCACGTCGATGGGGGCCGAACACCGCCAGGTCGACGCCGGTTCGGGTCAACAGAGTAGAGGGTGTGCCGGTTAATCGTGCCCCGATGTCGGCAGCGATTTGGTCGTGGAAGGCGGGGACGACGATCGTCACCCCGAACGGAGTGCCCGCTTGTGTCGGCGCACTGGGAACGGTGACCGCGGCCATGTCGAGCAGATTGCAGAAATTGGTGTAGGTCCCCATACGGCGGTTGATACCGACGGGATCGGCATCGACCTCGCTCAACGTCGGATGTTCGGTGGTGGTGGGCAACAGCAATGCATCGAAACCGTCGAGGAGGCACCCGGCGTGGACCCGCGCGCGTGCCAATGCGTCCAGGTCGGCTGCGAACGCGGGGCCGGTGACCGCGCGGGCCGCGGTAATGATCGACGAAACCACGGGATCGGCGCTTGCTGGCGCGGTGTCAAGAAATTCGCCGACTGCTGCGTATCGTTCGGCGACGAGTGCGCCGTCATAGAGCAGCAAGGCCGCGTCCAGCAGGACCGAGATATCGATCGGTTTGACGCTCAGCCCGGCATCCGTGGCAAGACGCACGGACTGCTCGAACGCGTCGCGGTAGCCGGGACTGAGTGCCGTGAGGTTCGCGGCCTCCGGAATTGCCAGCCGGGGAGCACCGGGCGCCGCCAGCCGAACGTCGGCAGGCCAGGGGCGGCTGCGGGGGTCGTGCACATCGGGGCCGGCCATCACGGCGATGGCGGCGGTGGCCAGTTCGAGATTCGCGGCGAGGACGGAGACCGCGTCGTAGCTGGCGCAGGCCGGAACGACACCGTGGGTGGGGATGATCCCGAGGGTGGCTTTGATGCCGACCAGACCGTTGAGCGCGGCGGGGACCCGAACCGATCCCGCGGTGTCGGTGCCGATGCCGATATCGGCGATGCCCAGCGCGACGGCGACCGCGGAACCGGAACTGGACCCTCCCGAGACCAAGCCTGGATGATGCGAATTGCGCACGGCACCATAGGGACTGCGGGTGCCGACCAAACCGCAACTGAATTGGTCGAGGTTCGTCTTGCCCAGGACGACGGCCCCCGCATTGCGGAGTCGTTCAATGGCGACCGCAGTGGTTGCCGGCTGGTAGGCGAACTCTCGGCACCCCGCGGTGGTCGGCAAACCCACGACGTCGATATTGTCTTTGACCGCGACCAACAGTCCCGCCAGGGGCAAGCGCTCTCCCGCGCAGACCCGTTGTTCGATGGCCGCGGCGTCAGTGAGCACATCATCGCGATCGCGCAGCGTGATCCAGACCTCGGGCCGGTCGGCCTCGGCGATCCGCCGGTACGCCGCGCTCACCCGCCCGGTGGGCGAGAGATGCGTTGCGGCCGGCGACTTCACAGCACGTGGGGTGCGATGAGGACCGCGGCGCCCGACACCGCGAAACCGATCAGGAACGCGATCACCGTAAAGCCCATCACCTGACGCACATTGAGCTTTGCGATCGCGAGCACCGGCAATAACCAAAACGGCTGAACCATGTTCGCGACCCCCTCACCGACCGCCACGGACATCGAGATCAGCCCAAGGTAGGCCGGCGAGTGTTGGCCGATGGCCAGCGCCGAGCCCACCGCGATCGGCCCCTGCACCGCCCAGTGGCCGCCGCCGGACGGTACGAACAGCGAGATGATGACCGAGCCCACGAACGTCAGGAACGGGAGCGTGAACTGATCCGCACCCCGCACCAGGGCCTCGGCGAGCACCGTCTGCAGCGCTCTGCCCGACCCCGGCGGCAGGTAACCCAGCAGACCGGCGATGCCGCCATACAACGGATATTGCAGTAGTAGTGGGCCGGACACCTTCGCCGCACCAGAAAACGCGCGGATAAAGCGAATCGGCGTACCGTGCAGCAGCGCGCTGGTGACGGTGAACAACATGATCATCGACGAGATGTTCAGCGCAAAACCGCTCAGCACGAAATACGTTATGCCCGCGGCGAACACAAGCACATTGAGGATCCACAGATTCTCCAGCCGCTCGGCGAATGTCCGGGAGCCCTCCGGCGTATCGGGCGTGGGCTCTTCGTCGAACACCGCGGGATCGGGTTCCAGGCTTTCATCGGGCTCCATCCGCCAGATCGTGATCGCGACCAGTGCGACCATGGCGATGACGGCGACCCAGCTGTAGGGCTGGAAGATCGTCAACCTCAACGGCACGATCGTTCCGGTCATCTTGTGAATCACGTTGATGGGGCTGGTCGTATCGGTATTGGCCAGCGCGATCGATGACGACAGGCCCTGCGTCCACACGAGGTAGCCCATAAACCCCGTCGCGATCAGGTAGCCGAAATGCACACCGGGAAGCCGTTTTGCGACCTGACGCGCAACCAGCGCGCCGGACACCAGACCCAACCCCCAGTTCAACAACGAGAAGACGCTGCTGACGCCGAAGCACAGTAAGGCTCCCTGAACCTGGTTCGTCGGCTTACTCGCGAGCCCGATAATGGCCCGTTTCACGATTGGCGCCTCGGCCAGTGTGTAACCGGTTACCAATACGAGCACCATCTGGAACGCGAAGGTGAAGATATTCTGCGATCCCCACACTCCGCCATACCAGGCTTTCAGCACGCCGGCGGGCGTCGCGTCCCGGACGAACCCCGCGACGAGTGCGACCACGATCAGGGTCAGGATGATCGCGAACAAATACGGGTCTGGCATCAAGCGTTCGACATACCGAACGCAGAGCATGGTGAGGCGCTGCATGAAGCCGCGACGTCCGACATGTTCGTCCTTTGTGGTCGTCATTGCCCGCCTTTACCGCGATGATGCGCCCGCGTGGTCGTCGCGTTGAATAGTGGAAACGCTCAGGTAACTCTAGATTGGTTACCGGCACATGGCTTTAGACGAACTCGTAGACAAAGACAACGACTATTGCCACCGCCAGCAGAATCAGAACCGTGACGATGACGGCGCGAACAACGCGGGATTGGCGATGGAACCAGTGCTGCATTTGGGCAAAGCGCCAATCGGTCCAGGCGTAGGCGCGCGCCGCCCAAAGGGCTTCGACCGCCAGGAGCCGAAAGGCGATCAGTAGCGCCGGGATGCCGAACTCGGGGAGCAACACGGTGAGCGGAATGGAAGCGACGAGCAGCACGCCGCCGAGGACCGCGAGGCCCGCGCGGACCGGCATCGCTCTGGCCCGCCCGCGCGTGCGGTAGTCGAGCACGCGAGCCAGTGCGTCGTCGCGGGTCACGGGGTGCTGGTCGCGAGCATCCACGGTTGCTCCTTCTACGCCCCCGCGACGGTCTCGGCTCGGACTCTAGCCGAAGACTCAACCCGGAGGGCAGTCTCGGAGCGCACCTAGACTGCGGATATGGATGATGGTTCCCGACAGGACTCCATGGCTCCAAAAGGCCTGCTACGAATAGAGGATTGCCTGGACGCCGACGGCAACATCTCTTTGCCGCCGGGAACCACACTGATTTCGCTGATCGAGCGCAACATCACAAATGTCGGTGATTCGGTGGCGTATCGCTACCTGGACTACGCCCGCACCGAAGGACACGCGCTCGAAGTCACGTGGGCCCAACTGGGTGTCCGATTGCAAGCCATCGCCGCGCGCATCCAGCGGCTCGCGGGCGAGGGTGATCGAGTGGCGATCCTTGCGCCGCAAGGCATCGACTACGTCGCCGGCTTCTACGCCGCGGTCAAGGCGGGAACCATCGCGGTGCCGTTGTTCGCGCCCGAACTGCCGGGTCATGCCGAGCGTCTGGAGACGGCGCTTCGCGATTCCGAGCCGACCGTGGTGCTGACGACCGCGGCGGCGAAGGGCGCGGTGGAAGACTTTCTGATGCATGGCACGCAGTTGCGGAAGCCGCATGTCGTCGTCATCGATCAGGTCCCCGACTCGGCGGGGGAGTCGTTCGTCCCTGTGGAGCTGGGTGTTGACCGGGTTTCCCACTTGCAGTACACGTCGGGTTCGACCCGGCCGCCAGTCGGCGTGGAGATTACGCACCGGGCAGTGGGCGTCAACCTGACGCAGATGATTCTGTCGATCGATCTGCTGAACCGGAACACCCACGGCGTGAGCTGGTTGCCGCTCTACCACGACATGGGGCTGTCGATGATCGGCTTTCCCGCGGTGTACGGCGGCCATTCCACCCTGATGTCGCCGACCGCGTTTGTGCGTCGGCCGCAGCGATGGATTCAGGCGTTGTCGGCGGGGTCGAGGCAAGGCAACGTCGTCACCGCCGCGCCCAACTTCGCCTACGAGTGGACGGCACAGCGCGGCCTGCCCGCGGCGGGCGACGACATCGACCTGAGCAATGTCGTGCTGATCATCGGCTCCGAGCCGGTCAGCATCGAGGCCATCGCGACGTTCAACAAAGCGTTCGCCCCTTATGGGTTGCCGCGCACGGCATTCAAGCCCTCGTACGGGATCGCGGAGGCGACGCTGTTGATCGCAACGATCGAACCGAGCGCCGAGGCGAAGGTCGTCTACCTGGACCGAGAACAGCTGGGCGCGGGCCGCGCGGTGCGCGTCGGCGCGGATGCTCCCAGTGCCGTGCCCCAGGTCTCGTGCGGCCGGATCGCTCGCAGTCTGCGGGCCGTGATCGTCAACCCCGATACAGCTGCCGAACTACCCGACGGCGCGGTCGGCGAAGTCTGGTTGCAGGGCGACAACGTTGGCCGGGGCTACTGGGGACGCCCCGAAGAAACCGAGCGGGCATTCCACGCACGGCTGCAATCGCGGCTGGCGAAGAGCAGCCGCGCCGAAGGCTCGGCGGCCGAAAGCCCGTGGCTGCGAACCGGCGACTTGGGCGTCTATCTCGACGGCGAGATCTACATCGCCGGCCGTATCGCGGATCTGGTGATCATCGACGGCCGCAACCACTACCCGCAGGACATCGAAGCCACCGTCGCCGAGGCGTCACCGATGGTACGGCGCGGATATGTGACGGCATTCTCGGTGCCGGGCAACGAGGTGCCGGACTCCGACGCCACCTTGGTGATCGTCGCCGAACGCGCGGCGGGCACCAGCCGCGACGACCCGCAGCCGGCAATCGAGGCGATCAAGGCCGCGGTACGACACCGGCACGGTCTCACCGCATCTGACGTGCGCCTGCTGCCGGCCGGCGCCATTCCCCGCACCACCAGTGGGAAGCTGGCTCGCCTGGCCTGCCGCACCCAGTACCTCGATGGCACGCTGGGCGCGCGCTAACCACCCGGTACAACGATTCCGCTACGAGATCTTCGTCAGCACCATCAGGCCGCCGGGACCGCAACGAACGCCGCCATCCGCAGGGGATGGAATTCGTACGCCAGCGTCTCGTCGTACAAACGCTCGGCAACAAGAAACGGGACGAACGCCTGCGGGATGCCGATGATCCAATACCAGACAAGCGGACGACCTCTCAGGGGGGCGACCTCATTGCGGGTCAGTTCGTGCCAGTAGGCAATCTCGCCCCAGGTGCTGCGCATCAACCAAGCGAAGGCGGCCAGCAGCGCGAACTTGGGCACCGCACCGGTCTCGCCCATGCGGAAAAAACCGATCACGATCAGGACCTCAAGCGCTATCACGATCGTGCCATTGCCAACCGCAAGGGCATGGTTCCATGCGGGGATCCTGTCGGCCGTACCCTCGAACGGCTGGGTTCCCCGCATGTTCGGGTCGTTGACCGCATGCGCGCGGTAATAGATCCGCTCGAAGATGTTTCGGGATTCCGGCATGATCCGTTTGCCTGTAATCAGGCCGGCAAACCAGTTGAGGCCGAGATCAGAGCCGATTCCCGTGTATAGGACACCTCCGACCAGGAACCAATCATAGGGGCCCACAGGGGAACCTATCAACGTGCCGAATACGACGAGATTAGGCCTTAGCGCTGGCAGGTGTTCGGGTCTCCAAAGCTGTTGTCGGCGTTCATTTATTTGCCTAAGATCTGGTCGCCCTGGCTAGTGTAAAGAGTTCTTGTTATGTAATAGATCCCATTAGCCAGCGCGGCGTCACGCGAGCGGGGCCGCAGAGAACAATTCTGTTGCACCACAACGAAACAGGGAGCCAGGATGGTCGATCTACCACGCGGTGATGAACCGTTCGCCGGAGTGATCAATCCGTCGCTGCCGATTCCACCCCGATCAAGCCGTCGATAGCCTACCCACCCGTCGGCGCTCCGAATGTCGTCGTCGTACTACTCGACGACGTCGGATTCGGTGCCCCAGCCACATTCGGTGGACCGGTCCGACGCCCGCACTCGACCGCGTCGCCCGTACCGGTCTGCGCTACAACCAGTTCCACACGACCGCGCTGTGCTCACCGACTCGCGCCGCGTTGCTGACCGGACGCAACCATCACAGCGCGCACATGGGCACGATATGTGAGATCGCCTACGGATTCCCCGGCTACGACAGCGTGATACCGGAGAGCACGGCCACCGTCGCGCAAATCCTGCGCATGAACGGCTATAGCACCGCGCTGTTCGGCAAGGCCCACCTCACCCGGCCTGGGAGATCGGTCCTGCTGGTCCATTCGACCGCTGGCCCACGGCCACAAAGGCCTTCACCATCGGTGCGGGCGTCATGGCAGTGTCGGTGAAGGCGTGGGTCTTCACACTGGCCGCGATCAGCGCCATCGGCGGCGCCGGTTTGGATCGGACGACCAACGTCATCACCTACATCGCCTTTGTGGCGCTTGCCTCGAGCGGCAACCTGCTCACGGTCGCCGCAGCTGCATTCCTCCCGGGACAGTCCCGTTCCCTACTGGACCGGATCCTGCGCTGGCTGCAGGATCACGTCCGGACCATCATGATCGGCGTGGGCCTGGTGTTCGGAAGCTGGTTCGGGATCAAGGCTTTACGCGGATTCGGGATTTTGTGAACGCGCCTGCAACGCTGAAAAGGACGAAAGCGATCGTCAGCTGTTAGCCCGGGAATGCCCATCGACCGCGGACGTGGCCGCCTCTTAGATGACTTTGGTCTCTATCGACAGTACGCAACGGTTCCACGATGATGAACTCGGTCGATGAATGCCGATTGTTATGGAGGACTTCATGATCGAGATGCTGACGGACTTTCCCGAAAACATCGTCGCGTTCAGGTGCCACGGTCGTGTGACGAAGGACGATTACGACACGGTGCTGATACCCGAGGTGGAAAAAAGACTGAAGCAGCACGACAAGCTGCGGATCTACTACGAATTCGCAGCAGATTTCGATGGGATCGCTCCTGGCGCCGCATGGGAGGATGCGAAGGTGGGCTTCCGCCACCTCCTTAGCTGGGAACGCGGTGCAGTGGTAACAGACGTGGAATGGATCAAACAGGCCATGAGGTTCTTCGGTTTCCTGATGCCGGCCGAGGTACGCACGTTCCCCGTTGCCGACGCGGGCAAGGCGCGCGAATGGATTGCCGAAACTCAAGCCGCGTGAGGAAGAGCTGCCGGCGCGCACCGAGCTGGCGCAGACGCCACGACCCCAACATCGGCGACGTCAAGCGCGAATAGCTTATGGGACAGCCTAACTCGGCATCACCAGGCCAGCAGTGGCGTGAGCACGCAGGCACCGTGGTCAGACGGGCGGTGCGCCAGCGCGTCGGCGCATCCAGAAGGTGTAAAGCGCACCTATCCCGGCGGTGACCAGACCGTAGAGCGCAACGGCCCCATGTTCGTCGGCGTTGGGAAAGTTCGCCGATGCAATCGTCAACGCGGTTGCGGGGTGCCGCCAGCTGCTGGCAAAAGCTAACACCGCCGATGACTGGGATTGGGGCCCACCCAATGCGTGTCCGACTATGACCGTGCTGCCGACGAACAGCACCATGCCGAGCAGGGTCGGATCGCCCACCAGCTTCCACATACTCGGCGCAGCGCCGATCAGGAGCACGATCATCGCCACCGGCAGCGCCCACCGCTGTGCACGCTCGATCGGACCTGCTATCCGCGCTGCGAGCGCCGGCCAGCGCGTCCGGACCGCCATTACTGCGATCAACGGCGCCAACACTTAGATCGTCATCAGTTCGGCGATCGCCCAGGGGCTTGCGATGTACTGGCGTCCAAAGACACGTCCAAGCAGCGGCGCCGCGACAGCGATCACCGGAACGGCAAGAACGGCTAGCACGATGACGAGGCCGAGCGCGTACTGAACGTGGCCGCCGGCCTTTTCCCCGCGCCGCGGCAGCAACGGCGGCAGAGGTGAGAGCGCCAAAGTCACAAGCGCGATGGCTACCTGGGGCCGCAGTGCGAGCACGCTTACCAGAACCAGGCGAGCACCGGCGCCACGACAAGCACGGCCAGCAGCGAACGACCAGCAGATCTGACGGTGCAGCAGGTAGGTTACTCGGCGAACTGCGCCGTTAGCCGTAGCCGAGGATCACCGCAAAAAGGCTTATCTGGAATGCAATCCGTGCCGCGTCGGCCATGGCCAAAGCCTGCCACGGCGGTGCTACATTCGGTCCGCTGGCACCGGCTGAAATCGGTGGTCGGACATCGCCTGCTAAACTGTGGCCCGTTTTTAAAAAAAAAAAAAAAAAAAAAAAAAAAAAAAAAAAAAAAAAAATAAACAACAAAGGCCTGCGAGGCGTGGGCACGCGTTCGCTGTGCGGGTGGCATTCTGGCCATATGGGTCTACTCATCCGGCTGGCGGAATTCCTGATTCTGCTGCTGCCACTGGTAGGTCTGGCCGTCGGTGCGGTACGAGCCTTCGGTGCCAACAGGCGCCGAGCCGCCGAAGCCGATCCGGAGCCCGCGGCCGCGCCGCCCGAGCCCACCGCCAACGCCTCAGCCGCCCAATGGCAATCGGTGCGACGGATCTTGGATGAGCACAGCCGCACCGACACACGCTGGCTGGCCTACGAGCTCGACTTTGCCAAGCTGCTCGACTTCCCGGTGATGACGGATCTGCGCGATCCGCTCACCGCCGCCTTTCACAAAGCCAAGCTCCGGGCCGACCTGTTGCGGCCCATCAAGGCCGAAGATCTGCTCGACGACCGCGAAGCCGCCACCAAATATCAAGTCGCCGTGGAGGACTACGTGACCGCGTTCAACATCGCCGAGGCCGAGGCGATACGCAGGCGGCGCAACGACTTCTCAGGTGACGAACAGCAGCGGTTTTCTCGCGCCCAGCGTCTGTTGAGGATGGCGTCGGACTCCGCCGCCGCGCCGCAAGAGCGTCGGAATGCCTACGAGTCGGCCCGTAAAGAACTCGATGGCCTGATCGTGTTGCCCGCCAGCACACAGGCCAGCATCGAACGCGGGATCTCCGGTGAGATCGAGGGATAAGGGCATTTCGTGTCGTCGATCGAGGCCAATGCGACCTCGCCGGCCTCATCACAAGCGCCCCGTCGTTCCCGGGATGGGACAGTTTCGGAGCGATGGTCACCCATTTCCGTTTCGCTCGCGACCACCAGAAGCACATCAAGAAAGTTGCGGTTGTCACCGACTCGCACCTCGGGGAAGTGGCCGAGCAGCTGGCCTCACACTTGTGTCACTGACGATTCAGCATTTTCCCGGCGAGCAGATCGCGCAACCGCGACAGTAAATCCTCAAATTCTGGTAAGGCATTGAGCCGCGCGGGCACCCGGATGCCACGATGATGAGATGATCCGTTGCCCGGCCAGCCGGCCCAACCCCAAGGTCGGCGCTCGCCGGCTATCCCGTCACTCCGCCACCCCTGCCCGGCCCGGTCACCTTCGACCAGCAGTGGAGCGACCTGACGTTCATCCACTGGCCGGTACAACCCGACACCGTCGCGCACCTGTACCCGCCCGGGACGCGTCCCGACGTTTTCGCCGACGGGCTGACCTACGTGGCATTGGTCCCGTTCATGATGACGAGCACCAAACTCGGTACCGCGCTTCCGCTTCCGTACTTCGGCAGCTTCCTGGAAACCAACGTCCGGCTGTATTCGATCGACGACGCCGGCCGGCACGGGGTCCTGTTCCGGTCGCTGGAAACAGCTCGCCTGGCCGTCGTACCCGTCACCCGGATCGGCCTCGGCGTCCCCTACACCTGGGCGAAGATGCGGATGACGCGCGATGGTGACCACATCTCGTATCACAGCGTGCGCCGGTGGCCGCGCCGCGGCCTGTGCAGCCGGCTGACCGTCGCCATCGGCGACGCGGTGGAGCCGACGCCGCTGGAGGTCTGGCTCACCGCCCGTTGGGGCGCTCACACCGAATCGGCCGGCCGGACCTGGTGGGTGCCGAACGAGCACGGACCGTGGCCGTTGCGCGCGGCGGAAATAGTCGAGCTGAGCGACGAACTGGTCGACGCCGGTGCGGTGCGACCGGCCGGCGATCGCCTGCGCGGCCTCTTCTCGCCCGGTGTACGAACCCGCTTCGGCCGCCCCTGTCTGGTTCAGTGAGGCGGCCGCGATCTCACGGGATCGTGTAACCGCCGTCGATGACGACGTCGGAACCGGTCATGTAGCTGGACGCGTCGCTGGCCAGGTAGACGTACAAGCCGGTGAGTTCGTCGGGCCGGCCGATGCGGCCGAGCGGAATCTTCGGCTCCCACAGCCGGTGATACTCCGCCATCGGTTCGACGAGCTCGGTGAGGATGTAGCCCGGGCTGACGCTGTTCACCCGGATGTTGTGCGGCGCGAGCTCCACGGCCATCGCCTTGGTCAGGTGGATGACTGCGGCCTTGGAGGTGCAGTAATGGCCCGCCTGTTGCGGGACGTTGATGATGTGGCCCGACATCGAGGCGGTGTTGATGATGGCGCCGCCGCGGCCCTGGGCGACCATTGCCCGGGCGGCTGCCTGCGCGGTGAGGAATACGCCGGTCACATTCGTGTCCTGGATGGCCTGGAATTCCTCCGGCGACATGTCCAGCATCGCTTTCAGATTGATGATCCCCGCGTTGCAGACGGCGATGTCGATGCCGCCCAACTCCGCGATCACTTGGTCGACCATTCGGTTCACCTGATCGGGTTGGGTCACGTCACAACCGATCGGAATGACCCTGCCACCGGCCGAGGCGAGCTCGGCGGCGACCGTTTCCAAGACCTCGAAATGCCGTGCCGCGATGGCCACTTGGGCTCCCGCTTGCAGGTATGCCTCTGCCACCTTTTTGCCGATGCCGCTGGACGCCCCGGTCACCAGAGCCGTCCTGCCGTGCAAGTCAAACAAGTCCAACACGCTCATTCGATATCCCTATCCAGACGAGCCACCAAAAACCAGAACACGTTCTAGTGTGTCGGCTATGGGCAACTTCAGCAGGGCCGAAATCGAGCAAGCCGTCGAGCACTACACAACTGTGGCGGAAGGGTGCAGCGCTTCTGGCGACTGGGCGCCTTTTGCGGATTTATTCACTGAGGACGTTGTCTACATCGAACACCATTACGGGGTCTTTCACGGCCGCGAGGCGGTGCGGGAATGGATCGTTGCCGTCATGGCACCGTTTCCACACATGCGCTTTCCCAGCGACTGGATCGCCTACGACGACGACAATGATGCCGTCGTCATCATGATCAAGAATCTGCTCGACCACCCGACCGACCCGAACGGCGAGCCGTTCTGGTTCCCGAACTGGACTCGCCTGGTGTACGCCGGCAACGGGCTGTTCTCCAGTGAGGAGGACATCTACAACCCGAACCGCGATGCGCCAGGCGCTGTCGCGGCCTGGATGCAGGCCGGTGGGCAGTTCGCGTCCACCGACTTCTTGCAACCCAACCCGAGCTAGGCCGACGAGAGGTCCGGCTGTCGTTTCCGGCGGCGTGACCGGACCGCCGACAGCGCCTGCTCCCAGGCGATCAGCGTCGTTGCCTTGAGGTTGGCCGGTTTGGCGCTGTCTTTGGAGAGCAACGCGGTGGCAGCGGCTTTCGTGGTTGCCGACGCCTTCGACATGTGACCGGAGTCGAACGGTGGCTGCGGGTCGTATTCGATCGCGAGCTGGATCGCCTTGGCGCGGCCCTCGCCGCCGATCTCACCGGCCAGCCAGAACGCTAGGTCGAGTCCAGCGGAAACCCCCGCACTGGTAATGACGTTGTCCTGGCGCACGACCCGCTCGTCGCTGACCGGGATGGCACCGAATCCCTTCAGCATGGGTATCGCCAGCCAATGCGACGTAGCTCGCCGACCATCGAGCAAGCCGGCCGCGCCCAGGATCACCGAACCCGAGCACACCGACGCCGTCCATACAGCGGTTCGATGAGCCCCACGCAGCCAGTCCAGCAACACCTCGTCACGGGCATGCACCGGCGTCGACGGACCGCCGGGCACGAGAATGAGGTCGGGCGAAGGGGTTTCGGCCAGCGAATGCGTGGCGCCGATGACCAGCACGCCCGAGTCAGCGGTGATCGGTCCGGGTTCATGCCAGACGAACCGCACCTCGGCGCCCGGCAGGTTGCGCAGCACCTCATACGGGCCGATCATGTCCAGTGCGGTGAACCCGGGGTAGGCCACGAACGCAATTTGTGTCATCGTGCGGTCCTTTCTGACTAAGGCCTCAACAATTAAGCGAAGGCCCTGCGGTATTGGTCAGGTGAAACGCCAACACGACGAATGAAGTTGCGGCGCATGGTTTCCGCGGTGCCGAAGCCACACCGCGACGCGATGGCAAGGACAGTGTCGTCGGTCTGTTCCAACTGGCGGCGCGCGGCTTCGGTGCGGACACGTTCGACGTAATGGCCGGGCGCCTCGCCCACCTCGTCGGTGAACACCCGGGTGAAATGGCGCGGGCTCATCGTCGCCCGGCGGGCCATATCACCGATGCTGTGCGCGGCGCCCGGGTGCGCCTCGATGGCCTCCTGCACCTCGCGGATGCAGGTGCGTTTGGCCCGCGGTATCCACACCGGCGCCGCGAATTGGGTCTGCCCGCCGGGGCGACGCAGATACAGCACCATCCAGCGGGCGACCGTCTGCGCGATCTCGGTTCCGTGGTCGTCCTCGACCAGCGACAGCGCGAGATCGATGCCCGCGGCCACCCCCGCGGCGGTCCACACCGTGTCGGAGCTCCTGACGAAGATCGGGTCGGGGTCGACGTCGACAGCCGGGAACTCATTGGCCAGACGCTCGGCGAAGGCCCAGTGGGTGGTCGCGCGGCAACCGTCCAGTAGCCCCGCCTCGGCCGCGAGGAACGCGCCCGTGCAGACGGTGACGACGCGGCGGGCGGTGCCCGCGACAGCTTTGATCCAGGCCACGAGCTCCGCATTCGACCGCGCCGCGTCGAAGCCGCCGCCGCCCGGCACCACCACGGTGTCGATCTGCTCGTCCGGGTCCGGCAGCGGGCTTGCCACGAACGCGAGGCCGGTCGCGGTGCTGATCGGCTGGCCGTCGACCGAGGCCACGACGACGTCGTAGCCACCGTCGGTCAGCAGCGAAGCGCCGGTGAACACGTCGTGCGGCCCCACCACATCGAGTGCCTGGACACCCGGGAAGCCCACGATGACGACCTTGCGAACCATGGAATTAGTGTCGGCCGGGCCGGGGCGTGTCGTCTAGGCCTGGTACCCCACGAATTAGGACATCCGGACCTGACCCCAGGCCGTCTGATCGGCCTTGGCAGACTGTGTCCATGGCACAGATAACCCTGCGTGGAAATGCGATCAACACTGTCGGCGAGCTTCCCGCCGTCGGATCGAAAGCCCCAGCCTTCAATTTGACCGGCTCCGATCTGGGCGCGGTCTCCAGCGACCAGTTCAGCGGTAAGTCCGTGCTGCTGAACATCTTTCCGTCCATCGATACCCCGGTGTGCGCGACGAGCGTGCGGAAATTCAATGAGCGTGCCGCCGGAGGCGGCGCGACCGTGGTGAACGTATCCAAGGATCTGCCCTTCGCGCAGCAGCGCTTCTGCGGCGCGGAGGGGATCGAGAACGTCACCACGGCGTCGGCATTTCGCGACAGCTTCGGCGAGGACTACGGCATCACGATCACCGACGGTCCGATGGCCGGGCTACTCGGCCGGGCGGTCGTGGTGATCGGCGCCGACGGCAACGTTGCCTACGCGCAACTGGTGCCCGAGATCGCCGAGGAACCCGATTACGACGCAGCGCTGGCAGCGCTGGGCTGACCTTCGGGTCATAACCCAAGCAGTCGGACAGTTTCGGCTCGCATGTCGACTTTGCGCACCTTTCCGGTGACGGTCATCGGGAACTCGTCGACGATGTGGACATAACGGGGAATCTTGTAGTGCGCGAGCTTCCCGGCGCAGAAGGCCCGGACGGCTTCGGCGTCCAACGGCCGACTGTCTGGCCGCATTTTGATCCAGGCGCAGACTTCCTCGCCGTACTTGGCGTCGGGAACGCCGACGACCTGCACGTCATGGATGTCGGGGTGGGTGTGCAGAAAGTCCTCGATCTCGCGCGGATAGAGGTTCTCGCCGCCCCGGATGACCACATCCTTGATGCGCCCGACGATCGCGCAATAGCCGTCTTCTTGCATCACCGCCAGATCGCCGGTGTGCATCCAGCCGTCGTGATCGATGACCTCGCGGGTTTTGTCGTCGTCGTGCCAGTAACCCAGCATCACCGAGTAGCCACGAGTGCATAGTTCACCCGGCTGACCGCGCTTGACGATCTCGCCGGTGCCGGCGTCGATCACCTTGATCTCGACGTGCGGATGAGCCCGGCCCACGGTGGCGGTCCGGTGCGCCAGGTCGTCGTCGATCAGGGTCTGGCAGGACACCGGGGAAGTCTCCGTCATGCCATAGGCGATGGACAGCTCCGCCATGTTCAGTTCGTCGACGCAGCGCCCCATCACCTCGACCGGACACGACGCACCTGCCATGATCCCGGTCCGCAACGACGACACGTCGCGGCCGGCGAGGTCGGGATGGCCGAGCATCCCGATGAACATCGTGGGCACACCGTAGAGGCCGGTGCAGCGCTCGGATTCGATCGCTTCCAGCGTCGCGGCGGCATCGAACCCGGCAGCCGGAATCACCATGGTGGCGCCGTGTGTGGTGGCGCCCAAGTTGCCCATCACCATGCCGAAGCAGTGATAGAAAGGCACCGGGATGCACAGGCGGTCCCCGGGCCCGAGCCCGATGCATTCGGTGACGAAGAACCCGTTGTTGAGAATGTTCCGGTGCGACAGGACGGCCCCTTTCGGGGAACCCGTTGTGCCCGAGGTGTATTGGATGTTGATCGGGTCCGATGGATTCAATGCGGCCAGCCGGCAGCGCAATTCGTCACCCGTTACCTCATCGGCATGCTGCCGCAGTCGCTGCCAATCATCGGTACCCAGGAATACGACGTCGACCAATCCCGGAACCTCGGAACGTACCTCTTCGATCATCCGGCGATAGTCGGAGGTCTTGAAGGTCGTCGCCGACACCAGCAGCCGAGCATCCGAATCGCGCAGCACATGTGACAACTCGTGAGTGCGATACGCGGGATTGACCGAGACGAGGATCGCGCCGACCTTGGCCGTGGCGTACTGGAGGATGATCCATTCCGGGCAGTTGGGAGACCAAATTCCGACTCTGTCGCCGCGCTGGATGCCGATGGCCATCAATGCACGGGCCAGACAGTCGATTTCGGCGTTGAGTTCGGTGTAGGTCCAACGCCTGCCGCCGGCCACATCGACAAGCGCCTCGGCGTTCGGGTACCTCAGCGCGGTGCGCTCGAAATTCGCCCCGATCGTCTCGTCCAGCAGGGGAGTATCGACGGGCCCCGCGTCGTAGGACTCGACGGCGCCGTAGATGTTCTCTGCACCCGAGTTGATCATGTCTTTCCTGCGGTCGACGACATCAATGTAGCCGTCGCGATCCTGCTGGACCAGATCGCCGGAATGACACCCGCCGCCACGAAAGGCCTCGAGATTCCTACAGGCCCGCGCGGTTGGCGAGCAACGCACGGTGGCGGGCACTGCTGCCGAAGAGCGCCTCGCTGCTCTTGGCCCGGCGGAAGTACAGGTGCAGATCGTGTTCCCAGGTGAATGCGATGCCGCCGTGGACTTGGATGGCCGTGCCGGCGCACAACACATAGGTATCCGCGGCCTGAGCCTTGACCAATGGAGCCGCGATCTGCAGCTCTTTGCCGCTGGCGGCACTCATCGCGGCGAACATCACCGCGGCGCGAGTCGCATCGATCTCGATCAGCATCTCGGCGCACGCATGCTTGATCGCCTGGAACGATCCGATGGGACGATCGAATTGCTCTCGACTGCGGGCATATTCGACTGCAAGCTCAAGGCACGTCTCGGCGCCGCCGAGCATCTCGGCAGCCAGCAGCACGCGCGCCACGTCCAGTACCCGATGGACGTCGTCCGGGGAGCCCGCCGACAAGGCATCGGCGGGGGCCTGCGCCAGCTTCAGCTTCGCGACCGGGCGGGTGATGTCGAATGAGGGCAGCGGCACAACTGTGACGCCAGGAGAGTCGGCGGCCACCACGTGCAGGCTCACCGCGGTGTCGTCGACCAGGGCCGGGACGACAAAGAGATCGGCGATGCGGCCATGCAACACGGCGGTGCACTCGCCGGTGAGCGCGACGCCGTCGCCGCGCCGCTGCGCCCGTACCGTTGCCGCGGACGCGTCCGCCGCCTGGTAGCCGGCGGCGGCAAACGCGCCGATCTGCTCGCCGGAAAGGAGGCGGGGCAGCAGGCTCTTGCGCTGCTCGTCATCGCCCAGCCGAAGAATCGCTTCGATCGCAAACGTCGTCGCGGCGAACGGAACAGGGGACAGTGTTCGGCCCAGTTCGCCGAACGCAATCGCGGTCTCGACGAGAGTGGCGCCTACTCCGCCGTACTCCGACGGTGTGTGCAGCGCGGCCAGCTCCATCTCGCCGCACAGCCGTTGCCAGAGTCGGCTGTCGTGGCCGTCAGTTGCGGCGACTTCTCTGATACGCGCACCACCGGCGTGGTCGCGAAGGAAGCCGCGCAGCGACGCGCAGAAGTCGTCTTGTTCGGTGCTGTAACGGAAGTCCATTGAGTGTTTCAGCCCTGCCTGGCTTCCCGACGTGGTTCCTTGGGGAGCCCGAGTAGTTGCTCGCCGATCAGATTGCGTTGGATTTGCGAACTACCGGCGTAGATCGTGGCTGCCCGGGAGTAGAGCAGCTCATCCATCCAGCAAGCGGGGGAGTTCGGCGTGCCCGCTTCCGGGACCAGGCGCGCCCCTCCGTTCCCGGGCCCCAGCGGGCCAAGCGCATCCAGTTCCAAGATTTCGGCGGCGAGATCGGTGTAGCGCCGAAAGTATTCGCTCCAAATGACTTTGGTGATCGCGGCCTCGGCGCCTGGCAGTCGCCCGTGCAGCGACAAGGTGAGGCCACGGTAGCCCCGGTACCGCATGATCTGTATCCGGGAGAAGCACCACGCCAACCCCGCTCGGATATGCGGGTCCGTGTTCATTCCGCGTTCGCGTGCAAGTTCGCACAGCCGCTCGAAGTCGCGGCCGAAATCGATCGCGGCGGTGGTGAGTTGCGAACTGCGTTCGAACCCGAGCGCCGTCATCGCGGTCGACCATCCGTTTCCCACCCCGCCCACGACGTTGGCGGATCCGGTGCGGGCATCGGTGAAAAAGACCTCACTGAACGACGAGTGCCCGGCCGCGTTGACAATCGGACGGACCTCGACGCCGGGTTGTTCGATCGGGACCAGCAAGAAGGACAGCCCCTTGTGCTTGGGCACATCGGCATTCGTGCGGGCCAGAATGAAGATCCAGTTGGCGGTGAGACCGGCCGACGTCCAGATCTTCTGCCCGTTGATCACCCACTCATCGCCGTCGAGTGCAGCCCTGGTTCGCACCGATGCCAGATCCGACCCGGCCTCGGGCTCCGAGAATCCCTGGCACCAGCGATCTTCACCGTCAAGGATGCGTGGCAGAAAATGCTTCTTCTGCGCCTCTGAGCCCAGCGCGATCAGCGTATTGCCCAACAAATCGATGCCCAGCAGGTCGTTTTCGGCCCGCTCGGGCGCCCCGGCCCGGGCGAACTCTTCAGCCAGCACCACCTGTTCGATCGGGGAGAGCCCGCCGCCGCCGTATTCCGTCGGCCAGGACACGGCAACCAGGCCACTGGCCGAAAGAGCCCGCCGCCACCGCAACTCGAACGCTTCCCGCTCGGCCGGCGACAATGCGCCGGATCCCGACCAGCCGGCCGGAAGGTGTTCAGCCAGGAATGCGCGAATCCGATACCGGAATGCTTCCGCTTCGGGCGGGTAACTGACGTCCATCGATGGCGTCCGGACTCACGGGCGCTGTTTGGTCGCGGGCAGGATCTCCGGCGCGGCACGCCAGTCGTCGAGTCCGTACTCGACCGTTCCGTAGGACAGCTTCCCGCCGGTGACTTCACCCCAGTGGGCGTGATTGAGCTGGTGAATCTTGAAGCAGCCGTCGAGTGCCGTGGTGAAGCCCATGGCATCGACGGTTTGGTTCACCGATTCCTTGATGAGCAATGCAGCCACGGTGGGGAGCTTGGCGATTCGGCGGGCGAATTCGATGGTGCTGGTGCTCAATTCGCTTGCTGCAAACACCTTGCTGACCATCCCCAGCGAGTGCGCTTCGTCGGCGCCGATGCAGTCACCGGTAAGCAGCAGTTCCTTTGCTTTGCGCGGGCCGAACTCCCACGGATGACCGAAATACTCGACCCCACACATGCCGAGCCGGGTGCCTACGACGTCGGCGAACATGGCGTCCTCACTTGCGACGATCAGGTCGCAGCACCAGGCCAGCATCAGGCCCGCTGACAGCACCGTGCCGTGCACCTGTGCGATGGTGATCTTGCGGAGATTCCGCCACCGCTTCGTGTTTTCGAAGTAGTAATGCCACTCCTGACGATTGCGCGACTCCACGCCGCCAAACGTGCCTCCGTTGCACTGATAGCTGGGGTGTTGGTCCGGCCCGGGCGAGCGTTCACGGACGTCGTCAGCCGACCCCAGATCGTGGCCCGCGGAGAAGGCGGGGCCCGCTCCCCGCAGGATCACGACCCTCACCGTGTCGTCAGCCTCGGCGAGCTCGAAGGCGACGCCCAACTCGACCAGCATTCCGCGTGTCTGCGCGTTTCGCTGTTTCGGGCGATCCAGGGTGATCGCCGCGATACGACCGTCGTCGAACGTCTCGTATCCGATGAAGTCGAATTGCGGCACGGAACTCTCCCGACGATCGACCGGATGGAGTCCGGTGACATTCATGGCGGCTCCTTTTACTGCTCACTTCCCCCTGAACGGGTGACCTGTGCGAGGTTACGCGGCAATCCAGCAAGATGTCCATAGCCAATACGCGCTGATATGGGCACAGCTCCGGTAAATTCCCAAGCAAATTGGCTCTTGTAAGTAGCGAAGTATCTTGCTAGTACTGTGGTATACCTAGAGCAGCGGCCTCGCGGACCACGAGAAATCTCAGAAGGGTTGACCCATGGAGATCGGAATATTCCTCATGCCGGCCCATCCACCGGAGCGCTCCCTGTACGACGCCACCCAATGGGACCTCGACATGATCGAGCTGGCCGATCAACTCGGGTACGTCGAAGCGTGGGTCGGCGAACATTTCACCGTGCCCTGGGAGCCGATCTGCGCCCCCGACCTTCTGTTGGCGCAGGCACTGCTGCGGACGAAGTCCATCAAGCTCGCGCCCGGCGCACATCTGCTGCCGTACCACCACCCGGTCGAATTAGCGCATCGAGTGGCCTATTTCGATCACCTTGCCCAGGGCCGATTCATGTTGGGCGTTGGGGCCAGTGGAATTCCGGGCGACTGGGCACTGTTCGACGTCGATGGAAAGAACGGCGAGCATCGCGAGATGACTCGTGAGGCACTCGAAATCATGTTGCGCATCTGGACCGAGGACGAGCCTTGGGAACATCGCGGAAAGTACTGGAACGCCAACGGAATCGCGCCGATGTTCGAGGGCCTGATGAAGCGTCATATCAAGCCATTTCAGAAGCCTCACCCACCCATCGGGGTTACCGGGTTCAGTGCGGGCTCTGAGACCCTCAAGCTTGCGGGCGAGCGCGGCTACCTACCGATGAGTCTTGATCTCAACACCGAATACGTCGCGTCACACTGGGACGCGGTGTTGGAAGGCGCGGCGCGCAGCGGCCGGACTCCGGATCGGCGTGATTGGCGGTTGGTCCGCGAGGTATTCGTCGCCGAGACCGACGAGCAGGCCTTCCGCTATGCCGTAGACGGCACGATGGGGCGCAACATGCGTGAATATGTGCTGCCGACGTTCCGCATGTTCGGCATGACCAAGTTCTATAAGCACAACCCATCGGTGCCCGACGACGACGTGACACCGGAATACCTCGCCGAGAACACCTTCGTGGTCGGCTCGGTGGAGACGGTGGTCGACAAACTCGAGGCCACCTATGACCAGGTGGGCGGGTTCGGCCACCTCCTGGTTCTCGGATTCGACTACGTCGAAAACCCGGGCCCGTGGAAAGAGTCGCTAAGGCTGCTGGCTGAAGAAGTCATGCCCAGACTCAACGCCCGCATTGCCAAGAAACCCGTCGCCGCGATCGTCTAGCGGTTTACTGGCCGGGGAAGGGACACGCAATGGCGGATTGTCAGGTGACCGTTGACTATTCGGACGGAACGCACAAGACGATGCCGGTGCGGCCGGACCAGACCGTTCTGGATGCCGCCGAAGAGCACGGCGTGGCCATCGTCAGCGAATGCCAAAGCGGAATCTGTGGCACGTGTGTAGCCAGCTGCACCGCCGGCCAGTACGAGATGGGTCGTACCGAGGGCCTGTCCGATGTGGAGCGGGCAGCGCGCAAGATCCTTACCTGCCAGACGTTCACCACCTCTGATTGCCGGATCGAACTGCAGTATCCGGCTGACGACAACGCGGCGCTGCTGGTTGCCTGTGACGGCGTGGTGACCGGCGTCGACTTGTTGTCGCCCAGCACCGCGGTGCTGCGGGTGGATGTCTCGTCGAAGGCCGGTGCGCTGAACTACCAGGCCGGCCAGTTCGCGCAGCTGCAGGTACCTGGCACCAACACGTGGCGCAACTACTCCTATGCGCATCCCGCCGACGGCAGCGGTCAACTGGAATTCATCATCCGACTGCTGCCGGATGGGGTGATGTCGAACTATCTGCGCGACCGCGCGAGGCCGGGTGACCATATCGCGTTGCGGTGCAGCAAGGGCACCTTCGGACTGCGCCCGCTCGTTCGACCCGTGATCCTGGTCGCCGGAGGCACGGGGTTGTCGGCGATCCTGGCGATGGCCCAGAGCCTGGGCCCTGACACCGCCCACCCGGTCTACCTGCTCTACGGGGTGACCTGCAACGAAGACCTGTGCAAGCTCGACGAACTCAAGGCACTCAGGGCTCGTGTGACGGCCGTCGAGGTGCACGTCATCGTCGCGCGCCCGAACGCTGAATGGCATGGACCGACAGGGCTTGTCACGGATCTACTGGACGAGCGAATGCTGTCCGGCGGCGACGCCGACGTCTACCTGTGCGGTCCGGCTCCGATGGTCGAAGCCACCCGAACCTGGCTGGACAACAACAGCTTTCATCGTGTCGGGCTCTACTACGAGAAGTTCGTCCCAAGTGGGGCAGCGCGGCGTCGCAGCCCCGCTCAACTCGATTACGCAAGTATCGACCTCGCCGAGGTGAGCAAGCGCGGCCGCGGGACCGCGGTGGTCGTCGGCGGCAGCATTGCGGGCATTGCCGCGGCGAAGGTGCTCACCGAGACTTTCGATCGGGTCATCGTTCTCGAAAAGGACGATCCGCATCGTCGGCGTGAGGGCAGGCCGGGTGCGGCACAGGGCTGGCATCTGCATCACTTGCTGACCGCAGGGCAGATCGAGTTGGAACGATTCTTTCCCGGCATCGTCGACGACATGGTGCGCGAGGGCGCGTTCAAGGTCGACATGGCAGCTCAGTACCGAATCCGGTTGGGGGGAAGTTGGAAGAAGCCCGGCACCAGTGACATTGAGATCGTTTGCGCCGGCAGGCCGTTGCTGGAGTGGTGCGTACGGCGCCGCCTCGACGGCGAGCCGCGGATCGACTTCCGCTACGAATCGGAGGTGGACGACCTCGTGTTCGACCGGGCGAACAATGCCATTGTCGGGGTCGCTGTCAGCAAGGACGGCGAATTCGAGGTGGTGCCGGCCGAATTCGTCGTGGACGCATCGGGCAAGAACACCCGCGTGCCGGAATTCCTGGATCGCATCGGTATCGGAGCTCCCGAGGTCGAGCAGGACATCATCAACTGCTTCTACACGACGATGCAGCACCGGGTTCCGCCGGAACGACAGTGGCAGGACAAGGTCATGGTGATCTGCTACGCGTATCGCCCCTTCGAGGACACCTACGCCGCGCAGTACTACGTGGACAGCTCGCGCACTATTCTTTCGACATCGCTGGTGGCGTACAACTGTTACTCGCCGCCGCGTACCGCGCGGGAGTTCCGCGAGTTCGCCGATCTGATGCCGTCACCGGTGGTGGGGGAGAACATCGACGGGCTCGAGCCCGCCTCGCCGATCTATAACTTCCGGTATCCGAACATGCTCCGGTTGCACTACGAGAAGAAACGTAACCTGCCGCGTGCGCTGGTGGCCGTGGGCGATGCCTACACCAGCGCCGATCCGGTGTCTGGCCTGGGTATGAGCTTGGCGCTCAAAGAAGTTCGGGAGATGCAGCTGTTGCTGGCCAAATATGGTCCGGGGCACCGAGATCTTCCTCGCCGCTATTACAGGTCGATCGCGAAGCTGGCCGACACGGCGTGGTTCGTGATCCGCGAACAAAATCTGCGCTTCGACTGGATGAAGGACGTGGACAAGAAGCGCCCGTTCTATTTCCGGCTGCTCACCTGGTACATGGATCGTCTGACGGAATTGGTGCACGACGATCTCGATGCCTATCGCGAATTCTTGGCCGTTCTGCACCTCGTCAAGCCGCCGCTGGCACTGATGACGCCCCGGATGGCGAGCCGCGTCATCGGTAAGTGGGCGCGTACCCGATTGTCGGGACAGAAGACGCTTATCGCCCGCAACTACGAAAATCGCACGGTGCCAGCCGCCGATGCCGCAGACGCGCTTGTGGCCGTTGGCGGTTCGGTGCCCAGCCACACCCGATAGATCCTCGACAAGAAAGGCGAAGATGTCGCAGGCGCACCGCTTCTTGGACTGCCGGGGCACCCGGATTCATGCCGTCGAAGACGGCGAGGGACCACTGGTCGTGCTGCTGCACGGGTTTCCAGAGTCCTGGTACTCCTGGCGTCATCAGATTCCCGCACTGGCCGATGCGGGCTATCGCGTGGTGGCGATCGACCAGCGCGGCTACGGGCGTTCGTCGAAGTACCGCGTGCAATCGGCTTACCGCATCAAGGAACTGGTCGGCGACGTCGTCGGCGTCCTCGACGCTTACGGTGCCGACAGGGCCATCGTGATAGGTCATGACTGGGGTGCGCCCGTCGCGTGGACCTTCGCCTGGCTGCATCCGGATAGGTGTGCCGGCGTAGTCGGCATCAGCGTTCCGTTCGCAGGTCGCGGCGTTATTGGCTTGCCGGGCAGTCCCTTCGGCGAGCATCGTCCCAACGACTACCACGTGGAGCTCGCGGGCGAAGGCCGCATTTGGTACCAGGACTATTTCTCCGCGCAGGACGGGATCATCGCCGAAATCGAGGAGGATGTGCGCGGCTGGCTGCTCGGGCTGACCTACACGGTCTCCGGCGAGGGGATGATCGCGGCCACCAAAGCAGCGGTCGACGCGGGCGTCGACCTGGCATCCATGGATCCCATCGACGTGATCCGCGCCGGTCCGCTCTGCATGGCCGAAGGCGCAAAGCTGAAGGACGCCTTCATCTATCCGGAAACGATGCCGACCTGGCTCACCGATGCCGATGTCGATTTCTACGCCGGCGAGTTCGAGCGTTCCGGCTTCGGCGGGCCGTTGAGCTTCTATCACAACATCGACAACGACTGGCACGACCTGGCCGATCAGGAAGGTAAACCCCTCACGCCACCCGCATTGTTCATCGGTGGCCAGTACGACGTCGGCACCACCTGGGGCGCCGAGGCCGTCGAACGCGCACACGAGGTCATGCCGAATTATCTCGGCACCCACATGATTGCCGATGTCGGGCACTGGATTCAGCAGGAAGCGCCCGAGGAGACGAACCGGTTGTTGCTCGATTTTCTGGGCGGGCTGAGTTAGTAGGTTAGGCGGACTGTCGATGAAGACCACCGATGTGCGGGTGTTACGCGCGATCACCGCGATGGCGTCGGGTCAAACCGTCGTCGTCACAGGCGATTCGGACTGTGACGGCTATCTTGTCTTTGCGGCCGACGCCGCAACCCCTGCGCTGTTGGCCTTCATGATTCGCCATACCTCCGGCTATGTGCGGGTCGCGCTGCCGGGCTCGGAATGCGAGCGGCTGAACCTCCCGCCGATGTGCCACCGGAACACAGCGCTCTGCGTGTCGGTCGACGTTCGCGGGACGGGCACGGGAATCTCGGCAAACGATCGCGCCCGCACCATCGCCGCACTGGCATCCGGCGGATCGCAGGCTTCGGATTTCCTACGTCCGGGACACGTGGTCCCACTGCAGTCCGGCAAGGACGGGGTGCTTGACCGGCCCGGGCCCGCCGAGGCGGCAGTCGACCTCGCGGGCCTCGCGGGACGGCGGCGTGCTGCCGCGCTGTGCGAGATCGTCTCGCGGCGCAATCCCGCGCTGATGGCCCGCGGTGTCGAGCTGACCGAATTCGCCGTCGAACACGGGCTGGCCGTCGTCTCGATCGCTGAGCTGGTCGCGTATCGGCGCCGGACCGAGCCCCAGGTGGTGCGGCTGACCGAGACCGTCCTGCCCACCTGGGCCGGCGACTCGCGCGTCATCGGCTTTGGTGACGTGCACGATGGCGGCGAGCATCTGGCGATGATCATCGGCTCGGCCGGCGCCGGAGTGCCGGTGCCGCTTCATGTTCACGTCGAGTGCCTGACCGGAGATGTGTTCGGCTCGAAGGCGTGCCGATGCGGCGGGGAACTCAACAGCGCGCTGGCGCGGATGTCGGCCCAGGGCAGCGGCGTGGTTGTCTACCTGCGTCCATCCGGCCGGCCGCGGGCCTGTGGCCTCTTCGCCCGGCGCGATGCGGCCGGTGACCCGATGCGAGAGACCGTGGCGTGGATCCTGCGCGATCTCGGGTTGTACGCCCTCAAACTCGCCGATGACATGCCAGGATTTGGCCTGGTGATGTTCGGGGCCATTCGCGAGCACGGCATCGGAGGCCAGACGTGGGCGGCTGCGGGCTGACGACCGAAGTGATGCAACTACATTCGCGAGGTAAGCCATGACGCATCCAGACCTGGCCGGTAAAGCGGCCATCGTCACCGGGGCCGGGGCCGGGATAGGCCTCGCGGTGGCGCAGCGGCTTGCCGCCGAGGGTTGCAGCGTGCTGTGCGCGGACATCGACGGCCCTGGCGCCGAAACCGCCGCAACCAAGATCGGTTCTGGTGCAATCGGTTATCAGGTCGATGTCAGCAACGAGGAACAGGTCATCGGCATGGTCGACGCCTGCGTCGAGGCGTTCGGCGGCGTGGACAAACTGGTCGCCAATGCCGGCGTCGTTCATATGTCCCCGCTCATCGACACCACCGTTGAGGACTTCGATCGGGTCATCGCGATCAACCTCCGTGGCGCTTGGCTGTGTACCAAACATGCGGCGCCGAGGATGGTCGAGCGGGGCGGGGGAGCGATCGTCAGCATGTCGTCGCTTGCCGGTCATATCGCGGTGGGCGGCAGTGGGGCCTACGGCATGTCCAAGGCCGGCGTAGCCCACCTCAGCCGCATCACCGCCGCGGAGCTGCGTTCGTCCAACATCCGGGCCAACGCGCTGTTGCCGGCATTCGTCGACACCCCGATGCAGCAGACCGCGATGACGACGTTCGACGAAGCACTCGGAGAAGGCGGCGCGCGCGAACTGATCACCCGTTTGCAGGGCCGCATGGCCGCACCGGAGGAGATGGCCAGCATCGTGGCTTTCCTGTTGTCCGACGATGCGTCGATGATCACCGGAACCACTCAGATCGCCGACGGCGGCACTATCGCCGCGCTGTGGTGACCGACCCTGGGGTCAGGCGGATTCGGACCGGCTAGTCAGGATTGACAGTGCGATGGCGGTAAGTTCGTCCGCGACTCCAACGTATCGCGTGAGATGCCATGTGCGAGCGACATCTTCGATGAAACTGATCGCCGCCGCGACCAGCAATCGCCCCTCGACGACGGTGGTCTCGGGGACCAACTCGGTGATCTGCTCGATCCACACCGTCTCGCGGTCGGCCTGATTTCTCAGATACCCGTCGCGCACCTCGCTTGAGGCGTGGGAGAGTTCGGTGATCGAAACGGCGACAAGGTCGGGAGCATCCAAGCTGATCCGGACGTGACCCCGAACAAGACCCTGAAGACGTTGCAGGGCTTTGGAATTAGTTCGCAGGGCGCGGATGCACTCGAGGCTCCACCACTCGTCGACGCGGCGGATGAGCGCATCCAGGATGGCTTGTTTGGACGAGAACGACCGGTATAGACCCGGACCCGCGATGCCGGCTCCCTTGCCGATCTCACTAGTACTGACAGCCGGATATCCCTGCGCACGGAACAGCCGCGCGCCCCCGGCTAGCAGGGTTTCGTAGCGCGAGAACAGCACACCGTCCTCGTCGCGCGCGGCATCCAAAGGCGTCAACTCGGCGACGGGAGGCGTCCTGGCCGCGGCCATGCAAGCCTGGTATAGGCGCTCATTGAGTTCGTCAGCCGGAAGGGTCAGGTTGTGCCTTCCCAGGCCCGTCAGCGTGCTGGCTACCGCCCACGCGCGCAGCTCCGCGTGCTGTGGGCTCAGACCAGGCACCTCGAGGACGACGTTGTCGCGCATGCCGGCCACGATCGTGTTGATGCGACGCCGGACCTCCGCGCGGTCGCCCTCGTTGAGGTAACGGGCCTCGCGCTGCCACAACACCGCCAGGGATCGCGATGCAACGGCCGCGGCGATGTGGTCCGGTAGATCGACACTCAGCGGCCGAGGTGTCGGCTCGGCCTCGCCATCGGTGAGGCGACGCGCGATTTGATACTGATCCTGGCCGGTTCGGATCGCCTCGGCGAGCAGCGCCTGCTTGCTGTCGTAGTGGCGATACAACGCGCGCGCGGTGACTCCGGCCGCCTCGGCGATGTCCTCCAACTTGACCGAATGGAAACCGCGGTCGATAAAGAGCCCAACGGCCTGCTCCAGAATCTGCTGCTTTCGGTCCTTCGGACGGCGTCTAACGGGTTGAGCGACGGTCCCCATCGACTCGAACCCCCTTCGTGCGCGCCGGAATTACCAATCCTGCCAGAAACATCGGCTACAGCTTCATCCCGCTCTGCCCCTCGAAGGCCGCGAGATCAAAGTAGTCGCTGAAGCGCGTGATCTTGCCGTTCTTGACCTCGAACACGCCGGTCACCGGGAGCACGACCTTCCGGCCGTCGTTCATCGTGAAGTAGTCGATGCGTTCGGCGAGCACCAGGCCTGGCTCGGCGGCCAGGGTGAGGATGTCGAGCTTGGCATCCGAAAACGCGTCAAGAAACGCCTGGAAAACCGCGCGTATGCCCGCGATGCCCTCGATCGGCTCGACCGGCACGTTGTGGTAGACCGCGTCGTCGGCAAAACCGCCGCAGATCCTTTCCAGGCTGCGCGCCTGCCAGGATCCGAGAAAGTCGCGGACGAGCTTCTCGCTGGCCTCCTTGGTATCAGTCATGCGAAGGAGTCCTCCTCGAGCAGTAGCACGCCGGCGCGATCACCATCGGACTATCAAGATACATCATTAGGCATATATACGCGATAACACGGATATTCATCGGATCGTCCCGCTTTCAACTGCATATCGCTCATGGACATATACCGGTATCCGTGCCCGCGGTGATCGCATTGCCAATCCTGAGGTTCTGCACCGATTCCAGCGAGATCGGCAAGTACATCGGCGGAGTCTTTCGCGAGGCGGGAGACCACCCGCAGTCGGAACCCAAGTTCCGGGCCGCCAACATCGTCGTGCGGTGATCTACACCGACCCCGATTATGAACTCACCGTCGCGCCGCGCAAAGATTTTCAAGTCGCCTGCGGCCCAAGCGATCTCAAGTCCGACATCACCATGACGCTGCGCGCCGGCCGCTGGTTGCACTTCCGCGACTTCACGAATTCGGCCCGCACCCTGCCGGCCTTCTCGTGAAAGTCGCCGCGGACCGCGAGATCTGCATGGCCGCCGGAATGTGCGTGATGACCGCCGACGAGTTTTTCGACCAGGACGACGCCGGCCTTGTGTTACTCGCCTCCGATCAGGCGCCGGCCGGCCTCGACACCGATGTCGCGCGCCGGGTGCAATACGCCCTCAAACTGTGCCCCTCGGGGGCGCTGCAGCTGGTTCGGAGTGAGCAGATGGGGCTCGGCCCGGCCAACGTGACACGGCCCGGAGCCCGGTCGCACGACAGCCGCGGACGCAGCCAGTAGTCCGGCATTCAGACAGTACTAGCAAGATACATCATCACACATAAGTGGCTATTTGCTTCGTTATTTACGGATCGGTCAGCGGTAATTGTGCGTATTGGCTATGGACATGAGGGCCGCGTGCCGCGTACCCTCGCGGATGTCGCTAGTCCACTTCGAACTGTCCGGGGGACAACGTGAACAGCTCCACCCGACGACACAGCATCGAATCCAGGCGGTGCGCGGCGCGATGGTGATGGTGGTCGGTCAAGCGGCGAAGCCGGTCCGCGCGATGGGCGACTTCTTCGTGATGTCGGCGGAGACATTCGTGTCGATATTCAGGCCACCGTTCGCATGGCGTGAATACCTCTTCCAGTGCTGGTTCGTGGCGCGGGTTTCGACACTGCCGGGTGTGTTGATGACGATCCCGTGGGCGGTGATTTCGGGATTCCTCTTCAATGTCCTGCTGACCGATATCGGGGCAGCGGATTTTTCCGGCACCGGCTGCGCGATCTTCACGGTGGACCAAAGCGCCCCGATCGTCACGGTGTTGGTCGTCGCGGGCGCGGGCGCCACTGCCATGTGTGCCGATCTGGGGGCGCGGACCATCCGCGAGGAACTCGACGCGCTGCGGGTAATGGGTATCAACCCGATCCAAGCGCTGGCGGTTCCGCGGGTGCTGGCGGCCACGACGGTCTCGCTGGCCCTGAGTTCGGTGGTGACCGCGACGGGTCTCATCGGCGCGTTCTTCTGTTCCGTATTTCTCATGCACGTCTCGGCCGGCGCGTGGGTAGCGGGTCTGACCACCCTTACCCACACGATCGACGTCATCATTTCGATGATCAAGGCGACGCTGTTCGGGCTGATGGCTGGACTGATCGCCTGCTACAAGGGCATGTCGGTCGGCGGCGGCCCGGCCGGCGTCGGCAGGGCGGTGAACGAGACTGTGGTGTTTGCCTTCGTCGTCTTGTTCGTCATCAACATCATCGTCACGGCCGTCGGCATGCCGTTCATGGTGTCGTGAGGTGAACCGATGACGGTCAGTGTTCCGAGCAGCCCTTCGCAGGTGCGAAGCGTCGCGAAAACCATTGCGGGCGAATGGACTCGGATGGGATCGCAGGTACGATTCTATGCCAGCACCGTCGCAGGAATCCCTGACGCCGTGATGCACTACCGGGGCGAACTGCTGCGGGTGATCGCGCAAATGGGTTTGGGCGTCGGAACTCTCGCGGTGATCGGTGGCACTGTGGTCATCGTCGGGTTTTTGGCGATGACCACCGGCGCAATCGTCGCGGTACAGGGTTACAACCAGTTCGCGTCCGTGGGAGTCGAAGCCTTGACCGGCTTCGCATCTGCCTTCTTCAACACCCGGGAGATTCAGCCCGGAACCGTCATGGTCGCGCTGGCCGCCACCGTCGGCGCCGGCGCCACCGCACAACTGGGGGCGATGCGGATCAACGAGGAAATCGATGCGCTCGAAGTGATCGGTATCCGCAGCGTCAGTTACCTGGCCAGCACGCGAGTGGTGGCGGGAGTGGTCGTGGCGATCCCGCTATTTTGCGTGGGGCTCATGACGGCATATCTGGCTGCTCGCATCGGCACTACGGCCGTATACGGCCAGGGGTCCGGTGTCTACGACCACTACTTCAATACGTTCCTTCGCCCGACCGATGTGCTCTGGTCGTCGTTCGAGGTCGTCGTGGTTTCTCTGATGATCATGCTGGTGTGTACCTATTACGGGTACACCGCGCACGGCGGCCCCGCCGGGGTCGGCGAAGCCGTTGGCCGGGCCGTGCGCGCCTCGATGGTCCTCGCCTCGATCGCGATCGTCGTCATGACACTCGCCATCTACGGCCAATCCCCGAACTTCCACCTGGCGAGCTAGTGGCATGAATCGCGGGCCAAGTAGACACCGTCTGCACGACGCATGGTGGACGCTAATCCTGTTCGCGGCGATCGGTGTGGTTGTCCTTGTGACGGCGATTTCCTTCACCGGCACCCTACGGTCCTACGTGCCGGTGACGCTGAGCGCGGACCGCTCCGGGCTGGTGATGGACACCGGCGCCAAGGTCATGCTGCGCGGTGTGCAGGTGGGCCGGGTTAACCAGATCGACCAGACCGGTCAGGACAAGACGGGCTCCAGCCTCAAACTGGAGATCGAGCCCGACCAAATCCGTTACATCCCAGCCAATGTCGCGGCGCAGATCAGCGCCACCACCGCGTTTGGCGCCAAGTTCGTCGACCTGCTGATACCGCAGAACCCCACTCGTGCGCGGCTCTCCGCCGGAGCTGTGTTGCATTCGAAGAATGTCAGCACGGAGATCAACACCGTCTTCGAGAACGTTGTCGACCTGCTGAACATGATCGATCCGCTGAAGCTGAACGCCGTGCTGACCGCCGTTGCTGATGCCGTACGCGGGCAAGGCGAACGGATAGGCAAAGCCACCACAGACCTCAACCAGGTCCTGACGGCACTCAACGCGCGCAGCGAAACCATCCGCCAGGACTGGCGATCGCTGAAGAACTTCGGCGACACCTATAGCGCTGCCGCCCAGGACATCCTGACGATCCTGAACGCCGCCAGCACGACCAGCACGACCGTCGTGAACCATTCGAGTCAACTGGATGCCCTGCTGCTCAATGTAATTGGCTTATCGAACAGCGGGGCCAACCTGCTCGGTTACAGCAGGGACAATCTCATCGCATCGGTCAACAATCTCGAGCCGACCACGAACCTGCTACTCAAATACAACCCCGAGTACACCTGTTTCCTGCAGGGCACCAAGTGGTTTCTCGACAATGGCGGCTACTCGGCGTGGGGTGGCGCCGACGGCCGGACCTTGCAACTCGATGTCGCGCTGTTGCTGGGCAACGACCCCTATGCCTTTCCCGACAACGTGCCGATTGTCGCCGCCAAGGGCGGCCCCGGCGGAAAGCCGGGGTGCGGGTCCCTGCCGGATGCCACAAAGAATTTCCCGGTGCGCGAGCTCGTCACCAACACCGGGTGGGGGACCGGGCTCGATATCAGGCCCAACCCCGGCCTCGGGCATCCGTGCTGGGCCGACTACTTCCCGGTGACCCGCGCCCAGCCCAAGCCTCCCTCGATCCGCCAGTGCATTCCCGGGCCGGCAATCGGGCCGAACCCCGGAGGTCCGCCATACGGCGCGGCGCTGTATGGACCGGGCGGAGTGCCGCTGTGGCCAGGGGTGCCGCCGGCCCCGCCGCCGGCCGAGCCCGGTCCAGCACCGCCGCCGTGAGCCCGAACGAGATCACCATAGACACAGCAGGAGAAGAACCATGCAGGAAAACCTGAGGGGCGTGGTACTGCGCCTCGGTATTTTCCTGGCGGTTTGCCTGCTGACCGGAGCCTTGCTGGTTGCCGTCTTCGGAGAGGCCCGTTTCGCCGACGGCAACACGTACTACGCCCAGTTCACCAACGTGTCCAACCTCAGGGAGGGCAAGCTGGTCCGCATCGCGGGCGTTGAAGTCGGCAAGGTCGAAAAGATCACCATCAACCCGGACGCGACAGTGCGGGTTGAGTTCACCGCCGACAATTCGGTCACCCTCACGCAGGGAACCGAAGCGGTGATCCGATACGACAACCTGTTCGGCGACCGTTACCTGGCGCTCGAAGAAGGAGCCGGCGGGCTGGGCATACTCAGTCCGCGCCAAACGATTCCCCTGGCCCGCACCAAACCGGCCCTGGATCTGGATGCCCTGATCGGCGGTTTCAAGCCGCTGTTTCGCGCACTGAACCCCCAGCAGGTCAACGCGCTCAGCGAACAGCTACTGCAAACGTTTCAGGGGCAGGGTCCCACGATCGCGTCATTTCTGGATCAGGCTGCGGCCGTGACCAACACACTTGCCGACCGCGATCAGCTCATCGGTCAAGTGGTCAACAACCTTAACGTGGTGCTGGGTTCACTTGGGGGCCAAAGCGACCGGTTGGACAAAGCGGTGACGTCGCTATCGCAGTTGGTGCACGGGCTCGCCGAACGCAAGACCGACATCTCCAACGCGGTGGCGTACACGAATGCGGCCGCTGCCTCGATCACCGACCTGCTGTCGCAAGCTCGCGCGCCGTTTTCGAAGGTGGTTCACGAGACCGATCGGGTCTCCGAGGTCGCACTCGCCGATCACGACTACCTCGACAACCTGCTCAACACGCTGCCGGACAAATACCACGCGCTGGTCCGCCAGGGCATGTACGGCGACTTCTTCGCTTTCTACCTGTGCGATGTCGTGCTCAAGGTCAACGGCAAAGGCGGCCAGCCGGTGTACATCAAGGTGGCCGGTCAGGCCACCGGGCGGTGTGCACCGAAATGAAATCACTCGCTGAACGCAACCGGCTGATCGTCGGTTCGGTCGGCATCGTGGCCATCGCAGGAGCCGTATTGGGCGCCCTGCAATACCAGAAGCTGCCCTTTCTCGATCAGGGTAAAAGCGTCTCCGCGTATTTCGCCGACGCGGGCGGCCTGCGAACCGACAACACCGTAGAGGTCTCGGGCTACCCGGTGGGAAGGGTGTCCAGCATCGAACTCGACGGGCCGGGCGTGCTGGTCAAGTTCAAGGTTGACAACGACATTCGGCTCGGAAACCGCACCGAGGTGGCGATCAAAACCAAAGGTCTGTTGGGCAGCAAGTTCCTCGACGTCCTACCACGTGGCGAGGGCCGGCTCGAAGGGCCCATCCCCATCGAACGGACAACGTCGCCCTACCAGTTACCAGATGCGTTGGGCGACTTGGCCACCACGATCAGCGGGCTGAACACCAATCGGCTGTCCGAATCGCTGGACACAATGGCGCAAACCTTTGCCGATACGCCGGCGGATTTCAGGACCGCGCTAAAAGGCGTGGCCCGCCTGGCCCAAACGCTCGATCAGCGCGACTCCCAACTGCGTAGCCTGCTGGACAACGCGGCCAAAGCCACCGGGGTGCTGGCCAAGCGCACCGACCAGATCGTCGCGCTGGTGCGAGACACCAATGCGGTGCTGGCACAGCTGCGGACACAAAGTGCTGCTCTGGAACAGATCTGGACGAATATCTCGGCGGTGTCGCGGCAATTGCAGGGCTTTATCGCCGAGAACCGACAGCAGCTACGGCCCGCGCTGGACAAGCTCAACGGGGTGCTGGCAATCGTCGAAAACCGCAAGGAGCGGGTGCAGCAGGCCATCCCGCTGATCAACTCCTATGTCATGTCGCTAGGCGAGTCGCTTTCGTCCGGCCCCTTCTTCAAGGCATACGTGGTGAATCTGCTGCCGGGGCAGTTCGTTCAACCGTTCATCAGTGCGGCATTCTCCGACCTGGGGCTGGACCCGGCGACCTTGCTCCCGTCACAGGTGACCGACCCACCTACCGGCCAACCCGGGACTCCCGCATTGCCGCTCCCGTACCCGCGGACAGGCCAGAGCGGCGAGCCGCGGTTGAATCTGCCCGACGCGATCACCGGCAATCCCGGCGACCATCCGTGCGGTTTGCCCGGCGTGCCGCTACCCGGCCCCGGCTGCTATCCCTACCGGGAGCCACCAGCGGCCCCACCGCCCGGCGGACCACCGCCTGGGCCGCCGGCGCTGGCGCCGGGAGGCCAACCGTGACAACGAAACTCCGACGGGCTCGATCCGTGTTGGCGTCCACTCTGATCCTGGTGCTCGTCGCGGGAGTGATCGTCGCGATGCGAACCGCCGGCGAGGCCGCCCGCACTGTCGTGGTCGCCTACTTCGACAACAGTAACGGCTTGTTCGCCGGTGACGACGTTCGCATCCGGGGGGTACCGGTGGGCAAGATACTCAAAATCGAACCGCAGCCGCTGCGGTCCAAGATTACGTTCTCCTTCGACCGCAAATACAAAGTCCCCGCCAATGCCGAGGCCGCGATCCTGTCTCCGCAACTGGTAACGGGCCGGGCGATCCAGTTGACGCCGCCGTACACCGGCGGGCCCGTCATGGCCGACGGAGCGGTCATCGGCCAGGACCGGACCGTGGTACCGGTCGAGTGGGATGACCTACGTGCACAACTTCAGCGGTTGACCGAGTTGTTGAAGCCCACCCAGTCGGGCGGCGTGAGCACGCTGGGTGCACTCATCAATACCGCCGCCGACAACCTGCGCGGGCAAGGCCCCACCATCCGTGACACCATTATCAAGCTATCGCAAGCTGTTTCGGCACTGGGCGATCACAGCAAAGACATCTTCACCACCCTGAAAAATCTCTCGACGCTGGTGACAGCGCTGCACGACAGCGCCGATCTGCTCGAGCAACTGAACCACAACTTGGCCGCGGTGTCCTCGCTGCTGGCCGACGACCCCAACAAAGTCGCCCAAGCGGCCGAGGACCTCAACGCGGTCGTCGGCGATGTGCAGAGCTTCGCCGCGCAGAACCGCGAGTCGATCGGCACCGCATCGGACAAGCTGACCTCGATCAGCAAGGTGCTGGTCGACAGCCTCGACGACATCAAGCAGACGTTGCACATCAGCCCGACGGTGTTGCAGAACTTCAACAATATCTTCGAGCCGGCCAACGGTTCGCTGACCGGCGCCCTGGCGGGCAACAACATGGCGAACCCAATCTCCTTCCTGTGCGGCGCAATTCAGGCGGCCTCTCGGCTGGGAGGCGAGCAAGCGGCGAAACTCTGCGTGCAGTACATGGCGCCGATTGTGAAGAATCGTCAGTACAACTACCCGCCGATTGGCGAGAACCTCTTCGTCGGAGCGCAGGCGAGGCCCAACGAGGTTACCTACAGCGAGGATTCGATGCGCCCCGACTTCGTTCCGCCCGCCGCAAACGCGCCGCCACCGGCTCCGGGTGCGCCGGTGAGCGAGACAGTGACGACCGACCCCGCCGCCGGCCTGCGCGGCCTGATGATGCCACCGGGAGGTGGCTCGTGAGAACCCGCCGCTTGCGCCGCCCAGCGGCGAGTCTGTTGATGGTCGTGGTCGTGGCCGCCTTGTCCGGTTGTGGTTGGCACGGCCTGAATTCGTTGCCGCTGCCCGGCACACAGGGCGGCGGTCCGGGGTCGTTTGTGATCCAGGCACAGATGCCGGATGTCAACAATATTCAGCCGAACTCGCGGGTCCGCGTTGCCGACGTGACGGTCGGCCATGTCACGAAAATCGAGCGTCAGGGCTGGCACGCATTGGTGACGATGCAGCTCAACGGCGACGTCAGCCTGCCCGCCAACGCGACGGCCAAGATCGGCACGACCAGCCTACTGGGCTCTTACCACATCGAGCTGAGCTCGCCGAAAAGTGAAGCGCCGCAGGGCAAGTTGCGCGACCAGTCCGTCATTCCGCTGGCCCGTGGCGGTGCCTACCCGAGCACCGAGCAGACGTTGGCGGCGTTGTCGTTGGTGCTCAACGGTGGCGGACTGGGTCAGGTACAGGACATCACCGAGGCGTTGAGCACCGCGTTTCGCGGCCGCGAGCAAGACGTCCGTAGCCTGATCGGGCAGCTGGACAAATTCTCCGCCTATCTCAACGACCAGTCCGGCGACATCATCGCGGCCACCGAGAGCCTGAACCGCGTGGTCGAGAAGTTCGCCGCCCAGCAACCAGTCCTGGATCGGGCCCTGGCAACCGTCCCCGACGCGCTCGCGGTGCTCAACGACGAGCGCGACAAGCTCGTTGAGGCGGCGGATCAGTTGAGCAAATTCAGTGCCCTGACGGTGGATTCGGTCAACAGAACCAAAACGAACCTGATCAAGGAACTACAGGAAGTCGGTCCGGTATTGGAGTCGCTCGCCAACGCCGGGCCGAGCCTGACCCGGTCGCTATCGCTGTTGGCCACCTTCCCGTTTCCGAACGAGACATTCCAGAATTTCCAGCGTGGCGACTACGCCAACCTGACCGCGATCGTCGACCTCACGCTCAGCCGAATCGACCAGGGCCTCTTCACCGGCACTCGGTGGGAGTGCCATCTGACCCAGCTCGAGCTGCAGTGGGGTCGCACCATCGGCCAGTTCCCCAGCCCGTGCACCGCCGGCTATCGGGGCACCCCCGGCAATCCGCTGACAACGGCCTACCGCTGGGATCAGGGGCCATAGATGCTGCATCTACCCCGACAGGTGATTATTCAGCTGGCCGTCTTCACGGTGATTGCGCTGGCCGTGCTGGCTGTCACTTTCCTGCACTTCGTCAAGCTGCCGGCCATGTTGTTCGGCGTCGGCCGCTACACGGTGCAGATGGAGCTGCCTGAGTCCGGCGGCCTGTACGGCACCGGCAACGTCACTTACCGCGGCTTCGAAGTGGGCCGGGTGGAATCGGTGCGGCTCACCGACACCGGCGTCCAAGCGGTGTTGTCGCTGAAATCCGGAATTGATATTCCGTCGGACCTCAAAGCCGAGGTGCACAGCCAAACGGCGATCGGCGAATCGTATGTCGAGTTGTTGCCCCGCAGCGCCACCTCGCCGCCGCTGAAGGACGGCGACATCATCCCGTTGGCCAATACCTCGGTGCCGCCCGACATCAACGCCCTTCTCAGCGCCGCGAACACCGCGTTGGGGGCAATACCTCACGACAACTTGAAGACGGTCGTCGACGAGTCGTACGCCGCGGTAGGGGGGCTGGGTCCGGAGCTTTCCAGGCTGGTCATCGGGACGTCGGACCTGGCGACCGACGCTCGCAAGAATCTCGACCCGCTGGTGGCGCTGATCGACCAAGCGCAACCCGTACTTGACTCGCAGAGCCACACGTCCGATGCGATCGCCGGATGGGCATCACACCTGGCCACGGTCACAACCGAATTGCAAACGCACGACGCAACTATCGGCAGCGTCATAGACCAGGGCGGTCCCGCCTTGGGGGAGATGCGTCAACTGATCGAGCGCGTGCAACCCACCTTGCCAATCCTGCTGGCCAACCTCGTCAGCGTCAGCCAGGTCGCGCTCACCTACCAAAACGACGTCGAACAGTTGTTGGTGGTATTCCCAATGGCCATCAGCGCCGAACAGGCGGGCATCCTCGCCAACCTGAACACCAAACAGGCATATCGGGGTCAGTATCTGAGCTTCAACCTCAACCTCAACCTGCCGCCACCGTGCACCACGGGATTCCTGCCGGCCCAACAGCAGCGCGTCCCCACGTCCGAGGACTACCCGGGCCGCCCGGCCGGCGATCTGTATTGCAGGGTCCCGCAGGATTCGCAGCTCAACGTCCGCGGGGCACGGAACATCCCGTGTGAAACCGTGCCCGGCAAGCGCGCACCCACCGTGAAGTTGTGCGAGAGCAACGAACAATACGTGCCGCTCAACGACGGCTACAACTGGAAGGGCGATCCCAACGCCACGTTGTCCGGTCAGGATATTCCGCAGCTGCCGCCCGGATCCCCACCGCGCGCGACAGGCCCCCCGGAATCCGCGCCGGCGCCGCCACCCATCGCCGCCGCCCAGTACGACCCGGCCACCGGCACCTATACGGGACCCGACGGCCATCAATACACGCGATCCGATCTGGCGCAAACCGCGCCGAAAGACAAGACGTGGCAGGCGATGTTGCTGCCACCGGGGAACTGACGACGATGACAAAACCCACCCAGCACGACGTCGATGGAGGACGGTATGGCGGTAATAGCTGATTCCGAACCGGCCGTGGAGGTCGACCTGTCCGAGGCCGACCCCGAGGACCAGGTCGCCGAATCCGATGTGGCCGAGACGGATAGCGTGCCGCGGACCCGGGCGAAAAGAGCAAGGCCGCGTTTCGCGATACTATTCGGCCTGGTCGCCACCGTTGCGCTAACGCTGCTGTTGTGCTGGTTGGGATTTCGCGTCCATCAGTCGCAGCAGGCGCAGGCCCAACGTAGTCAATTGCTCCAAGTAGCCAGGCAGGGCGCGCTGAATCTGACGACCATCGACTGGCGGCATGCCGATGCCGATGTGCGTCGCATTCTGGACGGTTCGACAGGCGAGTTCTACAACGACTTCTCCAAGCGGTCACAGCCATTCATCGAAGTGCTTCAGCAAGCCAAGGCCACCACAGTCGGCACCATCACCGAGGCGGGCCTTCAGGCGCAGACCGCCGACGCCGCCCAGGCGCTGGTGGCCGTATCGGTTCAGACCTCGAATGCCGGTGAAAGCGACCCGGTTCCGCGGGTGTGGCGCATGCGGATCACCGTTCAGCAGGTCGGCGACCAGGTCAAGGTCTCGAACGTCGGGTTCGTGCCATGAGCGCGATCGAATCGCCGCTTGTCGGCGAGCGCGATGAAGCCGACTCGGCGCTTGAATCGGCTGCCGACGTCGAGATGCCGGATTCCGATGAAAGCCCGGCGAGGGGGCGGCGTCACATCCGCTGGTCGCGGGTGATCGCTTACGGGCTGCTGCCGGCACTGGCGATGTCACTGGCGTGTGCTGCAGGGTTTTTGAAATGGCGGGACGCCGCCGTCCGCGACGCCACGGTCGCCCGCGTGGAATCCGTGCAGGCCGCCACTGACGGCACCGTCGCGCTGCTGTCCTACCGGCCCGACACCGTGCAGAAAGACCTCGAGGCCGCCAGGGGCAGGCTGACCGGTACGTTCCTGAACGCCTACACACAACTGACCCACGACGTGGTGATTCCCGGATCAAAGCAGAAGCAGATCTCCGCGGTGGCCACCGTCCCGGGTGCGGCATCGGTCTCGGCCGCCACGAACCACGCCGTCGTCCTGCTCTTCGTGAACCAGGCCATCATCGTCGGCCAGGACGCGCCCACCAACACCGCGTCCAGCGTTCGCGTCACCCTCGAAAAGATCGACGGGCGTTGGCTGATCTCGCAATTCGACCCGGTGTGAGCTGACGACGATGCAGCGCCGTTCGTCTCACCGCACACCCGCAAAGCCGTTTGCAGCTTTGGCTTTGGCGGCTGCGCTGTTATCGGCGACGTGGGTCGCGCCGGGTGCGCACGCCGACGTAGTGGCCTATCTGGTCAACGTGACGGCGCGTCCCGGCTACCACTTCGCCAACGCTGACGCGGCCTTGAGCTACGGACATGGCATCTGCGACAAGGTATCTCAGGGCCGCGGCTACGCGCAGGTCATGGGGGAGGTGAAGGCCGACTTCAACACCTCGGATGAATACCAGGCCTCCTACCTGATCAGCCAGGCGGTTAACGAGCTGTGCCCGGCACTGATCTGGCAGTTGCGAAACTCGGCGGCGCACTACCGGCCGCCGTCCGCGACCGGCGGCTGACAGAAAGGAACTAAGACATGCGGTATCAACCACTGGCTCTCTTTGCCTTGTTCTCCACGGCGACCGGTGCGGTCTGCGGTGCGCCCGCTGCGCAGGCCGACAACAAGCGGCTCAACGACAGCGTGGTGGCAAACGTCTTCACCGTTCAGCACCAAGCCGGCTGCACCAACGACGTGAAGATCAACCCTCAGCTGCAGCTGGCCGCCCAACGACACACCCTCGATGTGCTGAACAACCGAAACCTCAGCGACGACATCGGCTCTGACGGATCCACTCCGCAAGACCGCGCAAATGCCGCCGGCTTCCATGGGCGAGTAGCCGAGACCGTGGCGATCAATCCCGCCGTGGCGATCAGCGGCGTCGAGCTGATGAACCAGTGGTATTACAACCCCGGGTATTTCGCGATCATGTCCGACTGCGCCAACAGCCAGATTGGAGTGTGGTCGGAGAACGCCCTGGACCGCACCGTCGTGGTGGCCGTCTACGGACAATCGGAACGACCCCCCGCCGCAGCACCGAGGGGAGCACCGCCGCCGGCGGTGGCGCTGCAGGAGAACGTCCCACTCGATCCCAGCCCCGACTACGACGCCAGCGACGAGGTCGAGTACGCCATCAACTGGCTGCCGTGGATCCTGCGCGGTGTTTATCCGCCCCCCGCCATGCCGCCGCAGTAGCTCAGCTGGGCGCCAACCTGACCGGCAGCCAGAGACACCCTGGCCGTCCCCTGGGCATCCCGGTGCGCCGACGCGGCGCCGAGTTGCCCACGCTTGCGAGAATTCGTTTGCAGTGCCGGACCTTCACGGCTTCTGAGCTGTGGTGTCGGTGCATACGCGCGTTAGCCTGACGATTCCCGTCGCGTTAGCCTCGGGCTCGGTAGACACAAGGAGTGACCACGCAATGATGCGTATCGCCCAGGTTGCGGTTGCGGCCGCGATCCTCGTGATGACCGCTCTGTCAGCCGGCTGCAGCAGCAAATCGACCGTCAAACCCGACGGGGCAGCGCAGTCGGTGGTTGACGTCGTCTCCAAGCAGACCGATTTCCATCCCAGCGATGTGCACTGCCCATCCGGTGTCGAGGCCAAAGTCGGTGTTCAGTTCGACTGCCACTTCACCGGCCCGGAGGGCAAGGAGTACACCGCGAATATGAAGATCACCAGGGTCAACGGCGCCGAGGTCGATTTCGCCGTCAACAGCCACCTAAGTTAGGCCTGGCCGGGCCGGAGCCGATCCGCCGTGGCGGCCAGCACCTCGCGGCAACCGGTCCACATTTGCGTGATGATCTCTGCAGCCGGCGGGAGGTCATCGATCCGGCCGGCGACCTGACCGGTGTTGGCGACGCTGGCATCCATGTCGCCCTCGAAATAAAGCCGCTGAACGCGTTGCAGCGCCGCGCCGCCCTCCTCGAAAGACGCTGACTTGTCCAGCTTTTCGGCCGCTGGAGTTCGGATGACGCGCATCATCCGCTTGCCGTCGAGGGGCAGCAGCACGGTCGCGGTTTCGTCGGCGCGCACGACTGCTTGTTTGAGGTTGCCGTGCACTGGTGAATCCGCCGAGGCCAACAATCGCGTGCCCATCTGCACGGCCTCGGCGCCGAGCACAAACGCGGCGGCCATCGACCGGGCGTCGCAGATCCCTCCGGCAGCCACGATCGGGACGTCGACGTGAGCGGCCACCAATGGCAGCAGCACCATGGTCGACGCCCCGAATCGGTTCTTGAATCCGCCACCCTCGACTCCCTCGACGACCAGCCCGTCGACTCCGGCATCGACGGCCTTTTTCGCCGCGGCCAGGGTGCCCACTACGTGGAACACGGTGATCCCGGCATCGTGGAGCCGATCGGTGAACAGCGAGGGGCTTCCCGCCGACGTGGTCACGAAGCGAATGCCGTTGGCGACGAGCAGGTCTATGACCGTCGGGTCGCGGTTGAACAGCAGTGCGATGTTCGCGCCCACCGAACCGCCGGTGAGGCTGCGCACGCGTTGCACGTCGGCCCGACCCTGATCGGAGGTGGTTTCGATGATTCCCAACCCGCCGGCGTTGGATACCGCGGCGGCGAGCTGGGCGCCGGCGATGTAGGTCATCGGCGCCTGAATGATCGGAATATCGATCTGCGCGAGTTCGCAAACCCGATTGGTTGCGGGCTCACTTCGGCCGGCGCTCATCGGTCCCGCGGATCGACGAGTTCGCGGAAACGCTCCGCCGGGATGACGGAGGCACCCAGGCTCCGCACCCGGTCGGTCAGCGCCCGATCGGATGTCACGACTCGGATCTCGTCCGGTCTTGTGTCGGCGTGCACCAATCGGACGATCTCGTCGTCAGCCGAGTTCGCGGCCGCTTTCGGCGCATGCGCGACCTCGACCACCGTCGACGAGATGGCGGTCGAAGGCGGCCGCTCGAATACCACCGTCACCGTGTCTCCTTGCACCGAGGCCCATCTGTCCAAACTGTCTACCAAGGCGACCATGGCGCGGTCGCGATCCCTCCACCATCCATCCGGGCGACTGCCGATCACGTTCATCCCGTCGACGATCCACCGCACCAACCCACAGTAAGGCTGACCTGTTGGTAGGGATCCACCGCCGCCCAGTTGCCTAGACCGATCACTACCGGCGATCGTAATGCTTTTGTACAGCAGCACTTTTCATCACATCTACACAAAGCAGAACACGACGGGCACGCCCAACGCCGGTAACTGAGGCCACGGCCGTCACGGTGCTTGTCGAGCATGAAATCTCCCGCCGACTTTTAACAACACGCGATTTCGATGGCTAGACACTTTGAGTGATTGGTACGGTCACCGGTATAAGTGTCCCGGGTTCGACAAGGAGAGCGCCAATGACGTCGTTAGCCGATACGAGCGACCGAGTGGTCTCGCTGGCGCGCGGCATGCGCGATCTCGTGCAGGAGCAGGCCGCCGAGTCCGAGCGAATCCGCACACTGTCCACGCCGATCGTGGATGAGATGTGGGCCAGCGGGCTGATGTCCTCGTTCAACCCCACGGTGGCCGGCGGTGTCGAGCCGTCCTTCACCGAGATGATCGAGACGTGGATCGAAATGGCTTGGCAGGATGGGTCATTCGGATGGGTCGGGATCGCCAATCTGCCATCGTCGTTCGCCGCGGCAGCCTATCTGCCCGACGACGGTTTCGCCGAGGTGTTCACCGCTCACGGCAACCGCGTGACCATGGGTGGCCAGTTCTTTCCCAACGGACAGGGCACGGTCGTCGACGGCGGTTATCTGCTGAACGGAGCGTGGAGCTTCGGTTCCGGCATCGGCCACTCCGAATACGTCGCGGCCGGATTTCTGCCGCTAGACAACGGCGAGATGCGCTGGATCAGTGAAGGCCTGCCCGAGATGCACGTGGCCGTGCTGCCACGAGACCAGGTCAGCTTCAACGACGGATGGCACGTACAGGGGCTCAAGGGAACCGGTTCCTACGATTACAGCGTCACCGACGTGTTCGTCCCGCAGAATCGCACCTTCGAACTGTTCAGCCGCCAGCCACACCGTGGGAACTCGCCGGCCACCCGGATGGGACTGATGCCCGTCACCGCCGCCGGTCACGCGTCGTGGGCGCTGGGCGTGGCCAAGAGCATGCTCGATGACGTTCAGGAACTGGCCGCCACCAAATTCCGGATGAGCGATATGGCGTCACTGGCCAGTCGCCCCACCTTCCAAAAGGGGCTCGCACACCACCGCGCGGCCTGGCGCGCTGCCCGTCTGCTGGTGCTCGACGCCTTCACCACAGCCGAGGCCGCCGTGGCCGCAGGCGAAGATCTCACCCCGGGCCTGCGCGCGGACATGCGGGTTGCCGCCGTCTACGCCACCGACACGGCACGCAGCTGTGCCGAATGGGCTCACCTGGTCGCCGGGACAAGCTCGATCCGCGAGGGCACCCGCCTCGAGCGCGCCTTCCGCGACATCTACACGGGAACCCAACACGCCTTTATCAGCGAAAAAGTGGCCATCGACGCCGCACAGATCTGGCTGGGCATCATCGAAGATCAGCCGGGGCTGTAAACCGCCGCCGCGCGAACTCTGTCAGAGCGGCTGCTCACCAGGCTTCGGAGCGTCGGAAGTCTCGCGGCCCGGGTCGTTTTCATCGCCGGTCAACGAGGATGCCAGCGCCGGTCCGGCGCCGCCTGCGGCTGCTCCGCCCGCCGTCGCGCCACCGACGCCGCCCTGACCGACCGAACCGAGCGACGAGCCGAGCGAACTGAGGGTGCTCAACGGGGCGCTGCCCGCGCCGAGCAGCGTTGACGCGGCGTTGGGGAGTCCCGACAGACCTGCCGCGCCCGTCGCAGCCCCCGCGGGCGATGGGGTCGGCGCCACGGCGGCTTCGATCAAATTGGCCATCGCTGGGGTGCGGGTCGGCGTTCCTGCCAGGCCGGGCACCGCTTCGGCACGCAGCAGCCGCGAGCCCGTGCTCGGGCTTACCGGGCTCGCCCACGGGCCGGTCGCCGCGGCGCCGATGCTGCCGAATTCGACGGCGCCGCTGCGCGCCGCGTTGGTCTCCAGGTGGCCGGCGGCGGTCGCATCGGCCTGCGTATACATCCGGGTGATGTTCACCAGCGCCGCGCCCGTCCGCGAAATCTCTTGGTGCGCCAGGGTGTGGGCGGCCAACGTCGTGCTGGCCTCGGTGGCAAAAGCCATCGCGGCCAGCATCGAGACCTCCTCGGCGCCCGCGGGCGCCAGCGCGGTCACCGACGGCGCCGCGGCGGCGGCAGCAGCGATGGCGCGGGCACCCATCGCCGTGAATTGCCCACCGATGACGGCAACAGCCGGATCGTGCGACATGGAGGTCATGTGCGTCCTGCTCCTCGGTATGTCCGCGCCGGACACCTTGGCGGAATCCATTGATTCTACCGAGGTGCACAGCAGCCAGAAGCACAAATCTCGGCGCACCGTGATCGAGCATCCGGTCACAGGTAGGTCAACAACCGATCGGTGAATTCCTCGGGATGTTCTCGGTGCATGAAATGTCCACCGGGGACCTCCTCGACGACGTACTCGTCTTCGAACATCCGCGCGGCAGCCCGGTAGTCCGCTGGCTCGACGTTTGGATCATCCAGTCCGGCAAAGGCGACCGTCGGCACCTTGATCCGCGCCTTCAGTGACGCACTGGGTATGGGGGACAGCTTCCGGTAATAGCCGAACGCCGCGTTCAGGCTTGCCGGATTCGCAAAGCTCGCGCGTACCGCGTCAAATTCTCCCGGATCCGGGTGCCACGCCGGAGACCATCGCCGGTAGATCGCGGGGAGCGCCGCGAAGTCATTGCGGGCGAAGCGCTTCGCCGCCCCCGGCAGCTTGTACGCCACGAAATGGCGGACGCCCCAAGCCTTCCGCGGCGTCGGTTTGAGCGTCGCTGGGTGCGGAATGCCAACGACGAATAGCTTCTTCACTCGATCCGGGCCGAGTGCGGCCGCGCCGTAGGCGGCGGACGCTCCCCAATCGTGCCCGATCACGATGGCGTCGCGGGCCCCGAGCGCTTCGATCAGCGCCAGCGGATCACGCGCTAAAGTCTCTTGATCCGGGTCGCGATCCGGGATCCCGCTGGGGTCATACCCCCGCATATAGGGGCTCACCGCGCGATAGCCTTTGGCGGCGATTCGCGGGCGCACCTGGTCCCAGGAGTGAGCGGTGTCCGGGAACCCGTGCAGCATCAGCACAAGAGGCCCCGAGCCCTCCTCGAGATAGGCGAATCTGAGCCCATTCGCGTCGACGAAACGCATCGAATCAGCCATGACTTTCCGGACGTTACGCCGATCGTCACGCTGCGGCGAGGTCTCGCTCACGCCGGTTCCGGGGCGCCGCCGGCGCCCACCGGCAGACGACCCCCGAGCGTCGCTTAACATCAGCGGATGCGCGGCTCAAAGATCCTGATCACCGGCCCGACCGGACAAGTTGCCACCCCAGTCGCCAAGGCGCTGGCAGCCGACAACGAAGTGTGGGGCATCGCCCGGTTCACCAATCCCGCGGTTCGAGAAGACCTCGAGAAGGCGGGCGTGCGCTGTCAGACGGTCAACCTGGCCGCCGGCGACTTCACCGGCCTCCCAAACGACTTCGACTACGTCCTCAACCTTGCCGTGGCCAAGAGCGGCAACTGGGACAAGGACCTGGCGGCCAACGCCGAATCGGTCGGGCTCTTGATGGCCCACTGCCGCAACGCAAAAGCCTTCCTGCACTGCTCATCTGGGGCCGTCTACGATCCGCCGGACGACGAAATCCGGACCGAGGACGCCGCGTTGGGCGACAACCACAAGCCGCTGTTCCCCACCTATTCGATCTCCAAGATCGCCGGCGAGGTCGTCGCCCGGACGATGGCGCGGGCTTTGGGCGTACCGACCACCATCGCCCGCCTCAACGTCCCCTACGGCGACAACGGTGGGTGGCCGTTTTATCACATGGAGATGATGCTGGCCGGTATTCCGATTCCCGTCCCGGCCGGCGGGCCGGCCCGCTACACCCCGATCCACGAGGACGACATCATCGCCACCATCCCGAAGCTGTTCGAGGTGGCGTCGGTCCCGGCCACCACCCTCAACTGGTGCGGCGAGCAGATCGTCAGCCTGCAGGACTGGTGCACCTACCTCGGGTCATTGGTCGGCAAGGAACCGGTGTTCGAGGAGAGCGAGCAGGCGCTGCGCGGCAATCCCACCGACGCAAGCCGGATGCGCGAACTCGTCGGCGCCGCGGCGGTCGACTGGCGCGACGGGATGCGCCGCATGGCGGCCAAGTTCCATCCCGACCTCGTCAGCGCGTAGCGGCCTACCAGTAGCGCATGGCGTGGCCGAACAAATCGGCCAGAACCGGCTTGCTCATCTCCCGCGGGGCGTTCTGCAACAGACGCTGCTGGGGGAAGGCACCTTCGGTGAGGGCCGCGACGTCGTCGGCGGTGTAGCCCACTCCGCTCAGCCCGTTGGGCATGCCCACCGCACGCATGATGCGGATGATTTCCGTCGCGAGCACCTCGCCCGCATCGTCGGGACCGGCTTCGCGGGTGTCGGCGCCGAGCAATCGGGCCGCTTCGGTATGCCGCTGCGGGCTGGCCTCGGCCGTGAAACGAAATACCGCGGGCGCGTTGACGATGACCGACATGCCGTGCGGCACCAGCGGCTCGTCGGACGGGTAGCCGGCGGGGTGAAAGTCACGCACCAGCCCGGCGACCGCGTAGGCCATGCCGTGCGGCGCGTGCACGCCCGCGTTGCCGAAGGCAATCCCCGCAAGCGTCGCGGCCCACATCATCTGCTCGCGGGCTTCGCTGTCGGAGGCATCCCGCACCGCCCGCTCCAAATTGCGGCCCAGCACACGCAGCGCCTCACTGCAGCCCAAGTCGCTCCACGGGTTGGCACCCTGACTCATCGGCCGCAGGCTGGGTCGCGGGGGAGCGGGCCGGTGCACGTAAGGGCGCGCGGTGTAGGACTCCAGGGCGTGCGACAGCACGTCCAGGCCCGCGGCGGCGACGACTCCGCCGGGCAGGCTGGCGGTGCAATCGGGGTCGACGAGGGCCTCGGTGGGCCGCAACGCGGGCGACGCGATGCCGGTCTTCACCGTCAGTGAAAGCAGGTCGAAGATCGCGATGCCGGTGACCTCGCTGCCGGTGCCGGCGGTCGTGGGGCAGGCGATATGCGGCTTGACCGGTCCGGGTACCGGTTTGCCTTCGCCGATGGGCGCATTGACGTAGCTCAGAAAGTCCGCGGGATAGGTGGCATACAGATTGGCGGCCTTACACGTGTCGATGACGGAACCACCACCCAGCGACACGTAGCCATCGGGCTTCACCTCGGCAGCGAAGCGCGTCGCTTCGGCGAACGACGCGTCCGTTGGTTCGACGTGCACGTCGGTGTAGGCGACCACGTCTACACCGGCCGCGGCCAGCGAGTCGCGCGCTGTAGCGAAGATGGGCAGGGCCGCCACACTGGCATCGGAGAACAGGGCCACCCGCCTAAGGCCCAGCGCGCCGACTCGCTCGCCCAACTCCGCGAGACAGCCGCGCCCGAACGTTATCCGGGATGAGTCGACGGTGAAGGCTCCGTCGCAGCCCTGCACCACAGCTGGGAATTCGCAGCACGCCATCCTCCTATCAAATCGCGCCGAACATCGGCTTCTTATGGCGGCCGCCTGAAATCGTGCCCACCAGCCGACACTGGGCGGCCTGCGATGACGGCTTGGTTGGCCCGCGGGCAAGATGCACCCATGCCAAGCAATAGGGCATCCCCCGACCGGAGACGGCCACGACCTTGACCGCGCCATGCCCACAATGCTAAGCAGGTGCTCAGCATCTACGGGCACGGCAGCGCCGGGCTCGATCAGGGTTGATCGGGAAGGGAACACATGACGCTGCAGACAGTATTGGACGAGATCAGTAAGCGACCCGGCACGGGCGAGGTCATTCCGATCATCAATCCCGCGACCGAAGAGACGATCACCGAATTCGTCGACTGCGGTCCCGAGGCGGTCGACGAAGCCGTCGCGCGGGCGAAGGCGTCCTTCGAGTCGGGTGTCTGGTCGCAGCTTCCGGGCCGCGAGCGGGCCAAGGTCTTGTGGCGGATCGGAGACTTGATCGACGAACACGCCGAAGAGTTCGCCCAACTCGACTCGCTGAACACCGGCATGCCGCTGATGCAGGCGCAGTTGCAGATGTCCACCGTCTCGGAGTTCTTCCGCTACTACGCCGGTTGGTGTTCGAAGATCAACGGCGTCGCGTACGACGTGAAGACCGATGGCATCGCGGGCGACGCCTATGTCGACATGCACGCGTACACCCTCAAAGAGCCCTACGGCGTGGTGGGGCTGATCTTCCCGTGGAACGGACCGATCTTCAATGCGAGTGCCAAGCTGGCGCCCGCGCTGGCCGCCGGTGGCAGCCTGCTGGTCAAGCCCGCGGAGGAGACCCCGCTTTCGGCGCTGCTGCTCGACAGGCTGATCCACGAGGCCGGCGTGCCCGAGGGGATCGTCAACCTGCTGACCGGCTACGGCCACACCGCGGGTGCGGCGATTACCGCGCACCCCGACGTGGAGAAGGTCGCCTTCACCGGCTCGACCGAAGTCGGCAAGGAGATCGTGCGGGCGTCGGCCGACAACCTGAAGAAGGTCACGCTTGAACTCGGCGGGAAGTCGCCGGTGCTGATCTTTGACGACGCAAATCTGGACAACGCCATATTCAGGGCGGCGATCGGCATCTTCGTGCACTCCGGTCAGGGCTGCGTGTGCGGGTCGCGGATCTTCGCGCAGCGCGGCGTGTACGACCGGGTCGTGCAAGGCATTGCGGGGATGGCGAACACGTTCAAGCTGGGCGCCCCCAGCGAGGAGGGCTGTATGAGCGGCCCGCTGATCAGCCAGAAGCAACTGACCCGCGTCATGGGCTTCATCGACGAGGGCAAGGGCGACGGCGTCGAGGTGGTCACCGGGGGCCACCGCCTGGATCGCAAGGGTTACTTCGTGCACCCGACGGTGCTCACCAACGTCGACCCGGGCATGCGGCTGTACCAGCAGGAGATCTTCGGGCCGGTGGTCAGCATCCTGCCGTTCGATGACGAAGACGAGGCCGTGGCCCTGGCCAATGACACCACCTACGGCCTGGCGGCCACCGTCTACACGGAAAACGTCGGCCGGGCCCATCGCATCGTCAAGCGGTTGAAGGCGGGCAGCGTGCAGATCAACTGCCAGTTGGTCTTCGACCCCGACGTGCCTTTCGGCGGCTTCAAGCAGTCCGGGTGGGGCCACGAGTTCGGCAAAGAGGGCCTCGAGATTTATCTGAAGACGAAGTCGGTCTGGGCCCAGCTCTAGCGGTGTCGCAAAGCGAAAAGTCCCGGACCCCAACCAGGTCCGGGACTTTTTCGATGGCAGCCCGACGGAGTCAAGATCCCTTGTTGTAGCGAGTCAGGAACCCGATGGACGCGACAGCCGCGGCGGTGCCGATCACACCCCACAGCACCAGCTGGAAAGCCATCGCCCCAAAGAACCAGCCAAACGTCATTCCGATGTAGAGCATCCAGATCAGCCGGAAAAAGCTCCAAACCGCAAGCAGGCCGGTGCTGATCCCGATGTACAGGCTCCGTTGGCGATCGACGCGGTTGATCTGCTCTTGGATGCCGGTCGGCACGATGTTCATTTGCTGTCTTCCTTTCCTGGGTCGCCACCTCGTTGGCGGCGTCGTTGCGATAAGTACAGACGGCGGCGCCGGCTACCGATCCCAACAACGCCCGAGCCCGAACCGGTCAGGGACAGGGGAAATTCAGGATGCCGGTGCTGTTGTCGCGGCCCTCTCGCCGACCGGGTGACTCATTTCGGTCAGGAACCGGCGATAGCGCTCGGCGTGACCGGGGCGGCGCCGGACGATCAGCCATCCGGCGGCGAGGATGACGAACCACACCGGAAACCACGCCAAGGCGATCGCGGTGTCTTTTTCCGTGCTGAGCGTCCAGATGACGAACGCAAAGAAGGCAAGGACGGCCCCGCACATGAACCGGCCACCGGGCATCTTGAAGGTCGAGTCCGCATGGCGCTGTGCGTGTCGGCGGCGATAGACGAGGTAACTGACGATGATCATCGCCCAGACGAACATGAACAACAGCGACGAAATTGCCGTCACGAGCGTGAAAGCGCCCATCACCGAACCGCCGATCTGGAGCAGGGGGATGGCGGTCAATAGCAGTGCGGCCGTGAGAAACAGTGCGGACGCCGGCACGCCGCCGCGGTTCAGCCGGCCGAAAACCGCCGGCGCGCTGCCTTCGTCGGCCAGACCGTAAAGCATGCGGCCGGTGGAGTACATCCCGGAGTTGGCTGCGGAGGCGGCCGCGGTGGTCACCACGAAGTTGACGATCGACGCCGCGCCGGTAAGGCCCGCCAGGGAGAACATCGTGACGAACGGAGACTCATTGAAGTCGAAGCGCCGCCAGGGGACGACGGTGAGGATCACCAGAAGCGCACCGATATAGAAGATCGCCACCCGCAGCGGCACGGCATTGATCGCGCGGGGGAGGGTGCGCCGTGGGTTCGCCGTCTCGCCCGCGGCAGCACCGACCAATTCCACACCGACGAACGCGAAGAACGCGATCTGGAATCCGCCGACCATGCCCGCGAAACCCGTGGCGAAGAATCCGCCGTTGTTCCACAGGTTTTCGATCGTCGCGTGATGGCCTTGCGGGGAAACGAAATTGGTGCTCAGCAGGATCGCGCCGACGACCATCAAGCCGATGATCGCAGCGACTTTGATCAAGGCGAACCAGAATTCGATCTCCCCGAAATTTCGGACGCTGAACAAGTTGATCAGCAGGATCAGTCCGCACGCGGCAAGCGCGGGCACCCATGCCGGTAATTCGGGCCACCAGAACTGCAAATAGCCCGAGATCGCGACGAGTTCTGCTATCGCGGTGACGATCCATGCGAACCAGTACGACCACCCGACGAAAAAGCCTGCCGCGGGCCCTAACAGGTCGGCCGCGAAGTCGACGAACGACTTGTAGTTCAGGTTCGACAGCAGCAGTTCGCCCATCGCGCGCAGCACGAAAAACAAGAAGAACCCGATGATTCCGTAAACCACGACCACCGACGGGCCGGCGCGGGAGATCGTTCGCCCGGCGCCCATGAACAGACCGGTCCCGATCGTGCCCCCGATCGCGATCAGCTGAATGTGACGGTTGGACAGGCCCCGGTGGAGTTGCGAGACAGCAGGATTGGGCTCGCCGACGTCCTCGCTCATGTGTCACGTTCCTCGTGGGTGCCGAGCTGTTGGGAGCCACAGCTAACTGCCGCCGTAGCCAAACACGATAGTTCCTATCTTCGCGCTCCACGCCTGACCACGCCGATTGTCAATTCACGCACGCTCACCGGCATGGGATGGTTCGAGCGAGCAAAGAAAGCCGGTGCGGGACCGCGGGTCACGCGGTCCGACAAGGAGCATGCTCTCGATGCGGTCACCGAACTCAACGCGTCAATGTCGACCGGGAGCGGGCTGATGCGCCAAGGCCTGCAGGTGTCGCGACGAAGGCTAGCTCGACGTCTTGACCATGAGCTTGCCGACGTTCTTGCCGTCAAACAGCATGTTGATCGCGGTCGGCAGCTGTTCGAAGCCTTCGACGACGGTCTCGAGCGGCGTGAGCTTGCCCGCGGCGATCAGCCCGGCGATCTCGCCTGCCGCGTCGGCTGCGCGGCCCAGGTGGTCGAGAACGATGAAGCCCTGCAAGGTCGCGCGCTGGATCAACAAGTTCGCGAAGGCGCGCGGGCCGGGAGGCGGGTCGGCCTCGTTGTAGCCCGAGATCAGGCCGCACAGCGCGACGCGCGCCCCGATGTTGAGGCGGGCGAATACCGCGTCCATGATGACGCCGCCGACGTTCTCGAAGTCGACATCGATGCCCTTGGGCGTCGCCGCCCTGAGTTGAGCGGCCCAGTCGTCGGCGCGGTAGTCGACGGCGGCGTCGAAGCCGAGTTCTTCGGTGAGCAGCCGGCACTTGTCCGGGCCGCCGGCGATACCGACAACGCGTGCGCCGTCGGCCTTGGCCAGCTGGCCGGCGATCGAGCCCACCGCGCCCGCCGCGGCCGAGACGACGACGGTCTCACCCGGCTGCGGCTTGCCGATGTCACGGATCCCGATCCACGCGGTGAGCCCCGTCGTTCCGAGCGCGCCCATATAAGTGCTGGGGCAGACACCCTCGGCGACGTCGACCGGGAACAACGGCATGGTGTCGGAGGCAACCAGGTATTCCTGCCAACCGACGAGGCCCTGCACGATCTGGCCGACCGAATAATTGGGATTCTTCGATTCGACGACATGGCCGAGCCCGCCCGCCCGCATCACCTCGCCGATACCGACCGGAGGCAGGTAGGTCGGAGTGTCGTTGATCCAGGTCCGGTTGGTCGGATCGAGTGAGATCCAGTCGACGCGCACCAGCGCCTCGCCATCCTTGATCTCGGGGACCGCCTCCTCACTCAGCTCGAAAGTGTTGGGGCCGATACGTCCGGTGGGACGCTCACGCAAAAGGAAGCGGCGATTTCGATCAGGCATGAGCGCACGCTACGCCCGCGGCGGTGAATGCTATAACGCAGCGTATGGCCGAGCACACCATTACCCACGTTTCCGATACCGCCCGGTGGACCGCATTGCATCGGGCCACCGAGTCGGCACGTCCCGATGCATTGTTCAGCGATCCGCTCGCCGAGCGTCTCGCCGGTGAGCAGGGCCGCGCTATCGCCGCCAACGTGCCGTGGAGGAATCGCAGCGGTTGGTGGCTGGTTGCGCGCACCAAAAGCATCGACGACGCCATCGCCAATGCACTCGCCAGTGGTTGCGACCGTGTTCTGAATCTGGCCGCCGGCCTCGATACCCGGCCCTATCGCTTAGACCTCCCGGACAAGCTCACCTGGATCGAGGCCGACCTACCCAAGCTGCTCGCAGAAAAGGCGCAGCTGCTTGCCGACGAGACCCCGCGATGCCGGCTGACCCGCACCGCCGTCGACCTCTCCATCCCGCACGCCCGTGACGCCTTCTTCAACGACGCGCTGGACGGCGCGACGAAGGCCTTCGTGTTGACCGAGGGTCTGTCGATGTACCTCGAGGCCGCCGACATCGCGGCGCTTTCGGGTGCGATCAAGCGACCCGAGGTCGCCTGGTGGATGCTCGACTTTGCCTTTCCCGGCCTGAAGACGCAGATCAACAAGAACATCGCCGGGATTTCGCAGAACGCACCGTTCAAGTTCGCACCCGAGAACGGGCTGGCCTTCTTCGAAGACCTCGGTTGGCGGACCATCGAAGCGGAATCCGTGCTCGAGGCCGCCCACCGGTTGCACCGCCTACCGATCTGGATGCGCCCACTTGTCTGGCTGCCTCGATCGGATTTGCGTCATCCGGGCGGAAAACCGACGAGCGCGGTCGCCCTCCTTACGCATTGATGTGCGCGACAGGCCCTTCAAAAGGGGGCTGTTGTGGAGGATTGTTAGCCCGATGGACGCGTCGCGAATTGCCGTGGTGCCGATCGTTGCCGCCGCGATGTTCTGGGTGACCGGATCGGCAAGTGCTGACCCGCCACCTACTCAACGGATCACCACGGTTGCAGTCGGCTCCAAGGGGCAAGCCGTAAACGGCTATCAAGAGACGCCACCCGAAGGCAACGTCCCCGTCGTGAACGACTGCAGCACACCATCGCCGTCGGCGATGGCCGACAACGTCTACGCGTGCTCGCCCAGCGCGGCCGGCGCCGCCACCTGCTGGCCGTCGACGCCGGGATCACTGTTGTGCGTGGACAATCCATGGGACCAACGTCTGCACCGGGTCGCCTACCACGGCCAGCTCCCGCCGGTGCAGCCCACGGCTTCACCAGAACCGTTTGCGCTCGAGCTCGACGACGGCACCCACTGTCTGCTGCGCAACGGCGGAGCGTGGGGCGGCCGCGACGACGGGTACGTCGGTGCCTACGGGTGCGGGAACTCCGGCGTCAACCCCGCGGTGCTGTGCTTGCCGAGCGAGCAGTCCTGCATCGACCGCTCGGGACCGGCGTGGAGGGTCAAGGTCGGTCAACTGGGCGCGCCCGACGCCCACTTTCCGCCGCCCCAGGTGCACTCGGTAGCGAGCGCGTGGTTCGCCGGGGATCGGATACCGGCCAGTTAGAGCGTCCGGCCGAATCCGCGTCGCCACGGGTGGCAGCGCCTGGAGTGCGGCTGTCTTGCTTACCCTTTGAGCTCCGGATTACCTAACTAGGAACCTGCACAATCGTTTTCGGCTGTCTAGTACACGTCGGTAGAGACTCGGCTGACGGCTGAATCCCCCCGCTACGCGCGCTAGACGTGATACACAAGTGCCGGGTGACACCGCGTTTGGGGAAAGATCTCCCTTGCCGGACAACCACGACAGGAGCCAATATCAGTTACTGAACGTTCTACCAGGGGGTTTCAGGTGCAGGCACGAACTCTGATCCCAGCAGCCGCGGCCGTTACGGCCACCGCCGTCGTCGGCGGACTGGCGAGCCGGCCGGCCGCGTCGCCATGGTACCGATCATTACGCAAGCCGTCCTATCAGCCTCCGCAGCAAGCGTTTCCGATCGTGTGGCCGGTGCTATATGCGGACATCGCGGTTATATCGGCGAACACACTCGACGCGATGGAGCGCAGCGGGCAACAGCGAGAACGCCGCCGGTACATCGCGGCCCTGGCCGGAAACCTGGTGTTGAACGCCGGTTGGTCCTGGCTGTTCTTTGACCGTCGACTGCTGGGCACCTCCGCGATTGCAGCGGCGGTGCTGACCGCAAGCAGCGCCGACCTGGCCCGCCGCGCGGTGAAGGTGCAGGGCCAGCGTGCCGCGCCACTGCTTTTGTACCCGGCGTGGTGCGCGTTCGCGACGATGTTGGCCGGCCATGTCTGGTTTCTCAATCGAGCCTGAAGGGAATGATCTCGTTGATGAAACTCACCAAGCTCGCCGAACAGGTCGGTGAGTCTGTCGGAGCGGTAGTCGGCATTCGGGTGGGGACCGAGGAGCCGAAATATACGCGCCACCGACTCACTGACACCGTCGAACTGCGTAGCTATGGTCCGCGGATTGCAGCCGAAACGACGGTGATCGACGACGAGAATCGCGCTCGCAATATTGGCTTTCGTCGGTTGGCGGGTTACATCTTCGGCGCCAACCAACGCGACCAGACGATCTCGATGACGGCGCCAGTCAGCCAGAGCGGCGGCCAACAGATCGCGATGACGGCACCAGTCGTTCAGGCCGCCGGCCGGGACGGTGGCTTTGTCATCCGGTTCTTCATGCCATCGAAGTGGACTATGGAAACCCTACCCACGCCCAATGATGATCAAGTCCGTCTAATCCCCGTGCCGCCCGAGACGGTGGCAGTGCTGAAATTCAGCGGCGACCGCAGCCCCAAGGCAGTTGCCGCCCGTACCGGCGAGCTCATGAAGGTATTGCAGGACAACGGCATCGAGCCCACTGGCGAGGCTGATGCCTGGTTCTACGACCCACCGTGGACGCTACCGTTTCGGCGTCGCAATGAGATCGCAATTCCGATCGCCGCGGAATCAGCGCCCGCATAGCTCCCTGCGGCACTCTTCCGGCGATGACACCGGAACGCTACTCAGTAGGGTTGGCGTGATGAGTCATCGGGCAAATGCCGGGCCGTTGACCGGCGTTTCGGAAACCGCATTGCTGACGCTCTACGGCAGGGCCTACCAGGCCAGCCGCCCGGACCCGATTATCGACGACCCAATGGCAGTCAAGCTCGTCGAGTCCATCGACTTCGACTTCGAAAAATTCGGGCGTAAAGGCCAGGAGATGGCGTTGCGCTCACTGGCTGTCGACCAGTGCGCAATCGACTACCTCACCGAGCATCCCACCGCGACGGTCGTCGCGCTTGCCGAAGGCTTCCAAACGAGCTTCTGGCGTCTGAACGGCGCACTGCCGCGCGCACAATTTCATTGGCTATCAGTAGATTTAGCGCCGGTAATCGAGCTCAGAAGGCGCTTGCTGCCGCATTCCGAGCGCATCACTCTCCTGGCACAGTCGGCTCTCGACTACACGTGGATCGACATGGTCGACAGCAGCAATGGTGTATTCATCACCGCCGAGGGCCTGCTGATGTACTTACAACCCGATGAGGCAATGGAACTCATCGCTGAATGCGCCAAGCGGTTTCCGGGCGGCCAGATGTTCTTCGACCTGCCCCCGACCATCGTCAAGACGGTCGCACCAAAAGGGCTGCGTTCATCCAGGCGCTACAGAGTGCCACCGATGCCCTTCAGCCTCTCGGTACCTCAACTGGCCAGCCTGGCCGACACCATGTCCGGAGTCCGGGCAGTCCACGACGTGCCGATGCCCAAAGGACGAGGTCTGTTCTTCGGCACCCTGTTCCCCGCGTTCTGGAACTTTGGACCGATAAAGCCGCTCCGCGGCACCTACACCCTGCTTGAATTCGGTTGACCCCCCAGGAACGGCAGCCGCCGTCCGCTACCAGACACGTATCCAGTCGACCAGCATGTCCGCGGGATAGCTGCCCGACCCGGGATCGCCGCCGCCCGAACCGGCTACCGCGAGGTTGAATACGGGGTACACCGTGTAGCCGGCGCCGTTGAACGGCCAATCCGGCAGGGAGCTGGCCGGTACGTCGAAGTACGGCTGGGCGCCGTCTGAATAGTCTTTCCAGAACCTGATGCCGGCCTCGTCCCATTGGCATCGCCAGGTGTGCCAGGCACTGTCAACCGCGATGTTGTGAGTCTTCCACTCACCGCCGTTGGCTTTCGCGTGCACGGTGGTGGCCGACGGCCAGCTGCCGTTGCCGTACCACTCCATGACATCGATCTCGCCCTGATCGTCATTGCCCAGCCAATAGGCCGGCCACGCACCGGGGGTAAGGCAGTTCAGCTTGATCCGGGTTTCCCAGGTGTGACCTACGCCACCCCGCCACAAGCTTTGCACCTTGCCGCTGAAGTAGGTGGGGCCATCTTTAGCGGCGCGCAGGACGAGGTTGGAATTGCCGTCGACGAACACGTTCCGGCGATCGTCACGGTACTGCCCGATGTGCTCGGGCAGCTCCCAATACGTCGGGTCCTTGATCGTCTCGCGGGCTTTCGCGATTGCCCACTTCGACGGGTCGGGGGCCGAACCGGCCGGACCATCGAACTCGTCGGAAAAGACGTAGCTTCCGGCCTGGCCGCTGGGCGCGCTGGGCGGTGGCATCCGCCCTGGGTGAGCCCGGGCCTCAGGGATGGGGAGCGCGGCCGCCAGCACGCCGATCCCTGTCGTCAGCATCATGCGGCGACGGTCCATCTCTGGCATAAGCAAGCGACGATAGCAGCACGGGTCGTCCGGGGTCGAAACAGAAATTGTGTCGGTGGCCGTCGTTAGCATTTGGATCGCCGCTCGGCCCGAAACCGACGGCAGCACGGTACTAGCTCGGGATTTGGGATCAATTCACGGCCAATTCTCATGATCAGGCGTGGTTTGGTCTCAGGATTGGCTGGGCATCCTGGACACGAACAGATAACACGCCCGTAGTTTTGCGGCCGAGTCGGTTGCTTTGGGAGGAATCATGGCGAACGCATCAGGGTCGACGGTTATTTTCCTCCAATCCCATCCGGCTTGGATTGCGGCCCAACGTCGTGAGCGTGAACGCGTCGAATCAATGCGCCGTCACCCGTCATTTCGGGCCCGGCGGGGCGCTGCCGAGGTCGACCACGCGGTTGCCGCTGGTGGCCGTCACTTCAAGGTTTACTCGAGCACCGACACCCCGGCGTAAGCGATTTCCGGGCCCCGCGGTCAGCGAATCGGGCTGTGCGGCAGCCCTATCACCAACTAATAACCGGCGCTTTAGCGAAATCCGGACACTTTCGAACTTTGCCTGATTGGCATATGCGCGCGGACCTGCGCCCGCCGATGAATGACGTTGCTGAGCGGTGCTGCCTGCACGCGTCACCCGACTCTCCTCCCAACGCGGTTGTGTTCAGTTCAGAAAGCCGTTTACATCCACGCCCTCGAACTACTACTCTTCGTAGTAGACGAGGTTGGGTCGTGCACCGTAGCCTTTGCCACAGTTGGCAATCAGCGCGACGACGGATCGGTGGTCGACCTCATGAGTGACAGCGGCGCGTCGACTCTGGAGTTTCTTCGCGACGCCGGGCGGATTGCCATGGCGCACAGGGGCTTCACCTCGTTCAGATTTCCCAAAAACAGCATGGGAGCCTTTCACGAAGCCGCGAAGCTCGGATTTCGCTACGTCGAGACGGACGTTCGTGCTACCCGCGACGGAGTGGCCGTGATCCTGCACGACCGTCGACTTCCATCCCATTCGGGGCTACCGGGCGCGATCGACCGATTTGCTTGGCGGGATGTTCGCACGGCGAATCTCGGTGCGGGGGAGTCCATCCCGACGCTCGAGGAGCTCCTTAGCGCGCTACCGACCATGCGGGTCAACATCGATATCAAGGCCGCGTCGGCCATCGAACCTACCGTCGATGTGATCGAGCGGCTCAACGCCCACGATCGGGTTCTGGTCACGTCGTTCTCCGACCGTCGTCGCCGCCGAGCGTTGCGGCTGCTGTCCAAACGGGTTGCCAGTTCGGCGGGCATGGCCGCGTTCCTTGCGCTCGTGGCGGCCCAAACGCCGGCCAGCCGGGCGTATGCCTGGCGGATGTTGCGCGACAGTGACTGCTTACAACTGCCGCCGCGGCTGGGTCGCGTGCCGGTGATCACGCCCGCGCTCGTCCGGGCCCTTCACGCCTCCGGGCGTCAGGTGCACGCGTGGACGGTGGACAACCCGGCGACGATGCAGGCGCTTCTCGACATCGGTGTGGACGGCATCATCACCGATCGCGCCGACCTACTTCGGGACGTGCTCGTCGCCCGGAACGAGTGGCTCTAGCTAAAGCTTGCTTGCCGCGAAGTCGGCGGCCTGATTGGCCATGCCCGAGTCGATGTACGCACTGGCGAGATGCTGTGGCCAGTTTTCCTTCCAGGTGTTCGGGTCGGCCGGGTTGCAGATCGGGTCGGCGCCGTGGCACAAGTCGATGGTCCGGTCGTTGTAGGTCGGGTTGAAGTTCGTGATCGGACCCACCCATTGGCTCCCGTTGCCGAACAACGCGACGGCGGCGATGTGCTGATCCATGCCCGCCGGCAGGGGGCTGTCGAAGCCGAACGCGCCGATGGGCGCGGCAAGCACCACGTCGGTAACCGCGGCGCCGAGTGAGTAGCCGCCCAGCACCAGCCGGGTGTCCGGGCAGTTGTTGGCCATGTCCTGGATGTGATGGCTCATGTCGTTGGCGCCGACGTCGACCTGCGTGTCGGCGGGGTACTTCACGGCGTATGAGCTGAAGCTCCTATTGCCAACCTTGGATTGCAAGTCATTGATGAATGCGTTGCCGAGTGCACCCGGCCCTGGCGATTCATTTCGGCCGCGGGCGAAGACCACTTGCACTTGGGGACAGCTTGCCGCCGCCGATGGCACCGCCCCCGGCGACCGGTACGGCAGTACCGCGGGAGCCAACATCAGTGCGCCTGCGATCAGAACCGCCGCGAGGCACACACCTACCGATTTACACATGAGTAGAACGCGCACAGCACGATGTTAAATCGAATCCGTCTTCGCCGCTGGGCAGGGTAACTCCGACCTCACAGACCTCGACCACGGTGTAGGCGGTCTCCCGCCGACCGATAGGTTCAGCCCATGAGTCACACCAACACGAGCACACCCGAGCGCCTGTTCGCACTGGCCGAACAGGTGACCGGCTTCATGCCGGACGATGAGGGACGCGCGCTGTACGAGGCGGCGCTGCGGTACCTCGACGGCGGTGTCGGTGTGGAGATCGGCACTTATTGCGGCAAATCCACCCTGCTGCTCGGCGCAGCGGCGCAACAGACGGATGCGGTGCTGTACACGGTCGATCATCACCATGGCTCCGAGGAACACCAGGCCGGCTGGGACTACCACGACGCCTCGATGGTCGACGAGGTCACCGGACTGTTCGACACGCTGCCGACGTTTCGTCGCACGCTCGACGCCGCCGGGCTGGACGACCACGTGGTGGCAATCGTGGGCAAGTCACCCATCGTGGCTCGGGGGTGGGGGTCAGCGCTGCAGTTCTTGTTCATCGACGGCGGCCACTCCGAGGCCGCGGCCACCGAGGACTTCAACGGATGGGCGAAGTGGGTGAGCGTCGGCGGAGCGCTCGTCATCCATGACGTATTCCCCGACCCGAAGGACGGCGGACGTCCACCGTATTATATCTATTGCCGCGCAATAGATTCCGGTCAGTTCCGGGAAATCTCGGCACTCGGGTCGCTGCGGGTGCTCGAACGTACCAGTGGTCAGGTCGGCAAGCCGATCGAAGTCAGCGACCGGGCCCGGTAACGACGCACTCGCAATCGAAGTCGGTCTGCAGACCTAGCGGCAGGTCGTGGCTGCGGAAGATCCCCGCACCCCCAGTGGTGTCCGACAGCGCGTCTGCCGCCAGGATCACCGCCGCCCCGGTCCACGTCGTGCGCTCTTCGGGCCACCGCTTCCCGTCAGCGAATACCAGACCCGTCCAATATGAACCGTCTTCTTCGCGCAGGTGCTGCATCGCGGCGAACTGCGGATGTGCGACGGATCGATGCCCCATGGCGTCGAGCGCCAAGACCAGCTCGCATGTTTCGGCGCCCGTCACCCAGGGCCGGTCGCCCACGCAGCGGATGCCAAGGCCGTCGACGACAAAGTCGTCCCAGCGTTGCCTGATTCGCTCAGCGGCCGCCGGGCCGCGCAGCGCACTACCAAGGATGGGGTAGTACCAATCCATCGAGTAGCGGTCCTTTTCGGTGAACGCCTCCGGATGCGCGACGAGCGCATGTCCCAGCCGGCCCAACGCCAGTTCCCACTCCGGCTGCGGATCCCCGACGAGAGCGGCCAGCGCCAACGCACACCGAATGCTGTGATACACACTGGCGCAGCCGGTGAGCAGGGCTTCGCGCACTGGCCCAGTTTCGCTTCGGGCCCAACAGATCTCGCCGTATCCAATCTGCAGATCGATGACGAAGTCGATCGCTTTGTGCACCGTCGGCCACATCGTCGCAGCGAATGATTCGTCGCCGGTGACCAACACGTAATGCCAGACACCCGTGGCGATGTAGGCGCAGAAATTGCTGTCGCTGTTGGCGTCTTCGATTACCCCCTTGCGGAATTGCAGGGGCCAGGAGCCGTCGGACCGCTGAGTCCGACGACTCCACTCATACGCGGCCCGGGCCGGCTCCAGCAATCCAGCCGCGGTGAGCCCCATGGCGGATTCAACGTGATCCCACGGGTCGGTGTGGCCGCCGTGAAACCACGGGATGGCACCAGATGATTCCTGCTCGGCGGCGATGGACAGGGCTGTCTGGCGACACTGCTCCGGGCTGAAGACACCCGGGACTGCCGGCGCGTTAGATCGACGCAACTGAGTACCCCAGGGTCGCTTCGGCTTCCACTATCTGCGGCCTGGTGAAATACATCGCCACGCTCTTGCCTAGGAATGGATTCAGCACTGACTCCGCGATCCGGGTCAGCTTCGGGCGCTGCATGAGGTCCCACACCAGCAGTTTGTGGTAGGCGGTCACCGCGGGATGCTCGCGTGTTCTCAACACCGACAGCGCATTTCAACCACCAGAATGGCGAATGCAACGCATGCGCATGATGGGAATGCGTCAATTCCAGGCCGCTGCCGGCGATCTTGTCCCGCAATTGGCTGGCCCGATAGATGCGGATGTGGCCGCCCATGTTGGCGTGATACTCGTCGGACAGCAGCCAGCACACTTGTTCGGGAAGCCATCGCGGCACGCTGACCGCCAGCGTGCCACCGACTTTGAGTACTCGAATCAGCTCCGCGATCGCCGCGTTGTCTTGGGTGATGTGTTCCAGGATTTCGGATGCGATGACGCAGTCGAATGTCCGGTCCGGGTAAGGCAATTTCAGCGCATCGCCGACAACCGCCTCCGCTGATGCGGCTGCGGGCGCCTCGCCACTTTCGGCCATCGCTTTCAGAATGGCGTCCACAGACTGCAATTCGGCTTCGTCGCGGTCGAAAGCGATGACGTCGGCACCGCGGCGGTATGCCTCGAACGCATGCCGGCCTGCTCCGCAACCCACGTCGATAACCTTGGTGGAGGGCCCGATGTCCAGCCGATCGAAATCGATTGTCAGCATTGCCGTTCGCCTTGCACGCCGGCCCTTCGTGCGATTGCCCGCTCATAAATCCGCACGGTTTGCGCGGCGACGGCTTCCCAGCTGAATACGCTGACGGCGCGCGCTCGTCCCGCTTTCCCCAGGCTGCGGCGCTTTTCCGGCGAATCGAGGAGCTCGCCGAGTGCACGGGTCAGCGCGTCGACGTCGGCGGGCGGCACTAGTTCGGCGCAGGCGCCGTCCGTCCCGAGAACCTCGGGCAGTGCGCCGACCCGGCTCGCGACGATCGGGGTACCGCTCGACATCGCTTCCACAGCAGGCAGCGAAAAGCCTTCGTAGAGTGACGGAATGCAGGCGACCTCTGCCGAGGCGAACAAGGCGGCCAGCTCGGCATCGGAAAGCCCACTGGTGATGTGGACGATGTCGGAGATGCCCAGTTCTGCGATCAGCTTGTGGGTGGGGCCGTTGGGCTCCACCTTGGCGACGAGCCGCAACTCGAGATCGCGGTTCACCCGGAGCCTGGCGACGGCCTTGAGCAAGGTGGCGACGCCCTTCAGCGGGGTGTCGGCACTCGCGATGGCCATCACGCGGCCAGGTTCACGTGGGTCCGAACGAGGTTGGAAGAGTTCGGTATTCACCCCTAACGGCACGACATGCAGTTGATCGGGCGAGACGCCGAAATCGGAGACGATATCCGCAGCCGATGACGACGAAACCGTCAAGAGGTCCGGAATCTGGCGGGCTACTTTCTCCTGCATCTTCGAAAACCCGTACCAGCGACGCACCGACGGTTTCCGCCACCACCGGGCAGCAGCGAGATCAAGCACTCGGTCCCGGGTGATGGGGTGGTGCACGGTAGCGACCACCGGCCAACCCGCGTCGGCCATCGTCAGCAGTCCGGTGCCCAGGCTCTGGTTGTCGTGAATGACGTCGAAATCGCCGGCCCGTTCGGCCAGCAACCGGGCCACCCGGAGCGTGAACGTCCGTGGCTCGGGAAAGCCCGCCGTCCATACCCCCAGCAGTTCCAGCAAGTCGATGGAGTCGCGAATCTCGCTCGGGTGCGGAATCCGCCACGGGTCCGGCTCCCGGTACATATCCAGGCTCGGCACCTTGGTCAATCGCACCCGAGGATCGAGCAGCTCCGGGTACGGCTGTCCGGAGAAAATTTCGACATCGTGACCGAGTTCCACGAGACCGTGGCTGAGATGTCGTATGTAGACGCCCTGTCCGCCGCAATGGGTCTTACTACGGTAGGACAGCAAGGCAATACGCATACTCAACTCTTCTTTGCTGGTTAACGAACGCGGAGGAGCGCCAAATCCATTGCGATCAACGAGCTCCCGAACTCCGTGACAGCAAACTGGACATGTGTCCAGACTATAGTTCGATTAGCTAATCGACGCAACGCGCCATCGGTGCCCTTCAATACTAGGTTTGGGCGATTTTCGTCCGTCAACGAGGTCCGCTGGATAACTGCTCCGGGCTGCGCGCAGACACCCGATGCGCGGATCATGTTGTGAGCCAATGGTCTCAGCATTGATCGATGTCGGGTCGCAATTGTTTGCTGGCGCGGGCGCCGACTATGGCACAGACGAAGTTCCGGTTCGGCGATCGAAGAGGTCGGACAAGGCGTCGGAGACCATGCTCTCGGGGTCCTGGTCGATCCCGACATTGCGCAGCTCACCCTCTATGGCCAGGGATGCGATGCCGTGTACGAGCGACCAGAGCGGTCCGGCGGCCTCGCGCGGCTCGCGGCCGCGCAGCAACCCGGCGGCCTGACACGCGGCTATCGCGTCAAGCAGGACGCCAAACGCTTGACCTGCAGCGACGGCCAGGCTCGGGTGCTGGCTTTTGTCGGTATCCGCGCCGAACATGACCCGGTACTGGTCCGGATGGCCGAGGGCCCAACACACATAGGCGCGACCGGTTTCAATCAGCTTCTCTGCCGGCTCTGACCCGGTATCGGCGCCGACCGTCAACGCGGAGTACAGCTCGAGAAATCCCTGTTCAGCGACGGTCGCAAGCAGGTGGGCCTTGTCGGTGAAGTGGCGGTAGGGAGCCGCGGCGCTGACGCCGGCCCGTCGCGCCGCTTCGGTCAACGTGAAACCCTTCGGCCCCCGCTCAGCCACCAGCGAGAGCGCGGCGCTGGTCAGCGCTCGTTTGAGATCGCCGTGGTGGTAACTGTCACGGCGCGTCTTCGTCGCTGCGGGTGACTTCTTCGCGGGCATGTTGACGACATTAACATGCTGATCTATGTTGATGGTATTCACATCTTTGGAAGGAGCCGAAATGACAACTCATCGAGACGGGGGAGTCGGGTGGGCAGTGATCACGGGTGCCAGCTCCGGTTTCGGCGGGATCTTCGCCGACCTGCTGGCCAAGCGGGGTTTGTCATTGCTACTGGCCGGACGCGACGAAGTACGGCTCAACGCGGTGGCGCAGCGAATTCGCCATAGCGCTCCCGGGAGTGACGTCGAGTTGGTCGTCGGGGACCTGGGCACCGGGTCGGGCGTCGATGCCCTCGCGGCGCGCCTCGAGGGACGCGCGGTCGAGGTGCTGGTCAATAACGCCGGGTTCGGCACATACGGGCGGTTTTCCGAACTCGACGCCGGCCGCGAGCATGAGCTGGTGGCGGTCAACGTCGACGCCCTGGTTCGTCTCACGCACGCGGTGCTTCCCGGAATGCTGGCGCGCGGTCGCGGCGGCATCCTCAACGTCGCCTCGACTATCGCGTTTGCGCCGGGGACCTATCAGGCAACCTACGGCGCCTCGAAGGCTTTCGTACTTTCGCTCAGCCAGGCCTTGTGGGCCGAAACCCGGGGCTCGGGCGTCAGGGTGACCGCGCTGTGCCCGGGACCCACCCGGACGGGATTCGTCGATGCACTGGGATCGGATGTATCGCACACCGCGATCTACCGGCGCCTGGCGGCACCGGAGCCGGTGGTGGCCGCGGGGCTGCGCGCACTCGACCGGGGCCGCGCCGTAGTGATCCCCGGGTGGCGCAATCGGATCATGTCTACCGGCGGCCGCTTCTCACCCGGTTGGCTTTCGGCCTTGATCAGCGCCCGGATGTTGCGGCCCGCTGCCGCGACGATGCGTGCGAGCCACTGAAATGTCCGGCAGGGTCTTCACGTTCGAGATCAACCGAACGCATCCTTGCTAGCCGCCTCGTGAAAGCGGCTGAACGCCAGTAATTCACGTCACAGCGGACACCCTTCTCGCCGTCGACTCCGAATTGAAGTTAGTCACACGGGAATTCGTGAAACCGGTGAACCACCCGGCTTCCTCGCACGTGGCTAGATATCAAACGCTATACCTAGCGACGTGAAGGAGTCATCATGAAGGCTGTGTTAGAGCCGCGCTACCACATCATCGTGTGCGGGGCCGGATCGTCGGGTTCGGTCATCGCTGGACGGTTGGCGGAAAACCCTGACCTTGAGGTCTTACTGCTGGAGGCCGGTGGAAGCGATGACCTCCCAAGCGTGGCCGAGGCTAGCCAGTGGCCGCTGAACCTGGGGAGCGAGCGCGACTGGGGTTTCGTGTCCGAGCCTGACTCACGGCTCTACGGCCGCTCCATCCCGTTCTCGATGGGCAAGGTACTGGGCGGCGGGTCAAGCATCAACGTGATGCTGTGGGCGCGCGGTCACCGCAGCGATTGGGACCTCTTCGCAGCGGAATCCGGTGAGCCGGCCTGGGGCTACGGGCCGGTGCTGGATCTGTATCGGCGGATCGAGGATTGGCACGGCGTCGGCGAGCCGAATCATCGGGGGAGGGGTGGACCGGTGTTCGTCCAGCCGGCCCCCGACGTGCACCCGGTCGCCGCAGCGGCGGTACAAGCGGCCAGGGCAATTGGGATTCCGACCTACCAGAGTCCCAACGGTCCGCTGATGGAGAACAATCGGGGCGCCGCCATCGCCGACCTACGCGTCCGTAACGGAAAGCGCCAGTCGGTGTTTCGCACCTACACCTTTCCGCAACTGGAGAAGCCGAACCTCACGGTTGTGCCCCATGCACTGGTGACGCGCGTGATTTTTGATGGGAATCGGGCCACCGGCGTCGAAGTCCTGCACGGTGGCACGGTGCACCGGGTGGCCGCGGACACAGAGGTTGTGCTGTCACTCGGGGCAATTCACACACCCAAGGTGCTGATGCAGTCCGGCATCGGCGACGAAGACGAACTGCGCCACGCCGGAATCACGATTCGCCAGCCCCTGCCCGGTGTCGGACGCAATTTCCAAGACCACTACGGGTTCGACTGCGTGTGGGAGTTTCCCGACGATGTGCGCGGGAATGCCCAGGCGGGAGCGACTTTCTTCTGGGACTCCGGGGCCGCAGACATCGAAGGCCCGGACCTGTTCGCCTGTCTCGCACCACTTACCAAGTCCACGCCCGAGAACGTGGCGAAATACGGTCTGCCGCAGAATGGTTGGATCCTGTTCGGCTCCCCAACGCATCCCAAAAGCCGTGGGCGTCTGCGGTTGTCGGGGCCCGATCCGGACGACCCCATTCGGATCGAAGCGAATGCGCTGTCCGATCCCCACGACGTCAAGACGGGAATCGCCTGCATCGAAACCCTGCGTGAAATCGGCAATTCCGCAGAGGTGCGCCCGTTTGTCAAGCGCGAGGTCATGCCGGGCGATCTGACGGGCGATGAGCTGGAAACCTATCTGCGCAACGCGGTAAGCACCTATTGGCACGAATCGGGGACGGCAAAGATGGGCCGCGACCCGATGTCGGTGGTCGATGGACACCTCAAGGTCTACGGGGTCGAGGGGCTGCGGGTCGCTGACGCGTCGATCATGCCGCGCATCACCAGCGGCAACACCATGGCGCCCTGTGTGGTGATCGGCGAGCGCGCCGCGCAATTCATCAAGGCCGAGCATCGCCTGTGAGACCTGTCGTCGGGCGGACCAATCCGCCGTGCACTCGGCTACCAATCCAGACTGACCAATCATCAACGCCTAGACAGGAATTCAGCCATCATGCTGGAACTAATCGATAAGGGTCAAACCAGCCCCGAGCATCCGCATCCGTTGCTCTTTGTCCACGGCGCCTTCCAGGGCGCATGGAGCTGGGATGTGCACTTTCTGGACTTCTTCGCCGACCGCGGATTTCGCGCCTTGGCGCCCAGCCTTCGCGGTCATGGCTCGAGCCCGGCAGACAAACCCCTTCGCATGTGCTCGATTTCGGACTTCGTCGACGATGTTTCCTCGATCGCCAACACAGTTACGCCGCAACCGATCCCGATCGGTCATTCCATGGGTGGATTCGTCGTGCAGAAATACCTCGAAACCAACGACGCGCCGGCCGGGGTCCTGCTCGCGTCTGCACCGCCGCGCGGACATGTTCGGAGCGTGTTGCGGGCAATACGCCAACACCCTTGGGGCTGCAACAAGTTCGCGCTGACTGGCCGGCCGTCCGACATGTATGGGGGGACGTTGGCGGGCGCGCGCGACATGTTCTTCGCCGCGACGACACCCGAATCCGTGGTCAGCGAGAGCATCGTGCGCCTTCAACCCGACAGCACGAGAGCGATCCTCGGCGACATGGTCGCACTCAAACTCGTCAAGACCACACGCGTCACCACACCCATCCTGGTGCTCGGGGGAGAGCAGGACGCGATCTATCGCGTCTCCGACGTCCACGCGACGGCGAAGGCCTACGGCACACAAGCGACGTTCATCCCGGACATGGGCCATGGCATGGCGCTGGAACCCAAGTGGGCGACGGCTGCCGGCCGCATCCTGTCATGGCTGCAAGAGCGGGGCTTATAGAAATTCCGTCGCCGCCAACAGCGCCGATTTTGCTACCATCGCGCGGTGCCCGATTCGGCTGCGCCACGATCTGTTTCACGTCGCGAGATCCTCAAATATGCCTTCGCGCCGGCTCTACTAACCCTGGCCGCGACTTTCGATGCGCCGGCGGCATCGGCCGACGACATCAGGCTTATCGACTTCGCAGAAAAGCGGATTTCGCCGGACGAGATCAAATCGGCCGGGTACTCCGGGGTGATCAACTACGTCTCGCAGGAGCGGCCCGGAGCGCATTTCGAGGCGAAACCCATCACCCGCGACTACGCGGACGCCTTGCGCGCGGTGGGACTTCAGATCGTCAGCAACTTCCAGTACGGCAAACCGGGATGGCCGACGCCGTCGGATCTCACCCGCGGACACGACGGCGGGGTGGCCGACGCCCAGACGGCGCTGCAGCTGCACGCTGCGGCCGGGGGTCCGAACTCGGCGCCGATCTTCTTCAGCGTCGACGATGATATCGACGTCAACACCTGGAATACCCTTGCCGTCGACTGGTTTCGGGGAATCAACTCGGTACTCGGTGTCGGACGCACCGGCATATACGGCCACTACAACGCGTGCGGGTGGGCGATCAGAGACGGGGTGATCGGCAACTCGACCAGTGCGGGGCACTGCTGGGCATGGCAGACACGGTCATGGTCGCATGGCCAGCGCGAGCCCATGGCGGTGCTGTACCAAGCGATCGTCAACAGCCCCTCGAATCCCGGCCCGCTTCTGGGCGGCATCAACGTGGATGTGGACGACGTCCTTGCGGCCGATTATGGACAGTGGGATCTCGCTCGCTGAGCCCGCTCCATGCCCAGAGGCACCGAGCTGCCGGTCGTCTGGGGTGTCGTCGAGGCGATGAAGTCCTCCAGGATGTCGGCCACCGCGGCCGGCGCTTCTACGTGGGGGAAGTGCCCGACACCCTTGATCACCTCGAGGCGACTGCCCTTCACCGCGTCGTGGGCAGCGTAGGCGTGCGCGACCGGGATGATCCGATCCTGATCGCCCCAGATCAGCAAGGTGGGCAATCCGGCCGCGACATGAAGCTTGTTGAGCGCGCTAACGGCCTGACCGCGGTAGTCCACAACCGAGCGCAATGTCCGCAGGAACGCCTCGCGGGTCCGCGCATCCGACAGCGAGCAATACGCCTGCCACATCTCGCCGGCTCGCGGCGCGTGAATCCCCGCGGAGGCCAACCATGACCCCAGCTTGTTGCCGACGTTCAGCACCGGCCGTGGTGCGACCACGGGTAACACCAATTCGGCGCCGGGTGCCGACAGCATCCGCAGCACCGGGCTCAGCTCTGGGCCGAGGCCACCGCTGCCGATCAGGGCCAGCCGCTCGCAGTAGTCCCGGTGCTGGTGGGTGAACTGCATCGCGATGCCGCCGCCGAGCGACTGCCCGACGACGGTTGCGCGGGTGACGCCGAGTTCGTCGAGCAGATCACGCAGGGAGACCGCGAATGCTCCCAGCGAGTAATCGCCGCGAGGCTTATCGGACTCGCCGTGACCGAGCAGATCGGGCGCGATGACGCGGTATTTCTTGGACAGCTGCGGGATGATCGCACGCCAGGTGGCCGAGCTGCCCGCCATCCCGTGGATCAGCAATAGGGCGTGGCCTTGGCCGGCTTCCCGGTAGGCGATCCGGTCGCCGTGAAGTTCGATGTACTTCAAGTCGCTCATGTGAACCGTTTACCCAGCTTTACTCGTTGGACGCATCGGCGCTTCACCAAAGCGTACGCAACTTACGCCTTCGTAGGTTACTGACGGGTAATAGTGTGGCGGGCCTCACTGGTCGGCCGAGATGAACGACACCCCGCGAGCCGGTGCGCCCGCGGGGTGTCGTTCAGTGCTGACGATCAGGCCGATATCACTTGAGGTCGTACCGATCGTTGTTCATGACCTTGACCCACGCCGCGACGAAGTCCTCGACGAACTTGCCGGCGTTGTCGTCCTGCGCATAGACCTCGACCAGAGCGCGCAGGATCGAGTTCGACCCGAACACGAGGTCATTCGCGGTTGCGGTCCATTTGAGGGCACCCGAGACCCGGTCATGGCCCTCGTAGACGTTCTCCTGGGTCTCCGACGCCTTCCACTTCGTACCCATATCGAGCAGGTTGACGAAGAAGTCGTTGGTCAACGCGCCGGGCTTGTCGGTGAACACGCCGTGCTTGCTCCCGCCGTGGTTGGCACCGAGGGCACGCAGGCCACCGATGAGCACCGTCAGCTCCGGCGCGGTCACACCGAGCAGGTAAGCCCGCTCCAGCAGGAGTTGCTCCAGCGGGGCCTTCTCCCCGGTCCGCGCGTAGTTACGGAACCCGTCGGCTCGCGGCTCGAGCACCGCGAACGACTCCACATCGGTGTTCTCCTGGGAAGCATCCATACGACCGGGCGCGAAATGCACCGCGATGTCGTAGCCGGCTTCCTTGGCCGCCTTCTCGACCGCCGCGGAACCGGCCAACACGATCACGTCGGCCAGCGAGATCTTCTTGCCACCCGACGCCGAGGCGTTGAAGTCCTGCTGGATCTTTTCCAGCACAGGCAACACCTTGTCCAGCTCGGAGGGCTCGTTGACCTCCCAATTCCTTTGCGGCTCAAGACGAATCCGCGCCCCATTCGCGCCACCGCGCTTGTCGGTGTTGCGGTAGCTACCCGCCGCCGACCAGGCGGTCTTGACCAGCTGGGGAGCGGTCAGGCCGGACTCGAGCACCTTCTTCTTCAGGGCCGCCACGTCCTTGTCGTTGACCAGCGGGTGGTCGACGGCCGGCACCGGGTCCTGCCACAGCTGCGGTTCGGGAATCCATGGCCCGAGGTAACGGCTGATCGGTCCCATGTCCCGGTGCAGCAGCTTGTACCAGGCCTTGGCGAACGCCACGGCCAGCTCGTCGGGGTTTTTCAGCCAGCGCTGGGTGATCTCGCGGTAGATCGGGTCCTCGCGCAACGAGATGTCGGTGACCAGCATCGTCGGTGCACGGCCAGGTCCGCCGAACGGATCGGGGATGGTGCCCGCGCCGGCGCCGTCCTTCGCCGTGAACTGCCAGGCATCACCCGGGCTCTTCACCAGCTCCCATTCGTAGCCGTACAGAGTCTCCAGGAAGCTGTTGTCCCACTTGGTCGGGGTAGGCGTCCAGACGACCTCGAGGCCGCTGGTGATGGCGTCCTCGCCCGAGCCGCTGCCGTAGGAGCTCTTCCAGCCCAGCCCCTGCTGTTCGATCGGGGCGGCCTCCGGCTCGGGGCCGACCAGGTCGCCGCTGCCGGCGCCGTGGGTCTTGCCGAAGCTGTGGCCACCGACGATCAGTGCGGCCGTCTCCTCGTCGTTCATCGCCATGCGGCCGAACGTCTCACGGATGTCCACTGCCGCGGCGATTGGATCCGGCTTGCCCTCGGGGCCTTCCGGATTCACGTAGATCAGACCCATCGTTGTCGCACCGTAGGGCTCGGCGAGGTCACGCTTGCCGGAGTAGCGCTTGTTGGTGCCTAACCATTGGTCCTCTTCGCCGAAGAGAATCTCCTCGGGCTCCCAGATGTCTTCGCGGCCGAACGCAAAGCCGAAGGTCTTGAACCCCATCGAGTCCAGCGCCACGTTGCCGGCGAAGATGATCAGGTCCGCCCAGGAGATCTTGTTACCGTACTTCTGCTTGACCGGCCACAGCAGTCTGCGCGCCTTGTCCAGACTCACGTTGTCCGGCCAGCTGTTGATCGGGGCGAATCGCTGGGCACCCTGGCCGCCGCCACCGCGGCCGTCGTGAATGCGATAGGTACCTGAGGCGTGCCAGCTCATCCGGATGAAAAGGCCGCCGTAGTGGCCGTAGTCGGCGGGCCACCAATCCTGCGATGTGGTCATCACCGAGATCACGTCCGCCTTGAGGGCATCGACGTCGAGCTTGGCGAACTCCTCGGCGTAATCGAAGTCCTCCCCAAGCGGGTTGGCCTGCGGCACTCGCGGGTGCAGCTTCGATACATCGACCTGGTTGGGCCACCAGTCCTGGTTTCGGAGTGGCGCACCCTCCTTCAGCTTGGGCGACTCGATTACCGGGTTTTCGCTTTCTGACACAGCATTCCTTCCGGGGGTGAGTGAATCGGGCTGCGATCACGGCGTGATCAGGGAGTCGAGCAATCAGGGCACAGGCCCCAATAGATGACCTCAGCCTCATCGAGGACGAAGCCATCCAAAACCAGGTTGTCGTCGGCCGGGGTCAAGCACGGCGCTTCCCCGACCGCGCAGTCGACGTCGGCGATGACGCCGCAGGACCGGCATACGACGTGATGGTGGTTGTCGCCGACCCGGGATTCGTAGCGCGCGACCAGCCCCAATGGCTGGATGCGCCGGACCAGCCCCACGGCCGTCAGGGCATTGAGCACGTCGTACACCGCCTGACGTGAGACGTCGGGGAGGCCGGTCCGCACCGAGGAGAAGATCGACTCGGTGTCGGCATGTGGATGGGCGTGTACTGCCTCCAGGACCGCAATCCTGGGCCGGGTCACGCGCAGATCGGCAAGCCGCAACCGCTCCGCGTAGTCCGACGTTGACGACACAAGGCCAATATGGCCCACTTATCTGGAATCAGTCAAGACTTTATCGGTGCAACAGCCCGTAAAAATTTGGCGTCGCTAAGCCGGCTTTAAGGCACTGCCGTCGCGCCACTGGTCCCAGCTGAGCGTCCAATCGCCGTTCTGGGCCAGCTTCAACGGCGGACCGCCGCTGTTGCGGACCTCAACCACGTCACCGGGAACTGAGAAGCCGTAGAACCATTTCGCGTTGTCGGCGTTGAGGTTCAAGCACCCGTGCGAGGTGTCGGTGTGTCCCTGCGCCCACACCGTCGCGTCGAGCTGGTGCAGATAGATGCCGTCAATGCTGATCCGGGTCGCGTAATTGATGGTCTCCCGATATCCGAGGCGGGAGTTCTTCGGCAGCCCAAATGTCGAGGAGTCCATCACCACGGGATTGCCCTTGTCGAGCACGGTGTAAGTGCCGGAGGGAGTCCACAGCGATATGGTCTGCGCGCCAACCGTCTCGGTGCCACCCATTCCCATGGAGGTGGGCATCGTGCGGACCAGAGCGCCGTTGGTGTAGACGCTCACCATCTTGGTGGCATCATCGGCGATCGACACGTGGGCATCGCCGATCCGGAACGACACCCGGTTGTCTTCTTGCCCGAAGAGGCCGTCGCCCAAGGAAATTCCATAGATCTTGGCTTCGGCGGTGACGGTGGTGCCGGGTGCGTAATAGTGCTCCGGTCGCCAATGGGCGTTCTGCCCGTCGACCCAGAACCATGATCCCTGCACAGCGGGGTCAGTGGTCACTTTCAGCTGCCGCTCGGCGGCGGCACGGTCGGCGATCTTTTCGTCGAAGTGCGCGACGACCACTGTGCCGACCCCGTAGGTGCCGCCGTTTCGCAGCGAGGCCTCCGAGGTGGTGGTAAACGAGACTTTGGTCTGGTTCGACGGCCGCAGTGTGGAGAATGACGACACCTGATTCGACACCACGCCGCCAGCGCCGCGGCTACTGACGTTCAGCATGTAGTTGCGTCCGTAGCCCAGGGGAGTGGTGAGCTTCCAGACGGTGTTGTCCGGCGTCATCACGCCCTGGATGGTTTTGCCGGCGTCATTGACCAAGCGAACGTCGGTCAGTGTCCCGGCATCCGCTTTCACCTCAACACGTGAAACCGGGTCGACGTCTTGGGAATTCGGGCCCGGAGTGATCGAAACCTGCGCTGCCCCAGACCCGTTCGCAGAGTTTGCCCGGTGGTTGCAATTACCCTTCGAGCAGTGGGGGAACAACGCGACCTGCGCGGCACCCGCCACCGCGATGAAAACGAGCATCACCAATAGAAAACGGCGTGGCCAGCTGATGCCAAGTATCTGGTGGACATACTCGGCGCTGCTCTTGGACCTCATTGAAACGGGGGAATCCTCACGGGTGTGGTGATTGGCGTCTATCAAGTAGCCCGTGGCGCGCTCTCTGAAACCGATCCGTGTTAGTGATAACCAGCCGTCGCCGCGAGGACCGGCGCCGACTCAACTCGTCTTGCGGTAGACGAGCCAGCGCAACTCGATGGGGGAATCCTCACGTGTGACGTCGAAAACGTCTAGGCCACAGGCCCATCCGTCGAACCAGGGCGTGGGCGGCCAGGCACCCTCGGGCAAGTGGGCCTTCTCGTACTCATAGGCCGAATCGTCGGAGATGAGCTCAAACGGCAATCCGTCCGCCGCCGTGGTGACCTCGTCACGGGTGAAGATCGTGGTGTGGCATTGCTGCCCGAGTTCTCGCGCGGCGTCGTCGGGGATGTAGCCCTCGCGCGCCAAGAAGGTGTTGAACACCAAGCGGCCACCGGCTGCCAGACACTGCGCGGCGAGCTCGAAGATGCCGCGCAGCTCGCGTGCCGTCCGGAAGTCGGGCACCACCTCGGAAAGCACGACCAGCTGATAGTCCTCGTTGACATCTTCCATGGCCACAAAGACATCGCTCTGGATGACGCGGACGTCGAGGGAATCCCGTTCGGCTTCCGCGCGAATGATGTCGGCGAACTTCGCGGCCAGCTCGACCGCGTCGACCGGATGACCGCGCCGCGCCAATGCGATGGCGTTTCGTCCCGTGCCGGCCCCGACGTCGAGTACCCGGCACGCGCTGGGATCGGTGGCCTCGCTGGCGAGAGCCCATATGCGGGCGTCGGGTGCGGTGCCGAACAATGGCCCCTCGCGGGTGGTAACCCAGTTGTCGTATTCGATCCCGACCGTCGAAACTTGGGGTTTGACGCGGTAGTTCAGCATCGTGCCGAACGGTGTGTGGAACTGTATGACGATGTTTGAACGCGAGGAGGCCTTAAAGGCCTTCGACAACTCACCCTGCAGGACCGCTCTGAGCTGAGCGCTTTCCTCGTCTGTGTGCACGATGCCCAAGCCGGCGAAGATGGTCTCGCACATCTTGACGTACTCATCGAGCATGCCCGGAACGGCCGGTAACTGGATCTGGCCCTCGGCGTTCGACCGTCGATGCAGCCGCCGGGCCATCGCTTCGCGCAGCGTGGACGGGTCGAAAGATCTGCGGGCCCGATCCTCCATCAGACTCTTGTACACGACCCGGCCACTAGCTGCACGATGGGGCCGATTACCCATGGGGAGTGCGGTGTTGCCGGTCGGCGAGAGGGGAGACCATGAGCGAGGACGCGACCGCCCAGTTGGGCGAAGAAAAGTTCGTGTCTTTGACGACTTTCAAGCGCAACGGCGATGCGGTCGCCGCGCCGATGTGGATAGTCGGCGACAGTGCGCACCTGTCGGTGTGGACACCGGCCGACACGTGGAAGGTCAAGCGGGTTCGACGCGATCCCCGGGTCACGCTGACGGCGTGCGGTCGCACCGGGAAGGTGCGGGCCGGTGCGCCCGTCGTCGAGGGGACTGCCGAGGTGATCACGGACCCGTGGGAGGTCGCGCGCGTCGAATCACTCGTCAAGCGCAAGTATGGGTTCGAGTTTCGGGTCGTCACCCTTCTCGAAGCCATCGCCGCCCGGGGCCGCAAGCCGCGGTTCGTCTTGCGCATCACGGCGCCGACTGGTGGAAGATAGTCGGCAACGGGTCGTGCTGTGTGGCTTGATGGGGATGTTCATATGAGGGTCGAGAGTTTGCGCCGTTACCCGGTGAAATCGATGCTCGGAGAAGCCGTCGAGAGCTTGTACGTTGACGAACGCGGCGCCGATGGAGACCGGCGGCTCGCACTTGTCGACACCGCAACCGGGCATGTAGCCAGCGCCAAACAGGCGCGACTATGGCGCGGGCTGTTGAAGTGCACTGCCAGCGGAGATACCGGGGACGTAAGCATTGGGCTGCCCGACGGTACGAGGGTCGCGGCCGGCGACCCAGGCGTCAATGAGCTGCTCTCGCGCCTTTTGGGACGTGCGGTCCAATTGGTCAGCAAGCGGCCGGATGGTGCGGCGGTGGAACGTCCGGACCCCGAACAGCTGCTTGAGCTCGGGCTGGATGCCGAGGTGGCGGGCCGCATCTTGGAGATTGGCTTGGGGACGCCGGGGGATTCGTTCACCGACGATGCTCCACTGCACGCGATCACCACGGCGACCCTGGAACACATCGGCGTCGAGGCCCTGCGCTACCGACCGAATATCGTGATCGCGACGCCGCCTGAATGCCCGCCTTACACCGAAAACGACTGGGTTGGACGGGAATTCGGCATCGGCGAGGTGCGGCTGCGCGGCTTGGAACTCACCCCGCGCTGCGTGGTGCCGACGCTTGAGCACGGGCCGCTGCCGAGAGCTCCGCAGGCGCTGCGCACACCCGCCGCCGAGAATCGTTTGGAAGCAGGCAGTTGCGGACCGGCAGCCTGTGCAGGCATCTACTTCAAGGCAACAACGGAAGGTGTTATCCGCGTGGGCGATCGGGTCACCCTCGTAGAGGCCAGCGCCTAATTGCCGAAGCCGCTGGGAGCGTGCACCGCTGGTGCCGGTCCGCCCGGGCCTGCGTCGAGGCGGCTGGCGGCAAACGACGCGCCCTTGTCGATCCAGGTGCCGTCGTCGGCGTAGGTGTTGTGGGCGGAGAAGTTCATTCCGTCCGAGCACACGGGGTCGTCGGTGGCGCAGACCTTGATGGTCTTGCCCGCGTAGGTCGGCCCGATGACCACGGGCGGCTCACCCAGGAAGTTCATTGCCCGCACGTTGGGCATGCCGAACAGCACCACGGCGGCGACGTGGTTGGCGATTTCGGGTGCCAATGGTTTGGGCACGGTCGCGGGATCAACGCCATCGGGCACGGCGTCCGAGGTGACAAAGCCCATCACGGCTGCGCCCTGGGAGAAACCGCTGAGCACCATCTTGGTGTTGGGGCAGCTGCCCGCCATCGACGCGACGTGAGCGCCCGCGTCCCTGATGCCGTCGAGCCCGGTGTCCCATTCATTGCTGGCGGGGTAGTTGACCGCGTACACGTCGACGGATTTTCCACCTTCGCGCCCCCGCAGGTTGTCAACGAAGGCTTGCCCGGTCGGTCCGATTCCCTCCGGCTCGCCGGTGCCGCGCGCGAAGACCACTTGCGCGTCGGGACACGGCTCGGCTGATGCCCATGGGACGGGGGAGAACAGGACAGAGGCGCCAAGGCTCAACGTTGCTGCAGCCGCAACACCCACGAAACGGACGACGTAACCGGCATTCATGCCCAATAAGGTGCCCATCCAGGCCGATCACCAAACGGGTGATATTCCACACGCGTCCGAGGTGAACGCACTGGCCAGCGACGGTAGGCCTTCGCGATGTCGGCGCGCGGCGGATGAACACGCTAGTCGGGGGACGGCGCGCAGGATCGTGGACGAGGCACGGCCACAGTCGATTTCACGTCGTGAAACGTGCGTTACCAGTTGCCGCCCGAACTGCCCGAACCTACCGTCTGCGGCAGGCGCCAAGACGGCTCAACGCCATTTGATGCCGCAGCCTATCGACGGCCGCTGGTTGGGGTCGACGGGACGCCCGGCCAGCACGGCGTCGACTGCCGCACGGACGTCGGCCGCCGTTACCGGTAGCTCGTTTTTCGGCCGGGAGTCGTCGAGCTGTCCGCGGTAGACGAGCCGGCGTTCGCTGTCGAACACAAACGTGTCCGGGGTGCACGCCGCGGAGAATGACCGGGCGACGTCTTGCGTCTCGTCGTACAGGTACGGGAACGTCCAGCCGTGGCGGCGGGCCTCGGCGACCATCTGGTCGGGGCCGTCCTGCGGATACGTGGCGACGTCGTTGCTGGAGATCCCCACCATTGCGACACCTTGCTCGGCGAGGTCACGGCCCAGCGCGGCCAGCCCGGCCGCAACATGCTGGACATACGGGCAGTGGTTGCAGATGAAGGTGACGACCAGTGCGGGACCGGTGAGTTCGTCGAGGCTGACCAGCCCGCCGGTTGCTGGGTCGGGCAACGTGAAGGACGGCGCGGACGTGCCGAGGGCGAGCATCGTTGACTCAATGGCCATGCCCGCCAGCCTAGTCCGCGGCGACCCGGGCACCACCGCCGATCGCGGGTGCGGAAGGCTGCATCGGGTGGGGCCAGAGTTAGCCGCGTTGCAATCCTGGGTACCAGTCCGAAATATGGGGTGGGTGATATCGCACGCCGTCGCGATCTTCTCGGGGTTGCTCGCCGCGTTCTGGGCAGCAGTCGGCATCGTCGTTCGACAGCGCGCCGCCCAAAACGTTCCGGCTGGTGAGGAGCTGTCCGGACCGACGGTGACAAGCGTTGTTCGCCAGCCGTTGTGGTGGGCAGGGCTTCTCGCTGCCGTCGCTGGTTTTGTGTTTCAGGCCCTGGCGCTAGCAAACGGATCCCTGATGCTGGTGCAGCCGCTGCTGGTTTCGTCGCTACTGTTTGCGTTGCCGTTGAGCGCGAGGCTTTGCCATCAACGCATCACCCGGGCCGAATGGGGTTGGGCGATCGTGTTGACTGTCGCCCTGGCGGCGTTCTTGCTCGTCGGGCAACCCCGCGAGGGCCATAACCGTCCGCCGATCCCATCGTGGACCCTGGCGGTGCTGCTCACCGCGCCGCTGGTCATCGCCTGCCTCGTCGTCGCCAGGCGCGCCATCGGGCGCCCACGCGCCATGCTGCTGGCGGTCGCGGTGGCGGTGCTGCTCGGCGTGGTCGCGGTCTTGACGAAGATCTGCACGCACCGTTACGCGGTCGGCGGGTGGCATGGGCTGCTGACCGTCCCTGCTCCGTACCTTTTGGTCGTGCTGGCGGTCGCGGTGACCATGGTGCAAAGCTCCGCGTTTCACGCCGGCGCATTGCAGGCATCGGTGCCGATCATGCTTGTCGGCGAACCCGTCGTCGCCGTGGTGCTCGGGATTGTGGTGCTCGGCGAACACCTCGCGGTACGGGGATCGGCAGCGCTGGGCCTGCTCGTCGCGGTGGTCGCGATGGTGGCATCCACGATCGCGCTGGCCCGCGATCAGGCGCCCGGCGCAGCCAACGCGACCGCGAAAGATGTTGGCGTACCACGGGCTAACGAAGACGGTGTGGTCTACAGGTAGGCCGTGCCGGTTCGCACTCATCGCGGCTGCTTGAGGGCGGCCTCTTCCAGGAGATCGGCGGCGCGCGCAACGCTTTCGGCCGGTTTGGTCATCTGGGCGGCGACCTCGCGAGCGCGAGTGCCGCATTGCGGAGTGAGGATGGAGCGGAGGTCCGCGACCAGCGAGTCCAGGGTGCTTTCCATAAAGGCCCGTCCAGAGCCAACTTTCAGCTGCGTGACCCCGGCTGCCCAGACCGGCTGATCAAGCCAGAACCACAGGATCAGTGTGGGGACTCCGGCCCTCATGCCCGCGGCCGTCGCGCCGGCGCCGCCGTGATGGACGACCGCACGGCACAACGGAAGCACGGCCGCGTGGTTCACCACGGCCACAATCTTGACGTGGTCGGCCTGCGGAACGTCGGCGATCTCATTTGGGCCGGTGCAAATCAACGCCCGCTCGCCCACGCGCGCGCTGGCCTCGCTGATCACCGCGATTGTTTCGGCAGGGGATGACAGCGGTGTGCTGCCGAAGCCAAAGTAAATCGGCGGCGCGCCGGCGGCGATCCAGGACAAGACCTCGTCGTCGGCATCGCTTGCCAACCCCAGCGTCAACGCACCGACGAACAGCGGCGCAGCGTCCGGTTCCAGCCATTCCGCGGCCGGCCCCGGCAAGCAGACCTCGTCATAGGCCTGGATTTCCACCGTCGGTCGCCGCGAGTCTCCGGCGACCTCCGGCAAGCCGAGGGCTCGGCGTTGAGCGTCGTTGGTCTCCTTGGCTATTTGCGGACCGAATGTGCCCGAGCCCGAGATCCGCGACGGAAAGTAGTGCAGCGCTCCGAGCGGAATGCCGTGATAATCCGCGATATTGGCGGCCACGCCCTGCTCGTTGAAGGCAGCGACCAGCAGGTCGGCTCCGGTTGCCAACGATGTCAGCACGGCGGTCTTCTCCGACTTGACCTCGTTCACGTGCCGGGCGACCTCGGCCCACATGGTGACCGGGTTCTGGACCTTGCCGACGAAAGCCGCGGCGAAGTCCATCTGTTCCCGCGAGTCACGGCCATACGGAACCGCGGCCAACCCAGCGGATTCGACAAAGGCCACCATGTTGGGCGCGACCGCCATCTGCACGTCGTGGCCGCGTCGCATCAGCTCGCAGCCAACGGCTGCCAGCGGCTCGACATCGCCGCGGCTTCCATACCCGGCCAGCACGCATTTCATCGGCGGAACCTCACTCGCGGTGCTGCCTGTCCCGCGCACCAGATCTGGTCTGTTAGTTGCGATGCGCCGCGCGGCTCTGCGCGGCGACGCCGTTAACGGAGACGGTCGGCCGCGAAGTCCGCGGCCTGGTCCGTCATCCCGTCCTGGATGTATGAGACATGCGCCATGATGTTCCCGCCGCCGGAGCAGATCGGATCGTCGGGAGCGCACAAGCTGATTGTCTTGCCGCTGTACACGGGGTTGATCGTCGGCAGCGGCTGGCCGCCCCACAACATGCTGGAGAATTGACTGGTCGGCTCGCCGAACAAGGCAACTGCGGCGACGTGGCCGGCCACCGGAGCCGGCATCGCCTGAGTGGCCAGATCGATCACCGTCGAGCCTTGGGAGTATCCGCCGAGCACGATCTTGGTGTTCGGACAGTTGGCGACGGTGCCCTGGATGTGAGCGCTCGCGTCGTTGGAACCGGCCGGCGCGCTGTTGTGGTAGTCGTCGTTGGCCGGGTAGTTGACCGCGTAGACCCCGACGGACTTCCCGCCAACCTTCGAGGTAAGCGAGTCGGTGAATGCTTGACCGATGTTGCCGAGGCCAGGCTCCTGATGGGTGCCGCGAGCGAAAACCACCTCGACGTCGGAGCATGGATCAGCGGAGGCGGTAGGGGAGATTGGCGAGGCAACCAGCGCCCACATCATCACTGCCGCGACGCCAACGATTCGAACAAGCCTGAGTGCACTCATTCCCAAATGCTGACACATCGACCGAGACGGCTGTACCGGCGGCTCGCTTTACCGGGTGCGGGCTGGCTAAGCCGGCTGCTATCAAAATGAGGTCCTTGCCGGCGGGAAGGAACTGCATGTTCGTGCAGTTTGAGCTAGGTAACCCGGCGACGCCGTAAAGATCCGTCCCGGGGGTTCTGAAAGGCTGGGATACGTGACCGACTCAACGAGCGGGACGAAGGCCGCTGCGGTGTCCGCGGACCGGTCGAGTCCGGTGCGGATAGGCGTTCAGCTGTGGGCGGGCGGGACACCGGACTACCGCACGTGGCGCCAGGCGGTGCTGCGCGCCGAAGAGCTCGGCGTTGATGCCATATTCGGTTACGACCACTTTCACAAGCCCTTCGTCGACATCGTGGACGGCACTCCGCAGCTCCAGGATGAACAGCCCGAGGTCAACAACTTCGAAGCATGGACCGCACTTGCCTCCTGGGGCGAGATCACCAGTCGGGCCGAGATCGGCCTCCTCGTCAGCGGCATGCCATATCGCAACCCCGACCTCGTTGCGGACATGGCGCGCACGGTCGATCACATCAGCGGCGGGCGATTGATCCTCGGCCTCGGGGCCGGCTGGTATCCGCAAGACTTCATCGCCTACGGCTACGAATACGGCACCGTGAGATCGAGGATGGACCAGTTCGACGTGGGTTTGCAGCGAATCGAATATCGGCTCAACCATTTGACTCCCAGCCCGTTGCGTCAGATCCCGATCCTGATCGGCGGAGGAGGGGAGCGGCGCACCATTCCCGCCGCGGCACGGCATGCCCAGATCTGGCACAGCTTTGAACCCATCGACGAGTTTCGGCGCAAGAACGAGCTCCTCAAGCGGCTCGCCACGGACGCCGGACGCGACGAGGCCGGCATCGAGCGCGCGATGGCGTGGACGGATGCCAAGTCGGCGGATGCCTTCGTCGCCGAGGGCGTCACGCTGTTCACCACCGAAATCCACCCCGACGACAACGGGTATGACTTCTGCGAGCTCGAGACGATGCTTGCCTGGCGCAGCTGATAAACAGCCCGCCCAATACGGGGCTGCGGCCCCGCGGCTGCGGATATGACGCGACAGTGGAAGTATCACCGGAGTGGCCGCTAAGAAACCGCAGACGATCTCTTACCCGGCGCCCGACTCACGTCCGCGCCGCCACGACTACGACCCGCTCGACCCCCATGTCATCGTCCTGTTCGGAGCCACAGGGGACCTGGCCAAACGCAAGCTGATTTCCGGCCTGGCCTATTTGGATCAATCCGAGCTCGCGCCTGACATCCAGGTCGTGGCGACGTCGCTGGAAGAACTCAGCGACGACGAGTTCCGCGACATCGCCAAGAACGCAATCGACTCATACGGCACCCACAAACTCACGCCCGAACAGTGGGCCGACTTCGCGAAAATCGTGCGCTACGTCCCGCAGGGTGCCGGACCAGACGCACTGGCCGCCGCGGTCGCGGAAGCCGAAAGCAACCTGGGACCGAACGTCAAGAGACTGCATTACCTGTCGGTCCCGCCGAAAGCGGCGCGCCACGTCATCACCATGCTGCGTGACGCGGATCTCGTCGAACGTTCCCGGGTGGTGATGGAGAAGCCATTTGGGACCGACCTGGCCAGTGCGGTGGCGCTCAACGACTTTCTGCACGACACCTTCGACGAATCCCAGATCTTCCGCATCGACCATTTTTTGGGCAAGGAGGCGGCCCAAAACATCCTGGCGTTTCGCTTCGCCAACGGTCTGTTCGAGCCGATCTGGAACCGTAACTTCATCGACCACATCCAGATCGACATTCCCGAAACCCTCGGTCTGGATCAGCGGGCGAACTTCTACGAAAGCACCGGCGCCTACAAAGACATGGTCGTCACCCACCTGTTGCAGGTGATGGCGTTCGTGGTGATGGAACCACCGACGGCCCTCGAGCCATACGCCATCAGCGAAGAAAAGAACAAGGTCTTCCGCTCGATGCTACCGATCAAATGTTCGGACGTGGTGCGCGGTCAGTACGCCGGGTACCGCGAAGAGGCCAGCGTGGCAAGAGATTCCGATACCGAGACGTTCATCGCGCTGAAGGTGGGCGTCGACAACTGGCGTTGGGCCGGCGTGCCGATCTACCTGCGCACCGGCAAGAAGATGGCCGAAGGCATCCGCATCATCTCGATCGCCTTCAAAGAAGCTCCGCGAAGCATGTTCCCTCCGGGGTCAGGAGTGGGGACCCAGGGCCCGGATCACCTCACGTTCGATTTGGCTGATAACTCGAAGGTTTCGCTGTCCTTCTACGGCAAGCGGCCCGGCCCCGGGATGAAGCTCGATAAGTTGTCGATGCAATTCTCCTCCCAGGAGATCGACACCGTAGCCGACACTTTGGAAGCCTACGAGCGGCTCATTCTCGATGCGATGCGCGGCGACCACACGCTGTTTACCACGGCCGAGGGCATCGAATCGCTTTGGGAGCGTTCGGCAGATTTGATCACCGACCCGCCGCCGGTCAAGGTGTACCCGGTGGGAACGTGGGGCCCCAATGCCATTCACCAATTGATCGCGCCCAATGCGTGGCGGTTGCCGTTCGAGCGCGGCTGGCGCGAAACCAGAGACGACTAGCGCCAAGGACGAGTCAGAACACCATCCACGACAACACCGAGGCCTGCAGCCCTGACAGGGCGCAGATAAACGCCAGGAACACCACGCTCCACAAGACCACTCGGCGGAAAATGTCGCCTTCTTTTCCGTGCAGTTCGACCGCCGCGGCGGCGATGGCGAGGTTCTGCGGGGAGATCATCTTGCCAAGCACACCGCCGGAGCTGTTGCCGGCGGCCATCAGCAGCGGAGACAGTCCCGCCTTGGCCGCCGCGGTCACCTGCAGGGCGCCGAACAAGGAGTTCGACGAGGTATCGGACCCGGTTACCGCCACACCGAGCCAGCCCAGAATGGGGGAGAGCAGCGCGAAAGCTCCGCCCGCCCCGGCCATCCACGCGCCCAGGGTGATGGTCTGTCCAGAGGCATTCATCACGAAAGCCAGTGCCAGCACTGCCATTACGGTGAGGATGGCCCAACGAAGTTGATGCAGCGTCGCCCCGTAAGCCTTGACGGCCCCGGCCACCGACAGGCGCAGCACCACCATGGCGACGATGCCCGCCAGGAGCATCTGCGTGCCCGGTGTGGTCAGCAGATTGAAGGTGAAGTTCGGAAGCGTCGACGGGCTGCCCTTGGCGGTGTACAAGTGCAGTCCCGGCCAGCGCACGGTGTAGGTCGCGTGCTCGAGTACCTTCTTCACCTCCGGGACCTGGCAGAGCACGAAGATGGCGATGACGATCGCGTAGGGCGCGTACGCGCGGACCACCTCGGCGCGTGAGTCGGCACGCCCGAGATTCGCGGCGAATTCGGGGGACAGGTTGTCGGCGGCACCGCCCGCCACCACCGTGGCGCGCGGTGCGGTGTGCGGACGCTGGACGCGCAGCAGCAACACCACGGCGCCGGCAGACAGCAACGAGGCCACCACATCGGCCAGTGGCACCGACACGAAATTCGAGGTGGCGTATTGGCCGATGCCGAAAACCACGCCGGCCGCCAGCGCCGCGGGCCAGGTCTCCCGAATCCCGCGCCGGCCGTCGGCGATGGCCACCAAGACCAGCGGAACGAAGACGGCCAGGATGGGGGTTTGACGCCCGACCATCGCGCCGAGCGCGTCGCTCGACAATCCGGACACCTTGCCGAGTGTGATGATCGGTGTCGCCATCGCCCCGTAGGCGACCGGTGCGGTATTGGCGACCAGCGCCAGAACAGCGGCCTTGAGGGGTTTGAAACCCAGCGCGAGCAGCATCACCGAGGTGACGGCTACGGGCGCACCGAATCCGGCCAAGGCTTCGAGCAGCGCGCCGAAGGAAAACGCGATGATGATCGCTTGAATGCGATGATCGTCGCTGACGCTTGCGAAACTGCGCCGCAACACATCGAAATGCCCTGTCTGCACCGTCATCTGGTAGACCCAGATCGCGTTGATCACGATCCAGAGAATCGGGAAGAATCCGAAGACGGCGCCCTCGCCACCGGCCAGCAGCGTCTGACCAATCGGCATGCGGTACACGGCAACTGCGATCGCGATCGCCACGCCCAGTGACAGCAGTGCAGCCCGCCACGCCCGCAAACGCAAGACCCCGAGCATCAGAAAGAGCATCGCCAGCGGCAAGGCGGCCACCAGGGAACTCCAGCCCAGCGAGTGGGCGACAGGGTCGAGGATCTGCCGATACATATTGGGCACCTTATGGATCAGGAACGGCGCATTGTTTCTGATCCATCGGATGACAACCACGAATGTCTGCAAAAGATTTGGAGAGCTATTAAATCAATCAGTTTATTTAGGCGTAGAGTCAACGACCAGCCGCCGGAAGGCCGCGCACGAACAGACGGTGACCAGCAAAGGAAGACGAACATGCCACAAGGTGTTGCGGCAAAAAATGAAAGCGAGCAGCTCGTGCTCGACTTCATCCACGCCTTCTACGGGCAGCACATCGACATCGACGCGGCGACCGCCCTGATGGCGGATGACTTCATTTGGCAACTCCATGTACCGCTCTCACCGGTGGTCGTCGGACGCGACGCGGCCCGCGCGGAGCTGGAGAAACACAACAGTCTTTCCACCGGCATGGTCGAAGGGAGTGAGATCCGCACAATTGTGTCGGACGGTGACACCGTGGTGGTCGAGCGCGTTGACGTGAATTCTTTGGGTGGCCTTCCGGTCACGTTCAATGTGACCGCGATCTTCGAGGTCCGCGACGGCGCGATCACCCACTGGCGTGAATATTGGGATACCAGCCATGTCGCAAAGCAACTCGGCATCGAGCCGGCGCACATGTTCGACGCGCTCGCCTAGTCGGCGGGCAAGTCGCGGGAGCGCTTGTTGGCATACATGTGCTCGTCCGCGAGGCGCATGAGATCCTGCTCGCCGGAGGCGATCCCGGCGCTGAAGCCTACCGGCTCGTCAGCCTCGGCCCAGCGATGGCGGAGCCGATCGAGGACCTGCTCGGCCTCGGTGCGATCGGCGCCGACGAGCATGAGGAGGAATTCGTCGCCGCCGATACGAAAGGCGATGTCCTGCTTGCGGACCGACCAGCGGATCGCGTCAGCGAAGGCGATCAAGACGTCATCGCCGGCCTCGTGGCCGTGATTGTCGTTGTAGCGCTTGAAATTATCGAGGTCGATAAGCACCACGGCCGACCCACTGGCGTGCATCGACAGCTGGGGTCCGAGCGTGCTTCGATCGAGCAGTTGGGTGAGCGCGTCGGTATGCGCGATCTTGCGGAGCAGCGCGCTCTGCTCCTCGAGTTGCGCAATGAGCCAGGCCGGGACCTCCGCGACGATGACCCACATAGCCGCGGCCAACACCACGGTGGTCAACTCGGCCGGGAGAACCTTACTGCCGCCGACGACGAACGCCACGACGCCGAGTGGGACGAAGGCGAGCGAGCGCCAGCGCGGGCAAGTGAGGCCGACATAGGCGAACGTGATCGTGATCGTCCCGGGAAAGTTCCGGGTAGCACTCGGCTCAACGGCTCCGACCAGAGCGGTCGCGAGGAGCGCGGCCACCGGCCAGCCGGACAGCAGGGCGCGCCGCTGTTGCCAACCTGATAACCGGCCAACGAACGCGACGGCCACGGCCACGGCCACGGCACCGCCGAGAGCCCAGTAAAACCGAGGACTGACCCCGGCACGGTGGAAGTACCCTGCCGCCGCGTACAGCGAGAGCATCGACAGATACGCCGTCAGACCGATCCCATGCCAAACCCTCGTGGTCGGCTGGGGGTCGGCACGCCATGGCACGTGCTCAGGATAAGCGTGCCAACGGCGCCTTTCCTGCGCTCAGCCGCCGGGCTACACGTTGACACACATGACGACCAGCAGGGTCGCCCAGTTCCGCCCAGGCCAGATCGGGTCCGTCGGTCAACTGCATGAGTCGTGCGTCCACAGCATGACGCTATGCGTTGAATGTGTATCCGACTGAGCGACAGGGATTTACGATGTAGTGACATCCCACGTCTTCGGATGTCACGTCGTCTCTTACTAGCCGGCGGCGCTGAGGATCTTAATCGCGAAGATGAGCGAGTCGCCCGGCCGGATGCCAGCGCTGGGCTGACCTTCGGGGTAGCCGTCCGCGGGGACCATCGCGACCGCGACCGTGGACCCGACCTTTTGTCCCGCGATGGCCTTCTGGAAGCCTGTCACGACTCCGGTGAGCGGGAAGTCGACCGGGGCGCCCCGCTCGTAGCTGCTGTCGAACACGGACCCGTCACGGCCGTTGACGCCCATGTAGCAGACGGAAACCTTGGCGATTGGTGAGACCACCGGTCCATCGCCGGTGTGCAGCGTGTGCACCTGGGTCTGGGTCACGCTGAACGGTGCCGTCACGGTCACGCGTGGAGCCGTTGTATCCGTGGGTCCGATGACCGCGATGCTGCCGGTGGTCCCGGCCAGCGTCCAGTCAGGCGTTCCACCATTCGGCGGTGCTGCCGTTGGGCACGAGCCGGCCGCGGTTGCCGTGCCCGATACTGCGGGCACGAGAACGGTTGCGGCGACAGCGGCCGCGAGCGCGACCGAGGAATACATCCGGGAGCGTTTCACGGGCGTCACGCTACAGCTACCTATAGCGTCCTCTATTGACAGGCCTGTGCTGGGCCATCGGGCTAACGGCAGACCAACGTGAGATCCGTTGAGGGAGTGAAGGGATAGGCGCAGTGACTGCTCAGCTCGCGACCGATCGCTCTAAAGTGGCCAACGACGCGGCGAGGTAATCCTCAGGAAAAATGGGCATCTCGCCAACGCGGTCGCGGAAATCCTGCGACGCGCCGCTCCAGTCGTAAGTGAGGGTGACGTCCGTGCGGTCGCCGTTCGCGGCGAGGTCGTAACGCCAGAACCAACCGCCGGGAGCGTGGTTGCCCGCGTCGTCGAGCTGGCCCGGCATCCACCCGATCGCATGGTCCTTGTCGAAGACATTGACCAGGTTGTGCGTGACGTAGTCGCCGCCCGCCTGGGTGAGGTACATGTTCATCGCGAACATCTGTCCCGCGCCAGTGATCGGCGCCGTGTCCACCGCGTCGCGCACCCAGTCGGTGGGCTCGGTGTTTTGGTGGCGGGATGGGTCGGCGAGGACGGCGAAAATCTCGGCCGGGGTCGCGGCGATGGTGCGGGTGACGATGTACCGTTCGGCGGTGGCGCTCATGCGTGGTCCTCACTTATTCCTGGGTCCGTAGGCGGCTGCGATATCAGGGGAGTCGAGCCATCCCGAAGGTCTGACTGGCGGAGTGCCCGGAATTCATCGGAGACCGCCGCTACCGCCAAGTGTGGTTGCAACTTACGCGATGATCTTGACCCGCATGTCCGGACTCGGTTCGATGATGGATAGCAGGAGGGGAGAGCCACAGTGAGGACTTTCGTTCGCCACCTTGTCATCATCGTCATGATGGCGTTCGCGTCGATGGCAGCCGTGACGATCGTGACGCCCGCGGTGAGCTCGGCCGACTGTGCGGACGGCGAGTGGTGGGACCCGACGGGGAAGGTCTGCCGACCGCTCGGGGTCGGGCCACAACCATTGGCATGCGACCCGGGCCAGTGGTGGGACCCGACGGCTAATGTATGCCGGCCCCTCGGTGTCGGGCCGCAACCGCTCGCATGCGACAACGGCTGGTGGTGGGACCCGGGCGCCAATCAATGCCGTCCGCCAGTGGTGCCACCGGCTGGCTAGCGTCCGGCCGGTAGCGGTACGCGGCATAAACGACGCCGTCACCCGGCTGCTGGCAGCCCATTTTCAATCGCACGTTTTCGCGTGAGCCGTTGAGCGTTGCCTGGAGCGGTGCAAATCTGCGCCAACCACTCGCCCGTGTCGTCACATATCGATGTCCTAGTCCGTCTAGCGATTGGAAAGAGAGTAAGGAAAGCATTGTCGGAAGGGCGGCATGATGAATCGTTTGAGTACCCCGGCGCAGATCTACCTGATCGCGGTGACAGCGGCCGTGGGGGCAGTCACCACCGGGATCGGGATCTGGTGCCTAGTCGATCCGAATTCCTTCGCCGATGCCGTCGGGTTTGACGCGCACCGGCACTTCTTGCATGACGTGGGTGCGTTCCAGCTGGGTCTGGGCGTCACCCTGCTACTTGCACTGCTCTGGGCGGACGCACTGGCCACGGCGCTCGCCGGATTCGTTGTGGCGAACACCGTGCACACGGTCAACCACTTTGTGGACCTCGACGTGGGTGGTTCTGTCGCGCAAGCGTGGATTCTCGGTGTGGTGTCATTTGCCCTGGTCCTGGCATTCGTGCTGAGGTCACGTCAACTCGGCTACGTTCTGGGCTCCGTTGGGACGGCAACCAGTGCGACGTTGGCACCATTCGTGCGCCAGAAGACCATCGCGCTCACCACCTTTCGCAAGGACGGCACTCCAGGGTCCAGCCCGGTCAGCATTGTGGTGGAAGGGGATCGCGCCTACTTTCGAAGTTTCGAACGGGCGATCAAAGTCCGCCGAATTCGCCGTAACCCGAGTGTCGAATTTGGTCCGGCAACGGCCTCGGGCAAGCCGACGGGAACCGCGCTACCCGGCCGCGTGCGTCTGCTCGAGGGGACTGAATATCAGAAGGCGGCACGTCTGCTGCGGCAGAAATATCCATTCCTGCATGGCGTGCTGGTGCCGTCGGCACACCGGCTCATGCGGTCCAAGTTCGGCCGCACGGTACACGCGGAGTTGACTCCGTTTACTGAATCTCGGAGCTAGCCAATAAGCCGCCCGTCAGCCCGACCCCAAATGAGCTTGCGGCAGCCGTGCACTAACAATGCCCGCCGGCATGTCTCGCGGGTTTACGATGTCGCCGTGGCGGATGTGACGGTGGCAATATTTACCTTCACCAGGAACGAAGCGACCGCCGTAACCGAGTTGCTGGCACGCCTTTACATCGACCTACCGGTTTTCGGAACAACGGTATGGACGCCGACAAAGCAGGGGGAAGAGGCTCTGGAGGGCCAGCTGTCTGACGGCCGGACAGCCAGGGTGGAGCACCATTCACTCAGTGCCCAAGGCAATGTCGTGGCAGCGGCCGCGCTCAGCAGGTCAACCCGGGAGAACCGGGCCGACTACTACGTCTTCTACGGCTGCTGCGGAACAGTCGACTCGAAGCTGGTTGGTCAGGTGTTTCGGGCCGAAAGGGTGTCATACCTGTCATTGGGAGTGGTGGTCGCCTCGCCCGACGGCGAAGTCGTCAAGCTGAAGAACAAATGGATCGTCCGCACGCACCCTGACGAGCAAGCTCCGCTTGACGCGATTGAGTTTCGAGCCGGGTCCGCAGGTGCTCCGGGTTCTGTGTCGGGGCTGGAGCTTCCCGACGCCCACGTCCTGGCAACCGACAAGGTGATCAAGGTTTCGCCAGGTGTCGCACCGGTGCCAATAGATACGCCGTCCAGCGGTCCCATCTACGCCAAGGAGGACTGGACGTACTCATTGGCGCTTGCCGTCTACTCCGGAATGGCGACTAAGCCCGTACTTATCGACATGGAATCCTTCGGTATCGCTTCGGCAATGCGTGCGATGGGCTTGTGTGAGCGAGTGCTTGTCCTGCGCGTCGTAACAGACGCGTTGACCGATAAAGCGGATCAAAGCGAGCAGGATCAACTCGACTTCCTGAGAGCGGGTTTGGCTGAGCTGGCTGCTGCGATAGCGACCCTCCTCGGAATCGAAACGACGCCGGAACCCAAACCGCGGACCCTCGAGGACGAGGTGCGGAGATTGCGCGCGGGCAGTGTCGAGGCCGTGCCTTCGACGCGCGGCGCCCGGGAATCGGAACTGGTTCGTGTCGTGTCAGCGGCGTCCCTAGCCTGGGACGGTCAGCTCGACCGGGTCGATCGCTTCTCTCGTCCGCTCCTGCCATCGGGCACCCGGACCGGAGAGCGAGCCAACCCGGGGATGACAGCACGGCTTTTCTTAGAACAGGTGGCCTCCGACTATCGACGCGTGGCGTCACTCGAACTTGACCTCCGCGAGGTGGAAGCACAGCGGAACTCAGACAAGGGCGCGGCCGCCCTAGACCGTGCCCGCGTGGTAAGCCGACCGGTGGCTCCGCTAGCCGTCGGGCAATACCTTGCCTCTCGGCAACGTGCCGCGGATGGGGACTTGGCGAGTGTGTTGGAGCCCTCGACGCTGTCTGCACAGGATGGAGGTCGGGAACCGCAATACGCTGCGGCATTCGGCGAGGTCCTCGGCCCCCTGCTTGAGGTCGCATTGGACAAGTCGCATGACCACACCTCGATGGTGCTACCTAGTTGGTCTAGCGGCGTCGGACATAGGTGGTCCGAAGAGTTCCTTATAGCAGGCGCTGAGATTCTCAAAGATCCGAGTCTGCTCAGCTCGTCACAAATCGAAAGGGAAGTGACCGTCTCTTCTCGAGAAGGCTCACTTGATGCTGCGGAAACCATAAACAAAGTTGTTGCGCTCGCAGGAGCTTTCCGCCCTGTGGAAGACGTCAGAGTCACTGCCGCTGGGAACAAACCGAAAATCGACCTTGTCCTGTCGGGCGACAGGCTCGGACCAGACGAGCTCAATTCGTTCCTGGACAGTGTGCAGGACATACCCGCAGATGTAGTGATCCTGCCGAACGTTCCGGATGACTCGGCGTAGTTACGGGTAACCCGCCGTATTCGGTTCGGCCGTATTGCTCGGCGTGGTGCAAGATCGGGCAGGGCCCGGGGTTGGATGCGCCCGCTTCACGAAGTGCCGCTTAGGCGTTCGGCGCGAGGCACCGTTACCCCGCTGCAACCCCGTCGGGTGGGACCACACTGACCGCGGGACCGCATCCGGTCGCTGTTACGGCGGCAAATGCGAGGATCGCCGCAACGACGACCTTCGTGGCTAGACGTGACATGACGCCTCCGTTCATCCGGCCCCCTGTCAGAAACATTATCTGGAGCGAACGTTTATTTCAATGCCTATTGAAATATTCAAGGTTTGCAGGCATAGTTCCTATGCGGACAGGTCGATCGCGCAGCAGGAGCGCTCAGGTGAACGAGTTCCGTTGGGCGCCTTGGTGTGTGCGCTGGTGTGCCGACGTGGGTGCCTGCCGGGGCGCTGGCATCGGCGGCTCTGTCGTCCCTGTCCGAGCGCCAGAGAGAACTCGGCCGCGGAACGCGTCCATCGTGGCGAATACGAACGAGAAGGGAAGTCACTTGACGTCGAAGGTTCCGCCGGCCAAGGTCGCGCGCGCCGTTGAACGGGTCCGCCACTACCTGTCGTGGCTGCGCCAACGCTCCGCTCCGCCCGCGGCGGTGATGATGGAATTGATCCTGAACGCGTGGGTCGCTCAGGCGATCACGGCTGCAGCGGATCTTGGCGTGGCGGACGCCCTGGCCGATGGCCCTCTGTCCGGCGAGCAGCTGGCAAACCGGGTCGGCGTCGACGCCGAGGCTCTGGGGCGACTCATGCGCGCGGTGATCGGCATCGGGATTTTCCGCCAGCGCAGCGACGGGCGTTACGCACTCACCCCGCTCGCGGAAACACTGTGCACCGACGCGCCCGTCTCAATGGCCGGGATGGCGCAGTGGGTCGGGTCGCCTCAGCATCGCGAGCACTGGAGCCACTTGACCGACGCGATCCGGACCGGGCAACCGGTGGTCCCAGAGCTTCGCGGCAAGCCGATTTTCGAATACCTGGCCGACGAAGCGGAGCTACGCGGGATTTTCAACTCTGCCATGACCAATCTGTCCGAGTTCGCGACCGTGCCCCTGACCGCGGCCTACGACTTCAGTGCATTCGACACGATCGTCGATGTCGGTGGCGGCCGCGGCCGGCTGTTGGCGGCGATCCTGGAGACGGCTCCGAATTCGCGCGGCGTGCTGTTCGATCTTCCGGAGGTCGTGGCGTGCGCCCCGGAGTTGTTCCGCAAGTACGGTGTCGACGACCGCGTCCGGATCGAAGAGGGCTCGTTCTTCGATTCCGCGCCGGAGGGCGGCGACGCGTATGTGCTCAAGAACGTCATCCACGACTGGCCCGAGGATGATGCGGTCCGCATTCTGAAGAACGTCCGTACCGCGGCCCGCACCGGCGCGCGACTGTTGCTCTGCGAGTTCGTCATTCCCAACCACGACCGCGACTTCCACGGCAAGTGGGTGGACATTGAGATGCTGGTCGTCGCCGGCGCGCGCGAACGCACCGCGAACGAGTACGGCCGGCTGTTCAACCAAGCCGGTTTCCGGTTGAACCGTGTCGTCGACACCGTGTCGCCGCTCAGCATCGTCGAGGCGACCGCGGTATAGCCGGGGCCACTTCCATGGCTGCGCGGCAAGCACGGATCCGATCAGGACATCCGTGGCGAATCCCTCACGGGCGAGGGGATCGCGGATCAGCCCACGCGGGGGAGAGCGCAGCATGGGGTTATTGCGACGGCAGGTCCAGCCCCAGCTCGTCGGCGGGAGCAGTCAGGAACCGATGCACCGCGGGCCCGATCATCGCGACCACCTCAGCGACACTCAGCGTCGACAGGGGCGGCACACGCATGATGTACCGCAGCATCGCGGTACCGACGAGGTTGGTCGCGGCCAGCATCGCGCGCAGTCGCGCTTCGTTGCCACCGCCCAAAGCGCTGGACACCGCAGTGAGCAGATAGTCGTGCAGGAAACTGCGAAACGCTTCGTTGGCATCGCTGTTCGATGTCGCCGACTGCACCATCGAGGTCATGCTCGCGGCCGTCTCGGGCTGCTCCCAGATACCAAGGTAGGCCCGCACCACGCGGCAGCCTAAGTCGTCGTCTTTCTCGGCGATCACGGTCGTCAGCAAGTCAGACGGCAGCACCAACTTCATCGACTCGCGAAACAATGCCGCCTTCGAGCCGAACAGATAGAGGATCATCGCCGGATCCACTCGCGCATCGTCGGCAATCGCTCGCAGCGTCGTCTTGTCATAGCCGCGCACGGCGAATTGCCGCTGTGCCGCGCGAAGGACCGCGTCGCGCGATACCGGCTCACCTTGGCGTCTGCCCCGCCGCTTCGCAATTTCCCCAGGTGACGACACGTGCGAACCATATCATTTCAACTGGGATTGAAAAGGCATCCGCTGGTCTTCCTGTCACGCAGCGTTTACCTCAATTGCTGGTGCCTGACCGCCCCAACGAGTTATTCTATGGCCGTTGAAAAACTATTCCATCGCTGTTGAAATAGCCACGGTCGTCCGCGGAAAGGAGTGACGACATGGACTTTGCGTCGCTACCTCCGGAGGTCAACTCCGGGCTGATGTATGCCGGCCCCGGGGCAGGGCCGATGCTGGCGGCCGCGGCGGGTTGGCACGCGTTGGCCGCCCAGCTGGAGTCCACCGCCAGTGGCTACGCAGCCGAGCTGGCCGGATTGACCGGCCAGGCGTGGTCCGGCCCGTCGTCGCTACTGATGACGGCCGCGACCACACCCTATGTGGAGTGGCTGTCTACTGCGGCTGCTCAGGCCGCGCAGACGGGCGGCCAGGCATACGCGGCGGCGGCGGCCTACGAGGCGGCGTTTGCGATGACGGTGCCCCCGCCGGTGATCGCGGCGAACCGGGCGCAGTTGATGGCGCTGATCGCAACCAATTTCTTCGGGCAGAACGCCCCGGCGATCGCGGCTACGGAAGCTCAGTACATGCAGATGTGGCTTCAAGACGCCACGGCGATGTATGGCTATGCCGCTGCGTGTGAGACCGCCAGCACCCTGACGCCGTTTGACGAGCCGCCGCAAACCACCAATACGGCCGGACAGTCCGCCCAGACCCAGGCGGTGGTCCAGGCCGCGGGCAACGCCAGCGGCGCCCACACTCAAACCCTGGCGCAGCTCAGCGCACCCGGCGCCGCCCAGCAGCTGACCACCGCCGAGCCCGTCGCGCCCGGCCAAACCGTCACCCTCGCGCCGGGCAGCACCATCGACATCGGCACCAACACCGGCGTGTACGTCAACAGCGGCTCGATCACGATCACGGGCGCCGGCACCAACATCGTGAGCTACGGTGGCTCCGTTATTGTCAACCCCGGCAGCACTATTCACACGATCATTGACTGTTCCGAGGGCGGTGTTCTGATCCCCGGCGGCGTCAACGTCACCGCCGGCTCCAGCCCCATCATCCTCACGCCCGGATCGTTCCAGGAGGTTCTCGTCAGCCTCGTCGACGGCTCCGCCACACTTCCCGTTGTCGGCGCGGAACAGGTCGCCGTCCAAACCATCGGGAACATTGCCACCGCTATCGTCGGCCCCGCCGGCGCGTCCATCACCAACGTTTTCGGCACCGTCACCGTCGCCACGGTCACCCCCATCGCCAGTTCGCCGGGCGCATTGGGGGCCGCGTTAGGCGGGCTGGCGTCGCCCGGCCTGGCGGGTACGGCGGGCATTCAGCCTCAGCTCAATGTGGATGGACTGTTGGAATGGGCTCAAAGCGTTTCTGGTGCCGGGTGAGGGTAGGAAAATCGTGGTAGGCGTGAACATGCGGGGGACCCACCCCCGGGTGGCGTGGCCGTTCCACCCCTCGTCCGATGTCGGCGCGCCGTCAGCAGGAGTGGGCGAGGCGGCCTCGCTCGGTCCGCTGTCGGTGCCGCGGGCCTGGGCGATGATCGCCTCGGTGGTCGAATCGGCTCCGCCCTCTTCACCGGCTTTCAGCATCAATGCCGGGGCCCCGCCGGTCGTCCCAGAAATGTTGCCGGGACGCACGTTCCAGCAGGCACTGATGGCAACGATGACCGGACGTGATGCTTCGGCGCGACACTGACGACGCGTCGCGATCCTTGAGGGCGGACGCCGACCGTTTCGTTGACTTTTCCCGCCGCAGCAGGGCATACCTGCCAGCATTGTTCTTGCGATCGGCTCTGAGCCGCAACGGGTTCCCTACAGAGCAGTCGCGCCGACATTAGGGAGTTGATCGTGTCTGACCGACTGCGAGGGAAGGTCGCAATCGTGACTGGCGCCTCGAGCGCCGGGCTCGGTTGGGGGAACGGCAAGGCCACGGCCGTGCGATTCGCGCGTGAGGGAGCCAGAGTTCTGTGCGTCGCCCGAGGGGGCGGCGCTCGGGAGACGGCCGAGTGGATCGTCGACGAGGGCGGTGAAGCCACAGCTCTCCAGACGGATGTAACCGTGGCCGAACAGGTCCGTGACATGGTTGAGCACTGTGTGGCGGCCTATGGACGGATCGATATCCTGCACAACAACGTAGGCGTCGACCGCGTCGGCGGACCCGTAGAAACAAGCGAACAGAGCTGGGACGACGTCATCCGGACTAACCTCACGTCGCAGTTTCTGACGTGCAAATACACGCTGCCTGTGATGGAACACCAACGAGCCGGCGCCATCATCAATATGAGTTCGATCGCCGGTATCCGCTGGGTTGGTGCGCCGTCGATCTCGTACGCGTCGAGCAAGGCGGCGGTAATCCAATTCACACAGACCGTTGCACTCCAATATGCCCCAAAAGGCGTCCGCGCCAACACAATTGTGTTGGGCGTGGTGCGAACGCCGGCACTGGAGGGATGGGTGAACTCCGTCTCCGACGATCCGCACCAGGTATGGCGACACCTGGACGAAAGCACACCGCGCGGTCGCATAGGGGATGCCTGGGACGCGGCGAATGCCGCCGTCTTCCTCGCCTCAGACGAAGCCGGTTTTATCACCGGCACAACGCTCGTCGTCGACGGTGGCATGAGCGCGACGATCGGCATCTGATCACCGTTAGAAGAGAAACGAAGGCGATCAAATGATGTCTCGAGCTAGCGGCGCAACAGCTCCGAAAAATCGCTCGACGCCGAACAGACTTTGCCGCAGAGATACTGTTGGTGCATAACTGATTTGGGAATAGTGAGTGTTTACTGATAACCCTCCATATTCGATTCCGCCGTATTGCTCGATGGCCGGAGCATGTTGGCCGGCTGAGACAGGGGAGCGAAGGCCCCCAACGAGGAACGGTAGCGTTGCCCGGCATGAACGACTCCGTCGTCGTCAGGGTCAAGCCGGGCAGTCGCAAGGGACCGCTCGTCGAAGTCGGCCCTAACGGTGAGCTGACAATCTATGTCCGGGAGCGAGCCGTTGACGGCAAGGCCAACGACGCCGTCACCCGCTTACTGGCATCACACCTTGGATTGCCAAGCAGCCGAATCGAATTGGTATCCGGAACAACGTCGCGCCTCAAACGTTTCCGCGTGAGCCATTGAGCAGTCCTTGCGGGATGAGTCGACGACGAGAGCGAAATCTCGGCCCGGGTCGCGGCGATGGTGCGGGTGACGACATATCGTTCGGCGGTGGCGCTCATGCGTTGTCCTCAGTTGTCCCTGGGTCCGTAGGCGGCCGCGATATCGGGGGAGTCAAGCCACCCCGAGTATGTCGGCCGCGATGACGAATACCAGTCCGAGGGTTTCCCAAACCGTGTCAGCGGTGGACTATGGTGTTGCTGAATTGCAGCTGGCGGGAGGTTTCGGTGGAAGGGACCCCATTCGGCCGATACCGCCTAATCACCCTGCTCGGCAGGGGCGGCATGGGGGAGGTCTGGCGAGCCTATGACACCGTCACCGATCGGATAGTCGCGCTGAAAGTGCTCCCGGCGCATTTTGCTGCGGACAGGACGTTTCAACAGAGATTCCGTCGCGAGGCCCACGCAGCGGCACAGTTAAACAACCCTCACGTGGTGCCCATTCACACCTACGGCGAGATCAACGGGCGGCTATTCGTCGACATGCGGCTGATCGAGGGCCGCGACCTGGCAACCGTGCTGGCCTCCGGTTCGATGTCTCCCTCACGCGCGGTGCACATCGTCGAGCAGGTGGCCCTCGCCGTATACGCCGCGCACAAGATTGGATTGGTGCATCGGGATATCAAGCCCTCCAACATCTTGCTCGATGAAAACGACTTTGCGTATCTGATCGATTTCGGGATCGCACGCGTTGTGGGCGAGACCGGTCTGACCGGGACGGACGCGGTGGTCGGCACCCTGCGCTACATGGCACCGGAGCGCTTCAGAGTCGGTCAGGCCGATACACGCTCGGACATCTACGCGCTGGCCTGCGTGCTCTATGAGTGCTTGACGGGAGGCGCCCCATTTCCGGGTGAGAGCATCGAGCAACAAGTGGCCGGGCATCTGTCGACCCCGCCGCCGCGACCGTCCGACTCCGGCGCGCCGCCGGCGTTCGATGCGGTCATCGCCACGGGCATGGCCAAAGATCCTGAACAGCGCTACGCCACCCCTGTGGATATGGCACGCGCCGCGCGCGACGCGATCACGGTGCCGCTACACCTGCCGGACCCGAATGTGCAGTCACACACCGTCACTGCTCCTGCCCGCACACAAGAGGCCTCATGGCCGGGTGAGCCAACGAAGCCCGCGCAGAAACCTTTGCATCGCGATCCGTCGCAGCACATGGCGGGGAACCGCAAACGCGCCAAACGGTCATGGGTAGTCGCAGCGGTGATTGCGGTGGTCGTGACGTCAGGGGGCGCGAGCGTATACCTTCTGCGCGCACACACATCCGCAACTGGATCGACGCAGACCACAGCGGCCGCCCCGCCGCCATCGGCGCCTAGCGGGGGAGGCACGCCTAGTGCGGGAATCACGGCAGCGCCGAGTGGTCCACCTACGATCGCCGCGTCAATCCGGGTCGGCAATGGCGCCTTCGGCGTCGCGGTCGACTCCGCCGGACACACCGCCTACGTCGCGAACACCGGTTCCAACTCCGTGTCGGTGGTCGATACCGCCAGCCGCACGGTCACAGCCACCACCGCTGTGGGACGCCACCCGGTGGGGGTTGCCGTGGATCCGTCAACCCGGACCGTCTACGTCACCAACTACGATGACTCCTCCGTGTCGGTGATCGACATCGCCAGCAATGCGGTCATCGCCTCCGTGCGTGTCGGGAGCCATCCGGGCGGAGTAGTGGTCGACCCGGATGCCCGTATCGCCTATGCCACTAACGGTGATAACTCAACGGTGTCGGTCATCGACGTGACGACGCATACCGTGACGGCGACGGTGCCCACCGGAAAGGGTCCAAGCCGCGTAGCCATCGATCGGACAGCTCACCGCTTGTTTGTCACCAATGCCGATCCAACGGTGACGGTTATCGATACCACGAACCGAACCGTCATCGGTTCCGTCGCACTTCGCGGCCGCCCGGCCGGTATCGCAATCGATACCGCATCGCACACCGCCTATATCGCAAGCGGTGACGATGCGTCGGTGTCCCTCGTCGACACAATCAGCCTGAGCGTCACCGCTAGTGTGCCCGTCGGGCAACGCCCCGCGGGTGTGGCGGTGGACCCGCCGACGAACACCGCGTACGTGGCGAACTACAGCGGTGCGTCCGTGTCGGTGGTCGACACCACTAGGCGCATCGTCACCGGAATCCTTGCCGTCGGAAACAACCCGCTCGCCATCGCCGTCGACCCAAACACGCACTTCGCCTACGTCACCAGCGACCTTAACCATGGCTCGGTGACAGTGATCGAACGCTGACGTTAGGGGTCGCCGTCTATGACCGCTATGTAAGTTCGTTCGGAGCTACGAAGTCCGCGATGGGGAAGACGCGAGAGGAAGCTCATGAGAACGATCACAAACCGCCGCGCGGCAGTCGTCGGCGTGGCCGCCGCCGCGCTGATCACCCTGGGCTGCAGCAATGGAAAGAGCACCGACGCTTCGGCACCGCCGAAGGCCGCGGCGAGCGCCACCTCCACGTCTAACACCCCAGCGCCGCCCACCGGGGTGAAGCTGATCGGGGAGAGCGGCGTCGAGGTGACTTTGACCGGCCCGATCGCTGCCAAATACTCGTCGGCAACCGAGCAACAGAAGGCGGCTCTCGGCAAGCCGCTAACGGGTGACCGCAACGCGGGGACGCGGGACAGCGGCGTGGTATTCCAGCAATTCCAGGGCGGCGCGATCACCGCCAAGAACAACCAGGCCGGCACGCCCGCATACATCATCCTGGGCAAGATCCGGGAGGCCTGGAATGTCGCACGCGGCCCGGACGGCACGCCTGCGGTCACCGGCACCAACGGTTCGGCAGGTCCGCTGGGCTTGCCCACCAGCGACGTGAACGCCGTCGGCGACCTGCAGGTGTCGACCTTCGAGCACGGCAAGATCGAGTTCAACCCGACGACCGGCCAGGTCGCGGTGACGGTAAACGACAAGGTCGTGCCATCCGGGCTCTAGCTCGAATTGCGGGCAGCGATCTTGCCACTACCGCACATCGCCAGTTGGATGGCTCGCGTGGAGGTTCCACTGGCCGCAATCGGAAGCCAGGACGTCGTTGACGTCGACTTCGAGTCCGCCGACCTTCGGCCCGGGATTGGACGAGGTGCTCACGACGCGCTGGTAGAGAACCGCGGCGGGGTGGACCTGATTGCCGGACCAGGCTCGAGTTTGCCAGACCCAGCGGCGGCCAGGTGTGCTCGAAGACCCAATAACGCCATCGGCCGCGGCCCACTGACACACCCTGACGCCTCCGTAGACCCCCGTGCGTTGAACCCCAAGAACCGAGTTGATTCCGCGAAACCACTGCAGCGCGGTGCGATTCCAGGTGTCGCGATTGATGTCCTCGTCGATGGTGAAGAAAATCGGTGCACCCTGGCTGCCGCCCGCGGCGGTGTGCAGCAGCCAGGCGGTGCGCGCGTCCGCGATGCCGCCGGCGTAGCCCCGCGTGAAGTCCGACGGTGCCGACCCACCTGGTTTGCCGTATTGGTAGTTACTGACGATCACCAGGCCTGCGGCTTTCAATGAGTCGGCGTAGGGCCGAGTGATCGGCTTGGCGCCAAACGATGAGCCAGGACGCGACTCCGAAACGTAGTTGACCACCCCGCTATAGCCGGCGGCTCGAATCTGCTGCGCAGGAATCTGGCGCGCGGCGAAGTCGATCAGTTGGGGAGGTGCGGCGGCGGCCGCCGTAGGCATGCCGCAGCCTAATGATCCAACAGTCAAACCGGCCAACGCTGTTGCATAGCGCAGCGCGTCGCGCCGAGAAACCGTTCGCAGTCGCACATCGCTGGTCAGCGGGGGCAAACCGTGCATCGCGCGATGTTAACGATGTGACTGTTGTTACCGATAGAGCTGCGCTAGCCGAAACGCGGGTGCGTTCCCAAACGGATACGAAAGGGTGACCGTTCGGCTATGACGCGCGGTCGCGCGACGCAGGGGAGCGGCTAGGCTTCCCCGCTCTCGAGGGCAACCAGATTGATATCCCGGTGGTAACCGACTTATCCCACAATCGCCCGCGCTGCGCGCTCTGCGATCAGCATGACCGGCGCGTTCGTGTTGCCGGAAATGATGGTGGGCATAGTCGACGCATCGACCACTCGAAGTCCGGCGACGCGATACACGCGGCAGTCGGTGTCGAGCACCGTGGCGGCCGAACGCGGCCGCCCGCGGGCGTCAAAGGCTCCCATCGCGCAGGTACCCACCGGATGGAAAATAGTCGTACCGAGTTCACCAGCCGCCTTCTGCAGCTCTTCATCGCTCGCCAGTTGCGGACCGGGTAACAACTCCTGCGGGCGGTAGCGGGCCAAAGCCGGCGCCGCCATGATCTGCCGGGTCATCCGGAGGCCCCGCACGGCGATTTGACGATCGGCGTCAGTCGACAGGTAATTGCAGAAGATCTTCGGGTAGATCAGGGGATCTGCACTGGCCATGCGCACATGGCCTCGCGAGCTGGGTCGCAGATTGCAGACCGAAGGAGTAATCGCTCCGAAGGGGTGCAGGGGTTCGCCGAACTTCGGCAACGACAAGGGCTGCACATGCCACTCCAGATCGGCACTTTCCAGCGCGGGGTCGCTCTTGGCGAAAGCCCCTAGCGTGGAAGGCGGCATCGTCATGGGCCCCGATCGCAACAGCAGGTACTGAAGTCCCATGCCCGCACGGCTGATCCAGTTCCGGTACAGCGTATTGACGGTCGGGGCGCCCTGCACCCGGTAGACCGTTCGAAGCTGCAGGTGATCCTGAAGGTTTTCGCCCACGCCCGGCAGATCGACGGCCACCGGCACTTGATGCTGGGCAAGCAGGCCGGCTGGGCCCAGACCCGAGACCTGCATCAGATGCGGCGAGCCAATAGCTCCGGCGCTCAAGATCACCTCGTGGCGGGCTCGGACGTCGATGATTTGGCCGCCTCTGAGAAGCCGCAGGCCGATGACGCGGCGCTGGGCCGTCGTCCAGGCCCCGCGACGCTGATCCTCCGGGACCTGGTCGTCCATCAGGAGCCGCAAGGCCTGGGTCTGCGTGTAGACGGTGAGGTTCGGCCGGTGGGCGATGGGATGCAGGAAGGCATCGGCCATCGACCAGCGACGGCCACGCCGTTGGTTGACATGAAAGTACGCAGAGCCGGCGTTGACGCCCCGGTTGAATTCATCGATCGGGGAGATGCCCACCTCGGCAGCGGCGGCCTGCCAGGCGTCCAAGATCTTCCAGCGCACACGTGGCCGCTCGACAGGGATCTCGCCACCGGCGCCGTGCCAGTCGTCGGCGCCGCCGAAGTAGTCCTCCAACTTTTTGTAGATCGCCAGCGTCTCGCCCGGACTGTTCGGGCCACCCCAACGCCATCGCTCGTCACCGGTGGCCTGCGCCCACAGGTCGTAGTCGCTCGCCTGTCCGCGCATGTGGATCATGGCATTGATCGACGAGCAGCCTCCGATGACACGGCCCCGCGCGTAGTGAATGCTGCGCCCGGCCAGGCCGGGGTCGGCCTCGGTCGTGAAGCACCAGTCGGTGCGCGCGTTGGCGATTGTGTACAGATAGCCCACCGGCACCTTGATCCAGAACCAGTCGTCTTTGCCGCCGGCCTCTATCAAGAGGACACGGCGATCAGGGTTGGCGCTGAGCCGATTGGCGAGCAGGCAGCCTGCGCTGCCTGCTCCCACGATGACGAAGTCGAATTCGGCGACCGGGCTCATTCCGGTATTGGTCCTCCAGGCGTCGGATGCGTGTCCTAGTGTGCGCGATGACCACCATATCTCGTCGAGGAATGATTGGCCTTGAACCTGCACGTTGTCTTCGACGTCTGAAAATTGTTGTGGCACATGCAAAACGGAATCTTTTACGAGCAAATTCCTCCCGCGTGCTGAAGCGAGAGAGGTCTTCCGTCATGATCGCAGCTCGACGGCGGCTCGCACGGCTCGCCGCGGAGTGCGGGAGCACGATTGTGTGCCGTGACCGTTAAGCATCGTTACCGCAATCGTGATCTCGCACTCGTATCTTTGGATATACGAGAAGGCCGAAGCTTTCGACCTCACCAATAACGCCGATCGGCGTCCGCAAGCCTGGGGGCTGATATGACCACCGCAATCGCCGCGCACAACCCAGTCGACAAAGACGGGCCGACGGGCATGACGATCTCCTTTTGGCGGTCGCAAGAATGAACGCAGTTGCCCGTCGAGGGGACACCGTTGTCGTGGAATCGAGGCCGCACTGGCGACTCACGGAAGAAGAGATCGTGCGCGCGGCGGTCGCGGTGATTTTGGTGGCCCTTGTAACGGTGATTGGCGTCGCCGCGGGCGCGATCTTGACAATGGGTTAGCAGCGGATACGGCACGGACGG
>CAWCDD010000005.1:0-863458 GCA_963794245.1 uncultured Actinomycetota bacterium | reverse complement strand
CAACCGCATTCGAACGCATTACGCTCAGCGCTTGCCGGCCTCGCGGTGTCAGCTCGATGATTCGGGCTGCGCGTCGAGGGGGTTGGGCACCCGGGTGATGTAGCCATATCGCTCAGTCCGGCGATCGCCTGGGCCACCGCCTGCCGGCTCACTTGGAGTCGATCGGCCAGATCCGATGCGTGCAGCTCACCGGCCGCCAACGGTACGAGCGCGACCGCTTGCGCCGGGCGAATCCCATCGAGTCCCGCGGCGGCAAGCCGCCCGCAACCGCGGCGCCCCGGACGCGGCCACCAGGTTCACCAGCGCGGGTACGGTGGGCTGCCAATCGGGATGGAGAAGGCGTCGCATGGGGAGAAGTCTGCCACCCCGGCCAGGATTGACAAGTAACTTGTCAAATGTCGTATCGGCTGCCACGATGTCGTCATGCGATCGAGTCGTGCTCGGGCCGTCAGCGTTTGTCTGACCGCCGTCCTGGCTGTCGTGCTCGGGGGTGCGTCGGCGACGGCCATGCGCTGGGAACGCCTGGCTCGCAATCGATTCCGGTCGGGCAGTCCACCCGGACCGTTGAGTCTGGCGGCGTCAGCCGGATCTTCCACCTGTACCGACCCAGGATTGGCCGATGCGGCCCCACTGGTGCTGATGCTGCACGGCGGCTTCGGCACGGGTGAGCAGGCCGAGCGCTCCTACCACTGGGACGCCGAGGCCGAGGCCGGGCATTTCCTGGTCGCCTACCCCGACGGCATCAACCGCGCCTGGAATGCCGGAACCTGCTGCGGTGAACCGCAGCGTATCGACACCGACCGTGTTGCCTCACGTCAAGATGCGCGCGAGGGTGGTTTCGTTGCCTCATGTGATTGTGCGCGCTTGGAGTTCGGCCCGGGTGGCGGGTTGGGACTTGCTGGTGGTCATTTTGTGAAGCTGTGCGGTCAGGGCCTGGATCTGACGCTGGGTGGCCGCGGGGTTGATCAGAGCGTGGGTTCGGGCGAGAGCGGCTATGCGGTCGACTGTGGTGTCGGGGTGATTGATGGCGCGGTGGAATGGGGTGGTCGCGGTGTCGTATTTCTTGGTCACCTTGGCGCCGTCACGGACCTTGGATACGGCTTCTGCTGTGGGTAGAAGTAGTTGGTCAACTGGGACTGAAGCTGCCAGATTTCGTTGAGTAGCAACAGTTCTGGAGCGGTGTCGTAGCGGTGGTAGCCGACGACTGTGCGGACCACTGCCCAGTTTTTCTGCTCGACGTGGCAGCCGTCGTTCTTGTTTGTCGGCCGCGCGCGGGTGAAGGTGATCTTGCGGTTTCTGCACCAGATGAACAGATAGACGTTGATGAACTCAGCTCCGTTGTCCGAGTCCACCCCCAGGATCGGGAACGGCACCTTGTTGGCGATGCCTTCGAAGGCGGCCAGGACGCATTTGGCCTCTTTGCTGGGCACTGAGCGGTTCTCGGTCCAACCAGTGGCGACGTCAGTGACCGTGAGCGTGAATGCGAACGGGCCGATGGTGTTTCCGCCGTCGTGGGAAACCAGATCGATCTCAACGAAGCCCGGCTTAGCGTCGTCCCAGTCTGCCCAGGTGCGTATTGGGATCTGAGCTCTCAGCAGCGATCGGGGCTTGGTGGCGCGACGCCCCTTGAGCTGACGTTTGGCTCGTTCACCCGCCAGGCGACGATCGATGGTGGCCGCCGACATCGACACTAGGAGTTCTGCGGTGTCCTCGTCGATGACCAGTTCGCCGAAGTGCCGTAACACTGCCACTAGTTCGTTCAACATCGGCGCCAGCCGCTTGCTGCCGGCATCCCCAGTACCAGCCAGCACGTCGTAAGCGCAGCAATCACATCCGGCCCGTAGTTGGGACGCGGACTTCGCCTCGGCGCTACCACCTTGGGCTGCAGCGCAGCCTTGAGCGCTTTGCGGGCATGGTTACGGTGCCACCCCGTGTTGGCGCACGACTCGTCCAGAATCCTGCTCTTGACTCGCCTATCCGCCACCACGTAGCGGATCGCGGTCATCTCGGTCACAGCCCTGCGCTCGGCCAACGTCCATCCCATCGTCTGGGCCTACCGAGACCCACCTATCGCTCAGGTAGGCACGCCGCACGCGCGCATTTTCAATGAGGAAACCATAGCCACTGAGCGCGCATAAAAGGCGATTCAACGCGACCGACGACGTCGGCTTCATCACGACGATGGTCGGTGCCATCGAACGAGAGATCCCCATCGACCGGGCGCGCGTCTATGTCACCGGCATGTCGAACGGCGCCATGATGGCGCTCCGGCTCGGCTGCCAGTCCGAAATGTTCGCCGCGATCGCTCCGGTCGCGGGCACACTGCTGACCGACTGCTCCCGAGCGCGGCGCGCATCGGTGCTGCAAATTCACGGCACGGCCGACGACAGAGTTCCCTACGACGGCGGACCCGGAAAGGCGTTCACGTTCAACGGGACTGCCCGCGTCGACGGGCCTTCGGTGCAGTCCGTCAACGCCACCTGGCGTGGCATTGATGCGTGCGGATCGCCGACTCGAGCACCGCGGGCGACGTGACGACGCAAGTCGCCGGATGCGCGGACGGGCGAACGGTCGAGTTGATCTCGGTGGCCGGCGCAGGCCATCAATGGCCGGGCGGTGAGCCCAGCCCCCTTGCCGAGAAGCTCGCGGGCATCCCCACACCGTCGACGGCGCTGAACGCCACCGACACCATTTGGCAGTTCTTCGCCCAGAGCCATCGCTAGGGCGGGCCTGTTCTCTCAATTTAGAGATTGCCCTTCCGCTGGTGGCCGCCGGTTGTTACCGTTCCGTAATGCGCCGGGTCGGGGGAGCTTTCGCCGTCCTTCTGCTCATCGCCTCGGCGCTGGTCGGGGTGGGGTGTGCGCACGCTGACGGGGGCGACGAACCGCAATACGCGGAGTTGTACACACCGCCCGACCCGTTGCCGCCCGGCCAACCGGCGACCTTTCCTCACCGAGCCGTCGCGACTGGTGCTCGAACCGTCCGGCCAGCTGGGTGCGATCATGGCCACCGGCACCCGAATCATGTACCGCAGCACGGATACTCGCGGCAATCCGATCGCGGTAACCGGCACCTACTTCGAGCCGTACAACGCGTGGCCGGGCAGCGGGACCCGGCCCTTGATCAGCTACGCACCCGGCACCCAAGGACAAGGCAATGAATGCACCGCGTTGCGAATGTTCAACCAGGGCATCCATTATTCGGGCGGCTGGGACATCATGTTCAACTACGAGGAACTGTTCGTCGCCACGATGGTCGCGCGCGGTTTCCCTATCGTTATGACCGACTACGAAGGTCTCGGCACCACCTCGATGCACACCTACGTGGGCCGCGTGGCCGAGGGGCAGGCCGTGTAACCCCCCGGGCCGCCATGCGTCTGCCCGGAACGTCGCTCGACCCCCATGGGCCGGTCGCCTTTTGGGGCTACTCGCAGGGCGGGGGCGCGACCGCATCGGCGGCCGAGCTGGCGTCGGCCTACGCCCCCGATCTCCATTCGTGGGCACCTACGCCGGGGCGCCACCGGCCAACCTCAAGGAGCTGTTGCCGTACGCGGACGGGAGCGTCCTGGTCGGTGTCGTTGGGTACGCGCTCAACAGCGTCATGGCCGCTTATCCGGAGTTCGCCGACGTCATCCGGTCCAAAATGACGCCCCGCGGGCTGGCGATGCTGGAATGGGTCTCGCGTCAGTGCGTCGGGCAGACGTTGCTGGACTTCATGTTTCGCCATATCCAGCTTTATTTCACCGAAGACATCAATCAACTGGTCAACGAGGAGCCGTTCAACACCCTGTTCGAGGCGCAGCGGCTCGGGCGCTACAAACCCAACGCGCCGGTGCTGATCAACAGCAACCGCTACGACCCGTTGGTGCCGTGGACCGCCGCCAATCAACTCGGTCGCGACTGGTGCGCCCAGGGTGCCGACGTCGAATTCCGGACGCAATGAGGAACCAGCGTTCCTCAACAAGCTCATCATCAACCACGGGCTGCCCATGCTCGTCGACGGCGAACCGGCCATGCAGTGGATCGCCGCCCGCTTCAATTCAGAACCCACCGCGCCCAACTGCGGTCAGTTTTAGACTGGACGCATCGCTGCACGTAGAAAGCACAACGCACCCGAGCGGCGCCGCCAGCTCGCCGACGCGGCGATCGAGCTGCTGGGTAGCAACGGCGTCCACGGCGTCAACCACCCAGGGTCGACCATCGCGCCAGCGTGCCGGCCGGTACTACGTCGTTCTACTTCCGGACCCGCAAAGCGCTGCTGCAGGCGGTCGCGGGTCGGCTGAATGAGCTCGATGTCGCAGATCTGTCGTTGATGACCGAACTCGCCGACGATCGGCCAACCGACTTCGCCGGCACGGCAAGTCTGGCTCGCATTGTCATGTATGTGGCCGCCGACCCGTGGCTCACCCGCGCCAAGGCGCGCTACGAGATTATGTTGCTTGCCAGCCGTGACCCCGACCTGGCGGCAACCCTCAATGAGTCTGCGGAGGGCCTGTACGCACTCGCGCGCGATGTCGTCGCCCAATGGCATTCCGCCGGCATCGCACCGGATCCGGCGCTCGTTGAAGACCAGGCGATCGCCACCCTGGCAGTCATCAACGGCGTGATGACGACGTTCGTGACGGGCCAACCGGTCGTCGACGGCGCCGATCACCTCGACCGACTGATCCAGGGCGTGATCGCGGGAGTCGCTCACGTTCGTGACTGGAACGTCTACGCACCAAGCCTTTTAGTCAGCCCGTCGGGTCGTGCAGCATCCCGTCGATGAGCCGATGCAGCACCTGCCTGGTCTCCCGGCGGGCGCGTTTCGGGTCGTCGGCGGTGGCGATGGCCATCGCCGCCTCGTCGAGCGCGCCGATCAGCACGTGCGCCAGCGGCCGGACCGGTTGGCGGGCCAGCTGGCCCGCCTTGATGGCCTCGGTGAGCAACTGTTCGGTCATGCCCAGGCTGTACCGCTGGGCGACGTCGCGGAACCCGGCCCAGCCCAGCACGCTGGGCGCATCCAGCAGGATCAGCTGACGCACCTCCGGATCGCCGGAGACCTCCAGCCAGGCGTCGACCGCGGCCCGGATCGCGTCCGCCGGTGTCGTCGCCCCCGACTCGGCCACCACGGTGGCCATCCGGGCCATCACGTCCTGCTCCACGGCCTCGACGACCTCGCGGAAAAGCGCTGCCTTGTCGGCGAATTGGTGATACATCGCCCCCCGGGTAACCCCCGCCGCCGTGGCGATCTCCGGCGTCCCCACCTCCGCATAACCCCGTACGCCCCACAGCTTGCGGGCAGCCGAGATCAGCGCATCACGGGTCGCCGCGGAGCGCTCTTCCTGAGTCCGTCTCTTGCTTTCCATACAACCTGTTGGTAACTTACGAACAGACAGTCTGTTTGTAAATGTAATCTCGAAGTAGGAGTCCTCTATGTCGACGATCGACATTAGTGCCGGAACCATCCATTACGAAGCAACCGGACCCGAAAACGGCAGGCCAGTCGTGTTCGTGCACGGCTACATGATGGGCGGCCAACTGTGGCGCCAGGTCAGTGAACGGCTCGCCGACCGTCGGCCTGCGGTGCATCGCCCCGACCTGGCCGTTCGGCGCGCACCCGGAGCCGTTGCGCCCCGGCGCCGACCGGACCATCACCGGCGTCGCCGGCATCGTCGCCGAGGTGCTTGCCGCCCTCGACCTCGAGGACGTGGTGCTGGTCGGCAACGACACCGGCGGGGTCGTCACCCAACTCGTCGCCGTGCACCATCCCGAGCGGCTCGGCGCGCTTGTGCTCACGAGTTGCGATGCGTTCGAACACTTTCCGCCGCCGATCCTCAAGCCGGTAATCCTGGCGGCCAAGTCGAAGACGATGTTCCGGACCGCGATCCAAGCCATGCGGGCACCGGTGGCGCGCAAGCGCGCGTACGATGGACTGGCGCACAGCGACATTGACGACCTCACCCAGATCTGGGTGCGTCCGGCGCTGTCCGACGCGGCGATCGCCGAAGACCTGCGCCAGTTCACGCTATCGATGCGCACGGAGGTCGACGACGGCGTCGCGGCCCGGCTGCCCGAGTTCGACATGCCCACGCTCATCGCATGGTCGGCCGACGATGTTTTCTTCGAGCAGGAGGACGGCGAACGACTGGCCGCGACCATCCCCAACGCTCGCCTCGAGGTAATCGAGGGAGCACGGACGTTCTCGATGGTGGACCAGCCGGACCGGCTCGCCGATCTGCTGTCGACGATCGCGGTGCGCGCCTGACGTCACGGCCTCACGCGCCGCCAGGCCGAGCCGGTAGCGTTTCGGCCATGTCAGATGCGACGCCACCGCTGCGAGGCCGGCGGATCCTGGTTACCGGCGGAGCGACCGGCATCGGCGCGGCCGCCGTCGGAGTCCTCACCGAGGCGGGAGCCGAGGTCGCCGCCACCTATCACCAGACCCCGCCGCCCGACGATCTCGCGGCCACCTGGCTGCAGTGCGATGTACGCGACGCCGACGCCGTCTCGGCGATGGTGCAACAAGCCGCCGAGCAGCTTGGGCGGACTCGACGTCTTGGTGAATGCCGCGGGGCTGTGGCAGCCCGGGATACCCGGATACATCGGCGTCGACGAGATTTCGTTCCTGTTGGACACCAACGTGAAGGCGACCATCCTCACCAATCAGGCCGCGTACGCCGTGATGAAAGACCAGGATCCCAAGGGCGGCAGGATCATCAACTTCGGATCCTCTGAAGCCGTTATGGGCAGCCCGATCTCGGCCGTCTACGCCGCGACCAAAGGCGCGGTGCAGGCGTGGACGCGATCGGCCGCCAAGGCCTGGGCCGCCGACAATGTCACCGTCAACGCCCTGGCGCCGGCGGTGCAGACGGCCGGCGCCGACCGGCTGCGCGGACTTTCCTCGGTCCGGACGCCGCGCGCCCTGATCGACCAGCAGATGAAGATGATGATTCCGCTGGGCGGGGCGTTGGGGGATCCCGCGCGCGACGTCGGGCCGATGCTGGTCTTTCTGGCCGGATCTGGTTCGGGCTTCATCACCGGGCAACTGCTGGCGGTCGATGGTGGCCTGATGATGGTGGGCGGATAGCGAGCATCGACGCACGCGACGCCGCTACGATAAGACGGACCGTCTCGTCTCGTACAAGGGCTAGGCATAGCGGAGGTGGATCCGACCGATGACTGACGACACGATGCAGGCGCTGCTGCGCAGGCGCTTGTCCGACCCGGACGATCGCCGTGAAACACGGTGATCTGCAATGGAGTTGGCGTCAGTACCTGGCGGAGTCGGCGGCCCGGGCCGCGGCCCTGATCGCCGCCGCCGACCCGCAACGGCCGATGCACGTCGGCGCTCTGCTGGGCAACACGCCGGAGATGCTGAGCCAGATGGCGGCGGCCGGGCTGGGCGGCTATGTGCTGTGCGGCCTGAACACCACCCGGCGCGGCGAGGCGCTGGCCGCCGACATCCGGCGGGCGCGACTGTCAGTTCGTCGTGACCGACGCCGAACATCGGCCGCTGCTGGACGGCCTGGATCTCGGGGGAACGCAGATCCTCGACACCTCGACGCCGCAGTGGGCCGAACTGGTCGACGGTGCCGGCGATCTGGTCCCGCACCGGCAGGTCGCCGCGATGGACGCGTTCATGATGATCTTCACCTCCGGAACGAGCGGAAATCCCAAGGCGGTGCAGGTTTCTCACCTGATGGCGATGTTCGCCGGCATCAACCTGGTCCAGCGCTTCGCCCTCTCCGAGCAGGACACCTGCTACGTGTCCATGCCGCTGTTTCACTCCAACGCCGTGGTCGCGGGATGGGCGCCCGCGGTGGTCTCCGGCGCCGCAATCGTGCCGGCGAAGTTCTCGGCGAGCAACTTCCTCGACGACGTCCGCCGCTACGGCGCCACGTACATGAACTACGTCGGCAAGCCGCTCGCCTACATCCTGGCCACCCCCGAACGCGACGACGACGCCGACAACCCGCTGCGGGTGGCGTTCGGCAACGAGGCCAACGACAAGGACATCGAGGAGTTCGGCCGCCGCTTCGGCGTCCAGGTCGAAGACGGCTTCGGCTCGACGGAGAACGCGGTCATCGTGATCCGCGAACCCGGGACCCCGAAGGGCTCGATCGGCAAGGGGATCGACGGGGTCGCGATCTACAACAGCGACACCGTCACCGAATGCGCGGTCGCGCGCTTCGACGCCGACGGCGCGCTGGCCAACGCCGACGAGGCCGTGGGCGAGTTGGTCAACACCGCGGGTTCGGGTTTCTTCACCGGCTACTACAACGACCCCGAGGCCAACGCCGAACGCATGCGTCACGGCATGTACTGGTCCGGAGACCTCGCCTACCGTGACGCCGAAGGCTGGATATACCTGGCCGGCCGCACCGCCGACTGGATGCGGGTGGACGGCGAGAATCTGGCGGCGGCACCGATCGAGCGAATCCTGTTGCGGCACAGTTCAATCAACCGGGTCGCGGTATACGCCGTACCGGACGAGCACGTCGGCGATCAGGTGATGGCCGCGGTCGTCCTCAACGAGGGCCACACCCTCGACCCCGATTCATTCGAAGCATTCCTCGACGCGCAGCCCGACCTGTCCCCCAAGGCCCGCCCGCGATACGTCCGGATCGCCACCGACCTGCCCAGCACCGCCACCCACAAGGTGCTCAAGCGCCAGTTGATCGCCCAAGGAACGGCCATTGGCGAGGGCGAGATCCTGTGGGAGCGCGAACCGCGCGGCACCGCCTACCGGCCGGCCATCGCCTAGCTCTCTCCTGGGTGCCCGGCGGCGGATCTGCCCCTTCGCCCGTCGCACCCGCTTGACGGGATCTCGGCGTTGTGCCGCTGGCGATCTCGTCGCGCAGCTGCGAGATATTGGAGATCTCCGCGTACAGCCCGCGGATCGCGTAGTCCAGGACGGCGAACGAAAAACGCTGGTCCGGATCGTCGATGATGCCGAGTTCGCGGGAACGCTGCCGCGACCACAGCGCCTCGTCCAGCCGGGCCCGGGTCGCCTCGAGGTGACGATCCAGCGTGTCGATGATGTGCTCGGGATCCTCGCCGCGCGCGAGCCAGGTCTTCAGGATGACCGGGTGCTTGATGACGACCTGTTCCTGGCCCGGGAAGTGCTGGACCCAGCGGCGCAGCGCGTCGAGCCCGGCATCGGTGGTCTCGTACAGCGTGATGGCGCGCTTGCCGGACTGAGCGCCGATCTCGCTGACCATTCCGCGCGCCAGCAAGCCTGCTCAATTCGCGCCGCACGTGGCTGACCGAAGGGGACCAATAGAAGTGGCCGACCGACAGTTCGGCACGCATCTTGATCTCGCCGGCGGTGAGTTGTTCGTCGTTGGCCGCCAGCACGCCCAGCACGAGGTAGGCCGTTACCGGCAGGCCGTTGCTGGTGCGCGCGGGGCTCACGAGATCTTTCTGCCGGTGAAATACGGCAGCGTCACGTCCGGACCAACGGCATGGAATTGCACCTGCACGCGCATGCCGATCCGCCAGGTCCTCGGGCGCCACACCGACGACGTTGGTCAACATCTGGTAGCCCTCGTCCAGGGTGACGATCGCCGGGCGCGTAGGGCGGCTCGAACTCCGCCGTCACCGGACGGTGAACCACCGTCCAGCTGTAGATCTCGCCGAGGCCGCCGCTCGCGCTTCCAGTGCAACTCGGGCGAAAGGCATTGGCGGCAATGCTCGGTCGGCGGGAAGTTCGGCCAGACCGCAAGACTCGCAGCGTTGATAGCGCAGCTCCCCGATCCGGCAGCCCTGCCAGAACGGCACGCTGACCTGACTGCTGGCGTGGGGCACGGGCCCGGTCTGCGGTCGCAGGGGCTCGGACGTCATCGCGGTTCGTCTCCCAGGATCAGCAGCGTAGTGAACAAGGCGCCCGCTCCCCCGTTGCTGCACAACGCAATATGCGCGTCGGGCACCTGCAGGTCGCCCGCCTCACCGCGCAACTGCTGGACGGCTCGGATGGCGCGCTGCATCATTTGCGGATTCGAGCCCGCATGGCTGAAGGACATGGTTCCTCCGTCCGTGGTGATCGGATGGCTGCCGTCGATGGCGATGTTGCCGTCGGCGACGAACGGTCCGCCCTCGCCCTCGCCGCAGAATCCGAATGCCTCGAGCTGCCGGATGATCTCGAACGAGAACGGGTCGTAGAGTTCCAGCACGTCGACCTCGTCGCGGCCGCAGCCCGGCGTGACTGAACGCAAGGTCGGCCGCGCGCCCGCCGACCACGACCGTTGACGTGCTCCCCGCGCCGGCCGGCGAGGTCCCACGCCGGTGGGTGCTGATACGACGGGCCGTGGAAGTCCGCGCCGCTGCCCAACACGTAGATCGGTTGGCTTGCGACGTCGATTTTGTCGATGTTCGCCACCACCAGCGCGCAGCCGCCTTCGGAGGTGGTGGCGCAGTCGAGGAGATGAAACGGGTCCGCGATCGGGCCGCGACGCGGTGATGTCGTCGGGCGTGAACGGCCCGCGTTGGTAGTAAACGGCTTCGGGGTTTTGCGACCCGTTGTTGCGGATGGTCGCCGCCACGATCGAAAGTTGTTCGCGCGTGGTGCCGTAGACGTGCATGTGGCGCCGGGCGATCAGCGCGAACTCGGCGGTGGTGAACATCCCCCAGGGCGCGACGAATTCGTTCTCGGGTCGGGTCCACGGCGCCGTGGCCTCGTGATCGCGGTATTCGCCCGCCTGGGCGGCGACCAGCACCACCACGTCGGCCATGCCGTGCTCGATTGCCGTGGCCGCCTCGGTGATCATGCCGACCCCGAAGCCCGAGTCCCTGCCACGCCGGGCCGATGCGCAGGTCGTAGATCAGCGCGGTGGACAGTGGGCCCGCGCTGATCCCGTCGACGTCGTCCAGGCTCAGGCCGGCATCGCCGAGTGCGCCCTGGATCGCCTTGAGCGCCAGGCCGCGTGAAGTTTCGCCATCCAGGCGGCGTCCCTGCCGGGTGTTGTGCACCCCGACGATCGCCGCGGTGCGCTTTCGCGCTCACCCTTGCTCCATTCTCATCCGTTGGGGCCCTTCAGTTTTCGTCCGCCACTACCCCCAGGTAGGTGCCCACGACGTCGCATTGTCGCCCGTCGCGCACGACGGTGCCGATCGTCCTGGTCCGCGCATCGGCGGCGCTCGCGCCGGCCGCCGACGACGTCGATGCGCACGTCCACCGGCCGCGCGGTTTGCGGGTCGGTGATCTCGACGACCATCGCCACCGCGCGCTCGCGCTCGTCCCACTCGACGCTGGTGATCCGGTGCCGGGCGGTCAGCTCCATCACCACGGAGTCCTGGCGCACCAGGAAGCGCACCGGTGCGCACAGCTCGCCGGCGCGCGGCGGCACGCACAGCGTCACGGCCATCGTCACAAACCCGCCGGCCGGACGCTGGTGGCCCCCGACTCGCGCAACTCCGCCAGATCCTTTTGCGCTGTGCCCCAGCACGTCGGTCAGCACCTCGCTGGTGTGCTGGCCGTACAGCGGCGGCACCCGCCGAATCCAGCGCCGTGGCTTGCCGATGAAGGCAAACGGCATGCCGGTGCACAGGAACGAACCGGCGACGGGGTGGTCGACCGTTTCCCAGAAGCCCCGGGCGAGCAGGTGCGGATCGCTCAGCAGCGCCGCGGCCGGCGTGACCGGCGCCGCCGGCACCCCGCCGGCGCGCAGCGCGTCGACCGCTTCGGCCACCGAGCGCCGTGCGGTCCAGTCCGAGATCAGCTTGTCGATTTCGTCGGCTCGCTCGCCGCCAGTCTCGGCGCTCCAGGACTCGGGCCGGCCGATCAGCTCCGCCAACGAGGCGCGTGCGGCGTCGTCCATCGCGGCGAGCGCCACCCACTCGTCGTCGCCCTGACAGCGATACACCCCCTGGGGGCTCGCGCCGGGGCCCCGATTTCCGTCGCGGCGCATCTCGATTCCGTTGCGCGAGTACTCGACCAGCATTTCGGCGGCCACGTTCAGCGCCGACTCCACCATCGTCGACTCGACGTGCATGCCGGCCCCGTCGCCGGTCCCGAACCACCAGCGCCGCCACGGCGGCGAAGGCGGCGTGCAGCCCCGCTATCGGGTCGCACACACCGCGCGGAATCACCGGTGGGCCGTCGGCATGTCCGGTCATCCACGCCATTCCGGTCGCCTGCTCCATCGTCTGCGCGAAACCGACGCGGTCGCGCCACGGGCCGTCGAGGCCGAACGCCGGCATCCGCACCATGACCGCGCGCGGGTTGGCCGCCGCGCACGGCATCCCAGTCCAGGCCGAAGTTCTCCATCACCCGGGGCGAGAAGTTCTCCATGACGAGATCGCTGTGCGGCGATGAGCTCCAGCGCGATGCGCCCGTCCGGCGTCCGTGCTGAGCTCGACGCTGATGCCACGCTTGTTGTTGTTGCTGCACAGGAAAACCGGGCCCCATTCCCACCACTGGTCCCAGGTGGGTGGGCGGCCGGCGGAGAACCTCATGCCGTCGGGCCGGCGAACGCCCTCGAGCTTGATCACGTCGGCGCCCAGCGCGCCCAGGAGTTGGGTGGCGACCGGTCCCGCCCAGAAGGCGGTGAAGTCGGTGATCCGGATGTCGGACAACGGAAGTGCGTCCGCGTCAGCAGGCCCGGCGGCCGTGTCGGGCGCGCGGCGGCCAGTGCACGCGGCCGTTGTCGGCGCCCAGCAGCGGGGGCCGTCCGGGCGGCCTGGTCGTGATCGCGTCGCTGCGATACGGCACCCGCGGCTGCAGCACGCCCGGCTCGGATTCGACGAACACCCCGCGTTGGACGAAGTGGTCGACCTGCGGCAGCGTGGCGGGGGTGCGCGATGGGAGCCACCGGGATTCGGAAGGCCACCGCGAGGTCGACGATCTCTTGCGTGGTGCGGGCCTGGGTCCATTGCGGTGACCATGCCGACGAACTCGTCGCGGCGCTGCGACGCGCCCGGCGAACGACGCCAGCTCGGCGTCGTCGACCAGGTCGGCGCGATCGATCATCACCAGGAAGTCCTGGAACTGCTGGGCGGTGATGGTGCAGAAGCCGACCATGCCGTCGGCCGTCGGAACGATCGACGGCAGTTCCAGACTGCGTTGGCTCATCAGGGAATCCGCGCCCAGCACGCTGGCCGACATGGCGGACAGGCCGCCCATCGCGATCACCATCGCCTCGTAGGTCGAGACGTCGATGATCTCGCCGCGGCCGCCCCGGGCGGCGTGCCGGGCCGCGGCCGCGCCGACCGCCGCGGCGAACGTGCCCGCCAGCCACTCGCCGAGCCGTCCCCCGGCCTGCACGGGTTCGTCGCCCGGCCAGCCCCGGCCGGCGATCGAGCCGCACAACGCCTGCAGGATGAACTCGTTGGCGACCACGCCGTCGTCGACGTAGGGGCCCGTCGTTCCGAACGGTGTCACGGCGACCACCACCGCCGACGGGCCGGTATGCGCCGTGATGTCGTCGAGCGTCCAACCGTCGGTCAGGTCGGTGAGCACGATGTCGGCGCCGGCCAGCAGCGCCGTGATTTCGGCCTGGCCGCTGTTGGTCACCGACTTCTTGCCCGCGGCCAGGTAGCCGAACAGCGCCCCGGGCGGCCCGCCGGCCGACCAGCGCGCGCATCGAATCACCTTGCGGCGATTCGATTTTCACGACATCGGCACCCGCGTCGGCGAACATCTTGCCGCAGTAGGACACCGCGATCCCGTTGGACAACTCCAGCACACGCCAGTCCGCGAACGGCGCCTCGAGCTGCCACGTTCAGTTGCCCAGCGTGGTGGCGCGCCCGGCGATACCGGCGGCCTCGGCCGTCACCGGCGCCTGCGCCCTGTGCCTGCAGGGCGAACTGCGTCATCCGCGTCCACGCGTCGCGGTCACGCTGGCTGGCCTGGCGGCCGACGTGGGTGACCACGTCGACGTCGGTGGCCTGCGCGCGCAGGTACCCGGCGCGGGCGTGCTCCTTGGGGATGTATCGGAACGGATCGAATGAGTATGCGGCCATGGCGTTTTCGTGGGTGATCTTGTTGATGACCGAATCGTCGAGATGGCCCATGGTCGTGCATGACGTCCTCGGGCGCGAACGGCCAATTGCTGTCGGAGTGCGGGAAGTCGGACTCCCAGCACAGCATGTCCTCGTTGAACCAGTCCATGTTCTGCACGCCGACTTTGTCGCTGATGAAGCAGGTGTAGAAATGTCGCTTGAACACGTCGGTCGGTCCGCTGTAGCCCGGCGGGAACTTCGCCAGCGTCCAACCCGAATGGCGGTTGTAGACGTGCTCGGCGCGCCAGAGGAAGTACGGTATCCAGCCGACGTCACCCTCGGTGAGGGAGAACTTCAGTTGCGGGAAGTCGGCCCAGAACTCGGCCCAGATCAGCTCGGTGAAGGTGAACATGCTCATCATCGACGACGCCGTCATCTGCACACTGGGCGGGGCGTCCGTCGACACCTGCGGAGAGCGCGATGCGGAGCCGACATGCGTGCACAGCACCGTCTTGTTCTCGCAGACCGCCTCGAACAGCGGATACCAGTACTTGGTGTGAATGCTGGGCATTTGCAGCGCCTCTGGATTCTCCGAGAACGTCACGGCGTGGCAACCCTTGTCGGCCAGGCGTTTGACTTCCTTGGCCGCCTCGGCCACGTCGAAGAGCGGCAGGATGCCGCAGGGGATGAACCGCCCCGGGTAGGCCGCGCACCACTCGTCGACGTGCCAGTCGTTGTAGGCCTTGATCATCACCAGATTGACGTCGCGGTCGGGGCCCTGGTTGAGCACCTGGCCGGAGAAGCCGGTGAAGTTCGGGAAGTTCAGGCCCGCCAGCTGACCGCCGGCGTTCATGTCGCGGACCCGCTCGTCGACGTTGAAGCAGCCGGGCCGCATCTCGTCGTAGCGGGAGGCGTCGATGTTGTACATCTCGCGGGGCTTGCCCGCGACGGCGTTGAGGCCCATGTTCCGTCCGCGAATCTCGCCGTAGTACCACTGCTGGATGCCGTCGGGCTCGATGACCACCCGGGGGGCGCGGTCCTTGTACTTCGGCGGGGACATGCGCGTCGAACATGTCGGCCGGCTCGGCGATGTGGTCATCCACGCTGATCAGGATCAGATCGTCCTTGTTCATGCCGCGCTCCTCGATGATCGCAGTCGACTAGTAGACAATGATGTCGATCACAGTGTCAACCGTGTGCGCTCGGGTCCGCGCAGCTTGATCGGCGCCGCTGAATGCCTGGGTGTGCAACGCAGACTTGCGGCACTCAGCCGCCCGCGCCGTCCCGCTTGACGGCCGCGCCCCACGGGCATTACATCGACTATTAGTATGTACCGTTTACCCGAGGCTCGCTGCGATGACGTCGTGTGCAGCCTGGTCGGTCGTCATTGCGCGACTGTCAGTCGGCCGGCTCGTAACGCAGCATCGTGACGTCGTGCTCGGGGTAGTCGAAGAACACCGGCCGCACCCGCATCCCGACGCTCAGGTCGGCCGGATCGACATTGACCATCTCGGTGGAAAACCTTGGCCCCTCGTCCCATTCGACGATGGCCAGCAGCTGCGGAACCGCGTCGGCGAAGTGCGGGCTGACGGGCCGGCGCGCCACGGTGTAGGAGTACAACGTTCCCATGCCCGGAGATCTCGCGCCATTCCAGGTCGTCGGCCAGGGTGCGCGGCGCGCGCACCCGCGGATAGAACACGTAGCCCTGCGAGCGACGGCGAGTACTGGATGACGATGCGATGCTGCGCCAGCGCATCCCAAAACGGCGCGGTGGTAGGCGTTTTGACGGGCATCGGACGCTCGAAGGTGGCCATGGTCCGATCAGTCTCCCTCGCAGGATCAGCGTCGTCTGCTCGGACAGGATTCCGCCGTTGCCGGACACGAAGGCGCGGTTGCAGTCGGCGACCTGGGCCGCGCCCGCGCGGCCCATGATCTGGCGGGTGGCGTCGCAGACGTGGTGCATGCCGCCGGCCAATCCCGCTTGGCCGAAACCCAGTTGGCCGCCGGCGGTGTTGAGCGGGAAGTCGCCGCGGAAGGTCAGGTCGTGGTTGGCGACGAACTCCATGCCCTTGCCCTTCTCGCAGAAGCCCGCGTCCTCCAGCGACAGCAGCACGGTGATCGTGTAGCAGTCGTAGATCGACACCATGTCCATCTGCTCACGGCTCAGATCGGTCATGGCGAACGCGGTGTCGGCGGCCTCCGCGATCGGGGTGTGACAGCAGGTCCTCGGCGTAGGTCGGGGTCTTGAACGGCACGTGCTCGCCAAATCCCTTGATCCACACCGGCCGATTGCGCGACCGCTTGGCGATGTCGGCGTTGGCGACGACGACCGCGGCGCCCCCGACGCAGGGCATGACGATCTCCAGCATGTGCAGCGGGTCGGCGATCACCGGGCTGGCCAGCACGTCCTCGACGGTGAGCGGCTTGTCCTTCCAGATCGCGCCGTCGGTGTGGTTGGCGTTGACGCGCGTGATCGACGACGATCTTGGCCATCGCCCGCTCGTCGTAGCCGTAGATCGCCGCGTAACGCTGGGCCACCTGGCCGTAGGGCCCGTTCTGGCCGAGGTTGCCGTAGGGAATCTCGAATTCGGCTTGCGGAGAGCCGTATTGGTTGCTCGACGAGCCGAAGAACATCGCGTCGACCATCGGCCTGGGCTTCTGCTTGGACGACGGGGTGATGTAGCGGGCCGGCAGTGCGCACAGCACCGCGTCGCAGATGCCGAGTTCGATCGGCCGCGGCCGCCCGCCACACCATGGCCGCGGCGCTGGCGCCCCCGAGATCCACGTGCTCGGCGAATCGTGCTCCCACGCCGAGGTATTCGGCGATCGTGGAGGGGACGAAGATCTCCGACTCGGCCAGGTGGGACGCCACGATGCCGTTGACGACCTCGCCAGGCAGCCCCGCATCGTCGAGTGCGGCGGCGGAGAGTTCCGCCCATTGCTCGATGGACGAACGGCGCGGGCGAGGCCTTGTTCAGCCGCTCGGGCGGCAGCTCGACGTATCCGACGATCGCGGCTTCTCCACGTAATCCCATGCTGTGTCCTTATTTTCGGGGTCTACTTTCGGGGTAGGCCGAGAATCATCTGCGCGATGATGTTCAGCTGAATCTCCCTCGTTCCGCCGCCGATCAGCTCGGCGGGCAAGATGCAGATAGGGCTCGACGACCGCGGGTTCGGAGTCGGCGACCATGGCCGTCTGCCCGGTCAAGCTGCAGCGTGGCCTCGAATGTGCGCCGCAGCAGCACGTTCATCGCGACCTTGGCGATGCTCGACGCCGGACCGGACGGCTGCCCGTCGAGCAGCCGGATGGTTTCCCGCACCCCGAGCGCCCTGATGGCGTTGGTGTAGGCGTCGAGTTCGCCCAGCGCCCGCAGCGCGTCGTCGCGGTCGGGTCCGGGTTCGGCGGCGAGCCGGCGCAGCGCGACCGCCCGGTCGAACTTGACGTATCCGCTGATGGCCGAACGCTCTTCGGCCATGGTGGCGATCGCGAGGCTCCAGCCGTCGGTGGGACCGCCCAGCAGCATGTCGTCGGGGACGAAGACGTCGTTGAGGAAGACCTCGTTGAAGTGCGCCTCCCCGGTCGCCGTCTTGATCGGCTGGATTTCGATGCCGGGCGATCGCATATCGAGGATGAAGTAGCCGATGCCGCGGTGCTTGCTGGCTTCGGGGTCGGTGCGCGCCAGCAGGGCGCCGAGGTCGGCGTACTGCGCCAACGACGTCCAGATCTTGTGGCCGTTGATCCGCCAGCCGCCGTCGACCTTGGTCGCCCGGGTGGCCAGCGACGCGAGGTCCGAGCCGGCCCCCGGTTCGCTGAACAGCTGGCACCAGTGGATCTCGCCGCGTTGCGTCGGCGGAATCAGCTTCTCCTGCAAGTCTTTTGGTGCGGCGGCCAGCACCGAGGGCAGGATCCACTCGGCGATGTTCAGCGACGGCCGGACCAGCCCGGGTCGCTTGGCGAACTCCTCGTCGATGATGAGCTGTTTGAGGGGACCCGCATCGACGCCCCACGGCGCCGGCCAGTGCGGCGCCATCAGACCGGCGTCGGCGATCAACGTGCGCTGCGGCCCGGTGGCCTGGTCCTCGTAGTCGCCGTGCGGTGCGGGTTTGTCGTTGCGCAACTGCATTGCGGCATCCAGCGTCTCGGCGACCCAGGACCGGAAGTCCGATTCCGCGTCGCCGAGATTCGACCGACATGTCGCGCTGTCTGGGTGCAGTGAGCTCTCCCAGCCGCCGGGCCCAGCGATTCGCCGGACCGATCGATCCCGCCAGGCTGATGGCCCGCCGCCAGTACAGGTGCACGTCGTGTTCCCAGGTGAAACCGATGGCGCCGAGCATCGTCAGCGCGTCGAGCACCAGGTCCGGCATCGGCGAGATCGCGATCACCGCCGCCCCGGCCGCGGCGAGGCGGTGCTGGTCGAGCGGTTCGTCCGCGGCGCGCACCGCGTCCCAGGCCGCCGCGGTGGCCAACTCGCTGTTGACCAACAGCATCGCCGCGCTGTGCTGCAGCGCCTGGAAGGTTCCGATCACCTTGCCGAACTGTTCCCGGGTGCGCAGATGCGCGGTGACCGCCTCGACGCACCACTGCGCGATGCCGGCCGTCGTGCTGGCCACCAGACCCACGACGACGCACCGCCGCGCGGTCGGGGTCGATCCCGGTCAGAACGCCGACTCGGCCGCGCGGTACTCGTCGAGCCGCAGGATCCCGACATCGGCGACCAGGTCGGTGCCGTGCGACGGATTCGACTGTCGCCGTGGGCTTTTCGGTGTCCACCGACACCCAGACGACTCTCGCCATCCGTCGGTGCGGGCGCCGACCAGGATCACCCGCGCCGCACACACGCCCGCGGTGACCTTCGAGCGTGCCCGGTGATCAGCCATCCCTGATCGTCGGCGCGTGCCCGGAAGTCCGCGTCGTCGGGCAAGACGATCGCGGCGGGTGCGCCGGAGGCGAGCTCGCGGACCAGTGATTCGGCGGCTCGGCGTCGGATCGGCCAGCAGCGCGACGGCTCCCGCAGTCACCGTCGGCAGCAGCGGGCCGGGCAGCAGCGCCTTGCGCCGCCGACTCCAGCACGCACGCGGCGTCGATCAGCCGGCCGCCCTGCCCACCGAGGCTCCTCCGGCAGATGGACCGCATGAAAGCCGTTGGCGACCAGGGCATCCCACCATTCGGGCAGCTGTCCCGCGGCGAGGGCGTCGAAACTGTCGCGCGTCGCGGCGATGGGGGCGTGCCGGCCGGCGAACTGCCCGACGGCGTCGCTGAGCTCCTGCTGCTCCGGGCTCAGTCCCAGGGTCACGATGACGGCGAGGGTGACTAGGTTGGCCGCACGGACTGATACCCTCCGAGCTGATGGCGCGACCCGCCGCGCCCGGCTGCGCCGCACTTGCGATCGCTGCTACCTTCTGTCTTAACAAGACGAACCGTCTCGTCTTGTGGCAGATTACCGGGGCGGGTCAGACGATGTAAAGCGCCGGTCCCGGCAGCGAGGACCGCGGGACGCAGTACGAGGATCACCAGATGCCAACCGATCTCACCCAGGTGGGCCCACGCCGGCTCCCAAGGCGCCGCAGCGAGAAGTCGCGCACGGCGATCGTCACCGCCACCCGTGAACTGCTTCTCGAGCGCGGATTCGACGGGCTGACCATCGAGGCGGTCGCCGCCCGGGCCGGCGTGGGAAAGCAGACCATCTACCGGTGGTGGCCCAGCCGTCCCGCACTCGTCGCCGACGTCATGCTCGAAGACGCCGACAAGATTCTCGCGTCGGTGAACACACCGACGACCTGGCTGCCGACCTGGTGGGCTGGGTGCGCAAGCTCGCCGCAACGCTGACGACGGCGCGCGGCTCGGCCATGCTGCGGACCTTGACCGTCGCGTGCATGGAGCACGAGGACACCGCCGTCAAACTGCGCGCCGGATTCAGTCTGCCGCTGCACGACAGCGTCCGGGCCCGGCTGCTCGCCGACGGCATCGACGAGACCACCGCCGAATCGGCGGCCGACGCCATCGTCGGCGGCGTGGTGTATCCGATCCTGTCTGACGCGCAGCCCTATTCGCGGCGGCGAGCCGAACTGCACCACGCGGCTCATCGTCGAGTCCTTGAAGCGCAAAAGCTGAGCGACGGTGCGACGGCGGAATCACCGGCCTCGCGATACATCGATTGTGTGTCAACGGCTTTGAGTGTGCGCCCACGGCGGACCTCATCGGCGTGTTGCCGCCCTCTGCGCACACGCAACGCCCAGCGCACACACCAGACGTGAGCGCGGCTGAAGGGCCGGCCTGAGCGCACCGAACTTTAGCGGCCCAGCGCGGCAATCTCCGCGACGGCTTCGTCGGCGGTGAGAATCGCGCTTGCATAGTTCGGGATATTGACTTCGAGAGCAGCGTGCATCTCGATGTCGGAGTAGCTCGCGGTCGCGTCTTTGACCATCGTGATGTCGTAGCCGAGCTCGGCGCCAAATCGAACGGTCGCCTCGACACACGTGTGGGCGATCAGGCCGACGACGATCAGTCGATGGATGCCGTGCTTCTTGAGCAGTAGATCCAAATCAGTGTTGGCGAATCCACTGGAGCACCAATGTTCTTGGGCGACAATGTCACCCGGCGCAGGCACGAAGTCGGGATGCAGCTCGCCGCCCCAGGTTCCGAATTCGAAGGTTTTGCGCGACCATGCGGCGCGCTGGATTGGCGCGACATACTTCCAGGTCTCGTAGTCGCCCGGCGGTACCGGCGGTGCAGGGCGTAGAAGACGCGGATATCCGCCGCTCGTGCGGCGTCGAGGGTTTCGCGCATGTGCGGGACGCATCCGTTTGCTTCGGCGACACCTTTGAGGCGATCCCAAACCTTGCCGCCTTCGGAGATGAAATCGTTGTACGGATCGATAACGACAAGGCCGGTGAGGTCCCTTTCACTCGTCATGTCGATATGTTCGCACGACCATCGGTGCAGCCGTCATGCGAACGTCGTTTCTACTGCGGGGGTGGGGATTTAGCGGGCCACAGCGCCATCCGATCGATCAGCCTGTCGCGCAGCACGAGCGTGTGAAACAGCACCGCGCACATGTGCGCGGTAAACGCCGCAAAGAGCAGAAAAGCGAAAACCCCGTGGCACTCCCGCAGCACCGCATAAAGATCGAGGCTGTGCGGCGCGATGCCGGGCAGCCGGACGGGCCCCACCAGGATGACTGGGAATCTGGCCGCCGACAGCATGGCCCACCCGACCACCGGCTGGGCCAGCAGCAAGCGCGTAAAGCGCGTATTCCGACCACGTCGCGATCCGGCGTTCGACGCGGCCCATGGTCGCCAGGAACGCCGGCGGGCGGTGGGTAAGCCGACTCGCCAAGCCGCACCATCGCGAAAATCAGGATGGCCATGCCCAGCGGCCGGTGGATCGCCAGCAGCAGCGGATAATAGCTCAGCGACGCGATCATCGTGACGCCGATGAGCAGTTGCGCGATCGACCATTGGCGCCATCGTCCAGTGCAAGATCCGGGACGGGAGCGTGAAACGTGCTGACGCGCACTGCTGTTTCGACCTGCTCGACCCGTCATGACAGCACCTGACGGACGTTGACCTCGCTGGGCGATTTGGGCTCCTCGGCGCGGCGGGTGAACGAACGCGCGTAGACGGCCGACCGAGCGGCCAGCAAGGGTCGTCGGACACGGTGATGCCGTCGGGCAGCACCGTCGGGTCGAAGTTGATATCACGCGCGTTGCCCGCTTCCTCGGTCTGCGCCGCGGTGATCGTGATGGTGCCGGCGTCGATCGACCGCCGCGACGCGGGCCAGGGCTTGGTGGCGTCGTTGGTCGGATCGCCCGGCTCACCGATCGTGAGACACCAGCCGCCACGGCACCGGCCGCTGCGCCAGCACTCCGATCAGTTCGTCGAACAGGTAATCCTTGCCGACCGATGCCGGCGCGGCTGCCGTCTCGCCGGCTTGCTGGGGAACCGCCGACCAGCGCACCGGGACGGTCGCGCCGGCGCTGTTGGTGAAGTAGAAGGCGTTCAGACCGTGAAACGTGCTGTCCGCGAAGCCCGCGCTCGGCGGTGTCTGCTTGATGATTTTCATCGCCGCAACCGTCTCGGGATGCCGGTCGAGGAATGCGGCCATCTTCTGCGGGTCGGGCTTGCCGGTGGCGGGAACGGGTTTGGACGCGAGCAACCGCTCGTAAAAGCCTTGCGGAGTGCGGTCGGTGAACACCGGGAAATTGACCATCGCGGTGCGCCACTGCTGGCCGTTGGGCGTCTGGAACATCAGCCCCAGACCGCGGACCGTGTCGGGCTTGTCGGCTCTGGTCCGGCAGACCACCCCCCAGCGAAAACCGGCCGATCAGCGGAACGCTGCCCGGCTGGAACACCGCTGCCCGGCAGATCGCCGCGCCGGCCCCGGTGCTCGCAAACGATCCCGTCGCGCTGAGGCCTTTGGCGTGATTTCGCCGAAACCCCTCGTGGCGGCCGAAGACCTGTTCGAAGCGATCGGCGAAGCGCGGTGGGGTCAGCGCGTCGGGCCGCAACCATCCGCCCGCATAGGCGAACCCGCCCACGTCCACGGCCGCGACGCCGGCCACCGCGCCCATCCCCAATAGCGCGCCGCGCCGGGTCAGTGCGCCGAAGCGGGGTGGCCGGGCTGTGTTTCGGCGGGCTCGTCCTGCTGCTCGCTGATCGCGATCAGCGGGCTCCATGCCCACCGTCCTTTCCGTCACTGCCCGCGCAGCGTGGGAACTAAGTCGCTGAAGGCAATTCAATCCATGGGGCTGTTGTGGTGCGCAACTCTTAGGTGCATCGATTCCGACGCACACAATCCGGACCACGACGCGGCAAGAGGATTCGTTCAACGTCGCCGCGAATGCCTTCACTATTTACGCTACGGGGCGTAGCGTAATGGGCGGCCGAGACCGGGCGCCCCCCGGTCTCGCGTCCACCATCTTCGGCCAGCCAGCCCATGGCGACCCCGAACAGACTCGGAGGAGACTCGTGTTCGACCTCAAGATCACCGGTGGCACCGTCGTCGACGGCACGGGCGCGGAGCGCTACCACGCCGACATCGGCATCAAGGACGGCGAGATCGTCGACGTCGTCCGCCGCGGCGCCGACGACCCCGAGCTGGGCGGCTTGGAGGGCCGAAGCCGCCGAGACCATCGACGCGACGGGGCATGTGGTGGCCCCCGGCTTCGTCGACATCCACACCCACTACGACGGCCAGGTGAGCTGGGACAGCCTGCTCGAGCCGTCCAGCGGCCACGGCGTCACGACGATCGTCACCGGCAACTGCGGTGTCGGCTTCGCCCCGGTGCGGCCCGGCACGGAGAAGTGGCTGATCGAGCTGATGGAGGGCGTCGAGGACATCCCCGGCACCGCGCTGACCGAGGGCATCACCTGGGGCTGGGAAACCTACCCCGAATACCTCGACGCGATCGGCAAGCACAAGTTCGCGGTCGACGTCGGCAGCCAGGTCGCCCACGGCGCCGTCCGCGCCTACGCGATGGGCGAGCGGGGCGCCCGCAACGAGCCGGCCACGCCCGACGACATCGAGGCGATGGGCCGGCTGGTTCAGCGAGGCGATCGAGGCCGGCGCGCTCGGCTTCTCGACGTCGCGCACGATGGGGCACCGCGCGATGGACGGCGAGCCGGTGCCCGGCACGTTCGCCGCCGAGGACGAGCTGTTCGGTCTCGGCCGGGCCATGGCCGCCGGCGGCCAGGCGGTGTTCGAGCTGGCCCCGCAGGGCGCCGCGGGTGAGGACATCGTCGCCCCCAAGAAGGAACTGGAGTGGATGCGGCGGTTGAGCGGCGAGATCGACCGGCCGGTGTCGTTCGCTCTGATCCAGGTCGACGCCGACCCGAACCTGTGGCGCGAGATGCTGGACCTGTCCGCGGACGCGCACGCGGCGGGCAGCCGGCTTGTACCCGCAGATCGCGGCGCGGCCGTTCGGCATGATGATCGGATTCCAGGGCCACCACGGCTTCAGCCACCGGCCCACCTATCCGCCGGCTGCAGGCCGAGTGCAGCCGCGAGGAACTCGCGCAGCGCCTGGCCGACCCCGCGGTGAAGGCCGCGATCCTGTCCGAGGACGACCTGCCCGCCGACCCGACGCTGTTGTTCGACGGCATGTTCGCCCTGGTGCAGCACTCGCTCGGAGCGGCTGTACGCGCTCGGCGATCCGCCCGACTACGAGCCCACCCCGGACCGCACCGTCGCCGCCATCGCCAAGCACGCGGCGAGGACCCGCTGTCCACCCTGTACGACCTGATGCTCGAGCAGGACGCGACCGCCATGCTGATGCTGCCGCTGTTCAACTACGCCGACGGCAACCACGACGCGATCCGCGAGATGCTGCTGCACCCCGCCGGCGTGCTCGGGCTTTCCGACGGCGGCGCCCACTGCGGAATGATCTGCGACGCTTCCTATCCCACGTTCCTGCTCACGCACTGGGCGCGGGACCGGCACCGCGGCGAGAAGCTGTCGCTGGAGTACCGTGATCCGCAAGCAGTCCCGCGACACCGCGCACCTGTTCGGTCTCACCGATCGGGGCACCATCGAGCCGGGCAAGAAGGCCGACATCAACGTCATCGACATGAACGCCCTGACGCTGCATCCCGCGGCGATGGCCTTCGACCTGCCGGCCGGCGGCAACCGGATCCTGCAGGGAGCCAGCGGCTACGCGGCGACCATCGTCAGCGGGACCGTGACCCGGCGCGACGACGTCGACACCGGGGCCCGCCCCGGCCGCTTGGTGCGCGGAGCGCGTTAAGGCTCCGCGCATGAACGCGCCCGCCGGCAACCCGACCCGCACCCGCGACGACGACGCGATCGGCACCCCGCCGGAAAGCCCGACGTCTGGTGCCGGCCGAACGGTATTACTCCGCCGGCCTTCGCGGCGCTCGAGGTTGAACGGATGTGGCCGAAGGTCTGGCAGCTCGCGTGCATGGCCGACCACGTCGGGGCAGCCGGGCGACTACTTCGAGTACCGCTGCGGCCCGTACGGGGTGCTGATCGTCCGCGGCGACGACGGGGTGCTGCGCGCATTCCAGAATGCCTGTCGGCATCGAGGCAATTCGCTGTGCGTGGGATCGGGTTCGGGGCTGCGCGAGCTCAAATGCGGCTATCACGGTTGGACCTGGGATCTGGCCGGTGCGCTCAAGCGGGTGCCCAACCGCAAGGGCTTCGGCGCCCTGCGCATGTCGGACTTCCCATTGGTGCCGGCGAAGGTCGAAAGCTGGCAAGGGCTCGTCTTCGTCAATCTCGACGTCAACGCGATGCCGCTGCTCGAGTATCTGGAGGAGGTGCCCGATGACATCGCTTGGTGTCATCTGGAGGACTTCCGGTGCTATGCGACGCTCACGGTCGAGGTCGAGGCCAACTGGAAGACGATCGCCGACGGCTACAGCGAGACCTACCACATCCAGACCCTGCATCCCGAACTGCTGCGCTGCGTCGACGACGTCCATGCGCCACAACAGATCTGGGGTCATACAGGCAAGTCCGACCAGCCATATGGTGTGCAAAGCCCGCGCTTCGACGGCGCGTTGAGCGACGAAGAGGTCTGGGACGCTTACGTATACACCCAAGGTGCGCTGATGGGCGTGGCCGAGGGCACACCGTTGCCCGCCGACGAACTCCAGCCCGGGCAGACAGTCCAGGATGCGATCGCGGCACGCACCCGGGATTTCGCGGCCTCCCGGGGAGTGAACCTCGACTGGGCCGACACCGACCGGATCACCCGGCTGCACCAGTACAACGTGTTCCCGAACATGACGTTTTTGGCCAACGCCGACCACTTGACGATCATGTGCTCGCGCCCCGGCCCGGATCCCGACAACGGTGAGTTGGTCATGTTCTTGATGACCCGGATGCCTCCGGGCGCGGCGCGCAACAAGCCGACGGACGTCCGCTTGAGCGCCGGGGAAGCTGAACCGGGCCTGGGTACTCACCCAGGACATCCGCGTCCTCCCGGGCTTGCAGCGCGGCATGCATCAACCCGGATTCAGCCACGTCGTGCTCTCCGGCGAGGAGCGCCGGGTGATCAACATGCACCGCAATCTCGAGCGCTACCTCGACCTACCGGCATCCGATCGGATGACCGGGGGCATACCGTAACCCGGGAAATTGACGACGCCAATTTAATCGGCGAGCGCCCCCCGAAAGAGCCGCAACGGGTCTAGACTTCCGGCTTGTGACGACCGCGTCGAATCCCTGTGGTGACGAACGAGGACAGCTGCCATACCGGTTGCATATGCGATATCAGATCGTCGGCCAGAGACGGGCGCGGCGGCTGTGCCGGTCTTTCGCGGACGTGGGTGTCGACACCGGGCCGGTTCGTCTTCAGCAGATGCTCGCGGGCATGCCGGTCACCGACGAAGAAGTGACCGATGTGAACTTCGCCCTCATCGCGACCCAGCTAAAGCGCGACGAGCGCAACGCGAAGCGCCGACATCTACAGCGTCAGGGCACCCGCTCACTGATGTTTGCCGGGATGATTCTGCTTGTCCTGAACTTCCTGTTCTGCCTTGCCTACGTGATGCTCAACCTGACCGACCAGGCCCCGCTGTAGAGCTTGCGCCGTCACCGCGGGTGCCAGCCCGATCGCCCCCTTGCAGAGGTATCTGGGCGCACACCGACCACCGTCGCCGGTCGGGCCCACCTCGATCGCGCCGCCCAGTAGTTCCACCCGCTGGCGCATACCGCGCAGACAGCGCCCCTGCGAGGACTGCGCTAGGCCCGATCTGGAACCGCGTCGACCGGGACCGAGCGGCCCACTTCCACCGCCCCATGGATTTCAACCGTCCCGCCCGTCGCGTGATGTTGCCGCTGCCAATCACTAATCGCCTGGTGCGCAGCGTGATCCAGGTAGCTGACCAGTAGGTGGACGGTGACCGTGGTGCGCTCCGGAACCGACGCCAAAACCCGAGTGAGCCGTGGCAGGGCAAGGAACGTGCACGCTCCCTCGACGACTACCCGCCATTCGTCACCTGCCGGCGTGGCCTCGATCTTGGTACGGATCACCCGCCACCCGGTCAGGGCGATAGCCAGGGCGAATCCGATCATCACGCCGTGCAGCAGATTGAGGAATACGACGGCCACGACAGTCACCAGGTAGATGGTCAAATCGCCGGTCTTCAAAGCTGTTTCAATGTGGGCCGGCTGCAATAGCTGCATTCCGATGACAATCAGCAGACCCGCGAGTGCGGCGCTCGGGATCTGTTCCACCAATTCCGCGAACGGAAGAGCGAACAGCAGGATCCAAAAGCCGTGCAGGATCGTCGAGGCGCGGGTTTTCGCGCCGGCATTGACGTTGGCCGCGCTTCGCACGATGACGCCGGCGATGGGAAGGCCGCCGATCGCCCCGGACACGATGTTGGAAGCACCCTGTCCGATCAACTCGCGGTTGAAGTCCGTTCGTGGGCCATGGTGCATTCGGTCGATCGACACCGCTGTCAGCAGGCTCTGCACGCTGGTGATGAGTGTCACGGTGATGATGCCGATGACGACAGCACCCCAATTTCCGTCGGGAATGCCCGGCAGTTGCAGCGCCTCGAGCACCGACCCGTCCAGCTCGATCCGGGATACCTGGAATGGAAAAACCAGCGAGACGATCGTCACCACCACGATCGCCATCAGTGGACCGGGAACGGCGGCCACTCTGGCGGGAGCCCATCGCCAGGCGATCATGATGCCGATGACGAGCAGGCCCAACAGGACTCCGGGCCGATGTGCATTCATGATTTGGTGAGGAAGCTCAATGACGTTGCTCCAGGCCGTGCTTTTGGACGCCCCACCCAGTAGTACATGCACCTGCTGAAGCGCGATGGTGATGCCGATTCCGGCCAGCATCGCGTGCACGACGACCGGCGAGATGGCAAGGGCGGCGCGCGCAACCCGGCTGAACCCCAACAGAACCTGCATGATTCCAGCGCACACGGTGATGAAACACGTTATTTTCCAACCGAATTGACTGATCAGGTCGGCCACCACGACCGTCAGGCCGGCCGCGGGTCCACTCACCTGCAGCGGCGAGCCGCCGATCGCTCCGCCCACGATTCCACCGACGATAGCGGCGATCAGGCCGGCGAGTACCGGTGCGTCGGAAGCGATCGCGATTCCCAGTGACAACGGCAGGGCGACCAAGAAGACCACCAGTGACGAGGACAAGTCGTGGCGCAGCACCGGGCGTAGCCGGTCCTTCAAAGATGCGGATCGACGCTGGGTTGCGTGCCGTTCGGGCTGTTCGATGAGTTGCATCAGTACCTCCCTCATCGATGTAACATGCTGGTATACAGGCGATTACGCTATTCACCAACTCCGTTGTTCGGCTGGGTGTCCGCCTGGCTTCTGTTCGAAGGTATGTGCGCTATCAGCGCGGGTCAACCGGACGAGCCGTGCGCATATGGAATGCAAATCTTTTGGTCGCGCTGTGACGAATTCGTAATGGGCCGTGGTAACAAACTCCGGATTTCCCTAAACCTTTTGGCCCGCCGTATATTTGGAATGTACTTGGCTCAGGCGGGGCCGCGACCATCACCGGCCAGGTTCAACAGAAGTCGCGTCCCGCCCAGCGGGCTGGCATGCAGGGATGCGCTCCCGCCATGCAATTCGGCCTGTTGGGCGACCAGCGCCAGTCCCAGCCCGGAACCCGATCGCGATGCCGTCGACCCGCGGGAGAAGCGCTCGAAGACCGCGGTGCGTTCCTCTTCGGGAACGCCGGTGCCGTTGTCGTCGATCGCGATTTCCACGCCTTCGCTCGAGCTGCTCACGGTGAGCTGAATCTTGGAAGCACCACCGTGTTTGACGGCGTTGGCGATGGCGTTGTCGATCACCAGCCGCAGACCCGTGGGCAGTCCGACCATCAACACGGTGGGCGACGGCACCAGCGCCACCTCCGCGTCGGGGTAGACGCGCAGCGCGTCATGCGCGGCACGATCCAAGAGTTCGGTGATGTCGAACGGAACGAAGTCGTCGATGGTCGTCAGCTGGCCCTGCGCCAGTCTCTCCAGCGCCGTCAGCGTTGCTTCGATGCGGCTCTGGGTGCGGATGACGTCGCCGATGACTTCCTCGCGCTGCTCGGCGGCCAGCTCCAGGGTGGACAGCACTTCCAGGTTGGTGCGCATCGCGGTCAGCGGGGTGCGGAGCTCGTGGGAGGCGACGGCGGCGAAGTCGCGCGCCGATTCGAGTGCTGCCTTGGTGCGCTGTTGCTCGTTGCCGATGCGGGCCAGCATCTGCTCGACGGCTTCGGCGATCTCGACGGCCTCTCGCACACCGCGGACCTGGACCTCGTCGGGGCTGGACTGGGCGTTGATCGCGCGGGCTTGCCGGGCCAGCAGCAGGAAGGGATTGACCATGATCAACGAGATCACCCAGCCGACCAGGAACGTGCCGCCGATGACGCCGGCGCAGATCAACAGCACCCGCAGGTGCAGTTCGTTGATCCGATGCTGCGCCTCGGCCAGCGGGGCGGCCAGCGCAATCGAGGCCGGACCCGCCTCGAAGGTGCGCACCCGGTACTGCACGCCGTTGATGGTGGTGTTGGCGTAGCCGTTGGCGAGTTTGGGCAAGACGATGTTGCTGGGTGCCGCACACCGTCACGCCCCCGATGCGTGCGGTGCGTACCAGGTTGCCGTCCGGGGTGGGCCGGTCGGGGGTGTTCTGCCGCGGACTGTTCAGCAGCGTGTTGATGTCGCCCAGGCTGCTCACGGAGTCCAGGCGGCGATCGAGCTGGCTGTATTGGTCGTTGGTGACGCCGACCCACACCCATACGCCCAGGGTGAAGACGACGGCGATCACGCCTAACTGCGAGACGATGACGATGGTGCGCAAAGACAACACCCGCATCGGCAGCCGGACTTTTCTCAACGCACGAATGTTGGGCTCCCTCACTGAGCTACTGCTGCTTCGCGACCATCATCGCCCATTGGTCGCTTGCCGGATCGCAGCAGCGCGCTACGCCAATGGTTCACGCAAGAGTCAACTCGCTGGGCAACCCGTCGCCGAGTGCGGCCTGCGCAAGTAGTTCGCCGAGCAAGGGGCCGAACTTCATCAGGTTGCTTCCGACGAATGCGACGACGCGGCCGCGGCGCCACACCATCCACCCATCGCCTCCCGCGTCCAGCCAGGGAGCGCGAACCGAGACGCAGTCCACCTGGCCCACCGGGGACAGCGACGGGAAAAGAGCGCGCACGCTGGCCGGTTCCGGTATCTCCTGACCGAACGCCCAGCGGCCCGTGCTGCCCAGCGGCAGCCCGTAGCCTTGCGGCGCGACCAGGCAGGCGGCGCCCGTGGCGTCGGCGCCCTGGTAGGTGAAGCGAGTATGCGGGGCGAACTCCACATCGAGCGGACCCAACAGTTCTGGTGTCTGGGCTCCCACACAAACCAGGACTTGGTCGCCGCGCGTCACGGTGCCGTCCGCCAGACGGACCGAGCCGTCGTCGGCGAGCGAGACGACCCGGCCGGGCCGGATCTCGACCCGGGCCGCCACGGCAGTCAGAGCACGGCGGATACGCAGGCTGCCGCCGAGTGGATCGAAGATCCCGGCCTCCCACGGAGCAGCGACGAAGGGGATCCGGGCCTCGATCTCGCGCCGGTCAAGCCAGGAGAACTCGGCGCCGGCCTCGGTCATCGCCGTTGCGGTCTCCTCGGGTGGGGCTGCCACGATGAAGCCTTCGGAACCGAGCAATCGCCCGGCGTCGAGCTCACTCTCCCAGCGCTGCCAGCCGGCGCGCGCCTGGATGGCGAGCCTGCACAGCGCGGCGCGCTGATGTGCGATGCGGAAGATGCGCGCCAGTCCCGCGGACTGTTCCGCGAATGGCTCGCCGCGTTCGAACACGACCGTAGGCTCGCCGCGCCGTGCCAACTCGTAGGCCGCGGCAAGCCCGCATATCCCCGCACCGACGACAATGATCACTCGCCGACCTCCTTAATGCTGAGTGCTGCAATCGAATTCGGGTTGCGCTCCGGCTATCGGCGCACCACCTCGCGATGACCGGCATCCAGTCGTCGGGTCCAGCCGCGCGCGTCGAGGTGTTCCAGTAACGGAATCGCCACCCGCCGCGTGGTGCCCAGCGCCTGCCGCGCCTGGCTCGTGGTGAACGGCTGATCCAGCCGGGCCAACTCGCGCATTGCCAGCGCCGGTGCGGTGGGCAACAGCACCACCCCGTCGCGCAGCCGCAGCACCCGACCGGCACGTTCGGCCGCGGCCAGTTCGCGGCCACCGAGCTTCAGCGCCGACAGGTCGTCGGCCTCCGGCGCGTGGAAGGGCTCGGCGCGCAGTCGCGCTTCCAATTCACCCACCGCGGCCTCGGCGCCACCGAGGTCGTCGCCCGCACCGGCCACCCGAATGTGGCCGCCCTGCTGCTCAAGTCCCGCGTCGCGGACGACAGCGTCGAGCAGCGACTCGTCCGGCAGAACCAGCAGGTAACCCGCGGCACCACGAGATAGCCCCTCTGCCAACGGGTCTCGCGTATGCAGCTCCTCGACCGCGGTCCGCAGGCGCTGCCGCCAGGCGTCGTACGTCGCGCCGTGCACCCACCAGCCGTCGAGCACCCGCACGCCCGCGGGTATCGCGTCCGGCGGCGGCAGCAGCCCCAGCCGGCGGAGGTGGCTCTCCCGCACCGCACCGCGGCGCGCCACCTCGGCGCCGACCTCGCCGGCGGCGTTCATGCCACTCAGGAACGCGGCCCGGCGGGTTCCGTCGCCGCGCCGCCGCAACACCGGGGGGTCGGCATCGAGCACCAGAGCACCGCCGAGCACCCGGTGGCCACCCGGATCGCGCAACACCAATCGGTCGCCGAGGACCAGCGGCAGGCGCCGGTCGAGCGTGAGCCGGCCATGGTCGTCGTCGAACGGCCGCAGCCGCGCGGGCACGGCCGCGGTGCCGACATGCACGACGAGTTGCGCCGGTGCCTCGGTCAATGCACCGCCGGTAGCGCGGCGCACGTCGAGGGCTGCCAGTGCTGGGCCACGCGTCGGGCGTGACGAGCGCGTGCCCGCGATGGATGACATCGCGCGAGACGCCGCGCAGGTTGAGCGCCACCCGGGCCACCGGTCCCAACGTCGGATACGGCTGGCCCCGACTCTGCAGGCCGCGGATCACCACCGACTGCGGCTGGTCCGCGCCGAGCAGGTCCAGACGGTCACCGCGAGCCACCGTGCCGGCCGCGAGCGTTCCGGTCACGACGGTGCCCGCGCCGGTGATCGTGAAGGAGCGATCGACCCACAGCCGCACCCGGGCGGTGCTCTCGGGCGCGGGCAGCTGCCCGAGGACGCGGTCGAGGGTGGCGCGCAACTCGGTCAGCCCGGTCCCGTCGACCGCGGACACGATGACACCGGGCGCATCAGCCAGCCCGGTGCTCGCCCAGCTCGTCGCGGGCCTGCGCCAGAACCGCGGCGGCACGGTCCGGCGCCCGGTCGGCGCGGGTGATCACGATCAGGCCGTGCCGGATTCCCAGCGCCGCCAGCGCGTCGCGGTGGTCGCTGGACTGCGCCCGCCAACCCTCGTCCGCAGCAACGACGAAGCAGACCACCGGTGCGGGGCCGAGACCGGCCAAAGTGTTGGCCAGGAAGCGCTGGTGTCCGGGCACGTCGACGAAGGCCACCTCCCGGCCCGACGGCAGCGTGGTCCAGGCGAAGCCGAGGTCTATCGTCAGGCCGCGGCGCCGCTCCTCTTCCCACCGGTCGGGCTCCATGCCGGTCAGGGCGCGAATGAGGGTGCTCTTGCCGTGGTCGACGTGGCCGGCGGTGGCCAGAACGTGCGAGACGTGGGTGCTCAGCGGTCCGCCCCGGGCATTCCTGCCAACGCGGCACGGACCGCATCCAGCAGACGATCGTCGTCGGACTCGGGGATGCAGCGCAGATCCAACAGGCAGGCACCGTCGTGTATCCGTGGCAGCACCGCCGGGTCGCCCGCGCGCAGGGCGGCAGCCGCGGACTCGGGGAGACGGACCGCCCAGCCGGTCAACGGCACGCCCGGGGCTCCACCGCCACCGACCCGGCCGTCGTGCGCGACGACGGACGCGCCGACCGCCTCGGCGAGACGCTGAGCCCGCGCTCGCAGCCGCCCCGCGTCGGCGTGCAGGGCTTGCGTCACCGGTGATGTGCCGGCCCGGACGGTCGCCTCCAGCGCGGCGAGGGTGAGCTTGTCGGCACGGACCGCGCGCGCCAGCGGATGCCGCGCCATCCGCGTCACCACCTCCGCGCGGCCGAGCACAATGCCCGCCTGCGGCCCGCCGAGCAACTTGTCGCCGCTGGCGGTCACGATGTCGGCGCCGTCGGACAGCGTGGTGGCGGCGTCGGGCTCATCGGGCAGCAGCGGGTCGGGCGCAAGCAGCCCGCTGCCGAGGTCGACGACCAACGGCACCCGCTTCTCGTCGCCCAGCGCCCGCAGCTCCGACACCGTGACGGCGGAGGTGAATCCCTCCACCCGGAAGTTGCTCTGGTGCACCTTCAACACGCATCCGGTCTGCGGCCCGATCGCGTCTGCGTAGTCCTTCAGGTGGGTGCGGTTGGTGGTGCCGACCTCGCGCAGCCGGGCACCGGTGGAGGCGATCAGGTCGGGCAACCGGAAGCCGGCGCCGATCTCGATCAGTTCGCCGCGGCTCACCACGACTTCACCGCCGGCCGCCAGCGCCGTGGTCGCCAGCACCAGCGCGGCGGCGCCGTTGTTGACCACCAGCGCGTCCTCGGCCGCGGGGCAGGCATCCAGCAGTGCTTCGCGAAGGGCGACGCCGCGCTTGGACCGGGTGCCGGTGGCGAGGTCGAGTTCCACGTCGACGTAGCCGCTCGCGGACACCAGTGCGTCGATCGCGCTCGCGGCCAACGGGGCACGACCCAGGTTGGTGTGCACGACGACACCGGTGGCGTTGAGAACGGGCCGCAACTTCGTGTTCCGGTGCGCGGCCAGGGCCGCCAGCACCGCGTCCTGCACCTGATCGGGCGGCAGGTCGCCGCGGCGGGCCCGGTCCTGGATGTCGCGCACCGCGGCTCTGACCGCCTGCTCGCCCAGCCGGTTTCGCGCCTCCTGCACCGCGCGGAAGCGAAAGCAATTGATCTGTGCGCGGAATCTGGCGGCGCGGGTCGACCTGTGTCACTTGCCTCCTCGACCTCCTCGGTCCGCGGCTGGCGGAGGCGGACGGGAATCGAACCCGCCAGACCGAGATACTCGATCTCACCGGTTTTGAAGACCGGGGGGACCACCAGGAACCCAAACGCCTCCATGCACAACGTAGCTTGGTCAGCGCCGACGCCGCGGCGGTGTTGGTGGCGCCCGCCTCAGAGCGACAACTGTGACGACGTTGAGAGTGCGGGTGCGGCGTTGAGAGTGCGGACACGGCGTTGAGAGTCCGGACGCGAAGTTGAGAGTCCGGGTGCGGCGTTGAGTGTGCGGACGCGGCGGCCTCACCCGGCGTGTCGCCGCCCTGGGCGCACACTCAACGCCCAGGACGCACGCGAAGAACGGTGCGACGACGTTGACAGTTGTCGCTGCGAGGCGGGCAGAGTGTGAGCCTGCCGGCTCCTCGTAGGCTCATGGCATGACCCAAACGCAGCCGCGGCTCACCGGTTATGCGCACGGCGGTGGCTGCGCCTGCAAGATCCCGCCCGGCGAGCTCGAGGAAGCGGTCCGCGGCCTGGTCGGACAGACGAACGGGAATGTCCTGGTCGGCCTCGACGACGGCGACGACGCGGCCGCGGTGTTGGTGGGCGATCTCGCGGTGCTGTCCACGGCGGACTTCTTCACACCCGTCGTCGACGACGCCTACGACTGGGGCCGGATCGCCGCGGCCAATGCGCTTTCCGATGTCTACGCGATGGGCGGACGCCCGGTGATCGCGATCAACCTGGTCGGCTGGCCGCGTGATGTGCTGCCCCTCGAGTTGATGACCGAGGTGCTGCGCGGCGGGCTGGCGGTGGCATCGGAGGCGGGCTGCCCGGTGATCGGCGGCCACTCCATCGACGACCCGGAGCCGAAGTACGGCATGGCGGTAACCGGTGTAGCGGACCCGGACCGATTGCTCCGCAACGACGCCGCCCAACCCGGTCTGCCGCTGACCCTCACCAAGCCGCTCGGTGTCGGGCTGCTCAACAATCGGCACAAGCAGACCGGTCAGGTGTTCGCGGAGGCGATCGCGACGATGACCCTGCTGAACCGCGACGCCGCCGAGGCCGCGGTGGCAGCGGGTGTACGGGCCGCCACGGATGTGACCGGCTTCGGGCTGCTGGGCCACCTGTACAAGATGTGCCGGGCGTCGAAGCTGGGCGCCGTTATTGACCGCACCGCGGTGCCGGTTCTCGATGCGGGACGCGAGGCGCTGCGCGACGGCTTCGTCTCCGGCGGAACTCGGCGCAACCTCGATTGGGTCCGCCCGCAGCTGCGGCCCGGCCCCGGCGTAACCGAGGACGACCTGCTGCTGCTCGCCGATGCGCAAACCTCGGGCGGCCTGCTCGTCGTCGGCGAGTTACCCGGTCACCCGGTGATCGGCCACACCGTCGCGGGCGAGGGCATCGAGGTCCGTTAGTCAGCGGTCGTGATCGAGTCGTCGGTGATGCCTGCGGCGCGGCGTGCGGCCAGCCGACGTTTCTGCGGCTCGATCGTGTAGCGGGGGTCGCGGGCCGATTCCTTGCCCGCTTCGAAGAAACCGAACCTCAGCATCGCCGACGCCGTCAGCAGCGTCAGGCCGGACAGGACGGCGACATCGCGGCGGTGCCCGCCCAGCAGCGCGCCCAAACCGCCTGCGGCAGCCAGCCATTCGCTCCATGCCAGCAGCCGCCCGGGCGTGCCGTGGTGCAGCGGTTCTCTGGTCAGCGGGTCCATCCGGAACTCGGTGAACCTGGCGGAGATCAGATCACTGATCGCGCCGATGACGGCGAGCTTGCGGGCGGGCCCGGCCTCGGCGACCGGGGTGGTTATCATCGCCAATCCCGATGCGGCCAGACTCGCCGAGCTGACGAAGACGAACGGCAGGTCTCTATATGCGGCGTTCCATGTCGGGGTCGCGGTGTCGGTCAGCAGCACCGCGGTGTAGACGGCGAGCGGTGCCGCGAAGACACCGGCTTCCAATCCGGCCGGTCCTTCCGCGGCGCGCAGCGCGGGCCGCAACGGGCCCAACGGGATTCGCTCGCCGGTCATCCGGTCGATCTCGGAGACCGCGGCAACCCCGATGCCTGCACTGAAGAGGCTGAGAATCCACGAGCCGACGCTCATCGGCGAGGTCAGCTTGACCGTCCGCAGCATGTTGACGAAACGCTCGGGCCGGCCCAGGTCCTTCACCAACGCGACCGCGCCCAGCGACACCGCGACCAATGCGGACAGCCTGGTGTTGCGGCGCAACGTTTTTCGCCCGGTGAGCTGGGCACCGGCCGCCAGCAGACCGGACCCACCGGCGACGCCACCAAGGAACAGGTACGCCCCCACTTCGTGTCCCCACGGCGCGGGCTTGACCACCGGACGCCCGTAATACGAGGTGAACTCGGCGTCGGGGACCATCGGCATCTCGCGTGAACCGTCGCCACCGCCGCGACGCCCCGCACGCTTGCCCTTCCGTCGCTTGCCGCCCTCGGGCTCCGGCGGACGGAAGCTGTCGAATTCGGAAGTGCTCACCGGCTCCGCCAGAAAGCCAACGCGGCCGCGCCGACCATGCCGGCCGCAGCCAGGCTGGCGCGCTTGAACATGGTCGGCAGGTCAGCCGTGCATACCCGCGGATCGGGCGGCAGGCCGTAGACCTCCGGTTCGTCGAGCAACAAGAACACCGACCCGGTGCCACCGACGCCGTCGTGCTCGTTGGCGCCGTAAAGCCTTGCCTCCGTACGCCCCTCGGCATGTAGCTGCGCGACCCGCTCGCGCGCGATGCCCACCAGGTCGTCGTGGTCACCGAACTTGATCGAGGTGGTCGGGCAGGTTTGTGCGCAGGCGGGTATCTGGTCCTCGATGAGGCGGTCGTAGCAGAGGGTGCACTTCTGGGCGACGCCGGTGACGAATTCCTCTTGCGGGCGGCCGGGCCGTTCTACCGGCGTCGCGTACGTGCCGTCGCTGCGGCGCTCGACCACCCCGAACGGGCAGCCGGCCACGCACGTTCCGCAGCCGTTGCACACGTCGTCCTGCACCACCACGGTGCCGAACTCGGTGCGGAACAGCGCCCCCGTCGGGCAGACGTCGAGACAGCCGGCGTGCGTGCAGTGCTTGCAGACGTCGGACGACATCAGCCAGCGAAACTCCGGGGTGTCCGGCGGCTTCGAATCTGGCTGGTTGTCCGCGGCATCGGGCGGCAGGGACGGCATGCCCAGGCTCACCAACATCCGGCCGGATTCGCGTGCCTCCTCGATGCGGTCGCGGCCTTGCTCGATGAATGCCACGTGCCGCCAGGTGCTCGCCCCCAGCGCGCCGGTGTTGTCGTAGGACGAGCCCAGCAGTTCGAGGTCGCCGTCGCGCGGGTTGCGATTCCATTCCTTGCACGCCACTTCGCAGGCCTTACATCCGATACAGATCGAGGTATCGGTGAAAAAACCCTTGCGCGGCTTGGCATCTGCCCAACCGGCGTCGGCGGCGGGGTCAGTCGGTCCGGTCAGCTGCCCCATCGGCTCCCCTTCTGTGCTTCCCGCGCGGCGGGTCGATGATGTCCCAGACGGCTTCGGTGACTCGTACATTGTCCGTCTCGACCGTGACGCCCGCGCGAGACTGGTACTCGGCCACCAACGCAACAGTGCCTCGCCCTGCGGCCGGCGGCCCGGTTGGATGTCGCAGGACCCGGCTTTGGACTCCTGGATCTGCACGTTCGGATCCAGCGTCACGCCCAGCAGATCGTTGGCCGCGTCCCCGCTCACCACCGCGTCGCTGCCCACCCCCCAGTGGTAGGGCAGCCCGATCTGGTGCACGGTGTGGCCGCCGATCCTCAGCGGGGTCATCCGCTCGGTGACCAGCACCCGCGCCTCGATCGCCGCGCGTGGCGAGATGATGGTGGCCCACCCGTAGGGCTCGCAGCCCGCGCTCGGCGGCCAGTTCCGGGGAGACCTCGCAGAACATCTCCGGTTGCAACTCGGAGAGGTAGGGCAGCCACCGGCTCATGCCGCCGGCGGTGTGATGCTCGGTGAGCCGGTAGGTGGTGAACACGTACGGGTACACGTCGGCTCCGGGGTCGCCGGCACTCGGGCGCGCTCAGATTGTCCTTGCGCGGGAAGATGATTCGGGCGGGGTTCTGCTGCTGCGGGTACAGCCCGTTGGCGACCGGCGACTCTTGCGGCTCGTAGTGCGTGGGCAGCGGCCCGTCGACCACACCCTTGGGCGCGAACAGCCAACCCTTGCCGTCGGCCTGCATGATGAACGGGTCGTCGCCGGCCAGCGCGGCCGGGCCGCCGAGCTCGGGGTCGGGGCGGCTGTCCGGCGCCCGGTCGACCACGAAGTCGGGCACGTCGTGACCGACCCAGCGCTGCTGCTGCGCGTCCCACCAGATGTAGCTCTTGCGCTCGCTCCACGGCTTGCCGTCGGGATCGGCCGAGGCGCGGTTGTACAGAATCCGTCGGTCGGCCGGCCACGCCCAACCCCACTCCGACTGGCTCGGGCCGGCTCCGCCGTGCGGTACCCGGCGGGCGGACTGATTGGTGGCGTTCGCGTACACCCCGGAGTAGATCCAGCAGCCGGCAGCGGTCGACCCGTCGGCGCGCAGCTCGGTGAACGACGACACCGGCTTGCCGGCGTCGGGGCCGGTGAGGTGATAGCCGTTGTATTCGGCCAGCACCGCCTCGCCATCGATCTCGCCGTGCTCGTCGGTCGGGTAGTCCCAGGTCAGGTCCAACAGCGGCCGGTCGCGCTCGTCGGTCGAACCGGCCAATCGCGCCCTGATCCGCTTGCCCAGCTCGTAGAAGAACTCGCATTCGCTTTGGCAGTCGCCGGGTGGCTCGACCGCCTTGTGCCGCCACTGCAAGCAGCCGCTGCGTCTGGGTGAACGATCCCGCCTTCTCCACATGGGACGCCGCCGGGAAGAAGAACACCTCGGTCTCGATCGTCCTCGGTTGCCAATTCCCCGGATGCGATCTCCGGACCGTCCTTCCACCAGGTGGCCGACTCGATGAGGTTAAGGTCGCGCACCACAAGCCATTTCAGGTGCGCCATGCCGAGTCGCTGCATCCGGCCGTGGGCGGACCCGACCGCCGGATTCTGGCCCAACAGGAAGTAGCCCTCCACCTCGTCGTCGAGCATGCCCATCACGGTCTGGTAGGTCCCGTGCGGGCCGGACAGCCGCGGCAGGTAGTCGTAGGCCCAATCGTTGTCCGCCCGGGCCGCATCGCCCCACCACGCCTTGAGCAGGCTGACGGTGTACGCGTCGGCGTTGGCCCAGAAGCCTTTCTGCTGCTTGGACCCGACCGCGTCGAGGTAGTCGGCAAGCGTGTCGTGCGTGCCCGCCTTCGGCATCGGCAGGTAGCCGGGCAGCAGATTGAACAGCGTCGGAATGTCGGTGGAGCCCTGAATGCTGGCGTGGCCGCGCAACGCCATGATGCCGCTGCCGGGACGGCCGACGTTACCCAGCAGCAGCTGCAAAATCGTTGCGGTGCGGATGAATTGGGCCCCGAGGGTGTGCTGCGTCCACCCGACGGCGTAGGCGAAACAGGTGGTGCGCTCGCGGCCGGAGTTCTCGACGATGGAATCGGCCGAGATAGTCGAAATCCTCGATGCTGATGCCGCAGATGTTCTTGACCATCTCCGGGGTGTAGCGCGCGTAATGCCGCTTGAGGATCTGGAACACCGTCCGCGGATGCTGCAGGGTGTCGTCGCGCAGCACCTGAGCGTGCGCCAACGCCGGGCCGCCGCCGCCGAGCTCGTCGCCCGCGGCCCGTGCCGAGGCGTCCGCACCGTGCTCGTGGCCGCCGCCTGGACCTTCGACGTGCCCCCCGTCGGATTCGGCGTACGCCCATGACGATGGGTCGTACTGCCCGGTCTCGGGATCGAAGCCGGAAAACAGGCCGCCGAGTTCTTCGGCGTCCCTGAAGTTTTCGTTGATCAGCGTGGCCGCGTTGGTATATGCGACGACGTATTCCTTGAACCACAGGTCGTTGCTGATCACGTGGTTGATCAGCGCACCGAGCAGCACTACGTCCGAACCCGCCCTGATCGGGATGTGCTTGTCCGAGACCGCCGAAGTGCGAGTGAAGCGCGGATCGACGTGGATCAGCCGTGCCCCACGGGCCTTGGCCTCCTCAACCCACTGGAATCCCACCGGATGGCACTCGGCCATGTTGGAGCCCTGGATGATGATGCAGTCGGCGTTGGCCATGTCTTGCAGTGATTGGGTGGCGCCGCCGCGCCCGAAGGAGGCTCCCAGACCGGGAACCGTGGCGGAGTGTCAAATACGAGCTTGGTTCTCGATCTGGATCGCGCCCGCGGCGGTGAAGAGCTTCTTGATCAGGTAGTTCTCTTCGTTGTCCAGCGTGGCACCGCCGAGTGCGGCGATCCCCATGGTGCGGCGCAGCAGGTTGCCCTTCTTGTCGATGTCCTGCCAGGTGTGGCGGCGGGACTCGAGGAAACGGTCGGCCACCATGTCGATGGCGGTGTCCAACTCGAGGCGCTGCCATTCGGTCGCCCGCGGGGCGCGATAAAGCACCTCGAGCTGCCGGCCCGGCGAGTTGACCAACTGCTCGCTCGCCGATCCCTTGGGGCACAGCCGGCCGCGCGAGATCGGTGAGTCGGGATCGCCTTCGATCTGAACGACCTTCTCGTCCTTGACGAACACCCGCTGGCCGCAGCCCACCGCGCAGTACGGGCACACGCTTTGCACGACCCGGTCGGCGGTAGTCGTGCGCGGGATCATCGCACGAGTGTGCTTGGAGGTCACCGCCGGTCCGCGACCGAACACGTCTCCCGAACGCAACTGACGGATGACGGGCCATTCCAGGAATATCTTCGGCGAGGGCAGCTTCGGAGCCATGCCTTGAAGCCTAGTGCGGCTACGTTATCGACGCCGCGTAGATCTCGTCGATATTCGATCCGAGCTTGGCGTCGAATTCGGCGTCCGTCTGCTGGGCGGTCAGGCCCTCGGTCAACGCCCGCGAGAAACTCGCGATCAGGCCGTGATTGCGAGCCAGGATCTCGCAGCTCTCGGTGAGGCTGTAGCCGCCGGACAATGCGACCACCCGCAGCACCCGGGGGTGCTCGATCAGCGGCGCATAGAGGTTGTCTTCGTCGGGCAGCGTCAGCTTGAGCATGACCTGCCTGTCGCCGGGGAGCTCGTCGAGTTTCGTGCGCAGCGCCGCCACCAGCAGGCTGTCCGCTGCTGCCTTGCCGGGGCTTTTGATGCTGACCTCGGGCTCGACAATCGGCATCAGCCCGCGCTCGGCGATTTTGTCGGCGTACTCGAATTGCTGGTCGACGATGGCGTTGATGCCCGCCTCGTTGGGCTCTTGGATGAACGAGCGCATTTTGGTGCCGAAGATGCCCTTATCGACGGCCCGCCCCAACAGGGAGTCAAGCTTTGTCATCGGCTTCATCAGCTGCACACCGTTTTCGGCGTCGCTGAGCCCCTGGTCGACCTTCACAAACGGCACGATGTGCTTCTGTTTCCACAAGAACGCCGCGGTTTCCTCGCCGTTGATGGCCCGGTCCATGGTCTGCTCGAACAGGATCGTTGCCAGTACCTTCTCGCCGGAGAAGCTTGGACTCGCCATCAGGCGCTCACGCATCTCGTGGATGAGGTTGAACATCTGCTCGTCGTTGCCGTACGCGTCCTGCTCAATCCCGTAGAGCTTCAGGGCTTTTGGCGTGCTGCCGCCGCTTTGGTCCAGCGCGGCGATAAAGCCACGCCCCGACGCCATCGCGTTGCGTTGCTCTTCGTTCACTTCGATCCCTCCGTCGGTGCTTGATCCGGGCGCACGGGGCCGCTGCCGGGAACCTGCGACCCCCGGGTCCCAGCATTGCCTACCGCCACCCCTTCCGGCTACCACCTGCGGATAGGGCCACACCACGGACCGGCGTTTGCCATCCTTGTGGTGAGTGAGTACTCTCTCACCGTGGCCGACTCGGGACGCGATCGACTGCTGGCGGAGGCGCTGAAGCTCTTCGCCGCGAAGGGCTATGCGGCGACGTCGGTCGCCGATATCCAGCGGGCGTCCGGCCTCGCTCCGGGATCTGGCGCGCTGTACAAGCACTTCGCCTCCAAGCGCGACCTCCTGGAGGCCGCGGTCACCCACCGGATCGACAGCATCGTGGCCGCGCGCGAGCAGTTCGACGCCGGGCAACCGGGCAGCGTCGAGCAGACGGTACGTACCGCAGGCCAACTGATCTGGAGCAACCTGAAGCAGAGCGAGGATTTGCTCAAGGTCATGCTGCGCGAGCCCGAAGAGGTCGGCGATCTCGACGAGAAGACGTGGCAGGTCATCACCGACAACGCTTATCAGCGGTTCGCCGACGAGCTGACGGCAGCCAATCGCTCTGGCCGTACCAGCATTCCCGATCCCGAGGCCGCCGCGGCCGTGGCGATCGGTTCCCTGTCCTACGCGGCGACGCTGCAGGCGTTGTCCGGCCGCTTGCCGGGCAACGTCGACGAGGACCGCTACTTCGAAGCCTGGGTCACCCAGACGGTCAGCGTCCTCGCGCAGCACACCAACCCCAGAAACCGTTGAGCATCAACATATTCCAGGAGACATGCCGTGACTTTCTCAATGCAACTGAGCGACGACGTGATCGAGGTGCGCGATTGGGTGCACCAGTTCGCGGCCGAGACCATCCGCCCCGCCGCGGCCGAATGGGATGAACGGGAGGAAACCCCGTGGCCGGTGATCCAGGAGGCCGCAAAGGTGGGGCTCTACTCCCCTGACTTCTTCGCACAGCAAGCCGCCGAGCCGACGGGCCTGGGCTTTCTGACCGCGTTCGAGGAGATGTTCTGGGGCGACGCCGGCATAGCGCTCTCCATCATGGGGACCGGGCTGGCCGCAGCGGCGTTGGCGGGCAACGGAACTCCCGAGCAACTGGGCCAGTGGTTGCCCGAGATGTTCGGTACGCCCGGCGACCCCAAACTCGGTGCGTTCTGTTCGTCAGAGCCCGATGCGGGTTCCGACGTCGGTGCCATCCGTACCCGTGCCCGCTTCGACGAGGCGACACGCGAGTGGGTTCTCAACGGCACCAAGACCTGGGCGACCAACGGCGGTATCGCCAATGTGCACATCATCGTGGCGTCGGTCTATCCCGAGCTGGGCACGCGGGGCCAGGTCTCATTCGTCATCCCACCCGACACCAAGGGTCTGGCTCAGGGTCAGAAATTCAAGAAGCACGGGATCCGTGCTTCGCACACCGCCGAGGTGGTCCTCGACAATGTCCGGCTGCCCGAGGACTGCATTCTCGGCGGCCGCGAGAAGTTTGAAGCCCGGATCGCGCGGGTCAAATCTGGCACCTCCGCGGGTGGCCAGGCGGCCCTGAAGACCTTTGAGCGCACCCGGCCCACCGTCGGCGCGATGGCGGTCGGCGTGGCCCGGGCCGCCTACGAGTACGCGCTCGAATATGCCTGCCAGCGTGAGCAATTCGGCCGCAAGATCGGCGAGTTCCAAGCGGTGGCATTCAAACTGGCCGACATGAAGAGCCGGGTCGACGCCGCCCGGCTGCTGGTGTGGCGGGCGGGCTGGATGGCCCGCAACAACCAGAACTTCGACTCCGCGGAGGGCTCGATGGCCAAGTTGGTGGCGAGCGAGGCCGCGGTGTATGTCACCGACGAGGCCATCCAGATCCTCGGCGGCAACGGTTACACCCGCGACTATCCCGTGGAGCGGATGCACCGCGACGCGAAGATCTTCACCATCTTCGAGGGGACCAGCGAGATCCAGCGCCTGGTTATTTCGAGAGCGCTGACCGGGCTGCCCATCCGCTAGGTTTGACGCCATGAAGCGTGCAGTCGTCGCGGCAATCGGATTCGTCGTCGTTGGCTGCTGCGTGGGAATCCCGCATGCCGCCGCGGACAACCCGGCCTGCACGGCGTCGATGTGCGCCTTCTTGTCTCCCTCACGCAACATCAGCTGCGAGATCAACTACAAACGTGATCCCGGCATCTCCGACGAAGCCTATTGCCAGACCAATTCGCCGCCGCAGTCCGCGCACCTGTCCACGGGCGGAGTCGTCACCAGCTGCACCGGTGTGTCCTGTGTCGGCAACCCTGGGGAGGGCACGCCAACCCTTGCCTACGACCAAACCGCCGGCGTCGGTCCGTTCAGCTGCACATCGAAGCCCGATGAAATCACCTGCAGCACCTCCCCGGGTCACGGGTTCACGATCTCCAATGCGGGGATCACCCCGCTCGGGTGACGTTGCGCACCAATCGGATACAGCGCCGGCGCTAGTCGCGGTCGTGGTGACAGACGGCTTCCAGCTTGATGCCGAATGGGTCGTACCAAAAGGTGGCGTAGTAGGGCCCCGGGTACTGCGGGAAATTTTGCGGCGGGTCGATGACGGTGCCACCGATTGAAACGATGTGGTCGTGTACGGCGTGTACCTGGGAACGGCGCCGAACCATGAATGCCAGGTGTTGTAGGCCGCTGCGCTGCGATGAGTACTGACCGGGCTCGCTCGCCACGTAGAAGAACAGGAACGTGCCGGGCTTGTTGTCAGCGGGGTGGTAGGAGAATTCCTCGTCGGTGTCGAAGTACGGCTCGAACCCGACGAGGGGCATCAGCGCGTCGTAATAACGCTTCGCCACTGAGAGATCGGGCACGTTGATGCCCAGGTGGCCCAGCATGTGCTGCTCCTTCCGTCGGGCACCTACGCTAGTCCGCGCCGATGCGCCACGAACGCGTTCGGTTGGAGTAGCTTCGTGGGGCGTTGAGGCGACCGCGGCGCGGACAAGACATGATGGCGGAATGACCACCGAGATCCGGGTTCTCGAGAGCGAGGACGACCTCGTCGCTGCGGCTAACGTGTTTCGCGCCGCCATGGTTGGCATTCCACCGATGTCGGACCTGCCGCCCGGCCAGATCACCAAGCTGCTCGACCCCGGCCGCACTGTCGGCGCATTCGTCGGAGGACAACTCGTCGGGACCGCGGACGCCGCGACGAGCACACTGACCCTGCCCGGCGGAGCGACCGTGAGCCATGCCGCCGTGACACACATCGGCGTGCTGCCGTCGTTCACCCGGAAGGGCATCGCCACCGATCTGATACGTCACCAGCTGGGCGACATCGCGGCGCGGGGTGAGGTGGTCGCATCGTTGCGGGCATCGGAGGCGACGATCTATGAGCGGTACGGCTACGGTGTGGCGAGTTCGGCGCAGAGCGTGGAGATTCAAACCGGGCGGGCAGCTCTTCGGCCCGGTGTCGGATCCGGTGGTCCGGTGCGACTGGTCGCCGCCGCCGAAACCTGGGAAATGCTGCCCCGTATCTATGACACGAATCGCCCATCCCGGCCGGGCACCATCGATCGTCCCGGCGTGTGGTGGGAGGGCGTACGGCTTCGCACCGAAGCATCCTCGGGGGCTTGGTATGTCGTCGTGCACGGTGAGCCCGGCGTGGAGTCGGGCTTCGCGCGCTACCGCCCTATCGACGCCGACCGGTGGTTCGTCAGCGACCAACGGACCATTGTGGTCGAGGACTTCTTCGCGCCGACGACAGATGCCTATCTCGGGTTGATGCGTTTCCTCTTAGATCTGGATCTTGTTGACCGAGTGATGTTTTGGATGATGCCCGTCGACGATGCGCTGCCCTCGTTGTTCGTCGATCGGCGGGCAGTGAAGGTGACCGCGGTGCACGACGAAACGTGGCTGCGCGTCATCGATGCCGAGAGCGCGCTCACGGCGCGGTCATACGTCGGGGACTGCACAGTCACCGTCGCCGTCAATGATCCACTACTGCCGAATAATTCGGCCAGCTTCACGATCACCGGAGGCGGAGCCGAACCCACGACCCGACGCGCCGACCTCCACGTCGGGATCGAGGGGCTGGGTGCCGTGCTGCTGGGCGGCACGACCTGGCACAGTCTCGCGGTGGCCGGGCTGGCCCGCGCCGAGGATCGAGCGGCGCTGGCGGTGGCCGATCAACTGTTCGCGGTTCGCGAGGCACCCCATGCCGGAACGTTCTTCTAGAAACCTCACACGTGGGTCTGTGCGCTACGCGGATGTTGCGGGGCGGGCACCGGGGCCGGGCCTGGCCCGGGTGTCTCGCGCGCTGAGCGGGCGGTCGTGATGGCTGCAGCGCAAAGCCAGCTCCACCTGATGTCCGCAATCGCGGTGAATGATCTGCACCGGTGGCCCGGCGGGGTCTGCCTCCCAGCGGTCGCCCCATTGCATCAACGCAACAACGGCAGGCAAGAGGTCGAGGCCCTTGTCGGTGAGGCGATATTCGTGGCGCTCCCGTTGGCCGGGTTCTCGATACGGCACACGCTGCATCACTCCGGCCTCGACCAGGGTTTCCAGTCGTTCGCTGAGTAGATTGCGGGCGCATCCGACATGTGCTTGGAACTGCTCGAAGCGCCGTGCGCCGTAGAAGGCCTCCCGCAGCACCAGAAGCGTCCACTTCTCCCCGACAATCTCGAGCGCGCGTTTCACAGAGCAGTTTTCGGCGCTATAACTCTCACGGGACGCGAACACAACAGCCACAATACCAGAGTTTGACTTTGCAACTCAGCCTCTCTAGGCTGCGTTGTGAAAGTAAATCCAGAGCTTTGCCCGATGAAGACGGAGGATTTCGACATGCCGATGCTGGATGCCTACATACCGGAGGGCGCCTTACCCGCCGCCACCGAAAAAGCCTTGCTGGTGACACTGACCGACGTGCTGCTGGTCCACGAGGGGGCCGATCCGGCCAATCCCGCGGCTCGGGCATTGGCGAAGGTGTGGTTGCATCGGCCCGCGGCGGTGCTGCATGCCGGTGAAGAGCCCGCGGCGCCGCACTATCGCGTGATCGCATCGGTGCCCGAAGGCCAGTTCGACGACGAGCGTCGCGCGAGCATGGTTGGCGCGGTCACCGAGGCGATCCTGGATGCTGAAGACGGGCGCTACGACCGCGACCCATTGCGAATTTGGGTGTTCGCCAACGAGATTCCCGACGGTACCTGGGGCGGCGGCGGACGCATCGCCAGACTGGCCGACATCGCCGGTATCGTGCTGGGCGATTCCGACCAGGGCCGTGCCTATGCCGAGCGGCGGCTGGCCACACGCCGGTCGATGCCCGCCTGAACGGTACGGCGACTGAGCACACCGAAGCGGATGAGCGCCATCCCTTCGCAAAGGGCGCGACTCCGCGGCGCCGTCGCCGGCGACCACTGCTGCGGCGGCCGCGCTCGAGCGCGGCGCGTGCTCCATGCCGCAGCGATGGGTCAGCGGTTCGGGGCAGACCTTTGCATGATCAGCCGTACGCCGGCCACGACCAAGTCGGGCTGGTGAAGTTGGATGAAGTGGTCGCTGCCGGTCGCGATCATGTGGGGTGTCTGCGGCCGCAGCGCGATCAGATCCGCCGTGGCCTCTCGCCACGCGCGCTCCAGCTTCGCGCCCTGCTCGGCTGGGACGGTGCCGGGAATCGCGAACGGCTCGGTCCTCGTCAGCACGACGGTGGGGACGGGCGGAAAAGCCGGGGCCGCGGCGACCTGCTCGATGCTCTTGTCGATGTCGATCACCTCGAACGAAGGTGAATTCGCGAACTGCGGCAGCGGCTGGTCCAACATCTGGCGATAAGTCGGCCAGTCCGATCCCATCAGGCTCGGTATCTCGACGGGAAATGCATCGACGAACACCAATGCCCGCACCTGGTCGGGATAGGTCTGGGCGTACAGCCGGACGAACAGCCCGCCCAGCGAGTGCCCGACCAGAATGTATGGGCCCGGAACATGTGCGGCGGCCAACAACGCATGCAAATCCTGGACAACGTCCTGCGCGGTGCGTGGCATCGCGACCGGTGAACTGCGATCGGTGATGCTGGGAGGATCGGGAAAGCGCAAGGTGCCGGGCCGGTCGTAGGCGCAGACGCGATGATCGTCCGCGAGGGCAGGCAGCACGCCGGGACCTACCGCTGGCGCCGCCACGTCGGACTGACTCCATGGATCCGACGAGTTGTGATAGCCGGATTCCAAAATGACTGTCGGCCCACCCTTTCCATGGCATTCCAGATAGAGGTGCCGGCCGTTGCCGATCTCAATCGGATTGGCGACGTCGCCACCTGCGCCTGCAGTGCGATAGTTCCCTGGGTGACCACCGCATCCCACCAGCGCAGCCAGCAATGCGATAGTCAACAGGAATCGACGGGCGCCGTCAGCGTTGGGCATCGCGTCATTGTGCGGGTAGTCGGCCCTACGTGACGGCATTCTGGGGAAGATTGAGCTACGGCGGGCGCTTCGGCCCGCCCTGCCGGGGAGGTTTAGCCCAACTTTGGCCACAACGCGTGGAGCAGCCCTCTGGGTCGTAGCGGCCATCGGTTACCTGGTACTCGAGGCGGTCGCCGCCGCGGGCTTTGAGCCCGGCTACAGCTACGCGCACAACTACATCAGCGATCTCGGCGTTTTCCGCGGCACGCTGGTTCACGGCCAGATGGTCTACTCGCCGCGGGCTTACTTGATGCATGCCGCGTTCTACCTGCAGGGCATCCTGTTCTTTCTCGGAGCAACGCTGATGGTGGGTGTCCCCGACAATCGAAGGGCCCGACTATTTTTGGGCACAGTTGCCGTGAACGCGGTTGGCAATATCGTGATCGGGACGGTGCACAGCGGCAAGGTGCACATCATCGGCGCCGTGCTGGCGATTGTCGGCGGCAACGCCTCCATTCTGACGGGAGTCGCGGCCCTTCGGATGGTTGCCGGGCGACTTTGGTACCGCCGGGTCTCTAAACTCCTTGCAGCCCTGGGCTTGTTGTGCATGATCATGTTGATACTCAATTCGGCGACGGCACAGACAAACCTGCTGCCCGACGGGGCGTGGGAGCGCGGAAGCGTGTACTCGATCACCATCTGGCAGTTGCTCACCGCCGCCTGCCTGTTGACCAGTCGGCGAGGCCAACCCGAGAAACTTGGGAGATGATGCAAGCGTGACAGTCAAGAAGACGAACGACGTGCTGCGGGTCGGCGGCGACTTCGAGCCCACATTCGAAGCCGAGCTGGTCGCGCGCTACGAAATCCCCAAGCTCCCGGAGGGGCCGCAGCGAACCGAGTTCCTGGCCGAGCATTCGGCGCAATTTCGCGTGGTGGTGACCTCGGGCCGACCCGGCGTCGACGCCGAAACCATTGCGGCCCTGCCTAATCTGGAGGTGATTGTCAACAACGGGGCAGGAGTGGACTTAATCGATCTGGAAGCGGCCAAGCAACGGGGTATCGGGGTGAGTAACACTCCAGATGTGCTGTCGGACACCGTCGCCGATACGGCACTGGGGCTGATCCTGATGACACTGCGCCGCTTTGGCGCCGCCGACCGCTACGTGCGGGCGGGGCGCTGGGCGCGCGAGGGCCCCCTCCCGTACGCCAGGGACGTCAGTGGCCTTCAAGTCGGCATCCTGGGATTGGGCCGGATCGGCTCGGCAATCGCCAACCGGTTGCTCGGATTCGACTGCGCCATCGCCTATCACAACCGACACCGAATTGACGGGTCGCCGTACCGCTACGCGGAGTCGCCGCTGGAGTTGGCCGAATCGGTCGACGTGCTGGTCGTCGCTACCACCGGCGATGAGCGGTCTCGTCATCTCGTCGACCGCACCGTCCTGGAGGCGTTGGGTTCCGAGGGTTACCTGATCAACGTTGCGCGCGGCAGTGTCGTGGACCAGGACGCGCTGGTGGAGCTGGTCGCTGGCGGCGCGCTGGCCGGAGCAGGGCTGGATGTGTTCACCGATGAGCCAAATGTGCCTGCGGCGCTGTTCGATCTGGACAATGTCGTGCTGTTCCCGCACATCGGCAGCGCGACAGCCCGAACACGCCGGGCGATGGCGCTGCTCGCGATCCGCAACCTCGACAGCTACCTGAACACCGGTGAGCTGGTAACACCCGTACTGCGCCCGCGCAAATAGCGCCGGCACTACCGCCGATCCCTGATCGCTGCGTTACAGTGCGAGCGCTTGACGCAGCACCGCGATCTTCTCCGCTTCCTCGCGCTTCGAGATAGCTGCGTCTTGGATCAACATCGAGCCGTGGAAAGTGCCGGGGAACAAATGTAATTCGACGCTCACGCCCGCGGCAAGCATGGCCAGCGCGTAGGCGACGCCTTCGTCGCGAAGGGGATCGAAGTGCATGACCGAGACGTACGCGGGTGGCAACCCCGCCAAATCGGTCGCACGAGATGGCGCGGCATAGATCGATACGCCATCGGTGCCGGCGCGCCCGGGCCCCAGGTAACACTCCCAGCTGAGAATCGCTCGGGGGCGACTCCACAGTGGGGTATCGGTGAAGTCGGTCATGCTCGCGGTGGCGAGTCGGTCGTCGAGCTCGGGCACGGACAGAAACTGGAACGCGATATGCGGTCCGCCGCGGTCACGCGCCAGCAGCGCCAGCGCCGCACTCAGCCCGCCGCCGGCGCTGGTGCCCTGAATCGCGATGCGTTGCGGGTCGATCCCTAATTCGTCCGCGTGTGCCACCATCCAGACCAGCCCGGCGTACGCATCCTCCAGCCCACCGGGGAACGGTGTTTCCGGTGCGAGCCGGTAGTCAACGGACACCACGACTACGCCGAGTTCGCGGGCGAGAATGACGTTGGAGGCGTGCTCGGTTTCCAGGTCACCGGCGACAAATCCGCCCCCGTGCACGTTGTACACCCCGGCCGGTGCGCTGCACTGGTCGGGCCGGTAGATGCGGATCGGCACCGCGGGATCGCCGTCGCGTCCGGGGATTTCACGGTCCTCGATCTGCACTCCGGCGGTGTCCGGCGGCGGAAACTGAGCGATCATGTCCGACAGCGCCGCCCGGATGGCCAGGGGATCGTCGCCCGGGAGGTCGGGCAGGAGTGGAACCACCGCAGCGATTTCCGGGTCGAACGCATAAGTCGTCATCTGGCACTCCTGAGGTCGATCGGCGGCAACGTTGCTCAGTCATCTTGCCCCCGGCGTCGATATCTGGCTAGATCGAGTCGGTGTTTGTGCGCGCCCTGCGTACAAACACTGACAAATGTCCAGTGCGAAAGCGGTTGTCAGATAGTTACTTCCATGCGAAAACCGGTTGCTCGAGCTGATCGACCGCATCTTGGCGTCCTTCCAGACACAGCCAGCGCAACTGCAACAGCACCGCGCCGGTAGGTGCGTGGATGAGGTCGTTTCCCAACGGGATCTGCACGACCGGTCGCGGGCTCTCCGATATGGTGATGAACCGCGGCGAGTCATCGCGTTGCAGCTGGTGTAGCCCCACCCGGTATACCGCCACGACCTCGTCGGGGGCGGGATGGGGATCGAGCCGTCCGCCTCCCCAGATCACCACCGGTGTGATGACGTATCCGGACCGCGTCGGGTAGTCGTCGAGTAGCCCCAACACCGTCGAGTCGGGCAGTTCGATCCCCACCTCTTCGTGCAGTTCCCGCAGCGCCGCGTCGACCACGGTCTCGCCCGGATCCAAGCGGCCTCCGGGCAGTGCCCACTGCGCCGCATGCGCGGTAAGACGAGAAGCCCTGCGGCACAACAGAAAAGCGGCACCGCCGGACACGTCGACCATGCGGCCGTCCAGGTCCGCTGCCGGCATCGGGCGACCCTCGTTCCAGGCCTCCACCGACACCGGATCCACCCGGTCCTCCCCGACCTCTGAATCGACCAACACCACCGCGACCGCGGCATGCCGCTTGGTCGGATCGCTCACCACGCGACGGTCGTGGGCCGCTAGATGGTCGCGAATCCGCTCATGCAGCGCCACGTCGTAGGGGATGGTCACTTCTCGAGACTAAGCGGTGATCAGTTCTGCCGACCGGCCAGTTCGGCGACGAAACGATCAATGAAGCCGTCCAGCGGCCCTCTCCCGGCGGGCCGGATGACGAATTTCGTCAGCCCGGCATCCAGGTAGCCGTCGATTTGGCGGTGCAGCTGATCCCAGCCCGCGGCGATCAGCTCACCCGGATCGACGTCTGGACGGCGCCGGCGGGCTGCCGCGACCAACTCTGCCGACAGCTCGCCGTCAGCCACGCCCAACGAAATACCGAAGTGATCCGGCTCGATTTGTCGCCCGGCCTGTTCCGCGGCACGCTCGATCGCCTCGCGCCCGGCCAGTGCCTCATCCGGAGTAAGGAAGCTGCCCAACCAGCCATCCGCCAACGTACCGATGCGCCGATACGCCGCCGGCGCCGAGCCGCCCAACCAAATGTCCAGTGGGGGAGACGGTTTCGGTGTGATCACCGCTCCGCTGACCGTGAAGTAGCGGCCGTGGTAGCTGGCTGGATCCTGGGCCAGCACCGAACGCAGCACCCGCAGCGATTCATCGAACACCGCCGCACGCTCTCCATCCGGGACCGTGAACACCTCGCGCTCGGCCGGGATCGCCGAACGCAGACCGAAGACCGGAAGAACTCGCTTAGGCGCGATGGCCGCCAGCGATGCCAGCTGTTTGGCCACCAGCACCGGATGGCGTCCCGGCAGCACCGCCACCGACGTGCCCACCTTCAACCGAGTCGTCCGGGCGAGCGCGTAGGCCATGCCGACGACTGGATCCACCGCGGGGGCGTACACCAACTCGGAGAACCACAGCGAGTCCACCCCGCTGGCCTCCAGATGATCCACGATGCCGGCGAGCTGATCGGGTGCGCTGTCCGCACCCAATCCGACCCCGAAACGAATCTTCACCCGCGTCTCCCTTCGAGGTTCACCCACATGCGTATCGCAACACGGCGGCGCCGTCGTTTGTGCCCGTCACGCAATCGCGAGGCCGACAACGAGCACGCGAGCCGACGCCGGACGAGTCGGAATCCTCACCGCGGTCTGCAAATAGCGGCTGTTAGGCGGTCGCGAACTTTTCGGCCAGCTCGGCGGCCTCCTGCTGGATCCGCTCGAATTGCGCACCCATCGCTTCGGATAGCGCCGTCGCCCCCGACAGCGGACGCACCATGACCATGAAGTCATCGATCAGGCCGTCCTCGTCGAAATGCAGGAAGTCGCAACCGGTGATCTTCACGCCCGGTGCCCCGGATATCCCCGTTTCGAACACGAGTGCATGGTCGCGACCGTCGCTGCCGGCGATCTCGCGGACGTAGTGGAAGTCCTCGAAGATCCGCAGCACACCACGAAGAATCGCCGCGGTGATCGGCTTTGCCGACGTACGGCTTGAACGCCACCGGGCTGGTGAACACGACGGTGTCGGCCAGCATTGCCTGGATGGCTGCTTCGTCGCGGTTCTCGACCGCTTTCCGGAAGGGATGCATCAGATCATGGTGCCGGATCCGAGAGGTAATGCATAAACACCGGTCGCAGCCATTCGACGAGTCGCGCGTCGTCCATATCGGCCAGCGCCGGAATGCACAGGATGTAGCGGGCCGTGGCAAGGCCGAGCAGCTGTGACCCGACCAGCGCGGATCGCTCGTGAGCGTGATCGTGTACCACTGCGGCCAGCGCCGGGGCAACCTGGTCGACGAACACCGCGAGCAGAGCGTCCGCGGCAGTCCGGTTGGTCGCGGCCGCGCGCAGCATCGGCAGCAGCGGGCCCTGCGGTCCCCAGACGCCGATGAACATCGGCAGCAGTAGATCGGCAATGCGGTCCGGGGCGATGCCGGAGAGGTCGGGGAACTTGACCTCGAATCGCGAGGCCGCCGCGAAAAGGTCCGCCTTGCTGCCGAAGTAGTGCATCACCAGCGCCGGATCGACGCCGGCCTCCGCGGCCACCGAACGGATGGTGGTGCGTTCGAAGCCGTGGGTCCCGAATTGCGATCGCGCGGTGGTCAGAATCGTCGACCGGGTGGCCTCTGCATCACGGGCTTTAGACGCCATGCGGGCAGTGTATTCAACAATTGTTGACATAGCACGCACCGGGGCCTAACGTTTTGAGTTCAACAACTGTTGAACTCAATAACCGGGGGGATTTCAGCCATGGCCGTCACAGCCATCCAGATCGGACTCGATCCCGATGTGATCGACTACTCCTCACCCGACTTCGCGCAATTCCCTGGTCTGTCGAGGGAGAAGCTGCGCGGCGCCAACAACGACAATGTCGTCGCGTTGCGCGCCGCAGGCTACGACGTCGACAACTGCCTGATCGACTTCGGCGAGGCGGGTGCCGATAAAGCCCGCCAGTGGCTGGAGGCCAAACAATACGACGCGGTGCTCATCGGCGCCGGCGTGCGACTGATCGCCGCCAACACGCTGCTGTTCGAGTCGATCGTCAACGCCGCACACGCCACGCAGCCCGGCTGCCGCTTCGTCTTCAATCGCGCAGCCGTCGCGACACCCGACGACATCCGTCGCTGGTACCCACACCCGGAGGCGGTGACACGATGACGACCCACCATGTCAACGTCCTCGTCGTCGGTGCCGGGCCGACGGGGCTCACCGCCGCCGGTGACCTTGCGCGCGCTGGTCGCTCCGTCACCGTGCTCGAGCAGTGGCCCACGATCAACCCGTCCAGCCGCGCCTTCGCCACCATGGCCCGCACGCTGGAAGTCCTCGACGCCAGGGGGGTCGCCGAGGACCTGCTGGCGCGTTCACACCAGGCACCGGGGGTCACGATTTTCGGCGGTGCCCGCATCGACCTCACCCAGCTCGACTCGCCCTACCAATTCGCGATGATCACCCCTCAGACCAACGTTGATCGGGCGCTGGCCGACTATGCCATCGCGCAAGGCGCCGATATCCGGCGCGGCGTCGAGGTCGTCGGCCTCGATCAGGACGCCGACGGCGTGACCGCGACCGTACGAGCACACGGCGACGGTGCAGGAGACCATATCCGTTGGCGGGCAAAGTATTTGATCGGCGCCGACGGCGCGCACAGCACTGTACGCGCATTGGTGGGCGCGGATTTTCCCGGCCGGACAATCCTCTCGTCGATCGTTCTTGCCGATGTGAAGCTCGCGCACGGCCCCTCCGGACGAGGCCTGACACTGGGCAGCACTCGCAACGAGTTCGCGTTCCTGGCCCCCTACGACGACCGCGACGCCAACGGCGCCTGGTACCGCGCAATGGTCTGGGACCGCAACAATCAGCTGCCCGACGGCGAGCCAGTCGACGAGAACGAGATCGCCGACATCCTGGCGCGGGCGATGGACCCCGATCCTGGACTGCTCGAAGTGGGGTGGAGGTCCCGATTCCATTGCGACGAACGCCAAGTCGCGCAGTACCGGCATGGTCGCGTGTTTCTCGCCGGGGATGCTGCACACGCCCACTCCCCGATGGGCGGCCAGGGCATGAACACCGGTATTCAGGACGCCGCGAACCTCGCGTGGAAGATCGACGCGGTACTCGCCGGTGCCGACGACGCCGTGCTCGACACCTACCACGACGAACGTCATCCGATCGGTAAGCGGGTCTTGCTGCAGTCCGGCCTGATGGCCCGTGGCATCACGCTGCGGCCCGCGGTCGCGCGCCGACTACGAAACGTGCTGGCACCCCGGCTACTTCGCATTCCCCGGATCCGTGATGCGATTGCCGGCAGCTTCGCCGGTACAACGTTGCGGTATGCCCCCCGCAGGGGCGAAAGCCCTCTGGTGGGCACCCGCGCTACGCAAATTCCGTTGCGGCACGGGCGGATCAGCGAGCTACAACGCCTGCCCGGTTTCATTTTCATTCGTGAGCGGGGTGCGCCCTGGATCGACGCGGCCGGACTCCCCCAGGCAGAGCGGGCCGACGACGGTCCGGCGGTGTTGGTGCGTCCCGACGGCTATATCGCCTGGGCGGGCAACTCGGCCGACCGGGCTGCGGGCGCCGAGACGCTTGCGTGGTGGACAGGCCGAAAACTGCTCTGTCTGGTCAGCTGATCGGCCAATCGCGCCCGCCGGCTCCCACAAGTTCGGCCAGCTGCTGGGCTGAATAGCGCCCGGGGCCGAAGCCGTTTAGCGCCGGCGCCGATGATCACGTATCGGTGGTCGTCTCGTGGCGACAATTGCCCGCCTTCCATCGGCTCCGAACCCGCTCTTGGGCGAGGTTACGTCGGCTCCGGTGGACACGCTCCCGGCGGCTTTGTGAGCGCGCGAAAGCGGGCCCCGTTCGGAGGTTGCTGGTACCCCGCGACCAGCAACCCCTGAAGGGAGCCCGCTTTCTCTTTGCCATCCAGGTCTGTAGTCGTTCGACTACAGTGTAGTGTAGACATATGACTACACGCAGCGCAAGCCCCGACGCAGCGCCGGAATCTGCTCCGACCGGCCGCGACGAGGTGGTCGCCGCAATCCTGGACAGCGCGGCGGAGATGTTCGCCGAGCGCGGCCCGGCGGCAGCGTCGATTCGCGACATCGCGGCCCGAGCCCACGTCAACCACGGCCTGGTCTTCCGCCATTTCGGAACCAAGGAGCAGCTGGTCGCCGCGGTACTCGATCACCTGGCCGCCAACCTGACCACCATGACCAACGGCGAGGCGTCGCCGAGCGACATCGACACGGCCACCACGCGCCATTTGCGGGTTATCGCGCGGGCCCTGCTCGACGGGTATCCGGCGGGTCAACTGCAGTCCAGCTTTCCCGCCGCCGCCAGGCTGCTCGAGGGCATCCGGCCCCAGCACGACAACGACGACAGTGCCCGCCTCGGTGCGGCGAATGCGATCGCGCTGCTGCTGGGCTGGCGGCTGTTCGAGCCGTTCGTGCGCTCGGCGACCGGACTGCACGATTTGCCTCAGGACCAGCTGCGGGAATCGATCTACACCGAGATGGGCAGGCTTGCCCAGCCGCACTGAGCGTTTTCTACTCGATATTTGGAATTGGCCGATCCTCGGTAGTCTGGTTGGGCGTCGAAGCCCCGAGGAGGCGCTGATGTCCGGCAGTCTGGACGAGTCATGGATGAGACAGCGCTGACCGTTACCGATCGGCTGGCGCGGCTGCCGTCCCCGCCCGGTCCCGGGTTGCCGGGAATCGTGCACACCGCCTTGTTCCCCTACCGGCACCGCATCATGCCGTGGATGCGCAAGCGTTACGGCGACATCTTCGAGGTTTCGGTGCTGGGCAAGCCCGCTGTCCTGCTGTGCAGTCCGGACCTGAATCGGCGCGTGTTCGGCGGCGACGCAGCGACATTCCACGCCGGGGAAGGACGAATCCAGGGGCTGCGCCGCGTAATGGGTGAGCATTCGGTGCTGACCACGGATGAGGCTGCGCACCAACGGCTTCGCAAGCTGGTGATGCCGTCATTCCACGGCGCGGCGCTACGCAGCTACCGCGACATGATGGTCGAACTCGCCGCCGAAGAAATACGCCGATGGCCGGTCGAGACGTCGTTCGCCGCGCAGCCGCGGATGAACGCCGTGACACTGGAGATCATCTTGCGGGTCGTCTTGGGTGTCAGCGCGGGGTCACAACTGGACGAGCTTCGCGACGCGCTCTCCCGGCTCGTGTCGGCGCCGATGGCGGTGTACATCGACGACGCGATCACACCGCTGCAGCGGTTCGGGCCTTGGAAACGCTTCCGTCAATTGTTAACGCGCATCGACGAATTGCTCTACGAGGAGATCGGCCGGCGCCGCAGTGCCGCGGACACCGGGGACCGCAGCGACGTGTTGTCTCGCTTGATCACGACCCAAGTCGATGACGACCGGCTCTCCGATGCCGAACTGCGCGACCAGATGGTCACCCTGCTGCTGGCCGGTCACGAAACCAGTGCGACGACGTTATCGTGGGTCCTGCACGACTTGGCGCATGACGCGGCGTTGCAGGACAAGGCACTTGCCGCCGTCGACGCCGCAGACGACAGATATCTCGAAGCCGTGGTGAAGGAGTCGATGCGGCTACACCCGGTGTTCTACGGCGTCGCGCGACTGCTCACCGAGGACGTCGAATTGGGCGGCTACCGCGTCCCCGCCGGCTACACCGTGTTTGCGGGCATCCTGCCGGTGCAGACGGATCCCGGCCAGCACGTCGATCCCCTGACGTTCCGGCCAGAGCGGTTTCTCGACGGTTCCGCCACGCCGGCGAACTGGCTGCCGTTCGGCGGCGGCGCGCGCTATTGCCTGGGGGCGGGGTTCACGATGATGGAAGCCACCGCAATCCTTCGTGAGGTTCTCCGCGCCTATCACCTCGCACCGGGCCGCACCCGGCCGGAGCAGCCTCGCGCCCGCCACGTCATCTTCGCGCCCTCGCGCGGCGGACGCATCGTCGCCCGGCGGCGCGCGAAATAGGCTGTCAGAGCATCGAATCGATCATCGATCCGCCCTCGTTGTCGACTTGAATTGTCGCGCTGTCGTTCTGCCTGAAGTCAATGAAGGCCGTCTGCCGATTCGAGGTGTTCAACAGCTCGTTGAACGTGCCGATGACGGGAATCGCCCCCTGCGGACCTGACACCTCCGCGGTGTAGTTAATGAACGCCTCCTGCTGAAAGTTAGCTCCCTGCAACGTTCTCATGATGGGCGCGCTCAAGTTCTTGACGTTGATCAAGCCCGCCGCCGGTGTCCCACTCAATTGATCGATGTCGGCCTGCAGCATGCCGGCCAGATCGGTCCCGCTGGCGGGTTTGACCGCGACTTGCAACTGCGCGCTGGAGTTCGCGTTGGACAGTGCGACCCAGTTGGGGCCCCGGTCCGCGACCGTCCATCCCGGCGCGGGGGTGATCGCGACGCCCGGCGCGACGACGACCGAGTCGGCCGAAGTCAGCGCCACCGTCGGCCGGTTGGCGGTGGCGGCCATGCCGATCGCCGCGGTCACGGCACCGGCGATTGCGAGCGATCCCAACCGACGCATTTGCGACGTGTGTTTTGGTGACCAGGTGATCATGCGCGTACTCCTGTCGCTCGGCCGGGCGGTGTCAATTCGCCCGCTGACATCCAGCCTCACCCCGCGGCCTCGAAGTGTCCAAGACCGAGCCGCTATGGGTCGATATCTTCCGCTTATCGACCTCTGTTAGCGGGTATTAAGACCAAAGGCTGGTATCCCGATTACGACAGAAATCCCGCGTGGCAGGCAACCAACCGCCGAATAACGGGCCCACACAGCGTCATCGACCTCGGTCTCTGCGGCAGAAGTGCGCCGGGATCCGTTGTGGCGCAATATGTTACCGCAGTCGAGCGGAAGATCGATGCCCATTCATGAGCCGGCGTAGCTAGGCAGCTGCCACCCCGGGAGTCGACACGGGGGTTACCTCGGAGTGCACGTGGCCGCAGGTATCGCAGCGCACCTCGTACTTCAGTGTGTCGTCGCCGGATTCCAGGAAGCGGTACTCGGCCCATGCCGCGCACCGCGGGCACCGCGCACGACCCTGCTCTACTGTCGTCATCTTCGGCCCCCCTACTCAACTGTGGCTCGGTGAAAATACCCGCTCAACGCCTGGTCAAACCATCGATTTCAAAACTCATCGCCTGACGCACTGTCGACCGCATGGAACACATATCGTTAGGTACATGCGCGCTCACATCGTCGCCGGGCCGGGAGGTACCGCCGCAAGGAAGCCTCCGCGGGACAAGGGCATCACCGACTTGGGTGGCACCCGGCGCGACAATCACTATCCCGAGTCTCGCAACCAACCCGCCATCCGGCCGCAGCCAGCGCCGCGAGCAGAGGAGCTATCGGCATGACCGAAACCGCCACCCCGTTAGTCGGGAAGGTCGCCTACGTGACGGGAGCGGCTCGCGGACAGGGCCGCTCACACTGCATCCGGCTAGCCCGCGCCGGTGCCGACATCGTCGCGATCGACGCGTGCGCACCAGTTGCCGAACACAACGGCTATCCCCCGGCCGCACCCGAAGACCTCGCCGAAACGGTCAGCCTGGTCGAGGGCGAGGGCCGCAAAATCCTCGCCGAGGAGGTCGACGTCCGCGACCTGGCCGGCCAGCAGCGAGTGGTATCGACTGCGGTCGAACAGTTCGGACGGCTCGACATCGTCGTGGCCAATGCCGGCGTGCTGAATTGGGGTCGGGTGTGGGAGATTTCGGCTCAGCAGTGGCAGGAGACCCTCGATACCAATCTCACCGGGCTGTGGAACACCATGAAATCCGTAGTGCCCCCGATGATCGCGGCCGGCAATGGGGGGTCGATCATCAACATCAGCTCCGCGGCAGGTATCAAAGCCGTCCCGGGCTGTGGCCACTACTGCGCAACCAAATTCGGCGTGGTCGGCCTCACCAACTCGCTGGCAGTCGAACTCGGTGAATTCGGTATCCGTGTCAACTCGGTGCACCCCTACGGCACCGACACCCCGATGGGCAACGACCTGTCGATGTATCAGGTCTTCCAAGACCACCCGCATTACATCCACAGCTTCTCGCCGGGCGCGCTGCCGACCGATTCGCTGGCCGCCCCCGACCTGGTTTCCGACATCGTGGTCTGGCTCGCCAGCGATGCCTCTTCGTTGGTCACCGCCGCCCAAATCCCGGCCGACAAGGGCTATCTCAAGATCTGAGCGCCCTACATCACCGTCGGCCGTCACCGTCGCTGGTCGCGGCACCGGCGCTGCGGCTACGGCCGATGGCGGCGGAATCGCTGTTGGGGCGATCGGAGAAAGCAGGAAGCTGCACCGATTCCGAATCGGCACCTGTGTGGGACACAACCTCGGGCTCGTTGAGATGTGAAAACAAATCCGACGATTTCATGGAGCGGGGTCCTTAAATTGGTTCGGCTTCAGCGCAACGCTGGTCTGTCGGGCGAAGGGGGATCGATTCGTGAGCTGCGCAAATACAAACAAAACGTCAACGGTGCCAGTGCCAACACGAACGACTTACCAACCAATCTACACGTGAGCGCCAGGAAAGACGTCGCCCGGTGCAATTGGGCCCGACAACCCCCTCAACGTGCTGTGGGCTGGCGGGAAACCACCCGCCAGCCCACAAGAAGAAAAGCTCACACTAGACGGCGGTTACCCCGACTGCCTGCGGACCCTTGGCCCCCTGCTCGATATTGAACTCAACTCGCTGGTTGTCCTCGAGCGATTTGTAGCCGTTTCCCTGGATTTCTGTGTAGTGGACAAACACATCTGCTGCGCCACCATCCGGAGCGATAAAACCGAAGCCTTTTTCGCTGTTAAACCATTTCACAGTTCCCTGTGCCATACCTTCAACTTCTCTCATTCTGAATGGATGCCGACGGGCATCCCGGGTCAGACTAGCACGTGCGGCAGTAGGAGTTGTCTTCGACTGCGATAGAACGCTTTTCATGCGCCGAGACGCCCTGCCGCCGCGGAACAACGGAGGGCTCGCCGACCACGAAAGGTGCGAGCGGAGCCATCGGCTAGTGGATGCTGAAAATGGGCTTGCAACACGGCAATTCGTCGTCCACGATCCCGGCCGGACGCCTGATGTGACTGTGCGGTAGTCGATTATCGACTCAGTACCGGCCTGAGGTCCTCGAGGCGGTCGAACAGGTGCCAGATGTATCCCGATGTTCCGTCCTCGCGATGCCGATGCAGATCAGCGAGTTCGGGGTCGTTGCAGTAACTGTCAAACGCCTCCCGTGATTCCCACTCCACGAGTATCAGCACTTGACGCGGATCGATGTCGCCGACGACGGCGCGCTGGAAACTCCCGAGCGCAACGACCCGCCCGCCATGCCGCGCCACCTCGGCGGGTGAACGTCGTGAGTAGGCGCGGTACTCGTCGGCGTCGGCGATGTCGAAGAGGTTCAACGCGTAAACGGTCATGGTCCGCAGACGTTACGTGGCCACGACGTGTCACCAGCGATTCGCCTCTATTGCAGACTGACGAGTTGCTCGACCGAGTCCTTCGGCAGCTCACCGTCCACAACCGCGGTGACTGTCATGTTCTGCAAGGTGATCGCACCCCCGTGGTTGTCCAGGAACGCGGTGTCGGCGGCATCGCGGCCGGTGGCGATGCGGACCATAGACTGCCGGGGGGCCAGGCACGTGGCGTCGACGACCCGCCACACACCGTCGATCAACGCCTCGGCCACAGCGTGAAAATCCATCGGGTGACATCCGGGCGCATACACCGCCGCCAATCGGGCCGGGACGTTGACCGCACGCAGCAGCGCGATAACCAGATGGGCATAGTCGCGACAGACGCCTGCGCCCGCGAGCAACGTTTCGGTGGCCCCGTCGATCGGATCGCTGGATCCAGGGACATAGCTCAGCCGGGTGCCGACCCACGACGAGACTCTCTCGAGCAGCGTGACCGATGGGCCGTACTGCCCGAATTCCGTGGCGGCGAATCCGAAGAACTTGTCGGCTTCGGCGTATCTGCTCGGGCGCAGATACGTGATTGCGTCGAGATCGCTGAGCGGTTGGGGATCCGCCTGCCCGACGACCGTCGCCGAGTACGACATGGTCATTGTCCCCTTGTCGGCCGCCACGACATGAATGCGCGACTGATGCGCACCGATGATTTCGCGCGGTTCGAGTACCTTGCCATTGCGTTTGATGGTCAGCGATTCGTTCACCTCGACGCCTGGCTGACGGCTGACCGCGATCTGGAAGTCCAGCACCGTCGGTTCAGTGACCTCGAGTTCGATTTCGGCGCCAACGCTGCGGCTACCGTCGGTTGTGCTGCTGCCATCTGTCGCGCTGCGGCGTTTCCATGCAGGCATACGATCAGGCCCTCTCTTCTCAGCCAGTCGAATCCCGCTCGCTGCTTGGCAGGGCTTTCGTGTACGCACTTTCTACAACACAACCGCTCTGGGCGCTCGTCCGTCGTGAAGCGCCAATGGAGGGCTGAGCCCCCGACTATTGGCCCGCCCTGTGGGCCAGATCGATGGCGTACTGGTTCACGAAGGTGCCCGCCGGTGGATCACCTTTGCCGCATGACCCGTCGGATTCGCCGGGACGCTTGATCCACAAGTAGGCGTCGGCGTGCGCACCCGCGGTGGATGCGGTAGGGGGCGTGCCCAGTGCTCGGCCGCTGGGGTTGCACCAGTTGAGCTCGGCGTCGGGCGCTGGTCCGGCACCGTTGCGCGACGTGTCGACCACGTAGTGCGCACCGTTCGTGAGCCCCGAAATCGCCTCGCCGTAGCCGATTTCGTCCTCGGTGGTGAAGAAGTTCGCAGTGTTGACGCTGAAACCGCGCGCGTGGCCGACCCCGGCCTGGTTGAGCCGGGCGGCCATGTCCTCGGGGCTATGCCAGCGCAGGTGTCCGGCATCGACGTAGACGGCCGCGTTCGGGTCCCGGGTCAGCGTGTCGACGGCGTAGCGAATCAAGTCGAAGCGTTCCTGGCGCTGATCACCCGATAGACAGTCGGCCATGGCGAGCGCATCGGGTTCGACGATGATCGCCACCCGCGAGGCGCCCACGCCGGCAGCGATGCCGTCGATCCAGCCTTGGTAGTCGTCGCCCGACCCGAGGCCGCCCGCGGCGAAGCTGCCGCAGTCGCGGTGCGGAATTCCGTACAGCGTCAGAACCGGGATGGCGCCGGCAGCATTTGCGTCGCCGACATACTTCCCGACCGTGCCTGCCGAACCGCCCGGGACGATCCAGTACGCCTGCGGCGTGTTGGCGATCGCGGTCAACTCCGGACTCGGCGGATCGGCGCCCTGCGCGGCGCGCATGGCCGCCGAGCCGGGATTGACGTAGAACGGTGCTCCGGCCAACGGGTTCCCGTCAGCGACCAAGCGCATCGTCGGGGCGTGCACGGGGTTGGCAGAAATACCCACGTAGGCAACGGCCGCAACAGTCAGAAAGGGAGCAATCCACCGCGCAAGAGCGCCGGCACCTGAGGACATCACCCAGGAAAATTAGCGCCTTAAGGCATGAAGCGCGCAACTGGCCCACAAATCCGTGAAGCGTCGCTGCGTCCAGTGGGCTGGGGCCCACGCGTTAGTGTGCGTTGGTCGGCCTCCGTGAACAGGCCGGTAGAAAAGTTGGGCAATTCATGACCGCAGCAGCAGAAACGTCGATGCTCGAATCGCGGGTCGGCCATTACTACAAGATCGACGACACATACGAGGTCGGCCGCGAGAAGGTGCGCGAGTTCGCCCGAGCAGTGCAGGACTATCACCCCGCGCACTGGGATGTCGCCGCCGCCGCCGAGCTGGGATATTCGGGCCTGGTGGCACCGCTGACGTTCACGTCGGCCCCGGCTATGGCCGCCAATCGGCACCTGTTCGAATCGGTGGTCATCGGTTACGAGATGTACCTGCAGACCGAAGAAGTCTTCGAGCAGCACCGGCCGATCGTCGCCGGCGACGAACTGCACATCGACGTCGAGCTGTCATCGGTGCGCCGGATTGCCGGCAGAGACCTGATCACCGTAACCAACACTTTCACCGACACTGCCGGCGAGCGGGTGCACACGCTGCACACCACCGTCGTCGGCGTCACTTCCGAGGATGTCGATCCGGCGATCAGGGCGACCGCGCAGCAAGTGATGATGCACGACGTGAACCTCGCCGGAATCGAGTACTCCGATGCGGCCTACCAGAAGACGGTGCGTCCCGCGGGCGAGGTTCGGCTCGCCCAACCGGATCCGACCCGCACCCTTGGGACGCCGTCCTTCGACGACATGAAGGTCGGCGACGAGTTACCGGTGCACCACGCCCGACTCTCTCGCGGCGACCTGGTGAACTACGCCGGTGTGGCCTGCGACGCCAACCCGCTGCACTGGGACGAGAACCTCGCCAAAATGGCGGGGCAGCCCGATGTGATCGCCCACGGAATGCTCACCATGGGCTTGGGTGCCGCATTCGCCTCCGCATGGTCGGGCGATCCCGGTGCGGTGACCCGTTACGCGGTGCGGCTGTCCCAGCCGGTGATCGTATCGGCCGCCGAGGGTGCAGACATCGAATACAGCGGCCGGATCAAGTCGCTGGACCCGGCAACCCGCACCGGTGTCGCCATTGTCGCCGCGAAGTCCGGTGGCCGGAAGATCTTCGGCCTGGCGACGTCGAATATCCGCTTCCGCTGACCCAACCAGGGCAGGCGGGTACCTACCGCGCCATGTTGGCGAAGCGCGACAGGTGCAGCTGGTGGGCGACGGTGACCGTCTTGGTCGGGCCGTTGCGGTGCTTGGCCAGAATGAAATCGGCCTCTCCCCCACGTGGGTCGTCGCGCTCGAAAGCATCCGGCCGGTTCAACAGGATGACCATGTCCGCATCCTGCTCCAGCGATCCCGACTCACGAAGGTCGGACAGCATCGGCTTCTTGTCGGTGCGCTGCTCGGGACCACGGTTCAGCTGGCTGATCGCCACCACCGGAACCTCGATCTCCTTGGCCAATAGCTTGAGTTGACGCGAGAATTCGGAAACCTCTAGCTGCCGCGACTCGACCTTCTTTCCCGACGACATCAGCTGCAGATAATCGACCACGACCAGACGCAAGTCGGCCTTCTGCTTCAGCCGGCGTGCCTTGGCGCGGATCTCCATCATGGTCAGGTTCGGCGAGTCGTCGATATACAGTGGCGCCTCGCTGATTTCGCTCATTCGCCGCGCCAGCCGGGTCCAGTCGTCGTCGTTCATCCGGCCCGAACGCATATCGGCCAGCTTGATTTTCGCTTCCGCCGACAGCAGCCGCATCACGATCTCGGACTTGCTCATTTCCAGCGAGAAGATGACGCTGGCCATGCGGTGCTTGATCGAGCATGAGCGCAAAAAATCCAATCCAAGTGTCGATTTGCCCACTCCAGGTCGGGCCGCGACGATGATCATCTGCCCGGCGTGCAGACCGTTGGTCACCTCGTCGAGTTCGGTGAAGCCGGTCGGCACGCCGCGTGCGACGCCGCCGTTGGAGGCGATGGCGTCGATCTCGTCCATCGTCGGCTGCAGCAGATCCTCGAGCGGAACGAAGTCCTCCGACAACCGCCGCTCGGCGACGTCGTAGATCTCGGCCTGCGCGCGGTCCACGATCTCGGCCACGTCGGCGCCCTCGGCGCCCGCATAGCCGTACTGCACGACCCGCGTTCCCGCCTCCACAAGGCGGCGCAGCAGCGCCTTCTCGGCCACGATGCCCGCGTAGTACCCGGCGTTGGCAGCGGTCGGCACCGTGGAGATCAGGGTGTGCAGATACGGCGCTCCGCCGATCCGGCGCAGCATCCCGCGGCGATCCAATTCGGCGGCCACCGTCACCGCGTCGGCGGGCTCCCCGCGCCCGTACAGGTCCAGGATCGCGTCGTAGACGTTCTGGTGTGCGGGGCGATAGAAGTCACCGGGCCGCAGCCGTTCCAGCACATCGGCGATGGCGTCCTTGCTCAGCAGCATCCCGCCCAGCACCGACTGCTCCGCGGCCAGATCCTGCGGTGGCTGACGGCTGAACTCCTCGCTGGGCGGTGCAGCGTCCATGCCCTGCGCTAGGTCATCAACGACCGCCACGGGCTCTCACCTCTCTGCAACATGCATACGAACATACATTCGATCGCCGACACTCGCAGCGTAGGTCCGGACGCTCACACACCCCTGAACCAAGCACCCGTAAGCCTCGCGCCTGGAAGACCGTAAACGTTGCTGGGCAGCACTTGAAAGGGCCGCTGTTCATAAGGCTGTGCATCGTGTGTGCATATCCATCGACACCTGTGTTGAGTGGGGTGTGGAGAACCTGTGGATTAAAACGCGGCGCTGCGACATCCCTGCTGATAAGGGTCGTACACAAAGGGTGATTTGGTGTGGAGAAGAATCTCTTCGGCGTGTCGCCGCAGGTTACTGCGCCGGGCGTGTTGGCTTTCAGCCATATTTTCGCTGAGTTACGAGGGGGTTAAGGGGCCCACTCGGCGACATCACCGAAATAGTTCGCCAGCCCGACACACGAGGGCCATCCACAGCGGAAACTCTCGGCGCGCTCGCGGCAGAACAAAATCCGGCGGCCGCCGATTTGAGGCAGCCGCCGGATGTCAACAAACAGTGCCGAGTTAGCTATCCGCGACGACGTCGAGCGCAACGTCGACATTGATCTCGGGGTGCAGATGCACCGCGACCGAATGGGTGCCGACCGCCTTGATATGAGACTTGGGCAGCCGAATAATGCGCTTGTCGAGATTCGGGCCGCCGGCCTTCTTGATTGCCGCGGCGACATCGCCGGCGGTCACCGAGCCGAACAGCTTGCCGGAATCGGCCGCCGTTTTCACCGGCAGCGGGACCGGCCCGAGCGCCTCGATCGCCGTCTTGATCTCGTTGGCGTGCCCAAGATCGCGCACCGCCTTGGTTTCGCGAGCCCGCCGGATCTCGTCGGCCTGCTTCTGGGCACCGCGCGACGCGAGGATCGCCAGGCCGCGCGGAAGGAGGAAGTTACGGCCGTACCCGTCTTTGACCTCGACAGTCTCGCCGATGGTACCGAGATGGTCGACGTCGGCCGTCAGAATCAGCTTCATCGTTTTCGTACTTTCGGTTGGGCGTGCGGCGGCTATCGCGCCGACGATGTGAAGGGCAGCAGGGCCACCTCGCGGGCGTTCTTCACCGCGATCGCAATATCGCGCTGGTGCTGCACGCAGTTACCGGTGACCCGACGGGCCCGGATCTTGCCGCGCTCGCTGATGTAGGTGCGCAGCAAGTTGGTGTCCTTGTAGTTGATCGGTTGGCCCTTCTTCGAGCAAAAGACGCATTTCCGTGTCTTGATCGGCTTTTCCGGAGCCGGGCGCCGTTTCGTGGACTTGGGCATGTGTTTCTTTCTTTCCGTTTGCTACTGGTCTTGTGTTGGTTGACGTCAGAACGGCGGTTCTTCGTCGCCGCCGGCGAAGGAGCCCGATGCGGGGGCACTGCCCCACGGGTCGTCAGCCGGAGCGCCGCCTGCCTGCGCCTGCGCCGGGGGCGCCTGACGAGAGCCCCCGCCGCTGCCGAAGCCACCACCGCCGCCACCACTGCGGCTGGCCTTGTTGACCTTGGCGGTGGCATACCGCAGCGAGGGCCCGATCTCGTCGACCTCAACCTCGAACACGGTGCGCTTCTCGCCTTCGCGGGTTTCGAACGAGCGCTGCTTGAGCCGTCCGGTGACGATCACCCGCGACCCGCGGGTGAGGCTTTCCGCGACATTCTCCGCGGCCTCGCGCCAGATGTTGCACCGCAAGAACAGCGCCTCGCCGTCTTTCCATTCCGAACTCTGGCGATCAAAGATCCGGGGTGTCGACGCCACGGTGAAATTCGCGACGGCGGCACCCGACGGAGTGAACCGCAGTTCGGGGTCGGCAGTCAGGTTTCCGACAACGGTGATAGTGGTGTCACCAGCCACTGTTTCCTCCTGGGTCCATCCCGGCTCTCGCCTGGGGACGGTAAACGGTCATGAGCATGTTCTCGCTGAGCCTACGCATAGGCGCCGACGGCGGGGAGCGTGCGCGCTACCCGGCTCAGTGCTTGTCGGTGCGCATCACCTTGGTGCGCAACACCGACTCGTTGAGGCTCAGCTGACGGTCGAGCTCGGACACCGTGGCCGGCTCTGCCTTGAGGTCGACGACCACGTAGATGCCTTCGGCGTGCTTGGCGATCTCGTAGGCCAGCCGGCGCTTACCCCAGATGTCCACCTTGTCGACGGATCCGCCGTCTTTACGGACGACGTTGAGGAACGTCTCCAGGGACGGAGCAACAGTGCGCTCATCAAGTGTGGGGTCAAGAATGACCATGATTTCGTATGGACGCATGGAAACCTCACCACCTCCTCTGGTCTGTACGGCCACGGTCGTTCCGTGGCAGGAGAGTCGCCTGCGTCGGCAACCGCATCAGGGTACCGGACGACCGGCCGGCCCCCAAACTCCCGGCAATCCGGTAGTGGGTCAGTCCGGCGCGTTCGTGGCGGCGATGCGGAGGCCGGTGATGATGACGGGGTCGATGGCCACGACGGTGTCAGCGTGGTTGACCCATGGACGGAGTAGATGCTCGTAGCGCGAGATTCGGGTGCGATCGGTGACGGTGCGTGCGTGTCCGGTGACGACGACGCTCCAACCCGTCTGGGTCTGGGGGTCGAGGCTGTCGGCTTCGTAAGCTACGACGATGCTTTCGCCGGATCGCACGGAAGCGGAGATCGAAGCCGACAGACGGGTACGGATGATGATCCGGTCTTCGTCGAGCAGATGATTAACGGGGCGAATCGCAGGAAGCGCGTCGAGAGTGAAGACGACCCGCCCATAGCTGACGCTGGCCAATAGCCGTAGCGCCTCAACATTTGTCAGCGGCTGAGCGCCTGGGGCGGGCTGGCCCAAGCCCAGTCCACCGTCATAGCCTTGGCCGCTCATATCCGCAAGCATTTGCCTGGGTCGCGTGAGCGCCTAGGGCCATATGACCTCACGTGGGATGACAAAGGCACGCCGCACAGCGGCGTCTAGTCAAGTAGGGCGGTGGTGTCGCGGTAGTTCCATACGTAGGCGTTTACTGCCGCTGGTGCAGGTACTCCTCGGCCCGGGCCTTGGTCGCGTCGTCGGCCTTGGCGAGCGCACCGGAGTCGAACGGCGGCCGCGGGTCGTACTCGATGAGCAGCTGCGCGGCCTGCGCGGCCTCGCGGTCCACGAGAAGCTCGGCCAGCCGTAGGGCCATGTCGATGCCGCTGGACACCCCGGCCGCGGTGATGATGCGCTGCGGCAGGTGCTCGACGACCCGGTCGGGCACGTAGCGTGCCCCCAACTCGTTGAGCAGATCGGCGGCCCGCCAATGCGTGGTCGCGGTGAGCCCGTCGAGCAATCCCGCGGCGGCAAGCAACAGCGCACCCGTGCACACCGAGGTGGTGAATGTGGTGGTCGGGTGTACCGCCTGCAGCCAGGCGCGAATGGGCTCGTCGTGAATCAGCTTCCGGGTGCCGATGCCGCCGGGGACCACCACCACGTCGGGCGCGCTGATTTCGTCGAAGCTGGCGTCACAGGTGACGCCGAGCATGCTGTTCTCCGTGCGAACCTCACCGCGGCGGTGTCCGACGAATGTCACGTCGATCGACGGAATGCGTTGCAGCACTTCGTAAGGCCCAACGGCGTCGAGTGCGGTGAAGCGCGGGAACAATGGGATGGCGACCAGCATCACGTTTGCCTTGTTGCCGTCTCAAGTTCGGCGTCGCGGTCGAGTGGGAGCGCCGGCGCGGCCGAACGTCGCGAGCGGGTCGGACGTAGCCCGTCGGGCAGCCATCCGGGCGGTGCATCGGGGGCTCGGTCGAACGGCCCGCCCCCCGGATCGTCCACGCGTCCGCCCCAGCGCACCAGATCTTCGTCGGGCCGGTAGATCTGGCGGATCACCAACGCGCACAGTGCGACGACCGCGAGGTCGCGCAGCAACACCGTCGTGGTGAAAAACTGTTCCGGCAGAGAACGATTCGGGTTGCCGTAGAGGTAGTACATCCGCGGCACCCACACCAGCGCGTCGATCGTCATCCACGCCAGCAGCACCCGTCGATGCGGCAACGCCAGCACCGCCAGCGGCACCAACCACAGCGAGAACTGCGGGCTCCACACCTTGTTGGTCAACAGGAACGCGGCGACGACCAGAAACAACAGCTGCGCCACCCGGGGCCGCTGCGGAGCTGTGAACGCAACGTAAGTGATTGCCGCACAACAGGCCACAAAAGACACGAGGACTACCGCGTTCAGCACCGTGGGCGGCTCCCAGAAGCCCAGCTTGGGATCGAAGCCGGGCCAACCGGTGAACGATTTCACGACGTTGTACAGCGAGTCCATGTCGTCCCCGCGACGGGCGTTCAGCCGGAAGAATTCCGACCAGCCCCGCGGAAACAGCACCAGCACAGGCAGATTCACCGACGCCCAGGTCGCTGCGGCTGCTCCCGCGGTGCGGGCCAGGGCGCCAAAGCGCCGGGTTCGGATGGCCAGCACCAACATCGGGCCCAGGAACAACAGGGGGTACAGCTTGGCCGCGGCGCCCAACCCGATCAGCACGCCGGCCAGCACCGGTTTTCGCCGCGCCCATGCCAGCAGTCCGCTCATCGCGAATGCCGTTGCGAGCGCATCGAAGTTGGTGAATATCTGAAAGATCAACAGCGGCGAGCCGGCCACCAGGGCCGCATCCCAGATGCGGCGGCCGGACAGGCCGGCGGTCGCCCATACGGTGGCCAGCCAGGCCAGCGCCAGCCCGAACGCCGCGACGTCGAAAAACATGACCACCTCGGCGATCACCGGAAGAGGGGCCAGCTTGGTCAACGCGGTGTAGGTCTTGGCCAGCGCCATCGACGCGTACTGGTAGAGGCCGGTCAGCACCGGATACTCCATGTAGCGCACCGCGAGCTTGCCGTCGTAGCGGGTCTGCTGCGCACCACTGGAATCGGTCTCGACCCAGCTCGACTTGTACGGAAACATGCCCTTGTTCAACAACTCCGCGCTGTATAGCGGCACCGTATCCGAATAGCACAACTCGTAGTAGGCGCGCTGGTTGTCCCAGTTGGCGACCCGCAGATCCGCCGTTCCGGTACCGGTGCTCTGCAGACACGCCGCCTTCGTCGACCAGCCCAGCGCCATGAACACGAGAGCGATCAAGAACATCACCCGCACCGGCGTCATCAACCGGGCGCGGCCGATCAGCGCATGCCGACCCACCGGACCGCCGATGGCGTCGGCAAACGCGGAGCCCAAAGAGTCGGTGCGGCTGGGGCAATCGCGGTTGTCGACGCTACGCAGATCGTCGGCCAGCGTCCGCGGGGAAATGGTGGCGCTCTCCTGCTGAGCGCCGGTCACGGTGGCGGTTGCCCGAACGGCGGTGCGGGCGGCGGCGGTCCGAACTGTCCCGGCGGCGCTCCGGGCGGGGGCGGCGGTGCAGCGGTGATCGTCGTGGGCGGTCCGACCGGGATGGTGATGCCCGGCGCCACCTCGATGGTCGGCTGGATGACGGTCTCCGACGGCGGCGGCGGCGGGGGCGCGACGGGCACACCCGCGTAGCCACCGATCTCCGTCGGCTTGGGGAAGGTCTCGTTGGAGGTGCCCTTCAGCGCGCCGTCCATCGTCGACTTCCAGATATCCGATGGCAGGCCCGAGCCGTAAACCTCTGCGCCCGAGGCGGTTACCAGAGGCACATTGTCCTGCACGGTTCCCACCCACACCGCCGTCGACAACGACGGGGTGTAGCCGACCATCCACGCGTCCTTGTTGGCTTGGGTGTCGCCCAGCTGCACCGTGCCGGTCTTGGCCGCCGACGCCCGGCCACCCGACAGGGCGTGGCCCCGCGAATAGGCGGCGATCGGTTGCATGGCCGCGGTGGTGTTGTCGGCGACCGCCTTGTCGATGCGTTGGTCGGCGCCCTTGTCGGAGTTGCCGGCGTCGAAAAGTACTTGGCCATCGGCGTTGACGACCTTTTGCACCAGATGCGGCGGGTGGTACACGCCGGAAGCGGCCAGCGTGGCATACGCCGAGGCCATGTCGACAGGCCGAGTTTGATACTGGCCCAGCACAATTCCATTGTTGGGTGGGCCGCCCTTGCCGTCCTCGGACAGCGTGTGCGGAACACCGGGGAAACTCTTGGCGACGCCGGCCTGGAACGCGGCGTCGGCGACGGCCTGAGGTCCGTTCTTGAGCTTGAGCATCAGCCGGTAGTAGGCGGTGTTCAGCGACATCTTGAGCGCCTCGGCGATATTGCAGGTGCCACAGTTTTCGCCGTCGACGTTGGTGATTTTGATGCCGTCGACGGTCAGCGGCGAGCTGTCGATCTGGAAGCCCAAGCCGATGTTCTGCTCGAGGGCGGCGATCAACGCGAACACCTTGAACGACGATCCGGTCTGCAGCCCGGCCTGGGCGAAGTCGAAGCCGTTCGCGTCCGCGCCGCCGTAGTAAGCGCGGACCGCGCCGTTGTGCGGGTCGATGGACACCACGGCCGAGCGCATGTCGGGGTCTTGCCCGTCAAGGTATTTCGACACCGCCTTCTCGGCGGCCTGCTGGGCCTTCGGGTCGATCGTGGTGGTGACCTGCAGGCCCTGCGTGTTCAGGGTCTGCTCGTCGATGTTGAACAGCTCCATCAGCTCTTTGGTGACCTGACGCTGGATCAGGCCGTTGGGGCCGGTGGTCTGGTTCTGCGCCCGGGCCTGATCGGGCGGGACGGTCTGGGGAAATGTCTGTGCCGCACGATCGCTCGCCGATAACGCCTTTGTTTCCACCATGCCGTCGAGCACCCAGTTCCAGCGAGCCTCGGCGCCCTTGGGGTCCACGGCCGGGTCCAGCGAGGACGGCCGGCGAATCAGCGCCGCCAAGAGCGCTCCCTCGGAAACGCTGAGCTGGTCGACGGGCTTGTCGAAGTAGGCCTTGGACGCCGCCGAAATCCCGTAGGCGCCGCGTCCGAAGTAAATGATGTTCAGGTAGGCCTGCAGTACTTCATCTTTGGACCACTCCCCCGACATCTTGGTGGCGATGACGAGTTCCTTGGACTTCCGCAGCAGTCCGGCGAATCCGTGCTGCGCGGAGCCGACGAGCGCGTTCTTCACGTATTGCTGCGTGATCGTCGACCCGCCCTGCAGACCGCCGTTGCCGAAGAGATTGTTCTGCACGGCACGCGCGAAGCCGGTGAAGTCGAAGCCGGGGTTCGAATAGAAGTTGCGGTCTTCGGCGGCGATGACGGCCTGGCGGACGTGGACGGGAACTTGGTTGATGTTGACGTCTACCCGATTGCCCTCGGGAGGAACGATTCTCGCGATCTCCGAGCCGTCGCTGGCCAGGATGGTCGAGACCTGGTTGGTGCGGATGTTGCCCGGCTTGGGAATGTCGACGATGAAATACGCCATCGTGAAGGTGACGATCGGCAACAGGATCAGGACCGCCGCGGTGAGGTAGGCCGCGCGCCGCACCCACCGCCAGTTGATCTGCTCGACCCAGCTCCACTCCACCCCCGGCCCGGGAGCCCGGTGGCTCGGCCCGTCGGCGCCGCCGGCCGGGCCAGGCCTTCGAGGTGGAGGCGGTGGCGGCGGGGGGCCTTCCGGTGGGCGACCCGAGAGCGGGCGGTCGCGCCTCGGCAGGGTGCTCGACCGGCCATCGAGGGCGGCCTTCACTTCGTCGATCGCGTCCCGGGGCTTGGACGCCGGGCTGTCCAGCGCGGCCCTGACCTCATCGATGGGGTCGGACCGCCGAGGAGAGCGGTCATCGACGACCGGCGGCAGGATCGTCGTCTGCCGGTCGTCGGGAGGAACCCGGCGCCGGGTCCCGCCGTCGGCGCGGTGCGCCGGACGGTCGGAATCGTCCGGGCGCTCAGGATTGGCTTCCGTGCCCATACGCTCAGTCGCGGACCCGTTCGGGTCATCGGGCGACTGACCGTGGCGCCCTTCGTTATTCAATGGCCGTGCGGGCGCCGTTGCGTGCCGTCCGCGGTCCGCGGGTCCCCTTGGGCGGGCGTTCCGCGCCGAGCACATACGACTTGACTAGGTGGTTCCAGCTGCAGGTTCGGCACACCTCGACCACGTGGACCGAGAACTCGGCGAACTTGGTCGTCAGCATGATCAGCTCTTCTGCCGTGCGGGCCGAACCCGACACCGCACCCAGGTGATCCCCGAACACCCACGACACCAGAGTCAGCTGCTCCTTTCGGCAGATCGGGCACATCACCTGGCTGGTTTTGCCGTGAAATTTCGCGGCGCGCAGCAAATAGGGGTTCGCGTCACACACCTCGGACACACCGGTGCGGCCCGAGTAGACCTCGGCCAGCAGTGAGCGCCGCCGAAGCGCGTAGTCCACCACCTGTCGCTGCAGTCGCACGTTGACCAGAGTACGTCGCCGTCGGCACCGCCGATACGCAACCAACGCCGTCGGCACCGCCGCGCCGCGGTAACAACAGGTGACTTCTACGATCTTCCCCATGGCGAAATGGCTGGGCGCACCACTCGGCGGCGGGGTAACAACCGCAACCCGCGCCAAAGACACCGACCGGCAAGACACGTGTGCCCTACTCGACAACGCGCTCGGCGACGGCGAGCTGTCCGGCGAGGAACACCGCGAGCGCATCAGCAAGGCCACCAATGCCGTGACGTTGGGTGATTTGAAGGTCCTGGTGTCGGACCTGCAGGGCAGCACGCCGCCGCGGCTGCGCGCGGCAAATTCGACGGCGCTGCCCAGAGTTCCCGCCAGAGGCATCGCGATCGCCGCGTTGGTGGTGTCGGTGCTGTTCGGCATGGGCCTGGGCTGGGGGCTGTACGGGAACACCAGCTCACCGCTGGACTTCACCACCGACCCGGGTGCCAAGCCGGACGGCGTCGCGGCCGTGGTGCTGACCCCGCCCAAGCAACTTCAGTCGCTCGGCGGGCTCACCGGCCTGCTGGAGCAGGCCCGCCAGAAATTCGGCGACACCATCGGTTACCGACTGCTCGTCTACCCCACCTACGCCAGCATTTATCGCCCGGACCCGTCCGACGACCGCCGGGTGCTGGACTACGACTATCGCGGCGGCTGGGGCGACCCGACCACCTCGCCCAAGACGGACTCCAAGGCCGTCGCCGCGGACCTGGGCAAGTTCGACGTCAAGGCTGCGGTCGGCATCATGCGCGGGGCCCCCGAGACGGTGGGCATCAAAGCGTCCGACGTCAAGTCGACGTACCTGATCATCGAACCGGCCAAGGACCCGACCGCCCCCGGAACGTTGACCCTGTCGGTGTACGTCTCCAGCGATTACGGCGGCGGATCGATTGATTTCGCAGGTGACGGCACCGTCAAGCGAGTGACCTACCCCTCCAGCTGAGGGCGGCGCCCGCGCCGTCTGATCAATCCGGTCTTGGTGATTTACGGCATGCCAACAGCGGCTGGTGTTGTGCCTAATATATCGGAGCGATACTATTTCGCGAGGCGTCGACCCGTCGTAACCAGTGATGCAAAGGAGGTGATTCGATGCTGGAACTCGCCATCCTTGGCCTCCTTATCGAATCGCCCATGCATGGCTATGAGTTGCGCAAGCGGCTGACCGGCCTACTCGGCGCGTTCCGCGCGTTTTCCTACGGTTCGCTCTACCCGGCGCTGCGCCGCATGCAGGCGGATGGGTTGATCGCCGAGAACGCGGCGCCGGCCGGTACTCCGGTTCGGCGGGCCCGTAGGGTCTACGAGCTCACCGAGACGGGTCGCCAGCGTTTCGGCGAGTTGGTGGCCGACACCGGTCCGCACAACTACACCGACGACGGCTTCGGCGTGCACCTGGCGTTTTTCAATCGCACTCCGGCGGAGGCTCGTATGCGGATCCTCGAAGGTCGCCGCCGGCAGGTCGAAGAACGCCGGGAAGGTCTGCGTGACGCCGTGGCGCGGGCCAGCAATTCACTCGACCGCTACACGCGGCAACTTCATCAACTCGGGCTCGAGTCCAGTGAGCGCGAAGTGAAGTGGCTCAACGAGCTCATCGCGGCGGAGCGGGCGGCGCCCGGGCTCACCGAGCAGGCATAAACCGCGCACGAAATCAGTAAGCCCCCAAGACATAGGTAATTGAGGTAAGGAGAACGCCCTATGAATCAGCACAACGCGCCGGAGGCGTCGGCCGAGGTACGAGTCGCCATTGTCGGCGTCGGCAACTGCGCGTCCTCCTTGGTTCAGGGCGTGCAGTACTACTACGACGCCGACCCGAACAGCGCCGTGCCCGGCCTGATGCACGTCAAGTTCGGCCAGTACCACGTACGCGACGTGAAGTTCGTGGCCGCGTTCGACGTGGACGCCAAGAAGGTCGGGTTCGACCTGTCCGAGGCGATCTTCGCGTCGGAGAACAACACGATCAAGATCGCCGACGTGCCGCCGACCAATGTGACGGTGCAGCGCGGCCCGACGCTCGACGGCATCGGCAAGTACTACGCCGAGACCATCGAGATCTCCGACGCCGAGGCCGTCGACGTGGTCCAGGTGCTGCGTGAGGCCAAGGTCGACGTGCTGGTGTCCTACCTGCCGGTGGGCTCCGAGGAGGCCGACAAGTTCTACGCGCAGTGCGCGATCGACGCCAACGTGGCGTTCGTCAATGCGCTGCCGGTGTTCATCGCCTCCGACCCGGTGTGGGCCAAGAAGTTCACCGACGCCGGCGTGCCGATCGTCGGTGACGACATCAAGAGCCAGGTCGGCGCGACGATCACGCACCGCGTGATGGCCAAGCTGTTCGAGGACCGCGGTGTGCAGTTGGACCGCACCATGCAGCTCAACGTCGGCGGCAACATGGACTTCCTCAACATGCTCGAGCGTGAGCGGCTGGAGTCCAAGAAGATCTCCAAGACGCAGGCCGTGACCTCCAACCTGCAGCGCGAGTTCAAGACGAAGGACGTGCACATCGGCCCGTCCGACCACGTCGGCTGGCTCGACGACCGCAAGTGGGCCTACGTGCGGCTGGAAGGCCGCGCGTTCGGTGACGTGCCGCTGAACCTCGAGTACAAGCTCGAGGTGTGGGACTCGCCGAACTCGGCGGGCGTCATCATCGACGCGGTGCGGGCAGCCAAAATCGCCAAGGACCGCGGTATCGGCGGACCGGTGATCCCGGCGTCGGCCTACCTGATGAAGAGCCCCCCGCAGCAGCTGCCCGACGACGTCGCACGCACGCAGCTCGAGGAGTTCATCGCCGAGGGCTAGTTCGCTTCTACCGGGTGTGGGGCGGGGTCGCATTGCGCGGCTGCGCCCCACACTCGTTTTGTGTCCGCTGACGGTTACGGGTGTGCGCTGAGGGTTCAAATATCCCGGCATTCCCGCCCTTACCGCACACTCGAGGCCAAGGCCTCACACTCAATTCGTCAGCACAGCGCTGTGCACCTGCCATACCGTGAACGGCGTGCTGTGCAGTCGCTTAGCATTACGCGCAGCACCCTCCATCGACGAATCAGGTCCAGGTCACGGATGAAAGTTCAGCCCGCCGCATTCCTGCGCACCACGCTGCCCCTCGACATGTCCCGGCTCGCCGACCTCGACGGCGGGCGCTACCACTCGATCTGGCTGCCCGATCACATGGTCAGCTTCTGGCCGGACTCGATCTGGACGCCCGAATTCACCGATCTCGCCACCGCGTCGCCGTCACCACATCGCCATCTCGACGGCCTGTCGGTAGCGGCCGCGGCCGCCGTGCTGACCGAGCGGGTGCCGCTGGTGAGCGCCGTGGTCGACACCGTGCGGCGCCACCCCTGCATGCTGGCTCAGACGGCGCTGACGATCGGCCATCTGGCCAAGGGGCGATTCATCCTCGGCCTGGGCAGCGGCGAGAGTGAGAACACCCTGCCGTACGGCTTCGACTTCTCGCGACCGGTCAGCCGTTTCGAGGAAGCGCTGACGGTGATCCGGCTGCTCTGGGACAGCGACGGGCCGGTGGACTTCGAGGGGCAGTTCTACACGCTGCATCACGCGCGCATGGACACCGAGCCATACCAGGGCCGCGTGCCGCAGATCTGGATCGGCGCCAGCGGCCCGCGCATGCTCGACATCACCGGCCGTCACGCCGATGGCTGGTGGCCCGCCGGGGCCTGGACACCGGAACACTACGCCGAGATGCTTTCGGCCGTAAGGACATCCGCCGAGCGTGCCGGCCGCGATCCGATGGCGATCACGCCCGGCTTCATGCAGGTGTGCCTGATCGGCACGAACGACGACGCCCTGGCCGAGATCCTGCAGGCTCCGCTGGTCAAGGCATTTCTCCTGCAGGTGTCGGCAGAGATATTGCGCGGCTTCGGCTTTGAACACCCGATGGGCGACAGTTGGCGTGGGTTCCAAGACATCGACCCCGCGGTGCTCACCCGCGAGCGAATCCTGGCGTTTCTGGACAGCGTGCAGCCCGAAATGCTGCTTGCCGTCGTGCCACACGGGACACCCCGAGAGGTCGCCAAGATCATCAAAACTTATGTGGACGCGGGTTTGCGGGTCCCCAAGATTCTGGACTACGGAGCCATGGCCGGCCTGACGTACGCTGCGTCGTCGGCCGCCAATGTCCGTGCGGCAGAGGATGAACTGATGCGGCTGTGCGGAGACCTCGCGTGAGCGCCCGATTGGACGCCGCCGAGCTGCTGGGCGCCGCGGAGGCAGAGACCGGATTGCACGACTACGGCGACCCCACGTTGCCCGAGCGCTTCGCCGTTGCCGCCGACCATCTCAACGGCCTCGGCATGGACGCCGACGGCACCCGCGAAGCGGCGCAGGTGTGCCGATGGCTACTGACGTCGCGGCTGGAATTCATCGAGGACCGCAACCGCTACCCGATCGGCGACGAAATTGTCGAGGCGCCGATGTTCGTCACCGGCGAACCACGTTCCGGCACAACTCTGATGCACGCGCTGATGTCCGTCGATCCGCACGCGCGGGCGTTGCGCTTCTGGGAGGTGATGTACCCGTCGCCGCCGCCGGGACTGGCCGGCCCCGACGACCCCCGTCGCGCGCAGGCCGACTCCGACTGGCGCGAGATCAACGGCAAGATGCCCAAATGGCTGCACAGTCATCCCTACAACGACATGCTCGGCAATGGCCTACCCGAGGACGAACGCACCTGGGCGTTCGACTTCCGGGTCATGACACCGACGGCCTGGTGGCGGGTGCCGATGCAGTCACTGGTCGGCGGCCTGGCCACCGACCCGGCGGCCCAGTACCGGCTGCACAAGGCCATGCTGCAACAGCTGCAATACGAACGGCCACGAAAGTACTGGGTGCTGAAGGGTTTTCACGGCTTCCGGCTCAAGGAGATGTTCGAGACCTACCCCGATGCCTCCCTGGTGTGGCTGCACCGCGATCCGGTTCAGGTCGCTGCGTCGCGCACTATGATGATGGCCGACATCGCCGAAGGCATCGTCGGCCCCGTCGACCTGCACGCCGAAGCGAAGAAGCACCTCGAGATGACCCGCGCCAGCATCGCCAACACCATGAGCAATCCCATGGTGGACGATCCGCGCATCCTGCATGTCCGCTACACCGACTTCATCGCCGATCCGGTCGCGACGGTGCAGCGCTACTACCGGTTCTGCGGCCACGATGTCACGCTCGACGCCGAATCCGCGATGCGCGGCTACCTGGCCGACAATCGCGGCGACCGATACGGCAAATTCCGCTACTCGACTCAGCTGTTGATCGACATCGGCGAAGACCTCGATGCGCTGCACGCGGAATTCCGGCCGTTCCGTGAGCGATTCGGTGTCGAGATCGAGAACCGTGGCTGACGCGATGCCGGCCCATGAGCGTCTGTCCGTGCACAACGTCACCTTCTACGGTGCCGCGCTGGCCGGGCTGGAAGAGAACTGGGCAGCACTGGGCGTATCCCGGTTGAGCATCCTGGACAGCCAGCTGCTCGACCCCGAGCTTCCAAAGCTGTTGCAGCGCAACAGCTACACGGTGGAGGCGGTCTATCACCTGTTCGCCGGCGGCGGGCTGACCAGCGACCCGCACGCCGCGCGGGATGCGCTGGCGGCTGTGATCGACGCCGCGGCCGGCGTGGGGGCGCGCATGGTCTACCTACTGACCGGTGGCCGGGACACCCTCAACTGGGAGCAGGCCGCCGACCGGTTCTCCACCATGATCGGCCCCTGCGTTGCGCATGCCAAGCAGGCCGGTGTCGCGCTCGCGGTCGAGAACGCCTCCAGCCTGTATGCCGACATTCATCTCGCCCATACCTTGCGCGACACCGTCACGCTGGCCGAGATGAGCGGGCTGGGTGTCTGCATCGACCTGTTTCACTGTTGGGCGGAAGGCGATTTGGAGGCGACGGTGCAGCGCGCCCTGCCGCGAACCGAGCTCATCCAGCTCAGCGACTATGTACTGGGCGACCGCGCACTGCCGGGCCGGGCGGTTCCCGGCGACGGCGCGATTCCGATCGAAGAATTCGTCGCTCACACCCTTGCCGCAGGCTACTCACATGGGTTCGACTTGGAACTGATCGGGCCCCGAATCGAGCAGGAGGGGCGTCTGGAATCCGCCCGGCGCGCCTGCGCGGTCGTCGGGGTAATGCTGGACAGATTGGGTGCGTGACAATGGCTTTCGGCGATGGTGCTGACGACGTAGCGCTGCGCACAGCGTGGAGCGAGTTCTGTGCGCAGCTGCAGCGAGCGGGCGACCAGGTGTTCAAAGACGCCAACGCCACCTCGGGGGCGCAGCGTGTCGACGCGTTCCGCTTCCTGACGCAGAACCTGGGCCAGGCTTTCGATCTGTCGCTCGAGACGCGCGACACCCACTATCCGGTGCTGCACACGTTCAGCGGCCCGACCCGCAAGCTCGGCGGGGACTGCGCCGACTTCACCTATCAGCAGGCCTGGATCGACGGTCAGTCGACCTATCGGCTGTGCGGAAACCGGGGCACCGCACCGTTTTTCAACGTTACCGTGCAGGGCGCGCGAGTCCACGGGCCCGGCGTGCTGCACGAGCCCTTCGGTGACACACCGGAGGCCAACCTGTTCGGCCGTCAACTCAGCGTCGGCGAGGACGGTGAATTCGAGATCTACATCGGCGGGTCCGAGCGTGGCCCCAACTGGCTACCCACCACCGACCAATCGCGAAAGCTGTTCATCCGCCAGGGATTTGACCGGTGGGACGAGCGCCCTGCCCAGATGCGGATCGAGCGGGTCGACATGGCGGACCCGAAACCGCTCCCCTCCCCCGAGATCATGGCCGAGGCGATGGAATGGGCCGGCGATTTCGTCACCGGCCTGATGTCTGACTGGCCGGAGTTTCCGTTCGCCTACGGCGGCGTTGACGCCGAGCATCCCAACAGGTTTCCCCGGGTCGGCGCGACCGAAGCGGACGCCAAGCGCGGGCGTGCCGCCGCAAACATGTATTGGGAGCTGGCACCCGACGAGGCGATGATCGTCGAGTTCGACGCTCATGACGGGCTGTGGATGTTCACCAACATGGGCGTCTTCTTCAACAGCATGGACTACCTCTACCGCCCGGTGAGCTACACGCCGAGCCGCACCAAAGCCGACCGCGACGGGCGCATCCGTCTGGTCATGGCGCATCGTGATCCGAATGTCCACAACTGGCTGGACACCCAGGGCTTCGAGCGCGGCAACCTGACCTACCGGCACATGCTGGACGGCGAACCCGCCGCGCTGGACACCCACGTGGTCAAGCACGACGACATCGCGCGCGTGCTTCCGCCGGACACCGCCATGGTGAATGCCGCGGAGCGTAGCGCCGCGATGTGGGAGCGATTCCACGGTATTCGCCGCCGTTATGTCCTCTAGTGTCAAAGATCGTGACCGAGATCTCCGCAGACGAACTGGACGGGCTGTCCGAATTCTCGTTGCTGTCCGAGAACGCCGAGCAGGCCGGCGTCACGGGTCCGCTGCCTGACGTAGAGCGGATCGAGGCCGACACGCCAAACGGCAGAATCAGCGCGCTGCGATGGGGCAACACTCCCCCGCGGATCGTCTTTCTGCACGGCGGTGGACAGAACGCCCACACTTGGGACACCGTCATCGTCGGACTCGGCGTGCCGGCGCTGGCAGTGGACCTGCCCGGTCACGGTCATTCCGGTTGGCGCGAAGATGGCGATTACTCGCCGCGGAACAACGCCGACGCCGTGGCACCGGTGCTCCATGACTTCGCCCCCGATGCCGACCTGATCGTGGGCATGTCGCTGGGCGGGTTGACCGGGATCCGGGTGGGTGCGATCGCACCGGAACTGGTGCGCGAGCTCGTTCTCGTCGACGTCACCCCGTCGGCGTTACACCGGTATGCCGAGCTGACCACCGAGCAACAGGGCACGGTGGCGCTGGTCTCCGGTGAGCGCGAGTTCCCCAGCTTCCAGGCCATGTTGGACCTGACCGTCGCCGCGGCACCGCACCGCGAGGTCAAGGCGCTGCGACGCGGCGTGTTCCATAACTCCCGCCGACTCGACAACGGCAACTGGGCGTGGCGCTACGACGCCATCCGCGTCGTGCCCGACTTCGGCGATTTGTGGAACGACGTCGACGCGTTGACCACACCCGTCATCCTGGTGCGCGGTGGCTCATCGCCGTTTGTCTCCGACGACGATGCCGCCGAACTCGCAAGCCGCGCAACGTATTTCCGTCAGGCGCACGTTGTCGAGAACTCCGGGCACTCCGTGCAAAGCGACCAGCCTCGGGCGCTGATCGACCTGTTGAGCGGGGTACTCGACGCACGCTGAGAGGCTGCGGCTCCTACGGTGGTCCCATGACCCGCCCCGTTCGCATCGGTGTACAACTGCAGCCCCAGCACGCCCCCGAGTACCGGCACATCCGCGACGCCGTGCGCCGCTGCGAGGACATTGGGGTCGACGTCGCATTCACTTGGGATCATTTCTTCCCGCTCTACGGTGATCCCGAGGGAGCGCATTTCGAATGCTGGACGGTGCTGGCGGCCTGGGCCGAGCAGACATCGCGCATCGAGTTCGGCGCGCTGGTGACGTGCAACTCTTACCGCAATCCGGAGCTACTGGCCGATATGGCGCGCACCGTCGACCACATATCCGAAGGCCGGCTGATCCTGGGAATCGGATCGGGCTGGAAGGAGAAGGACTACGACGAGTACGGCTACGAATTCGGCACCGCGGGCAGCCGCCTCGACGACCTGGCGGCCGCATTCCCGCGCATCACGTCGCGGCTGACCAAGCTCAATCCCGCGCCGACCCGCGACATCCCGATACTCATCGGTGGCAAGGGTCCGCGAAAAACACTGCGCCTGGTCGCCGAATACGGCGACATCTGGCACGGCTTCACCACCGTCGACACCTATCCGGCCGCGGCGGCCGTGCTGGACGAACACTGTGCCGCCGTCGGACGCGACCCGTCCACCATCGAGAGGTCGGCCGGCGTGGAGGACAACAGCGGCGTGCGCCGCGGCGAGGGTGTGGACGGGTTGATCGCCAACGCCGAAGGCCTCACCGCGTTGGGGGTGACGCTGCTGACCGTTGGCGTCAACGGTCCCGACTACGACCTCGGCGCCGCCGAGGCATTATGCCGTTGGCGCGACGCGCGCTAATTCGGGTTCGCCTGCAATTCATCCGCCAAACACCTTTTCGAACACGCCAAGTCATGAGAAACTTTGCTCCGCTGATGGCTGGATCGCTTTCGAAAGAGACTGATGCCGAAGAAATACGGGGTCAAGGAAAAGGACCAGGTTGTCCACCACATCCTCAACCTGGTGCTGACGGGGAAGCTACGCAGCGGCGACCGCGTCGACCGCAATGAGATCGCGCTTGGCTTGGGAGTCAGTCGCGTCCCGATTCAAGAGGCCCTGGTCCAACTCGAGCACGACGGCATCGTGTCGACCCGCTATCACCGGGGCGCGTTCGTCGAGCGGTTCGACGAAGCCACCGTCCTCGAGCATCACGAACTCGACGGCTTGCTCAACGGCATTGCCTCGGCGCGCGCCGCAATCAGTCCGACACCGCGGATCCTGGGACAGCTCGACGCGCTGATGCGCTCGCTGCGCACCGCGAAGGATTCCCGGGCCTTTGCCGAAATCACCGCGGAGTACCGGCGCACCGTCAACGACGAGTATGCGGGTCCGCGACTGCACGCCACCATCCGTGCCTCCCAGGACCTGATCCCCTACGCGTTCTGGATGAGCTACCAGAACAACCGCGACGACATGCTGCCCTACTACGAAGACGAAACGTCGGCGATCCAGCGACGCGACCCGGAAGCCGCGCGCGCGGCGTGCGTCGGCCGCGCCTACCTGATGGCGCAAACCATGCTGGCCGAACTGTTCCGGCGCAGGGTTTTCGCCGCACCCGACGACGCTCGCCAGGTTGTGCCCGAGCCCCTTGGCGTACTCGCCGAGCCCGAGGCGGTCTGCGGTGCGCCGTCGATGGCGCTCTGATATTGCTCTGATCGCGCCGAGTTGCCGTTCGGTCGATAGCGTGGCGGTGATGAATCCGTGCGAAAGCCCGCGCGCCAAGCGCAGCGCCAAGCTGTTCGGACTGGCCACGACAATTCTGATCGTGTGCGGCCTGGTGCTGGCCGCACCCGCGCTCGCCGATCGGAACCAATGCGCGCCGGGCGGATCCGAGAGCGCGACCGCCTTGCCGAAAGACCTGACCACGGTCAGCGGCATCGGTCAGGACGACAACCACACGACGCCAACCGTCGAGCCGCTCAGCGCGGTGAAGGTCGACGCGTTAGGCCTCAGCACGCCGGGCGTCCTGAACGTCGGCACGCTGTCGGACGCCCCGCCGTCCGTCTGCGTCGACGCCACCGGCACCTTCACCGGCTTCGACAATCAGCTGCTGGTCGCCATCGCGAAAAAGCTGGGCCTGCAAGTCCGTTTCGCCAGCACGGATTTCTCCGCGCTGCTGGCCCAGGTGGCGTCGAGGCGCTTCGACGTCGGCTCGGCGTCGGTGAAAGCCACGGCCGCCCGGCGTCGCACCGTCGGGTTTACCAACGGCTACGACTTCGGCTACTACGCGCTGATCGTGCCGCCCGGATCGCCGATCAAGAACTTCAGCGATCTCGCCGAGGGGCAACGTATCGGGGTCGTTCAGGGCACCGTCGAGGAGTCCTACGTCGTCGACACCCTGCACCTGCAACCGGTGAAGTACCCCGGCTTCGCCACCGTGTACGGCAGCCTCAAGACGCACCAAATCGACGCCTGGGTAGCGCCGGCAGCCCTGGCGGCCAATGTGATGCGGCCCGGCGATCCGGCGGTGGTTGTCGCAAATGCCTTCAGCCCCGGCGACTTCGTCGGCTACGCGGTCGCCAACGACAACCCGCCGCTGATCGCTGCGATGAACTCGGGGCTGGACGCGGTCATTGCCGACGGCACCTGGGCGAAACTCTATTCCGAGTGGGTCCCGCGGCCGCTGCCGCCGGGCTGGAAACCCGGATCGAAAGCCGCGCCGGCTCCACACCTACCGGACTTCGCCGCGATCGCGGCCAGCAATCACCATAAGTCGGTAGGCCCGGCGGCCCCGAAATCCACGCTCGCGCAACTGCGTGACCAGTTTCTGGACTGGGATCTCTACAAGCAAGCCATCCCCGCGTCTGCTCACGACCGGGCTGCCCAACACGCTGATCCTGACCAACAGCGCCATCGTCATCGGACTGGCGCTCGGCATGGTGCTGGCCATGGCCGGCATGTCGCAGTCACGCTGGCTGCGCTGGCCGGCGCGGATCTACACCGATATCTTCCGGGGCCTTCCTGAAGTGGTGATCATCCTGATCATCGGGATGGGTATCGGTCCGCTGGTCGGCGGGCTGACGAACAACAACCCCTATCCGTTGGGCATCGCCGCGCTGGGTTTGATGGCCGCCGCGTACATCGGGGAGATCCTGCGCTCGGGAATCCAGAGCGTCGACGCCGGCCAGCTGGAAGCCGCACGGGCACTTGGATTCAGTTATCCGGCCGCGATGCGGCTGGTGGTGGTGCCACAGGGCATCCGGCGGGTACTGCCGGCTCTGGTCAATCAGTTCATCGCGTTGTTGAAGGGCTCGGCACTGGTGTACTTCCTGGGCCTGGTCGCCCAGCAACGAGAGCTGTTTCAAGTGGGCCGCGACCTCAACGCGCAAACCGGCAATTTGTCACCGCTGGTGGCCGCGGGTCTGTTCTATCTGTTATTGACTGTTCCGTTAACGCATTTGGTGAACTACATCGACATCCGGCTGCGCCGCGGCAGTCCCAGCCACGAGTCGGAGGATCCGGCGACGATGGTCACCTCCACGCTCGGCCAGGGGATGATATGACCGCCGAAACCGCGGTACGGGCGTCAGTCTCGTTGGAAGCCAGGGACATTCACAAGACCCTCGGTGGGACAAAGGTGCTGCGCGGCGTCACATTCGAAGCCCCGGCGGGCAGCACAGTGGCCGTCATCGGACCTTCTGGCTCGGGTAAGTCGACGCTGCTGCGTGCCCTGAATCGACTACACGAACCCGATAGTGGCGACATCCTGCTCGACGGGCGGTCGGTGCTGGGCGACGATCCCGACGAGCTGCGCCAGCGCATCGGCATGGTGTTCCAGAATTACAACCTGTTCCCGCATCTGAGCATCCTCAAGAACGTCGCCCTGGGACCACGCAAGTTGCGCGGGCTGTCCGCGGACGCCGCCCGAGAGCTCGCGCTGACTCAGCTGGAGCGAGTTGGCCTGAAACACAAGGCCGGTGCCCGCCCCAGCATGCTGTCCGGTGGCCAACAGCAACGGGTTGCGATTGCCCGTGCGCTGGCCATGGCTCCGCAGGTGATGTTCTTCGACGAGGCGACTTCCGCGCTGGATCCGGAAATGGTCAAGGGGGCCCTCCAGCTCATCGCCGACCTGGGCGCCGGCGGCATGACGATGATCGTGGTCACGCACGAAATGGGTTTCGCCCGGTCGGCTTCGGACACCGTCGTGTTCATGGATCAGGGCAAAGTCGTGGAATCCGGACCGCCAGAGCAGATATTCGAGGCCGCGACGACCGAGCGCCTGCAGCGATTCCTGTCCCAAGTGCTTTGACGGGCTACAAATAGTCGCCGTAGCTACCTTGTACGCCACCCATATCGGGTTAGACTGCCGACTTATGGCGGACAGCGAATCCACCGCGGCCGAGGTGACCGAGCTTGCGGAAGGCTTGCACCGCGCGCTGTCCAAACTGTTTTCGATACTGCGCCGTGGCGACCCGAGCGGAGTAGTCGCCGGCGAATTGACATTGGCACAGCTGTCGATTCTGGTCACTCTGCTCGATCAAGGCCCGATCCGGATGACGGACCTGGCCGCGCACGAACGGGTGCGGACCCCCACCACGACCGTGGCGATCCGCCGGCTGGAGAAGATCGGTCTGGTGAAGCGCTCTCGCGATCCGTCCGACCTGCGCGCCGTGCTGGTCGACATCACCCCGCGCGGGCGGGCCGTGCACGCCGAGTCGCTCGCCAACCGGCGCGCCGCCCTGGCCGCGATGCTCAGCCAACTTCCCGAGTCCGACCTGAACCTGCTGACCAAAGCACTGGCGCCGCTGGAACGCCTGGCCTTGGGCGAGCCGACCTCGGGCCCCGCCGGAGGAGAATCCCCCGCCCGCAAGCGTGCGTGAAAGTACCTGTTTTCCAACGGCATTGGTGATGTCCGTAGACTGACCTGCATGCCAACTGCACTCATCACTGGTGCCGGCGGCGGTATCGGTTCCGCCATCGCCACAGCGCTGGCCCCGACGCATACGCTGCTGCTGGCCGGTCGGCCCTCCGATCGGCTCGACGCCGTCGCGCAACGGCTCGGCGCCACCACCTTCCCACTGGACCTGACCGACATCGACGAGATCGAGGCCGCCTGCGAAATCGTCGACGAGCTCGACGTGCTGGTACATAACGCGGGGCTGTCCGTCCCGGGCCGGGTCGCCGAGTCGCATGTCGACGAATGGCGCGCCACCTTTAGCGTGAATGTCTTTGGCGCGGTGGCTCTTACGCTGGAGCTGTTACCTGCCCTGCGAAGCGCCCGGGGTCAGGTGGTGTTCATCAACTCCGGGGCGGGCCGTACGGTTTCTCCGGGTATGGCGTCGTATTCGGCCAGCAAATTCGCGTTGCGCGCGTTCGCCGACTCACTGCGCGCCGACGAGCCGGGCCTGCGGGTCACCACGATATTTCCGGGCCGCACGGACACCGAGATGCAACGCGAGCTCATCGCGTTCGAGGGCGGCGAGTACGACGCCGCCAGCTTCTTGCGGCCCGAGACGGTCGCCGCGGCCGTCGCCCAGGCCGTGGCGACGCCGCGCGACGGCCACGTCCACGAGGTGGTGCTGCGGCCGGGCCGGCGTTAGTCGCCGTTCAGACCACCAGGTTGACCAGCCGGCCGGCGACCACGATCACCTTGCGGGGCGCGGCACCGGCCAAGAACGCCTGGACCTTCTCATCCCCCAGCGCCGCGGCTTTCAGCGTGTCCTCATCGGCGTCGGCGGCCACCACCACACGCCCGCGCACCTTGCCGTTGACCTGCACCGGGTATTCGACTGTGTCGTCGACGAGGTAGGCGGGGTCGGCGTCCGGGAACGGGCCGTGCGCCAACGAGGTGGTGTGCCCCAACCGCGACCACAGCTCCTCGGCCATGTGCGGGGCCAGCGGCGCCAGCATCAGCACCAGCGGCTCGACCGCTGCCCGAGGCAACGCGTCGCGATGCGCCTTGGTGAGGTGGTTGGTGTACTCGATCAGCTTGGCTGCCGCAGTGTTATTCCGCAGGGCCGCATAGTCTTCCGCTACACCTTCGATGGTGCGGTGCAGTGCGCGCAGGGTCTCGGTGTCCAGCTGCTCCTGCGCGTCGGCCACCCGGGATCCGCCGGTGCTCTCGTCGACCACCAGCCGCCACACTCGCTGCAGAAAGCGGTGCGCGCCGATGACGTCCTTGGTGGCCCAAGGCCGGGAAGCTTCCAGCGGGCCCATCGACATCTCGTAGACGCGCAGGGTGTCCGCGCCGTATTCGTCGCAGATCGTGTCGGGAGATATCGAATTCTTCAGACTCTTACCGATTTTGCCGAATTCCTGAAAGACCTCGATCTCGCCGTCGGGTCCCGGATAGAAGAATTTGCCGTCGCGCTCGCTCACCTCTCGGCCGCAACGTAGGAGCCGCGGGCGTCGGTGTAGGCGAACGCCTGGATGTAGCCCTGGTTGACCAGCCTGCGGTAGGGCTCGCGGGAGCTGACGTGACCCAGGTCGTAGAGCACCTTGTGCCAGAACCGGCAATACAGCAGGTGCAGCACCGCATGCTCGGCGCCGCCGACGTACAGGTCGACGCCGCCCGGGATCGTCCGGACCGTGCTCGGCGGGCCGCGGGCCCATCCAATAGGCCTCGTTCTCCTTGGCGCAGAACCGTTCTGAGTTGTGCGGATCGGTGTAGCGCAGTTCGTACCAGGAGCTGCCGGCCCACTGCGGCATCACGTTGGTGTCGCGCGATGTAGGACTTCAACCCGTCGCCGAGATCCAGCTCGACGTGCACCCAGTCGGTGGCTTTGGCCAGCGGCGGCGACGGCTCGCTGTCGGCGTCATCGGGGTCGAACGACACCGGCGAATAGTCTGGCACGTCGGGCAGCTCGACCGGCAGCGCGGCGTCGTCCGAGCGGATGCGCGCGGCCGTCGCTGTCGTAGACGATCGGGAATGGTTCGCCCCAGTACCGCTGGCGCGCGAAAAGCCAGTCCCGCAACTTGAATTCGATGCGCGCACGGCCGCGGCCCTCGGATTCCAGGCGCGCGGTGATGGCCTCCTTGGCCGCTGCCACGTTCATGCCGTCGAGATAGCCGGAGTTCACCAGCACACCGTCACCCGCGTAGGCGGCTTCCGAAATATCGCCCCCGGCAATCACTTCCACGATCGGCAGGTGCAACGCGTTGGCGAAGTCCCAGTCACGCTGATCGTGGCCGGGCACCGCCATGATGGCCCCGGTGCCGTAGCCCACCAACACGTAGTCGGCGATGAAGATCGGCACCGGTTTACCGTTGGCCGGATTTGTCGCGTAGCTGCCCAGGAAGACGCCGGTCTTCTCCTTGCTCTCCTGGCGCTCGAGGTCTGACTTCGCCGCCGATCGCGCGCCGGTAGGCCGCGACGGCGTCCCCCGGTGTGGCGGCGCCGTAGGTCCAGCTGGGGTCGACGCCGTCCGGCCAGGCGGTGGCGACCAGGTCGTCCACCAGGTCGTGTTCGGGTGCCAGCACCAGATAGGTTGCGCCGAACAAGGTGTCGGGGCGGGTGGTGAACACGTCGATGTCGACTGGAGAGCCGGCTCGGTCGCCATTGGCAATGGCCGCCGAGAACAACGCTTCGGCACCGGTGGAGCGGCCAATCCAGTTGCGTTGCATGGCCTTTACCTGATCCGGCCAGTCCAGCACCTCCAGATCGTCGAGCAGCCGGTCGGAGTAGGCGGTGATCCGCATCATCCACTGCCGCAGCCGTTTCCGGAAGACCGGGAAGTTCCCTCGGTCACTGCGCCCGTCGGAGGTGACTTCTTCGTTGGCCAGCACCGTGCCCAGCCCGGGGCACCAGTTCACCATCGAGTCGGCGCGGTAAACCAGCCGGCGGCTGTCGATCACATCGGCGCGCTCCCCCGCCGACAATGTCGCCCAGTCCCGGCCGTCCTCGAGACGGCGGGCACCGGAATCGAATTCGGCGATCAGCTCGGCGATCGGACGGGCTTTGGCGGCCGTGGTGTCGAACCACGCGTTGTAGATCTGCAGAAAGATCCATTGCGTCCACTTATAGAACTCGACGTCGGTGGTCGAGAAGGATCGCCGACTGTCGTGCCCGAGACCCAGCCGGCCCAGCTGCCGGCGGAAGTTGACGATGTTGGCCTCGGTCCTGCTGCGCGGATGGGTGCCGGTTTGCACCGCGTACTGCTCGGCGGGCAGTCCGAAAGCATCAAACCCCAAGGCGTGCAAAACGTTACGGCCGATCATCCGGAAATAGCGGGCGTATACGTCGGTCGCGATGTAGCCCAGGGGGTGCCCGACGTGCAGCCCGTCGCCCGACGGATACGGGAACATGTCCTGCACGAACAACTTGTCGTCGGGTACCGGCGCGCCGTCCGTCGGCGCCAATGACCCGACCGGGTTGGGCACATTGAACGTCCCGAGCCTGGCCCAGTTGTCCTGCCAGGTGCCCTCGATCCGGCCGGCCAGCTCCGCGGTGTAACGGTATGGCGGCGCGTCGGACTCCGTCTGGGCACCCGCAGGGTCGCTCCGAGACGAGGCGGTCGGCGATTCGGTCACGTGAACAGCGTATAAGGGCCGACTTGCCGGGCCCGCCGGCCACAGGTTGATAAAGGTTGCATTGCGCGACGGTCAGGGGTTCATCCCAGCTCTATTTCGGCCCTGTCCAGTGCGTTTGACCTCTGGTTACAGTCAGCCTCTATACGTGCGGATGCTGGTGGACCCAGCCATTCGGAAGGACCGACAGAGATGACTCAGATCGCCGCCCCCTGGCGCGCAGTCGCAGGCGGTTTCGCCGCCAGTGTGATCGGGTTCGCCCTATTTTCGGGTGCTATGGCCTCGGCCGATCCTCTCGTTCCCGTGCCACCCGGCCCCATCGTCCCGGTGCCGGCGAACCAGTACATCCCGGCGGCTCCGGGTGCGGCCAACAGCAACCGGTTCGTCCCCACCCCGCCGGCGGCCAATCCGTTCGCCCCGCCCGGCCTCGCCGCCGCCCCCAACAGCGCCGCGACTCCGGCCGCGACGCCTAACGCCGCCGCGGTTGCACCGGCGCCGCAGACCGTCACCCCGGCGGCCTCCGGAACGCTGCGCGACTACTTGGGTTCCAAGGGCGTCAAGCTGGAGCCGCAGAAGCCGCAGGCGTTCAAGGCACTCGACATCACGCTGCCGGTGCCGGCCCGCTGGACCCAGGTGCCCGACCCCAATGTGCCCGATGCGTTCGCGGTGATCGCTGACCGGCAAGGCAGCAGCGTCTACACCTCAAATGCGCAGGTCGTGGTGTACAAACTGGTCGGCACCTTCGATCCCAGGGAAGCCATCTCCCACGGCTACGTCGACAGCCAGAAACTGCTGGCCTGGCAGTCCACCAACGCGTCGATGGCCGATTTCGACGGCTTCCCGTCGTCGGTTATCGAGGGCACGTACCGCGAGGGCGACATGACGCTGAACACCTCGCGCCGTCACGTCCTCGCCACGTCGGGCCACGACACGTACCTGGTGTCGCTGTCGGTGACCACCGACCGTGCGGTGGCCGTCTCAGACGCGCCCGCCACCGACGCCATCATCAACGGGTTCCAGGTGGCCGCGCCCGGGGCCGCCGCACCGGCCCCCGCTCCCGCCCAGGCCCCGGCTGCTACACCGGTCGGCGTCCCGGCGCAGACACCCGCCACCGCGCCCGTCGCGGTTGCCGCGCCCGCTGCGGTTCCCACACAAGCACCGGTTGGCGCGCCGACCCGGCTTCCCGCCCAGATGGCCGTGCCCAACCAGCTGCCCTCCCCGCAGCCCACGCCCAACCTGTTGGCCCTGGTGCCTGGGCTGCCGCCGCTGCCGAACTTCAGTAACCTCGGCTCGCGCTAATTCGGCGCCGGCACAAGCGCTGTGGAGCCCGGCGCGCGGATCGACGACCGGGCTCGTATTGTGAGGCCATGCTGATCGCTGGGGTGGTGTGTGTTTGTGCGGCGGTCGCTTCCGCCGGGTTCGGGACTTGGTCGCTCTCTCACAACAACACTGCCGGTGCCAGTCAGGTCGCGTTGCGCGCCATGGCGCCGACGCAGTTGGCGGCCGCGGTGATGCTGACCGCCGGCGGTGTGGTGGCGCTCGCCGCATCCGCGCACACCGCGTTTGTGGTGCTGATCGTCTGCGTGGCCGGCGCCCTCGGCACGCTGGCCGCCGGCTCGTGGCAAAGCGCCCGCTTCGCGCTGCGCCCGGAGGCAGCGGCACCCAGTTGCGCCGGCGAGTGCAGCGCCTGCACGCAGTCCTGCCACTGAGGAATTCCCGCCGGCGCGACGCCGTGCGGTAGCCACCATGCTCACCCGCCTGTCGACGATCCTCGATCCATTCCTGCTGGCCCTAGCGGCGACCGTGACGCTTGCCGCCCTCGTGCCCGCGCACGGCGACGCCGCCGCCGCCGCGGAGACCGCCGCCACGTCCGCGATCGCACTGCTGTTCTTCTTGTACGGCGCGCGGTTGTCGCCGCAGCAGGCCTGGCACGGCGTCCGGCAATGGCGATTGCACCTGCTGGTGCTGGCCACCACATTCGTGCTGTTCCCGCTGCTGGGCCTGGCCGCTCGAGCCTTGGTGCCCTCGGTTCTGACGATCGACCTGTACCACGGCGTCCTGTTCATGTGCCTCGTCCCGTCGACCGTGCAGTCGTCGATCGCGTTCACTTCGATTGCGCGGGGCCACGTTTCCGCCGCCATCGTCAGCGCGTCGTTGTCGAACATCCTTGGCATCGTGCTGACCCCGCTGCTGGTGGTGCTGCTGATGAACACCAGCGGCGCAATCCGGGTGGACGGTAGTTCGATCCGCAACATCGTGCTGCAGCTCTTGGTGCCGTTCGCCGCCGGCCAGCTGGTGCGACCATGGATCACCGGCTTGATCGCCCGCTATGCGGCGGTGCTCAAAGTCGTCGACCGGGGGTCCATCCTGCTGGTGGTGTACACGGCCTTTTCGATGGGCGTGGTGCAGGGCGTCTGGGTCAGCGTCGACGTGTGGCGATTGATCTTGGTTTCCCTGGTCGCCGCCGCGCTGCTGGCCGTCGTGCTGGCTGCCACCGCGGTGATCGGCCGACTCGCCCAGCTGGACCGCGGCGACGCGATCGTGCTGCTGTTCTGCGGGTCCAAGAAGAGCCTGGCATCCGGGCTGCCGATGGCGTTGGTGTTTTTCCCCGCAGCGACCGTCGGCCTGACCATGCTGCCGCTGATGATCTTCCACCAGATCCAGCTTGTGGTCTGCGCGATGATTGCCAGCAGGCTGGCACGCGACGCTGATGCAACGTCGTCGCAGTCAGCGCCGACGGAGGTGGGGCGGAGCGCTAGTTCCGGCTGACGTCGATCGGGTGGGTGGCGAGGAGCGACAGCGGCAGCGGCTGCCGGCGCAGGACCTGCCCCCACAGGTCCTCCTTCGCGCCGACGAGAACGTCAGATGGCAATGCCGACAACACAATCCAGTCGTCGCGCTCGATCTCACCTTCGAGCTGACCGATGGTCCAGCCCGAGTATCCCGCGTAGATCCGGACTCCCTCGATCAGCGGCGCAATCACATCGGGCTCTGCGTCGAGGTCGACCATCACGATCCGGCCGGACACATGCCGCAAGCCCGGCACACCCTGCGGGTCGGCGCCGATCCGCAACGCGGCCAGACAAAGGGCCGCGTCGCGCTTCACCGGCCCACCGATGAACATCGTCTTCGGCTTGGCGGCGAGCTTGGCCCACAGCGGCAACACGTTGTAGACCGCCGTCTCGCTGGAACGGTTGAGCACCACGCCCAGGGTGCCGCCGTCGTTATGCTCGACGATGTAGATGACGCTGCGCCGAAACGTCGGTTCAAGAAGGTCGGTATTGGCAAGCAGCAAAGTACCCGCACGCACCCGCTGGGCAGCGGGTGCGATGTAGTCTTCGGGATCTTCCGGCGGCGGCATCAATCCATCATCGCACTCCCGTAGCATCGCTCGGCACAAACAAACGCCGCCCGTAAATATTTGTACTGTTATTACAGCGACGTCGAGTGCGACCATCCTTATCCAGCCCAATCGTGGAAGTCGGTTCTGTGTTCCAAACCCGGATGCACTCGCGCGCACCCGTCGAACTCTGGCAGTCGGTGCGCGCAATGCCGGATCTGCGGCGGGTGATCAAGCTGCGCATGGCGAGTCAGTTCGGTGATGGCCTCTTCCAGGCGACGGTGGCCGGCGCGCTGCTTTTCAACCCGGACCGGGCGGCCGACCCCTTGTCGATTGCGTTCGCATTCGCGGTGCTGTTCCTGCCCTATTCGCTGCTGGGACCGTTCGCCGGGGCGTTGATGGACCGCTGGGACCGGCGGTGGGTGCTGGTCGGTGCCAACCTGTGCCGCCTGGCCCTGATCATCGTGATCGGCACGATTCTGGCGGTGCGCGCCGGCGAGGTTCCGCTGCTGCTGGGGGCGCTGCTCTTCAACGGCTTTTCGCGATTCGTGGCCTCGGGCCTGTCGGCATCGCTGCCGCACGTGGTGCCGCGCGAACAGGTGGTGACGATGAACTCGCTCGCCACCGCCTCGGGCGCCATCGCGGCGTTCTTCGGCGCCAACTTCATGCTCGTACCCCGGTGGTTCGTCGGCGGTAGCGATCGGGGCGCGTCCGTCATCATCCTCACGGCGTTGATTCCGGTGTCGGTCGCGTTGTTGCTGTCCCTGCGGTTCGGACCCCGGGTGCTCGGGCCGGACGACACCAAGCGGGCAATCCACGGATCGGTCGTCTATGCGGTGATCACCGGGTGGCTGCACGGTGCGCGCACGGTGGTGTCCACGCCGACGGTCGCCGCCGCCCTGTCCGGCCTGGCGTCACACCGGATGGTGGTGGGCATCAACTCGCTGGTGATCCTGTTGCTGGTCCATCACACCAAGAACCCGGCGGTCGGCGGATTGGGTATCGCGCTGGTGTTCTTCGCCGCCTCGGGGCTCGGGTCCTTCCTCGCCACCCTGCTGACCCCGCCCACGGTGCGTCGTTGGGGGCGTTACGCCGCGGTGAACGGTGCGCTGATCGCGGCCGCGCTGATCGAGCTGTCCGGGGCGGGACTGATGCTGCCGGTCATGGTGGCGTGCAGCTTCTTCCTGGGTGTTACCGGCCAGATGATCAAGCTGTGCGCCGACTCGGCGATGCAGCTGGACGTTGACGACGCACTGCGCGGCCATGTGTTCGCGGTGCAGGACGCGCTGTTCTGGGTCTCGTTCATCGTCTCGATCACGGTGGCCGCGATGGTGATCCCCGCCGACGGGCATGCGCCCACGTTCGTGATGTTCGGCTCGGCGCTGTACCTGGCCGGGCTTGCCGTGCACAGTCTCGTGGGCCGGCGCGGTCAGCCGGTGACCAGTCGCTAAGGAGGACGTGATGGCGGATCCCGGGCCGATGGTGGCCGACCTGCGTGCCGAAAGCGACGACCTCGACGCGCTGGTCGCGCCACTCGCCGCGGAGCGCTGGGCCGACCCGACGCCGTCGCCGGGCTGGACCATCGCCCATCAGATCGGGCACCTGTTGTGGACCGATCGGGTCGCCCTGATCTCGGTCACCGACGAGGCGGGGTTCGCCGAGGTGCTGGCCGAAGCGATGCAGGACCCCGTCGGCTTTGTCGACGCGGGCGCTGAAGAACTGGCCGCCATGCCGCCGGACGAGCTGCTGAACGATTGGCGGACCACCCGGCAGCGGTTGCACGACGCGCTGCTCACGGTGGATGAGAGCCGGAAATTGCCATGGTTCGGGCCGCCGATGAGCCCGGCGTCGATGGCTACCGCTCGGTTGATGGAGACCTGGGCACACGGGCTGGATGTCGCCGACGCGCTTGGTGTCAAACGGACGCCGACCGAGCGACTGCACTCGATCGCCCATCTGGGGGTTCGCACCCGCGACTACGCGTTCGTGGTCAACGAGCTGGTGCCGCCGTCCGAGCCGTTTCTGGTCGAGCTGCAGCGCGCCCGGCGGCGACACCTGGTCCTGGGGTCCGGCGGATGCCGCCCAGCGGGTCACCGGCGCCGCGGAGGACTTCTGCTTCTTGGTCACCCAGCGGCGTCCGCTGAGTGCCCTCGACATCACCGCGCAAGGTGCCGACGCGCAGCGCTGGCTGGAGATCGCCCAAGCCTTCGCGGGGCCGCCCGGCACGGGGCGATGAGCGCGTGAGCACGAGGAGAGCCGGGGCCATCCGCTCAAGCCCCCGGACGGTAAGCACCAGGGGAGGGTCGACTACGTCTCGTCGGTCGGATCGCCGCCGACGACGACTCGGGCGCGGGTCACGTCCTTGTCGGCCTGGCCTTCCTTGCCCTGCCCCAGCATGCCGGCCGGCGACATCGGCATCGCCGAGCCGCCCATCCCGGTTCCCGTCGGGGAGGTGGGACCGCGTAGCTCGGAGGCATTGAGCACGCCCGCGCGAAGGCTGGTCGGTCTGCCGCCGGCCTCCGGCTCAAAGCTGCTGGTCGGACGGGTGTAGCTGGTCAACCCGGCGCCCGGGAAGCCGCCGCCCGCACCCACGCCGCCGCCGCCAGCCCCTCCGCCAAGCGGACCGGTCGCCCCGGCCAGAAAGGGCTCGGCGGCAGCGCCGGCCGCTCCGGCATTGCCTCCGCCCGCCGACGAGAATGCGCTCGTCATCGACTGAAGTAACCCCTGCGGCATGCTGGCCATCCCCTGGAACGCATCCATCGGGGCCTTGACGGCCTGCTGTAGCGGTTCCATCACGCCGGAGATCATTTGCATCGGCGTCTGCATGAGTGAACTGAGCTGGCTGCCGCCCTCGGCGGGTGCGGATGCTGCCTCCCCCGCACCCTGCGTCGCCTGGCTGGACACCTGCGTCGCGCCGTTCATCCCAGCCTGGGCCGCCGCCTGGCCGACGGCCGAGGCCGCCGCTGCCGGGGCCGGCAGGGGAGGCGCCCATCGGGGCGATCGGCGGGGGAACCGCCAGCGCCGCGACGAGGGCGGCCAGCGCACCCGAGTAGGTCCAGCCAATACTCGAATTGTGCGGCCAGTGCTCGCCGTAGTATTCGCCATCCCGCTCAGCCATTCCGGGGGTGTTCTGCCCGAAGAAGTTCGTGTCGAGCAATGCCTTCCACTCGATCCGGTTGGTTGTCGACACCACTGACGGGATGACCGACGACCGCGCGATCATGAACGCCTCCACGGCGGCCGTGGTGACGCCAATCTTCTCCGCGGTCCAGCCCACCAGCGTTTGCAGTCCGGCATTGAGACCGGTCGAGGTAACCATCGACGCGAGTGCACCCACGCCCTGCCACTGCGCCGCCGTGGCCAGGGAGTTGACGCTGGAAAGGCCGGCCGCCAGTTCCTTATTCGTGGTCTCGGTGACCCACACCGCGTTGTTGGCAAGCACCGAAGCCGGGTTGCCAGCCTCGAAGATCGCAGCGATTCCCTCGGGGGGGCCGCTGAATCTGGGGTCGGCCATCTCGGCTGCTTACAACGCGCTCGCGGCGGCGTTGGCTACGTCAACCATGCTCGTGGTGGCCGATGCCAGGCCTTGCGCACCTGAGAAGGCGGACCGCTGCCCGGCGTGCTCGGACGCGGTCGCCAAGTAGGCCGCCCCGGCCGCGTTCAGCGCGGCGGCGAATTCCACAGAGTCGGCGTCCGGTGCCATTGGCAGTACGCCGGTCAGCGCTGCCGCGCCGGCGGCGGTCGTCGCCGACATTTCCTCGCTGATCGCGCCTTCTGTAACCGACGACAAGTCAACGGCGCCCGGCACCATTCCAAAGATCCCAGTCATTTTGCCCTCCGTATTTCTCAATGCCCGGATGCATCCGTAGGGGGATACCCCCTTTGGCTGGCTCCCCACCAGGCAAGTTGTGCCCGCCGAAAGGATGGACCGATTCTATGGTGGCCGCTGGCAGGTGTCGATTCACCTTTTCTGCCGCCCCGCCCGCAAGCCGAAGATCGGCCTATTCCGGCGTTCCTACCAGCACACCTTCGATCGCTCCGTCGGTGGTGACGAGCAGCCCGCGACCCGGCGGCAGTTGCTGGGCGCCGACCCTGCCGAACACCTTTACCATCGCCGGGTCGTTGTCCATGAATAGCGTCGGCGCCCGCGAACTGGTCATTTTCTGCAGGAATGGATTGGTCACGGAGATACCCGCCCAGTTTCCGGGCAAGCGCGAGGCAATGACGTGCAGGCCCATCTCGCGACTGCGTTCGATCAATCCCCACAGCGGCGCGCTCGCGGCAGCCTTGCCGATCGCGCCATGCGGACGGAGTTCCTGCTCGTCGTCGATCAGCAGGAATTGGTGCGGCCCGTCCCAGGTGCTCCGGGAAAGCAACTCCTCTTGGCTCAGACCCGAGGGGGGAAGACGGTCGCGCATCATGGCCGCCAATTCCTCGATCACGGCGTCGATATCGTCGGCGGTATAGGCGTACGCCCGCACATGCGGTCCGCGGATTTTCCCGATCAGCGATGTCTTGGGATCGATAATGGTGATCTGCGCCTGCTCGGGAGTGAACCGGCTCATCACCGCCTGTCCGAAGGCAGCCAGGGTCATGGTCTTGCCGCACCCCTGTCGGCCCAGCACCAACATGTTGGGCACCACCCGGGTCGGCAAATACGTTGCCTGCAAGGCGCTTTCGCCGATGGCGAAGGGAACGTTGAACGGGTCCGACGCGACATCGGTCGACGCGAACGCGGCGATGATCTGGGCCAGCTCGATCCGTTCGGGCAATCGCGCCAACTTCTCCAGCCGGCCCACACCGGTCACCTCGGCAATGACGGCGCCGAGTTGCCGCGTCGTCACCCGTTCACCGGTGGCCGAGGTGATCTCCGGCACCCCGACCAGCACCTCGTGGCCCTCCCGGGTAACCCCGAACCCCGGCCGGTCCAGTGTGTTGCGGGCGGCCCTCCGCCGCTCGAGGCCTTCGCCCATCTGGGTTTCGTCGGGGTTGCTGAGCCGCAGCTGGATACGCGCGTTCGACACGTTGACCAGCGCCTGCTTCTGCCCGACCAGCCACGCCGTGGCAGTGGTCGCAATGTGGACCCCGTAGGACAAGCCCTGGCGAGCGATCGTGACCAAGCGGTCTCCCATCGCGGAGTCCTTGTCGTACAGGTCGCTGAAGTTGTCGACGACGAGGAAGACATCACCGAACTTGTCGGCGGGATCGGTTCCGCCTTCCCGCTCGGTCCCGAATCGACGTTCCCGGAATTCGGAGATGTCGATTTGGTACTGCTTGAACGCCGCCTCCCGCGCCAGGATCAGGCCCTCGATCGACGCGACGGTTCGCGAAACGCCCTCGTTGTCCGTTTGGCTGACGACGGACGCCACGTGCGGCAGTTCTTCGACCGGATACAGCGAGGCGCCGATGCAGAAAAACGTGACGCGTTCGGGTCGGTACATCAACGCCGCGGAGGTGATCAGCGACATCAACGTCGTCGACTTTCCGCGCTGAGCCGTCGCGACCACCATGATGTTGTCCATCTCGGCATCGATGGCATGCACGCGCTGCGCGTGGTCTTCGGGGATGTCGACGACGCCGACCGGGAACACCAAGCCGGGGTTCTGCCCGTAGTCGACGTACCATGGCTTGCGCCGCCAGCTGGCCACCAGCACGTCCATCGGCTCACTGACTTCCAAAGGCGGAAGCCAGATTTGGTGAGGTGGTCGCGCGCTGTGCGCCATCAGCGACTCGCGGATGACGTCGACCAACTTCTTCTTCCGGAAACCGTCGGAGTGGAACAGGAACTCGTCGGGCTCCTCGGGCTCATCGGCGACGGCCAGCGCTTCGCTGTCCGCTTCGCTCAGTGGCTGGTAGGCCCAGGTCAATGATCGCGGCTGCGAAAAGCTCACGTCCACCGTCTTGTTCACGTTGACGACCCGCTTGGGCACCACGAACGGGGCGGACACGTAGAAGCAGCGGAACTGCTCTAAGTCGCGGGGCCCCACCTTGAGCAGCGCGTAGCCGTTCTCCTTCGACGGCAGGTGCAACGCCGCGTCGCTACCGATCACATCGCGGGAGTCCTCCGCGGTCTCGGCGCGCAGCGCCACCCGAAATGCTATGTTGCTCTTAACTTTACTGAGCGACGACAGATCCAGCCGCTGACCGCCGAGCGTGAAGAAGACGTTACAGCCGCGGCCCTCCTGCCCGATGTGGATGACCAGGTCGATCCACTCCGGGTGGTGGATGAACAGCTCGAGATATTCGTCGATGATCACCAGCAGGATCGGTACCGGCTCCAGATCCCGGCCGGCGAGCCGCATTTCCTCATACTCGTTGGCGTCGCGCGCACCGGCTTCGTTGAATAGCCGGTAACGCCGAGCGATCTCACCGTTGACTGCCTTGCGCATCCGCTCGGCCAGGTGCCGGTCGTCCTTGCCCAGGTTGGACAGCGAGCCCGCGACGTGGGGAAACCCCTGCAGGTCCTGGGCCGCCGATTCGAACTTCATGTCGACGAAGATCACGATGAACGTCTCGGGTGAGTGTGTCAACGCGATCCCGGTACACAGCGACAGGAAGTATTCCGACTTCCCGGAACCGGATGTCCCGATCACCACCGAGTGGAAACCGAAACCGCCAAAGTCTTTGGCGCGCAAGATAACGTTCTGTAGCTCGCCGCCTTGCTTGACGCCCACGGGCATCATCGCCCATTTGTGGTCGCCACGGCCGCGGCTCTCGCCCCAGAGCCTGTCGACGTCCAGTTCTCGCGGATCGCTGATACCCAGCGCGCGCAGCAATTCGCCGCCCTGGCTGTCGGTCTCCGAGAGTTCTCCAGCGCTCATCGGAGACCAGCGCGCGAGTGCTCGCGCATAGCGGTTGGCGGTGCTCTCGGCGAGCATGTCCGCCACGGCGTAGAACATGCCGCGGTGCGCGAGCCTGCCTTCGCGCAGACTGAAACGCTCACTGTCGTCGGTGAACCCGACACCCACGCTCGCGCGGGTGGCCAGCCGCAACACGGTGATGCCGGCCATGCCCTTCTGCCCGGTCACACCCTCCCACTGCTCGGGGGTGCCGACGTTGTCGTCGACGATCACCCAGTGCGGCCCCAGCGCCAGGCCGGTGCTGGACTCGATGGGCGACGGCATGGACGTTGGGCTCATGCCGACCGGCGGCGTCCACGGGCCGCGGCCCTTGCGGTGCAGCTCGGCGTCGAGCGCCTCTTCCAGCTCGGTGGGGGAGGTGAACACCAACCGGCGCAGGCCGCACGCGTCGAACATCTCGTCGTGCTGGTTGTGCGGCAACCACACCATCCACGACCACAACTCGGGATGGCGCGTCACCACCATGACCTTGAGATCGCTGGAGCTGTGGTAGACGGCAAGCGAGCACAGGATCGAGCGGGCAAGGCTGTGCAGTTCGCTCGGATCGTCACCGATGAAGCTGAAGCCGGGCTTCGACCGTAGGCTCAGAACCTTGCCGATACCCCGAATCTTGCTCTGCTCGAGGATGAAATCCCTTAGCGCGCCACCGGTTACGGGCTCCAGCTCTTCACCGATCGGAACGTCGGGCCACTGCAGCGACACCGCCGACTCGCTGGCTTGCTGGATGCCGATCCCCAGGCGGACGTCGAGAAAGTCCGGGTCGGCGGGGCGCCGTTCCCACATCCGGGGCCCGCCGATGACGGTGTCCAGCTTCTGCGGATCGCCGTGCACGAAGAGCTGGCTGCGCCGCTGATCCTGGGCTGCGCGTTGCACCTCGTCGCGGTCCTCGTCGAGCTGGCGCAGATAGCTGCGGCGCTGTTTCTCCTGCTCGCCCCAGCTGATTCGGCGCCCTCGCCCGAAGCGCCCGCTGAACATCAGCGTGCCGAACCCGACCAGACCGATCATCGGGAAGAAGCCCGACTGCAGCGATCGAATCCCTGACGCGTACATCACCACCAATGTGCCGATGATTCCGACGAGCAGCGCGGGCACCGCGATCATCAGCAGGATGTTGCGGGGTTCACGCTCGGGCAACGCCAACGGTGCGGCGACCGCGATGCGCACCGGCGGAACGTTCGGCGCCGGCTTGCGGCTGCCGCGGACGAAACCTCGTTTGGACACGCTACTTAACCCCCGCCTGCCAGTTCATTGAGATCAGGAATCGGCGCCACGGCACCGCCTCCGGTGACAGCGTCGCGCGCCACCAGGGCGGCGTCACGCCCAATCGCGGGCCCGGTCGCGAAGGTACGCACGATCGGCCAGGGTGCTTGCACGGCCAGCCGCGGATCCAGCCCCAGCGCCTGCAAGGTCGCGTGATCCGATTGGATGCCGTATCGAACACCTTGCGGTGAAATCCAATACAAGCTTTCCCGGCTGTCGGCCGTCGCGACACCGCCGGTGGTCGTTACGAAGTTCGCCGCACCCGGTAGCACCAGTGTCTGTTGTGCCTCAGCGGAATTGGGGTCGCGGTCGTCGCGAACCAACCGAACCAGGCGGGAATCCTCGCCGATCGGAACCGGCAATCCCCGGCCGGTGAAGATCGTGATCCTGGCCTGCGGATCACCCGATTGCTTCTGCCATCCCACGCAAGTTGCCGGATTTGCCGCGGTGTCGACGAAATCCAGCTTCTCCGACGGGTAGTAGTCGACATCGAGCACGTCGACCACCGGGATCTGAATCAATTTGTCGGGCGCGACCAGGGTAGGCGTCGTCGAACCCTCTGAATCCGCGGTCCGCAACAGGTCCGCGACGAAGCTGGTGATTTTCTGCACGCCGTCCGGCAGCAGCACATAGAAGCCGTTGACGGTGCCGCTGGCGTCACGGGTTGCCAGCACCCTGCCCACGATCGAACCAGGCACCCAGCGCGACGGGGTCCCACGACCCGGAATCGCAGGCAGTACAAGGGGTTCCGTTGAGGGCATGGCGTCGAACAGGGCATTGGAGATTTCGATCGGGTAAGTCACCCCGGGGTCGAGGCCGAGGTTGAATGTCACCGATCGGTCCGCAGGGTCGATGCGGGACCGTTGGCCTCGCCAGATCACATACGTTGCGCCCTTGTGGGTCGCCAGGATGGCCTGCTTGGGGCCCATCGGCTCCGACCGGCCGATGGGGGAGAGCTGGCCGGCGATGGAGGTCACCACCGGAGCGGTTCCACTGCCGCGGGCGGCCGCGGCGTCGCAGACCGACCACGCCGATTCGGCGCTCGCCGTGACCGGCAAGCTGTCCGGCGCACCGGGAATTCCGATGATCGGGCCGGTCGGATACTTGGCGATCTCGTTGGCTCTGACCCAGGTCGGAGAGCCGGCGCTGCCGACCGCCAATCGTGCCGAAGTCAAGTTGAGCGCGGGGTAGAGCCGTCCGTTGATCTTCGCGTACACCGCGCCGGTATCGCGGTCGCCGATGATCGACGACTGGCCGACCAACCCGGACGGCTTCATGACATGAAGCAGCGCCATCCACCCGATGCCGATGACAACGAGCACGATCGACAGCGCCACGGCCGCTTGCTGTTTGCGGTCGTCGTGCTTCATCCGGACGGAAAACCGGGTGATCGCGGCACGCAGCCGCCGGTTGTAGAACAGGTGCCCCGAATTCTGGTCCCGGTTGGACAGATTGAGTGGCACGGTCATTACTCCTTTCGGCGGTCGATACAGAGTGCTGCATCGACACCGACATCAGTGCAGCTCGTCGCCGTACCTCGCCCGATTCTCGGCTTCTGCCTCCTCGCGAAGCGCCGCGATCGCGAGGTTCAACCTGTCAGCCAGCGCTGCGTGGGCGTAGCCGGTCATCACGCCCGGATGCAGCGTCAGCTCAACCAACTTGCCGTCGGAATTTGCCACGGCGCGAATATCCCCCAAGTCCACGCTGTACGTGATCGTCTCGGCTTGCGCGACAAGGGCCTCCCACCTGTCAGCCGCCTCGCTCAGTTCACGCAGAACCGCCTCGACGAGATCCTTGTCGCTCAGATTCGTGCGTCCGCCCGACCCCGACACCATGTCAGTATCATCGACCCCTCCAACCAGCGTCAATTCACGATTTTGGGGATTTGAGCGGCGTCTGCCCGATCACTCCGACGGGTCCGTGGTCCACTGGCTGGCCGGCGGCTCATCGAGCTTTTGGAACCACGCCAGGTGATAGTTGGCCGAGGTCGTGTCGCCGGCGACACTGCTTTCGGTCGCGGCCAGCAGCAGGCAATTGAGCAGGAGCGCAGACTCGGCGACCGGATACTGGCTCAGGAGCTGGTAGCGGGCGGTGTCGAGATGCACCCGCAGCAGGTCGGCTTCCTCTTCCACGACACCAGTTCCCGCAGTGGAGGCTTTCGCCAAGGTGTGCACCAACCGTGGTATTCCGTCGCGCCAGTGCGTGAGTCGACCCAGCTCCCATCCCAGGTCTTCGACCGCGGGCAGCGCGCGCGCCCGCACCGAGGACTCCGTCTCGGCGAAGTCCGTCGACCGGCCGACCGGATCGCCGGGGGTATAGGTCGCGGTCCGGATCGCCTCGCCGAGCAGTGCCGAGGCTTTGCCGGCGCGCCGTCCGGGCGCCAACAATCGCACGCCCACCGGAAGCGCGATCCCCGAAGGAATCCAGCCGTGAGCGAGGTCGGTGACCAACAGCGTCGTGCCGTCCGCGAGGTCACCGACTGCCCAGTTCAGCTGCGGTTCTTGGCGCACCACGAACGCCAGCAGCCGGTGTAGTCGTTCCGCGTCGGATTCGGTGTCGACAGGGGCCGCCGGAGCTTCAGCAGGTTCCGGCTCTGGCTCTGGCTCCGGTTCTGGCTCTGGCTCGGCTCCGGCTCCGGTTCTGGCTCTGGCTCTGGCTCTGGCTCGGTTCGGCTCCGGTTCTGGCTCCGGTTCCGGCTCTGGCTCCGGCTCCGGTTCTCGGCTCTGGCTCCGGTCTCCGGCTCCGGTTCCGGCTCTGGCTCCGGTTCCGGCTCGGGTTCTGGCTCGGGCTCCGGTTCCGGCTCGGGCTCCGGCTCCGGTTCCGCCGGCACTGCGACGACCGCAGTGACGGCCGTTGACGGAAGTCGATGCCGGCCCACCGCGGGTTCGGACTCGTCGTCCTCATCGGCTGACACGTCCGCGACCGGCACCTCGGCAGCGGCCGTGAGCTCGTCGACGACGGGTTCTGCCGTGACGACGGGGATGACTTGGGTTTCGTCGATCGTCGGATCAGCGATCGCGGGCTCTGCCGCCGCGACCACCGGGATGACTTGGGTTTCGTCGATCGTCGGCTCGCGGACGTCGGGCTCCGATGCCCGGACCGCGGGGATGACTTGCGTCCGCTCGATATCGGCCTCGCTGTAACGCCGCGCGACCTGCGCGGTTTGACGCCGCGCACGCATCTGCGCCTTCATCATGTCCAGTTGGCGAATTGTCGATTCCACTCGCCGCATGGCGCGGGCGCGGGCTTCGTCGACGACCTTGGCCTCTGCCGCGTGCCGGGCCGTATCGGTGAGTCCGGACCGCTTGACCATCCTCAGCTCGTCGTTGGCGCTGGTGGTGATTCGCTGCAAGTCCTTCTCGAGATACTGTGCGAGCGTGGCGGTTTCGTCAGTCGCCGTCGACAGCTCGGCAGGCCAAAGCCCACCGATCACCCAGGGGGTGCAATCGACAGGAGAGCTGAAGGCCGGCATCGACAATGATTCCCGGGTAGCTCTCCGGAGGCGCTGGCGCGCCGTCTTTCGACCGAAGATCGCCACCGGGCCAGACTACCGATATCTGCCGAACGCTCATTACCAAAGATGAATTGTGCGGGTGTGACGCGCTCGGTAGCGTAAGCCCATGGCTGATTCTGCGCTGCAGCAGCAACTCGACGAGGTGCGTGCCATGCTCGGCCGCGCACGAGAGTTGTTCGGCGCCAATCCCATCGAGCCACCGGGTGATATCGCACCGGATCCCGATGCCGCTAAAACTTGGCTGATCTAGAGGCGGCGGGCTAGTCGGCGCCGTCGCGGCGGCGCAGTTTGTGCGCCAGCAGCTTCTCGATCGCCGCATCGAGGTCATTCGGGGTCGGAACCTCCGCCGACGGGGTGTGTCCGGCCGCCACGATCTCATCACGAACTTCCAGCAACGCTTTGAGCCAAGACACATCCGCGGTCAGCAGAATGCCCTGGGCCAGCGTGGCGGCGTCGGTATCCATCGCCTCTTCACTCAGCGCAACGCTGTGCATGTATCCGCCGCGACACGAGCGGACCAGGATGTGCCCACTCGGGTGAACGGTGTCGAACGCGGGATTGGCGTCTGTCATCGACCGCCGTCGACAATGCGGCCGAGTTGGCCGCCCGCATCTTGTTCATGCTGATCCCAAGTCGTGGCCGACACGGTCAAGTTGTGCGCCATATCGGCGTGGTCGTCCGCCTGCTGCTCGTAGCACTGGCGCCTGAGTTCAAGCAGTTCGCGTCCGGCGTCGCGAAGTTCACCGAAGATCGGCCCCAATGAGTCCAGGCTCTCCTGGATGGCCGCATGCGACGACGGAATGGTGCGCAAGTACTCGGAGGTTTCCTGGTGACGCGCAGCGGCTTCACGTAAGTGCGCGGGCACCACATGGATTCGATCTGCCATCCGCTGTCTCCTGTTCCTGCGCCGCCGGCCGGGCCGGCGAGTTCACTATTGTCGAGTGGTCGGCGTGGCCGCCGGCCGGGTCGGTGTCGGTTCGTCGGTCCTGGCTGGCGCGGTCGCGGCGGCCGCGGCCGGCGGATGCTCCCAGCCTAGAAAGCTGGCGCCGCTTACGGTGGCGATGGGCTGAATCTGGCCATCCAGAAGGGCCTTGCTATGGCCGAGGGCCAGTGCATGGCGATCGGTGAAAATCCCGATATCTCCCGGCGCGACCTGAACCGGATCGACCGGACTGGCCACCGCGGTTCCCGGTGCGGGAATGGTGATTCCCTGTTGGTGGAAGGCATCCGGGATCGACGCGCCGCCCACTGCTGCCTCGATGGCCGCCGCCAGCTGCGGGCTGGCTGCCGTCACCGTCTCACCGTCGGGCAAGGTCACCGTCGTCGGGCCCGCCGGTGGTGATTCCGCCGTTGACACGTCCTGGCCGTGGTCGTCGTCATTGCGTTTGTCCGGATCGCTCGTCATCGGCCGGGTCCTCGTCGGGCGCCTCGTCGTCCAGACCGCCCAACGCCGTATCGGTTTCGCCGCCCCCCTCGCGCCCGGGAAGCGCCAACCCGCTCGGCGTGCCCCAGCCGGCCATCGAACCCGGCCCGGGCGTCGACCCCAGACCAACGTTGGGAATGCCCGGCAGCGACGCCGGCATCGTGGGAGCCGCCGCGCTCTCGCGCGGAGCCTGCCCCGAATCCTCGCCCAGCAGTCCGGGATCGTCCGTCAGCAGCGGATCCAGTAGGGGATCATCCCATCCGGCGTCGGGCGGTTGTTGCCCACTGTCACGCACGGGCGCGCCAACCGGGGCCACCGATGCCGGCTTGCTCTCGCCCGCACCACTCGGCACGGTCTTCGAGGCGTCATACAGCGATGTCCATGCCGCCATCAGTGCTGACTTCGACGTGTCGTCCAGGCTGGCGTTCATGACGACCGCCCGGATGTCTCTGAGCTTGCCGATCAGGAACCGCTGGAAGTCGCGAGCTCCTGCCGGAGTGTCCAAGTCCGATCGAGTTTGCACCGCGGCCTCGGTCTCGCGCTGCAACGCGCCCAGCGCTTCTGCCCCTTCGACGGTCCTCAAATGGGCGTTCATGATGGCCGAAATTACTTGCAGGTCGAGCTGAGAGCTCGCCGAATTCTGATGTGCCAGAGCGGCTTCAGCGCCCGCTATGGCTTCGGCCGCGGCGCCCTGCTCGCGATCTCCCTGAGGTGGGTTCGGCACCCGAGGCGGGCCGGCCGTTGCCACGTTGGGGCCGAACAGGTCAGGATGTTGTTGGCGGATCTTGGCCAGGATCGCGTCGAGTTGTTGTGGACGTGTCGTGGGGGTGACCACGGCGGCCAGCTCTGTCGGCGTCAACCCGGTCTGCCACGCGTCCGGATCGCCGGCGCGGTCGCGCACGGCTTTGACCGTGGCCAGCAGCTCGTCATACGTCGACATCGGCTAGCCAAACGGCGCTGCGCCCCAACGCGGGCGGTGTCGCGACCCCTCCATGCCCGGTGACAGTACTTAGGCCCCAAGCCGTCGACAATTCACCGCGACGTGGCTGTGGATGAACATCGCCGCGTTAGCCCGATGATGCGCCGTACTGGTCCCGCAGGCTTTCCAGCACAGCCGTTTTCGCACGATCGAGATCGTGCGCGTCCGCCACGACCGCCGCGATCTCACGCTGCTTGGCAACCAGAAACTTCTGAAACTCGCGCGCCCCCATAGGAGTATCGACGGCCAGGCTCACCTGATGCGGAACAGCGCGCTCGATCTCGTCGGCGATTGCGTCCAGCCGCGCGATGCTCCCCCGCATCGCGGCATGCGCGCTGGCCAGCACGTCCATCAGCACACGGTCTGCCTCGGCGACCGAGCCGTGCCGGGTCGCCATCGCCGCCTGCCGCGCGGCAATGGCGGCTAGCGAAGTGCCGGCTTGTTCTGACATACGTTCAACCTAATCTCATATCGGGCGGCGAATCGCGACGTAGTTGCCCAGCCGGCTGATCCGCACCGAGGCACCCGAATAGGGCGCTTCGACGACGAGGTTGTTGCCGATCGCGATCTGCACGTGTCCCGTGTGCGGGAACACGAGATCGCCGGGCCTGACTTGCGAACGGGGCACTGGGATTCCGTCGTTGATCTGTTGATACGTGGTGCGGTCCAGATGGATTCCCGCCTGCGCGTAGGACCACTGGACCAGCCCGGAACAGTCGAACTGATCGGGGCCGGTCGCGCCCCAGACGTAGGGGCGGCCCAATCGGGATAGCGCCGCGCGCACCGCAATTCCGGCCCGGCTACTCGGCGGCGGCAGCCGCAGTCCGCCCAATCCCGGCCCGTGGTGGTGCAGCATTCGGTAACGCAGGGCCCGCAGCGCCGCCGAATGCCGTCGAGCGCGCAGCCGGGCGGCCAACACATGTGACCGCTGTGCGCGAAGCCTCGCGGCCCGACGGCGCATCGCCTCGCGCTGGGCAATCGGCGTGATCGGGGGAGCGGCGGCGTCGGCACGGGCCTCGTCGAGGACGTTCCCGGTCAGCTCACGCGCCTGCGCCCGGTCCCGGCGGGCATCGGCGATGACACCCGCCGCCGCGGTATCCGTGCGCGCTGCCGAAAGGAGCGCTTCATGGCTTTGGTTTACCCGAGATTGGTAATTATTTTGTCCCACAACACCATTCAACGCGGCGGTTCGATTCGATGCGCGGTAGGGTGCGTCCAGCGTTGGTTGCTGGGTGCTCCCGGCGAACAACTCATGCGCGCGGCTCAACGCCTCGATGTCGCTTCCTGTCATCGGTCCCCCTCGCCGCGGTCCTGATCTGTGCTGTCGTCGTCCGGCGGCCCCATCGCGTCGGCGAACGCACGAACGCGGGGGAGCACCCCCGCGGGGATCATCCCGCGATTGCGGATATCCCACATTTCGTCACTGCTAACACCGAGCAGTGCCGCGATGATTGCGTCGGGTAGCAATGACTGCGCACAAGCCCGGTCGAAACGCGCGCTCAAGCTGGTGGGCATCCGCTTCAGCAGAGCGCTGCGCGTCTCCTCGAGGGCTTTCAGATGCTCCATCAGCCGGCCGGTCGAGTCGGCACCGGCGTTCACGGCAACGCGCCACGAGCTGGCCGCGAGCATCTCTGCCTTCACGCATTGCGCGATCACAGAGAGAATATACGTCTCATATTCGTTTGATGTCGTCGCCGGCAGCCGATCGATGACGGATTTGAGGGCATCGAGTTGGGCTTCGGCATAGCCTTCCAGCACTTCGGTGTCGCTGTGACGGTCGACCACCACCGCCCCGGCGCGGGGCGGAGACATCGTTCCGGGGGGCTGCGCAGCGATCAGTCGGGCCAGCTCGGCGTCCGGATCGGCGGCCACCAACAACCGCGAGTAGGTGCCCGGCGGCAGGCCCAAGCCGTTTTCAACCTTCTGAACTGTACTTTTGTGCGGCTTGCGGGCGCCGCGCTCCAGATAGCTCAGTCCCATGATGCTGACGCCGGTCGCGGCAGCAAGCTCCGCTAGGGACCAATCGCGCGACTCACGCAATGCACGGATGGCCGCACCCGCCGATTCACGGCTCACCCGCGGGCTCCGGCCATAGGCCGGATATTACACAGCCCGGGCCCTATCGCTATGTATATACGTTTTTGTCACGTTTCTCTTGCGGAGGGCCGTTGGTTGTGTATACGCTTTTGCCTACGTTTCATCCCAGACAAGGAGACCGACATGGGACACCCCTGCGCAACCGACCCCGAGCTGTGGTTCGGCTACCCCGACGACGACAGTGGTGACGGCGCGGCCAAGGCGCGTGCCTACGAGCGGTCAGCCACCGAGGCGCGGCTCCAATGCCTGCGTCGCTGCCCGTTGGCACAGCAGCGGCGGTGCGCCCAGTACGCGATCGCACATCGGGAGGAATACGGAGTATGGGCCGGCGTCAAACTTCCCGGCGGCCAATACCGCAAGCGTGACCAGCTTGCTCGAGCCCACGAAATCCTGCGGCGTATCGCCGCCGGCGAGATCAACTCCCGGCAGCTGCCCGAGAATGCGGCGTTGTTGGCACGCAGCGAGCACGAGGCCATCCCGACGCCCGCGGTGGTGCTGCACCTGCCGATCGCACAGGTTGGCCCGCGTTCGGCAGCCTGACCGGCGCGCCGCGTACCGTGAACGTTTGTTCACCCAATCGACGGGGTAGTCGATCGCGACGGGGCATCAGACCGTCGACCCAGAGGTGCATCCATGACGTTCGACCTGACACCGACCGCAGCGCAGCACGACCTCGCCCGTCGCACGCACGAGTTCGCGGAGTCGGTGATACGTCCGGTCGCGCTGGACTACGACCAGCGGCAGGAGTTTCCCTGGCCCGTCCTCGAGGAGGCGGCCGAGCGCGGCTTCTATAGTCCGCTGTTCTACCGCGATCTGATCGGCGATCCCACCGGCCTGTCGCTGCCGATGTTCATGGAAGAGCTGTTCTGGGGCTGCGCCGGAATCGGACTGGCGATTGTGATGCCGGCACTGGCGCTCTCGGCGATCGGCCAGGCCGCGTCCCCGGAGCAGATGCTGCAGTGGGCGCCCGAATGTTTCGGCACCCCAGGCGATCTCAAACTAGCAGCACTCGCGATCTCCGAGCCCGAGGGCGGCAGCGACGTACGCAATCTGCGCACCCGCGCCCGCCGCGACGGTGACGACTGGATCATCGACGGCCACAAGATGTGGATCGGCAACGGCGGCATCGCCAACGTGCACGTGGTCAACGCCGTGGTCGACGAGGAGCTCGGCCACCGCGGTCAAGGCCTCTTCGTAGTACCGGGCGGCAGCCCTGGACTGGAACTGGTGCGCAAGCTCGACAAGCTGGGCTGCCGCGCGTCGCACACCGCGGAGTTACGGTTCAACGCCGTACGGGTTCCGGCCGCCAATTTGCTTGGCGGACAAGACAAGCTCGAACACAAGCTCGCTAAAGCCCGTGAACTCGTCGCCGGTGGACAGCGCTCCGGCTCGGCGACACTGGGCACCTTCGAGCAGACCCGTCCGATGGTCGCCGCTCAGGCAATCGGCATCGCGCGGGCGGCGCTGGAGTACTCGACGGCGTACGCCACCGAGAGAGAGGCGTTCGGCGGGCCGATCATCGACAACCAGGGCATCGCGTTCCCGTTGGCCGACCTGGCCACACAGATCGACGCCGCCCGGCTGTTGACCTGGCGGGCCTCCTGGATGGCGGCCAACGACGTCGCGTTCGAGCGCGCAGAGGGCTCGATGGCGAAGCTAGCCGCCAGCGAGGTCGCGATCAAGGCCACCGAACGCGCGATCCAGACCATGGGCGGCTGGGGCTACATCACCGACCATCCGGTCGAGAAGTGGTATCGAGATGCCAAGTTGTACACCATCTTTGAAGGCACCAGCGAGATCCAGCGGATGGTCATCTCGAACGCGTTGGGCGCCGCCGTGGGCACCCCGCCGCTGCATGTCGTGCTCGAGCCGACCGGCGGACCGCTGAACCGGATCTTCGGCCGGGGCACCCCGCTGCGGTCCCGCGCGGCCGACGCCGCCCTGTCGGTGAAGGACCAGATCCCCGAGCCGATCATGCGCGTGGCCATGCGGGCGCTGCGGCCGCCGGGCAGGTAGGCCGGTGGGTCCGGGTACGGTCGGCCGTATCACGCCCGCAACGAAGGGTGCACGGTGAGCAATCTCGAGACCGCGCCGGCCGAAGTCGCCTGCAGCGCTTCACGGGTTGCGGGTATCGAGGTGCTACACCCCCGAGAAGTTCCGCTGGGCGGCCCCCGGGCCATCCGGGTGCAACGCACCCTGCCGCAACGGCAGCGCTCGCTGATCGGCGCGTGGTGCTTCATCGACCACTACGGCCCCGTCGCTGCGCGCATGGACGTTCCCCCTCATCCGCATACGGGACTACAAACGGTGAGCTGGCTGTTCAGTGGGGAAGTCGAACACCGCGACAGTGCCGGTGTGCACGCCCTGGTCCGGCCCGGCGAGTTGAATCTGATGACCGCGGGCGCGGGGATTTGTCATTCCGAGGTATCGGTCGAGTCGGACGCCGTTCTGCACGGAGTCCAGCTGTGGGTCGCCCTGCCCGGCTCCGATCGCGACACCGGACGCGGCTTCGCCCACCATGTGCCCGACTCGATCTCACTGCCCGGCGCGGTGGCGCGGGTGTTTCTCGGCGAGCTGGCCGGCAGCCGTTCTCCGGTGCCCACGTTCACCCCACTGCTGGGTGCCCAGATCGATCTCGAGGACAACGCTGAGTTGCGCCTCGACATCGACCCGGCCTTCGAACACGGCGTGCTCTGCGATGTGGGCAACGTAGCGATGAGAAGCACGCCCCTGACAGTGGCCGGGCTCGGGTATCAAGGCCCGGGCAGCGCCACACTGCGGCTGCGCAATGTTGGAGACCGGCCGGCGCGGGTACTGCTGTTGGGCGGTACCCCGTTCACCGAGGAGCTGCTGATGTGGTGGAACTTCGTCGGGCGCACCCACGATGAGATCGTCGGCTATCGCCGACTGTGGGAAGACGCCGACCCGCGCTTCGGCGCAGTCGAGGGCTACCGGGGTTCAGTCACGCGACTGCCCGCCCCGCCGCTGCCGACCACCCGGCTGCGGCCACGGCCAATACCGCACGGGAACCAAGGAAAGGAATCCATATGACAACCGATAAGACCGGCGCGGAGACCACCGTCGCCGCGGGACACCAGACGTACACGATTGCCGTCGAGGGCAAGACCGTCGGCCACGCCGACTACGCAGACCGCGGTGACCAGCGTGTTTTCTATCACACCGTCGTCGACCCCGACTTCGGTGGACGGGGCCTGGCGACCATCCTCGTCGAGGGGGCGCTGAACGGGGCGCGGGATGCCGGCAAACGCCTCGTCCCGGTGTGCTCGATGGTCGAGACGGTGCTCAAGAAGCACCCCGAGTTCGACGAGATCACCGACCCGGTAACCGCCGAGTTCAGGGACTGGGCGCAGACCCAGCCCAGCAGCTAAGCCCGGTCAAGCGACGGCGCGCACTGCACCGCCGTTGTCGCGCCGGGGGCCCCCGCCTGACGTTCGCCGAGCAAAGCAAGTCGGAAGCGGCCTGCCGTCGTTCCGCGAAGCGCGCCGATTGTCACACCACGGGCCCGGTTCCGGTGTCCCTGCCCAATCGCCCGGCCATATGGCATAACGTGTCTTGCCAGGACAGCCGGGTAAATGGGTACTCCCAGCAATACGGATCCGGGGCTGCTGGGCGGGAGTCGTCGTTTCGACATTGCGACTAACGATCCCCGCAAGCAAAACAGTCAGCCCAGGACCCCAGGCTCGGACGGTATCCTCGTTCGTTTGCCGTCAACCGAGCCATCGGCTGGCGGCCATCTTTATCGGAGGGAACACGATGGACTTCGCATCATTGCCGCCGGAGATCAACTCGGCGCGCATCTATGCAGGCCCTGGTTCTGGACCTCTGCTGGCGGCTGCATCCGCTTGGGAAGCGCTGTCCGCCGAACTGGGCTCGGCGGCGAGCTCGTACGAGTCGGCGATCGACGGCCTCACCGCCGGGCCCTGGCTGGGCCCCGCGGCGGCGGCGATGGCGGCCGCGGCCGCCCCGTACATCTCGTGGCTGAGAATTACCTCCGAGCAGGCTGAGCAGACCGGCAACCAGGCTGTTTTGGCGGCGGCTGCGTACGAAGCCGCGTTTGCGGAAACGGTGCCCCCGCCGGTGGTCGCCGGCAACCGCAGCCTGCTGGCTGCGCTGGTGGCCACGAACTTCTTCGGACAGAACACGTCGGCGATCGCGACCACCGAAGCGCAGTACGGCGAGATGTGGGCCCAGGACACCGGCGCCATGCAGAGCTACGCGGCTGCGTCGGCGTCGGCGACCCGGCTGGAACCGCTCACCTCGCCACCGGCGAGCACCAGCTCCGGCGGGTCCGGAGACCAGGCCGCCGCGGTCAACGCAGCTGCCAACACCAGCGCCGGCGATGCGCAGGGCGCCGTCTCGTCGATTCAGCAGTCCTTCTCCGCCGTCCCCAACGCACTGACGAATCTGGCGAGCCCGAGCCTGGCGTTCCCAGGGTTTGGCGGGCGCGACCTGCTGGGCCTGCTTGCGGACCTGAGTGCCGTTTTTGTCGACCCCGAACTCGGGGCGGCGGGACTTGCTGCCGACACCACACTGGGGATCGACGGCTCTTCCTACGACGTCGGCGGTTACTACACCGGTGTCCACACCGACGACATCGTCAGCGGCTGGGCGGGCGTGCAACCTTGGCCGGGCAACGCAGCGGCGCCGCCGACGTCATTTCCGGTGCTCACCAACCCGGCCTCGACGGTTACTGGAGGTTTCGGCCAAGCGACATTCGATCGGACGATTGTCGGTGCCGCCGGGATGGGCGGCCGCGGCGCCCGAGTTGCGCGCCATGACGACGGCGCTGCCGGCCGCGACCGTCGGGGCCGCCGCACAAGCCACCGGCTCCAGCGCGGGAAGCCTGTTCAGCCAGATGGCCCTGGCGAGCATGGCCGGGCGCGCCATGGCCGGCACCACGGGCGGAGGTGGCGCGGGACGCCAGGAGCGGATCGGGGTGCTCGGGCGGAAGCAAAAGGATGCCGCGCCGGCCGAGGCAGCCGAAGTGCCGCAGACTCCGGTGGGCGGCCCGATCACGAGCATCGCCGCCGAGCTACGGGAGCTGGCCTCCCTGCGTGACGCGGGGATTCTCACCCAAGACGAATTCATCGAGCAGAAGCAGCGGCTGCTGCCGCGCGATCCGTAGCGCCAAACCTCGCTAGCCAGCGCCCAAATGCGCACTGGCGTCATGCAATTCGTCGCGGCGCAACGCCATTGGGGTAACGGATAGAACGTCGCCGCCCTCGACCACGGCTCGGGTGATCGGCGTGAGCGCCTGGAACAACGCCTCCACCTCGTCGTCGCTGAGCGCCTCGAGCGCCGACAGACCGAGCGCGTCGGTGCTCGATTCGACGTGGTCCTTGAGTTCCCGGCCCGCCGCGGTGAGCGACGCCGTCAGCGTCCACCAGTCCACGCTCGGCCAGCCGTTGTTCGTGGTGATGCCATTCCGCGTCGTCGTAATCGCGGGTGCGGGCGATGTAATCCCGCGGGACGCGGCCCGCCGCGGCGTGCAACACGTTGGACTCCCGGCCCGAGATGCCGGCAGCGGTCAACGACCGCCACATGGCCGTCGCCGCGCTGCTCACGCAACAGCGTGGCGGCATGCCACAGCGCGGCCAGCGGATTGTCCGGCCACGGCAGCGCGCGATTCGCGGCGAACAACGGTCGCCCGTCGACGGCCGCCTGCCGCGCTGCCTTGCCGGCCAATTCCGCTGCGGCACTGACGTTTTCATCTTCGTTCAAGCCATAGCGGCGCAGCGCCGCGACCGCCGAGTCCTGCCGGGCCCGCAATGCGGCCTCCGGGCCGGCGATCTGCCAAGCCGCCGGCAGGGCCTTGGCGACGCGTTGGGGGGAGAAGTTGTAAAAGACCGCGGTCACCAGCTTCCGGCGGCGCCATGCCGAGCGGGGCGGACCGGGCCGCGAAGTAGCCCATCCAGAAGCCTCGGTACCCCAGCTCGTCGAGTGCCGCCCGCGCCTCCGGCGCGAAGTACGTCACCGCATGCACTGGCTCGAAGCGATCGAAGAAGCGTCGCGCCAGCTCTGGTTTCCTGCGCACGATTGCAGTTAATCACCGGAGCCGGGCGCGACCAATCCCGGTCCCTGTGCGATGGAATTAGCGAAGGCCACGACCCCTCGTAGAGTTCGTGGCCTTTGCGCCTGCGGTCCATCGAACCGCTTTGTGGGCGAAGGGGGACTTGAACCCCCACGTCCCGAAGGACACTGGCACCTGAAGCCAGCGCGTCTGCCATTCCGCCACTCGCCCGGGGAAAACAACCGATGGACCATATCACTGTAGTAGCCGTTCGCCCTAACCGCGCCCGCGGCACGTCAGAGCCCGTTCAGTGCCCCGCCAGCCTCGCACTCGAACCGGTCTGACCTGCATGGATGCGATTCTCAGATTTCTCACGGTGACGCAGCGTCGCGGTGTCCCGATACCATGCATGAGTGATACGACACGCGGGTGAATCGTTTGCCTTGCGCCGGCGATACACCGCGACAAGTGCGGGCGAGCGCTGAGGCGTGAGTAGCCAAAAGGGGCTCGCGGCGCGGATCGAGCGCAAGCTCGAGTCGACCGTCGGCGACGCATTTGCCCGAATGTTCGGGGGATCCATTGTCCCCCAAGAGGTTGAGGCGCTATTGCGCCGCGAAGCCGAGGACGGCCTGCGGCCGCTGCGGGGAAATCGCCTTTTGGCGCCTAACGAATACGTCATTACCCTCGGTATGCACGACTTCGAGAAGGTGGGCGCCGATCCGGATCTCACGTCGGGCGCTTTCGCGAGATACCTGGCCGACTATATCCATGAACAGGGGTGGGAAACGTATGGTGATGTCGTCGTTCGGTTCGAGCAGTTGCCGAACCTGCATACCGGACAGTTTCGCGCCCGCGGCGCTGTCAACCCCGATGTCGAGCCCCGCCCGACGGTCAACGATCCCGCCCGGCCACAATCTAATCAGGCGTTCAGCGCAGAACCAGGAGTACCACCAATGACTGACAACTCGAGCTACCGCGGGTCAGGGGCAGGGGCGGCCCGGCGACGAGTACTACGACGAGCGGTACGGGCGTCCGCAAGACGACCAGCGCGGCGGCCAGGAGCCGCAGGGCGGACCGGACTCTCGCGGCGGATATCCGCAGGAGCAGGGCGGCTACCCACCCCAGGGCGGATACCAGCCGCCTCGCCACCCCGACCAGGGCGGCTACCCGCGAGCAAGGCGGCGGCTACCCCGAACAAGGCGGCTACCCGACCAGCGCGGGGGCTACCCCGAACAGCAGCAGGGCGGGTACCCGGCACCAGGTGCGGCTACCCGGGCCAGGGTGGTTACCCGGACCAGGGTCGCGGCTACCCCGACCAGGGGCAGGGCGGCTACCCGCCGTCGTATGAGCAGCGTCCGCCTGCCGGTGGTGGCTACGGCGGCCAGGGCTACGACCAAGGCGCGCAGGGTTACGACCAGGGCTACCGCCAGGGCGGCGGCGGTTACGGTCAGCCCGGCGGCGGTCAACAGGGCGGCGGCCAGCAGGGCTACGGCGGCGGCTACGGCGAGTACGGCCGCGGGCCCGCAGCGACCCGAGGCACGGCGGCTACCCGCCCCCGGGCGCGCCCGAACCGCAACGGCCGGCCTACCCCGAGCAGGGCGGCGGATACGACCAGGGTTACCAGCAGGGCGGCTCAGGGTTACGGCCAGCAGGAGTACGGCCGGCGGGGACTACACGCAGTACGCGGAAAACGTTCCGGCCGGTGGATATGGCCCTGCCGGGCGGCGCCGGATACCCCGAGACCGCTCACCGCGATTACGAGTACGGACAGCCGCCCGAGTACGGCCAGTCGGCGCCCTGACTACGGCCAGCAGGCCGGCGGTGGATACGGCGGTTACGGCAGGGCGGCTATGGCGCTGCCGGAACGGCGGTCACGCTGCAGCTCGACGACGGCAGCGGCCGGACCTACCAGCTGCGCGAAGGTTCCAACATCGTCGGTCGCGGACAAGACGCCCAGTTTCGGCTGCCGGACACCGGTGTCTCGCGCCGCCACTTGGAAATCCGCTGGGATGGACAGGTCGCGCTGCTCTCCGACCTCAACTCCACGAATGGCACGACCGTGAACAACGCGCCGATACAGGAGTGGCAGTTGGCCGATGGCGACGTGATCCGTTTGGGCCACTCGGAGATCATCGTTCGGATCCACTGAACGCACCGGGCATAAGCTGCCGTGCTTCGCCCCGCGTCGACCGCCCTCCAAGTATCGTGACGTTGCTTGGTTTCACGTCGAGGTGCGGCGCCAGGACGGAAAGGACGCCCAGATGCAGGGACTGGTACTGCAGCTGACGCGTGCCGGATTTTTAATGCTGTTATGGGTATTCATCTGGTCTGTTCTCCGGATCTTGAAGACTGACATCTACGCACCAACCGGTGCGGTCATGGTGCGCCGCGGCTTGGCGTTGCGCGGCACGTTGCTGCCGTCCCGCCAGCGCGGCCATGCCGCCCGCTATCTGGTGGTGACCGAGGGGGCGTTGGCAGGTGCACGCATCACGCTCAGCGGGCAGCCGGTGTTGATCGGACGTGCCGACGACTCGACGCTGGTGCTGACCGACGACTACGCCTCGACGCGGCACGCCCGGCTGTCTCAACGCGGCTCGGAATGGTACGTCGAGGATCTAGGATCGACCAACGGCACTTACCTTGACAGGGCGAAGGTGACGACTGCGGTACGAGTTCCAATCGGAACGCCGATTCGGATCGGCAAGACGGCAATCGAGTTGCGCCCGTGACCCTGGTCCTGCGATATGCCGCCCGCAGCGATCGCGGCCTGGTACGCACCAACAACGAAGACTCGGTCTATGCCGGCGCGCGGCTTCTGGCCCTGGCCGACGGCATGGGCGGCCACGCCGCCGGCGAGGTCGCGTCCCAGTTGGTGATCGCCGCGTTGGCCCACCTCGACGACGACGAACCCGGTGGCGACCTGCTCGCCAAGCTCGATGCGGCTGTGCGCTCCGGCAACTCGGCCATCGCCGCACAAGTGGAGATGGAGCCCGACCTCGAGGGAATGGGCACCACGCTTACCGCAATCCTGTTCGCGGGCAACCGGCTTGGATTGGTGCACATCGGAGACTCGCGCGGTTACCTGCTGCGCGACGGCGAGCTGACCCAGATCACCAAGGACGACACCTTCGTCCAGACCTTGGTCGACGAGGGGCGGATCACCCGCGAAGAGGCGCACAGCCATCCGCAGCGATCGCTGATCATGCGGGCGCTGACCGGCCATGAGGTCGAGCCCACCTTGACCATGCGCGAAGCGCGCGCCGGCGATCGCTACCTGCTGTGCTCGGACGGGCTGTCCGATCCGGTCAGCGACGAGACCATCCACGAGGCGCTGCAGATTCCCGACGTTGCCGAAAGTGCTTACCGTCTCATCGAATTGGCGTTGCGCGGCGGCGGCCCCGACAACGTGACGGTCGTGGTCGCCGATGTCGTCGACTACGACTACGGCCAGACCCAGCCGATTCTGGCCGGCGCGGTATCCGGTGAAGAAGACCAGCTGACGCTGCCCAACACCTCGGCGGGCCGGGCTTCTGCCATCGGCCCCCGCAAAGAGGCCGCCAAACGCGTTGTGCAACAAGAGGAGCCGGCCGCTCGGCCCCGGTGGGCGTGGCGGCGGACGTTCATCGTCGTCACGCTGGTGGTCCTGCTGGCACTCACGGGCCTGGCCATCGGGCGGGCCATCATCCGAAGCAACTACTACGTCGCCGAACACAGCGGCACGGTGTCGATCATGAAGGGGATTCAAGGGTCGCTGCTGGGCATGTCCCTGCACGAGCCCTATCTGGTTGGTTGCCTCAACGCACGCAACGACTTATCGATCATCAGCTACAGCCAATCCGGCGGTCACCTCGACTGCCGGCTGATGCAATTGCAGGATCTGCGCCCCGCCGCACGCGCACAAGTGCTGGCCGGGCTTCCGGCCGGGACGCTTGATGAGGCCGAATCGCAGTTGAAGGAATTGTCGGCCAACAACTTACTGCCGCCCTGCCCGCCGCCGCGCGCGACCTCACCGCCCGGGTCGCCGAGCCCGGCGACCAGCGGGACAACACCGCCCAGCGTCACAGCGCCCCCCACTTCTTCCAGCGGCACCCCACCCAGCAGCATCGCTCTCAAGCACTCCCCCCGCAAGCACCCCCCCAGCAGCGCCGGCGCCCACGTCGCCCGCGACCACCACCCAGACGGTGACTGCGCTCCCGCCACTCCCACCTCAGCCGGGCATCGACTGCCGGGCGGCTGCATGACCACACAGGTCCAACCCCCGGTCACGGTCACGCCGCCGCTGCCTACTCGGCGCAACTCCGAGCTGCTGCTGTTGTGCTTCGCCGCGGCGATCACCTTCGCCGCGTTGCTCGTCGTCGAGGCCAACCAGGAGCGCGGGCTGCGCTGGGGCCTGACCGGCTACGGGCTGGCCTTCCTGGCCGTATTCGGCGGCGCGCACCTGGCCATTCGTCGCTTTGCCCCCTACACCGACCCGCTGCTGCTGCCAATTGTGGCGCTGCTCAACGGACTTGGCCTGGTCATGATCCACCGGCTCGACCTTGTCGGCAATGAGCTCAGCGGTCGTCATCACCCCAGCGCGACCCAACAGCTGCTGTGGACCCTGGTCAGTGTTGCCGCGTTCGCGCTCGTGGTCACCTTCCTCAAGGACCACCGACAGCTCGCGCGCTACGGCTACATCTTTGGCCTCACCGGCCTGGTCTTCTTGGCGATCCCCGCCCTGCTGCCGTCGTCGCTGTCCGAGCAGAACGGCGCCAAGATCTGGATTCGCCTGCCGGGCTTCTCAATTCAGCCCGCCGAGTTCTCTAAGATTCTGCTGCTGATCTTCTTCTCCGCGGTGCTGGTCGCCAAGCGTGGCCTGTTCACCAGCGTCGGCAAGCATCTGATGGGGATGACGCTGCCGCGCCCGCGAGACCTCGCACCGCTGCTGGCGGCCTGGGTGATCTCGATCGGTGTCATGGTCTTCGAAAAGGACCTCGGCACTTCGCTACTGCTCTACGCGTCGTTTCTGGTGGTGGTCTACCTTGCCACCCAACGCTTCAGCTGGGTGGTCATCGGTCTGGCGCTGTTTGCCGCGGGAAGCGTTGCCGCGTACTTCATATTCGCGCACGTCCGCGTTCGCGTGCAGATGTGGTGGGACCCGTTCTCCGACCCCGACGGCAGCGGCTACCAAAGCGTGCAGTCGCTGTTCAGCTTTGCCACCGGAGGCATCTTCGGCACCGGGCTCGGCAACGGCCAGCCCGACACGGTGCCGGCCGCGTCGACCGATTTCATCATCGCCGCCTTCGGTGAAGAGCTCGGACTGGTCGGGCTGGCCAGCATCCTGATGCTGTACACCATCGTCATCGTCCGGGGCCTGCGCACCGCGATCGCCACCCGCGACAGCTTCGGCAAGCTGCTGGCCGCGGGTCTGGCGTCGACACTGGCGCATCCAACTGTTCATCGTCGTCGGCGGTGTCACCCAGCTCATTCCCGCTGACCGGCCTGACCACACCGTGGATGTCCTACGGCGGATCGTCGCTACTGGCGAATTACATACTGCTGGCCATCCTGGCGCGCATCTCGCATAGCGCCCGGCGGCCGTTGCGAGACCGCACCCGCGACACGTCGCCGATCGCGGCGGCCGGCACCGAGGTGATTGAGCGGGTATGAACACCTCTCTCCGTCGGATCTCGGTGACCGTGATGGCGTTGATCGTCCTGCTGCTGCTCAACGCCACCATGACGCAGGTCTTCGCCGCTGACGGGCTGCGGGCCGACCCGCGCAACCAGCGTGTCCTGCTCGACGAGTATTCGCGACAGCGCGGCCAGATCATCGCGGGCGGGCAGCTGCTGGCCTACTCGGTGGCCACCGACAGCCGGTTCCGTTTCCTGCGGGTGTACCCCAACCCCGCGGTGTACGCACCGCTCACCGGCTTCTACTCGTTGCGCTATTCCAGTTCCGGTCTGGAACGAGCCGAAGACTCGCTGCTGAACGGCTCCGACGAGCGGCTGTTCGGGCGCCGGCTGGCCGACTTCTTCACCGGGCGCGATCCCCGCGGCGGCAACGTCGACACCACCATCAACCCGCGCATGCAGCAGGCCGGCTGGGACGCGATGCAGCAGGGTTGCGGCGGGCCGCCGTGCAAGGGAGCGGTGGTCGCCCTGGAGCCGTCCACCGGCAAAATTCTGGCCATGGTGTCGTCGCCGTCTTATGACCCCAACCTGCTGTCCTCGCACGACCCCGAGGTGCAGGCGCAGGCTTGGCAACGGCTGCGCGACGACCCGAACAACCCGCTCACCAACCGTGCGATCTCGGAGACCTACCCACCCGGTTCGACCTTCAAGGTGATCACCACCGCGGCGGCGCTGCAGGCAGGCGCCACCGACGACGAGCAGTTGACGGCCGCGCCCACCATCCCACTGCCCAACAGCACCGCCACCCTGGAGAACTACGGCGGCACCCCGTGCGGCGACCTACCAACCGTGTCGTTGAGCCAAGCCTTCGCCAAGTCGTGCAACACCGCATTTGTCCAGTTAGGCATGCTCACCGGGGCCCAGGCCCTGCGCAGTATGGCGCATTCGTTCGGCCTGGACAGCACCCCGAGTGTGATTCCGTTGCAGGTGGCGGAATCGACTGTTGGGATAATCGCGGATGCCGCCGCTCTCGGGATGTCTAGCATCGGGCAGAAGGACGTGGCACTGACCCCGCTGCAGAACGCGGAGATCGCCGCGACCATCGCGAACGGCGGCGTGACGATGCAGCCGTACCTGGTCGAGAGCCTCAAAGGACCGGACTTGGCCAACATCAGCACGACGGCGCCCTATCAGCAGCGTCGCGCGGTATCGCCCCAGATCGCCGCTAAGCTGACAGAGCTCATGGTCGGCGCCGAGAAGGACGCACAGCAGAAAGGGGCCATTCCCGGCGTGCAGATCGCATCCAAGACCGGTACCGCAGAGCACGGCGCCGACCCACGCAACACTCCGCCGCACGCGTGGTACATCGCATTCGCGCCCGCGCAGACGCCGAAGGTCGCCGTGGCGGTACTCGTGGAGAACGGCGCCGACCGCCTTTCGGCGACGGGCGGTGCGCTCGCAGCGCCGATCGGACGGGCCGTCATCCAGGCCGCACTGCAGGGGGGCCCATGAGCCCACGAGTTGGTGTGACGCTGTCGGGCAGGTACCGACTGCAACGCCTGATCGCCACCGGCGGCATGGGCCAGGTCTGGGAGGCGGTGGACAGCCGGCTGGGCCGCCGGGTTGCGGTCAAGGTGCTCAAGGCGGAGTTCTCTCAGGACCCCGAATTCATCGAGCGGTTCCGCGCCGAGGCGCGCACCACCGCGATGCTCAACCACCCCGGCATCGCCGCCGTGCACGACTACGGCGAAAGCCAGATGGAGGGGGAGGGCCGCACCGCCTATCTGGTGATGGAGCTCGTCAATGGTGAACCGCTGAATTCGGTGATCAAGCGCACCGGTCGGCTGTCACTGCGCCACGCGCTGGACATGCTCGAGCAGACGGGCCGCGCGCTACAGATTGCGCACGCCGCCGGGTTGGTGCACCGCGACGTCAAGCCGGGAAACATCTTGATCACCCCGACGGGTCAGGTGAAGATCACCGACTTCGGTATCGCGAAGGCCGTCGACGCAGCACCGGTCACTCAGACCGGCATGGTGATGGGCACCGCCCAGTACATCGCGCCCGAGCAGGCGCTGGGTCACGACGCCACACCGTCCAGTGATGTCTATTCACTGGGAGTTGTTGGCTACGAAGTGGTTTGCGGCAAGCGACCGTTCACCGGCGACGGCGCTCTGACCGTGGCGATGAAGCACATCAAGGAGCCGCCGCCGCCGCTGCCTCCCGAGCTTCCGCCTAACGTGCGCGAACTGATCGAGATCACGCTGGTCAAGAACCCCGGCATGCGTTACCGCAGCGGGGGGCCGTTCGCCGACGCCGTGGCCGCGGTACGGGCCGGCCGGCGTCCCCCGCGGCCCAGTCAGTCACCACCGCCCGGACGGGCCTCGCCGGCAGCCATTCCGGGGGGCCCGCAGACCAGGGCCACCCCCGCGCCCAGCGCCCGCAGTGCTGCGCCCCGCCGATCGCGGCCAGCCACAAGTAGTCATCGTCCGCCACCGGCCCGTCGCACCTTTTCGTCGGGACAGCGTGCGCTGTTGTGGGCCGCCGGGGTGCTGGGCGCGCTCGCGATCATCATCGCGGTGCTCATCGTGATCAACTCCCGCGGTGACAACCAGCAGCAGCCTCCGCCCCCGACGGTCACCGACACCGGGACGCCGCCGGCGAACGGGCCCCCGACGGCAAGCAAGACCCCCAGCGGTTCCGGGCCGAGTTTGCGGCTTGATTGGACGGATCGCGGGACGATGAGCAATTCTGGACTCCACAGCAGGCCACCCGAACTGAGCTGGGCTAACCCCTTGACGCCCAGCCTGTCGCCGGCCCGACACGAGACACCGCAATGACCACCCCGCAGCACCTGTCCGACCGTTACGAGCTGGGCGACATCCTCGGTTTCGGGGGTATGTCCGAGGTCCACCTGGCCCGCGACGTCCGCTTGCACCGCGACGTCGCGGTGAAGGTGTTGCGCGCCGATCTGGCCCGCGATCCCAGCTTCTACTTGCGCTTCCGTCGCGAGGCGCAAAACGCCGCCGCACTGAATCACCCGGCGATCGTCGCGGTCTACGACACCGGCGAGGCAGAAACCCCCGCCGGTCCGCTGCCCTACATCGTGATGGAGTACGTCGACGGCGTCACGCTGCGCGACATCGTGCACAACGACGGTCCGCTGCCGCCGCGGCGCGCGATCGAGATCATCGCCGACGCCTGCCAGGCGCTGAATTTCAGCCACCAAAACGGCATCATCCACCGCGACGTCAAGCCGGCGAACATCATGATCAGCACCACCAACGCGGTCAAGGTGATGGACTTCGGCATCGCCCGGGCGATCGCCGACAGTGGCAACAGCGTCACCCAGACCGCGGCCGTGATCGGGACCGCGCAATATCTCTCACCGGAACAGGCCCGTGGCGATTCCGTCGACGCCCGCTCCGATGTCTACTCGCTGGGCTGTGTTCTTTACGAAATCCTCACGGGTGAACCACCTTTCACCGGTGACTCGCCGGTTTCGGTTGCCTACCAACATGTCCGTGAAGACCCGGTGCCTCCGTCGACGCGGCACCCGGGCATCTCCGCCGACCTCGACGCCGTCGTGCTCAAGGCGCTGGCCAAAAACCCGGAAAATCGGTATCAGACCGCAGCGGAGATGCGCGCGGACCTGGTTCGGGTGCACAACGGTGAGACTCCGGAAGCACCGAGAGTATTCACCGATGCCGAGCGGACCTCGCTGATGGCGGCCACCGGCCCGGGCCATGGGAGTCCGCGCTCCGACCCGCTGCCTCGTCGACGTCTCAGCGACACCGACCCCGATCGCATGGGCGGTCCGGTCGGTCGCTGGGTCGTCGCGGTCGCCGTGCTCGCGGTGCTGACGATCGTCGTCGTCATCGGGTTCAACACGTTCGGCGGCTCAACCCGCGACGTTCAAGTGCCCGACATGCGCGGCCAGGTGTCCGCGGATGCCGTTGCAGCCCTGCAGAATCGGGGCTTCAAGACACGCACGCTGCAGAAGCCTGACTCGGCGATCCCGCCCGATCACGTGATCAGTACCGATCCCGGCGCCAACGCGTCGGTGGCCGCCGGCGACGAGATCACGATCAACGTGTCGACCGGGCCCGAACAACGTGAAGTGCCCGACGTGTCCTCGCTGAGTTACTCCGACGCGGTGAGCAAGCTGAAGGCCGCCGGGTTCACCAAGTTCAAACAGGCGAACTCGCCGTCGACCCCGGAGCTGCTGGGGAAGGTGATCGGGACCAACCCACCGGCCAACCAGACGTCGGCGATCACCAACGTGGTCACCGTGATCGTCGGCTCGGGGCCCGAGACCAAGCAGGTTCCCGATGTCGCGGGCCAGACCGTCGACATCGCGCAGAAGAACCTCACGGTCTACGGCTTCACCAAGATCACCCAGGCGGCGGTGGACAGCCCCCGGCCGGCCGGTGAGGTGATCGGCACCAATCCGCCCAAGGGCCAGACGGTCCCGGTGGACTCGATCATCGAGCTGCAGGTGTCCAAGGGCAATCAGTTCGTGATGCCCGACCTGTCCGGCATGTTCTGGACCGACGCCGAACCACGGTTACGCGCGCTGGGCTGGACAGGGGTGCTGGACAAGGGTGCCGACGTCGACGCCGGTGGCTCCCAGTCCCACAAGGTGGTGTATCAGAACCCACCGGCCGGCACCGGAGTCAACCGGGACGGCATCGTCACGCTGAAGTTCGGTCAGTAGCCGCCGGGTCGGCAGGGAAATACGGTCGCACCGCGGAGCGAACCTCGTTCTCCAGCCGGCGGATCAGGGTGTCGTCGCGCGACCATCCGCACACCGCCAGCCAGTTGGCCAGCATCCGGTGCCCACCCTCGGTGAGGATCGACTCCGGGTGGAACTGGACGCCGTGGATCGGTAATTCGGTGTGACGCACGGCCATGATCACCCCGCTGCGGGTGTGAGCCGTCACCTCGAGCACCTGCGGCAGCGACTCCGGCAGGATGGTCAGCGAGTGGTAGCGGGTTGCCGTGAATGGATCCGGAAGTCCTTGCAGCACACCGACATTAGCGTGGTGGACGCTGCTGGTCTTGCCATGCAGCAATTCGGGTGCACGGTCGACGATGGCACCGAATGCGACCCCGATGGCCTGGTGCCCGAGGCAGACCCCGAGCAATGGGGTGGACGCCGCGGCGCACGCGCGGACCAGGTCGATCGACGCGCCCGCGCGTTCCGGCGTGCCCGGCCCGGGGCTGAGCAGAACGCCGTCGAATTGGGCGGCCACGGCGGCTTCGTTGGAGAGCCTGGCGTCGTCGTTGCGCCACACGTCAGCATCGACTCCGAGTTGCCCCAGGTATTGCACGAGGTTGAACACGAAGCTGTCGTAGTTGTCGACAACCAGGATCCGCATCGTGTCAGGTTACCGCCCGGCCGAACCCCGGCTACTGCTCAGTAGCCGATCGGGCCCATCGGCTTCGCGAAATGCATGCTGACCGGTTCGGTGTGGCCGACGATCCGCACGTCGGGCTTGACGTCCTCGTGATAGCCGAGCCCGAACCGGACGACGTACTGCTTATAGAGAATGACCAGCGGAGCGTCGGCCAGGGCGGCCTGCATGGCGGCGGCATTGCCGATCGCGGTGATGGTGTAGGGCGGGCTGTAGGTGCGCCCGTTGAGCAGCAGCGTGTTGCCGACGCAGCGCGGCACCGATGTGGCAATGAGCCGCTGATCCTGCATCTGGATCGCCTCCGCTCCGGCGCTCCACAGGGCGTTGAGGACCGCCCCGATGTCTTGCTGGTGCACCACCAGGTCATCGGGGGAGGCGTCGCGCGGGAAGCGGCCGTTGGCGTCCCGCGCGGCGTCATCGAGGGTCACCGCGAGGCCCGGGCCGTGGACCGGATTCATGTCGGCCTCGCCGGCCAGCTCCGCCGAACGCCGCAGCATGGCCGCCAACGCGGCATCAGACGATCTCAGGTGCGTGGAGTCGATCTTGCCGGCCAGCTCGTCGCGTTCAGCCTTCAGCCGATTTACCGAGGCCTGCGTCTCACGCACCAGATCGACCAGGCGCGGTGCATCGCTGCGACGGATCTCGGTGCCGCCGGAAACCCCGTGCGTGGCGGCCAGCAGCAGACCGGCCAGCAGGCAAACCAATGGGACACCGAAGCGCCATGGTGACCGGCCGGTCTGGATCATCGAGTCTCCAATTTCCTGGTCGGGGGGCCAGGTGGGTTAATCTCGTAGCCAAGTCCTGCGTGTAGCTATGACCGCTATCGTTGCACCCCGTCCCATTCACCGTGATCCCGAGGTAATCATGCCCAAGTCCAAGGTCCGCAAGAAGAACGACTTCACCGTCACCGCGGTCAGCCGGACGCCGGTGAAAGTGAAGGTCGGACCGTCCAGCGTGTGGTTCGTCGCACTGTTCGTGGGTCTCATGCTGATCGGTCTGGTTTGGCTGATGGTGTTCCAGTTGGCCGCCGTCGGAAGCCAGGCGCCGACCGCTCTCAGCTGGATGGCGCAACTGGGCCCGTGGAACTACGCGATCGCGTTCGCTTTCATGATCACCGGCTTGTTGCTCACGATGCGCTGGCACTAACCGAGGTCAGACGCCGAATGAATTCATCTTGGGGTCGATTCGCGGCTAAGCCAGCAACCTTGTGACCACCCAATCACACGCGTGTGATTTATCCCCACTGTTGATAGCTGATGTGGATAACTGCATCGGCAGTGGTGGGAGGGGTTAAGAAGGGTATGCAGCAAACACAGTGGCAGCCGCGTGCTGCGGGAATTGCTGGTTGTGGCCTTGGCGGGGTCTTCATGGCTATCGCAAGTGTGACCGTCGTCACAGACCCGCCGAGCCGGGTCCTGGCGGGGATTGCCGGGGCGGGTCTGCTGTTGTTTGCGGGCGCGACGTGGCGCGCGCGTCCAAAGCTGGCAATTACCGCCGGCGGCCTGGCGATCCGGGGGTGGTTCCGGACGCAGGTATTGCAGCGCTCCGACATCAAGATCATTCGGATCACCGAGTTCCGCCGCCTCGGGCGCAAGGTGCGCTTCCTCGAAGTCGAAGCGGTCGACGAGCGGCTGGTGCTGTTCTCCCGATGGGACCTGGGCGACGACCCGCTGGAGGTGCTCGACGCGCTCACCACAGCCGGCTACGCCGGCCGAGACGGTGCTGGGCCGGCTTAGCTACGCGCTGGGCTTAAGAGATCGTGATCGACTCGATGACGACCGCGTCGGTCGGACGGTCATTGCCGTCCGTGGACGTCGTCGCGATCGCGTCGACAACCTTTTGCGACTCGGGGTCGGTCACCTCACCGAAGATGGTGTGGCGCCGGTTCAGGTGCGGCGTGGGGCCAACGGTGACGAAGAATTGCGAACCGTTGGTGCCCGGACCCGCGTTGGCCATCGCCAGCAGGTAGGGCTTGTCGAACTGCAGCTCGGGGTGGAACTCATCGGCGAACTGGTAGCCCGGGCCGCCGCGTCCCGTACCGGTCGGGTCGCCGCCCTGGATCATGAAGCCCTGGATCACTCTGTGAAAGACCGCGCCATCGTAGAACGGACCGGCAGGACTACCCGACGCGTTTTGGGTCGAGTACTCCTTGGTGCCCTGCGCCAGGCCAACGAAGTTGGCGACAGTCTTGGGCGCATGGTTTCCAAACAGGGCGATCTTGATGTCGCCGCGGTTGGTGTGCAGTGTGGCAGTGGCGGTCTGATGCGGGCTGTTGGTCACGACACGAGAGTCTGCCATTACCCGCGGACCCGCCTGCACCCGGTGTCAGTCGGGACAGCCCGGACCGAAAAGTGCGACGTCGCGCTGGAATAGGCGCGCCGGTGTTCGGATGGTGGCAGGCTGTAGGTTCCACGGGCGGCACAGAAAGGCGGCAGATGAGCGCGCAGGCGGAATCCCAGCTGACCCCTAGGCAGCGGCTGTCTCGAGGCCTGACTTACTCGGCCGTGGGACCGGTGGACGTCACACGCGGTCTGATCGGATTGGGGGTCGGATCCACGCAGTCGACCGCATCGGAGTTGCGCCGCCGCTACCGCCAGGGCCAACTGTCTCGCGACATCGCCGCGGCACAGGAAACGATCGCCCAGGAACTGGCCGCCGCGCAGGAGGTCGTCGCGAGCCTGCCGCAGGCACTGCAGGACGCACGCAAATCCCGGCGCCGGCGGGGGAAGCGCCCGCTGCTGATCGCCGGAGCCGTCGTCGTCGTCCTGGCCGGCGGCGCGGTCGCCTTCAGCATCGTCCGACGCTCGACCAACCGCGACAACGCCGAGCCGTCACCGCGGCCGCCCAGTGTGGACGTGCAACCGCGCCCCTGACGCAAGTCGGACAGCAAGGCGAGAATTCACCAATTAGACTGTGCCCGTTTGCTATCCGCTCCGGCGGACTCGCTGGCTAGGTCTCCCCGGCCCGTCTTCGCCACCCTGAGCGGCTGGGCTCAGTCGTCGACGTGGTTCGGCGGCTGCCCGAGCGGCACGGGCTGCGTGGGGTCAACCGGGTAGCACTCGGGCGGCGGGGTCACGTCCTCGATCACTCCCCGGCCGCCGAAGACGGGGTAGCCGGGGGCCTGGTGACACCGCTCCCAGGTCCCGTCCGGACCGATCGGCTTGTCGCAGTAGGACTCCCCCGGAATCACGGTGCCCTGGCAGCCCGCCGAAGCGCGCGGAGCCGTCCCGATGCCGATACCGATTCCGCCGATCGTCAGTGCCGCGCTGATTTCATCGTGCGCCGCACGATACAGCTAAGGGTGTGACCGCGTCTGTCGTTTGAGTTCACCGCCCTGCGGCGAACGAGCAAAGGCGAGGCCCCCGACCCACGAGGGCCAACATCCAAGGTGGAGCCAACAATTCGCCCAGAACGCCGTTTTGATTTGTGGAGCCTAGGGGAATCGAACCCCTGACACCTGCCTTGCAAAGGCAGTGCTCTACCAACTGAGCTAAGGCCCCTCTGGCCGGTCAACGGATGCGGGATCGACTGCTGCCACGTGCCAGACCTCGACCCCGCGGCGTGACCGCACCACCACCGTCACCAAGGCGATCAGTGCCAGCGGCAATGCCAGTCTCACACAACGCCTTGATGGACACATGGTTGTGGGCCTAGGAGGACTCGAACCTCCGACCTCTTCGTTATCAGCGAAGCGCTCTAACCGCCTGAGCTATAGGCCCGTATACGCGTACGGCCGAGCGACGAGATTACCGCAATCGTCGCCCCACCCCAAAACCTGCACTAATCCCGATCCGCCAGCGTCACCTCGATGCCGCCGATCAGGTCGGTCGTCAGGTTGTAGACGAACGCGCCGATCGTGGCCATCGCAGTCAACAAGACGATGTTGACCAAGCCGATCAGCACGGCGCCGCCGAAGATCGTGCCGCTCGAGACCAGTTCTCCGCTGCTGCCGCTGGTGTTGTTCAGCAAATCACCGACGTTGCTGTTGAGCTTTGCCCACACTCCCATACCGCCGAGCACGAGGTAGAGGAACGCCACGGCGATCATCCAGACGAAAAACAGCGCCACTGAGAGCATCAGGGATACCTTCAGCGTGCTCCACGGATCGATCCGGCGGATCTGCATGCTGGCCCGGACCGGGCCTCCCTTGCGCCGCGACACCTGAACCAGGCTGTCGCGATTCTCCCTGGGTTCGGTGGTCGTAGAGCGCGCCGATGGTGACGTTTCCGAGCTGCGCTCGGGTGTGGTCTTACGCTGCGATCCCCGCGGAACCCCGCCGGACAGATCCGGCAACTCACTGGCGTAGGCCTCGCGCGTTGGCCCGTCCCCGCGTGCCGGCACATCGAACTCGTGGCTCTTCGACTGCGGTTGCCCGCTGGCCCCCTGCGTGTTGCCACCCGTGATGAAACGGTTCAATCGGGCGTCGACACCCGACGGGCCACCGGGCGGCGGCCCCTGCGGCCGCGCCTCGGTCGGAGGTTCGCCCTGACGGCTTGCGGGATTGGGGGCCCGGGCAGCACCGCGCTGCCACGGTGGCGAATCCGCGCCCTCCTGACCACGGCCTGCCTGGTGGGGGGCCCCACGCGGGTGCGCACCGGCACGCTCGGCCGAAACGTCCCCGTTCTGGCTGTCGCCCTTCTTGGGGGCACCCGGCTCGCTCGGTGAGGTCACCGGAGACTCCTTACCTCTGCTGCCTTGGCAGACCGGACGGTGGCACTCGCATTTTCTCTGGTCGGGCTGAGTCTAATTGTCCCTACCCGTTGGCAGAGCACTGGTCGACCCGCACCCCTACCGGGCTAGCTCTCCGACTCCTCGCCGCCCTCGATTTCGTCGATGTCGTCCTCGGCGCTTTCTTCGGCGTTGCGGGCAATCGCCAACAGCGTGTCGCCCTCACCCAAGTTCATCAACCGAACGCCCTTGGTCTGCCGCCCGGCCTTACGGACCTGGCGTGCCGCTGTGCGGATGACGCCGCCGCCCGAGGTGATCGCGTACAACTCGCTGTCGTCGTCGACAATCAACGCCCCGACCAGACTGCCACGTCGGCGGTCGTACTGAACGGTAAGAACTCCCTTGCCGCCGCGGCCCTGCACCGGGTACTCCTCGATCGCGGTGCGCTTGGCGTAACCACCCGCCGTGGCAACAAGCAGGAACATGCCTTCCTGCACCACATTGAGCGACAGCAGCCGGTCGTCCTCGTTGAACCGCATGCCCTGCACACCCGAGGTGGCACGGCCCATCGGTCGCAGCGCCTCGTCGGTCGCCGAGAACCTGATGGACTGCCCGTTGGCCGACACCAGGAGCAGGTCCTCCTCGGCCGAGCAGAGCACGGCACCGACCAGCTCGTCGCCATCGCGCAAGTTGACGGCGACGATCCCGCCCGAGCGGTTGGAGTCGAAGTCGGTCAGCTTGGACTTCTTGACCAGACCGTTCTTGGTGGCCAGCACCAGATACGGCGCGTCCTCGTAGCTCTGGATCTGGATGACCTGGGCGATGCGTTCCTCGGGTTGGAAAGCCAACAGGTTGGCTACGTGTTGCCCGCGCGCCGTCCGGGATGCCTCCGGCAGCTCGTATGCCTTGGCTCGGTACACGCGCCCCTGCGTGGTGAAGAACAGGATCCAGTCGTGCGTCGAGGACACGAAGAAGTGCGCGACGATATCGTCCTGCTTGAGTCCGGCGCCCTGAACGCCCTTCCCGCCGCGTTTCTGGCTGCGGTACAGGTCGGTCTTGGTGCGCTTGGCATATCCGGTTTCAGTGATCGTGACGACGACGTCCTCCCGCGCGATCAGGTCCTCGTCGTTGACGTCGCCGTCGGCCGCGATGATCCGGGTACGACGCGCGTCGCCGTGCTTCTCGATGATCTCGGCGAGCTCGTCGTGCACGATCGCGCGCTGCCGCTCTGGTTTGGCCAGAATGTCTTCCAAGTCCGCGATCTCGGCTTCGATCTTGGCCAGGTCGTCGACGATGCGCTGTCGCTCCAGGGCCGCCAGCCGGCGCAACTGCATGTCCAGGATGGCCTGGGCCTGAATCTCGTCGATGTCCAACAGCTCGATCAAGCCGGCCCGGGCGATGTCGACGGTTTCCGACGCCCGGATCAAGGCGATGACTTCGTCCAGTGCGTCCAGCGCTTTGACCAGGCCGCGCAGAATATGGGCCCGCTCGTTGGCTTTTCGCAGTCGGTAGGTGGTCCGCCGGATGATCACGTCGAGTTGGTGCTCGACGTAGTAGCGGATCATCTGGTCGAGCCGCAGTGTGCGCGGCACCCCATCGACGATGCTCAGCATGTTGACGCCGAAGCTGGTCTGCAGCTGGGTGTGCTTGTAGAGGTTGTTCAGCACCACCTTGGCCACGGCGTCGCGCTTGACCTCGACGACAATCCGCAAACCCACCCGGTCGCTGGATTGGTCCTCGATGTTGGAGATCCCGGCGAGCTTGCCGTCGCGCACCTGCTCGGCGATCGAGGTGATGAAGTTGTCGTGGTTGACCTGGTAGGGCAATTCGGTGATGACGATCGAGGTACGCCCGCGCGAATCTTCTTCTACCTCAACAACTCCGCGCATCCGAATGGAGCCGCGACCAGTGGTGTAGGCATCGTTGATCCCTTGTGAGCCGACGATCAAACCGTACGTCGGGAAGTCTGGCCCCTTGACCCGCTCGCACACCGCGGCCAGCGTGGCTTCCTCGTCGGCCTCGTGGTTGTCCAGGCACCAGTAGACGGCCTCCGCAAGCTCCTTGAGGTTGTGTGGCGGGATGTTGGTGGCCATGCCGACCGCGATGCCGCCCGAACCATTGGCCAGCAGGTTGGGGAACCGGCTGGGCAGCACCGTCGGCTCCTGCACCCGACCGTCATAGTTGGGGATGAAATCGACTGTCTCCTCGTCGATTTCGCGCAACATCTCCATGGCCAGCGGCGTCAGCCGCGCCTCGGTGTACCGCATCGCCGCTGGGGGATCGTTGCCTGGCGAGCCGAAATTACCCTGCCCGTCGACTAGCGGGTAGCGCAGCGACCACGGCTGCGCCATCCGCACCAGGGTGTCGTAGATCGACGAGTCGCCGTGCGGGTGATAGTTACCCATCGTCTCGGCAACGGAGCGTGCGGATTTCGCGTGACCGCGGTCCGGGCGGAACCCGGAGTCGAACATCGCGTAGAGCACCCGGCGGTGCACCGGCTTGAGACCATCGCGCACCTCAGGTAGCGCGCGGCCCACGATCACACTCATCGCGTAGTCGATGTAGCTGCGCTGCATCTCGTGCTGGATGTCGACCGGCTCGATGCGGTCGCCGGCTGCGTCGCTCGGCGGCAACGTGGTGTCAGTCATGTGTTCCTTCGGTCGCTAGAACTCGCCGTCTCGATGTCTTAAACATCCAAGAAACGAACGTCTTTGGCGTTACGGGTGATGAAGCTGCGCCGCGCCTCGACGTCTTCGCCCATCAGGATGGAGAACAGCTCGTCGGCTGCGGCGGCGTCGTCGAGCGTGATCTGGCGCAGCACCCGGACCGACGGATCCATCGTGGTTTCCCACAATTCCTTGGCGTCCATTTCGCCGAGACCCTTGTAGCGCTGAATACCGTCCTCGGCGTTGATCTTTCGGCCCGCCGCCCGGCCGGCCTCGAGCAGCCCGTCGCGTTCCCGGTCGGAGTAGGCGAATTCGGGTTCGCTGCGCTGCCACTTCAGCTTGTACAGCGGCGGCTGCGCCAGGAACACGTGGCCGTTCTCGATGAGCGGCCGCATGAACCGGAACAACAAGGTCAGCAACAGTGTCGAGATGTGCTGGCCGTCCACGTCGGCGTCGGCCATCAGGACGATTTTGTGGTAGCGCAGCTTCGCAAGGTCGAACTCGTCGTGGATCCCGGTGCCCAGCGCGGTGATGATCGCCTGCACTTCGGTGTTCTTCAAGACGCGGTCGATGCGTGCCTTCTCGACGTTTATGATCTTGCCGCGCAACGGCAGAATGGCCTGGAACATCGAGTCGCGGCCGCTTTTTGCCGAGCCGCCGGCCGAATCACCCTCCACCACATACAGTTCCGACTTGCGCGGATCGGTGGAGCGGCAGTCCGCGAGCTTGCCCGGGAGCCCACCGATGTCCGTTGCACTCTTTCGTCGCACCAACTCGCGCGCCTTGCGCGCCGCGATACGCGCTTGCGCCGAGGACACCGCCTTGTTCACAACGACTTTCGCGTCCGCCGGGTTGGCTTCGAACCAGTGCGTGAGTTGTTCATTGCAGACCTTCTGCACGAACGACTTGACTTCGGTGTTGCCGAGCTTGGTCTTGGTCTGGCCCTCGAACTGCGGTTCACTGACTTTGACCGAGATCACCGCCGCCAGGCCTTCCCGGATGTCGTCACCGGTGAGGTTGGCGTCTTTTTCTTTGAGCAGCTTCTTGTCTTTGGCGTACTTGTTCACCACCGACGTCAGCGCACTGCGGAAGCCTTCCTCGTGGGTGCCGCCTTCGTGGGTGTTGATCGTGTTGGCGAAGGTGTGCACCGACTCCGAATATCCGCCGTTCCACTGCATCGCAATCTCGACTTCGTGGCCGGTGCCCTTGCCTTCGAAATCGATGATGCTCTGCTGGATCGGGCTTTTGGTGCGGTTGATGTGCTTGACGAAATCGACCAACCCGCCAGGATAATGGAACGTACGTCGCTTGACCTTGGGCGATGCTGTCGACTCCGCGGCCTTTTCTTGGGCGGACTTGGGCGCATCGGCCGTGTCGCTGACGACGTCGTCGACGACCTCCTCTTTGGTCACGCGCTCATCGGTGAGGTTGATCGTCAATCCCTTGTTCAGGAATGCCATTTCCTGCAGTCGGCGCGCCACCGTCTCGAAGTCGTAGTCGGTGGTTTCGAAGATGTCGGGGTCGGCCCAGAACCGGATCGTGGTTCCGGTCTTCTTCGTGGCCTCACCCTGTTTGAGGGTCCCCGGTACGGCGCGGTCGTAGTACTGCGACCATTCGTGGCCGTCGCGGGCGATGTCTACCTCAAGCCGGGACGATAGTGCGTTGACCACCGACACACCGACGCCGTGCAAACCACCACTGACGTTGTAACCGCTGTTCTCGCCGCCGAACTTGCCGCCGGCGTGAAGTTGCGTCATCACCACGTCCACGGTGGGCGCTCCGGTGGAGTGCATCGCGACCGGGATACCGCGACCGTTGTCGGCGACCTCCACGCTGCCGTCATCGAGGAGGCGCACATCGACCCGGTCGGCGTAGCCGGCCATCGCCTCGTCCACCGAGTTGTCGACCACCTCCCAGACGAGGTGGTGCAGACCTCGCTCCCCGGTAGACCCGATGTACATGCCGGGGCGTTTACGGACGGCCTCCAAGCCTTCGAGCACGGTGATCGCTGACGCGCCGTATTCGTCTTGCGCCTTCTTCTTCTGGGCAGCCACGGTCGGAATGCTCTCCTCGGGGTTTCATGCGGGCGGTTCCAGTCACCGCAGCAGTCGCATCGCTCCACTCTACCGTCATCGGGGGTCGGCACCGATTTTCTGGGCGCGTTTCTACCTATCTGGACGCGCCGTGCGCTCAATTTCTTTATTGACGCCGCGTCCGGACGTGCGTTACGGGGGTCCGTTTCGTTCTCGCGGATCTGAGAGGTCGTACCTTTACGCCCTGTCGGCGGCGCGTCGCCAGTGTCGATGAACCACCCAATTGTGTCAGCCGTACGTGTCGCGCGGGCCTCGACCGGAGATATGCCGGGGCCCCTTCCGCCACGAAGGGGTGGTCGGACCGGTGATCTTCAGGGAGGTCACTACGCCGTTGCCGACCGCGGCGGCGATCTTGGCCAACAGCTGCGCCTGGATCATGCGTAACTGCGTGGCCCAGGCGGTGGATTCGGCTGCCACGCTGAGCACCCCCTCGTTGAGGGCGGTCGGGGTTGCGTGATCGGCGATCTGATGGCCCACCACGGATGCCCAGTGACCGAGCACCGTGCCCTCGGCGACGCGCCCCGACCAACCGCGCTTCTTCGCAAGGTCGCGGACGACCCTTCCCATCGGTTGTGGGTCGCGCACGTCGGGTCCCGGACCCGACCAGCTTCGCCGCCGCCCGGCAACACGACGCGGAACGGGATTGCTTCCGCGCCCCCGCCCGGCGTCCTTGCCCTGCGCTCGCGCTGCTGCGCGGGCCTCCTCGAGGGTGCGCCGCACCAAGTCGATACCGCTGAGGTCGGTTGGTTGTTCGGAGCGTTCGGCGGGTGGCCCGTCTTGGATGCCGGTCATGCTTGCAGCACCGAGACTCGTCCGGTGTCATCGTCTTGCAAGTTGATGTGCACCCGCCTAGCGTCCCAGCCCGCGGGGATATCTTCCAGCACCGCCGCGGTTACCAACACCTGTTCCGCGGATTCGGCGACGGCCGCCAACGCCTTGCGGCGGGCTGCGTCCAGCTCGGCGAACACGTCGTCGAGCAACAGCACCGGTTCGCTGCCGTCCGCGCAGAGCAACTCATAAGCAGCCAGCCGCAGCGCGATCGCGAAAGACCACGATTCCCCGTGGCTGGCAAAGCCTTTGGCGGATTGATCGCCGAGGCGTAACTCCAAGTCGTCGCGATGCGGGCCGACGAGACACACGCCGCGTTCCAATTCGGCGTTGCGCCGGGCCGCCAGCGCGGCCAACAGCGCGGCTTCCAAGAATTCCCGGTCGCCGCCCGCGGCGTCGCCCCCGCCTTCGGTACCTAAACCGTCGATGCTTGTTTTGTAGTTGATCCCGGCCGGCCGCGAGGCCGGCGCCAACAACTGGTAGGCCTTTTCCACTTCCGGCGCCAACTGGTTCACCAGATCGATACGGGCGGCCATCAATTCGGCGCCGAGCTCGGCCAATCGGCTGTCCCATACATCAAGGGTGTCCAGCGCGCCTTGGTCACCTCGATGCCGCGACCCGGCCAACGACTTCAGCAGCGCGGTGCGCTGCCGCAACACTTTGTCGTAGTCCGCGCGTAGCGCGGCGATCACCGGGCGACGCACGGTGGCCAACTCGTCTAGATAGCGGCGCCGATCTGCCGGATCCCCGCGGACCAGGGCCAAGTCCTCGGGAGCAAAGAGCACAGCACGTAATACACCAATCACCTCGCGCGTGCTGCGCACCGGCGAGCGGTTCAGCCGAGCCTTGTTCGCCCGTCCCGCGGCAATCTCCAAATCGATCGCGCATTCCCGCCCCTCGTTGACCACAATCGTGGAAACCACTGCTCGATCGGCACCCGTTCGGATCAACGGAGCGTCCGTCCCGACCCGGTGTGAGCCTAAGGTGGTCGAATACCACAGTGCCTCAACCAGATTCGTCTTCCCAAAACCGTTGGGACCGACGAACACCGTCCGGCCCGGTTCGAGCTCGAGGTCGACGTGTGCCCAGGACCGGAAATCGCGCAGCCCTAAATGCCGGACGTACACCTATCCGGGCAACCGAACTGGCATCAACAGATAGACGTAATCCGTGGGCAACGCGGAGAACGGACCGGTGCCCGTCGGATGGCTATCCGCATCGAACGCCGGACGCAGCAACGCCGGCTTGCCCGCGGTGGTGAAACCGAACGACACGCGATCCGCCTTGACCGAGCTGAGTCCGTCGGTCAGATAAGTCGGGTTGAACGCGATCGTCAACGGCTCGCCGGCGAAGTCGACGGCGAGTTCTTCCTCCGCGCGGCCGACATCGTCAGCGCCGGCCGACAGCCGCAACATGCCGTCGGCGAATTCCATGCGTACCTGCGCACCCCGGTCCGCTACCAACGCAACCAGCTTGATGGCTTCGGTCAACTCAGCGACGTTGATCGTTGCGACCGCGGTGTGCTCGGCGGGCAACAGCTGACGAAACTTCGGGAACTCGGCATCCAGCAGCCGCGTGGTGCTGCGTTTGCCGTTGCCGCTGATACCAAGCAGCCCATCTTTTCCGACTCCGGTGCCGGCGCCCAACGACAACCGAACATCGGAACCGTCCGTGCCGGTTTTGGCCGCCTCGGCCAGCGTCTTGGCCGGGACCAACACTGCCGCTTCGATGTCGGGCGACAGCGCCGACCACGTGAGCTCGCGAACTGCCAAACGGAACCTGTCGGTGGCGGCCAAAACGACCTTCTCACCCGAGATCTCGACCCGAATGCCGGTCAGCATCGGCAGCGTGTCGTCCCGGCCGGCGGCAATCGCGACCTGGCCGATCGCCTCGGCGAACAAATCCGACGGCAAGCTCCCGGTCTCTTCGGGCAATGTCGGCAGCGTCGGGTAGTCCTCAACAGCCATCGTCGGTAACGAGAACTTTGCGCTTCCGCAGGTCAACGCGACCCGATTGCCATCGACGTAAAAGTCCACCGGCTTGTCCGGCAACGCCCGGGTGATGTCGGATAACAGCCGGCCGGACACCAAAACACTTCCCGGAGAAGCTATTTCGGCTGCAACCTGTACTTCGGCGGATACCTCGTAATCGAATCCCGAGATCGTCAGACCCTCATCCGTGCCGGTCAACAGCACGCCGGAGAGAACGGGCACCGCCGGCCGGCTCGGCAGGTTCTTCGCAACCCACGACACCGCTTCGGCAAAACTTTCTCGGACCAGGCGAAACTTCAGATCAGTGAGGCCAGCAGTTGTCGTCGCCACGTCCATAGCGTCCCTTCACCTACCCAAAGATCCAATCCGGCAGCTAGCCTTCCAGCCCCGCTAGCGTGGGGCCCCGCAACGAACGCCGATGGCGGGTACTGCGCCACGACGTCCACAACGGGAGTCGAATCACAACCGTAGAGCTTCTGCGGCCATCTTGAAAGCTAATCGCGAAGGCCGACAAGCCGAGTGATTGAGAGCTTCGTGTGCGCTGTGTAACGAGGTGTCCCCAAGGCTGTTCTTCAAAGAAGAAACAACGGAGAGATCTCAGTACCAGTATTAAGGCCTGTGCATTCTGGGGACAGGTCCCTCTCGGCGCAGCTAGCGCAGCGATCGGCTTGTGGATGACAGGGTTGGTAACTGTGCAGCCGATGTTGGGCCGTTGGGGATGGGGGAGGGGTGTGCACTTCAAGGGTGATTGCTGCACTGTCGTTTGGCACGTTTGTACACAACGCTGCGCACATCGATCGGCTGTGGCTGGAGTGACAGACGCGCGAGAAGTTTTTTGAAAAAGTTTGACGCGCGGTGGCCCGAATCAGCGCTTGGAGCGCTGACGGATGCGAGTGGTGAGTTCCTTGACGTGATCGAATACCTCACGCCGCTCGGCCATCTCGGACAAGATCTTTCGCTGCGCGTACATGACCGTGGTGTGATCGCGGCCGAATGCCTGGCCGATCTTGGGGAGCGACAGGTCGGTGAGTTCGCGGCAGAGATACATCGCGATCTGGCGCGACTGAGCCAGTGCTCGGGTCTTACCCGGTCCCCGTAACTCCTCGACCGTGGTGTCGAAGTATTCGGCGGTGGCGGCCATGATGGTCGCCGCACTGATCTGCATCGTGCTGGCATCGGCGATCAGGTCGCGCAGCACAATCTCGGCCAGCGATTTGTCGATCGGCGTCTTGTTCAGCGAGGCGAACGCGGTGACCCGGATCAGAGCTCCTTCGAGCTCACGGATGTTGCGCTCGATGCTGCTGGCAATGAGCTCGAGTACGTCGTCGGGTACCGCGAGCCGTTCCATCTGTGCTTTCTTGCGCAGAATCGCGATGCGGGTTTCCAGTTCGGGTGGCTGCACATCGGTGATCAGGCCCCACTCGAAGCGTGTTCTGAGCCGGTCTTCCAGAGTGGCGAGTTGTTTGGGCGGCCGGTCAGAGGAGATGACGATCTGCTTGTTGGCGTTGTGCAACGTGTTGAAGGTGTGGAAGAACTCTTCCTGGATGCCTTCCTTGCCTTCGATGAACTGAATGTCATCGACCAACAGCACGTCGACGTCGCGATAGCTGCGCTTGAATGCGACCTTGCGATCGTCGCGAAGCGAGTTGATGAAGTCGTTGGTGAATTCCTCGGTGGATACGTACTTGACGCGCATGCCGGGGAACAGCCGTTGCGCGTAATTGCCTGCGGCGTGCAATAAGTGGGTCTTGCCGAGCCCGGACTCGCCCCAGATGAAGAGCGGATTGTAGGCGCGTGCCGGTGCTTCGGCGATCGCCAGGGCCGCGGCGTGCGCGAAGCGATTGGAGGCACCGATGACGAAAGTCTCGAAGGTGTAGCGCCGGTTGAGGCTCGTTCCGCCGGCGGCCGCGGCCGCGTCGCTGCTGTGTGGGCGTTCGGCGAAGTAGTTGGGCCAGCTGTGCTCGGCGCCGATGACTTCGCCGTTTTCGTCGGTCTCGTCGGCGTCAGTCGACGCTGCTACGTCGATGTCCTCGGTGAAGGTGTCCCCCTGCGGGAACGGGGAATCATCGGTGTCGTCGGAAGGCGGAGCGATCCGCACCCCGAGTTGGACCTGTTGTCCGAGCCGGCGGCTCAGCGCATCAGTGATCGGGGTACGCAGGTGGCGCTCGATCTCGTTTTGCACAAAGCTGCTCGGCACCGACAACAAGGCGAAGCCCTCGACGATGGTGAGTGGCTGCACGAGGTTGAGCCATGCCCGCTGCTGAGGAGTCAGCGGATTGACGAGAGTCGTACGACCACTGCTCGCACCATCGTCGTCGGAGTCACCGTTGAGTTCAGAGACGACCGCGTTCCACACTGTCGTGAAACCCGAACCGGAGTCATCGGTCAACGACGCATCTCCCTGGTCCGACGTCGAGGTGCAACCACGCTTGCCGACAAAGCAACTGTCCACATAGTTATACACAGGTGTGGACAGGATAGGCGTATGCGGGCCGCAACCTACCGGCGACGGCTCGCGATCTGCGGGCTGGAGACAATCCCGGCTAGGTCGCCTGCACAGCTAGTAGATCCGCCATCATGCTTCGTTGTCGAGCGCCGCTCCAGTCTGAAACGGCATTGCCCGAAGCTAACAGTTTTCCGTGCGGCTGCCAACAGTTCTGTTGCATTCCAGTCAGGTTATTTAGGGTCTGCTGGGGCGTGTTGCAACTTGACGATGAAGTCGTGCTGGTCGGCGCCATCGACAGCCAAAGATTTCATCTTGGGTGCCATTGGGTGCGTTGGGGCAGGCCAGGTTTGACCCAGCGAACGCTCGTCAGTACCCTCAGACAGTCGCCCGAAAGTCGGCGATACGGCTGCGACCCAGGAATTATGCCCCCGGGGACCGCGCCGGCCAGTAGCAGGAACAGTTTGCGACCGAATCACGAAGCAATTTAGCTGAGCCAAACGTGAACGGCCGGATGGCTGGGAAAGCTTCTAGCGAGACAGAACGAGGAGAACGCCGTGGCCAAGGGGAAGCGGACCTTCCAGCCGAACAACCGGCGCCGAGCCCGTGTGCACGGCTTCCGTTTGCGGATGCGTACCCGTGCCGGGCGTGCCATTGTGTCGGGCCGCCGCCGCAAGGGCCGCCGCGCGATATCTGCCTGATCTGACCGACGGGCTTGTTGGCGGTGCTTTCCGCGCGCAACCGCATGAGACGGTCACGGGAATTCGATGCGACAGTGAAACACGGGATGCGTACGGCGCAGCCCGATCTCGTTGTGCACGTGCGCCGGGGAAACGCTTCCGAAGCGGGCCAGGGTCCGCGGGTGGGGTTGATCGTCGCCAAATCAGTCGGCTCGGCCGTGGACCGGCATCGGGTTTCACGACGTCTCCGCCACGCCGTGCGGGGCATGCTCACCGATCTTCATGAAGGCGACCAGGTGGTCATCCGGGCGTTGCCCAGCAGCCGGCGGGTGTCGTCCGCCTGGTTGGAGCAGGAGCTACGCAAAGGTCTGCGGCGCGCCTTCGAACGAGCGGGAACGGAACGTTGAGTGTGACGGCGCCGGCGCGCGCGAGAGTGGGCGGCGCGGGCAGGACAGTCGCGCGCGGACTGGTTTTTCTAATCCAGCTGTACCGCCACATGATCTCGCCGCTGCGGCCGGCGACATGTCGCTTCATGCCGACGTGCAGTCAGTACGCCGTCGATGCGCTCACCGAGTACGGCTTGATTCGGGGGAGCTGGCTGGCGGCAGTCAGGCTCGCCAAGTGTGGACCATGGCATCGGGGAGGATGGGATCCGGTACCGGATCGCGCCTCCGAACACCGGGGTTGCCGGTTGAACTTCGAAGACACCAGCGGCGGCGGGGACACCCCGGCGCCGCGAGGGGAGAGTGAATCTTTTGTTTGACGTATTCAGCCTGGACTTTGTCTACTACCCAGTGTCGTGGATCATGTGGGTTTGGTACAAGCTGTTCGGTGCGCTGCTGGGACCCTCAAACTTTTTTGCGTGGGCCCTGTCGGTGATGTTCCTCGTGTTCACCTTGCGTGCGCTGCTCTACAAGCCGTTCGTGCGCCAGATCCGCACCACCCGGCAGATGCAAGAACTGCAGCCACAGATCAAGGCGCTGCAGAAGAAGTACGGCAAGGACCGTCAGCGGATGGCGCTCGAGATGCAGAAGCTGCAACGCGAGCACGGGTTCAACCCGATCCTGGGCTGCTTGCCGATGCTCGCCCAGATCCCGGTGTTCCTCGGGCTCTATCACGTGTTGCGTTCGTTCAACCGCACGACGGGCGGCTTCGGGCAACCACATATGTCGGTCATCCAAAACCGGTTGACGGGCAACTACATGTTCAGCCCGACCGACGTCGGACACTTCCTGGACGCGAACCTGTTCGGCGCGCCGATCGGTGCGTCCATGACGCAGCGCACCGGTCTGGACGCCTTCATCGATTTCAGCCGCCCCGCGGTGATCGCGGTCGGCGCGCCGGTGATGATCCTGGCGGGCATCGCCACCTACTTCAACAGCCGAGCATCGGTCGCCCGGCAGAGTGCGGAGGCCGCCGCCAATCCTCAGACGGCCATGATGAACAAGCTTGCGCTGTATGTCTTCCCGCTCGGAGTGGTTGTCGGTGGCCCGTTCCTTCCGGTGGCCATCATCCTGTACTGGTTCTCGAACAACATCTGGACCTTCGGTCAGCAGCACTACGTGTTCAACATGATCGAGAAAGAGGACGAGGCCAAGAAGCAGGAAGTGCTTCAGCGGCGCGCGGCCAATGCGCCGCAACCGGGAGCCAAGCCGAAGCGCAAGGCAACGCCGGCGAGTGGCAACGGCTCGTCGACAGCTGGCGATGACACCGAGCCGAGGACGGACGCGGACGGCGGCGCGACGGACGAGGGCGCACCGGACAAGCCGGACACGACCGGCGACGCGAATGGTCCGGGTACCCGCACACCCAGACCCGGGGCTCGACCGAAGAGACGGAAGCGCTGACAACAGCGCCACAGCTTTACCGGGCCGTCTCCGGAGAGTGACCCGAATGAGACAGGGACGGACCCATGGATGAGGGAGAAGAAATGACGGACGCTGACACCACCGAGCGCGACTTGGATACCCCAGTGGCGGTCGAGGATGAAGCCGAGGACACCGCGACGGCAGAGGCCGGGGCGCCCGAAGGTGAGGACCTGGAGGAGCGGCTGGTCGCTGAAGGGGAGATCGCCGGCGACTACCTGGAAGAGCTATTGGATCTGTTGGACTTCGACGGCGACATCGATCTGGACGTCGAAGGCAACCGGGCCATCGTCAGCATTGACGGCAGCGACGACTTGAACAAGTTGGTCGGCCGCGGCGGCGAAGTGCTCGACGCGCTCCAAGAGCTCACCCGGCTGGCGGTCCATCAAAAGACCGGCGTCCGTAGCCGGCTGATGCTCGACATCGCGAGTTGGCGCCGGCGCCGCCGTGAGGAGCTTGCCGCGTTGGGCGACAAGGTCGCGCGGCGCGTGCTGGAGAGCGGCGAGCGCGAAGAGCTCAAGCCGATGACCCCGTTCGAGCGGAAGATCGTCCACGACGCCGTCGCGGCGGTGGACGGGGTGCACAGCGAGAGCGAGGGCGCCGAACCGTCTCGCCGCGTTGTCGTCCTGCACGACTAGCCGGGACCGGGTTACACCGGTGTAGTTCGCCCCGCCCTGTAGGTCCGAAGACCGGAGGAATGTTTCACGTGAAACATGTCGGGGGTTTCGACGGGGCGGAAGCGCCGGGCACCCTGGGCCCCGGCCCGGCACCTATGGCGGCGGCCGACGTCTTCGGGCCACGCCTCGACATCGCGGAGCGGTATGCGGAGATGCTCGCAACGGCCGGAGTGCAGCGCGGAGTTCTGGGTCCCCGCGAAGTGGACCGCATCTGGGACCGCCACCTATTAAATAGTGCAGCGGTTGCCGAACTTCTCGAACGCGGCGAACGAGTCGTCGATATCGGGAGCGGGGCGGGGTTGCCGGGGATACCGCTGGCGATCGCACGGCCCGATCTGGAGGTCGCGCTCCTCGAACCGCTACTGCGCCGCAGCGAGTTTCTCAAAGAGGTCGTCGCGGAACTAGGGTTAACCATCGAAGTGGTCCGCGGCCGCGCCGAAGAGGCTTGGGTACGCGAGCGGTTCGGCGAACGAGATGCCGCGGTGTCGCGAGCGGTTGCAGCGTTGGACAAGTTGACGAAGTGGAGCATGCCGTTGCTACGGCCGGGCGGACGGATGATTGCGATCAAGGGGGAGCGTGCTCCCGATGAAGTCGAAGAGCACCGGCGTGGGATGGCAGCGTTGGATGCAGTAGATGTCAGGGTGGTGACATGTGGCGCGAGCTATTTGCGTCCGCCCGCAACCGTGGTGGTAGCGCAGCGCGCAGCGCGGTCGCGTCGCGGGTCGGCACCGAGGGCGGACAGGAGAAAGCGATGAGCTCTCCCCGGGATCAGTCCGGCGGCTCGGGTCCAAGCGTGCAGCGCCCACACTCAGCGGCGGCGCCCGTCGCACCGCCGCTGGCGCCGGACGAGTCGGTACCCCTCGCGGACGAGGCGCCAAGCGAAACCACCGCGGATGTTTCACGTGAAACATCGAACGAATACGACACCCCGATCGGCGCCGCGGCAGAACGCGCCATGCGGGTACTTCACACCACGTACCCGCCCCTGCCCCGGCCCCGCCACCGCCGCGTCTTCACGGTTGCCAACCAGAAGGGCGGCGTCGGTAAGACGACCACCGCGGTCAACCTTGCCGCGGCACTGGCGGTCCAGGGACTCAAGACCCTCGTCATCGATCTCGATCCCCAGGGCAATGCGAGCACGGCCCTCGGTATCACCGATCGGCAAGCGGGTACGCCCTCGTCGTATGAGGTGCTGCTCGGTGAGGTCTCCTTGCAGTCGGCGCTGCGGCGCAGCCCGCATAGCGAGCGGCTGTTCTGCGTTCCCTCGACCATCGATCTGGCCGGCGCCGAGATCGAATTGGTCAGCATGGTCGCGCGCGAGAATCGATTGCGTACCGCTTTGGCCGAGCTGCAGGACTTCGACTTCGACTACGTCTTCGTGGACTGCCCGCCGTCGCTGGGTCTGCTGACCATCAACGCGCTCGTCGCCGCGCCAGAAGTAATGATCCCTATCCAGTGCGAGTACTACGCGCTGGAAGGCGTGTCACAGCTGATGCGCAACATCGAGATGGTGAAGGCGCATCTCAACCCCCAGCTCGACGTGACGACGGTGATCCTCACGATGTATGACGGACGAACCAAGCTTGCCGACCAGGTGGCCGAGGAGGTTCGCCGCTACTTCGGCGACAAGGTGCTGCGGACCGTGATCCCGCGCAGCGTGAAGGTCTCGGAGGCCCCGGGCTACAGCATGACGATCATCGACTACGACCCCGGATCGCGCGGGGCGATGAGCTATCTCGACGCGAGTCGCGAACTCGCGCAGCGTGACTGATCACCATCAGTGAAGGGACGACAATGACGCAGCCACTACGCAAAAAGGGCGGCCTCGGCCGAGGCCTGGCTTCGCTGATCCCGACCGGCCCCGCCGAGGGTGACTCGGGACCGGCGACCCTTGGCCCGCGGATGGGCGATGCGGCCGCCGACGTCCTGATCGGTGGGCCGGCGCCGGGCGTTTCCGCGATGGGTGCGGTGTACCGCGAGATCTCACCAGCCGACATCGAGCCCAACCCGCGCCAGCCGCGCCAGGTGTTCGACGACGAGGCACTGGCCGAGTTGGTGCACTCGATCCGCGAATTCGGATTGTTGCAACCGATCGTGGTGCGCGCGGTAACCCCGGCACCGGGCGGTGCGCGTTACCAGATTGTGATGGGGGAGCGGCGCTGGCGGGCTGCCCAGGCCGCGGAGCTGGCCACCCTCCCGGCCATCGTGCGGGAGACGACCGACGACAATCTGCTGCGCGACGCCTTACTCGAAAACATCCACCGGGCACAGCTGAACCCATTGGAAGAAGCGGCGGCATACCAGCAGTTGCTCGATGAGTTCGGCGTCACCCATGACGAACTGGCGTCGAGGATCGGGCGCTCGCGGCCGCTGATCACCAACATGATCCGGTTGCTGAAACTGCCGATCGCGGTGCAGCGCAGAGTGGCTGCGGGGGTGCTGTCCGCCGGCCATGCCCGCGCGTTGCTGTCGCTGGAGTCCGGCCCCGAGGCGCAGGAAGAGTTGGCGAGCCGGATCGTCGCCGAGGGTCTGTCGGTGCGCGCCACCGAGGAGGCCGTGACACTGGCCAACCGCGGCGACGCTGCGACGCCGGCAACGCAGCGCCGCAAGCCGATCCAGATGCCGGGCCTGCAAGACGTTGCCGAGCGGCTGTCGAATGCCTTCGATACCCGGGTGACGGTCAGCCTGGGCAAGCGCAAGGGGAGGATCGTGGTGGAGTTCGCCTCGGTGGAGGATCTCCAGCGGATTATCGACACCATGGCCCCGCCCAAGGCGTGACCAGCCATACCGCATAATTACGTCACTGTGACACCGTGCGGGTTTCCGGCGCGCATCTGACCCGCTCGAGTGCGGAGATTCGGTGTGCATCAAGGCTTTTCGGCATTCGGCACACCGGTGACTACGGGTGCCGGGGCGTTTCTGCGGCCGCCCCGGCGTCCTAGGGCCAACACTGGCCCGAGAACGGCAAACTCTCCTATCCTGGAGGGGTTGGTGGTGCACGTCAGCCTGGGACAGCCGGGCTTGGCGCAATGGGCTGCGATACGCACGGAAGCCAGGAGGCTAGTGTCTGCTCGAATCATGCCCCTGCGGCTCGAAGCCTTCGAGCAGCTTCCCAAGCACGCGCGCCGTTGCGTCTTCTGGGAGGTGGATCCCGCGACGCTCGGTGACCAGGACCATCTTGCCGACCCCGAATTCGAGAAAGAGGCGTGGCTCTCGATGGTCATGCTGGAGTGGGGTTCGTGCGGTCAGGTCGCGACCGCGATGCCGGACGAGCAAAGCCACACCGATCCGCCATGCCTGGGCTACGTCTTGTACGCCCCGCCGGGAGCGGTACCGCGGGCGCATCGGTTCCCTACCGCGCCGGTGTCTCCGGACGCGGTGTTGCTGACGTCGATGGGTATCGAACTCGGGCATGCCGCCGACGACTTACCGCACAGCCTGCTGGCCCGGGTGATCGACGAATTGATGCGCCGGGGGGTCCGGGCGCTGGAAGCGTTCGGCCGCACATCGGCGGCTTCGGAGTTGTTGGATCCGCAGCTCGCCGACCCCGACGTTCGGCCGGTGCTGGAGTCCCTCGGTGACTGCTCGGTGGAGCGCTGCATCATCGACGCGGAATTTTTGAAAGATGTGGGATTCGTTGTGGTGGCGCCACATCCGTACTTCCCGCGGCTACGCCTCGAGCTGGACAAGGGGCTGGGGTGGAAGGCCGAAGTGGAGGCTGCCTTGGAGCGCCTACTGGCGAACGCTCAGCTGCAGCAGCCCGTCGGCGCCGGGTCTACGGTGGGAAATACGTTGCAGAACAAGCAGAACGGTTAAGAACCGCCCAGCCGGGTCGTTCGCTCAACCGACAATTCGTGAGCAAGCAGCTCGGCGAACGTGAACGTTCCCGTGGGCCGGTCGTTCTTGCCCAGCAGGTAGAGCCGCTTGACCGCGGCGAGGATACCTTCGGCGATCGCATCGCGCGCTTGGGTGGAGAGCAGCATGTCCCGATCACCCGGATTGGTGATGTAGCCGACGTCGACCTGGACGGTGGGCATCCGCGTCAGTCGCAGCAGGTCCCAAGTTCGGCCATGCGTCCGGCAATCCCGTAATCCGGTGCGGGCCACCACTTCTCGTTGGATGAAGTCGGCGAGATTTCGACCGATCGTCGACACCGAACCGTGCGAGTTGCCGAAGTGGAACGAAGCTACCCCGTTGGCCGAAGAACCGACCTGAGCTTCGCAGCGCAGGCTGATCATCAGATCCGCGCCCACGTTGTTGGCGGTCGCGGCACGCTCGGCATCCGAGGGGCTGCGGTTGGTCGGCCGGGACAGAAACGTTTCCATGCCGATGGCGGTCATCCGGCCCTCGAGCCGACTGGCCAAGTCCCACAAAATATCTGCTTCGCTGACCGGACCGCCCGGGCCGTGTGCGAGCAGACCGTGGTCGTCGCCGCCCCGACCCGGATCGATGATGATCCGCTTGCCCGAAAGCCGCGGGCCCGACCGACGCACCAATTCTTCTTCGCGAATTGCATGAGGCGAGCCACCGCTGACCCGCGAACTCAGAAAGTACAAGGAGCGCAAGGTCTCCGGGCCGCAGATGCCGTCGGCGGACATCCCGTACTCGCGCTGGTACGACATCAAGGCGCTGTGGGTCTGCAGGCCGAAATGTCCGTCGACCAGTCCCGTGTAGAAACCGAGGTCTTGGAGCCGGGCCTGCAACGTCGCGACGTCGTCACCGTAGAGCGGTGCGCCGAATTGGTGGTAGAGCGTGCGCGCGCCGAGTCGGTAGGACGCCTCTTTGAGCGCCCGGTAGGTGGCCTCGCCGACGACGCCGTCCACGAGCAGGCCACGATGCTGCTGAAAGGCGCGGACCGCCTGGTCGAGCTGGTCATCGAAGACCTCGAGGGCCACATGCCGGCCCGTGGTCAAATCTTCTTCGGCGTTGTCGAGAAGCCCTAGTGCAGCCAGCGAGGCACGGATCTCGGTCACAGCTGCGCTGCGGTCACCACAGCGCAGAGCGTCGCCGTTTTCGCGGCGCGGACTCGACATACCAAGGGCCCTCCGGGACAAACTGACAGGCTCACAACCGCACTACAGTTAATCGGTATTGTCGCAGATCCTGCTCAATTTCGGGAAAACCCCAGGCTAAACGGCGGGGCATTGCCGCAAAGCAGATGCGGTCAGGTGAGGTTGGGAACCGCGTCGGAAAGCTCACGCAACAGCGCCGCCTTGCCCTTCGCGCCGACGATCCGCTTCACCGGCTGGCCGTCCTTGAACAGGATCATCGTGGGGATCGACACCACCTGGAAGTCGCGCGCCGTCTCGGGGTTTGCGTCGACGTCGAGCTTGGCGACGGTCAGTTGATCCGATCGCTCGGCCGCGATCTCCTCGAGCACGGGCGCGACCATCTTGCATGGTCCGCACCACGTCGCCCAGAAGTCAACCAGCACAGGCTTATCGCTGGACAGCACGTCCGCGGAGAAGGTCGCGTCAGAGACTTCCTTTGTGGCCCCGGCTTTTTCGGCATCGCTCATCGTGGTGCTCCAATCAAATCAGTATTTTCCGCATTTCCAGTCGCCGTCTTTGTGCCGGCGGCTTCCGAATCTTCCTGATCCGCCAGCCAGCGCTCGGCGTCGATGGCTGCGGCACAGCCACTGCCCGCGGCGGTGACCGCTTGGCGGTAAGTGTGGTCGACCAGATCGCCGGCCGCGAAGACGCCCTCCACCGTGGTGCTCGTGGTGCGCCCCTTGACGAGCACGTAGCCCTCCGCGTCGAGGTCAATGGCGTCGCGTACCAGGGCCGACCGCGGTTCGTGACCGATCGCGACGAAGACTCCTGTCACCGGCAGCGTCGTTTCTTCGCCAGTTACGTTGTCGCGCAACCGCAATCCGGTCACCGTTGACTCGCCGTCCACCGCGACCACGGTCTGGTTGGTCATGAATTTGATCTTGTCGTTGGTGCGCGCGCGGTTGAGCATGATCTTCGACGCCCGGAACTCGTCGCGGCGGTGCACAAGGGTCACGCTACGGGCAAACCGGGTCAGGAACGTCGCCTCTTCCATCGCGGAGTCACCGCCGCCGATCACGGCGATGTCCTGGTCGCGGAAGAAGAACCCATCGCAGGTGGCACATGCGCTCACCCCACGGCCCAGCAACTCCTGCTCACCGGGCACCTGCAGATAACGTGCCGCGGCACCCATGGCCAAGATGACGGCTCGAGCCTTGAAGGTCTCCCCGTCTGCCGTGACGACCGACTTGATCGGGCCGTCCAGCGAAACCGACTCGACGTCTTCCATCCGCAGGTCCGCCCCAAAGCGCAGCGCCTGCTCGCGCATCTGGTCCATCAGTTCCGGGCCGGTAATGCCGTCGCGGAAGCCGGGGTAGTTCTCCACCTCGGTCGTGGTCATCAGCGCACCACCGAATGACGTCCCTTCGAAGACCAGCGGTGCCAGCTGTGCGCGCGCCGTATAGAGGGCTGCCGTGTACCCAGCCGGACCGGAACCGATGACGATGACGTCGTGGACTGTGTCATGAGCGGAGTCGGTCATACGAGCCTTTCAGCTACAGATTTCTTCAATCCTGTCGAACGCCAGCGTAGGCGCGGGTGTTCCCGGTGGTGTCGCGCAACACGTGGCACCACCTTAAGGCCGGGGGACTTGGGTGCTGGCTAACAGCCCGGTGTCGGCGGCGCTGCAGTTCAGCGCCACCGCAAAGACCGCCAGGTCGGCCGCAGTGTCGGCGGGGAGTACCAGCAGCACACCGGGGCGGGCGTTGATCTCGATCGGCCGCGCGCCGAGCACCTGCGTGGACGCGGGATAGCCCAGACCGCCGAGACAGGACGCGCGCCGGGACGGGTCACCGAGCGGGCCGTAATCGGGAGCACGGCCGAGCAGGCCGATGATTTCGGCCGCCGACAGCGGGATCACCATGGGCGGTGTCGACACCGTGATGTGCTCGGCGGTGGTTGGTGTGCTCGGCGTGGGTGCGGGGGCGCTGAGCAGTGCGGACGTGCCGAAGCCGATCGCGGCGAGCACCGCGCAGACCCCGGCCGCCGCGGCGGCGACGCGAGTGGGGCGGATGCGCGGGCGCGCGGAGTGGGTGGCCACGCTCGGCGAGCCGGCCGGACCCGCCGCCCGCAGCGCCTCGGAGATCCGGGCGGTCACGTCGGCCGGTGGTTCGGGTGCCGATTCCGGATCGGCGCCGGCGGCCGCGACATCGCGGCGCACCCGGTTCAAAGCTTGCAGGGCCCCTGCGGCAGCCGGGTCTTCGCGAACTTGCCGGCGCAGCCGGGCAGCGGCGTCGTCGTCAAGCAGACCGGCCTGGAGGTCGGCGAGCGCTTCGACCGTCGGCGGCGGGACTGCTCCCGCATTCCGCTGATCCGGATCGTCGTCCGCCGGTGGGTTTTCCGCGTCGCCCATCCGCCCCAGTGTCCGGCATGCCCCGATCGACGGTCACGCCCGGTCCGCACGAGCGGCGTTAACGCTGACCGGCGGGGTGGTCGGGTGTGGTGTGGGCGCCGGCATCCAGATAGCCGAGCAGCTGGGCAAGCCGCACCCGGGCACGGGCGCATCGGCTCTTGACCGTGCCCTCGGCGACGCCGAGCAGCGCGGCGGTGTCGGCGATCGAGTAGCCCTGCATGTCGACCGCGACAATCGTGGCGCGCTGCTCTAGGGGCAGCCGCATCAGTGCGTGTTGCACCAACATGGCGGTCTCGACCTGAGCGGTGCGATCAGCCACCGGGTAGACGTCCTCGAGTGGTGCGGTCCGGTGGGATTTGGTGCGCCGCAGCCGATCCAGGCAGGCGTTGACCACGATCCGGTGCAGCCAGCTGCCGACCGCGGCGTCGTACCGAAAAGTGCCGGCGCCCCGGTGCGCCGACAGCATGGCGTCCTGCAGCGCGTCTTCCGCGTCCTCGGGAGTGCGGGTGGTCAGCCGGGCCAGGCGGTGCAGCTGGCGTCGATGGCGTCCGAACAACTCGCCGAAGGCGTCGCGGTCGCCGGCGACGTGTGCGGCCAGCAGCTCGGCGTCACTGCGTTCCTGCTGGATGTACCCGCCGATGCCCACGGCCGGACACTAACCAATGGGGTGCCGTGCGGCACTTCACTCGTAGGCGTGGGTTGTGAGTCTCAGGATGCGGCTCGAACGGTGATCTCCGACAAACCGGCCTGGCTCTTGCCGTTGGTGGTCCCCAACGTGGAGATCCATATCAACAGGTTCGACGTCGGCGAGCCGGCCGTGACCGGGATGACGTTGTGGCCGGGTTTGAGCGTGAACGCCGGAGCCAGCACGGTGGTGTCGTCCAGCTTCGAGGGCGAAGCCGTGGACGCGGAGCGAATCTCGACCTTGGTGCCGGTGCTGGGCGTGTCGATGGTGACCTGGCCGACCACGGTGGGTTTCGGCAGCTGCAGTACCAACCCTTCGCCCTGCTTGAAACTGGGGAACGGGACGGCATCGGTATAGACCTCGGTCGCCCAAGCGGTCGAGGGGTCGCCATCGATGGCCTGCCCGGCCGTGACTCGCGTTGTCGGGATCCCCGTCGGGGGAGAAGACCGTGGCCCGGGTGGGTTTGACGATGCTGCCCGCCGGCGCGGGATTCGCCGACGCCGACGACGAACTCGACGAACCGGGGCCGTTCAGTCCGAGCTCGTCCTTGTTCAGGCCGCCGCCGACGTTGCCGAAGATCTTGCTCACGATCGAGGCCAGCACCAGCAACGCGACCACGATGACCGCGAGTGCCGCGGCGCCGCCGATCATCAGGTTGCGGCGTCGGCGCACGAACGTCGAGTGCTCCTCGCCCGTCGCGCGTGGGGTCGGAGGCGGCGGCGAGTCGTCGATCGGGCCCAGCACCTCGGTGCGGTCGGCTACCGCGGTGGCTTGTTGCAAGAGGTTCAAAAGCGTTGACGCACTGCGGATTCCGCCATCTTCCTGCACTGCGCGCACGGCAACCGCGGAGATCTGGAAGGGGATGTCGCGATCGATGGAATTGGGTTCGACGGGAAGGCCGGACCCGTCCCGGTCGGCCGGCGCGAGCCCGCTGCGCACCCCGAACTCCGGCAGCGGCCACCGGTTGACCAGCAGGGCATACAGCGAGGCGCCGATGCCGCGGATGTCGTCCTCCGGGTTGGCGTCGGGCATGGTGGCCGGGTAGGCGAGCACGACGTCGCCTTCGATGCTGACCCGAACCCGACTGGGGTGATCGATCGACAGGGCGACCCCGGCGCGGTGGGCGGTGTCGGCGGCAGCGGCCAGCGACTGCATGGCCCGCACGGCGCCAACGGGTGAGGGGGCGGTGTCGGCCACCTCTTGGAGCGAGCCGCCGCGAATCCACTCCGCGACGACCAGGCCGCCGTGGTCGGAGTGGACCACGTCGAGCACGCGCGCGATGCCGGGCTTGTCGATCCGGCTGAGCCGCAGCGTGCGGGACAGGATCTCCTGCAGCACGTCCTCGGGCAGGGCCCCGTCCGGGTCGACGAAGGTGAGCGCCACCTGGCGGTCCAGCGCGGTGTCGAGTGCCTGCCAGAACTGCAAGGGCGGCGCGCCGCCGTGGAAAACCAGCAGCCGATAGCGGCCACCCGCGATACGGGCGCCGGGGACCAGGTGCACATCGTCGCCCGATGATTCCGCAGCACGCTCGCGGGGAGCCTCGAACGGGATCGATCCGCGAGCGGGCTCGCCGGCGAAACCGCCGTTGCGCTGCTCAGAGGGGGGTGGTCCCGGCGACTCGGGCTTCCGTTCGGCCGGAATGTCGGGCTGGAAGTCGTCGGCGGACGGCCGCGGTAGGTCGGCGCCTGATCCCAAACTGGACCCAGGGCCGGATGCGGCGCTCTCCAAGGGGCGGTCGGTCACCTCCGGTCCTTTCGCTAGCTGGGCGTCGCCCGCTCGATCCGGAGGCCTGCGCCGGATCGGATCCTGGACCGCATTAACCCCTGGCGGGGACGAATTCCTCTGCTCAGGGTACGTGACAGCGCCCCGGTGAGACGATCCCCGTGCGACGGCCGCCGGGCGGGATCCCGGCGCCGTGCCCGGGCCGGCGCCGCCCCTGGCCGATGCGGCGCCTGACGGCTGCCATCGCCGCCACCGCCTCGGGGACCTGCGCGCGCACCATGACCGTCACCATGATCGGCAGCATGATGCAGGCCAGCACCAACAGTCGCAGCAGCGAACCGGCGGCGCCGCCGTGCGCGGTCAGCGCGGCCAACCCCAGCAGCCGGTCGACCACGTGGGCGATCAGGCCGGCGAGCATCGACGCGACGACCGTCACCAGGACGGTGCGTATCTCCGCGAGCCCGACCAGATGACCGCCGGCCGGCAGCAGGGCGCGCCGCAGCAGGTAGTAGCCGACGATCGCGCCGGTCAGGAACCCGAGCCCATTGGCGAGCCCGAGAAACCCGGCGACCAGTTGGGGGTCGTGGGCGACGTGGGGCGCCAGCACCGAGCCGGCGATCTTGACGGCCGTGATGACGAGGATGATCACGATCGGCGTCCAGGGCTGCTCCCGTGCGTAGAACACACGCAGCTGCAAGAGCACCAGACCGTAGGGGAGCAATGTGAACGCCGACAACGCGATCGCGGCGCCCAGGTACCCGGCGTCGACCCCGCCGAAGTGGCCGTAGGCGAACAACGCGCTACCGATCGCGGGCCCGCCGACGGTCATGAACGCCACGATCGGAATCAGCGTGATCAACGTCAGGCGGGTGGCCAGCGACAGGTCGGCGAGCACGGCCTCGGTGTCGTTGGCCGCCGCGTTACGGCTCAGCCGCGGCATCACCACGGTCAGCACCGTTACGCCGATCATGCCGAACGGCAGCATCAGCACCAGCCAGGTGTAGTTATAAATCGCGGGGCCGGAAGCCGCTGCGGTACTGGCGATTTGGTTTCCCACCACCAGGCCGAGCTGGCTGATCAGCACATAGAGCACCATCGCGGCGGCCATCGCGCCGAACCGCTTGAGCCGCTCGTCGATTCCCCACAGCGGGCGCAGGCTGATGCGCTCGCGGCGCAGGGCGATCAGCAGTATCGCGGTCTGTGCGTACACGCCCAACGTGGTGCCGATGCCGAGCACCAGCAGCTTGGCGTTGCCCATCCGGACGGGATCGACCGAAAGCTCCCCGGGGACGGCCAGATACACCCCCAGGGTGACCAGCGCGACGACGTTGTTGACGACCGGAGCCCACGCCGTCGGCCCGAATACGTTGCGGGTGTTCAGGATTGCCATGAACACCGACGTGAGGCCGTAGGCGAGCACCTGCGGCAGCAGCAGGTAGGCGAACGCGGTGGTCAGCGGCTCGTTGACCTGCGGGCTGCGGCCCAGCATCAACCGGACCAGCAGCGGCGCGGCCACCACCGACACCACGGTGGCGAATACCAGCAGCGTGCTGGTCACGGTGACCAGGCGCCGGACGAACGCGGCGCCGCCGTCGGGGTCGCTCTGCTCGGCCCGTGCCAGCACCGGCACGAAAATCGCGGTGAAGGTCGCTTCCAGCACCAGCGCGGCGACCAGGTTCGGCAGCTGATTGGCCACCGAGAAGGCGCTGGACAGCGCGGCACCCAGAATCGCGGCCAGCAGCACGATCCGGGCGAAGCCGGTGATCCGGCTGACCAGCGTCGCGAACGCCATCGCCCACGACCGCGATACCAGCGCGGCGTCGGACAGTTCCACTCGCCGCGTGGGCAGGTCAGGGCCCGGGGGCCCCGAGGGGATCAGCCCCGTCGGCGGCGGAATCCGGCCCGGTGGCGGCGGCCCGGGCGGTCGCTGCGGCCGTGGCGGTTGCGTTGCTGCGGCGGTTGCTGGTGATGGGACCGCCGGTAGGCGGGTTTCATACTCGGTGCTCTTCGTCGACGCGATCGCCGACCTCATGCCCAGGATCGGCGGGATGGCGGTGCGGCGGATCGGGGCGGTCGAGGTCGGCGCGGTCGGGCTGGCCGCGGAACCGGTGCCACAGCCGGCGCCCGGCGAGCAGCACCAGCACCGCCGCCGCGGTCAGGGTGATCGCGAACAGCACCTTGCCGTAGGCGTTGGAGTGCACCGACATGCGCACCGGTTCGCCCAACCGGGTGCCGTCCGGGGTCCGCAGCGTGACGTCGATGGCCACCCGTTGGGTGAAGTTCACTTCGATCGGGACCCGCAGCGGCAGGTAGCCGGGCGGCAGTTCGATCTGCCCGACGTCGGTCACCGTCATCCCCGGCGGGGCATCGACCTGCACGCGGACCTTGATCGGCACGGCCAGGCCGTTGTGCAGGGCTAACGGCAGGGGACTGTGTTCGGTGGCCAGGGTGTAGGAGCCGCCCGGGTTGACGATCGTCACCGCGCCGAACAAGTCGTTGATCGTGTTACCGACGACCGCCAGCCGCTGTTGGGCCAGCCCGTTGCGGGTATCGGGCGGTTCCGATTGGCTCAGCGAGCGCAGCATGTCTTCGCGCAGCGGCGCGGTGTACTGAATGCCGGTCAGGCCGGTGCGCTCGTCGGTGCTCAACGCCGACGTCAGTTTCCAGAGCCGGCCGGCTTGGCCGTTGATGTCGGCGGTGACGTTCTCGCCGAAGCGGCCCCGTTCCGGCACGGAACCGCCCAGCGGCTCCGGCGGCTCGGTGCGGGCCGAGGCTTCGGCGATCACCGCCGCGAGCGGTCGGGGCACCCCCAAACCGGAGCGGATGGTGGTGGCCAGCGCCGTCAGGATGACCTGCGCGTCATCGGCCTGCAGGTTCCACGTCGCCGGCGGGACCAGGATTTGCGTGCGCGGCGGCGCGTCTCGATCCAGCGCATGCCAGAAGATCGAGCCCAGGGCGTCCTGACGCCGCGCCGTGTTCGAGTCGTGCGCGAGCCGAACCGTCAGTGAGGGGTCCAGATAAGTGGGGACGCTGGGGCTGTTGCCCGCCCCGGCCAGTGCGGCCCCGACGGCCGGATCGAAGGGCGCGACCACCACCTGCGGGGACAGTCGCCGGGGTGCGGTATCGACACCCGGCCCGGACGACGCCTGCGAGTCCGGGGCGACCACGTCGCCGGCGGCGACCGCGACCGTGCTGTTGTTGGCGCTGAGCAGGTCGACCGCGCCGCCCGTCAGCGGGCCGTCCGGCAGCAGCGTGGCACCGCGGGTGGAGGAGACGTCGAGGATGTGGTCGACGATGTCGCCGACGCTGGTGGTGGCGATCGCGCTGAGCCCCGGATCGTTGACGCGTTGCAAGGCGCCCAGATCGGCTTGCGCATAGGGCAGCGGCGCGACGCAGGTGCGCCTGCCCAGCGCACGTAACCGGTTCAGCCAGCCGGTCGCGGCGGTCTGCCCGGTGCCCGGGTGGGTCGGGGTGCCCGGCTGTTGCGCGGGACCGTCGGGGGAGTTGGACACGACGTAGCCGGCCGTCATCGCGTTGACGGTGACCAATAGGTCCGGGTCAATGGCCAGGCACAGTGCCCGCCCGACCGCGCCGTCGGGATCGACGTCGTGGCTGGTCGCGACCTCGGCCGCGGACAGCAGGATGTCCAGACGGCCGCCGGTGGCCAACGAGGTGGCCAGGTCGTCGTCGACCAACCGGACCGGGATGGTGCCGCCGGGTTGTCCCGGAGCCAACCGGGGACGGTCGGCCAGCGGCCAGAGCATGGTGATCCACACGGGTTTCGAAGTGTCGGGCGCGACCGCGGATTCCAGGGCATCGGCGCGGTCCGGCGGCACCCCGATCACGGGCAGCAGGAACCGCGCATTGTCGAGCCGCGCGGGGGCGCCGTAGTCGGGTGTTCCGTTGACATTGACCAGGACGGGGTAAATCCCCGGCTGGTCGAAGCCCAACGACGGCTTGGCCAACGAGCGCAGCGGCGCCGACAGGGTGAAGCCGACTTCTTGGCCACGCTGCAGTTCGGGTGCCACCGTGAGGAAATCGGCGGCCGCCTGATACTGGTCCGTGGCGCCGTCCAACGAGGTGCGCAGGGCGGCGGACGCGTTGACCGCGGCTGCGTGTTCGAGCCGGACCATCACATCGCGGACCGGGCGGTCACCGATGTTGGTCACCATTCCGCTGACCGTGACGACCGGCGGGCTCGTCGTGGTTACGACGTCCGGCGTCACCTGGTCGATCCGGACGTGGAGAAACGGCGTCGCTCCGGGCTCGTCGGCCGCTGCGCGAGGCATGCCGACAGGCCCGGTGAGTAGCACCGCAAAACCGGCCACGATGCCGACCACGACGGCAAGGCGCAACAAGCCGGCCCAGCAGAGTCGCGGTGCGGTCACGGCCCTGGCCCGTGACCGTTCTTACGACCGGGGGGTTTGTCGGAATGGCGGGTTCGGGAATGTGTCTGCGGGTTTCGCCGCGGCGCGCTGGGCGGCAACGGCGGCAGCGAGGCGGGACCGTCGCTCTGCAGCTTTCCGATCAATTCGTTGGCGACCTCGGCGAGGCGACGTTCGTCGGCGTAGGCCAGCCGGGACGGCAGCTCCTGCATCGGCACCCATGCCACCTCGGCGACTTCGAGGTCCTCGTCGGACAGCTCGCCACTGGAGAAGCGCATCAAGTAGTGGTGCACCGTCTTGTGCACCCGCCGGCCATCGGTGACGAACCAATAGTCGATGCGCCCCAGCGCAGCCAGCACGCTGCCGCGAATCCCGGTCTCCTCGGCCACCTCGCGAATGGCGGTCTGCTCGGCTGTCTCGCCGAGTTCGATGTGCCCTTTGGGCAGCGACCACAGCATCCGTCCGCGCCGGTCGATGCGCCCGATCAGGGCCGCGACCTGGGCGTCGCGCGGGCCGTCGATGCCGTCGATGACCAGCCCACCCGCGGAAGTTTCGTGCACGGTACGCAGCCGCTCCGGCACCCGCCGCGGTGCGCGCGGTCGGCGCCTGTTGCCCGCCGCCGAGTTGGCGGTCACTTTGGCATTCGGCATCGTTCTCGGACGCACCGACACCGCCACGACCCCGACGGCGCCCCCGGCGTCGACGTGGTTTGGCTTGCTCGCCATCCGACACCCAAGCGATAGTAGCTGGCACGAGCTGGTCTTCCGGACATACTCGCCGCTGGTGCGGGCGCGGCGACGGCCCGCGTCGCCGCCGGAGCAACGCGACTACGCTCATCGAACGTGCCCCAAGCCGCCGACGATGTAGAGCTGCTGGCTTCGGCCGCGGTCGCCCTGAATCGTCACGCCGCGGTGCTGCGCGGACTGGGGTCGCTGTTCGAGGCCGCCGGGCACGGGCTGTATCTCGTCGGGGGTCCGGTGCGCGACGCGTTGTTGGGCCGGCCGAGCCGGGATCTGGACTTCACCACCGACGCGCGCCCCGAGCAGGTGCAGCAGATCGTGCGGGGGTGGGCCGACGCGGTCTGGGATACCGGGATCGAGTTCGGCACCGTCGGCGTCGGCAAGGACGACTACCGGCTGGAGATCACCACGTTCCGCGCGGACCGCTATGACCAGGTGTCGCGCAATCCGGAGGTGAAGTTCGGCGACCGGCTCGACGACGACTTGGTGCGCCGGGATTTCACCGTGAACGCGATGGCCGTACGCATCACGTCGACCGGGCCGGGCGAATTCCTCGATCCCCTGGGCGGTTTGGCGGCGCTGCGGGCACGCGTGCTGGACACCCCGGCCGCGCCCTCGGTGTCCTTCGGCGACGACCCGCTGCGGATGCTGCGCGCGGCGCGGTTCGTCTCGCAGCTCGGCTTCGCCGTCGCCGCGCGGGTGCGGACGGCGATCGAGGAGATGGCCCCGCAGCTGGCCCGGATCAGTGCCGAACGGGTGGCCGCCGAGCTGGACAAGCTGCTGCTCGGCGCGGACCCGGTCGCCGGCATCGACGTGCTGGTGGAGACCGGAATGGGTGAGGTCGTGCTGCCCGAGGTCGGCGCCATGCAGATGGCCATCGACGAACACCATCAGCACAAGGACGTCTACCAGCACTCGCTGACGGTGTTGCGCCAGGCCGTCGCCCTGGAGGATGACGGCCCCGATCTGGTGCTGCGCTGGGCGGCGCTGCTGCACGACATCGGCAAGCCCGACACCAGACGCCACGAACCGAACGGCGGCGTGAGCTTCCATCACCATGAGGTCGTCGGCGCCAAGATGGTCCGGAAGCGACTGCGCGCGCTCAAGTACTCCAAACACATGGTCGACGACATCTCCCAGTTGGTGTACCTGCATCTGCGGTTCCACGGCTACGGCGACGGGAAGTGGACCGACTCCGCGGTGCGCCGCTATGTCACCGACGCCGGGCCACTACTACCGCGGCTGCACAAGCTGGTGCGCGCCGACTGCACGACCCGCAACAAGCGCCGGGCCGCCCGGCTGCAGGCCAACTACGACCGCCTCGAGGCGCGCATCGCCGAGCTGGCCGCCCGGGAGGATCTGGCGCGGGTGCGCCCCGACCTGGACGGCAACCGGATCATGGAGCTGCTCGACATCCCGGCTGGACCGCAGGTCGGCGAGGCGTGGCGTTTCTTGAAAGAGCTGCGGCTGGACCGCGGGCCGTTGACCGACGAGGAGGCCACCGCGGAGCTGCTGGCCTGGTGGCAGTCCCGGGGGAACGCCTAGCGGTGGCCGCGCGTCCGACTACGCATGGACTATTGCTTGGCAGGCGATAACGGTGTGGCTGCCATCTGGCACGGCCAACCCGACATTGATCTCGACCACGACGGCCGCCTCGAATCGATCGGGCTGGATTTCGACCACGACGGAATTCGCGACGACGCCCTCGGGGACTTCGATGGCGACGGAGTGGTCGATCACGCCGTGCTCGACCTCGACAACGACGGCACGCCCGAGGCCTACTTCACCGACGACGGATCGGGAACCTGGGCGGTAGCCGTGGATCGGGGCGGGAGACTGCGCTGGTACGGACTCGACGGAGTCGAGCACGCCGGCGGTCCGTTGGTGGATTTCGACGGGCATGGCCGCCCGGACGACCGACTGGTGGATATCGATGGCAACGGGGTGGCCGACCGGGTGCTGTGCACGGATCAGAACGGCGTGACCGGTTACGTGGATACCGACGGTGACGGCCGGTGGGACGTCCGATTATCCGATATCGACGGTGACGGCTCGGCCGACGGCGCCAGCACCCTTTGACAAGGTGTTTTGCGGCATTCGGCAATGGGTAAATCAACGCCTGTGCAGCAGGTAAAACAACTGAAGTGACAGACCGCCGATCCCTGTCTACACTCTTACCCATATCCAGGTCGGGGAGCCTACGGAAATCAAGGGAGAAACACATGGCGGGGACAACGGTTGTCACACCGGAACTGCTACGCAGTTCGAAGCAACGGATTGAATCGCGGCTGCAAGAGGCAGCCGCAATCGCCAATCAGTATCTGAGCGGCCACGAGAACATCGTCAGCGCCACCGGGTGGGCCGGGCCGGCCGGGTCGACGTCGCTGAACACGGCGGGCCAAATCCAACACGACCTGCAGCAGATCATGGCCGGCGGTAACCGATTGGCGCACGGCCTCGGCCAGTCGGCGACACTGATGGAACACCACGAGGCGGATTCCGCACATAGCTTCAACGGCGTGTTCGGCGGCGGACAGTCCACTTAAGTCGGCATTCGCGCCAATCCCAAAAGCTTATTCAACGTAAGGAACTACGAACATGTCAGATCAGATTGTTTACAACCACGCCGCCGTCAGCGGCCTTTCCGGCGACATCGCCACGCAGGCCGCGCAGCTGATGGAGATCCACGACGACGTTCTTCACCTCACTCAGTCGTTGGCGGAGTTCTTCCAGGGTCACGGCGCTACGGCCTTCTTCGACGCACAACAGCAGATGCTGCACGGGCTGCAGGACATGATCCAGACCGTCAGCCTGCATGGGCACACCGTGAACAAGGTGCACGACAACGCGATCAATGCGGACACCCAAATCGGCGCCTTCTTTCACGGCGCGTAGTCCTGGCTTGGCGGGGCGCACGCAAGCGTGCGCCCCGCACTTGGCTTCTGAGGGAAGACCGTGTTAACCACTTCACTGGACGGCCTGTGGGTCCTTCAGGTGCTCACGGGCATCGAGGTCCTGGCCCCCGAGATGGGGCTACGACCCCACTTGCCCAGCGTTGAGCCCAAGCACAAGGCGCTGCAGCACCCGGTGACCGCGGAACTGCGGGCGGCCGGGGTTATCGATGAGACGGACTCCGTCGACGGCACGGTCGTCGAGTGGCTGACCGTACTGTCGCGCCGCGACGTCGGGCTGATCGATGCACTTCCGGCTGCCCGATGACGGCGAGCCCGCGCGAGCGCTGTTGGCCAGGTTCGCGCACTGGTGGGTCGCCATCGAACGATCGGGAGACCTGGTCCGGATCAGCGGGGCCGGCATCGCGAACAACGAGGGCACGGCCAGCGCAGCCCTCAACTGCACAGATCGAGCGACTTTGCGGCGCAAGCGATCCCGCGCCATTGCGACCGGTCACGCTGGATGCGGATACCATGCGTGCTGCTGCCACCGATGAGGCAGCCCTGCACGAATTCCTCGGCAACCAGGGCCTCGAAGCCGATCAGGTGCACTTGTTGAAACTGGCGACCGACCCAGTCCGATCGGCGCAGGCCTCGATCGTCGCGATCCAGTCCGGGGTGGACAGCGGTGGGCCCATGCGGACCTACGTCGAACAGGGCGCGGTGACGATCATCGATATCCCCGAAGGGCGCCTGGTGGCCGAACACGTTCCTTCCGGCGCCAAGAAGTGGATGATCATCGCCCCGGGAACCAAGAACAACATCGGTTCTGCGATCAACCATATGGTGCGCCGGCTACCTGCCGACCAAGAATGGCATTCGTACCGAAAAGTCGTGTAGTCGAAGGGTAGTCGCGAAAATGATAGCATCGGCATCGTGACAAATCCGTGGACGGGCTCATCCAATTCTCCGGAACAAGGCGGGCCGACCAGGCGAGAAGCGCCCGCCGCGCGCTACCAGAATCAAGACTCAGTATCCGGAACATTACGCATTTCCGATATGGTCGCGCCGCGCAAGATTCCACCGGGCGGAGGATGGCGTAAATTCCTTTACCAGCTGACGGGCCATGCCATTAATTTCGGCGAATCGCCGGCCGAACGGCATTATCGGGAATTGCAGGAGCGGATACGGCGCCACATCCGGAAGCAGTACGTCGTCGGGGTCGTCTCCGGCAAGGGTGGTGTCGGTAAGACGACGATGACCGCCTGCATCGGCGCGGTGTTCCGGGAATGCCGGCCCGAGAATGTCGTCGCGATCGATGCCGCTCCCGGCTTTGGCACGCTGGCCGGCCGGATCGACGAATCACCGCCGGGCGACTACGCGGCGGTGCTCAACGACACCGACGTCCAGGGCTACGCCGATATCCGGGAACACTTGGGGCAGAACAGCCTTGGCCTGGACGTGCTGGCCGGCAACCGAGCGTCGGACCAGCCGCGGCCGCTGGTTGCATCGATGTTCTCCGGGGTGCTGTCGCGGCTGCGCCGCACTCACACCGTCATCGTGGTGGATACCTCCGACGACCTCGAGCACCCCGTGATGAAGGCGGTGCTCGACGCGTGCGACACGCTGGTGTTCGTCTCCGGTCTCACGGCCGACACCTCGTTGCCGGTGACGCGGGCGATCGACCTGCTGCGCTCGATGGGCTATCACGAGTTGGTGTCTCGCAGCATGGTCATCCTGAACGATAGTCGCGACAAATACGATGCCGAGGCGCGTACGTATCTCACCGAGCGTTTCGCGCAATCGGGTGCGACGGTCGAGTTCATGCCGTACGACCCGTTTCCTCGCTAAAGGCGGGATAATCGACACTCAGCACGAGTTGAAGAAGAAAACCCGGCTGCGCATATTCGAAATAACCGCGGCATTGGCTGACAAATACATTCCAGATGCCGACAGGCCGCGCTAATGGCCCCGTACCAGGGTAAGGTTTCGTTTCCAGCCCGGTGTGCGGTCGCAGTCGTATGTGGAGAACACCTGGTTTCGCAGGTGTATCCCGCCTCGGTGCCGATCGAGGCCTTCATCGACAATGTCGTGGAGTTGCTCAACGAGGAACTCAAACGCCGGGGCTTCACCGGTCTCGAGCCCGGGGTGGGATACGAACTGCAGAAGGCCAACGGGGTGCGGCTGGACGTCACCAAGACGCTTGACGAACTCGGCGTCGAAGACGGCGCCACCCTCACGCTGGTTCCCGCGGTTGCGGGTGAATCGTTCGAGCCGCAGTACGAGTCGTTATCCACCGGCCTGGCTCGGGTCGGGAAGGCGTTGTTCGAGCCGGTAACCCTGCGGACCGCCGCCCGCACCGCGCTGGCCATCCTGGCGATCGTCTCGCTGACGCTGCTGGGACTGGCTGTGCGCCAGCGCTTCTCGACCGAGTCCTTGATACCCACCATCGTGACCGGCGTGGCCGGTCTGCTGATCGCCGGTGGCGCGGCAACGGTGTGGCGGTGGTGGCCGGGTCGCACCGACATGGTCGACGGACTCGGCTGGATCGCGTTGCCGTTGATCACGGTGAGCCTCGCGGGCGGTGCTCCCGGCCCCCTCGGCGCTGCGCATGCGTTTATCGCCGCCCTGGCCGGTGCGGTGCTGACGTGCGGAATCGCTTCTGCCACAGGCCGTCACGCCAATGTGGCCGCGACCGCGGTGACCGTACTGGGACTCGCCGGCGCCGCCGCCGCCGCCCGGATGTGGTGGCCGGTTCCCGCGCAATGGCTGGGGATGTGCACCCTTGTCGCCCTGCTACTGCTGCTGACAATGTCCCCGACGATCGCGCTGTGGGTCGCGAGGATCCGGCCGCCGTACTTCGGGTCGATCACCGGACGCGATCTGTTCCGCCGCAGCGCGGGCCTGCCGGCCGACGCGGTATCGCCCGTCGAAGAGGGTGCCGACGAGGAAGCAAATTCGGACACCACGCCCCGCGGTGCGCAGATCGCGCTGGCCGCCGTCCATGCCAACAACGTCCTGACCGGAATCTGCGTGGGAGCCGGGCTGACGCTTCCTGTCGCGGTGTGGGCCACCCTGATGCCGGGCCATGAGCGGGGCGTTCCGGCCGCCGCGCTCGCCGCACTTTTCGTGGTGATCTTCATCAGCCGCGGGCGGGCGTTTGCCGACAAACGACAGGCGATCGCGCTGGTATGCGGGGCCGCCGCGGCTCTGTGCGTTGGTGTCGTCAAATATGTTGTGCACGAGCCGACTTCGTCAGGCTACGGCGTGCTGTGGGGGGCGCTGGTGTTGGCCGCCTTCGGCGGCGCGGGCCTGCTGGCTGCTCTGCTGGTGCCGATCACCAGGTTCACTCCGCTGGTGCGGATGACCGCCGAATGGGTGGAGATAGCAGCAATCATCGCGGCCCTGCCGCTGGCCGCATGGATCGGCGGGTTGTTCACCTGGGTGCGCATGCGATGACCCAGATGGCGCTCACCGCTCACGCAGTGACCCAGCGGGTCGTCGCCACGGCGCTGACGAGCCTGCTCGTCGCCTTGATCGCGGGACTTCCTGCAGCACAGTCGATTCCACCGCCGGTCGTCGATCCCGGCCGGGTACCGGCCGACGGCAAGCCAGCCTCCGATCAGCCGATGCGGCAGAGCTTTGCCTGTGCGCGAACGATTACCGTCGCCGATCCGAACGTCGCCCTGCCCGCGCCCGGCTTCACGATGCTCACCGTCAGCAAGGCCTGGCAGTACTCGACCGGCAACGGGGTGCCGGTCGCAGTCATCGACACCGGCATCAATCCCAGCCGGCGGCTGCCGGTGGTGCCGGGTGGCGATTACATCATGGGCGGTGACGGTCTCACCGACTGCGACGCGCACGGAACCATCGTGGCGTCGCTGATCGGCGCTGCACCGCAGGGAATTCCAATGCCCGCGCCGATGCCGAGCGCCCCGGCATTTCCGCCGCCGGCGGGCCCGCCGCCGACCGATGCCGGTGCACCGCCGCCCGGTGGACCACCGCCGCCACCCGCACCTCCGCCGCCGCCCTCGCCGGTGACGATCACCCAAACCGTGGCGCCCCCGCCACCACCGCCGCCGCCCGACGCACCGTCGAACGGGCCGGGGGACCCTGCGCCTGGCCAGCCCGACGATCCCGAGGTGCCGCCACCGCCCCCGGGCGCGCCCGACGGAGTCGCCGGAGTCGCGCCCCACGCGGTCATCATCTCCATCCGCCAGTCCTCGCGGGCGTTCGAGCCGGTGAATCCCGGCGGCGGCGACTTTGAGGGCCGCAAGAAAGCCGGCACCATCGCGACACTGGCCAGTGCCATCGTGCATGCCGCGAACATGGGCGCCAAGGTGATCAATATCAGTGTGACAGCGTGTGTTTCGGCCGCCGACCCGCTGGATCAGGGCGCCATCGGCGCTGCCGTCTGGTACGCCGCCACGGTGAAGGACGCCGTGATCGTCGCCGCGGCAGGCAACGACAGCGAAGACGGCTGCGCCCAAAACCCGTCATTCGACCCGCTCAACGCGTCCGACCCGCGCGACTGGCACCAAGTCAAGACGGTGTCGTCGCCGTCCTGGTTCTCCGATTACGTCTTGTCGGTGGGAGCGGTCGACAACACCGGCGCACCGATCAACAAGAGCTTGGCCGGACCCTGGGTGGCCGCAGCGGCACCGGGCGTCGGAATCATGGGACTGTCCCCGGAAACCGGGGGACCGGCGAATGCCTACCCGCCGATCCGCCCGGGCGAGAAGAACATGCCGTTTTGGGGAACCAGCTTTTCCGCGGCGTACGTCAGCGGGGTGGCCGCGCTGGTGCGAGCCAAATATCCGGCGCTGTCCGCGCACCAGATCATCAATCGGATTCTGCAGACCGCGCACAATCCACCGCGCGGAGTCGACAACCAGGTTGGTTACGGCGTCGTCGACCCGGTCGCCGCGCTGACCTTCGATGTGCCTGCAGGCGACCGACTTCCACCCGCGGCCGCCAGCCGCATCGTCCACCCGGCCCCGCCGCCGCCACCACCGGATCACCGCGCCCGCACCGTGGCGCTGGTATTCGCCGGCGTCGTGCTGGCCGCCATCGCGGTGGTCTCGCTGATCGTTCGAGCACGGCGCGAGCGATGACAGCCGCGACGAAGCTGACGATCATCGTCGCCATCTTTGTTGCCGCCGTCGCGGGCTGGGCAGTCGGCGGATACCCGGGCGCGGCAGCAGGTTTGGTGATCGGAATCGCCGTCGGCGTCATCCGATGGCGGGGTCAGCCGTTGTGGTCCTGGCTGATCCTGTGGTTGCGGCGCCGTCGGCCGATCTGGTGGAGCGAACCGCTCACCGTCGCCAATGACCGTGCCGGCGGCGGCATCCGGTACCAGGACGGCGTCGCGGTTGCCGCGGTCCAGCTGCTCGGGAAGGCGCATACGCCAACGCTGTTCACCGGGTCGACCGCGACGTACACCGACAACTCCTTCGACGTCACCGAGCTGCTGCCGCTGCTGCACCAGAGCCTTGGCCTCACCCTGGAATCGCTCAGCGTCGTCACGGCCGGGGCGCGCCGGCGCAGCACCGGCGACTACCCGCGGGTGTATGACACGTTGATCGGCACACCGCCCTATGCCGGTCAGCGCGAAACTTGGCTCATCGTGCGGATTTCCGCCCTGGACAATGTCGAGGCGCTGCGCGGGCGCACCTCCGTCGGCACCGCGACGCTCGCGGCCGCCCAGCGGATCAGCGCGGCCATGCGCCAACACGGCATCCGCGCCAAGGTCGCGACGGCCACCGACATCGTCGAGATGGAGCGGCGATTGGGCCGCTCCGCGCTGGATGTCTCCAATAGGCGCTGGCGGTCGGTGCGTGGCGACAGCGGTTGGCTGACCACCTATTGGTACCGGCCCGCCGACATCACGTCGGAGAAGCTGGCGGAAGCGTGGTCGGCGCGGGTGGACGGGATCGTACAGAACGTCACCCTTTTCGGTGACGGCACCGCGACCGCCACCGTGACCGTGCGTAGCGCCCAACCACCGACGGCGTCGTTGAGCATGTGGTTGCGGACCCTGCGGGGCGAGCAGGCGCACGCCGTCGCGGCCAATCTGTGCGGTCCGCTGCCGCCGCTGCGCGGAATCCGTCGCGGTGCGCTGCACGGGCCGCTCGTCGTCCCGATCGGACCGTCGGGTGTGCTGCTCGGCAAGGTCGCCGGCGGGAATCGGATGCTGCTGCCGCTCGACGACGCGGGGGAGTTCAGCCGGGTGCACATCGCCGCAGAAGACGCGCTGGCCAAGCGGTTCATCATCCGCCTGGCCGGTGCCGGCGAGCGGATCACGGTGCACACTCGAAACATGCAGCGGTGGGCCAGTGTTCGGATGCCCGACGTCGCCGTGACCGATCAGGCGAAGCCGGTGTCCGGCACCACGGTCAGCGTGGTGGACGGGAGCATGTCGCCGGCGCCGCGACCGAACACCCTGATTTCAGTCGGAGGACCGGGCGAGCCGTACCGCGGGACCGCCAACGTGCTGATCACCCAGACGGGTCCCGGCGACGGTGGACGTGGCGGCGGCCGGCCAAACCTGCACTCGGTCGAGGTCGAATTGTTCCGCGCCGAGAATCGGTACGTATCGTCGGAACCGATGGCTTTGCGAACCCCTGATCTCGAAGCGGTGGACACCCCATGACCAGCAGCACCACGCCGGCTGCCGCGCGGAAATATTTCGATGCGGCGATGGCGCTGCTCGACAGCGATGTCGCCGGAGCAGCGGCACGGTTCCGGGAAGCAACCGAGGTCGACCCGTCGATGGCCGACGCCTGGCTGGGCCGGATCGCCGCGGGTGACGAGGCATTGTCGACGGTGCAGCAGCTCTACGACCTACGGGACCCGGTTGCATCGGGAGACCAACCGGATAGGCGCACGCTTGTCGGCGCCGATCAAAGCCGGGCCGTATCTGTCGATTTCGGTGACCGAGGCCTCGCATGCCGGCCTGGCGCTGGCGAGCGCCCTGATCGACGATCGCCAGTATGAGAAAGCCGAAGCGCTGCTTGCGGATTCGACGCTGCTCGACACCTGGGAGAACCACCAGTGGAAGCAGTACGTCGAGTCCTATCTGATGTTCGCCACGCAACGCTGGCCGGACGTCATCTCGGTGGCGGCGGCCATCCTGCCGCCGCAGGCCATCATCATGTCGGCGGTCACCGCGGCCACCTGCACGCTGGCGGCACATGCCGCGGCGCATCTGGGTCAGGCCCGGGTCGCGCTGGAGTGGACCGACCGGGTCGAGTTGCGCGCCGGATTCGGCGGCCCGACCGAGATCGCGGCGTTCCAGCATCTCGAAACCGCCATCACCGCAATCGATCCCACCGACTTTCCGCTGATCGCCGCCGACCTTGCCTACGTGCGCGGCATGGCGCATCGCCAGCTCGGGGAGGAGCCCAAGGCACAGGTCTGGTTGTCCAAAGCGACGATCAACGGCGCCTTGATCGAGCCTGCCAAGCAAGCGCTGGCCGACCCCGCGCTGCAGCTGGTCGTCACCGATGAGGACGCCATCAGTACCCGCACCAACAAGTGGGATGTCACCACCGAGCTGTCGGAGCAGCAGCGGCAGGAGGAGGAGCACCAAGAGCGTCGCACCGAACTCCTGCAGGAAGGTCGCGCGCTACTCGACCACCAAGTCGGGCTGGCCGATGTCAAACGTGCGGTCGCCGAACTGGAAGACCAGATCGAGGTCCGCGCGCTACGTCTGGCCGCGGGGCTGCCGGTCGCCAACCAGACCAACCACATGCTGTTGGTCGGACCGCCCGGGACCGGTAAGACCACCACCGCCGAGGCCCTCGGAAAGATCTACGCCGGGCTGGGCATCGTGCGCCATCCGGAGATCGTCGAAGTCAAGCGGGCCGATTTCTGCGGGGAGCACATCGGTGCGTCGGGACCGAAGACCAACGAGCTGATCAACCGGTCGCTGGGGCGCATCCTGTTCATGGATGAGTTCTACTCGCTGGTGGAACGGCACCAGGACGGCCGGCCGGACATGATCGGCATGGAGGCGGTCAATCAGCTGCTGGTTGCACTCGAGGTGCACCGGTTCGACTTCTGCTTCATCGGTGCGGGATACGAGAAGGAAGTCGACGAGTTCCTCACCGTGAACCCGGGTCTGGCGGGCCGGTTCAACCGCAAATTGCGGTTCGAGTCCTACACACCCGACGAGCTGGTGGAAATCGCGGTCCGCTACGGCAAACCGCGCGCCACGGTTCTCGATCCCGCTACGGCCGAGGCACTGAACGCCGCATGTGCGACGTTACGCGGCTACCGCGCTCCCGATGGCCAGCACGGCATCGATGTCATGCATAACGGCCGATTCGCGCGCAATGTCGTTGAGCGCGCGGAGCGGTTGCGGGACTCGCGGGTGGCCGCACAGCATCGCGTCGATAAAGGGTCGGTGACGGTGGAGGATCTGCAGACGCTGCGCACCCAAGACGTCGTTGCGCGCGGTGAAGGCCGCGTGCACGGAAAAGCATGTGCCGATTGTGCTTTGACCCTGCCAAGACGCGAGTGCTTTTGATTGGCCGACGATGCGGCCGCCCCTTCTGCGAAAAGCAGTGTCGATGCAGCCGGAAAGTTTAAGATGCACTCAGGCCCGCGACCGCGGTTGCGCGACAGCGAGGCAAGGCTATAATGAACGGAGCGTTCGGCGGTGCACCGTATCTTCCTGATCACGGTCACACTGGCTCTCACGTTGCTCTGCGCACCTCCCGCGTGGGCAGTCGCCCCGCCGTCGATCGATCCGGCCGCGCTTCCGCCCGATGTGACAGGACCCGATCAGCCCCTCGAGCAAAAGCGCGTCTGCAGGGCGCCATTGACGTTGCCGGGAACCAACTTTCACGACGCGCCGTGGGCCAACGCCTACCTGGGCGTCGGTCAGGCGCAGAAATTCGCGACCGGCGCCGGCGTGACGGTGGCCGTGATCGACACCGGCGTGGACGGCTCACCCCGGGTCCCCGCGGAACCGGGCGGCGATTTCGTCGTCGCCGGCGGCGACGGGCTCTCTGACTGCGATGCCCACGGGACGCTCACCGCGTCCATCATCGCCGGCCGGCCTTCGCTCACCGACGGGTTCGTCGGCGTCGCGCCCGACGCGCGGCTGATCTCGGTGCGCCAGACGTCGGAGGCCTTCGAGCCGAAGGACAACCAGGCCAACCAGAACGACCCCAACGCGACTCCGGCCGCCGGGTCCGTCCGCAGCCTGGCCCGCGCGGTGGTGCACGCGGCGAATCTGGGCGCCGGTGTGATCAACATCAGTGAAGCGGCCTGCTTCAAGGTGCACAAACCGGTCGACGAGTCCAGCCTGGGCGCCGCGCTCAATTACGCGGTCAACGTCAAGGGCGCCGTCATCATCGTCGCGGCCGGCAACACCGGCGGTGACTGCTCGCAGAATCCGCCGCCCGACGCGTCCATTCCCGCCGATCCCCGCGGCTGGCAGCAGGTGCAGACCATCGTCACGCCCGCGTGGTACGCGCCGCTGGTGCTGGCGGTGGGAGGAGTCGGCCAGAACGGAACGCCGAGCGAGTTCTCGATGCATGGACCCTGGGTGGGCGCAGCGGCGCCCGCGGAGAACATCGTCGCGCTCGGCGACGACGGCGAGCCGGTGGATGCGTTGCCAGGCAAGGAAGGTCCGGTGCCGATCGCCGGCACGTCGTTTGCCGCCGCGTATGTCTCCGGTGTGGCGGCGCTGGTGCGACAGAAGTTTCCCGACCTGCCCCCGGCCCAGATCATCAACCGGATCACCGCCACCGCACGACACCCCGGTGGCGGTGTCGACGACGCGGTGGGCGCGGGCATCGTCGATGCCTTCGCGGCGTTGACCTGGGACCTTCCGGCCGGACCCGCGAACGCCCCGTCGGTGCAACGCATCCAACCCCCGGTGCCGGTGCCGGGACCCGATCATGGCCCGATCAAGGCAGTGACACTGGGAATCATCGGTTTGACCCTGGCGCTGGGGCTGGCCGCGCTGACCGGACGAGCGCTGCGACGGCGGTGACGAGGATGAGATCAATACGGCTCCGATTCAGCACCGCCTACGCGCTGGGGCTGGCGGCGCTGGCTCCGTTCTGCATCCTGCTCTTTCTGAAAACGCGCTACGTGTGGGCAGGTCCCACCGTGGTGGGTGTGGCGGTGCTGCTGGCGCTGGTCACTTTCCGGGGTCGGCGGCTACTCGGCTGGGTGGCCGCGTTCTTTGCATGGCTGGTGCGGCGCCGCCGTCCCCTGGATACTCCGTCGGTGCCGGTCGTGGGCGCCACCGTGCAGCCAGGGGATCACGTGGCCGTCCGCTGGAAAGGCAAAGTCCTGGTCGCCGTCATAGAACTCATCCCCCGGCCGTTCACCCCGACGGTCATCGTCGATGGCAAGGCGCATACCGACGATGTGGTAGACACCCACCTGGTGGAGCAGTTGCTGTCGGTGCACTGTCCTGACTTGGAGGCTGACATCGTGTCGGCCGGCTACCGCGTCGGCAATAGCGCGCCGGCCGAGGTGGTGAGCCTGTACGAGCAGCTGATCGGGTCTGACCCGGCGCCGGCGCACCGCCGGACCTGGATCATCGTCCGCGCGGATCCGCGTCGGACCCGCAAGTCGGCGGGGCGGCGCGATGCCGGCGTTGCGGGCCTGGCCCGGTATCTGGTGGCGTCGACGACACGGATCGCCGACGAACTGGCTAGGCATGGGGTCGACGCGGTGTGCGGGCGCAGCTTCGACGACTTCGACCGCGCCATCGACATCGGCTTCGAACGGGAGAAGTGGTCGATGATCCAGGGCCGCAACAGTTTCACCGTCGCCTACACCGCGGCCGGGGGCCCGGACGTGTGGTGGTCGGCGCCCGCCGACCACACCATCACCCGGGTCCGTGTCGCGCCGGGGGCCGCACCCCAGTCCGCGGTTCTGCTCACTACGCCGGACAAGCGGAAAAAGCGACGGGGTTTTTCCCGTGTCTCCGGCGGCCAGCGCGCCGCGTTGCAAGCCCAGATCCTGGTCCCCGACCGTCACCATCAGCTGCCGATCGGATCGGCGGGTGTGCTGGTCGGTGAGACAGCGAGCCACTATCCGGTCTACCTCCCGTTCGACGATGTCGACGCGAGCGTCAACCCGGGTGACGCCCGAGTCTTCACCCAGCTTGTCCTGCGGGCGGCGGCCGCGGGCGGGACGGTCACGCTGGGACCGCGTTTCCGGGAGTTCGCCGAGCTGGTCGGCGCACACGTCGGGTCGGAAGCCAAGGTGGCGTGGCCGAACGCGACAAGCTACCTCGGCCGCCACCCCGGTGTCGAACGGGTCGCCTTGCGGCACAACGCGGTTAGCACGCCCCGGCATCGCCAGTTGCCGATCCGGCCGATTTCCCCACCCGAGGAAGATCGCTACGAGCAGGCCCTGCCCGGGGCAGGCCGAACCGCTTCCTGAGGCCCACCCGGGCCGACCGAAACTCGACGCGCGCGATTGCCCGAGTCGCTTTAGACTCAGGTCGGGTTGTGGACCGAGGCCGTCATTCGGCCCACGCCACAACACTCAACAAAGGTTAAGGACCTTCACCGATGAGCACTCTTGGCATGATTCCCGACGCGCACCCACAGGTGGCGGAGGCGCTCGAGCAGTTGCAGCGGTTCGGTTCGGCCCTCGAGTCGCAGATGCGCCGAACACACACCCAATCCTTCACGGCCACAGACGAAGCCGAGACGGTCGAAGTGACCATCAACGGGCATCGCTGCATCGTCGGCCTCGACATTGAGGACGGGCTGCTGCGGTTGGGCGCCCACACGGTGCAGCTGCGCGTCAACGAGGCGCTGCAGAAGGCACAGGTCGGCGCATCGGCTGCGCAGCAAGCTCAGCAGGCGGAACTGATGGCCTCGCTGGCCGGTCTTGCCGGGTCGCTGCAAACGACGGTCGGCTTGATCGGAGCCAAACCTGATAGCGAAGGTCGCGTCTGACAAGCATCTGTCCTCCCATCGAAAGCTGCGACATCACCGACCCGCCGGGGTTAAGCTCGGCTCGAAAATGGTCGATTTCCAGGGAAATGCCGGTATCGCGCTAAGCGATATGCTGCAGGCGCGAAGGCCTGCGATATGTTTCGTCTCCAACATCGGAGATTCCGTGCTGATGTTGCCGACGCTGCGGGCGTTAGGGGAAATGTTCACCGCCCCGGTGACACTGATCTGCCCCAAGGTGGCATTCGACCTGTGCTTCCGGGAGGTAAGCGACCGCCACGTCGACACCACGGGATTGCCCTTGACGGGACCACGCCCAGCGGCGCCGTCACGACACCGAGCCCGCGATTATGAAACCCTGGTGGAGGAGATCGGTCCGGTCGATCTGTTCATCGACACATTGACGTGGAACTCGTTGTCCAGCATTGTCGTTCGACCTCTGGTGGAACGCCTGGCGCCCACGACCACCATCGGGTTCCCCGCCGACTACGCCTACGACATCGTGGTCGCCAAAGAGGACTGCCACTTCGCCGACCTGACGTTCAAGTTGGCGCGGCTGTTCGATCCCTCGTTGCGGATCGAAACCTACGCCCAACCGGTGCCGATCCCACCATCCGTAATGGAAAAGGCACGATCGATGCGTGCCGCCGTGCCCGCAGGGGCCAAGGTGCTTGTCGTGCACGCCGACACCGATTGGGCGGCGAAACGGTGGCCCGTTACCCGGTTCATCGATCTGCTCGACCGGTTCTTGTCGCTGCACCGCGATTTCGTCGTCTGGGTCGTCGGAATGGGACACGAGGAACTCAATGCTGGTCGTGAGGGTGACCGTATCTTCCCCCAGCTCGGGCTACCGCTTGACCTGGCGATGGGCTTGGTCGCCAACGCGGACCTTTTTCTGGGGATTGATTCCTGCATGCTGCATGCCGCTGATCTGGCAGGGGTTCCCGGCGTCGGACTGTTCGGTGCGACGCGGGCCGCGACCTGGGGCTTCAGATTCGGCCCGCACCGGCATGTCGATAGGGGCACCATGGCGGACATCTCCGTGGAAGAGGTGCTCGATGCGATGAACGAACTTGCCCAAGAGCATATTTAGACCAAGGACCGCCGTCTTCGCGTTTCACCATGGCACCGGCCGGGTGGCCCAGGTCGACGGCGGCTGATTTTGGTGCTGCCACGGGGTCGCCGAGCGGTTTAGGCTCTGGCGAAGGATGGTGTCAAGTTGAGTGAATTCACGGTTCTGCAGGACGGGCACTCGGTAAGAGTCGAGCATGGCCTGCTGAATCATCTGCTGCAGGCGGAGCGGCCTACGGTCTATTTCTCCACGCTCATCGGGGACTCTGTCCTGACGTTGCCGACGCTGCGGGCGTTAGGCGAAATGTTCGACGCTCCGCTCACGGTGCTCTGCCCCAAGATCGCGTTCGATCTGTGCTTCCGGGAGGTAGATGCTCGCCTCGTCGACATCACGGGGACACCTCCAGTGGGACCCGCGCTGGGACCGCCCTCGAATCGAGGTTTCGACTACGACACCCTGGCAGCGGAGGTCGGTCCCGTCGACGTTTTCATCAACGCGGTGCCGTGGGACGTCCCGTCGAACGTGTTCGTTCGCCCTCTCCGGCAACGGCTCGCACCCACGACCAGCATCGGCTTTCCCACCGGTGACAGCTACGACGTCGTGGTCCCCCGCGATGTGCCGCACTCGGCCGACCTGACGTTCAAGTTGGCGCGCCTGTTCGATCCGTCGGCTCGGATCGAAACCTACGCCCGGCCGGTCCCCGTCCCACCGGCCGCGCAAGAGCGAAGTCCGCTCGATCCGTGCCACCCTGCCCGCGGGCGCAAAGGTGCTCGCCGTGCACGCCGACGCCAGCTGGATAAAGAAGCGGTGGCCGGTTACCAGGTTCGTGGACTTGCTGGACCGGTTTCTGTCGCGTCATCACGACTTTGTGGCCTGGGTTGTCGGGATGGGGGACGAGGAACTCAATGTGGGTCGCGAGCGCGACCGCGTCTTTTCGTATCTCGGGGTGCCACTTGACGTTGCGATGGGGATGGTCGCGGCGCGGACCTTTTCGTGGGGATCGACTCCTGCATGCTGCATGCCGCCGACCTGGCACGCGTCCCGGGCGTCGGCCTCTATAGCCCGACGCAACCCGCGATATGGGGGTTCAGGTTCGCGCCCCACCGGCACGTCTACGGGGGCACCATGGCCGATATCAGCGTGGACGACGTTTTCAGCGCGATGGAAAGCCTCGTCGGAGAGCTTGCCGGCACTCCGCCGCGGCTCCGGAATGGCATACCGGTGGCCGTGCCTGACGAGGCTCCCGAACGCGAGCTGCTGTCTGCGGTACGACAGTTCCACGACATCGTGTCGTCATGGCACCGCAAGGAACCCGAAACCTCTTCTGCGAGCGAAAGCCTCGCAACGAAGGCGCTACACCTGCATGCGATGAACTTCGGCTTGTGGCATCACGAAGACGCCGTTCGCCGGACCGGCATCGGTGACCACGAGGTTGCCTGCAGGAAACGCCGCATTGACGATCTCAACGCCCGGCGCAACGCGGCCATCGAGGAGATCGACGCGACCCTGTTGCACGACATCCGCCCCAACCCGACCGCACCGCTACACACCGAAACGCCGGGCACGATCGTGGATCGGCTTTCCGTTCTCGCGCTGCGGATCTCGCACACGAATCAAGCGGCGGATCCCGGGCCGCACCTCGCCGTGCTCGAAGAGCAGTACGGCGACCTCTGCTGCGGTCTTGAGCAGCTCCTGGCACTGCTGCGGGCCGGCGACTTACGTTTCAAGCTGTATCGGCAGTACAAGTCAGCAGGAGATCGAAGCTACTGCGACCTGTACGAAACCCGAGATACGTGAACCTGTACCGAACGGCCCGGGGCTGCGTCAATACGCCGAAGCTTCCCACCATGGTTTCCAATCCAGGAAGGGATCTCGGTGCTCCTCATACTGGAGGTGCAGGGCCAGCGAGGGTATCGGCGTAAAGAGCAGGACTTGCTCCCGCCAGATCGTGTTGATCGTGGAATCTTCGAAGATGTGGTGCGCGATGCCGTAGGGCGTACTTGAATACCGTGCGAGCCGTTCAAATAGCTCCCAGTTTCTTCTCAATGTCTCGATTTCGATCCAGCACGTATTGGTGGTGTGGGTATTCGTGCGCCAGTGCCGGTGGGTGCCGTAGACCACGCGACAGTTCTCCCGGCTGAATATCGGGCTCCAATAGTTCTTGGGATCGTCATAGGGATGCAGAGCAACTTCTCGTCCACCAAACTTCTCTTTGAACAACGCGTGCGCCTCCACCATCTCCTGTATTGCCGACGGAGCGTGCAAGTAGTCGTCCTCGACGAGATAGACGAGGTCGCGGCCATCGTCCCGAGCCGCGGAAAACGATGCCAGGCAGGACGCGTTGTATCCGCTATCCGCGAGTTCGACGAATTCCACCGGGTGCGTGGACTTCGCGAGTATCCGGCGCAGCGTCGCAACAGCTTCCGATGATGAGTGATCGTCGAAGACGCGCAGGATGATGTCGCCCTTGACGCGGTTGACCGCCGTGACGAGCGACTGGGTACAGCGCAGCATGATTTCGCTTTTGACCGCGCCGACGTACCGGTGCGCGCCGTGCACGCTTATGTCGGAATGGGTCTGTAGATGGATGTCGAGTTTCATGTCCGAGCCCAGCTTAGCGCGATCCGTAGCCGCGGCCATTCGGCTCGAGCCGAACCGAAATCGTTGATGCGGACCGCCTTTCACTGGGTGTTAGTGTTACGCGGTGAGTCTGTTGTGGTTCACGAATCCTCCCGATGGCGGGGGGAAGCGCTACCGGTCCGAATTGGACTGGCGGCGCAAATTCGTAAACGAACTCAAATCCCGTCAAGTCACCGTCGTTCTCGACGTCGGCGCCAACGCGGGACAATACGCCGCAAGTCTTCGAGAAGCCGCCTTCGAAGGCCGCATCGCTTCGTTCGAACCCCTCGCGGCCCCATTCACGATTCTGGAACGATCGGCTGCCGACGATCCGCTCTGGGATTGTTGGCAGTGTGCGCTGGGCGATTACGACGGAACGGTTTCGATGCATGTCGCGGGCAATGCGGGCCAGAGCAGCTCGGTGTTGCCGATGCTGAAAACCCACCGCGACGTCTTGCCGAGCGCGAACTACGTCGGCACCGAAGAGGTGACCATCCATCGGCTCGATTCTGTAGCCGCGGAGATTCTGCTTCCAGACGACGTGGCCTTCCTCAAGGTCGATGTTCAAGGATTCGAAAAACATGTGATCGCCGGCGGTGCGGCGACCGTGCCTGACCGTTGCGTCGGCCTGCAACTCGAGCTGTCGTTTGAGCCCCTGTACGACGGCGGCATGCTCAGTCAGGAGGCCTTGGAACTCGTGCGTTCCCTGGGGTTCGCGTTAGCCGGGTTCGCGCCCGTCTTCTTCGATGTCCGGACGGGTCGCCTGCTGCAGGCCGACGGCGTTTTCTTCCGGGTGGACGACGCGGTGCGATCCAGCGCGGCCACGTCCCTGTAAGACAACGCATTTCCGGGGCCTAAGAGCCGGAATGGGTAGCGCAAATTGCTGCACGTGTGCCCTGTTGGGTGAATTAGGATTACTGCGGTGGCGGTTAGCGTGCCCCTGCGTCGCCCGCATGGCCCGGCAATACGAAAGGGGTGGTCGGTGATTGCACCGCATCCTGCTGTCGATGGCGTCGGCTCGGCGGGCAACCTGAGCATCGATGCGCGTGCAGCCCCGACGCTCGTGATGGCTGGATGTGATCGCGCCCCACGGGGCTGCCTAACGAGTGACGCTGCGGCACAACCCATCCGCACTTCCCGGCCGCGCTGTTTCGCGATCGGCCGCTTTCTATATCCGACGTTACTGACTTCGGCATAAGGAGAACGGGCCGACATGGCACAGACGCTGAAGGTCGAATACGAAGAGCTCATGGCGCGCGCTGATGAGATCGAGGCAGCGCTCCCGCTCATCCCTTCCACCAACCCGGCAGGGCCGTGTCGCCTGTCGTTCGTCAACGATGCTGCCACCCAGCTCGCGCTTTCCGCCGACTCGATGCGGCTCTATTTGCAGACCTGCGAGCGGGAGTGGAGGGCTCTGGCCAAATCCCTCCGGAATGCGGCCAAAGCCTATGAAGAGGTCGACGAGGAAAGCGCCGAGGGCATCAACGCCGTAAACGGCGGTTCCTCGGCGTCGGGGGTCACTCCGGGCGCCGGGAACGGCCAGATGACGATCAACTGCGACCCAGACGAGGACTTCGGCGGCTACCTACCGCCGCCCCCGCCCCCGGCCCCGCCGCCGTCGTTCGAATTCCCCTACTACGAGGTCAGGCAGGCCGCGACGGAAATCGAGGCGGGCGACCAGGGCACGGCGTTCAAGGCATTCGCCAGGGAATGGGATGCGTTCCAGCGAGAATTCCAGAAGGAGACCTACCGCTTCCGGCCCTTCACTTCCTGGGAGGGTGACGCCAGTTCGCTGGTCGAGGATAATTTCGAGCTGCACCGGCAGTGGATATTGTCGATGGCGCAATTGTGCGTCACGCTCGGCAGCCAGGCCCTCCGGGTCGTAGACGCCCATAAAAAGGCCCGCGTGATCTGGGACGAATTGTCGAGAAACCCGGACGGGACGTGGGCCGTCGAGGCGGAGCATCCCACGACTTACGAAGTGTCGCAATGCGATTATTGGTACAAGTATTACTCGACGACATCTCCCTATTATTTGTACATGGCGGTTAGCTGGTACGAAAGTCTCCAACAGAAGTCGGAGACATCGCTGAATATCTATATTCAGAACGCATCGTTACCCCTGGCACCGGTGAATCCGAAGACGCCGCCCAAGGCCACGCGCCTTGCGGCGCCCGATCCCAACGCGCCCGATCCCAACGCGCCCGATCCCAATGCGCCCGGGGACGGGACGATTGATGTCCCGATCGGTGACGGTGGTGGTGGGCTTCCCGCCGCGCCCATGATGCCCATGGTGCCCTCGATGCCTGGGGCCGGCATGGGAACACCGGACCAGGCGGCCATACCGGATGCCATGAAAGATGCGATGAAGGGCAAACCGGGTCTGCCGGGTGGAGGCGGGCTCAAACCGGCGTCGTTGGGAGGCGGGGGCGGCGGCGTGCCGTCGATGCCGTTGCAGCCCGCGGTGGATTCCGAGGCGGCGTCGCGGCCGGCCGGGGCGGCACCCGGGGCCGCGGCAGCGGGCCGCCCGACGCCCGGCGCCGGCGCCGGCGGTGCGGCGGGCGGTGGCATGGGTGGCGGCATGGCCCCCATGGGCGGAGCCGGTCAGGGCCAAAATCAGGGCAAAGGCAAACGGGTGCAATCGGACGACGAATCGCTCTACACCGAGGAGCGGGCATGGACCGAGGGCGTAATCGGGAATCGCCCACGTAAGACACAACCCGACAAGTAAGGACTCCAATGACCACCGAGATGCATCCCCAGGTAGCCGAGGCGCTGCGGCACGCACAGCAGTTCCAATCGGCTCTTGAAGACCAGCAGCACCGGACAAATACCGAATCATTCACTGCCACCGACGAATCCGAGACCGTCGAAGTAACCCTCAATGCGCGGCTCTGCATGACCGGTCTCCATATCGAGGACGGCCTATTACGTCTGGGTGCGGACACGGTCGAACAGCGCATCAACGAGGCGATAGGCAACGCGCAGGCTGCGGCGACCGCCGCGATCGACGCCGAACACGAGCAGCTCATCGAGATGGTGGCCGGCATCGCAGGCTCGCTCAAACAGACCCTGGGCTTGACCTAGGCGGAACCGGCTGCGGCCACCGGTTTGGCGCTTCCCACCCCGCCCCTCGCCGACGGTGCTAAGCGATAAATTTGCCGCAGTTGGGTTGGCTCAACCTCGATTACGCTTACTAAGCATGATCTCCGGTACCCCCCAGCGGCCCATGGGTTGGCCCGCGCCGTCGGGCGAGGAGTAGGCGATGGCCGTCGCCAAGCCACTCGGTGGCTATGCCGAGCAGATGCTCGCCCCGGACGCCTGGCCGGAGCTCGATGAGGACACCTACCACGACCGGGCCCTGCAGTACACGGAGGTGCTGCGGAAGCTGACCGAGGTGCTGGAGACCTGCCAGCACGAACAAAGCGACATCTTCGACGGTGGATTCTGGTCGGGCGGTGCCGCCGTCGCCGCCAAAACCGAGCTCGGTGCAAACATCGGTGAGCTGAAAAAGCTGCAAAACGGTCTGGCGACGGTGATCACCTGGCACCGGTATGTTGCCGATTCAATCACCCAGGCCAAGTGGGACATCATCGACAACGTCGAAACCGCCCAAACGGAAATCAACGCCCTCGAGAACGACTCCAGCTTGGACGCCGCCGAACGAACCGCCGCGATCAACACGGTGGTCGGCATGGCGTACGGGGCAAACCTCAACGTGGTCGCCGGCACCGCCGAGCGAATCGTGGCAAGCAAGTCCTGGAAACCACCCCACAATGCACTGCAGGATCTGCTCGACCAGAAGACACCGCCCCCGGTCATACTCCCGGACACACCGCCACCCGCCCCGGCGCCACCCGTCGAGGAGGAGCGTCCGCGGCCCAGCCCTGCGCAACCCGCGCCGGTGACGCCACCGCCGGCAATGCCTCCGCTGTCACCGCCGGGAATGCCCACGCCGGGCGGCGGCGCACAGCCCCCTCCAGGGATGCCGCCCCTTGGCCAGCCGGCCGTACCGCCGGCCGCCAGGCCGGGTGGGCCCGGTCCCGCGGTTCCGGGCGCCCCGGGTGGACCGGGCGTTCCGGGCGTCCCGGGTGGCGCGCCGCCGGCTCCGTTGAGTCCGGCGGCGTCGGCCCAACCGCTCGGTTCGGGTGGACGCGGGAAGGGCATGACTCCGGCGTCGCTGATGTCGTCATCGGTGGCGCCCCGGTCGGAAGAAGCGGCCGCGGCAGCGCCCGCCACGCCGGGGGGCGTGCCGGCCGGGCCGATGGGTGCGTCGGGTGGCGGATCGCGCGGCGCCGGACGGGGCGCCGGCGCGGGTTCGGCTCCGGCCGGGCAGAAGCCAACGAGCGCGTCGGCCCCGACACGACCGGCGGCAGCGAGCAACCGGTCCGCCCGCCCGGCCGGCATTGGCGGGCTCGCCGGGGATCCGGCGTCGTCGGCCGAACGGGCCGAGTCGATGGATGCCGTAGTGGTGACGCCGATCATCCCGGTTTCGAAAGCGCGCGCCGAACGCGACGCGATCGCCGACGCCGCCACCGCTGACGCGGCGCGCCGACAGGGCGGTGGATCCGATCCGGTCCGGTTGGCGCGGCGCATCGCGGCGGCGTTGAACGCACCACGGAGTGGCGCCGGGGCCGATCTGGGGTTCTTCTGGGTGACGGCGGTAACCACCGGCGGCGCGATCGTCGTGGCGAACAGCTATGGGCTTGCCTACATTCCCGACGGGGTTCAGTTACCCGAGCCGGTGCAGATGGCCAGTGCCGATGAGGCGATCTCGGCCGCGGAACGGGCCCAATGGGCGACCTATCCCATGATGGCCGTGCAGGGTTGGGCGGCTCATCACGACACCAAACTGCGGGCAGTGATCGCGACCGAGGACCAGCTGGCCAATTCGGATACCGGCGCGGCCAAGATCGTGCTGAAGGCGGACGACATCCCGGATACCGGCGACATGATCGGCCGATCGCGTCTGGAGGTGGTGGATCCTGAGGCGGCCGAACGCCTGGCGGTGACCACCGATGTGCGGTTGGTCAGCCTGTTACCACCGGCGCCCGCGGATGCCACGCTTTCGGCTGATCAGCATCGGGCGCCCGAAGAGCTGATCGATCCCGAGACGGCGGCTGAGTTCTCCGCGTCGCTGGCCGAAGGAAAGATCAGCCTGCAGGAATCGCCCGCGGATGCCGGCCCGCCGGCCGACCAGCGTCCCATGCTGTGGTTTGACGTGATGAAACCTCTGGCCAGCCGCTCACCCGGTCGCCAGGCCGCGCATCTGCGGGCATTTCACTGCTACGCCGAGCACGCTCAAGACATCCTTCTCACGCAGGCGCACACTGCGCTTGACCCCGAAGCTCAGCGCTCGGCCGTTGCGGACTGGCTGTATTGGAAACACCTCACCGACCTGCTGAACGCAGCGCTGACCAAAGCGGCATAACTAAGTGGTCAATAGCTAGGCGCTGTCGCCTTGGCAATTAGTGAGGAGCCGCTCAGAGGGTGATCTCTGAGGGCGTCGCCTCCGGGCCCGCCGTGGGGGCCACCACGGGAGCGCTCTCCGAACTCTCGGTCCCGGGTGCCGCACCTTCGGTGGGCGCCTCGGGCTGCCCCTCTTCGTTGGTCTTCTTCTCGTCGACCAAGTGGGCCTGATCATCGGGGGATCGGTCGGATTTGTTGCTGTCGGCGAGTTGCGCCGGTGTGGCGCCGGCACCCTGCATGCCCTGCAGGCTTCCCATCGCTCCTTGCATGCTTTGCATGACGGGCCCGAGCATTCCGGCAGGGCCCGCCAATTGATCGAGTTGCGGCGCAGCGGGCTGCGGAGTCGGCTTGGTCGGGGTGGGCTTCTTGCCGTCCGCCGGTTCTTCTGCGGGATCACCCCCGGGCTTCTCTGCCGAAGCACCCTCCGGGTTCGCCGGCGATGCGCCGCCCCTGGGCGTCTGCGCGGCGTCAATGAACTGGACTTGGGTTAGGTGGTCACCCAGTCTCTGGTCGGTGTCGGCGTACATCCCGGCCGCGGCGGCGATGCTGGATCCCGTCCTGCTGAGGGCAGCTTTGACGGCGGGCAACCCATCGGTCACCGGTGATTCGATAATCGGCAATGTCGCATTGACAGCCGCCGACACGGAATCCGCGCCCGGCGCGACGATCGGTGCCGGTGGCACAGGAAACGGCAGATCCCGCAACGTGTTTCCGGCGGTTTCCAGGCGGGACGGCTCAACGACCAAGGGCTCGATCATCAGCCGATCTCCTCTGCGCGGGTATCCGTCACGAGAAATTTTACCGAACGTTCCACCGCCCGAGCCGCGGCAATTTTCGCCGACTCCGCGTTCGTCAGAATTGGATGTTGCGGACGATGTCGTAGACGCCGGTGATCCACAACAGCATCGGCAGGATCGCGGCGACCAATACACCGTCGAGCAGTTCCAGGACGCGCTTCATCACCGGCGATACGCGCCGAATCCCGACCGTGGCCGAGACGATGGCGAGCGCAACCAGGCTGGCGCCCGCGAGGATGGTCAGCACTAGCCAGGCGCTGTGTGGGTACCACAGGACCAATCGGGTAGTGACACCTATCGGGATGGCGACGGCCGCCGCCAGCAGCGCCCACGCGCACCACCGGTCCGCGTACAGACGCGACCTGAATCCGCATGCGACCGTGACCAAGCCGGCGACGACCAGGCTGTGCACGAAGAAGTGTCCGCGCACGACGACCGCGACCACACCAACAGCCAGAACCAGGGTGCCGGCTGTCACGAACCCGATCAGCAGTCGCTTGGCGAGCTGGCTGCGCTCGGTGAGCCGCGCGGCGGAGTCGGGCACCGAGGCGATGATGGCCTGCCAGGTCCGCGCCTCCTTGTCGTCGCCGACCTCCTGGCCCGCAACGGGATCGAGCAATTCGTCGAGATCGACGGCCTCGCCGGGCGCGGGGATCGGGGGAAGGGCGATCCGGGCGACGGCCACGGTCAGCTTGGCCGCATTGGTGACGATGAAGAGGCCAAACACGATGGCTCCGGCCGGCACCCAACGCTGCCAGCCATAACCGAAGGCGACGGCGGCCGCAGTCACCGCGATCGCGGCGATCACGACAAACGACGCCAGTTCGGAACGCCGGCGGGGGCCGCCGCGCGTCAGCAGCGTCAAGAACAAAACAACCGCGGCGGCCCCGGCGAGCTGGGGCGCCCCCAGCGCAGCGACTCCGCGTGGACGCGGGATGGCCAGCGCCGCAGCGACGGTGATCAGTGGCGCGGCCGTCGCCAGCAAGCTCTCCGACATGCCCAGGTTCCGGTAGAACCTGTTGGCGCCCCAACTGCCCACCAGCGCCAAAAGCCCCGCGACGCCCAACGCCAGCGACCACCACGGGTGACGCCCGGTATTCCACCACGCCAACGCGGCGAGGGCGGTAACCGCGACGGCCGCGATGGGAATCGCTATGCCAATAAAGCGATTTAGCGCCGTCCGGTCGAACTCGGGCGATTCATCGAGCACGGCGATCGCGTCGATGACGTCCTCAACCAGCGGCCGATACCGTTCCGTACGACTGACCGACACCAGCGTCAGCAGCGATCCGTCCACGACAACGGACTCGTCGAGCGACTTGTCGGGCTGCAGCGGCGGCGCTCCGGGGCGGGCGAAAGTCCAAGCGCCCTGGGCGGAGAAGTCAAAGCCGGCCAGGACATCAGCCGGAGTATCTTCGAGCAATTCGGTCAGCACCGCGACGGTGTCGTCGATATACGTTTGTATCGGCGTGGATGACGGCAACACGACATCGGTCATTCGCCGGCCGGTAAGGATCGTCACCCGGGTCGTTGCGGGCCTGGCGGGAGTGGTGCCGACGGGCACCGCAGCCGCGGCTGGACCGGCACTAGCGGTGGGCGCGCTCAACGACGTTCACCCCTGTCGAAATCGTCGGACAGTGCTGCTGCAAGCTCGGTAATCCTACGCTTGTAGACCGTGTCGAGCAGACCGATTTCAATCTCTTTACCGGCCGCGATGTGTTTGTCCCACGGCAACACCACTACCCGATCCGGCCGAACGTGCTGTCCGAATTGCCGGACCAAGTCGCTGATGGCGACGTTCGGTTTTCCCGGCACGACGTGGTTGATGACCACACATGCCCGGCTCAGCAATTCCTGATGGCCGTTATTGCGTAACCAATCGATTGCGACCGCGGCTTGCTGGGCCCCGTCGATCGATGCGCTGGTCACGATCACAACCCCGGATACCGTTGAGAGCACGCCGCGCGCCGCCGGGTCGGACAAGCCGGCTCCGAAGTCGGCCAACACGACACTGTAGAACCGCGACACCGCGTCAGCCGCGTACTGCCAGTCGGCTTCGCTGAGTGTGTGCGGGGACGTGCTGTATTCCGCCGCGGCGAGCACTTCAAGGTTGACCGCATTGGCGCTGGTGTGCGCGCGAACGTCGTTGTAGTGCGAAACATCCTTGGTTGCAAGCAGATCCGCCATGGTCGAACCCGATCGATGCCCTGCCCGATTCGCCAGGTTCCCCGAACCCGCATCCGCGTCGAACGCCAGGATCCGGTCGCCTCGAACCTCCGCCAACACCGAGCCGAGAGCCACCGTCAGGGTGGTCTTGCCGACTCCGCCCTTGAGGCCCAACACCGCGATCTGATGAGAACCGGTAGGACTGCGGCGAATTCGCCGGTACAAATCCAACTCGTGTTTCTCGTCGCGCGACAGGCCCACATTGATGCGCGTCAACTTATGCACCCAACGTCGCCAGCCTCGACGCGGTACCGGCTTGACTACGGATTTCTTGGCAGGCTTGACACCGATATGGGTGACCGCATCTTTCGCGCCACTTTCGCCCATGACCACCGAACCCGAGTCCGGTGGAATGGAAGCGCCACGTGCGGTTGATGATTCGGCGAGCCGCTGCGCCGGGGGTCCGGCAGGAGCCACGCCCGGTTTGCGCTGCTTGACCGGCGGCGGCATCGGTACCGGGCCGCCGTTCGGTGTCGGTATGTTGGCGCGCTGACTCAGTGGGAGGCCGGGGCGGACGACTTGTTTCGGGCGATCCTGTTCGGAGGCGCCGCGCCGATTGTGTTGGGTGTCGGCGCGATGGCTGTGTCTGGGGCCGACGCCACGGCGGTCCGGCTCGTTGGCAGCATCGCCGACGCCACGTCGTGCATGCCGCGCAGGCGGAGGAGGCGCCTGTTCCCGCGGTACTGGTTGGGGCGCAGCCGATTCCGGCCGAACCGGTGGTGACTGCCGGGGCCGATCGGCCGGTGGTGGTAAGGGAGGTAGCTCGGCTGGGGCCAGCGGGGATGGCTTCGGCTGGGCTACCGGCTCAGGTTGGAGTGGGGCCGGGGGCGGTTGTCGGGGCAGGTCGATCGGCATGGGGGGGCGGGTCGGCGCCATCGGCTGGGTCCAGTCGACCGGGGGTGGGGGCGATTCGATTGGGGCGGAGGGAGATTGCTCAGCCAAGCTGATCGGCATCGGGGGTGGGGTATGGCCGTTGGGTTCGGGCGGGCGGATCGGCATGGGCGGCATTGCAGACGGCGCATCGACGTCAAATTCCGTCTGCCCCGTGGCCTCATCCGGCTCTTCCATTCCCTCGACCGATTGGAAGAGCCGGTCGTAGTCGGCCGCCATCAAACCCTTTCGTCAAACTCGATCACGCGAGGAAGCACGAGAAGAGCCTAAATCTCCCGTTAGGTCGACGTGGCCCAATCTCGTGCTTCGCCGCACGCCATCGTTTTAGGTGAACATGCCCGTGACGCCGGATTCGGTTTGAGCCATTGCCTGGCTGGCCTCGGTGATCCGCTGCGAAAGTGCTTGCAACGAAGCGTTGAGTTCAGTGGCGGTGCTGTCCCAAGTCCGCTGGACTTGCTGGTAGGCCTCCGCGCCGCTGCCGCCCCACGCCTCCGCCAGCTTGGCGAGGGAACTCTTCCCCTCGTCCAGAAGGCCGTGGGTGGTTTGCACTGCTCCCGCAATCGAGCTGGATCCCGCTTCGATACCGGCGAAATTCCATGACTGTTCCGACATATTGTTGCTCCGTTTCTTTGTGTTGCTGAGGGGTTATCTATTGGTCAGAAGTTCATCTGTGAGGACATTGAACCTGCGTGCTCCTCGTCGGCCGAGGAGTACTGGATCCCAGCGCCGTGAATGTTCTGCGAAATTTCACTGAGCGCTTTGATCTGAGCCTGGCCCGCTTGGTGGAAGCGCTGCAACGCCTGCTGGGCGGCGGCGCCGGCCTGGCCGCGCCAGTGGCCGGCCAATTCGCCCCCGGTCGATTCCACGGTCTGGATGACCCGCTGGAGCTCACCGGAGATCCTGTCGAAGTTGCTAGCCTCTGCGGAGAGGGTAGCAGCATCGGTCTTCATCTCTGCCATGCTGGACTACTTTCTGTGTTTGCTTTCCTCGCCAAGTGATGGCAAGTCTTCCGGCCTGGACGGCCGGGAAGTCTATTTTTGCGGGCGCTCACCAGTCGTCCTCGTGTTCGAAGTCGCCATCGTCGCCTTCATCCGGGTGCGGGGCGAGCAGCGTGGGGGCGGCCAAGCCTGGTCTGGCGGCGGCTGCGGACTGGGCTGCGGAACCACCCATGCCGACGGGGGCCGCGCCCCCTGCCGTTGACGACCCAGCGCCGGCGCCTGCGGGTGCCATGGCCTGCGACGTCTTGTCGATGAATTGATTCATCAGCGACGTGCGGGATGCCGTTCCGCCAGACCCGGGCAGCGCTTCGGAGCGCATGAGCCCCATGCCCATCCTCGGCCCGGACCCACCCGCCAGCGGGTGGGTGGAAAGCGGGCTGGCACCGACCAGACCGACGTTCGGGTGTTCCTTGCCGGCAAGTCCGCCAAGCTTGTCGCCGACCAAACCGCCGTTCTGGCCACCCATGCCGCCGGTCTGGCTGGCCAGAGAAGTCATTTGCTGCAGCGGCTGCATAAGCTGCTGCATCGGTCCGCCCAGCTGACCTAGCTGGCCAAGCGACGGCATAGCTGGCTCCAGCGGCGCTCCGACCTCAGGGAGCGTCTCGGGTACTTCGTCCTCGGCTTCCGAGAGCCCGCGCAGCACCCCGGGAATGACTTCGGAGCCCACGGCTGAAAACATGCCTGAAACGTCGGCGGTCACTGCTTCGCCCACACCGGGTTGCAGGATCGGCTTAACAGGAGCAAGCGGCTCGAAAGTCGTATTCGCGATGGTCTCGACCAGATAGATATCCATTACCGCCGCGGCCTGATTCCACATTCGGACGAAGTAGTCGGTTTCGTTCAGCCCGATCGGCACCATGTTGATGCCAAGGAAATTCGTGGCCGTGAGAACGGCATTCGTGATGTGATTGGTCGCGATCTCCGGCAGCGACGGTGTCATCGCCAGCGCCTTCGTGTACGACGCGGCCTGCGCCGTGGCCCGCATCGCGCGCTCCTGGGCCTGTTGTGCCGCAGTCTGCAGCCAGACAACCATCGGCGTCGTAGCGGCGATCGCACGCTCGCTGCTCATTCCGGTCCACGACGCATTGAGGGAGATCAGGGCCGCGGACAACTCCAGCGCCTGCGTCTCCAGGGCACCCGCCAGGGCTTCCCACCCGGCGGCGGCCTGCAACATCGGCGCGGGACCGGCTCCGGCCATCAGTCGCGCGGTGTTGAGCTCCGGTGGCATCGCGTGCCACAACATCTATCCAGTCCCCTTGTCTGCGAGTGCTTTTGGACTATCGCTTCAAGCCGGCCGGTACGCCGACAACTGCGGCGGCCGCCAAACCAGGGCCGATAACCGTCGGGTTAAACGTCATTTGTTGCATTCGAGTTTCTCTTCTTTACTTCGGTGCGAAATGAAATTCAGTTGGGGAAAAGGACCCTTTAGACGACGCAGTCTCGGTTCGTGGAGCGTGGGTAGGCCCAGTGCTTCTACTGGGCGCTTGGATAATCGTAACCGCCTCCTGGAGGTGCTGCGTGCACTTCTTCTGGGGGATCTAAGTAGGCGGCCTGGATGACCTCTTTGCCCTCCGGTGCGACCAAAAATGCCTGGCCAGGCGGGCGCTGCTTGACCTGGATTTCCCTCGACGGGAAATCCTGCTTGTCGCCGGAAAGGAACAGGGTGGGCGATCCCGCTCCGTATGCGGCGCCGACGAACTTGTCCATTGTCGCCTTGTACGCGGAGCTCATCTGACAGGTGACAATGATGTGCAACCCGATATCCGAAGCGGCAGGTAATAAGGGCGCTAGCGGCGCCATCGGCGGCATTCCCCCGGCGGCCGCCACGATCATGTGCCAATCGTCGACAAGAAGGACAACGTCGAATCCGCTCCACCACGACCGGGACCGTAATTGCGCGGTGGTCAGGTCGGCCGGTGGCAATCGCTTTTGCAGGTTGACCGCCAGGGCTTTGATGGACTCGTCCAGTGCCGTGCTGTTGCGGTTGATCGCGCCGGCGTCGAGCAGATGGGTGTCCGGCACCGCGTCCAACAGACCGGAGCGGTAGTCGGCGAGCATGAAGCGGACCTGTTTTGGACTGTTGCGGGCACAGATCGCCCGCGCGATGGCGTGGGCGGTTCGGGTCTTGCCCGATTTGGCGGCACCGAATATCAACAGATGCGGCGCGGTGTACATGTGCGCGTACGCCACCGACAGGTCCGTCTCCCGCACCCCGATCGGGATTGTCCAGCGAGTGCGGTAGTCGGAATCCGGGCCCGGTGGATGCGGATCGAGCTCGTACAGGTAAATCCGCTCCGGTAGCACCCGGACCCTCGGCGCCTGTTCGGTGTGTTGGGCCGCAACCTCATTCACCGCCGCGGTCATCGCCTCCACCAGGTTGTCGGCGCTCTGCACGCCGTCGAACCGGGGCACACCGATCATCAAGTGGTGCTTTTCCGCCGACATCGCCCGGCCCGCACGATTCGCCGGAATTTCCCGGGTCGCCCGGTCGATCTGGGTGTCGTTGACGTCACCGAGCCGAAACTCGATCTTGGTGCCGAGGTAGTCGCGGACCCGCGACTTCAGTTCCGTCCAGCGCGGCGTGGTGATCACGGTGTGGACGCCGAATGACAAGCCTTGCGCGGCCAAATTTTGAACCTGCGATTCGAGATCCGGAAACTCACTGACGAACGCCGGCCATCCGTCGATGACCAGAAAGACGTCACCGAACGGGTCGGACGCGACGGGCTGATCCGGATCCTCGCGCAGCTGCCGATACGCCGCGATCGAACCGACCCGGTTCTCCTTGAAGATCGTTTCCCGTTGCCGCAGAACGGCTTGCACTTCCGCGACTATGCGCATGACGCGGTCGGGCTCCGATCGGGTCGCCACGCCACCGACGTGTGGCAGGTTGTCGAGGTAGATCAGCCCACCACCACCGAGATCGATGCAGTAGAACTGGACTTGCCTCGGTGAGTGGGTGGCAGCGGCCGACAGCATCATTGTTTGCAGCAGCGTGGACTTCCCAGTTTGTGGTGCACCCCCAATGCCGATGTTGCCGCCCGCCCCGGAAACGTCCACCCCCCACGTCGCCTGTCGGTGCTGGCGCGGCTCGTCCATGACTCCCAGCGCGAACCGCAGCGGTTGGCGTTCGTCGCGCGCGATGAGTTCGTTCACGGGTGTCGGGTCGGTCAGCGGAGGCAGCCACATCTTGTACGCCCGCGACTCGGTCGTGCTCAGTTGTTCGAGCACCACCTCGCGCAACGCCCGCCCTTCTGCCTCAATGCTCATGAGCGCCGCTCCTCTCCCCCGCAAGCGGTTGGGGCTCCCACATTTCGGCCCCCGCAAGCGGGAGGTGGCCCTCCTGCATAGTCGCCGGCGCGGCTCCTGACACCATCACGTCGTCGGGCACCAGGCCCGCGGTGAACTGCTGGATGCGAACCTTTTTCGGGCCGGCCTGCGGGGCGGCCCCGTTTCCGTCGCCGTTTGTCTCGGCCCGAGTCGTGGGGACGTACGTATTGCCGGTATATAAGGTGCTGAACTTGACCGGGTCCTCCATGCCGACCCGCAGGAATCCGACGCCGCTTTCCTTGTTAGTGATGTACTGCGCCTCCGGGGTCCCGATCACCGATTTGGATTCATGAGAGCTGGTGGTGCGCAGCGCGATCCGGTACGTCAGGTTCGGCTCCAGTTTGTCGATGCGCGCCCCACCGGTTTGCAGCGACTGGGTGGCCAGCAGCAGGTGCACTCGCAGTGATCGCCCCACACGGCAGATCCGGTCGAACAGCGCGACGAAGTCGGGGTGACTCTGCAGCAGTTCGGCGAACTCGTCGACGACGACGAAAAGCGTCGGCAACGGTGGTAAGTCGGCGCCGCGCTCACGGTACTTCTCGTACTCGGCCACGCCGGACAGCGCTCCGGCAGCGCCCACCTTGATTCCGGCCTGACGCAAGATCCCCTGCCGCCGGTCGAGTTCGCCGGTCAGCACCTCACCCATGCGGCTGACAAGTTCGGCTTCCTCCGCCATGTTGGTCACCACGGCGGCGGTGTGCGGGAGTTTCTCCATCCCCAGAAACGTTGAGCCGCCTTTGAAGTCGGTAAGCAGCAGATTCACTTGGTCGGGGTGATGCATCGCCACCAGCGACAAGATGAGGGTGCGCAGAAACTCGGACTTTCCCGAGCCGGTCGTGCCGATGAGCATGCCGTGCGGTCCGGCGCCGAATTCGGCGCCTTCCTTGATGTCCAGGTACATGACGTTGCCGGTCTTGAGTTCGTGACCGAACGGGATCTTGAGCCGATCACGGTCGGTATCGGTGAACATCCGCCAACGTCCCGGCACCACCTCTTCGACGGTTTGAGCGCCGACCAATTGGTGCCATTCCGTCGCCGTCTTTTTCTGGATGCCCGTGCCCTTCTTGTCGAGCACGGTGCCGGTGATGGACCATCCCGCCAGCTTCCTGGCGATGCGGGCGGCCTGGTCGGCCGACATCCGGTCGGCGACCGACGTCACCTGACGAAACTGCTGCCCGGGCAGGCGGTCATCGGCGGTTCCATCGTCGCCCACCCTGATGCGGTAGTTCGAGCCGCGATGGTTGCCCAGCGTGATCACCGTGACACCGGCCCTGCCGTCCGGCGGGAATCCCGCCCTGCCGCCGGTCAGATCCACCACCACGACGTACGGGCCGCTGGGAAGTGAATCGGGAGTATGCGGCCCGCGGGCGGCCAAGTCAGACAAGTTATCCGGGCGGGTGTAGATCATGCGGACCGGTCCGGCGGCGTCCGTCTCGGTCGGGTGTTGGACGTGAGGCAGCCATTTCAGCCATGACCAATCCGGATCGTCCGGGTCCTCGGTGAGCACCCGGATCTGGAGCAGGTCGGGCGGATGGAAGACGGCGAGGTGGCAGACCATCGCGGTCAACAATCCGGCTGCGCCCGCCGTGCCGCCGCCTACCGCGATCGTCGGAAATGTGCGCAGCTGCACCAGTTTCGGACAGTCATGAATAAGTCCGTGGGTACGCAAGAACTTGACGACCCACATATTGGCGACCGGCTCGAGGTAGGGCTGCGGCGCTGCGGACGGCCCCGCCAGCTCGCCGCCCGCGGCCGGCTTCATCAGCCGGTCTACCGCCGGCTGGTCACCGATTCCGATCCGGGTGGCAGCGTAGAAGTCGGCGCTCGCCGGGCGTGACCACTGACGTGGTGTGCCGATGAGCGACGCCAGATCGTCGGGATGGGGTGCGTGGTAGCCGAAGAACGCGACCTGCGCGCTGGCCGACGACGTCACCCGGGGTCGAAGGCCGGCCAGATAGCGCAGGTACTCCTTGCGATCGGCATTTATCTCGGGCACTTTCTTGCCGCCGCCACCGTGACCGGCCACCATGCCCATCGACATCATGATCATCATCAGCGGCATCATCAGCATGTACGGCGAGAGTTGCCTGGTGCCAGTGACCACCATGATCGCGATCATGCCGAGCATGCAGACACCCATTACGTAGGGAAGAGCCTTCTGAACACCCGACGGCGGGATATCCACACCGAGGTCGTCGGGTGGCGTGAGGCTGATCTCGCCAGGGGTCAGCCGCGGACCGCGCATGGCGGCGGGCGTGAATTTCCTGGTCGTCATGAAGGCCCTCCGGGTGTTGCCGCCGGGGCTTTTCGCGGGCTCGGGTCAGCGGGCAGCGTGTCGTGCTCCAGCAGGGCTGACTCTTTGGACAGCACCGGACCGTCTACCAGGAGGCGAACGATCTCCCAGGGAGCGGCCTTCGGCGTGCCGAGGCCCAGCGCCGAGGCCGTCTGGGCGTCGGGTAGTCCATAGCGCACACCCTGCGGGTCGACGTAGTACAGAGATTCACCGTATCGAGGGTCCGGGGACTGGAGCTGCAGGTACTTGCCGCCATCGGTGTAAACGACTGCGGGCCCTTGGATCTGCTTGATCCCGGAGCTCATCGCCGAGGCGGGTATCGGAAGATGTCGGCCGGTCAGCACCGCGGTTCTGGGAACCTGTTCACCGGGCTTGCGCTGCCAGCTCCAGCACAGCGTGGGATCGGTCGGCCGTGACACGATCTTGATCGGTTCGTCGGGAAGTGGTGAGTTGTACACCAGTTCGGGAATCTGGACGACCGCATTCGGAGGCAGCGTTGGGGGCACCACGAGCCCGTAGGATTGAGTGGCGCGCAGCGCCGCGGCGGTGTTGGCGTTCACGGGCGCGACGCCGTCCTGCATCACGACGAAATATCTTGTGCCCAAGGTTGTTTGCAGTTGTAACACCGACCCGACCACCAGCTCTTCCGGGAGCCCAAGGGTGTTCGGCGCCCCTGCGCCGGGGATCGGCGCCAGCTGCCAGGATCCGGCATCGGGTAGTGCGTTGAACATGGCAGTGGACAGGGGGCTTGGCTTGGCGGTCCCGCGTATGCCGACCACGAAAGTCAGGGGGCGATCGCTCAGGTCGGTGGCGTGCCGGCCCCTGGCGGTGACCACCCAATCCTTGCCTCCGTAGGACGCGAGCAGCGCCTCGTTCGCGAGGATCGGGTCAATCGCCGGCGTCTCGATGGCCAACGGCATTGCTAACACCGAGGTCTCCACGGTGGGGGCAACAGTCTCGGCCCGGAACACGGTGTCGCACAGTGCCCATGTCGATGAGGCGTCTGTCGACACCGGCGTCGCGTAGGGGGCTCCGGGGATGCCAATGGATTGGCCCTTGGAAAACTTGTTGAGTTCGGCAGGCTTGACGGCCTTCGGTTCGGCCGGGTTGCCCAGCACCAGCCGGGCGGAAGTCAGGTTGTAGACGGGATGCAACTGGCCCGACACCACCAGATAAAGCTGGTTAGTTGCGCGGTCGACGAACAGATTGCCGCTGCCGAGCTTGCCCTGCGGTTTGAAGTACGCCATCGCCAGCGCGCCGACCACGATGAGCACCGAGACGAGGACACCCAGCGCGACGGATCTGCTATAAAACTGCAGCGGGTCGTCGAACATCCGGGTGTCGCGCCGGACGATGGCATGCTCTAGGCGCCGAAGCAGAAAGCGCCAGCCGCTGACCTGAACCTTGGTGGTTAGCCGAAACCCTGCCATGCATCACTCGATGATGTTGAGTCGTCCGTGTACCGCGGCGATCGCCTCGGTCATGTCCTCGCCGTTGATCTCACGTAGACGGTCCTCGTCGAGGGATTCGAAGTCAACCGAACGGGTCAGTCGGATGTCGCGGTACTGTTCGCCGGCTTCCACCATTTGGCGCGCATAACGACCGTTGCCGGCGATGTCGAGCGCGGGTGTACCGCGCACCGTCTGCTGACTCAGCAGCTTGGCCGCTTGCAGCAGGTTATCGGCCGCCTCCGAACTCATCATCGAGTCGTTAGCAGCCGCAATCACTTTCGCGATCTCGAGAATTTCCTCGGGGGAGTAGGAGTCGAATTCGATCCGCGTGGCGAAGCGTGACCGCAGGCCCTCGTTGGTTTCCAGCAACCGATCGATGTCCGAGCCGTAGCCCGCGATGATCACCACGAGCCGGTCCCGGTCGTTTTCCATCCGAGCCAGCAAGGTGTCCAATGCCTCCTGCCCGAACGGGTCGGTCCGTCCGTCCCGCGCCTGCACCAGCGCGTAGGCCTCGTCGATGAACAGCACACCGCCCAGGGCGCGATCAATCGTCTTGGTGCTCTTGACCGCCGATTGGCCCTCGTATTCGGCCACAAAGTCTTTGCGCGCGGTCTCGACGAGCTTCGGTTCGGGAATGACGCCCAGCCCGGCGAGGATGTTGGCCACGACTCTGGCGATCGTCGTCTTGCCGGTACCCGGCGGCCCGGTGAAGATCATGTGCTTGCTCGGCTGCGCGACCTTCATGCCGCGGGCGGCGCGAACCCGCGCCATCTGTGTCGCGGCCCGGTACCGCTCGACCTGCTCTTTGACCCGGGTGAGCCCAATTTGTCGCTCCAGCTCGGCTTCCGCCTCCGCGAGTAACTTGTCGCGGCCCGAGGTGTCGGCCACGACGGTGTTCGCGTCCCATGGATCGGTGCGGGCGGCGATCTGTTCTGCGCTGGTCGGCGCCAGACGGTACGATGAATCCTTCAGCGCGGCAGTGACTCTGGGCTCCGGGTGGGTGGTCTGCAGCCATTCCAGGAGCGCCACCGCAGCTTCCTCGTTCCCCTGGCTGCGGCGCGTCATCGCCAGGTACCAGGCAATGGCTCGTGCGCAGGCTTCACCAGCCGGCGACGCGTTCGCCTCGGTGAGCCGGCGTTCGGCTTCGGTGAACAGGCCGAGGTTCGCCGCTGCGACCCCGTGCGCGACGCCGGCGGCGGCGGCCAGGAACTCGTCGGGCCATCTGCCGGCGCTCCGGACCTCGTCGATCACCTCGGTCCAGCGTTGCGCCTCGCCATAGATCACCGCCTTGACCCACGACAGCAGGTGCTCGGCGCCGGTGGCCGGGGTGTTTTCGACGGCCTCCATCGCGTCGGCGAAATTGCCTTGGGCCGCTTCACTTACGGCGAAGCCCATGGTGATCGCGAGAGGCGAGTTGGCCGGATATGTGATGTCGCCGTACAGGCCGCCAATTCCAAGCCGCGCGCCCACGGCGTTCATCGAAATCTGGGCCGCTCCGGCCAGCTGCCCGAAATGTGTGCGCGAGTACCAGGCGCGAAAGAGCGTCACCCGTTCGGTGTCGCCGCAGCGGATGCGGCCAATCCAGGCATCGCAGGAGGACTCGTCGTAGTTCGTGATTTCGGTGAACAGATCCAAGGCCCGCGACTCCGACACGGGCAGCATGCCGACCGCGCTTTCGAACAGACCGGCCAGATTGGTCGTCATTTATCGGTCGCGTATCGCGTGGCGAACACCTCCGCCTGCGCCGCGGCGGCCTGCTCCGGCGTCGTCAAACCGATGCCGTTTTCCATGAAGTCACGCACGACCTCATTGCCGTCCATCCCCATCTCGCGCATGGTTTCCGATAGGGAAGCGTCTTCCAGCAGGTAACTGTGTTGGGCGGCCAGTCCCTTTTGCCGCGCCAGGTCAGCGATGACGAGGATCTCATCCGCGAGCTCGGACTCGGTCATGCTCGTCACTTTCGGCGACAGCTCGACGCGCTGGGTCCTGCCGTCCATGAGCGCCGACACCGACACCGTCTCGGGAGGATTGGTCACGGTAAACATTTGGGCGGCTTCTTCTCCGTCCGCCTCCGCTTCCTGGGTGGCGTCGGTCTGCGACTCGATAGCGGCGAGGTCTGTATCGGTATCTTCGGGCTCGCTCGGCGCATAGTCGTGCAGCGCATCGACGTCCGACTCCTCGTCGTTGTCGTCAGGGGAGGAGAAGTCCAGCGCGTCCGATTCTTCGACGGCTTCGGAATCGGACTCGACCGCAGAGAAATCCAGGGCGGCCAGATCATCGTGTTCGTCGTACTTCGGCATGGCTCTTCTTTCTGAACTAATCAATCCATGGTGGCTAGGGGTGAGCCTCCGTAGGAGGCTTCGGCTCGGTCGAACCAGGCGCCCGCCGGCAGGAACTCCAGCAGGGCGTCCAGCGTGCGCTGCAAATTTTCTTGGGTGCCGGACAGGAAGCTGCCGTACAACTCACCGCCGACGCGGCGGGGCAGCGACACGAGCCTGCCGTGCATCGATTCCAGGAGACCGGCGGCGACTTCGGTCTGGGTGGACGTGCCGCCGGGGTGGCGTTGGCCGGCGACGATCTCCACCCAGCTGCTCGGAGCGCTGATGATCTCGGCGTAGACGCGGGCCGAGGCGGGCGCCGCGCCGTGCTGCACCAGCTGGGCGGCGGTGGTGCAGCCGGCCAGTTCGCGCGCTACACCCGTCAGCGGTTCGACGTTGGCGGGTATGGCGGGGCCGAGCACGGTGGTCACCATGCCCGCCAGACCGACTTGCGGAGCGACCAGCTGCAGCACGACCAGGTCACCGTCGCGCGCCGCGATGACATGGCGTTCGCCCTTGCGGCACACCGCAAAACGCACCATGACGCCGCCGAGATCGCGTCGCCACCACCGGCACTCCAGGCTGCGGTCGGGCCTGCTGAGCACCTCGACCATCGCCGCTACTGCCGGGTGCGGTTGACCCTGGTGGTCCAGCACTCCTTGAGCGGTGAGGTCACGCTGCACCTGGTCCCAGACGAGGTCCCGCAGCTCCTCTTGGGGAATGTTCGGGCGAATCCCAAGCACAGTCGGGAAATCGACGAGGTGCAGGCGATCGGCGATCACCAACATGCCATCGACAGTCACCTCGACCCCGACGACGTCGTCGAGGCCCGCAAGTCCGGTGGTGAGGGGAGAGGACATGATCAATGACTGAGCATCTGTTTGTTGAGGTTCGCACTCAAATCCTCGTCGACTCCCTCATACGTTTGCTTGGCGACTCGCAGTTTCGCGGCGAGATCGGACGCGTGCTGCTTGATGTTCTGGCCCGCACCGCGGCGCTGCTTCTCAGCGGTGACAAAAGCACCATTGGAGCTTCCGCTGATGACGCCGTGCGTCACCCACACCGCGGTTTCGGTGTTGCTCGCAGCCGACGCCGCTTCTTCCGCCTTGGTGGCCGCTTGCCCCTGCTTCGTTGCGAGTTGCTCCAGATACTTTTCGTCGACGTTCAGACGCGCCATGGCTAATCTCCTTAACGGTTAGTTTTACTCGCTATTGCCTTGACTCGGACCGGTTTTTGCCGCACTAACTTGGTCTAAAGGACCCGCTCCGGCCGGCCTGGCCCCTGCGCCGGTTCGTAACCGGCTGCTGCGCCGTCGACGGGTGCACGCTCGGCGCCCGCCGGGCCCGACGCCACCCCCGCGCCGATCCCCGCCGGGGTCTCCTCGGCGGGGGGCGCCGCTGGGCGTTGCTGACCCGTCGAGGCGAGTTGTTGTACCTGCCCCATCATCTGGTTGACGAAGCTCATCGGCTGCGAGACTTGTCCGGACATCTGTGCGAGCTGCCCGGATGCTTGAGTGACCTGACTCAGGGTGGGCAGTGCCGACGCCGGCGTCGTCTCAGCCGGCGCCGCCTCGACGGGAGTCGCGCCACCACTCTCGAGGGCGCTTAGGACGCTGCGTTCCTCTTGTGAATCACCGGCCGCCGGCGCCAAGCGTGCCAACGAGGCGACCGTCGGTGCGCCGGAAAAGGCTGACATGCCGGACATGCCGTCGGAAATGGCCTTGAAGTCGCCGGTGTTGGTCGCCTCGGCCCCTTTCACCTCTATCCGGGCGAACGAGCTGGTCGGGATTGCCTTCTCGGCGACCTCGCTGTACTCGAGGGCGATCGAGTGGATTTCGTGGGCAAGGGACAGCGAATTGGACAGCGTGAACATCTCGAAGGCTAAGACCGTCGCGCATGCCGCGAAGGCGGCGATTATCTGCCACGCCGCCGATATCTCAGGGCCGACAACCGGGATCAGGTACATGGCCAGGGCGACGCCCTGAGCGATGACGAGCCCCAGCAGCGTCACCGCGATGCAGTTGTGCGCCTTGGCGACCTCGGCGCCTTGGTCGGCCATCAGGGTCTGCATCTTCTTATCCAGATCCTGCATCGTCTGCACAAGAGCCTGCAGCGCCGCGGTCGCGTCGGCATACGCCGTGGCCGCGTCACCGCTCCAGTCCCGCGCGTCCGGAGCGGCCTCACCTAAGTAGAGGTAGACGGTCTCGTATTTGTCGGCGCCGCTGGTGAATGAGGCGCCCTTGTCGGGGGTCCAGAATCCATTGAGCAGGTCCACCGCCGAGATCGCCACCATCGCGACATCCACAATCGCCGTCGGTGTCGGAAGCGTCTTCGTGCCCTGTGTTTTCAACGCGTCCGCGAGGACCTTGATTTGATTCCGGCCGTACCACATCGCTTTCCCGGCGAGCGCGCCCAAGTTCGCTCCCAGGCCAACCCAGTCCCCCGAATACGCAGCCCCCCCTCCGGCCTGAAGTCGCGTAAAGCAGTAAGCCAGATCATGAATACCTGCAAAACGACTCACGGCGGTGCATCCCTTCACCCTCGCTGATTCCGTCGCACTGATCGGTGTGCACGGCACGTTGAGCTTAACCCCGGACAGACCCTGGTCGCCGCACGAATTTTCCCGGCCCACAACAGATTCGGCCGATTGACGGTGAACTCTTGGGTAAGATTAAGGAATGGTTTACGGCCGGAGAACAAATGACTTTGAATGCGACGGTGCCGTCACCTCCAGTTAATCTGACCGAGCGAATTCTCGCTCCCATTGATGACGACCTCGATGGGCGCACGCAGCGCACCGGCTGCGCCCGCTCCGGCGCCTTCGACGTCAGCCGCGAGCGTGGCCTCTTGGGTCGCAGTCGCTTCGGCCGGTGTCGCAGTCCTCTGGCGCTGCTGTATCTGTCCCATCGCCTGGTTGGCCAGGTTTGCGTGCTGCGACAGTTGGCCGGCGAGCTTTGGGGCTCGCCCTGACAGGACGCTCACCTGAGCCAGGGTGGGCATGGTGTCCGCCGGCGTGGACGGCTTTGTCTTATCCGGCGCCTCGGGCGTGCTGTCCCGCGGAGTTTCCCTCTCACTCAGCAAAGCGCTGAGCGCAGCGTTTTCGCCTTGCGAACCGCTGTCCGCGCCGGCCGAGGAGCGGGTAGCCGGCATCCCGGACATGCCGTCCGAAATTGCCGCGAAGCTGGAAACCGTGGACTGCCCGGTGGTAGCCACTGTGGCCTGAGCCAACGATCCGTTTTGGGCCGCCGCCGCGGCCGCCTGGGAGTACTCGCTGGCCAAGGCATCCGCCTTCTTGGCGTTTTCGAAGGACCAGTAGCACAAGTTGCCGAGCATGCCGGTAGCGGCTGCGATGCCAAGCGCGGAGACCGTCAGTCCGAAAATTCGTGCCGGGACTGGACCGGCCGGGGGTGGCAGCAACGTCATGACTATCTCAATGAGGAATGCCGCGAGTAGTACATCCTTCAATATCCCAAAGCCCAGACGCATATGGGTGACCCATTCGGCCTGATCTTCGACAAGGGCGGCCAGTCGCAGGTCCAGCTCGGACATCGTCTGCGCGAGATTCTGCAATGCTGTGTCCAGGCCGGCATAGGCCTCCGATCCAGTACCGTTCCAGCCGTCGTCAGGAAGGGCCGACTTCAGCTGCTCGGAGAGCTGACTGAATTGTTGCGAACCATCTTTGAGCTCGTCTCCCTCGTCTGGTGGTCCGAATCCAGTTGTCAGCTCGAGGATCTCGACGATGGTGATAGTCCAAAGGATGATATCGGCGGCTGCGGCGGCTTTCTTACCAGATTCTCCGAGGGTGCGCGTAGCTACTTTACTGAACTGTTCTGGACCTAGCGCTTTGCGCAACAGTATGCCGCGCTTCGCGAAACCGACTGCAGCGACGGGAGTCAACGCGTCCGCGCCCATACTGCTCGCACTGCTCGCAAGGTATTCGCCGCTATATTCGGCGCCGCCGACGCCGTAGAACTGGGAGCCTAGGCCGCCCAGATTCATGATGATCCGAGCCGCATCGACAAATACCGACATTTATGGGCCCCACTTCGTATGGTCGTGTGCGCTGAATATCGCAGTTCTGTATTAACAGCTCATTAAGGCTAACAGTGTTCTGACCGGTTACGGTGCACGAATTTCGGTAACGGGCAACGGTTTCCGCGTCGCGGCGGTAGGTCAGCAGGATGAGCCGCGCGGCGCGAGTTTGGGGCGCAGCGCTATCGGCCACATCTTGCGCTAGCCCGCAAGTCCTCGACTCTGACGGGCAATTGCTTTGCCTCGCTACGGTTTTAGCCGCACCGGCGGCACTAAGTCGTGCGCTGGGCCCGGCCGGGTGCCGGCGACTCCTGGCCGCCGAACACTGCGACATCGATGGGTGCACGCTCGGCGCTGGGTGTTCCTGAGGCCGCCTCGGCGCCTTCGACGTCACCCGCGAGCGAGGCCTCTTCGGTGGCTGCCTGCTCGGCCGGTGCCGCAGCCCCCTGGCCCTGCTGGCCCATTTGGGCGAGCTGCTGTATTTGTCCTATCGCCTGGTTGGCCAGCTTTGCGTGTTGCGACAACTGACCGGAGGCCTTCGAGGGTTGCCCCGACATGGCGCTCACCTGAGCCAGGGTGGGCATGGTGACCGCCGGCGCGGACGGCGTTGTCTTGTCGGGTGTTTGGGGTGCTTCGGGCGTACCGTCGCCGGGAGTATCGCTCGCGCTCGTCTGAGCGCTGAGCGCAGCGGGTTCACCCCCCGTACCATCGGCCTCATGGACCGGCGGGGCGACCGCCGGCGAGGCGGAGAGGGCGGATGCCCCGGACATGCTGGCCGAGATTGCCTCGAAGCTGGAAACCGTGGACTGTCCCGCAGTAGCCACCTTCGCCTTGGCTGTCGAACCGGTTTGCACCGTCCCCGCGGCCGCCTGGGAGTACTGGCTGGCCAAAGCGTCTGCCTTTTTGGCGTTTTCGAACGAGTAGGTGCACAAGGTGGTGAGAAAGCCTATCGCAGCAGTGATTCCAAGGGCGCTGACCGTGATCGCAAAAGTTTGCGACACGGCGGGTCCGAGCGGCGGAGGTGCGAACCTAATGACCAGTTCGATGACGTACGCTGCGAAAAGCACGTCCTTCAATATTCCGAAGCCCAGACGCATATGGGTGACCCACTCGGCCTGATTTTCGACAAGGGCTGCCAGCTGCAGGTCCAGCTCGGCCATTGTCTGCGCGCAACTCTGCAGTGCGGTGTCGAGGCTGGCGTACGCTTCCGACGCCGAACCCTGCCAGCTATCGTCCGGAAGGGCCGACTTCAGCTGCCCGTAAACGGTGCTGAATTGTTGCGAGCCGGCCTTGAGCTCGTCTCCCTCGTCTGGCGGTCCGAACCCGGTCGTCAGCTCCAGGATCTCAACGACTGTAAGAGCCCACAGGATGAAACTGCCCGCCGATTTGAGGCTTTGCTTACTGCCGGGTGGCGAATTGACTTTGGTACTGCCGCCTTCGAAGCGAATCCGAGTCAGCCCGTCAAGGCCACCCAACTTGGCGATTGCCGCGCCTCCCGCCAACCCGTCCGCGCTCATACTGGTCACACTTGACGCGAGGTATTCGCCGCTGAACTTCGTCGGGTCCTCGAAGCCGTGTTGTCCGGTGAACCCTGAACCAAGGGAGCCCAAGTTTACGAGGAGCCTCGCGGCGTCGACGAGTATGGGTATAGCCATTCCATGGGGTCCTTACGTTCGCCGAAGGCTGCCGCACGCGGTTAACCGCGCGCCCTAGTCTAGCAGCCGGTGGCGGCGGATCCGCGCGCAATTTTGGTGTGACAGTTGCTTATTCGGCCAAATTGGTGTGCTGGGAACCAGGCTCACGACCGGTGGTGAGGCGAGGGGTGATACTCAGCGATCAAGCACCTGCTTGTCGATGTTCTTGCTCGACTGCTCGTCGGTGCTCTGGTAAACGCTTTTGGCGGTGCGCAGCTTTCCGGCAAGCTCGGTGGAGGCCGTGCTCATGGCTTGGCCCGTTTTTTGGCGCGCGGCCGCAGCCTTGGTAAACGCGACGTTGGAGGCCCCGCTGACCACGCCGTGGCTCACCCAGACCGCGACTTCGAGATTGGCGGCCGCCGACGCCGCCGTCCCGGCTTGGGTGGACGCCTGTTCCTGCGCTGTTGCCAGCTTGTTTAGGTGTTCTGGTGTAACAGCTACATCTGCCATGGTTGATCTCCTTTAGCGAGCAATCTTCACGTCTCTATTGGGTTGGCACGCTGCGGTTTTGGGTGCGCTCGCGGCTTTACGCGACCCGCCTGGCACCGCTGGGCTGCTGCGCAGCTTGCGCGCCGGACGCCGCGACTTCAATCGGTGCACGTCCCGCGCCCTCCGTCGCCCCAGCGCCTTCAACGCCGCCGGCGAGCGCGGCCTCCTCGGCGGGCGCCGCATCGCCCTGGCCTTGCCGGCCCATTTGGGCGAGCTGCTGCATCTGTCCCACCGCCTGATTGACCAGGTTCGCGTGCTGGGACAGTTGCCCGGAAAGCTTCGAGGTTTGCCCTGACATGGCAGAAACCTGAGCCAGCGTGGGCATGGTGGACGGCGTCGTCATATCCGGCGTCTCCGGTGCGTCAGGGGTGCCGTCCGCCGGGGTTTCACTCGCACTCATCTCAGCGCTGAGCGGAGCGCGTTGGTCCTCCGACCCGCTGGCCGCGCCGGTCAACGAGGCGACGGCCGGCATCCCGGACAAGGCAGACATCCCGGACATGTTTGCCGAGATGGCATCGAAGCTGGACACCGTGGACTGTTCCGCGGTAGCCACTGTGGCCTGAGCCAACGAACCCTGCTGCACCGCCCCCGCGGCCAGTGCCGTGTATCGGGTGGCCAAAGCATCCGCCTTTTGTCCATTCGTTATCGAGTAGTTGAGCAGGACGCCAAGAAAGCTCAGGGCAGCGCTGATCCCAAGGGCGCAAACGGTACCTGCGAAAATTTTCGCCGCGAGCGGGCCGCCTGGAGGAATCATAAATATGAGCATCTCGATGACGAATGCCGCGAAAAGTACGTCCTTTAATATCCCAAAAGCCAAGCGCATATGGACGACCCACTCGGCCTGATCTGCTACCAGGGCCGCCAGCTGATTGTCCAGCTGGGCCATAGTCGTCGCCATGTTCTGCAATGCCGCGTCCAGATCGGCATAAGCCTCCGACCCTGAACCCTGCCAGGTTTCGTCCGGGAGGGCTGACTTCAGCTGCGCGGCAAGTGTGTTGAGTTGTTGTGAGCCGACCTTCAGGTCACCGCCCTCGTCTGGCGGTCCGAATCCAGTCGTCAGCTCCAAGAGCTCGACGATGGTGATCGTCCACAAAATGATACTGACACCTTTGCCGATATCTTTAACACCTTTTTTAGCATTCTCAACGCTGGCGAGGCGGTTGCCCGACATGCGTTCGGTGAATTTCATATTCCGAATCGGGTCACCCTTTATGTACGCGTCAAACCTGTTTACCAGCGGCCCCTTGCCGAGCTGAGCCGCGATGCCACCGAGGTCTCCGCCCGCACTGGTCGCGCTCCCGGCAATATATTCAGCGCTGAGGTCACCGCCAGTAATGCCGCTTAGACCCAGGCCTAGGCCGGCGCCTTGTTGACCTAGCCCGGCTAATCCGGTCAAGGTGCCGATGATCTTGGCGGCTTGTGCAAAAACAGACATGTGTGGGGCCCTTACCATGTGCCTTGGTGCGTTGAGGGGTGCATCGGGTATTAGTCGCTCGTTAAAGCCTAAACGCGCTGCGACCGGGGTCGGTGCACGAATTTGTCGGGTAGGCAGGGGCTTCGACATCCAGAGTGCGGGACGGCACCATGAGCGTCGCGGCAGCATCGACGTGCTCGGTGGGTCGGGGGATCCAGTTCGCGACGCCGCCCGCGGCCGGCGCCGGCTGGAGGCGGCCGTCACGGTCCCGAAGCCGCAGCGCGGCGCGGTTACGCTCTACCTGTCCCAGGCGGGATTGCGCGGGACGGCTCAGGGGATGTTGGGTCGAATCCGAATCGCCGTTGGGAAATCGACTCGGAGATGGTCAGCGATCGAGCACCTGTTTGTTGAGATTCTTGCCGGACTGCTCGTCGCTGGTCTGGTAAACGCTTTTGGCGGTACGCAGCTTCAGGGCGAGCTCGGTGGAGGACTTGCCCATGGCTTCGCCTGTGCTTTTGCGCGCAGCCGCGGCCTTGGTGAAGGCAAGATTTGAATACCAGCTGGCCACGCCGTGGCCCACCCAGACATCGACTTCGAGGCCGTCGGCCGCCGAGGCCGCTGTCCCGGCCTGGGTCGACGCCTGGTCCTGTGCTGCTGCCAGCTTGTCTAGGTGTGCTGGTGTGACGGCTACATCGGCCATGACTGGTGCTCCTTAATGCCTGGTTTGTGTTTCTTATAGTCTTGGGGCGCAAAGGTTTTGGCGAGTCAACATCAGGCGAGGCGTCCGGTCGGGCCCGGTCCTTGCGCTCGTTCCGCGCCCGCCGCTGCTTCAACGGGTGCACGCTCTGCTCCCGGTGTGCCCACGCTTGCCCCGGCGCCCGCGGCATCACCCGCGAGCGCGGCCTCTTCGGTGACGGCCTCCTCGGCGGGAGCCGCGGCGCCCTGGCCCTGCTGAGCCGACTGGACCATCTGCTGCAGCTGTCCCACCGCCTGGTTGACAAGGTTCGCGGGCTGTGACAGCTGACCGGACAGCTTCGCGCCTTGTCCCGACATTGCGGACAGCTGGGACACGGTGGGCATGGTGGCGGAGGGCGTGGACGGCGTCGTCGGATCCGGTGTCGCCGGTGTTTCGGGCGAGGCGCCCGCGGGAGGCTCGCCCGCATTCGTCTGGGCCGTCAGCGCTGAGCGCTCATTGTCCGAACCGCTGCTTGCTTTGGCCGCCGGCGCGGCGGGGGCCGGGATCGCGGACAGAGCGGACATGCCGGACATGCTGTTGGAAACGGCGTCGAAGCTGGAAACCGTGGACTGTTCCGCGGTAGTCAACTTCGCCTGGGCGAACTGACCCGTTTGCGTTGTACCCGAGGCAAGGTCCGCGTATTGATTGGCCAAAGCCTCGGCTTTTTGTCCATTAGTTACCGAGAAATACGTCACGGTTCCAAGACAGGTTGTGGCAACGCCGATCCCAAGCGTGGCAACGGCAATTGCGAAAGCTTTGGCCGCGATCGGGCCGGCCGGGGCGGGCACCGTCAGCGTCATGATCATTTCAATGATCATGGCCGCCAAAAGTACATCCTTCAAAATCCCAAAGATGAAGCGCGCATGGGTAACCCATTCGGCCTGATTTTCCACCAGGGACGCCAGCTGGGAGTCCAGAGCAGCCATCGACTGTGCCAAGTTCTGCAACGCCGTGTCTAGGTCGGCATAGGCTTCCGATGCCGAGCCCTCCCAGCTCTCGTTTTTCGGCAGGGCCGACGCCAGCTGTGTTGCGAGCGCGGAGAATTGTTGCGAACCGGCTTTGACGTCAGCGCCCTCGGTGGGCGGTCCGAATCCAATCGTCAGCTCCATCAGGTCGACGATGGTGATGGTCCAGGCGATGATGCTGAGTCCTTTTGCGAATTGCTTCGCACCCTCCGTGCCGCCCATGCGGTTCACCAGGTTCATTCGTTGCAGCGGCGAAAGATTTTTGATGTAGCTGCTTATCATCTTCCCGCCGAACGGGGCAAGCACAGAGGATCCGAGGTCTCCGCCCGCGCTGGTCGCACTTCCCACAATGTATTCAGTGCTGAATCCCGAGCCGCCGCTTAAACCTAGGCCCAGGCCGGCGCCTTGTTGACCTAATCCGGCCAAGGTGCCCAGGAGTCTCGCGGCTTGTGCAAATACAGACATTTGTGAGTCCTCCGTGTGAAGCCCTATGGCGCATTGAACTCGCGCGTCGCGTTTTAACCGCCCGTTAAGCGTAACGCCGTGTGGCCGGGGTTCGTGCACGAATTTTTGCGATAGGCAAGGGCTTCCACCACGCGTCGGGTGGCCTGGCGCGGCGAGCGTCGCGACAGGGTTGGCAGTGCCCCGCCGTCAGTGGATGTGGCCGATCAGTGTTTCGATCGCGTCGGCGACATTGGCGTGCAGCGCTTCGTCGGCTTCTGCACGCACGATCATGTCTTCGGTGACTCCGGCCGCCTCGGCGGTCTCCAAAGTAGAAAGGTTTGCCCGCCGCCGGGCCGCATACAAGCGTTGTGCCAGCGGGGCGCCCGGGGCGGTCGACCCGAGCGTCATCAGTTCGTCGTAGTGACGGCGAACCTTGCCCAACGCTTTGATCAGTTCGGGGGTGATCCGGCTGATGCGGGTGGCCCGAACGGCGATTGCCTCGAGCTGACGGAGGTCGGCGAGGATCGGTGCCGCCCGCTCGGTGAATTCGGGCTCGCGTGCCGACGGCAATGCGGCGATGGCCAGGCCGCAGCCGTCCACGGCGGCGACGACGGCCTGCGCGATCAGCGATGCCGGGGCGTCGGAGTGCGGTGCTTCCGTCGGCGCTTTGGCGGTGTCGGGCTCGACAGCTGCTGGGAGTGCTTCGCCGGTGTCGGGCTGTCCGCGGCGGATCCGTGCGATGGTTCCGGCGGGCCATTGCAGGACCTGCTCGAGCTTGGCCTGGGTTCGCTCGCGCGGCCAACTGCGGCCCTTTTCGAACGCGATCAGGGCGCCCGCGTTGATGATGCCGTCGGCCGCCAGGCTGCGCTGGCTGATGCCTAGTTCCCTCCGGCGTGCGGCGGCGGCCGCGCCCGCGCGCACCATGCCCGGATCCGGTTCGCCGGTATCGGATTTTTGTCCGTTGCCGCGTCCACCGGGACTCGACGGCTTGACGATCTCAAATGTCAGCACGTCGCCCTCGCTGGGATCGCCGAGCCGGACCGTCGTTTTGCCCGTGACCGTCACGGAGCTCGTCCGTTGTCCGTCGACGAACATGCCGCTCGGCCCCTTGTCGACGATCCGCCAGGACCCATCGACGGGCTCGGCGTGTAGCTGCTCCCCGGGAATTTGCAGGTGGTCGATCCGCACGTCGTCCTGAGGGTCTTGACCGATGGTCACCACACCCCGGCCGGGGTCGATCGCATGCGACGCATTGCCGCTGTGCACAACCAGCAGGGCAAGCTCGGAAGTCGACTCGGCGCTGGGCATCTGCGGGATTTCCTCGATGGAGGGCGGCTGGGCGGACCTTCCGCCGTTGTAATCCTAACCGTCGCACCCCTCAAATTCCTATCGCACGGCGCTACGTTTTTAATCAGAGCCGGGCCCGTCACGCCGTCGGAACGCTACGCCGATGCACCGGCTTGACCCACTGGTCGGCCGCCTCGTCTTTCGCCCGGCGTCCTCGGCTGCCGGAGCGCTACGGTTTTGTTCGTCGAGCGCCCACTTCCGACCCTCGTTCCATGCGGGAATCGACTCAATGCTACGGTTACGTAACCGTCTGCCCGGCCCGGACGAAGCGCGGCGAGATTGCACAAAATAGCAGCTCAAAGTGGTAGTTATGCCGCCATGCCGGTCCGCCTGGCCGGTTGCCGAACCGCTCAGGCCGGTCCGACCGACGCGTTACTGCAACCAAACTGTTGCATTGCAGCGGTTATTGCTATACCGTTCCGTTGCATAGGACGCAGCACGCAATCCTTCAGAAGGAAACGATCGACATGACCGCAACCCCCCTGTTCAACATCCCGCTCGGCGCCTGCACGCAGGACCCTGATCGGTGGACCACTGCCCCCGACGCCGAGGCCATCGCCTCGTGCCGGGCGTGCCCGCGCCGCTGGATGTGCGCGCGTGACGCCGTCGAGTCGGCCGGCGCGGAAGGATTGTGGGCCGGCGTGGTGATCCCCGAAGGCGGTCGCCCGCGTGCCTTCGCGTTGCGTCAGCTGCGGTCCCTGGCCGAGCGCAACGGATACCCGGTGCGCGAAATCGCGCAGTCGGCTTGACCGTCAGCCCCTGTCCGGCGATTGCGGGACCAGCGATGGTTAACGGTGGGAACCGCTGCACGGCTTTACCTTTAGGTCTGGGGAAACAACGTCGGCGGTTAGGTTGGCTCGAATCGGAAAACGGCGAGCCGGCCCGCCAGTGCTTCGAATTCGTCGGCCGTCCCGTCGCACACCATCCCCGAGCGCTTCGCGAACGCCACACCCACCGGCACTTCGGTGGGAAATGCCCGCAGGACCGGCCGCGCTTCGGTAGCGGTGAGTTCGACGATCCGGACTTTCCGTGACCGTCGGCCCCGACTCAGCGTGCCGGTACCCGCGGCACGGGCGTTAGCCGCCCAGTCCGCTCCCGGATAGCCCGCGACAACGTAGAGGCCGCCCTGAAATTCGAACGGCGTCATCGGGGTGCTGCGCGGCTTGACCCGACTTGCGACCGGGCACGGTAAGGACCATGGCTGGGCCGGTCGGTATCCCCAGCCGTTGCACCGCCATCATCATCTTGTTCATCGGTTTGAGGTAGCGCGGCGGGCGTGGTTCGGACATCTCAGAACTCCTTTTCGGTATCTAGTTCGTGTACAGGTCGCGGTGCTCGGACACCCACTGCCGCGAAGGACACTGGCGCCCGGCCGAGAATCTTCTCCACGTCGTGAGTGACGAGTGCGGGGTTGTCCAGCGTTTCGGCGAGCATCCCCACATACGCGTCGGCGAAGTCGGCGCCAAAGCCCAAGTCGATGAACCGTTGCCGTACCGCGTCTGCGGGTATTTCCCGGTACTGCAGTGGGCGTCCCAGCACGCGGCCGATAACCGCGACAAGCTCTGAATTGGTCAACGCCTGCGGGCCGGTCAACGGAATCCGCTGACCGACAAATTCATCGGTGAGCAGCGCCCGCGCCGCGACCGCTGCGATGTCGCTCTCGACGATCGGTGCGGTCGAAGCCGCCGCATACGGTCCGGCCACCGTATCGCCGGCGCGTAGCTGCGCGGCCCACATCCCGGCGAAGTTCGTCGCGAAGACCGAAGGCCGCAGGCTCACCCACGCCAGACCCGAGTCGATGGCGAGCTGTTCGACCTCCTTGTTACGGTCGCCGCGAAAGCGCGAGGGCTGTCGCGAGAAGTCGTCATCGGCGTTGATCGCAGACAGCGCAACGAGTTTGGTGACGCCCGCCCGCCGGCATTCCGCCACGACGGCGGCAAGGCTTCTCTCCGAGCGCGCGGGAATTGAGGAATACCGCCGATGCTCCTGGCAGCGCGTCGGCGACCGTGCCTATCGCCTCGGCGGGCGAGGGAAGCCCGGCGGTTTCCGGTGTGCGGGTGATGGCGCGCACCCGGGCGCCCGCGGCGACAAGTTCGGCAACGAGGGGGCGTCCGACATTGCCAGTCGCCCCGGTTACGACGATCGTCATGATGTTTCCTCCTGAGGTCGAAGATCTTCATCAACGACGGGCCCGGAGCGGGGAAAGTTACAGTCGGTAGCAAGTAACTTTTTCCGGCACCAGATCGTCGATGTATTCATGAACCAAGCCCAGCCGCCAACCGACCAGATCGCCGACGCCTGGCGCCGGCACCGCCCGTATCTGGTCAATCTCGGATATCAAATCCTCGGAGATGTCGGTGACGCCGAAGATGTTGCGCAAGAGGCATTTCTGCGGCTTTCGCGAGTCGCTCCCGACGATATCGACGACATCCGCGGCTGGCTCACCGTCGTCACGAGCCGGCTCTGCCTCGATCAGGTGCGCTCGGCGCGAATGCGCTACGAGCGGTTGGGCCGTGCCGCCGATGGCCGACTCGACACCGAGGTCGCGGAATCGCGAAGCCTGGACCCGGCCGATCGGGTCACTCTCGACGACGAGGTGCGCACGGCGTTGATGGAAGTCTTGCAGCGGCTCAGTCCGGGCGAACGGGTCGCGTTCGTGCTGCACGACGTGTTCGGCGTCCCGTTCGATTCGATTGCCGAAACCGTGGGTCGCCCGGTCGGCACCTGCCGTCAGCTGGCGCGGCGTGCGCGTTCGAAATTCACTGTGGCACAGCCGAAGCGCAGTGAAGTGGCCTCCGCCGAGCATCAGCTCGTCACCGAGAAATTCATCACGGCATGCACGAACGGCGACATCGCCGCGCTGACCGCCGTGCTGGACCCGACGGTCTGGGGGGTGGGCACGGTCCTGGCCGACCCGGCGCCGCCCGCCGCAGATCAACCATGGTCCGGAGGCGGTGGCCACCAACCTGATGCGCTACCTGTGGCCGGGAGTCACCCTGGTCAGCGGACCCGCCGGGCAACCGGTGGTGCTCGCATTCGCCGAGCGCCGGCTGTTCGCCGCCATCGTGCTGACCATTCGGGGCCCGGTCGTCACCAAGATCGAGGCGATCGCCGACCCGTCGGCGCGCAGTGCGACCACCTGAAGTCCGGCAGCGTTCAGCTCTTCGCCGCCACCCGGCCGGGAGTCGCGGGCACGGTCGGGGCTCGCGGCGAAATACCCGGCGATCATCGCGGTGGCCTGCAGGAATTTGCGCCGCGTGGGGCCGGCCATCTCGTGGCTCACGTCGATGACACCACCGGGTCGCAGATGAGGGTCGTAGGGCACCTGCACCACCGGCTGTCCGTGATCGACGAATTCGCGGGCCAACTGCTCCCGGGTGCGTTTGTCGGCGTGCCCGTCGGAATCGTTGAGCACCACGATCGTGTTGTGCAACAGCTCCGTCATGCCCTGATCCGACAGCCACTCCATGGTCCGGGCGGCCGCGGAGGCCCCATCCGCCCACGGCGAGGACACCACGATCAGCGCATCCAGGTCGCGCAGGACTTCCTGGGTGACCGGTGAGTCCATCGTCGAGCCGCAGTCGATGACCGAGATCGTGAAGTGGCGGTCCAGCCGCGACGCGGCTTCGCGGTAGATCGCGGGATCGAGTACCCGGCGCGGACCGGACGCCGGCTCGCCGGCGAGCACATGCAGGCCGACCGAATTGCGGCCCACCCGCCCGGCGACATCCGTGAAGGTTTCCAAGTTCTTGTCGGCGGTCAGTTCCCAGAACGAGCTCGTCGACCGCGGATCGATCCGGCTGCTCAACCGTCCGAAGGCGGTATCGGCGTCGATCGCCACCACGTGGTCTTGATGGCGGAGCTCGGCGAACAGCGATCCGACACTGGCGGCGACGGACGTCTTTCCCACGCCGCCCTTACCCAGCGACGCCGACCTTGTGGTTGCCGCGGAAACCGGTTCGGATGGCTGCTTCGAATTCGGCGTCTTCCAGTTGTGCGGGTGATGGACCCAGGTTGACAAGGCCAAAGGTGAGCAGCCGCAGGATGCGTCGCCACCCGCGGTCGGGAAGTTCGGCACCGGCGGCCGGGGTGAGGCCGGCTTCGGGCGCCGGCGGCGGGATGACGGGCGCAGGAGCAGGACCCGGAGGTGCGCCAGCGGGTCGCGGCGGGGGAGGCGGAGCGACGCGCTGACGCGCGGGCGCAGGCGGTGGCTGCGCGGGCGGTCGGGGCGACGGAGGAGGCGGAAACGACGGCGGCGGGGCGGGTCGCTGTTGAGGCCGGGGAAATGCTGGCGGCGGTGCGCCCTGGTGGTCCCTGGGATGGGGACCGGGCGGGCGTGCGGCGGGGTTGCGGTGCTGGTCGGGCTGCAGACGGTCCCGCAGGAATTCGTCGCGCTCGTTCATGGGCTCCTCGGTGCCGGGTGATCGATCCAGTATCTCGTCACGCGCTCTTCTTAGTATCGCGCAAACTCGGCAGCCCTTATGCGGTGCCGGCCCGACGTCCCGGGCGTCCACCGGGCAGGCCGACGGGGGATTTCGGACAGCATTGCTGCCACGCCTTATCGCGATCCTTGGTGCGGATGCGACCGCGCACTGTGATTCCGGCCATGCCGGCGCCGGCGTACGGCCGGGGTCACAGCAAACTCTGGGAAGTAGCCGGCGGGGCGAGTGGTCCGCCCGGGTCAGCGCTGCCGCGGGCCATTGTCGGCCGTTGAACCGCATTTCCGCCGCGTCATCGGTCGCCGCCTGCAGCGAATTTACGCTCGCGCTACCGGCCGGGTTAGACTTGGCAAAGTTGGCATGTCAGGCGGTTTTTGTCATATCGTTTTACGACTTGTCGAGACCGGGTACACGCCACCGTTCAGCGCCGCACGGACGATTCCCCCATCGGACCATTTTCCGCCTGGGAGACAGCCTATCGACAAGACCGAAGGGGTCGGTCCGCAACCTCCGGGTGCAGCCCCGTCGGAGCCACTGAAAACGGCCGCGCAGCAGGTTCTGGTGAAAGAGGCAGGTGCATATGACGCCCACGCGCGTTGGGTTGTACAACCCCGCGTACGAGCACGATTCGTGCGGGGTAGCCATGGTCGTCGACATGCACGGCCGTCGCAGCCGCGACATCGTCGACAAGGCGATCACCGCACTGGTCAACCTCGAACATCGTGGCGCCCAGGGCGCCGAGCCGCGCAGCGGTGACGGCGCGGGAATCCTGATTCAGGTCCCGGACGCGTTCCTGCGAGAAGTCGTGGACTTCGAGCTCCCCGAGCCGGGCAGCTACGCCACCGGTATCGCGTTTCTGCCGCAGTCGTCCAAGGATGCCGCCGCCGCCTGCGCCGCGGTGGAGAAGATCGCCGAAGCCGAGGGCCTCACGGTGCTGGGCTGGCGCAATGTGCCCACCGACGACTCGTCGCTGGGCGCGTTGTCGCGTGACGCGATGCCCACCTTCCGGCAGGTGTTCATGGCGGGGGCGTCCGGAATGAACCTGGAACGCCGTTGCTACGTGGTTCGCAAGCGCGCCGAGCACGAACTCGGCACCAAGGGCCCGGGCCAGGATGGCCCCGGCCGCGAGACCGTCTACTTTCCAAGCCTGTCCGGCCAGACGATGGTCTACAAGGGCATGCTGACCACCCCACAGCTCAAGGCGTTTTACCTTGACCTGCAAGACGATCGGATGACCAGCGCGCTGGGCATCGTGCACTCCCGCTTCTCGACCAACACCTTCCCGTCCTGGCCGCTGGCGCATCCGTTCCGGCGCATCGCCCACAACGGCGAGATCAACACCGTCACCGGCAACGAGAATTGGATGCGGGCGCGTGAGGCGCTGATCAAGACCGACGTCTTCGGGTCGGTCGACGACCTGGAGAAGTTGTTCCCGATCTGCACCCCCGGTGCCTCCGACACCGCGCGCTTCGACGAGGCGCTGGAGTTGCTGCACCTGGGCGGGCGCAGCCTGCCGCACGCGGTGCTGATGATGATTCCCGAGGCCTGGGAACGTAACGAGTCGATGGACCCGGCGCGCCGTGCCTTCTACGAGTACCACGCGTCGCTGATGGAACCGTGGGACGGCCCGGCGTCGATGACGTTTACCGACGGCACCGTCGTGGGCGCCGTGCTTGACCGCAATGGCCTTCGCCCGTCCCGCATTTGGGTCACCGACGACGGCTTGGTCGTGATGGCGTCCGAGGCCGGGGTGTTGGACCTGGACCCGTCGACGGTGGTGCACCGGCATGCGGCTGCAACCGGGCCGGATGTTCTTGGTGGACACCACCCAGGGCCGCATCGTCGCCGACGAGGAGATCAAGGCCGAGCTGGCCGCCGAGCACCCGTACCAGGAGTGGCTCGACAACAACCTCGTCCCGCTCGACTCGTTGCCTCAAGGTGAGTACGCGCGGATGGCGCATGATCGACTTGTCATGCGGCAGTTAGCCTTTGGCTATACCTACGAGGAGCTCAACCTGCTGGTGTCCCCGATGGTCCGCACCGGCGCCGAGCCGTTGGGATCGATGGGTACCGATACCCCGGTCGCGGTGCTGTCGCAGCGTCCCCGGATGTTGTACGACTACTTCCACCAGCTGTTCGCTCAGGTGACCAACCCGCCGCTGGACGCCATCCGCGAGGAGGTGGTGACCAGCCTGCAGGGCACCACCGGCGGGGAGCGTGACTTGCTCAGCCCGACCGCGGAATCCTGCCACCAGATCGTGCTGCGTCAGCCGATTCTGCGTAACCATGAGCTGGCCAAGCTGATCAACCTGAATCCGGACGACGAGGTCAACGGGCGCCCACACGGTATGCGCTCCAAGGTGATTCGCTGTCTGTACCCGGTCGCCGATGGCGGCGCCGGGTTGGCAGCTGCGCTGGATGAGGTACGTGCGCAGGCTTCGGCCGCGATCGCCGACGGCGCCCGGGTCATCATTCTTTCCGACCGGGACTCGAACGAGCAGATGGCACCGATACCGTCACTGCTCGCCGTCGCCGGGGTGCACCACCACCTGGTACGCGATCGGACCCGCACCCATGTGGGTCTGGTGGTCGAATCCGGTGATGCCCGCGAGGTGCACCACATGGCGATGCTGATCGGCTGCGGCGCCGCCGCGGTCAACCCGTACCTGACGTTCGAGTCGATCGAGGACATGCTCGACCGCGACGTCATCGACGGTTCTCGATCGGCAGACCGCGACAAGGCGTTGAACAACTACGTCAAGGCCGCCGGCAAGGGCGTGCTGAAAGTGATGTCCAAGATGGGCATTTCGACGCTGGCGTCTTACACCGGTGCCCAGCTGTTCCAGGCCATCGGGATCTCCGAGGACGTGCTCGACGAGTACTTCACCGGGCTGGCTGCCCGACCGGCGGGATCACGCTGGAAGACATCGCCACCGACGTGGCCGCGCGGCACAAGCTGGCCTACCTGGACCGGCCGGACGAGCGTGCGCACCGCGAACTCGAGGTGGGTGGGGAGTATCAGTGGCGCCGCGAGGGCGAGTACCACCTGTTCAATCCGGAGACGGTTTTCCGGCTGCAGCACGCCACCCGCACCGGCCAGTACAAGATCTTCAAGGACTACACCCGTCTGGTCGACGACCAGAGCGAGCGGATGGCCTCGCTGCGCGGCCTGCTGAAGTTCCGCGGCGATGTGCGGCCCCCGGTTCCACTGGACGAGGTCGAACCCGCCAGCGAGATCGTCAAGCGGTTCTCGACCGGCGCGATGAGCTACGGCTCGATCTCCGCCGAGGCGCACGAGACGCTGGCCATCGCGATGAACCGGCTGGGCGGCCGGTCCAACAGCGGTGAGGGCGGCGAGGACGTCAAGCGTTTCGACCGCGACCCCAACGGCGACTGGCGCCGCAGCGCGATCAAGCAGGTCGCCTCGGCGCGGTTCGGCGTCACCTCGCACTACCTGACCAACTGCACCGACATCCAGATCAAGATGGCGCAGGGCGCGAAACCCGGTGAGGGCGGCCAACTTCCGGGACACAAGGTTTACCCGTGGGTGGCCGAGGTCCGGCACTCCACGCCAGGTGTCGGCCTGATCTCGCCGCCGCCGCACCACGACATCTACTCCATCGAGGATCTCGCGCAGCTGATCCACGACCTGAAGAACGCCAACCCGTCAGGCGCGCGTGCACGTCAAGCTGGTCTCCGAGAACGGCGTCGGCACCGTCGCCGCGGGCGTGTCCAAGGCGCACGCCGACGTGGTGCTGATCTCCGGACACGACGGCGGCACCGGCGCCACGCCGCTGACGTCGCAGAAGCACGCGGGTGCTCCGTGGGAGCTGGGGCTGGCCGAGACGCAGCAGACCTTGCTGCTCAACGGGTTACGCGATCGGATCGTGGTCCAGGTGGACGGGCAGCTCAAGACCGGACGCGACGTGATGATCGGCGCGCTGCTGGGTGCCGAGGAGTTCGGCTTCGCCACCGCTCCGCTGGTGGTGGCGGGCTGCATCATGATGCGGGTATGCCACCTCGACACCTGCCCGGTCGGCGTGGCCACGCAGAACCCGCTGCTGCGGGAGCGGTTCACCGGCAAGCCGGAGTTCGTCGAGAACTTCTTCATGTTCATCGCCGAAGAAGTCCGGGAGTACATGGCGCAGTTGGGCTTCCGCACCTTCAACGAGGCCGTCGGCCAGGTGGGCGCGCTGGACACCACGCTGGCGCGCGCCCACTGGAAGGCGCACAAGCTGGATCTGGCCCCGGTGCTGCACGAGCCGGAGTCCGCGTTCATGAACCAGGACCTGTACTGCAGCTCTCGTCAGGATCATGGCCTGGACAAGGCGCTGGATCAGCAGTTGATCGTGATGAGCCGTGAGGCACTGGATTCCGGCAAGCCGGTCCGGTTCTCCACGACCATCAGCAATGTCAACCGCACGGTGGGCACGATGCTCGGCCACGAGCTGACGAAAGCCTATGGTGGCCAAGGCTTGCCGGACGGAACGATCGACATCACCTTCGACGGCTCCGCCGGCAACAGCTTCGGCGCCTTTGTGCCCAAGGGCATTACCTTGCGGGTGTACGGCGACGCCAACGACTATGTCGGCAAGGGCCTGTCCGGCGGCCGGATCGTAGTGCGGCCGTCAGACAATGCGCCGCAGGACTACGTGGCCGAGGAAAACATCATCGGCGGCAACGTGATCCTGTTCGGCGCTACCAGTGGGGAGGTCTTCTTGCGCGGCGTGGTCGGCGAACGGTTCGCGGTCCGCAACTCCGGCGCCCACGCCGTGGTCGAGGGCGTCGGCGATCACGGTTGCGAGTACATGACCGGCGGCCGGGTGGTGATTCTCGGCCGCACCGGGCGTAACTTCGCGGCCGGCATGTCCGGCGGTGTGGCCTACGTCTACGACCCTGACGAGGAACTGCCGCGAGAACCTCAACACCGAGATGGTGGATCTCGAGGCTCTCGACTCCGAAGACGTCGACTTCCTGCACGGCATCATCGCAGGCGCATGTTGATGCCACCGATTCCGCTGTCGGCCAGCGGATCCTGGCCGACTGGCATGTGCAGCAGCGGCATTTCGCGAAAGTGATGCCCCGGGACTACAAGAAGGTGTTGCAGGCGATCGCCCAAGCGGAACGCGACGGCGTCGATGTCGACAAGGCGATTATGGCGGCGGCGCATGGCTGATCCAACCGGCTTCCTCAAGTACACCCATCGGGAGCTGCCGCAACGCCGGCCTGTCCCGCTCCGGTTGAAGGACTGGAAAGAGGTCTACGAGGAGTTCAACGACGACACCCTGCGCGAGCAGGCGACCCGTTGCATGGACTGCGGTATTCCCTTCTGCCATAACGGCTGCCCGCTGGGCAACTTGATCCCGGAATGGAACGACCTGGTACGCAGGGGCCGGTGGCGCGACGCGATCGAGCGGCTGCATGCCACCAACAACTTCCCCGACTTCACCGGCCGGCTGTGTCCGGCGCCGTGCGAGCCGGCGTGTGTGCTGGGCATCAACCAGGATCCGGTGACGATCAAGCAGATCGAGCTGGAGATCATCGATCACGCCTTCGACGAAGGCTTCGTTGAGCCGATGCCGCCGACGAAGCTGACCGGAAAGACGGTCGCCGTAATCGGTTCGGGCCCGGCCGGATTGGCCGCCGCCCAGCAGCTGACCCGCGCCGGGCACAGCGTCACCGTCTTCGAGCGTGCCGACCGCATCGGGGGACTGCTGCGCTACGGCATTCCGGAATTCAAGATGGAGAAGCGCGTCCTCGACCGGCGACTGGACCAGATGCGGTGCCGAGGGAACCGAATTCCGGGCCGGCGTCAACGTCGGAGTCGACATCACCGCCGAACAGCTGCTCGCCGACTTCGATGCGGTGGTGCTGGCCGGCGGCGCCACCGCCGCGCGCGACCTGCCCGTTCCGGGCCGCGATCTGGACGGCATCCACCAGGCAATGGAATACCTGCCGTGGGGCAACCGGGTGCAGGAGGGCGACGACGTCCTCGGCGAAGACGGGGAGCCGCCGATCACCGCAAAGGGCAAGAAGGTCATCATCATCGGCGGCGGCGACACCGGGGCCGACTGCCTGGGCACCGCGCACCGGCAGGGTGCGGTCGCCATCCACCAGTTCGAGATCATGCCGCGGCCACCGGAAGCCCGCGCCGAATCCACGCCGTGGCCGACCTACCCGCTGATGTACCGGGTGTCATCGGCGCACGAAGAAGGCGGCGAACGGATGTTCTCGGTCAACACCGAGGAATTCGTCGGCGACGGACGGGCGCGTGACCGCGCTCAAGGCGCATGACGTGACGATGCAGGACGGCAAGTTCGTCAAGGTCGAGGGCTCCGATTTCGAGCTCGAAGCCGACTTGGTGTTGCTGGCGATGGGCTTCGTCGGCCCGGAGAAGCCGGGCCTGCTCACCGACCTCGACGTGAAGTTCACCGACCGCGGAAACGTCGGACGCGGCTCCGATTACGAGACCTCGGTTCCCGGTGTTTTCGTTGCCGGAGACATGGGTCGGGGTCAGTCGCTGATCGTCTGGGCGATCGCCGAGGGCAGGGCCGCGGCGGCCGGCGTGTGACCGGCATTTGATGGGCGTCAACCGCGCTTCCGGCGCCGATCAAGCCGACGGCCGCGCCGCTTCAATAGTCACACCAGTCACACCAGAAACACGCCGATTAATTGCTCGGCGCGTCTCCCGCAGTTTGCCAGATTGCGGGTGTCTAATAACGACTTGTGTGCTTCGTCACAGCGGAGTCACGGTTGGGGTAGACCGATCGCAGGAGTGGTCACTGTGCATATGAATCCAGTACCCAATTCGCGGGTGGGGCGAATGGCCTGGTCTTGGCTTCGCCACCCGATGAAGAGCCGGGAGTTCCCCGCTAAGCGGGAGCGTTTGGTAACAGCTGAAGACATGCTGCTCTTCGGGGCGTAACCACACCTGATCCAGCTACCCACGGTCTCTACGACGGGTTTGCTCGGCGTAGCGAGACGTCGATCTCGCCGACAGCGACCCAAAATTGGCGTCTAGCCCGTCCACAACCCCGAATCCCGGATCGCCTCGGCCAACGGTTCCAGGACGGCGGGGTCGTGCGGCGGCGGCAGATAGACGATGCCCAGGTCCAGGCCTTCGGCGGCCAGCCCGGCCGCGTCTCGACGACTTGCCCGTAAGTCGTGGTCTTCGCTCCAGGCGGACATGGGCCGACATGGTGATTTCCTTCGGGTCGCGGCCGATGTCCGCGCAGCGCGCGGCCAGCACGTCGCGCTTGCGGGCGAACTCGTCGGGCGTGCCGCCCGACGAAATTCCAGTGCTGCGCGTAGCGCGCGGTGAGTGGGAGCGTGCGCTTCTCGCCGCTGCCGCCGATGCAGATTGGCGGGTGCGGCCGCTGCGGGCCCTTGGGCTCGTTGCGCGCGTCCCTTGAGTTGGTAGTACTTGCCGTCGAAGGTGGTGGTCTCCTCGCTGAGCAGGCTGGTCAGCACCTGCACAGGCTTCCTCGAACCGGTCGAACCGTTCCTTGATGCTGCCCAGTTCGATGCCGTACGCGCCGGACTCCTCCTCGTTCCAGCCGGCACCGATTCCGAGCTCGAGCCGCCCGTCGGAGATGACGTCCAGGGCCGCGGCCATGTTGGCCAGCACGGCGGGGTGGCGGTAGTGGATGCCGGTGACCAGGGTGCCCAGCCGCAGCCGCTTGGTGGCCTGCGCCAGCGCGGTCAGCGTCGTCCAGCCCTCCAGGCAAGGCCCGCTGCTGTCGGAGAAGATCGGGTAGAAGTGGTCGAACGTCCACCCGGACTCGAAGACGTCGATGTCGTCGGCGGCCTGCCAGACCGCGAGCATGCCCGCCCAGGTGGTGTTTTGCGGTGAGGTTTTGAACGCGAATCGCATGATATCGACGCTAGCCGAAATTTATGAAGCGCAACTAAACTCGTGCCGACCATGACTATCGTCGCTCGGGATCGACACCAAGATCACCCTGCTGTGCGCCGGCCTGATCTTTTTGCTGGCATTGGTGCTCGGAGTCTGGAAGTACCGGCAGATCATGACGTCCGACGACCACCGGGCACACCCCTACGTCGACATCGCCCACCGCGCGGCGTTGCTCTACTCGTTCGCGACGCTGCTGCTCGCGGTCTTCGTCGAACTCAGCGCCTGGCCGACGGGGGTCAACCTGACGGCGGCGATGATCGTCGTGTTCTTCTTCGTCGCGGCGATCGCCGCCTACATCGAGCACGGAGCGCGGCGCGACACCGTCAACCAATTCGACAAGCCGGTGCGGGGAACCGGGGTGCTGATGGCCACTGCTGATCGTCGGCGAGATCGGCGGCTTCGGGGTGGTTTTCGCCGGGTTCATCGCCGGGCAGCTGTGCTGAACGGCCAGGCACACTGGAGCCATGGACCCGGTAGCCGCTCTTCGGCAGATCGCCTACTACAAGGACCGGAGCCGGCAGGACCCCAAACGCGTCATGGCGTATCGCAACGCCGCCGATATCGTCGAGGGTCTCGACGACGCCGAGCGCGAGCGCCACGGGCAGGCCAACAGCTGGCAGACGTTGCCGGGTATCGGGCCCAAGACCGCGAAGGTCATCGCCCAGGCCTGGGCCGGCCGTGAGCCCGATGCGTTGGTTGAATTGCGTTCGCAGGCAACTGATCTCGGTGGCGGCGAGGTGCGGGCTGCGCTACGCGGTGACCTGCATCTGCATTCGAACTGGTCGGACGGTTCGGCGCCGATCGAAGAGATGATGGCCACCGCGGCGTCCCTGGGCCATGAGTACTGTGCGTTGACCGATCACTCGCCGCGGTTGACGATCGCCAACGGTCTTTCGCCGGAGCGGTTGCGTAAACAGCTCGACGTGATCGACGGGTTGCGGGACAAGTTCGCGCCGATGCGCATCCTCACCGGTATCGAGGTCGACATCCTCGACGACGGCAGTCTGGACCAGGAGCCCGAGCTGCTGGAACGCCTCGACGTCGTCGTGGCCAGTGTGCATTCCAAGTTGTCGATGGACTCCGCGGCGATGACCCGCCGGATGGTTCGCGCCGTCTGCGACGGCCATGCCGATGTGCTGGGTCATTGCACGGGCCGGCTCGTCGCCGGCAACCGCGGCATCCGGCCCGAATCGAAGTTCGACGCCGAGAAGGTCTTCACCGCCTGTCGCGATCACGGCACCGCGGTGGAGATCAACTCCCGCCCCGAACGCCGCGACCCGCCGACCCGACTGCTGAACCTGGCGCTGGAAATCGGCTGCGTGTTCAGTATCGACACCGACGCGCACGCTCCCGGCCAGTTGGACTTCCTGGGCTACGGCGCCCAGCGTGCGCTGGACGCCGGCGTTCCGGTCGACCGGATCGTCAACACGTGGCCGGCCGACAAGCTGCTGGCGTGGACGGGATCAGTCAGGTAGATGTGGCATCTCTACACCCGGATCGCGGCCGACCAACACCCCGCGGGTGAGCGCGGACTGGCCGAAGCGCTGACGGACCTGGTCGACCGCGGCGTCTACCGCAAGCGATTCGGAGTGAAACGGCAGCATCAGCTGCTGCGCACCGCTGCGGTCGATACCCGACACCGCAAAGCCGACGAGCGTCAAGCCGCGTTGGGCGATCGCGGGTGCGGCGGCCGCGACCAGTTGCCGGGCCGCGGCCAGGATCGGCTGCGTCGATGACGTCGCCCAGGCCAAGGTGTGTGAGCGGGTCGCCCGGGTGAAGTCGTCGAACCGCAGCCGCAGCACCACGGTGCGACCCGTACGCTGCGCGGCACGCATCCGGGCGGTGATGCGGTCGATCAGGTTGACCACCACGGCGTCGATCTCGTTGGCCGACATGCGATTTCCGGCGCGGCCCAGCGCACGCTGGGCACCCACGGACCGGCGACGCACACCGGTGTTCACCCGGCGGCGGTCGATGTTGCGCGACAGCGCATACAGCTGGCGGCCCATCGCGACGCCCAGCAGCGAGGCCAGCGTCGACTCGCTGAGCTCGGCGACGTCGGCCACCGTCGTGAGGCCGTAGGCGTGTAGCTTGTCGGCGGTCACCGCACCGACGCCCCATAACCGGCGCACCGGCAGGGGGCGCAGAAACGCCAGCTCCTGATCGGGCTGCACCAGCAGTAGCCCGTCGGGCTTGGCCTCCTGGCTGGCGACCTTCGCCAGGAACTTGGTTCGGGCGATGCCGACAGTGATGGGCAGGCCGACCTGGTCGCGCACGTCGACGCGCAGTCGCTCCGCGATCTGGACCGGCGTGCCGGAGACCCGGCGCAGGCCGCCGACGTCCAGGAAGGCCTCGTCCACCGACAGCGGCTCCACAATCGGTGTGGCGTCCCGGAACACCTCGAATACCGCATCGCTCGCGCGTGAATAGGCCGTCATCCGCGGCGGTACCACGACGGCCTCCGGACATAGGTGTCGTGCCTGCCTGCCGCCCATCGCCGTGCGCACGCCGTAGGCCTTCGCTTCGTAGCTGGCGGCCAGCACGACTCCGCCGCCCACGATCACCGGGCGGCCTCGCAGGGTCGGGTCGTCGCGCTGTTCTACGGACGCGTAGAACGAATCCAGGTCCGCGTGCAGGATGGACGCATCACAGCGCACGAACATATGTTCGCACCGAGGTGTGACAACTAGCCGGATTCGCCGTAGATGCTGCTCACCCAGATGTGGGTGAGGGTGTCCACGACTCGCTCCGCCTCGACCGCGGGTGTTTCGGCGGACAGCGCGGCCATCATCGTGCGCTCGTTCATCTGGTTCAGCGACGTCGCCAGATCCGCGGCGGGGATGGTGTCCGGTGCGGCGCCACGCTCCCGTTCGGCGGCGATCATCGCGGCCGTTTGGTCGATCCATTTCTGCATGAAACCCGACCACACCGTCCGCAGCTCCGAGCTGGTGGCCAGTGCCTCGGTTGCGGTCCGCGCCACGGCACGATGCGTGCTGAACGCGGTGTAGAACGCTTTGATGCCGTTGCGCCACACCCGGCGCGGGTCGGTCGGGAGCCGCTGCACCGCGCCGTCGAACTCGGAGTCGGCGCGCGCGATCACCGGCTCGAGCAGCGACAGCAGCACTGCCTCCTTGGACTTGAAATAGAAGTAGAACGTCGGACGCGAGATGCCGGCGCCTTTGGCCAGGTCATCGACCGAAATATCGGCGAGCGAACGCTGCTCGAGCAGCCGCTCGGCCGTCGCCAGGATCGCCTGCTCGCGGTCGTCGCCCGACGGGCGCAGGGCACGACGGCCCCGCAGGGCGCGGGGCTGGCCGACAGAGGTCACGCCCGTTACTTTACACACGGTTGAGAATTTCGACAGTGTGTTGACTAGCTCGACAGGGCGTTGATAGCGTGGCCCTCATGACTGAGCATCTGGACGTCGTCATCGTGGGCGCCGGAATCTCCGGCGTGAGCGCGGCCTGGCATCTGCAGAACCGCTGCCCGACCAAGAGCTACGCCATCTTGGAGCGCCGCGACGACCTCGGCGGCACGTGGGACCTTTTCAAATACCCGGGTATCCGGTCCGACTCGGACATGTTCACCCTCGGGTTCCGGTTCAAGCCGTGGCGCTCGGCGAAGTCGATCGCCGACGGTGCCGACATCAAGGCGTACATCAAGGAAACCGTGGTCGAGAACAAGATCGACCAGCACATCCGCTACCGCCACCGCGTCGTGGCGGCCGATTGGTCCGACGCCGACAACCGCTGGACCGTGACCGTCGAGAGCGACGGCCAACAGCGCGAGATGACCTGTTCCTTTTTGATTGCGTGCACCGGCTATTACAACTACGACGAGGGATATTCGCCGACGTTCCCCGGCGCCGAAGACTTCGAGGGCACGATCGTCCATCCGCAGCATTGGCCGGAGGACCTCGACTATGCGGGCAAGAAGATCGTCGTGATCGGGTCCGGCGCCACAGCGATCACTTTGATTCCCGCCCTGGTGAACTCGGGTTCCGGACACGTGACGATGTTGCAGCGCTCGCCGACTTACATCGGCTCACTACCCGGGGTCGACCCGTTTGCGGTGCGGTTCAACCGGCTGCTGCCGGAGCGCCTTGCGCACATCGCAAATCGGTGGAAAGCCATCGTGTTCAGCACCTTCCAGTACCAGCTCGCCCGGAAACGCCCCGCCTACATGCGCAACTTGCTGATGACGATGGCCGAGCGGCGCCTGCCGAAAGGCTACGACGTCGAGAAGCACTTCGGCCCGAACTACAACGTGTGGGACCAGCGGCTGTGCCTGGCTCCCGACGGCGACTTCTTCCGGACCATCCGGCACGGCAAGGCGGACGTCGTCACCGACACCATCGACCGGTTCACCAAAACTGGAATCAAGCTCACCTCGGGCGAGGAGCTAGATGCCGACATCATCGTCACCGCAACGGGTTTGAATATGCAATTACTGGGCGGAGTGCAGCCCACCAGGAACGGTGAGCCCTTTGACCTGACGTCGCTGATGACCTACAAGGGCCTGATGTTCTCCGGGGTGCCGAATTTCGCCATCACCTTCGGATACACGAACGCGTCGTGGACGCTGAAGGCCGACCTGGTCTCCGAATTCGTATGCCGCTTGCTGAACTACATGGACGCCAAGGGCTTTGACAAAGTGGAGCCGCAGCATCCCGGCGGCGATGTCGACGAGCTGCCGTTCATGGACTTCAGCCCGGGCTATTTCCAGCGGTCGATGCACTTGCTTCCCAAATCGGGATCCCGCGCGCCGTGGCGGCTCAAACAGAACTACCTGTTCGACATGCGCATGATCCGGCGCGGCAAGGTCGCCGGTGAGGGTCTGCAATTCGAGAAAAAGCGTGCGCGAGTATCGGTTTAGCGATTAGACGACGACGATGCCGTCGTCGTCGCTGTAGGCGATCTTTCCGGGCGCAAACGTCACTCCGCCGAGGCTGATCTCGACGTCGCGTTCACCGTCGCCGGTCTTGGTGCTCTTGCGGGGATTGGTGCCCAGCGCCTTGATGCCGATGTCGATGGCGCGCAATGCGGCGGCGTCACGGACGGCGCCGTTGATGATCAGCCCGGCCCAGCCGTTGGAGCGGGCGAGTTCGGCGATGAGGTCGCCGACCAGTGCGCTGTGCAGTGAGCCGGCGCCGTCGATCACCAGCACTCCGCCCGCGCTCGGTTGGGACAGTACAGATTTCAGCAGTGCATTGTCTTGAAAGCAGCGGACGGTGCTGATCGGCCCGGCGAATTCGGTGCGGCCGCCGAATTGGCGGAACTGAAGATCGCAGCTGCGTACGTCGGGTCCGATGCTGTCGACGAGGTCGGCTGTCGCCTCAAATGACACGCTCATCAGCGGCGCCGAAGCTGCCGGATCAGCAGGATCGCGAGCAGGCTCAGCGCAACGGCGACGGCGAGTGGCAACGACGACTGGCTGGTTACCGACTGCGCAATGTTGGCCGAGACCGGGTTGTTGGCGCCTTCGACCGTTGACTTTGCTTTTGCCGCGGCATCTTTTGCAGCAGCGGCGATTTCACCGTCCGTCTCGACCCGGGGCGGTGGATCCTGTTGTGCCTCTGGTGGTTTCGGGGGCGTGGGCGCAGGGATTTCGGCAAGAGCCTTCTTAGCGGGCGCTTTTTTGGCGGGTGCCTTTTTCGCGGCGGCCTTTTTCGCCGGAGCTTTCTTGGCGGGCGCTTTTTTGGCGGGTGCCTTTTTCGCGGCCTTGGCGGGCGGCGTTTTCTCCGGCGGCGTCGCCGCGCCGTTGGATTCGCTGTTGGGTTGATCTTGAGGGTCTGCCATTCGGCCGCTCCTTCGCAGCATTCTCGGCCATTTCTAGCGCCACCAAAAGTTACTCGGCACCCATCATGCCAGGACGTGCGGTCGCGCCTTGCCGACCAGGTCGGTCAGGGCTTGCGGCGCATGGTCCACAACAGGCCCGCGCCGACGATCGCCACGGCCACCGCGACAAATGGCCAGACCGCTATGCCGTGGCCGGTGTCGCTGGTGGTGGCGCTAGGCCCCGGGGTGCCGGTACCGGCCACCGTGAGGCGGAACGACCAGGACCCGGACACCACATGACCATCGGCGGACGTCACCCGGTAGTTCACCGTGTAGGGGCCGGCCGGCCCAAGGGGGCGCAATCCCACGCTGACGACCGCGCCCTGCACGGTGGTGTCCCCGCTGGACCAGACGTTTCCGTCGGGCCCGACGACGGTCATGGCCGCGAAGGTGGTCTGCAATCGCTCATTGAAGGTGGCGCTGACCCGGGCCGGACCCGTCGCGAGAGCCGCATTGTCCGCGGGGTCGGCGGACACCCGGTTGGCATGCGCCGACGCGACTTGTGCGGTCAGTGTGGCGGTCAACAGCAGGGCGGCCAGCAGCATGCCCGCCCAGGCGATGTCGGCCAGCCGCCTCATGTCCGGCGGCGGACCAGCACGAGGACGATGCCGAGTGCGGCCGCGACCAGGGCGGCTCCGCCCAGTACCCGAGCGATGTTGTCGGCTGATGCGGCCGACGATGTGCCACTGTGTCCGGTGGGCATGCCCGAATGGTGGTGTTCATGCGGGGCAGCGGACCCAGCACCGAGCGTCAGCATGGGCGCCGGGTGCTCGGGCTCACTGCCGTCGGGCAGCGGCTGCTGATCCCACTTCACCACCGACCCGTCGGCGTAGGTCTGGGTGGCCGGGAAGCTGACGCTGTCGGTGTCGGGCAGCTGCACCGATATCCGGAACAGCGCGAACTGGTCGACCCCGATCCCGCCGTTGGGCACGGCCGTCCACGTCACCGATCCGACCGTGCCGGACGACACGTCGCGGTCGAGCTTGGCCGTCCATCCGGGCATGGCTTCGGTGCGCGCGGATGCGACATCCGGAAGCTTGACGGTCAGCGCCGTGGTTGCGGCGCCTTTGTCGGATTCGTTGGGCACCTGAAAGGTGACGATCGCCATGGCGCCGCGGACCGCGTTGTCGCTACTGGCATGGACGTGCGCCCACGCCGGGGCAGTGGCGGTCGCGGCGCCGAGGTAAAGCGCGGCGGCGGCGAAGACGGTGACCAGAACGCGCGAAATACACCGGTCGCGGAATGGCATGTCAGAACACTACTTTCAGGTCAACCCGAGCCGAGCCATCAGATCGGCTTCGATGCCGTCGAGCTGCGACGAGATCGCCGAGTGCGCCGCGCGCCGACGAGCCACCGGCATGTTCTCGGCGGCGGTCACGGCTGCTGACAGATCGGCGAGCCGCTCGGAGATGGCGGCCACGAACTGCTTGGTCTCGGCGTCCTTGGGCTTCTTTTCTTGGACCGCCCGCAAAGACTTCTCCGCGCCGGCGATCCGGGCCGACAGCTGCGCGCCGTGCCCGGAGAACTGGCCGATCTGAGCCAACGGAATCCCGAGTTGATCCGCGCGACGCTGGTCGATCAGCGCCCGGGCGGCCATCGCCGCCCGGTAGATCACCGGCGTCAGAATCGGCGCCAGCAGTCGCGACACCGTCAGCACCCGCCGAATCCGCGTCGGTGACAACAACTTGCCCTCCCGCGCTGCCTTGAGCTCGGCCTCGGCGACTTTCAGCGCCGTGCGGTCGCTGTCGCGCTGCGATTTGATCTGCGCCTTGAGCACTTTGTCGGCGGCTCGACGTTCGTCCCTGAATCGGCGCGCCTGGTTCTTGGCGGCCAGCTTGGCCTCCAACTTGGCGCGGGCCTTGATCGCACGGGCTTCGGCACGACGCGTCGCGCGACTCTTTCGCTTGCGAAACAGGCCCATTCCCGGCCGCCTCCCGGTATCTCGTGGACTATCGCTCTCGCGTGTGCGCGATCCGTGAGCCAACCCTAATCGGAACAGGCAGACGGCAGCCCGTCAGGTCGGGCTGCGCCCCGGTGGCGGCTAGGCGTCGAGGTGTTCTGCGCGGCGCAGCTCGTTGACGCGCTGCACGACGTCCTGCTGCGCTTGCGCGGACAACCCGACGGCGCGCACCGCGATGCGGCGCACACCGTCGTCGCGGATCGCGGCCATCCACACCAGCTCCTTGTCGAGCTTTTCGTAGTAGTCGTCGTCAGTGAAGTAGGCCGGTTTGATGCGGAAGAAGTTGGCCAGGGCAGCCATGGTCGCCGACGACGGGTTCGTGCGGTTGCCCGAGCGTAGCTGCGACAGGTAGGGAGCCGACATTGTGATGCCCTCCGCCTTGAGCGCCGCGATCACCTCCGCGGAGGTGTGCGGCCCGCGCCCGGGTGGATACACCGTGTCGAACAAGCGGTTCAGGCGGGCGGAAAACGTCGTGCTCATCGATATGACCTCCACTGGGCTGTAGAAGTGAACTATTACCTATGTGTGTTTGCTGATCATGGTAGCGAGAGTTTGTGTCCACAACCAGGTGCAAACCGGGCCGGCTTCGCTGGCACCGTCCCTGAGGTTCGCTGAGTCCACACTTGACGAGCGTCCAACTAAATCACGGCAGTGTCCATAAAGAGGACATAACTCACAGGTTATCCGCAGAAACCAGGTCTGGTGTCGGTATCCTTCGGCGTCCTGCCGAAGGGCGGCGCGGCGCCCGGCGGATGGTGTCGGGCGAATATCTCGCAACGACCCGTCTATGAAGTCTCTTTGAAAGCCTACTTTGCTGTCGGGTCGGATTCAGGGCGCGTTAAGAGGACGAGGGTGCACCAAATAGCCCTCAGGGATACCTCTGGGGGCGACTGCCGGGCTCGGCTGGCTGGAGCGAAGGGGTGCCGCTGCACCTTAGACGGATTCCGGCGACCTCCCGGCGAGCGAAGCTCCCGTGTGGCGGCGGCGCAGAGTTTGCGCCGCGGCCATGGTGACGGCTGCCAGCGCCACCACCGCGGTTACCGCGATGGCCACCGGCCGCCAGCCCAGTGCGCTGTCGAACAGCATCCACAGGCCGAACATCAGGAACAGCACGCTGGCCAATACGTGCAGCAGCTGCCGGGGAAGGCGGCGATGCAGCAGCCTTCCCGCGCCAATCGCCAGCCCGTCGGCCAGGACCATGCCGAGGGTGCTACCGATCCACACGCCGGCCCAGTCGTGATCGCTGGCCAACGTCACCGTCGCCAACGTCGTCTTGTCGCTCATTTCGGCGAGTGCGAATGACGACACCACAGTCAGCAGCGCGAAGCGGGGTTCGGGGGCGGTCGAGGCGGCTTCGTCGTCGGCGGCGGCGCCCTCGCGCCAGGCCCACGCGGCGAAAATCAGGAACGCGATCGCGGACGCGAAGGCCATCGGCCGCGCCGGGAGCGTGGCGCCCAGGTAGTGGCCGATCGTTACCGAGACCCCGTGCACGAGGAACGACGCGATGGTCACCCCGGGCAGCACTACCCACCATCGGAAACGCAATGCGTAGGTCATCGTGATGAGTTGAGACCTGTCGCCGAGTTCGGCGAGGAAGACCACTGAAAGACTCAGGAGTGTCGCCGCAAGCATCCGGGTGACCTTTCGACACGTCGTTGACAACCACCGTGGTCATCGAACACCGGTCGAAGGTCTCGCCCACCGATCCGCTGGGATCGGTTCGCCGGCCGGGCTATTCGCCAGCATGTCGACACGACGATTAGGGGCTACTCCCCTTCGCTAACGGTCCCAGGTTAGCGGGCAAATCCGGGGCGCGCCAGGAAGGCCCGGAAGTTCGGACGCCCGTATCTCTGGATTCGGAGCCCGAACTAAGTCGTTTGAATCTCCTTATGCCGCAAGCAGCATTGCCAGAATCGCGGTGTCGGGATGGCTGATGGGGTCGACGCCGACGCGGCTCACCATCGACGTGATGGTGCCGTCGGCTTCCGCCTCGACCCACGCCGCGCGGTGCTCTAATCCCAGATACGGTAACCCCGGGAGCAGGACGCATCCCGAGGCCGCTCCAGTGCATTCCGGCAACGACGGTGTGGTCTCCGACGGGGGATGCAGCATGAGCAGAGCGGGGGGTTGATGATCCGCGAAATACCCTGGCTGGATTGCTGATTCGCCGAACACCGTGCCTTCGGCCAGCACCAGGCCGACGGTGTCTGGCTCGGGCTCGTCGGGCAACTCCTCGCGGGCGCCGAATACCGTTGTGGTGGAAAGTAATCCGGGTAAGGATGCGACCCGCACCGCGACCATCAACAGTTGGGCCCACTCTTTGGTTGAATCTGGCCAACGGCCAGAGATCACAAACCCTTTCAGGGCACCACGAGCGTGGAAGGGGGCAACCCCTATCGGCTGGCCTGACCCAGTCTCCATCTCGACCTCCGCGCGAAGTGTCCGTCCGAAGTAACCACGCTGGTAGCCCGAATAAATAAGAATGCCTGCGGCTTAGGCGCGGTGCAACTCGACACGGCTACTTGCGCAGGCCTTTTATGAAGCGGCCGACACGGGCCGGGTAAAGGTAAGGGCGCCACGCGATCCGCGTGACGCCCTAGCCCTTGAAAAGATCTGAGCGATGGTCTCAGCCGAAAATCAGGCCCTTCGTCTTCGACGTTGCGGCCTCGTAACGCGACTGCACGTCTGGCCAGTTGACGACGTTCCAGAACGCCTTGACGTAGTCCGCCTTGACGTTCTTGTACTGCAGGTAGAAGGCGTGCTCCCACATGTCGACCTGCAGCAGCGGGATGATGCCCAGCGGGACGTTGGCCTGCTGGTCGTACAGCTGGAAGGTCAGCAGCCGGTCGCCGAGGGTGTCGTAACCGAGCACCGCCCAGCCCGAGCCCTGCAAGCCGTTGGCGGCAGCGCTGAACTGAGCGCGGAATTTGTCGAACGATCCGAAGGCGTCGTCGATGGCGGCGCCCAGCGCGCCGGTCGGCTTGTCCCCGCCGTTCGGCGACAGGTTCTTCCACCAGATCGAGTGGTTCACGTGTCCACCCAGGTGGAAGGCGAGGTTCTTCTCGTTCAAGAAGATCGCGGCGTGGTCGTCATTGGCGCGTGCCTCTTCGAGTTTGGCAATGGCGTCGTTCAAGCCCTTGACGTAGGTGGCATGGTGCTTGCTGTGATGAATCTCGTTGATCTGACCTGAGATGTGTGGTTCCAGCGCTGCGTAGTCCCAGTCCAAATCGGGCAGGGTGTATTCAGCCACGGCATTCCTTTCCTCGATGATCGTCTTGACGGGCATTCGCACGGAGTCCGCCGCGCGGCAGGCCCAGCGTAATCAACCCTGCTCCATGACCGCGCGCGCCGCAAGGACGACCCCTATGGGCCGATGGGACGAGTACCCATTCGACGGGGTTTCAAGAGGAAATAATCAAGACAGAACAATGAGGGCGAGAACCGCGAGCAACGCCAGTGCGATCAGGCCAGCACGCAAGGCGGCAACGCTGTAACTGTGGTTCCAGGCGGGCGATCCGGAATACGAGTTCGACGGGGCCGGTGTACCCGGACCGAACGAATGCGTCGCCATCAATCGCCTTTCACTTGTCGGTCACCTCAGCCGAGTGAGGTGAGTCACAACAATTTTTGGTGATGGCGATCATAACCCTTTGTGATGGGGTTGGAAAATGTACCGGGCAACGACACGCTGAGCTGGGGATTTGTGCTGGCCGTCGGCGATCGGTCCCACTCTGGGGCAGGCATGATTTGGTGGTGCGACTGGGCGATTCCGATTGCTGCGTACCGGGTCCGTCCATTCGCTCGACTGCTCATCTGGCCTGTCGATGACGCACCGATAACGCCCGGCGTTATCCACAGTTGGGGCCAGGTTCAACCGTTATTTGCTGATTGATTGCGTGCATACCCCCGACACCGTGTGGATAAACCTGTGGAAACTGTGGATAGCCAGGAAGTAGCTGTGACGCCGGTAACACCTGCGAATCCGCGGTCGAGGATGCCGTCTCTGCACTCGTATCCGTGCGGCGTTGCGAGGTGCGCCGCGCTCCCCGCAATCGGAGAGGTATCGCCGCTGCTGCGCGGGCCGCGTTCGGTGGCCCGCATCGTCGCCGGGGCTACGCTGGTCCGGTGATCCAGGTGTGCTCCCAGTGCGGCACTCGGTGGAACGTGCGCGAACGTCGCCGCGAGTGGTGCCCGCGTTGTCGTGGCGCGCTGATGGCACCCCTGGCGGATGTGCCGGGTGTCGATCCCCGGTGGAGCACCCACGGTGGCCCGTCGTCGCCCGCTCGGTCGGCCGCACCGCAACGCACGCCGCCGCGGTTGCCGCCGGGTTTCCGATGGATTGCGGTGCGCCCCGGTGCCGCACCCCCCGCGCGGCGAGGACCACGGTCGCTCGGCCCCACACCCCGCTACGCCGCGATCCCGCGTTGGGGTTTGACCGACCATGTCGAGCAGACCCCGGCCACCCGCGAAATTTCGGCACAAACCGGCCCGTCGGCGGCGGCCGTGCGCCTCGCGCTGTTCATCAGCGTGCTTGTGCTCGGTAGCGCGGCGCTGGTGTACGTCGCCCGGTATGTCCTGCTGGTCTTCAACCGGAAAACCTTGCTGAACTCGATAGTGGCGGTCGCCGCGGACTGGTTCGGAGATTTGGCCAGCGTGGCGGCCCTCGCGGCGCTGATCACGTCTGGCGCGTTCCTGATCCGGTGGCTGATCGCGCGGCGGGCCGCCGTGTTCTCGCACTATGGCCTGGCCGATCATCGCTCGGTCGCGGCGTTGTGGGCCGGCTGCGTCGTACCGTTCGCCAATCTGCTGTGGGCTCCGGTCTACGTGATCGAGCTGGCCGCGATCGAAGAGCACTACGGCAGGCTGCGGCGACCGATCTTCGAGTGGTGGATCGCTTGGGTCTTCAGCTACGCGGTGTCGATCTCGGCGATCGTCACCAGCTTCGCCACCGACCCCCAGGGCATCGCGAACAACACCGTCCTGATGGTGTTCGGATACCTTTTTGCGGGGGCGACCCTGGCCGCCGTCGCCCGAGTGTTTGAGGGATTCGAACGCAAACCCGTGGCGCGTCCCGCGCATCGCTGGGTCGTGGTAGCCCCCGAGCTCCCGGATCCGCACGGCGAGCCCGCCGCTGTTCCGGTTGAGTTGAAGGGGGAGGAACCGGCAGCATAGGGGTATGACGTGGGCCGACGCGGTGCTCGCCGGGCATCCTTTTGTCGTTGCCCACCGAGGCGCGTCCGCGTCTCGCCCCGAACACACGCTTGCCGCTTACGATCTCGCGCTCAAAGAGGGCGCCGACGGCGTCGAATGCGACGTGCGGCTCACCCGCGATGGCCATTTGGTGTGTGTGCACGACCGCAAGCTGGACCGGACGTCGACCGGAGCCGGCTTGGTCAGCACCATGACCCTCGCCCAGCTACGCGAGCTGGAATTCGGCGCCTGGCACGACAGCTGGCGGCCGGACGGCACGCACGGTGATACCAGCCTGCTGACGCTGGATGCCCTGGTATCGATGGTTCTCGACTGGAACCGACCGGTGAAGATCTTCATCGAGACCAAGCATCCGGTGCGGTACGGCTCGCTGGTCGAAAGCAAGGTGCTGGCGCTGCTGCACCGCTTCGGGATCGCCTCGCCGGCGTCTGCCGACCGGTCGCGCGCGGTGGTGATGTCGTTCTCGGCGGCGGCCGTCTGGCGAATACGGCGAGCAGCACCGCTGCTGCCGACGGTGCTGCTCGGCCGGAACGCCCGTTATCTGACCAGCAGCGCGGCCACCGCCGTCGGGGCGACTGCCGTCGGGCCGTCGCTGGACGCGCTGAAGGACTATCCGCAACTCGTGGATCGCGCCGTCGCCCAGGGTCGGGCCGTGTACTGCTGGACCGTCGACGGGTACGACGACATCGACTTCTGCCGGGACGTTGGGGTGGCCTGGATTGCTACCAACCATCCCGGCCGCACGAAGACCTGGCTGGAAAACGCGCGGACCATCGGCGGCAGGGGTTAGACCGGCGAGACAACGTAGCCGCCCGCGGCTATTACAGAAAGGCCGCATTGCGCCGCGCGCATTTCAGAAATTGCGTTTCGCATTAGCGCCGCGAAATCGCTATGACGGTCCGTCGAGTGCGTCGGCGGGCACCGGCGCGTCGGCGGCCAGCGCGTCGAACAGCTTGCCGGCCACGTCGTGATTCCACACCACGACCGAGCCGGCGCTGTTACTGGTGAATTCGGCGATCGGGACGGTCAGCGTGGTGGTGGATCCGTGTATCGCCCAGCCCAGCCGAGCCAGGTCCCAGACGTGATCGCCCGCATTGACGGTCAGGGCGTCGGCGGCGGCATGCGGCACGGCGTACCAGCGCCACGGATTGAGCCAGACCGACGGGCTGGCGGCGCGGTGCAGGAGCGCCGAGATGAACTGTCGCTGGTTGACCATCCGGTCCAGATCCGCTCGGGGGGTGTCGCGGGTCCTGACGTAGCCGAGTGCGTTGCGACCGTTCAGCTGTTGGCAGCCGGCGGGTAGGTCGATGCCGGCTAGCGGGTCGCTGATCGGCGCGGTCGGGCAGGCGGTGACGCCGCCGAGGGCGTCCACCAGGACCGCGAACCCGCTGAACCCGATCTCGGCGTAGTGATCGAGGCGTAGTCCGGTGGCCATCTCCACCGTCTGGGTCAGCAACGATGCCCCGCCGATCGCGAACGCGGAGTTGATCTTGTCCTTGCCGTGCTCGGGGATCGGCACGTACGAGTCGCGCGGAATCGACACCATCGTCGTCGGGGTGTTCGACCCCAATTCGGGGATGTGTATCAGCAGAATGGTGTCGGTGCGGCTGCTTCCGACGTCGCCGCCGGTGGCCAGGTCTTGCTGCTGCTCGGCAGAGAGCCCGTCGCGACTGTCCGAGCCGACGAGCAGCCAGTTGGTGCCGCGGCCCGGGCCCGGCCGATCGGGGTAGTCGGCGAGAACCGGCTTGCGATGCAGTGTGGTGTCCAGCCAGAGGCCGCCGCCCAGCACGCCGGCGGCGGCCAGCAGCAAGCCGATCAGCACTGTTGTCGCGACGACCCGGCCCCAGCGGCGCGTTGTGCGCTTGCGGCGCATCCGGGGCACGCCCGGCGGGGGCGCTGACCGGTCGGCCGGCCGGAAGCGCGGTCGGGGCTTTTCCGGCGGCGGTACGTCGGCTGGGGGCGCGTGTGGCGCGGCTCCCGGCGGCGAGACCCGCGGAATCGGCACCGTTGGGTCGGCCGCGGGCGATGGCGGATTGTTCTGGCGGCGAAGCACCGGCGCCGCCTCGGGACGCGACTCCCGCGGTGGGATCGGTCTTCCCCGTCGCCCACGTTGTGGTGATCGGTCGCCGTTCACCTGGCTAATTTACGTGCAGCCGGACGCCGGACGCGTGCGCCGGTCCCTGAATCGGCTAGGGGCGGGCCCGTAGGCCGTTGATGAACGGGCAGCCCATCAGCACGCGAATGGCCTGGCTCAACCCGGTCATGTCATCGACCGGCTTGTGGAACGGCAGCCGGATGTCGTGGTCGCCGTCGTGGCCTTCGATGCGGAACCGCACGCCGTAGCGGTCGAGCCCCAGCGGGCGGACCTGTCCGCGCCGCAGCGGCGCCGGTAGCCGGGATACCAGGCGCGCCACCACGTCGCTGTGGGCGTTGTCGAGGTGCCAAAGCAGGCTCGACTCCATCTCGCAGAATGGGTCGGGCCGCGCCGCGAGCAGGTCCTCGATGCTGACGGGCTCGGCGCCGGTGGCGTCGGTAACCACCACGGAGGCGATCTCGAGGCGCAGCAGTGTGTACCGGTCATCACCCGGGGTGGGCGGCGTGCACTTCGGGGTATCGACCTGCAGCAGTGCCGGATGCGGGCACTCGCTGGCGATCACATCGAGGGTCGGGCTGATCTCGGCTGAGGGGACCTGCCGCAACCGGCCGCGGACCCACACCAGTGAACGGACCGGCTCCCGCAGCGGAAGCGGCGCGTAGTCGGTGAGCTCGAGCAGTGCTTGCGATCCGCAGAGCCGACCGTCCGTCGCGCTGTCGGTGGGAAGGGCGAGGGCGAAGGATCCGTCGTGCAGGAGGTGATGCACCGGCGTGGGCACCGGATCTTCGCGCTCGACCGCCAGAAGGGCACCGCCGGCCCGGGCACAGGCGCTGCGGATGCGTTCGGCAGTCGTCGGCGCGGCGGTGGTCAGCGGTAACATCGTTCTCCTCAGTCCTTAGGCAAGCCTAAGTTAACTTAGTTCGAAGGTCGAAGCAAGGTCTGTTTTTGCATCGGCCCCACTAGGGTTGTAGTCGTGGTCGGCATCACTTACCTCGGTCCCGAAGGGACTTTCACCGAGGCGGCGCTCTTACAGATGACGTCCGCCGGCTTGATCCCCGACCAACATCTGGGCCCGGTCCAGCGATTGCCGATCGACAGCACACCCGCTGCGCTGGAGGCGGTCCGCAATCGGGAGACGGATTACGCGTGCGTGCCGATCGAGAACTCGATTGACGGCACGGTGGTGCCGACATTGGACAGCCTGGCGAACGGATCGCCGATGCAGATCTTCGCCGAGACAACGCTGGATGTGGCGTTCAGCATTGTCGTCAAACCCGGCCGCAACGCCGACCAGGTGAAGACGCTGGCGGCCTTTCCCGTCGCGGCGGCCCAGGTGCGCCGATGGCTGGCCGGGAACCTGCCCGACGTCGAACTGCGGCCGGCGTACTCCAACGCCGACGCCGCCCGGCAGGTGGCCGAGGGCGAGGCCGACGCCGCGGTGACCTCGCCGCTGGCCGCCACGCATTGGAAGCTCGCGGCCCTGGCCGAAGGCGTGGTCGACGAACTCAATGCCCGTACCCGCTTCGTTCTGGTGGGCCTGCCGGGGCCGCCGCCGGTTCGCACCGGAGCCGATCGGACGTCGGTGGTGTTGCGCATCGAGAATGCGCCGGGCGCGCTGCTGGCTGCGCTGGGCGAATTCGGCATCCGCGATATCGACCTGACCCGAATCGAATCCCGGCCGACCCGAACCGAACTCGGCACCTATCAGTTCTTCGCCGACTGCGCGGGACATATCGACGACGACGCCGTCGCCGAGGCACTCAAGGCACTGCGTCGACGTTGTGTGGATGTGCGGTATTTGGGATCCTGGCCGACGGGCCCGGCAGCAGGGATAGGGCCACCACCACCAGACGAGGCGTCGCGCTGGCTGGCGCGGCTGCGGGCGGGCAAACCTGAACAGGCCGAAGGTTCCGGCGGGGGGATTTGAACGATGAGTGGTCGGTTGGTGCTGCTGCGGCACGGCCAATCCTTCGGCAACGTCGAACGTCGGCTGGACACCCGGCCCCCCGGGGCGGATCTGACGCCGACGGGACGGGATCAGGCCCGGGCGTTCGCTCTCGATGCCGGGCGGCCGGCGCTGCTCGCGCACTCGGTGGCCAACCGGGCGTCGCAGACGGCCGCGGTGATCGGCGCACAGGTCGACGTCGCTCCGCGTGAAGTCGCCGGGATCCACGAGGTGCAGGTCGGGGCGCTGGAAAACCGCAACGACGACGATGCGGTCGCGGAGTTCAATGCCATCTACGACCGATGGCATCACGGCGAGCTCGACGTGCCGTTGCCCGGCGGCGAGACTGCCAGCGAGGTGTTGGACCGCTATGTCCCGGTGCTGACCGACTTACGGATGCGCTACCTCGACTATCACGACTGGAACGGTGACATCGTCGTCGTCAGCCACGGTGCGGCGATCCGGCTGGTTGCCGCGGTGCTGGCCGGCGTGGACGCAGACTTCGCGCTGGACAACCATCTGGCCAATGCCGAGTCGGTGGTGTTGGCGCCGATCACCGACGGGCGGTGGAGCTGTGTGCGGTGGGGAAACCTGACGCCGCCGTTTTACCCCGAGCCCAGCGAGGCCAAGGCCACGCCGGTCGCCGACGCGGTTCGGTCGAGCACCGATCCGATGGGCTGATCAGACAGCCAGCGCGACCAATTCCGTGCAGCTGCAGCCGACGGCGTCGCAGTCGATGACGAACGAGTGCGCCACCAGCTCGGGACTGACACAGTCCGGCTCGGTGCATTCCGAACGGCGCAGGGAGTGGCGAATGATGGTGCCGTGGCAGTGATGTAAGCCGGCCCGGCACTCGCGGCAATCTGCGCTCATACGCCGTTCCTAGCACCAGGGGATGACAAATCCGCGATGCCGCGCCCGGATTGTCGCCGGAATATCAGCCCCAGCCCAGTTCTTCCAATCGGTCGTCGTCGATGCCGAAGTGGTGGGCGATTTCGTGGATCACCGTGATCGCCACCTCCTCGACGACGTCGTCGTCGGAGTCACAGATGTCCAGCAACGCTGCGCGGTAGATCGTGATTGCGTCCGGCAGCGATCCGCCGTAGTCGGAGTCGCGTTCGGTCAGCGCCACTCCCTCGTAGAGTCCCAGCAATTCGGGTTCGTCGGGGTGGCGGTCTTCAACGAGGATGACGACGTTGTCCATGGCGGCGGCCAGCTGGGCGGGAATCAGGTCGAGTGCGTCGGAGACCAGTTCGTCGAACCGCTGCGGATCCATCCGCACGGCCACCCGGCTAACCGCCCGGCGCCGGCTCGGCTGGCGGGGGCGGCGCGCCCGGTGCGGGTGCATCCGGCATGGGCGGGGGCGCCTCGTTGGCCGGTGGCGGCGGCGCACCACCGTCCGCGGGAGGTGGCGGCTGGTCCTGCGGCGCCTGAGTGGCCGGAGCTTGCGTGGCGGTCGCCCGGGGCGGCGTCACCACCGGCTGTTGTTGCGGCAGGTGCTGATTGCCCTGCGGCATCTCCGGCGGAGTGTTGGACTGCGCGGGCGGGCTGGCCGGCGCCGGCACCGGAATCGGCGGCAGCGTGAGCCGCTCCTCGGGAATGTCGGGCGGCGGCACGGGCGCCTGACCGTTGATCAGCAGCTGACCCTTGGCGCTGTTGACCAGGGTGGCCCAGCCGCCGTTGCCCAGGGTGGCGCCGATGCTGCAGGCGACCTCGCGGCTACCCGCCGACCAACTCGGCAGTGACAGGGTCGGGTAGATCAGGGTCAGCGTGGTGGTGCGCAACTTGGTAGGCGCCAGGTAAGCGTCGGTCATCTTGGTGCAGGCGTCCTTGATGTAGCCGTCCTGCTCGGGTTCGGCGGGCAGCGCACCGGGGAACTTCTCGGCGAGGTTGACCGTGCCGCTGACCTCCATGGCGTGCGGCGCCTTGCAGTCGACCGGGACGTCGATGGGCTGGTTGGACGTCGAGTCGATACCCAAGCAGGTGCCGGCGGGCCAGACCTTCGACTGGTCGACGTCGGCGACCTTGCCCTTGAAGGCGGCCTGTTCGTTGTTCGCGCCGGGCATCTGCAGCCCACACAACATGCGGCGCTCGCCGGACTGACGCCACGCCCGGTCACCCGCCCACAGCAGGCTGACGCTGAATTTGCTGTTGGGGTCGTACTTGGGGCCGAGGTATCGGCGCACCGCGGCCTCGCATTGCTCCTGACTGATCTGCTGGATGCGAGCCGGCGACGGCGGGGCGGCGCTGGGCCCGTACTCCGAGCCGGGGAAGGTTCTCATGTCGATGGACTCGGCGACCTCGAACTTGTGATCGTCGATGCACTTGACGATGCTCGCGGACTCCGGCGTGACGTCCGGCCACATCAGGCAATCGCCGGTTTTGGCGCGGTTGAACGCGGCGTCGGTCTTAGCCCCGGTGCTGGGCACGGGGTTGCTGCCGAGATAGCCCGCAAGCCGGCCCTGCCCGGGTCCGCCGACGGGCAGGGCGGTTACTAGTCCGGCGATCAGCAGCCCGCCGAGCGCGAACAGGAGCAGTGCTCGCCTGGTCGCGGTCGCCTGCAAAGTACGCGGCAACCCGGAGCCGGCCAGCTGCTGCTCCGCCTCAGTGGCGGGCGGGCTGGGTGCGGCGACTTCCGTCTCGAGCGTGTCCGACATCGACTCCATTCTGACAGGACGCCCGAGCTAACGTGACAAACGTTACAGATGTGAGTCCTGGGGTTGGCTATCGCGGATGCTCCGCGCGATCGCTGCCGAACCGAAAGTAATCTGGCGGCCGTGATCGACCTCAAGCTGCTCCGGGACGACCCCGACGCCGTCCGCCGCTCCCAACTCAGCCGCGGCGAGGACCCGGCGCTGGTGGATGCCCTGCTGACGGCCGACGCCGCCCGCCGGGGCGCGATCTCGACCGCCGACACGCTGCGTGCCGACCAGAAGTCCGCCAGCAAGAGCGTGGGCGCCGCGTCGCCCGACGAGCGGCCGGCGTTGTTGGCGCGCGCGAAGGAGCTGGCCGAGCAGGTGAAGGCCGCCGAGACCGCTCAGGCCGACGCGGAGACGGCGTTCACCGCGGCACACATGGCGATCTCGAATGTCGTCATCGACGGGGTGCCGGCCGGCGGGGAGGACGCTTTCGCCGTGCTCGACGTCGTCGGCGAGCCGCCGGCGATCGAGAACCCCAAGGATCATCTGGAGCTGGGGGAGTCGCTGGGTCTCATCGACATGGCGCGCGGCGCCAAGGTGTCCGGCTCGCGGTTCTACTTTCTGACCGGTCAGGGCGCGCTGCTACAGCTCGGCCTGCTGCAGCTGGCGCTGCGCCTGGCCGTCGAGAACGGCTTCGTCCCGATGATCCCGCCGGTGCTGGTGCGCCCGGAGGTGATGGCCGGCACCGGATTCCTCGGCGCTCACGCCGACGAGATCTACCGCGTCGAGGCCGACGACCTCTATCTGGTGGGCACCTCGGAGGTGCCGCTGGCCGGCTACCACTCGGACGAGATCTTGGACCTGTCCGGCGGCCCACTGCGGTATGCGGGCTGGTCGTCGTGTTTCCGCCGCGAGGCCGGCAGCTACGGCAAGGACACCCGCGGCATCATCCGGGTGCATCAGTTCGACAAGGTCGAGGGCTTCGTCTACTGCACGCCCGCCGACGCCGAGGCCGAACACCAGCGGCTGCTGGGCTGGCAGCGCGAGATGCTGGCGCTCATCGAGGTGCCGTACCGGGTAATCGACGTGGCCGCAGGCGATCTCGGCTCGTCGGCGGCGCGCAAGTTCGACTGCGAGGCCTGGGTTCCGACGCAGCAGACCTACCGCGAGCTGACGTCGACGTCGAACTGCACCACGTTCCAGGCCCGCCGGCTGGCCACCCGCTACCGGGACGACAAGGGCAAGCCACAGATCGCGGCCACGCTGAACGGCACGCTGGGCACCACGCGCTGGCTGGTTTCGATCCTGGAGAACCACCAGCGCCCCGACGGCAGCGTGCGCGTCCCCGAGGCGCTGGTGCCGTTCGTCGGCACCGAAGTGCTCGAACCTTAGGCGTTGACGGTCGCGCGGTCCTGTTCGTGGCGGCGCTGCCGTTCCATCGTCGCGAAGTAGAACGCGAACGCGAACGCGAAGCTGGTGAACAGGCTGGACACGAAGTACAGCCATGGGTGGCGTAGACCGCGGCGATAGCCGTCCACGATCGTAAAGATCGGCAGCAGAACCACATTCGCGATCGTGTAGTCCTGGCTGGCCGAGCTGGCGGCCGGGTTGGTGAACATCAGCTTGATGTATTCGGCCCAGCTGCCGTGTTCGCCCCAGAGCGGGTTGGTGGATCCGTGCGAGTACTCCTCGACATAGGTGATGTTGAAGTACCAGCCGAGCGCGACCGACGCGATGCCGACGACGTAGTAGACGATTTCCATCGGCGAGAAGAGCGGGCCGCCGGCCGGCCGGGCGAAGACCTTCGAGTTTGACCTGACGATCCAGATGATGACCGCCAGTCCGAGTACCGCGTGGGTGATGAGGGAAACCATGGGCGCAGTCTCACCCCCGCCGTAAAGTTTTGTCAATATTGCCAAAAAATTCTTGGTACCTTACTGCAATGGTCAGGCCCGCTCAGACGGCGCGCAGCGAGCGCACGCGCGAAGCGTTGCGCCAGGCTGCCGTGGTGCGATTCCTGGCCCAGGGCGTGGAAGACACGTCGGCCGAACAGATTGCCGCCGATGCCGGGGTTTCGCTGCGGACGTTCTACCGCCACTTCAGCTCCAAGCACGACTTGCTGTTCGCGGACTACACGGGGCTGCACTGGTTTCGCGCGGCCTTGGACGCCAGGCCGGCCGACGAACCGATCATCGATTCGGTGCAGTCGGCCATCTTCTCGTTCCCGTATGACGTCGACGCCGTGACCAAAATCGCCGCGCTGCGCCAAGACGAGCTGGACCCCGGGCGCATCGTCCGCCACATCCGGGAGGTCCAGGCCGACTTCGCCGATGCGATTGCAGCGCAATTGCAGCGGCGTGGCCGCGGGGTCAACGGAACCGCGGGGCGGACGGCCGACCAACAGGTGCGTACCGCGGTGACCGCGCGATGCATTGCCGCCGCGGTGTTCGGCGCGATGGAGGTCTGGATGGAGAGCGACGACCGCTCGCTGGGCGAGCTCGCCCGGCTGTGCCACGCGGCGCTGGAGTCGCTGCGAGCGGGGATCACCGACTCCTGGATCACGGCGATCGCCCGTCAAGTTTCGTCATAATTGACAAAACTTTGCCGCCATGCGAGCCTCCTTTCCGGAGGGCAGGGATATGACTGGTTATGACGCGATAGTTATCGGTGCAGGGCATAACGGGCTGACCGCGGCCGTGCTGCTGCAGAAGGCGGGACTGCGCACCCTGTGCCTGGACCCCAAGCTCTACGCGGGCGGCATGGCTTCCACCGTCGAGCTTTTCGACGGGTACCAGTTCGAGATCGCCGGTTCGGTGCTATTCCCGACCTCGTCCAAGGTGGTCAACGAGCTGGGCCTGGACGCCATGCCGACGATCGACTTGGACGTGATGTCGGTGGCAGTGCGCGGTGTCGGTGACGATCCGCTGATTCAGTACAGCGATCCCATCAAGCTGTTCACCCACCTCAACGAGGTGCACGGGGCGGACGCCGTCAACGGGATGGCGGGGCTGATGGGATGGGCCCAAGCGCCGACCCGCGCGTTGGGCCGATTCGAAGCCGGAATGCCGCCCAAGAGCATCGACGAGATGTATGCCTGTGCCACAAATGAATTCGAGCGCTCGGCAATCGATGACATGCTATTCGGATCGGTCACCGACGTGTTGGACCGTTACCTGCCCGACCGCGAGAAGCACGGCGCGATCCGCGGCTCGATGACCGTGCTGGCCGTCAACACGCTTTACCGCGGGCCGTCCACGCCGGGTAGCGCGGCGGCACTCGCGTTCGGACTCGGCGTTCCCGACGGCGACACCATGCAGATGAAGAAGCTGCGCGGTGGCATCGGCGCGCTCACCGCGCATCTGCGCGAGGTGCTGGAGAGCCATGGTGGTGAAGTTCGGTTGCGTACCAAGGTGACCGAGATTCTCGTCGCCGACGGGCGGGTGACCGGAGTGCGCACCGAGGCGGGGGAGACGTTGAACGCCCCGATCGTCGTCTCCGGTATTGCGCCGGATGTCACCCTCAACGAGATGATCGATCCCGCGGCGCTGCCTGCCGATATCCGGGAACGCTACGCGCGCATCGACCACCGCGGCAGCTACCTGCAGATGCACTTCGCGCTGGACGAGGCCCCCGAATTCGCCGCGCCGTATGAGGCCCTCAATGAGCCGGCCATGCAGGCCTCGATCGGACTGTTCTGCACGCCGGAAGAAGTCCAGCAGCAGTGGGAGGACGCCCGGCGCGGAATTGTTCCGGCCGATCCGACGGTCGTGTTGCAGATCCCGTCGCAGAATGACCCGGACCTGGCGCCCGAGGGCAAGCATGCCGCGTCGGCGTTCGCGCTGTTCTTCCCGATCGAGGGCGACGTGGATTACGGGCAGGCGAAGGTCGAAATGGGTCAGCGGGTGATCGACAAGATCACCCGGCTCGCACCGAATTTCGAGCGCAGCATCATCCGGCACACCACCTTCACGCCCCGCCATATGGGTGTGATGTTCGGCGCCCCGGGCGGCGACTACTGCCACGGCCTGTTGAATGCGAATCAGATCGGTCCCAACCGGCCAGGGCCGAAAGGCTATCTCGGTCAACCGATTCCGATCAAGGGGTTGTACCTGGGCAGTGCGGGTTGTCACGGTGGCCCGGGGATCACGTTCACCCCGGGTTACAACGCCGCTCGGGCGGCGCTGGAAGACCGCTAGCCGAACCGCGCCAGTAGCGCGTCCAGCACGGCGAGGAATTCGTCCGGGCGCGCCGGGGTGAATGCCGGACTCGGCCGGGTCCCCGGAACGTCCAGCGTGATCAGCGTCGACTTCAGTGGGCGGTGCACGTCCAGCGGCAGCCAATAGCGCAGATCGGGCCGCCCCAGAAGGTGAACCGGGCCGTGAACCAGCCCAGCGACTGGGCTTTGTAGCCACGAATCGCGTCCAGTGCGATGATCTTCGACGTGCCGGACGGAAAGTGGTAGCGGCGCAATGTGATCGCCGTGCGGTCGAGCTGGACCGCGCCGTCGTCGTAGGTGTCGCTCATGTGCGGCGAGCTCCGCAGCTGGTGACCGCGGGTAGTCAGGCAGCGGCCGTCTTCCAGCCGCCATTGCCAGCCATGCAGATTGCAGGTCAGCGTGCCGCCTTCTACCACACCGAATTTCGACAGGTCGGCTTTGAGGTGCGGGCAACGACGCTGCATCTCCCAGCCGTCCATCGTGATCGACGCGGAGTCGTCGTGGGTCTCGGCGAACCAGCCGTCGGCGTAGGCGATCCGCTCGTCGGTCAGGCACTTGAAGAACGTGTAGAGGTATTCGTTGTAGCCGCCGACCCGCCACGCCTGGAAGCGGGTGGACAAGAAGATGGTGTTGACCCAGTCCGGTTCGTGATCGCGCAGCACGGTGCGCACCAACTCCGGCGCGATGGCGAAGCCGTAGCGGACCTTCTCGTCGGGAATGCGTTCGCGCACCGTTCGTTTCGGGAAGTCGAGAACGACGGTCTCCGGGCCGATCACCAGTTCGACGGGATAGCCGATGCCGTCGCAGATCTCGTTGCTTTGCAGCATGATCGGCTCGAACAGTGCCCGCAGCGGTTCCAGCAACGGCTCTCCGGTCGCGGGAGCCCAGCTGGCGCGCTCGGCGGCCAGAACCGGCGCCATCCGGTCGGCGAAGTCGGCGATATACGCCGCCTTGCCGGTAGTGAAGATGGCCTCCACCTCGTCCAGCGGCAGCGGGTGCTGTAGTGAATTCAAGGACGTGCCAGTGAAATCCGCGACCGAACCGGGAATCATCAGCAGGCCTCCGAACCGGTCACCGTCATGCCCGTGGCGGCGCATCTGGTCCAGGAACACCATCTGGTCGGGGAAGATGTTGGCCGGATCGCCGTGGTCGTCGTTGAGGTGACGCAACTCGGGGTCCAAAAAGCAGGGCGGTCCCGCCGACGGCACCACCCAGGTCGCGTCCACTTGGGCGATGTACTGGCGAGCGCGATCCATTTGGCGTTGCCGCTTCTGGGTGCCGAACGATTCCTTGGCCCGGGCCGGCATGTTGTAGACCATCGGGTACCAGATCGCGCCGGAGTACTGCAGCAGGTGCACATCGATGTGCCCGAACTCGGCTCGCCAGCATGTCCAGATCGACCGGCCGGGCGTCGTTCATGTTGAAAAGCGTTGTCGTGCCGTCGGAAACGACTAGGGCCGAGTCGCCGATCGGGCCGTCGGCGGGCGCCCGCAGTGCGATGACCATGATGTCGAGGTCGCCCTTGGGCCCGCTGACCCGGTGCTTGATTGAGTCGCTTGTCTCGAAGAAGCGGTGAAACCCTAGCTTTTCCAGCTCATTTCGAAGATCCGGCACCGGGAAGTCGGGCAGCAGCACCACCGCGTCCTTGTTGACGTGATCGTGCAGATGCTTCGCGTCGAAGTGGTCCTTGTGCAGGTGCGAGACGTACAGATAGTCGCAGTCGCCGAGAGTGTCCCAGTCCAGCGCGGTGTTGTCCGGGAACGGGAACCACGACGCGAAGTAGGCCGGATTCACCCAGGGGTCGCACAGAATGCTGCCCGCCTGGGTTTGGATCAGAAATCCTGCGTGGCCTACGCTCGTGACCTGCACAAATGCCCTTTCGCGTGGTTCTCGGTGAATCGCTACGAGCTTAGCGTGAGGTGCTAGCTGAGGTGCTATCCGAGGCCTGCCACAGCCGCCGGTAGTAGTCGATGCGTGCCGGGTCCGGTTCGACGCCGTAGGCCGTGAAGAACTCCGCCTGCCACCCCCGGCCGGGATAGTTCCAGCCCAACGAGAGCGTCGCCACCGCGAGATCGGCCCAACGGTCGGCCACGCCGAGGTCGCCGAAGTCGACATGCCCGCAGCACCGACCGTGGTCGTCGATCAGGGTGTTGGGGGCACACGCGTCGCCGTGACAGACCACCAGCCGATCGACCGGCGGCGGCTCGCCCACGCGTAACCGGGCGGCGGGGGACAGCGCGGCCAGCCTGCTGGTCGTCGACCACTCGAAAGGGCATGTGCGCGTCGGTAATCCGTCGTGCAGTTCGCGCAGCCCCACGCCGATCGCACGCACCGCGACGTCGGGGGCCGCCAGCCAGCGAGGGTGCACCGCGGACCGGCCCGGCAATCCGCGGGTGTGCAGCCAGGCACGGTCTCCGTCTGGACCCGAATCCACGCCCAGCCCGAGCACCTGCGGCACCGCCACGTAGCGGGCCGCCCAGCGCAGCCGGCGTGCTTCCCCGGCAAAGTCGGTGCCGCCGGCGTCAGCTATCTTGACGAACTCGCCACCGGAGCCGCCCGAGCCCAGCCGGAACGTCACCCCGCCCTCCTCATTGACCCAGACCGCGCGTACGGGCCGGCCGTCGGCGAACCCGTCAACGATCGCGGGCACCGGCGGCTGCGACGACGGGAAACTCACGGATCGCCTCTTTTCAACACTTCAGACGGCTCACAGGCGGTAGCACTAGGCTGACAAGCTGTGGAACCGGCATACGGCACTGTGATCCTGCTCGCTCGCGCGATCTGGCGCATGCAGGGCCTGAAGATCACCGTCGCGGGCGTCGAAAATCTACCGACCAGCGGCGGTGCGGTCATCGCGATCAACCACACCGGCTACCTCGACTTCACCTTCGCCGGCCTTCCCGCCTACAAGCAGGGCCTCGGACGCAAAGTGCGGTTCATGGCCAAGCAAGAGGTGTTCGACTCCAAGATCACCGGGCCGATCATGCGCAGTCTGCGGCACATCCCGGTGGATCGGCAGGACGGGGGCGCGTCCTACGAGGCGGCTGTCCGGAACCTCAAGGACGGTGAGCTGGTCGGGGTCTATCCCGAAGCGACCATCAGCCGCAGCTTCGAGATCAAGGAATGCAAGAGCGGCGCCGCGCGGATGGCGGTGGAGGCCGGGGTGCCGATCGTCCCGCACATCGTGTGGGGCGCCCAGCGGATCTGGACCAAGGACCACCCCAAGAAGCTCGGTCGCCCGAAGGTGCCGATCACGGTGCTGGTCGGCGAGCCGATCGAACCGACACTGGGCGTGCCGGAGTTGCGGGGGCTGCTGCATTCGCGGATGCAGCATTTGCTGGAGCGGGCGCAAGAACAGTACGGACCCCACCCGGCCGGTGCGTTCTGGGTGCCGCGCCGGTTGGGCGGCGGCGCCCCATCGTTGGCTGATGCCGCGCGTCTCGACGCCGAGGAGGCGGCCGCGCGGGCGGCTCGGCGGGCCCAGGCCGCGGGGGCGCCGGAGTAGCTGCGGATGGCGGAGCCGACCTATCGCACGTGCGAGATGCTGGCGCAGGCGGCCGTCTTGGCCTCTGGCACCAGGATCAGCTACGTCGGGGTCGAGAACATCCCCGAGCGTGGGGGTGCAGTGGTCGCCATCAATCACACCAGCTACGTCGACTGGCTCCCGGCCGGGCTGGCCATGCGCCGCCGCGGCCGTCGGCTGCGGTTCATGATCAAAGCCGAGATGCAGGCAGGTGAAGGTGGTCAACTTCCTGATCAAGCGGACTGGCACCATTCCGGTGGACCGCAACGCCGGGTCGGGCGCCTACGCGATGGCCGTGCAGCGGCTACGCGAGGGAGAGCTGGTCGGGGTTTATCCGGAGGCCACCATCAGCCGCAGCTTCGAGCTCAAGGAGTTCAAGACGGGCGCCGCCCGGATGGCCCGCGAAGCGGACGTCCCCATCGTCCCGATCGTCGTGTGGGGTGCGCAACGGATCTGGACCAAGGACCATCCGCGACGGCTCGGCCGCCACAAAGTGCCGATCACCGTGCAGGTCGGCCCGCCGTTGTATGCCGCCGACGACATCGCGCAGACCGACGCGGCGCTGCGCGACGCGATGACCAAGCTGCTCGACGAGGCGCAGCAGCAGTATCCGCATCCGGCCGGACAATATTGGGTGCCACACCGGCTGGGCGGGGCGGCACCGACGCTGGCCGCTGCGGCTCGGATCGAGACTGATGAGGCCGCGGCGCGGGCAGCGAACCGAACCCCGCGCCAGTAGCCTTAGAGCGGAGGAGAAGACATGGCAGAGCCGTTCTACCGGTTCGGGGAGTTGATCCTTCCCTCGCTCGTCGCAATGAACGGGACCAAATTCACATTCCACGGGCTCGAAAACATTCCGCAACGGGGCGCTGCCCTGCTTGCGCAGAACCACACCAGCTACCTGGACTGGCTACCGTCGCTGTTCGCCGCGCGGGAGCGGAACCGGCGCATGTACTTCATGATCAAGGCCGAGATGGCCGACGTGAAGGCCGTCGACTATGTGATCAAGCACGCCAGGCTGATTGCGGTGGACCGCCGCAACGGCCACGACGCTTTCGCGTCGGCCGTGCAACGGCTGCGAGCGGGCGAGCTGATCGGGACGCACCCCGAGGCCACCATCAGCCGCAGTTTCGAACTCAGGGAATTCAAGTCCGGGGCAGCGCGGATGGCCGTGGAGGCACAGGTGCCGCTCATCCCGGTGATTGTCTGGGGCGCGCACCGGATTTGGCCTAAAGACCATCCAAAGAAGGTGTTCCGCAACAAGGTTCCGATCACTGTGTCCGTCGGCAGGCCGATCCCGCCGCACGGGCGCGTCGAGCAACTCAACGCCACGCTGCGCCAAGCGATGAACGACTTGCTGTACCGGGTGCAGGAGGAGTATCCGCACCCGAAGGGGGAGTTCTGGGTGCCGCGGCGGCTGGGCGGCTCCGCGCCGACCCGGGACGACTCCCAGGAAATCCGGCTGGTCGAGTTGCAAGGGCGAGCGCTTAGGTACGGGACCGACGGGGTGACCCGGCCGGGAGAGATGCAAAGCGGACGGCATTGACGAGCGCGGCCGGCTGGACGGGCGGATCGGCTCAGTGACAGCTCAATGACGGCGCCGACTTCGAGGCCGGCGCTCATCGCGTGCGACGTCGACGGCACCTTGTTCGACGACGACGAAACCATCACCCCGCGCACTCGCGAGGCCGTGCGCGCCGCCGTCGCCGCCGGTGCCAAATTCGTTGTGGCAACCGGTCGCCCGCCCCGCTGGATACGTCCCATCGTGGACGAGCTGGGGTTCGCGCCGATGGCGGTGTGCGCCAACGGCGCCGTCGTCTACGACCCCGCCAACGATCGGGTGGTCTCGGCGCGCACGCTGCCCGTCGACGCCCTGGCCGAATTGGCCGAGCTCGCGATGCGCGTCATCCCGGGCGCCGGCCTGGCGGTGGAGCGGATCGGTCAAAGCGCCCACGACACGGCGACCCCGCAGTTCGTCAGTTCGCCGGGCTATGAGCACGCGTGGCTGAACCCGGACAACACCGAGGTGTCGATCGACGACCTGCTCAGTGCGCCGGCGATCAAACTGTTGATCCGGCAGGCGGGTGCCCGCAGCGCCGATATGGCCGCCGTACTCGCCAAGCACGTCGGTGTCGAGGGCGACATCACCTACTCCACCAACAACGGGCTGGTGGAGATAGTGCCGCTGGGAATCAGCAAGGCCACCGGCATCGAAGAGATCGCCAAGCCGCTGGAGATCGTCAGCGACCAGGTGGTGGCGTTCGGGGACATGCCCAACGACCTCCCGATGCTTCGGTGGGCCGGTCACGGCGTGGCGATGGGCAATGCTCACCCCGAGGTACTCGCCGCCGCCAACGAGGTCACCGCGCGCAACAGCGACGACGGCGTGGGACGCGTCCTGGAACGTTGGTGGGGCTAGCCGACGGCGTCGGTGCTGACCTCTGCCGAAGCCGTAGCAAATGTGGCAGACTGCCCGCGTGCCCGCCTTCCCTCATCACGCGTTCGCTTGGTTGACGGGTGATGGCGCTGTCCGCGGCGACAAGGACCGGTAGTGGCGTCGGAAGAAGAGCCGCCGAAGGGCGGCGAGCCCGCGGACGATAAGTCCGAGCCGGTTGAGCAAACCGGCGAAAGCGAGGCCGAGCAACCCGCAGACGAGGACGAGTACCCGTCCGGCGGCAGCGTCGAGTTCCAGGATGCGGCGACGACCAAGCCGCGGCCGCCGACACCCGCCGAACTGCGGGCGCGGGACAAGTACGCCAAGAAGCAGAAGGAACTCGAAGAGGCACGCGTCGCGGCCGAGGCCAAACAGCGCCACCAGCGCCGTGTGTTGATGGGTGCCGCGGCCGCCGTCGGCGTGGTGGGTCTGGTGGCCGGCCTTGGCTATTGGATGCTTTCGACACCCGACGTCACCGCCCAGTGCGTCCAGGAAGACGCCAGCGGTCAGCCGGTGATCGTGCCGGACAGCTACTGCACCGGACATACCGAAGGCCTGAACGGGTTCTTCTTCTACGGCGGGCACCAATACCACTACTACTACGGCAGCTCGGGGTCGGTGGGTTCGCGGCCGAGTGGCGGATCGACCGTCGCACCCAAGGGCGCCAACATCACCACCAAGTCGGGCACCAGCATTTCGCGCGGCGGCCTGGGCGGATCGTCCCCGGGGAAGAGCAGCGGCTCGTGAAGCGCGTGCGGCAGCGGCCGCGGCCGAACTGGCAGACGACCGTGGAATCGCAAGGCCTGGTGTACGGGGCTCCCGCGCGCGACGCGAGGGGCCGCGACCGGCCGTATTGGGACGAGTCGGTGCACTACGAGTTCGACATGGACGAGATCCTGGCGCTGGAAGCCGATGTCGAACTGCTGCATTCGATGTGCCTGAACGCCGTCGAACAGGTGGTCCTGCTGGAGCGCTACGCGGATTTCGGTCTGCCGGAATGGAGTTGGCAGCCCATCGCCGAATCATGGCGCCGTTCCGACCCACACGTCTACGGGCGCTTCGACTTGCGTTACGACGGGCGACGGCCCGCGGTGCTGCTCGAGTACAACGCCGATACACCCACGACCTTGCTGGAAGCCGCTATCCTGCAATGGTATTGGCTCAAGGATGTTGCGCCCGGCGACGACCAGTGGAACTCATTGCATGAGCAGCTGGTCGATCGCTGGAAGCAGCTGCGAGATCTGCTGCCCAGCGACGAGTTGCACTTGAGCTGGTCGGGCGTGGAAGCCACCGGTGAAGACCAGATCACCACCACCTACATGCAGGAAACCGCTGCGGAAGCGGGTTTTCAGACCGTCGGGCTCACGATCGAGGACCTCGGCTGGGACTCCGCCCTGGAGCGCTTCGTCGATCTGGAAGAGTCGCAAATTCACGCGGTCTTCAAGCTGTACCCATGGGAGTGGGTGCTCGACGACGAGTTCGGTAAACACGTGGTGTCCAGCTTGCCGCAGACGGCGTGGATCGAACCGCTGTGGAAGATGTTGCTGTCCAACAAGGCGATTCTGGGTGTGCTGTGGGAGATGTATCCCGGGCATCCAAATCTGTTGCCCGCCTACATCGACGATCCACACGAGCTGACCGAATACGTCCGTAAACCCAAGCTTGGGCGGGAAGGCGCGAACATCAGCGTCGTCGGCGCAGGCATGGAGACCGCCACCGGCGGCGTATACGGCGAAGAGGGATACGTCTATCAGTTGCTGGACCCGCTGCCGGAATTCGACGACATGCGTCCCGCGTTGGGGGCCTGGATCGTCGGCGATTCGGCGGCCGGGCTCGGCATCCGCGAGACCGCGGGGCTGATCACCGACGACGGCGCAGCCTTTGTCCCACACCGGATCCCCCAGAAGTGAACTTCTGAGCAAGTGAACGGAGTTGATCGATGACAACCACCATCGTGGCGCTGAATTCGGGCTATTGGGACCAGGGCTATTGGGCGGTGCTCGGCCGTGGCGCGGGTGCCATCGTCTTGTACGCCATCGTCGGCCTGGTGCTGATGCTGGTCGGGTTCTATGCCATCGACCTGACCACGCCGGGGCCGCTGCGCAGGATGGTCACCATGGGAAAGCCGAACGCGATCGTGGTGTCCGCCGCCGGCATCGTCAGCATGGCGCTGATCGTGGTGCTGGCGATCTACTCGTCGTCCGGAAAGCTGGTCGAAGGGCTGGTGGGGTCGGCGGTCTTCGGTCTGGTCGGCATCATCGCCCAGGTGGTGATGATGCGGATCGCGACGATGGTGATCGGCATCGACATGGACGCGCTGTTCCACGCCGACGAATTCAGCTATGAGGCACTGATGGTGGCCGCCGCACAGGTCGCGCTCGGCATCGTGGTGGCGGTCGCGATTCTCTAACGATCCCGCAGGCTTTTCGGCGGCATGGTGGATGCAACCAACGAGTCCGCGTCGACGGTGCGGGGCCGGTACGGCAGCGTCGGCAATCGCGCCGACATCAGCGCGACGGGATTGTCCTGGGTTTCGGCCAGCCCGGAGAGAAACGCCCATTCATGCTCGTCGCTGCCGAAATAGACGACGGTGCCGAAGGTTTCACGGAAGCGCTGCCAGGACTGGTGCAGCGACTCGTTGCGCCACAGCGTCGGGCAACCGGCCTGAGCGACGACCACACGACTGATGTCGCGGCAGCGCTGCAGGAACTCGGTGTCGTAGAGCCGGTTGTGTTGGGCGGGTTCGGTTCGCTCGTCGGGCAGGTCGATGACCGCGACGTCGTATGACGTGGTGGATCGCTCGACGAATTCCCAGCCGTCGCAGTAGTGCACGGCGATCGGGCCGAATCCTGTTTCCGCTCTGTGCAGTTCGTCCATCGTGTAGCCGTAGGGGAGGTGCTGTGCGCACAGCCGGACCGCTTCGCGATCGATGTCGACGTGGTCGACGTGCGTGGCGCCCGCCGATACCGCCAGCTGGCTGACCACGCCCTCGCCCGACCCGATGACGAGCACGCGGTCGATGTCGCCGGCCAGCAGCAGCGCCGGCACCAACAGAGCCTCGTGATAGACGAGCTGGCTGAATTCGGTGCTCTGCCGTTCGCCGTCACTGAACAATGCGACGCCTTGGTGGCTGCGGCCGATCACCAGGTTCTGGAACCCGGTGTCCACGTCGCATGATGACGTCAGAGAGGTGCCAGCTTCGGGTCAGACCCGGCGCCAGCGATTCGACGATCGCACGGCATTCGTTGGGCGAATCCGTGAAATATGTTGGCAGCGCCGGAAAGCCATTGAAATCCACCGAGGCGTAGCTCGCGGTGTAGGCGCCGGCGTCGTCGATCTCGACCCGATCGCCGGCTCGCAGCGTCACCGGAAGTGGATAGCTTCGATACAGCACGTCGTCGCCGTCGCAGGTCGGCCCGGCGACGACCGCGTCAGCCATCCGATCGCCATCGCGGTCGGTCCGCAGCCGGTACCGGATGTACTCGTTCTCCGTCTCGGCCAGACCGCCATAGCGGCCGATGTCGAGGTACACCCAGCGCCGGGCATCGGTGCCGGTGCGCACCGCCACCACCTCGCAGCTGATCGTGCCCGCCGAACCCGCGATCACCCGTCCGGGTTCGACGGCCAGCTGTGGCGGGTTCGCGCCGAAATACCGGGCCAGCGCCGACGTGATGGCGTCGGCGACAAGGTCGAGATCGGGTGCGCCGACCGCATATGCCAGCGGGTAGCCGCCGCCGACATTGATCGTGCTGAGCTCTCCCACTGCATCAAAAACCGATGCGGCACAACGTATTCCCAGCTCCCATGCCCCGGGGTCGAGCTGCTGCGAGCCGACGTGAAAGCTCACGCCTTCGGCACGAAGTCCTAGTTGCCGGGCGTGCTCCAGCAGCCCCGCGGCCGCATCCGGGGCGCAGCCGAACTTGTGCCCGAATGGCGTCACCGACGACGGAAAGTCCGGTGCGATACGGCATTCCACCGCTGCGCCCGGGGCATGCTCGGCGATGGCCGTCATGCCCTGCTCGCTGTCGAACGCGAATCGCCGGACCCCGCGCGCATATGCCCGGGCAATGTCGGCGGCCTTCTTGACGGTGTTTCCGAACGTCAGCAGACGGCCATCGATGCCGGCGGAGTCGCAGGTGTCGATCTCGCCGACCGATGCGACGTCGAATGCGGAGCCCTCCGCCGCCAGCAGACGCAGGATCTTTTCGGCCGCGTTCGCCTTGACCGCGTAGCGGATCTGCGCCCCGGGCAGTGCGGTGCGCAGTGCCTGGAAGTTCTTGCGCACCTGGCCAAGATCGATGTTCAGATACGGTGTCTCGGGCACAGGTCGCAGACTAGTACGCGCCGCGGCACCGTGCTCGGGGCCGCCGGTCAGGCGTCCGGGTGCGTCGGCAACGAGAAGTGTTCGGGCGGGACGCTCGGGGCGCTGGGGTTTTGTGACGAGAGCGGTGTGGTGATCCCGTCGAGGACCTCGTTGACGTCCCCGGTCAGGCGGTTGTAGTTCAGTGTTCCGTGCTGGAAGTTCTGCGTGATCTGCAGCGGCTCTTGGATTTCGGCACTGGTCGGCAAGCCGAGCGGGCCGCGTTCGTAGCTCTGCGAGGCCCAGGCGTCATAGATCGCGCCGGTGATGGGTTGCGCGCCGGTCACGGGTGACCAGTACATGGCGCCTTTGGCGAAGGTGGAGTAGCGGCCATCGCCCTCCGCGTTGTCTTCCGGCGAGGTCGGTGCGCCCAGCACGCTGTTCATGCCGCCCATCTCCTGCCAGTGCTGGTAGATCGCGCCGCCCTCGAGCGCCTTGATCAGCTCCTCGGGCGGGTCGTTGAAATGGGATGCGATGTCCCGGATTTCGTCCATCAGCGCGTAGGCGGCGTTGCCGGGGCAGTCGGTGTTGCCGACGTCGCGGTGGGTGAAGATCGTCGGCAATGTCGCGAACGCGCCGGCCGGAAACGTGGTGTAGTGGCTACCGGCGGACTCCAATGTCACCGTGCCCTTGGGGTCGACGCCGTCCAGCCCCAGGCGCCAGCCCAGCAACCGCCCGACGGCGCGAAGCTGAAGCGGAGTCGGCGGCACATTGTCGAAGTTGCCGATCATCGCGACACCCCAGGTGTTGCGGTTGAAGCCGCCGGTGTGGAAGCCCTCGACCGCCTTGGTGAGGCCGCCGGCGCTGCCCTCGAACACCTGGCCGTACTTGTCGACGAGCGCGTTGTAGGCGATGTCGCACCAGCCCAATGTCTTGCTGTGGTAGGTGTAGATGGCCTTGACGATCCCCGCCGACTCAAGCGGTGAGTAATCGTTGCTACCCGCGGTGTGGTGGATGACGGCGGCGCGAATCCCGTTGTCGTACTGCGGACTACCGCATCGCAGTGACTCGTCGGCACCCCATTCCGCCCGGCTGATGATCGGGGGCGCCTGGCCGGGCATCAGGACGCCGGCCGGCGGCGTCCACTGCGTCTTTACCGGTGCCTGCGGCGGAGAGATCAGGATCGCGGAGATGTTCTGCCCGAAGGGCTGTTCCTTGGAGGCGGGCCGGTAGCCCAGATCGTTGTCCGACGGCGGCAGCGCGGGCGGTTGGGTCACCGCGGCGTCGAGCGGCCGGGTGACTGCGATCTGCACGGTTGTCGTGGTCCCAACGAAGACCGGATCGGTGCTGCGGGGTCCTTCAGTTGGGCCGGATTCGCTACCCGACGGCGTGTTGTCGGGTGCCGCGGTCTCGTACTCGGTCTGATACCAGGGCCCCCACGAACCGTCGGGGTGCCTCGCACGCACGCGGGTCGACGTGCCGGCCAGGTCGCCGGTGAGTGCCACCAGAGAAAACGGCGTCTCCTGGGTGAGCTCACGAACCGTGACGCCGCCACCGAGCCCGATCAGGGGCTGCTCGGTGAGTTGGGTTTCGCGTGCGGGCGGCGCGGAGACGCTGGCGCCGCGGTCGCGAGTTAAGTCCGCCACCGCCGAAACGATGACGACCGTGGCCGCGATCGCAGTAAGCAACATCGTTGGTGCGCGGCTACGGGACGACACCAGCTGATGTTACGTGTGTTTCTGGTGTTATATATGAGGCGACACGAGATTACGCGTGTCCAAAACCACGCCGGAAACTGTTCGACGGCACCGCAGAGGTTGTGCCTCTGCGGTGCCGTCAGGTAACAGGACCCCCGAAGTTTTAGACGGGAGGCAGCGCCGGCGGGAGCGCTGCGGCCGCACCCGGCAGGGCGCCAGCGACACCCGGCAGGGCGCCAGCCGCACCCGGCAGAGCACCAGCCGCACCCGGCAGGGCCGCAGCCGCACCGGGCAGAGCACCGGCAGCGGCGGGCAGGGCACCCGCGGCGCCCGGCAGGGCACCCGCGCCGCCGCGGGCCTGCATGATGGCCGGCATCAGCACGCCCTTGAGCAGGTCGATGGCCTGGCCGGCGCCCAGCTGGTTGGCGGCTTGCATCACGTCGTTGACGAGCCCGCCACCACCGCTGCTGCCGCCGGTGCCGGTACCGCCGATGGGCGATGCGCCACCCAGCGTCGACGGGTCACCGAGGATCGGGTAGGTGCCGTCGGCACCGGGGTCCATCGGTGCGCTGATCGGCACCTCACTGGGAGCACCCAGGCCGCCCGGAGTGAGGCCGGCCGGGCTGGTCAGCCCCGGGTTGGACAGAGCCGGGTTCAGACCCGCGCCAGGCATGGTCGCCATACCGGGCGTGGTCGGCATGCCGGGAGTCGGCACACCAGGCGTCAGCGCACCGGGCGCGGCACCAGGCGTCAGGCCGGGACTCGTCAGGCCGGGACTCGTCAGACCCGGGCTCGTCAAGCCCGGACTGGTCAGACCCGGAGTGCCCAGGCCGGGAGTTCCCAGACCAGGGCTGGTCAGACCCGGGCTCGTCAGACCCGTCGTCCCCAAGCCGGGAGATCCCAGACCCGGGCTCAAGCCCGTGGTGCCGGTACCAGCACCGGCGCCGCCCAGGGCGGGCACCGGGGGCAGGTTGATCCCGAACGAGGACAGGCCTTGAGTCAGCGCGCCCACGAGCTCGCCGGGCAGGTCGGTCATTACCGCTGCCTGCTTGAACTCGTGGTGCTCCGCCGGCTTGCTGCCAGAGGTCGACTCGTAAACAAGGAAGTAAGCGCAAGGACTCGCCACTGCCAGGGCGGCGACGGCGCTCATGGCTGTCGAGAGCTTGCGACGGCGTCGGTTCGGCACGGAAGGCTCCTCAATCTATCGGTTGTGTCGGCGTGTCCTGCCGGTCTTATCCGGTGGGAACCACACAGAGTCGATGGTACGAGTGAGAAGGGTGTTACTAGAGTGGTGATATTGAATCGTGAGGTTATTGCGACCCTGCGCGTTACGTGTGATTCGGGTCAAGGCAAACCAGTCTTCACATGCCCGAACCGCAGGCTCTCAGCCTCGCCAAATGAGGGTGTGGCCGCGGTGTCAGATACCCTAAGCAACCGATGACCGCTCGTTTTGACCTCCTCGTCGTCGGTTCCGGATTCTTCGGCCTCACCATCGCCGAGCGCGTGGCCAGTCAGCTCGGTAAGCGTGTGCTTGTCGTGGAGAGACGCCCGCACATCGGTGGCAACGCCTATTCCGAACCCGAGCCGCAGACCGGGATCGAGGTACACAAGTACGGTGCCCACCTGTTCCACACCTCGAACAAGAGGGTGTGGGATTACGTGCGCCAGTTCACCGAATTCACCGGCTACCAGCACCGCGTGTTCGCCATGCACAACGGGCAGGCCTACCAGTTCCCCATGGGGCTGGGCCTGGTGTCGCAGTTCTTCGGCAAGTACTTCACCCCCGAGCAGGCTCGGCAGCTGATCGCCGAGCAGGCCGCGGAGATCGACACCGCCGATGCGCAGAACCTCGAGGAGAAGGCCATCTCGTTGATCGGCCGGCCGCTCTACGAGGCATTCGTCAAGGGCTACACCGCCAAGCAGTGGCAGACCGACCCGCGGGAACTGCCCGCGGCCAACATCACCCGGCTGCCGGTGCGCTACACCTTCGACAACCGCTACTTCAACGACACCTACGAGGGCCTGCCGGTCGGCGGTTACACGGCGTGGCTGGAGAAGATGGCCGACGACGACCGCATCGAGGTCCGGCTCGACACCGACTGGTTCGAAGTCCGCGACCAACTGCGGGCCGAGAGCCCCGACGCTCCCGTCGTCTACACCGGTCCGCTGGACCGCTACTTCGATTACGCCGAGGGCCGGCTCGGCTGGCGCACCCTGGACTTCGAGCTCGAGGTCTTACCCGTCGGCGACTTCCAGGGCACGCCGGTGATGAACTACAACGATCCCGATGTCCCCTACACACGCATCCACGAATTCCGTCACTTCCATGTCGAGCGCGACTACCCGACCGACAAGACGGTGATCATGCGGGAGTACTCCCGGTTCGCCGCGGACGACGATGAGCCCTACTATCCGATTAATACCGAGGCCGACCGTGCCCTGTTGGCCGCCTATCGAGCGAGGGCGAAGTCCGAGACCGCCGCGTCGAAGGTACTGTTCGGCGGGCGGTTGGGCACCTATCAGTATCTGGATATGCACATGGCGATTGCCAGCGCACTGAACATGTACGACAACACCCTGGCGCCACACCTGCGCGACGGCGCCGCTCTAGTCGAAGAGGAAGGCGCGCGCTGATGCGCGTCACGACGATGCAGTGGGGGCACCCCCAGCCGCGTAGCGGCGAGGGGGACAAAGCGATGAGGAGGAGGGGCGCCTAATGACCGCCGTGAGCTTGCTGTCCCGAATCATCTTGCCGCGTCCGGGAGAACCGCTCGACGTGCGCAAGCTCTACCTCGAGGAGTCGACCACCAACTCCCGGCGTGCGCATGCGACCGGGCGCACCTCGCTGGAGATCGGCAAGGAGTCCGAGGTCTCGTTCGCCACGTACTTCAATGCCTTCCCGGCGAGCTATTGGCGCCGCTGGTCGATCTGCAAATCGGTGGTGCTGCGCGTCGAGCTGACCGGAACCGGACGCGTCGACCTGTACCGGACCAAGGCCACCGGGGTGCGGATCTCCGTGGAGGGGCGCCAGTTCGTCGGCACCGAAGATCAGCCGGCCGTCGTCGAGATCGAGGTGCCACTCAAGTCGTTCGAGGACGGCGGCTGGATTTGGTTCGACATCACCACCGACACCGCGGTCACCTTGGTGAGCGGAGGCTGGTACGCAACCGAACCCGCTCCGGGCACGGCCAACATCGCCGTCGGTATCCCGACGTTCAACCGCCCCGCCGACTGCGTCAACGCGCTGGCCGACCTCACCGCAGATCCATTGGTGGACAAGGTAATTGGTGCGGTGATCGTTCCGGACCAGGGCGGCCGCAAGGTGCGTGATCACCCGGACTTTCCGGCCGCGGCCGCGGGTCTGGGTAATCGACTCTCCATCCACGACCAGCCCAACCTCGGCGGTTCCGGTGGCTACAGCCGGGTGATGTATGAGGCGCTGAAAAACACTGACTGCCAACAGATCCTGTTCATGGACGACGACATCCGCATCGAACCGGACACGATCTTGCGGGTGCTGGCGATGAACCGCTTCGCCAAGACGCCGATGTTGATCGGCGGTCAGATGCTCAACCTGCAGGAGCCGTCGCACCTGCACATCATGGGCGAGGTCGTCAACCAGTCGAACTTCATGTGGACCGCCGCGCCGCATGCCGAGTACGACCACGACTTCGCCCAATTCCCGTTGGGCGACAACAACGATCGCAGCGCGCTGCTGCACCGGCGCATCGACGTCGACTTCAACGGCTGGTGGACGTGCATGATCCCGCGGCAGGTCGCCGAGGAGCTGGGTCAGCCGCTGCCGCTGTTCATCAAATGGGACGACGCCGAATACGGTCTGCGCGCCGGCGAGCACGGCTACCCGACGGTCACGCTGCCCGGCGCCGCGATCTGGCACATGGCCTGGAGCGACAAGGACGACGCCATCGACTGGCAGGCCTACTTCCACCTGCGCAACCGGCTGGTGGTCGCGGCCATGCACTGGGACGGCGACATCACCGGTCTGGTCCGTAGCCACCTCAAGGCGACACTGAAACACCTTGCGTGCCTTGAATATTCAACGGTCGTGATCCAGAACAGGGCCATCGACGACTTCCTCGCCGGCCCGGAGCACATTTTCTCGATTCTGGAATCGGGGCTGCCGGAAGTGCATCGGCTGCGCAAGGAGTACCCGGACGCCGTCGTGCTGCCGGCGGCCAGTGAGCTGCCCCCACCGTTGCACCAGAGCAAGGCGATGAAGCCACCGGTGAACCCGGTGTCCATCGGTTACCGGCTGGCCCGGGGCATATTGCACAACCTCAAGGCCGCCGATCCGCAAAGTCATCAGCGCCCGGAGTTCAACGTGCCGACCCAGGACGCGCGCTGGTTCCGGCTGTGCACGGTCGACGGTGTCACCGTCACCACCGCCGACGGGTGCGGCGTGGTCTACCGGCAGCGGGATCGGCGCAAGATGTTCACGCTGCTGCTGCAATCGCTGCGCCGCCAGCGTCTGCTGGTGAGCCGGTTCGACGAGATGCGCCGGGTATACCGGGACGCGCTGCCGGTGCTGTCCAGCAAGCAGAAGTGGGAGACGGTGCTGCTGCCGCAGACAAGCCAGCCGACCAAACCAGAATCGCAACATGCCTGAATCGGCGCCGCGCGGCGAAGTCGCCGCGATGGTGGCCGTGCAGTCGGCACTGGCCGACCGGCCCGGGGTGTTGGCCACCGCCCGTGGAATGTCTCACTTCGGCGAGCACAGCGTCGGTTGGCTGATCGTGGAGATGGTCGGTGCGTTGTTGATGGAGCGCCGACGCCGGGAATGGCTGGTGGCCGCCGGCGGCACGTTCGTCGCGCACGCGTCCGCTGTGCTGATCAAGCGGGTGGTGCGCCGTAAACGCCCGCATCATCCGGCCGTCGCGGTCAATGTCGGCACCCCAAGCCAACTGAGTTTCCCGTCCGCGCATGCCACCTCCACCACGGCCGCGGCCGTCTTGATGGGCCGGGCCACCGGGCTGCCGCTGCCGGCGCTGCTGGTTCCGCCGATGGCGCTGTCACGGATACTGCTGGGCGTGCACTATCCCAGCGACGTTGCTTTCGGCGTGGCGCTCGGCGCCGCGGTCGCCCGCCTTGCACTCTGGCTCGATAGAAAGTCGAGATAGGTGTGGCCGAAATGAGTGAAGACGTGGCGACCGGACGACCCCCGGCGAACCTGATCACCGGGGTGATCAAGGCGATGCGCCCGCGGCAATGGGTGAAGAACGTGTTGGTGGCGGCCGCGCCGGTGGCCGCGGCCGGCCGCGGAGTCCGCTACGACTACGCCGAAGTGGCGACCAAGGTGGGCGTGGCGTTCGTCGTGTTCAGCCTGGCGGCTTCCGCGATCTATCTGATCAACGACGTCCGCGACGTCGAGGCCGACCGGGAGCACCCCACCAAACGATTCCGTCCGATCGCGGCCGGCGTGGTGCCCGAATGGCTGGCCTATGTGCTGGCCGTGGTGCTGGGCACCACATCGCTGGCGATCTCCTGGTGGCTCACGCCGAACCTCGCGGTGGTGATGGCCGTCTACATCGCGATGCAGCTGGGCTACTGCTTCGGCCTCAAACACCAAGCGGTGATGGACATCTGCATCGTGTCGTCGGCGTATCTGCTCCGGGCCATCGCCGGGGGCGCGGCCACCGATATCCCACTGTCCCAATGGTTCTTGCTGACCGCCGCATTCGCGTCGCTGTTCATGGTGGCCGGCAAGCGTTACGCCGAGTTGCAGTTGGCCGAGCGAACCGGGGCGGCGATTCGCAAGTCGCTGGAGAGTTACACCAGCACCTACCTGCGATTCGTCTGGACGATGTCGGCCACCGCGGTGGTGTTGTGCTACGGGATGTGGGCGTTCGAGCGCGACCGCTACTCGGGATCCTGGTACGCGGTGTCGATGGTCCCGTTCACGATCGCGATCCTGCGCTATGCGGTCGACGTCGACGGCGGACTGGCCGGAGAGCCCGAAGAGATTGCGCTGCGTGACCGGGTGTTGCAGCTGCTGTTCCTAGCGTGGATCGCAACAGTTGGTGCCGCGGTTGCCTTCGGCTAACCCCGGTCTGCAGGCCATCAAGCGCGAGTTGATGCGCCGCCGGCCGGGGGTCAGGCGGGGGGGTCGACTGCCGTTCCCGTACGACACCGTGACCCGGGTCAGCCTGTGGATCAGTGTGGCGGTTATCGCGGTGCTTTTCGGTTGGGGAGCGTGGCAGCGGCGCTGGATCGCCGACGACGGACTGATCGTGCTGCGCACGGTGCGCAACCTGTTGGCCGGCAACGGGCCGGTATTCAACCAGGGCGAGCGGGTCGAGACGAACACCTCGACGGCATGGACCTACCTGATGTACGTCGGAAGCTGGGTCGGCGGGCCGGTGCGCATGGAATACGTGGCGCTGACGCTGGCGCTGGCGCTTTCCGTACTGGGCGTGGCGCTGCTGATGCTGGGCGCCGGACGCCTCTACGCCCCCAGCTTGCGCGGGCGCCGGGCGGTCATGCTGCCCGCCGGAGCGCTGGTCTACATTGCGCTGCCACCGGCGCGTGACTTCGCCACCTCCGGACTCGAGAGCGGGCTGACCCTGGCCTATCTGGGGTTGCTGTGGTGGATGATGGTCCGTTGGTCGCAGGCGCTGCGGAACCGTCCGGACAACGAGGTGTTCACCGGCCTGCTGGCCTTCGTCGCGGGGTTCAGCGTTCTGGTGCGACCGGAGCTGGCGCTGATGGGCGGGCTGGCGCTGATCATGATGCTGATCGCGGCCCGAACCTGGCGCCGTCGCGTGCTGATCGTGGTGGCCGGTGGGTTCCTGCCGGTGGCCTACCAGATCTTCCGGATGGGCTACTACGGCCTGCTGGTGCCTGGGACGGCTCTGGCCAAGGATGCCGCTGGCGACAAGTGGTCCCAGGGCATGATCTATCTGTCGAACTTCATCTCGCCCTACGCCGTGTGGCTGCCGGTGCTGCTGCTGGTGCCACTGGGGCTGCTGCTGATGGCGGCCCGGCGCCGTCCGTCGTTCCTGCGCCCGATGCTCGCGCCCAATTACGGCCGGCTGGCTCGCGCGGTGCAGAGCCCGCCGGCAGTGGTGGCATTCGTCCTTGTGAGCGGGCTGCTGCAGGCGCTCTACTGGACCCGCCAGGGGGGCGATTTCATGCACGCGCGAGTGCTGTTGGCGCCGCTATTTTGTTTGCTGGCCCCGGTCGCCGTCATCCCCGTAATGATCCCCGACGGGCAAGACTTCTCACGCGAGACGGGTTACTGGTTGGCCGGTGCCGCCAGCGCGCTCTGGCTGGGCATCGCGGGCTGGTCGCTGTGGGCAGCAAACTCGCCGGGGATGGGCTACGACGCCACCCACGTCACCTACAGCGGCATCGTCGACGAGCGCCGCTTCTACGCTCAGGCGACCGGGCACGCGCACCCGCTGACCGCCGCCGACTACCTGGATTACCCCAGGATGGCGGCCGTGCTGGCCGCTTTGGACAACACTCCGGACGGGGCGTTGTTGCTGCCCTCCGGCAACTACATTCAGTGGGACATCGTGCCCCAGCTGCAGCAGCCCCCGCCGGCCCCGGGCAGCCCGCCTGACAGCAAATCGCCGCAAAAGCCGCAGCACGCAGTGTTTTTCACGAACTTGGGCATGCTGGGCATGAACGTCGGGCTCGACGTCCGAGTGATCGACCAAATCGGGTTGGCGAACCCGCTCGCGCAGCACACGCAGCGCCTCACCCACGGCAGGATCGGGCACGACAAGAACCTCTTCCCGGACTGGGTGATCGCCGACGGCCCGTGGGTGAAGGTCTATCCGGGCATTCCGGGCTACCTGGACGCGAATTGGGTCGCCCAGGCGGTGGCGGCCCTGCGATGCCCCGAGACCAAGGCGGTGCTGGCGTCGGTGCGCGCCCCGATGTCGCTGCACCGGTTCGTCTCAAACTTCTTGCATTCCTTCGAATTCACCGGCTACCGGATCGACCGGGTCCCGCTCTACGAGCTCGCCAGGTGTGGCCTTCCGGTGCCCGATCCGAGTCCCCCGCCCCCGCGCGAGTGAATATTGCGTGGATAAATCCCGCCGATCTCGAATTAATCACAATCGGTCCGGATCCCGACACTGACAGCAAATTCACATTTGTACCTTCACCTGTGTGCGTTCACCGTCCGGCACATGCGGAAATGCCATTTCCGGTCGTCACGTCCGGCCTGAAAATCCCAAGAAATCGTCACTCGGTGGGGGTTTGCGGAGGCTCCTCGATGAGAGCCGGCGCGGGTTGATGTGGTTGACTACGGAAGTACTGCTGCGCGGAGACCGCATGCAGTTCGACCCCAATCAACGACGCGTCCTGATGACGGGTGCGCCGAGAAGATGAGGAAGCAAGGATGACGTTTGTTGACAGGTTTCGCGGCGCCGTGGCACGCATGCCACGCCGACTCGTAGTTGGAGCCGTTGGCGCGGCTCTGCTGTCGAGTCTGATCGGCGTCGTGGGGGGCTCGGCGACCGCTGGGGCGTTCTCTCGCCCTGGCCTGCCGGTGGAATACCTGCAGGTTCCGTCTGCGGCCATGGGCCGCGACATCAAGATCCAGTTCCAGAGCGGCGGCGCCAACGCGCCCGCGCTGTACCTGCTTGACGGCATGCGCGCGCAGGACGACTTCAACGGCTGGGACATCAATACCCCGGCCTTCGAGTGGTACAACCAGTCGGGCCTTGCCGTCGTCATGCCGGTTGGCGGGCAGTCCAGCTTTTACTCGGACTGGTACAAGCCCGCTTGCGGTAAGGCCGGCTGCACCACTTACAAGTGGGAGACCTTCCTGACCAGCGAGCTGCCGCAGTACCTGTCGGCCAACAAGCAGGTCAAGCCGACCGGCAGCGCTGCCGTCGGTCTGTCGATGGCCGGTTCGTCGGCGCTGATCCTGGCTGCCTACCACCCCGACCAGTTCCCGTACGCCGGCTCGCTGTCGGCGCTGCTGGACCCGTCGCAGGGGATGGGCCCGTCGCTGATCGGTCTGGCCATGGGTGACGCCGGTGGCTACAAGAAAGACGACATGTGGGGTCCTTCCAGCGACCCGGCGTGGCAGCGCAACGACCCGTCCCTTCAGGTCGGCAAGCTCGTCGCGAACAACACCCGGATCTGGATCTACTGCGGTAACGGCAAGCCGTCCGACCTCGGTGGCGACAACCTGCCCGCCAAGTTCCTGGAAGGCTTCGTGCGGACCAGCAACCTGAAGTTCCAGGACGCCTACAACGCGGCCGGCGGACACAACGCGGTGTGGAACTTCGACGCCAACGGCACGCACGACTGGCCGTACTGGGGCGCGCAGCTGCACGCCATGCTGCCCGACCTGCAGTCGGCGCTGGGCGCTACCCCGGGCGCTGGCCCGGCCACCGCTGCCCCGGCCCCGGCCCCGGCCCAGGGCACCTAAACAGTCCGAGCAACACGACGAACGGCGGGAACCCCAAGGGGGTCCCGCCGTTCGTCGTTGCCTCGGTATGTGAGCTGTTTCACTACCCTGCGGGGCGGCTTTACTTCGGCCCTGGTTACTGTGCAAACACAGCGACTACACGATGGAGGGCGGACATGGGTAGCGTGCGGGGCTTGTCAACGCTTCTACGGGTGCTCTGCGTTGCGGCGCTAGCACTCGGATTCGGTGGCGCTGGCGGCAGGAATCACGGGCAAGGCTGCAGCGGCGGGTTACGAGACGTTGATGGTGCCCTCGGGCGCCATGGGCCGCGATATCCCGGTCGCCTTCCTGGGGGGCGGTCCGCACGCGGTGTACCTGCTGGACGCCTTTAACGCCGCCCCGGACGTCAGCAACTGGGTGACCGCGGGTAACGCGATGAACACACTGGGCGGCAAGGGGATCTCGGTGGTGGCACCCGCTGGCGGCGCCTGGAGCATGTACACCAACTGGGAGCAGGACGGCAGCAAGCAGTGGGACACCTTCCTGTCCAGCGAGCTACCCGACTGGCTGGCCGCCAACAAGGGTCTGGCGCCCGGCGGCCACGCCGCGGTCGGCGCTTCGCAGGGCGGCTATGCCGCGATGGCGCTGGCCGCCTTCCACCCCGACCGGTTCGGCTTCGCCGGCTCGCTGTCGGGATTCCTCTACCCGTCCAACACCACCACGGGTGGTGCGATCCTGGCCGGCCTGCAGCAGTTCGGCGGCGTGGACGGCAACGGAATGTGGGGCGCTCCGCAGCTGGGCCGGTGGAAGTGGCACGACCCCTACGTGCACGCCGCGCTGCTCGCGCAGAACAACACCCGGGTATGGGTGTGGAGCCCGACGAACATGGGCGGCGATGCGGCCGCGATGATCGGGCAAGCCGGTGAGGCGATGGGCAACAGCCGCATGTTCTACCAGCAGTACCGTAGCGACGGCGGCCACAACGGCCACTTCGACTTCCCGGGCGGCGGCGACAACGGCTGGGGCTCGTGGTCCGGACAGCTGGGCGCCATGTCGGGCGACATCGTGGGAGCTATCCGCTAACCGCGCGGCCCCGATTGCAGACGGACGGCCCCGCACGCCGAGCCGGTACCGTGTATTGGATGCAGCAGGGCCGTATGGCCGCTTGCCTGTATTCGAGCTGCGACCCGCCGACTCTGCTAGCAGGAGAACATGACCACCAACGCCCAGCGCAAGCGCCGCCGAATCCTCGCCTGGGTGGCCGCGCTGTCCATGGCCGGGGTCGTGCTGTTGGTCATCGTGGCCGTCGTGACCATGCTGCGAAGCACCGAATCACCGCCCAGCGCGGTGCCGCCCGGCGTGCTGCCGCCGTCCTCGACGACAACGCATCCGCACAAGCCGCGGCCCGCTTCGCAGGACGCATCCTGCCCCGACGTCGAGCTGCTGGTGATTCCCGGGACGTGGGAGTCGTCCCCGCAGGACGATCCGCTCAACCCGGTGCAGTTTCCTAATGCGTTGCTGCACAAGTTGACCGGGGCGATCGGTCAGCAGTTTCCGCCCTCGCGGGTGCTGACCTACACCGTTCCCTACACGGCGCAGTTCCATAACCCGTTGACTGCCGACACGCAGATGTCCTACAACGACAGCCGGGCGGAAGGCACCCGCGCGGCCGTCCAAGCGCTGACCGACATGAACAACAAGTGCCCGTTGACCAGCTATGTGCTGGTGGGTTTTTCGCAGGGCGCGGTGATCGCCGGCGACATCGCCAGCGATGTCGGCAATGGCCGCGGACCCGTTGACGATGACTTGGTGCTCGGGGTGACGGTGATCGCCGACGGCCGCCGGCAGCAGGGCGTGGGCAACGACGTCGGGCCCAACCCGCCGGGCGAGGGCGCCGAGGTGACCCTGCACGAGGTGCCGATGTTGTCCGGGCTCGGTTTGACGATGACCGGTGCGCGGCCCGGCGGCTTCGGCGACCTGAACAGCAAGACCAACGAGATCTGCGCGCCCGGTGACCTGATCTGCGCCGCCCCGAACGAGGCGTTCAGCGTCGCGAACCTGCCGAATACGCTCAACACGTTGGCCGGCGGTGCGGGCCAGCCGATCCACGCGCATGTACGCCACCCCCCAGTTCTGGAACCTCGACGGGTTGACGGCGACGGATTGGACGTTGAACTGGACGCGTAACCTCATCGAAAACGCGCCACACCCCAAGCACGGGTGACTACCTGGGCGACCCCGAACAAAGCTGGCGGGTCGGATACGCGTGGGGAGTCGCTGGGCAGGGGGACACAGCGGTCAGCTGGGCCCTACCGGGGGCAATCAGCGGTACCTTGAGATTTGGTCTGCCGCGCGCCGACGCCTTAACATTAAGAGAAAACTAAGAGCGATAAGAGTTTGGTGGTTCCCGACCGGGTCGAAGCTTGCACGGACCGGCGCACGTTTGCGCTGTGCACGAGGCTGGCCCGCGCAGGGGAAATCGTCGGCGAGGCCGACAACTAGGACCGCCGGAGCAGCTGACCGGCGAGTGTGTAACAGGAGAGGGCGGCATGGCGTACCACAACCCGTTCATTGTGAACGGACGAATCAAGTTCCCGGATAACACGAACCTGGTTCGTCATGTTGAGAAATGGGCGAAGGTTCGTGGCAGCAAGCTGGCCTATCGATTCATCGACTACTCCACCGAGCGTGACGGTGTCGAGCGCGACATCGTGTGGTCGGACTTCAGCGCCCGCAACCGTGCCGTGGGCGCCCGTCTGCAGCAGGTCACCCAGCCGGGTGACCGGATCGCCATCCTGTGCCCGCAGAACCTGGACTACCTCGTCGCCTTCTTCGGCGCGCTGTACTCGGGCCGGATCGCGGTACCGCTGTTCGACCCGGCCGAGCCGGGTCATATCGGCCGGTTGCACGCGGTGCTCGACGACTGCTCCCCCTCGACGATCCTGACCACCACCGAGTCCGCCGAGGGCGTTCGCAAGTTCATTCGTGCCCGTGCGGCCAAGGAACGGCCCCGCGTCATCGCCGTCGATGCGGTGCCCGACGAGGTCGCCTCCACCTGGGTCGAGCCGGACGCCGACGAGACCACCATCGCATATCTGCAGTACACCTCGGGCTCCACCCGAACCCCGACGGGCGTGCAGATCAGCCATCTCAACTTGCCCACGAACGTGCTGCAGGTGCTGCAGGCCCTGGAGGGCACCGAAGGTGACCGCGGCCTGTCCTGGCTGCCGCTCTTCCACGACATGGGCCTGATCACGGCGCTGTTGGCGCCGGTGCTCGGTCAAAGCTTCACCATCATGACGCCCGCTGCGTTCGTCCGCCGGCCCGGCCGCTGGATTCGCGAGCTCGCGCGCAAGCCCGGTGAGACCGGCGGCGTCTTCTCGGCCGCGCCGAACTTCGCCTTCGAACACGCCGCGATACGCGGCCTGCCCCGCGACGACGAGCCGCCACTGGATCTGAGCAACGTCAAGGGCATCCTCAACGGCAGCGAGCCGGTATCGCCGGCCTCGATGCGCAAGTTCTACGAGGCGTTTGCGCCCTACGGTTTGCCGGAGACGGCGATCAAGCCGTCCTACGGCCTGGCCGAGGCGACGCTGTTCGTTTCGACCACCCCGCGCAAACACCCCACCGACGGTCATCTATGTGGACCGGGACGAGCTGAACAACCACCGCTTCGTCGAGGTCGCTCGCGACGCGCCGAACGCCGTCGCGCAGGTATCCGCGGGAAGGATCGGCGTCGACGAATGGGCGGTCATCGTCGATCCCGAGTCGGCCAGCGAGGTGCCGGACGAGCACATCGGCGAGATCTGGCTGCACGGCAAGAACCTGGGCATCGGCTACTGGGGCAAGGAAGCCGAGACCGCCGAGACCTTCCACAACATCCTCAAGTCGCGGATCAGCCAGTCCCACGCCGAGGGAGCCGAGGACGACGGGCTGTGGGTACGCACCGGCGACTACGGCACCTACTTCAACGGCGACCTCTATATAGCCGGCCGAATCAAGGACCTGGTCATCATCGATGGGCGTAACCACTACCCGCAGGACCTCGAGTATTCGGCTCAGGAGGCCAGCAAGGCACTGCGCACGGGATATGTGGCCGCCTTCTCGGTCCCGGCCAACCAGCTGCCGCAAGAGGTGTTCGACAACCCGCACGCCGGTCTCAAGTTCGACCCCGACGACACCTCCGAGCAGTTGGTGATCGTCGCCGAGCGCGCCGCCGGTACGCACAAGCTCGACTACCAGCCCATCGCCGACGACATTCGCGCGGCCATCGCCGTGCGTCACGGGGTCACCGTCCGTGACCTGCTGCTGGTGTCGTCCGGGTCGATTCCCCGTACCTCCAGCGGCAAGATCGGGCACCGTGCCTGCCGCGCCGCCTACCTCGATGGCAGTTTGCGCAGCGGTGTCGGGTCCCCGACCGCTTTCGCCAGTGCCACAGACTGAAACAGGAACCATGGCTGACACCGAATCTGACCTGCCGGACAACTCTGAAAGCGCGGCCGCTGGTGGCGAGGTGACCGCCGCGGATCCCTCCGCCAGGGCCGAGATGACCGTCCCCGAGATGCGGCAATGGCTGCGCAACTGGGTGGGCAAGGCCGTCGGCCAGTCGCCCGACGCGATCGACGAGTCGGTGCCCATGGTCGAGCTGGGATTGTCGTCGCGCGATGCCGTGGCGATGGCCGCCGACATCGAAGACATGACCGGTGTGATGCTGTCGGTCGCGGTGGCGTTCCAGCATCCGACTATCGAGTCGCTGGCGACCCGGATCATCGAGGGCGAACCGGAACGGCCCGACGACGACCTCGACGGTGTCGACTGGACGCGCACCGGCCCGGCCGAGCGCGTGGACATCGCGATCGTGGGCCTGGCTACCCGGCTGCCCGGCGACATGAACAGCCCGGACGAAACCTGGCAGGCGCTGATGGAGGGTCGCGACGCCATCACCGACCTGCCCGAAGGGCGTTGGTCGGAGTTCCTCGAAGAACCCCGGCTGGCCGAGCGCGTCGCCGCCGCGCACACCCGCGGCGGTTACCTCAAGGACATCAAGGGCTTCGACTCCGAGTTCTTCGCGGTGGCCAAGACCGAGGCCGACAACATCGACCCGCAGCAGCGGATGGCATTGGAAATGACCTGGGAGGCGCTCGAGCACGCCCGCATCCCGGCCTCCAGCCTGCGGGGCGAGGCCGTCGGCGTCTATGTCGGCTTCACCAACAATGACTACGGCTTCCTCGCCATTTCTGACCCGACCGTCGCGCATCCCTACGCGATCACCGGCAACTCGACCGCGATCATCGCCAACCGGGTGTCGTATTTCTTTGACTTCCGCGGCCCCTCGGTCGCCGTCGATACCGCCTGTTCGAGTTCATTGGTGGCAACCCATCAAGCGGTGCAGGCGCTGCGCAACGGTGAGTGCGACGTGGCGGTTGCCGGTGGCGTCAACGCGCTGATCACTCCCGCGGTGACCCTCGGTTTCGACGAGATCGGCGCGGTGCTGGCACCCGACGGCCGGATCAAGTCGTTCTCGTCGGACGCCGACGGCTACACCCGCTCGGAGGGCGCCGGCATGCTGGTGCTCAAGCGGATCGACGACGCCCGCCGCGACGGTGACCAGATCCTGGCCGTCATCGCCGGTAGCGCGATCAACCACGACGGCCGGTCCAACGGCCTGATCGCCCCCAACCAGGACGCGCAGGCTGAGGTGCTGCGCCGGGCGTACAAGGACGCCGGCATCGACCCGCGCAACGTCGACTACATCGAGGCGCACGGCACCGGCACCATCCTCGGTGACCCGATCGAGGCCGAGGCGCTTGGCCGGGTGGTGGGCAGGGGACGCGAGGCCGATCGGCCGGCGCTGCTGGGCGCGATAAAGACCAACATCGGCCACCTGGAGTCGGCGGCCGGCGTGGCCGCCATGGCCAAGGTGGTGCTGGCGCTGCAGCACGACAAGCTGCCGCCGTCGATCAACTTCGCCGGGCCCAGCCCCTACATCGACTTCGACGGTATGCACCTGAAAGTCATTGACAAGGCGACGGATTGGCCGCGCTACGGCGGCTACGCCCTGGCTGGGGTGTCGAGCTTCGGCTTCGGCGGGGCCAACGCGCACCTGGTGGTGCGCGAGGTGTTGCCGGGCGACGTCATCGAACGCGAGCTCGAACCCGAACCCGAGGTGGCCGCTTCCGCCGAAGCCGAGCAGGCCGAGGCGCCCATGCTCGAAGGCCACTCGCTGCGGTTCGACGATTTCGGGAACATCATCACCGACGAATTTGATGGCCGAAGACGCAGAGCCCGAGCTGCCGGGCGTGACCGAAGAGGCGCTGGGCCTCAAAGAGGCCGCGTTGGAAGAGCTTGCGGCACAAGAAGAGTCAGAGCCAACCAAGCCGTTGATCCCGCTTGCGGTGTCGGCGTTTCTGACCTCGCGCAAGAAAGCCGCGGCAGCCGAGCTGGCGGACTGGATGGAAAGCTCCGAAGGCCAGGCGGCGTCGCTGGAATCGATCGGCCGTTCGCTGTCGCGGCGCAACCATGGCCGCTCGCGCGCGGTGGTGCTGGCCCACGACCACGAGGAAGCCATCAAGGGCTTGCGCGCGGTGGCCGAGGGTAAGCAGCGACCCAACGTGTTCAGCGTCGACGGGCCGGTGTCCAACGGCCCGGTGTGGGTGCTCGCCGGATTCGGTGCGCAGCACCGCAAGATGGGCAAGAGCCTGTATTTGCGCGACGAGGTTTTCGCCGAGTGGATCGAAAAGGTCGACGCACTGATCCAGGATGAGCTGGGCTACTCGGTGCTCGAGTTGATCCTCGACGACTCGCAGGACTACGGCATCGAAACCACCCAGGTCACCATCTTCGCGATCCAGATCGCGCTGGGTGAGCTGCTCAAGCATCACGGCGCCAAACCCGCCGCGGTGGTGGGCCAGTCGCTGGGTGAGGCCGCGGCGGCCTACTTCGCCGGTGGCCTGTCGCTGCGCGACGCCACCCGTGCGATCTGCTCGCGCTCGCACCTGATGGGCGAGGGTGAGGCGATGCTGTTCGGCGAATACATCCGGCTGATGGCGCTGGTGGAGTACTCCGCCGACGAGATCAAGACGGTGTTCTCCGACTTCCCCGATCTCGAGGTGTGCGTCTACGCCGCGCCCACCCAGACCGTCATCGGCGGCCCGCCCGAACAGGTCGACGCGATCATCGCCCGCGCCGAATCCGAGGGCAAGTTCGCCCGCAAGTTCCAGACCAAGGGCGCCAGCCACACCCAACAGATGGATCCGCTGATCGGCGAGCTAGCCGCCGAGCTGCAGGGGATCAAGCCGATGCGCCCCACCGCCGGCATCTTCTCGACGGTGCACGAGGGCAGCTACATCAAGCCGGGCAGCGAGCCGATCCACGATGTGGAGTACTGGAAAAAGGGCCTGCGCCACAGCGTGTACTTCACCCACGGCGTCCGCAATGCCGTAGACAGCGGGCACACCACGTTCGTGGAGCTCGCGCCCAATCCGGTCGCGCTGATGCAGGTGGGTTTGACCACCGCGGACGCCGGCCTGCATGACGCCCAGCTGATCCCGACGCTGGCCCGCAAGCAGGACGAGGTCGAGTCGATCACGTCGACCCTGGCGCAGCTCTACGTGTTCGGCCATGACCTGGACTTCCGGACGATGTTCAGCCGCGCCAAGGGGGCCCCAGGACCTGAAGATTTTGCCAACATTCCGCCGACCCGGTTCAAGCGCAAGGAGCACTGGCTGGACGCGCACTTCGCCGGCGACAGCTCGGTGCTGATGCCGGGCAACCATGTCGCGCTGCCGGACGGCCGGCACGTGTGGGAGTACGCGCCGCGGGAGAAGACCGACCTCGCCGCGCTGGTGCGGTCCGCTTCGACGACGGTGCTGCCGGACGCGCAGCTGACGGCCTCGGAGCAGCGGGCGGTGCCGGGCCTGGGTGCCCGGTTGGTGACGACGTTGACGCGGCACCCCGGTGGCGCGTCGATTCAGGTGCACGCGCGTATCGACGAATCTTTCACGCTGGTCTACGACGCGCTGGTCGCCCGGGGTGGTTCTGCTTCGGCGCTGCCGGCCGCGGTCGGTGCCGGAACGGCGATCGCGGCTGCGACTTCCGGCGCCGACACGGCCGCCGCGCCTGTCGCGGCGGGCCTCGTCGACGATGACGACGCCGAAACGCTGTCGGACAGCTTGACCAACCGCTACATGCCGGCCGGCATGGGCCGATGGACACCGGACTCTGGTGAGACGATCGCCGAGCGGCTGGGCGCGATCGTGGGTGCGGCGATGGGTTACGAGCCCGAGGACCTGCCGTGGGAGGTGCCGCTGATCGAGCTGGGCCTGGACTCACTGATGGCGGTGCGGATCAAGAACCGCGTCGAATACGACTTCGACCTGCCGCCCATTCAGTTGACGGCCGTGCGCGACGCCAATCTCTACGCCGTCGAGAAGCTGATCGAGTATGCGATCGAGCACCGCGACGAAGTTCAGGAGCTGGCCGAGCACCAGAAGACGATGACGGCCGACGAGATCGCCAGGGAGCAGGCCGCGATACTCAGCGGCGCGACGCCGGCTCCACCTCAGTCGGCTCCGCCTCAGTCGGATGCGCCGATCCCGCCGCCGCCGACCGATCCGTCCGGCCCGGCGGGCAATGGTTCGGCCAATGGCGCCAAGCCGAATCTGGCCGGAGCCGCCCAGGCGCTGAACTCCGAGGCGGTCGCCAAGGCCCTGCACTCCGACGTTCCGCCGCGCGATGCCGCCGAGCGGGTCACCTTCGCCACCTGGGCGATCGTCACCGGAAAGTCTCCGGGGGGCATCTTCAACCCGCTGCCCAAGCTGGACGACGACACCGCCGCCAAGATGGCGCAACGGCTTTCCGAGCGTGCCGAGGGTCCGATCAGCGCCGAGGATGTGCTGACGTCGGAGACCATCGAGGCGCTGGCCGAGAAGATGCGCGCCTACTTCGAGGCCGGCCAGATCGACGGCTTCGTCCGCACGCTGCGGGCCCCGCAGAACGATTCGCAGGTGCCGGTGTTCGTGTTCCACCCGGCCGGCGGCTCGACCGTGGTGTACGAACCGCTGCTCAACCGGCTGCCGGCGGACACTCCGATGTACGGCTTCGAGCGCGTCGAGGGCACCGTTCAGGAGCGGGCTGCCCAGTATGTGCCGAAGCTGTTGGAGATGAACGACGGCAAACCGTTCATCCTGGCCGGCTGGTCACTTGGCGGTGCGCTGGCGTACGCGTGCGCGATCGGGTTGAAACGAGCCGGCGCGGACGTGCGATTTGTCGGGATGATCGACACGGTGCGTGCCGGCGAGGAGATCCCGCAGACCAAGGAGGAAACCCGCAAGCGCTGGGACCGTTACGCGAAGTTCGCCGAGCGCACCTTCAACGTGGAGATCCCCGGGATCCCTTACGAGCAGCTCGAAGAGCTCGATGACGAGGGTCAGGTCAAGTTCGTGTTGGACATCGTCCAGCAAAGCGGCGTGCAGGTTCCGGGTGGCATCGTCGAGCATCAGCGGACGTCCTATCTGGACAACCGGGCGCTCGAGACCGTCGAGATCGAGCCCTACGACGGCCACGTGACCCTCTACATGGCGGACCGCTACCACGATGACGTCATCGAGTTCGAGCCGCGGTATGCGACCCGCAAGCCCGACGGCGGCTGGGGCGAGTTCGTGGCGGACCTGGAGGTGGTGCCGATCGGTGGCGAGCACATCCAGGCCATCGACGAGCCGATCATCGCGAAGGTGGGTGCCCACCTGGCCGGGGTGCTGAATAAGGTGGAGGCGCAAACCAGTCAGACAAGTGAGGTAGGCAAGTAGTGACGGGTGAAGTGGCCCTCTCCCGCACACAGCGACCGCCGAGAAGCTGACCGAGCTCAACGCTCGCCTTGAATTGGCCAAGGAGCCCGGCGGCGAGAAGGCCGCCGCCAAGCGCGACGCGAAGGGCATCCCGAGTGCCCGCTCCCGCATCCACGCGCTGTTGGATCCGGGCACGTTCTTCGAAGTCGGGGCGCTGGCCAAGACCCCGAACGACCCGAACGCGCTCTACGGCGACGGCTGCATCACCGGCCACGGCCTGATCGACGGCCGGCCGGTCGGGGTGTTCTCGCACGATCAGACCGTGTTCCAGGGCACCGTCGGCGAGATGTTCGGCCGCAAGGTCGCGCGGCTGATGGAGTGGTGCGCGATGGTCGGCTGCCCGATCATCGGCATCCAGGACTCGGGTGGCGCCCGGATTCAGGACGCGGTCACCTCGCTGGCGTGGTATGCCGAGCTGGGCCGCCGTCACGAGGCGCTGTCCGGGCTGGTGCCGCAGATCTCCCTCATCTTCGGCAAATGCGCTGGGGGAGCGGTCTATTCGCCGATCCAGGACGATCTGCTCGTTTCGGTGCGCGACCAGGGTTATTTCTTCGTCACCGGACCCGACGTGATCCGGGAGGTCACCGGCGAGGACGTCACCCTCGACGAGCTCGGCGGCTCCGACGCGCAGGCTCGCTACGGCAACATCCATCAGGTGGTGGATTCCGAGGCCGAGGGGTTCCAGTACGTGCGGGACTTCCTGTCATTCCTGCCGTCGAACTGCTTCGACAAGCCGCCGGTCGTCAATCCCGGGTTGGAGCCGGAGATCACGCCGAGCGACCTGGAACTCGACACGATCGTGCCGGACTCCGACAATGCGGCCTACGACATGCACGAGATCCTGCTGCGGATCTTCGACGACGGCGACTTCCTCGACGTCGCCGCGCAGCACGGCCCGGCGATCATCACCGGGTATGCCCGGGTCGACGGGCGTCCGGTCGGGGTGATCGCCAACCAGCCCATGTACTTGGCCGGGTCGATCGACAACGAAGCCTCCGACAAGGCGGCCCGGTTCATCCGATTCTGCGACGCGTTCGAGATCCCGCTGGTCTTCGTGGTGGATACACCCGGATTCCTGCCCGGGGCCGAGCAGGAGCGCAACGGCATCATCAAGCGCGGCGGCCGGTTCCTGTACTCGGTGGTGGAAGCCGACGTGCCCAAGGTGACGATCACCATCCGCAAGTCCTACGGCGGTGCCTACGCCGTGATGGGGTCCCGGCAGCTGACCGCCGACTTCAACTACGCCTGGCCCACCGCGCGCATCGCGGTGATCGGGGCGGAGGGAGCCGCGCAGCTGCTGATGAAGCGGTTCCCGGACCCCACTACGCCCGAGGCGCAGCAGATCAAGAAGGACTTCATCGAGGGCTACAACCTCAACATGGCGATCCCGTGGACCGCTGCCGAGCGCGGGTTCATCGACTCGGTCGTCGACCCGCACGAGACCCGGCTGCTGATCCGCAAGTCGCTAAAGCTGTTGCGCGACAAGCAATTATGGTTTCGCGTGGGACGCAAGCACGGGCTGATCCCGGTCTAACCGGCCTTTCGTCACATCCGCCACAGCGGCACCGGGAAACCTCGGGGCACATCGTTCGCGAAAGCGATATCACCTGCGATATCGCTTTTGAGAAGTGTTCTAGCCCGACCCTTTTGGTGCTGATGTGGCCGGTGTTATCAGCTACTTCCGCAGGGTGAATTGGTTGAGGTCGATGTAGCCCTTGCGGAAGAGATCCGCGCAGCCGGTGAGGTACTTCATGTACCGCTCGTAGACCTCTTCGGACTGAATCGCGATGGCCTCGCTTTTGTGTGCCTCTAAGCCCGCGGCCCAGACGTCCAGGGTCTTGGCGTAGTGCCGCTGCAGCGATTGGCGGCGCTTCAACTTGAAGCCGGCCTTCGCCGAGTGGTCCTTCACCATCTGGATGGTCGGCAGGGCGCCGCCGGGGAAGATTTCGGTCTGCATGAAGTCGCCGAACTCGACGATCTTCATCGTGAGCGGCAGGCCGGAGGCGATGATTTCCTTCTCCGAGAGTTTCGTGATCGTGTGCAGCAGGAACGTGCCGCCGGCCGGCAACAGCTCATACGTCCTCTCGAAGAAGGCGTCGTAGCGGTCGTAGCCGACATGCTCGAGCGGCCCGATCGCCACGATCCGGTCCACCGGCTCGTGAAACCGCTCCCAGCCCTCGAGCAGCGCTCGCTTGGAACGTGGGCTGTCCAGTTCGTCGAGCATCTTTTGGGCGTGGGTGGCCTGATTCTTGGACAGCGTCAAGCCGATGACGTTGACGTCGTATTTCTCGATGGCTCGCAACATGGCGGCGCCCCAGCCGCAGCCCAGGTCCAGCAGTGTCATGCCCGGCTGCAAGTTCAGCTTGCTGAGGGAGAGGTCGATCTTGGCGATCTGCGCCTCTTCGAGCGTCATGTCCTCGCCGCCAAGCCAGTAGGCGCACGTATACATCTGGGTGCGGTCGAGGAACAGGCGGAAGAAGTCGTCAGATAGGTCGTAGTGCGCCTGCACGTCCTCGAAATGCGGCGTCAGCTCATCAGCCATGTGCATCACTCTAAGACGAACTCGGTTGGAGCGCTTCGCCGAAGCGCGACGAGTTGAACAGTTCATCGGGTAGCCGGCCGTTGCACGATTCGATCCAGACGTCTTGCCACGGCGAGCCGGGATCGATGAATGGCGAATCGGCGCCGGCGTTCATGCCTGGCGCAAACACGAAGAGCGCCAACCCAATCGCCTTTTCGCGCTGCGCTCAGGCTGGCCTGGTACCCGCCGTTAGTTGCGGCCCATGCGGGTGAGGATGGCGGCCCCGGCGACGGCGCTGGCCGCGGCGATCGAGGCTGAGCGGGCATGCTGGGACACCCACAGCTGAGGTGACCAGCTAAGCGAACGTTTGTCGAAGGCGCCGTGCGCTCCATAGTCGTCGCCGGCGTCAGCGTCGCGGGGCTCCCAGAGGTTGTTCGGTCGGTCAGGGCTCACCGACTCCTGGGTTTGCTGGGAGGCGTAGCCGGTCATCGCCAAGTAGCGGTCGAGCAGCGCGGGGGCGAGTTTTTCGCCCAGGATGGTGGCGGCGGTGCTGGCGCCAACCCAGTACTGCTTGCGGCGGGGGTGTTTGGCGGCGAACAGCACCGCGCGCGCGGCGACTTCGGGCTGGTAGATGGGCGGCACCGGTTGTGGATGTTTGGGCAGCCGGGACAGTACCCAGGAGAACTGGGGTGTGTTGACGGCGGGCATCTGGACGACGGTGATGTGGATATCGCTGTGCTCGTGCATCAGTTCGGTGCGTACGGATTCGGTGAATCCGTTGATGGCGTGCTTGGCACCGCAATAGGCCGACTGCAGCGGGATGGCGCGCGAGCCGAGCGCGGAGCCGACCTGCACGATGGTTCCGCGGTTGCGGGGCCGCATGCGTTTCAGCGCAACCATGGTGCCGTGGACGTAGCCCAGATAGCTCACCTCGGTGACGCGGCGGTATTCCTCGGCGGTGATCTGGTGGAACGGGGAGAACACGGAGGTGAATGCGTCGTTCACCCACACATCGATGGGTCCGAAGGCCTCCTCGAACTGGCTGGCCGCGGCGTCAACCGCGTCATAGTCGGCGACATCGGTGGGGATCGCCAACGCCTGTCCTCCGGCGGCCTCGACGTCCTTGACGGCGCCGTCGAGTCCGCCCTGCCCCCGCGAGAGCAGGGCGACGTTGTCGCCTTTGGCGCCGAATGCGCGGGCGACGGCACGCCCGATCCCTGCGCTGGCTCCGGTGATGACGACGTTCTGTTGGGCTGTCACGGAGGACCCCTTTCTGTGTGAGGGTGTTGCGGTTGTGTAGTTCGTGGGGCCCTCGGCTCGGGTGCGGTAGCGTCCGCCGCAACGATGATTGGGGCGTCAGGCCTTAGGGGACGGCACTCGCTGGCGGCGTGGCTTGGCTCTCGGCGGCGCTGACTTCGAGTTTCCGGCGCGGGACCCAATCCGGCCCTTCCAGCACGTCGGGGATGAGCCAGTACAGGATCGCGAAATTCGCCATCGCCAGCACGCCGTGCAGCACGATGTCGCGCGGTTCGAAGCCGAGCGGTCCAGGCACGTGACGCGCCGCGAAGATCGCGCCGATGATCACCAGAGCCACGAACACCACTGCGCTGAGCGCAGCCACGGCGATCGCTGCGCGGCGCTGGAGAACGCCGAGGACGGCTAACACCCCGAACCCGAACAGCAGCGCGCTGTGCCAGGGTGTCAACGCGAGTACCAGTACCGGGGCGCCGGTGGGTGGGGCGTTGGGATGGGTTGCGGCGGAGACGAACCCGGCGATGCCCAAAGCGATCAACAGCACGCCGTCGGCCAGGAGAAACCAACGGCCATTGCGGAAGTGGCTCGGGTTGCGGCTGACGAGGCGTAGTCCGGACGTCGAACGCCCGCATGGGAGCCTTGGGTGACGGGCGACATCGCTCAAACCTCCGAGCACGGCGGGCGCGTGCGTGGATGTCGCCGGAACCGGCCGGCGGGCTGCGTCGACGACCACGATCGGCGTGGCCGTCGGGATATCCGCGATGGTGTCAGGCAGATGGATCATCTCCGATCAGCGGTGCTCATCTTGCGTCTCTGTCCGCGTACCCTTTCCATCCCCGAAGACGCGTGGCACGGGAAACTCTCAGCGACATCCCAGGTGGCTGGAGCCACCGTTGCAGTGGTCGGCGGCAGTGGTGGGCAATTCCAAGCAACCGAGCGCGAGATCGGACAACCATCTCGCCAGCGACCAGGGTCGAGCCAACCGTATCGGGCCCGCCGGTCGGACGCAAACACGTCACAGCGCGTCGTCGATGCCGGCGTCGGCGAGGCCGACCCGTACCGCCTCACCGCGGGGCCGGTCGGCCCGCACGATCGTGATGCCGCCGAGTTCTTCGTAAAGGACGTACTGGACGGCATCGAGGTCGGCCTGCCCCGCCTGACGCAGCAGTCGGTACACATCGCGCTGAGTCAAACCGGCGGATCGCAGCGCCGCCGCCTGCATGCGCCCCTGGGCCACCAGGACCAACGGCCGCCGGTCCAGCAGTCCAGCCAGCAAGCCGCGCCGCCGCAGCACTGCTACCAGGCGATGCGCCACCAGGAGGCTGACTAGGGCGACCAACCCGGTGGCAAACGACGTCGTCGATGACGTTGCGGTGCGACCGATGATCGCGCCCACCGCGACGGTCACCGCGAAATCGAAGACGTTGAACTCGGCGAGGATCCGCCGCTCGGAGAGCCGCAGGCCTATGACCGCGACGGTGAACAGCAGATAACGCCTTCAGCGCGGTCCACCCCAGTTCCGTGTAGCCGCTGAACAGGTGAGCCATGGCTACCCTCCTCCACGTCGTGATCAGTCGCTTACCGCGCCGGTTGTCCCGATCCGCCCCGCCCGATCGGCGTTGACTCGTTCGAGCAAGAACGCTCCGCCGGGCGCGACGCGCAGCACGATCCGGGCCAGCCGATCCCGACGCCGTTGATGGGACGCAGTGGTCGGAGCACCGCGAAACAGGTCTCGGTAGCCGGCCCCAGCCCACAGGCCCGCGACAGCGGTGTCCGTCAACCCCGCGCGGGCGCGGGAGCGGTCCGCAACAGCGAGCCCAAGCGCGGTCAGCGCGTGTACTGCGTCCACCCACACCCCCATGGCGAGCACTTCGGGGCTGGGCCGCAAACCGGACAGGGCAGCCTGGGTGAGTTGGCGTGCTCCCAGGATCCGGGCGATCACGACGCTCTTGGTGTCGACCTTCACGTGATGGACGCTCTTCATCACCTGTTGCGGCGCGATGAGTAGGGCTGCCCCCCAACCGGCGCGAAGCAGCTCGATCTGCCTGAATGTCGTTGCGCGGCTGGTCATGGCTTCCTCTTCCGGACGGTGCTCACCGGCGATATTGATTAGCGCTCGGGGCGAGCGCCATCCCGTGTCCGGGGCGGGTCGTGTTGGGGGTGAGCGCACCGTCGGCCGCCGGTGTTAGCCCGTCGAACAGTTTCGGCTCCAGCCGGGTGTGGTCGATGAAGTACTCGATGTGGCGCAGGTTGGTCACGGCAGCGGCAACCGGGGCGTGCAGCGCGGGTGCGCAGTGCGCCGACACCTGCAGGTTGTGCGACGCGGCGATCGCTGCGCCAGCCAGCCAGCCGGTGTACCCGCCGCACCGGGTGGCGTCGAGTTGCAGGCAATCGACCACGGGCGCCAGCCGGCGCGCGTCATAGCGGTCGGATACGTACTCGCCGGCGGCGACGTCGCATCGTAGGGCGTGTCGGACGACGCGCAGGCCTTCGATGTCGTCGCTGCTGACCGGCTCTTCGAACCAGCTGACGCCGAGGTCGTCGAGGGCGGCACCGGCCCGGCGAGCCTGAGCCACGGAGTAGCCGCCATTGGCGTCCACCATGAGTTCGACGTCATCGCCGGCCAGCTCCCGCAGCTGGCACACCCTGTCAATATCTCGCGCCAAGTTCGTGCCCCAGTCCTGGCCGATCTTGATTTTCATCGCGGCGCACCCGGCCGCCTGCCAGGTCGCGACCTGTTCGCCGAGCTGGGTGTCGTCCAGGGAGGTGAAGCCGCCCGAGCCATAGATCGGCACGGTCGGACGGGTTTGCCCCAACAGCGCTGAAAGCGGCTCGTCATGCAGCCGGGCTTTGAGATCCCACAAAGCGATATCGACGGCGCTGAGCGCCTGCATGACCAGCCCGCGGGTGCCGACGTTGCGGCAGTGGCGGTGCATCGCCTCCCACGCGCCCGCGATGTCGAAGGGATCCCGGCCGGTGACGACGCCGGCCAGCTCCTCGGAGATGACGGCGGCCGCCGCCGGGGAGCTGTAGGTCCACCCGAGTCCGGTGGCCTCGCCGGCGTGCACATGCACGACGACGGCGGTGGTGGCATCCCATGTCAGGGTGCCGTCGGCCTCGGGTTCGGGGGTTTCGACGGTGTAGGTCGAGACGTCGACCGCATCGATACCGGCGGAGGTCACGGGCGGACCCCTGACCGCTGGCGCGCGCGGCCGCGCCCCGCCGCGTGGTCAGCCATCAAGTCCGCGGCGCGCGCGGCCAGCGCCATGATGGTGAGCGCGGGGTTGGCCGAGCCCTGGGTCGGCATGGTGCTGCCGTCGACGACGTAGAGGCCCTCGACGCCGAATACCCGATGCTCGGCGTCGATGACGCCGTCTTCTGCGCGGGCCGCCATGCGCGCGCCGCCGACGAGGTGCGCGTAGCGCTCGATGGTGATGACCTCCTCGGCGCCCGCCGCGCGCAGGATGTCCTGCATGACGGTGGTGGCGGCATCGATCAGCTGTTTGTCGTTGTCGCACTGGCTGTAGGCGAAGTGGGCCACCGGCAGACCGTGGCGGTCTTTCTCGTCGGCCAGGGTGACACGGTTGTCGGGTTGGGGCAGCAATTCGCACAGCGCGCCCAGGGTGGCCCAGTGCACGTAATCGCGCATGTATTCGCGCAGCGTTGTGCCCCAATGGCCCTGGGCGGTGACGTGTTCGGCCCAGGTGATCGGCAGCGGGCTGACGGTCTGGACCGACCAGCCGCGTTTGTAGGGCTTGGTGGGGTCGGTTTCGTAAAAGGCCTCCGTACTGACCTCGGGTGGCGGCGATTTGTACATTCGGATCTCGTCGCTGAACCGACCTGCGGTCTGGGGTGCGCCCTGCACCATCAGGTTGCGGCCGAGCTGGTCGTGGTCGTTGCCCAGGCCGCGCTCGTAACGGTTGGTGGCCGACAACAGCAGCAGTCGCGGGGTCTCGATCGAGTAGCCGGCGACGACGACCGCGCTGGCGCGTTGCCGGTGCGCGACGCCGGCGTGGTAGTACTCGACACCGGTGGCGCGGCCGGTGTCGTCGTCGACGAGCACCCGCGCGACCTGGGAGTCGGGCCGGATCTCGGCGCCGTGCGCCAGTGCGTCGGGGATGTGGGTGATCAGCGGGCTGGCCTTAGCGTTGACCTTGCAGCCCTGCAGGCAGAACCCGCGGTAGATGCAATGCGGCCGGTTGCCGAAGCGGCCGTTGGGGATGGCGACCGGCCCGACCCGCATCTCGATCCCGAGCTTCGCGGCGCCGCGCAGCGCGATCTGACCGTTTCCGCCGACCGGGTGCGGGCTGTGCGGGTAGCGGTGCGGATCGCCCCAGGGCCAGTCCTGTCCGGCGACGGGCAGCTCGGCTTCGATCTGCTCGTAGTAGGGCCGCAGCGTGTCGTAACTGATCGGCCAGTCCGCACCCACGCCGTCGGCGCTGTAGGTGTGGAAGTCCGACGGGTGAAACCGCGGGACGTAGCCGGCGTAGTGCACCATCGATCCGCCGACGCCGCGACCGGAGTTGTTGGAGCCCAGCGGGACCGGGTCGGAGCCACCGATTTGTCGAGGATCGGTCCAGTACAGCCCGTGTGAGGCGCGTTCATCGCTGACCCAGTCGGTGTCCGGGTTCCAGAAGGGTCCGGCGTCGAGCACGACGGTGCGCCAGCCCTTTCGGGCCAGCCGCTGCGCCAGCGTGCCCCCGCCGGCGCCGGCGCCGACGATGACGACGTCGACCTCGTCGGTCTCGTCGTAGCGGCGCATGTCGGCGCGGAGCCGGTGGTTGCTCCGCGAACCGTCGTTCGGGATCAGCCAGGCCGATTCGTTGCGGGCCCGGATGGTTCGGTAGTTACTCACCGGGCCGACCGCTCCGGCAGGTCGTCGTCGGCTTTGCGGGCCCGCTCGACGCGCTGGGCGAACGGGATCGGGTCGACGTCGTCGTGGTCGGCGACTTCCCATTTCTCGCGCGGCGTTGATGCCGGGGTTGAGGTAGCCGCGCGGGTAGGCCGGGCCGGCGAACCCGATCTCGTTCCATGCCCAGGGATGGGAGTAGAAGGCGGTACAGGCATACCGCGTCCACAGACTCCAGACACGCTTGGCCGCCAACCCGTGCCAGGACCCGCCGCTGGCCGCCAGGTCGGCCACGTCCTGCAGCAGCCGTGCTTGCTGCGCGAGGCTGAGTTCGGCGTAGCCGGCGTGGTGGCGCGCCCGCGGCGTCCTCGTCGAGGTGGGCCAGGGTGTCCCGCCAGGCCTGGCCGTCTTCGGGCAGGTCGTCGTAGTGCCAGCCGTCGGTTTCGCCGTTCGAGAGCCGCTCGTCGATCAGCGGTAGCACCGGGACCCGCGGCTCGCCGTCTTGGCCCAGCAGCAGGTCGAGCATCGGCTGGGCGACGCCGACCTCGTGCGGGGTGAAGAACGACAGCATCTTGGGCAACGTCAGGCGCGCGAGCACCACGCCCGCGGTCACGTCGTCCCACATGTGCGCCTGATCCAGCACGTCGAACCCCGGGAACCGGCCCCGGCCCTGCGGGGTGATCGCGCGCTGCGTCTTCGGGCGGAAGGGCATCAGGTGTCCTCCCCGTCACCGGGCAGCGGAAGGTGTTCGCGGCGCAACAGCGCGGCCAGCAGGCCCATCCCACCGACCAGCGACGCCAGCAGCGGCGCGAAGGCGGGCGGCCCGGATTCCATGTTGTATTTGGTGAAGCCGCCGGGCCGTTGCTTGATGCCGCGCACATGCAGGTAGAAGCCCTGCAACCCGTTGATCACGATCGCCGCGCTGGCCGCCGGCAGGACGGTGCGGGCCGCCCGTCGGGAGAAGACGCCGGCGGCGCCGGCCGGGATGGCGGTGGGCACCACCACGATCGGCCACCACATCATCTTGTTGCCGAAGCTGGCGGCGTCGTGCGAGAAGTAGATCTCCCCGGCGGTGACCGCGGCACCGGCCGCCGTGAGCGCGGACAGGGTGCGCTCGAAGCGGCCGGTACGAATGTCGTGCAGGGCCTCACGCACAAGCGTCATCGTCAGTCGCCCTTCTTTTCGCCGGGCAGGTACTGCTGCACCTTCTGCTTGATCCCTTGTTTGATGAAACCGGCCGCGTCCTCGTCGCCGCCGAGCACCGCGTAGACCAGCGACTTGGCCTCGGCGAAGGTCGCGTGCGGCGGGATGGGCGGAACGTCGGGGTCGCAGCGCACGTCCAGCACGGTCGGGCGATCGGCGGACAACGCGCGTTCCCACGCACCGCCCAACTCGGCGGCGTCGTCGATGTTCTGGCCGTGTAAGCCCGAGACTGCGGGCGAATCCCGCGTAGTCGACGTCGGGCAGCGACTGCGAAGCCTCGAACTTCGGCGAGTTCTCCATTGCCCGCAGTTCCCAGGTCACCTGGTTGAGGTCGTTGTTGTGCAGCACCGCGACGATCAACCGGGGGTCGGTCCACTGCTGCCAGTACTTCGCGATGGTGATCAACTCGGCCATGCCGTTCATCTGCATTGCCCCGTCCCCGACGAACGCGATGGCCGGCCGGTCCGGGTGGGCCCACTTCGCGCCGATCACGTACGGCACGCCCGGACCCATGGTGGCCAGCGTGCCCGACAGCGACCCGCGCACCCCGGCGGTGAACTTCAGTTGCCGCGCATACCAGTTCGCCGAGGAACCCGAGTCGGCCGCGACTATCGCGTTGGCCGGCAGCCGCTGCGACAGTTCGTGGAAGATCCGCATCGGGTTGATCGGGTCGGCGTCGGTCATCGCCCGCCGCTGCACGGTGTTCCACCACTTCGCCACATGCTTTTCGACCTGCTCGCGCCACGACCGGTCGGACTTGCGCTGCAGCAACGGGATCAAAGCCTGCAGCGTCGCTTTGGCGTCGCCGACCAGATTCAGCTCGTAGGGGTAGCGCATCCCGATCCATTTGCCCGACCGGTCGATCTGCACCGCACGGGCCTGGTCGAGCTTCGGCAGGAACTGCGTGTACGGGAAGTTGGACCCGACGGTGAGCAGGGTGTCGCAGTCCATCATCAGATGCCAGCTCGCCGTCGTGCCGAGCAAACCGATGGAGCCGGTCACCCACGGCAGGTCGTCGGGCAGCACGTCCTTGCCCAGCAAGGCCTTGGCCGCGCCCGCCCCGAGCAGATCGGCCACCTGGGTCAGCTCCTGGACGCAGTCCCGCGCCCCCTGCCCGACCAGCATGGCGACCCGCTCGCCCGCGTTGAGCAGGTCGGCGGTCGCCCGCAGTGCGCCGTCGTCGGGCGATGACCCGCGATCCGCTGAGCCCCAGGCTGGAGGGCACCTGCTTGAATGCGTGCCCGGGCGCCTCGTACTTGAGGTCCATCACGTCGGAGGGGAAGATGAGGCAGGTCGGGGCGCTCTCGCTGATCGCGACCCGGATCGCCCGGTCGATGAGATTGGGCAGCTGCTGGGGCACGGTGCACATCTGCACGTAGTCGCTGCAGACGTCCTTGAACAGGGTGAGCAGGTCCACTTCCTGCTGGTACGAGCCGCCCATCGCCGAGCGCTCGGTCTGGCCCACGATGGCGACCACCGGCACGTGGTCGAGCTTGGCGTCATACAGGCCGTTGAGCAGATGAATCGCGCCGGGCCCGCTGGTCGCGACGCAGACTCCGACTTCGCCGGAGAACTTGGCGAACCCGACCGCCTCGAACGCGGCCATCTCCTCGTGCCGGGCCTGCACGAACTGTGGCTTGTTGTCGGCACGCTCCCAGGCGGCGAGCAGACCATTGATGCCGTCCCCGGGAAAGCCGAAGACCTGATCCACACCCCAATCCCGCAACCGGGCCAGCAGGACATCACCGACAGTGTCAGACACTGTGCATCACTCCACATCACGGGGTTCACGGGGCCCGGCGGGCGGGCCACTGGTGCGCGATCCCGGGTATCAGGCGGACGTACCCGCTCGTGTCGCAGACATCCGCGAAGTCCCAAACTCTCAGCAAGATCCAAGGTGTGAAGAGCCGAGCCGGCGCGCCTGCCGCTCACCGCCGCGCGTGGATCGTCACCGCGGCGGGTGCGGATCCTGGTTCTCTTCACCACGGCGCGGTGCGATGTTTCTGCAGCGCGGCCGACGCCCGGATGAACGCGAGGTGGCTCAATGCCTGCGGTATGTTCCCCATCAATTCGCCGGTGCTCGCCACCTGCATCTCCGACATCAGGCCTAGCGGACTGGCGACCGAGTCCAGTCTTCTCAGCAGGTGGCTCGCTTCGTCGGCTCGCCCGACGCAGGCCAAGGCGTGCACCCGCCAGAAAGCGCAGGCGGTGAAGGTCTCCTCCTCGTCACGAACCCCGCTGTATCGGTAGAGCAGCGGACCCACGCCGAGTTCGGCGCCGATGGCGTCGATGGTGGACGACATCTTCTTTCCCCGGTCGAATCCGAATTCGGCGGCCAACAACACCGAGGCGTCCAGATCCTCGGTACCCGCGTAAAAGGTGTACGACTGTTTGGTGTCCGACCAACAGTGCTGCCCGACCCAGCTCTTGATCCGTTGAGCTTCGGTGCGCCAGCGCTTTCCGGTGCCGGTCAGGTGCCCGGCTTGAGCGAGGCGGGCCGCGGCGTCCAGTGCCCGCCAGCAGTTCATCTTGGAGAAGGTGTAGGGCTTTTCGGCGTGGAGCTCCCAGATTCCCGCGTCGTCGCGGCGCCACACGTCCGCGCAGCGATCGGCCAGGTCCGCTAGTTCCCGGGCGGAGCCGACATCGAGCACGTGGCCGCAGAAAACCCAATCGGCGACCGTGCCGAACAGGTCGCCATACACGCCGAGCTGCGTTTGACAGGCCGCGTCGTTGCCGACCATCACCGGCCGGCTGCCTCGGTAACCGGGGACGTCGGGGCGCCGCACGGTTTCGGGAATGGCTCCCCCCAGCGTGTACATCACGTGAATGTCGGGCCCGTTGTCGTGGACGGCGTTCAACAGCCAGGCAACGGCGGCGTGTACCTCTTCCTGCAAACCCAGGACCGCTAGGGCGTCGATCGTCAACGCCGCGTCACGGACCCAGGAGAATCGGTAATCCCAGTTCTTCGGGCCACCGACACGCTCGGGCAACGAGGTGGTCGCCGCGGCGGCGACCGCGCCGGTGCCGGGCGATCACCAGGGTTTTCAGCGCCAGAGCGCTACGTACAATCCGTTCTCGGCCGGCGCCGGCCCACTGCACCTGCCTCGACCACCGCCGCCAGTTCTGCGCCGTGGGATCGATGCGCTCATCGATGGAATCAACCCCGCACAAAAACAACGGATCCTTATCCGTTGCAACCACCGCCGCGATCCGGCGCTCACCTTCGGCCACCGCGAAAGTTGCCTCGACTCGATCGAAACGCACCGTCAAGGCGATCTGCTTGCTGCACCGCACACCCATTGTCAGTGTCCCGGCGTGCAGGATCGGGCCGCGTTCATCGTCGTCGACCCACGGCTGCCAGCGACGAAGACCCTCACCGGGTATCACCGCCAAACGAAGCTCGACCGAGCCGCTGATTCCATCGACACGCCGGGCGAGCTCGCTCCACGGCAACGCGCCCGCGCTGCCCGAGTTCAGGCAGTCCGTGATGCGTACCTGCCCCGTCGACGTCGTGAACGTGGTTTCCACCAAGTTCGTGTCGGGCAGGTAGCGACGCGTCACGGTGGTGGTTTCCGCGTCCGCCGGTTGCAGCGTGATACGGCCGCCGCGGTCCGGGTCCAGCAGTGCGGCGAACGGGGGCGGGGAGTCCAACCTCGGCACCGCCCACCAGTCGATCGACCCATCGGCGGCAAGCAGCGCGACACCCCGCCCGTCGCCCAACACACCGTAGTCACCGATGTCCGCGAAACCGTCCGGGTCGCGGATATCGCGCAGACGTCGATCGTCGTCCATCACTGCCTCCTGTTTGAACAGCCGTCGGCCCTCACGTCGGTCTCCTCAGGGCGGGGGCACTGGCGGCCGTTTCGTCAGCATCGGCCCGCCGGCCGAAGATAGTCATTCCACTCGCGTTTGACTATCCCGCGGATCGCGTCGCGATGGCCACGAAGATGGTCGCGGGTCGGCCCGCCGACGGCGGCGCGCAGTCTTGCGGCCGGTTACAGCGGAGCGCTCCCCGGCGAGGCAGGAACCGTCAGCGCCCCGTCCACCAACTCATCGAACCGCTCCAGCGCCGCCTCGGAGTCGGCGTCGATACCGCGCAACGGCCCGCGGTCGGCGAGGTAGCGCTGGGCATACAACGCGGCGACCAGTGCCTTGCGCTCACCGCCGCGAGTCTCCCGCTCCCAGGCGGCCTGCTCGATCAGCAGCGCGCCCGCATAGACGTCGCCCATGAACTGGGCCAGCGGGAACAGCCGCGCCTCGGCGACGGTGCCGTCGAGTTTGGTCCAGGCCGTGATCGCCGCGTCCAGATCCTCGATACGGCGGGCCACCAGGCCGGTGGTCTCGTCGTCGTCGGAGACCGACACCGCGTCGTGCAGCCGCGCCAACAACGTCTCGTGCGCCTGGGTCTGCTCGATACCGCGGCGCACATCCAGACACAGGATGTTGTCCGGGCCCTCCCAAATCGTGTTCACCTGCGCGTCACGCAAAAGCCTTGCCACCGGCCAAGTCTCGATATAGCCGTTGCCGCCGTGGATTTCGATCGCGTCCGAGGCCGCGGTGATCCCCAGCCGGCACACCTTGAGCTTGGTGACCGGCACCGCGATGCGCTGCCGAATGACCTTCGGCTGGCGATGGTTGGCGGCGCCGGTGCCGTCGAAAACCATTGCCTGCGCGGCTTCGACGTCGACGATCACCTCGGCCAGCTTGCGCCGCATCAACGGCTTGTCGATGAGCGCGCCGCCGAACGCCTGCCGTTGCCTCGCGTAGCACAGCGACTCGACCAGGGCGCGGCGCGCGTTGCCCAGCCCGAACAACGCGATCCCGAGGCGCGCGGCGTTGGTCAGCTCCATCATCCGGCCCAGGCCCTTGCCGTCGGATGGGCCCGCTTGAGCTTCTGGCCCGGTCGGCTTCTCGGACAACAGAAACGCCTCGGCGTCGACGAACTCGACCTCGCCGGATGCCACCGAACGAGTGCCGAGCTTGTCCTTCAACCGCCGCACCCGCACACCGTTGCGCGAACCGTCGCGGCGGGTGCGCAGCACCAGGAAGTTGGCGATGCCGCGGGTGGAGTCGGGAGCACCCTCGGGTTTGGCCATCACCACGAAGGCCTCTCCGGCGCAATTGGACGCGAACCACTTGAACCCGTTGAGCAGCCAGCTGTCGCCGCTGCGCGTCGCCGTCGTCTCCAGCGCCCCGAGATCGGAGCCGCCGGTGCGCTCGGTCAGCAGCTGCGCCGTCTCGCCCGCCCACTCGCCGGAGGAGAACTTGGCCAGCACATGCTCGGCCACGTCGGCCGGCGCGTAGGCGGCCACCAGCGACTGGACCATGCCACCGCCGGTGCCCAGCGCGCAGCCCATCCCGATGTCGGCCTGGTTGAGCAGATAGTTGGACGCGAACAGCGCCAGCCCCGAGCTCACTTTGGCCGCGCGCGCATCGGTGCGCAGCGCCTGCTGGGCATCCAGCACCGCGCGCTTGGACTGCGTGAACGACTCGGGCATGACGACGTGGCTGACATCGTGTCCCCACCGGTCGTAGCGCTCCAGCCGGGGCGGGTTGCGGTCCGTCTCGTCGGCCCACCGTGCCACCGGCCCGCCCATCAGCTCACCGATACGCGCCAAATGTGGCTCTAGGACCGCTAATTCGTCCGGCTGCAGGTAATAGGCCATGGTGAACTGCAATGTCGGGTCGGTCAGGTACCAGTTGAGGCCGACGGCGCCCCGGTAGCTGTCCGTGCGATAGCGGTGCGACTTTTCCGGGGTCGAGAAGGGCAGCCGATCCACGGCCTCTACGTCGTAGTCGCTCATCCCGCGACGGTATTACAGCCGGGACGCCGGGTGAAGACGCTGCGCCGACCGGCCCAGTGGCTTGTTAGCCCTTGGCCGGCCCGGTCAGAAAAACCAGCCGGAAATTGCCGATCTGTACCTCGTCGCCGCTGCTGAGCAGCGCGGTGTCGACAGATTCACGGTTGAGATAGGTGTTGTTGAGGCTGCCGAGGTCGACGACGTGGAATTTGCCGCCTTCCCTGCGGAACTCGGCGTGCCTGCGGCTGACCGTGATGTCGTCGAGGAAGACGTCGCTGGCGGGATGCCGGCCAACCGACATCACGGGCTTGTCCAGTCGAAACTGCGATCCGGTGTTAGGACCGCGCTTCACCACCAGAATGGCCACCCCGCTTCCCAACGTCTGCATATCCTCGACGGCTGCCTCCGCGACGGCCGCCGACGTGTCGAAGTTGCCGTGCACCTCGGCGCGCGAGGCGGCGGGGATCTTGCCGGTTCCTTCATCGAGCACCCGACGCACCGCCTGCCGATGATCAGTCGTCAGGTGCGGGACGTGTTCTGCTGCCGCGGTCATGTCGCCACGCCTCAGGCGGCTTGCGTTAGATTCGGGCCGGCGCTTTCCGCTCGTGGCTCAGGTTGGCGCGGGGCTGGTGCCCAGCCCACGTAGGTCAGGTACAGCCCCACCAGGGCGAATGCGACGCAGAGCGCCATCCACCAGCCCTGCGCGCCGATCATGCTGTTGGCCACCGACGCGAAGACCTTGGGAAAAGCGAAAAGAAGCAGTCCACGCAGGGTGACGAGCCAGCCGATCAGGGACACGATGACCGCCGCGGCGCCCTTCCAGTATTGGTGGGCTGCCACGATGACGAGACCGAACACCAGGATGAAAGCGCCGGCCACCCACGACCACAGTGGGCTCGCCTCGAAGTCCGACAGCACCGTCTGCATGTCCGATGCGCGTGCTAAGGCCGTGACATCGATGATGACCAGGAAAGGGCCGAGCACGCGGGCAAACATGCGTGTCCTGGCCTGCGGTTGCGGTGAAGCATCCATATGCCGTGCCTCCATCTGATGCTGGCTCTTCACATCTCATGGGAGCATTCGACGGGAGTGACACGGTAGGGACCGAAGTCCCGTCCGGTTGGGGTATTTGTCAGTTCACGAGTTTTGACGGGGCAGGCATCGTCAGCGGTGACCTATGGCCCTCCCTCAGCGGGTGGGCCGGGGCGCATGATCGGCCGAGTGGTCACTGACTAAGGAGACGACGATGAAGGCCAATGTGGGTGACTGGCTCGTGCTCAAGGGCACTACGACCGAGTTAGCGGATCAGCGTGGCTTGATCACCGAGGTGCGTGGGGCAGACGGCGCACCGCCGTATGTGGTGCGCTGGCTTGCCAGTAACCACGAGGCGACGGTGTTTCCGGGCTCGGATGCCATCGTCGTTACCGCGGCCGAACAGCGACGGTTCGACGAACAGGTGCGCGAGCGCGTCAGCGCAATACAGGCGCAACTGACTCATCACCATAACGGCGCATAGAACAGACGGCCGGCCATACTGGCACCCGCCGGCCGCGGTTCTTATACCGGCGCGACGAACTCCGAGGTGTAGTACTCGGCCGGGTTCTGGGAGTTCGGATTCGGCCGATCGATAATCACCCAGACGCCCGTCGTGCCCGGCCGAACAGCGTCCGACACGGTCGCTGTTCCGTTGCCGGCCCCGTCGGTGTCAAGGCCGGAAAAGGTGACGCCCGGATCCCCGGGGCCGCAGTTGCCCGCCGCCGGCCGAGGTTCCTGGATGAGGCCGACGTCGAAGTGGGTTCCCGGGTCGGGCGCATCCGACAGATGCACCTCCGCGATCGCTTTCCCGCCGGTGGAATGAATGATCACTTCGCCGGTGCCGAGCGCGGACCGCGGCACCATGGGCACGGTGCTCACCAGGCTGAAATCGCAACGCCTGAGCTTGCTGTCCAGGACGACAATCGTGCCGGCTTCGGCCCCGGCCGTGGCGATCCCCGCGGTCGCCACCGGGAACATCGCCGCGGTGAATGCCGCTCCGCATACGGCTAAGCGTTTACGCGTGTGCATCGGATCGCCTACTTTCCGCTGTGTTATTCGGATCACAGCGGAGTAGATATTGACCTTTGTTTGCCGCAATTAAACCAATTCGGAGGAATTACTCGAACGTCAATTAATGTTGTTATTCGACCGGTGACAAATTGCGATCGCATGAATTGCAAAACTCATGCAATGCAAGCGTTTTCGCGCGGCTATTAGGGCTTGATCCGGATCTCGCCGGGCGACCACCAACCGGTGCGGGTTGCCGTGCCCAGGTCGAGTTGTGCGGGCTGGGCGTCGGCGATGGTGTCGAACTTGCGCAGCGATCCCCAGTCGCGGCCCCAGTCGCGCGACAGATAGGTGGACATCACGTGCGCGCGCAGCAGCAAGTCGGTGATGCCCAGCAGGCCGCCGTTGACGCCGTCCTGCCAGGTGTCGGTGTCCTGCTTCTTGGCGTTGTAGTCCGGGGTGATGCGGAACTTCGGGATCTCGGTGACACCGTTGACGTGCAGCATCGGCTGCTGGCACGGGAACGCCAGCCCGACCGCCCAGTCCATCAGCACCGGCTGCGTCGAGCCGACGTATTCCTGCAACGAGCGCAGCTCCGGTACCCGCGGCGGGGTCACCGCGATCCAGTCGTCCGGGGTCAGGGACAGGTCCTCGGCGACCACTCGCACCGCGACCGCGTCCGCGGGCATGTCGGACCGGGCGAAGCGCAGGTTGCGCCAGACCTTCGGCTGTTCCCCGTACAGGTCGTAGGGCGCCAGCCGGCCGGCCGGCAGCACGGAGCCATCGGGACCGGGTCTGCCGAATTCCAGCACCACGGTCTGCCCGTTGGTGTGGTGGTGCAGGATGCTGTTGCCGGCGATCGTGCCCGCGGCGGTCACCACCACCAGAGGATGTCCGGCGTCCGGCTTCGGCAGCTGGTACCACGCCGAGCTGAGCCTGCTCTGCTGTTGGGCGCCGTTGGTGTAGCTGCCGGCCATCGGCACCTGATCGGGGTTGAGGCCGTACGGCAGCGGTGCCGTCGACCCGTTGATGCCCGGCGCCTTCAGCTTGGTCGGCCCGTACCAGTCGTAGTCGGTCCCGGGCTGTGGCACCGACGTCTCCCGAACCGCTTCGGCCAGAGTGCGTTCCGGTACGCCGTTGGGGGTGAACCCCGTTGGATTGACACCACCCAGCGCGCCCAACGGGCCGTAATCACCCGGCTCTCCCGTTTTGTAAGGCGCCATGAAGCCGGCGTTGCTGTCCGGCTCGACAAGCACGTCGTCGGCCAGACCGCAGCCGCCGCTGAACTCGCGCAGGTTGTCCCAGGCATTCGAGTAGGTGGGGTACTGGCGCACGATGCCGGCCACCATCGACGCCACGAACACCAGTGCCATGAAGCCGGCCGCCAGCGGGATAGGCGCCGCCGTCAGCGCCCGTGCCAGCCGGCCCTCGCCATGGCTGGTGTCCGCGAAGTGCAACCAGGCCGCGTACACCGCGGTAATCGCGAACAGCGCGAAAAAGATTGTGCTGATCGAGATTCCGCCGACTTTCGGCATGGAGCTGTTGAACGGCACGCCATAACTCGAGACGTACCACCAACCGTTGGTGGTGGCGAAGCACAGGGCCAACACGAACATCAGCGCCGCCAGGAACGCCATCCGGTTGCGCGACCAACGCAGCACCTTCGGCGACACCAGCACTGTCGTCAGGGCGGCCATCGCCGCGCCCACCGCGGCGAACAGCCCGAAGTGATGCACCCACTTGGTCGGGGTGAACATCAGGAAGAACATGGTGCCGAAGATGACACCCATCAGCCGCCACGCCGGCCCGCGGGCCACTCCCGGAACTCGCTTGCGCCGCAACATGATGAACACCGCCGTGAACAAGCACAGCGCGGTCAGCAAGAAGCCGAACCGGCGCGACAGCGAACCGTCGACGGTGGGCAGGATCAGGTAGTAATAACGCAGGTTCTCGGTGTACCACGCCTGGCTCGGCCCGACCGCGGTGCGAATCCTGGTGGCTTCCAACACCGTTGACAGTGTCTGGTCGGCGAACACCACGGTGAGGATGACGAAACCGGCGGCCAGCATCGGGGCCACCAGCGGCCAGGTCCCCACCAGGCGATGCCGCCGGACCAGTATTCGCACGATCGGACGACCACCGGCAACCAGCGCCGCCACCGCGATCAGCCCCGTCGGCTGGACGCCCAGGGTGAACGCCGCGGTCACCACCGCCAGGGCAGCCGGGGTCAGCCGAGAAGCGCACATCGAGCGCTCGATCAGCACCCAGGTGAGAAGTGAGCCCAGCGCGATGATGGGTTCGGGACGCAGACCGTTGTCGAACGGCATCCACGCGGTCAGCAGGACCATGCCCGCCGCCCAGTTCGCTGCCTTGCTCGACGTCACCGCGGGGCCCAACCGAGGCAGCACCTCACGTGACAGCAGCAGCCAGCACACCAGCCCGGCGATCAGGTCGGGCAGTCGTATCCACAAACTGTCGTCGCTGACGTGGGTCATCACCGCCAGCAGGTTGTAGTACCAACCGAAGGGGTCCTCCGGGCTGCCGAACCAGCGGAAGTAGTTGGACATGTAGCCGGCGTGGTCGGCGACCCGGGCCATGCCCAGGATGTAACCGTCGTCCGAGGAGTTCGCCCCGATCACATGCCAGAGCACGAACCCGAAGATCACCGTGGCGTCGGCGAGGGTGAATTTCTTCCAACGCGTCGGGATCAGCCGGTGCATCCGGCGACCGTCCAGCTGGTCCAGCCGCCACAGCGCGACCAGCGAGACGATGGTGGACAGGATGGCGCCCACCATCGCCAGCAGCTTGAGTGTCGTTGGGGTGGTGGAGAACCGGGTGTCGATGGTCGCCGAGAACCGCAGTCCGGGTGGCGCGGGACCGGTCAGATCGGTAAACACCCCGACGATCTGCGGGCGCAGGTTGGGGTCGGAGAAACCGCCGGTCTGTGGCTTGCCCGCCGGGTCGGTCAACCCGACGAAGGTGGCGAAAGTGCCGGCGCGCGTGGAGGTTATCTCGATGCTTGAACATCCGGGGGCACCTGGGCCCCCCTGCGCCTGCTCGCGCGACACGCTGGCGATCACGACATTGCGGTCGGTGACGTCGACGCGTTTGCTGCTGACGACGACGAACAACGCGTTGAGCGCGGCGTCTTTGCCTTTCTTCGGCGCGGTGCTCAGCACCACGCCGCCGTCGGCCGGCAGATCACGGACCAGGGTGCAGGGCACGCTGGCCGTCACGTCGACTGGGCTCAGTGAAATGAGTGGCGCCGTAACGCTATTCAACTGGCCGTTCTGCGGCCAGTTCAGCATCGCGGTTGTCTGCACGACCGGCAGCAGCGGTGTCGCGACAGACAACACGAAGCCGATCAGTCCGGCGATCGTGGCAACCCACCGGGTGACCCGGACGCCATCACGGGTGACCCGGCCGCCGGCGGCTGTCTGTTCTTCGTGGTTGATGACGCTCACGGTAGTGCCCGAATCGGTCCTTGCCGGCTCCAGCCGTTCACGGTCAGCACACCCTGTTCGATGACGGCGTTGGGCGCCTGATCACTGGGCACCAGCGGGTAGTACTGCTCGACCGATCCCCAATCGCGATACCAGTCGCCGCGCAGGTAGGTCGAGACCGTCGAGGTCCGCAACAACGTCTGGGCGAACAGGAACGGACCGCCGGCCTCGCCGGCCTCCCACCCGTTCGACGACGCCGCCGTCTGTTTGTGATCGGGCAGGATGCGGTACCCCGGAAGTTCGGCAACGCCAAGGTGTTCGGAGAACGGCCGCTGGCACGGGAAGTTCGCGGCGGTCGCGATGTCCATCAGCACCGGGTTCTGCGATCCGATCAATTGCTGCAGGGTCTGCAGCACCGGGACCCGCGGCGGCGTGAACGCGAACCACTGATCCTCACTCAGGTTTGGGTCGTAAGCGACGATGCGCGCCACATTGGCCTCCGGCGGCGCCCAGGTCAGCGGGAACCGCAGATTGCGCCAGGCCGGCTCCGGCCCGATGTCGATGGGCTGCACCTCCGCCAGCGGCGCAGTGGTCCCGTCGGGGCGGGTGACACCCCATTGCAGCTTGAGCGACTGCCCGTAGGTGAAGGTGCCGTCCTCTTTGTACGACCAGATGGCGCCCGCGGCGGAGACCACCACCAGCGGCCGGTCCGGTGTGCGAGCAGGCAACTGGTACCAGGACGAGGTGGCCGTGGCCGCCAGCGAATTCTCGCCGTAGCTGCCCATCACCGGCGTGCGGGCCGGGTCGAGGCCGAACGGTAGTGCCACGTTCGACCCGTTCACCCCGACCGGGCCTTTCCCGCCGGCCGTGCCCGCGGAGTCACTCATCGCGGCGTTGGGCTTGTTGGGCGACGCGTCGGAATTCACCACGCCCGGTTTGGTCACCACCGGGTATGACCTCAAGTCGTCACCCACCCCGTCCGGTTTGAACCCGACCGGGTTAGTACCGCCAAGTGGGCCGCCAGGCCCGAACGTCTGCCCTGGAACGGGTTGCAGCAGACCAACATTGGGGTCAGGCTCGGTCAGCACGTCGTCGGCCATCGCGCAGCTGGCGGACGAAAGACCGGACGTGATCGCCGCGAGGTTCGCCTTGGCGGTGGTGTAGAGCGGGTAGCGGAACGCCGCACCCTTGGCCAGCGAGCCGACTTCGCCAAGCACCATGATCGTCGCGACCACCAGCAGTGGGGTGGACGCCAGGACGCGGTTGCGCCGGCTCTGCTTGATCTCGGTGTGCCCGGCGTAGTCCATGCGGAAGTGCAGCCAGGCGGCCAGCAGGCCGGTCGCGATCGACAGCGCAAGGAACATCGACGTCACCGGGTGACTGGCGACCACGGGCTGGATGTCGAACCACGGCACCCCGTAGTTGCCGACGTAGAACCAGCCGTTGATGCCCGAGGTCGCCCACGCCAGGACGAACAGCAGCGCCGTGACGTACAGCGTCAGGTTGCGGCGGCTGTGCAGACCGATGCGGGCGACGGCGAACGCGGTGACCGCGCCGAGCACGCCGGCCAAACCGGCGAATGCGCCGAACTGCACGGCCCACTTCGTCGGTGTGAACGTCAGCAGCAGCAGGCCAAGCGCGGTGGTGCCGATCAGCCGCCAGGTCGGACCGCTGGCCAACCCGGGGACCCGGCCGCGGCGCAGCATCACTACCAGCATCCCGAACAGACAGAGAAACAGCACCAGTACCGCGAAGCGTCGCGCCATCGACCCGTCCGGGTTCGACTCGACCGTGAGGAAGTAGTAGCGCAGCCAATCCTGGTACCAGGCGATCGTCGGCCCGACCTTGTACTTGATGCGGGCCGACTCGGCGACCGTGGCCAGCGTCTGGCTGCGGAACACCACCACCAGGATCAGCGACAGTGATGCCGCCAGCACGGCCAGCGGCGCGAGCAACCCGTCAGTCGCCCGCCGGCGCCGGATGATCGTCGCGATGGCCCGGGCCCCGGTCAGCAGCGCGGCGACGGCGATCAACCCCTGCGGCGCCAGCGTCGCGGCGAGCATCGCCACCACGATGGCGACCGCGGCGGGAGCCAGCCGCTGCAGTGCGATCGCACGCTCGACCAGCATCCAGGTGGCGATCACGCCGAGGGCGATCAGCGGCTCGGGGCGCAGGCCGTTGTTGAACGGCAGCCACGCGGCCAGGAAAACCACGCCGCCGGTGAGTACCGCCACCGTGTTGGATCCCAGGCCGCCCTTGCCGGGTCCGAGCCGGCGCAGCCCCCAGTGGCTGATGATCAGCCAGCAGGCGATTCCGGCCAGCGTGGCCGGCAGCCGCATCCACACGCCCGCGGTGCTGACCGAGGCCAGCTTGGACAGCACCGAGAGATACCAGTCGAACGGGGCATCGGTGGTCCCGAAGTAGCGGTAGTAGTTGGCGACGTAGCCGGCTTTCGGCGCCACCCGCGCGATGGTCAGGTTGTAACCGTCGTCGGACGAGGTGGCGCCGATGACGTGCCAGACCAGCAGCGTCGCGATCACACCCGCGTCGGTCAGCCAGGTTGCCCAGCCGATCCGCCACCACGTCGCGCGCTGTTCACGCGGGCGGTAGCGGGACAGCCAGGCGATCGGGGATCGCCAGTTGACCAGCGTGCCGCCGCGGCTGTGGCGGTCCAGTACGGCCAGCGCGATGATGGCGACCAGCACTGCCAGCGCACCCGCCGCCATCACCAGCCTCTTGAGGGCCGTCGGCGTCGTGATGAACCGGGTGTCGATGTCGACCCGGACCGAAAGCCCCGGTTGGGCGGGCACCTTGAGATCAGTGAAAACTCCGCCGACCTGCGGCTTCTTCTCGGCGGACAGGATGCCGGCGGCACCCGGGATGCCGACGAAATCGGCGCCCGCGGCGCCGGCGTCGGCCCAGACGTGCAGCACGCTGCAGGCACCCGCGGCGATGGCCGAGCGCTTCGCCACCGCGGCCACCGTGTCCCGGAACGCGACGACGACCACGTCCTTGTCGGCACGGACGAACAGGCCGTTCTTGCCCGAGTCCACGCCGCCGGTCGGCAGGGTCGACACCACTAACCCGCCGCTGGCCGGCAGGGTGGCTATCGCGGGGCAGGGAACGGAGATGTCGAGTGCCCGCGGCGCCCCGGACACCAGGGGTGCGGTGATCTGGGTGACATGCCCGTCCACGACCCCCTGCGGCCACGCGATGGTTGCGGTGGTCTGTTTGACCGGGAGCAACGGAACGGTGAGGCACAACAGCAGGCCCGCAAGCCCGGCGATGACGGCGACCAAGCGGAGGATCCGCTGCGATCGCTGTTTACCGTCTTGGGGCACGGGGTCCGATGGTAAGCGACGGCCCCTTGTCGGGTGAGGACGCGGGGCCGCACAAGGGGCGCGTTGGCGCGCCCAGGAGTGCTATTCGGGCATCCTTGCAGCCAGAGTGGCGCAGCCGGGGCCGCTGAGATCGGCCAGCGCCGCGCGGCGGCCCGACATCGCCATCAGCAGCGCTTCGCCCGGGCCCGTCACCTCGGGTCCGCGGCCATGCGCCCAGGCGACGTCGGTGGCCCGCAGCTGCAGCCCCCTGATCCTGCGGCCGGCACCCAGCCGTGGGTTACCGGGTACCACGCCGAGCACCCGCTCTAGCCGGTCGGCCGGAACGCTGCGCGGCCGACCCAGCGAGCGGCGGATGTCCTGGTGATGGATCGTGCCGTCGACGAGGGCGATCATGCCGCCGAAACCCGCGGTCAATCCTCGCGGTTGCAGGTGGTTGCGTAGAAATGCCAACAGCTGTTGTGGGCTGAGCTTCGCGAATTCGTCGACGCCCACCTGGTTCGCCCGGACAACCCAGCCTTTGGCGAAACGCTTCAGCAGGCCCAGGGTGCCGAGCTCTTCGTAGCTGATCACATGGGCGACAACATCTTTGACGGTCCACTTGGAACACAGGCTGGGCATCTGCCAGTCCTGCGGCGCCAGGGTGGTCAGAAAATCCGCGAGGTCGGCCCGTTCGGCGTGGGCCATGCTCATCATGGAAGCGGCGCTCATTGCCCCGCTCCGGCAGTCACCAGGCCGACATAGCGATGCAGGTACAACGGCCAGCCCGCGTCGCCGTCGACGCCGTCGGCAATCGACTGCCAGCCCGCGCCGTGCCGCTGCAGGTGGCGGTGTTCCAGGTCGACGCGGGTGCGATTTTCCGACTCTGCGGTGAAGCGCACCTCGACCTCGCTGGTCCGCGAGGGGTCGGGTTCCACCTGCCAAGCCGGGCTGATGTCCCAGCTGAACACCAACCGGTGCGGCGGGTCGTAAACCAGCACTCGCGCCCATCGGCACTCGCTGCCGTCCGTGCCGCGGTCGTAAATGTGGCCTCCCGCATGCGTTTCGAACACCGTCTCGGCGATCGGGACCGCCAGCAGGTTGTGCTCGCGCGGCTTGAAGTCGCCGAACTGCTCGGTGAAGACGGCGAACGCACGCTCGATTGTGGCGTTGACGATCACCTGGTGCTGAATCTCCGGGATTCCCGGCTGCGTCATGACGCATCTCCTTCGATCTCGTTGAACGTGGCCGCGTAGTTGGCCAGGGCCTGCGTCCAGAACCGGTCCAGTTCGGCGCGCAGCGCCTCGAGGCCGGTGGGGTCGAGCTGATAGACCCGCCGGGTTCCCGCCGCGTGGTCGCGTACCAGCCCCGCGCCCTTGAGCACCTTGAGGTGCTGTGAAACGGCCGGCCTGCTGACGGGTAGATCCCGGGCCAGTTCCCCCACGGGCGCCGGACCATGCGCAAGCCGCTCCATGATGGCCCGACGCGTGCGGTCCGCCAGGGCCAGCCACGCGTCCCCTCCGGATTGGTAAGCCACCACGAACCGTAAGTTTATGCTTACCAATCACACGCGGCAATGCCCCCGAACCGCCCGGGCGCCGCCAAGTGTTTGGGATCGGTAGCGAGTCGCCGCTGTTCTGCTGATTCGAGCAGCCGATATCCCATAAGACGGGGTTCATCCAGGTGAATACTGGTCGGCAGCATCCTGAGAAGAGGCGCGAGGCGATGTCACACATTCACACCACCAAGAAGATCTTTGCCGGGGTGCTGCTGTCCGGTGTCGCGGTCGGCGGCATGGGGCTCACCCTCGCTACCGCACAGGCACAGTCCGGCTCTGCGCTGTCTGTACACGGCCTTGTCCCAGAAGACGGACCGGTACCGCCCGGCGCATCCGGACCGTATACGTGTTGCCCGGGGGATGAAAAAACCGGGCTGCACCCGCAGACCGGTCGCGGATGTCCGGGGACGAATGTTTCTTGGGACATGACGCAGTGCCACACCTGGTACGGCGTCGTCTGGGGGCATGGGAACGCTGGCCCCGGTATTTGGGAGGGATCTGGTCCGCCGCCGCCGGAGGCGTTGCAGAAGCCATGGTGCGGCTTTCCTTTCATGTGTTCGGGAACACCGTGATCGATGGCTGGACCTCATCGCGGCCTCCCCCGCCGCGGTCGCCGTCGCCGCCGTGCATCCCGTTCGTCAATTGCCTGCCGGGGCTGTAGCTAGCCCCGGCGAAGCGGAGCCGGGTCCCATAGGCCGCTGCGCGTCGCCGTCCCCAACTGGAGACGGGCGGGCTGGGCGTTGGAGTAGTACGGCGTCAGGCGTTGCAGCGAGCCCCAATCGCGCGACCAGTCGTCCTTGAGATAGGTGGCCATCGTGGTCGCCTTCACCAGCAACTCGGTGACACCAAGCGGCCCACCGCCGTTGTTGTCCATCACCGGCGAGTTGGCCTCGGCGCCGAACCGGTCCGGCAGGATGCGCCATTTCGGTGTTTCGTCCACACCGTTTTGGTGGCCGAATGGTCGCTGGCACGGGAACGCCAGACCCACCAGCCAGTCCAGGAACACCGGGGCCGCCGAACCCACCACCTGCTGCAGCGTGTGCAGCTGGGGAATCCGCGGCGACGTCACCGCGATCCAGTGCTGCGGCGCCAGATCCTCATCGTTGGCGACCAAGCGGACCTGGGTGGCGGTGTCGGGAATCAGCGACAACGGCAGCCGCAAGTTGCGCCACGCCGGGGACGCGCCGACGTCGAAGAATTGGAACGACCCGCCCGGGTGTCCGCTGGCCGCCTGCTCATCGGTGGCCCACTGCAGCTGCACCTCACGGGGATCGAATCGACCGGCGGCCGACACCACCAGCAGCGGCTTCGCCTTGTCGCGCGGCGGCAATCGGTACCAACCCGAGCGCAACATCGCCGGTACCTGGATGCCGGACCGCCAGCTCCCCAGTACCGGGGTGTGCGCGGGATCAAGGTTGTAAGGCAGCTGGGCGCGTGAGCCGTTGACACCCGGCGCGGCGCTGGTACCGCCCTCGGTGCCGGCCTCGCTGGTGGTCGTCTTTCCGTCTTCGTTGATGAAGCTGCGGTCGCCCGGACGCTCCATCACCGGGTCAGCCGAGATATCGGCGGGAATACCGTTGGGCGTGAACGCTTCTGACAGCCCGGCACCCAGTGCATCGCCCACCGAGCCGGACACCGGCGACAGCATGCCGGCGTTGGGATCCTGCTCCACCATGACGTCCTCGGCCAGTCCACAGGACTTGCCGGCCAGGGCCTCCAGATTGGACCGGCCCACCGACCAGGCGGGGTACTGTCCGATCATCGCCAGCGTCAGCGAGACGACTTCGAACGTGACCAGCAGCCACGCCGCAATTGCCAACGGGGACTGAATAATTCCGGCCATCCGCGCCCCGGCGCGGGTCTTGGGAGGGCCGTTGTCGGGGGACATGAAGTGAAACCAGGCCGACAGCAGTAGTACCAGCACGGTCAGGCCGAGCAGCGCGGTGGCAAACGCATAGTGCCATGCCGGGAATGAATTCGACCATGGCACACCGAAATTGGAGACATACCACCAACCGTTGACGCTGGCGAACGACAATGCCACCAGGAACAGCACCGTCGCGGCGAACACGGTGCGGTTGCGGCGCGAGCGCATCGCCACACTCGTCACCGCGACCGCGGCCAGCGCACCGAGCGAGCCCGCCAGACCGGCGAACACGCCGAAGTGGTGTGTCCATTTGGTCGGCGTGAACATCATCGCGAGGAACGAGATGATCGTGATGCCGACGATGCGGCGGCTCGGTCCGGCGGCGGTGCCCGGAATTCGGCCCTTGCGCAACGACATTGCCACCGTGATGCCCAGCGCGAGCAGCACCGCCAGCACCGCGAAGCGCCGGGCGACGGATCCGTCGGGGCTGGCCATGAACAGCCGCTCGTAGCGGAGGTGTTCGTCGAACCAGCTCAGGCTGGGTCCGAGCGCCCGCTTGAGCGCCGTCGCCTGCATCTCGCCGGCCAGCGTCTGGTCGCGGAAGATCAGGATCACGGTGACGGTGGCCGCGGCGGCGATCGGCGCCAGCAGTGGCAGCACGCCGAACTGTCTGGATCGTCGGTGCACGATGGTGCGCAGCGGCCCGATCGCGACCAGCAGGGCGCCGATGGACGCGATGCCGGTCGGCCCGGAGAACAGCGTCAGCGCGCCGATGATGCAGGCGAGCGCCACCGGCAGCAGTCGATTGGTGGCCACCGCCCGTTCCACCGAACACCAGGTCAGCAGAATGCCGAGGGCGATGATCGGCTCGGGGCGCAGCCCGTTGTCCAGCGGCAACCAGGTCGCCAGGAATAGTCCCGCCGCTGTCCATGCCGCCGCACGGTTGGCCTTCACGGCGTGGCCCAGCCGGGGGATGACCTCGCGGCTGATCGCCCACCAGCAGGTCAACGCCATCGCCAGGGTGGGTAGCCGCATCCAGACGCTGTTGGTGCTGACGTGCGCCCACAGCGCCAACAGGTCGTAGTACCAGCCGAAGGGCGCCTCCGGCGTGCCCAGCCAGCGGTAGTAGTTGGCCATGTACCCGGCGTGCTCGGACACCCGGGCCATGGTCAGGATGTAGCCGTCGTCGGAGGTGTTGGCCCCGACGAAGTGCCACCACACCAGCACGGCGATGACGAGCGCGTCGAGAGCGCCGATCGACCACCACCGCGACGGCAGGAAGCGGCGGTGCCGGGTGCCGTCGGCGGTGTCGAGGACGTGCAGCGCGATCAGTGCGACGGCGGTCAGCACCACGCCGAGGATCATCGCGGCCATCTTCAGCGGCGTCGGGCTGCTGCTGTAGCGGGTGTCGACGGTTGCCGAGAAGCTCAGACCCGGCGGCGTCGGTCCGGCCAGGTCGGTGAACACCCCGACGATCTGCGGCCGGAAGTCGTAGCCACTCTTCTCCCCGCGCAGCGGCGAGCCGGGATGCTCGGAGTTGGGCCCCTGGGTCAGCCCGACGAATTCGGCGGTGACCCGGTCGGCGTGCGCGGTGAAGGTCAGGCGCTGGCAGGCCGGGCTGAGCACCTGGCTCAACGGGGCGGTGACCACCGGGACATTGCGCACGACCAGCACCAGCTCGTCGTTGGCGCGCAGGATCAGCAGCCCGCGGTCGACGGCTTTCGGAGCCTGCTTGGGCACCGTCGACAACAACACCGTCCTGCCGGCGTTCTGGGGCCCTGTCAGCCCGGCAGCGGCCTGGCAGGGGATGGAGATGTTCAGCTCGGTGGCCACATATCCGATCAGCGGCGCCTCGACGCTTTCGAAGCTGCCGTTCTGTGGCCAGTTGAGCTGGGCGGTGGTTTGGTTGACCGGCAGCAGGGGCGTGGCGATGGCCAGCAGGGCTCCGAGCAGACCGGCGACGACCGCCACGACGCGAGCGATCCGGTGACTTGCTCCCGCGCCCTTCACGGACGTAGATGGTAGTTCTTCGGCCAAGTCGCGCGAGGTCTCGGTAGCCATCAGCGGCCGGCTACCGGTTGGGCCACCGGCCGGCGGATGGCCAGCACAAACGGGCCGATGCTTTGCACGGCGAACCGCGGGTCGTCGAACAGCGCGGCCCGCAGCTCGACGATGTAGCGACGAACGTTGGGCTGGTTGGGATAAACGTCCTCGGCCAACCGCAGCGAGTAGTTGTTGTTAGCGCCCCGGCGCATCAGGAACACCGTCGGCGGTGTCCAGGGCGAGGTGTCCAGCGCGTGGATGAACTCGCCGGGGCTCTTGAGGTTGGACCACTTCTTGATCTGCGTGGCCCGCAGGTCGAACTGCGCCAGCGGGTTGGCGTAGTGCGAGGTCAATCCCTGGAAGCCCCAGTACGGGTAGTAGGACAGGAAGCTGTAGTCGGCGGTCAGCACCACCGTTTGATCCCGTGGCTTCCCGGTGACGCCCACGATGGCGGCGTCGATGGCGGAGTAGAACTTCTCCGAGCCCGGCGGTCGCCGGTCGCCGCGCTGGCCGTGGCCGTCGGTGTCGGTGTAGGCGATGGTGAGATCCGGCCGAAGCACGTCGGGGATGTCTTGGCTGAACGCGATCGCGGCGGTCAGCCCGATCGCGCCGGCCACCGGAACGATCGCGCGGCTTCGGTGTCTTAGCGCAAGCGCGGCCTCGATGAAGCCGAACACTCCGGCGGCGACCAGCAGCACGCTCAAGGTCGGCTGTAGCCGGAACGACAGCAGCGTGGTGCGCGCCAGCGTGGTCAGCATCGACAGCAGCGACCACAGGTAGATGGCCAGCACGCCGACGGTCAGGGCCCCGGCACGAACGGACCCACGGGCCCGCACGACCAGCCACAGCGTGCCGATCATGCAGATCGCTCCCAGCAGCGAGAACTGCAGCATCGGGAAGGTCAACTCGGCGCCGTCGGCCGGCAGGTAGTGGAATGCGCTACCGCTGTCGCTGACCGGGTCGTGGAGCACGCGCACCAGGAACGGCAGCCAGGTGGTGGCCCCGATGGCGGCGGCGATGAGGGCGATCACGGCGACCCGGCGCAGCGGGTCGAGCGCGGCGTTGAACCCGGATCGCCGCCAGCGGTACACCACCAGCACCAGCGCCATCAGCGCGATGGTGAAGGCGGTGTAGCCGAACAGAAGTGAATACCAGGTGGCGGTGAAGCCCAGGAACAACCCGGCGCCGATCACCGCGGCCCAGCCCGTTCTCGGCGCACCATCGCCGGGTGTGAAGCTAGCTTCACGTTCGGCCCCCAGCGCGCGATCGCCGGCGCGCAACCCCGACCACGTCAGCACCAGCACCGGCGGCAGCAGCACGGTAATCATCGCCGCGTAGGGCTCCGGCGAGCTGTAGGCCAGCGCCACCGCGGCGGTCGCCGTTGTGACGATCAGCGCGTACTCGAACCGGATCATCCGCCACCACAGCACCAGCGCGACGGCGATCGCGATCGTGATCGAGGTGATCGCCCACGGCTTGTACATCTCCCATGCGGGCATTCCGGTCCAGGCCGCTGCGCGCCCGCCGATCCAGAACCAGCCCGGGGGATAGAACGACGGCAGCCCGAGATAGGTCATGTCGTGCAGGGCGGCGCTGTCGGTGAGCCGCGTCAGGTACTCGGTGCGGAACTGCTGGTCGACGGAGATGCCGAACAGATACAGCTTGGTGGCTCCCAGCGGCATCCCCAGCGTCACGACGGGAAACGCCGAGACGAACACCAGCCCGCCCAGCTGGGCCGGCACCCGCCACCGGCCGGACCGCCGCCACAGCCAGCCGACGCCCACCAGCGCGACCAGGCAACCGACCTGACCGACAGTGGTCAGCGCATGCAGCTGGTTCGACGAAGGAAAGGCGGGCCACTGGACCCGCGCGATGGCGATCAACGAGATCACCGAGACGACGACGGCCACCACCACCGCCGCGAACATCTGGCCGAGGCTGGCCAGCGCATTACGCATGATCAGATGGGCAGCTTGCGGAAGATGGGTCGCGGGATGTGTCGCAACACCATCATCACGTACCTGAATGCTGCTGGCGCCCAAACCAATTCCTTACCCTTTGCGGACGCCGTCACTGCGAGGTTGGCGACATACTCTTTGTCGACGGTGAGCGGCGCTTCTTTGACATGCGCGCTCATCCGGGTTCGCACCTGGCCGGGGCGGATCACCAGAACGCGAACCCCGTACTCGCGCAACGCCTCTGTCAATCCGAGGTAGAAGCCGTCCAGACCGGCCTTGGTGGAGCCGTAGACGAAGTTGGACCGCCGCACCCGCTCTCCGGCGGCCGAGCTCATCGCGATGATCTGGCCAAAGCCCTGGGCGCGCATTTTCTCGCCCAGCAGCACTCCCACGGAAACAGCTGCGGTGTAATTGATTTCGGCGGCAAGCACGGCCTTGTGCTGGTTCTGCCACAGCTCCTCGGCATCCCCGAGGATGCCGAACGCCACGATCGCCACGTCCACGTCGCCGTTGGCGAAGGCCGCCTCGACCATCTTGGGGTGGGTATCGGGCTCGGTGGCTTCGAAGTCGATCAGCTCGACCGAGCGCGCACCGGCGGCCTTCATCTGCGCGACGGCGTCGTCACGGCCGGGGTCACCGGGCATGGCGGCCAACAGGATTCGCGCATGCGCATTCTGCAGATAACGCTCGCAGATCGCCAGCCCGATCTCGGAGGTACCGCCCAGCAGCAGGATCGTCTGCGGGTTTCCTACGGCGTCGAGCACCATTTAGAGCAGCTCCAAACGTCGGGCCATGTCGGAGGCGAAGACCCGGAGCGGGTCGGCCTTGCGGCGCACGGCGATCCACTCGTCGATGCGCGGATACATGGCGTGAAAGGTTTCGGCGGTGGTGCGTGAATCCTTGGCGGTGTAGACCCGCCCGCCGAATTCGAGCACCCGGCGGTCGAGTTCGTTGAGAAACTCGTTGACACCGGGCTTGTTGGGGAAGTCCATAGCGACGTTCCACCCGGCCATCGGGAAACTCAGCGGTGCGCGATTGCCCGGGCCGAAGAGCTTGAAAACATTCAGTGCCGAATAATGGCCCCGCGTCTGGATCCATCCGATGATGGCCTTGAATTCGTCCATCGCGTCGGGCGGGACCAAGAACTGATGCTGCGCGAAACCCGTTGGCCCGTAAGCATTATTCCAGCCGCTGACCAGGTCGAGCATGTGATAGAACTGCGAAAGATTCTGGATCTTGCCGGTGTAGGTTCCGCCCAACCGGTAGTACACCTCGCCGATCGCCATGAACGACAGCTTGTTCATGGCGCTGACCGGAAATACGTTGGGCACCGTCAACAGGTGCGGCGCATCGAATTTCAGCGGATTCTTGGCGAGCTTTGCCGGCAACTGATCCAGCTTCGCCAGGCTGCCCCGGCTGATGGCGGCGCGGCCGAGCTTCGGCGGCGGGCTGATCAGGTCGAACCAGGCGCTGGAGTACGTGTAGTTGCTTTCGCTGCCGTCGATGTGCACGGCGACGGTTTCGTCGAGGTCCTTGGTGGCCACGCCGTCGGCGATGAAGTACGCCGTTTCGGTCGGCGTCATCGCGATGGTGGCGCGCAAAATGATCCCGGTCAGTCCGTTGCCCCCGACGGTTGCCCAGAACAGCTCGGCATCCGCGGTAGTCGGGCCGTCGGGGGTGATCGTGCGGACGGAGCCATCGGCCATCAGCAGGTCCATCGACCGCACGTGGCTGCCGAAGCTGCCCGCGCTGTGATGGTTCTTGCCGTGGATGTCGGAAGCGATCGCGCCGCCGACGGTCACCTGACGGGTTCCCGGCAGCACCGGAACCCACAGCCCGAACGGCAGCGCGGCTTTCATCAGTTGGTCCAGGCTGACGCCGGCGTCGACGTCGACCAACTCGGTGTCGGCGCTGATCGAGTGGATGCGGTTGAGCACCGTCATGTCGATCACCAGGCCGCCGCCGTTTTGCGCGTTGTCCCCGTAGGACCGGCCCAGCCCGCGCGCGATCACGCCCCGGCCGCCGGAATCGGCGACCCGGGCCACTGCCTTGGCGATCACCTCGGGATCGGGCGTCGAGAGCACCTGGGCCACCGACGGCGCGGTGCGGCCAAAGCCCATCAGCCGGGTGGTGGTGGTCGGAAAGTCGGCGCTGAACATCGTCAAAGAGGGTACCGCTTGCTCGGGAAGGGTCAGTGGATGCGGAAGATTACGACTCGCTGCACGATGAAGTTGATCACCGTGGCGGTGCCCTGCGCGATCACGAACGCGACGAGTATCGCCCACCCCCGGTAGTGCAACAACACCAGGCACAGATGGTTGAGACCGACCTGAACCGCGAAGGTGATGGCATAGAGAACCATGACCCCGACGAACCGCGCGGTGCTCGGTGCGGCCTGGAATGTCCATCGGCGGTTGATGAGGTAGGCGGTGATCGTCCCGACGACGAAACTGATGGCCTTGGACAGGTCAACCTGCAGGCCCACCACTTTGTAGAGCGTCGCGTAGAGACTGAAGTCGACGACGGCCGCCAGCCCGCCGGTCACCACGAAGCGCAAGATTTGCGTGGTCAGACTCAGGCGCGCCGGCGCGGTGTCGGACTCTGGGGGAAGCATTGGGGGAGTTTATCGGGGGCGGGTGCGCCCCAGCGGCAGCTAACGGGGCAGCTTCAGCGCGATCAGCTCAACCTGGCTTTCGCCCTGCGGCGTCGAGTAGGTGACCGTGTCGCCCGGTTTGTGCCCGGCCAGCGCCTGGCCCAGCGGACTGTGGGAGGTCAGCGTCTCGGCCTCGCGGCCCACCGGGGTCTCTTCGACGATGGAGATCACGTGCATCTTGACGACTTCACCGTCGGCGAATCGCAAGGTCACCTCGGTGCCACCGGGCAGCGTTTCGTCTTCGTCCGAGTGCGATGGCCCGGTCCGCAGCCGCCGGTCCAGTTCGTTGATCCGGTCGCCGAGAACAACCAGCTCATCGGCCCGCTGGATCGCCTCCGCCGCGTCGCCGTGGTCCCCGATCATGCCGCGGTCGTTTTTGACCTCGGCCTCGAGGAGTTCGCGCCGCTGCCGCAGCCGATCCAGCTCCGCGGCGAGGTTATCCCGCGCCGCATCCGCCACCGATTGGACTTTTTTGGCCACGTCCGTCGACCTTTCGCAGCGGGTCCGCGACCGCAAGTCGCATGTGCCCCGGGTTGGTTTTGCCAATTATTCATTCATACGCCTGCAAAAGCGCGAGCTCGTTTTTTCTGAGGTCGAGTGCGGCCGCTGTGGCGGCGCGTGAGGCAGCCATGCGCGGCGCGACATCCGCGGTCGCACTGATTCGCCCGTGCGGTTCCGGTACCTGATGCACTGTTTATATGAGATTTACGTGAGCACGGTCACATTCGCGCTAGTGTTTGCCCTCAAGAATTCCGGCGCGAGAGAGCAGGCCGCATGGACTATGGGCTGCTGCCGCCGGAGGTTAACTCCGGGTTGATGTATGCGGGTCCTGGCTCGGGACCGCTGTTGGCGGCCGCGGCGGCGTGGGACGCGGTGGGGGCCCAGCTGGAATCGGCGGCCGCGGGCTATTCCTCGTCGCTGACGGCGTTGACGGGTCTGTCCTGGTTTGGGCCGTCGTCGATGGCGATGTCCGCTGCGGCGGCCCCGTATGTGGCGTGGCTGCAGGCCGCCGCTGCCCAGGCGGGGGTGACTGCCGCGCAGGCTTACGCGGCGGCGGCGGCGTATGAGGCCGCGTATTTGATGACGGTGCCGCCGCCGGTGATTGCGGCGAATCGGGCGCAGTTGATGGTGTTGGTCGCCACGAACTTCTTTGGCCAGAACGGCGCGGCGATTGCGGCGACTGAGGCCCACTACATGGCGATGTGGGCCCAAGATGCGGTCGCGATGTATGGGTATGCGGTCGATGCGGCGGCGGCCAGTGCCCTGCAGTCGTTTGGCGAGCCGCCGCAGACCGCCAATCCGGCGGGCCAGAACGCTCAGAGTGGAGCGGTAGCGCAGAGCGCCGCCAATACCGTTGGCGCGCAGACCCAGTCGGTGGTTCAGCAGCAGCTGACCTCGATCGCGACCCAGCAGCTGACCTCCACGGCCGAGACGCAGCAGCTCACGTCGACGGCGGCGTCCCAGCAGCTGACGTCGAGCGCGGCGACCCAGCAGCTCGGCATGCCTGCTGTCACCCAGCAACTCGGCATGCCCGTCGCATCACAGCAGTCGGTCACGCCCGCCGTCACCCCGCCGCAGTCGGTCACGCCTGCCGCGACGACTCCGCAGTCGGCCGCACCTGCGGTCTCCACGCAGTCGGCCGCGCCGACGGCGACCTCGCCGCAGTCGGTCACGCCTACCGCCTCCACGCAGTCGGTCACGCCTGCCGCTACAACGCCGCAGTCGGCCGCGCCTACCGCCTCCACGCAGTCGGTCACGCCTGCCGCTACAACGCCGCAGTCGGTCACGCCTACCGCCTCCACTCAGTCGGCCGCGCCCGCCGCTACTACTCCGCAGTCGGCCGCGCCTGCGGCGTCTACGCAGTCGGTCACGCCTGCCGCTACAACTCCGCAGTCGGCCGCACCTGCGGCGTCTACGCAGTCGGCCGCACCTGCCGCCACCCAGCCGCCCCTCTCGATCACCCACATCATCATCAACGGCGTCGATCCGACAGACCTTCAAGGCACCATCGCCAGCGGCCAGACCGTCGAAGTCACCTCCGGCGAACAAGCCGTCACTCTGTCTGGCCAGACGCTGACCGTTGCCAACGGCGGCAGCCTCATCATCGACTCTGGCGGCACCTACACCGACAGCGGCACCCTGGCCATCAGCTCTGGCGGCGTGGTCACCGATAGCGGCACGCTGACCGCCAGCTCTGGCGGCGTGGTCGCCGACAGCGGCACGCTGACTGTCAGTTCTGGCGGCATGCTCACGGTGAGCACGGGTGGCACCGATACCGCCGGCTTGACGGTGACCGGTGGCGGCGCCTTGGCCGATGGCGGGACGCTCACGGTCAACTCTGGTGGCACGCTGACCGTGGGCACGACCGGTGCTCACACCGGCGCCCTGACCGTGACCGGTGGTGGCACCTTGTCCGACGGTGGGACGGTCATAGTCAACAGCGGCGGCACGCTGACCGTGAGTACGGGTGGCACCGATACCGGTGCCCTGACCGTGACCGGCGGCGGCTCCCTGTCCGACGGCGGGACGGTCACGGTCAGCAGCGGTGGCACCCTCACCGTCAGCGATGCCAGCATCACCGGTGACACCGGCAGCCTCACGGTGAACGGCCCCGCCTCCTTGTCCGACGCGGGCACGATCACCGTCAACGCCGGCGGCACCCTCACCGACAACGGCACCTTTACCGTCAACGCCGGCGGCACCCTCAACGTCGGCGGCACCCTCACCGACCCCGGCACCCTCAACGTCAATGGTGCCCTGTCGCAGTTCGACGCGGTGAACGTGCACAGCGGCGGGGTTGTCAACGACGCCGGCGATTTCCACGTGAATTTCACCGGCTCCCTGACCATCGACCAGGGCGGCACCTTCACCGTCGACAACGGTGGCTCCCTTCTCAGTAGCTCCGGCCAGATCACCGACTCCGGCGCGCTCGTTGTCGACCATGGCGGCACCGTGGTCTTTAGCGGCAGCTTTAACGTCGATGGCGGCGCGCTGACGATTGAGCCCGGCACCGGCACCGTGTTCAACGACTACGGCACCATGGTGGTGAGCTCTGGCGGCACGGTGACCGACTCCGGCCCGATCACTGTCGAGCACGTCGGCACGCTGACGGTGAGTACGGGTGGCACCGATACCGGCGGCTTGACGGTGACCGGTGGTGGCACGTTGTCGGATGGCGGGACGGTCACGGTGGGCCATGGCGGTGCGCTGACGGTGAGTACTGGTGGCACTGATATCGGCGGCTTGACGGTGACCGGTGGTGGCACGTTGTCGGATGGCGGGACGCTGACGGTCGGCCATGGCGGTGCGCTGACGGTGAGTACTGGTGGCACTGATATCGGCGGCTTGACGGTGACCGGTGGTGGCACGTTGTCGGATGGCGGGACGCTGACGGTGGGCCATGGCGGTGCGCTGACGGTGAGTACTGGTGGCACTGATACCGGCGGCTTGACGGTGACCGGTGGCGGCACGTTGTCCGACGGTGGGACGGTCACGGTCGGCCATGGCGGTGCGCTGACGGTGAGTACTGGTGGCACTGATACTGGCGGCTTGACGGTGACCGGTGGTGGCACTTTGTCCGATGGCGGGACGGTCACCGTTAACAGTGGCGGCACGCTCGCCGTGAGTACTGGTGGCTCCGATACCGGCGGCCTGACCGTGACCGGTGGTGGCACGTTGTCGGATGGCGGGACGCTGACGGTTGGCCATGGCGGCGCGCTGACGGTGAGTACGGGGGGCACCGATACCGGCGGCTTGACCGTGACCGGTGGTGGCACGTTGTCGGACGGCGGGACGCTGACGGTCGGGCACGGGGGCACGCTGACGGTGAGTACGGGGGTCGGCACCGACACCGGCGGCTTGACCGTGACCGGTGGTGGCACGTTGTCGGAGGGCGGGCTGCTGACGGTCGGCCACGGCGGCGCGCTCACCGTGAGTACGGGGGGCACCGATACCGGCACCCTTAACGTCGCCAGTGGCAGCAGTCTGGTCGAATTCGGCACGGTGACCGTAAATAACGGCGGGCAGATCAACGTCACCGGCTCCTTTGCCGTCGGCGCCAATAGCACGCTGAATATCGACCCTGGGGCCATCGTCACGGTCGAAAACGGTGGCCTTCTCAACGACATCGGCGTCAGCACCACTTTCACCGACTCCGGCACGTTGGTTGTCGATTCTGGCGGCCAACTGGACGTAGGCGTCGCTGTGAATGTCACCCATGGCGGCGTCCTGTCCGACAGCGGCACGGTCTCCATCTCCCCCGTCGGTGGAACGTTGACCGACAGCGGGACGCTCACGGTCAACTCTGGTGGCACCCTCACCGTCGGCAGCCCCCCCATCAGTGGTCAGCCCGGCAGCCTCACGGTGACCGGTGGCGGCACTTTGTCCGACGGCGGGACGGTGACAGTCGGCCCCAACAGCACCCTCACCGTCGGCACCACCACTGTCGGCGACATCGGCAACAGCCTGACCGTGACCGGTGGCGGCACTTTGTCCGACGGCGGGGCCGTCACGGTCGGCCACGGCGGCACGCTGACCGTGAGCACGGGGGTCGGCACTGATACCGGCGGCCTGACCGTGACTGGTGGCGGCACTTTGTCCGACGGCGGGGCCGTCACGGTCGGCCACGGCGGCACGCTGACCGTGAGCACGGGGGTCGGCACTGATACCGGCGGCCTGACCGTGACTGGTGGCGGCACTTTGTCCGACGGCGGGGCCGTCACGGTCGGCCACGGCGGCACGCTGACCGTGAGCACGGGGGTCGGCACTGATACCGGCGGCCTGACCGTGACCGGTGGCGGCACTTTGTCCGACGGCGGGACGCTGACGGTCGGCCATGGCGGTGCGCTGACGGTGAGTACGGGGGGCACCGACACGGGCGGCCTGACGGTGACCGGTGGCGGCACCCTGTCCGACGGGGGCACGATCACCGTCAACACTGGCGGCACCTTTACCGATAACGTCGGCGGCAGCGTTTTCGTCAACGCCGGCGGCACCCTCACCGACTCCGGCACCCTCAACGTCAATGGCGTCCTGCAGGCCTTCGGCGCGGTGAACGTGGACAGCGGCGGGGTTGTCAACGACGCCGGCACATTCGGGGTCGGTTTAAACGGCGTCGTGACCATCGACAGTGGCGGCACGGTCACGGTCGACAACACTGGCTTCTTCTTAGTCAGCGGCGCCGGCGGCACTGTTAGCGACTCCGGCGCGTTCATTGTCGACAACGGCGGCACCGCGATCATCGGTAACAGCTTTACCGTCACCGGTGGCGGCGCCGTATCGGACAGCGGGGTGTTCACCCTCACCAACAGCGGCACGCTCACCGTGAGCCAGGGTGGCACTGATACCGGCGGCCTGACCGTGACCGGTGGCGGCACTTTCTCCGACAGCGGCACGCTGACTGTCGGCCATGGCGGCACGCTGACGGTGAGCACGGGGGTCGGCACTGATACCGGCGACCTGACCGTGACCGGTGGTAGCACTTTGTCCGACAGCGGCACGCTGACTGTCGGCCATGGCGGCACGCTGACGGTGAGCACGGGGGTCGGCACTGATACCGGCGACCTGACCGTGACCGGTGGTAGCACTTTGTCCGACAGCGGCACGCTGACTGTCGGCCATGGCGGCACGCTGACGGTGAGTACGGGTGGCACCGACACCGGCGCCCTTACCGTGACCGATGGCGGCTCCGTCAACGACGTCGGTGCGGCCACCGTCAATACGGGCGGCGCGATCACCCTTAATGGCACCAGCGGCCTGACCATCGACGCTGGCACCCTGACGGTCAACGACGGTGCAAACGTGACCGTCAATATCGGCGCCACCCTGCCCATCCAGAATGGGGGCATTTTGACCATCGGCCCCAACGAGGCCATCACCCTCGGTCCGGGTGGTTCGGCCGGGCCCCAGGGGCTTGTCGGCACTGCCTATATCGCGCCGGCGGTACCGACGCCCGCGACGGATCCCGGGCTTGCCAGCACTCTGGCGACGCCAGGTCTGGCGGGAACCTCGGGAATCCAACCCCAGGTCAACCTAGACGTGCTGCGGGATATGCGCTGGGATGAACTCTGGGACGTGTTGTTCGACTCCGTCTAGCGAAATTGGTTGCAGTACAGCACTATTCGTGATGGCCTAGTGTGACGGCGCGTCCGTGGTTCCGGTGAAGGTCGCGTCGGCCTCGTAGTCGATGACCTCGCCGCGCAGCGCATCGAAGATGGCCATGCCCTGCGAAACCAGCCCGGCGGCGACCTGGCCGAGGCCTTCGGCGCCGTTGAGCACCGTGAGATTGGAGTTCGACAGGCCGATCGCAGCCTTCTCGACGATTTGAGGTAGCTGGTCGATGAGTGCCTTGTCCAGCGCGACGCGGTTGTGCGACGCCGCCGCCTCGGCCAGGATCTTCATCTTCTCGGCGTCCGCGACAGCCAAGATCCGGACGCGCTCGGCTTCGGCCTCCGCGGGCTTGACCACCTCGGCGACCAACTCCTGCTGGCGCAGTTCGGCAGCGCGCTGGGCCAGTTCGGTTCGCATCGCCAACACCTCGCGCTGAGCCTCGGCTTCGGCCAGCGGGCCGGACTGGGCGGCCTCCGCCTGCGCCTTGTCGACCTCGGCCTTGTACTGGGCCTTGACGACAGCGGTCTGACGGGCGAATTCGGCTTGCTGGCGCTGTGACTCCTGCTCGGCCTCCGCGGCCTTCTGGTTCGCCTGGGCCTGCGCGATCTGCGCCATCTGCTGGATGGCCGCGTTGTGCGGCGCCGACATCGCGTTGATGTAGCCGAGCCCGTCGTCGTCGATGGACTGGATCTGCAGCGCGTCGACGGTCAGCCCGATTCGGGCCATCTCTTCCTTGGAGCCGTCGAGCACTTCGGTGGCCAGCTTCTGCCGTTCGCGGATGATCTGCTCGACGGTCATCGAGCCGATGATCGAGCGCAGGTGACCGGCGAAGATCCGACCGGTGAGCACGGCCATCTGGTCCTGATCGGACAGGAACCGCTGCGCGGCGCTGATGATGCTCTCGTTGTCGTTGCCGACCTTGAAGGCGATCACCGACCGGACGTTCAAGGTGATGCCTTGCTGGGTGACGCACTTTTCGGCGACCTCGGCCTCACACATGGCCAGCGTCAGGAATCGCGCCTTGCGAAAGATCGGAAGGATGAAGGCGCCGTGGCCGGTCACCACGCGGAACGGAGCGTTGCTTTTGGCTCTGCCGCCGGAGATCAGCATTGCCTCGTCGGGGGCGGGCACCTTGTAACCGAGCATCGTTGGACTCCTTGCAGTTTCGCTGTTTGTCGGAAAGTCAGTCGTCGTTGAGGTCAGGTGAGGTGCTGCCCGGCTGGTTCCACGGCTCGACGACTACCGTCCTCGCGCCCCGCTCCTCAACCACCAACACCTTGCTGCCCTTCGGTAACGGTTCGTCCGACCATGCCAATAAGGTCTCCTTCGAGCCCCGCACGGTCACCAACACCTCGCCGGCGCCGTATGCACCGCGGGTCGCCACGATCAACGTCCCAACGCAACCGATTACCGAGACGTCGCTCACGATCGCATATTCCTCCATCGACGGGTTCCGGCGTCGAGTTTCGGCATCTTTGCTCGCAAGGATAGGCGCTGGCACCGCGATTCGTTCACTGTCGCACAGGTTGCGCATATGAAGCCTTTCGCCGTGTGCCAGCGCCTGCCAAATCGCCTGTTGTTCAGGAGGTTTCCTGTCAGCTCAGCGTCTGACGAGTGTCTTGGCGGATTCTCAAAGGATCCTTGGCGAACAGCGGTGACCCGGCCGGAGCGCCGAGGTAACCCGCTAGACCCAGTACGGCACCCGGGCGCGGTATTGGCGCATCGCGAACGCCGCCAGTATCCAGCCGACGGCGGTCAGCACCAGAACTACTTCCCAGTGCCGCAGCTCCTGATGTGCGCCCAGCAGCGGCGCACGCAAGATGTCGAGGTAGTGCAACAGCGGGTTGAGTTCGACGATGCTCGCCCAGCGCCCGGCGCCCTGCTGCCGCAACGTGTCGTCGTTCCAGATGATCGGCGTCATGAAGAACAGCAGCTGCACAATCGAAAACAGCAGGGGACCGATGTCGCGATAGCGAGTCGCCAAGATGCCGAAGCACAGTGCCACCCAGATGCAATTGAGCACGATCAGTCCCAGCGCCGGAATCACCGACAGATCGGCCCATGACCACGGTTTCGGAAAGATGATCGCGACGACGAGATAGATGACGATGTTGTGCGCGAACAGGATGATCTGCCGCCACACCAGCCGATAGACATGCACGCTCAACGGCGTCGGCAATTGTTTGATCAGCCCCTCGTTGGCGACGAACACGTCGGCGCCTTCCAGGATGGCGGCGTTGATCAGGTTCCAGATGATCAGGCCGAGGGTGACATAGGGCAGGTGCACGGCCAGGTCGAGGTGGAACAGCTTCGAATACAGCCCGCCCATCGCGACGGCCGTGGTGCCGGTCGCGATGGTGATCCAGAACGGACCGAGCACCGAGCGGCGGTACCGCTGCTTGATGTCCTGCCAGCCCAGGTGCAGCCACAGCTCGCGACGGCGGAATCCGTCGACCAAGTCGCCGCGGGCCCGGGTAAAGGTCCGCGACTGTGCGGCGGCGTCGACGAATGTCATGTGCGCCACTCCTCTCCCCCGCAAGCGGGAGGTACCCCCACATCGCTCCGCTCTGCATCGTCGATGACGCGTGTCATGTGGATCCTCCAGGCTTGCCGAATTGCTCACGACGTCCCAAGCGGCGCAACCGAATCCAGTCCAGCAGACCCTTGGGGTCGCGCCGGGAGATCAGGAAGAACCAACCGAACCGAACCCACTCCTGAACCAGCAGTTTGCGCAGACCAGGCTGCGACAACAGATAACCGCGGTTGCGGTAGGTGTAGAACCGCTTGGTGGGGTTGTCCGGATACTGGGTGTGCATGCGGCCGCCCAGGATCGGCCGGAACTCGTCGGATCCACAGGGATGCAGGTAGATCGTATCGAGGCAGGTCCCGAACGGCAGGCCGGACCGCGCCAGCCGGCGGTGCAATTCCACCTCGTCGCCACGGATGAACAGTCGCATGTCCGGGACGCCGATGGCCTCCAGGGTGGCCGCCCGGAACAACGCGCCGTTGAACAGCGACGCGATCCCGGGCAGTAGGTCCTGCCCGGCTTCGGTGCGCAATTCGCTTGCGCGCCTGCGCCATACCAGGCCCCGCCGCAGTGGGAACGCCAGTCGCTCCGGGTCGTCCATATTGCACACCATCGGCGACACCTCGGCCAGGGCGTACTTCTCGGCGCAGGCCAGCAGCGTGGCCAGCACCCGGGAGTCTTGCGGGCGACCGTCGTCGTCGGCCAGCCACACCCAATCGGCACCCTGCGCAAGTGCGTGCAGCATGCCCAGCGCGAAACCGCCTGCGCCGCCGAGGTTTCGGCGCGACGCCAGGTAGGTGGTCGAGATCGGCTGGGCGGCAACCAGGTCGCGGATCCGGCTATCCGCACCGCCGTCGTTGTCGACGACGATCAGGTGATCGGGCAGCCGGGTCTGCGCGCTGAGCATGCCCAGCGACTTGGTGAGTTCGTCTGGGCGCCGGTGGGTGACCACGACGGCGAAGATGGATTCACTCATCCCCGGAAGCGCTTTGTGCCAGCGGGTTGTCGGCCTGGATCTGCACGCGGGTCTCTTCAAGCACCTCGCGGACGTGCCTGGCCGCGTCCTCGCCCTCGTAGGCGCGCACCACGTCTTCGATGCCACCGCACATGCGGATGACGCCATGGTCGATCCACATCGCGGTCTTGCACAGCCGGGCCAGGAATTCGTTGGAATGGCTTGCGAAGACCAGGATCCCGGACCGCTCCACCAACCCCTGCAATCGCGATTGGGCCTTCTTCAGGAAGTCGGCGTCCACGGCGCCGATGCCCTCGTCGAGCAGCAGGATCTCGGGGTCGATGCTGGTGACCACGCCCATCGCCAACCGGACCCGCATCCCGGTGGAGTAGGTGCGCAGCGGCATCGCCAGGTAATCCCCGAGCTCGGTGAACTCGGCGATCTCGTCCACCTTGGCCAGCATTTGTTTGCGGGTCTGCCCCAAGAACAGGCCGCGGATGAGGATGTTCTCGTACCCGGAGATCTCGGGGTCCATCCCGACGCCGAGATCGAAAACCGGCGCGACCCGGCCGGTGACCTTCGCCCAGCCGCGGGTGGGCTCGTAAATGCCCGAAAGTAGGCGCAGCAGCGTCGATTTCCCGGCTCCGTTATGGCCGACCAGACCGACTCGGTCGCCCAGTTCGAGCGACATGGTGATGTCGCGCAACGCTTCGACGACGACCACGTTGGAGTTGTTGCGTCCGATCGTGCCGCCCGCCTTGCCCAGGAAGGCCTTCTTCAACGAGCGCGACTTGGCGTCGAAGATGGGGAATTCCACCCACGCGTTGCTGGTCTCGATATGAGGAGCAGGTTCCGGCACCGTTATCTGCTTACAGGTATTGCCCGGTGCCATGTCCGGGTACGTGGCCCGATCGCCCGATTCCGGGGGGCAGGGCTCCTTGGCGCATCTGCTCGAGCTGGGCGCGGGCGGCCATCTGCTGGGCGAACAGCGCGGTCTGGATGCCATGGAACAGCCCCTCCAGCCAGCCGACCAGCTGGGCCTGTGCGATGCGCAACTCCGCGTCGGACGGCTCGGCGTTCTCGTCGAACGGCAGGGTGAGGCGATCGAGTTCGTCGCGCAGCTCGGGCGCCAGACCCTCTTCGAGCTCGCGGATGCTGGTGGCGTGGATCTCACGGAGTCGTTTGCGGCTGGCGTCGTCGAGCGGTGCCGCACGCACCTCTTCGAGCAATTGCTTGATCATGGTGCCGATACGCATCACCTTGGCGGGCTGCTCGACCAGATCGGTCAGGGAGCGGTCGTCGGAATCCTCGTCGTCGGCCGCGGCGCGAATCGCCATGATCCGCGGATCGACGCCACCGATGATCTCGACGCCGTCGTCGTCGTTGCCGTTAGTCAATCCGGTCACCATCCTCTTGTACGTCTAGGGGCGGGGCGGTGTGGCATTTCCGCGCCATTCGTAGATCTTGGCCCCACCATTGTCGTAGATCAGCGCCCACGACTTCGATTTATCCAGCGACACTAGTCCGTCGGGTACGGCGAACCCGCGAACCGTGGGCGAGCTGGTGTAGATGTACCGGATATTGAGCGCCTTGATTGCCTCAACCACCCTCGGATCGGAATCGCCGTGGTTGGCGAACGCCCAGAAGACGTAGCGCTGCGGTCCCGGCCCGGTCTGCTGGGGATAGTCGTAGTGGGTCCATAGCGGGTGCAGGTCGGCCACCGCGTACATCCACGCGGTGCCGTCGGTGTTGGCGTTGCCGATCAAGGTGTCGCGTGCACCGGGCAGTTTCGACAGATACGTCATGGCCATCAGGTCGCGCTGGTCGATCATCACCGAGTCGTATTTGTCGCCGAACAGCACCAGGTGTCGATAGAAGTAATGCCGCGCGGTGAACACGGTCGTCAGCACCAGCAGGGCCGCGGTGGTCGTGACCCAGACCGGTGCAGGCAGCTGCTTGAACCGGCCGGTGATTCGCTTGGCGATCGCGACCACGAGCACGACCGCCCCGAACAACGCGACGGCCGCCATCGGCGTCACCAGCATCGCCACCACGGACGTCAGCCGGCGCGGATCGTTGTAGAAGAACTGGCTGAACTCCTCGATCGCGGCGCCGAACGCGTTGTGAAACGGTGCCCCCGAGTAGATGGTCGCCACGGTCAGCACTACCCAGATCGCCACCGGCCACCAGATGCGCTTGTACAGCAGGTACGCCATCCCGAGGTAGACCAGCATGACCAGGCCGTACTGGGTGGGGAAGTCGTTGAGGTGGCGGGTGTGCAGCAGTAGCGCATCGATAACGCCCTGCTTGGCGCTCTTGAAGCTGGGGAAGGCGTGCCCGGCGATGATGTCGGCCTGCTTGAGTACCCCGATGAACTGGGGCGCCAGGATCAGCCCGGTGGGCACCGCCGTGGCGGCCAGGATTCCGACGTCGGCGAGCCGGCCGCGGACCGGATGCCACAGCACGTCGAGCAGCCACCAGCCCAACAGGAACAAAATGACGATGAAGCCGCCGGTCAGGTGTACCGACAGCACGCCGACCAGCGCCAGCACGGCCAGCGGGATGCGGTCGCGATGCCGCAGCGTCGAGGTGATCAAGGCGAACGTCGGGATCGCGACGCCGTAGGCCGCCAGGTTGGGCATCGCGGCCACACCGAACTCGACGTAGGGCACCGAGGTGAACGACGCCGACAGCGCCGCGGCGGTGGCCGCGATCGCGGCCGTGCGTCCCGCGGTCGTCATGGGGCGCAGCAGATGCCAGGTCAGGATCGCCGCGCTGGTCGGAAACAGCCACACCGAGGCCGCCACCGAGCTCAGGGTGTAGCCGGTGGTCGGCGCCGCACCGGTGAGCTGGCAGAACACCGCGGTCAGGGCGTGGAACACCGACGGGTAGTACAGCGCCTGGTGGGTGTCGACGTTGCGCAGCTCGCCCATGTGGGTGGAGGACGCCTGGCCGGTGTCGAGCATGAAGCGCACCTCGTTGGCGTGCCATACCGCGTCCCAGGTGCTGGGAACGGACTGCCAATGCGTGATGCCGCGATAGGCCGCCCACATGATCAGCAGCGTGCCCAGTAGCACACCGGCGGCCACCGCCAGCGCGGGCCAGCCGCGGATCCCGCGCGCCTCGGCGTCGGTGTCGCGGTAGCGGGCGAGTAGCACCTGCAAACACGTGACCACCACGCACACGACGGCCAGCGCGGCGAGCGCAGTCCAACCGTTCCAAGGGATTCCGAGCGCACCGTAGGGAATGATCGCCAGCGCGACGACACCGTAGGTCAGCGCCGGGCCAACTGCGACCGCGATAGGCCACGTTAGCTGGGCGATACGCGCAACGATTGTCCCCGGGGCGATCAGCAAAAACAGTGCGATCAGCGTTCCGAACCAGAGCCCCACTCGACTAGTATGGCTGGCCGGGTGACCTGGCTTGGGAAGCCACCGGCTGGCTCTAACGTCTGTGGCACCCACTACCGTCACAATTTCGCGGAATTGCGGAAGCTCTAAGGTGGCTGGCATGGCTTATGACGTCGCCCGGGTGCGCGGACTGCATCCGTCCCTGGGTGACGGATGGGCGCACTTCGATGCGCCGGCCGGCATGCTGATACCCGATTCCGTCGCGACCACCGTCTCCACGGCGTTCCGCAGATCCGGTGCCAGCACCGTGGGTGCGCACCCGGCGGCGCAGCGCAGTGCGGCCGTGCTGGACGCGGCCCGGACGGCCGTGGCAGATCTGTTCAACGCCGACCCGGCGGGCATCGTGCTGGGCGCCGATCGCGCGATCCTGTTGTCCTCGTTGGCCGAGGCGTCATCCTCGCGCGCCGGCCTGGGGTACGAGGTGATCGTCAGCCGCCTGGACGACGAGGCGAACATTGCCCCGTGGCTGCGGGCCGCGCACCGCTACGGCGCGAAGGTGAAGTGGGCCGAGGTCGACATCGAAACCGGTGAGCTACCGACATGGCAGTGGGAGAGCCTGATCGGGAAGTCGACGCGGCTGGTGGCGGTCACCTCGGCGTCGGGAACGTTGGGGACGGTCACCGATCTGCGGGCAATGACCAAGCTGATCCACGACGTCGGCGGGCTGGTGATCGTCGATCATTCCGCGGCGGCGCCCTACCGACTGCTCGACATCAAAGAAGCCGAGGTCGACGTGGTCGCGGTGAACGCTCTCGCGTGGGGCGGCCCGCCGATCGGCGCGATGGTGTTCCGCGATCCGGCGCTGATCAACACGTTCAGCTCGGTCTCAGCCGATCCCAATGCCACCGGCCCGGCCCGGCTTGAGGTGGGCGCGCATCAGTTCGGTCTGCTGGCCGGCGTGGTTGCCAGCATCGAATACCTTGCGGCATTGGATGAGTCGGCGCGCGGCAGCCGGCGCGAGCGGCTCTCGGTGTCGATGCAATCCGCTGCCTCGTATCTGAACCGGATCTTCGACTACCTGATGGTCTCGTTGCGGTCGTTGCCGTTGATGATGCTGATCGGTCGCCCGGAGGTGCGGATACCGCTGGTCAGCTTCGCGTTGCAGGGCGTGCCCGCCGAGCGGGTCGTTCAGCGCTTGGCGGACAACGGAATTCTGGCCGTCTCCAACGAGAGTTCACGCGTGCTCGATGCGCTGGGCGCCAACGACGTTGGCGGCGCGGTGACCGTCGGGCTGGCGCATTACTCGACGATGGCCGAAGTCGATCAGCTGGTGCGCGCGCTGGCGTCGTTGGGTTAGACGCTCGGCCCGCCCCGCCGCCATCGCCTTGAGTGTGCGCTGACGGCGCCCACCTCGCACACTGGCCGCCCTGGGCGCACACTCGACGGCCGACAGTTAGACGGCCAGCACGATCTTTCCGTGCACTTCGCCCGACACCAGCTGCTGGTGGGCTTCTGCCGCTTGCTGAATCGGCATGCGCGCGCCGATGAACGGCCTAACCCGGCCGTCGGCAATCATCGGCCACACCGACGCCGTCACCGCGGCGACGATCTCGCCCTTACTGTTCGGGCCGCTCACCGGCCGGCCGCGCAGCGTGGTGCCGATGACCCGGGCGCGTTTGGCCAGCAGCTTGCCGATGTTGAGCTCGCCCTTGAGACCGCCCTGCATGCCGATGATGACCAGCTGTCCGTCGGTGGCCAGGGCGTCGAGATTGCGGTCCAGATAGGAGGCGCCCATGATGTCGAAGATCACGTCGGCGCCGCCGGCCTCCTGCAGGCGCGCGACGAAATCCTCGTCGCGATAGTTGATGGTGATCTCGGCGCCCAGGTCGCGGCAGGTCTGCAACTTTTCTTCGGACCCGGCGGTGACCGCCACCCGGGCGCCCAACGCGCGGGCGACCTGAATCGCGTGGGTTCCGATGCCGCTGGCCCCGCCGTGCATCAGCAGCAGCTGGCCCTCGCGGAGATGGGCGGTCAGCACCAGATTCGACCACACCGTGCAGGCCACCTCGGGCAGCCCCGCAGCGTCCTCCAGGTCGACGCCGTCGGGAATCGGCAGCAGCTGTGCGGCGGGTACCGCGACGTACTCGGCGTAGCCTCCGCCCGCTAACAGCGCGCAAACTTCCTGTCCGACAGCCCATTCCGTCACACCGGAGCCCAATTCGGCCCCGATTTCTGAAATGACGCCGGATACCTCCATGCCGATGATGTCGCTGGCGCCCGGCGGGGGCGGATACTTGCCGGCGGCCTGCAGCACGTCGGCGCGGTTGACGCCGGCCGCGGTGACCTTGATCAGCACCTCGGCGGGCCCGGCTGAAACGTCGGGTACCTCCTGCCAGAGGAGTTGATCGGAGGATTCGGCGACGATGGCGCGCATGCGGGCCACGGTACTAGCCCCGTTACCCTTGTCAGCGGTGGCGTGGCAGAGCGGCCTAATGCACTCGCCTTGAAAGCGAGAGACGGCTAAAACCGTCCGGGGGTTCAAATCCCTCCGCCACCGCAGTGTTCAGCGGCGAGCCTGATGCAGCGTCGGCGCGTAGCGAAGGACGGCGCCGATTCCGTCGGCGGGAGCAATCCGCTCATCGGTGCGGACCAGCGTGGCCCCGACGGAAATCGCCAACAGCGGCAAGGCTTCGTCGGCGCGTAGCGTCTTAGCGGCGGCGGCGCCCAGCTCGGAGATCGCGTCGGCGCTCGGCGCGACAGCGGTCATGCCCTCGTCGGCGACCACGGTGGCGTCGCCGATCTCGCCGATGATCATCGTGTCGACCGCGCCCTGGCGCAGGGCAGCGCAGACCGCACCGAGTCCCTCGACAGCCAGCCCGGATCGCCGGCCAAGCTCGTCGGTGAAACGTGCTGCCGCAGTGTCCATGGCGCTGCGGCGTTGCGAGAGCAGGGTGGAGTCGATGGCCCGTTGAATCTCCTCGAAGTCATATCCGCCGCGCCGGACCGCGATCGGCAGCGACGTCACCTGCTTCCGGATCCGGTCTGGCAGTGCTGCCAGCAGACTCGACCGGGACTCCTCATCGCCAACCAAGAACAGTGCGCTGAACGACGTGTCGTGCACGAGTTCGCTGATCCGGTCCGCAACGTCGACCTCGATGGCTTCGGAAAGCCGCGTGGCATCACAGTGGCTGGTGATGAGCGCGCCGGTCCGGTCGGCCACCACCAGCAAATAATCTGACTGCGTAACGCCGTATTCGAGGACCGGGACGATGTACGGCAATTCGGAGACTCGGACGACCGGCCGGGCAGTCGGCCGGAGTAAGTACTCGTTGACCAGGACCCCCGTCGCGCCGGCAATCACCGCGCGCCCGCCGCGGCCGATCGGCAAACGCAGGTGCAGGACCGCGTGCTCGATTGCCGCGGTGATTGTTTCGGTTGCCCCTTGCAGCTGAAGTTCTTCGCGCAGGGCGCGCCATTTCAGCTCGAGCCCAGGACTGGGGTCGCCGTCGTCCGCCGAGTCCTCGAAATAGACCGACGCGAACGGCCCGGGCGCACCGAGCAACTCGCGGAAGCGGCCCGAATCCATGCACCATTGTTGCCCGAAAGGCTTAAACCCGCCTAGTGCAGCGTCAGCGGGTCAGTCGGCAGGGATCTGTGCCGCGATGGTGTTCATCAGCGCGGTGTAGCGGCGCAGTTCGGGGTCGCGGCCGGGTTTGCCGCTGCTGATCAGACCGGCGGACAGGTTGCGCTCGGGGTCGGCCCACATCGCGATGTTGCTGAGGCCGAGATTGCCGAATGCGGCCGGCGCGTTGCGCCCGAACGGCCCCCATCGGTTCGTGCCGAGGATGAAGCCCGTGCCCCAGCGGGCCGGCATCAGACCCACCGCGAAATCCGGCCGCAACCGTCGGGATTCGGCGACCGCGCCTCGCATCGTTTCCGCCTGCAGTACCCGTACACCGTCGAGTTCGCCGTAGCGGCGCCAGATTTCGGCGAAGCGTGACATCTCGTCGGCGGTTGAGACGGTGTTCGATGACGGGACCACGGTGGTCAGATAGCCCGGGGTGTTCGTATAGGGAATCATTTCGTGCACGGTTCCGCCGATCGCCTTACGGAAGATCTGGGCGATCACCGGCGGCAGCGTCTGGCCGGTGGCGTGACTCGGCGCGACGAGTGGGACGTCTTGTTTGTCGACGCCGAAGTTCGTCCACCGAAAGCCCAGCGGGTCAAGGATTTCGGTAGCCAGGATCTCGCGAATGTCCTTGCCGGTGGCCGCGTAGACGATCTCGCGCATCAGCGGGCCCCAGGTCAGCGCGTGGTAGATGTGCACCAGCCCCGGCCGGTACAGCGGTCGCAGCTTGGCGAGCTGCTCCTGCGCGTACTCGTGGTCGTCGGCGCGTTTCAGGTCCGGCTTGGGCCCCGTCGCAAACGGGACACCCGCGCTGTGGGTCAGCACATGCCGGATCGTGGTGCGGTCCTTGCCGTGACTGGTGTAGCCGGGAAGGTAGTCGCAGACGCGGTCGTCGAGCGAGAACACCCCGCGTTCGGTGAGCATGTGCACGACGGTCGCGGTGATGCCCTTGGACGCCGAGTACACGCAAAACGGTGTGTCCGTGGTGACGGGGACCTTCTCGGCGTCCGGCGCATCGGTGGGCGCATTGCCCCAGCCGTGGCCGATCGCGCGGTTGAGCACGACGCGACCACGATGCCGGATGCACAACTGGATCGCCGGGTGCATGCCGGCCTGATACCAGTGACGGGCGGCCTGCCAGATGCGTTCGACGGCGGCGCTGGCGATTTCCGAGCGGTCCTCTTCGCCGACCGCGGTGACCGAGTCCAAGTCGGCCGGGACCCGGATCTTGCCGTCTGCAGTCATCGTTGCCACCCCCGCGAGGGTACGTGGAGCCCGGCTACTCCCCGGTGAACTGCGGCGGACGCTTGGCGAACGTCGCCGATATGCCCTCGGTCAGGTCTTTGGAAGGCAAGAAGGCGGCGTTCCAGGTGGCGACATAGCGCAGGCTTTCGGAAACCGCGGAGATGCGCTGTTGGTCCAGCACGTCCTTGATGCCATACACCGTCAGCGGCGGGTTGGCGGCGATGTCCGCGGCCGTCGCATGCGCCGCGGCCAGGGTCTTGCCGGGGTCGTCGTACACGTCGTTGACCAGGCCGATTTTTTCGGCGCGGGCCGCGTCGATGTCCTTGCCCGTCAATGCCAGCTCCCGCAGATGGCCGTCGTTCAGGATCAGCGGAAGCCGGGCCAGGCTGCCGACGTCGGCGACGATGGCGAGTTTGACTTCGCGGACCGAGAACTTGGCGTCGGCGCTGGCGTAGCGGATGTCGACCGCGGAGATCAGGTCGACGCCGCCGCCGATGCACCACCCGTGCACCGCGGCGATGGTCGGGGTGCGGCAGTCCGCCACCGCGGTGATCGCGCCCTGCATGCGCTTGATCTCGGCATGGAAGTCGGTGCGCGGGCGGGCCAGCGCACCTTCGGCCAGCACCCCGGCGAACGCCCCGCCCATCGCCGGCACGTCCAGGCCATAGCTGAAGTTCTTGCCCGATCCGGTGATGACGATGGCACGCACGTCGCGGTCGGCGTCCAGGGTTGCGAACACCTCCGGCATCTCCGACCAGAAGGCGGGCCCCATCGCGTTGCCCTTACCGGGTCCGATCAGCGTCACCTGCGCAACGTGGTCTTTGATCTCCACGGTGACGGATTCGTATGTATCGCCCATATCGAGACCGTAGCGTGGCGGATATGCCTCGTGATTTGCGACCCGGACCAGATTCTCCACCGGCCGACGAACTGCAGGGCGCCGAAGACACCCTCGGGGTGCTGCAGCACGTGCTGCACACCATCGCCGGCGACGACATGGCGCGGCAGACGCCGTGCTCGGAATACGACGTGACCCAGTTGACCGAGCATCTGCTGAAATCGATCACCGCCATCGGCGGCATGGCGGGCGTGGAGTTCCCGCAGCTCGAACCGCACGACTCGGTGGAACGGCAGATCATCGCGGCGGCGCGGCCCGCCTTGGATGCTTGGCATCATCGGGGCCTGGACGGCAACGTGCCGTTCGGTAAGGGCGAGATGCCGGCCAAGTCGGCGTGTGGCATCTTCTCGATCGAATTCCTGGTCCACGCTTGGGATTACGCGAAAGCCGTGGGACGCGACGTCGACGCGCCGGAACCGCTGGCCGAGTATGTGCTGGATTTGGCGCACAGCACCATCCGACCGGAATTCCGCGGCACCGCCGGGTTCGACGACCCGGTCGACGTGCCCGCCGATGCGAGCGCCTTGGACCAACTCGTCGCGTTCACCGGCCGCAACCCCGCCGGCTAGCCACGGGCGAGTGTGCGCTCGCGGCGTCGAGTGTGCGTTCAGGGCGGGAAAACCGCCGAAATCCCGCCAAGGCCGCACACTCAAAGCCCTATGCGCACACTGCGAGCGCAGCAGGCCCGGAGCTACACCCGCTCGAGGTAGAAGTAGTAATACCGGCCGTTATCCCGGACACCCTTGCCGTTCATGATGCCCATCACGGTGTCGTCGTCGACCGTCTTGAAGTGATCGTGCACGGGCTGGCCGTCGTAGACCATCGTCGCGGTGACCTCGCCGCGGAAGTCCTCGAGCCACAGGCTGGCCTCGCCCTTGCCCATCTCCTTGTTGGAGAACTTGTTTCCGTCGGCGTCCAGACAGACCAGCGGCTGGACGTCGCTGGCGGACTTGAACGTCTTGCCGTACCAACCGGCCTTCTCCAGCTGCCCGTTCATCATGTGGCCGGTGGCGAACTCGCCGCCCTTCCACTCGCCCATCATGCCGTCGACCGTCGCCGGCGGAAGGCTCGCCCAGAAATCGTCGAGCTCGGCGTCGTCGATCTTGTCGCTGCGTTCCTTGAACTCATCGAACTTCTTGCGGGCAAGGCTCATTCGTCAACCTCCGGGTGGGTAATCCAGTCGCGGGCAAATGTCAGCAGCGCATCGTTTTCGTCCGGCGCACCGATGGAGACGCGGGCGCCGTCGCTGCCGTACTGGCGAACGACGATCCCCGCGTTGGCCGCCTGCGCGACGAAATCCTGAGTGCGCGGCTCCCAACGGCAGCCAGACGAAGTTCGCCTGCGACGGCGGCAAAGTGAACCCGGCATCGCGCAACTGCGCGCTCACCCGAACGCGGTCGGCGACCAGGGCGTCGGTGCGGGCCAACAATTCGTCGGCGGCGTCCAGCGACGCGATGGCGGCGGCCTGCGAGATGCTCGTGACGGAGAACGGCACGAATACCTGGTCCAGCGCTGTGATCAGATCCGGGTGGCCGATCGCGTAGCCGATGCGCAGGCCCGCCAGTCCGTATGCCTTCGAAAAGGTCCGCAGCACAACAACGTTGCGCCGAGAACGGACCAAACCCAGGCTGTCGGGCAGCATGCCGTCGCGGATGTATTCGACATAGGCCTCGTCGATGGCGATCACGATGTGCGGCGGAACGGCCTCGACGAAGCGGGTCAGCGCGTCCGGGTCGACGACCGTGGAGGTCGGGTTGTTGGGGTTGCAGACGAAGATCAGCCGGGTGCGTTCGGTGATCGCGGCGAGCATGGCGTAGAGGTCGAAGGTGTGGTCGGTCAGCGGCACCTTGATTGCCGTCGCGCCGGCGACCTGGACCTGCGGCGGGTAGAGCTCGAAGCTGCGCCATCCGAAGATCACCTCGTCGCCGGCCGCGGCGGTGATCTGAACAAGCTGCTGGCACAGGCTGACCGAGCCGGCGCCGACGGCGACGTGCTCGGGTTCGAAACCCGAACCCAGATGCTTGGCCAGTGCGGCTTTGAGTTGCACGCAGCCGTTGTCCGGGTAGCGGTTGATGATGTCGGTCGCTTGCGCAATGGCGGCGCGGACACTGGGCAGCGGGCCGAACACCGTCTCGTTGCTGGCCAGTTTCATCGAACCCGGCACCGTCTTACCAGGAACATAAACTGGCAGCCCGGCCAGCTCTGGCCGTAGGCGGGCAGTCATTTCGACAGCATATGTCCCCGCTGTGTACGCTATGCCTCCGGCGGTTCAGGGACGCCCGCACTGTGTCGGGTACCCTCAGGAAGTCCAAGGGAGGCGTGCCAGAGCGGCCGAATGGGACTCACTGCTAATGAGTTGTCCCCCTTAAAGGGGACCGGAGGTTCAAATCCTCTCGCCTCCGCTGAGTCCTTTCGAGGACAAAGACATAACTGAAGACAGGCGCCCGTAGCTCAACGGATAGAGCATCTGACTACGGATCAGAAGGTTGGGGGTTCGAATCCCTTCGGGCGCGCTCAACTCAGAGACCCATTCCGTCAGGGTGGGAAGCGGCCCGGTTGGTCATTGACGACGGCCCCATGTAGCGCCCGTCCTCTTTCTTTAAGATTCGTCCTTCGATCAACGGCCAGCAGCAGTCGGACGGTGACACCGGATATGCCGAGATGGACTGTGCGGAGCAGGCACTCAAGCTGGGAAGGGCGGTTCGCCACCGGCATCGGTGTCCGGCACCGGGCGGGGGGTCGAAACCTGGACCGGTGTCGGCGCCTGGATCGCCTCGGGTGCGACCGAACGGCCAAGGTGCTCGATCTTGGTGACGAAGGGCGACGTCATCGCCCGCACGAGTGCGCCGTAGCCGACGCCGAAGCCGATTTCGTCGCCGACCGCGACAGAGTGATCGCCGAGGTCGACTACGAGGTGATCACTGCTCACCCCGAGGATCGTGATGCCCTCGGGTGGCTGCAGACTGTCTGGGTCCACGTCCTGGCGACCGAGGGCCAGGATTGCTTGACGCACGGTCTTGCTGCCGGTGCGGACCGGCGCCTCACCGAAGGCCGCCTGGCCACGATCACCCCACGGCTGAGCCGGCTTCATGCCGACCTCGATGACCTCGGCGGTCAACGTGAAGGCGTTCGTGTGTAGGCCGGGGATCGGCGTCCGGTACAGCGGATCGACGCCGAGCAGGATGGCTTCGCCGAGTCGGAGCTCGTTGATGCGGCCGACGTCCTGGGTGCGCAGAGCCCAGCTCAGGTTCGCCGAGTTGCCGCCTGAGACGACGTCGAGGGAGATCCCGTGCAGTGCCTCGACGTCGTCCACGAGCCCGGTGAGGATGCCCATGTTCCGGTCGTCAGGCACGACACCGCTCTGACAGGCGAGGTTGGCGCCGAGCCCGGCAAGCCGGAGGGAGGAGTGAGCGAGGACGGCCCGCACGGCCTCGGGGGCGTCGCCGATCACGATTCCCTCGCGAAGGTCACCCAGCTCGACCATGAGCACGACGGCGTGCGTCCGCTTCTGCTGGGAAGCGGCCTGATCGAGCGCGGCCAGCACGACGGCCTCGGTGTTTAGACTGACGTCGGCGACGTCAACGACCCGTGGCACTTCGCTGAGCATGGGAGAGCGGACCAACGTGCGTGACAGTGGTCGGTCCAGACCGGCCAGCCGGGCGAGGTTCGGCACCCGGGAATCGCCGAGGCCGCAGGCGCCGCCGCGCAGCATCGCCGCGCCGACTCCCGGCGAGCCCAACACGGCCTTGGTGATGCCGGTGACCCGAATGCCCTTGGAGGCCAGCCGGTCAACCAGGATGCGCGTGTTCTGCTCGACCTTGTCGAGATCGGTCTCGAGCCGAAGCGTCACACCGAGGTGTTCGTGTCGGCCACCACCGCGAGCGCGGGGAAAGCCGTCAGCACCATGTCGACCAGATCCGACGAGGGGCGCGTCAGAGGGTCGGTGACCGGGATGCCGAGTTGCGAGTGATGTTCGGAGATCGCGTTGCTCAGCTCGTCTTCGGTCATTTCCTCGTGGTTGATCGTGACCCCGATGACGCGGGTGTCGGCGAACGCCTCGATCAGTGCGATCTCGCTGGCCGCGGTCGGCATCGCCACCATCGGGAAGTCGCCGAGCACCTTGCGCTTCGGTGCGTGCTGCACGATCACGCCGGCCGGGCGGCTGCCACGCAGGATGTGCGCCGATGTGATGTACGCGGGGTGGCTGAGTGCGCCCTGGCCCTCGACGACGATCACGTCGGGATCCTCGCCCTCGAACGCGGCGACGACCTGGTGCTCGACCTCGCCCGAGCAGAACTGGGGGACCAGCGCATCCAGCGCGACGCCGTACTTACCGCCCTGGATCAAGGTGGTCTGACCGGTGCCGACCATGACCGTCTTGATGCCACGCGCGTTCAGTGCCTGGACCAGCAGCGTGGCGGTGGTGCGCTTACCGATCGCCCCGTCCGTACCCAGGATCGCGATCCTGGGGCATGTGACGTCGAAGATCCGGCCGGAGAACAGATGCAGGTCGCGCTTGGCCTTGGGTCGGCGCACGTCGGTGATGGTGACACCCGCGATCACGGCGGCCGCCACGAATTCGGCGTCGGCGTTGAGGAACTCGTGCAGGCCGTTGATGATGTGCATCCCACGGGCGATGCCGTCGAGCAGCACGACCCGCTGCTCGCTCGACAGTAGGCCGTCGGCAGGTGCCAGCCCGCAGATCAGGTAGTCGGGTACGTGGCCGGCATGCGAGATGGCCTCGGTGAGCGAAGCCAGCACCGGGATGCCGTTCGCGGTGCCGTCGAGGAACTTCCCGGCATCCATGCCGGCGCGGAGGCTGTCGATGACGCTGAGGATCTCGTATTTCTCCGAGTGCCTGACCAGGCCGTTGGCGGTCTTACCGTCCTGCTCGCCGAACTGGCCCTCGCAGTAGACGATCGCGGTGGAACCAGCAGGCAACGCGAAGAGAGCTGCCGGATCGCTTTGTTTGGACGCGTTGAAATAAGGGGTACTGCTGGCACGCGAAGACATAGATTCCTCTGAGAAGTCTCGGAAGGCGACGGGATCGTGGCTGGGCAATGAGCCCAACGTTCAACAAGTCATCCCTGAGCGCCGACAAGGTTACCGACGTGTTAAACCGTACCCGATCGGGTCTGACTGTCCTGCTTCCACCGACCCCGAGCCATGTGGTGCGTTCGTCCGTGAACCCTGACCGGGGCAAGGGGTTCGAATCCCTTCGGGCGCGCTCAGTTGAGCGCTACGCGTCGCCGTCGGCGGCGTCGCTCTCCTTGGACTTGTCCGGCATCGGCCCAACCGTCGCGATCATCGGGATTTTCAGAGTCTTCCCGCCGGCGATCGGCACGTGGATCGCGAAGAACACGATCTTTAGCTCCACACTCACCTGCCGCATGGGCTGCGCATACAAGTCGAAGCGCATGTCCCGTAGACCGTGCCAGGCCGCGCTCGAGCCGACTCATGGCCATGACCCTAGTTGCTCGGCTTCTCGGACCGCTATGGGCGTGGATTGAACGGCCGCGCGTCGGCACCGTCACCGTTTGGGTAACCGTGCTGGTCTCCGTGCTCGGTGACACCATGACGGTGCTCGGCGGAACAGTCGTCGTGGGAGTGTCGGTGCTCGGTGGTGGAGCCGTCTCGGTCACCGTCTGCGTCGGGGCGCCACCGCCTCCGCCGCCCGGCGGGTGATGCCGATGTCGGGGTTCCGCGGCCGTGCTGGTCACCGCCGTGGTGGGGGACGGCGTGGGCGTCGTCGTGTCGCCGGACTCGGGGCCGGCGAGCCGCTCACCAACGTGACGACGGCGTAGATCGCCAGGCCGAGCACGATCACCCCGACCTGCGCCCGCCGCGACCAGCGCTAGCGGGCGCCGATACCACGGTGTCGGGGGCTCCGGCTCGGGCGCGGGGTCGTAACCGCCGTATCGCGCCGCCATCGTCGGCTCGGAGTAATAGTCGGGTTCCTCTGGGTAAGGAGGCACGTCAGGAGATGCTAATCCGGTCACCCGGGCCCCCTCGGACTCGATCTGGGTCAGCGCACGCTCGAACAGGTGGACCGTGGCCGCGTGGAGTTGATCGCCGACCTCCTTCTCGGCCTTGCCGGCACACGCGCGGGCCAGCGTGCCCTCGATCACGATGCCCAGCTTGAAGCAGGCCAGCACGGTGTACCAGGTGATATGCGACAGGTCGCGGGTGGTGTTGGCGGCGTAGCGCTCGAATAGTTCGTCGGTGCTGGCCAATCCGTCCTGTCCGCCCAGGGCGTGGCTGAACACGCTGGACCCGTCCGGCTGGCGCCAGGTGGCCAGCAGCCAGCCCAGATCCAGCAGCGGGTCACCGATCGTGCACATCTCCCAGTCGACGATCGCGACCACGTCCGGCCCGGTGCGGGAGAACATCACGTTGGCGGCGTGGTAGTCGCCGTGCATGATGCCGGGCGTCCACGTCGCCGGACGGTGACGTTCCAGCCAGGTCGACACTTCCTCGATGCCCGGGATCTGCGGCCCGGGGTAGCCGTCGTACTCGCTGTAGGAGTCCAGCTCCGAAAGCCAGCGCGGCACCTGGCGTTCCAGGAAGCCCTCCGGCTTGCCGAAGTCGGCGAGACCCACCGCGACGTGGTCGACGGCACCCAGCTTCGCCAGCGCATCGGCCATCGACAGGCCCATGCCGTGCCGCACGCCGGCATCGCCGGCATGCAGCGGCGGCAGTCCCTCGCCGGCGTTGAATCCGTCGACCGGATCCATCAGGTAGAAGACGGCCTCGCCGAGCACACTCGTGTCGTCGCACACCGCGATCAGGTGCGGGTGCGGCACATCAGAACCGGCCAGCGCCGCAAGGACTTTGGTTTCCCGCAGGATCACGCTGTTGCTGCGCGGACGCAGGTGTCGTGGTCCGCGCCGCAGCACATAGGGCCGTCCGGACCTGACGAACCGCAGCATCACGTTCTGCGTTCCGCCGGTGACGGCCGAAACATCCTGCAGCGGGCCCTCGCCCAGTCCCTGCCCGGACATCCATTCCGCGACGGCGTTCAAGTCCACGTGCTCCACGTGCTGTGAACCTACTCTGCGAGCGCGCACCCGTTGGGTTTCGGTGTGTACCGGACCTCCTTGCCAAGCTGTGGGCCCCCTGGGAAAACAGGGGAAGTCACGGTCCGAGCGTGCCGGGAGGCGTCCGCGGCTGGAAGAATAGTGAACGCAACCGACTATCACCGGTGGAGAGGACTGGCGATGCCGCGTACCGATAACGATTCCTGGGACATCACTCAGAGCGTGGGGGCCACCGCACTCGGCGTAGCGGCGGCCCGCGCCGCCGAGACCGAGAGCGAGAATCCGCTCATCAACGACCCGTTCGCGCGTGTCTTCGTGGACGCCGCGGGGGAGGGGATGTGGAGCATCTACGCCGATCCCGCCCTGCTGGCCAAGGCCGTCGAAATCGAACCCGATATGCGCACCCGGCTACAGCTGATGATCGACTTCATGGCGACCCGCACGGCGTTCTTCGACGAATTCTTTCTCGGTGCGGCCGACGCCGGTGTCCGCCAGGTGGTCATCCTGGCCTCCGGTCTCGACGCGCGCTCCTGGCGACTGCCGTGGCCCGACGGCACGGTGGTGTACGAACTCGATCAGCCTAAGGTGCTGGACTTCAAAACGGGGACGTTGAAAGAGCACGGCGCGGACCCGACGGCCGAACTGGTCACCATACCGATCGATCTGCGTCAGGACTGGCCAAAAGCATTGCAGGATGCGGGTTTTGACCCGTCGAAGCCGAGCGCCTGGTCCGCCGAGGGGCTGGTGCGTTACCTGCCGTCGCAGGCCCAGGATCTGTTGTTCGAGCGCATGCATTCGCTGAGCGCGCCGGGTAGCTGGCTGGCTTCCAACGTTCCCAGCCAAGGGTTTACCGATCCCGATCGGGTACGCCGGCAGCGAGAAGACATGCAGCGCATGCGCGCAGCGGCCGCCAAGCTGGTCGACACCGAGATCACGGATTTCGACGACCTCTGGTACGCGGAGGAGCGCACCCCGGTCGACGAGTGGCTGCGTGAACACGGCTGGGAGGTGGCGGCCGCTACCTTCCCGGAGTTGATGGCACGCTACAACCGCACCGTGCCGGAAGGCTCCGACGACGCCATGCCGCCCACCCTGTACGTGTCGGCGCAGCGACGCCACTAGGGCGTACCACCGACCATTTCGACGGGCACCCTTCGGTATTGGTGCGCGCCGCCCGGCTGCCGGAAATCACGACGACGGAATTGGCCGAGCTGATTGCGGACGCGTGGCTGTCCCGGGCCTCCAAGAGACGGGCCGCGGAATGGCTGGCCGGTCATTCGTAGTGCTCAGGTCGTTGCTTTCAGGGGTCCACAAGTTGGCCACGGCGATGTTTAGACACGGGTCTAACGGGTATCGTCTAGGCACCGAGAAAATCCTTCTCGAACACAACGGAGGTCACGATGCGTGGTCGCGGAATAATCGGCGCGATCGTCTTGGTGTGGCTGCTCATTGGGGTTTTCGCAGCATGGCAACGCGATTACTTCAAAACCGGGCAAACAAATTGTGTCACGGCGGGAAACATCGCGCTGACGGTGGTCGCGGGGCCTTTGAACTACGGGGGCGTCAACCCGAAAGTCAAGGATTGCCATGTACCGCAACCCAGTTCAATGCCCAGTAACTTAGATTCCCTCGCGTAAAGGAAACTGTCATGGTCGTCTTGGGTATCGTTCTCCTCATTCTTGGATATGTTTTCGCCATTCCGTTGCTGTGGACGATTGGAATTGTCCTAATCGTCATCGGCGCGGTGCTGTGGATCCTTGGCTCGGTCGGCCGACCGGTCGCCGGTAGGCGGTACTGGTACTAGGCACCGCCGAGCAGGCTCGCCTGCTGTTTCACAGGACACACAAAGGAATGTCATAGCGGCGGCCCAGTCGCGCGCGGATACTGGAACCTGTGACGCAGCCTCGAACCTCCGTAGAGCGCGTTGTCATGTGCCGTGCGGACGGCAATCCGATCAACGTGCTGGTCGTGGATGACGAATCGGTCCTGGCCGAAATGGTGTCGATGGCGCTGCGGTACGAAGGCTGGAACATCGCGACCGCCGGTGACGGATCGTCGGCCATCGCGTCGGCCCGTGCCCAGCGACCCGACGTGGTCGTGCTCGACGTGATGTTGCCCGATATGAGCGGGCTCGACGTATTACACAAACTGCGCGAAGAGAATCCGCAGCTGCCGGTGCTGTTGTTGACGGCCAAGGACGCGGTGGAAGACCGCATCGCCGGGTTGACCGCGGGTGGCGACGACTATGTCACCAAACCGTTCAGCATCGAAGAGGTCGTGCTGCGGTTGCGAGCGCTGTTGCGGCGCACCGGAGTCACGACGATGGACAGCGGCGCGCAGCTCGTGGTCGGGGACCTGGTGCTGGACGAGGACAGCCACGAGGTGACTCGTGCCGGTGAAACGATCTCGTTGACCTCCACCGAGTTTGAGCTGTTGCGGTTCATGATGCGCAATTCCAAGCGGGTGCTGAGCAAGGCGCAGATTCTCGATCGGGTATGGAGTTACGACTTCGGCGGGCGGTCCAACATCGTCGAGCTGTATATCTCCTACTTACGCAAGAAGATCGACAACGGCCGCGACCCGATGATCCACACGCTGCGCGGTGCGGGCTATGTCCTCAAGCCAGCCCGCTAGGACACGGCGAGTCTGGTCGCTTCGGCTGCGGCTCTTGGTCGGGCAGGTCGTCGTGCTCGCCCTGGTCTGCGTCGGGATCACCGCGGCCACCGAACTATCGCTGAATCATCACTTGGTGCGCCAGCTCGACGGGCAACTCGGTGGGACCTCGCACCGCTCGGCGTTGATGTACCCCGAACCGAACCGCCCCGGCTGGGAGCACCACCAGCACTCCTACTACCCGCGGCCGGGCCCCGGCCCGCGGTTCCTCGACGCTCCCGGCCAGCCGGCGGGCATGGTCGCCGCAGTCGTCAGCGATGGTAAGACGGTCGACGCCGGCTACCTGACCAGCATTGGTTCCCGGGCCGCGCTGAGCGACAAGGCCCAGAACCAATTGGCGGCGATCGCCGGCAGCCGCCAGCCGGTGACCCTGGATCTCGACGGCCTCGGCCGCTACCGCGTCGTCGCGGCCCCGAGCCGGCGCGGCGGTGACGTGATCGTCACCGGACTGTCCATGTCCGACGTCGACGCCACGCTGCTCCAGATGCTGGTGATTTTCGGGATCGTCACCGTGGTCGCATTGGCCGCGGCGACGATCGCCGGGATGGTGATCATCAGGCGAGCGCTCGCGCCGCTGCGCCGCGTCGCGCAGACCGCGCGCCGGGTTTCCGACCTGCAACTGGATCGCGGCGAGGTCGAACTGCCGGTGCGGGTTCCCGAATCCGACGCCAACGCCTCCACCGAGGTGGGCCAGCTCGGGTCGGCGCTGAACCGGATGCTCGACCACATCGCGGCCGCGCTGTCGGCGCGGCAGGCCAGCGAGACCCGGGTCCGTCAGTTCGTCGCCGACGCGAGTCACGAGCTGCGCACGCCACTGGCCGCGATCCGCGGCTACACCGAACTCACCCAGCGCATGGGCGACGACCGCGAGGCGGTGGCACATGCGATGAGCCGCGTCGCTTCCGAGACCGAGCGGATCACCCGCCTCGTCGAGGATCTGCTGCTACTGGCCCGTCTGGACTCGGGCCGGCCGCTGGAACGCGAACCGGTTGACCTGTCACGGGTGGCGGTCGATGCGGTCAGCGACGCGCATGTCGCGGGACCGGATCATCAGTGGGAGCTCGACCTGCCCGAGGAGCCTGTGATCGTGGTCGGCGATGCGGCACGGCTCCACCAGGTGCTGACGAATCTGCTTGCCAACGCGCGCATCCACACCGGCGCCGGGACCGTCGTGACGACGCGGTTGAGCACCGAACCGACGCACAGTTTGCTGCAGGTGATCGACAACGGCCCCGGCATTCCGGCGACGTTGCAGTCAGAGGTGTTCGAGCGGTTCGCCCGCGGCGACACCTCGCGTTCCCGCAAGGGGGGCAGCACCGGGCTGGGACTGGCGATCGTCTCCGCCGTCGTCAAGGCGCACAACGGGACGATCACCGTCAACAGCTCACCCGGTCACACCGAGTTCACGGTGCGGTTGCCACTCAACGGGTGGCAACCGCCCGCAGCCTCGCTTAGCTAGTGCAGGTGACGTCGATCTCGAAGGGCTTGTTCACCGGTTGCGTCGGGTTGGCCATGTCAACGCCAGTGGCGGTTCCGGTGATCTTGTAGCTGTTGCCGCTCTTCGTGGCCGAGGCGTTGCCTCCGCCGCCGGCCGCGGCGTACGCGAGCGTCACGCCGTTGACGTTGCCCAGCCCGACGGACGTCACCTGGGGCGGGTTGGCGTCGGTCAGCACGGCGGCGATGCCGGTCGCGGCCCCGCCGATCGCGATGTTGACGTTGCCGCCTACCGTCGTGCACACGACCGAGCCGCTTACGTTCTGGTCCTTGCCGTCGATGATCACCTTGGTGCCACCACCTCCGCTGGCACTTGCGGAAGTGCTTGTGCCCGACGAGGACCCACTCGAACTCTTCTTGTCGCTCGAACAGCCGGATATACCGGCGACCAGAATTGCTGCTCCGGCCACCGCGACCGTCAGTTCACGCTTCACTTGTTCTCCTTTGCCCGATCGTTGCGGTCCTCAACATTGGGGGCCGTGAACGCAGTATGCGGGTTTGCCGGGCCGCGCAAAAGAGGTTTCAGGCAAATTGTTTCGTCTGCGGTTAACTCGTCTGCTCTCGACATGTGCTTTCGGGCAAGGGTGCGTTAATGGCAAGGTATTGCCGGTGGACCACAAACCTCCCACCGCGATCATCGAGTCGGCGCATCGCGAACATGCCCTGCCCTGGGATGACACAACGGATTTCGACAATGCCGATCGTGGCTTCATCGCGTCCTTGTCGCCCTGCGTCATCAAGGCGGCCGACGGACGTGTGGTGTGGGACAACGATGTCTACGCCTTCCTCGACGGTCCCGCGCCAACCTCGGTGCACCCCAGCCTGTGGCGCCAATCGGGGCTGAACGCCAAGCAAGGCCTGTACGAGGTGGTGCCGGGCATCTATCAGGTCCGCGGCTCTCGACCTCTCCAACATCAGCTTCATCGAAGGTGACACCGGGATCATCGTCATCGACCCACTGGTGTCCACCGAGGTGGCCGCGGCGGCGCTGAACCTCTACCGCGCCCACCGCGGCGGCGATCGCCCCGTCGTCGCGGTGATCTACACGCACAGCCACGTCGACCATTTCGGCGGCGTGCTGGGCGTGACCTCGCAGGCGGACGTCGATGCCGGCAAGGTCGCGGTGCTGGCGCCGGAGGGCTTCACCGCGCATGCCGTGCAGGAGAACGTCTACGCCGGACCCGCGATGACCCGGCGGGCCACCTATATGTACGGCACCCTGCTGGAACGCGGACCCCAGGGGCAGGTTGGTTGCGGGCTTGGCCAGGCCCCGTCCACCGGCGAGGTCGCCATCATCGTCCCGACCATCGACATCCGCCAGACCGGCGAAAAGCACACGATCGACGGTGTGGAGATCGAGTTTCAGATGGCGCCCGGCACCGAGGCTCCCGCCGAAATGCATTTCTATTTCCCGCGTTTCCGCGCGTTGTGCATGGCCGAGAATGCCACCCACAATCTGCACAACCTGCTCACCTTGCGCGGCGCCCTGGTCCGAGACCCGCACGCCTGGGCGGGTTATCTCACCGAAGCGATCGACACTTTCGCCGGGCGTTCCGACGTCGTGTTCGCGTCCCATCACTGGCCGACCTGGGGCCAGGACAGCATCGTCGAATTCTTGTCGCTGCAGCGGGACCTGTATGCCTACCTGCACGACCAGACATTGCGGCTGCTCAACCAGGGCTACACCGGCGTGGAGATCGCCGAAATGTTCCAGATGCCACCGGCTTTGGACCAGGTATGGCATACCCGCGGTTACTACGGGTCGGTCAGCCACAACGTCAAGGCCGTCTACCAGCGTTACATGGGTTGGTTCGACGGCAATCCCGGCCGGCTGTGGCCGCACCCGCCCGAGGCGCTGGCGCCCCGCTACGTCGAGGCGATGGGCGGGATCGATCGCGTCGTCGAGCTTGCCCAAGCGGCTTTCGACGCCGGTGATTTTCGTTGGGCCGCGACGCTGCTGGATCATGCGATCTTCACCGACAGCGATCACGGCGCGGCCCGCGCGCTGTACGTGGACACCTTGGAGCAACTGGGCTACGGCGCCGAGAATGCGACGTGGCGCAACTTCTTCATGAGCGGCGCAACCGAATTGCGCGACGGGAATTTCGGCACCGCTACTACGGCCACTTCTATGTCGATGCTCAGTCAACTGACGCCGGAGCAGATCCTTGACAGCCTTGCCATTAGCGTCAACGGGCCGCGCAGCTGGGACCTCGATATTGCCATCGACATCTCCTTTGCCGATCTGGCGGTCAACTACCGGCTCAACCTGCGCAACGGGGTGCTTGTCTACCGCAAAGTCGCCGCCGACTCCGCCTCGGCGGCCGTTACGGTCAAGCTGGACAAGCAAGTCTCGCTTGTTGGCGGTGGCGATGGGCGACTTCACCTCAGCCGGGCTCGACATCTCCGGAGACCGGTCGGCACTGCAGACGTTGCTGGATGTGCTGGACAAACCGGACCCGAGCTTCAACATCGTCACGCCCTAGGCGGCAACCAGCCGGGTCACGCGACGTCGATGACGACCTTGCCCAGCACCTTGCGATCGGCCACGTGCCGCAACGCGGCCGGGGTCTCCGACAGCGGGAATCGCGCGCCGATGTAAGGACGGACCGTGCCCGCGGCGAACATCTGCGCCAACTCTTCGATGTCGCGGACGGCCTCATCGGGGTAGTCGCTCATGAAGGTGCGGATCTCCATACCCCGCACGCAGATATCTTTGAGCAGAATGAGATTGAGCGGAATGGCCGGGATGGTGCCCGCCGCATAGCCCAGGGTGACGAAGGTGCCGCCGCGCGCCAGACCGCGCAGCGCCGGCTCCGCATACGATCCCCCGACCGGATCCAGCACCACTCGGGCGGCATCCCCGGTGAGTTCGCGGATGCGTGTCTTGAGATCCTCGCGGTCGTAGTCGACCGTGGCTTCGGCGCCGCGCTGCCGGCACAGCTCGAGTTTCTCCGGGCTCGACGCCGCGGCCAGCACCCGAGCCCCCATCGCCACGGCCAGATCAACAGCGGCCAAACCCACTCCGCCTGCCGCGCCCAGCACCACGACCCAATCCCCTTCTGCCACAGCGGCGGTCGAGCGCAAGGCGTGATACGCGGTGCGGTAGGTCACGCCGAAGGCCGCAGCCGATGCGAAGTCCGCGTCGTCGGGCACCAGCGAGGCCTGAGTCGTGTCGAGCAGCGCCTGTTCGGCGAACGCTCCGAAGGTGGTTCCGGCTACCCGCTGGCCTGGACGGAACGGCGCGCCATCACCGACGGAGATCACCTCCCCGGCAATCTCATTGCCCGGTATGAACGGCGGTGGAATCTTGATCTGGTACTTGCCGGCGATGAACAGCACGTCGGGGAAGTTGACTGCCGCGGCGTGGACCCGCACCAACATCTGGCCGGGTGCCGGGACGGGCTCGGGAACGTCGTCGAGCACCAAACTCTTCCGGCGGACCGTAGGAGCGACAGACAACGGCGCGCATCAATTGACTCCCAATCCGTTGAGACAGAACCGGACCACATGTGCGATGTCGTCGGGCCCGGGCCGACTCGGCCGAGCCCACGTATCGTCGCATCGTCGCCGCCGTGCAGCAGAACACCGCCTCGACGTCGCGTTCGACATCGTTACTGCCCAGCGCCGCAACCGGTTCGACCAGCAGGTCTCGCAGCGGCCGCATCATTTCCTGGTCGACCGCGCGCCAGTCGGCCGACATCTGACCGGCCGCGGCGCGGCTCTTGCTGATCAGATGTGGCTCGGCCACTTGCGCGAGCGTGCCCTCGATCCAGCGGGCGATCTTGTCCTGCGGGTGTGGCTCTTTGGCCATCTGGTGTTGCAGGTAGGAGACGACGATCCCGACCCCGCGTTCCATCACGGCCAGGATGAGATCGTCCTTGCCGGCGAAGTACCGGTAGAACGCCTTGTTCGACGAGCCGGCCTCGGTGACGATGTCACTGACGCGCGGCGGCTCGGGCGCGACCCGTCTCCATCACCCGCACCGCGGCGGCCAGGATGCGTTCGACCTCCTCGGTAGCCTCGCGTTGCCGGTCGTCCAGGGCGCGTTCGACAGCCGCGGTGACTCTGTTCGTCATGGCGAATGTGGTTGCGCGGGAACGCTACCGACGAGTGCGCCGTACTTCTCCCGGGCCGCGGCACGGCGAACTTCGAGCATCTCACTGGGCCAGTCGCCTTCTTCGGCGTCGTACCCCTTGAGCAGCATCCGGGCCAGATTGACCTTGTGTGCCTCGGTCGGCCCGTCGGCCAGACCGAGCGCGATGCCGCCCAACAACACGTTGACCAGGGGCAGCTGATCGGTGAGCCCGAGCGCACCATGCACTTGGATCGCGCGCAGCGCAATCGATTTCAAGACCTGCGACGCAAGGATCTTGCAGGCGCCGATCTCGGCGCGCGCACCATGCTCGTCGCCGCTGTCAATCAGCCACGCGGCGTGCAGCACGGTCAACCGAAACGGGATCAGCTCGGTATAGGAGTCGGCGACGAACTCTTGCACCAGCTGCTTGTCGGCCAACGAGCTGCCCTGGGTGAAGCGGCTTTTCGCGCGCCGCGACATCATCTCGACCGCGCGTTGCGCCATCCCGATGGACGCGCATCGCATGGTGCAGCCGGCCGCCGGCCAACCGGGTCTGCAGGATCAGGAAGCCCTGACCGGGTTCGCCGAGCAGCGCGTCTTGAGGCACTCGCACGTCGTCGTAGTGCACCAGGGAATGCCCCGGTTCGTGCGGGTCCGCTCCCACCAGGTGGTGGTTGGCTTCCAGGATCAGCCCTTCGGTGTCGGCGGGGATCAGGAACGTCGAGGCGCCGCTATGGACGGGAACGTCGGGATCGGTGATCGCGACGACAATGAAGAACGACGCGACAGCGGCGTTGGAGGAGAAGTACTTTCGCCCGGTGATCACCCATTCGTCGCCGTCGCGGACGGCGCGGGTGGTGAAGACGCGCGGATCGGCACCGCCTTGCGGTTCGGTCATCGAGAAGCAGGAAAAGATCTCTCCGGACAGCAGCCCGGACAGGTAGCGGTCCTTCTGATCCTGGGTCCCGAAGCGGGCGATGATCTCCGCGTTGCCGGTGTCGGGCGCTTGGGTGCCGAAGACGATCGGCGCCCACGGGCTGCGGCCCAGAATCTCGTTGATCAACGTCAGCTTGACCGCGCCGAAGCCCTGGCCGCCGAGCTCTGGGCCCAGATGCGGTGCCCACAAGCCATTGTCGCGGACCTGCTGCTTGAGCGGATCGACGATGCGCCGGCGCTCGTCATTGAGCGGCAAGAACTCGCAGCCCGGGAACAGCACCTCGAGCGGTTCCACCTCTTCGCGCACGAACTCGCGAACCCAGGCGAGCTTCTTCTCGAACTCCGGCTCGGTAGAGAAATCCCAAGACATTCGAATGTCTACTCGCCTACCCGTTGCGTCGCCACGTAGGGAATTCCGCCGTCGGTCCGCAGAATCGAACCGGTCGTGAAACTGGACGCGTCGGACGCCAAGAACAGTGCGGCGCCGACGATTTCGCGCGGATCGCCGGCGCGTTTCAAGAAGAGGTGGCTGAAGTTATTGTCCCCGCCGAGGTCCCACGCCTTGCTGACGTCGGTCAAGTAGGGCCCCGCCATCAGCGTGTTGACCCGCACCGTCGGCCCGAACGCCTGCGCCAGTCCTTCGGTCATCGCGTTGAGCCCGGCCTTGGCGGCCGCGTAGGGAATGATGCCGCCGTTCGGGCGCAGCGACCCGGTGGAGCTCACGTTGATGATCGACCCGCTGCCCGCGGCCACCATCCGCTCACCCACCAACGCCGATAGCCGGAACGGGCCCTTTGAGATTCAGGTTCACCACCGCGTCGAACAACTTCTCGGTGACGTTGCTCAGCTTGTCGTACAGCGGCGACATGCCCGCGTTGTTGATCAAGGTGTCGACTTTGCCGAACCGTTCGTAGGTGGCGTCGACCAATCCGTCGAGTTGGTCCCAGCGTCCGACGTGCACGCCGTAAGGCATGGCGGTGCGCCCGGTCTCGGCCTCGATCTTCCTTGGCGGCGGCCACGCAGTTGTCGAAGTTGCGGCTGGCGATCACCACGTCGGCGCCGCAGCGCGCGGCGGCGAAGGCCATTTCCCGTCCCAGCCCACGGCTGCCGCCGGTGATCAGCACCACGCGATCGGTGAGGTCGAAAAGTTCATCCGCGTAACCCATTTCAGCGCGCCGCGTCGGCAGGCTACGCGCCAGCTCGGCCGCCGTCGCGATCAGCCGCGGGATCATCGCCCCGAAGGCGTCGTGGATCTTCGGGTCGACCTTTCCGGTCCGCACGCCGGCAGCGTAGGTCTTTTCCAGCACGATGCCGAGTTTCCAGTTGGCCAGCACCAGGTAGTAGTCGATGTTCTCGGTGGACAGCCCGCTGACCTTCTCGTAGTGACCCAGTAATTCGCTGCGCGTCGGCATCCCCTTCATGTCCAGATAAAACCCGTCGTCGCTGGGGTTTTCGCCGTCGTAGCCCAGCAGCGCCCAGGCCAGGTCCAGCAGCGGATCGCCGACCGTCGTCATCTCCCAGTCCACGATCGCGGCCAGCCGAGCCGGGCCGCCGTGCGCGAACATCACGTTGGCGAACTGATAGTCGCCGTGCATGATGCCCGGCTGTGTACTGCGCGGGACGGTTGCGGCGCAGCCAATCGGCGGCCTCGTCCAGACCGGGAAGTTCGCGCACCTTGTAGGAGTCGAGAAACGCCAGCCAGCGATCGACCTGTCGATCGTGGAATCCGTCCGGGCGGCCAAAGCCCTCGAGTCCTTGGCCGCGCCAGTCGACCCGGCCCAGCTTGGCGGCGCCCTCGACGAGTTCGAACGCGAGCCCGCGCCGCGCATCCAGGTCGGTGTCGAACGGTGGCTCCCAGCCGCCGTCCATCGGGCTCCAGCCGTCGATCGCCCGCATCACGTAGAACGGCATGCCGAGCACGGTGCCGCTGTCGTCGGCGGCGATCAGCTCGGCGTGCGGGACGTCGGTGCCCGACAGTGCCCGCACCAGCCGGATCTCGCGCAGCAGGCCGTCGATGCGGGCCGCGTCCGCGCGGGCGCCGGGCATCCGCAGCACCATCCGCTCGCTGCCGCGCGCAATCAGATACAGCGTGTTCTGCGAACCGCCCTTGAGCTGCTCCAGCAGCGGTTCCTCGCCGCTGCCCGGAGCGTCGTTGGCGTCGAGCCATCGACCCAGAACACCCGGGTCCAGTTGGGTTTCACCAGCAGTCGTCATTGTCCGCACACCCCACTCTCTGTGTGGAGAATAGCATTCTCCGGGGATACCGCTAGTCCGGCCCGGCACCAACAGCCGCGTCGAACGTGCTTGAGGGCGAGAAATTCGCCGAAAACCCGCCCTCAGAGCACGTTCGGCGACGGGGTGGCGCCAGGATTGCGAGAAGAGCCGCTAATCCGGCTTGCGCGCGGTGAGCAGGAACCCCGGCACCATGAAGTGCCCGTCGTTGTCGTGTTCGGCATTCGGCAACTCGGCATCGAGTGCGGCCGCGTTGCCGTAGACCTTGGCGGGGCGAACCTCGTCGACCTGCCACAGCGTCGAGACGGCGTCGCGCAATTCGCTTTCGGTGAAGCCACGCGGGCCGGGCCGGCCGTCCTGGTCGCCCAGCGCCCCGGCGGCGAACGCCAGGATGTAGAGCGCGGCCCCGGGTGCGGCGGCCCGAAAGATCGACTGCAGATAGCCCTGGCGGCCCTCGGGCGGCAGGGCATGGAACAGCCCGCTGTCCAGGATGGTGGCGAAGCGCCCGTCATAGCCGCCGAAGTCGGTGACGTCGGCCTGCGCGAAAGTCGCTGTCGTCAGTCCTTGTTCGGTGGCGGCCGCGGCCGCGGCGTCGACCGCGGTCGCGCTGGCGTCCAGCCCGACGACGGTGTAGCCGCGCGCGGCGAGGACCAGTGACAGGGCCGCGTGGCCGCAGCCGGAGTCCAGCACATCGCCGCGGACCTTGCCTTGATCGATGAGCGTCGCCAGCTCGGGCTGCGGCCGCCCGATGCTCCACGGCGGTGGTGCTTCTTGTCGGTAGGCGGCGTCCCAATCGATGCTCGGCTGCGTCATCTGTCCTCCTCGAGATCGGGCCTCTCTTGCAGATTAGGAGACGGCCGCGCGCCGCGGCAGGGCGCGATGAGAAACTGCGAACCGGCTTTGGTGCTGACATCACGTACCCGACGACTAGGGAGAAACATGCAAGTGCTTCTGGTCCGGCATGCGTTGCCGCTGCGCAGCGAACACGGCCAGGGTTCCGACCCGGACTTGTCGGAAGAGGGGGTGGCCCAGATCGCGCGCCTGCCCGAGGCGCTTGCGCGGTTCCCGATCTCCCGGGTCATCAGCAGCCCCCAGCGGCGGGCCGTGCAGACCGCCGAACCGGTCGCGGCGGCCCGTGAGCTGTCCGTCGAGATTGACGAGCGCTTCGCCGAATACGATCGCGACCTTCCCTTGTACATCCCCGTCGAGCAGATCCGTCAGGAAAACCCGAAAGAGTGGGAGCGACTGGCCCAGGGCCATCTGCCCAGCGCGGTCGACGAAGACGCGTTCCGGGCGCGGGTGACGGCGGCAGTGGACGATCTCGTCACGTCCGCGGATCCCGAAGACACCGTTGTGGTGTTCAGCCACGGCGGGGTGATCAACCTGTTGCTGCACGAGATCCTCGGGACGGCGCGACTGTTGTCGTTCCCCGTCGACTACGCATCGGTGACTCGCCTGCTGTACTCGCGGACCGGCCAGGCGACCGTGGCGGGAGTCAATGGGGTCGAACACGTGTGGGACCTGTTGCCGCGCAATCAGCGATGGTAGACAAGTTCGGTGACTTCGGCTGATCGACTCGACGGGCTGGACCTGCCCGCGCTGGACCGGTACCTGCGTTCGCTCGGCATCGAGCGCGACGGCGAATTGCGCGGGGACTTCATCTCCGGCGGCCGCTCCAATCTGACGTTCCGGGTCTACGACGACAAGACGAACTGGCTGGTGCGGCGTCCACCGCTACACGGGTTGACCCCGTCGGCGCACGACATGGCCCGCGAGTACAAAGTGGTGGCAGCACTGCAGGACACGCCCGTTCCGGTGGCCCGTGCAATCGCGCTGTGCGAGGACGACTCCGTGCTGGGCGCGCCGTTCCAGATCGTCGAGTTCGTTGCCGGGCAGGTGGTGCGCCGCCGCGCTCAACTCGAAGCCTTCAACCACACCGTGATCGACAAATGCGTCGACGCACTGATCCGGGTGCTCGTCGACCTGCACAACGTCGACCCGAATGCGGTGGGACTGGCCGACTTCGGCAAACCCAGCGGTTATCTGGAACGTCAGGTACGTCGCTGGGGCTCGCAATGGGAACTGGTGCGGCTGCCCGACGACCATCGTGACGCCGACGTCGAACGACTGCATTCCGGTCTGCAGCAAGCGATTCCGCGACAGGGTCGCACCTCGATCGTGCACGGTGACTACCGGATCGACAACACCATCCTGGACGCCGACGACCCGACGCGGGTGCGCGCCGTGGTGGATTGGGAGCTCTCGACGCTGGGGGATCCGCTGTCCGACGCGGCCCTGATGTGTGTGTACCGCGACCCGGCACTGGATCTGATCGTCAATGCGCAAGCCGCCTGGACTTCGCCGCTGCTGCCCACGGCCGACGAGCTGGCCGACCGGTACTCGCTGGTCGCCGGCATACCGCTGGCGCATTGGGAGTTTTACATGGCGTTGGCCTACTTCAAGCTGGCCATCATCGCCGCCGGCATCGACTTCCGCAGGCGCATGTCGGATCAGGCCAGCGGTAAAGACTCCGAACACATGCCCGAGGTGGTCGCGCCGTTGATCGCCCGTGGGCTTGGGGAGCTGTCCAAGCTGCCCGGCTAGTGCCGCGTTGCCGCGGCGTGCTGCTTCTTGGCTGCGCGACGCAGTTGCAGCATGCGCGCGGTGCCGACGGTCACGGTGAGCAACCCGCCGACCACGGCCGCCAGCAGGATGGCCACCCCCAGTGGCAGGTTCCAATGCCAGCCCAAGAACTGGAACGGGGTCGACGTCGTGTTCTGGGTGATGAAGATCAGCAACAGGATCAGGATCAAGAAGCCCGCGATCAATGCCGTCCACAGGGCGCCCGCTCGGGTGAACCCGATGGCCGGTTCGCTGGGTTTCTTGCCGGCATGGGGCGGTGGGGGAGGCGCCGGCGCGACCTCAGGGGGAGGCCCCGGAATGGGCTTTGGCGGCGGGTTGCCTGGCGAGCCAGGGGGGTTGCTGCTCATAGATCCATCTTTGTCCCATCCTGCGCAGAATGAAACCAAACCACGCAAACCACCTGCTCCATGGCGACAGCGCCGGGCCGTTTCTGCCGTTAGTGTCAGCGTTATGAGGATGCTGCGGCGCGTGCACCGCGCGATCATCCCCGCGGCCGTGTGCTTTACGGCCACGTGCCTGGTCGCGTCCTGCAGCAATTCCGATCCGCTGGCACCGGAAATGCGCAGCATGAAATCCATCGTCGTCGGGTCCGCTGACTTCCCGGAATCCCAGATCATCGCGGAGATCTATGCACAAACGTTGCAGGCCAACGGTTTCGACGTCGGACGGCGAATGGGCATCGGCAGTCGCGAGACGTACATCCCGGCACTCAAAGACCATTCCATCGATTTGGTACCGGAATACGTCGGCAACCTGCTGCGGTACTTCGCCCCCAACTCGACCGCGACCATGCTCGACGCCGTCGAATTGGAGCTCTACCAGAAATTGCCGGGTGACCTGTCGCTTCTGACGCCGTCACCGGCCTCCGACACCGACACGGTCAGCGTCACCAGCGGAACCGCCGCCGAGTGGAACCTTAAAACCATCGCCGACCTGGCCGCTCACTCGCCGGAAGTGAAATTCGGGGCGCCGTCGGCGTTCGAGAACCGCCCATCCGGCTTACCCGGACTGCGGCAGAAATACTCGCTCAACATCAGTCCCGGTAACTTCATCGTCATCGACGACGGTGGCGGCGCGGTGACGGTGCGCGCGTTGGTCGGCGGAAAGGTCACCGCGGCCAACATCTTCACCACCTCACCGGCGATTCCGCAAAATCATCTGGTGACGCTGGAGGATCCCGAACACAACTTCGTGGCCGGCAATATTGTGCCGCTGGTGAATTCGCAGAAGAAGTCCGACCACCTGAAGGTGGTCCTGGATGCGGTCTCGGCGAAACTGACCACTGACGGCCTGGCCGGGCTCAACGCGGCCGTGGCCGGCAACTCCGGCATCGATCCCGACCAGGCTGCTCGAAACTGGGTGCGGGACAACGGCTTCAACCATCCGCTTACACAATGACGGCCGGCCGGGGTGTGACGCGTTGATAATCTTCGACAATGTCAGCAAGGCATTCGCCGACGGGACCACCGCCGTCGATCGGCTGAACCTGGTGGTCCCCAACAGCAAGCTGACGGTCTTCGTCGGTTCCTCCGGGAGCGGCAAAACCACGGCGCTGCGGATGATCAACCGGATGATCGAGCCGACCTCGGGCACCATCACCGTCGACGGGGAGGACGTTTCGGCCGTCGACCCGGTGAAGCTGCGGCTCGGAATCGGCTACGTGATTCAGCACGCCGGGCTGATGCCGCATCAACGGGTCATCGACAACGTCGCGACGGTGCCGGTGTTGCGGGGGCAGTCCCGCCGGGCGGCCCGCAAAGCGGCCTACGAGGTACTCGAACGCGTCGGGCTGGACGCCAAGCTGGCCAACCGTTACCCGGCGCAGCTCTCCGGCGGCGAACAACAACGCGTCGGTGTGGCACGCGCACTGGCCGCAGATCCGCCAATCCTGTTGATGGACGAGCCATTCTCGGCCGTCGACCCCGTCGTTCGCCTCGAGCTGCAGAACGAAATACTGCGCCTGCAAAGCGAATTGCACAAAACTATCGTGTTCGTCACGCACGACATCGATGAGGCGCTCAAGCTCGCCGACCAAGTCGCGATCTTCGGCCGAGGCGGCGCGCTGCAGCAGTACGACCAACCCACCGAACTGCTTTCGCGGCCGGCCAACGATTTCGTGTCCAGATTCATCGGTCTCGGCCGTGGCTACCGGTGGTTGCAGCTGATCGACGCGAACGGCCTGCCGCTGCACACCGTCGACACCATCCCCGCCGGTGGGCTGACCGATCGTTCGCTCACCGATTGGGTGGTAGTGGTCGACGACCACGGCCTACCACTGGGCTGGATCGACGGTGACGGCCTGCGGCGACACCGCGGTGGTGCGTCCTTGGCCGACAGCATGAGCGGCGTCGGTGCATTGTTCCGGCCCGGCGGCAATCTGAGCCACGCGCTGGACGCGGCGCTGTCGTCGCCGTCGACTGTGGGGATCGCCGTCGATGACGATGGCAAGGTCATCGGCGGGGTGCTCGCCGCCGACGTGCTGGCCGCGGTCGAATCCCAGCGGCGGAGGTGACCATGCACTATCTGCTCACACACCTGGGCGACGCCTGGACTTTGACCGTGATCCACCTGCGGTTGTCGTTGGTGCCGGTGCTGATTGGGCTGCTGATCGCGGTGCCGCTGGGAGTGCTGGTGCAGCGCCAACCGATTGCGCGCCGGCTGACGACGGCGACCGCCAGTGTGGTGTTCACCGTCCCGTCGCTGGCGCTGTTCGTGGCCCTGCCGGTGATCATCGGAACCCGCATCCTCGACGAGGCCAACGTCCTGGTCGCGCTGACCGCCTACACCACCGCGCTGATGGTGCGTGCGGTCCTGGAGGCGCTGGACGCGGTGCCGGCTCAGGTCAGTGACGCCGCCACCGCGGTCGGCTACTCGGCCGTCAAGAGAATTCTGAAAGTTGAACTGCCGCTGTCGATTCCGGTCATGGTCGCGGGGTTGCGGGTGGTCGTGGTGACCAATATCGCGATGGTATCGGTGGGTTCGGTGATCGGGATCGGCGGCCTGGGGACCTGGTTCACCGAGGGGTATCAGACCGACAAGAGCGATCAAATCCTGGCCGGCATCATCGCGCTGTTCGTGTTGGCGGTCGTCATCGACGTGTTGATCGTGCTGGCCGGCCGGGTCGCCACGCCTTGGTCGCACGCGGGTGCCACCGCTCGCCGGCGATCGGTGGTGGCCCCGGTGGTCGGTGGTGCGCGATGAACTTCATCGCGCAGGCGATCTCCTACCTGCTCACCGTCGACAACTGGACCGGACCGGTCGGTCTGGCGGCACGCATCTTGGAGCACCTGGAGTACACCGCGGTCGCGGTGGGCGCCTCAGCGCTGATCGCGATCCCGGTCGGGATGATCATCGGCCACACCGGCCGCGGCACGCTGCTCGTCGTCGGCGCGGTCAACGGGCTGCGCTCACTACCGACCCTCGGGGTGCTGCTGCTGGGCGTGCTGCTTTTCGGGCTGGGACTCGGGCCGCCGCTGGTTGCCCTGATGCTGCTCGGTGTGCCGTCGCTGCTGGCCGGCACCTACGCGGGCATCGCCAACGTCGACCCGGTGGCGGTCGACGCGGCCCGCGCGATGGGCATGACGGAGGCCCAAGTGCTGCTGCGCGTCGAGGTCCCCAACGCGATGCCGTTGATTCTCGGGGGGCTGCGCAACGCGACGCTGCAGGTGGTCGCCACCGCGACGGTGGCCGCGTATGCGAGCCTCGGCGGGCTGGGCCGCTACCTGATCGACGGGATCAAAGAGCGTGAATTCCAGCTCGCTCTGGTCGGCGCGCTGATGGTGGCCGCGCTGGCGCTGATCCTCGACGGTCTGCTGGCGATGGCGGTCTGGGTTTCGGTGCCGGGCACCGGAAGGTTGCGCAGACCTCATCGGCGCGACAATGTGACGGTGACCGCACTTGCCGACCAGCCTGCCGCGGCCGGTGGGCACGTCTTACGGTAGGGAGTGTGAACAGCCCCTCTGATCCGACCCAGCGCGTCTGGAACGCGATGCTTACCTGGCGCGCGCCGGACATCTCCCGCATGGAATCGGTGCGAGTACAGGTGTCCGGCAAGCGAATTAAGGCCGCGGGCCGCATCGTGGCCGCGGCTACCGAGACAAACCCGGCATTCGGCGCCTTCTACGAAGTGCAGACCGACGAGAGCGGAGCCACCAAGAGGTTCGGGTTGACGATCACCCTCGCCGAGCGGGAACGCCAGCTGGCGATCGCCCGCGACGAGGAAAACATGTGGATGATCACCGACCACCAGGGCGAGCGACGCGAGGGGTACAACGGCGCACTCGACGTCGACGTGGTGTTCAGCCCATTCTTCAACGCGCTGCCCATCCGTCGTCTGGGGCTGCACGAGCGGGCCGAAACCATCACGTTGCCAATGGTCTATGTCAACGTGCCCGAGATGACCGTCACCGCGGCCACGGTGAGCTACATCGGGCAGGGCGGCCCGGACGGGATCAAGTTGCGTTCACCGGTCGCCGACACCACCGTGACCGTCGACGACGAAGGGTTCATCGTGGACTATCCCGGATTGGCAGAGCGGATCTGATCACCTGGCCCGCCCTGCCGCCAGCGGCCAGTTCGTCGCGCCAGTTCGGCGCGCCGATCACGACGGCGAAGATGTCGGAGCGCGGGAAGTTGTCGTAACGCGTTCGCGCGGCGTGACCCGCCTCGACGAGCTCGGCCACCGAGTTGTCCCAGTCCAGCGAGTCGCGGGCGCGACTCAGCAGGTCGATCATGCGGTCGACTGCCTGCAGCAGATGAACCGAGTTGCTTTCGCACATCGCGCGCACCAGCTCCGGGGCGCTGCCGGCCACCCGGGTGGCGTCGCGGAAAGAGCCCGCGGCCAGCGCGAAGGCCAGCGGGATCTCGGCGGCCGTCACCGCGAGGGCCTCGGCGAGCAGGTGCGGCAGATGTGAGATGGCAGCCGCGGCAGCGTCGTGCTCGTCGGATTTGGCCGGCACCACCAGCGCGCCGCAATCCAGCGCCAACGTCATCACCATCCACCACACCACCGGGTCCACGTGGTCGTCGACGCTGATCACCCATGGAGCCGCCGTGAACAATCCGGCGTGCCCGGCCGCCCAACCCGAGCTTTCGGTGCCGGTCATCGGGTGACCGCCGACAAAGCGGTCCCGCAGACCGGCCGCGACGACCTCGTCGAGCACCGCCGTCTTGACGCTGGTGACGTCGGTGAGCGGGCACTTCGGGGCCAGTTCGCTGACGTGGGCGAGCATCGCCGGCAGGGCCGGCATCGGTACGGCCAGCACGATCAACGCGCCGGTGTCGGCGGCGCGGGTCAGTGTGTCATTGAGCTCGGTAGTGGCGTCAAAGCCGTCGGCGAGCGCTCCGTGCGCGCCCTCCACCGAGCGGTTGTAGCCGAACACCTCACGGCCGGCAGCCGAGGCCGCCCGCATTATCGATCCGCCGATAAGTCCCAACCCGAGCACGCACACCGGGGTCCTCGTCGCAGTCCCAGCCACAGTCCAAGATTGGCACAGTTGGGCGGATGACGGTGTGTCCAGGTCCCCTCGCTGGTTTGCGCCTTCTGGTCAAGCGGCCTGGTCAGCGACTAGCGTAGGCGCCCATGGGACGAGAGCGGGCCGCAACGCAAGGCCCGTCCGTGGACACACCGGACGGCTTCGGCGTCGCCGTCGTTCGCGAAGAGGGCCAATGGCGTTGCTCTGTGATGGCCCCCAAATCGCTGACGAGCCTGGCTGCCGCCGAGACAGAATTGCGTGAACTGCGTAGTGCGGGAGCGGTCTTTGGGCTCCTCGACATCGACGACGAATTCTTCGTCATCGTGCGTCCCGCACCGTCGGGAACCCGGCTGCTGCTCTCGGATGCGACGGCGGCACTGGACTACGACATCGCCGCCGAAGTTCTGGACAACCTGGACGCCGACATCGATCCCGAGGACCTGGAGGAAGCGGATCCGTTCGAAGAAGGCGACCTCGGGTTGCTGTCCGACATCGGGCTGCCCGAGGCGGTGCTGGGCGTCATCCTCGATGAGTCCGACCTCTACGCCGACGAGCAATTGGGCCGCATCGCCCGCGAGATGGGCTTCGCCGACCAGCTGTCGGCGGTGATCGACCGCCTCGGTCGGTGATCGCAAGCGCGGCGAAGCCGGGCGCGGCGGGTCGCCGCCGTCAGACTGGATCGGTGAGGACCGACGAAGAGCTGATCCGGGCCGCGCTGGAGGCCGCCGCGACGGCGGGCCCCCGCGATGTGCCGATCGGCGCGGTGGTCGTCGCTGCCGACGGAACCGAACTTGCGCGGGCGGCGAATGCCCGTGAGGCCCTTGGTGATCCGACCGCGCACGCGGAAGTCGTAGCGATGCGCGCGGCGGCCACGGTGCTCGGCGACGGGTGGCGGCTGGAGGGAGCCACGTTGGCCGTCACCGTCGAACCCTGCACGATGTGCGCGGGCGCCCTGGTCCTGGCGCGCGTCGCGCGGCTGGTGTTCGGTGCGTGGGAACCCAAGACCGGAGCCGTCGGATCGCTGTGGGACGTGGTCCGCGACCGCCGGCTCAATCACCGACCGGAGGTCCGCGGCGGTGTGCTCGCCCAGGAGTGCGCCGTGCCGCTGGAGGAGTTCTTCGCTCGCCAGCGATTGGGGTGAGCGGCGACTGTTTGGGTAAGCTGCTCGGCGGTGGCGTGTCCGAGCGGCCTAAGGAGCACGCCTCGAAAGCGTGTGACGGCTAAAACCGTCCGAGGGTTCAAATCCCTCCGCCACCGCCAAACTACCGGCCGAGCCTTGCGGGCAGTTCGAACCGCCGGCACCTCTTATCGGTCCGCCGACGACAACGTCGATCTCGGCGTTGGTCAGCGGGTCATCGCAGCTCGCGGCTCAGTGAGTGCTTCCAAAGCTGGAATGCCAACTGGTTCGGCCGCAAGCAGTGGCACTATGGCAACCCGATCTGCGTAATGGTTTCTCACCTTGTCGATCTCCGGCAGCTCCGCGAGTGCCCGCTGGCGGAGCAGAGGTGCCGTAGGGTTTGCGGCCGCGAGCGAGTTGTTGACGATCCAGGCCCAGGGGTGGATATCGGCGCGTTCGAGTTCGCTCTCGAGCCCCGCGGCTTCGAGGACCGGGGTGGTTTCGGCGAGAGTGACGATGATGACTTTGGTTTGCTGCGGGTTCTGCAACCTCATCAGCGGAGTCGTGAAGTGCCGGTTGCCCAGTTGCCGGGCGATTTCGCGGTGGTAGGAGCCGGTTGTGTCGAGTAGCAGCAGCGTGTGTCCGGTCGGTGCAGTGTCGACGACCACGAACTTGTGCTGTGATTCGCTGATGACGCGGGAGAACGCCTGGAACACCGCGACCTCCTCGGTGCACGGGGAGCGTAAGTCTTCGGCAAGTGTCGCTCGGCCCTGTTCGTCGAGTGCGGCACCCTTGGTAGCCAGTATGTGGTCGCGGTAGAGGCGAGTCGCCTCGATAGGGTCGATGCCCGACACCTGCAGGTTGTCCAGTGTTCCGTGCAGTGTGTCGGTGAGGTGCCCGGCCGGGTCGGTGGTGGTGAGGTGCACGTGGTGGCCGCGGTCGGCGAGCGCCACCGCAATCGCGGCGGCGATGGTTGTCTTGCCGACCCCGCCCTTGCCCATACACATGATCAATCCGTGCTCGGCGGCGACGAGTTCGTCGATCAGGGTCGCCAACGGGGCGTCGACGATGCCGAGGGATGGTTCATTTGGCCGGTCGCCTATGTCCGCATTCGGAGTAAACAATGTCGCCAATGCGTCCACGCCGACGATGTTGGTGGGCTTGAGTCCAACCTGATCGATTGGTAGAGAACGCAGTTCGTCGGGCAGGGATGCGATCGCCTGCTGCTCGCGATGGTAGATCGCCGTGGCGAGCGGGTCGCCGTCCTCGGTGGGGGCGGGCAGCACTCCGTTGATGACGACGTATTGACGCCTCAGTCCGATAGTGGCGAGTTCACGGTGGGTGCGGGTGATTTCCGCGAGTGTGGATTTCTGGGCGCGGGCCACCAGCACGAGGCGGGTGCGCTGCGGATCAGCCAACGCGGCCACCGCAGCGGCGTAGACGGTGCGGTGTTTGTCCAGGCCGGCTAGCGGCCCCAGGCAGGACGCGTCGCCCTTGCCGTCGTTGAGGAAGTCGGTCCACGAGCCGGGCAATTGCAGCAGCCGGATGGTATGCCCGGTCGGTGCCGTGTCGAACAACACGTGGTCGAACCGGCCGATTTGGCCGTCGGAATCGGTGAGCAGTTCGGTGAATTCGTTGAAGGAAGCGATCTCGGTAGTGCACGAGCCGGAGAGTTGTTCGGTGATCGAGGCCACCTCCGCCTCAGGCAGCAGCCCGCGGACCGGGCCGATGATGCGTTCGCGGTACGCGTCGGCGGCCTGTTCGGGGTCGATCTCCAACGCCGAGAGCCCTGCGGCGGACGGGATCGCGGTGATGGTGTTGCCGATGCTCAATCCAAAGACCTGCCCCACATTCGAGGCCGGGTCGGTGCTGACCAGCAGGACCTTGCTGCCCTCGGCGGCCAAGGTGATTGCAGCAGCGCACGCGATGGAGGTTTTGCCTACCCCGCCCTTACCGGTGAAGAACAGAAACCGTGGGGGACTGTCCAGAAACTTCATGTCAGCAGCACGTCGTGTCTGAGTCGTTGCCGCTGCAGCAACCAGTGCCAGGCGAGCCCGTTTCGGTGATGGGAAGCATCACCGGTCCCGTGGATACCGGCGTCTCGGCCCCACTCCACGCAACGAGCTGGGCACGGTCAGGGTAGCGCCCAGTCATGGCGGTGACCCCATCCACGAGGACCAGCGGCAGTCCGTCGGAGCCAACAATCTGCAGGAACGCCCGCACGGCGTCATTAGTGGCGAACGCAAGCGGTTCGCTCGCCAGGTTGTAGCGGGAAACGTCGCCACCGCGGCTGCGGACGAAATCCAAGTCGGCGGAAAACGTCACCAGGCCTTGGTCGACATCTGCACCGCACACGCCGGTGGCGCAACACAACGCGGGTTCGAAAACCTCAATTTTGCTCATCGCTCTGGTCCTAGGTCTGGATGATTCGGTGCTGGGTTAAAGCGCAGGTCGCAATGGAAGTCCTGTGTCGTCGACGGTCACGCACGCTTCTGCGCGAGCGAGCCTGCGGGGGCGGTGATGTGGCGCGGGCCGAACCGACGTCGCAGTGCCAGCGAGACGTAGACCAGCGCAACCAGGACGGGTACCTCGATGAGGGGACCGACTACGCCGGCGAGTGCCTGCCCGGAGGTGGCGCCGTAGGTGGCGATGGCAACGGCGATGGCGAGCTCAAAGTTGTTGCCGGCCGCGGTGAAGGCCAGGGTGGTGGTCCGTGGGTAGCCCAGATGCAGGACGGCGCCTAGCAAGTAGCCTCCGCCCCACATGACCGCGAAGTAAGCGAGCAGCGGAAGAGCGATCCGCGCCACGTCCAAGGGTCGGCTGGTGATCTGATTTCCTTGCAGTGCAAAGAGAATGACGATGGTGAAAAGCAGCCCGTACAACGCCCAGGGCCCGACCCAGGGCAGGAAGGTCTGCTCGTACCAGTCGCGACCCTTGGCTCGTTCCCCGAACCGTCGGGACAGGTAGCCGGCCAGTAGCGGTATACCGAGGAAGATGATCACCGCCTTGGCGATCTGCCACGGCGAGGTGGTGATCGTTGTTTGTGGCAGCCCGAGCCAGCCCGGAAGTATCGAAAGATAGAACCAGCCCAGCACAGCAAACATCACGACTTGAAAGATCGAGTTCAGGGCCACCAGCACGGCTGCGGCTTCCGTATCGCCGCAGGCAAGGTCATTCCAGATGATCACCATGGCGATGCAGCGGGCCAACCCGACGATAATCAGGCCGGTGCGGTACTCGGGAAGGTCCGGCAGTAGCAGCCAGGCGAACGCGAACATCAACGCCGGCCCGAGCAGCCAGTTCAGCAGCAGCGAGCTGACCAGGAGTTTGCGGTCAGCCGTTACCGTGTCGAGCCGGTCGTAGCGGACCTTCGCCAGCACCGGATACATCATGATGAGCAGCCCGAGCGCGATCGGAAGGGAGATGCCGTCGATTTGAAATTTCTGGATCACGTTGTTCACCCCGGGCACCCAGCGGCCCAACAGCAGGCCCGCCGCCATAGCCAGCCCGATCCATACCGGTAGGAACCGGTCGAGGTTGGACAGCTTGCCTACCACCGCGGGGGCGGCGTCGGGGACAACGGTGTCGGTCATGCGTATACCTCCGCAGATGGTGCAGTGTCGGCGTCGGCGCTCAGCAGTGCCGACAAGGTTTTCAGCGCCTCCGGGACAACCGCGTAATACACCCACGAGGCGCGACGTTGAGATCTCAATAACCCGGCCTCGCGCAACACCTTCAGGTGATGGGAGATGGTGGGTTGCGTCAGGTCGACGCCCTGCGAGATCTCGCAGACGCACGCCTCCCCGCCAGCGTGGCTGGCTATGGAGCTAAACAGGCGTAACCGCACCGGGTCCGATAGCGCTTTGAACATCGCCGCTATCTCCAGGGCCGTCTGTGTAGACAACGGTGCGCGCACCAGCGGCTTGATCTGGCAGTGCGGTACCGCCGCCGAGTAGCCTGACTTTGACATACATCAATATTGACTCATATCGAATCCATCTGCAATCGCGCCATCGGCGAAACATCGGCTTCATGCTTGGCCGGCAACGCGATCTCGTGATGAGCTCAAGATCGGCGGGCCCGTGAGGAAGTGCCCGCCGATCCCGGCTGTCCTGCTCAGCAGCACTACGTGCTCGCCGCGGCTTCCTGCGACTCGGTGACCGTTGCGCCACAACAACTGCCGCCTTCGGCATCCAGGTCCGGGTGCTGTGGGCTAGTGCCGAAGGTGTCGGAGTCGGCCAGCACGGTGTAGACCTCCCACTTCTCTCCGGCAGGGCCGGTTACCCACACCTTGTCTTGGGTGGCGAAGCAACACGTCGTTCCCATCTCTTCATCGGTGAACAAGCCCTCGCCTTGTAACCGGGCGATCTCGTTGTGCACCTTCTCGGTTGACTGAACTTCCACCCCCAGGTGGTTGAGCGTGCCGCCCTTTCCGGGATTCTCCAGCAGCACCAGCTTGAGCGGTGGCTCAGCGACGGCGAAGTTGGCGTAGCCCGGCTTCCGTTTGGCGGGTTCGGTATTGAAGAGCTTGGAGTAGAACGTGACTGCGTCATCGAGGTTATCGACGTTGAGGGCAAGTTGAACGCGGGACATCGGGACAGGCCTCCATCAGGTATGAGACATATATCAAACTTCTCTGACTTCACCAGACTGCCACCTTTTTGATATATGTCAAACTTCTATGGCAGAATGGGTCCGTGCCGAAGACACTGCCATTGGTCGACATCACCGCGCCGGTATGCTGCGCCCCGGTGGCCGCTGGCCCCATGAGCGATGACGACGCCCTGCGGGTGGCTTTACGCTTAAAGGCGTTGGCAGATCCCGCGCGAGTCAAGATCATGTCGTTTCTCTTCAGCTCATCGGCCGGTGAGGAGAACACCCGGGAGCTCGCCACGGTTCTCAACTTGACCGAGTCAACCGTCAGTCACCACCTCGGTCAACTTCGCAAGGCGGGCCTTGTCGAATCGGAGCGCCGCGGCATGAACGTCTACCACCGTCCCCACTGGGATGCCATGGCCGCCCTGTGCGCGGTCCTCGACCCGAATTGCTGCAGCTGATTTCGCGCGTCTCGGGTCGCGCGACAACCTCGGTGACTGGCGCAACGTCGCGCTCGATCGGGCGGATCGCAGTGCGTCGCTGTTCATTTTGTCCGCGAGTGAATTCGGACCGCTTGCGGATGAACAAAGAACAACGGGACGATGAAGTCCCGCCAGCCCCTTGACCTTTCGTCGATAGCTCAGTACTAATTGACTTAATTATGATTGAGCTATCTGCGGACGAGGTGCGGAGGGTCCAAATCCACGCCGCCCTGGCCGACCCCGGTCGGCTGGTGATCGTCGATCGATTGCTGATTGCGGATGCATCGCCCTCGGAGCTTCAGGCCGTGCTGTCGATGTCCTCGAGTCTGGTCGCCCACCATTTAGGGGTGCTGGAGGGTGCCGGCATCGTGCGACGAGTTCGTTCGGAGGGAGATCGTCGTCGTAGCTATCTGCAGTTGAATACCGACTCGCTGGGTTTGTTGGTGCCCTCGGCAGAGTGGCGTGCCAAGCGGGTGGTGTTCGTCTGCACCCAGAATTCGGCACGCAGCCAGTTGGCCGTGGCGGTGTGGAATCGCCGCAGTTCGCTGCCGGCAACCTCGGCCGGGACTCATCCCGCCGCTCAGGTGCACCCATCGGCAATAGCCGCGGCGACGCGGCGCAAGCTAGCGATGCGGCCTCACACCCCGCGGCATCTGGATGATGTCGTCAAGCCGACCGACGTGGTGATCGCGGTCTGCGATAACGCCCACGAGGAACTCTCCCCCGACAGCCGGCGGCTGCACTGGTCGATCCCCGACCCCGTGCGCACCGGCCGGGCCGTCGACTTCGACCGGGCCCTCGATGAGCTGACCGTCCGGATCGATCAGGTGGCTCCCGCCCTAAAGCCCGACTAGCACCCCGCACCGTCACACCAGCACTACGCCAATCTTGTTCAGCTACAGCGCATCGCTCTAACGGCCGGAGGCTAACTATTATGCGAATTTCACTGAAGCAACCTTCGACGATACTGAGCTTGCTGGCCGTCACGTTGCTGGTCCTTACGGCATGCGCCAAAGAAAAAGCCGTGCCCTCTTACGCCACCTCGGTGGTAGTGGAGTGTGGCGGCAAACCAACATTGAAGGCCAGTGGCTCCACCGCGCAGGCCAATGCGATGACCCGGTTTATCAAAGCCTACGAAAAGGCCTGTACCGGGAAGACCGTCACCTACACGTCCAACGGCTCGGGTGCCGGAGTGAGCGAATTCCTATCAGGCCAAACCGATTTCGGCGGCTCGGACTCTCCGCTCGCCGGAGACGAGTACAACACGGCCAAGCAGCGGTGCCGCTCAGATGTGTGGAACCTGCCGGTGGTGTTCGGCCCGCTGGCGATAACCTACAACCTGGACGCCGTGGACAGGCTAGCGCTCGACGCCCCGACGCTGGCCAAGATCTTCAACGGCACCATCACACGGTGGGACGACCCGGCAATCAAAGCGCTCAACGACATAGTGCCCTCCGAACCCATCCACGTGGTATTCCGTAGCGACGCCTCGGGCACCACCGACAACTTCCAGCGCTACCTCGATGCCGCCTCGGGCGGGGCGTGGGGCAAGGGAACCGGCAAGGTGTTCAACGGCGGGGTCGGCCAAGGCGCCCCAGGCAACGAAGGCACATCTGCCATGATCAAGAACACCGAGGGCGCGATCACGTACAACGAATGGTCGTTCGCCCAGGCGCAGCGGCTGTTCGCCGCGAGAATCGTGACCTCGGCCGGGCCGGACCCTGTCGCCATCAACGCTGACACGGTCGGCAAGACCATCGCCGGCGCGAAGATCGTCGGCCAGGGCAACGACATCGTGTTAGACATCTCGTCGTTCTACAAGCCCACTCAACCCGGCGCCTACCCGATCGTGCTCGCGACCTACGAGCTGGTGTGCTCGAGATATCCCGACACACTGACCGCGATGACGGTGCGGGGCTTCTTGCAGTCCACCCTCGGGCCAGGACAGGCCGACCTGGAAGACTACGGATACTTCCCATTGCCCAACCAGTTCCAGTCGAAAGTGCTCAGCGCGGTCAACGCCATGAGCTGAGACGTGACACTCATCGTCGAGTCCAGGCGGCCCGCAGCGCCGACACCACAGCATCCACGACACATCTAGGAGCCAATCCCGCATGTCCGTTCGTCATATCGTCGCCGTCGGCGGCAGTGATGCCGGCATCAGCGCCGCGCTGCGTGCCCGCGAACTCGATCCCGCCACCGATGTCACGGTGGTCGTCGCCGACGCCTACCCGAACTTCTCCATCTGCGGCATCCCTTACTATGTCTCCGGCGAAGTCAGTCACTGGACCAATTTGGCCCATCGCAGCGCCGCCGACCTGGCCGCCACCGGCATGCGGGTGCTCACCGACACGCGCGCCACCGGCATCAATGTCGAGGAGCACACCCTCGACGTCCGCGACTCCGCCGGCACCCGACAGCAACTGTGCTACGACGCCCTAATCGTGGGCACCGGCGCCATCAGCGTCCGCCCACCCATCCGCGGGCTCAACGGCCCCGACGCGCTCGGGCCCGCCGACGGGGTGCACCTGCTGCACTCAATGGGTGACACCTTCGCTGTCATGGACTCCCTACAGCAACGCAACCCTGCCACCGCGGTGATCGTCGGTGCCGGCTACATCGGCCTCGAGATGGCTGAAGCCCTCACCACCCGCGGGATCCACGTCACCCAGATCGAAGCGCTGCCCGAAGTGCTACCCACCGTCGACCCCGAACTCGGCGCCCTCGTGCATGCCGAGCTCGAACGCCACGGTGTCGAAGTCCTCACCAACACCGCTGTCACCGCCATTACCCGCAGCGACACTGGTGCGCTTTGTGTCGCCGCGAGCCAGAACACCCAACCAGTCACTCGTACAGTCGATTTCGTCCTCGTCGTGGTCGGAGTTCGCCCTCACACCGAACTCGCCGCCGACGCCGGCGCCGCCCTCGGCGCCAAAGGCGCCATCGTTGTCGACGAAGCCATGCGCACCAACCTGCCCGATATCTTCGCGGCCGGCGACTGCGTGCACACCCACCACCGACTCCTGGGCATCACCTGGCTGCCCCTGGGCACCACAGCGCACAAACAAGGCCGAGTAGCCGGTGAGAACGCGCTTGGTGGGCGCGCCCGATTCGCGGGCAGCCTGGGCACCCAAGTCGTCAAGGTCTTCGACCTCGTCGCCGCCCGCAGCGGCCTACGGGAACAGGAAGCCCTCGCGGCGAACCGCGGATGGGTCCCCGTCACCAGCCAATCAAGTCCCGACGACCATAAGGCCTATTACCCCGGCGCCACGCCCATCCACATCCGTATCACTGGCGACCAACACACCGGTCGCCTCCTGGGCGCCCAACTCGTGGGACACCGTAGTGCCGAAGTCGCTAAACGCGTCGACACCTACGCCACCGCCCTCTTCCACAACATGACCGTTGACAGCCTCAGCGAACTCGACCTGTCCTACACCCCACCACTCGGATCGCCCTGGGACGCTACCCAAATGGCAGCCCAAGCCTGGGTGCGTGAACTCCAGCCTGCGACGACGATCAACCGAACAGGATCGCGGCCTAGGCATGCGCATCAACAAGCGTGAGAATCGCGATCGAACGCAGGATAGGCGTCGCGTCAAGATCGCATTCATCGCCGGCACCGTGGTGATCGTCGCCGTCGTCGCTGCGGCGGCGCTGCCGTTCACCGATCTCAACGACCCACAGAGCGTGGTGGTGGACAACATCGGCGGCGTCTAAGTTGCCGAGCCCGGCATCAGCTTCAGGCCGATGACCGCCGTGCGGATCCCGCTGAGAAAACCCATCCACCCCGCTTTCTTGTCGATTCGAGGCATTTGCAACCCGCGATCCTATTTACTGTGATCCAACTCACGCGTGGCCGTTGGCAGCGTGGTCTGTGGGCAAGTGAGTGCGGAGGGGCATACCAAATGAAGTGGCTGGCGGCATGGTGGGGGCAGGCCGACCATTTCGATTGGCTGACAGGCTATTTGCAAGCCCACGGGCTGGGTGCAAACACTCGCAGGCTGATGGCTGGGGTGGCCGCCTCGTTGGTGCTGGTGCCGGCCAACGTGTGGTTGAACCATGCCCTGGTGTATCGGCCTGTGGCGCTGGCGTATTCGGTCCTGGCTGCCGTGCTGGGGCTGGGCATGGCGACGCTCTGGTTACGCGGTTGGCCCACTCGGCACCAGTCCCTATTCTTCGTTCTGACCGGCAGCGTGCTTATCGGCGTCGGATGCCTGTGGCAACCCCAACCGCTTGTCGGATTGATGGCATGCTCGGCTCTGGCCGTGACCGGCGGCTACATCGCGTTCTTTCACACCGCCAAGTACATGGCGCTGAACTTTTGGCTGGCCAGCGTAATTGGGGCGTGGCAAGGGGTGCGTCTGGCCGTCGCGGGACAAGCGATGCTGGCCTTTACCGGCCTTTTCCTGGTTCTGGAACTCAACGTGATCGTCCCGCTCGCCATCCAGATCGTCGTGCGCGCACTCTGGCTTGATTTATTGAGCGCCAACCGCGACCCGCTGACCGGCCTGCTGAATCGGCGAGCCTGCTATCGGGCCATCGTCGGGCGGATGCTCGTCGGTTCCAACCACATGTTTTTGGTGGTGGCCATGGTGGATTTGGACCGCTTCAAAAAGCTCAACGACACACACGGACATGCCGCCGGCGATAAGGCACTCGTCGCGGTAGCCGGCGCCTTGAACGCTGCCTGCGGCGCTACCGCCGTGGTCGGTCGCGTCGGCGGCGAGGAATTCTTGATCGCCGACATCGTCAGAGCCGAACACAAGCCCGGGTGGGGTCGGCAGCTCTGTGACGCCGTGGCCGCAACCAACGCCTCCGTGACCGCTAGCGTCGGAATCGCCACCCTGGCGTTGCGCACCATCGTTACCGACAAGGCCGACCAAGCGTTTCGCCAGTTGGTTGCCCACGCCGACAACGCCATGTACGAAGCCAAACGGGGTGGGGGAAATCAAATCCGCCACCACCCGGTCGTGGACTGAGCCTGCTTGCGCCGGCCCGGATCAGCGGCGACGTCGCCGGGCGACCAGCTTGGCGAACTCGACGGTGGACCGGCGGACGGATTCGAGCTCTAGTGACACCAGCAGCGTGTCCACCATCGCGAACGGCAGCGTGGTGACGACCGCCCCGCGGCCGTACTCGATGTGCCAAGAGCCGGGATGAATGGTCAGACCCCTGGCGTGGCCCTTCTCGAGGCAGGTGTGTTCACCGGGCAGCAGCGTCATGGGTTTCGTGTCATCGGTCTCGAGATCGTACGAGTCGATGCGGCCGGCCATCAGGTATTTGTGGATCTCCACTCGCTTGTAACGTCCCGAAAAGCCTTGTGTGCCAGTGGGAGAACCGAAAATCACCATGTACTCGCGGGGACTGAAGTAGAGAAAACGGACCTTGCCGAGGATCCCGCCCGCCTTGCTGCCCACCCATCGGCCCGGTGTCGGATCGACGAGGTCAGGATATTCATCGGCGAGCAAATGGATGGCCCGGGTGATCAACTCGCCTTCATCGAGCGGCAGGCCGACGACTTGTTTGGCGATCGTGTGCAGCGAATCCGGGTCGATCTTGTACGACATCAGTAGCTTCTGTCAGACCCTGACCACGCCGAATCGCTAGCTGCCGCGGGCAGCGCGACGACCGCGTAACGAGTGTCCAGCCGCGGTTCCAAGGGCTTGTCCTTTGATTGACCTGAGCCAACAGAATAGCGGGGCCGTTGGGCTGCCCTCGCAGATCGCCGCGAATGGGCACAGTTTCAAATCCCTTGCCCACCGCCACAAGTCAGTGGGTATGGTTCGACGATGACGCCGGGCCGCGCAGCGCGAAAGCCACGGCACGTGCCGGAGATCAGGGCTGACGACGCCACGCGTGGGCGCCCGCGCGACATGGCGCGCCGCGCGGCGGTCATCGCCGCCACCCGCGAACTGCTGATCGCTAACGGCTACGACGAAATCACCCTGTCCGGCGTCGCGCGCCATGCCGGGGTGTCGCGGCCTTTCGTCTACGAACACTGGGGCAGCAAGTTCGCGCTGGTTGAGGACGCCATCTTTTCTGCACCCGGCGAACTACCCGCGATCGACGAACTCCCCTTCGCCGAGGCGCTGACCAGCCTGATCACCGGCATGGTGCGCGTGCAGTCGGATCCCGCGTACCTGGCGGGCATGCCGGGTGTGGCGACCGTGCTCTACAGCCGGCCCGACTTGGTCGAACAGGTCGAAGCGCGCTACATGGCACCGATCCGGGCGCGGTGGGTCCGCCTGATCGAACGCGGAAAGGCCGAGGGTCTGGTGCGGCCCGAGGTCGACGGGAGCGCGCTGATGGACACCGTGCGCGGTGCCGTCACGCTGCACACTTCGGTGAACAAAGCGCTCGGAGAGTCCGAACTGATCGCGCATTTGAGGTCATTGATCGTCCATGGGATCGCGGCCAAGGATTAGTTTCTTTACATTGTGTAAGGTAATGGCGCTGTAGGCGGGTGCGGAGGAGGCTTCGGAGACCTTGACCAAGAATTCGCTGCACGCGCTCTTCGACCTCACGGGCCGCAGCGCGATTGTCACCGGCGGCACGCGCGGCATCGGACTGGCCATCGCCGAGGGGTTGGTCGAGTGCGGGGCCAACGTGGCCGTCGCCAGCCGAAAGGCCGATGCGTGCGTCGCGGCGGCCGAGAAGCTGCAGGCGTTGGGCGGCGGGCGGGCCGTCGGCGTCCCTACGCATCTGGGTGACCTGGAGGCGATCGACCGTCTCGTCGATGCCACCGTCGCGGAGTTCGGCGGCATCGACGTGGTGGTCAACAACGCCGCCAATGCGCTGTCGCTGCCGCTGGGCGAGTTCACTGCCGAAGCGTGGTCGAAGTCGTTCTCGGTCAACCTGCAGGGTCCGGTGTTCCTGATCCAGTCGGCGCTGCCGCACCTTCGTAAGAGTGAGCACGCTTCGGTCCTCAACGTCGTCTCCGCCGGCGCCTTCATTTATTCGCCGGCGGTGTCGATGTATTCGGCGGCCAAGGCCGCGATGGTGTCGTTCACGCGGTCCATGGCCGCGGAGTTCGCATCGCAGGGCATCCGCGTGAATGCCCTGGCGCCCGGATCCGTCGATACCGACATGGTGAGGGGAAACCCACCGGAGTTCATCGAGGTCATGAAGTCGTCCGCGCTGCTCAAGCGGATCGCCGACGCCGCCGAGATGGTGCCTCCCGCACTGCTATTGCTCTCCGACGCCGGAAGTTTCATCACCGGGCAGACCATCATCGCCGACGGCGGAATGGTAGCCCGGTAGGAAGGCAATGATGACCGACTCAGACAGCGCGACGCGCGAAGTCAATAAGCGAACACTTCGTCGGGCGATGGACGGCATCAGTGCGCTCGACCTCGACGCGGTCATCGGCGAACTCCACGACGATGTCCGCTTCGAATTGCCTTACGAGGACGCCGTTCCGGATTCCGGCAAGGACGGCATCCGTGACCTGCTCGGGTCGATGTTCGCGATGTTCGGAAAATTCACGATCACGCTGACCGACATCTACGACCTGCTTGACCCGAACATGGTGGTGGCGCGCTATCGGGGCGACGCGCTGGGGCGGGACAAGCCCGTCGTCTACCAGAACGACTACATCGGTGTGTTCGAGTTTCGCGACGGCAGGATCACGTTGTGGCGCGAGTTCGACAACCCCCTGGTGGCCGCCGCGATGGTCGCGGGATTCGCCGGCGACGCCGGGGCGAGCTCGTGAGCAACGACACGGCGATCACCGTCGAGCGCCTCGACGACGGTGCCATCGCGATCTTGACCATCAACCGTCCGCAGCGCCGAAATGCCTTGGACTCACAGACTCTGGTCGACATGCATCGCCTGCTGGACGCACTCAACGGCGATCCCACGCTGCGAGCGATCGTGGTGACGGGCACCGGTGTCTCGTTCTGCGCCGGCGCCGACTTGAAGTCGCAGCCCGGCGATCTCTCCGATAGTGCGGGTGTTCCGTACGCCGAGCTGCGATCCGCGGCGACCTCGACCGTCGCGGTCACGATGGCCGCGCAGGAACTCATGGCCTCCGCTTTCGAGAAGATCCACCGGCTCCGCGTCCCGGTTATCGCTGCGGTCAACGGATTTGCCCTCGGCGGTGGCTTTGCGCTGGCCTTGGCCTGCGACATTCGGTATGCCGCTGAATCGGCGACGTTCGGTGCGGTTTTCATCCGGCACGGCGTGTCGGCGTGCGACATGGGCACCAGTTACTTCCTGCCACGCCTGGTCGGAGCCTCGCGGGCCGCCGAATTGATGCTCACCGGAAGGGTTTTCGACGCGGCCGAAGCGCTCGCCATCGGATTGATTCTCGAGGTGGTCGACCCGGCGAGCTTGCTCGATAGCGCTGTCGCCAAAGCCCGCGAGATAGCCCAGAACTCGCCCTTGGCCGTCTGGATGACCAAGGAAACCATGTGGCAGACCATTGACTCGCCGGGCCTGCGTCACGCGCTCGACATCGAGAACCGGACACAGGTGATGTGCACGGGCAACGGGGATCTGGCCAATTCGTTCGCCGCGTTCCGTGAGGACGGGACCGCTCGATGGAACCCTCTGTAAGCGATAGGACACTGACCATGGTGAATTCTCTGTGTGAGCGACTCGGCATCGAGTTCCCGCTGTTCGCGTTCTCGCACTGCCGAGACGTGGTCGCAGAGGTCAGCAAGGCCGGTGGATATGGGGTGCTGGGCGCCCTCGCCTATAACGCCGAGCGCCTCGAGGTTGAGCTTTCCTGGATCGACGAACACGTCGGTGGCCGGCCGTACGGCGTGGACTTCGCGATGCCGGAGAAGTTCGTCGGCAAGGGCGAGCCCTTCAGTCTCGATGCGCTGCGCGCCCAGATCCCGGCCGGTCACACCGAACACATGGAACAAGTGCTGACGAGCCACGGTGTGCCGCCGCTGCCTGACGACACCGAGCGCCGGGTGATAGCGGCCGGCCTCGGGGTCGAAGCAGAAGGACCGGGCCAGGTAGAGGTCGCGCTTCGTCATCCGGTATCGATGATCGTCAATGCGCTCGGTCCGCCACCGGCATACGCGATCGAGGCCGCGCACGAAAAGGGCGTTCTGGTAGGCGCATTGAGTGGTTCGCCGCGGCACGCCCGGCGCAATGTCGATGCGGGAGTGGATGTGATCATCGCGCAGGGTGGCGAGGCCGGGGGTCACACCGGCGAGATCTCGACCATGGTGCTGGTGCCCGCGGTCGTGGATGAGGTCGGGCCGGACGTCCCCGTGCTGGCCGCCGGAGGAATCGGTAACGGCCGGCAGATGGCGGCGGCGATGGCCCTTGGCGCACAAGGGGCCTGGACCGGGTCGTTGTGGCTGACGGTCGCCGAGGCGGCCACGGAACCCTGGGTCGTCGACAACCTGCTGAAGGCCGGGTACAGCGACACGGTGCGCTCGCGCGCGATGACCGGTAAACCGGCTCGTCAGATCCGCACCGACTGGACCGAGGCCTGGGACGGCCCCGGCAATCCCGCCCCACTGCCAATGCCATTGCAAGGCATCGTGTATGCCGATGCCTCGGCACGGTTCATGCGTGCGCGGTCTGCCGCGCTGGCGGGCTCTCCGGCGGGACAGATCATCGGGTCGATCAACAAGGTGCGGCGTTCGCGGGAGGTGGTCCTCGACATCGTCGAGGAGTGGCTGGCCACCGTGCGGCGACTGGCGGAAGACAGCTGAGGAGAAATCGCTGTGGTCACAACCAACAACGACGTCCGGGACATCGACACCGGCGTACCCATGGCGCGCTTTGCCCGCGGCTGGCATTGCATAGGCTTGGCCGAAAACTTCCGTGACGGAAGCCCGCACGCCATCAACGCATTTGGGTCTCGCCTGGTGGCGTTCGCCGACTCGCAGGGCGAGCTGCACGTCCTCGACGCGTATTGCCGCCACATGGGTGGTGACCTGTCCCAAGGGACCGTCAAGGGCGATTCGGTGGCGTGCCCTTTCCACGACTGGCGCTGGCAGGGCTCGACCGGTCGTTGTTCACTGGTGCCCTACGCCAAGCGCACGCCCCGATTGGCACGTACGCGGCATTGGCCGACCGGGGAGGTCAATGGCCAACTGCTGGTCTGGCACGACCCCGAGGGGTCGACGCCCCCGGCCGAGCTCCTTCCGCCGACGATCGACGGGTACGCCGAAGGACGGTGGTCGCCGTGGTCGTGGAACTCGATCCTCATCGAGGGATCGCACTGCCGGGAGATCGTCGACAACAACGTCGACATGGCCCACTTCTTCTACATCCACCACGCGTACCCGACGTTCTTCAAGAACATCATCGAGGGCCACACGGCGACCCAGCTCATGGAGTCGAAGGCTCGTCCTGATACCACGAAGAACTACGACAATCTCTGGGAGGGGACGAAACTTCGTTCCGAGGCAACGTATTTCGGTCCCGCCTACATGATCAACTGGCTGCACAACGACGTGGCGCCGGACTTCACGATCGAAGTGGCGCTGATCAACTGCCACTACCCGGTCACCCATGACTCGTTCGTGCTGCAGTGGGGCGTGGCGGTCCAGGAACTCCCCGGCCTACCGGCGGCCAAGGCGACCAAGCTCGCCGCCGCCATGAGCCGATCGTTCGGTGAGGGGTTCCTCGAAGACGTCGAGATCTGGAAGCACAAGACGCGCATCGAGAACCCGCTGCTCACCGAGGAGGACGGCGCGGTCTATCAGCACCGGCGCTGGTACGAGCAGTTCTACGTCGACGCCGCCGACGTCACCGCGGAGATGACGGACCGCTTCGAAATCGAGGTAGACACCAACCACGCCAACAAGTTCTGGCAGCACGAGGTCGCGCAGAACCTGGCGACGACTCTGAATTCGGGCTAACCCAGCCCGCCGGTCAGCCCTCGAGCCGCCTGGGCTTCGCCTTCCCGGTAGGGCCTGCCATCGGGCATCAGAAGGTCGTGGAACCAAACTTTCGGTGGCGCCGTGTACGGGTGATTCCATGAGTCCCACGGAAAGTAGGTCTGGGTCTTCCCGGCCACCAGACCCCAGTTGATCGCACCAACGTTGTGGCGCTTGGCAATTGGCAGGATCCCCTCGATGGTGCTGCCCTGGGACCGAGCCATGTATTCGGTGCAGATGATCGGCCGCCCCATCGGCGCCAGTTCATTGATCTTCGACTCGAACTCGGCCGGTTTGCCGTAGTTGTGGAAGGTGATCACGTCCGCATTGTCGAGCTGAATGGCGCTGATTGGGCTGCGACTTCCGGGGTCTCCCCAGGATCCTTGCCACACACCGCTCGTCAATGGCTGAGCGGGATCAACTGAGCGTGCCCACCGGAACACCTGGGGAAGCAGGTCGGCGACGCGTTGCAGCTTGTCTGAGCGCTCGACCTTGCGATATTCCTTTGCGGGATTGTCGGGTTCGTTCCACAGGTCCCAACCCAAAACCCGGTCGTCGTTGCGGAACTGGCTCAAGACTCCGGTGACGTAGTCCTGCATGACCGGGATGTAGCGGGGGTCGCCGAGGCGTTCGGCACCCGGGCTCTGCACCCAGCCGGAGTTGTGCACCCCCGGTACCGGCGCGTGTTGCGGGCCGGCCTTGGGGAACGGATCCCAACAGGAGTCGAACAATACGAACAGCGGCTTGATGCCATGGCGCGACGCGATGCCGACGAACTGGGCGAGACGGCTTTGGAAGCCCTGGCGATCGGCGGCCCACAACTGGTCGTGGAGGAAGACCCGCATGGTGTTGAAGCCGAGTAACCGGGCCGCACCCAACTCGCCGTCGATGCGTTGGGGGTCATAGGTTCCCGGCTGAAACATCTCCAGCTGATTGATGGCGGTCGACGGGATGTAGTTCGCGCCGACAAGCCAGCCCTGCGCGCGATACCAGGCGTTGGCACGGTCGGGCGACCACCGGCCTGCCTCGGCAGAGGCGCGCGGCGCTTGAGCCAGAGCCGCGCCCGCTGCCAGCATCAGTGGCAGCTTCATGGCCGTTCGGCGGTTCACGAAGTGACACTAATTTTCCCTTGTCCTACAGGAGGTTCGACGCGCCGATTGCAATCATCTGAGGTTGGGAATTGTGACCTGATCGTGATCCGGCGCTAGCGAAGCTTGCGGCCGTAATTGTCTTTCACGCTGCCGCTGAACATCATGACGGCGTCGACGATGGCCCAGACGATGCTGCCGAGTAGGACCGGCAACCCGAGTAGGCAGAACACGCTGGGGTTCCGGGATAGCCGGCGCAACCGGGATAGGGCTGCCGCGGTGGATAGCCGGGCTGCGGCGGGTGCCTCGGGTACCCCGACGGCGGTGGCATCGGGGGGCGTTGGGGCGGGAAGTAGCCGGGCGGCTGCCAACCCTCAGGCGGCGGGAATCCGGGCGGGTTCGGCGTCGACATTGGCATGACTTAACTCCTCCGTCGCGGGGGAGTCCATCCGGTCGGGACGTCGCGTGTCCGCGTCGCCAGCGACACCTTCGCATAGTGCAACCGTTATAGACGCAAACAATTGCATACTGCTACTATCGCACTCAACACAGATTCGCTGACGTCAGGAGTGCGCCGATGCAGTCGATGTCCTTCGACCCGGCCGTGGCCGGCGTCGGCGTCGACGTCGTCGGCGGCGCGATGCGGGCCGTTGCGGCCGGTGCGGCGGCAACGCCGTCGGTGACCGCGCTAATTCCCGCCGGCGCCGATGAGGTCTCGACTCAGGCGGCAACGGCGTTTGCGGCAGGGGCCACCCAGTTGCTTGGTTTCCTCGATGCGGCGCATGCGGAACTGGTGCGTACGGGCACCGCGCTTGTCGACATTGCCCGGGTGTACTCGGAGACCGACGGCGCCGCAGCCGGCAGGTTGCAGGGGATCCGTCCGCCGGTCGCCTACCGGCTCGCCGGGTAGGCGCACGGCGGGACAATTCGCGCGGCGCAAACCGCGATATGTCTTCTAACTTTCCGCCCGACAGCGCGATACTAACGAGATGTCCGATCGCAACGTGCTCGGCGGCTTGCTGCAGCCGTGCGGCGCCGAGCCTCTCACCGGTTACTACCGCGACGGCTGTTGCTCGAGTGGGCCCGAGGATGTCGGCCGCCACACGATCTGTGCCGTGATGACCGCCGAGTTTCTCGAGCACCAGCGTTCGATCGGCAACGATTTGTTGACGCCGGTTCCCGAGTACCGGTTTCCCGGCCTGCTACCCGGAGACCGCTGGTGCGTCACCGCCCTGAATTGGCTTCGGGCTCATCGCGACGGTCGCGCCGCGCCGGTGGTGTTGGCCTCCACCCACGAACGCACCCTCGAGGTCGTGCCGCTCGAAGCGCTGCTGGAACACCAAGTCGACGTTCCCGACGACCTGGCTAACTTGTAGGGCTCGCGATCTGCGGTTCGATCCTTCGTGCCGCGGCGCAGACCTGCTCGCTCAATCGCAGGACGTCGCATGCGGGGAGGTCGGTGAATGGCGCGGCGCTGATCGACATCGCGACGACCCCGTCCTCGTCGAAGATCGGGGCGGAAATGGTGGCGATGTTGAGCGTGCCGTCCGCGGCGAGTTCGGCGTCCAAGACGTCGATCACGGTGAGGTCGGCGAACGCCCGGGCGAGCCGCGCGGTGATCGCGTCGGGCTCTCCGTCTCCGCGCAGTGCGCGCAGCGCCGTGTACACCTGGAGGTATTCGCGGCTGAGTCGTTCGACGGTGTATCCGCGTACCCGAATCTCACTGAGCACCGAGGTGATTCGCCGGGATAGCGCGGTCGACGGCTTGCCGATGCCCTCCAGCCAGGCACGCTGCGCGGTAGCGGGGCTCCCGGCAATGTAGTCGCGGCCGAACGGCGCGACCACGGGCATGCGCAAACCCCGGTCGATCCGCATCCCGGACGTGGATTCACCGGCACTGTCCACCACGACGATGGCATTACCCTCGCGGCGGGCCAGAAACGCTTGTGCCGCTGTGGATTCGGCGAGTTGCTGCAGAATACCGTGGAAGACCCGGTCATCGGCGGGCTTCGCCAGTGCCGCGATGCCAGGTCCCCAGGAGTAGGCGGCGGTGGCGATGTCGCGCACCACCCAGTGGTGAGTGGCCAGCGTCGTCAGGATTGCGTGGCCGGTGGCCCGGCTGATGCCCAGCTCGCGGGTGATCTCGGCGAGGGAGAACGCTCGCGTGGGTTGGGATCCGAGCAGCTGCATGACCGCGACCACCCGCTCGGTCGGTGGTGAATTGGGTTGACGAGGCGTCTGCACCGCGTCTACCGTCCGTACCATATTTCGAATGATACGTCGAATATTCGACACCTGGTCGAGGAGGCGGTCGCATGGGCGCTGCGGGCCCCGACATCGGTGACATCGATTTCGACGATCTCACCTCGCCGCAGCTGACCGATGTCCAGCGTCAAATACTGGAATTCACCGAAGCCAAACAGGTCGACTTCGACATCGACCGGATGCTGGCGGAGGCCGTCGAGCAAGCTGGTGTCGACGACCTGGACGACACGGACGGGTTCGGAGATCGCCTGACCGCGCACGTCACCGCGATCGAAGCCGACGACGGCCTGCGGCAACTCAGCCGCTCGACGTTGCGACAGCGAGTGGTTCGCCTGCTGCGAAACCGGTTGTCGCTGACCGAGCTCGTCAAGCGCTACCCCGAGATCGAGTCGATCCCGATCGAGAAGCCCATCGTCGTTGTCGGGATGCCGCGATCGGGCACCACCCATCTGGTGAATCTCATTGCCGCCGACCCACGCCGCCGTGCGCTGCCGTATTGGGAGAGTCAGGAGCCGATCCCAGCGCGCGGCGGTGGCCCCGACATCTTCGGGGTTGACCCTCGATATGCGCGCGCCAAGTCCGAACACGACGCGCTGATGGCCAGCGCCCCGGTAGTCGCCGCCATGCACGACCGGTTCCCCGAGGCGATCGAGGAAGAGGTCGAACTCCTTGATCTCGACCTGGCCGGTTACGTTCTGGAATGGCATGCCCGCGTGCCGGATTGGCGCGACTATTACCTCGCCCTCGACCAAACGCGGCACTACGCGTATCTGAAGAAGGTCTTGCAGGCGCTGACCTTTCTGCGCGGCCCGCAGACCTGGATCCTCAAGAGTCCCCAGCACTGTGAGCAACTCGGCCCTTTGATGGCGACCTTTCCCGACGCGACGGTGGCGTTCACCCATCGCGATCCCGTCGCGGTGGTGCAGTCGGTGATCACGATGATGGCCTACTCCGATCGGCTACGCCGGACGAGCATCGATCCGCAGTGGCTGTTGGACTACTGGACCGATCGGGTGCACCGGTTGCTCAGCGCATGTGTCCGCGATCGTGAGCTGGTGCCGGCCGAACGGAGCATTGACATCAACTTCCACCAGCTCAACGGCAACGAAATACCGCTGCTCGAAGAGCTTTACCGCTGCGGCGGGGTCGAATTGACACCAAAGGTGCGAAAGCGGTTCCAGCAGTACCTGGACGGCAATCCGCGCGGCAAGCATGGCCGCATCCGCTACGACCTGCAACGGCACTTCGGCGTCTCGGCCGATGAACTGCGCGGGCGGTTCGACTTCTACTTCGACCGGTTCGACGTTCGCCCCGAATGAGGAGCATCGATGCGTAGCCAAGACTTTGAGCCGGTCTATCGCAGCAGGCCGGGCGCCGATGGCCTGCGGCCGGCGGCTGCCGAGCGGGCCGAGCAGATCGCGCCTGGACTGTGGTGCTCGCCGGGCCTGTCGAATGCCTACCTGCTGACCACCGGCGACGGCCGGGTGATCGTCAACACCGGGATGGGCTTCGAGGGCCCGGTGCATCGCGCCAACTTCGACGCCGTTGACTCCTCGCCGGTGCGCTACATCATCTTCACCCAGGGGCACGTGGACCATGTCGGCGGCCTGGACAGCGTCCGCGACCCCGACACAACCGTTGTGGCCCAGGCGAACTGGACGCATTGGCGAGACGACAACGAACGGCTGATCCCGTACCGCGCCAGCCGCAGCGCTTTCGCCTTCAAGGACACCCTGGCGACGGGAATCCAGGCCATTCAGCGCCGTCTCGGCACCAGGCGGCTGCCCGCGCAGAGCGTCCCGACCGTCGACCTCGACTTCGACGACACGCTCACCCTCGACGTCGGCGGCCGGCGACTGGAGCTGATCTCAGTCCCGGGAGGTGAGACCACCGACTCGTTGGTGATATGGCTGCCGGACGAGCGAATCTGCCTGTGTGGAAATACGTTTGGCCCGATATTCGGTCACATTCCGAACCTTGTCACGATGCGCGGCGACCGCTACCGTGATGCCCTGACCGCGATCTCTTCGGTCGAGCGGGTGCGCGATCTGCAGCCGGAACTCCTGGTGACCGGTCATTTCGAACCGATCGCGGGGCAGAAGCGCATCCACGCCGAGCTCACCCGGCTGCGCAACGCCGTCGAGTACATTCACGACCAGACCGTGGCCGGGATGAACGCCGGAAAAGACGTTCAGACCCTGATGAGTGAGATCGTCTTGCCCGCGGAATACGAAGTGGGCCAAGGCTATGGGAAGGTCTCCTGGGATGTGCGGGCGGTGTGGGAGAACTACTCGGGCTGGTTTCACCACCGGTCGACCACCGAGCTCTATCCCATCGGCTTCGACGCCGTCGGCACCGACGTGGTGGAACTGGCCGGAGCCGATGCGCTCGAGGGCCGAGCAAGAGCGCACCTCGCGGAGAACCGTCCACTGCACGCCATCCACCTTGCCGAGCTCGTCGCCGCCGCGCAGCCGGACCATCCGGGGGCACGCGAAGTGCTCAGGGAAGCGCACCAAAGCCTGCTGGACGACACCACCAACTTCTGGGAAAGAGCTTGGCTCTCAAGACAAATTGCGACCAACTCGTGACGGCACGGTAAGGACATCACTATGGCATTCGCATTGCAACCCAAGGACTTCTATCACACCGGCATCGTGGTGCCCGACCTCGACGCCGCGATGGCCCGGCTCAGCGCATTGGCCGGCTACCGGTGGATCACCCCGCTGCGCTACACGTTGCCCTTCCGCACCACCGAAGGGGTTCGCGACCTGACCTCGACGATCGTCTATTCAGTGCAGAGCCCGTACATCGAACTGGTCCAAGAGGTTCCGGGCACGCCCTGGACACCCGCCCCGGGCAATTCCGTCCACCATGTCGGCTACTTCACCGACAACCTCCTCGAGACCGCACGTGCGTTGGAGAGCCACGGTTTCAGCTTCGAAATGACCGGAGCAATACCGGACTCGGAGTTTGGGATGTTCGCCTACTACGTCGACGCGTTCGGCACCCGCATCGAGATCGTCGACCGCGCGCTGTTCCCCGACTTCGCCGGGTTCGTTGAGTCCATGGCCGCGCCGGGCCCCGACGGAGCCTGACATGGCACTGACGGTGCTGCGCTTCAACTTCGCCTCGCCGCATGGCGAACCCCGCACGCAGAGCAAACTCTTATCCGCCGCCCTCGAACTGGCGCAATGGGGTGAGTCCCATGGCATCACGTCGGTGAGCGTCGACGAGCACCACGCCACCGGTCACGGCTGGAGCTGCAACCCGATCATGGCCGCGGCGATGTTCCTGGCGCGCACCTCGACGATGATCGCCAGCGTGGACTGCGCGCTGGGGCCGCTATGGAATCCGGTCCGGCTCGCCGAAGACATTGCGCTGGTGGACAACATGAGTCGCGGACGGCTGCACACCACGGTGGGTCTGGGCTACCGAACCGTCGAATACGATTCGCTCGGCCTGGATTTCGGCCGGCGCGGCAAGCTGATGGACAGCCTGGTGGAGCGGATGCTGTCGGTCTGGTCCGGCGCCGGGGCGGACGCGGGAATTTGTACCGGTACCTGGAGCCGGCCGCATCCGCCGCTGTACGTCGGTGGCGGTGCGCGCGCCACCGCTCGCCGCGCGGCCCGGTTCGGACTGCCGCTCAGCCTGGCCGACCATTTGCCCGACATCGCCGCCTACTACCGCGAACTGTGTTCTGCTGCCGCCATCAAGCCCCTGATCCTGATGCCCGGGCCGATCAATCGCGGAATGATCTATCTGCACGAGGATCCCGACCGGGCCTGGGCCGAACTCGGGGAGTACATCCTGTGGGAAGCAGTCACCTACGGTGAATGGTCAACCGACCAACGATCCCTGATGCACCTGCCCGGCGTTCAAACGCTGGACGAGGTCAGAGCATCGGGGCGCTACCGGTTCCTGACTCCCGATGAGCTCATCGCCGAAATCCGGGACAGCGACGATTTCGGGCCGCTGGTGCTGCACCCGCTGGTCGGCGGCATGCCCGTCGACGAAGCGTGGAAATCGGTCCAGCTGCTAACCGACACCGTGCTGCCCGCGCTCAGCTGAACTCAGGGCACCGCCGTCGAGTACAGCCACGCGTCCCACAACGGGCGCAGCGACTCGTCGGAGTAGTTGGCCGCCAGGCCGGTGAAGTCGTCGGTGACGGCGGTGCCGTGGCGATGACGCGACGTCCAATCCTTCAGCAGCGCAAAGAAATTGTCACTGCCCAGCCGACCGCGCAGCGTGTGCAGGGTCAACGCGCCACGTTTGTAGACGCGGTCGTCGAACATGTCGCGCGCGCCGGGATCGACCAGTAGCAGGTCTTGCGGCTCAGTACGTAGCTGCGCGTGGTGCAGCCGGGCCAGGTCGTCGGCGCTCGGCCCGCCGCTTCGCTCGGACCACAACCACTCCGCGTAACACGCGAATCCTTCGTGTAGCCAGATATCGCGCCACTGGCCCGCTGTCACCGAGTTGCCGAACCACTGATGCGCGAGTTCATGGGCGATCAGCCGCTCGCTGGACCGCGTGCCGTCGCAATGGTTAGCGCCGAAGATCGAAATCCCTTGGGCTTCAAGGGGTATCTCCAGCGGGTCGTCAGTGACAACGACCGTGTACCCGGTGGCCAGCGGATACGGTCCGAACAGCTCGATGAACAACTGCATCATCTCGGGCTGGCGGGCGAAGTCGTGGTCGAATGCCGCACGCAACCGCTCGGGCAGCGCGGCTTGTATCGGCACCGGTGTACGGGCCAGCCGTCGCAATTCGTAGCTGCCGATCTGCAGGGTGATGAGGTAGGTCGACGTCGGCTCGCGCTGCTCATAGGTCCACACCGTGCGCGAGGCGCGGGCCCGGCGCGACACCAGTTGTCCGTTGGCAACCACCCGGTACCGGCTCTCGGTGCTGACCTGGATATGAAATGCGGCTTTGGCGCTGGGGTGATCGTTGCAGGGGAACCACGACGCGGCGCCGTTGGGCTGCCCGGCGACCAGTACACCGTCGGTCAGCTCCTCGAAACCGACGTCGCCCCATAGTGAACGAATCGGCCTCGGCGAACCGCCGTATCGCACCACGATCGACAACCCGGCCCCGGTCGGCAGCTTCGATCCCAGGCGGATGCGTAATTTGCCACCGCGACAGGAGAATTGGTCCACCCGTTTGCCGTTCACCGACACCTTCGACACCGTCAACGCATTCGACAGATCGAGCGTGAGTTGTTGCAACTCGGTCAGCGTGACGGCGGTGATCGTGGCCGTGCCGGACAGCCGGTTCAATGCGACCCTGTAGTCCAGGTCCAGCTCATACCGCGACACCTGGTATCCGGAGTTGCCGTTTTTCGGCAGGTACTCGTCGATCACTTCCGGCAGCGCTTTCTTGGGGGAGGGCTTCACGCGGCGGTGTCCTCGACGCCACGGCCGGAGGCAGTCTTACGCGCCTTCTTGCGACCGGGATTCCACGGCCTGATCGGATTGCCTTGCCAGCGCGTCGATCCCGGCACCTCGTCACCGCGGACCACCAGGGACGCGGGGCCTACCGTCGCGCCGGCGCCCAGCCGGGCCGCGGGCAGTGCGACGCAATGCGGCCCCAGCGTCGCACCGGGTTCCAGCACAACGCTGTCCATCCGCATGATCCGGTCGTGGAACAGGTGGGTCTGCACCACGCAGCCCCGGTTGACGGTCGATCCGTCGTCCAGCGTGACAAGGTCCGCCTCAGGCAGCCAATAGCTTTCACACCACACACCGCGCCCGATACGGGCGCCCAGCGCGCGCAGCCACAGATTCAACGCCGGCGTGCCGCTGGCCGCCCGGGCGAACCAGGGTGCGGCAACGGTTTCGACGAACGTGTCGGCTACCTCGTTGCGCCAGACGAACGACGACCACAGCGGGTATTCGCTGGCTCTGATCCGGCCGACCAGAAGCCATTTCGCGACGATCGAGATGACACCGGCGATCGCGCCCGCCGCCAGCAGCACCAGCCCGCCGCCCAGCGCCGCCCACCAGATGCCGAATATCCTTGCCAGCGACTGTAATCCGCCAAGTACGGCGAGTCCGATCGCGACCGACGCGATCACCGGCAGCAGCCGGAGTGTTTCCACCAACGCCCGCATCGTCTTCAACCTTTGCGGCGGGTCGTACGTGGTCGCAGCATCGGCCTCCTCGGGGCGACGGCGCAGCCGCATCGGCGGGCTGCCCAGCCAGGACGAGCCGCGCTTGGCCTTCGACGGCGCGGCCGACAGCACGGCCACCAGTCCGTCGTCGGGAACACGGCGGCCCGGCTGGGTAATACCGGAATTGCCGAGGAATGCGCGCCTGCCGACGGTCGTCTTCGCCGCATAGATCCAGCCGCCGCCGAGCTCGTAGGACGCGACCATCGTGTCGTCGGCCAGGAACGCGCCGTCCTCGATGACGGCGAACTTCGGCGTCATCAATACCGTCGAAATCTCGGTGCCGCGGCCGACTTTGGCGCCCAGCAGTCGCAGCCACATCGGCGTCAGCAGGCTGGCATACAGCGGGAACAGATAGTTGCGCGCGGCGTCCATCAGCCGCTCGGTGGCCCACAGCTGCCAGCCGGCTCGGCTGCGTACCGGGTGATAGCCCTCGCGCAGTCCCAGCGATAACAGCCGCACCCCGAGCACGGTCAGCAGTGCGTACGCTGCGAGCGCGGCCAGCGTCGCGGCCGGTGTCCACAACAGCGCGGGAATCACGGCCTGCGACAGCCGGTGCGTGTGGTGGACGGCGACCACGATGACTGCCAGGCCGGTCGCCACCGCGAGCAGCGGCAGTGCCCCCAGCAGAACCGACGTCAGTCCGTACATCACGACCCAGCGCGTCCTGCGCGGCGGCCGCTCGTCCGGCCACGGGTGGTTGACCCGGCCGGACTTCACTGCCGGCGAGCCTTTCCAGTACCGGCCGTTCTTGATCTTGTCCAGCACGCCCGCGCCCGGTGCCACGTCGGCGTTCTTGCCGACGGCCGCGCCGGGCAGCAGCGTCGACCGCGCGCCAATCGTGGCGTCATCGCCGATCGTGATCTCACCGACGTGGAACGCGTCCCCGTCGATCCAGTGACCGCACAGGTCGACCTCGGGTTCGATGGCACAGCGGTGTCCGAGGGTGAGCATCCCGGTGACCGGCGGCAGTGAATGCAGATCGACACCCTTGCCGATGTTCGCGCCGAGCGCGCGGGCGTAGTACACCAGCCACGGCGCCCCCGACAGGTTGTGCGCGCCGCTGGCCTCGGCGAGCCGCTCGGTGAACCAGATCCGCAGGTGCACCGAGCCGCCGCGGCGGGTAGGTGCCCGGCTGCACGCGCGACAGCAACGTCCGTGCGAACAGCACCGCGATGCCCATCCGGCCCAACGGCGTGACGAACAAGACGAACGCCGCCGCGACCAGCCACCAGTTCACCGCCACGGTCCACGGCACCACGTGCAGGGCGCGGGCGACGTTGTTGCCCAGCGCCAGCCACGTCAACCACTGCAGCGCCGCCAGCGTCGCCAACGGCAGGGCAAGCACAGTCTGCGCGAACCTTGTCAGCCACGGCGTCGGCCGGACCGTGCGCTCGGCGACCTGTGGCGGCGGCTCGAGTTCGTCGAGGAACCCGGCGAGCGAGCCCAGCCGGGGATGGTCGTACAGGTCGGCGACGGTGACTTGCGGGTACTGCTGCCGCAGCCCGGACACGAGTTGCGCGGCGGCCAGCGAGCCGCCGCCGAGCGCGAAGAAATCCGCCTCGACAGTGTCCACCGCTGCCCCCAGTAGGTCCCGCCACAGCCCGGCGAGCCGGCCGGCCGTGCCGCCCAGATCGGCCGACTTCGTCGGACTCCCCGCCCGGTGGCGGCCACGGCAGCGCGTCGCGGTCGACCTTGCCCGACGTGCGGGTGGGCAGCTCGTCGACCCGGATCAGCCGCGGCACCAGCGAGGCCGGCAGTTGCGCAGCGAGCCGGGCGCGCGCCTCGTTCGAGGTCGAACGCCGGATCGGTGCTGACGAGATAGCCGACCAGCACCGGTGTGCCGGTGGCGGTGTGACGGACCGCGGCCGCTCCGCCGCTGACCCCCGGCAGGTGCACCAGCGCCGAGTCGACCTCGCCCAGTTCGATACGCCGGCCCCCGAGCTTGACCTGGTCGTCGCTGCGGCCGCAGAAATACAGCCCGTCGCGTTCCAGCCGGACCAGATCGCCGCTGCGATAGGCGCGCTGCCAGCCCAGCGACGGCATCGCGGCGTACTTCTCGGCGTCCTTGTCCTTGTCCAGGTAGCGGGCCAGCCCGACGCCGCCGATCACCAGCTCGCCGACGTCGCCGAAGGCGACCGGCAGGCAGTCGGCGTCGACCACGGCCAGGTCCCAGCCCGGCAACGGCAGCCCGATGCTGATCGGTCCCGAGCTGTCGAGCTTCGCCGCACACGCGACGACGGTGGCCTCGGTCGGGCCGTAGGTGTTCCACACTTCCCGGCCTTCTTGCATGCTTGGGGCGAGCCGCTCGACCAGCTCCGGCGGGCAGGCCTCACCGCCAAAGATCAACAACCGCACCGCTTCCAGCGCCTCGCTGGGCCACAGCGCGGCCAGCGCCGGCACCGTCGACACCACCGTCACGTCGCGGGTGACCAGCCAGGGACCGAGGTCCATCCCGCTGCGCACCAGCGAGCGCGGCGCGGGAACCAGGCAGGCGCCGTGTCGCCAGGCCAGCCACATCTCCTCGCACGACGCATCGAAAGCCACCGACAACCCGGCCAGTACCCGGTCCCCCGGGCCAATCGGGTTGTCCTGCAAGAACATCTGCGCCTCGGCGTCGACGAACGCGGCGGCGCTGCGGTGCGTGACGGCCACGCCCTTCGGCATGCCGGTCGAGCCGGACGTGAAGATGATCCAGGCGTCGTCGCGACCCAGCGGCGCGGTGGCCCGCCAGCCCCGGGATAAGCCGATGCCGCGGAGCAAGCCCGCCTCGGTGATGACGCCCACGACGCCGGCCTCACCGAACACCAATTCGGCGCGCTCGTCGGGGTCGTCGGCGTCGACGGGGACGTACGCCGCGCCGGTGGCCAGCGTCGCCAGGATCGCCACGTACAGCGCGTAGCTGCCCGACGGCATCCGGATGCCGATCCGGTCGCCGCGGCCGATGCCGCGGGCGGCCAGCCACTCCACGCTGGCCTCGATGTCGCTGATCAGTTCGCTGTAGGTGAGCTGGACGGTGCCGTCGTCGATAGCCGTCGCGTCCGGGTAGCGCGCGGCGGTGTCATAAAGGATGTCGATCAGCGTGCGCGGTCGGGGTGCGGCAGGCGACAGCGTGTACTGCGCTGGGACTTGTGCCGGGACGGGGGCTATCGCCACCCCACGAAAATACTCAAGTCCTGGCGCCACGCCGGCAAGCGCTGCGGCGTGTGACGGCCGGTTGCGACTTAGGCGGTGCGGCGCTGCTCGAGCCAGTCGGCCAGCGAGCGCCCGGCGTCCAGAACATGGCGTTCGGCGATCGTGCGGGCCCGTTCGACGTCCTTGTCGCCGAGTGCGTCGAGTAGCTCCCGGTGCTCGTCGAGCGAATGTTTCTCGTGATCGGGAAACAGGGTGAGGAAGTTGCTCGGAACCACCCGAGCGGCCTGCTTGATCTGCGTCATCAGCCGCGGCGAGTGGGCGGCGCGGTGGATCTTTTGGTGGAAGTGCCAGTTGGCCTCGCCGATGCTGTCGTCACCGGAGCGCGCGACGACGTCGGCCGCCAGTTCGCGCAGCATATCGAGCTCTTCTGATTCGATACGTTCGGCCGCCCACGCGGCGGCCTGTCCGGTGAGGACTCCGAGGATGGTGAAGCTGTCCATCACGTCGGTGGGGCTGATCCCGATCACGGTGACACCGCTGCGCGGCGCGACCTGCACCAATCCCTCGAAGGAGAGCTCCAACAGCGCCTCGCGGACCGGGGTCCGGCTGGTCGCGAACTCCTCGGTGATCGCGTCGAGGTCGATCCGGGCGCCCGCGGGCAGGGCACCGGTCAGGATGCGGTCCCGGAGTTCACGGGCGGCCCGTTCGCGCACCGTGCCGGAGATGTCGATCCCCGAAATCGAAGCCATCCGGGAATGCTATCAAACAATACATCTCACATTTGATATCTGAAATATCAGATGTTAGGTTTCGAACATGGTTGATCGACGACAAGACAAGATGGCCCTCGTCGCTTTCATGCAGGCGGGCAGCACCTCGGTGTACGCCGGATCGTGGCGGCACCCGGCGACCGAACACGGCTACCTCGACGCTGCGTACTACGCCAAGATCGCCCGCCAGCTCGAAGAAGGCTGCTTCGATCTGATGTTCTTCGACGACCGGCTCGCGATGCCCGGGGTGTACGGGGGATCGGTGGCCGAGGCGGTGTCCTACGGCGCCCGCCCGGTCAAGCTGGACCTCAGCATTGTGCTCGGCGTGCTGGCCCAGGCCACCTCGCGCATCGGACTGGGCGCGACCTACTCGACCACCTACTACCAGCCGTTCCACGTCGCCCGGACCTTCGCCACGCTGGATCACCTGTCCGGCGGCCGGGCCGCTTGGAACGTGGTCACGTCCGTCAACGACAGCGAGGCGCAGAACTTCGGTGTCGACGCCCACCTCGGCCATGACGAGCGCTACGACCGCGCCGATGAGTTCCTGGACGTGGTCGCCGGGCTCTGGGACACCTGGGAGGACGGTGCGATCCTGCATGACCGGGCGGCCGGGCACTACGGCGACCCGGACAAGGTGCACGAACTCGGGCACGTCGGCCAGTACTTCTCGTCGCGCGGGCCGCTGACCGTGCCGCGCACCCCGCAGGGCCGACCGGTGATCATCCAGGCCGGCTCTTCGGGCCGCGGACGCGAATTCGCCTCCCGCTGGGCGGAATTGATCTTCACCGGGGATCCGGGTATCGAGGTCGCACGCAGCCACTACGCCGACCAGAAAGTACGAATCGCCGATGCCGGGCGTGATCCTGCTGCAGTACGGATCTGCCCGATGGCATACGCTGTGGTGGGCGAGTCCGAGGCCCACGCCAAGGAGCGCGAAGCTCTGTTCCTCAACGAACTGGTTCATCCCATGGCATCACTGACACTGTTGTCGGAGTTGATGAATTACGACTTCGCGCAACACGATCTGGACGACCCCGTCACCGACGAGCTGATCGGGTCGGTTTCCGGAATACGCGGACTGGTACAGAACCTGCGCACCCACATTTCTTTCCAAGGCGGCGGACGCCCTGTGACCGTGCGCGATCTAGCCGGCCACCGCGCGACGCTACTGCAGGGACCCCGCTTCGTCGGCACCGGCGAACAGGTTGCCGATCAGATGGCGGACTGGTTCGAAAGCGGAGCCTGCGACGGATTCGTCCTGGCGGCAACGCATCTGCCCGGCGCATTCGAAGACGTTGTGCGGATGGTGGTTCCGGGACTGCAGCGACGCGGCCTGTTCCGCACCGAGTACGAGTCCTCGACGTTGCGGGGACACCTTGGGCTGCAACGACCTTCGAACACCCGAGTAGGTGCCGGTGCGAATGCTTGACGGCGTGCGAGTTCTCGACCTCGCCACTTTGGCCGCGGCCCCACTGGTCGCGACATACCTGGGCGAGTTCGGCGCCGACGTGATCAAGGTCGAGGACCCGCGACACGGCGATCCGATCCGCGGTTGGGGCAATCAGCGCGAGGATGTCGGGCTGATGTGGAAGTCCTTATCGCGCAACAAACGAGCGATCACGCTGGATCTGCGCTGCGCCGAAGGCCAGGCGCTGGTGCGCCGCCTGGTCGAGCATGCCGACGTCGTCATCTTCAACACAAGGCCGCAGACGCTACGCAAATGGGGCCTGGACTACGAGAACCTACGCGCGGTCAACGACCGGATCGTGATGCTGCACATCACCGGATACGGGTTGACCGGACCGAAGAGCGAACGCCCGGGCTTCGGCACGCTCGGTGAGGCGATGAGCGGATTCGCTCACATCACCGGACCGGCCGGCGGGCCACCCACGCTGCCGCCGTTCATGCTGGCAGACGGCGTCGCCTCGCTGAACGCCACCTATGCGGTCATGATGGCGCTCTACCACCGCGACGTGCACGGTGCACCGGGGCAGCTGATCGATGTCAACCTGATCGACCCGCTGGCCCGGCTGCTGGAGCAGACCTTGCTGGGCTACGACCAATTGGGTTTGGTGCCCGAGCGTGCCGGCAATCGCTGGGACATCTCGGCTCCACGCAACACCTACCAAACCGCCGATGGACGATGGCTTGCCATGTCCGGCAGCTCACCGGCATTGGCGCTGCGGGTGTTCCGCGCAATCGGCCGAGACGACCTGCTGTCCGACCCCGACTTCTCCGACCCGCAGCGGCGGCTGGCCCGGGCCGGCGAGGTCGATGCCGTGGTCGCGGATTGGGTTGCCACCAAGACTCTTTCGGAGGCGATGGAGACTTTCGAAGCTCACGAGGTCGCCGCGGCACCGGTCTACGACATCCGCGATCTGGTCGCCGACGAGCAGCTGACGCATCGCGAGGTGTTCGTCTCGGTCGAGGATGAACAGCTCGGCCAGATGACGGTGCAGGCCCCGGTCCCCCGTTTCTCGTCGGCGTCCGGAACGGTCGGCCATCTCGGGCCCAACCTCGGAGAACACAACGCCGAAGTCTACGGCGAGCTACTTGGCTTGACTGCCAACGAGATTGACGACCTGCGCGCCCGCGGCGTGTTGTGACAGAGGGAAATTGATGACTGGTCTACTTCGACGTTCCGAACTCGCGGTGCCCGCGAGCAACGACAACATGTTCGAGAAGGGTGCTCAGTGCGGCGCCGACCTGGTGTTCCTCGACCTTGAGGACGCGGTACCCCCGGCGTTCAAAGAAGAGTCGCGCGTCAAGGCGATCGCCGCGCTCAACGACATCGACTGGGGACGCACCGCACGCGCCATCCGGATCAACGGCCTGGACACCCAGTGGTGCCACGACGACGTCATTGACGTCGTCACCAAGGCCGGCGAGAACCTCGACACCATCATCATCCCGAAGGCCCGCACGGCACGCGATGTCTGGTGGGTCGACGTGCTGCTTACCCAGCTGGAGTCGAAACTCGGCCTGAGCAACCGGATTCGGCTCGAAGTTTTGATCGAAGAAGTGGAAGGCCTAGCGAATGCGGAGGAGATCGCAGTGGCCAGCCCGCGGCTGGACGCCCTGATCTTCGGTGTGGGTGACTTCTCACTGTCGCAGGGTGCACGGGTCGACACCAACTTCGTCCCGCTCGGCGAATACCCCGGTGAATTCTGGGCTTACGCGCGGAACAAGGTGATTGTGGCGGCGCGCATCGCCGGCATCGACGCGATCGACGCGCCCTATCCCGACTACCGGGACCTGTCGGGCTATGAGCGTGACGCGCGACGTGCATCGCTGCTGGGCTACACCGGCAAGTGGGCCATCCACCCCGACCAGGTGCCCGTCGCCAACGGGGTCTACGCGCCGACCGCCGATGAGATCGCCCGCGCCGAAGCCAATATCGCCGCCTACCGGGAGGCCGAGGCCAAGGGTCGCGGCGCGGTAGGGGTCAACGGCGTGCTGGTCGACGCCGCCCACGTGAAACAGGCGGAGCAGACGCTGGCCCGCGCCGCGTTGATCAAGGGGAACTAGCGATACCTGATTGAGGGCGTCGAGACCGGGGTAGTCGGTGATTGATCAATTCTACTGACGCCCAATAGAAGGGAACTCGACGTGATTGTCTTAGGCATCATTCTTGTTGTCATCGGTTATTTCGCCGCCATCCCGATTCTGGAAACGATCGGTGGCATCCTGGTGCTCATCGGTGTGATTTTGTGGATCCTCGGGGCGGTCGGGCGTCCGGTGGCCGGCCGCAAAGTCTGGTTTTGAGCGCGTTGTAGCTTGATTGCCAGCAAGGCGCACAGTGTGCGTTGACGGCTTCGAGTGTGCGGCCTGGGCGCCCAGGCTGCACAAATCCCGCCATGGATGCACACTCGAAGCCGGGTGCTGATCTGCGTAACACCCTCTCGATCAAGGGGCGTGATCATTCGATGGCCAAGATACTGTTCGTCGTCACCGCAACGAGCTACTGGACATTGAAGGACGGCACCCGGCACCCCACCGGTTATTGGGCCGAAGAATTCGCGGCCCCCTACGACGCGCTCAGCCGGGCCGGCCACGAGATCGTGGTGGCCACGCCCGGCGGCACGGTCCCCTACGTGGACGTGATGAGCCTGCGCCCCTCGATGGCCGGCAGCGTCGAAATCGCCGAAAAACTCGAAGGAATCCTGCGTTCCGCCGAAGAGCTGCGCAGCCCAATCCAACTCGCCAACGCCCGACTAGACGATTACGACGCCGTCTATTACCCCGGCGGCCACGGCCCGATGGAAGACCTCTGGCGCGACGCCGACTCCGGGCGGCTGCTTATCGCCGCCCTCGCGTCGGGCAAGCCGTTGGCGATCGTCTGCCACGCACCGGTTTCCATCCTCGCCACCCGCCGCGACGGAAAATCTCCCTTCGCGGGCTACCGCGTCACCGCGTACACCAACGACGAGGAGGACGCCGTCGGCCTCCGCGTGAAGGCGCCATTCACGGTCGAGGACGAACTGGTCAAGTTGGGTATCGACTTCGTCCGGGGTGAAATGTGGAAGCCGTTCACGGTGGTGGACCGCAATCTCTACACCGGGCAGAATCCCGCCTCGGCCGCGCCGCTTGCGGAGCAGCTCCTCGAAGCGCTGCCGCGCTGATCGACGGCCGTCTCGACCAATAGGCAACTTTCGAATCCGATATCACGGGCGATATCGCACTTAAGAATCACGTGGTGGTTGAGATTGCAGATTGAATCACCGGGCCCTTCGGAGGCCGCAGTATCAACTACTTGCGATTAGCGGTTCGAGGATATACCGTCGGCCCGACGGAGTCCTACGGACAGGAGCGGTCATGCCTCGATTCCCCAAGCCGTCGGAGGGAAGCTGGACGCAGCATTACCCCGAACTGGGCACCGAGCCGGTGTCCTACGAGGACTCCATCAACCCGCAGATCCACGAGCTGGAGCGGGATGCCATCTTCAAACGTGCCTGGTTGAATGTCGGTCGGGTGGAACAGGTTCCACGTAAGGGCAGCTACTTCACCAAAGAGCTCAAGGTCGTCAACACGTCAATCATCGTGGTGCGTACGGGATCTGGCGAGGTCAAGGCGTATCACAACATCTGCCGACACCGCGGCAACAAGTTGGTGTGGAACGACATGCCACTCGAGGAGACCAGCGGTGTGTGCCGCCAGTTCACCTGCAAGTACCACGCCTGGCGTTACGACCTGGACGGCAATCTGACCTTCGTCCAGCAGGAGGAGGAGTTCTTCGACCTCGACAAGAGCCGTTACGGGCTGGTGTCGGTGCACTGCGAGGTCTGGGAAGGTTTCATCTTCGTCAACTTCGCCAAGACGCCCGAACAGTCGCTCCGCGAGTTTCTGGGGCCGATGGTGACAGCGCTCGAGGGCTACCCGTTCGACAAGCTCACGTCGCGGTGGTGTTACCGCTCGGAGGTGAAGGCGAACTGGAAGCTGTACCTGGACGCGTTCCAGGAGTTCTATCACGCACCGGTGCTGCACGCGAACCAGTCACCGACCGCGTATTCAAAGGCGGCCGCCGAGGCGGGTTTTGAGGCCCCGCACTACCGTCTGGATGGCCCGCATCGGCTGGTGAGCACATCCGGCATCCGGGCCTGGGAGATGCCGGACGAGATGCGCAAGCCGATGGACGACATCTGCCAGAGCGGACTGTTCGGGCCTTGGGAGAGGCCGGATTTGGGCGAGATGCCGATGGGGCTGAACCCCGCGAAATGCGATCCGTGGGGACTCGACTCATTCCAGCTGTTTCCCAATTTCGTCATGCTGTTCTGGGGCCAGGGCTGGTACCTGACCTATCACTATTGGCCGACGTCCTACAACAGCCACATCTTCGAAGGCACGTTGTACTTCCCCCAGCCGCGCACACCCCGTGATCGGGTCGCGCAGGAACTCGCGGCGGTGACCTTCAAGGAATACGGCCTGCAGGACGCTAACACGCTGGAGGCGACTCAGAGCATGATCGAGTCGCGCGTGATCGATAAGTTCCTGCTCAACGACCAGGAGATCCTGCTGCGTCATCTACACAAGGAGACCGCGGCGTGGATCGACGAGTATCGCCGCAGCACCACGGCGGGCGTGTGATCGCGATGCCTCCTGTGCTGCCAACCGAATTCGCCGACCTCGAGCCCTTCGCACAGTGGTGCCTGCCCACCGAGCCGCAGCGCTACGCCAAGCGGCTGGCCAGCTCGATGCCCGAAATGAAGGCGTTTTACGACGCGATCACCCCCCGCGCCGAGGAAGCGCTGACCTACTGCGACAAGTTCCGGATCGACGACCTGCCCGAGGATGTCCTCAACCTGATGCACCTGTTGTACTCGATGATCATGGTGTCATTCCCGGTGGAGTGCTGGAAGCAGCCGCGGGTACCCGACTCGGGGGCCTCCACCCTGGACTGCGTGTCTGAGCCCGTTCCATGAGCACCGTCCTGCGGGCCGCCCGCTGGGCCGACGTCGACGCCGGCCAGGTCCGCTCACCGGCAGTCGTGGTGATCGACGGCAACCGCATCTCCGCCATCAATCCCGAAGGGCCACTGCCGGATTCGGCCACCGTGATCGACCTCGGGGACGTCACGCTGCTGCCGGGCCTGATGGACATGGAACTCAACCTGCTCATCGGCGGACCCGGTGGACCCGACGGCTTGCCCGCTCCGATGCACGGCGTTCAAGACGACCCCGCCTATCGGACCCTGCGGGGCGCCGTGAACGCGCGCACCACACTGCATGCCGGGTTCACCACCGTGCGCAATCTCGGGCTGATGGTCAAGACCGGCGGCTATCTGCTCGACGTCGCGCTGCAGCGGGCCATCGACCAGGGCTGGCACGCCGGCCCGCGCATCTATCCGGCCGGTCACGCCGTGACACCCTACGGCGGACATCTGGATCCCACGGTGTTCCAGCGACTGGCGCCGGGAATCATGCCGTTGTCGGTCGCCGAGGGTATCGCCAACGGCGTACCCGACGTAATCGCGTGTGTCCGCTACCAGATTCGCCACGGCGCCAAGCTGATCAAGGTGTCGGCATCCGGCGGGGTGATGTCGCACAGCACCGCCCCGGGCGCCCAGCAGTATTCCGACGCGGAATTCGCCGCCATCGCCGACGAGGCCCACCGCGCCGGGGTGCGAGTGGCCGCGCACGCCGTCGGCGACTCCGCGATCCGCGCGTGTATCCGTGCCGGGATCGACTGCATCGAACACGGATTCCTGGCCACCGACGACACGATTCAGATGATGGTCGATCATGGCACCTTCCTGGTCTCCACCACATATCTGACCGAGGCGATGGCGATCGACCGGATCGCGCCCGAGCTGCGCAAAAAGGCGGAGGAAGTGTTCCCACGCGCAAAAGCCATGCTGCCCAAGGCGATTGCCGCCGGCGTGCGTATCGCATGCGGCTCCGACGCGCCGGCGATCCCGCACGGCCAGAATGCCAAAGAAATCGGGGCCCTGGTGACGCGCGGCATGACCCCCATGCAAGCGATCCGGGCCGCCACGGTGGTGGCCGCCGAACTCATCGACGCCGACCACGAGTTGGGGCGCTTGGCGCCCGGCTACCTTGCCGACATCATCGCCGTTCCGGGAGATCCCGCTGGCGACATCGCCACCACGCTGGAGGTTTCATTTGTGATGAAGGATGGCCGGATTTACAAGACGGCCGCGGCTTGACCACCCAAGGAGACAGGCATGGAACTCACCGAGAACATCCTGTGGCTGCTCAAGCAGGCCTTCTACTTCTCGCTGACCACCGTTAACGACGCGATCAGTCCGCACGGGGTAAGCACGGCGCAGATCGGCGTGCTGCGTCAGCTCTCCAACGAACCCGGCCTGTCCGGTGCCGAACTGGCCCGGCGCCTGCTGATCAGTCCGCAAGGCGTGCAGTTGGCTCTCACGGCACTCGAACGGCGCGGCCTGGTGGAACGTAAGCAGGACCCCCAGCACAAGCGCATCCTACGGGCGTTCCTGACCGATCAGGGGCGAGACGTCGTGGCCAAGGTCCTCGGTGATGCCATTGCCGCTCACGAGAAGGTGTTCGGCGTGCTGAGCGCCGACGAGCAGGAGACCCTGCGCGAATTGTTGGGTCGGGTGGTCGAAAAGGGCACCGGGCACGAGCTGACCCAGCGCGATATATCTAGTACTTGAGATGAATCGCAAGTAGTTGATACTCTGCGTGCATGCAGGACTTCCGCGCGACGTCGTATGCCGGGCCTGCCGACGCCGGTGCTGTCACCGAAAAGGTGACCATCGAACTGGATCGGAGCACCACCACGGTGGCCTACTCGGCGGGGGAAACCTTGCTGCAGACCGCGCGCATGGCGGGCCTGTCGCCGCCATCGTCCTGCGAAGTCGGCTCCTGCGGAACATGTATGGCCCGGCTGACCGAGGGATGCGCGCGGATGCTCAACAATGATGCGCTCGAAGACGACGAGGTGGCCGACGGCTGGGTGCTGACCTGTCAGGCCCTGCCGACCAGCCCGACGGTTCGGGTGGTTTACGAATGAACAGGGTTGCAGTGGTTACCGGAGGCGCCTCGGGCATGGGCGAGGCGACCTGCCACGAGTTGGGCCGCCGGGGGCTCAATGTCGCCGTACTCGATATCAATGAGCAAGCAGCGCAACGTGTTACCGAAGATCTGCGCGCAGCCGGGACCACGGCCATCGGTGTCGGTGTCGACGTCACCGACCGGGCCGGCGTCGAGCAGGCGTTCGCCAAAGTTCGCGGCGAGTTGGGGCCGGTGTCGGTGCTGGTGACCAGCGCGGGGATGTTCGGGTTCTCCCCGTTCGCCGAGATCACCGCGGAGTCGTGGTCGAAGATCATCGACGTCAACCTGACCGGCACCTTTCACTGCTGCCAGGTCGCGCTGCCCGACATGGTCGCCGCGAAATGGGGCAGGATCGTGATGATTTCGTCGTCCAGCGCCCAGCGCGGGTCACCCTTTGCCGCGCACTATGCGGCGTCAAAGGGCGCGGTCATCACCCTCACCAAGTCGCTGGCCCGCGAGTATGCCGCACACGGGATCACCGTGAACAACATTCCGCCCTCGGGCATCGAAACCCCGATGCAGCACCAGGCGCAAGCAGCGGGATACCTCAAGTCCAACGAAGAAATCGCCAGCAATATCCCGTTGGGACACTTGGGCACCGGAGCCGACATCGCCGCGGCGGTCGGGTTTCTGGCCTCCGAAGAGGCCGGCTTCATCACCGGCCAGGTGCTGGGTGTCAACGGCGGAGCGGTGATGTGACTGTGACACAAGGAGGTTCAGATGGCGCGAGAGGGTAGGCCCCCGGAGGGTTCCTGGACCGAGCACTATCCCGAGCTCGGCACCGGCGATATCTCCTTCGCCGACTCCACCTCCAAAGAGTTCTTCGAGGACGAACGCGAAGCGGTGTTCAAACGGGCATGGCTCAACGTTGCCCGAGTCGAAGAGCTGCCCCGCATCGGTAGCTACGTCACCAAGGAAATCGAGGTCGCGCGGGTCTCGGTCATCCTGGTCAAGGGGCGCGACGAACACATTCGCGCCTTCTACAACGTCTGCCGTCACCGCGGAAACAAGCTGGTATGGAACGACTTTCCCCAGGAGGCGACCCGCGGGACGTGCCGTCAATTCACCTGCAAGTACCACGGCTGGCGCTACGATCTCGACGGCGCGCTGAAATTCGTGCAGCAGGAATCGGAGTTCTTCGACCTCGACGTCGCCGACTACGGCCTGAGTCCGGTGCACTGCGACATCTGGAACGGCTTCATTTTCATCAACCTTGACGCCGAGCCTCGGCAGAGCTTGCGCGATTTCCTGGGCCCGATGATCACCGGCCTGGACGGCTACCCCTTCGATAAATTGACCGAGCGCTACGAGTGGGTTGCACACAACAACAGCAACTGGAAGATCTTCGCCGACGCGTTCCAGGAGTACTATCATGTGCCGTCGCTGCACCCCCAACAGGTGCCCCCGGAGGTGCGTGACCCCAAAGCCGGATTCACTTGCGGCCATTTCCAACTCGACGGGCCGCACCGGTTGGTGTCGACTGCGGGGCGGCGCCGCTGGCTACTGCCGCAGGAGTTCATGTATCCGATCGAGCGGGTCACCAAGAGTGGGCTCGTCGGGCCCTGGCGCACTCCGGACATCGGTGAACTGCCGGCCGGGCTCAACCCCGGTGGCGTCGAGCCATGGGGAATCAGCAACTTCCAGATCTTCCCCAACACCGAGATATTGATCTATGGCGGCTGGTATCTGCTGTACCGATACTGGCCCACCTCTCACAACACGCACCGGTTCGAGGCCTACACGTACTTCCACCCCGCGCGCAGCGTGCGCGAGCGCATCGAACATGAAGTCGCCGCAGTGGTTCTCAAGGAATTCGCGCTGCAAGACGCGGGCATGCTCGGCGGCACCCAGGCCGCGCTGGAGTACGGCATCGTCGATGAGTTTCCGCTCAGCGACCAGGAGATCCTGGTGCGCCACCTGCACAAGGTCGTCGTCGACTGGGTTGAGGCATACCGCCGCGAAAGTACCCCGACGCCGGCGGGGGTATGACTATGCCGGATACCTTGCTGCCCACCGGGTTCGCCGAGCTGGAGAGCTATGCCCGGGTTTGGTGCCTGGCGACCGAAACCGAACGCTGGAACGCGCGGACGGCCAGCACCATGGCCGAAATGCACGAGTTCTACGACGCATTCTTCCCGCGGCTGGAAGAGGCCATCGACTACTGCGACAAGTTCACGCTCGACGACCTGCCCGACGATGCGCTCAATCTGCTGTACATGATCTATTCGCTGATCATGGTCGCCATGGCCGTGGAGGTCATGCACCAGCCCGCCCCGACCGACTCCGCCGACGCGGTGATGATCCGTACCGACGAACCCATGCCTTAGCGATCCACCAGACCAACAGTAAGGACAGGCCATGAGTCTGCTCACCATCACCAAGCTCAGCGACTCCGTCGGCGCCGAAGTCACCGGCCTGGATCCCGCCCACCTGGCCGCCGACGATCCGGTCGGTGAAACCATCCTGGATGCGTTGGAGGACAACGGTGTTCTGGTCTTTCGTGGGCTGCATCTTGACCCCGAAGCCCAGGTCGCGTTCTGTCACCGTCTCGGCGCCATCGACTATTCCTCGGACGGTCATCACCCGGTCGCCGGCATCTACCCGGTCACGCTGGACAAATCAAAGAACTCCTCGGCGGCCTATCTGAAGGCGACGTTCGACTGGCATATCGACGGCTGCACGCCCACCGGCGACGACTACCCGCAAAAGGCCACCGTCCTGTCCGCCAAGCAGGTGGCCGAGCGAGGCGGCGAAACCGAATTCGCCTCCTCCTACGCGGCCTACGATGCGCTGACCGACGACGAAAAGGACCGGTACGGTGCGTTGCGCGTGGTGCACTCGCTGGAAGCCTCCCAGCGGCGGATCACCCCGAACCCCACTGAAAAGCAGTTGGCGCAGTGGCGGTCCCGCCGCACCCACGAACACCCCCTGGTATGGACGCACCGCAGCGGCCGTAAGTCGTTGGTGCTGGGCGCCTCTGCTGACTACGTGGTGGGCATGGGCCTCGATGAGGGCCGCGCGCTGTTGGCGGGGCTGTTAGACCGCGCCACCGTGCCCGCCATGGTGTACAGCCACAGCTGGTCGATCGGCGACACCGTCATCTGGGATAACCGCGGTGTGCTGCACCGGGCCGCGCCCTACGATCCCGGCTCGCAGCGCGAAATGCTGCGCACGACCGTGCTGGGTGATGAGCCGATCCAGTAGATGACCGACAGGCACCCGGTGCGGCTGACCCCGCTGCCGGCCGACGAATGGGACGACCGCGCCCGCGGCGCGCTGGCCTCACTGATACCCGCCGGGCGTGCCAACCCCACGGGCGCCGGCAATGTCTTGTCGACTCTGGTCCGTCATCCCGAGCTGACGCGGGCGTATCTGCCGTTCAACGCCTATCTGCTCAACGGCTCCACGCTGTCGCCGCGGGTGCGCGAGGTGGCGCTGCTGCGCGTTGTGCACCGGCGAAACTGCGACTACCTGTGGTCTCATCACCTCCCGATCGCCCACCGGGCGGGGTTGAGCGCCGACGAAATCGACGCCGTTCGCGACGGGCAACTCGCCGACGACGCCGACCAATCGGTGCTGGCCACGGTGGACGACCTGATCGACGACGGCACCATCTCCACGCCGACCTGGGCCGAGCTGGGCCGCCACTTCACTGACGACCAACGCATGGACCTGGTGTTCACCATCGGGGGTTACTGCCTATTAGCCATGGCGGTCAATGCCTTTGGCATAGAAGATGAGGAACTGTGACACAAGGCCCGGTAGCGGCTCATGTCCAGTAGGGACTCTTGACCGCTTCCAGGGCCTCGGTGACATAGCGATCCAGTGGCCGTCGGTCGGACGACCGCCGTACCCACTGTTGAAAAGCGAAATCTGCTGCGCCGAAAGCGAGTTGGATCAGCAACCCGGGACGCATATCGGTGTCGGGGTTGGTGCCCATGCGTTCGGCGATCAGCTTCATTGCCCGCTCCTTGTCGACGGGAGTGTGGATCGTCGCCTTGTCCAGCAGGCCGGGCGCCACCAGCAGGGCGGCGCGCCACTCCTCGCAGTCGGCGCGATCGAAGGACCGGGTGCGCGTGACGATGGCGTTGATGAGTGCGACATCGGGCGACTCGCTGGCGGGCCGCTTTTCCAGGAGGTTGACGATCGCGGCACCACCGTGGCGCACGGGCGCCAGCAGCAGCTCCTCCTTGGTTGGCACATACCGGAAGAAGGTGCGCGGCGAAACGCCTGCGGCAGTGGCGATCTCCTCTGTCGTGACAGCGTTGTAACCGCGCTCGACAAAAAGCCTGAACGCCGCCCGCCGGATATCGGCGCGGACCTGTGCGCGCTGTCGATCCCGTAGCGACCCGCCGGTCACCGGAAGCAACCGATCCCGCCGTCGACGTGAATGGTCTGCCCGGTGATGAACGTGGCGTCACTGCCGAGCAGGAAAGCCACCAGCGCTCCGACGTCGGTACGGACGTCGCCGATGCGCTTCATCGGAACGCGCCCCACCGCCTTCTCGTACTCCTTGGGGGCGAACGATTTCCAGAACTTGACGCCGTCGGACTCGGCGAATGGGCAGATGACATTGACGCGGATGTTGTCGCGTCCCCACTCCAGCGCTGCGACCTTGGACAGGCCACGGATGCCTTCCTTGGCGGTGGCATAGCCGCCCCACTTGGGTTCACCACCGGTTCCCGTCCCCGAGCCGAGGTTGACGATCGACCCGCCGCCCGCCTTGACCATCAGCGGGTGCACGGCCTGCATGAGCAGGAAGGTTGCGCGCGGGCCGACGTCGTGGCCGAGCGCGAAGTCCTCGAGGGTGATGTCGACGAATGCCTTGGGCTCGTTGGTGGCGATGGCATTGTTGACCAGCCCGTGCACCGCGCCGAAGGCATCGACAGCGGCCGCGGCGATCCGTGGTGCGCTGTCCGGGTCGCGCAGATCGGTAACCAGGCTTTCGACCGGCCCTAATTCTTTGAGCTCAATAGTTGTCGCTTCCAGGACGTCGGCCTGTATGTCGACCAGCAGCACCGAAGCGCCGCGTTCGAGCAACGCCGTCGCGGTGCCCTTACCGACGCCCTGGGCGGCACCGGTGACGATCGCGACGTGCCCGCGCATCGAATCGGGGTGGCTGTAACTCATGTGACGGGTCCCATCCGCAGCCGCACGCCCCGGTGCATTTCGTAGGTGCTACGCGCCCCGTCGGGCAGTTCAATGAACTCCACTGGCGTTCCGTCCGGGTCCTTCACGAAAAACATTCGGACTCCGCCGATTTCGAACGGTTCTTGGTCTGGCGGGTATCCGGCCTCGGTTATGCGGCGGTGGGTGTCGTCAAGATCGGTCACCGAGAACGACACATTGTGGATGCCGGTGATGCCCCTGCGTGCCGGCTTCTGCTCCGGCGGATTTGCGCCGATCGACAGCAGCTCGATCATCAACCCACCCAACAAGCCGCCGACCACTCGGCCTTCCTGCTTCCGGGTCGCGTGCAGTACCGCGTCGAAAGGCTCTCCGGAGATGAGGGATTCGAAGACGACTTCCATGCCGAGCAGGTCCCGGTAGAAGGTCAGCGCTCGGTCCATGTCGGTAACGCCCACGACAAGGTGGCAGAAGGACACGTCGGGTAGGACGCTGACGCCGGTCACGATGGCTTCGCGAGAGCGGGAGCCGGGCGCCCCGCGAACATCGGCAGATCCAGGTAGGTCTTGATGCCCGGCTCGGCTGCGCAGACATCGGGAATGGCATTGATGCAATGGTTGGCGGTGGCCACCACGCCCGGATTCTTCACCAGCCCTTCCGCGATCGTCTCCGGTTGCAGCCCCTTGAAGGTCAGACTCACGGTGGGGTCCCCGGTGATCTCCACCTCGAAGCGCTCGCCGCGTCCTTCGAAATTCCAAGCCGGGTCGAGGTTTTCCTCGCCCATCAGCCAGTTGACCGCAGCCGTGATGACCGGCTCGCCGTCGACGAGGGCCTGCCAGCGGAACCGGCGCGCGGCGACCGTGCCCATGGTGATCGGGAATGGCGCGTAGTCGATATCGGAGGTCGCCACCGCGACGTCTTGGATGGTCCGGATGTTCGGTTCGATACGAAATCCCATGTGGTCGGCCACCATTCGCACCGACTGCTTGAAACCCGCCTCGAGCAGGCTGGCCATGGGCCCTCCCATGGCCTCCTCGGGGGTGCCGCCGAATCCCATGATGTGACGCACGACGTCCGGCGCGTTGTAGGTGCGGATGTCGGAGAACTCCTCGGCGCGCACATGCGTGACCGCCGACGACAGCGAGGACAGCATCAGCGGGAACCGCTCGGTGATGCCCCCGGGGTGGATGCCCGAACCGTGCAGGGTCACACCGCTTTGCACCGCGGCGTCAGCGACGGCCTGATGACGCGCATTGCCCGGATCGGGGTAAACCCAGCCGACCGGGGTGACCACGTTCTTGCCGGACCGCAGGATCGCGATGACCTCGTCGTCGTTGGGCACCAGCGGGCTGTACATGACGCAGTCGGCATCCAGCGCGAGAATCTCGTCGCTGCTCGAGGTAGCTGTGACGCCCAGGTCTGCAGCCCCGATGATCCGGCCGACATCGACACCATTCTTCTGGTCGCTGTGCACCCAGCAGCCCGCCAGCTCGAGCTGCGGGTGGTTGAGTACGCATTCGATGGCGGCCTTGCCGACGCCGCCGGTCGCCCATTGAATTACGCGAAGCTTGGACGAACTACTCATCGCTGCCCTTTCGATAGCACGCCTTTACACGCCAACGACCGAAATGGCACAGTATGACCCGCTGGCAGTGACTGTCAACAATCGCTTCGGGTAGGAAGGCCTGTTCATGAGCGACCTCGGCGGCAAGATCGCGATCGTCACCGGAACCAGCCGCGGTGTGGGTGTCGGCATCGCCCATGAGCTGCTGCGCGCCGGCGCCACGGTCATCGGCTGTTCGCGCTCGCCGCTGGACACCATCCCCGGTATCGAAGCGGAATGGGAGCCGCGTGCTTCGCAAAGAGTCTGCGATCAGGGCGACTGCCGCTCGATCGATTCGTTCGTCGCCGACGTGGTGGCCACCCACGGTCGGGTCGACATCCTGGTGAACAACGCGGGCGGCACCGTTCCCGCACCGCACGTGGAGAGCATTCCCGAACTCGTGCAACGCATTCAGGGCGCACCGCCGAGCGACGACGACTACGAACGGACCGCGCTTTTCCACGCGTTCGCGGTGCAGATGAACCTGATCAGTCCGCTCTGGTTCGCCATCCGCGCCTATCGGCAGATGTCGGTTCAGGACGGCGTCGGCTGCATCATCAACATCTCCAGCGGCGCCGGGCACCCGGCGGGATCGCCCACCTTGGTCTCCTACGGGGCGGCCAAGAGCGGCCTCAACCATCTCACCCGATCACTGGCCGAGGAGTGGGGTCCGAAGGTCCGCGTCAACTGTGTGGCACTGGGCCCGACGATGACCGAGAACTTCCGGTCGTTCGTGTTACCCAAAGACGACCCGAACGGCGAGAAGTATTTCGCCGCCGTTCCATTGCGCCGGGCCGGCGAGCCCGCGGAGGTCGGGCGGGTCTGCGTATTCCTGGCCGGCGGGCAGGCGGACTTCGTCAACGGCACGACCATCGAGTGCGACGGCGGCATGCTGCCCGGTGTGCTTTACGACGCGGGCCTCAAGACGATCACCGATTTGTTGTAGAAGGGGTGTGCGTCCTCGCGTTGACTGTGCGTCCAGCGCGGCGACACGCCGCTCGAACCCGCCCGCATCGCACACGCAAAGCCGTACGCGCACGCCCAACGGCTACCCCCGAGTCGTTGCGGCCGCTTGGATGCCGGTGAGCAGCATGTCGAGGGCACGGTCGAAGTCGTCGCCCATCGTCGAACGCTGGCTGGTCTCCGCCAGCGCGGCCAGGTGCGGGTGCTCGGTGCCGGCGAGGTCGCCAATCCGCTTGGCGATCACCGCACTGGACTGTTCGCGGTCGGCTGCCGCAAACGGGCCGGCCAATTCGACTTGGGCAGCGCCCATTACGAGACTGAGCACTCCGCGAAATGCGGCGAGCGCATCGATGTCGCTCAGTCCCGCGCGTCGCAGCGCTTCGACGAGGCGTTCGGCGGGAGCGTAGCCGGCTGCCGATACGGTGCGGCGCGTCAACACCAGTGGCGCGGCATTGGGGTGCTGACGCACTCCCCGCCAGATGGCGGTAGCGATGGCTTTCACGTCGGCACGCCAATCGTCGGACGGGCGGGGCAGCCGGACACTTGCGAGCACCGCTTCGGCAACGAGGCTTTCCAGCTCCTCGCGGTCTTTGACGTAGTTGTAGAGCGTCATCGGTCCGGTACCCAATGCGGCCGCGAGCGATCGCATGCTCAGGCCCGCGAGCCCGTCCTTGTCGACGATCTGGATCGCCTGCGCCCGCACCTCGGCGAGGGTGAAGCGTGCCCGCATGTAAAGCCCGGCCTCCTCGTTCGGGTGAACCCTTGACACGTACATCGTACGTAAGTTAAAACGTACGGTGTACGTATTTATGAAAGGATCTCACATGGCCGCTGCCTACGACACCATCAGGGTGTCCTTCATGTCACGCGGTACTCGTTGCGCAGCCTGGCTCACGCTTCCCGACGGCCCCGGCCCGCATCCGGGGCTGGTGTTGGCTCATGGCCTGGGCGCTACACATGGCATGTTGCTGTCCCAATATGAGCAGCACTTCGCCAGATCCGGCGTCGCGACTCTCGCGTTTGACTACCGCTACACGGGCGAGTCCGACGGTGAACCGCGTCAGCAATTCAACATGCGCGCGCACCGGCAGGACGTCGAGGCGGCGTGCGACTATCTGCGCCAACACGGCAGTATCGACGCTGTCCGGCTGGGCTTGTGGGGGACCAGCCTGGGCGCGCTACACGTGCTGCAGGCGGCGGCGCACGGCATCGACGTCGCGGCGGTGGTGGTGCAATGTCCGATCGTGCACGGGCCGGGAACGCTACGGCGAAGCGGCATTCTGCATTCCGTGCGGCTCGCGCCGGCGATCGTCGCCGATGCCATCAGCCGGTTGCGGAGAGGCGGCCGAACGTATATCCCCATCGTGGGCAAGCCCGGCGGCCTGGCCGCGGTCACGGTCGCGGGTGCGCTGGACGGCTGGTATTCCACCGTCGAACCCGGGTGCACGTTCGATAACCGGATTGCGGCGATGGACGTGCTCGGCATCGCACCGAGCAGCGCGAAGCGCGGGGCAGCGAAAATCAAGGCGCCGCTGCTCGTTTGCGTATCGCGTCGGGAAACCTTGATGGACCCGCGCCACGCCGAAGATGTTGCCGCTGCGGCACCGCGCGGATTCGCGCGCAGCTACGACGGCGATCATTTCCAGATCTATCACCCGCCGCTGCTGAGTGCGCTACTCGCCGATCAGACCGCCTTTTTACAGGAGCACTTGGGTGTCCGAGTCGGCTAACGCGTTGCGGGACAACGACACAAGGCTCGCCGAGTCAGCTCGGGATATCAGCGCGGCGCAGTGGGCAGAACCGAGCCTCTGCACCGAGTGGACCAATCATCAGGTGCTGGCCCATCTCGTCATCGGCTACGGTGTCGCGCTGTCCACGGTTGCCGTGAGCATGCTGCGGCATCGCGGCTCGTTCGACGCCGCGAACACCAAACTGGCCCAGGACCTGGCGGCGCAGCGCAGCCCAGAACAGTTGCTCGGCGACTTCATGGCGCTGGCGCGCCGACCCAGAGGAATCGGCCGCCTTTTCCCGAGGCGGCTGCTGCTGGGCGACCACGTCATCCATGAACTCGACATCACGTACGCGTTGGGTAAAGAATCGGCGGTGCCCGTATCGACCGTCGCCGCAGTGCTGAACACCCAGGTTCAGGTGCCTAACCCGTTCGTCCCGGCGGCCGCGCGCTCCCGGGGCCTCAATCTGCTTGCCAGCGACGCCGAATGGTCTCGTCGCGCCGATGGACCCAAAGTCACCGGACAGGCGGCCCACCTCGCATCCGCCCTCGCGGGAAGGCCCTGGGCACTGCAGCACCTGCGCGGTGACGGCGTCGCGGTACTTTCGTCTCGGATGTGATGGCTTAACGGCATCAGGGCAGGAGATTCAGATGAGCGCGCTGGGACCTACTTCCGAGCAGTTCGCGGCGCTGGCCGCGCGACCGGCCGATACACCGGTGGTGATGGTCAACCTGTTGAAGTTCAAGCCCGAGGGTGGCCTTGAGCGCTATGCCCAATACGGGCGCGAGGTCGCGCCGCACCTCGAACGCGCCGGCGCCACCGTGCGCTACGCGGGAGGAGCACCTTCGGTCGTCATCGGCGACGGCGAACGGCCCTGGTGGGATGCGATTCTCATCGTCGAATACCCGTCGCCCCAGGCCTTCATCGACATGGTGACGAATCAGGACTACCGCACGGTGCACGAGCATCGCGCCGCGGCTTTGGAGCGCGGGGACCTGATCGCGACCTCGACGTGGGCCATCGCAGTGGACTGACTCCCGGGAGTCCAATGGACTCTTGACCCCGGGACCTATGGCCACTAGAAGCCTGCGGTCGATGCGATTAGCGTCGTGCCAGGACAAGCAAGAGCCAGGAGGTGGGTCTGATGGTTGCCCACGATGTTGCAGAGTCGCCAACTCATGCGTGAATTCCACGTTCCCGCAACCTTCGCCGTCGGAGAGCGCGACAGCATCGTCAGCAGCGTGTACTCCCATGAGCGGGACGACCCCGATCATGTGATCTTTCAGCGTCTCGTCAACGGCGTCTGGACGAATGTCACCTGCGCCCAGGCCGCCCAGCAGATCCGGGAAGCCGCGCTCGGTCTGATCGCCGAGGGCGTGAACGCCGGCGACCGCGTGGCAATCTTGGCCGGCACCTGCTACGAGTGGGTCATTCTCGACTACGCGATCCTCTCAGTGGGAGCGGTCACCGTCCCCATCTACGACACCTCGTCGGCCGAGCAGGTCCGCTGGGTGCTGGAAGATTCGGGCGCGGTCCTGGTGATCACTCAAACCGATGCTCATGGCCAACTGGTCAAGGAGCTGAGCACCGAGCTGCCCGCACTGCGTAAGGTTCTCCACCTCGAGACAAGCGGGCCGTCTGCTCTCGAGGAACTCTCCGCCGCTGGAAGATCGGTTGACACCGGCCAACTCGACGAGCGGCTGGCGGGGCTGCGATCCGCCGATCCCGCGACGCTGATTTACACCTCGGGCACGACGGGCCGGCCGAAGGGCTGCCAGCTGACCCATTCCAACCTCCTCTACGAGACACGCGGCGCCGCGGCGTACTTCCCGACGCTGCTGCGCACGGGAGAACGGATGCTGGTGTTCCTGCCGCTGGCCCACGTGCTGGCCCGCGCGTTGTCGATGTCGGCGTTCGCAACGAAGGTCACCACCGGCTACACGGGTGACCTCAAGAACCTGGTTTCGACATTGGCTGCGTTTAAGCCGACTGTCGTGGTGTCGGTGCCCCGGGTCTTCGAAAAGGTATACAACACAGCCGAGTTGAAAGCGCATGACAGCGGTCGGCGCTCGATCTTCGATGCCGCCGTTCGCACGGCGATCGAGTGGAGCATGGCACTGGACACCGGCGGCCCGGGACGGCTGCTGCGGGCCAGGCACGCACTGTTCGATCGGCTGGTGTACCGCAAGTTGCGCGCTGTGCTCGGCGGGGAGTGCCATGCCGCGGCCTCCGGTGGAGCCCCGTTGGGCAAGCGGTTGTGCCACTTCTACCGCGGCGCCGGCCTGACGATCTACGAGGGCTATGGCCTCACCGAGACCAGCGCCGCGATCACCCTGAACCAGATCGGCGAAGAGCGGCTCGGCACGGTCGGAAAGTTGTTGCCCGGCAACAGCATGGCGATCGCCAACGACGGCGAGGTGCTGGTGCGCGGTGGCGTCGTGTTCAGCGGCTATTGGCACAACGAGAAGGCCACCGAAGAAGCGATCGTCAACGGGTGGTTCCATACCGGCGATCTCGGGTCGACGGACGACGACGGTTACCTCTCGATCGTGGGCCGCAAAAAGGAAATCATCGTCACCGCGGCCGGCAAGAACGTCGCCCCGGCCGTGCTCGAAGATCAGTTGCGGGCTCACCCGCTGATCAGCCAGGCGATGGTGGTCGGGGACAACAGGCCTTTCGTGGCCGCGCTGATCGCGATCGACCCGGAGGGTTTCGACGTGTGGAAGCAGCACCACGGCAAGGAAGCGACCGCCTCCGTCGCGGAGCTCAGCAACGACCCCGATCTGGTCAGCGAGATCGACCTGGCAGTCAAACAGGCCAATCAGACGGTGTCGCATGCGGAATCGATCCGCAAATTCCGTATCTTGCCGGTCGACTTCACGGTGCTCACCGGCGAGCTGACTCCGACCCTGAAGGTGAAACGAAACGTGGTGAGCGCACGGTTCGCCAACGAGGTCGACGCGATTTACGCGAGGCGGTGACCCGACGTCGCCGTCAAAGCTTGTAACCGATGGCACGCAACAAGGCGTGGCGCTCCGCGACGTCCCGGTCGGTCTCCACTCCTAGCGGGGTCTGTCCGTCGATGACTCCTGCGATGCCACGACCACGCGGGGTCACCGCGACGATGACTTCGACCGGATTGGCTGTGGCACAGTAAATTCCGCAGACTTCGGGCACTGCCTTCACCGGGTTGAGCACGTTGACGGGGAAACCCTCGCGCAGGAATATCACGAAACTGTGTCCAGCCGCGATGGCCAGGGCGGTGTTGGTCGCCAGTTCGACCAACTCGTCGTCGTTGCCCGTGCGGCGAACCAAGCGGGGCCCGGATGCCTCACAAAAAGCCAGCCCGAACCGTAGCGATGGACTCACCCCGACGAGGGCCTCGTGCAGGTCTTCGACGGTCTTGATGAAGTGAGCTTGACCGATCACCACGTTGACGTCTTCGGGCTTGTCAACGCTCACCACATCCCAGGACAGCGACGTCGTCGTCACAGACCCATGCTCCCACGGCGGCTGTGGTTTGGCGATCAACCGGCCCGCTAGCAGCGTTGTTCCAAGAGTGCCTTCGCTTCGCACCTCGGGCGGGGTCTAATTGGGGGATGGAACTGATGAGCCCCACCGATTCGGTATTTCTGCTGGGTGAATCCCGTGAGCACCCCATGCACGTCGGTGGGCTGTCGTTGTACGAACCCCCGGCAGGCGCCGGCCGGGAGTTCGTGCGCGAGTTCTACGACAGCTTGGTTGCCCAGCAGGATTTCCAGCCGACCTTTCTCAAGCGGCCGGCGACGTTCTTGGGTGGGATCGCCAATCTCGGGTGGTCCTATGACAAGGACCTCGACATCGACTATCACGTCCGGCGCTCCGGGCTGCCCTCTCCGGGGCGGGTCCGCGATCTGCTCGAGCTGACCTCGCTGCTGCACAGCAGCCTGCTCGATCGCCACCGCCCGCTGTGGGAGGCGTATGTGATCGAGGGACTCAAGGACGGCCGCTTCGCCATTTACACCAAGATGCACCACTCGCTCATCGACGGCGTCTCGGCGCTGAAGCTGATGCAACGCGCGTTGTCCGCCGACCCCGATGACACCGAGATTCGGGCACCCTGGAGCCTGCGCAAACCCAAACGCAAGCCCGCGCCAACGTCGTCGCGGCTGAGTTCGCTGATGCATACGGCGGGATCCCTTGCGGCACTTGCACCGTCGACGGTGTCACTGGCCCGCGCGGCGCTGTTCGAACAGCAACTCACGCTGCCGTTCGGCGCCCCGCGCACCATGCTCAACGTCAAGATCGGCGGCGCCCGCCGCTGCGCCGCGCAGTCATGGTCGGTGGACCGCATCAAGAACGTCAAGAATGCGGCGGGGGTGACGCTCAACGACGTCGTGCTGGCGATGTGTTCGGGTGCCTTGCGCTACTACCTGCTGGAGCAAGACGCCCTGCCGGACACACCGCTGTTGGCGATGGTCCCGGTGAGCCTGCGCCGGGAAGACGAGGCCGACGCCGGCGGCAACCTGGTCGGAGCGATCCTGTGCAACCTGGCCACCGACATCGAGGATCCCGCCAAGCGGCTGGAGACCGTCAGCGAATCGATGTACAAGAACAAGACGGTGTTTTCCCAGTTGCCTCGAATCCAGGCGCTGGCGCTTTCCGCGCTGAACATGAGCGCGCTGGCGATGACGGCGGTTCCCGGATGGGTGACGTCGACGTCACCGCCCTTCAACGTCATCATCTCGAACGTTCCGGGACCCCGTGAACAGCTGTACTACGGCGGTGCGCGGCTGGACGGCAGCTATCCGCTGTCTGCGATTCTCGACGGCCAAGCGCTGAACATCACCCTGGTCAGCAACGCCGACAAGCTCGATTTCGGTCTGGTCGGGTGCCGGCGCAGCGTTCCGCACTTGCAGCGCCTGCTCGCGCATTTGGAGTCGTCGCTCAAAGACCTGGAACGCGCCGTCGGGGTCTGAGCCCGGTGCCCAAACTCAGTGCGGGTGTGTTGTTGTACCGGATCCGCGACGGCGCCGTCGAAGCCTTGATCGCGCATCCGGGTGGCCCGTTCTGGTCCCGCAAGGACGATGGGGCGTGGTCGATTCCGAAAGGTGAGTACACCGAAGGTGAAGATCCCTGGGCCGCGGCGCAACGCGAGTTTTCCGAGGAGCTGGGGTTGTCGGTTCCGGACGGGCCGCGCACCGACCTCGGCGCGCTGAAACAACCCAGCGGAAAGGTGGTCACGGCCTTCGCCGTGCTGGGCGACCTCGATGTCACCGACGCGCGCAGCAACACCTTCGAGCTGGAGTGGCCGAAGGGCTCGGGCACCATGCGGGAGTTCCCCGAAGTCGATCGGGTCGAGTGGTTCCCGGTGGCGCAGGCGCGCAGCAAATTACTCAAGGGGCAGCGGGCCTACCTCGATTTGCTGATGGCGCATCCGGAGTTGGCGGGCTTCGCCGAAGGGACTTGACCAGCGGGGGTATGTTCCAGACATGGAGACGCTGCGAACACCCGACGAGCGGTTCGACGACTTACCAGACTTCCCCTATGCCCCAAGGTATTCCGAGATCCCCGACAATGACGGCGGCACGCTTCGGATCGCTTGGGTGGAAGACGGGGCGGAAACCGCCGATCCCGTTCTGATGCTGCACGGCGAGCCGTCCTGGTCCTACCTGTACCGCAAGATGATCCCGATCCTGGTCGCTGCCGGACACCGAGTTGTGTGTCCCGACTTGGTCGGCTTCGGTCGTTCGGACAAGCCGACCCGCCGCGAAGACCACAGCTACGCGCGCCACGTCGAATGGATACGGACGTTGGTCTTCGACGTGCTCGATCTACGTACTGTGACCCTGGTCGGTCAGGACTGGGGTGGACTGATCGGATTGCGTTTGGCTGCTGAGCATCCCGAGCGGTTCGCCCGGCTGGTCGTCGCGAATACCGGGCTGCCCAATGGAGACCAGCCGATGGCCGACGTCTGGTGGCAATTCCGCGAGGCCATCACAACGGTGCCGAAGCTGAACGTCGGCTCGTTCGTCCAGTCGGGCTGTCGCCAGCGGATGAGCGACGAGGTGCGTGCGGGATATGACGCGCCGTTCCCCGATGACGACTACTGCGCGGCGCCGCGCGCCATGCCTGGCCTGGTGCCGACCTCGCCGGACGACCCCGCATCGCCTGCCAACAAGGCCGCCTGGGCGGCGCTGTCGCAGAGCCCGACGCCGATGCTGGTCGCGTTCAGCGACAGCGACCCCATCACCGGGCCGATGGCCGAGATCTTTGCGCGGGAAATGCGCGGCGCGCGGGGCATCGACCACCCACTGATTCGCGGCGCCGGGCACTTCTTGCAGGAGGACGCCGGCGAAGAGCTGGCCAACCACATCGTGGAGTTTCTGCGCGGCTAAGTGCGCCGGCGCCGCCGGCTACGGACCACGAGAACGATCACCGTCGCCGCGATCACCGCGAGCACGAATCCGGCAAACAGGATCAGCTCGATGGGGATGACGACGTCGTGGTCGACGTAGATCACCTGCCGGTAGGTGTCATCGTTGGCGGCGTGACCGAACGTGAAATCCGAGGAGATCCGGTCCGGCTGGGCGATGTTCACCTGAAGCTTGGTCAGATAGCCGCCGTGATTTGCCGTCAGTTCGCGCAGCAGCGGGTGCTGTACAGCGGCAGAGATGTTGCCCGCGAACTGAACTTGGACGGCCTGGGCCGAGGCATCGGCGTCGGTGCGCTGCTGTCGATGATCGGACAGCGTGAAGATCGTGACTTGCTGTGGGCCCGCGGCGGCGGCCGAAAGTCGCATGGGATAGACCAATTGCGTCGACGGGAAGGTCATCCGCACCGGGTTGAGCCCGCCCACGATGGGGTCCGAACTGGTCAGCCGGATCGCGACGAACGACCAGCCCTCACGTATGTAAGGGCCCAACGCTTCCGACACCGCGGGACGGATGGCATAACCATTGTCGTCCAACCATTTTCGCAATCCACTCAGGTCACCACCGGCCAGCGTGGTGGCCTCCAGCGGCCCTAGGCGGACCTGGTTGACCACCGTGGGTCCCCTGGGGGCCGCGGCCTCGAGGGGACCGTGAGCAGCTGAACCCGGCTGCCCCAGCACCCAGTGCCGGCGCTGTTGGACGCGAGGTGCGGTGAGGGTGTCCAACTCGGTGAATGCCGCCTTGTCGCCCTCCGTCACGGTCGCCGGTGTGGGGGTGGGCACCACCAGAGCGACATTGTTCGTATCGGCATTCAGGGCGAGCTGCATGACGATGGTTTCGCTGGACCCGTCCCAATGTGCCAGTGCCACTTCACGGTTCATGGTGGCCTGGCCGCCGACGGGAGGGACCACCGCACCGCACGCGCAGGCGTAGCCCGGAGTCGCGATGGCCACATTGGTCAGGGTAGCCAGGACAACGGCCGCCAGACCCAAGCCGCACGTACGGGGCATCTTCATTGCGCACATGCTAGTTGCTGACGTGCGTGCGGTCACCCACTTCGAACCGTGAATCAAGGTGCGGCATGCACAATGTGAGCATGACGACTGCGCCGATTCAGCAGGTCCCCGAACCCGCCGACCAAGCCGAATCGCAAAAGTTGCTGTTTGGATTCCTCGACCCGGCCAATCGGGCCGACCCGTATCCGCTGTGCGCACAGTTTCGTGACCGCGGGCCGATCCTGTTGCGCGACGCGCACCTCGCCGTCTTCTCGACTTACCGCGACTGCGACGACGCCCTGCGGCACCCGTCGTCGAGCAGCGATCGGATGAAGTCGACGCGCGCTCGAGAGCAGGTTGAAGCGCAGATCCGGGAACTCACCGCAGCCGGTGCACCACCGCCCGCGCAAGTGCCGCCCGGGTTTCTGTTCCTCGACCCTCCTGATCACACGCGGCTGCGAAGGCTGGTCAGCAAGGCGTTCGCGCCGAAAGTGGTCAATGCGCTGCGGCCCGACATCGGTGTTCTGGTGGCCGGAATGCTCGATGGGATCGCCGAGCAGGGGTGCTTCGATGTCGTCGAAGATTTCGCCTATCCGCTGCCGGTGGCGGTCATCTGCCGGCTACTCGGTGTGCCCCTCGACGACGAGCCGCAATTCAGCCACGCGTCGGGACTACTCGCGCAATCGCTGGATCCGTTCGTCACATTCACCGGTTCGGCCTCCGATGGTCTGCAGGAGCGCCTCGATGCCGGATCGTGGTTGCGGGAGTACCTGCACGGCTTGATCGATCGGCGGCGCTCGCAGCCCGGCGACGATTTGATGTCGGGTCTGGTCGCGGTGGAGGAGTCCGGTGATCAGCTGACCGCGGAGGAGATCGTCTCGACCTGCCTGCTGTTGCTGGTCGCCGGTCACGAGACCACGGTCAACCTGATCGGCAACGCCATCCTGGCGATGCTGCGGCAGCCGTCGCACTGGGCTGCGCTCGGCGCCGATGCCAGCCGCGTCTCGGGGGTGGTCGAGGAGACCCTGCGGTATGACCCGCCGGTGCAAATGGTTGGCCGCATTGCCCTCCACGACATGACGATTGGGGACGTCGAGGTGCCCGAGGGCGACGTGATGATGCTGCTGCTGGCCGCGGCGCATCGGGATCCCGCCGAATTCGATCGAGCCGACACCTTCAACCCGGATCGAGGAGCATTGCGGCACTTGGGTTTTGGGCGAGGGATTCACTACTGCCTGGGGGCGCCGCTGGCGCGAATGGAAGCCGGCATTGCCCTGTCGGAGGTGGCGGCGCGTTTTCCGCGGGCGCGGCTGGACAGCGAGCCGCAGTACAAGGCGAACGTCACACTGCGGGGGCTGGCGGAGCTGACGGTCGCGGTGTGATCTCGGGGTTTCCGAATTTCACCACAACTGAGCTTTTCAATGACCCGGGCCCAGCTTGGGGGCGAACTGCGGGCAGTAGTAGGTGACGGAAGCGGCGATGAAGAAGGCGGACTGATTCCGGTCTAGACCGGAGTGCTGATTGAGGTATTGGTACGCGCCCTCTTGATAGTCGAGCATGTCGCATACCTCCTGGGCATCCTCGATCACCGAGGCATCCGGTGCGTTGACCCCGATCCCATTCGCACGCACCTGTCTCAGGAAGTCATCCGTTGGAGTTGCATGTGCAACCGGGGTTGCGCCTCCCATGGAAAGCGCAATAGTCGCCAAGATTCCCAGGGGCTTCCGCACGGCCGCCGCAGCGTTCATTCGTGGACTTCCTTTCGGCCTGTCTATCAAGGATCTGCTTCCGCCGCCGGTCGATACGGAGGGAGACCATAGGCGGCTTCAGTGCACGTGGACCAAACAAGCGGTAAAGAATTATGACCTACCGCGACGGCATTTGCCTGCCTACCAAATAAGGCCAGGCAAGGTCGTGGGTTATCGGCGTTACTAACTAGCCGCGTTGTGTCCACGGCCCGGCACGATGTCGCTCAGGCCGAACGTGACCCGCTGATCGGGGCTTATCCGGGGGCGAGCTCCGGGCAGAAGTACTTGACCGAGACGGTGACGAACATGTCGGCTTTCTGCGCGTTTAGACCGGATTGCTGCGCAAGGTATTGGTAGGCCGACTCCTGGTAGTCGAGCATGTCGCACACTTCCTGGGCGTCCTGAATCAAGGCGGCATCCGATTTATGGAGTCCGACCCCATTCGCACGCACCTGTCTAAGGAAGTCAGCCGTCCCGGTCGCATGGGCGACCGGCGGTCCCGACAAAAGTGCGATAGCCGCCAAGATTCCTATGGCAATGGGCCGCATGGCCGCCACTGCGTTCATCTCATCGCTTCTTTCCGTTAACCATCTAGACACCAACGATCCGCTTCCGCCGCTGGCGCTGCAACGGGTTTTCGCTTCTAGGTCGCTGTGGAAACGCTGTATGGACAGTGCCGAGTGGCCTCGCGCGCAGATCCTGAAGGCGTAGTGAACCGCGCCCGAGTTGTGGAGCCAGCCGCCTTTTAGCCGAGGCCCGGAACGATGTCGCCGAGGCTGAAGGTGACCGGCTGCTCGAGTTGCTCGTAGGTGCATGAGCACGGATCGCGGTCGGGGCGCCACCGGCTGAATTGGGCGGTGTGGCGAAACCGTCGACCTTCCATGTGGTCGTAGCGGACCTCGACGACCCGCTCGGGCCGCAGCGGGACGAAGGAGAGATCCTTGCCGGCGTTCCATCGCGAGGTCTCGTTCTTGCGCGGGGTGCGCTCACCGGCTTCGTGCGCGGCCCAGTTCCACGGGTGGTCATCGAAAGCGGTTACCAGCGGCTGCAATTCGGTGAACAGCCGCCGCCGTTCGGCCATCGGAAACGCCCCGATCACGCCGACCGACGCGAGCTGGCCATCGTCCTGGTAGAGCCCGAGCAGTAGCGACCCGATCGCGTCGCCGCCCGACTTGTGCACCCGATAGCCCGCGACCACACAGTCGGCCGTCCGCTCATGCTTGATCTTGAACATGACGCGCTTGTCCGGCTGATACGTGACGGTCAGCGGCTTGGCGATGACGCCGTCGAGACCCGCCCCCTCGAATTCCTCGAACCATTTCTGTGCGGTGTGCAGATCGGTGGTCGCCGGCGTGACATGAAATGCGGGCCCGGAATCGGCCAGCGCCCGGACAAGCACGGCGCGCCGCTCGCTGAACGGCTGCCGGGTGTAGTCGTCGTCGCCGAGGGCGAGCAAGTCGAACGCGATGAAGGAAGCCGGCGTCTTCTCGGCGAGCATCCGCACCCGCGAATCGGCCGGGTGAATGCGTTGTTGCAGCGCATCGAAGTCCAAGCCGTGATCGGTGGCGATCACGATCTCACCGTCGATCACGCAGCGCTGCGGCAACTCGGCCTGGGCCGCCGCGACCAACTCGGGGAAGTAGCGGGTCATCGGCCGCTCGTTGCGGCTCCCCAGTTCGACCCGATCGCCGTCGCGGAAGCAAATGGACCGGAATCCATCCCACTTGGGCTCATAGGAGGCGTCCGGGGGTATTGATCGCACCGACTTGGCCAGCATCGGCGAAACGGGCGGCATGACAGGCAAGTCCATTGGTTCATTCTGACGCGCGGCGTGCTGGAATCGATTCATGGCTGCGGCAGCTGAAGAGCTCGACGTCGACGGCGTCTCGGTGCGGCTCTCCAATCCGGACAAGGTGTATTTCCCGAAGCTCGGATCGAAGGGCACCAAGCGACGGCTCGTCGAGTACTACCTCGCGGTGGCGGGCGGCCCGATGCTGGACGCACTGCGCAACCGGCCCACCCACCTGCAGCGCTTTCCGGACGGCATCGACGGCGAGGAGATTTACCAGAAGCGGATACCGCAGCATCATCCCGACTACCTGGAGACGTGCCGGGTCACCTTCCCGTCGGGACGGACCGCCGACGCGCTGATGGTGACTCACCCCGCGGCCATCGTCTGGGCGGCGCAGATGGGCACGGTCACGCTGCATCCGTGGCAGGTGCGCTGCCCCGACACCGAGCATCCCGACGAGCTGCGCATCGATCTGGATCCGCAGCCCGGTGTCGGGTTCGAGCAGGCGCGCTCCGTTGCGGTCGACGTGCTGCGCCCGTTGCTCGACGAGCTCGGCCTCGTGGGCTACCCCAAGACCTCCGGGGGACGCGGGATACACGTGTTCCTCCGGATCGCCACCGACTGGGATTTCATCGCCGTGCGCCGGGCGGGCATCGCGCTGGCGCGCGAGGTCGAACGTCGTGCGCCGAACGAGGTGACCACGTCGTGGTGGAAAGAGGAACGCGGCGAGCGCATCTTCATCGACTTCAACCAAAACGCCCGCGACCGCACCATGGCGTCGCCGTACTCGGTGCGACGCACTCCGATCGCGACCGTGTCGATGCCGTTGACGTGGGACGAGTTAGCCAGTGCCGAGCCCGACGATTACACGATGGCGACCGTGCCCGGCCTGGTGTCGGGCCGCGAAGACCCATGGGCCGGTATCGATGAGGTGACTCAGTCGATTGCGCCGCTGTTGCATATGGTCGAAGCCGACGAAGAGCGAGGGCTCGGCGATATGCCCTATCCGCCGAATTACCCCAAAATGCCCGGCGAACCGAAACGAGTGCAGCCGAGTCGGGACACCGATCTGACCAGGAAAAACAAGTCGAATTGAATGAAGGCGTTCGATGGGCTTGCACGCCGATGGTGATTAATTTCTGCGATTGCCATCCGTGTGGGTGCCATATTCTGGCATTCTGACCGCAAATACGTCGCGTATGTCCGTGGTAGGAATTACTCGGGCAAGGCGACGACGGCCGGGGCGGCCAGGAACGAATGGAGTGGTCATGTCTGGTCTGAAGAGCAAGCTCATCCTCGCGGCGATCCTTACCGCTGCGGCGACCGCGACCGCTGGGTGTACGGCACCTGTCACGATCGACTGTGGCACCCTTACCTGCTCGCTGTGATGATCAACTCCTGACGGGCGAGGAGCCTGTCGGCAGAATCATCATTGTCATCGGGAACTTCAGCATTGCGCTGCCGCCGGAGATCGTGCAGTAGACGACTTCCATTTCCAGCGGCGTTCGGCGTATGGGCCGGGTTTCCATGTCCAGGCGAGGCTCCAAGTAGTGCGGGGTCGCAAGCCAATTGAGGCCGCGTTGGATCGACTCGACCAAGTTCATCTGTCCGAGTCTACGCCTGCCGTGAAAGTTGTTGCTGCGCAATATTTTCACGCAAACGATGCCGCGCTGGCCGGTCGGGAAAGCCCCTGACGCGTGATCACGTTGCTTCCGGCGACAGCACGTCGGGTAGGTCGAACCGCAGCAACGCATCGATATCCATGAAGGCCACGATGCGACCGACACCGTGCGACGCGAGGGTCAGTACATGCAGGGCGTGCAGGCGATGCTGTCCGTCAGCGGTCGCCGGGTACAGCGCAACGGCGGGTTGCCCGTTGGCCGAGGTGCGTATGACTGGGGTATTGCCGAAGGCGCGCATGCGCGCGCCCAGGAAGGCGCCGATGGCCGCGCTGCCTTCAAACCATGTGATGAACGGTGGCATCTCATAGCGCGCGTCCTCGGTGAGTACTGCGAGCAGTTCATCGACGTCCGCGTTTTGAAATGCGGCCACATACCGGTCAAGCAGGTCACGCTGCCGCTCCTCGGTTGGCTGCGCAAGCGAGTCGCTGTCTGCGGGCAGGCGTGCACGAGCACGCTGCAACGCACTGTTGACTGCGGCCACGCTCAGATCGAGTAGCGCCGCGACTTCGGCTGCAGGCCAACCCAATACATCGCGCAGAATCAGCACCGTCCGTTGCCGCGGCGGAAGCAGCTGCAGCATGGCCACGAAGGCCAATCGCATGGTTTCGCGGGCAGCCACCACGGTGGCGGGGTCGCTCGTCGTGGCGGCCAGCAGCGAATCGGGGGCGGGCTGTAGCCATGTCAGCTCCGGATCACCGGGGCGAACGCGCGCGGTGGGGTCGGCGGCCGGCGCATGCAGGTCCGACGGCAGCGGGCGGCGCTTGCGGCGCTCAAGGGCTTTCACGAAGGCGCGAGTGGCGATGCGATACAACCATGTGCGCAGCGATGAGCGGCCTTCGAAACGCTCGTAGGCTCGCCACGCCTGCAGGTAGATGTCCTGCACGACTTCTTCGGCATCGTCGACCGATCCGAGCATGCGGTAGCCGTAGGCGACCAGCTCGCGCCGAAACGGCGCGGCCAGGCGCGCGAAGTCCTCACCGCCCCTGTCAGTGGTGGTGCTCATGACGGTCGGGCGCCGCATAGGTGTCGTGCCATGGCCATTCGTTGATGTAGCGCTGCCGGCCCAGCGGGGTCAGATCCAGGAACCGGTAGGTGCTCAGCATGACATCAGCACCGACACCGTATGCCGAATAGGTGTGAAACACCTTGCCGCCATCCTGGACGAAGACGCTCACCCCTTGCCCGTCGGCACCGTCGACGGCGATGTAGTCCAGCCCTTCGCGCACCAGGGTGGCCTTGTCCTTGTAGTTGTATTCAATCCCGGTCTTCGACTCATCGTTGCTGACGTGGAAGTCGTAGTTGAAGTCGCTGCCGTGCGACGAGTACCAGGGCAGCCGCCATCCCATGCGGGCCTTGAACTGGCTGAGCCGCGCATATGGCGCGCGCGACACCAACGCCAGTGTTGTATCTGCGCCCTCGTTGAGATGGATCGGATCGGGCATGTCGTCCACGGCGAACGAGCAACTCGGGCAGCCTTCGTCGATGTCGTGTAGCCACATGAAGTGGTAGATGATCAACTGGCCGCGGCCCTCGAACAGATCGATCAGCGCCACCTTGCCGTCAGGTCCCTCGAATTCATAGTCCTTGTCGACGGCCACGGCGGGAAGTGCACGGCGCTGCTCGGCCAGCGCGGCTAGCTGCCGGCTGGCGGCTTTCTCCTTGGCCAACAGGTTCAGGCGCGCCGCCAGCCATTCCTCGCGTGATGTGATGTGCGTAATTTTCATTTTGACTCCTTTCCTCGGCATTACTGAGGTGGCCGCCGGTGGAAACTCATCGCGGTGGCGTGAGATCGACCGTGATAGGAGCCGATCAACGTCGCGCGCGTTACGACTGGCGGTTCGGCCAGCCGCGCGGCGAGTTCGCGGTGGAATTCGTGGTAGGCGGCGCTGTCCCCGAATGGGTCGGCAGTTCCGTCGAAGGCAACGATGTGCATGAATCCGACGCCGTCGTCGAACATCAACACCTGATACTGGACTCCCCCGTCATCGCGGGCAGCAAGTTCGTTCAGCACGTCTTCGATCAGCTCGTGGTTGCGTTGCGAAGCTTCCTTGGTCGTGACGTACTGCACCACCGCGGCTCTCATCACCGCAATCACCTCCACCAGTACAGAGGCCCGATGGCCACCACACTCATCGCCCAAGTCGGAAGGGTCGATGGTGCCGGGCCCGGTCTGTTGCCGAACCGAGGCCGTTCCGCCCGCTGTGGCGATGGTCGCGGTATCCGCGATGAGTTTCGGCGACTCGCGTCCTCCATATCGACGAAGGCTCGCTCGGCGCGCCGCATGCAGCAGAAACCCGGATGGAACCAGGAGGAGAGATGAACGAGTTACTCGAAACCGCGGTCAGCGCGCACGGTGGCTTGGACCGGTGGAATCAGATCAAGTCCATCACCGTCGACGCCTCCATCACTGGGGCGCTATGGCACGTCAAGGGCAAAGTAGATGCGGTCAAGGACGTTCGCTGTGAGGTGGACACCAAACGGCAGCTGCTCACGGTGGACTTCGCCGGTCATGACAAACGGTCGGTCTTCGAGCCCCACCGTGTGGTCATCCAGCGCCGTGACGGCACGCTCATCGACGCACGCGACGAGCCGGAGAAGTCGTTTGATGGGCACCAGCTCGAAACCCCTTGGGACGATATGCATCTGGCCTACTTCACCGGGGAGGCGCTGTGGACCTATCTGAATATGCCATTCCTCTACACCTGGCCCGGGTTCACCACCGAGGAGATCGCCGCGATCGAGGGCGACGGTGAAACCTGGCGGCGACTGAAAGTGACATTCCCGAGACACATCAAAAGCCACACCCGCGAACAGGTCGCGTGCTTCGGCCCCGACGGGTTGCTGCGCCGTCATGACTTCACCATCGACGTCATCGGCGGGGCGCCCGGGATGCTCTACGCCACCGACTACCGCGACGTCGACGGGATCATGATCCCCACCACGCGACGAGGCTACGCCTGGCAGGGCGACTACCAGCGCGTCCCCGAGCCACTGTTAGTCGCGATCGACATGGGCGAGATCACCATCCGCTGACTAAATATTGCGACTATTCCCGGAGAAGCGCATGAAACTCAACGACACCGCACGCCTGCTCGTCGGTTCCACACCGGCGACATTGGTGACGGTCAATCGCGACGGCAGGGGCTAACTAGGACTGCGCCGGCTGCGGCATTAATCCCGGCCGGTGCGCCATTGTTGCACTGTCGCGTGACGGCAATATCCAGGCGGCGACCAGCGCGATCAGCGCACCCGCCGCGCCGGCCACCGGTGCCGGCCCCGCCGGTCCGCACAGCACCATGTAGCCGAAGGCGGAACCGACGACGAGCAACGCCGAATGCAGCAGTGTCCAGCGCACGATCGAGCGCAGCCGGAAGGACAACGCGATGCCGAGCAGTAGCGCAACCACGTGGCCAACGGCGGTGAAGTCCGCACTGAAGGCTGCGGCGATGGCGTTGCCAAGCCACCAGCCGATCCAGAGCGGCCGCCACCGCGACGGGATCGACGCGGTGAGCGCCCCCAACACACACACCGCGCCGTAACTCATGCCCACGTCGGTGGCACGCGCCAAGGACATCGGCAACCACCCGGCCGTGAGTGCGGTGGCCAGCCACGCGGCGACGACCAAGGTGGCACCGATGTGGCCGAGTGCGAATGCGACGACCAAACCCCTACTGCGCCAGATCATTTCGCCCAGGGCCAGCAAGCACACCAGGCCCGGCAGCCAAAACAGCACATGGCCGCCGTCGCTGAGAAATGCGCTGCCGACCAACGTGACCACGTGGCCGTGCGCCAGATTGTGCACGTTGGTGCTCATCTCGCTGACCGCGACGTCGTGAGTGCGCGGGCCGAGTGCCGTCAGTAGGAAAGACACCCCGAGCAGCATGGTGGCGTACACGATGGTGGCAGGCAACCACGCCGCCACGGACAGCACCCGCGATCTCACCGTTGTCCAACGATTTTCGCGAAGCACTGTGGTCGCACCTTCATGGGCGTTCCGGGTTGCGATTGGCGTGCCGATCGTCGCCGTACGGGTCAACAGCCATGTCAGACATGCCTATTCCCCCCCGCCTTGTCGATACCCATTGTGACGGAGCCGGAGCGGTGTGGCGGGTGAGACCAGTCACAGTCACGGGCCAGCAGGTCAGCGATGGTTTCTCGGCGCACCAGTGTGCGCGGTCGGCCATCGGCGACGGCCACCTCGCCGACACAGAGCCGGCCCAGTTCGTCGATGAAGGCGCTCAACGGCCAGATTGCGTGGTCGAGTTGCGGGCGCGGTCCGTGCCGTGGTGACGGACGCAGCTCGAACAGCGTCATGCTTCCAGGTTGGGGCCTGCGGCGACGTCCTGCCACGGTCTTAACGAATTTTTCACACCCGCGTGATTAATCTTCACGATTTTCACGACGGCGAGCGATTTCCGCCCGCGGTCCTGCGTTGCAGTGAGTTATCCGTACCACCGTAAGGCGGTACGGATTTGGCGCGGCCGCCGCTGTCCGCGAACGGATCGGGGTAGTGCGGTTAAAGGCGTGGGACGCCGCCTACGACGCCTCAGTGACTGCATTGTGAGACACGATGGGCGAGAGGGGCTTTGAGACGGCGTATGCCGAGGGTGTCGCGCTGTCCACCGAGGAACAACGCCGAAAAGGCTTCGTGCGGTTGCCGCACGCTGATCGACGCCTCGCTGAACTCTTGACGACCTCGTCCCGGGGCTGTTAGACATGGCCTGCGTCACTAATTTGGGCGATCGCTCAAAAACGACTCGGTGGAGGTTGCCATGGGCCGGATGGACGGCAAGGTCGCATTTATCACCGGTGCGGCACGCGGGCAGGGCAGAAGCCACGCGGTTCGGCTCGCACAGGAGGGGGCCGACATCATCGCCGTCGACATCTGCCGGGACTTCGAGAACTCCCCGGCCGCTGGTGCGACGCCGGAAGACCTGGACATGACCGCCGGGATGGTCAAGGACGCCGGAGGCCGGGTCGTGACCGCCGAAGTCGACGTGCGTGACTTCGACGCATTGAAGGCCGCCGTGGACAGCGGCGTCGAGCAGCTCGGCCGCCTTGACGTCATCGTGGCGAACGCGGGCATCGGGACCACCGCGGGCAGGCTGCACAAGGCCAAAGAGGCGCTGTGGCAAGAGATGATCGACGTCAACCTCAGTGGGGTGTGGAAGACCGTGAAAGCCGGCGTTCCGCACGTGCTGGCCGGCGACCGCGGCGGTGCGATCATCCTGACGTCCTCGGTCGCGGGGAACAAAGCCTATCCGCACGTGGGCCACTACGTCGCTGCCAAGCACGGTGTCATCGGCCTGATGCGGTCGTTCGCCGTCGAATTGGGTCAGCACATGATCAGGGTCAACGCCGTGCTGCCCACGCATGTCGGTTCGCCGCTGCTGTTGAACGACGCCACCTACCGAGCGTTTCGGCCCGAGTTGGAAAACCCTGGGCCCGAGGACCTCAAGCCGGTATGCCAGAGCTTTCACTATCTGCCGATCCCGTGGGTGGAACCCGAAGACATCAGCAACGCAGTGTTGTTTTTGGCCTCCGACGAAGCCCGCTACATCACCGGGGTGGCGCTGCCGGTGGACGCCGGCAGCTGCCTGAAATAAGGGAAAGCATCGATGACTGTCACGAACGACACCGGGGTCTACTACGACCCGTACGACATCGGCATCAATGCCGACCCGTATCCGACCTATGCGCGGCTACGCGAAGAGGCCCCGCTCTATTACAACGAGCAATATGATTTCTGGGCGGTATCAAGGCATTCCGACGTCGAGCGCGGGCTGGCCAACTGGGAGACGTTCTCGAACCGTCGCAGCGACATTCTCGAGTTGGTCCAGTCGAAATTCGATATGCCCCGCGGCGTGATGATGTTCCAGGATCCGCCCGAGCACACGATGCTGCGCGGGTTGATGTCGCGGGTGTTCACGCCGCGACGGATGGCCGAGATCGAGGACCAGATCCGGCGGTATTGCATCCGCTGTCTGGATCCACTCGTCGGATCGTCGGGCTTCGACATCATCGCCGAGCTCGCGTCGATGATGCCGATGCGCGTGATCGGAATGCTGTTGGGAATCCCGGAGTCCGAACAGGTCTCGGTTCGCGACGCCAATGACGCCAATCTACGCACCAAACCGGGAGCGCCACTCAAGGTCGCCAACGCCGACTCCATCGCGGACGGCCGGATCTATGCCGACTACGTCGAATGGCGATCGAAGAACCCGTCCGACGACCTGATGACGACCCTGCTCAACGTCGAGTTCGACGACGAGGACGGGGTGCACCGAAAGCTGACCCGCAAAGAGGTGCTGCACTACACCCAGGTGGTCGCCGGTGCGGGCAACGAGACCACCGGGCGGCTGATCGGCTGGCTGGCCAAGGTCCTTGCCGAAAACCCCGGTCAGCGAAGGGAAATCCACCAGGATCGGTCGCTGCTGAACCGTACCGTTGACGAGACATTGCGCTTCGAACCCACTGGCCCGCACGTAGCACGCTGGATGGCAAAGGATTTCGAGTGCTACGGCACCACCGTCCCGGCGGGCAGCGCGATGCTGCTGCTGTTCGGCGCGGCCAACCGCGACCCCCGCCGGTACACCGATCCGGATACCTTCAACATCCATCGCGACAACATCTCGCACATCACCTTCGGAAAAGGCGTGCACTACTGCCTCGGGGCAAACCTGGCCAGGTTGGAGGGGCGCGTCGCGCTGGACGAGATGCTCAACCGGTGGCCGGAGTGGGATATCGATTACGGCACAGCACAACTCGCCTCGACCTCGACCGTGCGCGGCTGGGAGAGACTGCGGCTCGTGCTACCCTGATCGCTTGGATCAGCCCTGCGCGCCGCGGTCTCGGCGGGCTTTCGGTTCCGGCATTTCGAATCGGTCCAGGAGCCGGTTGACCAGTGCGACGGCCGCGTCGTGGCCCCCGGAGGAACCCAGTCCCTCTTCCAGGATCAGGGTGCGTCCTATCGAGGCGATGAAGACAGCGATCGCCGCGGGCGGGAATTCGTCGGTGTCGATCTCATGTTCGCGGATGATGAAGTTCAGCGCGGTGATCTGCTGCTCGCGCCACCGATCGGACCACGCGGCGATCTCGGCGCGAATCTCCTTGCGGTGGTTGGCAAGTCCCATGAACTCCAGCAGCAACCGGGTGTCCTTGGGCTCGATGAGGGTATCCCAGAAGGCGTGCAGCGGGCGGTCGGAAGACAATGCCGTCTGCTGGCGCTCCAGATAGACGGCAGCGCCGCGGCGGAAGACGGCCAGATACAGCTCGTCCATTGTGGGGAAGTAGTAGTGCACCAACGCCGGCTTGACACCGGCTTTGGCGGCGACCCGGCGCGACGTCGCCGCGGCGTAACCCTCCTCGACCATGATCTGACTCGTCGCGGCTACCAGCATGTCGCGCGTCGTGGAGTCGCGCGCCTTCGGTCGCTCGGATGCGGTCACCGTCTGGTCATATCACACCGCCGGTTCGGCGACCATGTCGAAGAACGCGGCGCCGGAGTCCGGGATGCGATTCTGCTTGAACACGTTGACCGCGTAGGAGACCAGAATCATCGAATACAGCAGGTGCAGCAGCCGTTCGGCGTCCTCCGGCAATTCGTTGATGTCGAGGGCATTCAGGTGGGCGATCGCGTCCTCGGCTCGCGCAGCGATGGCGTCGTAGAACGTGACGAGTTCGTCGTGGGGCTTCGACAGCCGCGCCTCGTAGCGTTGTGCCCGGGTGGGCAGAGCCCAATCTGCGACGAACGGTTCGAGATCGGCGAAGCCTTCCGGCAGTGCCAAATTGATCATGACGACTCCCCGGACTGGTAAGCGTCGACCGTGTCACGGATGACCGTGTGGAACTGGCGGATGAGCAATTCCTGGTCGGACAGGTGGAAGGTGTTCTGCGCCCGCGTCTTCAGCGCCGAGTGCGTCGCTTCGATGGTGTTCACATCCTGCATCGCGAACTCGATTGTGCTGTCGACCACCAACTCCTGCGCCAGCCGGTCCCGCGCGTTCGCCGGCGGCACGAAGTACATGTCGATGTCGTAGATGTGCGAATCGACGGTCTCCGGCCAGTAGGTGTAGGTGATGTAGTAGCCGCGTGCCCAGATCTGGATCGAAATGTTCGGAAAGACCCAGAATTGGTCGTTGCCCCACGAGGCGATGTTGCCCCGGTTGAGAAATTCCGCACCGTCATTTTCGAGACCGATATCGGGAACATCGTCGGGCCCGAAAAGCCCGGCACGGAAAAGTTTGTAGACCCAACGCTGGTCTTGTCGGGCGGGTCCCGCGGTGCCGGCGTCGCGCGGCGGCAGCGGCGGCGGCCCGGGAACCGAGGTAAGCATGTGCGGCCGGAACAGTTCGTAGTGGTAGGAGTCGACGGGCGGCACCATCTTCTCGGCCTTGGAGACGTCGGGATCGATGAAACGCCCATGCACGTATGGCGGGTGGTACCACTCGCAGACCGAGTCGACGGCCAGCTTCCAGTTGCCTTTGATCCGGGTGGAAAAGCCGTAACGCTGCGTCATCTTCTCGAACGGATACGCCTCGATGGCGAGCAGCCCGTCGCCGAGGAAACTCCGCAGCGGCAACGGAACTTGTCCCGGTTTGGAGGCGAGGTTGACGAAGATGAACCCCGCCCACACCTCGCAGTGCACCGCGGGCATCCGTAGTGAGCTCTTGTCGAGGTCGAAGAACTCGCTTTCATTCGTGATGTGGTTGACCTTGCCGTCCAGGCCGTAGCGCCATCCGTGGTACTTGCAGGAGAACGCGCGGCAGGTGCCGGAGGACTCCTCGCCGGGGTGCTCCTGCCAGACGACCTTGTTGCCGCGGTGGGCGCACACGTTGTGGAAGGCATGCACGGTGTCATTGAGGTCGCGGGCGATCACGATCGAGGCAAGGCGGCCGGGCAGGTCGCGGGTGAAATAAGAGCCCTTACGCGGCAGCCGTTCGATGCGCCCGACGCACAACCAGTTTCGCTCGAAGACTGCTTTGCGTTCGGCGGCGAAGAACTCCTCGGAGATCGAGTCTTCGTAGTTGACCGGGCCGGTACCCAATTCGGGATAGTCGGTGGTGAACTTGCCCCGGCCGGTCGACAGCCGTTGCTGGATGCTGGTCACGAGGGAACTCCTTCCTGCGCGGGTGCCCCGTTGGACCAGGGCTCCTGGTCCCAGGCCCGGTCCAGCGGGGCCATCTCGCCGCCGAACGGGAAGAAGGCCCGCTGTGCGTAGGTTTCCCGTGCCAGACCGTGGCCGAGTTCATCGAGGAACGCCCGCTTGAGCGGGTTGGTGAAGAGCTGGCGTGAGTAGCGCAGCGTCAGCGGTGGGCGCTTGACCAGCTCGCGGGCGAGTTCCCAGGCCCGGTCCAGCAGCTTGTCTTTCGGCAGCACCTCGTTGACCACGCCCCACTCCTTGGCCTCGGCCGCACCGAGCTTCATGCCGGTCAACAGGAAGTAGCGGGCACGGGTGTGGCCGGCCAAGTAGCTCCAGATGACGTGCTGGCCGTCACCGGGCACCTGACCGCGCGGGAAATGTGACGCGTCCTGGAAGTAGGCATCCTCGGAGGCCAGCACGATGTCGCCAAGCAACGGTATTTCGGAGTGCATATTGCACGGGCCGTTGACAGCGCTGATCATCGGGACGTCGACGTCGAGCACATTGGTGATCATGTGTCTTGCGTACCAGGCTTTTTCATCAAGTTTGTTCAGCCCCCGGGTGCCGGGCATGATCAGATAGTCGGGCGTTTCGACGCGGTCGCCGTTGGGCATGCGTCCCCAATTGGCGTTGTAGTTCTCGCCGGTGCCGGTGTGGATGAGAACCTTGATCTCGCGGTCGCCGGCGATGTCGGCGAATGCGTCGGACATCTGGTCGTGTGCCCGCCAGTCCCACACCAGGCTGCCACCGTCGGTGTGGCACTGCATGAACAGGATTCCGTCGTCAGAGAGTTCAAACCGGTAGTTGGCGTACCGGTCGTGGTACTCGCTGTATCTGGTCCGCTTTGCCATTGAGCTGTCTCATCTCCGCGGTGGTGAAAGTGGCCGGCGCTATTTGAGCGATCGCCCAAATAGGTAGCTGCCATGCTTGCACCTCGGCCAGCAGCGGTCAAGGCTCAGCGACCGCGGAGCAGGGCCACCACCGGAGCGAAGGATTCGAGCTGCGACTGCTGCACGGTGACGTAGTTGACGCCGAGGCTGTCGCGGCGCGAACCCAGCAATTCCCCAACGCTTTCCGGCGTGCCGATCAGAACATTGGGATGGTTGCGCAGCAGGTCGGCCGGGATGCCCGTCGTTTTCGCGATGTCGGCCAAGGCCGTCTCGGGATCGTTGGTGATCTCGGTGAAGTACGGAGAGCTCTCCACGTCGAGTTGGCGATAGCGGTCACCGGCCGCGGCCGCTACGAAGCCGATTCGCCGCTCGGCGACCCCCTGGGGATCGAGGCCGTCGGCATCGCGTGCCACGAACGGAACGCTGGAGATGCTGACGATGTCAGCCTCGCGGCCGGCGAGTGAGAGCACGCGCTGCCCACCGCCGCCGATCATGATCGGCGGATGCGGACGTTGCACCGGCCGCGGCCGTCCCGCATACCCGCGCACCTGGACGAACTCGCCCGAGCAGTCCAGTTCTTCGCCCTCCCAATGGGCCTTGACGAGCGCGACAACCTCGGCCAGCTTGGAGATTCGGCGACCCGGCCGGTCGAATTCGAGCCCCATCGCGGCGTATTCGACTTCGCTCCAGCCGGCCCCGATACCCAACTCCAGACGGCCGTCGGAGAGCAGATCAAGTGTCGCCGCTTCCTTGGCCAATACCGCGGGCACGTGATAGTCGATACAGAACACCCGGCAACCGATGCGCAGTGTCTCGCTGTAGGCGGCCGCCGCCGCCATCGCCGCAATCGGAGCGAGGTCCTGGCGAGGGGTGCGCGCGGCTCGCTGCGCGGGTCCCGGGCCCAGATAGTGATCGGCGAGGAAAAGCGTTGAATAGCCGAGACCTTCGACTTTGCGGACGGTATCGCGCCACTCGCGGCCGCCGGAGGCGTTGGTCGCTTGCACCGCGAAGCGAAACGGAGGCCGGTCCATAGGCTTGACCGTAATCGATACCGGGTGATAGGCATGTGAAGCCAACCGTTTGAGCGATCGCTCAGGAAAGGTAGATGTCGGCTTGAGCGCGAAGACAGCGGTCGTGACGGGCGGTGCCTCGGGCATTGGCCGAGCCGTCGCCGAGAGGTTGCGCAGTGACGGATTCCAGGTGGCCGTCCTCGATCTCGCGCCCACCGACGACGGGTTCGGCCACATCGCCGACGTCACCGACCGCGCGCAGGTCGACGCGGCGATGTCCGCGATCCGCGACGCATTGGGCCCGATCCTGGTGCTGGTCAACGCCGCCGGAGTGGAGGGCTTCAAGAAGTTCCTGAGCATGTCGTTCGAGGAATGGTCGAAGGTGATCGATGTGAACCTCAACGGTGTGTTCAACACCATTCAGGCGGTGCTGCCCGACATGGTCGAGGCGGGCTGGGGACGCATCATCAACATCTCGTCGTCCAGCACCCATTCCGGCCAGCCGTTCATGGCCCACTACGTTGCGGCGAAGTCCGCGGTGAACGGGCTGACCAAGTCGCTCGCCCTGGAGTACGGCCCGAGCGGGATCACCGTCAACGCCGTGCCACCGGGATTCATCGACACACCGATGCTGCGCAGCGCCGAGAGCCGGCATCTACTCGGCGGAACCGTGGAGGACCACATCGCTCGCACGCCGGTTCGCCGGGTGGGCAAGCCGGAGGATATCGCCGCCGCGTGTGCCTTCTTCGCTTCCGAGGAAGCCGGCTACATCACCGGACAGATTCTCGGCGTGAACGGTGGTCGCAATACTTGACAGGCCAGATCCCAAGAGATTCAAGGAGTTTGATGTACGACAGGGACCAACTCTTCATCGACGGGAAGTGGACAGCGCCGGCTTCGGGCCAGGAGGCCGCCATCTCGGTGCAATCCCCGCACAGTGAGGCCGTCATCGGCCACGCGGTGTGCGCGGGACCTGCCGACGTCAACCGCGCGGTAGACGCCGCACGCGCGGCTTTCGACACCGGGCCGTGGCCACGCATGCAACCGGCGGAACGGATCGAGGCGATCACCCGGCTGGCCGGCATCTACCAGGAGCGGCGAGCCGATATGGCCACACTGATCTCGGCCGAGATCGGCGCTCCCATCACCTTCGCCAAAAGGGCGCAGGTTCGGCTGCCGCTGACCATGATGTCGGCGTTCTGCAACTTCGCCGCGGGCTACGAATGGCAGCAAGAACGTCCCGGCGTCTACGGCAAGAACATCCGGATCCGCAAGCTTCCGGTGGGCGTCATCGCCGCGGTGGTGCCGTGGAACATGCCGCAGTTCCTCACCGTCACCAAAGTGGTGCCGGCGCTGCTGGCCGGCTGTTCTGTGCTGCTCAAGCCCGCACCCGAGTCGGTGCTCGACGCCCAGCTGCTCGCCGATCTGGTTGCGGCAGCTGACCTTCCGCCCGGTGTGTTCAACGTGCTGCCCGGGGGCCGGGAAGTCGGTGAGCTCGTGGTGCGACACCCCGGCGTCGACAAGGTCTCGTTCACCGGCTCCACCGCCGCGGGCCGGCAGGTCGCCCTTGCCTGCGCCGAAGGGCTGAAGCAGGTGAGCCTCGAACTCGGCGGCAAGTCGGCGGCCATCGTGCTCGACGACGCCGATCCCGCGGCCACCGCCACCGGCATCCAGATGGCCAGCCTGGCCAACAGTGGCCAGGTCTGCAATGCGCTGAGCCGGATCCTGGTGCCCGAGGAGCGCAAAGACGAGTTCGTCGACGCGTTGGCCGCCGGGATGGCGTCGATGACCGTCGGCGACCCGGCCGATCCCAACACCCAGATCGGCCCGCTGGTGGCGCAACGCCAGCAGGAGCGGGTCCGTGGATACATCGAATCGGGCAAAAGCGAAGGGGCACGGCTGGTTATCGGTGGCAGCGAGATGCCCGACGGCCTCGAGACCGGATGGTACGTGCGCCCGACACTGTTCAGCGAGGCAACCAACAACATGCGGATCGCGCGCGAAGAGATCTTCGGCCCGGTGCTGACGGTCATTTCCTACCGTGACGAGGATGAGGCGATCCGGGTGGCCAATGATTCGGAATACGGGCTGGCGGGATCGGTGTTCACCGCCGACGTCGAGCGCGGGTACGGCGTCGCCGCCCGGGTCCGGTCCGGCACCTTCGGCGTCAACGAGGGCTACATCATGGACCCGGCCGCACCTTTCGGTGGCGTCAAAAATAGCGGTTATGGCCGGGAGCTCGGAATCGAGGGAATCGACAGTTACACAGTGAGCCAATCGATTTCGGCGGCAGCACCCGATTAGCGTCCACCCGAACGGCTCGGCCGTGTGTGGCTGAGATTTTGCGGCGAGCGTGAAGCTGGCCGCACGCTCGATGCCCAACGTGAAGCCAGCCGCACGCTCGGCCGGATCAACGGAGTTCGGTCGGAAACCTTGCCCTTGCCTTTACGGCCGGGTCCAACGCAGACTGGCCTGTGCGCGATCGCGAGCGCGCGTTTCTAGATCGGAGATCGGGTGAGCGATCCGAAAGGCATCGACACCACTGTCACGCCCAGCGGGGCCGGGTGCGTGGAGTGTGAGCAAAACCAGGGATGGTGGTTTCACCTACGCCGTTGCGCCCAATGCGGCCACATCGGCTGCTGTGACCAATCGCCGGGCCAGCACGCCACTGCCCACGCCGAAGCCGCCAAGCACCCGCTGATCGCCAGTTTTGAACCCGGCGAACAGTGGTTCTACGACTACCGGGACCAACAGTTCTACGACGGCCCGCCGCTTGCGCCGCCGGAACATCATCCGCTTGACCAGTCGGTGCCAGGACCTGCCGAGCGCCTCCCCGCCGACTGGCAACAGCGGCTGCATTGACGCCGGTGGATCAACAATCCGATTAGGAACTTCCCGGCCGGGGAATTGTCCTGGGTACATCCACAGATAAGGAAGATGGCGTGGCTCCGAGTTTCCAGGACATCATCCAGTCCAAGTACCTGCTGTTGACCACATTCACCAAGGACGGCCGCCCCAAGCCCACGGCGATCTGGGGTGTGCCCGAGGGCGACAAGCTTCTCGTCATCACCGACGACGGCTCGTGGAAAACCAAGCGGATCAACAACACACCCCGCGTCACGATCGCGAAGAGCGGGGCCTTGGGCAAGCCCAAGAGCGAAGAGGTCGAGGGCGTCGCCCGCGTCCTGCCGAAGTCCGAGACGCGCCGGGTCTACAACGCCGTGCTGAAGCGGTACTGGTATCACGCCCCGTGGTTCTACGTGCACTCGATCGTGCGGGGCGGCATCGACAAGGTTCACGTCGGCCTGGAGATCAAACCCGCCGCTTAGCAACGCTTCCCGGCGCACGACGCCGCGGTTAGGGTTGACCCGTGGCACAGGAACCGACCCGGACATCATCGTCGATCTTGGCACTTGTCGCGGCGGCCCGCGTCGGCGTCGGGGCCGCGATGCTGCTGGCGCCGGATCGATTCTTCAAGCCCGACACGGGTACCGAGACGCTGCTGATGCAAACGATCGGGATTCGGGACCTCGTCATCGGGTCGGGCGCCTGCGCCGCGTTGTTGCGCGGTGGCGACGGCGAATTCCGACGCTGGGCTGCCGTGGGCTTGATCAGCGACAGCGCCGACCTGCTGCTCGGGCTGCGCAGCCGGCCCCTCGTCGGTGCCAAGAGCGCGTTGATCGCCACGCTGGCGCCCGTGCCGTTCGTCGGCGCCGGCGTGCGCGGCTTCGTCCGCGGCTTCGGAAAGAGCAGGCAGCCTTAGCGGCCGGCGCTGCGCAGGGCGTCGATCGTGTCGGTCACGGTGTCCCGCGGGTCCCGATAGGTGATGCCGAGCTCTTTCTCGCTGGGTGAATCGTCGGATGCCGGCATCTGGGTGTAGTACTGCATCCCCGCTGAGGTGAACGGCGTATCGAAGGGGAGAAATCGCCCAGCCCTATCCAGAACCGCCCCAGCGACGCGCAGCGCGGTGTCGGGAATCGGAACGGCGACCATCGGCGTCTCGGCGACCTGGCCGAGCAGGTTCGCAAGGCCGGCGGCGGGAACCCGATGACCGCCGGCGGTGTAGCGCCGCGGTCCGCGGCCGGGCTCGAGTAACGCCGCGTGCAACGCGGCCAAGTCGCGGACGTCGACGATCAGCCATGCCGCGCTCCGCCCCGGGATCGCGTGCATTTGCAGGGCCGCCCGCACACCTTCGCCGGCCTCGCCGTATTGGTTGCCGACCGGCGGCCCCAGGACCATGCCGGGGTAAGTGATGTCGACCGGCGCACCCGCGTCCTGCAGACCCCGCGCATAGATCTCGACCTGCGCCTTGGAGGTTCCGTATCCATCCGCCCCGCCGACCACCGGCAGGTCCGCGGTCAGCGTCTGTAGGCCCGGTCGGAACAGCGCGGTGAAGCTCGACACGTGCACGATCGGGTCCAGGCCGAGCTCGACCGCTTGGCCGAGCACGTTTTGAGCGCCCTGCATATTCGTGGTCAGCATCTCGTTGGTCTGACGCGGATCGGTCGCCACCAGAGCGGCGCTGTGCACGACGGCGTCGCATCCCTGCAAGGCTTCCCGTACCGAGACGCGATCGGTGATGTCCCCGACGGCGTAATCCGACACGTCGACGCCCAGCTGGGCAACCGAGGTCTGCAGCCGATCGGGATTGCGCACCAGGAACCGGACCGAGTGCCCCGCATCAGCGATGACCTTGGCAGTCCACCCACCGACAAATCCAGTACCGCCCGTTATCAGAATTCGCACGCAGCGATTCTGCAAGGCTTGATGCCCGCGCGGCAACCGGTCGGGCGTTAACTACAGGTGACTGGCGACGAAGCTCGCGCCTTGGCCCGCCATCCCGTTGACGACATACGACGCGTGCGCCGCGCCGTCGTTGCCGCCCCCGCAGATCGGATCGCCGGGAGCGCACAGCTGCAGCGTCTTGGGCTGGTACTGCGGGCCGATGGCGATGTCCGGTGCGCCGTAATGCTCGAGGAATTGGTTCGACGGCGTGCCGAACAGAATGACGGCGGCGACGTGGTTGGCGACATCGGGTGGCATCGGCGCGGGCACCGAAGCAGCGGGAACGCCCTTCGGTACGGCCGACGAGGTGACGAAGCCGGCCACGGCCGCGCCCTGCGAGAAACCGCCCAGCACTTCCCGGGTCTTGGGGCAGCTCGCTGCCATCGACTCGATGTGCGAGCTGGCGTCCCGAATCCCGTCGATGAACGTCGCCGGGAAGTCGGGGTTGCCGAAGTCGCTGCTGGCCGGGTAGTTCACCGGGTACACCGCGAGCGTCCGACCCCCGATCTGCCCGCGCAGCGCGTCGACGAAGCCGCTACCGATGCCGCCGACACCGGGCGGCTCGCTGGTGCCGCGGGCAAACACCAGATCGACGTCGGGACATGGGTCGGCACTTGCTGACGGCGCGTGGCTGCTGAACAGCACGGCAGCCGTCGCCAGCGCGGCTACCCCAGCCGCCGCCGCGAGCTTGCGCATCCGAGTATTGATGAACTTCAAGACGATCACCTTCATCCCACCCAGTCGAGTCCGGGTTTCTCTTTTATCTGTATTCGATACAGGTGGCGAGAAGGATTGCCCAAAGCTGGCATTCTCAACCGCTACCGGGGAACCAGGCGCAGTACCGGGATCTTGCGGCCGACCGCCACGGTCGCGGCGCGGTAGTCGCTGTAGCCAGGGTACGAGCGTTCGGCGAGGCCGTAGAGCCGAGCCCACTCGGCGGGATCGGTGACCTCGGTGGCCACGAAGCTGTCCCCACCCAACTCACACTCGGGGTGCGCTTTGAGGTTGTAGTACCAATTCGGGTGGGTGCTGCCGCCGAAGTTGGAGGCGATCGCAATCACGTCGCGACCGTCGTGGAAGTACGAGATCTGGGCCTGACGCGGCTCACCGGTTTTAGCACCCCTCATGTGCAGCGTCGCCGACGGCACAGCAAACATTCCCCAGGACACTTTGTCGTGAGATACCCGCATCAGCCACGGATCGGTCTTCGCGGCAATGTGCTGTGCGAGGAACTTCCCGGGCCTACTGCGAGCAAACTTCGTCATAGTGCGGTTAAATGCCGAAACGTGGCGCTCCGGGTCGACATGGGGTAGCGGCATGAATCGACGATAATCCCGTCCTCGGGGCGCGCGGGTAGCTTCCGCGCAACCAGCGTGCTGACCGGCTTGGGTGCCAGTCCCCGTCCTGCTGTCCAGAAAGACGACCAGCAGGTTTACCGGCGTCTTCAGTAAACCTGCTGGTCGAGCGCGGGGCTATTTCTTGAAGGCGTCCTTCACCTTCTCGCCGGCGTCCTTCAGACTGGACTTGGCCTGATCTCCGCGGCCCTCGTTCTTGGTGTCATCGTCACCGGTGGCCTTGCCGATCGCTTCCTTCGCCTGGCCGCCGAGGTCCTCGATTTTGTTCTTGATCTTGTCTTCGGTGCTCATGCGCTTTCGCTCCGTCCTCGTACATTGTTGTTATCGGTCCGGCTACCCGAACGGGTGATTCCGAAACCCTCGAGACCCGGGTCCGCTCACGGCCCGGCCGAAGATTTCGCACGGGATACCGCGGTCAGGCCGGGCAAACAACGACCGCGCCACGTCGACATGTGATGGATCACAATGGAGCTCGTGAGGATCCCATGAGCACCGGAGCGGTGGTGGCAATAGTCGTCGTGCTGATGCTGTTGGGCCTCGGCATCGTGATCAACCAGCTGCTTCGGCTGCGGAAGTATCTGAATGACTCGCCGCCCGAGCATTTGCCTGGTGCTGATGTCGGGGAGCCCCCGGAGCACGATCCGCCCAACTGACTTTCAGGCCTCCGCTCGACTGATAGCTTCGTTCTGGTAATCGCACCTCATCGGGGAGGGGCCGCTCCGGCGGTAGCTGACCCGCGCGCACAACGTCCGGGGGCACCATGACACCGTCGACTCTGCTGGCAACCGACGATGGCCTGCCCCGCGGTGTGTCGGGCGCCGCCGATCCGCATTTCGCGAATGTCGTCAAGAAATTTGCCGAGCAGTTCCCGGGGCGGCGCCTTGGCGGCGGAGCCTTGAGTGTCTACATCGACGGCATTTGCGTTGTCGACGTCTGGACCGGGTGGTCGGACCGGGCCGGCACCCAGCCCTGGACCGCCGACACCGGCGCGATGGTGTTCTCGGCGACCAAGGGCATCGCGTCGGCGGTGATTCACCGGCTGGCCGACCGCGGCCTGTTGTCCTACGACGATCCGGTCGCCGAGTACTGGCCGGAATTCGCGGCCAACGGCAAGGGCGACATCACGGTTCGCGACGTGCTTAGGCACCGATCCGGTTTGTCGCACCTGCGCGGCGTCACCAAGACGGAGTTGATGGATCACCTGGCCATGGAGGAGCGGCTTGCTGCCGCGCCCGTCGATCACCTGCGGGGCGTGCAGGCGTATCACGCGCTGACCTACGGCTGGCTGCTGTCCGGGCTGGCCCGAGCGGTAACCGCCAAAGGCATGCGGGAGCTGATCCGTCAGGAGGTCGCGCGTCCGCTCAACACCGACGGCCTGCATCTCGGCCGACCGCCCCAGGGCTCGCCCACCACGCCCGCGCGAGATTCTGATGCCGCAGAAAAGAATCCTGCCGACCCCGGTGCTCAACTTCATCGCTCCGAGGGTGGCCAACATGCGGTACTCGGGAGCGCTGGGCGCGATGTATTTCCCCGGGATCATGTCCCTGATGCAGGGGGACACCCCGTTCCTGGACGGCGAGATCCCCGCGGCCAACGGCGTGGTCACCGGGCGCGGGCTGGCCAAGATGTATGCCGTGCTGGCCAACGGTGGCCGCATCGACGGCAAGAAGTACCTGTCCGAGGAGTTGGCCCGCGGGCTGGCAGGCCAAGCTCGAATCAAGTGGCCGGACGCAAACATGGTGGTGCCCATGCCTTTTCACCTCGGGTACCACGAATCGCCGGTGCCCGGTCTGTTGCACGGGTTCGGGCACGTGGGTCTGGGCGGGACGCTCGGCTGGGCCGACCCCGAGGTTGGCGGCTCGTTCGGTTACGTGCACAACCGGCTGTTGACGTCGCGGGTGTTCGACATGGGATCGTTCGCGGGTTTGGCCGGTCCGCTGCGCTCCGCGATGGAGGCCGCCCGTCATCAGGGCCCGCTCGAGGTGCCCCAGCTGGGTGCGGCCTACCCCAAACCCGGCCGGCGACGGGCGGCCGCGCCGGCCAGGGCCGCGTCGGGGGACTAGATCTTCGCGAAGCCGCGGGGCAGCGTCAGCGGAAGGTCTGCGTAGGTGGCGATTCCGGGCGCCGCGGCGACGACGGCGGGGATCGCGTTGATGGCGGGCACCGCCGTCATGATGTGGCCGAGGTCCATGAATTCCTCGAGCGTCGTGGCCTCGAAGTAGGGCGGCGGCAGGAAGCCGACCTTGGTCGTCACCGTCGGTTGCCCGTCGATCTGGATGACCCAGCCGTCCTGCTCGATCTTCCAGTCCGGCTCGAGTGTCTGTCCCTTTTTCCACCGCACGTTGAGGTCGATGAGGGTCTTGCCGTTGACGATGCCCTGCCAGCTGATGTAGGTGCCCGCGACGTGTCCCGCGGGGATGGTCCAGGACGCCATTTCCAGGTCGGCCGTGGTTTGGGCGAACTCGGCGACGCAGCGGACCTCGTCGAGTTCGACGCCGAGCGCGTCGCCCACCAGCCGGACGGCTTCGCCGAAGATCGCGGTCCCCTTGGCGGCCATCGCCGGCAGGTCCGGGTGGTCGATCGGCTGACCGAAGCCCACCGGCTTCTCCGTCTCGGGCGAGTCGTAGAACGTGGTGTCGGCGGCTTCGTTGACCGTGACCTTGTCGACGCGGTTGCACACCATCGCCGAGACGATGGCCAGCAGCTCGGCGAAGCCCGGGCTCACGCCGGAGCCGAAGATCGTCGACCCGCCCTTCTCGCAGGCCTCGAGGATCCGGTCGCGGCCCTCGCCCAGGTTGTGCCCGGTGATGAACGACGCCGTGGTCACCACGTTGACACCCGCGGACAGGATGCCGACCAGCTCGTCGACGTTGATCCACATCGGGTTGTAGACGACGCAGTCCGGTTTGAGCGCGAGCAGCGCCGCCACGTCGTTGGTCGCGGCGACCCCGAGCGGAGCGATGCCCACTAACTCGCCGGCGTCACGCCCGACCTTCTCCGATGACCAGGCAAAGCACCCGACCAGTTCCAGCATGGGGTTGTCGGCGATCGACTTGAGCGAGCTCTTGCCCACGTTTCCGGTGTTCCACTGAACGACTCGATAGTTGTTTGGCACTCGCTCAGCATAGGGGTTCTTAGTGGGGCTTAGTAGGTGGATTCGGAAGCCAAAATCTCGGCGAGAAACGCGTCCGCCGGCGGCCGGTCCAGGCGGGCGTGCACCCAACGGCGAATCCGTTCCCGGGTTTCGCGAGGCTCGCTCGTGTCGGCTCCGACGATCACCGCGGTCTGCGCCCAATCGTGATCCCAGGCCGCGGATTCGGTCATCGGCCGCGCCTCGGCGTCGACCAGGGGAAGGTTCGCGTGGCCATCGCCATCCAGAACACCGGCCCCGCTGATGGCTCCGGACTGCAACCGCACCGGGACACCGGTGGCCGGGTCCGGCCCGACGATCGCCGCCCGCACCACGGCCGCTACCCCCGCCTCGACGCTCCACTCGACGGTGTCCTCGCCCGCATCGAAGATGGCGGGGGGCACCGCCGTCCAGTTGACGGATGAGACGCCCCTGGCGATCGGAGTCGCGCTTCGGGGACCCGTGTCGGCGCCCGCGGCCAGCGCGTAGTCGTCGCGACGCCCACTCGGCGCAGCCGACATCGTATCCGAATCATCAAGAGCGGCAAGCAGTTCGACCCACGCGTCGTCGTCCACACCGATCTCGTCGGCAATCCCGGCGCCCGCGCGCACCAGGTCCGCGATCCGCGGATCGTCGCCGCGGAGATGGGTGAACAACGCCGCGGCATGCGGCGCCAGCAGTTCGGCCACATCCGAATCCAGCGTGTCGTCGGCGAAGAAGCCCTGCGCGCCGACGGTCAGCAGCGCGATCTCGACGTCGAGTAGCGCACGATCCAGGCCGGCGATGCCGTCCTGCCGGCTCGCCGGCCACCAGCGCCGCAGCCAATGCCCGATGGCCAGTCGGCGCAGCGGGTCGACCGACCCCGGCACGATGTCGACGCCGGTGAGGTCGATGCTGGTCGCGCCGCCCACCGCGTCCGCGGCAGCAGCCAGCGCGACATGTCCGGCTTCGCCGAACACCCGCCAAAGCCAGTCGGCGCGCGACAGATCGGTGAAGGTGATCTGGGCTCGCCCGTCGCCGGGTGGGTCGTCGACCGTCCAGGACAGCACGGCGCCGCTGACTTCCAGCACCGCGGCCAGCGGCGTCTCGGCGCTCACCGGCCCGACGCTCCAAAGGCCGGAATCGGCAACCAATTTCATCCGGCCACCTGCAATTCCAACATCGCCTTGATCCGCTGGCGGTGATCGAGGCTCACCGAGCGCGCGACCCCCTCCAACAGCGACCGCATCTCGTCGACGTCTTCGCAGGGTTCCTGCCAGACGTCGCGCCCGTGCAGCCGGGCCCACAGGCGGCTCAAGTAGGGCGGCGCATACGCGGCGAGGTCGTCGACCACTTGCCGCTGCCGAGGGTGGATCGGGCCGCCCTCGGCGAGGTAGCGCCGGGCGTGCAGGACGTACGCCTCCTTGCGCAGTCGCGCCTGGATCTGTGCTGCCAGCGCGTAACGGCTTGCCACGGTTCGGTCCAGCGGCGCCAGCTCGACCGCGACCTCGATGCCGGCCACCAGCGTGGCTTGCTTGTCCTCCGACAGCAACCCCCACGGAGCGCAGGCGCGGTCGACTTCCTCCTCGCAGAGCAACGGGATGTCGGGCAGGGCGTCGCGGTCCAGGGCGCGGCGCAGCGTGGCCCGGACCCGGTCCACCACAGTGCGATCCAGCGGGCGATCGCTGTCTGCCTCACCGGCGATGGGCGGGGGACGTTGCGGCGCAACCGAACTCAGTCCCAGGTCGATGATCGACCAGGGCAGATCCGCCGATTCGACACGGGCCAGTGCGCCCAGGTTGTACGGGGTAGTGTCGCTGATCATGGCCCACCAGACCCGCTGCCGGGCCGTCGCGGCGCGATGTCCGTGGGCGGGCCCGAGCACCGTGGGAAGCTCGGCCAGGAACGGCTCCGTCACCGTCTCGCCTGCCCGCACGTCAGCCCAACTGCGTTCGAGCTGATCGGACAGGGTGGCCACCACATCCGCACTGGCCACGTACTGATGCAGCACTTCGATCGCGGTGCGGTCGCGGCCCTGGTGAATCTCGTGGAGCACGGTGGCCGCGGTCTCGCGATCCTCCGGGGCCGGTGAGCCTTTGGTGACCGCGAGCTCAAAGCACACGGGGAAGTAGAGCTCCTGGGCGTTTCCGGAGCGGATCCGCTGCCGGCGGCGCTCGAGTTTGAGTACCGCGAACCAAGCTGCGGCGGCACGCAATTCGGATGCGCTGCCGACGATCAGTTCGCGCATCGCCGCGGCGGTCTCAGGGGCCACCACCGGGGCCGAATACTGCGGGTTGGACCGCAACCGCAGCACCAACGGGTCGATGATGCGCTTGACGGTCCGGGTCAGCGGTCCGCCGTCGTCACTGCTGAGCACCTCGACGCCGGGCCCGATCGCCCGCCACGCCGCCTCGATCACCGACCGGCGTGGATGGCCTGCCGCCACGGTGGTGGCCAGCTGCGGATCCGCGCTCATCAGCACAGGATAGGGGCATTCCAGAGATACCGGCAGCCAAAAAGTTGGGTTCGGTAGCCGGTCGGCACGCAGACCCTTTATGCATGAACAAGCTGAGGACATTGCTGGCAGACGTCAGGCGTCTCGCGTTCTGGCGGCGCCCGAACACCGAAGGTCGTACCGTCGGTGTCGGCACCGTGCGCGATGTCGCCGGCCAGCGGCAGGTTTTCGTCGAAGTAGTGGCCGTATCGGGCGAGACATTCATCGGCAGATTGGCGCGGTGCGAGAACGATCCCGACGGGTCGGTGCTGCGGCCCGGCCTCGTCGTTCTGGTGGCCTTCGATCCCGCTGCCCGCGAGGAGCTTTCGCTGCCCGACGACGTGTTGGCGGTCCACGCTTCGTGGCTGGCCGCGGTCTGAGTGCTAGCGTGCGCCGTCGACAGCGAAACTGACCAGCGCGCCCCAATACAGCGGGCTGGCCGTGCGGTCTCCGTCGCGCCAGCGCCGCATCTGCTCGCGCTGCCATCGATTCACCGCGCAGCCCGCGTCGGCGTCCTCATGGGCGCGGTCGACGGCGGCGACGACGTCGGTCATCGGGTCGGCATCCGTACCGGCGAATTGACGGTAGGCGGCCGTGGTGGGCAGCGACCACAGCGTGGCGGTGACCAACTGTGCGCCACCCAGAATCATCGCCGCCACCAGACCGGTCGCCTCGTCGAATCGATAGTCGCCGCCCGACCCGCAGGCCAGCAGGGCGACCCGGGGAGGCATCGGCAACCGCAACGCCATCAGGTCCGACGCGGTGAGCGGACGGTGGTCGCCGATGGTGTCGGCGTCGCCGGGAGTCGCCGCCGTGCAGGCCAGGTGCAGGGCCGCGCGGTCGGCCTGGGCGGCGTGATCTGGCTGCGCGTCAGCAGAACTCGCGTGCCCGACGTAGAGCAGCCGGCTCGGGTGCTGCGCGAGCAAGTTGGCCAGCCAGGTGCGGTCGGCATCTTGACGACGGAACAGTTCGACCGCCCCGCCGACTCCGGGCAGCACCGCCTGGCGTGTCATCAGCTCGGCAAAGTGTTGCGCCAACTGCGTTTCCGGTGACGGCCTGCCGAGCACCGAACCGAGCGCGGAGTCGGGGCGCTGCCCGGGCACGCGAGGGTCGAGGACCAGGACTGGCGGACCGCCGCGGCGGTCCGCCCATCCGGTCGGTGTGCGCAAAGCGTGCACGATGTTCGCCGGCACCGCCATCAGCACGTCGGCCAACTCCATCAGCCGATGGCCGTCGGTGTGCTCGCTGATATTCGCGAGCTGCCAAGGGATCCGGGCCGCGACCCGACCGCTGGCCGTGATGGCGTCCTGGCGGGCGCGCACCAATTCCTCTTTGCTCGGGCCCGATGTCGGCACCGCCAGCAGCCCCCAGGGGACGCGCGCCAGCCGAGCGCTTGGGGCCACGAACAGCGTTGCGCGCGGCGAGCTTACGCACTCCGTCAACAGCTGCCAGCCTTGCGTGCTGATCAGCAGCACACCCAGGATGTAGGCGACCGTAAGTTCGGTGTCCGGATTAGCGAAAGGACCGGTGGCCAAGGCCCGTTCGATGGCATCGCGCCGGCTCTCGCTGCCGTGCGGCTCCGGTATGGCGTCGGTCAGCTCCTCGATGGCCGCCAGCAGGATCGGTTCCTCCACCACCCAGGTGACGGTCCGCGACGGCTGCCCCACGATCCGCAAACTGGCGTAGGTGGCGATCCCGACGTCGGCGTACCGCAGGACAAGGGTGAGCCGGTCCGCCTCGCTCATGGCCAGGTCGACCAGGCGGGTTCGGCGGCGGTGACGTCACGCCCGTAGCGCTGCAGCGCCAGTGCGCGATAGTGACTCATGATCGGCGGACTGTCGGGCTGCATCTGCAACGGCGGCAACGGCCCGAGCCGGGTGAGCGAGCGGCCGGCGCCCGCGGGCGGCCCGGCCGCGGCCAGCGCGGTGGCTGGTTCCGCCTCCGTGTCGACGACCACTGTGGCGGTTGCCGTGGACGCCCATTCGCCGATTGTCGGCCGTTGCGCGTCCGTGTCGAAAGTGCCTCGTGCGCTGTGGTATTCGACGAGCTCACTGATCAGCTGGGTGTTCTCCCATTCGTATGCGACAGCGAAGGCGCCGGCCAGGATGGGTGCCGAAATACTGGTCGCCCAGCGTGATCTCGCGTCGGCGTCGGTGATGGAAAACCGCACCGAGTCGACCGCCAGCGCGGCCGGGACCTTGAGCTCGGCGGCCTGTTCGAGCTTGGTCATCGCGCGCCAGTATTCGGGGGTGCCGACCTCGCCGTGCAGGATGCCGAGTCCCTCGGCCTGCCGGGCTTCCGTTTCCTGCAGCGTCTCGTCGGGATCGCCCGAGCTGTCGAAGCCGAGGTCCGCCAACGCATCCGCGCGCCACACGGTGCCGAGGTGACTGTCCAGTTGGGCGTACTGCAGCCAACTGCTGCGCGGCGACGAGTCCAGGAGTTCGCGGGCCTGGGCGATCAGCTCGACCGCGTCGGCGAACCGGCTGCAAAATATCGCTATCCAACTGCGCTGCAACAAGATACGGTGCAGGTACAACGGCTTGCCCAACTCGCGCCATCCCCGCTCGGCATGCTCCCAGCACTCGTCCGCGCCTTCCAGGGCGCCGGATCCCAGCCGGGTCAGTCCCATGTACAGCCAGCACCGGGCGATATCGTGTGCCCGCTCGTGGCGCGCGATGACGGGGTAGGCCTCGGAGACCAGCTGCTCGGTCGTCGCGTGGTCACTGACCAACCACCGCGCTGCCGCTCGCTCCAATTGTGTTCTGGCCTCTGCCAATTCCCAACCCCGCGCCTTGGCCCTGGCCCCGGCGCGACGCAGCCACGGTTCGGCTTCGCTGAGCCGCCCGGTCTCGACGCAGAACCTGCCGTACGCGGTGGACGCGGCAATCCGCAGCTGGTCGTCGAATTCGGCGTCGCCGAGGCGGTCGACCGCCCCGAGCACCCGCTCCCACAACGGAATGGACCGCACGTGCAGGTCGTCGTCGCACAGCGCGCTCGCGCACAGCACCTGTGCGTGGATGACCAGGCGGGCGTGCTCGTCGGCGAGCTCGGGGAACACTTCGTCGGCCTGGCTCAGCTCGGCCAGCGCGTGTTCGGCGCCTTCGTGGTCTCCCTGTGCCGCGGCCACGCCGGTCTGCAGGAACCGGGCCCGCCGCGAGTAGCGAGCGATCATTTGCGCAACGTCGGAATTTGGCATCCTCATCTGGCCGGCCGCTTCCGGCATCGTGCCGGCCATGATCCCGGAGTAGATCGCCAGGCAGTCGCCGATGCGCCGGATGCACTCGTGCACTCCGTCATTCGCGCCCCGTGCGAGGTAGATCTCGCCCAGCTGAGCGAAGACCTCCAGGATCAGATCGTCGCGATCTTCCCGCTCGATCTGCGGTACCAGGGACAGCAACAGGTCCCGGGCGCCGGTCTCGTCGGCGACCAGTGCCAGTCGGCGGGCACGCTCTAATTCGCCGGAGATCGACACGGCTGCATCATAAATCCATTTGCCGGGGGTCTGCCCCGGACAGCCCGGTGCGGCGGACATGTGAGTGAAGCACGTCCGCCGCCCGGGGTAAAGCCGATTAGCCGCACGTCACCTTGATGCTGTAGTCCTTGGTGATCATGCCGGCCATCGGGTTCTTCAGGTCGGCGCCCTGCGCCTGACCGGTGATGGTGTAGGTCTTGCCGTCCACCGCCACGTTGGCCGACCCGACCTTCGCACCCATGTTGTTGGCGACCGACAAGGCGTTGCCGTCCACCACGAGTGCCAACGACTCGACCTTCGGAGTTGCTTCGTCGGTCATCACGACGGCAAGCGCCTGCTGCGCACCGCCGGTGGATCCGCTACCGATGTCGATCTTGCCGCCCTGCTTCACGCAGGTCACCGAGGCCGGGTTGATGCCCGCCAAGTCGGTGCCACCGACCTTGATCTGAGCACCGCTCCCGGAGGCGACGCTAGGGGCGGTGCTCGACGCCGGGCTGGCTGTGTGGCCGCCGCTTGAGCAGCCAACCACCGCCGAGGCGATGCCGAGAGTTCCGATCGCTCCCACGAGAAGACGCTTCACTGGTGATTCCTTCCTTCATGCGCCGCCCCGTTGGCGTCGTCATGGAGCAAGTACAGAACGCCCGAATTGCTACCGATCCCAATTTTTTTGGGCGCAAACGGTAGGCTCCGTCGACGGACTGAAGGGAGAACATCGGATGGCCAGCGTGAATTGGTTGGAAAAGACTGAGGCACATGACTTTCCGGCAGCCGCCGACTACCTGGACCTCATCGCGGATCCGCCCACCGTCAATAAACTGACCAAACGGCTGCAGGGCGGAACCGTGACGCTCAAGAAGGCCAAGGACATCCTGCGGGCCGCGCAGCTAAGCCTGTTACCCGTCGATAACCCACACGTCGCGGCCGATCTCAGCAAGATCGAAAAAGGTGTCGCGCTCTCGCCGATCCTGCTGGTGCGCGGCGACATCGTGACCGGTGTACCGCTGCAGATCGCCGACGGCTACCACCGCGTCTGCGCGAGTTATCACACCGACGAGAACACCCCCATACCTGTTGTGCTCGCGACACTGAGCCGCGTCAAGTAGGGCGGCGGCACCCGGGACATCGCTGCGCCGGGCGCAGTGCTTGAGTGTCACTGTGATTGAGATCCAGACCGTCGGTGCGGTGCGGGTGTTGACCCTTTCGGCCGGGCGCGTCAACGCCCTCGATGTGGAAGTGCTCGAGGAGCTGACCCGCACCTTCCGTGAACTGCAGGACTCGGGCAACGGACCGCTGGTCATCACCGGCGCGGGCCGGGTGTTCAGCGCGGGGGTCGACCTCAACCGCGTGGTCGAGGGCGGCAGCAACTACACCGACCGGTTGGTTCCGGCACTGTCTGACGCGTTCGACGCGTTGTTCAGCTTTCCGTGGCCGACGGTCGCCGCCATCAACGGTGCCGCTATCGCCGGGGGGTGCGTGCTGGCGTGTGCCTGCGATCGTCGCCTGATCGGTCCCGAGGCGGGGATCGGGGCAGCCGAGGTCCGCGTCGGCGTCTCGTTCCCAGTCGCCGCGCTCGAAGTCATGCGTTACGCCTGCGGAGACCGCGCCGAGGATGTACTGCTCGGCGCCCGCACCTACCAGGGGGCCGACGCCGTCACCTGCGGGCTTGCCCACCGCGTCGTCGCCGACGATCTGATCGAGGCGGCCGTCGCGGAGGCCGCAGAACTAGGCGGCATCCCGGTCGAGGCCTATCGCGACACGAAAGCCCAGCTGCGGGCGCCGGCGGCGGCGCGGATCCGTCAGGGTGGCGCTACCGACGCCGACGTTCGCCAGCTGTGGGGTGCGGACGAGACGCAGCAGCGCATCGCCGCCTACGTGGAGAGTCTTCGGCGCCGCGACTGATCACTCGTCGAGGGCGATGCCGCCGCGGGTGCGCCTGCGCCGCATGCGGTGCGAGCCTTTGCCTTCCGGCCGGCGGTTACGCAGCCCGCTGCTGGGTTCCTCGGTGTCGTCGTCGGCCTCGGCGGACGGCTCCTCGGTCGAGGGTTCCGGCTCGGTCTCGGCGCTTTCCGTGGTCGCGTCGGGTTCGTCTGTGGCCTCTTCGGCCTGCTCCGGCTCCGCTTCCTTCGCCGTGACGGTCTCGGCCTCTTCGGCTTCGGCGGTCTCGGTGTCCGCCGCCTCGGCCTCGTCGGATTCTGCGTCCTGCGCGGTGTCCGTGGCTTCCTCGGTGTCCGCCTCGTCGCCCTTCTTGCGGCCCAGACCACGCCGTTTGGGCTTCTTCGCCTTGATCGGTTTCGGCGGAGGCGGCGGCAACTCGGCGACGAACGACAGGTAGAACGCGAAAAACCCGATCACGCCGATCGCGGCGGCAGCGCCGTAAATGCCGAACAGATACTGTCCTGCGGAGTCCAGGCTGAGCCAGATCTCGCTAATCGCGGTGCCGATGATGAGCACCCCGGCCAGTACGTGGGCAACGATGGACCAGAGCCGGAGCGTCAGGGCCAGCTGCGGGACGCCCAGCTCCGGCTTACGGGTCCGTAGCAGGGTAAACACCACGGGCAGCGCGGCCAGGGCAAACAGCGCTCCCGAGCCGATCCGGCCCGCCATCCCCAGTGCGCGTGGTGTGTCGCCCATCAACTCCGACCAGCGGGGTAACACGCAGAGGAAATAGAGGACGCCGGCACCGATCGAAAACAACAAATGCCACGGTATGGCGACCTTGCGCCCCATACGCCTCCCTCATACTGGTGAGCCCACGTCAGCCTAGAGGCCGAGTGCACCCGATTTGCGGAGGATGCGGGATTTGAACCCGCGAGGGCTGTTAACCCAACCCGCGTTCCAGGCGAGCGCCATAGGCCACTAGGCGAATCCTCCGTGGCAATGGTAGCGGCTGGGTCAACGCGGAATGTCCCGCGGCCGTCATCGGCGGACGCGAGCAGGTATTAGACTCTCGGTGGACCCCGCGCGGCGTCTATCCTGTGAACTCCCCCAGGGCCGGAAGGCAGCAAGGGTCAATGGGCTCTGTCGGGTGCGCGGGGTCCCCTATGTGTGGGGCTGTGCGATCAGTGCTTGCGCCGGTAGCCGGCCCGTCACCCTCCGGCGTTCGACAGCGAAAGGGCCCCTGGTGGCGTTCGATTCCCTCAGCGTGCAAGAGCTCACCGCATTGCACACCCGCAACCAGCAGGACTACGCGGAGCTGCAGGCCAAGAAGCTGCACCTGGATCTGACCCGCGGCAAACCGGCCCCGGAGCAGCTCGATCTGTCTAACCAGCTACTGAGCCTGCCCGGCGACGACTTCCGCGACGCCGAGGGCACCGACACCCGTAACTACGGCGGCCTGCACGGCCTGCCCGGACTGCGGGCCGTTTTCGGGGAGCTGCTCGGCATTCCGGTGCCCAACCTGATCGCCGGGAACAACTCCAGCCTGGAGCTGATGCACGATCTGGTCGCCTTCTCGATGCTGTACGGCGGCGTGGACTCGCAACGGCCCTGGAAGGACGAGCCGAGCATCAAATTCCTGTGCCCCGCGCCCGGGTATGACCGGCACTTCGCCATCACCGAGACCATGGGCATCGAGATGATCCTGGTCCCGATGCGCGACGACGGCCCGGACGTGGACATGATCGAGGAGCTCGTCGCCGTCGACCCCGCGATCAAGGGGATGTGGACGGTGCCGGTGTTCGGCAACCCCACCGGCGTCACGTACTCCTGGGAAACGGTTCGTCGGCTGGTGCAGATGCGGACGGCGGCGCCCGACTTCCGGCTGTTCTGGGACAACGCCTACGCGGTGCACACCCTGACGCACGACTTCCTGCGCCAGGTCGACATCCTCGGGCTGGCCGCCACGGCCGGCAACCCGCACCGGCCGTACGTCTTCGCCTCGACGTCGAAGATCACCTTCGCCGGCGCCGGAGTCAGCTTCCTGGGCGGGTCGCTGGGCAACATCGCCTGGTACCTGCAGTACGCGGGGAAGAAGTCGATCGGCCCGGACAAGGTCAACCAGCTGCGGCACCTGCGTTTCTTCGGCGACGCCGACGGGGTCCGCCTGCAGATGCAGCGCCACCAGCAGATCCTGGCGCCGAAGTTCGCCCTGACGTTGGAGATCCTCGAGCAGCGGCTCGGCGACTCCAAGATCGCTTCCTGGACCGAGCCCAAGGGCGGCTACTTCATCAGTCTGGACGTCTGGCCCGGCACGGCCCGCCGCACCGTCGCGCTGGCCAAGGACGCCGGTATCGCAGTCACCGAGGCAGGTGCGACGTTCCCGTACCGAAAGGATCCGGAGGACAAGAACATCCGGATCGCTCCCACCTTCCCCTCGCTGCCGGACCTGCGCGACGCGGTCGACGGGCTGGCGACCTGCGCGCTGCTGGCGGCTTCCGAGGCTCGGCTGGGCGCCCCGGCACCGAGCGTGAACTGACGGCGTTGTGTGTGCTTTGGGGCTTCGCGTGTGCGCTGAGGACGGCGCGTGTGCGCCTGGGGCGGGAAATCCGGCAATATCCCGCCCTGCACGCACACGCAAAGCCGCTGAGGCACATCCGATGCTGCCCGGGCTCTAGTCACCGAGCGCCGGTAGCCTGCTGACCGTGGCTCTCTACCGCAAGTACCGACCGGCAACCTTCGCCGAAGTGGTGGGGCAGGAGCACGTCACCGAACCGCTGTCCATCGCCCTGGAAGCCGGCCGGATCAACCACGCGTACCTGTTCTCCGGGCCGCGCGGCTGCGGAAAGACCTCGTCGGCACGCATCTTGGCCCGGTCGCTGAATTGTGCACAGGGGCCGACGGCCAGCCCGTGCGGGGTTTGCGATTCGTGCCAGGCGCTGGCGCCCAACGCGCCCGGCAGCATCGACGTGGTGGAGCTCGACGCCGCCAGCCACGGCGGCGTGGACGACACCCGCGAGCTGCGTGACCGCGCCTTCTACGCGCCGGCGCAGTCGCGCTACCGGGTTTTCATCGTCGACGAGGCGCACATGGTGACCACGGCGGGGTTCAACGCACTGCTCAAGATCGTCGAGGAACCGCCCGAACACCTGATCTTCATCTTCGCCACCACCGAGCCGGAGAAGGTGCTGCCGACGATCCGGTCGCGCACCCATCACTACCCGTTCCGGCTGTTGCCGCCCAAGACCATGCGTTCGCTGATCGGACGGATCTGTGAACAAGAAAGCGTCGTCGTCGACGACGCGGTGTACCCGCTGGTGATCCGTGCCGGCGGTGGTTCGCCCCGCGACACGTTGTCGGTGCTGGACCAGTTGGTCGCCGGGGCCGACAACAACCACCTCACCTACCCCCGGGCGTTGGGGCTGCTGGGCGCCACCGACGTCGCCTTGATCGACGACGCCGTCGACGCGCTCGCGGCCGGGGATGCCGCGGCGATGTTCGGGGCCGTCGAATCGGTGATCGACGCCGGCCACGACCCACGGCGCTTCGCCACCGACCTACTGGAGCGGTTTCGCGATCTCATTGTGCTGCAAGCGGTTCCGGACGCGATAAGCCGCGGCGTGGTGGACGCGCCGGAAGACGTGCTGGACCGCATGCGCGAGCAAGCGGCCCGAATCGGCGCGGCGACGCTGACCCGGTACGCCGAAGTGGTGCAGGCCGGGCTGGGGGAGATGCGCGGTGCGACCGCGCCCCGGCTGCTGCTCGAAGTGGTCTGTGCGCGCCTGCTGCTGCCGTCGGCCAGCGACACCGAATCGGCGCTGCTGCAACGCATCGAGCGCATCGAGACCCGGCTGGCCATGTCCATCCCCGCCGCCGAAGCCGCCGCGGCGGCCCCGCCGCCGGCGGCCACACCCACCGCGCTCGCCATCGCGGCCGTCGGCACCGGCCCAACCCCCGGCCGAACCCGTCCGACCCCGTCGGCAGGCCGCGGCGCCCGAGCCGGTGAGCGAACCGCCGCCGCCTCCACCACCTGCACCGGAGCCGCTCACCGAACCAGCTTCTGCCCCAGGCGAACTCAACGCAACCGCAGTGCGAACCATGTGGCCGACGGTGCGCGACAAGGTGCGCGAGCGCAGCCGCACCACCGAGGTGATGCTGGCCGGCGCCACCGTGCGCGCGGTAGACGGCGACACGCTGGTCCTCAGTCACGCGTCGGCGCCGCTGGCCAAGCGGCTGTCCGAACAGCGCAACGCCGACGTCATCGCCGAGGCGCTCAAGGACGCGCTGGGCGTCAATTGGCGAGTGCGGTGTGAGGTCGGGGGACCTGCACCCGCGGAAGCGGCGCCGCCGCCCGCCGAGCAGGAACCTCCGGTAAACGTCGCTGCCGCTGCGGAATCCGCGCAGCGCGACGAAGAGGAACACATGCTGGCCGAAGCCGGCCGCACCGATCCATCGGCACCGCGCCGCGACCCCGAAGAAGCCGCACTCGAACTACTGCAGAACGAGTTGGGCGCGCGCCGGATCGACGGAAGCTAAGGCTGCCACCAGGGCCGCAGCGGCAGGTTGTCGGCGCCCCGCCGCTCGACATTGGCGGCCAGCACGTGATGAAGCTGAAGGTTGTTCTGCTCGAACGCAACTCGTGAAGCCGCCATGTACAAACCCCACACCTTCGCGATCGGCAGGGAGACCTCGGCGACCGCGGCATCCCAGTGCTCGACGAGGTTGCGGCACCAGTCACGCAGCGTCATCGCATAGTGATGGCGGAAGTTCTCCGCGTGCAGCACTTCGAAGCCGCGCTCCTGGATCTCGGTCAGGATGCGGCCCGAGCCGGTCAGCTCGCCGTCCGGAAAGACGTAACGGTCGGTGAATCCGCCCGCGAACGAAGTCTGCTTGTTGTCATGGCGGGTGATGCAGTGATTGAGCAGCAGGCCGCCGGTGCGTAACTTCGACTTGAGCAACTCGAAGTAGGCCGGATAGTTCTTGACTCCGATGTGCTCGGTCAGCCCGATCGACGAGACGGCGTCGAACTTGGCTTCGGGCACATCGCGGTAGTCGCAGTGGCGCACCTCGGCCAGCGCGGAGAGCCCCTCGTTCTCGATCGCTTGCTGTGCCCACTTCGCCTGTTCGCCCGACAGGGTGGCGCCGATCGCCCGGACACCGTGCCGTGCGGCGTAACGCACCATGCCGCCCCAGCCGCAGCCGACGTCGAGCAGCCGGTCGCCCGGTTGCAGCCGCAGCTTGTCGAAGATCAGCCGGTACTTGTTCTCCTGCGCCTCTTCCAGCGTCGCGTCGGCGTGCGGGTAGACCGCGCAGGTGTAGGTCATCGATGGCCCGAGCACCCATTCGTAGAACGCGTTGGAAACGTCGTAGTGATGGTGGATCGCCTCGGCATCACGAGTCTTGCTGTGCAGCAAGCCATCAGCGACCCGACGCCACCGAGGCGGCGTCTCCTGCGGCGGCGGCGGGATCGGCACGAAATGCTCGATGCCGATCGACCGGACCACCTGCGCCATCGTCCGCGCCGACGGCCGTTTGAAATCCACCCGGTCGGCCAGCATTTTGATCAGCTCGTACGGGTCGCCCGGGTGCACGCCGTAGGTCTGCAGGTCGCCCGATATGTAGGCGCGGGCGATGCCGAGCTCGCCGGGCGCCGTTGCCAGATAGGTGGCACCGCGCGGTGAGCAAAGGTCCAGGCCCAGCGCGGCGCCTTCGTTTCCGGCGCTGCTGCCGTCATACGCCGTGAACTTGAGCGGACAGTCGACGGTTGCGGTGAAGATGGCCAGCACCTCGGCCATGGTGAGCTTGCCGGTAAGGGTGCGGTCGGGCTCTCTGGTCGTGGTCATCGCCGTTGCACCGCCTTTGCGTAGAGATCAAGCAGACGAGAGTCGGGATCGTAGGATTTCTTGACCGTCGTGTAGGTCTCCCCGCCGTAGAGCTCGTTAAACTCTTCGCGGGTGTAGAAGGAGTCGGAGTACAGGGACTTGTGCCCGTCGAGCTCACTGACCTTCGCCTCGATCGCGCGGTTGGTGACCCCCACGCCGTCACCGGCGGGCACCGAAGACCAGAACCCGATGTTGACGTAGCTCTGGTCCGGCGGTATCGGATACAGCGGCCAACTGCCTCGATCGCGAAGTCGCAACGGGCACAACCATATCGGTGTGATCGGCACGTTGCCCAGAAACCACTCCAAGAATTCGCAAGACCGTCCGATCGGCACCTCGACGTCCTGGACCACGCGTTCCCGTGCCGGGCGGCCGTTGCGGGTCTCGATCCGGTCGGACACACCGAAGCGGCGATCCATGGCGACCAGCTTGGAGTAAACGCTGCTGCGTCGATAGCGGCGCGGCCACCAGCGTCGCAGCCGGGGGTTTTGCGCGCCGAATGCCCGTGAGCACCAAAACCAATCGGTGTCCCAGCGCCAGAAGTAGTCGTGCATCGTCAGCCGGTCGTCTTTGGTGTTTTCCCCGGCGGCTTGGTCGTGCTGCATCGACTGGTAGTAGATCTTTTTGCCGGTGTAGTCGCTGACCGGCCCCGGTGTGGTGGTGCGTCTGCCGACGCACAGATAGCTTTCGTCGGGGCTGAAGACCACGCCGTCGAGGTAGTCGACCGGGGTGCCGCCCTGCCCGCCGGTGTCGATGATGCGCTCCATCGCGGCGAACAGCTCGGGCAACGAGTGGAATCGGATGTGCCGCAACGCCACAAACGGGGCAGCGGGTTCCAGCTCGATCCGCAGTCGGGTCGAATAGCCTAGTGTCCCATAGGAATTAGGGAAGGTACGGAACAAGTCGGAGTGCCGGCTACGCGATGCGGTGACCAATTCGCCAGCGCCGGTGAGGATATCCATCTCCAGCACCGACTCGTGTGGCAGACCATTGCGGAACGATGCCGACTCGATGCCCAGCCCACTGACCGCGCCGCCGAGGGTAATGGTCTTGAGCTGTGGCACTACCAGCGGCGACAGGCCATAGGGAAGGGTCGCCGCCACCAGGTCTTCGTATGTGCACATGCCGGCGACCTCGGCGGTGTTGGCTCCGGGATCGACGCGCAGCACACCGGTCAGTCCGGAGGTGTCCAGGCCGCGCCCATCGCGTTTGGTGCGGGCGCGGAACAGATTTGACGTCGGTTTGGCGAGCCGCACCGCGGACGTTACGGGGATGGATCGATAACTCGCCACCAACCGATCGACGCCCGACGTGTGAGCCGAGAGTGCAGATCCTGAACCTGGCACCACATATACCCTAGTCTTCGACAACACCCCGTGCATCCGCGTGCGGGCGGCATCACAACAGAGGAGTCGCGCCTGATGGCACAGGTCAGTGCAGCCAGCACCATCTTGCTCAACGTCGATCCCGCGGCCACGCTCGCCGCGGTGGCGGACTACCAGAACGTCCGCCCGAAAATCCTGTCCCCGCAGTACAGCGAATACCAGGTGCTGCAGGGCGGACAGGGCCAGGGCACTGTCGTCAAGTGGAAGTTGCAGGCCACCAAATCACGTAGCCGCGATGTGCAGGCCAACGTCGACGTCGCCGGTCACAGCGTCATCGAGAAGGACGCGAACTCGTCGATGGTCATCAACTGGACGGTGGCCCCGGCGGGCCCCGGCTCCAGCGTGACGATCAAGACCAGCTGGACGGGCGCGGGCGGCGTCAAGGGCTTCTTCGAAAAGACGTTTGCGCCGTTGGGGCTGAAGAAAATTCAGGGCGAGGTGCTGGCCAACCTGAAGAAAGAACTCGAAAGCTAGGCCTCAGCGCGGCGTCACCCTGGTTTCCAGCAACAGCTTGAGTTGTTTGCCGTACGCGTTCAGCGAATCGGCGGTCAACATCTCAAGATGCGTGCTGTCGACCGAGTACGTGACGATCTCCCCGGCGACATACGGCCGCCAAACCCGTTGCTGGGACCGGGCTGCCCGCCCGGTTCGCTGTCCCCGCCACCGCGACCTTCCTCTGGGGCCGCTGCCGTTCTCGCTTCTCCCTCGGGCCGCGGAGAAGATGACCATGTCGCCGTCGAATACGCCGGGTTGGTGCTCGGCCAGATGCAGCTGGTTCGTCGTGACGCTTTGCGCCATGAACTGCAGCAACTGCTGGGGCGGAAGGCCGAAGACGGCCCCTTGCCGCTGAGCCAGTTCCTCGGCTTGCCGATAGGTGAGGGGCCCGGACTGCTCTGGAATGTCGATGCGGTTGGTCCGCAGAATGTGTTCCAGGACTTGGCTTTCGTCGAGCCCATGATTCTTTGCCATCGCCCGGTTGGCACTCAGCTTCGCGATGAACTTGTGAGCGCTGAATACCGGGTCGAGCAGTACCAGGCTTTGGACCACACATCCGCGCCGCTGAAGCTCAACGGCGAGTTCGTGCGCGACGACGCCGCCGAACGACCAGCCGAGAATCTTGTACGGCCCGTCGGGATATCGGGCTTGGATCCGGTCTGCGTAGGTCGCCGCCATGGTGCGAATCGAGGCAGCCTCGGTTTCGTCGTCCTGCGGGATTTGGTTGATCCCGATAATCGGGCAATCCAGATAGTTACCCAGGGCCCGATACGCCCAGCTCAGTCCGAGGCCGTCGTGAATGCAGCACAGCGGAGCGCCGGTGCCCTCCTGGAAGACCTCGACTCCGACCACCTCCGACGCGCTGTCGTGGGCGCCCAACTGCTCGCTCAGGCTGCGGACGGTCGCGGCGTAGAACATGGTGCGCACCGCGAGGTGAACGTCGAGCGCCGCGTTGATCGCCGCGATCACCCGCATCGCGGAGAGCGAATCGCCGCCGAGGTCGAAGAATGAGTCGTCGACCCCGACCCGCTCGATGCCCAGCACCTGTGCGTAGATGCCGGCGATGACCTGCTCGGTCTCGCTTTGCGGGGCCTGGAACGGCGTGGCGGCGAACAGCGGTGCCGGCAGCGCCTTGCTGTCGATCTTGCCGGAGGAGGTCAACGGGAACTCCTCGAGCACCACGATCTGCGCCGGCACCATGTACTCGGGCAATCGCGCGCCCAACTGCTGGCGGACCGCGCTGATCTCCATGTTGGTGTTGGGGTTGTTGGCGTGGGCACCGCGGTGGCGCGCGCCGGCGCTGGGCAAGTAGAGGTCGGTCAGCCCGGGGCCGGGCTCGGCGGGGGTGAGGAAGACGGCGTCGAGGGTGCCGGGGGCGGAGCCCCAGGTGACGGCGACGTGGTAACCGGCGTTCTCGCCGAGCCGGTGCAGCTGTTCGGGCGTGACGGTCTCGGGCGCCGCCGCGGGCGGAGTAAGGGCGTCGGGCAGCGGCAGCCCGTCGGTCAGCGCCTGTTCGATGCGGACGTCGGTGGCCAGTCCGGCGCGCGGGATCTCGGTGATGCGTACCGCCGCGGGACGTCGCGAGGCCAATCGGGCGTGCAGTCCGAGCAGGCCCGCGCACTCGGTCCACGTCCAGGTGGGTGCGGTTGCGACGGAACGCACCGACGCGGGGGCTTTGCGGATGACGACGTCGTAGCGGTAGCGGTTGAGTTCGTTGTCGGCCAACCCGCGTTTGACCTGGATGTCGAGTCCGGCCGCGGACGCGTGGACGGCCGCCCAGGCCGTGAAAAAGTCTGGCGCCAGCATTAATTCGGGTTCGCTGACCACGGCCCGGTGCACCCGTTGCCGGATCTCGGCGGCGTCGGCGGTGGTGGTGCGCGCGAGCGCAACTCCGGTTTGGAAGGCGTCTTGCAGGGTGTAGTTACGAATATCGCCGATGAACAGTGCGCCGCCGGGGACCAGCAGCTCCATGGCGCTGTCGATCAGGTCGGCCAGGTATCCGCCGTTGGGGAAGTATTGGACGACCGAGTTCACGATGATCGTGTCGAAGTAGCCCAGCGGCAGTCCCTCGATGACGTGGGCGGGCCGGGCGAGCAGCTGGACCCGATCACGCCACGAGATCTGCAACCGCTCCAGCGAGCGGGCGAGATTGTCGACGGCCACCGCCGACATGTCGGTCGCGACATAGTGCTCACAGTGCGGGGCGATCTGCGATAGCAGCAGCCCCGAGCCCACGCCGATCTCCAGCACCCGCATCGGCCGCAGGGCCATGATCCGATCCACCGTGGCCGCGCGCCACTCGAACATCTCCTCTAGCGGAATCGGTTCACCGGTGTAGCTGCTGTTCCAGCCCCGGAAGTCCACACCGAACTGCGGCACCGCGTCGCGGCCGTCGTACAGCTCGTCGTACACGCCTTGCCACTGTCCGACGATTTCGGCGGCGTGGTCGGCAGTGGTCTCGTGCTCGACGGTGATGTAGGCGATCAGGTGGTCGCCGGCGTCGGCGTGGTGCACGGTGGTGACGGCCTGGGTGACCTGCGGGCAGGCCAGCAGGGCGCTTTCGATTTCACCGAGTTCGATGCGGTAGCCGCGGATCTTGACCTGCTCGTCGGCGCGCCCGACGTACCGGAGCTGCCCGTCCGCGCCCCAGGAGACCAGATCCCCGGTGCGATACATCCTTTGTCCAGGCGCTCCCGCATCGGCGAACGGGCATGCGAGGAACCTCGATGCGGTCAGGTCCGGCCGGCGCACATAGCCGACCGCCAGCCCGGCGCCGGCCACATACAACTCGCCGACCACGCCGGTCGGCACCTGGCGCAACCACTTGTCCAGCACGAAGAACGCGAGATGCGCCAGCGGCCGACCGATGGGGCTGACACCGCTGTCGACGTCGCCGTCGACGAGCTCCCGGAACGAGGCGTGCACCGTCGTCTCGGTGATGCCGTACATGTTGATCAGCCGTGGCGATCCCGGATGATTCTGCAGCCAAGTCCGAAGGCGTTGTGGCTCAAGGGCTTCGCCGCCGAACACCACCGTTTGAAGTTTCAGCTGTCGTGCTAGGTCGGGCTGTAGCGCATCGGCGGTTTGCAGCGCGTAAAACGCCGTGGGGGTTCGGCTCAGCACGCCGACGTGTTCGGCGGCGAGCAGCGCGTGGAAGTCCTCGGGCGCGCGGGCCACCGATTCGGGCACCACCACCAGCCGGCCGCCGTACAGCAGCGCCCCCCAGATCTCCCAGACCGAGAAGTCGAACGCCAACGAATGGCACTGTGTCCAGACCTGTTCCATCTCCAGCTCACCATCCAGCGATCCCAGTAGCTGGGTGACGTTGCGGTGCGGGACGGCTACACCCTTGGGAGTGCCGGTGGTGCCCGAGGTGTAGATCAGGTAAGCGATGTCATCGGGGGCCGGCATCGACACTGGGGTGCACGGGTAGCCGGGGATGCGGGGATCGTCGACGGTGATGACCGCCAGGCCGTACCCGTCCAGCCGGTCGGCCAGTGCCGCGGTGGTGATCGCGGCGACCGGCTTGGCGTCGGCCACCATGAAGCCGATCCGCGCGTCGGGGTGAGTCGGGTCGATCGCCAGGTAGGCCGCCCCGGTTTTCAGCACCGCCAGGATCGCGATGATCGCCTCGGTGGAACGGGTAAACAGCAGGGCCACAGACTGTCCGGGGCTCGCTCCGTGCGCGGTCAGCAGGTGCGCCAACCGGTTCGCGTCATCCTCGAGTTCCCGGTAGGTCACCGACAGGCCCGCGAAGGTCACGGCCAGAGCCTGCGGGGTAAGGGCGACTTGCTCGGCCCACCGCGCCGGAATCGACGCCGCAGGTAATACGTTCTGGCTCAACACTTCCCGGTTACCCCAGCGATCGAGCTGCGCGTACTCGTCGGCATCGAGGAGATCCGTCGACGACAGTCGACGGGTGGGGTCGGTGGTGACGGCGACCAACACCCGGTGCAGCCGCTCGATCAGGGCGCTGATGGTGGCCGCGTCGAACACGTCGGTGCGATATTCGACCGTCCCGCCGATCCCGGCGGGCTCACCGGTGTCGCTCCAATGTTCGGCGAGGTGGAACACCAAATCCATTCGGGCGGTGTTGGTGTCCATCGGCAGCGGGGTGACCTGCACATCATCCAAGGCCAACCCGGAAGCGGGATCAAGTTTGTGTCCCAGGACGCTTTGCCAGGCCAGCATCACCTGGACCAGCGGGTGATGGGTCAGGGAGCGAGCGGGGTTGATCCGCTCGACGAGGACCTCGAATGGCACGTCCTGGTTTTCGTAGGCGGCCAGACTGCGCCGCCGGACCTGGCCCAGTAGCTCGGTGAAGGTGGGATCCCCGGCCACCTCGACGCGCAGCACCAGGGTGTTGACGAAGAAGCCCACCAGCTCATCGAGTGCGGGGTCACGCCGACCGGCGATCGGGAAGCCAACTGCTACATCGGAACTGGCGCTGACCGCTGAGAGCAGCACCGCCAGAGCGGCCTGGATCACCATGAAGCTGGTTGCGTTGTGCTCGCGGGCCACCTCGCGGATGCGCTGTTGCAATTCGGCGGGCCACTGAAGCGCCACGTTGTAGCCGCGGTAGTCGGCAACCAACGGGTAAGGCCGATCGGTGGGCAGCTGTAGCCGCTCGGGCATTCCGGCCAGAGCGTGTTCCCAGTAGGCCAGCTGGGCGGCAATCGGGCTGTCGACATCGGCCAGATCACCGAATTGGGCGCGCTGCCACAGCGTGTAGTCGACATACTGCACCGCCAACGGCGCCCGTTGTGGGTCTTGGCGCTGCCGTCGAATCCGATAGGCCGCACTGATATCGGAGACCATCGGAGCCAGGGACCAACCGTCAAAAGCGATGTGGTGCACCACAATCCCAACGACGTAGTCCTCGGGACCCACCGAGTAGATCTGCGCGCGAATCGGAATCTCAGCCGACAAATCGAAGCGGTATTCCGCCAGCGCCACCAGGTCGGGCACCATTTGGTGCGGCGCCAGCGACAGCACCGCGTCGCCGCCGCGCCGCCACAATCCGGGCGCGGCCGGTAGCACTTCCTGGTAAGGCACACCATCGATGTCGACGAAGATCGTGCGCAACGATTCATGGCGGGCGATGACATCGTCGAGGGCCGCGCCCAGCGCCTCGACATCCAGCGCCCCGTTGATCCGGAACGCGGTCGGCATGTTGTAGGTCGCCACCCCACCCTCGAAGCGGTAGAGGAACCACAACCGGGATTGGGCGAAGGACAGCGGAACCAGTGCGGGCCGCGGACCGGCTACCAACGGCTTGCGCCGGCCGGCGGCGTCCGTGCCGATGCGCGGCGCCAGCTGGGCGATTGCGGGTGCGTCGAAGAGGGTGTGCACTTCGAGGTCGGCGTCGAGTGCGGAGTTGATGGCGGTGATCAGGCGCATCGCCGAGAGGGAGTCGCCGCCGAGGTCGAAGAAGGAGTCGTCGGTGCCGACGTGTTCGATACCCAGGACGCGGGCGTAGACGCCGGCCAGGATCTCTTCGACGGCATTGGCGGGGGCGCGGTAGTGGTCGGCGTCGCGATAATCCGGTGCCGGCAGCGCGCGGGTGTCGAGTTTGCCGTTCGTTGTCAACGGCAGGGTCTCGAGCGTCACGATGGCGGCGGGAATCATGTAGGCGGGGAGCTTGTCGGCCAACGCGTTTCGTAGCGCGGTCGGGTCGGCGGTTCCGGTGACATATCCGATAACCCGGGTGGTGCCGACCCCGTCTTCGCGGGTGATCACAGCGGCTTGCTCGACGCCGTCCAAACTGGCTAGTGCCGTTTGGATTTCGCCGAGTTCGATGCGGTGGCCGCGGATCTTGACCTGCTCGTCGGCGCGCCCGACATAGTCCAGCTGCCCGTCGGGATGCCAGCGGACCAGGTCGCCGGTGCGATACATCCGGGCACCACGTTCGCCATAGGGGCAGGCCACAAACCGTGATGCCGTCAATCCCGACCGGCCCAGATACCCGCATGCCACGCCGTCGCCGGCGACGTACAACTCACCTACCACGCCGATGGGCACCGGGCGTAGCCAGCCGTCGAGCACGAACAGCGCTGCGGTCGAAACCGGCGCGCCGATGGGTGCCGCTCCCGACCCTGCGCTCAGCGGCGCGCTCATCGAGGCGTACACGGTGACTTCGGTGGGGCCGTAGGCGTTGATTACCACCCTGCCGTCCGCCCACTGGTCAACGACGTCGGCCGGGCAGGCCTCCCCGCCCAGCAGCACCGTCACCGAATCCAACTTTTGTGGCACCAATGCCGATGCGGCCGAGGGAGTTTGGGTCAACACGTTGACACCTTCGTCGACCAGCAGGTTGTGGAATTCGTCGGGTGAGGCAGTCACCGACTCCGGCACCACCACGAGTCGCCCGCCGCCCAGCAGAGCGGCCCAGATCTCCCACACCGAGAAGTCGAAGCCGTACGAGTGGCATTGCGTCCACACTTGAGCCAGCGGCAGGTGTGCGGGTGTGGAACTGGCCAGGTGGGCCAGGTTGTGATGAGTGACCGCTACACCTTTCGGAATACCGGTGGTGCCCGAGGTGTAAATCAGGTACGCGACGTCGTCGGGCGACGGTGGTGGTGGCGCGGTGGCGGGCTGGGTATGCACGGCGGGGTCGTTGATGTCGATGACCGCTATGTTGTGTTCGTGCAGCCGTGGGCACAGGTCGGTGGTGGTGAGCGCGGCGATCGGGGCGGCGTCGGCGAGCATGAAGCCGATCCGCGCGTCGGGCAGGGCCGGGTCGATCGCCAAGTACGCTGCCCCCGTCTTCAACACCGCGAGCATCGCGATGATGGCCTCGGCCGAGCGCGAAAACAACAGTGCCACAGCATGTCCTGTGCCGGCGCCCTGGCCGGCGAGCAGGTGAGCCAACCGGTTGGCGGCCTCATCGAGCTCCCGGTAGCTGTGCGAGCGCCCTTCGAAGCTCACCGCCACCGCGTCCGGGTCGCGCTGCACATGTTCGGCGAACAACTCCGGGATAGACACCGGCGCAGCCGCGCGTCGGGTCAGCACCGCGCGGTTACCCACCGCATCCATCAGGGCCTGCTCGTCGGCGTCCAACAGCTGAATCGACGACAACCTGCGGGTGGGGTCGGTGACCATGGCCAGGAGCACGTCCTGCAGCTGATCGAGGAGTGTGTCGATACTGTCGGCGGCGAAGACGTCGGTGCTGTATTCGACCCGCAGGCCGAGCTCACCGCCGGGCATGGCTTGCAGGGTCAGCGGGTAGTGGTTGTACTCGCGGGCGGTCATCTCGCCGATGGCCAACCCGTCGACCCCGACCAGGTTGGCAGTGTCGACGGGGTAGTTCTCGAAAACGAACAGCGTGTCGAAGAGTTGGTCGTGGCCCGTGACACGGTGGATCTCGGATAGCGCCAGATGCTGGTGGTCGAGGGTGTGGTTGTTGGCGCGGTGCAGTTGGTCTAGTAGGTCGGCGGTCGTGGTCAGTGGTGCGCAGTTGGCCCGCACCGGCACGGTGTTGATCAGCAGGCCCACCATCGCGTCCGCGCCGGGAACCTCGGTGGGCCGGCCGGAGACCGCAGTGCCGAAGGCGACGTCATGCTGGCCGGTCAGCCACATCAGCAGCTGCGCCCAGCCGACCTGCAACACGGTATTGACGGTGGTATGGTGCGCGCGAGCCAGCTCGCTGAGCGCCCGCGTTGTCTGCTCGCTGACACGAGATGTCTGCACTGCTCTGCGTCCCAGCACAATCCGGGCCGGTGGGCCAACCAGGGTGGGAGTTTCAAAGCCCGCGAACGCTTCTCGCCAAGCCGCGTGGGCGGCATCGAGGTCTCGTTCGGCCAGCCAGCCGACAAATCGGCGATAGGGTGTGGGCGCGGGGAGCCGCTGCCCGAAGTAGCTGGCGAAGATTTCCTGCGCCAGGATCGGCAGCGACCAGCCGTCGAGCACGATGTGGTGGTTGGTCAGCACCAGCCGGTGGCGCGCTTTGGCGGTGCGGAGCAACGCGACCCGGAACGCCGGCGGCTCAGTCAGATCGCAGACCGCTGCACGTTCGTCGGCGGACACCCCCTCGACCCGTTGAGCATCCTCACCGAGCTCGATGTATTGCCATGCCGGCTCGGGATCGGCCGGAATGACCTGGATCGGCTGGTCGAACTGCCGGCAGAATCGGGCGGCCAGGTTGGGATGGCGGCTCACCACAGTGTGCACGGCGCTGCGCAGCCTGTCGGGGTCCAGCGGTCCGGTGATGGTGATGTCCAGCTGCATCGCGTAGACGTCGTCGCTGTTGCCGTGGATTGTGTTGGCGTGGAACAACAGTCCCTGTTGCAGCGGAGTGAGCGGCAGGATATCGGCGATGCGGTCACCCTGGCACAGCTCATCGATCTGCTGCTGGTTCAGCTGGGCCGGCACGATATCCGACGGGGTGAGACCGCCGCCGCCGCGCTGGACGTGAGCGCAGATTCCCGCGAGGGCGTCAAACCACAGTTGGCCGAGCCGGCTGATCGCAGTGCCGTCGATTATCGAGGACGCCCAGGTCCACGTGGCGTGCAGCTGCGGACCGGCGTCGGTTTCCAGTGTGCTGGCGTTGAGTTCGACAGTGTGTCCCAGCGGCATTGGAATCGCGGAGGATTCCGTCGCCAACGCGAGACCGTCCTGACTGATCTGCCACAGCTCGTCGGAGAGCTCTGCCGCGCCGCCGACTCGTCCAAGGTAGTTGAACCCGATCGCCGGGTCGGCCCGGGGCAGATCCACCTCGGGGTTGAGGTAACGCAGCAGCCCGTAGTTGAGGCCGTCGGGCAGCGCGCGCAGTTGCTCCTTGGCGTCTTTCACCGCTGCACCCAGAGCGGAGTCGCCGGCGACCACCTGGGCCCAGTTCAGTCCGGTAACACTCAGCGCCACCGGGTATTTGGTGGTGAACCACCCCACGGTGCGCGACAGGTCGACGTGAGGAGCCAGCTCGTCATGGCGGCCGTGGCCTTCGACGTCGATGCCGATCGGTGAGCCGGTGCCCAAGAATTCTGCCCAGGCCAATCCGAACGCGATCAACAGAATGTCTTGCACGCCAGCATGAAACGCCGCGGGCACCTCGCCCAGCAGCATCCGGGTGGTTTCGGCGTTCAGCTGCACCGACAGCTGCCCGGCACTGGCGTAAGTGTCGAGCTCGGGTTGGGGCGCGGGCAGCGCGCTCGGCACGCACGCCACCTGCCGCCACGCGTCGGCGTCGTCGACGACCTCCGCGGCGCCGGCGTGCTCGGCCAACAGTGACGACCACCGGGCAAACGACGTGCCGCCCGCGGGCAGCGCGACGGGCTGCCCGTTGTGATGCTGACCCCAGGCGATGTTGAGGTCTTCGAACAGGATTCGCCACGAAACCGCGTCGACAGCCAGGTGGTGGATGATCAGCATGAGCTGACGGGTGGAGGTAGCCCACACCGCGCTCAGCATCGTCCCGGTCGCCGGGTTCAACCGCGCCCGCGCCTGCGTCAGTATGTCGTCGGTCAGGTTGTCGACGGTGTTCAGGGACTCGCGGGCATCCGCCGTGCCGACCTCGGGCACCTGTAGCGACCAATCGCCGTCGACGCGCAGCCGCAGCATGGCATGCCGGTCCAGCAATGCCTGCAGAACCACCACCACGTCGTCCTCGGTCACGCCGAGGGGCGCCTGGACCACCATTGTCTGGTTGAACTGCTCGACCGGGCCCTCGATGTTCTGTAGCCAGCGCATGATCGGGGTGGCTACGACCGGGCCGATGCCCTCGTCCACAACGTCGGTGTCACCGGAGTCGACGGTGACTACCAGAGCCAGCCGGGCCACGGTCTGCTCGACGAAAATGTCACGCGGACGGCACAACACGCCGACCACCCGCGCTCGGGCCACGACTTGCATCGACAAAATGCTGTCCCCGCCCAAATCGAAGAAGGAGTCGTCGACCCCGACTCGATCCACGCCGAGAACGTCGGCGTAGATCCCGGCCAGGATCTCCTCGGTCGCAGTACCCGGGGCGCGGTACCGGTCGACGTCGCGATATTCGGGCGCGGGCAACGCGCGGGTGTCGAGTTTCCCGTTGACCGTGAGCGGGAGCGCGTCGATCAGCATCACCGTCGACGGAACCATGTACGGGGGCAGCCGATCGGCCAGCGCCGTGCGTGCCCGTGCGGGATCGGCGGTTCCGGTGATGTAGCCGACCAGGCGAGTAGCGCCGGGGCGGTCCTCGCGGGTGACCACCACCGCTTGATCCACGCCATCCAAACCGGCTAAAGCCGAGCGGATTTCGCCGAGTTCGATCCGGTAGCCGCGAATTTTGACCTGCTCGTCGGCACGTCCGAGGTAGTCGAGTTGCCCGTCGGCCCGCCAGCGCACCAGGTCCCCGGTGCGATACATCCGCAATCCTGGCGCGCCGGACGGGCAGGCGACAAATCGCGACGCCGTCAGTTCGGCCCGGCCGAGGTATCCGTACGCGACACCGGCACCGGCGATATACAGCTCACCGACCACGCCGGTGGGTACCGGGCGCAACCACGCATCGAGGACGAACAGCGCCGTGGTCGGCACCGGCGCACCGATCGGCACCACGGCCGTGCCCGGTGTCAACGGTGCGCTCATCGACGCATACACGGTGGCCTCGCTGGGGCCGTAGGCGTTGATCACGACGCGGCCTTGCGCCCATTGCTCCACCACCTCGGCCGGGCAGGGCTCCCCGCCGAGCAGCAGCGCGGTTGACTCCAATTGCTGCGGAGCCAATACCGCTACTGCGGAGGGGGTTTGGGTGAGAACGTTGACCTGTTCGGCGACCAGCAGGGCGTGGAAGTCGTCGGGTGAGGTCGTCACCGAATCGGGCACCACCACGAGTCGGCCGCCGCCGAGCAGCGCGGCCCAGATCTCCCACACCGAGAAGTCGAAAGCATACGAGTGGCACTGCGTCCACACCTGTGCGACCGGCAGCTGTTCGGGCGTCGAGTGCGCCAAGTGGGCAAGATTGCGGTGCGTGACGGTCACGCCCTTGGGAGTGCCGGTGGTGCCCGACGTGTAAACGAGGTAGGCGATGTCCTCGGCCGACGGCGCCGGTAGCGCCGTGCTGGGCTGGGCGTCGACGGCGGGGTCGTCGATATCGATGACCGCCAGATCGTGTCCGGCCAGCCGGATACGCAGCTCGGTGGTGGTGATCGCGACGACCGGCGCGGCATCGGTGAGCATGAAGCCGATCCGCGCGTCGGGCAGCGCGGGGTCGATGGCGAGGTAGGCCGCCCCCGTCTTCAGCGCCGCCAGCATCGCGACGATCGCTTCGGTCGAGCGCTCCATCAGAAGCGCCACACAATGGCCCGGTTGCACACCGTGAGCAGTCAGCAAGTGCGCCAACCGGTTCGACGCGTCGTCAAGGCCGCGGTACGTCAGTGAGCGGCCGTCGTAGGTGATCGCTACCGATTGGGGCGCCCGGGCCACGTGTTCGGCGAATAGCGCGGGGACCGACACCGCGGCGGGTGTGGGCCGGGTCAAGACAGCGCGGTTACCGATTTCGTCGAGATGCGCCTGCTCATCGGCGTCCAACAGTCGGATCGAGGAAAACCGGCGGGCGGAGTCGGCGGTGATGGCTTCGAGTACCCGCTCGAACCGATGGACCAGAGTGTGGATGCTGCCGGCATCGAACACGTCGGTGCGGTACTCCACCGTCCCGGAGATTCCCACCGGCTCGCCGGCCCGGGTCCAGCGTTCAATCAGTGAAAACGCCAAGTCCATTCGGGCGGTGTGGGTATCGACCGGCAACGGGTCCACCCGGACGTCGCCCAATGCCAACCCGGAGGCGGGGTCCTCGTCGTGCAGGTTCTGCCAGCCCAACATCACTTGGACGAGCGGGTGATGCGTCAGGCTTCGGGCCGGGTTGAGGCGATCGACAAGGACTTCGAAGGGCACGTCTTGGTGTTCGTAGGCGGCGAGGCTGCGCCGGCGGACCTGGGCTAGCAGCTCGGCCACGGTCGGGTCGCCGTCCACCTCGACGCGCAGCACCAGGGTGTTGACGAAGAAGCCCACCAGCTCGTCGAGGGCGGCGTCGCGACGCCCGGCGATCGGGAAGCCGACGGCTACATCCGAATTCGCACTGACCGTCGATAGCAGCACAGCCAAGGCCGCTTGGACCACCATGAAGCTCGTCGCATTGTGCTCGCGGGCCAGTTGGTGCACCCGCTGCTGCAATTCAGCCGACCACTGGACCTCGACGGTGGCGCCGTGCTGATCGGCTACCGGTGGGTAAGGCCGATCGGTGGGAAGCGTTAGGCGCTTCGGCATTCCGGCCAGGGCTTCTTCCCAGTGGGACAGCTGGGCCGCGATCGGGCTGTCCGGGTCGTCGAGATGCCCGAACTGGGCGTGCTGCCACAGTGTGTAGTCGGCGTACTGCACCGGCAACTGTGCCCAACGCGGTGGTTCCCCCACGCGGCGGGCCGCGTATGCCTCGCTCAGATCGCGCACCAGCGGGGCGACCGACGAACCGTCGGCGGCAATGTGGTGCATCACGCCGACGAGCACATGCTCGTCGGCACTAAGACGGAAAAGTGTTGCCCGTAAGGGTATCTCAGCGGTCAGGTCGAACGTGTAGCGTGCCGCGGCTTCGATCGCCTGGTTCCGCTTCGCCGCGGTCCAGCCGCTGGAATTGACTACTCGTAAGCCGAAGTTCGCCTGATCAGCAGCCAGCACCACTTGTTGGGGGATGCCGTCGGGCGCCACGACCAGTGTCCGCAAGCTCTCATGGCGCGCGATCACATCACCGAGCGCGGCATCCAGTGCATCGACATCGAGGCGGCCGGAGAGCCGCAACGCGACCGCCATGTTGTAGACGGGGGACGGCCCCTGCAACTGATCCAGGAACCAGAGCCGCGATTGGGCAAACGACAACGGCACTACCGTCGGTCGCACCCGGGCCGCCAGCGGTTCCAGCCACCCTCGGCCCGAGCCGATGCGGGGAGCCAACCGGGCGATGGTGGGTGCGTCGAACAGGGTGTGCACTTGCAGACCCGGGTCGAGCCCCGAGTTGATCACGGCGATCAGGCGCATCGCGGAGAGCGAGTCGCCACCAAGGTCGAAGAACGAGTCGTCGACGCCGACGCGCTCGGCACCGAGGACCTGGGCATAGATGCCGGCGAGGATCTCCTCGATGGCGCTGGCCGGGGCGCGGTAATCCACAGCGACGCCTTGGTATTCGGGCGCGGGCAGCGCGCGGGTGTCGAGCTTCCCGTTAGGTGTCAGCGGCAGTGCCTCCAACAAGACCAGCGCGGCCGGCACCAGGTAAGACGGCAGTCGCTCGGCCAGCGCGCTGCGCAGTGCGGCCGGGTCCGCGGTCCCGGTGATGTAGCCGACGAGACGTGTGGCACCGGGGCGGTCCTCGCGGGTGACGACGACGGCCTGTTCGACACCGTCCAAATCAGCAAGCGCCGTTTGGATTTCGCCGAGCTCGATGCGGTAGCCGCGGATCTTGACTTGTTCATCGGCGCGGCCGAGATAGTCAAGTTGGCCGTCGGGACGCCAGCGCACCAGGTCGCCCGTGCGATACATCCGGGTGCCTGGTTGGCCGTAGGGGCAGGCGACGAACCGCGGTGCGGTGAGCTCGGGGCGGCCGAGGTATCCGCACGCCACTCCCGCGCCGGCCACATACAACTCACCGACCACCCCGGCCGGTACCGGGCGCAGCCAGCCGTCGAGGACAAACAGCGCCGCGGTCGATACCGGCGCGCCGATCGGCACCACGGCCGTGCCCGGCGTCAGCGGCGAGCTCATCGATGCGTACACGGTGGCTTCGGTCGGGCCGTAGGCGTTGATCACCACGCGCCCCGGCGCCCACTGATCGATCACTTCGGCGGAACAAGCCTCCCCGCCCAGCAGCACGGCGACCGATTCCAACCCTTGCGGAGTCAATGTGGCTGCGGCCGAGGGCGTTTGGGTCAGCACATTGACGCGTTCGGAGACGAGCAGGGCGTGGAAGTCCTGCGGTGAGCTCGCCACCGGTTCGGGGACCACGACCAGGCGGCCGCCGCCGAGCAGCGCGGCCCAGATCTCCCACACCGAGAAGTCGAAGCCATAGGAGTGGCACTGCGTCCACACCTGCGCCACGGGCAGGTCGATGGGTGTTGACGCGGCCAGGTGGGCCAGGTTGCGATGGCTGACCGCAACGCCTTTGGGAACGCCAGTGGTACCCGAGGTGTAAATCAGGTACGCAATATCGTCCGGGCTTGGTGCCGGTGGTGGGACGGCGGGTTGGCCGCCGATGGCAGGGTCGTTGACGTCGATGATCCGTAGGTCGTACCCATGCAGCCGCGGGCGCAGCTCCGCGGTGGTAAGCGCGGCGACCGGCGCGGCATCGGCAAGCGTGAGCCCGATCCGAGTGTCGGGGTGGGCCGGGTCGATCGCCAGATAGGACGCCCCGGCCTTGAGCACCGCCAGCATCGCGACGATGGCCTCGGCCGAGCGTGAAAACAGCAGCGCCACCGACTGTCCCGGACCGGCCCCCTGCTCGGCCAACAGATGCGCCATTCGGTTGGCCGCCTCGTCGAGCTGGCGGTAGGTGAGCGAGCGGCCCGCAAAACTCACCGCTACCGCTTCGGGAGCGCGCGTGACTTGCGCGGCGAACAACTCCGGAACCGACACCGCTGCCGGGGCGGGTAGGGTCAGCACCTCCCGGTTCCCGATCTCGTCGAGACGAGCTTGCTCGTCGGCATCCAGCAGCTGGATTGTGGAAAGCCGTTGTCCCGCATCGGTGGCCATGGTTACCAGCACCCGGTGCAGGCGCTCGATCAGCGCCTCAATGGTTTTGGCGTCGAACAGGTCGCTGTCGTATTCGACGCGAAGCCCGAGTTCGTCACCGGGCATGGCCTGCAGCGTCAGCGGGTAGTGGTTGTATTCGCGGGCGGTTATCGCGGTGATGGACAAACCGTCGGTGAGCACGGTGGACGTGTCGATCGGGTAGTTCTCGTAGACGAACAGGGTGTCGAATAGTTGGTCATGTCCGGTGGCGCGGTGGATTTCGGTCAGCGCCAGGTGCTGATGTTCGAAGGTGTGGTTGTTGGCCCGGTGCAGCTGGTCGAGCAAGTCGGCGGTCGTCGTGGCGGCGGAGCTGACAGCCCGCACCGGCACGGTATTGATCAACAGGCCCACCATCGAGTCTGCGCCGGCCAGCTCCGCCGGCCGTCCGGAAACCGCGGTACCGAAGGCGATGTCGTGCTGGCCGGTCAGCCACATCAGCAGCTGCGCCCAGCCGGCCTGCAAGACGGTGTTGACGGTGGTGTGATGTGCGCGCGCCAATTCACCCAGGGCCCGGGTTGTCTGCGCTGACATCGAAGAGGTGGCGACGCCGCGTCGTCCGAGCCCTGCGCGGCCGGGCGGGCCCACCAGGGTGGGAGAGTCAAAGCCGGCCAACGCCTTACGCCAGGCCGTCTCGGCGGCGTCGACGTCTCGTTCGGCCAGCCAGGTTATGAACCTGCGGTAGGACCCGGCCGCGGGTAGTCGCTGCTCGTAATAGCTGGCGAAGATCTCTTGCGCCAGGATCGGCAGTGACCAGCCGTCCAGCACGATGTGGTGATTCGTCAGCACGCACCGATGCAGGTCTTCGGCGGTGCGGATCAATGCCACCCGGAAGGCCGGCGGGTTGGTGAGATCGCAGACCGCGGCGCGTTCGGCGGCGCAAACCTGCTGAATCTGTTCCTCGGAGTCCAATTCGCAATACCGCCAGGGCGCAACGGGATCGGCGAGCATGATCTGAACCGGCTCGTCGAACTGTCGGCAGAACCGCGCGGTCAGATTGGGATGGCGGGTGATCACGGTGTGCACGGCTTCACGCAGCCGGTCTGGGTCCAGCGGACCGCTGATGGTGATATCCAACTGCATCGCGTACAGGTCGTCGGCATTGCCGTTGGCGGTGCTGGCGTGGAACAACAGCCCCTGCTGCAGCGGGGTGAGCGGCAGGATATCGGCGATACGTTGGTGCCGGCACAGCTCGTCAATCTGCCGCTGGTTCAGGCGGGCCGGGAGGATGTCCGACGGAGTCAGCCCGCCACCACCACCGCGCACGTGCGCGCAGATCCCGGCCAAAGCCTCAAACCACAGCGTGCTCAGGCGGCCGACCTGCTTATCGTCGAGCGCCGAAGTCGCCCATGTCCACGTCGCCTGTAGGCGTGGGCCGGTATCGGCGTCGATGGTGCCGGCGTTGAGTTCTACCGTGTGCCCCAATGGCATGGGGATCGCGGAGGCCGCGGCTGCGACCGACACGCCGTCCCGGCTGACCCGCCACAGATCGTCGGACAGCGCGGCGGCACCAGCGCCGAGTCGCCCGAGGTAGTTGAAGCCGATCGTGGGGTCGGCCCCGGTCAGGTCCACCTCGGAGTTGAGATAGCGCAGCAGCCCGTAGCTGAGGCCGTCGGGCAGCGCGCGCAGTTGCTCTTTGGCGTCCTTCACCGCCGCGCCCAGCGCAGCCTCACCCCCGAGCACCTGTGCCCAGTTCAGCCCGGTAACGCGCAGCGCCACGGGATATTTGGTGGTGAACCACCCCACCGTCCGCGATAGGTCGACGTGGGCAGCCAGCTCGTCATGGCGGCCGTGCCCCTCGACATCGATGCCGATCGGGGTGCCAGTACCCAAGAACTCGGCCCACGCCAACCCGAATGCGATCAGCAGGATGTCTTGCACTCCAGCGTGAAACGCCGCCGGCACCTCACCCAGCAGCATGCGGGTTGTCTCGACATCCAGTTCCGCCGACATCTGTCCCGCACTGGCGTAGGTATCCGTCTCGGGCTGGGGTGCGGGCAGTGCGGCCGGTGCCGCCGCCACTTCACGCCATGCTTCGGCCTGGGCCAGGACTTCCGGGGTGCGGGCGTATTCGTCGAGCAGCGACGACCACCGGGCAAACGAGGTCCCTTGAGCCGGCGGCATCACCGGGTGTCCGCTGCGATGCTGGGCCCAGGCGATATTGAGGTCCTCCAACAGAATTCGCCACGACACCCCGTCGACGGCCAAATGGTGAATGATCAACACCAACTGGGACGTCGAGGTAACCCACAGCGCGCTCACCATCGCCCCCGCCGCCGGGTTCAACCGGGCGCGGGCTCCCGCAAGCGCCTCGTCGGAGCACACTGCCACGGATTGAAGGCAGCTTTGCGCATCGACCGCCCCGGCCTCGGGCGCCTGCAGCGACCAGGCCCCGGTGCCGTCGATGTCGACACGCAACCGCAGCATGGCGTGCCGATCCAGCAAGGCCTGCAACATGACCGCCACATCAGCCTCGGTCGTCCCGGCTGGTGCTTGCACCACGATCGTCTGGTTGAACTGCTCAATGGGGCCGTCCACGTTCTGCAGCCAGCGCATGATCGGTGTGGCCAGCACCGCTCCGACGCCCTCATCGACCACGTCGCTGTCACCGGTGACCACGCTGGCCACGCTGGCCAGCCGGGCGACGGTCTGCTCGACGAAAATGTCACGCGGACGGCACAATACGCCAGCCGCTCGCGCTCGAGCGACCACTTGCATCGACAAGATGCTGTCGCCGCCAAGGTCGAAGAATGAGTCGTCGACGCCGACCTGTTCGAGGCCGAGGACTTGGGCGTAGATGCCGGCCAGGATTTCTTCGATGGCATCGGTGGGGGCGCGGTAGTGATCGGCGTCGTGGTAGTCGGGGGCGGGCAGGGCGCGAGTATCGAGTTTCCCGTTGACGGTCAGCGGTAGCTCGTCGAGGACCACCACGGCAGACGGGACCATGTAGGCCGGGAGCTGCTCGGCCAGCTGGGAACGTATCTGAGTGGGGTCGGCGGCGCCGGTGATGTAGGCGACAAGGCGGGTAGCGGCGTGGTCGTCTCGGGTGATGACGACGGCTTGCTCCACGCCATCCAAACCGGCGAGCACTGTTTGGATTTCGCCGAGTTCGATGCGGTAGCCACGGATTTTGACTTGTTCGTCGGCACGGCCGAGGTAGTCGAGTTGCCCGTCGGGGCGCCAGCGGACCAGATCCCCGGTGCGATACATCCGGGTGCCGGGTTCGCCGTACGGACAGGCGATAAACCGCGACGCGGTCAATTCGGCCTGGCCGAGATATCCGCACGCCACTCCGGCACCGGCGATGTATAACTCACCGACCACTCCCGCCGGTACCGGGCGTAGCCAAGGATCCAGGACGAACAGGGCCGCGGTGGCCACGGGTGCGCCGATGGGCGCGGCTCCCGACCCCGCTTCCAACGCCGAGCTCATGGAGGCGTACACGGTGCCTTCGGTGGGGCCGTAGGCGTTGACCACCACCCGGCCGGGTGCCCACTGGTCGACCACGTCGGCGGGGCAAGTCTCCCCTCCGAGCAACAAAGCGATGGATTCCAGTCCGTCCGGCGTCAATGCTGCTGCAGCCGAGGGGGTTTGGGTGAGCACGTTGACGTTTTCAGCGATGAGCAGGGCGTGGAAGTCCTCCGGTGAGGTGGTCACCGATTCGGAGACGACGACCAGTCGTCCGCCGCCGAGCAGGGCGGCCCAGATTTCCCACACCGAGAAGTCGAAGCCATAGGAGTGGCACTGTGTCCACACCTGCGTCACCGACAGCTGGGTTGGCGTTGACACCGCCAGGTGGGCCAGGTTGCGGTGGGTGACCGCAACGCCTTTGGGAACGCCAGTGGTGCCCGAGGTGTAAATCAGGTACGCGAGATCGTCGGGTGCCGGCGCCGGGGGTGGGTTCGCGGGCTGGCCGCCGACGGCCGGGTCGTTGATATCGATGACTGCCAGGTCGTACCCGTCCAGCCGCGACCGCAGCTCGGCGGTGGTCAGTGCGGCGATCGGTGCGGCGTCGGTGAGCATGAACTCGATGCGGGCGTCGGGATGGGCCGGGTCAATCGGCAGATACGCCGCACCGGACTTGAGTACCGCCAGCATCGCGGTGATCGCTTCGGCCGACCGCGAAAACAGCAGCGCCACGGACTGTCCCGGGCCGGCGCCACGGCCGGCCAAAAGGTGGGCTAGCCGGTTGGCGGCCTGATCGAGTTCCCGATAGCTCAGCGTGCCGCCCTCGAAAGTCACCGCCACCGCGTCCGGGGTTCGCCGCACGTGCTTGCCGAACAACTCCGGCACCGACACCGCCACCGGAGCGGGCAGCGCCAACATCGCGCGGTTGCTCAGAATATCCAGCCGCGCGATCTCGTCGGCGCCCAACAGCTGGATCGAGGAAAGCCGCAGTGTCGCATCGGCGGTCATGGCTGCCAGTACCCGGTGCAGCCGACCGATCAATGCCTCGACGGTTCGGGCGTCGAACACATCGGTGCGGTACTCAACCGTCCCGGATATCCCGCCGGGCTCACCGCTTTGGGTCCAGCGTTCGGTCAACGAGAACGACAGATCCATCCGGGCGGTATGGGTGTCGATCGGTAGTGCGGTGGCTTGTACATCGCCCAACGCCAGTTCGGTGGGGCCGTCGTTCTGCCAGCCCAACATCACCTGCACCAGCGGGTGATGGGCCAGGGATCGGACGGGGTTGAGGCGTTCGACGAGGACTTCGAAGGGCACGTCTTGGTGTTCGTAGGCGGCGAGGCTGCGCTGGCGGACCTGGGCCAGCAGCTCCGCCACCGTCGGGTCGCCGCCCACGTCGAGGCGCAGTACCAGGGTGTTGACGAAGAAGCCCACCAGTTGATCAAGGGCCGGGTCGCGGCGTCCGGCGATCGGGAAGCCTACGGCCACATCTGAACTCGCGCTGACAGCCGATAGCAGCACCGACAAAGCAGCTTGGACCACCATGAAGCTGGTGGCGTTGTGTTCGCGAGCCACGTCGCGCACCCGCTGCTGCAATTCAGCCGGCCAGTCCACGGAAACCGTTGCCCCGTGTTGGTCGGCCACCGGGGGATAGGGCCGATCGGTGGGCAGCGCCATGCGCTCGGGCATCCCGGCCAGGGCATCCTGCCAGAAGGCCAGCTGCGCGGCGATCGGGCTGTCGGCATCGTTGAAATCGCCGAAGTGTGTGTGCTGCCAAAGGGCGTAATCGGCGTACTGCACGGGGAGTGCGGTCCGCGCTGGTGCTTGCCCTCTGCATCGGGCGGCGTACGCCTCGCCCAGATCGCGCACCAGTGGCGCGATCGACCAGCCGTCGGCGGCAATGTGGTGCACCACTCCCACCAGCACATGCTCGTCATCGCTGACGCGGAAGAGTGTGGCCCGCAACGGGAGTTCGGCGGTCAAATCGAATGGGCGGCCTACCGCGGCGTCGATTGCCCGGTCGAGTCGGGTGGCGGACCAGCCGCTGGAATCGACGACATGCCACCCGAATTCGGTCCGATCGGCCGCCACCACCACTTGCTCGGGTATGCCGTCGGGCGCCACGAACAGTGTTCGCAGACTCTCATGCCGCGCCGTCACGTCGCCCAGCGCGGCGGCCAGCGCGTCGGCATCAAGCCGACCGGAGAGCCGCAACGCCACCGCCATGTTGTAGACGGCAGAAGGCCCCTGCAACTGATCCAGGAACCACAACCGCGATTGGGCAAACGACAACGGAAGCTTCGCAGGCCGCTCGAGAGCTGTCAGCGGCTCACGGTGACTCGCCTCCTCGTCGAGTTGGAGTGCCAACTGGGCGACCGTGGGTGCGTCGAAAAGCTTGCCCACCTTGAGATCAGCGTCGAGGAGCGTATTGATCGCAGCGATCACTCGCATCGCCGACAACGAATCTCCGCCCAAGTCGAAGAAGGAGTCGTCCACTCCGACCCGCTCCGCACTCAGCACTTGGGCATAGATCCCGGCCAGGATCTCCTCCACGGCGGTGGCCGGCGCGCGATAGTGATCAGCGTCGCGGTAATCCGGTGCCGGCAAGGCTCGGGTGTCGAGTTTGCCATTGACCGTCATCGGCAACGCGTCGATCACCATTACCGCGGCCGGCACCATGTATGGCGGGAGCTGCTCGGCGAGCTGGGCACGTGCCAGGGCCGGGTCTGCGGTTCCCGTGACATACCCGACGAGGCGTTTGGCGCCGGGGCGGTCCTCGCGGGCGATCACCGCCGCCTGTTCCACACCTTCCAAACTGGCCAAGGCTGCCCGGATTTCGCCGAGTTCGATGCGGTAGCCACGGATTTTGACCTGCTCGTCGGCGCGCCCGACGTACTGCAGCTGCCCGTCGACACCCCACCGCACCAGGTCTCCGGTGCGATACATCCGTTGTCCGGGCGCTCCTGCACCGGCGAACGGACACGCCATGAACCGCGACGCGGTCAACCCCGCCCGGCGCCAATACCCGTGTCCGACGCCGCGGCCGGCCAGATACAACTCGCCAACCACGCCGATGGGCACCGGGCGCAACCAGCCGTCGAGCACAAAGAAGGACGCGCCGGTAACCGGCGAACCGATCGGTACCACATCGGCTTTCGGGGTCAAGGGCGCACTCTTGGATGCCCACATCGTCGTCTCGGTGGGGCCGTAGACATTGATCATCGTCCGCCCGGGCGCCCATCGATCCACCACCTCGGGTGGGCAGGCCTCCGCGCCGATCACCAAAGCCGCCGAGCCCAAACCGTCGGTCGAAAGCGCCGCCACCGCGGACGGCGTTTGGGTGAGCACGGTGACGCCTTCGTTGACGAGTAAGTCGTGGAAGTCCTGCGGGGAGCGGGTCATCGGCTCGGGGACCACCACCAGCCGTCCGCCGTGTAGCAGGGCACCCCAGATCTCCCACACCGAGAAGTCGAACGCATACGAGTGGAACTGCGTCCACACTTGTTCCGCGGTGAGCTCCAATCCGGTTTCCAGCGAGTCAAAAAGCTGGGTGACGTTGGAGTGGTTAACCGCAACGCCTTTGGGAACGCCGGTAGTACCCGAGGTGTAGATGATGTGGGCGACATCGTCGGGCGCCGGCATCGGCGGCGCGGTGGCGGGTTGAGCGGCGACGGCGGGGTCGCGGATATCGATGGTCGCCAGGTCGTACCCGTCAAGGCGGGCGCGCAGCTCGGTGGTGGTCAGCGCGGCGATCGGAGCGGCGTCGGTCACCATGAACTCTATGCGCGCCGCGGGGTGAGCCGGATCGATCGGCACGTAGGCCGCTCCGGTCTTCAATACCGCCAATATCGCGACGATAGCCTCGGCCGAGCGGGAAAACAGCAAGGCCACGGACTGCCCTGGACATACTCCACGATCGGCGAGCAGGTGTGCGACCCGGTTGGCCGCCGTGTCGAGTTCGCGGTATGTCATCGAGGCGCCCTCGAATGTGATCGCCACCGCATCGGGGGTATGCGCGGCCTGCGCGGCGAACAACTCCGGAATCGATACACCAATCCTGTTCTCGGCCAACACCTCGCGATTGCCGATCTCGTCGAGGCGGGCGTGTTCGTCGACATCGAGCAGGTCCATCAACGACAACCGGCGGGTGGGGACGGTGGTCGCGGCCACCAGCACCCGCTGCAATTGCCGGATGAGCCTGTCGATGCCGTCGGCGGTGAAGACGTCGGTGTCGTATTCGAAGCGCAGGCCGAGTTCATCGCCGGGCATCGCCTGCAGCGTCAGGGGATAGTGGTTGTTCTCGCGGGCGGTGTACTCGGTGACGGCCAAACCGTTGACGCCGAACAGAGTGGGGTCGACGGGGTAGTTCTCGTAGACGAACAGGGTGTCGAAGAGTTGGTCATGTCCGGCGGCGCGGTGAATCTCGGGTAGTGCCAGGTGTTGATGCTCAAGCGTGTGGTTGTTGGACCGGTGCAGTTGGTCGAGTAGGTCGGCAGTAGTGGTGGCCGTGGTGATGGTGGCTCGCACCGGTACGGTGTTGATCAGCAGGCCCACCATCGAATCCGAGCCGGCCAGCTCGACGGGGCGACCGGAAACCGCGGTGCCGAAGGCGATGTCGCGTTGACCGGTCAGCCACATCAGCAGCTGCGCCCAACCTGCCTGCAACACCGTGTTGATGGTGGTGTGATGAACGCGTGCCAGCTCAGCCACCGCCCGCGTCGTCTCCGCGGACACCCGTGATGTGACCACCTCACGCCGGCCGAGCACGATCCGGCCGGGCGGGCCCACCAGAGTGGGGACCTCGAAGCCGGCGAATATTTCACGCCAGGCCGTCTCGGCGCCCTCACGGTCTTGGTCGGTCAGCCACGTCACGAACCGGCGGTACGGCGGGGGCACAGGGAGCCGCTGTCCGTAGTACGTGGTGAAGATCTCCTGCAACAGGATGGGCAGTGACCAGCCATCGAGCACGATGTGATGGTTCGTCAGCACCAGCCGGTGCAGGTCTTTGCCGGTGCGGATCAAAGCAACCCGGAACGCGGGCGGGTTGGTCAGGTCGACAACCGCCGCACGCTCGGCGGCGCATAGCCGCTGGATCTGTTCTTCGACATCGACACCGTCAGCGTCACCGAGTTCGGTGAATTGCCAGGCCAATACGGGATCGGCCGGGATGACCTGGATCGGTTGGTCGAACTCCGGGCAGAATCGGGCGGCCAGGTTGGGGTGGCGGCCGACCACGGTGTCGACCGCTTCCCGCAGCCGGTCGGAGTCCAGCGGGCCGGTGATCGTGATGTCCAGCTGTACCGCATACAGCTCGCTCCTGCCGTGGGTCTTGGCGTGGAAAAGCAGACCCTGCTGCAGGGGAGTCAGCGGCAAGATATCGGCGATCCGGTCTCGCCGGCACAGCTCGTCGATCTGCTGCTGGGTGAGCCGGGCCGGCGTGATATCCGACGGCGTCAAGCCGCCTCCGCCGTCGCGGACGTGCGCGCAGATCCCGGTGAGGGCGGCAAACCACAATTGGTTCAGCCGGCCGACTTGCTCGTCGTCGAGCGCTGAGGTTGCCCAGGTCCAGGTCGCGTGCAAATGCGGGCCGGCCTCCGTGTCGAGAGTGCCGGCGTTGAGTTCCACGCTGTGCCCCAACGGCATTGGGATCGCCGAGGCCACGGCGGCCACCGACACACCGTCTTCGCCGATCAGCCACAAATCGTCGGAAAGGTCGACGGCGCCGGCGCCCAGGCGCCCGAAGTAGTTGAACCCGATCGCCGGGTCGGATCCGGCCAGATCCACGTCCGGGTTGAGGTAGCGCAGCAGCCCGTAGGTCAGGCCGTCGGGCAGCGCGCGCAGTTGCTCTTTGGCGTCCTTGATCAGCGCGCCCAGTGCGGACTCGCCGGCGAGCACCTGTGCCCAGCTCAGGCCGCGAACGCTCAGGGCCACTGGATATTTGGTGGTGAACCAGCCCACGGTGCGGGACAAGTCCGCATCGCCGGCCAGATCGTCGTAGCGCCCATGGCCCTCCACATCGATACCGATCGGCGCATCGCTGGTACCCAAGAATTCGGCGCAGGCCAGTCCGAACGCAATCAGCAGAATGTCTTGCACGCCAGCGTGAAACGCCGCGGGCACTTCACCCAGCAGCATCCTGGTGGTCTCGACGTCGAGATCTACCGACAACCGCCCCGCATTGGCGTAGGTATCCAGCTCGGGCTGGGGTGCGGGCAGTGTGGCCGGGGTAGCGGCCACCTGCCGCCACGCCCCCGCCTGGGCTACCACCTCGGGAGTACGAGCGTGCTCATCCAGCCACGCCGCCCACCGGGCAAACGAGGTCCCCGGTGCCGGCAAGGCCACCTCTTGCTCGCCGCGATGCTGGGACCAGGAAAGGTTGATGTCTTCCAACAGGATTCGCCACGATACCCCGTCGACGGCCAGATGATGAATGATCAACACCAGCTCACCGATCGGCGCCACCCACAATGCGCTCAGCATCTTTCCGGTGGCCGGATTCAACCGGCCCCGTGCCTGGATCAGCGCCTCATCGGACAGCTCTTCGACGGTGCTCAGGCAGCCGCGCGCATCGACCCCGCCGGGTTCGGGCACCCACAACGACCAGCCCCCGGCGCCGTCTTCGTCGACGCGCAGCCGCAGCATCGCGTGTCGATCGAGCAACGCCTGCAGCACCACCACCACGTCGGCTTCGGTCGCCGCGACGGGGGCCCGAATGGCCACCGTCTGGTTGAACTGCTCGACGCGACCCGCTACGCCCGCCAGCCAGCGGATGATCGGGGTGGCCACGACCTCGCCCACACCCTCATCGACTACCCCGGCCTCATCCGTTGCGACACTGGCTACTCGGGCCAGCCGGGCCACGGACTGTTCGACGAAGATGTCGCGCGGCCGGCACAGCACCCCGGCCGCGCGCGCCCGGGAGACCACTTGCATCGACAGGATGCTGTCCCCACCCAGGTCGAAGAAGGACTCATCGACCCCGACTCGCTCCAATCCCAAGACGTGGGCATAGATACCGGCCAGGATCTCCTCGATCGCGTCGGTGGGGGCGCGGTAGTGATCGGCGTCGTGATACTCGGGCGCGGGCAAGGCCCGGGTGTCGAGTTTGCCGTTGACCGTCATCGGCAACGCCTCGATCACCACCACTGCCGACGGCACCATATACGGCGGCAGCCGATCGGCCAGCGCGATGCGTGCCTGGGCGGGGTCGGCCGTTCCGGTGATGTAACCGACCAGGCGTTTGGCGCCGGGGCGGTCCTCGCGGGCGATCACCGCCGCCTGTTCCACACCTTCCAAACCGGCCAGGGCTGCCCGGATTTCGCCGAGCTCGATGCGGTAGCCGCGGATCTTGACCTGCTCGTCCGCGCGGCCCAGGTAGTCGAGCTGCCCATCGGGACGCCACCGCACCAAGTCACCGGTGCGATACATTCTTTGTCCAGGGGAGCCGGTCCCCGCGAACGGGCACGCCATGAATCGCGACGCGGTCAGGCCCGCTCGGTTTACGTACCCGCACCCCACCCCGCGGCCGGCCAGATACAACTCGCCGGACACCCCGACGGGCACCGGGCGCAACCGCTCGTCGAGAACAAAGAACGCGGCCCCCGTCACCGGCGAACCGATCGGCGGCACACCCGAACCCGTTGCGAGCGGCGCACTCTTGGATGCCCACATCGTTGTCTCGGTGGGGCCGTAGACGTTGACCATCACCCGTCCGCGCGCCCACCGATCGACCATGTCGGCCGGGCACGGTTCGGCGCCGATCACCAGTGCCGTCGACTCCAACCCCTGCGGGGAGAGCATCCCGGCCGCCGACGGCGTCTGGGTGAGAACGGTGACCTGTTCGCCGACGAGCAGGGCGTGGAAGTCTTCCGGTGAGCCGGCCACGGCCTCGTGCACCACCACCAATCGTCCGCCGTGCAGCAGCGCGCCCCAGATCTCCCACACGGAGAAGTCGAAGGCATACGAATGGGACTGTGTCCACACTTGCTCCGGGGAAAGCTCCAGCCCGGCATCCAACGAGTCGAACAGTTGAGTGACGTTGTGATGATTGACCGCAACACCTTTGGGCTCGCCGGTCGTGCCCGAGGTGTAGATGATGTGGGCGATGTCGTCGGGCGACGGCACGGGTGGTGCGGTGTCGGGCTGGGTGTCGATGCGCGGGTCGTCGACATCGATGATCCGGAGGCCGCACTTTTCTAACCGCGACCGCAGTTCGGGAGTGGTGATCGCGGCAATCGGCGCGGCATCGGCCACCATGAACTCGATCCGCGCCTCCGGGTGGGCCGGGTCGATCGGTAGGTATGCCGCGCCGGATTTGAGCACCGCCAGGATCGCGATGATCGCTTCGGCGGATCGCGAAAACAGCAGCGCGACAGACTGCCCGGGGCCAGCACCTTCGGAAGTCAGTAGGTGTGCCAACCGATTGGCGGCCGCATCGACCTCGCGGTAGGTCATCGACCGGCCCTCGAAGGTAACCGCCACGGCCTCCGGGGCGCGCGCTACCTGCGCGGCAAACAGCGCCGGAACAGATGCCCGGGCCGCCGACTGGGTCAGGACCGCGCGATTGCCGATCTCGTCGAGGCGGGCGTGCTCGTCGAGGCCCAACATCTCGATCGAGGAAAGCCGTTGTGTCACATCAGTGGTCATGGCCACCAACACTCGATGCAGCCGCGCGATCAGCGCTTCGATGGTTCCCGCATCGAACACGTCGGTCCGGTACTCCACCGTCCCGCGGATCCCGCCGGGCTCACCGGATGCGGTGAAGCGTTCGGTCAAGGAGATAGCCAAATCCGTTCGTGCGGTGTGGGTGTCGATCGGTAGCGGCGTGGCCTGCAGATCGCCCAACGCCAACTCGGCCGGCTCGGCGTTCTGCCAGCCCAACATCACCTGCACCAGCGGGTGATGGGCCAAGGATCGGGTGGGGTTGAGCCGATCGACGAGCACCTCGAACGGCACGTCTTGGTGTTCGTAGGCGGCCAGGCTGCGCTGGCGGACCTGGGCCAACAATTGCCCGACAGTGGGATCCCCGCCCGTGTCGACGCGCAGCACCAGCGTGTTGACGAAAAAGCCCACCAGCTCGTCGAGAGCGGGGTCGCTGCGTCCGGCGATCGGGAAACCCACGGCCACATCCGAACTCGCGCTGACCGCTGACAACAGCACGGCAAGAGCGGCCTGGACCACCATGAAGCTGGTCGCATTGTGTTCGCGAGCCACCTCGCGTACCCGTTGCTGCAACTCGGCCGGCCACTCCACGGGCACACTGGCGCCACGTTGATCGGCCACCGGCGGGTAAGGCCGATCGGTGGGCAGCCCCAACACCTCCGGCATCCCGGTCAGGGCGTCTTCCCAATAGGCCACCTGCGACGCGATCGGGCTGCCGGGATCGTCGAGATCACCGAATTGCGTTTGCTGCCACAGCGTGTAATCGGGGTATTGCACCGGCAATTCAGCCCAACTCGGCGCTTCTCCCGCACACCGGGCGGCATACGCCTCGCCCAGGTCGCGCACCAGCGGAGCGATAGACCAGCCGTCGGCGGCAATGTGGTGCACGACGCCCACCAGTACGTGCGTGTCTTCACTAAGTCGGAAAAGTGTTGCGCGCAGGGGAATCTCGGTGGTCAGGTCGAAGGCGTAGCTTGCCGCCGCGTCGATAGCCTCGTCCTGCTGGGCCGCGTTCCAGCCATCGGAATCAATGATCTGCCAACCGAACCCGGCGCGATCAGCGGCCAGCACAGTTTGCCGTGGGGTGTCCTCGACCGCCGGGAATACCGTCCGCAGGGCCTCGTGACGGGCGATCACATCGGCCAGCGCGGCGGCCAGTGCGTCGGAATCAAGGTGGCCGGACAGCCGCAACGCCACCGCGATGTTGTAGACCGCGGATGGTCCCTGCAACTGGCTCAGGAACCACAACCGCGATTGGGCGAACGACAAAGGCACCACCGCCGGCCGCTCGAGAGCAACCAACGGCTCCAGCCTGCCCTGGCCGGTACCGATGCGGGGTGCCAGCTCGGCGATCGTGGGAGCCTCGAACAACGCCCGCACCGAAAGTCCGGCATCGAGTGCGTGATTGATCGCGGCGATCGCCCGCATTGCCGCGAGCGAGTCTCCGCCCAGATCGAAGAAGGACTCCTCGATCCCGACCCGGTCGGCACCCAGGACCTGCGCGTAGATCCCGGCCAGGATCTCCTCGACCGCGGTGGCCGGTGCGAGGTAATGCTCAATGTCGCGGTAGTCCGGTGCCGGCAGGGCCCGCGTGTCGAGTTTGCCGTTGACCGTCAACGGCAACGCGTCGATCACCACCACCGCGACCGGCACCATGTACGCGGGCAATTGCTCGGCCAACGCGCCGCGCAGCACGGCCGGGTCGGCGGTTCCGGTGACATAACCAACCAAGCGCTTGTCACCCGGGCGGTCTTCGCGGGAGACCACCGCAGCCTGCTCCACCCCGTCCAATCCAGTCAGCGCGGCACGGATTTCGCCGAGTTCGATGCGGTACCCGCGAATCTTGACCTGCTCATCGGCGCGCCCGACATAGTCCAGCTGCCCATCGGCACCCCAGCGAACCAGGTCGCCGGTGCGGTACATCCGCGCGCCGGACCCGCCGAATGGGCAGGCCACAAACCGTGCCGCGGTCAACGGTGCTCGGCCCAGATAGCCGTATCCCACGCCACGACCGGCCACGTACAGCTCGCCGACCACCCCGGCGGGCACCGTGCGCAACCAGTCGTCGAGCACAAACAGCGCCGCTGTCGACACCGGCGCACCGATCGGCACCGCTGCCCCGGCACCAAGGGGCGCGCTCATCGCGGCATAGATCGTGGTTTCGGTGGGGCCGTAGGCGTTGATCATCACGCGTCCGGGCGCCCACCTGTCGACAACTTCGGCCGGGCACGCCTCGCCGCCGATCAGCAGTGCCGTCGATCCCAAGCCTTCCGGAGACAAGGCCGCCACGGAGGAGGGGGTTTGGGTCAACACGGTGACGCGTTCACTGACGAGCAGGGCGTGGAAGTCGTCCGGCGAGGCGGTCACCGCCTCGGGCACCACCACCAGTCGTCCGCCGTGCAGCAGCGCACCCCAGATCTCCCACACCGAGAAGTCGAACGCATAGGAGTGGCACTGGGTCCACACCTGTCCCGGTGGCAGGCCGGCGTCCAGTGAGTCGAGCTGCTGGGTGATGTTGAGGTGGGTGATGGCCACGCCCTTGGGCATGCCGGTGGTGCCGGAGGTGTAGATGATGTGTGCGATGTCTGCGGCTGCCGGTGTCGGGAGCGCGGTGGCGGGTTGTGCGTCGACGGCGGGGTCGTGGATATCAATGACCCGCAGGTCGTAGCCGCCCAATCGGTCGGACAGCGCGGTCGTGGTCAGCGCGGTCGTCGGCGCCGCATCGGCGAGCATGAACTCGATCCGGGCCGCAGGGTGGGCCGGGTCGATCGGGAGATAGGCCGCGCCGGTCTTCAACACTGCCAAAATCGCGACGATAGCATCGGCCGAACGCGAAAACAGCAGTGCCACAGACCGTCCCGGAGCTGCTCCCCGGCCGGCGAGTAGGTGCGCCAGCCGGTTGGCGGCTTCGTCGAGTTCGCGATATGTCATCGCGCGGCCGTCGAAGGTGACCGCGACCGCATCGGGGGTGCGCGCGGCTTGTGCGGCGAATAATGCCGGCACCGATACCTCGGTCGCGCGCCGCGTCAACACCGGCCGGTTGCCCAGCCGATCCAGGCCGGCGCGCTCGTCGGCGTCCAACAGATCCATCGACGAAAGCGCCAGCGTGGGGTCGGCGGTCATGGCTGCTAAAACCCGTCCCAAGCGCTGCGTCAGTTCCTCGACATCGAAATCCGCATACGGTTGCCCGGCACCGGCCGTGGTGAGGAACTGTTCGTCACCGGTACCGACGAAGAACAGCCCGAAGTGGCCTATCGGTCCAAAACTGGTGTAGGTCGCCGTCGCCGGAACACCGGCGAAGTTCAGGGTGAGTCTGGACGGGATGAAATTGACGACTACCCGACTCGCGGCCTGCCCTGCGCCGCCAAGGCCGCGATCGCTCTCAAGAACCTGCACCGGGAATCGCTGATGCCGCAAGGCTTCTCGTGTTTGCGAGTCAACATGCTTGCAGAAGTCGGCGACCGTCGACCCCGGTGATGCATGCAAGACGAGTGGCACCACCCCGGCGACCATCGCGGGAAGCGTCTTCGACTCGGGATGGACCCGCCTGCTGACCGGGAAGTCGAGCACCACCTCTGAACCGCCGGCGCACCCGCGCACCAACAGGGCACACGCCGCGGTGATGACCGAGGATCGACGGACCCCCAGCGCTTTGGACAGCTGTTTGATTCGGCCGACGACGGACGGGTCCAGTTGGACCGGCGCGGTGGGCTCAGACGGATCTCGCCGGCCGCCGGCTTGCGGCAATCGATAATCCGGTCCGCTTTCCGACGGGAGGTTTGCGCTCCAGTAGGCCAGATCTTCGGAGTAATCGGTTGACGCCTCGTACTCCAGCTCGGCGCGAACCAGGTCCTGCAGCGAGCCGAAGTACGTGGGAGAGGTGGGCGAACCCGAAACAATTGCGGTGTAGGTAGCCGCGATCCGGCGGCCAACCAGCGCAATGCCCAATCCGTCGAGGACTATGTGGTGGCAGCAGGCAGACCAGTAGTATTCGTCGAGTTTTGTTCGGAATAAAGCAAATTTTAGTAGCCGGCCATCGAGCGGCATGGGTGTGCGCTGAATCGATGACGCAATCTCTCGGGCGTCGCCCACGGCATCGGGCGAACCTCTGAGGTCATGGAAGGTCAGCTCGAAATCCGGGTAATCGATTGCCTTTTGGAAAACCTGACCGTCTACTTCGAAGAAGGCAGCGCGGCAGGGCTCGGCCTCTTGCAGCGTTTTGCTGATTGCCTGCTTAAGCAAATCAGGCTCGACCGTGCCTTCGATTCTGATGAATAGGCCGAGTTGCCAGTCGGTGCCGCAGCGACCAGTTTCCTGCGAGAGCCAAATATCTAATTGCCTGCGCGTCAGCGGAAGGGCACTGGCGTCAAGTTCCATCCGATCGCCCCCTACCCAAAAGGCTTACAAAATAATGGCCTTATCTGGTGTCCGGTTCCGCAGATTCTCTGGCCGTATTTCGGTGCAATAGCGTGCGACACAGTCGAAAACGGCAGCGCGGGTCGCCGCATGGCTAACCGCTTAACCACGGGCAGTGACGTCCGCGATTGCCCACCCCGGGCGGTGCTGCTGGTCGTCGTTGACCCTGACCTAGAGGCTGTCGTTGTCGTCGTCGACGGAATGTTGCTCACCGGTCCTCCCCACACGTCTAATCGACATGAGTGGAACAAACCCTAATAGAGGTACACCGGCTTCGACAGGGGTATCGGCAAAGTTCCTGGTGTTAGCTGGCTGTTGGCCGCAATTTATCGCGCAGCGAAGTCCGCACTGCGAAACTGCCAGGGCCGCAAGCGATCTGGCTTCCTGGTTATCCCCAGCCGGCGGCCCTGAGTAATCGAGGTTTACGCTACCGGCTGCAGGGCATCGCCGCTACCCGAAATCTCGGGTAGCGCGCCCGGTGGCTCAGCGCGCCTGACCCTGCGTGGCCAGGAAGCCCGCGACGCCGCGGACGAGCGCGTCGGCGTACTTCTGCCGGCCATCTGCAGACTCCATCAGCGCCGAATCGACGGGGTTCTTCATATTGCCGCACTCCACCAGGATCGCCGGGTATTGCGCCAGGTTGAGACCGGTCAGGTCGGAACGTCCGTACAGCCCGTTCTGGCCGATGTAGGTGGCCGGCGGGATGCCGGCGGCCTGCATCTGGTCGCGCATGATCCGCGCGTACTGCACCGACGGGCCGGCCTGCACCTGGTTGAGCGGCGGGGCCGAGTAGTTGACGTGGAACCCGCGGCCGGACGGTGGGCCGCCGTCGGCGTGGATGCTCAGGATCGCGTTGGGTCGCAACGAATTGGCCACGTTGGCGCGTTCATCGATACACGGACCGAGGCCGGTGTCGTTACCGCGGGACAGCGCGGTCCTGACGCCCAACGCTGTCAGCGCGGCGCGAACCCGCAGCGCGGTGTCCCAGGTGAACGTGTGTTCCTGGTAACCGCTGTTGGTCGCGGTGCCGCTGGTCTGACAGTCCTTGGTGCCGCCGCGGCCGGTGGTGACCTGCCGGCCGATGGACGCGTCGTTGGCGCCGTTGTGGCCGGGGTCGATGAAAACGACCATGCCGGCGATGTTGGACGGCACCGCGGTCGCGGTCGGAGCGACCGCCGTCGAGGCAGCAATCAGTGCGCCGACCGCCAATTTGATTCCGACACGCCTGCTCAGTCGTAGATCCACGGCGCAAAGGTAGCGCCGCGCGGTCTACGCTGGGTGTTTCGAATCGCCCGACATCCACAGGCGAAACCAACTCGAGACCAAGATGCGAGGGGATTGTCATGCAACCCGGAGGCGATATGTCGGCGCTGCTCGCCCAGGCGCAGCAGATGCAGCAAAAGCTAATGGAGGCTCAGCAACACCTCGCGAACGCCGAGATCCGCGGTCAGGCGGGTGGCGGCTTGGTCGAGGCCACCGTCAAAGGCAGCGGCGAGGTCGTCGCGGTGAAGATCGATCCATCGGTCGTCGACCCCTCGGACATCGAGACCCTGCAGGACCTGATCGTCGGCGCCATGGTCGACGCTTCCAAGCAGGTCGCCCAGATGGCACAGGAGCAGTTGGGGTCACTGACCGCCGGCTTGGGCGGCCCACCGGCCCCGCCGACTCAGATGCCGGGGCTCTGACCCACCTCGATGTTTGAGGGACCGGTCCAGGATTTGATCGACGAGCTCGGCAAGCTGCCGGGTATCGGGCCAAAGAGCGCGCAGCGCATCGCCTTTCACCTGTTGTCGGTCGAACCGCCGGACATCGACCGACTCACCGCCGTGCTGTCGAAGGTCCGTGACGGCGTTCGCTTCTGCGCGGTGTGCGGCAACGTTTCCGACGACGAGCGTTGCCGGATCTGTGCCGATCCGCGCCGGGACGGCTCGCAGGTGTGTGTCGTCGAGGAGCCCAAGGACGTCCAGGCCGTCGAGCGCACTCGCGAATTCCGCGGCCGCTACCACGTCCTGGGCGGTGCCCTGGATCCCCTGTCCGGCGTGGGCCCCGATCAGCTGCGGATCCGCGAGCTGCTGAGCCGCATCGGCGAGCGGGTCGACGGTGTGGACATCACCGAGGTGATCATCGCGACCGACCCCAACACCGAGGGGGAGGCGACGGCTACCTACCTGGTCCGGGTGCTGCGCGACATCCCCGGCCTGACCGTCACGCGAATCGCGTCCGGGCTGCCGATGGGCGGCGACTTGGAGTTCGCCGACGAGCTGACACTGGGGCGCGCGCTCACCGGTCGCCGGTCCATGGTCTGACCCGTAGACCCGTCACGTCGTCACGACGGCGAAGTTATCGCTGGCGGCCCACGCCTCTTCGAACGTCGCGATCCAAACCTGCTCATCGCGGCCCGAGGGCACGCCGCTGTCGTTGAGGTGCACCACACCGGCTCCTGCGTCGATGCCTATGACGACGACGAAGTGGTTTTCCTTGGTGCGGTTGCCCGGTTTGTTCCAGATGACTTTGTCGTTGACCCCGACGATCACCTTGTGTCCCTGATCCAGGTCGCGCACCAGCGCATCGGTGTCGGGGTGCACTACGTCGGCGTGGATGCCGTAGTGCGCCAATAGCGGCGCCAGGTCACGGTTGCTCGTCCTGCCGCCGGGGTGGTAGATCGGCCCGGGGTGGGCGGCGCTCGGGATGTTTTCAGCCGCGGCGGTGATTTCGTCCTCGCTGGGCTCGTGGCCGCTGATCTGGCCGATCACATCGGCCGCCGCCATCTCCCCGCAATCGAAATCCTGTTGCTGGTAGCGCCAGTAGGGCGCGGCGGCGGCCGGGTCGCCGTGCATCCCGGCGCTGGTGTGTGGGGCGGGCATACTCGGGGCGGCGTTGGCCACGCCGGCGAATGCGACCACCGCGGCCACGCTCAACGCAGCCGCGAGCGCGAGCTTGGTGCTGTTGGGGTTGATCACGGGCCAAGGCTGGGTGACGGCCCTAAAAGGATCCTTGTTGCCCAGGTAAGACTCTCGCGTCAGCGAGCCGCCAGTCGCTCCCGACGCAACAGGTCCACCTCGGGCAGCTCCAGCGGTGCCAGCTGACCCACCACCTTGCTCAGCAGCAGGTCGGCCAGCTCCGGGTTCCGGGCCAGACACGGTCCATGCAGGTACGTCGCCACGACGCTGCCCTGAATCACACCGTCAAAACCGTCGCCGAGCCGGTTGCCGGCCCCCTTGACGACCGCGCCGAGCGGAGCGGCGGCGGGGCCCAACACGGTGCCGCCGCGGTGGTTTTCAAAGCCGGTGAGTTGCTGGGTCAGCCCGGCCAGCAGCGGCTTGCTCACCAGCTCGCCGATCTTGCGGGCGTCCTGCGGGGAGGTTGTCGCGTCCAGCATGCCCACACCGTCGACCCGCTCCCCGGACGACGTCTCGTACCAGTGCCCGAGCACCTGGACGGCGGCACAGATCGCCAGCACGGGTGCGCCGCGCTCCGCGGCGCGCTGCAGGCCCGGGTACCGCTGCAGGTGCCGGGTGGCCAGCCGCTGCGCGTAGTCCTCGGCGCCGCCCAGGGTGTACAGGTCCAAGGACTCGGGCACCGGGTCGGCCAGCGTGATCTCCACGATCTCGGCGGAGATACCCCGCAGCCGGAGCCGTTGGCGCAGCACTACCGCGTTCCCGCCGTCGCCGTAGGTGCCCATCACATCGGGCAACACCAATCCGATCCGAATTGTCGAGTCAGCCATGCCGTGCCAATGCTCGGTGTAGCTGCAGGAAGGCGGTGTAGTTGGCGACGACCTCGACCCGCCCCGGCGGGCAGGACGCGATGGCCGCCAGGGTGTCGTGCACCAGGGTGTGCTCGACGCCCGCGTACCCCAAGCGCACCGCCAGGTCGGTGCCGCGTTCGCCGGCGGCCACCACGGCGGTTTCTTCGAAGTGCTCGAAACGCACGTCCCACAGCCAGGACAGGTCCTCGCCGTCGGGCACCTGCCCGTTGACCGAGATGACCACCCCGGCCGCGTGTTTGTCGACCATCGACAGCGCTTCCTGCCAGCCGGCCGGGTTCTTGGCCAGCAGAATCCGCGCGTCGTGCTGGCCGATCCGCACGGTCCGATACCGGCCCGCGACCTCGTCCACCCCCGACACCGCCGCAGCGGCCGCCGCCGGGTCGGCACCCAGCGCGACGGCGGCCGCGACGGCCTGGGCGGCATTGCCGCGATTCACCGCGCCGGGCAGCGCCAGCCGCATCGGCAGGGCCAGCCCGTCGGGCCCATACAGCGTGTCCTCGTCGAACCACCACTGCGGACTGGGCCGTTTGAAGTCGGCGCCGGTGGAATACCAGTGGCCCCGGTCGCGGACGATCACCTCGCCGCTGCGCGGGCAGCTGACCGAGTCGTTCGCCCACCCGCCGCCGGCGGCCACCCACACCACGTTCGGGCTGTCGTAGGCGGCCGAGGTCATCAGCACGTCGTCGCAGTTGGCAACGACGACCGCGTTCGGGTGGCGGGCCAGTCCGGCCCGCAGCGTGCGTTCGATGACGTTGATCTCGCCGACCCGGTCCAGCTGATCGCGCGACAGGTTGAGCAGCACCACGACGCTGGGCTCGACGGCATCGGAAACATGCGGCACGTGCATCTCGTCGACTTCCAGGGCCGCCAGTCCGGCGGTGCGGTCGGCGGCCAGCGCGGCGACAAGGCCGGCGTCCATATTGGCGCCTTCGGCGTTGGTGGCGACCGAGCCCAGCGTGCCTAGAGCGGCCGCGGTCATTCGGGTGGTGGTGGACTTGCCGTTGGTCCCGGTGACGACGACCGTGCGCCGTCCAGCGCCGAGCTGGCGCAGGATCGAGCGGTCCAGCGTCATCGCGACCAGGCCGCCGATCATCGCCCCGGCGCCGCGCCCGGTCAGCCGCGAAGCCCACCGCGCGCTCGCCCCTGCGGCGAGGGCTAGACGTGCCCGGGTGGTGACCACCCGCGCAGTTTAGGGCGATCGCCAGCGCGGCGCTTTTGCCGGGCGTAGCGGGTCGGCCTCGTCAGGTCGAGTGCGATCGCCAGCGCGGCGCTTTTGCCGGGCGCAGCGGGTCGGCCTCGTCAGGTCGAGTGCGATCGCCAGCGCGGCGCTTTTTGCCGCCGCGACTTAAGTGCCGACACGAATGCGCAGCGACCGGGTGATGTCGGTCAGACATGTCATCCTCAGCCTATGAACGGGGTGTTCTGGGGTCGCCCGGCTAGCGAGCCGGACGGGGGTTGGGCCGTCATCGACGTCGAGACATCGGGCTTTCGCCCAGGTCAGGCACGGATCATCAGCCTTGCGGTGCTTGGCCTCGACACCGGCGGTCGCGTCGAACAATCCGTCGTCAGCCTGCTCAACCCCGGCGTCGACCCCGGCCCCACCCACGTGCACGGGCTGACCGCCGCGATGCTCGAGGATCAGCCGCAGTTCGGCGACATCATCGGTGACGTGGTCAAGGTGCTGCGCGGCCGCACACTGGTGGCGCACAACGTCGCCTTCGACTACGCATTCCTGGCCGCTGAGGCCGAGCTCACCGCCACCGAGCTCCCCGTCGACAGCGTCATGTGCACGGTCGAGCTGGCCCGTCGACTCAATCTCGGCGTCGAGAACCTGCGGCTGGAAACCCTCGCCGCGCACTGGGGAGTCACCCAGGAGCGGCCGCACGACGCCTTCGACGACGCGATGGTGTTGACCGGGGTTCTCGCGTCGGCGCTCGAGCGGGCCCGCGAACGCGACATCTGGCTGCCGGTGCATCCGGTGACCCGGCGCCGCTGGCCCAACGGCCGGGTGACCCACGACGAGCTGCGCCCGCTGAAGGCGCTGGCCTCCCGGATGCCCTGCCCGTATCTCAACCCGGGGCCGTATGTCCGCGGCCGGCCGCTGGTCCAGGGCATGAGGGTGGCGCTGGCCGCCGAGGTGCGGCGCACGCACGAGGAGCTCGTCGAGCGGATCCTGCACGCCGGCCTGGCCTACACCGATGTCGTCGACCGCGAGACCTCGCTGGTGGTGTGCAACGACGACGCGCCCGAGCAGGGCAAGGGCTATCAGGCCCAGCAGCTGGGGGTGCCGGTGGTATCCGACGCGCAGTTCATGGACGGCGTCGTCACCGTGATCGGCGGCACCAACATGGAGGAGTTCGTCGACGCCACCTCGGTCGACAACCAGCTCGCGCTGTTCTGATCACCGCCGCGACGCGCGGTTGACCGCCGACACCACGGCGCGCAGCGATGCAGTGGTGATCGACGGGGCGATGCCCACACCCCACACCGTGCGGCCACCCACGGAAGCCTCCACGTACGCCGCGGCCTGTGCGTCGTCGCCGGAACTCATCGCATGCTCGGAGTAGTCCAGGACGGCGACGTCGAACCCGACGCCTCCCAGCGCGTGGACGAAAGCCGCGAGCGGGCCGTTACCGGAGCCGCTGATCTCGGTCTCGGTCCCGTTGATCTTGACGGTCGCGGCGATCCTGGTGGTGCCGCCATCTTCCTCGGAGGCATCGACTCGTTGCTTGATCCGCTCCAGCGGCATGATCGGCGCCAGGTACTCCTCGAAGAACGCGTCCCACATCTCCTTCGGCGACACCTCACCGCCTTCGCCGTCGGCGATCTTCTGAATCACCTGGGAGAACTCGATCTGCAGCCGTCGCGGCAAGGCCAGGCCGTGGTCGGCCTTCATGATGTAGGCGACCCCGCCCTTGCCGGACTGCGAGTTGACCCGGATCACCGCCTCATAGGTGCGACCGACATCGCGCGGGTCGATCGGCAGATACGGCACCTGCCAGAGCATGTCCTCGACGTCGCTGTCCGCGGCGTCTGCGTCGGCCTTCATCTGGTCCAGGCCCTTGTTGATGGCGTCCTGGTGGCTGCCCGAGAACGCGGTGTAGACCAGATCGCCGCCGTACGGATGACGCTCGTGCACCGGCAGCTGGTTGCAGTACTCGACCGTCCGGCGGATCTCGTCGATGTTGGAGAAATCGATCTGCGGGTCCACGCCGCGGGAGAACAGGTTCAGCCCCAGCGTCACCAGGCACACGTTTCCGGTGCGCTCCCCGTTGCCGAACAGGCAGCCCTCGATCCGGTCAGCGCCGGCAGAAAAGCCCAATTCGGCTGCGGCGACAGCGGTTCCGCGGTCGTTGTGCGGATGCAGGCTCAGGATCACCGACTCCCGGTTAGCCAGGTTGCGGCTCATCCACTCGATCGAGTCGGCATAGACGTTGGGGGTGGCCATCTCCACCGTGGCAGGCAGGTTGTAGATGATCGGATTGTCCGGTGTCGGCGCGATGATCTCGCCGACGGCGTCGCACACCTGCTTGGCGTACTCCAATTCCGTTCCCGTGTAGGACTCCGGCGAATACTCGAATCGCCATTGCGTGTCCGGGTATTTGGCCGCCTCTTCGACGCACTTGCGGGCGCCCTCGGTCGCGATGGCTTGGACCGCGGCCCGGTCGGCGCGAAATACCACGCGGCGCTGCAGGATTGACGTCGAGTTGTAGAAGTGCACAATCGCCCGGTGTACGCCCCGGCATGCCTGGAAGGTGCGCTCGATCAGCTCCGGCCGGCACTGCGTCAGCACCTGGATCGTGACGTCGTCGGGGATGGCGCCGTCGGTGATGATTTCGCGGACGAAGTCGAAGTCGGTCTGGCTGGCCGACGGGAATCCAACTTCAATCTCCTTGTAGCCCATGCCAACCAGCAGGTCGAACATGCGCCGCTTGCGGGCCGGGCTCATCGGGTCGATCAACGCCTGGTTGCCGTCACGCAGATCTACGGCGCACCACATCGGGGCGCTGCTGATGACACGGTCCGGCCAGGTGCGGTCGGCGAGCTCGATGGATTCGACTTCCTGGGCGAAGGGCCGGTATCGGTTTACCGGCATCGACGAGGCGCGCTGCGGATTCCACGCGGGCTGATCGGGTCGGGGTGGGCCCGCGGGCTTTTGGACGGTGCGGGCCGAGGTGTATGCGTCGGGGTTGGCGGGCGGGGAAAAGTTGTTCACGGTAGTTGCTCCGGGGATGTCATAGGGACTTCAAACCGGCGCATGGTGAACACCCGCGACGGGAGGCCGGTCTGGATCAGACCCCGTCGCGGCGTCCGAGAAGGAGCACCCGCTGCACGGTCTGAACTCTACCGCGATCAGCGCCTGGGCGAAAACTACGCCGAATCGAGACCATAACCGCAGGCTGTGGCACCCGCCATCGGGTCAAAAAACAAGATGCGCCGCCACGTATTCTGTTGTGAACTTGAACCACGTCTGTAGGGCCGGAAGGGCAGGCAACGAAACAGTGGCGCTCGTCGTACAGAAGTACGGCGGATCCTCGGTGGCCGACGCCGACCGGATCCGTCGTGTCGCGGAACGCATCGTCGAGACCAAAAAGCAGGGCAATGATGTCGTCGTGGTGGTCTCGGCGATGGGCGACACCACCGATGACCTGCTGGATCTGGCCCAGCAGGTGTGCCCGGTGCCGCCGGCCCGCGAACTGGACATGTTGCTGACTGCCGGTGAGCGCATCTCCAACGCGCTGGTGGCCATGGCGGTCGAATCGCTCGGCGCCCGCGCCCGGTCGTTCACCGGTTCGCAAGCCGGTGTCATCACCACCGGCACCCACGGGAACGCGAAGATCATCGACGTCACGCCGACCCGGTTGCAGTCCGCGCTCGACGAGGGCGACGTCGTGTTGGTCGCCGGCTTCCAGGGCGTCAGCCAGGACAGCCGGGACGTCACCACGCTGGGCCGCGGCGGCTCGGACACCACCGCTGTCGCGCTGGCCGCCGCCTTGCACGCCGACGTCTGCGAGATCTACACGGACGTGGACGGCATCTTCAGCGCGGATCCGCGGATCGTGCGCACCGCCCGCAAGCTGGACACCGTCACGTTCGAGGAAATGCTCGAGCTGGCGGCCTGCGGAGCCAAGGTGCTGATGCTGCGCTGCGTGGAATACGCCCGCCGGTACAACTTGCCCGTACACGTCCGGTCGTCGTACTCGGACAAACTAGGCACCGTCGTCGTCGGATCGATCAAGGACATACCTATGGAAAGCCCCCTGCTGACCGGAGTTGCGCACGACCGCAGCGAAGCCAAGGTGACCGTCGTCGGGATTCCGGACATCCCCGGCTATGCGGCCCGGGTTTTCCGCGCGATCGCCGAGGCCGACGTGAACATCGACATGGTGCTGCAGAACGTCTCCAAGGTCGAGGACGGCAAGACCGACATCACCTTCACCTGCTCGCGCGACAGCGGGCCCACCGCGGTGGCCAAGCTGGACTCGCTGCAGGACGAGATCGGCTTCACCCAGCTGCTGTACGACGACCACATCGGCAAGGTGTCGCTGATCGGTGCGGGGATGCGCAGCCATCCCGGCGTTACCGCGACCTTCTGTGAGGCGCTCGCCGCCGTCGGCGTCAATATCGAGCTGATCTCCACCTCCGAGATCCGTATCTCGGTGCTCTGCCGCGACACCGAACTAGACAAGGCCGTCGTGGCGTTGCACGAGGCGTTCGGGCTCGGCGGCGAGGAGGAGGCCACGGTGTATGCGGGAACGGGTCGGTAAATGGTTGCCATCGGCGTAGTAGGGGCCACCGGTCAGGTGGGCCAGGTAATGCGCAAACTGCTCGATGAGCGCGACTTCCCGGCGACCAGCGTGCGGTTTTTCGCTTCCGCGCGCTCGCAGGGCCGCAAGCTGGAATTCCGCGGCCAGGAGATCGAGGTCGAAGACGCCGCGACGGCGGACCCGACCGGCTTGGACATCGCGCTGTTCTCGGCCGGCAAAACCATGTCGCTCGTGCAGGCGCCGCGGTTCGCGGCCGCTGGGGTGATTGTGATCGACAACTCCTCGGCCTGGCGCAAGGACCCCGAGGTGCCGCTGGTGGTCTCGGAGGTCAACTTCGACAGGGATGTTCGAGACGCCCCCGCCCTGCCCAAGGGCATCATCGCCAACCCGAACTGCACCACGATGGCCGCGATGCCGGTGCTCAAACCGTTGCACGACGAAGCCGGGCTGCAGCGCCTGGTGGTGTCGAGCTATCAGGCGGTGTCCGGGAGCGGTTTGGCCGGTGTCGAGGAGCTGGCGACCCAGGCGCGCGCGGTCATCGACGACGCCGAGCAGCTGGTGCACGACGGGCGGGCACTGCGGTTCCCGGCGCCGAAGACCTACGTCGCACCCATCGCCTTCAACGTGCTGCCGCTGGCCGGGTCGTTGGTGGACGACGGCTCGGGGGAGACCGACGAGGATCAGAAGCTGCGCTACGAGAGCCGCAAGATCCTTGGCATTCCCGAGCTGCTGGTGAGCGGGACCTGCGTGCGGGTTCCGGTGTTCACCGGGCACTCGCTGTCGATCAATGCCGAGTTCGCCCGGCCACTGTCGCCGCAGCGGGCTTCCGAACTGCTCGGGGCGGCACCTGGCGTGAAAGTCGTCGACGTGCCGACCGCCCTGGATGCCGCCGGAGTCGACGAATCGTTGGTCGGCCGGATCCGCCACGACGAAGGGGTACCGGACGGGCGGGGCCTGGCGCTGTTCGTCTCGGGGGACAACCTGCGTAAAGGTGCGGCGCTCAACACCATTCAGATCGCCGAGCTGCTGGCCGCCGAACTGTGATCCGCGGTTGAGGTCCGCTCACACTCGCCTCGGTACGCGGTACTCGCTGTTGGTCGCGTCGGCAGTGTGTGTGGTTATCTCACAATCTGTTTGGGATGCGCATGCCGATCCGCCGGCGCCGGCCCCTGGGCCGATCGTGGCGCCGCTGGCACCCGGTCAGGTGCTGCGAATCGGCCCGACGGCGGGAACGGGCACGGCCACAAAGGATTACGGTATCGGCGCCACCGATCTCTGCGAATTCCTGGAGTTCCCCACCGAACTGCTGCAGGTCTGCGGCGACAGCTTCGCCGGGCAAGGCGTGGGGTTCGGCGGCTGGCACTCGCCGGTCGCGTTGCACGTCGACACCGGGTCGGTCGATGATCCCGAAGGGGTGCGATACACCGGTGTCACCGGGATCAGCAAACCGTTGCTGGCCGATCCCACGCCCTCGGGCGACTCGCAGTTGCCCGCCGGGGTGGTGCAGATCAACCGGCGCAACTACCTGATGGTGACGACGACGAAGGACCTGAAGCCGCAGAGCTCGCGGCTGGTGACGGCCGAAGCGGCGCGCGCGGGCTGGCAGACCGTCCCGGGGTCCAGGCGCGACGGCTCCTATCAGGGCGGCTCGCAGACGCAGATCAGCGGGTACTACGACCCGATCCCCGCCCCCGATTCGACAACGGGGTGGGTATACATCGTGGCCAACAGCTTTACCCGCAGTCAGCCGGTGGTGCTGTATCGGGTTACCCCGCAGAACTTCACCGACCGGTCGCGCTGGCAGGGCTGGGCGGCGGGGCCGGGCGGCGGCTGGAACAAACCGCCGACGCCATTGTGGGCCGACCAGGTGGGGGAGCTGTGCGTCCGGCAGGTCGAGGGCAAGACGGTGTTGTCCTACTTCAACGCCAGCAACGGCAACATGGAGGTCCGGGTGGCCAACGACCCGACGTCGCTGGGCGACGCTCCAGTGACCACGGTGGTGCAGCATGACGAGTGGCCCGACCCGGCGGAAAGCCTTCCGCCGCCGACCGACAACCGGCTCGCACAACCGTATGGCGGATACATCTCGCCCGGCTCCACGCTCGACGAGCTACGAATCTTCGTCAGCCAGTGGGACACTCGTGCCCGGGTAGCCGCGCCGTATCGGGTGATCCAGTTCGCGGTCAACCCGTTCAAGCCGGAGTAGGCGGCAGTGATCGGGCCTGAGCGCTAGGAGCGTGGTGTAGGCGGTGCCGGCATCGTGGGCGTTTGCTGAGGACCCATCATCCCACCTGAACCCATCCCGCCGGGTCCCATCATGCCGCCGGGTCCCATCATTCCGCCTGAACCCATTCCGCCCGGTCCCATCATGCCGCCGGGTCCCATCATCGGGCAGGTACCGTCCCGGCCACCGTAGTGACCCCTTTGCCAGCCATAGTGGGAGCCCACGAGGAGTCCCGAGAAGAAGATCACCGCGACGACGAACACAATGCCGGCGACGATGACCACCCACGCCGCCGCTTGGCCCAGACGACTAGGCGCGCCGTGTCGATCATCATTGCCTGAGTGGCCAGTCACGTTGCTCGGTTCGGCCCTGGATTCAGGAGTTTGCGTCATGCTCCGAACGATGCCACGCGCATACCCGAGGGGGGTAGGGACTATGGACCCTAGAATGCGCGGCGCGTATCTGGTCAGCTTGGCAAAGGCTGCCGCGAGAAGGCGGTGACCTTACGTTTACATGGCGATGTTGTCTCGGAGGGATGCGGCGATGGCCAGGCTGACGCGGCGGGCGGCACTCACCGCGCTCGGTGCGATTGGAGCGGGCAGCGCCCTGGGCCTGGGGTATATCCTTCGCGGCATCTTTGAACTGCCCTCGACGGCTGTCCGTCTCACCGACGGAAGCGGTTTTATGGGCGCGGATCACATGGACATGGGCCGCTATATGGAGATGTTCATGCGGCACAACGAAATCACCCGCTTTGTCCAGGACATTCCGGGCGGCGTGCGCACCACCACCGAATCGAAGTCCCCGGACCTCATCGCGCAACTACAAGCGCACGTCTCAAGCATGTATGCCCACCTCGATCAGGGGACCGAGATCAGCTGCATGAGCCAAAGCCTGCCTACTCTTTTTCGTCGTGCCGGCGGCTACCGTCGCCAGCTCACGGTTACACCTACGGGTGTAATCGCCGAGGAGACCGCCGACGATCCTGTCCTCACCGACGTCATCCGTGCACACGCGCGGGAGGTCACTGGGTTCGTCCAGGACGGTATGCCCGCCATGATGCGAGGAATGATGGGACCCGGCGGCATGATGGGACCCGGCGGCATGATGGGACCGGGCTGCATGAGGGGACCCGGTCACTAAGCCGCCCCGATATGGCAGGCAACGACTCATGCGCCGGTGGGTCCTGACCGGCTCGTCGCATGCCTAGACACCAGCAGCGGCCACCATGGATTCGTGCGCGGTCAACCCTTCAAGCCGGACGATTAAGCCGTTTGGCCCGACCGCGGGCGCACGATGTGCCGAAAGGCATTCTGGCGAACGCTTATTTTGCTACGGTTAGCAAATATGGTGTGGCCCAGCTGGCCCACCGTTGACCCAGAATCGGGGAAAGCCATGGATTTTGGGTTGTTGCCGCCCGAGCTCAACTCCACACTGATGTATTCCGGCCCCGGGCCGGGGCCGTTGCTGGCGGCCGCGGCGGGCTGGGACGCGGTGGCCGCCGAGTTGGAGTTCGCGGCCAGTGGCTATTCGTCGGAGATCTCGGGGCTCACGGCTCAGTCATGGTGGGGTCCGTCGTCGACGAGCATGGCGGCCGCGGCTGCACCTTATGTGGCGTGGCTGCACGCCAGCGCTGCTGCGGCCGGGCAGACCGCTGGCCAGGCGTATGGCGCGGCCGTAGCGTATGAGGCCGCATTTGCGATGACCGTGCCGCCGCCGATGATCGCGGCCAACCGGGCACTGTTGATGGCCCTGATATCGACCAACTTCTTCGGACAGAACACCGCCGCAATCGCGGCCACGGAAGCCCAATACATGCAGATGTGGGTGCAGGACGCCACCGCGATGTATGGCTATGCCGCGGACTCCCTCAGCGCGAGCACCCTGACGTCGTTCAGCGAACCGTCGCCGACCACCAACTCCGCAGGCGACGCCGATCAGGCCCGCGCGGTCGCCCAGGCCGCCGGCAACACCACCAGCGCCCGTACCCAATCGGTGATGCAGCTCGCGTCGGCCCACACCACGGCGCCTACTGCCAACACACCCATCGTCGAACCTGTCGCGCCGGGACAGACGGCCACCGCCCCGGCCGGCAGCACCATCACACTGGGACCCAATTCCACCCTCATCCTCAACAGCGGCTCCGTCACCATGGACGCCGGCGTCCGCGTCGGCAGCTCGGCGGGCTTCGTGACCCTCAGTCCCGGCAGCTCCGTGTTCACCACGACTCAAACCTTTGAGGGCACCACCCTGATCCCGGCGCAAACTACCGTGACCGCCGGCGCAAGCCCCCTCACCCTCGCCCCCGGTCCAACCGGCAACATCACCATCACCCCGGTGACGCCCATCGTTCCCGGCACCTCAGGCGGTTTGGCGGCGGCAGCCGCCAGCAGTCCACCGGGCCTGGCGGGAACGGCGGGGATCCAGCCTCAGCTCGATGTGGACGGGCTGCTGGAGTGGGCTCGTACCGTATCCGGGGCTGGCGTCCCCGCTGACGTCGCGGCGGCGGCCGGCTGAGACTGCGCCGGATCGCCATCTGTCGCGACGGTTTCGCCAGGTGAGGCGGGGTTTTCGGCTCACAGCCGCTACATAAGTAGCGCATAGCCATAACTATTGTTTACCCCCGCATCATGTGTCTCATGAGTGAAACATCTGAAACCCCCACTGTGCGGTCCTCGACCGCAACTGCACCGGCACCGGCAGAGCCGGTGGTACACAGGCCCGCCAGGGTCTTCCAGGCGGCGGCATGGGTCGCCATTGTCGCCGGGACCGTGTTCGTCATCGCGGTCATCTTCTTCACCGGCTTCTTGCTCGGCAAGTCCTCCGGACACCACCACCACGGCCACCACCACAAGCACCACGCGATGGTGCATCCCCACCGATTCGGTGGCCCGGGTGGCCCGGGTGGCGGTCCCGGTGGCTTGCCTGGCGCGAACCAGCCGGGTGGGCCTGCGTCCGTGGCGCCCGGCGCCCCGGGGCCCAGCCAGATTCCGTCATCGGTCGCTCCGTCTCGCACGCCGTAAGGCTTAGCGAGGCGACAGACCTCAACCGTTCAGACGCTCACGGGGTAAAAGGAGGATCCCCGGGGGGCCACAATTTGACAAGTAGCCCGGCGCTCGTGAAAGCGCCGGGCTACCAGTGGTTCAGCGATAGCGCCACCAAGATCCCGTTTGGATGAATTCACAGCAACTTTGTCGGCGGAAACTGTTGCAGCAGTTGCATTCAGGGGCAGTATCGACACATGAGTGAAACACCTGAACGCGCAACAGCCACGGCTCCGCCACCGCAGCGGGTTAAGCCGCCCAAGCTCTACGCGGCCGCAGCGTGGGTGGTGATTGTTGCCGGGATCGTCTTCATCTTGTCGGTCGTCTTCTTTTCCGGCGCCATGATCTTCGGATATCACCACGGCTACTGCCACCATCACCACGGCATGATGTTCAAGCCCGGCGCACCCGGCGGCCCTGGCGGCCCGGGACCGTGGCAGTACGGCGGACCGGGTGGCCCCGGAATGATGCCGCCTTACCCGTACGGCCCGCCGGGATACGGTCCGGGCGCCGGCCCCGGTGGTCCGGGTGGGTCCGCGGCCCCATCCGCCGGCGCTCCGAGCCCGGCTCCCAGCCCCGCCCCCGGACCGCGTCCGTAACTTTTTCCAAGGGCACACGTGCCGCGCGACTTGCAGCCCGGCGCCCCGACAGGGGTGCCGGGCTGTTTGGCTTTGCGATTGAAAGTGCTTGATACCGATTCGGGTTCATACTGGGTGGGTACACGTCGCACTGCCCTCGGATTCAGCCCAGTTAGCGAGGAGATGGCGAGATGACGGAGCGCTTCACCACGACCGATGCCGGCATCGCTGCACCCAGCGATGACCAGTCATTGACGATCGGTCCCGACGGTCCGATCCTGCTGCAGGACCACTACCTGATCGAGCAGATGGCGCAGTTCAACCGGGAACGCATCCCGGAACGCCAGCCGCACGCCAAGGGTGGTGGCGCCTTCGGTCATTTCGAGGTGACCAACGACGTCAGCAAGTACACCAGGGCCGCGGTGTTCCAGCCCGGAACCAAAACCGAGATGCTGGCCAGGTTTTCGACCGTCGCGGGCGAGCGCGGTAGCCCAGACACCTGGCGGGATCCGCGCGGATTCGCATTGAAGTTCTACACGACCGAGGGCAATTTCGACATGGTCGGCAACAACACGCCCGTCTTCTTCATGCGCGACCCGCTGAAGTTCCAGCACTTCATCCGGTCCCAAAAGCGGATGCAGGCAACGAATTTGCGCGACCACAACATGCAGTGGGATTTCTGGAGCTTGTCGCCCGAGTCGGCGCACCAGGTGACCTGGCTGATGGGCGATCGCGGGATTCCCAAGACCTGGCGCAACATGAACGGCTACAGCAGCCACACCTACAGCTGGATCAACGCCGCCGGCGAAATCTTCTGGGTGAAATACCACTTCATCACCGACCAGGGTGTCGACTTCCTGACCCAAGAGGATGCCGACCAATTGGCGGGCGAGGACGGCGACTACCACCAGCGCGACCTGTACGAGGCGATCGAGCGCGGCGATCACCCGAGTTGGACGCTCAAGATGCAGATCATGCCGTACGAGGAGGCGAAGAATTATCGATTCAACCCGTTCGACCTGACCAAGGTCTGGCCGCACGGCGACTACCCGCTGATCGACGTCGGCAAGATGACGCTGAACCGCAACGTCACCGATTACCACACCGAGATCGAGCAGGCCGCCTTCGAGCCGAACAACACCGTGCCCGGGACCGGGCTGAGTCCGGACAAGATGTTGCAGGCCCGCGGGTTCTCCTACTCCGATGCGCACCGCGCGAGGCTGGGGACCAATTACCGCCAGATCCCCGTCAACGAACCCAAGGTCGAGGTGCACAGCTACTCCAAAGACGGCGCCATGCGGGTGAAGAACGTCTCTGACCCCGTCTATGCGCCCAACTCCTACGGCGGCCCCCAGGCCGATCCGGCCCGAGCCGCCGAGGTGCGCTGGCACGCCGACGGTGACATGGTCCGCGCGGCGTACACGCTGCACGCCGAGGACGACGACTGGGGGCAGGCCGGCGCCATGGTCCGCGAGGTCCTCGACGATGCGGGCCGAGATCGGTTGGCTCACAACATCATTGGGCACGTCTCCAAGGGAGTAAAAGAGCCGGTGCTGTCGCGGGTCTTCGAGTACTGGCGCAACGTCGACCCTGATCTCGGTAAGAAGGTCGAGGAGGGCGTCGGGGCTCAATAGTTTGGCGTCGAACGTCGAGTAGTCGGGTGGATTTAGCGGCGTTCGTCCCAACAACTCGACGTTCGCGGCGGGCTGCCGTCCGGCTAACCACCCTGTTCGCCGCGGGCCGTCGCCCTGGCATGATCAAGGTCCATGATGCGGATCTCCGCTGTAGCGGTAAGCGTCGGTCTGAGCTTGGGGGTGGCTGCAGGCGTCCCCGTCGCGGCCGCCCATCCCTCGGATCCCGGAGTGGTGTCCTACGCGGTTCTCGGCAAGGGGTCGGTCGGCAACATCGTCGGCGGACCGATGGGGTGGGAGTCGGTATTCACCGAGCCGGTCCAGGGCTTCTTCGTCGACCTTGCCGACTGCAACAACTGGGCGGACATCGGGCTACCCGAGGTGTACAACGATCCCGACCTGGCGTCCTTCAACGGGGCCACCGCGCAGACGTCGGCCAACGATCAGACGCATTTCGTCAAGCAGGCGGTCGGCGTATTCGCCACCACCGACGCCGCAGCTCGGGCTTTCCACCGGGTGGTGGACCGCACCGTTGGCTGCTCGGGTCAGACCACCGCGATGCACCTGGATAACGGGCAGACGCAAGTGTGGTCATTTGCTGGCGGGCCGGCAACGGCAACCGACGCGAACTGGACCAAGCAAGAAGCCGGCACCGATCGCCGCTGCTTCAATCAAACCCGGCTGCGTGAAAACGTTTTGCTTCAGGCGAAGGTTTGTCAGGCTGGCAACGCGGGACCCGCGGTCAATGTCCTGGCCGGGGCGATGCAAAACGCGCTGGGGCAGTAGCCGGGTGATTTGGGTATTCAGGTAAGCCGTGCGGCGAGAACCTGCGGGAACGGGAATATGTCGGGGCCGTCTGGAAGATGAAGTGACGGCGGCTATCGTTCGGATAGCTGCCCAACAAGGCGCTCGGCGCGCGTGGTCGGGCCCGGAGGGATCGTGATATGACGCTCGCCGCTATCACCGCCGCGGCCTCGCAGCTGGATGCCGCCCGCCCGGCCGACACCGAGTTGAGCACTTCCGAGGAAGCCGCGCAGTACATCGCGGATGGTTGTTTGATCGATGGCCCGCTGGGGCGCGTCGGCCTGGAGCTAGAGGCACACTGCTTCGACCCGGTTGATCCCTACCGCAGACCGAGTTGGGGCGAAATCACCGAGGTCATTGAGCAGCTCCCCCCACTGCCCGCCGGGAGCGCGGTCACCGTTGAACCCGGAGGCGCCATCGAATTATCCGGCCCGCCCCAGGACGGTGTCATTCCAGCCATCGAAGCGATGAACAACGATCAGGGCGTGCTGCGTAAGGCCTTCGCCGCCGCCGGCCTGAGATTGGTCTTTCTGGGCGCCGACCCGCTGCGGGCACCCAAGCGCGTCAACCCGGGAGCGCGTTATCGCGCGATGGAGGAGTTCTTCGCCGCCAGCAACTCCGCGGAGGCGGGTGCGGCGATGATGACGTCGACGGCCTCGGTTCAGGTCAACCTGGACGCCGGGCCGCGGGCCGGATGGGCGGAACGGGTCCGGCTGGCACACGCCCTGGGGCCCACGATGATCGCGATCGCGGCCAACTCGCCGATGTTGGGCGGCGAGTTCTCCGGTTGGCAGTCCACCCGGCAGTGGGTATGGGGCCAGATGGACTCGGCGCGCTGCGGGCCGATCCTGGGTGCCAGCGGCGTCGACCCCGGCACCGAGTGGGCACGCTACGCGCTCAAAGCCCCGGTGATGATGGTGCACAACCCCGAGGCCGTCGCGCTCACCCATTACGTGTCCTTCGCCGATTGGACCGACGGCTCGGCGCTGCTCTGCGACCGCCGGCCCACCCTCGCCGATCTCGACTATCACCTGACCACGCTGTTCCCGCCGGTACGCCCGAGGCAGTGGCTGGAAATCCGCTACCTCGACAGCGCACCGGATGAGTACTGGCCCGCAATCGCGTTCATGCTGGTCGCTCTGCTCGACGACCCGGTCGCCGCCGACGCCGCCGCAGCGGCCGTCGAACCGGTGGCCACCGCCTGGGACAACGCCGCCCGGCTCGGCCTCAGTGACCGCCGCCTGCACGATGCCGCCAACTCCTGTGTGGCCATCGCGGCGCAGCAGGCGCCACCCGAGCTCACCGACGCGATGGAGCGGCTGATCCGCACCGTCGAACGCGGCCGATGTCCCGGCGACGACTTCTCCGACCAGGTAATCGACCACGGCATCGCGGCAACGGTGTCGCAGCTGGCGCAAGGGGGCCTGTGACTTTCCGGGAACGGATTGCCGACGACCTGGAGCGGGCGCGCACGCGCACACTGCGGCTGGTCGATTTCGACGACGCCGAACTCCGTCGTCAGTACGACCCGTTGATGAGCCCGCTGGTGTGGGACCTCGCGCACATCGGTCAGCAGGAAGAGCTGTGGCTGCTGCGCGGCGGCGACCCGAACCGCCCGGGCATGCTGGATCCGTCGGTCGAGGGTCTCTACGACGCCTTTGAACACTCCCGTGCCAGTCGTGTCGATTTGCCGCTGATGTCTCCGGAGCAAGCCCGATCTTATTGCCGCACAGTGCGTTCCGCCGCACTGGATGCACTGGACGCATTGCCCGACGGCCCCGCGGGGGATCGTGCGGCCTTCGTCTACGGCATGGTGGTGAGCCACGAGAACCAGCACGACGAAACCATGCTGCAGGCATTGAACCTGCGCACCGGCGCCGCGCTGTTGCGCGACCCCGGCACCTTGCCCGCGGGCCGGGCCGGCCTGGCCGGAACGTCGGTGCTGGTGCCCGGCGGCCCGTTCGTGCTGGGCGTCGACGCCACCAGCGAACCGTTCTCGTTGGACAACGAGCGCCCCGCCCACATCGTCGACTTGCCGGCGTTCCGGATTGGCCGGGTTCCGGTCACCAACGGCGAGTGGCAACAGTTCATCGACGACGGCGGCTACCGCGAGCCGCGCTGGTGGTCGCCGCGCGGCTGGGAGCATCGCTGCAGCGCGGGCCTGACCGCTCCACAATTCTGGGGTTCCGACGGGCGCACGCGCACCCGCTTCGGCTACATCGAAGACATTCCGGCCGACGAGCCGGTGCAGCACGTCACCCACTTCGAGGCCGAGGCGTATGCGGCCTGGGCCGGCGCCCGGCTGCCCACCGAGGTCGAATGGGAGAAGGCCTGCGCCTGGGACCCGGCGACCAACACCCGGCGGCGTTACCCGTGGGGCTCGCAGGAGCCCTCGGGCGAGTTCGCCAACCTGGGCGGCACCGCGCTGCGTCCGGCACCGGTGGGCGCCTACCCGGCCGGCGCCTCGGCCTACGGCGTCGAGCAGATGCTGGGCGACGTCTGGGAGTGGACCAGCTCGCCGCTGCGGCCGTGGCCCGGCTTCGTCCCGATGATTTACGACCGCTACTCGGAGCCGTTCTTCTTTCGTGACTACCGGATCCTGCGCGGCGGATCGTGGGCCGTCGAATCGGCCATCCTGCGACCCAGTTTCCGCAATTGGGATCACCCGATCCGTCGCCAGATCTTCTGCGGCGTCCGCCTGGCGTGGGACGTCCCCGACGCGGAGGGCTCCGCCTGATGTGCCGTCACCTCGGCTGGCTCGGCGCCGACGTCAGCGTCTCCTCCCTGATGCTGGATCCGCCGTTTAGCCTTCGCGTGCAGTCGTATGCCCCGCGCCGCCAGAAGCACGGCCTGATGAACGCCGACGGTTGGGGTGTCGGATTTTTCGACAGATCTGCCCAAGGCGAGGTACCCAGGCGTTGGCGCAGCCCGGCGCCGTTGTGGGGCGACACGTCGTTCGACTCGGTCGCGCCCGCGTTGCGCAGCCACTGCGTGGTGGCCGCGGTGCGCTCGGCGACCGTCGGCATGCCGATCGAGGGCAGCGCGACCGCCCCCTTCACCGACGGCCACTGGCTGCTCTCGCATAACGGCGTCGTGGATCGCACCGTGCTGCCGTTGACGGCGACGGCCGAATCCGTTTGCGACAGTGCGATGTTGGCGGCCACCATTTTCGCGCTCGGGCCCGACGTGCTCGGCGAGACCGTCGCGCAGATCGGCGCGCTCGACCCCGACGCCCGGCTTAACGTAGTGGCCGCCAATGGTTCTCGCATGCTGGCCACCGCTTGGGGTGACAGCCTGTCGATCCTGCGCCGCGACGACGGTGTGGTACTGGCCAGTGAGCCCTACGACGACGACTCCGAATGGGAGGACGTGCCCGATCACCACCTTGTCGAAGTCACCGCGCAAGGCGTGACGATGACCCCGCTGGACGAGCCGAAAGGATCTTCATGACGCTGTCGCTGTCCAACCATCTCGCCGCCGACTCGGCATACCACGCTTTGCGCCGTGATGTGTACGACGGCCTGCAGCGCACACCGAAGACGTTGCCGCCCAAGTGGTTCTACGATTCGGTGGGCAGTGAGCTCTTCGATCAGATCACCCGGTTGCCGGAGTACTACCCGACCCGGGCCGAGGCGGAGATCCTGCGCGCCCGCTCCGTCGAAATCGCATCGGCAAGCAAGGCCGACACCCTGGTCGAACTGGGCAGCGGGACGTCGGAGAAGACCCGGCTGCTGCTGGACGCGCTGCACAGCCGCGGATCGCTGCGCCGGTTTGTGCCTTTCGACGTCGACGCGAGCATCTTGTCGACCGCAGGGGCCGCCATTGCGCAGGAATACGCAGGTATCGAGATCAAGGCTGTCTGCGGCGATTTCGAGGAGCACCTCGGCGAGATCCCCGGCGGCGGACGACGCCTGTTCGTATTCCTCGGGTCGACGATCGGCAATCTCACTCCCGGGCCGCGCGCCGAATTTCTCAAGTCCCTCTCGGAGGTCATGCAACCCGATGACACCCTGCTGCTGGGCACCGATCTGGTCAAGGACACCGGTCGGCTGCTACGCGCCTACGACGATGCCGCCGGGGTGACGGCCCAGTTCAATCGCAATGTGCTCGCCGTGGTCAACCGGGAACTCGACGCCGATTTCGACGTGGACGCCTACCGGCACGTGGCGCGCTGGAACGCCGACGAGGAACGCATCGAAATGTGGCTGCGGACCGAGCGGCCGCAGCGGGTCCGCATCGGTGCCCTCGACCTGACCGTCGAGTTCTCGGCGGGAGAGGAAATGCTGACCGAGGTATCGAGCAAGTTCCACCCGGGTGGGGTGAGCGCGGAATTGGCGGGCGCGGGATTGCGTCGCGTTCGGTGGTGGACTGACGCCGCAGGCGATTTCGGGTTGTCGTTAGCAGTCAAGTGAGCAACGGCGGATCGCTGGCCGATCGATGGCGGGCGGCCCGCCCACCCGCCGCGGGTTTACACCTGGACAGTGCGGCCTGCTCGCGGCAGAGTTACGCGGCCATTGACGCTGCCGCGCAGCATGCCCGCCACGAAGCCGAGGTCGGCGCATACGTGGCGGCCGAGGCCGCAGCGCCTGCCCTCGACGCCGGGCGTGCCGCGTTCGCCGCGCTGACCGGGATGATCGACGCCGACGTGGTGTACACCACGGGTTCGCTGAACGCCTTGGATCTGCTGCTCGGCAGCTGGCCCGCCGAGCGCCGGACGCTGGCCTGCCTGCCGGGCGAATACGGTCCCAACCTGGCCGTGATGGACGCCCACGGATTCGAGTATCAGCTGCTGCCGACCCTCGAGGATGGCCGGCTGGCGCTCGACGACGCGGCATTCGCGCTGGAGGCCGACCCGCCAGATTTCGTCCACCTGACGCCGGTGGCCAGCCATAGCGGTGTCGTGCAACCGATTTCGATGCTTGCGCAACTGTGCCGCGAATTGGGGTTGCCGTTGGTCGTCGACGCCGCCCAAGCGCTGGGCCAGGTTGACTGCGCGGTCGGCGCCGACGTCACTTATTCGTCGTCGCGCAAGTGGATCGCGGGTCCGCGCGGGGTGGGCTTTCTGGCGGTTCGACCGGACTTGACGGAGCGGCTACATCCGCGGCTGGCGGCACCGCAGTGGTCCCAGTCGTTCTCGGTGGCCCAGCAGCTCGAATTCGGTGAAGCTAATGTTGCTGCACGACTTGGGTTTTCGGTGGCTCTCGGCGAGTATCTCGCGTTCGGGCCCGAGGCGATGCGTGCGCGCCTGGCCGAACTCGGCAGCATCAGCCGAACGACGCTGGCCGACGTACCGGGGTGGGCTGTGGTCGAAGAGGCCGAAGAGCCAAGCGCGATCACCACTTTGGCCTCGGTCGACGGTGCCGACCCACAGGCGGCGCGAGAATGGCTGCTCGCCGAACGGCGGATCCTGACCACCTACGCCGGGGTACAGCGGGCGCCGCTGGAGATGACCGCGCCGAGGCTGCGGATCTCGCCGCACGCCGATACCACCGCCGACGATCTGGAAAGCTTCGCCGAAGCGCTGATCGCCGCGACGGCCGCGACTGCGACGTAACCCCAACCGGCATGACCGCCTTGACTTGGCTCGGCGTACCCGGCGACGAACACGCCTGGACCGCACTGGGATTCGCTGTCGAAGACCGCACTATCCGCATCGGTCGGGTTCGTTGTGCGCTGACCGACGACCGTGGCTGGGGATTCGACGAAATCTACGCGCAGCCCGATGTTCTCGGCGTACCGACGGCGGTCCACCCGCCGGTCACCGGGGCCGTGCACCCCTGCGGTGTCACCCATGTCGACCACGTGGTCTACACGGTGGGCGAATTGGACTCGGCCATCCCCGCTCTCAGTGCGGTGTTGGGCACCCCGCCGCGCCGACGCTTTCATCCGCGTGGTCCGGAGGGACCCGAGATGGCGTTTTACCGCGCTGGGGAAGGCTTCATCGAGGTGGTCGCCGCCGGCGTCGAGCCGGCGCTGATCGGGCTTGCGTTGTGGTCCCCCGACCTGGACGCCACCGTCGCGGCGATCCGTGCCGCCGATGGTCCAATCGGCGATCCTAGACCCGCGGTGCAGGGCGGGCGCATCGCGAGTGTGTGGCAGGGCCACCTGGACTGGGGCCTGGCCATTATGGGGTCGTGAGCTAGCCTCAGGCCTTGTGTGCCGTCAGCAGATAGGCGGGCATCTTCACCCGGCCCTTCTCGTCGCGCTCGTGCGGCGGGAATTCGAATGGCGCGTCAGGGATCTGGACGGCATTCGACAGGATGTAGGCGGGCCGAATCTCGTCGATCTCCCAGTACTTGCTCACCGCGGCGCGAAGTTCGTCCTCGTCGACCTCGTTGGGCTTCGGCTCCATCTCGGCGGGGAACGCGCCCTTCGCGAATACCAGCACGAAGTAGCTGGCGCCGGGAGCTGCCGCCTGGTGCACCGCGCGCAGGTAGCCGTCGCGACCTTCGACCGGCAGCGAATGAAACAGCGTGCTGTCAACCACGGTCGAGAACCGCCCGTCATAGCCACCGAATGCTGTGATGTCGGCTTGGACGAAACTGGCCGAGGTCAGACCGCGCTCTTGGGCAGCTTTGGTGGCCGCCGCGACAGCGGTGGGCGTGAGGTCGACGCCGACCACGGTATAGCCCTGGGCGGCCAACGCCAGTGAGAGCTCGGCGACGCCGCAGCCGGCGTCGAGCACATCGCTTCGAAACTTCCCTGCCGCCACGAGTGCGGCCAGTTCGGGTTGCGGCTCACCGATATTCCACGGCGGCGGGCCCTCGAAGTGGGCCTGCTCCCGATACGCGCTGTCCCAGTCCATTACCTCGTCGGGTGTCATGGATCCAACCTACCTTTGGCTAGCAGGGCCAGGTATGTACCGGTTCGTTGGCGTGCATGTGGTCGCAGTACCGGCGCAGCATTTCGGCCAGTGCCGCGGGCCGTGTCATGCCGCCGTCCTGCAGGGCGCGGACCGTGGCCACCTGCCAGGTCGCGCCGTTGCGGCCGGTCTTGGCGCGGCCCTCGATGACACCGAGGAATCGATCGCGCACCTCCGCGTCGACACCCCATCGGCGCAGTCCTTCGTGGGCTATCGGCAGCAACGTGTCGAGCACCAACTCGGCCGCCGACACCTCACCCAGATCGGGCCAGTGCAGCCGGGCGTCCATGCCATGGCGAGCGGCCAACAGGAAATTGTTATGCGCCGCAGCGAAACTCATTCGCGTCCACAGCGGGTGCTCTTCCTCCGACAAGGTGCGCAGCGTGCCGTAGTAGAACGCGGAGTTGGCCAGCATGTCGATGACGCTGGGCCCGGCCGGCAACACCCGATTTTCCAGCCGCAGGTGCGGACGCCCGTCGACGACGTCGTATACCGGCCGGTTCCAGCGGTAGACGGTGCCGTTGTGCAGGCGTAGTTCGGAAAGGTGCGGAATGCGTCCGGCCGTCAGCTCGGCGACGGGATCCTCGTCGGACAACTCGGGCAGCAGGGACGGAAAGTAGCGGATGTTCTCTTTGAACAGGTCGAGGATCGAGCTGATCCAACGTTCGCCGAACCACACCCGGGGCCGCACGCCTTGGGTTTTGAGCTCCTCGGGCCGGGTGTCGGTGGACTGTGCGAACACTTCGATGCGGGTTTCCGACCACAGCTGATGGCCGAAGAAGTAGGGCGAGTTGGCGCCCAGCGCCAGCTGCGGGCCGGCTATCACCTGCGCCGCATTCCAGTTGGGGGCGAAGTCGTCCGGAGCAACCTGCAAGTGCAATTGCATACTGGTGCAAGCGGATTCGGGAGCGATGGTGACCGCCTGCCAGCTCAGCGGCTCCGGTCCGGAGATGTGGATCGGGATATCCTCGCCACGCGCGTTGAAGATGGAATCGTTGAGCGCGGCGTACCGGGTCGAGTCGCTCATCCAGCCGTCGTTCGTCAGATGCTCGGGCATCAGCGTGGGCAGAATGCCGATCATCACGATGCGGGTGCCGCGCGAGCCGGCCTTGGTCTGCGCATCGTTGAGGCTGGTCCGTATTTCCTCTTCCAGATCCAGGCCGGTATGTCCCGGCAGCGGCCGGGGAGGCACATTGAATTCGATGTTGTAGGCGCCTAATTCCTTCTGGTACGCCGGATCAGCGATGGCATCCAGCACGTACCGGTTCGACATGGCGGGCTGATAGTCCGCATCGACGAGGTTGCATTCGATCTCCATGCCGGTCAGCGGCCGGTCGGAGTCGAAGCGCGACTCGGCGAGCATCGTCTCGAAGACGTCGAGACACAGCTGCACCTTGCGCCGGTATTCCCGCCGTTGTGCGCGGTCATACGTGGTGCGTTTGACCTCGTCGCCCACATCGCCGATGCAACAGGGTTGCCGCCGGGAACGCAAGAGCGACGCGACCGATTGCGCCGTCGGGTACGTGTCCGGTCGCAGTGGAATGGAGTCGGTCAGCTGCGGATCTGGTGGGTCGGTGCACCATCATGGACGATGGCATGACGTGTCAGGAGTTCACGACGAAGGAGACAGGTGGCCGAGTTCGTCGCAGCTATCGATCAAGGCACCACCAGCACGCGCTGCATGATTTTCGATCATGACGGCGCCGAGGTCGCTCGTCACCAGCTCGAGCACGAGCAGATCCTGCCCCAGGCCGGCTGGGTCGAGCACAATCCGATCGAGATTTGGGAGCGCACCTCATCGGTGCTGATGTCGGTGCTGAACACCGCGAAGTTTTCGACGAAAGATATTGCTGCGCTGGGTATTACGAACCAACGCGAGACCACACTGGTGTGGGATCGGCACACCGGACGGCCCTACTACAACGCGATCGTTTGGCAGGACACCCGCACCGACCGGATCGCGTCGGCGCTGGACCGCGACGGGCGTGGCGACGTGATCCGCCACAAGGCGGGCCTGCCGCCGGCAACCTACTTTTCCGGTGGGAAGCTGCAATGGATCCTGGAGAATGTCGACGGGGTGCGTGCGGCCGCCGAACGCGGCGACGCGCTGTTCGGAACCCCGGACACCTGGGTGTTGTGGAATCTGACCGGCGGTCCGCGGGGCGGGGTGCACGTCACCGACGTGACCAATGCCAGCAGGACGATGCTGATGGACCTGGAAACGCTGGACTGGGATGACGAATTGTTGTCGTTCTTTTCCATCCCGCGCGCGATGCTGCCGGCGATCGCACCGTCGTCGCCCGGGCAGCCCTTTGGCGTCACGTTGAACGACGGGCCCGTGGGCGCCGAGGTGCCGATCACCGGAGTGCTGGGCGACCAGCACGCCGCGATGGTCGGACAGGTGTGTCTGTCGGCGGGGGAGGCGAAAAACACCTACGGCACCGGCAATTTCCTGCTACTCAATACCGGCGAGACCATCGTGCGGTCCGACAACGGCCTGCTGACTACGGTCTGTTACCAGTTCGGGGCCGCCAAACCGGTCTACGCGCTGGAGGGGTCGATCGCGGTGACCGGCTCGGCGGTGCAGTGGCTGCGCGATCAGCTGGGCATCATCAGTGGTGCCGCGCAAAGCGAGTCGCTGGCGCGCGAGGTTCCCGACAACGGTGGGGTGTATTTCGTCCCCGCGTTTTCCGGATTGTTCGCCCCCTACTGGCGATCCGATGCGCGTGGTGCGATCGTCGGGCTGTCGCGGTACAACACCAATGCACATCTGGCCCGCGCGACGCTGGAGGCGATCTGCTACCAGAGCCGCGATGTAGTGGACGCCATGGAAGCGGATTCCGGTGTGCGCCTTGAGGTGCTGAAGGTCGACGGCGGGATTACCCAGAACGAGCTGTGTATGCAGATTCAGGCCGACGTGCTGGGCGTGGACGTGGTGCGGCCGGTGGTCGCCGAGACCACCGCACTGGGCGCCGCCTACGCGGCCGGTTTAGCAGTCGGGTTCTGGGCCGATCCGTCCGACCTGCGGGCCAACTGGCAGGAAGACAAACGGTGGACGCCGACGTGGGACGAGGACAAGCGCGCGCAGGGATATGCGGGTTGGCGTAAGGCGGTCCAGCGCACGCTGGATTGGGTCGACGTCTCGTAGCGAAGTGCCCGCCGGTGTATTGCCGGCGGGCACTTCTGCGCAGAAACGGTCAGTCCTCGCCGAGGATGCCGTAGACCTCACGTCGCGCATTGTTCAGGATCTCGATGATGCGCTGCTGCTGCTCGGCGGTGCCGGTGTGCGCGGATTGCGCGACCGCGCCGAACAGCTGGCCGATGGCCGCCCGCAGGTTCATCTGAGCAGGGTCGGCGCCTTCGGCGATCTCGTCCCACGGTGGGGTTTCGACCTTCTCGGCCGCCGCGCGTCCTTCTTCGGTCAGCTCGAAAAGCTTCTTGCTGCCGTCGGTTTCGTTTGCCGTGATCAGACCTTCGTCGTCCAGCAGCTGTAGCGTCGGGTAGACCGACCCGGGGCTGGGCTTCCAGATTCCATTGCTGCGCTCGGCGATCTGCTGGATCATCTCGTAGCCGTGCATGGGCCGTTCGGCCAGCAGTGCCAGGATGGCCGCCCGCACGTCACCGCGCTTGCTGCGACCGGGGCCGCCGCGACGCCGTCCGCCGCGTCGTCCGCCTGGACCGAAGCCGAACCCGGGGCCGAAGCCCGGACCGAAGCCCGGGGCCGAAGCCCGGACCGAAGCGGGGGCCAAAGCCCTGATCGCCGGCCTGGTCGCGGAGGTTTTCGAAGAATTCCCGTCGAGCCTGCCGCTGGGCGCCATGCAGGGCGCGCCGTTGTCCGGGGCCGTGACCGTGGCCGAAGCCGAATCCGGGGCCAGGGTGACCGCCGAACGGTCCGTCGGGGGGAGTGAATGGGTTGCTCATTGTTTGTAGTCCTCAATGTTCTCGGGGTAGCGCACTGTCTGTACGCTTCGGAATATCACGATATATCGGAAACGATCGCGATGCAACGTCCGATTCGGCCGGGAACCTGTCGAGCGCATATCTCGACGGCCTGACCTGCGTGAACCGGATGCCACGGCGGCTCGTTTGTATGCGGCGGGGTACGGGTACGGACTGCGTGATGAACGCAAAGAACCCCAACGTGACGTTCGACGGGCATACCCACAGGGCCACCGAGCCGGCGCAGCGCGATAGCGGCACGGACCGGCCGGCATGGCCGTGGGTGAACTGGGGGCTGGCGCTGTCGACGGTGCCCGCCGCCGCGATCGTCATGCTCTTCGCGCTCGGGGCGGTGATGAGTACCGACGGGTGCACCGGCCGCGGCTGCACGAACCTGGGCCGCGGGGGGATCGATTTCGGCGTTGCGTTTTACGGAGCGCCGGTAGTCGCCTTCGTCGTCATCCTCATCTCGTTTTTCACGGCCAAGCGCCGCGGCGGCATTGCGGTGCCGTTGTTCGGATGGGCGCTGTTGGTCGCCGACGTGGCGTTGATGGCAGCCGCTGTCGCGAACTAGCGGGGTCGGTAACTAGCGTGGCGGCGAGAAGCCACCCGGTTGCTGTCCCTGCGGCATGGCCGGCGGCGGCGCGGGCCAGGCCGGCGGCCCGCCGGCCGCCCACGGGCCGGGCGGTGGGCCCGTCGGGCCCGGCGGCATAACGGGGCGCAGGCGCGCCAGCTCGCGACGGTGTCGTTCGGCCAGGACGGCGGCCAGCACCAGCTCCGGCGGGGCGCCGGGCGGAGGCGGCGGGGCGATCCGCGACACCACATCACCGGCGATTCGGTAGGCCATCTGCAGACGCAACTGGGGGTCGAGTTGTCGTGCCCGGGAGAGGAATTGGCGCGCGACTTCGGCTTGGCCGGCATCGAGGTTCGACAATTGCAGCGAGGCCGCCCACCACGCCAGCGACGGTGGCATCGCGGGCGGCGGCCCCAATCGCGGTCCGCGCTCACTGACGACGACTGTGCCGGCGAAGATATCGCCGACACGCTTGGCCTTCGGCGACAGAATGCTGGAGATGACGGCCGGGCTGCCCGCGAGCATCCAGATCTCCACCACCGACGCCAACGCGCGAAAAAGGGCCTGCCGGAAGCGTTCTGGGCCGCCGTCGTCGGACACCACTCGCAGGCCCATGACGATCTTGCCGACCGACCGTCCGCGGGTGGCCGTTTCGAATGCCATCGGATACCCGACCATCACCAGCACGGTGAAGATGATCAGGACGGCCCCGCTCAGCGCGCCGTCGAATTGTGTCAGCGTGGCCGCCCACAGCATCAGCCCGACCAGGTACAAAAGGAAAATCACCGTGATGTCGATCAGCGCGCTCAGGGCGCGCACCGGCAACTGGGCGATCTGCACGTCCAGCACCACCGCATCCCCGGTGACCACCTCCGACATAACACCGAACGGTACAGGTTCGCCGGGTGTGCCCGGCTGCGGTCGGCGACCTCTAAAGTGCGATTAGGCTGCGCACGTGGACGTCGACGCATTCGTGCTGACCCATCGCGGTACCTGGGACCGGCTTGACCAGTTGATCAAGAAGCGCAGGTCGTTGACGGGCGCGGAAGTCGACGAACTCGTCGAGCTCTACCAGCGAGTGTCCACCCATCTGTCGATGCTGCGGTCGGCGTCGTCGGATTCGCTGATGATCGGTCGGCTGTCGAGCCTGATCGCGCGGGCCCGGTCCGCGGTGACCGGTGCCCATGCGCCACTGAGCAGCACGTTCACCCGGTTCTGGACGGTGTCCTTCCCGGTGACCGCCTACCGCGCGTGGCGATGGTGGTTGGGCACCGCGGTGGTATTTTTCGTCGTCGTGGCGGTCATCGCCTTTTGGGTGGCGACCAACCCCGAGGTGCAGTCCGCGGTCGGAACACCCAGTGACATCGACCAATTGGTCAATCACGACGTGTCGTCGTACTACAGCGAACACCCCGCGGCGGCGTTCGCGCTGCAGGTCTGGGTGAACAACTCCTGGGTCTCCGCCCAGTGCATCGCGTTTTCGGTGCTGCTGGGATTGCCGATTCCGTTCGTGCTGTTCCAAAACGCCGCCAACCTGGGGCTGATTGGGGGCCTGATGTTTCAGGCCGGCAAGGGCGACATCCTGCTGGGTCTGCTGCTTCCGCACGGGCTGCTGGAGCTGACCGCGGTGTTCCTCTCCGGGGCAGCGGGGATGCGGCTGGGATGGTCGGTGATATCGCCCGGCGACCGGCCCCGCGGACAAGTGCTCGCCGAACAGGGTCGTGCCGTCGTGTCGGTCGCGGTGGGACTCGTCGGTGTGCTGCTGGTCTCCGGGTTGATCGAAGCATTGGTGACTCCGTCACCGTTGCCGACATTTGTCCGCGTCGGCATCGGCATCATCGCCGAGGCGGCGTTTTTGTCTTATGTCATCTACTTCGGGCGCCGCGCCGTGAAAGCCGGGGAGACCGGTGATATCGACGATGCTCCCGACGTGATTCCCACTGGCTGAGCGGCGATCTCGACGACTACAGGCGCCCACTCGCCTTCATCGCCAGATAGCGGTCGGCAAGAGCGGGTGCCAGTTCGGTGGGCGGCGCGTCGACGACTTCCACCCCGATTTGGCGCAGGCGTGTCGCGATCGCGCGGCGGTCATTGCGGGATCGTTCGGCGGCAGCGGCGTCGTAGACCGCCGCCGCATCCGCACGCCCGGTAGCCATTTGGTCCACTCGCGGGTCAGAGACCGCGGCGACCATCAGATGGTGTTTGGACGACAACTGCGGTAGCACCGGCAGCAGTCCCTCGTCCAGGGCGGTGGCGTTGAGGTCGGTCAACAGCACCACCAGTGATCGTCGCCGGGTACGCCGTGCAATGGCGGCAACCATTGCCCGCCAATCGGATTCGACAAGTGTCGGTTGCAGCGGGGCCATCGCATCCACGAACTGGGCGAGCAGCTCGGTGCGCGATGCGCCGAACACTGCAGCCCGGCTAACCCGGTCGTGGGCGAGGAAGTCGACATGGTCGCCGGCCCGCGAAGCGAGTGCGGCCAGCAGCAGAGCGGCGTCCATGGACCAGTCCAGTCGGGGCCATCCCGCGGGGTCGGCGGCGGTCGGGTCCACGCCGACACGGCCCGCCGCCATGCGTCCGGTGTCGAGCACAATCACCACCCGCCGGTCGCGTTCGGGCCGCCAGGTGCGGACCATGACATCGGCGCGGCGGGCGGAAGCGCGCCAGTCGATCGAGCGCACATCGTCGCCGTCGACATACTCACGCAGCGAGTCGAATTCGGTTCCCTGTCCGCGGATCAGCGTCGGCAGCAGTCCGTCGATCTCGCGTAACTTGGCAAGCCGCGACGGCAGGTGTTTACGCGACAGGAACGGTGGCAACACCCGGACCTGACCGGTTACCGGCTGCGAGCCCTGTCGTCCCGCCAACCCGAGCGGCCCGATCGATCGGGCGGTGACCACCGCCGCGCGCTGGTCGCCGCGGCGGACCGGTCGAAGATGAGTCTGGATCGCTTGACGTTGCCCGGCAGCGATTTTGACGGCATGAATGCGGGGCTCGGCGCGGGCGCTGGGCGGCCAAGCGTCGCGGATCTGACCGCGGAAGCCGCGGGTGCCGTCGTTGTGGATCTCCAGATTCACGTCGACCGGTTGGCCGAGCCGGACGGAGCTGTCCGGTGAACGGACATAACGCAGTCTGCGAGTGCTGGCCGCCAGCGCGATATCGACAGTGACCGCCGCCGCGAGTGCCGCCAGCAGGACCTCGAAAACCTTTGCCGGCCAGGGAGACAGCGCGATCGGCAGGATGCAGATCAGCGCTACCAGGCCGGTGCGTCCGGTCAGGATCACTAGCGGGGCACCGGAACCGACGCCAAAATGCCGTCGAGCACTCCGTCGGGCGTCGCGCCCTCGAGCTCGGCTTCGGGGCGAAGCATCACCCGGTGCCGCAGTGTCGGGCGGGCCATCGCCTTGACGTCGTCGGGAGTGACGTAGTTGCGGCCGGACAGCCACGCCCACGAACGCGCGGTACCCAGCAGGGCTGTCGCGCCACGTGGTGATACGCCCAGCTGTAGGGCGGGGGAGGAGCGGGTGGCCCCCGCGATGTCAACGATGTAACCCAATACCTCGTCGGCGATCAGAACCTGTTGCACCGCTTGGCGACCGGCCGCCAGCTCGGTGGGGCCGGCCACTGGTTTGATCGCGGACAGGTCGCGGGGATCGAAACCGTGTGCGTGCCGGCTGAGGATTGCGATTTCGGAATCACGCGGCGGCAGACTGACATTCAGCTTGAGCAAGAAGCGGTCGAGTTGAGCTTCCGGCAGCTGGTAGGTGCCCTCGTATTCGATGGGGTTCTGGGTGGCGGCGACGATGAAGGGGTCCGGCAGCAGCCGGGGTTCGCCGTCCACGCTGACCTGACGCTCCTCCATGGCTTCGAGCAGCGCGGCCTGCGTTTTGGGCGGGGTGCGGTTGATTTCATCTGCCAGTAGGAGATTGGTGAATACCGGACCCGGCCGGAACGCGAATGCGGCGGTGCGCGCGTCGTACACCAATGAACCGGTGACATCGCCGGGCATCAGGTCGGGCGTGAACTGCACCCGCTTGAATTCCAGTTGCAATGCCGCGGCCAGCGCCCGGATGAGCAGCGTCTTCGCCACTCCCGGAACACCTTCCAAAAGCACGTGCCCGCGACACAGCAGCGCGATCACCAGGCCGCTGATCACGCCTTCCTGTCCGACGACGGCCTTGGCGAGTTCCCCGCGCAACGCCAGCAGGGCATCTCGCGCCGAGTCGGCGAGCGGGGACTGTGCGGTAGGGGTTTGTGTCACGAGTTGGTGACCTGCCTTTCGATTTCGTCGAGAGCACGGGCGAGTTGCAGCAAGTCGCTGTCGGTGCCCGGCGGTGGGCCGAACAGTTGGTGGGAAACAAAACCGGCGTCGATTCCGGTGCGCTGGGCGACGGTCATCACCACCGCCTGCGCTTGCGCACCGGTACCCAACCCGAGCCTGGGCAGCAGCCGCTGCAGTGTCGCGGTGCGCAGTGCCGCCGAGGCGCGATCGCGTGCCCGGCGGGATCGGTACAGCCGTCCGCGGCCCTCCACGGTCTCCGACGCGCGTACCACAACGGGCAGGTCCTCGGCCACCAGTGGGCCGGGACGTCGACCCTTCCACAGGGCAACCAGCAGCACGACCACCCACAGCTGCCAGACGATCCAGTTCACGTTGTCGGGAATGAGATCGAAAATCGACGTCGCGGACGTCTTTTCGCCTTCGATGTGGTGCGGCGCGTACCAGATGAGGCGGGGACGGTCACCCGCGAGGTTGATCGCCAGTGCGGCATTGCCCGCCTGCGTCAGCGCCGCGTTGGTCATGAAGTCGCTACTGCCGACCGCCGTGATGGTCCGCCCGTTGTCCCGGAAGCGGATCAGCACCCCGTCGTAACAGCGGCTGATGACCCGGCTGTCTTTGACGTCGAAGGTGTCGCTTGGCCCGAATCGCACCGAGCCGGCTCGAGTGGCCTCGCGCAGCGTGCAGTTCGGGCTGCTGTCAAAACTGCTGGCGCCCGAGATGCGCACGCCTGGCAGTAGTGCCTCGCGGGTTCGCGCGGTCGGTTCGACCAGGAGCAAGTCGCCGGGTGCCTTGGCCAATCGCTCGAGCATTTCGTCGGTCAGGTACTGGCTTTCCGCCACCAGGATCAGTGTGTCCGGCCGGGCTGCCTGTTCGACGTCGGCGATGCTGTTGGCCGCGACAACGTCGACACCTCCGTCGCGCAGCAGCGTCGCCAGCGCGTGGGCGCCGTCGGGTCCGGTGGAGCCCGGATCCATGCGGGCACCCGGGCGCGGCGCGGTCAGGTAGGCGCTGATCCAGGCGATCATCCCGAGCGCAACCAGCGTGAGCACCAACCCCCGCCACGACCGCCATCGCCCGGTGGTCGCGAGTGCGGGAGGGGACGCGATCGTGGTCATCACCGCACCTGCGCCCATGAGTCGACCGGGGCGTGATGTCCGGCCGCGGATGCGGCGGCCGGCGCCCGCATCCGCAAGTGGTCGTCGAGGTCGACGATCATCTGGTAGGCAGACTGGGTTCCGGGCACCTCACCGTAGGTGACATCGTTGAACGCCGTTGCCGCCTGCGATAATTCGTCAGTCAAATGCGGCAACACCTCGCCGGCGTCGCGCGCCAGCTCGTTGGCGGTGCGGCCAAGTGCCGGATTCAGTATGCCGGTCTCTTCGAGCTGGCGGGCGACGGCGCGCAACCGATGACGAATCGCCGCGGTCCAATTCCCCTCCGCCGCATAGCGTTCCGCGGTTTCACGGTGCTGGGCCGCGGTGAGCTGTGCTGTTTCGAATAACTGGTAGTCACCGCGGCGCCTGCTGCGCATGGTGCGCCGAGCGATGTGGATGGCGACCACCACGGCGATGGCCAGCAGGGTAAGCAGCACCGCGGTGGTCAACCACCCCCCGGGTATCGATGCGGTCTTCTGCAGCAGCCGGTACAACATTTCGTTGATCCAGTCGAGGATCTGTTGTGTCGCGGACGCCTTGGTGTAGATCGGTTTGCCGAGCTCGATCTGCGCGGCCTGGTGTGCGGCATCGCGGTCGATGTCGATAGAAGGCACTGTCGTCCTCGCTCAGCCCGCCAATGGCCGGGTCAGCCACAGGTTGTCGGTCGATGCGGCCGCGTACGGTCCGCTCGCCGCGCCGGACTGCAGCACCAGATCGAATGCCTCGGCACGGATTCGGCGGTCGGTGTAGAGCAGCACGATGACGCCGGCGTTGAACGGCGCCGTGATGATCTGGCCGATCGCCGATCCGATCGACGTGATCGCGGTGCCCAACAACAGGATTCCGGTGGACGGCATTCCGGCCAGCATCACTTGGCCGACAATGCTGAACGGTGCACTGATCGTGCCGGAGACAACTCCCGTCACGATGAACGTCAGAACCCGGATGCCCAGCACCCGCCAGAAGCCGTTGCGAAGCAGCGCAAAGGATCTGGTGATCGCGTCGAGGACTGGCAGCCGCTCCAGCACGATCAGCACGGGAGCGAAGAGCACGACCATGTACAGATATACCATCAACGCGATCACGGCGACGATGAGCGGGACACCCAACAGCACCGCCGCGGCCCCGTTACCGATCGCCGCGATCAAAGCGATGATCACCGCCGTCAGCCCGAACAGCGCCGCTACGACGGCAGCTTCCAGCAGGGCCAGGCCGAGCAGGGGAAGCAGCCGCCCACGGATCCTGACCCATGTTTCGCCGATCGTGATCGGCGAGCCGAATACGGCGCGTCCGACGATGACGGTGAGCATTCCGGACAGCAGCATGCTGCCCAGCCAGGTGACCAGCACGCCGACACCCATCGACCCGAACCACGCGCCGACCACTCCCCAGTTCATTTCTTCTGATCGAGCGCTGGTGAGCCCGCCGAAGGCCGCGACCGGCCCCACTGTCGCGATCAACGAAATGATCTGCATCACCACAACGACGATTGCGGTCAAACCCAACGTGGCCTTCGGGTTGGTGCGGATGTAGCCGACCGCGCCGTTGAAGATGTCACTGAGGCTCAACGGCCGCAGCGGGATGATTCCGGGTTTGATCGCTCCTGGGGCCAGCTGGGGCGAGCCGTACTGCGGGCCGGGCGAGGCGCCGTACCTGGGCGGCGCTCCGTATCCAGGTGGGGGACCGTAGCCGGGCGGCGGCCCGTACCCAGGTGGGGGCCGTAGCCGGGCGGCGGCCCGTACCCAGGTGGGGGACCGTAGCCGGGCGGCGGCCCGTACCCAGGTGGGGGACCGTAGCCGGGCGGTGGACCGCCGTAGGCAGGCGGCGTGCCGTAGGCCGGTGGCAAATAGCCGTCGGGTGTCGGCCCCCCCGGCGGGGGGCCAACCGGATAGCCAGGTGGTAGCGCGCTCACCGCGTCCAGCAGCCGTCGTCGTTGGTCATGGGCTCCATCCTGTCGGCGGTCGGGGCTTTTCTCAATCTTCCCAGTTTCCCGTCCCGCCCCGTTGGCCTGCGCAGTCTTTGCACCGTTCGGGCGCGTAGCGTCTCTGAGCATGGCGGAACTCAAAGCGCGGCTTCGGGCGGACCTGACCGGGGCGATGAAGTCCCAGGATAAGTTGCGGACCGCGACCCTGCGGATGTTGCTGGCTGCGATCCAGACCGAGGAAGTTTCCGGCAAGCAGGCCAGGGAACTCTCCGATGACGAAGTGCTGAAGGTGCTGGCCCGGGAAGCCCGCAAGCGCGGTGAGGCCGCCGAGATCTACACGCAGAACGGTCGCGGAGAGCTGGCCGCCACCGAGCACGCCGAGGCGCGGATCATCGACGAGTACCTGCCCACGCCGCTCACCGAGGCCGAGTTGGCTGATGTGGTCGACACGGCCATCGCCCAGGTTGCTGAGGCGATCGGCGAGCGCCCCGGCTTGAAGCAGATGGGACAGGTCATGAAGGCCGCGACCACGATCGCGGCCGGAAAGGCCGACGGCTCCCGGCTCTCGGCAGCGGTCAAAGAGCGGCTTTAGGCGCGCGCCGCGGGCCGTTTGCGCCCGTCGGCACCGGGTATCCGGTGTGGTATGACCAAGTTCGGCTACACCTTGATGACCGAGCAGAGCGGACCCAAAGACCTTGTGCGGTATGCGGTTTCGGCTGAGCAGCGCGGGTTCGACTTTGAGGTCTGCAGCGACCACTTCTCCCCGTGGCTGATGTCGCAGGGGCATGCGCCCAACGCCTGGGCGGTGTTGGGCGCGGTGGCACACGCTACCGAGCAGGTGGATCTGTATACGTATGTGACGTGTCCGACGATGCGGTATCACCCTGCGGTCGTCGCCCAACAGGCCGCCACCGTGCAGATTCTCGCCGACGGACGGTTCACGCTCGGGTTGGGCAGCGGGGAGAACCTCAACGAACACGTCGTCGGCAAGGGCTGGCCGACGATCGAACGGCGCCACGACATGCTGCGCGAAGCCATCAAGATCATCCGCGAACTGTTCGGCGGCCGGCTGGTGAACTGGCGTGGCGACTACTTTCAGGTGGACTCCGCGCGACTGTGGGACGTCCCCGATGTTCCGGTCGGCCTCGGCGTTGCGATGAGCGGGGAGAAGAGCGTCGAGAAATTCGCGAAGCTCGCCGACCATCTGATTGCGGTGCAGCCCGACAAGGGCCTGGTGGACTCCTGGCATGTCGCCCGGCAGGCCGCCAACGGCGCCGAAGGCGGTCGAGTGATCGGTCAGATACCGGTGTGCTGGGACCCCGACCGTGACGCAGCCATCGAGCGCGCGCATGACCAGTTCCGATGGTTCGGCGGGGGTTGGGCGGTCAACGCCGACTTGCCGACGCCGGGCGGCTTCGCCGGGGCGACGCAGTTCGTGCGTCCCGAAGACGTGGCCGAGAGTATTCCGTGCGGCCCGGATCTGGACGCGATCGTGGACGCGGTCCGGCCGTACTGGGAAGCCGGCTTCACCGACATCGCGCTGATTCAGATCGGCGGGCAGACGCAAGAACTGTTCCTCAAAGAAGCGGCTGAACCCTTGCTTACGGCGCTGCGGGCGGCATCGCCCTAGCCACGCCGTCCAACCGTGAAGGAGAACCAATGTCAAACGAATTGCAAGGCAAAGTAATCGCCATTCTGGCGGCCGACGGCGTGGAGAAGGTAGAGCTCGAGCGGCCGCGCGCGGCAGTGAAACAAGCCGGCGGGCGGGTCGAAGTCCTCTCGTTGAAGGCGGGCGAAATCCAGGCGCGTGAGCACGATCTCGAACCTGCCGGGCGATTCACGGTCGACCGTGCTGTGGCGGATGCTTCGGTGGAAGAGTTTGACGGCTTGGTGCTGCCGGGCGGCACGGTGAATCCCGACAAGCTGAGGATGGACGCGACGGCTGTGGCGTTCGTTCGCGACTTCGTCGGATCGGGAAAGCCGGTCGCCGCCATCTGCCACGGGCCGTGGACGCTGGTGGAGGCCGGTGTGGCGGCCGGGCGGACGCTCACCTCCTATCCGAGCATTCGCACCGACCTACGCAACGCGGGCGCGCGCGTCGTCGACGAGGAAGTCGTTGTGGACGGCAATTTGATCACCAGCCGCTCTCCATCGGACTTACCGGCATTTTGCACCACCTTCATCAAGCAATTGGCGCACGCTACAACGAGTTGAGTGGCCGGCGGGGTGGGCGTTTCAACGCGTGGTTTGTGGGCATTACCCACAACATGCTGCCGTGATCACCACGGCGACCACCCGAAAGGCCCACTGTTGACGAGCACGTTCCCGGTCACCGCCGACGTTCTGGCTGTGCCGACGGTGTATCAGCCACAGGACGATTCGCGATTGCTGGTTAGCGCAATGCAATACAGCGGTCTGATCCCAGGTCGTCGAGTTCTGGATTTGTGTACCGGAAGCGGGTACGTCGCGATTGCCGCTGCCGAAATGGGTTGTGCCAGTGTCGCGGCCTTCGACATCTGTCCGCACGCGGTGCATTCCAGCCGGGGCAACGCGATCGTCGCGGGAGTCGACATCGACGTCCGGGAAGGCTCGTGGATCGCGGCCCTGAGGTGCGCGCCATTCGAGGTGGTGGTGGCCAACCCGCCCTACGTGCCGACTCCGCCGGAGGACGACATCGACATGGTCTCACCGGGAGTGGGCCCGTCGTGGGCGTGGAATGCCGGTTGCCGACGGGCGCCGCGTGCTGGACCCGCTCTGCGCTTCGGCGTCAAACCTGCTGTGCGACGGTGGATCCCTACTTTTAGTACAGTCGGCGCTGGCCGGCGTCCACCGTTCGCTGGACTGCTTGCGATCGACCGGATTGGACGCTGAAGTTGTTGCCTCCGAACGGGTTCCATTCGGCCCGATCCTGACGCAGCGGGCGGGCTGGCTGGAGGAGATCGGTCTGGTGCGACCCGGCTGCCGGGAAGAGGAGCTGGTCGTGATCCGGGCGGACAAGCCATGACGGGAACGCGGGTGCGTGTGGTACCCAAAGGCCCGATTCTGGTATCGGGCCCGGTGCGTATCGAAATCGACGGCGGCGGTGTCGTCGAGTCCGACCGATTCATGGTGGCCATCTGCACCTGTGGGCGGAGCAAGGAATACCCGTTATGCGACACCAGCCACCGGCGCTGCCGGCACGTCGAAGGTGCCGGCCCAGAACCTAAATGAGCGGTTGTCGCAATGACGTCTGGTCCTGCTTCCAGGACGTCATGATTTTGTCCGCCAGGCGATCTTCGACCACAGTGAGCGCGCGCATCCCAAAAACGATGTCGCGGTCCAGCTTCGGTTCGCGGGCGACGAGATCGCCTACCACGTCGAGGCGTACCACCTGTTCGTGTACGGCGTCGGCCTCGACGTGCTCGCGGTAGAACGCGACACAGGCCGGGGGTGCGTCCATCCGCTCGAGCGCTTGGGCCATTCGCCGGGAGCCCGGCGACGACGTGATCTCCGTGGCGGCGAAATGCCCGATGGCCGCGCCACGCAGCCATCGGTGCAGGCCGAACAGCGACATCAGGTTGACCACGGCGAGCGCTTCGGCTGGGACGGCGTCGAGGTAGCCCAGATAGGTCGGGTCCAGATCGGCCGCTGTCAACAGATCGGCGAAGAGCTGGTGGTGTGCTCGGTGGCCAAGACCTGCGCCATACTCGTCGAATTCGATCGCCACGAATGCCGCCTTGGCGCCGCCCGTCAGCCGGGGAATAGCCCAGGCATGCGGGTCGCCCTCCTTGAGGTGATACATCGACCGATGCACGAAGTATTCGCGCATCTGCTGCCAGGTGCCGGTGTCGCGCAAGTAGTAGGACGGTCCAGTGCCGTCGACGGGTTCGACGGAAATCGCTTCCATCTCCGCCGTCGCGGTGCGGTCGGGTTGGATCGGGCCGACATCGCGGCGCACGCCCGCCAAAAAGGCACGCTCGAGTTCGGCGCGCAGATGTAGCAGGTCGGGGTTCCACTCCCAGGTGGGATCCACGCCCGCAAAACCCCGGTAGTGCAGCTCGTAACACATGCACAGGGCCAGCTGCAGGTCGAGGCCGTAGGGATCCGAATCTCCTACGGATGCTTTGATGCGCGCCAGGTGATCCCCGGACGGAGGCCCGGTCAACGCGCGATGTACAGCCGTCGACAGCGGTCCGTGTGCTGCCGGCAGGGCGGGTTCAATGCTGATCGACGCGCGGGTCACGTCGTTGGAGATACCACGAACACCGGCGCCGCAAACGGTGTTCGCGGCGTCGGCTTGGCGCTTTCTAGCGGCCGCCGGACCAGTCATCGACCCCGACGGGCGCTGTCGGTAGCCGGAAGGTGATGTCGACGATGGTTCCGGTTGAGCTGCTGTCGATTTCCATCGTGTCGCTGATTGCGCGCATCAGGATGAGGCCCCGTCCGCTGTTGCCCGGGTTGATCGCCGGCGGTTTCCAGGAGCCGTGGTCGGTGACGCGGGCGCGGACCTCGCCGTCGACGGTTTTGACTTCGAGCAGTGTTGTCCCGAGGCCGTGCCCGCGGTAGGCGTGCTCGACGCAGTTGGTGCACGCTTCATTGGCGACCAGCACGATGTCGTCGATCAATTCGTGCGCGACGTCGGCGGCTCTGAGCCAATCGGCCAGCCGATGCCGGATGGTGGCCAATTCGTCTGCGATAGCATGGGTTTCGATGCGCAGCGGTGCCAGCTGGTGCCGGTATATCACCATCGCCACATCGTCATCGTATCCCGCTGCCGGGGACAGCTCGCGAAGCATCACGTCGGCGACGGAGTCCAGCGGCGACGTCACCGTCTCCAGCAAAACATCTGCGGCGCGGGTTATTCCGTCATCAAGCGACTCATGTTTGCGTTCCACCAGTCCATCGGTGAACACCATCAGCGTCGAGCCGGACGGCAGCCGCCGGGAGATTTGCGGGCGAGGCTCGTCGCGAAGCACCGCGAGCGGCACCGACCGGCCGTCGCTCAACACCGAGGTGCCCGCAGGTCCGGCGAGCACCGGGGGCATGTGACCGGCGTTGCTGTACTCCAAGACCCCAGTTTCGGTATCCAGGATCGCCAGAAAAACGGTGGTGCAGTACGCATTCGGAATGAGCGATGCCGCCAGGTCGAGTTGCTCGAGCAACACTGCGGGTTGGGCGCCGTTGATCAACAGCGCGCGCGCCGAGCTGCGCAGCTGACCCATGATCGCGGCGGCCGGCAGACCCCGGCCTACGCAATCGCCGACAACGATGCCGATACGGTGATCACCGATCGGCAGCACGTCATACCAGTCGCCGCCGATCTCCAACGGCGGGACGGCGGGTTCGTAGCGTATCGCGAAGCCCGGCGGTGGCTCCATCGGCGGCAACAACGCGCGCTGCAATGTCAGCGACGTCTCGCGGGCGCTCTCGAATTGGCGCACATGCTGCATGGCCAAACTGAGATGGCCGATCAGCACCGTCACCAAGAGCCGATCCTCAGCGCTGAGCCAGCGTGGTGCCGCAAGCTCCAACCACAGGGCGAGGTCTCCGCTGCCGGAGAGCACCGCGACCAATCCCTGCGCCTTGCCGGGCTTGTTCGGCCGCTCAACGGTTTTGGCCGTCAGCGGAAGCTGGTGGCGTGCGTCCTGAAATGTGTCGCGCAACCAGGGATCCAGTCCGCGCCAAGTCGCTTCGTCCGGCTCGCCCGCCACCTGAACAGTGGGCTCGCCGTCGCCGGCCGGCCAGGTCACGGCGATCACGCGCTGTACGCCGATCGCCGTTCGGCATTCGTCGAGGGTGATCGACAGTAGCTCGGCGACGCTTTTGGCGACTGCCACCGCGGTGGCCAGGCGCAGGACAGCACTCTCGCGAGCGGCGAATGCCCGTTCCGCGGTGACGTCGCGAATCGTCCCCACGTAGACGGCTTGGTCGGTGTCGGTTTCTTTGACGGCATTGATGCTCACCATCACCCAGGCAAGATGTCCGTCCCGATGCCGTATCGGTGTCTCGTACTGGGTGCCACCTTCGCTCCGGACCCGGGATTGGTGTTCTCGCGCGGTCTTCTTGTCGACCAGCCAGGGGTGCGGCCACCGGTAGGGCAAGCCTTCAGTGGGGTAGCCGAGGATCTCGATGAAGGCGTTGTTAATCTCGATGATCGAGCCTTCATGATCGGCGACGAAGAAGCCCTCCTGCAACGAATTCACCAGGGCGGCACGGAATTTGTGTCGGTCGGCGAGCCCGTCGGCGCGGGCACGCTGCTCCGCGTAACGTCTGGTGCCGTCGAGAAATCCGCGAGTCGCGACATCGAGCGGGGCCAGCGTCTGCAGCAGGAATTCCAGTGCGACCGGTGCGTCGATTTGAATGTCCTCGGACAGTTCCAGGATCAGTCGGACGTGGTTCTCGATGATGTCGAGCATGCTGATTTGTTCTTGCAATGCCCGGCGCCCGAGCTCGTGGGCGACGGCCAGGCATGTTGTCGTCGCGCGCGTCCAAGTAGGTCCGCAGCGCGGCAATGTATTGAGCGTGAAATTCGTCTGTGTCGGTCATGTCGAGGCTCCCCGGTGTCGCGCGGCGAGCACCATGGCGTCGTCGGTTTCCTTCGCGTGTTTACCCAGAATGTCGTCGGCTATCACCGCGGCCGACGCGGCGAAGTCGATATGGTCCAGGTGATCCTCGGTGACCCCATCGCTGGCTAGGACGATCAAGTCGCCGACCCGAAGTGAAACCACCTGAGCGGGCCTGATTTCCGGGATGCGGTAGCCGACGATGCCGGCGGCAAGGCGGGCACTCGATCGGATGTGGACACCTGTCACATCCTTGGAGACGAGGTGGGCGCTGACATTTCCCACCCCGGTCCAGGTGAGCGTTTTGGCCGCGAAATCCACCCGCGCCAGGGTCATCGCGACTCCTCTGGTCCCGCCCAGCACACGGTGGCAGAGCTGGATCAAGACTTCGAGCCGCTCGCCGGCGGCCCGCGCAACCGCGTCGACGGCGCGCATGCGCGGCGGTCGCGGCGGCGGGACCATGACCAAGCCCGTCGATCACACCGAACAGGGCGGCATCGTCATCGATGCCGATCGCGATTTTTCGGTCACCGCTGGTGTTCTCGCCGGGCAGCGGGCGTCCAGCGTTCGCCCACTCGATCGGCCCCAGTCGCCCGTTGTTCACGCACGGCCGGGAACCCATTTCCACATTTCGATCGACCGTTCCCTTGCCGAGTGCGGATTCCACGATCAGCCGGTCCATCAAACGGCGCGCGCCGGGCAAGCCCATGCCCAGGCCGCGACCCGTGGAGTAACCGTCCTCCATTGCCCGCTCGATGTCGGCAATGCCGGGTCCGTCGTCCTCGGCGCGCACCACCAGGGCCTTGCGGCCCTCCCGGTCGGCCACCCAGAGGTGGACGGTGCCCTGACCCGCGTAGCTGGTGATGTTGCGGGCGATTTCGGAGATCGCCGTGGCGATCATAGTGACGTCGGTCAGCGAAAATCCGAGGTGTTGTGCGAGCTGATGTCCGGCTTTGCGGGCGGCGACGATGTCGTCGGGATTATTGATGTCGACGACAACGTCAGCCGCCACCATCGCGCCCGATCGTTGATTTCCCAAGTCCCCGTTGGCGATTCAGCAGCGCGATGCCTTCTTCGAGGTCCAGAGCGGTTTTCATGTCGTCGAACGCCAGTCCCAGTTGGACCATCGCGAAGGCCACCTCCGGCTGCAGACCGACGATCACGGTGTCGGCGCCGCGCAGTCGGGTCATGTGCGCAATCGTCCGCAGTGACCGGGCCGCGAACGAATCCATCACGTCGATGGCGGTGAGGTCGACGATGATGCCTTGCGCACGGAACCGGCTGACTCGCTCCATCAGATCGTGCCGGAGCCGTTCGGTGTCGGAGTCGGTGAGCGCGGCCTGCACCGAGGCGATCAGAAACGCGCCCTGCTTCAGGATTGGTACTGGCATCAGGTGCTCGTGGTGGTTGTGCTCACCCGGTCTGCTCGCCGGTGCGCGTGACTTCGTAGCCCAGCAGGCGCTCGGCTTCCTCGATTCCGCCCTGTAGGTCACCGACCGCGTTCATCTTCGACAGGTCCAGCCCGATCGTCACCAGCGTCAGGGCGATCTCCGAGGACAGGCCGGTGATGATCACGCTCGCGCCCATCAACCCTGACGCGTCGACGGTCTGCACCAAGTGGTTCGCCACCGTGGAGTCGATGGTGGGCACACCGGTGATGTCGATGACCACGACTTTCGCGCGGTTCGCGCGGATGGCTCTCAGCAGTTGTTCGGTAACCTGGCGGGCGCGCTGACTGTCGAGTACACCGATGATCGGCAGAATCAGCAGCTGCTCGCGCACCTGCAGCACCGGAGTCGACAGCTCGCGGATCGCCTCCTGCTGCTGGCGGATGATGCGCTCGCGTTCCTGCACGAAGCTGACACCCACGGTATTGGCGATGCGGTTGGCGGCCGGCTCGTAGGCGTCCAGAACGCGGTTGAGCATCTCGAACTCGGTCTGGTACTTCTCGAACAGCGAGCGGGCCAGCACGTCGCGCAGCAGCAGCACGATGCCGAGCACCTCGTCGGTCTCCACGCCCCGCGGGATGATGCGTTCCGAGAGGTCGCGCGCGTAAGCCTGCAGCGCCTCGACGCTACCCGTCTCGAGTACCTCGACGTAGTTGTCGTAGACGGCGGTCGCCTCCGAGAACAGCTCCTCGGGGGTCATCGCGGTGAGCAGTTCAGCCTCGGTGATCCTGCGGGCCCACTCCTCGCGCAAGACGGTGCGATTTTGCCGCAGATGCTGCACTAGCTGCGGAAGTAGGCCTTCACTGGAGATACTTGCGGTGGTGACGGTGCTGCTGGAATCTGACATCTGGCCTCCCGTGTGCCGCGTCGCGCTCCGCAGTGCGCAGGTTCTATGGGGAGACTAGCCTGATTGGACGCGGGGCAGGTGTTGAGGTCTTCTTCTTCTCGCAGTTCGCATGGCAGGTTAGGCTTGCACCACATTTAAGGCCCGGACGAAGGATCGCCATTGTCAGCTCCTGATTCGATTACCACGTTGGTTGCGGACCACGATGGGGTGTCCGTGGTCAGTGTCAGCGGTGAAATCGATTTGGTCACCGCTCCGGCCCTGGAGCAAGCCATCGGTGCGGTCGTTGCGGAAGGGCCGACGGCGCTGGTCATCGACCTCTCCGCGGTGGAGTTTCTCGGCTCGGTCGGGCTGAAGATCCTGGCGGCTACCTTCGAGAAACTCGGCAAGTCCGCGGAGTTCGGCGTGGTCGCGCGTGGTCCGGCGACCCGACGTCCGATTCACCTGACCGGTCTGGACAAGACGTTCCCCTTGTACCCGACGCTGGACGATGCGTTGACCGCCGTGCGAGACGACAAACTCAACCGCTGACGTCACCGCATCAGCGAAAAGTTGCGCCAGAAGCTCACCAGGCTGTCGGTGCCGCCGAACAGCGTCGTGAAGTTCGTAGAGTCGACCAGGACGATGTCGCCTGCGCGCCGGCCGGCGGGCGGCATCCAGATCAGCGCATTGAACTCGGTGTTGCCCGCGGCGGTGAACGGATGGGGCCGCGTCGGGTCGATGCGTTGACGGCCCAGCACACGTAGGCCCTCGCCTTCGGGCGCCGTCAGCTCGTAGTGCGGCAGGTGCGGGTGAAAGTTGAACGTCGTGACGTTGTCGAGCAGTCGGGGCGTGTCCAGATCCCGGAACCCGGTGAGCGGAGCGATCTGATCGGTGCCGTCGACGACGGCCGGCCTCAGCCCCCACGTGTTGTGAACGGGAACGTCCAGCGCCTTCATCAGGGAGCGGGTGTATTGGCTGAACCGCTGCTGGCGCGGAACCAGCGGGTCGCCGTGGTGCAGGTACTCGATTTGACGCTGCTTCGCGTCGTCGGTGAAGCCGACGTCGTGATGAGGCGCCAGCAGCAGGCAAGTGCCTTCCCGCTGTAGCCAGGCCCCGATCGCGGAGATCTCGTCCGGTTGGGCCTCTTCCTGTGCGAGCACGTGGTCGAGCCCGAACACCATCAAGGTGTCGGTGTCGGCCAGTACCCGTTCGTCGATGGGCAGGTGGTAGCCGGCCTGGTCGATGCGCTGGAAAACAGCGACCGGATGACCGGTCAGCTCGCCGGCCAGTTCCTGAAAGTGCAACGTCGAGCGGTGGAACAATTCCAGGGTTCCGGCGATACCTTGCAGGAAGTGCGCCTCGTCCCACTCCGCGGTCTCGTAGTTCGGCCAAGCCACCCGCCGGACTTCGGTCATCGTGGAGAACCGGTTGTCCATCGCGGCGATATCTCGCTGGGCTTCCCACGGATAGCTCCAGGTCCAGTAGATGCTGATGCGACGGTGCCCCGGCGTGTGCTTGCGGGGAACCTGTGTCTGGTTATAGGTGCGTGCGGGAGTACTCATGGTGTCTCCACTAGGTGAGCGTGACCAGGTATCGAAGGCCGTTGAGGCCCGGAAGGAAGAAGTAGGCGCCGCCGGTGAGTGTGGTGAAGGCGGGCAGGCCCTTGAGAACCTTGCGGATGGGACGTTTCGGGATCTTGAATTCCATTGTGCCGTCTTGTGTTCCGCAGATCGGGTCGTGTTCGTTGCCCAGCTCGTGGAAGTTGCGGTCGTTGATCCACACGTTTTGCGCGAACTCGAATTGGCGCACCAGGCTGGCGCAGATGATGAACGCTGCGATGCCCCGGTCCACGCCGTCGTCGTCGGCGCCCTCGGGAAGTGCCTCGCCGTAGGTCGCGCCGCGCCGGATCATCCGGCGCCGGTTCATGTTGACGGCCGTGTCGCGGGGGTTCAGCCGACGCATATGGGAGCCCAACGGGACGGCGTAGCCGAACGGATCCATCTCTTTGTAGTTGAAGTCGTTGTTGCGCAAGGGATCCGCGCCGAGTTCCGGGTCGTCGTGCTTTGGCGCGAGAACCAGCGGCGCGCCGCTTCGCCACCGGCCCATCAGCTTCGCGGCGAGGAGGTCTTGCTCGTCGGGTGTGCTGGCCTGCTCGTTGAGGTAGCTGCGAAACAAGCCGACGTGCTCTTGGAGGCGCCGGTATGCCATGTAACTGCCATTGCGTGATAACTCTTCTGGCTGAGGCACATTCGTGACGAAACCTTCCTCGTCGGGATAGCCCAGGATGAATTCTCCCGCCTTCAGTGCTTCGCCCGAACCCGGTGTCGGTTCTTCGCCGCTTCCTTCGATCACGGGCTGCGACAATCGGTCCCGGAAGCCGAAATGATCGTGGGCGTAGTCGAACGGCGGCGTCGCGTTCAAGTCGAGATGCGACAGCACTCGCACCCCGGGGCACCGCGCGACAAGTTCGGCGTGCACGGTGGTGCAGCGCCGGTGCTCGGCTTCGTTGCGGGCGAACAGGATTGCGATCGCGTGCAGATCATCGCCGGCCAGGCCGCCACCCCAATTATCGGGGTGGTTGGAACCCGTATCGCCCAAGATGTCGGCCCGCGCCGCCATGCCTTCCCGGAACGCGTCCGGGAAACTGGCCAGCGAATCCTCCGAAACGCCCAGTGCCCGCAGGCCATTCCAGGTGAAGGCAAGCGTGATCCAGCGATCTTGGCTGTCCATCGTCTTGCGGGCGTCCGATGCCGATTGGACTTTATCCACCAGTTCGCCCAGCCATGCCCGGCCTCCAGCCGGGTCGCCGAACGACAGAAACTCGTAGCGCCCGGTCATCGCGGGCGTCCGTGTCACCAGGATGTGCTGGATATTGTCGAGGTCTAGCATCACTGCATCTGGTCGAGCATGTCGGAGAACGCGGCCTTGAGCCGAAGCGCCTTCTTGATCTCGTCGGCGGTGACGTACGGGTACTCGCCGTACTCGAGAAAACTGGGGCATTGGTGCTCGCGCACAAACTTGATGAACGCCTCGGGGTTGGTCTGCCAATCCTCCGGGAAGCCTTCGAGGTTGGTGAACACGGTGGTGACGCCCGACTGCGAGAACAGCTTGATCGCGTCTTCGGTGTACTTGTCGAAGTCGGTGTCGAAGATCCCCTGGTATTGGAAATGCAGCCCGCCGCCGACATCGAACAAGACCCAGCGCAGATAGTGCAGGCGCAGCGGGGCAAGCAGATCCGGATGTTCCGCGATGGCGGCCTCAATCACCCTGCCGTACTCCCGAATCGCGTCCTCGCGGCCGGGCTTGACCTTGGCGATGATCGAGAACCCGTAGCAGGCAGGTGTTCTCGGGAAGACCGGGCCGTACCTGCCGCGCTGAAGTTCAAAATAGCCGTCGGCGGGAATGGCCATCGCCGCGGGTTTGCTCCACTGGTGGTCGGCTGCGGACATCTCGCGCTCCCTTTGTTGGTTATTTCATGCGTCGGGGTGTCAGCGCACCCCGAGTGTGGTCCACCTCTGTATCGTTGCACCGCTGGTGGGGTCGTGGATATCGATTTCGTGCGCGCCCCACAAACCAGGGGCCCGCATTCGGTGCGATGATCACGGACATGGATGTCGACCACCCGGAAGGCGACCAAGGATGGGATCGCGATAAGCGCGGCGAAACCGAAATCGAGCGGCTCGACCGCAACTGGAACAGCCTGTTGCAGGAACTGCGCGTGGTGCAGACCGGTGTCCAGCTGCTCACCGGGTTCCTGTTGACGCTCCCGTTCCAGCAGCGGTTCGACGTTCTCGATCACGACATGCGGATGGCGTATCTCGCGACGGTGGGATGTTCGGTGGGCGCAACGGTGCTGTTGATCGCACCGGTCGGCATTCATCGGCTGCTGTTTCGGCGACATCGCCTGCAGGTGCTGGTGTCGGCCGCGCACCGGTGCGCCTACGCCGGCCTGGCGCTGCTCGGGTTGGCGCTGACCGGGGTGACGGTCATCATCTTTGTCGCGGTGGCCGGGACCACGGCGGGGGTGATCGCGGGCGCATGTGCGCTGGCGATGTTCGCATCCTTTTGGTGGCTGTTGCCGCTGTCGCTGCGCACCCACGGCATGTAGTCAGCGGCCGGGCGCCAGCGCCGCGATGCGGGTGGAGCCCAGCTGCTCAAGGAGGTCCCGCGCATCTTCGAAGATCGGAGACGCGCCGGCCGCCGCCAACTCCTCGCGAGAAATGCCGCCGCTCAGTACCCCGATGCACGCGACCCCGGCGGCCTTGGCGGCGTGTGCATCCCAGACGGCGTCGCCGACGAACACCGCGTCCTCGGGCGTCGCCCCCGCCCGGCCCAGCGCCACCTCCACGATGCCCGGCTCGGGTTTGGCGGTATCGACGTCGCGCGACGATGTCGTCGCTGCAATCACGTCGTCGCAGGCGAGCACCTTGCGCAGCATCTCGAGTTCGTCGTCGGGGGCCGAACTGGCCAGTACCACCTGCAGGCCCAGTTCGGCCACGCGGCGCAACAACTCCCGCGAACCCGGCAGCGGCGCCAGCAGGTGCGAGATCTCCCGGTAATACCGGCTGTGCGCATCGCTGAGCCGATCCTGCACATCCGCCGGAGCATCATCGGAAAGGATGCGTACCAACTTCGAGCCGTCCATGCCGATGCAGCGGTGGATCTGCCAGCCCGCGACCGATATGCCCTGGGAGTCAAAGGCTCGTAGCCACGAGTAGACGTGCAGATAGTTGGAATCGACCAGGGTTCCGTCCACGTCGAACAGGACTGCGGGAGCACTCATCGCTGCGGCATACCCGCCTTCAGCCCGGCTGACACGGTCGGTCGGGCCGTCGGGCTGCGGGTCAGTGCGGAGGTCGCAAAAGCCGGCTTTGAACCAGGTGGACCCGCTGAACGTGAATCGTATTAGTACAGAGCACGTTTCGGCAGGAGCCTGAGTGGATTACCCGTGTCCGCCCGGCTCGGTGAGAGGGCGAATTGGCGGCTCGAATTTTCGTGTGCGCAATTTTCTTCTGTTTGACCAGTGTGGGGGGCCCCGGAACGGGGTACCGCCTGTGCCACGGGGAGGTACATCGGACGTGCGTCGACCCGGCCGCTCAGCAGGAAGGTATGCCCATGAAGACCGCAAGCGATTACGACGCGCGCCGGGTGACCGACGTCGAGAACCAGGAACCATCCGAGCTGCGCCAGCTTGATCCGAATTTGTCGGGATCATCCACGGCGGTCGTCGACGAGGACCCCGACGATGTCCATTTCTTCGAGCTGCCCGGCGCGGACTTGTCCGGTGAAGAACTGGCCGTGACGGTGATTCCGCAGCGGTCCGACGAGTTCACCTGCTCGAGCTGCTACCTGGTTCAGCACCGCCACCGGATGGTCCTGTCCAGCTCGGGGCTTCCCGTTTGCACCGATTGTGCGTAGCGCGGTTGGAATACAATCGAAGAATGCACGGCATTTTAGTTTTTGACGGCCGGTGCGGGGTGTGCACTCGGGCGGTCAACGCACTAGCTCGGTGGGATCGGTCGGGCATGCTGCGCATCGAACCGATGCAGACCCCCGGGATGGCCGACAGGCTCGGCGTCACCGACGACCGAATGCTGAAATCGGCGTGGTGGCTGGATTCCTCGGGCGCGATCTTGGACGGTGCGCACGCCATGAATGCCGCCCTGGCCGTGGCGCTGGGCACGCGCGTCCCGCTCTGGATCTACCGCATCCCCGGTGTTGGCGCGGTGCAGAACGCCATCTACCACTGGGTGTCGGCACACCGCTATCGCTTCCGCGGTGCGACGCCGCTCTGCGAGGCCGAGCCTGAGCGCTGCGCGTAGTCGCCACCCGAATGGCTTGAGCCGCCCACCCGGATTGCCCGCACCGCGCGCGTTCCGCGCGGCCTTCGCCGCGGCGTACGCGCTTGCGTATCTGGTCGGCGGCGAGCGCCGGATGCTGCGATTGATACGCCGGTACGGACCGATCATGACGATGCCCATCCTCAGTTTGGGGAAGGTAGCGATCGTGTCGGACCCCGAGCTGGTCAAGCAGGTTTTCACCGCCCCGCCCGAGGTGCTGCTCGGCGGGGAGGGCGTGGGACCTGCGGCGGCGATCTACGGGTCCGGATCGATGTTCGTCCAGGAGGAGCCCGAACATCTGCGGCGGCGGAAGCTTCTGACGCCGCCACTGCACGGCGCGGCGCTGAGCAGTTACGTGCCGATCATGGAGGAGTCAGCCCGCGCGGCTATGCGCAGCTGGCCCGTTGACCGTCCGTTCCAGATGCTGGAGGCGGCGCGGTCGCTGATGCTGGACGTGATCGTCAAAGTCATCTTCGGTGTCGACGATCCTGGTGAGGTGCGGCGACTGGGCCGCCCGTTCGAGCGATTGCTGAATCTCGGTGTCTCCGAGCAGTTGACGGTCCGCTACGCGCTGCGGCGGCTGGGCACCTTGCGGGTGTGGCCCGCGCGGGCGCAAGCCAACAGAGAGATCGATGACGTCGTCATGCCGTTGATCGCCCGACGGCGGGCCGATCCCCGCCTCAACGAGCAGCTCGACATTCTGGCATTGCTGATGTGCGCGCGTGGCGATGACGGAGAGCAGTTGTCGGACAACGAGATCCGTGACGATTTGATCACCTTGATGCTGGCCGGCCATGAAACCACCGCAACAACACTGGCCTGGGCCTTCGACCTTCTGCTGCACCATCCCGATGCGCTACGACGGGTGCGGGACGAAGCCATCGGCGGCGGGGAAGACTTCACCACCGCGGTGATCAACGAGACGTTGCGAATCCGGCCACCGGCGCCGTTCACGGCACGCGTTGCCGCGCAACCCTTTCCCATCGGCGGCTACTGCGTCGACGCCGGAACGCGGATCGTCGTCCATATCATCGCGATCAACCGCAACCCGCAGACCTACGCGTATCCGAACGAGTTCCGCCCCGAGCGCTTTCTCGGCAACCGGCCGCAAACCTACGCCTGGGTTCCGTTCGGCGGCGGTGTCAAACGCTGTCTGGGCGCCAGCTTTTCGATGCGAGAGCTGGTCACCGTGTTGCACGCACTGTTGCGCGACGGCGAGTTCAGCGCCGTCGACGAGAAGACGGAGCGGATAGTGCGGCGCTCGATAATGCTTGCGCCCCAGCATGGAACCCGAGTGCGGTATCGCCCCCGTACACCGCGCGCCGTCTAACCCTGCGCCCATTCCCGTCCGCATACCCGGCAATGCCGGGTCACTGTCGACCACTGCGATTCGCCCTCGACGGGTTGGCGAACCAGGTGGGTGGATAGATCGCCGCAACCCGGACAGGTGCAGGTCGCTGCATACGGCTCGAATTGTTGCCGGTTCATCAAGTGCAGGTTTTCCGCCCGTGAGAACGGCACGATCGCCAGACGCTCCGGGCGGGGGCTGGCTTTTGGGATGTCGAACCACAAAAGGCCATAGACCACCATCGCCACGGCCCCGAAAATAGCCCCGATGACCAGTGGGATGTTCCATGGCCAATTCGGCGGGATAGGGGTCAGCGCGAGAAAGAGCATGACTGCGGAGATCAGGAAACTGATGATGAAGCCCGGCCTAGCGAATCCATAGCCGCCGACCTGCAGCGCCTCCCAAACGTCGATCTCCTGCTGCCGTTGAGCGATCTCCAAAAGATTTGGATGGTAAGGGAATTCGGTGTCTACCGCAGAATTGGGGAATTCGGACACGCGCTCGCGAATCCCCCGCTGCTCGGTGTTCGGCCTGACCACTGCCATGCAGGCCAAGTTTAGTGCGAGGCGCGCGCCTCGGCGAGGCGTCGATGAGGACGGGTGCGCGTCCTAGTTTGCGGTCCGGGCTTCGCGCATTTACCCGGCGGCTGAGATACGACCTCCCATAGGTTTGCTGCAGTGACGGCGATTTTGGGCGGCTGAGGGCGACGGTCAGATCGGCTGCTGGGGCGAATCGGGTGCGGGGTTGTCAGTCGGCGCAGCCCCGGCGGTCAGAATTTCGTCCACATCGCGGCGGAGCATTGTGCACCGGGCCGTGTTTGGCGCGCGGCTCAGCACTCTTAGCCGGACCGCCCGGGATTGCGTATACCGCTGAACTCTGACAGCAAATATCGCCCTAAACCGGGAGTGCATGGCGAGGATCGGTGCGACGTCATGTAAACACGGTCGCAGGCCATACTCCGATGATTTCTCAGCGGTCGCTCAGCTACGAATCTGTACCGTCGGGCGCTGTGAACAACACGGGGCCCGGCACGGTTACTGGGTCGCGATGTGCCTCGGTCGACGAGTCCGACGCGCGACTGTCGAGAAGAGCTTCGCGGACTGCATCCGTGAGCTGTTGATGCGCGGCGTACGGTCACGCAGGAGCCGCCAAGGTTGGCGGCCTTTCAGGGAGTTGAATAGTGACTGCAGTATTGGATTTTGCATTGCTACCCCCGGAAATCAACTCGGCTCGGATGTATGCGGGCCCGGGTTCAGGACCTTTGCTGGTGGCGGCCTCGGCGTGGAAATCGCTCGCGGCAGAGTTGCGGTCGACGGCGTTGTCGTACGAGGCGGTGCTCTCGGCGTTGACCGAGGAGGAGTGGCATGGGCCGGCCTCGGCGGCGATGGCGGCCGCGGCTGCCCACTATGTGGTGTGGATGAATACCACGGCGGCACAAGCCGAGCAGACCGCGACCCAGGCCGAGGCCGCGGCGGCGGCCTATGAGACGGCGTTCGTGGTCACGGTGCCCCCGCCGCAGATCGCGATCAATCGTGCGCAGCTGGCGGAGCTGCTGGCTACCAATGTGATGGGGCAAAACATTCCGGCGATCGCGGCCACCGAGGCCCAGTACGGCGAGATGTGGGCCCAAGACGCCGCCGCGATGTATGGCTATGCGAGCACCTCGGCGGTGGTCACCGATTTGACCCAGTTCGACCCACCCCAGCAGATCACCGATATCGCGGGGCTGTCCGAGCAGTGCGCAGCGGTGGGCCAGGCCGCCGCCGCCGACGTGGGCACCGGGCAGTCCGCGCTGTCGACGCTGATGGACACCGTGCCCGGCAATCTGCAAGACCTGGCCTCGCCGTCCCTGACGTCATCGGCGACGGGCTTTGAACTGAGCGGCTGGAATCCGTTCGCTCCAGGATCGGCAAGTGACACCACCGGGGTCAACGGCGTGCTCAACTCCTTGTTCGGCATGGATAGCGCGTTTGGGCAGTTCGTCAACGCCAACATCTGGAACACCATCTTTGGGTCGGGGTTTTACTTGCCGAGCAACTTCCTGGGCACCGCCTCTGACTTCATCGGCCTGAGCCAAGTCGGCGGAGCTGTCGCCGAAGTCACTACGGGTGTGGCCGACAGCGCGGCCGCAGCGGCCGCGACCGAAGCCGTGGCTGGGGCTGCGGGCAACTCCGTCTCCGCGGCCCTGGGCAACGCCGCCCCAGTTGGACCCCTGTCGGTCCCACCGAGCTGGGTGGACACACCGCAAGCCCGACCGTCCTCGGCGCTGGGCGCCACACCCATGTTTGCCTCACCAGCAGCAGTGGCCGCCGGCACGCCGGGCGTCCCCCTAGCCGGCATGACCGGCAGAGGCTACGGCCGCCAGGTCCCCCAATACGGCTTCAAACCCAGCTTCGTCGCACGCCCACCCGCCGCTGGCTAACACCGCACCGGCGGCACGTCACTTGCGGCCGTTGGAGCCGCCACGAGCGCAGCTACCGTGAGGGAGGAGGCAGCCGGTGACCCCGGCATTGGATTTCGCGCTGCTTCCACCCGAAGTCAACTCCGGTCGCATGTACGCGGGCGCGGGCCCGGGACCGATGTTGGCGGCCGCGGCCGCCTGGAACGGACTGGCGGCCGAATTATGTTCCACGGCAGAGGGTTACAGTTCAACGCTGGCAGAGTTGAACGGCCACTGGCATGGCCCGACATCGGCCAGGATGACGGCCGCGGCCGTGCCGTACGTGGCATGGCTTAATGCAACCGCGGGCCAGGCCGAGCACACCGCGGTACAGGCCGAGGCCGCGGCGGCTGCCCATGAAGCAGCGTTCGCGGCCACCGTGCCTCCAACAGTCGTCGCGGCCAACCGTGCGCGGCTGATGATGCTGATCGCAACCAACGTCCTGGGCCAGAACACTCCCGCGATCGCGGCCACCGAGGCCGAGTACGCCGAAATGTGGGCTCAAGACGCCTCCGCCATGTACGGCTACGCGGCCGCCTCGTCGGTGGCCACCGAACTGACCCCGTTCGACCTGCCCGGCCAGACCACCAGCCCCGGTGGGCTCACCGCCCAGTCCGCCGCGGTGACCCAGGCGGTCGGCACACCCGCCGGTACCCAGCAGGGCGCGCTGTCGCAGATGATGTCCGCGATGCCCAACGCGCCGGGTGGGTGGAACCCGTTTGCACCCGGCTCGGCCAGTGACACCATCGGACTGAACGGCGTCCTCAACGCCATTTTCGGCACCGACACCGCCTTCGGGCAGTTCGCCAACAGCAACATCTTGAACACCATCTTCATCTCGGCCTTCTACATGCCCTCTCGATACCTCGGCAAGTCGACCAGTCTCATGAGCCTCGGTCAACAAGGCGCACCCAGCGCGACGGCCAGCGTGGGGCAGGGTCCAGCGGGCACGACCGTCACCCCGCCGGGTAGGGCTGGGGCACTGGGGAATTCGGTCTCGGCAGGCTTCGGCCAAGGCGCGCTCGTCGGTCCGCTGTCGGTGCCGCCAAGCTGGGCCTCGAACGCGCCGGCGCCCAGCTCGCTGGTCCCGCCGACGGGGAAGGCGCCGATCGTGGTGCCAGCGTCACAGGTAGGGAGCTCACCTCCGGTACCCCTGGCCGGCAAGATGGCCGCCCAAGGCGACGGGCGCGCCATTCCGCAGTACGGATTCAAACCCTCCTTCGTGGCGCGCCCACCCGCCGCCGGATAGCGCGATCTCACGCACGACCCATCCAGCGGTCGGGTGCGTCGTGACGTTCCGCGTGGGTCGGCTAGTCAGCCGGACGGTGACCGGGACCGGTATCGGGCGAGGCCTCGCCGACCGCCTCTGACTCCGTCTCCATCGCCTCGGCATCGTGCTCTGCACCGGGATGGCGTCCCGGCCGCTGTGGCAGGACGATCAGCAGCACGACGATGACGGCCGCGATTACCGCCGAAGCCAAAGGGCGGCTTAGGTTCAGGCCGCCGTGGTCGACCGGCTTATCGAGGAAATCACCGACGGTCGCGCCGAGGGGGCGGGTCAGGATGAAAGCGACCCAGAACAGGGTGACGCGCGAGATGCTCGTCCAGTAATACATGGCAGCGACCCCGACCAACGCAACGCCGAAGACCAGCGCACCACCTTCGTAACCGAGCCCGCCGTCGTCGGCGAGCCAATCGCCCAGGGCGGTGCCCAGAGTCTGCGAAAAGGTGATCGTGGCCCAGTAGAACGCCTCGACCTTCGGCGTCGAGACGGTATTCACAGACACCGTTCCCTGCGACCAATGCCAGAGCCCGAGCGTGGCCAACAGGCAGAACAGCAGCAGAAGCGATCCGCCCGCGTAGCCGATCCCCAGCGAGCGGTCGGCGAAGTCGGCCAACACGGTGCCGAACGTCGTGGAGGCGACGATCGTCAGCCAATAGAGGCCCGCGTGGAAGCGCTTGGCAAGAATCTGCGCAACGACAAGTGCGACCAGGGTGAAGCCGAAAAGTGCCACACCGGCCAGATATCCCCAATCCAGCGTCATCGTGACGGTATCGCCGCCGGTCTCGCCGAGCGTCGTGGCTAAGACCTTGATGACCCAAAAGCCAAGAGTGACCGCCGGCACCTTGCTCAACGCATGTTTCGTCATCTCGCTCATTGGGTGATCACCTCTCGATAGGTCGGTTGGTGGCCATCTTTATGCGTCGCACAGCGCGCGCCGGTGCGTGCCGGTGCTGGCTCCATACTTCCTGAACCGAGTTGAGAGGACGCTGAGAGCCGGGGACCTCAGTGTTTCCTCAGCGTTCCCGTGCCATGGTGGTCCGATGGGTGACGCGACGGTGTGCAAGGAACACAGCAGGTGAAGGTGCTGGTCGTCGAGGACGAGCCCCGGCTGGCGGCGACGCTGACGATGGGCTTGCGCGCCGAGGGATGTGTGGTGACTACCGCCGACAACGGTCGCGATGGGTTGTGGGAGGCAACTGAGAACCGTTTCGACGCAATCATTTTGGACATCATGCTGCCGGGGCTTAGCGGCTACGAGGTGCTGCGCCGAATGCGCACGGCCGAGGTGTGGACACCGGTGTTGATGCTCACTGCCAAGGATGGCGATTATGAGCAGGCGGACGCGTTTGATTTGGGCGCCGATGACTACCTGACCAAGCCGTTCTCATTCATCGTGCTGCTCGCGCGTTTGCGGGCACTGGTTCGCCGCGGGGCGCCGCAGCGGCCGGTCGTGTTGACCGCCGGCACGTTATCGCTGGATCCGGTGCGGCGCGTCGTGCGGCGCACCGATGACACGATCAGTTTGACGCCGCGCGAGTACGGCCTGCTGCAGTATCTGATGCGCAACAAGGGTGCCGTGGTGAGCAAGGCCGACATCCTGCAAAACGTGTGGGATGCACACTTCGACGGGGACGACAACGTCGTCGAGGTCTACGTCGGTTATCTGCGGCGCAAGATTGATATCCCGTTCGGCACCAACACCATTGAAACAGTCCGCGGCGTCGGCTACCGGCTGGACGCCGAGGACGACGCCGGCGCGACCAGCGGGAGCTGAACGACGACCGCGGTGCCGCCGCCGGGTCGGTCGTCGATGTGCACGCTACCGCCGTGTGCGGCCACGATTTCGAACACGATCGCCAGTCCCAGTCCGGCGCCGCCGCCGTCACGAGAGCGGTTGGTGTCGAGTCGAACGAACCGCTCGAAAACCCTTGCCCGATCGGCGGGCGGGATCCCCGGACCGTCGTCGGTCACGGTCAGGCGCGCTTGACCGTGCTCCGATCGCAGCACCACCTCCACCCGGGAAGTGGCGTGTCGCGCCGCGTTGTCAAGAACGTTGCGCAGTACCCCCGACAGCGCGCCGGAGTCAGCTACCAACCGCGTCGGAGCAAGATCGGCGTGCACGTCCAGCGCCGTCTCGCGCCGCAGTCGGGTCACCTCGGTGCCGACCAGATCGTCGAGGTCGGTGTCGGCGCGGCGCAGCGCCAATCCTCGCTCGTCGGCACGGGCCAGCAGCAACAGGTCGTCCACCAACGCCTGCATCCTCCGCGCTTCCGGTAACAGCGTGTCGACCGCGAGCCGATCGTTGAGCAGATCGGGGTGGGCGACACCGACTTCCAGGGCTGAGATCACGGTGGACAGCGGGCTGCGCAGTTCATGGGATGCATCCGCGATGAATCGATGTTGGGCGGCTTGGCCGGATTCGAGTCGGGAAAGCATCTGGTTCATGGTGGTGGCCAACGTGAAGATCTCATCGCGGTGCGAAGGTACTGGCACCCGCTCTGCGAGATCGGAAGCGCTTATATCGGCAACCCGGGTGCGAATCGCCTCTACTGAACGCAGCGACCTTCGCACCAGAAAATAGGTGGCCAGGGCGGCCGCCGCGATCACCAATGGCGCGGCTGCTGCCAGGCCGAGCGCCACCGTGAACACCGTGGTCTCCACATCCTCGGTGCCGGCGCCGACAAGTACGACGTAACGCCCCGACGGTGTCTCGAGCGCCTGCCCGGATACCCGAACATCGCGTATCCCGACCGCCGGCATCCCGGTCCGCGGGGTACTTCCGATCGTGTCGAGCGGCACCAGCGGCCGCCTGGGCGCGGAACTTGACTCGGACACCGGATGGCCGGCGCCGTCGAGAATTTGAACTGCCACGATGCGCGGTCCGGTGGCCAACAGCGGCGGATCGAGATCGGGAGTGGTTTCTGATTGCAATGCCTTGGTGATGTCGTGCAGGCGGTTCACCGCCGCGTCGTCGACCGCCGAAAGCAAAGCGAAGTACAACACCGACAGCAGGATCAGACCGGCCACCGCGAGCGCCACCAGAATGACCGTGGCCGACACCACTGCCGACCTGGCCGAGATGCTCCAAACGCGCGGGCGTAACAGCCTCAGTGTCCATCCTCCGTACCGCTCGATGTCAGGTCCATTCTGAGGGCTCGCGTCGGTGGCGGTACTAGCGGAGCGCCGTCAACAGATCCGTCAGCCGCTGTGTCTGGGTCGCCGGGTCCGGCGTGCGGGCGCGCAAAGCCGCCAGCACGCTATCGATCTGCTTGTCCAGGGTGTGCCACGCGTTTTGGTCCATCGGCTTGAGCTTCGACTCGTCATCGTCCCAAGCGGTTTCCAGGTCTGTGATCCGGGCCCTGGCACCGGCCTGGTCGCCGGCACGCAACTTGGAAAGCGTGTCCTGGGTTATTGATTGGAATTTAGCCACCTCGGCGGGCGGGAAGGCCGAGACGAGTTGCCCGGGCCGGATGGGGGCGGTGATCGCAGGAGCGGCAACCGAATCCCCCTCCTCGTCGCTCTCCGCCGCGCCGGAGTGATGGTGGCCGCCCCAGACCAACAGTGCCCCGGTGACGACTGCGACCGCCGCGTAGTAACCCAGCATCAGCCGCTCGCGCGTGGCAGTCGTGGTGGCGGTCGCAGTGCGGGCTTGGCGGTCGTCACCGATGACATCGCTGCGGCTGATCATCAGGTACGAGACCGTGACGAGGATCGCGGTCAGGAAGATCGCGCTCGTAATGGCGGTCCCCCAACCCAAGCCGTGGTTGGTCGGTGCCGAGGCCAACCAGTCGCCGAGGTTGGCGCCCAGCGGGCGGGTCAGAATGTAGGCCAGCCAGAAGGACAACACGGGGTTGGCGCCCGCCCGCCAGCCGATCGCAATCGATGCGATCAGGCCCGCGGGCAGCAGCACCGAGGTGCCCGGCCCCCAGCCGGTGAGCTGCAACGTCCAGTCACCCACGGCAGTACCAAGGGCGAAGGTGACCAGCACCGCCAGCCAGTAGAACAACTCCCGCGGCGTCGTGACGATGCTGTGGATCGACAGGGTGCGCTCCCGGGCGTACCAGACCGCGAAGACGACGGCCAACATCGCCGCGAACACGGCGGTGCTGAGCGCCAGCGGCAGCCGCAGCTTGTCGGTCAGGATGTCGGTGTACAGCGTGCCCGTGATGCTCAGCACCACCACCGCGAGCCAGTACACCATCGGCACGTAGCGCTTGAGGAGCAACTGGAAGCTCAAGACCACGCCCAGGGCGACGGTAAAGATCAGCGCCGTCACGCTAAGGCCAAGGCCCACAGTGGTACTGATCCAGTCCGCGAAGCTCTCGCCGACGGTCGTGCACAGGATCTTGATGATCCAGAACCACACGGTGACCTCAGGAACCTTGCTGAGCATCGCGCGGGGAGTGCTGATGGCTGTGGAATGCGTTGTCTGACTCACAGCGCCAGACCGTACAGATTCGTCGCTGAGGCAACGCTGAGAATTATCTACGGTCGAGCCACGACAGCTGGCCATCAATGATGGTCGGGGTGGCGGGATTTGAACCCACGGCCTCTTCGTCCCGAACGAAGCGCGCTACCAAGCTGCGCCACACCCCGCTTGAAGCCACGACAGCGTATCGCACCCGCCCGTCGACTCGCTAAACCGCTGGCTGCGGGCTATGTCCAACTGCAGTTGCGCTCGAATTCGACCAGCGCCTCGGCGGGACCGGTGAGTTCGAGCCCCTGCGCGCCGACCCACTCGTCGCTGAAATAGGTGTCGGCGTAGCGGTCGCCGCTGTCGGCGAGCAGCGTGACCACCGAACCGCTGCGGCCCGCGGCGACCATCTCGGCCAGCAGGCCGAAGGCGCCCCACAAGTTGGTGCCCGTCGACGGCCCCACCCGTCGTCCCAGCACGGCGCTGACATGGCGGGCGGCCGCGATCGACGCCGCGTCGGGCACCGCGACCATGCGGTCGACGACGCCGGGCAGAAACGACGGTTCGACCCGCGGCCGGCCGATCCCCTCGATTCGGGACGACGCGGACATCACGATGTCGTAGCGCTGCTGCGCGTAGGCGGGAAAGAACGCGGAGTTCTCCGGGTCGACGACGCACAACCCGGTGGCGTGCCGCCGGTAGCGGATGTAGCGGCCGATCGTCGCGCTGGTTCCGCCGGTGCCCGCGCCGACCACGATCCACTCCGGGATCGGGTACTTCTCGTCGCCCATCTGCGCGAAGATCGACTCGGCGATGTTGTTGTTGCCGCGCCAGTCGGTGGCGCGCTCGGCGTTGGTGAACTGGTCCAGGTAGTGGCCGCCGGTCTCTCGGGCGACGCGCTCGCGCCTCGGCGTACACCTCGCTGGAGTTCTGCACGAAATGGCAACGGCCGCCTTGTGATTCGATCAGCGCCACCTTGGAGGGCTGGTGGTCGCCGGGACCACGGCGACGAACGGCAGCCCCAGCAGGGAAGCGAAGTAGGCCTCGGATATCGCCGTCGAACCCGACGACGCCTCGACGACCGTGGTGCCCTCGCCGATCCAGCTGTTGCACAGCCCATACAGGAACAACGAGCGCGCCAGCCGGTGCTTGAGGCTGCCGGTGATGTGCGTCGACTCGTCCTTGAGATACAGCGCGATGTCGACGTCGGTGCCCCAGGCCGACGGCAGCGGGTAGCGCAGCAGGTGGGTGTCGGCGCTGCGACGGGCATCGGCCTCGATCAGCCGGATCGCATTGTCGGTCCAGCTGCGCGAGTGGCTGCGGACCGCGATCCGGGTCCGATCGCTCAACGCAGCGAAGCCGCGGGCTGCGAGCGGCCCCGGTTGCTGGCTGGAGTCGCGCCCACCCGTCGGGGCGGCGATCAACGTCAGCAGGGTCGCTTCGGGCCGGCAGCAGAACCGCACCGGCGCAAACGGCGAGGTGCCGAGCCCCGCCGAGACATGCAACTGCATGTTGGCGCCCCAGCGTGACGGCCCCTTCGCCCGGGTCCGGTCCAGGCCGCAGTTGGTCACCAGCGCGCCGTAGAACGGCAGGCACAGCTGCCCGCCGTGCGTGTGTCCGGCCATCACCAGCTGGTAGCCGTCGGCGGCGAAGCGATCCAGCACGCGCGGCTCGGGGGAGTGAACCAGACCCAGCCGCAGATTCGCCGCCGGGCTGGCCGGGCCCGCGATCGTCGTCGTAGCGGTCGCGGTCGATGTGCGGGTCGTCCACGCCGGCAGCGGCGATGTGCAGCCCGGCCACCTCGAACTCGCGGCGAGTGTGGGTGAGGTCGAGCCAGCCGCGCTCGGTGAACGCCGCCCGCAGATCCTGCCAGGGCAGCGGCTCGCCCGTGCACGCGGTGCGACGGGTTGGTCAGGTAGTTCATCGGGTTCTTCAGGCGCGGCCCGAAGTAGTCGTTGCTGCCGAAGACGAAGACACCCGGCCGCGACAGCAGATCGCCCAGCGCCTGGACGACCGCGGGCACCGCTTTGGGGTGGGCCAGGTTGTCGCCGGTGTTGACGACCAGGTCGGGCTCCCAGCCGGCCAGCTCGCGCAGCCAGGCCTGCTTGCGGCGCTGGTTGGGCATCATGTGCAGATCGCTGATATGCAGCACCCGCAGCGGCGTAGAACCCGGCGACAAGACGGGCATGGTTATCTCGCGCAGGACGAAGGCGTTGCGCTCGACGACCGCGGCGTAACCGAGGCCGGCGACGGTCGAACCGACCGCGACGGCGCCGGTGCGGATCAGGGCGGGCAAGACATCAGCCATGCACGCAGCCTACTGCCGGTCGCGGACTCAGGACGCGTGTGTCGCGCCTTCGCGCGCCTACGGAGGCGGCTGTCCGGGCGGCGGCGGAGGCGCCAGCAGCGGAATGGTGATCGGCGGCAGCCCGGGGATCTCCACCACCTGCGAACCGATCGGCAGCGGCGCGCCGTCCGGCGGCGGAGGCGGCGGCGGCGGGATGCCGTTACTGATCTGGATCGTGACGACCGAGCCGGGAATCGTATTGCCGGTGGGCGACGTCCCGACCACCTCGCCGAACTTCGCGCTGCTGTTGACCGAGTTGGTTTGGTCGGCGACCTGGAAGCCCGCGTCCTTCAGTCGCGAGCGCGCCGCGTCCACGTCCATGCCGGCGACGCTCGGCACTCGTGAGCCCGGCGCCCCGTCGACGTAGCGGGGATCGGTGGGCGGCAGTTTGACGTCGCCGAAGCTCAGGGCGATCGGCTTCATCGCGGTGAACCAGGTACGCGCCGGCTCGTTACCGCCGTACAGGTCGCCCTCGCCGCAGTGGCGCAGCGGGGACGAACACAGGTCCGTCGGCGTGGTGGAGTCGTCATAGATGTAGTTGGCCGCCGCGTAGTGACTGGTGAACCCGACAAACCCCGAGGAGCGGTGGGCCTCGGTGGTGCCCGTCTTACCCGACACCGGCAGGTCCCATCCCGCGGCGCCGGCCGAACCGGACGCCGTGCCGCCGCCCGTGGCGTCCTTACTCATCGCGTTGGCCAGGGTGTTGGCCAGGCCTTCGGGCACCACCTGATCGCAGGTCTGGGTGGTCACGGCGACTTCGTTGCCGTTGCGGTCGATCAGCTTGTCGATCGGGTTCGGCGGGCACCACACGCCGCCGGAGCCCAGCGTGGCCGCGACGTTCGACAGCTCGAGCGCGTTCACCTCGATCGGGCCAAGGGTGAACGACCCGATGTTCTGCCGCTTGACGAAGTCGGCCAGGCTCTCGTTGCTGTCCGGGTTGTAGTCCCGGGCGGTGCCGGGATCGGCGTAGGACCGCAGCCCGAGCTTGACCGCCATGTCCACCGTGCGCGTCACCCCGACCTGCGAGATCAGCTTGGCGAACGCGGTGTTGGGCGAGGTGGCCAACGCTTCGGTCACATTCATCGACCCGCGGTAGTTGCCGGCGTTGACGACGCACCAGGTGTCCTTGGGGCAGCCCTTGGCCCCACCGCTACCCAGACCCTTGGACTGGAACCGCGGCGGCACGTCGAGGGTGGCGTTGATACCCATACCCATGTCCAGCGCGGCGGCCGTGGTGAAGATCTTGAACACCGACCCGGCGCCGTCGCCGACGAGGGAGAACGGCTGCGGGCGCATGGTCTGGCCGGCGTCGACGTCGAGGCCATAGGTGCGGTTGCTGGCCATCGCCATCACCTTGTGCGACGTCTTGCCGGGCTGGATCACGCTCATCACGCTGGAGATGCCGGGCAGGCTCGGACTGGCGAACTTGTCGATGGCCGTCTTGACCGGGATCTGCACGTCCGGGTCCAGGGTGGTGCGGATCAGGTAGCCGCCCCGGGCCACCTGTTCCTTGCTGATCCCCGCACGGGAGAGGTACTCCTGGACGTAGTCACAGAAGAAGGCGCGGTCACCGGCCGCGATGCAGCCCCGAGGCAGCTCGTTGGGCTGCGGCAATATTCCCAGCGGCGTCGCCTTGGCGGCGCGCAGCGCGTCGGTCTCCTGGGGCAGGTTGTCGATCATCGTGTCCAGGACCAGATTCCGCCGGGCCAGCGCACCGTCGGGGTTGGTGTACGGGTTGAGCGTGCTGGTCGACTGCACCATGCCCGCCAGCAGCGCCGCCTGCTGCCAGTTCAGGTCCGACGCGTTGATGCCGAAGTAGGTCTGCGCGGCGTCCTGCACCCCGAACGAGCCGTTGCCGAAGGAGACAAGGTTCAGGTATCGGGTCAGGATCTCCGGCTTGGTGAAGGTCTTGTCGAGCGTGAGCGCCATCCGGATCTCGCGCAGCTTGCGTGCCGGGGTGGTTTCTACGGCAGCGCGCTTTTCGGCATCGGTCTTGGCGGTGACCAGCAGTTGGTAGTTCTTGATGTATTGCTGCTCGATCGTCGAACCGCCTCGGGTGTCGACGTCGCCGGACGCGTAGCCGGCCAGCCCGGTCAGCGTGCCCTTCCAGTCCACCCCGTTGTGCTCGGCGAATCGTTTGTCCTCGATCGAGACGATCGCCAGCTTCATCGTGTTGGCGATCTTGTCGGTGGGCACCTCGAAACGGCGCTGTTCGTATAGCCACGCGATGGTGTTGCCCTTCGCGTCGACCATCGTCGAGACGGCGGGCACCTGTCCCTCGAGAAGTTGGGCCGAGCCGTTGGCGACCACTTCGGAGGCGCGGTTGGACATCAGTCCCAACCCGCCCGCCATGGGGAACATCAGCGCCGTGGCGACCACACTGGCCAACAAACAGCACCCAGCAAGCTTAAGGATCGTGAGAGCTGCCGGCGGGCGGTCTGACATGCGTACTACATTAGCCGCCCCCTGTCACCCGACGCGCCGTCGATCCGCACAGCGGATCTCAGATCACGTGACCAGCGGCTTTGCTGAGGATTGGGACGGGAATGTTCTCGATCGCGTTACATGATCCGCCACCGAAATGGGGTAGCTCAATCCCATGGCTGCGCCTACGCTCAATGACAAGACGGCACGCCCGTCCCAAAAAAAGCGTTATCAGACTGTTGCGCAATTGGCCCCTGACCACCTAACTTATACAGACGGTGAGATTCAGGTAACACCGATCCGCACAGTGTGGCGTGGGTCGCAGCAACGATCTGCCACCCGAGGAGGGCGGTCGTAATTTACGACCGGGAGGAAGGGAACAGCTCGTGTCAGGAACACGACCGGCAGCACGCCGAACCAACATTGCGGCAGCACAGGGGGTGCTGCACAGTGTGGACGCTGAAGAACGAATTGCCTGGGTGTCGAGAGCGCTATGCAAGACCACTGACCCCGACGAACTCTTTGTTCGGGGCGCCGCCCAGCGTAAGGCAGCGGTGATTTGCCGCCATTGCCCTGTGATGCAGGAATGCGGAGCAGATGCGCTGGACAACAAGGTGGAGTTCGGCGTCTGGGGCGGCATGACCGAGCGGCAACGCCGGGCACTGCTCAAGCAGCACCCCGAGGTGGTGTCTTGGTCCGATTTCTTCGACAAGCGAAGGAACCGCGGCGTCAGCTGACGCTTTGACCGCTGGTGCGCCGGCGCGGCCCGGCGCGCTGATAGGCCGAAGCTCATTATTACATTACTGTTACAACGCTGGCTGGATTTGGCGCACGTGCAATAGCGACTCTGACGCGAACTGGCTTGTGCGCGATGGCAATTCGTTAAAGTAGCTGGGCCTGTGCGCAATCGTCGCCAACCGGCCCAATTTTTGGCAGGTGCTCAGCGGCCCGCTGAACGGGCCGCATCGTCCCCGACCGGGGTCCTTTTGGCGGGTGCTCAGCGGCCCGAAATGTCGGCGTCGCCGACGGCGGTGATCTGATCGGCGAGCGCGCGCAAGGCTTCCAGGTCGGATACGTCGAACGGTAGCGATGGAACGCCCACGACCGGCACATTCGGGTTGGCCCCGGTGAATCTGGACAGCAGCCGGATCTCCCGCTTGGCGGTCTGGCCCCGCTCGGCGTGAATTGTGAGCACGGCCGTGGCCAACGAAGCGGCATCGGGGTCCGCGTCAGACTTCAGCGACTCGATACCGTCGATTGCCCGCTCTACCGGCAGTGAGCACAACAGCGGATGGGTGCGGTTCAAGATGAGTCCCGCCAGCGGCATGCTCTCTTGCGACAGCCGGTCGACGAAGAAGGAGGCCTCGCGCAGCGCGTCGGGTTCGGCCGCCGACACCACCACGAACTGGGTGCCCGCGTCTTTTCAGCAGCGCGTAGGTGCGGTCCGCCTTCTCGCGGAAACCGCCGAAGGTGGCATCCAGCGATTGCACGAAGGCCGCCGCGTCGCCGAGCATCTGCGAACCCAGGACGGTCGATAGCGCCTTCATCGCCAAACCCATTGCGCCGGTGACCAATCGCCCGATGCCCCGGCCCGGCGCCAGCAGCAACCGCCACAGTCGGCTATCCATGAAGCTGCCCAGCCGCTTCGGCGCATCCAGGAAGTCCAGCGCATTGCGCGACGGGGGAGTGTCCACCACCACCAGGTCCCACCGATCCTGGCCCAGCAGCTGGCCCAGCTTCTCCATCGCCATGTACTCCTGCGTCCCGGCAAGAGAAGTGGCGACCGTCTGATAGAACTGGTTGTCCAAAATCGATTGCGCGCGAGCGGTTCCGGAGTACTGGACCACCATCTCATCGAAGGTGCGACGCATGTCGAGCATCATCGCGTGCAGCTCGCCGGGGACCTCGGGCGCCAGCGGCACCCGCTGCGGAGTATTGCCGAGGTCGTTGACTCCCAGTGCCTGCGCTAGCCGCTTGGCCGGGTCGATTGTCAAAACGCAAACGGTGCGGCCATATTCGGCCGCACGCAATGCCATCGCCGCCGCGGTGGTCGTCTTGCCCACGCCGCCGGCGCCGCAGCACACCACGACGCGGTTGGCCCTGTCGGCCAGGATTTCCGCCATGTCAAGGGCTTTCGGTGTAGTACTCATCGAACTCCCTGCTGTGCAAGCGATTCCGACAGTTCATACAGGCTGCCGAGGTCGACACCATCGGAGATCGCCGGCAACTCCAGCCGCGGCACCTGCAAGGCGTCGAGCTGTTGCGCGTTCTCGGCGCGAGCGGCGATCCGGGTCGCGTGCTGGATGGTCTCGGTCAACAAGCCGGCAAAGTCGTTGTCGCTGAGCTCGATTCCGGCCGCCTTCAAACCGGCACGCACCGAGTCGGCGTCGACGTCGCCCTCCGCGGCCTTCGCCAGGTCGCGGGGCTCCAGATACGCCGGAATGTTGCGGTTCACGATCACGCTGCCGATCGGCAGCTGCATCTCGGCAAGCTCCTCGATGGCTTCCATCGTTTCCTGTACCGGCAGCGCTTCCAGCAACGTCACCAAGTGGATCGCGGTCTGGTCGGAGTGCAGCAACTTGACCACGCCCTCGCTCTGCGAGTGCACCGGGCCGCCCTTGGCCAGATCGGACACCGCCTTGGTGACATCCAGGAAGCGTGCGATGCGGCCGGTCGGTGGTGCGTCGACGACTATCGCGTCATACACCGGCAGCCGCTTCTTGTCCGTGCGCACCACCGTCTCCTTGATCTTGCCGGTGAGCAGCACGTCGCGCAGGCCGGGCGCGATCGTCGTCGCGAACTCGATGGCGCCGATGCGGCGCATCGCCCGTCCCGCGATCCCGAGGTTGTAGAACATGTCGAGGTATTCCAGAAACGCGGCCTCGATGTCGATTGCCAGGGCGTTGACCTGACCGCCGCGCTCGGCCGTGGCGATCTTGACCTCTTGATAAGGCAGCGGCGGAACGTCGAAGAGTTGCGCAATCCCTTGGCGACCTTCGACTTCGACGAGAAGGACTTTGCGCCCGCCTGCTGCCAGGGTCAGCGCCAGCGCCGCCGCGATCGTCGATTTGCCCGTCCCGCCTTTGCCGGTGACGAAGTGCAAGCGGGCCTTCGACAGGCGGGCCGGCCAGCCGACGGCAGCGTTGCCGCTAGAAGTGGTTGCCACCATCGCATGCTAGCCCGAGCCCGTCGGGGTCCCCGCCAATCGGGTAGCAACATCGGATTGCGGTCTACCGGGCTGGCCATTGTGGCTCAAGCCCGACCGATAAGCTCGCGTCATGAGCCAACCGACCCCATGGGAATACGCCACGGTTCCGCTGCTGACGCACGCGACCAAACAGATCCTCGACCAATGGGGTGCCGACGGTTGGGAACTGGTGGCTGTGCTGCCCGGGCCAACCGGCGAGCAACACGTCGCCTACCTGAAGCGCCCCAAGTAAACAGGACTCGGGCACATGAATGCTTCGGCCCGGCTCGGGCAACTCGGTGTCGCGCTTCCGGAGTTGGTTGCGCCGCTGGCCTCTTACGTCCCCGCGGTGCGGACCGGCAATCTGGTCTACACCTCGGGCCAGCTGCCGATAGCGGACGGCAAGCTGGCGGGCGCCGGCAAGGTCGGCGCCGAGGTGAGCCCCGAAGACGCCAAGGCGATGGCGCGGACCTGCGCGCTCAACGCGCTGGCGGCGGTGAACTCGCTGGTGGGTATCGACGCGGTGACCCGGGTGGTCAAGGTCGTCGGGTTCGTCGCGTCGGCTCCCGGCTTCAACGGCCAGCCCGGCGTCATCAACGGGGCCTCCGACCTGCTCGCTGAGGTGTTCGGTGACCAGGGCGCGCATGCGCGCTCGGCGGTAGGCGTCTCCGAGCTGCCACTGGATGCACCCGTCGAAGTCGAGTTGATCGTGGAGGTCGGCTGACGGCTGTGACCGAGACCGCTGAGCCGTTGACCCATCCCGCATACGGCAGGTTGCGGGCGGTCACCGACACTGCCTCGGTTCTGCTGGCGGACAACCCCGGCTTGATGACGCTGGACGGCACCAACACCTGGGTGTTGCGCGGTCCACGCAGCGACGAGCTGGTCATCGTGGATCCGGGGCCCGACGACGACGAGCACATCGCCCGGATCGCATCGCTGGGCCGCATCGCCTTGGTCCTGATCAGTCACCGGCATGGCGACCACACCGATGGCATCGACAAGCTGGTCGAGCTCACCGGCGCGACCGTGCGCTCGGCGGGCAGCGGGTTCCTGCGCGGCTTCGGCGGTGAGCTGGTCGACGGCGAGGTCATTGATGCCGCCGGCCTGAAGATCAAGGTGATGGCGACGCCGGGCCACACCGCGGATTCGCTGTCGTTCCTGCTGGAAGACGCGGTCTTGACGGCTGACAGCGTCCTCGGCCGCGGTACCGCCGTCATCGACAACGAGGACGGCAGCCTGACCGACTACCTGGAATCGCTGCGACGGCTGCGGGGTTTGGGCCGGCGCACGGTGTTGCCCGGGCACGGGCCCGACCTGGCCGACCTGGAATCCGTCGCCACGGGTTACCTGACGCACCGCCACGAGCGCTTAGAGCAGGTGCGCGCCGCGCTGCGCGATCTAGGCGGCGACGCGACCGCCCGCCAGGTCGTCGAACACGTCTACGTCGACGTCGACGAGAAGCTTTGGGACGCGGCCGAATGGTCCGTGCAGGCGCAGTTGGACTATCTGGCGCAGGAGTGAACGCCCGCGCACTGCGCGCGCTTACCTCGCTCGGCGAGCCAGTCTCTCGGAGTCCGAGATCAGCACGCTCTTGCCCTCCAGGCGGATCCACCCGCGGTGGGCGAAATCGGCGAGTGCCTTGTTGACCGTTTCCCGGGAAGCGCCCACCAGCTGGGCGATCTCCTCCTGCGTCAGGTCGTGGGTGACCCGCATCGCGCCACCTTCCTGAGTGCCGAAACGCTGGGCCAGCTGCAGCAGCTGCTTGGCCACCCGGCCGGGCACGTCAGTGAAGATGAGGTCCGCCAGATTGTTGTTGGTGCGACGGAGCCGTCGGGCCAGCACCCGCAACAGTTGCTCGGCGATTTCGGGACGGTCGGCGATCCACGCCCGCAGCGCGTCGCGGTCCATCGATACCGCGCGCACCTCGGTGATCGTGGTGGCGCTCGAAGTCCGGGGTCCCGGGTCGAAGATCGACAATTCGCCGAACATGTCCGACGGGCCCATGATCGTCAGCAGATTCTCCCGGCCATCGGGTGATCGGCGACCGATCTTGACCTTCCCCGAGACGATGATGTACAGCCGATCGCCTGGTTCCCCTTCCGCGAAAACGGTGTGTCCACGCGGGAAGTCGACGGGTTGTAATTGCTTGGTCAGTGCGGTGACTGCGCCGGGTTCAACCCCTTGGAAGATTCCTGCCCTTGCCAGGATCTCGTCCACTTTGCCCTTCAGCTTTCCAACGAAGTGATATGGGTGCGGGCCTAGCCCGTGTGACGAGTCTAGAGGTAGGCCAACGTGCCAACGCTACACACGATTGACGTGTCTAGTCCCCTCAAATTGCGGATTGGCGCGCTGAATGCGCGTGTATTCGCATCGGGACTGCGCGCGCGGGGGGCTCGGTGAATGCGGTCGCGAGCAGCGATTCGGCGCGATGGCGACCGCTGGGCGGTGAGGCAAGCGCGAGCTGCTGGGCCTGGCGTCGATGCAGGTATTCCAGCGCCTCCGGCATCCCTTCGCGCGCCAGCGTGTGCATATCCATCGCCTGCGCCTGATGCAGAAATTCGTCGACATCGGTCGCCGTGATCGACTCACGGGCGAGCTCCTTTTCGAGCCGCCCGAGGCCGAGCGCCGCGAGCATCAGGAGCCCCGGTATGCAGGCCACCAGCAACCACAACACAAGGAGAGTAAACATGCCCAAGGTCTCAGCGAGATCACGAAATCAGTACTCTGTCGTAGGTGACAGTGGCAAGGCCGTCCGGACGCTCGAAATCGACGCCCGCGGTGCCTGTTTCCAAGCCTGATTCCGGACTTGCCCGGCGCTGGTCTTCCGAAACTCGAGTCGGTTTGGTGCGTCGCGCGCGCCGGATGAATCGCGCACTGTCACAAGCGTTTCCGGACGCACATTGCGAGCTCGACTTCAGATCACCGCTGGAACTGACGGTGGCCACCATTCTTTCGGCGCAGAGCACAGACAAACGGGTGAACCTGACAACGCCGGCATTATTCGCGCGATACAAATCGGCAGTGGATTATGCACAAGCGGATCGCGACGAGCTGGAAAACCTCATCCGTCCCACTGGTTTCTTCCGCAACAAGGCGAGTTCGCTGATCGGCTTGGGGCAGGCCCTGGTCGAGCGGTTCGGCGGCGAGGTGCCGTCGACCATGGACGAGCTGGTGACGCTGCCGGGGGTCGGGCGCAAAACCGCCAACGTCATCCTGGGGAACGCCTTCGACATCCCCGGGATCACCGTCGACACCCATTTCCAGCGGCTGGTGGCCAGATGGCGCTGGACCGCGGAAAAGGACCCGGTCAAGATCGAGCACGCCGTCGGCGAACTGGTCGAACGCAAGGAATGGACCCTGCTGAGCCATCGAGTGATCTTCCACGGCCGCCGGGTGTGCCACGCGCGCAAACCGGCGTGCGGCGTCTGCGTGCTGGCCAAAGATTGCCCATCGTTCGGCCTGGGCCCGACCGAACCGGCGCTGGCCGCACCCTTGGTGCAGGGCCCCGAAGCCGAGCACCTGCTCTCCCTGGTCGGGCTGTAACACGGCCGGGACGTTGACCCCGAGAACTCGCTGGACCATCGCGATCTTGGCCGTCGTGGTGGCGCTGACGGCCGCGTTGGTCGCGCAACTGCGCGACGAGTCCCCGACGACCGCGCCGAGCCGGTCGTCGCCCGATCGCGAACACCGCGACGCGGACACGCCGGCCGCGCTGGCCGGACCGCGGGCGCGGGCTAACCTGCCGCCATGCCCCGCACCGGGCAATGGTCCGGGCCCCGCGGCCTTGCAGGGTGTGGTGGTCGACTGCGCCGGCGACGGATCGACCGTCGACGTCGCTCGGGCCCTGGCCGGACGTCGGGTGGTCATCAACCTGTGGGCGTATTGGTGCGCGCCGTGCGCGGCCGAACTGCCCGCGATGGCCGAATATCAGCGACGGGTCGGGTCCGACGTTGTAGTGGTGACCGTGCATCAAGACGAGAACGAGACCGCCGCGTTGCTGCGGTTGGCGGAGCTGGGTGTTCGCCTCCCGACCTTGCAGGATGGGCGGCGGCTGATCGCTGCAGCACTCAAGGTCGCAAATGTGGTGCCCGCGACGGTGGTGCTACGACCGGACGGTAGCGTTGCGCAGACGCTGCTGCGGGATTTCGTGAGTGCCGACGAGATCGCGGCCGCGGTCGGAAACGAGGCATGACCGAGCCCGGCGACCCGAAACAGGCTGGGCCGGTGGACCCGACAAGGAGGCGCCGGTGAGTGCTGGGGGTGCCGCCCGCGCACAGGGGACGGTTCCCCTGACGCCCGACGTCTGCCCATCCTGGTTACGTCCGTTGCTGGACAACGTGGGTCAGATGCCGGACGCCTACCGGCGCCGGTTGCCGGCCGACGTGCTGGCGATGGTGACCGCGGCCAGGACAGCATCCGCCCACCGCGACGACCGCGAGGCCGCTGTGCTGGTTCTGTTTTCGGGTCCCGAGTCCGACGCGGCCGACGGCGATGTGCCCGACGATGCCGACCTGTTGCTCACCGTGCGGGCCTCGTCGCTGCGGCACCATGCGGGCCAGGCGGCGTTTCCCGGCGGCGCATCTGACCCGGGCGATCGCGGGCCGGTCGCCACCGCGCTGCGAGAAGCCCACGAGGAGACCGGGATCGACGTCACCCGGCTGCACCCTCTTGTGACGATGGAAAAGACATTCATCGCACCGTCGCAGTTCCACGTCGTCCCGGTGCTGGCCTACTCGCCTGATCCCGGACCGGTCGCCGTGGTCAACGAGGCCGAAACGGCGCTGGTATCGCGGGTTCCGGTGCGCGCCTTCATCAATCCGGACAACCGGCTGATGGTCTACCGCGGCGACTTGGGCAACCGTTGGGCCGGCCCGGCGTTTCTGCTGAACCAGATGCTGGTTTGGGGATTCACTGGCCAGGTGATCTCTGCGGTACTCGATGTCGCCGGCTGGGCAAAGCCCTGGGACACCAACGACGTACGTGAACTCGACGACGCCATGGTGCTGGTCGGCGAGCAGGGCGGCGCACGATGAACTCGATGACCCCGTCCCAATGGCTGGATATCGCCGTTCTCGCCGTCGCGTTCATCGCGGCCATCTCCGGCTGGCGTTCGGGCGCGGTGGGTTCCCTCTTCTCTTTTATCGGCGTGCTGCTGGGCGCGATCGCCGGTGTATTGCTGGCGCCCCACATCGTCAGCCACATCGCCGCGCCGCGCGCCAAGCTGTTCGGTGCACTGTTCCTCATTCTCGCGCTCGTCGTCGTCGGTGAGGTTGCCGGCGTGGTGCTGGGCCGGGCCGTTCGCGGCGCAATCCACAGCCGCACAATCCGAACCGTCGACTCGGTCATCGGGGTGGGGGTGCAGCTCGTCGTGGTGCTCACGGCCGCGTGGCTGCTGGCCACGCCGCTCACCCAGTCCAAAGACCAACCCGAGCTGGCGGCCGCGGTACGGGGTTCGCGGGTGCTCGCGGAGGTCAACGACATCGCACCCCCCTGGCTCAAGACGGTTCCCAAACGCCTTTCGGCACTGCTGAACACCTCGGGGCTGCCCGCGGTGCTGGAGCCGTTCAGCCGTACCCCGGTGATCCCCGTCGAGTCACCGGATCCCGCGCTGGCCAGCAATCCGGTGGTGACGGCGGCCGCGCCCAGCGTCGTCAAGGTGCGCAGCCTGGCGCCCAGCTGCCAGAAAGTGTTGGAGGGCACCGGATTTGTCATCGCACCCGATCGGGTGATGACCAACGCCCACGTGGTGGCCGGGTCCAGCAGCGTCCAGATCTACGCGAGCGGTAATCCGTTGGATGCCACCGTGGTGTCTTATGACCCGTCGGTCGACATCGCGATTCTTGCCATCCCGAACTTGCCGCCGCCGCCACTGGCCTTCAGCGAAGCCGAGGCGAAAACCGGTGCCGACGTTGTGGTTCTGGGCTATCCCGGCGGGGGAAACTTCACCGCGACCCCGGCCAGGATTCGTGAGGCCATCAAGCTCAGCGGCCCGGACATCTACCGGGACCCGGCGCCGGTTACCCGCGACGTCTACACGATCAGAGCCAATGTGGAGCAAGGCAATTCGGGTGGACCGTTGATCGATCTGAGCGGTCACGTGCTCGGCGTGGTGTTCGGCGCTGCCGTCGACGATCCCGACACCGGGTTCGTGTTGACGGCCGGTGAGGTGGCGAGTCAGATGGCCAAGATCGGTGACACCCAACAGGTGGCGACGGGGAACTGCGTCAGCTGATCCGGCGTCAGTGCACCTGTTCGAAAAATCTCATCAGGTGTTTGTTGATTTCTTCGGGGGCTTCTTCGTGGCTGTAATGCCCTGCGCCGGTAATGGATACGTAGCGGCCTTGCGTCGCGTAGCGCTGGCTGTGGTCGACCGGGTCGGCCAGCACATAAGGATCGGCATCGCCGCGCAGGTGTAGCAGTGGCACGCCGAGCTGTCGGGACATCGATTTCATGAATCGCCGCCCTTCGCCGCGCACCTGGCTACGTACCGCCCAGCGCTGATATTCCAAGGCGCAATGCGCCGCCCCGGGAATCTGGATCGCCGTGCGCAGGTAACCGATGGTCTGCGAGAAGTCCTCGGAAGCAACCCATTTGGCGGAACTGCGGCTGCTGACGAGGCGCTCGATCTCGGCTCCGTTATCGCGGGTCAGCAGGCGCTCGGGCCAGAGCGGGACTTGATAGCGCAGCAAGGTCGGCAGCAGCGCTGAGCTCTGATCGCGGCGGGTCAACGTCGATCGGCGCAACGCGGCCGGGTGCGGCGAGCTGATCAGCGCGATGGCGCGCACCAGCCGTGAATGCAGCAGCGCGGTGGTCCAGCACGACAAACCGCCGTCGGCATGGCCGACCAGCGTCGCCGACGAATGACCCAGCGCACGAATGAGTCCGGCCGTATCGCCGGCGAGTGTCCAGCCGTCGTAACCGCGGGGTGGCTTATCACTGCCGCCATAGCCGCGCAGGTCGACCGCGACCACTCGGGCATCGGTCAGCCCACGTAGCTGATGACGCCAGGACCACCAGAACGAACCGAAACCGTGCAGCAGCATCACCAGCGGTCGTGCCGCGGCCGCGGCGGGTCCGCCGGGGCCGGTCGGTAGCGCCTCGACGACGTGAAATCGAATGCCGTTGGCGTGCACGTCCAAATGGCGCCACGGCCCGTCGATGCGGACGACCGACGGATCTGGTGCTGCCATCTACCAACCTGAGGGGTCGGTGGGGTTGGCGTCCTCGGGCTTGGCGTGCTTACCGGGCGCGTCGGTGAGCTGCTTGGTCGCGGCGGCAGCCCTGTCGTGGCCCGGGGTGAGCGCGGAACGGGTCTCCTTGACCGATTCGATGGTCTCGCGCGGTCCGCGGATGCGCCGCACCTTCAAATAGCCGAACAGCGCCAGCACGGCCCCGACCACGACCATGATCGCGAAGACGATCAGGAAGGCCACCCAGCGCCACAGCCAATTGTCGAGCAGCTCGGCAAGGAAGAAGAAGAAAAAGAATGTCGAGTAGAACAGCACCACCAGAGCGGCGATGAAGAAGACGCTGCCGGTGAGGCCCTTCTTGACGTCGCGGACGATTTCGGCCCGGGCCAGCTCGACCTCGGCACGCACCAGGGTCGACGCCTGAGTCGTCGCGTCTTTGATCAGGTCACCGATCGACGGCTCGCCGTGGCTGGCATGCGGGTCGGCCAACGGAATCGTGGTCAGCGTGCTCGGCACACCATTTTTGCGATCCACTTTGCTCACAGACCGGTCCTCTCGGTTCGCTGTCGTCGCGGTTTATGTTGCCATGCGCTGCGATGCCAGACGAGGCCAGTCGAGGTCCGCGCGGCCCGGCAACCAACGGTTCCGGCCCATCGCCAGGCAACCGCTATTCGCACAGCAAGAGGGGTACACGGGTGATCATCTAGACTGGCGCAGCTGTTCTCCGACATCCGGCCCCCGATGGGAGTTACGCATTGCAGACGGCACAGCGGTGCTTTTTGGCGGTGCTGGTGGCCGTGCTCGTGGCTCAGCCGGGTTTGCCTGCAAACGTCGCGGCCGCCGACGACCGGGTCCCGATGGGTGGCGGTGCGGGCATTGTCATCAACGGAGACACGATGTGCACCCTGACGACCATCGGCGGCGATGCCGCCGGTGAGCTGATCGGGTTCACCTCCGCGCACTGCGGTGGCCCGGGCGCTCAGGTCGCCGCCGAGGCCGCCGAAGGCAGGGGTGTGCTGGGAACGATGGTTGCCGGCAACGACGCCCTGGACTACGCGGTGATCAAATTCGATCAGGCCAAGGTGGTGCCGGTGGCCAACTACAACGGCTTCGTGATCAATGGCGTCGGTCCCGAACCGGTGTTCGGTCAGATCGCGTGCAAGCAGGGCCGTACGACGGGCAATTCGTGCGGCGTCACCTGGGGGCCCGGCCAGGACCCGGGCACGATCGTCATGCAGGTCTGCGGCCGGCCCGGTGACTCCGGGGGGCCGGTGACCGTCGACAACCTGCTGGTCGGGATGATCCACGGCGCGTTCAGCGACAACCTGCCGACCTGCGTGGTCAAGTACATTCCGCTGCACACCCCGGCGGTGGTGGTGTCGTTCAATGCGGTGCTGGCCGACATCAACGCCAAACACCGGCCCGGCACGGGCTTCGCCCCGATACCGGCCTGAGTTATTCGGGGTGGCGGCCTTACTTGGCCGCTCTGATCGCGTCGAACACGCTCGGGTCGAGCAGCGTCGACGTATCACCGAGGTCGCGCTTCTCGGCGACATCGCGCAGCAGCCTGCGCATGATCTTGCCGCTGCGGGTCTTGGGCAGCTCCGGCACCACATGGATCTCGCGTGGCTTGGCGATCGGCGAGATCTCCTGTGCGACGTGAGCACGCAGCTCGTCGAGGGTCCCTTGGTGCGCGTCGTCACTGTCGCACAGGACGACAAATGCGCAAATCGCCTGGCCGGTGGTCTCATCGGTGACTCCGACCACCGCCGCCTCGGCGACACCGTCATGGCCGACGACCGCCGACTCCACCTCGGCGGTGGAGATCCGGTGCCCGGAGACGTTCATCACGTCGTCGATGCGGCCCAGCACCCAGATCGCGCCGTCGGCATCGAAACGGGCGCCGTCACCGGCGAAGTAGAAGCCTTGGTCGGCGAATTTGGACCAATAGGTCTCCCGGTACCGCTCGGGGTCACCCCAAATGCCGCGCAGCATCGATGGCCACGGCTGGTCCAACACCAGGTATCCGCTGACGTTTTTGGCATTGTCGCTGTCGGGCTGCAGCGGGTCGCCATGGTCGTCGACGATCTTGGCCGAGATTCCCGGCAGCGGTGTCATGGCCGAACCGGGTTTGGCCGCAGCGACTCCCGGCAGGGGCGAGATCATCGCCGCACCGGTCTCCGTCTGCCACCAGGTGTCTATCACCGGGATGCGACCCGCGCCGAAGACCTCGCGGTACCAGCGCCAGGCTTCGGGATTGATCGGTTCGCCGACCGATCCCAGTAGCCGCAAGCTAGACAGGTCGTGGGCGTCGGGAATCTCGCGGCCCCACTTCATGAACGTCCGGATGAGGGTGGGAGCGGAGTAATAGATTGTGACGCCGTATTTTTCGATGATCTGGAAATGGCGGTGCTGGTCCGGGCTAGCGGGTGTGCCCTCGTAGAGAACCTCGGTGACGCCGTTGGACAGCGGACCGTAGACGCCGTAGGTGTGCCCGGTGACCCAACCGATATCGGCGGTGCACCAGAACACGTCGCGTTCGGGCTTGATGTCGAAGGCGTAGTAGTGCGTGTAGGAGCTCTGAGTGAGATAACCGCCGCTGGTGTGCACGATGCCTTTGGGCTTGCCGGTGGTGCCCGACGTGTAGAGCAGGAACAGCGGCTGCTCGGCATCGAAGGGTTGCGGGCTGTGTTCGGGTGACGCGGAATCCACGACATCGTGCCACCACACGTCGCGGTCGTCGTTCCAGGACACGTCAATTCCGGTGCGGCGCACCACCAGAACCTTCTCGACGGGGCTGTCCCCGTCCGGGCCGGGCGCCACGGCCTCGTCGGCCGCGTCCTTCAGCGATGCCGGCTTGCCGCGCCGGAACTGCCCGTCGCTGGTGATCAGCACCTTGGCTTGGGCATCGGCGATGCGGGTTCGTAGTGCCTTCGCGGTGAAGCCGCCGAATACGACACTGTGCATGACGCCCAGCCGCGCGCAGGCCAGCATCGCGATCACGGCTTCCGGGATCAACGGCATGTAGATGGCGACACGGTCACCGGCGACCAGGCCGAGATCGGTCAGCGCATTGGCCGCTTTGCAGACCTCGGCCTGCAGATCGGAGTAGGTCAGGCTGCGGCTGTCGCCGACCGGCTCGCCCTCCCAGTGAATCGCCACTCGATCGCCCAGGCCGGCCTCGACGTGGCGGTCCACGCAGTTGTAGGCGACGTTGAGCTTGCCGTCGGAAAACCACTTGGCGAACGGCGGCTGCCAGTCCAGCACCTCGGTGAACGGCGTCGCCCACGACAGTCGGTTGGCCTGCTTGGCCCAGAACGCCAGCCGGTCCTGCTCGGCTTCGCGGTAGAGGTCCTCGCGGGCGTTGGCCTGCTCGGCGAATTCCGCCGGCGGCGGATACGACGATGTGCCTTCGGTGTGTGTGGCGGTCACTGGCTTGTCTCCTGTGTCGAGGGCCGCGGTTCGAGCTCGTCAACCGTCTGAGAGCCTAGCGTCGCCAGTTGAACCTGCGCGCTTCAATCGGGGGTAAACCGAGTCGTCATGCCGCATAATCACGGTTGTGCCCGAACCTCGCGGTCAGCGCGCCCGCCGTCTGCTGCTCAGCTTTGCTGCCGCCGCAACGGGTTACGCGGTCGCCGCCGTGCTGGGGCCGCCGGCGGGGGCCGTGCCGGTAGAGAGCGGCGACCAGGCGACACCGTGTTGGGCGGAGCAGGTCGCCGTGACCGCATCCCCGGCGGAAGGCGCCGTCGGCCACCGGGCGCTGACCCTGATGTTCAGCCTTGCCGGCGGCGCGGAGCCGTGCACGCTCACCGGTTACCCCGCGGTCGAGACGAGCGCCGGCGGGCCGGACATTCATGCCAAGCCGACGTTGCGCGGTTACCTGGGCGGGTTGCCGAGCGAGGTCACTGTGCCGCCGACCGTCGTCCTGTCCATTTCCACGCAGGGGCAGGCCATCGTGGAGGGCCTGGCGATCGACGGCAAGGGCAACCCGTGCCCCGGCTACACCGAGCTGCGCGTCAGTCCCCCCGACACCACCATGGTGTTCACTGTGCCCGCGACCATCGATGCGTGCGAATTGCAGGTGCATCCGGTCACGGTCGTTCAGTAGGGCGTAGCTAGGGGCCGGCCCTCTCCAGGCAATAAACGACTGGGGGAGTGGGATAGCTGATTCCCTTGACGTGCGGCGGGCAGTCAGACGTGTGCGTGCTGCCGTCGATGCGCTGGACGACCCGGATTTGTCTGGTCACGGTGTCACTGCAGCTGCCCGCGCTCATCGTCGGATGGTTGGGGTCGGGGCCGACCTGGTAACACAGGCCCTGTTTGAGATTCAGGGCGAAACACAGGATGGTGGAGTCGTCGGTGTACCGATCGTAGATGGAACCCTCGCGCTTTCCGTCGGGGCATGTCGCCGACGATCCGCCTTTGGCGGCGAGCTGGTAAGTATTGTCTGGATAAGCGCAGTCGTTATTCGGATTTGAACTGAATGACTCTGAGCGATAAGACATTTGAGTAATACACTCGCCAACCCGAATTGGCGTGTGCTGTTGGTGTTTGGCTAGCCGCGACACGCCGGCGGCGAGGTTTCCAAAGATCCCGAACGCGAGCACGACCCCGCCGATCGTGATGAGTGCGGTGGACGATTTACTCGCGCGGCGCGGCGGCGCGACCGGGGGCGGATATCCGGGATAGGGCGGGCCCGGATAGTTCATTGGCGGCGGACCCGGATATCGCATCGGCGGCGGCCCCGGTGGGTAAGGGTAGGCGGGCGTTCGGGCCCGACTTCGTTTGCGCTCCCATAGGCCGATCACCAGACAGATCAATCCGATCAGGGGAATGCCCAACGCCGCCGTCAACTCGCCCGCCACATAGGCGGCGCCGCCCGAGGCGAGAACCGTAACCCCCATGGCGAAATCCTAGGTTGTCGACGTCGGATGACGCACTTCACCGGCGGTCCTTTTACGGTCGACGCGGCCGCAGGCCCTAGGGTCGCTGTCATGCGTTGGATGCGGGGCAGGCCGGTTTGGCCGGCTTTCGCTGCGGTCATCGTGCTGACTGTCGCGTCGTTGGCCGGTTGCGGTGGCGGCGTGCTGAGCCCCGATCTGGTGGTGGTGAACGGCGGTGAACCGCCCAACCCGCTGATCCCGACCGGCACCAACGACAGCCTTGGTGGGCGGATCCTGGATCGGCTGTTCGCCGGCCTGGTGTCCTACGACGCCGACGGCAAACCGTCGCCGGAGGTGGCGCAGTCGATCGAGACCACCGACAACATCAACTACCGGATCATTCTCAAACCTGGCTGGAAGTTCACCGACGGGTCGGCGGTGACCGCACATTCGTTCGTCGACGCATGGAATTACGGCGCCTTGAGCACCAATGCCCAACTGCAGCAGGACTTCTTCCGCCCGATCGATGGATTCGATGACGTCGCCGGCCCGCCCGCCGCCGGAAAGCCGGCCACGATGTCCGGGCTGCAGGTGGTCAACGATCTCGAATTCACGGTGCGCCTGCGGGCGCCGACCGTCGACTTTACGTTGCGGCTCGGCCATGGCGCGTTCTATCCGTTGCCGGACAGAGCGTTTCGGGACATGGCGGCATTCGGGCGCAATCCGATCGGCAACGGCCCCTACCGGCTGGCCGACGGTCCCGATGGACCGGCCTGGGAGCACAACGTGAAGATCGACTTGAAACCGAACCCCGATTACCGCGGCAATCGCAAACCCCACAACAAGGGCCTGAGGTTCGAGTTCTACGGCAACCTGGATACTGCATATGCCGATCTGCTGTCCGGCAATCTCGATGTCCTGGACACGATTCCGTCCAGCGCGTTGACGATTTACCAGCGCGACCTGGGCGGCAACGCCGCCAGCGGGCCCGTCGCGGTGAGCCAATCGCTCGACACGCCATTGCGGCTGCCGCATTTCGGCGGTGCGGAGGGCCGGCTGCGCCGGTTGGCATTGTCGGCGGCGATCAATCGCCCGCAGATCTGTCAGCAGATCTTCAACGGCACCCGCAGTCCGGCCCGCGATTTCACCGCCCGATCTTTGCCGGGTTTCGATGCGAATATCCCGGGTAACGACGCATTGGACTTCAATCCCGAACGGGCGCGGCAACTCTGGGCACAAGCCAACGCGATCTCATCATGGAGCGGGCGCTACGCCATTGCCTACAACGCCGACAGCGGCCATCAGGAGTGGGTGGACGCGGTGGCCAACAGCATCAAGAACGTGCTGGGCATCGATGCCGTCGGCGCGCCGCAGCCCACCTTCGCGGGGTTTCGCACCCAGATCACCAACCGCACCATCGACAGCGCGTTCCGCGCCGGCTGGATCGGCGACTACCCGTCGATGATCGAGTTTCTTGCCCCGCTGTATGCCACCGGAGCGGGATCCAATGACGTCGGATATTCCAGCGTTGAGTTCGACGCCGGGCTGGCGGCCGCCGAGGCCGCGCCCAGCCTGCAGCAGGCCGACGTGCTCGTCAACGTTGCACAACGAATCCTGTTGCGCGACATGCCCGCTGTGCCGCTGTGGTACTACATCGCCGTGATCGGGTGGTCGCCGGAGGTCAGCAACGTCAAGGTCACGTGGAACGGGCTGCCCGACTACGAGAACATCGTCAAGGCCTGAGTCATGGGGTGGTACATCGCGCGAAGGATCGCCGCCATGGTGCCCGTCTTCCTGGGCGCCACGTTGCTGATCTACGGCATGGTGTTCCTGCTGCCCGGTGACCCGCTGGCCGCGATCGCCGGGGATCGTCCGCTGACCCCGGCAGTGGCGGCACAGCTGCGGGCGCGCTACCACCTCGACGATCCCTTCCTGCTGCAGTATCTGCACTACCTGGGCGGCGTTCTGCACGGCGACCTGGGCCGCGCTTATTCCGGGCTGCCGGTTAGTTCCGTTCTGGCACATGCATTTCCGGTCACGATCCGGCTGGCGCTGATCGCGCTGGTCGTCGAGGCGGTGTTCGGGATCGGGTTCGGAGTGATATCAGGTCTGCGTCAGGGTGGGCTATTCGATTCCACGGTGCTGATCACCGGCCTGATCATCATCGCGATCCCGATCTTCGTGCTGGGGTTTCTGGCCCAATTCGTGTTCGGGGTCCGGCTGGGCATCGCGCCGGTCACGGTCGGCGAACGGGCGACGTTGGCGCGCCTGCTGCTCCCCGGAATCGTTTTGGGCTCAGTGTCATTCGCCTACGTGGTGCGGTTGACCCGATCGGCGGTGGCCGCCAATGCGCACGCCGACTATGTCCGCACCGCGACGGCCAAAGGTTTGTCGAGGCCGCGGGTCGTGACCGTGCACATTCTGCGTAACTCGCTGATCCCGGTGGTGACGTTCCTGGGCGCCGACCTGGGTGCGCTGATGGGCGGGGCCATCGTTACCGAAGGCATCTTCAACATTCACGGCGTCGGTGGCGTGCTCTACCAGGCTGTTACCCGGCAGGAGGCGCCGACCGTGGTGTCGATCGTGACGGTGCTGGTGTTGATCTATCTGATCACCAACCTGCTGGTCGACCTGCTCTATGCGGCCCTGGACCCGAGGATCCGCTATGGCTGAACACTCTGGCTTTTGGGGCGAGGCCTGGAGCAGGTTGCACCGCCGTCCGAAGTTCATCGTCGCCGCTGTGCTGATCCTGCTTATCGTTCTCGTCGCGCTGTTTCCGGCGGTGTTCGCCCACGCCGATCCCAGCTTCGCCGACCCCAGCCAAAGCCTGCTCGGCCCCTCGGGGGCGCACTGGTTCGGCACCGACCTGCAGGGCCACGACATCTACGCGCGCACCGTCTATGGGGCGCGGGCCTCGGTGACAGTCGGGTTGGGCGCCACGCTGCTGGTGTTCGTCGTCGGCGGGGCGCTGGGGGCGCTGGCCGGCTTCTACGGGGGCTGGCTCGACGCGGTGGTCTCGCGGACCACCGACGTGTTCTTCGGGCTGCCGCTGCTGCTGGCCGCGATCGTGCTGATGCAGGTGCTGCACCATCGCACGGTCTGGACGGTGATCGCCATCCTGGCCTTGTTCGGTTGGCCACAGGTGGCCAGGATCGCTCGCGGCGCGGTGCTGGAGGTCCGAGCCAGCGACTATGTGCTCGCGGCTAAAGCCTTGGGGTTGAGCCGGTTTCAGACCCTGCTACGGCACGCACTGCCCAACGCGGTGGGTCCGGTGATCGCGATGTCCACGATCGCGCTGGGGGCATTCATCGTCACCGAGGCCACGCTGTCCTACCTTGGCGTCGGGCTGCCGACCTCGGTGGTGTCCTGGGGAGGTGACATCAACCTCGCGCAGACGCGGCTGCGGGCCGGTTCGCCGATCTTGTTCTATCCCGCGGGCGCACTGGCGATTACGGTGCTGGCATTCATGATGATGGGCGACGCCCTGCGCGACGCCCTGGATCCGGCCTCGCGAGCGTGGCGGGCATGAGCACCATGGAATCGCCGCTGCTGAAAGTCGAGGGCCTGGAAGTCAGGTTCGGCAACCACGCCCCCGCGGTGGGTGGGGTCGATCTGAGCGTCATGCGCGGCCAGACCGTGGCCGTGGTCGGCGAATCAGGATCGGGGAAATCCACCACGGCCGCCGCGATCCTTGGGCTGCTTGCGCCCGGTGGCCGGATCACGGCCGGCCGCATCACTTTTGACGGGCTCGACATCACCCGCGCTGACCGCCGGCTGTTGCGGTCGATCAGAGGCCGTCGCATCGGCTACGTACCCCAAGACCCGATGACCAACCTCAACCCCGTCTGGAAGGTCGGCTTCCAGATATCAGAAGCGTTGCGGGCCAACACCGATGGTCGGCTGGCACGTCAGCGGGCCGTGGAGCTGCTCGCCCAGGCCGGCATGCCGGATCCGGCGAAGCAGGCAGCCAAGTACCCGCACCAGTTGTCGGGCGGTATGTGTCAACGTGCGCTGATCGCCATCGGGCTGACGGGACACCCGCAGCTGCTGATCGCCGATGAGCCGACGTCCGCGCTGGACGTCACGGTGCAGCGGCAGGTGCTCGACCATTTGCAGCGCCTCACCGACGAACTGGGCACCGCGCTGTTGCTGATCACTCACGATCTGGCGCTGGCCGCCGAACGCGCAGCGGCGGTGGTCGTCATCCACCGGGGAGTGGTGGTGGAATCCGGTGCTGCACAATCGATCCTGCGTGACCCGCAACACGAGTACACCCGGCGGCTGGTGGCCGCGGCTCCGTCGCTGACGGTCCGGAGTTCGGCACCCACACGTCCGCAGGCCACCACAGGCACCGACGACATCCTCGTGGCCTGCCAGCTGACCAAGGTTTACCGGGAGTCACACGGGGCGCCGTGGCGGCGGGCTCGGTTCTGCGCCGTCGACGCCGTGTCTTTTCGGCTGCGCCGGTCCAGCACGCTGGCCATCGTCGGGGAATCGGGTTCGGGCAAATCGACGGTAGCCCGCATGGCATTGGGTCTGCTCCAACCTACCTCGGGCACAGTCGTTTTCGATGGCACCCAGATCTCCGACGGCTTGAGCCGGGACGCGATGATGGCCTTTCGCCGGCGGGTACAGCCGGTGTTCCAGAACCCGTACAGCAGCCTGGATCCCATGTACTCGGTGTTTCGCGCCATCGAGGAACCGTTGCGGATCCACCGGGTCGGCGACCGGAAGCATCGTGAGCAGGCGGTGCGCGAGCTCGTCGACCAGGTGGCGTTGCCGTCGTCGGTGCTCGGCAGGTTGCCGCGCGAGCTGTCGGGCGGCCAACGCCAACGGGTCGCGATCGCGCGGGCGTTGGCGCTGCGCCCCGAGGTGCTGGTGTGCGATGAGGCGGTATCGGCGCTCGACGTACTGGTGCAGGCACAGATTCTGGAGCTGCTGGCGACGCTGCAGGCCGAGCTGGGCCTGGCCTACCTGTTCATCAGCCACGACCTGGCGGTGATCCGGCAGATCGCCGACGACGTCCTGGTGATGCGCGCCGGGCGGATCGTGGAAGAGGCGGCCACCGAGGAGCTGTTCACCAGGCCCGGACACGCGTACACGCGTCAATTGCTGGAGGCCATTCCCGGCGCGTCCCCGCCTCCGAGATAGGTTGGCAACCTGTGACGGCAGACCCGCTGGCCCCGCTGATGGAGCTCCCCGGCGTCGCCGAGGCCAGTGACCGGGCCCGCGACGCGTTGGGCCGCGCGCATCGGCATCGGGCCAATCTGCGGGGCTGGCCGGTAACCGCCGCCGAAGCCTCGTTACGGGCGGCGCGCGCTTCATCGGTGCTCGATGGCGGCCCGGTGCGGTTCGAGGACTTAGCGGACAGCTCAGGGGTCAACGATCCGGTGTTCGGCGGAGCGCTGCGAGTGGCCCAGGCACTGGAGGGCGGCGGGGGAGCGCTGGTCGGCATCTGGCAGCGGGCGCCGTTGCAGGCGCTGGCCCGGCTGCACATGCTGGCCGCTGCCGACCAGGTCGATGACGACCAATTGGGCCGACCGCGGGCCGACCCCGAGATCGGGCCGCGTCTCGAGCTGCTCGCCGAGTTGGTGTCCGGCCGCACGCAGGTGCCGGCGCCGGTGGTCGCCGCGGTCGCGCACGGAGAACTGCTGACGCTCAAGCCCTTTGGCAGCGCGGACGGCGTGGTGGCACGCGCGGTGTCTCGGCTGGTGACCATCGCCAGCGGGCTGGATCCGCACGGGCTGGGTGTGCCCGAAGTGAGCTGGATGCGCAAACCCGGCGACTATCGTGCTGCCGCAAGCGGATTCGCCGAAGGCACGCCGCGCGGCGTCGGCACGTGGCTGGTGCTGTGTTGCCGGGCGATGCAGGCCGGCGCGCAAGAAGCGCTGTCGATCGCCGAGTCGTTGCCGGGTAAGACGTGAGCGACAGCCGGGAAACGGGTCCGGACATGTAGAGCGGGCGGCGTTCCGAAAAATTCGGTCCGCCGCCCGCTAGCACGGAACTCGGTTACCAAGCGTGCATCTCTGGGGCTGCGTGGGTGGCCTCGGCGATCTTGCGACGCTTCAAGTTACAACCCCACCCAAAGGGCTGCTCATACTTTCTGCTTTTCGCAATTACGCAGGCCCGCAACACTTCTGCCATTATCGCGGCTATGACTCCGCGTGGGTGCCGGGTACCGTGCTGGGCGCCCGGGTCGGGAGAACGAACCTTCTCTTCCGGATCGATCTTGGCCTTACCGGGCTTCCGTGGTTCCTTTGTACTACTAGAGCCTTAACACAGCAAGGGCCAATTGTGCGAATGTTGCGAAGCGGTACCGGATCGTACGCTTAGCAGGTTTGCTGGCGCGGCGGCGCGGCGCTAGAACGCGAAGCGGCGTAACAGCGAGTAGGTCACCGCGCCGGCGGCCAGCGCGGTGATACTCACCGCGGCCGTGGTGGCGATCGCGGCTCCCGACGGTGCCGGAATGCGGTCTCGCAGAGACACCGGTCGCGAGAAGCTCAGCACGGGCCAACCGCGTTCGCTCGCTTCCTTGCGCAGACCTCGGTCCGGGTTGACCACGCTCGGATGCCCGACGGACTCCAGCATCGGCAGGTCGGTGATCGAGTCCGAGTAGGCGTAGCAGTGTTCCAGCGGGTAGCCCTCGCGGGCGGCCAGCTCGCGGATCGCCTGGACCTTGCCTTCGCCGTAGCAGTAGAAGGCGACCTCGCCGGTGTACTTGCCGTCCTCGACGACCATCCGGGTCGCCATCGCGTGCGTTGCGCCGAGCGCGCGGGCGATCGGGGCGACGATTTCCTCGCCGGAGGCGGAGACCACGACGACGTCACGGCCGCACAGTTTGTGCGCGGCGATCAGGTCCGCGGCTTCCGCGAACACCAACGGCGTCACGATGTCGTGCAGCGTTTCGTTGACGATCGACTTGACCTGAGCGGCGTCCCACCCGGTGCACATGTTGGTCATATGGGTCCGCATGCGGTCCATCTGGTCATGATCGGCACCAGAGAGCAGGAAGATGAATTGGGCGTAGCTGGACTTCAGCACGGCCCGGCGGTTGAGCAGTCCCTGGTCGAAGAACGGTTTGCTGAACGCCAGGGTGCTGGACTTGGCGATGATCGTCTTGTCCAGGTCGAAGAAGGCCGCGGTGCGGGCGTGTGGAGTGCCGGGTGCGGCAGTCTGCGCCGAGGTTTGCTGATGCGCGTCCGGGTCGGAGACGGTCACCGACACAGCATAGGGCGGTCGGACGGCGAGTCCGCCAGGCTGCCCGCGAAATGCGGGTTGAGCAGGGCGTATCAGACGAGGCCAACGGTGTTTTTGCGGCTCAACGTGTTCTTCTGAAAAAAACCGCCACTTGCGGCACTCCCCACTGTCGTGTGTATAGTAAGCATTACTCGGCCTGAGCCGAGGGTGTATCAGCCCGACCCCCCGGGGCTGATGCACGACGACCTCCGCCTCCTCCCCCCCTGGCGGGGGTCGTCCCTTTTCTGGGGTAAATCACCCGGCATTCAGGTCATTTCGCACAGCTTCCAATGCGTTGCGGGCACGGTGTTATCTATCGCGCAGGAATGCGCCGATTCGATCGTTTTGTGCACACTTGCGTCTCTCTCCACAAATCCGGCTTTGGGACTGGTGTCCCATCCTGAGCTGCCCGCACGGTGGTGGGGTGACTACCACCACCGGCACCGAGGCGAGAGGTTCCGCGGGTGTATTGGCGGTGCTGGCCGACGCCAACTTGCGTGACGAGCTGGACCGGGTGGCCGCGGCCGTCGGCGTTCGAGTGGTGCACGCCGGGGGTTCGGCGGTGGGGAGGAAAACTTGGTCGGCGGCCGCGGCGGTGGTGCTCGATGAGGCGGCCGCGGAGCGCTGTGGGCGTGCGGGGATGCCGCGCCGCGCTCACGTCAGCGTGCTGAGCGCCGCCGAACCCGCGGCGGGCACGTGGGCGGCCGCCATTGCCGTCGGCGCACAACACGTCCTGAGCCTGCCCGGGCAGGAACATGAATTGGTCCGCGAGCTCGCCGAATCCGCCGAATCGATTCGAGACGCCGGATTACGCGGCGACGTCGTCGCGGTGATCGGGGGGTGCGGCGGGGCGGGCGCGTCGTTGTTCGCCGCCGCGCTGGCGCGGGCCGCCACCGAGGTGCTGTTGGTGGACCTCGATCCCTGGGGCGGCGGCGCCGATCTACTGCTCGGCGGCGAGACCACGCCCGGTTTACGCTGGCCCGACTTGGCATTACAGGGCGGACGCCTTCACTGGTCGGCCGTGCGCGACGCGCTGCCGCGTCTGGGCGGCATCAGCTTGCTGTCCGGCACGCGGCGCGGCTACGAGCTCGATGCCAAACCCGTGGACGCCGTCATCGATGCGGGCCGGCGCGGGGGAGTCACCGTCGTATGCGATCTGCCCCGCCGTCTGACCAACGCCACCCAGGCCGCGCTGGACGCCGCGGACCTCGTCGTCGTCGTGAGTCCGTGTGATGTGCGGGCATGCGCGGCGACCGCGGCGATGAACCCGGTGCTGGCCACGATCAATCCCAACCTCGGCTTGGTCGTTCGGGGCCCATCGCCGGGTGGATTGCGCGCTGTCGACGTCGCCGACATCACCGGCCTGCCGCTGCTCGCGTCGATGCGAGCCCAGCCGCAGCTTGCCGAGCAGTTGCAACACGGTGGCCTGCGGCTGGGACGGCGATCGGCGCTGACGGCCGCGGCCCGCCGGGTGCTGGCGGTCCTGCCCCGCACGGGATCCGGACCGAAAGCCAGGGCGGCGTGAACGGTTCGCTTATTGAGCGGGTGCGCGAGCGGCTCGTCACCGAATCGGCCCCGCTGGGTTCTTCCTTGCGGCCCAACGTGGTGGCTGCCGCGATTCGCGCCGAATCGGGCGGGGTGCTCGGCGACACCGAGGTCCTCGCGAATCTTCGGGTGCTGCAGACCGAACTGACCGGCGCCGGCGTCCTCGAACCGCTGCTGTGCGCGGACGGCACCACCGATGTCCTGGTCACCGCGCCCGACGCCGTGTGGGTCGACGATGGAAACGGTTTGCGACGCAGCCACATCCGGTTCGCCGACGAGGCGGCCGTGCGGCGGTTGGCGCAACGGCTGGCGTTGGCCGCCGGCCGACGCCTCGATGACGCCCAGCCGTGGGTCGACGGCCAGCTGACCGGTTTCGGCGCCGGCGGGTTCGCGGTCCGGCTACACGCGGTGCTACCTCCCGTGGCGGCCGGCGGCACCTGTTTGTCGCTGCGGGTGTTGCGGCCGGCCACGCAGGATCTGGCGGCGCTGACCGCGGCGGGCGCGATCGAGCCCCGGGCTGCGGCGCTGGTGGCCGATATCGTCGCGGCCCGGTTGGCCTTCCTGGTCTGCGGCGGCACCGGCGCCGGTAAGACGACGTTGCTGGCGGCCATGCTGGGCGCGGTATCCCCGGCCGAGCGGATCGTATGCGTCGAAGATGCCGCCGAATTGGCGCCCCGCCATCCGCACCTGGTCAAGCTGGTCGCGAGGTGCGCCAATGTCGAAGGCGTGGGCGAGGTTCCGGTGCGCCAGCTCGTCCGGCAGGCGTTGCGGATGCGGCCCGACCGAATCGTGGTCGGAGAGGTCAGGGGCGCAGAAGTGGTCGACCTGCTGGCAGCGCTGAACACCGGGCACGACGGTGGGGCAGGCACGGTGCATGCGAACAATCCGGGCGAGGTCCCGGCCCGGCTGGAGGCGTTGGGCGCCCTCGGCGGCCTGGATCGGTCCGCCTTGCACAGCCAGCTCGCCGCGGCGGTGCAGGTGCTGCTGCACGTCGCCCGGGATCGACAGGGTCGGCGTCGGCTCGCCGAGATCGCGGTGCTGCGCCCCTTCGACGGGCGAGTCCGGGCGGTGACGGTGTGGCACGCGGAGCACGGCATGACCGACGACGCGGACGAACTACACCGCCTGCTGCGAAGCCGGTTGCCGGCATGAACGGTCTCACGGTCGCCGCGTTGCTATTGGCGTTGGCGCTCTTGGTCTTTCCCGCGTCGCCGCGGCCGCGACTCGTGCCGGCGACGCCAGCACGCCGACGGGTCGTGGTCGGCACACGCGGGGGCGTCGGCCTCACCGCGTGCGCAGCTGTCACGGCCGCGGCGTTGCTGCCACTGACGACGGGCATCGCCGCCGCGGTGGTGGCCGGTACGGCGATCGTGCGCTACCGCCGCCGACGGCACGCCCAGTGCGCCATCCGGGAGGGCCGGACGCTGGAAGCCGCTCTCGATGTGTTGGTCGGCGAGCTGCGCGTGGGCTCGCATCCGGTGCAGGCGTTCGGCGTGGCCGCCGACGAAACGGTTGGCGGGGTTGCCATGTCGCTGCGTGCCGTCGCGGCGCGGGCGCGATTGGGTGCCGACGTCACAGCCGGCCTGCGCGCAGCGGCACAATCGTCAGCTCAGCCGGCGCATTGGCATCGACTGGCGGTGTGCTGGCAGCTGGCCAGCGATCACGGCCTTGCGATCGCCACCCTGATGCGTACCGCACAACGCGATATCGTTGAGTGTCAACGATTCTCGGCGCGGGTCAGCTCGGGTATGGCCGGGGCCCGCGCCACCGCGGCGATACTGGCGGGCCTGCCGGTGCTGGGAGTCTTGCTGGGCCAACTGATCGGGGCCCGCCCACTGGCCTTCTTGCTGGGCGGGCAGGCCGGTGGCTGGCTGCTGGTTGTCGGGTCGATGCTGGCCTGCGGCGGGCTGCTGTGGTCGGACCGGATCATCCAGCGTGCGGGAGCCGGGGCGTGAGCACCGCGGCGGTATTGCTGGCCGTGGCATTGCTGATCGGTCCCGGTCCGACGGTGGTGCGGGCGCGCGCCGGGACAACCCTTCGCGCGCAACGGCTGCGGCTAGGGTTGGCCGAAGCGCCGGCTCATCGATCCGACCCGCTGGCCGTCGCGTCCAGCCTCGACGTGCTGGCCGTGTGCTTAGAGGCCGGCATGGCCGTGTCGACCGCGGCGGCCGCTACCGCCGCATCCGCGCCACCGAAGCTGGCGCGGGTGTTGCGGCGGGCCGCTGATCTGCTAGCTCTGGGCGCCGAACCCGCTGTCGCGTGGTCGATCTCGCCAGATGCCGCGGTCGACGTGCAGACCGATGCGCTACTGCGACTGGCGCGGCGCTCGGCATCGTCGGGCGCGGCGCTGGCCGGCGGCGTTGCCGAACTGGCCGACTCGTCTCGTCACGACGCCGCGCACACCGCCGCGGCGGCCGCAGAGCGGGCCGGGGTGCTGATCGCCGGACCACTCGGACTGTGCTTTCTGCCGGCGTTTGTCTGCCTGGGCATTGTCCCGGTGGTGGCGGGGCTGGCCGGAGATGTTCTGCAGTCGGGCTTGCTGTGAAACCGCTACAGAGGGGATGCGTTGATAATCAACATGTTTCGTGTATTGATGGCGCGGATGGCGCTCTTGGCCACCGACGAGTCCGGGATGTCGACGGTCGAATACGCTATCGGCACTATTGCCGCGGCCGCCTTCGGCGCGATCCTCTACACCGTCGTCACCGGCGACTCGATCGTGTCGGCATTGACCAACATCATCGGTCGCGCACTCAACACCAAGGTCTAGCCGGCTGTGCCGGTTCGAGCACCGTGGAAGCGGCATTGGCGATCGCCACGCTGGCCGTCGTGCTGGTGTTGTGCCTGGCCGGTATCACGGCGGTGTCGATGCAGGTTCGCTGTGTCGATGCCGCCCGCGAGGCCGCCCGACTGGCCGCGCGCGGTGACGAACGGGCAGCGGTCGACGCGGCGCGTCGCATCGCACCCGGCGGAGCGCGGGTCCAGGTGCACCGTGACGGCGACTTCCTCGTGGCGACAGTCGTCGCACACTCAAACGTCTTGCCAACGTTGGATATTAGGGCCAGGGCGGTATCGGCGGCGGAGCCGTCGGGATGATCGCGGCTCGGCGACCGTGCTCGCGGCGGCGATGCTCGCGGTGCTGCTATGCGTCACGGGTGCCGGCGCATACCTCGGATCGGTGGTGGTGGCACGCCATCGCGCGCAGGCGGCTGCCGATCTGGCCGCGTTGGCCGCCGCGGCGCGGCTACCGTCTGGAGCCCACGCGGCCTGCGCCGGGGCGAGCGCGGTAGCCCGCGCGATGCGGGCCGACGACGTCGGCTGCCGGGTGGACGATCTCGACGTCGTCGTCACCGTTCGCGTGGCGGTGCCGTTCGCTGGGGTGGCCCAGGCCGCCGCGCGGGCCGGGCCGGTCGACGCGGCATGATCAGCCGTTGTCGCCCGGGTCTCTTGGCAGTCCGGCGCCGGCAAGCTCCTCGTCGCTGGGCAATCGCAGCGAGACCAGCCCGACGAAGGTGTCAGGCTCGAGTTCCACTCGGTTGGCCGTCACGTGCACCGGCACCCAATTGCCCTCGACGCCGCGCATCCGGAGCACCCGGCTAGTCGTTCCCTTGCCGAATTCCTTGGTCATCGCCGCCATCTGGGGCACGTCGTCCGGATGGACCTTCGGCCTGTCCTTATCGGAGCCCCGCCAGTCGTAGAAGGTGCAAGGCTCGTCGAGCCACTTCAACAGGGTCCAGTTGTTGAGGTCGACGAGTGCCCGGTGAACTCCGGCCTGCCGCAACCCGTCGAGGATTCGCAGGGCCAGGTCATCGGTGGAGACCACCGGGCCCTTGAGTTCGGCGCGCCAGTTCATCGCCCGGGCGACCAGGTGGTCCTTGCCGTTCGGCCCGGGCTCCAGCCCGCTGCGGCCAATGAAACCTATTCGGATGGGATTTCCCTGCCAGTCGGTGAGATCCCAAGTGCTGCAGATTGTTTGACCGGGCTCGGCCTTGACCGCCATCGCAAGCACTTTGGTTTCGTTCGGATTGAGCTCGCGCGAAGGAAGATCTTCGGCAAACGCTCGGCCAAAGGTGACTTCGACGTCGGGGTTCTTGCCGCTGATGGCCAGTGACTCCCGGGTGTCGGTGGCCACCCCAAGGGTCAGGTCCCACTTCAGTGGGCCCGCGGTCGGCCGCTCGGGCGGTTCGATGTCGGCGGGGCCGGTCCACACATGCACACCGTGGATACAGCCGTCGGACATCACCACCGGTTCCGTGCGGATCACGCGATCGTGCTTGGGAGTGATGCTGGTCAGGCTCTGGCCGCTGCGCATCGACTCAGCGATCGCGGTCCGGACTGCGGCGAGGTGGGGACTGCGGCGGAGGAAGGTCGTGATGGGGACCAGGTTCTTGAGTTGCCGCCCCTGAGCTACCACGGCGGGCTCGTCCCCCAGTGTCTCCACGAGCAACCAGTCGTGGGCCATGCCGTTGATTTTAGGTCGCCGACGCGGATCAGGGGTTGCCCGGGCGGGCCGCCGGTGCTCCAGCAAATCCCGTCATCACACCAGTTCGGATAGCGGCAATTCGCCTCCAGGGCCGGCTAAGTTACTGATAAGTTTGCAAACGCCATCACAGCCTTGATAGTTTTCTGCTCCGGCCGTTTGGTCGCGCTTTGAGACAACACGCTGGCGTTTCTTCAGTCAAAAGGAGACGCACTCGGCGGTTGTTGTATGCAGATCCGTGGAGGTCGACCGTCGAGGGGTCGGTCGCCGTCCGTCGGAACGCTCAGCGCGATCCTCACGGCAACTCCGCAAGCACCAATCGCAGCACCTGCACGGCACCCGCCTTGTCCAGCGGGTCGTTGCCATTGCCGCACTTGGGGGACTGCACGCAAGACGGACAACCCGTTGGGCATTCACACGCCTCGATAGCCGCTGCCGTGGCACTCAACCAGGTGCGTGCCTGGCGGAAGCCGCGTTCGGCGAATCCCGCCCCGCCCGGATACCCGTCGTAGACGAATACGCTGGGCTCACCCAGTGGGCCGAGCGCGGTGGACATCCCGCCGATGTCACCGCGGTCGCAGCTGGCCACCAACGGCAGCAGCCCAATGGCGGCGTGTTCGGCGGCGTGCAACGAGCCAGGAATCCGCGCCGCGTCGACCCCGTTGCGCGCCAACGCCTCCGGCGTGACGGTGTACATGACCGCGGTGGTGTCGAGGACGTGTTCGGGCATGTCCAGCTCGATGAAATCGATGACCTCCCCGGAAAGACGCCGACGCAGGTAGCCCACGACCCGATGGGTGACCCGGACCGGCACCACGCCCAGGGTGACCGGGCCGAAAGTCGATTGCTCGCCGCTGCCGGTGACGTTGATGTCGGTGATTTCGCGGGCGAACGTCGCATAGCCGGGATCCTCGGCGTGGACGAAGGCCATTCCGTCCTCGAGATCCAGCGAATCGACGACGTACGTGTCGCCCTGGTGCAGATATACCGCCCCCGGGTGGACCGAGGCGGGGGCCTGACCCACCCCGGTGCTGCCCAGCAGTCGCCCGGTATCGGCCTCCACGATGACGATCTGGCCGCCCGCCGAGCCACGGATGTCCACCGCGCCATGCGGTTCCAGACCGGGCACGGGAAAGTACTTGCCGTTGCGCCGGCGCAACAGCCCGTCGTCGACCAGCCCGTCGGCCACTGGTACGGCGCCGAGCTCCCGGACCTCCGCCTCCTCGAGAGGCAATTCTGTTGCAGCGCAAAGCAGTTGGGGCCCGAGAATGTAGGGGTTGGCCGGGTCGATCACCACCCGCTCGACCGGCTTGTCCAACAGCGCCGCGGGATTGTGCACCAGATACGTGTCCAGCGGATCGTCGCGGGCGATCAGCACCACCAGCGCACCCTGCCCGCGCCGGCCCGACCGGCCGGCTTGTTGCCAGAAGGACGCGACCGTCCCGGGAAAACCGGCGAGCACCACCGCATCCAGCCCCGCGATGTCGACACCCAACTCCAGCGCGTTGGTGGTGGCCAAGCCCCGCAATCGGCCCTCGGCCAGCGCGCGTTCCAGCGCGTTGCGGTCCTCGGCGAGATAACCGGCCCGGTATGACGCCACTGTCTGCGACAGCTCCGCGGCGACGTCGTCCAGTCGCGCTCGGGCGCCCAGCGCGGTCAATTCGGCCGCGCGCCGGGAACGAACGAAGGTCAGGGTCTGGGCCCCCTCGGCGATCAGATCGGCCATCACCCGCGCGGCCTCGGCACCGGCGGAGCGGCGCACCGGGGCACCGTGCTCGCCGGTGATGTCGGTGCGCAGGGCGGGTTCCCATAACGCCACGGTGCGAGCGCCTTGCGGGGAGCCGTCTTCGGTGACCTCTTCGACAGGCAGGCCGATGAGTTCGGAGGCCGTCGTGCCAGGTGAATCCGTCGTGGCGCTGGCGAAGATCACTGTCGGCGCGGTGGAATAGCGCGCACACAGCCGCAACAGGCGGCGCAGCACCATCGCCACGTTCGAGCCGAAGACGCCACGGTAGTAATGACATTCGTCGACGATCACGTAGCGCAGGCCGCGCAGCAAGACGGCCCAGCGCGGATGGTTTCGCAAAATAGACAAATGGATCATGTCGGGGTTGGAAAACAGCCATCGGGAACGCTCGCGCGCGAAGCGGCGAACCTCGGCGGGGCTGTCGCCGTCATAGGCGGTGGGCGCGACCTCGAAACCCGGATGGCCCAGTCGCGGGATGGCCGCCGTCAGTGCGTGCGCGGTGCGCAACTGGTCGTGACCAAGGGCCTTCGTCGGCGACAGGTACAGCACGCGGGCCAATGGATCCGTCGCCAGCGCATTGAGAACGGGCAGTTGATAGGCCAGCGACTTGCCCGACGCCGTACCGGTGCTGACCACGACATGACGGCCGGCATGGGCCAATTCGGCGGCCCGCGCCTGATGTGACCACGGTGCGCTGATACCGCGCTCGGTCAAGGCTTGCACGACGTCGGGTTCGGCCCATTCCGGCCAAATCCGGGGCCTGCCGGCGCGGGCCGGCAGCTCCGCGACGTGGCGCAGCGGATGCTCGTCCGGCGCGGTACCGGCAAGCGCGACGGCCAGCAGGTCGCTGCCGAAACTCGCCACGTCACACCTTCCAAGAATCAGTCAGGGACACAAGTCTGTCGCCGACGCGATGAACATGATTGACTGTTTGCGGTCGTAGCTTCTGTGTTCGTGTCAAAACTTCGCAGGATCGACGTTGCGACCCGCGGTTCCTGCGAGGTTAACGGTCGGGTGCAGTTCCGACGACTCCGTGAGGTATGGCGGTGACAACGGGCCCGGAGCACCGAAAAGCGGTGCTCCGCACCTTGAAGAAAAGGAAAGATCGAGAAATGCCACAGGGAACTGTGAAGTGGTTCAACGCGGAGAAGGGGTTCGGTTTCATCGCTCCTGAAGATGGTTCCGCGGACGTTTTTGTCCACTACACGGAGATCCAGGGTTCGGGCTTCCGCACCCTCGAAGAGAATCAGAAGGTCGAGTTCGAGATCGGCCACAGCCCTAAGGGCCCCCAGGCCACCGGAGTCCGCTCCGTCTAAATCGAGCAGATTCTGACGAAAACCCCCCGTGCAATCCGCTTAGCGGGTTCTGCCGGGGGGTTTTCACTATCTATTCACGCATCCGTCACCTGCACCTGGGAGTGGCCGACCCGCCACGCCGGACGCCGCGCCGAATACCTCGAAGCGGGGACGGACGACCTGGCTTACTGTCGGTGTGGTGAGTCAGCTTTCCTTCTTCACAGCGGAGGCGGTGCCGCCCGCGGTCGCCGATCTGTGCGGAGTGCTGGCGGCTTCTGGCCAGATCGTGACGGTGGGCGTCGCCCAGGCGCGTGGCGCCCGGCTTTCGGTGGTCGTGGATCAGCTCTGGCGCGCCACGGCGCTGGCCGACATGATCGACGAGGCCGGCTTGATCCCCGAGATCGGCCGCACGGACGAGGACACACCGCTGGTGCGGACGGCGGTCGACCCGTCGTTGACCACGATCGCCGCCGAATGGACCCGCGGCGCGGTCAAGACGGTGCCACCGCGCTGGCTGCCCGGCCCGCGCGAGCTGCGGGCGTGGACCATCGTGGCGGGCACACCCGAAGGCGATCACTATCAACTGGGTCTGGATCCACACGCTCCCGACACCCATTCACCGCTGGCGTCGGCCCTGATGCGGGTCGGGATCGCACCCACCCTGATCGGTACCCGCGGCGGGCGCCCGGCGCTGCGGATCAGCGGCCGTCGCAGGCTATCGCGGCTGGTAGAGAACGTCGGGGAACATCCTGACGGTGCCGAAGCGTTGGCGCTGTGGCCCCAGGTTTAGCCGCGCGACCCGGGATAGGCGAGCGTCCCGGGGTGACGATCCGCAGGCGCGCCGGGCAGCACCCGACACTCGGGTTTCGCCGTCGCTAATACCTGCGTTTTCGGGGAGTCGGTTTGCGTCGGCCCGCCTCCGGGTGCGAAATTGTCAGGTGCCCGAACGGGAAGGAACGCCGGCGTATCTGAATTTCAGCGGAATTTCAGACGTCCGCCTGTCATTCTTCCTGCAGGGCGGTCTCGAACGGAGACCGGAAAAGAGATGGAGCGTAAGCGCAGGTGGCTGACCCAACAGTAGGCCGCGACACCAGCGGCAATGGCAGCCGGAGGCGACTTGTCATCGTCGAGTCGCCGACGAAAGCGCGCAAACTTGCGGGCTACCTGGGCTCCACCTACATCGTCGAGTCGTCGCGAGGACACATCCGCGACCTGCCGAGAGCCGCCGCCGACGTGCCCGCCAAGTTCAAGTCGGAGCCCTGGGCCCGGCTCGGAGTGAACGTCGACGCCGACTTCGAACCGCTCTACATCATCAGCCCCGAGAAGAAGAGCACGGTCACCGAGCTCAAGGGCCTGCTCAAGGACGTCGACGAGCTCTACCTCGCCACGGATGGTGACCGCGAGGGCGAGGCCATCGCCTGGCACCTGATGGAGACGCTGAAGCCGCGCATCCCGGTCAAGCGGATGGTGTTCCACGAGATCACCGAACCGGCCATTCTCGAGGCCGCGCAAAACCCCCGCGACCTCGACATCGACCTGGTCGACGCGCAAGAAACCCGCCGCATCCTGGACCGGCTGTACGGCTACGAGGTCAGCCCGGTGCTGTGGAAGAAGGTCGCGCCCCGGCTGTCGGCGGGCCGGGTGCAGTCCGTGGCCACCCGCATCATCGTGCAGCGCGAACGCGACCGCATGGCGTTCCGCAGCGCGTCGTACTGGGACATCGTCGCCCAGCTGGACGCCAGCGTGTCCGACCCGAACGCGCAGCCGCCCACCTTCACCGCCCGGCTGACCTCTGTCGACGGATTGCGGGTCGCCACCGGCCGTGATTTCGACTCGCTGGGCACGCTGCGCAAGGCCGACGAAGTCACAGTGCTCGATGAAGCACGGGCCACGGAGCTGGCCAGCGGATTGCGCGGCGCGCAGCTGTCCGTGGCCTCGGTCGAGGAGAAGCCCTACACCCGGCGCCCGTACGCGCCGTTCATGACGTCGACGCTGCAGCAGGAGGCGGGCCGCAAGCTGCGCTTCTCGTCCGAGCGGACGATGAGCATCGCCCAGCGGCTCTACGAAAACGGCTACATCACTTATATGCGTACCGATTCGACGACGCTGTCGCAGTCGGCGATCAGCGCGGCGCGCACTCAGGCCAGTCAGCTCTACGGCGACGAATACGTGTCCCCGTCGCCGCGTCAGTACACCCGGAAGGTCAAGAACGCCCAGGAGGCGCACGAGGCGATCCGCCCGGCGGGTGAGACCTTCGCGACTCCGGATGCGGTACGCCGCGAACTCGACGGCGACGAGTTCCGTCTCTACGAGCTGATCTGGCAGCGCACGGTGGCCTCGCAGATGGCCGACGCGCGCGGGACCACGCTGAGCCTGCGGATCGCCGGTGCATCGAACGACCAGCAGGTGGTGTTCTCCGCGAGCGGCCGCACCATCACCTTCGCCGGCTTCCTCAAGGCCTACGTGGAAACCGTGGACGAACTGGCCGGCGGCGAGGCCGACGACGCCGAGCGCCGGTTGCCCCAGCTCACCGAGGGGCAGCGGCTGGCCGCCCTCGAGCTCACCCCCGACGGCCACACCACCAACCCGCCGGCGCGCTACACCGAGGCCTCGCTGATCAAGGCGCTCGAGGAGCTGGGGATCGGCCGCCCGTCGACGTACTCGTCGATCATCAAGACCATCCAGGACCGCGGCTACGTGCAGAAGAAGGGCAGCGCGCTGGTGCCCTCGTGGGTCGCGTTCGCCGTCACCGGGCTGCTGGAGCAGCATTTCGGTCGGCTCGTCGACTACGACTTCACCGCGGCGATGGAAGACGAGCTCGACGCGATCGCGTCGGGCAACGAGCAACGCACCAACTGGCTCAACAACTTCTACTTCGGCGGTGACCACGGCGTGCCCGACTCGGTGGCTCGTTCAGGTGGGCTCAAAAAGCTCGTGGGCGTCAACCTCGAAGGCATCGACGCCCGAGAAGTCAACTCCATCAAGCTATTTGACGATTCCGAGGGTCGCTCCGTCTACGTCCGGGTAGGCAAGAACGGGCCCTATCTGGAGCGCACGATCACCGGCGACGATGGTGAGTCAAAGCCGCAGCGCGCCAACCTCAACGACTCCCTGACTCCCGACGAGCTGACACTCGAGGTCGCCGAGGAGCTTTTCGCGACACCGCAAGAGGGTCGCTCGCTGGGCGTGGATCCCGAGACCGGCCACGAAATCCTGGCCAGGGACGGCCGTTACGGACCGTATGTGACCGAGGTCCTGCCGGAGCCGCCCCCGGAGGACGGTGATGCGGCCCCGGCGAAGAAGGGCAAGAAGCCCACCGGTCCCAAGCCCCGCACCGGCTCGCTGCTGCGCACCATGGATCTGCAGACCGTCACGCTCGAAGACGCGTTGAGACTGCTGTCACTGCCCCGGGTGGTCGGTGTCGACCCCCAGTCGAACGAGGAGATCACTGCGCAGAACGGGCGCTATGGCCCATACCTGAAGCGTGGCACCGATTCTCGTTCGCTGGCGACCGAGGAGCAGATGTTCACGATCACGCTCGACGAGGCGCTGAAGATTTACGCCGAGCCGAAACGCCGTGGCAGGCAAGCCGCTTCGGCACCCGCCATTGCGCGAGCTGGGCAATGACCCGGCATCGGGCAAGCCAATGGTGGTGAAGGACGGTCGATTTGGGCCGTATGTCACCGACGGCGAGACCAACGCGAGTCTGCGCAAGGGCGATGACGTGCTCTCGATCACCGACGAGCGCGCCGCCGAGCTGCTGGCCGACCGGCGGGCCCGGGGTCCGGTGAAACGGCCCGCGAAGAAGACCACCCGCAAGGCCCCCGCGAAAAAGGCCGCCAAGCGCAGCTAGCGCCCGCGCTGATCACATAATTTCGCTGGATACTTCTTCGACGATGGGCCGCGGGGTCGAAACCGCCGGGGGGACAGCCAGATTCAGCGGCCGGGCCAGCTGAGTGGGCGCGGTGCGACCGCGTAGCTCGACCACCTCGCCGACATCCCAGCACAACGCCTCGGCGTCCAACGCGCCGCTGACCGCGATCGCCGACGCAAGCACGTGGCCGGACTCGAGTTTGGCCAGCTCGGTCAGCCGCGCCGCCTCGTTGACCGGGTCGCCGATCACGGTGTACTCGAAGCGCGCCAGCGCGCCGATATGGCCGGCGATGGCCCGGCCGGAGGACACCCCGATGCCGAACTCGGCCACGCCGATCACCGGCAGGAGTTCATCGTGCAACTCACGGGCGGCGGCCAGTGCGCCGCCGGCGGCGTCCGGATGCTCGATGGGTGCGCCGAAGATGGCCAGCGCGGCATCGCCCTGGAACTTGTTGACGAAGCCGCCGTGGCGGCCGACGGTGTCGACCACCACGCGGAAGAATTCGTTGAGCAGATGGACCACCTCGGCGGGCGGTCGCGTCGCGGCCAGCTGGGTCGAGCCGACCAGGTCGACGAACAGCACCGCGACGTCGCGTTCCTGGCCACCCAGCTCGGTGCCGCGCTCGATCGCCCGGCGGGCCACGTCTTCGCCGACGTAGCGACCGAACAGGTCGCGCAGCCGCTGCCGCTCGGACAGGTCGCGCACCATGTCGTTGAACCCGGCCTGCAACAGGCCCAGCTCGCTGGCGTCGTAGATCTGCATGTGCGCGTTGTAGTTACCGCGCTGCACCTCCGAGAGCGCCCAGCGCAGCTGGCGAAGCGGGTCGGCGATCGACATGGCGACCAGCAGGGTGCTGATCAGCCCGACGCACAGCGCCGTCAGGGCCAGCAACAGGATGGGATTGAACAGGCTCTCCGGCGCGGTGTGGAGCAGCGAAACCTTGTCGGCCACCACGGCGAGCACGATCGCCAGCAGTGGCACCGCGGTGGACAGCATCCAGGTCAGGATCTGGCGCAGGATGACGCCCGGCGCCTTGACGTTCTCCGGCACCCCGCTGCGCAGGGCGGCGACCGCCACCGGCCGCAACACCCGTTCCGATTGCAGGTAGCCGATGATCGCGGTGGCCGCGGCCCCCAATGCGGTCGCAACCGTGACGACGGGCGCGGCGAACCTGGCCACCGACCAGCTGGCGACGACGAACACCACACCGCCGATGCACCAGTACACGACGGTGCTCAGGGTGCGGTAGTACGGCATGCGCAAGGCGCGACTACGGGCCAGTTCGGTGGCGGCCGGGTCGGTCTCGGCGAGCATGTTGTCGCGGCGCTGCCAGCGGAAAACCGGCATCAGCAATCTGAGGTTGACCACGACCCCGACGAGGAACAAGACGACCAACGAGCCGGCGAAGATCGCCAGGTTGAGCGTTGGCAGATCCTGCAGTTGAATACGGTCCTGGGGTGGCAGGCCGTAACGCAGGAAGCCGAGCACGAACAGGGCGCCGATGATGTCGGCCTGCAGCATGCTCAGCGAGAACAGCGGCCACGGGGTGCGCACCACCCACCGGACGAACGCACCGATTCGCCCGGGCAGAGCACCCGGTGTTGCCACCAACCCACCGTATCGGTCGGCAGGGACTAGCCGGTAACCCCTAAATCTCTTCGGCAAGTCGCCCGATCCTGGCGAAATGTCGGAAAAGATCACGGAATTGTCGCGATACGGTTGCCATGCGGTAGACGTCGCTCTGTCTCACTAGTGTTGCCAGTGATGTCCGGAGTGTTTACGCGGCTGGTAGGCCAAGAAGCGGTGGAGGCCGAGCTGCTCGCTGCCGCCCGAGCCACCCGCAGTGATCCCGGTCACAGCACTGGGGACCACGGGACTATGACACATGCGTGGCTCATCACCGGTCCGCCGGGATCGGGGCGCTCGATCGCGGCGCTGTGCTTCGCGGCCGCACTGCAGTGCACCTCTTCTCCTGAAGACGGGGGCCCTGGCTGCGGGCAGTGCCGGGCCTGCACGACGACGATGGCCGGCACCCACGCCGACGTCCGGCGGGTAATCCCCGAGGGCCTGTCCATCGGGGTCGACGAGATGCGCGGCATCGTGCAGATCGCGTCGCGCCGCCCGAGCACCGGACACCGGCAGATCGTGGTGGTCGAAGACGCCGATCGGCTGACCGAAGGTGCCGCCAACGCGCTGCTGAAGGTGGTCGAGGAACCGCCGCCGTCGACGGTGTTCCTGCTGTGTGCGCCGTCGGTGGATCCCGAGGACATCGCGGTCACGCTGCGGTCCCGGTGCCGGCACGTCGCACTGGTGACCCCGTCGACCGATTCGATCGCGCAGGTGCTGATCGACAGCGACGGGCTGACCGCCGACAGCGGCGAGCTGGGCGGCGTCGGTCAGCGGCGGTCACGTGGGGCGGGCGCGCCGACTCGCGACCGACCCGGAGGCCAGGGAGCGACGGGAGCGGGCGCTGGGACTGGTCCGCGATGCCGCGACCCCGGCGCGCGCCTTTGCCGCCGCCGAGGAATTGGTGGCCGCGGCCGAAACCGAGGCGGTCGTATTGACCGCCGACCGTGCCGAGGCCGAGACCGAGGAGCTGCGGACGGCGCTGGGGGCCGGTGGCACCGGGAAGGGCACCGCCGGGGCGATGCGCGGCGCCACGGGGGCGATCAAGGATCTCGAGCGACGGCAGAAGTCGCGCCACACCAGGGCATCGCGCGATGCGCTGGACCGGGCGCTGATCGACCTGGCGACCTACTTCCGGGACGCGCTGGTGGTCTCGGCGCAGGCGGGCGGGGTGCGGGCCAACCATCCGGACATGGCCGAGCGGGTGGCGGCGCTGGCCGCTCATGCCGCGCCCGAGCGACTGCTGCGCTGCATCGAGGCCGTGCTGGAGTGCCGCGAAGCGCTGGCGGCCAACGTCAAGCCCAAGTTCGCCGTCGACGCGATGGTGGCCACCATCGGCCAAGAACTGCGGGACTGAACGGGTTTGAAATTGAGCACGCGCGCCCGCCTGCCGTAGACTCGTGCCGCCCAGCTAGAGGGTGCGCCGCCTTAGCTCAGTCGGTAGAGCGATTCACTCGTAATGAATAGGTCGGGGGTTCGATTCCCCCAGGCGGCTCCATCAACCAGTGGATTCCACAGTGAGTTGAGTCACCGCGGCCCCGGATCGGGCAGCCTTCCCATCGCTCCCGCGTTGCAGCTGGCAGTCGCCAGATAAGTAGGTGACTCCACACTTCGAGCGAGGTTGACATGGATTCCCATTACCCCATCAGTGAGGCGGTCTGGATCGTGGCGGGCATCATCATGTTGCTGGCCTTCGGAGACGCATTGGTCCTGTTGGCTCTCGGACTGGCGATCGCGACTATGGCCGCGGCCTGGTGGACCTACCGCAGGGTTCAGCAGAGCGGGCAGCGAACTGCTGACCTGGCCCCCGTGACGACGCTGCGCCCGGCGTTCACGGTCCAACGCGACCCCAAAAGCACGGCGGCACAAGCGCCGTGGCGCGGGCCGAGTGCCGCGTAGCCGCAGCGCCATCCCGCATTAAAACCCAAGCTTTCTAAACTGTCGCTCGCAGCCGGTGGCGGGTGACAGGGTTGACCATGCTTCGTGCGCTCGTTGCCGGTGTGACCGTGGTGGTGTCGGTTGGAAACACCTGTGCGCCGTGCGATAGCGGCCTGACGGGTGGTCCCGCGGGGCGGTGGCATACAAATCGGCTAGCCGGGTTGGGCGCGCGGCTAGGCCGGCGCGAGGAAGCCCACCGGCCCCGACGCGACGCACAGGGCCAGCGCGGTGGTGTTGGCGCGAACCATGATCGCGTCGCCGGCGCCCGGCAGCCGGGCGTAGACCCGGTTGAGTCCCGGATGCACCGGAACCTTGACACCGGGCCCCTCCGACAGCGAGACGGTCATCGAGCCGTCACTGTTGGCCAGATAGTTGAATTCGACGGTCCAATCGGCGGGCAGCAGCGGCCCGTCGAGCACCATCCGCGCCGGCTTGTCCGGCTGGGCGAAATAGCCACACTGCGGCATCGGCCCGGGTTTGATGTTCCGAATCCAGGTGACTCTCGCCGGGATCAGTCGCCCGGAGCTGTCGAACATTCGCAATTGCGTTGTCGCCGTGGCAAATTCCGGTCTGTCCCGGAGCAGGGCGAACATATGGCTGGCCAGATTCTCCGGGTAGGCCACGCGCTGCAGGATCAGCGGGTCGACCTCCTGATCCAGCAGCGGAGCATTCGAATTCGCTTGTGCTGCGGCTAAACTGGCCCGGGCATTGCGCAGATAGGCCTGAGTCGGGTTGTCGCGCCAGCTGGTCAGGAAGGTAGCCGTCGAGTACAGGCTGCTGGCCACGAAAGACACCGCCAAACCTGTTGCCACCATGGCGCGTTGCGGTGACGCGTCCAGCCAACGCGCGCCAAGCGACCGATTCGGCGCGCAGAGCCCGACGGCGGCCAGCAGCGCCAGCACGACGACGAGATCCGGCAGATAGCGCAGGGTTTGGGCGAGTTCCAACGCGGTCAGCTTCGACGAGCGCATCAGATAGATCGGCACCTGGCATGCCACGGCGTAACCGGCCGCGGTCAGCCACACCGGGCCGATGCGTTGCTTGCGGACCAGCGTCAGCGCCAGCACCGCGACCAGCACCAGCCAGCCCACCGCCATCACCAGTGGCGGGGGAGTGGCCCACGGCGAGGCCGGCGCCCAGCGGTCCCAATGCCACGGCCCGCCGGCCAGCCCCGGCACGATGCCGTGGGTGATGGACCGCGACAGCAGATCCCCGGTCATCGCGAGGTCGGAACTCCACCGCTGCTGATTGACCACCGCGAGGTAGATCGCCACCCACGCGACCGTCAGGATCAGCGACGCGACCCACAACCCCGAGGCCCCGCGCCAGGCCGTCAGCAGCGCGGACCTCTCACCGCGCACATGGCAGAGCAGGGCGACCACCGCGAACGCGACGAACGGGATCACCGCCGCCTTCTCGAAGAACAGCAACCCGCCCAGGTAGACCAGCAGGCCGGTCAGCGCGTAGCGCTGGTTGCCGGTGCGCACCAGCAGCACCGCGTCGGCGCACACCCAGGCCAGCGCCGCCAGCATCGGCAGCGAGTTCAGCGCCGCCGCCCACCACGCGAACCCCGGTACCCCCAGCGGCGTGAATAGCGCGAACGTCAGCGGGATCAGTAGCACGCGACGCCAGCCGAGGATCACATACAGCGCGCGTAACAGCGCCAGCGAGGCCAGCAGCTGCAGCACCACCAGGCTGATCGCGGGCCCGGTCCAATCCAGCGGAGCCAGCCGGATCAGCACGCCCGCGACCAGGAAGGCCGCCGGCATCACGTGGCCGTCGTGGTCGTCGAACAGGTACGACGGCGACAGCAACCCCTCGGTTCCGGCCTTCCCGATCAGGATCAGGTCGTCCCAGTAGAAGTAGCCGCCGAATGCCAGCACCGCGCGTACTACCAGCTGGACCACGATCAGCGCGGCCGCCGCGAGGGCGAGCCGCGGCATCCGGGTCATGGCGGCGGGCATGGTTATTGTTTACCGGTCGGTATGGTGGGCCGGTGCACGCACTGGTTACGGGGGCAGCCGGATTCATCGGGTCTACGCTGGTCGACCGCCTGCTGGCGGACGGCCATTCGGTGGTGAGCCTGGACAATTTCGCGTCGGGCAAGGCGAGAAACCTCGAGCACCTGGCCGACGATTCCGCTCACGTCTTTCTCGAGGCGGACATCGTGACCGCGGATCTCAACGCGATCCTCGACGAGCACCGCCCCGAGGTGGTGTTCCACCTGGCGGCGCAGATCGACGTTCGTCACTCGGTGACCGACCCGCAGTTCGATGCCTCGGTCAACGTCATCGGGACGGTGCGGCTGGCCGAGGCCGCGCGCCGCGCCGGTGTTCGCAAAGTCGTGCACACCTCGTCGGGAGGATCCATCTACGGCACCCCGTCGCAGTACCCGACTCCCGAGACCGTGCCGACCGACCCGGCGTCGCCGTATGCCGCGGGCAAGGTGGCCGGCGAGATCTACCTGAACACCTTCCGGCATCTGTACGGCCTGGACTGCTCGCACATCGCGCCGGCCAACGTCTACGGCCCGCGCCAAGACCCGCACGGCGAAGCGGGCGTGGTGGCGATCTTCGCGCAGGCGCTGCTGTCGGGTAAGCCGACGAAGGTCTTCGGGGACGGCGGCAAGACGCGCGACTACGTGTTCGTCGACGACGTCGTGGACGCTTTCGTCAAGGCGTCCGGGAAAGCCGGCAGTGGGCAGCGTTTCAACATCGGCACCGGAATAGAGACGTCCGACCGGCAACTGCACACGGCGGTGGCCGAAGCCGTCGGGGGTCCCGACGACCCGGATTTTCACCCGGACCGGCTCGGCGATCTGAAGCGTTCGTGCCTCGATATCAGCTCAGCGGCAAGGGTTTTGGGCTGGCGGCCGCAAGTTGACCTCAAAGATGGCGTGTTTCGCACGGTCGAGTTTTTCCGGCACGCCCACGCCGGCTAGCGCGCCTCGGGCGCCTGCGCGCCCTCCAGCGCGACGGCGCGGGCAAGGCGCGCGTAGCGCAACTCCAAGTCCTTGAACCGCATATAGGTGCTCAGCGTGGTGAAGCTGAACGCCATGATCAGCGCATAGAGCATCAGGTCGGTGCCGCGGCGCACGCCGAACCAGTGCGCGACCACGGTGGTGTCGTCGGGCCGCAGCACGGCGTAGATGCCGGCGAGCACGAAGAAGACGTAGCCGACCTTGACCCAGGCCTTCGACCGTGAGCTGCGCCGTGACCACAGCAGGTAAATCAACAGCGCGATGATCGACCCGATCAGCAGCACCTGGATCCAGTTCATCTTTCGGTCCTTCTCATCTCGGAATCCTCCCGCGGAGGAACCCGTCGAAAATGATGTTGACGCCGTTGAGTAGGGGCTGGCCTTTCGACTTCGAGTATTCGGTGTACAGCACCTCAACCGGCTGTTCGACCACGCGCCAATGGTTTTCGGCGACCAGCATGATGAATTCGTTGGCATGACTCATGCCGCTCATCGTGATGTTCAGCCCGTCGGCGACCGTCTTGTTGAACACCCGCAGCCCATTGTTGGTGTCGGTCAGGCCAAGCCGGCGACCGCGTGGGCTCAATCGGGCAGCGGTCTGCAGCACGATCCGCTTCAGAAATGGCGGCCGGCTGCTCTCCGGCCCGCCGAACCGCGTTCCGATGACGATGTCGACGTCTTCGGCGACGAGCCGGTCGATCATCGCGGCCACGTCTTTGACGCGATGCTGACCGTCGGCGTCGAAGGTCGCGAAGACCCGCGCCCCGGGCTGCTTGCGGGCGTACTCGACCCCGGTCTGAATGGCGGCACCCTGACCCAGGTTGACCGGGTGGCGGACCAGATGAGCCCCGGCCCGCCTGGCGATCTTGCCGGTGCCGTCCGTGCTGCCGTCGTCGACGCACACGACGTGGTCGAAGACCGAACGCACATCCGCGATCACCTCACCGATGACCGTGGCTTCGTTGTAGGCGGGAATGACGATCCAGGCGCCGGGATAATCCGTTTCGATGTTCACAGGGTAGCCAGGATCAGCCGGTTAAGCGCCCGGCGCGCGCCAGGGCCAGCAGGTGGACGCCGATCCCCACCAGCGGACCGCACAGCAGCGCGACCACGGTGCGGGTCTCCAGCGGCAGCGGCAGCAGCAACAACAGTCCAGACGCCGCGGTGGCCCCGACCCACCCCAGCGCGTACGCCCGATGCAGCGCGGCGGCCACCGCGGCGGCGCCGGTGAGCGTCAGCACGGCGATCGACAACGCCGCGCCCGTCAGCCATGCCAACAGCGCGCCGCTGGCGTCGTACTGCGACCCGAAGGCGACCCGCAGCAGCCACGGGCCCACCAGGCCGGCCGCCAGCACCCCGATAGCGCCGATGCCGCCGATGATCGCTGCGGGCGCGAGCAGCGCCCGCAGCCGGTTGCTGCGCTCGTCGACGAAGTGAGCGATCAGGTTGCCCTGCATGGCGGTCAACGGCACCAGCAGCGGCGCGCGGGTCAACGTCACGGCCAGGATGATCACACCGCCTTGTGCCCCAAGCTCATTCGACGTCAGCTTGAGCAGCACCGGGAATCCCATCACCAGGATCGCGCTGGCGCCGGCTGCGGTGATCGAATGCGCGGTGCCCCGCAAGAACGTCGCGGTGTTGCCGGGCGTCAGCAGCCGCGCCGTCGCGCGGGCAGTGGGTGAGGCCGCCAGGATGATCAGCCAGGCCACCGCGCCGGCCACCGTCGCCCACAAGAATCCGGTCAACCCCCAGCCGAGCACGAACGTGGCCGCGGCGATCGCCACCCGCATGACCGCGTCGGTCACCATCAGAGCCCCGTACTGGGTCCACTGATCGGTGCCGGCCAACATGCCGAGCAGGGTGGCGTGCAGACAGAACCCGGCCAGGCCGACGGCCAGCAGCGCTACCGACAGCCAGCGTTGTTCCACGAACACCCGCCCGCCCCACAGCGGCGAGCTGCCCGCGATCACGATGGCCGCCGCGACGCCGACCATCGCGGCGACGCGCAGCGGGTGGTTGCGTGATTCGGGAGTGGGCAACGCGTCGATGTAACGCGTGGCGCGGACCTCCCGGGTGGTTTCCTGCAGCAGGCCGAAGGCGGCGCCGGTGACCAAGCCGAACGCGCCCCAGAACACCCCGAACACCGAGAAGCCGCTCGGAGCCAGGTCACGAGCCGCCAGGTAGATCACCGCGTAGCCGCACACCGCGGTCAGCGCGGTCGCGGCGCCGACCCGGGCCATGCTGCTGCGCGCGACCGGCCCCTGGGACGCTCCCCCGGCCCCGGCAGCGCCCAAGGGGGACGCCGCGCCGCCGACTTCGGTCACCGGGGCGGCGCATTCGGCCGACAGACCCCAACTACCGCCAGTATCGCCACAATTTGAAAATAGTAAGTGCGCCGCTTCCATGGCTGGCGGCCGCGACCGGCTTCGCCCTAGTGTGGGCGGCTGTCAGGAAGGACCCATGGCCGCCGCTCGCATCTTCGGGATTTCGCTGCTGCTCACCTTGGCGGCCCTAGCGCTCGGTTACGCCCACGGTGGGCTCAATGCCCTGTTCCTCTTGGTAGCCCTGGCCATTCTCGAGGTGTCGTTGTCCTTCGACAACGCGATCATCAACGCCGGCGTGCTGAAGCGGATGAGCTCGTTTTGGCGGCAGATGTTCCTGACCCTCGGGATTCTGATCGCCGTGTTCGGTATGCGTCTTGTGTTCCCGTTGCTGATCGTGTGGGCCACCGCGGGCATACACCCGATCCGCGCGCTGGACTTGGCGCGCAATCCGCCGCCGCACGGCGCACTGGAATTCCCGGACGGCTCGCCCAGCTACGAAAAGCTGGTGCTGGCGGCCCATCCGCAGATCGCGGCATTCGGCGGGATATTTCTGCTGATGCTGTTTCTGGACTTCGTCGTTTATGACCGAGACATCAAGTGGCTCAGGTGGATTGAGGTCCCTTTCGCACGTATTGGTCGTCTTGCCGAGGTGTCGGTGGTGGTCACCGGCGCCGTGCTGGTTCTGGTCGGCACGCAGTTGACCCACTCTCGCGACGAGTGTGCGACGGTGCTGACGGCCGGGCTGCTGGGCCTGGTGACGTATCTGCTCGTCAACGGTCTCAGCCAGGCATTCCGGCCAGCCGAAGTCGACGGCGCCGCATCGTCCTCCGCGCCGGTCCTGGCGACGGGCAAGGCCGGCCTGACGCTGTTCCTGTACCTCGAGGTGCTGGACGCGGCGTTCTCGTTCGACGGGGTCACCGGCGCCTTCGCGATCACGTCGGATCCCATCATCATCGCCCTGGGCCTCGGGCTGGTCGGCTCGATGTTCGTCCGGTCGATCACGATCTACCTGGTCCAGCAGCAGACGCTGGACCGCTACGTGTACCTGGAACACGGCGCGCACTGGGCGATCGGCGCGTTGGCGGTGATCATGCTGCTGTCCATCGAAGAGCGGTATCGGATTCCCGAGGCCGCCACCGCTTCGGTGGGCGTGGTCTTCGTCGGGGCGGCGTTCGGGTGGAGCGTGCTGCGCAACAGGCGCGATGCCAGGGCCGCCTGACCGGTTAGCTATGCCTCGATCTGTCCGGCGATGCGCCGTTCGATGCTGGCCCGCGCGGGAGCGGGCAGCACGATCAGGCCGTCGAGCTCCTTGCCGGCCCGCGCGTAGGCGTTCTGCCGCTCTTCGCGGGTGGCTCCCTCGTCCTGCGCCAGGTGCAGCAGATGCTGGGCCCGGGCCAGCCGTTGCTGCTCGTCTTCGGAGAAGTCGCTGCGGCGCCGGCGAATTGCCTCGGCCTGCGCGATCTCGAACGCACTGATGTACTCGTGGACCGCATCGCGGTAGTCCAGTTGTGCGGCGCGATCGCCGGCGAAGTCCTGGGGCCGGTCCGGCCGCAACAGGTCCGCGTGCCGCTTCGCCTTGTGGAAGGCGATGGTCAGCGGATCGCGCATATTCGTCATCAACGGGAAGTCCAGCAATTTGGCGATATCGACCTCGTACTCCAGCCACTGCGCATCCGTACGATCATGTGCTGCAATGAGTTTCGTGAGGTCGCGCCGGGAGCCCTCTTCGTCGTCACGCGCCCGCCCCTTCGCTTGAGCGACGGCGATCTTGGTCTGCTGCTTCAGCCGGTACCGCTCGAGCCGTCGCTGCGCCCGGCGCTCATTGGCGGCGGCCACCGCCCTGACGCCGGTTCCGATCGCACCCGCGAACGGGAAGATCAGCCACCAGAAGTTCGAGGCGAAATGCAACACCGGGGTCACACCGCCAGGATGCCACCGAGAATCCCCGAGCGGGGTGGGCGCGGTTACGCCAGAAGCGTTAGTGCCCGCCTTCTTTGAACCGCGCGACGGAGCGCTCCACCTCCGCCTCGGCTTCGGCGCGACCGACCCAGTCCGCCGCCTTGACGTACTTGCCCGGCTCCAGCGCCTTGTACTGCGAGAAGAAGTGCTTGATGACGTCCAGCTCGTAGGACGGAACGTCGCCGATGTCCTGGATGTGGTCCCAACGGTGGTCGCCGGCCGGGACACACAACACCTTGTCGTCACCGCCGGCCTCGTCGACCATCTTGAACATCCCCACCGGCCGCGCCTCGACCAGGACGCCGGGGAACACCGACTCGGGAAGCAGCAGCAGCACGTCCAGCGGGTCGCCGTCCTCGCCGAGGGTGTTCTCGATGAACCCGTAGTCGGTGGGGTAGGCCATCGACGTGTACAGGTAGCGGTCCAGCTTCACCCGCCCCGTGTCGTGATCGACCTCGTACTTGTTGCGCTGGCCCTTCGGGATCTCAATGACCACGTCGAATTGCACTGTCTCGGCTCCTTTGAAGGAAGTAAATCTGGGCGGACCCGGGTAGGTCGGTTGCGTCGCGGATCACCCTAGTCGAGCGAGTTGCGGCAGATTCGGCAGAATAGGACCAAACAGTCAGGAGAGTGATGGGTCGTACTCGCTGGCGGAAATCCACCCAGGTGTTCATCGGATTGGCCGTGCTCGCGTTCGTCGCAGCCGTGGTGGCCGCGGCCACCTTCTTCACCACGGGTGGGCACGGCAGCAGCAACGCGCACGTCCCCGTACCGCCGCCGCGCGCACCGGTGGTGAAGCCGGGAATGGTGCCCGTCGCCGACACCGCCGATACGCCGTCGGCTGCGGGGCTGGCGGCCGTGCTGGCGCCGGTGGCGGCCGACCCCAATCTGGGCAGGCTCGGGGGCCGGGTCACCGACGCCGTCACCGGAAAAGAGCTGTGGCAGGTGGCCGACGACCTGCCGTTGGTGCCGGCGTCGACCAACAAGGTTCTGACCGCGGCCGCGGCATTGCTGACGCTGGATCGTCAGGCCCGCATCAGCACCCGCGTCGTGGCCGGCAGCCAGAACGCCCAGGGACCGATCGTGCTGGTGGGTGCGGGTGATCCGACGCTGTCGGCCGCGCCACCCGACGTCCCGACCTGGTACCGGGGTGCGCCACGGATCAGCGACCTGGTGGAGCAGATTCATCGCAGCGGCATGACGCCGACGGCCGTGCAAGTGGACACCTCGGCGTTCACCGGGCCGACGATGGCGCAGGGCTGGGATCCGACTGACATCGACAACGGCGACATCGCGCCGATCGAGTCGGCGATGGTCGACGCCGGACGCATCCAGCCGAGCACCGTCAACTCCCGGCGATCCAAGACTCCGGCGCTGGACGCCGGGCGGGAGCTGGCCAAGGCCCTCGGAATGGATCCCGCCGCGGTGACCGTCGCCTCCGCCCCGTCCGGGGCGCGGCAGCTGGCGGTGGTGCAATCGGCGCCGCTGGTCCAGCGGCTGGGCGAGATGATGGACCACTCCGACAACGTGCTGGCCGAATGCATCGCCCGTGAGGTGGCGGCGGCGATCAATCGGCCGCGCAGCTTCGCGGGTGCGGTCGACGCGGTGACCAACCGGTTGAGCACCGCGCACATCGATACGACCGGCGCCGCGCTGCTGGACTCCAGCGGACTCTCGGTCGACGACCGCCTGACGGCCAAGACGCTCGACGGCACCGTGCAGGCGGCCGCCGGGCCGGACCAGCCGTCGTTGCGGGCGCTGCTCGATCTGCTTCCGATCGCCGGCGGCAGCGGGACGCTGGCAGAGCGCTTTCTCGACCAGGCCACCAATCAGGGACCGGCCGGCTGGTTGCGCGCCAAGACCGGCTCGTTGACCGCGACCAACTCGCTTGTCGGGGTCGTCACCGACCGCAGCGGACGCGTGCTCACGTTCGCGTTCCTCTCCAACGCGGCCGGCCCCAACGGACGCAACGTGATGGACGCCCTGGCCACCCGGCTGTGGACTTGCGGGTGCACATGACCGCGCCATCCGACCTGACCCTGGGGACCGCCGTCGACTGGCGGTTCGCGGCGACGGTCGGCACTCGGCTGGCCCGGCCCGGACCGCCGGCCAGCGACTACACCCGCGGTCAGGCGATTGACGAGCTGGCCAGTTCGGCGACCAAAGCCGAACCGCTGGTACGCGACGTCACGGGCCTGGCCACCAGCGGCGAGGTGCCGGCGGCGCGCATCGTCGACCGCGGCGAGTGGGTTCGCGCCGCGGCGGACTCGATGCGGGTGATGACGCGCGGCACCGAGAAGCCACATGGGTTTCTCACCGGCCGGCTCACGGGCGCGCAGACGGGTGCCGTGCTGGCGTTTGTGGCTTCCGGGATTCTCGGCCAGTACGACCCGTTCACCACCGACAAACAGGGTTGCCTGCTGCTGGTGTATCCGAACGTCATCGCCGTCGAGCGTCAGCTGCGGGTCGAGCCGGCCGACTTCCGGCTGTGGGTGTGCCTGCACGAGGTGACGCACCGGGTGCAGTTCACCGCCAACCCCTGGTTGCCCGACTACATGTCGGACGCCCTGGCGTTGTTGACCCGCGACGCCGGCGACGACATCGGGGAAGTGGCCGGGCGGCTGGCCGAGTACGTGCGCAACCGCGGTCGCGGAACGTCCGGCGCCGACGATTCCACGTCGGGGATCGTCGGCCTGGTGCGCGCCGTGCAGTCCGAGCCACAGCGCAAGGCCTTGGATCAGCTGCTGGTGCTGGGCACCTTGCTGGAGGGGCACGCCGACCACGTCATGGATGCCGTCGGGCCGAAGGCGGTGCCATCGGTGGCCACCATTCGCGGTCGATTCGACGACCGTCGTCATCGCAAGCCGCCACCGCTGCAGCGCCTGATGCGCGCGCTGCTGGGTCTGGACGCCAAGCTCAGCCAGTACACCCGCGGCAAGGCATTCGTCGACCACGTGGTCGGCCGGGTCGGAATGGAGCGGTTCAACACCGTCTGGACGAGCCCCGAAACGCTGCCGCTGCCCCCCGAGATAGAAGACCCCCAGCGATGGATCGACAGGATTCTGTAGCGCAGCTGCGCGCGGCTGTCGAGACGTTCGCCAAGACCTATCTGGTCAGCGGGGACCCATGGTGTGTGGCGCTATCGGGCGGGCCGGACTCGCTGGCGCTCACCGCCGTCGCGGCCCCGTTGCGGCCCACCACCGCGCTGATCGTGGACCACGGCCTGCAGCCCGAATCGGCCGCTGTCGCCGAAACCGCACGCACCCAGGCCGTCGCATTGGGATGTGTTGACGCACAAGTGGTTTGCGTACAGGTCGGCAGCCCGGTTGGTCCCAACGGCGGTCCCGAGGCCGCGGCGCGTGCGGCCCGTTACGCCGCGTTGAGCGCCCGCCGTCACGGGCCGGTGCTGCTGGCCCACACGCTCGACGATCAAGCCGAGACGGTGCTGCTCGGGCTGGGCCGCGGCTCCGGAGCGCGCTCGATGGCAGGGATGCGCCCGCATGACCCGCCGTGGTGCAGGCCGTTGCTGGGTGTGCGGCGCGCCGCGACGCATGCCGCGTGCCGTGAGCTGGGCCTGACCGCTTGGCAGGACCCGCACAACAGCGACCGGCGCTTCACCCGGACCCGGCTGCGGCACGAGGTGCTGCCCCTGCTCGAGGACGTCCTGGGCGGCGGGGTGGCCGAGGCGCTGGCCCGGACGGCGACGGCGCTGCGGGAGGACACCGAGTTCATCGACACGCTCGCGGCGCAGGCGCTGCCCGGCGTGCGGGCGGACTCCGGGCTGCGGACCCAGGCTCTGGTCACGTTGCCCGACGCGATGCGGCGCCGGGTGATCCGCGGCTGGTTGCTGGCCGGCGGTGCGACGCGGCTGACCGACAAGCAGATCCGCGGAGTGGATGCGCTGGTCACCGCGTGGCGCGGGCAGGGCGGGGTGGCCGTCGCGTCAGATTTGCGCGGCGAGCGGCTGATCGCGGGGCGGCGCGACGGCGTTCTGACCCTGTGGCGCGAGCCTGTGTGAAACTCCGCAAATTGTCGCCGCCGTTGGTTGTTCAGCCGCCGACGTGGCACGCTGTGGGCGTGGCCCAAGTCTCCTCGGCGATAACGCCCGAGCAGCCCGTGGACCTGTATCCGGGGGATATCAAGTCCGTGCTGCTCACCACGGAGCAGATCCAGGTGCGCATCGGCGAGCTCGGCGAGCAAATCCGCGACGACTACCGGGACTCCGTCAGCGAGACCGGGCAGGATCTCCTGCTGATCACCGTGCTCAAGGGCGCGGTGATCTTTGTCACCGACCTGGCGCGCGCGATTCCGGTGCCGACGCAGTTCGAATTCATGGCCGTCAGCTCCTACGGCTCCTCGACGTCGTCGTCGGGAGTGGTGCGCATTCTCAAGGACCTGGACCGCGACATCAACGATCGCGACGTGCTGATCGTCGAGGACGTCGTCGACTCGGGCCTGACGCTGTCGTGGCTGCTGCGGAACCTGAAAAGCCGCCATCCCCGCTCGCTACGGGTGTGCACGCTGCTGCGCAAGCCCGACGCGGTGCGCGCCAACGTCGAGATCGCCTACGTGGGCTTCGACATTCCCAACGACTTCGTCGTGGGCTACGGCCTGGACTACGACGAGCGCTACCGCGACCTGTCCTACATCGGCACCCTTGACCCCAGGGTCTACGAGCAGTAGCCGAGCTAGTCCAGCTCCCACACCGCGGTCACCGAGAAGCTCACCGTCTGCTGGCCCGGCTCCAGCGGCACCGGGGTGGCCATCGCTCTCGGTGGCGGCGCCGGTGCCCCAGTCATCGGCGAGCCGCCGGTCGCCTCCGAGATGGACAGCACATTGCCCAGCCGAAGCCCGGACAGCTGGGCGTACTGGTCGGCGCGGTTCTTGGCGTCGGTGAATGCCCGTGCCCGCGCGTCCTTGACCAACTGCGAGTCGTCGGCGATCGAGTAGCTGACCGAACTGATCCGGGTGGCGTCGCCGCCGGTACTGACGATCAGCGCGAGCATTCGTGATGCGGCGTCGGTCGGATGGATCCTGACCCGGATGGCGTTGCTGGCGCGGTAGCCGGTGATGGTGGCGGTGCCGCCCTGCTCGGGATTGGTGTATTGCGGCTGCAGCGTCACCTCGGTGGTGCTGATGTCCTTGCGGTCCAGGCCGGCACCGACGAGCGCATTGATGACCGCCTGCTGGCGGTCGTTGGTCTGGTTCATCGCCGCGGTGACGTCTGGAGCGCTGAATTCGATACCGATGTCGGCGGTCAACGTGTCCGGCACACCTTGCACTTGCCCCGATCCCAGCACGGTGACTTGACGCGGATTTGCCCCCGGCGCGGGGGCATTGTGGGAATCACATGCCGTTACCGTGGTCAAGGCCAGACTGGCCGCGGCCGCAGCGATCGACCAGCGGACAAACCTCGGGGCGCTTCGTGCGATCGGCATGCCTGGCACCCTAGCCGTTTGATGGCTCGATGCTCTAGGGGTTGCTCAAAGTCTGATCGTCGCCGGCGCCCGTCAGTCGGCTCGTAGGTGCGAATCATTTTGCGCGAAAACCGGTTTGAAATCAGCGCCATGACGAACGGCTGCACGATCACGAGTGCGAGGGAAGATCAGCCGCGATCGTGGCCCAGCAATCCTGCGAGCATGCCCGGCAGTTGATTGCGCCGCCATCGCTTCGACTGAGGTGACTGTTCATCGGAATTCGTGGAGGCGACATACGCGTATCGGACCGCGGCGCTTTCCGAAGCGATCACCATCGGCAGTGGCGGCGTTCGGCAATTGCGTCCAGCAGTTGACGCGATTTCGCGGGGCGAAGCATAACGGCTGTCGAGGCAATCACGTATGAATTCATATAAATCCCCAATCATATTGGCTTGCACAATCTTTCATGTTAAAGGCAGATGTTTGCAGCATGTCAGATCGGCAATATGAACAGTTATCGACTCGGTAATGAATTGGCCAGTCCGGGGCTGTCATCTCCGGGCATATCGCATCTAACGTGGCCAATCGTCGGATTCGGCAGCCCGCCGCTGTCTGCTGAAAGTTGGTGTAATAAACCGTTTTTGAGGAGGAGATATGTCGTTTCTGAAGGCGCATCCAGAAGTGCTGTATGCAGTCGCTGCCGAGCTTCACAGCGTCAATGCGGCTGTGCGGGAGGGAAGTTCGGCTGCGGCAACACCGACGACGGGGTTGGTGCCCGCCGCTGCTGACGCGGTGTCGATATTGACTGCAGCACAGTTTATTTCGCATGCGCGGCTCTTTCAGGAGATCAGCGCCGAGGCTGCCACGGTCCGGGAGCAGTTGGCGACAACGCTTGGCGTCAGTGCCGGTTCGTATGCCGCCACGGAGATCGCCAACGCCGCCGCGGCCGGCTAGGCGAGGAAACCGATGCTGGATTTCGCGCAGTTGCCACCGGAGATCAACTCCACGCTGATGTACGCCGGGCCCGGCTCCGGGCCCCTGCTAGCCGCCGCGGCGGCCTGGGACGGGCTGGCCGCCGAGTTGTATTCCGCGGCAGCCACTTATGGGGCGCTGATTACCGGCCTCACCGACGGGCCATGGGAGGGGCCGTCCGCCTCGGCCATGCTGACCACGGCCGTGCCTCAAGTGGCGTGGCTGAGTCAGACGGCCAGGCAGGCGGAACAGGTCGGTGCCCAAGCCGCGGCGGCCGCGGGTGCCTTTGAGGCGGCGTTCGCCGAAAACGGTGCCCCCGCCGGTGATCGCGGCGAACCGGGCGTTGTCGATGGAGTTGCTGGCGACGAACATTCTCGGTCAGAACACCGCGGCAATCGCGGCCACCGAAACGCAGTACGGCGAGATGTGGGCTCAAGACGCGGCCGCGATGTACGGCTATGCGGGTGCGTCCGCCGCGGCGTCGACGTTGCCGCCACCCCAACCGGCAGCGTCCACTGACAACCCCGCCGGGCCCGCCGGTCAGGCCACCGCGGTGGCCGAAGCCGTCGGCACGTGGGGGCTCAACGCGGTGCCGCAGACGTTGTCGTCGCTGGCCGGGTCGACGAACAATCCCCAGTCGGCTCCCGCGTTTTCGCTGGGTGGAATCGGCATGAACGCCGAAGGCGATGGGCTTCAGTTGAGCGGCCCGTTGGGTGATCTATTCGAGGGCCTGACTGGGTCGCAAGTCTTGGACGCCAGCTCGCCTTTCGACGCATTCATCCGGTTGATCTCGCCGACACGGCTGTTTACCACCTCGTTCAAAGACATCCAAGGTCTCGCGCAGGGCTTCGCGCCCCAGGCCGCCAAGGCCGCAACCGAGGGCGCCGCCAAGGCGGCTGAGGGTGCAGCGCACGCCGCTGAGGCTGTGCCGCATGCGCTTTCGGGAGCCTTGGGCAATGCCGCGGGAGCAGCGGGCAGGGCGGCATCCGTCGGGGGCTTGTCGGTTCCGGCCTCCTGGGCGGCTGTCACCCCGGCGGCAAACCCCGCCGTCGTGACGCTCAACGGTCTCAGCACTGCGGCGCCAGCACCACGGGGGACCAACGCGGTCGGTGGGATGCCGCTGATGGGTAACGGGGCGGGGCGCAGCGTCGCAACCGCACACTTTGCGCCGCCCCGATACGGTTTCAAGCCCACGATGATCGCTCACCCCCCGGCGGGCGGGTGACGTCTAGCGCGTGACGAGAATCTTGCCGTGCCCTGTGCCGCGGCCACCCAGGGCCGCAGCACGGCTGCCACTTCGGGCAGCGACGGCGTCTTAGGTGCGCGGCTCCTCGGCCGTCGGATTCGGCATCAGCACTCGCTGTTGTGTCGTGTTCTGGAAAGGGTCCAGAGATTGCGGCTCGCCCAAGGCCTCGCGCACATCTTCCGGTGTTATCAGGCCAAGTTCGACTTGTACCCAGGTCGCGCTGAGGCCGAATGCATGAGCCGCGCGCCTGGCCTCTTCGGCGTCGGGGAAGTCGTCGGCGCTTGCGCGCCCGCCGGCTCCGTACCAGCGGCCCTTGGTGACACCGCAGGCATCCCGCAATTGCTCAACGGTGATGTCACGGTTCAGGGTCGCCTCAAGCAGGCGCCTCAATTCCCACCCGGCAGCGTTGGTTCGTGGCACTCGACCAGAGTATCCCGATGCCAAAACACGGTCAAAGCGTCCTGATCCGCGAGTTCATCACATAAAAAAGGAATTTAGTACTCAGTACTAGACATAGATTCCTAATTTATGACATAGTGTCTGCAAGCGTGACAACGCCGACCAAGAAGCGTCCTACCTGTGCCGGTTCCCGGCATGACGGTTCGTAGCTAGAGGAGAAGACACATGTCGTTCGTGACCACAGTGCCGGAGCTGCTGTTGGCGGCGGCTGGCCAGCTGCAAGCGATTGGCTCGGCCGCAAGTGCGGCCAACGGGATTGCCGCCTTCCCGACGACCGGGGTGATTCCGGCAGCAGCCGATGAAGTCTCGGTGGTGACGGCGGCCAGTTTCTCTGCTTACGGCCAGCAGTACCAGGCGATCAGCGCCGAGGCCAGCATGATCCACGAACGGTTCGTCGACGCCCTGAGAGTTAGTGCCGACTCTTATGCGACCACCGAGGCCGCCAATGCGACGCAGGCCGCGGGCGGCCACGTTGCGCCGACCAACCCGCTATGGCACGGGGGCGGATATGGCAGCCACGTAACGCCGTATGGACGTGGCAACTATGGCAGCCAGGTGACGCCGTATGGACGCGGCAACTACGGCGCCCGCACCCGCCGTGCCGCCCAGCACGTCGCACCTGCGCACCCGGCACCCGCCGTGCCGGCCCAGCACGTTGCGCCCGCGCGCCCAGCGCCTGCCCCGCACGTCGCTCCTGCGCAGCAGGTCGCGCAGGCGGACTTGGCGCCCACTGCGGCCGTCCAGCATGTCTCGCCGGGGCAGCTGTTGCCTTTCGCGCCGCCCGAACACCGGGTGGCCCTGCCCGTGCACCTGGCACCCGTACCTGTCGGCCCCACGCCCGCCGTCTCGGCAGTGGCTTAGAAACCAACCGGCTAAAGAAGGGATGAAGTGATGGATTTCGGTGCATTACCTCCGGAAATTACCTCCGGCTTGATGTACGCGGGCCCGGGATCAGCGCCGATGCTGGCCGCAGCGACGTCCTGGCAGGGGCTGGCCGCCGAGCTGCAATCGGCCGCGACCGGCTACGGGTCGGTGATATTGGAGCTCGCTGACGCCGGCTGGCAGGGCCCGTCGTCAGCAGCGATGGCCGCCGCCGCCGCACCCTATGTGGCCTGGATGCACCGCACCGCCGCGCAGGCCGAGCAGGCCGGGATGCAGGCGGCCGCGGCCGCAGCGGCACACGAGGCGGCTTTTGCCGCTGTCGTGCCTCCGCCGATCATCGCCGCCAACCGGTCTTTGCTGATGATGCTGATCGCAACGAACTTCCTTGGGCAAAACACCCCGGCGATCGCGGCCACCGAGGCGCATTACGGCGAGATGTGGGCCCAAGACGCCGCCGCGATGTACGCCTACGCCGCAGCTTCGATGGCGGCGAGCATGTTGACGCCGATGGCGGTGGCGCCGCCCACCACCAATCCGGCCGGGGTGGCCGGCACCACCGTTGCGGGCGCCGAGGCGGCCGCCGCCAACGTGGAGGGTGCTGCGCAAGGGATGGCCACTCAAGCGTCCATGGGGCTTCCCTCGGCGCTCAACTCCTCCGCATCGTCGTTGCTGAGCGGCTTCCAATCCGGTATCAGCGGGTTTTCCAGCCTGCTCGGCACGCCCCTCAGTCAGGGTGCTGGCACGAGCGCGCCAGGGCTGGGTGGGATGGCTGCACACAACGCGGGTCTGGCGACACCGATGCGCGCACCAGGGGCGGTCCCTCGATTGGCGATGCCCGAGATGGAACGTCTGGTTCCCGCCCACCCGACAATGCGCGAGGCCGAGATGCTCGCGCCGGCCCGGCTGATGCCGGCGGCGGCCATGGGCCAGGCGACTTCGGTCGGCAGTCTGTCGGTGCCGTCGAGCTGGACGGCTGCGACCCCGGAGGCTGCCGCACCGGCCGCCGTGCCATTGACGAGTGCCGGCGCGCCAATGCTGGCTCCGCGGAGTATCCCCGCGAGTCAGGTTGGGGGTCTGGAGATGCGCGGCTTCGGCGCCGCCATGCCATCACGCGCAAGCGTATTGCCGCGGGTGGTCGGATGACGGGAGGAGGAGCTCTGTCGACTCAGCGCTAACCAATCATCAGAACTGACAACTCATTTCGAAGGAGACATGTAGTGACCACACGTTTTATGACCGATCCGCACGCGATGCGGGGCATGGCGGGCCGCTTCGAGGTGCACGCCCAGACCGTCGAGGACGAGGCCCGCAAGATGTGGGCGTCCTCGCAAAACATCGCCGGCGCCGGTTGGAGCGGACAGGCCCAGGCGACCTCGTACGACACCATGGGCCAGACGGATCAGGCATTTCGCAACATCGTGAACATGCTGCACGGAGTGCGCGACGGGCTAGTTCGCGACGCCAACAACTACGAGCAGCAAGAGCAAGCCTCCCAGCAGATCCTCGGGAATTAGCCCACAAATCAACCCTCTATACATAGGAGACTTTTAGCGATGACGATCAACTATCAATTCGGCGATGTCGACGCCCACGGCGCCACGATCCGCGCCCAGGCTGCGTCCCTGGAAGCCGAACACCAGGCCATCATTCGCGATGTGCTTGCCGCCGGCGACTTTTGGGGCGGCGCCGGGTCGGCTGCCTGCCAGGAGTTCATCATCCAGTTGGGCCGTAACTTCCAGGTGATCTACGAACAGGCCAACACCCACGGGCAAAAAGTGCAAACCGCCGGCGGCAATATGGCCACCACCGACAGCGCGGTCGGGTCTAGTTGGGCCTAAACCGCCTAGGGCGTGACGAGAATCTTGCAGTGCCGCTCGGGGTCGGCGAGGTCGTCGAAGGCCGCACCGACCCCGTCCAGGCCTACCTCGCCGGTGATCAACGGGCTGACGTCGATCTCGCCCTCGGCCAGTGAGCGCAGCGCTTCGGAGAACTCCTCGGGGCCGTAGGCCAGCGAGAACTGCAGATTGATCTCTTTGGCAATCGCGAAGAACGGATGGAAGGTGTCGGATTCCATGCATACTCCGGCGACGACCAGACGGGTGCCCGCCCGTGCCCGCAACAACACGTCGTCGATGATGCCGGGCACTCCGATCGCCTCGAATACCACCGCGGGTTTGACGGTGTCGAACGGCGAACCAAGGGCTGCGTCCAGCGCTTGGTGGGCACCCATCGCGGTGGCCAGCTCGCGTCGCTTCGGCGAGAAATCGGATGCCACAATGCTTTCCACACCGCGCGCACGAAGGGACGCGATGATCGCAATACCGATCGGGCCGCATCCCAGCACCAGGGCAGTCTCGCCCGGCTCGATGTTCGACTTGTTGACGGCGTGCAGCCCCACCGCCATCGGCTCGGTCAGGGCGGCGTGTTTGTGGTCAAGCCCGTTGGGGATGGGCAGCAGTAGCGGCGCCGAGAGCAGCATCCGCTCCGCATAGCCGCCGATCGTGTTGTTGCTGTAGACGATCGGCTCCACGCCCTTGGCGGACAACAGCACCGGAATAGACGTGACGATGGAACCGGGCGGATAGGTGTCGGTGTCGGGACCGGCTTCGAGCACCTCGGCACTGAATTCGTGGCCCATGAAGATGTCGTGCTTGAGGTCGACGTCCATGCCGCCCGAGCCGCGCGCCACCCGCTCGGTCATCTCCAGCACCTGCTGACCGTGCGAGGCGAAATGCAAGTCGGAGCCGCAGATTCCGCAGGCCCGAATGGCGACCAGCACCTGGCCGGATTCGGGTACCGGGTCGGGGACGTCGTCGCGGTAGACCATCCGGCCGTCGCGCAGCACCGAGGCGCGCATCACTTCACCGCGCCTTCCTGCTCGCCGACATGCTCGGTGATGGCTTTCACGACCGCCTCGCCGGCGCGGCCGATCAGTTGGTCGCGATGGGCTTTGGCCCAGTCGTGCGAAGACCGCGGTGCCGCCAGTTGTCCTTTGAAGTGCGGAATCACCTTGCGGGCCATCAGGTCATAGGAGTGATACGTCGCTTCGGGCGAGGCCCAGTCGTGACCGAGCATCAGCAGCGTTCCGAAGCCGCCCGAACGTTCCAGCAGGTCTTCGATGTGCGCGACCGCGTCGGCGGGGGTGCCGATGCAGCAATTCCCTTTAGCCGCATAGTCTTCGACGAACTCGTACGGTGTCTGCGTGCCCTCGACGGTGTTGGCCAGTGGGACGAATCCCGCCGCGCCGAAGTAGTTCGCGAAATCCTGGAGCCCGTAGGTGCAGTCGTTGATCGCCTGCTCGCGGCTATCGGCGATGTGCATGATGGACAGCACCCGCCAGCCGGCCCGGTCCGGTTCGGTTCGGCCGGCTTTCGCGGCTTGTTCGCGCACCACCTGCCAGGTGGTTTCCAGCGCGGCGTAACCGCCGGGCACCGACATGGACAGCGACAGCAATGACGTGCCCAGCGCGCCCGCCAGCCGTGGCCCGGACGGCGAAATCATTGCTGCCGTGGAGATTTCCGGATGGGGCCAGGTGTATGGGCGGATATGCAGTTGCGCGTCGCGCAAGGTGAACCAGTCGGTGTGGCGGTCGATTCGCTCGGTGGGCCCGGCGCGGAACAGCGCGAGGATCGCTTCCAGCGACTCCTGCATCATGGGCCGCTGGTCGACCGGGTCGATGCCCATCATGTAGGCATCCGACGGCAGCGCCCCGGGGCCGGTGCCGAACATCACCCGGCCGCGGGTCAGGTGGTCCAGCAGCACCCAGCGGTCGGCCACCATCAGCGGGTGATGGTAGGGCAGCGAGACCACGCCGGTGCCCAGCCGGATGTGCTTGGTCCGTTCCGCGGCGGCCGCGATGAACACCTCCGGGCAGGCGATCAACTCGTAGCCACCGGAGTGGTGTTCGCCGAACCAGGCTTCGTCGAACCCCAGGCGGTCCAGGGCAACGACGCGTTCCATGTCGTATTCCAGTGCAACCGTTGGGGATTGGCCGATCGGGTGAAATGGTGTGATGAAGACGCCGAAACCAAGCGGTGCGTTCACCGCAGCTCCAATCCGTTGAGAAATTCCAGCAATAGCGAGTTGACCTCGTCGGGTCGTTCCTGTTGTAGCCAGTGCCCCGCGCCCTCGATCAGTACCTGGCGGTACGGGCCGGAGATGATCTCCGCGGAGCGGTCGGCGGGGGTGAATGCCAGCACGGGATCGGCTGTGCCGCCGATGAATAGGCAGGGCACCGAAATTTTCGTGCCGGTGTAGGCGGCGGTGATCTCCCAGTTGCGGTCGAAATTGCGGTACCAGTTCAGGCCGCCGGTGAACCCGGTGCGGGAGAACTCGCCGATGTAGTGGTCGAGCTCTTCGGCAGTGATCCAGTCGGGTAGCACGTCGGCGTCGGGCAGTCGATTGATGAAGCCCTCGGGGCCCGGGGCGATCATGCGCATCGCGGCGTCGTGATCTGCGGGGGCGGCCAGCCCGCCGATGATGCGGCGGATGAACCGGGCGGGTTCGGCGTTGAGTTCGGCGTCCGCGACACCGGGCGCCTGGAAGTACAGGATGTAGAAGAAATTCTCGCCGAATCTGCCGCGCCACACCTCGGTCGGCGGCGCCTTCGAGCGCGGCGTGGGCGGGACACTCAACCCCACGACCGCGGCGACCCGGTCGGGGTGCAGCAGCGGCGCGGTCCAGGCCACCGGCGCACCCCAGTCGTGGCCGACCCAGACGGCTCGCTCGGCGCCGACGTCGTCGAGCAGGCCGACGATGTCGGTCGTCAGCTCGCGGATGTTGTAGGCGTCGATCGCCTCAGGGCGGGAGGAGCCGCCATAACCGCGCTGGTCGGGTGCCAGCACGTGGTAGCCGGCCTCGACGAGCGCCGGGATCTGGTGTCGCCATGAGTAGGACAATTCGGGAAAGCCGTGGGCCAAGACCACCACCGGCGCACCGCGATCGCCGGCTTCGACCACCCGCAGCCGGACGCCATTGGTCTCGACTAACCGTTCGGTTGATGTGGGCACCAACACACCAAAGCACAACCCCTGTGGCGTGAGAAGTGTTCAGTGGAGTTGAAAACCGCCGTTCACGTCGCGGCGGATCTGGTAGATATCGCGGATACGACAGCTAAGGAAAGCGGGTGGACTCGGCGTGAGGCGGCTGGACCACATCGTGTTGTGGACAAAGGATCCGCGGGCATCGATGGACTTCTATACGAAGGTGATCGGGCTTACGCCGGTGCGCTTTGACGAGTACGAGGCCGGAGAAGCGCCGTTTCCAAGTGTGCGGGTGTGCGAGGACTCGATCATTGACCTGTTGCCGGTGGCCAACATTGGCGCCACCGACTTGCTGACGAAGGTCGGGGGCAGTGCCGGACATCCGGTCAATCACGTCTGCCTGGCGTTGTCGAAGTCCGAATACGAGGCGCTGGATCGGCGTCTGCAGGAGGCGGGTGTGGACACCAGCGCCCGGCTGGACCGCAGCTACGGGGCTCGGGGATGGGCACCGCACATCTACTACTTCTCCGATCCGGACGGCAATGTGCTCGAAGCTCGCTATTACGACGAGTAAGGCGCCCGCCAACATGATCATGGCTGCGCAGTGTCATCGCAGTGTGGCCCCGGCGTCCCCGAACTCAATTTGCGGTGCTCTAGGTCGCATCGGGAACCGCCCCTCGTTGGTATAGCGGTAGCCTGAACTTTTCCAGCTGCGTGTATCGGGAAGGACCTGGCCGAAACGGCCGATGATTGATGAACCGGAAAAACGTGATTCGCATCGTCACGGCGATCGCTGTCGTAGTGGTGCTCGGCTGGTCGTTCTTCTATTTCAGCGATGACACCCGCGGTTACAAGCCCGTCGACACCTCCGTGGCGATGTCCCAGATCAGCGGGGACAACGTCAAGAGCGCGCAGATCGACGACCGTGAGCAGCAATTGCGGTTGACGCTGAAAAAGGGCAACGGCGACACCGACAACTCCGACAAGGTCATCACCAAATTCCCCAACGGCTATGCCGTCGACCTGTTCAACGCGCTCAACGCGAAGAACGCCAAGGTCGCCACCGTCGTCAACGAGGGCAGCATCCTGGGCGAGCTGCTGGTTTACGTGCTGCCGCTGCTGTTGCTGGTTGGCCTGTTCGTGATGTTCTCCCGCATGCAGGGCGGCGCCCGCATGGGCTTCGGATTCGGCAAATCGCGCGCCAAGCAAATCTCCAAGGACATGCCCAAGACCACATTCGCCGACGTCGCCGGCGTCGACGAGGCGGTCGAGGAGCTCTACGAGATCAAGGACTTCCTGCAGAACCCGTCGCGGTATCAGGCGCTCGGCGCCAAGATCCCCAGGGGCGTGCTGCTCTACGGGCCGCCGGGAACCGGTAAGACGCTGCTGGCCCGAGCGGTTGCCGGTGAGGCCGGGGTGCCGTTCTTCACCATCTCCGGTTCGGACTTCGTCGAGATGTTCGTCGGTGTCGGTGCCTCGCGGGTGCGCGACCTGTTCGACCAGGCCAAGCAGAACAGTCCGTGCATCATCTTCGTCGACGAGATCGACGCGGTCGGGCGCCAGCGCGGCGCCGGCCTGGGCGGCGGTCATGACGAACGCGAGCAGACACTCAACCAGTTGCTGGTCGAGATGGACGGCTTCGATCCGCGGGGCGGGGTCATCCTGATCGCCGCCACCAACCGGCCCGACATCTTGGACCCGGCTCTGTTGCGGCCAGGACGCTTCGACCGGCAGATCCCGGTGTCCAATCCCGATCTGGCGGGCCGGCGAGCGGTGCTGGAAGTGCACTCGAAGGGCAAGCCGATCGGCCCGGACGCCGATCTCGCGGGGTTGGCCAAGCGGACCGTCGGGATGACCGGCGCCGACCTGGCCAACGTCATCAACGAAGCAGCGCTGCTGACCGCCCGCGAAAACGGAACCGTCATCACCGGACCCGCCCTCGAGGAGGCCGTGGACCGGGTGATCGGCGGCCCGCGCCGCAAGGGCCGGATCATCAGCGAACACGAGAAGAAGATCACCGCCTACCACGAGGGCGGCCACACCCTGGCGGCCTGGGCGATGCCGGACATCGACCCGGTCTACAAGGTGACGATCCTGGCCCGCGGCCGCACCGGTGGGCACGCCGTCGCGGTGCCCGAGGAAGACAAGGGCCTGCGCACCCGCTCGGAGATGATCGCCCAGCTGGTGTTCGCGATGGGCGGGCGCGCGGCCGAGGAACTGGTGTTCCGCGAGCCGACCACCGGCGCGGTGTCCGACATCGAGCAGGCCACCAAAACCGCGCGCGCGATGGTCACCGAATTCGGCATGAGTTCCAAGCTCGGCGCTGTCAAATACGGCTCCGAGCACGGCGACCCCTTCCTGGGCCGCACCATGGGCAACCAGGCGGACTACTCCCACGAGGTCGCCCGCGACATCGACGACGAGGTCCGCAAGCTGATCGAGGCGGCGCACACCGAGGCCTGGGAGATCCTCACCGACTACCGCGATGTACTCGACACGTTGGCCGGCGAGCTGCTGGAAAAAGAAACCCTGCACCGGCCCGAGCTGGAGCAGATCTTCGCCGACGTCGAAAAGCGGCCCCGGCTCACGATGTTCGACGATTTCGGCGGGCGCATCCCGTCGGACAAGCCGCCGATCAAGACGCCCGGCGAGCTGGCGATCGAGCGCGGCGAGCCGTGGCCCCGGCCGGTCCCCGAGCCGGCGTTCAAGGCGGCCATCGCGGCGGCCAGTCAGGCCGCCGAGGCCGCGCAAGCGGAGGCCGATAGAAACGCCCACGGCCCCAACGGTTCTCACGATGGTCAGGGCGCCGGTGATCGCGCAGGGTCCCGTCCCACCCAGCCGGACTACGGTGCGCCGGCCGGCTGGTATGCGCCCGGATGGCCACCGCCGCCACCGCAGCAGCAACAACCGCAAGGGCACTGGTATCCGCCTCCGGCGCAGCCGCATTGGCCTGCGCCGGCCCCGAGTTATCCGGGCCAGCCGAGCCGTGGCCAGGGTCAGCCGTCATACCCGCCCTATCCGCCCTACCCCCCGCCCGGTCATCCCAGCCCGGATCCGGCAAAATCCCCTGATCAACCGGATGAGGATGTAAGCCGGCCCCACCCGCCGGCCCGCGGCTGACGAACGGAGATTTCGATGGCCTTACCGGGTTTGGGGCCGGATACCCGCGCTGCGCTGGATCGCGCCCGGGCGTTCGACCAGCCACGTGCAGAGGCGGCGGTCCGCGAGCTGTTGTACGCGATCGGTGAAGATCCCGATCGAGATGGGTTGCGCGACACCCCGGCCCGCGTCGCGCGCGCGTACCGGGAGATGTTTTCCGGTCTCTACACCGAGCCCGACGCGGTGCTGAACACCATGTTCGACGAAGAGCACGACGAGTTGGTGATCGTCAAGGAAATCCCGCTGTACTCCATGTGCGAGCATCACCTGGTGGCGTTCCACGGGGTGGCCCATGTCGGCTACATCCCCGGTACCGACGGCAGGGTGACCGGGCTGTCGAAAATCGCTCGGCTGGTTGACCTTTACGCCAAGCGGCCGCAGGTGCAAGAGCGGCTGACCAGCCAGATCGCCGATGCCCTGGTGAAACGGCTCGACCCCCGCGGGGCGATCGTCGTGGTCGAGGCCGAGCATCTGTGCATGGCGATGCGCGGTGTCCGCAAGCCCGGTGCCATCACCACCACCTCGGCGGTGCGCGGCCAGTTCAAAACCGATGCCGCCTCTCGAGCCGAAGCGCTCGACCTCATCCTGCGTAAGTGAGTTCGCTGCCGGTGCAGGTTGTCGGGGTTGTGAACGTCACTGACGACTCATTCTCGGATGGCGGCCGCTACCTCTGCGCCGACACAGCCGTCGCGCACGGCCTGGCCTTGGCTGCTGAAGGCGCGGCGATCATCGACGTCGGCGGTGAGTCGACCCGGCCCGGTGCCACCCGGATCGATCCTCGGATCGAGAGTTCCCGCGTAGTTCCGGTCGTCAAAGAACTTGCGGCACAAGGTATTACCGTGAGCATTGACACCATGCACGCGGATGTCGCTCGCACCGCCTTGGAGAACGGCGCGCGGATCGTCAACGACGTGTCCGGCGGGCGGGCCGATCCGGCGATGGCGCCACTGGTGGCCGAGGCCGGTGTGCTGTGGGTGTTGATGCATTGGCGATCGGTGTCGTCCGACCGCCCGCACGAGGCCCCGCAGTACCCAGACGTGGTGGCCGAGGTGCGGTCGGAACTGCTGGCCGGCATCGACGACGCGGTGGCCGCCGGCGTCGACCCGGCCAAGCTGATCATCGATCCCGGCCTTGGATTCGCCAAGACGGGACAACACAATTGGGCGCTGCTGCATGCCTTGCCCGAATTGGTGGCCACCGGGGTACCGGTACTCCTGGGTGCCTCGCGGAAACGGTTCCTCGGTACGCTGTTGGCCGGACCGGACGGGTCGCCCCGACCGCCCGATGGGCGCGAGACGGCGACCGCGGTGATTTCCGCGCTGGCCGCCCTCTACGGGGCCTGGGGTGTGCGAGTGCACGATGTGCGGGCCTCGGTCGACGCCCTCAAGGTCGTCGGTGCCTGGACGCAGACAGAGCGGACTGATAGCGATGGCTGACCGAATCGAGTTGCGCGGCTTGACAGTCCATGGCCGGCACGGGGTCTTCGAGGCCGAGCGGACCAACGGGTCAGGAATTCGTCGTCGACATCGTCGTCTGGATCGACCTGGTCGATGCCGCCGCCAGCGACGACCTGGCCGACACCCACGACTACGCCGCCCTGGCCCAGCGGGCCGCCGACATCGTCGCGGGCCCGCCGCACAATCTGATCGAGACGGTGGGAGCCGAGATCGCCGATCACGTGATGGACGACGAACGCGTACACGCCGTCGAGGTGACCGTGCACAAGCCGCAGGCCCCGATACCGCAGAAGTTCGCCGATGTCGCGGTGGTGATCCGGCGGTCGCGGCGCGGCGGGCGTGGTTCGGTGATCCCCGCGGGCGGAGTGTGATGACGCGCGTCGTACTGTCCATCGGCTCCAACCTGGGGGACCGGCTGTCGCGACTGCAGTCGGTCGTCGACGGGCTCGGTGACGCGCTGCTGGCGGTCTCGCCCGTCTACGAGACCGCCCCCTGGGGGCGCGTGGAGCAGGGCCCGTTCCTCAACGCGGTGCTGATCGCCGACGACCCGGCCCGCGATGGCCAGGCTTGGCTGCGCCTGGCGCAGGAGTTCGAACGGGCAGCCGGCCGGATTCGCGGCGAGCGCTGGGGCCCGCGCACCCTGGATGTCGATCTGATCGCCTGCTACTCCGCGGACGCCGAGGTGATCAGTCTGGACAACAACCTGACGCTGCCGCACCCGCTGGCCCATCTGCGGGCCTTCGTGATGGTGCCCTGGCTGGCCGTCGACCCGGATGCTCAGCTGACCGTGGCCGGAGGGCCCCAACCCGTCGCCCAGCTGCTGGCCGAACTCGACCCCGCCGACCAACAGGCCGTCCGGCTGTCCGCGCAGACGCTCGAACACCCGGGGAAGTCCCCAGCCGACCCGGAGACGAAGAGCTGATGGGGCCGACCAGGAAACGTGACCTGACGGCCGCGGTGGTCGGCGCTGCGGTACTGAGTTACCTGCTGACCAACGTGCTGTTCCGGTGGTTTCCGCCGATCACGGTGTGGACCGGTCTGTCACTGCTCGCGGTGGCCATCGGCGAGGCGCTGTGGGCGCGCTACGTGCGGGCCAGGATCGCCGAAGGGGAGATCGGTGACGGGCCCGGTTGGCTGCACCCGCTCGCGGTGGCACGCACCGTGGTGATCGCCAAGGCGTCGGCCTGGGTGGGCGCCCTGGTGCTGGGCTGGTGGGTCGGAGTTCTGGTGTATTTCCTGCCGCGCCGGTCCTGGCTGCGGGTCGCCGCGGAGGACACCACCGGCACCGTGGTGGCCGCCGTCAGCGCGCTGGCGCTATTGGTCGCCGCGCTGTGGTTACAGCACTGCTGCAAATCCCCGCAGGATCCGACCGAACACGGCGAGAGCGCCGAGGGGGCGAAGGGAGCCGAAGGCTAGGGCGAGGTTGCGGACCACCCGGCGGGGCCGACGCGAACGGCGGGGCAGTTAACGGCGATTAATCAACGAATTAACCCGGGTGAGAATCGCCGGAGTCGCGCGACACGCTGGATGACGTCGCACAGGTACAGTCAGGCCATGACCGTTCTGTCCCGCGGCGCCCGGGGTCGGCGCGGCGGCCGCAGGCCGGGGTGGGTGCTCTTGACGGCGTTGCTGGTTCTCGCGATGGGGGCCAGTTCCGCACTGGTTTTCACCAATCGGGTGGAACTTCTCAAGCTCGCTGTGATCCTGGCGCTGTGGGCCGCAGTCGCCGGTGCTTTCGTGTCGGTGCTCTACCGCCGGCAAAGCGACGCCGATCAGTCGCGGGTGCGTGACCTGAAGCTGGTCTACGACCTGCAGCTGGATCGGGAGATCTCGGCCCGCCGCGAGTACGAGCTGACCGTCGAGTCCCAGTTGCGTCGCGAGCTGGCCTCCGAGATACGTGCGCAGGCCGACGACGATCTGGCCGCGCTGCGCGCGGAAGTGGCCGCACTGCGGACCAGCCTGGAAATCTTGTTCGACACCGACCTCGAGCAGCGGCCGGCACTGGGAACCATGGAGACCGATACGCCGCCCGCCCGCGCATACAGCGACTGGGACCGCAACGGCGAAGCCGCGGGAGTCGATTGGGTCACCAGCGATCGGGTCACCTCCGTCCGCGAGGGCAACCCGGTGGACTCCGCTGAGCCCCGCACCGACGAATCCGCGATCATCGACGTGCCCGAAGAGCCGCTGCTGCCGCCCCGCTCACGGGAGCGGGCCCGGTTCCAATACGAAGGCCAGCACGAGGCGGCCTACGCGCCGCCGCAGGCCCAGTATCCGGAGGCCCGGTATCCGGAGACGCCGCCGTACGTGGCCCCGCAAGAGGTCCCGTATCCGCCCCCGCCGATGCCCGCCCCGGCGGCGGCCGAGCAGCGATTCGAGCCCCAGCACTGGCAGCCCCACTCGCAGCAGGTACCGCCACCCGGGCCACCACCATCACCGGAGCCGCAGCCCGGATCGGTGCGGCCCGACTGGCAGCCGGTTCTCTCCGATGGCCTCTGGCTCCCTCCGGGAGCACCCCGCAGCAACTGGGAGCGCGGCGATTCACCCGATGCACCCGCCGAATCGTCAGGCCGGCGTCGGCGCTCCCGGCATTCCAACCCCGAGGAGCCCTTTGAGGGCCCGTCGGTCGAGCCCGAGCCCCCAGCGCCAGCCGGCGAATCCGACCGTCGGGCACGCTCCCGCCATTCCGCGGAGTATCGCGACTATTCCGTCGCGAACTTCGCCGGACCGAACGAGCCCGGCGCAGCGCCGCCCCCCGCAGCTGCGACCGCGCCACCACCGCCGCCGCACGCCAAGCAGGAACTTCACGACGCGGAGCCGCCGCCACCCCGACTCGCCCCCGCGCCGCACCCGGAGCCCGCACCCCGGCACCTCGGCGCGGACTCCGGGCCCGACGGGCGAGACAACCCGGGCGAGGGCCCGCAAACCGGCGGTCAGTCGGTCGCCGACCTGCTGGCGCGGCTGCAGGTGCAGCCATCCGGCGGTGGCCGGCGTCGTCGCCGGGAAGGCTGAGCTGGGACCTTCCTCACATTGGGGCAGCGTCACCGATCGACTAAAGTCTTAGTGACCGTCCGGTACCCAGCACCTGGGACTGGAACGAACGAATAAGCATTGTGAGGCCGTCTGCGATGGAGCAGTTCGACGGTTTGCGCCCGGCCAGGCTCAAGGTGGGGATCATTTCGGCAGGCCGGGTGGGTACCGCCCTGGGTGTCGCGCTGGAGCGCGCCGAGCACGTCGTGGTGGCGTGCAGCGCCATCTCCCATGCTTCGCGGCAGCGGGCGGCCCGCCGGCTGCCGGACACCTCGGTGGCCGCACCCACGGATGTGGCCGCCGCGGCCGAACTGCTGCTGTTGTCGGTTCCCGACAGCGAACTTGCCGGCCTGGTGTCCGGGCTGGCCGCCACCTCGGCGGTGCGACCCGGCACGATCGTGGTCCACACGTCGGGCGCCAACGGGGTCGGCATCCTCGCGCCGCTGACCCAGCACGGCTGCATACCGCTGGCGATCCACCCGGCGATGACGTTCACCGGCTCCGACGAGGACATCAGCCGGCTGCCGGACACCTGCTTCGGCATCACCGCGGCCGACGATGTCGGCTATGCGATCGGGCAGTCGCTGGTTTTGGAGATGGGCGGCGAGCCGTTCTGCGTCCGCGAGGACGCCCGCATCCTCTACCACGCCGCTCTGGCGCATGCGGGCAACCACATCGTGGCGGTGCTCGCCGATGCGCTCGACGCCTTGCGGGCGGCGCTGCGGGGTAGCGAACTGCTCGGGCAACAAGCCGTCGACGAGCAGCCCGGCGGCCTTGCCGAGCGCATCGTCGGGCCGCTGGCCCGGGCGGCGCTGGAGAACACGCTGCAGCGCGGGCAGGCCGCGCTCACCGGTCCGGTCGCCCGCGGCGACGCGGCCGCGGTGGCCGACCATCTGCGCGCGCTGGCGCAGGTCGATCCGGAACTGGCCCAGGCCTACCGGGTGAACGCCCTGCGGACCGCACAGCGCGCCCACGCTCCCTCTGACGTCGTCGAGGTGTTGGCGCGATGAACGCGATGACGGCCCGGCCACCGGCCTTCCGGCCGGGCGAACTGAATGTCTACTCGGCGCCTCGCGACGTGTCCGACGTCAGCCGTGCGCTGCGGCACACCGGCCGCCGGGTGATGTTGGTGCCGACGATGGGCGCGCTGCACGACGGGCATCTGGCCCTGGTGCGCGCGGCCAAACGCGTGCCCGGCTCCGTGGTAACGGTGTCGATCTTCGTGAATCCGTTGCAGTTTGGTGCTGGGGAAGACCTCGACGCCTATCCCCGCACCCTCGACGACGACCTGGCGCTGCTGCGCGGCGAAGGCGTCGAGATGGTGTTCGCCCCGACCGCCGCCGCGATGTACCCCGACGGCCTGCGCACCACCGTGCAGCCCGGTCCGCTGGCCGCCGAACTCGAAGGTGCCGCTCGGCCAACCCATTTCGCCGGCGTGCTGACGGTCGTGTGCAAGCTGCTGCAGATCGTGCGTCCCGACCGGATCTTCTTCGGCGAGAAGGACTATCAGCAGCTGGTCTTGATCCGGCAGATGACCGCGGACCTGAACATCGACGTCGAGGTGATCGGCGTGCCGACCGTGCGGGAATCCGACGGGCTGGCGATGTCGTCGCGCAACCGCTACCTGGACCCGGCGCAGCGCGAGTTGGCCGGAACGCTGTCGGCGGCGCTGCTGGCCGCCGTGCACCACTCGCCGGCGGGCGCAGACGCCGCGCTGGACGCGGCGCGCGCCGTGCTGGCCGCGGTGCCCGCCATCGAGGTCGACTACCTGAAGCTGCGCGACGCCGGGCTGGGCCCACTGCAGCCCAACCGGCCCGGACGCGTGCTGGTCGCCGCCCGGCTGGGCAGCACCAGACTGCTGGACAACATCGCCATCGAAATCGAGAACGCCGGCACCGAAGGGCTGACCAGCGTGCAGCCCACCGGGCCGGACGGACATGTTGAATCACCTTGGAGGAACTGATGTTACGGACGATGCTCAAGTCGAAGATCCACCGCGCCACCGTGACGCAGGCCGATCTGCACTACGTCGGCTCGGTGACCATCGACGCTGACCTGATGGAGGCGGCCGACCTGCTGGAGGGTGAGCAGGTGACCATCGTGGACATCGACAACGGCGCCCGGCTCGTCACGTACGCGATCACCGGCGAGCGTGGCACCGGGATCATCGGAATCAACGGTGCCGCAGCGCATCTCGTGCACCCTGGCGATCTGGTGATCCTGATCGCCTACGGCACGATGGAGGACGCTGAAGCGCGTGCCTATCAGCCGCGCGTCGTCTTCGTCGATGCTGACAACAAGCAGATCGACTTGGGGAGCGATCCGGCATTCGTGCCCGACGATGCGGCCGAGTTGCTCCCCGCACGCGGGCGGTACCCCCACAACCCCCGGATCGGCGTGCGGTAATCGTGCTGCTGGCGATCGACGTCCGCAATACCCACACCGTCGTCGGGCTGCTGTCCGGCGCCAAAGAGCACGCAAAAGTCGTGCAGCAGTGGCGGATCCGCACCGAGTCCGAGGTCACCGCGGACGAATTGGCGCTGACCATCGACGGCCTGATCGGCGACGACTCCGAGCACCTCAGCGGAGCCGCGGCCCTTTCCACCGTTCCGTCGGTGCTGCACGAAGTCCGGGTCATGCTCGACCAGTACTGGCCGTCGGTGCCGCACGTGCTGATCGAGCCCGGCGTGCGGACCGGTATCCCGCTGCTGGTCGACAACCCGAAAGAAGTGGGCGCCGACCGGATCGTCAACTGTCTGGCGGCGTTTCAGAAATTCGGGAAGGCCTGCATCGTCGTCGACTTCGGATCGTCGATCTGCGTCGACGTGGTATCGGCCAAGGGTGAGTTCCTCGGCGGCGCGATCGCTCCCGGAGTCCAGGTCTCGTCGGATGCCGCCGCGGCCCGCTCGGCCGCGTTGCGCCGCGTCGAGCTGTCCCGGCCCCGGTCGGTGATCGGCAAGAACACCGTCGAATGCATGCAGGCGGGCGCGGTGTTCGGCTTCGCCGGACTGGTGGACGGCCTGGTGGGGCGCATCCGTGAGGACGTGGACGGCTTTTCCGGCGACGACGTGGTGGTGGTGGCCACCGGCCACACCGCGCCGCTGCTGCTGTCCGAGCTGCAGACCGTCGCCCATTACGACCAGCACCTGACGCTGGACGGGCTGCGGCTGGTCTTCGAACGCAACCGGGACACCCAGCGCGGCCGGCTGAAGACCGCACGCTGAGGTTCTCCCCGCGCTGAGCGTGCGCACCGGACGCCCTGGCCGCACACTCGAAGCCACCAGCGCACACTCGACGCCTGCGGCGGACGCGGCGCCAAGTCCTTTAAGCTGGCACGTCGTGAGTTCCGCCGCAGACACCGACCTCCCCGAGCAGTTCCGGATACGCCGGGATAAGCGCGCTCGGCTGTTGGCCGAGGGGCTTGACCCTTACCCGGTGGCCATCGAACGCACCCACACGCTGGCGCAGGTCCGCGCCGCCTACCCCGACCTGGCCGTCGACACCGCGACCGACGACATCGTCGGCGTGGCGGGCCGGGTCATATTCGCGCGCAATTCCGGCAAATTGTGTTTCGCCACGCTGCAAGACGGTGACGGCGCCACGCTGCAGGTAATGATCAGCCTGGACAAGGTCGGCCAGGATTCGCTGGATGCCTGGAAGTCCGACGTCGACCTCGGCGACATCGTCTACGTGCACGGCAACGTGATCAGCTCGCGACGCGGCGAATTGTCGGTCCTGGCCGATTCCTGGCGGATCGCAGCCAAGTCGCTGCGGCCGCTGCCGGTCGCGCATAAGGACATGAGCGAAGAATCGCGGGTGCGGCAACGTTATGTCGACCTGATCGTCCGCCCGCAAGCGCGCGCGGTGGCACGCCAGCGAATCGCCGTTGTCCGCGCGATACGCAACGCACTGGAACGGCGCGGGTTTCTAGAAGTCGAAACGCCAATCTTGCAGACGTTGGCCGGTGGTGCGGCAGCTCGGCCGTTCGTCACACATTCCAATGCGCTTGACATCGATCTCTACCTGAGGATCGCACCGGAACTGTTCCTCAAGCGATGCATCGTCGGTGGATTCGACAAGGTCTTCGAGCTAAATCGGGTGTTCAGAAACGAAGGTTCTGATTCGACACATTCTCCGGAATTCTCGATGTTGGAGACCTACCAGACGTACGGAACGTATGACGATTCGGCAGTCGTCACGCGAGAGCTTATTCAAGAGGTGGCCGACGAGGCGATCGGTACCAGACAACTGTCGTTGCCAGATGGCAGTGTCTACGACATAGACGGAGAATGGGCGTCGATACAAATGTATCCGTCGTTGTCTGCCGCGCTCGGTGAAGAGATCACACCACAGACGTCGGTCGATCGGTTACGTGCCATCGCTGACCGGCTCGGTGTCGAGATTCCCGACGATCGTGGCTACGGGCACGGAAAGCTCGTCGAGGAACTGTGGGAGCACGCGGTGGGCAATACGCTGACGGCGCCGACGTTCGTCAAGGATTTCCCTGTCGAGACAACACCTTTGACTCGCCAGCACCGCAGCATCCCGGGTGTGACCGAGAAGTGGGACCTCTATGTGCGCGGCGTTGAACTCGCCACCGGGTACTCGGAATTGAACGATCCCGTGGTGCAGCGCGAACGATTCGCCGAACAAGCGCTCGCCGCGGCGGCCGGTGACGACGAGGCTATGCTGCTTGACGAAGACTTTCTCGCCGCACTCGAGTATGGGATGCCGCCTTGCACCGGAACGGGAATGGGTATCGACCGGTTGTTGATGACTTTGACCGGACTGTCAATTAGAGAGACAGTTTTGTTCCCGATTGTTCGACCACACTCCAGCTGAAAGCCGAACACTCTGTGTTGCTCAGATTGAGTATGCTGCGTTCATATGGCAGATTAGTGACCGGGGAGTGGGTCCAAACTGCCCAGCAACTGCTCAGGAAGAACGCGAGGGTAAGCTAATGGCGAAAAAAGTCACCGTCACCTTGGTCGATGATTTCGACGGTGCAGGCGCCGCCGACGAAACTGTCGAATTCGGGCTTGACGGGGTGACCTATGAGATTGATCTTTCAACGAAGAATGCCGCGAAACTCCGCGGTGATCTGAAGCAGTGGGTGGCTGCCGGCCGTCGTGTCGGGGGTCGCCGTCGGGGGCGTTCCGGAACTGGGCGCGGGCGTGGGGCGATCGACCGCGAGCAGAGCGCAGCGATCCGCGAATGGGCCCGCCGAAACGGGCACAACGTGTCGACGCGCGGCCGCATCCCGGCAGACGTCATCGACGCATTCCACGCCGCCACTTAACAAAGCGTTAACCGGCGCCCGGCCGTAATTTCTGGGCGCCGGTTCTGTTTTCGCTGGCGGCGTAATAATCGCCGGCGCCCGGGGGAAACGATTTGGTGGTTGGTCTCGTTTCTTAAGCTATGGCTCCGTCATCACCGGGGGATTCGCTCAGATGCAGCCGAGCAGGGCCGAACGGCAAGACACCGCAAGGTTAGAACCCTGACGGGCCGACCATTACAGTGGACACCAGGTACGCACCGTCGGCCCCTCTGCCGACAACGATGAAGTACCGGGCGAGGGAGAGCAGGTAACCACCGATGTTCGAAAGATTTACCGACCGTGCCCGCAGGGTGGTCGTCCTGGCCCAAGAAGAGGCCCGGATGCTCAACCACAACTACATCGGCACCGAGCACATCCTGTTGGGTTTGATTCACGAAGGTGAAGGCGTCGCGGCGAAGTCGCTGGAGTCGCTGGGGATCTCGCTGGAGGGCGTCCGCAGCCAGGTCGAGGAGATCATCGGCCAGGGGCAGCAGGCACCGTCCGGGCACATCCCGTTCACCCCGCGCGCCAAGAAGGTTCTCGAGCTGAGCTTGCGCGAGGCGCTGCAGCTCGGCCACAACTACATCGGCACCGAGCACATTTTGCTGGGCCTGATTCGTGAGGGCGAGGGCGTGGCCGCCCAGGTGCTGGTCAAGCTCGGCGCCGAGCTGACCCGGGTGCGCCAGCAGGTGATTCAGCTGCTGAGTGGCTACCAGGGCAAGGAGGCCGCGGAGGCCGGGACCGGTGGCCGCGGCGGCGAGTCGGGCAGCCCGTCCACATCGTTGGTGCTCGACCAGTTCGGGCGCAACCTGACGGCTGCCGCGATGGAAGGCAAGCTGGACCCCGTCATCGGCCGCGAGAAGGAAATCGAGCGGGTGATGCAGGTGCTGAGCCGGCGCACCAAGAACAACCCGGTGCTGATCGGCGAGCCCGGCGTCGGGAAGACCGCCGTGGTCGAGGGCCTGGCGCAGGCCATCGTGCACGGCGAGGTGCCCGAGACGCTGAAGGACAAGCAGCTCTACACGCTGGACCTGGGATCGCTGGTCGCCGGTAGCCGCTACCGCGGTGATTTCGAGGAGCGCCTGAAGAAGGTGCTCAAGGAGATCAACACCCGCGGCGACATCATCCTGTTCATCGACGAGCTGCACACCCTGGTGGGTGCCGGTGCCGCCGAGGGCGCGATCGACGCCGCGTCGATCCTGAAGCCCAAGCTGGCCCGCGGTGAGCTGCAGACCATCGGTGCCACCACGCTCGACGAGTACCGCAAGTACATCGAGAAGGACGCCGCCCTGGAACGCCGCTTCCAGCCGGTGCAGGTGGGGGAGCCGACGGTGGAGCACACCATCGAGATCCTCAAGGGTCTGCGCGACCGCTACGAGGCCCACCACCGGGTGTCCATCAGCGATAGCGCGATCGTGGCCGCGGCCACCCTGGCCGACCGTTACATCAACGACCGGTTCCTGCCGGACAAGGCCATCGACCTGATCGACGAGGCCGGCGCACGGATGCGGATCCGCCGGATGACCGCGCCGCCAGACCTGCGTGAGTTCGACGAGAAGATCGCCGACGCGCGCCGGGAGAAGGAATCGGCGATCGACGCCCAGGACTTCGAGAAGGCGGCCAGCCTGCGCGATCGCGAGAAGCAGCTGGTCGCCCAGCGGGCAGAGCGCGAAAAGCAGTGGCGTTCAGGCGATATGGACGTTGTTGCCGAGGTGGACGACAATGAGATCGCCGAGGTGCTGGGTAACTGGACCGGCATCCCGGTGTTCAAGCTCACCGAGGCCGAGACCACCCGGCTGTTGCGCATGGAAGACGAGCTGCACAAGCGGATCATCGGCCAGGTGGACGCCGTCAAGGCCGTCTCCAAGGCGATCCGCCGCACCCGCGCCGGGCTGAAGGACCCCAAGCGTCCGTCGGGTTCGTTCATCTTCGCCGGGCCCTCCGGCGTCGGTAAGACCGAGCTGTCCAAGGCGCTGGCCAACTTCCTGTTCGGCGACGACGACGCGCTCATCCAGATCGACATGGGCGAGTTCCACGACCGGTTCACCGCGTCGCGGTTGTTCGGTGCCCCGCCCGGATACGTCGGCTACGAGGAGGGCGGTCAGCTCACCGAGAAGGTGCGACGTAAGCCGTTTTCCGTGGTGCTTTTCGACGAGATCGAGAAGGCGCACCAGGAGATCTACAACAGCCTGTTGCAGGTCCTCGAGGACGGCCGGCTCACCGATGGCCAGGGCCGCACGGTCGACTTCAAGAACACCGTGCTGATCTTCACCTCGAACCTGGGCACCTCGGACATCTCCAAGCCGGTTGGCCTGGGCTTCACCCAGGGCGGTGGTGACAACGACTACGAGCGGATGAAGCAGAAGGTCAACGACGAGCTGAAGAAGCACTTCCGCCCGGAGTTCCTCAACCGCATCGACGAGGTCATCGTCTTCCACCAGCTGACCCGCGACGAGATCATCCAGATGGTCGACCTGATGATCGAGCGCGTCGGCAAGCAGCTCAAGAGCAAGGACATGGCGATGGAGCTGACCGACAAGGCCAAGTCGTTGCTGGCCAAGCGTGGGTTCGACCCGGTGCTGGGTGCTCGCCCGCTGCGGCGCACCATCCAGCGCGAGATCGAGGACCAGCTCTCCGAGAAGATCCTCTTCGACGAGGTCGGGCCCGGCCAGGTCGTCACCGTCGACGTGGACAACTGGGACGGCGAAGGCACCGGCGAGGACGCGGTGTTCACGTTCACCGGAGCGCACAAGCCGCCGGTCGAGCCGGAACTGACGAAAGCCGGAGCGCACGCCGCTCCCGACAACCAGTAGCATCGACGAGCAAGCGGGTGGTTAGTCTCTGACCGGACTAACCACCCGTTTTGCTGTGCTGAGGGCTAAGGGGCTCGCCTGTGCTGATCGTCACCACGAATGACCTTCCGGGCTGGGAGATTCGGCGCGTCTGCGGCGAGGTGTTCGGACTGACCGTCCGCTCGCGCAATGCTTTCGCCCAATTCGGTGCCGGACTGAAGTCGATGTTCGGCGGCGAGCTGGCCGGGATGACCAAGAATCTCGCCGACAGCCGCAACGAGGCGATGGGACGGCTGATCGCCGAGGCGCGCAACCGCGGCGGCAACGCGATCGTCGCGATGCGGTTCGACACCACCGAGATCGGCGACGTGTGGACCGAGATCTGCGCCTACGGCACGGCGGTGGAGGCGGTGCCGGTCACGGATGCCGCGAAGTACACGGCCAGCCAGCTTGGCTACGGCGGACAGCCTGCGCAGCAGTAACTGTTTGTTCGATCGTGCGGTCCGTTTAGACTGACGACTGTTATCAGTTTTTGCTGACGGGTCAACGGAATCCTGGTGAAATTCCAGAACGGTCGCGCCACTGTAGAAAGTCAGACCCGGAACTCGTCACCAACACCCAGTGGGACGCGTCATTCCCAGAAGGAGTCAACAGTGTCCAGTTCCGAGACGACTCGGCACCCGCTCGATTGATTTGTCGGCGGCAAGTGCCGCGCTCTGGTTGGCGGCAACCGCCTTCCTGGCGTTGTTGGCGATCTACTTCATCGGCGTCGATCAGGGCGCGGTGTCGCTGTTCGGCAGCGACTCGCATGTGCACGAATTCGTGCACGATGCGCGCCACCTCCTCGGCTTCCCCTGCCACTGACCCGGCGTGGAGAAGCGTCTGATCGGACGCGGGCTGCTGGCGGGCGCAATCGGCGCGGTGCTGGCATTCGTATTCGCCCGTCTGTTTGCCGAACCCGTGATGGCCCGCGCGATCGACTTTGAAGACGGCCGAACCGACGCCGAAAATTCCCACGGTGTGCACGAGCATGGCGTCGAGCTGTTCACCCGTGGCGTGCAGTCGAACCCCGGACTGGGCTTTGGTGTGCTGATTTTCGGTCTCGCCATGGGTGCACTGTTCGCCGTGCTGTTCTGCGTCGTCTATGCCCGCACGGCCCGTCGCGCGGAAAGCCCTGCGCCGCGGCAACTTTCGGCTGCTGCTCGCGGCGGGAGCCTTCGTGGCGGTGTACCTGGTCCCGTTCCTGAAATATCCGCCGAATCCGCCCGCCGTCGGCCAGTCCGACACCATCGGGGCGCGCACCGGCTGGTATCTGGTGCATGGTGCTGGCGTCGGTGGTGCTGGCGATCGGGGCGGTGCTGGCTGGCCCGGCGACTGGCCGAGCGATTCGGCGCATGGAATTCACGGCTGCTCGCGGCCGCGGCGTATCTGGTCGCCGTCGTGGTGGTGATGGTGCTGCTACCGACGGTGGACGAGACGCCCGAACCGTTGCGCGACGCCTCGGGTGCGATCATCTACCCCGGCTTTCCCGCCGACGTGCTCTACGAATTCAGGTTGCTGTCGCTGGGCACGCAGCTGCTGCTGTGGGTGACCATCGGCCTGGTCTTCGCGCCACTCGCGGGCCGGTTGCTGACAGAGCGGTCCGAGAGCGGACGGGTATCGAGCATCGCGGCGTGACGGAGGTCGTCCGGCTGACCCTGGTGTCGCACGCGATGACCGACGCGATGGCAGCCGTACGCTTTCCGGCCGACGAGCCGCTCAACGATACCGGCCGTCGACAGGCCGAAGTTGCTGCGGGCCTTGATATCCCCCGGCGCTCGTCACGTTGCCGGCCCCGAGCAGCGCGCCCGCCAAACCGCGGAGCTGCTCGGCCTGGACGCCACAGTCGAGCCGCGACTGGCCGACCTCGACTGCGGCCGCTGGCGCGGACAAACACTCGATGCCGTGGCCGCGGCGGACCTCGAGGTGTGGCTGACCGAACCGGCCCGGGCGCCGCACGGTGGGGAGTCCATCGTCGACCTCACCGAGCGGGTGGCCGGATGGCTGGCGTCGTTGATCGAAGGACCATCGCGAACCGTTGCGGTGACTCATCCGGCGGTGATCCGGGCGGCGATCCTGCTGGCTCTCGACATTCCGCCGAAGTCGTTCTGGCGCATCGACATTGCACCGGTTGGCCTGACGACGATGCATTACCGCAACCACTGCTGGACGCTGCGGCTGCAGTGACTACTGCGGTGCGAACAGCGCGAACGCCCGCTTTGCGAGCTGCAGCATCCAGCCGGTTACCTTCGGCCCGTGGTCGCGGGGCCAGTTCAGCTGGAAGCTGACGACCCACGGCTGCTGCGTCTTGTCCACGGCGTACCAGCTGAAGGTCAGATCGCCCGGCAAGCCACCGGCTTTCGCGCCGATGTACGGCCAAACGTTTCGGTCCAGCTGGATACCCGAAACGGCGGACAGGATCTGCTTGACGGGTGCGGCCTCGCCGACCGCGTCGGCTTGCAGAGCCGCGTGGACCCGGCAGATGTCCTCGGCGCTGCCGTACCACTCCGCTCCGTAGGCCGAGGCCGGGGTGTGGGCGCGAGCCGGATCAGGTTCGTAGGGAGCCGAATTCGCCTGTGCCAGCAGCTGGGCGCGGACCTGCGGGGTCGCGTTCTGCCACTGGCTGCGCAGATCCGGTTGGCCCCAGCCGATGGAGAACAGCTCGTACATCGTGGGGAACGGAGTCATGCTGGCCGGATCGTGATGGCCGGCCGTGGCGAGCGCCTCTTCGATCGCGTGCGTGCCCATTCGTTCGATCAGCAAGTCGGTGGCCATGTTGTCGCTGTTGGCGATCATCTTCGCGGCCGCGGTGCGCACCGAAACGTGGTCGCCCGGAGCAAGTCCCAAGCCCGACGAGCCCACCGCCTTGCTTTTTTCGGTGACGGTCAACTGATCGTCCCAGGACACCGTGTGGTTCTTGACCGCGCCGGCCAGGGCGTGCAACACGTAAAGCTTGAAAATCGATGCCAGCGGCAGAGATTCGCCGGTATTGGTGCCCATCACCGGATCGCAATTGCCGTTGTCGACCTTGGCGACCTGGTAGGAGTATCGGGCACCGGTCTTGCTCAGCGTGGCGTCGATGTCATGCCATGAGGTGATCGTCGGCGCCAGCGTCTCGAGCTCGAACCGATCGACGCGTCCGACGTCGTCGGTGTGAATCCGGATGTCTTGGCGCGCGCCGTAGGACGAGGTGAGGTGCAGCGTGGCAACGCTGGCGCTGATGTCCACCCCGTCGAGGGAGAAGGGGCGATCCCACCAAAGCTCTTCCATGCTGGTTTCGACCGAGTCCACCTCGTCGGGCGCGGCGAGAGTGCGAACTCCGACCGGGCCGATCGGCCAGTCCGAGTTGAGCATGTCGAGGGTCTGTTGGGCCCGCAGCCCGGGAGGCGTCCGGGTGTCGATCGCCCGTCCGGCGTTGGCCGCGTTCGCCTCCGGTGACGGCGACGGGGAGCAACCCGGTGCGAGGGCCGCAACCAGCGCGGCGGCCGCGGTGACGGCCAGCACGCGCTGCGGCGTCAAACGTCGCCTATTCAGCCGGCTTGCTCCCGGCCACGTCCATGACGACCTCGAATTCCAGCAGCGACGCGCCGGTCGCCACTGGATTGGCACGCTGACCAGCATGGGCTTCGACGGCGGGCCCACTCGCCCACGCCTGGAATGCTTCATCGGACTCCCAGTGTGTCACGACGAAATAGCGGTTCTCACCCTTGACCGGGCGCAGCAGCTGAAAGCCGAGGAAGCCGGGTTGGTTGTCCACGGCGTGTGCGCGGTGGGCGAACCGCTTCTCCAGCTCAGGACCAGCGTCGGCGGGCACTTCGATGGCATTGATCTTCACCACTGGCGGCATGTTCGCCAGGCTACCCCGCCCCCTGCCCTGTCCTGCTCCTGGGCGGGACACGCAAGATGGTGCTATGCCCACCGATCTGTTGACCGCTCACGGCGGGCACGGTGAGCCGTTGATCTTGGTGCACGGCCTGATGGGCCGCGGCACCACCTGGTCGCGTCAGCTGCCGTGGCTGACCCGGCTGGGCACCGTCTACAGCTACGACGCGCCGTGGCATCGCGGCCGCGACGTCGAGGACCCGCACCCGATCAGCACCGAGCGCTTCGTGGCCGATCTCGCCGACGCGATAACCACATTGGGAGTGCCGGTACGGCTGGTGGGACATTCGATGGGCGCCCTGCACTCCTGGTGTCTGGCCGCCGAACGTCCCGAACTGGTCTCGGCGCTGGTGCTCGAGGACATGGCGCCGGACTTCCGTGGCCGCACCACCGGTCCGTGGGAGCCGTGGTTGCATGCACTTCCGGTCGAATTCGACACTGCGGAGGAAGTATTCAACGAATTCGGGTCGGTCGCCGGCCAGATATTTCCTGGATGCCTTCGACCGCACGGACACCGGTTGGCGGCTTCACGGCCATACCTCGCGATGGATAGAGATCGCCGCCGAGTGGGGCACCCGGGACTACTGGACGCAGTGGCAGGCGGTCCGGGCGCCGGCACTGCTGCTCGAGGCCGGCAACTCGGTCACCCCGCCGGGCCAGATGCAGGCGATGACGCAAAATGATTCTCCGACAACATATTTGGCGGTTAGCGAAGCTGGCCACCTGATTCACGACGAAGCGCCGCGGGTATACCGTCAGGCGGTCGAATCGTTTTTGACCGCACCCACCGGCTGAGGCGCTACTCCTCGCCGGCCAACCCGAACAGGCCGTCGCTCGTCTGGGTCACCAGGCCGTCGGCGAGCAACGAATACAGCGCCCGGTCGCGCTGCGCAGTATCGGTCAGCCAGGCCACGTCCAGCTGGGCTCGGGTGACCGGAAAGTCGCTGAGGCGCAAGACGTCCAGCAATAGACCACGGACCTGACGGTCGGTGCCCGCGTAGGTTTGAGCGCGGCGCGCCGGGCCCTGCGCCGGGGGATAGCCCGCAGCTCGCCAGGCACACTCGCTGAGCGGGCATAACCCACAGCGGGGCGTTCGTGCGGTGCACACCGTGGCACCCAATTCCATCAGCGCCACCGAAAATTGGGGCGCCGTATCGTCGTTCGGCAGCAGCGCCGAGACGTCGGCATGGTCTCGTGTCGCGGACGGCGTACCGGCGTCGGCCAGGCCGTGCACGGCGCGGGCCACCACCCGTCGCACGTTGGTGTCCACCACCGGTACCCGCTTGCGGTAGGCGAAGCACGCAACGGCCCGCGCGGTGTAGCTGCCGATACCCGGTAACCCCAACAGGATTTCGACGTCGTCAGGAACGACGTCGCCGTGATCACGCGCGATGACGACGGCGCATTCGTGCAAGCGCTTTGCCCGCCTCGGGTAACCCAGCTTGCCCCAGGCCCGCAGCACGTCGGCCGCGCTGGCCGCCGCGGTCGCCGATGGGGTGGGCCAGCGTCGTACCCATTCCGTCCAGATCGGCAGCACCCGGGCGACCGGCGTCTGTTGCAGCATGAATTCGCTGACGAGGATCTGCCACGCGTCCACATCCGGCTCCCGCCAAGGCAGATCGCGGTGTGAGCGTTCGTACCACCCCAGAAGTTCATTCGCCGGGATTTGCCCCCGGCTAGTCATCGGCGCCCGCGACACGCCAGAATGTGACCCATGCCCAACTCCAATCCGGTATCCGCATGGAAAGCACTCAAAGAGGGTAACGAGCGATTCGTCGCCGGACAGCCTGCGCACCCCAGCCAGAGCGTCGAGCATCGCGCCAGCCTGGCCGCGGGTCAAAAGCCCACCGCGGTTGTGTTCGGTTGTTCGGACAGCCGGGTGGCCGCGGAGCTCATCTTCGACCAGGGTTTGGGCGACATGTTCGTGGTTCGCACGGCCGGGCAGGTGATCGACTCGGCCGTGCTCGGGTCCATCGAGTTCGCGGTGACGGTGCTCGACGTGCCGCTGATCGTCGTCCTCGGCCATGACAGCTGCGGCGCCGTCAAGGCCGCCATCAATGCGGTCGACGATGGTGCGATACCCGGGGGCTTCGTGCGCGACGTGGTGGAGCGGGTCGCGCCGTCGATCCTGATGGGCCGCCGCGACGGCCTGAGTCGTGTCGACGAGTTCGAGGCAACGGCACGTAAGCGAGACGTTGGCGCAGCTCACGTCGCGTTCCGCCGCCATCGCCGAGCGGGTTTCGGCAGGCACGCTGGCGATCGCCGGGGTCACCTACCACCTCGCCGACGGGCGCGCGGCGTTGGTCGACCACATCGGCGACATCGGCGAGTAGGGCGGTTTCCGCCCCAGCGCTGCGCGGCCACTAACACGGGCCTAACACGCTCGAAGCCCAGCTAACATCGCGACACGCCGAGTCGGATCGGGCAAATCGGCGTGACCTGGACTTACGGTGTGAACGTGCTGGATCTGGAACCGCGTGGCCCGCTACCCACGGAGATCTATTGGCGGCGCAGGGGGCTGGCCCTGGGGATCGCGGTCGTCGTAATCGGCATCGCTGTCGCCGCTGTCATCGCCTTTATGGGCAACAGTGCGGGTGCCAAACCCGCCAGTGTCAACAAGGCCGGGTCGGCTCAGAACACGCCGGCCGCGCCCCCGCCGCAAGCGCCACCGCCACCGGGGCAGGAAGGTGTCACTCCGGTGCCGGCGCCGCCGGGGCAGAACCCCGAGTCCGTGACGCCAACCGCTGCGGTGCAGCCGCCGCCGGTGTTGAAGGAGGGCGATGACTGCCCCGATTCGACGCTGGCCGTCAAGGGCCTGACCAACGCTCCCCAGTACTTCATCGGCGACCAGCCGAAATTCACGATGGTCGTCACCAACATCGGGCTGGTGGCCTGCAAGCGGGACGTCGGTGCCGCGGTTCTGGCCGCCTACGTCTACTCGCTGGACAACAAGCGGCTGTGGTCCAACCTGGATTGCGCGCCGTCCAACGAGACCCTGGTCAAGACCTTTACGCCGGGCGAACAGGTGACGACGGCGGTGACGTGGACGGGGATGGGATCCGCGCCGCACTGCCCGTTGCCGCGGCCGGCGATCGGCCCGGGCACCTACAACCTGGTCGTCCAGTTGGGCAATCTGCGTTCGCTCACGGTTCCGTTCATCCTGAACGTGCCGCCGCCCCCGCCGGGGCCGGTGCCGGGTCAGCCGGCGGTGCCGCAGCCCGAAGCCCCGCCCGGGGTTGCTCCCGGTCCCTCGCCCGCGGGGTAGTTGGTTCGTTAGCTGAGCGGGTCGGCGATCGTCGACTCCGCCAGCTGCGACAACCCTTCCCGCACATGGCGGGCCCACATCGAGCCGATGCCGTCGACCGATTGCAGGTCGTTGGCGCTGGCTGCCAGCAGACCCTGCAGTGTCCCGAAGTTGCGGACCAAGAGATCCACGTGGGCGAACTGCAGCCGGGGGATACCGGCCATCGCTTGGTAGCCACGCGGGCTCAGCGCCGAATCCTGCGCCTCAGTCGTCGTCGGATATCCGAAAACCTTTGCCAGCGAGGTGATTTCGAGCAGCTCGGTGTCCGACAACGAGTCCAGCTCGTCGAGCGTGGCGGTCATCTGCGCATCCGACAACGGCTCGGGGCTGGCGTGGTAGTCGCGCACGATCAGTCCCCGGGCGATGTCGTTGCCGCCCAGCAGCTCCTCGAGCTGCAGCCGCAGCTGGCGCCCGTCGGTGCCCAACTCGACGACGTCGTAGTCGATCACCAGCCCGATCCGCCGGACCAGCTCGAGTCGCTGCACCACGGTCATCACGTCGCGCAGCGTGACGAAGTCTTCGATCTCCGCGCGTGACAGCAGCCTGCTGACCTCGTCGAGGCGGGTCTTGTAGCGCTCCAGGGTCGCGATGGCCTGGTTGGCTCGCGACAGGATGGTCGCGGAATCGGCCAGCACGTGGCGTTCCCCGCCGACGTAGACGGTGACGATGTTCATCGAGTGACTGACCGAGATCACCGGGTGACCGGTCTGGATCGCAGCCCGTTCCGCCGAGCGGTGCCGGGTGCCCGACTCGTCGGTGGGTATCGACGGATCGGGAACCAGCTGCACGTTGGCCCGCACGATGCGGCTCGCGTCGGTGGATAGCACGACGGCGCCGTCCATCTTCGCGAGTTCGCGCAACCGCGTCGGGGCGTAGCGGACATCCAGAGCGAAGCCGCCGTCGCAGATGGCTTCGACGTTCTCGTCGTTGCCGAGCACGATCAGCGCGCCGGTACGGCCACGCAGAATGCGCTCCAGGCCATCCCGGAGCCCGGTGCCCGGTGCCAGGCGGGCGATTGTTTCACGCAGGGTCGGACGCGTCACAGCCTGTCATTCTGCTACGCCAGCGCTCGCGGCGTAGCAATGTCTAGCCGTTCAAGCCCAAAAGGCCCACTGCTGCGGTGGTCGCCGATGTCGACCATGTGCTCCAGCGCCGCGCCGATCGTGGGTGCGCTGAGCGCCCGCATACCCCGCGGAACGGCGTCGCATCCCGGCGGAATCAGGGCGATGGTGAATCCCTGCCGTGCGGCTTCGGCCAGCCGCCGGTCCATCCCGCTGACCCGGCGCAGATCGCCCGCGAGACCGACCTCGCCGACCATCACCGCGGTAGTCGGCAGCGGCAGGTCGGCTAACGCCGAAGCCAGCGCGATCGCGACGGCCAGGTCCGAGGACGGATCGGTCAACCGCATGCCGCCCACGGTGGACAGGTAGATGTCGTTGGCGGCGAGCGGCAGCTTGGCGTGCTTTTCCAGCACGGCGGTGATCATCGCGGCGCGGGAGTGATCGATGCCGCTGACCGCGCGGCGCGGTGAGCCCGCGTTCGGCGTTGCCAGCAACGCCTGGACTTCGCCGATCAGCGGCCGCTTGCCGTCCAGGGCGACCGTGATCGCGGTACCGGCGACCGGGGTGGGCCGCTGATCCAAGAACAGGTTCGACGGGTCGGCGACGCCTTCAATTCCGTTGTCGTGCAACATGAAACAGCCGACTTCGTCGGCGCCGCCGAATCGGTTCTTGATGCCGCGGACCATCCGCAGCGCGCCGTTGCGGTCACCCTCGAAATGCAGCACGACGTCGACGAGATGTTCCAGCGAGCGTGGTCCGGCGATCGCCCCGTCCTTGGTGACGTGGCCGACGAGAATCAGCGCGACGCCGTTGGCCTTGGCCGCGGCCGTGAGCGCGGCCGTCACCGCGCGTACCTGGGTAACCCCGCCGGCGACGCCGTCGGACTCGGTGGTGGACATGGTCTGCACGGAGTCGACGATCACCAGTGCGGGCTGGACCGTCGCGATGTGCTCGAGCACGGTGTGCAAGTCGGATTCGGCGGCCAGGTAGACCTCGTCCGACCCGCAGCCGATCCGGTCCGCGCGCAGCCTGATCTGGCCCGCGGATTCCTCACCGGAGATGTACAGCGCGCGCCGCCCGGCTTGCGCCCACAGGTGGGCGACCTTGAGAAGCAACGTCGACTTTCCGACGCCCGGATCACCCGCCAGCAGCGTCACCGAACCGGGCACCACGCCACCGCCGAGCACCCGGTCGAGCTCGTCGATGCCGGTTGCGCGGTGCTGGCTGGCGCCCGGCTCGATGGAACTGATCGGAACGGCGCGCGAGGCCCGGTTTATCGAACGACGGCCGCCGCCCACCGCACTGAGCACGGCTACCTCGTCGACGGTGCCCCAGGTGCCGCATTCTCCGCAGCGGCCCACCCATTTGGCGGTGACATGTCGGCACTCCGAGCAACGGTATTGCGAGCGCGCATTTGCCACGTCATGACGGTATCCGGCGGGGCCGACAAGCCCCGCTGTGACACGGCGGTTTAGGCCTCCGGCGGCGCCATTCCGGCGGAAATCGGCACCTGGATGCTGGCCTGCCCGGCCTTCTCAAAGGTGAAGGTGAACTTGTAGCTGAGGCCGTTCGTGATGGGCTTGGCCAGGTTGACGGATGCCTTGGCCGCACTGTTGGGGTTGAGCGGGCCCGGCGCCACCTTCTGGCCTTCCGGCGTACCGATGAACAGCATCCCGCTGGGAGGCAAGCTGGGGTCGCCGGTCACCGTCACGGTGCCGATGTCACTGGTGATGCCCAGCAGCCGGTCCGCCACGTCCGGCGACTGATTCACGGCCACCAGGACCAGATCCACGTTCTTGCCGGGGCGCAGATAGTCACCGGTCTGCGAAGCCTGGATGCGGACGTCGCGCAGCGCCACATTGTTGATGGCGACCTTGTTGCCGTTGACGGCGGGCTCCTGGGTGGCCATCTGCGAGATCTGCCCGGCGCCGCAGCCGGTGAGCGCGGTGGCGACGAGCGCGGCCAGGCCGACGACGGCGACTCGGGCGCGAAGGCGGACCGCGAGGCTGGTCTTGAAGCGGTTCACTCGATGCCTCCTGGGCTCGGTCTGGCTGGTCAGGGCGAGTCGTGGCACGGTGACAGCGGGCTCAACCGTGCAACTATGCACAGTAGTAGGAACGTCGTTCCGGCGGTAGCGCAGGTGGCAGACCAGCAGCGCAACGCCGCCGGCAGGGGTGCCGCGGTGGGCCAGCGGGGGCATTGATAGTGTGAGCTACTGCACGTCTTGTCCCGTCTGTCAACCCCTATTGAGCGCGCGTTGTGGCCCCTGACCTGCACTGTTGCTTCGCGTGTGTTGGACCGCCGTGCTAGACTGAAGTAACGAAAGGGGCTCTAATCAGATGATCTTCAAGGTCGGCGACACCGTTGTTTATCCACACCACGGTGCTGCGTTAGTCGAGGCGATCGAAACCCGCACCATCAAAGGGGAGCAAAAAGAGTATCTCGTCTTGAAAGTTGCGCAGGGTGACCTGACCGTTCGAGTTCCCGCAGACAACGCCGAATATGTCGGCGTCCGCGACGTCGTCGGACAAGAAGGCCTGGACAAGGTCTTCCAGGTTTTGCGCGCCCCGCACACTGAGGAGCCGACCAACTGGTCGCGCCGCTACAAGGCAAACCTGGAAAAGCTTGCTTCCGGTGACGTCAACAAGGTTGCCGAAGTGGTCCGCGACCTGTGGCGTCGCGATCAGGAACGTGGCCTGTCCGCGGGCGAAAAGCGCATGCTGGCCAAGGCCCGGCAGATTCTGGTCGGTGAGTTGGCGCTCGCCGAGAGCACCGACGACGCCAAAGCGGAGACCATCCTCGACGAGGCACTGGCCGCCGCTTCCTGAAGGCCCTGAGCTCACGTGGTCGGGGGCACAGTTGTCGCAGTGGTCCCGGCCGCGGGGTCGGGCGAGCGGCTGCGCGCCGGTGTTCCGAAAGCATTCTGCGAACTCGACGGTCGCACTCTGCTGGAGTGGGCCGTCGCGGGTCTGCTCAAATCGGGCGTCGTTAATCATGTCGTGGCGGCGGTACCCGCCGATCACATCGAGGCGGCCAAGCAAGTCCTAGGCCCCCAAGCCACCGTCGTGGCCGGCGGCGCCGGGCGCACCGAATCGGTCAATCTGGCTCTGTCCGCCATGCCCGGCGAACCGGAGTTCGTTCTGGTGCACGACGCCGCCCGGGCGTTGACTCCACCCGAGTTGATCGTGCGCGTGGTCGACACTTTGCGGGCCGGGCACAGCGCTGTCGTGCCCGCGCTGGCGCTGCATGACACCATCAAGGCCGTGGATGCCAACGGCGTGGTGCTGGGCACGCCGGAGCGGGCCGGGCTGCGAGCGGTGCAGACGCCACAAGGGTTCGCCACCGAACTGTTGCTGCGCGCATATCAGCGCGCTGCCGGCGCGGTTTTCACCGACGACGCATCCCTGGTCGAGCACGTCGGAGGCCAGGTTCAGGTGGTCGACGGCGACCCGCTGGCATTCAAGATCACCACTGCGCTGGATCTGCTGCTGGCCCAAGCGATTGTGCGCCGGTGAACGAGTTGCCGCGGGTCGGTCTGGGCGCCGATGTACACCCGATCGAGCCAGGGCGGTCCTGCTGGTTGGTGGGGCTGCTGTTTGCCGATACCGACGGCTGCGCCGGTCACTCCGACGGCGACGTGGCCGCGCACGCGCTGTGCGATGCCGTGTTGTCGGCCGCCGGGCTGGGCGACATCGGGGCCGTGTTCGGGGTCGACGATCCGCGATGGAAGGACGTCAGCGGTGCCGACATGCTGCGCCACGTCGTTGATTTGGTGTCGGAGCACGGCTTTCGGGTCGGAAACGCCGCCGTGCAAGTGATCGGTAACCGGCCGAAGATCGGTCCGCGGCGCGCCGAGGCGCAGCAGGTGTTGTCGGATCTCCTGCGGGCGCCGGTATCCGTCTCGGCGACCACCACCGACGGGCTGGGTCTGACCGGGCGGGGCGAGGGTTTGGCGGCGATCGCGACTGCCCTGGTTGTCGCGCGCGGATAGCCCCGCGAGCTGCGGTCAGCCGATCTGAAGTAGCAGGTAAGCTGGCACGTCGTGACCGATCGCCCCCACATGCGGCTACACGACACGGCAGCTGGCGCTGTGCGTGATTTCGTTCCGCTGCGCGAGGGGCACGTCTCCATCTACCTGTGCGGCGCCACCGTTCAGGGGCAGCCGCACATCGGTCACGTTCGCAGCGGCGTCGCCTTCGACATCCTGCGCCGCTGGCTGATGGCGCGTGGTTACGACGTCGCCTTCATCCGCAATGTGACCGACATCGACGACAAGATCCTCAACAAGGCCGCTGCCGCATGCCGGCCGTGGTGGGAGTGGGCGGCCACCTACGAGCGCGCGTTCACCGCGGCCTACGACGCCCTGGACGTGTTGCCGCCGTCTGCGGAGCCGCGAGCCACCGGCCACATCACCCAGATGGTCGAGTTAATGGACCGCCTGATTGAAAATGGTCACGCGTATGCCAGCGGCGGCGATGTGTACTTCGACGTGCGCAGCTACCCGGAGTACGGCCAGCTGTCCGGCCACAAGATCGACGACGTCCATCAAGGTGAGGGCGTCGCCACCGGTAAGCGCGATGAGCGCGACTTCACCATGTGGAAGGGCGCCAAGCCCGGCGAGCCGTCATGGCCGACGCCCTGGGGCCGTGGCCGCCCGGGCTGGCACCTGGAATGCTCGGCGATGGCGCGGACATATCTGGGGCCCGAATTCGATATCCATTGCGGTGGAATGGATTTGGTATTCCCGCATCACGAAAACGAAATCGCTCAGAGTCGGGCGGCCGGGGATGGGTTCGCCCGCTACTGGCTGCACAACGGATGGGTGACGATGGGTGGCGAAAAGATGAGCAAGTCGCTGGGCAACGTGTTGTCCATCCCGGCGATGCTGCAGCGCGTCCGTCCGCCCGAACTGCGCTACTACCTCGGCAGCGCGCACTATCGATCGATGCTCGAATTCTCCGACACCGCCCTGCAGGATGCGGTGAAAGCCTATGTGGGAGTTGAGGAATTCCTGCACCGGGTGCGCGTCCGCATCGGTGGCGTCGTCCCTGGTGAGTGGACGCCGCGATTCGCCGAGGCGCTCGACGACGATCTCGCCGTCCCGATCGCGCTGGCCGAGATCCACCAAGCTCGCGCGGAGGGCAACCGGGCTCTCGACGCAGGCGACCATGAAGGCGCCTTGCAGCAGGCGGGTGCGATCCGGGCGATGATGGGCATCCTGGGCTGCGATCCGCTCGACGAACGCTGGGAATCGCGCGACGAGACATCGGCGGCCCTCGCGGCGGTCGACGTGCTCGTCCAAACCGAACTGGAAAGCCGCAAACGGGCGCGCGAGGAGCGCAATTGGGCTCTGGCGGACCAGATCCGGGACCGACTCAAGAACGCCGGTATCGAGGTCACCGACACCGCCGACGGGCCGCAGTGGGAACTGCTGGCCGGTCCAGAAAAATAGGGGTCAAATAGATGGCCGGCAACTCGCGGCGCCAGGGGGCGATTCGAAAATCCGGCACCAAGAAGGGCCCGACCGTAGGTTCGGGCGGCCAACGGCGTCGCGGCCTGGAGGGCCGCGGTCCCACGCCGCCGGCGCACCTGCGCCCCAACCATCCCGCGGCCAAGCGCGGCACGCAGACGCCGCAGCGCCGGCCGGCCAAACGCACCGACGAAACCGAAACGGTGCTCGGGCGCAACGCGGTGCTGGAATGCTTGCGCGCCGGGGCTCCCGCGACGGCGCTCTACGTCGCGCTCGGTATCGAAGCTGACGAGCGGGTAACCGAATCCGTCACGCGTGCAGCTGATTTGGGCATCGCGATCCTGGAAGTGCCACGCTCCGACCTGGACAAGATGACCACCAACCATCTGCACCAGGGCATCGCGCTGCAGGTTCCGCCGTACAACTACGCCCACCCCGATGACCTGCTCACGATCGCTCTGCAGTCGCCGCCGGCGTTGCTGGTCGCATTGGACAACATCTCCGATCCGCGCAATCTCGGCGCGATCGTTCGCTCGGTGGCGGCCTTCGGCGGCCACGGAGTCCTGATACCGCAGCGCCGTTCGGCCTCGGTGACGGCGGTGGCCTGGCGAACCAGTGCCGGTGCGGCCGCCCGCATTCCGGTGGCCCGGGCCACCAATCTCACCAGAACACTGAAGAATTGGGCCGAACGTGGGGTCCGGGTGATCGGATTGGATGCCGGTGGCGACACCGTAGTCGACGACCTGGACGGCGCCGATCCGCTCGTGGTGGTGGTCGGATCCGAAGGCAAGGGCCTGTCCCGCCTGGTTCGGCAGAACTGCGAACAGGTGCTGTCGATACCGATGGCCGGTGATGCCGAATCGCTGAATGCCTCGGTGGCCGCCGGGGTGGTGCTCGCCGAGATCGCGCGTCAGCGCAGGAGTTAACCGGATTGTCCGGCGGGCTCGCGCGCCTGGGTGCGGTGCTGAGCGCGATCGCGTTGCTGGTGCCGCTGCCTGTTTCAGAGGCGCAAGCACCCGGATTCGACCTGCAGGCCCACCGTGGCGGGCGTGGTGAAGCGACCGAGGAATCGCTGCGCGCATTCGCCAAATCACTCGAACTCGGCGTCAGCACACTCGAACTCGACATCGTCATCACCAAAGACGGCCAACCCCTGGTGTGGCACGATCCGACGATCGACGCCGAGAAATGCGTCGACACCGGGGCCGCGTCTCCCGGCGATCCGCAATACCCTTATGTAGGAAAGCTCGTGCATGAGCTCACCTTGGCGCAGATCCACACGCTGGATTGCGGACGCCGACTTGCCGAGTTCCCGCACGCTGAAGTAGTGCGGGACAACAAGATAGCAACCCTGCCGGACGTCTTCGCGCTGGCCGACTCGTATCGCGCCGCGGTGCGCTACAACATCGAAACCAAAGTGGAGGCCGACAAGCCGAGCAGGTCGGCCGAGCCGCAGCAGTTCGTCGACGCGATCCTGGCTGCAGTCAGGTCGGCGGGCAAGGTCGACGCCGTGGAGATTCAGAGCTTCGACTGGCGAACCCTGCCGATGGTGCACCACGCCGAACCGTCGATTCCGTTGGTGGCCTTGTACAACGAGGAGACCTGGGGGCCCGAGTCACCGTGGCTGGCGGGCATCAACGCCGCCGCCGTCGGCGACCCGATGATCGGGGCGCTGATGGTGGGCGCGAACATCGTCTCGCCCAGATACCAGCTGGTCACCGGCAAGCCGTATGTGGATCACGCACATGCGTTGGGGCTCAAGGTTATTCCGTGGACCGTCAACGGTGCCGGCGCGATGCGCGAGCAAATCGGCTACGGAGTCGACGGCATCATCACCGACTATCCCACGCTGCTGCGCGGCGTGCTGGCCGACCTGGGCATGCCGTTGCCGCCCGCCTACCACCGCGGCTAGAGGCCCAGCAACCGCGCAGAACCCCAGAGCGCGACCACCGCCACCAGCAGGGCCGGGGGTACCGTGCACAGCCCGAGGCGGGTGTACTCGCCGACGCCGGCCTCGACGTCGTGCTGACGAAGCACCCGCCGCCACAGCAGGTTTGACAGCGAACCGACGTAGGTCAGGTTGGGCCCGATGTTGACCCCGATCAAAACAGCCAGGATCGCGACCGGACCGCTGGCGGCGACCAGCGGCAACAGCACCAGCGTTGCGGGCAGGTTGTTGACGATGTTGGCCAGCACGGCCGCCACCGTAGCGATGGCAAGCAACGCCGGAAGCCCTGACCCGTGCGGCAGCACGGCGGACATCACCCGGTCCATTCCATTCAGCGTGACCGCTTGCACCACGACACCGAGCGCCAGCACGAACACCAGAAACGAGACCTGCACCGAGCGCAGGATTTCGGACACGGTGGTATGCCGGCGCCGCAAGCTGCGCACCGCCAGCACCGAGGCGCCGGCCAGCGCCACCCATGCGGGGGCGACTCCCAGTGGCTCGGACAACGCGAACCCGGTCAGCGTCAAGCCCACGACCACCAAGACGAACACCGGCGGTCGCGGCGCCGGTCCGAGCTGTTCGGGGTTCGGAGCCACGCGCAGATCCCGGGCGAAAAAGCCGCGGAAGACCAGATACAGCGTGGCGACGGTGGCCAGCCACGGTAGCGCCATCATCAGGGTGAACTCGGTGAAGGAGACCTTCGCGAGGTGAAACGCCAGCAGGTTGGTCAGGTTGGATACCGGAAGCAGCAGCGAGGCGCCATTAGCCAGATGCGCCGTCGCGTAGGCGTACGGGCGAACCGGTGTTCGCAGCCGGCGCACGGCGGCCAACACCACCGGCGTCAGCAACACCACGGTGGCGTCCAGGCTCAGAACGGCGGTGATGCTGGCGGCGATGATGAACACGTGGCCCAACAGCCCGTGCGAGCCGCGCGGTGTTCGGGCGATCGCCGCGCCCGCCGCCTCGAACAGGCCCTCGTCGTCGCATAGCTTGGCCAGCACCAGCACCGCGCCCAGAAACGCGACCACCCCTGACAAATCGGCGACCTGCTTGGCCGCCTGATGAACCGAGATCGCGCCGATCGCGATCACAATAAGGGCTGCCGGAACCGCCGCAAGCGCCTCCGGCCAGCCCCGGGGGCGCGCGACGGCGAACCCCAGAACCACGGCAAGCAGCAGCAGCGAAACGATCAGTGCCAACGTCTGGACCGCTTCACAACCAAGGGTTTTCGCGTCGCCACACCGTCGGCATGTGCAGCGCGACACCGTCGCGCGCGGCCAGCTCATCGAGAATACGGATCGACACGTCCAAGTCGTCGCCCGCATACGGCAAGGCGCGCAATGGCTTTGACAATGGGCGGAAGAAGTCGTCCCAGTGGATGAGGATCACCCGTCGCGCGCCCACCGCTTGCACGGTCTCGGCCCAGTAGTCGAGCAGGTATGACCGCGGCTGCAAACCCAGCTGGCCGACCGACAGGTAGACCGCATCGGCGCGGTGGGCGGCCAGCGCGCCTTTGACGAAGCCGGCGCTGCCCTGAATCAGCAGTCGCTTATCCGATGGCAGGTGGTGGATCAGCGTCGACCACGACTCCCCGCAGCGATAGGCCGATACCTTGACCGGTGGCACCAGGGGCGCGTCGATCACACCGGGGTACCGGTCGGGCGGACAGTGGTGTGACTCTACAAGTGTTACATCGAAGGCGCCCAATCGAATTGGTTCGCCCGGGACCGCGACGACGAGGCGGTCCTCCGTTAGGCCATGCCCGCGCCCGACGTTGGCCGCCGACTCGCCGCCGACCAGCTGCGCGCCGGTGCGCTCGGCGACCAGTGCGGAATCCATCACGTGGTCGACGTGGGTGTGCACCGGAATGACGGCCGCCAGCCGCGACACCTTTGCCCGGGCCAGGCAGCCGTCCACGCGGGCCGGTGACGGCGACAGCTTGCCGGCCGCGACCTGCGCCAGGCTGGGGCGGGAGAAATAGCCGTCAGTCATCAGCGCGCACGACCCGTCGTCGATCAGCAGTGTCGCCACACCCATCCACGTCGCCGAGAGCCCAACGGCTTCGGCGCCCGGCGCGTCGAACCGGTCCGAGTACCGCCCGATATCGGGGCGACCGAGTCGCAGCCGCATCAGCAGAACGACCTGAGGTCGACGCCCGCGGCCTTGAGCTGATCGCGCACCGCGGTCGCGATCTGTACCGCGCCGGGCGAATCACCGTGCACGCAAACCGATTCCACACTGACGGCAATCTGGGTGCCGTCCACCGCGGTGAGGAGTCCGGAGGACACCATGGTCACCACGCGCTCCGCGATCGCCGCCGGGTCGTGCAGCACCGCGCCCGGTTCGCGACGGGACACCAGCTGCCCGTCCGATTGGTAGGCGCGATCGGCAAACGCCTCGGCCACCGTAGCTAAACCGAGGCCCGCTGCCTCGTCGAAGAACGCCGAACCCGCCATGCCCAATACGGGCAGCGTGGCGTCCACCGAACGCACCGCCTCGGCGACGGCAGCGGCCTGCTCGCGGTTAGTCACGATCGTGTTGTACAGCGCGCCATGGGGTTTGACGTAGCAGACCGCCGAGCCCGAGGCGTGGGCGATCGCCTGCAACGCGCCGATCTGATACACCACGTCGGCGACGAGGTCCTCGGCAGCGACGTCGATGAAGCGCCGGCCAAACCCGGCCAGGTCGCGATAGCTCACCTGCGCGCCGATCCGCACACCCCGCTCGGCGGCGCTGCGGCACACCCGCAGCAGGCCGGCCGGATCGCCGGCGTGGAAACCGCACGCGACGTTGGCACTGGTGACGATCCGCAGCATCGCGTCGTCGTCACCGAGACTCCAGACGCCAAAGCCCTCGCCCAAGTCGGCGTTCAGGTCGATACCGGCCACCTGCCTAGCTTATGGCGTCGATTTACGCGCTGGCCTCCCGCCGTCGGCCCAGCAGCCAGCAAAATACATAGATCAGAAACGAGATCGTTGCGACGAAAACCGACACCGGGACACCGGGCGCCAGCGACAGCACAATGCCGCCAACCGCGGCGATTTCGGCAAAGATCACCGAGGCCACGATGGCCACCACCGGTGAGGCGACCACCCGGGCGGCCGCGGCCGCCGGTGTGATCAGCAACGACATCACCAGCAGCGCGCCGACGATCTGCACGGCCTGGGCGGCCACCACGCCGACCAGCGCCGCGAACACGATGCCCAGCGCCCGCACCGGCACCCCGCGGCCGGCCGCGACGTCGGGATCGACGGTGGCGAACAGCAGCGGTCGGTAGCACGTCGCCAGCACGGCGATCACCAGCAGGCAAACGAGCGCCAGCGTCGCCAGTCCGGTGTAGCCCACGCCCACGATCTGGCCGGTGAGCAGCGCGAAACTCGTCGTCGTGCGCCCCGGGTAGAGGTAGATGAACAGCACCGCCAGGCCCAGGCCGAAGGCCAGCACCACGCCGGTCACCGAATCGCGCTCCCGGGCCCGCTGACCGAGGACGCCGAACAGAGCGGCCGCCACGGCGCTGCCGATCAGGGCGCCCAAGCCGACCTGGAATCCGACCAGCAACGCGAAAGCGGCGCCGGTCAGCGACAGTTCGCTGGATCCGTGCACGGCGAACGACATTTGGCGCATCACGATGAACGGGCCGATCAGCCCGGCCACGAGTCCCAGCAGCGCGGCCGCCAGCAGTGCCTGCTGGACGAAGTCGTGGTTCAGCAGCGCTGCGGTGATGTCGAAGGAGAACAGATGATCCAGCACCTCGGAGAGCTGGTTGTTCATAACGTGTGCCCGCTGTCGTCGCCGATCACCACGTAGCGGTCTTTGACCTTCACCACCTGGATGTCGGCCCGGTACAGCGTCGACAGCGTTTCGGTGTTCATCACCTGCTCGACGGTGCCGATCCTGAATCGGCCGTCGACGAGATACAGCACCCGGTCGACATACGGCAGGATCGTGTTGATCTCGTGGGTGACCACCATGACCGTGGTGTTGGCCTCGCGGCGGCGGCGGTCGATCAGCGCGGCGACCAGCTTGGCGTTGGCCGGGTCCAGGGCCAGTAGCGGCTCGTCGCACAACAGCAGCATCGGGTCGCTGGCCAAGGCCTGAGCGATGCGCATCCGCTGCAACTCCCCACCCGACATCAGCCCGACGCGCACATCGGCCAGCCGCTCGCCGTTGACCTGCGCCAGCGCCTGCCGCACGGCCGCGCGGCGGCGGGCGCGCCCGGCCGACCGCAACGGCATGACGCCCCAGTGGTTTCCGTCGATGCCCAGCCGGACCAGGTCGCGCCCGACCAACATCACGTCGCGGTCGATCGGGCGGTGTTGCGGCACATAGCCGATGTCGCCGCTGCCCGAGGTGACCTTCCTACCGTCTACCAGCGCCGCGCCGGCGCTCAGCGACTGTTGCCCGAGTAACACCTTGAGCAGTGAGGTCTTGCCGGTGCCGTTGGGACCGAGCACCGCGATGAACTCACCGGGCGAAACCGACAGGTCGAGCTCGTCCCACAGGACGCGATCGCCGAACGCCAGCCGGGCACCGGTGAGCGAGACGGCCGGTGGCTGCGGGTCGGCCGTCTCGATCGCTTGGTCAATTACGGGCATTGTTCGCACTCGAGCGCAACGCGGCTCGCAGCTGGTCGACGGTGTTGCGCTGCCAGCTCAGATAGTCGGCGCCGTCGGGCAGCGTCTCGGTCACTTGAGTGACCGGGATGCCAGCCCGTCGGGCCGCATCCTGCAGGCCGTTGATCGCGGGTGTGGATGTCTGCGGGTTGACCAGCAGCGCCGCGACTTGGTGGCGGTTGACCAGGTCGAGGACGAACGCCATGTCGGCGGGCGAGGGATCGGTTCCGTTCTCGTTGGCCGACATGAAAGCGGGGGGAGTGCGATTCACCAGGCCCGTGGCCTTCAACAGGTAGAACGCAACGGGTTCGGTCGCGACGACGGAGGTGCTGGGATACGTGTTGGCGATGGACCGTTCCGAGGCGGCGATGGTGTCGGCGTCGCGGCCGAATCCCGCGGCGTTTGCCCGATAATCGGCGGCGTTGTCCGCGTCGGTCGCCGCGAGCCGGTCGGCGATGGCGTTGGCGACGGTCTTGGCGACGCCCAGGTCGTAGAAGACGTGCTCGTTGGGCGGATTCCCGTTGCCCGCCTTATCGACGAACGAGTAGGCGTCGACCGACTTGATGTCGGAATGGCCGCTCAGCACCGGAGTGACCCACGGGTCGTAGCCACCGCCGTTGTAGATCACCAATGCGGCGTCCATGACGGCGGCGGCGTCCGAGGCGCTGGCCTGGTACGTGTGCGGATCGATAGTGGCCCCGGACAAGATCGACTTGACGCTGACATGCCCCCCCGCGACGGCGTGCGCAACACTGCCCCACACATCGGTGGAGGCCACCACGCTGGACCCCTGCAGGTGGGAAGGACCAGCGACGCCGCATCCCGTGATCACCGTCGCGCCGATCAGGCAGGCGGCCAGGGCCGGCAGGAAGCCCGAGAGCCGACGTCCCGCATTGACTTGTGCCATCTCGTCCCGTCCGCGCCGCACGCAGGTGTGTTTTCCGGCGGCCGTCCCGCCCGCCGACACGTAATACTAATGAAAACCGTTTCCATTAGAAAGTAGCAGATCGCGGCCGCGTAGGCGCAGGCGATGATGCGCTGTAGCGTCACCGAGCGTGAGTCCCACACCGCGCCGGCGTGCGACTCTGGCGTCGTTGGCGGCCGAGCTCAAGGTTTCCCGCACCACCATCTCGAACGCCTTCAACCGGCCGGATCAACTCTCGCCCGACCTTCGCGAACGTGTACTCGCCACCGCCAAGCGGCTGGGCTACGCCGGTCCCGACCCGGTGGCACGCTCGTTGCGCACCCGCAAAGCCGGTGCGGTCGGCCTGTTGATGGCCGAGCCGCTGACCTACTTCTTCAGCGACCCGGCGGCGCGCGATTTCGTCACGGGAGTGGCGCAGTCGTGCGAAGAGCAGGGGCAGGGGCTGTTGCTGGTCGCCGTCGGACCCAGCCGGAGCCAGGAGGACGGCGAGGCCGCGGTGCTGGCCGCCGGGGTGGACGGCTTCGTGGTGTATTCGGTGCGCGACGAAGATCCCTACCTGCAGGTGGTGCTGCAGCGGCGCGTGCCCATTGTGGTGGTCGACCAACCCAAGGGCCTGTCCGACGTGTCGCGGGTGGGCATTGACGACAGGGCGGCGATGCGCGAGCTCGCCGAATATGTGCTGGGGCTTGGGCATCGCGAGATTGGGCTGCTGACCATGCGGCTGGGGCAGGACCGCCGGCAAGACCTGGCGGACGCGGAGCGGTTGCGCTCGCTGACTTTCGACGTGCAGCGCGAACGCATCACCGGGGTGTGGGACGCCATGCGGGCCGCGGGTGTGAACCCGGATTCACTGACCGTGGTGGAGAGCTACGAGCACCTGCCGACGTCGGGCGGTGAGGCGGCCAAGGTGGCGCTGGAGGCCAATCCGCGGATCACCGCATTGATGTGCACCGCAGACATCTTGGCGCTGTCGGCGATGGATTACCTTCGGGCGCATGGTATTTACGTGCCCGGTCAGATCAGCGTCACCGGATTCGACGGTGTGCCCGAGGCGATCAGCCGCGGCTTGACCACGGTGTCGCAGCCGAGTCTGCAGAAGGGGCATCGGGCCGGAGAACTACTGCTGAGCCCACCGCGGTCCGGCCTGCCGGTCGTCGAGCTGCTGGACACCGAGCTGATCCGGGGCCGTACCGCCGGTCCGCCGGTCTAGCTCTGGGTGGACTCGGTGTCGCCGATCAGCAATCGCACGGCCAGGTCGAGGCGCTTGCTGACATCGGTCGCCGAGGCGCGCCGGGTCAGCCACGCCAACAGGTTCGACAACCACACGTCCGAGATCACCCGGGCGATGTGGTACTGGTCCTCGGTCGGCTCACCGTCACTCATCGCGCGCGCGAACATGCTGTCGATCAGCTTCTCGACCTGGTCGACCTCGCTGGCCGCCGACGCGTCGGCGAACACGTAGGCGCGCGTCATCGCCTCGGTGAGCAACGGATTGCGCTGCATCGCGCGGTTGAGCTTGCCGACCATGAAATTCAGCCGCTGGAACGGAGTGCCGCCGGCCATCGCGGAGCGGTCGGTTTTCGCGTCGATGCGGCCGAACTCCCGGCCCAGGGCCGACACCAGCAGGTGCACTTTCGACGGGAAGTAGCGGTACAGCGTCCCGACCGCTACGTCGGCTCGATCGGCCACCGCGCGCATCTGAACTGCCTCATAGCCGCCTTTCGACGCGATGGCCATGGTGGCGTCCAAGATGCGCTTACGACGCTCCCGTTGTGCCTCCGAACCAAGCTCGGACTCAGCCAGAACTGCCACGTTCATGACCTCGCGTGGCTGCGAGTCAGAGACGTGGCCAGAGTTAATGTTCGCCGGCGACATCTGACGGGTTGCTCCTCTTCCGGGCGGTTCGTTCGCAAACGATACGCAAGCCGAGTGTGAATTTCCCACCTCCGTCCTGCCGGGCCAGCGAGTTGTCCTGCTGTAATGGCGTTCGACTTGACGGTCGTTCGCTGGCACTATTAGAACACGTTCTAGTGGGCTGTAGCGCCCCTAATGGTCACGTTGAATCGAGCACGCGGAGGGCCCCAGGTGGTAGCGACCGTCACTGACGAACAGTTCGCGGCACGCGAGTTGGTGCGCGACTGGGCCCGGAACGCGACCTCCGGGCCGGGTGGGACCGCCGCAATCCGCGAGGTCGAGCAGGGCTGGGACAAGGGAGAGATCGACGCCTGGCGGCCGGTGTTCGCCCGTCTGGCCGACCTCGGCCTGTTCGGCGTCGCCATTTCCGAGGAGTCCGGCGGGGCCGGCGGCAGCATCGAGGATCTGTGCGCGATGGTCGAGGAGGCGGCCAAGGCGCTGGTGCCCGGGCCGATCGCCACCACCGCGCTGGCGACCCTGGTAGTCACCGATCCCGAATTGCTGTCCGCGCTCGCCACCGGCGAGCGCTTCGCCGGGCTGGCGCTCGAGGGTGACGTGCAGTTCGACAGCAAGTCTTCGCAGGCGTCGGGCACCGTCGATTTCGTGCTGGGCGCCGCGGACGGCGCGGTGCTGCTGCTGCCCTCTGACGGGAAGTGGGTCCTGGTCGACACCGGCAGCGACGGCGTTCGGGTGGAGCCGTTGCAGGCCGCCGACTTTTCCCGGCCGCTGGCACGGGTGGTGCTGACGTCGGCGCCGGCGACCCCGATCGCCGAGTCGCGAGAGCGGGTCGAGGAGCTGGCCGCGACGGTGCTGGCGGCCGAAGCGGCCGGCATCACACGGTGGTCGCTCGAGACCGCCGTCGCCTACGCCAAGGTGCGCGAGCAGTTCGGCAAGCCGATCGGTAGCTTCCAGGCCATCAAGCACCTGTGCGCGGAGATGCTCTGCCGCGCCGAGCAGGCCGAGGTGGCCGCCGCCGACGCCGCCCGCGCCGCAGCGGACTCCGGGGAGGCCGACCAGTTCTCCATCGCCGCGGCGCTGGCCGCGAGTGTCGGCATCGCTGCCGCGAAGGCCAACGTCAGGGACTGCATCCAGGTTCTCGGCGGCATCGGCTGCACCTGGGAACACGACGCGCATCTGTACCTGCGCAGGGCCCATAGCATTGGGCGGTTCCTCGGCGGCGCCGAGCGCTGGTTGCGTCGCATCACCGCGCTGACGCAGGACGGGGTGCGCCGCCGGCTGGGCATCGACCTCACCGAGGTCGAGGGTCAGCGAGCCGAGCTCGCCGCGACCGTCGCCGAAATCGCCGCGCTGCCCGCCCAGAAGCGGCAGGCGGCCCTCGCCGATGCGGGGCTGCAGGCGCCGCACTGGCCGAAGCCGTACGGGCGCGGGGCTTCGCCGGCCGAACAGCTGCTGATCGACCAGGAGCTGGCCGCGGCCGGAGTGCGAGCGACCCGATCTGGTGATCGGCTGGTGGGCGGCGCCCACGATTCTCGAGCACGGCACGCCGGAGCAGATCGAGCGCTTCGTGCCGGCCACCACGCGTGGCGAATTCCTCTGGTGCCAGCTGTTTTCCGAGCCGGGAGCGGGCTCGGACCTGGCGTCGCTGCGCACCAAGGCGGTACGCGGGGATGGTGGCTGGTTGCTGACCGGGCAGAAGGTATGGACATCGGCGGCGCACAAGGCGCGCTGGGGTGTGTGCCTGGCGCGCACCGATCCCGATGCCCCGAAACACAAGGGCATCACCTATTTCCTGATCGACATGAAATCGCCCGGCATCGACATCCGGCCGCTGCGCGAGATCACCGGCGACTCACTGTTCAACGAGGTGTTCCTGGACAACGTGTTCGTCCCCGACGAGATGGTGGTCGGCACGGTGAACGACGGCTGGCGGCTGGCCCGCACCACGCTGGCCAACGAGCGGATCGCGATGGCCAGCGGGACGGCGCTGGGCAACCCGATGGAAGAGCTGCTCAAGTTGCTGGCGGAGATGGACCTCGACGTCGCCGAACAGGACCGGCTTGGGCGGCTGATCATCTTGGCCCAGACCGGCGCGTTGCTGGATCAGCGCATCGCCCAGCTGGCGGTGGGCGGCCAGGACCCCGGCGCGCAATCCAGCGTCCGCAAGCTCATCGGCGTCCGCTACCGGCAGGCGCTGGCCGAATTCACGATGGACGTCGCCGAAGGCGGCGGACTGGTCCGCCGGCACAACCGCGCCGTCTTCGACTTCCTCAACACGCGCTGCCTCACGATTGCGGGAGGCACGGAACAGATCCTGTTGACCGTGGCGGCCGAGCGGCTCCTCGGCCTACCGCGTTAGCGAAATTGCCATCCAGGCTGTCGATTCCAACCATTCGCAGCCGCAGGCGCAATCTCGGCGACGGCTCGGCTCCGCTAAGGGGCTTTTGGCCGTGCAGAGCAGGACTTATGGCCGCTGACTGCCGACGGCCGTGCTCCTAGCGTTGTCATCGTGAGCCATAACGTCATAATTCTCGTTGTCGTCGTCGCCTTCCTGGCCCTTCTCCTGTTGGGCGCCTCGATCCGGGTGGTGCAGCAGTACCAACGCGGGGTGCACTTTCGCCTCGGCCGGGTGATCGGGGTTCGCGAACCCGGTTTGCGGTTGATCATCCCGATCATCGACCGTCTAGTGCGGATTTCGATGCGCATCGTGACCATGCCGATCCAGTCGCAGGGGATCATCACCCGCGACAACGTGAGTGTCGACATCGCCGCGGTCGCCTACTTCCGCGTCATCGATGCCCGCAAGGCCGTCGTCGTCATCGAAAACGTCAGCACCGCAATCAATCAAATCGCACAGACCACCCTGCGCAACGTCGTCGGGCAGCACTCCCTCGACGAGGTGCTCTCGCAAACCGAGAAGATCAACGGCAGCATTCGCCAGATCCTCGACACCACCACCGTGGAATGGGGTGTGGAGGTCACCGTGGTCGAACTCAAGGACATCCAGCTTCCCGACAGCATGAAACGCGCGATGGCGCGCGAGGCGGAAGCCGAGCGCGAAAAGCGCGCCAAAATCATTGCCGCAGAAGGTGAAGCGCGCGCGGCCGCAGCGCTCGGTGATGCGTCCGACACCATGATGAAGCATCCGCTGGCCTTACAGCTGCGCAACCTGCAGACGCTGCTCGAGCTGGGGGTGGAGAAAAACACCACCATCATTTTCCCCGCTCCGCTGATGACCGCGATCGGGGAACTCACCAGCTTCCTGACGCGCGAGACGAACGCCTCCAATATCCCTGCGCCCAGCGGCTTGCCCGGCATCTCCGCCGCGAACTGACCCGAAGGGGGGCAGGGCGCTGAGCATGTCGGCGCTACGCCGCCGCTTGGCGGCTCGCACCGCCTACAACCGCGCGATTTCGCCTCGGTCCTTAGCCGCGATCAGGAAAACGTCGTCTGGGCGCAGGTGCTCGGCGAGGTGGTGTTGATCCCGCTGTAGACCACTTGAATGTGGGTGCAGACGATCACGTTGACGTCGGTCTTGGGCTGGCCGGTCGACCAATCGGTCGAGTCGATGCGGCCGGTCGTCTGGTATTTGTCCGGCGGTCCTTCAGCGAAGTAGACGGTGGTGATCTCGTCGGTCCCCATCGACTTCATCACCCGCTCGTATTGGCCGTTGGCGTGTGCGTCCAGGTAGGCCATTCGGTTGTTCGACCGGATCTCGGTGGTTTGACGGGCCCACAGGTCGTGCGGGAAGCCGGTCACACCGTCGGGCGTGCGCATGTCGGCCCCCGCGACGAAGTCGCAGTGACCGTCGGATTTGAAGCAGTTGAGGAACATGTGCGTTTCCAGCTGGTTGGGGCCGTCCAGCGGGAACAGCGTGGTGGCCGTGTTGCTCGCCGCCCAGGAGCTCGGAGCGGGCAGCAACGTCGCCATCAATCCGGCGGCTGCCAAGCCCATTACCGACCGGATCATCGGCGCTTCCTTCCGTCGGAACCCTCGATGGAGAACTTAACTCCGCGACTATTCGTCGTAGGTGACTTCTACCGAATCAGATTCCGGGTGAGATTGACAGGCCAAAATTAGCCCCTCATCCAGGTCCTGCTGCTCGAGCACATCGTTGACCTCCATGTTCACTTTGCCGCTGCGCAGGGTGCAGGCGCATGCCCCACAGTGGCCTTCCCGGCAGGAGAACGGCGCATCCAGGCCTTTGGCGAGCAGGACGTCGAGCAGCTTGGCGCTGCGCGGCCACGACACGGTGTGGGTTTCGCCGTCCAGCTGCACCACCGCGGTGGCCGGCGGCTGGTCGCCCTCGTCGGTGTCCTCGATCGTCACCGCCGCGAACGGATCGGAATCCAGCGACTTGAACACCTCGATATGCACCTGTGGTGCAGGCACTTTCAGCGTCTCAAGGGCTTGGCGCGACGGCGTCCATGAACGGGCCGGGCCCGCAGATGAAGGCCTGCCGATCGGTGAACGGCGCGGCCAGCTTCGCCAGCGCGGCCGCGCTCGGCAGGCCCTGCAGCGACTCCAGCCAGTGCAGCACCGTGAGCCGGTCGGGATACTTGGCGGCCAGCTCGCGCAGCGCATCGGCGAAGATCACCGAGCTTTCGTCGCGGTTGGCGTAGACCAGCGTCACCTGCCCGCTGCCTTCGGAGAGTGCCGACTTGCAGATCGACATGACCGGGGTGATCCCGCTGCCCGCGGCCAGCAGCAGGAAGTCCTCGTCGAGCGTCTTGGGCACGAAGTTGCCCGACGGGGCCAGCACGTGGATCCGCATGCCCGCCTGGGCGTTGTCGCACAGCCAGTTGGACGCGTATCCGTCCGCGGTTCGCTTGATGGTCACGGCCAGGGCGTCGTCGGTGAACGGCGAGCTGCACAACGAGTAGCAGCGCGCCACCGAACCGGTGCGGTCGCTGGGCACCCGCAACGTGAGGAACTGGCCCGGTGCGTAGCGCAGCCGCTCCGGCGGAATCGCGGGGTCGCCCGAGGCGTCCGGCACCGCGAACACCAGCGAGCGCGCATCGTCGGTTTCGTCGACGACCTCGGCGATCTGCAGTTCAAGGACGTGGTCGCCGAGCGGCTCGTCCAGATCCGCTTCCGTCAAGACCCACCCTCCCTTTGTTAACAACTAGAACATGTTACAGAAAACCCGATTTATATCGCTACCAGGCGCAGGAATACCCTGCTCGACACAAATCGGAACGTGTTCTAGTCTGCTGTGTAAGTCCACTGAGTAAGTCTGGCCCAGGAGGCGAAGGTAAGTGACGTCCATTCAACAGCGTGATGCGCAGTCGGTCTTAACGGGGATCGACGATCTGCTCCCGAAGATCCGGGAGCGCGCTCAGGCGACAGAGGACCTGCGCCGGCTGCCCGATGAGACCGTTGCCGAGCTCGACGAGGTCGGATTCTTCACCCTGCTGCAGCCCGAGCAGTGGGGTGGTCTGCAATGCGACCCCTCGCTGTTCTACGAGGCGGTGCGGCGGATCGCCAGCGCGTGTGGTTCCACCGGCTGGGTCAGCTCGATCATCGGCGTGCACAACTGGCACCTGGCACTGTTCGACCAGCAGGCCCAGGAGGAGGTCTGGGGCGAGGACCCCAAGACCCGGGTTTCGTCGTCGTATGCCCCGATGGGCGCGGGCGTGGTGACCGACGGCGGCTACCTGGTCAACGGATCCTGGAACTGGTCGTCGGGCTGCGATCACGCCACTTGGGCGTTTCTCGGTGGGCCCGTCATCAAGGACGGCCGGCCCGTCGACTTCGGCAGCTTCCTTATCCCGCGCAGCGAGTACCGCATCGACGACGTGTGGCATGTCGTCGGCCTGCGCGGCACGGGCAGTAACACCGTTGTGGTCAAAGACGTCTTCGTGCCGCGGCACCGCTTCCTGTCCTACAAGGCCATGAACGACGGCACCGCGGGCGGCTATCAGACCAACACCGCGCCTGTCTACAAGATGCCTTGGGGCACAATGCATCCCACCACCATTTCGGCGCCGATCGTCGGGATGGCCTACGGCGCGTACGACGCACACGTCGAGCACCAGGGCAAGCGGGTGCGGGCCGCGTTCGCCGGTGAGAAGGCCAAGGACGACCCGTTCGCCAAGGTTCGCATCGCCGAGGCGGCCAGCGATATCGACGCCGCGTGGCGCCAGTTGAGCGGCAACGTCGCCGACGAGTACGCGCTGTTGTCCGCCGGCAAGGAGATCCCCTTCGACCTGCGCACCCGCGCCCGCCGCGATCAAGTGCGCGCCACCGGCCGTGCGATCGCATCCATCGACCGGCTGTTCGAGGCTTCCGGCGCCACGGCTCTGGGCAACGACCAACCGGTGCAACGGTTCTGGCGCGACGCGCACGCCGGCCGGGTGCACGCGGCCAATGATCCCGAGCGGGCTTACCAGATCTTCGGGAACAACGAGTTCGGGTTGCCGCCCGGCGACACCATGGTCTAGGCCGTGACGGCTATCGAGGAATTGACGTTCGAGTCCACCTCGCGCTTCGCGGAAGTGGACGTGGATGGGCCGCTCAAGCTGCACTACCACGAGGCGGGCGTAGGTAACGAGCAGACGGTGGTGCTGCTGCACGGTGGCGGTCCGGGCGCGGCGAGTTGGACGAACTTCTCACGCAATATCCCGGTGCTGGCGAGGCAGTTCCGTGTGCTGGCCGTCGATCAGCCCGGGTACGGCCACTCCGACAAGCGCGCCGAGCACGGGCAGTTCAACCACTACGCGGCCCGGGCACTCAAAGGCCTCTTCGACCAGCTGGGTCTGGGACGTGTTCCGCTGGTCGGCAATTCGCTGGGTGGGGGCACCGCGGTCCGGTTTGCGCTCGACTACCCGGACCTGGCCGGACGCCTAGTGCTGATGGGCCCCGGTGGGGTGAGCGTCAACCTGTTCGCCCCCGACCCGACCGAGGGCGTCAAACGGTTGGGGAAGTTCTCATCTGCGCCCACCCGCGAGAATCTCGAGGCGTTTCTGCGGGTGATGGTCTACGACCAGAAACTGATCACCCCCGAGTTGGTCGAGCAGCGCTTCGCGTTGGCCAGCACGCCGGAATCGCTGACCGCGACCCGGGCGATGGGAATGTCTTTCGCCGGAGCGGATTTCGAGCTCGGCATGATGTGGCGCGAGGTGCATCGGCTGCGCCAGCCGGTGCTGCTGATCTGGGGCCGCGAGGACCGGGTCAACCCGCTGGACGGTGCACTGGTCGCGTTGAAGACCATTCCGCGTGCACAGCTCCACGTTTTCGGGCAATGTGGGCACTGGGCGCAGGTGGAGAAGTTCGACGAGTTCAACAAGCTCACCATCGATTTCCTGGGAGGTGCGCGATGAGCATTCGCTCTCTGGGCTACCTGCGCATCGAGGCCACCGACATGGCGGCCTGGCGCGACTACGGCCTGAAGGTTCTCGGCATGGTCGAGGGCAAGGGGGCCACCGAAGGTGCGCTGTATCTTCGGATGGACGATTTCCCGGCCCGGCTGGTGATCGTCCCCGGCGAGCAGGACCGCCTCATCGAAGCAGGCTGGGAATGCGCGAACGCCGCAGGCCTGCAAGAGATCCGGAACTCCCTCGACGTCGAGGGCACGCCCTACAAGGAGGCCACCGCCGCCGAACTCGCCGATCGCCGGGTGGACGAGATGATTCGGTTCTCCGACCCGTCCGGCAACTGCCTGGAGGTCTTCCACGGCGCCGCCCTCGAGCACCGCCGGGTGGTCAGCCCGTACGGGCACAAGTTCGTCACCGCCGAGCAGGGGCTGGGACACGTGGTGTTGACGACCCGCGACGACGAAGAGACATTGCACTTCTACCGCGACGTGCTGGACTTCAAGCTGCGTGACTCCATGCGGCTGCCGCCGCAGGTGGTCGGCCGGCCCGCCGACGGGCCGCCGGCGTGGTTGCGGTTCTTGGGCTGCAACCCGCGCCACCACAGCCTCGCCTTCATGCCCGGAGAGACACCGAGTGGCATCGTGCATCTGATGGTCGAGGTCGGAGAAGCCGACGACGTCGGGCTGTGCCTGGACCGGGCGCTGCGGCGCAAGGTGCCCATGTCCGCGACGCTGGGCCGCCACGTCAACGACCTGATGCTGTCCTTCTACATGAAGACCCCCAGCGGATTCGATATCGAATTCGGTTGTGAGGGAAGACAAGTCGAAGACCACGATTGGATCGCCCGGGAGAGCACCGCGATCAGCCTGTGGGGCCACGACTTCAGCGTCGGCTTCAAGGGCTGATTTCGGGGCCGACCATGACTACCGCGCCGATCGACCCGCGCACGTTCCGCAGCGTGTTGGGTCAGTTCTGCACCGGGATCACGATCATCACCACCGTGCACGACGATGTCCCGGTCGGCTTCGCCTGCCAGTCTTTTGCCGCGCTGTCGCTGGACCCGCCGCTGGTGCTGTTCTGCCCGACCAAGGTGTCGCGATCCTGGAAGGCCATCGAGGCCAGCGGCCGGTTCTGCGTCAACATGCTGACCGAGAGTCAGAAGCACGTCTCGGCGCGATTCGGATCCAAAGAACCGGACAAGTTCGCTGGGATCGACTGGCACCCTTCGGAACTCGGCTCGCCCATCATTGACTCCTCGCTCGCCCACATCGACTGCACGGTGGCATCCGTGCACGAAGGTGGCGATCACTTCGTGGTGTTCGGTGCGGTGCAGTCGCTGTCGGAGGCGCCCAAGATCAAGCCGCGGCCGCTGCTGTTCTATCGCGGCGAATACACCGGGATCGAACCGGACAAGACAACGCCGGCCCAGTGGCGCGACGACCTGGAGGCGTTTCTCACCACCACGACGCAGGACACCTGGCTCTAGCCCATTCTCAGCCTGGCGTCCCGCGATAGGTCTCCTGCCGCACGGCTTCCGCGTCGGTCGGCGCATGTGCCGACTCGGCCGACCATGCCTCGCTGGGGTCGGACGTGGGCGCGCCGGCCTCGCGATCCTGCTTGCCGGTCTTCGGGTCGATGCGGTCGGCGTGGTCCCATCGCTCTTGGAGTTGCTCGCGTGATGCTGCGGCCGCGCTTTGATGCTGGGCTGCGTGCTCCTGCAACCTGGCGGCCTCGGCGGCCTTGACCTCGGCCTCGGCTTGGGCGGCACGAGCTTTGGCGGCCGTTTCCTGAGCCAGCGCTTCACGGCGCTCGAGCTGGGCCGACTCCAACTTGGCCTGCTCACGAATCTCTTCGGCCTGTCGATGGCGGCGGCGATTCCTGGTGGTACTGACCACCACGACCAAGGCGGCGATCAACAGAACTGCTACTACTGCGGCGATCACGATCCACATGGTGTTGCTGGACATTAGGGGGCTCCGTTATCTGTGTGGTGGCGTTTGTTGACAGCCGATCTCCACTCGGTTCCCCATATTCGACACATATAAAACAAGCGGTCATCGCGCCCCGAACCCGGCGGTGTTGTTGGTGTCTCGCGCTCTAGCGCTCTCAGCCACCCTGGCGCAGATGAATGTTTGGCGGCGCCGCAATTTGGAAAATCGATTCGGCATGCACTCGCCGGCTACCCGGGCATTGCGCTCGCAGCTCGGTGATGGGTTCCCGGTGGCCCGTTGAGGGGGCGGGCCACCGGGCCGATCCGTTTCTACGGATCCCCATATTAGACATATATCAAACAAGCGCAGGATGCGCTGCTCCAGGCGGATTTTTCTGGGCTGAATGGTTCGCAACGTCAGCAGTGTCTTGGCGATCGCTTTGATTCGCCGCCGGCAGCTGTGAGAAGTCGATCACTACATGAAGTCGAGCGCCTCGACGGTCGCGATCGGGCCCTCATGCGTGGGCCGGTTCGCGCCACCGATGACATAGATCGTGTTGCCCACGGTTGCCACCACCTCGGCGTGCCGTGGCGTCGGCATCGGGGCCAACGTGCTCCACTTCCCGTCGGCGATGTCGTACATCTCGACCACGTTCAGCACCATCGCCGGTTCTTCACCACCGACGGCCACGATCCTGCCGTCGATGTAGGTGGCGCCGTAGCTTCCCCGCGGTGTCGGCATACCGATCAACTTGGTCCATTGCCCGGATTGCGGGTCGAACCGCTCTAAAGCCGCGGAGTTCTTGTCCGAGGACAGGAACCGCCCGCCGATCGTGTACACGTAAGTGCCATCCGACACCGCGGCCAGGTGTTCGCGAGGGGTTGGCATGTCGGCGGCGTCTGTCCAGGAGCTGCCGTCGAAGACCTCGGTCTGCGGAACGAGCTGCTTGGCGTTCTGTCCGCCCACGGCGACGAGTTTGTCACCCACCACCGCCGCGGCCGGCGCCACCCGAGCATGCGTCAGGGATGGTAACTCGACCCAGTTGCCGCCGCGCAGGGCGAACACTTTGTTAGACCCTTGGGCGATGCTGTCGGTCGTGCCGCCGAGCACCACCACCTCGCCGCGGTAGGTCGCCGCCGCAGCATGGTGCAGCGGGATGGGCAGCGGCGGGCCGGTTTCCCAGGCTCCGGTCTTCGGGTCGAAACTCTCGACCGTCTGCAGGGCGACGCCGTTGCGCAGGCCGCCCATGATCCAGATCTTGTCGTTGAGCACGGCCCACGCCGTCATCAGCCGGGCAGTCGGTGCATCCGGCAGGGAACGCCACTGCGCGGCCGGCTGGATCTTTCGTGCCGGCAGTTTCAGCACTTCCGCCGTCGAGATCGCCTGGCTATCTGCGATAGCACTCGATCCGCCGATCGCATACACGGACTTCTCGACCGCCGCGACGGCCATGCCGTGCCGCGCGGTCGCCATGTCCGGCAAACCGCCCCACGTTTTCGTCATCAGATCGAACACCGAAACGCTCTTGAGGACTTGCCCCCCAAACACACCTCCGACGGCCACCAGCCGTCCGTCGGCGATGGCAACACCAAGATCACTGCGCGCCTGGGGGAGTCCGGGCAGGGTCGTCCAGGTCTTCGCGGCCGGGTCATACGCCTCGACGTTCACCTGGTCGGAGTCCCCGGTGGTGCCGCCCACCGTGTAGACGAGCTTTCCGTCCGACGCTGCGGCGAGCAGCTGCCGCGGCGTCGGTATCGGTGCGCCCAAGCTCCAGGAAGTGCCGTCGAAGACCTCGGTGGTGTTCAACAACGTACCGTTGGCGTCGACACCGCCCGTGACGACGAGGCGGTCGCCCACCACCGCGGCCGCCGCTGCCGCCCGGGGTTGCAGGAGATGGGGCAGCTCCACCCAGCGACTGTTGACGACCCGCCAAACCTGGTCCGTCGCAACCTTTTTGCCGCCAACGGTCTTCCAACCACCGAGCACGACCGGGTTTCCCTGCCAGTTGACCGCCATCGCGCGCTGCACGGCAACGGGTAGATCGTCGCCACCTTTCCAGCTGTCGAGGACGGGGTCATAGCCCTCTTGTATGGCGGAGACGGCGCCGTCGCTGCGAATCCCGCCGAAGATCCAGATCGTGCCGTCGACCTGCGTCGTCGCCGCCGCAACACGCGACACGCGGTCGTTCGTGATCGGCTTCCACTCCACCGGCGCCTGGGTCGTCGGTTGGCTCGCGACGGGCTTTTTGTTGTTGTCGGGTGCAAGCCCGAAGTAGAGACCGCCGACGACCAACAGCACGACCAGGACGGCAGCACCGCCGACCATCGCGACGCGGTTGCGCTTCTTGCCCGGCTCGGCGAACCACTCCCGCGCCTTGACCAGGAACGGCTTGCGCCAAGATGGCGGGACCGATCCGGATGACGCGGGTTGCCCGGGACCGCCCGGCGGGCTCATTCCCGAGCCGCCGCCCGCCATTTCCGTTGCCTGTCCCGCCGGTGCCGATCCGCCGGCGAACGCTTGGGTTTCTCCGTCGTGCACGCCGCGCAAGATGCTGGCCGCTTTGGAGAACTCGTCCTGATCAGGCGGCTGCAGACCCGGCGAAGCGCCCCCGACGATGTCACTGAATGGCCTGGTGGCGCTCGCCGGATCTGCCGCCGGTGGGGCTGATTTCGGCACGGTCGACGTAGTGCCGTCCGGCGCGTGCGCCGCGGTTGCGGAAGCGACCGAAGTCTCCGGGGATACGTTCGGTTGTTTGTTTCCCGTGCGTGCTGCGTCGGGCCCGGTGCTGGTGATCGCCATCGAATCGGGTCGCAAACCGTTGAGGCGCTGGGCGGACTGCAATTCGCGGCCCCACTCCTCCGCGGACCCGGGCCGTTCCGCCGGGTCGATCGCCATCGCATGCTCGATCGCCAAGCAGACCGCGTCCGGGATTCCTTCCGGACGCATGTCCGGGACCTTTGTCGTACTGATGCGCAGGTACTGCGCGACCAGGTCCTCGTTGTTCTTGCGCTCGTGGGCAGCACCGCCCGCGATCAGCGCATAGATCGTGGCGCCCAGCGAGTAGACGTCGGAAACGACCGTGCCCGGGGTACCGGTCATTACCTCGGGCGCGGTGTAGTCGATTGTGCCGGAGAAGAACCCGGTCGCAGTTTCGTAACCACCTTCGATGTGGGCAATCCCGAAATCACTGAGTTGCGGCTCGCCGTAGTCGTTGAGCAGCACGTTCGCCGGCTTGATATCGCGGTGCAAAGTGCCGCTTCGGTGCGCGGTTTCCAGTGCCCCGCATAGCTTCACGGCGATCCGCAAAGTCTCCGGCCATGCGATCGGCCCTTCTCGGCGCAACCGGACCGCCAGGGAATCCGAGGCCATGTACGGCATCACGATGTATGGTCGGCCACTCGTGGTTACGCCGACGCGCAGGATGTTGACGATGTTCGGATGCCCCGACAGCCCGCCCATCGCATAGCCTTCACGCAGAAAACGCTCCTGGCCCTCGGCGTCGATATGCGTCGGCAGCACCTTGATTGCGACGTTGCGCCCAAGGGCCGTCTCGTAGGCGCAATAGATCACCCCAGCGCCGCCCCGGGCCACTTGGCGCGCGTCTTCGAACCCAGCGGAGCCCAACTCCGATATGAGGCCGCTGGGCTCCGGCGCTGGTCCGTCGGTCGGGGGTCCCACAGTCATTTTCTTGTTGCTCAGCTTCCCGGAGATTGCCGAAATTTGCGAGCTCAAGAGTATCGCTCGTCACCTGCTTGGGGATACGAATCCGCGATGCGCAATCAGGCTGTGACCCGCGATGGGCCTGTTCGTGCTGACCCCGAACACGCAAAACGACCAGTTAACGGCAGGCGACAACAGCCGAACTAGCTGAAATCGAGGGCCTCGACCGTGGCGACGGGACCCTGCGCGCGCCGTCAGCCGAACGCACCAGCGAGGCATGGATCTGACCCAAACACCTTCGCACGCCGTGGGTTTCCTGTCGGTCAACCCTCGGCCAGAATGGACCCATGACACTGGATCTGACCGCGTACTTCGACCGCATCAACTATCGCGGTGCCGTCGAACCGACCCTCGAGATGCTACAAGGTCTGATGACTGCTCACACGCAGGCCATCCCGTTCGAGAACCTCGATCCGGTGCATGGGCGTGCCGGTCGATGATCTGAGCCCGGACGCACTGGTCGACAAGCTGGTTCACCGGCGCCGGGGCGGCTATTGCTACGAGCAGAACGGGCTGATGGGTTACGCGCTGGCCGAGGTGGGCTTTCAGGTGCGCCGATTGGCCGGGCGGGTGATCTGGATGCTGCCGCCTGCCGCGCCGGTGCCGGCCCAGACCCACACGGTTTTGGCCGTGACATTCCCCGGCTCGCGGGGGTCCTTTCTCGTCGACGTTGGCTTCGGCGGTCAGACCCTGACGTCTCCCATCCGCTTAGAAACCGGCAACGTCCAGCAGACAACGCACGAGCCCTACCGGCTCGAGGACCGCGGCGACGGCCTGGTGCTGCAGGCCCAGGTCCGTGGTGAGTGGCAGTCGCTGTACGAATTCACCACCCAAACCCGCCCGCAGATCGATCTGCAGATGGGTAGCTGGTACGTCTCGACAAACCCCGCCTCGCACTTCGTGACCGGCCTGATGGTCGCACTCGTCAGCGACGACGCCCGGATCAACCTGTCCGGCCGCAACCTGGCCATCCACCGCGACGGTGGGACCGAAAAGATCGTTCTCGACGATGCGGGCGCGGTCGTTGACGTCCTTAGCGATCGGTTCGGAATCAATATTGGCGATGTCGGCGAACGCGGTCGGCTCGAAGATCGCATCGCCGATATTTTCGGCAATTGAGTGCCCTCTGCGGCCGAAAATCGGGTGCCCCAAAATGGAAATCTGACAAATCTCTGGGCACCGTTCCGGCGTTGCTACCAGGCCCCGAGCAGTGACAATTGGGCCGATAGTGGCCCGATCGTGATCTCCGCCATAGCGAACCGGTGCGGCGAATAGCACATGCGCCGATTAATCTGTCCTACCGTGAGTCGGGAACTCTGCTTGGAGGACGTTGTGCCCACTTCGGGCGCTGTGGACCCCTTCGCTTTGCGCGCGGGCGCCATCACCGTGCCCGAGGGTTTGACGTTGACCTCGTATTTTGACCGCAACCGGGCCGAGCACGGCGACAGTCCGGCGTATCGCTTCCTTGACTACTCGCAGGAACCGGATGGCCGGCCGGAAGTGCTCAGCTGGAATCAGCTGTGGGCCCGGGTCTGCGCGATCGGTGCCCGTCTGCAGCAGGTAACCAAGCCGGGGGATCGCGTGGCGATCCTCGCGCCGCAGGGCCTCGATTACGTGGCGGCATTCTTCGGTGCTGTCTATGCGGGCAATATCGCGGTCCCGCTCTTTGCGCCGACCATGTCGGGGCATGCCGAGCGGTTGGCCGCGGTGCTGGCCGACGCCCGGCCCGCCGCGGTGTTGACCACGACTGCCGTCGCGGAGTCGGTTCGGACGTTCATCCGGACGCTGGCGCCCAACGAGCGACCGCGGATCATCGCGGTGGACGCACTGCCGCAGACGCTCGGTTCGACGTTCTCCGGCGCGATCCTCGACACCGACGACATCGCCTACCTGCAGTACACCTCGGGTTCGACGCGGTCACCCGCCGGCGTGGAGATTACCCATCGATCCGTCTACACGAACGCGATGCAGATGGTCATGACCGGTGCGCTGGATGTGGACGTCCGAACGGTGAGCTGGCTGCCCCTGTACCACGACATGGGCTTGATGATGATCATGTTCACGGCGTTCTTCGGGGCGCAGGTCACGCTCATGGACCCGATGGCGTTTTTGCGTCGGCCCTACCGCTGGATCAAGCAATTGGGTATCGAGGCGACCTACGGGCGTACCTTTGCGGCGGCGCCGAACTTTGCCTTCGAGCTGACGGCCGAGCGGGGATTGCCCCCGGCGGGCGAGACCCTCGACCTCAGCAACGTTGTCTGCGTCCTCAACGGGTCCGAGCCTGTCACCATGTCGGCGATCGAGAAGTTCACCAACGCGTTTGCGCCCTACGGTCTGCCCGCGAACGCGGTCAAGCCGTCCTACGGGATGGCGGAAGCGACGCTGTCGGTGGCCAGCATCTCCCAGGACGCCGCGGCGAGCGCCATCTTCCTCGACCGCGAACAGCTTGGCGCGGGCCGCGCGGTGATCGTTGCCCCCGAGGATCCGGGCGCTGTCGCCCAGGTGTCGTGCGGGCAGCCGATCCCCGATCAATGGCTAGTGATCGCCGATCCGGACGGCGCCGAGGTGCCCGACGGCACCGTGGGCGAAATCTGGTTGCAGGGCAACAACATCGGTCGCGGATATTTCGGACGCGAGGACGAAACACGACGCGTGTTCGGCAACAAGCTGCAGGCCCGGCTCGACCCGGGCAGCCACGCCGAGGGCGCCGCCGACAACGGCTGCTGGTTGGCGACCGGCGATCTCGGTGTCTACGTCGACGGCGAGCTCTACCTGACCGGCCGAATCAAGGACCTGATCATCATCGACGGCCGCAACCACTATCCGGTCGACATCGAGACCACGGTCAGCGACTCTTCGTCCGCCATCCGCACCGGCTATGTCGCCGCGTTCTCTGTTCCCGCCGACGTGCTCGCATCTCCGGATGGCGGCTCCGGCGAGCAGTTGGTGGTGATCGCCGAACGGGCAGCGGGCGCGGGTCGTACCGATCTGAGTTCGGTCGCTGATACCGTGCGGGCGGCCATTTCGCGTAACCACCAGGTCCGCGTCGCCGACGTGCGGCTCGTGGCCGCCGGCACCATTCCCCGCACTACGAGCGGCAAACTCGCCCGTAGCGCCTGCCGGGCCGAATACCTCGCGGGCAAGTTCAACCGCTGACCGACAGCCACGGTCCCATTCGGCGCACGGCTTCTTCGATGTCACTCGTTGGTCCGGCGAACGACAGCCGGACGAACCTGTCGCCCTGCTCGGTGTCGAAGTCGATACCGGGAGCGATCGCAACCCCGGTGTCGGCCAACAACTTTGAGCAGAACACGAGCGAGTCGTCGGTGAATTCCGAGACGTCGGCATAGACGTAGAACGCCCCGTCGGTCGGTGCCAGCCGGCCGATGCCGATTTCGCGCAACCCGTCGAGCAGCAGCGAGCGGTTGACCGCGTAGTGGTTCAGGTTTCCGTCGGCTTCGGCGGTCGACTCCGGGGTGAACGCCGCCACCGCGGCGACCTGCGACAGCGTGGGCGGGCAGATGGTGAAGTTCCCGGTCAGGCGGTCCACCGCGCGAAGTAACTCGGGTGGCACCAGCAGCCAGCCCAGCCGCCAGCCGGTCATCGCGTAGTACTTGGAAAAGCTGTTGACCACCACCGCATTTCGCGATGTCTGCCAGGCGCAGCTGGTCTGCGGGGCCCCCTCGTAGACCAGTCCGTGGTAGACCTCATCGCTGATCAGCCGCACGCCCGAGGCGTCACACCAGGACGCGATCGCCGCCAGCTCCTCGGGCGGTATGACGGTTCCCGTGGGATTGGCCGGGCTGGCGACGATGACGCCGCGTACCGGTGGGTCGAGTTCGGCGAGCATCTGCGCGGTGGGCTGGAATCGGGTCTGTGGACCGCACGGGATCTCCACTACCTCACATCCCAACGCGGACAAGATGTTCCGATAGCACGGGTAGCCGGGACTGGCCAGTGCCACCCGATCGCCGACGTCAAAGCATGCGAGAAACGACAGCAGGAACCCTCCCGAGGAACCCGTGGTGATCACCACGGCGTCGGATTCGATGGAGATACCATGCAGGCGTTGGTAATTCGCCGCAATCGCGGCGCGCAGCTCCGGAATGCCCAAGGCCACGGTGTAACCCAGCTGGTTGCCGTGCAGGGCGGCCGCCGCGGCGGCACGCACCGGTTCGGGAGCGCCCACGCTGGGCTGGCCCGCCGACAGGTTAACCAAGTCGCCGTGGCTGCGCTGACGCTCTGCGGCCGCCAGCCAGACATCCATCACATGGAATGGCGGGATGCCGGCGCGCAGCGCGACGGAGCCGTTCACGACGTCTTGAGCACCTCGGATTCCAGCTGGCGCAGCACCTCTCGCGGCGAGTCGAGCAGCTGTGCGCTGCCGTGCGCGCGTTTGAAATAGAAGTGCATGTCGTGTTCCCAGGTAATCGCTATGCCCCCGTGCAGCTGGATGCCCTCGCTCGTCACAGTACACAGCGCCTCGCTGGCGGCCAGCCGAGCTGTTGCGGCGTTGGTGGGAGTGGGGTCGCTGCATGCGTCGGTCACCACGGCCTTGGCCGCGGCGATCGCGACATACAGATCGGCCATCCGGTGCTTGAGCGCCTGGAAGCTACCGATCGGCCTGCCGAACTGCACCCGGTTCTTGGCGTATTCGACGGTCAGCTCCAGACAGCGTTCGGCGGCCCCGATCTGCTCGGCCGCCAGCAGGATGGCCGCGATGTCGGCCAGGCCGGGGTCGGGGCCGAGCGTGACGCTGTCCTCGGGCTGGACCCGGGCCAGCCGGCGGGTGGGGTCCATCGTGGTCACGGGTTGCACGTCGAATCGGGTCCACCTGCTCAGCTGGCCGTCGTGGACGGCGACGACGACGTCGGCGACGTCGCCGTTGATCACGTAGTCGGCGTCGAGGACCAGCGCCCCGATCGAGCTGCCCTCGGCCAACGATTCCAGCGTTTGGGCGTCCGGCTCGGGTGCGGCCAGCAGCGCCAGCTCCGCCAACGTGGTGCCCAGCAGCGGGGAGGGCACCAATGCGCGACCAAGCTCTTGCAGAACCGTTGCGGCGTCGGCTAATTCACCGCCGGCCCCGCCCAGCTCCTCGGGTATTACCAGCGCGGCGGCGCCGACCTGCTCGCACAACAGCTGCCACAGTGACTCGTCGTAGCCGTGCTCGGATTCGATCGCCGCGCGGACCGCCGCGGGGTTGGCGTGTTTGGTGACCAGCGCGGCGACGGTTTCGGCCAGCAGCTCCCGTTCTTCACTCATGGCGCCGCTCCTCTCCCCCGCAACCGGGTGGGGGTACCTCCCTCTGGGGGCGTACCCCCACATCGCTCTTCCGCTCTGCATCGTCGACGTCGCGACTCACAATGCCTCCAACACTCGGCGCCGGTGCGCCTCCGGCGTGCCCCAGGCCGATCGCAAAGCTTGCACCCGCAGCAACCATAGTGACAGGTCGTGTTCCTGGGTGAAACCGATTGCGCCGTGTGTCTGCAACGCCGAGCGGGCGGCCAGCAGACCGGCGTCGGACGCCGCGGCCTTGGCCGCGCTCACGTCGCGCGCGGCTGCACTCGTATCATCGGCCAGTGCCAGCGCGGCGCCGTACACCAGGGGGCGAGCCAGTTCGATCGCGATGTGCACGTCGGCCAGCTTGTGCTTGATCGCCTGATACGAGCCGATCACCCGGCCGAACTGGCTGCGCTGCTTGGCGTATTCGACGGTGTCATTCAGCAGAGCCTCGGCGGCACCGACCAGCTGCGCGGCGGTCGCCAAGGCCCCGAACTCGTAGGCGCGCTTGATATCTGCCTGCCAAGCTTCGCCGCTTGCAGCCACGTCATAGAGGCGCCGGCTGGGGTCGACGGACCGGTGGGACTCACCCGCGGTCGCCTCGCTGACGCCCTTGTCGCCGGCCAGCAGCACCAGTCCGGCGGCCTCGGCGTCAACGGCGCGCGGCGTGTGCGGCGGCAGCGCGACCGTCGCGATCAGTTCACCGGACGACAACTCGGCGCTGCGTTCGTCGCCGGCGAGCAAAACCGGTGCTACGGCAATGGATTCGGCGACCGGGCCGGGCACACACCAGCGTCCGAGGCGTTCGAGCGCCACCACCAGGTCCACCGGGTGGGCGTCGAGGCCGTCGAATTTCTCCGGCACGACCAGCGCGGTGACGCCGAGGTTGGCCAGCTGCTCCCACACCTTGCGGCCGGGCGCGATGTCTCCGTCCGACCAAGCGCGCAGCGCGCCGGGCAGGTCCGCCGCACCCAGCGCCGCATCGATGCTGGCCGCGAAGTCGCGCTGCTGTTCGTCGAGCGCAAATTTCACTTCTTGCCTCCCGGACTTTTCGCGCGGCAGGCCCAGTAGCCGCTCGGAGATGATGTTGCGCTGAATTTCGTTGGTGCCGGCGTAGATCGGGCCGCCCAGCGCGAACAGCAAGCCATCGGTCCACGGCCCGGCAAGCTCGCCGTCGGCGCCCCGGACGTCCAGCGCGGTCTGATGGATCGCGACGTCAAGGTCGGACCAGAACACCTTGGTCACCGACGATTCGGCGCCCAGCTCGCCGCCGGCTGCCAGCCGGGTCACCGTGCCGAACGTCTGCAGGCGGTAAGCCTGAGCTTTGATCCAGGCATCGGCGACGCGGTCGGCAAGGGCATCGGGGGAGCCGCTGTCCTTCCAGAGCTGCACCAGCCGTTCGGCGGCCGCCAGGAAGCGGGCCGGGCTGCGCAGTGACATTCCGCGTTCGTTGCTCGACGTGCTCATGGCGGCGCGCCAGCCGTCGTTGGGGGTGCCGATGACGTCCTCGTCGGGGACAAAGACGTCATCGAGGAAGATCTCACCGAAGCCGGTGTCGCCGCCCAGCTGCACGATGGGCCGCACGGTGACGCCCTTGGCCTTCAGGTCGAACATGAAGTAGGTCAGCCCGTTGTGCCGCTCCGCGGCGGGGTCGGACCGAAACAGTCCGAAGCCCATCTCGGCGAACGGCGCCCGCGAGCTCCAGATCTTCTGGCCGTTCAGCAACCAGCCGCCCTCGGTCTTGGCCGCGGTGGACCGCAACGACGCGAGGTCGCTACCGGACTCGGGCTCCGACCAGGCCTGGGCCCAGATCTGTTCGCCGCTGGCCATTTTCGGCAAAATTCGGTCCAACTGCTCGTCGGTGCCGTGCGCGAACAATGTCGGCGCCAGCATCGAGGTGCCGTTGGCGCTGGCCCGGCCCGGTGCTCCGGCGCGGAAGTACTCCTCCTCGAAGACCACCCAGTGCAGCAGCGGCGCGTCGCGGCCCCCGTACTTCTTCGGCCAGTTGATCACCGACAGGCCGGCGTCGAACAGCACCTTGTCCCAATGACGGTGCTGGGCAAAGCCTTCCGCATTATCGTACGACTTCGTGGGGATCGACTCGGCGTTGGCCGAGAGGAAGTCCCGCACTTCGGCCGCAAACGCCAGCGTCTCTTCGTCGAGTTCCAGATCCAATTCAGGCCAACTCTCGCAGTTGTGGTTTGAGTACCTTGCCGCCGGCATTGCGCGGCAACGCGTCGACGAACCGCACCGACCGCGGCGCCTTGAAGTTCGCCAAATGTTCTCGGGTATAAGCGATTACTGACTGTTCTTCGAGGTTTGCGCCCGGCCGGGTCACCACGAACGCGCGCCCCACCTCACCGAGGCGCTCGTCGGGTACTCCGATCACCGCGGCGTCGGCCACGCCAACCATGCGGGCCAGCACCTGTTCGATCTCGGCGGGGTAGACGTTGAATCCGCCGCAGATGTACATGTCCTTGAGCCGGTCGGTGATGCGCAGGTTGCCGTCCTTGTCGAGGACGCCGATGTCGCCGGTGTGTAGCCAGCCTTCGGCGTCGATGGCCGCAGCGGTGGCCGCCGGGTCGTCGAGGTAACCCAGCATCACATTGGGCCCGCGCAGCAGCACCTCCCCGGATTCGCCGGGAGTCGCCGAGTCGATGCGCAATTCGAAGCCGGCGAACGGACGCCCGCACGTGGTGGCGACGGTCACGGCGTCATCGTCGGCGCGGCAACTGGTGCCCATGCCGTTGGCCTCGGTCAGGCCGTAGGCGGTCAGCACGATGTCGATGTCGAGCTCGGATTGCATGCGCTCCACCAACACAACCGGAACGGTGGCCGCGCCGGTCACCGCGAACCGCAGCGAGCTCAGGTCGTAGTCGTGGCGCGCCGGGTGATCGAGCAGCGTCTGGTAAATCGTTGGTGGCCCGGGCAATACGGTGATGCGGTGCTGCTCGATTGCCTGCAGTGCGCGCAATGGATCGAAGGTGAGGTGCGGAATCAGCGTCGCACCGGTTTGCAAGCAGGCCAGGATGCCGGCCTTGTACCCGAAGTTGTGGAAGAACGGGTTGATGCACAGGTAGCGGTCGTCACTGGTGATCTTGCCGTTGGCGGCCCATGACGCCGAGGCCGACAACGATTGCCGGTGCGCGCACAGCACACCTTTGCTGCGGCCGGTGGTTCCGGACGTGAACAGGATGTCGCTGACGTCGTCGGGGACGACGGCCGAGGCACGAGCGATCACCGCGGCTTGGACCTCTGGGTCCGAGCCGCCGGCGATGAACTCGTCCCAGGTTCCGTCGTCGGCGTCGATCGGAATCCGGACGATGTGCCGCAGCGCCGGCAGCGCGGCGCGGTCCAGGTCGCCAACGCGATCGTTGCCGAGGAATTGACCCATCCCAAACAGCACGGGCGCACCGGTACGCGCCAGGATGTCGCTGGCCTCCGATGCGGTGTAGCGGGTGTTCAGTGGCACCATCGCGGCGCCGGCGTGATGAATCGCCAGACAGGCGATGACCCAGTGCCAGGTGTTCGGCGACCACACGGCCACCCGATCGCCATGCTCGACGCCGAGTGCGATCAGGGCCGCGGCGGCGCGGTGTACCTCGTCGCGCAGTTCGGTGGCGGTGAAGGACCGGTCGTCGGTGATCAGCGCGGCCTGGTCGGGGAATTGGTCCACGAAATGATCCAACGCCGCGGGCACAGTGCGCGGATCGTCGGTCATCGGGATACTCCTAACAAAGCAAGTGCTTGGTAGGTTAGCCTACAGGGCATGCAGGACGTCGAGGAGTTCCGGGCGGAGGTCCGCGGTTGGCTCGCCGACAATCTGGTCGGCGAATTCGCAGCGCTCAAGGGTCTTGGCGGCCCCGGGCGTGAGCACGAGGCATTCGAAGAACGACGGGCATGGAATCAGCATCTCGCGGCGGCGGGGCTGACCTGCCTGGGGTGGCCGGTCGAGCACGGTGGCCGGGGGCTTTCGACCGCGCACCGGGTGGCGTTCTACGAGGAGTACGCCAAGGCGGATGCTCCGGACAAGGTCAACCACTTCGGCGAGGAGCTGCTCGGCCCGACGCTGATCGCGTTCGGGACACCCGAGCAACAGCAGCGTTTCCTGCCGCGCATCCTCGACGTCACCGAGCTGTGGTGCCAGGGCTATTCGGAGCCCGGCGCCGGCAGCGACCTGGCCAACGTGGCGACCACCGCCGAACTTGATGGCGACGAGTGGGTGATCAACGGCCAGAAGGTGTGGACGTCGCTGGCCCACCTGTCGCAGTGGTGTTTTGTGGTCGCGCGCACCGAGAAGGGCTCCAAGCGGCACGCCGGGCTGTCGTATCTGCTGGTGCCGCTGGACCAGCCGGGCGTGGAAGTGCGACCGATCGTCCAGATCACCGGCACCGCGGAGTTCAACGAGGTCTTCTTCGACGACGCCCGCACCGAGGCCGGCTTGGTGGTCGGCGAGCCGGGCGACGGCTGGCGGGTCGCGATGGGGACGTTGACCTTCGAGCGCGGTGTGTCGACACTGGGGCAGCAAATCCGTTACGCCCGTGAGCTTTCCAATCTGGCCGAGGTGGCCCAGCGCAACGGCGCCGCCGACGACCCGTTCATCCGAGAACGGCTGACTCGGGCCTGGACCGGCCTGCGGGCCATGCGCAGCTACGCGCTGGCCACCATGGACGTTGAGCAGCCCGGCCAGGACAACGTGTCAAAGCTGTTGTGGGCCAACTGGCATCGCGATCTGGGCGAGCTGGCGATGGACATCATCGGCAAGCCCGGCCTGACCCTGACGGACGGTGAATTCGACGAGTGGCAGCGGCTGTTCTTGTTCACCCGCGCCGACACCATCTACGGCGGATCCAACGAGATCCAGCGCAACATCATCGCCGAGCGGGTACTCGGCTTACCCCGGGAGGTTAAGGGATGAGTTTGGCCGAAGCGCCGAAAGAGATTGCCGGACACGGGCTCTTGACCGGCAAGGTGGTGGTCGTGACCGCGGCCGCGGGCACCGGGATCGGCTCGGCGACCGCACGCCGGGCCTTGGCCGAGGGCGCCGACGTGGTGATCTCCGACCACCACGAGCGCAGGCTGGGGGAGGCCGCCGAAGAGCTGGCCGCGCTGGGCCAAGGGCGCGTCGAGCACGTGGTGTGCGACGTGACCTCGACCGCCGCGGTCGATGCCCTGATCGACTCGGCCACCGCGCGGCATGGGGCGCATCGACGTGCTGGTCAACAACGCCGGGTTGGGCGGGCAGACGCCGGTGGCCGACATGACCGACGACGAGTGGGACCGCGTCCTGGACGTGACGCTGACGTCGGTGTTCCGTGCCACCCGCGCGGCGTTGCGGTACTTCCGCGACGCGCCGCACGGCGGAGTGATCGTCAACAACGCCAGCGTTCTGGGCTGGCGGGCGCAACATTCGCAGGCGCACTATGCGGCGGCCAAGGCAGGCGTGATGGCGCTAACCCGTTGCAGCGCAATAGAAGCCGCCGAGTACGACGTCCGGATCAACGCGGTGTCGCCGAGTATCGCGCGGCACAAGTTCTTGGACAAGACGACGTCGTCCGACCTGCTCGACCGGCTCTCCGCCGGTGAGGCGTTCGGACGGGCCGCCGAGCCGTGGGAAGTAGCGGCCACCATCGCGTTCCTGGCCAGCGACTACTCCAGCTACCTCACCGGTGAGGTCATCTCGGTGTCGAGCCAGCATCCATGATCCCAACTGGCCAAGCAAGCGCTTGGTTGATACTCTGATCGGGTGGACCGAGTGGCCGGACAGGCCAACAGCCGACGAGACGAGTTGCTAAAGCTCGCCGCGTCCATGTTCGCCGAGCGCGGACTGCGCGCAACTACCGTGCGCGATATCGCCGACGGTGCCGGCATTCTGTCCGGCAGCCTGTACCACCATTTCTCCTCCAAGGAGGAGATGGTCGACGAGTTGCTCCGCGACTTCCTGGACTGGTTGTTCGACCGCTACCGCGAAATCGTGGACAGCGAAGCCAATCCGCTGGAGCGGCTCAAGGGGCTGTTCATGGCGTCGTTCGAGGCGATCGAGGACCGGCATGCCCAAGTCGTCATCTACCAGGATGAAGCCCAGCGGCTGCTGGCACAGCCTCGGTTCTCCTACATCGAGGACATGAATCGGCAACAGCGCAAGATGTGGGTCGAGTTGCTGAATCAGGGCGTCGAGGAGGGCTACTTCCGGCCCGACCTCGAAGTAGATCTGATCTACCGTTTCATCCGTGACACCACCTGGGTGTCGGTGCGCTGGTATCGACCCGGCGGACCGCTCACCGCAAAGCAGGTGGGCCAGCAGTATCTCGCCATCGTGCTTGGCGGGATCACCAAAGAAGGAGTCTGAAGATGGCTGAGGCGTACGTCATCGACGCTGTGCGTACCGCGGTCGGCAAGCGCAACGGCGCACTGGCCGGGATACATCCCGTCGACCTGGGTGCTCACGCATGGCGCGGCCTGCTCGACCGGGTCGACGTCGACCCCGCCGCCGTTGAAGACGTGATCGCCGGCTGCGTCGATGCCATTGGCGGACAGGCAGGCAACATCGCCCGGCTCTCGTGGCTGGCCGCAGGCTATCCCGAAGAGGTCCCCGGCGTCACGGTGGACCGGCAGTGCGGTTCCAGTCAGCAGGCGGTTTCCTTTGGCGCACAGGCGATCATGGCGGGTACGGCCGATCTGATCGTGGCCGGCGGCATGCAGAACATGAGCTGGATCCCGATCTCGTCGGCGATGACGGTCGGCGAGCAGTTCGGCTTCACCTCGCCGACCAACGAATCCAAGCAATGGCTGCACCGCTACGGCGATCAGGAGATCTCCCAGTTCCGTGGATCGGAAATGATCGCCGAGAAGTGGAACCTGTCGCGCGAAGAAATGGAGCAGTACGCGCTGACCAGCCACGAGCGCGCATTCGCGGCGATCCGCGGCGGCCACTTCGACAATGAAATCATCACCGTGGAAACCGAATCCGGGCCGTTCCGGGTCGACGAGGGTCCGCGCGAGTCGACGCTGGAGAAGCTGGCCGGACTGAAGACTTTGGTCGAGGGCGGCCGGTTGACGGCGGCGATGGCCAGTCAGATCTCCGACGGTGCCAGCGCCGTGCTGCTGGCTTCCGAGCAGGCCGTCAAGGACCACAAGCTGACGCCCCGCGCCCGCATCCACCACATCAGTGCCCGCGCGGCCGACCCGGTGTTCATGCTGACCGGCCCCATCCCCGCCACCCGCTACGCGCTGGAGAAGACCGGGCTCTCGATCAGCGACATCGACACCGTCGAGATCAACGAGGCCTTCGCGCCGGTTGTGATGGCGTGGCTCAAGGAGGTCAAGGCCGACCCGGAGAAGGTCAACCCCAACGGTGGCGCGATCGCCCTGGGACACCCGCTGGGGGCCACCGGCGCAAAGCTGTTCACCACCATGCTCAACGAGCTTGAGCGCATCGGCGGCCGCTACGGGTTGCAGACGATGTGCGAGGGCGGCGGCACGGCCAACGTCACGATCATCGAGCGGCTCTAGCGGCGGCGATCCACTCGGCGGGGCTTCGGCCGCCGCGTTGCGTGTTGCACTGCGGCGTTGAGTGTGTACTCAGGGCGGCTTTTCCGCTCATTTGCCGCCGTGGCGTCACACTCGGCCGGCTATTCGACGAACGCCGAAGCCGCTTGCAGGTGCTCGACTGCCTCACGAACGATCGACTCGATCAGCTCGGCGCACGACGGCAGGTCCTCGAGAATGCCCGCGACCTGTCCGGAAGCCAGCACCCCGGCCTCCGTGTTGCCCTCGACGAGCCCGGCTTTCAACAGCATTGGGGTGTTGGCGGCCATCACCACCTGAGACCAGGTCATCTCCTTGCCGCGGCGCATCGCCAGGCCGTCGGTGATCATCGATCTCCAGGTCATCTGCGACATGTGCTTGAACTTGCCGGCGTTGCGCACCGCGGCGGTCAAACCCCGTACCGGCGAACCGCTTTCCAGCTTCTCGACCAGCCCGGTGCGCAGCACCCGGTGTGGCATGCCGTCGACGCGTGTGGTGACCACGGTGCCGTCCAGCGCAGAATCCAGGTAGCGGCGCTTAACCGCCTCGGGCACAGTGGAATCCGAGGTGAGCAGAAACCGAGTGCCCATCGCCACACCGGCCGCACCGTAGGACAACGCCGCCGCCAGCCCGCGCCCGTCGAAGAAACCGCCCGCCGCGATGACCGGGATGCCGGTGCCCTTCACCGCGTCCAGCACCGACGGCAGTAGCAGCGTGGTGGCGACGGGCCCGGTGTGCCCACCTCCCTCGCCGCCCTGCACGATCATCGCGTCGGCGCCCCAGCTCGCGACCTTGCGCGCGTGCTTGGCCGCTCCGATCGACGGAATAACGACCACCCCAGCATCTTTCAACCGGGCGATCAGCTCCTGCTTGGGCGCCAGCGCAAACGACGCCACCTTCACGCCCTCGCGGATCATCAACTCGACTCGATCACCGGCGTCGGCGGCGTCGGCGCGCATGTTCACGCCGAAGGGCTTGTCCGTGGCGGCCTTGACCTTGCCGATGGCCGTCGCCAGCTCGTCCAGCGTCATCGTGGCCGATGCCAAGATGCCGAGCCCGCCGGCGTTGGCCGTGGCCGACACCAACCGTGCTCCGGCCACCCAGCCCATCCCGGTTTGCACCACCGGATGCTCGACGCCGACCAGCTCGGTCAGCGGCGTGCGCAGCTTCATGACCGTATCTCGTGGTCGCGCAAGGCCTTCGGGTCGATTCTTTCGCGGATCAGGCGTAGTTCGTCGTCGGTCGGCAGTCGGGTCTCTTCGGCGCCGTCCAGGCCGTCGATCTCAAACGACGTGTTCTCCCGGACCTCGTCTGCCGAGACGCCGGGATGCCGGCTCACCGCCCGCATGGTGCGCCCGGGTCCACCGAAGTCGAACACGCCGAGGTTCGACACCACCCGATACGTGTTGGCGAAACGGAACGCAGGATTGTCGGTGTCCACGTTGTCCCAGCCGACTCCGCAGACGATGTCGACCTTCTCGCAGAACACCCGCTTGGAGTGGTTGCCGACCCAGTAGCTGGTCGCGTGGTTGATGGCATTGCCGGGCGCACCGCGGACGCCGAACATCTGCCGTTTGGGTTGCTGCAGCGGTCCGAACGCCGAGATGTTCTGATTGCCATAGCGGTCAACCTGATTGGCGCCCATCACCACGTGGCGGCGGCCCCAGGCCAGTGTCTCGAAGACCCGGCTGAACGGCATCCACCCCTCGACGTCACCCGAAGCGCCGAGTGCTGGCGTATCGGCCAGCAGCTGGGCTTCGCCGTCGGTCAGCAGAATGTCGGGGGAGAATGTCAGCCGGGCCAGCCGCGCACCGACCGAGGCCATGTTCGTCATCGGGCTGACCATGATTTCGCCGGCGTTCCTGAACAACTCGGCGCAGGCGACCGCACACACTTCGGCTCGGGTGCTCACTTCGATGCCTCCTCTGCGAAAGTGCGTACGGCGGCCTGATATTCGGCCTCGCCGCCGGACAGGTAGGTCGCGACGAACTGCTGCCAGCTCTCTTCGGTCGAGGCGGCCTCGGCGTAGTGTCGCTGGAATTTCTCGTCGCGGCCGTAATCCGGTGCGGCGGTGGTGAAGTGGGCACCGTTCGGTGCTTCCACGACGCCGTCGACCATCATCCGGTTCAACAGCAGTGCCTGCGGTGGCACGGCCTTGATCAGCTCTTGGGTGGACACCACTCGTTCCACCGACAGGTAGCGCTTTTCGGCGGCCATCAGGAACAGGTCGTCGAAGTAGGGGTCGATGCCGGTGTAAGCCGCATTGCCTTGGCTGTCACCGAGATTGAGGTGCACGAACGCCGCGTCCAGGCGCAGTGCCGGCATCGCGATCAGCGTCTCGTGTCCACCGTCAGGTGCCGTATACGGGCTGGTCACCGTCGCCAGCCCGCCCTCCCAGAAATCCAGCACCGAGCTGCCCAGCCCGGCGCGGATCGGCAAGAACGGCAGCCGCTGGGCCGCGGCCTGCAGACCGCAGCGCAGCATGCCCTCGTCCATCTCCCGGGCCTCGATCGCTCCGGCGCTGCGCGCTTTGGCGAACCACGGGTCGTAGAAGGGCGGCGAGTCCAGCGAGACGAAGCCGTAGTAGACCCGCTTGACTTTGCCCGCCGCGCAGAGCAACCCGAGGTCGGGTCCGCCGTAGGTGACGACGGTCAGGTCCTTGATGTCGGTGCGCAGCATGGCGCGCACGAAGGCCATCGGTTTGCGCCGCGACCCCCAGCCTCCGATGCCGATGGTCATGCCGCTGTGCAATTGCGCGACGGCGTCGTCGAGAGTTGTTCTCTTGTCGCTCACGCGTCCTTGCCCTTCGTCGTACCGGCGAACGCGTCGCGGTGCTCGTCGGATACCCCGGCGAGGTTGAGCTCGAACGTAAAGCCTTGTTCCATACGGTAACTCGCGTTGACTCGTTGCACGTCGATCAAGTTCAGCGCCTCCTTGGCCGCGCGGATCACGCGAGTGTCCTTGGCGGCGATGTCGCGGGCCACTCGCAGGGCGGCCTCGTCCAGCTCGTCGCGGGGGACCACCTCGTGCACCGAGCCGAAGTGGTGCAGCGTCGCGGCGTCCACGGTGGCCGCGGTGAAGAACAACCGCCGCATCATGTGCTGCGGGACCAGTCGCGACAGGTGTGTGGCCGCTCCCAGCGCACCGCGTTCCACCTCGGGCAGCCCGAAGGTGGCGTCGTCGGAGGCGACGATGACGTCGGCGTTGCCGACCAGGCCGATGCCGCCGCCGACGCAGAAACCGTTCACCGCGGCGATCACCGGAACGGCGCATTCGTAGACCGCGCGGAACGCCGCGAAGCAGCCGCGATTGGCGTCGATCAGCGCGGTGAAGCCCTCGGTGCGCTGCATCTCCTTGATGTCGACACCGGCGTTGAATCCGCGGCCTTCGGCGCGCAAGATCACAGCGTGGGTCTCGGGATTCGCCCCGGCGGCCGTGATCGCGTCGCCGAGTTCGAACCAGCCTTGCGACGGGATGGCGTTGACGGGCGGGTAGTCGACGGTGACCGCGACTATGCCCGGTTCTGTGCTGGTGGATGTGATGGTCAATTGGCACTTCCTCGTGAAATTGAGGCCGACTACCTAAGCAAGCACTTGCTTGGTACGCTAGCATAGTGACTCGCGCCGAAGCAGCCGCCGCCATCAATTTAGGGTTGGCCGGGCGGGTGGTTCTAGTCACCGGCGGCGTTCGTGGCGTAGGCGCCGGAATCAGTGCGGTTTTCGCGGAGCAGGGCGCGACCGTGATCACCTGCGCCCGCCGCGCCGTCGAGGGATCGCCGCATGAGTTCCATGCTTGCGACATTCGCGACGAGGACGCGGTCCAGGCGTTGATCGACACGATCGCCACGCGGCATGGACGGCTCGACGTCGTCATCAACAATGCGGGCGGATCGCCCTACGTCCTGACAGCGGAGTCCAGCCCCAAGTTCAACCGCAAGATCATTGAGCTCAATCTCATTGGCGCACTACTGGTTTCGCAGTGCGCCAACGAGAAGATGCAGACCCAGCCGGGGGGCGGGTCGATCGTCAACATCTGTAGCCTGAGCGGCCGGCGGCCGTCACCGGGCACCGGCGCATACGGGGCGGCGAAGGCCGGCCTGGAAAGTCTGACCCAGACGCTGGCGGTGGAGTGGGGGCCGAAGGTCCGGGTGAACGCTTGCGTGGTCGGCATGGTCGAAACCGAACAGGCCGACCTGTTCTACGGCGACGCCGAGTCGATCGCCGCCATCTCCAAGAATGTGCCACTGGGCCGGATGGCCAAGCCCGAGGACGTCGGTTGGGCCACAGCATTTTTGGCGTCCGACGCAGCGTCCTACATCAGCGGCGCCTCGTTGGAGGTGCACGGCGGTGGCGAGCCGCCGCACTACCTGGCCACAACGAACGCCAGCGCGATCAAGTAGAGGAGACAGGAAATATGGGCGTGGTCGACGGCCGTGTCGTCATCGTCACCGGAGCAGGCGGCGGTATCGGTCGCGCGCATGCGCTGGCCTTCGCGGCCGAAGGCGCGCGCGTCGTGGTCAACGACATCGGCGTGGGTCTGGACGGATCACCCGCGAGCGGCGGCAGCGCCGCGCAGACCGTGGTCGACGAGATCACCGCTGCCGGTGGCCAAGCCGTCGCCAACGGGTCCAACATCGCGGACTGGGACCAATCGGCCGCCCTTGTCCAGACCGCTGTCGATACCTTCGGCGGTCTGGATGTCGTGGTGAACAATGCCGGCATCGTGCGCGACAGGATGATGGCCAACACCAGCGAGGAAGAGTTCGACGCCGTCATCGCCGTGCACCTCAAGGGACACTTCGCGACGATGCGCCACGCCGCGTCGTATTGGCGCGGGTTGTCCAAAGAGGGCAAAACCGTTGACGCACGGATTATTAACACCAGTTCGGGTGCGGGCCTGCAGGGCAGCGTCGGGCAGGGCAACTACAGCGCGGCCAAGGCCGGCATCGCGGCGTTGACGCTGGTCGCCGCCGCCGAGATGGGCCGTTACGGTGTCACGGTCAACGCGATCGCGCCGTCCGCCCGGACTCGCATGACCGAGACCGTCTTCGCGGAGATGATGGCAACTCAGGACCAGGCTTTCGACGCGATGGCGCCGGAAAACGTTTCGCCACTTGTCGTTTGGCTGGGCAGCGTCGAATCCCGCGACGTCACCGGCAAGGTGTTCGAAGTCGAGGGTGGCAAGATTCGCGTCGCCGAGGGCTGGGCGCATGGGCCACAGATCGACAAGGGTGCACGCTGGGATCCCACCGAGCTCGGGCCGGTGGTCTCCGACCTGCTGGCCAAGTCCCGGCCGCCGGTCCCGGTCTACGGGGCCTAGCGCGTTAACACCGAACGTGCACTAGCGGCGGTATTTTCGCTGATTTATCGCCGTGGTTGCACGTTCGGTGAGAACTGGGCGGCGAGCTAGACCGGGTCGCAGATCACGACCGGGATCACCCGGTCGGTCCAGGACTGGTAGTCGTCGAAGTTGGAGTACATCGCCACCAGCTTGGGCCAGTACTCGTCGCGTTCTTCGGCGCTGGCGTCACGCGCCTGCAGCTGCAGCACCTCGTCCTTGATCTGCACCGTCACTTTGGGATTGGCCTTGAGGTTGAGGTACCACATCGGGTGCTTGTCGCGGCCACCCTGGGATGCGACCAGAATGACGCGGTTGCCGTCGCGCAGGTAGAGCAGCGGGCTCACCCGCGGTTCCCCGGTCTTGCGGCCCGTCGTGGTCAGCAGCGCGACCGGGCTGTTCTGGAAGACGCCGCCGAGTTTCCCGTTGCTGCGCTTATAGATCCAGGCGTTGCCCTTCGACATCCACTTGATGAAGAAGCCGACGACGGGTGAATTGAGAGATTTTGGCTTGTCCATGCGCTGTGCGTTCCTAACGGCGAATGAAGGGGTGAAACCGGACCTTGATGTGGTGGATTTCTGCTTGCCCGCTTGGACTTTCAGCGGGGATCACGAATGTCTCGTCAACCCGCGCGGCGACGCGGCGGCCGCCGAACGCCGCCTTGGTCAGCACCACGTAGGCGGCATGCACCTCGTCTCCGCTGATGGAATAGTCCGGCGGCGTCGTGTCGGCGAGGAAACGGTACTGCGGGCCGCGATTGAGGCTGCGCCGCAGGTGGTTTCCGGAGAAGCCGTTTTTGATCCCCTGTTCGATGCGGGTGCATCCGGTCGCGAACGGAACGGCGTCGCCGTCGTGGCTGACCAGTGCGTCGATGTACGCCTGCGCCGCGGCGACGCGACTCTCGTCGGAGACCAGCACTGAGCGGTTAGATGCGCTCGATGATGGTGCCGGTGGACAGCGCGCCGCCCGCGCACATCGTGATCAGCGCGGTGGTCTGATCCGTGCGCTCCAGCTCGTGCAGCGCGGTGGTGATCAACCGGCTGCCGGTGCTGCCCACCGGGTGGCCCAACGCGATCGCGCCGCCGTTGACATTCACCTTGGCCATGTCGGGGTTGTGCACCCGCGCCCAGGACAGCACCACCGACGCGAAAGCCTCGTTGATCTCGGTGATGTCGATGTCGCCCATCTTCATGCCGGCCTTTTCCAGCACCTTGGCGGTCGATTGCACCGGGCCGTCCAGGTGGTAGTACGGCTCGGCACCGACCAGCGCCTGGCTGACGATGCGCGCGCGCGGCGTGAGCCCCAGTGCTTTGGCCTTGTCCTCGTCCATCCAGAGCACCGCCGCCGCGCCGTCGGAGATCTGCGACGACGTACCCGCCGTGTGGATCCCGCCCTCGATCACCGGCTTCAGCGATGCCAGGCCCTCCAGCGTGGTGTCGCGCAGGCCCTGGTCGCGAGTGACGACATGACGGTCGGAGGTCGGCTGCTTCTGCTCGTCGAGCACCGGCGCCTCGATGCCACTGATCTCGCGGTCGAACCGGCCCTCGGCCCACGCCTGTTGAGCCTTGCGCTGCGAGTCGAAGCCGAACTGGTCGATGTCCTCGCGGGTGATGCCGCGCCGCTTGGCGATCCGCTCGGCGGCGGTGAACTGGTCGGGCAGATCGATGTCCCACGACGCGGGCCGCAGGATCCCGCGATCGGGGCCGGCGTTGGCGCCCAGTCCGACGCGGCTCATCGCCTCGATGCCGCACGCGATGCCGACGTCGATGGCGCCCGCTGCGATCAGGCCCGCGATCAGACCGTTGGCCTGCTGGCTGCTGCCGCACTGGCAGTCGACGGTCGCCGCGCCGACGTGCTCGGGCAGGCCGGCGACGAGCCAACTGACGCGGGTGATGTTGTTGGACTGCTCGCCGAACTGCGTGACGCAGCCGCCGATGACTTGTTCGACGTCGCCGGCGTCGATGCCGGCCTTCTCTACGAGAGCCCTCTGCGTGGCCCCCAGTAACTCGGTGGCGTGCAGACCGGATAGCCATCCGTTCCGCTTGCCGATGGGGCTGCGTGTTGCTTCGACGATGACAGGGTTACCCATTCCGTCAGGCTAGAACACGTTTCATTACTCTGACAAGCGAGGATGGTGACCTGCCTTTTATCTGCGCAGGAGCCGTGTTTTACTGGCACTAGAACACGTTGCAATTGAGGAGCGCATAGACATGGCACCCCCCAACATTCCGTCCGACTTCGACTTCCTTGACCCCGACGTCAACCTCGCCGGGCTGCCCGTTGCGGAGCTCGCCGAGCTACGCAAGGCAGAGCCGGTCCACTGGGTTGACATCCCGGGCGGTTCGGGCGGCTTCGAAGACAACGGATACTGGATCGTCACCAAGCATGCCGACGTCAAGGAGGTGTCGCGCCGCAGTGACGTCTTCTCGAGCTGGCTAAACGGCGCCATCCCGACCTGGCCGCCGGAGATGAAGCGTGAGCAGGTCGAATTGCAGCGCAGCGTCATGCTCAACATGGACGCACCGCATCACACCCGGCTGCGCAAGATCATCTCCCGCGGGTTCACGCCACGGGCCATCGGACGGCTGGAAGCCGAACTGGCCCAGCGCGCCGAAAACATCGCCAAGACCGCGGCGAGCCGAGGGCTGCGGTGACTTCGTCGAGCAGGTGTCGTGCGAGCTGCCGCTGCAAGCCATCGCGGGCCTGCTCGGTGTTCCCCAGGAGGATCGCGACAAGCTCTTCCGCTGGTCCAACGAGATGACCGGAGGCACGGACCCCGAGTACGCCACCGTCGATCCCGCGCAATCGTCGATGGAACTGATCATGTACGCGATGGCCATGGCCGATGAGCGGGGGAAAAACCCCACCGACGACATCGTCACCACGCTCATCCAGGCCGACATCGACGGTGAGAAGCTCTCCGACGACGAGTTCGGCTTCTTCGTGGTGATGCTCGCGGTCGCCGGCAACGAGACCACGCGCAACTCGATCACGCACGGCATGATCGCGTTCGCGAACAACCCCGATCAATGGGAGCTCTTCAAGAAGGAGCGCCCAGCCACCACGGCCGACGAGATCATCCGGTGGGCCACCCCGGTCTCGGCGTTCCAGCGCACCGCCAACGAGGACATCGAGTTGGGCGGCGTCTTGATCAAGAAGGGGCAGCGGGCGGTGATGTCCTACCGGTCGGCCAACTTCGATGAAGAGGTCTTCGAGGACCCGCACAGCTTCAACATCTTGCGTGACCCGAATCCGCACGTCGGCTTCGGCGGCACCGGCGCCCACTACTGCATCGGCGCGAACCTGGCCCGCATGACCATCAACCTCATCTTCAACGCGGTCGCCGATCAGATGCCGGACATCAAGTCGGTCGGCGAGCCCGAGCGGCTACGGTCAGGATGGCTCAACGGCATCAAGCACTGGCAGGTCGACTACACCGGAAAGAGCGCGGTTAACTCCTGATGGATTTCGATCTCACTGCAACGCAGCAGGCTGTCGCCGATGTGGCCACGTCGGTACTCGAAAAGGACTTGGGCTGGGACGCTTTGGTCAGTGGGGGCGTGACTGCGCTGCCGGTGCCCGAACGTCTCGGCGGCGACGGCGTCGGCCTGCCCGAGGTCGCCACGGTGCTGACCGAGGTGGGCCGGCACGGCGCCATCACGCCGGCACTTGCCACGCTGGGTTTCGGCGTGGTGCCGCTGGTGGATCTGGCATCCGACGAACAACAGGACCGGTTCCTGGCCGGCTTGATCAAAGGGGCCAAGGGTGGGGTGCTGACCGCGGCGCTCAACGAACCCGGCTCGGCGTTGCCCGACCGGCCCGCAACCACGTTCGCCGATGGGCGGTTGTCGGGCACGAAAGTCGGTGTCGCCTATGCCGACCAAGCGGATTGGATCATCGTGACGGCCGACAGCGGGGTCGTCGTGGTGTCGCCGAAGGCCGACGGTGTGGAGCTGGTTCGCACCCCGACATCGAATGGTTCCGACGAGTACACGGTGACGTTCGCCGCGGTCGCGGTTCCCGACACCGACGTGCTGGCCGGTGCCACCGCGCGTCGGGTCAATGAGCTGGCGCTGGCGGCGATCGGCGCCTTCACCGACGGGCTGGTGGCCGGCGCGCTGCGGCTGACTGCGGACTACGTGGCCGGGCGCAAGCAATTCGGCAAGCCGTTGTCGACCTTCCAGACCGTCGCCGCGCAGCTGGCCGAGGTCTACATCGCTTCGCGCACCATCGATTTGGCGGCGAAGTCGGTGGTTTGGCGCCTGTCCGAAGGCCGGGACGCCGACGACGACTTGGACGTGCTGGGCTACTGGATCACGTCGCAGGCACCGCCGGTGATGCAGATCTGTCATCACCTGCACGGCGGCATGGGGATGGACATCACCTACCCCATGCACCGGTACTACTCCACGATCAAGGACCTGGCCCGGCTGCTGGGCGGGTCATCTCATCGTCTCGACCTGGTCGGAGCGCAATGTTCATAGATCTGACTCCCGAGCAGCGTCAGCTGCAAGCGGAGCTACGCGAATACTTCTCGAATCTGATTTCGCCCGACGAGGCGGAAGCGATGGAGTCCGACCGTCACAACGACGCCTATCGTGCGGTGATCCGGCGCATGGGCCAGGACGGCAAGCTCGGCGTGGGTTGGCCCAAAGAGTTCGGCGGCTTGGGTTTCGGCCCGATCGAGCAGTCGATCTTCGTCAACGAGGCGCATCGGGCCGACGTGCCGCTGCCCGCGGTGACGCTGCAGACGGTCGGTCCGACCCTGCAGCAGTTCGGCAGCGAGTCGCAGAAGAAGAAGTTCCTGCCGTCCATTCTCGCCGGCGAGGTCCACTTCGCAATCGGCTACACCGAGCCGGAAGCCGGTACCGATCTGGCGTCGTTGCGTACCACCGCGGTGCGTCACGGCGATGAGTACATCGTGAACGGCCAGAAGGTTTTCACCACCGGCGCCCACGACGCCGACTACATCTGGCTGGCATGCCGCACCGACCCGGAAGCCGTTAAGCACAAGGGTATTTCGATCCTGATCGTCGACACCAAGGATCCCGGCTACTCCTGGACGCCGATCATCCTGTCCGACGGTGCCCACCACACCAACGCGACGTATTACAACGACGTGCGGGTGCCCGCCGACATGCTGGTCGGCGAGGAGAACGGCGGATGGCGGCTGATCACCACGCAGCTCAACAACGAGCGCGTGATGCTGGGTCCGGCGGGACGTACCGCCGGCATCTACGACCGGCTGCACGCCTGGGCATCCAAGCCGGGTGGTGACGGTGTCACGCCGATCGATCACCAGGACGTCAAGCGAGCGCTCGGTGAGATCTACTCGATGTGGCGGATCAACGAGCTGCTCAACTGGCAGGTCGCCGCGGCTGGCGAGGACATCAATGTGGCCGACGCCGCGTCGACGAAAGTCTTTGGTACCGAGAGTATTCAGTACATCGGCCGGCTCGCCGAGGAGATCGTCGGCAAATACGGCAACCCGGCCGAGTCGGACACCGCCGAGCTGCTCGAGTGGCTCGACTCGCAGACCAAGCGCAACCTGGTGATTACCTTCGGTGGAGGCGTGAACGAAGTGATGCGTGAAATGATCGCTGCGTCCGGCCTCAAAGTGCCGAGGGTGCCCCGATGACCGACGCGAACGGCATCAAGGAAAGAGTCGCAGAGATCACGGCCACCGTCGTTGCTAAGTCGCGCGCGGCCCGGGATCCGGTGAACCAGCCGATCATCAACAATTGGGTGGAGGCGCTGGGCGACCGCAACCCGATCTACGTGGACGAGGCCGCCGCCAAGGCCGCCGGTCACCCCGGAATCGTCGCGCCACCGGCCATGATCCAGGTGTGGACCATGTTCGGTCAGGGTGGGGACCGCCCGACAGACGATCCCATGGGCCCGATGATGAAGCTGTTCGACGACGCGGGCTACGTCGGGGTGGTCGCGACCAACTGCGAGCAGACCTACCACCGCTACCTGCAGCCCGGGGAGCAGGTCACTATCTCCTCCGAGATGCGCGACGTGGTCGGGCCCAAGCAGACCGGGCTCGGTGAGGGCTGGTTCATCAACCAGCACATCACTTGGCGGGTCGGTGACGAGGATGTCGCCGAGATGGCTTGGCGCATCCTCAAATTCAAGCCGCGTGAATCCTCGGGTGGCGCCGCGTCTTCGGTGCCCGACGATCTTGATCCCGACGCCATGATGCGTCCCGCGCTGTCGCGCGACACCGCGTTCTTCTGGGAGGGCGTCGCGGCGCACGAGCTGCGCATCCAACGGCGGCCCGACGGCCGCTTGCAGCACCCACCGGTGCCGGCGGTGTGGCAGGACAAGGAGCAGCCGGTCGACTACGTGGTGGCTGCTGGTACGGGCACGGTGTACAGCTATGTCGTGCACCACGCACCCAAGGTGCCCGGGCGCACGCTGCCCTTCGTGATCGCCCTGGTGGAGCTGGACGAAGGCGTGCGCATGCTGGGCGAGCTGCGGGGGGTGGACCCCGCCAAGGTGGTGATCGGAATGCCGGTTAGCGCAACCTATATCGACTTCCCGGCCGGCGAGTCCGGCCCCCAGTGGTCCCTCTACGCCTGGGAGCCCCAAGCATGAGCGCACCCGTCATCGAAGTGGGCACGACGCTGCCCGAGCTCAAGCTCTACGGCGATCCCACATTCATCATCTCGACGGCCCTTGCCACTCGGGACTTTCAAGATGTGCACCACGACCGGGACCTGGCGCAGGCCAAGGGTTCCAAGGACATCTTCGTCAACATCCTCACCGACACCGGTCTGGTACAGCGCTTCCTCACCGACTGGGCGGGGCCGTCGGCGCTGATCAAGTCGATCGGGCTGCGTCTGGGGGTGCCGTGGTACGCCTACGACACGGTGACCTTCTCCGGCGAGGTGACCGCCGTGGAGAACGGGTTGATCACGGTGAAAGTGGTGGGCCGCAACAGCCTTGGTGATCACGTGATCGCGACGGCCACACTCACGATTGGGGACGCTTAATGCTGTCGGGTAAGGCGGCGATCGTCGGTATCGGTGCCACCGACTTCTCGAAGGACTCCGGCCGAAGCGAGTTGCGGCTCGCGGCCGAGGCGGTAGGCAACGCCCTCCACGACGCCGGGCTGAGTCCCGCCGATGTCGACGGGCTGACGACCTTCACCATGGACACCAACAACGAAACGGCGGTGGCGCGGGCGGTCGGCATTGGTGAGCTGAAGTTCTTCGCGCAGACCGGGTATGGCGGTGGTGCCGCGTGTGGGACCATCCTGCACGCGGCAATGGCCGTCGCCACCGGTATCGCCGATGTTGTGGTGGCCTACCGGGCGTTCAACGAGCGGTCCGGCATGCGGTTCGGCCAGGTGCAGACCCGGTTAGCGGGAAATGCTGGTGTGCAAGCTGATTCGACGGCCGCCGACAACTCCTTCTCGTATCCGCACGGGCTGTCGACGCCGGCCGCGCAGGTCGCGATGATCGCTCAGCGTTACATGCACTGGTCCGGGGCGACCAGCCGCGACTTCGGCGCAATCTCGGTGGCCGATCGCAAGCACGCCGCCAAGAACCCGAAGGCTTACTTCTATGAGAAGCCGATCACCATTGAGGAACACCAGAATTCGCGCTGGATTGCCGAACCGCTGCGGCTACTGGACTGCTGCCAGGAGACCGACGGCGCGGTCGCGATCGTAGTGACGTCGGCGGAGCGCGCCAAGGACCTCAAGAACCGTCCGGCCGTCATCGAGGCGGCGTCGCAGGGCGCCAGCCCCGACCAGTACACGATGGTCAGCTACTACCGCCCCGAACTGGGCTTGCCCGAGATGGGTGTGGTGGGTCGGCAGCTGTGGCAGCAGTCGGGCCTCTCGCCGGCCGACATCCAGACCGCGGTGATTTACGACCACTTCACCCCGTTCACTCTGATTCAGTTGGAGGAGTTGGGTTTCTGCGGCAAGGGTGAGGCCAAGGACTTCATCGCCGACGGCGCTGTCGAGATAGGCGGACGGCTACCAATCAACACGCACGGCGGACAACTCGGCGAGGCCTACATTCACGGCATGAACGGCATCGCGGAGGGCGTGCGGCAACTGCGGGGCACATCGGTGAACCCGGTGCCCGACGTCGAGCACGTCCTCGTCACCGCCGGAACCGGCGTACCCACGTCCGGCCTGATCCTCGGCTAGCTTCCGGCCCTAGTCACGCCGAACGCGCGGCCAGCCGCGCGTTCGCTGCCGAGCGTGGAGCTGGCCGCGCGTTCGTCGACTGAAGTGACGTCGGCAGTAAGGCATGCGACGCTGCCTTGATGGGTGAGCCGTTCATCGGCACGGAGGCAATCGCCCTCGGTACGGTGACCAAGAGCAAGTTGAATAGGCGCTATAGGCGACTATTCCGAGACGTGTATGTCGATCCTGACACTGAAGTCACGGCTGTGCTGCGGGCGAAGGCCGGGTGGCTGTGGAGCGGACGGCGAGCAGTGGTGGCCGGATTCTCGGCGGCGGCACTGCACGGCAGCAAATGGGTCGACGACAGGAAAGTGGCGGAGTTGATTCACATCCATCGCCACCGCGTACCGGGAATCCAGACGCACGGAGACCTTGTCGAGGCGGACGAAGTCGAGGTGATCGACGGCGTCGCACTGACATCGCCCGCGAGGACAGCTCTCGACCTTGGGTGTTGGTACCCCACCACGACTGCTGTGGCGGGTATCGATGCGTTGGCGAGAGCTGCTGAAGTCAAGGCGGCGGATATCGAGTTGCTTGCCAAGAGGTACCCGGGACGCCGCGGAATCGTGCAAGCACGGAAGGCGGCGGGCCTGTTTGATGCGGGCGCGCAGTCGCCGAAAGAGTCATGGCTTCGCATTGTCTTGATTCAGGCCGGCTTGCCGCGACCACAAACGCAGATTCCGGTTCACACCGAATTCGGCGACTTCGCCGCCTATCTCGATATGGGCTGGGAGGACGTCAACGTGGCAATCGAGTACGACGGCGAACAACATCGGAACGATCGATGGCAGTACACGCGGGACATCCGCCGATTGGAAGCTATTGAGAATCTGGGCTGGATCGTGGTCCGAGTGGTGGCGGGAGACCGTCCGCCCGACATCATTCGCCGGGTTCGCGCAGCTCGCGCGCGCCGAACGTGAGGCTAGCCGCGCGTTCGAGCGCGAGAGCCCGGCTGGCCGCGCGTTCGGCGAAGAAGAACGCTAGGCCGGGACCAGCTCGACGCCGGACAGCACTACTGCGTTGTCGCGCGAAGGCGCGACAACGCTGGCCAGGAAGCGGTTGTCGTCCTTCCAGATGCCGACCTTGAGCGTTTCGCCGGGGAACGCCACACCGGCAAAACGTGCGCCGTAAGCGGCCACGGCCGTCGCGTCGCCGTCCAGCAGCGCGTCGACGATGGCCTTGCACGTCATGCCGTAGGTGCACAGCCCGTGCAGAATCGGCTGGGAAAATCCTGCGGCAGCGGCGAATTCGGGGTCGGAATGCAATGGGTTACGGTCGCCGCACAGCCGGTATAGCAGCGCCTGCTGCGGCAGGATCGGCACGTCGACTTCGAGGTCGGGAGCCCGATCGGGCGCTCCGTCCGACGACGAGGGCCCGCGATCACCGCCGAATCCGCCTTCACCGCGGGCGAAGATCGACCGCCGCTGCGTCCACAGCACAGTGCCGTCCGGAGCGGACGCCGTCGTCTCGCTCCAGATCACCGCGGCCTTGCCCTTGTCCCAGATATCGGTGAACCGGGTAACCGCCTTGGCGGAGCCCGACGGCGGCAGCGGCCCGGGCACTTCGATCCGCTCGCTGGCGTGCAGCACCTTGCCCAGCTCGATGTCGATGCCGGGGAACTGCACTGTCGGCGGCTTGGTCATGTGAAAGGAGGCCGCGACGTTGCCGAACGTCGGCAGCACCTGCGGAGTGTCGTCGATCAGATAGCGCAACTCGCGCGGGTCCATCGGGTCGCGGCCGGCACCGAGCCCCAGGTGATACAGCTGGATATCGCTGCTGGCCCAAGAGAATTCGATCGGCTCAAGCTCAGCGGCCAGCGCGACTTCTACGTCGATCGGCATATCAGTTCTCTCCTGCGATGTGCAGTGCGGCGAGGTACCCGAAAGTCATCGCCGGTCCAATGGTGCCGCCCGGGCCAGGGTAGGTGTGCCCCATCACCGGTGCACTGACGTTGCCCGCGGCGTAGAGGCCGTCGATGATGCTGCCGTCGTCGCGGATCGCGCGGCCGTGGACATCGGTTCGGATACCGCCCTTGGTGCCCAGGTCGCCGGGCACCATCTTGGCGGCGTAATACGGTGCGTGGGTGAGCTCGCCCAGGTTCGGGTTGGGCTTGTTGGTGGGGTCGCCGTAGTACTTGTCGTAGGCGCTCTGGCCGCGGCCGAAGTCCTCGTCGACACCCGCGCGGGCGAAGCCGTTGAACCTGGCCACGGTTGCGCTGAAATCGGCGACCGGCAGGCCTGCCTTCTCGGCCAACTCCTCGAGCGTGTCGGCCCGGATGATGACGCCGGACTCCATCCACTTGGTCGGAATACGTTGTCCGGGCTGCAATCCCGCGAAGATGTAGCGATCCCGGTACTGCTGGTCGAAAACCAGCCAGGCGGGAATGTTCTCGCCCGGCCCCGGTCCCTGGCCGAATTCCCCGCCGTACATGTGGTGGCAGGCCTCGACGTAGGGCATCGACTCGTTCATGAATCGCTTGCCGGACATGTTGACGATGATCGACCCCGGCGAGTTGCGCTCCGACAACGCGAACCACGGCGCGCCGACCAGCGGCACCGTCGGGCCCCACCAGGCGTCCTCCATGATATCCAGTGCGGCGCCGAGCTTTTCGCCCGCGATGATGCCGTCACCGGTGTTGGCCTTGGCGCCGACGGTCCACTCGGTGGTGATCGGTGCGCGCTGGTACTTCACGCGCATCTGCTCGTTGTGCTCGAAACCACCGCTGGCCAGGATCACTCCTCGCCGCGCCCGGAGCAGCTGCGGCTCGGCGGATTCCGACGCGCCGGTGTCGCGGACATAAACCCCGCGCACCGCGCCGTCTTCGACATACAGATCAGTCAAAGCGGTGTTCAGCCGGACCGGAACCCCGGCCTGCTGCAACCCCATCCGCAACGGACCGATCAGCGCACGGCCCATGCCGACCAGGTTCTTACCGGTTGCCTTCGCCCACATCGTGCGGGCGCCGACCTTCAAACTGCGCAGCACTCCCCGCGGGTGCCGCTTGAGCATGTTCAGTCGCACGTAGTCCTGCTGCATCACAACCACATTGAGTGGCACTTTGCCGTACGCCGGCTCCAGCCCGTCCTCGTCGGGACCGAGCTTGCGCGCGTTGAACGGCTTGGGCTCGATCGATCGCCCCTCCGCGCGGCCGCCCGGCGCCTCGGGGTAGTAGTCCGAGTAACGCGGCACCCAGCACATCTTCAACGGCGTGTTCTTCAGCACGAACGACAGCATCTCGGGTCCGCGCTGCAGATAGGTGTCGATGCGCTCCGGCTCGACCACCTTGCCGACGATGCCGTGCAGGTAAGTGCGGGCAGCCTCAGGGGTGTCACGAACGCCGTCGCGCTTGAGGACCTCGTTGTTCGGGATCCACACGCCGCCGCCGGAACGAGCCGTGGAGCCGCCGAAATGCGGGGCCTTTTCGATGACTACTGTCGAAAGGCCTCGGTGCGCGGCGGCAAGGGCAGCCACCATGCCGGCTCCGCCGCTCCCGACCACGACGACGTCGTACTCCTGCGCTGTCATGTAGAACACGTTATAGAATTGCCCGGGCTGGCCGCTACCGGCCCGGTCAAACGGACGAGGGGACTTCGGTAAATGCTCAGTGTTGCGACCCGCGACGAGCTGGCTGCCGACCTGGCGCAGGCCGAGCGCAGCCGTGTTCCGATCGCCCCGCTGACGTCCGCCCACCCGGACATCGATGTCGTCGACGCGTATGAGATCCAGCTGATCAACATCCGTCAGCGGGTCGCCGAGGGCGCCCGCGTGCTGGGCCACAAGGTCGGTCTGTCCAGCAAGGCGATGCAGCAGATGATGGGTGTCGACGAGCCGGACTACGGGCATCTGCTCGACGAGATGCAGGTGTTCGAGGACACCCCGGTGAAGGCGGACAAGTACCTGTACCCGCGGGTGGAGGTCGAGGTCGGCTTCATCCTGTCCGCCGACCTGCCGGGCGCCGGGTGCACCGAAGACGACGTGCTGGCGGCCACCGAAGCCCTGGTGCCGTCGATCGAGTTGATCGACACCAGGATCACCGACTGGAAGATCGGGTTGTGCGACACCATTGCCGATAACGCCTCTTCGGCGGGTTACGTGCTGGGTAAGGCCCGGGTGTCGCCGGCCGACCTCGACGTGAAGACGATCGACGCGGTGCTGACCCGCAACGGCGAGGTGATCGCCGAGGGTCGCAGCGACGCCGTGTTGGGTAACCCGGTGACCGCGGTGGCCTGGTTGGCCCGCAAGGTGGAAAGCTTCGGGGTGAGGCTGCGTAAAGGTGACGTGGTGCTTCCCGGCTCGTGCACGAAGGCCATCGATGCCCGCCCCGGTGACCAGTTCGTCGCCGACTTCGCGGGGCTGGGTTCAGTTCATTTGTCGTTTGAATAGGCTCGGATTAGTTTTGAATCAGTCGATTTAAAGCTTCGAAAAAGGGAGCATCATGCCGTCGAAGGCAAGCGTCGCCATTGTCGGGTCGGGAAACATCAGCACCGACTTGCTCTACAAGCTACTGCGATCGGACTGGCTGGAACCGCGCTGGATGGTGGGGATCGATCCGGAAAGCGAAGGCCTGGCGCGGGCCCGCAAGCTGGGTTTGGAGACCACCCACGAGGGGGTCGACTGGCTGCTGGCCCAGTCCGAGAAGCCCGACCTGGTGTTCGAGGCCACCAGCGCCTATGTGCACCGGGATGCGGCGCCGAAGTACGAGGCCGCCGGCATCCGGGCCATCGACCTGACGCCGGCCGCGGTGGGCCCGGCGGTCATCCCGCCGGCCAACCTGCGCGAGCATCTGGACGCCCCGAACGTCAACATGATCACCTGCGGCGGACAGGCGACCATTCCGATCGTGTACGCGGTCTCGCGAGTGGTGCGGGTGCCCTACGCCGAGATCGTGGCGTCGGTGGCGTCGGTGTCCGCCGGCCCCGGCACGCGCGCCAACATCGACGAGTTCACCAAGACCACCAGCAGGGGCGTGCAGACCATCGGTGGAGCCGACCGCGGCAAGGCGATCATCATCTTGAACCCGGCCGATCCGCCGATGATCATGCGCGACACCATTTTCTGTGCCATCCCCGAGGACGCTGACCGCGACGCGATCGCCAAATCCATCCACGAGGTGGTGGCCGAGGTGCAGACCTACGTGCCTGGATACCGGCTGCTCAACGAGCCGCAGTTCGACGACCCGTCGCTGCACTCCGGCGGTCAGGCCCTGGTCACGACGTTCGTCGAGGTCGAGGGTGCCGGCGATTACCTGCCCCCGTACGCGGGAAATCTCGACATCATGACGGCGGCGGCCACCAAGGTCGGCGAAGAGATCGCGAAGGAATCCTTATCCGCAACGGCGGGAGGAGCACAGGCATGAGTACCGACATCTTCTTCAACCCGGTCTGGGACGTCCGCATGACGGACACCTCGCTGCGCGACGGCTCACACCACAAACGTCACCAGTTCACCAAGGATGAGGTCGGTTCGATCGTCGCGGCCCTCGACGCGGCCGGGGTGCCGGTGATCGAGGTGACCCACGGCGACGGGCTGGGTGGCTCGTCGTTCAACTACGGCTTCTCCAAGACCCCCGAGCAAGAGCTGATCAAACTCGCCGCCGAGACGGCCAAAGAAGCCAAGATCGCGTTCCTGATGCTGCCCGGGGTGGGCACCAAAGAGGACATCAAAGAGGCACAGGACAATGGCGGGTCGATCTGCCGGATTGCCACGCATTGCACCGAGGCCGACGTCTCGATTCAGCACTTCGGTCTGGCTCGCGAGCTGGGCCTGGAAACCGTCGGGTTTCTGATGATGGCCCACACCATTTCGCCGGAGAAGCTGGCCGCCCAAGCCCGCATCATGGCGGATGCCGGGTGTCAGTGCGTCTACGTCGTCGACTCGGCCGGCGCTCTGGTGCTCGACGGCGTCGCCGACCGGGTGAAGGCGTTGGTTGCCGAACTCGGCGACGACGCCCAGGTCGGTTTCCACGGGCATGAGAATCTCGGGCTTGGTGTGGCCAACTCGGTCGAGGCCGTGCGCGCGGGTGCCAAGCAGATCGACGGCAGCGTGCGCCGGTTCGGCGCCGGCGCGGGTAACGCGCCGGTCGAGGCCCTGATCGGGGTGTTCGACAAGATCGGCGTGAAGACCGGTATCGATTTCTTCGACATCGCCGACGCCGCGGAGGACGTGGTGCGCCCGGCGATGCCGGCCGAGTGCGTGCTCGACCGCAACGCGCTGATCATGGGCTACTCCGGGGTCTACTCGAGCTTCCTCAAGCACGCCGTCCGTCAGGGCGAGCGCTACGGCGTCCCGGCTCACGAGCTGTTGCATCGGGCCGGCCAGCGCAAGTTGATCGGCGGCCAGGAAGACCAGCTCATCGATATCGCGCTGGAGATCAAGCGCGAACGGGACGGCGGCGCCGCGGTAGCGCGCTGACTGCACCCGCGCACAGTCAGGGCACAGCCCGGGCACAGCCGGCCCGGGTAACCTGACCCGCATGAGCACATCCAACACACGCGGCCTTCGGCGCCGCGGACTGTACGGCCTGCTCGCCGGGGGGCTATTAACTTCCACCGCCGCGACGCTGATCGCGCTGCCTTTGGCGGGGACAGCCAACGCGGATCCGTGCAATCAGACCGTGGGTCAGTCCATCAACGCGTACCTAACGCGGCATCCCGACGTCAAGGCGCAGCTGTCCGCCAAGTCTCAGGCGGAGGGCGGCGGCCCCAACGTCATGGACTACCTGAGTCGGCATCCCGATGTGCGGCAGCATCTGATCGACCTGTCGCAGCAGTGCACCTCTTAGCGATCGGGCCTCGTCGGTAAACGTCGTCGGCGACGCGCGGGAATGTTCGCCATTGACGAAAAAGTAGAACACGTTCTAGCGTCTAGGCGTGTTCTCTGATCCCCTTGCCTCCGCGATCGCCGAGGCCGAAGAGTTAGTCGCCGCCGCTCCCTTCATCGAGTCCGAAGCCGACCTGCTCGAAGGACTGCAGTATCTGGCCGGTGGTATCTCGGCCTGCATCCATATGGCCGTCGACTACGACCGCGACCATCCCTTCCTGCAGTCGGGCACCGGGCCGTTCACCAAGATGGGTCTGGACAACCCCGACACGCTGTACTTCGGGACCCGTCTGCACGCCAACCATGACTACGTGGTCACTGGCCGGCGCGGTACCACCACGGACCTGAGCTTCCAGTTACTCGGCGGCGAGTACACCGACGACAACGTGCCTGTCAGCCAGGCCGCGTTCGACGACCGTGAACTCGAGATCGCCGCGGATGGCAGCTTCGAGTGGCGGGTGCGCCCGACGAGCAACGGTCAGCTGGTGATGCGCGAGGTGTACGGCGACTGGTCTGCGCAACGCGGCACGCTGGCGATCTCCCGGCTGGACACCGCCGGCACCGCGCCGCCGCCGCTGACTCGTGGCCTGATCGAAAAGCGTTACGCGACCGCGGGAAAGCAGCTGGTGCAGCGAATCAAGACCTGGCTCCAGTTCCCGCAGTGGTTCTATGACAATCTCCCGGTCAACACCATGGTGGCACCGCGGCTGACCCCGGGCGGACTGTCCACCCAGTACTCGTCGGTCGGGCATTGGGATCTGCGGCCCGATCAGGCGCTGGTGATCACTATCCCGGTGTCGGATGCGCCGTACCTCGGCTTCCAGTTGGGCAGCCTGTGGTACATCTCGCTGGACTACATCAACCACCAGACCTCGCTGAACAACACTCAGGCCCAAGCGGATCCGGATGGCAAGGTTCGCATCGTCGTCGCGGATGGGAATCCGGGTGTTACCAACTGGGTCGAGACCCTCGGCCACCGACGCGGCTATCTGCAGTTCCGCTGGCAGCGGGTGTCGCGCCAGCTCACCGACGCGGACGGACCCACGGTCGAGTTGGTCGACCTCGGCGCGGTGGCAAGCAAGTTGCCCTACTTCGAGCACAACAAGATTTCCGAGGACGACTGGCGTGCGCGAATTGCGCTGCGCCACCAACAAATTCAGGCGAGGATGCTGGGATGACGAAGTTGCTTGACGGCAAGGTTGTGGTGATCAGCGGTGTCGGCCCGGGTCTGGGCACCACGTTGGCACACCGATGCACGCAACAGGGCGCCGATCTGGTGCTGGCGGCGCGCACCCCAGAACGCCTGGACGACGTCGCGAAACAGATCGCCAACGCCGGCGGTCGTGCGGTGACGGTGCCCACCGACATCACCGACGACGACCAGGTGAACAACCTCGTCGATGCCACGCTGGAGGCCTACGGCAAGGTCGACGTGCTGATCAACAACGCGTTCCGGGTGCCGTCGATGAAACCGTTGGCCGGCACCACCTTTCAGCATATCCGCGATGCGATCGAACTCAGCGCACTCGGCGCGCTGCGGCTCATCCAGGGCTTCACCCCGGCACTGGCCGCGTCGCACGGCTCGGTCGTGAACGTCAACTCCATGGTGATCCGGCACTCGCAGGCGAAATACGGCGCCTACAAGATGGCCAAGTCCGCGCTGCTGTCCATGTCGCAGTCGTTGGCCACCGAGTTGGGCGACCAGGGTATTCGCGTCAATTCCGTTGCACCCGGTTATATCTGGGGCGACACCCTGCAGGCGTATTTCAACCATCAGGCCGGCAAGTACGGCACCACGCCCGAGCAGATCTACGAGGCCACCGCCGCCAACTCCGACCTCAAGCGGCTGCCCACCGAGGACGAGGTGGCCTCGGCGATTCTGTTCATGGCCAGCGACCTGTCCAGCGGTATCACCGGGCAGACCCTGGATGTCAACTGCGGGGAGTACCACACCTAATGGCAGAGCGCACCGGCCTGACCAATGTAGGCACCGTCGACGACCTGCACGCGTCGGCAACCAAGCTGGTCGGGCTCGACGACTTCGGCGTCGACGACGACAACTACCGCGAAGCGCTGGGCGTGCTGCTGGAGTCCTACCAGCGTGACGCCGGCCTAACCGCGTTGGGCAGCAAGATGAATCGGTTCTTTCTGCGCGGCGCGCTGGTCGCCAGGCTGTTCTCCGAATCCGCGTGGAAGCAGTATCCGCAGCACGCCGACGTCGGCATCGAGCGGCCGATCTTTGTCACCGGGCTGCCGCGCACCGGCACTACGATCTTGCACCGGCTGCTGGGGGCGGACCCGGTCCATCAGGGCCTGCACTTGTGGCTGGCCGAGTTCCCGCAGCCGCGTCCGCCTCGCGACACGTGGGAATCAAACCCGTGGTACAGCCAGCTGAATGCGCAGTTCAACCAGCATCACGAAGAGAACCCGGAGTACACCGGCCTGCATTTCATGGCCGCCTACGAGCTGGAGGAGTGCTGGCAGCTGCTGCGGCAGTCGCTGCATTCGGTGTCATACGAGACGCTGTCGCACCTACCCACCTACTCGCGGTGGCTGTCGCAACAGGACTGGACGCCGTCATATCAGCGGCACCGCCGCAACCTTCAGCTGATCGGACTGAACGACGCCGAAAAGCGTTGGGTGCTCAAGAATCCCAGCCATCTGTTTGCGCTGGACGCATTGATGGCGACCTATCCGGACGCCCTGGTGATACAGACCCACCGGCCGGTGGAAACGATCCTGGCGTCGATGTGCTCCTTGGCACAGCACACCGCCGAGGGATGGTCGACGACCTTTGCCGGCGCCCAGATCGGTGCTGACGCAATGGAAACCTGGTCGCGCGGACTCGAGCGGTTCAACACGGTGCGCGCCAAGCACAATCCGGCCCAATTCTGCGACGTCGACTACCACGATTTGATCGCCGATCCGCTCGGAACGGTCGCCGACGTATACCGGCACTATGGTCTGACGCTGACTGACGAAGCTCGAAAGGCGATGGAAGACAGCCACGCCGAGAGTCAGACCGGCGCCCGGGCTCCGAAGCACAAGTACTCGCTGGCCGATTACGGGCTCACCGCTGAAGAGGTCAAGGAGCGGTTCGCCGGGCTGTGAGCGATCGGTCCGAGCCGAGCCGGCTTGTTCGCGGTCCGAGGACAACTCGGGTGCTGCCTCAGCAGCGTTGAGTCAGTCGCCGTCCGGTGTCGAATCCAAATAGCCCTCGGCGACCGCATGTTCGATGCTGTCGCTCAGCCTGGGGCAGGACCTGGTTCGTGCGGTGTCGCCGCCGGACTCGCGCACCTCGGCAAAGTGGGCACAGCGCTGCGACGCGTCGGCATTCCATTGCACCGCAGTGTGTCCCGGCCCCAGTCTGCGCACGGTCACCGTGACGTGGCAGAAGCGGCAATCCACCGGCTGCAGGCCGGACGTGAGATAGCGCTCCCGATCGGCGCGGCTGGCCTCACGGACTGCGGCCGCGCGCTGCGGGTCGTTGGCGAAATCTCTTGACTTCGACCAGGTTCCAGACCCGCCGTTGCCAGCGGGCTTGTCCTCGTGGTCGTGGCCGTCACCATGCAGCAGCAGCATCGACCGAGCGAGCCGATCGACGTCGGGAACCGCCGGCTGATCGTCAGACATGTCGTCAGAGTTGTTCGACTGGAACTTCTGCGGCCGCAGGGGCTTCGGCATCCTGTGCCTTCAGGTTCTCGGCGACCTCGACGTTCCAGTGTTCAATGGCACGGGTGGTGTCCACCTCGATCTCGAAGCGCTCCACCATTTCCTGCTCGACGTCGGCGGCATCGACGTAGAACTGCTGATACCAGCGACGCAGCTGGTACACGGCGCCGTCTTCTTCGACCAGCAGCGGGTTGTCGATCCTGGTCTTGTGCTTCCAGATTTCGACGTCCTGCAGGAAGCCCTTGCTGACACCCTCGGTGAAAACCCTGGACAGCTTCTCGGTCATCTTTTCGTCCATGCCCTTGGGCTTTTCGACGATGACGCCCCACTGCAGAACGAACGAGTTCTGGGTCACCGGGTAGTGGCAGTTGATCAGAATCGACTCGGCCTTGTAGCCGCCGTAGCTGTTGTGCAGCCAGTTGATCATGAACGACGGACCGAAGTAGGACGCTTCGGAATCCAGGTGCGCCTCGCCGTAGGAGGTGCCCAGATCGTTGACGTCCGGCCGACCTACGTTGTGCAGGTATTGCGAGGCGATGTGGCCCTCGAAGACGTTCTTGAAGTACGTCGGCAACCCGAAGTGGATGTAGAAGAAGTGCGCCATGTCGGTGACGTTGTCAATGATGTCGCGGCAGTTGGACCCCTCGATGAGGATGCTGTTCCACCGCCACTCGGTCCACTCGTCGCTGTGGGATTCCGGGATGTCCGGAATGCGGACGGCGGGGTCGGGTGGGTTGTTCTCGTGGTCGTGCCAGACGAACAGCAGGCCACCGCGCACATCGGTCGTCCACGACCGGGTGCGCGCCGTTTTGGGTGTCCGCTTGGCGTACGGCACCAGCTTGCACCGGCCGTCGCCGCCCCAGCGCCAGTCGTGGAACGGGCACGCGACCTCGTCACCCTTGATGGTGCCCTCGGACAGATCCCCGCCCATGTGGCGGCAGTAGCCGTCGAGGACCTTGATGTCCCCCTGCGAGTCTGCGAAGACCACCAGCTTGGTGCCGAAAGCCTCGACGGAATGCGGCTTGCCGTCCTGGAAGTCCTTTGCGACGCCCAGGCAGTGCCAGCCGCGGGCGTATCTGGTCGGCAACGCGCCGGGATCGATTTCCCGGATGCCGACCGCTTTGGTGTCGGTAGTCACCTGTCACCTCCAACTTTCTGCCCTCTAACTAGAACACGTTACAGTTTTCTGGTCGATAAGCGCAACGACAGCGGGTCTAACCACGGGATATTCATGCTGGGGTATATCTAGACGATGCCACTGTTTGCTTTCGAGGGTCGGGCGCCACGGATCGATCCGACGGCTTTCGTAGCGCCGACAGCGACCCTGATCGGCGACGTCACTGTCGAGGCCGGGGCGTCGGTCTGGTTCAACGCCGTACTACGCGGCGACTATGGGCCGATCGTCGTGCGGGAAGGCGCCAATGTGCAGGACGGGTCGGTGTTGCACGCGCCGCCGGGGATCCCCGTCGATATCGGACCGGGTGCGACGGTGGCCCATATGTGCGTCATTCACGGGGTGCACGTCGGTGCTGAGGCACTGATCGCCAACCACGCCACTGTTCTCGACGGGGCGGTGATCGGTGCGCGCAGCTTGATCGCAGCCCATTCTCTGGTGACGGCCGGCACGCAGATTCCGGCCGGAATGCTCGTCGCCGGAGCGCCGGCTCAGATCAAGGGCCCGATCGCCGGAACCGGCGCCGAGATGTGGATCAACCTGAACCCGCAGGCCTACCGCGACCTGGCGCAGCGGCATCTCGCCGGGCTGGAGCCGATCTAGACGCGGATCGGCACCGATTCGATTGCGTGCTCGACGAATTCGCTGCGGCCCGGATCAATGCGCGAGTTCGGTCGTATGGTATCCCGCCGGCAGTTTCACCACTCGGTTGTCGAAGTCGACCACGTACACGTCCCCCTGATCGCCCACGGCTATTCCATAGGGAGCGAAGAGATCACCGAAGGGGAGCTGGGACACGGTATTGGAGCCCGCGGTCAGTCGTAGCACCCGGTTGTTGTTCAAGTCGGTGATGTAGACGCTGTTGCTGCGGTCGACCGCGACACTGTTTGGAAAGTTCAGGCCGCCAAACGGGAGGATGACCGGGGTGGTCGTGCCCGCGGCCAGCTTCTGCACCCGATTGTTGCCGGCATCGGCGACGTAAATGCCGTCGTTGCTGTCCACCGCCAGGTCGTATGGCTGGTTCAGCCCAATAAACGGCACCGGGAGCTGGGTGTTCGATCCGGCCGGCAGTTCGAGCACCTGGTTGCTTTTGAAGTCGGCGACGTAGACGTTGCCGCTGCTGTCCACCGTCACACCGTGCGGCTCGATCAGGCCGGTGAATGCGAGCTCGACCTGAGTCTTGGAGCCGGCGGGGAGTTTCAACACCCGCTTGTTGGACTGGTCGACGACGTAGAGGCCGCCCTGCTTGTCCACCGCCACACCGGCCGGACGGTTCAGGCCGGTGAACGGCAACTCGATGGGTGTGCTCGCACCGGCCGGCAGCTCCAGCACCCGGTTGCCGCCCGAGTCGGCGACGTACACATTGCCCGCGCTATCCACCTCCACGCCTTGGGGGTCCGCCAGGCGCAGCGGCAGTACGACCGCGCTCGCGGCGGGCGGCGGGGAGCTCGACGTCACGGTCTGCGTGGACGCGGCGTTCCCGGACGACGGGCGACCGAAGACGAAGTATCCGGCCACGCCGAGGACCGCGAGGATGACGACGGCTACCGCGCCCACGATCGCCAGTGAGGGTCGGGCTCGGCGCGAGTGCCGCGAATCGTCCTTCGCGGGCGCTTCGAACTCCCAGTCGTCGTCCATGGGCCGCCTCTCTGCACCACCACGGTGATCGCGACACCAGGACACTACCGCGCGGGACCGGCCGGCGCGAGAAGAGAACTTCCTAGACCTTCCGGGTGTTGGCGGCCGCTCGGTCCATCTCCCAATAGGCGCGCAGGGCAACCAGTTTGCCCTCGTCATTGGCCTTGTACGTGAAAACGCCCTCGGCCGTTGTCTGGTACTCGCCGGTCGTGATGAGGATGTGGCCGACGTTCGCTTCCTCGTTGCCGCACTGGTAGGTCTCGCGGAAGAAGAACTCGATCTTCGTCGTGGGGGCGATGGCCTGGTCCCAGAACGCCGAGATCGCGTCGCGGCCCCGGTGTCCTTTGCCCTCGGGGTCGAACGCCGACGGCCCAATGGGATCCTCGACGATGGCGTCCTCGGTGAACGCCGCCAGCCAGGCTTCCTTGTCCCTGGCCCCGACCGCCTCGCGCGAGCGACGGCCGGCCTCATGGGCCGGGTGCTTCGTCTTCTCGGCGTGGCTCACGCGCTTACCTTTTCGGGCTTGTCGGAACTGACCACCCACATGGAGTAGTACTGCGAACCGCCACCGTAGGCGTGTCCCAATGCTTTTCGGGCGTTGGGCACCTGGTGGTCGCCGCCCTTGCCCATCACCTGGATTGCCGACTCGGCGAAGCGAATCAGGCCCGAGGCGCCGATCGGGTTCGACGAGAGCACGCCGCCGGACGGGTTCACCGGGAGCCGTCCGCCGATCTTGGTTTCGCCGGCCTCGGTGAGCTTCCAGCCCTCGCCCTCGGGGGCAAATCCCAGGTTCTCCAACCACATTGGTTCGAACCATGAGAACGGCACGTAGATCTCGGCGGCATCGATCTCGTCGATCGGGCTCTTGATGCCGGCTGCTTTCCAGAGAGCGGCGGCGGCGTCGCGCCCGGCTTGCGGGCTGACCTGGTCGCGGCCCGAGAACTGCAGCGGCTCGGTGCGCAGCGCGGTGGCATGGATCCAGGCCACCGGTTGTCCCTGCGCCAAGCGGGCTTCGGCGATTTCCTCATTGCCGATGACGACTGCGGCTGCGCCATCGGAGGACGGGCAGGTCTCGTCGTAGCGGATCGGGTCCCACAGCATCGGGGACTCCATCACCTTTTCCACGGTGATGTCGGGCTGGTGTAGATGGGCCAGCGGGTTGCGGGCGCCGTTGAGCCGGTCCTTGACCGCGACGATGGCACCGATGTTCAACGGTGCGCCCGAGCGGCGTATGTAGGACCGCACGTGCGGGGCGAAATAGCCGCCCGCGCCAGCGCCGACCGGCTTGATGAAGGGGATCGGAATCGACAACGCCCACATGGCATTTGATTCCGACTGCTTCTCCCAAGCCATCGCGAGCACGCGCCGGTACTTCCCGGACTGCACCAGGCTGGCGGCCACCACCGCGGTGGACCCACCGACCGAACCCGCGGTGTGCACCCGGATGAGTGGCTTGCCGGTGGCGCCCATGGCATCGGCCATGAACAGCTCCGGCATCATGACGCCCTCGAAGAAGTCCGGCGCCTTGCCGACCACGACCGCGTCGATGTCGTCGAAGGTCGAACCGGAGTCTTCCAGCGCACGGTCGATCGCCTCGCGCACCAGGCCGTTCATCGAAACGTCTTTGCGCTTGGCTACATACTTGGTTTGCCCGGTACCCAGTACCGCGGCGAGATGCGCACCTGCACCGGCCATCAGTTCTTTCCTTCCATGACCGCGACCAGGTTCTGTTGCAGCGCGGGACCGCTGGTGGCGTGCGCCAGCACCCGGTTCGCAGAACCATCCCAGATGTGTTGTGCGGCAAATCCGATGCGCTCGAGACCGGCAACGAACATGGGGTTCGCCGACAGCGCACCGCCGGACGGATTTACTTTTGTCTTCCCCGGAATTCGGATGGCATCCGCCAGGATCAGGTGCTGGTGGGTGAACGGTGCATGGATCTCGGCGACGTCGAGGTTGGCCGTGTTGTCGCCGGTGGCGATCTTGGCCGCTGCCCGGGTGGACGGGGAGCTGGTCAGATCGCGCGCACCGAGCACGGGGGTTTCGATGCGATGCTCGATTCCGGTTATCCAGGCCGGGTTTTCGCGCAACTCGCGGGCGCGGTCGTCGGCGGCGAGCACGATCGCGGCCGCGCCGTCGGTGATCGGTGCGATGTCGTGGCGTCGCAGCGGATCAGCGAAGAAGGGCCGGTCGAGCAGGTCCTCGACGTTGACCGCCGACTCCACCCTGTCGACCCGGCGGGCGTTGGCGAATGCATCGAATGCGACGCGGGCCATCTGAATTTCGGTCCACTTGCCGGAGTCGAGCCCCATACGGGCTTGCAGTCCGGCTATCGACACCGAGTCCGGCCACAGCGGGGCGACGGTGTAGGGGTCGGTCTGTCGCGACAGGATCTGACGCAGAATCCCGGCCGAGGACTTGCCGAAGCCGTACACCAGCGCGGTGTCGACCTCGCCGGTCAGGATCTTGATGTAGGCCTCGTAGAGGGCCCAGGCTGCGTCCATCTCGACGTGCGACTCGTTGATCGGCGGAACGGCGCCAATCGAGTCGATAGCGGAGATGAACGAAAATGCCCTCCCGGCAAGGTAATCGGACGATCCCGAACACCAGAAGCCGATGTCGGTCCTGGCGATACCCAGATCTTCGTAGAGCTGGGCGAAGCACGGTATCAACATCTCGACACCGTTGGTGGTGCCGTCGGTACGGCGGACATGCGGGGCGTGGGCAAAGCCGACCACCGCAACATTGCGTTCGCTCATGTGTAGGCAGGCCCTTTACAGGTGGTGCTTGTAGGTGTCGTACTCGGCGTCCGGCTCACCGGTAGGCCGGAAGTACTCGATGTTGTCGATGCCGAAACCCCACTCCTCGCGGGGCCTCCAAATCGCTTCCACCCGCATGCCCATCCGCACCTCGTGCGCGTCGATGTCGGCGACGAGATGCAGGAACGGGATGTCCGCCCCGTCGAGCAGCACATAGGCCGCGACATACGGCGGCTTGATGCGCTGGCCCTGGAACGGGATGTTGATGATGGCGAACGTCGTCACGGTGCCCTTGTCGGGCAGCTCGACGAATTCGGTGGTCGGCTGGCCGGTGGCCGGGTCCGCGCCGTGCGGCGGGAAGTAGACCTTGCCACTCTTGCCGGTCTTGGCGCCCAGCAGTTTGCCTTCCGCGATGGCCCGCAGGTAGGCGCTTTCCTCGTGCGAGGCGGTGTGCTGAATGGTCAGCGAGACCGGCGTGACGATCATCGTGACCGGGTCCTGGTCGCTGGCGGGTCCCTCGGGCTCGGCGTCCTCACCGAGCGCGAAGTAGGCGATATCGGTGATCGCGCCCACCGTCTCGTCGGCCCAGTGCGCATGCACCCGCGCGCCGGTCTTGATCTTGTCCGATTCGCCGGCGTCGACCGCATGCATCAGCGGGATGTCGGCACCGTCCAGCTTGATCAGTGCCCAGGCGAATGGCCGGTCCAGCGGCTGGCCCTCCAGCGGGTCGGGCTGCCAGGTCCATGACACCACGGTGCCGACTGACGACACCGGTACCATCTCGCCCAGCGGTTCGTAGGTAACCGGGTCGTACTCCGCCGGTGGCACATGCACCCGGCCATCCGATCCGCGCACCCCGAGGACGCGGCGGTCACGCAGTGCGGTGAAGAACTTGCCTAGCGTGGTACCGACTGAACGGGTGTAGTCGAAGGCCAGAGTTAACGGCGCTGAGAGAGGCGGCTCGGAGTGATCGATCGTGGTCGGGCCGCTCGAAGTGGCTGTCACGCCATCGAGTAGAACAGGTTCTAAGAACCGTTTCAATATCGGGTCCGGTTCGGCCAGGAAAGGCGGAGAAATGAAGCTGGGTTTGCAGCTGGGATATTGGGGCGCTCAGCCTCCGGATAACCATGCGGAGCTCGTCGCCGCGGCCGAGGATGCTGGATTCGACGCCGTGTTCACCGCCGAGGCGTGGGGCTCCGACGCCTACACACCGCTGGCCTGGTGGGGCTCGTCGACGCAGCGGGTGCGACTGGGCACGTCGGTCGTTCAGCTCTCCGCGCGGACCCCGACGGCGTGCGCGATGGCCGCGCTGACGCTCGACCACCTGTCCGGTGGCCGGCACATTCTCGGACTCGGGGTGTCCGGACCGCAGGTCGTGGAGGGCTGGTACGGCCAGACATTCCCCAAGCCGCTGGCCCGCACCCGCGAGTACATCGACATCATCCGGCAGGTGTGGGCCCGCGATGCGCCGGTGACCAGCGAGGGCCCGCACTACCCGCTGCCGCGGACCGGGGAGGGCACCACGGGCCTGGGCAAGCCGCTCAAGCCCATCACCCACCCGCTGCGCGCCGACATCCCGATCATGCTGGGCGCCGAGGGGCCCAAAAATGTGGCGCTGGCCGCTGAGGTCTGCGACGGCTGGCTGCCGATCTTCTACACGCCGCGGATGGCCGACACCTACAACGAGTGGCTGGACGAGGGCTTTGCCCGCCCGGGCGCACGCCGCAGCCGCGAGGACTTCGAGATCTGCGCGACGGCCAACATCGTCATCACCGAGGACCGCAGCGCTGCATTCACGGCCATGAAGCCCTACATCGCGCTCTACATGGGTGGGATGGGCGCCGAGGACACCAACTTCCACGCCGACGTCTATCGCCGGATGGGTTATGCCGAGGTGGTCGACGACGTCACCAAGCTGTTCCGCAGCAACCAGAAGGACAAGGCCGCGGAGATCATCCCCGACGAGGTCATCGACGACGCCGCGATCGTCGGCGACGTTGACTACGTGCGTAAGCAGATCAAGGCATGGGAGGCCGCCGGCGTCACGATGATGGTTATCTCTGGCCGCTCTTCCGAGCAGGTCCGGGACCTCGCCGCGCTGATCTAGCGATTCGCTTGCCCCGTCAATAGAACGGGTTCTAGATTGACCGGATGACAGCCTCGCAGCACACCATCGCCGGCACCGTGATCACCATGCCGGTACAGATCCGCAAGGCAAATCAGCACATGGCGATGTTCTCGGTGGACGCCGACGCCGCTCAGCACCTGATCGACTACAGCGGCCTGCAGGTCTGCCGCTACCTGCCCGGGCGCGCCATCGTGGTCCTGATGCTGATGCACTACATCGACGGAGACCTGGGCCAGTACTACGAATTCGGCACCAGCGTGATGGTCAACCCGCCGGGGTCGACCGCGAGCGGGCCAAGGGCCCTGCAATCGGCCGGCGCGTTCATCCACCACCTGCCCGTCGACCAGCCGTTCACGCTGGAGGCGGGAACCAAGATCTGGGGCTACCCGAAAGTCATGGCGGACTTCGTCATTCGAGAGGGCCGTCAGTTCGGGTTCGACTGCACGGTCGACGGGCAACTGGTGATCGGCATGGACTTCCGTCCCGGCCTGCCGATTCGGCTGACCCCGCGCCAGCAGGCGCAGCGCAGCTACTCGCACCGCGACGGAATCACCCGCGAGACCGCCTTCGAGCACACGCTGGACGGCGTGCGGACGCGGCTGGGTGGCGTGCGCGTGCGGTTGGGCGATCATCCATACGCGAAAGAGCTTGCGTCGCTTGGGCTTCCGAAGCGCGCGATGTTGTCCAGCTCTGCTGACCAGGTACAAATGACATTCGGCGATGCCCAGGAGATCTCATGACGATGACCAAACCCGACGTCGACTTGACCGACGGGACTTTTTACGCAGGTGACTCCCGGCCCATCTACCGCTGGATGCGGGAGAACGAGCCGGTCTTCCGGGATCGCAACGGGCTGGCAGCGGCCTCGACGTATCAGTCCGTGATCGAGGCCGAGCGCAACCCCGAGTTGTTCTCGAACGCCGGCGGCATCCGACCCGACCAGCCGGGCGTCGAGATGATGATCGAGATGGACGATCCGCAACATCTGTTGCGCCGCAAGCTCGTCAACTACGGGTTCACCCGCAAGCGGGTGAAAAACCTCGAGTCCTCGATCACCTCGTTGTGCGACACGTTGATCGACGCGGTGTGCGAACGCGGTGAGTGCGACTTCGTCTGGGATCTGGCCGCGCCACTGCCGATGGCGGTCATCGGGGACATGCTCGGTGTGCGCCCGCAGGAACGCGAGATGTTCCTCAAGTGGTCCGACGATTTGGTCAGTTCCTTGAGCAGCACCGCGGCCGAGGCGGATGTCCAGGTGACCATGGAGGCCTTCGCCGCCTACAGCCAATACATGATGGGCATGATCGAGAGCCGCAAGAAGGAGCCGACCGACGACCTGGTCAGCGTTCTGGTGCACGCGGAGGTCGAAGGTGCGCGGCTGGAAGACCACCAGATCGTCACCGAGGTGCTGCTGCTGCTGATCGGCGGCGACGAGACCACGCGGCACACGCTGTCCGGAGGAACCCGGCAGCTGCTGCTGCACCCCGATCAGCACAAGCGTCTCGGCGGCGATCTGAGCTTGCTGCCCAACGCAATTGAAGAGATGCTGCGTTGGACGGCCCCGGTGAAGAACATGGCGCGCACGATCACCGCCGATACCGAGTTCCACGGCACCCAGCTGCGCGAGGGCGAAAAGATAATCCTGCTGTTCGAGTCGGCGAACTTCGACGAGAAGGTCTTCGAGGAGCCGGAGAGCTTCAACATCGAGCGCTACCCGAACAACCACCTCGCGTTCGGCTTCGGCACGCACTTCTGTCTCGGCAACCAGCTTGCGCGGCTGGAGTTGTCAATCATGCAGACCCGGCTGCTGGAGCGGTTGCCTGACATGCGGCTGGCGTCTCCAGACGAGGCTCTGCCGTTGCGGCCGGCCAACTTCGTGTCCGGCCTGGAGAAGATGCCGGTGGCGTTCACCCCGAGCGCGACGCTTTCTTGATTCCTTTGCGCCGAACGTGCTTTGAGTGCGGGATTTAGGCGATTTTCTCGCCCTGGGAGCACGTTCGGCGAGACCAGGCCGTCGCCACTCGGCGCAGAATGCCACCCGGAACGTCCTCGGCGGTGACGCGCACGACGATCCAGCCGAGTTCCGTCAGGGCGTCGATGCGTGCGATGTCTCGGTTGAACTGCTTTCGATCGGTGCGGTGATGATCGCCCTCATACTCGACGGCGACTTTGATGTCCTCCCAACCCATATCGAGCACGGCCACGAGCTCGCCGTACTGGCCGTAGACCGGGATCTGGGTCCGCGGCCGCAGATAACCGGCGTCGATGAGCAACAGCCGCAACCATGTCTCGCGGGGTGACTCCGCGCCGCCGTCAACCAGCTTCAGTGCTTGCCTGGCGCGCCTGATGTTGCGATGCCCTTTGTAGCGTTCGGTGAGCCGTTCGACGTCGGCGATATCAAGTCTGGTCGCTCGAGTGAGCGCGTCTAATGCTGCGACCGCTTTGCCAACCGGGTTGCGGCAAGCGAGGTCGAACGCGGTGCGTGCCGGTGTTGTCGTGCGCATAGCATCCATCAGCTGGATCTCGTCGTCGGCAATTCGATCCGACCACGTCTGAATCCCGGTCGGCGGACGGCGGTGTTCGTAGAGCAACTGTGCCGGCGCATGGCTGTCGACCCACTTCGCACCAGAAAGTGCTGACGCGGAGTAGCCCGCAATGACGCCGCGGCGCCTTGACCACAGCCATGCGGCGTGAGCGCGCGTCTGGGCGCTGAGGTCCGTGCCGGTGGGAACGTAGACGTCGGGATGGATCGCGATGCACCGGCTTCGCAGTCGGTAGGCACTGAGTGCGCCTGACTTGATCGCCTCACTGCCGATGAATGGATGTTCCACGTGAGGCAGTGTGGCGCGGCGGTCTGACAACCACGCCGAGCGTGAAGCTACTGCGAAAAATCGAGCGAAAACTCGCAGTGAGTTCACGTTCGGCGAAGGGGGAGGTGTCAGGCGACGGGGGAGGTGTCAGGCGACGGGGGAGGCTGTCAGGCGAAGGGGGCAGCCGTTAGGCGAGGGGGCCAGGCGTCGCGCCGGGAACGTCAGCGGTTCTGGAAGTTGGGCTTGCGCTTCTCGGCGAATGCCCGCGGGCCTTCCTTGGCGTCGTCGGACAGGAACACCTTGATACCGATCTGGGTGTCGATCTTGAACGCGTCGTTCTCGTGCATGCCCTCGGTCTCGCGGATCGCCCGCAGGATCGCCTGCACGGCCAGGGGGCCGTTGTTCTCGATGAGCTCCGCGATCTCGAGCGCCTTGGTCAGCGCCTGCCCGTCGGGCACCAGGTGCCCGATCAGCCCGATCTCCTTGGCCTCGGCGGCGGTGATGTGCCGGCCGGTCAGCAGCAGGTCGCACGCCACGGTGTAGGGAATCTGCCGTACCAGCCGCACGGCGGAGCCGCCCATCGGGTAGAGGCTCCACTTGGCCTCCGAAATCCCGAACTTGGCACTCTCGCCGGCGATGCGGATGTCGGTGCCCTGCAGGATCTCGGTGCCGCCGGCGATCGCGGGGCCTTCGACGGCCGCGATGAGCGGTTTGGTCAGCCGACGGCCCTTGAGCAGGGCGTCGATGCGTGACGGGTCGTAGCTGCCATCTTTAAACGAATCGCCCGGCGGCTTCTTGGTTGCTGACTTGAGGTCCATCCCGGCGCAGAAGTAGCCACCCGCTCCGGTCAGGATGCAGCAGCGGATGTCGTCATCGTTGTCGACGCGGTCCCAGGCCTGCACCATGATTTCCATCATTTCCGTGCTCAGCGCGTTGCGGGCGTGCGGTCGGTTCAGGGTGACGATGAGCGTGTGACCGCGCTGCTCAACCAGCGCGTCGGGTCCGGATTCAACGTTTGCTGGCGCCTCGGCCACGGCGACCGCCTTTCCCTCCACATCGGGCATGAACTTGTCAAGAAATGTAACACGTTCTAATTTGGTGGCCGTGGCCCTGAATATTGCCGATCTTGCCGAGCACGCCATCGACGCCGTGCCTGACCGTGTAGCCCTCATCTGCGGCGATCAACAGCTGACCTACGCCGAGCTGGAGGAGAAGGCCAACCGTCTCGCGCACTACCTGGCCGAACAGGGCGTGCAAAAGGACGACAAGGTCGGGCTCTACTGCCGCAACCGCATCGAAATCGTCATCGCGATGCTCGGCATCATCAAGGCCGGCGCCATCCTGGTCAACGTCAACTACCGCTACGTCGAGGGCGAGCTTCGCTACCTGTTCGACAACTCCGACATGGTCGCGCTGGTCCACGAGCGCCAGTACTCCGACCGAGTGGCCAACGTGCTGCCCGACACGCCCAACGTCAAGACGATCCTGGTCGTGGAGGACGGCAGCGACGACGACTTTGCGCGCTACGGCGGTGTCGAGTTCTACTCCGCGATCGCGCAGAGCTCACCCGAGCGCGACTTCGGCGAACGCAGCGCCGACGACATTTACCTGCTCTACACCGGCGGCACCACCGGATTCCCGAAGGGCGTGATGTGGCGCCATGAGGACATCTACCGCGTGCTGTTCGGTGGAACCGACTTCGCGACAGGCGAATTCATCTCCGACGAGTACGACCTGGCCAAGGCCGCCGCGGCCAATCCGCCGATGGTGCGCCACCCGATTCCGCCGATGATCCACGGCGCCACCCAATCGGCCACCTGGATGTCGATCTTCTCGGGCCAAACCACCGTTCTGGCACCGGAATTCAACGCCGACGAAGTCTGGCGCACCATTCACGAACACAAGGTGAACCTGCTGTTCTTCACCGGCGACGCGATGGCACGTCCATTGCTGGACGCGCTGCTGGCGCACCAAGACAAGGGCAATGAGTACGACCTGTCGTCGCTGTTCCTGCTCGCCTCCACCGCGGCGCTGTTCTCACCGAGCATCAAGGAGAAGTTCCTCGAGCTGTTGCCCAACCGGGTCATCACGGACTCAATTGGCTCCTCGGAGACCGGGTTTGGTGGCACCAGCGTGGTCGCCAAGGATGCGCCGCACAGCGGCGGCCCGCGTGTGACGATCGACCACCGGACCGTCGTTCTCGACGACGACGGCAACGAGGTCCAGCCGGGCTCCGGAGTCCGCGGCTTCATCGCGAAGAAGGGCAACATTCCCGTCGGCTACTACAAGGACGAGAAGAAGACCGCCGAAACCTTCAAGACCATCAACGGCGTGCGCTACGCCATCCCCGGCGACTACGCGACGGTAGAAGAGGACGGATCGGTCACCATGCTGGGCCGCGGCTCGGTATCGATCAACAGCGGCGGCGAAAAGATCTACCCCGAGGAGGTCGAGGCAGCGCTCAAGGGGCACCCCGACGTGTTCGACGCACTGGTCGTCGGTGTGCCCGATCCCCGGTACGGGCAGCACGTGGCCGCCGTCGTGCAGGCGCGGCCCGGAACGCGGCCGTCGCTGTCGGAGCTGGATGCCTTCGTGCGTTCCGAGATCGCGGGATACAAAGTCCCGCGCAGCCTTTGGCTGGTCGACGAGGTGAAGCGCTCGCCGGCAGGGAAGCCGGACTACCGGTGGGCCAAGGAGCAGACCGAGGCGCGGCCCGCCGACGAGGTGCACGCGGCCCACGTATCTGCGTGATCCGCACCTAGCCGCGGTGTGACCGACTTCGTCAAACACCACTCGGGCGCGCCTACCGGCTACTTCGCCTGGGAAGCCGCGGGGCTGCGCTGGCTTTCGTCGGTCGACGCGGGTGTGCCCTGTGCGCAGATCGTTTCGGTTGACGCCGCGAGCCTGACCCTACGGCGCCTCGAATCGGTGAACCCCGACCCGGACGCGGCGCGGATCTTCGGCAGCCGGCTGGCCGTCACGCACGACGCGGGCGCTTCGGCATTCGGCGTGGGGCCCGGCGGCTGGGACGGGCCGGGGTTCTTCGGGCCGTTGTCGCAGCCGCTGCCGATGTCGCTGCGGCCCCACCAACGCTGGGGCGACTTCTATGCCGAGGAGCGGCTGGCCCCGATGCTCGAGCTCGCGGCGGCTCAGCTCGACGCGTCGGCCCGTGCCGCGATCGACTCCGTCATGGCGCGTTGCCGCGCGGGCGATTTCGACGACGACGACCGGCCGGCCCGGCTGCACGGCGATCTATGGAGCGGCAACGTGATGTGGACACAAGACGGCGTGGTGCTGATCGACCCGGCCGCGCACGCCGGTCACCGCGAGACCGACCTGGCGATGCTCGCGCTATTCGGCTGCCCGCACTACGACGAGATCCTCGCGGGCTATCAGGAGGTGCGACGGCTACAACCCGGCTGGCGCAACCGCATGGGGCTGCACCAGCTCTTTCCGCTGCTGGCGCACGTCGTGCTGTTCCGCGGCGGGTACGTGGCGCAGACGCATGCCGCCGCCCGCGCCGCGCTGGCCGTCTGACGGCCCGCGGCTAATGTTGAGATGCGATGACGATCGATGTGTGGATGCAGCACCCGACTGCGCGGTTCCTGCGCAGCGACATGCTGGCGTCCCTACGGCGCTGGACGGGTGAGTCCATACCGGATACCGACATCCCGATCGAAGTGACGATCGCGGCGATGGACGCAGCCGACGTCGGCTTCGGCCTGCTCAGTGCCTGGCGCGGCCCCAACGGTCAGGACCTCGTCTCCAACGACGAGGTCGCCGAGTGGACCCGGTTGCACCCGAACCGATTTGCCGGTCTGGCGAGCGTCGACCTCGATCGTCCGATGCAGGCGGTCCGTGAGCTACGGCGCCGGGTCGCCGAAGGGTTCGTCGGCCTGCGGGTAGTGCCCTGGCTGTGGAACGCGCCGCCCACCGATCGCCGTTACTACCCGCTTTTCGCCGAATGCGTCGAGGCCGCCGTTCCGTTCTGCACCCAGGTCGGTCACACCGGCCCGCTGCGGCCCTCGGAGACCGGACGCCCGATTCCCTACATCGACCAGGTCGCCCTGGACTTTCCCGAGCTGGTGATCGTGTGCGGCCACGTCGGCTACCCGTGGACCGAGGAGATGGTGGCCGTCGCGCGCAAACACGAGAACGTCTACATCGATACCTCCGCCTACACCGTCCGGCGGCTTCCGGAAGAACTGATCCGGTTCATGAAAACCGGTACCGGACAACGCAAAGTCTTGTTCGGCACCAACTACCCGATGATCACTCACGAGCACACGTTGGCCGGGCTCGACGAACTCGGGCTCGGCGACGAGGCTCGTCACGACTTTCTTCACGGCAACGCCGAACGCGTATTCAGACTGGAGGCCAACAGGTGAACGGTGCGCAGGCTCTGATCAACACTCTGGTCGACGGCGGTGTCGACGTGTGCTTCGCCAATCCCGGCACTTCGGAGATGCACTTCGTCGCCGCCCTGGACACCGTTCCGAAAATGCGTGGCGTGCTGGCCCTTTTCGAGGGCGTCGCCACCGGCGCTGCCGACGGTTATGCGCGCATTGCCGATCGGCCGGCGGCGGTGCTGTTGCATCTCGGCCCCGGATTGGGCAATGGTCTGGCCAACCTGCACAACGCGCGCCGGGCTCACGTGCCGATGGTGGTCGTGGTCGGTGACCACGCCACTTATCACAAAAAGTACGACGCCCCACTGGAATCCGATATCGATGCGCTTGCGGGCAGTGTCTCGGGGTGGGTGCGCCGCACGGGTGCCGCCGCCGACGTCGCGCTCGACGCCGTCGAAGCCATCGCCGCGAGCCGGGCCGGCTCACAGATCTCGACGCTGATCCTGCCCGCCGACGCATCCTGGTCGGACGGCGCCCAGCCCGCCGCTGCGACGCCTGCGCAACCGACGGGCGCCGACCCACTGCTGGCGCCCGAGGTCGCCGAGATCCTGCGATCGGGAGAACCGACGGTGATCATGGTGGGCGGTGACGCCACCCGCGCCCGCGGGCTGGCCGCGGCGGTGCGGATCGCCGAGGCAACCGGGGCCCGGGTGATCTGCGAGACCTTCCCAACGCGCCTGGAACGCGGCGCCGGCGTCCCGGCCGTCGAGCGGTTGGCGTACTTCGCCGAGGCCGCCACCGCGCAACTCGACGGTGCCAAGCATCTGGTGCTGGCCGGCGCCAAGTCGCCGGTGTCCTTCTTCGCCTACCCCAACATGCCCAGCGACCTGGTACCGGCCGGCTGCGAGGTGCACATGCTCGCCGCGCACAGCGGTGCGGCCGACGCTCTCGTCGCGCTGGCCGACGAGATCGCGCCCGGCACCGTTGCCCCGGTGGCCGCAGCGTCACGCCCGCCGCTGCCGACCGGCGCACTGACCTCCGCGTCGGCGGCCGACGTGATCGGCGCGCTGCTGCCGGAACGGGCGATCGTCGTCGACGAGTCGAATACCTCGGGCCTGCTGCTGGCGCAGACCACCGCCGGGGCGCCCGCCCATGACTGGCTGACGCTGACCGGTGGGGCGATCGGTTACGGCATCCCCGCCGCGGTGGGTGCCGCGGTGGCTGCCCCCGACCGCCCGGTGCTCTGCCTGGAATCCGACGGGTCGGCGATGTACACGATCTCCGGACTGTGGACCCAGGCGCGCGAGAACCTCAACGTGACCACCGTGCTGTACGACAACAGCGCCTACGACATCTTGCGGATTGAGCTGCAACGCGTCGGCGCCGGGTCCGCTCCCGGCCCAAAGGCTCTGGACCTGCTCGATTTATCGCGTCCCACAATGGATTTCGTCAAGATCGCGGAAGGTATGGGGGTACCCGCGCGGCGCGTGTGCACCGCCGAGGAGCTCGCCGATGCGCTGCGCGCCGCCTTCGCCGAACCCGGTCCGCATCTGATCGACGCCGTGGTGCCGTCAATCACGGGTTAAGGCTCAGTTTTCGTCAATAGCGGGCCAGCACGGGAAGCCGGCTGACGAGCCAGTCCATTACCGTGTTGACGACTTCGACTCCGGTTTCGAAGCCGCCGTCGTGGACTTCGGCCGCCAATGCCACACCCCACTGCCCCGACGACGTGGACATGAGTCCGAACTGGCGGACCAGGTACTCGCCGTTTACGCCGGGCCCCCAACCCCCTTTTGCCGCAGCGCCGTTGGCGGCCAGGCCCCATCGGTGATCGGGAGTCAGCGCGCCCATGAGCTCGATCACGTCCGCCGCGCCGGGGATCAGAGGCAGCTCCGCGGCGAACCGCGCTTGCCGCTGCAAAGTCCACTCCGTCTGGCCGAATGCGGTGAAACCGCGCCGCAGCCGCCGTGATTCGACCACCGTGGCGGTGTCGCCACCTTCGGCGACCACGCCTTGAACCTTGCGTGCCGCCTCGACCGGCTCGCCCAGCAGTGACCACAACTGTTCGGATGCGCGATTGTCGGATTCGGTGATGGCCTTGACCGCGAGCTCGCGGGCACCGAGCCAATCGCTGCGCAACGCCGCGATCGCCAGGGGCACTTTGATCGTCGACCAGGCGACGCCGGACCACCACCTGCCCAGTGAATAGGTCCGGTCCGGACGCGCGATGGCGACACCAATGTTGGCCGGGACGGTATCGGAAAGCTGTTCGAAGCTCGCTTCCAGCGCGAGTTCTAGGGGCCGCGCATTCATCGGGTTATCGGGGTATCGGCCATACCCGATCATCGCAGTCGACACCTTCGGCTGCCAACTGGCGCTTGAGAACCTTGAATGTCACCGTCCGCGGGAGCTCCGTACTGATCCTGACCTGCGACGGCCACTGCTTGGGTCCCAGGTCGGGCTGTTCGGCCAGGAACGCCCGAAATTTCTCGGCATCGAACTCGGCGCCCTGAGCCATCACCAACGCGGCCATCACCTGGTCGCCGACCACGGGATCGGGGATCGCGTACACGGCGACCTCGGCCAGGTCGGGGTATCGCAGCAACACCCGCTCGATCGGGGCGGCGCCGAGATTCTCGCCGTCGACCCGCATCCAATCGCCAAGCCGTCCAGCGAAGTACGCGTATCCGGCCTCGTCGCGATAGGCGAGGTCGCCGCTGTGGTAGACCCCGCCGGCCATTCGCTCGGCCTCGGCGGCCGCGTCGTTGTAGTAACCCTCGAAACGGCCCGGCCCGGCGGTGTTCACCAGCTCGCCGACCACTCCCACTCCGCAGGGCTTGCCGGTGTCGGGGTCGACGATCTCGAGCCCTTCGGTCAGCGGTCCCAATGCGCCCGGCGGAGTATCGGGCGTGCGAGCGATCGCCACCCCGCCTTCGGTCGATCCGAATCCGTCCTGGACGACGCAGCCGAATCTGCGGCCGAACCGTTCGATGTCGGCGGGAACACCCTCGTTGCCGTAGACCGCGCGCAGCGGGTTGTCGGCGTCGTCGGGTTGTTGCGGCGTGGCCAGCACATAGGACAGCGGCTTGCCCACGTAGTTGGCGTAGGTGGCGCCGTAACGACGCACGTCCGGCAAGAATCCAGACGCAGAGAACTTACGCCGCAGCGCCATTGAGCCCTGACACGCCGCCGCCACCGCCCAGCCGACCAGAACCGCGTTGGAGTGGAACAACGGCATCGACACGTAGCAGACGTCGTCGCGGCCGAGGTCGAACCGCTGCGCCATCGTCGTTCCGGCGATCGCGACCTTGCCGTGGCTGCACTTCACCGCCTTGGGCTCGCCGCTGGTGCCCGAGGTGAAGATCAGCATGAAAAGGTCTTCGGCTGAGGCGGACTGGAAGCTCAGTTCGACGCCGCGACGCGCATCGACCTCGGCAGCCCAGGGCGCGGAATCGACATTCAAGTGGTCGATATCATCCAGCGTCGCAGCAGATTTCGAGTCGGCCAGTACCAGCTGGCAGTCGGCCCGGCTGATGTCGCGGGCCAGTGCCTCGCCGCGGCGCACCGGGTTGAGGCCAACCGGCACAATCCCCGACATCCCGGCCGCCGTCAACATCGCCGAGAAGAACGGCGTGTTTTCCAGCAGCACGCCGACGTGCGGTGGCTTGCTCGGGGTCGAGGCGCTCGCGCAGCGTCGCCGCAATCGCGGCACCGTGTTGCAGGTGATCGCGCCAGCTGGTGAACGAATCCTCGAAGTAGACGCCCCGGTCGTCGATCTCTGCCAGTGGCTCCAGCAGTTTGGTGACCGTGGGATCGGGAGGAATCACGAAGCTAGGCAGGAGTTTCCGCCAGCTCACGGCCGATCCGGCGGAGCTGCCCGGTGGCACCGCCCAACGCGAACTCGGTCTCCTTGGCGGCCAGGAAGTAGCGGTGCGCCGGGTGATCGGTGTCGACGCCGACGCCGCCGTGCACGTGCACGACGGTGTGCGCGACCCGGTGTCCGGCGTCAGCGGCCCAGAACGCGGCGCTGGCGACGTCGATCTCGGCGGGGATGTCTTCCGAGACCTTCCAGGCCGCTTGGGTGAGCGTCAACCGCAGCCCTTTGACGTCGATGTAGCCGTCGGCCAGCCGTTGCGACACCGCTTGGAAGCTGCCGATCGGGCGGTCGAATTGCTCACGCTCGCGGGCGTATTCGGCCGTCATCTGCAACCCGCGATCGAGCACCCCGAGTTGATACGCGGTGCGGCCCAGGGTGCCGAGGGTGCCTAGCCAGGCGGCGACCTCGCTGCCGCCGACCTTCCGCGCTTCGCCCACCGCGACGCCGTCCAGCGCCAAGTGCCCGATGCTGGTGCGGCCGGTGGTCGCCAGCGAGGTCACACTGACGCCCGGGTCGTCGGCGGCGACAAGGAAAACAGCTGTGCCGGAGTCGGTTTCGGCGGGAACCAGGAAGGCATCCGCGACGGGGCCGAAGCCGGCCTGGGTGCGGGTTCCGGTCAGCTGGTAGCCGTCACCGGAGCGGGTGGCCTGCACGGGGCCCTCACCCATCTCGCCGTCGAGGGCGACCGTCAGGATCTTCTCGCCCTTGACGGCCGGCGCACCCCAGCCCTGCTGCAGCTCCTCGGAGCCGAACCGGGCCAGCACGCCGGCGCCCAGCATCACCGACTCCAGGTAGGGCACCGCGGCCAGCTGGCGGCCGAGCGCAACGAGGATCGCGACCTGCTCGAGCGCACCGAAACCGTCGCCGCCAAGCGCGGACGCCGATGCGCTGGTGAGGATGTCGGCCTCGACCAGCTTCTGCCACAGGACGCGGTCAAACCGTTGCTCGAGCCCGTCGAGTTCGCGTTGATGCTCGGGCGTGCACACCGAGTCCACGATCGTGTCGACCAGGCCGCCGAGGTCGTTTGCCGCTTCGGTTGTCGTGAAATCCATTCCGATGCTGTCCTTTGAAAGTAGAGAGCTGCTCAGCGGTTCCGGGGCAGGCCGAGGGCGACCATGCCGATGATGTCGCGCTGCACCTCGTTGGTGCCGCCGCCGAAGGTCAGGATCAGGCAGGCCCGGTGCATCCGCTCGACCCGGCCACGCAGCAACGCGCCCGGCGAATCCTGGCGCACCGTCGCCGCGGTTCCCAGCACCTCCATCAGCAGCCGGTAGGCCTCGGTGGCCAGCTCGGTCCCGAACACCTTGGCCGCCGACGCGTCTGCGGGCGACAGGGCTTCACTTGCCGCCGACGCCAGTTCCCAGTTGATCAGCTTGAGAACCTCGACCTTGGCGTGCACCCGGGCCAGGTTCAGCTGCACCCACTCCGAGTCGATCAACCGCGCCCCACCGGAATCCTTGGTGTTTTGCGCCCATTCGCGAACCTCGCGCAGAGCCAGGAAGATCGGCTGCGCCGACACCAGGGCGACCCGCTCGTGGTTGAGCTGGTTGGTCACCAGCTTCCAGCCGCCGTTCTCCTCGCCGATCAGGTTGGTCACCGGGACCCGCACGTCGGAGTAATAGGTGGCGCTGGTGTCCACACCGGCCATGGTGTGCACCGGTGTCCAGGAGAAACCCTCGGCGGTCGTCGGCACGGCCAGCATCGAGATGCCGCGGTGCTTCTTGGCTTCGGGGTTGGTGCGCACCGCCAGCCAGACCCAGTCGGCGTAAGCGATCAGGCTGGTCCACATCTTCTGGCCGTTGATGACGTAGTCGTCGCCATCGCGCACCGCGGTGGTGCGCAGGTTGGCCAGGTCGGTGCCGGCACCGGGCTCGGAGTAGCCGATCGAGAAGTGCAGATCACCGGCGGCAATCTTGGGCAGGAAGAACTTCTTCTGCTCGTCGGTGCCGAACGCCATGATGGTCGGCGCAACGCTGTTGATCGTCAGGAAGGGCACCGGCACGCCGGCGACTGCGGCCTCGTCGGTGAAGATCAGCGAGTCCATCGGGGAGCGGTCCTGGCCGCCGTACTCCTTGGGCCAGTTCAGGGTTAGCCACCCGTCTTTGCCCATCTGCGCAACGGTGTCGCGATACGCGTTGCCGGTTCCGACCTCTCCCTGCGTGGAGCTAAGCGCCTCGCGGCGCTCGGGCGTCATGAGCTTGGTGAAGTACGACCGCAGCTCGCGACGCAGCTCCTCCTGTTCAGGGGTGTAACTGATGCGCATTCCAGCCGTCCTTTTGGTTAAACGTGACAAGCGGCTATTCGACCAACGGCTACCCATTCGTCTTCCCGGTTGTAACACGTTCTAGTCTGGGAATCCAGCGACCGTTTCCTCAGATGCACGTGAGCCCTATGGTGGAGCTACATTCTGATGGGACATGGAGCCAGATCCGGGCCAGCTTCAAGGAGGATGCCGTGCGGGTGATCGTGGATCGTGACCGGTGCGAAGGTAACGCGGTGTGCTTGGGAATCGCGCCGGATATCTTCGACCTGGACGACGAGGACTACGCCGTCGTGAAGCTCGATCCGATTCCGTCCGACCAAGAAAATCTCGCCGAGCAGGCGATCGCCGAGTGCCCACGCGCGGCGTTGCTGCGCGAAGACTAGCGGCGAGGGACTTGAGAAACTAGAGGTATTCATAAATTGACTAGCAGCACGAACGCGACCGATCTATCCGGGAAGGTCGCGGTGGTGACCGGTGCGGCCGCGGGACTGGGGCGAGCCGAAGCGCTGGGCCTGGCCCGCCTGGGCGCCACCGTCGTCGTCAACGACATGGCCGCCGCGCTGGATGCCTCGGACGTCATCGACGAGATCAGCGCCGCCGGCTCGAAGGCCGTTGCGGTGACCGGCGACATCAGTCAGCGCTCCACGGCCGACGAACTGGTGTCCTGCGCCGACGGGCTGGGCGGACTCGACATCGTGGTCAACAACGCCGGCATCACCCGTGATCGGATGCTGTTCAACATGTCCGACGAGGAATGGGACCAAGTCATCGCCGTCCATCTGCGTGGGCACTTCTTGCTCACCCGCAACGCGGCGACCTACTGGCGCAGCAGGGCCAAGGACGCCGGGGGATCGATATTCGGCCGGATCGTCAACACCGCGTCGGAGGCCGGACTGGTGGGTCCGGTGGGGCAGGCCAACTACGGCGCCGCCAAGGCGGGCATCATCTCGCTCACCCTGACCGCGGCGCGGGCGCTCGGTCGCTACGGGGTGTGTGCCAACGCGATCTGCCCCCGCGCGCGCACCGCGATGACGGCCGACGTGTTCGGCAGCGCGCCAGATGTAGAGGAAGGCGGTGTCGACCCGCTGTCGCCCGAGCACGTGGTGAACCTGGTGCAGTTCCTGTCATCCCCGGCGGCCGCAGAGGTCAACGGCCAGGTGTTCATCGTTTACGGGCCTCAGGTGACATTGGTGTCGGCCCCGACGGCGGAGCACAGGTTCATCGCCGACGGCGCCGCGTGGGACCCGACTCAACTGAGCGGCGCCTTGCAGGACTACTTTGCTGGTCGCGATCCAGAACGTAACTTTTCCGCGACCGCGTTAATGGAGCAATAGCGGCATAATACTGTTTCTCGGGGGGGAATCCGCTAGTAGAACGTGTGTCAGATTGGGAATACCGCAAGGGCGCTGACCAGGACAAATTAACGCTTCGGACAGAGATAACCTGTTCATTGACACGGTGAACTTCTTCTGAGTTAATATGATCCGGCTCACACGGAGCCGGGTGCGACCGAAGACAACGCAAAGGCGACGCACAGGCTTCGCCGTGAGCAGCAAAGGGGGGGCCCGCGTTGATCGAACAACTTGCGGTTCCGGCCCGTGCTGTCGGCGGGTTTTTCGAAATGATGATCGATACGGCCCGCGCATCTGTCCGCCGGCCGTTCCAATTCCGCGAGTTCCTCGATCAGACGTGGATGATCGCGCGCGTGTCGTTGGTCCCGACGCTCTTGGTGTCCATCCCATTCACCGTCCTGGTGGCATTCACCCTCAATATCTTGCTGCGCGAAATCGGCGCGGCCGATTTGTCCGGCGCCGGAACGGCATTCGGCACCATCACGCAGCTGGGCCCGGTGGTGACCGTGCTCGTCGTCGCAGGGGCCGGCGCCACCGCGATCTGCGCCGACCTGGGCGCCCGCACCATCCGTGAAGAAATCGACGCGATGCGGGTACTCGGCATCGATCCGATCCACCGGCTGGTGGTACCCCGCGTCCTGGCGTCGACCGTTGTCGCACTGTTGCTTAACGGTTTGGTGTGCGCCATCGGCCTGTCCGGTGGGTACGTATTCTCCGTGTTTCTGCAGGGCGTCAACCCGGGCGCATTCATCAACGGCCTGACCGTATTGACCGGACTGCGCGAGTTGATGCTTGCGGAGGTCAAAGCGCTGCTGTTCGGCGTGATGGCCGGCCTCGTCGGGTGTTACCGCGGCCTCACCGTCAAGGGTGGGCCGAAGGGCGTCGGTAATGCGGTCAACGAAACCGTCGTCTACGCGTTCATCTGTCTATTCGTCATCAACGTGGTGATGACGGCCATCGGCGTGCGGTTCTCGACGAAGTGAGCACGCGATGAGCTACGACCTCACTTACCGGTTCCGCAACATCGCGGCCAGACTGCAAGGCCCGATCGACGACTTCGGCGAGCAGGCCCTGTTCTACGGCCAGACCGTGCGCTACGTCCCCAATGCGCTCACCCGGTACCGCAAGGAGACGATCCGGCTCATTGCCGAGATGACCCTGGGTGCGGGCGCTTTGGTGATGATCGGAGGCACGGTCGGCGTCGCGGCATTCCTGACCCTGGCCTCCGGTGGGGTCATCGCCGTCCAGGGCTACTCGTCCCTGGGCAACATCGGCATCGAGGCATTGACCGGCTTCCTGTCGGCGTTCCTGAACGTGCGCGTTGTCGCGCCGGTCATCGCCGGCATCGCGCTGGCGGCGACGATCGGTGCCGGTGCCACCGCCCAACTGGGTGCCATGCGGGTGTCCGAGGAAATCGACGCGGTGGAATGCATGGCTGTGCACTCGGTGTCCTACCTGGTGTCGACTCGGCTGATCGCCGGCCTGGTGGCGATCATCCCGTTGTATTCGCTGTCGGTGCTCGCGGCGTTTTTCGCCGCCCGGTTCACCACGGTCTTCATCAACGGACAGTCGGCCGGTCTCTACGACCACTACTTCAATACGTTCCTCATCCCGTCGGACCTACTTTGGTCGTTCCTGCAGGCCATCGTGATGTCCATCGCGGTGATGCTGGTCCATACCTATTACGGCTACAACACCAGCGGTGGGCCGGTAGGCGTGGGCATCGCGGTCGGGCAGGCGGTGCGGACCTCGCTGATCGTCGTGGTCGTCATTACTTTGTTCATCTCGCTGGCCGTTTACGGTGCGTCCGGTAACTTCAACCTCTCGGGGTAAGGGGGACGATGTCAGACACCGGATCGCGACGCACGACTGTACGGCTGGCAGCGGCGCTGCTGGCCAGTTTGTTGGTGGCGTTTGCGGTGCTGACTTACCTCTCGTACACGGCGGCTTTCGCGTCGGTCGACACGGTTACCGTCGCGGCGCCGCGGGCCGGGCTGGTGATGGACAAGGGCGCCAAGGTCAAGTACCGCGGCATCCAGATCGGCAAGGTCACCGACATCAACTATGCGGACGACCAGGCGCGGCTGACGCTGGCGATCAACAGCGACGACATGCACTTCATCCCGTCCAACGCGATGGTGCATATCGCGGGCAACACCATTTTCGGCGCCAAGTCGGTCGAATTCATTCCGCCCCAAGCGCCTTCGCCGACGTCCCTGCGTCCTGATGCGCACGTGCAAGCCTCCGCGGTGCAGCTGGAAGTCAACACCCTGTTCCAGTCGCTGATGAATCTGCTGCACAAGGTCGACCCGGTCGAATTGAACGGGACGCTGAGTGCCTTCGCCGAAGGCCTGCGCGGTCATGGCGACGACCTGGGCGCGCTGCTTTCAGGTCTGAATACCCTTACGCGACAAGCGAACCCGAAGCTGCCTGCGCTGCAGGAGGACTTCCGCAAGACCGCCGTCGTCACCAACATCTACGCCGACGCCGCCCCGGACCTGAACACCATCTTCGACAACCTGCCCACCATCAACAAGACCGTCGTCGACGAGCAGAAGAACCTCAACGACACGCTGCTGGCCACGATCGGCCTGTCCAACAACGCCTATGACACGTTGGCGCCGGCCGAGCAGGACCTGATCGACGCCCTCAACCGGCTGCGGGCCCCCATCAAGGTGGCGTCGGATTACTCGCCGGAATTCGGTTGCCTGTTCGCCGGTATCGAGCGAGGCATCAAGGAGTTCGCCCCGTTGCTCGGTGTTCGCAAGGCGGGCCTGTTCACGTCGTCGAGCTTCGTCCTGGGCGCGCCGTCGTACACCTTCCCGGAGTCGTTGCCGGTCGTCAACGCGTCCGGCGGTCCGAACTGCCGGGGATTGCCGCACATTCCGACCAAGCAGACCGGCGGGTCGTTCTACCGGGCACCGTTCCTGGTCACCGACAACGCCAACATCCCTTACGAGCCGTTCACCGAATTGCAGTTCGACGCACCCTCGACGCTGCAGTTCTTGTTCCACGGCTCTTTCGCGGAACGGGACGACTTCTGATGGCGAGTTCGGAACTGCCGTCGCACCGGTCGATGGTGATCAAGGTCAGCGTCTTCGCGGTGGCGATGTTGTTGGTGGCCGCGGGGTTGGTGGTGGTCTTCGGCGACTTCCGGTTCGGCGACGAAAACACTTATCACGCAACGTTTATCGACGCGTCTAAGTTGAAGGCCGGCCAAAAGGTTCGCATTTCCGGGGTGCCGGTCGGTTCGGTGGACGGCATCAAGCTCAACCCGGACAACAGCGTCGACGTGGCTTTCGGAATCGACAGCCGCTACACCCTGTACTCGTCGACGCGGGCGGTGATCCGCTACGAAAACCTGGTCGGTGACCGGTTCCTCGAGATCACGTCCGGTCCCGGGGAGCTGCGCAAGCTGCCGCCGGGCGGGACGATCAACTCCCAACACACCCAGCCCGCACTGGATCTGGATGCGTTGCTGGGTGGGCTGAAGCCCGTGCTCAAAGGCCTGGATGCCGACAAGGTCAACACGATCAGCGGCGCTGTCATTGAGCTGTTGCAAGGCCAGGGTGGAGCGTTGTCGAACGTGCTGGCCGACACCAGCGCTTTCTCGACAGCGCTGGGCCAGCGCGACCAGCTTATCGGTGACACGATCACCAACCTGAACACGGTGCTGGGCACCATCGACCAAAAGAGCGCGCAATTCTCGGCCAGCGTGGACCAACTGCAGCAGTTGATAAGCGGACTGGCCAAAAACAAAGACTCGATCGCGGGAGCAATTCCGCCACTGGCGTCGACAACGACGGATCTTACTGAGTTGCTGAAGAATTCACGCCGGCCGCTGCAAGGCATCCTGGAAAATACCCGGCCGCTGGCCACCGAGATCGACAACCGCAAGGCCGAGGTGGACAACGACGTCGAGCAACTGGGCGAGGACTATCTGCGCCTGGCCGCACTCGGCGCCTACGGGTCGTTCTTCAACATCTACTTCTGCTCAGTGACCATCAAGATCAACGGACCGGCCGGCAGCGACATCCTGCTGCCCCTCGGAGGTCAGGTGGATCCCAGCCAGGGGAGGTGCGCTTTTGTCAAATAGCCCAAAGCGTGAACGCGATCCATTGCGCACCGGGATCTTCGGCGTGGTGCTGGTCGTCTGCGTCGTGTTACTCGCATTCGGCTACGCCAACTTGCCGTTCTACCCGCAGGGCCGGGTGTACGACGCCTACTTCAGCGACGCCGGCGGGATCTCGCCCGGCAACTCCGTTTACGTGTCGGGCTTCAAGGTCGGCAAGGTGGCGTCCGTCGGTCTGGCCGGAGACAGCGCAAAGGTGACGTTCTCGGTGGATCGGCACGTCGCGGTCGGTGATCAGTCACTGGCCGCGATCCGCACCGACAGCATCCTTGGCGAGCGCTCGATTGCGGTGACCCCGGCGGGTCATGGCAAGGCGACCACGATTCCGCGGAGCCGCACGACCACGCCGTACACGCTGGCCGGCGCGCTGGAGGACCTGGGTCAAAACTCAAACAATCTGAACAAGCCCCAGTTCGAGCAGGCTTTGAACGTGCTCACCGACACGCTGCACGGCGCCACCCCGGAATTGCGCGGCGCGCTGGACGGGGTGACATCGCTGTCCCGCACCCTCAACCGCCGTGACGAGGCCCTGCAAAGCCTGCTGGCACACGCGAAGTCGGTGACATCGGTGTTGTCCGACCGCGCCAACCAAGTCAACAAGCTGGTCGACGACGGCAACGAGCTGTTCGCCGCGCTCGACGAGCGCAGCGCCTCGCTGGGCCAATTGATCTCGGGCATCAACGGTTTGTCAGCACAGATTTCCGGCTTCGTCGCCGATAACCGCAAGGAATTCGGCCCCGCCCTGAGCAAGCTCAACGATGTACTGAGCAATCTCAACGAGCGCCGCGACTACATCACCGAGGCACTGAAACGACTGCCCACCTATGCGACAGAGCTGGGCGAGGTGGTCGGTTCCGGACCGGGATTCAACGTCAACGTCTACGGCGTGATCCCGGCACCGCTGCTTGCGGCGATGTTCGACTTCTTCTATCAGCCGGGCAAGCTGCCCGCCAGCCTCTCCGACTACCTACGCGGATTGATCCAGGAACGCTGGATCATCCGGCCGAAGTCACCATGATCAAGCGAATCGCAGGCAGCCGCGGGCTGCGCAACACCACCATCATCGCGCTGATCGCGGTGCTGGTGGGGGGCGTGTATGTGCTTTCCACGCAAGCGAATAACCGGACCATCGTCGGCTACTTCACGTCTGCGGTCGGGCTCTATCCCGGCGATCAGGTCCGCGTCCTCGGCGTGCCGATCGGCAAGATCGACTCGATCGAACCGCGGCCGTCGGACGTCAAGATCACCATGACGGTCCCCAAGGACGTGAAGATCCCGAAGGACGCCAGGGCCGTCGTCATGTCACCGAACCTGGTGGCGGCGCGGTTCATTCAGCTCGCCCCGGCATACACGGGCGGGGCGGCGTTGCCCGATGGCGGCAGCATCGACCTGAACCGCACCGCGGTCCCGGTGGAATGGGACGAGGTCAAGGAAGCGCTGACCCAACTGGCCGTCTCGCTGGGCCCGACGAGCGGATCGATGCACGGGCCGTTGGGCGCGGCGATCAACCAGGCCGCCGACACGTTCGACGGCAAGGGCGAGTCGTTCCACAACGCACTGCAGGAGCTTTCGCAAGTCGCTGGGCGACTGGGGGATTCGCGCGGCGACATCTTTGGCACCGTCAAGAATCTGCAGGTCCTGGTCAACGCGCTATCGGCGAGTAACGAGCAGATCGTGCAGTTCGCCGGAAACGTCGCCTCCGTCTCGCAGGTCCTCGCCGACAGCTCGCGGCATCTAGACAACACCCTGGGCACTCTCAATCAGGCACTGTCCGACATCCGCGGCTTCCTGCACGAGAACAACTCGACGTTGATCGATACGGTCAATCAGCTCAACGATTTCAGCAAGACATTGAGCGACCAGAGCGACAACATCGAACAGGTGCTGCACGTGGCGGGCCCCGGTATCGCCAACTTCTACAACATCTACGACCCGGCGCAGGGCACGCTGAACGGTCTGCTGTCGATACCCGAATTCGCCAACCCGGTGCAGTTCATCTGCGGCGGTTCCTTCGAAACCGCCGGCGGTCCGCGAGCACCCGACTACTACCGGCGCGCGGAGCTGTGCCGCGAGCGGCTGGGGCCGGTGCTGCGCCGGCTGGCGGTGAACTACCCGCCGATCATGTTCCACCCGCTCAACACGATCACGGCGTACAAGGGCCAGATCATCTACGACACCCCGCAGACCCAAGCCAAGGCGCAGACGCCGATTCCGCAGCTGACCTGGGTACCGGCCCAGGGTGCTGCGCCGGCTCCCGCCCAGAACCCGGCCGATCTGCAGGCCCTGCTGGTGCCGGCCGCTCCGCAGGCCGGGCCGCTGCCGGGGGCGCCCGCGCCCGCACCCGCACCCGCTCCGGGTCCAGGCCCGGGCTCCGCGTTCGGGCCGCTGCCGGGTCCGGCGTCCAACCAGGGGCCTTCCGCCGGGTTGCAAAATGGTCAGGGGTCTGGCGGATGAGGCGAATCTTGTTGCGCGGCAGCGCATTGGTGGCGGGTGCCGCGCTCTTGGCCGGTTGCCAGTACGGTGGACTGAACTCCCTTTCGATGCCGGGCACCGCGGGCCACGGTGGCGGCGCATTCTCGGTTACCGTCGAAATGCCCGACGTGGCGACCCTGCCGCAGAACTCACCGGTGATGGTCGACGATGTCACCGTCGGCAGCGTCGCCGGTATTTCGGCCGAGCAGCGCAGCGACGGGTCTTTTTATGCCGCAGTGAAACTGGCACTGAACAAAAACGTCGTGTTGCCGGCCAATGCGACTGCAACGGTCGCGCAGACATCGTTGCTGGGTTCGCTGCACATCGATCTGGCTGCGCCGAAGGGCAAGCCGGCGACCGGCAGGCTGACTAACGGATCCAAGATCTCGGAGTCCAACACCGGCCGCTTCCCCACCACCGAAGAGGTGTTTTCGGCTCTCGGTGTCGTGGTCAACAAGGGCAATCTCGGTGCGCTGGAAGAGATTACCGACGAGACTTACCAGGCTGTGGCGGGCCGGCAAGACCAGTTCACCGGCTTGATCCCCCGGCTGGCGGAACTGACGTCGGGACTCAACCGGCAGGTCGGCGACATCATCAACGCGGTCGACGGTCTGAACCGATTTTCCGCGAACCTGGCGCACGACAAAGACAACCTGGGCCGGGCGCTGGACACCCTGCCTGAAGCGTTGCGTGTGCTCAACAAGAACCGGGAACACATTGTCGAGGCGTTCGCCGCGCTGAAGAAGCTGGCGACCGTCACCTCGCACGTGCTGTCAAAGACGAAGGTGGACTTCGCCGAAGACCTCAAAGGGCTGTATTCGGTCGTGAAGGCGCTCAACGACAACCGGAAGAATTTCGTCACGTCGCTGCAGTTGTTGTTGACGTTCCCCTTCCCGAACTTCGGTATCAAACAGGCGGTGCGCGGCGACTACCTCAACGTGTTCACCACCTTCGACCTCACCTTGCGCCGGCTCGGTGAGACGTTCTTCACCACCTCCTATGCACTTGATCCGAACATGATGCACATGAGCGAGATCCTCAATCCGCCCGACTTCTTGATCGGCGAAATGGCCAACCTGTCCGGACAGGCGGCCGACCCGTTCAAGATTCCGCCCGGCACGGCAGGTCAGTAGGGGCGGCGCGAATGATAGACAAACTCACCAGAATTCAGCTCTGGATATTCGCGGTGATCACCGCGATCACGCTGACGATCATGGCGATTTTCTACCTTCGACTGCCCGCCACATTCGGCCTCGGCACCTACCTGGTCAATGCCGACTTCATTGCCGGCGGCGGCCTTTACAAGAGCGCCAACGTCACCTATCGCGGCGTCGCGGTCGGCCGGGTGGAGTCGGTGGGACTGAACCCCAATGGCGTGACGGCCGAAATGCGGCTCAACAGTGGCACTCCCATTCCGTCGAATGTCACCGCGACCGTGAAGAGTGTGTCGGCCGTCGGTGAGCAGTACATCGACCTGGTGCCGCCGAACACCCCGGCATCGGCGAAGTTGCACAACGGGTCTCGGATCGATCGTGCCAACACCCGGATCGGTCAAGACGTCGCCGATCTGTTGAAGCGGGCGGAGACGCTGGTCAACAGCCTCGGTGACACCAAGTTGCGAGAACTGCTGCACGAGACGTTCCAGGCGGCCAACGGGTCGGGCCCAGAGCTGGCCCGCCTGTTTGAATCGGCCCGGTTGCTGGTCGACGAGGCCAACGCCGACTACCCACAAGTCTCGCAGTTGATCGATCAGGCGGGCCCGTTCCTGCAATCCCAGATTCGCGCCGGCGCTGACATCAAGTCGCTCGCGGACGGCCTGGCTCGGTTCACCTCCGAGGTGCAGCATGCCGACCCGCAGCTTCGTTCGACACTGTCCACCGCGCCGGGCGCGATCGACGAGGCGAGCACCGCGTTCTCCGGTATCCGGCCGGCATTCCCGGCGCTGGCCGCCAGTCTGGCCAACCTGGGCCGGGTGGGCGTGATCTACCACAAGTCGATCGAGCAACTTCTGGTGGTCTTGCCCGCCTTGTTCGCCGCGATCACCACGGCCGCGGGCGGTGCCCCCCAGGATGAAGGCGCCAAGCTGGACTTCAAACTCGACCTCAACGACCCGCCGCCGTGCGCTGTCGGCTTCCTGCCGCCGCCGTTGATGCGAACGCCGGCCGACGAGACGGTGCGCGAGCTCCCGAGAGACATGTACTGCAAGGTCGCTCAGAACGATCCCAGTACCGTGCGTGGCGCACGTAACTATCCCTGCCAGGAGTTCCCCGGCAAACGGGCCCCGACAGTTCAGCTATGCCGCGACCCAAGGGGCTACGTGCCGGTTGGCCGTAACCCGTGGCGCGGTCCGCCGGTCCCGTACAACACGCCGGAAACCAATGGGCTAAACACCCTGCCGCCCAACAAGTTCCCCTATATTCCGCCGGAAGCGGAGCCGGATCCAGGTACTCCGATCGTCGGGCCGCCCCCGCCGGGTGTGGTGCCGGGGCCGGGGCCGCTGCCCAACCATCAGCCCGCCTACGCTCCGCCGCCACCCAACGACAGCGGGCCACCGCCGGGCAACCCGTCGTGGATGCCGCCGGGCGTTCCGCCGGTGCCGCCGCAGATCCCGTATCCGAAGTGGCTGCCGCCACCGGCAGCGCCGGAAGCCCCCGCGCCGGCACCCGGACCGGGTCCGCAGGCCAGCGGTCCCGCGTACACCACCTATGACCAAACCACCGGAGCCTTCAGGGACCCGGCAGGAGGCACTGGTATCTTCGCGGCCGGCGCGAACACGTCCAGCGCCGAGAATTGGGTGGACCTCATGCTTGATCCAAGGCCGATGTAGTGGCCCCTGCAGTCAGCGGCGAACAAACCACGACTCAGCGTGCCCGGCGCCGGGCATCGCGCGCAGCGGGCCCGGCGACGGGCGAGTCGAGCGCGGCCACCGCGGTTGCGCTCGAGGCTCCGGCCGAGCCGAAGACGCCAGCGGCCAAACGCGCCAAAACCCTCAAGACGGTCAAGCCGCCACCACGGCGCCGGCCGAGCGGGGTCAAGGTCGCCTGGATTGCGTTCGCGGCCGCGTTGTTGGCGATTGGCGCGCTGGCCGGCTGCCTGACCGCAATGATCATCCAGCAACGGCACGCCGAAGCGGGGCGGGCCCGCGATCAGCGCTTCGTCGACACCGCCACGCAGACTGTGGTCAACATGTTCAGCTACAAGCAGGACAACATCGACGACAGCGTGAACCGGTTCTACAACGGCACCAGCGGACCGCTGCGAGGCATGCTCGGCGCCAACAACAACATCGAAAACCTCAAGGCTCTGTTCCACTCGACCAACGCGACCTCAGAGGCAGTGATCAACGGGTCGGCGCTGGAAGGCATTGACACAGTTACCGATAACGCTTCTGTGCTGGTGTCGGTGCGTGTCACGGTGGCCGATATCGACGGAGTTCATAAGCCGTCCATGCCCTACCGGCTCCGGGTCATCGTGCACGAGGATGAGCAGGGCCACATGACGGGTTACGACCTGAAGTACCCCGACGGGGGCAACTGATGCGATTGCGGCGGTGGCTCATCGCCATCACGGGATACCTTGCGGTCGCAGGCATTGTCGGCTTGTCCGCGGCGGCGGGCTGGTTCTACTGGGAACGGGTGGAGATCCGCGGCGAGCAGGCGGCGCGGGCGGTGCTGCCGCAGCTTGCCGCCAAAGAGGTGCCCGCGGTTTTCGCCTACGATTACCAGACCGTCGAACGCAGCCTCGCCGACGCGTATCCGATGCTGACGCCTGACTACCGCCAGGAGTTCCAGAAGAGCGCCAATGCCCAGATCATTCCCGAGGCGAAGAAGCGCGAGGTGGTCGTCCAGGCCAATGTCGTTGGCGTTGGGGTCATGTCGGCCAAGCGGGATTCGGCGTCGGTGATGGTGTACATGAACCGCACCGTGACCGACAAGTCGAGGCAGCCGCTTTACGACGGCAGCCGATTGCGGGTGGACTTCAAGAGGATCGGCAACAAATGGCTGATCAACTACATCACGCCGATCTAACCCGATCTGCTCAGTAGCAGATCGCAATGTTGTTGCACTGCAGGGGATAACGCTGGACCGGGCTGGGCGGCGGCCCGGCCATCTGCAGCGAGAACGGGGTCTTTTTCATCGCCGGTTCCATCCCGCAGACGGCACCATGCATGGTGGTGTGGGTGCCGCTCATCGTTTCGTCACTGAACGCGAAGGTTTCGGTGGATGGAGCTGTGCCACCACCCGGACATGAGACACCGTCCGCCTTGTCAACCTTGAAACTCCATAGCATGCTGGACATCCGGGCCCGGCCGCTGAAGTTCTGCAGCTTGTCGGCAGCGCTGATCTGTTCGGGCGTCGAACTCACGATGTTCAGCGCACACTGCATCGCGAAAACGATCGGGTCGGAATAGTCGTTCATGTTTCTGGTTCCGGACGGCTGATCGCACAGTGCCGAGATTGTCCAGGTAGCTCCCGAGACGCCCGCCTCGTTGTAGGTGTAGGTGCCGTCGGCCGGTGGTCCGATCGCGCGCGCCGGATTACCCGACTCCAGCGCGATTCCGATTGCCACTGCCGAGAAGACGCCGGCCCCTGCGGCCAACGCGCGACGGATTCTCACAGTGCCCTCCCTTCGGGCCTTCCCTGCACGCTGCATCGAGTATCACAGCGTTTCGACGGCAACACCATGGGTCTGCCGCCGCTATTTCGCATCCGGCGGATGCGCCTCGGCGAGCGCATCGAGAAATGACCGCGCCCAGCGGTCCACGTCGTGAGCGAGCACCTGACGTCGCAACGATCGCATCCGGCGGCTGCCCTCTTCGGCCGGCTGATTGAGCGCCGCCTCGATCGCGTCCTTGACCCCTTCGAGGTCGTGCGGGTTGACGAGGTAGGCCTGCCGCAGTTCGGCTGCGGCGCCGGTGAATTCGGACAGAACGAGCGCACCGCCCAGATCACTGCGGCAGGCGACGTACTCCTTGGCCACCAGGTTCATCCCGTCCCGCAGCGGGGTGACCAGCATGACGTCACTGGCCACGAAGAACGCGATGAGTTCGTCGCGGGGAACCGCGCGATGGATGTAATGCACCATCGGATGGCCGACTTCGGCGTATTCGCCGTTGATGTGGCCGACTTCGCGTTCGATGTCGTTGCGCAGAATCTGGTAGCTCTCCACACGTTCGCGGCTCGGTGTGGCCAGCTGGACCAGTACCGTGTCGTCGCGTTTGACGCGCCCCTCGGCAAGCAGTTCCGAAAAGGCCTTCAACCGGACGTCGATGCCCTTGGTGTAGTCGAGCCGGTCGACGCCGAGCAGGATCTTGCGCGGGTTGCCCAGATCCGCGCGGATCTCTTTGGCGTGGCGGCGGATATCGCGGTGCCGCGCTGTCCGGTCGAGCGCGCCGGAGTCGATGGAGATGGGAAAGGCACCCACTCGAACGGTGCGGGATTCCAGCTGCACCTCGCCGAATCGTGACCGCACGCCGACGGCTCCACGCGAGGTGTTGGCGCCCACCAGTTGCCGGGATAGGAACAGGAAATTCTGTGCGCCACCGACCAGATGGAATCCGACCAGGTCGGCCCCGAGCAGGCCCTCGATGATCTCGGTGCGCCACGGCAACTGCATGAACAGCTCTACCGGTGGGAACGGGATGTGCAGGAAGAAGCCGATGGTCAGGTCCGGGCGCAGCGTGCGCAGCATCTTCGGGACCAATTGCAATTGGTAGTCCTGGACCCATACGGTGGCGCCGTGGGCGGCCGCGCGGGACGTGGCTTCGGCGAAACGTTGGTTGACCTCTACGTAGCGATCCCACCATTCGCGGTGGTAGATCGGCTTGACGATGACATCGTGGTACAGCGGCCACAGTGTCGCGTTCGAGAACCCCTCGTAGTATTGGGCGACGTCGTCGGCGGACAGGCGCACCGGGTAGAGGTGCAGCTCATCTTGGGCGATGGGCTCGTCGTCGAAGTCGACCTCATGGTCGACAACGCCCGGCCAGCCGACCCAGGCCCCGCTGCGGCGTCGCAGTAACGGCTCTAAGGCCGTGACCAACCCCCCTGGGCTGCGCTTCCAGGTTGTGGTGCCGTCGGGCAGCCGCTCCAGATCAACCGGCAACCGGTTGGCGACCACGACAAAGTCGGAATTCCCGAAGTGTGAAGCCTTCTTCGAGTTCTGGCCGCCCCGGGGAGCCATTTATGCGTCGAGCTTCGCCGGTCCAATACCGAGCATGGACAAGAAAACGCGGCACTCGTCAGCGTCGCTCGCGTACGCGGCGACGACTCGCCTGGCCTGGTTTGCGGTGCTGTCGGCCAGGGGCTCGACATCGCCGATTTCGCCAGGGTCAGATTTGGTAGGCATGACACAACTCTATGCGACGCCGGTATTCGCCCGCAGCCGTCTGGGGCGGGGCGGGGCTCGGCCCGCCCGCGGGACCCGGTTTGTCGCTACCCCACACCTGGCGGAAACCTATGCGCAGCGAATCGTTCATATAAACAAATGGAATTGTTAACGAATTCAGAATTAATCTCGGACGAGATTCGGTCTTCGGCATTGCGCCTGATGTCAAGCAAAGGGCTGGATCTAAATCAGCAGATACGAACTCAACACATTCCAGGAGGCGATTCTGCTGGGCGTCCTGGCGAACATTCGCGGTGGCTGTTGGCGGCAGCCGCCCGGCGGGATGCTTGCCCGGTCCCAATTGGCGGTCGGGTAAGACCCTTATGTGGGCCAACGTAATTCGCGGTTAGGGTTGCGACGTGGGAAGATGTCGTCACACGGTGGTGCGCGGCTGGATCGGTTGGCCGTAGCCCGCGGCGCGTCTTCCCTGGCTGTCTACTGGCTGCTGTCCAGTTGTTCAAAGGCAAACCGGAATGCCATCGCGGCACAGGCATTATCCTGAGTCGCAGTGCACCACATTTTGACGTTGCGCTGATGTCGAAGACTTCGGGAGAGGAACAATGGCTCTCACGCCGGCCGATGTTCACAATGTTGCGTTTTCCAGGGCGCGCGTCGGTAAGCGTGGCTACAGCGAGCAGGAAGTCGATCTGTTCATCGACCTGGTTGAGCAAGAGCTGATTCGCCACATCGAGGAGGACGCCGAGCTTCGGCACCGCAACGCCGAGCTGCGCAACCGGGACGGGGGGCTCAAGAAGCGGGAAGCCGAGATCGCCCAGCGGGAAGCCGCGCTGCACGAGCACGAATCCGAAGTCCGCAGGCACGAGGCAGAAATTCGCAAGCACGAAGACCAGATCCGCCACCAGGAAGCTCAGCTCGGCCCACCGGGGGACGCCGCTTCCCCAGCAGGTCGCCCAGCTGCGCTATCGGGAAGCCCAGGTTGCTCAGCGCGAGTCATCGCACACGGTTCGCCACCGGGAAGCCGAGCTCAACCAGTGGGAGTCCGAGCTTCGCCGCGGCGGCAACCGAGATCCAGCAGCAGCAGGCGCAGCTCGCCGAGCGGGGATCGGAGCTCGAACGCCAGGAAGCCGAACTGCACCACCTGCTGGAGCAGCCGCACGCGGTCGCTTCCGGTGCCGAGGCCGCAACCGGCCAGATGGCGCGACAGCAATTACGGGCGGTGCCGGCGCCCGCCGCGTTTAACGGGGCCGCGGACCTGGAGGAGACGCGTACGGTCGCGGCGGTGCACGGGCGCCACGACATGGAACGGATGGCGATCCGGGCGGTCACCGACACGCTCGGCAATACGCTGACGGAAACGGTGCACGAGCGGACCCGCCGAAGCGCCGTCGAGAATGCCGATCCCGGCCGTCGCCTCCGAGCGGTCCACCGAACTCGACCAATTGAGGGAAGAGAACGCGGAACTCGCCCGCTCGCTGCGTCTGCTCAAATCCGCTGCCGCGCTGCTGGCGGCGGCGCTCGACCGGCCGTAGCTCGGCTGGGAGCGACCAACCCAACTCGGACCCGCTTACACACTCGCCGTAATGTGTAAACAAGGCGATTCAACGACGAACGAGGTGGGCGGAATGACAGTCTCCGAACAAGCCGACGCCGCGGCGGCCAACTCCAGCTCCAACTCCAACGAGCTGGTGGCCTACGAGACCCTCGACGAGGGTCGCATCGCCCGGATTTGGCTTAACCGGCCCGAAGCGCACAACGCGCAGAGTCGCGGACTGCTGGTTCAGCTCGACGAGGCGTTCGGCCGCGCCGAGGCCGACGACACCGTTCGCGTGGTGATCCTCGCGGCGCGTGGCAAGAACTTCTCCGCCGGTCACGACCTGGGCTCCGAGCAGGCCCTCGCGGAGCGCGCACCCGGACCGGGGCAGCATCCGACCTTCCGCTCACACGGCGCGACCTACGAACCGATCATGGAGAAGCTGTACCACCAGGAGTGGCATTTCTTCTTCGAAAACACTTGCCGCTGGCGCGATCTGCGCAAGATCACGATCGCCCAGGTGCAGGGCAACGCGATCTCCGCGGGCCTGATGCTGATCTGGGCGTGCGACCTGATCGTCGCGGCCGACAACGCGAAGTTCAGCGACGTGGTCGCCGTCCGGCTAGGCATGCCGGGCGTCGAATACTACGCTCACCCATGGGAATTCGGTCCCGCGTAAGGCCAAAGAGCTGCTGCTGACCGGTGATTCGCTGGATGCCGACGAGGCGTACCGGCTGGGGATGGTGTCCAAGGTTTTCGCAGTCGACGAATTAGAGGAAAAGACACTGGAATTCGCGCGGCGCATCGCCGAGCGTCCCACCATGGCGTCGCTGCTGATCAAGGATTCGGTCAATGCCGCCTCCGACGCGATGGGTTACACCGAGGCGTTGCGGCACGCGTTCCATGTCCACCTGTTGGGGCACGCGCACTGGGCGGCGTTCAACGAGAACAGGTGGCCGGTCGGCCAGCCGCCGCACGTCGAGGACTGGCGCAACGCGAAGCCGACCAAGGTCGCTCGCCGCGATACGCCGTAGCACCTACCGCACTCATCGCAGGCGATGCTCGATCTGCCCGCCTCAAAGCGACAAGTTCGTCGTTGCGGTGTGGGGCAACTCCTTTGTCGTTCGGAGGCGGGCACATCGGAGTCCGCTGCCTAACGAGACCGGGGGTAGCGATATTCACCGTGGGTGCTGCATGCTTCTATATCTAGAACCTGTTCCAGTTTGAGAGGGCCCTCGTGCAGCTATCTTTCGAAGACCGGACGTATTTGATCACCGGCGGCGGCAGCGGCATCGGGAAGGGCGTGGCCGCCGGGCTGGTCGCGGCCGGGGCCTCCGTCATGATCGTCGGCCGCAACCCGGACCGGCTGGCCGGCGCCGTCGAGGAGATCGAGCCGCTGGCCGCCAACGGCGGCGCGATCCGCTACGAGCCCACCGACGTCACCAACGAGGACGAGGTGGCCCGTGCGGTCGACGCCGCTACGGCGTGGCACGGCCGGCTGAACGGCGCGGTGCACTGCGCCGGCGGCTCGCTGACCGTCGGGCCGATCACCCATACCGATTCGGAGGCGTGGCGAAACACCGTCGACCTCAACGTCAACGGCACCATGTACGTGCTCAAGCACGTCGGGCGTGAATTGGTGCGCGGCGGCGGCGGCTCGTTCGTCGCGATCTCGTCGATCGCGGCCAGCAACACCCACCGTTGGTTCGGGCCCTACGGCGTCACCAAGTCGGCGATCGACCACATGATGATGCTGGCCGCCGATGAACTCGGGCCCTCGTGGGTGCGGGCCAACAGCATCCGCCCAGGCCTGATTCGCACCGATCTCGTTGACGCCGCCGTTATTCAGTCGCCGGAGATCAGCGGCGACTACGCGCTCTGCACGCCGCTGCCGCGGGTGGGTGAGGTCGAGGACGTCGCCAACCTGGCCATGTTCCTGCTCAGCGACGCGGCCACCTGGATCACCGGGCAGTGCATCAATGTCGACGGCGGCCACATCCTGCGCCGCGGCCCGGACTACTCCTCGATGATGGAGCAGATGTTCGGCGCCGACGCGCTACGCGGAGTGGTCTGAACCAGGAGGAACTGATGAACAGACTCGAGGGCAAGCGGATCCTGGTGACGGGCGCCGCGTCCGGGATCGGCCAGGCGACCGCGCTGCGGTTGCTGAGCGAGGGCGCCATCGTGGTGGCCGCCGACATCTCGGCCGACGGTCTGAACAACACCCAGGCCCGCGCCGTCGAGGCCGCGACGGCGCTGCGGCTCACCACCATGCCCCTCGACGTCGGCAACGAGGACTCGGTGATCGACGGTGTGTGCTTGGCCGTCGAGAACCTCGGCGGCCTGGATTCGCTGGTCAACGCGGCGGGCATCCTGCGCGCTTGGCACACCCACGAGACCACCCTCGACCAGTGGAACCAGATCATCGCCGTGAACCTGACCGGTACTTTTCTGGTGGTCCGGGAAGCGCTGCCGGCGCTACTGGCGAATTCGCGCAGCGCGATCGTCAACTTCAGCTCGACCTCGGCGTCGTTCGCCCACCCGTACATGGCTGCCTACGCCGCGAGCAAGGGCGGAATCCAGGCCTTCACTCATTCCTTGGCCCTGGAATACGCGAAGGACGGTCTGCGCGCGGCATGCGTGGCACCCGGCAGTATCAAGTCCGGGATCACCGATGCCACCGGCGGATACATCCCGAAGGACGCGGATTGGTCGCTGTTTCCCCGGCTGATGCCGATCCTGCCGACCACGACGGAATCCAGCGGTGCCGGGATGGCCGAACCCAACGCGGTCGCCGGAGTGATCGCCATGCTGGTGTCCGACGATGGAGCCTGGATCACCGGCACCGAAATTCGGATGGACGGCGGCACGCACGCCTGAGCGTGGCTAGTTAACGCAGGGCACTCCGCCGCCGTCGATCGGCTTGCCCTGATCGGGTGTCGGGTAGGCGCTGGTGCCGTAGCCGGAATAGCTGCTGCTGCTCTTGCTCGACGTCGTGGTGGTGGACGACGAAGACGTTAAGGAATCGTCCATGGATGCGTCGATCGTCGGCATCGAGTAGTTGGTGTCGACGGTCACGCGGATGTGTCCGGGCTGCAGACTGGAATCGGGTTGTTTGGGTGTATCCAGGCCGAGCAGGCCGGCGATGTTCTGGGCATCGGATTCTGCGCCCGCGCCGTAATGGATGGTCGTGGAGTTCGGATCAAACCAGTTGCGGTCGCGGGCTTGAACCGAGGTGTAGCCATACTTTTTCAGCGCGCGCGACACCTGGCTGGCGAGACCGCTCATGCTGCCGACGTTGACCACGTCGACGGCGGTGGACGGATTGGGTTTGGCGGCCGTCGTCGGGGAGGAGCTTGTCGAGCTGTCGACGCCGATCGCCGACGCCACCTCGGCCTTGATCGCGACCGGGTCGATGATGTTGACGTCCTGCCCGTTGATGTTGTCGTAGCGGACCACCGGCAGGGTCCGGAATTCCACCTGGTTTGCCGCTGCGCTACCGGCGATTTCACCAATCCGGCGGAACATGTCCTCGTCCCAACCGGACGACAACACGACGTCTTTGCGAGCCACCGCCATCAGGCTCTTCATCTTGTCCAGGTTGGTGAACGTGCCCGAATCCTGCAGTTCCCGCATGACTGACGAAATGAAGGCTTGCTGGCGGTGGGTACGGTCCAGGTCGCCGTTGTCCAGGCCATGACGTTGCCGGACGAACGCCAGCGCCTCCGAGGCGTCCAGCCGCTGCGGGCCGGCGGGGAAATCGGCGCCGGAGTAGGAGTCGGAGACGGCGTGGTTGAGGCATACGTTGACCCCGCCCAAGCTTTGCGCCAGATCGTAAAAGCCCGCCAAGTTGACCTCGGCGAAATAGTCGATGGGAACACCGGTCAGGCTTCGCACCGCGCGCAAGGTCGCTGCCCGGGCGGCTTCGCGGCCCTTCGTCTCCAGCTCCTTTTGGCTGCCCACCCCCTGGTTGACCAGCTTTTGGGCGACGTACTGCTTGGTCAGGCCGTAGGCCTCTTTGATCTTGATGTGGTTGTACCCCGGTACACCGTTGAACGGCACCCAGTCGTCGCGGGGGATCGAGAAGGCGACCACTTTGTTGTCGGCGCTGACGTGCACGAGGATCAGCGTGTTGGTGTTGTAGCCGCCGTCATCGGAATCGCCCGCATGCAACTGCTTGAGGATCGAATTGGGGAGGTCGTTGCCCTCCTGGTCTTTTCGCGAGTCCAGGCCGATCAGCAGGATGTTCATATTGTCGCCGCTGGACCGCGGATCGTCGGGGCTCAGGGCTTGCGAGACGGTGATGCCGCCCAGCGCCCCGTGCGCAACGTAATATCCCGCTCCGGTCATCAGCACCGCCGCCGTGGACACCAGCGTCATGAACGCCCGCGTCACCCCCCTGCGGAGAGGCGACGTTCGGCGAACCGCTCGATGGCGGTGATGCGCACCGCCGGAGCGTGCCATCAGAGACCTCGACCCTTAATCCGCGCACCACTGGATACCGCATCAGCGGTTTGCGGTGATGACGCGAAAAGCATGAGGTCAAGTATGCGATAGCTTGCTGTGAAGCCCCCAATCAAGACCGCCCGGAACCGGTCACTGTGGCCCTTCTCACCTCCGAGAATCGGTCGAAGCGCCGACGGCGATCTTTCCGCTACCAGCATGTTTTGGCTAAGATGCGCCGAGTTTGGGGTCCGGAAGCGTCGCGGGCAGGTCTCAGGAGGAAAACGTGGCTGACGAGATCGGTCCCAACCCGTCACCGGACGGAGACAATGCCGATCCAGAGCAGCCTGAGCACGGGTTACGGGGAACCTGGCAGCGGATCCCGCCAGGTCTACGGACGGTATTACCCCTCGCATTGTTGGTGGCCGTCGTGGTCGTCGGCTTCTACAACTGGGTACGGCCGTCACGGGATGATTGGTCGCACCTGCCGGACCGACTCGTTTGCCAGGTGCAGTCCGGGACCCTTCCGCCGCCGGCAACAAAAGTGGCCTCGGTCGGTGTCAGCCATCCCCGGGCCAACGTGCTGCAGCTCGCGGTTCGCTTCGCCCAACCGCTACCGGCGTCGCCGGCCTACCAACTCACCTACAGTCTCGCCAACAACGGCAGCGCATTCGCCGTGCTGAACCAGCAGCCGGGCAGCGACGACTTGACGATCCGCAACGCCCGACACAACGCCGCCGACATCCGGGCGGACCTCGGCACACACGCCAGGCGCACAGCACCCGCCACCGTCGAGACGACGATGAACCTAACGAAATTCGGGATCAACAACGAGTTCGTTAACCCGGCGCTCACGGTTTCATCTGAGCTCGGCGCGCCGTCCGGCGAACCGTTGGCTTACGCGTTGCAGATCTGCCACGGCTAACGAAAGCTGTTGCAGCCGAACGGCTAACGCACTCTTACGAGGTCCTCGCCCGAGTGGTAGAAGAAACGAATATTCGACCCGGTGATGATTTCTGCGAGGTACACGCCGACCGGTTCGACTTCGTAGTAGTAATGAACGTAACCGTGCTTATCCAATGCCGTCGCACACGTCAGGCCCGGCGCACCGCACCTTTGCTTGGTCGGCAGCGCGAGCACTGCGATCACGAGCATTACGACCATTCCGACCAAGACGGGGGCTTTGTTCACTTTGTGCCTCGTTTGCACGGAATTCGTCACCGATGGAGTCTAAGCGCAACATCGAGCAATCCCGGGGAAGTAGGGTCTCACAGCTATGACGCGTGCAACCTCTGATGACCCGCCGCCGACGCGGGTTGAGGTGCTGGGCAACATCGGGCCCAATTGGTTCGCTTCGGTCATGGGCACCGGGATCGTTGCGATCGGCGGTGCCACGCTGCCGGTCCACGTGTTGGGGCTGCGCGCATTTGCCGAAGTGGTGTGGGTCATCGCCGCCGCGCTGCTGGTGGTGCTGATCGTCTTGGTCGGTGGTCACTGGCTACGCCACCCGACGGTGGCCCGGGGCCACGCCCGCAATCCGCAGATGGCTCATTTCTATGGCGCGGCGCCCATGGCGCTGATGACGGTCGGTGGGGGAGCGATCGTGGTCGGCAAGGATCTGATCGGCGAGCGCATCGCCGTCGACCTGGACTGGGTGCTGTGGACAGCAGGCACCGCCGGCGGCCTTTTCACCGCGGTCAGCATTCCGTTTCTGATGTTCACCCAGCACGCTGTCGAACCCGATGCCGCATTCGGCGGGTGGCTGATGCCCGTCGTTCCGCCGATGGTGTCGGCCGCGATGGGTGCCCTGCTGCTTGCGCATATGGAGGCGGGCACCGGCCGCCAGACCATGCTCTACGGCTGCTATGCGATGTTCGGGCTGTCATTGTTGGCCTCCTTGAACATCATCGCGATGATCTGGAGCCGGCTGGTCCTGTACGGCACCTCCGGGACCGCACGGGTGCCGACGCTGTGGATCGTGTTGGGTCCGCTTGGCCAATCCATCACGGCCGCAGGGCTTCTCGGCGCTGTCGCGAAGCTCGCTGTCGACCACGACGTGGCCGAGGACATGAACACGTTCGCGATTCTGTACGGAGTGCCGGTATGGGGCTTCGCGTTGTTGTGGATCGCGCTGGCCACCGCGCTCACGGTGCGTACCTTGCGACACGGGATGCCGTTCGCCCTGACGTGGTGGAGCCTGACGTTCCCGGTCGGCACCTTCGTGACCGGAACATCGCAACTCGCCGCTCACACCCACCTGCCCGCCTTCAAGGTAGCCGCGGCCATCGCCTACGCCGGCCTGCTCTTCACCTGGGTATTGGTGGCCGTCCGCACCACCCGGGGCAGCCTGCGCGGCAATCTGCTCACGCTGCCGCCGAGCAGCGCACCGATCAAGGCCAGCAAGGGGCACGTGTCCTGAGACGAAGAGCGCCCTGACGTGTTGTGCCGGATGCGCATGGCCCGCCCCCGTTTTGATACACCGGCCGGGCGGGTAGGCAACGGTGAACCGATCGGAGGAGCGAACATGTCGGATCCCGCGGAGCGTAAGGATTTGGCCCGCAACGGAACGGAGACAACTCATGCGTGCTGAAGAAGGCGATGAAACCGTCGGCGATTACGCCAGAGAAGGCAAGCAAACGCACGACCGGATCAAGGAAACGCAACGCGCGGGCAGCCCGCTGGGACGGGTCGTCCAGTCGATCGCCAAGCTCTTTCGCGGCGGAGACGAATCCCCAGGTGGCAACGGCTGATCGGAGGCGTCTTACGATCCTTTGATGACGACGGCTCCGGAACAGTTCTCCACCGCAGGGACGGGCGGCGTTCGCATCGTCGCCGACCGCCAGGGCGATCCGCTTTCGCGGGCCGTGGTGTTCTTGCACGGCGGCGGGCAGACCCGACGTTCATGGGGGCGGGCGGCTGCCGCAGTCGCCAAACGTGGCTGGCAAGCCGTCACGATCGATTTGCGGGGTCATGGCGAATCGGACTGGTCCAGCGAAGGTGACTATCGCGTCGTCAGCTTTGCCGCCGACGTCCAAGAGGTGCTGCGGGGCCTTCCCGAAAAGCCGGTGCTGGTGGGCGCCTCGCTGGGCGGATTCACCTCGATGCTGCTGGCTGGGGAGATTTCGCCGGGCATCGCCAGTGCCGTCGTTCTGGTCGACATCGTGCCCGACATGGAGCAATCCGGGGCGAATCGCATTCACAACTTCATGGCCGACCGGGTGGAATCGGGATTCGCCTCCCTCGAAGAAGTCGCCGACGCGATCGCCGAATACAACCCACATCGGCCCCGGCCCACCGATCTGGAGGGACTTACCACCAACCTGCGCCGCCGCGGCGATCGTTGGTATTGGCACTGGGATCCCCAATTCATCAGTGGCACTGCGGCTTTTCCGCCGTTCGAGGTCACCGACGCCGATCGCATGCACACCGCTGTCGAGGCGATCCTGCGTAGCGGCGTGCCAATGCTGCTGATTCGTGGTCAAGTCAGCGATCTGGTCAGCCAGGAGCGCGCCGACGAATTTCTCGCACGCTTTCCTCAGGTCGAGTTCACCGACGTCCGCGGCGCGGGACACATGGTCGCCGGCGATCGCAATGACGTTTTCGCGGGAGCGGTGCTGGATTTCCTCTCCCGCCGCGTCGACGCGGGATAACGCCGCCGCCGTTTTGCCCACTGCGCCTACACCATTGCGGACGGCCTGTCCGAGTCCCTAATATTTGTTCCGATGGAACAGCCGCCGGCGTCGGATCGTCGGCATAACCGAATGGATGGCCGATGACGACCGACGCCGAACTGCGTGACCGGGTGGCCCGCCTGGAAGCCCGAGCCGAGGTCCTCGACTGTGTGCAGCGCTACGCGCGGGGCATCGACCGGCGTGATCGGGAGCTCTTGCGGTCGGCTTATCACGACGACGCGGTCGACGATCACGTCGGATTCGTCGGTCCCGTAGAGGATTTCATCGACTGGGCGTTGGCGTATCACTCCACTCAGACGCGGCATCAGCACTACCTGCTCAACCACACGGCGGACATTGACGGCGACCAGGCGCATGCCGAGACCTACTACCTGTTCGTCGGGACCGATCGCGAGCCGGCCAACCACATGACCATCTCCGGCGGCCGCTACGTGGACCGCCTGGAGCGGCGTGACGGCCGCTGGGCGATCGTCGACCGAGTGTGCGTCGCCGAGTGGATCGTCGACTCGACGAATCTGATCAGCGAGGAGGTCCTCGCCATGCTCACCGGCGTCAGGGGAGCCGCGCACGACCGCAGCGACCCCTCCTATATCCGCCCGTTGAAGGCGGCCCGGGCCAGCGCAAACACCTAGCAGCACCCGTCGCCGCTGTGACCTGCGACAAGCCGTTTATGGGCTGGTAGCATCCTGGCCCGACAAGAGGAGAGCGGCGTGGTTGGAGCGCGGTTGCGGGGGCTAGGGCTGTTCGCTGCCATGGTGATGGCGGCGACGGTGTTTGCGAATACGGCTGCGGCAGAGGCGCCGCCGATGCCGGGCGTGCAGGTTGATGATGAAAGTGGCAGGTGCACGGCGGGTTTCGCAGCGCAGGGCAACGATGGCGGCTATTACTTGCTGACCAGCGGACACTGCGACGCGCACGACGGGTCGGTATGGACTTACGGTGAGAGCGTCCCGCTCGGGACCATCACCGCCAGCGAGAAAGAAGGCGACAAGCGCGACGCCGCCATGATCCGGCTTGTCCCCGCCATCGGTGCGCCGGTCGGCGGCGTCGGCGGAAGGCCGGTTCGGGATGTGTTGGCCCGCAACCAAATTAAGATGGGTGCGCCGTTCTGCAAGTTGGGTGCGGTCACGGGGGAGACCTGCGGCACCATCACCGGCATCGACGGCGACGTGGTCGAAGCCAGCGTGTTCAGCCTGGGCGGCGACAGTGGCAGTCCTGGCTACGTGGAGAACGACGACGGCACCGTCAGTGCCGTTGGGATCTTGATGTCTTCGCCGGACGGTGACGACAACACCACGTACTTCACCCTGGTTCAGCCGCTGCTGGGCAAGTGGGGAATCCGCATTCTGCCCTGACACGCGCCCGGGCAAACGGCCCCGTACGAGCGATGGTTTCAGCGAGGTTGGTACTGGGTACAAGCCGGGTCGGTGTCTTGCCTGTGGACGGGTGCCGGCCGGTAGGGTCCGTAGGTGTTGACAGAGGCGAACGCGAAGGTATCGGCACCAGCAACACGAAGGAGTGGGCGGTGAAACGTGGGATCGTGATCGGCGCGGCTGGCGTGGCCATGGTGGTCGCAAGCTGTGTCGGCTGTTCCAGCAACAAGTCCAATACCGGCGCGTCGAGCACGGCAGCAGCGCCGTCCGGCCCGCAGGTCATCGTGGACGGCCAGAAACAGAACGTGACTGGTCCGGTCACGTGCACGCCGGCCGGCGACAACATCAACATCGGCATCGGTGACGCCAGCGCCGGTGTTGGCGCAGTAATCAGCAACGGCAACCCGCCCATCGTTCACGCGGTCGGACTGGGCAACGTCAACGGCATCGCGTTCGGTTTCTCCGACGCCGCGCCAAACCAGGGCAGCAACGCCGGAGCCGCGGTGGACGGCAAGAACTACGCCATCAAGGGCACCGCGACCGGTACCGACATGACCAATCCGCAGCAGCCGCAGGCGGTAACCAAGCCGTTCGAGCTGGACGTGACCTGCCCGTAGCGCGGGCCAACCAGACATCATCGGGGCCAAAGCCCCAGAGGGGACGCAGCTATGTCTTCTAGGAAGCGTGTCAGCGCGGTGGCGGTCGCGGCGGGGCTCAGCATCTCCGCGCTGACGTTGAACCAGGGATTGGCCAACTCGGCCCCGCTCGACCCACCGCCTTGCCCGAATGGCAGCTGCCAGGGTGGCCCCGGTGGCCCCGGTGGACCGCACAGCCCGCAAGCACCGGAGACCACGGCGCCCCCGCAGACCAGCGCCGCGCCCGCAACCACCGCTGCGCCGCAGACCACTGAGCAGCAGAGCCCGCAGACCACCGCGCCGCAAACCACGGCGTCGCAGAGCGCGCCGACCACGACCGCCCCAGCCACCCAGACCACCACCCCGCCGGCCACTCAAACGACGACGCCGGCCGAACAGACCACGACTCCGCCGGCCACTCAAACGACGACGCCGGCCGAACAAACCACTACGGCACCGAGTGCGCAAACCACGACGCCGGCCGGCAGCCAGACGACGTCGCCGTCCGGACAGCGGCCCACCCGCGCGTTGGTGGCACCGAGCACCCAGCCGCCGCACGAGCCCTACCAGCCGCGCGGCACCTACCTGACGGCCACCGCCGACATCGGCGGTCCGATGGACTCGTCCGTCGGCTTCAGCGTCGTCGGCCACGGTGCGCCGCCTCCGCCGCCGCCGCGGGGCTGGGGCTGGAACGATGGCCCGCCTCCGGGCCACCCGCCGCCGCACTGGCAGGGCCCGCCGCCTCGGGGTGGTTGGGACGGTCCGCCGCCTCCGGGTGGCTGGAACCGCCCATGGGCCGGGCCGCCGCGTGATGTGGCTTATGCACGCGCCGACTTCGGGCCGTTCGCCTACAACACCTTCACCGTCGTTCCGGTCTTCAACTGGCAGTTCGGCGGTTGGGGTTACTGGTTCTTCGGTGTGTGGGTCCCGCTTTACTGACGGCAACAGGGACATCCCTTAGTTGGAAAGACGATTCGTCCGGCTGGGCCGCGACGGCGGCCTGGCCACCGTCGAGTTGATCAATTCCAAGACGCTCAACATCTTGGGTAGCGGCGCCATCGAGGAACTGACCGGCGCTTTCCGCACGATCAGCCAAGACAGCGACGTCCGGGTCGTGGTGCTGCGCGGAGCGGGTGAGAAGGCGTTCATCGGTGGCGCCGACATCAACGAGATGGTCGACCTGGACCGGTCCACCGGCGAGGTTTTCATCCGCCGGCTCGCGGGCTTGTGTGAGGCGATCCGCGAATGCCCCGTGCCCGTCATCGCCCGCCTTGCGGGTTGGTGCCTCGGCGGCGGCCTGGAAGTCGCGATCTCCTGCGATCTGCGAATCGCGGAGTCGGGGGCCAAATTTGGCATGCCGGAAGTGGCCGTCGGAATCCCATCGGTGATTCATTCGGCGCTGTTGCCCGCGCTGATCGGGGCCTCGCACTCGGCCTGGCTGTTGCTGACCGGCGAAACGATTGACGCCAAGACGGCGGCGGGCTGGGGGCTGGTCCATGAGGTCGTCGCCGCCGAAGAACTCGATGGCCGCATCGGCGAACTGACCACGAAACTCAGCGGATTCGGCACGCACGCGGTTCGCCAACAAAAACGCCTCCTCAACAAATGGTTCGACATGACCATTGCACGGGGCGATCGAAGACAGCATCGAGCAGTTCGGTCTGTCATTCCTGACGGGGGAGCCGCAGCAACACATGCGGGCGTTCCTGTCCCGCAAGAGCGGCAAAAGCTAGTCCCGACGTTTGTGGACCGCGTGAATGCGCGGCCAGGGTTGTTGCAGCGCTAGCCACGCAAGAGTAAAGCAAGCGCGCTGCCGAAACATTATGTCCAGCAACGTATGTGGGAGAGCGCTGCAGAAATCTTCAGCTGGGTGCAGGACGGCGCGTATGTGTGCCACCGCTATCTGCGCGGCGTTCTACTGACGCACTCGCGGCTAGGTTGACCGAAGCGGCAGGGTGAGCCGGAATCGTGCGCCGGGATGATGGGGCACGCAGGTCAGCTCTCCGTGGTGGGCTCGCGCAAGGGCGCGGGCGATCGGCAGTCCGAGTCCGGCGCCACCATGGTCGCGGTTGCGTGCTGTGTCCAGGCGGACAAGCCGATCGAAGATTCGCTCGCGGTCGGCCTCGGGGATCCCGGGTCCTGAGTCCGTCACCGTCAACTCGGCGCAGCGCAATCCGGAATGGTCGGCCCGGTGCACATCGATCACGATGTTGCCACCGGTTGGGGTGTGTCGGCGGGCGTTGTCAATGAGATTCGACACGATTTGGGTGACTCGGGTGCGGTCGGCGCGAATGGGCAGGGACGCCTCACCGGTATGGGTCACGGTGATATCCGGGGAGAGCACGGCTGCGCGTTCGCGTTCGGCTTCGGCGATCGCGACCAGGTCGGTATCGGCGAATTCCAGGATCAGGCCGGCGTCGATGCGGCTCAGGTCGAGCATGTCGGCGACCAGTCGACCAGCCCGCCTGGATTCAGTCAAAAGCAGTGCCGCGCGGCGGTATTGGCTATTCGTCGCCGCGTCGTCTTCGTGTTGCGCCGCGACGCCCAAGATCTGCTCGGCGGTGGCGCGAATACCGGTGATCGGAGTGCGCAGCTCATGGGCCGCGTCGGCAAGGAACTGGCGAGTTCGCTGTTCGGAAGCCTCAAGAGCGTCCAACATGCCGTCGAAAGCTGCTGCAGCACGGCCTAATTCGGTGTTGACACGGTCGGGCCTCAGTCGCTGGCCGCGATCGCCTGTGGTGATGGATCGAGCGAGGGTAGTGAGCCGGTCCAGCGGTCGCAGTGCGGTGCGGGTGACGACGGCCAGCAGTAGAGCGGCCATCGCGAGGGTGATCAGCCCTCCGACGACCATCACTTCACGCAATCGCTGAATCAGCGCGGTGGTTTGGGTGGTGTCTGCTACCAGGATCACCCGCCCACCCGACGCCAACTGGTGCACCACGACCGTGGCGGTGGCATCCGGCGGTGGTGCTCCCGGCGGTGGGAATGGAAAGACCGCGGGCGGACGCGGTGGCGCACCCCATCCGGGCGGCGGTGGTGGGGGTGGCCAGCCCGGTGGCGGCGGCGGCAGTGGGGGAGGAACCGTGGGGCCGGCGTGGGTGTCGGGCCGGATGGTGGGGTCACCGTAGGTGCTTCCATCCGTGGTTACGAGCAACGCGCGGATGCCGCCGCCGCCGAGCTGCGCCACGAGTTGATCGGCTGGGATATTGGCGGCGGCCAGCGCATCGGCGCGGGCGGCGGCGGCCATCAGCCGGTCATGCAGGTCGCGGTGGGCCTGTATGCCCACCAGTGCGTCGATGGTCACGCCCAGCACCACCAGAAGCACGGTCAGCACGCCGAGAACCATCACGGCAACCCGTCGGCGCAACGATGGGGTTGGCGTGTGCGGCAGAGCCGGGGCGGACTGGTCGTTCATGGCCGTGTCGGTTGCAGGCGGTAGCCGATGCCACGCACCGTGTGCAGGATGCGTGGTCCGTGGGCTTCGAGTTTGCGGCGCAGCCCGCTGATGTGGACGTGCACCAGGTTGGCGTCGTAGGCGTCGTAGCCCCACAGTGCGGTCAGGATCTGGGTGGTGCTCACGATGCGACCGCGCTGCTCCACAAGGAAACCAAGCAGCCGGAGTTCGGTGCCGGTCAGATCCATGACCGATCCCGCTCGGGTGGCCACTGTCGCATCGAGATCCAGTGTTAGGTCGCCGCATTGGACAACGGCCGGAAGCCGGCCGCGTCGGCGCAATACCGCGCCCACCCGGGAGATCAACTCGGCCAGCTCGAAGGGTTTGACGACATAGTCATCCGCGCCGCCGTCGAGCCCACGAAGCCGGTCAGGCAGACCGTCGCGGGCGGTCAGCAAGACGATTCCGGCCTGCCCCCAGTCTCCGATCACATCGATCAACTCGAAGCCGTCGCGTCCGGGCATCATCACGTCCAGGACCACCAGGTCGGGCCGAAACCCTTCCAGCACGTCTTCGAGCCCGGCTCCGTCGGGCCGAGTCCTGGTGAGGTACCCGGCATCGGTTAGCGCTTCGCCGACCATTTCGCGGATTGCCTCGGAGTCCTCCACGACCAGCACCCGCGGCGCGCTGGCCGAGTGCGCCTTCCCCGCGCGCCGCGGCGCCCGATCTGACTCGAAGCGATGGCTCATCTCTCCATTCTCAACGGCTTCCTGAAACGAACATGAAGAAACCACGCCTGGGTCGGCCTCTTCAGGTTGGGACCAGATTCGATTTCTAGCGTCGTCGGCATCGCAACAGTTCACACACTTGGAGGACGGCATGGCCGACGAAGAACCACTACACAGCAGACCTGGCACGATGACCGGAGGGCTCCCGCACTCGCCGATAGGGACCCCCGCAGAGACAGTGATTCCGTCGGCTGGAGTATCCATCGTGCGGCGGCACCCCGTCGGTGTCGCGGTCGGCGCCGGCGCGACCGGATTCATCGTCGGCGGGATCCTGACCGCCCTGTTTCTTCCGATCCTCTTGGCTGGCTCCTTGCGGCCCGGTCCCTTCCCGATGATGCCGCCACCACCTCCGTGCGGTTTCGCGCCGGGCGGGTGCGGTGCTCCAATGCCACCGCCCCAGGGATGGGCCGGCCCGGTTGGTGGTTGGGGCGCCCCGCCCCCGCTGCCCAGGCCGGCGTTCGCGCCGCCGCCACCGGGGCAGCCGCCGCTGCTGCCGCCCGGGGGTGCGGTCCCTGCGCCACCGTCGGGGGCACCCCAGCCTGGTGGGCCGCCGCCGGCATCCGGTCAGCTGCGTTGACGGCAGGCGTCCTATGGGCACCTCGCCTGCTGGCGCCGCCGCCGCAGGGCGCGTGCTGTGGGAATGAACCGACTATCAGACAACAGAAATGGGTCGAGTGATGAAGATAAAGCAGGTAATCGCTGGTTCGTTATTGGCCGGCGCCCTCGGGATTGCCGCGACGGGCTTCGGTGTTGCGGTGGCAGGTGCGGATCCACTCCCGCCGCCACCGGGTCCCGGGCAGCCTGGACCGCCGCCGCCCGGGCCGGGTGGGCCCTTCGGTCCTCCGGGTCCAGGTGGACCGATTGGGGGGCCGCCTCCTGGTGGTCCGCTTGGGCCGCCGCCTGGAGTGCCGCACCCGCCGGGCTTCTGATTCGGGTCCATGTGCGCGGTGGCCGCCCCAACCAGTTCTGAGGCGACCACCGCAGCACGCTCGGGTTAAATTCGTTGGAAAGTAACCACTTTGGATCTAATAGCGATCGCCGCGAATCAATGTTGTTGGGTTGCAGTGTAATCAAGGCACACGGTGGTGCCGTCGGGGCGAGAGTCGATGGCGCAGTGGTCTGCCAAGGCCTGCATCAACATGATGCCGCGGGACGCGCGGGGGTCGTGGGGTTGGCGCGGCGAGCGTCGACGCCAAGTTCCGCGATCGCTGACGCACACGCTGATCGTCTGCGCGGCGGGGTCGTAGCCGGCCTGCAGTGTCATGGTGCCGATTGCGTCCTGCGCGCGGTAGGCGTGTTCAACGCAGTTGGCGAGTGCCTCGTTGACGCCGAGAACGACGCCCTCGCCGACCTCGGCCGCCGCCGGCGGAAGCTCCCGCAGCCAGCCCTGCAGGGTGCGGCGCAATTTGAATGCAGTAATGGCATCGGCTGCGCCCACGCAACTCAACGGGACCGGGACAGCCAAGTCTGTTTGAAGCTCCACACTCATAAGCCTTCGCATACCCCGTCGATCCTGGAAAAAACCGGGGCCGCGTACCGCTTCAGCCACAGATCAATAGATGCTCCGAAACCTGCTGGAACGCAAGGCTAGCCGCGTGGCGGTAGCCGCACGATCTGGACGAAGAAGTTGTCGATCTGTCGGATAGCGGCCATGTACCGGTCGAGGTCGACAGGTTTGGTCACGTAGGCATTGGCATGCAGGTTGTAGCTGCGCAAGACGTCCTCTTGTAACGACGACGTAGTGAGCACCACGACCGGGATGTCTTGCAGGTCGGGGTCCGATTTGACGGTTTGCAAGACGTGGCGGCCGTCGAATTTGGGCAGATTGAGGTCCAGCAAGATGAGATCGGGCCGTGGCGCATCGCCAAATTCACCGCGGCGGTAGAGGAAATCCAATCCCTCTGCACCGTCATGGGCTACATGGAGCCTGTTGGCGATCTTGTGGTGCTCGAACGCTTCTCGTGTGATCAGTTCATCGCCTGGGTCGTCTTCGACAAGCAGCACGTCTATCGGGTGAGCCGAAGCCATTGCTGGTCTCCATCTTTCGGGCGTGGGCAACTCTTGAGGAGTGTGCGTTGAAAAGTGGAGTACCCTCTTGAGACACGCGCCAATCTGCCTGTGGCGCTTAGCCAGTGACTCATATAGGCGTTAGCTGGCGGTACCATCCATCGGCGGGCCCTCACCATGTCCCAAATTGTGATTGCTCAGGCTGGTAGCAAATGTCCGGCCGCCCTGGACGGTCCCGACGATGTCGACAGCATCGTTGACCGTGAAATATGAAGCGGCGGTGACGGGTTGGCTGGCGTCACCGGTGACTACGGTGGTGTCAGGGGTGAGGAAATAGGTCTGGGTGTACCCGCTGGCGCTGCGCGCGGTTATCGAGTCCGCTGACACCGCGATCAGGATTCCCTCTTGACTTACCGGCTGCGTCGCCGATGCAGGCGGTGTGGCAGCAGTCACATACGTAGGTGCCGTTGGCTTTTCGGTGCTGATCGTTAGTACCGTGAAGCTCGCCGCACACAGAATGGAGATGGGAGCAGCGCCACAGACGAATAATCGGTGTCGCTTCCGCGATCCGGTCAGTCGGTGCTTGGCGCCCACGATCAGTCCCTCTTTCCGCAGCACGGCACCGACGGGCCTCAATACCTAGCGAGTCAGCTGCATTGAGTGGGGAGTTACCCGACGTGCCGCGCGGGTAAACCCAGCGCTGTTGCCGAAGGCGTGACTGGATCAGCTCGCATTGAGCGTTGGGCAATCCTCGTAGCGAGCCGCATCAATGTATGCGTCGGCGCGTTCCGCGGCCTCATCTGTGCCTAGCCCGGTCAGGTCGGAATTATTGGCATTTTCCGCAGTACTGACAATCTGCCGACGTGACCAACCCTGTGCGAGGGCGGCACAGATCATCTTTTCAGTCTGGTTTCGGTGGTTGGGCCAATCGGGAGCGAAGGCAACCTGGTCGGCGTGAGCCGTGGCGATTGTGTCGGGCGTTGCAGCCACGCCGATTAGCGGAATCACCGCCGCCATCGCTGGAAACAACTTCTTCATGGGCGCCGACCGTACCCGCGTTAACCGAGAGTTAACTGTGTTGTCACTGTGGGGGTCTTTGTGCGGGTCCGCACGTGTGGACCATAGTTCAGCTAAGTAACTAGCGCGGCCCCGGCGACCCCCAAAGCCCGCGGATTCGATGAGTCGAAGGTGTGGCGTGGCCGGCGGGAACGCAACCGGGCGCGTTCGCCGCCACCTGCCGGTGTTGCCACCGTGTTGACCGGGACTTGTCACAATGTCGTGACACTCTCAAACTGGTTGATATGCGGGACCGCGAGACGATCGACTCAGAATTGCGCCGCATCGCGCTTGGCCGCCGATCGGTCCGCGAGCAGGGCGGTCAGTCGTCGTCGCGAGAGGTCGACGAACTGCTCGACGAGCTCCTCGCCCACAGCGCGGGGGCGCCGCGGACCCACGCGGTGACGACGGGTGAAGTTGTGTTCGTCCCCGATGCCTGGTCGCGCGGCGACAAAGCCGGCACCACACCTCGCCGCCGTCCGGGTGCGCTGCGCCGCTTTGGCTTTTTGGCGGCGTTGCCGCTATCTCTGGTAGCCCTCGCCGCCGCGGTGGTGGTGATATTCGCGGTGTACCAACAGGATTCATCGAAGCATTCGGCGGAAGCGCAACCGACGCAGACCCCGCCGTCGGCCGCGCCGCCCAAACCGGTTGCGCCCAAAGCACCCGCTCCGCGGATCGACATGGCCGACGTGGCCCTCATCACGGCGTTGAAGCAGGAGGGCGTGCCGGTTCCCAGCCAGGAATACGTGATGGCCCAAGGGCACGCCGTCTGCGATTTCCTGGCACACCAACCGAATTTCGCTGATGCGGTCGGATTCGTGCAGCGGTCGACGATATGGGATGCCAATCAAAGCGCCAGCGTCACCGCAGGTGCCATCGTCGCGTACTGCCCTCAGTCTCAACCGGCAACCCCGGACCAGATGCAGCCGGCGTATCAGAACACTCTTTCCGATCTGCAGGCGATCGAAGGGAAACTGCAAGGCATCCAAGACGATCTGCACGGTATCCAGGGAGGTCTGGACGGACTCCCGGGCCACCCGTAAACCGAGTCACTAGGGCAATTAGCGCGTTGAGCCTCCTGTCAGGATTGAACTGACGACCGCTCGCTTACAAGGCGAGTGCTCTACCACTGAGCTAAGGAGGCCGGGTAAATCGGCTGCCAGCTTAACGGCTCACGAGTCGCCGTCGATGATGCGTTGTGACGGCACCGTCCGCGACGGCGAGCGACGCGGTCGGCGGCCGGGCAGCGGGATGCGGTCGGCGATGTTGCTCAGCGGGTTGACCACCATCGTGAGTGCCATGACGGCGTCCTGCAGAGTGGCGATGGCGGGCTCCAGCGCCTCCATCCCCGGCGTCAACCGGGCCAGGGTGTCGGCGACGTCGGCGAGCTGGTCGAGCGGACCACGTTTGGCGGTCAGCTTGTCGATCAGACCGCCTTCGGAAAGCAGCCGGTCCGCCAAACCATCCTCGGACAGCACTCTTTCGATCAACCCTTCCTCGGACAGCAGCTGATCGGCCAGCCCACCCGGCTGCAGCGCGCGCTTTAGGCCGCCACCCTCCGCGGTCAGGCGATCGACCAGACCGTCTTCCGACATCAACAGGTCGACCACCCCGCCCGGGCGCAGCAGGCGGTCGACCGGCCCGTCGGGCGCCATGGCGCGTCCCAGCGGGGCGTCGTCGTCCATCAGCCTGGCCAGTCGATTGGCGCGGATGATCGCGTCGTCGATCCCCAGCATGGAGGTCATGGGGTTCGTTCCGTCGGCTCCGCCATCGCCCAGCGATCGCTTCGCCACCCCGACCGCCACGCTGGCGAGGTTCAGGCTCGCCTCTGCAGCGGCAAGGCCGACTCGCGCGGGTGCGGTCGCAACGGAAACCATGCTTCTGGCGAAGTCCATACTTCGAGTCTATGCACGACGCGCCCGAAAATACGGGGACCGGTCCAAGCCGATGCGATGATTCCTGGCAGACTACTAGCAGATGACGCGCACCGAGCTCACAGGAACTACACAATGATTACGAAGGAAACGTTCAAGCAAGGGACGGATGTAACCAGATGACGTCGGCAACCCAAGGTGAAACCAGACCGGAGGCGCGTGTCCTCGTCGTTGACGACGAGGTCAACATCGTCGAACTGCTTTCGGTGAGTCTGAAGTTCCAGGGATTCGAGGTGGCCACGGCGACCAACGGAGCCCAAGCGCTGGATCGCGCCCGCGAAGCACGGCCCGACGCAGTGATCCTCGACGTGATGATGCCCGGAATGGACGGCTTCGGGGTGCTGCGCCGGCTGCGTGCCGACGGCATCGACGCACCGGCGTTGTTCCTGACCGCGCGCGACTCCCTGCAGGACAAGATCGCGGGCCTGACGCTGGGTGGCGACGACTACGTGACGAAACCGTTCAGTCTGGAGGAGGTCGTCGCCCGGCTGCGCGTCATCTTGCGGCGCGCCGGCAAGGGTGGCGCCGAAACGCACAACGCCCGCCTGACATTCGCCGACATCGAGCTGGACGAAGAGACCCACGAAGTGTGGAAAGCCGGCGAACCGGTGTCGTTGTCGCCCACCGAATTCACGCTGCTGCGGTACTTCGTGATCAACGCGGGGACGGTGCTGAGCAAGCCGAAAATCCTGGATCACGTCTGGCGCTACGACTTTGGCGGCGACGTCAATGTCGTCGAGTCCTACGTGTCGTATCTGCGTCGCAAGATCGATACTGGGGAGAAGCGGCTGCTGCACACCTTGCGCGGGGTGGGCTATGTTCTTCGGGAGCCCCGCTGAGTACGCACTCAGCCATTCGGCGAAAGTAGCAATCGGTGGCGAGGAATTCGGAAACAGCAGCCACACAGGTTCGGCGTGGATTGCCCCTACGGGTGGGGCTGGTCGCGGCCACCCTGGTTTTGGTCGCCTGCGGTCTGGCGGCCTCGGGCATCATGGTCACGTCGATCCTGCGGCACAGTCTGATCAGCCGAATCGACCAGACGCTGCTGGAGGCGTCGCGCGGCTGGGCGTTGGCGCCGCGGCGGCAGTTGACGGCGTCGTCGTACGAAGGCCCCGACCCGGGCCGGCCGCCGTCGAAGTACTACGTGCGCGGCGTCGGCACCGACGGCAAACCGTTCACGGCGATCAATGATCGCAATGCCGAACCGGCCCTGCCGCCCGACAGCGACGTGGGCCCCAACCCGACGACGCTGCCTTCGATCAGCGGTTCGGATATTCAGTGGCGTGCGGTGTCGGTACGAGGGCCCAACGGCCTGACAACCGTCGCGATCGATCTGTCCGATGTTCAGCACACGGTGCGCTCCCTGGTGTGGTTGCAGTTCGGCATCGGGGTGGCGGTGCTGGTGGTGGTCGGTATCGCTGGTTTCGCGGTGGTGCACCGCAGCCTTCGGCCATTGATCGAGGTCGAACAGACAGCGGCCGCGATCGCGGCGGGACAACTGGACCGTCGTGTTCCCGAACGTGATCCCCGGACCGAAGTGGGCCGACTTTCGTTGGCGCTCAACGGAATGCTTACCCAGATTCAGCAAGCGGTGGCGTCCTCGGAGTCCTCGGCCGAGACGGCCCGCGGCTCGGAGGAACGGATGCGCCGGTTCATCACCGACGCCAGCCACGAACTGCGCACCCCGCTGACCACCATTCGCGGTTTCGCCGAACTTTATCGGCAGGGCGCCGCGCGTGACGTGGCCATGTTGCTGTCGCGCATCGAAAGCGAAGCCAGCCGGATGGGCTTACTGGTCGACGACTTGCTGCTGCTGGCGCGGCTCGACGTGCAACGCCCGCTGGAACACAATCGCGTCGACTTGCTGGCGCTGGCCAGCGACGCCGTGCACGACGGGCGGGCGATCGATCCCAAACGCACCATCTCGATGGAAGTTCTCGACGGCCCCGGCACCCCCGAGGTGCTCGGCGACGAGCCCCGGATCCGCCAGGTGCTGAGCAACCTGGTGGCCAATGCGTTGCAGCACACCCCGGCAACCGCGGACGTCATCGTTCGGGTCGGCACCTCTGGTGACGACGCGGTGATCGAGGTGGCCGACAAGGGCCCCGGCATGAGCCAACAGGATGCGTCGCGGGTGTTCGAGCGGTTCTATCGCACCGACTCGTCCCGGGCCCGGGCCAGCGGCGGTACCGGACTCGGGCTGTCCATCGTCGACTCGTTGGTGCAGGCACACGGCGGCAGGGTGACCGTGCGAACCGCGCCAGGGGAAGGCTGCTGCTTCCGCGTCAGCCTGCCGCGCGTCAGCGACGTAGCCGCCCAGGTTGGCTGACGCCTACGCCAGCTGCTCCAGGGCGGCCTTGATCCTGGCCTGTGCTTGATCGAGCGATTCCGCCGACGGGTTGCGGTCGACGTTGGCGAAGCCGAAGTCGCTAAGGCTGCGGGTGGGGAACACATGAACGTGTAAGTGGGGCACTTCCAGTCCCGCGATGATCACGCCGGCACGTTCGGCCCGGAACGCCTTGCACACGGCCTTGCCGATCAGCTGGCTCACCGACATCACGCGGGCGAACGCCGGGTTGTCGACGTCTTGCCACTGATCGATCTCGGCGCGCGGCACCACCAGCGTGTGGCCTTGCGTCATCGGCTCAATCGTCAGGAATGCGACGACGTCGTCATCCTCATAAACAAATCGCCCAGGGAGTTCACGGTTGATGATCTTGGTGAAGATCGACGCCATGGCCCCAGCATAGGGTCGGCGATCGGTTGACCCGGAGTCAGTCCTCCTGGCCGAACTCCATCACGTCGAGGTTCCAATACCCACGCATGTTGGTGATCAGACCCGCTTCGTTGACCTTGTAGGTAAACACGCCGCGCACCTTGCTGGTGATGCCGCCCTCAAACTTGCTGTGCAGCACCAGAATATGAGCGATCTCGTCGGGTGAGCTCGACGGGAAGGTCTCCTCGCACGTGATGGTGAGCTGGTTCTTGGCGATGTTGTTGTCGAAGAACTCGCCGACGGCGGCCTTGCCGCGCACACCGGTGCCGTCGGGGTTGGTGACGGACTTGCCGATCGGGTCCTCGATGACGACATCGTCGGTCATCAGTGCCAGCCAGCCGTCCCGGTCTTTTCCTTGTGCGCAGCGCCACGACGACTGCGATGCGGTCAGTGCCGGGGATTGGGCGGTTTGGGTCATCGATATTTCTCCTGTCACTAGATCGCGCACGCGGCGCGTGCGCCCTCTTCGGTTGCCTTACGAATGAGCCCCAGGCCGCTGCAATCGCCGGCGGCATGCACGTCGGCGCCGGGCATCGCGGCTTTCAGCTTGTCGAACAGCGCGGTGTCGGGTTCGACCGATCCGGCGATCACGACGCTTTCGGCGGGCAGTTCTCGGGCGGTTCCACCGACGGGTGTGAACGCCACGGCGTCCGTCGTGATGTGGTCGACCGCGGCGCGGACGTGCACGGTGACGCCGAGGCGGTCGAGTCGATCCATGTGTTCAGTCTTGCGTTTGTTGCCCACTTCCGGGGCGATGTCCTTGCCGGCCTCGAGGATCGACACCAGCCGGCCCCGACCTGCCAGAAACTCTGCGAGCTCCAGGGCGACCAGGTCGCCGCCGATGATGACGACCCGCCGGCCGATCGGCATCCAGGCGCGGGTGGCAAGCCGGACCGCGGCGGGGCGCACCAGCCGCTGCCGCCAGCCCGCCAACAGCGAGGCGCCCAGCCGCTGCCAGGCCGGATCGGTGGATTCGGCGTGGCCGCCGAGCAACTCACGCAATCCCGGTCCGGTATACACGTGTGGCAGGTCGGCTCCCGGAATCGCCGGCACCGCGACGTGGCCACCGGTGGCTACCACCACCGCGTCGGGCGCATGCGCGACGACGTCTTCGGCCGAAATAGTATGGCCTAGATGCACTTTGGTGCCGCTCAGCCTGATCTCCTCGCGCAGATAGCTCAGGAACGGCTGGTTTTCCGGATGCAGCACGGATGCCCAGCGCATCGCGCCGCCGAGTTGGCCGGCGCGTTCGAAAAGCGTGACGCGATGGCCGCGCTGAGCGGCCACCCGGGCGGCCTCCAAGCCGGCCGGTCCGCCGCCGATCACCACGACGCGTTTGGCGCGGCCGGCGTGGGGGGCCGCTAATTCGCGCTCCTTGCCGGTGCGAGGGTTGACGGCGCAGTCGACGGAAAAGCGCTGTTCCATTGCGTCAATACAGTTTTCGCAGGAGATGCACTTGCGGACGCGGTGCGCCTGGCCGGATTGCAGTTTGCGCGGGCAGGTCGGGGTCGGCCAGCAACGGTCGTCCCATCGCGATGAAGTCCGCGCGCCCGTCGGCCAGGATCCGCTCGGCCCGTCCCGGGTCGTGGATCCGGCCGACGGCGATCACCGGCACGTCGACCACCTGCTTGACGGCGGCTGCGGCGCCGACGTTGATCGCGTCGCCGTCGTCGGCGGCGTTGACCATCCCAGTGACCAGCCGGTCGATCACCCCACCGCTGACGTGGAAAGCGTTCACTCCGGCGGCTACGAGTTCGGGTGCCATTCGGGCGGTTTCGTAGATCGGCCGTCCACCGGCGACCCGTTCGTAACCGGAGATGCGCAGGGTGATCGGCAGCGCGTCGCCGACCTCGGACCGAATTGCGGCCAGCGCCTCGAGCACCACTTGCAGCCGGCCGCGCGTGGAGTCGCCCCGATAGTCGTCGGTTCGCCGATTACGTTGTGGGGCAAGGAAAGAGCCCAGCAGCATGTAGCCGTGCGCGGCGTGCAGCTCGATACCGTCGTATCCAGCCTCGGCGGCGCGGCGCACCGCGGCCTTGAACAAGTCGAAGACCTCGCAGAGCTGTTGCTTGCTGATCTCGCTCGACGGCCGCCCGGTGAGATACGACGGGATCACCGATGGCCCCAACGACGGGACGCCGAAGATCTCGGGCCCTAGGCCGTCGGGCCCGGCGTGCACGATCTGGGGCTGGATCTTGGCGCCGTGTTCGTGCACGACCTCCACCAGCGCCCGATGGGCATCGACCGCCTCGTCGGTACCCAGATGCAGGCCACCGGGAGTCTCGGGGTGGTGATGGTCAACTCCGGTGGCGCCCAACGTGATCAGCCCGACCCCACCGCGGGCGCGCGCCGCGAAGTAGTCGCGGGTGCGCTCGGAGGGCAGCCCGTCCGCGGTGCCGTACATCGTCTCCATCGGAGACATGACGACCCGGTTGCGCACCGTCATGGCGCCGATTCGTCCCGGCGCCAAAAGATGCGGAAAGGCGGTCACCCAGGACCACGTGCCTCGCAGCGGGTTGGCTTACCGATCGGCGTCGGTGAACCGGATGACGCCGCGAATGTTCTTGCCGTCCAGCATGTCCTGGTAGCCGTCGTTGATCTGCTCCAGCTTGTACTGGCGGGTGATCATGTCGTCCAGGTTGAGCTTGCCGGCCTTGTACATCGACAGCAGCTGCGGGATGTCGTACTGCGGGTTGCCGCCACCGAAGATGGTGCCCTGCAGGTTCTTCTGCATCAGGGTCAGCATCGCCAGGTTCAGGGTCACGTTGGTGTCCAGCAGGCTGCCGATGGCGGTCAGCACGCAGGTGCCGCCCTTTTGGGTGATGTTGAGGTAGTTGTCGATGTCGGCACCGAGCAACTCACCGACGGTGACGACCACTTTGTGGGCCATCAGGCCGTAGGTGACCTCGGCCATGCCCATCAGCGCGGCGTTGATGTCGGGGTAGACGTGGGTGGCGCCGAACTTGAGCGCCTGATCGCGCTTCCACTCCACCGGGTCGATCGCGAAGACGTAGCGCGCGCCCGCGTTGACTGCACCCTGCAGCGCTGCCATGCCGACACCGCCGACGCCGACAATGGCGACGTCTTCACCCGGTCGGATGTTGGCGGTACGGACCGACGAACCGTAACCCGTGGTGACACCGCAGCCGACCAGGGCGGCCACCTCGAACGGCACCGACGGGTCGATCTTCACCACCGAGCTGCGGTGCACGACCATGTACGGCGAGAAAGTGCCCAGCAGTGTCATGGGGAAGACGTTCTGGCCGCGCGCCTGGATGCGGAAGGTGCCGTCGGAGACCGCGGCGCCGCCCAGCAGGCCGGCTCCCAAGTCGCACAGGTTGCGCATGCCGGCCTGACAGGTCGGACACTGCCCACAGGACGGGATGAAAGACAGCACCACGTGGTCGCCCGGGGCGATGTCCTCGACGCCGGGTCCAACTTCGGTGACGATGCCCGCACCCTCGTGCCCACCGAGGACCGGGAACCCGGCCATCGGGATGCCGCCGGTAACCAAGTGATGGTCGGAGTGGCACATGCCCGCCGCTTCCATCTGGATCTTGACCTCGTGCGCCTTCGGGTCGCCGATTTCGATCTCTTCGATGGACCACGGCTGGTTGAATTCCCAGATCAGCGCGCCTTTTGTCTTCACGTTGGACCTGACCCCATTTCGCCTTTGAAATTAACTGCCCGACCCGATCTTGTCCGGCAGCGGTGGTGAGAAGTGCCACACGGCACCCTTGTCGCGCCAGCATAGCGCTTAGAACAAATCAAATGCTTGGTTGGGTGCGCTCCGGCTCACCAGATCGGAGATGGCGCCTCCCCAATCGGGTAGTAGCCCGGCAGCCGCTCGCCGGCGATGCTGCGTTCGATGCGCTTCTGCATGCCGGCACTGAGATCGCCGGACTCGATGAGCTTCGCAAACATCTTCGCGACGTGACCGAAGTCGAAGAAGTCACGCTGCCACTCGATGAGCCCTTCGCCGTTGAGGCGGAACCAGCTGCCGCCGATGCCGTAGATCTCGTCCTGGGTGCCGTCGGTCTTGTTGACGATTTGCTTCCAGAAGCCGACGATCTCGCCCTGCTTCTCGTCGATGAGCACCTTTTGGTACTCGTAGACCCAGTTCTCCAGGCCCTCCATCTCGAGGCCGAGCGCGACATCGCGGATCTCGTCGACGCCCACGCACATCACATCTTCCTTGGGGCCGATGTTCCAGCCGTAGGTCGCGTCTTTGGTGTAGAAATCTGCCAACGGCTTCCAGTCGCCGGCCTTTTCACAGTCCTTGTTGGCCTGCAGCCAGCGGTCAACCCATGCCTCGAGGTCTTCGCGCGAGTGTGACGCCTGTGATGTCATGGGGTCAGTCTTCCTTCTCTTTGATGAATAGTGCTTGCGTTGGGCACATATCGACCGCGCGCTCGACTTCATCGCGGGCGTCTTCGGGCGGTTCGGGGTCGAGGATCTCGACCTTGCCCCGCTTGGGCACCCGGAAGTAGTCCGGCGCCTCCAGTTCGCACATGGCGTGGCCCTGACACAAATCCAGATCCGCTTCGACTCTGAATCCGCCCATCGGACTTACTCCTTACGCGTTGCGCTTGCGGTAGCGCGCCTTGGCCGGCCGGGCAAGCTGCACGACCATCTTGGAGTGGTCGTTGTGGTAGCTGTCGGCGGGCTGGGCCATCTCGAACTCGTACTCGCGCAACAGAACCGAGAAGATCGCCTTGATCTGCATCTGCGCGAACGCAGCGCCCACGCAGCGGTGCCGCCCCGCGCCGAACGGAATCCAGGTCCACCGGTTGACGATGTCGGCTTGCTCGGGCTTGTTGTAGCGGTCCGGGTTGAACCCGTCGGGGTCGGGGAAATCCTCCGGGATCCGGTTGGAGATCGCCGGCGACGCGGCCACGAAGTCACCCTCGTGGATAGGAAAGCCCTGCACCTCGAATTCGCCCTTGGCGACCCGCATCAGGATGATCAGCGGCGGATGCAGGCGCAGGGTCTCCTTGACCACGTTGTCCAGCTTCGGAATCTGGCGCAGCGCATGGAAACTCACCTCCTGGCCGTCGGCGTAGAGCTCCTCTAGCTCGGCCAGCACCTCGGCGTACACATCGGGATGGCGGATCAACTCGATCAACGTCCACGCCGAGGTCCCCGAGCTGGTGTGGTGCCCCGCGAACATCAGCGAGATGAACATCCCGGTGACCTCGTCCGCGGAGAATCGTGGATTGCCCTCCTCGTCGCGGATCGACACCAGCACGTCGAGCATGTCGCGGTCGGCCTTGTCCTTCGGCGGGTTCGCGATTCGCTGATCCATGATCTCCTGCACCAGCGCAACGAGTTTGACGCGCGCCTCGTCGCGAAGCCGGAAGCTCTCAATCGGCAGGTACGGATCGACGTAGCAGAGCGGGTCGGTGCCGCGCTCGAGCATGTGGTAGTACTCGGCGAACCGGTGGTCGAGCTGTTCGCGGAACTTCAGCCCGATCAGGCAGGCCGTCGAGGTGTAGATGGTCAGCTCGGCGAAGAAGTCGAGCAGCTCGATCTCGCCCTCGTCGCCCCAGTTGGCGATCATCTTCTTGACCTCGCCCTCGATGGTGGCGGCGTGGCCCTTCATCTGCTCGCCGCGCAGCGCCGAGTTGTGCAGCATCTCCTTGCGCCGCTCGGGGCTGGCGTCGAACACGACGCCCTTGCCGAAGATCGGCGTCATGAACGGGTACGCCTCGGCCTGGTCGAGATCCTCGTCGGCGGAGCGGAAGAAGAACTCGTTGGCTTCGGAGCCCGACAGGAAGATGACGTGCTTGTCGACCAGCTGGAACCAGCCGACGTCGCCGCACTCGTCACGAATGCGCTGCATCAGACCGATCGGGTCGGTCCGGAACTCCTCGAGGTGCCCGTGTTCTTCTTCGCCGCCGGACACCCGCGGCACGATGGCTGTGGTCATTTGCTCACCCCTCACCGGCGCGCGGGTCGCGCGCCGCATCGTCGTTTCGCGAAGTCATGACGGCATCCCATCTTCGCCGAGTGCGAGCTTCTGGCGATCTGTGTTGTCGGCCAACGGGGCTTCGGGCTGAAGCTCCATGTTCGCGATGTAGCCGCCGCGCGGTGTTTCGGCGACGAACGTGATGGCACGTCCCAGGTCCGCCGCGCGCAGGAAGTAGTCGTGGCGGGCCTGACCCCACTTGGCCCAGTCCTCCAGGGCGGGGCCGATTTTCTCGGCCGGCAGGCTCCAGCCCATCGACGTCTTTGTCGGGCCGGGGTGCACGATCGAGGCTCGCACGCCGGTTCCCTCGAGCTCCATCTGGAAGTTGGTGACCATCGCGACGAGCGCGGCCTTGGCCGCCCCGTAGGCGCCCATGTGTGGCCGTTGGCGCAGGGCCACATCGGAGCCGACGAAGATGAGGTCGCCGCGCTGCCGCTCGAGCATGCCCGGCAGCACCGCGGTGGCGAGCCGGTTCGCGCCGACGACGTGGATCTGCAGCTGCGACTCGAACTCGTCGGTGGTGATCTCGGCGAGCTTGCCGAAGTACGTGTCGCCCGCGCCGGCCACCAACACCTCGATGTCACCGAGCGCATCGACCGCTTGTGCGACAAAGGATTTCACCGAGTTCGGATCGGTGACGTCCAGGTGGAATCCGACCGCCTCGCCACCTTCGGCGTTGATCTTGCCGACGATGTCGTCGAGCTTCTCGACCCGGCGGGCGCCCAGGGCGACCGGGAAGCCATGCGCCGCGAGTTCGATGGCGGTGGCTTCTCCGATGCCGGAGGAAGCGCCGGCAACTATCGCTGGTCGACGTTCGGGCAGGGGAGCAAAACGAGGCATCAGCGGGTCTCCACGGTGATGGGTAGGTGAGCGAATCCGCGGACATTGCTGGAGTGGACGCGGACGGCATTGGCCTCGTCGACTTGATATCCGCGGATTCGCTTGAACAACTCGGTGAGCGCGACCCGGGCTTCCATCCGGGCCAGGTGGGCACCCAGGCAGAAGTGCGCGCCGCTACCGAAACTCATTAACTTGGAACCGATATCACGCCCGATCACGTAGTCGTCCGGGTTGTCGAACACCCGCTCATCGCGATGGGCGGAACCGGGCAGCAGTAGGACCACGTCCCCGTCGGGGATCGTGGTGTCGTAGAGGGTGAGCTCGCCGGACACGGTGCGGGCGAGGATCTGGCTGGACGTGTCGTAGCGCAGTGTTTCCTCGACCCACAGCGGCACCAGCTCGGCGTCGTCGTAGACCGGTGCCAGCTGGTCGGGGTTCTTGTGCCCCCAAAACGCAGCGTTGGCAAGCAATTTGGTAGTGGTCTCGTTGCCGGCGATCACCATCAGGAACATGAAGCCGAGCACTTCGTCGTCGGTGAGCCGGTCGCCGTCGATCTCGGCCTCCAGCAGCGCGGTGGTCAGATCGTCGGTGGGCTGGGTGCGTCGCTCGGCCACCATCTGCTGGTAGTAGACGATCAGGTTGATGGACGCCTCGACGGCCTCCGGCGGCACGTCGGTGACGCCCTCGTCGCGGTGCATCACGCCGTCGGCCCAGGCCCGAACCTGGACGCGGTCCGCCTCGGGGACGCCCATCAGTTCGGAGATCACGTCCATGGGCAGCTTGCCCGCGAACTCGTCGACGAAATCCACAGTGGCGCCGGATACTGAAGACGTAGCTTGCTCGAGCATGGCATCGAGGTGCTTGACCGCGATCTCGGTGACCCGCGGCTCGAGTTCGCGGATGCGGCGCGGCGTGAAGCCCTTCGACACCAGAGTGCGCAGCCGCAGGTGGGCCGGGTCGTCCATCGCGAGGAAGCTCATCGTCTTGCTGGCGTGCGGGCCGCGCGACGCCGGGTCCAACGAGACGCCGAACTTGTTGGAAAGTGTTGTGCTGTTGCGGAATCCGTGCAGCACATCCTGATGCCGCGACAGCGCCCAGAACTTCAGTTCCTCGTTGCGATACAGCGGAGCGTCGTCGCGCAGCCGCTTGTAGTACGGATACGGATCTTCGTGGAAGTCATAGTCGTACGGATCGAGGACCAATTCGTGGTCTCCAACGTGGACGGTCATTCGGATCTTGTCTCCTGGCTCGTCTCCCCGGTGCCGGGCAGGATCAGACTCACTACATAGGCCAGCCGGTCGGCGATCTGGTGATAGGTGAACTGGCCACTGGCGGCTTGCACCAATGCGCCGAAGAACGTCATCTCGAGCGCGGACACCGTGCTGGCGTCGGCGCCGGGCCCGATGGCCGTCGCGATGCGGCGGTGGATCTCCGCGCCGATCCGATCACGCGCGGCGCCCACCGCGGGATCGGCGCCCCCGCCGAGCAGCGCGATCGTGCACGCCGCCCCGACCTCGGGCTCATCGGCGACCACCAAGGCCAGATGGCGCAACACCTTGTCGACCCGGACTGGCATGGGGTCGTTGACGTCGGTGAAGAACGGGACCTGTTGGACCAGGTCCAGGTACACCTCGGCGATCAGGTGATTTTTCGACGAGAAGTAGGTGTACGCCGTGGCCGGGGCAACTTTGGCCCGGGCCGCTACGGCACGCACCGTCAGGTCGGCGTACGACTTCTCGCGCAGGGTTTCGATGCCGGCGGCGAGCACCTTGCGGAAGGTCTCCTCTTGGCGGCGATTGCGCGGCGCCTGACCGGTAGGTTGCACGGCCTGGGCTGTGACCGTAACCAGGGCATCGCTGGACACATGTCCAAGCTATCGGACGGATGGGATGTGAAGCAAGCCCGTCCGATAAATATGCCGCTTAATAAGCAGTTTTGCCGCGCCCTGGGGCCTGTCGCGAGATCGGCTCTTGCACCGTGGATGGCCCGGCGGCTATGGTGCGATGGGACATTATCGGACAACTGTCCATTCTGCACGCGAATGGATTTTGCCCCATGTATTTGCCACCCCATAGACGGGAGCGAGAGATGGCCTTGTTGGCCGACGGCGTGAGTGAACTCTTCATCGACGGCAAGATGTCGGCCGGCAGTGCCGGTACCTTCCCGACCATCAACCCGGCGACCGAGGAAGTACTGGGAGTCGCGGCCGACGCCGACGCCGAGGACATGAGCCGGGCGATCGATGCCGCGCGCCGCGCATTCGACGACACGGACTGGTCTCGCAACATCGAGTTGCGGGTCCGGTGTGTGCGGCAGCTGCGCGAGGCGATGCAGCAGCACCTCGAAGAGCTGCGCGACATGACCATCGCCGAAGTCGGTGCGCCTCGGATGCTCACCGGAATCGCTCAGCTCGAAGTGCCGGTCAATGATCTGGCGTTCGTGGCGGATACCGCCGAATCATACGAATACAACCAGGATCTCGGCCAGGCATCGCCGATGGGTATTCCCACCCGGCGCACCATCGCCCGTGAGGCCGTTGGTGTCGTCGGCGCCATCACACCGTGGAACTTTCCCCACCAGATCAACCTCGCCAAGATCGGGCCCGCGCTGGCCGCCGGAAACACCGTCGTGTTGAAGCCCGCCCCCGATACGCCCTGGTGTGCTGCCGTGCTGGGTGAACTCATCGCCGAGCACACCGACTTTCCCCCCGGTGTGATCAACATCGTCACGTCCAGCGATCACAGCGTGGGCGCGATGCTGTCCAAAGACCCTCGGGTGGACATGGTTTCGTTCACCGGGTCGACTGCTACCGGCCGCGCCGTGATGGCCGACGGCGCCGCGACCATCAAGAAGGTCTTCCTCGAGCTGGGTGGCAAGTCGGCCTTCATCGTCCTCGACGATGCCGACCTGAGCGGTGCGGTGGGCGTGGCCGGGTTCTCGGTGTGCATGCACGCCGGGCAGGGTTGCGCGATCACCACCCGGCTGGTGGTGCCGCGGGCGCGTTATGACGAAGCCGTCGCGATCGCGGCCGCGACGATGGGCGGCATCAAGGCCGGCGACCCGACTGATCCCGGAACCATTTGCGGGCCAGTGATTTCGGCGCGCCAGCGTGATCGGATACAGGGCTATCTCGACTCGGCGATTGCCGAGGGCGGGACGTTTGCGTGCGGAGGAGGCCGGCCGGCCGACCGCGAAGTCGGTTTCTTCATCGAGCCCACCGTGATTGCGGGGCTGGGCAACGACGCTCGGTGCTCACGCGAGGAGATTTTCGGTCCGGTCCTGACGGTGATCCCGCACGACGGCGACGACGACGCGGTGCGCATCGCCAACGACTCGCCATACGGGCTGTCGGGCACGGTATTCGGCACGGACCCGGAGCGGGCGGCCAGGGCTGCCGCGCGGGTCCGCGCAGGCACGATCAATGTCAATGGCGGCGTGTGGTATTCGGCCGATGCGCCGTTCGGCGGGTACAAGCAATCCGGAAACGGTCGCGAGATGGGTCTGGCCGGTTTCGAGGAGTACCTGGAAACCAAGACCATTGCGACAGCGGTTAACTGAGGAGCTCGCAAGCATGAGATTTCAAAACAAGGTCGCCATCGTCACCGGATCGGGCGGTGGCATCGGCCAGGCTTACGCCGAGGCGCTCGCGCGTGAGGGCGCGGCGGTCGTGGTAGCCGATATCAATGCGGAGGCGGCCGAAGGCGTGGCCAAGCAGATCTCCGCCGACGGCGGCACCGCGCTGAGCATCCCGGTCGACGTTTCCGATCCGGAGTCGGCCAAGGCGATGGCCGATCGCACGCTGGCCGAGTTCGGCGGGATCGACTACCTCGTCAACAACGCGGCGATCTTCGGGGGCATGAAGCTGGACTTCCTGCTCACCATCGACCCCGAGTACTACAAGAAATTCATGAGCGTCAATCTCGATGGCGCACTGTGGTGCACCCGCGCGGTGTACAAGAAGATGTCCAAGCGGGGCGGCGGCGCGATCGTCAACCAGTCGTCCACCGCGGCCTGGCTGTACTCGAACTACTACGGTCTGGCCAAGGTCGGTGTCAACGGGCTGACCCAACAGCTCTCGCGGGAGTTGGGCGGCCGCAACATCCGGATCAACGCGATCGCACCCGGTCCTATCGACACCGAGGCCAACCGGACCACCACGCCCAAGGAGATGGTGGACGACATCGTCAAGGGGCTTCCGTTGTCGCGCATGGGAACTCCCGAAGATCTGGTCGGCATGTGCCTGTTCCTGCTGTCGGATGAGGCCAAGTGGATCACCGGGCAGATCTTCAACGTTGACGGCGGACAGATAATACGGTCATGACAGATCTGAAGCTGGGGTATATCGGGCTGGGGAACATGGGCGCGCCGATGGCCACGAAGATGACCGAATGGCCCGGCGGGGTAACGGTTTACGACATCCGGACCGAGGCGATGACGCCGCTGGTCGAAAAGGGCGCCAGCCTGGCCGACAGCGTCGCCGACGTTGCCGCCGCCGACATCATCCATATCACCGTGCTCAACGACGCCCAGGTGCGCGAGGTCGTCGGCGAGCTGGCCGCCAATGCGAAGCCCGGCACCGTCATCGCGATCCACTCGACCATCAGCGACACCACCGCCGTCGAGCTGGCTGCCGAGCTCAAACCGCGAGGCATCCATGTTGTCGACGCGCCCGTCAGTGGCGGGGCAGCCGCGGCGGCGAAGGGCGAACTCGCCACCATGGTGGGCGCCGAGCGCGAGGTGTACGAGCGGATCAAGCCCGCATTCAAACACTGGGCGGCGATGGTCATCCACGCCGGCGAGCCCGGCGCCGGGACGCGAATGAAGCTGGCGCGCAACATGTTGACGTTCACCTCGTACGCGGCGGCGTGCGAAGCCATGAAGCTGGCCGAGGCGGCGGGGCTGGATTTACAGGCGCTGGGCCGGGTGGTCCGCCACACTGACGCGCTGACCAGCGGGCCGGGGGCCATCATGGTGCGTGAGGATATGAAAGACCTTGAGCCGGAGAACTTCCTGTACGAGCCGTTCTTGCACACCCGCGGCCTGGGGGAGAAGGATCTGAGCCTTGCGCTGGGTCTGGGCGAAGCCGTATCGGTTGACCTGCCGCTTGCCCGGCTTGCGTATGAGCGGCTGGCGGCCGGCCTCGGGGTACCGCACACACGGAAAGAGACGTAAATGGACGAACTGCGCCGCAAGGGCCTCGAGAAGATGAACGAGGTATACGGCTGGGAGATGCCCAACATCGAGGGCGACGCGTACTTCGACCTGACCGTCGATCACCTGTTCGGCGACATCTGGAACCGGCCGGGTTTGTCGATGCGCGACAAGCGCATCATGACGTTGACGGCGGTGACCGCGGTCGGAAGCCGCGACCTGGCCGAGATCCAGATCAATGCGGCCCTGCTGAACGGGGAACTCACCGAGGACGAGCTCAAGGAGATGGCCGTCTTCCTCACGCACTATCTCGGGTTCCCGCTCGGTTCTGCGCTCAATGGGGCGGTCTCCGCCGTCGTGGCAAAGCGCAAGAAGGCCGCCGCGAAGGGTGCCGGCGAGGACAAGAAGGCCAACGTGGATGCCGCGCTGAAGATGCACTCGGGCAGCGACTAACGAGCTCTGCTCGCGCTGACAACGGACCTCAGTACGGCTGGCCGCCTTTGGGCATCACGTATTCGGAAGGCGGCCCAAACACCCCGTTGACCGATGTTCCGCCCTGGATGATGCCCGGCGCCATTGCCATCATGCCTTGCGGGAAGCCGAACCTCGGCTTGGTCAGTGTGGCGAGCCGGGCCACTTCCTCGGCGCTGAGGTTGACGTCGACGGCGCGGAGATTGTCGTCGAGCTGCGAGAGTCTGCGGGCCCCGATGATGATCGATGAGACCGCACGCTGTGCGTGCACCCAGGCCAGTGCCACGCTGGCCACGTTGGTCTCGTGCGCTTTGGCGATGGCCTCGAGTTCGTCGATCAGCGCGTAGGTCTTGTCGTTGAGGAAGGAATCGACCATCGCACCGCGATCGGCGTAGTGCTGTCCCGCATTTCGCCGGGTGTACTTGCCGCTGAGCACGCCGCCTTTCAATGGCGACCACGGCGTGATGCCGAGGCCGAATTCACTGGCCATCGGAACAAGCTCCTGTTCGACGGTGCGTTCGAGCAGCGAGTATTCGATCTGCAGGCCGATGAATGCCGACCAGCCGCGGAAGCGGGCGATCAGGTTGGCCTCGACGATCTTCCATGCCGGGGTGTCCGAGACGCCGATGTAGCGAACCTTGCCGGCGGCAACGAGGTCGTCGAGGGCCCCCATCGTCTCCTCGATGGGGGTGTTCGTGTCCCACATGTGCAGCCAGTACAGGTCGATGTAGTCGGTTTGCAGGCGCCGCAGCGAGTTGTCGCACGCGTCGATCAGCGATTTGCGGCCCGAGCCGCCACCGTTGGGATCGCCGGGATACAGATTGCCGCTGAACTTGGTGGCGATCACCATGCGATCGCGTCGGGCACCGTGGCGCCCGATGTGGTCGCCGATGATTTTCTCGGAGTGGCTCCGGGTGTAGAAGTTGGCGGTGTCGATGAAGTTGCCGCCGAGTTCGGTGTATCGATCGATGATCTGTTGGGACTCTTCCACGCTGGTGCCCCAGCCGAGGTCCTCTCCGAATGTCATCGCACCCAGACACAGTGGGCTGACGCGCAAACCGGACCGTCCGAGTGTCACGTATTGATCCAGCGGCATGATGCCCACTTCCTGGTAGATTGTTCGAATATGAGGTTGTTCATTCCTAAACTAGTTCACGACTGAACGACCTGGCAAGTCGATGTCTGTAGTTGATGCTGCCAAGATCTGGTCACTGAATTATCGGGTGCTGCTCTCGGTCATCTCGTGCGCCGAGGCCAATATCTGCGCGCTGGGACTCGAGTCCAAGGAACTGTTCCTGCTCGCCGAGATCGACGAACATCCCTACCCGGCGGAACTGGCCGCGACGCTGAGCATGCCCAAGGCGACGGTGACGCTTTACCTGAAACGGCTTGAGGCCGCGGGTTTCGTGACTCGCGAGATCGACGTGTCCGATTTGCGGCGCCATCGACTTCTGCTGACCGCGCCCGGGCGTCAAGCCGCCAAGAACGGCCTGGCGCTGCTGTCCGACGAGTTCAACAAGCGTCTGGGACGTCTTAGCGCAGCGCAGCAAAAGGACCTCAAAAACCTGCTCGAGAAAATCCTGTAACGCGGTGACGCTAGTCTGACCTGTCGTGCGCGTTCTGGTGATCGGCTCCGGTGCCCGTGAACATGCCCTGCTGCTGGCCCTCAGTAGAGATCCGCAGGTCACGGGGCTAGCCGTTGCTCCCGGCAACGCCGGCACCGCCCGGCTGGCCGAGCAACATGACGTGGACATCGCCTCCGGCGAGGCTGTGGTCGCTTTGGCACGCGAGGTGCGCGCCGACCTGGTCGTCATCGGCCCCGAGGTTCCCTTGGTGCTCGGGGTGGCCGACGCCGTGCGCGCCGCCGGTATCGTCTGCTTCGGGCCCAACAAGGATGCGGCTCGCATCGAGGGCTCGAAGGCATTCGCCAAGGAGGTCATGGCGGCCGCCGGGGTGCGGACCGCGTCCAGCGAAATCGTGGACAATCCCGCGCATTTGGACGCAGCCCTCGATCGCTTCGGCCCACCCGCCGGGGACCCGGCTTGGGTGGTCAAGGACGACTCCTTGGCGGCCGGCAAAGGCGTGGTGGTGACACCGGATCGGGACGCTGCCCGCGCCCATGGTGCCGGCCTGCTCGAGGCCGGGCATCCGGTGCTATTGGAGTCCTTTCTCGACGGCCCCGAGGTTTCGCTGTTCTGTGTGGTCGACGGCAAGACCGTGGTGCCGCTGCTGCCGGCACAAGATTTCAAACGGGTGGGTGACGGCGACGCGGGCCCGAACACCGGTGGCATGGGAGCCTACGCGCCGTTGGCGTGGCTTCCCGACGACGTGTATCGGGAGGTGCTCACCGAAATCGTGGAACCCGTTGCGGCCGAGATGGTTCGGCGTGGATGTCCATTCTCTGGATTGCTCTATGTCGGTCTCGCCATCACCTCCAACGGGCCGGCGGTGGTCGAATTCAATTGCCGCTTCGGCGATCCGGAGACCCAGGCCGTCCTGGCCCTGCTGGATTCGCCGCTCGGGCAGCTGCTGCATGCCGCCGGCGCCGGGGAGCTCGCCGACTTCGGCGAGTTGCGCTGGCGGGACGGTGCCGCCGTGACCGTCGTGCTGGCAGCAGAGAACTACCCAGGGCGTCCCCGGGTAGGCGACGTGATCGCCGGGTCCGAAGCCGATGGTGTGCTGCATGCCGGAACAACGCGTCGCGACGACGGTGCGATCGTCTCTTCGGGCGGCCGGGTGCTGTCGGTGGTGGGCACCGGCGCCGACCTGTCCGCGGCGCGCGAGCACGCCTACGAAATCCTGCGGTCAATTCGGTTGCCGGGCAGTCACTTCCGCAGTGATATCGGATTGCTGGCGCAAGAGGGCAAGATCCACGTCTAGAAGGCCACAGCTTGGCCGTCGCGACGCGGATCACTGGCCGCAAGGTACCCGTCATCGAGGCGCCAGATCGCCTGGCAGCTGCCGAATGCGTTGTAGTCGTCCACGGTGAGCAGGTCGTGCCCGCGCTGCCGCAGCTCGTCGAGCGTTGACGGCGGAAAGCCCTGCTCGCAACTGACCTGCATTCCCTGCACCCAGCGGAACCGCGGGCCATCGCAGGCCGCCTGTGGGTTCTGGCCATAGTCGGCGATGCGAACCAATACCTGCACATGGCCTTGGGGTTGCATCGGACCGCCCATCACCCCGAAGCTCATCACCGGCTCCCCGTCCTTGGTCACGAAGCCGGGGATGATCGTCTGGTAGGGCCGCTTATTCGGCCCGACCTGATTTGGATGTCCTTTAGCTGCAACGAAACCCGCTCCGCGGTTTTGCAGTGAGATGCCCGTGCCCGGCACCACCACGCCGGATCCGAACCCCATGTAGTTCGACTGGATCATCGACACCATCACGCCCGAGGCGTCGGCGGCGGTGAGATATACGGTTCCCCCGGCCGGGCTGCCCGCCGACGCGGGCTTCGCCCGATTGCGGTCGATCAGTGCGGCCCGCTGCTTCAGGTACTCCGTGTCCAGCAGGTCCTCGGGGCGCAGCGGCATGTGGTCGATGTCGGAGACGTAGGCCTGCGCGTCCGCGAAAGCCAGTTTGAGCGCTTCGATCTGCAGATGCACGCTGTCGGCGGAATCGACTGGCAGCGAGGACATGTCGAACTGCTGGAGGATCCCGAGCGCAATCAACGCCACAATGCCCTGCCCGTTGGGCGGTATCTCGTGGACGGTGTAGCCGCGGTAGGTTCCGCTGATCGTGCCCACCCAATCGGCGCGGTGGGCGGCGAGGTCGCTGGCCCGCATAGCGCCGCCGTTCGCCGTTGCGTGCGTGTCGAGTTGGGCCGCCAGTTCCCCGCGATAGAAGGCCTCGCCGTTGGTGGCCGCGATCTCTTCGAGTGTGACCGCATGCGCGGGAAAGCGAAAAAGCTCACCGGCTTTGGGTGCCCGCCCGTCGGGCAGGAACGCCTCGGCGAACCCAGGCTGAGATGCGAACAACGGCACCTGCGCGTCCCACTGCTGCGCGATCGTCGGTGAGACTGGAAAGCCGTTGCGGCCGTAAGAGATCGCCGGCTCGAAGAGCCGCTCGAACGGGAGTTTGCCGAATTTGGCGTGCAACTGGACCCATGCCGACACCGCTCCCGGCACGGTCACCGAGTTCCAGCCCAGCGCAGGAACGCCCTTGTCGCCGAAGTACTCTGGAGTCCACGCCGCCGGCGAGCGGCCAGATGCGTTCAGGCCGTGTAGCTTCTTGCCGTCCCAGACGATGGCGAAGGCATCCGAGCCGATGCCGTTGGACACCGGCTCCACGATGGTCAGCGTGATGGCGGTGGCGATGGCCGCATCGGCGGCGCTGCCGCCCTGGGCGAGCATCCGCAGACCCGCTTGGGCCGCAAGCGGCTGCGATGTGCACACGACGTTTGGTCCGAGAACGGGCTTTCGCGGCCAGGCGTAAGGGAAGTTCCAGTTGAACGGTGTGCTCACGTCCGCGAGCGTAACGCTCAAGCCGTCAGCAGCGGTGCCATCCAGGTCAGTTCGGCCGGCAGCTGCGAGCTCCAGAACGCCGGGTTGTGCCCCCCGGGCGAGAAACCACCGGCGGGCGGGTTGGGCAGCTGAGCGATGAACTGCTTGGTCGCGTCGTAGAACGGATCACTGTCGCCGCAGTCGATCCGGATCGGAATCGACGCCAGCGCCGGCATTCCGAACACCGAATTCGCCGCGAAGTCGTCGGGGCCGTCGAACGCACCGGGCGCGGCCGCTCCCGAAGACATCCACAGCGCCGGGCTCACCGCGCAGATCGCCGCGGTGCGTGCGGGTCCGAGCCGGCCGCCGAGCAGCAATGCGCCATAGCCACCCATCGACCAACCCAGGAACGCCACCCGCGAGGTGTCCAAGCGCTGGCTGTCCAGCATCGGGATCAGCTCGCTCAGCACCATCGCACCGGAGTCCTCGCCGGAAGCCCGCTTGTGCCAATAACTACCGCCGCCGTCGACGGCGACGACCGCGAACGGCGGTAGTCCGGCATTGACGGCCTGAGCGAGTCCCTGCTCGACGCCGCCGGCCATCACGGTGGCCGCATCACTGCCCTTGCCGTGCAGCGCGATCACCGGCCGCAGTGGTTTGGTCTGGCCCGGCGGCCGTGCGATCGCCCAGTTGGTCGAGATCCCGCCGCGCGCGGCGGACACGAAGGAGCCGGTCGTCATGGTCGGCGCCGGGTCCCCCGAGGGAGCCGGCTCGAGCGGTGCGGTGGGCGGCGCCATCGGAACCTGCGTGCTGGCCCTCGATACCGGAATGCTGCGAGATGTTGTGGTGTGTAATAGGTTGTCGAGCGCAAAAGCGCCCGCTGCACCCATAGCCGCGCTGGCACCAAGACCGAGCACGGCGCGGCGGCTCAAGTCGGGCATGCGGGCCATCATGCCATGGGCGTTTGGCGGAAATGGCAATGCAGTACCACTTTGGCTGGCACGATGGCTACTCGTGACTGCAGCGGTGACTCCGAAAGGAGAACGTCGACGGTATGCGCTGGTGAGCGCTGCCGCCGAGCTGCTTGCCGAGGGCGGGTTCGAAGCGGTGCGGCACCGAGCGGTCGCACAGCGGGCCGGTCTGCCCTTGGCGTCCACTACGTATTACTTCTCGTCCCTGGACGACTTGATCGCACGGGCGGTCGAACACATCGCGATGATCGAGGTGGCTCAGCTGCGAGCGCGGGTCAACGCGCTGTCCCGCCGGCGCCGCGGGCCCGAGACCACCGCCGAGGTACTGGTTGACTTGCTGGTGGGTGACCTCTCCGATCAGACGCTCGTCGAACAGCTGATATCGCGCTACGAGCGGAACATCGCCTGCACCCGCCTGACCGCGTTGCGCGAAACCATGCGCCGCAGCTTGCGGCAGCGTGCCGATGCCGTCGCCGAGGCGATCGAGCGATCCGGCCGCGCTGTGCGTATCGAGTTGATCTGCACGCTGATCTGCGCGGTCGACGGTTCGGTGGTCTCCGCGCTGGTCGAGGGACGCGATCCCCGCACCTCGGCAATGGGCACCGTGATCGACATCATCGACGTGCTCGCACCCATCGACGAACGACCGGTGCGGATCTGACCGTTACTGCCCGATCACCTCGGCAGGCAGTGACGGCGTCACGATGTACCCGCTGGCGGCGTCACCGTAAATCGTGATGCGGGCGGGGCAGCGCTGGGAGTACAGCGCCACGTAGGCGCAGACCACGGCATCGACCGGGTCTTCGGCGCGACGCAGGTCGCTCTTGCGCTGCGCCGTCGTCACCTGGTTGCGCAGTGCGATCCAGTCGTGGTGATCGGCGACGCGCAACGGCACGTCGGCGTCGGCGAGCCGCTCGACGCCGTCGATCAGCAGCAGCAGCTCGGATTTGAGCCGCTCGAGGGTGCGGCCGGGCTTGGCCTTGTATTTCAAGGTCCGCTCCAGCCGGAACAACGCGACGGTCGCCGCGTGCGGATAGACCTCGATCGCGCGCCGCGCGGTCGCCGACCGTGGATCCATGTCGAGGCCCAATGCCTCGGCCAGCCGCGCCCCGCGCGGACCGTTGGCGAACTCGGGCTTCCCGGTGTTGGCCGGATGTGCGCCGGCTTCGAACCTGCGGAAGTCACGGTTGAGCGCGGTCTCGGCCGGGCGCTGACCAGTGGGGTTGTTCACCACCAGCGGGGCGTCGAACCCGACTACGCAATCCCCGTGCAGGTAAGGGCGCAATGCCGCCAGGATTTCGTCGTCGTCGCGGACCGCGCCGGCGCTCACCAGGTCACCCTCGGAGTCGACGACGGCGACACCGGTCGGGTTGCGGGTGCCCCACGCGAGGTCGACGCCGGCGAAGTACATCGGGACAGGGTATGACTTGGCGCTCGCCGCACGGGGTGCGCCGTTTCGTCAGGGTGACAATCAACTCGGCGTAGTCGGCCAGCGGTGTCTTCCGCGAGGACGCCGACCGTAAGCTGTGTGCTTGTGAGCATTCCGAATGTGCTGGCCGCCCGGTACGCCAGCGCCGAGATGGTCGCGATCTGGTCGCCGGAGGCCAAGGTCGTCGCGGAGCGGCGGTTGTGGGTAGCCGTGTTACGGGCGCAGACCGAACTCGGCGTTCCGGTGCCCCCGGACGCGGTCGCCGACTACGAGCGAGTGCTCGACGACGTGGACTTGGCTTCGATCGCGGAACGTGAACGGGTGCTGCGGCATGACGTGAAGGCCCGCATCGAGGAATTCAACGCGTTGGCCGGTCACGAGCATGTGCACAAGGGGATGACCAGTCGCGATCTGACCGAGAATGTCGAGCAGCTGCAGATCCGGCGGTCGCTGGAACTGGTCTTCTCGCACGGGGTGGCGGTGGTCGCGCGGCTTGCCGAGCGGGCGGTGACCTATCGCGATCTGGTGATGGCCGGACGCAGCCACAACGTCGCCGCGCAGGCCACCACGCTGGGCAAGCGGTTCGCCTCGGCGGCCCAGGAGACGCTGATCGCGTTGACCAGGCTGCGCGAGTTGATCGACCGCTATCCGCTGCGCGGCATCAAGGGCCCGATGGGCACCGCGCAGGACATGCTCGACCTGTTGGACGGCGACGCGGCCAAGCTGGCCGAGCTGGAGCGTCGTGTTGCTGAATTCCTGGGCTTCGCAAACGTTTTGACCAGTGTCGGGCAGGTGTATCCCCGTTCGCTGGACCACGATGTGCTCTCCGCGCTGGTGCAGCTCGGTGCCGGGCCGTCGTCGATGGCCCACACCATCCGGCTGATGGCTGGGCACGAACTCGTCACCGAGGGCTTCGCGCCGGGGCAGGTCGGTTCGTCGGCGATGCCGCACAAGATGAACACCCGCAGCTGCGAACGGGTCAACGGCCTACAGGTTGTGCTGCGCGGCTACGCCTCGATGGCCGCCGAGCTAGCCGGCGCCCAGTGGAACGAAGGTGACGTGTTTTGCTCGGTGGTACGCCGAGTTGCGTTGCCGGACAGCTTCTTTGCCATCGACGGCCAAATCGAGACGTTCTTGACGGTGCTCGACGAGTTCGGCGCCTACCCGGCGGTGATCGAGCGCGAGCTGGATCGCTATCTGCCGTTCCTGGCCACCACCAAGGTGTTGATCGCGGCCGTGCGGGCGGGCCTGGGCCGCGAGACCGCGCATCACGTGATCCGCGAACACGCGGTGGCAACGGCGTTGGCGATGCGAGAACGCGGTGCCGAACCCGATCTGCTGGACCGGTTGGCCGCCGACGAGCGGCTGCCGCTGGACCGTGCGGCGCTGGACGCCGCGCTGGCCGACAAGAAGGCATTCACCGGCGCAGCCGGCGATCAGGTCGACCAGGTCGTTGCGACGGTGGACACGCTGGTGGGCCGCTACCCGGACGCGGCCAAATACGCACCGGGTGCGATCCTGTGACTCTCGCTGCCGCGCTCTCCGGCATCGACTTCACCGATCTGGACAACTTCGCCAACGGTTTTCCGCACGAGTTGTTCGCCGTGCACCGCCGCGAGGCGCCGGTCTATTGGCACGAGCCGACCGACAACACCCCCGACGCGGAGGGCTTTTGGTCCGTCGCGAGCTACGCGGAAACGCTTGCAGTGCTGAAGGATCCGGTGACGTACTCATCGGTGACCGGCGGCGCTCGGCCGTTCGGCGGGACGCTGTTACAGGACCTGGCCATCGCGGGCCAGGTGCTCAACATGATGGACGACCCGCGGCACTCACAGATCCGGCGACTGGTCAGCTCCGGGCTGACGCCGCGAATGATTGGTCTCGTCGAGAACGACCTGCGGGCCCGGGCGCGACGGCTGCTGGATGACGTGGTGCCGGGCGAACCGTTTGACTTCCTCGTCGACATCGCCGCCGAACTGCCGATGCAGATGATCTGCATCCTGCTGGGAGTGCCGGAGTCCGAACGGCATTGGCTGTTCGAGGCCATCGAGCCCCAGTTCGATTTCGGCGGCTCGCGCAAGGCGTCGCTCTCTCAGCTGTCGGCTTCAGAAAGAGACGCCGCGGCCGGCTCGCGGATGTACAGCTACGGCCAGGAGCTGATCGCGTCGAAACGTGCCAACCCGACCGACGACATGTTGTCGATCGTCACCAACGCCGCCCTCGAGGACGTTGACGCGCCTGCCTTGTCGGATCTCGAGCTGTACCTGTTCTTCAGCCTGCTGTTCAGCGCCGGCGCGGAGACGACCCGCAACGCGGTTGCCGGTGGACTGCTGTCCCTGGCCGAGCATCCCGAACAATTGCGCGCGCTACGAGCGGATTTCGGCATGCTGCCGACGGCGGTCGAGGAGATGGTGCGGTGGACGTCGCCGTCGCCGTCCAAGCGGCGCACCGCCACCCGCGACGTCGTCCTGGGCGGGCAGTCGATCGAAGCCGGGCAGAAGGTACAGATCTGGGAGGGCTCGGCCAACCGCGACGCCGGTGTGTTCGACCGCGCAGACGAGTTCGACATCGGGCGAAAACCCAATCCGCACTTGGGCTTCGGTCAGGGCGTGCACTACTGCCTGGGGGCCAATCTGGCGCGCCTGGAGCTGCGGGTCCTGTTCGAGGAGCTGCTGTCGCGCTTCGGCGCTGTGCGGGTGGTGCGGCCCGTCGAGTGGACGCGGAGCAACCGCCACACCGGCATTCGGCATCTGGTCGTGGAACTACTCGAGGAATCGTGAGGTTCCGGCTCGCCGTTCTGTCGCCGACATTGCCGCCACGGTGGTGACTGAGGGCAGGAGCACAGCCACCACGGCGATCTCGCCGCCAACCGGAGATTAGCGCGCGCGAAGCGTGATCCCTGCCGAGCGCAGTTCGAGGGCCGCCAGCGCACGGATCGTGAAGGGATCCTCGCGACGCCACCCGCCGACGGGATCCGCGCTGACGGCGGCCAGTTTCCCCGGCGCACGGTTGGTCAGTGCCCGCAGCGCGAGCAGCTGTTCTCCGGCCGGGGTGGCCGCCAGGGCGGTCACGGTCAACTTGCGCCGGAAGAACCGGAGCCGCAGGTAAAGCCACGGCGCGGTCGCGACGAGGATCGGCGGTGCGACGACGGCCAAGGCGAGCAGCACCGCGAGCCAGCCGGCCGTGGTGTCCAGCTCGTGCAGGGCGCCCGCGATGTCGACGGCGGCCTGGCTGGCCGAATTGAGTGGCTTGCTGACGGTATCGCCGACGACCGGGATGTGTTGCGCGCCATGACCCGCTGAGGCGAGGTTGCCCGCGATGGTGTGGGTGCCGTCCTCGACTTGCCGGCCGGCTTCGGCGATCGTCGAGATGGCGTCGTAGACGGCGGTGCCGACAAGCAACCAGATCGCCGTCCACACGACGATGACGGCATCGCTGAACAGCTGGGCCAGCAATCGGCCGGGCGTGGTGGCGTAGGGCAAAAAGCGCGATCTCATAACCTTGATCCCAGCACAGCTCCCGGCCCGGGGTGGGCTTCCCGATAGGCTGGCCCGATGCGCCCTGCACTGTCCGACTACCAGCATTTGGCCAGCGGCAAGGTCCGCGAGCTTTACCGCGTCGACGAGGAGCACCTGTTGCTGGTCGCCAGCGACCGGATCTCGGCGTACGACTTCGTCTTGGACAGCACGATCCCCGACAAAGGCCGCATCCTGACCGCGATGAGCGTGTTCTTCTTCGGCCTCGTCGACGCCCCCAACCATCTGGCCGGGCCGCCCGACGACCCACGCATCCCCGACGAGGTGCTGGGTCGCGCGCTGGTGGTGCGCCAGCTGGAGATGATGCCGGTGGAGTGTGTGGCCCGCGGTTATCTGACCGGCTCGGGACTGCTGGACTATCAGGCGACCGGCAAGGTCTGCGGCATCACGCTGCCGCCTGGTCTGGTCGAGGCCAGCAAGTTCGCCGAGCCGCTGTTCACTCCGGCGACCAAGGCCGCATTGGGTGACCACGACGAGAACATCGCCTTTAACCGGGTGATCGAGTTGGTGGGCGCGGTAGCCGCCAACCAACTGCGCGACCGCACGCTGCAGATCTATGTCCAGGCCGCCGATCATGCGTTGACGACTGGAATCATCATCGCCGACACCAAGTTCGAATTCGGCACCGACCGCGACGGCAATCTGCTGCTGGCCGACGAGATCTTCACCCCGGACTCCTCGCGGTACTGGCCTGCCGAGGATTACCGCGTGGGGGTTGTTCAAACCAGTTTCGACAAGCAGTTCGTCCGCAATTGGCTGACCAGCCCCGAATCCGGCTGGGACCGCTACGGCTCGGAACCCCCGCCGCCGCTGCCGGATGACATCATCGTCGCCACTCGCGACCGTTATATCAATGCCTACGAACGGATTTCCGGTTTGAGCTTCGCCGACTGGATCGGGTCGAGCGCATGACGGGCTCCGACACCCAGACCCCGTCACCACCGGTAGCCAAACGAGTCGAGACCATACGTGAGCATCACGGCGACGTGTTCATCGATCCGTACGAGTGGCTGCGCGAAAAGTCGAACCCCGAAGTCATCGCCTACCTCGAGGCCGAAAACGACTACGTCGACCAGAGCCTCGCGCACCTTGAACCGTTGCGGCAAAAGATTTTCGACGAGATCAAGGCACGCACCAAGGAAACCGATCTGTCGGTGCCGACCAGGCAGGGCGACTGGTGGTACTACTCGCGCACCTTCGAAGGAAAGCAATACCGCGTCCAGTGCCGTTGCCCGGTAACAAATTCCGATGACTGGGACCCGCCGGTTCTGGATGAGAACACCGAAATACCGGGCGAGCAGATTCTGCTCGATTCGAACGAAGAGGCGGACGGACACGACTTCTTCGCCCTCGGCGCCGCGCTGGTCAGCCTGGATGCCAATCTGCTGGCTTACTCCGTCGACATCATCGGCGATGAGCGGTACACGCTGCGGTTCAAGGACTTACGCACCGGCGAGAAATACCCCGACGAGATCGCCGACATCGCGGGCGGGGTGACGTGGGCGGCCGACAACCGCACCGTGTACTACCTCACCCTGGACGACGCCCACCGCCCGGACAAAGTGTGGCGCTATCGGCTGGGCTCCGGGGAACCGTCGGAATTGGTGTATCACGAAGCCGACGAACGGTTCTGGCTCGGGGCAGGCCTGAGTCGAAGCGAGGCGTACGTCTTCATCGCCTCAGGTTCGTCCATCACCTCCGAGGTCCGCTACGCCGACGCCGCGGACCCGCAGGCTGAGTTCACTGTCGTGCTGCCACGCCGAGAAGGTGTCGAATACTCGGTGGAGCACGCGGTGGTCGGGGGACAGGACAGATTCCTGATCCTGCACAACGACGGTGCGGTGAACTTCATGCTTACCGAAGCGCCGGTCAGCGATCCCACGCAGCAACGCACCCTGATTCCGCATCGCGATGACGTGCGGCTCGAAGCTGCGGATGCCTTTGCCGGTCATCTGGTGATCAGCTACCGCCGGGCGGCATTGCCACGAATCCAGTTGTGGCCCATCAGTTCCGACGGCGACTACGCGGAGCCCGAGGAGATCGCGTTCGATTCGGAGCTGATGTCGTCGGGCCTGGGCGGCAATCCGAACTGGGTTTCACCCAAGCTGCGGATCAGGGCCGGGTCTCTCGTCACGCCGTTGCGGGTCTACGACATCGACCTGGGCACCGGTGAGCGCACCCTGCTGCGTGAACAGCCGGTGCTCGGTGACTACCGCCAAACCGACTACGTCGAACGGCGCGACTGGGCGCTCGCCGCCGACGGCACCCGGGTCCCGGTGTCGATCGTGCACCGGGCCGGCCTCGAATTTCCGGCGCCCACACTCATCTACGGCTACGGCGCCTACGAGATATGCACAGATCCAACCTTTTCCATCGCGCGGTTGTCGTTACTGGACCGGGGCATGGTGTTCGCCATCGCCCACGTCCGCGGCGGGGGAGAGATGGGCCGGCTGTGGTACGAGCACGGAAAACTGCTGGAGAAGAAGAACACTTTTACCGACTTCGTCGCGGCGGCACAGCATTTGGTGGATGCGGGAGTGACGCGCCCAGATCAGCTCGTCGCATTGGGCGGCAGTGCGGGCGGGCTGCTGATGGGTGCGGTGGCCAACCTGGCGCCGGATCTGTTCGCCGGAATTCTCGCCCAGGTCCCGTTCGTCGACCCGCTGACCACGATTCTGGATCCCTCGTTGCCGTTGACCGTCACCGAGTGGGACGAATGGGGAAATCCCTTGAGCGACAGCGAAGTCTACGCATACATGAAATCATATTCGCCCTACGAGAACGTCGAGACCAAGAATTATCCCGCCATCCTGGCGATGACGTCGTTGAACGACACCAGGGTCTACTACGTGGAGCCGGCCAAGTGGGTTGCCGCGTTGCGGCATGCCAACGCAGGCGGCAACCCGGTGCTGCTCAAGACACAGATGGCGGCGGGCCATGGTGGCGTCAGTGGTCGCTACCGGGGTTGGCAGGAAACCGCATTCCAATATGCGTGGCTGCTAGCAGCTGCCGACGGCAACCGCTACGGCGGCGGCGAGGAAAACGATCTCGGTGGCGGCGCGCAGGGGTAGCCGCGTCGTCATCGACTTGGGCGGATTGGGCATCCGGGACGCGTAGACGTTGGCCGGGAACATGGCCAGCATCAGCAGCAGCAGGCACACGGCCGCTGCGGCCCGGGTGGCGGGAAGCAGCAGCCCCGCGGCGCCCAGCAGCTCCAGCACACCGGTGGATCGCCACGATGCTCTTCGAAAAATAAGCCGGATCAGTCAGCCAGCGCTTCGGCGGGTTCCGGGTCTTCTTCTGGCTCCGGCCGTTTCGTCGGCAGAAACGATGCCGGGATGATCGTCAAGGCCAGCAACGCGACGGCCACCACGAACACCGCCGTGTAGGCGTGTGAGAAGGCATGCATCACGCTATTCGCGAAATCGGGGCCAAGGGCTTTCCACGAGGATGCCGAAGCCTCAACCGGCACAGGATGCCCGCTGGCTTGTTGTTGCGCTGCGACCATCTTGTTCGCCGTGACCAGGGTTTGGTTGTGATTGAACAAGTGGGTCAAGACCACCGCCATCAGCGCGGCCCCTATCGATCCGCTCACCTGCTGGTTGACGGTCACCAGCGTGGTGCCTCGCGCGACCTGATGCGGGGCCAGCGACTGCAGGACCGCCGCGGACAGCGGCGTCGTGGTGCAGCCGATACCCAGGCCCATGACGGCAAGTCCGATCAGCAGTAGTGGCTTATAGCTGGCCTGCGTCGCGACGCCATAGGTGAAGATGCCCAGACCGGCCGTCATCACCGGGAGGCCGATCAGCACAATTTTGCCGGGTCCGTGTTTATCCATGAACGCCCCGGCGAGCGGCATCGTAATGACGGCACCGAGACCGACCGGCACCAAATGCATCCCGGACTGCATCGGTGTTTGGTGCATCACGAGTTGGAAGTAGCTCGGGATCAGCAGCCCGATCCCGATAAAGGGCGCGCCGAATACCAGCAGGGCCAGATTGGCGTTTGTGACCACGCGGTTGTGGAAAAGCCGCAGGTCGATGAGCGGGTGGTCGGTGCGAAAGGAATGGAAGACGAATGCGGCTATCAGCGCCAGCCCGGTGATCGTCGGTACCAACACGACGTGGTCGGCGACCGTGCCCCGCGCCGGGATGGACGACACTCCGGCCAGGAACAGCGTGACGCCGGGCGGCAATAGCAGCACGCTGACGATGTCGAGTGCTTCCGCCGGGGCCGGGCGATCTTTGGGAAAGGTGATTGCGGCGAGCACCAGCGCGATCAGCCCGATCGGCAGGTTGATCAGGAAGATCCACTCCCAGCCGTAGGCGCCGACCAGCCAGCCGCCCAGGATCGGCCCACCGATCGGACCGAGCAGGATCGGGATTCCCCCGATCGCCATCAAGCGGCCAACCCGCTTCGGGCCCGCCTCGTGAGTCAGTATCACGAAGCTCAGCGGCATCAGCATGCCGCCGCCGACACCTTGTATGACCCGAAAGATGATGAGCAGCATGATGGTTGGCGATATCGCGCACAGCAGCGAGCCCAGCATGAACAGCAGGACCGAACCCATGAAGAGTCGTTTGGTGCCGAACCTATCCGCCGCCCAGCCGGTTATAGGGATCACGGTCGCAAACGCCAGCATGTAGCCGGCGACCGTCCAGGAGACGACCGCCTGGGTGGAATTGAAATGAGTGACGAAGGTGCCTTGTGCGACCGCGACGACCGTGCTGTCCAGAATCGCCATCACGCAGGCCAGCCCGCACACGAAGACGGTGCGCAGCAGCTTGGCGTCGACCTTGTCGGGATAGTCACGACCGCCCGCAGCCCTATGTCCGGTGGAACCGATGGGCACCGCGACGTTGGGAGCTGCGGAACGCGCTTCTTCCAGGGCGTCGCTGAGCATGCCGCCGAGCATATCGAGACCGCCCCGCGATTTTGTGGCTTTGCCGGTATTCCCAATATGTAATTTCCAGGCAAAAACGCTTGTCGACGCGTCAGCGGCTTGCGATGTGCGCGCACCCGTCATCTTCTCGACACCTGACGAATGAATGCTCGAGATCATTTCTTCGACACCGTGCGCAGGCAGCAACGGTGCTGTTCAGGGGGCGATCGCGGCTATTTGGCGACTGTTTGAATCGCCGGCTTTTTTGGCAGAAATGACGCCGGGATGATGGTAAATGCGACCAAAATCACCGCGACCACGAATACGGATGTATAGGCGTGCGAAAGGTCGTGCAGCAGATTAGCGGAAAAGCCGGGGGTGAGTGACTGGTGGGGTATTTGTGACGAATCAATCGGAACGCCGCTGACTGCGGCCTTCTGCTGTAGCGCCGCAAGCTTGTTTGCCGCGACGATGTCTTCGCTCCGGTCGAATTGCTTGGTCAGGATCATCGCCATCAGCGCGGTTCCCACCGACCCGCCCACCTGATGGCTGACGCTCATCAGCGTTGTACCGCGGGCGATCTGATGCGGCGCCAATGCCTGCACCGTTGCCACCGAGAGCGGCATCATGGTGCAACCCATCCCCAGGCCCATGATCGCCAGCGCGATCAGCAGGGTGGGTGCATACCCGGCGTGCCTGGCCACACCGAAAGCGAACGTGCCCAGGCCCCCGATGATCAGCGCGATACCGACCAGCACGAACTTGCCCGGTCCTTGCCTGTCCACAAGTGGACCGGCAAGCCGCATGGTCAACATGGCGCCGAGCCCCTGCGGGATCAAGTGCACTCCGGCTTGCATCGGCGTCTGGTGCAGCACCTGCTGGAAATAGCTCGGGAGCAGCAGACCCGCGCCGAAGAAGGCGGCGGCGAACAGCAGCATCGTCACATTGGCCCGGGTGAGAACCGGGTTCTGGAACAGATGCAGGTCGATGAGCGGGTGATCCGCGCGGCGCAACGCGTGCACGACGAACGCGGCGATCAGCGCCAGGCCGATTGCCGCGGGGATCAAGACGCGCCGATCGGCTACCGTCCCGCAGCGGGGGACCGACGACACCGCGAACAGGAACGTCGCCAGTCCGGGCGAGAGCAGCAGCCCGCCGATGACGTCGAACGTTTCCGACCGGGCGGGGTGATCTCTGGGGAACACAATGCCCGCGGCGACGAATGCGGCCAGCCCGACCGGCAGGTTGATCAAAAAGATCCATCTCCAACTGGAGGTGTCGATCAGCCAACCGCCCAGGATTGGGCCGGCGATCGGGGCGAGCAGCATCGGGATGCTCAAAATCGACATCAACCGGCCGAGTCGCCCGGGGCCCGCTTCGCGCGTCATGATCATGAACCCGAGCGGCATCAGCATGCCGCCACTTACGCCCTGCACTACGCGAAATATGATGAGCTGCAAGATGGTTGACGCTATCGCGCATAGCAGTGAGCCCAGTATGAAGGCCACCACCGAGCCCATGAAGAGACGTTTGGTGCCGAACCGGTCGGCTGCCCATCCGGTCAGTGGGATGACGGTCGCCAACCCGAGTGTGTAGCCGGTCATCGTCCACGCGACGACCGCCTGGTTGGATCCGAACTCGGCGATGAAGGTGCGTTGCGCGACGGTGACGACCGTGACGTCCAGGATCGCCATGATCGTGGCGAGCAGGCAAACGCCGGAAATCCGCAACAGCTGGGCGTCGAGCTTGTAGGGATAGATACGTTCCTCGGCGCCCAACAGCCCAGCGGGGGCGGTGGGCAGCGCGGCGTCGCCCGCTGCGGTACGGGCCTTCTCCATGGCGTTGCTTAGCATATCGAACCGATTTCCCCAACCGACGCTGGTACGCATTTGCTGTCGGCGTGCCGGTGTGCGGCGATCGCCCGGTGGCGTGTCACGCTGTCCGCGCTGTGATCCGATCGCGCCGAACTCCGTTGCGCGAAGGCCGTATTCCAGTCTTGAGTGACATCTGGCATACGCGTCGATATACGCCTGCCGTCTGCGTGTCCTTCACCATCCTGAAACCTGCGCTCGTCAAAATGCGGTTGTGTCTGGAAAATTGATCGTCTCGGTCTCAGGGATAGGCGAGCGCACCCTGGACGACGTCGAGGCGTTCTGCGCACAAATGGATTCCCGCAAAGTGCCTGTTTCGCTGCTGGTGGCTCCGCGCCTATCCGGCGCCTACCGGCTTGACCACGATCCGCGCACCGTCGAATGGTTGACTGCCCGGCGCGCCGGCGGCGACGCCATCGTGCTGCACGGCTACGACGACGCCGCGACCAAGAAGCGGCGTGGTGAGTTCGCCATCCTGCGGGCACACGAGGCCAACCTTCGGCTGATGGCCGCCGACCGGGTGCTCGAACACCTCGGACTACGTACCCGGCTCTTCGCCGCCCCGGGCTGGACCGTCTCGCCCGGTGTGGTTACGGCATTACCGAACAATGGTTTTCGTCTTCTGGCTGACCTACATGGGATCACCGATCTGGTCCGCCACACCACAGTGCGCACCCGCGTACTCGGCATCGGAGAGGGTTTCCTCACCGAGCCGTGGTGGTGCCGCATGGTGGTGCTGTCCGCCGAGCGGATCGCCCGTCGCGACGGCGTCGTGCGGGTGGCGGTCGCGGCCCGTCAGTTACGCAAACCGGGTCCGCTGCAGGCGATGCTGGACGCCGTCGACCTCGCGTCGATGCACGGGTGCACGCCGACGGTGTACCGCTGGCGACCTAACAAGGCGATTCTCGACGCGGCCTGACCAAGCCATCGAGATCAATCGCTTGGTCCGGGGCACTACCCTGATGCGACATGAGCGATTCTTCGGCGGCAGGCTTCGCCGCTGACGCGATTGTTGTCGGGGCGGGACTGTCTGGCCTGGTGGCCGCCTGTGAGTTGGTGGACCGCGGCTTGCGGGTGCTCATTCTCGATCAGGAGAACAGCGCCAACCTCGGTGGGCAGGCATTCTGGTCGTTCGGTGGTCTGTTCTTTGTCGACAGCCCCGAGCAGCGGCGGCTGGGCATTCGGGACAGCCACGAGCTGGCGTTGCAGGACTGGTTGGGCACAGCGGCTTTCGACCGGGAAGAGGACTACTGGCCACGGCAGTGGGCGCACGCCTACGTGGATTTCGCGGCCGGGGAGAAGCGCAGCTGGCTGCGTGACCGGGGTCTGAAGATCTTTCCGTTGGTCGGCTGGGCCGAGCGCGGCGGCTACAACGCACAGGGGCATGGCAACTCGGTGCCGCGGTTCCACATCACCTGGGGCACCGGGCCGGCCCTGGTCGACATCTTCGCGCGTCAGCTGCGCGATCGCTCGACAGTCCGTTTCGCCCACCGTCACCAAGTCGACGAATTGATCGTCGAGGGTGACGCGGTGACCGGCGTTCGGGGCACCGTGCTGGAGCCCACGACCGAATCGCGCGGCGTGCCGTCATCACGAAAGGCACTGGGGCAATTCGAATTTCGTGCGTCCGCTGTGCTCGTCACCAGCGGTGGCATCGGCGGCAACCACGATTTGGTGCGCAAGAACTGGCCAAAGCGGATGGGCCGCGTGCCCGAGCAAATGCTGAGCGGGGTGCCGGCCCACGTGGACGGCAGGATGATCGGCATTTCCCAGCGGGCCGGGGCCCGGGTGATCAACCCCGACCGGATGTGGCACTACACCGAGGGCATCACCAACTACGACCCGATCTGGCCGCTGCACGGTATCCGGATCATTCCCGGGCCGTCGTCGCTGTGGCTGGACGCGGCCGGCAACCGGTTGCCGGTTCCGCTTTATCCCGGCTTCGACACGCTGGGCACCTGCGAGTACATCACCAAATCCGGCTACGACTACACCTGGTTTATCCTCAACGCCAAGATCATTGAGAAGGAATTCGCGCTTTCCGGGCAAGAGCAGAACCCCGATCTGACCGGGCAGAGCGTGCGCGCGCTGATACGTAACCGGGCCCATTCCGGCCCGCCCGGACCGGTTCAGGCCTTCATCGATCGGGGTGTGGACTTCGTCAGCGCAGATTCGTTGCGCGAGTTGGTAACCGGCATGAACAAGCTTCCCAATGTGGTTCCGCTAGACTATGCGACGGTGGAGGCCGAGGTCACCGCCCGCGATCGCGAGGTGGCCAACAAGTTCAGCAAAGACGGTCAGATCACCGCGATCCGGGCTGCCCGCGGATATCTGGGCGACCGGCTGGGCCGGGTGGTGGCGCCGCATCGGTTGACCGATCCGAAAGCCGGGCCGTTGATCGCGGTCAAGCTACACATCCTGACGCGAAAGACGTTGGGCGGCATCGAGACTGACCTGGGTGGGCGAGTCCTCAAGCACGACGGCACCCCGCTGACCGGGCTCTATGCGGCCGGCGAGGTGGCCGGGTTCGGCGGTGGCGGCGTGCACGGTTACCGGGCCTTGGAGGGCACGTTCCTCGGCGGCTGCATTTTCAGCGGCCGGGCCGCCGGCCGCGGCGCCGCCGACGACATCACCTAGCCACACTGGGGGGCGAGCAGACACAGAATCGCGTAATGGGAGCTGAAATTGTGCGATTCTGCGTCTGCTCGCGCATGCGTCGGCGTCTAGAAGGTGACGCCACTTTCTTCGGGCAACACCTGGAAGTCGGTGTCGGTCATCTCGGTGAAACGGCCGTAGTAAATACCCCGCGCCTCGGGAGCGACGATGCCTTGATGGATGGGTACCGCGTGCGTCGGAGCCACCGCGCGCAGGTAGTCGATGGCCTCGGAGATCTTCATCCACGGGGCTGCCGCCGGCGCGGCCAATACATCCACCGGCTCGTCCGGCACGAACAACGCGTCGCCGGGGTGCATCAAACGGGCGCGGTGGTCGCCGTCGCCTACCAGATACGAAAGGTTCTCTATCACAGGGATTTCGGGGTGAATCACCGCGTGTTGCCCGCCGAGCGCCCGAATCGTCAGTTCGCCGATCGTCAGCTCGTCGCCCGCGTGAACCGTCTGGAAGGGCGCGTCCAGTTGGGCCGCGGTTTGCGAGTCGGTGTAAAGCGCGGCACCGGGGTTGGCCTCAATGAGCGCCGGCAATCGCGCCGGGTCGACATGATCCGGGTGCTGGTGTGTGATCAGGATGGCGTCCAGCCCGGTGATTCCTTCGAAACCATGCGCGAAGGTGCCGGGATCAAAGAGCACGCTAGTGTGGTCGAACTCGGCAAGAAGGCAGGAATGCCCGAAATGCGTCAGTTGCATGTTTACGATTCTGCCCTGACGGGGGTGGTCGTGTGCGGGTAGTTTTCGCGACGATAGTGGTCGCGGGCGGCCTGGTAGCCGCCCTTGTCTTCGTCGGCCCGGCACCGGCCGAACCGGAGACCTGCCCGCCCGTCTGTGACCAGATCCCGGCCACCGCGTGGATACAGCAGCGCGCCGTGCCGCTGAACTCGACATACAACTGGCCCGCGCTCGCGGGCCTGGCGGTACAGGTGACCGGGGTCGGGGCGGGCCCACGTTTCCGGTTCGAGGAGCTGTGTGGCACGCAGCCACTCGCCCAGGACCCACGCGCCTCGGCGGTCGCGGCGCGGGTGACGGTGGTCCACCCGGACGGCCAATGGCAACTGCAGGCCCAGATCGTGCACTGGCGCGGCGACACGGCCCGCGGAGGCTCGATCGCGGCCTCGGTGTTCGGCAATGCGGTCGCGGTGCTGCGTGGCTGCCAGCAGGGGGTGCCGTCGCAGTCGCCGTCGATCACCACCGACGAACCGAACCGGATGGCCGCCGTCCTCAGCGGGCCGGTGATCATGCATACCTACCTGGTCGCACACGTCGCGAGCAGCACGATCAGCGAGCTGACGCTGTGGTCGTCGGGCCCGCCGCAGGTGCCCTGGCCGTCGATGGCAGACAACCAGGTGCTGGACGCGCTGACGGCGCCGCTGTGCGAGGCCTATATCGCCTCGTGCCCGTGAGCCGCACCCGGTACTTGCCGCCGGTAGAGTTGGCGCCGATAAATATCCGACAGGAGGAATGCCGGTGGCGCGGGTGATCGTTCATGTGATGCCCAAAGCGGAGATTCTCGACCCGCAGGGTCAGGCGATTGTCGGCGCGCTGGGCCGGCTGGGACATCCCGGGATTTCGGATGTCCGTCAGGGCAAGAGGTTTGAGCTCGAAGTCGACGACACCGTCGACGACACCGCGCTCGCCGAGATCGCGGAATCGCTGTTGGCCAACACCGTGATCGAGGACTGGACGATCAGCCGGGAAGTGTTGTGACAGCGCGGATCGGCGTTATCACCTTTCCCGGGACGCTGGACGACGTGGACGCCGCGCGTGCGGTGCGCCGTGTCGGTGCGGAGGCGGTCAGCCTGTGGCACGCTGACGCCGACCTCAAGGCGGTCGACGCGGTCGTGGTGCCGGGTGGGTTTTCCTACGGCGACTATCTGCGGGCCGGTGCGATCGCCCGATTCGCCCCGGTGATGTCCGAGGTGGTGTACGCGGCGGGCCGCGGTATGCCGGTATTGGGAATTTGCAACGGTTTTCAGGTGCTTTGCGAGACCAGGCTGCTGCCCGGGGTGCTGGCCCGCAACGCGGGTTTGCACTTCATCTGCCGCGACGTGTGGCTTCGGGTGGCATCGAATTCGACGGCGTGGACTTCGCGCTTCGAGCCCGACGCCGACCTGCTGGTCCCGCTGAAATCGGGCGAGGGCCGCTACGTGGCACCGGAGAACGTGCTCGACGAACTCGAGGGCGAGGGCCGGGTGGTGTTTCGGTACCACGACAACGTCAACGGCTCGATGCGTGGCATCGCCGGCATCAGCTCGGCCAACGGCCGCGTCGTCGGGTTGATGCCGCACCCCGAGCATGCCATCGAAGCTTTGACGGGCCCCTCCGACGACGGTCTGGGGTTGTTCTATTCAGCGCTGGACGCCGTCCTCGCCGCCTGACGTACTTTGCGCGGGAATACCTGCGGCACTGCGCAATTCGGCGAATGCTTTGGTCATGGCTTCGGTCGCCTCATGCGGGTCTTTGAACGTCTGGTCGTCGGTGAGCACCGCGATCCCAAGCCCGTCGGCGTAGCTCCACACCGTGATATTGACGGGTGCGCCCGGTGAGAGCACGCCGGTGGAGTAGATCTCGGTCACCGTGGCGCCGCCGAAATGCCCGCGCTCGCGCGGTCCGATCACGCTGGATACCGCCACGTTCATCAGCTTGTTCGGCACGTCGTGACGGCCGAGCCAGCGGAACGCGGCCGGGGCGAACGCAGTCGGCAGATAGGCCATCATTCGCCCGTAGAGTTCCGGGCCCATGATTTCGTGGTCCTCTTTGGCGATCCGGGTCGCCAAAGAGACCAGTCGCGCCCGCTCGGCGGGGTCGGCGATGTGTACCGGCAGCGAAATCATCAGGCCGCTGATCTCGTTGCCGGTGACGCGATCCGACTTGTCGGTGGCGGTGGGCACCGAAGCAATGATTGGGCGCTGCGGCTTGGCCGTCATAGTCCAACAACAGCGTGCGCAATCCGCCGGTGGCTATCGCCAACACCATGTCGTTGACGGTGATGCCCAACGCCTTGGCGGTCGCTTTGACCGCGGCCAATGGCAGGGTCGTGCTGGCGAATCGCCGCTGCGGGGACACCACGTGGTTGAGGAAGGTCGATGGTGCGTCGAACGCGTCGGCCAGATCCGGGTGATCCCCGCGCTCCTTGGACCGGCGGCGTACCCGGCTCATCCCCACCGCGGCGTCTTTGAGCAGCCGGGGCAGCTCGGCGATTTGCCGCGCATGGTCGCGCGCGGCCGCGCGCAGCAGATCGCCGTTTGTCACGGGGAGGCCCGCCTCGTCGTTGTCGCGCTCGTCGGTCACCGGGCCCTCGAGATCCATCGCGCGCGCCAGCAGGTTGACCGAGGCGACGCCGTCTGCCAACGCGTGGTGCACCTTGCCGATCAACGCAAAGCGGCCGCCGGCCAGCCCTTCGGCGAAGTGAAACTCCCACAGCGGGCGGCCGCGGTCCAGCGGTGTGGAGGCCACCCGTCCGATGACCTCGTCCAGTTCGGACCGGCCACCGGGGGCGGGCACCTGCACACGTCGCAGGTGGTAGTCCAGGTCGACGTCGCAGTCCTCTCGCCACATCGGGTGGTGGAGCCGCCATGGGATGTCGACGAGCTTGTAGCGCAACGGTTCTAGCAGATGCAGCCGACGGCGCACATGGTGCCGGAAGGCCTCGAAGTCGAATTCGCCGTCGAAGTCGGACGGGTCGAGTATCGCCACTTTCAGCGTGTGCGTGTGCAGGTTGGGCGTCTCGCTGTACAGCAGCATGGCGTCCATGCCGTTGAGTCTTTTCACCCGCCACCTCGCCGTGTCGACGCGACCTGAAAACAAACCATGCCGCACTGATTCCGCGTTTGCTGCGGGTCAGCCCAGAATCGGGAATCGGCGTTGGCCCGCCAGGCGCTTGAGCGCGGCTTCCATCACCGAACGCACGTGTGCGTCCACCTCGTCGATGTCGGGGTCCTTCCCGAACCGGGCGACGATGTCGATCGGCTCGAGCACCTCGGTGACGATTTTGGACGGCAGCGGTAGGTTCGGCGGGAAGATGACGCTGAGGCCGAACGGGAAGCCGAAGCTGACCGGCAGAATGTCCATACGGGCTTTGGTGATTCCCAGTTTGCGGGCCAGCCAGTTGCCGCGGGTGAGGAACAGCTGGGTCTCCTGGCCGCCGATCGAGACGGTAGGCACGATCGGCACTCCGGCCTCGATGGCGGTCCGCACGTAGCCGGTGCGCCCGTTGAAGTCGACGTTGTTCGCGCTCAACGTCGGCCGGTAGGAGTCGTAGTCACCGCCCGGGAAAACCAGCACCACCGCGCCCGAATGCAGTGCGGTGGCGGCATTTTCGCGACTGGCTTCGATAACCCCCACTCGACGCAGCCAGCCGTCCAGTGGCCCCATGAATACGCCGTAGTGGGCCAGGGTGTACACCGGCCGGTCGTACCCGAACTTGTCGTAGAAGGCCGACGAGAAGATCATTACGTCGGGCGTGAAGATGCCGCCCGAGTGGTTGGACACCACCAGCGCCCCGCCGGCCAGCGGAATGTTGTCGACGTTTCGCACTTCGGCCCGAAACCAGCGGTTGACCACGTGGCCGACCGTGTTCTTGACCTGTTCGGTAAACGCCGGATCCCATTTGGCGGTTTCGCGATTTTCTGCCTCAGCGTTGCCCATCCAATTCCCCCGCGGTCGTGTTCCTGCTCGTATTTGCCAGCGTGAGGCCGCTCCCCCAGGGCACACCGCTTGCGACATAGGGTACTCTCTGTTTGGGAGAATGTGATATCCGTTTGCTGTGGGCGACCACGCATCGGGGGGGAAATGACCGAAGATGTTCTGGTTACTGGTGGTTTCGGGTTGGTCGGCTCGCAGACCGTGCGCCAGTTGGTTGCCGACGGCCACCGGGTGGTCGCGACCGACCTCGGCACGTCTGCCCAGCGCAAGGCGGCCAGGTCGTTGCCCGCAGGAGCCGCGCCGTACTGGGCGGACCTGACCGACCCGGCTGAGGTCGACCGCCTCGTCGCCGAAACGGCCCCGGCGGCGATCATCCATCTGGCGGCGATGATCCCACCCGGGATCTATCGCCACCCGAAACTGGCCAGGCGGGTCAACGTCGACGGGACCGCGGCACTATTGACCGCCGCGAAGGCAAACCCGCGCCCGGTGCGTTTCATCCAGGCCTCGAGCAACGCGGTGCACGGCTCCCGCAATCCGCGCCGGCACCGCGAGTGGTTGCGCGCCGATACCCCGGTTCGACCATCGGACCTCTACGGCGCCCACAAGGTCGAGGCCGAGCAGCTTGTCCGGGCCTCGGGTCTGGACTGGGTGATCCTGCGTCTCGCCGGTGTGATGAGCGTCGATCTGGGCGCCATGCCGCTGAGCATGGACGCACCCTTCTTGGAAAGCGCGTTGCCGACCGACGGACGTATTCACACCGTCGATGTCCGCGACGTCGCGGCCGCGTTCTCGGCTGCGACGACCGCAGATGTGATCGGTGAGATCCTGCTGATCGGGGGCGACGAGTCGCATCTGCTTCGGCAGTCGGATGTCGGCAAGGCGCTGGCGGCCACCAGGGGTCTGGTGAACGTGCTGCCCGAGGGCCGGCCGGGTGACCCCGACAGCGAAGACGACTGGTATGTGACGGACTGGATGGATACCGCACGCGCGCAACAAGCTTTGCGTTTCCAGCGCCATCCCTGGCCGGACATGCTGGCCGAGATGCGCGCGGCGGCGGGATGGCAGCGCTATCCCTTGCGGCTGATCGCTCCGATCGCGCGCCAGTTTCTCAAACGCCGTGACGCCTACCGGAATTCGCCCGCAGGCTATGCGGACCCCTGGGGCGCGATCCGGGCCGAATTCGGCGAGCCCCGGCCCGACGGCGACTGACGTTGCTGCGCCCCTCAGCCGGCGTCCAGCAGCAACGGCTGCGCCGCGCATTCGGCAACTGACCCCAGCTCGGCGAAGAACTCGATCGCGGCGGCGATGCTGTGGTCGATGTATGTGGCGAAGTCGTCGAAGGCGACGGGCTCGCGGATCTTCCGGGAGCTGCGCGCGACGACGCCGATCCGCTGGGGGTCAGAGGAGCCGCGGACGGTCACGACGACGTCGCGGTTGGCGTGATTCCACGCATCGGCATGTTCCGCCAGCTCCGCGCTGTCGGCGGCGGGGAAGAAGCAGCCGGGAGTGACTTGAATCGTGAACTCGTCGCCGTGCCAACGGGAGATCCCGAGGTGGACGTGCAGCCGCCGCGGACGGGTGTTGGCGACGTAGAAGAATTCGCCGTCGTGCTGGCCGCGGAAATACCGGCTGCCGCGGGTGCACAGGTAACGTTCGATCAGGTTTGCGGACAACGCTTCAGTCGTCATGAAATAAATGATGAGGCCTGCGGCTTTACGCAGCCTTTGAGCCGAGCAATGCGTCGTCCAAGAATCTGGTGAGAATTCGCTGAGTTTGTCACGGTCCGGTCACGCGCGGGCAGACGAGCGGTATCGCCACGAATTCAGTGCCCAGCAACGGAATACGGTCGAACCGTTGCCGCGCTCAGGCCATAACGGTTTATCTCAGGGAAGCACCCGCACCGGAACGTTCGACCAGCCCGCGACATTCTGCGTACTCACCCGTTTGCAGTCGTCCTCAACGCCCAGCAAGGCGTGCTGAGCACCTGCTTAGCATTAGCGCACGTGCCCGGTCAAGGCTTAGTCGCGGGCATTGTTGCGACCGGTGGTCTCGTCAATCGGTCGCGCTAGCCTTCAGCGTGTGACGCTCAAGTGGTCGGCCGGCCGCTTACCTCGACGAGCGTGCTGCTCGACGCATGTCGTGACTCGACGTACAACGCCAGGAGGGCCGGAGATGGGGTTCGCGGTGCAACGGTTCGACCATATTGTGGTCAATTGCAACAATGTTGAGGCCACTGCGGCGTGGTACGAGCGTGTTCTGGGGATGAAGCGCGAGACGTTTGGCCCGGCCAACAGAACTGCGCTGAGCTTCGGAAATCAGAAGATCAACCTGCGACCTGTCGGTGCGCTTGCCGACGACCCCGATTGGGTCACCGGGTCAGTGGAAGCGGCGGGTTCCGAAGACTTGTGCTTCATCACCGAATCCAGTCCCGACGAGGTCCGTGCCCACCTGCAGGCCTGCGGAGTCGAGATCACCACGGGGCCGGTGACCAAGACCGGCGCGCTGGGGCCGATGACCTCACACTACTGCCGGGATGTCGACGGCAATCTCGTCGAAATCGCCGTCTACTGACCGCTTTCGAGCGGATGCAGCGCGGGCAGGTTGACCACGATGGCCTCCTGGCTGCTGCGCGCGATCACGACTTCCGCAATCGTTTCCGGGTCGGGGTTCTCTTCCCGGTGCGGCAGATACGGCGGGATGAAGACGTAATCACCGGGCGCGGCCACGATGCGAACTTCCTGGGTACCGTCGTGAAACACGAACTCCGGGTGGCCGCTTCGCACATAGATCGCGGTCTCAGATTCGCCGTGATGATGGTTGGACGAGACGGTTGCCGGTAGCGCGTGGGTCTCACCCATCCACAGCTTCTCGGCGCCAACCGACTTGCCGCTCAGCGCCGCAAACCGCCGCAGTCCTTCCGATTGCGCGGTGTCGGAGCTGATGTCCGACGCCTTGATGTGGTGTACGCGGCCCCGCGTCACCTGCTGTTCGGCGTCGGCGAAATCAGGGTGAAATCCGTCGGCGGTGGCCACTCGCGCCCCTCTCGCAACTATCGGTCGCCCGAATCCCGGTAGGCCTCAAGGAGTCTCAGCCACAGCTCACTGATCGTCGGGAAGCACGGCACCGCGTGCCACAACCGAGCGACGGGAACCTGGCCGGCGACGGCGATGGTGGCCGAGTGCAATATCTCGGTGGCACCCGGACCGACCAAAGTCACACCGAGCAGATAGCGCTGATCCTCATCGACCACCATACGCGCCCGGCCGCTGTAGCCGTCGGCGTACAGCTTGGCTCCCATGACGACATCACCGATTTCGATGTCCACAATGCGCACCCGATGACCGGCCTGCATAGCCTGCTCAGCCGTCAGTCCGACGGCTGCTGCCTCGGGATCGGTGAAGAACGCCTGCGGCACTGCATGGTGATCAGCCGTTGTGACATGTGCGCCCCAGGGCTCGGTGTCCAGCGGCGTTCCAGCGGCACGGGCCCCGATCGCCGCGCCGGCAATGCGTCCCTGATATTTGCCCTGATGGGTCAACAACGCCCGATGATTGACGTCACCCGCCGCATAGAGCCAACCATCCTTGACGGCTTTCACCCGGCAGGTGTCGTCGACGTCGAGCCAGCTTCCCGGGGCCAGTCCCACCGTGTCCAAGCCGATGTCGTCCGTCAGCGGTGCCCGGCCCGTCGCGAAAAGTACTTCGTCAAACTGCAATTCGCCACCGTCGTCCAGTTCGACGGTCACCGGCCCATCCGGCTCGGGCCGGCGCAGCGCCCGCACCGAGACACCCTCGCGCACATCCACACCCGCGTCGATGAGCCCGCGCCCGATGAACTCGCCCACAAAGGGTTCCATCCGTGGCAACAGGCCGGACCCACGCACCAGCAGCGTCACGGAGGACCCCAATCCCTGCCATGCCGTCGCCATTTCGACCCCGACTCCGCCGGCGCCGACAACCGCGAGGCGGCCCGGGACGTAGCTGCTGTCAGTTGCTTGACGGTTAGTCCATGGTCGGGCCTCGGCGATGCCGGGCACGTCGGGCAGCGCGGCCCGGCTCCCGGTACACACAACCACCGCGTGCCGGGCACGGAGTCGTGACTTCCTCACCGCTTGCTGTCGAAACGGTGACCCGTCGGGCACCATCCAACCGGCCGTGCCCGCGCACCAGCGTTGCGCCGATTCCGGCCACCCAGTCGGCCTGACCGGTGTCGTCCCAGTTGCTCACGTAGCGGTTGCGACGGCCGAATACACCGGCAGGGTCGATCGACCCGGTGACCGCCTCACGCGCGCCGTCGACGCGCCGCACGTCGGACAGGGCGAGGACCGGGCGCAGCAGCGCCTTGCTGGGGACACAGGCCCAATACGAACATTCACCGCCGACCAACTCGCGCTCGACGACCGCGACGCGCAAGCCCGCGGCCCGGGCGCGCTCCGCGGCATTCTGTCCGATCGGTCCTGCGCCGAGTATCACCACGTCGACGTCGTTGCTGGACAACATAGTTCGAATTGCTCGCTTTCGGCTTAGTCTGTCGAGCTGCTCGGGCGGTCACCTGAGCGCGGCCCAGTGGTCAGTTGCGCGGCGAGCTGGCGTAGATCGCTCGCTACGAGGGTCGGCTGCGGCAGGCCCTCAACCGGCAGTGGGGGATTGCCCGGCCGCGTGATCAGAGCAGTGCCGAACCCGACGTTTTGCGCGCCGAGCAGATCCCACACGTGCGCGGCCACCATCATGCAATCGTCGGGCGCCACACCGAGCACCTCGCACGCGTGCAGGTAGACCGATGGTGACGGCTTGAAGGCGCGACAGGATTCCACGCTGAGCTGCTCGCTCGAAAAGCCCGCCGAGCCCGGCGTTGTCCAGCGGCGTCGGCACGCCGGGGCGGTGTGGTGAGTTCGTCAGTGTGACAAGGCGAAAACCGTTGTCGCGCAGCGATGTGAGTGCCTCTACGGCATCGGGGTGTGCCGGCATCGTGCGCATCTGTTCTTGCAGACGACGCGACGTCGGCGTCGGTGATCTCGACCCGATGGATGTCGGCCAGCATGTGCAACACGCCCTTGGCCGAGTGTGAAGAAGTCCACGTAGCAGTCGGCCAGGGTAGCCGTCATCGAGTAGATGACGAGCTGGCCGAACCACTCGCGCAGCACCCGCTCGTCACCGAACAACTCCCCGAAAAGCGGTGCTATCGACTCGATATCGATCAGTGTTTCGTTCACGTCGAAGACAAGTACGGATGGCGTCCATGGCTGATGCTTTCCCAACACCTCGTCGGTGTCGAGTCCGCGGTCCACGCCGTGCGGAATGACGGTTTGACCGGGCTCGAGCCGCAATTGCGTGCCATCGAGGTAGACATCGATCTTGTCGGGTTCGAAGGACACCAGGTTGCTCACCCGACACACCTCCGTCCATGCGTCGAGGTAGGACCAGGCCGCGCGTTTGCGGTCGCCGATGTCATAGTAGAAGGCGATGCCTTTGTATGGGCAGAAGGTTTGTCCCTCAGCGGGTTTCAGTGCTGATGTGTGGATATCCTCGCGTGGTACATACCACCTGGGCGCGAAGCCGGATTCGTACAGCGCCAATGGCTGTCGCGTGTCCGCGATCACGTCATCGCCGTCTCGGACCACGAGATGCCGTGAAGTAGAACGGATGTCGATGCGGTGGTAGGCATCGGCGGCGTGTCCGACGATGCGTTCGTCTTCTTCGTAGAAGGCCTCCATCGCGCGCCAGGCGAATGCCAGCCGCCCGTCCAAAACCGCGGCGTGTCGCGGCAGCCCGGTGTGCTGCCAAGCGCTGCGGTTGGCCTGTTGCTCCGCGACCGTGACGGTGAACCACCGTGTGTCGCCCAGGTCTTTATGCTGGGTTACGCGGTCCTCCGGGATAAGAATTCCCTCGTCGATGTCGCCCCGCGGGAAGTAGGCCACCGGATAGCGCCCCGGTTCGTGGAGCAACACCACGTCTTCGCTGTCGGCGATCCACCGGTCTGCGAAGCGCACCCGCATGCGGCGGCGCAATGGCTCCGCGAACAGCAGGCGCGACGGCATCGGCTGCTCGGTGAGGAACTGGCCGACCGACCCTGTCGCCAGCGGACCTTGCTGCCAGGCCAAACCCATCGTCGTGCTCCTTCTGTAGCGAAATCAATTGTCAGGACGTGGTTTTGCGGAACCTCACTGATCCATGACCACGACGATCTTTCCGGCGGCTTCGCCGGACTCGGACACCCGGTGCGCTTCGCGGATCTCGTCGAACGAGAAGACGCGCGCGGGCTTCGCATCGAGTTTGCCGTCGGTGATCTGTTGGGCGATATCACTCAGCGGTATGCCGGATACCTCGAAACCAGGGTTTCCAAAGACGGGACTGGCGAAGAAGCTGAAGTTCACGCCGCTGGCCATGCGTGCCAACGGGTTGAAATCCCCGATGGGCGCGAGGCCGCCCAGCCATCCCGCCAGGCAGGCAGTGCCCCCGACGCGCAGCATGTCCAGCGAATCGAGGATGGTGCTATTGCCGACGAGGTCGAGGACCGCGTCGATCTGCTTGGCCTCGGCGATGTGTGCGGCAAGGTCGGGTCGTTCCACCTCGACGCGAGCGGCGCCGAGGTTTTCCAGCATGGGAAAACGGTGCTGGCTGCGCGCCGTGGCAATGACGTTGGCTCCCGTGATGACTGCCATCTTGAGCGCGGCCTGGCCCAACGCCGATGTCGCGCCGCGGATTACCAGCGTCTGCCCCGCCGTCAGCTTGAGATTGCGGAACAGGCAAGTCCACGACGTCGCATAGGTTTCCGGCAGCGCAGCCAGCTGCGACCACGGCAAATCGGATTCGATGAGAGCAACGTTGGCCGCGCGAACCCGGGTGAATTGGGCGTAGCTGCCGTTGATCGTTCGCCCCAAACCACCCATCAGCGCTGCCACCTTGGCACCGACCGGAAACTCGCCGCCCGGGCACGAATCGACGATGCCGACGCATTCGATGCCGCTGACTTCGGCCGCTTCGGCCCACTCGCCTCGGCGCATGTGTATTTCGGCGTGGTTGATACCGAAGCCCTTTACTGCGATCACCACTTCGCCGTCTTTTGGCAGCGGCTTGGGGATTTCGGTGTAGACCAAGCTGTCCAGTCCGCCGAACCCCTTCAGGATGATTGCCCGCATGCTCTCCCCGCCGGATTGTTCGCGGACGATGGCGGGGGAGGTGGGCAGTGCGGTGGCATCGCTGGTGCTGCTCATGAACTGCCTCTTTCCAAATCGTCAGTCCGGGTTTGGCTATCGACACACCCGGTAATTATGGGCCGCATGACCCATAATTATGGGCTAGTTGGCCCAAAAATGTCCAGAGTGCCTGATCGAGCAGGTCAGGACTCGCGGTGTTGCCGAGCTGGCCTGGAACGCCGTTTGCTGGTCCTCGGATCGGCTGCGAAGGAGCGCACGTAGTCGACGGCGGCATTGACTGCGACCCGCAAGGGCTCGGCGTCACCAGTGGCGTGCGTGATCATCGCGCCGCCCTGGTGTGCGATGACCAGCGAGGCTGCCAGGTGCCGCGCGTCGGCGTCGGGGCGCAGACCGCCGCGCTGGCGCATCGCGGTAAGGCCGGTGTGGAACAGCTCGAGCCATTGGTCGTAGCCGCGCGCGAGGTCGTCGCGAACTTCGTCGTCGGCATCGATCAGTTCACCGGCCAGTGAGCCATAGACGCATCCGCCCAGGCGATAGACGGTGTCGATGTCCGCGACACACGCATCTGCCCAAGCTTGCAGCGCCTCGATGCTGTCGAGCGCGCCGAGCCGCGGTTGGGTGTGAAACTCGATGACGTCGTCGCGGCGCGCGGCGATGACCTCGCGGGTCAGTTCGCGTTTGTCGCGGAAGTAGTGCGAGATCTGCGATCCGCCCACCCCGGCGCTGCTACGCACTTCGTCGATGCTGGTGTTGGCCACGCCGCGCTCGAACATCAGCCGGGCGGCGACATCGATGATGCGGGCCCGCGTCGCCTGTCCTTTGCGGGTGAACCGCGGCTTGCCGTGTTCAGTCACGGTGCCGCCCTTGGCTTCGCGCGCCGGCCCCGGGAACGTCGTGGGGGCCGCGGCGTGCGCTCATCGGGTTCGGCGGCAAACATTCGCAGGTAGTTGACCGCGAACCGGGTGGCGTCGGCGTGCGGCCACTCCGCTCGGTAGGTGAAGGCCAGTGTTGCTCCGCCTTGGTGAGCGCCGATGATGACGAGTGCCAGCCGTCGTGGATCGGCGTTCGCGATCAGGACTCCCGTGTCCTTCATCCGCTGGATCGCTGTTTCGAGCAGCTCGACCCACTGCCAGTAGCCTGCTGCCAACGTCGCGCGTGTTGCGTCGTCGGACTTGGCCAGCTGCGCGGTCAGCGCATGGTAAGTGGGTGTGCCACTGGAGGTTCCGATGCGTCGCAGGTAGCGCATGTTGAGATCGATCCATCGCTCGAAGTCGTCGAACGAGTCCAGGTCCCGTAGCTGGGGCTGGCGATGGAAGTCGAGCACCACGCCGATCTGGCGCCTGATCACCGCGCGAATCAGGGCACTCTTGTCGGCGAAATAATGGGCGAGCTGCGAGCCGCTGACCGACGCGGCTTTGCGCACGTTCTCCATGTTCGAGGCCGACAGGCCTTCGGTGACGATCAGCTGGGCGGCGGCCTGCACAATCCTGTCGCGGGTGGCACGCCCCTTGGCGGTCAACCGTTGTTCGTCCTGAACATCGGGATGGGCCATCGCGTCAGGCTAACCCGCGAGCACCTCCGTTTATGGGATATCCAGCCCATTGCTGGATGTGCCGCGCGGGCACCGGTCAGGCGGCCACGCGGCTCTCAAGGAAGTTACGGATCAGCTCGGCGACTTCGTCGAGAGCGGACTCCAGCAGGAAATGCCCGCCGTCGAGCAGATGAATCTCCGCGTCGGGGAGGTCCTCGGCGAAGGCCTCGGCCCCGGCGGGTCCGAAGATCTCGTCACCGCGGCCCCACACTGCGAGCAGCGGTACCCGGGTGGCGCGAAAATACTCGTGCACTTGCGGATACATCGGTGCGTTGGTGGCGTAGTCGCGGAACAGCTTTAGTTGCACCAGGTGATTGCCGGGCCGGGACAGCAACGCGTAGTCGTGATGCCAGCACTCGGGGTCGACCAACGTCTCGTCGGCCACGCCGGTGAGGTACTGCCAGCGGGTCGCGTCCAGGCCGAGGAATTGGCGTACCGGAGCCTCGGTCTCGGCGGTCGGCTCGGACTGGTAGGCGCGCACGACCTTCCAGAAGCTTTCCACGAAGCCGGCGTCGTACCCGTTGCCGCTTTGGCTGATGATCGCCGTAATCGCGGACGGGGCGCGCAGCGCCAACCGCCAGCCGATCGGGGCGCCGTAGTCCTGCACGTACATCGCGTAGCGGTCGACACCAAGGCTGCGCAGCAGGCCCGCGGTCAGGTCGGTCAGCGCATCGAAGGTGTAGTCGAACGCGTCGACGCCTGGCGCGTCGGAGAGCCCGAAGCCCAGGTGATCGGGAGCGATCACGTGATAGCGGTCGGCGAGCCTCGGAATCAGCTGCCGGAACATGTACGAGCTGGTCGGAAATCCGTGCAACAGGACAACCGCGGGGGCCGCCGCGTCGCCGGCTTCCCGGAAGAACAGCCGATGGCCGTCGACGGTGGCGTAACGATGGTGGACAGCGGGCATTGGACTCCTCCTGCGCCACGTGGGTCTGGACAACCGCCAACCCACCTGCAATTTTGGGATGTACATCCCAGTATGCATCAAAACCACCGGCTCGCAATAGCCCCCGCTGCAGTTGACCACGGGGCCAGCCGGGAATATTCTGGGTCGATTATCCCAATCCTGTGCCGCGTCGAGGAGCATTCGTGCCATTCATGACCGGTATGACGTTGCAGATCGACGGCGGCGAGCCGCTGATTTAGGCTCTCTCACAAGGCCAAAGGAGAAGCGATGGGCAGGCTTGTTTCGGTAAACGTGGGCATGCCCAAAAATGTGCGATGGCGCGACAGAACCGTCTACACCGGAATCTGGAAGACGCCGGTCGAGGGTCCGGTCATGGTGCGACGTCTCAACATCGACGGTGATGGTCAAGGCGATCTCGGCGGCCACGGCGGCGAACAACGCGCGGTCATGGTGTACCAGTCCGAGTCGTACGATTTCTGGAAGGCCTACCTGGATCGCGACGACCTGCAACCCGGTCACTTCGGCGAAAACTTCACCATCACCGGATTATCCGACGATGAAGTCTGCATCGGTGACCGCTACCGAATCGGCGAAGCGGAATTCGAAGTCACCCAGCCGCGCGTCACCTGCTTCCGGATCGGGTTGCGGCTCGACGAACCGGAGATGCCCAATCTGCTTGTCGCCCAGCACCGTCCAGGCTTCTACTTCCGCGTCATCACCGAGGGCCGCGTCCAGGCCGGCGACGAGATCGTGCGGACCCGCCGCGGCCGTCACGAACTCAGTGTCGCCGACGTCGACGCCCTGTTGTATCTGCCAAACCGCAACGCCGAAACGCTTGGCAAGGTCGTCGACGTTCCGGCGCTGAGCCCGGGCTGGCAGCAGTCCTTCCGCGACATGCTGGACGCGGGGGACCAGCCGGCGCCCACCGCCGCGGTCGAACCGAGTTGGACCGGATTCCGCCCGTTGCGGGTCGGCGCAATACGCCGGGAAAGCCCGCAGGTGATGTCTATTCGCTTGCAAGCCGCTGACGAGGCCGCGCTGCCGCCGGCACTGCCGGGGCAATACCTCACGGTGCGAATCCCCGGGGCCGGCGATCCGGTACCGCTGCGCAGCTACTCGCTGTCCTCGGCGGCGGGCGACTACCGCATCAGTGTCAAACGCGAAGACCACGGGTTGGTGAGCCGGTGGCTGCACGCGCACATCGAACCCGGGTCGATCATCGAAGCCGCGGCCCCGCGTGGCGACTTCTACCTCATCGACGACGACCGGCCGGTGGTCATGATCTCGGCGGGTATCGGTGTGACTCCGGTCTTGGCGATGTTGCATGCGCTGGCCGCGGCCCGCAGTAGCCGCGACATCTGGTGGCTGCACACCGCCCGCAGTCGCGAAACCCAGGCTTTTGCAGCCGAAGTCACGACTCTGATCGAGTCGTTGCCACAGGCTCGACAACAGGTGTTCTACACCCAGACCCAGGGGCGTTTGGGCCAACCGGCCATCGCGGCTCTCGGGCTGCCGACTGACGCCGCAGCATACCTTTGCGGCCCAACCCAATTCATGACCGAGATGCGCGACGCCCTGACCGCCGCCGGACTCGACGGCACGCAGATCCACACCGAACTCTTCGGTGCACTGCCGGCCATCAATCCGGGCGTCGTCGGCGGGGCCCCGCGCACCCCACCCCACCCGCCCGCCGGAACGCCGGGGACCGGGCCGTCGATCACCTTCACCCGCAGCGGACTTACCGTCAACTGGTCCTCGGACTACGGCAGCATCCTGGATATCGCGGAGGCGTGCGATGTGCCGACCCGTTTCTCCTGCCGAAGTGGTGTCTGCCATATCTGCGAGACGGGCGTGGTCGCCGGTGCGACCAGGTATGTGCAGCCGCCATTGGAGGCACCTGGCCCGGGCAGCGTGCTGATCTGCTCGGCGGCTCCAGAGAGTGACCTGGTGCTGGACCTTTGATCGACCGACACCAAAAGCCTTGCTTCAGGCCGAAATCGCGCGCTGGCCGCCAGTTGCATTCACCACCGCACCATTGACATAGCTGGCATCCGCGGAGGCAAGAAAGAGGACCACACTCGCGATCTCAGTCGGGTCGGCGGGCCGGTTCAACGCGGTGGTCGCCGCGACTGCTTCCAGCATGCCCGGATAAACCGCGACGCCGGGCGTGTCGGTCGGCCCGACCGCCACCGCGTTTACCCGAACTCCCGACTTGCCGAACTCGTCTGCCCACACCCGTGTCAGCAGTTCCACCCCGGCTTTCGTGGCTCCGTAGATGCCCGCTCCGCTGGCCGGAACCGACGCGGCGACCGTGCTCAGATTGACCACCGTGCCGTGCCCGCGTTCGACCATCCCCGGCACCAAGTGCTGAACCAGGACGTAGGGAGCGCGCAAATTGACGTTCACATGCTCGTCGAAAGTCGCGTCGTCGGTGTTCACGGTTTCGCCGAACTTATAGATCCCGGCGTTGTTGATCAACACATCGACCCGACCGGCCTCGGCGGCCAACCGTCGCACGTCGTCGGCGTCGTTGAGATCCGCGGCGACGAAACGTGCTTTGCCGCCGGAATTTTGGATGTCCTGCACCAGCTTGGCGCCGCGCTCGGCACTTCGCCCGTGTACCACGACCTCGGCGCCGCGCTCAGCCAATTCCAGCGCGATCTCGCGGCCGATGCCAGACGTGGCGCCGGTTACCAATGCAGTCGAGCCGGCAAATGTTGTAGCCATCGGACCCTGCCTCCAAGCGAGAAGTTCACCAACCCTCTGCTCAGCAGTGGCCAGACGCGCTTTATTCCTACGTGCCCAGCGCGACCGATGCCTCGGCGGTGTAGCACAGGAACGTCAGGGTCTCCTGCAGATACAGCTGCACGGAGTCGGCGTCATGGCTGGTGTAACCAATGGAGACGTCGGTACCCAGCTGCAGATCGAAGTCACCGCCACGGGTGGTCAGCACGAAGGCACCGTCGATGGCGGGCGCCCAGATGATGTCACCGTTGACCAGGCGATTGATGTGCTCGAGGATCGGATACCCGTGCTCGGTCGTCTCGCTGACCTTCGTGTAGATATCGGCAGACAGCAGAACCGAATAGGGGCCGTCGACGCCGGCCAGCCGCAGCTCGGACAGCGCCTGGGTGATGATGTCGGGTATCGCGCGAGGGTCGTCGGGCAACGTCAGCGCGGGGTTGGAGCTGCAGCTGCGGATCCCGTCAATCGACGCGGCGGGGTAGCCCTCGAAGATGGCGCGATCCTCGACGAATGCCAGCTTCTTGGCGGCGGCTTTGACCGGATCCCAGTCGGAGTCCTGCGAGCCGCGCTCGACGTCGTCGATCTCGTCGCGAGACAGGGTGAATGGAACCCGCAGGCGGACAAGCGGTTTGCTGGCGCGCAGGTGCGCGACCACGCCGTCGGTGGGCGCCTGCACGTCGACCAGACGTCCCGTGCTGACGGCCGCGGTAACCGGCCCACCGGGCTCGCTGACGTCGACCACCCGACGCCCGGCGATGTGCCGTTTGAACGTCCGCGTGGCCTCCAATTCGATTTCTGCCCAGGCGACGTCGGTGATCGGTGCCAGATCGCGATAGAGGTTGTTCTTCACTGGGTGGTTCCTTTCAGACTGCCGATCGAAAGTGCGCCGTCATCCGCGGCGGATGGGGCCGGTCGCTCCGTCTCGAGTGGCGCGGGAAGAGGTGGTGGATCGTCGAGGAAGTCGACGGTGGGGGAGAAGAACAGTCCGCCGGTAACGGCGGTGGAGAAGTCCAGGATGCGGTCGGTGTTGCCGGGCGGGTCGCCGATGAACATGTTGCGCAGCAGCCGCTCGGTGACTTCCGGTGTGCGCGAGTAGCCGATGTAGTAGGTGCCGAACTCGCCGGCGCCGAGTTCGCCGAACGGCATGTTGGCCCGCACGATCTTCAACTCGTTACCGTCGTCGTCTTCGATGACGTTGAGCGCTACGTGCGAGTTGGGCGGCTTCACGTCGTCGCCGAGTTCGATGTCTTCCAGCTTGGTCCGGCCGATCACCCGTTCCTGCTCGGTAACCGACAGCGAATCCCACGACGACATGTCGTGTACGTATTTCTGTATGTGCACGTAGCATGATCCGGCGAAGTCGAGATCCTCGTCGCCGATTGCGGTGGCGCTCACAGCGATTGGGCCGTCGGGGTTTTCGGTACCGTCGACAAAGCCGAGCAGGTCGCGATTGTCGAAGAATTTGAACCCATGCACTTCGTCGACGACGGTCACCGCACCGGCCATCGACTTGAGGATGCGACCGGCCAGTTCGAAACAGACGTCCATCGTCTCGGCCCGAATGTGGAACAACAGATCACCGGGCGTGGCGGGTGCGGTGTGGCGCGGTCCGCTCAGCTCGATGAACGGATGCAGTTCGGCGGGCCGCGGCCCGCCGAACAACCGGTCCCACGCGTCGGAGCCGATCGAGGCGACCACCGACAGATGCTTGGTCGGGTCGCGAAAGCCGATGGCACGCACCAGCCCCGAGAGGTCCGGCAGTGCGTCGTGCACGGTCGCTTCACCGCCGTCGTCGATGGTGACCACCAGAAATATCGCGGCAGGCGTCAACGGCGCGAGGATGGGCTGTGGCTGAACCGGAGGCACTCTGGTGACCTTAGCGTGGCGACGGCGAGCGCGGGAGGGCGCGAGCAAGGAGCCGCGCAATTGGGCCCAGCGTGGCGACGGCGAGCGCGGGAGGGCGCGAGCAAGGAGCCGCGCAATTGGGCCCAGCGTGAACTGCATGGTCACGGACAGCCATGATGGTGAACATGTCGGCCAGCGCCGCAGGCCTCTGCGAATTCATCGACGCTTCTCCATCGCCGTTCCATGCCTGCGCCACGGTGGCCGCTGGGCTGCTCGCCGCCGGGTACACCCAACTCCGGGAAACCGACCCGTGGTCCGCTGAACCGGGTCGCTACTTCATTGTTCGCGCCGGCTCGCTGGTCGCCTGGAACGCCGCCGACCCCGCCGGCGCCTTCCGGATTGTCGGTGCACACACCGACAGTCCCAACCTGCGGGTCAAGCAGCATCCGGACCGGGTGGTGGCCGGCTGGCGGGTCGTGGCGTTGGAGCCCTATGGGGGAGCCTGGCTCAACTCGTGGCTGGACCGCGATTTGGGGATCAGCGGCAGGCTGTCATTGCGTGACGGGTCCGGAGTCGGCCACCGGCTCATCCGGATTGACGACCCGATCCTGCGGGTGCCGCAGCTGGCCATCCATCTGGCCGAAGATCGCAAGTCGCTGACGCTGGACCCGCAACGACATGTCAACGCGGTGTGGGGTGTTGGCGACGAAGTGAGTTCGTTCGTCGGCTACGTCGCCGAGCGCGCCGGGGTGGCGGCGGCCGACGTGCTGGCGGCCGACCTGATGACGCACGATCTCACGCCGTCGTCGGTCATCGGTGCCGACGCCAGCCTGTTGAGCGCTCCCCGACTGGACAACCTGGCGAGTTGCTACGCCGGCCTGGAGGCGTTGCTCGCCGCCAAGCCGCGAAACTTCGTGCCCGTGCTGGTCCTCTTCGACCACGAGGAGGTCGGCTCGTCATCCGACCACGGCGCGCAGTCCGACCTACTGAGCACCGTGCTGGAGCGCATCGTGCTGGCGGCCGGCGGTAGCCGGGAAGACCTGCTGCGGCGGCTGCCGGCGTCGATGCTGGCGTCGGCCGACATGGCGCACGCCACCCACCCCAACTACCCGGAGCGCCACGAGCCGGGTCATCTGATCGAGGTCAACGCCGGACCGGTACTCAAAGTGCACCCCAATCTGCGCTACGCCACCGACGGACGTACGGCGGCCGCCTTCGCGCTGGCTTGCCAGCAGGCCGGGGTGTCGCTGCAGCGCTACGAGCACCGGGCCGACCTGCCCTGCGGTTCCACGATCGGGCCGCTGGTGTCGGCTCGCACCGGCATCCCCACCGTCGACGTCGGCGCTGCGCAGCTGGCCATGCATTCCGCTCGGGAGTTGATGGGTTCCCACGACGTTGCCGCCTATTCGGCTGCGCTGCAAGCATTTTTGTCGCCGCAATAGTCGGCTAGCTCGGTCAGGCATAGAGTCGACCGGTATGACACTCAAAGTGGAGATGGTCACGTTCGACTGCGGCGATGCCGCGAAGCTAGCCGGTTGGTGGGCCGACCAATTCGGAGGCACCACACAGGAACTGATCCCGGGTGAGTTCGTTGCGGTTATGCGGCCGGACGGGCCGCGGTTGGGATTTCAGAACGTCCCCGATCCCACGCCGGGAAAGAATCGCGTGCACCTCGATTTCGGTGCCGAGGACGTCGACGGCGAAGTGTCGCGGCTGACGGCAGCGGGAGCCACCGAGGTGGGCCGTCACCAGTTCAGCGAGAACTTTCGCTGGGTAGTCCTGGCCGACCCCGAAGGCAACGCGTTCTGCGTGGCGGGTCAGTAACTCGATATCCCGTCCAGCAGCGCGTGGACGAGCCCGTCGAATCCGCCCACGCTGTCGCCCGAGCGCGTGAGCGCGTGCAAGAGCAGCGTGCCGACCAGTGCATGAGCGACGGCATCGACATCCGCACCGGCGCACAGCTCTCCGTCGTCGACGGCTTGGCGCAGTCGCGTCGTCAACCCGGCGAGCTGCGGGGCGCTCAATTGCTGATAGAGGTCCTCGCCGTCGCCCGGGCGCGCGGCGGCGGCGGCAACGAGAGCTCGCACCAAGGCGGCATTCGGTGGCTCGGCCAAAAACTCGGCGTGTTCGTTGAGCCAGGCCCGCAGATCGGCGCGGATATCGCCGGTCTGGGCGACCGGAAACGAACCTGATCGCCCGTAGGCCTCCAACACCGCCTCGGCGACCAGTGGTGCCTTCGACGGCCACCGCCGGTACAGCGTCTTCTTGCCCACCCGGGCGCGGGCCGCAACGCTTTCCATCGACAGCTCGGCGTAACTGCCGCTGGTCAGCAGCTCGCGGGTGGCGTCGAGAATCGCGTGATGCACCCGGCTGTCGCGTGGACGGCCGATCCGCTCGGGGGGCGCTGGCGGCTGATGGCCGGGTTGGGCTACCTTCATCGCGAACATCTTACGATACGATACGTGTCGTTTCTATGAAAGGACTCCCCGGTGAGTGCTCCTTCGTTGTCCGTGCCGAAGACCTGGGACGAGATCACCCCCGAGTGGATGTCGGCGGCACTGGCCGCGGACTTTCCCGGCGTCGTGGTCGACGCGGTCACCGTCGAGCTCCGCGACGACGGCACCAACCGGCGTGCCCGGCTGGGCGTCAGCTACCAAGCCGGTGCGGGCCCGGCGACGGTTTTCGTCAAGGCCGCCGACCCGGCGCACAAGATGCTGATCCGCCTGACCAGCGGCATGTTCCACGAGCCTCGACTGTTCACCTGCGGGGTGGATTTGCCGCTGCAGCACCCCGCCGTCTACACCGCGCTGATCGACGAGGCCGATTACGACTTCATCTTGGTCATGGAAGATCTCCGAGCCAAGGGAGCCGACCCCCGCGACGGGACCCGGCCTTACACCGTCGAGCAGGCGGCGACCGGGGTGCGCGGCCTGGCCCGGATGCATGGCCGGTTTTGGGGTGACCGCGTGCTGCGTGAGCCGGCGCTGGACTGGCTGGAGCCGTTCCTGCCGTGGAAGGGCATGGAGGCGGCACCGTTGCCGGCCGCCCTCGAACGCCTCGGCGCCGACGCGCCCGCCGAAGTGATGTCGTTGACCATCGACAGGCTCATCGACTCGATCTGGACGCCGTATGTCGCGACGCTGACCACATCCCCGCAGACCCTGCTGCACGGTGACCCCCACATCGGCAACACGTACCTGCTGCCCAGCGGCGAGGTCGGCTTCCTGGACTGGCAGGTAGCCCGGCGGGGCAATTGGTCGCTGGATCTGGGCTACTTCCTGCAAGGCGCCCTGACCGTGGAGGATCGGCGCCACAGCGAGCGCGACCTGCTTGCGGAATACCGGGACTCACTGGGGTTGCCGGCCGACGAGCTGCCCAGCGCCGAGGAGATCTGGTTGCGCTACCGGGCTTCCGTCGCCCACGGGCTGACCCTGTGGCTGGTCACCGCCAGCGCCGGTGAGTGGCAGCGCACGGACGTCTCTGTCGCACTGGCGCAACGGTATTCGTTCGCCTACGCCGACCTCGACCCCTTGTCAGCGCTGGCCGAGATCGCCGGTTAGACGCAGCTCGGCGGTTTCGTGTGGCCGCCGGGGTGCGACGTCGCCCTAGACTGTCTGCGTGACTGCCTCCGGAACAGGCGCGCGTACCCACGTGGCGGATACCGTGGAACTCGCGGCGACCACCCCCGACCAGCCGCAGCCCTTCGCTGAGTTGGGCCTTAAAGACGACGAGTACCAGCGGATTCGCGAGATTCTCGGCCGCAGGCCCACCGACACCGAGCTGGCGATGTACTCGGTGATGTGGAGCGAGCACTGCTCGTACAAGTCGTCGAAGGTTCATCTGCGCTACTTCGGCGAGACCACGACCGACAAGATGCGCGCGGCCATGCTGGCCGGCATCGGCGAGAACGCGGGTGTCGTGGACATCGGCGACGGGTGGGCCGTCACGTTCAAGGTCGAGTCGCACAACCACCCGTCCTACGTCGAGCCCTACCAGGGCGCGGCCACCGGCGTGGGCGGCATCGTGCGCGACATCATGGCCATGGGCGCACGACCCGTCGCCGTGATGGATCAGCTGCGATTCGGTGCCGCCGACGCGCCGGACACCCGCCGGGTGCTCGACGGCGTGGTCCGCGGTATCGGCGGCTACGGCAACTCGCTCGGCCTACCCAACATCGGTGGCGAGACCGTCTTCGACGCGTCCTACGCGGGCAACCCGTTGGTGAACGCGCTGTGTGTGGGGGTGCTGCGCAAGGAGGATCTGCACCTGGCTTTCGCCTCGGGCACGGGCAACAAGATCATCCTGTTCGGTGCGCGCACCGGCCTCGACGGCATCGGTGGTGTGTCCGTGCTGGCGTCGGAGACCTTTGGCGGCGACGAGGGCGGGGGCCCCGGCCGCAAGAAGCTGCCCTCGGTTCAGGTCGGCGACCCGTTCACCGAGAAGGTGCTCATCGAATGCTGTCTCGAGCTGTACGCGGCCGGGTTGGTGATCGGCATCCAGGACCTCGGTGGTGCCGGATTATCTTGTGCGACTTCAGAACTCGCATCCGCGGGCGACGGCGGTATGCGCGTTGAACTGGAGACGGTCCCGTTGCGGGCGGCCAACATGACCCCCGCCGAGATCCTCTCCAGCGAGTCCCAGGAGCGGATGTGCGCGGTGGTCGCTCCCGAGAACGTCGAGGCTTTCCTGGCGGTGTGCCGCAAATGGGAGGTGCTGGCGACGGTCATCGGCGAGGTCACCGATGGTGATCGGTTGCGCATCACCTGGCACGGCGAGACCGTCGTCGACGTGCCGCCGCGCACCGTGGCGCATCAAGGCCCGGTGTACGAACGCCCGGTGGCCCGCCCCGAATCGCAGGACGTCCTGAACGCCGACCGGTCCAGCAGCCTGCCCCGGCCGGTTACCGGTGAACAGCTGCGTGCGACTTTGCTTGCGCTGCTGGGCAGCCCGCATCTGTGCAGCCGTGCCTTCATCACCGAACAGTACGACCGATATGTGCGCGGCAACACCGTGCTGGCCGAGCACGCCGACGGTGGTGTGCTGCGCATCGACGAGTCCACCGGCCGCGGCATCGCGCTGTCGACCGACGCGTCGGGCCGCTACACCAAGTTGGATCCCTACACCGGAGCCCAGCTTGCGCTGGCCGAGGCCTACCGCAACGTCGCCACCACCGGTGCCGTCCCGGTCGCGGTGACCAACTGCCTCAACTTCGGGTCGCCCGAGGATCCCGGGGTGATGTGGCAGTTCGCTCAAGCGGTCCGAGGACTTGCCGATGGCTGTGTGGCCCTGGGGATTCCAGTGACCGGAGGCAACGTCAGCTTCTACAACCAAACCGGATCGGTTGCGATCCTGCCCACCCCGGTGGTTGGAGTGCTGGGCGTGATCGACGACGTCGATCGGCGCATCCCGACCGCCCTGGGCGCCGACCCGGGCGAGACTCTGCTGCTGCTGGGCGACACCCGCGACGAATTCGACGGCTCCATCTGGGCCCAGGTGACCGGCGACCATCTGGGCGGGCTGCCGCCCGCGGTCGACCTGGCCAGGGAGAAGCTGCTGGCCGAGGTGCTGAGCGCGGCATCACGCGACGGGCTGGTGTCCGCCGCCCACGACCTGTCCGAAGGCGGGCTCGCCCAGGCCGTCGTGGAATCGGCGCTGGCGGGTGAAACCGGCTGCCGCGTAGTGCTTCCCGAGGACGCCGATCCGTTCGTGACGCTGTTCTCCGAGTCGGCGGGCCGGGTGCTCGTGGCGGTGCCACGCACCGAGGAGAGCCGGTTCCGTGCCATGTGCGAGGCGCGGGGACTTCCTGCCGCCCGCATCGGCGTCGTCGACCAGGGCTCGGACGCGGTGGAATTTCAAGGCTTGTTCACGGTGCCACTGGCTGAACTGCGCGCGACGTCCGAAGCGGTGCTGCCGCGATTCTTCGGTTCAGCGGCCGTCTGATCGGGCCGGGCTGTTCAGGGGTTGATGGTGTTGTCGCCCAGTTGGCGGCCCCACACGTAATCCACCACAAGCGGTGAACCGACCTCAAAGTGGTTGTAGGGGGCCATGCTCGCGCCGGTGTCCATGACGAGATAGGGAGCAGGCCAGAGCTCGCGGGTAATCGACTGCCAGCATCCCGGTCGCCCACCCGGTCCACCCCTGGCGTTGGTCCGCGGCAGGTTCTCCGGATAGATGTACGGATTAGTCGCTCCCGCAATGGAACCCGACGAGTGAGCCCCCAATGCGTAGCCGTTGTCGCCGAGCGCGTTGTGGATCTTGGGCGCGACATCGTTGAAATTCCGTATAGTGCAAAAGATCTCGGGGCTGTACTCGTCCAGCAGCTGAGCGCTGGGAACCAGATCGGCCGCACCGCGCGAGAGGTACGGCCCGCTTCGGCTGAACACGTCGGCGCCGCTGTTGCCCAACCCCGCCGCCGCCAGCAGCGCCGCATCCAGATCGCCAAGCTGGCGGTTGAGTGTCCGCGCGGTGGTCACCGCGTGCTCGAGCGCATTCAACAAGTCCGGCGCGGCGTCGGCGTACCTGTCGCCCAGCGCCGCCAGGCGCGCGATGTCGAAGTGGAGCTGGGGCATTTGTGGGTTCAGGTCGTCGAGGATCGCATTGCCGTTGACCAGCGAAGCGCCGAACTTCTCGCCTAACCCGGTAAGCGCCTGCGCCGCCGCGGACAGCGTCAGGTTCACCTTGACCGGGTCGACCTTCTCGGCGATCGAGGTAATCGTCTCGAACAGGGAGTTGAACTCCGTCGTCACCGACGTCGCGTCGATCACGGTGGACGGTGTGATCGATTGCCGCGCAGGGTGTTTCGGAGAGCTCAGCGCAACGTACTTGTTGCCGAACACCGTGGTCGCCTTCACTTCGGCCGCCACATTGGCCGGAATCATGCTGACGTACTTCGGCGTTACGTCCAGCACCACTTGGGCGGCCGGCTTGCCGTCCCGGGTGATCTCGGAAATGCTGGACACCCGGCCGATCTCGACACCGTTGTAGGTGACCTTGGAGCCGGGATCCATCACCAAACCCGCCCGGGCAGCCACCATGGTCAACTGCGTTTTTGGCGTGAGGTCGCCACGAAACTGCGAGTACAGGACCAACCCGAGGAGCCCCATGACCACGATCGTCACGAGGCCGACGGTCTTGTACGGTGGCCCGCGGCGCGGATCCATGATTCTGAGACCCTAAGGTATGGCCGCCCGTGATAGTGCCGATCCGGCCAAGACGCGTCAGGTCCTGACGGCCGTTACGGACTGGCTGCGCGACGAGACCCGTGAGGCACCGGACCGCACCACACTGGCGACCGCGGTGCGGCTGACCGCGCGCACTCTGGCCGCCGTGGCGCCCGGTGCCAGCGTCGAAGTCCGCATCCCGCCGTTCGTCGCGGTGCAGTGTGTGTCCGGGCTGAAACACACCCGCGGTACGCCGCCCAATGTCGTGGAGACCGATCCGCGGACCTGGCTGCTGCTGGCCACCGGAATGTTGACGCTCGCCGACGCACAGGCGAACGGATTGCTAACGCTATCGGGCTCTCGAGCGGGTGAAATTGACCACTGGCTGCCGTTGTTCGATGTGGGCTGAATATAACTCTGAACTGCAGGTTTAGGGTGACACGCCGAGAACTTCGGCGCTCAACACGCCCAACAGATTCGTGCGCGGACCTTACGTGGCCGTAAACTCCGTAGCGTCACTACCCCTCGCTAGGGAGCCGCCCACCGTGACCGTCCAGGAATCCGAGCAGGACCTGAACTCGCCCCGCGAAGAGTGCGGTGTATTCGGGGTTTGGGCCCCGGGCGAGGAAGTGGCCAAACTCACCTACTACGGCCTCTACGCGCTGCAGCATCGCGGCCAAGAAGCCGCTGGTATCGCCGTCGCCGATGGATCTCAGGTATTGGTCTTCAAAGACCTCGGCCTGGTCAGCCAGGTGTTCGACGAGCAGACGCTGGCGGCCATGCAGGGCCACGTCGCCATCGGGCACTGCCGCTACTCGACCACGGGCGATACCACCTGGGAAAACGCCCAGCCGGTGTTCCGCAACACCGCGGCCGGCACCGGGGTTGCCTTGGGGCACAACGGCAATCTGGTCAACACCGCTGAACTTGCCGCACGCGCGCGCGACGCGGGGCTGATCGCCAAGCGCTGCCCGGCCCCGGCGACGACGGACTCCGACATCCTGGGCGCGCTGCTCGCCCACGGCGCGGCCGACTCCACCCTGGAACAGGCGGCGCTGGAACTGCTGCCTACCGTGCGCGGGGCCTTCTGTCTGGTCTGGATGGACGAGAACACGCTGTATGCCTGCCGCGATCCCCATGGGGTGCGGCCGCTTTCGCTTGGCCGCCTTGACCGCGGCTGGGTGGTGGCCTCCGAGACTGCCGCGCTCGACATCGTCGGTGCCTCGTTTGTCCGCGACATCGAACCAGGTGAATTGCTGGCGATCGACGCGGACGGCGTGCGGTCCACCCGCTTTGCCAGCCCCACACCCAAGGGTTGCGTCTTCGAATACGTCTACCTGGCCCGGCCGGACAGCACCATCGGCGGTCGGTCCGTGCACGGCGCCCGGGTGGAGATCGGCCGACGGTTGGCCCGCGAATGCCCGGTGGACGCGGACCTGGTGATCGGCGTGCCGGAATCGGGCACCCCGGCCGCGGTGGGATACGCGCAGGAGTCCGGCATTCCCTACGGGCAGGGCCTGATGAAGAACGCCTACGTCGGGCGAACATTCATCCAGCCGTCCCAGACCATCCGCCAGTTGGGCATCCGGCTGAAGTTGAACCCGCTCAAAGAGGTGATCCGCGGTAAGCGGCTCATCGTCGTCGACGACTCGATCGTGCGGGGTAACACCCAGCGAGCCTTGTTGCGAATGCTGCGCGAGGCCGGCGCCGTCGAGGTGCACGTGCGGATTGCGTCGCCGCCGGTGAAGTGGCCGTGCTTCTACGGCATCGACTTCCCTTCGCCGGCCGAACTGATCGCCAACGCCGTCGAGGACGAGGACGAGATGCTCGAGGCGGTACGGCATGCCATCGGCGCCGACAGCCTGGGCTACATCTCGCTGCGGAGCATGATCGCCGCGACCGAGCAGCCGGCCACGCGCCTTTGCTCCGCCTGCTTCGACGGCAGGTATCCGATCGAGCTGCCCAGCGAGACCGCGCTGGGCAAGAACGTCATCGAGCACATGCTCGCCAACGCGGCACGCGGCGTCGAGCTGGGCGATCTTGCGGCCGATGAAGTTCCCGTCGACCGCTGACGGAATCCACTTCAGGTGCTTCAAAGACGTTTGATACCGGCGCGAAGCGCCTACCGGTAGCCTTTATCGCGATGACCGATCCCGGAAAGAGCCCCGGAGAAGAACCGGGCAGCCAGGGCATTACCTACGCGTCGGCCGGGGTGGATATTGAAGCCGGTGACCGCGCGGTCGATCTGTTCAAGCCACTGGCGGCAAAAGCCACCAGAGCCGAGGTGCGTGGCGGACTGGGCGGATTCGCCGGACTGTTCGCGTTGCGCGGCGACTACCGCGAGCCGGTGCTTGCCGCCTCCACCGACGGCGTCGGCACCAAGCTGGCGGTTGCGCAGGCGATGGACAAGCACGACACCGTCGGCCTCGACCTGGTGGCGATGGTGGTCGACGACCTTGTGGTTTGCGGCGCCGAGCCGCTGTTCCTGCAGGACTACATCGCGGTCGGCCGAACCGTGCCGGAGCGACTGAGCGCGATCGTCGGCGGCATCGCCGAGGGATGCGTGCGGGCGGGGTGTGCGCTGCTGGGCGGCGAGACCGCCGAACATCCCGGGCTGATGGAACCCGACCACTACGACATTTCGGCTACCGGGGTCGGCGTGGTGGAGGCCGACAACGTGCTGGGACCCGATCGGGTCAAGCCCGGCGACGTCATCATCGGGATGGGGTCCTCCGGCTTGCACTCCAACGGATACTCGCTGGCCCGCACGGTGCTGCTCGAGATCGATCGGATGAACCTGGCCGGCTATGTGGAGGAGTTCGGTCGCACCCTGGGCGAGGAGTTGCTGGAGCCCACCCTGATTTACGCCAAAGACTGCCTGGCGCTGGCGGCCGAAACCCATGTCAGCACCTTCTGCCACGTCACCGGTGGCGGACTGGCGGGCAACTTGGAGCGTGTCATCCCGCACGGGCTGACCGCCGAGCTCGACCGGGGCACCTGGACGCCCGCTCCGGTGTTCGCGATGATCGCCCAGCGCGGCCGGGTGACCCGCGAGGAGATGGAAAAGACCTTCAACATGGGCGTCGGCATGATCGCCGTCGTCGCGCCCGAAGACACCGACCGCGCCTTGGCGATATTGACCGCACGGCATCTGAGCTGCTGGGTGCTCGGGACCGTCTGCAAAGGCGGCAAAGAAGGTCCACGGGCAAAACTGGTGGGACAGCACCCGAGATTTTAAAAGCCTGCGTCTAACTGGGACCAACATTGTGCCGATGCACGCGGCATCGGCACGGAGCGAGTTCTAGCGGCGCCAGTCGTCTTCGTTGTCCAATGGGCCGTCGGCGTCGTCCAACTCGTCGGATTCGCCCTCACCCGTACCGGACAGCTCTTGCTGAAGCCGCTGAAAATCGGTCTGCGGGGAGCTGTATTTAAGTTCTCGAGCAACCTTGGTCTGCTTTGCCTTAGCCCGGCCGCGGCCCATGGGGGAACCCCCTCGCGCAATAAACGGAGCGGCCTAACAAGTTAGGCGGCTCCGATCTCTTGGTGATTTATCGTCCTGCCGACAGTTTACCGTGCCTCGCGGCTAGGCGTCGGAAGGCCCCCGCCCGCTGTGGCGGACTTCGCCGCCATTATCTCGCACCGCCCCGCAGTCGCTCGACGGCCAGACGCCCTGCGCCGATCTGCTCGGTCGGCGGCAGGGAATCAGGGTCGATGACGGCCGCGACGGAGGCCGCCGCGCCGGTCGCCAATTCGGTGTCGGCCGGTATCCCGCGCTTGAGCAACGCGAGCGCGATCGGCCCCAGATCCACATGGTCGACGACGGTGCCGAGGCGTCCCACGCCGCGCCCGCCGGCGAGCACCGCGTCACCCGTGGACGGCCGATCCACCGAGCCGTCGAGGTGCAACAGCGCCAGCATCCGGGGCGGTTTGCCCAGGTTGTGCACCCGGGCGACGGTTTCTTGCCCGCGATAGCAGCCCTTGTCCAGATGGACGGCCCCGACACCGGGACCACCGATCCAGCGCACCTCGTGCGGAATCGTGCGCTCGTCGGTGTCGACGCCGAGGCGCGCACGCACCGCCGCGACCCGGTGGGCTTCGTAGGTCCACACCCCGGACGGTCGCACGCCCGCCTGCGTGAAGCGGGTTTGCCAGTCCGCCACCTGGCCGCGCGGCACCAGCAGCTCCAGTTCGATCTGACCGGCGGTAGGGGCGGGCATCCGCCGCATAAAGCCACCACCGGCGAGCGGAATTGCGATCAGCTCGTCGGGCAGAGCGTCCAGGCCAAGCGCGTCGAGCACCGCCCGGTCGGCCAACCGCGGCCCGATCAGCGACAAGACCGCTGTGTCGGCGGCGGCCGGCGTGACGTCGGACCAGAACACCATCTTGCTCAGGTAGCTCAGCAACGGTTCACCGCGCCACGGTTCGGTGTCGAGGTAGGTGACACCGCCCAGCTCGGTCTGCATCCAGTGGTCCTCGACCCGGCCCTGTCCGTCCAGGCTGAGATTCTGCGTGCTGGCCCCGTCGGGGAGCTCGCTGACGTGTTGGGTCGAGATGTTGTGTAGCCAGGTTTGCCGGTCGGCGCCGGTCAGGGTGAGGACCGCGCGGTGCGAGCGGTCCACGAGCACCGCGTCGGTCTCGGCGGCGCGCTGCTCGCCCAGCGGATCGCCGTAGTGCCAGATCGCGCCGGCGTCGGGTCCGGAATCGGGTGCGGGTACTGCGTTCACAGGTCAACTCTACGGAGGCGAGTGCGGCTGCCCAGCTAGGCTCTTTCGGCATGGCAGGTCAGACGGGTGTGATCGTCACCCTTGACGGCGAAATACACCCGCCCGGTACGCCGCTGCTGCACGCCGACGATCTCGCCGCGGTACGCGGTGACGGCGCCTTCGAGACCCTGTTGGTCCGCGATGGCGGGCCCTGTCTGGTCGAGTCGCACCTGCAGCGCCTGACCCAGTCGGCCAAATTCATGGATCTGCCCGCGCCGGACCTGCCGGGTTGGCGGCGCGCGATCGACCTCGCCACCCGGCAGTGGACCGGCGGGTCGGCCGACGAAGGCGCGTTGCGGTTGATCTACAGCCGGGGTCGCGAGAGCGGTTCGGCACCCACCGCGTATGTGATGGTCAGCGGTGTGCCCGAAAGGGTGGCCGCTGTTCGCCGCGACGGCGTCGCCGCGATCACGCTGGACCGCGGGCTACCCGCGAAAGGTGTCGGCGAGATGCCGTGGCTGCTGGCCGGCGCCAAAACCCTGTCCTACGCGGTGAATATGGCCGCTTTGCGGCACGCCGCCCGACAGGGCGCCGGTGACGTCATCTTCGTCAGCTCGGACGGCTATGTCCTGGAAGGTCCACGCTCGACGGTGGTGATTGCCACCGATTCCGACGCGGGTCCCTGCCTGCTTACGCCGCCGCCCTGGTATCCGATTTTGCGCGGCACCACGCAGCAGGCCCTGTTCGAGGTGGCGCGGAGCAAAGGCTACGACTGCGACTATCGCGCGCTGCGGGTCGCGGACTTGCAAGCTGCCCAAGGGATCTGGCTGGTATCAAGCATGACCCTGGCCGCCCGTGTGCACACGCTCGATGGTCGCCGACTACTTCGATCGCCAATCACCGAGGAGTTCGCCGAGCTGGTCGACGCGGCCATCATCAGCGATCGCTGAGCGCTGAATTGTGTTGTCGGCTCGCGGAACGGCGGGTACGGTCGGCCGTACACAGGGAAGGAGGTGGTCCGCGAAATTGATAGCTTCATGGACATGTGAGGTGGCTACGCGCTAGCTGCAATGGCTCGGAAGAGCTAGCGATTACGCGCGCTGGCGAATTCCCCGTAGCCACCCGGCCCCCGAGCTTCCTGGTCTGTCCAACCAGGAGCCTTGCTCGGGGGCCGCTCCATGTCAGGATGCAAGTTCGGCGAAACCCGTGCTATTGCTTGATGTTTGCGGCCATCCGGTCGGCGATCTGTCCGCCCTGGCCCTCGATGTCCGGTGCGCACGCCCGGACGTCGAGGACTATGTCGGATACCGCGCTCAACACACGCTGGCAGGTCGACCGCCCATCATTGCGCGTGCGTAGCAGCTCGATCTTGGGCGCGGCTCCAGTCAGGTTCCCGAAGGTCCAGTGACCGATCTCGCCCGCAGAGACGGTCAGCGTCACGGCCAGGCCGTTGCAAGACCGCCATTTGTCCGCCTGAGCCGCCACGAAGGCCCGCGCTGCATCCGGGGTCGGAAAGCTCACCGCGCCTTCATAGATCCGATATGCAGTGTCGCTCGTATCCAACTCCTGGCCACGCACTCCGGTGAGACCGCTGCCCGCGTACACGGTATTTTGCAGGGCGTCGAACGCGCCGAGGCAGTCAAGGTCAGACAAGTTCAGATCAGGGCGAGTCTGCTGGGTCTGATCGGCGATCTCCATAGCCGGTGTGCCCATGATGGTGCCGACCTGCGGCGCGCCCAGCAGAACTGAGTACAGGCCCCCGGTGCGCGCAGGCCCGGGCGCCGCCTGATTGGGCACCACCTGACCAGGCGCCGCCGCCTGACTGGGCGCCACAGGCTCCGGAGTACGTGTGCTGGCCGGCGTTTTGGTGGGGCCGGGACTCTCGGTGGCGAAGATGACCGCGACACCGGTCGCGACGACCACCGCTAGGGCGGTGCCGGCCACGATGATGAACCGTCTGGAGGACACCTGCTTGCCCGGACCGCGGGGAGTGGTTGTCGTGGCGGAGCGCGACGGGGATTGCAGGGGGCCGTTGACAGGCGGGGGCCCAGCGCCGGGACCTGCCGTCGCATCCGGCAGTGCCGCCGCGGAGAGCGTCGACTGATCCGACGCGGCGGGCGTACCGAACTGCGCCACGGTGGCAAGCGATTCAGCGTCGAGTCGGGTCGCGGTTGAGTCCGATGCGTTGGGCGAGGGATCCGGTGCTGTGTCGTGTCCGCGCGCCAAAGCCGGTTCGGTCGGTGTCGGATCAGGTGTCGGTCGCGCGATGGGCTCGGTGATCGCGTCGCGGGCAGCTTGGGCTAACTCCAGTGTGGTGGCATACCGCTGGCGCGGCTCTTTGGCCATACCGCGCGCGACGACCTCGTCGAGCTGTGAGGGCAGGTTCGGTTGGGTTTTCGAGGGTTGAGGCGGCGGTGTGTTCAGGTGCGCGGCAAGTACCTGCCCAATCGAGTCAGCGGCAAAAGGCGGGCTGCCGGTCAGGCATTCGTACAGCACGCAGGCCAACGAGTAGATGTCGGCACGGGCATCCTCTTCTGTACCGGCGCCTAGCCGCTCTGGTGCAATGTATTGCAGGGTGCCGATCGTGTTGCTGGACTTGGTCATTCGCGTTTCGTCGAGGGACCGGGCGATCCCGAAATCAATCAGGTAGGCGAAGTCGTCACCATCGAGCAAGATGTTGGACGGTTTGACGTCGCGGTGTAGCAGACCAATCTGGTGGGCGGCATGCAACGCGTTTGCGACCTGTTCAATGATGAGCACGACACGCGAGGGATCCAGCGGCCCGTCAGCCAGCACGGCGTGCAGGTCTCGGCCCTCGATCAGCCGCATATCGACGTAGAGCTGGCCGTCGATTTCGCCGTAGTTGTGGATTGGAATGACGTGCGGGTTGTTCAATCGGGCGGCCGCGTGGGCTTCCCGGCGGAAACGGCGATGAAACTCATCGTTCTCCGACAAATGAGGAGGCAAGAGTTTGACGGCCACGATCCGGTCGGTCTCGGTGTCGAAGGCTCGCCACACCTCGCCCATGCCACCGCGGCCAAGCAACTCGATCAACCTGTAGCGCCCAAACGGCGTCCCGTCCACATCAGCCTCCCGCCGGCCACGGTTCAACACACGATAAGACCGGCGATGGCCTCACACCCAGGGATCCGGACAAGCGCGCATCATGCGGCGCGGACCGCGTGAACAGTCACTTCACGTTGGCGGCTATCGCGTCGGCGATCTGATCGCCTTGGCCAGTGACGCCTGGACCGCACGCGCGGATGTCGACGACTATGTCGGACACCGCGTTCAGGACGCGTTCGCACGCATTTCCATCTTTCCGCGTGCGTATCGTCGTAATTCTTGGAGCGGTCCCGCCGAGGCTTCCAAAGGTCCAGTGAGCTGACCCACCGGGGGTGGTCAGCGTCACCTCTACGCCGTCGCACGCACGCCACTTGTCCGCTTGCGCCGCCACTAAGGCCCCTGCCTTTTCGGCGCTCGGAAAGCTCACCGCGGCTTGATAGATCCGGTAGGCCTTGTCCGACGAGTTCAACTCCTGGCCGAGCACCCGGGTAAAGCCGCTACCCGCATAGGCCGTGTTCTGTATGGCATCAAAGGCGCCAACGCAGCCCATCTTTGACAGGTTCACGTCTGCGCGAATGTCCTCAGTCTGGTTGGCGAGCTCCATGCTTGGCGTGCCCATGATGGTGCCGACCTGCGGCGCGCCGAGCAGAATTGTGTCCAAGCGCCCCCGCGCGGGCGCGGGTGCCGGCTGCTCGGGCGTGCCAGGTGCGCCCGCAGCCGGTGTGGCAGTTCGCGCGCTGGCCGGAGTCTTCCTCGGACCCGACCCCTGAGTAGTCATCAGCACGACGACCGCGATAGCGACGATGACCGCCACTGCGGCACCGCCGATGATGATCAGCCGCTTGTTAGATCCGCCGCCCGTGGCCGCACCGCCGCTCACCGCGGTCGGGACGGTGGCCGCGGTCGAGCCGCTGGGCTGTGTGGCGGTGGTCGACTGCGAGGCCGCCGGAGCCTGGGCCTTGGCGGCACCCCCCGGCGAACCGTCTTTGGCTTCGATTTCGGCCAGCACGTTGTCGATTTCGCTTCGGGTGCGGTACGTGACGTCGTGCCGCAGGCGCAGCATGCGCAGAAGTTGCGCGATGTCGCCGCGGGCGCTGGGATCGTCGCCGTCCTCGTCGAACCCGGACCTCAGCTCTACCAGGAGCTGGAGCTGCTGCTGCGGGCTGAGCTCTTTTTCGGCGAGCGTGTTCCCCAGCCGGGTGATGTAACCGAACGGCACCGGCGGCTCTTCGGGCAGCGGGTCGGGCAGGGGCACCGGCTTGCTGCGGAGCGCGTGCACCGCGGTGACCAACTGAATGCCGGCGTCAACTGTCGGTTCCCGGTAGTCGATGATCTGCAATGCGGCAAGGGGATTCACGCGCATGCTGTCGACCTCACCGATCCGAACGGGAAGGATCGGACGGCCCAACGCCTGGGCGTAGCGCAGCTCCGCCTGGCTCGGCTTGGATTGCAGCCAGTTACTCGACAGCGCGACGACGAACACTTCGCAGTCGCGGATCTGCTCGAGGATCTTGGCCCACCAGGAGTCGCCGCCGCCGAGCTCTTGGTCGAACCACACCTGGTTCTGTCCGCGCCGCAGGGCGTTCGTCAGGGCGTCGACCGTCATCCGATCTTGGCTCGAGTAGCTGATGAACAGCGCCATCGCAGTCTCCTAGGGTGCAGCGGAGCGAACGAACTGTGAGCGAACGCCTGCCCGCGCGACTCGTACGCACATGCGCCGATACCGTATCAGTGCTGGGGCCCTTCAGGATGCGCAAATTTTCAGGGGAATTCGGCGTAGCGCCGCGAGAACTCATCACCGGGAACCGGCCACTGCTCGCCGCTGGATCCTCGCACCACCCAGTCGCCCTGCGCGGCGGTCGTCGGACCCTCGAGGGTGTTGACGGTCTCGCCCGGGTGGGCCGGGCGAGCTTGCACCCGCCCCTTGCGCTGCCACTGTCCATCGCCTGCCGGCTCGTAGCTGTCGCGGAAGATGTCGTCGCGTACCGACCACACCTTTCCGTCCTCGTGGATCGCCCAGTCGCCGGCGTCGGCGCGCATCGTGTGCCCCGAGTCCGACGTCCATGTCCATGGCGCACTTCGTTGTTCGGCGGTGACCGTCCCCACCCGCGTGTAAGACTGCCACAGCGGGCGCGACCGGAAACCCAGCTGGCGCAGGCTCCACAGCGTGCCCGCCAAACTTCGCACCGCGGCATTGAGCAGATCCGGGTCGTTTTCCACCACCGACCAGTCGACGAGCTTGTTGTGAATCTTGCGTGAGTCGTCCCGCGGCGAACCGTATTTCCAGCCGTTGTGGCGGTAGTAGCGGCACCAGTCTTCGTGCTCTGCCTGGGCCATGCGCAGCGCCGAGTCATGGTCGAAGCCCATCTGCGCAAGCTGTTCGGACGGAGCCAATTCCGCCATTTCGCTGCCGGACAGCTGGACGGGCGGGCTGCCCCAGGTATTCCAGGTGTGTCCCGCGATCTGCTCCACCATCCACAAGGCGTTGCGGACCTGGCGCCGATTGGAGCCACGGTAGAACTCGCTGAGCTCGGCCCACGGCATCGCGGCCGCGGACCTGGGGCCATCCGGATCGATCGTCGAGACATAGCGCTGGTGGATCAACCGGGCCGCACGCTCCCACGCGTCCTGAACCTGACCCTCTTGGGTGTCGAGCACCAGCGAGTAGGACTGCAGTCGGCCGACGATCTGGATGGAGTCGTCGCTGATGCTGGTGTTGAGATCCGAAGCGAAGATAGGCATGTCGGGGTGCCGGGCGGCCAGCCTGGCGGCGGTTGTCCCGGCGTGGGCGTCCACGAAGACCACCGCGCTGGTTGCGGGCTCGGTGTCGCTGATCAGCTTCAGCATGGTCGGTATCGTCGGCGCCTCGGTGACCGCGTCGATCGTCGGCCCCTCCGAGGCGAATCCCGCTTGCTGACGGTGGAATTCGTGATCGCGCAGGTATTCTTCGGCGTCTCGTTCGACCAGGGTCAGCGTAGGCAACGCGACCGCACCGGGCGGAGTGTAGAACTCGCGCTCCAGGGCCCGCTGGGTCAGGTCCGCGCACAGCGCCAGAGTCAATTGCGAAGTGCCGCAAACGAATACACGCTTCGTTCGTCCCGTTGCGATGATGCTGTCGAGGAGCCGGCCCGCGGTCACCTCGTACTTGCCGACGACGTCGGCCGCCCACCGGGTATCGGACCCGCCGAACTGCTGGGCACGCCACGCCTGGGCCAGCCAGGGATCGTCCATGCGCACGATCAGGGGCAACCGCTGCTTGTTGGCGACCTCGGAGACCCGGCGGCCGATCAGGTCCAGCCACAACAGGTTGATCGCGGGGTCCGGCGCCATCAAGTAGAGCCGAGACAGGTGGCGCCACAGCCGAAGTGACACCAGCGTCGACGGGGTGTTGAAGTCCACCAGCACCACCCGAGCGCCCTGCCGGCGGGCCCGCTGCACGCGGTCGTCGCTGGCGCCGGTGATCACGACCAGTGTGCTGCGGCGGTCCAGTGTGCGCGCGACGGCGCTGATCATCGATTGGGTGTCATTGTCGACGCCGACGATGGCCGTGACGGATTCGGCGAGGTTGGCGCGCACCCGGTCCACCTGGGCCCGAAACACGCCGACCACGACGCCACCCAGTCCGGTGAAGATCGCCGACAGTGCGGCGATCCGGGCCAGTTCCAGGCCGACCGGGGTGGGGTTCGGGCAGGTGTGCCCGCTCACGGAGAAGTCGCCGGTGCCGCCCTTGACCAGGCTGGCCGTCGCCATCAGCGGCGTGAAGAAGGCCGGATGGTTGGCGTCGTGGCAACCCCAATAGGAGCTGAGTCCCAGCACCGCGCTCATGCCGATGAGCACGGCGATCACGGTGAACGACATTCCCACCACCCGGTGGCCACTGCTCGACCGAAAGGTCACCACGCACACCGCGATCAGCACCGTCACCACGATCGCCAGCGTCGGCATCGATCCGGGCCGGCCGAACCACCCCAGCCAGGCTGGAAACGAGTCGTCGATGGAAGGGCGCACTGCCAGCACCGCCAGATAAACGACGAGCACCAGGCCGACTGCCGTTACGGCCCATCGCAGTACGGGCCGGGGGGTCCTGGTGGGACGCATCCGCCGATCTCCCTTCGCGCGGTATCGGCTGCTCGGACGTCGAACAGTACACGCGAAAGATCGGCCGAAGGCAATGGTTTGGTGCGAGCGCCGAATTACCTACGCGGGCAACAGCACCGGGCCGCTATCCGACGAATCGTGACAGCCGCGCCGACAGGTGCGGGACCAGTCCGCCGTCGGCGTCCACCCGCTCCTCGACGTAGGCCAGGTCGCCGCCCTCGACGATGCCGTAGAGCCGCTTGGCGCCGCCCACCAGAACGCCCGACCGGCTGCGGGCCAGGGCGTCGGTCACCAGCTCCCACGACGACTGGTTGCGCGGGCGCCCGTAGAACAATTCGACGTAGCCGGACGAGTGGGCGAGCAACAGCTCGATGGCTTGAGATTCGTTCAGGTCGTCGGGATCGAGGACGAAACGCCAGAAGCCGGTCTCGCGCAGGCCCGGTTCCTGGTAGTTGCCGTCGCTGTCGAGCCGCCAGGACCTGGCTTCCCAATTCAGGTAATCGCCGCCGTCGTGCGAGACCACGATCTGCTGGCCGAACCGGTAGTCCCCATCGGGTCCGCGGCCCTCCCCCTCACCGCGCCACACGCCGACCAGTGGCAGCAGCGCCAGCAGGGCGTCGTTGAGGTTGGCGCCTTCGCGCAGGTTCGCGGTGTCGGCGGGGACGGGCAGATCGTCGAAGGCCGGGATATTGCGGGCCGCGGTCACCTTGGCGCGTTCCGCGGCGGCAGCCACTGCGCGGTCGCCGGAAACTGCGGAACCGGCCGGTCCCTCAGGGTCCTCGTCGTAAGTCACGACTCGTCGGTGATGAGTCGGTAGAGGGTGTACAACGCAAACCAGGAGATGACCACGACTGACGCGACCAGCATGATCTCGAAGAAGAGCACCACGATAGCGAGTCTATTCGCCTCGCCCCGCCCGCGGCTCGTCCGGGGATCCCGGTCACGGCGCGGGCGGTCAGGCGATCTTGACGTCCACCTCGTGGATGCCCGCGCCCGACGGCGCGACGACGGCGTCGCCGTTCCCGGCCTTGGACAGCGCACGCAGCGTCCACGATCCCGGTGCCGCAAAGAACCGGAAGTCGCCGGTCGCCGATGCGACCACCTCGGCCGTGAACTCGTCCGACGAGTCCAGCAGGCGGACGAACGCGCCACCGACGGCCTGGCCGTCGCGGTCCACGACGCGGCCGGTGATCACCGTTTCCTTCTCCAGGTCGACGCTGGCGGGCAACGTCTGTCCTTGCCTAGGTGCAGAGCACATATCAGCTTCCCAACTCGATCGGGGCGCCCACCAGGGAGCCGTATTCGGTCCAACTGCCGTCGTAGTTCTTGACGTTCTTATGCCCGAGTAATTCCTGCAGAACGAACCAGGTGTGCGACGAACGCTCTCCGATTCGGCAGTACGCGATGGTTTCCTTTTTGCCGTCCAGACCGGCGTCGGCGTACAGCTTGGCCAACTCCTCGTCCGACTTGAAGGTGCCGTCCTCATTGGCGGCTCGGCTCCATGGCACGTTTATCGCTCCCGGAACGTGTCCGGGTCGCTGGCTTTGCTCCTGCGGCAGGTGCGCAGGCGCCAGGATCTTGCCGGAGAACTCGTCAGGAGAGCGCACATCGACGAGGTTCTTGGCGTTGATGGCCGCGATGACCTCGTCCCGGAACGCCCGGATCGTGTTGTCCGGTGGTGCCGCGGTGTACGAGGTGGCCGGCCTGTTGACGGTGTCGGTCGACAGCGGGCGCCCGTCGAGCTCCCACTTCTTGCGGCCGCCGTCGAGCAGCTTGACGTCGGCGTGGCCGTACAGCTTGAAGTACCAGTAGGCGTAGGCGGCGAACCAGTTGTTGTTGCCGCCGTAGAGGATCACGGTGTCGTCGTTGGAGATGCCGCGGTCAGAGAGCAGTTTGGAGAACTGCTCGGCGTCGACGAAGTCGCGCTTGACCTGGTCCTGCAGGTCGGTGCGCCAGTCGAGCTTGATCGCGCCCGCGATGTGGCCTCCGTCGTACGCGCTGGTGTCCTCGTCGACCTCGACGAACACCACGTTCGCGGCGTCGAGATTTTTCTCAGCCCATTCGGCGGAGACCAGGACGTCGGAGCGTGCCATGGTGGAGATCCTTTCGATTACTTGCGATGAACTTCGGTTACGCCGGACCGGCGGTCGGTCGGAAGCGAACCACGAGGGGATAAAGCTGGCAGCCCAGGCAGATGCCGAAGGCCGCGTTCAGGAAGGCCGCCACCAGAGCGAAGGCCGTTGCGATGACGCCCGCCAGGGGCGCGCCGCCAGCGAACCCGGCGGCACCGACGATCGCGAAGATCAGGCCGACCAATTGGGCGAACTTCAGCGGTGGCACCGGTTCGCGCTCTTTGACCGGACTAAGCCGGGGTGCCACCAGGGTGGCGAACAGCCGGCCGTAGGGGTGCCGGCGCGGGCCGGCGAGAGCACCGATCGCGAAGACCACGGCCTGCAGACCCAGAATGATCGCGGCGGCCAGTGGGCTCACCGCCGAGACGATGAGCGTCACAACCAGGACCGCGGTGGTGACCCAGGCGGCGAATCTGGGCCCACGAACGTCGACGCGGTCCAGCTCGGCGCTGGTATTGCTGCTTGACACGAAAGACTCCTATTTGCCTGTTGCACGGAAAAGGTGGAGACACGCCACGGTGGGGCTCCGGGCTGCTCCGAGTACTGCGCGGGCGGGCGCGGCTACTCAGCAGCTACGGCAACAGCAACAACAACAACCCGCGATGCGGCACAGATCAACTGCGCGACGCTTGGTGAGCATGGGCTCCAGGCGGGATGACACGTCGGTCAGCTTACCCAATGACATCGCGATCAAGCCAACAGCGGTTCGAGGGCAGACCGCAGGTCGGCGGCCTTGGGGACGCCCGATGTCCGGTAACGCTGCCGTCCGTCGACATCGAAAATCAGGGTGGTCGGCAGCGACAGCACCGAAAAGCGGCGTGCGGCCGCCTGGTTGGCGTCGATGTCCACCTCGACGTGAGCCACATCGCCCATGTTGTCGCACACCTGGTCGACGACCCGGCGTACCCGATCACAGGGTCCGCACCACGGTGCGCTGAAATGCACGACGGTCGGTCCGGTCCTGGACAAACCCAGGTCTGCGGTGTCGGCATCGGCGCCCTGGCCCGGGTCTGAACCGATTACTTTGATGCTTCCGGAGCGCCGGGTCAGCCACCAGCCGACGGCTGCCGCTACGGCCAGGGCCGCAACGATCGCGACGATGACAGCGCTCATGACTGCTTAAACCCCTCGAGGGTCACGGTTACTCCCGTCGTGATGCCCTCGATGATGACGTCCGAGCCGCGCGCCCCCACAGTGCGGGGCGCCACGCCGAACGGAAGTCGCTGATTGGGCAGCCTGGCGGTGAAGGCGCGCAGCACCGCGTCGCGCTTGTCATCGGGAACGGCTTGGTTGGCGGTATCCGGTCCGGTGAGGACACCGGTCGGGGTGAACACCAGCGTCGCCTGGTCGTCGGGAGCGATCGACAAGTCCATCGAGATGCTCACCCGGTGGTCGAAGCCGGCCGATTTCGGGGTGCCGCTGAAGACGAGTCCGTGGTTGCCGGAAATCCCCGATTCGGTGGTGCCGCCGGTGGCGTCGTTGGTCTCGGCGGGTGGTGCCTCAACCATCAGGTCGCCCATTCCCAGGTATCGGCCCAGGTGCATCGAGCCGATGATGATGCGGCTTTCCAGCTTGCCCACCGGAAGCTTCGCATTGGGTCTGATCAGCCATGATGCGTCGGTCAGGTCGATCGAGTGCATGGTCGCTTCCAGCGTGGCCTTCCCCGTCATCGCGTGGTCGACGTCGTTGGCCTTGATCTCGAGCTCGTTGTAGTGCCGATGCATCGCCTGCGGAATGAACGGGAAGGCCAGGATGGCCACGAAGGGGTCTGACCCCAGATTTGCCGCCTTACGCACGGTGCGCGAGAGCTGGTACTCGGCGTAGATGCTGACTCCATAGTCCGCGCCGACGGCACCGATCACGATCACCGCCACGGCGGACACCGCGGCGATCACACTGATCAGCACCCTGCGCATCCGCATATTGTGGCGCAGTTCTCCGCGGCGCGCGGCGGGGGATTACGGACCGGATCGCCTCGTGGTGGGGCTCACAGTAAATAACAACGGCAGGCACAATGGCCAGGCAGCACGTTATCGTTAGATGACCTGGCCACTAACGCGACGTGGCTGCGTGAACCTGGGAGATGCCTTTCCCACGAGCTGGAGGGGCTTGGTGGAGCTACTACTACTGACCTCGGAGCTGCATCCCGACCCGGTCCTGCCGTCGTTGTCGTTGCTCCCCCACACCGTGCGCACGGCGCCGCCCGAGCCTTCCTCACTACTGGAGGCGGGGACCGCGGACGCTGTGCTGGTTGATGCGCGCACCGATCTGTCGGCCGCGCGCGGGCTTTGCCGTTTGCTGAGCACGGCGGGTCGGTCGGTGCCGGTCATTGCGGTCGTGGCCGAGGGTGGTCTGGTAGCGGTCAGCGCCGACTGGGGGCTGGACGAAATCCTGTTGCCCGGCACCGGGCCCGCGGAGGTCGACGCCCGGATACGGCTGGTGGTGGGTCGCCGCGGCGGCCTGGCCGACCAGGAAAGCGCCGGCAAGGTCAGCCTCGGCGAGCTGGTCATCGACGAAGGCACCTACACCGCGCGACTGCGGGGTCGCCCGCTTGACCTCACTTACAAAGAATTCGAGCTGCTGAAGTACCTGGCCCAGCATGCCGGCCGGGTGTTCACCCGCGCTCAGCTGCTGCACGAGGTGTGGGGATACGACTTTTTCGGTGGCACCCGGACCGTCGATGTGCACGTGCGTCGGTTGCGGGCCAAGCTCGGCCCCGAGTACGAGGCATTGATCGGCACCGTGCGCAACGTGGGTTACAAGGCCGTCCGGCCGGCGCGCGGGAGAGCGCCGATGGCCCCGCCCGACGGGGCAGCCGAAAGCGACGAGCCCGACGCTGAGAATCTCGAAGACCCGCTGGCCGACCCGCTCCACAGTCAGTGACACCGCCCGAATGGCGCTCCGCACTGACGGCCGAAGAGCAACACGGTGTGCGTGAACTGGTCGCGGCGGCAACCGAGTTCGATGGGGTAGCACCCGTCGGCGAGCAGGTGCTGCGGGAACTCGGGCACGACCGCACGGATCATCTGCTGGTCACCAGCGCCTCGGGCAACACGGTCGAGGGCTACCTCAATCTCAGCCCGCCGCGTGACGACGGGGACGGGATGGCCGAACTGGTCGTGCATCCGCAGGCCCGCCGGCGCGGTATCGGCACGGCGATGGGACGTGCGGCGATCGTCAAAACCGGTGGAAATAACCGGTTCTGGGCGCACGGCACGCTGGAGTCGGCCCGGGCGACCGCATCCGCGCTGGGTCTGGTCCCAGCACGCGAGCTTCTTCAGATGCGACTCTCGCTTCGTGAGATCCCCGATCCGGTAAGCCCGATACCCGGCGTGCGGGTCCGCACCTACGCGGGAACCGGCGATGACGCCGAGCTGTTGCGGGTCAACAACGCCGCGTTCGCCGAACATCCGGAACAGGGCGGGTGGACCGCGGCCGACCTTGCGGAGCGGCGCAGCGAGGCGTGGTTCGACCCCGAGGGTTTGTTCTTGGCGTTCGGCGACACCGAAACCGAAGAAGCGGGCCGGCTGCTCGGCTTTCACTGGACCAAAGTGCACCTCGATCAACCGCGCCTGGGCGAGGTGTACGTCCTTGGTGTCGACCCGTCGGCGCAGGGCCGCGGGCTCGGGCAGATGTTGACGGCCGTCGGCATCGAGTGGCTGGCTCGACACCTGTCCGGACCACCAAACTCGGATGGCCCCGCAAGCGAGGTCACCGTGCTCCTCTACGTCGAGTCGGACAACGTCGCTGCGGTGCGGACCTACCAGCGCCAGGGATTCGTCACCTACAGCGTCGATACCGCATACGCGCCGGCGCCAACAGCGAGCTGACAGAAAGCGCAGGCAGAAGTGGCGTGCCCGTTGACTATTCACCGCACGTTCACCGCTTAGGCACTCTTGTGAAAGAAGCCTCAGCGCATAGTTTCGAGCGGCGGCCGCAGGCGTCGAAACTGCGTCGGAAAGTGAGATCGGTGAGGCTCCACAACGTGGGCAAGACGCTGGCGGCAGCGGTCTTGGCCATCACAGTGACCAGTGCGGGGTTGACGGCCTGCGGCAACGACAACAATCACCGCGACCCCGCGTCGCCAGCTACCTCCGGACCCGCTGGCACGGTGACCTGTAGCGGCAAAAGTGAACTGACAGCGGAAGGGTCGACCGCTCAACAGAACGCGATCGCGGTATTCAGCCACGTCTGGGGCGAGTATTGCCCCCGCAAGTCCGTGTCGTACAACCCGACGGGGTCGGGCGCGGGCCGCGAGCAATTCATCGCCGGCCATGTCGACTTCGCGGGATCGGACTCGCCGCTGATCGCCGACCAGATCCTGCCCGCTACCAAACGCTGCAACGGAAACCCGGCATGGGACCTGCCGTTGGTGTTCGGAGCGGTGGCCCTGGTCTACAACCTGCCCGAGATAAAGACGTTGACCGTCAACAGCGATGTGCTGGCCAGGATTTTGACCGGCAGGATCGCCGTGTGGAACGACCCGATCCTGGCGGCACTGAATCCCGGGATACCGCTGCCCGACACCAAGATCACGCCGATATACCGGGTCGACTCATCGGGTACCACCGACAACCTGCAGAAGTACCTGACGGCCACCGCGCCCGAGAGCTGGTCCAAAGGAGTTGGCACCGAATTTCAGGGCGGCGTCGGCGAAGGGGCGGCGAAGTCATCCGGAGTCATCCAAGGGGTGCGTACCACCCGCGGTGCCATTGGATATGTCGAAAAGGGCTTCGCCGACCAGTCGGGCCTTCCGTACGCGCAACTTGACACGCGCAACGGTGTGGTTCCCCTGACCGACGAGACGGCCACCAACGCCATCACCACAACCACGTTTGTGACAAGCGGCAACGACCTGCTGGTGAACCTGAACTCGATATACAGCACCGAGCAACGGGGTGCCTACCCGTTGATTCTGGCCACCTACGAGATCGTCTGCTCGAAGGGCTACGACGCGGAGACCGCAAAGGCAATCAAGTCGTTTCTGACCGTGGCCGCGAACACCGGTCAGGCCAACCTTTCATCGGTCGGCTACATCCCGTTGACCGATAAGGTCAAGGAGCGACTGGTCGCCGCGATCGATGCGATGCAATAGCCCTCGGGTCCAAGGAGCGACACCACAACCAGCAGTGATGGATTCACAGTGACTACGCCAGATCCAGCCCGGGAGGGTTCGGGTGCGGTCGTTGCCGCTCGCTATGCGGGGGCACCGGTCGTACCCATCCGCTCCTGGAACGGCGCCCAACCCCGCTTCGGGGACCGGATATTTCGCAAGTTGGCGGAGGCTTCGGGGGTCCTGATCGCCGTCGTGGTCATTGCGATCGGCGGGTTCCTGCTGTTGCGGGCGGCGCCGGCGTTCAAGCGCAACCAAGAGGACTTCTTCACCTACCGCGGTAACTGGATCACGACCAACACCTCGGCGATGCACTTCGGCATCCTCGATCTGCTCCAGGTGACGGTGTTCATCTCGGTGTTCGCCTTGATCCTGGCCATGCCGGTCGCGCTGGGCGTCGCCATCTTCCTCACCCAGTACGCACCGCGCCGGCTCGCCTTGCCGTTGGCCTATACGGTCGATCTGCTAGCCGCGGTTCCCTCGATCATCTACGGCGTATGGGGTTTGTATGTACTTGCTCCGCAACTAGAACCCGTCGCGACGTGGCTGAATCAGTCTTTGGGCTGGTGCTTCCTGTTCGCCGATGGCACGGCGTCGGCGGCGGGCGGCGGCACCATCTTCACCGGCGGGATCGTGCTGGCGGTGATGATCCTGCCGTTGATCACCGCGGTCACCCGCGAGGTCTTCGTGCAGACACCGCACGACGAGGTTGAGGCCGCGCTGGCGCTCGGCGCCACCCGCTGGGAGGTGGTCAAGACGACGGTCCTGCCGTTCGGGCGGTCGGGGTACGTCAGCGGCGCGATGCTGGGTCTGGGCCGCGCCCTGGGGGAGACGGTCGCGCTGCTGATCATCTTGCGCGGCACTCAAAAGGCGTTCGGCTGGTCGCTATTCGATGGTGGCTCGACCTTCGCGACCAAGATCGCGGCCACCGCATGGGAATTCAACGACCGGTACAAGGCCGGCGCCTACATCGCGGCCGGACTGGTGCTTTTCGTGCTGACGTTTGCGGTCGACGCCCTGGCGCGCGGTGCGGTGGCCGGCACCAGAAAGGTCAGGCGATGACCTCGATCTTCGACCGGCCCGTCAAAGCGCGCCGGCTGTCCGGACTCGGCCGGCGTCGCCGGTTCTCGAACATCGTTGCGACCGTGCTGGTCTCGCTGTCGATGCTGATCGCACTGGCGCCGTTGCTGTGGGTGCTGTGCGCGGTTGTCGCCAAGGGTTTCAAAGCGATCGCGTCCAGCTCATGGTGGACGCATTCCCAAGCGGGTACGACGGCGTTTGTCGCCGGGGGCGGCGCCTACCACGCGATTGTCGGTACCCTTCTGCAGGGATTGGTGTCCGCCGCGATCTCGGTCCCGATCGGTGTCATGCTCGCGATTTATCTGGTCGAGTACGGAGGTGGTACCCGACTTGGCCGACTGGCGACATTCATGGTGGACATCCTGTCCGGTGTGCCCTCAATCGTTGCCGCATTGTTCATCTACGCGTTGTGTGTGGCCACCCTAGGTTTTCCCCGTTCGGGGTTCGCGGTGTCGTTGTCATTGGTGTTGTTGATGCTGCCGGTGATCGAGCGGTCAACGGAGGAGATGCTGCGGATTGTTCCGACAGATCTCCGCGAGGCCAGTTATGCGCTAGGAGTGCCGAAGTGGAAAACCATTGTCAGGGTGGTGATTCCGACGGGGTTGTCGGGCATCGTCACCGGGATCATGCTGGCGCTGGCCAGAGTGATGGGCGAGACGGCTCCGCTGTTGATCCTGGTCGGTTATTCGCAGGCTATGAACTTCGACATCTTCAAGGGGTTTATGGGGACGCTTCCTGGCATGATGTTCAATCAGACAGCGGCGGGCGCGGGCGTCAACCCGGTCCCCACAGATCGGCTGTGGGGCGCAGGGTTGACACTGATCCTGATGATCGCCGTGATCAATGTCGGAGCCAGGGTGGCCTCGATGATGTTTGCTCCCAAAAAGTCCTAGGGAGGAGTGCTGGGTGGCGAAGCGTTTGGATCTGAAAGACGTCAACATCTACTACGGATCGTTCCAGGCGGTCGCCGATGTGACGCTGTCGATTCTGCCCCGGAGCGTGACGGCGTTCATCGGTGCGTCCGGCTGCGGCAAGACGACCGTGCTGCGAACACTGAACCGGATGCATGAGGTCATTCCGGGCGCTCGGGTCGAGGGCACCGTGTTGCTCGACGATGAAAACATCTATGGCCCCGGTATCGACCCGGTTGGCGTGCGCCGGGCCATCGGCATGGTGTTCCAGCGGCCAAACCCGTTTCCCGCCATGTCTATTCGTGACAACGTGGTGGCGGGCCTGAAGCTGCAAGGGATGCGCAATCGCTCGCTGCTCGACGACGTCGCCGAACACTCACTGCGCGGGGCCAACCTGTGGGATGAGGTCAAGGATCGGCTGCACCGGCCCGGTGGCGGGCTATCCGGCGGGCAGCAGCAGCGGTTGTGCATCGCACGGGCGATCGCCGTGCAGCCCGACGTGTTGCTGATGGACGAGCCGTGCTCGGCGCTGGACCCGATCTCGACAATGGCGATCGAGGAACTGATCAGCGAGCTGAAGCAGGACTACACCATCGTCATCGTCACGCACAACATGCAGCAGGCTGCCCGCGTCAGCGATCACACGGCGTTCTTCAACCTGGAAGCGGCGGGGAAGCCGGGCCGGCTCATCGAAATCGATGACACCGAGAAGATCTTTTCCAATCCCGCTCAGAAGGCCACCGAGGACTACATCTCCGGTCGCTTCGGCTAAGTCGCGACGGCCGGGGGCGTCGCTTCGTCTTCGGGCAACTTGCCGGTCGCCTGGAAGATGACGCGCCTGGCCACCTCGACTGCGTGGTCGGCAAAGCGCTCGTAGAAACGACCCAGCAAGGTCACGTCGACGGCCGCGGCGACGCCGTGCCTCCATTCGCGGTCCATCAGCACCGAGAACAGGTGTCGGTGCAGATCGTCCATCGCGTCGTCTTCTTCGCGTATCCGGGCGGCTTTCTCCGGGTCGCGAGACAACACCACCTCTTGTGCACTGTTACCCAATTCGACTGCAACTCGGCCCATCTCGGCGAAATACCCGTTGACCTCTTCGGGCAATGCGTGCTGAGGATGGCGCCGGCGGGCGATCTTGGCGACGTGCAGCGCCAGCGCGCCCATCCGGTCGATATCGGCCACCATCTGGATGGCACTCACAATGGACCGCAGGTCGCCGGCCACCGGCGCCTGCAGCGCCAGCAAGACGAAGGCGCTCTCCTCGGCCTCGGCGCTCAGCTTCGCGATCTCTTCGTGGCCGGAGATCACCTGTTCGGCAAGGACGAGATCGGCCTGCAGGAGCGCCTGGGTTGCTTGCTCCATGGCTACCCCCGCTAGCCCGCACATCTCGCCAAGGCGCTCGGACAATTCCGAGAGTTGCTCATGGTAGGCGGTCCGCATGCCGCCAAGCCTACTTACTCGTCGTCGGAAACGGCGGTCCATGGCAGCGAAATACGGTTATTCACAGGTGGTATCGGCGGCGTTAGTCACCGTAAGGTCGTCCGGCAATTTGGTTGGCGTGCTGACCGGGCTGCGGTCGATCTGGACGCTGAGCGACGAGCCGCTGGGTGCGGGAGCCGTAACCGACTTGAAGTCGGGGCCCAGCACCACCTGAACGACCTGACCGTAGCCGGAAACCCGCGCGACCTTTGAATTGGCGAACGCCGAGGCCACCGTCGCGGCCGCTTGCTCGTTGCCGGGCGAGAAGAACACCGTCGTGGCGGTCAACGAACTCGGATAATCATCGGGTGACATGACGTTGAACCCGTTGCGCTTGAGCTGGCTGGTGGCGGTCGCGGCAAGCCCGCTCTGGGGGGTCGCATTGGAGACCCGCACGGTGACTTCGTCAGGCGAGGTCGTCGTCACCTGCTCGCGTCGCGCCTCGGACGCCGCGTTCGGCGGCGGCGATTTCTTGGTGGTCGGTGCGCTTGACGGCCCCGAGGTCGGCGTAGTCCCCAGGTTCTGCGCGTTCTGGTCGTTTTCCTCCGGTAGCGGATCGTCGTTGATGATCGCGTTGAAAAGCGCCTTCATGTCGGACGTGCGCGGTGGTTCGTCGCCGTTCTGGTCTGTCACACCGGTGGGCACCGTGACGAACGTGAAGTGCCCGGCCGCCATGCCCTGCAGCGACTGGCCCAGCTGAACAAGGTCTTTGGTCCCGATGTTGTCCACGTAGCTGTTGCCGATGAACATGTTGACCACGTTGTTGAGCTTGTTGAGGTCGGTCAACGTGTCCTCGGAGATCAGCGAGCGCAGCAGCGACGACAAGAACAACTGCTGGCGCTTGATGCGGCCGTAGTCGCCGTTGAACTCGGTGGTGACCTGGCGGGCCCGCACGTAGTTCAGCGCCGTCGGGCCGTCAATGAGCTGGCGTCCCGAATGCTCGAGGATGGTGCCGAGCTCGTAGTCGTGCAGCGGTGTCTTGCTGCACACCTCGACACCGCCGAGTGCCTCGACCATCTTCGCGAACCCGGAGAAGTCGACGGCGATGAACCGGTTGATGCTCAAACCGGACAACTTCTGGATTTCCTTCACGAGACACTTCGGGCCGCCGAAGGAGAACGCCGAGTTCAACTTGGTCTCGGTGTAGACATTCTTGGAGCCCCAGGTCTTGGACTTCTCGTCGTAGAGGGGTCCGTACTGTCTGGTATCGGGATTCCAGGCTTCGCACTGCATGGGCGTGATCGCCAGGTCGCGGGGGAACGAGACCGCCACCACGCGTTTGCGATTCGCCGGGATGTTGACCAGCATCACGGTGTCCGACCGTGCGCCGCCGGCGTCCTCGGTGTCGCCCGCGCCCATGTCGGCGTTCGCGCCTGAGCGGGAGTCCATGCCGACGATCAGGAAGTTTTCATCGCCGTACTGCCCGCCGGGGTCCACGATGTCGCCGGAGTGCGGGTCGAGCGCGCTGATCATGTTGAGCCGGTGGTTCTTTGACACGCTCCACTGCCACGCGGCGCCGGTCAGGGCCAGCGCCAGTCCGGCAAACAGTGCGGCCAGCGAACGAAGCGCAAGCAGTATCGGCCGACGGCGGGACCTGATCTTCGGCGCCTGGCTCGCTGGAGATCCCGGTCGGCGGGTCCGCTTCGGCTTGACCGGGTGTGAGGTGATCGCCGGCTCGACCGTGAGCTCGGGCTCGTCGCCGTTCGGGAAGCTCGTGAGCTCGAGGTCGGGAATCTCCGACACGACGTCGAGTGAGTAGGCCGGGATATCGATGACCTGGGTGTCCTGCTGGTCGACGAACATCTCCGGATCGGGTTCGGCGGGTTCATCGGCGAGGGCCCTGCGGCGGTGACGGGTGCCGGTGCTGCTGGCGCCGACTTTGGCGATCAGGTCGGCGACGCTGAGCGCGCCGGAGGCATGGCTTCCGCTGCTTTCCGCGCTGCGTGCCGGGGGTTCGACGGTCTCGGCGGGCGGATCGATCTGCCATCGGTGGATGCTGTCGTCGGCGGGTGGCTCGGAGAACCGCTCCCACGGCGCGGCACTCAGTGCGACGGGAGAGGTCGGTGTGGCCGGTTGGCGGTCGCGAGAGCGGCGGTGGCCAAGAGCGGCGTCTACCTCGCCGTCACTCATGTTTCACCCGCCTTCGAAGCCCAGATGCCGCCGTCAGTGATGTCCGTGCGCCAATTCACCGCAGCGCCGCGCGAACAGCGCTGCAACTTCGCTACCCGTTGGGCCGCGCTGTATTCAGTAGCCCCTGTGCAGCGGGTTAAGCCAACCGCCACCCAAGCGCAATCCAACAAGGTCCACATCGTACTGACTTATCGCCCCGGACGCGATTTCGAGCGGGGTTCGCCTCAGCCGCCGGAGTGCATGACATCAGCCCCCGCCGGCACCGTGCAGTCATCGGGGTCGTTCAGCCAGCCTTCGGGCAGGCTGACGCGGGCCGGCGAGCCCTGCCGGCCGCGCGGCCCCGTCGCCGCCTCCGGGAATCCGACGGTGCCGTCCAGTCGGCCCAGCAGTGCGTCGAGTTCGTCGAGCGTCTTGACCAGAGCCAGTGCTCGCCGCAGATCCGATCCGGCCGGGAAGCCGTGCAGATACCAGGCGACGTGTTTGCGGATGTCGCGCATGCCCTTGTCCTCGCCGAAGTGCGCGGCGAGCAACTCGCCGTGCCGGCGCACGATGTCGGCGACCTCGCCGAGCGTCGGCGGGGTGGGGGCGGGGCTGCCGGTGAATGCGGCCGACAGTTCGGCGAACAGCCAGGGCCGGCCCAGGCAGCCACGGCCGATGACGACCCCGTCGCACCCGGTGCTGGCCATCATGGTCAGCGCGTCGCTGGCATCGTAGATGTCGCCATTGCCGAGCACCGGAATCGTTTGCACCTGCTGCTTGAGGAGCGCGATCTGCTCCCAGTCGGCGGTGCCGGAGTAGCGCTGCGCCGCCGTGCGAGCATGCAGGGCGACGGCTGCCGCGCCTTCGGCTTCGGCGATGCGGCCGGCGTCCAGGTGCGTGCGGTGTTCGTCGTCGATGCCGATGCGGAATTTGACCGTCACCGGGATGCCGGTGCCTTCGGTGGCGCGCACTGCCGCGGCCACGATCTGGCCGAACAGCTTGCGTTTGAATGGCAGCGCCGCGCCGCCGCCGCGCCTGGTGACCTTGGGTACCGGGCAGCCGAAGTTCATGTCGATGTGATCGGCCAGGTCTTCTTCGGCGATCATCTTGGCCGCCGCGTAGGTGGTGGCGGGATCGACGGTGTAGAGCTGCAGCGAGCGCGGCGATTCGTCCGGGGTGAACGTCGTCATGTGCATCGTGACCGGATGCCGCTCGATGAGGGCACGCGCGGTGACCATCTCACAGACATAGAGCCCGCTGACCGTACCGACCTTCGACTGCTCTAGTTCACGGCACAGCGTCCGGAATGCAACGTTGGTCACGCCCGCCATCGGGGCCAGCACCACCGGGCTGGCGAGCGCGATGGAACCGATATGCACCGCTTGGTTACCGCCGGCTCATTACGAGCTTGCCCGCGGTTTGGTGCAGCTCGCTGGCGGTGGTCTTCTTGCCGGTACGGATTTCCCGATCGAGCTGGCGCTGCTTGGATATCTCGAATTTGTCGCAGGCCTCTTCGAGTTCCTTGATCAGCAGGGCAAGGTCGTCGCGCAACGCAGCTGCCTCCCCGGTGAAGTCCTCGCGCTCGAAGATGCGCCATTTCTTCAGCACCGGCATCACCACCTCTTCGAGGTGGATGCGGGGATCGTAGACGCCGCCGACGGCGATGAACACGGCCTTGCGCCGGAACTCGGGTACCTGATAGCCCGGCATCTGGAAATTGCGCAGGATCTTGTGCAGCGACTTCATCGCCTGGTTGGGATAGACCTCGAACCCGGCCTCGCTGACATCACGGTAGAAGATCATGTGCAGGTTCTCGTCAGCCGAGATCTTGCCGAGCAACTGGTCGGCGATCGTCTCGTTGCAGGCTCTACCCGTGTTGCGGTGCGAAATCCGGGTCGCCAGCTCCTGGAATGTGACGTAGATGACCGAATCGAAGAGGCTGTTGGCGAACAAGTCGGCTCGAATCTGGTGATTCTGGCCCGGGCTGAAGCCCCGGTTCACCACCTCGAGGCGCAGCTTCTCCAATTCGACCGGGTCCACCGCGCGGGTCACCACAAGATAGTCGCGCAGCGCGATCCCGTGCCGGTTCTCTTCTGCGGTCCAGCGGTTGACCCACGTGCCCCAGGGGCCGTCCAGGCCGAAGTTCATAGCGATCTCGCGGTGGTAGGACGGCAGGTTGTCTTCCGTCATCAGGTTCTGCACCATCGCCACCTGGGCGAGGTCGGAGAGCTGGCTCTGCTCGGGGTCCCAGTCCTGCCCGCCGAGCGCATAAAAGTTCTTCCCGTCTGACCACGGGATGTAGTCGTGCGGGTTCCAGGGCTTGTGCATGCTCAGGTGTCGGTTCAGGTACTTCTCGACGGCCGGCTCAAGCTCATGCAAGAGCTGCAGGTCGGTCATTTCGGCTGACATGACGCCCCCAGTTATCTGTGTCTAGTGGTTGCAGTCAATATATCTGTGTCGACCAGTAGCATCAAGTTCCTACTCGCGCGCGCCAAGTCACAACTTGGTGTATTCGGTGCGGGTGCTACCAGCCGGGCGACAGACTGCTACTCGGATACCCCTTCTGGGGGCGGTACATACGGGGCGGCCGTGTTGAAAAGCATGTTGACGCAGTAATCGATGAATTGCTTGCGGGTGGCCCCAAGCTGCCTGTTCAGGTACGCGGTGAACAGGCTCGTCAGGCCGCCGACCAGGCTGGTGGCGATCATTTTCTGCAGCACGGGATCGCCGATGTTGGAAAGCTTTTTCTGCAGCAGCTCGATGAAGCTGGGCATCCACTCCGCGCCCGACCGCGTCAGGATCGGCTCGACGGCCGGCGCCAACAGCAGCACGCGCCCGCGTACCGGGTCGTCGACCATCAGCTCGACGAACTGCTCGACCGCTTCCCTCGGGGTGCCCGACGAGGTAAGGGCCGTCATAGCCCGCGCGCAGACATCGTCGTACACGGCACGCACGAATTCGTCGCGGTCGGTGAAGCTCTCGTAGAAATACCGTTCGGTCAGCGCGGCCTTGCGGCAGACGGCACGGACGGTGAGCGCGGGCCCGCGCTCGCTGCCCAGCAACTGCACGCCGGCGGCGATGAGGTTGTCGCGGCGAAGGGCGTGGCGACTTTCCAGGGGGACACCTGACCAACGGCCTCGTCGTTGACCGGACTGCACATCGCTCCTAAGCTTCAAATTGACAACGTACGTAGTCAGAATTTCGGCTAGCTACAGGGAACCCAACAGTGACCAAACATACGTCCGGAGCGTGCCCACTGACCAGCGCCGAAGCCGGTAGCGACGGGACCACTGTCGGCGAGGTGGCAATTTCTGTCGATGGGCCTGACGGTGTCGCCAGCGGGTGTCCGGTGTCCCCGTCGGGGTATGAGGCGCCACCGCTCGGTCCGGATTCTCTGACGTGGCGGTACTTCGGGGATTGGCGTGGCATGTTGCAGGGTCCGTGGGCGGGGTCGATGCAGAACATGCACCCGCAACTGGGCGCGGCAGTCATCGATCATTCGACGTTCTTCCGGGAGCGCTGGCCCCGACTGCTGCGGTCGCTGTATCCGATCGGCGGCGTCGTCTTCGACGGAGACCGCGCCCCGGTCACCGGCGGCGAGGTGCGCGACTATCACGTCAACATCAAGGGCGTTGACGAACAGGGCCGCCGCTACCACGCGCTGAACCCCGATGTCTTCTACTGGGCGCATGCCACGTTCTTCGTCGGGACAATCCATGTGGCCGAACGGTTTTGCGGCGGGCTGACCGAGGCGCAGAAACGCCGGCTGTTCGACGAGCACCTCGACTGGTACCGGATGTACGGCATGAGCATGCGGCCCGTGCCGGCGTCCTGGGAGGAATTTCAGACCTACTGGGATCACATGTGCCACAACGTGTTAGAGAATAATGAGGCGGCCCGTGCCGTCCTGGATCTGACCGAGCTGCCCAAACCCCCATTCGCCCGAAGGGCTCCGGACTGGTTGTGGGCCGTGCAACGCAAACTACTGGCGCCGTTCTTCGTCTGGTTCACGGTCGGCCTCTACGATCCGCCGGTGCGCCAATTGATGGGCTACCAGTGGTCGCACCGCGACGAATGGCTACATCGGCGGTTGGGCGACTTCGTTCGTCTCGTTTTCGCTTGTGTGCCAGCACGATTCCGCAAGCACCCGCGAGCCAGGGCCGGTTTGGATCGTGCGTCCGGACGGATCCCGGCCGACGCGCCGCTCGTGCACACACCTGCGCGCAACCTGCCTCCGCTGGACGAGCGCGGCAACCCAATGCATTACTGCCCCAAGGTTTCCTAGGCGGCGGTATCAGCCTGGCGGGACGACGGTCGATTTGCGTTCGCCGCCGTTGCGTTCATTCCACAACCGGTAGACCTCGACCGCGGCGTCGTGGGGCTGGTATCGCATGGGCAGCCGCCGCTGGTCCCAGCTCTTTGAGAACTCGTCGTAAAACGTTGAGACCTCAAAGTATTTGCGGTCGTCGAGGTAGTACTGCTCGTAGGACTCGCGCGTGATCAAGAAGACGACTTCCTTGGGCGAGCAGTAGTACAGCGAGCCCAAGCACATCGGGCACGGGTGGGCCATCACGTAGATGGTGGTGTCGACGAGGTGCTCGGTGCCCAGCTTCATGCACGCCTCTCGGATCGCGAGGATCTCGGCGTGGGCGGTCGGATCGTTCGTCTGGGCGACCTTGTTGGCGCTCTCGGCGAGCACTTCGCCACCTTTGACGATCACCGTCGCGAAGGGGCGGCCGCCCTCGGCGACGTTCTGGCGGGCCAGGTCGATGGTCCGTTGGGCAAAATCGGTCACGGGTCCTCCGGCGCACGGGCATCAGATAATTCGGAGAGTAGTCCCGACAGGTTCGGGCGCCGCCGCTGTGGTAATAACTAGCTTATCTATATTTGTTTGGGATTCGGAGTAGGAGCACCATGGCGCGCGCCGATAGTGATCGCTGGGATCTCGCGACGAGCGTCGGGGCGACGGCGACGATGGTCGCCGCCCAGCGGGCGTTGTCCAACGACGAGAAGTTGATCGACGACCCGTATGCGGCGCCCCTGGTGCGGGCGGTCGGAATAGATGTGTACGTCCGGTTGGTTAACGGCGAGATTCCGGTCGGCGGGGATACCGAATTCGACCCCCGCCGGATGGCTGAGGGGATGGCCTGTCGCACCAGGTTCTACGACCAGTTCTTCCTTTCAGCCGCGCAGAGCGGTGTCGCCCAGGCGGTGATTCTCGCCTCGGGCCTGGATGCCCGTGCCTACCGCTTGCCGTGGCCGGCGGGCACCGTCGTCTACGAGGTCGACATGCCCGCGGTGATCGAGTTCAAGACGCTGACTCTGGGCGATCTCGGCGCGGCGCCGAGCGCCGAGCGGCGCACCGTCGCGATCGATCTGCGCGACGACTGGGCCACCGCGCTTGTGGCCGCGGGATTCGACCCGAAGGCTCCCTCGGCGTGGAGCGCCGAGGGCTTGCTGGTGTACCTGCCGGACGAGGCTCAGGACGCGTTGTTCGACAACATCACCGAGCTCAGCGCCCCGGGCAGCCAGCTGGCTTTCGAATTCGTGCCCGACACAGCGATTTTCGCGGATCCACGATGGCGTGCGCACCACGACCGGATGAGCGAACTCGGCTTCGAAGTCGATTTCAACGATCTGGTCTACCACGGCCACCGCAGCCACCTCGTCGACCACATCAAGCAGCGTGGTTGGGAAGTGTCATCGCACACGGTCAAGGAGCTGCATGCGGCCAATGGATTTCACTATCCCGACGACGAGGTCGCGCAGGCTTTCGCGGATGTGACGTACAGCAGCGCGGTGCGCAAGGGATAGCAGTCCGCCTCAGCCGAGCAGGCTGTCCCTCAGGCGGCTGGTGAGCATTTCCTGAAACACCGCACTGGCCGGTTCGTCGAGGTTGTGAAAAGTCGCACGAACCGCATCCCGGTTGTATTCGGGGATCGACGCCACCGGGGTCCAGAAGCTGTCGATGTCCAACTGGAAAAACGGCCCGGGCTGCGCCGGCAGGGTCCGCCGCAGGTAGTAGTTGGGGTCCAGCGCCTGACCCATGCCCGGCCCGTAGCGCACGATCATCGATTTGCCTGGTTGCTGCTCGCGGTAGACGGCGGCGCCCTGCCATTCGGTCAGGGCCAGCCCGCCGGGAGCGATGCGTTGCGGGCCGAGCAGGGACTCGGCGATCCATTCGGCCCAGTCGATGCGACCATCGGCGCCCAACGGGACGCGGATCTCCAGGAGGTAGCGCAGACCGATGCGCTCCACCCCGACGATCGACGACACCTGTGAGCGTGCGTCGACGACGCGCATGGCGACGTCGGACAACGCCTCGAAGGTGGAGTGGGCGGTGGTCTCGATGACGACGGCCTGGCTTCTTATCGAGGCGGCCAGCGTGCCGTCGCGGTTGACGTAGCGAACGAACTGCTCAGCCGCTGGTGCCGGACCTCCCGCCGGGCCCACCCCCCAGGCCACGTCCTGAGCTTGGCGTTCGATGGGCAGCTCGTCGCCCAGCAGGCGCTTGAGCTCTCGGCTCGACGATTCGGTGAGGGAATCCGTTGCGGGGTGACGGATTTCCATCGTTACCAGGGCTGCGGGCGCGTTTTGCCAGGCCGGATCGACACTCACGTCGCGAAGCATAGCCAAGTCGCCGGGTGGCCAAACGACGGCGGTTCGGGGCGGGAACCCGCGTCAACAGAGGTCGTGCCCCCGTTTTGGTGCCCCTCTTAAACTGACGGACATCGTTGACAGTCTGGGTCTCCGAGCACTAGGAGACCTGCATGAGCGAACCGCTGCTGCCACGCGAGGTCCGTCGCCGGTTGGCGATCATCCAGCACGCCGAAGAAGTGACCGGCAACGTGGCCATGACGTGCCGTTATTACGGGATCAGTCGGCAGGTCTACTACCGCTGGTTGCGGCGGTGATCAGGAGCACGGCATTGACGGGCTGCGCGACCTGTCACGACGACCGCACCATAGCCCCAATGCCACCCATGTCGATGTGGTCGGCAAGATCCTCTACGGCTGCGACAGAATTACTCACTCCCGGACTCACGCCAAGATCGCGATGTACCTCAAGCGATACCACGACGTCGAGGTGGTCCAAATCCGGAGTCCGGCGAACATCCTTGCCATTAGCGGCCTAGACCTCAACTCGGCTGCCGGCCTGGCGGCCAGCGCTCCAAACGACCGTCGACAAACGGCTGGATACGCTCACGAAAAGCAGTCTGCCCGGACACCACAGTCCGCGAGTGATCATCGATTCCCGTCAACACTTTCGTTGATGCCACTGACGAACGCGGAACCCGCCCACGATTCCGTCGGCCGGCGCACCATCAGTACTACCACGTTCCCAGCGCTTACACTTCGACGACTGTCGATCCCGCAGACTCGGTCGATCGTGGCTGCCCGCACCTACGCCCGATACGCTGCCGATTCAGAAAGCACCGGCGCATCCAGTTCGTCGACTACGTGCTCGAGCGACTGCCCTTCCGCGGCCCAGATCATCCAGACAGACAACGGCGCCGAATTCCAATCAAGCCCCTCCACTACCACGCATCCGTGCGACACACAGCGGTCGAGCCACCGCTCCATCAAACCCCGTCACCCCGACGCCTCGTAACGGGCCAACCAGTGTGCAGCGATCCCACCGCATCGACGCTGAAGAGTTCTACGCAACCTACGATCGACAACGTCGTCATTGATCGACCGCCAAGATCTTCAACCACATACCTCAGGGAATCGGCCGACTACTACAACTCCCATCGCCCTCACGGCGTGCCTCGGTCAGCCGAGTACACCCTACGAACGACTCACGCCAGAAAACCCAGATCCCCGGCCGTAACCGATGAACGTCAGTCGCACACCCGTTTTGGTGCCCCCACTAGGACTCGAACCTAGGACCTGCGGATTAAAAGTCCGTAGCTCTACCAACTGAGCTATAGGGGCGGTGAAGAATCAGGATACTTGGGCTCCAAACGCGGCTCGAACGGCGCTCGTTTGAGGATTAGGCCTGCGGTGACCTAAGCTGGCGTGGCTCCCAACGGTAGTTGGACTTTGGCCCCCATCGTCTAGTGGCCTAGGACGCCGCCCTTTCACGGCGGTAGCACGGGTTCGAATCCCGTTGGGGGTACGAGCAACGGCGGCAACGTCGGAGCGAGCAGTACAGCAAGGCCCTGTGGCGCAGTTGGTTAGCGCGCCGCCCTGTCACGGCGGAGGTCGCGGGTTCGAGTCCCGTCAGGGTCGCCAAAACGGCGAGGCACACATTGCCTTCCGGCCAGGTAGCTCAGTCGGTACGAGCGTCCGCCTGAAAAGCGGAAGGTCGGCGGTTCGATCCCGCCCCTGGCCACCACGTTGTTTATGCAGCTCAGAGCTTATTTTTCCCACTGTCTACGAACTCGTCATCACCGATTCGGGCTCGCCGATGGGGCCAATATGGGGCCAAAAACGAGCTGCCGTCGCTGGCAACTCTGTGTCGGATCCGTCCACCTCGACTCTCCGCTGTCTTCGAGCGGAGCCCTACGCGACATGCGCGTGGCCAGTGGCGATTGCATTGGCACCTGCGAGGCACAATTGTGCCGTGCCCGTTCGCTGGTCAGTCGTGGCTGCCGACGACTGGGCTGTCGCTGGCCTCGAGAGTCAGGGCCAGCATCCGCACGACTGGCTCAAACATCCGTCGAGGGAGCGTACCTGGCTGTTCAAACCCGCACGGCCAGAGCGCGATCGTTCCCTCGGGGAAGAGATTGTGGAGAAGCTTGGAAGCGAGATGGCTCGGCTGGTCGGAGTGCCGGCGGCCACGGTCGAGCTAGCCACTCGGGGCGGGGTGCGTGGCGCATTGGTTGAAGACGTGCGATTGCCGGATTGGGAATTGCAGGCAGGGCAGGCGCTAATGCCAGAGGTGGTTATCGATTACGACCCGACTGATCATGAAGCGCGCGGATACAATGTCGGCTCTATTAGGCAGGCACTCACACGGTTTGGACCACCGCCTGGCTCATCGATGCCTACGTCGTTCCGGGCTTTCGATGCGTTCGCAGGATATCTCCTGTTTGACGCGTTGATCGCGCATGGAGATCGCCACGACCGCAACTGGGCCATCCTTGTGCCGCCGCCGGACGTATCCGAGCCTGAGGCGTTGTGCCCCTCTTTCGACCACGCAGCTAGCCTCGGCTTCACGTTGAGCGACGAACTGCGCGCCGAGCACTTGCGCGACGGAACAGTGATGAAATGGGCAGAACGTGGGCACGCGAGCCGATTTGAGCATCGCAAGGGCACGCGTTGGCAGACACTCGTGGACCTGGCAGGCGACGCCATCAGACTCTGTGGACCGAGCACCCGCGAGTACTGGCGTGAACGGATACTGTCGCTTGAACGGCGGACTGTTGAGAACCTATTTGCTGCTGCCCCAGGGATGACGGAGACTGCGCACCGTTTCACGGTCGAACTCGTCAAGATTAATCGAGGGAGGTTGCTCGATGTCCTCGCCTGAATTGCTGTTATCGCGGACGTCGATGGCCACGCGACGCTTCGCTGTCGCGTGGCGGAACCGGCGGCGGCGCTTGATCACGCCGGTGGCCGTACTAGATCACGGCGCCAAAGGCTATCGATTCCAGTACCTTGCGGACCTTAAGAAATCCGTCCCCGGCTTTCGTCCATTTGTCGGGTTCCCGGATCTCGACCGCGTATACGAATCTGCCCGACTGTGGCCCTTCTTTGACCTGCGAGTGATGGATCGCAAGCGATCCGACTTCCCACAGTATGTTCGTTGGCTAGGTCTCACATCCGACGCCTCGCGGCTTGACATCCTTAGCCGTAGCGGTGGAGAACAAAAAGGCGACAGCGTCTACCTCGCAGAGGCACCGATCGTCGCGGATGACGGTGCCACTACGACTGTTTTCTTGGCGCGCGGAACCAGCTACGCGACACGGCAATTTGGTACCGAGGCTGTTGCGAACGCACTCGCCGGAGGCAACAGGCTGACGCTGGCCGATGACGACAGCAATGAGGCGAACCCGCGGGCATTGCTGCTCACGACGGCAGAAGGCGCAGCCATCGGATGGGTACCAGACCTCCTTGTTGACTATGCCCGACAAGTGCGAGCCGGAGGCGGCGGCGCGCAGCTGCTTCAGAACAATGGACCCCTCGCTCCGTGGCACCTGCGATTCCTTGTGCAAATCTCGGGTCGCATAACCCCGGGGTCGGCTGTGTTCAGCGGGGGCGTGTGGCCTCCGCTCAATTGGGTTTGAGTCCTTTACACTTGATGAAGTGCGCTCCGATGCGGCCGGTGAAACAAACGGCTTCGGGACCAGCGTTGGGGATGACCTCCGGGTCTGCGCGCTAGTCGAATGGCCTCGGCCTCGCCAACCTGGCTTGAGGCCGGGGTCTAACGATTGGGGCTCCCTTCCCGTGCGATTGCCAGACAGCCTTGCCGCCACCTCGATCCCTGAGAAATGAACGAAATAGGGCCAAACCGGATCAGCTGCGGCCCGCGCGAAAAGTATCGTCGAGCGAGTCAAGCGCGGTTGCGATGTCGTCAAGCTCGTCGTCGAAGAGATCCGCGTAGGTGTGTGCGGTCACGGTGATTGATGCGTGGCCCATCGCCTTTTGGAGGAGTCGCAAGTCGGCGCCGGCCCGTCGCGACAGCGATGCATACGTGTGCCGTAGGTCATGCACGCGCAAGCTGGCCCGGCCGATCTCAGTGACAGACTTTCGCCAGTTGACCGCACGCTTCCAGTTCTCCAGGCTGAGCCGGGAACCCTTCGGCGACGCGATGGCCGGCGCGCCAGGGGGTCGTGCGTCGAGCGGCGCCTTAAGTGCCGGCATCAAGCGCTCAGGGATAGGGACAGAACGTCGGCCGGCCTCCGATTTCGGGTTCCCTTCAACGAGTTTGCCGCCGACTTGGGTCATCGACCGGCGAACACGGATTCGACGAGCGCCCAGGTCGACATCCTCGACATTGAGGCCGGTGAGTTCACCGAATCGTAGGCCCGTGTAAGCCAGGAGCAAGACGACGTCGCCTTGAGCCCCGCATGTTTGGGCAAGTGTTGCGACTTCGCCGACGGTTAGATAGACGTGGGTGGCTTGCCGCATCGGTGGGAATTTGGTGCGCGATGCGGGGTTCTTGCCGAGGAGCTGGTCTTCCTCGACGGCGCGGTCAAGGGTCATCTTAAGGACCGAGTGCGTCCACCTCACGGTTCGCGGTCCGAGACCCGACGCTGACATGGCATTCACCCATCGTTGGATCGACTCGTGGTCGATCCTTGCGATCGGCCACGAACCAAACTGTGGCTCGATACGTAGCCTCCAGTTGTCTTCGTATCCGCGGCGGACTTTCGCGCTCAGGTCGGGTCGGGAGGCTTGCCAGGATCGATAGACGTTGCGGAGCAGGATCTTGCCGCCGCGTGGGTCCACCCTGACGCCCGCGGCGCTGTCGGTGACGAGCCTTGCTTCGAACTGGCGCGCCTCACGCTCTGTTCGAAAGCTCTTCTTGCGCTTCGAACGATCCGGTAGGCGCCATTGGACGTCATAACGCACGCCGTCGTTCGTCTCGCGGCGCTTTATGGCCAAGATTCCTCCGGAATGACGTTGGGGGAATTGAGGATCAGTGCCTCCAGTCAGCAGTGACTGTGTGCGAGCTTGATCGTTAGCTCAAAATTTTGCGGTTGTGCTAAGTAGTCGGGTGAGGGCGAATCGCTCTACACCCGAGTCGATTCCAGCCAATCTTTGACGTCATCCAGTAACCATCGACGGTGCCGATCGCTAAGCCTGAGGTGATGCGGACCAGGCGCATCGATCCCACGTTCCCGCCTGGCCGCCCAATCATGCAGCGTTGAGACTGGAACTCCGGTCATCGCTCGAACTTCGTGAGCGGTGAGCATGACCGACGCATTTTCTATCGTCATCGTCTCCAACCCCGTCTCCCGCCGTTGGTACTGGCCGGCGGGTCATACCGAGATCATGAGGCATAGTTTTCGATTCCCGCTACCAGCAGTGCGACATTCGATCGGAAATGCACCGTCGAGTGCGGTCAGGGGGTCGAGATCTGCGAGACCAGCTCTAGGAGAGCCTAGAAGCCCGAACGGGTGAGACGCCGAAAGTGCATCTGAAATGGCCATATTGCGGCGTCGGACACCAGGCGAAACCACGGTGTGTCGACCAGTGCATCTAGCGGGTTTCAGGCTGCGGTACGGGGCGTCGTTGGCATAAGTGTGCGGTAGCCCGTGAACGAGCACACCCGACCGTTTCCCGGATCGGACAGGTGGTTGTGGTGAGTGGTGCGGATCGGTGCAGGTGTGTTGCATTGGTGGGCAGTCGATTTGGCGGCAGTGGGTGCGGACAAATGGGGACACAGATGATGTTGGTCAGGTTGGTAGAGCACGAGGGTGGGTGCGTCCTATGGTTCCCACGTGGTGAACATCAATTCGAAATCGGCGGCGCGCAAGCGTGTCCGGGAGGCGCAGCATAAGGCCAACGAGGCACGTCTGGAGCGTGAGCGTCAAAATGTCGATGACGCTGCGTCGTTTCTCGTCGAGCTTGGGCGGCTGGCCGCCGTCGACGAGTGGGAGCGCAACCGTATCCTCGAGATACGCGCAGAGGGGGAGCGGCGCCGTCACGAACACCGCCAGGCCGGCGCGACAGCGGTGACCCGGCTGCAGGGCCGCGGTGAAAGCCTCACTGCGATCGCTGAACTGGCGCGAGTCAAAGTCGGTGAGGTGCGCGCGGTGTTGAAGGCTGCCGACGCGCAGGCAGCGTCGCGCGCGGATGCATTAGGCGCGGAAGCCAGCGCGGCGCGGGGCGCAGGAGAGGGCGCGGTCCCGGAAGCCGACGGTGGCGCGGCCACCGACGCCGCGGCGCAAGCACTAGGTTCAGAAGACGCCGCTGCGCCAGAGGTCGGTGGTGGCGTGCCCAACAATGTGGCGGCGCAAACACTAGGTGCGGATGCGTCGTGAACCGTCAACCCACGGTGCCGGTGAGGTCGTCTGGCGTCGGTGCGCGAGCGCGGTCCGCGACAAGCGATTCCGGAAATGCATTGCTCAGATCGCGCCACCGCGGGACACTGCGCGGCCGAGGCCGGCATCATGGGACGGCTCGTCCGCACACCTCAAGCGTCCTCCGGCGGCGGGTGCATTCCGCGCAGACGGAAGAAATCAACGCCCCGATCCACGAGAGCCCGACGAAGTGTTCACCATCTCGGCGGCGGCTGCCGGCCAACGTCATGATGCGGTCGGATCACATCGGTAGCGGCGAGTCGACGAGTTGCGCGCACAACGCACTGCCGCGGCGGAATCGCGCGACTTTCGGGGTGATGATCCGAGCCCGGCATGTCCCCAGTTTTCCGCGGAAAACTGGCACTCTCTGGTGGCCGGTTGCCGGAGTAGACCGCAGCCGCGGCCCAAGCACACCAAGGTCTTCTCCCCCATGACTAAGGTTGTCACTGTTTTGAACCAAAAAGGCGGTGTCGGCAAGAGCACCGCGACCGTCAATCTGGCTGCCGTACGAGCCCAAAAACTGACCGCACATCTCGAGCCCGACGCGTTCTCGCCGGTGGCTGCAGTCTCGATAGACCCGCAGGGGTCGGCAAAATGGTGGGCCAACCGGGTCGACGCACTCCCCTTCCATCTTGTCCAAGCGCACGACGATCCCCTCGAATGGCTGCAGCAGCTCAACAACCTGCCCGGTATTGTCGAGGTCTACGTCGATACCGCCGGCTGGTTCGACCTCGACGCGGACTCGTCTCGAGACGGTCTAGGTGATGGATACTCCGCCGATGCACTGCGGACTGTCCTCGACGTCACCGACGAAGCGATCGTTCCAGTGCTGCCGGCGCCGATGTGCTTCGACCCGACCGCGCGCACGATCCGTAAGCTTCTCGAACCGCGCAACATCCCCTACCGGGTCTTCATCAATGACTGGGATCCGCGCGATGGCGAACACTGGTTAGCGCAAACGCAGAAGTTCATTCGCGGACAGGGATGGCCCTTAGCCGAGACGGTAGTGCGGCACTACAAGATTCATACGAATGCCTCCAGCGAGGGCGTCGTGGTCACCCAGTACAAGAAGAGTGGCTCGGCAGCCAACGCGGCGGCTGACTTCTACAAGCTCGCCGACGAACTGAACATGGTAGGAGTCCGGTAATGGGACGCGGTGGTGTCAAGACATTCGATGATCTCGTCGATGCTGTTGGCGATAACTCATCTGTTGACGGAAACGCGAACACTCCCGTCGTCGCCCCCCGGTCGGGCCTGTCGCGGTCGGTGGCTCTACGAGATCTGGTCGGCAACCCACACAACCCGCGCGATTCAGTCGGTGACCTCGACGAGTTGGCCTCCATCGTTGACTTCCAACTACAGCCCGTAGTTGTCGTCACCCGAGGAGCATTTCAAAACATCTACCCCGAGACCACGATTTCGGCGCGGTGGGTCGTAATCATCGGCAACCGGCGGTTGGCCGCCGCGCACAAGTTCGGCCGACCCGAGCTCGACATCGTGATCAAAGACGAACTCGCCAAAGATCGGGCAACGCTGCTCACGGCTGTAATCTCCGAGAACGTCGACCGCTCGGGATTCGACGTGATCGAGGAAGCCAAAGCTGTCGAGAGGCTAGTGGGGGAGTACGGCAGCGCTGACGCCGCCGCTGAACATCTTCGTAAGAGCAAGACGTGGGTGTCACATCGGCGCGCGCTACTCAAACTGGCACCCGATCTTCAGGAAGCCACCCGCAGGGGCGATCTGGCGATTCGCGAAGCGCGTACACTTGCCCAGGTTCCGCTCGCACAGCAGGTCGCCCGGTGGAAGGCCGCTCGCGGCCGGCGCAGTGAAGGGGCCAACACAGCCAATGAAACCGGGGACGGCAAGTCGGATTCGGCGGCACGAGACGAACCAACGGCGCCGCCGCTGCGCTCGGTGACGCGGGCGCTCCGAAAGTTCGACGCGGATCCAAGCGCCCTGGCGATAGCGTTGCGCGATCAACTTGGCGAAAAAGGAGCCGGACACTGGTCGGCCAGCTCAAGAAGTTGCTCACATAGCGTCGCGAGGGTCAATTTTCCGCGGAAAACTGACCCATCCATCGAAGTGGCGTGGCATACTGCACGCTCAGCCACACTCAATTATGTTGGGCGTCAAGCGGTTTCGGTGGCACCGTTCAATATCGCAGGGGGTGGTTGTCGGCACCAACACCGGCGAGCCGAAAGCCAAACGCACCCCACGGCAACGCTCACAGCAGGGATCGCTGGGAGGCGTGAGCGGCGAAGTTGGTGCTGGTGATAGCCGCGTGGGCGCAGTTTGGGTGATACTGCCGGTTATGTCGCTCGATGAGGTGGTCGCTGAAGCTGGCCGTGTATTGGGTGATGCGCGCAGGCTTTTCGGGGCGGCACCGGTGATTAACGGGGGCTGGTCATCAACGCCGGGACTGGTGACGGGTCGCCAGGTTGTGGCCGGCGCGGGACAGGCCGCCGCCGCAGGCTGGGGTGGTGCGGCGGCCACCGGGTACGGCGTTGCCAACACTGGGCAGCTATTTTCCCTCGATCACACCATCGCCGCCGACGCGGGGACCGGACCGCCGCTGACCGGCGGGGGACAGGCTGCTGCCGCGGGTGGCGGGGGCATGGATTGGGTGATCACCGATACCCGTTCGGGGGTGGCCGCGATCGCTCCTGCCACCGGAACCCTTCGGCATTGGACCCGTGACGCGCGAACCGTTGTGGCTTCTTATGGCCGCCCTGACGGAATCGATCGCGGTCACGGCACGCAGGCAAGCGACTTGCGAAGCAAAGGCGTGATGTCCTTCGTCGCGTCGTGGCCGTACATCTCAGCGAGGCGATCTAGCGCAGTGACACCGAGTTGCCACTCCTGGGTTCCCGACGTCTCGAGAACCAACGTCGCGATCAGCGAACCGAGTTGGGCCGCGCGGGTCAGTTTCAAGTCACTTGCAACGCCGGCGAGGAAGCCAGCGCGGAATGCGCCACGGTCGGTACGGAAGGCCGCGAACCACCCCGGCCGAGATCCTCGAGGGTAATCCGGGCCATCCGCCACAGCCACCATTTCAGATGGATAACGAATGATATCCATGATGCGCTGGCGTGCGTTGCTGACGCGGCCGCACCTGTGACAAGTGCTATGCGTACGCACAGTCCCGTACGAAGGCGTTCTGCCTGCCGATGACTGCTTCACTGTGAATGACGCGACGAAGCCGAGGATCAGCGAACACAGCTAATATTTACGATGCGCATCAGCACTTCTAATGCCAATGAGACGACATAACCGCTCGTTATTGGCCGACCGACCGAGGTTTGTCAATAGACGCATCACTGATGCTGCCGACGCAAGGACTGGAAGTTCGCGCTAATGGTCAAGTGGTAAGCGCGTTGCAATCGACCGCTAGCCCAGCCCGTATGTCCTGTGGCTGACGACCACATGTCGGCCGCATGTCGGCAGCGCATTTCGTCTTGAAGTACGCACTTTGAAGCTAGTACCGTGCCGGTAACTGCTCGAAAGCCGGCTCCCCGCCAGCACCGCAGGGGCCCTACCCCGCCACCCGTCACCGACGTTCAATCCGACTCTGTCACAGCCAAATACATCGGTCCTGAGGGGAAGTTATACACCCAATACGACCGCCCAGAGAGTGCGCCGAAGGAGCCGACATGGCAGTCGATGCTGACCCTGCCAACCGGGAATGGATGGAGTCGACGACACCCGCTCATCGGAAACCAGGATGTCAACAGCCGCGTGGGAGGCCGACGCGGATGACTAGGCAGGCGTCCTGGAAGGTGTTGTGCCACAGATTGATCGGTGCCGGCAGAAAGATGCCAGCGGTTCAGCGCCACGCCCAGGCATTAGATTGCTGCCAGAGTGCTCCGCCGTATCGCCCGGAAACCCAACTCGGCAACAGCGAACGGAGAAGGGAGACCTGCTGGTGGTAGAGCAATTTGAAGGCGCGTCGGCGATCGTCAGCGGCGGCGCGGGCGGCCTCGGTGAGGCGACGGTGCGACGGCTCCACGCCGACGGTCTGGGAGTAGTCATCGCCGATCTCGACGTCGACAAGGGCAAGGCACTGGCTGACGAATTGGGCAGCAGGGCGGTCTTCGTCAGCACCGACGTCACCAGCCAAGACAGCATCCTGGGTGCCATCGAGGAGGCCAATCAGCTCGGACAGCTGCGCTACGCAGTAGTCGCCCACGGTGGCTTCGGGGTCGCACAGCGGATCGTGCAACGCGACGGCACACCAGCCGACTTCGGCGCCTTCACCAAGACCATCGACCTTTACCTGAACGGCACCTACAACGTGGCACGGCTGGTGGCCGCGTCGGTCGCGGCCGCCGAACCCCAGGCGAACGGGGAGCGGGGCGCGATGGTACTGACCGCCTCGATCGCCGGCTACGAAGGCCAGATCGGCCAGACCGCCTATGCCGCCGCGAAAGCCGGCGTCATCGGCCTGACAATCGCGGCCGCACGTGACCTCAGTTCAGCGCGGATCAGGGTCAACACGATCGCACCGGGAACGATGAAGACGCCGATCATGGAGGCGGTCGGCGAAGAGGCCATCGCCCAGTTCGCCGCGAACATTCCGTTTCCGAAACGGCTCGGCAGACCGGCCGAATTCGCCGACGCTGCTGCGTTCCTGCTCACCAACGGCTACGTCAACGGTGAAGTTATGCGCCTCGACGGTGCGCAGCGCTTCGGCCCGAAGTAGCACTGAAATGCCCTCATCACTCACTGGCAAGAAAGCCGGGACCGTGGCCGTCGTATGCGTGGAATGTCAAAACGGCATGCTAGGAAGGGATTCGGTGCTGCCTGCGCTGGCCGCCGATGCCGGTAAACTGGTGCAGAACCTGAGCCGGTTGCTGTACGCGGCCCGCGGCTGTGGCATACGCGTGGTTCATGCGACATACGAGGGAACCTCGGGTGGCAGGCCCACAGGGACGGCTCGTCTTTGGCGGGCGCTGGGCCCGGCCATCGCCGAATGGGAACCCGGCGCGACGGCCACCAAGGTGATCGACGAACTACTCGCACCCGGCGATCTCGTGCTCGGGCGACACCACGGGCTGTTCCCCACCCTGGACACTGAATTGTTGCCGGTGCTGCGGGACATCGGCATTCAGACCATAGTATTAGTGGGGGTGTCACTGAATTTGGCTTTGCCGCACACGGCAGGGCACGCCACCCAGGCGGGTTTCGAGGTCGTCGTACCGCGAGACGCGGTGGCCGGCACCCCCACCGAGTACGGCGAACAAGTTTTGGACAACACCATCGCGGTGCTGGCCCGGCTCACCACCGTTGACGATCTTGTTGCCGAATGGTCGGACTCAGGCGCCTTCGGTGCTAGCGCGTGACCACCTGTCCGCCGCACTGCTTCACGAATGCGGCTGCAGACCAAGGGTTATCGCCTACCTGATCGATTCATTCTGCAACGGCGAAGGAAACAAAGACAGACATCCTCAGCGGGATCCGTGCCGTCGAACCGGCAGCATGGACGTTCGTCTCTGCAGCGGGTGCGGCGCTGGCCGATTGGGCTTAAGGCCGTCACGCGGCGGTGCGCGGTGACCGCGCAGCGACTAGGTGAGGCTGAGGTCAGTTGAGCATTTCGCTCCTTCTGGAAATGGCGGTGTCGGGTGATTCCGACCGGGTTGCGTTGGTGGACGACGATATTCGGCTGACGACCGCGGAGCTGAGTACGCTTGCCGACGGTGGTTCGGGCGTGGTGGCCGCGTCGGCGGCGTCGCACGTCGTCTATGTGGGCACTGGGGGAGCGATGCTGCCGCTGCTGATGTTCTCCGCAGCTCGGGCGAACCTGGCGTTCACGCCGCTGAACTATCGTTTGAGCGCCGAAGGCCTGCGTGAGCTCGTCGAGCGACTGCCCGACCCGCTGATCGTGGCGGACAGCGCCTACCGCGACATCGTGGCCGGCTGGGCCGAGCGGGTGATGGACTCCGATGACTTCGTCGACGCTGCGCGATCAGTCGAGGCTGCCAGCGAGTTCGCCGATCCAGACGATGTCGCTATCGTGCTGTTCACCTCCGGCAGCACGTCGCGGCCGAAAGCCGTTGAGCTGAAACACAACAACCTCATCAGCTATGTCACCGCGACCGTCGAATACGGTTCTGCTGATCCCTCCGATGCTGCGTTGGTATGCGTGCCGCCCTACCACATCGCCGGTGTGGGCGCACTGCTGTCGAACATCTACGCGGGACGGTCGATCGTGTACCAGCGCCGTTTCGATCCGAGGGAATGGGTGCGCTTGGTCCGTACCGAGGGGGTGACCACTGCGACGGTGGTACCGACGATGTTGGACCGCATCGTCGCCGTGCTCGAGGAGGAATCTACCGAGCTGCCAACGCTGCGCAATTTGGCGTACGGCGGAGCGAAGGTCGCCCAGCCGTTGGTGCGCAAGGCGCTCGAACTGCTGCCGGAGGTGGGCTTCGTCAATGCCTACGGTCTGACCGAAACCAGCTCGACGATCGCGGTGCTCACCCCCGAGGACCACCGGCGGGCCCTCGGCAGCACCGACCAAGCCGTAGCGCGTCGGCTGAGCTCCGTCGGTCGCCCGGTTCCAGACATCGAGGTGCAGATCCGCGCTGACGACGGCAGCGTGCTCGCTGCAGGTCAGACCGGTGAGCTGTTCGTGCGCGGCCCACAGGTTTCCGGGCGGTACGCCGAGACCGGGTCAACGCTTGACGCGCAAGGCTGGTTCCCGACCAAAGACGTTGCCTCCGTTGATGAAGATGGCTATCTCTTCATCGGTGGCCGGTCCGACGACACCATAATCCGCGGCGGTGAGAACATCGCGCCGTCGGAAGTCGAGGACGTGCTTGTCGAGCACCCCGACGTCCGCGGCGTCGTCGTCGTCGGCGTCGACGACGACCAGCGGGGTCAATTGATCGTCGCTGTGGTCGTCCCCAAGTCTGGCGCCGAGCCGAAAGCCTACGAGCTGCGCGCATTCGCGAGAACAAGGCTGCGCGGGTCGCGCACGCCCGACCGAATCGTGTTCCGCGAAGCTGTCCCGACCACGCCGACCGGCAAGGTGCTGCGTCGGCAGATCCTCGAAGACTTGCTGGCCGCGGCTGTCGAGCAGTGAACTCGCTCATCGAGATATCAAGGAGCACAGCATGATCAAGACCGGTACCCGGCTGCAAAGCCAAGTCTGTGATACTCAGGTGATCGTCGTCAAAGCCGCTGACAGCCTCGACGACCTGTGCTGCGGTGGCCACCCCATGCTGCCGCTAGGCGCCGAACGGTCGAACGTCGCCGAGCCCGATCCCGCTTTCGCCAACGGCAGTTCGATGGGCAAGCGCTACGTCGATGCGGGTGGCGCCGAGGTACTCGTCACCAAGGCTGGTGCGGGCTCGCTCAGCATGGGCGCGACGGCGCTGACACTGAAAGCAGCCAAGCCATTACCGGCCAGCGACTGATCGGCACCGGTTCTTGGACTGCCCGTTTGCGTTTCGATCAGTGCGCGCAGTGTGGTGTGGTCATCTCAGACCACCTCGATTACCATCGCGGCGCCCATGCCACCGCCCGCGCACATCGACAGCACGCCGATGCCGCCGCCGCGGCGGCGCAGTTCGTAGATCGCCGATGTGACCATCCGCGCACCCGTCGCGGCGATCGGATGGCCCAGGCTGATGCCCGAGCCGTAGACGTTGACGATTTCCTCGTCGAGTCCGAGTTGACGCGTGCATGCCACCGCTTGGGCGGCGAACGCCTCATTGATCTCGAACAGCGCCACGTCCTGAAGCTTGAGGCCGGCGAGTCCGAGCGCCTTGGGAATGGCCGTGATCGGTCCACTACCCGTACGGTTGGGCGGCACCCCAACCACGCTCCAGGAAAGAACTTGTGCCAGTGCCTCTTCCGCGGCATTGGGAGCGGTCAGCGCCACCACGGCGGCCGCGTCGTTGACCCCCGACGAGTTGCCTGCGGTCACCGTGAAACCGTCGATCTCGGGATGTAGCAGCTTGAGCCCTGCGAGCGTCTCAAGGGCAGCGCTACGGCGCGGATGCTCGTCCTCGGCGAAAGTGATCGTGCTCCCGTCGGCCTGCGGAACCTGGATCGGCACGATCTCTTCGACAAACGAGCCTGCGTCCATCGCCTTGACCGCGCGCTGATGGCTTCGCAGTGCCCACTCGTCCTGGGCCTGACGGGGGATGCCGTACTGCACGGTGCAGTTGTGGCCGACGGTGATCGTCATGTCGAGGGCAGGAGCGTCCTCGGTCGATGGATGGGACAGTGGGAACCACGGGTCTTCGTAATCCTCAGCAGTCCCGCCGCTGCTGAATGGCTTTCGCTTCCTCAATAGTGGTGCGGTTGAGGAGGATTCCGTGCCGCCTGCGAGGACGGCCCGGCTCATGCCCGCCGCGATCTGTCCTGCGCCGATAGCGATCGCCGAGAGGCTCGACGCACACTGCCTGTTGACAGCCAGACCGGGCACATTGGTCAGCCCGAGGTCGACTGCGATGTAGCGAGCACTGTCGCCGCCGCCCTGCATACTCTCCGCCAGCACCAGGTCGTCGAACTCGGCTGCGCCGAGACCGGACCGCTGCACCACGGCGGCGACCACCGGCTTGGCCAACTCAGTCGCAGGCGTATTCGCCAGCGTGCCCTTGCGCGCCGTTCCGATCGCTGTACGGGCAGCGGCCACGATCGCTGCGCGGGACGTGGTAGTGGCCATGTGTCTCCCTGGTCGTCTGAGTGTTAGGTGGTTTCTCGGCGAGCGGGCACGCTGTGAGCGGCCACTAGCGCACCGAAATCACCCCGGCAATGCTAAGAGTCGCCGGATGTCGCGCACGTGTCATTCCTCTCGACACATCAACGACATTCAATGGCGAC
>CAWCDD010000004.1:0-896954 GCA_963794245.1 uncultured Actinomycetota bacterium | reverse complement strand
CTAGTGCGCCGCGGCGTCCCAACTACGGCCGTAGCCGACGGATACCTCGAGCGGGACGTCAAGCGAGTAGGCGGCGCCCATCTTGTCGCGCGCCAGCGCTTCGACCTGTTCACGCTCGCCGGGCGCGATTTCGAACAGCAATTCGTCGTGGACCTGCAACAACATCCGCGACGCGAGCCCGGCCTCGCTGATTGCCTTGTCGACGTCGATCATCGCCACCTTGATGATGTCGGCCGCGCTGCCCTGGATGGGAGCGTTGAGCGCCGCCCGCTCGGCGGCCTCCCGAACCTGGCGATTGCTGCTGTCCAGCTCCGGAAGGTAACGCCGGCGACCGAAAACCGTGGAGGTGTAGCCGTCCTTGCGGGCCTGCTCGACGACGTCCATCAGATAGTCGCGGACCCCGCCGAACCGGGCGAAGTATTGGTCCATCTGAACCTTCGCCTCCTCGGTGGAGATCTTGAGCTGGGCGGCCAACCCGTAGGCGCTCAATCCGTAGGCCAGGCCGTACGACATCGCCTTGACCCGGCGCCGCAGCTCGGCGGTGACCTCTTCGATCGGCACGCCGAACGCCCGCGAGGCGACGAACGAATGCAGGTCTTCGCCGGTGTTGAACGCCTCGATCAGGCCCTCATCCTTGGACAGGTGCGCCATGATGCGCATCTCGATCTGGCTGTAGTCGGCGGTCATCAGCTCGGCGTAGCCGTCACCGACGACGAAGGCGTCGCGGATGCGCCGGCCGGCTTCGGTGCGAATCGGAATGTTCTGCAGATTCGGCTCCGTCGACGACAATCGGCCCGTCGCCGCGATGGTCTGGTTGAACGTGGTGTGGATGCGCCCGTCGGAGGCCACCGAATTCAGCAGCCCGTCGACGGTGACCTTGAGCCGGGTGGCGTCGCGGTGGGCGAGCAGATGCTGCAGGAACGGATGGCCGGTCTTGTCGAACAGCGACTGCAGGGCATCCGCATCGGTCGTGTAGCCGGTCTTGGTGCGCTTGGTTTTCGGCATGCCCAGCTCGTCGAACAGCACCGCCTGCAACTGTTTTGGCGAGCCCAGGTTGATCTGCTTGCCGATCACCTCGTAGGCCGCCTCGGCCGCGTCGCGGATCTGGTGGGCGAAATCGCTTTGCAGCTCGGACAGTTGCGGCAGATCCACCGCGATGCCGACGTGCTCCAGTCCCGCCAGTACCCGCTGCACGGGCAGCTCCATGCCGCCCAACAGCGAGGTGGAGTTGATCCGGGCCAGCTCCTCGTCGAGCGCGTCGGCCAGATCCAGCACCGCCACGGCCCGCAGGATCAGCGTCTGCACCGCCTGGTCGTCAACGCCTTCGGAATCGTCGAGAAGCGAAAGCTGTTGCTGCTCAGCTGTTTCAGCGCGCAACTCGCGGCGCAGGTAGCGCAGCGAGAGGTCGTCGAGGGAGAAGCTGCGCTGCCCCGGCCGCACCAGGTAGGCCGCCAGCGCGGTATCGGAGGTGACGCCGGCCAGCGCCCAGCCCCGCCCGGCGAGGTCGTGCATCGCCAGCTTGGCTTCGTGCAGCGCCTTGGGCGGACCGGGGTCGGCCAGCCAGGACGCCAGCGCCGCCTCGTCGTCGGGATCGAGCACCGAGGTGTCGATGTAGCGACCCTCGCCGTCGGAGGACACGATGGCCAGCGCGGTGGCGTCGGCGTCGTAAGCAAGATGGGTGCCGACGACGGCCAGGCCGAACCGCTTGCCGGAGCTGTGCTCGGCCAGCCACACGGCCAGCTGACCGGCCTCCAGCGCGCCGCCACGCACGTCGAATCCCTCGTCCACCTCCGGCTCGACGGCCGCCAGCGTGTCGAACAGTCGGTCCCGCAGGACCCGGAACTCGAGGTCGTCGAAGAGCCGGTGAATCTGGTCGCGATCCCACGGCAACAGCCGCAACGTGTCCGGCGTTTGGGCCAGCGGCACGTCTTTGACGAGGTCGGTGAGCTCCCGATTGCGAATGACGTTGGCCAGGTGGGCCCGCAGCGCGTCGCCCACCTTGCCGCGCACCGAGTCGACGTTGTCGACCAGGCCCTGCAGCGACCCGTACTCGACGATCCACTTCGACGCGGTCTTCTCCCCCACGCCGGGAATCCCGGGCAGGTTGTCGCTGGGATCGCCACGCAGCGCGGCGAAGTCGGGGTATTGCGTGGGAGTCAATCCGTACTTCTCGACAACCGCGTCCGGGGTGAAGCGGGTGAGTTCGCTGACGCCCTTGACCGGGTACAGCACCGTCACGTCGTCACTGACCAGTTGCAGGGAGTCGCGGTCGCCGGTGACCACCAGCACCCGGTAGCCCTCGTTTTCGGCCTGCGTGGCCAACGTCGCGATCAGGTCGTCGGCTTCGAATCCCGGCTCCGCGAGCACCGTGATGCCCAACGCGACCAGCACTTCCTTGGTGATGTCGATCTGCCCGCGGAACTCGTCCGGGGTCTCCGACCGATTGGCCTTGTACTCCGGATAGCGCTCCAGCCGGAACGTCTGCCGCGACACGTCGAACGCCGCGGCAATGTGCGTCGGAGCCTCGTCGCGCAGCAGGTTGATCAACATGGCGGTGAAGCCGTACACCGCGTTGGTGGTCAGGCCGCCGCGGGTCTTGAAGTTCTCCGCGGGCAGCGCGTAGAACGCCCGGAACGCCAGCGAGTTGCCGTCGAGCAACATCAGCGTGGGCTTGGTTTGTTCCTCGGTCGCGGCAGGCACGGCTCTCACTCTAGGCACCGGGTGTGACGGCGCTGCCGCCCCGACCAACCCCGGGGCAGAACTGCAACACGTTTCAGTTTTGGGGGTGAGCTGGGTAGTCTGGCCGAGTGCCAGAGGTCACCAGGACAGAAGCCGCGATCGACGGGTGGTTCGCCACCGATGACGCCGGAAATCCCCATCTGATCGGCAGCAAGTGCCCGCAGTGCGGCACCTATGTCTTCCCGCCGCGGGAGAACAACTGCCCCAACCCGGGCTGCGCCAGCGACACCTTAGAGTCCGTCGCGTTGTCGACCCGGGGAACGCTGTGGAGCTACACCGAAAACCGGTATCCCCCACCCGCGCCGTACCCCGCGTCGGACCCGTTCGAGCCGTTCGCCATCGCCGCCGTGGAACTGGCCAACGAAGGAATCATCGTGCTGGGCAAGGTCGTCGAGGGAACGCTGGCGGCCGACCTGAAGGTCGGCATGGAGATGGAACTGACCACGATGCCGTTGTTCACCGATGACGACGGTGTCGAGCGCATCGTGCACGCCTGGAGGATCGCATCAACGAGCACACCCGAACCGCTCTACATCCTCGGCGCCGGAATGCACCCCTGGGGCAAATGGGGCCGGGACTTCACCGAATACGGCGTGGTCGCCGCGCGCGCCGCACTGGCCGAGGCCGGGCTGGACTGGCAACAGATCCAACTGGTCGCCGGCGCCGACACCATCCGCAACGGCTACCCGGGCTTCATCGCCGGGTCGACGTTCGCGCAGAAGCTCGGCTGGAACGGCGTACCCGTCAGCTCCAGCTACGCAGCATGCGCCAGCGGTTCGCAGGCGCTGCAGAGCGCCCGCGCCCACATCCTCGCCGGGTTCTGCGACGTCGCACTGGTGATCGGCGCCGACACCACGCCCGAAGGGGGCGTTCGCACCCGTCGGCGGGGAACGCAAGAACGACCCCGACTGGCAGCGGTTCCACCTGATCGGTGCGATGAACCCGGTGTACTTCGCGCTGCTCGCGCGCCGGCGGATGGACCTGTACGGGGCGACCTCGGAGGACTTCGCTGCGGTGAAGGTGAAGAACTCTGCGCACGGCCTGCAGAACCCGAATGCTCGCTACCGCAAGGAGTCTTCGATCGAGGACGTGCTGGCCAGCCCGGTGGTCTCCGACCCGTTGCGGCAGCTCGACATCTGCGCCACCTCCGATGGCGCCGCGGCGTTGATCGTGGCCAGCGCCGAGTTCGCCCGCAAGCACCTCGGCTCGCTCGACGGTGTGCCCTCGGTGCGCGCGGTCAGCACGGTCACCCCGCAGTACCCGCAGCATCTGCCCGAATTGCCGGACATCGCAACGGATTCCACCGCGGTGGTGCCTGGGCCCGACCGGGTGTTCAAAGACCAGATCCTCGACGCGGCCTACGCCGAAGCGGGCGTCGGCCCCGAGGACGTGAGCCTGGCCGAGGTCTACGACCTGTCCACCGCGCTGGAGCTCGACTGGTACGAGCACCTGGGTCTGTGCGCCAAGGGCGAAGCCGAGAAGCTGCTCCGCAGCGGGGCGACCGCGATCGGCGGCAGGGTTCCGGTCAACCCGTCCGGCGGGCTGGCGTGCTTCGGCGAGGCCATCCCCGCCCAGGCGATCGCTCAGGTCTGCGAGCTGACCTGGCAGCTGCGTGGCCAGGCCACCGGCCGGCAGGTGGAGAACGCCAAGGTCGGCGTCACCGCCAATCAGGGCCTGTTCGGCCATGGTTCGTCGGTGATCGTCGCCCGCTGAACGGCGCCTCCGTTCGCCGAGTGTGCAACTGCGGCGGCCTCATGCGGCGTGTCGTCTACCTGAGTTCACACTCGACGGCCGAGAGCTACTCGTCGGAGGCGTCGCCGAGGGTTTCCAGCACGACTTCGGCCACCCGCTTCATGGTGGTCCGCCGATCCATCGCGGCACGCTGAATCCACTTGAACGCCTCGGGCTCGGTCATGCCCTGCTTGGACTGCAGCAGGCCCTTGGCGCGTTCGACGACCTTGCGGGTCTCCAGCCGGTCGGACAGCGTCGCGACTTCGTGTTCCAGCGCGCTGATCTCGCCGAACCGGCTGACGGCCAGTTCAATGGCCGGGATCAGGTCGCTGATCGTGAACGGCTTCACCAGGTAAGCCATCGCCCCGGCATCGCGCGCCCGTTCGACGAGGTCGCGCTGGCTGAAGGCGGTCAGCACCACGATGGGCGCGATGCGTTTGCTCGCGATTTCGGAAGCTGCGTCGATCCCGTCGCGGCGCGGCATCTTCACATCCATGATCACGAGGTCGGGTTTGTGCAGCTCGGCCAGCTCGACGGCTTCCTGGCCGTCGCCCGCCTCGCCGACGATGTCGTACCCCTCCTCTCGCAGCATCTCGGCCAAGTCCATACGGATCAGCGCTTCGTCTTCCGCGATCAGGACCCGGCGCGGCACAGCGGCGTCGGTGTCGGTCGTGGGGCCTGTCATGACGAACATTGTCTCGTGGATCGCGGCGACCAGCGACATCGGGGGCGGTGAGAACCGATGACCACACCGATCCTCTATGGTGGGAGGCCGCTTAAGCTAATACGCCGAACAAGCCCTCGTATCCCAACTGGCAGAGGAAACGGATTCAAAACCCGTCCAGTGTGAGTTCGAATCTCACCGAGGGCACCACGCCGACCCGGTGCAAACCGGGTGCGGATGCGTTTTCGTAACGCCGCAGTCGAATCCGACACGCCGGTTCGACGCGCCTGCGTGTTACAGACGTACAGTAAGCGCTTTCCCATCCCGACAGAGTGGAGTTCGTCGTGTCACGTTTAGCAAAATCTTCATCGCCCTTGTTATCGTGCTCACCCCGCTTGCCACTGCGGCATGCGGCAGCTCCTGCACGCCGGCGCGTCCAGCTGCATCGTTCTCTAAACGACGGCGGCATTGTGACCACTGCCGTTTAGCGAGGCCCCTTGCGGCCCGTATTGATGGGCATAGGCGGGTCTGCTTGGTGTCCGTCCGGCAATCGTGCGAATACCGATCTATCCACACGAGTCATCAATCTGGTGAACACCCCACAGGCGGGAACACCAGGCATCCAGCACCGTCGGGTCGGGTAGCTATCTCACCGAGCGCACCACGCCTGACCCGGGTGCAAACCGGGTGCAGGATCGCATTTTGGCAACGCCCCAATCCCGAATCCAACACGGTTGTTTCGCGACACGTTTTGGCTTGTTCAACAGACGTACAGTAAGCACGCTTTACCCCGTTCCACCCAGAATGGAGTTCGTCGTGTCGCGTTTCAGCAGAATTTCATTGCCCTCGTTATCGTGCTCACCCCGCTCACCACTTCGGGATGCGGGAGCTTCTGCCTTCCCGGCGGATCCTGCATCGCCATCTAAGTGGCTCGGCCCTGTCCACCCCTCCCCGGAGGGGTGGATAGCTATTTCACGACCGATAGTCGACTAGCGAGATCGCCTGTACGCCAATGTATTCGGTGAATCCGCTAGCTGCGCACCCCGATCTCAGTAGTATTCGGGGATGCCGTGGGAAACGGCACCTTCTCGTGTGGGAGGTTGTGGCGTGAACCTGCGACGCAATCGGCGAGAACCGTTGGCGGACATCGTCATCGAATTGGATGACCCCGCCGACCTATTCGCCGTCGACCAGCGGGCGCTGCTGTCCGGCTCACGCCGAATCGACAGCGGCATCGACGAACTCGTCGAGCTGATGCTTTCCCAGAAGCGGCATTCCGCCGATCAGCGCATCGTATTGGACGTAGCCGGCGAGTGCTCGGCGGAACTGACCGCAAACCTGGTGGCGTCGGTCCACCGCTACTGCGAGTTGGCCGTCCGCCGAGCCGACCGGCAGCACGACTTGATCTGGCGCCAGGGCATGCGGTCGTTGATCAGCGGCTCGCTACTGTTCGTCGTCGGCATCGGGCTGTCGTTCATCTTCACCCGCCCGTTCGTCGGCGAGTTTGCCACCGAACTATTCGGAAACGGTGTGTTCCTGGTAGTGGCGTGGGTCGGCCTCTGGTACCCCCTCGATGTGCTGTTCATCGCCCGAGAGCAGGCGAAACGCGAGTCCCGGGTGTTCACCACGATGCTGACCATGCCGGTCGTGGTCCGGCCCCACATCGCCGTGGTTCCCGTCGCCCAGCTGCCCGGATTCGCGCCCGCCGGATCCGGCGGACGCCGCTCCACCCGCCTTCGTGACACGCACATCCATTTGCGGGGTGCGCCGCCGACCGGGAGTCCCGGCGCGAGTTAGCCTTTCGCCGCCAACGCCGTCGGCCAGGGGCACTCGGGCCCCACAATTTCAGCGCCACGCTGGGTATATGCCGATTCAGCGGTTAGGCTTTGAACGTGGTGGCTAGGAAATGTGGTGCCCCACCAAGTCGGCCGGATGGCTCGACACGCCCGGACTGTAAGGCGGCGGTGCGGGCGAAGAATGGCGCCCGCAACGACCACTACGCCGACAGTCACGTGCGCCGGGTCAGGGTCCTCAACATCAACGCCTTGATGGGCGTGCTGGTGTGCCTGGTTTTCGCCGTTCTCGGCTTCTGGTCCGGACCAGCGGCCTACCCCATCCAGGTGGTCAACGTCATCACCGGAGGGATCTTCGCGTTGGTCCCGTGGCTGCACCGTTTCGGAGAACTGGTTGCGCCGCTTGCCTTTATCTTCACGGCATATACCGCGGTCGTCGTGACCTGCTGGGAAGTCGGCACCGGCGGGGGCGTGCAGTACTTCCTCGTGACGACCGCCAGCCTCGTGGTGTTGCAGCTCGGCGCGGAGCGCATCGGCCTCGCGGCGCTGCTGGCCGCTATCGGCGTCGCGCTGGTTGTCATGCTGCAGTTCCTCGTGCCGCGCTCCACCGGGCTGGAAGCGCCCTGGGCAATCACGATGAGCTTTGTCATCACCACGGTCTCGGCGTGCGCGATGGTGGTCGTGACCGTGTGGTTCGCGCTGCGCGATACCGAGCGTGCCGAGGCGGTCATGGAAGCCGAATACGACCGCTCGGAGGCGCTGCTGGCCAACATGTTGCCGGCCAGCATCGCTGAGCGGCTCAAAGAGCCCGAACGCGACGTCATCGCCGACCGATACGAGGAGGCCTCGGTGCTGTTCGCCGACATGGTCGGCTTCACCGAGCGCGCAAGTACCACCGCGCCATGCGACCTGGTCAAGTTCCTCGACCGCCTCTACAGCACTTTCGACGAACTGGTGGACAAGCACGGACTGGAGAAAATCAAAGTCAGCGGTGACTCTTACATGGTGGTCAGCGGGGTCCCGCGGCCTCGGCCCGACCACGTCGAGGCACTCGCGGACTTTGCCCTCGAAATGACCGCTGCCGCCGCCAATCTCGAGGACCCGCATGGTCTTTCGGTGCCGCTGCGGGTCGGCTTCGCGACAGGCACCGTGGTCGCAGGCGTCGTGGGGTCGCGTCGCTTCTTCTACGACGTGTGGGGCGACGCGGTCAATGTTGCGGCCCGGATGGAATCGACCGACTCCGTGGGCCAGATTCAAGTGCCCGAGGACGTTTACGAGCGTCTCAAGAATGACTTTGTGCTGCAGGAGCGCGGCCGCATCGAGGTCAAAGGCAAAGGCATGATGCGTACCTGGTATCTCATCGGCCGCAGACCGGCAGCGGCCGAACCTGGCGGCCTGGCTGCCGAGGAGCCCCGGACAACCCACGGCGCCACAGTCTAAAGCCCCTATTTTCGGCTTCGCTGTTGTGCCACAGTGAGGCTATGCAGCCCACTGAAGTTCCAAGCATGTTGCCGCATCTGTGGAAATCCACGCTGGTTTCGGGACTTCTGACGCTGATTGTCGGCGTCCTGGTGCTGGCATGGCCGGGAATATCCATCTTGGCCGCCGCGATCGCCTTCGGCGTCTATCTGCTGATAACCGGTGTCACACAAGTCGTGTTCGCCTTCAGCCTGCATGTTTCGGCGGGCAGCCGCATCCTGTTGTTCGTCAGCGGCGCCGCCTCGTTGATCCTGGCCGTGTTGGCATTTCGCCACTTCGGTCAGGGGTACGCCGTGCTGTTGCTGGCCATCTGGATCGGCATCGGATTCATCTTCCGTGGCGTGGCCACAACGGTTTCCGCGATCAGCGATCCCACCCTGCCCGGACGCGGGTGGTCGATTTTCCTAGGCGCGATCACTCTGCTCGCCGGCATCGTCGTGCTGGCGTCGCCGTTCGCGTCGATCGTCACGTTGGCGCTTGTTGTCGGCATTTGGCTGGCCGTCATCGGCGTCTTCGAGATCGTCGCGTCGTTCGGGATCCGCAAAGCCTCTAAAGAACTAGGACATGGCGCCGGGCCCGCCTAACTACTACACTGTGTCGTAGAACGCTGCAGTCACGGGAGCAGACAGATGAATGTCGTCGACATTTCAAGGTGGCAGTTCGGTATCACAACCGTCTACCACTTCATCTTTGTGCCGCTCACGATCGGGCTGGCGCCCCTGATCGCGGTCATGCAGACCGCATGGGTGGCCACGGGCAACACCGCCTGGTATCGCCTGACCAAGTTCTTCGGCAAGCTGTTCCTGATCAACTTCGCGATCGGTGTGGCGACCGGGATCGTGCAGGAATTCCAGTTCGGCATGAACTGGAGCGAGTATTCGCGGTTCGTCGGCGACATCTTCGGCGCCCCGCTCGCGATGGAAGGCCTGGCCGCCTTCTTCTTCGAATCCACCTTCCTCGGGTTGTGGATCTTCGGCTGGAGCCGGCTGCCGAAGTTGGTTCACCTCGCCTGCATTTGGGTCGTCGCGATCTCGGTGAATGTGTCCGCGTTCTTCATCATCAGCGCGAATTCGTTCATGCAGCATCCGGTCGGCGCGCATTACAACCCGGCGACGCGGCGTGCCGAATTGGACAGCATCGTGGCATTGCTGAGCAATAACACTGCGCGAGCGGCATTTTCACATGCGGTCAACGGCTCGCTGCTGACCGCGGGCACCTTCGTCGCCGCGGTCAGTGCCTGGTGGCTGGTCCGCTCGAAAAAGACCGCCGATGTCGACCTCGGCGCGGTGTTTCGCCCGGCGGCCATCCTGGGATGTTGGGTGGCGCTGTTCGCCACCGTCGGGCTGTTCTTCACCGGCGACCAACAGGGCAAGCTGATGTTCCAGCAGCAGCCGATGAAAATGGCGTCGGCGGAATCACTCTGCAACACAGAGACAAATCCGGACTTCTCCATCCTGACCGTCGGCACGCACAACAACTGTGACAGCATCACCCGCGTCATCGAGGTGCCCTATGTCCTGCCATTCCTCGCCGAGAGCAAATTCAGCGGTGTGACGTTGCAGGGTGTACGCAACATCCAGCAGGACTACGAGCATCGATTCGGGCCAAATGACTACCGGCCCAACCTATTCGTCACCTACTGGTCGTTCCGGATGATGATCGGCTTGCTGGCGATCCCGTTGTTGTTCGCGCTGGCCACCTTGTGGCTGACCCGCGGCGGTCGCACCCCCACCCAATCGTGGTTCTCCTGGTTCGCACTGCTCACCATTCCCACTCCATTCCTGGCCAACAGCGCCGGGTGGGTGTTCACCGAGATGGGTCGGCAGCCGTGGATCGTCGTGCCGAACCCGACTGGCGACCAACAGGTTCGACTAACGGTCAGCCAAGGTGTATCCGATCACGCGTCCAGCGTGGTCGTCACCTCGCTGGTGATGTTCACCCTCGTCTACGCGGTGCTCGCGGTCATCTGGTTCTTCCTGCTGAAGCGTTACGTCTCCGAGGGCCCGTTGGAGCACGACGCGGAACCCGCACCGCCGAAAGCACCCGGCGATGACGAGGTGGCACCGCTCTCATTCGCCTACTGACACGCAGACCGACCGGGACGGAGCTCACCAATGGCGCTGCAAGAGTTGTGGTTCGGTGTCATCGCCGTGCTGTTCCTGGGCTTCTTCATCCTGGAGGGCTTCGACTTCGGCGTGGGCATGCTGATGGAGCCGTTCGGTCGTGTCGGCAGCGGCGATCCGGAAATCCACCGGCGCGCCGCGCTGAACACCATCGGCCCGGTGTGGGACGGCAACGAAGTCTGGCTGATCACCGCCGGCGCCGGCATGTTCGCCGCGTTTCCCGGCTGGTACGCGACGGTGTTCTCGACGCTGTACCTTCCGCTGCTCGCGATCCTTTTTGGCATGATCGTGCGCGCCGTGGCAATCGAATGGCGCGGCAAGATCGACGACACGAAGTGGCGGGCCCTGGCCGATGTCGGTATTGCGGTCGGCTCCTGGTTGCCCGCGGTGCTGTGGGGCGTGGCGTTCTCGATCCTGGTGCGTGGTCTGCCGGTGGACGCCAACGGTCACATCCATCTTTCGATCGGCGATGTGCTCAACGCCTATACGCTGCTGGGCGGCTTGGCCACCGCCGGGTTGTTTCTGCTCTACGGCGCGGTGTTCGTGGCGTTGAAGACGTCCGGCACGATCCGCGACGACGCGCACCGCTTCGCGGTGCGGCTGTCCCTTCCGGTCACCGGACTGATTGCCGCCTTTGGGCTTTGGACGCAGCTGGCGCACGGCAAGAACTGGACCTGGCTGGTGCTGGGAGTCGCGGTCGTCGCGCAGCTCGCCGCGGTGACGTTGGTGTGGCGCCGGGCCTCCGACGGCTGGGCGTTCGCGAGCACGGCCGTCGTCGTTGCGGCGGTGGTGATCCTGTTGTTCGGTGTGCTGTATCCCGATTTGGTGCCCTCGACGCTGAACAAACAGTGGAGCGTGACGATCTACAACGCGTCGTCGACGCCCTACACGCTCAAGATCATGACGTGGGTCACCGCATTCTTTGCCCCATTGACGGTCGTGTACCAGGCGTGGACGTATTGGGTGTTCCGGCAACGAATCTCAACTGACCGGATACCGCCGTCGATCGGCCTGGCGAGGCGTTCGTCCTGACCAAACGCAACTCCCGGGCGCCCCTGGACCCGCGACTCTGGCGGGCATCGACGGGTTTGCGTCGCTACCTGGTCGCCGTGGTGAGCTGCGGAGTGGTGATCTCCGGATGCGCGATCGGTTCGGCGATCGTATTGGCGGGCGTCGTCGCGCGGGTCATCAGCGACCACTCGGCCAGAGGGCTGCGAGGCTGGCTTGCGCCGCTGTCAATCGTGTTGGCGCTGTGGGCCGTCCGTACGGTGACGCGCTGGGTGCAGGCGCGCCTGGGCCAGCGCGGGGCCAGCGCGGTGATCGCCGATCTCAACGACCAGGTGCTGGTGGCGGTAACCGCCCGTCAACCCAATGAACTTGCCGCGCAGCGGGACGAGGCAGCGGTCGTGGTAACCCGCGGCCTCGACGGCTTGCGGCCCTATTTCACCGGATATGTGCCCACCTTGCTGCTTGCCGCGATCCTGACTCCGGCGACCGTGGCCGTGATCGCCCTCTACGACCTGAAATCGATGGTGATCGTGGTGATCACGCTGCCGCTGATCCCGATTTTCATGGTGCTGATCGGGCTGGCGACCGCCGAGCGATCAGCGGCGGCGCTGGCCGCCATGACGACCCTGCAGGGCCGCCTGCTTGACCTGATCGCCGGCATCCCCACGCTGCGGGCACTGGGCCGCGCCTCGGGCCCGGAACATCGCATCGCCGAACTCGCTGCCGCTCATCGGCGCTCGGCGATGGCGACGCTGCGGATCGCGTTCCTGTCGGCGCTGGTGCTCGAATTGCTGGCCACGTTGGGCGTGGCACTGATCGCGGTCGGCATCGGTCTGCGCTTGGTATTCGGCGAGATGAGCCTGACCACCGGATTGACGGTGCTGCTGCTGGCGCCGGATGTGTACTGGCCGCTGCGCCGCATCGGGGTGGAATTCCATGCCGCCCAAGACGGCAGAGCCGCGGCCGACAAGGCATTCGCGCTCATCGGCGAGCCCGCCGCGGCGGCGGTGCGCACCCGGACAGTGGTCGCCCGCGGTGCGCAGATCCGCCTGGAAACGCTCAGTGTGGCCGGACGAGACGGCAATTCACCGTGCGAGTTGACAGCGGCGATCCAGCCGGGTCTGGTGACGGTGCTGACGGGGCGAAATGGCGCCGGCAAGACCACCTCATTACAGGCAATCGCCGGACTTACCGTGCCGTCGTCCGGCCGGGTCACCGTCGACGGGGTCGACGTCGCCGAGCTCGAGCAGACGGCGTGGTGGCGACAGCTGTCCTGGCTGCCGCAACGCCCAGTTCTTCTCCCCGGCACGGTCGGTGACAACCTAAGCCTGCTCGGCGAGTTGGATGATATTGAAAGTGCCTGTGCTGCAGCTGGATTCGATGCAGTGCTGGCCGAGCTACCGGAAGGGCTGAACACCACACTCGGGCGCGATGGTGTCGGGCTGTCATTGGGACAGCGACAACGGCTGGGCCTGGCCCGAGCCCTCGCATCGCACTCTCCGGTGCTGCTGCTCGATGAACCCACCGCACACTTGGACGTCCATACCGAAAAACGGGTGCTGCGAGCCATTGTTGAGCGGGCACGCGCGGGAGCGACCGTCGTGGTCGTCAGCCACCGGCAGCCGGTGGTGGCGATCGCAGACCAGGTCATCGAGGTCGTCTCGGACGGGCAGGTGCGTTGTGCGCACGTCTGACCCCGTACTGGCCGCGTCGAGCTTGTTGCGCCCACGGCTGCCCCGCATCCTGGCGGCCATCGCGCTGGGAGTGCTGTCGCTGGGCAGCGCGTTGGCCCTGGCCGGAGTATCGGCGTGGCTGATCACGCGGGCCTGGCAGATGCCGCCGATCCTGGACCTGTCCGTCGCGGTCGTCGCGGTGCGCTTGTTCGCGATCTCGCGAGGCGTGCTGCATTACTGCGAGCGACTGGCCACTCACGACACGGCGCTGCGTGCGGCCGGTGTTGCCCGGGCGGAGATCTACCACCGGCTGGCGCACGGGCCGGCCGCGGTGGCCGTCCGGCTGCACAGCGGTGAGCTGGTGGCGCGCGTCGGCGCCGATGTCGACGAACTGGCCGACGTCCTGGTGCGCGCCCTGATACCGATCGGCGTCGCCGCGGTGCTGGCGGTGGCGGCAACCGTCGCGGTCGCGGTCATTTCGCCCGCGGCCGGCGCGGTGCTGGCGATCTGCCTGCTCATCACCGGTGCGGTGGCGCCCCGGCTGGCCGGCAGAGCGGCCGCGGCACAGGAAGAGATTGCCCGCCAACATCATTCCGAGCGCGATACGTCCGCGATGATCGCCCTCGAACACGCGCCCGAGCTTCGGGTCGCCCGCGCGCTGCCCGACGTCATCGCCGAATCGCATCGCCGCCAACTCAATTGGAGTGATGCACTGGACGCGGCCGCCAGGCCGGCCGCACTGGCCGAAGCCATGCCGACCGCCGCCATCGGGGTCAGTGTGCTCGGCGCGGTCGTGGCCGGGATCGGGCTGGCGCCCGCGGTCGCCCCCACCACGCTGGCGGTCCTGATGTTGTTGCCGCTGTCCGCGTTCGAGGCGATGACTCCCCTACCGGCGGCCGCCATACAGTTGACCCGTTCACGCATCGCCGCACGTCGTCTGCTCGACCTGACTCCGCAGGCCCGGACGGCTGAACCCCCCGCGACGGCACCGCTACCCACCGGCACGGCCCTGGGGGTACCACCCGCTTGCGGGGGATTGTCGGCCGACGTGTGCTCCGGTCACACGCAGGCCCTGTCGCGCCAGCTGACGCTCGACCTCGCACCCGGCGCGCGACTGGCCGTTACCGGCGCCAGCGGCTCCGGTAAGACGACGCTGCTGATGACACTCGCCGGCTTGATGCCGCCGCTGCACGGCCGGGTGATGCTGAACGGAGCCGACCTGAAACAGTTCGCCGAGTCTGAATTGCCCAGCGCTGTCAGCTTTTTTGCCGAAGATGCGCACATCTTTGCCACCACAGTCCGCGATAACCTACTGGTCGCCCGCGGCGACTGCGGAGACGACGAACTGGCGGCGGCACTGGACGCGGTCGGTCTCGGCGAATGGCTGGCGAGTTTGCCGCAGGGCCTGTCGACCGTGCTGACCGGCGGTGCGCAGGCGGTGTCGGCGGGTCAGCGCAGGCGACTGTTGCTGGCCCGAGTGGTCATTTCGCCGGCCCGGATCGTGCTGGTCGACGAGCCCACCGAGCACCTCGACGCGGCCGATGCCGAACGGATTTTGGCGGACCTGCTGACACCGGGCCCAGGGCTGGTGAGCGCCGAGCGGACGGTTGTGGTGGCCACTCACCACATGCCCACCGGAGTTCGCTGTCCCGAACTGCACATCGGGTAAGCGGGTACCGTCGCGTTACAGCGCATCTGCACGCAGTAATCCGGCGCTCACAGGTGGCGTCGGCGCGGCATGAATTCCAATGTCAGCAACACGAATACCAGCGGAGCCAGCTGCGTCATCGATATCAGCGCGTAGCGCCGAGCGTCCAACGCATGAAACTTGTGCACGTACCGGTACAACGACTCGAGTGCGATCAGCGGGTCGAGCAGATGGATCAGCCGGTAGAACAGCCGATCGGGCCGGCCGCGATTCTTGTCGTCGAAGATCTCCGGGAACGCCGCGAAGGAAAGCGATAGCCGTTGCGCCCCAGCATCTTTCCCAGCCGTGATCATGTCAACGCTGAGCCGTTCGTCGATCCCGTTGGGAGCGCCGCGGCGTCGCCAAGGCACGTCAAGGGTTATATCGCTGCCACCGCCGGCCGTCGCGTACCGATGAAAGCCCTGGACCTGCCCGCTTGCATCCCTGGCGATAATCAGCTGTATCCCAGGGAATCGGCCCTCCAGCACGCCATCGAGATTCATGTAGAAACCCCGATCGGTGTGAGCCGCACTGGGCGACGCGTGCACCACATCGGTCAATTCGGCCAGCAAAATATCGTCGAGTTCCTGCTCCACCGCGATTTCCGTTGTGATACCGGCGTTGTGGGTGCGCTGCACCGCCTGACGCAAGTTGCGAAACTTGCGTCCCACCATGTCGAAACCGGACACGTCGACGACGACGTCGCGACCGATCGGGACCGCCCGCAGCGATTGTCTGACCATCGCCGGGTCGTTCCACAGCCCGAGCCGTCGCTCGCTGCAACCCACCACCGCGATGCGCCAGCCGTGGGTACGGCACATCGCGGCGAAATCGGCGACCAGCTCGGGGAAATGCGCCTCATCGCCGATCGGATCCCCGCCGACCACCGCGAACCCCATCCGCGTCCGGTAGGCCAGCGCCGCGTCACCCGCGGCGGTGAAGTGGTAGCTCTTGCCCGTTTGCATCGCAAACGGCGCCAGCGGGTCATTCGTGGTGGCATTGATCAAAGCCCATGCCCGGGGCAGATCTTCGGATCTTGGATGCGACGACGTCGGCCACATCAACAGCAGTCCCGATCCTGCGATCAGTACGTCACCACCGAGGTCAAACCCCAGCACATGCGCGCCCAGCCCCGCCAATACCGACAGAGCGGCCACTCCCGCATGCATCGTCGTCACCGGACGACCCAGGAAAATGCCGCGAGCGATCAACGCCACGGCGGCCAGCACGGTGAGAGACCAATCGAGCCGATCGGCGTAATGCCATTGCGGCTGATAGCGGTGATGAGCGAGTATCGCGACCAGCCAGCATGCGGCGCACAGCAGCGCCAGGGCGCCGATACAGCGCGCTGCGAGCGAATCGACGTGCACCACAACACGTTCGCGCGCGCGCAGCTTAGGTAGGAGGTCTGCCGACGGACCTTTCATGCTTCACCTCCCGATGGGCGTGTCGCTTGTCCCATCGAATACCCGGCACATTCGAAGTTACGCCCGATTACGGCCCCGCAGAACCAAAAACGGACGGGTGTCAAGTAACTATTCGATAACCGCTACCGGTTCGAGGGCGGAAAGTATTTCAGCACACCTTCTTGCACCACGGTCGCGATCATTTGGCCGCTGCCATCGAAGAAATGGCCGGTGCCCAGTCCGCGAGAATCCGCGGCCACCGGCGACGTCGTGGAATACAACACCCAGTCGTTGAAGTCGACCTGCCGGTGAAACCACACGGAATGATTGGCCGACGCGGCGAAAATGCGGTCGAACCCCCATGACAGCCCGTGGGTGGTGATGACCGAATCGAGCACCGTGGTGTCCGAGGAGTACACCATCGTCGCGGTGTGCAGCACCGGGTCGTCGGGCACCGCACCATGCGCCTTGAGCCACACCCGGTTGTAGGGCAGCCGCTCGCCCTTGTCCCGCATCACCCAGGCCGGATCGTTGGTGTACCGCCATTCGACCGGCTGCAGGGCCTTGACGAAGTGCGGAACGGTGTCCTCGTAGCCGCGCAACAGCTCGCTGATCGACGGCTGCGTGTGGGGCGGCGCTACCTGTGGCGGCTCGACGGCGTGCTCGAGACCGCGGCCGCCGGACATGTAGGAGATCATCGCCGAGGACAGCAGCGTGCCGTCCTGCACGGCGTCGACACGCCGGTTGGCGAAGCGCCGCTCGTCGCGTAACCGGGAGACATGGAATTCGATGTCCTTAGCGGTGTCGCCGCCGTTGATGAAGTGCACCGACAGGGCGCTGGGCGGCAGGTCGTCCCGGAGCAGGGAGCGGCTGCTCGCGACGAACGATTGCGCCATCAGCTGCCCGCCGAAGGTGCGCATCGGGTTCTTGGTGGGGTGAGACCCGACGAACAGGTCGTCGCCAACGCGATCGAGGTCCAAGACCGCCAACAATTCGTCGAAATCGGAATTCGGCTCATTGCCGGCCGGCACGGGCTCTCCTTGCGCGTTAGAGGTCGTCCTCCCCGATGCGGTGGACGTGGATCAAGTTGGTTGACCCTACTGTGCCAGGTGGGGCGCCGGCGACGATCACCACCAGGTCACCCCGCTTGTATCGGCTCAGCTCGATCAGTGACTTGTCGGCCTGACGGATCATCTCGTCGGTGGATTCCATGATCGGCACGATGAACGTCTCGGTGCCCCAGGTCATGGCCAGTTGGCTGCGAACTTCGGGCCACGCGGTGAAGGCGAGCAGCGGCAGCGGGGTGTGCAGCCGCGCCAACCGCTTCACCGTGTCTCCGGACTGCGTGAAGGCGACCAGCGCCTTGGCGTCCAACCGCTCGCCGATGTCGCGGGCCGCATAAGAGATCACGCCACGCTTGGTGCGCGGCACATGCGTCAACGGCGGTGCAGCGGTGGAATTGTCCTCAACCGCACAGATGATTCGCGCCATCGTCCGGACCGCAACCAGCGGGTACTTCCCGACCGACGTTTCGCCGGACAACATCACCGCATCGGCGCCGTCGAGCACGGCGTTGGCGACATCGGAAGCCTCGGCGCGGGTCGGCCGCGAATTCTCGATCATCGACTCGAGCATCTGAGTCGCCACGATGACTGGTTTCGCGTTCTCCCGGGCCATTTGGATGGCCCGCTTCTGCACCAGCGGCACCTCTTCCAGCGGCAGCTCGACGCCCAAGTCGCCGCGCGCCACCATGATGGCGTCGAAAGCCAGCACGATCGCTTCGAGATTGTCGACGGCTTCCGGCTTCTCCAGCTTGGCGATCACCGGCACCCGCCGGCCGATCCGATCCATCACCTCGTGGACCAGCTCGACGTCCGATGGCGAGCGCACGAAGGACAGCGCGACCAGGTCGACGCCTAGGTCCAGCGCGAAGGTGAGATCGTCAACGTCCTTGTCCGACAACGCCGGTGCGGTCACGTTCATCCCCGGCAGGGACATGCCCTTGCTGTTGCTGACTGGGCCGCCCTCGGTGACAGTGCAGATCACGTCGTGGCCATCGATGCCTGCAACGACGAGCCCGACGTTGCCGTCGTCGACCAGAACGCGGTCACCGACCACGGCGTCCTGAACCAACCTCTTGTAGGTGGTCGATACCCGGTCGTGGGTGCCATCGCAATCCTCGACCGTGATCCGGATCGTTTCCCCGTCGGCCCAGTAGGTAGACCCCGTGGCAAAGCGCCCGAGCCTGATCTTCGGGCCCTGCAGGTCGGCGAGCACACCCACGGCGCGCCCGGTGGCGTCCGAGGCGGCACGCACCCGCTCGTATGCGGCTTTGTGGTCGGCGTAGTCGCCGTGGCTGAAGTTCAGTCGGGCGACGTCCATTCCGGCTTCGACCAACGCCAAAATGAGCTCGTCCGATTGAGTTGCAGGGCCGAGGGTGCAGACGATCTTCCCGCGTCTACTCACGCCGATCAGCTTAGTCGTGCCGTTGGTTCTCGGGGTGACCCGAAGGTGGCCGCGCGTTGAGCCATCGGGAAATCACGACGCCGGGTGACCAGGCGGTTCGCAGCACCGTCAGCCGCTGAGAATCGTCGGAACCAGCGGAAAGCCAGGCAAATTACGCAGCACCGTCCACGCGATCGCCGCGACAGTGATGGTGATCACCGCGGGGATCGGAAGCGATAGCCGGCCCTGCTGCCGCCGGATGAGCAGCCATCCGGCCAACAAAGGCAGACCGACCAGCAGGAAGACGTTGTCGTTGATGCTGGCCGCCAGATGGCCGTGCAGCAGGTCGTGCGTCATCCGGAGCCCGCCGCAGAAGGGGCAGTTCCAGCCGGTGAGCCACTTGAACGGACACTGCGGGTAGGCCGAATTGGTGTTGTGCGGGTCGACGAGTCCGACGTAGCCGAGCGCTCCGGCCAGCAGCATCCCGGTGCCGGCGGTGATGTAGCGGCGGTGCCGGTGCACGCCGTGCAGGTCTGCCGTGCGGGAGTCAGGTTCCATCGCGCAGCGGCCGACCCTGCGGGTCATCGACCTTGTCGGTCAGGATCAGCACGGCGTCGACGATGCTCCAGATCAGACCGACACCACAGGTGAGCAGGCCGACGAGCAGTTGTGCAACACCCAGTCCGACGTCGCCGATGTAGAAGCGGCCGATGCCGCCGATGCCGACCAGGCTGAGCAGCTGCAACAAACCCGCGATGGTCTTCGACTTGTCCGAGTAGGGCAGTCCCGTCACAGGGTGACGGCCGTACGGTGCGGCTGGGTCGTACAAAGCACCGGGCCCCGGGTATTGCTGGTATTGCGGGTACGGCGGTTGATACCCGGGCGGCTGTGGTGGTTGTGCGCCTGAGTCTGGGGCATCACTCCACGACGGATCGGTCACGGTCTCAGCATGCCAGATCCAACGGGCGTACCCCAGCCTCAGCGACCAGAGCATGTCGGCTGCTAGCGGCCCGAACGCCGACCCCGTAGTCGCAGTGGCCAGCGACGCCGAGTTTCCTTGTCTTCGTCGCCGGTTGCCGTCTGGTCTGCGGCCTTCTCAGCTGCGGGTTCTTCGGATTTCGCGTCGGCGGCCGGCGTCGAGTCGGGCTCGCTGTCCTCGGCTTGCGCGACGGCTTCTTCCGGGTCGCTGACCTCGGTCTCAGTCTCCACCGGCTCTGGTTCGGCTTCCGACTCTCCCGCATCCACCTCCGCAGCTTCGGGTTCTTCGGCTTCGGCCTCTTCGGCCTCGGGCTCGTCGGCCGCGGCTTCCGGCTCCTCGGCCTCAGCCTCTTCGGCCTCGGGCTCCTCGACCTCCGGCTCCTCGGCTTTCGGCTCCTCGGCTTCCGACTCGTCGGCCGCGGCCTCCGGCTCGCTCGGCTCCCGCTTCCGGCTCCTCGGCCTCAGTCTCCTCGGCCTCCGGCTCCTCGGCCTCAGCCTCTTCCGCTTCGGGCTCCTCAGCTTCCGGCTCCTCGGCCTCAGCCTCTTCCGCTTCGGGCTCCGGCTTCCGGCTCCTCGGCTTCCGGCTCCTCGGCTTCCGGCTCCTCGGCCTCGGCTCCTCGGCCTCGGGCTCGCTCGGCCTCAGCCTCTTCCGCTTCGGGCTCCGCAGCTTCCGGCTCCTCGGCCTCAGCCTCTTCCGCTTCGGGCTCCGCGGCTTCCGGCTCCGCGGCCTCAGCCTCTTCGGCCTCGGGCTCCTCAGCCTCTTCCGCTTCGGGCTCCTCGCCCGTCGCCTCCCCCGCTTCGGAATCGACGGTCTCGGTCTTGGCGGCTTCGACCGACTCGGGGGAATCGGGCGGCCCGGCGTCGTCGTCCACAGCGGCCGCAGTCGCCGCCGTCGCCGAAGCCGCAGCGACGCTGGCAAGTTCTTCTGTCGGCTCGACTTCTGGCTCGGATTCGCCGTCGGCAGCGTAGTTCTTGCCACGCAAACTCTCGGGATCTTCACGGCCCTTTGGCGCCAGAACGATGTAGACGACGGCACCGATGAAAACGAAAGTCGAAGTAAACGTGTTGATCCGGATACCCGCGATATGTGTGGCGGTGTCATCCCGCATCAGCTCAACCCAGAAGCGCCCAACGCAGTACAGCGCGACATAGGACGCAAACAACCGTCCGTGACCGATCGCGAACCGTCGGTCAATAAAGATGAGTACGACGAAAACCAGTACGTTCCAAATCAATTCATACAAAAACGTCGGTTGCACGACGACCGCGAGCTGCCCGGTCGAAACGCCGTCGAGCGAATGCGGGTCGATGTACCCCGAAGGATCGCGGCGGTAGAAGATTTCCAGGCCCCACGGCAGCGTGGTCTCCCGGCCGTAAAGCTCTTGATTGAAGTAGTTCCCGAGCCGACCGATGGCCTGCGCCAGGATGATTCCCGGGGCAAGCGCGTCGACGAAGGCCGGCAACGGGATTCCCTGGCGTCGGCAACCGATCCACGCTCCGAGCAGACCGAGAGCCACCGCGCCCCAGATGCCCAGCCCGCCGTCCCAGATTCGCACCGCCGCGCCCAGCCCGGCACCGCCCGGGCCCCAATACGTCCGCCAATCGGTGGCCAGGTGATACAGCCTGCCGCCGATCAAACCGAACGGCACCACCCACAGTGCAATGTCGTAAATAGCCCCGCGCTGCCCGCCGCGAGCGGCCCAGCGCCGGTCCCCGATCATCAGCGCGACCACGATCCCGGCGATGATGAACAGCGCGTACGCGCGAATCGGCAGCGGCCCGAGGTGCCAGACACCTTGCGGTGGACTGGGGAAATACGTGGGCAACAGGGTCATGATGTCGACACTCGCACACCTTCGGCCAATTCCCGGGTCAAGGCGCGCAAGCTCGGCAGTCCTTCGCCGAGCGCCGACACCAACGCCGATCCGACAATGACGCCGTCGGCGTAGCCGCCGATCTGCGCGGCCTGCTCCCGCGATCGCACGCCGAGGCCCACGCCGACGGGGATGTCGGATACCGCCTTGACCCTGCGTACCAATTCGGGCGCGGCGTTCGACACCGCATCACGTGCACCGGTCACGCCCATCGTCGACGCCGCGTAGACGAATCCGCGCGACGCCTCGACCGTGGTCACCAGTCGCTGCGGTGTCGACGATGGCGCCACCAGAAATATGCGATCCAGGTGGTGCCCCTCGGACGCGGCAATCCAATCTTCAGCTTCGTCGGGGATCAGGTCCGGAGTGATCAATCCGTGCCCGCCTGCCGATGCCAGGTCCCGCGCGAACGCGTCAATTCCATAGCGCAGCACCGGGTTCCAGTACGTCATGACCACCGCTTGACCGCCGGCCAAACTGATCGCCTCGACCGCGGCCAACGTGTCGCGGACGCGCACTCCCCCGCGCAGCGCGGCCTCGGTGGCCCTGGCGATCGTCGGGCCGTCCATACCGGGGTCGGAATACGGCACGCCGACTTCGATGAGGTCGCAACCCGATTCGACTAGGGCGATCATCGCGTCCACCGACGTTTGCACGTCGGGAAAGCCGGTCGGCAGATAACCGATCAGCGCCGCGCGGTTTTCGGCCCGGCACGCGTCGAAAAGCGGTGCCAGCCTACTGGCCTGGCTCTGCTCCACCGTCATCGCTTGCCCTGCTCGTCCATCAGGCCGAACCATTTCGCCGCCGTCTCGACATCCTTGTCGCCGCGTCCCGACAGGTTCACCACAATGATTGCGCCGCTGCCCAATTCGTTGCCGAGCTTGATGGCACCGGCGACGGCATGCGCGGATTCGATGGCCGGGATGATGCCTTCGGTGCGGCACAGCAGACCAAACGCGTCCATCGCCTCGGCGTCGGTGATCGGCCGGTACTCGGCGCGCCCCGTTTCCCTGAGCCAAGCGTGTTCCGGACCCACGCCCGGGTAATCCAAACCTGCTGAGATCGAATGGGATTCGATCGTCTGGCCGTCTTCGTCCTGGAGCAGATAGGAGAACGATCCCTGAAATGCGCCGGGTGAGCCGCCGGAGAACGTCGCCGCATGTCTGCCGGTCTCGATGCCGTCGCCCGCCGCCTCGTAACCGATCAGCCGCACGCTCACGTCGTCGATGAAGGCGTGGAAGATCCCGATGGCGTTGGATCCACCGCCGACGCAGGCTGTGACGGCGTCGGGCAGCCGGCCCGCCTGCGTTTGGATCTGAACGCGCGCCTCGAGGCCGATGATGCGCTGGAAATCGCGCACCATCGTCGGGAAGGGATGCGGTCCCGCCGCGGTGCCGAAGCAGTAGTACGTGTTGCCGGCGTTGGTGACCCAATCCCGAAACGCCTCGTTGATGGCGTCCTTCAGTGTTTGCGAACCCGTGTCGACCGAGACAACCTCGGCGCCCAGCAGCCGCATCCGCGCCACGTTGAGCGCTTGGCGCGCCGTATCGACAGCGCCCATATAGATCACGCACTGAAGGCCGAACAATGCGCATGCGGTGGCCGTGGCCACGCCGTGCTGCCCGGCGCCCGTCTCGGCGATCACCCGGGTCTTGCCCATTCTCTTGGCCAGCAACGCCTGCCCGAGCACGTTGTTGATCTTGTGAGAACCGGTGTGGTTCAGGTCTTCTCGCTTGAGGAAGATGCGCGCCGAACCGGCGTGCTCGCTCAGGCGAGTGGCCTCATAGAGCGGCGATGGCCGACCCGCGTAGTTGGCCTGCAAGTCGTCGAGCAGATCCAGGAATTCGGGGTTGACGCGTTCCTTCTCGTAGGCGGCGGTGACTTCTTCGATCACCGCCATCAATGCCTCGGCGACGTAGCGGCCACCATAACCACCGGGGCCGCCGAAATGCCCACCCGAGTCGGGGTCGTGTCGGGTGGGTTCTGAGATTGCCGCGCTCGTAAGCGGAAGGCCGGGGCGATTTAGATCCACCATCACCAATGCTCAACGCGGGGATGGCTCATGGGGTTCAACGTTTCAACGCAGGGGCTCTTGAATAATCAACGAGCCGGTTTCGGACAGGACGGGTGGGTGCCCGCGGTCACCAGATCGGCAACGGCGGCACGAGGGTCGCCGCTCTTGACCAAACCCTCACCGACGAGGACGGCGTCAGCGCCGGCACCGGCGTAGGCCAACAGGTCTCCGGTGCCCCGAACCCCGGACTCGGCGACCCTGATCACGTTGCTGGGCAACCCGGGAGCGATGCGTGCGAAGCAATCCCGGTCCACGTGCAGCGTCGCGAGATCACGGGCGTTGACCCCGATCACTTTGGCCCCGGCCTTCAGCGCCCGGTCGGCCTCTTGCTCGGTGTGGACCTCGACAAGGGCTGTCATGCCCAGTGATTCGGTGCGATCGAGCATCGCCGCCAGCGCTGACTGCTCCAGGGCGGCGACGATGAGCAACAGCATGTCGGCGCCGTGCGCACGCGCCTCGTGGATCTGATAGGGCTGCACCACAAAGTCTTTGCGCAAAACCGGAATCGACACGGCGGCCCGCACCGCATCCAGGTCGTCGAGCGAACCTTGAAAGCGCCGCTCCTCGGTCAACACGCTGATGATCCGGGCACCGCCGTCTTCGTACGCCTGCGCCAGCTTGGCCGGATCGGCAATGGGCGCCAACGAACCGGCCGATGGACTGGCGCGCTTGACCTCGGCGATGACGCCGATCCCGGGCTCGCGCAGGGCGGCCATCACGTCAAGTGGTGGTGGCGCCGCGGCGGCCGCCGCTTTGATCTCGGGCAGGCTGATACGGGCTTCGCGCGCGGCAACATCGGCCCGGACTCCCTCGAGGATGGAGTCAAGGACTGTCGCCGGACTCATACCTGTCGTTTCCCTTCCCACATGTCACCCCGCGGTCACCTAACCGGTTCCGAGCCGATTTCGACGACGTCAATGAAGGGTAGCGACCGTCGGCTCGCGACCCGTCACCGACCCTCGGTGTCAGTCTCGCGGGGCCGATCGGTCGGGTCGTGCCCCTCATCGAGTGCGTCCCAGATCATCCGCTCTGACATGTCTGGGGCCCCCGGCTCCTCCAGCATCGCCCTCTCGGCGCCTTTGCGCCTCGCAATTGAGCGGCGGGTCGCCGGCGCGGTGTATTTTTTTGCCCCGGCGCGTGCCGACATCGCCGATCGCATCAACAGGACGGCGGCGATCAATGTGAACGCCGCGGCGGCCACCGCGAGCCCCGCTCCCCAGTAGCGCCGCTCGGTGCCCACCAGCGTCACCAGCGAAATATGGGCCAGTTCGGCTCCGCGCACCGCGACGTCCGGCAATACCCACAGGCTGACACCCAGATAGCCGATCGCCAGGCTGACCACGGCCAGCAGCCCGGCACCCGCCCGTAGCGCCCAGCCGCGCACCGCGAGCGCCGCAACGGCCGTGGCAAGCATCAGCAGCGCGAACGGCAGCAGGGCGGTCGACCATGACGCGCCTGCCAGGATTACTTCCTTGGGGGGTCCCAGCCCGTCGAACGACCGGATGACCACCCACGGCAGTCGCGAGGCCGCCCACAGCAGGCCCGCGGCAATGACCAGCAGGAGCTGGGCGATGCCGATCGTCAGCCGGGCCCGGCGGTCCGGCGCGGCGTCACCCATTGCGGGGTGCCTCCGGGGCGGTGAGCGTCTGCGCGGCGGCAATCGCATTCAGCACCGCGCGCGCCTTGTTGCTCGCCTCGTTGTGCTCGTAGGGACCGTTGGAGTCGGCCACTACCCCGCCCCCCGCCTGGACGTACGCGGTGCCGTTGCGCATCAGCGCGGTGCGAATGGCGATCGCGAAGTCGGCGTTGCCGGCGAAGTCGAGGTAGCCGAGCACGCCGCCGTACACGCCGCGGCGCGTCTTCTCCACCTCTTCGATCAGCTCCATGGCCCGCACCTTCGGCGCGCCGGACAGCGTGCCGGCCGGGAAGCAGGCCGTGACCGCGTCCAGAGCGGTGCGGCCCTCGCCGAGCATGCCCGTCACGGTGGACACCAGGTGCATGACGTGGCTGTAGCGCTCGATGTGGCTGTAGTCCTCGACGCGCACGGTGCCGGGCGTGCAGACGCGGCCGAGGTCGTTGCGGCCGAGGTCGACCAGCATCAGGTGCTCAGCACGTTCCTTTTCGTCGGACAGCAGCTCCTTTTCCAGCAGCTGATCTTCTTCCTCGTTCTGTCCCCGCCACCGGGTACCGGCGATCGGATGCGTCGTCGCCCGGCCGTCGACGACGGTGACGAGTGCCTCCGGGCTGGACCCGACGATCGAAAAGTCAGTTGCACCAGCACTATTCGGCACATGCAGGAGATACATGTAGGGGCTCGGGTTGGTCACCCGCAGAATCCGGTACACGTCGATCGGGTCGACGTCGGTGTCCATCTCGAAGCGCTGCGAGGGCACCACCTGGAACGCTTCGCCGGCCGCGATCTGGTCGACGAGGTAGTCGACGATCTTTCCGTATTCCTCGACCGTGCGTTGCGCCCGGTACTGGGGCTCGGGCCTGCTGAAGGTGGCAACCGTCGACGGCAGCGGCTGGCCCAGCGCCTCGGTCATCACGTCCAGGCGCGCGACGGCATCGTCGTAGGCCTTATCGACGCGCTCGTCGGTGCCGTTCCAGTTCACGGCGTTGGCGATCAGCGTGATCGTGCCCTCGTGGTGGTCGACCGCCGCCACATCCGTGGCCAGCAGCATCAGCATGTCCGGCAGCTGCAGGTCGTCGACGGCCATTTCCGGCAACCGTTCCAGGCGTCGCACCATGTCGTAGGCGAAAAACCCCACCAGACCACCCGACAGCGGCGGTAGCCCCGGTACCGCCGCGGTGGCCAGCAGCTCGAGCGTGGCCTGCAGCGCTTCCAGCGGGTCGCCACCGGTGGGCGCATCCTGGGGAACCGCGCCCAGCCAGACGGCCTCGCCGTCGCGCACAGTCAACGCCGAGGGCGACCCTGCCCCGATGAACGACCATCGCGACCACGATCGGCCGTTCTCCGCGGACTCCAGCAAGAAAGTGCCGGGTCGATCGGCGGCAAGCTTGCGGTATGCCGACAACGGCGTCTCGCTGTCGGCCAACACCTTCCGGGTCACCGGAACAAAGCGGTGCCCGGCCGCAAGCAGGCGAAATTCCTCCCGTGAGGTGGTATCGGCGAGGTGTGGGTGCACTCAACCATCCTCGCAGATACGGTTGCTCAGCCCGGGCCTGCCCGACGCCGATGCAGGCCGCGTCAGCGGCGTGTGAGGAGTCGGGCACCTGGGGCGTAGCCTGACGGCCATGAAACCTGGTGAGACGGTGGCCGACTTCGAACTTCCTGACCAGACCGGATCGCCGCGCAAGCTCAGCGCCCTGCTTGCCGACGGCCCAGTAGTGCTGTTCTTCTACCCCGCGGCGATGACTCCGGGGTGCACCAAGGAAGCCTGCCACTTCCGGGACCTGGCCTCCGAATTCGCCGCGGTCGGCGCCAACCGGGTCGGCATCAGCACCGACGCCGTGCAAAAGCAGGCCAAGTTCGCCGACAAGGAGAACTTCGACTACCCGCTGCTGTCGGACACCGAGGGCACCGTCGCCACCGCGTTCGGCGTCAAGCGCGGCCTGCTCGGCAAGTTGATGCCGGTCAAGCGCACGACGTTCGTCATCGACACCGACCGCAAGGTGCTCAACGTGATTTCCAGCGAGTTCAGCATGGACGCCCACGCCGACCAGGCGCTGCAGACGCTGCGGGCGCGCTCTTCGGCGTAATCGCCTGCGCTGCTTGCTGTTACGGGATGATCGCCAAAAACACGAACGCGGCCAGCAACACCAGATGCACTTCACCCTGTAGCCGGGTCGCCCGGCCGGGTACCACGGTCAGCATGCTGATCACCACCGTCAATGCAAACAGCACCAACTGAGTTGGGCCCAGGCCTAGTATCAGCGGTCCCTTGATCCAGATCGACGCCAGCGCGATGCCGGGAATGGTGAGCCCGATGCTGGCCATCGCCGAGCCGTAAGCGAGGTTGAGGCTGGTCTGGATGCGGCCCGCTCGCGCCGCTCGCGCCGCGGCGAGCGTCTCCGGCAGCAGCACCAGGGCCGCGATCACCACGCCGACGAATGAGTGCGGGAACCCCGCCACCGACACCAGTTTCTCGACGGCCGGCGACTCTTGTTCGGCCAGACCCACCACCGCAACCAGCGCGACCAGCAGCAGCCCCGAGCTCCGCAGCGCCGCGGCCTTGGTGGGCGGCTCCGCATCGCTTTCCTCGTCGAAGATGCTCTGCTGGCCTTTCTGCGCGATCGGCAGAAAGAACCCGCGATGCCGCACCGTCTGCGTGAAGACGAACAGCAGGTACAGCAGCAACGACGCGACGGCAGCGAATTCGAGCTGGCCGGGCGAGAATTCCTGACCGCCGCGAGTGGTGGTGAAGGCGGGCAGCACCAGGCTCAGGGTCGCCAGCGTGGTCAGCGTGGCCAGCGCGGCACCACTGCCGTGCGGGTTGAACAATGTGACGCCATAACGGTGTGAACCCAGCAGCAGTGACAAGCCGGCAATGCCGTTCGTGGTGATCATCAAGGCCGCGAACGCGGTGTCTCGGGGCAGCGTCGCCGCCTCGTTGCCGCCCGACGCCATCAGCGCGATGATCAGGGCCAGCTCGATGACGGTCACCGCGGTGGCGAGCACCAACGACCCGAACGGCTCCCCGACTCGGTGCGCGACCACCTCGGCGTGGTGCACCGCGGCCAACACCGAGCCGATCAGGAATACCGCCTCGATCCCGGCGAGCAAGGGCCCGGGCGCCGTGCCCCAGGTCAGTGCCAGCGCGACGAGGGCGATCACCGGCACGACAACGTTCCAGGACAGCTGTTTCAACATCGCCCGCCATTCTCACCGAAATCGTCGGCCGGTGCCCCGTGAGCCCGGGCGCCGAAACGCGGCGCAGTGCTGGCCGCGATTAGCCGGCCGCCGCGATCGGCGCCTCAGTAGCATGCTCACATGCCGCAAAGCGCTGGGTTACCCGAAGGCGCGGTGTTCGCCGGATACACCATCGTTCGGCGTCTGGGGGTAGGCGGCATGGGCGAGGTATATCTGGCGCAGCACCCACGACTGCCCCGTCGCGATGCGCTCAAGATCTTGCCCGGCGAGCTCACCGCCAACCTGGAGTTCCGCCAACGCTTCAACCGGGAGGCCGACCTCGCCGCCAGTTTGTACAACGAACACATCGTTGGCATCCACGACCGCGGCGAATACGAAGGCCAACTGTGGATCTCGATGGACTACGTCGAAGGCACCGACGCCGCGAGACTGCAGCGCGATGCGTTCCCGTCGGGCATGCCCAAAGCGGATGTCGTCGAGATCATTTCGGCCGTCGCCGACGCGCTCGACTATGCCCATTCCCGCGGGCTGCTGCATCGTGATGTCAAACCCGCCAACATCCTGCTCACCGAGGCCAGCCCCCGACGGCGCATCCTGCTCGCCGATTTCGGCATCGCCCGTGAATTGGGCGACGTCAGCGGGCTGACCGCGACGAACATGTTGATGGGCACGACCGCCTACTGCGCGCCCGAACAATTGCAGGGTTTGGACCTGGACGGACGGGCCGACCAATACGCATTGGGATGCACCGCGTTCAACCTGCTGACCGGCTCGGCTCCGTTCCAAAGTTCGAACCCGGCAGTGGTCATCACCCAGCATTTGTCGGCGCCGCCACCGCCGATCAGTCTGCGCAGACCGGAATTGGCAGAACTCGACGGCGCCCTTGCCAAGGCACTCGCCAAGAGCCCCAACGACCGCTACCCGACGTGTGCGGATTTCGCGGCCGCACTTGGTAATCAGCTGAACACCACCGCGGCGCCGGTGGCCGGCCCGACGCAAGTCATCGCCGGTCCCACCGAAGTGATCGCGGCGCGACCGAACACACCGGCAGCCAAGCCGCGCGGTAACCGCCGGACGGCGATTGCGGTCACGGCCGTGGTGGCCGCGGCGCTGGTCGGCCTCGCGGTGGTCGTCGGCGTCCGTCTGGTGGGCGAGGACGCAAACCAGTCGGGCAGCAACGCTACGTCGCCGTCGGCGGTGCAGCCCACCGACCGAACTTCGGCGCCGTCGAAGCCGGCGATCAAGCTGTCCAGTCGACTCACGGATCAGTCGGGAGTGCTCGGCCCGCTCGAGACCGACGCGGTCAACCGCGCCCTCAACAGGCTCTACAACCAGCGCGGTACCCGGCTGTGGGTGGTGTATGTGAAAAGCTTCGGCGGCATCCAGCCGTTTCGCTGGGCAGAGGACACCATGCGCGCCAACGGTTTTACCGATAACGACGCCATACTGGCCATCGCCACCGATGAGCCGGCGTACTCCTTCCGGGTGCCGAACGCGGTGACGGCCAAGGCGCCCATCGATGTCGAGGTGATTCGGCGGGACCGGATCGGCCCGGCCGTTTTTCACCACGAATGGTCCCGGGCGGCGATCGTCGCAGCCGACGGGCTCAATGTCGCCCGCAGTTAGCCCTCTGGCTCTAACAGCACGTCGGCGTCAAAGCAGCTGTGCTCGCCGGTGTGACAGGCGGCGCCCACTTGGTCGACCGTCAATAACACGGTGTCACCATCGCAGTCCAAGCGCACCGAGTGCACATGTTGGGTGTGGCCGGACGTCGCGCCCTTGATCCACTGTTCGCCCCGGGATCGCGAATAGTAGGTTGCCTCACGGGTTTCCAGTGTGCGGGCCAGCGCATCGTCGTCCATCCAGGCGACCATCAGGACGTCACCGCTGCCCCGCTCCTGCGCGACGGCGGTGAACAGTCCGTCGGCATTGCGCTTCAGGCGCGCGGCGATGTTCGGGTCGAGCGTCATCGCACGGTGATCCCTGCTGCGGCCATCGCTGCCTTCACCTGCCCGATCGTCAGCTCGCGGAAGTGAAAGACGCTGGCCGCCAACACCGCATCGGCACCGGCGTCGACCGCGGGTGCGAAGTGGTCCACCGCCCCGGCGCCGCCGCTGGCAATCACCGGAACCGTGACCGCGGCACGGACCGCGCGCAGCATCGCCAGGTCGAACCCGGCTTTGGTGCCGTCGGCGTCCATCGAGTTGAGCAGGATCTCCCCCACCCCGAGTTCGGCGCCACGGGCCGCCCATTCGACCGCGTCGATGCCGGTCCCGCGGCGACCGCCGTGGGTGGTCACCTCCCAGCCCGACGGCGTCGGTGCCGAGCCGGCGGGCACGGTACGGGCATCGACGGACAACACTATGCACTGCGAGCCGAATTGCCTTGATAATTCGGCGAGTAGCTCGGGGCGGTCGATCGCGGCGGTGTTGACCGACACCTTGTCCGCGCCCGCCCGCAGCAGCACGTCCACATCGGCCACGGTGCGGACTCCGCCGCCGACCGTCAGCGGAATGAAGACCTGCTCGGCGGTGTGGCGCACCACGTCCAGCATCGTCGCCCTGCCGGACGACGACGCGGTCACGTCGAGAAAGGTCAGCTCGTCGGCGCCTTCGGCGTCATACGCCGCGGCGAGTTCCACAGGATCACCGGCGTCGCGCAGGTTCTCGAAGTTGACTCCCTTGACGACCCGCCCGTCATCGACGTCCAGGCACGGAATCACCCGCACGGCAAGGGCGGTACCCGCATACATGTCAGTAGTCCTCCGGTCGGCCGGCACTGCGCACGATCTCGAGAATCTGCCCGTAGGCGCCGGGTGCCGCGGCCAGCACCGACCGCGACTCGGGAGTCCACGGTTGGCCGGCCAGATCGGTGACGGTGCCACCCGCGGCCCGAACGTGCGCGATTCCTGCGGCGTGATCCCACACATTTCCACCGAAAACGACTGCACCGGCGAGGATTCCGTCGGCCACGTAGACGAGGTCCAGGCCGGTCGATCCGTGCATCCGCAATCGCGAGGACACCGTGCTCAGCTTCTCGAGCACCGCGACCCGATAACGTCCCGGGAAGCGGCCGCGGGATTCCGCGTTGAACGTGCCGACGCCGATCAGGCCATCGGCGAGATCGGTGTGAGTCAGCGACGGCCGCTCGGCGCCGTTTTTCATCAGCGGGCCATCGGCGACTGCGGTGTAGCGGTCGTCGGTGAACGGGATCCAGGTCAGGCCTGCCACCGGTTCGCCATCGTGCAGCAGGCCCAGCAGAATCCCCGCCATCGGCGACCCGGCCGCGTAGTTGAAGGTGCCGTCGATCGGGTCCAGCACCCACACCCACGGCGAATCGATGGGTGTGCCGCCGAATTCCTCACCGTGCACCCCGATTCCGGTGGCCGCTTCCAGCGCGGCGACGACCTGCCGCTCGATCTCAAGGTCGACTTGGGTGGCGAAGTCGTTGCCCTTCTTCCGAACTGCCGAATCGGCGCGATGGCCGGCCACGAACGGCTCGACTGCTGCGTCGAGGATCACTGACGCCTCGGCCAGCAGCGCGTGCAGATCCATCGGTCTACGCCCGCACCGCGTCCAGTGCCTGCGGCAAGGTGAACCGCCCGGCATAGAGCGCCTTGCCGACGATGGCGCCCTCGACGCCGCGGTCGGTCAGCCTAGCGATGGCGCGCAGGTCGTCCAGGCTCGACACGCCGCCCGACGCGATGACCGGGGCGTCGGTACGTTCGGCGACATGGGCCAGCAGGTCGAGATTGGGACCGCCGAGCGTGCCGTCCTTGGTGACGTCGGTGACGACGAACCGCGAACATCCTTCGCCGTCAAGGCGTTCCAGCACGTCCCACAGGTCACCGCCATCGGTCTCCCAACCGCGACCGCGCAACCGGTGCTGGCCTTCCGGATGGGTTTTGTCGATCTGGACATCCAAGCCGACGGCGACCTTTTCACCGTGCTCGGTGATCGCCCGCGCGCACCACTGCGGGTTCTCCAGCGCCGCCGTGCCCAGGTTGACCCGGGCGCAGCCGGTAGCCAGCGCCGCGGCCAGCGAATCGTCGTCGCGGATCCCGCCGGACAGCTCCACCAACACGTCGAGCTTGCCCACCACCTCGGCGAGCAGTTCGCGATTGGAGCCACGGCCGAATGCGGCGTCCAGATCCACAAGATGGATCCAGTCGGCGCCGTCGCGCTGCCAGTTCAGCGCCGCATCCAGCGCGGAGCCATACTCGGTTTCGCTGCCGGCCTTGCCCTGCACCAGGCGCACGGCACGGCCTTCGACGACGTCGACAGCGGGTAACAAAATCAGTGGCATCTACAGTCCCTCAACCCAGTTGCTCAATACGGCCGCACCGGCATCCCCGCTTTTCTCCGGGTGAAATTGGGTGGCGGCCAGCGGCCCGTCCTCGACCGCGGCCAAAAACGGCACCTGATGCGTGGCCCACGTCAGCACCGCATCCGGCGAACCCTCCCACCGCTGCGCGGCATAGGAGTGCACGAAATAGAACCGGGCGGACGCATCCAGCCCCTTGAAAAGTCGACTGCCCGAGCCGGATTGCACGACATTCCAGCCCATGTGCGGGATCACCGGGGCGTCCAGCCGGGTCACGGCTCCCGGCCACTGCCCGCAGCCCGACGTCTGGACCCCGAATTCAACGCCGCGCGCGAACAGGATCTGCATGCCGACGCAGACCCCGAGCACCGGGCGTCCGGCGGCCACCCGCTCGGCGATGATCCGCTCGCCCGCGATCTTGCGCAGCCCGGTCATGCAGGCCTCGAATGCACCGACGCCGGGAACCACGAGCCCGTCGGCGGCTGCTGCCGCGCGGGCGTCGGCGGTGACTTCCACCGTCGCGCCGACCCGCTGCAACGCACGCTGAGCAGACCGTAGATTGCCCGAGCCGTAGTCCAGAACGACGACCGATCGTGTTGTCACAAAACACCTTTGGTGGACGGCACACCCGACACGCGGGGATCGGGCTCGACCGCCTGGCGCAATGCGCGCGCCACGGCCTTGTACTGGGCCTCGGTGATGTGGTGCGGGTCGCGCCCGTACAGCACCCGCACATGCAGCGCGATGCGGGCGTTGGCCGCCAGCGATTCGAACACGTGCCGGTTGATCACGGTGTGATAGGGCACCGAGCTTCCGGCGATGGTGGTGTGTTGCAGGTGATCCGGCTCGCCGGTGTGCACACAGTACGGGCGGCCCGACACGTCGACGGCGGCGTGCGCCAGCGTCTCGTCCATCGGGATGAAGGCGTCCCCGAACCGGCGGATGCCCTTCTTGTCGCCGAGGGCCTGACCGAGCGCCTGTCCCAGCGCGATCGCGGTGTCCTCGATGGTGTGGTGTCCCTCGATCTCGACGTCGCCCTTGGTGCGTACGGTCAGGTCGAAGCTGGCGTGGCTGCCCAACGCGGTCAGCATGTGGTCGTAGAACGGCACACCGGTGTCGATGTGAACCTGCCCGGTGCCGTCGAGATCGAGCTCGACGACGATGTCGGATTCCTTGGTGCGGCGCTCAATTCGTGCGCGACGGGTCGCAATAGTGGTCACGGTGCTCCTAATACATGGTCGCGACCCGCTGCACGCGGCGTCGCCGCGCTTGCGATCGCTCCTACGGGGCTGGGATCGGCTGGGGCCAGCTCGGTGGCGGCGATCTGGGCGCTCGCTTCGAGGAAAGCGTCGTTCTCGTCGGCCAGCCCGATGGTGGTGCGCAGGTAGCCGGGAAGGCCGACGTCACGGATCAGAACGCCAACGTCCAGGTAGCGCTGCCAGGCAGTGGGCGCGTCGGCGAATTGGCCGAACAGCACGAAGTTCGCGTCGCTCGGGATTACCCGAAAGCCCAAGCGGGTCAGGGCCGTCGAGACCCGTTCACGTTCGGCGATCAGGGTGGCCACGCTGCCCAGGGTGTCGTCGGCGTGCCGCAGCGCGGCCCGGGCCGCGGCCTGAGTGACCGACGACAGGTGATAGGGCAACCGCACCAACAGCATCGCGTCGATCAGCGCCGGCGTGGCCACCAGATAACCGAGCCTGCCGCCGGCGAAGGCGAACGCCTTACTCATCGTGCGGCTGACCACGAGCCGGGTCGGATACTTCTCGATCAGCGCCACCGCACTGGGCTGCGACGAGAACTCGCCGTATGCCTCGTCGACGATCAGGATGCCCGGAGTCACATCGAGCAGCCGGCGCAGGTCCGGCAGCGGAATGCTTTGTCCGGACGGGTTGTTCGGGCTGGTGACGAATACCACGTCGGGTTTGCGTTCGGTGATGGCGGCGACGGCCCCCTCGACGTCGAGGCTGAAGTCGTCGGCACGGGCGACCTCGAACCATTCGGTGCGGGTGGCGTCGCAGATGAGCGGGTGCATCGAGTAGGACGGCACAAACCCGATCGCGCTGCGCCCCGGCCCGCCGAACGCCTGCAGCAGCTGCTGCAGAATCTCGTTGGAACCATTGGCGGCCCATAGGTTTTCCACACCGAGCGGGGTGCCGGTTTGCGCGGTGAGATAGCTCGCCAGATCGGTGCGCAAAGCGACCGCGTCGCGGTCGGGGTAGCGGTGCAGGTCCGCGGCGGCCTCCTGGACGGACCGGACGACATCGTCGACCAGCGCCTTGCTGGGCGGGTGTGGGTTCTCGTTCGTGTTCAACCGCACCGCAACCGCCAATTGTGGCGCGCCATAAGGCGATTTGCCGCGCAGGTCGTCACGCAGCGGCAGATCGTCGAGGGTGACCTGCCGTTCGGATGCGGTCATCGTTCGAACCTCCGCCGTACCGCCTCGCCGTGCGCCGGCAGGTCTTCGGCTTTCGCAAGCGTGACCACATGACCGGAGACGTCTTTGAGGGCCGCCTCGGTGTAATCCACGACATGAATTCCGCGCAGAAAGGTCTGTACCGACAGGCCGCTGGAGTGCCGGGCGCTGCCCGCGGTCGGCAACACGTGGTTGGATCCGGCGCAGTAGTCGCCGAGGCTCACCGGCGACCACGGGCCGACGAAAATGGCTCCCGCCGAACGTATTCGGCTGGCGACGCGCGCCGCGTCCACGGTCTGAATCTCGAGGTGTTCGGCGGCGTAGGCGTTGACGACCTTGACGCCGGCGTCCAGGTCGTCGACCAGGATGATCGCCGATTGCGGCCCACTTAGCGCGGTCGTCACCCGGTCGCGGTGGACCGTGGTCTGCAGCTGGGCCGCCACTTCGGTGTCGGTGGCCGCCGCCAGGTCCGCGCTGGCGGTCACCAGCACGCTGCCGGCCATCTCGTCGTGTTCGGCCTGGCTGATCAGGTCGGCGGCCACATGCGCGGGATCGGCGGTGTGGTCGGCGAGGATCGCGATCTCGGTCGGCCCGGCCTCGGCGTCGATGCCCACCAGCGAGCGGCAGAGCCGCTTGGCGGCCGTGACGTAGACATTGCCGGGCCCGGTGATCAGGTCGACCGGCTCCAGCTGCTGGCCATCGGTGTCTACGCCGCCGTAGGCCAGCAGCGCCACCGCCTGCGCGCCGCCGACCGCCCACACCTCGTCGACGCCCAGCAGCCGGGCCGCGGCCAGGATCGTCGGATGCGGCAAGCCGTCGAAGCGGGCCTGCGGCGGGCTGGCCACCACCAGCGACTCGACACCCGCGACCTGCGCCGGCACCACGTTCATCACCACGCTGGACGGATACACCGCATTCCCGCCGGGCACGTACAGGCCGACCCGCTCGACGGGGACCCACCGCTCGGTGACCGTCGCGCCCGGCCCAAGCACGGTGGTGACGTCGGTGCGGCGCTGGTCGGCGTGCACGGCGCGGGTGCGCTCGATCATCACCTGCAGCGCGTTGCGGACGTCGGCGTCCAGTCCGTCCAGCGCGGCCTGCAGCGCGGACTCGGGCACGCGCACGGCCGCGGGGCGCACGCCGTCGAACGACGCGCCGAATTCCAGGGCCGCCTCGGCCCCGCGCTCGGCGACGGCCTGCACAATCGGCCGTACTCGCGGCAACACCGACTCCACATCTGCCCCACCACGCGGCAAGGCGGCCCGCAGCCGGGCAGCCGTCAGCTCCGCGCCCCGCAGGTCGATGCGGGCCAGCACAGAGGGCGGTGAGGCAGTCACAGCGTCCATTGTCCCAGAGGAACTCAAATCAATATCCGACCGGTACAGTGCCGGTAATCAGGCCCACGGCCGCGTTAACTACGTTCCGCAAGGGAGCCGGCATGTCCACAAAGGATCACCCGAACAACGCCCCGGGCATCCCGATGGTGTATCCGACGTGGTTCGAGAACTTCCAGGTCAAATACGTCAACCCGGCGCTGAAGCCGATCGCGCGGTTCCTGCCCGGAACGGGCACCATCGAGCATCGCGGCCGCACGTCGGGCAAGCCGTACAAAACCATCGTGACGGCCTACCGCAGCGGCAATGTGCTGGCGGTCGCGCTGGGCCACGGCAAGACCGACTGGGTGAAGAACGTGCTGGCTGCCGGCCAGGCTGACCTGCACTTTGCCCGCAAGGTCGTGCATATCACCAATCCCCGCATTCTGCCGGCCGGTTCCGACGGCACCGGCCTGCCCCGGCTGGCGCGTCTGCAGTTGCGCCGCATGGCGGTCTTGGTCAGCGACATCGCCTGAGCGGGCGGCTTCCAGCGTCGAGTGTGCGCTCAGGGCTACGAGTGTGCGCCCAGGGCGCCCAGGACGCACACTCGACGCCAAGGATGCGCGCTCGACGGGATGGCGGGGCTACGGGGCGCTGAGGACTAGGCCCTGGTGAAGACGGTCTTGCCGGTCATCGTCGGCCATACCGAGGGCGCGTCCGCCCAGGGCACCACCCGGTCGACGGCCGGTGCCAGATCGCAGCCCCCGGCCAGCAGCTCCAGCACCGCAGGGATGGCCGAACGCGCATTGACCCGCCCGGTCACAAACCGCACCCCGCGGGTGTACATCGGCAACAGCGGCATCTCGACCATCGGCTGGTAGTAGACCCCGGTATCGGTGCACACTCCGTCCGGCCAGGTCGCACGCAGCGTCGCGGCCAGCAGCGACGGGTCGGCGGAGGTGTGCACGGTGACCGGATACGGCTCCCACGACTTGTCCGGCTTGACCCGATCGTGGACGACCGCGCCGAGCTTTTCGGCTGCCGCCAGGCGGCGAACGTTGTGGTCGACGTAGTCGACACGGGCTCCCAGCGCGGCCGCGAACGCCGCCGCGTACAGCCCGATCGACAGCTTGCCGATCACCAGCACCCGGCGGTCGGCCGGATCGAGCGCGGCCAGTTCGGCCCCATACGGCCCGACCGCCCGCCATCCGTCGGGAATGTTGTCCGACAGCGAGGCAATGGCATTGGGCTGCAAGCCATCCGGGGCGGAGACCAGCATCGCGTCGGCGTAGGGCACCAAGATCAGATCCGACATGAATCCCCCGCCGTTCAGACCGGCGAGCGGGCCGAGACCATACATCGCCATCAGCGGCACCGAGGCACACGAGCCTGTCGCGCCGCGGCGGCAGTGCGCGCAGTTACCGCAGCTGATCTGGAACGGCACCACCACCCAGTCGCCCGGCCGGACGGTGCCTACGGCGTCGCCGACGGCTACGACCTCGGCCAATCCCTCGTGCCCGACGGCGTATCCGGGCGGCAGCGGCGCCTGGCCGCGGGCGACCGCGATGTCAAGGTCGCAGCAGGCCACCGCCAACGGCCTGACCACCGCTTGTTCCGGCGCGGTGATTTCCGGCTCGGGCACGTCGCGCCACGCATACCGTCCCGCGTCTTCGAAGGTCAGCTGCCTCATCTCAGCATTCTTGAGCGATCTTTCAAGTATTGTCAATAGCTGTGCCCAGACCCGACCGCAGCCGCGCAGCACTGATCGAGCGCGCCGCCACCCTGTTCCGGCGCCAGGGCTATGCGGCGACCGGACTCAACCAGATCCTCGACGAGGCCGGCGTCAAAGCGGGTTCGATGTATCACCACTTCCCACAGGGCAAGCAACAGCTGGCCGCCGCGGTCGTCGACACTGCCGGAGCGGGGATCGAGCAACTACTGCGCAGATTGCTTGCCGGCGACCGGGCAGTGGCCGACGTCGTCGATCGGTGGATCGACCTGCTGGTCGCGGGACTTGCCGGCGACCAGCGGGACGGCTGCCCGATCGAGCCGATCGCCACCGAGTCCGTCAACGCGAGTCCACTGGTGCGCGCGGCTTCAGCGCGTGCCTTCCAGGGGTGGTGCGCGGCAATCGAGGATCGGCTGCGCTCCGAAGCCTGGGCCGACCGGGACGCGGAAACGGTTGCGCTCGCGGTGATCTCATTGATCGAGGGAGCGCTGATCCTGTCTCGGATCGCGGGCGACCCGGCCGCGCTGAACGCCGCCAAACCCGCGGCACGCTCGTTGCTGAACGGCCGGCGTCAGGTCAGCGATTGATTCAGGCGAACTTTGCCGCGCGTTTGTTCAGGAACGCGTCGATCCCTTCGCGGCCGTCGGCGTTGTCGGCGCATGCCGCGATAGTCCGGCCCTCGATCTCCATTTGTTCCTCGAGGCCGTTGCCGAAGCTCATCATCAGAAGCTTCTTCACGGCTGCGCTGGAAGCTTTTGCCGCGGAAGCCATTTCAGCGGCCAGCTGGTCGGCGCGGCCGGCCAGATCGGCGTCGGGGACAACTTCGGTGACCAATCCCCACCGTGCTGCCTCCGGGGCCGACAGCCGCCGGTTGGTGAGCATCAATTCTTGGGTGCGACGCACACCGATGAGTCGCGGGAGGTAGTACGACGAGCTGCCGTCCGGGCTCAGCCCCGCCTTGGTGTAGGCCATCGTGAACGACGCAGACTCCGCAGCCAGCACGAGATCCCCGATCATCGCGAGGCTGAACCCCGCCCCCGCCGCCACGCCGTTGACCGCAATGATCAGCACGGCGTCCATTCGCGCGAACGTCGAGATCGCGCGGTGCAGGTCGTCGGCGATGCTCTTGACGAATCGGCCCGCACCCAGAGGGGATGCCGCCATCGCCTTCAAGTCGCCCCCCGCGCAGAAGAACCGTCCCGCGCCGGTGAGCAGCACCACCTTCGTCTCGGTTACGTCGCATCGCACAGCGGCGTCCGCCAATTCTGCGGCCAGCGCATCGTTAATCCCGTTGGCCGCTTCCGGCCGGTTGAGCACGATTCGTGTTAAGGGTCCGGTCTGCGCGAGCGTGAGCGTCTCGTAAGTAGTCATCGGCTGCGACATTAACTGGCGGTCACGCTGCTGCGGCCGCGACCCGTACTCGCCGTCAGCAGCAGAGCAATGAGCTCCGAGTTGACCTACATGTCCAGACCGATATCGAGCACGCGTACCGAGTGGGTCAGCGCGCCGACTGCCAGATAATCCACCCCGGTCGAGGCGTAGGCCGCCGCGGTGTCCAGGCTGAGCCCGCCCGAGGACTCCAGCAGCACGGCCGGCGCGCGGGAGTCGCGGCGCTGCACGGCCATCTGCGTCTGCCACACCGGGAAGTTGTCCAGCAGAATCAGCTCCGGCTTCTCGGGAAGCACCTCATCGAGCTGCTCGAGCGAGTCGACTTCGACCTCGCACGGCAGATCGGGGGCGGCCTCGCGCACCGCCCGCAGCGCCTCGACGACCGATCCCGCGGCCGCGACATGGTTGTCCTTGATCAACGCGGCGTCGCCCAGCCCGAGGCGATGGTTGACCCCGCCGCCGATCCGCACCGCGTACTTCTGCAGGGCGCGCAGCCCCGGCAGCGTCTTACGGGTATCGCGGACCTGGGCCTTGGTGCCGCTCACGGCGTCCACCCAGGCTGCGGTCGCGGTGGCGATGCCCGACAGATGACAGACCAGGTTCAGCATCGTCCGCTCGGCGGTCAGCAGGCCGCGGGTCTCCGCCCGCACGGTCAAGACGGGCTGGCCGGGGTGCACGTGAGCGCCGTCCTCGACGCGGCCGAGCACCTGGTAGCCGTCGGCGCCGAGCACCTCGTCGAGCACCAGCAAGCCGACGTCCAATCCGGCGATCACGCCCGGCTCGCGGGGCACCATCGACGCCGTCGCCGCGCCGGCGGGCACCGTGGCGAGCGTGGTGATGTCGGGACCGTAGTGCAGATCCTCTTCGAGACCACGCCGAACAATGTCATGAGCGGCGGCCAGTTCGGCATCGGACAACGTCATCAGGACACCGCCGCCAGGGCTTCGGCGCACACCGTGTCAGCCAGCCGGACCACGATGCTGCGGGCCTGTTCCGGCGCGGTCGCGGGGTACTCCGCACGGTGGTGGCAGCCCCGGCTTTCGTTGCGGGCCAACGCCGCGGCGGCCACCGCCCGGGCGGTCAGCGTCAGCGCCACATCCTCGAAATCGCGACGGCCCTCGAGGCTGCGAACCCGCGCCCTGGACAACGTGTCGGACAGGCGCTGCAGCCCCGCGGCGTCGCGTACCACCGACGCGTCCCGCGTCATCGCGGTTTGCAGTTCACGGCGCTTCGACGCGGTGTGAGTGATCGGCTCGGGCGCGGTCGCGGGCATCCGCCCGGCCGCCAGCGCGTGCGTAGCCGCGGCCTTCCCGGCGCGACCACCCACCACCAGACCTTCCAGCAAGCTGTTGGACGCCAAGCGATTCGCGCCGTGCATCCCGGTGCGGGCCACCTCGCCGGCGGCGAACAACCCGGGCAACTCGGTTTGACCGTGCACGTCGGTGACCACGCCGCCGCAGCTGTAATGCGCACCGGGAACAACCGGGATCGGTTGATTGACCGGGTCGACGCCGGCGGCCCGGCACGCGGCGGTGACGTTGGGGAATCGGGCCTCGAAACCCTCGATCCCGCGCGCGTCGAGGTAGACGCATTCATCGCCGGTGGCCTTCAGCCGTGCGTCGATGGCTCCCGCGACCACATCGCGCGGCGCCAGGTCGCCCATCGGATGAACTCCCGCGGTTACCGAATTACCTTGCCGGTCAACCAATACCGCACCCTCGCCGCGAATGGCCTCGGTGATCAGTGGCCGACGGCCACCGGCTCGGCCACCGAACAACATGGTGGGGTGGAACTGGATGAACTCGAGATCGCTGATCGGGACGCCGGCCCACAAGGCCAAAGCGATTCCGTCGCCGGTGGATCCGTCGGGATTGGTGGTCGCGCTGTAGAGATGTCCGAGCCCGCCGGAAGCCAGGATCACCGAGGGCGCGGTGACGATCCCGACGCCGTCCGGATTGCCCACGGCCACCCCGGTCACCGCCGTGCCGTCGTGCAGCACTCGCAGCGCCACGTGGCTGGTGCGGATGTCCAGCGTCCGCGCGGCATGGTCGAGCGCTCGCTGGACCTCGGCACCGGTGGCGTCGCCGCCGGCGTGCACGATGCGGCGTCGCGAGTGCCCGCCTTCGCGGGTCAATGCCCACTGGCCCGGCACCGATTCGTCGAATCGCGCGCCATGCCCGACCAATTCGGCGACCGCGCGGTACCCGTCGGCGACGATCGAGTACACGGCTTGGGGATCGCACATGCCCGCGCCCGCCGCCAGGGTATCGGCAACATGGGCGTCGACGGAGTCCTCGTTGTCCGGCAGCACGACCGCGATACCGCCCTGTGCGTAGTGCGTTGCGGTGACACCGTGGGTCTGGTCGGCCTTGCTGAGGACGACGACGTTGCGCCCGGCGCGATGGGCGGCCAGCGCGGCCGCCAATCCCCCGACGCCCGTACCGATCACCACGACGTCGGCGTCGTGTGTCCAAGCCGGACGGGTCGTCATTCGTCGCCGCCCGGCTGGCCGATCTCGATCATCCGCTGCACGCTGCGCCGGCCGGCCGCCGCGACATCCGGTTCGACGTGGACCTCGTCCGCGCCTTCCACCAGGCAGCGCAGCAGCGCACCGGGGGTGATCATCTTCATGTACTTGCATGAGGCGCGGTCATTGACCGCGCGAAAGTCGACTTCCGGTGCGGCTCGGCGCAATTGGTGCAGCATGCCGACCTCGGTGGCGACCAGGACCTTGCGGGCGCGTGTCTCGTGTGCCGCGTCCAGCATGCCGCCCGTGGAAAGGATCTTCACCCGGTCGGCGGGAAAAGCTCCTTCGCCGGCGAGGTACAAGGCCGAAGTGGCGCAACCACATTCGGGATGCACATAGAGTTCGGCATCGGGATTGGCGCGGGCCTGCTCGGTGAGCTCGTCGCCGTTGATTCCGGCATGTACGTGGCATTCACCGGCCCACACGTGCACGTTCTTGCGGCCCGTCACCCGGCGGACATGCGCGCCGAGAAATTGGTCCGGGCAGAACAGCACCTCGCGATCGGGGTCGATCGACTCGACCACGTCGACCGCGTTGGACGAGGTGCAGCAGATGTCGGTCAGCGCCTTCACGGCCGCCGTGGTGTTGACGTAGGAGACGACGACGGCGCCGGGGTGCTCGTCTTTCCAGGCACTCAGCTCGTCGGGAGTGATCGAATCGGCCAGCGAGCAACCGGCCCGCTGGTCGGGAATGAGCACGGTCTTCTCCGGGCTCAGGATCTTGGCCGTCTCGGCCATGAAGTGCACGCCGCAGAACACGATGGTGTCCTCGGGCGCATCGGCGGCGATCCGCGACAGCGCGAGCGAATCTCCAACGTGGTCGGCGACGTCCTGAATGGCGGGCAGCTGGTAATTGTGCGCGAGCACGGTGGCGCCGCGCAGTTCCGCCAGGCGGCGAACCTCGCCGGCCCACTGCTCATCGCCGTCCACGCCGCCATAACCGGTGGGGGAATTGGTGATGCTGGCAACCATGTCTTCGGCGAGCGTGTCCATGCGATTCATCACCGTCACGGCGGCTCCTTTCGACCGAGGAGGTTTTCGACTTATAATCGAAAACATGCCCAATGGTAGCACCGCCCATGAAGTGCTAGCGGTTGTGTTCCAAGTTCGCCAGGCTGCCGAGCAGGTTAAGGGAGCCTCCCGAAAAGGAAAACCGCAGCTAAACGTGCTGTTATGGGAGCGTGCGCGCGATCCGCAACGGGGCACCTGGTCACTGCCCGGCGGACGACTGCGCAACGACGAGGACATGATCACCTCCGTGCGGCGCCAGCTGGCCGAAAAGGTGGATCTGCAGGAGTTGGCTCACCTCGAGCAGCTCGCCGTGTTCTCCGACCCGCACCGCGTGCCGGGCGCGCGGGTGATCGCCTCGACGTTCCTTGGCCTGGTGCCCTTCCCCGCCACGCCCGAGCTGCCGCCCGACACCCGGTGGCACCCGGTCAGTGCGCTGCCGCCGATGGCGTTCGATCACGGCCCGATGGTGACGCACGCGCACGCCCGACTGGTCGCCAAGATGTCGTACACGAACATCGGATTTGCTTTGGCGCCAAAGGAATTTGCACTTTCCACCTTGCGCGACATCTATGACGCGGCGCTCGGCTATCAGGTCGACGCGACGAATCTGCAGCGGGTGCTGGCCCGCCGCGGCGTGATCACGCAAACCGGCACCATCGCGCAGTCGGGTCGTAGCGGCGGGCGACCGGCAGCTCTGTACCACTTCACCGACTCTGCGCTGCGGGTCACCGACGAATTCGCCGCGCTCCGGCCGCCCGGCCAGCCCTGATCAGCGCCACACCCGGCCGCTGGACAAGAATGGGCTCACCGCCCGGCCATTACATTTTGGTTACCGCCCGTTCATGCGCGAAAATGCCGGGTGGCCTAGAAGGGATCCTGAATGGTTGAACTCGGCAATTTGGCAGGCACTGACGGTGCGGAGTGGATCGGTCGGCCGCCCCATGAGGAACTGCAGCCCAAGTCGCGCCCGCTGCTGCCCTCAGACGACCCGTTCTACCAGCCACCTTCCGGCTTCCAACACGCCGAGCCCGGGACGGTGCTGCGCTCCCGCGACGTCGAGCTGGCGTTCCTCGGCCTGATCCCGCAGCCGGTTTCGGCTACCCAGCTGCTCTACCGGACGACAGACATGAACGGCGTCCCCGAGGCCTGCGTGACCACGGTGATCGTCCCTGCCGATCGCGTTGTTGGGCAGAGCGGCCCGGTGCTGTCCTACCAGTGCGCGATCGACGCCTTGTCGTCACGCTGCTTTCCGTCCTACGCGCTGCGCAGAAGGTCGAAGGCCCTCGGTTCGATAGCTCAATTGGAGCTGTTCCTGGTGGCTGCTGCCCTCGCCGAAGGCTGGGCGGTCTCGGTACCCGACCACGAGGGCCTGCAGGGTATGTGGGGCGCGCCCTACGAACCCGGCTACCGCATCCTGGACGGGATTCGGGCCGCCATGAACTGTGACCGGCTGTCGCTGTCGCCGTCGGCGCCCGTCGGGCTGTGGGGGTACTCCGGCGGCGGCCTGGCCAGCGCCTGGGCCGCCGAAACGTGTGCCGACTACGCACCAGAGCTGGACATCGTCGGGGCCGTGCTGGGATCGCCCGTCGGCGATCTTGGCCACACCTTCCGCCGGCTCAACGGGGGCGTGTTCGCGGGCTTGCCCGCGATGGTGGTCGCCGCGCTCGCGCACATCTACCCCGACCTGAACAAGGTCATCAAGGAGCACACCAACGACGAGGGTCAGGCCCTGCTGGACCGGCTGGAGACGATGACGACGGTCGGTGCCGTGCTGCGGATGGCCGGCGAGAACATGGGCGACTATCTCGACGAGCCGCTGGAGGACATCCTGTCATCACCCGAGGTGTCGAATGTCTTCGACAGCATCAAGCTGGGCGTCGCAACACCGGCCCCGCCGGTGTTGATCGTGCAGGCCGTGCACGACTACCTGATCGACGTCCACGACATCGACGCGCTGGCCGACGCGTATTCGGCCGGCGGCGCCAGTGTCACCTACCACCGCGACGCGTTCAACGAGCACATGCTCCTGCACCCGCTGTCCGCGCCGATGACGCTGCGCTGGCTCACCGACCGGTTCGCCCGCCGACCGGTAAACGCCCACCTGATCAGGACCGTCTGGCCGACGATGTTCCACCCGATGACCTACGCCGGCATGATTCGCCTGGGCGTCATCGCGGCCAAGGTCCTGACCGGACGAAAGATTCGTCGCCGCCCGCTATGAGACGGAGGCTTCCGGCTCCATCGGCAACGTCTGCGATGGCTGACCGGTAAGCCCCGAGCTGCCCAGGTCGTCGTACGCACTTCCGGCCGCCATTACGGCATACACCAGCGCTGCGACGCCGGCGGGCCACAACAGCGTCGTGGCCACCTGTAGCAGCCCGAGTCCGAAGAACACCGGCGGCGCCTCGATGACGTAGGACACCGCCGGACGTCCCAGCAGCGGTACCTTGTCGACGTCCAGCGCGCCGTAGCGCAGCAGGACCAGCACCGCCCCTACCGCCGAGGCCACCGCGGCGGCGCCCACCATGCCGATCGTCAGCCCGATCACCATGCCGGGTCCGCGAAGGCGGTGCCACTGCCACACCAGCACCGGCGCGACGACCGCCAGCACCGTCAACAGACCCAACATCAGGCATGGCACGTCGAAGAAGTGCTGGGACTCGGTACCCAGGTACTCATGCACCCGCTCGCCCGCGTGAGTCATCGCGACCACCAAGTGAATCGGCGGAGCCATCCACGCCCACAGGCCGCCGAACAACACCCCAGTCGCCGAGAGTCCAAGTGCCACAAGCAGAATCGCACGCAGTCGCGACGGGGCGGCGCGGCCAGCGGACTCGGCAGCCGCGGGCACAGCGGGTTCTGTCACCGCTGAGCCTCCAAGTCCGACGAGTCGACCTCGCCGTGCCGCGAGCATCGCGCCCGCCAGCCGTCGGGGCGAACCTGGACGATCATCCGCCGCCCGCATTCGGCGCAAAAGCGCGGGGGTTCAAGGCCCAGCTGGGCCGCGGTGGGCACGGTCGTACCCCCCAATTCCCCGGTATAGACGTTGTAGACCCCGGCGCTGACCGGAGCGCCCAGATCTGGCACCACAAGACTCCAACCTAGCCGCTACAGGCTGGCATTGAGCGCCTTGATGGGCATCTGCAAGTCCTCGAGCAATTCCAGATCGGATTCGGCGGGGCGGCCGAGTGTGGTCAGGTAATTCCCGACGATCACGGCGTTGATGCCGCCCAGGATGCCCTGCTTGGCGCCGAGGTCGCCCAGGGTGATCTCCCGGCCACCGGCGAAACGCAGCATGGTGCGCGGCAACGCCAACCGGAACGCCGCCACCGACTTCAACGCCTCGCTGACCGGCATTACCTCGAGGTCGCCGAACGGGGTGCCGGGCCGCGGGTTGAGGAAGTTCAGCGGCACCTCGTCAGGATCCAGTTCCGCGAGTTCGGCCGCGAATTCCGCGCGCTGCTCGCACGTCTCTCCCATGCCGAGGATGCCGCCGCAGCACACCTCCATGCCCGCGTCGCGCACCATCGTCAGTGTCTGCCAGCGCTCTTCCCAGGTGTGAGTGGTGACGACGTTGGTGAAGAACGATTTGGCGGTCTCCAAGTTGTGGTTATACCGGTGCACGCCCATTGCGGCGAGCTCGGCGACCTGCTCGGGAGACAGCATGCCCAGCGAACAGGCGACGTTGATCTCGACCTCGTTGCGGATCGCCTCGATACCCGCCGCGACCTGAGACATCAGCCGCTTGTCCGGACCACGCACAGCGGCCACGATGCAGAACTCGGTGGCACCCGACTTCGCGGTTTGCTTGGCCGCCTCGACGAGGCTCGGAATGTCGAGCCAGGCGCTGCGCACCGGCGAGGCGAACAAGCCGGACTGGGAGCAGAAATGGCAGTCCTCGGGGCAGCCACCGGTCTTGAGGCTGATGATGCCCTCGACCTCGACCTCGGGGCCACACCAGCGCATCCGCACCTCGTGGGCCAGCCCAAGCAGCTCCTCGAGCCGCTCGTCGGACAGCTGCAGCACCGCAAGTACCTGGTCCCGGCTCAGTCCCTTGCCGTCCTCCAACACCTGCTGGCGGGCTACCGCCAGGATGTCTGCCTCATGGCCGGCGTCGGTGGTGGGTCGAGTTGCCGCTTGAGTCACCAAGTACTCCCCTGCATCTTTGTCGCGTCCGCGTCTGCGGTCACATCCGCCACAACGTCGTGGCAGCCTGAACGAAACGGTGTTCAAAGTAGGGTAACGGCCCGCGCCTATCCGCCCGCGACGTGGGCGAGCCCGGGCCGAGGCCCGTCCGGCCGCGAGCGTAACGCCACGGCGAGAATCTGCGCTCGAAATCGCCGTGGCGTTACGGTGGCGGATAGCTCAGCGAATCAGGTGTTCGACGCGCTTGTTGCCGTCCCAGCGGCGCAGGCCGGCGAAGCTGCCCTCGATCTGCGCCGGACGGCCCGCAATGCGCAACGCCCGTCCGAGTTGGGCGCCACCGACCCGGCGGGCCAGCGTGACATGCGCGGTCCACTGGCCGGGCAGGCTGTTGGCCATCGGCGCGGGCGCCAGGTACGGGCGGCACAGCCGGTGCACCTCGGAGTGCAGCGCCAACAGCTCGCTGCTCGGCACCAGCAGCCGGGCGAACACCGCGCTGGTGCGGCCGAACAGCACGGGCGCGCCGATCAGCGCGTGCAGCGGAAGCCGTTGACCGACCGGCCCCAGCAGCTCGTCGACCTCGGGCGAAATGGTTTCGGCGACGGCCAGCGTGACGTGTGGACGACTGGCCGGGGCCAGGCTGGGGATCCCGGTGCCGGCCAGCTCTTCGGCGATCCGGCGGACCGCGGCCTCGGTGTCGGGGTCGAAGACCAGCTCGATCGAGTGCACCATCAGCCGGCCAGCGACCTCACCCAGTCACGGTCGAACGCCGCGGCGCTCATCGTCGCGAAGTCGTCGACGGTCATCGAGCCGGCCCCGGCGGGCAGCGCGGCCCGTACCGGCGCCAGCAGGTCCAGGGCCGACCGGTTCGAGGTCTCCACCACTCCAGGCCGCCGCGGCCAGCTGCCGATTACCAATCCGGCACACGAAATATGTTGTCCAGCAAGTGATTCCACGGTGAGTGCGGTGTGGTTGAGGGTGCCCAGTTCCGCGGTGACGGTGACGAGCACGGCGGCGCCGAGGTTAACGGCGAGATCGCGCAGGGTGACGCCGGCGTCGGCGATCTCGACCAGCAGCCCGCCGGCACCCTCGACCAGGGTGAGCCGGCCCGGGCGGTCCAGGTCGCGGATGAGCCCCAGCATCTGATCGCGAGCGGGCAGCGGCATCCCGGCTTGTTCGGCCGCGGCGACGGGGGCCAGTGGTTGCGGGTAGCGCGCCAGCCCGGCGGTCTCGGTCACCCCGGACAGCCGCGTCACCTCGGCGAGGTCGTCGTCACCGTAATCGGTGCCGGTCTGAACGGGTTTGCACACCGCGACGTCGAGCCCGGCCTGACGCGCATGAGAGGCCAGCGCTGCGACGGCGACCGTCTTACCCACCCCCGTGCCGGTACCCGTGACGACCAGGACGGTCAACGGCGCGCCACGGCAAGGACGTCGGTCAGCACGCGGCGCGCCACGTCCAACTCGGCGGCATCCAGGGAAGCACGCGCCGACAGCCGCAGCCGCGACGTCCCGGCGGGCACGGTCGGGGGCCGGAAGCATCCCACCCGCACACCCGCGTCCAGGCAGGCGGTCGCGGCGGCCAGCGCCACCTCCGGTTCGCCCAGGATCACCGACACCACCGCGGACTGCGGTTCTTCGGGCACGTCGCAGACGCGGGCGAGTTCACGGGCATGCCGTAACACCGCCTCGGGCCGCCACGCCTCGGAGCGCAGGACGTGCAGTGCGGCCAGCGCGGCACCGACAGCGGCCGGGGCCAGGCCGGTGTCGAAGATGAACGGGCGGGCCGCATCGATCAGATGAGCGCGCACCTCCGCCGGCCCCAGCACCATGCCGCCCTGGCTGCCGAGCGCCTTGGACAGCGTCGTGGTCATCACCACGTCGGGGGCACCGGCGAGTCCCAGCTCGTGCAGCAGGCCACGGCCGCCGCCGCGCACGCCGAGCCCGTGTGCCTCGTCGACGATGAGCAGCGCCCGGTGCCGGCGGCAGACGTCGTGCAACTCGCGCAGCGGGGCCAGCGCGCCGTCGGCGCTGAACACCGAGTCGGTGATCACGACGGCCCGCTCCTCGACGCGCGAGCTCAGCGCCGCATCGACCGCGTCGACATCGCGATGCGGCGTCACCGCCACCCGCGCCCGCGATAACCGGCAGGCGTCCACCAGCGAGGCGTGCGAATGTGCGTCGGAAACCAGCAGCGAACCCGGGCCCGAGAGACCGACGACGGCGCCGAGGTTGGCCGTGTATCCCGAGGAGAACAGCAGGCCCGCGGCGGCGCCGACGAAGTCGGCCAGCTCGGCCTCGAACTGCTGGTGCAGTTCGGTGTCGCCGGTGACCAGGCGAGAGCCGGTCGCCCCGGCTCCCCAAACGCGCAGCGCCGCGACGCCGCCTTCGATCACGTCGGGATGCTGCGACAGACCGAGGTAGTCGTTGGACGCCAGGTCAAGCTCGGTGGCGACCGCCGGGCGCGGCCGCAGCGAGCGACGCAGCCCGGCCTGCCGGCGCTGCTGTGCCACCTCCTCCAGCCAGGCCAGCGGGGAGACCTCGATCGGTGCCTGCTGGGTGGCCTTCATAGCCCTAAAGACTACGAGAGCCGGTGAGCCGGCTGACCTCGACCATCGCCGAGGTGATCTGCGCGATCTCGTCGGGCCCGCAGATGTAGGGCGGCATCGCGTAAACCAGGTTGCGGAACGGGCGCAGCCAGATGCCGTGGTCCAGCGCCGCCGGGGTGGCAACGGCCAAGTCGACCGGCCCGTCGCATTCGATGACACCGATGGCACCGCAGACCCGCACGTCGGCCACGCCGGGCAGGGCCCGCGCCGGCTCGAGCCCGTCTTTTAGCCCGGCCGCGATGTCGGCGACCCGCGACCGCCAATCCTGGGCCAGCAGCACCTCGACGCTGGCCACCGACACCGCACAGGCCAGCGGGTTGGCCATGAAGGTGGGGCCGTGCATCAGCGCGCCGGCCTCACCGGAGCTGATGGTGTGCGCGATGTCGGTGGTGCACAACGTGGCGGCCAGGCTGAGGTATCCGCCGGTCAGCGCCTTGCCGACGCACATGATGTCCGGGCTCACGCCGGCGTGGTCGGCGGCGAACAACTCGCCGGTGCGGCCGAACCCGGTGGCGATTTCGTCGAAAATCAACAGCACCTCGTGCCGGCGGCAGATGTCGCGCAGGTCGCGCAGATAGCGCGGATCGTGGAAGCGCATGCCGCCGGCGCCCTGGACGACGGGTTCGACGACGACGGCCGCCAGCTCGGTCGCGTGCTGGGCGAGTTGCCGCTCGAACGCCGCGCTGTAGGCCGCGTCGTAGTCGCGGGGCACCTGTGGGGCGAACACCTGCCGGGCCAGGATGTCGGTCCACAGCGAATGCATGCCGCCGTCGGGATCGCAGACGCTCATCGGCGTGAACGTGTCGCCGTGGTAACCGCCCCGCCAGGTCATCAGCCGGTGTTTGCCGCGCAGGCCTCGGCTGCGCCAGTACTGCAGCGCCATCTTCACCGCGACCTCCACCGACACCGACCCGGAATCGCTGAAAAACACCGTTTCCAGACCGGCCGGGGTGATCTCCACCAGCAGCTGCGCCAGCCGCGCCGCCGGTTCGTGGGTCAGGCCGCCGAACATCACGTGGTTCATCGTCGCCAGCTGGGCCGTCAACGCCGCGTCCAGCACCGGGTGGCCATGACCGTGGATTGCGGTCCACCAGGAACTCATCGCGTCCAGCACCTCGACCCGCTTGCCATCTCTGACCAGCGTCAACCAGGCGCCGCGGGCACCAACGGCCACCACGGGAGCGACGGATTCACTGCCGATGGTGCTGTAGGGATGCCACAGATGCGCGGCGTCGATCGCGCTGATTTGCTCGGGCGTCAACCCGGATCTCGCCGCAGGCATAGAGACCGAGCGTAAAGCAGCCGGGTCGCACAAAACCCGGCCATCGGGGAGCATCTATCGGCATGGCGTTGCCGTACCCGTTCGAAGATCCGCACCGCGGCGACCGCGCCGGTTCCCCGCCGAGGGCCCAGCAGTCCGGCGATCCGGACAATTTTCAGCCAATGCCCTACGGCGACAACGACTCTGACGAACAGAAGTCGCGGGTCATTCGTCTTCGGGTGGCCCCCTGGGACCTGATCGCCACGATCACACTGGTAGTGCTGCTCGTCATCCTGGCCACGGCGACAACGTGGCCAACCAGGCTCTACGGCTTCCTCGGTGAGGTGTGCACCGACGAATCGTGTGGACTGGTGCCCTTCGGAGTCGACGGGTACATCTACCCGGTGGTGTGGGGCGGTATCGGTGCGGCAATCGCCGCGGCGGGCATCGGCCCGTTCGTTTCCCTGCTGAAGGGCTGGTACATGTCCTTCTGGCCGGTGCTGTCGCTCGCGATCATCATGGTGAGCTCCGTGGTCGGCGATTCGCTCACCGTCTTCAGCTCTCGTTACTGGCACTGATTCCGCCCCGCCGCCGCCCGCTGGGCGAGCGTTGCGACCGCGCACCGGTGTGAGACCGAAATCACAACTGCCGATAAAGATTTGGGCTCGGCAGTCACCGTCCGGTCACGGTCCGACACCAAATCCTTCGTGGAGCTCACCAGCTATTTTCCGAGTGCGATTTCTGTTGTAAAAGTTTCTGTAGTGACTGGTGTGACTCAACGGGTGATCCGAATGATTCACGTTCCCGCAAGGAGGCGGCGTTCGACCCCCAACCCGGAGGTCGTCGCGAGTCAATACCCGACAGAGTTCAGGAAGGTTGGAACTCCAATGAAGCGCATCTACTCGTTAGCCATCGGGCTGGCCATGCTGGCGGCCCCGGTGGCCGCCCCGGCGATCGCCGCCGCCGACCCCGGCGTCCGGTCGACGGATTACCAGCAGGCCACCGACATCGTCGTCATGCGCGGTCTTTCGCAGCGCGGCGTGCCGTTCTCGTGGGCCGGTGGCGGCATCAACGGCCCCAGCCGCGGCACCGGCACCGGCATCAACACCGTCGGCTTCGACGCCTCGGGCCTGATGCAGTACGCCTACGCCGGCGCCGGGATCAAGCTGCCGCGTTCGTCCGGCGCCATCTACCGGGCCGGCCAGAAGGTGCTGCCGCAGCAGGCCCAGAAGGGCGACATGCTCTTCTACGGTCCCGAAGGCACGCAGAGCGTCGCGATGTACCTCGGGAACAACCAGATGCTCGAGGTGGGCGACGTCGTGCAGGTTTCGCCGGTGCGCGCCAACGGTATGACGCCGTATTTGGTCCGCGTCATCGGCGCGCCGCTGCAGCAGGCCCCGTTACAGCAGCTACCGGGCCAGACGCCTGCACAGCAGGCACCGCTGCAGCAGGTGCCCACGCAGCAAACCCCGCTACAGCAGGCGCCGTTGCAGCAGCTCCAGGGACAGGCACCGCTGCAACAGGCACCGTTACAGCAGATCCCGGCGCAGCAGGCACCGCTGCAGCAACCGACGCCGGCGCAGCCGGCGCTGCCGGCGCTGCCACAGCTGCCGAACCTCCAGACGTTTATGCAGCCGGCTCAGCCGGGCGCCACGCGGTAGGTTTCGCGGTCGTTACAAAACGCCACTTGCTCCGCTGAGCAGCATCGCCGAGAGGCGAGCGCTGAGGAGCAAGTGGCGTTTTTGGGTAAATTAACGGTGACCATGCAGACCACGTCACCTTCTCCTCGACCGGCCGCCTCGGCGGACCCGGGCGCTCCGGGGGCGCGCACCTCGGGCTCTGCGGGGTTCTATCGCTACGATCTCGACGGCGTACGCGGCATCGCGATCGCGCTGGTCGCCGTGTTTCACATCTGGTTCGGCCGGGTCTCCGGCGGTGTGGACGTGTTCCTGGCGCTGTCCGGATTCTTCTTCGGCGGCAAGATCCTGCGCGCCGCGCTCAACCCGGCCGTCTCGCTGTCGCCCGTCGCCGAAGTCATCCGGCTGATCCGCCGCCTGGTTCCCGCCCTGGTCGTGGTCTTGGCCGGGTGCGCGGTACTCACCATCCTGGTGCAACCGCAAACCCGCTGGGAGACCTTCGCCGACCAGAGCCTGGCCAGCCTCGGCTACTACCAGAACTGGGAGCTGGCCAACACCGCGTCTGACTACCTGCGGGCGGGCGAAGCCGTCAGCCCGTTGCAGCACATCTGGTCGATGTCGGTGCAGGGGCAGTTCTTCGTCGCCTTCCTGCTGCTGATCGCCGGCTGCGCCGTCCTGTTCCGGCGCCCACTCAAGACGCATCTGCGGACGTTGTTCCTGGTGCTGTTGAGCGCGTTGACGGTGGCCTCGTTCGTCTACGCGATCTTCGCGCACTCCGACGACCAGTCGATCGCCTATTACGACAGCTTCGCTCGCGGCTGGGAGTTGCTGCTGGGCGCGCTCGTCGGCGCGGCGGTGGCCTACATCCGGTGGCCGATGTGGCTGCGCACCACCGTCGCCAGCGCCGCGCTGGCGGCGATCGTGTCCTGCGGGGCGCTGATCGACGGCGTCAACGAATTTCCCGGGCCCTGGGCGCTGGTACCTGTCGGAGCCACCATGCTGATGATCCTCGCCGGGGCCAATCTGCAGGCCGATCCCGACACCCGGATGCCGCTGCCCAACCGGCTGCTGGCCACCCGGCCCCTGGTGGAGCTGGGCGCCATCGCCTACTCGCTGTACCTGTGGCACTGGCCGCTGCTCATCTTCTGGCTGTCCTACACCGGCCACAAGCACGCCAACTTCGTCGAAGGCGCGGGGGTGCTGCTGGTCTCCGGGGTGCTCGCCTACCTGACCACCCAGCTCGTCGAGGATCCGCTGCGCTACCGGGCACCGCAGGGATCCGCACCGGCAGCAGCCGCCCCGGCCCTGCCCCGGTGGTCGCGGTTGCGCCGGCCGACGATGGCAATCGGTGCTGTGGTCGTGTTGCTGGGCGTCACGCTGACCGCGACCTCGTTCACCTGGCGTCAGCACGTCACGGTGTTACGGTCCGCGGGCAAGGAACTCAGCGTGCTCAATCCGCAGGACTATCCCGGCGCCCGCGCCCTGACCGAACACGTGCGGGTGCCGACACTGCCGATGCGGCCCAGCGTCCTGGAGGTGAAGGAAGACCTGCCCGTCTCGACGCACGACGGCTGCATCAGTGACTTCGTCAACCCGGCGGTGGTCAACTGCGTGTACGGCGACCTCGCAGCCACCCGGACCATCGCACTGGCCGGCGGGTCACACGCCGAACACTGGCTACCGGCGCTGGATCTGCTCGGCCACGCGCATCACTTCAAAGTTGTGACATATCTCAAAATGGGCTGCCCGTTGTCCACCGAGCAGGTCCCGCTGATCATGGGCAACAACGCGCCCTACCCGCAGTGCCGCGAGTGGGTGCAACGGACGATGGACAGGCTGGTCGCCGACCGGCCCGATTACGTGTTCACCACAACGACGCGCCCATGGAACATCAAGTCCGGTGACGTGATGCCCGCGACCTACATCGGGATCTGGCAGACGTTGTCCGACAACAACATTCCGATCCTCGGCATGCGCGACACCCCCTGGTTGGTCAAGGACGGGCAGCCGTTCGATCCCGCGGACTGCTTGGCCAAGAAGGGCCGCAACGCCACGTCGTGCGCGATCAAGCGTTCCGACGTACTGTCCGATCGAAACCAAACCCTGGACTTCGTCGAGCAATTCCCGCTGCTCAAGGTGCTTGATATGTCAGATGCCATCTGCCGCAGCGATGTTTGTCGTCCGGTCGAAGGAAATGTGCTGATCTACCACGGTGCTCATCACCTGACGCCCACTTATATGCGAACCATGGCCCACGAGCTGGGCCGCCAGATCGCGGCTGCCACCGGCTGGTGGTAGCCCGGACAGGAACGTCCGTCGCGGATAAGGTCGAGTGGTGCCGTCAACCAATCCGGCTTCCAACCCGGCCGCAGCTTCGGGTGCTGCAACACCGGACGAAGCCACACCCACGCTGCCCACCGTTTGGCCAGGGGGCGCCTATCCCCTCGGGGCCACCTATGACGGGGCGGGCACTAACTTTTCGCTGTTCTCCGAGATCGCCGAAAAGGTCGACTTGTGCCTGATCGACGAGCGCGGCAACGAATCGCGGATCCCGCTCGACGAGGTCGACGGCTATGTGTGGCACGCCTATCTGCCGAACATCACCCCCGGTCAACGGTATGGGTTTCGGGTGCACGGCCCTTTCGATCCGGCGGCCGGTCACCGGTGCGATCCGAGCAAGCTGCTGCTTGACCCGTACGGGAAGTCGTTCGACGGGGATTTCACCTTCGGCCAGGCGTTGTTCTCCTATGACCTGGACGCGATCGACCCGGACGGCGACACCGCGATCACCGGCACTCCCCCGATGATCGACTCACTGGGCCACACGATGACCAGCGTGGTGATCAACCCGTTCTTCGACTGGGCCTTCGATCGCGCACCGCTGACCCCGTACCACGAGACGGTGATCTACGAAGCCCACGTCAAGGGCCTGACCAAGACCCATCCCGGCATCCCCGAGGGACTGCGGGGCACGTATGCCGCGCTGGCCCATCCGGTGATCATCGATCACCTCAAGTCACTCAACGTCACCGCGCTGGAACTCATGCCGGTACACCAGTTCATGCACGACGAACGACTGCTCGACCTCGGGCTGCGAAACTACTGGGGCTACAACACATTCGGGTTCTTCGCCCCGCATTACCAGTACGCGGCGAATCGGCAGGCGGGCGGCGCCGTCGCCGAGTTCAAGATGATGGTGCGCAGCCTGCACGAAGCCGGCATCGAGGTCATCCTCGACGTCGTCTACAACCACACCGCCGAAGGTAACCACCTGGGGCCGACCATCAACTTCCGCGGCATCGACAACAGCGCCTACTACCGGCTGGTCGACGAGGACCTGCGGCTGTACAAGGACTACACCGGCACCGGCAACAGCCTGAACCCCCGCCACCCGCACGTCCTGCAGCTGATCATGGACTCGCTGCGCTACTGGGTGACCGAAATGCACGTCGACGGTTTCCGCTTCGACCTGGCCGCCACGCTGGCCCGTGAGCTGCACGACGTGGACCGACTGAGCGCGTTCTTCGATCTGGTCCAACAGGATCCGATCGTCAGCCAGGTCAAATTGATCGCCGAGCCGTGGGATGTCGGCGAGGGTGGTTACCAGGTCGGCAACTTCCCGGGTTTGTGGACCGAGTGGAACGGGAAGTATCGCGATACTGTGCGCGACTACTGGCGGGGTGAGCCCGCAACCCTGGGCGAGTTCGCTTCCCGGCTGACCGGGTCGTCGGACCTGTATGCGGCGAGCAGCCGACGGCCCAGCGCCAGCATCAACTTCGTCACCGCGCATGACGGGTTCACCCTCAACGACTTGGTCTCCTACAACGAGAAACACAACCAGGCCAACGGCGAGGACAACCGCGACGGCGAAAGCCACAACCGGTCGTGGAACTGTGGCGTCGAAGGGCCCACCGACGATCCCGAGATCGTCGAGCTGCGCTCCCGACAGATGCGCAACTTCTGGGCCACCCTGATGGTCAGCCAGGGCACCCCGATGATCACGCACGGCGACGAGGTCGGGCGCACCCAGCAGGGGAACAACAACGCCTACTGCCAGGACTCCGAATTGGCTTGGATCGACTGGTCTTTGGTGGACAAGAATGCCGAGCTGCTGGCCTTCGCGCGCAAGGTGACCAAATTGCGCAGGAAACATCCGGTGTTCCGCCGGCGCAGATTCTTCGACGGCGAGCCGATCCGCAGCAGGGACGAAGTCCGCGACATCGCCTGGCTGACGGCGGCCGGCCGGGAGATGACGCACGACGACTGGAACCAGGGGTTGGACAAGTGCGTCGCGGTATTCCTCAACGGCGATGCCATCACCGCACCCAATGCCCGGGGCGAACGCGTGGTCGACGACTCGTTTCTGTTGTGCTTCAACGCCCACAAGCGTGCGGTGGAATTCGTCACGCCGCACGACGACTATGCGCGCGAATGGACCGTGGAGATCGATTCCAACCATCCCGCCGGGGACGCCGACCTCGTGGTGGCCGCCGAGGAGAAGTTGACCATGCCGGGCTGCTCGGTGCTGATTCTGCGAAAGACCGCCTGACATATGGCTTTTCCGGTCCTCGCCACCTACCGGTTACAAATGCGCGGTCCCTCCAGTGGCAGTGCGTTCACGTTCGCCGACGCGGAAAACCTGCTGGACTACCTCGACGGGCTCGGGGTTTCGCATCTGTACCTGTCCCCCATCCTGACCGCGGTGCCCGGGTCGACTCATGGATACGACGTCACCGACCCGACGACGGTGTCGCCGGACCTCGGCGGCGCCGAGGGTCTGGCGCGGTTGTCGGCGGCGGCCACGGCGCGCGGTATGGGGCTGATCGTCGACATCGTGCCCAACCACGTCGGGGTCGACCAGCCCAACCAGAACGCATGGTGGTGGGACGTGTTGCGGCATGGCCGATCATCTTCCTATGCAACGTTTTTCGACATCGACTGGGAACTCGACGAGCAAGGCCGCATCGTGCTGCCGGTGTTGGGTTCCGACGACGATGTCGCCGACCTGAAGGTGGACGGCGACCTGCTGCGGTTGGGTGACCTGACGCTGCCCACTGCCCCCGGCACCGGCGACGGCACCGGCCCCCAGGTGCACGAACGCCAGCACTACCGGTTGGTGGGCTGGCGCCGCGGGATCGTCGGCTATCGGCGGTTCTTCTCGATCACCTCGCTGGCCGGGCTTCGCCAGGAGGATCGCGCGGTATTCGACGCCAACCATGCCGAGATCGCCCGCTGGTTCCGCGAAGGGCTTGTCGACGGCGTGCGCATCGACCACCCCGACGGATTAACCGACCCGAGCGGCTATCTGGCGTGGCTGCGCGACCTGCTGGGCCCCGCGGCGTGGATAGTCATCGAGAAGATCCTGGCCGTCGACGAGGGCCTGGAGCCGACGCTGCCCATCGAGGGCACCACCGGCTACGACGTATTACGGGAAGTGGGCGGAATTTTCGTCGACCCGGCCGGAGCGCCGGCGCTGACCGAGCTGGTCGAGTCCGCGGGTGTGGACTACCAAGGCATCCCCCAGCTCTTGGCGGACCTCAAGGTACAGATGGCCACCGGGACCCTCGCCAGCGAGCTGGCCAGGCTGCGGCGAGCCATCGCGGCGGCCGCCGGCACCGACCACCCGCTGCTGCCCGACGCGGTGGCCGCCCTGCTCAGCCACATCGATGTCTACCGCAGCGACTACCTCGGCCTGAGCGCTATCCTGCCCACCGCGCTTGCCGAAACCCAAGCCGCACGACCAGAACTCGGCCCGCCGCTGCAGGTGCTCGCCGCAGCGCTGGCCCACGGTGGCGAACCGGCGGCGCGACTGCAACAACTCTGTGGGGCGGTGACGGCCAAGGCCGTAGAGGACTGCCTCTTCTACCGCGACGCCCGGCTCGTCTCGCTCAACGAGGTGGGTGGCGAACCGCACCGGTTCGGCGTCGGCGCCGCCGAGTTTCACCACAGCGCCGGCACCCGCGCCCGGCTGTGGCCGCAGGCGATGACCACGCTGTCCACCCACGACACCAAGCGCGGCGAGGATGTGCGCGCCCGCATCGGCGTGCTGTCGCAGGTGCCCTCACTCTGGACGGAGTTCCTCGCCCGCTGGGAACTCGAGGCGCCCTCCCCCGATGCCGCGACCGGACAGTTCCTGTGGCAGAACATCTTCGGGGTGTGGCCGCTTAACGGTGAGGTCACCGGCCAGTTGCGCGACCGGCTGCACGGATACGCGGAGAAGGCCATCCGGGAAGCAGCGGTGCACACCTCGTGGAACGACCCGGACACCGCGTTCGAAGATGCGACCCATCGCTGGTTGGATACCGTGCTGGACGGGCCGGTGGCGGGCCAGCTGACCAAGCTTGTCGCCCAACTCAATCCGCACGCCGCCGGTGACGCGCTGGGCCAGAAGCTGCTGGCGCTCACCGTGCCCGGCATCCCTGACGTCTACCAGGGCACCGAGCTGTGGGACGACAGCCTGGTCGACCCGGACAACCGCCGGCCCGTCGACTACGCCGCTCGCAGAGCCGCTCTCGCCGACTTACAACACCCGAAGCTGCGGGTCGTCACGACGGCGTTGCGGCTGCGCCGCTCCCGCCCGGACAGCTTCCGGCACGGCGACTACGTTCCGGTGCTGGCCAGCGGCGACGCCAGTGATCATGTCGTGGCGTTTCGGCGCGGCGACGACGTCCTGGTCGCGGTCACCCGCTGGACGGTGCGACTGGCCGAAACGGGTTGGGGCAACACCGTACTGCCGCTACCCGAGGGCTCCTGGACCGACACCCTCACCGGCGCCATGGCCAACGGGGCGACATCGACCGAAGAGTTGTTCGCCAACCTGCCCGTCGTGCTCTTGGAGCGAAACAATGGCTGAATTTCGGGTCTGGGCTCCCAAACCCGCGCTGGTACGCCTCGACGTCGACGGAGCGGTGCACGCGATGACCCGCGCGCAAGACGGCTGGTGGCACGCGGTTGTCGACGCACCGGAAGGCGCCCGCTACGGGTTCCTGCTCGACGACGATCCCAAAGTGCTGCCCGACCCGCGATCGCCCCGTCAACCCGACGGGGTGCATGCCCGCTCACAGTTGTGGGACCCCAGCCACACCTGGACGGACGGCGAGTGGGCCGGACGGTCGGTCGAGGGCGCGGTGATCTACGAGCTGCACGTCGGCACCTTCACCAGCGCAGGGACTTTCGATGCCGCGATCGAGAAACTGGACTATCTGGTCGATCTCGGAATCGACTTCGTCGAGCTGATGCCGGTCAATTCCTTCGCCGGAACCCATGGCTGGGGATACGACGGCGTGCTGTGGTACAGCGTGCACGAGCCCTACGGCGGCCCGGACGGCCTGGTCCGGTTCGTCGACGCCTGCCACGCGCGTGGTTTGGGCGTCCTGATCGACGCGGTGTTCAACCATTTCGGGCCGTCGGGAAACTACCTGCCGCGGTTCGGCCCGTACCTGTCGTCGGGCAGTAATCCCTGGGGGGAAGGCGTCAACATCGCCGACGCCGACTCCGACGAGGTACGCCACTACATCATCGGCTGCGCGCTGCGCTGGATGCGCGACTTCCACGCCGACGGGCTGCGGCTGGACGCCGTCCATGCGCTGGTGGACACCACGGCCGTGCACATTCTGGAAGAGATGGCCGCCGAAACCGATTGGCTGTCACAACAAGTGGGCCGGCCGCTATCGCTGGTCGCCGAAAGCGACCTCAACGACCCGCGTCTGATCACCCCGCGCGATCACTTCGGCCACGGCATCACCGCGCAGTGGGATGACGATATCCATCACGCCATCCACACCGCGGTGTCCGGCGAGCGCCAGGGCTATTACGCGGACTTCGGTTCGCTGGCCACGCTGGCGGAAACGCTTCGCGGTGGCTTCTTCCATGCCGGCACCTATTCGTCGTTCCGCCGGCGCCGGCACGGTCGCCCACTGGACACCAAAGCCATCCCGGCCAGCCGGTTACTCGCCTACACCTGCACACACGACCAGGTCGGCAACCGCGCGCTCGGGGACCGGCCGTCGCAGCACCTGACCGGCGGACAGCTGGCGATCAAGGCCGCCCTGGTTCTGGGGTCGCCCTACACCGCAATGCTTTTCATGGGCGAGGAGTGGGGGGCGTCGACGCCGTTCCAGTTCTTCAGTTCGCACCCCGAACCGGAGCTGGCCCGGGCCACCGCCCAGGGGCGTAAGGCCGAGTTCGCCGAGCACGGCTGGGATGCCGATGACATCCCCGACCCGCAGGATCCCCAGACATTTGCGCGCTCCAAGCTGAACTGGGGCGAGGTCGAATCCGGGGAGCATGCGCGGCTGCTTGGTTTCTATCGCGACCTGATCACCTTGCGACGCAACGACCCCGACATGGCCGACCCCTGGCTCGAGCACCTCACCATCGACTACGACGAGGAACTGCGCTGGATCACCTTGTCCCGCGGACAGTTACGCATCGTGTGCAACCTCGGCACCGAACCGGTGACGGTACCGGCCGCGGGAGACGTCGTCCTCGCGTGGGGTGAACCGACCAGCAGCGGTGGGGGCACGGCGCTGGAAGGCAATTCGGTCGCGATCCTGCGCCACGGATAGCCGTACACTCGGCAAATGGCCGAGCCACCTGCGCGCTAGCGCTACCATCACCGCTACCCACCGATAACTGCGACGGAGCAGAACATGGCGCAAAAGGTCCAGATCCCGCCCCAACTCATCGGGGGCGACGTCGACGAGGGTTACGGCAAGGTCGCCGACGCCTTCCGTCGCAACCTGAGCAGCGGCCAGGAGATCGGCGCCGCGATCGCGGTCTATCGGGACGGCCGCAAGGTTGTCGACTTGTGGGGCGGCTATCGCAACGGGGACACCCGGGCGCCGTGGCAGCAGGACACCCTCGTCAACGTCTTCTCGACCACCAAAGGCATTGCCTCCCTTGCTGTTGCGGTAGCCGCATCCAGGGGTTACCTCTCATATGACGCCAAAGTCACCGACTACTGGCCGGAATTCGCCCAGGCCGGCAAAGAAGCCGTCACCGTGCGGCAGCTGCTGGCGCATCAGGCCGGGTTGCCCGTCGTCAAACCACCACTGACCCTGCAGGAATTGGCCGACCCACCGAAGATGTCGGCGAAGCTCGCGGCGCAGGTGCCGGCGTGGACGCCCGGGACGCGACACGGCTACCACGGCATCACGCTTGGCTGGTACGAAGGCGAACTGATCCGCCGAACCGACCCCGCCGGGCGTTCGTTGGGCCGGTTCTTCGCCGAGGAGATCGCCGGACCGCTGGGGCTGGACCTGTACATCGGCCTGCCGGACTCGGTTGACCGCGATCGCGTCGCACACTTGGATGCCTGGTCCTTCCCGGAACTGCTGCTGCATCTCAACACGATGCCGACGCGTTTTGTGCTGGCGTTGTTCAACCCGTTCGACCTGGCGGCGCCGTCACTGCTTTTCGCCGAGGGAATCAAGACTCCCGAGGCGTTCAACCGCGACGAGCTGCGCGTGGTGGAGATGCCCGCGGTCAACGGCACCGCCACCGCGCGGTCGATCGCCAAGCTGTACGGCAGCGCGGCCACCGGCGGTGCCGAGCTCGGCTTGACCGCCGGCACCCTCGAGGCGCTGCACAAGCCCGCGCTGCCACCGACAAAAGGATTGCGCGACAAGGTATTACACGTCGACACAACGTTCTCCCTGGGATTCAACAAGCCCATCCCGCTGTGCATGTTCGGTTCGTCGGACAATGCGTTCGGAACGCCCGGAGCGGGTGGCTCGTTCGGATTCGCGGACCCGGACACCGGCATCGGATACGGCTACGTGATGAACAAGCTGGGCTTCCACCTGGTCAGCGACCCCAGAGAACTCGCCCTTCGCACAGCGCTATTCCAGGAAGCCCTGGGCACCAGGCCCCAAGCCTGACCTACACGCTGGAACGGCCGACGGTGCGCATCGCCTCGGCGATCGAGTCGGCGAGCGGATCGATCTCGCCGTCGGCCAAATCGGCGATGGTGACCCGGATTCCCGCCGCCGTGCCGATCCGGAACCGGGTCCCGGGCGCCGCCGCCCAACCCGAGTTGATCAGCCGGGTGATCGCGACCGTCTCGTCGGGCACCGGGATCCAGACGTTGAGCCCGGAGCGGCCGTAGGCGGTGACACCGCGGTCGGCCAACGCGGCGCGTAGCCGCGTCCGGTTGGCGGTGTAGCGCTGCTCGGCCTCGCGGATGAGACGCGACGCGGCGTCGTCGGACCATAGGCTCACCGCCAGGTCTTGCAGCAGATGGCTCACCCACCCCGGCCCCAGGCGCAGTCGCCCATGCACCCGCTCGACGGTGCGCTGATCGCCGGCGAGCACGGCCACCCGCAGGTCGGGACCGTAGGCCTTCGATGCCGACCGCACGAACGCCCAGTGGCTGGTCGATCCGGCCAGCGAATGCAAGGGCGCACCGGAAATGCCGGCGCAGTGATCGTCCTCGACGAGCAGCACGTCGTCGTCGCCGCCCGCCAATAAACCCCGCAGCTCCCCGGCGCGCTGCGCGGACAGCGCCGCACCGGTCGGGTTCTGCGCGCGGGTGGTGATGATCAGCGCGCGCACCCCGCGGCCCAGCGCCCGCGCGACGTCGGCAACGAGCGGCCCGTCGTCGTCCACGCGCACCGGCTCGACCGAAAGCCCGAGCGCGGCAAGCAGATCCAGCAGGTTGGCCCAGCCCGGATCCTCGACGGCCACCCGGTCGCCGGGGCGCAGGTGGGCGGTGAGCGCCCGCTCGATACCGTCCAGCGCCCCGCTCGTCACCGCCAGATGATCGGCCGGAACACCGTCGGCGCTCAGCGCCGTACGGGCGTAGTCGACCAACTCCGGCGACATGGCCGGCTCCCCGTACAGCACCGGGCGTCGATTCGAATGATGTTGCGGTACAGCAGCAATGGGCAGTAGCGCGGGATCCGGGTTGCCGGTGGACAGATCGCGGACGCCCGCGGGGATGTCCAGGGCCAGCAGCGAGCGCGGCGTGGTCGCGGGGCGTTGACGCACCCGGGTGCCGCGTCTCCCCGAGGTCTCGACGGCCCCGCGATCGCGCAGTAGGCGGTAGGCCGCGGCGGCGGTGTTGGCATTCACCCCGAGTCGCGTCGCCAGCTCCCGCACCGGGGGTAAGGCGTCACCGGGCGCCAGCGCGCCCGTCGAAATTCCTTCTTCGATGTTGGCGGCTATCGATTCCGCGCCCGTCCCCGCTATGCTGTATTGCACTGGCACATTAATCAGTATGTACTATTACAAATGTAAGGGCAATCCGATGGAAACCGCGTACCGCCCCACATCCCGAACGACGCCCACCCGTTACTCCGAACGTGCCCGCTACGACCGCGACACCGTCCATCGCATCCTGGACGAGGCGCTGATCTGCCATTTGGGCTACCTGCGCGACGGCCGGCCGGTGGTCTTGCCGACCACGCACGCCCGCCTCGGTGAAACCCTCTACCTGCACGGTTCCACCGGCAGCCGGCCCATGCGCAGCGCCAAGGAGGGCCTGCCGGTCTGTGTCACCGCCACCCTGGTCGACGGGCTGGTGCTGGCCCGCTCGGCGCTGCATCATTCGCTGGTCTATCGCTCGGTGGTCGTGATCGGCGACGCGCGCTTGGTCGACGACCCGGCGGAGAAGTCGCGCGCGCTGCGCGGGCTGCTCGACCACATCGCACCCGGGCGCTCCGCCGACTGCAGGGCGCCGAACGCGCGGGAGCTCGCAGCGACCGCGGTGCTCGCCCTTGACCTGGTCGAGGTTTCGGCCAAGGTGCGCGCCGGCGGGCCCGTCGATGAGCCGGAGGATCACCCGCTGCCGCACTGGGCCGGCGTGGTTCCGCTGAGCCTGACGGCCGGTGCACCGATACCGGCCGACGACCTGGATCCCGCTATTGGGGTGCCGGACTATCTGACGCGCTACTCGCGGTGACGGGCTAGTGCAGCAGATAGCGGTAGGCCGGCGAGCCCGGGTGCAGCGTCTCGAAGTGAATCTCGGTCTCGCGCATCCGGGCCAGTAGCTCGTCCAGGTCCGCCGACGACCCCAGCTGAATACCGACCAGCGCCTCGCCGGTCTCCCGGTTGTTGCGCTTGACGTACTCGAACAGGGTGATGTCGTCGTTCGGCCCGAGCACGTGGTCGAGGAACCGGCGCAACGAACCGGGTTCCTGCGGGAAATCCACCAGGAAGTAGTGCTTGAGGCCGAGGTGGACCAGTGAGCGCTCGAGCACCTCGCCGTAGCGCGACACGTCGTTGTTACCGCCCGAAATGAGGCACACGACGGTGGACCCGGGCTCGACGGCGGCTTCCAGCAGTCCGGCGACGGACAGCGCGCCCGCCGGCTCGGCGATGATGCCCTCGTTCTGGTAGAGGTCCAGCATCGCGGTGCACACCGCGCCCTCGTCGACCGCCGTGATCGACACCATGTCACCCGCGGCGGCCAGCGCGGCATGCGTCAGCGTTCCCGCCCGCTTCACCGCGGCGCCGTCGACGAACTGGTCGACATGGTTCAGCGTCACCGGCTCGCCGGCGGCCAGCGCGGCCATCATCGCCGCGGCACCGGCCGGCTCGATACCCAGCACCGCAGTGTTCGACGTCCGCTCGGCCAGATAGGTCGTGATCCCCGCGATGCAGCCACCCCCGCCCACCGGAACCACCACCAGGTCGGGCTCCCCGACACCAAGCTTGTCGAGCTGGTCTAGCACCTCGACGGCGATGGTGCCCTGGCCGGCCATCGTGCGCGGGTCGTCGTAGGGCGGGACCAGCGTCGCACCGGTGCGCCCGACGTCCTCGAGCGCCGCCTCGGCGGCCAGATCATAGGTCGATCCCCCCACGATCAGCTCGATGGAGCTGCCCCCGTGGTAGCGGATCCGGTCACGCTTCTGTTTAGGCGTTTTGGCCGGCACATAGACGCGGCCATGCACACCCAGGGTCCGGCAGGCGTAGGCGAACCCCTGCGCGTGGTTGCCCGCCGACGAGCACACCACGCCGGCACCGATCTCCTCGTCGGACAGTTGCACGAGCAGGTTGTAGGCGCCGCGCAGCTTGTAGGAACGCACGATCTGCAGGTCTTCGCGCTTGAGGTAGACCTGCGCGCCGGTGATCGCCGAAAGCCGGTCGCTGTACTGCAGCGGGGTCGGGGTGACTACCGCGGCGATCCGCTTCGCCGCGGCATCAACGTCGGCCGCGGACAGCGGTGACATGCTCAGGCTCGGGCTCGGTTCAGCGGACACCGACTAATGGTGCCACGCACCCCCCGCCACCTGCCTAATCGGCTCAGCTCACCGGGCTCAGCACGAACACCGGAATCTGGCGTTCGGTCTTCGTCTGGTACTCGGCGTAGTCCGGCCAGGCCGCCACGGCACGCTCCCACCGGACGGCTTTCTCGTCGCCGAACACCTCGCGGGCGTCGTAGTCGCGGGTGACGGAGCCGTCCTGCAGCTCGACCCGCGGGTTCTTTTCGATGTTGTAGTACCAGACCGGGTTCTGCGGGCCGCCCCCGAGCGAGGCGACGACGGCGTATTCGCCGTCGTGCTCGACTCGCATCAGCGGCGTCTTGCGGAGCTTGCCGGTCTTGGCTCCGATCGTGGTCAGCAGAATGATGGGCTTGCCCTTCATGTCCGCTGCCTCGGCTCCACCGGATTCGGCGTACTTGTCGGCTTGTTCGCGGGACCAATCCCAGGGGCTGGGTGCGTATTCACCTTCTAGCGGCATGTCCACCACTGTAGGCCCGACTCGCCGGCGACGGCTGGCGCAACGGCGGCCTCGCTAGTTAGCGCACGGCGCGAATCACTGTGTCCGGGCGAGTTCGGCGATCGCGTTGACGCGTCGCGTCGCGGTCGCGATCTCGTCCGCGAACTCCTTCCGGCGCTTGGCGATGTGCTCGGAGTCGGCGCCGTCGACAAGCTCGCGATGGCGCGCCAGCCGCAGCGCGGTCTTGAAGAGCTCCATCGACCTCGATTCGGCGCTGGCGATTCTGCGCTGCAGTTCCCACTGCTTGCCCAACTCGAGACACTCGGCGAGGAACGCGTTTTCGTCGAGCGACTCGTCTTCGAGGGCGGCCAGCCGGTCGGCGACGATGTGGTAGGCGTCCAGGAACGGCCGCAACACCAGGTGCGCCAACAGCAGATCGGCCGACTTCAGCAGCCCCCGTACGTCGGCGGCGGCAGCGGCCTTGCTGGTGTCCTCCACTGGCCCGATCAGGCGCACCTCGTCGGCCAGCTCCTTTTCGAACTGGGCACGGCCGGAGAACAGGAATTCGAACTTCAGCAACTCACGCAGACTCAGCGCCTCGTCGCGGACCGTCACCGGCGAAACCATGCCGTCCGCGGAATTCTCGGCGCCTTCGACGGCCGCCAGCAACGCCGTTTCGGCGATCGCGCGATCGACCAGGATGTGGATCGCGGTATTGCGGTAGAACGCCGCGACCAGGTGCTGGTCCGCGCCGATCCCCCAGACCGCCTCGGTGCCGGCTTCGTACACGCTGACCACACCGGAGGCGACGAGCTGGTGCAACGTCCACCGGATCGTGGAGCGATTCGTCAGGTCCGCGGCCCCGGCGACTGCCCAGTTTCGCGCCGTGATGTAGCTGGCCAACGGTCGCACGGTGGCCAGCACCTCACTGATCGACAACGACCGGTCGGCACCCAGCAACGCCAGGCTCACCACCGCGGTGGGAGTGACCGCTGTCGCCCGGTTGATCCGATGTTCGACGTCCAACGCGATGCGCTCGATCTCGGTCCCGGTCCCCGTCTCGTCGCCGCGCATCTCCTCGAGACGTTTGCGCAGCGGCAGCGGTTCGCCGAAGTCGAGGTAGGCGCGTCCGAGCCGCTTGCCCTGCTGACGCGCCAGGCCGACCAGGAAACGAAGGTCTTCGGGTCGTTTCACCGCGCCGTAGGCTTCGGTGGTCATCGCCTCAACCTCGTGCAGCTGGTCGTACACGATCGAGGTCGGCACCAAATACACTTCGGGACCGTCGATTTCGTCGACGGCGTCGGTGAGGTAGCGCAGGATCCCGAACACGGGAGGCCGCAGCTTGCCGGTCCGGGTACGCCCACCTTCAATCGACCAGGTGAGGTTGGTGTGGTCCTGTACCAGCTGGGCGGTGTAGGCGCGCAGCACGAATCGGTAGACGGGAATGTCCTTGGTCTGGCGCCGGATGAAGATCGTCCCGGTGCGCTTGGCGAAGCCGCCCATCGGGAAGAAATTCAGGTTGGCCCCGCCGAACGTAAAGGCCGCCGAGAGCCGGTTGGACACGATCATTTCCGGCAGCAGCATGCCGTCCAAGTACGACCGGTGCGAAAAGGCAAACGCCAACGTCGCTTTGCGATCCAGTGTGCGCAGCTGCGTGATCTGATCCTCGTCGACCAGCACGTCATAGGCCCGCATCAGCCAGCGGCTGAAGCCGCGCCACCCCTGCACCGCCCGCTCGTCCAGCGAGGCCGCCATCTCGCGCAGGTACCCCGCCGCCTCGGCGCGCACATCGCCGGTGTCGCGCCCCAGCTCGTCGGCCAGCTTGGCCAGCCGCTCGTCGTACCACGGTGCGCTCAGCAATTGGGCCACGGCAGCCGGGTCGGTCGATAGCGGTGTCACCGACTCTTCGATAATTCCGCCGCGCTGCAACATCTTTCGCAGCCCAACACCGCCGAGTTCACGCGCTGTCGCGAGCCGCCCCCCGGTCACGCCGCTCGCACCGTTCTCGTCATGCCCGTTCTCCTTCAGGTGTCGCCGGGTGGCGGGAACGGCATGTCACCAGCTGCGCGTTGTCCACACCCCTCGGTGAGCGTACGTCCGTTGTCGGTGGGCACGGAACACAATTCGCGATTTCACACGCCTCCGAAACTGCCCGGCCCGTCGACGCCGAGTACGTTCGGATCATGCGGCCCGGACCCGGTATCAACGCGAGCGACCTCACGCCGCTCGAACAGACCGCATTGCTAACCCAATACGCCCGCGCGCTGGACAGCCAATGGCGCCAGCCCATTCTCGGCGACACGCTCGCGGCCGAGATCGTCGACAAGATCGACTATGACTTCGCGGGGCTCGGCGTCCCCGCGAGCGTCGTGTGCCAGGCGGCGCTACGCGCCAAGATGCTGGACGAAAGGGTGCGCGCATTCACCGCCGAGCATCCGGACGCCGTCGTCGTGGACCTGGGCGCCGGGCTGGACTCCGGCCCATTTCGGGTGTGCCCACCCGACACCGTCGACTGGTACAGCGTCGACCTGCCTGGTGTCAGCGCTCTGCGCCGCCAGCTGATGCCGACCAGCTCACGAGCCCATGTGGTGACCGCATCGCTGGCCGATCAGAGCTGGCCGAACTCCATTCCCGCCAATCGGCCCGTGATGGTGATCGCCGACGGACTGTTCGCGTTCTTGTCCGAGCCGGTGTTGATCGGCGTCTTTCGGCGCATCAGCACGTATTTCACGACCGGGGAGTTGGCCTTCAACGACTACGGTCGCATCGGCTGGTTCAGCCGGCTCACGGTCAAACTGGCCCCGCAGCGGATGTTCAGCAGTGTCGGCGCCCAATGGGGCTATCTGGGGTTCGACGACCCGCGAGTGCCCGAAAAATGGAATCCGCTGTTGAAGCTTGTCGAAGAGGTCAGCCTGGCACATGCTCCCGAGGTCGAGCTGTTTCCGGGCTGGATTCGCGTCGCTACCAAGGTTTCCGGGATGTTCGAGGCGTCTGCCCGCAAAGCCCGGATCTTGCGCTACCGGTTCTAGGCCGGGTGGATGCCGCACGTACAGGCATCGATGGACGGGCAGGTACAGCTCATTCCCCACTCGATGACGGCCCGCGCCCGGGCCAGCGACGCCATTTGGTCGTCGATCTCGGCGAGTTTGGCCTCGGCGAGCGCGCGGCTGGCGGGACGCCCCGGCGCATCGTCGGCGAACAGCAGCTGGATTTCCTCCAGCGCGAATCCCGCGGATTTGCACAGCCGGATGACCTCGAGGCGGGCCAGGATCGAGCTGTCGTAGCGGCGCCGACCGCCCAGACGCGCCGGCAAAGGCAACAGCCCGATCTGCTCGTAGTAGCGCAGGGTGGTCGCTGCCACCCCGACTTCGCGCGCGACCTCTCCGATCGTGAGCGTCGCCCGCGGGCCGGTGGTTGCCGCGACGGCCATCGGGCCTCCCAGAATTCGGCGCTTGACTTCGAGTCAACTCTAAGTCGTTGACTGTCACCATGCACACCAGCGCTCTCCGTGAGCTCAGCGACGCTCGCTACGCCCTGCTCCGATCCTTCCGCCGCGACGGCACACCCGCCGACACCCCGATCTGGTTCGCGATGGACGGCGACTCGTTGGTGTTCCGGACCAAGGTCGGCCCCAAGACCAAGCGGCTCGCCGCGCGCCCCGACATCGAACTGCGCGCCTGCGACCACCGCGGCCGGGTCCGCCGGGATGCCGCGACGGTGGCGGGGCGCGCCACCTTGCTGTCGGGCGCCGACGCGCAGCGGGCCAATCGGATACTGCACCGGCGGTACGGCTGGCAGTGGAACATCGTGCCGCTGATCAAAGTGCCGGGCGTGACCAACGTTCACCGGAATCTGGGCGTCCGGGAGAAGCTGCGCCGGGCGCGTGACCGCGAGGTGTGGGCCGACAGCGTCATCGTCCGGGTCCAGCTGTAGGCCCACCGCCCCATCGAGTGTGCGCTGACGGCGGCGACACGCCGAGCGGCGCCGCCCTGGACGCACAGCCGAAACCCTGAAAGCACACTCGGCGTCGGCCCACCGATTCGAGCGCTTAGCTGCCGAGGCAGCCCGGGCCGAGGAGTTCCTTGAGGTCACCCATCAACGCCGGCGACGGTGTCACCCGCAGCGACTGATCCAGCTCCAGCGTGGTGATACGGTCGCCGCTGATCAGCCGCAGGTGCACCTGCGAGGTTCCCGGATGACGCGCCAGCACCTGCTTGAGCGCACTCACCTTGTCGATGGTGCATTGCCGCGTGGGCAGGCTGACCGCCAGCGGCCGGTTCGGCTGCGCGTTGGAAAAGTCCGGCACCACAAGATCATTGGCGATCAGCGAGATCCGGTCGTCGCGTATCGCCACCTTGGCGTTGACCAGCACCACCGCATCGTCGGCGATGTCGGCGCCGTACGCGGAGTACGCGTGCGGGAAGAACATCACCTCGATGCCGCCGGTGAGGTCTTCCAATTGGGCTGACGCCCAGGGCATTCCGTTCTTGTTGACCCGCCGGTTCACCGAGGCCAGGATGCCGCCCACCCGCACCTGGGTCTCGTTGGCGACATCGCCGTCGAGGATCGCGGGTATCTGTGTGTCGACCTGTGTGGACAGCAGGTGTGCGACGCCGTTGAGCGGATGCCCGGACACGTAGAGCCCCAGCATTTCCCGCTCCAGCGCGAGCTTGTGTTTGTCTTCCCATTCGTCCTCGGGCACCCGGATCGTGAAGACGGTGTCGGCGCCGGCGTCGCTGCCGCCGAACAGGTCGAACTGGCCCATCGCCTCGGCCTTCTTGGTGCCCAGCACCGAGTCGACCGCATCGGTGTGCACCAGGAACAGACCCTTGCGGGGATGCCCCAGCGAGTCGAACGCGCCCGCCTTGATCAGCGATTCAGTGACCTTCTTGTTGCACGCCGAGATGTCGATCTTGTTCAGGTAGTCCGAGAAATCGGTGAATTTGCTTTTCTCGCTCCGGGTTTTGATCAGCGAGCCCACCACGTTGGCGCCGACGTTGCGCACCGCGCCGAGGCCGAAGCGGATGTCCTTTCCGACCGATGCGAAGTTCACCAGAGACTCGTTGACGTCCGGCGGCAGCACCGTGATGCCGAGCTTGCGGCAGTCGGCCAGGTAGACCGCGGCCTTGTCCTTGTCGTCGCCCACCGACGTCAACAGCCCGGCCATGTACTCGGCCGGATAGTTGGCCTTCAGATACGCGGTCCAGTAGGACACCAGGCCGTAGCCGGCCGCGTGCGACTTGTTGAACGCATACCCGGCGAACGGAAGAATGGTGTCCCACAACGCTTTCACCGCACGCTCGGAGAAGCCGTTGGCGGTCATGCCTTCGTAGAAGCCCTTGTACTCCGCCTCCAGAACCTCGAGCTTCTTTTTGCCCATCGCCTTGCGCAGCGCATCGGCCTTGCCCATCGTGTAGGAGGCGACCTTCTGGGCGATGAACATGATCTGCTCTTGGTAGACGATCAGGCCGTGAGTCTCGGCCAGGATCTCGCGCAGCGGTTCCTCGAGCTCCGGGTGGATCGCCTTGACCGCCTGGCGGCCGTTTTTGCGGTCGGCGTAGTCGTTGTGGGCGTTCATGCCCATCGGCCCCGGCCGGTACAGCGCCAGCACGGCGACGATGTCGTTGAACTCGGTCGGCTGCATCCGGCGCAGCAGGTCGCGCATCGGGCCGCCGTCGAGCTGGAACACACCCAGGGTGTCGCCACGGCCCAGCAGCTCGTAGGTGGGTTTGTCGTCGAGCGGCATCGACTCCAAGTCGAGGTCAATTCCCCTGTTGGCCTTGATGTTGTCCAGCGCGTCGCCGATGATCGTCAGGTTGCGCAGGCCCAGGAAGTCCATCTTCAGCAGGCCGATGGCCTCGCACGACGGGTAGTCCCAGCCGGTGATGATGGCGCCGTCCTGCGGCCGCTTCCACAGCGGGATGGCCTCGGTCAGCGGCTCGCTGCTCATGATCACCGCACACGCGTGCACACCGGCGTTGCGGATCAGCCCTTCCAGGCCGCGTGCCGTCTGGTAGATGGTGCGCACGTCCGGGTCGGTCTCGATCAGGCCGCGGACCTCGGCGGCTTCCTTGTACCGCTCATGGGCCGGGTCGGTGATGCCGGACAGCGGGATGTCCTTGGCCATGATCGCCGGCGGCAGCGCTTTGGTGATCCGGTCCGCGATCGCGAACCCGGGCTGCCCGTAGTGGATCCGCGCCGAATCCTTCAGCGCCGCTTTGGTTTTAATCGTGCCGAAGGTGATGACCTGAGCGACGCGGTCGGAGCCCCACTTCTCGGCGGCATAGCGCACCATCTCGCCGCGGCGACGGTCGTCGAAGTCGATATCGATGTCGGGTGCCGACGGACGCTCGGGGTTGAGGAAGCGCTCGAACAGCAGACCGTGCGGAATGGGATCGATGTTGGTGATGCCCATCGCGTAGGCCACCAGCGAACCCGCCGCCGAACCGCGCCCCGGCCCGACCCGGATATCGACCGAGCGCGCGTAGTTGATCAGGTCGGCGACGATCAGGAAGTACGCCGGGAAGCCCTTGTCGCAGATGACCTTGATCTCGAACTCGGCCCGGTCGATGTAGTCCTGGCCGACCCCGGACGGAAACCGTCGCTGCAACCCCGCCATCACCTCGTGGTGCAGCCACGTCCCCTGGTCGTGCCCCTCGGGCACCGGGAAGACCGGCATCCGGTCGCGCGGCGCCCACACCTCGGCGTAGGACTGCACCCGCTCGGCGATCAGCAGAGTGGAATCGCAGGCGCCGGGCACCTCGCCGTCCCAGATCCTGCGCATCTCGGCGGCCGACTTCAGGTAGTAGCCGTCGCCGTCGAACTTGAACCGGTTCGGATCCGACAGCGTCTTGCCGGTCTGCACGCACAGCAGCGCCTCGTGGTTGTGGGACGCGTCGCGGGTGACGTAGTGGCAGTCGTTGGTGGCCAGCGGCGGAATACCGAGCTTGCGGCCAATCTCAAGCAGGCCCTCGCGGACGCGCTGCTCGATGGACAGCCCGTGGTCCATCAGCTCCAGGAAGTAGTTGTCGGCGCCGAAGATCTCGCGCCACTTGGCGGCCGACTCCAGCGCCTCGCGGTCATGCCCCAACCGAAGACGCGTCTGCACCTCACCCGACGGGCACCCGGTGGTCGCGATGATGCCCTCGGCATGTTCGGCGATGAGCTCGGCGTCCATCCGCGACCACTTGCCGAGCTGGCCCTCGAACGACGCGAACGACGACAGCTTGAACAGGTTGCGCAGCCCGGCGGCGTTTTCGGCCACCATCGTCATGTGCGTGTAGGAGCCACTGCCCGAGACGTCGTCGGACTTCTGGCCGGGGTCACCCCACAGGATTCGCTTGGTGTCGAAGCGCGAGGCCGGCGCGATGTAGGCCTCGACACCGATGATCGGCTTGATCCCGACCTTGGTCGCCGCGTTGTAGAACTCGCTGGCGCCGAACATGTTTCCGTGGTCGGTCATCCCGACCGCGGGCATTTCCAGCCGCTGGACCTCGGCGAGCATCGGCGTGATCTTCGCGGCACCGTCCAGCATCGAGTACTCGGTGTGGTTATGCAGGTGCACGAAGGACTGACTCATAGGCACGCCAGTCTATGACCGACCACCGACGCTTCCTCGGCGTGTCGCGCAAGTGTGTCTGGGTTTTGATTGGTGACGACCCGCAGCGCCCGGCTCCGCCGAGCTTGCGATCGCCACCGGTTTTGATTGGTGACGACCCGCAGCGCCCGGCTCCGCCGAGCTTGCGATCGCCACCGGTTTTATCCGTACAGCTCGACGAAGTTCTGCAGCGACTTCTCGACGTCGCCCCTGACGGCACGCGCCGCCGCCGATCCGACCGGCCCGAACAGCGCCCGACCGCCCAGCTCAAGGCGTAAACCGAGGGTCGACCCGTCCCCGATCGCTCGCACCGTCAGGGTGACGCCGTATTTGGTTCCGCCCTTACCCGAACCCGACATCGCGACCTCATGCGGCGGGTCCCACTTGGTCACCGTCCAGGTCACCCGGTTGCGCATGCCCTTGGCGCGCGCCACGCCGATGATCTGGGTGCCTTCGGCGATCTCGTCGGGCAGTTCGCTGCGCCACCCCTCGTGCATCGTCAGCCACTCACCCAGGTCCGCCAGATCGGCGACACGGTCCCACATGTCCTGCGGGGTCATCGGGACGTCGGCGTTGAGCTCCACAGCGGCCATCACGCAAACCTAGCCCGTGGGGTCTGCGCGGCGATGTGCGCTCAGGGCTTTGGGTGTGCGCTCAGGCCGCCCTGCACGCACACTCGTTGCCCGGGATGCACACCCGCCGCGGGTGCCGGGCGCCGTCAGTTGCTGGGTCCGCCGCGGAATCGGTTGCCGATGCGGATCGCCGGCAGCAGCAGGCTACGTGGTGTGTACCTACCGCCGTTGCTGACGACCTTGGGCACGACGCCGGGGACGACGGTGCGCTTGCCGCCCAACATCCCGCCGATGGCGGCCTCGGCGACATCGGCGGGCGAGACTTGCGCCAGGGGCACGCTAAACCGCTTGGCGTGGGCGATCTCAGCCCACTCGGTGGGGACCGGGCCCGGGCATAGCGACGTTACCGACACCCCGGTCCCGTGCAGCTCCTCGTGGACGGCTTCGGAGAATGTCTGCACAAAGGCCTTGGTCGCCGAGTACACCGCCATGAAGGGAAGGGGCTGAAACGCGGCGATCGACGCGATGTTCATCACCGCCCCGGCGCCCCGCTCGACCATGCCGGGCAGTGCCGCGTGGGTGAGTTCCATCAACGCGAGCGCATTGAGGATGACCTCTTCACTCTCGCGTTCGACCGGCAACTCGTGAAACACCCCGCTGGTGCCGAAGCCGGCGCTGTTGCACAGCCCGGCAATCGGTTCGCTGCGCAGCCAATCGGCCAATTTCGCGCGCGCCTTGGTGTCGCTCAGGTCCAGGGGCATGACCTCAACCGCGACCGAGTACTCCTCGCTCACGTGGTTGGCGATCTTGTCGAGCCGCTCGCGGCGCCGCGCCACGAGCAACAGCGGGAACCCGCGCCGGGCCAGGCCGTTAGCGAGCTCGGCGCCGATGCCCGAGGAGGCCCCGGTGATAACAACGGTCGTCTGATTACCGGATTTAGGAAGGCTCATGGCGTCACCAATGAATTCCGCGGGTTGCTTGCACGAACGTCTCATGTCGTCTGTCGAATTGCGATGTGTCGGTGGAGGGTTCGTCACCCTTGGCGGCGTGGGAGTCGTCGAACATGCCGAATGCCCGGTTACGCACGCGATCCATCACATTCGGGTTGACGGCGTCGGCGACGGCGGCGAATTGCCCGAACGGTGAGCTGGCCCGCCGCGGCCGGTGCACGATCGCGTCGGTGATCACCCCGGCGGCCTGATCCGGCGTCAGCGCGGGGAACTTGTCGTACATCTTGGTGGGGCTGATCATCGGGGTTCGCACCAGCGGCATGTGCACCGTGGTGAAGCGAACGTCGTCGGTCACGACTTCGGCTTGCAGCGCGTCGCACAGACTGTCCAGCGCGGCTTTGCTGGCGATGTAGGCGCCGAAACGCGGTGCGCGGGTCTGCACGCCGACGGACGAGACATTGATGATCTGTCCGAAACCCCGCTCGCGCATCCCCGGGATGAACCTGAGGATCAGCTGGACCGCGCCCAGGTAGTTCAGCTGCATGGTCCGCTGATAGTCGTGGATCCGGTCGTAGGAGAGTTCCAACGACCGTCGGATGGACCGACCCGCATTGTTGATCAGGATGTCGACTCCGCCAAGCTCGTCGAGCACCTTGTCCGCCATCGCGGCGATGGCGTCCGTGTCCGAGAGGTCGCATGGGTAGACGTGGGCAACGCCACCGTCACTGCGGATCTCGTCGGCGACCTTCTCGAGGTTTTCCGGCGTGCGGGCCACCAACACGACGACTCCGCCGGCTTCCGCGATTTTCTTCGCCGCAGCCTCGCCGATACCCGACGAGGCCCCGGTGATCAGGACGGTCCTACCTTCGACGGCCTCGGTCAGCGAGTGGCCTTGCACCGCATCAAGCAGATTCCGCAGATAGAACGGCCGATATCGGCCGGCCGAGTTGGGGGTGTTGATGATGTCGGAGACCACCGCAAATGGCTTTTCCACCAGGTTCGTTAAGTCACCAAGATTCATCGGTTGTCGCTCCTGACGGTGGTGGTGTGACGTGGGTCATACAGCCAACCTAGGGCATCGCGCAACGAGGGCTGCAGATTGCCGTGCCGTGGCCGGGGCTTTGCACCTCACTCAACCATCGAAGATCCGGCCACACGTCGGCAATCGGCTTGTTACGCCGGGCAATCCGAGCGTGATCGCGGACTAACTGGCGGGCAACGCCGCGGTGTTCGGATAGTTGGATGAAACTTCTGGCAACCTTTCGCAAACCGGAGCCGACAACCATCTACGACCGGATCGGCGGGCACGAGGCGCTCGAAGTCGTCGTCGAGGACTTCTATGTGCGCGTGCTCGCCGACGATCAACTGTCGGGCTTCTTCACCGGAACGAACATGAACCGCCTCAAGGGCAAGCAGGTGGAGTTCTTCGCGGCCGCGCTCGGCGCGCGAGAGGCCTACAGCGGCGCGCCGATGAAGCAAGTGCATCAGGGCCGCGGCATCACCATGCACCACTTCAACCTGGTGGCCGGGCATTTGGCCGACGCACTGGCCGCGGCCGGAGTCCCGCCGACAACGGTGACGGACATCATTAGTGTCGTCGCACCGCTGGCTCCGGACATCACCTCCGGCGAGGCCAGCACCGCCAAGGTCTGAGCCGGCCCGCGCGGACGAATTTCTCGGCGCGCGGGCGTGTCGCGCGCGGTGATCGCGGCGCAGCCGGTAGTCAGCAGGTATGAGGCTGATCGCAGTCATCGCCGCGGCAATGCTTGTGGGCGCGTGCAGCCCCACGACCAACCACCCGGTGTCCACTTCGCCGTCCATTACCCAGTCCAGCTCGCAGGCCGCGCCGGTGCCGTCGGCCGTCGACTGCACCAAACCCGCGAACTCCGCGCAACAGCTGATCTGCACCGACTCGCATTTATTCGACCTCGAGCGCCAGCTGGGGGCCGCCTATCGGCAGGCTCAGGCCCGCCCCGGTGCCGACCAATCCGCGCTGGCGGCCGCGCAGACCGGCTGGGCAGCGACCCGCGATAACTGTGCGAGCAACGCCGACGTCCACACCTGCGTGCTGGAGGCCTATCAGACCCGACTGGTCCAGTTGGCGATCGCCGACCCCGCCACCGTGGCCCCACCGGTCATCACCTACCACTGCCCCGCCGATGCCGGCCCGCTGACCGCTCAGTTCTACAACCAGTTCGCCCCGCCGACGGCGGTGCTCAACTGGAAAGGGACGCAGCAGATCCTGTTCCTGCTGCCGTCCGGCAGTGGTGCGAGGTATGGACGGCAGGGCTCCGAATACTGGGAGCACCAGGGCGAAGTCAAACTTGATTTCAACGGCACCAAGTTTGTCTGCTCGACGTCTTGAGCATGACAATGCCTAGCATGGGCCGCACATTCGAAGATCTGGTCGCAGAAGCCGATTCGGTATCCGTCGACGGCTGGGATTTTTCGTGGCTGGACGACCGCGCCACCGAACAACGCCCGTCATGGGGCTACCAACGGCTGATAAGTCAGCGTTACGCGGCCGTGTCGGCCGCGCTGGATCTGCACACCGGCGGCGGGGAGGTGCTGGCCGGTGCGGCCCCCTTCCCGCCCACCATGGCGGCCATCGAAACGTGGCCCCCGAACGCGGCCTTGGCGACCAAACGTTTGCATCCCCTCGGCGTGGTCGTGGTGGCCACGCGGGCCGCGTCGCCGCTGCCGTTCGCCGACGAGGCATTCGACCTGGTGACCAGCCGGCACCCCAACGCCATGGATTGGGCCGAGATCGCCCGGGTGCTGCGCCCCGGCGGTACGTATCTGGCCCAACATGTCGGGCCGGCCACCGTGGCCGAGTTGACCGAGTACTTCATCGGAGCGCAGCCGGAGTCATGGGCCCGCCAGCACCCCGACACTCAGCGGGCCGGGGCGCAGGCCGCCGGGCTACAGGTCGTGGACATGCGGATGGAGCGGCTACGGCAGGAGTACTTCGACATCGGCGCCGTTGTCTACTTCCTGCGCAAGGTGATTTGGACGGTGCCGGACTTCACGGTGGAGCGCTTCCGCGATCGGCTGCGCGAGCTGCACGACCGCATCGAGTCCGGCGGGCCGTTCGTCGCGCACGCCACCCGGGTTCTGGTCGAAGCTCGCAAACCCGGCTGATCACCCCTCGTGGCGCAAGACGCCCAACGCGTGCTCTAGGTCGGCCGGGTACGGGCTGACGAACTCCACCCACCGCCCGTCGGCCGGATGGGCGAACGCCAGTGACCGCGCGTGCAGCCATTGGCGTTCCAGCCCAAGTCTTTTCGCGAGCTTCGGGTCGGCCCCGTAGACCAGGTCCCCACAGCACGGATGGTGCAACGCGGCGAAATGCACCCGAATCTGGTGGGTACGACCGGTTTCCAGGTGGACGTCGAGCAGGCTGGCGGCGGCGAACGCTTCCACGGTGTCGTAGTGGGTGACGCTGTGCCGGCCGTTCTGGGTGATCGCGAACTTCCACTCACCGCCGCGATGCCGTCCGATCGGCGCGTCGATCGTCCCGCTGGACGGGTCCGGATGTCCTTGCACCAGAGCGTGATAACGCTTGTCGACGGTGCGCTGCTTGAACGCTCGCTTGAGCTGGGTGTAGGCGCGCTCGGAGATCGCAACCACCATCACCCCGGAGGTGCCGACGTCGAGGCGATGCACGATGCCCTGTCGCTCGTGCACACCCGATGTGGTGATCCGGTAACCCGCGGCGGCCAGGCCGCCGAGCACGGTGGGCCCGCTCCAGCCCACGGAGGCGTGTGCGGCCACCGCCGCAGGCTTGTCGACCACCACGATGTCGTCGTCGGAGTACAGGATCGTCATGCCCTCGATGTCGACCGGGGTGTTCTCCGGCGGCGCCGGCGCCTCGGGCAACCGAACCTCCAGCCAGGCGCCGGGTGTCAGCCGGTCGGACTTCCCGGCCTGCACACCGTCCAGCTCGACGCCGCCGTCTTCGGCGATGGCCGCCACGGCGCTGCGGGACAGGCCCAGCAGGCGGGACAACCCGGCATCAACACGCATGCCCGCCAATCCCTCGGGAACAGACATCGAGCGGTCAGTCACTGGGCTTGGTCGGCCTTGCCCCGACCCTCGGAGTTCCCGTCGGCCTTGCGACGACCCACGTTGTCGAAGTCGAAGCCGAAAACGGAGAGCACGACGAGCAGGATCGCGCCGCCGACCACCGACGGATCGGCGACGTTGAACACCGGCCACCAGCCGATCGACAAAAAGTCCACGACATGGCCGCGCAGCGGCCCGGGCGCGCGGAAGAAGCGATCGACCAGGTTGCCCATGGCGCCGCCGAGGATCATCCCGAGGCCCACCGCCCACCAGGGCGATACCAGCCGTCGGCCCATCCAGAAGATGCCGATCACCACACAGGTGGCGATCAGTGTCAACATCCAGGTGTATCCGGTCGCCATCGAGAAGGCGGCCCCCGAATTGCGGACCAACGTCCAGGTCACGGTGTCGCCGATGATCGACACCGGCTGCCCCGGGGGCAGCAGTTTGACGGCGAGCACCTTGGTCACGATGTCGAGCGCCAGCACGACGGCCGCCACCGACAGCAGCAGGCGTAGCCGCCTCGGAGCTGGCTGCGGCGCAGGGGTTTCGGGTTGTTTCACTTCCCCGGACGTTGCAGCCTCCCCCGCTGACGTCACCGGCTCAGCCGATCCTGTTGGTTCTTCGGGCACCTGCCTATCATCCCCTAGCACTCGGCTTGGTTGGGTGCGGCCTCGCCGCCACGGCGCGTGCGGAATGATTCGACCATGGGTCGCATCACCGTCATCGCCACCGGCGGCACGATTTCGACCAGCACCGGCGCCGACGGCGTGCGCCGTCCCAGCCGCAGCGGAACCGACCTGACCGCCGGTCTCGACGTCGACGTCGTCGACCTGATGGCGGTGGACAGCTCGGAGTTGACGACGGCCGACTGGGATCGGATCAGCGCCGCCGTCGGGGCCGCGGTCCAGAATGGCGCCGAGGGCGTGGTCGTCGCGCACGGCACCGACACCATGGAGGAGAGCGCCCTCTGGTTCGAGCTCACCTACGCGGGCAACGCCCCGGTCGTCCTGACCGGCGCCATGCGCAGCGCCGATGCCTCCGACGCGGACGGCCCGGTCAATCTGCGTGACGCGGTGGCGGTAGCGGCCAGCCCGGCCGCGCGGGGCCTCGGCGTGCTGGTGTCGTTCGCCGGGCGGGTGCTGCAACCGCTGGGCCTGCACAAGGCGGCTACCCAGGATCTGAGCGGCTTCGCCGGCGACTTGGTCGGCACGACGCCGGGCGGCGTAGCGCTGACCAGCGCCAAGGTCCGCCCCTACCTGGGCGAGTTGCGGGCCGGCGACGCACCCCGGGTCGACATCGTCGCGGCCTATCTGGGCAGTGATTCGGTGGCGCTGGACGCGTGTGTGGCCGCCGGAGCGCGAGCCGTCGTGCTGGAGGCGCTGGGCTCGGGTAACGCCGGGGCCGCGGTGGTCGACGGCGTCCGCCGGCACTGCGCCGACGGCATCGTCGTGGGGGTGTCCACCCGGGTTCCCGGCGGCCGGGTCAGCGCGGGCTACGGTCCCGGCCACGACCTGGTCGAAGCCGGCGCCGTGATGGTGCCGCGGTTGCGGCCGCCGCAGGCCCGGGTGCTGCTGATGGCCGCGCTCGCCGCGCGGTTACCGGTCGGCGACGTCGTCGCCCGCTGGGGCTGACGCGTCGGCGGGCTCCTCGGCGCGCAGCGCGCCCAGGTACTCCCGCCAGTCCAGGGAGTCGATCGGGTTGGCGCCGACGAGGTCGGCGGTGCCGGCGGGGAACGTCCGGGCCTGCCCCGGTCCGCTGCTGCGCGTTTCGAATCGCACGGTCACCACGCCGTGGCCGGCGCCCTGCACCCAGCCGTGCCCGAGTTCGCGGTGCTCGACGTCGTCGCCCACCCGCCACGGCGAGGCTTCCGGTGCCGGCCCGAACATGGCCTCGGTCGCGGTCTCTGTTGCCGTTTGGAAGGAGTGCTGCGCCTCCGATTCCGCCGCCGCCAGCTCCAGATCGGAGAACAGCGACTCCTGGCGCACGTCGCTGAGCCCCGAAAACCCAACGCCGAGTAGGCGAATGGGCCCGATCTCGCGCGGATCGAGCAGCAGTCGCCGGGCAACGGCGATCAGCGCGGCGGGCTCGGTTGTCGCGTAGGGCAGGGTTGCCGAGCGGGTCAGCGTGCTCATGTCGGACTTCTTCAGCTTCACCGTGATGGTGCGCGCGCCGCGGCCGTCGCGCAGCAGGCGTTGATGCGCATGCTCGGCGATCGGATCGATCGCGTTGTGCAGCTGCTCCAGGCTGGTCAGGTCGACCGCGAAGGTGGATTCGGCGCTGATCTGCTTGGCTTCGGCGCGCTCCGCGACGGGACGGTCGTCGATGCCGCGGGCCAGCCGGTGCAGCGCCGGCCCGACCGTCGCGCCCAGGATGTTGGCCACCTCGGCGTCGGTCAACGCGGCCAGTTGGCCGATCGTCTCGATGCCGAGGCGGTTCAGCTTCTCCTGGGCCACCGGGCCGATTCCCCACAGCCGCCGCACCGGCAACCCGTCGAGCAGCAGCCGTTCCTCGTCGCGCCGGACCACCCGAATGCCGTCGGGTTTGGCCAAACCGGAGGCGATCTTGGCGATCTGCTTGCCCGAGCCCGCCCCCACCGAGGCGATCAACCCGGTCTCGTCGCGCACCCGTCGCCGCAACCCCTCGCAGAACTCCTCGACGTCCGCTGCGGACGCCCCGGCGAGCTGCGAGGGCTCCCCGAAAGCCTCGTCGAAGGACAGCTGCTCGACGACGGGCACCACGCCGCGTACGGCGTCGAACACCCGCCGGCTGGCGATCCCGTACACCACTCCGCGCGGCGGTAACACCACCGCGGTCACGCCGATCATCCGGCGGGCCTGATGCATCGGCATGGCCGACCGCGCCCCGAACACTCGGGCCTCATAGCTCGCCCCGGCCACCACTCCCCGGCCGCCCAGCCCGCCCACCAGCACCGGCCGACCTCTCAGGGTCGGCCGGGTGAGCTGCTCGACGGAGGCGAAAAACGCGTCCATATCCAGGTGCAGCACCCAACGGGACTCCACAGGGTCGATGCTATGGGGCTAACGTTTTCCACATGGCCATGAACCTCGCGCACCGACGGATCTGCAGCTCGGACCGCTGGGCCAAAGCGGTCGAAGACGATCTGCTGCCTTGGGCGCTGGCCGACGTAGACCTGGGCGACAACACGCTGGAAATCGGGCCCGGCTATGGGGCGATCCTGCGGGTGCTGGTCGACAAGACGCCGAAGCTCACCTCGGTCGAGATCGATACCCCGATGGCGCAGCGACTGCAGCGACTGTACGGCGACCGGGCGCGAATCATCAACGGCGACGCCACCAAAACCGGATTGCCGGCCGACGAGTTCAGCTCGGTGGTGTCATTCACGATGCTGCACCACGTCCCGACCGTCGAACTGCAGGACCGGTTGTTCGCCGAGGCTTTCCGCGTGCTGCGTCCCGGTGGCGTTTTCGCCGGCAGCGACAGCGTGACGTCGCTGCGCTTCCGGATTCTGCATTTCCGTGACACTTGCAACACCGTCTCGCCGGACACCCTGCCGGATCGCTTGCGCGCGGCGGGATTTGGCGATGTCGAGGTCGAGGTTCGCGCCGGCAGGCTGCGCTGGCGCGCGGTCAAACCTTAGCGATGCCGCGAGAGTGCAACTATCGTCGGTGCTACTCGGAGATCACGTCGCTAGTTGCACTTTCGCGGGTTCACGCTTTGGCGATCTCGACCCGCACGCCGTCGCCGATCTCCGCTGCGTCTGCGGGATCGCCGAATTCGAAACTGGTGGCCAGGATTTCACCCGCGATCAGATCTCGGTGAGCACGCGCCCAGTCGGCACGCTCGGCCGGCACCGCCATCACCACCCGGATGCGATCGGAGACATCCAACCCGGTGTTCTTGCGCAACTCCTGCAGCTCGCGGATCCGGTCCTTGGCCCAACCTTCGGCCTCCAGCTCCGGGGTCACCGTGCCGTCCAGCACCACCAGACCGGCTCCGGCGGGCAGCGCCGCGGTGAATTCCGGGTCGGCGGCCACCAGTCGTGAGCTGTACTCCTCGGGCTGCAACACCGCCGGACCGGCGGTCAGGGTGCCATCCGGGTTGACGACGCCCTCGCCGGCCTTGACCGCCTTGATGGCGGCTTGCACGTCCTTGCCCAGCCGCGGCCCGGCCACCCGGGCGTTGACGGTGAGCTCAAAGCGACCGTAGGTCTCGATCGCGTCGGTCAGTTCCACACTCTTGACGTTGAGCTCGTCGGCGATCAGGTCGGTGAACGGCACCAGCTGTTGCGGATCCTCCACTGCCACAGTCAGTTTCAGTAGCGGAAGGCGCACCCGCAATTTCTTGGCCTTGCGCAGCGACGACGCGGCCGAGCACACCTCGCGAACCTGGTCCATCGCGGCCACCAACTCAGGGTCCGCGGGTAGCTCGCCGGCTTGCGGCCAGTCCGTCAGGTGCACTGACCGCTCACTGGTCAAACCGCGCCAGATGATCTCGGTGATCAACGGAAGCAGCGGCGCGGCGAGCCGCGAAGTGACCTCTAGCACGGTGTGCAAGGTGTCGATGGCATCGCTGTCCTCTTCCCAGAACCGCGAACGCGACCGTCGCACATACCAATTCGTCAGTGCCTCGGTGAACTGGCGCAGCTGTTCGCAGGCGCCCGAGATGTCGCAGACCTCCAGCGATTCGGTGAGCTCGTCGCGCAGCACGGCGAGCTTCGCCAGAATGTAGCGATCCAGCACGTGCGCCGAATCGGTGCGCCAGGTACCGACTTTCGGCGCGTAGAGGGCCAGGAAGCTGTACGCGTTCCACATCGGCAGCAGTACCTGCCGCACGCCTTCTCGGATACCCTGCTCGGTGACGATCAGATTCCCGCCGCGCAGGATCGGCGAGGCCATCAGGAACCACCGCATCGCATCGGAGCCGTCGCGATCGAACACCTCGCTGACATCCGGGTAGTTGCGCAGCGACTTGCTCATCTTCTGGCCGTCGGAACCCAGCACAATCCCATGTGCCACACAGGTTTTGAACGCTGGCCGGTCGAACAGCGCGGTGGCCAGCACGTGCAGGGTGTAGAACCACCCTCGGGTCTGCCCAATGTACTCGACGATGAAATCACCCGGGTAATGGCTGTCGAACCAATCCGCGTTCTCGAACGGAAAATGCACCTGGGCGTACGGCATCGAGCCCGAGTCGAACCACACGTCCAGCACATCGGGGATGCGCCGCATGGTGCTGTTACCGGTCGGATCGTCGGGGTTGGGCCGGGTGAGCTCGTCGATGTAAGGGCGGTGCAAATTGGTTGGCCGCACCCCGAAGTCGCGCTCCAGGTCGTCGAGGCTGCCGTAGACGTCGATGCGAGGATAGGCCGGGTCGTCGGATTTCCATACCGGAATCGGAGTGCCCCAGTAGCGGTTTCGCGAGATCGACCAGTCGCGGGCACCCTGCAGCCACTTACCGAACTGCCCGTCCTTGACGTGCTCCGGGTACCAGGTGATCTCCTGGTTGAGTTCCACCATGCGATCCCGGAACTCGGTGACCGCGACGAACCACGACGACACCGCCCGGTAGATCAGCGGATTGCGGCATCGCCAGCAGTGCGGATAGGGGTGCTCGTAAGTTTCGTGACGCACCAATACCGGCTGGTTCACCGCGGCCGGCCCGCTCTGGTTCTTCAGGTCGCGGATGATGTGCGGGTTGGCGTCAAAGACGTGCTGCCCGCGGTAATCCGGGACCGTGACGTCGAACCGGCCCTTGGAGTCGACCGGGGTGACCGGCACGATGCCCACCTTGTCGGTGGTCGCCATGTCGTCCTCACCGTAGGCCGGCGCCAGGTGCACGATCCCGGTGCCGTCCTCGGTGGTCACGAAGTCGCCCGGCAGCACCTGAAATGCGTTGGCCCGCCCCTCTTCTGGGTCCATGAAATACGGGAACGGGGGCAGGTAGCGGGTGCCCAGCAGGTCGGCGCCCCGGTACTCACCGAGCACCTCGGGCTCCTCACCGATTTCCCGGGCGTAGGCGCCAAGCCGCGCCTCGGCCAGCACAAACCGCTGCTCCGCCACCCGTACGTGCATGTAGGTCACGTCCGGGTTGACGGCAACGGCCAGGTTGGACGGCAGGGTCCACGGCGTCGTCGTCCACACCAACAGGTAGGCACCGTCCAGCTCGCCACCGGTCACCTTGAAACCCACGGTGAGGGCCGGGTCCTGGCGGCTCTGATAGACGTCGTCGTCCATCCGCAATTCGTGGTTGGACAACGGGGTTTCGTCTCGCCAGCAGTACGGCAGCACCCGGTAGCCCTCGTAAGCCAGGCCCTTGTCCCACAGCTGTCCGAACGCCCAGATCACCGATTCCATGTAGGGCAGATCGAGCGTCTTGTAGTCGTTGTCGAAGTCGACCCACCGGGCCTGACGGGTGACGTAGGCCTGCCATTCGTCGGTGTAGCGCAACACCGATTCCCGGCAGGCCTCGTTGAACGCGGCGATGCCCATGTCGTCGATCTGGGACTTGTCGGTGATGCCGAGTTGGCGTTCGACTTCGAGTTCGGCGGGCAGCCCGTGGGTATCCCAGCCGAAGCGGCGCTCCACCTTGTAGCCGCGCATCGTGCGGTACCGCGGGACAATGTCTTTCACGTAGCCGGTGAGCAGGTGCCCGTAGTGCGGCAGCCCGTTGGCGAACGGCGGCCCGTCATAGAACACGTACTCTTCGGCTCCGTCGCGGCGGGCGATGCTGGCCCGGAAGGTGTCGTCGCGAGCCCAATAGTCGAGGACGTCGACTTCCAACTCCGGGAAGTCGGGTGCCCCACCGGCGAGCTTGGGATAAGCCCTGGCGTCAGCGTTTTCGGTCACGGTGCGCGTCGTCTCCTGCGTGCCTACGGTCAGGCCGGGGACGACGACGCGCTACCTGCGCGAGCACCGCGGTACCACCCCGCTTGCCGCGCTCACGCGCGGCCGCTCGATTGTGGCTGTGACGGGCCTACCCGTTCGGGTCTACTGGGCCTTGCGGGCTGTTCTTCCGAAGGCTCCCCGGTGATGGCCGGATCGGTGCCGTTAGGAAGATTCTACGGTCCACTGCAAATCAATCACCGCCGGCACCAAGGGGCGCATCCATTCCGATCAAGCCCGGACTTCGAGCAGCCCAACACGCAACAGGGCCGCGTACACGTGCCGCACCGGAACAGTCAGCAACAGCGCCACCCCGTCCACCATCGGGTCGTGGCCGAGGCCGAACGGCAGGGCGTCGACGCGCCGCACGGCCTTCTTGGGCGCGGCGGTCTGCGTGGGGGTCGTGTCGCGCACCACGTGCAGGTTGCGGGCGGGCGCTACGGCTACTACTTCGTCGAACAGCACTGCGGTCATGATCGTCTCCTTGCGGAATTGCAGACGGGTACTGACTGGACTGAGGGTCCGTCCCGTAGTAGTGCCGATCCGAGAACGCTTGAGCGGTAAGTCGATTAGCGTTGCGGTGACTCAGCGCAGAGCGTCGAGCAGGAGGCCGGATCGGGACGGAACGGAGCACGGATTTCGCTCCGGACTGCCACTGGAACTCATACGTCCCCCACCTCCCCTACGGCCACGACGCGTGCGGTTACCCGCGCCTGCTGCGCGCACCAAAAGGAGTTCAGAATCCGACGACCGCCGGAAATCCGCACCCCTCTCGTCAGAGCTTTGGCACCACACGACGTGTCCGGAACTCCGGAAGCCACTTTGGCTCAACCCTTAAGCCGGGAGGAGCTGTCCTGACCCGGGGCGTCTTTCGACGTTCGGGGTCAGTGGCCTGTGTTCGTGTAGCCGCCTCACCTAACGAGGTGCTGCTGCCATAGTCCACGAGGGGCCCAACCCGGTCAATCCGATGCCGCGCGTGTCGGGCAAGTTGTAGGCGTCTTCACAGCATTCGGCCAGCTTCGACGCCGTTGAGCTGCGGGAATGCGACGATCGGGGCGGCGTGTGGCGTGATTCACAACCCTTGATCGCGCCACCCGGGCAGCCCAACCGGGCCCCATTTCGCTTGGACTGTGCGCTCAGGGCGTTGGCTGTGCTTCCACGGCGGGATTTCGGCGAATTTCCCGCCCTGAGCGCACACTCAAAGCCCGGGTGCTACACGTCACGCCACGCGGACAGCCCAGCCGGGTGGTCAGTCGTCGGCCAAGTTCTCCAGCCGCCCGAGGGTTTCGGCGAATTCCTCGATCATGTCGAGCATGACCGAACGGGTCGGCCGGACCCGGTCGAGCGAACCGACCACCTGGCCGACGAAATAGGTTGACAGTTCACGAGCCTTGGCGCCGGGATGAGCGGCCGCCTGGCTGATGCGCACCTGGGGTTCGGTGACCAGGGTGGTCTGCAACGGCATACCGAGCGGAGCCGGGTTTTCGGGCCGCTCCCATTCCTCGGTCCAGGCCGTCCGCAGCATCCGCGCCGGCTTGCCCGTCATCGACCGCGATCGCACCGTGTCCGAGGAACTGGCGGCCAGGAACTTCTCCTTGACCACCGGGTCCGTCTCGGCTTCCTCGGTGGTCAACCAGACCGAGCCACACCACACGCCCTCGGCACCCAGAGCCAGGGCCGCCGCGATCTGGCGGCCGCGGGCGATCCCGCCCGCCGCCAGCACCGGGACCGGCGCGACCGCGTCGACGACTTCGGGGACCAGGACCATCGTCGCCACTTCGCCGGTGTGGCCGCCCGCTTCGGTGCCCTGCGCGACGATCAGGTCGACGCCGGCAGCGGCGTGCCGTCGCGCGTGCTCGGTGGTGCCGGCCAGCGCGGCCACCAATACGTCGTGACCGTGCGCGCGTTCGACGAGGTCGGCCGGCGGCGGCCCGAGCGCACTGGCGATCAACCGGATGTCATGCGCAAAGGCCACTTCGAGCAGCGGCTCATAGCCCTTGGGCGAGATGTTGAGGCCGCCGGCGGATGCACGCGGCGGTTCGGCCGGCGCGGTGATGCCGTACCGGGCGAGCAAGTCTTCGACGAACGCGCGGTGCTCCTCGGGGAGCAGCTCCCTGGCCTGCTTCGCGTCGATGCCGCCTTGCTCGGCGCCGACATATTTGGGCGGCAGGAGCAGGTCGACGCCGTAGGGCTTACCGCCGGTCTGCTCCTCGATCCAGACCAGTTCGTTCTGCAGCCGCTGCGGGCTGTGCGCGACCGCACCGAGGACGCCGAATCCGCCGGCGTTGGTGACCGCGGCGACGACGTCGCGACAGTGGCTGAAGGCGCATATCGGGAACTCCACACCGAGCATCTCGGCGACTCTGGTCCGCATTCCACGACGCTATGAGTTATCGCCCGACATGGCAATCAACTCGCGGGTACACACCCGTCGGGCGGCCAGCCCGCCACGCCGTCCTCCAACGGGACATCGAGGCTCTGCAGGATTGACGAGACCATTCGCCACGCGCTGATCGCGGTGACGAGCTCGACGAGAACCGTTTTGTCGCTTTGGAATTCGCGTTCGCAGGCCGCCCAGCTTTCGGCGCTGACCGCACCGTCGCGCACCACGTCGTCGGTGGCCGCCAGCACCGCGCGCTCGGTGGCCCCGAATGCGTGGTGCTGTTGCCAATCGCGCACGCCGAGCAGGTCGTCGGACGTCACGCCCAACCGGGTGGCGACGCGCCAGTGCTGTGTCCATTCGTATTCGCACGCGGTGAGCCAGCCGATCCGCATGATCACCAGCTCCCGTAACCGAGCGTCGAGGGAACCGTGCCACAGCATGGTGGCGAGCAGGTCGTTGACCGCACGTGCCAGCTGTGGATGGTTGAGCAGCACCTGGAAGATGCTGAGTTCGGCCATGTAGTCGGGAACGGCCGCCTCATCGGCGGCGGCCTTGGCCTCACCGATCGGCAATCCGGGCACGCGGGCTGATGTCATCGTGTGAACACTCCGGTCTACTTGCGCAACGTCTTCGCGTTCACCGCAATCGTAGTCAGCAGCGCGCAGGCGTCTGGCGGGCGCGGCGCGTGCCGGGGTTGACTAGAGGAGTCCGACCAACTGCAGGTCGGTGACGTACTTGATGATGACCGGCGCCGAGATGTGCGGGATGTCGTTGTCCGGGCCGATTTTCGCTTCCTGCACCGCGGCACGGAAGCGGTCGGTCGGCGCGAACGACCCGCGGGTCGGCTCGAGCGCGTGGATCTGGTCGGGATTGTGCAGCATCAACTGCAGCATCTGCAGCACCGAGTGCTGGCGCTGCCGATCCGGCAGAGCACGCAGGGCGGTCTCGAACTGCCGTACCCACTCCCCGAAGTCGTCGATGCGCTTGATCGGATAGCCGGCCTCGATCAGCCAGTCGACGTACGTGTCGATTCCGATGCCGTCGTCGTGCGGGTTCATCACGTGATAGGTCTCGAACCCGTCGACCACCTGGGCACCCAGGCTCGCGATCGCCTCGGCGACGAATTCGACCGGCAGCCCGTCGAAGTGGGCCCGTTGCCGGTTGCCGTTCTCGTCGAGCTGGTAGAACGAGGCGGGCGCGACGCCGGTGGCCACCAGGCTCAGAATCATCCGGGTGACGATATCGGTGACATTGAACTGGCCCGCATAGCTGACATCGGACAGGATCATGTCGCTGCGGAACACCGAAACCGGAAGCCCGAACTGCTCATTGGCCTCCCGCAGCAGTACCTCACCCGCCCATTTGCTGTTGCCGTAGCCGTTGGCGTAGCTGCCGTCGAGGACGCGAGTAGGACTGACGACGCGGATGTCGGCATCCTCGGTGAACAGCGATGGCTCAACCTGGCGACCGAGGTCCGACGTCGACACGAACGCGTAGGGCTTCATCCGCGTGGTCAGCGCGAACTTGATCAGCTCGGCGGTTCCAACGACGTTGGGCCCGAACAACTCCCGGTAGGGCAGCACACCGTTGACCACAGCGGCCGAATCGACGATCAGATCGACGGTGTCGGCCAGCCGCTGCCAGGTCTGCTCATCGAGACCCAGGTTGGCCTCACCCTTGTCGCCGGCGACGACCTCGAGGTGGTCGGCGGCCGCCAACTGGTGGAAGTGCTCCACCAGTTGCGGGTCCCCGGTGTCGAAGGTCTTCTCCAGCCGATTCCACGCCTCTTGATCAGAGCTGGCCCGCACCAAGCAGATCAGCTTGCCGTCAACGCGTTTCAGTTGCTTGAGCCACTCCAGGGCCAGATAGCGTCCCAAGAAGCCGGTCGACCCGGTCAACAGCACCGTGCGCGCCTCGGCACTCGGGCCGGGCAGCGTCGGAGCAATGTTCAGTGTCGTGTCGTCGATGAACTTGTCCAGCATCAAGTCGCTGGCGCGAAGTCCCTCGGTGTCGCGGCCGTGCACCGCAACATAACTCGGACCGTGGGCGTCGGCTTGGTCGGCCGCGTCGACGTTACTGTCCAGACGCTCACTCACGCTTCGGACTGACGGCGCCTCGAAAAGCGCTCGCACCGAAAGGTTGGTATCGAACGCCGTATTGATCGCGGCGACCACGCGCATCGCCGACAGCGAATCGCCGCCCAGGTCGAAGAAGGAGATCTCGACGCCGACCCGCTCCAGGCCCAGCACCTGGCCGTAGATCCCGGCCACGATCTCCTCGGTGGGTGTAGCGGGCGGGGTGTAGCGGACGACATTCTGGTATTCGGGCGCGGGGAGCGCGCGTTTGTCGAGCTTGCCGTTGACCGTTCGCGGCAACGTCTCGAGCACGACCACTGACGCGGGGACCATGTAGGCCGGCAACCGCTCGGCCAGCGCGCTGCGCATCTGGGCCGGGTCGACGTCCCCGGTGACGGTCACATAGCCGACCAACCGCTTGTCGCCCGGACGGTCCTCCCGGGCGATCACCGCCGCGGCCTGCACCCCATCCAGGGCGGCCAGCGCCGCCTGAACCTCACCCAATTCGATGCGATAGCCACGGATCTTGACCTGCTCGTCGGCCCGCCCCAAGTACTGCAACTGCCCATCGGAACCCCAGCGCACCAGGTCACCGGTGCGATACATCCGCGATCCCGGTCCGCCGAATGGACACGCCACAAACCGCGACGAAGTCAAACCGGCGCGGCGCATGTAGCCAACCGCCACGCCACGACCGGCGATGTACAGCTCCCCGACCACACCCTCGGGAGCCGGCCGCAGCCACTTGTCCAACACGAACAACGCCGCACCCGGCACCGGCACACCAATCGGGGCGCCCCCGCCGGCCGTCAACGGCGCACTGATCGCCGCATAGATCGTGGCCTCGGTCGGGCCGTAGGCGTTGACCATCACCCGCCCCGGCGCCCACCGGTCCACCACTTCATTCGGGCAGGCCTCCCCGGCCATCACCAGCGTCGCGGACTCCAACCCTTCGGACGGCATCATCGCCAACGCCGACGGAGTTTGACCCACCACGGTCACCTGTTCGGCGACCAGCAGGTCGCGCAGTTCGTGGGCGGAAGCCGCTGCCGACTCGGGCACCACCACCAGCCGGGAGCCGTGCAGCAGGGCACTGAAGATCTCCCACACCGAGACGTCGAAGCTGTACGAATGCCATTGCGACCACACCTGATCCGGCCCCGTGGGCGCGCCGGGGTCGGGCGATTCCAGTAGCGATATCGCATTCCCGTGGGTGATCGCCACACCCTTGGGCACCCCGGTCGTACCCGAGGTGTAAATCACGTATGCCAGATCCTCCGGCGCTGCCACCGGCAGAGTGAGGTCCGAAGGGATGGGCAGGTCCGGGTCGTCGACGTCGATGACCGGCAGATCAGCCCCGTCCAACCGCGACCGCAGCGCGGTATTGGTCAGCGCGGCGACTGGTGTCGCATCGCCGAGCATGAACTCAAGCCGCGCGTCGGGCATTACCGGGTCGATCGGTAGATAGGCCGCTCCGGACTTGAGCACCGCGACCATCGCCACAATCGCCTCGGCCGATCGCGAAAACAGCAGCGCCACACATTCACCCGGGCCCGCCCCGTGGCCGACCAGCACCCGCGCCAACCGCTCGGCCGCCTCATCGAGCTCGCGGTAGGTCCATGACCGCGCGCCATCGACCAGCGCTACCCCGTCCGGGGTGCGCGCCACCTGCGCGGCGAACATCTCCGGAATCGTCGTGGCCCCGACCACCGGCTGGGTCAGCACCGCACGGTTGCCCCACTCGTCCAGGCGGGCATGCTCACCGGCATCCAGCACGTCCATCGACGACAACCGCTGGGTCGGGTCGGCGGTCATGGCGACCAGCACCCGCTGGAACCGCTCGACCAGCGTCTCGATGCTGGCCGGGTCGAACACATCGGTGTCGTATTCGACGCGGATGCCCAATTCGTGGCCCGGCAAGGCCATCACGGACAGCGGGTAGTGGTTGTATTCGCGGTTGGTGACGTCGGTGATGGCGAGCTCGTGGACGCCCACCGGCACGTTGGTGTCGATCGGGTAGTTCTCGTACAGGAAAAGAGTGTCGAACAACTGGTCGTGGCCGGTCGCGCGGTGAATGTCGGTAAGCCCCAGGTGCTCGTGCTCGAGCCTGTCGTTGTGAGCGTTCTGCAGCTGTTCGAGCAAGTCGGCGATGGTCGTGGACACGGTGGTGTTCGCCCGCACCGGCACCGTGTTAATCAAAAGGCCCACAATCGATTCCGAGCCCAACACTTCGGGCGGCCGTCCCGAAACCGCGGTACCGAATGCGACGTCACGCTGGCCGGTCAGCCACATCAGCAGCTGTGCCCACGCGGCCTGCAGCACCGTGTTGACGGTGGTGTGGCAGGAGCGGGCCAGCGTGCTCAACTCCCGGGTGGTCTCGACGGACACCCGATACGAATCGACGCGTCGGCGCCCGAGTCCCAACCGGGTTGCGGGGCCTACCAGGGTCGGGTTGTCGAAGCCGTCGAGCATCTGACGCCACGCCGCCTGGGCCGCGCCGCGGTCCTGGGCCGCGAGCCAGGTGAGAATGCTGCGGTACGACGCGGGCGCGGGCAGGCGCTCCCCGTAGTAACTGGCGAAGATCTCGCGCAGCAGGATCGGCAGCGACCACCCGTCCATCACGATGTGGTGGTTGGTGAGCACAAACCGGTGCTTGTTTTCCGCGATCCGGATCAACGCGGCGCGGAAGGCCGGCCGGGCGGCCAGGTCGCTGACGGCGTCCCGTTCCTCGGCGCACAGCCGATCGATCTGCTCGTCGTGGCCGAGTTCGTCGCTGTCCAGCTGCACGTACCGCCAGGCCATCACGGGTTCGGCGGGGATGACCTGCACCGGCTCCTCGAACCGGGCGCAGAATCGCGCCGCCAGGTTGGGGTGCCGGTTGACCACGTTTTGCACCGCGTCGCGTAGCCGGTGTGGGTCGATGGCGCCGGCCACGGTGACACCCAGCTGCACCGCATAGACGTCGTCGCCGTTGTCGCCGCCCTGGGCGATGCTGGCGTGAAACAACAGACCCTGCTGCACGGGGGTCAGCGGCAACACGTCGGCGAGATGGTACTGCTGCTCGAGTTCGTTGAGCTGCTGCTGGCTCAGGCGTGCGGGCGCAAGATCGGACGGGGTCAACCCTCCCCCGCCGTTGCGCACGTGTGCGCAGATACCGGTCAGCGCCTCGAACCACAGCCGGCTCAGACGGCTGATCTGTTCGCCGTCCAGCGCCGACGGCGCCCACGTCCAGCTGGCGTGCAGATGCGGGCCCGCTTCGGTGTCCATGGTGCCGGCGTTGAGGTCGACGGTGTGCATGAGTGGCAGGGGTACCGCGGTCGCCGCGCCGGCGACCGACAAGCCTTCTTCGGAGATCCGCCACAAATCCCCGGAGAGCTCGGCAGCGGTGCCCGCGCCGAGGCGGCCCAGGTAGTTGAACCCGATCACCGGGTCATTACCGTGCAGGTCCACGTCGTTGTTCAAGTAGCGCAGCAGACCGTAGGTCAACGGATCGGGCAGGCCGCGCAGCTGCTCCTTGGCGTCCTTGATCACCGGACCCAGCGCCGTGTCACCGGCCAACACCTGCGCCCAGTCCAGCCCGCCCACGGCCAGCGACACCGGGTACTTGGTGGTGAACCAGCCGACCGTGCGCGACAAGTCGACGTTGGGGGCCAATTCTTCGTGGCGTCCGTGACCCTCGACGCCGATGCCGATCGGCGACCCGCCGTTGCCGAGGAACTCCGTCCAAGCCAACCCGAACGCGATCAACAGAATGTCTTGCACCCCAGCGTGAAACGCCGCGGGTACCTCACCCAGCAGCAGGCGAGTCGTCTCGACATCGAGCTCCGCCGACATCTGTTCGGCGGTGATGTAGGTGTCCACCTCGGGGCGCACCGCCGGCAATGCGGCCGGGACAGCTGCCACTCGCCGCCACGCCTCGGCCTGCTCGGTTACCGCGGGGCGCTGCGCGTGCTCTTCGAGCAGCGACGACCACCGGGCAAACGACGTTCCGCCCGGGGGCAATGCCACCGGCTGTCCGCTGTGGTGCTGGGCCCAGGCAATGTTGAGGTCTTCCAACAGGATTCGCCACGACACGCCGTCGACCGCCAGGTGATGAATGATCAACACCAACTGTGACGTGGAGCCGACCCACAACGCGCTCAGCATCACTCCGGCGGCCGGGTTCAACCGCGACCGCGCCTCGACGAGAGCCTCGTCGGACAACATGTCGACCGACTGCAGCAGAGCGGCGGCGTCCACGGTCCCGACTTCGGGTACCTCAAGCGACCACTCGCCCGCGTCGTCGTCCTCGACACGTAACCGCAAGGTGGCATGCCGATCCACCAACGCCTGCAGTAGGGGTGCCACGTCGGCTTCGGTCGCCCCGGTCGGCGCCTGCACCACCATCGTCTGGTTGAACTGCTCGACCGGGCCCACCACGCCTTGCAGCCAGCGGATGATCGGGGTGGCCACCACCTCCCCGATGCCCTCATCGACCACGCCGTCGGCGCCGTCGGTCATCGTGGCGACCCGCGCGACTCGTGCCACGGTCTGCTCGACGAAAATGTCACGCGGACGGCACAACACGCCGGCGGCCCGGGCCCGGGCCGCCACCTGCATCGACAGGATGCTGTCGCCGCCGAGGTCGAAGAAGGAGTCGTCCACACCGACCCGCTCGACCCCGAGTACCTGGGCGTAAATATCGGCGAGGATCTCCTCGACCGCGTCGGCTGGGGCGCGATATTCGCCGCCGCCGGCGTATTCGGGTGCGGGCAGCGCGCGTTTGTCGAGTTTGCCGTTGACGGTCAGCGGCAACGTGTCGAGCACGACGACTGCCGAGGGAACCATGTAGGCCGGCAACCGCTCGGCCAGCGCGCTGCGCATCTGGGCCGGGTCGGCCTCCGCGGTGACGGTCACATAGCCGACCAACCGCTTGTCGCCGGGGCGATCCTCGCGGGCGATCACCGCCGCGGCCTGCACCCCATCCAGGGCGGCCAGCGCCGCCTGAACCTCACCCAATTCGATGCGATAGCCACGGATCTTGACCTGCTCGTCGGCCCGCCCCAGGTACTGCAACTGCCCATCGGCATCCCAGCGCACCAAGTCTCCGGTGCGATACATCCGAGCCCCGGGCTCACCGAACGGACACGCGACAAACCGCGACGACGTCAAACCAGCCCGACGCAAATAGCCAACCGCCACACCACGACCGGCGATGTACAACTCACCGGTTACGCCCTCGAGCGTCGGCCGCAACCACTTGTCCAACACGAACAACGCCGCACCCGGCACCGGCGAACCGATCGGCGCGCCCGCGGGCGTCAACGGCGTACTCATCGCCGCGTAGATGGTGCCCTCGGTCGGGCCGTAGGCGTTGATCATCACCCGCCCCGGCGCCCACCGATCCACCACCTCGGATGGGAGCGCCTCGCCGGCCACGAACAACGCCACCGACTCCAAGCCCTCCGACGACAACATCGCCGCGGCCGACGGGGTTTGGCTTAGGACACTTACCTTTTCGGCGACCAGCAGAGAGTGCAGGTCCTCCGGTGAACTGGCCACGGTTTCGGGGACGATCACCAGCCGGCCGCCATGCAGCAGTGCGCCGAAGATCTCCCACACCGAGACGTCGAAGCTGTAGGAATGCCATTGCGACCACACCTGTCCCGGGCCCGGCGGCACGCCCGAGTGCAGCTTCTCCAGTAACGACGTCGCGTTCTGGTGGGTGATCGCCACACCCTTGGGCACCCCGGTCGTACCCGAGGTGTAGATCATGTACGCCAGATCCTCCGGCGCCGGCGCCGACAATTCTTTGCCAGGGTCGGCGCCCGGGTCGTCGAAGTCGACGACGACCAGATCGGTCCCGTCCAATCGCGACCGCAGTGCCGCGGTCGTGACGGCGGCCACCGGTGTGGCATCGCCGAGCATGAACTCCACTCGCGCGTCGGGCAGTGCCGGGTCGATCGGCAAGTAAGCCGCTCCGGCCTTGAGCACCGCCACCATCGACACGATCGCCTCAGCCGACCGCGAAAACAGCAGTGCCACAGTCTGACCCGGGCCCGCACCGTGACCGGTCAGCACCCGCGCCAACCGCTCAGCGGTCTCATCGACCTCGCGGTAGGTCCACGACCGGTCGCCGCACACCAGCGCGACTGCCTCCGGGGCCTGCGCGACCTGCGCGGCAAACAACTCCGCAATCGTCACGCCCGCCACCGGCCGGGTCAGCACCGCGCGGTTGCCCCACTCGTCCAACCGCGCGACCTCACCCCCGTCCAGGAGGTCAATCGATAACAGCCGCCGTTTTCCGTCGGCCATTACTCGTCCCCTGCATCATCGGTCATGGCCACCAATACTCGCCGTAACCGCTCGAGCAGCGTTTCGATACTGGCCTTGTCGAAGACGTCGGTGTCGTACTCGACACGCAGGCCCAGCTCGTGGCCCGGTACGGCTTGCACTGAGAGCGGGTAGTGGTTGTACTCGCGGTTGGTGAACTTGGTGATCGTCAGATCCTGGACACCCGACAGCGCAGCGGTGTCGATCGGGTAGTTCTCGTAGACGAACATGGTGTCGAACAGCTGGTCGTGCCCGGTGATTCGGTGAATTTCGTTCAACCCCAAGTACTGGTGTTCAAGTGTGTCGGTGTAGGAGCTCTGCAGTTGGTCGAGCAAGTCGCCGATGGTGGTCGCCGAGTTGATGTTGGCGCGGATCGGCACCGTGTTGATCATCAGGCCGACAATGGATTCCGCGCCGGGCAGGTCGGTCGGCCGTCCCGAAACCGCGGTGCCGAACGCGACGTCCGGCTGACCGGTCATCCGCATCAACAGCTGCGCCCACGCCGCCTGCAGCACCGTGCTGACGGTGGTGTGGCAGGAACGGGCCAGCTCGCCCAGCGCGCGGGTGGTGTCCGCGGACACCTGGAACTCTTCGACACCTCGCGGTCCAAGCGCCATCCGTTGCGGCGGGCCGACCAGGGTCGGGGTGTCAAAGCCGTCGAACACCTCACGCCACGCCGCCCGGGCCGCACTGCGATCCTGATCGGCCAGCCAGGTGACAAACCTGCGGTACGACACGGCCGCGGGGAGCCGGTGGCCGTAGTAGCTGGCGAAAATCTCTTGTAGCAGAAGCGGTTTCGACCAGCCATCCAGCACGATGTGGTGATTGGTCAGCACAAACCGGTATTGGTCTGCTTCGGTGCGCAGCAATGCCGCCCGGAAGGCCGGATTGTCGACGAGATCGCAGACGGCGGCGCGCTCGGCCGCGGCTACTTGCTCAACCTGCTCTTCGACATCGCCGTCGTCCAATTCGAGGTACTGCCAAGTCAATTCGGGTTTGGCCGGCAGAACCTGCAGCGGCTCGTCGAAGTCGCCGCTGAAGCGCGCCACCAGATGTGGGTGCCGGGTGACGACAGCGTGCACCGCATCCCGCAGCCGATCCTGGTCGACGGCACCGCTGATGCTGATGTCCAGCTGCACCGCATACAAATCGTCGCCGCGCACGCCCAGGTCTTCGGCGGTACTGGCGTGGAAGAACAGGCCCTGCTGCAACGGGGTCAGCGGCAGCACATCGGCGATCTGGTCGTGCTGCTGCAGTTCGTCGATCTGCTGCTGGCTCATGCGCGCGGGCGCAAGGTCGGACGGCGTCAAGCCGCCGCCGCCGGCACGCACGTGCTCGCAAATCCCCGACAGCGCGTCAAACCACAACTGGCTCAACCGATTGACCTGAGCCTCATCAAACGCCGACGACGCCCAGGTCCAGTTGGCCTGCAGCTGCGGGCCATCCTCGGTGTCCATGGTTCCGGCGTTGAGCTCGACGGTGTGCGCCAGCGGCATGGCGACGGCCGTCGCCGCCGCCGCGGTCCGCAAGTCGTCCTGGGAGATCTGCCACAGGTCACCGGACAGGTCGGCCGCGCCCGCGCCCAGACGGCCCAGGTAGTTGAACCCGATCGCCGGGTCGGATCCGTCCAAGTCGACGTCGGGGTTCAGGTAGCGCAGCAGACCGTAGGTCAGCGCATCGGGCAGGCCGCGCAGTTGCTCCTTGGCATCCTTGATCACCGGACCCAGCGCGGCCTCACCGGCCACCACCTGCGCCCAGCCCAGTTCACCAACGGCCAGCGACACCGGGTACTTGGTGGTGAACCACCCGACCGTGCGCGACAGGTCCACCTCGGCGGCCAATTCCTCATGCCGGCCGTGACCCTCGACGTCGATGCCGATCGGCGACCCGCCGTTGCCCAGGAACTCCGCCCAGGCCAACCCGAACGCGATCAACAGAATGTCTTGCACCCCAGCGTGAAACGCCGCCGGCACCTCACCCAGCAGCAGCCGGGTCGTCTCGACGTCCAGCCCGACCGACAGTTGTCCGGCCGTGGCGAACGTGTCCGCCCCGGGCTGCACCGCCGGGATCGCGGCGGGTACCGCGGCCACCTGCCGCCACGCCTCTGCCTGGGCCACCACCTCGGGAACGCGCGCATGTTCATTGAGCAGCGACGACCAGCGGGCGAACGACGTCCCCGGCACCGGCAACGCCACCTCTTGCCCGCCGTGGTGCTGGGCCCAGCCAATGTTGAGGTCTTCCAACAGGATTCGCCACGACACACCGTCCACGGCCAGGTGGTGAACGATCAGCACCAACTGGGACGTCGAGTTGGCCCACACCGCACTCAGCATCACACCGGCGCCCGGGTTCAACCGCGACCGCGCCTCGACGAGCACGTCATCGGACAACACGTCGACCGACCGCAGCAGCGACCCCGCATCCACCGACCCGACCTCGGGGACCCACAGCGACCAGCCACCGGCGCCGTCGTCATCGACGCGCAGCCGCAACATGGCGTGGCGATCCACCAACGCCTGCAGCACGACTCGCGCATCGGCCTCGGTCACTCCGTCGGGAGCCTGCACCACCATCGTCTGGTTGAACTGATCGACCGGACCGTCGGTGTCGCGCAGCCAGTGAATGATCGGGGTGGCCACCACCTCGCCGAGACCCTCGTCGACCGCGCCGCCGCCTTCGCCGGCCAGGCGGGCCACCCGGGCCAGCTTGGCCACGGTCTGCTCGACGAAAACGTCACGGGGACGGCACACCACACCGGCCGCTCGGGCCCGGGCCACCACCTGCATCGACAAAATGCTGTCGCCGCCGAGGTCGAAGAAGGAGTCGTCCACACCGACCCGCTCCACCCCGAGCACCTGGGCGTATATCCCGGCCAGGATCTCCTCGACCGCGTCGGCCGGGGCGCGATAGCTATCGACACCGGAGTATTCCGGCGCGGGCAGGGCGCGGGTGTCGAGCTTGCCGTTGACCGTCAACGGCAGCGAGTCCAGCACCACCACCGCGACCGGTACCATGTAGGTCGGGAGCCGCTCGGCCAGCTGGCTGCGGATCTCGTTCGGGTCCGCGGTTCCGGTGATATAGCCGACCAGGCGCTTGTCGCCGGGGCGGTCCTCGCGGGCGATCACCGCCGCCTGCGCTACCCCGTCCAAACCGGCCAGCGCTGCCTGGATCTCACCGAGTTCGATGCGGTAGCCGCGGATCTTGACCTGCTTGTCGGCGCGTCCCATGTACCGCAGCTGTCCATCGGTGCCCCAGGACACCAGGTCTCCGGTGCGATACATCCGTGATCCGGGACCACCGAACGGGCAGGCGACGAACCGCGTCGTCGTCAAGTCCGGCCGGCCGATATAGCCGCTCGCCACACCGGCGCCGGCCACGTACAACTCGCCGACCACCCCGGGCGCGACGGGCCGCAGCCAGCCGTCCAGCACGAAGAAGGCCAGATGCGCCAACGGCACCCCGATGGGGCTGTTGTTGCTGTCGACGTCGGCGTCGACGATCTCCCGGAACGACGCGTGCACGGTGGTCTCGGTGATGCCGTACATGTTGATCATGCGCGGCAGGCCAGGGTGGTTGTGCAACCACATCTGAAGACGTTGTGGCTCAAGCGCTTCGCCACCGAAGACGACGGTCTGAAGCTTCAGCTGTTGGCCCAGCTCGGGCGCCAGCGCGTCGGCGGCTTGCAGCGCATAGAACGCCGAAGGTGTCTGGCTCAAGACGCTGACTTGTTCGCTGACCAGCAAGGCGTGCAGGTCTTCCGGCGAGCGGACTATCGAGTCGGGCACCACGACCACCCGGCCGCCGTGCAGCAGGGCACCCCAGATCTCCCACACCGAGTAGTCGAAGGCCAGCGAATGGCACTGTGTCCAAACCTGTCCCAGTTCCATTTCGGCGTCGAGGGATTCCAGCAACTGGGTCACGTTGCGATGCGTGACGGCCACGCCCTTGGGCTTACCGGTGGTTCCCGAGGTGTAGATGATGTAGGCAATGTGGTCGGCCGCGGGTGTAGGCAATGCCGTCTTGGGTGCGGCGCTGACGGCCGGGTCGTCGATATCGATGACCTGCAGGTCGGCCGCCTCGAGCCGCGGGAGCAGGTCCGCGGTGGTGACGGCGGCGATCGGCGCGGCGTCGGACAGCATGAAGTCCATCCGCGCCGTCGGGTGCGCGGGGTCCATCGGCAGGTAAGCCGCCCCGGTCTTCAACACCGCCAGCAGCGACACGATCGCCTCGGCAGATCGGTTGTGCAGCACCGCCACTCGCTCGCCCGGGCCTGCCCCACGGTCGGATAGCAAGTGCGCCAACCGGTTTGCCGCCTCGTCGAGTTCGCGGTAGGTCCAGGACCGGTCCCCGCAGTTGACCGCCACGGCCTCGGGGGCGCGGGCGACCTGCGCGGCGAACAGCTCGGGAATCGACACCGGAGTGCTGGCGGGCTGCGTCAGTACCGCGCGGTTGCCCCACTCCTCGAGTCGCGAATGCTCGCCGCTGTCAAGCAGATCGATCGCCGACAGGCGTCGCGTGGGATCGGTGGTCATGGTGACCAACACCCGCCGCAACCGCTCGATCAGCGTGTCGATGGTGGCCACGTCGAAGACCTGGGTGTCGAATTCGACGCGCAGGCTCAGTTCGTGGCCCGGCGTCACCACCACCGACAGTGGGTAGTGGTTGAATTCGCGACTGCTGAAGTCGGTGATGGCCAACTCGTGGACGCCCAACAGGGCGCCGGTGTCGACCGGGTAGTTCTCGTAGAGGAACAGCGTGTCGAACAGCTGGTCGTGACCGGTCACGCGGTGGATGTCCCGCAGCGCCAGGTGGTCGTACTCGAGGGTGTCGTTGCGGGCGCGCTGCAGCTGGCCCATCAGGTCGGCGATGGTTGTCGTCGCGGTGGCGTTGGCCCGCACCGGAATCGTGTTGATCAACAGACCCACCAGCGCTTCGGCACCGGGCAACTCGGTGGGCCGGCCGGAAACCGCGGTGCCGAACGCGACATCCTGATGGCCGGTCAGCCACATCAGTACCTGCGCCCACGCCGCCTGCAGCACGTTGCTCACGGTGGTTTGGTGCGAGCGGGCCAGCTCGGTGAGGGCCTGGGTCGTGTCGGCAGCCACCCGATACGATTCGACGCCGCGCTCCGCTGCCTGTCCGGGCGGGCTCACCAGCGTGGGCGTGTCGAAGCCGGCCAGCACTTCGCCCCACGCCGCTTGGGCGGCATCGCGATCCTGCTCGGCCAGCCAGGTGACGAAGCTTCGGTACGACGGTGCCGCGGGCAACCGCTGCCCGTAGTAGAGCGTGAAGATCTCCTGCAGCAGGATCGGTAGCGACCAGCCATCGATCACGATGTGGTGGATGGTCACCACCAACCGGTGCCGGTTGTCTCCGGTACGGATCAACGCCACCCGGAACGCCGGCTGGTCGGCGATGTCGCAGACGGCGGCGCGTTCGTCAGCGCACAGTCGCTGGACCCGCTGATCGACTTCGGCGTCGGCACCGCTCATTTCGACGTAGTGCCATCCGATGACGGGTTCGGCCGGGATGATCTGGATCGGCTCGTCGAACTGTTGGCAGAACCGCGCCGCCAGGTTGGGGTGCCGGTTGACCACCGACTGCACGGCCTCGCGCAGCCGCTTCTCGTCGAGCGGGCCGGTGACGGTGATGCCGAGTTGCACCGCATAAAGGTCGTCGCCGGAGCCCTCCGCGATCGCGGTGTGGAACAACAGTCCCTGCTGCACGGGGGTCAGCGGGAGCACGTCGGCGATGTGGAGCTGCCGGGACAGGTCGTCGATTTGCTCCTGGCTCAGCCGCGCCGGGGCCACATCGGACGGCGTCAGCCCGCCACCACCGCTGCGAACATGCGCGCAGATGCCGAGAAGGGCGTCGAACCACAGTTGGCTGAGCCTGTTGATCTGGGTGTCGTCGAGAGCGGAAGGGGCCCAGGTCCAATTGGCGTGCAGGTGCGGACCGGCTTCGCTGTCGATCGTGCCGGCGTTGAGCTCCACGGTGTGTGCCAGCGGCATGGGTATCGCCGCGGCCGCATCGGCCAGGGCGAGGCTCTCCTGGCTGACCCGCCAAAGATCTTCGGAGAGTTCGGCCGCCGAGGCACCCATCCGGCCCAGGTAGTTGAAGCCGATCGCCGGGTCGGTTCCGGCCAGGTCTACCTCGGGGTTCAAGTAGCGCAGCAGACCGTAGGTCAGCCCATCGGGCAGGGCGCGCAGCTGTTCCTTGGCGTCCTTGATGATCGCGCCGAGCGCCGGGTCGCCGGCGGTGACCCGCGCCCAGTCCAGCCCGCCGACGGTCAACGACACGGGGTACTTGGTGGTGAACCACCCGACCGTGCGCGACAGGTCGACGTAGGGATTCAGCTCTTCGTTGCGGCCGTGGCCCTCGACGTCGATGCCGAGCGGCTTGCCCGCCGAGCCCAGGAATTCCGCCCAGGCCAACCCGAACGCAATCAACAGAATGTCTTGCACCCCAGCGTGAAACGCGGCCGGGACCTCGCCGAGGATCTGACGGGTGGTGTCGACGTCCAGGTCTACCGCCAACCGCCCGGCGCTGGCGTGCGTATCGACGGCGGGCTGTACCGCCGGCAACGCGGCCGGGGTCGATGCCACCTGCCGCCAGGCGTCCGCCTGCTGTACGACGGCCGCGGTGCGGGCGTGCTCTTCGAGCAGTGCCGACCACCGGGCGAACGACGTGCCCGGCGCCGGCAGCTCCACCTCTTGCCCGCTGTGATGCTGGGCCCAGGCGATGTTGAGGTCCTCCAACAGGATGCGCCACGACACGCCGTCGACGGCCAGGTGATGAATGATCAACGCCAGCTGCGACGTCGAGGTGACCCACAGCGCGCTGAGCATCGCCCCGGTGGCCGGGTTCAGCCGCGCCCGCGCTTCGACGAGCGCCTCGTCGGACAAGACGTCGACCGAGTGCACCAGACCGGCGGCTTCCAGCGACTCGACTTCGGGCACCCACAGCGACCAGCCGCCGGCACCGTCGTCGTCGGCGCGCATCCGCAGGGTGGCATGGCGATCGACCAACGCCTGCAAGACCACCGCAACGTCGGCTTCGCTCACTCCGGCGGGGGCCTGCACCACCATCGACTGGTTGAACTGCTCGACCGGGCCATCGATGTCCTGCAGCCAGCGGATGATCGGCGTGGCCACCACCTCGCCGAGACCCTCGTCGGCCACCCCGATCTCACCGGTGGCGACACTGGCAACCTGGGCCAGCCGGGCCACGCTCTGCTCGACGAAAACGTCACGCGGACGCATGAGCACACCCGCCGCCCGGGCGCGGGCCACCACCTGCATCGACAGGATGCTGTCGCCACCCAGGTCGAAGAAGGAGTCATCGATCCCGACCCGCTCGAGACCCAGGATTTCGGAGTAGATACCGGCCAGGACCTCTTCGACCGCGGTCGTCGGAGCACGGTAACTGCCGCCGATGTTGTGGTATTCGGGCGCCGGCAGGGCGCGGGTATCGAGCTTGCCATTGGGGGTCAGCGGCAGCGCCTCGAGGACGACCACCGCGGCCGGGACCATGTACGCCGGGAGCCGCTCGGCCAGCCTCGTCCGCGCCGCGGCGGGGTCGATGGTGCCGGTGACGTAGCCGACCAGGCGCTTGTCGCCGGGACGGTCCTCGCGGGCGATGACGGCCGCCTGCTTGACGTCGTCCAGCGCGGCCAGGGCGGCTTGCACCTCACCCAGCTCGATGCGGTACCCGCGGATCTTGACCTGCTCGTCGGCGCGCCCGAGGTAGAGCAGTTGTCCGTCGTCACCCCACGAGACCAGGTCTCCGGTGCGATACATCCGCTCCCCCGGCTGCCCGAACGGGCACGCCACAAAGCGCGACGACGTCAGACCGGCTCGGCGCACATAGCCACACGCGACCCCGGCTCCAGCGACGTACAACTCGCCGACCACGCCCGGCGGCACCGGCTTCAGCCATCTGTCCAGCACGAACAACGCCGCTCCGGGAACCGGCGAGCCGATCGGCACCACACCGGATCCGGGCACCAGCGGAGCGCTGATCGCCACACACACCGTGGTCTCGGTGGGGCCGTAGCCGTTGACCATCACGCGTCCGGGCGCCCACTGATCCATGACCTCGGCCGGGCAGGCCTCGCCCGCGACCACCAGCGCCGCCGTCTCCAAACCCTCGGGTGAGAGCATCCCGACTGCGGACGGCGTCTGGGTGAGCACGCTGACGTGTTCGCCAACCAGTAAGGCGTGGAAGTCTTCCGGTGAACGAGTCACCGTCTCGGGCACCACCACCAGCCGCCTGCCCCCGAGTAGGGCAGCCCAGATCTCCCAGACCGAGAAGTCGAAGGACAGGGAGTGACACTGTGACCACACCCCGGTCCGCGGCAGGCCGGCATCGAAGCTGGCAAACAGCTGCGTGACGTTGTGATGCGTGACCGCAACACCTTTGGGAGTGCCGGTGGTGCCCGACGTGTAGATGATGTGAGCGATGTTGTCGGGGTCCGGCATCGGCAATGCGGTGCTGGGCTGCGCCGCGACACGCGGATCGGCGACGTCGATGACCACCAGATCCTGTCCGTCCAAACGCGACAGGAGGTCGGCGGTGGTGACGGCAGCCGTCGGCGCGGCGTCGGCGAGCATGAACTCCGTTCGCGCCTTGGGCAGTGCCGGGTCGATCGGCAGATATGCCGCACCCGTCTTCAAAACCGCCAGGATCGCGACGATCGCGTCGGCCGATCGGGAAAACTGAAGGGCTACACAGTGTCCGGGGCCGACGCCCTCGCTGGCGAGCAAGTGCGCCAATCGATTAGCGGCCTCGTCCAGTTCCCGATAGGTCGTGGATCGGCCCTCGAAAGTTACCGCCACCGCCTCGGGGGTGTGCTCGACGTGTTCGTTGAACACCGCCGGGATCGACAGTTTCGCCGGGGACGGCGCGGTGAGCACCGCCCGGTTGCCGATCTCGTCGATGCGGGCCGCGTCGCCGGCGTCCAGCGCCTCGATCGACGACAGCGGCGCCGTCGGGTCCTCGACCATCGCCAACAACACCTGCTGCAACCGCGCGGCCAGATCCGGGACAGCAAAATTCGCGAACGGCTGCCCAGGGCCGGCCGTGCTCAGGAAAAGTTGATCGCCGGCGCCGAGGAAGAAAAACCCGAAGTGACCCACCGGGCCGTGGTTCGTGTATGTCGCACTTGCCGGCGCGCCGGCCAGGTTCAGGGTCAGCCGGGACGGGATGAAATTGACGCCCACGCGATTTGCGTCCTGCCTGGCGCCGCCCTCACCCTCGAGGGCATGCACCGGGAAACGCTGATGTTGCAACAGTTCCCGAATTCGCGTGTCGACATGGGCAACGAAATCGGCAACCGTCGACTCCGGTGATGTCGTCAATACCAATGGGACAACTCCGGCGAGCATCGCGGGCAGCTGTTTCGACTCTTGGGTGACCCGGCGGCTGACCGGGAAGTCGAGCACCACCTCGGAAGCGTTGCCAGACCATCCGCGCACCAGTAGCGCGCACGCGGCGGTGATGGCCGAATACCGGCGGACCCGCAACTGTTTCGTCAACTGTTGCATTCGGCTCACGACCGCCGGGTCCACCTGTACCGACGCGGAAGTCAGATACGGGTCACGCTCGGCGGTGGCCTGGGGCAGCCGATAGTGGAATCCACTTTCGGAGGGCAGGTGCTCCTGCCAATAGGCCTGGTCGTCCTGATATTCGGCGGAGGCCTCGTAGCCGGACTCGCAGTCGATCAGGTCCTGCAAGGAGCCGAAATACGGGTCAGGCACGGGTTGACCGGCAACGAGGGCTGTGTAGATGGTGGCAACCCGGCGACTCACCAGCGCCATGCCCATGCCGTCCACCGCGATGTGGTGACAGACGGCGAACAAATAGAATTCACTATCTTGTGTCTGGAATAACACAAATGTGAAAAGCGGACCGGAGAATGGCATTGGCGTGCGCTGAATTGATGAAGCCAATTCGCGTGCTTTTTGCACCGAATCATCAGCGTCTCTTAAATCGTAGAAGCCGAGCTCCGTATCAGGATAATCCACAGCCTTTTGCAAAACGTGGCCATCCGATTCGAAGAACGCGACCCTGCCCGGCTCGGTCTCCGCAACCACTTGCCGGATGGCCTGCTGCAGCAAGTCGCGATCGACGGTGCCCTCGATCCGCACCAAAAGGCCAAGCTGCCACTCGGTTCCCGCGAAACCGGTTTCCTGCGAGAGCCAAATATCCAACTGCCCACGCGTCAGCGGGTGTGCCTGCTCACCACGTTCCATGTGAGTCCCCCAGAGCTCCACCCGAGTCCCCATACCCAGGCGGTTTACTTATCAAAACTCCGACCCGCTGCCAGCCGATCGCGCAGACTCTTCGGCCGGATATCGGGCCAGTTCTGCTCGATGTAGTCCAAGCACGCCGCCCGGTCGGCTTCGCCGTATGCCACCCGCCACCCCGCGGGAACGTCGGCGAAGGTAGGCCACAGGCTGTGTTGCTCCTCGTCATTGACCAAGACGAAAAAACTGCCATTATCGTCGTCGAACGGATTGGTGCTCACAGTTCTCCAGGCGTTCTCTCGATATAAGTGGGATCGTTCCAAACCATACTGGAGGCCAACAGGCTCGGTCGGAGGTTTCGACAAAGTTCCTGATGTGATCTGTTAAGCACTCGTGACACCGTCTTGGCAATTCAGGTGCGTGGCGCAACGCTCGGGCGTTGGCGCCGTCGAGTGCAGTGACCTGCAGTGACGGCCTTGGCTGTCTGTCGACTGCCCAGAGTACGGTACCGACGGCGAAGAGACGACCGAGTAACGTTCTCGTTGCTCATTGGTTGCGGCGTGCGGAACCCCGCCGGATCGGCGACCGCAGGGACCCGCAGAACAGCCCGGAGACCGCGGCGGCAAGCCACGGCAGACGGCGGCACGACGTGGTAGCTATCAGGCCCGCGAACGCCGACGTCGTCGGGCGAATCGGTGGGCCTTGCTTTCGCGGCGAGGCGAGATCGCCAGAGCCGATCTGAAGACGACGAATCGCACGCTCACGAACCACTAGAACTTCGTTAGCTGGCCATGCCCCGAGCGTTCCGCGGATGATCCCTTCTGCGCGGGATCGCGCGGGAATGTAATATGTATCACCATTACTGGGGAGGATGACGCATACAACACCTGCCGCTCGGGGGATTCGGCAGATTTGATACCGTGCCCATACGCTGGCGGTTCCAGTAACGATCACATACCGGGTTACGAAAGATCTGATGTCGGAGCCAATGGCATGGTTTACTCATCAAGATCTGATCGCACTCGCCGAACGCCACTCGTATGAGATGACCGCCGCAGGTCTGGCGTGGTGCGATCGAGGTGTGGGTACATGTTCAAGCGGTTGAAACAGCGAGTCCAGGAACGGGTTGAAGGGGGTGCGGTGGTCGAACACGGTGTTCGAGCCCGGTCCGACGTCGCCGCCGAGGGTAGCCAGGACGTTAGTCAGCCGTCCGGTCGCTTCGGGCGGTTTGGTCGCCAGTCTTCGCCCGGATCTCAACCGCCCGACGGCCCGCGAAAGGGCGGTCGGAATGCGGAAGCTGGAGCATTCAAGCTGCTGGGGCCGCATCTGGATCCCGCTGCTCATCGTGGCGGTACTGACTGCCGGCGGATTCACGGTCTCGCGGCTGCACGGGATCTTCGGCTCCGAGAAGCGCCAGTCGTATGCCGACACCAGAGTCAAAGACAGCAAGCCGTTCAACCCCAAGCACCTCAAGTACGAGGTCTTCGGAGCGCCGGGTACCGTCGCCGACATCAGCTATTTCGACGTCAATGCCGACCCGCAGCACATCAACGGAGTCACTCTGCCGTGGTCGATGGATCTCTCGACGACGCTGCCGTCAATCGTGGGAAACGTGGTGGCACAAGGCGATACCGACACCATCGGCTGCCGCATCATCGTCGACGGCACCGTCAAGTCCGAGAAGGTCTCGCACGAGGTGAACGCCTTCACGTACTGCGTGCTGACGGCTGCATGAGCGACGAAAACATGGGCACGGAGCGGCCCGCGCGACCATTCGTAGCGCGGACGATCCACCGGTTTTCGATCCTCATCATCCTTGGGTGGCTGGGGCTCACCGTCTTCTTGACCATCGGCGTACCCCCGCTGGAGGTAGTCGAGCAACAGCATTCGGTTTCGCTGAATCCCGCAGGCGCACCGGCCTTTAAGGCGATGGCGCGCCTCGGTCAGGACTTCAAGGAATCCAATTCCGGCGCTCTCGCGATGATCGTCTTGGAGGGTGACCGGCCGCTCGGCCAGGGCGCTCACCAGTACTACGACGAGTTGGTTCGTCGGCTGGAAGCCGATACCAAACACGTTCAGCATGTCCAGAACTTCTGGGGGGACCCGGTCACGGCGGCCGCCGCGCAAAGCGTCGACGGTAAGGCCGCATATGTGCAGTTGAACCTTGGCGGTAGCCAAGGTGCGACCGCGGGGGACGAATCGGTCGCGGCCATCCGGAATATCGTGGCATCAGTGCCGGCGCCGGAGGGGCTGCACGTCTACGTCACCGGCCCCGCCGCAACCGTCGCGGATATGAACAAAGCGGGTCAGGAGACCGTCACGACGGTGACCCTGGCGAGCATGTCCGTGATCTTCATTATGTTGCTGCTCGTCTACCGTTCGATCTTCACCGTCATTCTTTTGTTGCTGATGGTCGGGCTGGAATTGACCGTCGCCCGCGGAATGGTCGCATTCCTCGGCTATCACGGACTTCTCGGTCTCACTACCTTTGCCGTTAACCTGCTGGTGGCCGCGGTCATCGCCACCGGAACGGACTATGGAATTTTCTTCGTCGGGCGATATCAGGAAGCCCGACAGGCCGGCGAAGATCGCGAAACCGCCTTCTACACCACATTCAGTAGTGTCGCCAAAGTTGTGCTTGGCTTCCGGTTTGACGATCGCCGGGGCGGTTCTCTGCCTGAGCTTTACCCGGCTCCCCTATTTCCAGCCGCTGGGCATTCCCGAACGCGGTGGGCATCGCCGTTGCGGTCCTGGTCGCGATCACGCTCGGGCCGGCACTTCTTGCCGCCGGAAGCCGTTTCGGCCTGTTCGAGCCGAAGCGGAAGCTTCAGGTCCGCGGCTGGCGACGCATTGGTACGGCGATCGTTCGCTGGCCCGCACCCATTCTCATCGCCACGGTGGCGGTCGCGCTCATCGGGCTGCTGACGCTACCCGGATACAACCCCAGCTACGACGACCAGAAATTCATCCCCGAGGATATCCCCGCCAGCGTAGGAAATGCGGCCGCTGCGCGACATTTTCCCGAGTCGCGAATGATGATGCCGGAAATCCTGTTGGTCGAAGCCGATCACGACCTGCGCAATCCCACCGACATGCTGGTATTGAATCAATTGGCCAAGGGCATCCTGGCGGTGCCGGGCGTTTCTACGGTGCAGAGCGTTACTCGGCCCGAGGGAACCCCGCTCGCGCACACGAGCATTCCCTACATCATGAGCATGTCGCAGTCATCTCAGCTGACAAATATGGCGTTCCAAAAGGACCGCATGAATGACATGCTCAAACAGGCCGAAGCACTGGCGAAAATGATCGCTCTGATGCAGCACATGTATGGCCTGATGCAAGAGCTCACCGCCACGACCCATGACATGGTCGGCCGAACGCATGAAATCCAGAAAGCCACGGCAGAGTTGCGAGATCATATTTCGGACTTCGAGGATTTCTTCAGACCGCTCCGCAGCTATTTTTACTGGGAAAAGCATTGCTACGATATTCCCGTCTGCTTCGCGATAAGATCCGTGTTCGACGCAATCGATGGCGTCGACGAGGTCAACGATAAGTTCACCGAGCTGGTGGCCGACCTCGATAAATTGGATCTGCTCTTGCCGCAGATACTTATACAAATCCCGCAGATGATCGAAACCATGCAGAGCATGCGGACCATGATGCTGACGATGCACAGCACCATGGAAGGGACCATCGGCCAGATGGAAGTCAATGGCGGCCAGAATCCGAATGCCATGGGGCAGGCATTCGACACGCTCCAAAAACGACGATACTTTCTACCTGCCGCCGGGGATTATCGAAACCTCGGATGCCTTCAAACGGGTCATGAAGATCTTCCTGTCGCCGGACGGAAAGAACGCCCGCATGCTCATTTCGCAAAAGGGCGATCCGGCAACGCCCGAGGGCCTCTCGCGGGTCGAACCGATAAAGACAGCCGCCGAGGAGTCGCTGAAGGGCACTCCGCTGGAAGACTCCAAGATCTACCTCACCGGGACCGCGGCGGTGGTGAAGGACTTGGTCGACGGCGCCAAATACGATCTGTTGATCGCGGGAGTCGCCGCACTCTGCCTGATTTTCATCATCATGCTGATCATGACGCGAAGTTTTATCGCCGCGCTGGTCATCGTGGGTACGGTATTGCTTTCCCTGGGCGCATCCTTCGGGCATGTCCATACTGGTTTGGCAGTATTTACTTGGGCTGCAAATACACTGGACGGTCCTTTCGATGTCGGTGATCGTCCTGTTGGCCGTGGGCTCTGACTACAACTTGCTACTTGTCTCCCGGATGAAAGAGGAACTAGCCGCCGGTATCACACACCGGCATCATCCGCGCGATGGCGGGTACCGGAAAGGTCGTCACGAACGCGGGCCTGGTGTTCGCATTCACGATGGCGTCCATGGCGGTCAGCGACCTGCGCAGCATCGCCCAGCTGGGCACCACGATCGGCATGGGTCTGCTCTTCGACACCCTGGTAGTGCGCGCCTTCATGACGCCGGCCGTCGCGGCGCTGCTGGGACGCTGGTTCTGGTGGCCGCAACAGGTGCGCACCCGCCCCGCAAGCCAGATGCTGCGGCCGTTGGGGTCCCGCCCGTTGGTGCGTTCGTTGCTGCTGAAAGAAACGCGGTGAGGCGCGCATGACCACCGAACCCATCAGCACCGAACGCCCTGCGGCTCCCGTCCGGAAGCCGGTCGTGGCACGGACGCTCCGCAATCTTTCGCTGCTCTTCGTCCTGGGATGGATCGCGCTGACGCTGCTCGTGACCTTCGGAGTTCCGTCGCTCGAGCGGGTCGGCCGAGAGCACTCCGTGCCATTGGCCCCGCAAGACGCGCCGGCGGTGCAGGCCATGATGCGGATGGGCAAGGTCTTCAAAGAGTCCGACTCGGATAGTTTTGTGATGCTCGTGCTGGAGGGGCAACAGGAGCTCGGGGACAGCGCGCACAAGTACTACGACAAATTGGTTCGTGCGTTAAGAGCCGATACGAAACATGTTGAGCACGTTCAGGATTTGTGGGGCGATCGACTCACCGCCGCGGGCGCGCAAAGCGCCGACAGTAAGGCCGTATACGTCCAATTGAATCTGGCCGGCAACCAGGGCACGACGGTGGGCCAAGACTCCATTGCCTCCGTCCGGGATATTCTCGCGCAGACATCCGCCGCCGCCTGGCATCAAGGCCTACGTCACCGGTCCGTCGGCGCTGTTTTCGGACATGCAACAGGCCGGCGATAGATCCATCCTGAAGATGACCGCGGTAGGCGCGGCGATCATTTTCGTGGTGCTGCTTTTTGTCTACCGGTCGATCATCACGGTGATTCTGCTGTTGATCACGGTCGGGATCGAAGTGCTCGCGGCCCGGGGAATCGTCGCGTTTCTCGGCGATAACAGCCTTGTGCAACTGTCGACGTTCGCCGTCAACCTGCTGGTGGCCCTCGCGATGGCGGCCGGAACCGACTACGGGATCTTCTTCTTCGGCCGATATCAAGAGGCGCGCCAGGCCGGCGAGGATCGGGAAACGGCCTACTACACCACTTTCCGCGGGGTCGTCCCCGTTGTCCTGGGTTCCGGCTTGACGATCGCCGGAGCGATGTTGTGCCTGAGCTTTACCCGGATGCCCATCTTCCAGACCATGGGCGTGCCGTGCGCCATCGGCTTGGTCGTTTCCGTCGTGATCGCGCTGACGTTGGTTCCGGCGGTCCTCGACCATCGGAAGCGGCTTCGGGCTACTCGACCCCACCCGGGCGATCCGCTTCGGCCGGTGGCGCCGGATCGGCACGTCGATTGTCCGCTGGCCCGTGCCCATTCTGATCGCGACGATCGCCGTCGCGCTGGTCGGTTTGGTCACGCTGCCCGGCTACCAGACGAGCTACAACAACCGGCTCTATATGCCCAACGACATTCCGGCGAACGTCGGGTATGCGGCCGCCGACCGTCACTTCTCCCAAGCGCGGATGATGCCCGAGATTCTGATGATCGAGTCCGATCACGATATGCGCAATCCGGCCGATTTCATCGTCCTGCACAGGCTGGCCAGGGCAATATTCAAAGTTCCCGGAATTGCCCGGGTTCAGGGCATCACCCGGCCCGAGGGAACGCCGATCGAACACACCTCGATACCCTTCATGCTCAGCATGCAAAACTCCGGCCCAGACGCAAAATATCAAGTATCATGAAGGCACGCATGGACGACATGCTCGAGCAGGTCGCACATGATGGACATACAGCTCGCGTCGATGAAGCGCCTTTACGAATTACAGAAAGAGCTCACGGCCTATACGCACGACTCGATCACCAAGACCGGCGAAATGACCCAGATCTTGTACGAGTTGAGAGATCATTTTGCAGATTTTGAAGATTTCCTCAGGCCGATCAAAAGCTACTTCTACTGGGAAAAGCACTGCTTCGATATCCCGATATGCTGGTCCTTGAGGTCAATTTTTGACACGCTCGACGGAGTCGATGAGCTGAGCGATAAACTCGGCGATCTTCTGGTGGATCTGCATAAAATGGACGTGCTGCTGCCGCAGCTGCTCGAGCAGTACCCGCAGATGATTGCGACAATGCGAGTTCTTCAAGACGACGACGCTGACAATGCACAGCACGATGGCCGGGATCATCGGCCAGGTGGACGTCGACAACAAGGACGCCACCACCATGGGTCAGGCGTTCGACAACTCCAAAAACGACGATTCCTTCTATCTGCCTCCGGAGGTTTTCAAGAACCCGGACTTCCAGAAGGCGATGACTCAATTCTTGTCACCCGACGGGAAAGCGGCCCGATTCATCATTTCCCACAAGGGGGACCCCGCGTCGCCCGAAAGCGTCGACCGCGTAGACAAGATTCGGACGGCGGCCGAGGAGGCGCTCAAGACGACACCGCTGGAAGACGCCAAGATCTATACTCGCCGGCACCGCGTCGACCTTCAAGGACTTCAAAGACGGCTCCGAATTCGACCTATTGATCGCGGGAATCGGCGCGCTCTGCCTGATCTTCACCATCATGCTCATCATCACGCGCAGCTTTGTGGCCGCCCTGGTCATTGTGGGCACGGTGGCTCTTTCGCTGGGCTCATCGTTCGGGCTGTCGGTGCTGATCTGGCAGTACATTCTGGGCATCAAGTTGTACTGGATGGTCCTGCCGATGTCTGTGATCGTCCTGCTGGCGGTGGGGTCTGACTACAACCTGCTGCTGGTATCCCGAATGAAAGAGGAAATAGGCGCGGGCATCAATACCGGCATCATTCGCGCCATGGGCGGTACCGGCAAGGTCGTGACCAACGCGGGTCTGGTGTTCGCGTTCACGATGGCGTCGATGGTGTCCAGCGATTTGCGGATCATCGGCCAGGTCGGTACGACCATCGGCCTGGGCCTGTTGTTCGACACCTTGATCGTGCGCTCGTTCATGACGCCCACCATCGCCGCGCTGCTCGGACGTTGGTTCTGGTGGCCACAGGTCGTGCGTCCGCGCCCCGCCAGTCAAATGCTGCGGCCCGAAGGATCCGCGTCCGCTGGTACGCGCTCTGCTGGGCGAGGAGACGCTCGACGACGACGCGCCCACGGCCGAGATCCCGAAGGCAGTCCGTCTAGGTCGGCGCGCCGATCACGCGTGCTGACGAACGCCCAGAGCACTGTCGGCAACGCTGGAGTTGTCATCGTTTGAGCGCCAGGCTCGCTGCGAAGCGACGCGTACAACGGCATCTCCCCGCTGGAGCCACGTCCTGCCGATACGGCCAACATGCAGGCCAGCCACCATGAAATACTCCCTACTGTGAGCCCACTTGCGATCGAGGTTGTCGGCCTCACGAAGACATTCGGGGGAGACACGCCTGCGCTGTGTGGCGTGAGCTTCTCGGTTCCGGCCGGGACGGTGTGCGGCCTGCTCGGCCACAATGGCGCCGGCAAGACGACCACCATCAACATCCTGTCCACGCTGATCCGCCCCAGTTCGGGTCAGTGCCCTCGTCAGCCGGATACGACATCGTCCGCCAGCCCGCCCAGGTGCGTGCCAGCATCGGGATGACCGGGCAGTTCACCGCGCTGGACCCATTGCTCACCGGCCGGGAGAACCTGGTGCTGTTCGGCAGGCTGCGCGGCCTGCGTCGCCAGCAGGCAAAGGCTCGCGCCGACGAGCTGATCGAACAGTTCGACCTCGTCGAGGCCGCCGACCGGCGGGTATCCACCTATTCCGGAGGCATGCGGCGGCGCGTCGACCTCGCCAGCGCCCTGGTGGTGCTGCCGAAGGTGCTCTTCCTCGACGAGCCGACCACCGGGCTGGACCCGCGCAGCCGCCGCGCCGTGTGGGCGCTGGTGAGCTCGTTGGCCCGGCAGGGCATCACCGTGCTGCTGACCACGCAGTACCTGGAAGAGGCCGACGTGCTGAGCGACTCGATCGTCGTCATCGACCACGGGCAGGTGATCGCCAGCGGCACCGCCGAGGACCTCAAGCGCAGGGTGGGCACCAGCTACTGCCAGGTGACTCCGGCCAATCCGGCCGACCTGCCTCAGGTCGCGGCGGCGCTGGCCGGGCTCGAACGGGATCGATGTCGACGCCGACACGAACTCGGTGTCGGTGTTCGCCCCCGACGGGGTGGCCACGCTGGGTGAGGTGTTTCGCCGCGTCGATGCGCTCGGCGTCGAACTCGCCGACATCTCGCTGCGCAAACCCTCGCTGGACGAGGCGTTCCTGCACCTCACCGAACGGACCGTCGCCCGATCATGAGCGCCCTGGCCGCCCTCACCGAACGTTCGCTGATGTCCGCGGCGCGCGACGGCGGGCTGATCTTCGAAATGCTCTCACCCGTCGCGTATTTGGCGGGCTTCACCGTGGCGCTGCACGGCCTGGTCGACACCGGCCACATCAGCTATTCGCAGTATCTGGTGCCCGCGGTCGTCGTCCAGTCGGTGGTCTTCGTCGCGCTGCTCACCGCGGACCGCGCGGCACGTGACCACCTGACTGGGCTGGGCGAGCGGTTGCGGACGCTGCCGATCGCCGCGGCAGTCCCGGTGAGCGCCCGCATGGTGGCCACCCTGATCCGGGCCGCGCTCGCCCTCTCGGTAGCGATGGTCGCCGGCTACGCGTTCGGATTCCGGATGACCGGCGGACTGGGCTATGCGCTGGCCTTCGTGCTCATCGCGTTGCTGCTGTGCCTGGCCGTGGCGCTGGGCGCCGACGCGCTGGGTTCGAGTACGAACAGCCTCCAGGGGGCCAGCCACCTGCTGTTCGTCCCCCAGCTGCTGCTGTTCATGCTGTCCACCGGAATCGCGCCCGAGAAAACCTTTCCCGGACTGGTTGCGCCCGTACGTGCGCAACCAGCCGGTGTCGCAGGTCGCCGAAACGCTGCGCGGCCTGGCCAGCGGGCACGTGGCGGTCGGCAACTTGGCGGCCAGCCTGGCCTGGTGTGTCGGGATGGTGCTGGTCTTCGGCGCGATCACGCTGCGGATGCAGAGGCGGAGCTAGTGACAACGCAGCCCGGGATGCAAGGCTCGCTGCTGACCCAGAGCTGGGTGCAAGCCGGTCGACTCCTCATCCGGTGGCGGCGTGACCAGCGCGGTGCTGATGGGGTCGCTGCTCTTCCCCATCTTCCTTCTGCTCGTCTACCAGGTGGTGCTGGGCGAGCAGGTGCATAAGGTCACCGGCGTCGACAGCGTTTACGGCCTGGTCCCGGTGTGCGCGGTGCTGTCCGCGCTGTTCGGCGCCCTGGGCAGCGCGGTCGGCATCACGATGGAACGCGAGTCGGCGGCTGCTCAGCCGGATGTGGGTGCTGCCGGTACACCGGGCAAGCGCGCTCACCGGACGGCTGACCGCCGAGGCCGTGCGCGCGCTCATCGGGACGGTCCTGATCACCGCGCTCGGAGTGGCGATGGGGCTGCGCTTCACGCACGGCTGGCTCGCGGCGCTGGTGTACATTCTGATCCCGTCGATCGCTGGTGGTCGGGTTCACGGCGATGGTGATGGCGCTGGCCATCCGCACCAATGGCCGCACCGTCATGACCTGGCTGGTGGCCGTGACCGTCTCGCTGGCGTTCCTCAATCCCGGTACCACTCCAATCGGGCTGTTCCCGGACTGGCTTCGGCCATTTGTCCGCATGCAACCGATGTCGCCACCCATCGAGGCGATGTGGGCACTGGCCCACGGCGGTCCGCTTCTGTGGCCTCTGGCGATGACTCTCCTCTGGACGATCGTGCTGCTCGCGGTATTCATTCCGATCGCCGTGCGCGGCTATCGGCGCGCCGCCGAGTCCAGCGCGTAAAGCGCAAGTCCGCCGAGCGCGCGTCGCAGCGCCAGCTGGGCTTCACTCCGAAGCCGATGAATGTCCCCAATCCGCAGCATTCATTGCCTCGCCGCGCCGGCGTTCGCGCGATACCACGCCACCGTTGCCTCGATGCCGTCCCGCAGCGCGATTTCGGGCAGCCATCCCGCCTCCCGCAAGACCGACACGTCCAACAGTTTGCGTGGTGTGCCGTCCGGTTTGGTTGGATCCCAACGTGTTTCGCCGGTGTAGCCCACCGCTGTGGCGACCATTTCGGCGATCTCGCTGATGGTGTGGTCGATGCCGGTACCCACGTTGACGTGATTCGGACCGTCGAAGTGTTCCAGAAGGTATAGACACGCGCTCGCCAGATCATCGACATGCAGCAGCTCGCGCCGCGGAGTTCCGGTGCCCCAGTTCGTCACCTCCGGCGCGCCGCTGGCTTTGGCCTCCTCATACCTGCGGATGAGCGCCGGCAGCAGATGCGAGCCTGATGGCGGAAAAGTTGTCACCCGGTCCGTACAGGTTGGTTGGCATCGCAGAAATCCACGCCAGGCCGTATTGCCGCCGGACCGCCTGGACCTGAAGGATGCCGGCGATCTTGGCGATCGCGTATGCGTCGTTGGTCGGCTCCAGCGGGCCGGTGAGCAGCGCGCTCTCCTGGATGGGCTGCGGGGCGTATTTCGGGTATATGCACGAGGAGCCGAGGAACAGCAGCCGCGGCACCCGCGCGGCCACGGCAGCGTCGAGCAGGTTGACCTGGATCTGCAGGTTTTCGGACAGGAAATCGGCGGGATAGGTGTTGTTGGCCATGATGCCGCCGACCCGGGCCGCGGCGTCGATGATGACCTGGGGCCTCGACTCCAGAATGAAGTCGAACGTCGCGGCCCGATCCGTCAGGTCGAGTTCGATCGTGTGACCGCACAAGAAGATTGGTGAATCCCTCGGCCTGAAACCTGCGCAACAGGGCGGACCCGACCAGCCCGCGGTGCCCGGCGATATACACCGGAGCTGCGCGGTCAAGGACGCCGACTGACGTGTCCATCCTGTCTGCTCAGCTCCAACCGGGCAGCGTCGGCTTGTCGATCCATGGCTTGCCGTCGCACTCCAATGCGGCGATGTCCGCGTCCACCATGATCCGCGCCAGTTCGGCGGTGTGCACGGAAGCCTTCCACCCGAGCGATTGGGCGGCCTTGGTCGCGTCGCCGATCAGCGAATCCACTTCGGTGGGCCGCAGATAGCGGTCGTCGAATTTCACGTACTTCTGCCAGTCGAGTCCGGCATGGTCGAATGCGGTCTGGGCGAACTCGCGCACGGTGTAACCGCGCCCCGTCGCCAGAACGAAGTCCTCGGGCTCGGGAGCCTGCAGCATCCGCCACATCCCTTCGACATACTCGGGCGCATATCCCCAGTCGCGGACGGCATCGAGATTGCCCATGTAGACGTCTGACTGGACGCCGGCTTTGATGCGTGCCACGGCTCGCGTGATCTTTCGGGTCACGAATGTCTCACCGCGCCGCGGTGATTCGTGATTGAACAAGATGCCGTTCACCGCGAACAAGCCGTACGCCTCTCGATAGTTGCGCGTCGCCCAGTACGAGTAGACCTTCGCCGCGCCGTACGGTGACCGCGGATAGAACGGCGTCTGCTCGTTCTGCGGCGGCGGCGACGCGCCGAACATCTCCGACGAGGACGCCTGATAAAAGCGGCAGTCCACCCTGGAAAGGCGGACGGCTTCGAGCAGTCGGATCGATCCCATGCCTGTGGTGTCGCCGGTGTGCACGGGTTCGTCGAAGCTGACGCGCACATGCGACTGCGCCGCAAGGTTGTACACCTCGTCGGGGTCGATGGTGCTCAGCAAGGTCACCAAGCGGGTGCCGTCGGTGAGGTCGCCGTAGTGCAAGAACAGTCGTGCGTCCGGTTGGTGCGGATCGACGTAGAGGTGATCGATCCGCGACGTGTTGAACGTCGAGGCTCGACGGATGAGCCCGTGGACCTCGTATCCCTTGCTCAGCAGCAGTTCGGCGAGATACGAGCCGTCCTGTCCGGTGATTCCGGTTATGAGCGCTCGCTTCACTGGATTCCCGCTCTCTGTCGGTGCATGCTCGTCACCGCATGTCCGGCATGCCATCATCGCGGCCGTCTCACTCCTCGTTGTGCTACAACGGCGGGCGTCGCTGTCGCCTCATAGTAGATGTCGACGAAACTCAGATTTGCAACGGCCTCGTTAGTCCACCGCGGACAATCCATGTCAACGGCAACAAGACCGACTCTGGCCAGTTGTCTGCTTGCGGCGCACATGAGTGCACTTCGGTCCGATCCCGTGACCGGCAAGATGGCTCGATCTGCCGCGTCGGGTCGTGCACCGCCGAGCGGTTCGCTCGCGACGAGACGTCGCGGTCGTGCACGACGGCGACGCTCACAGAGCTGGGTGGCCACCGGGGGGTTGACTTGCTCATCTCGCCGAACGTGCTGTACGTCCCGTACGTTCTCGTTATCCTCCTTCCGTACTGGCTGATGTCATGGAAGATGGTCAGGGGGTTGATCCTGCGATGTCGCATCTGCAGTTCAGCACCAGGCGGGCGTTCACTCACAAGGTGCTCCGCAAATGCGACTGCGAGCACCATGGCGGACCATGAAAGGCTCCTAGGGGCCCATGCAAAGTAGTGCGTCGAACACACCGCGATTTCAGTACTCTCATCGTCACGATACAACGCAGCTTGGTTTCGGCGTCGAGGTGATCAACGGCATCGAGGTCGAAAACCACGAACCGTGGACGCTGGCGCCCGAGTAACACGTGGTTGGCCCGGCGCGAGAAGCCGTCGAATTGAAACTGCGCTCGGGACCGCCTGCCGCAACGCATCTTCGGCCTCAAGGGGATCTGTTTCGCGACTACATTCAGCAGATCCTCATCGACGGCCGGAACGCATTGGCCAGCCAGGGGAAAACGGCCCCGCCAACCCCCTTCGCATGGATGGGTAGAACTATTGATTGTGGCAAGAAAGATAATTTCTTCGAGCAAACATGTCGCCGAATGCCTATCGGCCGACGCATTGTCGTGGGATTGATCCGCACACGAGGTAAACAGGAGTCTAGTTATGCCCGCACCGCCAACTGCCGACGATGGAATGTCGATTGTGCGGCGAACCCGCCGCGATCGAGTTCCTCAATCTGGGACAACAACCGCTCGCGAACAAATATCCGACGCGAAGCTGAATTTGCTGCAGAGGACTTCTTTCCGTTGCAAGTATTCTTCTGCCCGACGTGTAAGAACGTGCAACTCGGCACGATCGTCTCGCGCGAGAGGATGTTCGAAGATTACTACTATCTGTCGTCGGTGAATCGCGGACTGGTGCGGCATTTCGAGGATCTTGCCCAACAACTGGCGTCGGCGCATTTTGTCGTCGATGTCGGCTCCAACGACGGGATTCTGCTCAAGCCGCTCCAGAAGTTGGGCGTCAAAGCGCTCGGCGTCGAGCCTTCGATCAACGTATCGAAGATCGCCAACGATCAAGGCTTGGAAACGCTGACGTCCTTCTTCGACATGCCGGCCGCCGAGAAGATCGAAGAGTCCCATGGAAGGGCGGATGTCATCGTCGCCAGCAGCGTCTTCACCCATCTTGAGAATCCGAGTGGATTTATCGAGGCCGTGAAGCGACTGCTGACCGACGACGGCACGTTCATCGTCGAGGTCGAATATATCGGAGCCATTCTGGCGACGACGCAGTTCGAGCGTTTCTATTTGGACCGGATTTTCTACTACTCGCTCACGTCGCTCGCGAAGTTGTTCGCCGCGCACGGCATGTTCATCGCCGACGTGCGCGAGATTGCGCCGCATGGCGGCTCATTGCAGGTGTTCGTGCAACGAGCGGGCCGGCAATCCCCCTCCGATGCCACGCGCCGACTCCTCGCCCGCGAGGAAAAGGATTTGACGCTGGACACCTTGCGCGAGTTTCGGCGCAATGTCGATGTCCAGATGTCCGCGTTCAAAGATCGGCTGGCGGAATACCGGCAAGCCGGTTTGCGAGTCGCCGGTTACGGTTCGCCGGCACGCGTGGCGACGATATGTAATTACGGTCAGATCGGGCCCAGCGAAATCCCGTTCACCGTCGACGACAGCCCCTTGAAGCAGAATAAGTTCACCCCGGGCACGCACATTCCGATCGTTCCCAAGAGCTACCTGGACGAACATAAGCCCGACGTGCTCGTCGTCTTCGCGTACGAATACTTCGACGACATCAAGAAGAAGACCGGCGGAGCGTACCGCTATTTGAAGCCCATTCCACCCACTGAGCTGACATAGCAGAAGGTTCCTTTGCATGGCTGAACATTTCATTCTCCGCCGCGATACCGAGGCAATCGTCCAGGGACTCGGCGACGATGCCCATCGGCTTTCGGGGAAAACCGTGCTGTTGAGTGGTGGTGCGGGCTTTCTTGGCAAGCATTTTCTGCGGGTATTCAAGCGACTCAACGATACGATTCTAGAACAGCCCGTCCGCGTGATCTCGGTCGACAATTTCATCACCGGCGATCCCAGCACCTCTGAGCGCGACGAGAATATTGCCGAAGTGTGGGCCGATGTCACCTACCCGCTGCCAGTGCGCGAAGACATTCATTACATCATGCACGCGGCCGGCCTGGCTTCGCCCGTCTACTACATGAAGTATCCGCTCGAAACCATCGAAAGCGCCGTATCGGGCATCAAGAACCTGCTGGAATTGGGACGCCGCAACCCGTCGCTGGAAGGTTTCTTGTTCTTCAGTTCCAGCGAAATCTACGGCGACCCCGATCCGCGCTTTGTGCCCACCCCGGAGACGTACCATGGTCACGTCTCCAGCGTCGGCCCCCGGGCCTGCTACGACGAGTCGAAACGGCTGGCAGAAACGATCGCGACGATCTATCACCAGAAGTATGGCATGCCGGTCACAATCGTCAGGCCGTTCAATGTGTTCGGGCCCGGGATGAAGCACAACGATCGCCGCGTCGTTCCCATGTTCACCTACCAGGCGCTGACTGGCGAGACGATCCCCGTGCATGGAGACGGACTGCAGACGCGAACGTTTTGCTACATGACCGACGCGATCACCGGGTTCTTGAAGGTGCTTCTGAGAGGTCGCCCGGGCGAGCCCTACAACATCGGCAATGCCGCCAACGAAATCTCGATGCTCAATCTGGCCGAGTTGTACGGAAAAGCTCGTCCCGGGCGCGACATTTCAGCACATCGACTACCCCGACACCTACCCGGCAGGCGAGCCCCAGCGACGCTGCCCGGATCTCACCAAAGCCCATGAGCAGCTGAACTACCAACCGCAGGTCGATGTCGAAGACGGACTCGCACGATTCATCGCCTGGGCCAAAGACCAGGCGTCGTACCGGAAGGGCGCATGCGACTCGCCGTAATCGGCCGCGGAAAATGGGGCATGAACATTGTCCGCACGCTGGCGACGATGCGCGATGTGGAGCTAATCGACGAGTCGAAGAACGTCGACGCCGTTCTTCGCCAGCAGCCCGCCGGGGTCCTGATTGCGACGCCCGTCGGCGACTCACGCGGAAGTCGCGATCCCATTCATCGATGCGGGTGTGCCGACGTTCATCGAAAAGCCGATGGCGACCACCGTGGACGATGCGATCCGCATTCGCGAGGCGGCGTTACGTTCTGGCGCACCCGTTTTCGTGGGTCACGTGCATCTGTACAACCCCGCGTTTCAGGCTGCGAAGAAACTTCTACCGAAGTCGGAGCCGTGCAGGCGGTGTTCTGGGAGGGAATGAATCACCATCCACGAACCGATTCATCGGTGTTGTGGGACTGGCTTCCTCACGGTCTTTCCATGGCGCAGGCCCTTTTCGGCGCAAATCCCAGTTCCGCGCAGGCCTGGGGCGTCGGCGAACCGTCGCGGTTCAAGGCGGCAATCGCCAATTTCGTGATCGCTGGCATCCCGTTCATCGCCAACGTCAGTTGGATCTCGCCGCTGAAGCGTCATCGCATGACGATTGTGGGCGAAGACAACTCGCTCACTTTCGACGATACCGCGGAGCAGAAAGCTTTCGCTGCACAATTCCCGGGGTACGTCGTACCCTGCCTACGGTGAAGAACCCCCGCTGACGCGCGAACTTCGGGCGTTCATCGGCATGCTGCGCACTGGGCAGCTGGATACGCCCCAGCTTGAAAGCGAAGTTGCGATCGTGCGGGCGATCGCCGCCGCGGAAGAATCCGCTCGGAATGATGGTCGGTTGGTCGCAATCGACGACTGACAATTCCGTCTTCCTCCAGGTACCCACGCGGGGGTGCTGTGGCGGATTCCCGGTTGCGTCGCCGACATTGCGGGGAGCCAACGACGCGGCAGTGAAACCCACCACAACGGATGATGGTGTCTGCACCAGGTCTCAGCAATGGCCGGGTAGGTGCTGCGACGCGTTGCCAATGAGACAACGGTCGGCAAAGCATGACAACCGGTTATAAATTATTATCGCTGCCCAACACGCATTTCCCTGGGTCGCCAGGTAATTGGATCATGGCCCGCCGAAGCGCGCGTCAGGGCATCGAAAGCCGCAGTGGCACAAGCGTGTTAGCGTAGACTCTGGAGGGTGTTCATTACGCTGAGGACTACGAGAGGCGGGTTGGCTCGTTTTGACTGTTCCTCTTCCCAGGAAGGCGAGGACCGAATCTCGCGCGGCTTTCGGCAAGATACCACAGCACGTGCGTTTACGTTGACGTTTGTGCCCATCACCCTTTGCGGTTCTCTAACACGTATCTTTTCTACCGGCGCGGCTGGCGGGGAGTGAACATTGACGCCACACCCGGATCGATGCGCCTCTTCGACAAGCACCGGCCACGCGATGTGAACATCGAGACCGGTATCGGAGCCACAGCGGGGACGGTGCCGTTTTACATGTTCGACGAGCCGGCCCTGAACTCGTTCGATGAAGAACTGTCGCGCAGCCGCGATGGGGTTCGGTGGAACATCACGCAAGTAGTCGACGTGCCGGTAGCGCCACTCCGCGACATACTGGAAGGCCACCTCCCAGGAAATACCGGGCCGTCGTTTCTGAGCGTCGATGTGGAGGGCCGGGATCTGGACGTCTTGCAGTCCAACGACTGGTCCGCATTCCGGCCGACCTATGTGCTGGCCGAGTGCCTAGGCACAACGATAGAGGAAGCGCTTCACGGGTCGGCGTCGGCGTTGATGTCCTCGGTGGGGTACGGCTCTATCGCCAAGACCGCTAACACGTCCTCTATGAGGTCGCGGCGTAGCCGATAGCGTTTTCCCCACGTGAGCTTCAAGCGCTCGGTGCTCAACGTTGGCGCGCGCAAGGAATCGACACCTGAAACTCGTCGACTACGAGCATCTCGTCGGGAGCACGGCTCGTTCGTCCAACAGGCATCGGGTATGCGGCCGACTCCTCCTGCTGGCGTCCACGGCTATGTCCAACTAGAGCGCAACGCGGACAGGAAACATGGTGCGATCGTTTACGAACGCGACGTGGTAATCGCGTATGGACCTCGCGAGTTTGCGGCAACATTGGGCGGCGATCGTTCGGGAGCTGAAGGGGTCATCTTGAAGATTTCGGTGATCGGATCCGGCTACGTCGGCCTCGTCACGGGCGCCTGCCTGGCGGACAGCGGCAACGACGTCCTCTGCGTCGATATCGATGCAGGCCAAGATAGACCGGCTTCTCGCCGGAGGCGTCCCGATCTATGAGCCCGGCCTGGCCGAGCTGATCGAAAGAAACCGGGAGAACGGGCTCATCGACTTCACGACCGACAAGCGGCGCGGGATCGAGCACGGAGACGTGATCTTCATCGCCGTCCCGACGCCCATGGGCGAAAGCGGCGCGGCCGACCTTTCCCACGTCTACTCCGCGGCCGACGATATCGGGTCGTATATGGATCGCTACAAGGTCGTCGTCGACAAGTCGACCGTTCCCGTCGGCACTGCCGACGAAGTTCGAGCGATCATCCGCAAGAAGACCAAGCACGAGTTCGACGTCGTGTCCAATCCGGAATTCCTGAAGCAGGGCAAGGCAATTGCCGACTTCATGCAGCCCGACCGCGTGGTGATCGGCAGCGACTCGAAGCGCGCCCTCGACATCATGCGAGAGCTCTACGAGCCGTTCCTGCGCACCTTCCATCCCCTGATCGCCATCGACATCAGGAGCGCCGAGATGGCGAAATACGCGGCCAACTGCTTCCTCGCGACCAAGATCTCCTTCATCAACGAGATCTCGAACTTGTGCGAGAAGGCCGGCGCCGATATCTCGGCGGTGCGAGAGGCCATCGGGGCGGACAAGCGCATCGGCTATGAATTCCTGTTCCCCGGGTTAGGCTACGGCGGCTCCTGCTTGCCGAAAGACGTTCAGGCGCTTTTACATACCGCCGACCGGCTGGGGTCGGACATGCGTCTGCTGCGGGCCGTCGAGCACGTCAACAACGAGCAGAAGGCCGCCCTCGTAGCCAAGATCGTCACCCGTTTCGGGGCCGAGTCGCCCGCGACAGAATCTGCAGGGCCTGCGCATCGGGCTCTGGGGTCTCAGCTTCAAGCCACAGACCGACGACGTGCGCGAGGCCCCCTCCCTCATCATCGCGAAAAGGCTGGTCGAGCTCGGGGCGACTGGTGCGGGCCTTTGATCCCGAAGCGAACCGAACAGGCGAAAAAGTTGCTGGGGAACTCGATCGAGTACGCCGGGAACATGTACGAGGCCGTCGAGGGCGCCGACGCGTTGCTCCTGCGTCACGGAGTGGAAACAGTTTCAACGGCCGTCTTGGCAGCGCGTCAAGTCGGCCATGCGACAGCACGTCGTGTTCGATGGCCGAAACATCTACGATCCTGAGCGCTTGCGGGCCGAGGGATTCGAGTATTACGGCATGGGCCGGAACTAAGATGATAGCTCTCGTCGCGGGCGCCTCACGATTCCGTGGGGTCCCACGCTTCCGCTTACCTCCTCAGTCGCACTAAGGATGGGACTGTGACAACGACGCCGCCGGTCATCTTCATCATCTTCAACCGGCCGGACGCCACCAGGCAGGTCTTCGAGACGATCAGGGCCGCGAGGCCGACCAAGCTCTTGGTCATCGCCGACGGCCCCCGCGCGGATAGGCCTGGAGAGGCCGAGAAGTGCGCAGCGACGCGCGCGATCATCGACGAAGTCGATTGGGACTGCGAAGTCCACAGGAATTTCTCGGAGACTAACATGGGCTGCCGCCTCCGCATTCTCCTCCGGCATAACCTGGGCCTTCGAGCTCGTCGACAAGGCGATAATCCTCGAGGACGACTGCGTGCCCTCCGCCTCGTTCTTCCCCTACTGTGCCGAGCTCCTCGATCGCTACGAGAGCGACGAGCGCGTCATGATGATCACCGGGCAAATCGTCTGTTCGGACACGCCGAGACGGCGGATAGCTATTACTTCTCGAGATATCCGCATATGTGGGGCTGGGCTACCTGGCGGCGAGCCTGGGCGAAATACGACCTCAACATGACGCACTGGCCGGAGATCAGGGATCGGAAGCTCTTCGACCAATATTTCTCCGAAGAGGATCGAGCGCTACTACTGGGAGTCCACCTTCCAACACGCTTATGACCTCAAGATCGATACTTGGGACTACCAGTGGGTCTACAGCATATGGGCGAACTCGGGCCTTTGCGCCACTCCTGCCCGGAACCTGGTACGGAATATCGGTTTCAATCACGCCGACGCGACGCATCACGATCGGAGACAGTCTCTACTCTTCGCTAGGCGCCGAGGACCTGGACCTGCCCCTCACCCACCCGGCGACTCTCTTGGCGAGCTCTGACAACGACGAACTGGAAGCGAGGCTCCGGGTTGCTCGTGCAAGGGGCCTGCAGGGCGTGCTGTATTCCTTGAACAAATATGTCTCGGTGCTCAAGGTGCTAGTCAAGAGGGCTACTGGGCGTGGCAAGTGGCCTCATCCCGGATTGCTGGTCCGGGGCTGGGGATCGGGGCCTCAACAGTAACTGCTGGGTAATGCTGCGCGAGATCGATCAGCCCAACCTCGATCACCTCAGTATCATCGCGGTTGCATCGACCGGCGTCGCGGCAGCACACATCCAAACAGCACTGCCGTCGGGTCGGCGGAATACTCGGTCGCCCAATGGAATTCGGACCGCCACCTCGCTCCAGCACTGTAACGAGTTAGCGAGCTCAGTCCCACCCAAGGTTCGTGCGGACAACAATTTGCGGCGAAGGTGCCGAGCCATCGGCTATTCTGTTCGCCGTGAGCAAAAGTCGCCGCACCGCATCGAGCGTGAGGTTGGGCTCGTGACGGCCCCCGCCGAGCAGACCAGGACTTCCGGCCGCCCAGTTGCCTTGTTCGTGATGGGCATGGGCCGGTCCGGAACGTCGGCGATCACGCGGGTTCTCTCGCTGTGCGGTGGTACGCTCCCGGCCGGGATGGTGGGCGCCAACTCGGGCAATCCGCTTGGCTATTGGGAGCCGCGCGCAGCCCTCGATCTCAACGATGCAATCCTGCGCCGCCATGGCAGCAGCTGGTCCGACCCGACACTGCGCCTGCAGGAGGAAGGTGCGTTCGACGCCGAAGAGAAGGCCGCCTGCATCGCCGAGATCGGGGCGTTTCTCACCACGCTGCCGGCCGCGCCGCTCGTGCTCATCAAGGACATGAGGATAACGGCGCTGTCCGGCATGTGGTTCGAGGCCGCGCGTCTGGCCGGATTCGACATCGCGGCCGTGATTGCGGTGCGTCACCCGCAGGAGGTCATCGCGTCGGTTGCGGCGCGCAGTCGAGCCTCGCCGGAGCTCTCGAGTGCCTTGTGGCTGAAATACAATCTGCTGGCCGAGAGACACACGCGCGGCTTGCCGCGCGTGTTCGTCGAATACGCCAACCTCCTCGATGACTGGCGCCGGGAAATAAAACGGATTTCCGCGGCGCTCGCGATCGATCTGAACACCCGGGAAGAGGGCGCAATCGAAGAGTTTCTCAAACCGGATCTTCGGCGGCAGCAATACCGCGGCCCGATCACAGAGCCCTTCGGCATGGACTGGATTTCGGTGGTCTACGAGGTGCTGCGCGCGGCAGCGCGGGACGAGCCATGGGATGTACCTGCGCTGGATCGCATTTTCGAGTCGTATCGGGCGAGCGAGCATGGTTTCAGAGTGGCGCTCCAGGATTTCCACGAATACTCGCGCGAAATGTCCCGATTCAAAAAATTGGGGCCCGTCACGCTGAGACTGAGTCCGAACCGGCGGTTTCGGAAGCACATGTCAGGATGACTGTGGAGCGAGACGCGTTTACAGTGCAACATGCCTAAGCTGATTTGACGCTGCTCATTCGGAAAGCCTGTGGCCGTCGTGCCAATGTTTTTCGCTCATCGCCCGAATACGTATGCCAGACAACGGAAATAGGATTCCCAGCTGCGTAGGTAGGCGCGCGACATTCGTCGACCTCCCATTGGGTACCGACCGTGCATGTCCCAGAGGCGGCGGAGATCATGAAAGACCTCGCTTGGGGGTCGGTGCGTCCCCACTCCGCTGGTGTCGAAATCGGATAGCACGCGCCGGATCGTGATTGGCTCTCGCAGCAAAGCGGCGCGCAAAATGAATTCTTGGTCAGCGGCAATCCCGAAATCGAGGTCATAGCCGCCTAACTTGCTCACCAACGATGACCCGAAGAACGACGCTTGATGCGGAACCGTCTGCCAACCAGCGAGGAACTTACGGATGTTGAAGGGCATCGGGCCCCCTCACCCGCCCCGAGCCCAACCAAGTTTTCCCTGCCGTAGCCCCACACGTCGCACGCCGGCCCATGGTCCGCGATTGCCTCCACAGCCTGAGCCACCGCATCGGGATCGGAAAAACGATCGCTCGAGTGCATGAACCACAGCAGATCGCCCGACGCATGGCCAATCCCCTGGTTCATCGCGTCGTATCTTCCGCCATCGGGCGCGGACTGCCAGTGTGTGAAGCCCGGCTCGCACCCGGACAGATATTCCACAACATCGTCGCCGGACCCACCGTCGATCACGATGTGCTCGATGCGTCCCTCGTAGCGCTGGGCTCGCACACTGTCGACCGTGCGCTTCAGCCCGTTGAGGTCACGGAAGGAGATCGTTATCACCGAGACGGTTGGGGCCGATATCACCGGCGTGTCCCTCGTGCTACTTGGGCCGCTCGACGAGGCTCAGCTGCGGAGCGCGTCGCCCCGCCACTACTCACGCCGTAGGACGACATGATCCGAACCTCCTAAAGTCTGCAAGCTCCCCAAGAACCACACCGATCAACAGGCAGCACCTTATGAGCCCCAATAGCTTTGCCGCAGGCGGCCTGCCGTATCCCGGTACCGATCACCTTAAACCCGGGTCCGCGCGATCAAGCACCTCAACCCACCCGCAAGATATAACCTTCCGTCATGATGCGCGTCGCGATCGTGGGCGGTGGTGCTGCGGGCGTGCTCGCCGCGGTGCATCTGCGCCGGAGCAAGCCAGAAGCGCAGATCACGCTGATCGACGCGTCCGGTCGTCCCGGCACCGGCGCGGCGTATGGCACCAACGACCCGACCCACTTGTTGAACGTTCCTGCGCAGCGCATGTCCGCATGGCCAGACGATCCCGATCACTTCTGCCGTTGGCTCGACGAACGAGCCGTCACGCCGGCGGAGAGCTTCGCACCGCGTCTTGCGTACGGCCGCTACCTGCAAGAACAACTCGCGGTCGCCGACGTGCGGATCGAGACTGCCGAGGTTGTCGGGTTGGTGCCGGGCGCGCCCGCGCGCGTGGCGCTGAACGATGGACGTTCGTTATCGGCCGACGCCGTCGTGCTCGCGTCTGGGCGCCCCGAAGGTGGCATGCCCGACTCGCTGGAACGCGCCTTCGCTCCGGTGTTGGCCGCAGGCACCGACGGCAAGGTTGTGGTGGATCCATGGGCGCCCGGCGCGCTCGCGGCTCTTGGTGCGCGTCGGCCCGCGAGCGTCTTGGTGATCGGTTCGGGACTCACGGGCGTTGATGTCGCGCTGCATCTCATCGCGCGCGGCGCCACGGTCACGCTGCTGTCGCGTCACGGCGCGCTCCCGCGCCGATTCCGCGCCACCGGCGCACCGACAGAGTTGCCTAACCTCGATGCGCTCGCCGCCGAGGTCTCGCTTGAGCAATTGCGCACCGCGCTCGCCGCGGATCTCGCGCACGCGCGCGAAGCGCGGTTCGGACTGGCGACAAGTGATCGACGCGCTGCGGCCGCGCACGGCCCGGCTGTGGCGGTCGTTGGGGTGGGAGGACCAGCGCCGGTTCCTGCGCGAGGACTTGCGGCAGTGGGAGATCCTTCGCCACCGCATGCCGCCCACGATTGCCGATGCGATTCATGCCGCGATCGACAGTGGCCAACTGATCATCGAGGCGGGCGAAGTCGCCGATGTGTCGCTGCGCGGCAGTGGCGTCGAACTGGTTGTGACAACGAGCGACGGATCAGTGCGCCGGCGCGGTGACGCGGTGGTCGTCGCTACCGGCACCGCGTGGGATCGGCGGTCCCTGCAACGCTCCGCGCTCTGGGCGAACCTGTTGGCCACCGGTGTCGCGTCGCTGCACCCGTGCGGCGTCGGCGTGCGACTCGATGCGGACGGCTACCTCATCGACGCGGCCGGGGCCACGGTCCCGGGCATCGTGTGTCTCGGCTCGATCCGCCAGGGTGAGGAGTGGGAGACCACCGCGATTCCCGAAATCCGCGCCCAAGCGGCCGCCATCGCGGAGCTGCTCGCCGACGACACGCGCGACCGTCCGGTGCGGGCGCCCAGTCTCATCACGACTGCGCCGGAATTGAGTGGTGCGCCTGCTTCGTATGCCGAGGGTGTGCGTCGCCTGCTCGCCGTCCAAGACGGCGCGTCGGTCGCCTTCGCCGCCGCGGTCGCCGAAGATCCGCACCACGCGCGTGCGCACGTCGCGCTCGCGATGATCGCCACCGAACGGCCCGACCGCGCGGGCGGCCCCGACGCAGTCACCGGCCATCTCGCTCGAGCGCGCGCGGCGCTTGCACATGGCAGCGACGAAGACCGCAGCCACGTCGAGGCCATCGCGACGTGGTGCGAGAAGGGAAACGCGGCGGGCACCGACGCACTCATCGACCATCTCGACCGCGTACCGGACGACGCAGTCGCATTGCTTGTGCTCGCGCCGTCGATTGCGTTCGCAGGGGCCGGCGACGCGTTGCCGGACGCGTGGCAGTACGTCGAGCGGTTCACTGGCGTGCACGGCGAGGCGCCCTGGTATCTCGGCTTGCGCGCCTACGGCCGAACGGAGCAGGGCCTCTGGTACGACGCAGCCGACCTGGCTGACGCCGCACTCGAACTCGATCCGGGCAATGGCAACGCCGCGCATGCGCTGTCGCACGTGCACTACGAGACCGACGCGCATGGAGCCGGGCTGAAATGGCTGACGGACTGGATCCCGAGCGACGGCAGCACGCAGCGTTACCTCCCGCACTTTCAGTGGCACGCCGCGCTGCACGAGCTCGCGATGGGCGACGCGGCCGCCGCGGCGCGTCGGTACGCCGCGTTTCTCGCGCCGCCCCACTCGAAGGACGTGCGCTGTCTCGTCGATGCCGGTTCGCTCGCGTGGCGGGCGCGCCTGCATCCGGACTGGGTTACTCCACCTGATCCGATGCCGGTGCTCGCCGAGGCCGGCTCGCTTGCGTATGCGCCGCAAACGCCGTTCATCGCGTTCCACGCGCTGCTTGTGCTGGCCGCCGCGAATGACCCGGCCGCGATCCGCGCGATCAATGTCCCGGGTGCCACCGACGCGCAGGCAACGACGTTGCGCCTCATCGGCGAAGGTCTTATCGCGTTGACGGAGGGTGAGCCGCGCGCCGCGCTCGACTATCTCCTCGAATCGCTCGCCGGGCTTCCGTCGATCGGCGGTAGTCGTGTGCAGCAAGAAGTGATCCTCGAAACGGCGTTGGCCGCGATGCTCCAGCTCGGTGCGCCGGGTCAAGCAGCGCGCCTGCTTGTCGCGACATCGCGCTGCGCCCGGGCCGCAAGTGACCCGCGGCGCCGTGAACTGACGTTGCCGCACACCTCGTCGGCCGCAAGACTCCAAACGCCGCGGACGGCGCCGCCCGACCTGTAGGGTGATCGCGGTGGAGTTGTGCCCATCAGTTGGCTAATCAAGCGATCAGGAGGTGTTGGAGGTAACAATGTTTGGTCTCTTTCGGAAAATTCTCCAAGATAAAGTCGATATCATAGATCAGGCATTTACCTCTTTGGGCGTCGAATCGTTCGCAGATCTTGGCGGCGTCTGGCGGGTGGAAGGCGGCTATACATTCCATGCACTCGACAAGCACAAGATCAAAGACGCTGCATTGGTCGACACGCACCCGACCCAGAAAGTCATCAACAAAGCAAAGTCGTATCCCCAACTTCGCCTGATCAAAGGTAATTTCGGTGACCCGGCGGTTGCCGATGAAGTCGGCGCCGTCGATGCTGTCTTGCTGTTCGATGTCCTGCTGCATCAAGTGTCGCCCGACTGGGATGCAATCTTGGAAATGTACGCCAAAAATGTGCGCGCTTTGGTGATCTACAACCAGCAATGGACCGGACCGGGAAGTAATGTCAGGCTGCTTGACTTGGGCGAAGACGAATACTTCCGCAACGTCCCGCACAACCCGCGTCAAGAAAACTACAAAAATCTGTTCGGAAGACTCGACGAGATTCATCCGGACCACGGCAGGCCATGGCGCGACGTGCACCACATCTGGCAGTGGGGCATCACCGACGCCGACCTCGAGGCAAAGGTCGCCGAACTCGGGTTCAAACTGCTGCACAAGAAGAATTGCGGCAGGTTCGGCCGGCTACCGAATTTCGAGAACCACGCCTTTATTTTCGCGCGCCAATAGCCTCGCCCTGCTCGCCGAGAGGCCGCACGGGACTTCCGGCCGCCTCGGCCTGCTGGTGTTTGAGGATGAACGGCCAAACGTCCACCAGCCCTTTGGGATTCGGCGCAACGAAGGTGAACCGGCGCCACCATGCCTTGAGCCGCCGCGACCGCGGAGCCCAGCGGGATTTCAGCGCCAGCTCCGCCATCCGGGGGTACTTCGCCACGGTGTCCTGCAGCGCGGCGCGGCCCTGCGGCCCCGGAACGCTGGCAATCTGTCGCAGGATCCAGTCGGCCATCGCGGCGATGAGCTCCTCGCGCGCCGGGTCGCCGGGGAACAGGTCGAGCATCGCGTCGAACGTCGCCGCATGCCCGGGGCCCAGCGTCAGCCAGAACTTTGGTGGATCCGCGACCTGGTTGTGCCACATGCCCTGGGCATGGCGACGGTAAACGGACATGGTGTCGGGCAGCATCGCGATGTCGCCCTGGGCCGCGTGGCGGACGTGCAGATACCAGTCCAGGGGCATGACGTCGGCGGGAATGTCGTCGTAGCGCTCCAGGCGGCGGTAGACGACCGAGTTGGTCTGAATGAAGTTCATCAAGAGCAGGGCCTCGACGCTCAAATTGCCGCGAAGGTGGGGCGGGGGGAACTTCGAGTCCTTCGCGTAGCCGTCTTCCCACACCACCCGGACCGGATGAAAGCACACCGTCGTCTGCGGATGCTGGTCGAGGTAGGCGACCTGCCTGCTCAGCTTCAGCGGATCGATCCAGTAGTCGTCTGCCTCGCACAGTGCGATGTAATCGCCGTGGGCGGCCGACAGGGCGCCGGTCATGTTCCTGTTGAGACCGAGGTTCTCGGGCCGGAAGATCGGCCGGAACATGTGCGGGTAGCGGCTGGTGTACTCCCGGATTATCGACGGTGTGGAATCGGTCGAGGCGTCGTCGGCGACGACGATCTCCACCGGGAAGTTGGTCTGCTGAGCGAGGAAGCTGTCGAAGGCCTGGCGAACGTAGGCCTCCTGATTGTGGGTGGTCGCCACGATGCTCACCTTGGGCGAGTTCGCTGCGGCGCCTTCGGTCACTGCGAGCCTCCTTTCTGTACAGCGGCAATCATCAGTGCGTCAGGAGCCGTGTCGCCACGAAGTATGGCAGCAGCTTCGGCATCCGGCCGGCAATACCATCGGTGGATCGGCGAACACCTACGGCGAACTCCCGTCCGACGATGGGACGAACGGAGATAATGGCCTCTGGCGTCGCCCACCTTACGACACCCGAAAGGCAGGATTCGTTGTGAAGTTTGCCCTGGCAAGCTATGGGACCCGCGGCGATATCGAGCCCAGCACCGCCGTCGGCCGCGAACTGCAGCGCCGAGGGCACGAAGTCCGCTTGGCCGTCCCGCCCAACCTGGTGGGCCTCGTCGAGTCGGCCGGGCTGGAAGCGGTCGCCTACGGACCCGACCAGCAGGAGGGGTTCTGGGACGTCGATTTCCTCCGCAAGTTCTGGAAGGTCCGGGAGGTGATCGAGTCCTGGCGGGAAGTTCAGGCGCTCTTGACGCAGTCCTGGGCGGAGATGAGTGCCACGCTGATGTCGCTGGCGGACGAGGCCGACCTGATCTTTTCCGGGCCGGGGTTTCCCGGGGTGCCTGCCAATGTCGCGGAGTACTACGACATTCCGTTGGCCACGATGCATTACTTCCCGATGCTGCCCAACGGCCAGCTCGCTCCCGGGGTACCCGCGCCGGTGGTGCGCACTGCCGTGCGACTGCTGGATTGGCCGCAACGGTTCGTGACGAAAAAGGCCGAGGACGCGCAACGCCGTGAACTTGGCCTGCCGAAGGCAACGGGACCGGCGCCCCGACGAATCACCGCGCGCGGATCGCTGGAAATCCAGGCCTACGACCAGGTGTGCTTTCCCGGGCTGGCAGCCGAATGGGCCAGATGGGGCGCCCACCGGCCGTTTGTGGGCACGCTGACGATGGAGATGTCGACTGAGGCCGATGAGGAGGTCGCGTCGTGGATTGCCGCCGGCACTCCCCCGATTTTCTTCGGCTTCGGCAGCACGGGGGTCACATCGCCGGCCGAAACCGTCGAGATGATCGGCGCGGCCTGCGCGCAGTTGGGCGAGCGAGCGTTGGTGTGCTCCGGCTGGAGTGACTTCAGCGAGGTGCCGCAATTCGACCACGTCAAGGTGGTAGGCCCGGTGAACTACGCGACGGTTTTCCCCGCCTGCCGCGCGGTCGTGCACCACAGCGGTGCGGGCACCACGGCCGCCGGCCTGCGCGCCGGGGTTCCCACGCTCAGCCTCTGGAGCCTGGGCGATCAGCGGATCTGGGCCGGCCAGGTCAAACGGCTGAAGGTCGGTACCGCCCGGCCCTTTTCGGCCACCACGCAAGAATCACTGGTCGCCGACCTGCGGGAGATCCTCGCCCCGGACTGCGTCGACCGTGCCCGCGAGATCGCCACCCGGATGACCAAACCCGCCGAAAGCGCTGCCAAAACTGCCGATCTGCTAGAGAATTTCGCCCGCGTGCCGGCGACGAACAACTAGACGACAGGAAGGCTAGGCGGCGGGATGAAATTTGCCCTGGCAAGCTACGGAACGCGCGGAGACATCGAACCTTCCGCCGCCGTGGGCCGCGAACTGCAGCGCAGAGGGCACGAAGTCTGTCTGGCCGTCCCTCCCGGACTGCTGGACTTCGCCGAGACGGCGGGACTTGCGGCCGTGTCTTATGGGCCCCCGATAGAGGAGTTCCTGGACGAGGATTTCCTGCGCAACATGTGGGCGAATTTCTTTCGCAGCGCCTGGACAATCAGCGGTCCGATCAACTTGGTGCGCAAGATCTGGGAGCCCATCATCGTCCACTGGGCCCAGGTGAGTAAGACGCTGGTGTCGCTGGCGGACGGAGCCGACCTGCTATCGACCGGCATCAATTTCGAGCAGGCCGCTGCCAACGTCGCGGAGCATTACGACATCCCGTTGGCCACGCTGCATCACTTCCCCATGCGGGCGAACGGCCAGCTCGTCCCCACCTTGCCGGCGCCGCTGGTCCGCTCCTCGATGACCGCGATCGAATGGCTGTTTTGGCGCTCGACGAAGAAGGTCGACGACGAACAGCGCCGCGAACTCGGCCTGCCGAACGCGACACGTCGCTCACAACACCGGATCGCCGACCGGGGATCGCTGGAAATCCAGGGCTACGACGCGGTCTGCTTTCCCGGGCTGGCCGCCGAGTGGGCGAAATGGGATGGCCGCAGACCGTTTGTCGGTGCGCTGACAATGGAATTGACGACCGACGCCGACGACGGGGTCACGTCGTGGATTGCCGCCGGAACACCCCCGATCTGCTTCAGCTCGGGCAGCATACCGGTCGAGTCTCCAACCGAGCTGGTCGAAATGATCAGTGCGACCTGTGCGCGAATTGGGTGAGCGAGCATTGGTGTGCTTCGGCGGGACGGACTTCACCGACGTACCGCATCCCGATCACGTCAAACTCGTGGGTCCGGTGAATTATGCGACGGTATTTCCGGCCTGCCGCGCGGCCGTTCACCACGGCGGCTCAGGCACCACGGCCGCAAGCCTGCGCGCGGGGATCCCCACCCTGATCCTGTGGAGCTCGGCCGATCAGCCGTACTGGGGAGCTCAGGTGAAACGGCTGAAGGTTGGCGCCGCCCGGCGCTTTTCGGCCACCACCCAGGAATCGCTGATCGCCGATCTGCGCGAGATCCTCGCACCGCAATACGCCACCCGCGCCCACGAACTCGCTCCCCGGATGAGCACGCCCGCAGAAAGCATTGGCCGCGCTGCCGATCTGTTGGAAGACGCCGCCGGCCGGAAAGCGTGATTACTGTGCCGGCTTGATCAGCAGACCCTGCCCGGTCGGCAATGCGCAGATCGGCACGCCCAATTCGAGCCGCCAAGGTATCCATGGCGGCGCGCTGCTCGTCGCGCCCTCGGTTCGCGTAGTCGTCGAGGAGCACAAAGGCGCCCGGCGATAGCCGCGGCCAAAAATGGCGCAGCGCGGCGATTTCGGGTGGAGCACAGTTCATGTCGATATGCAGATAAGCCACCGCACGCGCCTCGACTTGGTCAAGTGTTTCCGGTACCGCGCCGACGATGATGCGCTGGTTTTGCCACTGCGCGAAATTGGCCCGGACACCGTCGACTCCGCTGACGTACATCCCATTGCGCAGCTTTATCTGGCTTCGCTCGACCTCCCCTCATTGGCGTTCCGTGTCGGTGACGAAGCGGGGATCGATTCCCGCGAAGGTGTCGAGCAGATAGAAGGTTTTGCCCAGCCGATCCCAGTCGAGGTGTTCCATGATGGCGCTGCTCAAAAATCCATAACTGACGCCGCACTCGACGAAATCGCCGTCCAGCTTGCTCGCGTTCTCCGCCGCCCACAGCCCGACGTGCACCCGCCACTGCCACTGGTACCAGTCCGGGTCGGGGAGCGAACGCGCGCCGCGTTGGTAGGCGCGCTGAAACGCGGGGTCGTCCAGGAACGCGTCGTTGTGGAAGCTGATCAATCCGTCGCTTGCGTAGACATCGGGCAGCAGAGTGCGCGCGAGCCAATACTCAGTGCGCACCCACCACATCAGGAGGCGAGTCTTAGCGTCTAGACCGGTTGCCACGGCGGCAACCATAGCATTGGCGCGCACCGCACCTGCGGCGAATCGGATGGGTTCGCCGCCAACTTAATTGACGTATTGCGCAGCCACTCCGGAAAGCAAACACGTTCGTAGGCATGGGTTTCCAGCGAACGGCATTCGCCGTTCGTGCTATTAGCAACCGGATCCAGGCCTTATCGGCTTGTGGTGGTCATGGCTTTCGCCACAGCACACCCGTACCGTCGATCTCCACGATCTCGGCAGTTATCCCGTGCTTCTCGCGGTAGTCAGCCACCGCCTGTTCACACGCTTTCAGGGCGTAATAGTCGTCGATGATGCAAAACCCCCCGGACGACAAGCGGGGTAAAGCGCATCCAAAGACTGAATCGTCGATTCATACAGATCGCCGTCGAGCCTTAACACCGCGATCTGATCAATCGGGGCATCAGCCAACGTGTCCTTGAACCAACCCGGCAGAAAACGAACCTGCTCATCCAGCAGCCCGTAACGCTCAAAATTCGCCCGAACCTCAGCCTCAGAAATCCCGAGCACGTTCGCGTGCCGGTGCAGCTTAATCCCTTTATCAGCTTGGTAATTCGCCGGATCCGGAGGTGGCACACCCGCAAACGAGTCGGCAAGCCAGACGCGCCGCGTCTGATCCCCGTACGCGGACAAAACGGCGCGCATCAATATCGCAGCCCCGCCCCGCCATACGCCACATTCGACCAGATCACCGGGGACATCCTCGGCCAGAACCGTCTCAACGCAATGCTGCAAACTGGTCAGTCGTTGCATACCAATCATCGTCAAGGCATCCGCCGGCCAATCCAGGCCCCGATCCCGCGCGTAGGCATTGAACGGCCGCTTACGCACCAGCACGAAATTCCGAGCGTTAAAGAGCGGTCGCCCCAGCCGATACCACCCCACCGGCACCAGCTCATCCTGACCATATCGAGTGAGGTCACGACGGAGCAGGTCGAGGTACGCAGACCGCGAATCGGTTTCGGCCACGGTCAAAACTGCCTCTCCTCGCATGCCATTACTCCCAGTCATGGAGCCTAGACGCCCCTCGACGTCACCAACGCGTTCCACGGTCGTCCGTCAACTCCCCCGCTCGACCAGCCATCCCGAGCCTTGCTACTGACCAAGGGCTCAAGATACCGTCCACACCAACCCCAAAGCATGTTAGCTGAGTACACGACTCCGACGCCGGAACGGATCCCGGAATTGCCAGTTCCCGAATCATTCGCGGCCGCACGCTTAACCTGACGCCGCCCGCCTCCCTCGACGCAACCAGCGATATGCGCAGCGCCGAAGCTCTCGAAACGCCCGTTGCGGGCAAAACTTTCCAGGAGATCGGCGGCGCGGGCAACGCTCTCCTCGGGTGTGCTCATCCGGGTGGCGAGTTCGCGGGCCCGGGTCGCGTACTCCGGGGCAAGGATCTGGCGCAGATCCGCAACCAGCGTTTCCTTGGTAGTCGCGGAAAAGCGGCGCCCAGTACCCACCCTCAGCCGCTTGAGGTGACCGCCCCAGAACGGCTGATCACCCGCGGTCCAGAGGATCAGAGCCGGAATTCCGGCGCGAAGCCCCGCGGCCGTCGTGCCCGAGCCGCCATGGTGCACCACCGCGCGGCAGGACGGGAAGGTCGCCGCGTAGTTCACCGCGCCCACCACCTTGACGTGTTCGAAATGCGGCACGTCGCTGAAGTCGCTCCAACCCGCGCATATCAGCGCCCGCTCGCCGAGCTGCTCGCAGGCCGCGCTGATCATCTCGATCGTGTCGGCCGGAGATTCGCTGACCGGCATGCTGCCGAAGCCGAAGCAAATCGGCGGTGTGCCCGCGGCAATCCACGACGCGACCTCCTCGTCGGCGTCCGTGGTCAGTCCCATTGTCAGCGTGCCCACGAAGGGCCGTCGGTCGCCCCATTTCGCCCATTCGGCCGCCAGCCCGGGAAAGCACACCGCGTCGTAGGCCTGGAGTTCCAGCGAGCCGAGCTCGGCGATCCGTCGCGGCGAAGAGGATGTGGTCTTGGGCAGGCCCAATTTACGGCGCTGCTCGTCCTCGGATTTCTTGTTCATCCGCCAAACAAGCCAGTCGTACGCCGTCATTCCGGCGCGGACCAGCGGCGACGGCAGGTTGGGAATGAGCTGGCCGTTGGGCCGCATCGGGATGTAGTGCAACACCGCCATCGGAATGTCGTAATACTCCGCGACATTCACGGCGAGGTCCTGGTACAGCTGACCGGTGAAGAGCACATCCGCCCCGGCGGTCAGCGCCGTGAGGGTCGTGCTCATATCCGTCCAGGCGCGAAGAACGGGCTCCCACGCCTCGCGCACCATCTTGATCGGCCCCCGGACCGTCCAGAAGCTCTCGGCGCAGATCTCGACCAGAAGTTACGCAGAAACTCGTCGTCCCAGAACGACTGCATATCGGGCCCGTAAGCAGACCGCAGACAGCCCAGCGTCCTCCGCGAGGCCAATCAGGTTGGGCGGGATGGCCATGCGCACTTCATGCCCTCTGCGCAGCAGTTCTCGTCCCGCGGCGAGGGAAGGCTCGACATCCCCGCGAGTTCCATAACATGCCAGAGCAAATTTCATCGCGAGGCTAGCTCTATCACTTCCCGCCGACCTAGGCAAGCGCAGACGTAGCGTGTTTACCCCTGGTTCACAGCGCTCTTTCATGGATCAGGTCCGGCCGGTAATTTGCCGTCACCACGGATGCGCGATGTTCACAGGCACCCAGATGGCGCCCGCCATCAGACGATGTGATCGGAACACCAAAGGTGGTCTGCCAATTTGATATTCAATGACGCAACAGTCTCGGCAAAGTTTTGCGCACACGGAGGCACCCAACGAAATGAGGAGTTACGTTCGCGCTGCGAATCAGGTTAGCCGAGTTGGGCGATACCGCCCGCGAAATTCTCGGCAGCTGCATCCGCCGATTAGGCGAATGCTTGGCGCGGGCGAAGTTTTCCACCAGATCGGCGGCGGTGGTGACGCTGTCGGCAGGTTTGGTCATCCGGGTGGCGAGTGCGCGGGCCCGAGTGGCGTATTCCGGGGCAAGGATCCGGCGCAGGTCCGCGACCAGCGATTCGCGGGTGGTGCTCGAAAAGCGCCGGGTGGTACCCACTTTCAGTCGTTTGAGCTGCGATCCCCAGATCGTCTGGTTGGGGTCCATCGAGAGAATCAACGTGGGGACTCCGGCGCGCATGCTTGCGGCCGTGGTGCCCGAGCCGCCGTGGTGCACGACGGCGCGGCAGGCGGGAAAGACCTTCGCGTAATTTACCGCGCCCACCACCTTGACGTGGTCGAAATGCGGGACGCCGCTGAAGTCACTCCAACCGGCGCACACCAATGCCCGCTCACCTAACTCCGCGCAGGCCGCACTGATCATCTCGATCGTCTCGGCGGGAGATTCCACCGCCATACTGCCAAAGCCGAAGCAAATCGGCGGTGTACCCGCGGCGATCCACGATGCCACCTCGTCGTCGACCTCAGTCGTCAACTCCATCGTCAGCGTGCCGACGAAGGGCCGGTGGCCGTCCCATTTCGCCCATTCGTTCGCGAGCCCGGGAAAGCAAGCCTCGTCGTAGCCCTGGATTTCCAGCGACCGGCGTTCCGCAATCCGTCGCGGCGAGGGACCGGTTGCCTTCGGGAGGCCGAGTTCACGGCGCTGCGCATCCTCGACCTTCTTGTTAAGACGCCAAGTCATCCAGTCGAACGCCCGCATCGCGACGCGGGCCAGCGGTGCCGGAAGGATCGAAACGACCTGGCCGTTGGGCCGCATCGGGACGTGATGCAGCGTGGCCAACGGAATGTCGTAATACTCCGCGACATTGGCGGCAGGCTCCTGGTAACTCAGCCCGGCGAACAGCAGGTCGGCCCCCTCCGCCAGCGACACCAACGTCGTGTTCATCTGGGTCCAGCACTGGTCGCTGAGCTCCCACATCTCGCGCCACAACCTTCTCAGCTGCCGGACCCTCCAGAACCTGCTGAAGAAAGACGTCCAGAAGTTGCGGTACACGTCCAGCCAGGTCCGCGTGTCCAGTCCGTAGGAGACCGCCGGAAGCCCGGCCTTTTCGACGAATTCGATCAGGTCGGGCGCGACGGCCATCTGCACGTCGTGGCCCCTGCGCTGCAGTTCGCGGGCGACAACGAGGGAAGGCTCGACGTCGCCTCGAGTTCCATAGTTTGCCAGCACGAATTTCATTGCGGATCCAGGTCTTGCGGTTTTGTGGTGGTTATGGCTTGCGCCACAGCACGCCCGTGCCGTCGATCTCTACGATTTCGGCAGTTATCCCGTGCTTCTCGCGGTAGTCGGCCACTGCCTGCGCACACGCATTGAACACGTGGTAGTCGTCGATGATGCAGTAGCCACCGGATGACAGCCGCGGATAAAGCGCGTCCAAGCGCCTGGATCGTCGATTCATACAGATCACCATCAAGCCGCAACACCGAGATCTGCTCAATCGGAGCATCGGCCAACGTGTCCTTGAACCAACCCGGCAGAAAACGAACCTGCTCATCGAGCAGCCCATAACGCTCGAAATTCGCCCGAACTTCAGCCTCCGGAACCCCCAGCACGTTCGCGTGGCGGTGCAACTTAATCCCTTTGTCCGCCTGGTAATTCACCGGATCCGGAGGTGGCACGCCGGCAAACGAATCAGCCAGCCAGACACGCCGCGTCTGATCCCCATAGGCCGCCAGCACCGCACGCATCAAGATCGAAGCCCCACCGCGCCACACGCCGCACTCGACCAGATCACCGGCAACACCGTCAGCCAGCACCGTTTCCACACAGTGCTGCAAACTGGTCAGCCGCTGCATCCCGATCATCGTCAACGCATCCGCCGGCCAATCCAGGCCCCGCTCCCGCGCGTATGCATTGAACGGCCGCTTACGCACCAACATGAAATTGCGGGTATTGAACACCGGTCGGCCCAGCCGATACCATCCCACCGGCACCAGCTCATCCTGACCATAACGAGTCAGGTCACGACGCAGCAGATCAAGATACGCAGACCGCGAATCGGTTTCGGCCACGGTCAAAACTGCCCCTCTCCTCGCATACCGTTTCTTCCCAGTCACGGAGCCTAGACGCCCAACCACATCACCAAGGCGTTTCACAGTTTTCCACCAACCCCTCTTGACCGGTCCGAGCATCGCTGCGTCGCAACGCCCCGCCAGCTAATCATCAGACACCGCACCGGCACCACGCGATACCGCTTACCGGGGGCGTTGACCGGGACGCCCGCGATCTCGATGAGGCGGACCAGACGTTCAGGACAGCCTCGGGATTGTCGTGTGGCAGTCAAAATACCAATCGACCCCCACGGCGCGTCAGCGCGTAGAACCTACGCCACTGCTGGCGCCGGTCGTTAGGCTAACGACCCTGCTCGAGCTTGCCCAGACCGGTGATCTCCAGGCTGACCGACTTTCGCGACCCAACGGCACCGAGCAGGAAAAGCATATCGCCTATCGGCGCACCCAGCCAGAACCGCCAGAACGGCTTGCGGAAGCACATCGAGGCGAAACGCCCCTCGCCCAATATCCAGAAAATCGGAATCGCGACGGCGTAGTAGAGCATACGCATCCAGCGCGGCTTCACCATTTCAATGTTCATTTCCATCATTTCCAGACCCCACGCGCGGTAATTCCATTCCAGCTCGTAGCGGTTCGAAAATTCGTAGAATGCCCGCATTTCGCCGTTGGTGACCAGGTACTCGTCAAAAACGAGGATCGATCCCGGGACAAAGCGTTCCTTGCAGGTTTCCAGCGCGTGCAGGCAACTCTCATACGTATCCAAGTCCATGTGGAAGAGCCTGATCGGGGCGCCTGGGTGCTCTGCCAGGAATGGCGCCAACGTATCGTAGGTGCTTCCCTTGATGAACTGCACCTTCCGACCGAGCGCTGCCGGCAGGCCGTCCTCCTGGAAGACCACGCCGGTGTCTCGGATAAAACGTTGAGCGAAGGGATCTGATAGTGAGAAAGTCCCCCGCTTGACAACTTGGTCCTCGAGTTTCCAGTCCTCGACGAGACCCTCGAAACTATCGAAGCCGTAGACCATGCGGCCGCTCGCATCAGATATGAGTCTTGTGGACCAGCCGATCCAGACGCCGAGATCCAGCAGTAGTTCGTCGGACCCCCCGAGGGACGGCCCCGCCAAGCTGCGACGCTTCGGACAACAATGTGTGGCCCCGAATCCGGCGTCGGCGCAGATCCGACATCGTGCGGCGATAAATCGCACAGTATCCCTCGTCATAAATTCTGGTGTCGCGGGCATACAAATTGGGAATATACCGATCGCGCCCTGGATAAACGATGCGCGCACACTACCAGCACCAGTAGGACTACGCCGATCGCGGCGGCGACGATCGGCATGAAGAAACATGCCACAGCCACGGCGAGCGCGATGGCAATGAGGATCGCCTTCCACAGACGATGAACGGTCGTCCGCTCTACTGTCTGCTTGTCGTCTACCCACCGCCCACCGGATCACCTCCCTGTCTCGGGCTAGAGTAATGGCGAGTCACCCCGAATTATTGAATGAATCACACGATTGCCCTGAATCTGACCCCTTTCCGCTAGGCCCCGGGCAAACGTTGCTGTTCAACTCGACGCGCAGGTTCTACATGTGTGTAGTAGCAGTACGCCTTTGACCGGTTCGCAAAATTGGTCTCGGCTGCTCACCGCGGTGATCTGGCGACGTCGGCCTCGCTCGTCTATGGGTCCTGCGGCTCCAAGTGTGGCATCCTGTTAAGGCCGGCCCGCATGTTCTGCTATTGGGCCGTTGGATTCATGCGTGTGATTACTTGCTGCTGAGGAGGATTCGAGCTGCTGCCCGATCCATTCGAGCAGCACGCGCAAACCGTCGTCGAGCGACCACTGGGGGCGCCAATCGAGCGCGCTTTCCGCCGGCCCGATGTCGCAGCTTGCGGCACGCACATCGCCGTCGCGGAATTTCGCCACGACGACCGGTTCCGGGGCGCCGCAATTGGCGGCTATCTTTCGAGCCAGCTCATGGATCGTCGTCGCGATGCCTGACCCGATATCCAGGCAACGTTGCTCCAGCCGCGGGTTGCTTGCACCGGTACCGAACAGCGCGTCGACAACGTCTTCGATATAGACGAAATCGCGCACGATGCGGCCGTCTTCGTAGACCTCCGAGCCCGTTTGCTCGCGTGACACCCGCGCGAAGAACGGGACTATCCCCGGTGTAGGGATTGGTCAGCGACTGGCCCGGCCCGTAGACGTTCTGCAGCCGCAGCACGCTGAGTTGGTGTCGTGCGCGGCTGCCCAGGCCGCCAGAATGTGCTCCTGCGCGAGCTTGGTCGCCGCGTAGATGTTGCTAGGCCGCGGCTCTGTCCGGGCCGCGCAGCTCGGAAGCGGCACCGCACTCTCGCCCGTGGGCCCTTGAGGATCCCACATACCGGCCACCAGCTGCGCGTGGCTGCGGGGCCGCGGGATAGAAGATTTGCGAGCCGCATTGCCACGCGCCCTCGCCGTATACAGCCCTGGAGGACGCCAGGATGAGCTGATCGGGCACAACTCCTGCGCGGCTCAGGGCGTCGACAAGCTGCGTGGTGCCGACCACGTTCACCGAGCCATGGCGCGTCGCTTCGGAGAGCGATTGCGCAGTTCCCGTCTCCGCAGCCAAATGGACGATCTGGGCGGGGCGAAACAACCGAAGCACGGCATCGCAGTCGGGCGCATGCGTGACATCGCCGGTGAATAGCCGCACGGATGGCGGCAGGTCGAGCGCTCTGCCCGCCGCATGCACCTGGGGGTGCAGGACATCCATCACAGCGACGTCATAGCCCGCTTTGACGAGGCGATGCGAGAGCGCCGACCCGATGAATCCTGCTCCGCCGGTGATAAGCACGGATGTTGACAAGAGCCGACGTCTCCCGTTCGTCTCGTCTGCAGAGGCAGTAGGTCACCGGAGTGCTGCCGCGAATGTGGTCCGGGTCGATCATATCGGTGACCGCGGGGGCATTAGCCAGATTCCCGATATAGCCCAGGAATTGCACAGTGGCCCTGGGCAGACGTCGTTCCGGTTTGATAAACGTGCGCCGCCCGTTGTCGATCGCCGGTCGGCACGTCCAATTTCATTGGCAACTTCAACCATTGGCCGGCAGCAACTTCCCACTCGAATTTGACGATTCGACAGCAAAGATCGTCATCGCCTGCGGGAGAAGAGCTTTCGCCCGGGAAAAGCAGGTCAGCCGGTGGCGGCGTCGGGCTCGCTGAAAGGCGCCCCGAATTCGGTCACCGGCCGGAAACCGCGCCTGCGCGCCTTCTCGGCGGCCTTGCGAATCAGCGCATAAATGCCGACGAACGCCGCGTGATCGGTCATCACTAACGGTGTCAGCAGCCGGTTGTGCACCAGCGAGAAGGCCACCCCGCTCGCCGGGTCGGTCCAGCCGAGCGAACCACCCAGCCCGACGTGGCCGAAGCCGGGCATCACATTCCCGATGGGCAAGCTGTGGTAGCCCAGGTGGAACGCCAACGGCACGAACAGGTTTCGGTCCGGGCGCAGGCTCCGTCGACCGGTCAGGCCGGCGACCAGCTCCCGGGACAGGAACCGGATGCCGTCGACCTCGCCGCCGTTGGCGATGGCTCCGTACATCCGTGCCAGCCCGCGCGCCGTCACCACCCCGTTGGCTGCCGGCATCTCGGCGTCCAGCATCGGAATATCACCCTGGACGGCGGCGATCACGCCCGGGAAGTACATGGACCGGAATCCACCGGACAGCTGGTGGGCGACCTTGTGCGTCACAAAGTTGAGGACCGGATTGCCGACGATGTTCTGCGGCGAGATGATCTCGGCGACCCGCGTGGGCGCTCCGGCCGGCGGGCGGCCCAGGTACAACCCGTCGGTGCCCAGTGGCTCGGCGAGCTCTTCGCGGATCAGCGCTCGCATGCCTTTGCCGGTAACCGCGCGACCGAGGCCGGACATCAGCCAGCCGAAGGTCAGCGCGTGATACGCCGACTTGCCCAGCAGCCTCCCCGGCGCCGCCGCGGCCAGCCGTTCTTCCATCACGACGTGGTCCAGCAAGTCTTCGGCGCTGGCGCCACGCAGGCCCGACAGGCCGGCAGCATGCCTCATCACGTCGCGCACGGTGAGGTTCGCCTTGCCGTTGGCCGCGAACTCCGGCCAGTACTCGGCAACGGGGGCCTCGTAGTCGATCAGCCCCCGGTCGGCGAGCCGGTGAATGACGGTGGCGGCCATTCCTTTCGTCGCCGAGAACACCATCGGCGCGCTGTCGGCCGACCACGGCCTGTGGCCACCCCGGTCGGACCAACCGGTCCACACGTCGACGACGGGTTGGCCGTCGAGATACACCGCCAGCGCACCGCCGCCGAACCGGCGCGCGGGGAACATGCTGGAAAAGCTGCGAACGACGCATCCAAAGTGTGAGTCCGCCGCGCCGGACACACGGTGACCTGCGTCAAGGTCATCGTGGACAGGGACCGCGCGGCGATCGACTCGGGCTTCCACCGTCACATTTTTGAATTTACTTGGATTTCACACCTTCTAGGAGCGAAATCTAGATTATTTATCTATCCGTTGTCTGACGCAGCCGTTAATATTTGCTCCGCGGCCAGCGCCGGGGTCAGCTCGCCGGCTTTGACTTGCCGCTCCATTTCGGCGCGCATCTTGCGCACCGCGGGGTTGGACAACACCCGATCCAGAACCGTGTCACGGACCATCTGCCAGGTCCAGTCGACCTGCTGCGCTCGCCGCCGGGTCTCGAACTCCCCGGCCTCGCTGAGCACCTGGCGATGGCGCTCGACGGTCTCCCACATCTCGGTCAGGCCCGTCCCCTCCATTGCGCTCATCGTGAGAACTGGTGGCCGCCATAGGGTTTCGCGTGGATAGATCAATCTGATCGCCGACGACAGCTCCCGCGCGGCCTTGCGCGCCTCGGGCAGGTGCTCGCCGTCGGCCTTGTTCACCACCACGATGTCGGCCAGCTCCAGCACGCCCTTTTTGATGCCCTGCAGCTGGTCGCCGGCGCGGGCCAGGGTCAGCAGCACGAAGGTGTCGACCATGTTGGCCACGGCCACCTCGGACTGGCCGACGCCGACGGTTTCGATGAGGATCACGTCGAAACCGGCGGCCTCCAGCAGGACGACCGTCTCCCGGGTGGCCTTTGCTACGCCACCCAGAGTTCCCGACGTCGGCGATGGCCGGATGTAGGCGTCGGGGTGCGCCGCCAGCCGGGACATCCGGGTCTTGTCGCCGAGGATCGAGCCGCCGGTGCGCGTCGAGGAGGGGTCCACGGCCAGCACCGCCACCCGGTGGCCGCTATCGATCAGCTGCATGCCCAGCGACTCGATGGTGGTGGACTTGCCCACCCCGGGGACCCCGGTGATGCCTACCCGATGGGCATTGCCGGAGTCGGGCAGCAAGTCCAGCAGCAACTGCTGCGCCCGCTCGCGATGGTCGGCACGGGTGGACTCCAACAGCGTGATGGCCCGTGGCAGCGCCGCCCGATCGCCGCCGCGAATGGCCTCGGCTAACCCTTCGACAGTCGTTCGCCAGCCTTGCCGGCGTTGGTCGCCATCTAGCTGAGGTCGTAACCCAACCGCTCGGCCAGCTTGTGCAGCAAGCCGATCGCGGCGTCGGCGATCACCGTCCCGGGCGGGAAGATGGCGGCGGCCCCCGCCGCGTAGAGCTCGTCGAAGTCGCCCGGCGGAATGACGCCACCGACCACGATCATGATGTCGGGCCGGCCGACCTCGGCCAGCGCGTCGCGGAGTGCCGGCACAAGGGTCAGATGTCCGGCGGCCAGCGAGGACACGCCGACCACATGCACGTCGTTGTCGGCGGCCTGACGCGCCACCTCCTCGGGCGTGGAGAACAGCGATCCGACGTCCACGTCGAAGCCGATGTCGGCGAATGCCGTCGCGATGACCTTCTGACCCCGGTCGTGGCCGTCCTGGCCCATCTTGGCGACCAGGATCCTGGGCCGGCGGCCGTCGGCCTCGGCGAATTTCTCGACTAGTTCGGTGGCGCTTGCCATGTTCGGAGCCTTTCCGGCTTCGTCGCGATAGACGCCGGCGATGGTACGGATCTCCGCCTGGTGACGGCCGTACACCTTCTCCAGCGCATCCGAGATCTCCCCGACCGTGGCCTTGGCCCGCGCGGCGTTGATGGCCAGCGCCAGCAGGTTATTGCCCAGCCCGTCCTCACCGGCGCGGCCGTGCGCGGCGGCTGCCCGGGACAACTCGGCCAGGGCGGCGTCGACTGCCTGCGAATCCCGGCTTGCCCGCAGGTCTTTCAGTTTGGCCAGCTGCTCGGCGCGTACCCGGCTGTTTTCGACCTTGAGGACCTCGACCTCCTGGTCCTCTTCGACCTGATACTTGTTGATCCCGACCACCGGCTGGATCCCGGAGTCGATCCGGGCCTGGGTGCGCGCGGCGGCCTCCTCGATGCGCAGCTTGGGAATCCCGTCGTCGATGGCCTGCGCCATGCCGCCGTGCTCGGCGACCTCGGCGATGTGGGCTCGCGCCCGCTGCGCGAGCTGATGCGTCAGCCATTCCACGTAATAGGAGCCGCCCCACGGGTCGATCGGCCGCGTGGTGCCCGACTCCTGCTGCAGCACCAGCTGGGTGTTACGAGCGATCCGGGCGGAGAAGTCGGTGGGCAGCGCCAGCGCCTCGTCCAGCGCGTTGGTGTGCAGCGACTGGGTGTGGCCCTGCGTTGCGGCCATCGCCTCGATGCAGGTGCGGGCAACGTTGTTGAACGCGTCCTGCGCGGTCAGCGACCAGCCCGAGGTCTGCGAATGTGTGCGCAGTGAAAGCGATTTCGCGCTCTTCGGGTCGAACTGGCTGACCAGTTCGCTCCACAGCAACCGGCCGGCCCGCAGTTTGGCGACTTCCATGAAGAAGTTCATCCCGATGCCCCAGAAGAAGGACAGCCGGGGCGCGAACTTGTCGATGTCCAGGTCGGCGTCCAGGCCCGCCTTGATGTAGTCGACACCGTCGGCCAGCGTGTACGCCAGCTCCAAATCCGCTGTGGCACCGGCCTCTTGGATGTGGTATCCCGAGATCGAGATGGAGTTGAACTTCGGCATCTTGGCGCTGGTGTAGCCGAAGATGTCGGAGATGATGCGCATCGACGGCTTGGGCGGATAGATGTAGGTGTTGCGCACCATGAACTCTTTGAGGATGTCGTTCTGGATGGTGCCGGCCAGCTTCTCCGGCGGCACCCCCTGCTCCTCGGCGGCCACCACGTACAGCGCCAGGATCGGCAGCACGGCGCCGTTCATCGTCATCGACACCGACACCGTGGACAGGTCGATCCCGTCGAACAACTGCCGCATGTCCAGGATGGAATCGATTGCCACACCGGCCATTCCGACGTCGCCCTGAACGCGGGGATGGTCGGAGTCGTATCCGCGGTGGGTGGCCAGGTCGAAGGCCACCGACAGGCCCTTCTGGCCGGCGGCCAGGTTGCGGCGGTAGAACGCGTTGGACTCCGCGGCGGTCGAGAAGCCGGCGTACTGCCGGATTGTCCACGGCTGGTTGACATACATCGTCGGGTACGGGCCGCGCACGAACGGCGGTTCGCCGGGAAAGCTGTTCAGCGGGTAGCCGTCGGCCTCGACGGCGGCACGATCGGCGGCGATGTAAACCGGCTTGACGTCAATGTCTTCCGGCGTATGCCACACCAGCTGGTCGGGCGAATACCAGTGCGCGGCGGCGGCCGCGGCGACGTACTTGTCCACAGCGGCTTCGGTGGGCTGCTGGCCGGCGCGATCGCCGTGCAGTGGGATCTCGGCGAAGCTGCCGATCACAGGAGTAGACGTCGTCATCGTGTTACGCCCCCAACCGAGTAAGCAGATCCGAAAGGGCTTCGATCGCATTGATTTTGGCTGTCAGGTATTCGTCGGGCCGGTGCTCCGGGTCGATGTCGGCGACCGCCTTTTCCGGTCCGGCCAGGTAGACCCGCGACACTCCGGCGTTGCGCGCCGCGTCGACGACCCCGGCCGCCTCGGTGCCGTAGCGCTTGTCGGTGCCGCAGATGCACCGCTACGGCGGACGATCCCGCAGCCGGACACCGCCGCGGCGACGCCGTCGGCGTCCAGGGTTCCCGGGTTGACCGCCTCGATGCCGCCCGAAGCCAACAGGTTCGAAGCGAATGTGGTGCGGATGTTGTGTTCGGCCAGCGGACCCAACGGAAGCAACAGCGCCTGCGGGCGGGCACCGGTGCGCGCCAGGAACGCATCCGAGCGATCGCGTAGCGCCTCGAATGCGGCGGCGTAGCGCTGCAAGTTGCCGACATCCGGCTGGCCGATCGAATCACTTTGCGGCAGTGCGGGTTCAGTCAGGTTCGGAAATTCGTTCACGCCAGTGATCGCCGTGCGACGATGCGCGATGTCGTCAGCGCGCCGTCCGGCGATATCAGCGATCTGTTCGGCGATGTAGTCACGAGCGTCGACGAATCCGCCGCGGCGCCTCGATGGCCTGGAATTGCTCCCATGCCCCCTCGGCAAGCTGTTTGGTGAGGTCTTCGACGAACCACGATCCACCGGCGGGATCCAGCACCCGCCCGACGTGCGATTCCTCCAGCAGCAGCAGCTGGGTGTTGCGCGCGATACGCCGCGCGAAACTTCTTGCCGTGCCGGGAAATCCGCCCGGGATCGCGATGTCGAACGGGAACACCAGCACGGTGTCTGCGCCGCCGACACCGGCGCCGAAGGCAGCAAGCGTGCAACGCAGCATGTTCACCCACGGATCGCGCTGGGTCATCATCGGCAGCGACGTCTGGGCGTGCACGATCGCCCCGCCGGCTTCGGGTTCGCCGACGACCTCCGCGACCCGCGCCCACAGTTGACGCGCGGCGCGCATCTTGGCGATCGTCATGAACTGGTCGTCATCGGCGGCCAGCCGGAAACTGATCTGGCCCAGCGCCTTACCGACCGGCATCCCCGACTCGGTGAGCACCCGCAGATAGGCCACCGCGGCCGCGATGCTGGCGCCCAGTTCCCAGGTCGCGTTGGCGCCGAGGTTGTGGAAGGCGGGTCCGTCGACGGTGATTGCCCGCACGCCGCGCTCGTCGGTCACGCGCGAAGCCACCGCGACGACGTCGTCGATCGCCGGCGCGGGACGCCCGCTCAGTGCCGCGGTCAGGGGGTCGGCGCCCAGGTCTATCGACAAGGTGGCGCGCTGGTCGGCTTCGACGTCGGCCACCAAGGTGAGCATCGCGTCGGCCGCCGCCCGGTAGTCGGCGCCGGCCTCGATGATGATCGGCGCCATGCTCAGGTAGACGCCCGCGAGCAGCGCCTCGAGCTCCTGGACAGCCGCACCGTCCTGCCCGACTCGGATCAGCAGCGCGCTGACTCCGTCGCCAAGTGCGCCCAGCACGGCCGCGTTGGCCTCGGCCGCGGTAGCACCGGCGGTGGGGAACGCCTCAGCGACCTTCCAGCCGGATTTCACGTCGCGGAACGGGTCCCCGCCACGCAGGTAGGGCCACTCGCCGGGCAGCGACGGCTCGGCCAGCTCGTCGAACGCGGTATAGAGCGGGCGGATGGCGAACCCGTCATATGTCTGGGTGTCCAGCAGATGCTCGGGCTGTTCCCCCAGCTCCGCGGGTTCCTTGCGGGCGCTCTTGGCAAGCACACCGGCAACCGCGGTGCGCCAGCGCTCGCGAACCTGTTCTAGGTCGGCGAGCTCGGGTACATCAATGGACACCGACTGCTCCTGTTTTCGCAGCTATTGGCAACGTTGCTTGAGGTTGCGGAGGACACGCGACTCGCTAATCAGGCTAATTGATTGCCCCCGCCGCCCGAAAACCGCGAGGTGGAATCGATCGGCCCAGGGCAAGAGCGAAACGCCAGGGCCGGGATACAGGTTATTCATTTCTGGCCCGTAACGTTGAGTGACGTGACGGGCCCCGCCACTTCCAAAACCACCAGCACGCTGCGCAGTCTCTGGCGCGCGCTGGGGATGACCGTGCGCCAGGTGTCCCGGCCGCGCGCCATCGGGGCAGTGGTCGGTATCACAGTCCTGGTCGCGGTGGCGCTGTGCGTTCCGCTGCCCAGCGCGGTGCAGCTGCGCGACTGGGCTCAATCGTTGGGCCCGTGGTTTCCCCTGGCATTTCTGATCGCGCACATCGTCGTCACGGTGGTGCCGATCCCCCGCACAGCGTTCACCCTGGCCGCGGGGTTGCTGTTCGGTCCGGCCCTGGGCGTGCTGATCGCGGTGGTCGCCAGCACCGCCAGCGCGGTGCTGGCGCTGGTGCTGGTTCGCGCGGCCGGCTGGCGGTTCGACCGGCTGGTCCGCTACCGGGCGCTGCACCGGGCCGACCAGCGGCTGCGCGAGCGGGGCTGGGTGTCGGTCCTGTCGTTGCGGCTGATTCCCGTCCTGCCGTTTTCGGCGGTCAACTACGCCGCCGCCGCGTCCGCCGTCGGCATCCTGCCGTACACGCTGGCCACGCTGGCCGGTCTGCTGCCCGGCACCGCCGCGGTGGTTTTTCTCGGCGACGCGCTGGCCGGTCACCCCAGCCCGCTGCTGTTCCTGGTGTCGCTGGTCACCAGCGCGTTGGGGCTCACCGGGTTGTTCCTCGAAGTCCGTCACTACCGTCGGCACCACCGCACGGCGCACCCCGACGAGCCCGCCTCCGAGCCGGTCATTATCAGCTAACCGAGCCGCACTGTTGAGTGCGCCGCCAGTTGCCTGAAAGATCTACTCAATGGAGAGGGTGTACGCGCAGCAGCTTGCGAGTTTCGGCTTGCAGCCGTCGCGGGCCGGCCTCCTCGTGCTCCTGCTCGGCGCCCTCGCGTCGGTGGGCGTCGCGCTGTTGTCCTTCCTGCTGGATCGGATCAAGCTGTATCGCGTACCGGCCGGCGGTGTAGCCGTCGCGCCGGCCGTCTCCTACCCGCACGCCGCACGGGAGCGAACACGCGCCTCGTGGCTGACGATCGCCGCGGCATTCGCCGCCGCTGTGTGCATGACGGCCATCTGGCTGGCACCCAAGCATGTCGAGCACACCCAAGAGCCCGCGCTCCTGCCCGACCTGACCCCCATCGCGTTGCCAGCGTCGGCCGCCGCCGGCCCGGGTGCGGGCATCTATGTCGAATACGCCGACGGCTCCGGCGGAATGGGTTGCACGGCTGGGTTTTTGGTGCGTACCGGCACGGGTGAGGCGGGTCTTCTCACCGCGGGTCACTGTAATCAGCCCCGCAAACCAAGCAAGGTGGTGATGAACCTCGGCGGCATCCTCCCGTACGCAAAGCTGGGCACGTTCGCCCGGACGGTCAGCGAGGGCGTGCACGACGAGCAACACGACATCGGACTGATCGTGCTCGACGGCGACAACATCCCGCAGAGCCCGGCCGTCGCCGCCACGCTGCCGATCACGGGGGTCACCAGCGATCTGTCGATCGGGCAGGAGCTGTGCAAATTCGGCATGAGCAGCGGTGAGGCCGAATGTGGACCGGTGTTCGACGTCACCGAGAGCAAGGTCTCCTTCTCGGCGGGCGGTCAATGCGGCGATTCCGGCGGCCCGGTCTATCTGATCCAAAACGACGGCACCGCCACCGCGGTCGGCATCGACATCCGCGGCAGTAATCCGGCCATTCCCAGGGCGGGCTGTCTGGCCCCGGCCAAATTCTCGGTTGCCGAGCTGGTGCAGCCGTGGCTGGACAAATGGCATCTGACCGCCATGACCGCGCAACTACCCGGTCCGCGCTAGTGACCGGTCGCACCACCGTCCCGATCCGACGAGCAACGTGGGGAGCCACATGACCTCCGACACCGCCCACACCGGCGCACCCGGACGGCGATTTTCCACCGCGGCGTTGATCGGTGCCGGGCTGGTTGGCCTGATCTTCGGCGCGATCGCCGCCTTCGCGGTCACCGGCCTGGTCTTCACCGTCCGGGTCCAGCTGCCGCCGCCGCCCTATCCGCCGCCGTTCTCGTCGACACCGCCGTCGGGGTATCCCGCGCCGTCTGCCCCTCCGGCAGGCATCACACCGGCGCCGGCACCGAGTGCCGTGCCCATGCCACCGTTGCCGCCGGGCCCCCACGCGCTGCCGCCGTCACCTCCGCTCGAGCCGGCCTCGCCGCAATCGTGACCAGCACCCGCGGGATGGCCTAAGTGGCACAAGCACATTCGCGATCCCTTGTCGCCAGGGCGGTCGGGCGGCTGTTGCGGTCGAGTCTGCGCTTCGACTAGCTCTGGTCCGGTCCCTTCACCGTCATCGCGGCGAAGATGGCCAAAAACACCGCGGCCGGAAGGCCATTGACGACCTTGTCACGAACCCGGACATGCGCGCCCACTGCCAACACGAAGTACAGCGTCAGCATCGCTGTCGTCAGCCTCGCCAGAGCGGGGAATCGGGTGACGGAGGCCAGCCCGACCGCTGCAGCCGCCTTCACCACCGGTATCACCGGGCGGATATCCTCCGGGACCCCCACGGTGTCCAGAGTTTTCTTGATGGGAGCCACCTGGACGCCGCACAGTACCGCGTCGACGGCGTGGAACGCGGCAAGTCCCGCGTAGGTCTTCGGTGAAGTCAAAACACTCATGCCGCAATCCTATTGCGTCAGTTCCGGCGGTGCCCCCGGCCGGCCGTCCACCGGCTGGCGGGCTATGGCCTCGGCCTTGGCGACCGCCTGGGCGATCGTGGGATCGGTCTCGGTGGAGAACCAGTCGGCGATCTCGGGGTCGTCCGCGTCGACCGCGTGCTTGGGTACGTCGTCGACCGGAGACGGCTGGAACCGAAACACCCCATCCTCACCCGGAGTGCCCAGCAGCTTGGTGAAACCCTGCAACGCCGCGCTGAAGTCGCTGGGGACCACCCACACCTTGTTGGCGTCACCGCGCGCCATCTCCGGCAGCGTCTGCAGGTACTGGTAGGCCAGCATCTCCGGGGTGGGCCGGCCGGCCTTGATCGCGGCGAACGTCTTCTCGATCGCCTTGGCCTGCCCCTGCGCCCGCAGGTAGGCCGCGGCGCGTTCACCCTGCGCGCGCAGCATCCGGGACTGCCGGTCGGCCTCGGCGGCCAGGATCGCGGCCTGCTTGGCGCCCTCGGCGGCCAGGATCTGGGCCGTCTTGGCGCCTTCGGCCTGGGTGACCGCGGCCTGCCGGCTACCTTCGGCGGTCAGGATCATCGCCCGCTTCTCCCGGTCGGCCTTCATCTGCTTTTCCATCGAGGCCTGAATCGACGGCGGCGGGTCGATGCTGCGCAACTCCACCCGGGCCACCCGCAGGCCCCACCGGCCGGTCGCCTCGTCGAGCACGCCGCGCAACTTGGTGTTGATCTGATCCCGGGAGGTCAGGGTCTGCTCCAGCGTCATGCCGCCGACGACGTTACGCAGCGTGGTCGTGGTGAGCTGCTCGACGCCGACGATGTAGTTGCTGATCTCGTAGACGGCGGCCTGCGGAACGGTGACCTGGAAGTAGACCACGGTGTCGATGTTGAGGGTCAGGTTGTCCTCGGTGATCACCGGCTGCGGCGGGAACGACACCACCCGCTCGCGCAGGTCAATCCGGGCACGCACCCGGTCGATGAACGGGATGAGCAGCGTCAGCTGCCCGCTGACCGTGCGGCTGTACCGACCCAGCCGCTCGATCACCGCGGCCTCGGCCTGCGGGATCAACGCGACGGACTTGGCCACCACGATGATCGCAAAGATCACCAGGACGGCCAGCAACACCAAACCAGCAACCGCACCTTCCACCGGAATTCCTTTCTCTCGCAGCACTTTCGCTGCGCCTGTGCCGACGGCCTACTGTTTGAGCACCACCGCCGTGGCGCCGTCGATCTGTACGACAGTGACCGAGTCGCCCGGTTCATAGACATCGCCGTCGTTTAACGGGCGTGCCGTCCACACCTGGCCGTCAAGCTTCACCTGACCCGCATCGCGGGCGACCCGATCGAGCACCAACGCGCTTTTGCCCTCGAGCGCCTTGATGCCCGTGGGCAGCTCGTGGGAGGGCGTCAGCCGGCGCCGCAGTGCGGGCCGGACCAGCACGACCAGCAGCACCGAAACAATCAGGAACACCGCCCCGTCGGCCAGGATCGGCCAATCCGTGAGCCATGCCGTGGCCGAGGCGGCCACCGCGCCGCCGCCCAGCATCAACAGGAACATATCGCCCGTCAGTGCCTCCGCACCGGCAAGAGCCACTGCGAAGATTAGCCAGCTCAGCGCGATCGCCATGCCGTCAGAATACGCGTGATCCGCCTTTGCCGGACCAAACAACTACACTGCGAGATCATGTGGTGTCCCAGTGTTTCGCTGTCCGTGTGGGCTAACGCCTGGCTCGCGGGCAAGGCTGCGCCTGACGACGTGTTGGACGCGCTATCTCTTTGGGCGCCAAAGCAATCGGTCACCGCGTATGATGCCGTCGCCGCCGGGCACACCGGGCTGCCGTGGCCCGACGTTCACGACGCCGGGACCGTCTCGCTGTTGCAGACGCTGCGCGCCGCGGTTGGCCGGGTGGCGCTGCCGGGCGCTGCGGGTACCCCGGGCCCGTTGCCAGGGACGATCAACGTGGTGCTGCCGGTTCCCGGCGACGTGCGCGGCCTGGCCCCCGGGACACAGTTCGAGCGCGACGCGCTGGCCGTCGGTGAGGCGGTGATCATCACCCACCCCGACGATCCCACCGCTGCTGTCGGCCTGGTCCCCGAGTTCTCCTACGCCGATCTCGAGGAGGCCGGCGACGACGACCCGGCGGAGCCGGAATTGTGTGCACTGGCGTGGACGGTCTATTCACTGCCCGGCGCGCCGGTGTTCGAACACCACGAGCTGGGCGATGCCGAATACTCGCTGCGGTCGGCCGTGCGTTCGGCCGCCGATGCGCTCGGCGCCATCGGACTGGGATCGGCAAGCGACATCGACGATCCGCGAGGACTTGTCGAGCAGTTGCTGGAATCCGCACGGCAACACCGGATTCCCGAGCACGCGCCGTCGCGTGCAGTGCGGGTGCTGGAGAACGCCGCGCACGTCGACGCGATCGTCGCGGTCAGCGCCGGGCTCAGCCGGGCCGACTCGCCCGACCGTTCCACTGCCCACATCGCCGCCGGCCTGGAACCGCTCGGAACGCAATCCTCTTCGGAGGCTCGCATCGCCAGCGATGCGCTGCGACCGCTGACCACCGTGGTGCGTTCGGCACGGATGGCCGCGGTCAACGCGATCCTGCACTCGGCCTGGACCGACTAACTGCTTTCTCGCGCAACGCAATGCGGCGGACGGCACGGCGCGCCGTTAGTGCTGGCAAGGCAACCGGGTACGGGGTCAGGGCCACTCACCCGCTCGGGCGCGCGGCCGTACCGCAGTTCGTCGATCAGGTCCGCGGCCAGTTGCGCGAAACGCGGGTGGGCGTTGGGCGTCGACGCTCGCACCAGCGCGACGCCGGCCGCCCGCGCTTGTGAGCTCAATTCTTCGTCGAGATCCCAGACCACCTCGATGTGGTCGGCGACGAATCCGATGGGACAGACGATGACGGCCTTGGTGCCGGCCTCCGCCAGTGCCGTCAGCTGGTCGGCAACATCGGGTTCCAGCCACGGCACCTGCGGCGGGCCCGACCGCGACTGCCAGGCCAGATCGTACTCGCCGTAGCCCGCGGCAGCTGCCACAAGGCTTGCGGCATAGGCGACTTGGCGGCTGTACAGCCGTGGCCCCACCCGCTCGTCGGCGGCCACCGGAATCGAATGCGCGGTGAACACCAAACGGGCGCCGGCCTGTTGCTCGGCGGTGAGGGCACCGGAGGCCGCACCGATGGTGTCGGCGAAGATCTGCACGAACCGCGGGTGATCGAAATAGGGCCGCAGCTTGACCAACTCGGGCGCATCCGGCCCGGCGGCCCGACGGCCGCGGGCAATGTCTTCGACATACTGCGTGCAGCTGGAATAGCCGCTCCAGGCTGACGTAGTGAACACTGCGGCGCGACGAACACCGTTGTCACGCATGGTCGTAACCGTGTCTTCGACGTAGGGGTCCCAGTTGCGATTACCGAAGTACACCGGCAGATCCAAACCGCGGTCGCCTAATTCGGCTTCCAGCTGCGCGATCAATGCCCGATTGATGGCGTTGATCGGCGAGACGCCGCCGAAATGCAGGTAGTGCTCGGCGACGTCGTCCAGCCGTTCCGGTGGCACATTGCGGCCGCGGGTGACGTTCTCGAGGAACGGTCGCACCTGCTCCGGGCCCTCTGGTCCACCGAAGGACAGCAGCAGGACGGCGTCAAAATCCATTGCTGGTCAAAGCAATTGGGTGCTGGCGCCGCCGTCGGCGTAGATGATGGAGCCAGTGGTCGCGGGCAGCCATTCCGAAAGCAGCGCGCACACGGTCTTGGCGACCGGCGTCGGGTCCTTCATGTTCCAGCCGATCGGGGCGCGCTGGTCCCAGCCCTCCTCCAGTAGCTGCATCTGAGCGCCGGCTTCCTCGCCGAGCGCGCCACCGACAATCGCGCTCATCGCGAGCGTCCGGATCGGTCCGGCGGCAACGAGATTCGAGCGCACCCCGGACTTACCCGCCTCGCGCGCCACGAACCGGTTGACCGACTCCAGCGCGCTCTTGGCGACCGTCATCCAGTTGTAGGCCGGCATGGCGCGGGTCGGGTCGAAATCCATCCCGACGATGGAACCGCCGGAATTCATAATCGGCAGCACCGCTTTGGCCAGCGAAGCATACGAGTACGCCGAGATGTGGATGCCCTTGGACACGTCTTCGTAGGGCGCTTCGAAGAACGGGTTGATCCCCATTCCCGTCTGCGGCATGAAGCCGATCGAGTGCACCACACCGTCGAGCTTGTTGCCCTCGCCGATCTCGGCGCTGATCCGGTCCGCCAGGGACGCCAGATGCTCCTCGTTCTGCACGTCGAGTTCGATCAGCGGAGCCTTCTCCGGCAGCCGATCGGCGATGCGCTGAATCAGCCGCAACCGATCGAATCCGGTCAGCACCAACTGAGCCCCCGCTTCCTGGGCCACCTTGGCGATGTGAAACGCGATCGAGGAGTCGGTGATGATCCCGGTGACCAGGATCCGCTTGCCCTCGAGAATGCCTGCCATAGTGCTGACTCCTTATTCAGGGAAAGTGCTGATAAGCCAAAGTTTTTGGGTCAGTGACCCATACCCATGCCACCGTCGACCGGGATCACCGCACCGGCGATGTAGCTCGCATCCTCGGACGCCAGGAAGCTGACCGCCCCGGCGACCTCCTCCGCAGTGCCGACCCGCTTGGCCGGGATGAAGTCCAGGGCGCCCTCTTGGATCCGCTCATCGAGCGCGCGGGTCATCTCGGTGTCGATGTAGCCGGGGGCGACGACGTTCGCGGTGACGCCGGCTTTGGACAGCTCCCGGGAGATCGAGCGGGCCATGCCGATCAGGCCGGCCTTGGCGGCCGCGTAGTTGGCCTGGTTGCCGATACCCCAGCTGCCGGACACCGACCCGATGAAGATGATCCGGCCGAATCGCTTCCGCTGCATACTGCGCGATGCGCGCTGGGCCACCCGGAACGCACCGGTGAGGTTGGCGTCGATGACCTTCTCGAACCGCTCCTCGGTCATCCGGATGAGGAACGCGTCCGCGGAGATACCGGCATTGGACACCAGCACCTCGACCGGACCCTGGTGCTCCTCGACTTCTTTGAAGGCGCGGTCGACGGCGTCGTTGTCGGTGACATCGCACACGACGCCGAACAGCCCCTCGGGCGCACCCGAACCGCGGTGCGTGACGGCGACCTTGTGGCCGTCGGCCGCCAGCCGCTGCGCGATCGCCAGACCGATCCCCCGATTTCCGCCCGTCACCAGGACCGAACGGGATACGAATGCGGGTTTGCCGCCCGCGGCGGCGAGCTCGGTGGCTACGTCAGTCACCCGGCCAACTTATCGCCTCGGTACGGCGGGGCTGCAATGCCCCTGGCATGTCGGCCGACTGTCGGTGGTTGTCGGCACACTTCCGCCATGGCGGAGCCTTTTCTGGGCAGCGAAGCCCTGGCCGCAGGGTTGTTGACTCCCTACGAGCTGCGCAGCCGGCATGTCGCGCTACACAAAGATGTGTACGTGTCGCGCGATATAGAGCTGACCGCAGAATTGCGAGCCACAGCGCTGTGGCTACGCTCGCGTCGCCGCGGCATCCTCGCCGGCTTTTCCGCATCCGCGTTGCATGGCGCAAGGTGGATCGACCCGGCCTTACCAGCTGCGATCATCGACACAAACGCCCGCCCTGAGCCGCGAGTGCAAATCTGGGAAGACCGCATCGAGTCCGACGAAGTCTGTGTGGTCGACGGCTTGCGCGTGACGACACCGGAGCGAACGGCACTCGATCTGGCCAGTCGTTTCCCGCTGGACCCCGCAGTCGCCGCGGTCGATGCCCTTATCCAGGCAACGGCATTGAAACTGGCCGACGTGGACCAATTGGTCGAGCGCTATCGGGGTCGCCGTGGCATCAAAGCCGCTCGAGCCGCTCTCGGCCTCGTCGACGGCGGTGCGCAATCGCCCAAGGAAACCTGGCTGCGCGTGCTATTGATCCGGGCGGGATTTCCCCGGCCACAGACGCAGATCGTCGTCCGCAACGAATGGGGTTGGCGTGAAGCGTATTTGGACATGGGCTGGGAAGACATCAAGGTGGCCGTCGAGTATGACGGTGATCAGCATCGGTCCGACCGGCGGCAATACGTCAAGGACATTCGCCGCTTGGGAACGTTGGAGCGCATGGGGTGGATCATCATCCGCGTCATTGCCGAGGATCACCCTGACGACATCATCCGCCGCGTAGGCGAGGCACGCGCGTCGCGAGCCTAACCGCACTGCGAAAATCCGGGCCGAAAATCGCAGCCAGGTTAGATTCGCGAGAAAGCGGAAGTCAGGTCGGCAGCCGGCGGTTGATCAGCAGGGCCGCCAGCGCTGCCAGCGCCAACACCAGCGCACCCAGCCGCAGCCAGCCCGCGCTGGCGTCGCCTTTGATCGTCTCGTAGCCGATCTGCTGCTGCAGCGACGCGTAAACGGCTTTGAGCTCAGCCAAGCTCGCCGCGTTGTAGGAATTCCCGCCGGAGAGCTGGGCGACTTTCCGGAGCGTCTCGTCGTCGACCGGCACCGGCTGGCGCTGGTCGTTGATCTCCACGAAGCCGTACGGCGTGCCGAACGAGATCGTGGAGATCGGCACGCCTTGGTCCTTGGCGGTGCGCGCGGCGGTGAAGGCGCCCTTGGGGTTATCCGGGTTGGTCGGCATCGTCTCCTTACCGTCGGAGAACAGCACGATGCGGGCCGGGGGCGGCGTGTCGCCGCCACCGATGACCGCGCCGACCGTGGCGATGGCCTGCAGTGCGGTGAAGACCCCCTCCCCGGTGGCGGTGCGGTCGGCGAACTGAAGCTTGTCCAGCGCGATCTTGGTCGCCTCGCGGTTGGTCGTTGGCGACACCAGCACCGTCGCGGTACCCGCGTAGGCGATCAGCCCGAGGTTGATTCCGGGGGTGAGCTCGTCCGCGAACTGCTTGGCCGCCTCCTGCGCGGCGGCCATCCGGTTGGGTTCGACGTCGGTGGCACGCATCGACTGCGACACGTCGATCACCAGCATCACCACCGCGCGGTTACGCGGAATCCGCACGTCGTTCGTCGGCCCGGCCATCGCGACGGTGAACAACACCAGCGAGGCCACCAGCAGGATCGCCGGCACATGCCGCCACTTGGCGGGCCGTTTGGGGGCCACGCTTTCCAGCAGCTCCATGTTGGCGAACCGCAGCATGCGTCGCTCGCGGGCCAACTGCATCACCACGTACAGCACGGCCAACCCGACAACGACGAGCAGGAAAAGGAAGAACCAGGCGTGTGCGAACCCGGACAGCGACATCGCGCCGAGCAAAGGCATTGTCATAACAGCCCCGTCTTGCTGTGCATGACCGCCTTCGGAAAAGCGCGAGTCACTGGCGCCCCGCCATAGCCCCGCGCCGGCGGGACTCCACGAAACGGACGATGTCGGCGATCCAGTCCCGGTCGGTGCGCAGCGTCAAAACCGGTGCGCCACAACCACGAACCGTTCGGGCCACGTCGGCACGATGCGCCGCGGCCGCCTTGGCGAAATCGTCTCGCAGTTGCGCGTCGACGGTGAATTCGCGGGTCACGCCGGTTTCGGCGTCCTGCAGGACGACATCACCGATATCGGGCAGCTCGACATCGCGCGGATCGAGCACCTCGATGGCCAACACCTCGTGGCGGGCCGCGATCGCGCGCAGCGGGCGCATCCAGTTGATCGGGCCCAGGAAGTCACTGATGATCACGGCCATTCCGCGACGGCGTTCCGGCCGGCGCAACGCGTCGATGGCAACCGCCAGGTCACCGCGCACTCCGACCGGCGCCTTAGGCATGGTTGCGATGGTGCGCAACAGCGTCTGTTGGTGCTGACGTCCGGAGCGCGCCGGCACTCGGGTCATCGTGGCGCCGTTCGCAACCACGGCACCGAGCCGGTTGCCGCCACCGCTGTTGAGGTAGGTGATAGCCGCCGCGGCGGCAACCGCCAGGTCCCGTTTCTCACAGAAGGCGGTGCCGAAGTCCAGGCTGGCCGACACGTCGACCACCAACCAGGTCTCCAGTTCGCGGTCGGCGATCATCTGCCGGACATGCGGGTGGGTAGTCCGCGCGGTGACTGCCCAGTCCATCCGGCGGACGTCGTCACCGGGTTGATAGAGGCGCGACTCCCCCGGCTCCGAGCCCGGCCCGGGGATCAGGCCGAGGTGGTCGCCGTGCAGGACACCGTCCAGCTTGCGTTTGACGGTGAGCTCGAGCGTGCGCAGCGCTGCCGACAATTTCGGGTCATCGATCTCGCCACGGAGCATCGACGGCGGATGGACGACCGCCGGCGTTTTGGAATCGGTCACCGACCGCTAGCCGCCGCGGCCTGCATCACCGGGGGCACCGAATGACCTTGTTGCGGAACGGCATTCACCTGAGGCAGGGCAACCGTCTGCAGGACTCGGTTGATGACGATCTCCGGCGAGATCTCGTCGGCGAGCGCGTCATAGGTGAGCACCAACCGGTGCCGCAGCACGTCGGGAATGACCTCGACGACGTCCTGCGGGATCACGTAGTCGCGGCCCCGTACCAACGCCAGCGAACGCGCGGCGGCAATGATGCCGAGCGAGGCGCGCGGCGATGCGCCGAACGCGATCCAGCTCTTGACGTCGTTCATCCCGAGCTGCTCGGGTGCGCGGGTAGCGAAGACGACGCGCACCACATAGTCGACCAGCGCGTGGTGAACGAAGTTGTTGGCCGCGAGGTCCTGCAGCCGCAGCAGGTCGCCGGTGTCCAGGATCTGCTTGGGCTGCGGCGGCTTGACGCCCATCCGGTAGATGATCTCGCGTTCTTCCTCGGGCGTGGGGTAGCCGACGTTGATCTTGAACAGGAAGCGGTCGCGCTGCGCCTCGGGCAGCTGGTAGACACCCTCGTGCTCGATCGGGTTCTGCGTCGCCATCACCAGGAACGGGTTGGGCAGCGGGAATCTCTTGCCACCGATCGACACCTGACGCTCGGCCATGACCTCCAGCAGCGCCGACTGCACCTTGGCGGGCGCGCGGTTGATCTCGTCGGCGAGCAGGAAGTTGACCACCACCGGGCCGAGTTCGGTGTCGAACTCCTCCTTGCCCTGCCGGTAGATGCGGGTACCGATGATGTCGGTGGGCACCAGGTCGGGCGTGAACTGGATACGCGCGAACGTGCCGCCGACCACCTTGGCGAACGTCTCGACCGCCAGCGTCTTGGCCACGCCGGGGACACCTTCCAGCAGCACATGGCCCTTGGACAGCAGGCCGACCAGCATCCGCTCCACGAGCTGGTCCTGGCCGACGATGATCCGCTTGACCTCGAAGATCGCCCGTTCCAGGGTGTGCACTTCGGCAGCCAATCCGTCGGCGCCACCTGGCGCCGCATGGGCCCCGGGGCCAGGCTGCCCGCTCGGACCCGAGTAACCGCTGGCGCCCGGGGGCGGCCCACCTGGTGCTGTCATTAACAACCCTCCACAGCTCAATCGGACACAACTGCCGTCACGACAAATGTCGCGGGGCAGCGACGTGCCCTGGTCCAACTATTCCAGGCCCCTGGGATTCCGTCGACGCCGCGCTCCGCTGACGAGCAAATCAAACCCGCCAGGTCCGGTCTCGATCCCGACGGCACACCGGGTCAGTACTCGATGATCCTAGTCAGGAACGGCGTCATACCGGGCTTGCGCACCGGACTCACGGTTACCTTCCCCGCACTTCCGGAGGCCTCCAGCATCTGGCCGTTGCCCAGATACATGGTGACGTGCTGTCCGCCGCCCGGGCCGTAGAAGATCAGGTCGCCGCGCCTGGCCTCGTTGGGAGAAATGTGGCGCCCGGCGTTGTACTGGTCACCGGAGAACCGTGGGATCAGCACGCCAACGCCGGCGAACCCGTACCGCATCAGGCCCGAGCAGTCGAAGCCGTTGATGTTGGCGCCGTCGCCGACACCCTTGCTGGGCCCGTCCAGCGAGCCACCACCCCACGAATACGGCACACCCATCTGGGAACCCATTCGGCGGATCACGTACTCGATGGCCTGACGGCCGTTCGCTCGCGGAATCTTGGCGCCCGGATTACTGGGCGTGACAGCGGCGGCGGGCGGATCGCCACCGAGGTTGATCCCGAGTCCGCTCAGAAATTGCTTGCCCAGGTCCATCGTGGTCTGGGTGGCCTGCGCGGTGGCCTGCAGCGACGCGTTGGCCACGGCCAGCGGGTCACCGGGAGCACCGGCACTGATCTGTGCGGGCAGCGTCGGATCCCAGCCGCCGGGGTCGGCGTTGGCCGGAGCGGCGACAGACAACATCAGCCCGGTCACCAGTGTGGTGATCCAGGCCAGGTTGATCATGCGAAAACGCTTGTGCCGCATAGCTCCTCGTTAGTATTCGATGTAGCGGATCACGTAGGGGGTCATGCCGCTGGTGCGCACGGGCGCAATGCGCACCTTCAAACCGATGTCGGGGGCTTCGAGCATCTGGCCTTGACCGAGGTAGATCGTCACGTGCTGGCTGCCGCCCGGGCCGTAGAAGATGACGTCGCCGCGGCGCATCTGAGAGGCCGGGATCTTGCGGCCCAGGCCGTACTGCGAACCCGAGTAGTGCGGCAGCTTGATGCCCACCCCGGCGAACGAGTACAGGACCAGGCCCGAGCAGTCGAAGCCGGTGATCCCGGCGCCGGAGTCGATTCCTCTACTTGGGCCGGCCGCGTTGCCACCGCCCCACGAGTAGGGCACGCCGATCTGCGACATGCCGCGCCGGATCACATATTCGGAAGCCTGCCGACCGTAAACCCGCGGAATACGTCCGCCGACCCCACCGGCTGCGGCGTTGGTGATGCCGGTGTCGTCGGGCTTGAGAATGCCGAGTTGCTGCAGGAAGCCCTTCCCCATGCTGGCAGTCACCTGCGTGGAGGTGGCCGAGATGCCCAGCACCTGGTTGATCACCGCGACCGGGTCACCCGGCACGTTCGCGCTCGGCACCATCGGCAGCGTGGGATCCCAACCGTCCCAGTGCCGGCCCCCGGACGGCGGCGTCGCGGCCGGCGCGCCCGGATCCCACCGGTCGCCCGACGCCGGCGCACCGGGCGCCCCTGTGCCGGTCGACCAATGCGCGGACGCGAGTTGGGCCTGGTGAAGTTTGGCCTGGGCCTCGTCGCGCTCGGCGGCCAGGCGAGTGATCTGCTCACGCTGTTCGTCGAACTTGCCCTTCGAGTTGGTGAGCGCGGCGACCGCGGCATCCTGGCTGGATTTCGCGTCGGCAGCGGCCTTTTCGGCCTTCTGCTTGGCCAGCCGCGCCGCGGACTCCTTGTTCACCTGCTCGGTGCGGGCCCGCTGCAGGTTGTCCATCACCGTCTGCGAACTGGCCGCCAAGGTCCTCGAGGCGGACTCGGTGGCGATGATGTCCTCGGGGCTGGTCGCGGTCAGGTAGCTGCCCGACGGACCATTCATGTACGTGGCCGCGGCGAAAGTGTTGAAACGACCTTGGGCCGCAGCGATTGCCGCGTTGGCATCCTTGACCGACTGCCGGCTGACCTCGAGGTCGTGCTCGGCGCTGGTCACGTTGTCCCGTGCGGTCTCCACATCGACCAGGGCCTTGTTGACTGCCTCTTGCTCCGTCTGGATTTCGGCGCTCAGGTCGTCCAGTCGCTGGTTGGCCTTGGCGACGTTCGCGATCAGCGCGCCGAGGGTGTCGGCGTTCGGATCACCTTGCGCCAGACCCGGTGTGGTGACGAGCAGGGCCACGCTCAGGACCGCTGGAATGACTGAACGAACCAGCCTGGCGGCCGGTCGCGCAGCAGAGCCCCGGCGTGTGCGTCTCATTCGACTTAGCTCCCCTTGGGCTCAACACGGACGGCGGCGCCAGACACATTTATCTCTATAAGCGCCAAAGACAACACGAGCATCATTTGCACCGTACGTCACACCGGTCGCCGGGGAAATGCTCGTCACAAATCGCAACCCTCTACGTGCGTTTAATGTGACCGAACGGTGACCTACGCGATTTGCCGAAGAAGGTCGTGAGTTCGCCCCAGACGGACCGGCCGAGGCGGACGTGCGTGGTTAGACGCCCTTGGCGGGCTCTGCTAGGTCAGCCTCTTTGGCATCCGCCGAGGTTGCTGACCGCCTGCTGCGCAGCTGCAGGAACCGGGCGCCGACGGCCGCCGCGAGCACGCCGACAAGCAGGAAAATAGTCAACCCGGTCCAGGGGAACTCGGGGGTTTCCAGCTCGTGCAAAAAATGCTGCGCCGAGACCACCGGATTGCCCGTCTTGGCGATGTCTTCGCCGGCCTCGAGGGTGACGCGGGGGAAATGCGTGCTGTAGCTGCCGACGTAGTTCGGGCTGAGCGTCAGGACCGTGGCATCCGGGTAGTCGGCGCCGACCACGGTGGAGATATCGCGCAACGGCGTGTCGTTCGGCGGATTGTGGTCGAGCAACACAATTTTGAGATTGATGCCTGCGGCATGGGCTTGGTTGACGACATCGAGCAGGGCCGGCAGGGCGTCCGGCGGCGCGCTGACGCCGGAGGCGGCGACCTGAGCCTTGACCACCGTCATGTCGACGTCTTGCGGAATGTAGGCGGGCAGGACCGGGTGCAAGAAGAAGGTGGTCTCGGGTAGTCGGACGAACGATACTTGCCCGGTCACTGTGTGCCTCCTCCCTCGGTGCTACAGGCACCGTACGCGAACAGTCGGAAAAAGGGGTTTCAACCCGGCCTCGACCCGACAAGACTGAAAATTGGAGTGCCGCTGTAATATAGGACAAGCGTACTGTTAAAGTTGGCAATGCACCGCCGACACGGCCCGTCGGCGGAAGAATTTAATCCCAGGGAGTTGATGTGACCAACAAAGATTCTGTGAACTCGTTCGGAGCCCGCGACACCCTGAAGGTCGGCGAGAAGAGTTACCAGATCTACCGCCTCGACGCCGTGCCCAATACCGAGAAACTCCCCTACAGCCTCAAGGTGCTCGCCGAGAACTTGCTGCGCAACGAAGACGGCGCCAACATCACCAAGGACCACATCGAGGCGATCGCGAACTGGGATCCGAAGGCGGAACCCAGCATTGAGATCCAGTACACACCCGCCCGGGTCGTGATGCAGGACTTCACCGGTGTGCCGTGCATCGTCGACCTCGCCACCATGCGCGAGGCGATCGCCGACCTCGGTGGCAAGGCGGAGAAGGTCAACCCGCTGGCGCCGGCCGATCTGGTGATCGACCACTCGGTGATCGCCGACCTGTTCGGCACCGCCGACGCCTTCGAGCGCAACGTCGAGATCGAGTATCAGCGCAACGGTGAGCGCTACCAGTTCCTGCGCTGGGGACAGGGCGCCTTCGACGACTTCAAGGTGGTGCCGCCCGGCACCGGGATCGTGCATCAGGTCAACATCGAATACCTGGCGAGTGTGGTGATGGAGCGCGACGGGGCGGCCTACCCAGACACGTGCGTGGGCACCGACTCCCACACCACCATGGTCAACGGCCTCGGCGTGCTCGGCTGGGGCGTGGGTGGCATCGAGGCGGAGGCCGCGATGCTGGGCCAGCCGGTGTCGATGCTGATCCCACGCGTCGTCGGCTTCAAGCTGAGCGGCGAGATCAAGCCCGGCGTCACCGCCACCGATGTCGTACTGACCGTCACCGAGATGCTGCGTAAGCACGGCGTGGTCGGCAAGTTCGTCGAGTTCTACGGCAAGGGTGTGTCGGAGGTGCCGTTGGCCAACCGCGCCACGCTGGGCAACATGAGCCCCGAATTCGGTTCCACCGCAGCCATTTTCCCGATCGACGAGGAGACCATCAAGTACCTGGAGTTCACTGGCCGCAAGCCCGAGCAGCTGGCGCTGGTCGAGGCCTACGCCAAGGAGCAGGGCATGTGGCACGACCCCGAGCACGAGCCCGTATTTTCGGAATATCTGGAACTGGACCTGTCCGACGTGGTGCCCTCGATCGCGGGCCCGAAGCGTCCGCAGGACCGAATCATGTTGTCCGAAGCCAAGTCCACGTTCCGCAAGACGATTCCCAGCTACGTCGGCGACGACCCCGACAAGAACGAGTACTCGAAGCTTGACGAGGAGCTCGACGAGACGTTCCCGGCCAGCGACCCGGGGCAGGTGGCCAACGGCCACGCCGACGACCGCGCTCCGGTGCAGTCGGCCGCCGCGTACTCGAAGGGCCGGGTGAGCAGCCCGGTGTCGGTGAAGACGGAGGCGTACGGCGACTTCGTGCTCGACCACGGCGCGGTGGTGATCGCCGCGGTTACGTCGTGCACCAACACCTCCAACCCCGAGGTGATGCTGGGCGCAGCGCTGTTGGCCCGCAACGCCGTAGAGAAGGGCTTGACGTCCAAGCCGTGGGTCAAGACCACGATGGCGCCCGGCTCGCAGGTCGTCAACGACTACTACAACAAGGCCGGCCTCTGGCCGTACCTGGAGAAGCTCGGCTTCTATCTGGTCGGCTACGGCTGCACCACCTGCATCGGCAACTCCGGCCCGCTGCCGGAAGAGATTTCGAAGGCCATCAACGACAACGACCTTTCGGTGACCTCCGTGCTGTCGGGCAACCGAAACTTCGAGGGCCGCATCAACCCGGATGTGAAGATGAACTACCTGGCTTCACCGCCGCTCGTCGTGGCCTACGCGCTGGCCGGGACCATGGACTTCGACTTCGAGTCGCAGCCACTGGGCAAGGACAAGGACGGCAACGACGTCTTCCTGAAAGACATCTGGCCGTCGCAGAAAGACGTCTCCGACACCATCGCCTCGGCGATCAACTCCGAGATGTTCACCAAGAACTACGGCGATGTGTTCAAGGGCGACGAACGGTGGCGCAACCTGCCCACCCCGAGCGGCAATACCTTTGAGTGGGCCTCGGATTCGACATATGTCCGCAAGCCCCCGTACTTCGAGGGCATGCCCGCCGAGCCCGAGCCGGTCGCCGACATCACCGGCGCCCGGGTGCTGGCTCTGCTGGGTGACTCGGTGACCACCGACCACATCTCCCCCGCCAGCAGCATCAAGCCGGGCACCCCGGCCGCCCAGTACCTCGACGAGCACGGCGTGGACCGCAAGGACTACAACTCCTTTGGGTCGCGACGCGGCAACCACGAGGTGATGATCCGCGGCACCTTCGCCAACATCCGGCTGCGCAACATGCTGCTGGACGACGTCTCCGGCGGGTACACGCGCGACTTCACCCAGGACGGCGCCCCGCAGGCGTTCATCTACGACGCGGCGCAAAACTATGCGGCATCCAACATCCCGCTGGTAGTGCTGGGCGGCAAGGAGTACGGGTCGGGATCCTCGCGAGACTGGGCCGCCAAGGGAACCCGGTTGCTGGGCGTGCGGGCCGTGATCGCCGAGTCGTTCGAGCGCATCCACCGCTCGAACCTGATCGGCATGGGCGTGATTCCGTTGCAATTCCCCGAAGGCAAGACGGCCCAAGAACTGGGACTCGACGGCACCGAGGTGTTCGACATCACCGGTATCGATGCACTCAACGACGGCAAGACGCCGAAGACGGTGCACGTCAAGGCGAGCAAAGAGGGCGGAGACGACATCGAGTTCGACGCGGTGGTGCGCATCGACACCCCCGGTGAAGCCGACTACTACCGCAACGGCGGCATCCTGCAGTACGTGCTGCGCAACATGCTCAAGTCCGGCTAGTGGCGATCGCAAGCCCGGCGCGGCCGGGCGCAGCGGGTCGACACCCGAAGACCTGAGTCGGCCTCCCGTGCCCAAAGTCAGCGAGGACCATCTGGCGGCTCGCCGCCGCCAGATCCTTGACGGTGCTCGTCGATGCTTCGCCGAACACGGCTATGACCGAGCCACGGTTCGGCGGCTGGAGCAGTCGATCGGGATGTCACGTGGTGCGATTTTCCACCACTTCCGGGACAAGGACGCGCTGTTTTTCGCGCTCGCGCACGAGGACGCCGAGCGGATGGCCGACGTCGCGTCCCGCGAGGGACTCATCCAGGTGATGCGCGACATGCTCGCCGCGCCTGAGCAGTTCGACTGGTTGGCAACGAGGTTGGAGATCGCGCGGAAGCTGCGCAACGACCCCGCGTTCAGCCGCGGATGGTCGGAGCGCTCCGCGGAACTGGCAGCGGCGACACACGCTCGGCTGCAACGGCAGAAGGAAGCACACCGGGTACGCGACGACGTGCCCGGTGACGTGTTGCAGTGCTACCTGGAACTGGTCCTGGACGGCTTGGTGGCTCGGCTGGCCTCCGGGGAAGAACCGCAGCGGCTGTCCGCGGTCCTCGATCTAGTGGAGAACTCGGTGCGCCGCAAGGATTCTGGGCCTACGTAAACGGCACCGCGAAAAGGCTCGCAGTGCCGTTCGTGGGCGCGGGCCCAAGGGGCCTAGTGGGGCCGAGACGTATGGTTGGGTCCGCCCCGGCTGCGCATCGTGGTGCCCGACTCGCGCAGCATGCTGTGAATCGACCCGTACGACCTGCCGGTGTTGGCGACGAGCTTGCGAATGCTCGCTCCGCTCTCGTAGGCATTGCGCAGCTCGTGCAACAACTCGGCGCGCATCTCTTTCGACTTTGGCACTGTCCCCTCCACGCTTGAAACACAACCCAGGCACTCAGAGTAAGAACTTGCTCTCATACGCGGGTTAATTTCGCCGAATTCGCGTGCGATGACTTATGGGGCTCAGGCGAGCTCGATGAGATCCCGGTATTCCTCGGACCAATAATCCTCGGTGCCGTCGGGCAACAGCACCACGCGTTGCGGGTCCAGCGCTTCGGCCGCTCCAGGGTCGTGCGTCACCAACACCACCGCGCCTTGATAGCTGCGCAACGCGTCGAGCACCTGTTCCCGCGACGCCGGATCGAGGTTGTTGGTCGGCTCGTCAAGCAGCAACACGTTCGCGGTGGATGCCACCAGACCGGCCAGCGCCAGCCGCGTCTTCTCGCCTCCGGACAGGGTGCCTGCCGGTTGGTCGAGCTGCGCGCCGCTGAACATGAACGCTCCGAGCAGACCACGCAAGTCCTGCTCGCCCGAGGAAGGCGCGGCGTGCCGGATGTTCTCCCACACCGTCGCGTCGTTGTCGATGGTGTCGTGTTCCTGCGCGAAATAGCCCATCCGCAAACCGTGTCCGGGCTCGAGGCCTCCGGTGTCGGGCGTTTCGGTGCCGGCCAGCAGGCGGAGCAGCGTCGTCTTGCCGGCGCCGTTGAGCCCCAGCACCACCACCCGGGAGCCCCGGTCGATCGCCAGATCGACACCGGTGAACACTTCCAGCGACCCGTAGGACTTGCTCAGCCCCTTGGCCACCAGCGGGGTGCGCCCGCATGCGGCCGGGGTGGGGAACTTGATCCGAGCCACCTTGTCGGCGCCCCGTTCCTCGTCGAGGGCGGCCATCATCCGATCGGCACGCCGCAACATATTCTGCGCCGCAACGGCTTTGGTGGCCTTCGCACCCAGCTTGGCAGCTTGTGAACGCAGCGCGGTGGCCTTGCGTTCGGCATTCGCACGTTCCCGGCGGCGGCGCTGTTCGTCGGTGGCCCGGGCGTCGAGATACTTCTGCCACGTCATGTTGTAGACGTCGACCTCGCCGCGCACGGCGTCCAAAAACCACACCCGGTTGACGACGTCGGCGAGCAGCTCGACGTTGTGGCTGATGACCACCAGGCCGCCATTGTGGGACCGCAGGAAATCCCGCAGCCAGCCAAGCGAATCCGCGTCCAGGTGGTTGGTCGGTTCGTCGAGCAATAGCGTGGTCGACGAACCCGCACCGGTATCGGAGGCGGCGAACAGGATTCGCGACAGCTCCACCCGGCGGCGCTGACCGCCGGACAGGGTGCGCAGTTGCTGGGTCATGACCCGTTCCGGCAGGCCGAGACTCGCGCAGATCCGGCCGGCTTCGCTCTCGGCCCCGTAGCCGCCCAACGCGACGAACCGCTCCTCCAGTTGGCCGTAACGACGGATGGCGCGGTCGCGCGCATCGTCGTCGGCGACCTCGGCCATCAACGCCTGCTGCTTCTCCAGATCGGTGAGCAAAACGTCCAATCCGCGGGCCGACAACACCCGGTCGCGGGCCAGCACGTCGAGATCGCCTTCTTTGGGATCCTGTGGCAGGTAACCGATTTCGCCGGTACGGCTGACCGTTCCAGCATACGGTTCGCTCTCCCCCGCCAAGATGCGCAGGGTCGTGGTCTTGCCCGCGCCGTTACGGCCGACCAGCCCGATGCGATCACCGGGCTGAATCCGGAGATCGGGGCCGTCGGGTGAGAGCAGGATGCGCGCACCAGCGCGGACCTCAAGGTCCGTGGCCGTGATCACGATCGCTGCCCTCCATGCACGTTATTTGTCGTCGGTGAACACCGCGGGCCGCCGTTCCGCGCGCGCGGCAACCGCTTCTTCGAAGTTGGCGGTGAGCAGACGGACGAATAGCTGTCCCAAGCCCTCGGCTTGCATATGCCCTTCCAGGCTACTGGCGTCCAGTCCACTCCAGAGTGTGCGCTTGGTCAACTCGACTCCGGGCCGGGAGAACGCGGCTATCCGCGCGGCGATCGCGTAGCAGGTGTCCAGGAGCTGGCCCTCGGGCACCTGACAGGACACCAGCCCGATGCGCTCGGCTTCCTCGGCGGTGACGTCGCGACCGGTCAGCATGATCTCGAAGGCCCGCGACGCTCCGATGGCCCTGGGGAGTAGGTAGGACAAGCCCAGTTCGCTCGCGGTCAACCCGTTGTTGATGCCCGCGGCCCGGAAATAGGCGTTGGTGGAGGCCACCCGGATGTCGGCGGCCAGCGCCAGGCACAGTCCCCCGCCGATGGCGGCGCCGTTGACGGCGGCGATGACCGGCTGATGCAGGCGGCGCAGCAGCAGGATCACGTCGTCGAGCACCTGCATGGAGCGCAGCGCGTACGTCGGCCGGGTCAGCCCGTCCACATCCGGCACCGCGCCCGCAGACTTGTGATCGGCGCCGGAAGAAAACCCTCGACCCGCCCCGGTCAGCACGACGACTCGCACAGAGTTGTCGTAGGTGACCTCTTCCAGGGCCTCCTTCAGCGGCACCATGACGTCGAACGCCATGGAATTCATCCGCTCGGGCCGATTGAGGGTTATCAGCGCGACGCCGGGCCGCGGATGTTCAACGAGTACCAAACTCACCCGTGAACGGTATCGCGGACGTTGCTAGAGACCTATTCGGCGGCGCGGCTCAGGCCTGATCCGCTTGAGCCGCCTCGACGTCGAAGTCCCTGATTTGCTGCACCAGATCCTCGAGAGCCGCCGGCGGCAGTGCCCCGGGCTGGTTGAACAGCAGCTTGCCCTTCTTGAAGGCCATCAGCGTCGGAATGGACCGAATCTGGGCGGCGGTGGCCAGCTGTTGTTCGGCCTCGGTGTCGACCTTGGCGTGCACGATGTCGGGGTGTTTCTCCGACGACGCCTGAAAAGTCGGCCCGAACTGGCGGCATGGCCCGCACCAGGAAGCCCAGAAGTCGACCAGCACGATGTCGTTGTTTTCGATGGTCGCGTTGAACTGCTCCGCAGTGAGATCCTGTGTTGTCACATTTTGCCTAACGCCGCGTATTGCACCGATGTTCCCGCGCGAATGTCGCCATTGGCGCAATCCCCATACTGCTACCGCCAGCAGCGATTGGCCAGCGCGAAGCTGCACCGCCACGGCGACCGAGTAACGCGGGTCGATCTTCCCAATGAACAGTTGGGTTTTCGTTTGCGGACGACAAAGGCCACCGCCCGGAGGTTACGGTTGCGGAGGGTTTCCCCGCTCGGACAGACTTAGGGCTGATGATCCGTCGCCGGACGGAAAAGCCGAGGGAGATGTCTTGGGCCACTACATCGCTAACGTCCGTGATCTGGAGTTCAACATCTTCGAAGTTCTTGATGTGGGCACTGTTCTCGGCACCGGGCAGTACAGCGAACTCGATGCTGACACCGTGCGGACCATCTTGTCCGAGGCGGCCCGCCTGGCAGAAGGCCCGGTCGCCGAAACCTTTGCGTTCGCCGATCGCAACCCGCCGGTCTTCGATCCCGACGCGCACACCATCAGCGTGGCGCCCGAGTTGGCCAAGACGGTCCAAGCGATCAAGGACGCCGAGTGGTGGCGCCTCGGCCTGGCCGAAGACATCGGTGGCATGCCCGCACCGCCGCCGCTGGCGTGGGCGGTCAACGAAATGATCTTTTGCGCCAATCCGTCGGCGAGCTTCTTCTGCCTGGGTCCTTTTATGGCGCAAGCGCTTTACGCCGAGGGCGATGAGCAGCAGAAGCAGTGGGCTGCAGAGGGCGTCGAGCGCGGCTGGGCGGCCACCATGGTGCTCACCGAGCCCGATGCGGGCTCCGACGTCGGCGCCGGCCGCAGCAAAGCCATCGAACAACCGGACGGCACCTGGCACATCGAGGGTGTCAAGCGGTTCATCTCCGGAGGTGACGTAGGCGACACCGCCGACAACGTCTGGCACCTGGTGCTGGCCCGCCCCGAGGGCGCCGGACCCGGGACCAAGGGGCTGAGCCTGTTCTACGTGCCCAACTACCTCTTCGACCCCGACACGTTCGAACTCGGTCCGCGCAACGGGGTTTTCGTCACGGGGCTCGAACACAAGATGGGTATCAAGTCGTCCCCGACCTGCGAGCTGACGTTCGGCGCCACCGATGTGCCCGCGGTGGGCTATCTGGTCGGCGGTGTGCACAACGGGATCGCGCAGATGTTCACCGTGATCGAGCACGCCCGAATGACGATCGGCGTCAAAGCCGCCGGCACCCTTTCCACCGGCTACCTCAACGCACTGGCCTACGCCAAGGAGCGGGTGCAGGGTGCCGATCTGACCCAGATGACCGACAAGACCGCACCCCGGGTGACGATCATGCACCACCCCGATGTGCGCCGCAGCCTGATGACCCAGAAGGCTTACGCCGAGGGGTTGCGGGCGCTCTACATGTATGCCGCGGCGCATCAGGATGATGCTCTTGCACAACATGTTTCGGGTGCGGACCACGAGATGGCGCACCGCGTCGACGATCTACTGCTGCCCATCGTCAAAGGGGTGAGCTCGGAGCGGGCGTACGAGGTCCTGACCGAGTCGTTGCAGACGCTGGGCGGTTCGGGCTTCCTGCAGGACTACCCGCTGGAGCAGTACATTCGCGATTCCAAGATCGACTCCCTGTACGAGGGCACCACCGCGATTCAGGCCCTGGACTTCTTCTTCCGCAAGATCGTCCGCGACCACGGCCAGGCGCTTCAGTTTGTGACGGCTCAGATCAGTCAGACCATCGACAACTGCGACGAGGCATTGAAATCGCAAGCGCTGGCGGTACAAACCGCGCTCGACGAGGTCACGGCGATGACGGGCGCGCTGACCGGCTACCTGATGTCGGCCCCCCAGCACCCCACGGAGATCTACAAGGTGGGGCTCGGGTCGGTGCGGTATCTGCTCGCGGTCGGCGACCTGCTCATCGGCTGGCGATTGCTGGTGCACGCCGGGATTGCGCACGCGGCACTGACCGACAGTCCCGGCGAGAAAGACGCGGCGTTCTATCGGGGCAAGATCGCGACTTCGGCGTTCTTCGCCAAGAACATGCTGCCGAGACTGACCGCGCTGCGCCACGTCCTCGAGTCCATCGACGACGATGTCATGCGCATATCCGAAGACGCGTTCTGACTTGCGGGCGTTACGGCGTCACGGGTCTGTTGACGTCGTTGAACCGAACGATCACGTGCTCGAGCCGTTTGACGCGTTCGGCTTTGGCGCGTTTGGTGTAGATCTGGCGATCGGCCGGCGTGAGTTCGGCGTCGTCGCTGAATGCGCTGAGCAATGCACGCGGATACAGCCTCTCCACCAGGACGACGTTCATCTCGGCACACAGCACCAACGTCGTCGACACGAGATACAGGAAAGCAAGCAAACCCAGCACCAACGCGAAAATACTGTTGGTGGCGCTGGCCGTCTTGACCGTGTGCTGGATGTAGCCGGCCCCGAACAACTGCAAAATCTGCCAAATGAATGCCGCCACAACAGCTCCCGGCAGGACCTGCCGATACGTCAGTTCGCGCGCGGTGGTCAGGCGGAAAGCCACCAGACAGATCAGCGCGTTGATCGCCACGGCGGCCAGCGTCACGCCGATCTTTCCGGAGACACCCAGGGTCTGCGTCGTCTGAGCAATCCCGGACAAGACAGTGGCCCCGATGACCGCCGAACCGAGAACCAACATCAGCAGCAAGCTGCGCACGCGTGACCGAATCAGATTGGGACGCTTGTTCTTCGGGACGGCCCACACCGAGTCCATCGCGTTCTGCACGGCCTGGCCGACGCCCAGCCCGCCATAGAGCGCACCGAGGATTCCGACGACCACGGCGACCGTTCCCCCGCTGAGGCCCCCCGGCTGATGCAGCTGGCTGCCGATGACCGGGAACTGGCTCAAGGCGCTGTGCAGCACCTGCTGTTGCAGATCGGGGTGACCAGCGAGCACTACACCCAGCCCGGTAGTCAACAGCAGCAGCATCGGGAACAGCGACACGAAGCCGTAGTAGGTGATCAGCGCGGCCAGAAAGCCGCCCTGGTCATCGAGGTACTTGTAGATGACGGCGACGGACACACTCACGGCGCGGTTCCGTCGTTGCAAACTGTCCAGCCAGCCGACCATTGCCGATCACTCATCCCCCCGAAACCGACACCCAACCCAACGGGATGAGCGGGGCATACCCCGATTCGACGGCCGCCAACCGCGCTGCCGAGGTTAGACGGTGAAGCCGAGAGCGCGTAGCTGCTCGCGCCCGTCCTCGGTGATCTTGTCCGGGCCCCACGGCGGGTTCCACACCCAGTTGATCCGAATGTCGTTGACCAGACCGCTGCCGATCAACGCACTGCGCGACTGGTCTTCGATCACATCGGTGAGCGGGCAGGCCGCCGATGTCAACGTCATGTCGATGGTCGCGACCTTTCCTTCGTCGCCCTCTTCGACGTTGAGGCCGTAGACCAACCCCAGATCGACCACGTTGATCCCGAGTTCGGGGTCGACGACGTCGCGCATCGCCTCTTCGAGGTCGGCGACGAATTCCTCGTCGGGTGCGGTGGTTTCGCTCATCGTTGGTCCTCCTCGAAAGCGTGGCTGGCTTGGGCCACTGCGTCTTTGAAAGCCATCCACCCCAGCAGAGCACATTTCACCCGTGCCGGGTACTTGGCTACTCCGGCGAAGGCGATGCCGTCGCCCAGGACATCCTCGTCGCCCTCGACCGTTCCCCGCGACGACACCATTTCGGTGAACGCGGTAATGGTCTTCAGCGCCTCTCCCACGCTCTGGCCGATCACCTGCTGGGTGAGCACCGAGGTAGCCGCCTGGCTGATCGAACAGCCTTGTCCATCATAGGAAACGTCGGCGACGGTCTCACCGTCGTCGGACAGCGTCACCCGCAGCGTGATCTCGTCGCCACAGATCGGGTTTACGTGGTACACCTGCGCACCGAACGGCTCGCGTAGACCGCGGTGCTGCGGGTGCTTGTAGTGGTCGAGGATCACGTCCTGATACATCTGCTCCAGGCGCACGGCTCACGCTCCGCCGAAGAAGTCCACGGACCGGCGCACGCCGGCCACCAGCCGGTCGACCTCGTCGGCGGTGTTGTACACCGCGAAGGAAGCCCGCGCCGTGGCGGCCACACCGAATCGCCGGTGCAGCGGCAACGCACAGTGATGCCCGACCCGCACCGCGACACCCTCGTCGTCGAGCACCTGCCCGACGTCGTGCGCGTGCACGCCGTCGACGACGAATGCGACTGGCGAGCCGCGGTTTTCCATCGACGTCGGCCCGATGATGCGCACGGCGTCGATACCGGCCAGGCCCTCGATGGCCGCGGCCACCAGCTCGTGTTCGTGGGCTTCGACCGCGTCCATGCCGAGGGCGCCGAGGTAGCGTGCGGCCGCGGCCAAGCCGACCACCTGGGAGGTCATCGGAGTACCGGCCTCGAACCGCTGCGGCGGCGCGGCGTATGTCGTGCCTTCCATCGTGACCGTCTCGATCATCGATCCGCCGGTGAGGAACGGCGGCAGCGCCTTGAGTAACTCACGGCGTCCGTAGAGCACCCCGATTCCGTTGGGCCCCAGCATCTTGTGACCGGAGAAGGCGCCGAAGTCGACGTCGAGGGCGTGGAAGTCGACCGGCTGGTGCGGCACCGACTGGCAGGCGTCCAGCACGGTCAGCGCACCCACGGCCTTGGCCCGGGCCACCAGCTCGCTCACCGGCGCGACCGCACCGGTGACGTTGGAGTGATGGCTGAACGCAACAACTTTCACGCGCTCGTCGAGTTGCAGCGAGTCCAGGTCGATACGTCCGTCGTCGGTCACGCCGTACCAGCGCAACGTCGCCCCGGTCCGCCGGGACAGTTCCTGCCACGGCACCAGGTTGGCGTGGTGCTCGAGTTCGCTGATGACGATGACGTCGCCCTCACCGACCGCACCGTCAAAGCGATTGTCGCCCAGCACATATGACACCAGGTTCAGCGATTCGGTCGCGTTCTTGGTGAAAACCAGCTCGTCGGTGTCGGCACCGACGAACGCCGCGATGTCGGCCCTGCCCTGCTCGTAGGCGTCGGTGGCTTCTTCCATCAACTGGTGCGCACCCCGGTGCACGGCGCCATACGACGTCAGCAGGAATTCCCGTTCGGCATCGAGCACCTGCAACGGGCGCTGCGATGTGGCGCCGGAATCCAGGTACGCCAACTGGTTTCCACTGCGCATGATGCGCTTCAGGATCGGGAAGTCAGCACGGATCGCCGCGAGATCCAGTGGAGTCACGGTGGCCGACATCGTTACGCCCCCGCGGCAGCCGACTGTGCGAAACGCTCGTAGCCATGCGCTTCGAGCTCGTCGGCCAGCTCTGGGCCGCCGGATTCGGCGATGCGCCCGCCGACAAACACGTGCACGAACTGCGGCTGGATGTAGCGCAGGATCCGGGTGTAGTGCGTGATCAACAGGACGCCGCCATGCTCGGTTTCTGCATAGCGGTTCACTCCCTCGCTGACCACCCGCAGCGCGTCGACGTCCAATCCGGAGTCGGTCTCGTCGAGGATCGCGATCTTGGGCTTGAGCAGCTCGAGCTGCAGGATCTCGTGGCGCTTCTTCTCGCCACCGGAGAAACCTTCGTTGACGTTGCGCTCGGCGAAGACCGGGTCGACTTCCAGCGAGCTCATCGCGGCCTTGACCTCTTTGACCCAGTGCCGCAGCTTGGGCGCCTCGCCCCGTACGGCGGTTGCCGCCGAGCGCAGGAAGTTCGACACCGAGACGCCGGGCACCTCGACGGGATATTGCATGGCCAGAAAGATGCCGGCCCGCGCCCGCTCGTCGACGCTCATCTCCAGCACGTTCTCGCCGTCCAGCGTGATAGATCCCGAGGTCACCCGATATTTGGGGTGGCCCGCGATGGCGTAGGACAGCGTGGACTTACCGGAGCCGTTGGGCCCCATCAACGCATGCGTCTCACCGGATTTCACGGTCAGGTCGACGCCATTGAGGATCGGGATCTCGGTGGCTTCGGGGGTTTCGACGCTGACGTGCAGATCTTTGATTTCCAGAGTGGTCATGAAGCTGTTGCTCTCGATTCGGTGATGGCCAGTTCGTGTTCGATGGCTGCGGTGAGGCGTTCCCGTATCTCGGGCACCGCGATCTTGGAGATGATCTCACCGAAGAAGCCGCGGATCACCAGCCTGCGGGCCTGCTCTTCCGGGATGCCCCGGGAGCGCAGGTAGAACAGTTGCTCGTCGTCGAAACGACCGGTGGCACTGGCGTGTCCGGCGCCGACGATCTCGCCGGTCTCGATCTCCAGGTTGGGCACCGAGTCGGCTCGCGCCCCGTCAGTGAGCACCAAATTGCGGTTCACCTCGAAGGTATCGGTCCCGGTGGCGTCGGCGCGGATCAGGACATCGCCCACCCAGACGGTGTGCGCGTCGGGCAGCGACGAATCCGGATCACCTTGCAGCGCACCCTTGTACAGCGCGTTGGATTTGCAGTTGGGCTGGGCGTGGTCGACCAGTAACCGCGATTCGAGGTGTTGGCCGTCGTCGGCGAAGTACAGCCCCAGCAGCTCGGCGTCCCCGCCGGGAGCCGAGTAGCGAACGTTGGCCGACATGCGTACCACCTCGCCACCCAGCGTGACGGTGACATGCCGCAGTACCGCGTCCTTGCCCAGCAGCGCGTGCTGCGCGCTCACGTGGACCATGTCGTCGGCCCAGTCGGCGATCCACACCACGGTGAGCCGGGCGGCGTCGTCGACGATGAATTCGACGTTGTCGGCGTAGGTTCCACTCCCTTGGTGGTCGATCACCACGACCGCTTCGCCGAGCTCTTCCACGCGAATCTGCAGGTGCCCATAGGCCACGGCGCCTTCGCCAGGGCCGGTGACGGTGATGTTCACCGGCTCGGCGATCTGGGTGTCGCGACCGACGGTGACCACCGTCGCGGAGTTGAACGACGAAAATGCCTGGGCCGCAACACGATCAGCGGGTACGCCACCTTGTCCAAGCCGCTGGTCGCCGCGGCGAACGATCTCGGTCTGCACGCCGGGTTGCTCGGCGACAGTGATCTGGGCCTTACCGGTAGCCGTTGCGGAGCCGTCGTGCAGACCACGCAACCGCTTCAGTGGGGTGAACCGCCAAATCTCGTCGCGGCCGTGCGGCACCTCGAACGCGTTCACGTCAAAGGAGGCGAACAGCTCTCCCTTGTTCAGCGCGGAGCCTTCGATAGTTGTTGTCCGCGCGGTCATCCGACCGCACCCTCCATCTGCAACTCGATCAGCCGGTTGAGCTCCAGCGCGTACTCCATCGGCAACTCTTTGGCGATTGGTTCGACGAAGCCGCGCACCACCATGGCCATCGCCTCATCCTCGGTCAGCCCGCGACTCATCAGATAGAACAACTGGTTCTCGCTGACCTTGGAGACCGTAGCCTCGTGGCCCATCGTGACGTCGTCCTCGCGGATGTCGACATACGGGTAGGTGTCGCTGCGGCTGATCGTATCGACCAGCAGCGCATCGCATTTCACGCTGGAGCGAGACCCGTGGGCGCCCTTGTTCACCTGCACCAGGCCGCGGTACGAGGTCCGGCCGCCGCCGCGCGCCACCGACTTGGACACGATGTTGCTCGAGGTGTTGGGTGCCAGATGCAGCATCTTGGCGCCGGTGTCCTGGTGCTGGTCTACGCCGGCGAATGCCACCGACAGCACCTCGCCCTTGGCGTGCTCGCCGGTCATCCAGACCGCCGGGTACTTCATGGTCACCTTCGACCCGATGTTGCCGTCGACCCATTCCATCGTGGCGCCGGCTTCTGCCCGGGCCCGCTTGGTGACCAGGTTGTAGACATTGTTCGACCAGTTCTGGATGGTCGTATAGCGAACGCGCGCATGCGGTTTCACGATGATCTCGACCACCGCCGAGTGCAGCGAATCCGATTTGTAGATCGGCGCGGTACATCCCTCGACGTAGTGCACGTAGGAGCCCTCGTCGGCGATGATCAGCGTCCGCTCGAACTGGCCCATGTTCTCGGTGTTGATCCGGAAGTAGGCCTGCAGCGGAATATCCACGTGCACGCCCGGCGGAACGTAGATGAACGAGCCACCCGACCACACCGCGGTATTCAGCGCGGAGAACTTGTTGTCACCGGCGGGGATCACGGTGCCGAAGTACTTCTGGAACATCTCGGGGTGCTCGCGCAGCGCCGTGTCGGTGTCCAGGAAGATGACGCCCAGCTTCTCCAGGTCCTCACGGATGGAGTGGTAGACGACCTCCGACTCGTACTGCGCGGCGACACCGGAGACCAGCCGCTGCTTCTCAGCCTCCGGGATGCCCAGCTTGTCGTAGGTGTTCTTGATGTCCGCGGGCAGATCGTCCCAGGTCGCGGCCTGCTTCTCGCTGGAGCGCACGAAGTACTTGATGTTGTCGAAGTGAATGCCCTCGAGGTTGGAGCCCCAGCTCGGCATGGGCTTGCGGTCGAAGATGCGCAGCGCCTTCAGCCGGGTCGCCAGCATCCACTCGGGCTCGCTCTTCTTGGCCGAGATGTCGCGGACCACCGCCTCGGACAGACCGCGCTGCGCGCTGGCGCCCGCGACGTCGGAGTCCGCCCAGCCGTAGCCGTACTTGCCCAGCGAGGCAATCGCCTGCTCCTGGGTCAACGGCGCTGCGGGAACCGGCGGCTTGGTGGCCTCTGGTGTGAGTGTCATACGGACGCTCCTTTTGGTGCTCGTACGGTGCCGGCGCGGGCTGGGCGCCGCTTGATGCTAGGTCTTGGCTGCTGCCGGGGTGAGCGGCACATGGGTGGTACAGGCGCAGTCGCCGTTGACGATGGTCGCCAACCGCTGCACGTGGGTGCCGAGAACCTCGGCCATCGCCTCCCGCTCGGCCTCGCACAGTTCCGGGAATTCCTCGGCGACATGCGATACCGGGCAGTGGTGCTGGCAGATCTGCACGCCATGCAGTGGCAGGCCCACCCGGGTGGTGGTGGCGACGTAGCCGGCCTTGGTCAGCGCGCCGGCCACCCGGTCGGCGGCTGCCTCGACATCGGCGTCGTCGGCACTGTCGGCGGGCTCGACATCGGCCAGGATCGTGTCGATGCGGCGCCGGGCGAACGCCTGCACCGCGCCCTGTCCGCCGATTTCGCGCAGTTGGCGCATGGCCGCCGCCGCCAGGTCGTCGTAAGCGTGGTCGAGCTTGGCCCGGCCGGCAGCCGTCAACCGGAAGCGCTTCGCCGGGCGCCCGCGTCCGGCCTGCTGCCATGCCGCGGCCGCCGCGGACTCCGCGTCGCCCGCTTCGATCAGCGCGTCGAGATGGCGCCGCACGCCAGCGGCCGCCAGGCCGAGCCGGTCGCAGATCTCACTGACGGTGATCGACCCGGATTCCAGTAGCAGCCGCACGATGGCGCGGCGGGTGTGACCATCCGGCACGACAGTAGGGGCCGCCGCACCGATTACAGGCGCGGAAACCGCTTCCTCAGCGGTCTGGATTTTCACAACACCAGTGTGACGCAATTCCGGAAATCGGTCCAGCAAGGGTGCCCTGAGTCGGGGGTCGTGCCGATTGCGCGGCGAGCACCGGCCCGTCACTTCTCGGCATGTCGCTACGCTGCACTGATGGCAGTGCGCCACCACACGCTGAGCTCGTCGATCGCCGCCCTGCACGGCGACGAGAAGCCCGTTGGCTCACCGCTGAATGAGACGGAACTCACCGCACTTCGGCGTACCCGCCTGTTCGGCGCCACCGGCACCGTCCTGATGGGGATCGGCGCACTGGGCGCCGGGGCCCGGCCCGTCGTCCAAGACCCCACGTTCGGCGTCCGGCTGTTGAACCTGCCGTCCCGGATCCAGACGGTGTCGTTGACCATGACCACCGTCGGGGCGGTCATGATGGCGCTCGCCTGGTTGATGCTGGGCCGATTCGCGATGGGCAAGCGGCAGATGTCGCGCGGCGAGCTGGATCGCACCCTGATGCTGTGGATGCTGCCGCTGCTGATCGCGCCGCCGATGTACAGCAAGGACGTCTACTCCTACCTGGCGCAGAGCCAGATTTCGGTCGAAGGCCTCGACCCCTACAAGGTCGGTCCGGCGTCCGGACTCGGCCTCGGTCATGTGTTCACCCTGTCGGTGCCCAGCGTGTGGCGCGAGACGCCGGCCCCCTACGGTCCGCTGTTCTTGTGGATCGGGCGCGGCATCTCGGCCGTGACCGGCGAGAACATCGTCGCCGCGGTGCTCTGCCACCGCTTGGTGGTGCTCGCGGGCGTGGCGATGATCGTGTGGGCCACCCCGCGGCTGGCCCGGCGGTGCGGTGTCGCCGAGGTCAGCGCGCTGTGGCTGGGCGCCGCGAACCCGCTGCTGCTCATGCATCTGGTCGCGGGCATCCACAACGAGGCGCTGATGCTCGGCTTGATGCTGATCGGCGCCGAATTCGCGCTGCGCGGTATCGACTCGCCGCAGCTGTGGCCCACGTCGTGGCGCCGCATCGGCCCCGACTGGGAGCCGCTGGGGATGCTGCTGGCCGGCTCCATCCTGATCACGCTGTCCTCGCAGGTGAAGCTGCCCTCACTGTTGGCACTGGGATTCGTCACGATGGCGCTGGCCTATCGCTGCGGCGGCAACCTGCGGGCCCTGCTGCTGGCCGGTGGCGGGATGGGGACGCTCTCGCTGGCGGTCATGGCGGTGGTGGGCTGGATCAGCGGGCTCGGATTCGGCTGGGTATTCACGCTCGGCACCGCCAACGTCGTGCGCAGCTGGATGTCGCCACCGACGCTGTTGGCCCTGGCCACCGGGCAGGTGGGGATTCTGCTGGGCCTGGGCGACCACACCACCGCCGTGCTGGCGCTGACCCGTTTCATCGGCGTGCTGATCATCATGGTGCTGGTCACCTGGCTGCTGTTCGCCGTGTTCCGCGGCCGGCTGCACCCGATCGGTGGTCTCGGCGTCGCGCTGGGCATCTGCGTGCTGCTGTTTCCCGTCGTGCAGCCCTGGTATCTGCTGTGGGCGATCATTCCGCTGGCCTGCTGGGCGACCCGCACCGGCTTCCGCGAAACGGTCATCGTGATCACGCTCGTCGTCGGCATCTTCGGTCCGACGGCCAACGGCGACCGCTTTGCGCTGTTCCAGATCCTGGATGCCACCCTGGCCAGCGCCGCCGTGATGGCCGTGCTGGTCGCGCTGACCTACACCCGGCTGCCCTGGCGGCCGCTGCAGTCCACGAACGGCGAGGCGAACGGCGCCGCGGCCACCGGCGCGGCGCCCGCGACCGCGGAGACCCGACGGCCGACGTCGGCACCCGACGCCTACGCTGACTCGACGTGAGTTCGGGCCCCCTAAACCCCCAAGCCCCCGAAACAGTGGTGCGGCTGCGCGGGGTGAGCAAGCGATACGGGTCAACGACAGCTGTCAGCAATCTCGATCTGGAAGTGCACGCCGCCGAGGTGCTGGCCCTGTTGGGTCCCAACGGCGCGGGCAAGACGACGACGGTCGAGATGTGCGAGGGCTTCGTGCGCCCGGACGCCGGGACGATCGAGGTGCTGGGGCTCGACCCGGTCACCGACAACGCCCGGCTGCGCGCGCGCATCGGAGTGATGTTGCAGGGCGGCGGTGGCTATCCCGCGGCCCGCGCCGGCGAGATGCTCGAATTGGTCGCCGCCTACGCCGCCGACCCGCTGGACCCGCAATGGCTGCTGGCCACCTTGGGCCTGACCGATGCCGCCCGCACCACCTACCGTCGGCTTTCCGGCGGGCAGCAGCAACGGCTGGCGCTGGCCTGCGCGCTGGTCGGGCGGCCCGAACTGGTGTTCCTCGACGAGCCGACGGCCGGCATGGATGCGCATGCCCGGCTGCTGGTGTGGGAGCTGATCGACGCGCTGCGCCGCGACGGTGTGACGGTGGTGCTCACCACCCACCAGCTCAAGGAGGCCGAGGAACTCGCGGACCGGCTCGTCATCATCGACCACGGCGCGATGGTGGCGTCGGGCACACCGAGCGAACTGATGCGTTCCGGCGCGAAAGACCAGGTGCGGTTCACCGCGCCGCCGCGACTTGATTTGTCGCTCTTGGCTGCCGCGCTGCCGGAGGACTACAAGGCCACCGAGGTGATCCCGGGCGAGTACCTGGTCGAGGGGCCGGTCGACCCGCAGGTGCTGGCGACCGTGACGGCGTGGTGCGCCCAGATCGACGTGCTGGCTACCGATATGCGCGTCGAGCAACGCAGTCTCGAGGATGTGTTCCTGGATCTCACCGGCAGGAAGTTGCGACCGTGACCGACACCAACACCCCGCTGTTTCCGGCGGGCACCTTCGCCCCGGACCCGCGTCCCAACGCGGTGCCGAAAATGCTTGCCGCGCAGTTCGGCTTGGAGTTGAAGCTGTTGCTGCGCAACGGCGAACAATTGCTGCTGACCATGTTCATCCCGATCACACTGCTGGTCGGACTCACGCTGTTGCCGTTCGGCTCGTTCGGCAGCAACCGCGCCGCGACGTTCGTCCCGGTCATCATGGCGCTGGCGGTGATCTCGACGGCGTTCACCGGGCAGGCGATCGCGATCGCGTTCGACCGGCGCTACGGCGCGCTCAAACGGCTTGGGGCGACACCGCTTCCGGTCTGGGGGATCATCGCCGGCAAGTCGCTGGCCGTGATCACCGTGGTGTTCTTGCAGGCAATCATCTTGGGCAGCATAGGTTTTGCGCTGGGCTGGCGACCTGCTCCGGCGGCCCTTGCGCTGGGCGCGGCGGTCATCGCGCTGGGCACCGCCGGCTTCACGGCGCTCGGCCTGCTCCTCGGCGGCACGCTGCGCGCCGAGATCGTGCTCGCGGTCGCCAACCTGATGTGGTTCGTCTTCGCGGGGCTGGGCGCGCTGACGGTCGAGACGAACATGATCCCGACGGCGGTCAAGTGGGCGGCCCGGCTCACCCCGTCCGGCGCGCTCACCGAGGCGCTGTCGCAGGCGATGACGCTGTCGGTCGACTGGTTCGGCGTCGTCGTGCTCGCGGTGTGGGGCGTGGTGGCCGCGCTGGCCGCGCTGCGCTGGTTCCGCTTCACCTGACGGTCCCGTACTACAGGCCGTAGTTTTCGTTGGCCTACGATCGGGCGGTGGTAAGACGAGTGCTGTTGCGGTTGGTGGACCTGCTCCCCGACCCCAGCCTGCGTGTCCAGCGGATCATCGCCGCGACCGTGATTCTGTCCCAGGGCGGTATCGCCGTCACGGGCTCGATCGTGCGCGTCACGGCGTCGGGTCTGGGTTGCCCCACCTGGCCGCAGTGTTTCCCGGGCAGTTTCGTCCCGGTCGCCGTCGCCGAAGTGCCGCGGGTTCATCAGGCCGTCGAGTTCGGCAACCGGATGTTCAGCCTCGCGGTGGTGGTCACCGCCGCGCTGGCGGTGCTGGCGGTCTACCGGGCCCGCCGGCGGGCCGAGGTGCTGACCTACGCGTGGCTGATGCCGGTGTCGACGGTGGTGCAGGCGGTGATCGGTGGCATCACGGTGCGCACCGGGCTGCTGTGGTGGACGGTGGCGATTCACCTGCTGGTGTCGATGACGATGGTGTGGCTGTCGGTGCTGCTGTACGTCAAGGTCGGCGAGCCGGATGACGGGGTGGTTCACCAGCGGGTGGCCAAGCCGCTGCGGGTGCTCACCGCGCTGACCGGAACCAACCTGGCCCTGGTGCTGGTCACCGGCACGCTGGTGACCGCCGCCGGCCCCCACGCGGGCGACCGCAGCCCGAGTCGCACGGTGCCGCGACTGCAGGTCGAGATCACCACGCTGGTGCACATGCATTCGTCGCTGCTGGTCGCCTATCTCGCGCTGTTGGTCGGGCTGGCCTTCGGGCTGCTGGCCGTCGGCGCGACGCGGGCGATCATGCTGCGGCTGGGCGTGCTGCTGGTCCTGGTGTGCGCGCAAGCCGCGGTCGGCACCACGCAGTACTTCACCGGCGTTCCCGCGGCCCTGGTCGCCGTGCACGTCGCCGGCGCCGCGGCCTGCACGGCCGCGACCGCTGCGCTATGGGCGTCGATGCGAGAACGGGCCAAGCCCGAGCCGCTCGCAGGCTGACTCCACGGCCAGCGCGAACTCGCGCTGAGCCAAGCCGCGAGCGCCGGCGTCTAGCCGCCGCCAGCCCAGCGACGGGTCGACCAGCTGTAGCTCCAGCAACTCCGAGCCACTCAAATGCGCTCGCGCGTAAAGCAATTCGCTTGCCTTGATGCTCAGTTCGTCAGCCGCTGCGGCCAGCGCCGCGGCGCCGATGTCCCAGAGTTCGAAATCGGGCTCGGGGGGAAACGCGTGCGAGGGCTTGCCCGCAAGAAAGACCAGCTCCGTGTCGGGACCCGACACGGGCTGCACCAGCACACCGTGGCCGGCGGCGTGCAATTCGGCGGCACACGTGACGGCCGCGGGCCGGTCGGCGCACCGGCGAGTGCCGGTGCCGATGGCCGGACCGATGAACACCTGACCGGGACCCGGCAACCGAACCGGTTCGTCCGGCGCGAAAATCTCCCCCGGCACCGTCGGCACCCCGCGAGCCGCCAGATCGCGCAGATAACGCCGGTCGACATTCCAGGCGACAACGTTCGTTGAATTCAGCAGTTTCTTGACGCGTGTGGTCCAGGCCAGGAACTCCTCCAGCCGCCCGGCGTAGTCGTGCGTGGCGCGCAGGATCACCAGGTCCGCGTCGCACGTATCGGGGTCATCCCACGACAACCAGCGCGCGTGCAGACCGCGCAGCCGCAGCGCCGCGACCAGACCCGCGTCGTCGCCGTCGCCGGCGGGGTGCGCTGGACATCCGGCCAGCACGATGCGGGGATGGAAGACGTCCGGTCGGGCAAGCTTCATGCCCGGGCATGATAGCGACATGCATGCAATCGAAGTCAGTGAAACCGGCGGTCCCGAGGTCCTGCGCTACGTCGACACGCCACAACCCACGCCGGGCCGAGGCGAGCTGCTGATCAAGACCGAGGCCGTCGGCGTCAACTTCATTGACACCTATTTCCGTTCCGGGCAATATCCGCGCGAGGTGCCATTCGTCCTGGGCTCCGAGGTGTGCGGCACCGTCGCGGCCCTGGGCGAGGCGGCCGACGAAGAGTTCAGCGTCGGCGACCGCGTGGTGTCCGCCGCGGCGTCCGGCGCTTACGCCGAATTTGCCACTGCGCCAGCGTATTTGACCGCTAAGGTGCCGGACGGTGTCAGCTCCGAGGTGGCGGCCTCGGTGCTACTGAAGGGCCTGACCGCGCACTACTTGCTGAAGTCGGTGTACCCGGTGCAGGTCGGTGACGCGGTGCTGGTGCACGCCGGCGCCGGCGGCGTCGGACTGATCCTGACCCAGTGGGCACACCTGCTCGGCGCCCGGGTCATCACCACCGTCTCGACTCCCGATAAGGCCAAGCTGTCCAAGAAGGCCGGCGCCGACGAGGTGCTCTCCTACCCCGACGACGCCGCGCAGTTCGGTCGGCAGATTCGCGAGCTCACCGGCGGGGTCGGCGTGGCGGCCGTGTACGACGGCGTCGGCGCCAGCACGTTCGACGCCAGCCTGGCCAGCCTGGCCGTCCGCGGGACCCTTGCACTGTTCGGCGCCGCCAGCGGACCTGTGCCGCCGGTGGATCCGCAGCGGCTCAATGCCGCGGGCTCGGTGTTCCTGACCCGCCCGGCGCTGGTCCACTTCATGCGCACCGGCCAGGAGTTCAGCTGGCGCGCCGACGAATTGTTCGAGGCGGTTGGCGGCGGGGCGATCAACATCGAAGTCGGGGGGCGCTATCCGCTGGCCGAAGCGACCCGCGCGCATCAGGATCTGCAGGGCCGCAAGACCGCCGGCTCGATTGTGTTGCTGCCGTGAGCGATTCAAGCCCTGTCACGCCTTCGGGCAGAAAATTCCGACCCATTCCTCAACCGGCCCGCGGCGCCTGGGCGGGCGCATCCGGGATCTGCTGGCAGTTGTCTCTGTTGATGAGGCCCGGCGGCGCCGGTGGAGGCGGTGGCGGCGGATTGTCGCCATCCCAAATGTTTTGGGCCACATTGCCTTGCCCGAAGTAGACATAAAAGTAGGTGTGGCAAACGTTGTTGTCCCAAACGACCGGGTTGGTGACGTGGTTGCCGGTCGGCGGCAAGGGTTGCCCCGGGCACCAGTGGCATGGCCCCTGGGGATGGTCGTTGGGATCAGAGCAGCGTCGGTAGCGCGATCACCGAGTCGACCGCCAGCGCGCAGAACACCACCGCGAGGTAGTTGTTCGACTGCAGGAACAGCCGCAGCGGCTTGACCGGCTCGCCGGCCCGGACCCCGGCGTACAGCTGGTGGGCCATCGCCAGGAACCAGACCCCGGCCACCACGGCGACCGCGGTGTACAGCCAGCCCGCGGCCAGCGCCAGCACCATGGTCGCCAGCACGGTCAGCCAGGTGTAGATCAGGATCTGCTTGGTGACCTGACGTTCGGTCGCCACGGCGGGCAGCATGGGCACGCCGGCCGCCTTGTAGTCGTCCTTGTAACGCATCGCCAGCGCCCAGGTGTGCGGGGGCGTCCAGAAGAAGATGATCGCGAACATCGCCAGCGCCGGCCAGCCGATGGTGCCGGTGACGGCCGACCAGCCGATCATCACCGGCATGCAGCCGGCCGCGCCGCCCCACACGACGTTTTGTGAGGTGCGGCGTTTGAGCAGCAGCGTGTAGACGAACACGTAGAACGCGATGGTGGCGATGGCGAGCAGCCCCGACAGCAGGTTCGTCGTCCACCAGAGCCAGAAGAACGAGCCCACGGTGAGTACCAGCCCCAGCACCAGGGCGTTTCGCGTCGGCACCGCGGCCCGGGCCAACGGCCGGCGCGCCGTCCGTTTCATCAGCTTGTCGATGTCGGCGTCGGCCACGCAGTTGAGCGTGTTGGCCCCGCCGGCGGCCAGCATCCCGCCGATCAACGTGTTGAGGATCAGCAGCGGCTCCACCTGGCCGCGGTTAGCCAGCAGCATCGCGGGTATCGCCGTCACCAGCAGCAGTTCAATGACCCGCGGCTTCGTCAGCGCCAGGTAAGCCAGCACCGAGCCACGTATTCGGGTCGGCGCGACGCGCCCGCGAACGCTCACGCAATAACTCCTTGGGGTTGCAGCAGGGCGCAGCATCTACTACGCACGATGGTAGACCGGGTTGGGGCCGAAGCCCGCCTCCAGGGTCTATTCACACAGAATTTCCCGACGGCGGCACCGATCGCAAGTTCTGCGACGCCCGGATGTCACATCCACGGCGGCGCCCAGGAATACCCGCAATCCCGCACTGCAAACGCTGGCACTCCCGCACTAGGGTGAGGATTGATCTGCTCGATGACCCAAGGATGAGTCTGTGACCACTCTCGAAGAGATCTCTACGCTAACCCGGCCGCACCACCCCGACGACTGGACCGAGATCGACTCGGCCGCCGTCGACACGGTGCGGGTGCTGGCCGCCGATGCCGTGCAAAAAGTCGGCAATGGCCACCCCGGGACCGCGATGAGCCTGGCCCCGCTGGCTTACACCTTGTTCCAGCGCGCCATGACCCACGACCCCAGCGACCCGCACTGGTTGGGCCGCGACCGGTTCGTGCTGTCCTGCGGCCACAGCAGCCTGACCCTGTACCTGCAGCTCTACCTGGGCGGGTTCGGCCTCGAGCTGTCCGACATCGAGGCGCTGCGCACCTGGGGCTCCAAGACTCCGGGGCATCCGGAGTTCCGGCACACCAAGGGGGTTGAGATCACCACCGGCCCGCTCGGGCAGGGTCTGGCGTCAGCGGTCGGGATGGCGATGGCGGCGCGCTACGAGCGCGGCCTGTTCGACCCGGACGCGGCCCCGGGAGAAAGTCCGTTCGACCACTTCATCTACTCCATCGCCTCCGACGGAGACATCGAGGAGGGCGTGACCTCCGAGGCGTCCTCGCTGGCGGCCGTGCAGCAGCTGGGCAACCTGATCGTGTTCTACGACCACAACCAGATCTCGATCGAGGACGACACCGACATCGCTCTGTGCGAGGACACCTCCGCGCGCTACCGCGCCTACGGCTGGCATGTGCAAGAGGTGGAGGGCGGCGAGAACGTCGTCGGCATCGAGGAGGCCATCGCCAACGCGAAGGCCGTCACCGACCGGCCGTCGTTCATCTCGCTGCGCACCATTATCGGCTACCCCGCGCCGAAGTTGATGAACACCGGTAAGGCGCACGGCTCGGCCCTCGGCGACGAAGAGGTGGCCGCCACCAAGAAGATTCTGGGATTCGATCCCGACAAGACCTTCGAGGTCCGCGACGACGTCATCGCCCACACCCGCAAGCTGGTGGATCGGGGCAAAGAAGCGCACGAGAAGTGGCAGGCCGAGTTCGATGCGTGGGCACAGCGCGAACCCGAGCGCAAGGCGCTGCTGGACCGGCTGACCGCGCAGCAATTGCCAGACGGCTGGGATGCCGACATCCCGCACTGGGAACCCGGATCCAAGGCGCTGGCCACCCGGGCGGCGTCCGGCAAGGTGCTGTCCGCGCTGGGACCGAAACTGCCCGAGCTGTGGGGCGGCTCGGCCGACCTGGCGGGCAGCAACAACACCACCATGGACGGCGTCAAATCGTTTGGGCCGCCGTCGATTACAACCAAGGACTACACCGCCGACTGGTACGGTCGCACCCTGCACTTCGGCATTCGCGAGCACGCGATGGGCGCCATCCTGTCCGGCATCGTGCTGCACGGGCCCACCCGCGCCTACGGCGGTACCTTCTTGCAGTTCTCCGATTACATGCGCCCGGCGGTTCGGCTGGCGTCGCTGATGGACATCGACACCATCTACGTGTGGACACACGATTCCATCGGTTTGGGCGAGGACGGCCCGACGCACCAACCGATCGAGCACCTGGCGGCGCTGCGGGCCATCCCGAAGCTGTCAGTGGTGCGCCCGGCCGACGCCAACGAAACGGCCTACGCCTGGCGCACGATCTTGGCGCGCGGCAACGGCAGCGGCCCGGTCGGGTTGATCCTGACCCGCCAGGGTGTGCCGGTGCTCGAAGGCACCAATGTCGAAGGCGTCGCCCGCGGTGGCTACGTGCTTGGCGATGAAGGCGACGAAGATCCCGACGTCGTCCTGATCGCCACCGGGTCCGAGGTCCAGCTTGCAGTGGAAGCCGCAAAGCTGTTGGCGGACAAGGACATTATTGCCCGGGTCGTGTCGATGCCGTGTGTGGAATGGTTCGAGTCGCAGCCGGCCGAGTACCGCGACAGCGTGCTGCCGCCGTCGGTCTCGGCCCGGGTGGCCGTCGAGGCGGGCATCGCGCAACCGTGGCACAAACTGGTCGGCGACACCGGGAAGATCGTCTCGATCGAGCATTACGGCGAATCCGCCGACGCCGAGACATTGTTCCGCGAGTTCGGCTTCACCGCGGAGGCCGTCGCTGCCGCCGCGGAAGAAGTAGTCGACAACTGAGAAAGGGCGATTACATGAGCACTCAGAACCCCAACCTGGCGGCGCTGTCCGCCGCGGGAGTATCCGTTTGGCTGGATGACTTGTCGCGCCAGCGGTTGCAGTCCGGCAACCTGCAGGAGCTGATCGACACCAAGAGTGTGGTCGGCGTGACCACCAACCCGTCCATCTTCCAGAAGGCGCTCGCCGAAGGCGACGCCTACGACGGCCAGATCGCGGAGTTGGCCGAACGCGGCGCCGACGTGGATGCCACCATCCGCACCGTCACCACCGACGATGTCCGCAACGGCTGCGACGTGCTCAAGCGCGAGTGGGAAGCCTCCGACGGGATCGACGGACGGGTGTCCATCGAGGTAGACCCACGGCTGGCCGGCGAGACCGACAAGACCGCCGCACAGGCCGTCGAGCTGTGGAAGATCGTCGACCGACCGAACCTGTTCATCAAGATCCCCGCCACCAAGGCCGGCCTACCGGCCATCACCGCCACTCTGGCGGAAGGGATTTCGGTCAACGTCACGCTGATCTTCTCCGTCGAACGGCACCGCGAGGTGATGGACGCCTACCTGGCCGGCCTGGAGAAGGCCCGCGAGGCGGGACACGACCTGTCGAAGATCCATTCGGTGGCATCGTTCTTCGTATCCCGCGTGGACACCGAAATCGACAAGCGACTGGAAAAGATCGGTTCCTCCGAGGCGCTGGATCTGCGCGGCCTGGCCGGTGTCGCCAACGCCCGGCTGGCGTACGCGGCGTATCAGGAGGTCTTCGAGGGCGGCGAGCGCTACCAGGCGCTCAAGGCCGACGGGGCCCGGGTGCAGCGCCCGCTGTGGGCGTCGACCGGTGTCAAGAACCCGGACTACTCCGACACCCTCTACGTCACCGAGCTGGTCGCCGCCAACACCGTGAACACCATGCCGGAGAAGACGATTGACGCCGTCGCCGACCACGGTGTCATCTCGGGTGACACGATCCGCGGCACTGCCGCCGAGGCTCAGGGCGTGTTCGACAAGCTCTCGGCGGTCGGGATCGACCTCACCGACGTGTTCCTGGTCCTGGAGAACGAAGGCGTGGAGAAGTTCGTCGAATCCTGGACCGAGCTGCTGGACGAGACACAGAAGCAGCTGAGCTCCACTGCCAAATGACGCCGAGCGCTGATGGCGCGCAATGGCGTAACCCATTGCGGGACAAAGACGATAAGCGGCTCCCCCGAATCGCGGGCCCGAGCGCGTTGGTGCTGTTCGGTGTCACCGGCGACCTGGCGCACAAAAAAGTGGTGCCGGCCATCTACGACCTGGCCAACCGCGGATTGCTGGCGCCCAACTTCTCGCTAGTGGGTTTCGCCCGTCGCGACTGGGATCACGACGCCTTCGCCCAGGTAATACACGACGACGTCAAGGGACACTGCCGTACTCCGTTTCGCCAAGCGGTATGGGAACGGCTGGCCGATGGATTGCGTTTCGTCCGCGGCGAATTCGACGACGACGACGCGTACACACGGCTGGCCGAGACGCTGGAAAAGCTGGACGCCGAGCGCGGTATCGGCGGCAATCATGCCTTCTACCTGGCGATCCCGCCCAAGTCGTTCCCGGTGGTGTGCGAACAACTGCACTACTCCGGGTTGGCCCGCCCGCGAGAGGACAGGTGGAGCCGGGTCGTCATCGAGAAGCCGTTCGGCCACGACCTGGACAGCGCCCGCGAGCTCAACCATGTGGTGAACTCCGTCTTCCCCGAGGAGTCGGTGTTCCGCATCGACCACTATCTCGGCAAGGAGACGGTGCAGAACATCCTGGCGCTGCGGTTCGCCAACCAACTATGGGATCCGATCTGGAACGCGCACTATGTCGACCACGTGCAGATCACCATGGCCGAAGACATCGGCCTGGGCGGGCGGGCCGGTTACTACGACGGCATTGGCGCGGCCCGGGATGTGATCCAGAATCACTTGATGCAGTTGCTGGCGCTGACCGCGATGGAGGAGCCGGTCAGCTTCAATCCGTCGGCGTTGCAGGCCGAGAAGATCAAAGTCCTCTCGGCCACCCGACTGGCGGAGCCGCTCGACGAGACCAGCAGTCGCGGCCAATACGCGGCCGGCTGGCAGGGCGGCGAAGAGGTCGTCGGCCTGCTCGACGAGGAGGGCTTCGCCAAGGACTCCGTGACCGAGACGTTCGCCGCCATCAGCCTGGAGGTGGATACCCGCCGCTGGGCCGGGGTGCCGTTCTATCTGCGCACCGGAAAACGACTGGGCCGCAGGGTGACCGAGATCGCGCTGGTCTTCAAGCGCGCGCCCCATCTGCCGTTCGATGCCACCATGACCGACGAACTCGGCAGCAACGCCCTGGTCATCCGGGTCCAACCCGACGAAGGAATCACCCTGCGGTTCGGCTCCAAGGTCCCGGACAGTGCGATGGAAGTCCGCGATGTCAACATGGACTTCTCGTACGGCTCGGCGTTCGTCGAGGATTCGCCGGAGGCCTATGAACGGCTGATCCTGGACGTGCTGCTTGGCGAGCCATCCCTGTTCCCGGTGAACGCTGAGGTTGAATTGGCTTGGCAGATACTCGATCCCGTCCTCGATCACTGGGCGACCCACGGCAAGCCCGACCCGTATGAGTCGGGCACCTGGGGGCCCGCATCGGCCTTCGAGATGTTGCACCGGACCGGCCGGGAATGGCGGCGACCATGATTGTCGAGTTGCTGGACACCACCACCACCGCGGTCAACAAGAAGCTCGACGCGCTGCGCGAGGAGGCCGGCGTCGTCACGATGGGCCGAGTGGGGACGCTGATCATCAAGACGGACAACGACACCCTGCTCGAAGAATCGATCGAGGCCGCCAACGCCGCCACGCACGAACACCCGAGCCGGGTCATCGTGGTGGCATCCGGGAACGCGGACACCACGGAGTCCCGTCTGGATGCCCAGGTTCGGCTCGGTAGCGACGCCGGCGGCGGGGAGGTGGTGGTGCTACGGCTCTCCGGGCCGCTGGCCGATCATGCGGAAAGCGTTGTCACTCCCTTCCTGCTTGCCGACATCCCGGTGCTGGCATGGTGGCCGTGCGCGGCCCCGGCCGTGCCCGCGCAAGACCCGGTGGGCAAGCTGGCAATTCGGCGCATCACCGATGCGACCAACGGCGAGGACCCACTGGCGGCGATCAAGGGGCGGCTTTCCGGATACACCGCCGGTGACACGGATCTGTCCTGGGCCCGCATCACCTATTGGCGGGCGCTGCTCGTCTCCGCGGTGGACCAGAAGCCGCACGAGCCGATCCAATCGGCGCTGGTTTCCGGGTTGAGAGACGAACCCGCCCTCGACGTGCTGGCGGGCTGGCTGGCCAGCTGCATCGACGGGCCCGTGCGCCGGGTCGTCGGCGAGCTCAAGGTCGAGCTGGAACGCAAATCCGAGACCATCACGCTGAGCCGGCCGCAGGAGGGCACGACGGCCACGCTGAGCCGGACCGGGCGCCCGGATGCGTTAGTTCCATTGGCGCGCAGGGAAACCCGCGACTGCCTGGCCGAAGACATGCGGCGGTTGGATGCCGATGCCATCTACTTCGCCGCGCTCCAAGGAATCGATAAGGTGCAGTACGCATGAGCAACGTCGTAGAGATCTTCCCGGACAGCGAAATCCTGGTCGAGGCCGCGGGCGGCCGGCTGGTCGACACCATCCTTGCCGCCGTGACGGCACGTGGGCGCGCCCAGATCGTGCTGACCGGCGGCGGCAACGGGATCGGGCTGCTGAAGTATCTGCGCGCCCAAGCCCACCGGATCGATTGGTCGAGGGTTCACCTGTTCTGGGGCGACGAGCGCTACGTTCCCGAGGACGACAGCGAGCGCAACGAGAAGCAGGCGCGGGAGGCATTGCTCGATCACATCGACATTCCGTCGAGCAACGTCCACCCGATGGCTGCCAGCGATGGCGAATTCGGCAGCGATCTCGCCGCCGCGGCGCTGGCCTACGAACAGCTGTTGGCGGCCAATGCCGAACCCGGCGAGCAGGTACCGAATTTCGATGTCCACCTGCTGGGCATGGGCCCCGAGGGTCACATCAACTCACTGTTCCCCGACACCGCGGCGGTGCTTGAGACCATCCGCATGGTGGTGCCCGTCGACGACTCCCCCAAACCGCCTCCGCAGCGAATCACCCTGACACTGCCGGCGATCCGGCGTTCCCGCGAGGTGTGGCTGATGGTGTCCGGGGCCGCCAAGGGCGACGCGGCGGCCGCTGCCATCGGGGGCGCCGAGCCCGTTTCGATTCCGGCCGCGGGCGCCGTCGGGCTCGAGACGACGCTGTGGCTGCTCGACGAGGACGCCGCCGCGAAGCTTCCCGGCTGACGTATCCGAGTCATAATTACCGTCATGGCAGACCGAACGGTGCGCAACGGGCCTGAGCGAAACCGGATCAAAACCCTCACTCAGGCGGCTCTGAACGCCGACAAGACGGTCGGACAGGTCGAAGACGTCCTCGATGGCCTGGGTAAGACCATGAACGAGCTCAGCGACTCTCTGACCCGGTTGAACGGCACGGTCGAGCGCCTAGAGGGCGGCCTGGACCATCTGGAAGGAACGCTGGAAAACCTCGACGAGCTCGCCAAACGACTGATCGCGGTGGTCGAGCCGGTGGAGTCGATCGTCAAACGCATCGACTACATCGTGGGCGTGGGCGAGACGGTCATGTCACCGCTATCGATGACCGAGCACGCGGTGCGGGGCGTGGTGGACCGGCTGCGGAACCGGACGACGCAGTGACTGGATCCGTCCGCCTGCTGCGCCTGGCCTATTGGATCGGCGCCGTGGTGGACGCCGTAATGGTCGTGCCGCTGCTGGCACCACGAGTGGCCGGTGCGATGTTGGGCATCGACGGGTTTGCGCCTCAGGCCGATTACCGCTATGCCGCCGGCTTGTGTGCGGCCCTGATGGCCGGGTGGACCGCGCTGCTGATCTGGGCCGACCGCGATCCGGTGGCGCGGCGTGGCGTTCTGCTGCTGACCGTGTGCCCCGTGGTTCTGGGTCTGGCGGCTGCCGGCGTCTATGCAATCCGCAGCGGCTTGGTGCGCCCGCTCTACCTGGCGCCGACGTTCGCGGTTCAGCTCGGACTCACTGTGTTGTTCTTGAGCGCCTACCGGCGCTCGGGCGCCCTGGCCCGTCGAACTGCGGTGCGCTAGCCGCTGTTCCTGAGCGCGCTGGCCAACCCGTTCATCGTCAGCAGAATGCCGCGCTGCACCAATTCGTCGTCGTCACCCGAGCGGTAGCGCCGAAGCAGCTCGACCTGCAGGTGATTCAGCGGCTCGAGATAAGGGAAGCGGTTGAACACCGAACGGGCCAGCGCCGGGTTGTCGGCCAGCAGGTCGTCGTGACCGGTGATCAGCTTGTGCATCGCGATCGTCCGCTGGTGCTCGTCGACGATCTTGTCAAACACCCTGCGCCGCAACGACTCATCGGCCACCAATTCCGCGTAGCGCGCCGCCAGCCCCAGGTCGCTTTTGGCCAGCACCTGCGCCATGTTCGACAGCACGCTGCGGAAGAACGGCCAACGGTGATACAAGTCGTGCAGGACTTCGACCCGCTCGCTTTGGCTTTCGGGTCCTGCCGCGATCCACTGCTCGAACGCCGACCCCGTTCCGTACCAGCCGGGCAGCATGACCCGCGACTGGCTCCAGGCCAGCACCCACGGAATGGCGCGCAGGTCCGCGATCGACTCGGTGGGCTTGCGAGAGGTCGGGCGGCTGCCGATATTCAACGACCCGATTTCACTGACCGGTGTAGAGGCTTTGAAATACTCCACGAAACCCGGTGTCTTGTGGACTAATTCGGAGTACGCGTGTCGTGCCAGCGCGGCGATCTCGTCGAGCACCGCGTAGGCGGGCTCGGCCTCGTCGCCGAGGCCCTCCACATCCAGCAGCGTCGACTCCAAAGTCGCCGCCACCAAACTCTCCAGATTCCGTTGCGCCGAAAGCGGTTCGGCGTACTTGGCGGCGATCACCTCACCCTGCTCGGTCAGCCGCAGCGAACCCTTCACCGCCCCGGGCGGCTGCGCGAGGATGGCCTGGTAGCTGGGTCCGCCGCCGCGCCCGACGGTGCCGCCGCGGCCATGGAAGAGCCGCAACCGAATTCCGGTTTTTCGGGCCACTTCGACCAGCGCCAGCTCGGCTCGGTAGACCGCCCAGATCGCGGTCAGATATCCGCCGTCCTTGTTGGAGTCGGAGTAGCCGAGCATCACTTCCTGGCTGTCATCCCGGGCCGCCACCAACGCCCGATACAGCGGGAGCTCAAGCATCGCGTGCAGGATCTCCGCACCGTTGTGCAGATCGTCGATCGTCTCGAACAGCGGGGAAATGCCGATCGGGCAATAGGGTTCCGGTCCGGAGACATCCAGCAGCCCCGCTTCTTTGAGCAGAATCGCGGCCTCCAACACGTCCGAGACGGACTGGCACATCGAAATGATGTAGTTGGGCACCGCCGCCGGACCGTAACGCTTGACGGCATGCGCGGCGGCCTCTACCACACTCAATTCCTGGTGGGCCAGCTCGGACAACCGGGCGCGGTCGCTCAGCAGTGGACGCCTGGTACTCAACTCGCCGACCAACAGCTCGACTCGCTCGTCTTCGCGCAGCGAACGATAGTCGGCGTGCACGCCGGCCCAGGCCAGCAGCTCGCCGACCACTTCTTCGTGCACATCGGAGTTTTGCCGCATATCCAAGCCGCTCAGATGAAACCCGAAGACGTGCACGCCTTCTCGCAGCAGGCCCAGCCGATCCTCGGCCAGCAGCGCACCGCCGTGGGTGCGCAATGAAGCGTCGATGACGTCGAGATCGGCCCGCAGTTCGTCCGGCGTGGCGTACGCCTCGAGACCCAGGTCGAGCAAGTGCAGCGGTTCGGAGTCCAGGATCTGGGCGGCGGTCGCGCTGAGCCGGCCGCGAATCACCCGAACGGCCCGCCGATACGGCTCGTCGGTCCTGGCCTGTTCCGGGCAACTGCGCTCCAGCTCCGTCAATTCGGTTGTGACGGTGATCAATCGCGCCGACATCGAGAGTTCCTGCTCGAGCTCGGTGAGCTCGGACAGGTAATGCGCCACCGCGGTGAACGCGGCGCTGCCGGTGGCCCGCCGCACGATGGCGGCGGTCACGTTCGGGTTGCCGTCGCGGTCCCCACCGATCCACGAGCCCGGCTGCAGGATGGGGCCACAAAGCAGTTCGACGTCGGGCCATCGGGCGCGCAACGCGTCGCGCACCCCGGCGTTGACCTGTGGGATCACCTCGAACAACGCGGCCTGGTAATAGCGCAGACCAACGTCGATTTCGTCGGTGATCTGCAGCCGGGAGAGCCGGATCAGCGCGGTCTGCCAGAGCGTGAGGACCTGGCGGCGCAACTCGCGCTCGATGCTGCGGCCGTCGCTGGTCTCGCGAAGGCCCTCGGCGTGCAGTCGCATCAGCTCGGTGATCCGGTGCTGAGCGACGAAGACGGTGCGCCGGCGGGTCTCGGTGGGGTGGGCGGTGATTACCGGAGAAACCAGCGCGCCCCGCAGGGCCGCGGCCACGGTGGCCGAATCCAGCTCTGCGGAATCCAGTTTCGCGTAGGTGGCGGCCAGGCTGCTGTCTTGCGGTGGTTCGCCGGCGTCGACGTGAACATGACGCCGGCGCTCACGGTGGATGTCTTCGGCGACGTTGGCCAGCAGCGCGAAATGACTGAACGCCCGGATGATCGGGATCGCCTGGTGGATGTCGATGCCGTCGAACATGTGCGAGATCTCGTCCCGATCGATCTCCGAGCGACGCACCCGGAAGGACTCGACGCGGGCACGTTCGACCAAGTCGAATACCTCGTCACCGTTCTGTTCGCGCACGGTGTCGCCGAGGATGGTGCCGAGCAACCTGATGTCGGCGCGCATCGGCTCGGTCGCCTCGCGCCCGACCCGGGTCCGCTGCACTGCACCGATAGGCGCCAACGCGGCGTCAGAAACCTCAACCATGCGTCCCAGTATCGGTGCGGATCGTGTGGTGCGCCCGCCGAGAGGTCAGTGGGTCCGAGCTACTTGCGCAACGTCACTTGTATTTGATCTGCAATGCAATGCCGACGATGCACACCAGCCAGATGCCGACGACGAACACCGTCAGCCGGTCCAGGTTCTTCTCCACCACGGTCGACCCGGACAAGCTGGACTGCACGCCACCGCCGAACAGCGTCGACAGGCCGCCCCCCTTGGCGCGGTGCAGCAGCACCAACAGGACCACCAGAACGCTGGTGACCACCAGGGTGATTTGCAGGCCCAATTGCATGCGGCCACCCTACCTGGTGCGGTTCGAGCAGCCGTAACCGACGCTCGGAGCGGCTACGGAAGGGGCCCACCGGCGGCGATGGCCGCCAGGGTCGCGAATTGCTCGCCCTCCAGCGACGCTCCCCCGACCAAGCCGCCATCGACGTCTTCCTGCGCGACGATCTCGCCGACATTCTTGGCGTTCACCGAGCCGCCGTAGAGCACCCGCACGGTCTCGGCGACCTTGGGCGACGCCAGCGCCCCCAGCTGCCGGCGGATCGCCCCACAGACCTGCTGGGCATCCCCGGCGCTGGCCACCCGCCCGGTCCCGATCGCCCAGATGGGTTCGTAGGCGATGACGACCTGGCCGATCTGCTCGGCCGACAGTCCGGCCAGTGACTCACGCACCTGCTTCTCACAGTGGCTGACGTGCTCGCCGGCCTCCCGCACATCGAGATGCTCGCCGACGCACACGATCGGGGTCAGGCCGTTCTTGAGCGCGGCGGCGGCCTTGGCGGCGACCAGCGCGTCGTCCTCGTTGTGGTAGGTGCGCCGCTCGGAGTGGCCGACGACGACGTAGCTGCAGCCCAGCTTGGCCAGGAAGGTGCCGCTGATGTCTCCGGTGTAGGCGCCGGAGTCGTGTTGCGACAGGTCCTGGGCGCCGTAGGTCAACCGCAGCTTGTCCCCGTCGACCAGGGTCTGCACGCTGCGCAGGTTGGTGAACGGCGGCAGCACCGCGACGTCGACCTTGTCGAAGTACTTGTCCGGCAACGCGAATGCGATCTTCTGCACCAGCGCGATGGCCTCGAAGTGGTTGAGGTTCATCTTCCAGTTGCCGGCGATCAATGGCTTGCGGGTCACGACTGTCCTCCGCTCGGCTGCGGGCTACCCAACACCTCGATGCCGGGTAGCGTCTTGCCCTCGAGGTATTCCAGCGATGCGCCACCGCCGGTGGATATGTGCGAGAAGTCGTCCTCGGGGATCCCGAGCGCGCGCACCGCGGCCGCGGAATCACCGCCGCCCACCACGCTGAACGCGCCCTTGCCCGTCGCCGCGACGATCGCGTCGGCGACGCCCTTGGTGCCCGCCGCGTACGCCGGGAATTCGAAGACGCCCATCGGGCCGTTCCAGAACACCGTCCGGGCGTTGGACAGCAACGTGGCGAACCGCTTCACCGAACCCGGACCGATATCCAGACCCATCAGATCGTCCGGAATCGCGTTGGCGGCCACGAACTGTGGTGGCGAATCGGCACTGAACTGCTCGGTCACCACGATGTCGCCGGGCAGGCGCAGCACGTCGGCGTAGGTGTCCAGCAGCCGGCGGCAGGTCTCGACCATGCCTTCTTCCAGCAGCGATTTCCCTACCGAATATCCCTGCGCGGCAAGGAAAGTGAAACACATCCCGCCGCCGATCACGATGCTGTCGGCTTTCGTCGCCAGCGATTCGATGACGCCGAGCTTGTCGGACACCTTCGACCCGCCGAGCACGACGGCGTAGGGGCGGGTGGTCGAGCTGGTCAACTGCTCCAGCACCCGGATCTCGTCGGCCACCAGGGTTCCGGCGTAGTGCGGCAGCAGCGTTGCGATGTCGTATACCGAGGCCTGCTTGCGGTGCACCACCCCGAAGCCGTCGGAGACGAAAGCCCCTCCCGGCGAGACCAATTCGGCCAGTTGCTTGGCCAGGGCCAGCCGCTCGCCGTCGTCCTTGCTGGTCTCCCGCGGGTCGAAGCGGATGTTCTCCAGCAGCAGGATGTCGCCGTCGGTCAGGCCCTCGGCACGCGCCAAAGCATCCGCACCGACCACGTCGCCGGCCAGCTGCACGTGCCGGCCCAGCTGCTCACTCAGCGCGGCCGCGACCGGCGCCAGCGACAGCTTCGGGTCGGGCCCGTCCTTGGGGCGGCCCAGGTGCGCGGTCACCACCACCTTGGCGCCGTCGTCCAGCAGCGCCTTCAGCGTCGGGACCGACGCGATGATCCGGCCCGGATCGGTGATCGCACCGGCGTCGTCCAGCGGCACGTTGAGATCGGAGCGCACCAGCACCGCACGACCCGAAACGCCTTCGGCCAGAAGGTCTTCGAGGCTAGGAACGCCCACGGTTAGAGCGACTTGCCGACCAGCGCGACCAGGTCAACGAGACGGTTGGAGTAACCCCACTCGTTGTCGTACCAGGAGACCACCTTGGCCTGGTTGTCGATCACCTTGGTCAAGCCGGAGTCGAAGATCGAGCTGTGCGGGTCGGTGACGATGTCACTGGACACGATCGGCGCGTCGTAGTACTTGAGGATGCCCTTCATCGGGCCCTCGGCCGCCGCCTTCATCGCGGCGTTGATCTCGTCGGCGCTGGCGGACTTGCGCAGCTCGACGGTCAGGTCGGTGACGGACCCGGTGGGAATCGGCACCCGCAGCGCGTACCCGTCGAGCTTGCCCTTCAGTTCCGGCAGCACCAGGCCGATGGCCTTGGCCGCACCGGTGGAGGTGGGCACGATGTTCAGCCCGGCGGCCCGGGCACGGCGCAGATCCTTGTGCGGCCCGTCCTGCAGGTTCTGGTCCTGGGTGTAGGCGTGGATGGTGGTCATCAGGCCCTTGACGATGCCGAACTCGTCGTTGAGAACCTTGGCCAGGGGCCCGAGGCAGTTCGTGGTGCACGACGCGTTGGAGATGATGTTCTGGCTGCCGTCGTACTTCTCGTCGTTGACGCCCAGCACGATGGTGATGTCTTCGTCGGTGGCGGGCGCCGAGATGATGACCTTCTTGGCGCCGGCGTCCAGGTGGCCCTTGGCCTTCGCCGCGCTGGTGAACAGACCGGTGGATTCGACGACGACGTCGACGCCCAGGTCACCCCAGGGCAGCGCCGCCGGGCCCTCGCGGACCGCTAGCGCCTTGATTTTCGCCGGGCCCACCACGATGGTGTCCTCGCCCTCGAGGCTGACGTCGTGGGGCAGCCGGCCCAGGATGGAGTCGAATTTCAGCAGGTGCGCCAGCGTGCTGTTGTCGGTGATGTCGTTGACCGCCACCACCTCGATGTCAGCACCGCCCTGCTCCTGCTGGGCCAGCAACGCACGGTAGAAATTGCGTCCGATTCGACCGAAGCCGTTGATGCCTACTCGGACTGTCACTTGTGTCTCCCTCGTCTTTCCTAAGTCTGGTGGTGAACCCCTGGCCGTCAGCCTAGATCAGTAGTAGCAACGTTGCGGGGCCGGTAAGAGTCCCGGACCGTCGAGGACGATATGCCCGGGTGCTTTTGAATTCAAGCTGCGGGCCGTCGGGTCAAACGCCGAGCTAGATGACGCCGACCAGGTCAGGCCGAGCGCAAAAGACTTAGGTTGTTGTGGCCCTACCGGATCACCAGCCGCGACCCCCGCGGGAGCGGCTGATCCTCGGCTGTGGGCTGCACCACAAAGCGGCGCTGCAGGTTTTCGATCAGGCGGTCGAGAGCTTTGCGCTCCCGCTCTTCGAGGCGTGCCGTGCGACGGAAGACGCACGCGCTTTCGGCGTCGCTTTTGGCCTCGGCGACGGCGATCGCCTTGTGGTAGCCGTCGATCCGCTGGTCGATCAGGCGGCGGTTCTGGGTGAGCAGACGCAGGAAATAGTCGGCTTGGCGCTGATCCGCGTTGTCGGCCGCGGATGTGACGCGATCAACAGCAGCGGCAGGCCGGTTCGCGGTCAGTGACCCCGCTTGATGAACATGCCCCGGGACGGGACGGACCGCGGCGACGCGAGGTGTACGCCCGCGTCGGTCACGGGCACCACTCGACCCGTGCGGCGCCGCCGGGCGCGGATCCGGCTCCTCGGACAAACCAGCGAAGTCCATCGTCTCTCTCTCAACTGGCATTTCGGTATTCTGAGCGGTAACAATAACTCCCGGAATGCGGCCTGCGCCATATGCTTCGGCGCGACATCTAGGTCGCTTTTGCTAGCACAGAATAAGCGCCAGGTCGGTCACTCGCATCGGGTGATCACTTCGCGCACTCGGAGGCGCTGACTACCAGGCCTGCCTCTCCCCGCGACGCTCGCGCTGCAGAAAGTCACCCGGCAATCGCAGCCGTAGCCGCCGGCACAGGTGACCGACTTCACTTCTGACTTGTTTGCGCGAAGCGACCACGGCTTTCCGTCCGGCTCGACCGCGGCGCCAAGCCCGGTCGTCCACGCCACCGACCCGGAGCCCAAGGTAAGAGTGTTTGCCTGTTAGCCATCCAATCCAACGCCCTAGCTACCATCTAGGGACTCAACGCGGGAACTCTCGCAGGAAGCCACAAGGGGGCATCGGTGAGCGAAGTGGGCGATACCCATGGTGAGGACCCCGAGATCGGCCAATTCGACCCGGGGCTGACCCAGCGCCTGATGGGTGTGTTGCGCCCGGTGCTGAAGCGGTATTTCCGCTCCGAGGTGCACGGCCTGGACTCCTTCCCGCCCGGCGGCGCACTGGTGGTCGGCAACCACTCCGGCGGAATGTTCCCGATGGATGTCCCGATCTTCAGCGTCGACTTCTACGACAAGTTCGGCTACGAGCGGCCGGTCTACACGCTGAGCCACGACATCTTGTTCATGGGCTTGACGGGCGGGCTGTTCCGGCGGACCGGCTACATCCGGGCCAACCGGGAGAACGCCGCCAAAGCGCTGCGCTCCGGCGGCGTGGTGGTCGTCTTTCCCGGCGGTGACTACGACGCCTACCGGCCGACGGCGGCGGAGAACGTCATCGACTTCAACGGCCGCAAGGGCTATGTCAGCACGGCGATCGAGGCCGGCGTGCCGATCGTTCCCGCGGTGTCCATCGGCGGCCAGGAGACCCAGCTGTACCTGACCCGCGGCACCTGGCTGGCCGAGCGGCTGGGCATCAAGCGCCTGCTGCGCAGCGCCATCCTGCCGGTCTCGTTCGGCTTCCCATTCGGGTTCAGCGCGGTCGTCCCACCGAATGTCCCGCTGCCCACCAAGATCATCACTCAGGTGCTGGAACCGATCGACATCACCGCGCAATTCGGCGAGGACCCCGACATCGACGAGGTCGACGAGCACGTGCGCTCGGTGATGCAGGCAAGCCCTCAAAGACCTCGCCGCCAAGCGCCGCTTCCCGATTCTGGGCTGACGCATGCCATCTCCCCTCGACCAGGCTCGCGGCGTCTTGGGCGTCGTGGCGACGCTGCAACGCGCCGGGATGATCGCGCCGATGCGACCCGACCGCTACCTGAAGATGGCCGCGGCGATGCGTCGCGAAGGCATGGGCATGACGGTGGGTTTCGCCGGCGCCGCACAGCGCTGCCCAGACCGTCCGGCGCTGATCGACGAACTCGGCACGCTGACCTGGCGGCAGCTCGACGAGCGGATCAACGCGCTGGCGGCCGCACTGCAGGGCTTGGCGTCCGGCCAGCCGAAGGTGATCGGGATCATGTGCCGCAATCACCGCGGCTTCGTCGAGGCGGTGGTGGCCGCCAATCGGATCGGCTCCGACGTCGTGTTGCTGAACACCTCGTTCGCCGGGCCGGCGATGGCCGAAGTGGTCAACCGCGAAGGCGTGGACGCCGCGATCTACGACGAAGAGTTCACCGCGACGGTGGACCGCGCGCTGGCCGACAAACCGGACGCCACCCGCATCGTGGCCTGGACCGACCGGCCGCAGCAGGAGACCGTAGAGAAACTCATCACCGACCACCTCGGGCAGCAGCCGCAGCGCACGGGCCGCAAGGGCAAGATGATCCTGCTGACCTCGGGGACGACCGGAAGTCCCAAGGGCGCCAAGCAATCCGGCGGCGGCGCCGGGATCGGCACCCTCAAGGCGATCCTGGACCGCACGCCGTGGCGCGCGGAGGAGACGATCGTGATCGTCGCCCCGATGTTCCACGCGTGGGGTTTCTCACAGTTGATCTTCGCCGCATCGATGGCGTGCACGATCGTCACCCGGCGCAAGTTCGACCCGGAGGCCACGCTGGATCTCGTCGACCGCCACCGGGCGACGGGCCTGGCCGTGGTCCCGGTGATGTTCGACCGCATCATGGACCTGCCCGACGACGTCCGAAACCGCTACAGCGGGCGCTCCCTTCGATTCGCCGCGGCGTCGGGTTCGCGGATGCGGCCCGACGTGGTGACCGCGTTCATGGATCAGTTCGGCGACGTGATCTACAACAACTACAACGCGACCGAGGCGGGCATGATCGCCACGGCCACGCCGGCGGACCTGCGTGCCGCGCCCGACACCGCGGGCCGGCCGGCTGGAGGAACCGAAATCCGAATCCTGGACCCTGAATTCAACGAAATGCCCACCGGTGAGGTCGGGACCATCTACGTCCGCAACGACACCCAATTCGACGGCTACACCTCCGGTGTGACCAAGGATTTCCACGCCGGGTTCATGTCGTCGGGCGACGTCGGTTATCTCGATGAGGACGGACGGCTGTTCGTCGTGGGCCGCGACGACGAGATGATCGTCTCCGGCGGCGAGAACGTCTACCCGATCGAGGTGGAGAAAACCCTTGCCGCGCATCCGGAGGTGGCCGAGGCCGCGGTGATCGGCGTGGACGACGAGCAGTACGGCCAGCGACTGGCCGCGTTCGTGGTGCTCGAGCCCGGCTCGACCGCCACGCCCGACACGCTCAAACAACACGTCCGCGACAACCTGGCCAATTACAAAGTGCCGCGCGAGATTACAGTTCTCGAGGAGCTGCCCCGCAGCAGCACCGGCAAGATCGTACGCACCGAATTGCAATCACGGGTGGGAGGCACATGAAGATCCGGCGAAGCCGCCGCCCTCGGACGCTACTGCGCGCGGCAGTCGAATTACTCAACGCCACCAACGGATTACATCCGGTCAGCCGCAATCCCTACGCCTCGATAGCGGTGTTCTGGTTTGGCTGGCCGACCTCGGAGGTGCCGGGACTGTACGCGGGCGCCTCCATCCTCGATGCCGCGCGGCGCGCCCGCCGCGGCGACTTCGCCGGGCCGAAAGGCAAAGCGGCGCTGGGGCTGACGGCCGTGTCCTGGGCGATCCTCGGGGTAATCGGCTACCGCGGTGCGACCACCCCGGGCCCGGTGCTGGAATCCAGCCTGACCGAACAGCTCGGCCCCGACTACGCCGAGGAGCTGAAAGCCCTGCCTGCCGAGCCGACGCGCAGGGGCCGACGCAACCCGCCGCTGCGCACCACCGCGGCCCGGCGCCGCTTCGTCGAGAAAGAGAACATTGTGAGCTACGGACCGCACGGACGGTCCAACCTGGCCGACATCTGGCGCCGCCGCGACCTGCCGCGCGACGGCAAGGCGCCGGTGCTGCTGCAGGTACCCGGCGGAGCGTGGATGATCGGCTGGCGCCGCCCGCAGGCGTATCCCTTGATGAGCCACCTGGTTTCGCGCGGCTGGGTCTGCGTGTCGATGAACTATCGCGTCGCTCCGCAGCACACCTGGCCCGACCACATCGTCGACGTCAAGCGCGCGCTGGCCTGGGTCAAGGAGAACATTGCGGCCTATGGCGGCGACCCGAATTTCGTTGCGATCAGCGGCGGTTCGGCCGGTGGCCACCTGTCGGCGCTGGCGGCCCTGACTGCAGGCGACCCCAAATTCCAGCCGGGCTTCGAAGAGTCCGACACCTCGGTCGTGGCGGCCGTGCCGTTTTACGGCCGCTACGACTGGTATTCCACCGATGAGCCAGGACGCGCCCAATTCGTCGAGGTGCTCGAAAGATTAGTGGTCAAACGGAAACTCAGCACCCACCCGCACATCTATATCGATGCCTCACCGATCCGGTATGTACGGGCCGACGCACCACCGTTTTTCGTGTTGCACGGAACCGACGACTCACTCATCCCGGTGGCCGAATCGCGAGAGTTCGTCGAGGAACTGCGGTCGGTGTCGAAGTCGCCCGTCGCCTACGCCGAATTGCCCAGCGCCCAGCACGCTTTCGACATCTTCGGTTCCCCGCGTGCGAATCAGTCGGCCGAGGCCGTGGCGCGGTTCTTGTCCTGGGTATACGCGACGACGTATCCGCCCCGCGACTGACCACCTAGCCCGACTCTATCGCTTTCTCGAGTTCGGTCAGCGCCGGCTCGATCGCGTCGGCCATGTCGTCGATGTCATTGGCGATCTCCGGCGTCGTCACGAAGCCGAAGTCCAGCGAGTCCTGGTAGGAAAAGCACGTGATGTTCAGGGCGACGTCCATGACCGGCGGTCCGAGCGGCGCCAGCATGTCCAGTTTGGCGCCCGCCATGTACAGCGGGAACTGCGGGCCGGGCACGTTGGACACAACCAGGTTGATGGGTGCCAAGTTTCGCGACAACCCGCTGGCCGTGTACGCGCGTGCGGCCAGATGCAGCAACCCCGGTGGCGTGGTTTCGGTGAGGCCCATGATCTGATGCGCCGACAGCGCCTTGGCCATTTCCTTGGCGCTTTGCGTGCTTTCGTGGATGGCCCGCAGCCGCTCGGCGGGGTTCTCAATATTGGTGGCAAGCGATACCGTCATCGAGCTCACCTTGTTGCCGACATCGCTTTTGTCGTCGTCGGTGCGGGTGGACACGGGGATCTGCGCAATGAGCGGTTTGGCCGGCAGTTCGCCACGTTTCTGCAAGTACTCGCGGGCGGCGCCGGCCACCAGTGCCAGTACCACGTCGTTGAGCTTGACACCGTACGCGGTCTTCACGGCCTTGACCCGGGCCAGCTCGACCCGGCTGCCGGTAATCCGGCGGTGCGGCGAGACGGATGCGTTGAACCGGGTTTTCGGCGCTTCGAAGTAGCCCGGCGGCCTGCTGGACAGGCCCAGTGCGGCGACCTGCTGGCGCACTGTCTGCTCCACCAGTCGGGCGATCCGGAACGGCGTCTTGACGCCGAGGTTGATCAGTGCGCCCACCGCTCGCCGCTCCAGGCCGGGAATTTGACTTCCGACCAGCGATCCCACCGTTTCCTGTTGCGGCGGACGAGGTTCCGGCGTCACATCCAACAGGATTTCACCCAGCCCGGCACCGGAGACCCCGTCGACGATGGCGTGGTGCATCTTGGTCAGTGATGCGATCCGGCCGCCTTCGACGCCCTCGATCACCCACATCTCCCAGAGCGGTCGGGACCGGTCCAGCTTGTAGGACATCAGCCGGCCGACCAGCTCTTCGAGCTCGCGGCGCCCGCCGGGCGCGGGCACGCCGATGCGGCGGATGTGGAAGTCGATGTCGAGGTCGTCGTCTTCGACGAACCACGGGCGGTCCAGGCCCAGCGGCGCACCGCTGACCCGCCAGCGCAGCTGCGGCAGTTCCGGCAGCCGTTCGATGATCAGCTCCCGGAGTCGCTCAAAGCTGTAGTCGGGTGCATTCGTGGGATCACAGATCGCCAACGCACCCACATGCATATGCCAGCCCGCAGTTTCCGCAGACCAAAACGCCGCATCAACGCTCGAAAGCCGCTTCATGCGACGACCGTAGTCCTCGCCACCAAATCGCGATGCGCTATCCGCAACAATCCCACCACGCGCCCCCCATATCCATCCCCCTCGCCGCTTAGCGGCTGGGCGGTACCCCCACGGTCGTCAAGCGTCCTCCAACAGGTCGGGCGTCACTGCCGACTCGGTGTCGGGGATGCCTTCCACCTTCGCCTTGCGGTCGGCCATCGACAGCAAACGCCGAATACGGCCTGCCACAGCATCTTTCGTCATCGGGGGGTCGGCAAGCCGCCCCAGCTCCTCCAGCGAAGCCTGCCGGTGCTCGACGCGCAGTTTGCCGGCCGAGGCCAGATGATCGGGAACGGTGTCGCCGAGGATCTCCAGCGCCCGCTCCACCCGGGCCGCCGCCGCGACCGCGGCCCGTGCCGAGCGGCGCAGGTTGGCGTCGTCGAAATTGGCCAGCCGGTTGGCCGTCGCCCGCACCTCGCGACGCATCCGGCGTTCCTCCCAGACCAGCCGGGTGTCCTGGGCGCCCATCCGGGTCAGCAACGCGCCGATCGCCTCGCCGTCGCGCACCACCACGCGATCGGCACCGCGCACCTCCCGGGCCTTGGCACTGACCCCGAGCCTCCGCGCCGCACCCACCAACGCCAGCGCCGCCTCCGGACCGGGGCAGCTGACCTCCAGCGCCGACGAACGTCCGGGCTCGGTCAGGGACCCATGCGCCAAAAAGGCACCCCGCCAGGCGGCTTCGGCGTCCCCGATGCTGCCGCCGACGACCTGCGCCGGCAGACCGCGCACCGGGCGACCCCGCATGTCGAGCAGCCCGGTCTGGCGGGCCAGCGCCTCACCGTCGTTGGCAACCCGCAGCACGTACCGGGTGCTCTTGCGAATCCCGCTGGCCGACAACACATGCACCACCGCGTTGTAGCCGTAGAGGTCGAAGATGTCCTTGCGCAGCCGGCGTGCGATGTTGCCCAGGTCCACCTCGGCCTCGACGACCACGCGGCCACCCACGATGTGCAACCCACCGGCGAAGCGCAGCAGGGAGGTGACCTCGGCTCGACGCGCGCTGACCGATTTCACTACCAAGCGGCTCAGCTCGTCCTTGACTTCGGTCGTCATCGCCACGCGTCGTCACCCCTTGGTCCGCCAGCCGGTCCGTTCACGCCCGTCGTTGAACTTTCACCGTCAACCCGAATCTCTGCGGTGGCCTTCGCCGAAGGCGCTGCCGGACCCGTGCGGCCCGTTCGGACCCCGTCCAGGGCCGCCGCAAGCTTGCCCGGATCATGTAAAGGTGTACCAGGTCGGGACACGTCGGCGAAGTGGACCTCGGCCTTCAGCAGGGTCGCGGTGCGGCGCAGTTGCTCGCGTTCGCGCTCACTGGGCACTCGATCGGCGTCGATGATGATGTCGTTGACGGTGAATCCGGGCGCGTGCTGGGCCAATACATGCAGATGACGCTCCACCGAGAAACCGGCCGTCTCCCCAGGTTCGGCGACCAAGTTGAGCACCAGGGCACGGCGGGCCGACGTGGCCTGCAGCGCCGCGGCCAGCTCCGGGACCAGCACGTGCGGCAGCACGCTGGTGAACCATGATCCGGGCCCCAGCACCACCAGGTCTGCGGCCATGATCGCGTCGACGGCCTGCCGGGTCGCCGGCGGGTCCGGCGGAAGCAGGCGCACCCGCCGCACCTTGCCCGGTGTGGTCGCGATCGCGACCTGACCGCGGATCAGCCGGAACATCCGGGGGTCGGCCTCGAGGCCGGACACGTCGGCCTCGATCTGCAGCGCGATCGGGCACATCGGCAGCACCCGGCCCTTGACGCCGAGGATGCGCCCCAGCTCGTCGAGGGCGGCGACCGGATCGGCCAGCACCTCGGACAGGCCGGCCAGCAACAGGTTGCCGATCGGATGTCCGGCCAGCGCCCCACTGCCGCCGAACCGGTGCTGCAGGATGGTCGCCCACAGTCGCCCGTACGGGCTGTCAGATGCCAACGCCGCCAACGCCATTCGCAGATCACCGGGCGGCACCACGTCCAATTCGCTGCGCAGCCGGCCCGAGGAGCCACCGTCGTCGGCGACGGTCACCACGGCGGTGACGTAGGGAGTCAGCCGGCGCGCCGCGGACAGCGTTGCATACAGGCCGTGTCCGCCGCCCATCGCGACGATGCCCTCGCTTTGTGGTGGGCTCATTCGCGGCCCAGGTCCCGGTGCAACACCCGCACCGACAGTTGTTGATCGGTCCGCAGCAACTGCATCAATGCCTCCGCGATCGCGACGCTGCGGTGCTTGCCGCCGGTGCAGCCGATCGCGACCGTCATGTAGCGCTTGCCCTCCCGGCGGTAGCCGTCGACAACCAGAGATAGCAACCGATGGTAAGCGTCGAGAAACTCCGCCGCGCCCGGCTGGCCGACCACGTAGTCACGCACCGCCGGATGTTGCCCGGTGAGTGGCCGCAACTCGTCGACCCAGTGCGGATTCGGCAGAAAGCGCACATCCATCACCATGTCGGCGTCCATCGGCAGGCCGTACTTGAAGCCGAACGACTCCACCGTGACGCTCGTCGTCGCGCTCGCCTCGCCACCGAACGCCCGCTCGATGCTTTCCCGCAGGCCCCGCACCGAGAGCGTCGAGGTGTCGATGATCAGGTCCGCGGTGGCGCGCACCGGTGCCAGCATCCGGCGCTCGGCCGCGATGCCCTCGGCCAGCGTCTGCTGGCCCTGCAGCGGGTGGCTGCGCCGATTCTGTTCGTAGCGACGCACCAGCATGTCGTCGGAGGCCTCCATGAACACCACGCGCGGGTTGATGTTGCGGGTGGCCAATTCGTTGCGTACCTCGTCGAGGTCGCCGGTGAATCCGCGCGACCGGACGTCCATCACCACGGCCAGCTGGGTTATCCGCGATCCGGCTGCCAGCCCGAAATCCACCATCCGGGTGATCAGCTGGGGTGGCAGGTTGTCGGCGACGTACCAGCCGAGGTCCTCGAGGACTTTCGCCGCCGTCCCCCGCCCGGCCCCCGACAACCCGGTGACCAGAACGACGTCGATCCCCGCCGCGTCACCCGCGCGGCCGTCGGCCAGTTCCGCGTGCACGGCCGCGGGCCGCTGCTCGCCGTCCCCTAAGTGGCCCGTCATGCCGAGGCTCCCGGTTGCCCGGCTTGCTCGGGTTCTCGCAGCGCCTGCAGGACGGCCGCGGCCGTTGCCACGCCGATACCCGGGACGGCAGTGATCTGGTCGACGGTGGCCTCCTTGAGGCGGGCTATCGATCCGAAGTGAGTGACCAGCGCCTTGCGGCGATGTTCTCCCAATCCTGGCACCGAATCCAGCGCCGATGCGGTCATTCGCTTGGATCGCTTGCTGCGATGGTAGGTGATCGCGAACCGGTGCGCCTCGTCACGCACGCGCTGCAGCAAATAAAGTCCCTCGCTGTTGCGCGGCAGGATGATGGGGTCCGGCTCCGACGGCACCCACACCTCTTCCAGTCGCTTGGCCAGGCCGATCACGGCGACGTCGGTGACGCCGAACTCCTCGAGAACGGCGCTGGCGGCGTTTACCTGGGGTGCGCCGCCGTCGACGACGTAGAGGTTGGGCGGGTAGGCGAACCGGCGTGATTTGCCCTCCGCGGAAAGCATATTCGGGTCACTCTGGTCGTGCAGGTGGCGCAGGAAGCGACGGCGGGTCACCTCGGCGATGGAGGCGACGTCATCGGAGCGGCCAAGACCTGCGGCTTCCCGGATCCCGAAGTGCCGGTAGTCGGACTTACGTGGCAGGCCGTCCTCGAATACCACCAGCGAGCCCACCACGTCGGTGCCCTGCACGTGGCTCACGTCGACACACTCGATCCGCAACGGCGCATCGGCCAACCCCAGCGCATCCTGAATATTCTGCAGCGCAGCCGATCTGGCGTTGAAGTCGCCGGCTCGCTTCAGCTTGTGTTGCTGCAGTGCCTCTTTCGCGTTGCGCTGCACGGTTTCAGCCAGCGCCCGCTTGTCGCCGCGGCGCGGCACCCGCAGCGCGACTCGCGATCCGCGCAGCCCGGACAGCCAGCTGGCCAACTCGTCGGCGTTGGACGGCAGACACGGCACCAGCACCTCGCGCGGAACCGGATTGGCGGCTTCGTCGGCAGCACCGCCCAGCTCCGCCTGGTCGCCGTAGAACTGCGTGAGGAACTGCTCGACCAACTGCTCCTCGCCCGAATCACCTGGGTCAGCAGACTTTTCGACGATCCACCCGCGCTGACCGCGGACCCGGCCACCGCGGACGTGAAACACTTGCACCGCCGCCTCGAGCTCGTCGTCGGCGAACGCCACGACGTCGGCGTCGGTACCGTCGCCGAACACCACGGCCTGTTTCTCCATCGCCCGCTTCAGCGCGCCGATGTCATCACGAAGCCGTGCCGCCCGCTCGAAATCGAGTTCGTCCGAAGCCAATTGCATCTGGTGCTCCAGCTCGCGGGCAAACCGGTCGGTCTTACCGGACAGGAAGTCGCAGAAGTCGTTGACGATTTGGCGATGCTGCTCGGCGCTGACCCTGCCGATGCAGGGCGCCGAACATTTGTCGATGTAGCCGAGCAGACACGGACGGTCGATCTGCTTGTGCCGCTTGAACACTCCGCCGGAACAGGTTCGCGCGGGAAACACCCGGGTGAGCAGATCCAGCGTCTCCCGGATCGCCCACGCGTGCGAGTAGGGGCCGAAATAGCGCACCCCCTTACGCCGCGGGCCGCGATAGACCATCAGCCGCGGAAAGTCCTCATTGAGGGTCACGGCCAGCACCGGGTAGGACTTGTCGTCGCGGTAGCGGACATTGAAACGTGGATCGAATTCCTTGATCCAGTTGTATTCCAGCTGCAACGCCTCGACTTCGGTGTTCACCACCGTCCACTCGACCTTGGCCGCGGTGGTCACCATCTGCCGGGTGCGCGGGTGCAGATTCGCGACGTCGGCGAAGTAGGACGTCAACCGGCTGCGCAGGCTCTTGGCCTTCCCGACGTAGATCACGCGACCGTGCGTGTCCCGGAACCGGTAGACGCCCGGCTCGACCGGAATGGATCCGGGAGCGGGACGATACGTGGCGGGATCTGGCACGCATCCAGGCTAGTAGCCCCTTCCGTCATGCCGTGGACGGCTGCGGGCTGCCGCGCCGCTGAACTGTGCCGCCTAATGCACTTCGGCGGCCGCGGAACTCAACGCATTGTCGGCGGCGGGTTACCGGCCGGGACGGGGCAATTTCGCCGTTGCCGAGCGATCCCGTACCTGTCACCGAGGCTCCGCACCGGGCGGGCCAAGCCCTGCTCGTGTTCGCCAGCAAGTGCGCCCAACCGGCGGCAAGGCCGACCACACTCGCCGACGATTGCTCGGGCGACGGCCCGAGCATGCCGATAATGCCGCGCAGCAGGCTCCTCGGCACCGAGAATCCCGGCAGCTGAAGTGCACCTCACCCCACCGCTGAACCGCAGATCAGCGCGCCGCCGAAGCGCAGCGGAGGCCGGCGCGGGCGACGCCGACGGTTTGGGAGGCCTTGGTTCGGGATAAGCACCGTGTTAGCTGTGGCGCTAGAGTGGGTGCAACAGTTGGAGGGAGCTTCACATGAGCAAACGACCGTTGACCGGACTGGCCGTAGGGATTGGCTGTCTGGCAGTGTCGTTGAGCGCGGGGGCGGGGGTCGCATCAGCGACTCCCGATATCAGCCCGATGGTCAACACCACCTGCACGTACGACCAGGCGATGCGGGCAGTGCACGCGGAAAACCCGATGGCCGCCCAGTACCTGGACCAGTCGCCGCCCAACCTGCAATTTCTGCAGACATTCATGGCTTCGTCGCCGGACCAGCGGGTGAACCTGCTGAAGGCTATCCAGAACAACCCGGGAGCCGACCAGGCGTTCCCGATCTTCAAGCAGATGATGACCGACTGCAAGAACTACTGAGCGAAGCGTCAGATCGGCCGGCTGTCCAACTGGGCTCTTCGCTTCGCCGCCCAGTCCGCCATCGGAAAGCCGGGTTTGAAGTCGCAGGCCGATAGCAGCAGGGTCGTCCGCGGAACCACGACCAGTCCGTAATCGCAGTTCCAATCCGGACGGGTCATGGTCCACACCAAGACACCGCTCGACGGTGTGCTGAAAGAACTGAGCCGCATCGGCCGAGCGTCCCCGAGAGGGGCGTGACCGACGGCGTCCCCGTGGCATTTCGACACCGCGCCGAAGCCCTTCCACACCACCTCATGCGGATCCAACTTCTTGTCGTAGACGTCGACCGATTCGGCGTAGAGCGCCGGTCCGTTGACCCGGTATCCCGATTCGGCGTGGTCCGACGCGCGCGCCGGCCGTACCGGTGAATCCTTGAACAGCAGTGCCGCAGCGCATTCGGCCGGTTGCACGCTGGTGAAGTAGCTGTCACCCACCGGAATCGCTGTCGCCACACCGAGCGGAGTGGTGTCGCCGTCCTGCAGCAGCAAGTCGCGCGCCGGAATCCGCCCGGGCGCCGGTGAGGTGGACGTCGGAGGGCCGGACGGCGACTGCTCGGGGGCTCGGATCGCGCGGCCGCCGACCGATGTGGTGCACGCACACAGCGTCAATGCGGCCAGAACCGATGCTGCGGCCGAACGCAATTGACCTGTCATCGGCCGATCCTACGACAATCTCGGCGCTCGCGGTGTTCAGCGCGCCAGCAGGTCAGGCCGATAGCGAGCCAACAGCGACCGCACGGTATCCATGGCATCCACGGCCCGGTCTTTGTCCACGGCCTGGATCGCCATCACCGGGATGTATTCGTCGTCGGGCAGGTCGATATGCGCCCAGCGACTGCCAGCCGGAAACGACACGCCGACAACCCCCGGCCATGGAACCAGCCGGTCTCCCAACAGGTTTCGCACCGAAAGGCCCGAAGCCCCTACCCGCAGCCGGGGCCGGGCGAATAACAGCACGACGCCCGCAATGACCAGACCCAGACCGGCCATCGCCACCTGGTCGGCGGTTTGGAAGATCACGCCGCTGGAACTCATCTTCAGCAGCAAGCCAACGGCAATATGCGCCACGGCGATCAGAAACGCTGCGCCGTAAGCAAATAGCGGCGTCCAGTGCGGACGCAGTTCGGCATCCCACTGCTCGCGCGACGACAGCCGAGTCACGACCGAGTGCGAAGGTCACGCAACGTCAGCGCGGCGGTCAGCGCGGCCCCGGCCGCCTGGGCTCCCTTGTCCTCCGTGGACGACGGAAGCCCGGCCCGGTCCAGCGCCTGCTCCTCGGTGTTGGTCGTCAAAATGCCATTGGCAACCGGCGTCGACGAATCGAGGGAAACCCGCGTGAGACCTTGGGTTACCGCATCGCACACGTACTCGAAATGCGGTGTTGCACCGCGGATTACCACGCCGAGGGCGATGACGGCGTCGTGGTTGCGGGCCAGCTCCTGGGCCACCACCGGAATCTCGATCGCGCCGTGCACCCGCACCACGGTCGGGCTGTCGATCCCGGACTTCGTGGCCACCTTCTGGGCGCCGGCCAGCAGCGCATCACAGATCGTGCTGTGCCAGGTGCTGGCGACGATACCGAGCCGCACGCCGGACGCATCGAACTCCCCCACCTCCGGAACGCCCGTTCCGCTCACAAAGCACCGCCGAATTCGCCTGGCAGATGGACGGATTCGTGGAAGTCGTCCAGCCCGGCCAAATCGTGTCCCATCTTGTCCCGTTTGGTCATCAGGTAGCGGATGTTCTCCGCGTTGGCTCGCACCGGAAGCGAAACGCGCTCGATGATGTGCAGCCCGTACCCGTCCAGCCCAACCCGTTTGGCCGGGTTATTGGTCAGCAGCCGCATCGAGCGGACCCCGAGGTCCGAGAGGATCTGCGCGCCGATTCCGTAATCCCTTGCATCGGCCGGCAATCCGAGCTTGAGGTTGGCATCCACGGTGTCTTCGCCGGCGTCTTGCAACTGATAGGCCTGCAGCTTGTGCATCAGGCCGATACCGCGCCCCTCGTGACCGCGCATGTAGAGCACCACGCCGCGCCCCTCCCGCGCGACCATGGCCATCGCGGCGTCGAGCTGGGGGCCGCAGTCGCACCGGCGCGAGCCGAACACGTCACCGGTCAGGCATTCGGAGTGCACCCGCACCAACACGTCGTCGCCCTCGCCGGTCGGTCCGGCGATGTCACCGCGGACCAGCGCCACATGTTCGACGTCCTCGTAAATGCTCGCGTAGCCGATGGCGCGAAACTCCCCGTGCCGGGTCGGGATGCGGGCTTCGGCGATCCGCTCGATGTGCTTCTCGTGCTTGCGGCGCCATTCAATGATGTCGGCGATGGTGATCAGCGCGAGATCGTGTTCGTCGGCGAACACCCGCAGCTCGTCGGTCTGGGCCATCGAGCCCTCGTCCTTCTGGCTGACGATCTCGCAGATGGCTCCCGCGGGTTGCAGGCCCGCCATCCGGGCCAAGTCGACGGCGGCCTCGGTGTGACCGGGGCGCCGCAGCACGCCGCCATCCTTGGCGCGCAACGGGACGACGTGGCCGGGCCGGGTGAAATCGTTGGCAATGCTGGCGGGGTCGGCCAACAGGCGCATCGTGGTGGCGCGGTCGGACGCCGAAATGCCGGTGCCGACACCGAGTCTTGCGTCGACGGTGACGGTGTAAGCGGTCCCGTGCTTGTCCTGGTTGACCGCGTACATCGGCAGCAGGCCCAGCTTGTCGCAGATCGCGCCGTCCAGCGGGACGCACAAATAGCCCGAGGTGTAGCGCACCATGAAGGCCACCATCTCCGGCGTCGCCTTCTCGGCGGCGAAGATCAGGTCACCCTCGTTCTCGCGTTCCTCGTCATCGATGACGACGACGGCCTTTCCGGCCGCAATGTCGGCAACAGCTCTCTCGACGGAGTCCAACCTCGTCATCTGCGCTGCCTTGCTGTCGTACCGAGCAACACGCGAAGCCCGCGTATTGCCTCAAGTATGAACCACGCCGGTGCGCCGCGTTATTGCCACTGTTATCGGCACCACTTTGACGGTGAAGTCGCGGATTCGCGGGGCGGTCATGGGGGCCTCGACGTACATCGATCGCCACGTGGGGCATTGCCCCGGCGGGCAGCGCAGTTCCGCCCGTCATCATGCACTCTGACCAGCGGTGACCGCGCTGCGCCAGCGCAGAAAGCGGGGAATTCTTGTGACGATTCTTACGGCGAATGCCGGCGGCCGGCGCGGTGGCCGTGTCCGCTGTGAGACCGGCTTCGGAAGTCGTGCCGGCGGAACCCTGGTCGGGGCAATGACTGGGATCAGAAGAACGGAATGCGGATCTCGGGGTAAAGCGGCCCCGGGCCGGGCGACCGGCCCGCAGGCTTGGCGGCGGTCGCTACACGCTGCGCCTGGTCGGCATCTGAATCACCTGGCCGCCACCGCAATCGGTCGCGTAGTGGGCCAGCCACCTGCCGACCGAACCACCGACCTCGATGAAGTGCGTCCACTTGCTGACCGCAGCGGTCGCGGCCGGGAAATTGGAAAACCGTCCCAGCGACACGTCGCGCTCATCGACGCCGACCAATTCGTAACTCGTGAAGTCGCGCACCCGGTGCTCGATGATCGTCAACGTTGTGTCGTTGACTTCCTTGCTCCACACCGGTCGGGATTGAGGCTCGGCCTTGCGGCCGGCCAACGTCGCTACCGCTTCAAATGCGAGGTCTTCGTAGACGGCCTCGGCCAACCTTTCGACGGACATTTCTGCAGCTCCTTCGCGTGGTTAGGGCGGCCGGCCTATGCGATCGAGTATGTACCCGCGAAGGGCTGCGTGGGGATTTAGAACAGGCGTGTCGCCATGGTGTAGTGCGATCGTGACTATTGTTACCAAAATGCAATCTTTGGGCAGCAAACATGCCCGGTGTGGGAGTCACCTGTAAATGGCATGAGGCGAACGAGCGACCGCACCCTCAATTGCTCTTTCCTGGCCGCCCGCACACCTTCCCAGGCTTACGGTGATCGCGCCAATCTGCTTGCTAGAGAGGGTATTTCGGAGATCTACTGCTTCTTATCGCCAGCTGGCCGGTAAGTCGATTATGTGATTGGGGCAGAAGTCCTGTGCGCCCAGAGAGATCGCGTTTCGCGCATCCTCCGCCGTCATCTTGGCACGCAACACCATGAAGGCGTATTCGGCGGGTTGATAGCCCGAATCATGCCCTTCTGGATCGTCCATCAGTTGACACGCCTCTTTTTCCTGGTTCGCGTCGGCGTGGGCGGTTACGCAGCCGAATAGCGACGCCATCCAAATCAGGGCGCCGGCGGCGATTGCGGCAACGACTCTCATTGACTTCTTGCGGTCATCAGCCGCTCGACGTATTTCGCAAGTATGGCTAAGTAAACCCCTCCGCCACGCTGGGAAAACACGGGTGGGAGCCTACCCGTGATACCACCAATATATGTAACCCGGCTGCCGCGTGCGGCCGGGTTACTCCTGCCTGCCGCCCCACCTTGCGTCTTTGCTCCCGATGGCCGCAATCACACAGCGCGCTACCAAATTAGTTGTGGTGCAATGGCTTTAGTTGTAATTCGTGGCGAACCCGCGTAGCGTTCGGGTAGCTGGGGTTTACCCAGGTCACGGGAGGTAGCGCGTGGCCAGTAGCGATCCGGAGGAAACCGGCGATCAACGTGCTCGCAGGTCGCGGAATCCTGGGAGTGCGGAGGCGAGGATTCGCGCTCGACGACCTTCTCACCTGGACGCAATGCGCGTGGGCTCCCGCGGAGCGTAGTGAAGAAGTAAACACAGCTCCCGGGGCCCAACGAAATTGCGCGTTCCTCCCCGGCAGACCGATGTGTCGCGCGACGATCTCATCTACATCCGAGACGCTGTCCAGAACGTCATAGGCCAATGAAGGAGATCTCATGCTCAAGTACATGGGCGCCGTGGTGTTCGCCGGCGCCGTCCTGCTGGCACCCACTACTCACGCCGATCCGAACAACGGCGGCGGGACGGGTGGTGAGTGGGACATCGGCGCGTACGACTTCTGCATGAGCCACCATCCGCCCTGGTACACCACCGAGGACGTGCTCGACGGCAAGCGCCAGTGTTGCGAGTCCAGTGGCGGGGTCTGGGGATCGGGTGTCAACGGCTGCCATGCCCCCGCTGCCGCCACCATCGGACCGGGACACCCGCCGCAGCAAGTGACGCCACCGAACAAGGCACCCGCCGCACCACCGAGCCCGCCACCCAGCAACGCACCGAGCAAGGCGCCCACCGCGCCCGCGGGATAGACCGTGACCGGGCCGCGCCCGTCGACCCGGCGGGGGGTCGCACAGACATACGCGCGGAGATGCTCGTCAGAGAGAGCTCGTCAGAGAGAGATGGGGGATCATAACTGCGTCAACGCCACGGCGCGCGCAGGCAGATGGCTAGGTTCTTGCCCCCGTGAGCAGCACAAAACCGCCTTCGTGACGGCTCAATCTCCCCGCCAGGGCTGAATTACAGTGCGCGCGAAAGGTTTTGCTGGTAGTTGTCTACTTTCTCGCCATCAGCCGCTCGACGTATTTCGCAATCACATCGACTTCCAGGTTCACCTGGGTGCCGACCGGAGCATGACCCAAGGTGGTCAATTCCCGGGTGGTCGGAATCAGCGAGACCTCGAACCAGTCCTGCGGTTCGGCGCCAAGGCCCGAGACCGTCAGCGAAATCCCGTCGACGGTGATCGACCCCTTCTCCACGACATAGCGAGCGACCGCCGCGGGGATCTCGATGCGCACCACTTCCCAGTGTTCCGACGGCGTGCGGGCCACCACCTGGCCGGTGCCGTCGACGTGCCCCTGCACGATGTGCCCGCCGAGCCGGCTGTTGAGGGCCGCGGCCCGCTCGAGATTGACCCGCTTGCCGACCTGCAACCCGCCCAGGTTGGACCGGTCCAGGGTTTCGGCCATCACATCGGCGGTGAACTGACCATCGGCGAGCAGCTCGACGACCGTCAGGCACACGCCGTTGACGGCGATCGAATCTCCGTGGCCGGCGTCGGCGGTGACGACGGGCCCGCGGATGGTCAGGCGGGCCGCGTCGGCCAGGACGTGCCGGCCGGTGACCTCTCCGAGTTCCTCGACAATTCCGGTGAACATTCCATCAGGCTAATTCGCCGGCGCTTTGCCTGGTGAGCGGCCACGACCGACACGCGAAACGCGCTCGTCGCGCGGCCGGGGGGACCCCGCGTTCCGAAGCCCGGTCATCGAGACCCTCTACGATGCACGGTATGCAGAAACGCCGCCGTCTCACGGCCGTCCTCGCTTCCCTGACCATCGCCACCGCCCTGATCTCGGGCTGCTCGTCGGGTTCGAAGCAGAGCGGCGGCCCACTGCCCGACGCCACGACACTGGTCAAGCAATCCGCCGACGCCACCAAGACCGTCAAGAGCGTGCACCTGGTGCTGTCGACCGAGGGCAAGATTCCCGGACTGCCGATCAGGAAGCTGACCGGCGACCTGACCACCACGCCGAGCACCGCCGCGTCCGGCAACGCGCAGCTGTCGATGGCGGGCTCCGACATCGACGCGAACTTCGTCGTCTACGACTCGGTGCTGTACGCCACGCTCACCCCGAACAAGTGGAGCGATTTCGGTAAGGCCTCCGACGTCTACGACGTCTCGGTGCTGCTGAGCCCGGACGCCGGCCTGGGCAACATGCTGGCGAACTTCTCCAACGCCAAGGCCGAGGGCCGCGAAACGATCAACGGCCAGACCACGATCAAGATCAGCGGAAACGCCACCGCGGACGCGGTGAACAAAATCATCCCGAGCATGAACGCGACGCAGCCCTTGCCGTCCACCGTGTGGATTCAGGAGAGCGGCGATCACCAGCTGGTCCAGGCCAACCTGCAGAAGAGCCAGGGCAATTCCGTCCAGGTGACGTTGTCGGACTGGGGCAAGCCGGTCACCGTCACCAAGCCTCCGGTGAGCTGATGAGCATGCGAGCTGGACGCGGAATCGCGATCAGCGCCGGCAGTCTCGCCGTGCTGCTGGGCGCCCTGGACGCCTATGTCGTCGTCACGATCATGCGCGACATCATGAGCGACGTTCATATCCCGATCAACCAATTGCAGCGCATCACGTGGATCATCACGATGTACCTGCTGGGCTACATCGCCGCGATGCCGCTGCTGGGGCGGGCTTCCGACCGCTTCGGCCGCAAGCTGGTGCTGCAAGTCAGCCTGGCGCTGTTCATCGTCGGCTCGGTGGTCACCGCGCTGGCCGGGCATTGGGGCGACTTCCACATGCTCATCGCCGGCCGCACCGTTCAGGGTGTGGCCAGTGGCGCGCTGTTGCCGGTCACGCTGGCGCTGGGGGCCGATTTGTGGGCGCAGCGCAACCGCGCCAGCGTGCTGGGCGGCATCGGTGCCGCGCAGGAACTCGGCAGCGTGCTCGGCCCGCTGTACGGGATCTTCATCGTCTGGATGTTCCATGACTGGCGCTACGTGTTCTGGATCAATGTGCCGCTGACCTTGATCGCGATGGTGATGATCCAGTTCAGCCTGCCGTCGCACCAACGCGTCGACGAGCCCGAAAAGGTCGACGTCGTCGGCGGTGTGCTGCTGGCCATCGCGCTCGGCCTGGCGGTCATCGGGCTGTACAACCCGACGCCCGACGGCAAACAGATCCTGCCCAGCTACGGATTGCCGCTGGTGATCGGGGCGGTTGTGGTCGCGGTGCTGTTCGTCCTCTGGGAGCGCTTCTCCCGCACCCGGCTCATCGAACCGGCCGGAGTGCACTTCCGGCCGTTCCTGGCCGCGCTGGGCGCATCGGTGGCCGCGGGCGCGGCGCTGATGGTGACCCTGGTCAACGTCGAGCTGTTCGGCCAGGGCGTACTGCAAATGGACCAGGCGCAAGCCGCCGGGCTGCTGCTGTGGTTCCTGATCGCGCTGCCGATCGGGGCGGTGCTGGGCGGTTTCATCGCGACCCGGATCGGCGACCGTGCGATGACCTTCATCGGGCTGCTGATCGCGGCATACGGTTACTGGCTGATTCATTACTGGCGGATGGACGTGATGACCCAGCACCACGACATCTTTGGCGTGAGCCTGCCGCTGGTACACACCGACCTGCTGGTGGCCGGTCTGGGCCTTGGCCTGGTGATCGGACCGCTGACCTCGGCGGCGCTGCGGGTTGTTCCGTCGGCCCAACACGGCATCGCCTCGGCGGCGGTGGTGGTGGCCCGGATGACGGGCATGCTGATCGGCGTTGCGGCGCTGAGCGCCTGGGGGTTGTACCGGTTCAACCAGATCATCGACGGGCTGTCGGCGAAGATCTCGCCCGATGCGACGCTGCTGGAGCGAGTCGCCGCCCAGGCCACCCTGTACCTCAAGGCGTTCGCCCTCATGTACGGCGACATCTTCGCGGCCACCGTCGTGATCTGTGTGGTGGGTGCGCTGCTGGGCCTGCTTCTCGGCGGCCGCAAGGAACACGCCGAGGAACCGGAAGTCGCCGAGCAGGAGACCGTCGCCGCGGGTGAGCGTTAGCCGCGCTGCGGCACCAGGCTGAGCAGTAGATCCGGGCCGACCCGATCGACGCCGTCGAAACGCCACCGCAACGCCCGGGTGATGGTGGGCACACCGACGTCGACGACCGCGGTGACGGGTCCACCGAGCAGGATCGGCGCGACGTAGGTCAGGATGCGGTCGATCGCCGCTTCACGCAGGAAGGCACTGGCGAGGGTCGGACCGCCCTCCAGTAGGACATCGGTGCGGTCCGAGAGCGCCTTGAGCACCTCCATCGGATCGCGGGTACGAATCACCATGGTGCGCGAATCGTCGTTGAGAACCTTTGCCTCGGAAGGTATTTCGCGCATACCGACCACGACGCGCAGCGGTTGTTTGTCCGCCGGCGAACCGTCCGGCAGCCGTGCGGTCAACGCCGGATCGTCGGCCAGTACGGTGCCGGTCCCGACGATGATCGCGTCGGCCGCGGCGCGGCGGCGATGCAGGTCCAAGCGTGCCGCCTCGCTGGAGATCCACCGGCTGGTGCCGTCGGCGGCGGCGCTGCGGCCGTCGACGCTGCTGGCGTATTTCCATGTCACGTGCGGCAACCCGGTCCGTTGCTTGTGCAGCCACTCGCGCAACGGCCCGCCGGCGACTTCGTCGGTCAGCACGCCGGCCTGCACCTCCACGCCCGCTTCCGACAGCCGGGCCGCGCCGCCCGCCGCGAGCTCGTTCGGGTCGGTGACGGCGTAGGCGACCGTGCGCACGCCGGCGTCGATCAGCGCGTTCACACACGGCGGGGTCTTGCCGTAGTGGTTGCACGGCTCCAGCGTGACCACCGCGGTGCCACCGGCCGCCAGGCTGCCGGCCCGGCGCAGCGCCAGCACCTCGGCGTGGTCGCCGCCGGCCGGCTCGGTGCCGCCGACGCCGACCACCTGGCCGTCGGCGCCCAGAATCACCGCTCCGACAGGCGGATTCGGATAGGTGTTGCCCTTGACCAGATTGGACTGTTCGATGGCCAGGCGCATCGCGGCGTCGAGGCTCTCGACAGGCTGACCGCTCACCGTCGTAGATGCGGTGACGCGGCGCCGGCCTGGCGTCGTAATGCCTCGACCGCGGCCTCGGGGTCCTGGGCGCCATAGACCGCGGAGCCGGCGACGAAGCAGTCGACCCCGGCCTCGGCGGCCGCCTCGATCGTGTCCGCGCTGATGCCGCCGTCGATCTCGATCAGGATCGTCAGCTCCCCCGCGTCGACCAGCTTCCGCACGGTCCGGACCTTGCTCAGCACCTCCGGGATGAAGCTCTGGCCGCCGAAGCCCGGCTCGACCGACATGATGAGCAGGGTGTCGAACTGCGGCAGGATTTCCAGGTACGGCTCCAGCGGGGTCCCCGGCTTGACGCTGATCCCGGCCTTGGCGCCGGCGGCCCGGATATCGCGAGCCACCCCGATCGGATTCTCGGTGGCCTCGGCGTGAAAGGTGACGTTGTAGGCGCCCGCCTCGGCGTACGGCGGCGCCCACCGGTCCGGGTTGTCGATCATCAAATGGCAGTCCATCGGAATGGGCGTGGCCGCCAGCAGGGCCTCCACCACCGGCAGACCAATCGTCAGGTTGGGCACGAAGTGGCCGTCCATCACGTCGACGTGTAGCCAATCGGCGCCGGCCACGGCGGCCGCCTCGTCGGCGAGCCGGGCGAAATCAGCGGCCAGGATCGACGGCGCTATCAGGGGTCCACCGGTGCTGCCAGCCATGTGCGACAGCGTACTTAGCCCGGCAGTCAATCGCTCACGCGCAGCGCCGCGGCGAACATCGCGTCGGTGCCGTGCCGGTGCGGCCAGAGCTGCACGTAGGGCCCTTGTGCAGATGGGCCCAGCTCCGCGGGCTCGAACAGCGGCCGGGTATCCAACGCCTGCACCGGGTGACGACGCAGGGCGTCGGCGACCACCCCCACCGTTTCGGCGAGATGCGGCGAGCAGGTCGCATAAAGCACCACGCCGCCGGGCCGGGTCAGCGCGATCGCGGCGGCCAGCAGTTCGCGTTGCAGCTTGGCCAGCGCCGGCACATCGGACGGCTGACGGCGCCAACGGGCCTCCGGCCGACGCCGCAGGGCACCCAGCCCGGTGCACGGCACGTCGACGAGCACCCGGTCGAAACCCGGATCGAGATCGGTCTGTCGCCCGTCCACCCGCAGCACGTCGACGTCGAGCCCGCGGGTGTTCTGGGCGACGAGCTCGGCGCGGCCCGGCGATGGCTCGACCGCGGTGACCCGGGCACCACGCTCGACGGCCAGGGCGGCCAGCAGCGCCGTCTTACCGCCCGGCCCGGCGCACAGGTCGAGCCAGCGTCCGGTGTCGCCGTCGACCGGCGCCAGCGTCAGCGCGCGGGCCACCAACTGGCTGCCCTCGTCCTGCACCAGGGCACGGGCGTCGCGCACCGCCGCCAGCTGCCCCGGGTCGCCACCGGGCAGGTACACCGCGTACGGCGAGTAGCGGCCCACGGTGCCACCGACGGCGTCGGCCAGCTCCTGCGCGCTCAGCACACCCGGGCGAGCGGCCAGGTGCACCAGCGGGCGTTCGTCGTCACTGGCCAGCGCCGCGTCGAGTTCGCCGGCATCCGCGCCCAGTGCGTCGGCGAAAGCCTGGGCGATCCAGCGTGGGTGCGCGTGCACGAAAGCGGCATGCCCGATCGGATCCCGCGACGGGTCTGGAGCGAGTTCGTCCATCCAGGATTTCTCGTCCCGCACGGAGATGGTCCGCAGCACGCCATTGACGAAACCGGCTCGCGCCGAATCGAATTCGATCCCGGCCTGGTCGACGGTGGTCGACACCGCGGCATGTGCGTCGACGCGGGTGCGCAGCAGTTGATAGGTGCCCATCCGCAGCAGATCGAGCAGCACCGGGTCGATCGCCTCCGGCGGGCGCCCGGCAGCGGCACCGATGACCGCGTCGAGCAGCCCGCGGGTGCGGCAGGTGCCGTAGGTCAGCTCGGTGGCGAACGCCGCGTCGCGCCCGCTGATGCCGCGGTCGCGCAGCAGCGCGGGCAGGGCAAGGTTCGCGTAGGCGTCGCGCTCGCTGACCGCCCGCAGTACCTCAAAGGTGGCGGCCCGGGCCGGATCCAGCGGCTTGCGCCGTTTGGGCGGGGCAGGCCGGCGCTGTTTGGGAGCTGGGCTCATGACGCCCGCGCGGCGGCATCAAGCCGGGCGCCGCGCGCCCAGTCGACGGCGTTCATGAGCTTCTTGCCGGGAGGCTGAATCTGGCCGAGCCGCACCGGTTCCGACCCGGTGCCGATCCGCACGCTCTTGCGGTCCACGTGAATTACGCCGGGCGGCAACGCCTCTGGGGTATCAACGTCGATCTGCACCGGCCCCAGTTTGACCCGCAGGTCGTCGATCATCGTCCAGGCTCCCGGGTTGGGTGTGACGGCGCGGATACGGCGCTCCACCACCGGCGCCGGCAGGTCCCAACGCACCCGGGCCTCTTCGACGGTGATCTTCGGCGCAATGCTGACGCCGTCGGCTGGTTGCGGCTGGGGCGTCAGCGCCCCGTCGGCAATGCCGTCCAGCGTGGCCGACAGCAGTTCCCCGCCCGAAATCGCCAGTCGCTCAAGCAGATCACCCGACGTATCGGTCGGCTGGATCGTCTCGGTCACGACGCCGTAGACCGGTCCGGAGTCGAGGCTGGGTTCGATCTGAAACGTCGTCGCGCCGGTGATGGCGTCCCCCGCGGCGATGGCGGCCTGTACGGGCGCGGCCCCGCGCCAGGCCGGCAGCAGTGAGAAGTGCAGGTTGACCCAGCCACGCGGGGGCACCGCGAGCAGGCCTTCGCGCAGCAGTGCGCCGTAGGCCACCACCGGGCAGCACTCGGGAGCGAACTCGGACAGTTCGGCGACGAACTCCGCCGAGTTCGGCCGCGCCGGGCGCAACAGCGGGATGCCGCGGTCGAGTGCCTCGCGGGCCACCGGTGACGGCTCCGGCTTGCCGCGCCGCCCGGCGGCGGCATCGGGCCGGGTCAGCACCGCGACCACCTCGTGACGGGGTGAGTCGATGAGGCGGCGCAACGCGGGGAGGGCCGGCTCGGGGGTGCCGGCGAAGACGAGACGCACTCGGACAGTCTAGGAAGCCGTCACTGTTGCTTCGCCGTCTGTGCTCCCAGCTGGCTATCAACCAGCGTTCAGCCGACACCAATCTAGCAGACATATATTGTTGCCAGTACATATTATTTCTAACGGGCATGGTTGAATCGCTCCGCGACGAGACCATCGACGACGAGGTCGAGTACCCAGCCCTTCCGCGCTCCCCAGGAGGTCTTGATGACACTCGACACCACCATCCGCGACGACCACACACAGGCCGCCACCCATCGGGCGCTGTGGGCGCTCGGTGACTACGCCCTGATGGCAGAGGAAGTGATGGCCCCGCTGGGCCCCGTCCTGGTCGCCGCCACGGGCATCGGACCTGGTGTTCGAGTACTCGACGTCGCAGCCGGTTCGGGCAACATCTCGCTTCCCGCTGCCATCACGGGCGCCACGGTCGTTTCCACCGACCTGACACCGGAGCTGCTGCAGCGGTCCCAGGCGAGGGCCGCCACGCAGGGGCTGACGCTGGACTACCGGGAAGCCAACGCGCAGGCGCTGCCGTTCGGTGACGGTGAGTTCGACGTCGTGATATCGGCGATCGGCGTGCAGTTCGCGCCGGATCATCCGCGGGCGGCCAGCGAGCTGGTCCGGGTCTGCCGGCCAGGCGGGACGATCGGCGTGATCAGCTGGACCGCGGAAGGATTCTTCGGCCGGATGCTGGCCACGATCCGGCCATACCGGCCGAGCCTGTCGCAGGCGGTACCGCCGGCAGCGTTGTGGGGACGCGAAGGCTACGTCGCCGGGCTGCTGGGCGACCAAGTCGGCCGCACCACAACGCTGCGGGGCAATTTGGGGGTGAACCGGTTCCGGAGCGCCGAGGACGTCCACCACTACTTCAAGAACCACTACGGCCCCACGATCGAGGCGTACGCGAATATCGGCCACAACCGGGTGCTGGCAGCCGAACTCGACGCTCAACTCATCGAACTCGCAGAGCATTACCTGGCCAACGGCACCATGCAGTGGGAATACCTATTACTCACCGCGCAAAAGCGATGAGGCCGACCGGGGCTCCTACAGATCGATGTCCATCGTCGCGTCGGGCTCGCCGCCGGCCGCGGTGAATGCGGTCAGGGCCCGTACCAGCCCGTGGCGCTCGGCCACCGGCATCTTCTCGACGATGGCGGCGATTTCCGCGCGCCGGTAGGCGGTGACGCGACGGACCACCTCGCGGCCCCGCTTGGTCAGGGCGGCGATCAGCTCACGCCGGGAAGTCGGGTGCGGCAGACGGTCGATCAGCTCGGCCGCCACGAGTCGGTCGACCATGCGTCCGGTAGCCGACGGTTGCACACCGAGCAGGCTGGCCAGCGTGGCCAGGTTGACCGGTCCCCGGTTGGACAGGATCACCAGGGCGCGGAACTGCGCGATGGTGATGCTCTCATCGACCTGGGCGATTGACCGAGCCGAAATGCCGACCAGCAACCGCGACGCGGTGAGCAACGCATCGGTGATGACATCCAGCGATTCGCCGGCTGCCATCGCGTTCTCCGTTGCCATCCAGGCCACCTTTCCCGGGCCCGTTTACGGGCCGCCGCGGCTAAAGAGTTGAAAGTGTAACAACCTACGAATGTCGGAGACAGGGACAGTTTCTCATGAATACTATCGCTGCAGGAGGCGGTCTGCGAGGGCAACGGAGAAATTGCTGCGCGGCCAGCCCGACCGCACAGACTACCCGATATGCAGGGGGTCGATCTGCACCCGCACCGGCTCATGAGTTTGCCGGGCGCTCAGCACGCCGACACCGCGGCGCAGGCTCGCCGCCAGCTCCAGGCCCCGCTCGCGGCGGACCCGCACCAGCATCCTGATCACCGGCACGCCCGCCGGCGTGCCGGGCGGCCGACGCACCCCCGGCGGCAGATCGACCGGGCCGAGCAGATCGGCTTGAATAGTTTCGAGGTCGGGCAGTCGGGCCTCGTCGAGCAAGGCGCTCACCGCGTCTGCGCTGCCGTCGATGGCCGCCATGTGCACAGTGGGCGGCAGGCCGACCTCGCTGCGAGCCACCAGATCGGCCTCGGCGTGGCCCACCGGATCCCACCGGATCAGCGATTGCACGGTCGGGATGGCCGATTCGGCGATCACCGTCACCAGGCCGCCGTCGCCGCGGGCACGCACCAGCGCCGCCGCGCTCATCCAGCGCCACAGCGCATCCTCGGCGGCGCGCAGATCCTGGCGGCCCAGCAGCGCCCAGGTGTCGAGCAGCAGCGCCGCCCCATACCCGCCGTCGGCACGGGGTTCGGCCCCCGGCGTGGCGACCACCAGCGCGGGGTGAGCGGCGACCTCGGCCACGATCGCGTCGCCCGCCGAGATGATGACCGGCGTCCCGGCGAAGGCGCGGCCCAGCTCTTCGGCGGTGCGCCGGGCCCCGACGACCACCGCGCGTACCGCATCCGATCCGCACCGCGCGCAGCGCAGCGCCGGCTCCGCACGTCCGCACCAGCGGCACACCGCCCCGGGTCCGCGCTCGTGCAGCGACATCGGACCGGTGCAGTGCCGGCAGCGGGCGATGGCGCGACAGCGTCCACAGGCCAGCGACGGCACATAGCCCCGGCGCGGCACCTGAACCAGCACCGGCGCCCCGGCCTCCAGCGACGAGCGGGCGGCGCGCAGTGCGATGGACGGAATCCGCGCGGAGCGGGCCGCCGGGTCGCGCTCGTCGGCGTAGCCGGTGTCGTCGAGGGCGACCACCCGCGGCGTGCGGGCCCGCACGACGGGCCGGGTCGCGACGATGTCATGGGCCCACCCGCTTTGCACCAAGGCGTGGGCCTCGGCGGTGCGGGAGTAGCCGCCGATCAGCGCCGCGCAGCGCGCCTGATGCGCGCGCAGCATCGCCACTTCGCGGGCATGCGGGTAGGGCGCTCGCGGCTCGGACAGGCTGTCGTCGGCATCGGACCAGACCATGACCAGCCCCAGGTCGTTCAGCGGCGCGAAAACCGCGCTGCGGGTGCCGATCACCAGTCGCGCCTTGCCCCGCAGCGCCGCCAGCCAGCGCCGGTAGCGTGCGGCCGGCCCCAGCCCCGCCGACAGCGCCACCACGCTGTCCTCGTCGATCCGGGCGGTCGCGGACAGCCACAGCGCGTCCAGGTCCCGCTGATCGGGCACGATCGCCAGCGCCGCACGCCCGGCGCGGACCGTTTGCGCGGCGGCCTCGGCGAACCGCTCCGCCCACTGCTCGCCCGGCAACGTCTGCCACACGGCACGAGCGGCACGCGACTCGGCCAAGGCGGTCAGGAATTGCTCGCCGCGGCCGTAGACCGCCCAGCCGGACGGGTCGACGGGCTCAACGGTCGGCGGCGGCGGGATCTCCGTCGATTCCCGCTCCACCCTGGCGTGCCGGGCCGGTACCGCCAGCCGCAACACGTCCGGGCGCGTCCCGGCGTAGCGGGCGGCCACGGCATCGACCAGCCGGCGGATCTCCGGGGTGAGCACCGGCTCGGCGGACACGACGCGATCGAGCCAGCCGAGCTTGCCGACGTGGTCGGTGTCGTGGCGGCGCTCCAGCACAAACGCGTCGACCAGCCGGCCGTGGAACCGGACCCGGACCCGCACCCCCGGCTGGGCGTCGTCGGATTGCTCGGCCGACACCAGGTAGTCGAACTCGCGGTCCAGGTGTGGCACCGACAACATCGGCAGCACTCGGGCGATCGGTTCCACTTCGACGGGCGTGCGCGCGCGCACTAGTCGCGCTCACAGCGCCCTCGAGTCACGAAATACGTTGCCAGCCAACATTGTTACCGTCCGTGGCCACACCGTAGCGGCAACCACCGACAGTTATCCTTCGGCAGGCTCGGGGTCATTGTCGGGGGCGGCAACGTCACGACCGAAGAAGAACCCCGCCGTGATCAGGATCATCGCGGCGGCGTACAGCCACCAGATCGGTACCGCCAGCGCCTCGTGGCCCAGGATGAACCGGCTGATCGCGATCATCGCGTCCGATGCCATGAAACACACCGCGCCCACCGGCACCCAGATCGTCGGCAGCCGCGCCGCTATCGCGGTGCACGCCATCGCGGTCAGCACAAAGACGTAAACCGTCACCGGGAGGGTCAAATTGTCACGCCCGAGGTGAGGCCAGAACCACACCAGCAACGCGATCGCGGCCACGCCCAGTGCCATCATGACGGCAATGCGGGTCCGCGACAGCGCCTCTTTGACCACCAACGGGGCCAGCGCGCCGATGAAGCACAGGTGCGCACACAGAAATGCCGCCAGCCCCAAGACAAATGACATGGTCCACCACGGGATGGCCAGCAGCCAGTCGCCGGTGGCCGACAGCAACAGTGCGGGCATCAGCCAGCGCCGCTCGCTGACGATGGGATGCGCGCACGCGGCGACGGTCAGCAGCAAGGCCATCAACGCCTTGAACGGCGGCTGCAGAATCCAATGTCCGGTGAGCCCGGTTCCCGGCGCGGAATGCACCGCGATCACGGTCAAGTAGACGCCATAGGCGATGGCCGCCCAGCCGGCTGCCACCCAGCCGCCGGCCATCACGCGGGGTGCGTACGGTACCTCCATGCCCAGCTTTGACAAAGCCGACGAGAAACCTCCTATCGACCCCATTCTGCTGAAGGTACTCGACGCGGTTCCGTTCCGGCTATCCACCGACGACGGCATCGATGCTGCGCGCCAGCGGTTCCGCGACCTGCCGCGCCGGCCGGTACATCCCGAACTGCGCGTCGAGGACCGCACCATTGAGGGGCCGGCCGGTGCTATGGACATCCGGATCTATTGGCCGTCAACGGATTCCAACGGTAGCGCGCTGCCCGTCGTTGCCTACTTCCACGGCGGCGGGTTCGTGATCGGCGATCTCGACACCCACGACGGCACTGCTCGCCAGCATGCGGTGGGCGCCGACGCGATCGTGGTGTCCGTGGACTACCGGTTGGCACCCGAGCACCCGTATCCCGCCGCCGTCGAAGACGCTTGGGCCGCAACGCTGTGGGTCGCCGAGCACGGCGCCGAGCTGGGTGCGGACACCGCCCGGATGGCCGTCGCCGGGGATTCGGCGGGCGGCAACATCGCCGCGGCGGTCGCCCAGCAGAGCCGCGACGAGGGCGGACCGCCGATCGTCTTCCAGCTGTTGTGGTATCCGTCCGTGCTGTGGGACCAGTCGCTGCCGTCGTTCGCCGAAAACGCCACCGCGCCGATTCTCGACACCCGCGCCATCGCGCAGTTTTCCCGTTGGTACGCAGGCGATGCCGACGTGCACAACCCGCCCGTGCGAATGGCGCCGGGGCGGGCGACGAACCTGGCCGACCTGCCGCCGGCCTACATCGGCGTCGCCGGTTATGACCCGCTGCGCGACGACGGCATCGGCTACGGCAAGCTGCTGGCCGACGCGGGCGTGCCCGCCGAGGTGCACAACGCCGAGACGATGGTGCACGGTTACCTCGGCTACGCCGGCGTGGTGCCCGCCGCCACGGCCGGATCGGACCGCGGGCTCGCGGCGTTGCGGGATGCGCTGTACAGGTGAACGCCCGGCGTACCGTGGACGAATGATTGACCCTCCCCTCGCCTCGCCTGGCATCGATCCGACGTTCAAAGCGCTGCTCGACGCCTTCCCGATGACGTTCAACGCGGACGACGGCGTCGAGCTCGCACGCGAACGGCTCAAGCTGCTCAAGGTGCCGCCGGAAATGTTGCCGGATCTGCGGATCGAAGATCGGACGATCGGCCACGGCGGGCTCACCGACATTCCGGTGCGGATCTATTGGCCGCCAACCCCGGCCGAGGTCTCCCCCGTCGTCGTCTTCTTCCATGGCGGCGGCTTCTGCCTGGGCGACCTGGACACCCACGACCACGTGGCCCGTGCGCACGCCGTCGGCGCCGAGGCCATCGTGGTGTCCGTCGATTACCGGCTCGCTCCGGAGCATCCGTACCCCGCCGGGGTCGACGACAGCTGGGCCGCCGTGCAGTGGGTCGGCGAGCATGCCGCCGAACTGGGCGGTGACCCGACCCGGATCGCCGTGGCCGGGGATTCCGCGGGCGGCAACCTCGCCGCGGTCATGGCGGTGCTGGCCCGCGACAACAGCGGTCCGGAGCTGAAATTCCAGCTGCTCTGGTATCCGGTGGTGACCGCGGATCTTTCGCTGCCGTCGCACACCGAGAATGCCTTCGCCCCGATCCTGGACCGCGAGGTGATCGACGCCTTCCTGACCTGGTACCTGCCGGCTGACGTCGACATCACCGACCCCACCGTGTTGCCCATCACGCTCGCCCCGGCCAACGCCGACGACCTCTCGGGTTTGCCGCCGGCCTTTATCGGGACCGCGGAGCACGACCCGCTGCGCGACGACGGGGCGCGCTACGCCGAAATGCTCAACGCCGCGGGCGTTCCCGCCGAGCTGAGCAACGAGCCGACCCTGGTACACGGCTATGCCAGCTTCGCGCCGGTGATACCGGCGGCCGCCGCGGCCACCGAACGCGGGCTGACGGCGCTGCGGAAGGCGCTGCACTACTAGGGAAAGACGGAACGCCAATGAGCGCGCAGAGCCCCGACTACCAGACCCTGATAGTCGGCGCCGGATTCTCCGGCATCGGCGCAGCCATCAAGCTCGACAAGGCCGGGCTCACCGATTATCTCGTGATCGAGGCCGGCGATGGAGTCGGCGGAACATGGCACTGGAACACCTATCCCGGTATCGCCGTGGATATTCCGTCGTTCTCCTATCAGTTCTCCTTCGAGCAGAGCCGGCACTGGTCACGCACCTATGCGCCGGGCCGGGAATTGAAGGCCTACGCCGAACACTGCGTCGACAAATACGGCATCCGATCGCGGATCCGGTTGAACACCAAGGTCCTGTCCGCCGAGTTCGACGACGAGCACTCGCTGTGGCGTGTCCAGACGGATCCCGGGCGGCGAGGTGACAGCCAGATTCCTGATCAGCGCGAGTGGCGTGCTCACCGTGCCGAACCTGCCCGACATCGACGGCGTGGACTCCTTCGACGGAATCACCATGCACACCGCGCGCTGGGATCACACCCAGGATCTGACCGGCAAACGCGTCGCGATCATCGGCACCGGCGCCTCGGCCGTGCAGGTGATCCCGGAGATCGCGCCAATTGTCGCCCAGCTCAACGTATTTCAGCGCACGCCGATTTGGTGCTTCCCGAAATTCGACGTCCCGCTGCCCGTGGCGCTGCGCTCGGCGATGCGGATTCCCGGCGGAAAAGTGGTTCAGCGGCTGCTCAGCCAGGCGTTCGTCGAGTTGACCTTCACCATCGCCGCGCAGTACTTCACGGTGGTTCCGCTGGCCAAGCGGATGGGGGCCACCGGTCGCCGCTATCTGCGCCAGCAGGTCGACGACCCGGAGGTGCGCGAGCAACTCACTCCCCAGTACGCGGTGGGATGCAAACGGCCCGGCTTCCACAACGGATACCTGGCCACGTTCAACCGCGACAACGTGCGGCTGGTCACCGAGCCGATCGACAAGATCACGCCCGAGGCGGTGGCCACCACCGACGGCGAGAACCACGAGATCGATGTGCTGGTGCTGGCGACCGGCTTCAAGGTGATGGACGCCGACAGCATGCCGACCTTCGCGATCACCGGCAGCGGCGGCACCACGCTGACCGAGTTCTGGGACAAGCACCGACTGCAGGCCTATGAGGGCGTCAGTGTTCCGGGATTCCCGAACATGTTCAGCATCATGGGCCCCTACGGTTACGTCGGCTCTTCGTATTTCGCCCTGATCGAGACGCAGACGCACCACATCGTGCGGTGCCTGAAGCAGGCCCGGCGCAACGGCGCGGCGCGCGTCGAGGTGACCGAACAGGCCAACAGCCGCTACTTCGACGAGATGATGCGCAAGCGGCACCGTCAGATCTTCTGGCAGGACAGTTGCCGGCTGGCCAACAGCTATTACTTCGACAAGAACGGTGACGTGCCGCTGCGTCCGTCTACCACGCTGGAGGCGCTGTGGCGCAGTCGTCGTTTCGACCTCGACGACTACCGATTCAGCAGACGCTAGGCTCGACGCATGGCAAAGGAGTTCTCGCGTCTCGACGAGTCACTGCGAGAATTCATCGACAGCCAGGCCATGTTCTTCGTCGCCACCGCCCCATCCGAAGGTGGTCGAATCAACCTCTCCCCCAAGGGATATCGTGACACCTTCGCGGTGCTCGACGAGCACACCGTGGCCTATCTCGATCTGTTCGGCAGCGGCGCGGAAACGATCGCGCACCTGCGCGACAACGGCCGGATCACCCTGATGTTCTGCTCGTTCACCCGAAACTCGCGAATCCTGCGGCTGTTCGGCACCGGGCGCGCGGTCCGCCCGGACGACGCCGAATTCCCCGGTCTGCTAGCTCATTTCGGCGGCCAGCATGCCGGCATCCGGGCCGCATCGTCATCGATGTCGAGCGGATCACCGACGCCTGCGGATACGCGGTGCCCGTACTACGAGCTCGTCGACGAACGCCCGGTGCTCGACACCTATCACGCCAAAGCAACGACGACTGATACGTGCGCGCCGTGCAGCGCAATCAGCACAGCATCGACGGCCTGCCTGCGCTGGACGCACGATCACCCGCTGCCGTCCAGCATCGACCGCGCAGCGGCGCGCCCGAACACGCCTAGATGGCGCGCTTGAGGTCGTCGACCTTGTTGAGCTGCTCCCACGGCAGCTCGATGTCGGTGCGGCCGAAGTGCCCGTAGGCGGCGGTCTGCGCGTAGATCGGGCGCAGCAGGTCCAGGTCGCGGATGATCGCGCCGGGTCGCAGGTCGAACACCTCGGGCACGATCTTCTCGATCTTGACCGGGTCGACCGTCGCGGTACCGAACGTCTCGATGAACAGCCCGACCGGCGCGGCCTTGCCGATGGCGTAGGCCACCTGGACCTCGACTCGCTCCGCCAGCCCGGCCGCGACGATGTTTTTGGCCACCCAGCGCATCGCGTACGCCGCTGACCGGTCCACCTTGGACGGATCCTTGCCGGAGAACGCGCCGCCGCCGTGACGGGCCCAGCCGCCGTAGGTGTCGACGATGATCTTGCGGCCGGTCAGGCCCGCGTCGCCCATCGGTCCGCCGAGCACGAACTTGCCGGTCGGGTTGACCAGCACCCGGGTCGACGACGAGTCCAGGGTGTCGTGCGCCAGCTCCGTCGAGCACGGTGGTGAGCACGTGCTCGCCGGATGTCGGGATCCAGCGTCTTCACCAGGTCGATGCCGTCGGCGTGCTGGGTGGAAACGACCACGGTGTCCAGCCGCACCGGGACGTCGTCCTCGTATTCGATGGTGACCTGCGTCTTGCCGTCCGGCCGCAGGTAGGGCAGCGTCCCGTCCTTGCGGACCTCGGTCAGCTTGCGCGACAGCCGGTGGGCCAGCGCGATGGGCAGCGGCATCAGCTCGGGAGTGTCGTTGATCGCGTAACCGAACATCAGGCCCTGGTCGCCGGCGCCCTGGGCGTCCAGCGGGTCCGCGGCGCCCTCGACGCGCGCCTCGTGGGCGGTGTCCACGCCCTGGGCGATGTCGGGCGACTGGGCGCCGATGCCGATGTTCACCCCGCACGACGCGCCGTCGAAGCCCTTGTCCGAGGAGTCGTAGCCGATGTCGAGGATGCGGGCGCGCACGGTGTTGGTGATGTCGGCGAACGCCTCCTTGGCGGTCGTCGTGACCTCGCCGACCACGTGCACCTGCCCGGTGGTCACCAGCGTCTCGACCGCGACACGTGAGCGCGGATCCTGCGCCAGAAGCGCGTCGAGGACCGAGTCGCTGATCGCGTCGCAGATCTTGTCGGGATGCCCCTCGGTCACCGACTCACTGGTAAACAGCCGACCCTTTTCGCTCACTGCGTCATCCTTCCGTACTGACTAATGTTAGTTAGGCAAATTATTTTAAGCGCCTTCAACTCAACCGGCTCAGGCGGGCGATTGCAACCTGGTGCTATCCGCTGTCGCTGTGCAGGAACGTGACGACCGCATCGACGATTCGACTCGCCATTAGCGTCTTCGAGCCGTGCTGGAGCGCCGCCTCGGTCCCGTCGGACGCCAGCAGCCAGCCGTCGTTGCTGTCCACCTCGAATGCCCTGCCGTCGCCAACGGCGTTGACCACCAACAGGTCACATCCCTTGCGGCGCAACTTTGCCCGGGCGTGGAACAGCACATCGCCGTTGGCGTCGCCGGTCTCGGCGGCAAAACCCACGATGGCCCGCATGTTGGGGAGCTCCCCGTGGGATCGCGCGCGGACCGCGCCGGCCAACACGTCGTCGTTGCGCACCAACTCGATGGTCGGCGGCCGGTCTTGATCGTTCGGGCCTTTTTTGATCTTCGCGGCGGCAACCTGCGCGGGCCGGAAGTCGGCCACCGCGGCGGCCATCACCAGAACATCGGCATCGGGCGCGTGCTTGGAGACCGCGTCGGCGAGTTGTTGGGCCGAACTGATGTGCACGACTTCGACGCCGGCCGGATCGATGAGCCCGACCGTGTGGCCGGCGATCAGCGTGACCTCGGCACCGCGCTGGGCGGCGACCCGCGCCACGGCGTAGCCCTGCTTGCCGGAGCTGCGGTTGCCGATGAAGCGGACCGGGTCGATCGGCTCACGGGTTCCGCCGGCGGTCACCAGGAGCTTGCGGCCGGCCAGGTCGTAGGGCAGCGCGTCAGAGCGCTCCAGCAGCAGGTGGGCCAGGGTGGTGATCTCTTCGGCCTCGGGAAGCCGTCCTTTGCCGCTGTCCGTGCCGGTGAGCCGTCCGAATGCCGGTTCCAGCACCACAGCGCCCCGACGGCGCAAAGTCGCCACATTGTCGACGGTGGCGGGGTGTAACCACATCTCGGTGTGCATCGCGGGCGCGAACAGCACCGGACATCGCGCCGTGAGCAACGTCGCGGTCAGCAGATCGTCGGCGCGGCCGTGCACCGCGCGGGCCAACAGGTCGGCGGTGGCCGGCGCCACCACCACCAGGTCGGCCTGCTGGCCGAACCGGACGTGCGGCACCTCGGGAACGTCGGAGAACACGCCGGTGTGCACCGGCTGACCGGAGAGCGCTTCGAACGTGGCGGCTCCGACAAAGCGCAACGCGGCTTCGGTGGGGATGACGCGGACCTCATGGCCCGCCTCGGCGAGCTGCCGGACGACGGTGCACGCCTTGTACGCGGCGATGCCCCCGGAGACACCGACGACGATCCGCTTGCGATCCACCTACGCCGGCCCTTCTTCGTTGAAGCGGCTCTCCACGGCTGGCCCCGTCCTGCTACTCGCCCTCGGTGTGCTCGAGCAGGTCGCCGTGGATTTCACGCATCGCGATCGAGAGCGGCTTTTCCTGTAGCCCCGGCTCGACCAGCGGACCAACGTACTCGAGGATGCCCTCGCCGAGCTGGTTGTAGTAATCGTTGATTTGCCGAGCTCGCTTGGCCGCGTAGATGACCAGCGCGTACTTGCTCGAAACGCGGTCGAGCAACTCGTCGATGGGCGGGTTGGTGATGCCCAGTGGGGTGTCGTAGGTGCGCTGCCCGCCTGCCGAAGGATCGAATTGATCGACGGCGGTCAGCGACGTGTCGGACTGCGGAATACTCACGTAAGACTTTCTCCTGGCGCTTAGGGCGATTTGAAAACAGTTAGAGACTTTGATTCTCGATCGCGTCTGGCGAGTCGGCTCATGCCGTGCCAGGCGCGTTTCCCACCAGCAAGGATACCAATTCGGCGCACGCAGACTCCAATTGACTGTTGACCACGACCTGGTCGAAGTCGTCCTGGGCTGCCAGTTCCACCCGTGCGGTGTCCAGGCGGCGCGCCATGGCCTCCGGCGATTCGGTGCCACGCCCGACCAGCCTGGCCTGCAGGTCCGCCCAGCTGGGCGGGGCCAGAAACACCGTGATGGCCTCCGGCATCGCCTGCTTGATCGCCCTGGCTCCGGCCAGGTCCACCTCGATGAGCACCGGAAATCCCGAGCCGGTCGCGGACCGCACCGGCTCGGCCAAGGTGCCCGATCGCTGCAGTCCGCCGTGGATCTCGGCCCACTCCAGCAGGGCGCCCTCGTCGATGAGTTGCTGAAAGCGGGCGGGACTGACGAAGTGGTAGTCGACACCGTCGACTTCCCCCGGCCGCGGCGCCCGCGTCGTGGCAGAGACACTGAAATGCAGGTTCGGTACCCGCTGTCGCAGACACCGGACCACTGTCGACTTACCGACCGCTGAGGGACCGGACAGCACCACCACGCGTCCCTTGCCTGACGGCTCAGGAAGTGCGCGGTGCCCGGTGTCCGGTCCCTCGTCGACGCTCATTGGCGCCCCTGGGTCGGTGCGCCCACAGGCCATTCGGCCTGCATCGTCGCAGGTCGGGTTAGGCGGTGCCGAACTTTTCCAGCAGGGCCTTGCGCTGGCGGTCGCCAAGGCCACGCAGGCGGCGAGTCGGAGCGATCTCCAGCTCGTTCATGATTTCCTGCGCCTTGACCTTGCCCACCTTCGGCAACGCCTCGAGCAGGGCAGACACCTTCATCTTGCCCAGGACTTCATCGCTCTCGGCGTCCTTGAGCACCTGGGTCAGGTTGGTGCCACCGCGCTTGAGACGGTCTTTCAGCTCTGCTCGTATGCGACGTGCGGCAGCCGCCTTCTCCAACGCGGCCGCGCGCTGCTCGTCGGTCAACTGGGGAAGGGCCACGATTCCTCCGTATCTCGATCATTCTCGTGTCTCTGCTGGGTTGCTTGGCCCAGCGGAGACGACCGTACTCACGCTTCCTGACGAAATCTAACCCGACCCCCTGGTTACGAGGTTAAATGCCCAGCTTGTGCGGCGCCCACACATGCCGTCAGCGGCATGCTTCGGCATCGCTGGCAGCGATCCGATCCGGCACCTGGGCGCTCACCACGTCCTCGCAGCACGGACCCAAATCAGGCCATCCACCTGCAGTTTTAGCTCTGTGCGCCGCGGTGCCGGAGGCCCGGTGAAGGACCGACGCGGAGGGCGCCGGCTGATAGCCGCGGGGCCCGTGCCGGGTATCACGATTTGCCATGGCGTGTCCGGCGTGTCGCGGCGCCGACAAACACCAGGTCGTCGGGTGGAAGTCGGCGGGAAAAGATTCCGATGCTGTTAACCGGGCCCTTGATGTGGCCGCTATTGCACACGGAGATAGGCGACCGAGTCGAGCATTTGTTCGCCCGCCGCCCGCAGATCCGACACGTTCGGGCCGGCCCGCAGCACCTCGCGGGCCACCGCGGGCAGCAGCTGGCCCGGCACGGCCCCACCGAGGCCGCCAAGCGCCTGCGGGCGGCCGCCCTGCACGCCAACCCCGGGAACCAGCACCGGTCCCCCCAGCGCGCTCACATCGGGCGCCTCGAAGACCGTCGCACCCAGCACCACACCGACGTAGCCCGGTCCGGACGGAGTGGCGGACCGGTTGACCACCGCCGCCTGGTCGACGACCAGCTGGGCCACGGTGCGGCCGTCGAAGGTGGCACGCTGCACGGTCCCGCCCTCCGGATTGGACGTTGCCGCCAGCACGAAGACCCCCCGGTCGTGCGCCGCGGCGGCTTCCAGCAGCGGGCGCAGCGAGCCGAACCCCAGATACGGCGAGGCGGTCACGGCGTCGGCGGCCAGCGGCGACTCGCCGGCCCAGGCCGCCGCGTAGGCCGCCATCGTCGACCCGATGTCCCCGCGCTTGGCGTCCGCCAGGACCAGCACGCCGACCGAGCGCAGCGCGGCGATCGTGCGTTCCAGTACCGCATAGCCGGCCGAACCGTAGGACTCGAAGAACGCCACCTGGGGTTTGACGACGGCGAAACCGGAAAACGCCTCCACACAGATATCGCAGAACTTGGCCAGGCCGTCGGCGGTGGTCGGCAGGTCCCATGCGCGCAGCAGCTCGGGGTGGGGGTCGATGCCCAGGCACAACGGCCCGCGACTCGACTTCGCCTCGGCCAGCCGGACGCCGAACCCGGTCATCGGGAGTCCTTTTCGGCGGCGCTTCCGGGCCCGATCACACTGTGCAGCTCCTGTAGCGACCGCACCCCGATATCACCGCGGATACCGGCCTCGATGCCCTGCACGGCGGCCGACGCGCCCTGCACGGTCGTCACGCACGGGATGTTCGCCGACACTGCCACGGAACGGATTTCGTAGCCGTCGATGCGCGGGCCGGAGTTGCCGTAAGGCGTGTTGATCACCATGTCGACGTCACCCGCCTTGATCGCCTCGACCGCCGAAACCTCCGGGCGCCCGGGCCCCGGGGGCTCGAAGTGCTTGCGCACCTCGTCACACGGAATTCCGTTGCGTCGCAACATCTCCGCGGTGCCTTCGGTGGCAAGCACACGGAAGCCCAGGTCGGCCAGCCGCTTGACCGGGAACACCAGCGATCGCTTGTCGCGGTTCGCGACCGACACGAACACGGTGCCCTCGGCCGGCAACGAACCGTAGGCCGCGGTCTGGCTCTTGGCGAAGGCGGTGCCGAAGTCGCGGTCGATGCCCATCACCTCGCCGGTCGATTTCATCTCCGGGCCGAGTAAGGAATCGATGGCCGATCCGTCGGCGCGACGGAACCGGTGGAAGGGCAACACCGCCTCCTTGACCGCGATCGGGGCATCCTGGGCCGCGTGGGCCCCGTCCCCGGTCGCCACCAGGATTCCCTCTTCCCGGAGCTGGGAAATGTTGGTGCCCAACATGATCCGCGCACACGCTTTGGCGAGCGGGATCGCGGTGGCCTTGGAGACGAATGGCACGGTACGGCTGGCCCGCGGGTTGGCCTCCAGGACGTAGAGCACATCGTCTTTCAGCGCGTACTGCACGTTGAGCAGACCCACCACACCGATGCCGTGCGCGATGGCCTCCGTCGCCCGTCGCACCTTCTCCACGTCACTGCGGCCCAGCGTCACCGGGGGCAGCGCGCAGGCCGAGTCGCCGGAGTGAATGCCGGCCTCCTCGATGTGCTCCATGATCCCGCCGATGTAGACCTCCGTGCCGTCACACAATGCGTCGACGTCGATTTCGACGGCGTCCTCGAGGAAACGGTCGACGAGCACCGGGTGCTCGGGAGACAGCTGCGTGGCGCGGGTGATGTAGCTCTTCAGCGTCTCCTCGTCATAGACGATCTCCATGCCGCGCCCGCCCAGCACATACGACGGCCGCACCAGCACCGGGTAGCCGATCTCGTCGGCGATCCGGCGAGCCTGCGCGAAAGTCGTTGCCATGCCGTATTTCGGCGCCGGCAGCCCCGCCGCACCGAGCAGGTCGCCGAAGGCGCCGCGGTCCTCCGCCAGGTCGATGGCCTCCGGCGGGGTGCCCACGATCGGAACCCCGGCGTCGGCGAGCCGCTGGGCCAGTCCGAGCGGGGTCTGGCCGCCGAGCTGCACGATGACGCCGACCACTCCGGGGCCACCGCTCGCCGACTCCGCTTCGGCGCGGTACACCTCGAGGACATCCTCGAAGGTCAGCGGCTCGAAGTACAGCCGGTCGGCGGTGTCGTAGTCGGTGGACACCGTCTCGGGGTTGCAGTTGACCATCACCGTTTCAAAACCGGCCTGGCTCAATGTGGTTGCCGCGTGCACACAGCTGTAGTCGAATTCGATCCCCTGGCCGATCCGGTTCGGGCCGGACCCCAGGATCAGCACCTTGGGCTTCTCGATCTGCGGCGCGACCTCGGTCTCGGCGGCGGGGTCAAGTTCGTAGCTGCTGTAGTGGTAGGGCGTCTTGGCCTCGAACTCGGCGGCGCAGGTGTCCACCGTCTTGTACACCGGGTGGATGCCCAGGCGCTCACGCAACGAGCGGACGCCGTCCTCACCGGCCAATTCGGGTCGCAGCGCGGCGATCTGGCGATCGGACAATCCGCTGTGCTTACCGTGGCGCAGTAGGTCGGAGTCGAGCACCGGGGCCGCGGCGATCTCGGCGCGCAGCGCCACCAACTCGCCGATCTGCGCGACGAACCACGGGTCCACACCGCTGGCCTGCGCGACCCGCTCCACCGAAGCGCCCTGCCGCAACGCCAGCTCGATGTCATAGAGCCGGCCTTCGGTCGGCGTCTGCAGCCGGGTCAGCACCTCCTCGACGTCACCGTCGGGCTCGGGTCCGGTCCAGAAGCCGGCCCGGCTGGTTTCCAGCGAGCGCATCACCTTGCCGAGCGCCTCGACGAAGTTGCGGCCCAGCGACATTGCCTCACCGACGGATTTCATCGTGGTGGTCAGGGTCGGGTCGGCACCGGGGAATTTCTCGAACGCGAACCGCGGCGCCTTGACCACGACGTAGTCCAGGGTGGGCTCGAAGCAGGCCGGCGTCTCTTTGGTGATGTCGTTGACGATCTCGTCGAGCGTGTAGCCGATGGCCAGCTTGGCGGCGATCTTGGCGATCGGGAAGCCGGTGGCCTTGGAAGCCAGTGCGCTGGAACGGGATACCCGCGGGTTCATCTCGATGACGATCAGCCGGCCGTCGGTCGGGTCGATCGCGAACTGGATGTTGCAGCCGCCGGTGTCGACGCCGACCTCGCGCAGGATCGCGATGCCCAGATCGCGCATCCGCTGGTATTCGCGGTCGGTCAGCGTCATGGCCGGCGCGACGGTGACCGAGTCTCCGGTGTGCACGCCCATCGGGTCGAGGTTCTCGATCGAGCACACCACCACGACGTTGTCGTTGCCGTCGCGCATCAGCTCGAGCTCGAATTCCTTCCAGCCGTAGATCGATTCCTCGATCAGCACGTTGGCGCTGGGGCTGGCGGCCAGCCCGGCGCCGGCCATCCGGTCGACCTCCTCGACGGAGCGCGCCATGCCGGAACCCAGCCCGCCCATCGTGAAGCTGGGCCGCACGACCACCGGCAGACCGACCTCTTCGACCGCCTCCCGGACCTCTTCCATCGTGAAACACACTCGGCTGCGCGCGGATTCACCGCCGACCTTGGCGACGATGTCCTTGAACCGCTGCCGGTCCTCGCCGCGCTGGATGGCCTCGAAGTCGGCACCGATGAGCTCGACGTCGTGGCGCTCCAGCGCGCCGTTCTCGTAGAGCGCGACCGCGGTGTTCAGTGCGGTCTGCCCGCCCAGTGTCGCGAGCAGCGCGTCGATCTTGTTGCCACGCTCGGCCTGCTGGACGATCACCTTCTCGACGAATGCCGGGGTGATGGGCTCGACGTAGGTGTGGTCGGCGTACTCGGGGTCGGTCATGATGGTTGCCGGGTTGGAGTTGACCAGGCTGACTTGCAGACCCTCGGCTCGCAGCACCCGGCACGCCTGGGTGCCGGAGTAGTCGAATTCGCAGGCTTGACCGATGACGATCGGCCCGGAGCCGATCACCAGGACGTGACGCAGGTCGGCGCGACGCGGCACTAGCGTGCCCCTTCCCTGTTGTGCGAGGCCATCAGATCGGCGAATTGATCGAACAGGTACTCCGCATCGTGCGGGCCGGCGGCGGCCTCCGGGTGGTATTGCACCGAAAATGCCCGTCCATCAAGCAGTTTGACACCCTCCACTACCCCGTCGTTGGCGCAGGTGTGGCTGACGATCGCCTGGCCGAACGGCGTATCGAACCGCTGGCCGGCCTCCCCTTCCAGCGCGAAGCCGTGGTTCTGCGCGGTCACCGCGACCCGCCCGGTGGCGTGGTCCATGACCGGGATGTTGATTCCGCGATGGCCGAACACCATCTTGTAGGTGGACAGGCCGAGCGCCCGGCCCAGGATCTGATTGCCGAAGCAGATGCCGAACAACGGGATTCCGGCGTTCAGCACCTCGCGAGTGAGCGCGACGATGTGGTCCGCGGTGGCGGGGTCGCCGGGCCCGTTGGACAGGAACACGCCGTCCGGCTTGATGTCGGCGATCTGCTCGAAGGTGGCCGACGCCGGCAGCACGTGACTGCGGATTCCGCGCCGGGAGAAGTTGCGCGGCGTGTTGGTCTTGATCCCCAGGTCCAGGGCGGCGACCGTAAACCGCTGTGGTCCTTCGGGTTCCACGACGTAGGTGACCGGCGTGCTGACCTCACCGGCGAGATCGGCACCGAGCATCGACTGCTGGTCGCGCACCCGGTCCAGCAACTCGTCCGGCTCGGCGAGCGCAGCACCGGAGAACACCCCGGCCTTCATCGAGCCGCGGCTGCGCAGATGGCGCACCACCGCGCGGGTGTCGATACCGGCGATCCCGACGATGTGCTGGCTGATCAGCTCGTCCTCCAGTGTCCCGGTGGCACGCCAGTTGGAGGCGCGCGGCGACGGGTCGCGGACCGCGTAGCCCGCGACCCAGATCTTGTCGCCCCGGCTTTCGGCATCCTCGCCGTTCCAGCCCGTGTTGCCGATCTGCGGCGCGGTGGCCACCACGATCTGGCGGTGATAGCTGGGGTCGGTCAGCGTCTCCTGATAGCCCGACATGCCGGTGGAGAAGACGGCTTCGCCGAGGGCTTGGCCGATCTCGCCGAACGGTGTCCCGGTGAAGATGCGGCCATCTTCAAGTACCAGTTGCGCTGCTGTGGTCACCGGCGCCACTCCTTCTCATCGCTCCGCTCTGCATCGTCGTCGGCGCGGGTCACGCAGCCTCCTCGAGCCAGCCGTCGTAGTCATCGCGATTGCCTGCCCGGAACCCGGTGTCGATCTCGACGCCCGATGGCAGCCGCCATCGGATCGCCAGTATCCCATTGCGAGCCGCGACCTTTCCGCCCATCACGCGCTCGGTGCGTACTTCGGTAATCGAGTCCTGAGGAATCCAAATCGGGTTGGCGCGGCTGCGTTCCAGCAGAATGCCCTCGGGATAGCGGCTCAGCACCGCCCTGCTGCGAAACCCGAAGTCGCCCGCCGTGACCCGCTCATTCCACTCGGTCGCAAGCGTGCTACCGACATAGACGCCCCGAAGCGTGGTGGTCGCCGGGCCCACCGCGTCGGGCACTTCGGGCAGGTTGCCGATCAGCTCGTCCTGGCGCTGCGCGCGCCGGCGCCAGCCCAGCATCATCAGCTGGATGACTACCGCGATCACCACCACCAGCACGGCCGCAAAGATCAGCGACGCCACCAGCGTTGAAGAATTCATGCCGGACTCTTCCCGTCCCGAGCGGTGATTTTTCCGCGCAGCAGCGTGGCTGTCACGGTGGCGGGCAAGGTCATCGACTCGTAAGGAGTATTGGCCGAGCGACTGGCCAGTTCTGGACCGGTGACCGTCCAGGTCGCATCCGGGTCCACCACGGTCAGGTTCGCCGGCTCCCCCACCTCCAGCGGCCGGCCGTGATCGGGCAATCCGACTATGCGCGCCGGATTTTCGCTCATCACCCGGGCGACATCGCGCCAGGTCAACAGTCCGGGCGCCACCATGGTCTGCACCACCACCGACAGCGCCGTCTGCAGTCCCAGCATGCCGGGCCGAGCCGCGGAGAACTCGACGCATTTTTCGTGCTCGGCATGCGGGGCATGGTCGGTGGCCACGCAGTCGATTACCCCGTCGGCCAACGCTTGACGCAACGCGATCGCGTCGGCGGCTTCACGCAGCGGCGGGTTGACGCGGTTCAACCCGTCGTAGCTGGCCAGCCTGCTGTCATCCAGCAGCAGATGATGCGGCGTTACTTCGGCGGTGATTGAAATGCCTTGACCCTTAGCCCATTTCAGAATCTCGACCGTTCCCGCCGTAGAGGCGTGACAGACGTGCACGCGGGCGCCGGCGTCGCGGGCCAGTAGCGCATCGCGGGCGACGATCGATTCCTCGGCGGCCCGGGGCCACCCCGAGAGCCCGAGCCGGGCGGCCGTGGGCCCCTCGTGCGCCACCGCGCCGACGGTCAGCCGCGGCTCCTCGGCGTGCTGGGCGATCAGCACGCCCAACCCGGTGGCGTATTCCAGGGCACGGCGCATGATCAGTGGGTCGTGCACGCAGACGCCGTCGTCGGAGAACATCCGCACCTGCGCGGCGCCGGCGGCCATCATGCCCATCTCGGTGAGCTCGGTTCCGGCCAGCCCGACGGTGACCGCGCCGACGGGGTGCACATCCACCAGGCCGACCTGCTGGCCGCGGTGCCAGACGTGATCGGTGACCACCGGGCTGTCCGCGACAGGTTTGGTGTTCGCCATCGCGAACACCGCCGTGTATCCGCCCAAAGCGGCGGCCGCCGAGCCGGTTTCGATGTCTTCGGCGTATTCGCGGCCAGGCTCACGCAGGTGGGTGTGCAGGTCGACGAATCCGGGCAGCAGCACATGACCCGTAGCGTCGATGACGTCGGCGAATTCGGGGATCGGCAGTCCGGCACCGATTTCGGCGATCTGGCCGTCATCGACCCGAACGTCGACCCGTTCGCCCTCGCCGTACAACCGGACTCCGCGAAGCAGCACAGTCACGCTACACCCTCACTACCCGTCTTATCCGCGGCTTCGGTGCCGACCAGCACATGGAACAGCACGGCCATCCGCACGTGCACGCCGTTAGAGACCTGTTGCAGCACAGCGGATTGCGATGAATCGGCCACCGAAGATGCGATCTCCATGCCGCGCACCATCGGGCCGGGGTGCAGCACCACGGCATGGCCCGGCAGCAGCGCCTGGCGCCGGTCGGAAAGCCCGTAGCGCACCGAGTATTCGCGCACCGACGGGAAGAACCCGCCATTCATCCGCTCGGCCTGCACCCGCAGCATCAGCACGGCGTCGGCGGCGGGGAGCTCGGCGTCGAAGTCGTAGGAGACGGTGGCCGGCCAGCCGTCCACCCCGACCGGCAACAGTGTCGGTGGCGCCACCAGCACCACCTCGGCGCCCAACGTGGCCAGCAGCGTCACGTTGGAGCGCGCAACCCGACTGTGCAGAATGTCGCCGACGATCACGACGCGCCGGCCTTCGATGCCGCCGAGGCGCTGGCGGATGGTCAACGCGTCCAGCAGCGCCTGCGTCGGGTGTTCATGCGTGCCGTCGCCGGCATTGATCACCGACGGGCCACCTTCGCCGTCGGCGGGAGAAGTCCAGTCGGCCAGCAGGTGCGCGGCACCGGAGGCCGGGTGCCGGATGATCAGCGCATCGGCGCCGGCCGCGTGCAGCGTCAACGCGGTGTCGCGCAGCGACTCGCCCTTGCTCACCGACGATCCGGACGAGCTGACGTTGATGACGTCGGCGCTCATCCACTTCCCGGCCACCTCGAACGACACGCGAGTGCGCGTCGAGTTCTCGTAGAACATCGTGACCACGGTGCGCCCGCGCAGCGTCGGCAGTTTCTTGACCTCGCGCCCGACCAGGGCCTGCGCGAACCGGTCGGCGTCGTCGAGGATGGCAGTGGCGTCGTCACGGGTGAGGTCCCCGGCGGTCAGCAGGTGTCTGGTCATGCGGCTGTCATCCTTCAAGGTCCCTCATGATGACGACGCCGTCGCGATCGTCGTGCTCGCGCAGCTGCACATGCACGCTCTCGTTGCGTGCGGTCGGCACATTCTTACCCACGTAGTCGGCGCGCACCGGCAGCTCGCGATGGCCGCGGTCGACCAGCACCGCCAGTTGCACTGCTCGCGGCCGGCCCACGTCGCGTAGCGCATCCAGGGCGGAGCGCACCGAGCGACCGGAATACAGCACGTCGTCGACGAGAATCACCAGCGCGTCGTCGATGCCACCGGCCGGAATCGAAGTGACCTCCAGCGGCCGGGGCGGCTTGGTCATCAAATCGTCACGGTACAAAGTGATGTCGAGCGCGCCGTGACTGACATCGACGCCGCAGAATTCACCGATGTTGGCGGCCAGGCGCGCGGCCAGAATCACCCCGCGGGTCGGGATCCCCAACAGCACCACCCGCGGCGCGTCAGGACTATCGAGCGCGGTCTTTTCGATGATCTGGTGCGCGATACGGGAAATGGTTCGGCCGACGTCGGCCGCCGACATCAATTCGCGGCCGGTTGCGGAATCACCCGCGGCACTCATGCGAAACCCTGACCTCCTTCTCCGCCTCTCCGGACGGATCGTTAAAGGATGTCGACTGTCGGGCAGCGTATCATTCCGCGGCTCGCACGACGATGCCGGCCACGCCGGGTCCGCATCCAGGCCCGGCTTCGATAGCGTCGGCCGCACTGTCGACGCCGTCGAGCCTCAGCGCGCAGTCGCCGCTAGGTGCAAGGATATTGCCCGTTGAGCAGACAATTCGACGGTGGCGAGTAGGAACCGGTCAGCACACCCCTCATACCACCGGTGGCTGAACCACCAGGCTCAATGCTGCGATTCCAATTCGCGGGGGTGATCACAAAGTGAGTACCGGATTGCGCAAAGGTGCTGTTCCACGTGTGCGAGATACCTTCTCCGGCCGGCAGGTCGAATTCGAGCCTCCAATCGGAGAGCTGCGTCATGCTCGCGTTGGTGATGGTGAAGTGGGCGATGAAACCGGTCTGCCACGTATGTTCCACCGACAACGTCGCCGTGGCCGCAGCCGCATGAGCTACGGGGGTGGTGCCGAGTCCGATGGCAACTATCAATGCCGATACGGTCACGTGAAGCGCTGTGCGCCAGCGCTTCACGTAGTTGCTCAGTCCGGCCATAGCAGCCAACACTAAAGCCAAACAAGCGATATCGGCCCGCGCATCGCGGGTAAGCTGCAGTACCTTTGCTCAACCGAAACCATCATGAAATTTTGGCCTCGATACACCCCGTAGCTGTGGCGTTCTGCTACGTGCGCGCGCAACGGCGCTGACTCCGGCGGCATCGCTACGAATTCCCAGCTAATGTGGCTCGCGTGAGTGACAACGCCGACGGGCCAGCCCGCCCGCTGATCGGGTACATCACCGGCGATAACGCGCCGCAGATTGCCCCGGCATCGGCTAACCGGGCGTGGATGACAGCGCAGTCGGAGGCGGATAAAGGTTGGCCGAGTCGGTGTCTGCCGATGCTCATCGCCAACCAAAGCGGCTGGGAGCTGCGTAATCAGTGTGCGTTCACCGTAATCTGGATAGCCCAAGACGATGGCATCGATGTGCTGATCGAACCCGACGAGTACCTCGCCAATCAGCTACTGCCCCTGAGCCATTTCGGTAACGGAATCCTGACCTGGCGTTTGCCGATGCTGTTTCGCACTCCGCCGGGCTACAACCTGTTGGTCCGCGGGCCAGCAAACTATCCGAAGGACGGTGTGTGCCCGCTGGAGGGCATCGTCGAGAGCGATTGGGCAAGTGCGAGTTTCAGCATGAGCTGGAAACTCACCCGCAAATTTTTGCCCGTGCGATTCGAGGTCGGCGAGCCCATCTGCATGATCGTCCCGCAGCGCCGGGCCGAGCTGGAAGAATTCGCCCCTGAACTCAGGCGCCTCGAGTCTGACGAAGATCTGCAGCGCAAGCATCAGTTGTTTCTTCGTGAACGTGACACCGAAAAGCACGCCGAGCAGGTAGCGAGGGTCGCCGCCGGAGAAAGAGTGGAGTGGCAGGGCGACTACACGCGAGGCAGACACCGAGACGGCGAGGCCGGAGCACCGGGTCACCAGACTCGCCGTGACCTTCGTGCCTTTGCTCAGCGGCCAGATGAGAAGCGGCAGTAGACGCTCCGGTACCTACGCGCGCAACGGTGCTAAGTGCTCGCGGGCTACCCTGACCGGGTGAATCTCGAGGGCAACCAGACCTCCATCCGCGAGGTCTGCGACGCCGGCCTGCTCGCCGGCGCGGTGACGGTGGTATGGCAGCACGGAGAAGTGCTGCAGGTCAACGAGATCGGCCACCGGGATGTCGACGCCGGCCTGCCCATGCAACGAGACACGGTGTTTCGCATCGCGTCGATGACCAAGCCGGTCACCGTGGCGGCGATCATGAGCATGGTCGACGAGGGCAAGCTGACGCTGAAAGACCCGATCACGCGCTGGGCCCCGGAGTTGGCGAACCTGCGGGTGCTCGACGACCCGCGCGGCCCGCTGGACCGCACCCACCCGCTAAACCGGGCGATCCTGATCGAGGATCTGCTGACCCACACCAGCGGCCTGGCCTACGGCTTCTCGGTGTCCGGGCCGATCGCCAAGGCCTACGCGCGACTGCCGTTCAATCAAGGCCCGGATGCGTGGCTGGCCGAACTGGCCAAGTTGCCGCTGGTGCATCAGCCGGGTGACCGCCTCACCTACAGCCATTCCATCGACCTGCTGGGCGTCATCGCATCCCGCATCGAAGGCAAGCCATTCCACCAGGTGCTCGATGAACGGATCCTGGGCCCGGCGGGCATGCCCGACACCGGGTTCTTCGTCACCCCCGAGGCGCGCCGCCGCGCCGCGACCATGTACCGGCTCGACGAGCGGGGCCAACTGCACCACGACGTGATGGGGCCGCCGCATATCAAGCCGCCCTCCTTCTCCAACGCCGGCGGCGGATTGTGGTCGACGGCCGACGACTACCTGCGGTTCATCCGGATGCTGCTCGGCGACGGGACAGTCGACGGCGTGCGGGTGCTATCGCCCGAATCGGTGTGCCTGATGCGAACCGACCGGCTCACCGACGCACACAAGCGGCACAACTTCCTCGGGGCGCCATACTGGGTCGGCCGCGGCTTCGGGCTGAACCTGTCGGTGGTGACCGATCCGGCCAAATCCGCGTCGCTGTTCGGGCCGGGCGGGCTCGGGACCTTCAGCTGGCCGGGCGCCTACGGGACGTGGTGGCAGGCCGACCCGAGCGCCGATCTGGTCCTGCTCTATCTCGTCCAGAATTTGCCCGATATGTCCGTAGACGTCGCCGCGGCCATAGCCGGCAACACCACGTTGGCGAAACTTCAAACGGCGCAACCGAAGTTCGTCCGGCGCACCTATCAGGCGCTCGACCTCTAGCGCCGTGGTCGATTACCCCCCTGACCGCATCGTCGGGCCGCGGCTGCTGCTGCGGCTGCCCACGCTCGCGGACGCCGGCGCGCTCTTCCAACGGGTCGCCCGCGATCGCGCGGTCACGAAGTATCTGCTCTGGGCGCCGCATCCCGACGTGGCGACCACGCGACGGGTGATCGCCGAGAAACTCAACGCCACCGACGAAGAGCGAACCTGGGCCATCGAACTGCGGCACAGCGGCGAAGTCATCGGGCTGACCAGCTGCCGGCGCTCGGCGCCCGAATCGGTCGAAATCGGCTACTGCCTCGGCCGCAGGTGGTGGGGCAAAGGTTTGATGTCCGAGGTGCTGGACTTGCTGTTGACCGCCCTGGAGGCCGACCGGCAGGTGTCTCGCATCTGGGCCACCTGCAGTGTCGACAACGTGCGGTCGGCGCGACTGCTGGAGCGGGCCGGGTTTGTGTTAGAGGGCCGGCTGGCACGCCACGCCGTCTACCCCACCATCGGACCCGAACCGCGCGACAGCTTGCTCTACGCCAGGACCCGACGCTGAGTGTGCGCCGACGGTTTCGACTGTGCGGCCGAGGCGCCCGGTGCGCCGGGCCGCACGCAAGGGTGAGCCAACCCGTCAAACGTCTTCGGTGACCGCCCGCTGGACGCGGTCACCGTTGCGTGCCCCGTTCAAAACCGATGTGTCCGCGGGCAGCTCGAACGCCGGGAACGCAGAACCCACCGCGGCGGCCGCGGCGCTTCGTTGGGCTTCCAGGCGGGCCAGCGCCTCCGCCGTGAACACCGACAAGCCGAGTTCCGGGTTGTATCCGTGGATTTCCTTGACGTCGAGCTGAGCCAGGAAATACAGGATCTCCTTGGAGACGACCTGACCGGGGACCAGCACGGGGAAGCCCGGCGGGTAGGGCACCACGAACGTGGTGGATACGAATTTCCGGCCCTCGGCGATCCGCCGGCCGGCGCTGCCGATCTGCACGTACTCGCGGTCGGACTCTTCGTATCCGGCGTAGAACGCCGAGCGCATGTCACCGAATGCGCAGGCCTCCACCGGGCGGAAGGCGATGTCGAATTCGCTGAAGTCGGGAAGGTGCGGTAGATCCTGGGTGATCTCCTCGACGCGGCGCTGATGCAGCGTCCAGTCGGCCGCACTCGCCAGTTCCTTCTCCCGATCCAGGTCGGTGGCCACCCGGCGCAGCACGTCGAGCAGGTGATGCACGCTCGACCAGGTGACACCGATGGTGAAGATCAGCAGCACGCTGTTGATCGACGTCTTGTTGATCTGAATGCCGAAGCGTTCCATCAGGATCTTCTCGCGGAAGTCGTAGCCGTTCATTCCGGTGTTGCCGAGGAACAGGGTGACTCGCGTCGGATCCAGCACGAACTGATCGGACCGCCAGGCTTCGTTCCACTCCGCCAGCGCGCCCTGCCGGACCTCGCGGTATGAGCTGACCGCGGATGCCCGGAACTCTTCGGGCACCAGGTCGGCTTCGTCGAGAATGCGGAACCATTTGCTGATCAGCCGGTCCTTGCGGACGCGGTGCCGGAAAACCAGCGCCATGTCGTAGACCTGCCGAACCAATTGGAAGCCCTCGATGTCGACCTGCCGGCGCGCCAGGTCGAGCGAGGCGAGCAGTTGCTGGTTCGGCGACGTCGAGGTGTGGGTCAAGAACGCCTCACCGAACGCATCGCGGGCGCGCGAATTGAAGTCCCGGTCGCGCACGTGGATCATCGACGCCTGCCGGAAAGCCGACAGCGACTTGTGGGTGGAGTGCGTCGCATAGACCCGCACCCGCGCCTTACCGGGGTCGGGCAGCAGCCGATGGTTCACCCATTCCGACCTTGGAATCCCCTCCATCGACGCGGCCCAATTACGGTATTCCGCAGCGTATTCCGGTGACGCCAGCATCTGCTCGAGACGATCCGCCGACACCATGGCGGTCCGTTGCCGGGCCCAGGGAACCGCGGTGGCGAACGCGTACCACGCCTCGTCCCACAGGAAGCAGATGTCCGGCTTGATCGCCAGTATCTCTTCCATCACCCGCTGCGGGTTGTAGACGACGCCGTCGAAGATGCAGTTGGTGAGCAACAGCATGCGCACCTTGTCGAGTTGGCCGGCTCCCTCGAGGTCCAGCAGCTTCTGTTTGATCGTCTCCAGCGACACCGCCCCGTAGATCGCGAACTGCGGCAGCGGATAGGCGTCCAGGTACAGCGGGTAGGCGCCGGCCAGCACCAGACCGTAGTGGTGCGACTTGTGGCAGTTGCGGTCGATCAGCACGATGTCGCCCGGCCGGGTCAAGGACTGCACGACAATCTTGTTGGCCGTCGACGTGCCATTGGTGACGAAGTAGGTCTGGTTGGCATTCCAGGTTCGCGCGGCCTTGTCCATCGCTTTCTTGATGTTGCCGTGCGGGTCCAGTAGCGAGTCCAGGCCGCCCGAGGTGGTCGAGGTCTCGGCCATGAAGATGTTGCGGCCGTAGAACTCGCCCATGTCCTGCAATGACTTTGAGTTGAAGATGCTGGCGCCCCGCGCGATGGGTAGCGCGTGGAATTGGCCGACCGGCGAGTCCGCGTAAGCGCGCAAGGCATCGAAAAACGGTGTGGCGAAACGGTTTCGGAGTCCAGCAAGCACCGTGCTGTACAGATCGGTGACGTCGTTGAGCCGGTAGAACGTCCGATCGTAAACGTCGTTTTCTTCGTCACTGCCGGCCGCGATCGACTCGTCGGTGAGCAGGTAGAGGTCGATGTGCGGGCGCAGCTCACGGATCCATTCGCCGCATTCGATGCAGTCGGTGCCGCAGTCGCGGCTGACCGGATCGTCGGTGACGCCCAGCAGTGTGTTCATCAGCGGGACCCGGTCACGCGAGCGCAACGGCACGTCGTGACGGATGATCGCGGCCTGAATCTCGCCGTTCAGGGCCACCGCGGTGATGGCATCCTCGACGCTCGACACCACCAGCAGCTCGAACTGCACGTCATCAGACGCGCCGCTCAGCTCCCGCAGACTTTCGGCCAGGCAGTCGGGTCCCATCGTGGGCGAGTCGTCGGCGAGCAGCACGGTGTAGAACTGCTGCTGTTTGGCCCGGGCCACCAACTCCTGGTCTGCCAACGGCGCGGAAGTATCGAAAAGTGCTGTGCGGTCGCCATATTCGCTGAGCAGACGCACCGCCAGCGACACCTCCTCGGCGAGCCGCACCGTGGACAGGCCGTCAAGGTGAGCGCGGTAGGTCGCCAGGTTCTCTCGCCCGGGGTACAGCCAGTACCGCTCGTAAGCACCGAGGCGGTCCATCAGCCGCCTGACCTTCGCCACCTCGTGCGTTTTGTCCAGCCCGGCCAGGTCGACCTCGGCGAGGTGACGGCACGCGTCGTCAAGCAGGTTCCAGGTGTCGATGCGCGTGTACGACGGATTGGCCACCGCGGCCAGCGCGGAGACGCGCAGGCGTCGCGTGTAGGCACTGTAGGGATTCATGTCGTCACCTGTTTCTGGCGCGGCCCGGGTCATGCTGCCGCTTCCGTAGTTCGCGGTTATCGCTCGACAAGTCCGCCACCATTGTTATCCGGTCTGGCCTGCGTCCGCGATGTTTTCGCTCAGGATTCAACTGGATCGGTCAGCGCTCGGTTTCGTCGCTGTCGATGACCCGCCGGCCACCGCGGGTGCCGTCCATCCACCGCAGCATGGGAAGCTCCCGCCCGCGGGTCGGCAGGTCGGTGACGTCGCTGAGCGACCTCACCACGGCCTGGGTGAGGCCCATGATCGCGGCCATCACCGGTAGTAGCGGCTGCAGCGGCTTGGCGGCCGACCGCACGGTGCTGATGCGGCGGGCCACGATCAGCCGCTCGATCGAGTGGTACAGCCAGGCGCCGACGCCCAGCGCGTAGATCGAGAGGGCCGACGCGACAATGGTCAGGCCGTAGGCGGCGCAGATGACGGCGCCCAGCACCACTGTCGCAGCCAGGAAGGCGGCGAGGAAGGCGCGGAGCTCCAATCGGCTCATGACGGCGGTTCGGGGTGCTCCGGCGTCGTGGCCGCGCCTGGTCGCGTGGCTGCGCGGACGGCCTCGGCGGCCGCCCGGATCTGCGGCGTCACCAGCATGACCTGTCCCAGTACTCCGTTGATGAAGCCCGGTGAGTCGTCGGTGGACAGCTCCTTGGCCAGCTGCACGGCCTCGTCGACCGCGACCGGCTCCGGCACGTCGTCGGCGTAAAGCAGCTCCCACACCGCGACTCGCAGGATCGCGCGGTCGACCGCGGGCAGCCGCTCCAGCGTCCAGCCCTGCAGGTGGGTGCTGATCAGGTCGTCGATGTGGTCGATCTCGGCGCCGACGCCGTGTGCCACCGCCACGCTGTATGGGTGCAGCACCTTGACGTCGGGGTTGGTTTGCGACAGCGCGGTGCGCACGTCGGCCAGCTCGACCGGGCTCAGGCCGCGAGCCTCGGCTTCGAACAGCAGATCCACGGCGCGCTTGCGGGCATGATGGCGTCCTTTGGCGGGCCTCGGCGATTTACCGTCCGGCATGTTCAGGAGTTGACCCGGCCCAGATAGCTGCCGTCGCGGGAATCCACCTTCAGCTTGTCGCCGGTGTTGATGAACAGCGGCACCTGGAGCTCCGCACCGGTCTCGACGGTCGCGGGCTTGGTGCCGGCGCTGGACCGGTCGCCCTGCAGACCCGGCTCGGTATGGGTGACGACGAGCTCGATCGACACCGGGAGCTCGAGGTACAGGGGCGCGCCGTCGTGGAAGGCCACCTGCACCGGTAGGCCCTCCAGCAGGAACCGGGCCGCGTCCCCGACCAGCGATTCCGGCAGCGGGTGCTGTTCGTAGTCCTGGCTGTCCATGAACACGAAGTCCGAGCCGTCGCGGTACAGATACGTGGCGTCGCGGCGGTCGACCGTGGCGGTATCCACCTTCACGCCGGCGTTGTACGTCTTGTCGACGACCTTGCCCGAGAGCACGTTCTTCAGCTTGGTACGCACGAAGGCCGGCCCTTTACCCGGTTTGACGTGCTGAAACTCGGTTATCGTCCACAGCTGGCCGTCGATCACCAGCACCAGTCCGTTCTTGAAGTCGGCAGTTGATGCCACGGTCGGTCTATCTCCTACAGGATGGCCAGTTTTTCCAGGGCCGAGCTTTTGCCCGGTGGCGGCTTCCGCCGCATACGGTGCGCGCAGAACGGCACCGGATGCAGCTTACCCGCACTGGCTACGTCAGAATGGCCAGCTCTTTGGGGAACCGAGTCAGCAGCTCCGCGGTCTGGCCGCTGGTTTCCGAGGCATCGTCGGCAACGACCAACGTGTCCTCGATGCGGACACCGCCGCGGCCCGGCAAGTAGACGCCGGGCTCCACCGTCACCACGGAACCGGCAAGCAACGTCCCGGCCGAGGTGGCGCCGATACCCGGTGCCTCGTGGATCTGCAGACCCACCCCATGTCCCAGGCCGTGGCTGAATTGCTCGCCGTACCCCGCGTCGACGATCAGCTGACGCGCGGCGCCGTCCACCTCGCGAAGGTCCGCGCCGGCCCGCAGCGCCTCCCGGCCGGCCCGCTGTGACTCGGAGACCAACTGGTAGATCTCCAGCTGCCAGTCCGCCGCCTTGCCCAGCACGAACGTGCGGGTCATGTCCGAGTGATAGCCGGCGACCAGCGCACCGAAGTCGATCTTGACGAAATCGCCGTCGGCGAGCACCTCGTCGGTCGGCCGGTGGTGTGGGATCGCCGAATTCGGCCCGGCGGCCACGATCGTCTCGAATGAGATCGCGTCGGCCCCGTGGTCGAGCATCAGGGCCTCGAGCTCGCGGCTGACCTCACGTTCAGTGCGGCCGGGCCGCAAACCGCCACGCGCCACCAGGTCCTTCAGTGCGGCGTCGGCGGCCTCGCAGGCCAGCCGCAGCAGCGCCACCTCTCCGGCGTCCTTGATCTCGCGCAGCGCTTCGACGATTCCGGCGGCCCGCACCAGCTCGGTGTTCCCGCCGCGCTCGCCCACCTCATTCGTCAGCGCGTCAAAGCCGTCGACCGTGACCACATTGCTTTCAAAGCCCAGCTTGGACACGCCCGCGTCGGCCGCCTGCCCCGCCAGGTAGCGCCCGACGGCCCGCTCGATGGCCACCTCGAGATCGGGCGCCTGCGCCGCGGCCTGGGTGCGGTAACGCCCATCAGTGGCCAAAATCGCTTCGCGATCGTCGGCGAAGACCAGCAACGCGCCGTTGGATCCGGAGAAACCTGACAGATAGCGCACGTTAATCAGGTCCGTGACCAGCATCGCGTCCAAACCGCCGGCACCGATCTGGCTTTTTAGATTGTTTCGACGCAGGGAATGTGTCACGCCTCACGACGGTACTCGCTACGCTGTTTGCCCATGAGTAACTGGATGCTGCGCGGGTTGTCGTTCGCTGCGGTGATGGTTGTCGTCCGGTTGTTTCAGGGGGCGATCATCAACGCATGGCAGACGCAGGCCGGGCTGGTAAGCGTGGTACTGCTGCTGCTGTTCATCATCGGCGTAGTCGTCTGGGGGGTACTGGACGGACGGGCCGACGCTAGAGCCAACGCGGATCCCGATCGCCGCCAGGACCTGGCGATGACCTGGCTGCTGGCCGGCCTGTTCGCCGGCGTCCTGAGCGGAGCCGTCTCCTGGCTCATCTCGCTGTTCTACAAGGGCCTCTACACCGGGGGCCTGATCAACGAGGTGACGACATTCGCGGCCTTCACCGCGCTCTGCGTCTTCCTGCCCGGGATCATCGGGGTGGCCGTCGGCCGCTGGCGGGTGGACCGGCAGTTCGAGAAGGAGCCGGAGAAGCGCCACGGCCTCGGCAATAAAGGGGAACGGGCCGACACCGACGTGTTCACCGCCGCCAGTGCCGACGAGGCGCCGACCGGCGAGATGGCCGTGCCGCATCCCGGCGCGCAGGCGGAGGCGCCGACGTCCGCGGTGGCTACCGCCGAACGCGACGCACCCACCGAAACGATCCCGACGGTCGAGCGGGAGTCGGCCACCGAAACGATCGCCACCGGTGCCGATGACACCAAGACCGAGGTGATTCGCACCGACACCGACCCGAAGCACGCCGGCCCGGAATCGGAGTGGCCGAGTTCGCAGTGGGGAAAGAAGGACTAGCCGCTAGTCCTTCTTCGCTTCGGCCAGGTAGCGCAGCGCAAGCAGGTAGCCCTGGACGCCCAGCCCGACGATCACTCCGGTCGCCACCGGGCTGAGATACGAGTGACGCCGAAACTCCTCGCGGGCATGCACATTGGAGATGTGCACCTCGATCAGCGGCGCGCGCAGTTCGGCGCACGCATCGCGCAGCGCCACCGAGGTATGGGTCAGGCCGCCGGCATTGAGGATCACCGGCTCCCCCGCATCGGCGGCCAGATGAATCCAGTCCAGCAATTCGGCTTCGCTATCACTTTGCCGCACAACGGCTTTGAGTCCGAGTCCGGCGGCCTCACGTTCGATGAGCACGGCCAGCTGATCGTGCGTGGTGTCCCCGTAGACGTCGGGCTCGCGCTGGCCCAGCCGGCCCAGGTTGGGGCCGTTGATGACGTTGACCGTGATGCTCATGGTGCACAGACTCCCGCGTAGGCCGTCACCAGCAGACCCGGGTCCGGTCCCACCAACCGGCCCGGCTTGGCCAGCCCGTCGAGAACCACGAACCGCAGCACACCGGCGCGGGTTTTCTTGTCGCCGGCCATGAATTCCAGCAGCTGCGGCAATGCGTCAGGGTCGTAGCTGACCGGCAGGCCCAGCGAGGTCAGGATGGCGCGATGCCGCGCGGCGGTGTCGTCGTCGAGCCGTCCGGTAAGCCGGGCGAGCTCGGCCGCGAACACCAGCCCCACCGATACCGCGGCGCCGTGCCGCCACTGGTAGCGCTCCCGGCGCTCGATGGCGTGCGCCAAAGTGTGGCCGTAGTTCAGGATTTCGCGCAGCTCGGATTCTTTTTCGTCGGCGGCGACCACCTCGGCCTTGACGGCGATCGCGCGACGGATCAGCTCAGGCAGCACGTCACCCTTCGGGTCCAACGCGGCCTGCGGGTCGGCCTCGATCAGGTCCAGGATCACCGGGTCGGCGATGAACCCGGCCTTTACCACTTCGGCCATGCCGGCCACGATTTCGTTGTGCGGCAACGTTTCCAGGGTGGTCAAGTCGACCAGGACGGCCAGCGGCTGATGAAAGGCGCCGACCAGGTTCTTGCCGGCGTCGGTGTTGATGCCGGTCTTGCCGCCCACCGCGGCGTCGACCATGCCCAGCAACGTCGTCGGCACGTGCACGATCGACACGCCGCGCAACCAGGTGGCCGCCGCGAAACCCGCGACGTCCGTCGCCGCTCCGCCACCGAGGCTGACCAGGGCGTCCTTGCGGCCAATTCCGATGCGGCCCAATACTTCCCAGATGAACCCGACGACCGGCAGGTCTTTTCCTGCCTCGGCGTCCGGGATCTCGATGCGGTGCGCGTCGACGCCTTGGTCGGCCAGGTGGCCGCGGATCGCCTCGGCGGTCTGCGCCAGTACCGGTTGGTGCAGGATCGCGACCCGGTGCCGGCCGCCGAGCAGCTCGCCCAGCTCGCCCAGCAGCCCGGTGCCGATCACTACCGGGTACGGCGGGTCGACGGCCACCTGCACGGTGACCGGTGCGGTGGGTTCTGTCATGTGGTGGCCTTGCTGGAACCGGAACCGCCGGGAGTGACCGGCTGTTGGGTGGTTTGCAGGGGTAGCCGGGACATGATGTAGCGCACCACTGCCCCGGGGTTTCGGCGGTTCGTGTCGACCCGCAGCGTCGCGACGCGCCGGTACAGCGGAACTCGTTGCGTTATCAGGGCCCGGTATTTCTCGGCACGGTTTCCACCGGCCAGCAGGGGTCGCACGGACGTGCCGCCGGTGCGCCGCACGCCCTCTCGGGCGCCGATCTCCAAGTAGATGACGGTGTGGCCGGCGAGTGCATCGCACACCCCCGGGCTGGTGACCGCGCCGCCGCCGAGCGACACGACACCGTTCTGGTCGGCCAGCGCGGCGCACACCACTTCTTCCTCGATGCGGCGGAATTCCTGCTCCCCGTCGGTGGCGAAGATGTCGGCGATGGTGCGGCCGGTCTGCTGCTCGATCAGCACGTCGGTGTCGACATAGCCGACACCCATCGCCTTGGACAGCCGACGCCCGATGGTCGACTTGCCCGAGCCGGGCAATCCGACGAGTACCGCTCTGGGTGTCACGGTGCGCCTACCCCGATGCCTTGGCGCGGGCGGCCGGCGTTTCGTGCTCGGCGACCGCGCGCCGGTAGGCCTCGATGTTGCGCCGGGTTTCGGTCAGCGAATCGCCGCCGAACTTGTCCAGCGCGGCCCGGGCCAGCACCAGGGCCACCATGGTCTCGACCACAACACCGGCGGCCGGCACCGCACACACGTCGGAGCGTTGGTGAATGGCGACGGCCTCGTCGCCGGTGGCCATGTCGACGGTGGCCAGTGCCCGCGGCACGGTCGAGATCGGCTTCATCGCCGCCCGCACCCGCAGCGCCTGGCCGTTGGTCATGCCGCCTTCCAGGCCGCCGGCCCGGTTGGTGGAGCGGACCACGCCGTCGGCGCCGGGGTACATCTCGTCGTGGGCCTGGCTGCCGCGGCGGCGTGCGGTCTGGAAGCCGTCGCCGATCTCCACGCCCTTGATCGCCTGGATGCCCATGACGGCGGCGGCCAGCTGGCTGTCCAGGCGGTTGTCACCGCTGGTGAACGAACCCAGCCCGACCGGCAGGCCCAGCGCCACGACTTCCACCACACCGCCCAGGGTGTCGCCGTCCTTCTTGGCGGCCTCGATCTCGGTGATCATCGCCTGCTCGGCGTCCTTGTCGAAGGCCCGCACCGGGCTGGCGTCGATCGCGGTCAGGTCGTCGGGCCCCGGCGGCGGACCGTCGTAGGGCTCCGAGGGACCGATCGCGATGACGTGGGAGATCACCTCGACACCGAGTGCCTGGCGCAGAAACGCGCGCGCGACGGTCCCCGCCGCGACGCGGGCGGCGGTCTCTCGGGCGCTAGCGCGCTCCAGCACCGGGCGGGCGTCGTCGAAGCCGTACTTGAGCATGCCGGCGTAGTCGGCGTGCCCGGGACGCGGCCGGGTGAGCGGGGCGTTACGCGCGATGTCGGCCAGTTGGGCGGGGTCGACGGGGTCGGTGGCCATCACGGTTTCCCATTTCGGCCACTCCGTGTTGCCGATCTCGATCGCGATGGGGCCGCCCAGGGTCACGCCGTGGCGCACCCCGGCCAGCACAGTCACCGCGTCACGTTCGAACTGCATGCGGGCGCCGCGACCGTAGCCCAGGCGGCGGCGGGCCAATTGGTCGCCGATTTCGGTGGAGGTGACCTCCACCCCGGCGACCATGCCTTCGATGACGGCTACCAGCGCGCGACCATGGGACTCCCCGGCGGTGATCCAACGCAACACGGGTCCCATTCTCCCATGGGGGCATGCGCGGACTTAAATCCGAGCGCTGCCTCGAAATCGACGCTGGCGCGTGGGCCTCTCGAGGTTTTCCGCGCTGCCGTCGATTTCGACGCCCGGCTCACGGCAGCAGGGCCAAACCGGCCACGCCCGCGGTGGCCAGGCACATCGAGGGACCGTGCGGCACCGTGGCACCGGCGCCACGGAAGAGCCGGGTGGCCATACCCGCCAGCGCGGTCAGCAGCGGCGCGGCCAACGCCGCGGCAAACCACACCGCGACGCCGAAGCAGCCGGTCAGAGCGCCGAGGCCGATCGCCAGCTTCACATCACCGGCTCCCATTCCGGCCGGCGTCACCAGATGTACCAGCAGATACAGACCCGTCAATGCGGCTGCCCCGGCCAACGCCGGCAAGCCGCGCCCGACGCACCAGGCGGCCACCAGGATCGCCGCGGCCCCGGGCAGCGTCAGCAGGTTGGGCAGCCGGCGTTGCCGGATGTCGTAGCAGCTCAGCGCCGCCAACCAGACGACCACCACGGCCGCCGCCGTTGCCCGCACGCCGGGGACACTAATCCAGGGCGGCCAGAGCGCAAGTCATCGCCTCGCGCGGCGCGGGCAGCCCGGTGAACTGCTCGACCTGCGCGAAGGCCTGGTGCAGCAGCATCTGCACTCCGTTGATCACGCGCCCGCCCGCCCCGGCCACCGCGGCGGCCAGCGGTGTGGGCCAAGGATCGTAGACGGCGTCCAGCAGCACCGGAATCGTCGCGAAAACGTCGGTGTATTGCGACGCCACGTCGGCCGGGATGGTGCTGACCAGCACCTCGGCCGCCGCCACCTCGTCGGCCAGCTCGCCGCCGTCCAGGCCGCAGAACCGCGTCGGCACGCCGATTCGGGTGCCCAGGTCCACCAGCCGGGCCGCCTTCTCCGGGTTGCGCGCCACGACGGTGATGCCGCTGACGCCGAGTTGGGCCAAGCCCGCGACGGCCGCGGGCGCGGTGCCACCCGATCCACACACCAGCGCCCATCCCGAGGCCGCGCCGACCGCTCCGCTGACGCCGTCGATGTCGGTGTTGTCGGCCCGCCAGCCGCCGGGCGTGCGCACCAGCGTGTTGGCCGATCCCACCTGCTCTGCGCGTTCGGTGCGCTCGTCGGCGAACCGCAGCGCGGCGAACTTGCCCGGCGCCGTCACCGACACACCCACCCACTCCGGCCCGAACCCGCCGACGACGCCCGGCAGCTCCTCGGCGCCGCACTCGATGCGCTCATACGTCCAGCCGTCCAGACCCAGCGCGTGGTAGGCGGCCAAGTGCAGTTGCGGGGACTTGGAATGAGCGATCGGCGAGCCGAGGACGGCCGCCTTTCTGCGGCCCGCGCTAGCGGGGCGTGCTGTCGAGGACACCGTTGTGCTTCGCCAGCTCGATATTGGCCAAATGCTGCTTGTAATCCCTGGTGAACAGCGTGGTTCCCTGGGCGTCGATGGTGACGAAGTACAACCAGTCACCCGGCTCGGGATGCTCGGCGGCATGCAGCGCGTCGATGCCGGGCGAGCAGATCGCCGTGGCGGGCAGGCCCTGGGAGACGTAGGTGTTCCACGGCGTCTTCTGGGCCCGGTCGGCGTCGCTGGTGGCCACCTCGCGCCGGTCCAGCGGATAGTTCACCGTCGAGTCGAACTCCAGCGTGTGGTGTGCGTTCAGGCGGTTGTAGATGACCTGCGCCACCTTCGCGAAGTCCTGCGAGTTGGATTCCTGCTGCACCAGCGAGGCCACCACCAGGATGTCGTAGGGCGACAGCTTCATGGCCTGGGCGGTCTCCATCAGCGCGGACTGCGTGTACACCACGGATCCGGCGCTGATCAGGTTCGCCAGAATGTCCTGGGCCGGGGCCGAGGGATCGACGTTGAAGGTCCCCGGCGCGATCAGGCCCTCGAGCCGGCGATGATCACTGCCCAGCTCGGTGACGGGCTGAATGGCCCAGGCCGGCACGGACAACACGTTGGGCGGGGTGCTGCTCGCCGCGGCGCGCAGGTCGTCGGCCGACACACAGCGCCGGTTACCGTCGAGATCCACACAGGTGGCGCGGGAGATCAGCGTCAGGATTCCCGGCGTCACCACGTTGGTCTTCATGTCGGTGGTGTCGTCGAGCTGACGTCCTTCGGGGATGACCAGTTTGCCCACCCGGTTACCGGGATCGACCAACCGCGCGACGGCCGAAGCCGCCGGGATTTCGGTGCGCACCCGGTAGAAGCCCGGCTGGATCGAGTTGATCGCGGTGTTGCCGTGCGCGGCGTTGACGAATGCCCGCACGGTGGCGATCACGCCCTGGTTCTGCAATGTCTGGCCGACCATGGTGGTCGAGTCGCCGGCTTGAATCTGAATGACGATGTCGCGCTTGCCGTCTCCGCTGTAGTCGTCGCCGGTGCCGAACATGGTGTGCCACATTTTGGAGCCGACGAAGACCGCGGCCACCACGATCACGACGAGCACGCCCAACGCGATGCGACCGGTGAAACGGCGCCGCCGGCGCCCGCGCTCGGCCCGGATGCGGGCCATCCGGCTCATCCCATGCCGGGGTGGACCGACCGCGGCCGGCTCGGCCCGTTCGCCCCGTGCGCTATCAACCATCGATGACATCCCCCGCCGCAGTCTGGGCCCCGGACTCAGCCACAGTGGCCCGGCGTTGATCGAGCCAGCTCTGCAGGATCGCCACGGCCGCCGCCTGGTCGATCACGGCCCGCTGCTCCTTGGCCCGCACTCCCGCCGCACGCAGTGCACGCTGCGCGCTGACGGTGGTCAGTCGTTCGTCGGCGAGCCGCACCGGCGTGGGCGCCAACCGCTGGGCCAGCGCCTCGGCCACCTCGATCGCGTCGAGGGCCGACGGGCCGGTGCGGTCGGCCAGCGTCCGGGGCAATCCGACGATCACCTCGACGGCTTCCAGTTCGGTGGCGAGCTCGGCCAGCCGGCGCACGTGCCTGCCGGAGCGGTCCCGTCGCACCGTTTCCACCGGGGTGGCCAGGATGCCGTCGGGATCGCTGGCCGCCACGCCGATGCGCACCTTGCCGACGTCGACACCGAGGCTTCTCCCTGGCCTGCGGCCCCGACCCGGATTGCCCTGGTTAGGGTCGCCGGGCCGGTCAGGCAAGCGATGCTGTGCCGATTCCACTCAACCGACCCGCGCTATCGCGGCGATCTGGGAGCGCACCGCCTCGAGCGCCGCGTCGATGCCGGTCGGGTTCTTTCCCGAGCCCTGCGCCAGGTCGGGCTTGCCGCCGCCGCGGCCGTCGACGGCCATGGCGAGCTGTTTGACCAGCTCGTTGGCGCGCAGCCCGAGATCTTGCGCGGCCGGATTGGCGGCGACGGCGTACGGCACCGTCTCGCTCTCACCCTCCGCTATCAGCGCGACCACCGCGGGATCGCTGCCCAGCTTGCCGCGAATGTCGCCGACCAGGGAGCGCAGATCGCCCGCCGTCATCCCTCCGGACATCCGCTGCGCCACCACACGGACGTTACCGATCCGCTCCGCGCCGGCTGCCGCATTCACCGCCGCGGCCCGCGCACCGGCCAGCCGGGCGCGCTCGAGTTCTTTCTCGGCGGCCTTGAGGCGTTCGACGAGATTGGCCACCCGGGCGGGCACCTCTTCCGACGGCACCTTCAGCGACGACGCCAGCCCGGCCATCAACGCCCGTTCCTTGGCCAGGTGGCGGAACGACTCCAGCCCGACGTAGGCCTCCACCCGGCGCACCCCGGAACCGATCGACGATTCGCCGAGAATGGTCACCGGACCGATTTGCGCCGAGTTGTGCACGTGGGTTCCACCGCACAGCTCCAGCGAAAACGGCCCGCCGATCTCCACGACGCGCACTTCGTCGGGATAGGCCTCGCCGAAGAGCGCCATCGCGCCCATCGCCTTGGCCTTCTCCAGCGTCTCGTTGAAGGTGTGCACCTCGAAGTCGGCCTGTACGGCCTCGTTGGTCACCTCTTCGATCTGGCTGCGCTGGTCGTCGGTCAGCGCACCCTGCCAGTTGAAGTCGAAGCGCAGGTAGCCGGGGCGGTTCAGCGATCCGGCCTGAACAGCGTTGGGGCCCAACACTTGTCGCAGTGCGGCGTGCACCATATGGGTACCCGAGTGGCCCTGGGTGGCACCCTTGCGCCAGTCGGCATCCACCGCCGCGATCACGGTGTCGCCCTCGACGAACTCGCCGGACTCGACGTTAACCCGATGCACCCAAAGGGTTTTCCCGATCTTCTGCACGTCGGTGACGGCGGCCCGCGCGCTCTCGCCGGCACCCGTTCCGCTGATGGTGCCCTCGTCGGCGATCTGGCCACCCGACTCGGCGTACAGCGGTGTGCGGTCCAGAATGAGTTCGACGCGATCGGCCGCGATTGCGTCCCCGTGCAAGCCGTGTGCAACCACCGGAACCCGCTTGCCGTCGACGAAGATGCCCAGAATTCTTGCCTCGGAGCTCAACTCGGCGAAGCCGGTGAACTCGGTGGGGCCGGCATCGACCAGCTCGCGGTAAGCGGTCAGGTCGGCGTGCGCGTGTTTGCGCGCGGCGGCATCGGCCTTGGCTCGCCGGCGTTGTTCGGCCATGAGTTCCCGGAATCCGAGTTCGTCGACCTGCAGTCCGGCCTCGGAGGCCATCTCGAGCGTGAGCTCGATCGGAAAGCCGTAGGTGTCGTGCAGGGTGAAGGCGTCCGAGCCGGAAACCACTTTGGCGCCAGCCGCTTTGGTGGTTCCAGCCACCTCGTCGAACAACTTCGAGCCCGACGCCAGCGTGCGGTTGAACGCGGTTTCCTCGGCGACGGCAATGCGGCGGATCCGGTCGAAATCGGCGACGAGTTCGGGGTACGAGGGGCCCATCGCGTCGCGCACGGTGGCCATCAGGTCGCCGACGATCGGGCCTTCGATGCCCAGCAACTTGGCCGAGCGGATCACCCGGCGCAGCAGTCGGCGCAGCACATAACCGCGGCCGTCGTTGCCCGGGCTCACCCCGTCGCCGATCAGGATCGCGGCGGTGCGGCTGTGGTCGGCGATGACGCGGTAGCGGACATCGTCGTCGTGGTTGCCGGCGTCATAGCCGCGCGGTGCGCGCGCGGCCACCATGTCGATGACCGGCCGCATCAGGTCGGTTTCGTACACGTTGTGGACGCCCTGCAGGATGAACGCGACCCGCTCCACACCCATGCCGGTGTCAATGTTCTTGCGCGGCAACGGCCCGAGGATCTCGAAGTCCTCCTTGCTGGTTCCCTCGCCGCGCTCGTTTTGCATGAACACGAGGTTCCAGATCTCGATGTAGCGGTCCTCGTTGGCGATCGGGCCGCCCTCGACGCCGAATTCCGGTCCGCGGTCGTAGTAGATCTCCGACGACGGGCCGCACGGCCCGGGGATGCCCATCGACCAATAGTTGTCGGCCATGCCGCGGCGCTGGATCCGCTCGGCCGGCAGCCCGGCGATTTCCTGCCACAGCGCCACGGCCTCGTCGTCGTCGAAAAAGACCGTCGTCCAAATCTTTTCGGGGTCCATGCCGTAGCCGCCGTCGGCGACGGAATCGGTCAGCAAGGACCAGGCCAGCTCGATGGCCTCGCGCTTGAAGTAGTCACCGAAGGAAAAGTTGCCGGCCATCTGGAAGAAGGTGTTGTGCCGGGTGGTGATGCCCACCTCGTCGATATCCGGCGTGCGGATGCACTTCTGGATGCTGGTGGCCGTCGGGTACGGCGGCGTGCGCGCGCCCAGGAAGAACGGCACGAACTGGACCATGCCGGCGTTGACGAACAGTAGGTTGGGGTCGTCGAGGATCACCGATGCGCTCGGCACCTCGGTGTGACCCGCCTTCACGAAGTGATCAAGAAATCGCTTCCTGATCTCGTGTGTCTGCACTCTTTTCCGCTTCTTCCTATATGCCTTGCGTTCTCCTGGACTTTCCGGGATACCGCGCGTCTTGCGTTGAGGTCGAATTCCAGCCTATTCGCCGGGTTATCGAGAGGCTGTCCAACGACGCGTTTCGACCGCTCACAGTACCGGCCCCGGCGCCGTCGGTTACCTGGCAGCTAACCCGCCAAAAAGCTCAGCCGCACCGACCGCCGCGGGTTGTCCCGGTTGAGGTCGACCAAAACGACGCTTTGCCAGGTGCCCAGCTGCGGCTCGCCGGCCGCGACCGGCACGGTCACCGACGGCGCGACGATCGCCGGCAACACGTGGTCGGCGCCGTGGCCGGCCGAACCGTGCGCGTGCCGGTAGCGGTCATCGCGCGGCAACAACCGTTCCAGCGTGTCGACCAGGTCGTCGTCGGAACCGGCACCGGTCTCGATGATCGCGACCCCGGCCGTCGCGTGCGGGACGAACACGTTGCACAGGCCATCCCCGCAGGAGAAGCAGAACCTTCGCACCGCGTCGGTCAGATCCACGATGCGACGACTGGTGGTGTCCACGTCGAGTACGTCGGTATGCATCCGATCAAGAGTACGGCGCGGTGGCGCTGACCAGCCAATCGTTTGTGAGCGCGGCCACACGCCGGGCCCGGAACCCATTGCCACCGGTAATCGGGAGGAGGAAGGTATTTGGTGGGACCGGTGGCGCCACCGGGGGCGCTGCCCCGAACAAGTTGGGAGCCGTCGTGTACGCACGCTCTTTCACCATCGAGGGGCAACCCTTGTCGGTCGACATCGGAATCGCGCATGTTCGCGATGTCGTCATGTCAGAAATGCGCGAGATTGACGGATATGTCGGCATGTCGCTGTTGGTCGACCGGCAATCCGGCCGCTGCATCGCCACCAGCGCCTGGGAATCCATCGCGTCGATGCGCTCCAGCGCCGAGCGGGTGGCGATCATCCGTGACCACGTCGCGCTGATGTTCGACGGCAGCGCCAGCGTCGAAGAGTGGCACATCGCGTCGCTGCACCGCCGGCACCGGTCGCCCGAGGGTGCGTTTGTGCGAGCCACCTGGCTCAAGGTGGTGCCCGACCAGCTCGAGCGATCCCTGGACTTCTATCGGACGGCGGTGCTTCCGGAGATGGAGAGACTTGAGGGGTTCACCAGCTCCAGCCTGATGATCGACCACCCGGCCGGCCGGCGAGCGGTGTCGTGCTCGACGTTCGACAGCCAGCAGGCGATGGCCCGGAACAGCGAGGAGGCCAGCGAGTTGCGCAGCCGGCGGGCGCGTGACTTGGGCGCCGAGATCGTCGACGTCGCCGAGTTCGAGCTGGCGATCGCACGGCTTCGGGTTCCCGAGTTGGTCTGAGCGGCCCGAGGACTAGGGCAGTGAGTCCCCGGGGAATCCGCGACAGGCGTGCACCTCGTAGGTGAACACGTCAGCCGCCACACCAGGGTCGTCGGCCATTAGAGCGGTGGCGTTGTCGACGTCCGCCGCGAACACCGCGATGCCGCAGACCTCTGAACCGTCAGTGACCGGCAGGACCACCGCCAGCACGCCGTCGTCGCGCAGCCCGAAGTTGCGTCGCCCGTGCTCCCAGACGATCCCGGGTGCGCTGTCGTCACCGAACTTCGGTCCTTTTTTGAGGATCACGACGCTGTAACTCTTGGCGGTGGGCAGCAATTGGCCCATCTCTTCGTCGGTGAAGGTCTTCATGGCCGTCCCCTTCTCTTGCGGATGATCGCGCGCAGCCGGTCCAGCCGCCCGGCGATCTCGCGTTCGGCGCCGCGCCCGGTGGGCCGGTAGTAGTCGACGTCCACCAGCTCATCCGGCGGATATTGTTGCGCGACAACGCCATCCGGGTGGTCGTGGGCGTATTTGTAGCCCTGCGCGTGGCCCAGCGCCGCCGCGCCCGAGTAGTGGCCGTCACGTAGATGGGCCGGCACCAAACCCGCCTTGCCCGCTTTGATGTCGTTCATCGCCGCCGCCAGCGCGGTGGTCACCGCGTTCGACTTCGGCGCGGTGGCCAGGTGAATGGTGGCGTGCGCCAACGTCAATTGCGCCTCGGGCAAGCCGATCAGCGCCACCGTCTGCGCGGCGGCCACCGCGATCTGCAACGCCGTCGGGTCGGCCATGCCGATGTCCTCGCTGGCCAGAATCATCAGCCGGCGCGCGATGAACCGCGGATCCTCCCCCGCGACAAGCATGCGGGCCAGATAGTGCAGCGCCGCGTCGGCGTCGGAGCCACGCACCGATTTGATGAACGCGCTGATGACGTCGTAGTGCTGATCGCCGTCGCGGTCGTAGCGCACGGCGGCTCTGTCCAGCGATTGCTCGACGGCGGCCACGGTCAGCTCGCCGCCCGCCTCGACGGCTTCGGCGGCGACCTCCAGCGCGGTCAGCGCGCGGCGGGCGTCGCCCGCGGCCAATTGCACCAGCAGGTCGATAGCCTCGGGCTGGACGCCGATCTGACCGCCCAGGCCCCGCGGATCGTCGATGGCGCGCTGCACCACGGCGCGGATGTCGTCGGCCGTCAGCGGGCGCAGCTGCAGGATCAGCGATCGTGACAGCAGCGGCGCCACGACCGAAAACGACGGATTCTCGGTAGTCGCCGCGACCAGCAGCACCACCCGGTTCTCCACCGCGGAGAGCAACGCGTCCTGCTGAGTTTTGGAGAACCGGTGCACCTCATCGATGAACAGCACCGTCTGCTCGCCGGAAACCAGCGCCCTGCGCGCGCCATCTATGACCGCCCGGACGTCTTTGACACCGGCCGACAACGCGGACAGGGCTTCGAACCGGCGGCCGGTGGCTTGCGAGACCAGCGCCGCCAACGTGGTCTTACCGCTTCCCGGCGGGCCGTACAGGATGGCCGAGGCCACCCCCGAGCCCTCGACGAGGCGGCGCAGCGGCGATCCGGCGGCCAGCAGGTGGTCCTGTCCGACGACTTCGTCCAGCGATGCCGGCCGCATCCGGACCGCCAGCGGTGCGCCGGCCGAGGCGCCCAGGGCGTCGTCGGCCGTCCGCGATTCGCCGGGCAGGTCAAACAGACCGTCGGACACGGTTTCAGGCATACCACGCAGACCGGACAGGTACGCGCATTGGCCGCGACGACCCGTAAACAAGCAAAGGCCAATCCTCGCCCCGTCGCCGCATATTTGCTAAGTTCCGGATTGCCAAGTTCTGCGCGCGTGCCCGGCAAGCTACTCCGACGGCAAATTAGGACGGCAAATGAGCCAGCCCCCAGAACACCCAGGCAGTCCGGCCGACCCCAACGCCGGCAACCAGAACCCTGCGGGCTACCCGCCGCCACCGCCGCCTCAAGGCCCTCCGGGTTACGGCGCACCGCCTCCGCCTCCTCCGGGTTACGGCGCACCCCCTCCCGGAGGCACCCTCCGGGTTACGGCGCACCGCCTCCCGGGAGCGCACCGCCTCCGGGTTACGGCGCACCCCCTCCGCCGCCCCCGGGTTACGGCCCACCGCCGGGCTATCCGCCGCAGCCGGGCTATGCGCCGCAGCTGGGCTACGGCGGCCCGCAGACGCCGCAATTCAGCGTGGCTGACGCATTCAGCTGGGCCTGGAACACATTCACCAAGAACGCCGTCACGTTGGTCATTCCCACGCTTGTCTACGGTCTGCTGTTCGCCGCGGCCTCCGCCGTGAACATCGTGGGCCAAAACATGGGCACGACCACGTCAAGCTTCGAGGGCTACGACTACGGCTTCTCCACGGATCTCAGTCCCGCCGGAATGGCGGTCGTGGGGCTCGGCTACCTCGTAACCTTCGTTGTGACCGCATACGCCCAAGCCGGGTTCCTGTCGGGATGCCTGGATATCGCGGACGGCCGGCCGGTCAGCATCGGTTCCTTCTTCAAGCCACGCAACCTCGGCATGGCGTTTCTTGCCGCGTTCTTGATCAGCATTCTCACCTCGATCGGCTATGCCGCGTGCTTCGTTCCCGGCATCATCGTGGGGATCTTCACCCAGTTCATCATCCTGTTCGTGATCGATCGCTCACAGTCCGCCATCAAGGGGTTCTCGTCGGGCTTCTCGCTGGTCGGGTCGAATTTCGCCAATGCGCTGCTGGTGTGGCTGGTATCGATGGCGACGGTCGTCGTCGGTGCGCTGGTGTGCGGCGTCGGCCTGTTGGTGGCGGTGCCCCTCGTGGCGCTCATCCTGACCTACGCCTACCGCAAGCTTTCGGGCGGTCAGGTTGTGCCGCTGGCACAGCCCGGTTACCAGCCGGGACCGCCGGCCGGACCGCCACCTGGGCCGCTGCCCACGTAGCCCGCCCGGCTCCCGCTGGCTCGCGGCGCGCTGCGGCGCCGCTGCCCGTGTGATGAGATCAGCGGTTATGAGCATCAAAGTTGCGCTGGAGCATCGCACCAGCTACACCTTTGACCGGGGGGTCCAGGTTTTCCCGCACGTGGTGCGGCTGCGCCCGGCGCCCCACTCGCGCACACCCATCGAGGCTTACTCGCTGCGCATCGAGCCCGCCGACCACTTCATCAACTGGCAGCAAGACGCGTTCGGCAATTTCCTTGCCCGGCTTGTGTTTCCGAACCCAATGCGCCAGTTGACCATCACCGTCGGGCTCATCGCCGACCTCAAGGTGATCAACCCGTTCGACTTTTTCATCGAGGACTGGGCCGAAACATGGCCTCCTGCTTCGGGGTTGATCTACCCCAAGGCGCTCGCCGAGGATCTCAAGCCCTATCTGCGCCCGGTCGACGAAGAAGCCGAAGGCTCGGGCCCCGGCGAGCTCACGCGGGCGTGGGTGCGTAACTTCTCGGTGCCCGACGGCACCCGCACCATCGACTTCCTGGTCGCGCTCAACCATGCGGTCAACGCCGACGTGGCCTACAGCCTGCGCATGGAACCCGGCGTCCAGACACCGGATTTCACGCTGCGGACCGGCGTCGGCTCGTGCCGTGATTCGGCATGGCTGCTGGTGTCGATCCTGCGCCAGTTCGGCCTGGCCGCCCGCTTCGTGTCCGGATATCTGGTGCAGTTGGCCTCCGACGTCGAGGCGCTCGACGGGCCGTCGGGGCCCGCCGCCGATTTCACCGACCTGCACGCGTGGACCGAGGTGTACGTCCCCGGCGCGGGCTGGATCGGGCTCGATCCGACATCGGGGCTGTTTGCCGGCGAGGGCCACATCCCGCTGTCGGCCACGCCGCATCCCTCCAGCGCGGCACCCATCAGCGGCAGCACCGGGCCGTGTACGACCACCCTGGAGTTCTCGAACACCGTCACCCGCATCCACGAGGACCCGCGCGTCACGCTGCCCTACACCGACGCGGCCTGGAACGCGATCTGCGCTCTCGGCCGCAGCGTCGACGAACGCCTGGCCACCGGCGACGTCCGGCTGACGGTCGGCGGTGAACCCACATTCGTGTCGGTGGACAACCAGGTCGACGAGGAGTGGACCACGGCCGCCGACGGTCCGCACAAACGGCAGCGCGCATCCGATCTGGCCGCCCGGCTGAAATCGGCGTGGGCCCCGCAGGCGCTCATCCATCGCGGACAGGGCCGCTGGTATCCGGGAGAGCCGTTGCCGCGCTGGCAGATTGCGCTCTACTGGCGCACCGATGGGCAACCGCTGTGGACCGACGACGCGTTGCTGGCCGACCCGTGGACGCCCGAGCCGATGAATGCGACGGCGGATAACGACACCGCCTACGAGGTGCTCGCCGGAATCGCCGAAGGCCTGGGATTGCCGCTGTCCCAGGTGCGCCCGGCCTACGAGGACCCGTTGGCCCGGCTTGCCGCCAAAGTCCGCCTGCCCAAAGGCGACGCGGTCGAATCCACCGACGACCTCGCCGCCGACGACGCCGCCGCCCGCGCCGCGCTGCTGGGTCGCCTCGACGAAACCACCGAGGCCCCAGCGGCATTCGTGCTGCCGCTGCACCGCCGCGACGACGAACTCGGCTGGGCCAGCGCGAACTGGCAACTGCGCCGTGGCCGCGTCGTACTGCTCGAGGGAGATTCACCCGCGGGGCTGCGGCTGCCGCTGGATTCGATCAGCTGGGAGGCGCCGCGGCCATCATTTGACGTCGACCCCCTCACCGTCGGCGACGCGCTGTCGACGGAGTCGGCCAGCGCGGAGACCGTCGACTCCGAGTCGGCACCGGTGACCGCGATGGTCGCCGAGGTCCGCGAGGGGCTGCTGTACCTCTTCCTCCCGCCCACCGAGGCGCTGGAACACTTCGTCGACCTGATCGCCCGCATCGAGGCCGCGGTCGCCAAAACCGGCAGCGCGGTGGTGATCGAGGGCTACGGACCACCGCCGGACCCGCGGCTGCAGTCCACGACGATCACTCCCGACCCCGGCGTCATTGAAGTCAACATCGCACCCACCGCCAGTTTCGACGAACAACGACAACAGCTCGAAACCCTGTACGCACAGGCCCGGCTGGCTCGACTCTCGACGGAGTCATTCGACGTCGACGGCACCCACGGCGGCACCGGCGGCGGCAACCACATCACGCTCGGCGGGGTGACGCCGGCGGACTCGCCGCTGCTGCGCCGCCCGGATCTGTTGGTCTCGCTGCTGACCTACTGGCAGCGCCACCCGTCGCTGTCGTATCTGTTCGCCGGGCGATTCGTCGGCACCACGTCGCAGGCGCCACGGGTTGACGAGGGTCGCGCCGAGGCGCTGTACGAACTCGAGATCGCGTTCGCCGAAATCGCCCGGCTGGGAGCGGCTCGCGCCCCCAAACCGTGGATCGCCGACCGCGCACTGCGGCATCTGCTCACCGACATCACCGGAAACACCCATCGCGCCGAGTTCTGTATCGACAAGCTCTACAGCCCGGACAGCCCGCGCGGCAGGCTCGGCCTGCTGGAGTTGCGCGGCTTCGAGATGCCGCCACACCTGCGCATGGCGATGGTGCAGTCGCTACTGGTGCGCTCGCTGGTGGCCTGGTTCTGGGACGAACCGCTGCGGGCCCCGCTGATCCGGCACGGCGCCAACTTGCACGGAAGATACCTGTTGCCGCACTTCTTGATTCACGATATCGCCGACGTGGCCGCGGATCTGCGTGCGCACGGCATCGCGTTCGAGACCAGCTGGCTGGATCCGTTCACCGAGTTCCGCTTCCCGCGCATCGGCACCGCCGTCTTCGACGGTGTGGAGATCGAGCTGCGCGGAGCGATCGAGCCGTGGAACACCCTCGGCGAGGAATCCACCGCGACGGGTACCGCCCGCTACGTCGACTCGTCGGTCGAGCGCATCCAGATCCGCATCATCGGTGCCGACCGGCACCGCTACGTCGTGACCTGCAACGGCTACCCGGTGCCGTTACTGGCCACCGACAATCCCGACATCCATGTCGGCGGAGTGCGGTACAAGGCCTGGCAGCCGCCCAGCGCGCTGCACCCGACGATCACCACCGACGTCCCGTTGCAGTTCGAGCTGATCGATCTCACCTCGGGAACGTCGCGCGGCGGGTGCACCTACCACGTCACTCATCCCGGCGGGATGGCCTACGAGGAGCCACCCGTCAACGCCGTAACCGCCGAGGCACGCCGCGCTCGCCGATTTGAGGCAACCGGATTCACACCGGGCCCTCTCGACTTGGCCGATATCCGGGAGAAACAGGCCAGGATCTTCACCGATATCGGCGCGCCGGGCATTCTCGACCTGCGGCGCGTGCGTACCGTGCAGCGGTAATGGCGTCGTCTAGAACTGGCATCGCAATGGCACTCGATCACTCGGCGGTTACTGGGACCTCCGGCGACCGCTACGACGCCGATCGACTGCTGGCCGGGTACCGGACCGCGCGCACCCAGGAAGCACTGTTCGATCTGCGCCCCAACGGTCCACTCGGGGCCGGCTACGACGAATTCCTCGACGAACACGGCGCGGTGCGGCCGGCCTGGACCGAGCTGGCCGACACGGTCGCCGAGCGCGGCCGAACGGGGCTGAATCAGCTGCGCTCGGTGGTGCACACCCTGATCGACAACGACGGGATCACCTACACCGAGGTCGATCCCGCCAGCGGGCGTGCCCTGGAACCCCGGCCGTGGAGCCTGGACACCCTGCCGATCGTGCTGTCCGCGGCCGATTGGGAGGTGTTGGAGGCCGGCCTGGTGCAGCGCTCGCGCCTGCTCGATGCCGTGCTCGCAGACCTATACGGGCCGCGCAGCTTGCTCACCGACGGCATGCTGCCACCGGAACTGGTGTTCGCTCATCCCGGTTACGTACGCGCGGCCAGCGGCATCGAAGTGCCGGGCCATCACCAGCTTTTCATGCACGCGTGCGATCTCAGCCGGTTGCCGAACGGCGGCTTCGAGGTCAACGCGGACTGGACGCAGGCGCCCTCGGGCGCCGGGTATGCGCTGGCCGACCGACGCGTTGTCGCGCACGCGGTTCCCGATCTCTACGAGCGGATCGCACCGCGGCCCAACACGCCGTTCGCGCAGGCGCTGCGGCTGGCGCTGATCGACGCCGCACCCGACGACGCCCAGGACCCGGTCGTGGTGATTCTCAGCCCCGGCATCTTCTCGGAGACCGCGTTCGATCAGGCGTATCTGGCTACGCTGCTGGGTTTTCCATTGGTGGAAAGCGCCGACCTGGTGGTTCGCGACGGCAAGGTGTGGATGCGCTCGCTGGGGACGCTCAAACGTGTCGACGTCGTTCTTCGCCGCGTCGACGCGCTCTACACCGACCCGCTGGATCTGCGCGCCGACTCCCGGCTCGGGGTGGTCGGTTTGGTGGAGGCGCAGCGCCGCGGGACGGTGACCGTCGTCAACACACTCGGCAGCGGGATCTTGGAAAGCCCTGGGCTGCTGCGCTTTCTGCCCGAGCTGGCCGAGCGGCTGCTCGGCGAAGCCCCGCTGCTGAACACCGCACCGGTATACTGGGGCGGTGTCGCCAAGGAACGCTCGCATCTGCTGGCCAACCTCTCGTCGCTGTTGATCAAGTCCACTGTCGGCGGGGAAACCCTTGTCGGACCGACACTTTCGTCGGTCCGGCTGGCCGAACTGGCCGTGCGGATCGAGCACATGCCGTGGCAGTGGGCCGGTCAGGAGCTGCCGCAGTTCTCCTCGGCGCCGACCGACCACGCCGGCGTGTTGTCCTCGGCCGGTGTCGGCATACGGTTGTTCACCGTTGCCCAACGCAGCGGCTACGCCCCGATGATCGGCGGTGTCGGGTACGTCCTGGCACCAGGCGCCGCGGCATATTCGCTGAAAACTGTTGCTGCAAAAGATATTTGGGTGCGCCCGACGGAACGCGTGCGGGCCGAAGCCATTACTCCGCCGACCGAGGTGGCGCGGGTGAAGACCGCCGCGGGCACCTGGGGCGTCAGCTCGCCACGTGTGCTGTCCGACCTGTTCTGGATCGGCCGCTACGGCGAGCGCGCGGAAAGCACGGCCCGGCTGCTGATGGCCGCCCGCGACCGTTTCCACATCTACCGGCACCAGCAGGACACCGAGGAAAGCGCGGTCGTGCCGGTGCTGATGGCCGCCCTGGGCGGCATCACCGGGACCGACACCGGAGCCGGCAACGACCCCGCCGAGATGATCGCGATCGTCCCGTCGACGCTTTGGGCACTGACTTTCGACCCGGACCGGGCGGGATCCCTCTTCCAGTCGGTGGAAGGCCTTGCCCTGGCGGCAAGGTCGGTGCGTGACCAGATGTCGAACGACACCTGGGTGGTGCTGGCCAACGTGGAGCGCGCGCTTGCGCACCGGTCCGAACCGCCGCAATCACTGGCCGAGGCCGACACCCTGCTCGCGTCGGCGCATGCGCGCACCTTGGCCGCGATGCTAACCCTGTCGGGGGTGGCCAGCGAGTCGATGGTGCGCGACGTGGGCTGGTCGATGATGGACATCGGCAAACGCATCGAACGTAGCCTGTGGCTGACCGCGCTGCTGGAAGCCACCCTCACGAAGGTCCGCGACGCGACGGCCGAGCAGGCCGTCATCGAGTCGACGCTGGTGGCCTGCGAATCGTCGGTCATCTACCGGCGCCGTACCGTCGGCCACGTCAGTGTCGCCGCGGTGACCGAGCTGATGCTGTTCGACGCGAACAACCCGCGGTCGTTGCTCTATCAGCTGGAGCGGCTGCGGGCCAACCTCAAAGACCTGCCCAGCGCGTCGGGATCGTCACGTCCGGAACGGATGGTCGAAGAGATCGGCACCTTGCTGCGCCGCTCGCATCCGGCCGAGCTGCAGGAGGCGGACGCCGCTGGCCGCCGTACCGACCTGGCCAAGCTGCTCGCCGCGATCCATACCGAGCTGCGTGATCTGGCCAAGGTCATCACCGAGACGCAGTTGACGCTGCCCGGCGGCATGCAGCCGCTGTGGGGCCCCGACGAACGGCGCGTGATGCCGGCCTAGCTCAGCCGGCGACGGCAGCGGGCCCCTGCGCCGCCGATACCACCTCGTCGATGACGTCGTGGATGAACTGCATCTTGTCCAGCACCGCGACCGGCAGCACGAACGGGTACAGATCGTCGTGGCCCATCGACCGGTTCACCATGTTCAGCGACCACGACAGCGGTATCCAGATATCGATGATGTTGGGAAAAGCGCTGGGCCCCAACGGCGGCCGGTCGAAGGTCGCCGACGCGGATGCGAAACCGCACCACGCCGAGGTGTCCAGAGTGTCGCGGATGTGCAGGTAGTGGGCGAACGTCTCGGCCCAATCCTCGGCCGGGTGCATGGTGGCATACGACGACACGTATGTTTCCTGCCAGCCCGCCGGAGCGCCCTGGCTGTAGTGCCGATCCAGCGCCTCCTGGTAGTCGGCGTCGGGATCACCGAACAGCTCATTGAACCGCTTGAGGTAGTCCTGCGACGGAGCGATCAAGCGGTAGAAGTAGTAGTGCCCGATCTCGTGCCGGAAATGCCCGAGCAGGGTCCGGTACGGCTCGTCCATCTCCACGCGGAGTTGCTCACGATGGACATCGTCGCCCTCGGCCAAATCCAATGTGATGACCCCGTTCTCGTGACCGGTCAGCACCTGCTCACGCGCGCTGGACAGCAGCCGGAAGGCCAGCCCGTAATCGGGATCGGTAACGCGCCCGATGATCGGCAACTTCAGCTCGTGCAACTCGACGATCAGCCGCCGCTTGGCCGCCTCGGCCCGGGCGAACTCGGCCAAGCCGACGGTGTTGGCGTCGTTGGGCCGTTCGGTGGTCAGCGCACACGACGTGCACAGCAGCCGGGGATTGTTGACGGGTACCAGCCAATTGCATTCGGCGACTTGCAGATTGGCACACAGTTGATACTCGGCGGCGTCAACGAAGCCGGCGTGATCGCGTGAATCGCCGCCCTTGGCGATCACCAACAGGGCCATCTGGTCGAGTGAAAACCCCAGCGCGCTACCGCAATTCAGGCAGGTGGAGTTCTCGAACGCCAGCCGCTGACCGCAGTTGGGACAATTGAAATCACGCATAAAGTTCGTCACCTTCGAACGGCACGACGTCGACGGCGACATCGATCACGCTGCGCTTGGAGTCGGTGTAGATGATGCCGCGCAGCGGCGGCACGTCCGCGTAGTCGCGGCCCCGCCCGACGATGATGTACCGCTGGTCGACCATCTGGTCGTTGGTGGGATCCAGCCCCAGCCACTCGAATTGGCCTGGCTCCTGCGGAGTCCATACCGCTGCCCAGGCGTGGGTGGCGTCGATGCCGATCATCCGTTCCTTTCCGGGTGGCGGGTCGGTGGCCAGATAACCGGACACGTAGCTGGCCGCCAACCCGTTGGCTCGCAGGCAGGCGATCGCCAGCCGTGCAAAGTCCTGACATACCCCTTCCTGGGCCGCCAGAACCTCTTTGACCCCGGTGGAAATCGTTGTCGATCCCGAGCGGTAGGTGAAATCGGTGAAGATCCGCGACGCGAGGTCGCGCAGTACCTCGATCAGCGGACGCCCCGGCACGAAGCTGGGCGCCGCATAGTCGCGGACTTCGTCGGTGATCTCCGGCGGATTCAAGTCCAGGGCGAACTCCGTCGCCAGTGCTCCCCTGCGCCCGGCCGGGCGGGCCGCCTCCCACGGTCCGATCGCCGGCCCGGTGGTGTAGCGCTCGGGGGGCGCCGGATACACGTCGACGATCGAGTCGCTGGTGACCGTCAGGATGCGATGCGGTTCGGTGACGTGGAAATAGGAGCTGACGTTGCCGTAGCCGTCGACGCTGGTGGAGCTGTCGGCGGGGGCCGGGTCGATCGTCAGCTGGTGCGCGACGCAATGCTGCCGCTGTGAATCCCGCGGGGTCAGAAAACCGCGGCCATAGGAGCTGGTCACGGTGTCCGAGTACCGATACTCGGTGCGGTGAGTGACGCGGTGGCGGCGGGTGGCGGGGACTTCGGATGCGGAAGACAACGAGTGATCTCCTGACGTCTCCGGATGCGTGGTGGGCGACCGCTTGCCAATACGGCACCAAGCGCACCATAGCGGGAGCACAATCGTTCTGTGGCCACCTGGGACGACGTCGCCCGGATCGTAGGTGAGCTGCCACTCACCTCCGAGCAGTCACCGCGCGACTGGCGGGTTGGCAAGAAGTTGCTGGCGTGGGAGCGACCGCTGCGCCTATCGGACCGGGAAGCGCTGGCAGCGAGTGGGTCGGAGCCGCCGGAGGGCGACATCCTCGGCGTCCGGGTGTCCGACGAGGGCGTCAAGTTCGCGTTGGTCGCCGACGAGCCGAGGATCTACTTCACCACCCCGCACTTCAACGGCTATCCCGCGGTGCTGGTCAAGCTGGCCGAGATCGACGTGCGCGGTCTCGAGGAGCTGATCACCGAGGCCTGGCTGACGCAGGCGCCCAAGAAGCTGGTGCAGGAGTTCCTGACCGGATCGTTCTGAGCCGCTTACGGCTGGTGCAAGTCGATCACCCGCTGCAGGTCGTCGACACATCCCTGGACGACGTCGGCCAGCACCACTTCGGTTCGTTCGCGGGCGTTCGACAACAGCGTCGCCGCGTGCCGGCGGGCGGCGTCGACATGGGCGGTCGCGGTCGTGGGATCCGAGTCGGCGACGGCCGTCGCCGCCGCGAGGTCGGCCAGCACCGTCTCGGCCGATTGCGGAAGCCGATCACGGCAGCCGTCCGGGCCAGAAAGGGAGGCGGGCACGACGGTGCGGGCGAGTTGCAGCACGGAGCCGGCGAGCAGGGCCAGATGCACGGCCTGGTGATCCGCGCCCCGAACGGCGACACGAAGTCCCCACCGGCGCGGCGCAACTCGCACCACCTGACGCGCCGTGGTCCGCGCCTGGATCAGTCCGCCCAGCTGTTCGTGCACCCTGTCGACGGCCGGCAACGGCCAGTCGCGGTCGGGAACTTCACGGCCGCGGACGAGTTCGCCGGTGCGGACCAGCACCGAGTGCAGGGTCCGCAGCACCTCGATGCGCGCACTGCGCAGCACGTCGAGCGGGTTGGCCGGGAACAGCAGCACGGCAACGACGATCGCCAGCACGCCGCCGATCAGTGCGTCGTCGATGCGTTCCCAACCGACACCGCTGCGATAGAGGGCGAGCACCAGAATCGACGAGACCACGGTCTGGTTGGCGAACATCATCCCCTGGCCGATATAGCCCTGACCGATGAAAACCGCGGCCAACAGCGCGATCAGCGCGGCGATCGCGATGGAGACGGCCCCGGGCCCGAGCAACCCCTGCACCAGGGTTCCCGTCCCGATGCCCAGGGTCACCCCGATCATCATCTGGATGGCGCGTTGCGCGCGCAGCACGTTGCTGGTCGACAGCGACACCGCCGCGGCGATCGGGGCGAAGAACGGTTGCGGGTGCGCGAGCAGGTCGTGGGCGATGTACCAGGACAGCCCCGCCGCGGCCGAGGTCTGCACGAGGTAGAACCAGACGCCACGGACCCGTTTGAAACCCCCGACGACGGCGGCTCTACTCGCGAACGGCCGCGTCAGCAGCGAAGTGCTCATCCCGCTTATCTACCGCAGCTCCAGCGGCCACGGCAATGCGAGACGGGTTAGGCGCGCTGCAACTCGAACAGCGGAATGACCCGGCTGGTCTTCGACTGATGTTCGGCGAAGCCCGGCGCCGCGGCGGTCACTTTGTCGAACAGCTGGTCGCGCTCCGCAACCGGCAGTTCGTGTGCCGTGACATCGAATGCGTCGGTGCCGACCTCGATGTGCGCCTGCGGGTTGGCCCGCAGGTTGTGCACCCAGGCCGGGTCCTGGGGCGCACCGGCGTACGAGCCGATGATGATCAGCTTGCCGTCGATGTTGAAATACGCCAACGGCGATACCCGCTGCTGTCCGGATTTGGCGCCCATCGTGGTGAGCAGCAACAGATCGGCACCTTCGAACTGGCCGCCGACCTTGCCGCCATTGGCGCGGAACTCGTCGGCGATGGCGGTGTTGAACGACTTGACGGTTTCGGTGTCAGGGAACGGTTCGGTCATGCTTGGCCAACCTGCTTGGGTTTGGCATCTATTCCGGATTCCTTGCGCTGCTGCGCGGTGATCGGCGCGGGCGCATCGGTCAGCGGGTCGACGCCGCCGCCGGTCTTCGGGAAGGCGATCACCTCGCGGATGGAGTCCACTCCGGACAGCAGCGCGTTGATCCGGTCCCAGCCGAACGCGATCCCGCCGTGCGGAGGCGCGCCAAACGTGAACGCCTCCAACAGGAATCCGAACTTCTCCTCGGCCTCGGCCTTGTCCAGGCCCATCGCCGCGAACACCTGTTCCTGGATGTCGCGGCGGTGGATACGAATCGAGCCGCCACCGATTTCGTTGCCGTTGCAGACGATGTCGTAGGCGTCGGCCAGCACGCGACCGGGATCGGTGCCGACCACGCCTTCGTACTCCGGCTTGGGCGAGGTGAACGCGTGATGCACCGCGGTCCACGCGCCGGAGCCCACGGCCACGTCGCCGGCGGCGGTCGCGTCTTCGGCGGGCTCGAACAGCGGCGGGTCGACCACCCAGACGAATGCCCAGGCGTCCGGGTCGATCAGGCCCAGCCGGTCGGCGATCTCGCCGCGGGCGGCGCCCAGCAGGGCGCGCGACGACTTCGCCGGTCCGGCCGAGAAGAAGATGCAGTCGCCCGGCTTGGCTCCGACGTGGGCGGCAAGGCCGCCGCGTTCGGCATCGCTCAAGTTCTTGGCCACCGGACCGCTCAGCTCGCCGTCGTCGCCCACCAGCACATAGGCCAGCCCGCGGTGGCCGCGCTGTTTGGCCCACTCCTGCCAGCCGTCCAGGGTGCGCCGCGGCTGCGCGGCACCGCCGGGCATCACCACCGCACCGACATACGGCGCCTGGAAGACACGGAATGTGGTGTCGGAGAAGAACTCTGTGCACTCTACGAGTTCCAGCCCGAAACGCATGTCGGGCTTGTCGGAGCCGAACCGCTGCATGGCCTCGGCATAGCTGATCCGCGGGATCGGCGTCGGAAGCTGATAGCCGATCAGCGCCCACAGCGCGGTCAGGATCTCCTCGGAAATCGCGATGATGTCCTCGACGTCGACGAAGCTCATCTCCATGTCGAGCTGGGTGAACTCCGGTTGCCGGTCGGCGCGGAAATCCTCGTCGCGGTAGCAGCGGGCGATCTGGTAGTAGCGCTCCATGCCGGCCACCATCAGTAACTGTTTGAACAGCTGCGGGCTCTGCGGCAGGGCGTAGAACGACCCGGGGTGCAGCCGGGAGGGCACCAAAAAGTCGCGGGCGCCCTCCGGCGTCGAGCGGGTGATCGTCGGCGTCTCGATCTCGACGAAGTCGTGACGCGACAGAACCGAACGGGCCGCGGCATTCACCTTGGAGCGCAACCGAATTGCCGCGGCCGGACCGTCGCGGCGCAGGTCGAGGTAGCGGTACTTCAGCCGCAACTCCTCCCCCGCCGGCTCGTCCAGCTGGAATGGCAAGGGCGCACTTTCGCCGAGCACGGTCAGTGACGTGACGTTCAGCTCGACATCGCCGGTGGGTATCTCGGCGTTGGCGTTGCCTTCCGGGCGGATCTCGACGACGCCTTGCACCGCGACGCAGAATTCGGCGCGCAACCGATGCGCCTGCTCCAGCACGTCTGCCGCGCGGAAGACCACCTGTGCGATGCCGGAGGCGTCCCGCAGGTCGATGAAGATGACGCCGCCGTGGTCGCGGCGGCGGGCCACCCAACCGACCAGCGTCACCTGCTGGCCGGCGTCGCGATCCCGGAGCGAACCAGCGTCGTGGCTGCGCAGCACAAATACTCCTCTTTACCTTGGACGACTGACCAGTCTAAGGGTCGGTGTAACTTCGCCTTTATCGCCACAAACATCGCGCTCGTCGGTCCCGGCGCCGTCGGTACGACGGTTGCCGCGCTGCTGTACCAGGCCGGGCATTCGGTGCTGGTCTGCGGTCGCAGCGCCCGCGACACCATCGAACTACGTCCCGACGGCCGGGACCCGATCGTGGTGCCCGGACCGGTGCACACCGATCCCGCCGAGCTGTCCGGCCCCGTCGACTTCGTGATCCTGGCGGTCAAGGCCACCCAGAACGACGACGCGGCGGGCTGGCTGTCCAAGCTGTGCGGCGAGCACACCGTCGTCACAGTGCTGCAGAACGGCGTCGAGCAGGTCGAGCAGGTCCAGCCGCTGTGCCCGTCGTCGCCCGTGGTCCCGGGCATCGTCTGGTATTCCGCCGAGACCCAGCCGCAAGGGTGGGTGCGGCTGCGCGGTGAAGCAGCGCTAGTGCTGCCCAGCGGACCCTCGGCCGCCATGGTTGCCGAGCTGCTGCGCGGCGCCGGCTGCCGGGTGGACTGCGACCCCGACCTGATCACCGCGGGGTGGCGCAAGCTGCTCACCAATGCGCTGGCCGGGTTCATGGCGCTGTCGGGACGGCGGTCTGGAATGTTCCGCCGCGACGACGTCGCCGCGTTGTCCCGTCGCTATGTCGCCGAATGCCTTGCGGTTGCGCGGGCCGAGGGCGCCCAGCTGCCGGACAGTGTGGTCGACGAGCTGGCCGACCTGTTCCGTCAGGCACCGGAAGACATGGGGACCTCGATCCTGGCCGACCGGGAGTACCACCGGCCGATGGAATGGGACATCCGCAACGGGGTGATCATCCGCAAGGCACGCGCGCACAACCTGGCGACGCCGATCAGCGATGTGCTGGTGCCACTGCTGGCCGCGGCCAGCGACGGCCCCGGCTAGATTTACCCCATGCATCCCTGCGAGCGCGTGGACCTCGACTTCATCGACAACGCGCCATTCCGGTTCCGCAACAGTGTCGACCTGGCCATCACACCCGAGCAGGTCTTCGAGGTGCTTGCCGACGCCGAAGCCTGGCCGCGCTGGGCCTCGGTGATCACCAAGGTGACCTGGACCAGTCCCGAGCCGCGCGGTGTCGGCACCACCCGCGTCGTCGAGATGCGCGGCGGCATCGTCGGCGACGAGGAGTACCTGGCCTGGGAACCGTTCACCCGCATGACATTCCGGTTCAACGAGTGCTCCACCAAGGCCGTCGCCGCCTTCGCCGAGGACTACCTCGTCGAGGTGATCCCCGGTGGCTGCCGGCTGACCTGGACGATGGCGCAGAAACCTGCGGGGTCCGCACGACTGGCGATGGTCTTCACCGGGCCGCTGTTGAACCTGGCGCTGCGCCGGTTTCTGAGCAACCTGCGCCGCTACACCGACAACCGATTCGCTGCTACGCAACAGCGTTAGGTGTGTGCAAAGCTGAATCATGACCTTCAACGAGGGGATGCAGATCGACACCAGCACCGCGTCGTCATCCGGCGGCGGGGGCGGCATGGGGTTGGCCTTCGGGGGTGGCGGCGTCGGGCTGCTGATCCTGATCGCGGCGTTGTTCTTTGGCGTCGATCCGAGCAGCGTGATCAGCCAGCAGCAGCCGAACGCGGGCGGCTACTCGGCTCCCGGTTTCGACCTGAGCCAGTGCAAGACCGGAGCCGATGCCAATAAGTACGTGCAGTGCCGCGTGGTCGCCACCGGCAACTCCGTGGATGCGGTGTGGCACCAGTTGATGCCGACTTATACCCGCCCGCATGTGCGCCTGTTCACCGGTTCGGTGGACACCGGCTGTGGTCCCGCCACCACCGCGGTGGGGCCGTTCTACTGCCCGGTGGATCAGACCGCGTATTTCGACACCGAATTCTTCCAGGAGCTGGTCGATAAATTCGGTTCCAGCGGTGGGCCTTTCGCGCAGGAGTACGTGGTCGCCCATGAATACGGCCATCACGTCCAGCAATTGCAGGGCATCCTGGGCCGCTCCCAGCAAGGCGCACAGGGCGCCGGCGGGAATGGCGTGCGCACCGAATTGCAGGCCGACTGCTACGCCGGCATCTGGGCGCACTACGCGTCGACGGTCAAACAGGAGAGCACCGGCGTGCCATACCTACAGCCGTTGAGCGACAAGGACATTCAAGACGCACTTTCGGCCGCCGCATCCGTCGGCGACGACCGGATCCAGAAAGAGACGACCGGACGCGTCAACCCCGAGTCGTGGACACACGGATCCGCCGAACAACGCCAGAAGTGGTTCACCGTCGGCTATCAGACCGGCGACCCACACCAGTGCGACACCTTCGCCTCGACGAATCTCGGTTAAGCCCCGGCCAGATGACCGAGCCGATTACCCGGGCCGGGCCGCGCAGGTGACGGTGGTGGTGGCGTCCTGGTGCACAACGACCTGGCCGTCCACCGCGATCTCGCAGTGGAACGAGGCCGGACCATTGCCGGAATCCGGCCAGTGCAGCATGCCGCTGGCGGTGACGCTCGCCCACTGGTTCGGGTTTGCCAGCGTGGCCGTGTACACGACCGGTTGCCCGGCGCTGAGTGGGGCCTGCAGGTTGGTCATGAACTTCGAGGAGTCCGCGTTGTAGGCGGCCTGGCTGGGTGGATCCGAACTCACGTACGAGACGGTGGCGGTCAGATTGTTGGCACTCGACACGGTGTAGGTCACCTGGTGGCCGGCCGGGTCCGCATGGCCGGTCGCGGGCGTGAGCAGCACCCCTGGGGCTGTTGCCAGCATTACCGCTGAGACCACGCTCGCCATTCTTTGCACGTTCGTCATATCGAAAACGCTACCGGATTCGTTACCCATGGCACTTCTGGCGAAAATCCCTAGTATGCATCTGTGCCCACAGCATTCGTGTTGTCCGGCGGTGCCAGCCTCGGTGCGGTCCATGTGGGGATGCTGCTCGGCTTGGCCGACGTCGGTGAACGGCCCGACCTGATCGTCGGCACGTCGGTCGGTGCGGTCAACGGCGGGTGGATGGCGTCACGACCCGGCCTCCCGGGAATTCGCGGACTGGCCGACTTGTGGATCTCGTTGGCGCGAAAGGACGTATTCCCCAGCCACCCGGTCGCCGGGGCGCTGGGCATGCTTGGCCGCCGCTCGCACCTGGTACCCAACACCGGTTTACGACGCATACTGGCCGAAAAATTGGAGTTCACCCGGCTCGAGGATGCACCGATTCCCCTGCACGTAGTGGCCACCGACGTGATCTCGGGCACCGACGTTCTGCTGTCGTCCGGAAACGCGGCCGACGCGATCGCCGCCAGCGCCGCCATCCCGGGCATATTCCCGCCAGTGCGAATCGACGGGCGCGATCTGATGGACGGCGGCGTCGTGAACAACACTCCGATCTCCCATGCCGTCGCACTCGGGGCCGATCGGATCTGGGTATTGCCGACCGGCTACTCGTGCAATCTGCCGGCATCGCCGAAAACCGCGGCAAATATGGCGCTGCACGCCATGACACTGGCCGTCAACCAGCGTCTGGCCGTCGACATCGAGCGCTTCGAGCAGGCGGTCGACCTCCGCGTCATCCGGCCGCTATGCCCGGTCGCCACCTCAGGAGCGGACTTCTCACACGCCGCAACGCTTATCGAGCGATCGCACGCGGCCACCCGCGCGTGGCTGGCGGCGCACCCGCCGTCCACCGGCCAGGCCGCGTTGCTCGAGCCGCACAGCCACTAGGACAAACCCGCTTAGCTCAGAACAGCGTGGGCTGGGCGGGCTCCGGGGCCAGCGCCCTGGGCGGTTGTGAGAACGCGCGCTGGTCACCGGTCAGCTGGTGTTTGGCAATCAGCGGGGCAGCCCGTGCCCGCAGCATCTCGCGATAGTCCGGCGGCAAATACGCTCCGCGCCGGTACAACTCGCGGTAACGGCCGACGAGTTCGGGATGCGAACGGGTCAGCCAGGACATGAACCAGCCGCGAGTCGAACGCCGCAGATGCAGGCCGAAAACGGTCACGCTGGTGGCTCCGGCAGCCGCGATCTGGCCGAGCAGCCCGTCGAGGTGCTCGGCGGAATCGGTGAGATGCGGCAGCACGGGCGCCACCATCACATGGCAGTCGAGCCCGGCGTCGCGGATCGCGGCGATCAGACCCAGCCGCGCCTGGGGCGTCGGCGTGCCCGGCTCCACGTCCCGGTGCAGCGCCGCATCCCCGACCGCCAGCGACACCGCGACCGACACCGGAACCTGTTGGGCCGCAGCGGCGATCAACGGCAGATCCCGTCGCAGCAGGGTGCCCTTGGTCAGGATGGACAGCGGCGTGCCGGATTCGGTCAGCGCGCCGACGATGCCCGGCATCAGGGCGTAGCGCCCCTCGGCGCGCTGGTAGGGATCGGTGTTGGTGCCCAACGCTACGGTTTCGCGCCGCCACGACGCCCGGCGCAGCTCGCGGCGTAATACCTCCGCGACATTGGTCTTGACCACGACTTGGGTGTCGAAGTCGGTGCCGCAGTCGAAGTCCAGGTATTCGTGGCTGGGCCGCGCGAAACAATAGCGACAGGCGTGGGAGCAGCCACGGTAGCCGTTGACGGTGTAGCGGAACGGCAGCGCGGCCGCGTCCGGAATTTTGTTGAGCGCCGATTTGCACAGCACCTCGTGAAAGGTGATCCCGTCGAACTGCGGGGCGCGCACGCTGCGGACCAGGCCAATCCGCTGCAGCCCTGGTAGTGCTCCGTCGTCAACCGGTTCGCCGTTGACAGCGACGGCCTGGTTCGCCCACCGCATACCGTTATTCGAACAATTGTTCGATACAATGTCAAGCTCCTACGATGGCCTAGAACAGAAATGGCGGAGGGGCGTTTGTCGAACCCAGAGTACGAAGACGAATTGCAGTCCGAGCAGGGCTACGTGACCGGGCTCTACACGCGGCTGGACGCCGAACGCGCGCGGGCGAAGGACCGATTCCGGGCGGCATTGCTGGGTGATGGCGAGACCCTGTCGGATCGCGATGCCGAGGTGCGAGCGGCGGCCAGGGAGGTCAAGCGGCTGGGCGTGGCGGACTACGGGCTGTGCTTCGGGCGCTTGGACGGCATTTCCGGCGAAAGGTCCTACATCGGCCGGATCGGCCTCTTCGATGCCGACAACGAGTACCAACCGCTGCTGCTCGACTGGCGGGCACCGGCCGCGCGCGCCTTTTATGTCGCTACCGCCGCGAGCCCCGAGGACATGCATCGGCGTCGCCAGTTCCACACCCGCGGGCGGCGCATCGTCGACTTCACCGACGAGATGTTCGGCCGTCCCGGTGTCGACGCGCGAGGCGACGCGGCTCTGCTGGCGGCGGTCAACGCGCCGCGCGGCGAAGGAATGCGCGACATCGTGGCGACCATCCAGGCCGAGCAGGACGAGATCATCCGGCTCGATCACCCGGGCGTGCTGGTGATCGAGGGTGGCCCCGGGACCGGCAAGACGGTCGTGGCGCTGCACCGGGTCGCGTACTTGCTGTACACCCAGCGTGAACGCATCGAACGCCACGGAGTCCTTGTGGTGGGACCTAATTCGGCATTCCTCAACCACGTCGACCGCGTACTGCCATTGCTGGGCGAGTCCAGCGTGGTGTTCATGACGCCGGGTGATCTGGTGCCCGGGATGCACATCACCGCCGAGGACACCCCGGAATGTGCGGTGTTCAAGGGCTCGCTGAAAATCCTCGACGTGCTGGCTGCCGCGATCGCCGATCGGCAGCGGCTGCCCGAGCGCCCGCTGGACATCGAGCTAGCCGACGTCACGATGCGGATCGACGCCGAGATCGCCGGGTGGGCGCGGGAGGAAGCGCGCGGCAGCGGTTTGCCGCACAACCAGGCCCGCGCGGTGTTCACCGACATCCTCACCTGGGCGCTGACCGAGCGGGCGATAGCCCGGATCGGCCGCGGCTGGCTGACCCGTAAGGACCGCGACGCGTGGGAGCAGCTGCGCGCTAATCTGCTCTCCGAGCTCGCAGACAACGAACAGTTCTCCGCCGCGCTCGACCGGCTCTGGCCGATCTTGACACCGCAGGAGCTGTTGGCTGCGCTGTACCTGTCCCCCGAGCGGTTGCATGCCGTGGGTGCTCCGCAGACGTTGTTGCGTGTTGACGGCGAGGCCTGGACGGTGTCGGACGTGGCGCTGCTCGACGAGCTGGTCGATCTGCTGGGCCGCGACAAGTCGGCCGAGTCCGCCGAGGCCAGCGCCGAGCGGGAGCGCAATTACGAGGCCGAGTACGCCGCCGGCGTGTTGGACCTGCTCGAGATGCGCAGCGAGGACTCGATGGACGACGAGGAGCAGTTGCGGGCCCAGCACATGATTTACGCCGAGGACCTGGCCGATCGGTTCGTCGAGCGCGACACTCGCGAACTCGCCGAACGTGCTGCCGCGGACCGGGATTGGACCTACCGGCACATCGTCGTCGACGAAGCCCAGGAACTGTCCGAAATGGACTGGCGGGTGTTGATGCGACGCTGCCCCGGCCGATCCTTCACGGTGGTCGGCGATCTCGCCCAACGCCGGTCGATGGCCGGAGCGACATCGTGGCAGACGATGCTGCAGCCCTACGTGTCCGGCCGATGGGACTACCGGAAGTTGTCGGTGAACTACCGCACCCCGGAGGAGATCATGACTGTCGCCGCCGCGCTGCTCGAGGAGTTCGCGCCCGGAGTCCAGCCGCCGGAGTCGGTGCGCGCCTCCGGCGTGCAGCCATGGTCCAGACGGGTCACCGACGACGAATTAGCCGGTGCGATCGAGGATTTCGTTCGGGACGAAGCCGGTCGTGAGGGCACCAGTGTCGTGATCGGCCCGCCCGGCGTGCCGGGCACCGTGCCGGCGTCGGCGACCAAGGGCTTGGAGTTCGACGCCGTGCTGGTCGTCGAGCCCCAGCGGATCCTCGCCGACGGGCCGCGCGGCGCGGCCGAGCTCTACGTCGCCCTCACCCGTGCCACGCAACGCCTCGGCGTCCTACACCGCGACCCGTTGCCGCAGGCGCTCGCCGGCCTGGCCGAATTCGAGACACGCGCTCAGGTCTAGAACGGTGGCGGCTAGCAGGTCCTCGGCGCGATGGACGCTGTTGGTTCTCGGCTGCCCGCACTAACCCGCGTTGCGGTGCTTGCGCTGGGCGGCGAATAAGTCGGCCCAAGACACCACCTCGGGATGCTGCTTGAGGAGGGCACGTCGCTGGCGTTCGGTCATCCCGCCCCAGACACCGAATTCGACGTGGTTGTCGAGCGCATCGGCGGCGCACTCGCGGATCACCGGGCAGTGCCGGCAGATCACTGCGGCTCTTTGCTGGGCGGCGCCGCGCACGAACAATTCGTCTGGGTCGGTGGCGCGACAGCGGGCTTTAGACACCCACGCGGCGCCGACCTCGGCCTGCGCACCGTGGCCAGAGCTGTGGACTGAAGTGCTGGTGGCGATGCGTAGCGCGCCGGTCTGAGTAGCTGACACTTGCCCCCCCCTTTTCGCTCCGGCCCACGCGAGGCGAAAAACGGGGTGGTGAAAACTCATTTGTTAGTGCCGGGCCCGAGCGCGTGTGCGCCGGGTTAGCCGACACGTCGACCCCCTTGTGATGCCCAGCCCCGTTCCTGCGGAGGACAGATCGGTACGATCGTACGAAATGGCCTTAGGTAAAACTAGGGCCTATTGTCACAAACGTCGCAGGGTTTTGAACCATCTGTGCTGGCCCCGCGCGAGATCGGGCAGCGCAGGCCCGCCGCTAGCTTGCGGCGCCTAGCGGTGTTCGAATGATACTGCGGCCCAGCGACAAGAATCCCGTCAGAAAAGCACAGAAACCAAGTGGTGCAGGTGATTTGACGTGCCGAACGCGTACCGGGCTAGCGACCCGGGGCGGAGAGGACGGACGGCCCGCCCGGCGCGGCCGAGCTCTACGTCACCCTCACCCGCGCCACGCAACGCCTCGGCGTCCTACACCGTGACCCGTTGCCGCAGGTGCTCGCCGGCCTATCTCAAGGGTCTGATTCGCCGGTCAGCAACTCTTCGGGGTGATGGAAGCTGTTGCTTCGCGACTGCCCGTAGTCCAGCCGCGGCGGCGGAATCCATTCCACGTCGCCGTTTTTGCGTTTTCGGGTGCTCCAGCCGCCGGGCTTGATCAGCCGATGGTGGGGTCCGCACGCGAAGGTGAGGTTATCCACGTCGGTGGTCTGACATGTCGCGTAGTCATCGATGTGGTGCACTTCGCAGAGGTAGCCCGGTACGTCGCAGCCGGGCGCCGAACATCCACGATCTTTGGCGTACAACACGATTCGCTGTCCCGGGGAGGCCAGGCGTTTGGTGTGGTACAGCCCCACGGCTGTGCCCCTGTCGAAGATCGCTAGATAGTGGTGCGCGTGGCGGGCCAGGCGCACCACGTCGGACATCGGCAGTAGGGTGCCGCCGCCGGTGAGTGCCGTGCCGACACGCGATTCGAGGTCTTGCAATGTGGTGGTCACGATGATCGACGCCGGTAAGCCGTTGTGCTGCCCTAGCTTTCCCGACGCCAAGACGGCGCGCAAAGCGGCGTTGAGCCCGTCGTGACTGCGCTGGCTGGGCGTACGATTGTCACGCTGCACCCCCTCCTCCAGTGGCGCACCATCGATCGTCGGTGTTTGGTCGTCGGGATTGCACATGCCCGGGGCAGCCAGTTTGGCCAGTACAGCCTCCAAGGTGGCACGTGCTTCCGGCGTCAGCCAGCCGCTGAGCCGCGACATGCCGTTGATGTCCTGCTGGCCCAGGGCCAATCCGCGTCGCCGCGCGCGATCGATATCACTGAAGTTCCCATCGGGGTTGAGGCAGCAAGCGAGCCGGTCCGCCAGCTTGCGCACCTGATCGGGGCGAAACCCAACGGCGTGCTGCGCCAGCTGTTGCTCGGCACAATCCTGCGTCTCCACATCAACCCACTGGGGTAATTGCTCGAAGAACTGGCGAATCACCGTCACGTGCCCGGTCCCGATAGCGCCCTCGCGCTGTGCGGCAGCGGTGGCCGGCAGCCGTGGCGGCAATAGTTCTCCGGTAATCGCTTGGCGCGCACCCAGATCCGCGGCCTCGCTGATCCGCCGCGCCGCTTCTCCGCGGGTGATGCGCAGCCGGTCGGCTAACACACGAGGGAGCTTGCCGCCGATTTCATCCGGCGCGGACTCCCGGGCAACGTGATTGATCAACGCATGGCCCGGCACCGGTAGTCGCCGCGCAATCTTTTCCAGTTTTTCCAGCAGTCCCAGGCGCTCGGGGTTGGTCAACGCATCGAACGACAATTCGCAAGCGCGGTCCATGTCGGCGTCGAGCGCGTCGACGACTTCTTGGATCTCTTCACGATCACTCGAACGCATGTTCGAAGGATATCTCTACCCACCGACAAGAAATTGCTGAAATGCAAGTGACACAAGTGATTACGCTGCGAGCCTCACGCTTCCTCGGCCGGCGGCGTTTCGGGCTGAGGGGGGACGGCACCCCGCCCCGTCACGACGCCCATCAGGCCCTCCTGGTAAGTGAGCCCCGGCGGCTTACCGGCAGCGGCGGTCGGCGGGTCTGCGGCCTTCCCGGTGGATGTCGGCCAGGCCGACGGCACCGACAGCGACCCCAGCGAGGCCGACGCACCCAAAGCCGTGCACTCCACGCGGACGCTGGAGAAGTCGCGGAACGATTTCAGCACCGGTGGAGTCGTACCGCCTTGCGGTTCAACATGTTCCATGATGCTCCCCTCGCCGGCAGCCTTCGAGGCGGCGACGATACCTACCCCAGCGCAATCCGGGACAACCGTACAATAAGAGCAGATAGCTATTTGGGGATTCGCTGTATCTCTGTCGGGCCGCGCCGGTAGGCGGCGATGTGCCCGAGCGCCATGTTCACGGCAAGTTCGACAGGTCGGGCGCTGCGCATGGTCTGCGCCATCAGCAGTCCGCCTTGCAGCGCACTCATCACGGTCAACGCGAGCTCCGCGGGGTCGGCATCTGCGGAGAGTTCGCCACTGTCGCGCATGATCGCCAAGCCCGTGGACAGATACGACTGCCACTCGGCGAAGCTCTGCGCAAGCTCGTGGCGGGCCGAATCGGACCGTTCGGCAAGCTCGCCCACCAGCGAACCCAGCGGACAACCCCCGACACCTTGGGTCGCACGGGTCATGGCCACTACGTGATCACACCACCGCTGCAGGCCCTCCCACGAAGAGACCTGGCCCAGATTGGGTTGCTGGGCTGCGATGACTTGGCCGAGTTGGGTCTTCACGACCTCGCGGATGAGGGCGTCCTTGTTGGCGAAGTAGTGATACAGCTGCGACTTGCTCGTGCCGGTCGCCGCCATCACGTCGTCCAGACTCGTTCCGGCGACTCCCTGCCTGTGGACCAGTGATGCCGCCTCAGCGACGATGCGGGCCCTGGTCGCCGCACCACGAGTCGTCAGCCGCGCGGCACCCGGGCGCTCCTTTGAGGACATGTGCGAAAGCGTAAAGCGAATTGGACTTGATAGTCCACTTTGCCTTCAGCACAATTTGTCCACGTAGCCTGCCTAACCCTCCGAGAGGATGACATGTCCCGCCTGAACTACGGTCAGCATTTCCCGTCGCTCGAGGTTCCCGCTGTCGGTGGCGGCACGATCTCGCTGCCGGGCGATCTCGCCGACTCCTACGGCGTCGTCTTGATGTACCGCGGGTCGTGGTGCCCATACTGCAACGCTCAGCTGGCCGCGTTCTCTCGTGCTTTCGACACGCTGACCGAGCTGGGCGTCAAGGTCATCGCCTTGTCTGTCGATGATGCGGAGACCTCCGCGGCACTGGTCTCCAAGCGCAAGCTGCGCTTCCCGGTCGGCCACAGCGCGGACGCCGACAAGATCGCTGCGGTGACGGGCGCCTACGTCAACGACGACCCGCACTACCTGCAATCGACCGGCTTCATCTTGGCGCCGGACGGGACGGTTCGGCTCGCCGTGTACTCGAGCGGCGCCATCGGCCGCCTCGTCCCCGATGATGTGATCGGCTTCATCCGCTATCTGACCGAGCACCCGGACGCACGGTGAGCGACGCCCAAACGACCATGAAGCCGACTGCCGATAACAAGATCGTGAAATATAATTCAATGTTTCTAGGTTCGACGACATTCTTGTTTGGCTTCTTGAAGTTCTTCGACCCATTTCGTACGTGGTTCGACGTACAGATCACCAAAAGTCGCCTGCCGCGATTCAGCGGCCCACTCGGCATGGCCGGAGAAATATCCATCGGCCTCAGTCTGCTTTCGGCTTCCTGCTGCACACGGAAAACCTCGAATCTCTTTAGCCCGATCGTGTCCGCCGCCTCAGCCGGCCTGATTGCCAACATGGCGGGTGCCACCTATGTGCACCTGCACCCGGACGTGCCGGCAGACGTGCTTCCCCTAAAAATAAAGCCTCCAATTATTCCGGTGTTCTTTATGTTGTTGGCCGCAGTGAATCTCTTTCAACTTCATCGCGACAAAATGCGGCAATCCTGACGGCAGGCCGAGTCAGCAAAGGAATGATCAACCAAATGCACCCGCCCCATCAGACGCTGTTCGACGCGGCGACCATCGGCAACGTCGACCTCGTTAATCGCGTCGCCCTGGCACCAATGACACGAGTGAGCGCGACGGCCGACGGTCTGCCCACCGACCGGATGGCTTCTTACTACCGCGCATTCGCCCAGGGCGGTTTCGCTCTGTTGATCACCGAGGGGCTCTTTATCGACGACCAGACCAGTCAGGGATACCTCTTCCAGCCCGGCATCGCGAACTCCGCTCATGCGGCGGCCTGGCAGCGGATCGTCGACGGCGTTCATGACTGTGGGGCTAAATACTTCGCCCAACTCATGCACGCCGGCAGCCAGTCGCAAGGCAATCCGCACACAACGACCACCTGGGGCCCGGCCGCAATACGCCCGAAAGGCGAGCAACTGCCCATGTACCGCGGTTCTGGCCCATTCCAAATTCCCCAAGCGATGACCACCGAGCACATCAGCCAAGTCCGCGGCGCCTTCGTCAATGCGGCACGGCAGGCGCGCGACGCCGGGTTCGACGGCGTCGAGATCCACGGCGCAAACGGCTACCTGCTCGACGAATTTCTCACTGACTACCTGAATACCCGCACCGACGAGTACGGCGGCAGCATCGCCAATCGGGTGCGCCTGGCGGCCGAGGTCTGCCATGACGTCGCGTCGGCCGTCGGCGGCGACATCGCCGTCGGTATCCGGATCTCTCAGGGGAAGGTTTCCGACAATCACCATCGATGGGCCGGCAAAGAGGACGACGCGGCCACCATCTTCGGCACTCTGGCCGACACCGGCATCGACTACATCCACACCACCGAATATCGCGCGCTGGCACCAGCATTCGCCGAAACCGGCAAATCGCTCGCGCAGCTCGCGAAGCAATACAGCAGGCTGTCGATAATCGCCAACGGCCATCTGGACGACCCCCGGGACGCCGCCGCCATCATCGAATCCGGCGCCGCCGATGTTGTCGCCCTGGCCAAACCAGCGCTGGCCAACCGGGACTGGCCCCATCGAGTGCGATTCGGCCAACCGTTATCGCCCGACGTGCCCACGGATGTATTCGGGCCCATCGCCAACGTCAAAGACTGGGAAGTCGTCGGCGCGGACGACGGAGGAGTGCGCGGTGCGAGATGACATCGTTCCGGGATCCGCCTTCGGCGACTACTAGCCGACCGATCCCGTTGGACTCACCGTCCGAAACGCGAAAGCACCTCGGTGACAACCGAATCGATCGGCACCGAAACCTGCTCACCGGTCGCGAGATCCTTCACACCGATCGTGCCGGAGTCGATATCGCGATCGCCGGCGACCAGCGCGATGCGGGCACCCGACCGGTCGGCGGCACGCATCGCGCCCTTGAGCCCCCGGTCGCCGTAGGCCAGATCCACCCGGACACCGGCAGCACGCAGCTGACCACCCAGTACCGCCAACCGCAGTTTGGCCGGTTCGCTCAACGGCACACCGAAGACCTCGCAGCGCGTGGTCTCCCCCACACTCTTACCCTCGGCCCGCAACGCCAGCAGCGTCCGATCCACTCCGAGCCCAAATCCGATGCCGGACAGGTCTTGTCCGCCGAGCCGGCGCATCAGCCCGTCGTAGCGGCCACCGCCACCGATGCCCGACTGGGCGCCCAGACCGTCATGCACGAACTCGAAGGTGGTCTTGGTGTAGTAGTCCAGCCCACGCACCATCCGCGGGTTGATGACGTACGGCACGCCGAGCGCATCCAGATGGGCCAGCACCGTGTCGAAGTGCTGCTTGGCCGCATCGGAAAGGTGGTCGAGCAGCACCGGGGCGTCGGCCGTCATCGCCTTGACCTCGGGCCGTTTGTCGTCGAGCACCCGCAGCGGGTTGATCTCGGCGCGCCTGCGCGTCTCCTCGTCCAGGTCAAGCCCGAACAAGTACTCCTGCAACAGTTCCCGGTACTGCGGCCGGCAGCTGTCGTCGCCCAGCGAGGTGATTTCCAGCCGGAAACCGTCCAGGCCCAGCGACCGGAACCCGCCGTCGGCGATGGCGATCACTTCGGCGTCCAGCGCGGGATCGTCGACGCCGATCGCCTCCACGCCGACCTGCTGCAGCTGGCGATAGCGGCCGGCCTGCGGTCGCTCGTAGCGGAAAAACGGTCCGGCGTAACACAATTTGATCGGCAGCGCGCCACGGTCCAGGCCATGTTCGATCACCGCGCGTACCACCCCGGCGGTGCCCTCCGGCCGCAGTGTCACCGAGCGGTCACCGCGGTCGGCGAAGGTGTACATCTCCTTGGACACCACGTCGGTGGATTCACCGACGCCGCGGGCGAACAGCCCGGTGTCCTCGAAGATGGGTAGTTCGATATCGGCATAACCGGCCCGGCGGGCAGCGCTGAGCAACCCGTCACGCACCGCGACGAACTGCGCCGAGTCCGGCGGAACGTAGTCCGGCACGCCCTTGGGCCCAGAAAACGCAGTGAATGACTCCGTCATCCGGTCAGGCCTTCGAGGAACGGGTTGAATCGCCGCTCGGCTCCGATCGTGGTGGAGTTGCCGTGGCCGGGCAGCACGACGGTGTTGTCGTCGAGCACCAAGAGCTTGTCGATGATCGAGGTCAGCAAATCCCGGCCGCTGCCACCGAACAGGTCGGTGCGACCCACCGAGCGCTCGAACAGCGTGTCGCCGGTGAACACCACGTCGGCGTCGGCCCGGGAGGCTTGGGCAACCCGGAAGACCACCGATCCGCGGGTGTGCCCGGGGGTGTGATCGACGTTGACGCTCACGCTGCCCAGGTCGATCTTGTCGCCGTCGCGGTCCAGCTCGACCACCTGCTTGGGTTCGCGGAAGAACGCACCCGCCATCATCTGCGCCATCCGGGGGCCCAGGCCGTAGATCGGGTCTTTCAGCATGAAGCGGTCTTCGGGATGAATGTAGGTCGGGCAGCCGTAGGCGTCGGACACCTTCTGGGCAGACCACATGTGGTCGATGTGCCCGTGGGTGAGCAGCACCGCGGCGGGCGTCAGCCGATTCTGGTCGAGGATGCGCCGCAGCGGACCCATCACCCGCTGCCCCGGATCCACGATGACGGCGTCCGTTCCGGGTCGCTCAGCCAGCACGTAGCAGTTGCACTGCAACATGCCGGCGGGAAATCCGGTGATCAACACGCTTCCCAGTTTCCCACGGGGGCCGCTTGACACCGCTGGCCGCGTCCACATTAGCCTGAGCTGGCTACCCCGCCCCGGCTGACAACCATGGAGGCATACCGGCCGTGCCGACCAACGAACAGCGCCGTGCCAACGCCAAGCGCAAACTCGAGCGACAGCTGGAGCGGCGCGCAAAGCAAGCCCGCATGCGCCGCATCCTGCTCATCGTCGGCGGCGCCCTCGCCGTGGTCGCCGTCGTCGCCGCGGTGGTGGTCACCGTGATCCACCGGAATGCCGAGCACAAGACCAACTCGACGGCGGCGAGCACCAGCGACTCCGCCGCGGCGAGCACGACGGCTCCGCAAACCGGACAGGTTCCGCCGGCTCCGCCGATGCCGGCGTTCAAGCCGTCGGACACCGTCGGCGCCAACTGCCAGTACCCCGCGACACCGCAGGAACCGGCCGCCAAGCCGGTGAAGCCGCCACGGACCGGCAAGGTGCCGACCGATCCGGCCCAAGTGAGCGCCAGCATGGCGACCAGCCAGGGCAATATCGGCCTGATGCTGGCGAACAACGAATCACCTTGCACGGTCAACAGTTTCGCGAGCCTGATCGGCCAGAAGTACTTCGACAACACCAAGTGCCACCGGTTGACCACCTCGGAGACGCTGGGCGTCCTGCAATGCGGTGATCCCAAGGGCGACGGCACCGGTGGCCCGGGCTACCAATTCGGCAACGAGTATCCGACCGATCAGTACCCGCCGAACGACCCGAAGCTGCGGGAAGCGGTTCTCTATCCGCGCGGAACCCTGGCCATGGCCAACGCCGGACCGGGCACCAACGGCAGCCAGTTCTTCCTGGTCTACAAGGACTCTCAGCTGCCGCCCCAGTACACCGTCTTCGGCACGATTCAGCCCGACGGGTTGACCGTGCTGGACAAGATCGCCAAGGCCGGCGTCAACGGCGGCGGCGAAGACGGACCACCGGCCAGCGAAGTCACGATCAAGTCGCTACTTCTCGACTAAACCCCGGGGGCCCAACGCGAATCGCCACGGATTCGTCAGAATTCGGCGGCTGGATGGCCGACACCTTAAGGTCGGTGCGTGGGGACGGAGTCATTCGGCCATTACGAGCTGCAGGGTCTGTTGGGCCGCGGCGGTATGGGGCAGGTCTACCGTGCCCACGACTCCGTCACCGACCGGGTGGTTGCGCTCAAAGTGTTGCCCGCGCATCTGGCCGAAGACACCGAATTTCAACAACGCTTCCGCCGCGAGGCACGCATCGCCGCAAGCCTGACCGACCCGCACATGGTGCCCATCCACAGCTACGGCGAGATCGACGGCCGGCTCTACGTCGACATGCGGCTGATCGAGGGCCGCGACCTGATGCACTACATCGCCGAAAACGGTGGACGCCTGAACCCCGAGCGCGCCGTCGCGGTGGTCGAACAGGTTGCGGCAGCACTGGATACAGCACACGAAGTCGGACTGATCCACCGCGATATCAAACCGTCCAACATCTTGGTGTCCAACCGCGACTTCATCTACCTGATCGACTTCGGCCTCGCCCGCACGGCCGCCGACACCGCGCTGACTCACACCGGCCACACGATGGGCACCATGGCCTACATGGCGCCCGAGCGCTTCCGCGGAATGACCGATCACCGCGCCGACGTCTACGCGTTGGCCTGCGTCCTCTACGAATGCCTGACCGGACACCTGCCCTACCCCGGCGACACCTTTGAAGAACAACTCAACGCCCATCTGAACACCCCACCGCCACGCGCCTCGTTCACCGCGCCCGGCGTACCGCCGGCCCTCGACGACGTGGTCGCCCGGGGCATGGCAAAGGACGTCGAGCAGCGCTACCAAACGGCGATCGAACTGGCGCAGGCCGCCCGAGCGGCACTGACCAGCCCCAGCGACACCGCGTCGTGGAGCGCGCCCGCCGCGCCGGCACCGCAAGCGCCGGCAGCCCGGCGCGGACCCGCCCCGTCGCAAGACCAGCAGCAGCCCAAGCCGGCGAATTCCCGGCGGTTGATCATGGGCATCGTCGGCGGATCGGTCGTGACACTGGCCGCGGTGGTAGCGCTGGTGATTGTCCTGATCAACCACGGCAGCAGCGGATCGTCGACTACCGCGACCAGCACGGCGATGCGGTCCCCGGTGCACACCAAGGTGCCCCGCCCGGGCGCCGGACCGGGCGCGCCGGTTCCGGCATTACCGGCCTTCGATCCGCCACCCGACCTCGGCGCCAACTGCCAATACCCGGCGACGCGGGACCCGTCAGCCAAGCCCGTCAATCCGCCTGCCGATGGCAGGGCGTCCACCGATCCGCCCGTGATCAGAGCGACGATTTCCACCAACGTCGGCGATATCGGCCTCGAGTTGGATAACGCCAAGGCCCCCTGCACGGTGAACAGTTTCATCAACCTGGTCAAGCAGCGATTCTTCAGCGGCACCCAATGCGGGCAGCTGATCACCCAGAGCGATTTCGGCCTGCTGCAGTGCGGCGGCCCGGACAGCGAGGGAACTGGCGGCCCCGGCTACGGGTTCGCCAATGAATATCCCGTCAACCAATACAGCCCGAATGATCCCGCGCTCAAACAGCCCGTGCTCTATCCGCGCGGAACCCTGAGCATGGCGCCCTCTTCCGAGGGCAACCCGAATGAAAGCCAATTCAACATGTACTACAAGGACAGCGTGAACGACCCGTCGCAGACGATATTCGGCACGGTCGAACTGGAAGGCCTGGCAACGATCGACAAGATCGTCAAGGCGGGCATTCTCGGCAACGGCGACAGCGGCCTGCCGTCCAGCCCGGTCACGATCACCGGTGTACGGCTCGACTGAACGCGAGCGCTAGGCGGCGGAGGTCACGCGGTAGACGTCGAAAACGCCTTCGACATTGCGCACGACATTGAGTAGGTGTCCGAGATGCTTGGGGTCACCCATCTCAAAAGTGAAGCGGCTGATGGCGACCCGGTCACCCGACGTGGTGACCGACGCCGAGAGGATGTTCACCTTTTCGTCGGCCAGCACCCGTGTGACATCCGACAGCAGCCGGTGCCGGTCGAGCGCCTCGACCTGAATCGCTACCAGGAACACCGATGACGGCGACGGGGCCCAGAGCACCTCGATGATGCGCTCGGCCTGCTGCTGCAGGGACGCGGCGTTGGTGCAGTCGGTACGGTGCACGCTGACGCCGCCGCCGCGGGTGACGAAACCCATGATCTGGTCACCCGGCACCGGTGTGCAGCATTTGGCCAGCTTGCTCAGCACGCCGGGGGCCCCGGGGACCGAGACGCCGACGTCGTCGGTGCTGCGCGGGCGGCGCAGCATCGTTGTCGGCGTGGACCGCTCGGAGAGGTCGTCTTCGGCTTGGTCGATGCCGCCGAGCTCGGCCAGCAGCCGTTGCACGACGTGCCGTGCCGATACGTGGCCCTCACCGATCGCGGTGTACAACGCCGACACGTCGGTGTAGTGCAGTTCGCGGGCGACCGCCCCCAGGGTTTCGCCATTGACCAAGCGCTGCAACGGAAGTCCGCCGCGGCGTACCTCGCGGGCCATCGCCTCTTTGCCGGAATCCAGCGCCTCCTCGCGGCGCTCCTTGGCGAACCACTGCCGGATCTTCGCCTTGGCCCGTGGCGACACCACGAACTGCTGCCAGTCCCGCGACGGCCCGGCATTGGGTGCTTTGGAGGTGAAAACCTCGACGACTTCTCCGTTTTCCAGCTTGCGTTCCAGCGCGACCAGTCGCCCGTTGACCCGGGCGCCGATGCATCGGTGCCCGACCTCGGTGTGCACCGCGTAGGCGAAGTCCACCGGCGTCGACCCGTTCGGCAGGGTGATGACATCGCCCTTGGGTGTGAACACGAAAATCTCTTGCACCGCAAGGTCGTAACGCAACGATTCCAGGAACTCGCCCGGGTCGGCGGCCTCACGTTGCCAGTCGAGAAGCTGTCGCATCCAGGCCATGTCGTCGATCTCGGCGGCGGCGTTCTGGTGCGGAACACCGTTGCGGCCCTTGGCTTCCTTGTAGCGCCAGTGCGCGGCGATCCCGTATTCGGCGGTGCGGTGCATGTCGCGGGTGCGGATCTGCACCTCCAGCGGCTTGCCCTCCGGCCCGACCACCGTGGTGTGCAGCGACTGGTAGACACCGTATCTGGGCTGGGCGATGTAATCCTTGAATCGCCCCGCCATCGGCTGCCACAGTGAATGCACCACGCCCACAGCGGCATAGCAATCCCGGATCTCGTCGCACAGGATGCGAATGCCAACCAGATCGTGAATGTCGTCGAAGTCGCGCCCCTTGACGATCATCTTCTGATAGATCGACCAGTAGTGCTTGGGACGACCCTCCACGGTCGCTTTGACTTTCGACGCGTTGAGTGAGGCGATGATTTCGGCACGGACCTTGGCCAGGTAGGTGTCCCGAGACGGCGCCCGCCCGGCGACCAGCCGAACGATCTCCTCGTACTTCTTGGGGTGCAGGATCGCGAACGACAGGTCTTCGAGCTCCCACTTGACGCTGGCCATACCCAGCCGATGTGCCAGAGGCGCAATGACTTCCAGCGTCTCGCGTGATTTGCGGGCCTGCTTTTCCGGCGGCAGGAAGCGCATGGTCCGCATGTTGTGCAGCCGGTCGGCCACCTTGATCACCAGCACCCGCGGGTCCCGCGCCATCGCGGTGATCATCTTGCGGATGGTCTCGCCTTCGGCGGCGTTGCCCAGCTCGACACGGTCCAGCTTGGTCACGCCGTCGACCAGATGGCCTACCTCTTCACCGAATTCCTCGCTCAAAGCCTCGAGCGTGTAGCCGGTGTCCTCGACGGTGTCGTGCAGCAGCGCGGCCACCAGAGTCGTTGTGTCCATCCCCAATTCGGCGAGAATGTTGGCGACGGCCAGCGGGTGGGTGATGTAGGGATCACCGGAATGGCGCAATTGACTGGCGTGGCGTTGGTCGGCGACCTCGAACGCCCGGTTGAGCATCGAAAGGTTCGCCTTGGGATAGATCTCCCGGTGCACGGCCACCAGCGGCTCGAGCACGGGATTGACCGCGCTGCGCTGGGCGGTCATCCGCCGGGCCAGCCGGGCCCGGACTCGACGGGACGCGCTGCTGGACGTCTTCAGAGTTTCGGCCGGTGGCTCCGGCGGGTCAACGGTCAGCGATGCTGGCGACTCTATGGGCGGTACAACAGCTTGCGCCGTGCTTTGCTCATCCGCCACGTTGGTCACCTCCGACCTCGAGGATATCCCTAAGTCTGATTACCCCACTCTCCCCCGCGCCGCTTCGCGGCTGGGGGTACCCCCACCTCGGGCCGATTCGGCCCGCATCGTCGCGGGGGCTAAACGCGGCTCAAGCTGTCTACCGGCAAAGGTGCTACCGCCGCACGCCCGTCCAGCGCGGTGAGTTCCACGATCACGGCCGCACCGGTCACGTCGGCTCCTGCACGCTCCAGCAAGCGGTTGGCCGCTCCAAGAGTGCCGCCGGTGGCCAGCACGTCGTCGATGACTATGACGCGGGTGCCGCGCAGCTCGAGACCGTCGGCGGGGATCTCTATCGCGGCGGGACCGTACTCGCGGGTGTATTTCTCGCGAAGCACCGGCGGCGGCAGCTTGCCCTCCTTGCGGATGGACAGCACGCCCGTTCCGAGCCGGGCGGCGACGGCCGCGGCCACCAACGAGCCTCGGGACTCGATACCGGCCACCAGGTCGACGCCGGAGGCGATGCCGGCCAGCGCGTCGATCACCGCGCGCATCGCCGTCCGGTCGGCGAACAGCGGGGTGAGGTCTTTGAACTGGACTCCCGGCTGCGGAAAGTCGGCCACCTCGCGGGTCAACGACGCGATGAGGTCGGCCAGCGCCGCACCCTCTTGAATACTCGTCACTGCATCAAAGCCCATCGATCCATGTTCCAACCCGCGCCCCAGCGAGTTGGGTTCGCACTGACTGCGTACATCTTCTTCGACATCAGCAAGGTGCGCTGCTGCCGGTAGAGGGGCAATGTCGGCACATCTCCCCAGAGTACCGGCGCGCCCTCAGCAAGCAGCCGGACGCGCTCGGCCGGGTCGCCGGATACCGCGAGCGCGCCGATTATGCCGTCGACCTGCGGATTCGCATACCCCGACAGGTTGTTGCCGTTGCCGCTGTGCAAGTCATAGGCGTCCATCGCCGACGATCCGGTGGATCCGCTGCCGCTGGCTCCGCCGGTGCTGGCCAGCAGGACGTCGATCTTTCCGTCCTTGAGCGCCTGGGGCCCGGACGTGTCCAGCGTGACGTTGGACACGCCGATTCCGGCCGCCGCACACGATTTGGTGATGGTCCCGACGGTGACCGCCAGTCGGGCGTTGGGGCCCTGGTAGCCGATCCGCACCGGCAGCGGCGCACCACCCAGCGCGTCCCGGGCGGCGACGGGATCCGCCTTGTTGAACGGACCGGCCTCCGCGGCACCGTCGGCCTGCGCGACGGCGTCCTCGGCGACCGGAGACAGGCGCGAGTTGGCGATCGGGACCCCGGCGTCGTGCGCGATCACGTCACGGGGCGTGCACAACGCGAACGCGCGACGGCCCTTGGTCTGCGCGAGCGGCCCCTGCGGCGCGAAGATCAGCTGCTCGATGCCCGCCGACGCCGAATCGGTGCGCTCGTAGTTGTCCGGGGTGGCCAGCGTTCCCGATGATCCGGCCGCGACATCCACCACGTCGACGCTGCGGTTGTTGACCCGGTCCTGGATGTCGGCCGCCTGCGGCGACACCGTGATCCGCTTGGTGATCGCCTTCGGGCCCCACCACCGGTCGTTGGCGACCAGCACCACGGCGCCGTCGTCCAGCACGGATTCGATCTTGTACGGCCCCGACGACGGGAAGCGTTTGACGATGTCGTCGTGTTTGAGACCGGGCTTGAGGTCCCACGTGGTGTTCCACAGCTGCGCGATCCTTGCGACCGAGGGCGCGTTGTTGTTGAGCAGAGTCGCGGTCACGTCGATGTTGAGCTGGTCGGCGATCACGTGCGACGGCAGCATCGTCGTCGCGGTGAACAGCTGCATGAAGTCGACGACGCCTCGGTCCGGGACGAACGACACCCGCGCCTTCTTCTGCCCCGGTATGCATTCGATGTTGGCGATGTCGACATAGCCGGCCTGGGTGGCGGCGTCGAAGCCGGGGAACCGGCCCGACTGAGCCGCCCAGGCGAGCACCAGGTCGTCACACGTCACCGGCTTGCCGTCGGAGTAGACGGCGTTGTCGGCGATCTGGTAGTCGAGCACCAACGGCGAACCGCTCACCACCGAGACGGTGCCGAAGTCGTGATCGGCGACGACCTGTCCGTCGGGGCCGTGATAGCCGAACCCGGTCAGTGTGCGGGCGAACGCCTGCGCGCCGGCCGACGCGAAACCGACGGTGGTGTTGACGTTGTAGCTGCTCAGCGGGCCGTCGACGACGTAGGCGATCTGCGTGGCGGCGCTACCCGAGCACCCGGTCAGCGCGAACGCGCACGCGAGCGGCACGGCCAGGGCAGCGGTCGCCGCCTTCGTGAGGACCCGCCCGGTCCGCATGCCAATGGCGCCCCCGGTCCGCGGACGCCAGGTGGCCATGTCGGCTACCGCCGGCCGGCGTTTCGCTTGCCACTCGGCCGCCGGGTACCGGTGGGCCGCACGGGCCGAGCACCCGGCGCCGGCTTGCTGGGCGCCGACTCGGTGGACGCCGCCGCGGCCTTCTTGGTCTCCTGTGCGGTGTCAGACACTTCCTCGCCGGAGCTGTCCGCCTGCGCCTGCGGGCCGGGTTTACGCCGTCTGACGACGCGACGGGTGTGCGATCGCACCAGCTCCGTTCGCTCCCGCAGCGTGACCAGCAGCGGTGTGGCGAAGAAGATCGACGAATAGGTGCCGACCAGGATTCCCACCAGCTGCACCAGCGCCAGGTCCTTCAGGGTGCCGACGCCCAGCAGCCACACCGCTACCACCATCAGCGCCATAATCGGCAGGACCGAGATCAGGCTGGTGTTGATCGAGCGCATGAAGGTCTGGTTGATCGCCAGGTTGGCTTGCTCGGCGAAGGTTCGCCGAGTGGTGTGCTGAAAGCCGTGGGTGTTCTCCTCGACCTTGTCGAACACGATGACGGTGTCGTAGAGGGAGAAACCGAGGATCGTCAGCAGGCCGATGACGGTAGCGGGGCTGACCTCGAAGCCCACCAGCGAGTACACGCCTGCGGTGACGGTCAGGTCGAAAACCATGGTCGTCAGCGCGGAGATGGCCATGTAGCGCTCGTAGCGCACCATGATGTAGAGGCTGACCAGCACCAGGAACACGGCCAGCGCGATCAGCGCCTTCTTGGTGATCTGATCGCCCCAGGTCTCCGATACCGCCGAGTCGCTGATGGCCGCCTTGCTGGGCTTGCCGTCGGGGCCCTTGGGGGCAAACGCGTCGAACAGCGCGTTGCGCAGCTTCGAGGTCTGGTCGTTGGACAGCGTTTCGGAACTGATCTGCACCGTCGCCGAAGCACCGTTGCCGACGGTGACCACCGATTCGGCATCGCGGCCCAGAGTCTTCTTGAACACGTCCTGCACCTGCGAGGTCGTGAGGTTGCCGCGCGGGAACGAGACCGTGGTGCCGCCCTTGAAATCGATCCCGAAAGTAAAGCCCCGCAGGACGATGGACAGGATCGCGATGGCGACGATCGCGCCGCTGATGCCATACCAGAGCCGGCGTCGCCCGACCACCTCGAAGGCGCCCGTTCCGGTGTAGAGCCGGGCGATGAGGCTGTGCCGCGGGAGCTGTGCGCTGGAGTCCGACGTCAGCTCGGTAGCGCCGTCGCTGGCTTCGCTGATTTCGGCCGCGCCGCTGTCGGCCTTCGCGTCCTTGGCCTCGGAGCCGGCCTTGCCTTTGGAGGTCATCGCGCTATCCCCGTCCCGTCTGCACGTTTGACGAAGCCCGGCGTTCGCGGGCGACCTGCTGGACAGCTCCCAGGCCGTTGTATGCGGGCTTTGCCAGTGTCGGAGATTTGGAGGCCAGGTAGACCAGCGGCCAGGTCACCAGGAACACCACCACGATGTCGAGGACTGTGGTCAGGCCCAGGGTGAAGGCGAATCCGCGCACCTGGCCGATCGCCAAGGCGTACAGCACCGCGGCGGCCAGGAAGGTGACGGCGTTACCCGAGACGATCGTCTTGCGGGCCCGCGCCCAGCCTCGCGGCACCGCCGACCGGAACGAACGGCCTTCGCGGATCTCGTCTTTGATGCGTTCGAAGAACACCACGAACGAGTCGGCGGTGGTGCCGATACCGATGATCAGACCGGCGATGCCGGCCAGGTCCAGGGTGTAGTTGATCTGTCGGCCCAGGATCACCAATATCGCGAAAATCATTGCACCGGAAGCAGTCAGAGATAGTGCCGTCAGCAGTCCCAGCACCCGGTAGTACAGCAGCGAATACAGCAGCACCAGCACCAAGCCGATCGAACCCGCGATCAGCCCCGCGCGCAGCGAGGTCAATCCCAGTGTGGCCGAGACAGTTTGGGCTTCTGAGGATTCGAAGGACAGCGGCAGTGAGCCGTATTTGAGGACGTTGGCCAGCTGGCCCGCGGTCGAGGCAGTGAATGGTGGGTCGCCACCGGTGATTTGAGTCCGGCCGCCGGGGATCGCTTCCTGAATCATCGGGGCGCTGACGACCTGCGAGTCCAGGGTGAATGCGGTCTGGGTACCGACGTGGGCGGCGGTGAAGTCAGCCCAGGTGTTCGCCGCCGCGGGTTTGAACTGAACGTCGACGACGTAGCCGATGCCGCGCTGGTTCATGGTCGAGCTGGCGTCCTGGATCTGATCACCACTGATGATCGACGGCCCCAGCTGGTAAGCGGTCTTGTGGTCGGTGGAGCAGGTGATCAGGGGCAGCGTCGGGTCGTCGTTGCCGGCCAGAATGTCCTCTTTGTCGCAGTGGGCGGCAACCCAGCGCATGGCAACCATCTGAATGTAGGGGTTGGCGCTCTGCCGAAAATCCTTCATCGCCTGGATGCGCTCGGCCAGATCCTTGCGCGGATCGGGCGGCGCGGGTGCCTCAGGCGGCGGCGCCTCGGCTGCCGGCGCTCCGGGCGCCGGCGCTCCGGGTGCCGGTGCGTTGCCGGGCGCGGGCGCCGGGCTCGGTGCGGGGCTGGGGGTCGGCGGCGGGTCCTGCGGATAGGGACGCGGTTGCGGCGCCGGCCGTCCGGACGGTGCAGGCGCGGGCTGACCGGCAGGCGGAGGTGCCGGCTGGCCGGGCGCCGGTTCGGTGCCGGGCACCGGAGCTCCGGGGGCCCCTGGACCGCCGGGCAGGCCACCGGCGGGCGGCTGGGCCGGGGGCTTGGCTTCGGCAACCTGGGACGGCATCGAGTTGAGCACCGGCCGGATGTAGAGCCGAGCGGTTTGTCCCAGGTTGCGGGCCTCGTTGCCGTCGTTGCCGGGCACCGTGATGACCAGGTTGTCACCGTCGACCACGACCTCCGAACCGGAGACGCCCAGGCCGTTGACGCGCGCACTGATGATCTGCTGCGCCTGCGCCAGCGCTTCCCGGCTCGGGCGAGAGCCGTCCGGGGTACGCGCGGTCAACGTCACGCGGGTGCCACCCTGCAGATCGATGCCGAGCTTCGGGGCGGCCCGCTTGTCCCCGGTGAGGAATACCATCAAATAGACGCCAACCAGCAGTAACAAGAAAACCGATAGGTAGCGGGCAGGGTGCACCGGCGCCGAAGACGATGCCACTTTCCTTACATCTCCTTGAAAATCGGTTTTATCCCCGACAGAGCCTACGTGTCCGCGTCGCGCAAACCGCTCATCGGACCGGGGCGGTCATTGATCTTTGGTCAGTCGGCCCTCGTCTGCTGGGCCATGGGGATCCTCGGATTCTTCCAGGTCGTCGTCTTCGTCGAAGTCGTCCTCGGCCACGATCCGGTCGCGGATGGCCAGCTTCATCCAGGTGGTCACGATGCCGGGGGCGATCTCGAGCTCGACGGTGTCGTCGTTGAAGGCGACGACGGTGGCCTGCAGGCCGGACGTCGTGTGCACGCGGTCCCCCGGATGCAAGGACTCGTGCAGGTCGATGGTGGCTTGCATCGCCTTCTTCTGGCGCCGCGACGCCAGGTACATGAACCCGCCCATGATGAGCAGGAACGGCAGGAACAAAACCAAACTTTCCATCGAACGTGCCTGTCTTTCGTATCGGTATTGCTGGGTATTCCAACGGCCGGTGCCGGTCGACCGGGAGGTCACGCAGCGCGTAACGGGTCCAGTGTGCCCGTCCAGTCTGGCAGGCCACCGGTCGCAACCCATCGGCACCTGCGCCGACCGTCCGGGGTGCACGCCCGGACCATGTCCTCGGCGGGCGCCAAGACCGCTGGAACCGATAGGCTTTCAGCGCGACGTGACCCGCGCGCCGCCGGGAGGAGGATGCAGTGGCCAGCCTTGAGCAGACCCGCCAGCTGGTTACCGAAATCCCTGGTCCGGTGTCGCTGGAGCTGAACAAGCGGCGGGCCGCCGCGGTGTCCGCGGGCGTGGGCATCACCATGCCGGTGTTCGTCGCGCGCGCGGCGGGCGGGATCGTCGAGGACGTCGACGGCAACCGCCTGATCGACCTGGGCTCCGGCATCGCCGTTACCACGATCGGCAACTCCGCGCCCCGTGTCGTCGACGCGGTGCGTGAGCAGGTGGCCGACTTCACCCACACCTGCTTCATGGTGAACCCGTACGAGGAGTATGTCGCCGTCGCCGAGGAGTTGAACCGCATTACTCCCGGCTCGGGCGAGAAGCGCTCGGTGCTGTTCAACTCCGGCGCCGAGGCGGTGGAGAACGCCATCAAGGCCGCGCGCTCCTATACCCGCAAACCCGCCGTCGTGGCGTTCGACCACGCCTACCACGGCCGCACCAACATGACGATGGCACTGACGGCGAAGTCGATGCCGTACAAGAGCGGCTTCGGCCCGTTCGCGCCGGAGATCTACCGGGCGCCGCTGTCCTACCCGTACCGCGACGGCCTGCTCGACAAGGAGCTGGCCACCGACGGTGAACTGGCCGCCAAGCGCGCCATCAGCGTCTTCGAGAAGCAGGTCGGCGCCGACAACCTGGCTGCGGTCATCATCGAGCCCATCGCCGGCGAAGGCGGATTCATCGTCCCGGCCGAGGGATTCCTGCCCGCGCTGGTGGATTGGTGCCGCAAGAACAACGTGGTGTTCGTCGCCGACGAGGTGCAAAGCGGCTTCGCGCGCACCGGGGCGATGTTCGCCTGCGAGCACGAAGGCATCGAGCCGGATCTGATCTGCACCGCGAAGGGCATCGCCGGCGGACTTCCGCTGTCGGCGGTGACCGGGCGGGCCGAGATCATGGACGCCCCGCATGTCAGCGGCCTGGGCGGCACGTTCGGCGGCAACCCGGTGGCCTGCGCGGCGGCGCTGGCCAGCATCGCGACCATCGAGAGCGACGGCCTGATCGAGCGGGCCCAACAGATCGAACGGCTGACCACGGACATCCTGCTGCGGATGCAGGCCGGCGACGACCGGATCGGCGACGTGCGCGGACGCGGCGCGATGATCGCCATCGAGCTGGTGAAGTCCGGTACCGCGGACCCCGATCCCGAATTGACCGACAAGCTGGCCACCGCGGCCCACGCCGCCGGAGTCATCGTGCTGACCTGCGGCATGTTCGGCAACATCATCCGGCTGCTACCTCCGCTGACCATCAGCGACGAGCTGCTCACCGAAGGGCTCGACGTGCTGCGCCTGCTGCTGGCCGACCTGTAGATCTGCTCCATAACCGCCGGTGGCGCAATTCACAGCAAACTCCCAAGCGCCGCCCGTTGAGGAATACCGTTAGTTTCGCTAACGTTCTAAGGGTTAGCGCAGCGTCGCGCGATCACAGCTCATATTTCTCAGTTGTTTCGAGGAGAAGTGTCATGTCGACTCCCATTCAGGACGAGCGGCTCGCACGCCGCGTGGAGGAACTCACCGCCAACGACCCACAGTTCGCCGCCGCCAAGCACGACCCGGCCGTCGCCGAGGCCCTCGAGCAGCCTGGACTGCGTCTTCCGCAGATCATCCAGACCGTGCTCGATGGTTACGCCGACCGCCCGGCCCTTGGCCAGCGCGTCGTGGAGTTCGTCAAGGACCCGAAGACCGGGCGCACCTCAGCAGAGCTGCTCCCCCGCTTCGAGACCATCACCTACCGTCAGCTGGGCGAGCGCGTCGGTGCGCTGTCACGCGCGCTGACCGCAGATTCGGTGCAAGCGGGCGACCGCGTCGCCGTGCTGGGCTTCAACAGCGTCGACTTCACCACGATCGACGTCGCGCTGGCTCAGATCGCCGCCGTGTCGGTTCCGCTGCAGACCAGCGCGGCGCTCGCGCAACTGCAGCCGATCGTGGCCGAAACCGAGCCCGCCGTGATCGCGGCGAGCGTGAACCAGCTGCCCGACGCCGTCGAGCTGATCCTGGCCGGCCACACCCCGGCCAAGCTGGTGGTCTTCGACTACCACCCCGAGGTCGACGATCAGCTCGAGGCAGTCGAAGCCGCTTGTCAGCGGCTGGCCGACACCGCGGTCGTTGTCGAGCCCCTCGCCGAGATCATCGAGCGCGGCAAAGCGCTTCCGGCGCTGCCGGTTTCGGAGCCAGACGGAACCGACAACCCGCTGGCCCTGCTGATCTACACCTCCGGCAGCACCGGCGCGCCCAAGGGCGCGATGTATCTGGCCGGCAATGTCGGCAAGATGTGGCGCCGCTCGGCCCGCAACTGGTTCGGGCCGACTGCCGCGTCGATCACGCTCAACTTCATGCCGATGAGCCACGTCATGGGGCGCGGCATCCTGTACGGCACGCTGGGCAATGGCGGCACGGCCTACTTCGCCGCCACGAGCGACCTGTCGACCCTGCTGCAGGACCTCGAGCTGGTGCGGCCCACCGAGATGAACTTCGTGCCGCGCATCTGGGAGACCCTCTTCGGCGAATACCAGCGCCAGGTCGATCGTCGTGTCGCCGACGCCGGCGGTTCCGCCGACCGTGCGGCCATCGAAACCGAGGTGCTCGACGAGCAGCGCCAGCACCTGCTGGGCGGCCGGTTCATCTTCGCGATGACGGGCTCGGCGCCGACCTCCCCGGAGCTCAAGGCCTGGGTCGAATCCCTGATCGAGATGCACCTGCTCGACGGCTACGGCTCCACCGAGGCCGGGATGGTGCTGTTCGACGGCGAGATCCAGCAGCCGCCGGTTGTCGACTACAAGCTGGCCGACGTCCCGGATCTGGGCTACTTCGCCACCGACCGGCCGCACCCGCGCGGTGAGTTGCTGCTCAAGACCGAGAACATGTTCCCCGGCTACTACAAGCGGCCCGAGGTCACTGCCGGCGTGTTCGACGCGCAAGGCTACTACCGGACCGGCGACGTCGTCGCCGAGGTGGCGCCCGGCAAGCTGGTCTACGTCGACCGCCGCAACAACGTGCTCAAGCTGGCGCAGGGCGAATTCGTCACCGTCGCCAAGCTGGAGGCGGTGTTCGGCAACAGCCCGCTGGTCCGGCAGATCTACGTCTACGGCAACAGCGCGCATCCCTACCTGCTGGCCGTCGTGGTGCCGACCGAAGAAGCGTTGGCCAACAATGACATTGATGCGCTGAAGCCGTTGATCGCCGATTCGCTCCAGGATGTCGCGAAGGAAGCCGGGCTGCAGTCCTACGAGGTGCCGCGCGACTTCCTCATCGAGACAACGCCTTTCACGCTGGAGAACGGTCTGCTGACCGGCATCCGCAAGCTGGCTTGGCCGAAGCTGAAGCAGCACTACGGCGAGCGGCTGGAACAGCTCTACGCCGACCTGGCAGCCAGCCAGGCCAACGAGCTGAGCGAACTGCGCCGCAGCGGGGCCCAGGCCCCGGTGCTGCAAACGGTCGGCCGGGCCGCCGGCGCGCTGCTGGGCAGTGCTCTCCCTGTTGAAGCCGACCTGCTCTCCGACGCGCACTTCACCGACCTCGGTGGAGACTCGTTGTCGGCGTTGACATTCGGCAACCTACTGCACGAAATCTTCGACATCGACGTGCCGGTGGGTGTGATCGTCAGCCCGGCCAACGACCTGGCCGCCATCGCGGCCTACATCGAAAGCGAGCGCCAGGGCACCAAGCGGCCCACCTTCGCCGGCGTGCACGGTCGCTTCGAACCTGGGCAAGCCGTCGAGGTGCACGCCAGTGACCTCACACTGGACAAGTTCATCGATGCGCCCACGTTGGCAGCCGCACCGGGGCTGCCCTCCGCAGCCACCGAGGTGCGCACCGTCCTGCTGACCGGCGCCACCGGCTTCCTCGGCCGCTACCTGGCCCTGGAGTGGCTCGAGCGCATGGACCTGGTCGACGGCAAGGTGATCGCCCTGGTCCGCGCCAAGGATGACGCCGCCGCGCGGGCCCGGCTGGATGCGACCTTCGGCGTTGGCTCTCCTGAAGGTGACCCCAAGCTGCTGGCCCACTACCAGCAGCTGGCTGCCGACCACCTCGAGGTCATCGTAGGTGACAAGGGCGAGGCCAACCTGGGCCTGGATGAGCAGACCTGGCAGCGGCTGGCCGACACCGTCGATTTGATCGTCGACCCCGCCGCCCTGGTCAACCACGTGCTGCCCTACAGCGAGCTGTTCGGTCCCAACGCCTTGGGCACCGCCGAGCTGATCCGCATCGCGCTCACCGGAAAGAAGAAGCCGTACACCTACGTGTCCACGATCGGGGTGGGCGACCAGATCAAGCCGGGTGCGTTCGTCGAAGACGCCGACATCCGCGAGATCAGCGCCACTCGGCAGATCAACGACAGCTATGCCAATGGTTACGGCAACAGCAAGTGGGCCGGTGAGGTGCTGCTGCGCGAGGCCAACGACCTGTGTGGTCTGCAGGTCGCGGTGTTCCGCTGCGACATGATCCTGGCCGACACCACCTACGCCGGTCAGCTCAACGTGCCTGACATGTTCACCCGGATGATGTTGAGCCTGGTGGCCACCGGCGTCGCGCCCGCCTCGTTCTACGAGCGCGACGCCGACGGCAACCGCCAGCGTGCTCACTACGACGGGCTGCCGGTGGAGTTCATCGCCGAAGCGGTCTCGACGCTGGGTGCGCAAAGCGCTGACGGGTTCCGCACCTTCCACGTGATGAACCCGTACGACGACGGCATCGGCATGGACGAGTTCGTCGACTGGCTGATCGAGGACGGCTGCGCTATCCGCCGCGTCGACGAGTACGGCGAGTGGCTGCAGCGGTTCGAGACCAGCCTGCGCGGGCTGCCCGAAAAGCAGCGCAACGCATCGCTTTTGCCGCTGCTGCACAATTACCAGAAGCCGGAGCACCCGATCCACGGATCGATGGCACCGACCGATCTGTTCCGTGCGGCAGTCCAGGACGCCAAAGTTGGCGCGGATAAAGACATTCCGCACATCAGCGCGCCGATCATCAACAAGTACATCAGCGACCTGCAGCTGCTCGGCCTGCTGTAACGACATCGCAAAGCCGATCGCCAGCTCGATATACGGGCTGGCGATCGGCTTTAGCGTGCTGCGTTAGCGCTGAGGATGCGGCCAGCGCAGGTATGACGCGCCCTTTGCGGGAGCGGCGTCTGCCCGGTGCTTGCGCCAACCGCCGGTCTTCGGTTCCTCGGGCGACTCGTAGTGGTCCGCCCGCGGGGTGGTCATGGCGTCCGGCTCCACCTCACGGTGCGGCTCTTCCAGCCCCGACATGTAGCCGGGCTCGCCGGCCACCGGCACCGCCGACCGCACCCGCGCGAGGGCTTCGATATCGCTGGCCAGTCGCACCGCAAGGCGCGCGAGCGCAATGCCACTGACGAAGACGATCAGGGCCCCCAGACCGGAGAAGTACGAGATCTCCAGTGCGGCCCGCTTGCGCTCGGTCACCGCAATCGGGTCCCCGGCAGACCCGATTCCCAGCAGCGGAGCGACGTCGCCACCGATCACGAACCAGGCGCCGGCCACGACCGCCAGCCAGCCACCCACAATCGCGGTGATCCGATTTCCGGAAAATATCAACAGCAGACCGCCCAGCGCGGTGACGCCGCCTGGCAACACCTCGAGCCAACCCCGAGCGGTGCTCCATGCCCAGTCCTTGTCGGGCGTGTAGGCGAAATTGAAATGCGGACCGACGAACGGTATCAACGCTCCCCAAGCACCCAGGATGACCAGGACCAACCCGCATACCGCACCGCGAGAGCGTGGCATCCACAACCTGCCTGGGTGGCCATCTTGTGCGTAGTTCATTACATCCCCCTATAGACGCCGGACTACTTCAGCACCGCGTGGATACCCTGCGGTTCGCGGTTGTAACCTCTGGCGGCCCCGAGGCCGTGACCAGTGCGGCCGCTGTGTCTGCTGTTACGAGGCGAGGCCGAGGACCAGCAGCACGATGGAGATCAACGGGAATGTGCCCTGAGTCACCGCGGCCCGGGCCTTGTCCGGTGCCGACACCACTAGGACGACCGCGGCCGCGGCCATGGATCCGATCCCGGCGAAGACGAGCGCGGCCCCCACCGCACGGTGTCCCATCGCGGTCTCAGCGATCCCGATGCCGACAACAATCGCCAGGAAGAGGTTGTAAAAGCCCTGGTTGAAGGCGAGCAGCTTGGTCGTCTCGGCCTCCTCAGCCGACGTACCGAAGGTGGCGCGGGTACGAGGTGAGGTCCAGGTCAACGACTCCATCGTGAAGATGTAGACGTGCAATAGCGCCGCGAGCGCGGCGAATACCAGTCCGGCGGTGATCATGGCGCCTCCTATACCTATTGGTGACGACCGGCTTCGCCCGGCTCCGCCGCGCTCGCGATCGCCACTACTCGAACAACCCCGGTTGAGCCAAGCCGGTGACCCCGGCCGGCGGTGTCATACCCAGATGAGTCCATGCCTGCGCGGTGGCCACCCGGCCCCGCGGCGTCCGAGCGACCATGCCGGCGCGAACCAGGAACGGCTCACACACCTCCTCGACGGTGGTCGCCTCCTCCCCGACCGCCACCGCGAGCGTCGAAACCCCGACCGGGCCCCCGCCGAAGCTGCGGGTCAGCGCCGACAGCACCGCCCGGTCCAGCCGGTCGAGCCCTAGTTCGTCGACGTCGTAGACCTCCAACGCGGACTTGGCGACGTCGCGGGTGATCACGCCGTCGGCCCGCACCTCGGCGAAGTCCCGCACCCGGCGCAGTAGGCGGTTGGCGATCCGGGGCGTGCCGCGCGAGCGACGGGCGATCTCCACCCCCGCTTCGGTGCCCAGCTCGATGCCCAGGATCCCGGCCGACCGAGCCAGCACTCGCTCCAAGTCGGCCGGCTCGTAGAAATCCATGTGCGCGGTAAACCCGAAGCGGTCACGCAGTGGCCCGGTCAACGCACCGGACCGGGTGGTCGCACCGACCAGGGTGAACGGCGCCACCTCCAACGGAATCGACGTTGCCCCAGGGCCTTTGCCCACGACGACGTCGACCCGGAAGTCTTCCATCGCGAGGTAGAGCATCTCCTCGGCCGGCCGGGCGATGCGGTGGATCTCGTCGATGAACAGCACATCGTGCTCGACCAGGTTGGACAGCATCGCGGCCAGATCACCCGCGCGCTCCAGCGCCGGCCCCGAGGTCACCCGCAGCGCGGACCCGAGTTCGGCGGCGATGATCATCGCCAGCGACGTCTTGCCCAGGCCCGGCGGACCGGACAGCAGGATGTGATCCGGTGTGCCGCCACGGTTTTTGGCGCCCTCGAGGACCAGCTGCAGCTGTTCGCGTACCCGGGCCTGGCCGATGAACTCCCGCAGCGAGCGGGGCCGCAGGCTGACATCGATGTCACCCTCCCCGACGGTGAGCGCCGGGGACAGGTCGCGATCCGGATAGTCTTCGGAATACTCGTCACTCATTTGGACTTACCCAGCAGCGACAGCGCGGCCCGCAGTGCGCCGGAAGTCGTTGCCTGCTCGCCATTTTCGCGGCCGGCGGCCAGCACCTTGTCGGTGGCCTCCTCGGCCTGCTTGGCCGCGAAGCCCAGCCCGACCAGTGCCTCGACCACGGGGCTCCGCACCGCATGGCCATTGACACCCCGGCCCGCCGGTGCCGTCGCGGGCGCACCGGCCGGATAGATCTTGTCGCGCAACTCCAGCACCATGCGCTCGGCGCCGCGCTTGCCGATGCCGGGCACCCGGGTCAGCGCGGCGACGTCGCCGTCGGCCAGCGCTTGGCGCAGGGCCGCCGCGTCGTGCACGGCCAGGGTCGCCATCGCCAGCCGCGGCCCGACGCCCGACACCGACAGCAGCGTCAGGAACAGGTCGCGGTTCTCGCCATCGACAAACCCGTAAAGGGTCTGCGAATCCTCGCGGACGATCATCGCGGTGATCAGGCGGGCCTCGCTCCCCTGCCGCAGCGTCGCCAACGTCGACGGGGTCGCGTTCACCCGGTAGCCGACGCCGGCGGCTTCGATCACCACATGATCGAGTGCCACCTCGAGCACCTCACCGCGCACCGATGCGATCATCGGCCCGCTCCCGCTCTGGCGGCCTTCGCCTTGGCCGCCAACTTGGCTCGATAGGCCTGCCGCTGCTGGGCAGCCATCGCCTCGGCCGCCGCCATCCGGGACAGCATGGGCGCTCTCCAGCAATGGCAGATGGCCAGCGCCAGCGCATCGGCCGCGTCAGCCGGGGTCGGTTTGGCTTGCAACGCAAGGATTCTGGTGACCATCGCGGTGACCTGAGCTTTGTCGGCGGTGCCGTTGCCGGTGACCGCGGCCTTGACCTCGCTGGGAGTGTGGAAGTGAACGTCGATATCCCGTTTGGCCGCCGCCAGCGCGATCACGCCACCGGCCTGCGCGGTGCCCATCACGGTCGACACATTGTGCTGGGCGAACACCCGCTCAATCGCGATCACGTCCGGATGATGGGTGTCCAGCCAGTGCTCGACGGCGTCGCTGATGGCCAGCAGTCGTTTGGGCAGCGCGGCATCCGACGGGGTACGGACCACGTCCACATCCAGCGCGACGATGTTTCGGCCGCGTCCGCCTTCGACCACCGACAGCCCACATCGGGTCAGTCCGGGGTCGACGCCCATCACGCGCATAGCATGCTCCAACTTCAACTTCTTGAAAATATTGTGGCCCGAACAGCTGTTCGATAGCGTAGCGGTCGGGTGTGACCGCTACGGACAGGACACGCGGCGCCCCGCCGGATTTTGGTCGGTCGCTTTAGGACTCCGGACCGGCAAAAGCTGTTAACTTAAGCCAACGTTCGCTCCGACCGTCGCGGCGACGGGAGGGTTTGCGTGGGAACAGTGCTGGTGGTGCTGGCCGCGGTGCTGTTCATCGCGTCCATCGTGGTGCTTGTCGTGGCCTGGCGGCGCCCCAAGGCCGGGGCTAGGCCGGGCCGGCGGCCCGATCCGCTGTCCTCGGACGCGATGCCGCAGTTCGGACCGCGGCAACTGGGCCCGGGCGCCATCGTCAGCTATGGCGGTGTCGACTACGTGGTCCGCGGATCGGTCACGTATCGCGAGGGGCCGTTCGTGTGGTGGGAACACCTGCTGGAAGGCGGCGACCAGCCGACCTGGTTCGCCGTCGAGGAGGACGACGGGCGCCTCGAGCTGGTCATGTGGGTGACTCGCAAGGACCTCACGTTGCAGCCCGGCGACCAGTATGTGGTCGACGGAATGGCGTTTCACGAGTCGGAGCGCGGTCGGGCCTCGTACACCACCGAAGGCACGACGGGTCTGCCGGCCGGCGGCGAGATGGAGTTCGTCGACTGCGCAAATGCCGACGAATCCGTGTTGCTCTCCTTCGAGCGCTGGGCACCCGGCACGCCCTGGGAGATCTCGACAGGCAAGCCGGTGCTGCCGGGCGAGCTCACCGTCTACCCGGCGCCGCCGGCGTCCGCGTAGGACCGCGCGGTGCCGCTGTATCAGCTTGCCGTAGCTCCGGCCGACGTGTCCGGAAGCAGGCTGCGGCTCGCGCTCAACGCCCCCGCGCCGCCGCTACTGGCCAGCCATTTGCTCCGCCATCCCGACGGCAGCGCGCTGCGGCTCGGGGTGCTCGGCGCATCACATCTCGTCACGATCGACCACGCCGACAGCAGGTTCTCCGAGCGGGTGTCCTGCACCGCGGGCGGCGACACCGGCAAGCTGCCCGAGCACGCCGAAGCCTCGGGTTACTCGCTGGAATCGCACACCGGCACCCACGACGAGGCGGCGTTTCGCCGACTGGCCCGCGACCTGCGCGAGCGGTGCCGAGCCGAAACCGGTTGGCTCGGCGGCACATTCCCCGGCGATGACGCCGCACTGACCGTGCTGGCCGCCGAACCCGACGGCACCGGCTGGCGCTGGCAGACGTGGCACCTGTACCCGGCGGCGTCCGGCGGGACGGTAGTCCACACGGCGAGCCGGTGGCGTCCGTGAGCCGCAAACACCTGTTCTGGCTTGCCGGCGGCCTGGCCGCGGCGTCCGTGGTGTCCTTGATAATCGGAATCATGTTGCTGCAGAAGGACATTGCGTCGTATATCGCGAGTAACTATCGCGAGTACTCCCGCGATGCCAACGGAACGCGATACCTGTGCAGCGGATCACCCGACCAGGTGGCCGACACGCTCGCCGACTATCAGGAACCCGAGGCGCGCGCAGACAACGACGACAACGAATACCTGCGCTATAGCAACAACATCGTGATCGTTGGCCCGGATGGCAACCACCCGTGCAGCATTCGCGTCGAAAGCCTCGACGCCGGATACAGCCACGGCTCGTTCGTCTACTTGGGACCCGGGTTCGGTCCCGGGTCGCCGTCGAGCGGCGCCGGCGGTTCATCCGGCGGTCCGGGCGGAACGAAATAACAAAGGAGACAACCATGTACCTCGCCTTCGATATCGGAAACGTGGACCTCGACCCCGTCCTGAAAGGCGTCGTCGCGACGCTGCTGTACTTCGTCGTCGGGATGGCCGTCCTGATCATCGGGTTCTACATGGTCGATGTGCTGACCCCGGGCAAGCTGCGCCAGCTGGTGTTCGTCGACCGCCGCCCCAACGCGGTCGTGGTCGCCAGCGCAATGTATGTCGCGCTCACCACCGTCATCGTCAGCGCCATCGTCAACAGCTACAGCCAGTTGGCTCAGGGACTCGTCGGCGTGGGGGTGTACGGGCTGCTGGGCGTGATCCTGTTGGGCGTTGCACTGCTGACACTGCACCTGGTGATCCCGGGCGGCTTCCACGAGCACGTCGACGACCCCGAGTTGCATCCGGGTTCGTTCGCGGTGGCCCTGATGCTGCTGGCCGTAGGAGGAGTGGCGGCCGCCGCGGTGTCATGACGACCACGCAGGAAGCGGTGGAGACCGCGCAACCGTCGACACGCTGGCGAGCCGTGCTGCTCGCCGCCGTCGCGGCGTGCGCGGCGTGCGGCATCATCTACGAACTGGCGCTGCTGACGCTGTCGGCGAGCCTGAACGGCGGCGGCATCGTCGCCACCTCACTGATCGTCGCGGGCTACATCGCGGCGCTGGGCCTGGGCGCGCTGCTGGTCAAGCCGCTGCTGAGGCACGCGGGCATCATCTTCGTCGCCGTCGAGGCGCTGCTCGGCATCATCGGCGGCCTGTCCGCGGCGACGCTGTACGCGGTGTTCGCGTTCCTGGACGGCTCGATCGGGTCGACTTGGGTGCTGGCGGTGGGCACCGCGCTGATCGGCGGCCTGGTCGGTGCCGAGGTCCCGTTGCTGATGACAATGCTGCAGCGCGGCCGCACGTCCGGTGCGACCGACACCGGGCGCACGCTGGCCAACCTCAACGCGGCCGACTACCTCGGGGCGTTGATCGGCGGATTGGTCTGGCCGTTCGCCCTGCTGCCGCATCTGGGGATGATCCGCGGCGCGGCGGCCACCGGCGTCATCAACCTGGTCGCGGCGGCCATTGTGGCGATGTTCTTGCTGCGGCGCGTCATCTCCACCGCGCAACTGGTGACGGCGCTATGCGCGCTCGCCGCGGCGCTCGGGTTGCTCGTCGTGCTGGTGGTGCATGCGCATGACATCGAAACGACTAGCCGCCAACGGCTTTACGCCGACCCGATCATCGCCTACCGGCACACCGTCTACCAGGAGATCGTGGTGACTCGCCGCGACAACGACACCAGGCTGTATCTGGACGGCGGTTTGCAGTTCTCCACCCGGGACGAATACCGCTACACCGAAAGCTTGGTCTATCCCGCGCTCGGCAAGGGCGCACGCTCGGTGCTGGTACTGGGCGGCGGTGACGGGCTGGCTGCACGAGAACTGTTGCGCCAGAGAGGGATCGATAAGATCGTGCAGGTGGAGCTCGATCCCGCGGTGATCGAGATCGCCCGCACCACCTTGCGCGACGCCAACGCCGGCGCGCTGGACAACCCGCGGGTCTCGGTCGTGATCGACGACGCCATGCGCTGGCTTCGGGCATCGCATCCCGAGCTGCGCCCCGCCGGCGGCTTCGACGCGGTCATCGTCGACCTGCCCGACCCCGACACACCAGTGCTCGGCCGGCTGTATTCAACCGAGTTCTATACCCTTGTGGCACATGCACTTTCCCCCGATGGGCTGGTCGTGGTCCAGGCGGGCAGCCCGTTCTCCACGCCGACCGCGTTCTGGCGCACGGTGTCCAGCATGCACTCCGCGGGGTATGCGGTCACGCCCTATCACGTGCATGTACCGACTTTCGGTGACTGGGGTTTCGCGCTGGCCCGCCGCGGCGACGCCGCACCGATACCCAGCATGCCCGTCGACGCGCCGCCGCTGCGCTACCTCAGCCCGCAGGTGCTGCAGGCCGCGACGGTGTTCTCCGACGACATCGCACCGCGCCCGCTCGAACCGTCAACGCTGGACAACCCGCGCATCGTCGAGGACATGCGCCACGGTTACGACTAACCGGCTCACTCGTCGTCGAGAGCGGCCAGCACCTCATCCGACAAGTCGACGTTGGTGTAGACGTTCTGCACATCGTCGCTGTCCTCCAGCGCGTCGACGAGCTTGAACACCTTGCGGGCGGCCTCGACGTCGACCGGCACGCTGACCGACGGCTGAAAACTCGCCTCGGCCGATTCGTAGTCGATTCCGGCCTCCTGCAAGGCGGTACGCACCCCGACCAGATCGGTTGGCTCGGAGACGACTTCGAAGCTGTCACCGAGATCGCTGACATCCTCGGCGCCGGCCTCCAGCACCGCCGCCAGCACGTCGTCCTCGCTCAGGCCATTCTTCTCCAGCGTCACCACGCCCTTGCGGGTGAACAGGTAGGAGACCGAACCCGGATCGGCCATGGTGCCGCCGTTGCGCGTCATCGCCACCCGCACCTCGCTGGCGGCGCGGTTGCGGTTGTCGGTGAGGCACTCGATCAGCACCGCCACGCCGTTCGGCGCGTAGCCCTCGTACATGATCGTCTGCCAGTCGGCGCCGCCGGCTTCCTCGCCGGCGCCCCGCTTGCGGGCGCGCTCGATGTTGTCGTTGGGCACCGAGGTCTTCTTCGCCTTCTGGATGGCGTCATAAAGTGTCGGATTGCCCCCCGGGTCGCCACCGCCGGTACGGGCGGCGACCTCGATGTTCTTGATGAGCCGGGCAAACTCCTTGCCACGGCGCGCGTCTTTGACGGCCTTCTGGTGCTTCGTGGTGGCCCACTTGGAATGGCCGCTCATCGCCGTCCTACCTCATTCCTCTTGGTTCTTGGCCAGACGATTCTACGTGGACGATTCGGGCCGGTTACCCGACGACTCCCCATCCGGATCAGGACCCCCAGGCGTCACAGGCGATGCGGGGCGGGACGGTTGTGTGTGCACTGACGGCTTCGAGTGTGCGGTGACGGCGGGAATTCCGGGAAATCACCGCCCACGATGCACACTGAACGTCCTCGAGCGCGCTCCAACGCCACACTCGGGCGTTTCGGCACGCGCGATTTGGGAGAACCTGAGTGGGTGGATCAGAACCTACCGAAAGAGCCCGAGGACGCGACGAAGTCGACGGAGGAGCAGCGCCGGCTGCAGGAACAACTCGACCACCAGGATGACGATCCGGACGCGCCGGGTTTGCACCAGTCCCACCGCGATGTCCCGGATGAGAGCACCCGCTAGTCGCGGCCTTTGACGATGTCGACGAACAGCTGGTGGATGCGCCGGTCTCCGGTCATCTCCGGGTGAAAGGCCGTCGCCAGCTTGGGCCCCTGCCGGACCGCGACGACGTGTCCCGCGGCTCTGGCCAGCACCTGCACGCCGTCGCCGACTCGCTCGACCCACGGCGCCCGGATGAACACCGCCCGCACCGGGCCGTCCAGGCCCTCGAACTCGACGTCGCCTTCGAACGAATCGACCTGGCGTCCAAAAGCGTTGCGCCGCACCGTCATATCGATCGCGCATAGCGGCAGCGCCTGGCGTCCGTTGGTGCCCGCATCGAGGATCTCACTGGCCAGCATGATCATGCCGGCGCAGGCGCCGTAGGCCGGAAGACCGTCGGCCAGCCGCGCCCGCAGCGGCTCGAGCAGGTCGAGTTCTGCCAGCAGGTGGCTCATCGTGGTGGACTCCCCACCCGGAATGACCAGGCCGTCGATCGCCTCGAGCTCGCTGCGGCGGCGCACCGGCATCGACTCGGCTCCGGCGTCGCGCAGCGCCGCCAGGTGCTCGCGGGTGTCGCCTTGCAGCGCCAGCACGCCAATCCGCGGGCGGCTCACGGCTGGTATCCGCGCTTGAAGCGGGTCAGCCCCTCCTGCATGACCGCCGCGACCATCTCGCCGGACTGGGTGAAGATCTTTCCTTGGCACAGCGAGCGACCGCCGCTGGCCGACGGCGAGGACTGGTCGTAGAGCAGCCACTCGTCGGCCCGGAACGCCCGCATGAACCACATCGCGTGGTCCAGCGAGGACACCTGTAGATGCTGACGCACGTCGAGGTGGGTGACCTGCGCCGACCCCAGCAAGGTGAGATCGCTCATGTATGCCAGTGCGCAGATGTGCAGCACCGGGTCGTCCGGCAGCGGATCCCGATGGCGGAACCACACCTGTTGCTGAGAGGCCTTGCCGGGCAACAGCTTTAGGCGCTCGCGCGGCACGATGCAGACGTCCCACTCCTCGAACTGCTTGAACCCGGCATCGTCGAACACCTTGATCGAGTCCAGCCCGGGTAGCCCGTCGGGTGGCGGCGCGGCCGGCATCGCGTCCTGATGATGGATGCCTTCCTGATCGGTCTGGAAGGACGCCCCCATGCTGAAGATGATTTCCCCGTGCTGGATGGCGTTGACCCGCCGGGTGGCAAACGAACCGCCGTCGCGGGTGCGCTCGACGATGAAAACCGTGCGCGCTAAAGCATCCCCGGGTCGCAGGAAGTACCCATGCAGCGAGTGCACCTGATAGCGCGGGTCGACGGTGCGTACCGCGGACACCAGGGACTGGCCGGCGACGTGGCCCCCGAAGGTGCGCTGCAGAAATCCCGATTCTGGACTAAAGACGCTGCCGCGGTAGATGTTGAACTCGAGTTGCTCGAGATCGAGGATCTCTTCGATCGCCACGAGTGATTATTACCAGCCGCGCTCGGCCAGCCGATGCGACTCCGCGATCTGTTCGACGTTGATGCCCACCATCGCCTCGCCCAGGCCACGGGAAACCTTGGCCAGCACATCCGGATCGTCGTAGAACGTGGTGGCCTTGACGATCGCGGCGGCGCGCTGGGCGGGGTCGCCGGACTTGAAAATCCCCGAGCCCACGAACACCCCCTCGGCGCCGAGCTGCATCATCATCGCCGCATCCGCCGGAGTCGCGATCCCGCCGGCGGTGAACAGTGTGACCGGCAGCTTGCCCGCCCGGGCCACCTCCACGACCAGGTCGTAGGGCGCTTGCAATTCCTTTGCCGCAACGAACAATTCGTCTTGCGCCAGGGACGTCAGCCGACGGATCTCACCGCCGATGGCTCGCATGTGTGTGGTCGCGTTGGACACGTCACCGGTGCCGGCTTCGCCCTTGGAGCGGATCATGGCCGCGCCCTCGTTGATGCGCCGCAGCGCCTCGCCTAGATTGGTCGCCCCGCACACGAACGGCACGGTGAACTTCCACTTGTCGATGTGGTGGGTGTAGTCGGCGGGGGTGAGCACCTCGGATTCGTCGACGTAATCCACACCGAGGCTTTGCAGAATCTGCGCCTCGACGAAATGCCCGATGCGCGCTTTGGCCATCACCGGGATCGTGACCGCGGAGATGATGCCCTCGATCATGTCGGGGTCGCTCATCCGCGACACCCCGCCCTGCGCACGGATGTCGGCGGGCACTCGCTCCAGCGCCATCACCGCGACGGCGCCGGCACCCTCCGCGATCCGGGCCTGCTCGGGGGTGACCACGTCCATGATGACGCCGCCCTTGAGCATCTCGGCCATGCCGCGCTTGACGCGCGCCGTTCCGGTCTGGTTGGCCTGGCCCGACTGTGCCCCGCTGTCCACTAGCCCCTTCTCTCCTTGAACCATCGCGCTTCCACTCTAGTGGGGCGGACAAACGGGGTTCCCGACCGATTCCGGGGCGGGTTCGACATCTGTCCAGTACGGGGGTGCGACGACCGTCACATTGTGCTTAATATTGCGTCAGCTGTTTGCGCAGACCGTTGCTTCAGGTGCGAATCCTCGGGTGGCAACCCTGGTCACACCCGCCGTGGCGGTGGCCGAGAAGAGGTTCCGGATGTTGCCGGATTTCGCGCTATTGCCACCGGAGATCAATTCGGCGCGCATGTACGCCGGACCGCGCTCGGGGACGATGTGGGCAGCGGCGGCGGCCTGGGACGGGTTGGCCGTCCAGTTGGGATCGGCGGCAAGTTCCTTCCAGTCGACGGTGTCGACGCTGACCGGCGGGGCGTGGCAGGGTCCGGCGTCGATGACGATGGCGACGGCGGCCGCCCCGTATGTGCAGTGGTTGACCGCGACTTCGGCAAAGGCAGAGCTGGTGGCCAACCAGGCCCGGTTGTCGGCGGGTGCATTCGAGGCCGCGTTCACCGCGACGGTGCCCCCCGAGGTCGTTGCGGCCAACCGAGCACTGCTGATGACGCTGGTCGCGACCAACCTCCTGGGTCAAAACACCGCGGCGATCGCCGCGACCGAGGCCCAATACACCGAGATGTGGGCCCAGGACGTGGCGGCGATGACCGGCTACGACACCAGCACCACCGCGGTCGAGGCCGCAGCGACACCATTCAGCGACCCGCCGCTGACCCTGACCAGCCTGCCCACCCCGACATACACCTCATTCCTTCAGCAGCTGTTCGACTCGCTGACCCAGTCGCTGACCCGGGAGCTGATGAACCCGATGTCGCAGCTGCAGATGCTGTCGACGCCCGCCCAATTCGCGATGGAACCCATGAACATGGTGATGGGCCAGTTGTTGTCCGGCGCCAATCCGTTGCTGAGCGGTGCCGGCAGCCTCCCGGCGATCAATCCGGTGCTGGCATCGGCGGTTGGCCCGGGCATCGGTGGCGCGAGCACGGCGCAACTCGCCGGCAGCGTGGTCACGGCGGGAGTGGGTCGGGCCGGTTCGATTGGGGCGCTGTCGGTCCCGGCAACCTGGGCAAGTTCGGCCCCGGCGGCTGTCCCAGCCCCGGCACTTGCCGGGGCGCTCAGTGCCTCGGTGAGCCCAGTCTCGGTGGGGGTGGCCACAACGCCGTCCCTGCCTTCGATGAACATGCCCGGACGCTTGATGGGTGCCGTCACCCCAGCCGTCGCCGCGGCCCGCCGGGGCGGGGCACCGCGCCCGGTGCCGGGCTAGCCAGGCGGGAGCGCAGATGACGTTCGTGATCACCGACCCCGACGCGATGGCGACGGCCGCCGACGAGTTGCAAGGGATCGGTTCGGCGTTAGAGGCAACGAACGCGGCCGCGGCGGCACCGACGACGGGAGTGCTACCGCCGGCCACGGATTCGGTGTCGGCGCGAGCGGCGGCCCTGCTGGACGCGCAGGCCCAGCAGTATCAGGCGCTCAGCGCGCAGGCGGAACTGTTTCACAACCAGTTCGTGCAAACCCTGATCACTGCGAAGAACGCGTATGCCGAAACCGAGACCACCAACGCGGCCGCCATGCAGTCCTCGACGTCCAACAACATCGCGCTGATCATGGGTGGCACCGGGGACCCGTCGCCGGACCTCAAGTACCTGACGTCCATCGAGCAGGCGTACCTCGCCCAGAACTATTCCGGCTACACCCTGGTGAGTCTGCAAACGCCGGAACAGTTTTGGCCGGTTACCGGCATCAACAGTGAATTCTTCGGCAACTCGGTTTACCAGGGCTTCGCGACGCTGAACAGCGCGATCCTGACGCAAACGGCCGCCGGCAATCACGTTCTCGTCGTGGGATATTCGCAAAGCGCCACCATAGCCAGCCTGGAAATGCGCTATCTGCAAGCCCTGCCGGCGGCCCTACGGCCGAGTCAGGACCTGCTGAACTTCATGTTGCTCGCCGATCCGAACAATCCGATGGGCGGCATCCTGACGCACTTCATCCCGGGCTTCGGTACGTTTCACTTCGCAACACCGCTCATGACGCAGTACGCGACCTCCATTTTCACGCTGCAATACGACGCCATCGCCGACTTCCCGGTGCACCCGTTGTGGCTTCCGTCGGACCTCAACGCCCTTTTCGGCTTCCTTGACCTGCACTCCACGGTTCCCTACCTCCCCGCCGCACAAGTAGCCGCCGCGATCCAACAGCAAATAGGCAACGTGACCTTCCACTTCATGTCCACCGCACAATTGCCGCTGCTGGATCCGCTGCGGATGTACCTCCCGATCCTGGGGAACCCGTTGGCCGACTTGCTTCAACCGTTCCTCAAGCCGATCGTCGACCTGGGCTATGCGCCCGGGCTGCTCCCGGGCCTCAACCCGCTCAGCGTTGCGGGTTACATCGGGCAGGGCGCCACGGCCGGAATCACGAATCCGTTGGTCGCCGGATTGCCTCCGCTGGTCTCCAACGGTGTCGCGAGCGGGTTCTAGCTCAGCGGATGGACTGCAGCTGGGGCAGCCGGCCGGGTGCATCGCTGTCGGCCATCGCGATCGCGTCGGCAAGCAGTTCGGACAACTGGCGCGGGTATACGGTCTGGCCCGCGGCCACCAGTTCGGCGATGTCGTTGGCGTCGCACCAGCGATGACAGTGGATGTAGCGGCGTTCCAGTTCGGTCCGGCCGGCGCAGGACGGCTCGAAGCGTTGCGTGCGGCGCACGAAGAAGAACTCCTCGCTGTCGATCAGGGCGCCGTTGAACTCGAACACCTCGTCGCGCCGCCAGATCGGTCCGACCATGTCGGCCGACGCGACCTGTAAACCGGTCTCCTCGGCCAACTCTCGCGCGGCGGCCTCGGCCAACCGTTCACCCGCGCGCACCTCACCGCCCACGGTGAACCACCACCGAGGCGCCGCCCCGGCAGCGATCGCGGGATCCGAGCCACACAGCAACAGCACCGCGCCGCTGTCGTCGACCAACACCACCCGCGCCGAGGTGCGGTGCTTGGGCACGCCGTGGCCCGTGTACGCCAGCGCGTGCGGCCGCTCGACGATCTCGAAATAGCTTGGCAGCGCTGCTGTTCCACCGAGGCGAAGGGCACGCACCGGGCGCCGCTCGGCCAGCGCCAGGGTGTCGCGGACCGCGTCGTTTTGGAATCGTCGGGCCAGCATCAGCCGGGCCTCGGCGTCGGCCAACTCGGCGATCAGGCCGGCCGGCAGCGCCGCCGGGTCGACCATCGCCAGCGCGGCCGACAACTCGTTTTCGGCGTTCTCCCGCGCCGAGCGGGGCGCCCGCTCGGCGGCATCGGCCAGCGCGGAAAGTCGTCGACCCTCGGCGGAGCCGCCGTAGGCGTCGATCGCGACCGCGCGCGCGACGACGGCGCGCCGCGCCAGCGCGCCGTCGAGGGCCTGCCAGGACAGGTCGTAGCGGACGTTGAGCCGGTCCAGCCGTTGGGCCGTCCGGATCGCCCAAATACCGGTCAGGGCAAGCACAATGAGCAGCACGATGAGGACCGCAAGCAGCCAGGTCATCAGCTGGCCACCTGAATCTTGGCGCCCGAACCGGCGACCGTCTCGTATACCCGCATGATCTGACTGGCCACCACCGACCAGTCGTAGCGCGCGACCGCTTCGGACGCGGCAGCCACGTACCGTTCGCGCAGTACATCGTCTTCCAGCATCTCGATCAGCCCATCGGCCAACCCGGCGGCATCGCCGACCGGCACCAGGCGCCCGGCCTCTCCGTCGCACAGCACGCGACGGAAGGCGTCCAGGTCGCTGGCCACCACCGGCGTGCCGGCGGCCATTGCCTCGACCAGGACGATGCCGAAACTCTCGCCGCCGATGTTGGGCGCGCAGTAGACGTCGGCACTGCGCATCGCCGACGCTTTCCCAGCGTCGTCGACCAGACCGAGGAAGCGCAGGTGCTCCGCCAATGCGCCTGCCTGCGTGCGCGATTCGTCCTCATCGCCATGGCCGACGACCAGCACTTGCAAGTCCGGAAAGCGTTCCACCACCCGCGGCAGCGCCTCGAGCAGCACCGCCATGCCTTTGCGCGACTCGTCATAGCGGCCCAGGAACAGCACCGTCTTGCCCGGCCGCGGATACCCGTCCAGCCGCGGCGCCGAGGCGAGTGAGGCGACGTTGACCCCGTTTGGGATCTCCACCGCGTCGGATCCCAGCGCCTCCATCTGCCAGCGGCGGGCCAGTTCGGACACCGCGATCCGGCCGACGATCTTCTCGTGCATGGGCCGCAGGATGCTTTGGACGACGGACAGGGTCAGCGATTTGGTGGTCGAGGTGTGAAACGTCGCCACGATCGGGCCCTCGGCGATGTTCAGGGCCAGCATCGACAGGCTGGGCGCATTGGGCTCGTGCAGGTGCAGCACGTCGAAATCACCTTCGGCGAGCCACTTCTTGACCTTGCGGTGGGTCGCCGGGCCGAACCGCAGCCGGGCCACCGAGCCGTTGTAGGGAATGGGGACGGCCTTGCCGGCCGAGACCACGTAGTCGGGCAGCGCGGCGTGCGGCGAAACCGGCGCCAGCACGCTGACCTCATGCCCCCGGGCGCGCATCACCTCGGCCAGCTGCAAAACATGCGACTGCACCCCGCCCGGCACGTCGAACGAGTACGGGCAGACCATCCCGATCCTCATTCAGGCCTCCCGCAGCCGGGCACGCCGGGCCTCTGACAGATCGGCCAGCCACTGGGGCTGCAGCATGTGCCAGTCTTCGGGGTGGGCGGCGATGTTGGTGGCGAATTGGTCGGCCAGCGCCTGAGTGATGGTTTTGACGTCCCCGCTGGAGCAGTCCAGCGGCGGGAATATCTCGACGGGCCAGCCGTCGCCCTCGTTCCAGCAATGCGCGGGCAGCAGAGCCGCCCCGGTTTCGATCGCGAGCTTTGCCGGCCCGGCCGGCATCCGGGTGGGTTCGCCGAAGAATTCGACTTCAACACCGCTGCGGGTCAGATCGCGCTCGGCCATCAGGCACACCGCCCGGTTGGCCCGCAGCCGCTCGCACAACACCTCGAAGGGCGGTCGTTCGCCGCCGGAGTGCGGCAGCACTTCAAAGCCGAGGCTTTCGCGGTATGCGATGAAACGCCGGTACAGCGACTCGGGTTCGAGTCGCTCCGCGACGGTGGTGAAGGTGCCATACGTCTGGGCCAGCCAGACCCCGGCCGTGTCCCAGTTACCGCTGTGCGGCAGCGCCATCACAACTCCACGGCCTTCGGCCAAGGCCGCGTCGATATTGTCCGCCCCCTGGAACGTCTCATCGACCTGACGGGCCAGCGCGCGGTGGTCCATCGTCGGCAGCCTGAACGCCTCTCGCCAGTAGCGGCCGTAGGACGCCAGTGAGGCCCGCATCAGGCTGTCCGGTACCTGCGCCGGCGGCGCACCGATGACCCGGGCCAGGTTCTTGCGCAGCTGGTCCGGCCCGCCGTTGCGGGCGGCGTAGCGCGCTCCGGTCTCGAATACACTGCGCGCGGCGAACTCTGGCACCGCGCGCACCGCCATCCAGCCGGTCGCGTACACCCAGTCGGCCGCCGTCCGGGCCAACAGGTTGCGTGGCGCCGTAAGCGCCTTCAGGCTCGCCGGTGTGGAGATCACGACTCGCTCGTTTCCCTGCTTGCCGGACTTGGCGGTAACGGTTCATTGGCCCCGGGCGACGTCCGCACCCGGTGCAACCGCTGCGCGCAGGTGACCAGGCTCGCCACCGCCAGCACCCACATCGCCACCGGCAGTGCCGGCGGCCATGCGACGAACGGAAAATCCGACACACCCGCACCGGTCAACACGATGATCAGCCGTTCCGGCCGTTCGATGATGCCGCCGTCGCCGCGCAGCCCGCTGGCCTCGGCCCGGGCCTTGATGTAGGAGATCACCTGCGAGGTGACCAGGCAGATCAGCGTCGCCGCCGCGAGCGGTTTGTCGTGCAGGCCGAAGACAATCCACCACAACAGCCCGCTGAACACCGCGCCGTCGCTGATGCGGTCACACGTGGCGTCGAGCACCGCACCGAATCGGGTACCGCCGCCGCGTTCGCGCGCCATCGCGCCGTCGAGCATGTCGAACACCGCGAAGAACCAGACCACACACGCGCCGGCGAACAGCTTGCCCATCGGGAAGAGCGTCAACGCCCCTGCGACGGACGCAATGGTGCCCACGATGGTGACGACGTCCGGCGTCAAGCCCAGCCGTAGCAGCGCCCTGGCTGTCGGAGTGGTAAGCCGGGCGAACGCGGCCCGAGACAGAAAGGGCGCCTTGCTCATGAGCGCCGCTTCTCCTCATCGCTGCGCTCTGCATCGTCGCCGGCGCGACTCATTGCTTGTTTCGCCCATTCGGTGGCCAGCAACTCGCGCGTCTCGCGCAGCAACTGCGGGATCACCTTCGAGCCGCCGACGATGGTGATGAAGTTCGCGTCACCGCCCCAGCGCGGCACCACGTGCACGTGCAGATGTTCGGCCAGCGATCCGCCCGCCGACGTACCCAAATTCAGGCCGACGTTGAAGCCGTGCGGCCGCGACACATTCTTGATCACGCGAATCGCCTTCTGCATGAAGAACATCAGCTCCGCGCTTTCCGCGTCGGTCAGGTCCTCGAGCTCCGACACCCGTCGATAAGGCACCACCATCAGGTGCCCGGGGTTGTACGGGTAGAGGTTGAGCACGGCGTAGACGAGCTCGCCGCGGGCGACCACCAGGCCTTCCTCGTCGGGAAGTTGCGGAATGTCGCTGAACGGCTCCTCGGTTTTGCCGTTGTCGCGCTTCATCGGCGCTTCGGCCAGATAGGTCATCCGGTACGGCGTCCACAACCGCTGCAGGTGGTCACGCTCGCCGACACCTCTGTCCAGGATGGTGTCGTCGCGATCGGCGCTGTCCTGCTCACTCACCGCCGGCAACCTTCACCAGTTCTTGTGTGGGAGCGGCATTCTCGCGGTCGGCGATCCACTTCACGATGGTATCGATCGCGGCGTCGAGCGGCACGCCGTTGATCTGGCTGCGGTCACCGAAGCGAAAGCTGACCGCCCCGCCCTCGACGTCGCGGTCGCCGGCCAGCAACATGAACGGGACGCGCTGGTTGGTATGGTTCACGATCTTCTTGGCCATCCGGTCGTCGCTGGTGTCCACCTCGACCCGGACGCCTCGCGACCTCAGTTGCGCGGCAACATCTTCCAGGTAAGCCGCGTGTTCGTCCGCGACCGGGATGCCGACCACCTGAACCGGCGCCAGCCACGCCGGGAAGGCCCCGGCGTAGTGCTCGGTGAGAATGCCGAAGAACCGCTCGATGGACCCGAACAGCGCCCGGTGGATGAGCACCGGCCGCTGCCGGGTGCCGTCGGACGCGGTGTATTCCAACTCGAATCGGTCCGGCATGTTGAAGTCGAGCTGAATCGTCGACATCTGCCAGCTGCGCCCCAGCGCATCCTTGACCTGCACCGAGATCTTCGGACCGTAGAACGCCGCGCCACCGGGGTCAGGAACGAAGTGCAACCCAGAAGCCAGCGCCACCTCTCGTAGGACTTCAGTGGCCTCGTCCCACATCTCGTCGGAGCCGGAGTATTTCTCCGGGTCTTTGGTGGACAGCTCCAGGTAGAAGTCGTTGAGCCCGTAGTCGGCCAGCAAGTCGAGCACGAAGCGCAGCAGCGAGGTCAGCTCGTCACGCATCTGCTCTCGCGTGCAGTAGATGTGGGCGTCGTCCTGAGTCATGCCGCGCACCCGGGTCAGCCCATGTACCACGCCCGACTTCTCGTAGCGGTACACGCTGCCGAACTCGAAGAGCCGCAACGGAAGCTCGCGGTACGACCGACCGCGCGACCGATAGATCAGGTGGTGCATCGGGCAGTTCATCGGCTTGAGGTAGTAGTCCTGCCCGGGCTTGCGCACCGTCCCGTCCGCGTTGAACTCCGCGTCCAGGTGCATCGGCGGGTACATGCCGTCGGCGTACCACTCGAGGTGGCCCGACGTGATGTACAGCTGCTCCTTGGTGATGTGCGGGGTGTTGACGAACTCGTACCCCGCCTCGATGTGCTTACGCCGCGAATACTCCTCCAGCTCGCGGCGGATGATGCCGCCCTTGGGGTGGAAAACCGCCAGGCCGGAACCGATTTCGTCGGGGAAGCTGAACAGGTCCAGCTCGACGCCCAGCTTGCGATGATCGCGGCGCTGGGCCTCCTCGATCAGCTCCAGGTGCTTGTCGAGCGCCTCCTGCGACTCCCAGGCGGTGCCGTAGATGCGTTGCAGACTGGCGTTGCTCTGGTCGCCGCGCCAGTAGGCCGCCGAGCTACGGGTGAGCTTGAACGCCGGGATGTGCTTGGTGGTCGGGATGTGCGGGCCACGGCACAGGTCACCCCAGACCCGTTCGCGGGTGCGGGGATTGAGGTTGTCGTAGGCGGTGAGTTCGTCGCCGCCGATTTCCATTATTTCGGCCATGTTCTCGGTCAAGCCGGACTTGTCATCGACGAGTTCGAGCTTGTACGGCTCGTTGGCCAGTTCCTCGCGCGCCGCGTCCTTGGATTCGTAGACCCGCCGGTCGAACAGCTGGCCGTCCTTGACGATCTGGCGCATCCGCTTTTCCAGCTTCGTCAGGTCTTCCGGCGTGAACGGCTCCGCGACGTCGAAGTCGTAGTAGAACCCGTCGGTGATCGGCGGCCCGATGCCCAATTTGGCGTGCGGGAACATGTCTTGGACCGCCTGGGCCAGCACGTGTGCGGCCGAATGCCGGATCACGCTGCGACCCTCGTCGGTGTTGGCGGCGACCGGGACGACCTCGGCGTCGGCCTCGGGCATCCAGCTCAGATCGCGCAGCTTGCCGTCGGCGTCGCGTACCACCACGATCGCGTCCGGAGTACCCCGCCTCGGCAGCCCCGCCTCGCCGACCGCGCTGGCCGCCGTAGTCCCGGCAGGAACCCGGATCGGGGCTGCTGGGGTGGGGTGGGCGGGGGCGCTCATTCCGGTGATCTCCAAGGGTAAAGGTGAGATGGCAATCGGGGATTGATCCTGATTGATCGATGTCATGCTATCGGGGCGCGCCCCGAAGGGCCCAAGCCCTTAACGTCGTCAGGGCTGGCCGGGTTTGAGTTTCACGAACAACGCATCGGCTTCGGCCAGCAGTGTGTCGCCGTCGGTCAACCTGCCCGACACGAAGATTTTGCGGCCGTCCACCGCATCGATGCCGGCGTCGAACTGCAGCTCTTTTTCGATCGGCACGATATTGCGGTAGTCGATCTTCAAATAAGCGGTGCGTTGGCGGGGGCTACCGGTGAGCACCGACGCGGTAAGGCCCAACACGGTGTCGAACAGCATCCCCAGCGATCCGCCGTGCACGGCGCCATTGCGTCCCAGGTGGAACCTCGCGAACCGGGCCCAGCCTTCGATGCGACCGTCCTCGGTCTTGCGCGACCCGATCGGCACCGTGAGGATGTTGCCGCGCACCGGCAGGTCCATCCGCCGGCCCGACGGCGACGCCCACTCGTCGGCGTCGTACGGGCTCAGCAGCGCGGACAGCTTCTCCAGCGTGTCCGCGGCCTCGGCGATGACCTCGTCGGGCGCGTCGACGGCACGCGCATGGTCCTGCAGCTTGCGCACCGCGTCGATGAACCGGCCGTAGTCGGGCCCGCCCTTGGTCGTCGGTTCGGGTGGGTTGAATCCCCCACCGGGGTGTTTCTGATGGTCGCCGGGCACCAGAACACCGTATTGGGTGGGCAGTTACTTCGCTCCGGCAGCCGCCAGGGTCTCGAACTCGTCGTCGCTGAGCGTGATTTCGGCGGCGGCCACGTTCTCCTCCAGGTGCGCCACCTTCGACGTGCCCGGAATCGGCAACATCACCGGCGAGCGCTTCAGCAGCCAGGCCAATGCCAGCTGCGACGGCGACGCGTGGTGGTCGTCGGCGATGCGTTGCAGCGGGCCGTCGGGAGCCGCCAGCGGCCCGGCCGCCAGCGGGAACCACGGGATGAAGCCGACACCCTGTTCGGTCGCGGCGTCTAGCAGCGGTTCGGCCTTGCGCACCGACAGGTTGTACATGTTCTGCACCGAAACGATCTGGGTGATCGCCTGCGCCTCGTTCAGCTGGTCGACGTCGACCTCGGACAGCCCGATGTGGCGGATCTTGCCTTCGTCCTTCAGCTTGACCAGCTCGCCCACCTGGTCGGCCAGCGGCCACTTGGGGTCGACGCGGTGCAGCTGGAACAGGTCGATGGCCTCGACGCCGAGGCGGCGCAGGCTCATCTCACACTCCTGCCGCAAGTACGCCGGGTAGCCCATCTCGATCCAGACATCCGGACCCGTCCGCAAAAACCCGGCCTTGGTCGCGATCACCAGGTTGTCGTAGGGGTACAGCGCCTCGCGGATGATGTCCTCGGAGATGTAGGGCCCGTAAGAGTCCGCGGTGTCGAAGAAGTCAACGCCTAGTTCGACGGCGCGGCGCAAGACCCGGACACATTCATCGCGGTCGGCAGGTGGGCCCCAGACGCCCTTACCGACGATGCGCATCGCCCCGAATCCGAGGCGGTTGACGGTCAGATCGCCGCCGAAGGTGAACGTTCCAGAAGCTTCGGCCACGGTTTTCGAGTTTTGTGCGGTCACGCCTACGAACTTACGCTCCAAGGGCATTCGCGCATCCCGGCGTGGCAAGCTGGGCAGGTGGACCTAGCTGCACTCGAGGAACTTCCGCTGAGTTACTCCGAGGTGGGCGCGACCGCCGCCGCAGAGCTGCCCGCGGGATACGGCCACCTTCACGTCGAGAAGCAGATCGGCACGGGCCAGCAGCGTTTCGACCGGGCCGCCGAGGCCGTGATGCGCTGGGGGATGCAACGCGGAGCGGGGCTGCGGGTGAAGGCCAGCTCCGAGGTCGCGGCCCTCGACACGGTGGTGTTGGTGCGGATGGGCTTTCTGCCCGCGCCGTGCCGGGTCGTGTACGTGATCGACGAGCCCGACATCCGCGGTTTCGCCTACGGCACGCTCGAAGGCCATCCCGAATCCGGCGAGGAACGCTTTGTCGTCCGCCGGGACCCGGCCACCTCCGCGGTCTTCGCCGAGGTGTCGGCGTTCTCCCGGCCCGCCACCTGGTGGAGCAAGCTCGGTGGCCCGGTCGTGTCGGTGGCCCAGCGCATCATCGCCAAGCGTTACCTGCGCGGGGTGTAGAGCGCCGCTAAGAGCCCCAGCCGGCCAGCAGGCGTTGCGCACCGGCGCACATTCCGTCGATGACCTCGGCCACCGAGGCGTCGTCACGGATCATGCCGACACCCTGACCGGCATCGACCGGGGCGATCTTGCGGTCGTCGGCGTCGATCGCGGCGGCCAGCTCGTCGCAGGCCGGCGCATCGAGCGCATCCTCCTTGCCCGTCCAGCGCGCGACGAACTCATTGGTCAACACGCGCGACGGAAACCGCGCCGGCCACGGCAGGCCCTTGGCGACGTCGAAGGCCCGGGTGACCGCGGTGTCGGTCGACCGGGCCGCGATCAGGGCCTGGCGGCTGCCGTCGCCGGTCAGCGCCTCCGGACACGCCGCGAGTCGGGTGCCCACCCAGGCTCCGCTGGCACCGGCGGCCAGCACCGCGGCCAGGCTGCGCGCCGAGGCGACACCGCCGCCCGCGAGCACCGGCACCGACACCGCATCCAAAACGGTGTCGAGCAGCGGCAGCGTCCCGAGCTTCGTATCGCCGTGCCCGCCGCCCTCGGAACCGCGCGCCACCAGGACGTCGATGCCCGCGTCGACCGCCTGACGGGCTCCCAGAGCGTCGTATACCTGTGTGACAGTGGTGATTCCGGCGTCGTGCGCCTGGTCGATCCACGACAAGTCGGTGCCGAAACTGACCGACAGCAAGACGGGCCGCGCGGCCAGGGCATCCTGGAGCAACCCCGCCTCGTTGCGCATCACCCAGTCCACCAAGCCGATTCCGTACGTGCCGTCCACATGTTGCAACTGGGTCGCCAGCAGTTCTCTGGTCGCGACACTGCCCATGCCGACCATGCCCAGACCGCCGGCGGCGCTGACGGCGGCGGCCAGCCGGCCACCCGCGACGCCGCCCATCGGGGCGTTGACGATGGGCACCCGCAGGCCGAACTCCCTTGACCAGGGCGTGGCGAGCATCGGCGCTAGTGAGACTGCGAGGGGATGCTCTTCAGCACCGTCAGCATGATCACCGAATCCTCGACCGCGTGCAGAGCATGGCGTTGCGCCGGAATCGCGACATGGTCGCCGGTTTTGCCGTCCCAGGAGTCGCCGCCCGTCGTCAGGCGCACGTGACCCTGCAGCACCTGCAGCGTCGCCTCGCCGGGGCTGTCGTGTTCGGACAGGTCGTGGTCGGCGAGCAGCGCGAGCACGGTCTGCCGGAGTTCGTGGTCGTGGCCGCCGTGGATGGTGTGTGCGGCGCGTCCGCTGTGCGACTGCCGGGCTTCGGCCAGCTTTTCGGCGGCCAGGGTGGTCAGCGAGATTGATTCCATTGGTAAATCCCCTCGGTGTGACGGTGGGCTGACGGTCGGCCATCAGTGGTCTCAAGCGGTCAATAGAAGTATCCCCGCCACAATCAAGGCAACGACCTTGACCACCTCGAAAGCGACGTAGGCGTAGTGAGCCCGGGAGCGGGGCCCGTCCGATCCGGCGAGCACCGCATCCGAGCGGCGAGTCAGCCGGGGACGCACCGCGATCAACTGCACGGCGAGCGCGGCGAACGCGACGCAAAATGCGACGACAATCCGCGTCGGCATCGGGCCGTCCACCGCGACCGCCAGGATGACGATGGCGAAAGCGACCTCGACGGTATTGAGCGCCCGAAAGACCAAACGCCCGATGCCGAGTCCGATCTGCAAGGTCACGTTGGGCGCCCGGAATTTCAGCGGGGCTTCCAGGAACGAGATGGCCAGCACCATGCCAAGCCAGACGAACGTGACCGCGACGGCGACCGCCATTTCGGTGCTCATCTTCAGGCCTCCTGCAGCTCCAGGTGAGCGACACACAGATCCGGTTCGACGAACGCATCGAGGCGCTCGACGCCAACCGGCGATCCCCAGCTTTCCAGGGCTCCTTGCATGAGCCCGAGGTGGACGGGACACACGACGCTGGTTCGGCTTTCGGCGAGTTCCAGGAACGGGCAGTGCCGCAGACCGACCTGTTGTCCCCCGTCGGCCCGCCGGTGCTCGGGGGCAAAACCAAGCTGGTCGAGCACGTCGACCAGCTGGCGGATGGCCGTCTGCGGGCTCTGGGCATCTCCGCGCGCCGAGTCAGCGCTCGAATCGAGCTGTCGTCCCCATGCCCGCCCGGCGGCCAGCGCCTTGGCGCCCGAATCCTTGTCGGCCGCGAACGCCATCGTCAGTATCTCGGCGAGCAACCGGTAGTGACGCGTACCGCCGCGGTCCATCTGCCTGACCGCCCGGAACATCAGCGGTGGACGCCCCGGCCCCTTTCGCCCCGGCTCGACCTGTTCCACCTGGCCGTCGCCGACCAGGCTGTCGAGGTGAAAGCGAACGGTGTTGGGATGCACGCCCAGCACATCGGCGATCGCGACGATGGTCAGCGGATCCCGGGATGTTCGCAATGTCTGAAGCACCGCACGGCGGCGACCCGCGGACTCCCCCGTTGACATCGCGATCTCCCTCACGCCCCTTCGGAAACGTCGGCCTTCGGCGCGGCGGCCACCAAGGGTGCGTCGGCGCCCAGCGCACCGAGCTTGGCCGCTCCGCCCGGTGACCCCAGTGGAGCGTCGCGCCCCGGCAGGGTCTCGGAGAAAAACGCCTCGTTGTCGGCCAGGTGCGGCTGCAGTTCCTCGGGCAGGTCGTCTTCGTAGTAAATCGCCTCGACCGGGCAGACGGGTTCGCATGCGCCGCAGTCCACGCATTCGTCGGGATGGATGTACAGCGCCCGACCGCCCTCGTAGATGCAGTCCACCGGACATTCGTCCACACATGCCCGATCCATCACGTCGATGCAGGGCTTCCCGATAACGTAGGTCATGCGCTAAAGTTTACACAATCATAGTTGTGAAAACTAGGAGGGACGGGAAAGTCCATGGCTCCCATGTCAAGTCGCACAGACGACAGCGTTGCGGGCCACTGGCTGCTCGCGCGGCTGGGGAAACGAGTCCTTCGCCCGGGCGGTGTCGGGCTCACCCGCACGATGCTGGCCGGCGCCGCTGTGACCGACGCAGACGTGCTCGAGCTGGCGCCGGGCCTCGGCCGCACCGCCGCCGAGATTCTCACCCGCCAACCGCGCTCGTATGTGGGCGCCGAACAGGACCCCGATGCGGCAGAAACGGTTCGCGACGTCATCGCCGGACACCAGGGCGGGTCCGGCACGGTCCGGGTTGCTGACGCGGCCGACACCGGATTGCCCGATGCCAGTCGTGACGTCGTCATCGGCGAAGCGATGCTGACCATGCAGGGCGATGCCACCAAGCACGCCATCGTCGCCGAGGCCGCACGGGTGCTGAGGCCGCGCGGACGCTACGCGATCCACGAACTCGCGCTGACGCCCGACACCGTCTCCGAGGAGATCAGCACGGAGATCCGGCAGTCGCTCGCCCGCGCGATCAAGGTGAACGCGCGTCCGTTGACCATTGCCGAATGGTCGCGACTGCTGTCGGAGCACGGCCTGGTCGTCGATCGGGTCGTGACCGCCCCGATGGCACTTCTGCAACCACGCCGGGTCATCGCCGACGAGGGGCTTTTGGGAGCGTTACGGTTCGCCAGAAACGTGCTGCTCAATCCGGATGCACGCAAGCGGGTGCTGACGATGCGCAACACGTTCCGCAAGCATCGCGAGCGGCTGACCGCCGTCGCGATCATCGCCCGTAAACCGGAATAGCCGGGCTCACCCGTCCAGCTGGTGACAAAGGCCTCTGACCGGGCTCGGTCAATCTCGATACCGTCACGCGTAGCGCGCTAAGCCGACTGCGGCAGAGCGCGTTACGGCGCCGACGAGTGAGGGAAGAGCCATGTCAACAGGTAACGCGCGATTGGGAATTGTCGTCGGAGTCGACGAATCACCGACCGCCCAGATGGCCGTGCAATGGGCCGCACGGGACGCCGAGCTGCGAAAAATCCCGCTGACGCTCGTCCACGCGACCTCACCGGAGTTCACGATGCGCCCGAACGTTCGGCCGCCGGCGGGCCTGGTGCGCTGGGAACGGGACCGCGGGCGAGCGCTCCTCGACGACGCATTCAAGATGGTTGAAAATGCCTGTCAGCGTGGCGGACCCGCTGAGGTCCACACTGAACTCTCGTCGTCGGCCGCTGTTCCCACATTGGTCAACTTGTCAAAAGATGCCGAATTGGTGGTCACCGGATGCCACGGCAGTGGGCAGTGGCCGGGCCATCGGCTCGGTTCGGTGAGCACCGGCCTCCTCCGTTACGCGCATAGCCCGGTCGCGATCGTCCACGACGAGGATCCATCGCTGTCGCACGTCAGTCAGGCACCGGTTTTGGTCGGCATCGACGGCTCGTCGGCATCCGAATTGGCGACCGCGATCGCCTTCGACGAAGCTTCGCGCCGCAACGTCGGATTGGCCGCTTTGCATGCATGGAGCGACACCGACATTTCGAAGTGGCCCGGAATCGATTGGCCGGCAACCGAGTCGACGGCGGAAGAGATATTAGCCGAGCGTTTGGCGGGTTGGCAGGAACGGTATCCCGATGTGCAGGTCACCCGCACCGTCGTGTGCGACCAGCCGGCTCGACAGCTCGTCGAACGGTCAAAGCACGCTCAGCTGGTGGTGGTCGGCAGTCGGGGTCGCGGCGGATTCGCCGAAATGCTGGTGGGTTCCGTCGGCGAGACCGTTGCCCAGATGGCGCAGGTGCCGGTGATCGTCGCGCGCGAGTCGGTGTCCTGAGTCAGCCGGCGCAAAGCGACTCAGTACCGGGCGGGGTTGTGCTGGGCGATCGTAAGCGATGTCTCCGCTCGCCGTTTGATTCCACGCAACAAGGCCCGCGTGGTCAAGGCGACGACCGGCCTAAGAAGTTCCATGGCAAACACTTCGCCTGGCCTGCGCAAGGCGAACCTGACGCGGGTGAGCAGCCGCACCCGGTCCTCCCAGTGTGGCTGAACGTGGAACGACCACACTGCATTCCAGCGCGGATCCGATGTCGTGGCATGCAGCACGATGTACTTTTCGGGCACGATCTCGGTGACGCTGAGCTGCACACCATCGGACTGGCCCATCCAGCCTTCGGGAGCCAGGCGCACCAGGTCCCCCACCGCGAGTTGTTGCCATTCCGGGTGCAGTCGATCGGTGCCGTGATAACCAAGACCGGCAAGGTTCATCAGGCCCTCGCAGCCATAGAAGCCACCGCGGTCCAGCCCCATCTGCAGCAGCCACGGCCAGACCGCAGAGCTGGGGGCGTCGATGTAGATTGCTTCGGTCGTCTGAATGGCGGGATCGGCCACCAAGTTGTCGCCGGGCAGCACCATCCGGCATTCCGATTTCGTTGTGCCCCAATTGCGGTAATAGCGCCTCGCGCCGTAGAGCAACGAAAGCAGCGCCGCGGTCTTGGTGATCGGCCTGATCAGGTGCGTCATGATGTTTCCCACCGAGTCTGCGTGGCTGGTTGGACGTTCCGTTCGATCTGACCACTTCTGATTGCGTGCCGGTAGGGACCGAAGTCCCCTTTGCGTTCCGGGAATCAACGCGCGGCCACGGCGGATTCGAGTTCGGCAAGACATTGCTCGGTCAGCGGTATCAGGGTGTCGATATCGGACACCACGTCACGACCAGCCGCGTAGCCGAATCCGATGCGGTCGGAGTACGAGCAGGTCGTGACATTGAGCGCCATCCCGTCGTAGACGGTCGATACCGGATAGATCTCTTCGATATGCGCGCCGTTCCAATACATTTCGTCCTGAGGCCCCGGCACGTGCGAAATCGGGACGTTGAAGCCGGTCCGTATCCGCGGAGTGAACGGCAGCAGCGGAGAAATGACGGTCGCGGCGATGCTTGCCGCATTCGTCAACAGCGATGCCGCCGATCCCCGTTTCGCCACCCAGCGTTTTCCTTCCGACATCGACCGGTGAATCAGACCCAACCGCGCGATCGGGTCATCCAGATTGGTTCCCAACGGGCATAGCCAAAGACCGAACATGTTGCCGTGCTGGTCAATTGACGGACCAGCCTTGCGATCGCGCACCGTGATCGGGCAGACGCCGACCAATGACTGCGTCGGCAATTCACCGCGGTCGCGCAGCCAGCCGCGCACAACGCCGGCCACTATCGCGGTCACCACGTCGTTGGCGGTGACACCGGCCGACTCTTGCACCGCCTGGATGCGACTCTTCGCCCAGCTACCCGCGCAGACCGCACGCTCGGGCCCCAGACGGCCGTTGAATCGTGTGTAAGGCGCCCCAAAGGGCCACCCGGTCGTATAACCGACCAAGCCGTCCATCACCGTCGACAGCTCTCCCGTGACGACTCGCTCGATCAGACCCAGGCTCGACGCCGTGGTGTCGACCAGCGCCCGTACCGGCGCAGTCAGACGAGACAGCAATCCCGTCGACACTGGTAGCGATGCGGATTCGTCACGGTGATCGGCATAGAAGGGCGGCATCGACCGACGCGTCGGGTCACGACTCAGCGCGTCGGCGATCATCCGAAGACCGGCCACCCCGTCGACGACGGTGTGATGCACCTTGATGTAGAACGCGAATCGGCCCTCGTCGAGGCCGTCGATCAGATAAGAAATCCACATCGGGCGGGACCGGTCGAGGCGCTCTGCGTCCAGCTCGCCGATCAACTGCCAGAAGGCGTCGTAGCCCCCAGACACCGTGCGTCGCAGGCAGTGTCGGCTCACGTCCAAGCTGTCGCATTCACGCCACACCCAGATACCGGCGGTATCGACACCACAATGCGGATATCTGCGAAGCCTGGGATCTATCGATGCGTTTCCGGCGAGCGTCTCCCGGTACAGGTCGTCGACATAGGCCGGACCGGCCTGCGCGGGCGGCGACATGATCAGCACGACGCCGGCATGCATGGGGTTCGACACCAACTCCGCGGCCATCATTGCCGCGTCCAGCGGATCCAGCGGATGCATGCCAACCTCCGAGACTAGGCAGGGTGATCGCGGCGCATCGCCGCTTCGTCCAGAAGCCCGGACTGCAGCAGTGCGTCCCAAACGAACCGCTGCACGGGCTGCGAACGGAAGAATCCCGTGTGTCCGCCGCGATACCAGACGATTTCCGGTTTACCCCAGTGCTCCCACAGGCGGGTCACTTGCTTGCGTGGATGCACAACGCGGTCAGCAATACCTGCGTAGATGAAACGGCCCCGCATGGGCACCAGCGGAGTGAGCGATAACGGCGAGATCATACGCCCGATCGGTTCGGCCAATCTCATCGTCTGAAAGCGGGGATCTTCGTGACTGAGGCCGGAGTGGCGCCCCAGCAATTCGACCAGGTCGGCCACCGGGACGCCGAGTATCGCGCAGGTGAGGCCCTTGTCGAGGCTGGCGACCAGCGACGCGATGTAACCGCCGAGCGACAGGCCGTTCAACCCGATCAGTGACTCGGGCTCCTGCAGGCGGATCCAGGACAGCAACCGCCGGATATCCCACACCGCCTGAGCCGTCGCGTGCACGTCATCGAGCACATCCTCCCCCGGAAATACCGCACCCTTGGGCAGACCACGCGACCGGGGGCCATGCATCGGGAGCACCGGCATGACGACGTTCAGACCCAGCTCGTCGTGCAGTTTCCAGGCGCGGAACAGCGCGAGATCGAGTGCGGCACGACCCATCTCGGTTCCGTGTACGCAGACCAGCCAGGGACGCGGTTCCTCGTGACGAAGCAACAGTGCGTACTCACGATTGTTCCCCGGGTAACTCATCCATCGTTGCGCACCGGGTTCGCCCGGGTGCGGCGCGTATCCGCTGTCGAAGACGATGCGATGGAAGGAGCGTCTGCGCCCCTTGACCTTTCGCACCGTGACATCGCGGAGCACGGGTGGCTTTGCGAAGAATCCCCTGGGCTTTTCCAGCCATCCCTTGTCGCCGTAGAACTCCACCGCGGCGATCACCTCGCGCGTGATGCGCTCGAACACCTCCGGCCGGCTGACCGGTCGGCGGGCCTTCAGGCCCGTCAAGACGACCTCGTCGCGAAATGCCTGTGCTGCCAGCGCGATGGTGGGCCGTGCGATCGGAAGTTGGTCCGGCGCTTGACCAAGGTAGTCGCGCCATGACCGGGCAATGTAGCTGCCGGTATGCACGAAGGGTGTGATGGCCCCGCCCAAGGCGCCGCCGGGTGCGTTTCGATGAGGAACGTCCCGCGGTTGTGGGTTGTCGCCGGTGGGCACTGCCATGGCCGAACGCTAACACCACTGCTGCTCGGTGAGTTAGGGACCTACGGCCCGGCTAAAGTCACGAAAGTCCTTGATCGACAACCTCGGACATCGTCGCGGGATGGCGACAACCGGCGGAGCGCGAAAGGACTTTAGTCACTCGTGCCGGTACGCGGAAAGTCGTACCGTCGGGGGCGTCCGCAAGACTTTGTTTCGAGTAGGAGTGGGATCATGGCAGAGGCACCCGCAAAATCCGAGCCGCGTTGGGCCGAACTTTCTGACGACGTGCTCGAGTCGGTCGAAGCCGGCCGCAAGCATGCCATCGAGGCGGTACGCAAGTTCGTCGATCAGGTCGGTCCGGTACTTCCAGACCAGTCGCGACGCAAGACCGTCGTCGACGCTGCGCTGGACTTGGCTGAGGAATTGACCACCGCGCGGATCGATTTCTTCCGCAGTGTGGTGCGCAGCGCCAGCGAGGCGACGAGCAAGACGAGCAAGTAGCGGTTTCTATCACCCTTGACTAGATGGAGCGCTGGCCGGGCGGTTGCAATCACGAACTGCCCGGCCAATGCGTGTCATCAGCCAACGGCCGAAGAACTTTCGGCCTGTTCACGAAGACGGGCCGCAAATGCCGCGGCACGATTCATGTCGTGATCGTTGGGCCTGTCCCGGTTGATCCCGCCGATGAACCCGAACGGCCCGACCGTATCGAACCCCCGACAGGAGAACGACCCGATCACGTCAAACCCTTTGGCTTCGAGCATTTTCCGCACCGGTTTGTGGTAGCTCAACAGTGGAATCTCCCGAGCGCCGCTGGTCAAGAAGGTGAACGCCCGGACGTGGTCCACGTCCGGGAGCCGACGCATCAGGCTGCGTAACCTCGTGTCCACCGCCATGTAGTAAATGCCGGACCCGAAGCCCACGAGGTCGTAGCCGCCCAGGGATGCGGGGTCGACCGACTCGGGTGTGACTACCGCGGATTCAAGCACCTGCGCCATCCGATCGGCTATCCGGCGCGTATTGCCGTGCGATTTCGACGAGCAGACGATGAGTGACTTCATGGTTTCACTCCCTTGACGAACATTGCCGGGACAAGCTCATGCTGCGTTCTTCCACCGCGATCCGGTAAGGGCGCAAAGGCACCCGGTCGCGGGGCGTTAGTCACTTCGACGAGGCGCCGGCGGAGCACGGGACTTAAGGCCCACGCCAAGGGGCTAATGGCTCTGGCGAGCCCACACTTGCCCTTCATACCGTTGAACCAACAGTAAATGGAGACACAACAGCGAAGGTGTGGCATGCGATCCGAACGCCTCAGGGTGCTGGTAAAGGCGAAAGGCCCTTTCGCCTCGGTGTATTTCGACGACTCACACGACACCGCGGACGCCGTCGGGCAACTCGAAGCGAAGTGGCGCGATATCCGCAAGCACCTCGAAAACATGGGTGCGGGAGCGGAACTCCTCGCCACTCTCGAGGATGCGGTGCTGCACCATCGCCCCGCGGTGGGTCGGCGCGGCCGAGCGCTGATCACAACCAGCGACCACGTGCTGGTCGACACGCAGCTCAGTAGTCCACCGCCGACCACGGTGGTTCGTTTCTCGGACTACCCATATGTCCTGCCGCTGATCGACGGCGAGATGCAGCGACCGGCCTACGTGTTCGCCGCGGTTGACCACACCGGCGCCGACATCAACGTGTACGAGGGCACCGCTGTCAGTTCCACCAGGATCGAAGGCTCCGGGTACCCAGTGCACAAGCCGGCCACTGCGGGCTGGAACGGCTATGGCGACCTCCAACACACGACCGATGAAGCCATTCGGATGAACTGCCGCGCGATCGCCAACCACTTGACCCGGCTGGTGGACGATACGGATCCCGAGATCGTCTTCGTCAGCGGCGCGGTTCCTTCACGCGCGGATCTGCTTTCCGAGTTGCCGGAACGGGTGGCCGAACGGGTCTTGCAGGTGCACGGCGGCGCCAGGAAAGGCCGTGTCGACGAGGAAGAAATCCACGAATTGACGGCTACGGAGTTCGCTCGGCGCCACGACCTCGAAATGGGTGCCGCCGCCGGTCGATTTGAATCAGAAATCGGCCGTGGATCTGGCTTGGCAGCACAAGGACTCGCCGACGTATGCGCGGCGTTGCGTGACCGCGACATCGACACGCTGATCGTCGGTGAGCTGGGCGACACCGTCGTGGTCACCGGCCACCGGCTCACCGCCATCGCGCCCGATGCCGACGGTTTGTCCGAACTGGGCGAACCGGTCGAGCGCATCGCAAGGGCCGATGAAGCGTTGCCGTTCACCGCGATCGCGGCTGGCGCCTCATTGATCCGGGCCGACAACCGGATCGCACCCACAGATGGGATTGCCGCGTTGTTGCGGTATGCCGCGACCGAACGTCTTGCCAGTCACCAACCCTAAGGCCCGGCAGGCCGCTCGGTTGCTGGGCACATAATTTGCGCCAGACTGTCGGCGGAGTCGACAAATGCGTCGACAGGCACCAACAAAATGTTGAACTTAATCGACATGATCGTTGGTTTTAATCAACAATTTGCCTGGCATATATCGATGCACCCCTAGGGTATGTGCCGTGTCCGACCCCTCGCCGCGCACCGGGTACGCGCACGCCTCCCGCGGCCGCCGGTCGTCGCATCACTCGGGTGACGACCGCGAGAAAGCCATCTTGGCCACCGCGGAGCGGCTTTTGGAGGAGCGCCCGCTGGCCGACTTCTCCGTGGACGATCTAGCAAAAGGAGCGGGCATCTCCCGCCCCACCTTCTACTTCTATTTCCAATCGAAAAACGCGGTGTTGCTGTCGTTGCTGGACCAAATGAACAATAAGGCACACGCGGCGCTGAGGGCACTTCGCGACAAGCTGACCGGCGATCCCGCGACGCTATGGCGCGACCGCATCGAGGCGTTCTTCGAGGTGTCCGGGTCACACCGCGCGGTCGCCGTCGCCGGTTCGGCAGCCAAGGCCACCAACCCCGAGGTCCGCCAGCTCTGGTCGACGCTGATGCAGAAGTGGATCTCGTTTACCACCGTCGCGATCACGGCCGAGCGCGAAAGGGGCGCCGCCCCGGCCACCGTCCCGGCCGAGGACCTGTCCATCGCGCTGAACATGTTGAGCGAGCGGCTGATGGTCGCGGCCTTCACCACCGAAGAGCCGGCGATCCGCCAGGACCGGGTCATCGACACGCTGGTGCACATTTGGCTGGCCAGCATCTACGCGGACGGCAAGGCCTCCGCCGCGCATGCCGCCCTGTCGCTGCGGGACGTGACCGCTAACCTCTCACGGCCGCTTGCCGGGTATCCGCTCGGCGCGAGCTAGGCTCTCGTCGATCAACCGGTCGACGCCGCCGAAATAGGTTGGCGACGGCGACTTCCCAGCCAGGTCGACGATTGCGCGTTGCTCACCGAGGACATCTGCGGCACCGAGGTTCTCGCCCATCCGCCCGTCATGCACCCCAAGCCCGGCGAGCAACTCAGCACACTGGGAGCCCGCGATCAGGGTCCGCCGGGCCAGAGTCCGCAGCGTGTCCCATTCGGCATGCCACGCTCCATCGGGGCGTTCGTCGTTGGCCAGCGCCGCCGCGGTGTGCAGGGTCGCGGCCAGCTGCGGGGCGGAGATCGCCGTCCGCCGGATCAGGATGGACAACACCGGATTGCGCTTGTGCGGCATCGAGGATGAGCCACCACGTTTGTCGGCGGCCGGCTCGCTCAGCTCGCCGATCTCCGGACGAGCCAGGGTGACCACGTCCGAGGCGATCCGGCCCCAGCTATCGGTGCACCCGAGGAAGGCATCCGCCGCCGCGGTCACAGGGGTCCGGGTTGTATGCCACGGCGGCCGCACGCCCAGACCCAAAGCAGCTGCAGCAGCACGCATCACCTGCTCCGATACTTCTGCCGGGTCGGTCGCATCGGTGAGCAGTGTCGCGAGTTCCGTGGTGGCCGACCATGTTCCGACGGCACCGCCGACCTGGATCGGCGTCACCAGACCGGACAGTTGCTCGTACGCGTCGACGACACCATTCAACCAGCCGGCCGCCTTGGCGCCGAATGTGGTGGGCGCGGCCTGTTGCGTGAGCGTACGGGCCACCATTGGGGTGGCCCGATGCGCGTTGGCAAGTGCGGCCAGCGTCGAAACTTGTTCGGATAGCTCCGTTCTCAGCTCGTCCACCACGGCACGTACGCCGAGCATCAGCGCGGTGTCCACGACGTCCTGGCTGGTGAGCCCGCGGTGAATCCACGAGGCGTAGGGGGGCTTGGCCCGCTCGCGCAGCAGCTCGACCAGACCGACGATCGGGTTGCCGCTATTCTCGGCCGCGACCGCGAGCGCCTGCACATCACCCCGGTCCACCAGGCTTGACAGGTCGGCTTTTTCAGCGTCGGCGGGCGCCAGACCCGCGGCGGCCAGGGCGCTCAGCCACGCGGATTCCACCGCCACCATCGACCGCAGTAGCGACTGATCGGTCATGTGCTCGCCGGCCCGGTGGTCGCCCGGCCACAACAGATTGGTCATTCCGCAGCGTCCCGGTACGCCAGAAACACGGTCTCGCGGGGACCCTGCAGATGAATGTCGAAGCGGTAATCCGTTCGGCCCGAGCTGCTTTCGCCGACACACAGCAAGGTGGTCCGCCGCTCGGCATCGACTGTGGCCAGCAGTGGGTCCGCACCCAGGTCCGCGCCGGGCAGATAGGCGCGAGTGAACAGTCGGTTCAGCAGCCCGCGAGCGAAGACGGTGATCGCGAAGAAGGGCGGCCCCGCGTCGCTTCCCGGTGTCACGGTGGTGAAGCTATACCGCCCGGCGGAATCGGTTGCGGCCCTGCCCCATCCGGTGAAGCCGTCACGTCGCAGCGAGCCGGCCCGATGGGGAATGCGCCCGGCGGTGTCGGCCTGCCAGAGTTCAATCAGGGCGTCCGGGATCGGTGCGCCGGCCCCGTCGCGCACGGTGCCGTGCAGGCGAACCGCTCCGGCATCCGAATCGCCGACCAGGTCGCTGTCACCCGAGTACGGTAGACCGAGATCCAGGAAGGGGCCGACGGTTTGCCCCGGGGTGCAAGCCAATTCAGTCATGATTCGGTCTCGGTCCAGGTTCTCGCGCTGCCCGCCAGCACGATGTCCCACCGATACCCCGTGGCATATTCCGGCTCGGTGAGGTCATGGTCGTAGCCGGCGATCAGGCGTTGGCGCGATGCGCGATCCAGAACTGACTGGAAAATCGGATCCAGGTCGAACAGCGGGTCGCCGGGGAAGTACATCTGGGTGATCAGGCGCTGGGTGAACGCGGTACCGAACAGCGAAAAGTGGATGTGCGCCGGGCGCCAGGCGTTGTGATGATTGCGCCACGGATAGGGGCCGGGCTTGACGGTCAAGAATCGGTACGTCCCATCGGGCCCGGTCAGACACCGCCCGGCCCCGATGAAGTTCGGGTCGAGCGGAGCGGGGTGCTGGTCGCGCTGGTGGCGGTAGCGACCGCTGGCGTTGGCCTGCCAGATCTCGATCAGTTGGCCCGCGAGCGGTCGCCCAGAGCGATCGAGCAGCCGCCCGGTCACGATGATGCGCTCCCCGATCGGCTCGCCCGGATGGCCGGCGGTCAGGTCGGCGTCGAGCGGGTCGACGTCACGCTCACCGAAGCACGGCGCGCAGCGCTCGAGCTCCTCGGGATCGGTAAGCAGCAGTGGTTGTTTCGGGTGGCGCAACATGCTGCTGCGGTATGGCGGATAGTTCAGCCGCGGCTGATAAGGTGCACCCGGTCCGGCGCCGGCCTGCTCGTAGTCGGCCGCGATTCGGGCGATCTCCGCCGTGATGTCACCCTGCGACGCGACGCGCTCCGGTGCGGCCCTCACGAAGCGTGAGGCTACTCGCCAATGGGCCCGCTGCTACAGAGCACGCACCAGCGCGGCGCGCCCCTTGGTGCGAAGCTTGTGTAGCGCGGAGCCGCGGCACTGCTCGATTTTGGCGTTCATCTTGTTGCCCAGCTCCTCGAGCTCGGCGTCGGTGATCTTGACCTCGGGAGGCGCGGGAATCATGTCGCGTTCCTCTTCGTCGGCGTGCGCCTCGAGCACCGTCTTGAACGAGTTCCATTCGTCCTCATAACCGGCCGCGGTCTGCGGGGTCTTGAGGAGCACGGAAAGCTGGTCGATCACCTGACGATGCTCGGCATGCGCGACCGCGATCAGCTTGCTGGCGGCCCCCAGGGCCGGGTAGTACAGGTCGTCTTCGATGCGGAAGTGGATATCGAGTTCGATCAGCATTTCGTCGAAGAGCGCATGACGCTCTTCACTGTTGACCGGCGCCTCACTGATCTTGCGACCGAGGCCCTTGATCACGACGTGGTGGTCTTTCAACACTTCGTACGCGTTCACGTTGCTCCTTCGCTGCAATCCCTATGCCCCGTCGAGGCTTGGCTGCGCCTCGCCGCGGACTTCGACCATTCCGTTGGCCAACCTGGCCTCGTAACACGGCAGCGGAGCTGCCGACGGGCCACGCAGAACCTCGCCCGACTCGGTCGCGAACCACGAACCGTGCCAAGGACATACGAACCTGCCGCGATCCACCCAGCCGTCGGCCATCGGAGCCGCCAGATGCGGGCAGAACTCGCCGAATGCCGACACCTCTCCGGGCTTGGTCCGGCACACCACCAGCCCCACCCCGTCGACCTCGACCCGCACCGGTTTCCCGTTCAACGAGCTCGCGTCCAGTACCGGGGTCCATTCGTTGGTGCGCAGTCGCCGGCCGGACTGATCGATGCCGATGCCGGATTCGAACACCAGGGCACCGCCGAGATAGCTGCCTGCGACGGTGATGGCGTAGCCAAGCGCGGTCAGCGCGATGCCGCGGCGATGGCGGCCCTGGCGGCGGTCCCACCAGGATTGCGCGTACAGCCCGGTCGCGAAAAGGTTCACCACTCCATGCACCAGCCCCACCCTGCGGTCGGATTCGTGGGTGTGCTGCCAGTCGGTGGCGCCGGTGATGGCCGAACCGACGCTGCCCAGGATCCCGACCCCGAGGGCGCGCGAGGCGAACCGCGACGCGTCGACCATTTCGCCGGCGGGCCGGCCGGGCAGCACGCTGAGCGCATCGAGGGCCACCGTGGTCCCCAGAGCTCCGCTGGTCAGCGACGCGAGCGGCGGGTGTACCGGGTGCCCGAGCCAAACCCCGTTCAGCGCGTTGGTGACGGTGTTGCGCGCGCGGCCCAATCCGTTGAAAGCGAAGCTGAGCAGGTGTTCCAGCCGATAACTCGGCCGATCCAGCCACTCTTGGCTCCCGATAGCCGAGACCACGCGCGGTCCGAGCTTGCGCAACCGAGCGCCGGTCGCCGCTGACCGATCAACCATGGCAAACAGTCCTTCCCCACTAAAAAAGTCACGAATGCGGGCGGGAGCTCTGACGTTAACGGCAGGTTAAATCTCGCTCACGTGTCTCGATCCACCGTGACCAACGGTAGCCGCGCATCGCGCCCCCTCAGTTGTGCGAAGCCTGCGAGTTACCCCCAAGGATTCTTCCAACGGCCTGAATGTGGGGGCGAGCCGTGGTTGACCAGCTTGGGAGTTCTGCGGGATTCTAATGAACGGAAGCTATTTCTGTAGAGCAGAGTGATGGGGTGCCCCGTGGCAGACGACGTCGCCGATTTCGAGGACGGCCTGTTCGAGAACGTGCGCCGGGGCATGATCCCCGCGCACATCTACAACGACAGGCAGCTGTTCGCGCTGGAAAAGGAGCGGTTGTTCAGCCGGGCCTGGACGTTCGTGGGCCACGAGTCGGAGATCCCGCAGGACGGCGACTACGTGGTGCGCCGGGTTCTCGACGACTCATTCATCATCACCCGCGACGCCGATGGCGATGTGCGTGCCTTGTTCAATATGTGCCTGCACCGAGGCATGCAGGTGTGCCGCGCGGAGATGGGCAACGCCTCCAACTTCCGTTGCCCGTACCACGGCTGGACATACCGCAACGACGGCCGGCTCACCGGCCTGCCCTTCCATCGCGAGGCCTACGGGGGCGAAGAGGGCTTCGCGCGCAGCGCCAACGGTTTGCTGCCGGCACCCAACTTCGCCAGTTACAACGGTCTGCTCTTCATCAGCCTGGACCCGCACGCCGAACCGCTGGAGGACTTCCTCGGCGACTTCAAGTTCTATCTGGACTTCTACACCAAGCAGAGCGTCGCCGGCCTGGAGGTGCGTGGGCCGCAACGGTGGCGGATCAAGGCCAACTGGAAGATCGGCGCCGAGAATTTCTCCGGCGACATGTACCACACGCCGCATACACATGCCTCGATCGTCGAGATCGGGCTGTTCCGTGAGCCGAAAGCGCAGAAGCGCAAGGACGGCGCCACCTACTGGGCGCATCGCGGCGGCGGGACCACCTACAAGCTTCCGCCGGGCAGCTTCGAGGAACGGATGCGCTACGTCGGCTATCCCGACGAGATGATCGAGCGGATCAAAGGCGTCTGGACGCCGCAACAGCAGCGGGTGGTCGGCGAGGACGGATTCATGATCTCGGCGGCGACGTGCTTTCCGAACTTGAGCTTCGTGCACAACTGGCCCAAGGTGCACGACCGGGACGACGAGGTGCTGCCCTTCATTTCGATCCGCTTGTGGCAGCCCATCAGTGAGAATGAAACCGAAGTGTGCTCGTGGTTCGCGGTGGACTCCGCCGCGCCCCCGCAGTACAAACAGGATTCCTACAAGGCGTATCTGATGTGCTTCGGTTCGACCGGCATGTTCGAACAGGACGACGTGGAGAACTGGGTGTCGCTGACCAGCACCGCGGGCGGCTCGATGGCACGGCGGCTGCTGCTGAACAGTCGCATGGGCCTGCTGTCCGACGATCGCCCGGTGGTCGAGGCGCTGCCCGCCCATTCCTTCCACGGCCCGGGGCGCGCGCAGGTCGGCTACAACGAGTACAACCAGCGCGAGTTGCTGAAGTTGTGGGCCGACTATCTGCAGGGGGTGGGCGCGTGAGCCCGGACTCGTCAAGAAAAGCCTTGCCATTCAACGACACCCGGCATCTTCAGGCGCATCAGTTTCTGGTGGACGAAGCCTACCTACTGGACGCCCAGCAGTACGAGGCGTGGCTGCACACGCTGACCGACGATGTCCACTACGTGATGCCGGTTCGCGTCACGACGGCACGCGGCGCCGGGTTCGACACCTCACCAGGGATGGCGCACTTCGACGAGGACAAGTACTCGCTGACCCAACGGGTCGCGCGACTGGGCACCGAGCACGTATGGGCCGAGGATCCACCGTCGCGGCTGCGCCACTTCATCACCAACGTGCGCACATTCGAATCCGACGATGCAGCACACCTGGTGGTCGAATCCGCCGAACTGCTGTTCCGCAGCCGCGGCGACGTCAACGAGAGTGCGTGCCTGTCCTGCGGTCGCGAAGACCTGCTGCGTTGGTGCGACGATCGGTGGATGCTCGCCCGGCGCAGGATCATCGCCGACGAGGCGGTATTGCGGATGCAGAACCTGGCGGTGTTCCTGTGAACGACGAACTCGAGCAGTTGATAGCGGGCGCGGTCGGCGAACCGCTCACGGTCGCAAACGAATTCACCGAAGTCGTGGTGCGCCGAGTCGACACCCGCAATGGTTGCAGACTGTTGATCGGCGCGCCCAGGACGGGGCGCTGGATCAGCCTGGATGCCCTGGAGGTGGAGGCATTGACGTGGCAGAACCCCCGGACGATGGCGGCGATGGTGGGGACCTCCGGCGCGCCGTTGCTTCCCGACCCCGAAAGTCCCCAGCCGTGACCACCTGGTTGCACGGCAAGCGTGCCCTGGTCGTGGGCGGCGGATCCGGAATCGGGCGAGCCGTTGTCGAGGCGTTTCTTGCCGAGGGCGCCAAAGTGACTGTGCTGGAACGTGATCCACAGAAGTGCGGCATGCTGGGCTCGCAGCTGCCCGAGATTCGGGTGGTCGAAGGTGACGCCATCACCAGTGCGGCCAACCACCGCGCGGTCACGGTGGCGGTCGATGCGTTCGGCGGACTCGACATCCTGGTCAACTGCGTGGGAGTCTTCGACTTCTACCAAGGTGTGGCCGATCTCGACGCCGACAACCTCGCCGCGGCATTCGACGAGATGTTTCGCACCAACGTGCTGAGCCATCTGCAGTCGGTCAAGGCCGCGGTTCCGGCGCTGCGCAACGGGACCAAGCCGTCGATCGTTCTGACCGAGTCGGCGTCGTCGTACTACCCGGGCCGCGGCGGTGTGTTGTACGTGTCGTCGAAGTTCGCCGTGCGCGGGCTGGTGGCGTCGTTGGCGCACGAGCTGGCGCCGCAGATCCGGGTCAACGGGGTGGCACCCGGCGGCACGGTCAACACCGACCTACGCGGCCTGACCAGCCTGGGCCTGAACGAAACGCGCCTCGACGACAGTCCCGACCGGGCACGCGACATCGCCGCACGCACGCCGTTGAACGTCGCGCTGTCCGGAGCAGATCACGCGTGGTCGTTCGTGTTCTTGGCCTCCGACCGGTCTCGCGGCATCACCGGTGAGACCATCCACCCGGACGGCGGATTCGGCATCGGCACACCGAAAGCAGAGCGACCGTGACCGACGAGCTGGACCGCCAGCGCGCCCTGGTGGCCCTGGGCTGCCGGGTCGCCGCGGCGCGCGGCCTGGTCGACGGGATGCTCGGCCACCTGAGCCTGCGCGTCGACGACGACCATCTTCTCGTCCGCTGCCGCAGCGACTCCGACACCGGCGTGGCCAACACCGCGCCCAGCGACATCCGCCTGATCGGATTCGACGGCAGCGCAGGCGGAAGCGGCGAACTCGACGGGTACCGCGTTCCCAACGAACTGCCCATCCACGTCGAGACCATGCTGGCCGATCCGCAGCACCGGGCCGTCGCGCATCTGCACCCGCCGGCGGTCGTCGCCGCGGATCTCGCCGGCCTCACGATCCGGCCGATCTACGGGGCCTACGACATTCCCGGCGCCTGGCTGGCCCGCCACGGCGTCCCCGTCTACGAACGCGCCGTGCTGATCCGCAGCAGCGCGCTGGGCAAGGAGATGGTGGCCGCGATGCGCGGGCGGCCGGTGGTGATCTGCCGCGGGCACGGAATCACCAGCGCCGCAGCCACTGTGCCGCAGGCGGTGCTGCAGGCCATCAGTCTCGACGCGTTGGCCCGGATGTCGTTGCGCGTGCGGTCGGCCGGAGGCACGCTGCACGACATCGACGATGCCGACTGGGACGACCTGCCGGATTTAGGGCCCGCCTTCACCGCCGATGCGGCCTGGCGCCACGAGGTCGCCCGGCTTCGGGACGACTGACCTCGAAGGTCACAAGTTCGTATCTGCCGGCGACACTCGACGGTGGCGCACGGAATTGGGGCGACGCCCGACTTAGCCTTTGTAGGTGACCGAACTGGACCGCCGGCGATTCCTGGTCGCGGTGGCGGCGACGGTTGCGGTCACCGGGATCTCGTTGTCCTCCGCCAACGGATCCCGGGAGACGGTGGCGCGCGCCGATGTGCTCGGATCCGCGCCCAACCCGGTGACTCCGGCGCCGCCGAAATTGTTGCCGCCGCCCGGCCCGGCGTCGCGTGTCACGCTGCCCGGCGGCGCCGTACTCAAACAGCTTCCCGGCACCGGCGATCTGTTGGCATGGACGGTCGATGACGGAGTCGACTCCGATGTGGTGCGGCTGTACACGCAATTCGCCAAGGACACCGGCGTGCGGCTGACCTATTTCGTCACCGGCGTCTTTCGCTCCTGGACGGAGAATTCCGCCTTGCTTCGACCGCTCGTCGAGTCGGGGCAGATTCAGCTGGCCAACCACACCTGGACACATCCGGACTTGACGAAACTGCCGCCGAAGCAAATCGCCGACGAGCTGAAGAGCACCGATGTGTTCCTGCGCAATACCTATGGCGTGGACGCCGCGCCGTATTTCCGGCCGCCATACGGCCATCACAATGCCACGGTCGACGCGGTGGCCGCCGATCTGGGCTACCAGGTTCCCACCCTGTGGAGTGGCGACTTGCGGGATTCCGCAGTGCTTTCCGAGGATCAGATCGTCAAGATGGCCGACCAGTACTTCACGCCGCAGAACATCGTGATCGGCCATCTCAACCACGCACCGGTCACCCGCGTGTACGGGCAGCTGGTGGAGATCATCCGGGCACGGCGGCTGCGCACCGTCACACTCAACGACGTTTTCCTGCGGCCGGAAATCCCTTACCGGACAACGGAGTTCGCCAGCTGAGGTGCCGTTCAGCCCAGCCGATCGCCAATCTCCCTGGCCGCCTTGATAAGTGCGGCTGCCACAGACGCGTGCAGTGAATCGTCGAGCCGATGCTGGGGCGCGGCGGCGTTGAGCGCAAGCCGCAAACCGGGCGCGCGAGTCGGTATCGGCACCGCGACCGAGGCGACACCTTCCTCGCTCTCCTCCCGGTTGAGGGCGTAGCCCCGCTCGCGGATGGCCGAAAGCTCGGCCTCCAGCTCGGCACGGCTGCCGATCGATGCAGCGGTGATGCGCTCCAACTGCTCGTCCGGCAGCAGCAGACGCAATTCCGGCTGCGGCAGCTGGGCCAACATCACCTTGCCCGTCGAGGTGCAATGCGCCGGCATCGTGCGCCCCAACCGGGACGCCACCCGGACCGCGGCCGGGCCCTCGACCGCGGCGACGAAGCGGACGTTGGCGCCGTCGAGCATCCCGACGTGAATCGTTTCCCGGAGCTGGTCGGACAGACTGCGCATGACCGGGGTGGCGGAGCCCTGAATGTCGATGCGGCCGAAGATCGCGAACGCCACACCGGTGAGCGACGGACCGGGCAGGTAGGCCTTGGACACCGGGTCTTGTCGGACGAACCCGCGGTAGGTCAGCATCGCCAGCAGCCGGTGCGCGGTGGACGATGCCACACCGAGATAGCGGGTCGCCTCGCTCAGCCGGATCTGAGGCTGCTCGCCCAGCAGCAGCAGCAGCTTGAGCGCGTTGTCGACCGATTCGATCGGGTACTGCGGCACAGGCGAATCGGCGGCGGGCTCGGTGGCGTCCTGACGCCCCTTCTTCGGCACGAGTTCACGGTACTCGGAGAAACATCCAGGTTGCGCTGCTCACAGCAAGCTCAGGACGGTCGCGCCGAGTAACCCCGCCGCGACAACCGCGACGGTTGCTGTCGCGATGGCCTTCCATCCGAAACTGCGGGCGACCATCGCGACGCCTGGGACGCTGAGGGCAGGAAGGGTGATCAGCAGTGCACCAAGTGTCCCCGAGGAAGCGCCCAGCAGTGCCAGGCTCTGCAGGATCGGTATCTCCCCCGCTGTCGGAATGACGATGAGCGTGCCGACAATCGCTGCGACCAGGACGATCAGCAGGCCTTGGTGCGGAGGTTGAGTCAGCGTGAGAAGCCAACCGCGGGACGCCCCGACGGCCAGCACCATGATTGCGTACTCCGGCAACAGCACCAGGCACAAGCAGAGCAGTGAACGCACGAATCTACGTGCTGCTCCTGTGGACTCGTCATCGGACCGTGCGATCGTCTCGGGCAGCGGTTGCCCGGCCCCCCGCGTACCGGTGACCAGCCCCACCGACACCGCGACGCCGAGCACTGTCGCGATGCCGACGACCGCCCTGGTCAGTGTCCATTGCCAGGGAGCGACGAAGAACAAGAAAACGAGTACTGCCGGATTCAGTAACGGATTCCCGAGCCAGTAGGCGATGGCCGCGGTGCGCGTCACGCCGTTGCGGCGCAACGTGACAGCCACCGGGGCGGCACAGCACGTGCACATCATCGATGGCATGCTCGCAACTCCGCCTGCCAGCGCGCTCGAGATGAAGCGGCGACGGTTCAACACGCGCGGCAGCCACGATCGCGGCACCAGCGCCTGAACCGAGGCACTGATCAGCAGCGCCACCACCAGGGCCGGCCAAATCGATGCGAAGTACGCGTGCACGAACGTCGTGGCCGCAAGCCATGTCGGAGGGTCCCCCGCGCGCACTCCACCGACCGCGAGGATGCTCGACCCCGGCCAATGGTGAGTCCGCTGTGCTGCCAAGGCTTTGGCGACATAGGGCGTCCACTTCGCCCAGAGCAGCCCGACCACGAAGACAGCCAAGGTGATGAGGACACCTGTCGTGAAGCGCACCCGACCCTGGATCCAGCGGGGCGCTCTCAACACCGTCCACGCATCCAGGCCCATTCAGTTATCCTGTGCAACTTGGGCTTTCGCCCACCGGTAATCGGCCTTGCCGGACGGTGACCGTTGCAGACGGTCGCGAAAGACAACGGCCTTCGGCAGCTTGTAGCGCGCGAGATGACGGGCGGCCTCGGCGATGATGCTCTCGGGGTCGGCGTGGCGACCGTCGGCCAGCGCAACGATCGCGACGACTTCGTTTCCCCAACGGGTGCTGGGCCGGCTCGTCACCACCACGTCGTACACGGCGGGGTGCTCGGCGATCGCGGCCTCGACTTCTTCGGCGAAGATCTTCTCGCCACCGGAATTGATCGTGACCGAATCGCGGCCCAGCAGCTCGATCTCGCCGTCGGCGAACCAGCGGGCGCGATCGCCGGGCACGGAATGCCGGATCCCGTCGATCACCGGAAACGTCCGTGCGGTCTTTTCGGCATCACCCAGGTAGCCCAGCGGGATCAGCCCCTGCTGGGCCAGCCAGCCGATTTCGTCGTCGCCGGGCGACAGAATCCGGGTCATGTCCTCGCTGACCACCACCGCACCCGGGTTCGGGGCGAACCGGCCGCTTCCGCCCTGCTGACGGCTGGAAGCCTGGATCATCTGGGCTCCGGATTCCGACGAGCCGCCCGCGTCCAGGACCGTCAGGTGCGGCACGAGGTCGACCAATCGCTGCTTGAGCGGTGCGCTCAGCGCGGCTCCGCCGGTGACCAGCACGAACAGCCCGGACAGGTCGTAGTCACCGGACTCGATTTCGTCGGCCAACGGCCGCCCGAACGCGTCGCCGACCATCGACAGCGACATCACCCGTTCGCGGCTGGCCAGTGCCAATGCCTCGGCCGGATCGAAGTGGGTGGTCGTCGGGGCCATCACAAACGGCCGGCCGCCACACAGGCTGATGAAGGCCGCCCACTGCGCCGCGCCGTGCATGAGCGGCGCGAGAGTCATCGAGCCGGGCCCCTCGAGACGCGATCGTTCGACGATCTCCTGCAGGCTGGTCACCATCTCGCCGGTGCCCAACGCTCGCCCACCCATGGCGTTCAGGTAGATGTCGTGCTGGCGCCACAGCACCGCCTTGGGCATCCCGGTGGTGCCGCCGGTGTAGAGGATGTAGAGATCGTCCGGCGACAACGCGAGGTGAAGGGGCTCGTCGGACACCGAAGCCAGCAGTTCCTCGTAGCGCACCGCCCCGGGCAACGGATCGTTTCCGGACTCGTCGTCGACGTGGATCAGCCGCATCGGCGGCAGCTGAGATTTCTCCAGCGCTTTTTCTAATGCCAGGGCCAGGGTCGGGGCGAACCGCGCCTGGTACATGACCGCTTCGGCGCCGGCATTGCCCAGCAGATAGGTCAATTCGTCGGCGACGTAGCGATAGTTCACGTTGAACGGGGCCACCCGCGCCTGGTACGCGCCGAGCATGCCCTCGAGGTACTCGTTGCAGTTGGCCATGTACAACCCGAGGTGGCTTTGGCCCGATTCGTGTGGCGCCAGATCGCGGCGTTCCCGACGCGCGCCGAGTCCCCACGCATGCAGCGCCCGCGCGAGCCGGCGGGCACGTTCGTCAGTTTGCGAGAAGGTGAATCGTCGGTGTCCAAATACAATGCAGTCGCGATCGGGGTTTGCGGCCGCTACCGCCGAGAACACTTGGGCGAGATTGAATTCCACTGACTCTCCTCACGCCGAACGGTCCGGCGAGAGCCACGCTACAACAGCGTTTCGGGGCGGATGTCGCGCATCAGAATTCGGATCGGGATTAGTCTCGGCATCGTGTACGGGGCTAGGCAGGCCGGATACTCCAGGTTCGTCGCCATCGGCGACAGCCAAACCGAAGGCCTTTGGGACGGTGACGAAACCACCGGCCTGTTGGGATTTGCCGACCGACTCGCCGTCATGCTCGACACGCTCTACCCCGGCTTGCAATACGCCAACCTCGCGGTACGCGGCAAGAAGCTGGGCGACGTGCTCACCGAGCAAGTGCCACAGGCGCTGGCGATGAAGCCCGATCTGATCACCGTGTGCGCCGGGATGAACGACGTGATCCAACCCGGACGATCATTCCCCCGCGCCCTGGCCGAGCTCGACTACGTCTACGCCGCACTCGCCAGATCGGGCGCGACGGTGGTGACGACGACCTTTCCGAACGTCGCGCAATTCCTGCCGTTCGGCCGCATCGTGTCCAAACGACTTGACCGGATCAACAACGCAATCACCGTCGCCGCCGGTCGCTACGGTTTCCGGCTCATCGATCTGTACAACGCGGCCTCGATGCGCGATTGGGACACCTGGAGCTTTGATCGCGTGCACGCGTCCCCCAAGGGCCACATCCTGTTCGCCGCCGCGGCCGCCGAGGCTCTCAGTTTGCCTGACAGCAGCCATGATTGGGCCGCGGCGCATCCCAATCCCACGCAGCTGTCGATTGCCCACGGCGCGTACGGAAGGCTGCGCTGGACGCAGGACAATTTCTTCCCCTGGGTCTGGCGCCGGATGCGCGGCCTGTCCGCGGCCGACGGTCGATTTCCCAAGCGCCCGGAGCTGGAGCCCGTCCGCGCGGCGCCAGCCGACGACATTGCGGCACGGAGGCGGCAGCAGTCAGGCATCCTTGACCCATGAACGTCCAGACTTTGCTGCAGTCCATCCCGCCGCTGGCGGTCTACCTCGTCGTCGGGGGTGTGGTCGGGGTGGAGAGCCTGGGTGTGCCGCTTCCCGGCGAGATCGTTCTGGTCAGCGCGGCGCTGATGTCGTCTCATCACGACCTTGCCGTGAACCCGATCGGCGTCGGGGTTGCCGCCGTGATCGGCGCGGTGATCGGCGATTCGATCGGCTACTCGATCGGGCGCCGTTTCGGCATGTCGCTCTTCGACAGGCTGGGCCGGCGGTTCCCGAAGCACTTCGGTCCGGGGCACGTGATGCTGGCCGAGCGCTTGTTTGATCGCTGGGGAATTCGAGCGGTGTTTTTCGGGCGCTTCATCGCACTGCTGCGGATCTTCGCCGGACCGCTGGCCGGCGCGCTGAAGATGCACTACCAGCGGTTCCTCGCGGCCAACGTGTCGGGCGCCATCTGCTGGGCGGGTGGCACGACCGCGCTGGTTTATTTCGCGGGGATGGCCGCCGAACGATGGTTGGAGCGGTTCTCCTGGATCGCACTCGTCATCGCCATCGTGATTGGCCTCATCGCCGCAATCTTGCTGCGCGAGCGTACATCCCGTGCGATCGCCGAACTCGAGGCCGAGCACGAGCGTAAGACCGGAACCACCGCGGCTGACGCGGTTTGACTAGCCGGTCGCCTCCCCAATCTCGGTGACCGCGACCGGCCGGTGTTGCTCGATCAGAGATATGGCCATCTTCTGGGCGCGCCGGGCAGCGTTCAAGTCACCCACGGCCGCCAGAATGATGGCCCCTTTCATCAGGATGTGCCAGGACGACGCAAAGTCCTCGACATCGGTGAGCCCCGCCGCGAGGGCGCGGCGGCGCACGATGTCTCGCACGTGGTCGATGTACGCGATGCTGGCCTGCCCGGCGGGGTGATTGGCGCCCAGCTCGAGCAGCACGTTGATGAACGAGCAGCCTTCGTAACCGTCGCGGAGCTGAAACCAGTCGTGCATGACGTCAAAGATCGCCAGCAGCTGTTCCTCGGGTGTATCGCCGCGCTGCTCCGACTGCGCCTCGATCATCCCGTGCGTCCAGATCTCTTCGCGGCGCTGCAGGACGGCCAGCACGAGGTCGTTTTTGGTCGCGAAATGCCGGTAGAGGGTTGCCTTGGCCACGCCGGCGCGGTCGATCACCTCATCGGTGCCGACGGCATGAATCCCACGCCGGCTGAACAGCTCATATGCCGCATTCAAGATCCGTTCACGAGCAGACGGAGCGGCCGGCACGATGTCGGAGGTTGCCATATTTCGCCTTACGATACTCTTAGGCGCTCCAGGTAGACAGACCGCCCTGTCTCGTTATACAAATGAGATTCGCAGTTCCGCGGAACGTCTGTCTTCAGATACCAGGACGGGCATCCATCGCGGCGCCTCTGGCGCCGGTCGATTAGGAGTCCACCATGAAGTCGATTGCTGAACCCGCTCCCCTCATGTCGAGCCCCCGTCTGATGCTGAGCACGCGGCTGGTCTACGAACTGGGCGATCCGCACAGCACGCTGCGGGCGACCACCGATCGTCGCGGCCCGGCCGTGCTCATCTACGCCGGCGGCGAAGTCGACGCCTGCAACGAGCAAACCTGGCGCCACCTGGTCAGCGAAGCGGCCGCCACCGTGGCGTCCCCCGGCCCCTTGATCGTCGACGTCACCGGACTGGATTTCATGGCCTGCTGCGCGTTCGCGGTGCTGGCCGATGTGGCAGAAACCCTCCGCCGACGCGGAGTCGAATTGCGGTTGGTCAGCCGGCAGCCGATCATCGCGCGCATTGTCGACGCGTGCGGGCTCGGCGGAGCCCTGCCCGTTTACCCGAACGTGGACTCCGCGCTGGCCAGGTAGCGACGTACGTTGAGCCACAATCACCTTCTGAGGTCGAAAGGATGATTGGGCTGGATGTATCACCTACCCAGCTTCGGTGTGGAGGAGGAGTTTCTCCTCGTTGATCCCGAGACTGGCGAACCCGCGGCGCGCAACGTCGCGGTGGCCGCCGAAGCCCAACGCCGGGGCATCACCTTGCAGCTGGAACTGAGCAGCTGCCAAGTCGAAACCACTTCCAGCGTTGCCGCCAGCAGCGCGGAACTCCGTGCGGAGCTCAAGCTGCTGCGGCGCACCGCGGCGCAGGCGGCCGAAGCCAGCGGGGTTCGACTGCTGGCCTTGGGCCTCCCGCCGGTCACGCCGCACGAATTCCCGGTCACCGACACCGAGCGCTATCAGCGGATCGGTAAGGAGTTCGGGATGATCGCGCACGAGCAAGGCATCTGTGGATGCCACGTGCACGTCGCGGTGCCCGGTCGGGCGGCCGCCATCAAAGTCAGCAACTGGCTGCGTCCGTGGCTGCCGTCTTTGCTTGCTTTGTCGGCGAATTCGGCGCTGTATCGCAACACCGACACCGGCTATGCGAGCTGGCGCAGCATCCTGTGGAGGCGCTGGCCGGCCGCCGGCGCACCGCCGTTCTTCACCTCACCGGAGCAGTACGACCGCACTGTCCGCATGCTGGTCGGCAGCGGGGTGATTCTGGATCACAAGATGATCTATTGGGACGTGCGCCCGTCGGCCAACTTTCCGACGGTCGAGGTGCGGGTGGCCGACGTACCGGCGACGGTCGAGGAGACGGTGCTGCTTGCCACGCTGATCAGGGCCGCGGTGATGACAGCGCTCGAAGCGGATGGCCGCGGCGACGACGGCGGACGACTGCCACCGGCCGCACTGCGGGCGGCGTACTGGAAGGCCGCTCACGACGGCCTGTCGGGACACTTGCTCGACTCCGTCAACGGCCGCGGCGCGATGCCGGCCGGTCAGCAGATGGACGCACTGGTGCAACGGGTGCGCCCGGCGCTGGAGGCACTCGGCGAATACGAGCGCGTCACCGCCGAACTCGACCGCATCATGGCGCAGGGCAACGGCGCGATGCGGCAGCGGAAGGTATGGCAAAGGAACGGCGACATGATGACCGTCATCGCCGAGGCCGCGGCTGCCACGCTGGGTTGAGCTGCGCTACACCGCCAGCAGCCGATACAGCCCGATCAGGCCGACAACCACGATCGTGGACCGCAACGCATTTGGCGACAACCGGCGCCCGTATCGCGCTCCGACCACTCCGCCGACCAGCGAGCTCGCCGCGATGATCCCGGCCACCGGCCAACTGATCCGATCGAAAGCCACCAACGTATAGCCAACCGCCGCAACGATATTCACGACCAAAGCCAGAAGGTTCTTCGCCGCGTTCATGCGCTGCATCGACTCCGGCAACAGCGCGCCCATCACGCCGACCAGCAAAATGCCCTGCGCGGCGGTGAAGTAGCCGCCGTAGACGCCGACGACAAACGTTCCGAACACGAGTATCGCCATCCGCCTCGGTGAGACGTGTTCGGCGGAGCGCCCCTGCGCCTCGGCCCGCTGCCGCGCCCAGGATTGAATCTTGGGCCCGACCACCACCAGCACCAGGGCCAGCACCAGCAGTGACGGCACCACCTCGATGAACACGGTCTCGGGCAGATGCAGCAACAAGAACGCGCCCAGGACGCCACCGGCCAGCGACGCCGGGATCTGCCAACGCAGTCGATCCCACTGACCACCCAACTCGGCGCGGTAGCCCCAGGTGGCCGAGACGCCGCCGGCGACCAGACCGACCGCGTTCGACATAGTGGATGTGACGGGCGGATAGCCGAGAGCGACGAGCGTCGGGAACGTGATCAGGGTCCCCGATCCGACGAGCGCATTGATTACGCCAGCGGCGAACCCGGCCAGGACGATCAAAACGACATGGGAAGCCGACACTTCGAAAAATTTAGTCGGCTGTCGCATTGGGCCGACAATCGTGCAGCTGAGCGCCTTTTCGTCAGGCCGGAGGCGCTTACGAGCCGCGGTCTACACCGGTGCGCAGCTTGACCGAGGCCGAGTAGGCAAGGCTGCGGAAATGCAGCACGGGGTCGTCGGACGGTTCGATGCCGTCGGTGACGCGCATCGGATCGAACACGACGATGTCGCCGCCGTGCTCGCGCTCGGTGTCGAGTCCGGTGATTTCCAGGGTGCCGACGGTGACCGTCTGAACGCTCCGCCACGGCGCCGAGGGGTCGACCGTCGAGTCCTGTGGCCCGGCGATCTGCACGCGATAGTCGAACCGCACCGGCCCTTGTGCCAGCCGCGTATTGAGCTCCTCGGTGAGGAAGTCCGGGTCCGCACCGTGGGCGTCGGATCCCGCGAGGTAGCTCTCGCCCGCGGCCGGGATCAGGTGGTAGCGAACGAATCTGGCGTTGCCGTCGGCGCTGATCCAGCGGAATGCGTGCAGGCCGTGGTATTCGATGGTGGCGTAGCTGGCCGGCACCTTGTTGGCGTCGCGCAACACCGGCAACGCGCCGAGCAGTCGAGGGTGCGTAACGAAGTATTTGGCCATGCGCAGCGGTGTCGTCAGCCCGGGTCGCATCGCTTTGAGCAGATCGACGAAGCCCTCCGGCTTGCTGGAGACGAACAGCCGGGCGGTCTGCGTCGACACGTCGGTGGTGGACCCGTCGGGCAGGGTGAACTTCACCGCCACCCCGCGAACGCCCGGCGAGCCGTCGGGCTGCTTCGGGTTACCGGAGCCGTTCGAGAAGCGGATCAGCGCAGGGATCGTGGAGCCGTCGAGATGTTTTGCGCGGGACAGTTCGGCGGCGTCACGGGTAGCGACAAACGTGCCGCGGTACAACGTGCCTTTGGCGTGCAGCGCTCGACAGCCGGGTTGCGCTCCCCCGGTACCTCGAATCGCACTGATCGCGTCGTCAGGAGAAACAGGACCGCCCATGGGCGAATCCTAAAGGCATTAATCAGGAAAACCGAAGAGTTTGACGACACCGTGATCGCGACCCGCGGTGTAGCCACCGTCGACGGCGATGGCCTGACCGCTGACAAACGACGCATCGCGCGACAACAAGAACGCCCCCATGGCGGCGACCTCGTCCGGCCGGCCGAGCCGTTGCAACGCATGTTCGGAGGTGATGGAAGCCAACGGACCCTCCATCCCCGGCAGGCCGAAGACGCTTTGGGCCATCGGCGTATCGATGAAGCCGGGGCAGATCACGTTGGCCCGGATGCCGCTCGGGCCGTAATCGAGCGCAATGTTCTTGGTGAGCAGCACAACCCCGCCCTTGGCGGCGTTGTAGGAACTGCCGCCCGCGGTGCCTTCCAGTCCCTCGATGCTGGCGACGGTCACGATCGAGCCGCGCTCGCCGTCGACTCTCTCCTGCTCGATCATCTTGGCCAGGGCCGCCTTGGCCACCAGGAACGTGCCGGTGAGGTTGATCCGGATCACCCGATCCCACTCGGCGAGGTCCAGCAGATGGACCGGGCCGCCCCCGGCAACACCGGCGGCGTGGAAGATCCCGTCGAGGCGGCCGGGCACCGCGGCCAGCACGGCCTCGATGGCAGCTTCGTTGGTCACGTCGGCCGTCACGAAGTGGAAGTCTGGACCCAAATCGGGCGGGGATTGCAAGTCCGCGCCGATGACGGTTCCACCCTCGGCGAGCAGGCGCCGCGCGGTGGCCAGGCCGATACCCGACGCCGCACCCGTCACGACGAAGGTGCGAGAACGGGCACGATCAGCGTTGACCGCCATGATTGAATTCCTTTATCAGAGGGTTTGCCCAGCAATGGTTACATACGTTGTCAACACGATTCTGCTAGGCCGTAACTCCCAGTGTCGCACTAACATTTCCCGCGTGGAGTTCCGTCATCTTCGTTATTTCGTAGCCGTCGCCGAAGAGCTGAATTTCGGTCGTGCCGCATAGCGGTTAGGCGTTGCCGGACCGTCGCTTTCGCAGCAAATCAAGGTCCTGGAGCCGGATCTGCGGATCGGCGACGGCGGTTTGGCCGCCGCCCTTTCGGCGACCGCTACCGGTCGCGAATCACCTTGGCAACCGTGTGAATACGCGGCTCATCACTGCTGATCATTCGCTGCACACCGCGCCGTTCGCCATCACCGGCTTGCTACAGATATCGAGGCACCCACTCTCACTGGAACTGGCTGTGGATACGGTGACTAGCCTTATTGACTGAACCCACGGACTTCGATGAGCGGAGAAGTAATGCCACCAGCCGACGTCAGCACCGGCACGACGGAGACGCTCGTCGGTATGGTCGAGCAGCACGCAGGGCGCCGACCCGACGACGTCGCGATCCACTACGGCGAGCGGCAGTGGTCGTGGGCGCAGTGGGCGTCGCGGATTCGGCAGACGGCCGGAGTGTTGCGGGATGCCGGCCTGCAGCGTGGCCAGGTTGTCGCATTCCTGGACAAGAACCACCCCGCCTGTCTGGAAACCCTGCTCGCCGCCACATCGATCGGCGCGGTGGCCACGATCGTCAATTGGCGGGTGATCGGCGACGAGCTCGTCCACGTGCTCAATGACAGCGGCGCACGCGTGCTTTTCGTCGGCGCCGAACTGCTATCCGCGGTCGAGGGAATCCGCGCGAAAGTCCCGGGCGTGGAGCGCATCATCGTGGTGGGCGGCGCCGACGACGAATACGAATCCTTGCTCGCCGCGGCGTCACCCGTCGATGTCGATCCCGACGTCGCCGACACCGATACGGCCCTGACGATATACAGCTCGGGCACCACCGGGCGCCCGAAAGGTGTGCTGCTGACTCAGCGAGCGCTGGTCAATCACATCGTGAATTTGTCTGCGCCGTTTCCCTTTTCGGAAGGCGACGCCAACCTTGTTGCCATGCCCTTGTTCCACGTGGGCGGTATCGCGTACGCGTTCTTCGGCATACGCGCGGGCGCGCCGACCTTCTTGACCCGCGAGCCCGAGGCCGCGACGCTGATCGGTGCCGTGAAAGCCGGTGCGACGCATGCATTTTTAGTGCCTCCGGTGATCGCCCGGTTCCTGGACGCCGGAGAGGCTGCCACCGCCGCGCTGTCGAGTCTGCGCTACCTGGTCTATGGAGCCGCGCCCATGCCGGTGCCGTTGCTGCAGCGAGCGCTCGCGGTGTGGCCCGAGATGAACTTCGTCCAAGTGTATGGACAGACGGAACTGTGTGGTGCGATCGCCGCGCTGGATGCCGAGGACCATCGCAATTCCAGCCGGCCCGAACTGCTGATGTCGGCCGGAAAAGCCGCGCCGGGCAACGAGATCCGCATTGTCGATCCCGAGACGGGCGACCCGGTGCGCAACGGCGAGTCCGGCGAGGTCTGGGTACGCAGCGATCAGCGGATGAGCGGTTATCTGAATCGGCCCGAGGCCACCGCGGACACCATCACCGCCGACGATTGGCTGCGCACCGGTGACATCGGGCGCCTCGACGACGACGGCTACCTTTTCATCGAGGACCGGCTGAGGGACATGATCATCACCGGCGGTGAGAACGTGTACGGGCCCGAGGTGGAAAGCGTGCTCCAAGAACATCCCGGAATCGCCGATGCGGCGATCATCGGTGTGCCCGACGAAAAATGGGGCGAATCGGTCAAGGCGATCGTGGTCGCCGGCACCCAGCTGGAGCCCGCCGAGGTCATCGAGTTCTGCCGCCAGCATCTGGCCGGTTACAAATGCCCGCGAACGGTTGACTTCGTGGACGAGCTGCCCCGTAATGCGAGCGGCAAGATCCTGAAAAACCAACTGCGCGAACCATATTGGAAGGACCGAGCCCGCAAAGTCTGACACCGGCTTACCGAACCCCGACGAAAGGGCGATATGAGCAGGCCGTTCGAGTCCATCAACACCGGTGTTGCCGCTCATATCGGCAACTACGCCGACGCGGTGCGCATCCCCGCGGGCTCTGAGGTCATCTACACCTCGGGCACGCCCGGGCTGCGCCCCGACGGGACGCTGCCCAAGGACTTCACCCAGGAAGCCAGGCAGGCGTGGCGCAACGTCGAGGAGGCGCTGAGCCGGGCGGGGGCGGTATTGTCCGACATCGTCAGCGTGCGGCAGTGGCTGACGGACCCGGCCGACATTCCGGCCTACGCGGCGGTGCGGTCGTCGGTGATCAGGCATCAACCCGTGTTCATGCTCGCGGTGGTCCCGGCGCTGGTCTGGCCGGATATCCGGGTGGAAGTCGAAGTCACCGCGATCCGCCGGCCCGCGATGTTATAGCCTGCACTCGACCCGATATCGATTCTCCGCGAATGCAATCAGGGGCGACATGGGCGAGGTAGTAGACGCGCAGCGACAGGATTGCGCGATCGCTGTGCTGGGCGGCCCCACGACAGTCATCGACATCGCGGGTCGCCGGATCGTGATGGACCCCACCTTCGACCCGCCCGGTCCCCACGACTATCTGGACAAGCTCACCGGTCCCGCGGTGAGCGCCGAAGCCTTAGGGAAGATCGACGTGGTACTGATCAGCCACGACCAGCATCCCGACAATCTGGACACCGCGGGTCGTCAGCTGGCGGAGGCCGCGCCGCTGATCGTCAGCAATCCCGGTGCCGCGGGCCGGTTCGGGCCGCCGGCGGTGGGGCTGCAGCCGTGGCAGTCGTACTACCTGCCGGGAGGCCCCGGACGTGTTGCGGCGCAAGCGGTTCCGGCCGTGCACGGTCCGGCCGACGGGATGCGTGACATGGAGGGCCACGTCAACTGCGAGGTAACGGGTTTCGTGCTGTACGGGCCCGGTCTGCCGACTATTTATCTCAGCGGCGACAACGCCTCGATGAGTGCCGTCGGCGAGGTGGCCGATCGCATCGGCGATATCGACATCGCGGTGCTGTTCGCTGGAGCCGCGCGCGTGCCGGCCAAAGAGCGCGGGCGACCGCTGACGCTGACCTCGGCGCGCGCGGCCGCGGCCGCCGAAGTCCTGGGCGCCAAGGTGGTGATACCGGCGCACGTCGACGGCTGGGCTCACTTCAGTGAGGGCGCCAATGAATTCGCCGCGGCATTCGACGAGGCGGGGATCAAACGGGTGTTGCGCACGGCCACCCACGGCGAGTGGATCGACCTGAAGTAGGCGGGCAACCGCGTCAGAGGCGTCCCTCGGTCCGCAGCTCCGGATGCACCCAGTCGGGCGAACGCCGCTCTTTGAATGCGCGGACGCCTTCGCGGGCCTCCGCGTCCATCAGGCTGCTGGTCATGCCGATGCGGTCGTAGAGGCCCAGATAGCTGTCGATGCTGGATTTGATGACGTTGCGGGCGCGCGGCGCGGTCCGGCAGCTTTGCGCAAGCAGGTCGCGGGCCACCTCGAACAGGCTCTCGTGCGGCACCACCCTGGTCACCAGGCCCCAGTCGAGAGCTTCCTGCGCGGTGAGCACCCGGCCGGTGAACATGAGGTCGCGGGTGCGTACCGGCCCGATCAGGCGGACCAGCATCTGGCTGTAGTAGGTGTCGGCATAGCCGCGGAACAGCTCAGGAACGCGGAAGGTCGCGCGCTCGCTCACCACGGACAAGTCGCTGCACAGCGCGATCTGCATGCCGCCGCCCTGGCATAGCCCGTTGACGGCCGAGACGACGGGCTTGGCCGAGGTCCGCACGGCGTCGAACGGTGTGACGTCCATTCCCAGCGCGGCACCGAAGGTGATCCAGTCGTCGACGCCTCCCCCGCCGGTCATGTCACCGCCGGGCGCGAAGACGTCTCCGGTTCCGGTGATCAGCAGCCCGGACAGGCCCGGGTCTCCGTTGACAAGGCCTACGGCATAACGGATTCCGAAGTACATGGCGGGCGTCATGGCATTGCGGGCCTCGGGGCGATCGATGGTGCACACCGCTATCGGCCCCTGGCGCTCGAACGACAGATAGGGGGTGCCCAGCCAATCCCCCTCCGGGGGGCGGGGCGTGCTCTGCGATGTCGGCGGGGTCTGCGCCACGGGACTCCTCTCGGGTCGGCGCCGTAGTCCATCCGCTACGGCGCCGCGGGCTCGCTACTGAAACTCTTACAGTATGCGCGAGGGCCGTTTCCCCGTATGCCGCCGCTACACAAACGGCAGCGTGGCGACTTCGATGGTCTCGGAAACGCTCAGGACCACGTTGCGATGCTTGTCCTGAAGCGCGGTCGTGGCGTCACCCACCGGCCGGTCGCACTGGCTACAGCGGATGGTGAACTGCGGCTGATCTGCTTCATCCGGCCAGAATCGGCGGTCGCCGACCTGGACGCCAGGGTCGAAGACGACTTGCTGATGCGGGGCTTCCTTGAGGATTCTGCCGACGGGATGGCTTTGCGGGCATTCGAGTTTCAGCGTGCCGATCCCTTCTTGGTTAATGCTCATCGTCCACTCCTAGAGGGTCGTGGTCTGGCGCTCGTGCTCCCCCATTGTTGTCCTGACGCCATGGGCGTGAACGTGTAGGTGTCGCCGTGGGCGAGGTAGACGAATTTCGTGTCTGCCGACGAGGCCTCGGCCGCCTTCTTGAAGTCATCGAGGCCGGAGAGGAACACCGAGAAGTCGTTGTAGTGGATCGGGATCGCGGTGCGCGGTTTGGTGATCTCGACGGCCCGGACTCCCTGCTCGCCGGTCATCGTGACCACCGTGACGAGAAAGGTCGTGCCGCCGGTGTGGATCAGACCGAGGTCGATGTCGGGGTAGCGGCGCGGGATGTCCTCGAGGCTGTCGACGAGCATCGTGTCCCCGGTGATGTAGAGGCGGTAGAGCTGATCGCCGTTGCGGCTGAAGTCGAGCACATGCCCGTTGACGGGCATCAGCAGCTCGTTGACCTCCTCCTCGGCGGAGTGCTTGGCCGGCATCGCGGTGATCGTCAGCGTCGCCTCACCCTTGTGCACCTCGAGAGATTCCCAAGTGTCCAGCGGATGGCCCCGTTCGAAGCCGAGAGCGCCGAGCTTGTCCACCGCGTCCGCCGTCGAGACGATGGGCAGCTTCTTGTCGAGCTCTTGTGCGGCGACGTCGTCGAAATGGTCGCCGTGGTAGTGCGACAACACGATGAGATCGATCGGGGGCAGGTCGGTGATCTGGCACGCCGGCTCGACCTCGCGGCGGGCCCAGATGCCATGGCCTAGAGAGACGTGCTCGCCCCTATGCAGGAAGGCGGGATCGGTCAGGATCGTCAGCCCACCGAAGCGGATCAGGGTGGTGGCGTTACCGATGAAGTAAACATCGCCCTCGTTGAAATCTGCTGTCCCCGTGCCGGTTAGCTCCAAGGAACTCATCCTGCATTCTCCCGTCTCAGGTCTGGCTTGGGATGTCGCAGCTTCAGTCTGAGTCAGATCTCGCGCGCAGGCTAGTGCTGGGAATTCAGCCATGTTCGGACCCGGCGCAGCGACGCGACTGCGCGATCAGCGTGCTGGCGGTCCGACGACGTCGATCCACTCGGCCCCTGGGGTGCTATCCGCTGCCCGGGTAGACGTTGGCCAGGGCCGGCAAATCCTGCAGTGACGGCATCGGGCCGCCCTGTTGGAACAATGCGGTGGCGGCGTCTTGCCCGTTGGTTGCGGCCACCAAGTCGCGCACCTGGAAGTAGAGATTGGTGGTTGCCTCGGTCGCGAGCTTGGCTGCCAGGTCGTACATGTTCATGTTGGTGCCCGGCACCGGCTGGCCTCCGCGCGGCGTATGGGGGCCGTCCTTATTCAGCACCGAGTGGCACTCCGGGAATCCCGGCGGCGGGCCTCCCGCGGGGCAACCCGCGAGCGGGAACTCCTGGGAGAAGTCGATGCTGAAGTACCCGGTGTGCAAGTCAGCGGGAAAGTCGGCCGGATTGCACGTCGGGAAGATTTGTGGCGCAAGGCGATCCAACTGCCCAATGGCAACGTTGTCCTCGACCCAGTTGGAGTGGGAATAGAAGTCCTGCTGGGTGTGCGCGAGGGCGCCAAATGCCGCACGGGCGGCCGGACCGTTCACTTCGGCGCCGTTGTTCAGTACCGATCCGCTCAAGACGACCGGTGAGAAGGTGTCCCACGCTTGCTGAGCGCGCGCGCACAAGTCAACCGGATTGGCCGAGTTGTCGAGGTGACGGAACTCGTCGGTGGCGAAAGCGTCGCTGCCGACGGCTCCGGCGCCGGGCGGAGGGCCGAGCAGGATCTGGTTGACGGCCTGCTGACTGACCTGGTCTGCCGGAAGCGCATTGCGCGTGATCGTTTCATGGTTCTTGATGTAGAACGCCTGTGCTTTGGGCGCGAACACGCCGAAGGATGTGGCAACGGCGATGGCTGCCGTGATCACGATGAGAACGCCCAGTGGATTTCGGCGGGCAAGTATCATTGAAACCTCCCAGCTCGTGGAAACGCCGCGTGCACCGCTTTGCTAGACGTTTCCTCATCCGCGTCGCGAATGCAACAAATTGCTGACGGGATTAGCTTTGCTATGCCGCGGCAGCACTACGCTGGGCGGTGGGAAAATCGCCGTTGGTAAGCCGCTACTCAACCACCCTGGTGGCCGTCGTGAAGGTGTGAGCCTGGTGTGTTTGGCTTGCCGGCGTGTCAACGGATAACAATTAGACACCTACAGAATTGTTGTTAGCTGGGCGACGGTCTGCGCAACTTGTCCTGAAGCGTCGCGGTGGTCTCCGCGACCGGGTTGTCGCAGAAGCGGCAATGCGTTGAATCGCGGCTGCTCGCAACCCTGCGGCCAACAGCGGCGTGGGCCACCTTGGGGGCCAGGGTCGTATTACACCTTGGTGGGCGACCTCTTGAGAATCCTGCCCACGGGTTTCAGTTGTGGTCCCGGCTGGGATCGAACCAGCGACCTTCCGCGTGTGAAGCGGACGCTCTCCCACTGAGCCACGGGACCGGCGCCGAGAGGCGAACGACGTCGAAGACTAGCACGAACCGCCGGTCGCCAGCACCGCCATATGCGCCCCCACGAGGCGCGCTATAACCTGGACACCGTCCGCACCAAGAGATTTGTGTGGGCCCGCTCAATTGGACTATCGTCGTCCTTCGCACCGGGCGACGATCTCGTCCGTTGCGCGCGGATGTAGCGCAGTTGGTAGCGCATCACCTTGCCAAGGTGAGGGTCGCGGGTTCGAATCCCGTCATCCGCTCGAAGGTGCAAGTGGCATCAATCCCAGCGGTGGAGTGGCCGAGTGGTGAGGCAACGGCCTGCAAAGCCGTGCACACGGGTTCGATTCCCGTCTCCACCTCCAAAAATTTTTCTCCCAGCGCGATTAGCTCAGCGGGAGAGCGCTTCCCTGACACGGAAGAGGTCACTGGTTCAATCCCAGTATCGCGCACCAGCTCGATAGCAGGTCACAGGCGGTTTCTACCGCCTGAGCCCGAGAGCATGCACGCAACTGGCACAACGGCTTGGTTCATCGGTTTCGCTGATCGCGGCGGACAGGCACATGACCCCTAACTTTGACGACGACTTCAGCTCCCGCCCCGACCTCTTTCACGGTGAACGTGTAAAGATCGCCCAACGGGCTGCCAAGCATAGAGCCCACTAGCTCCTCGACGTACCACAGCACGCCCGGCTGATCGCAAGGGGGCTTCGATGCCCTGCCCTCTTCGACGTGCCACTGCACGCCCGGATCGTTGCAAGGGAACTCGATGGTGTCACCCTTCTGGATATCCTCAGCGCGAATGGTGTCGTCGTCCTGATGGCTGTTCACCGCAACGACGTTAGGTCACCGGGCTACCCGGTTTCGAGCTATCCGCCCGCGGATGGCGACGCTCTCGACCCTCAGCTACTGAGCGAGCCGCAGCAAAGCGGTGCGGCGGCCCGCCGATTACCTGCCCTTGAAACGTGGTTCGCGCTTGGCCGCGAAGGCTGCGAGGCCTTCCTTCGCATCCTCTGAACGCATCACTTCAATCACGAACCGCTGCTCTATCTTGCGGGCGTCCTCGTCGTCGATCCAACCACTGCGCAGGATCGACGCCTTCGCATTGCGCACGGCCAGTGGTCCGTTGGCCACCACGCGTGCGGCGATCTCGCGCGCTTTCTCCAACGATTGCCCAGTGGGCACAATATGGCCCACCAAGCCAAAGTGATACGCCTCGGCGGCGGTCAATGGCTCGCCGGTCAGAATCATCTCCATGGCCTTTGTATAGGGAATCTGGCGCTTGAGGCGGACCGTAGAGCCTGCTCCCGCGATCAGGCCAAACTTGGCCTCGGGCAGCCCAAACGTGGCGTGCTCCTCGGCGACTCGAATGTCGGTCTGCTGCAACATCTCACAGCCGCCGCCAAGACATGGGCCGTTGACGGCGGCGATCAACGGCTTGGTCAGCGAACGACTCAGCAGCAGACCCTCACTGATGATGCTGCCGGCCGACTTCCCTTCCGGCACCGCAGCCGAACCATTGCCGCTCTTGGCGCCGCGGACCATCCACCCATCGGCGAGGTCACCCCCGACGCAGTACGAGGATCCCTCTCCCGTCAGGATGGCCGCGCGAATGCCGTCATCGGCGTCGATCTCATCCCAGGCCTGCGCCATCAAGGTGATCATCGCCGGGGTCAGGGCATTCTTGCGCCGTGGATTGTTCATCGTGAGCACGACGACATTGCCGTCGCGCTGAACTTTCAACTGCGGCTCTTCGGTTCGCGATTCGTCCACCTCGGCTCCTCCACTTGCCCATCGTGCACTGGCCATGCCAACAGCTGAACGTCGTCGGCCTTCACATCACTCCGGCTCGACGGGCCAGCCGATCGCTTCCAACCGTCGCTGCACCCGGTCGAGATCATCCGGGGACGGCAGCGCGTCGGTGAACCGGGTGATGGCCGCACCGATATCGGCGATGTCGATATTCAGCTCACCGCTGGTCGCGAGTTGGGTAGCCACCTCTGTTACCTCGTCGTCGGTCAGCCTGCGCCGCAGCAGTGCCAGCAGCGGGATGTAATCGGTCGGCGGCACGCCCTGGGGGTAGCCGGCGCGGATGAACGCCACGATTCTGGCGACCAGATCGCCCAGATTCGCCATGACGTCCCCAATGCACTTGTCGGCCCGAGTAAACCATCAACCTACAACTCAGGTAGACAACCATGTCCGTGGTGTCGAATCATCTCCCGTCGGGGGTTGGCGCGGACTACCGTTGACCGATGCGGACGGCGTATCACCATCAGCTCGATGCGTTGAAACACAGCATCGGCGACATGTGTGGCATCGCGGGCACCGCGATGCAACGGGCAACCCAGGCCCTCCTCGAAGCCGACATCGGCTTGGCCGAAACCGTGATCAGCGAACACGAGGACTTTCGCGCCCTCGCCGCTCAGGCCGAAAGCGACGCCTTCAACCTGCTGGCGCTGCAAGCTCCCGTTGCCACGGATCTGCGCGCGGTATTCAGCAGCCTGCAGAACGTCGCCGACGTCGACCGCATGGCCGCCCTGGCGCTCCACGTCGCCAAAACCGCGCGTCGCCGGCACCCCGCACACGCCATCCCTGACGACGTCAAAGCCTGCTTCGCCGAGATGGGCCGCATCGCCGTTAGCATCGGCGGTGACGTCAAAGACGTTGTCCTGTCCGGAGATCCCGAACAAGCAGCCAGACTGGCGGACGAAGATGACGCCATGGACGAACTGCACCGGCACTTGTTTACGGTGCTCATGGACCGTGAATGGAAGCACGGCGTGGCAGCCGCCGTCGACGTGACGCTGCTGGGCCGGTACTTCGAGCGGTTCGCCGACCACGCAGTAGAAATCGGTCGCCGGGTCATCTTCCAGGCCACCGGCGATCCCGTCAGCTGACGCAATACCCGGGGCTCCCCGGCAGCACACCGAGCGTCGCTAACCCGGAGTACATGCCGAGAGTTCTAACCTGACCGGGCATCAGAGCCCACAGGTATGAATTCTGCCGATTTCGCAGACTCGGAGACTTGACTAGAGGCGATTGTGCACGTGCCTAACAGTGCACGGTATGGATTTCTCGCATAAAACAGACTCAATGATTTATCAAGACGTTATTGGTTGCCGCGAATATCGTCGCCAATGCCGCCCGAGTTATTGATCTTCGCGGTTTAGATGCCCTACGTTTGTGGTATCCCAGCAGCTAATAATCAGGGTGGGAGCAGGTGGCCGAAATGCAAACGATTGCGGTAGTGATTGTGGCAATTATTGGTGCGTTCCTGATCGTTTTCGGCATTGGCAACGTCGGTTGCTTCAGCCAGTGCGCCGGCAACGCAAGCGCAATCCACTGCACCTCCTGCAGTTCGCCGTCGGACGGACAGACCAAGCTGGGGTACCCCCGCCAATAATTGGCCCACCTGCACTGGCAGCTTCGAGCCAAGCACTGCGGCCCCGCTACCGCGGGCCAAATTGAGGCCATCGCGGGCGAAGATCTAGCCGACCAAGAGCCAGCTGATTTCCACGATTGCAGCCACGCGATCGCGTCACCAGCTTCCCATTGCAATCGCCATAGCGCGTGATCTGGTCGGCACACCACCAACTGCGGGCAACCAATCAATAAAGTTTTACCAACTTCCACGAAACCAAGATCAAACACGGCGCAATCAAGATCGAATCTCGTAGAGATCAAGATCAATTTGCTTCGCACGCGTCTGGGGGACATATGAATTGCTCCAGATCTATCAATCTCGGCGTTGGGCCGAGCCATAGTGTGTGGTCTAGCGCCAGGCGTTGATGCGACGCCTTTCGCGCGATATGAGGAACCACCAATGTCCGGCATCGGCGATCCCCCGGATCGTTCTGTATATCCGAGTGCGCGATGAATCGCATCCGACGTCTCACCGCCGCTCGCGCCGCCGCAGCGGCCATCAGCCGGCTCCGGCGGGCGTCGCGGGAATACCGGGTCCGGCGAAGGAACAGCATTGAGCCTGGACGCTTACCGCACGTGGGCGCCGCGCAATTGGATGAGTCCAAGTCCGCCGCCACTGGGGACGCCGACATCCCGCCAGGGGGCACCCCAATAGCGTTGGAATACAAGCAGACTCGGGAACATCGACTTAAACCCGCACCAACGGCGTGAAGCCGTGCGATTCGCAGGGTTAAGGACTGCCGGCCGAAAAAATAAGTGAAGCGGCCACCGAGGATCCGCCCGGTGGCCGCTTCGTCGGCCATCAAACGATGCTAGCTTCCGCCTCCGATTCGCGTGCCGTTTTCGGAACTTCTTATTGAGATCCGCAACTTGTGCAGCAGACGCCCGCGACAACGCAGGTCACGTGGGTCAACGCGTGATGCGCGTCGGTCAGCGGGACAGCGGCTTGTAGAACACCAAGCCGTTGCCTTTGTTGTCGTACACGACGGCACGGCGTTCGTGGGCATCGTCGTACGGGCCCTTCACGATGCCGCCACCGCTGGCCCCGATCGCCTTGGCCGCGGCATCGACATCAGCGGTCTTGATACCGACGACAACCTGCCCGGGTATGGGGTGGTCGACGTCCGTGGCCAGTGCGAGAGTGACCGGCCCCCCGTCGAGTGCCGCGAAGTGGGCGCCATCGCGGAACTTCAGCGCCATTCCCAGGGTCTCGCTGTAGAACCGGATCGATTCGTCCAAGTCGTCGGTCGACAGGATGATCATCTTTACTTCGTGCTCGCTCAACGGGTGCCTCCTCTGCACTGAGTCGCTTCCACACTAGGCAGCGATTGCCCGGAGTGCGCTGCGGGTCAGCGGCGGAAGACCACCCATCTCATCGCGCTGTACATGTACGCGGCTTCGCACATGCCCGCCACGATTCGCGACAGTTGATATTGCACACCGATGGCCGACAACACGCTGGTCACCCCGAGGATGAAAGCCAGGTAGTTGACGACGACCACCACGACATAGATCGCGACCTGCGGGCCGACCGCGCCGTGGGACTGAAAGTTGAAGGTGCGATTGAGCAGGTAGCTGAGCGCGAAGGCGCACGCGTAGGCGACCGTGACGGCGATCGGCACCGGCAGGTCGAGCCCGCTGCGCAGGGTGGTCAGCAGCGCGAGATCGACGCCGAAGGTGAAGCCGTTGATCACGCAGAAGCCGAGGAACGTCGGCGCAATGACCGAGCCGAGCCCGAACGGAAGCCGACTGACGACTGCCTCACAGGACTTGTGGAATCGGTCGACCGCGCGTGACGGGCTGACCCGCGATTCGCCTGGCACGCGGCCACCGTGCCATGACCGGGTTTCCGCCATGTGATCAGTTGGCCAACTCTTTGCGCACCATCTGCTTGCCCGGCGCCTCATTTCGCCTACGAGGGTGACATAGCGGCGCCGTCGGTGGCGGATGCTCGCGACAGATAGCGCCGAGCGACGCGACGGTCCGGCTCCGCTCAGCAAATTTTGGCGCAAATAACTTCACGATCACCAAAAGCGACGGGTGGCGACCCGAAATACCGAAAACGGTCTCGGACCCGATGTTGCCGGTCTACGACTTGGGCGCCTTTTGGGCGTCGATATCCATATCCGGGCAGAACGCCTCGACCGCGGCGAAGGCGATCACCTTCGTCTGCTGCTGGCTGTAGCCCATGTTTTGAATCCGCTGCAGGGCCTGGTCAGGCGGGAGGATGTTGTTGCGCAGCTCGTTGCACAGATTGGTCCCCACGTGGACGATCGTTTCGTGGCTGTTGTACTTGATGTTGTTCTTGTCGAGGTAGGCGATGTAGTCGGGCGTATTCTCCGGATCGGCGTTCGCGACTGCTGGCACTGAACACAGCAGTGCGGACAGGACGATGGAAGACGCCGCTAGTGCTGTTTTCATAGATCTGAGCATAGGATGACCCCCGAACTTTTAAGTGAACGAGAAGCAAACGGCTGCCCTCGCGACCGGCTGTAGCAAAATCGGCAGCGCGAGTTGCGGCGCCGGATCGGCCCGGATCGCTAGAGTTCCCCAATTAATGGCACGACTGATAGACCTCGCCCCGCCCGCGACACGGGAGACCGTCAAGACGCTCGCGGCCGGGCTGCTCTGCGCTGCCGGGGTGCCCGGGTTGGCCCGGCGGCGACACCGCGATCGGCTCGCGATCGTGATGTTCCACGGCGTGCAGGACGAACCGCTGTCGCCGGCGTGCTGGCATGTGCTGGATGCGGCGACGTACCGCCGTCAACTCGAATACATCCGCCAGCACTTCAACGTCCTTCCGCTCGAGGAGGCCCTTGAGGCGCTGGCCGCGGGGACGTTGCCACCGCGCGCGATGGCCATCACCTTCGACGACGGCACCCGCAACCTCGCCACGCACGCGGTCCCGGTGTTGCGGGAGCTGGGGCTGCCCGCTGCGGTGTTCCTGGCGACGGGCCCGATGGACAGCGACGAAACCCTATGGCCCGACCGGCTTTGGCTGGCGATCGCCCGCACCACCGCGACCGAGGCCGACCTGAACGCATTGGGTCTGGGCACGAGGTCGCTCGACGGGACTGCCAACCGCGGCAAGGTCTACGCTGCCGCGGTGGAGCGGTTCAAAGACATGCCCGACGCGCAACGGATCGCGGTGCTGGACGAGGTCCTCGGCGCGCTGGACCACCGCGACGGCGACGGTGGTCCGTTCCGGATGCTGTCCTGGGATGAAGCCCGGGAGATGGTCGGTGACGGCCTGGTGACGCTGCATCCGCACTCGGTGACCCACCCCATTCTGGCGCGCTGCAGCGACGACAAGGTTGAGCAGGAGATCGCCGATTCTTGCATCACGCTAGAGCGTGAGACTCGCCGCACACCAAGGGTATTCGCTTACCCCAACGGCCGGCGGCAGGATTTCGACGCCCGCGCCCAAAACGTGCTGCGCAGCCGCGGCATGCGCTGGGCGTTGTCGACCACGCCGGGATTCGCCGACCGTCACAGCGACCCGATGGCGTTGCCGCGGCTGGCGGTGGGCAGCAATTCGTCTTTCGACTACTTCCGGCTCATGGTCTCGGGCGGGCTGCCCCGCCGCTAGCACGGACAGCCGGATCTCACCGGGAAACGGCGGCGATCCACAAGTCGTGCAGCGACTCCCGCCAGTGGGCGACGTCGAACTCGCTTGCCCGCCGATGAGCGGCCACCGCGAGGCGATTGCGCAGCTCGGCATCGACTATCAGGGATTGCAGTGCTACCGCCAGCTGTTCGGGCTCGCCGGGATTGACTAGCACCCCGTTCACCCCGTCGGTAACGACTTCGGGTATCGCCCCTACCGCGGTCGTCACCGGTACCACCCCGTTGGCCATCGCCTCCAGCAGGGCCATCGGAAGGCCTTCGCTGTAACTGGGCAACAGGAAGATCGCCGATTCGGCCAACAGGCGGTCCCTGTCCACGGGCCCGACCCAGCCGACGACGTCGATGGTGTCCTCAAGGGCATTGGTGCGGACAAACTCCCGCACCTGGTCCACTTCCCCGTCGCCGGCCAGCGTGACCCGTAGGTTGGCGCGAATATCGTTGGGCAGCATACCGATCGCACGAACCAGGTCGTAACTTCCCTTGTTCTCGCCGAGTCTGCCCAGCGCCACCGCCCGCAATGGCGCCACGGTGCGCGGCGAAGGTGAAACGGCGGGCACGACCACGGGGTTGTAGAGCACCCGGGTGTGGGATTCGTCGAATCCGAGACTCGCGCAGGACTCCTTGACGTGGAATTGGCCGAGCACCACCGAATAGTCGGCGCGCAACGCCATGCGTACCGCGCGGCCCACGGGCCGCGGTAGCTCATCGAGCCAAGAGAAGAAGTACGTGGTATGGCCATGGACGATCGTCGGGACACCACGTAGCCGCGCGACAAATAACGGTAAGGCCTTGCGAACAATGCTGCCGCGCCATGAATAGTGCACGTGGACGACGTCGACGGAGCCGAACAGCAGCAGCACGGACGCCTTGATCATGCCCGTTATTCCGGTCCATAGCCGCGCCGCCAGGGAGGCGTCGACATAGGTGGGCACCAGGCGCAAACGGAATCGCGGGTCGGTGTCCTCGATCAGCAGTCGCATCACGGTCGCCATACCGCCGCGGCTGTTGGGCCCGGCCGGAGCGTTGCCGATCGTCAGTACGCGGATCGGATGACGCGCTGCTGTCATCACCTGCGTTTCACCCGGCGTACCTCACTCCCAGCGTCATGCACCAGAGTTGTCACCGCTCAAGCTAGCTTCACCACAGGACGCTGCGAAATAGCAGAGCGTCCGCTACCAGTCCGACACCGACGACCAGGAACAATATTCGCACCGAAATGGGTCCGTAGCGAGTCAGGCCGCGCACGATCCCGCGCTGTATCCGCACTGCTCGCGTTGTTTTTCGAGTGGCCAGAAAAAGGATCAGCAGCGACGGCGAAAGGGCCAGCGTCCAGTAGCCGTAGATCAGCAGCGGCCAGGCCGGCGGTCGTGGATGCAGCGCGGCGAGTGTGGCCAATCCGGTGATGTAGGGAATTGAGGTCGGCGCCTGCCCCATACCGACTGCGGCGCCGAGAATTCCGAGCAACCAGGGACGTTGCCGCATCGCGGCCAGCGCCCATCCTGGAGCCGACGTTTGCGCGGTCAAGGGGAAGTACGCCAGGCACATCAGCACCATGCCCAGCAGCAGCTGGCCCCAAAACCGAAACGCCGGTGTGAATTTGAAGTCGACCCAGTGCGTCAAGAAGCCGAGGCCAAGTACGGTGCAAATGCCGAAGGTAGTGGTGATCGCGAACAAGCCTGCGATGAAGCTCAAGCCGCCCGGGACCGGCGATCGGCGATCGAGTCGGCTGGCGTAGACGACGGCTGAGACGACGCCCACGTTGAGGACATTCAGCGAGTCGAGGAAGGCCAGACCGGCAAGCACCAGCAAGAGAGCTTCCATGATCGCACCGAAGTTACTGCATCGGGTCCTTGACCGCCTGCACGTGACGATGCGAAGCGGAATCCCCCGGCGGAACTAAGAGAACCTTAAGGACGCGCCGGCACTCCGATCGCCGCGGTCCCGGCTTGCGCCCGACCCGGCCCGACCGGCAAGGTTCTGCCCGTGAAATTTGCGCTCGCCGGTTACGGCAGTCGCGGCGACGTCGAGCCCATTGCGGCCGTGGGCCGGGAGCTACTGCGTCGAGGTCACGACGTGTCCATAGCGGTCACGCCCCACATGATCGGCTTCGTGGAATCGCCCTGATGGCGACGCCGGCCGAAAGCGTGGCACGCGCCGCCGATCTTCTGGAAGACTCCGCCGGCGCTCGGCACTGATCGATCGGGCTACGGTTTTATTTCAGCCGCCGCTGTATTGTTCTCCCCATGCTGACTTGTGAGAAGCGGGAGTCGGCGCTGGCCCGGTTGGGGCGGGCCCTGGCCGATCCGACGCGGTGCCGGATTCTGGTGGCATTGCTCGACGGCGTGCGCTACCCGGGCGAATTGGCGTCCCAGCTGGGCCTGACCCGCTCGAACGTTTCCAATCATCTGTCGTGCCTGCGCGGTTGCGGCCTGGTGGTGGCCACCTACGAAGGCAGGCAGGTCCGGTACTCGTTGGCCGACGCGCACCTTGCCCGCGCACTAGGCGAGTTGGTCCAGGTGGTGCTCGCCGTCGACACCGATCAGCCGTGCGTTGACGAGCCCGCGCCGAGCAAGGCGGGCACGGCGCGATGAACGACGAGGACGGCCGTGGCCGTCGTGGCCCATCGTTGCCGTTCTCCGCGCCGGCGACAGACTGCTGCAATGACGAGTGCTGCACCCCAGCGACGACGAATCCCGTTCAGCCACAACGCCGTGCCGTGCTGTCGCGACGAGTGCGCCTGCTCGTGTCGGCGACGATTACCTACAACATCATCGAGGCGGTCGTCGCGCTCGCGGCCGGCACGGCTGCGTCGTCGGCCGCATTGATCGGGTTCGGGCTGGACTCGGTCATCGAGGTCTCCTCGGCTGCCGCGGTGTACTGGCAGTTCTCCGGGCGCGACCCCGAGGCCCGCGAACGCGCCGCGTTACGGGTTATCGCGCTGTCATTCTTCGCTTTGGCCGGCTACGTGACGTTCGAGTCGATTCGCTCCCTGACTGGCGGTCAGACCGCTGGATCCTCCACCGCCGGAATCATTTTGGCTGCCGTGTCGCTAGTGGTCATGCCGCTACTGTCCTACGCACAGCGGCGCGCCGGCCGAGAGCTCGGTTCGGCCAGCGCGGTCGCCGACTCCCACCAGACACTGCTGTGCACATACCTGTCCGGCGTGTTGCTGGTTGGGTTGCTGCTGAACTATCTGTTCGGCTGGTCGTGGGCCGATCCCCTCGTAGCGTTGGTGATCGCCGCCGTGGCCGTCAAGGAGGGTCGCACGGCGTGGCGGGGCGAGCACTGCTGCTGACTTGAAAAGCGCTGCACTGCAGCAGCTTTCGTTGTCTAGCTGGGCAGGCCGGCCTTGATGGCCGCGTCCTGCTTGCGCGCTACGTCCAGGACGATGTCCGCCGGCACCGGGTCGTTCGGCGCGCTCTCGAACTCGATCAGGGCGACGACCTTGCCTTCGCCGAAGATCACCGACGTCTTCGCCTTGCCGCCTTCGGCCGAGGGCCCCGAAATGATCGTGCCGCCGACGCCCACGTCGGCCGGTGCCGGCGTTCCGCCCTTGATGGCGCCGTTCTGAGGATCGACATAGGACTTGGTGAGCGAGTCACGGTCCTTGTCCGCGGCACCGGGGTCGGGATAGACGAGCACCGAGTCGGTGATGCTGCGCGCGCCGCTCTGGTTTGCGAACACGCCCTCGATGCCCGGGGCCGGGTCGGTCAGTTGCCGCGTCTTGGGCGGGTTGAAGCTGTCGCCCGGCACGACGATGTCGGTGGCCTTGATCAGCAGGTTGCTGTAGTCCGAAGGCTGGGCGACAGCACTGGTCGATGTCGGTGCGGCCGACGACGAGGACGCCGCGGAAGAAGTCGACGTCGACGATTTCGCCGACGACGAGGGGCTGGACGACTTGCCGCCGCCACATCCAGTGACCGCTACGCCGACCACCAGAGTGGTTGCCGCCAGACCGGCCGCGGCCACAGATGCCTTCTTCACGATTGACTCCTTTGGGTGTCGTCCCAATTTGCTAGCGTCCCGCGCAACATAGCGGATCCCCCGATGAACTGGAAATGAATCACCTTAAATGATTTCCCAATTAACCAACCACACCCTGGCGCCGAGCGCCACCGTGAAGGCGTCGATTGCATTGCGGGAATCTTCAATGGCGGCCGACGCCTTGTCGGTCGCTCAGCCTCGGCCGAATCGCTCGCGCATTTGCGGGTCGTTCTCCCACCACAGGCCCGAGGGCGCAGCATCGTCGCTGTCGGCGACGTCCGTCCGGTCCAGCTCGGCATCGACCTCGACCGCGTGCGCCCGTTCATCGCGAGACAGTGCGCGCATGAGCAGCAGCACGAACGGCAGCCCGACCACGTCTCCGAGAATCCACAGCACGCCGGCACCGATGGTCTGGTCGAGCCGTTGGTCCGGACCCCAGGAGCGGTGCAACGCCGAGTAGTACGCCGCGGCGATCAACGACCCCTGCCAGACGACCAACCCCAGAACTCCGTCGCCGAGAGTCTCGGCGACGGAGATCAGCAGCGAGATCAGCTGAGGGTATTTGCGAGGCACGGGATCCGCTTGCAGCCGGGCGTAAAAGTATCCAAAACCTACGACTACCAAACCTATTCGGGTCAGCGCGCCGATCCATTCGTCTTCCAGAGTCGCGGTGTACCAGGGCGTCAGGTAAAGCAGCCAGGGCGTGGCCAGCATCGCCAGCGACGTCGTCAACGGGTGCACGAGCACTCGGGCCCACCGGGTCCCGAGCAGCCGATCGATGCGCTCGCGGCTGTGACGGCCCCCCGCGTCACGCAGCACGGTGACGGGTTTGCCTTGCGCGAGGAAGAAGGGCACCACATACAACAGCAGCAGTACCTGCAGCGCGCGCATCCAGAACAGGAAGTAGGCGTAGCTGCCGACCGCGCTGACGGTGGCCACGGCCCACAGCGCAATGCCTACGCCGAAGCATCCGGCCGGCGCCGGTCCGACAGATCGTGTGCCGCCGCGGGCCCGCCGGTAGCACCACGCGTACGTGCCCGCGACCAGCACGAGCACCGCCGCGCAGGTGGGGTCCAGATACCAGGTCTGAACCAGGGCGCCCCATGTCAGCGGGCCCGGATCAACGGGCATAGCCCCTAGCGTATGCGGGCCGCCAAGCGGCGCTTAGTTGCCGGCCGCACCCTCGGGCTTGGGTCCGCGACCCTCGCCGGTCAGGTAGTGGGGGCAATACGAGCCGGCGGCGATCGCGGTGAATTTGGCCGCGCCGTTATCGGCGAATCCGGGATTGCGCAGCTGCAGGTTGTTGACGATTTCCTGGTCCGAATGTCCAGTGTCGACGAGTTCACACACCGTCTTGCCGGCCGCGATCGCGGCGGCCGGGTCCTGGAAGGTGAGCCCGGCGTCTTTGAGCTCCTTGAGGAAGGCGGCATCGGCGGCCGGGTCCGGCGCGGGACTGGGGCTCGGGCTGGGGTCGGCGTGCGCCGGAACCGCCAGGGCAATCGTGGTGATGACGCTGAGCAGCATCGTTAGGCGTCTCATAGTTCCCGGATTATCCCAGAGTTGCGGGCGCCACGCATCCGCCGAGGCGCCCCCGAGCGACGCAGGCTCAGATGGTGTTGGCTAGGACGACGTGGCTGCCATCTTTATTGTTCTCGACGTCTTTGTCGGCATCATCGCCGTGGTCGCGCTGATTGACACATGGAATCGGCTGCGCGCACGCCGCAGAAGAGCGGGCGCCAAGGGCGTCGTCCTGGTGATCGATCGCCTCACGCCGCGCCGAAAGAACGTTGCCCGACTGCAGGTGAGCATGCGGATGGTGGGCCCGACCGTGCGCTACGAAGTGGGACTCGACCTCGAAGCGGACGGCAATCCGTTCGACGTGTCGACGCCCAAGCCTGCGATACGTCCGTCGATGGGCTGCGAGGACGACGAAATGTCTTGGGGCTTCGAGGTTCCCGAAGACTCACTCGACGACGTCTGGGTCGTCGCCTCCTGGATGGCCGCCGACAACGCCGACCTTCGGATGGCCGCGATCGCCTCGAACCTGGGCACCTCGCAAATCTACGAGTGGAGATGGGCAGCCGATTGGCGCATTTCGAGAGCCGGTCATTGGCGCAAGCGCCGAAGTCCGACGACTCCCCCACGCACGGCGACGGGATTGGGTCCCCTGGAACTGGGCCGGGCACCCGGCCGAGGACGCGCTGCACCAACCCACCGCCGACGCAGCCGACAACGAGTAGCGCGCCGCTATTGGGGGCCGCTGGTGCCCGTGGTGTGCGGCAGTGCGCTGGGGCAATAGGCCGTGGCCGCGATCGCCGCGAACTTGGCGGCGTTCTCCTCGCGCAGGCCGGGGTTGCGGTCTTCCACGTCTTTGTCGGCATCATCGCCGTGTCGCGCTGATTGACACATGGAATCGGCTGCGCGCACGCCGCAGAAGAGCGGGCTCCAAGGGCGTCGTCCTGGTGATCGATCGCCTCACGCCGCGCCGAAAGAACGTTGCCCGACTGCAGGTGAGCATGCGGATGGTGGGCCCGACCGTGCGCTACGAAGTGGGACTCGACCTCGAAGCGGACGGCAATCCGTTCGACGTGTCGACGCCCAAGCCTGCGATACGTCCGTCGATGGGCTGCGAGGACGACGAAATGTCTTGGGGCTTCGAGGTTCCCGAAGACTCACTCGACGACGTCTGGGTCGTCGCCTCCTGGATGGCCGCCGACAACGCCGACCTTCGGATGGCCGCGATCGCCTCGAACCTGGGCACCTCGCAAATCTACGAGTGGAGATGGGCAGCCGATTGGCGCATTTCGAGAGCCGGTCATTGGCGCAAGCGCCGAAGTCCGACGACTCCCCCACGCACGGCGACGGGATTGGGTCCCCTGGAACTGGGCCGGGCACCCGGCCGAGGCCGCGCTGCCCAACCCACTGCCGACGCAGCCGTAGGCGAGTAGCGCGCCGCTATTGGGGGCCGCTGGTGCCCGTGGTGTGCGGCAGCGCGCTGGGGCAATAGGCCGTGGCCGCGATCGCCGCGAACTTGGCGGCGTTGTCCTCGCGCAGGCCGGGGTTACGGTCTTCCACCGTCTTGACGACATCCACCATCTGCGTGCCCTGGCCGACCGCTTGGCACACCCACTTGCCCGCCGCGATCGCCCGGGCCGGGTCCGGGAAGGTGACGCCGGACGCCTGGAGCGCGGCGAGAAATTGGTCGTCCATGCCGTCGGCGTACGCCGGGGCGGCCATGCCGACCATGGCGACGGCGCTTACCAGCATCAGATGGCGTCTCATAGCCTCCTGATAGTCGCAGACCAGCGGCAAATTCGCATCTCGCGATCGTCGCAAGTTCGAGAACCGACAACCCCTCGGATCGTCAACACCACACTCGAATCGCTCGCCGGCGACAAAAGCGCCGGCACATCTGACCCGGGCGCTGGTCAAGGCGGCTGAGCGGGCACGGTTAAGGCTGGTCTAACCCCTCCCGTTCGCGATAGCCGGTGTGCAATTATTCGAAGATGCGCCGCTGGCTGATCGTCCTGTCGACCTTGCTCATCGCCGCCGCGAGCATCACCGCTGCCGGGGTAGCCGCTCCGCGCGCGTGGGCTCAGGATGCGCCGATCGGCCACATCGGCGACACGCTGCGGGTGGACACCGGCACCTACATCGCCGACGTCACCGTCAGCAGCGTGACCCCCTGCGACCCGCCGCCCGGATTCGGCTACACCCGCAGCGGCGTTCCGATCAAGAGCTTCCCCGGCAGCACCCCTAACCGCGCCGACGTGACGGTCCGTGCGATCCAGGTACCCAACCCCTACATCATGGCGGCCGCGTTCAGCTTCGACGGGGTGACTCCGTACGCCGACGCCTACAAGCCGCGCGCCACCGACGCACCCGACGAGCTGGACAACGTGCTCGGCAACGCGCCGAACGGGGCGATCGTGCGCGGTGGGGTGTACTGGGACGCCTACCGCGATCCGGTCTCCAACGTCGTGCTGCTGGACCGCAAGACGGGCAAGCACCTCGCGCAGTGGAACCTCTGACACTCACCGTCCACCGTGTCGCGACGGATTCCGCCGACATTGCCGAACTGGCCAGCGTTGCGGCCCTTACCTTTCCGCTAGCATGTCCGCCCACGGCAACGCGCAAGAACATCGCGTCCTTCGTTGACGTCAACTTGTCACCCGCCCGCTTCGGCGAGTATCTCAGCGATCCGGATCGAGTGATTTTCGCCGCGCGCCGCGAAGGCCGAATTGTCGGGTACGCCATGGTTGTTCGCGGCGTCTCCGACGACGCCGGTGTGCAGCAGGCTGTCGAAATCCGCCCGGCGGCCGAGTTGTCGAAGTTGTATCTACTGCCCGACTACCACGGTAGCGGGGCGTCGGCGGCGCTGATGGAAGGTGCGCTGACGGTCGCGGCCGACTGGAGTGTGCGTTGCATGTGGCTGGGCGTCAGCAAGGCAAACCAACGCGCACAACGCTTTTACGCAAAGAGTGGATTCAAGATCAACGGCACCAGGACGTTTCAAGTGGGTGCCCACCTGGAAAACGACTACGTCATGATTCGCGAGGTTGGCTAGCCGCGGCGGTCAGCACCAACAGCCGTGAAATGGCCCGCAGGTACTTCTTTCGGTAGCCGCCGGCCAGCATCTCTTCGCTGAAGACGGTGTCCAGCTTCGCGCCGGACGCCACCACCGGAATGCCGGCGTCGTACAGGCGATCGGTCAGCGACACCAGCCTCAGCGCGACGTTCTGATCGTCGATGCCATGCACACCGGTCAGGAATACCGCCGTCACACCCTCGATAAGCGTCAGGTACCGAGACGGATGCATGGTCGCCAAATGTGCACACAGCGCGTCGAAGTCGTCGAGCGTCGCCCCGTTCACGCCGGCCGCACACGCGACGACCTCGTCGTCCGACGGGGGCCGCGGCGCGGGCGGCAGGCCGCGATGCCGATAGTCCGGGCCCTCGATCCGCACTGTGGTGAAAATGCTTGCCAGCGTGTTGATTTCACGTAGAAAGTCCTGAGCCGCGAAGCGGCCCTCGCCGAGCTGCTCGGGCAGCGTATTGGACGTCGCGGCCACCGACACACCGCGCTCGACCAGCGACGACAGCATCCGAGAGACCAGTGTGGTGTTGCCCGGGTCGTCGAGTTCGAACTCGTCGATGCAGACCACGGTGTAATCGGCCAGCAGGTCGACGCACTCGGTGAAGCCGAACACGCCGGCCAGCTGGGTCAGCTCCCCAAATGTCGCGAACGCCTTGGGATGAGCCTTGGGTTGGGTCGAAGCGTCCGGCCCCGGGCCCGGCAGCTGGTAGTACGCCGAGGCCAGCAGATGCGTCTTGCCCACCCCGAATCCGCCGTCCAGGTAGATGCCCACACCCGGCAGCGCCGCCCGTTTGCCCAACAGCCTTCGCCGGCCCGCGCGCCGCTGGACGGCCTGACGACAGAAGTCCTGACACGCGACGAGGGCTGCGGCCTGAGTCGGTTCCGCCCGATCGGGGCGATAGGTCGCGAAGCTCACGTCGGCGAACGTTGGCGGCGGCCGTAATTGGGAGATGAGCCGTTCCGGCGACACGCTTGGATGCCGATCCACCAGATGCTCCACCCGCGACGAACCGTCCGCTGAGGCGGACCCGTGCATGCGCAGACTCTAACGGCGTGCTGCAATCGTCCTCATGCCCGAGTCTGGCACCGGCAGAGCCGCCGAGACCTCGTTGACCCTGCTCGGATCGGGGCGCGAACTCGACCACGGCGAACTCCCCCAGCTCTACGCGTACCCGGACGGCGACCAGACCTGGGTGCGGGCGAATTTCATCACCAGCATCGACGGCGGGGCCACCGCCGAAGGTAAGACCGGCCCGATGGCGGGGCCCGGTGACCGGTTGATCTTCTTCCTGCTACGCGAACTCGCGGACGTCATCGTGGTCGGTGCGGGCACCGTGCGGGTCGAGGGTTATTCCGGCGCGCACGCGGGAATCGCCGAGCGCCAGCGCCGGCAGGCCCGCGGGCAAAGCGAAGTGCCGCAATTGGCCATCGTCACCAAGTCCGGTCTCCTGGACCGGGATATGGGGGTGTTCACCCGGACCGAGGTGGCGCCCCTGGTGCTCACCTGCACGGCGGCGGCCGACGAGACCCGCCGCTCACTCGGCGACCTGGCCGAGGTCGTCGACTGTTCCGGCCGCGATCCCGGCGAAGTCGACGAGGCCGCCCTGCTGGCGATCCTGCGGGCTCGCGGAATGCGGCGCGTGCTGACCGAAGGCGGGCCGATGCTGCTTGGCTCGTTCATGCAGCAGGACATGCTCGACGAGCTGTGCCTGACGATCGCGCCGTATGTGGTGGGCGGGCTGGCCCGGCGCATCGCGACGGGCCCCGGCCAGGCGATGACCAAGATGGGCTGCACCCACATCCTGCGCGACGACGCCGGCTACCTGTACACGCGCTACGTGCGGGCTTAGCCCGGCGAAACCACCCGGGATGGCTACTGTGGTCGGCATGAGTCGGCACATCAGGTCCGCGACAACCCTGGTCGCGGTGACCGTGCTGCTGACCGGCTGCGTCCCGGGCCTGGCCGCCGACCCGCGCTTCGCGACCAACGCCGGCGCCCGCCCGCAGGGCGCGGCCCCGACGAAGCCCCCGCCCGCCGGTCCGCCGCCGATCGCGGCTCCCAAGAACGACTTGTCGTGGCACGACTGCACGTCCAAGATCTTCAACGACGCCGGCGTCCGCCCCGCCCCCGGCGGCGTCCAGCTGGATTGCGCGAACTACGACGCCGACCTCGACCCGGTCAACGGCGGCTCGGGAACCGTGACCGTCGGCGTGGTGCGCGCCCGGTCGAATCAGACTCCGAAGGACGCGGGCCCCGTCGTGTTCACCACCGGCTCCGACCTGCCGTCGTCGGCGCAGTTGCCGGTGTGGCTGTCCCGGTCGGGCAGCGATCTCGTGGCGGCCCACCCGATCGTCGCCGTGGACCGCCGAGGGATCGGCATGTCGAGTCCGATCGACTGCCGGGATCACTCCGATCGCCAGGCGATGCGCGATCAGGCGCAATTCCAGAGCGGTGACGACCCGGTCGCCAATCTGTCCGACATCTCCAACACCGCGACGACCAACTGCACCGACGCCATCGCGCCGGGTGACAGCGCTTACGACAACTCGCACGCCGCCTCGGACATCGAGCGCCTGCGCAGTCTGTGGGATGTGCCCTCGGTCGCGCTGCTCGGAATCGGCAACGGCGCCCAGGTCGCGCTGTCCTACGCGTCGTCGCGCCCGGACAAGGTCGCCCGGCTGATGCTGGACTCCCCGATTGCGTTGGGTGTCAACGCCGAAGCGGCCGCGGAGCAACAGGTCAAAGGCCAGCAGGCGGCGCTCGACGCGTTCGCTGCGCAATGCATCGCGGTGAACTGCGCGCTGGGTCCCGATCCCAAGGGTGCCGTCAGCTCGCTACTCGCCGACGCCCGTGCCGGCAAGGGCCCCGGCGGCGCGTCACTGGCCGAAGTCGTCAACGCCATCACCGTCGCGTTGGGCTTCCCCTCCGGCGGGCGCGTCGCCGCCACCACGAGTCTGGCCAACGCGCTGGCCGCCGCCCGCTCCGGCGACACCAACCAACTGACCAACCTGATCAACCATGCCGATGCCATCCAGGACACCGACGGTCAGTTCGTCAACTCCTGTAGCGACGCGATCAACCGCCCGACCCCGGACCGGGTCCGTGAACTCGTGGTCGCCTGGGGCAAGCTCTACCCGCAGTTCGGCACGGTGGCCGCGCTCAACTTGATCAAGTGCGTGCATTGGCCCACGATCTCGCCGCCGGCGCCGCCCAAGGAACTCAAGGTCGACGTCGTGTTGCTGGGCGTGCAGAACGACCCGATCGTCGGTTCCGAAGGCGTTGCCCAGACGGCGGCCACGATCATCAACGCGAACGCGGCCAGCCGGCGGGTGATGTGGCAGGGCATCGGCCACGGGGCGAGCATCTACACGCCGTGTGCGATCCCGCCGATGGTCGGCTACCTCAACAGCGGCAAGCTGCCCGGGACCGACACTTACTGTCCCGCCTGACGCCGGCGGCCCCTCGCCGCGGTGTACGGTGCGCTGGTGACGGCAGCTGACTCGACTCCGACCGGCCTGCGCGATCGGGTGCTGGCCGCCTTCCGTCCCCAGACCGGGCCGCCGAGCACGGCGACGATCCTGCGGTCCGCGCTGTGGCCGCTCGCCATTCTCTCGGTTTTGCACCGCAGCATCGTGCTCACCCTCAACGGCAACATCACCGACGACTTCAAGCCGGTCTACCGGGCGGTGTCGAACTTTCGGCACGGCCTGGACATCTACAACGAGCACTTCGACTACGTAGACCCGCACTACCTGTATCCGCCGGGCGGCACGCTGCTGATGGCGCCCTTCGGATACCTGTCCTTCACGCCGTCGCGCTACCTGTTCATCGGAATCAACACCGTGGCGATCCTGATCGCCTGGTACCTACTGCTGCGGCTGTTCAACTACACGCTGTCTTCGGTGGCCGCGCCGGCCCTGCTGCTGGCCATGTTCTGCACGGAAAGTGTGACCAGCACGCTGGTGTTCACCAACATCAACGGCTGCGTGCTGCTGGCGGAAGTGCTATTCCTGCGGTGGCTGCTGGACGGGAAAGTCGGGCACCAGTGGTGGGCCGGCCTGGTAATCGGGCTCACCTTGACGCTCAAACCCGTGCTCGGGCCGCTGTTGTTACTGCCCCTGCTCAATCGCCAATGGCGGACGCTGGTGCCGGCCATCGCGGTCCCCGCCGTCGTCAACTTGGCCGCGTGGTCATTGGTCAGCGACCCGATGGACTTCGTCACCCGCACGCTGCCGTACATCGGGGGCACCCGGGACTACTTCAACAGTTCGATCGAGGGCAACGGGGTGTACTTCGGCCTGCCCACCTGGCTGATCGTGTCCCTGCGAATTCTGTTCATTCTGATTGCGATCGGCGCGCTGTGGCTGCTGTACCGCTACTACCGCACCCGGGACCCGCTGTTCTGGTTCACCTGCTCGTCGGGTGTGCTGTTGCTGTGTTCCTGGCTGGTGCTGCCGCTGGCCCAGGGCTACTACTCGATGATGCTGTTCCCGTTCTTGATGACCGTGGTCTTGCAGAACTCGCTGATCCGCAACTGGCCGGCCTGGCTCGGGATCTATGGCTTCCTGACGCTGGACGATTGGCTCATTTACCGGTGGATGAGGTACGGCCGCGCGCTGCACTACCTCAAGATCACCTACGGCTGGTCGCTGCTGCTGTTCGTCGCGTTCACCGTGCTCTACTTCCGCTACCTCGACGCCAAGGCCGACAACCGGCTGGACGACGGGATTGATCCGGCTTGGCTGCCGGCTAAGCCAGAGCGCGACGCGGTGATCGCAAGCGCGGCGGAGCCGGGCGCAGCGGGTCAGCGCCATCCGAGCTAGCGTGGATGCATGACTTCTCCCGACTTGTCGCAACCCAAGGTGCAGCTATCTGACGACGAGTGGCGCAAGAAACTCAACCCGCAGGAGTTCCAGGTGCTGCGTCGCGCCGGCACCGAACGGCCGTTCATTGGTGAGTACACCGACACCAAGACCCAGGGCATCTACGAGTGCCGCGCCTGCGGAGCCGAATTGTTCCGCAGCACAGAGAAATTCGACTCACACTGCGGCTGGCCATCGTTTTTCGACCCGTCCAGCTCCGACGCGGTGATTCTGCGTCCCGACCACTCGATGGGGACGACGCGCACCGAGGTGCTCTGCGCGAACTGCCACAGCCATCTCGGTCACGTGTTCGCGGGCGAGGGCTATCCGACGCCGACGAATCAGCGGTACTGCATCAACTCGATCTCGCTGCGCCTGGTCCCCGACGCCTAAGCGGTCGGCAGCGCAGAATTGCCAGCTGTCGCACGCTTTCGCCGTTGCGCCAGCTGCTGTACCGTTGCCCCTACGGTAAGGGTGTCTAGCTATCGGGAAGCGGCGAAATGACCAAAGACGACATGATCCTGATCAGCGTCGATGACCACATCGTCGAACCACCGGACATGTTCAAGAACCACTTGCCCAAGAAGTACGCCGAAGAGGCGCCACGGTTGGTGCACAACCCAGATGGCAGCGATAGCTGGCAATTTCGTGACGTGGTGATTCCGAACGTGGCGCTCAATGCGGTGGCGGGCCGGCCGAAGGAGGAGTACGGGCTGGAACCGCAGGGTCTTGACGAGATCCGGCCGGGGTGTTGGCAGGTCGACGAGCGGATCAAGGACATGAACGCGGGCGGGATTTTCGCCTCGATCTGTTTCCCGACGTTTCCCGGGTTCGCCGGCCGGTTGTTCGCCACCGAGGACCCCGAGTTCGGCCTGGCCTTGTTGCGGGCCTACAACGACTGGCATGTCGAGGAGTGGTGCGGGGCGTATCCGGCACGGTTCATCCCGATGTGTCTACCGGTGATCTGGGACGCCGAGGCATGCGCGGCCGAGGTGCGCCGCAACGCCAAGCGTGGCGTGCACGCGTTGACGTTCACCGAGAACCCGGCGGCGATGGGTCGGCCCAGCTTTCACGATGACTACTGGACGCCGCTCTGGAAAGCCTTGGTGGACACCGACACGGTGATGAACGTGCACATCGGATCCTCGGGAAAGCTGGCCATCACCGCGCCGGATGCGCCGATGGATGTGATGATCACGCTGCAGCCGATGAACATCGTGCAAGCCGCCGCGGATCTGCTGTGGTCCGCGCCGATCAAGAAATACCCCGATCTCAAGATCGGCCTGAGCGAGGGCGGCACCGGGTGGATCCCGTATTTCCTGGAGCGGGCCGACCGCACCTACGAGATGCACTCGTCGTGGACGCACCAGGACTTCGGCGGCAAGCTGCCCAGCGAGGTGTTTCGCGAGCATTTCTTGACGTGCTTCATCAGCGACGACGTCGGTGTCCAGCTGCGACACGAGATCGGCATCGACAACATCGCGTGGGAGGCCGACTACCCGCACAGCGACTCGATGTGGCCCGAAGCGCCCGAACAACTGTGGGATGTTCTCGGCGGCCACGGCGTCTCGGAAGCGGACATCAACAAGATGACCCACGAAAACGCCATGCGCTGGTACTCGTTCGACCCGTTCGCGCACCATCCGCGCGAGCAGGCCACGGTGGGCGCGCTGCGTCGGGCGGCCGAAGGCCATGACGTGTCGGTCCGGGCGCTGAGCCATCACCAGAAGGGCGACCGGGTTACGAACGCTCTGGCCGAAGCAACCCGCGGCAACGTTTAGAGTCGGTTCGGCTTTCACGGTCGAGCGTCGACTTGTTGTGGGGATTTCGGCGAGATTGGCCCAACAAGTCGACGTTCGGCGCAGGGTCAGTCCGTTCGGGTGGCGTGGACTTCCCAGAACGGGGCATGCACCCGGCCCTTGACCAGCCAGGGTTCCATCGCGCGGAACCGCTTCAGCATGTCCTCCGCCTGATCGGCCATGTCGGGATTGCGCGCGGCCATCATCTCGATGCTCTTAGCGCTGACGTTGACCTGGTAGGTGGTCGTGCCCAGATAGGTGATCTCCCAGCCGCCTGATCGGAAGCACGTCACGAAAGTCCTTCTCGGACAACGACCGCATCATCGTAAATCCGTTGACGTCGTGCGCGCCGAACTCGAACATGTAGAGCCGCGCCCCCGGCTTGGTCGCCCGCCGCAGCGCCTGTGCGTACGACTGCGCAAGCTCGGGCTCGCTGCTGAAAGTGTGGTAGAACGCGCAGTCGACGACGGTGTCGAACCGGTTGTCCAGCCCTTCCAGCTTGGTGGCGTCGGCCAGTTCGAAATTCACTGATACGCCGGCCTTTTCGGCGTTTTCGCGGGCCCGCTCCAGGGCGGCTGCCGACCCGTCGATGCCGGTGGCCGAGTATCCCTTGGCGGCGTAGTAGATCGCGTGGTGGCCCGGGCCGGTGCCCGGGTCGAGCACCTCACCCTTGATCGCGCCGAGGGCGACCAGCTGCTGGACGACCGGCTGGGGGCCGCCGATGTCCCACGGGGTGGCGGTGGGCAGCCCGTGCGACGTCTGCTCGTCGCGGTACATCTGCTCGAAACGGGTGGGATCGGTCGGGTCGAACGCGGTCGTCATATGTCCCCCTTCGCTTCTGGATTCGTTCACGGCCCGTCAGGGCAACGAGTTCACCAGCTGCTCGACCGGCACCCGCGGCCCGGTGAAGAACGGTGTCTCCTCGCGGGTGTGCCTGCGGGCATCGGTGGCGCGTAGTTCACGCATCAGGTCGACGATGCGATGGAGTTCCGGCGCCTCGAAGGCAAGGATCCATTCGTAATCGCCCAGTGCGAACGCCGGAACCGTGTTGGCCCGGACGTCCTTGTACTCGCGCGCGGCCATGCCGTGCTCGGCGAGCATGCGGCGGCGTTCGTCGTCGGGCAGCAGGTACCACTCGTAGGACCGCACGAACGGATACACGCAGATGTAGGCACCGGCTTCCTCGCCGGCCAGGAACGCCGGGATGTGGCTCTTGTTGAACTCCGCCGGCCGGTGCAGCGCCACGCTGCTCCACACCGGCGCGCTGGCCTGCCCCAGCGCAGTGGTGCGACGGAAGTCGGCGTAGGTGGCTTGCAACGCTTCGACGCGCTCGGCGTGCGTCCAGATCATGAAATCGGCGTCGGCCCGCAGGCCCGCGACGTCGTACAGGCCGCGCACCACGACACCGCGTTCTTCCTGCTGCTTGAAAAACCGGGTCGTCTCGTCGATGCACTGCGTCGCGCTGGTCACCCAATTCGCCGGGCTCCACCGAAAACACCGAGAACATCAGGTAGCGAATCGTCGAGTTCAGGGCGTCAAAGTCGATCTTGGCCATGAGACCTATCGTGCCACTTCCGCGTCGAAGCCCTCGGTCGCCCTGATCACACGCTCGACGGCCTTGCCGGCCGCGCCGATACAGGCCGGCACGCCGATCCCGTCGAGGTAGCTGCCCGCCACCGCGATGGTCGGCGGCAGGCCGGCGCGCAGTTGCGCGACCACGTCGGCGTGGCCCGGCCCGTACTGCGGCATCGCCTCGATCCACCGCTGCACGCGGGCATCCACCGGTTGCACGGCCAGCCCGAACACGGTGGCCAGGTCGTCGACCGCCCAGCCCAGCAGGTCCTCGTCGGAGGCGGTGGCCGCCAGGTCGTCGCCGAACCGCCCGAAGGACAGCCGCAGGAATTGCAGGTCGCCGCGGCCGCCCCACTTACGTGACGACAGCGTGATCGCCTTGCTGCGCAACCGCTCTCCGCTGGCCACCAGCACCCCGGAGCACTCCGGGAAAGCCGTATCGCCGGGCACCGCAAGCGCGACCACCACCGACGACGCACTCGTGATCCGGCTCGCGGCGGCGAACGTCTGCGCGGCCACGCCGTCGATCAGGCGGATCAGCCGCGGGGCGGGGATGGCCACGATCACCGCGTCGGCATGCCATCCGGCCCCGGTGTCATCGCGCAGCGACCAGCCCTGCTCGGCACGGTCGAGCCGTTGCACCGCGGCCCGAACCCACCGCGCCCGGCTGCGCTCGACGAGCTCATCGACCAGCACCTGGTAGCCGCCGTCCAGCGCGCCGAATACCGGCGCACCCGTCGCCGGCGGCAGCCCGTGGCGGACCGCGTCGGTCAAGCTGGTGGCGCCGCGATCCAGAGCCGCCGCCACACTGGGGGCCGCGGCACGCAGCCCGATCGTGGCCGCCGAGCCCGCGTACACCCCGCTCAGCAGCGGGTCGACCGATCGGGCGACGGTCTGCTCGCCGAACCGGTCGCCCACCAATTCGGCTGTGGCGGGGTCACTTCCGGGTTGCCAGTCCAGCGGGCGGCATGGCTCGGCGTCGATCCGGGCGAGGGTGGCGTCGTCGACCAGTCCGGCCACCGACGCGGCCGACGAAGGAATGCCGACGACCGTGGCCGCCGGCAGCGCGTGCAGCTCGGCCTGGCTGTAAATCAACGGCCGGGCGCCGGTGGTGCCCAGTTGACGATCGGACAGGCCCAGCTCGGCCAGCAGCGCTGGCATCTCGGGCCGGCGCAACACGAACGCCTCGGCGCCCAGGTCCATCGGGCGGTCGCCGACCTGCTCGGTGCGAAGTATCCCGCCGAGCCGCTCGCCCGGATCGAACAGCGTGATGCTCGCGTCGTCCCCCGCCGCAATGCGTAGCCGGTAGGCCGCTGTCAAGCCCGAAATCCCGCCGCCCACAACACAATACGAGCGCGGTGTCATAGCGAATGGACCAGTGACACCAGGTCGGTCAGCACGCCGGGGTCGGTCTCGGGCAGCACTCCGTGACCGAGATTGAAGACGTGGCCCGCGGCACCGGCGTCGACGGCGCGGCGCCCATCGTCGACGACGGCCCGCGCCGCGCGTTCCACCGCCGGCCAGCCCGCCAGCACAACCACCGGGTCGAGGTTGCCCTGCAGGGCCGTGCCGGGGCGCACTCTGGCGGCGGCATCGGTGAGCGAGGTTCGCCAATCGACACCGACGACCGTCGCGCCGGCTTCGCCCATCGCGCCCAGCAACTCGGCCGTCCCGACCCCGAAATGCGTCATCGGCAGCCGGTGTTCGGCCAGCGTCGCGAATACCCGGGTGCTGTGCGGCAGGACGTATTGGCGGTAGTCGGCCAGCGACAGCGTTCCCGCCCACGAGTCGAACACCTGGATGGCGTCCACCCCGGCATCGATCTGGCCGCGCAAGAATTCCACGGTGAGATCGGTCAACTTCGACATCAGCGCATGCCAGCTCGCCGGCTCGGCCAGCATCATCGCCTTGGTGCGGGCGTGATTACGGCTGGGGCCACCTTCGACCAGGTAGGACGCCAGCGTGAAGGGCGCGCCGGCGAAACCGATCAGCGGGACATTGCCGAGCGCGTCCACCAGCAGCGACACCGCCTGGCAGACCGGCTGAATCGATTGCTGTTCAAGGGGTTTCATTGCGTCGATGTCGGCGTCGGTGCGGATCGGGTGCGCGATCACCGGTCCGACGTCGGCGACGATGTCCAAGTCGATGCCCGCGGCGCGCAGCGGTACGACGATGTCGGAGAACAGGATCGCCGCGTCAACGTCATGGCGCCGGATCGGTTGCAGGGTGATCTCGCAGACGACCTCGGGCTGCAAGCACGCCTCCAGCATGCTGCTGCGCTGGCGCAGCGCCCGGTACTCGGGCAGCGAACGCCCGGCCTGCCGCATGAACCACACCGGCACCCGGCCGGGTTTGCGACCGGTGACAGCAGCCAGGTAGGGCGACTCGGGAAGTTCGCGACGCGTGCTCATCGCACTCAATGCTGCCACGGGACCCCGGCGGCGCCCCGAGAGCACCTGGCGCCGCTGCGTAACATCAATCCGGTGTCAGTAGCGCCAGTCTCAGTCAACTACGACGAATTCCCCAGCCTCCGCTTCGAACACGGCGACGTAACCGGTCTGGAAGGCGTCCTCACGGTGGTTCTCGACTCTCCCGGACTGAACTCGGTCGGGCCACAAATGCACCGCGATCTCGCCGACGTCTGGCCGGCCATCAACCGCGACCCCGCCGTACGGGTGGTCCTGGTGCGTGGTGAAGGTAAGGCGTTCTCCTCCGGCGGCAGTTTCGACCTGATCTCGGAAACCATCGGCGACTACGAGGGCCGGCTGCGCATCATGCGCGAGGCCCGCGACCTGGTGCTCAATATCGTCAACTTCGACAAGCCGATGGTCTCGGCGATCCGGGGCCCCGCCGTCGGCGCCGGATTGGTGGTGGCGTTGCTTTCCGACATTTCGGTGGCCGGGCGCAACGCGAAGATCATCGACGGCCACACCAAGCTCGGAGTGGCGGCCGGCGACCACGCCGCGATCTGCTGGCCCCTGCTGGTCGGCATGGCCAAGGCCAAGTACTACCTGCTCACCTGCGACACCCTGCTGGGCGAAGAAGCCGAGCGGATCGGCCTGGTATCGGTCTGTGTCGACGATGACGACGTGCTCACGACGGCAACCCGCGTCGCCAATGATTTGGCACAGGGAGCCCAGAACGCGATCCGCTGGACCAAACACAGCCTCAACCACTGGTATCGCATGTTCGCGCCCGCCTTCGAGACGTCGCTCGGCCTGGAATTCTTGAGTTTCAGCGGCCCCGACGTGCAGGAAGGCCTCGCCGCGCACCGGGAGAAGCGCCCGGCACGATTCAACCGCTGAATGGCCTCTGAGCAGCCTCGATGCTGTTACATCACGATGTGACACACCCTGGTAACAGCTTGATCGCGACGGGTTTGAAGATCGGCGCGCCTGTCGCGGCGGGTCAGGCGATAGGTCTAGCGTCGAACGTTGTGACCTCAGTCGAACCGGCCCCATTCCGCGAGGCGGTGGCGGCAATGAATGCCGTCAACGCACGGCCGGAGATCGAGCTGGGCCCGATCCGGCCCCCGCAGCGCCTGGCCCCCTTCAGCTACGCCCTGGGCGCCGAAGTCAAGCATCCCGACCTCGAGATCGTCCCCGAGCGCTCGGAAGGCGACGCGTTCGGCCGCTTGATCCTGCTGCACGACCCGGACGGCGCCGACGCCTGGGACGGCACCATGCGTCTGGTCGCCTACATCCAGGCCGACCTGGACTCCAGCGAAGCCGTCGATCCGCTGCTGCCGGAGGTGGCGTGGAGCTGGCTCGTCGACGCCCTGGAGGCCCGGACGGACCAGGTCACAGCCCTGGGCGGCACCGTCACCGCCACCACGTCGGTGCGCTACGGCGACATCTCCGGGCCGCCGCGGGCCCACCAGCTCGAGCTGCGGGCCTCATGGACGGCCACTTCACCCGCCGTCGGCGGGCATGTCGAAGCGTTTTGCGAGGTGCTGGAGCACGCCGCAGGCCTACCGCCGGCTGGGGTCACCGACCTGAGCTCGCGGTCACGCGCCTGACATGTGCGCACCGGCCGACGATGCGTCCGGCAGCACCGAACCCGAACCCAATCCACTCCTGCACCCCACCGACGGAGTACCCGATCTCTCGGTGAGCGTCGGCGAGATCGCCGACGCCGCGCAACTCCTGGACCGCGGGCACGGGCCATTTGCGGTGGACGCCGAGCGGGCGTCGGGATTCCGCTACTCCAATCGGGCCTACCTGATCCAGATCCGGCGGGCCGGCGCCGGCACGGTGCTCATCGACCCGGTCAGCCACGGCGCCGATCCGCTGACGGCGCTGCGGCCCGTGGCCGAGGTGCTCAGCCAAGACGAATGGATCCTGCACGCCGCCGATCAGGATCTGCCCTGTCTGGCCGAGGTCGGCATGCGGCCCCCCGCGGTGTACGACACCGAACTCGCCGGACGACTCGCCGGGTTCGAGCGGGTGAACCTGGCGGCGATGACCGAACGGCTGCTGGGCCATGGCCTGGTCAAGGGTCACGGCGCGGCCGACTGGTCGAAGCGGCCCCTGCCCGGGGAGTGGCTCAACTACGCGGCCCTCGACGTCGAACTGCTCGTCGAGCTCCGCGCGGCGATCTCGGGGGTTCTTGCTGAGCAAGGCAAAAGCGGTTGGGCTGCACAGGAATTCGATTACCTGCGGGCCTTCAAAACAGGAGAGGCCAGCAAGGAGGCCACGCCGCGGCGCGACCGCTGGCGGCGGACGTCGGGCATCCATAAGGTGCGTGACCGCCGCGGCCTGGCCGCGGTGCGCGAATTGTGGACGACACGCGACAGCATCGCCCAGCGCCGCGACATCGCGCCGCGGCGCATCCTGCCGGATTCGGCCATCATCGACGCCGCCATCGCCAATCCGAAGACCATCGACGACCTGATCGCGTTGCCGGTGTTCGGTGGGCGCAACCAGCGGCGCAGCGCGGCAACGTGGTTGGGCGCGCTGCAGACCGCCCGCGACAGCCAAGACGCGCCGGAAGACGCCGAGCCGCCGAACGGACCGCCGCCGCCGGCGCGGTGGGGCAGACGCAAACCCGAGGCGGCCGCCCGGCTGGAGGCGGCCCGAGCCGGGCTGTCGCAGCTGTCGGAGCGGGTGAATGTGCCGGCGGAGAACCTGGTCTCGCCTGACCTGGTGCGGCGACTGTGCTGGGACTGGGAGGGCGCGCCAGACGCGGTCGCGGCTGTCGAAGAATTCTTGTGCGCCGGCCACGCGCGGGACTGGCAACGCGAACTCGTCGATCCCGTCCTGGCAAACGCGCTACAGCCGCCTCCCAAAGCCGAGGGCACCGACAGCTAGTCGAGGTGCTCGCGGATCTCCGCTTCGGATTCGCAACTGCCCAGTGCGGCAACCCAACCGGTGATCCGCCGGGCCACGTCCTGGTCGGTCAGCCCGAGGTCGGCCAACACCTCACCGCGCGAGGCGTGCTCGTAGAAGTCCTGGCGCAGGCCGACATCGCGGCACGGCATGTCGATCTCTGCGCGCCGCAGCGCGGCCGAAACCGCCGACCCCACACCGCCGTTGACACCGTTATCCTCCAGTGTGACGAGCAGTTTGTGCTGCACCGCCAGTTCGAGAACACCGTCGGACACCGGCAACACCCAACGCGGATCGATCACGGTCACACCGATCCCCTGGTTGTGCAGCCGCTTGGCCACGGCCAGCGCCATCGGGGCAAATGCGCCGACGGCCACCAGCAGCACATCGCAGGTTAAGCCCACCGGCGGGTACCGCGAGCACATCGATTCCCGACCGGCGCTCTAAGGACGGAATGTCTTCGCCCACATCGCCTTTGGGAAACCGCAACGCCGTCGGGCCGTCGTCCACCTCGAGCGCCTCACCGAGTTCCTCGCGCAACCGGGTGGCGTCACGCGGGGCGGCCACCCGCATGCCTGGCACGATGTTGAGGATCGACAGATCCCACATGCCGTTGTGGCTGGCACCGTCGGAGCCGGTGACCCCGGCGCGGTCGAGCACGAGGGTGACGGGCAGCTTGTGCAGTGCCACGTCCATCATGATCTGGTCGAACGCCCGGTTGAGGAACGTCGAGTAGATGGCCACCACCGGGTGCATCCCACCCATCGCCAGCCCGGCCGCCGACGTCACCGCGTGCTGTTCGGCGATGCCGACGTCGAACAACCGATCCGGGAACTGTTCCCCGAACGCGCTCAGCCCGGTCGGGCCGGGCATCGCCGCCGTGATCGCCACGATGTCGCGGCGCTTTCTGGCGTAGCCGATCAGCGCCTCGGAGAAGGTCGCCGTCCAGCCCGGGCCGGGAATCTTGGTGGCCTGGCCGGTGACCGGGTCGATCGGCGCGGTGGAATGCATCTGCTCGGCCTCGTCGGCCTCGGCCGGGGCATAGCCCATTCCCTTGCGGGTGGCGACGTGCACGATTACCGGTCCACCGAAACCGCGGGCCCGGCGCAGCGCGGCCTCCACCGCCCGTTCGTCGTGCCCGTCGACCGGGCCGACATACTTCAGCCCGAGATCGGTGAACAGCAGCTGCGGTGCCAGCGAGTCCTTGATGCCCGCCTTGACGCTGTGCATGAAGTGGTAGCAGATCTCGCCGATCAGCGGCATCGCACGCACCACGTCACGGCCCTTTTCCAGCACCTGTTCGTAGGCCGGCTGCAGCCGCAGCATGGCCAGGTGGTCGGCGACGCCGCCGATGGTGGGTGCATAGCTGCGGCCGTTGTCGTTGACGACGATGACGACCGGACGACCGGAGGCCGCGATGTTGTTCAGCGCCTCCCAGCACATGCCGCCGGTCAGCGCGCCGTCGCCGACCACCGCGACCACGTGCCGATTGCGGTGCCCGGTCAGCTCGAAGGCCTTGGCCAGGCCGTCGGCGTACGACAACGCCGCACTGGCGTGGCTGGACTCCACCCAGTCGTGCTCGCTTTCGCTGCGCGAGGGATATCCGGACAGGCCGCCCTTCTTGCGCAGGGTCTCGAAGTCCTGGCAGCGGCCGGTCAGCATCTTGTGCACGTAAGCCTGGTGACCGGTGTCGAAGATGATCGGATCGTGCGGCGAGTCGAACACCCGATGCAGCGCCAGCGTCAGCTCGACGACGCCGAGGTTCGGCCCCAGGTGCCCGCCGGTGGCAGCCACCTTATGGATCAGGAACTCGCGAATCTCGGCGGCCAGATCGCGGAGCTGCTGCTGGGAAAGGTGCTGCAGATCTGCAGGACCGCGGATCTGTTCCAGCATCCAATTAGTCTACGCAGCGCGCGCAAGCCGAGATCGGCACCGCCGCGCGACCGATGGTAGCGTCATCGCACGGTGAGCCGGGAAGCCTGGTCGGCGCGGTTTCCTGCTACCCCGGAGTATCTTATGCGCCCTGACACCGACTCGTCCCGGCTTCCGATCCAGACGTTATCGTCACTGTATGCGTGCCGAGGAGTTCGCCGAAGAGTTTCCCGTTGTCACGATCGATACGAACGCGCTGGAGGCTGCGCGGACGCTCGCAGAACACCAGTTGCCTGGGTTGTTGGTCACCGACGACTCGGGCAACCAGCATGCGGTGCTGCCCGCGTCGCAGGTGGTGCGGTTCATCGTGCCCCGCTACATCCAGGACGATCCCTCGCTAGCCGGAGTGCTCAACGAATCGATGGCCGACCGGGCCGCCGAGAAGCTGAGCGGAAAGAAAGTCCGGGATGTATTGCCCGAGCACCTGGTCGACGTTCCGCCGGTCAATGCCGACGACACGATCATCGAGGTGGCCGCGGCCATGGCCCGCCTGCGGAGCCCACTGCTGGGCGTGGTCAAGGACGGTCACTTGATCGGAGTGATCACGGCGTCGCGCCTGCTCGCGGCGGCCCTGACCCATTGATCTCGCCAGCGTCAGGCGGGCCCCGATGAGCGCTGTCGCGATAGCGGTATTCGTGCTGGTGTTCGCCCTGATCACCAACGACCGCTTCAACAAGACCAAGGTGGCGCTGATTGGCGCGGGGGTGGTCGTCACCTTGCCGATCATCGGTTCCCATGACGTCTTCTACGCCACCGAGACCGCGATCGACTGGGACGTCATCTTTTTGCTGCTGGGCATGATGATCATCGTCGGCGTCCTGCGCCAGACGGGGGTTTTCGAATATGTCGCGATCTGGGCCGCCAAACGCGCCAAGGGCTCACCGCTGCGGATCATGATCCTGCTCGTGCTGGTCACAGCGATCGCCTCGGCCCTGCTGGACAATGTCACGACCGTGCTGCTGGTCGCACCGGTAACGCTGTTGGTGTGCGACCGGCTGGCCATCAACGCCGCCCCATTCCTGATGGCCGAAGCATTCGCCTCGAACATCGGCGGCGCGGCGACGCTGGTCGGCGACCCACCCAACATCATCATTGCCAGCAAAGGCGGACTGAACTTCAACGACTTCCTGATCCATGTGGCGCCCATCGTGGTCATCACGATCGTCGTCCTGATCGCCATGCTGCCGCGACTCTTCCCGGGCGCATTCGTCGTCGATCCCGCGCGGGTGTCCGATGTGATGGCGCTGGAAGAGCGTGAGGCCATCAGCGATCCGAAGCTACTGATCAAGTGCGGTGTCGTCCTGGTTATAGTGTTCGCCGCATTCATCGGCCACGAGACGGTGCACTTGGAGCCCTCCTTGGTGGCACTGTTGGGAGCCGGCATCCTGATCCTGATCTCCGGGCAGGAACAATCCGAATACCTCGGCAGTGTCGAATGGGAAACCCTGCTCTTCTTCGCGGGGCTGTTCATCGTGGTCGGCGGTCTGGTGAAAACGGGCGTCGTCAAAGATGTGGCACAAATGGCCGTTACGGCGACGGGCGGCAATCCGCTGCTGACCACCATGGTGATCCTGGCCGCGTCGCTGGTGGTCAGCGGAATCGTCAACAACGTGCCATATGCGGCGGCGATGACACCCATCGTGGGCCACTTGATCCCGTCGCTGGTCGGCGTCGGAAGTGCTCAAGCGGTGTGGTGGGCCCTGGCCATCGGCACCGACTTCGGCGGTAACTTGACCGCCGTCGGCGCCAGCGCCAACGTTGTGGTCCTCGGAATCGCCAGGCGTGCAGACACTCCCATCACGTTTTGGGAGTTCACCCGCAAGGGCATGATAGTGACCACCATGTCCTTGACGCTGGCCGCGCTCTATCTCTGGCTGCGCTACTTCGTGCTGATTTGATGTACGCCAGCTCGAGCACCGTGGATCGATGAGCGCTATCGCGGTCGCGGTCTTCGTCGTCGCCTACCTGCTGATCGCCAGCGACCGGGTGCCCAAGACGGTGGCGGCCTTGATGGGCGCTGGGGTCGTGGTCGCGTTGCCGATCATCAGCTCGCAGGACGTCTTCTTCTCCCGCGAGACCGGGGTCGACTGGGACGTCATCTTTTTGCTGCTGGGCATGATGATCATCGTCGGCGTCCTGCGTCAGACCGGTGTCTTCGAATACACCGCGATCTGGGCCGCCAAACGCGCCGGCGGCTCACCGCTACGCATCATGATCCTGCTGGTGCTGGTGATGGCGATCGGTTCAGCCCTGCTGGACAATGTCACGACCGTGCTGCTGGTCGCGCCGGTCACCCTGTTGGTGTGCGACCGGTTGGACATCAGCGCGAAGCCTTTCCTGATAGCCGAGGTCTTCGCCGCCAACATCGGCGGCGCTGCGACATTGGTCGGCGACCCACCCAACATCATCATCGCCAGCCGAGCACGATTGTCGTTCAACGATTTCCTGCTGCACATGACTCCGATCGTGGTCGTCGTGCTGATGGTTTTGCTCGCTGTGCTGCCGCTGTTGTTTCGAGGAGCTTTCGTTGTCGAGCCGGACCGAGTTGCCGATGTCATGGCGCTGAACGAACGTGAAGCCATCCGCGACCCGCGACTTCTCATCAAATCGCTCGTGGTTCTGCTGCTGGTGTTCACGACGTTCATCACCCATCAGGTGCTGCACGTCGCCCCTTCGATCGCAGCATTGTTGGGTGCGGGCCTACTCATCCTGATTTCAGGAGTACCGCGCTCGGAGTACCTATCCAGTGTCGAGTGGGACACCCTGCTGTTCTTCGTCGGCCTTTTCGTCATGGTCGGGGCGCTCGTGAAAACGGGGGTGATCGACAAGCTGGCGCACGCCGCGACCGAGTTGAGTGGTGGTAACGCACTGCTGGCCGTGATGCTGGTTGTCGGTATTTCGGCGCCGTTGTCCGGGATCATCGACAACATTCCCTATGTGGCCACGATGACCCCGATCGTCGCCGGGCTGGCCGCGGCGGTACCCAACGAAGGCCACTCCCAAGCGCTGTGGTGGGCACTGGCCCTGGGCGCTGACTTCGGCGGCAACCTGACCGCGGTGGGAGCCAGCGCAAACGTGGTGATGCTCGGTATCGCTCGTGCTGCGGGCGAACCCATTTCGTTCTGGGAGTTCTCCCGCAAAGGCGTTATGGTGAGCGCATTTTCGGTTGCGCTGGCGGCAATATATCTCTGGTTGCGGTATTTCGTTTGCGGCTGAAGGCTCATATGCGCCTGGTGAGGAAGCGCCGAAACAGCAGCCACCCGACGGCCAGGTTGTACCCGAAGCCGGCAAGCAGATACGGCCACCACATACCGCCGTCGCCGGCCACCCAAAACGCCTTGGCAGCCCAATAGGGCGGCAGCACGCCGAATGCGAGGTTCCAGCTGGAGTGAATGAACCATGGCAAGCAGGGCAGGCCGGCGATCAGCATCCCCAGCGCCCGGACCATGGCCAGACCCTGAATCTTGTTGCTAGCCAGAGCAATGATCAGCAATAGAGTCACCACCGCCGATCCCCCGGCCAGCAGTCCTATCGGAACCAGCGCAGGGACCAGCCCGGGTCTCAGCAATCCGCTGAACGACATCGTCACGATCACGTAGATCGTCGTCACCACGAGCACCGTGGCTGCCCGATAGGCGAAAAATGTGGACAGCGGGAGCGGGGTGACCCGCAGTGCGGTCAAAGTGCCGGCGTCGACCTCGTCCAGCACCAGGAAGGCCGCCAGCGCCCCGACGATGATGATGCTGGTGAGGAGCAGGAACGCGGTCAGGATCAACGGGTAGTACGGGACAAGGTCAAATCTGTTGCGGCGCAATAGAAACACGGTGAGGCGTGGGGTCAGTGCCGCGACGCCGCCGGTCCAGACGGCGGGCGCGATCACGATCATGACGAGTAACGGGTCGCGATAGGTGCCACGAATGTCGTTGCGTCCGAGAGCCGCCATCGCTCGCGCGGCGCTGGTCCTCACCACGCTCCGGCCTTGGCGACGACGTAGCGGTCGAACATCACGGCAGCACCCCGATACAGACCTGCCAACCAGGCCATCGGATACAGCACCGCGTAGCCGGCCTGCCACGGCGCCAGTCTCAGCTGGTCGAAGGCCGCGCCCAGCAGCAGCAACGGCCCCTGGGTGGGCAAAAGATACAGCACCGGGTTCGGCCATAGACCGGAGTAGTAAATGATGGGCAGGTTCATTACGGCGAGCGGAATCGTCGCTGCCAGAAACCAGTCGCTAATCGATGCGAACGGCAACGAACTGATGAAGCCCACCAATAGCATGAGCAAAGTTCCCAGCGTCACCCCGAGGAGCATCGGCGCGGGATGGTACGAAGCGCCATGCGCAACAGGAACCACCACTAGAGCCACTCCCAGCGAAATCATCAGCAGCACAGCAAGTTTGGCGGCGAGGTACTCACCGAACCGCAGCGGGCTGGCGATGACGGCGCTCAGCGTTCGTTCCTGCTTTTCGAAGAACACCGTGCCCGCGACAAAAAAGAATCCGATGATGGTGACGTCGCCCGAAAGCACGTAGGGTTCGACGACCGGACGCAGATGATTGGGCATCGGCAACAGCACTGCCAGCCATATCACACCGGAGAATATGGCCGCGTGCAGAAATCGCTGCCGCACTTGCAATGTCAGCTCCAACCGCAGCGCCCGCAGCAACCGCGTCACGACAATCGCCTGCCCGTGACGTCGACGAAGACATCGTCGAGGCTGGCTTCCCGGCTGTGGATGGTTTCGATCTGATATCCGCGCAAGACGGCGTGGAACGCCGGGTCGTCGGCCAGGCCGTCCATCGGAAACTCCGCCGCCTGCAGGGCACCACCGCTGCCCCGGTATTCGACGGTGACCACGCGACGGCTCCGGGCGATCTTGAGCTCGGCCGGCCGGTCCAACGCGACGATCGTGCCGTCCACGACGAAGGCCACGCGATCACACAACTCGTCCGCCGTCGCCATGTCGTGTGTGGTGAGGAAGACCGTGCGCCCGCGAGCCTTCAAATCGGTGATCATTTTCTTGACCAGGCGCGCGTTGACCGGATCCAAGCCCGAGGTCGGCTCGTCGAGGAAGAGCAGCTCGGGATCGTTGATCAACGACCTCGCGAAAGTCAACCGCATCTGCATGCCCTTGGAATACTTGCCGACCCGGGTGTGGGCGTCTCCGGCCAGACCCACCGCATCGAGCAGCTGCATCGGGTCCAGCGTTGCCTGCTCGTAGAGCGCTGCGAAAAATTCGAGATTTTCCAGCCCGGTGAGCTTCTGATAGTGGTTGGGCAGCTCGAACGACACCCCGATGCGCTCGTAGTAGTCGGATCCCCACGCCGCGGGTTCCTTGCCCCAGACCGCAACCTCGCCGCCGCGGCTCCGAAGCAAGCCGATCAGAAGCCGCTGCGTCGTAGATTTCCCCGCACCGCTGGGGCCGAGGAATCCGAAGATCTCACCGCGTTCGACGGTGAAATCCATGCCTCGGACCGCCGGCGTCGACGCCTTCGGATAGGTGAAGGTGAGCCCGCGCACCTGGATTACCTCAGTCAGCGAGTTCGCAGATTCGGCTGTTCGCTCGAGATTTCGCATGACGCGCGCTATGCCTCCAGGTAAGCGCGGTGCGCCGGACGGGTCCGTCGTATCGCGCGAATGCGGATTCCAATTCCGACCAGACTTCCCGGAGCGCCATCGCCAGCATAGCCCGGGCCATTGCGCCAGCCCTAACGGGTCAGCAGCGCGACGCATTCGGTGTGATGGGTCAGCGGGAACGCATCGAACACCTTGATTTTCTCGACCGCATAGCCACGACCGAGGTACAAGCCGATATCGCGGGCGAAAGACGCTGCCTCGCAACCGATGTGCACCACCCGCGGCACGCCGGCGGCGGCCAGTAGCTCGATGACGTCGCGCCCGGCACCCGAACGCGGCGGATCCAGCACCACCACGTCGGCACTGCTTCGCTGGGTCGACACCGCGCGGCGCACCGAATCGGTGACGATGTCCACCTGCGGCAGGTCAACCAGTGCGGCGCGGGCCGCCCGCGTCGACGCGCGGGAGGTGTCGACGGTGAGCACCCGCCCGGACTCCCCCACCGCATCGCCCAGGGTCGCGGCGAAAACGCCTACGCCGCCGTAGAGATCCCACACCGTCATGCCGGTGGCGGGCTGTGCCCAGTCGGCGACCAGAGCGCTGTAAACCCGCGCCGCGTCGCGGTGCGCCTGCCAGAACGCGGTCACCGGCACCTGCCAGCTGCGCCGCCCCACCCGCTGGGTTGCCTCGTAGTCGCCCTGCACCACATTGGTCGTCGTGCGCCCGCCGTGTCGCAGGGTGCGCACCACATGGCGCCGGCCGTCATCGTCGATCGCGGCGTGCAGCTGCGCCGTCGGTGACAGGTCGGCCGCAGAACACGCCTGCGCCAGTCCGTCCAGCATTCCCGGCGGCAACTGCGCACAGCGCAGGTCGGTCACCAGCTCGTCGCTGTGGTAGCGGTGAAACCCGGGGCGACCGTCCGCACCCACCTCCAGGCGTACCCGGGTGCGCCAGCCGGTGGGGCCGGAATCCGAAAGCGGTTCCGCCTCACCGCTCCAGCGGTGCCCACCCAGCCGTTCCAACTGATTGGACACGATCTGCGCCTTGAGCGCCCGAACCGCGTCCGGGGCAGCGAATGCCAGATCGCAACAGCCGGAGCCGTCCACCCCGGCGATCGGGCACAGCGACTCGGTCCGATCCGCCGACGGCTCAAGGACCTCGACAACTTCCGCATGCCAATAAGATCCGCGATCCGCGGTGACCCGAACCCGCACCCGTTCGCCGGGCAAGGCGTAGCGCACGAACACCACCCGGCCTTCGTGGTGGGCCACGCAGCTGCCGCCGTTGGCGGGAGCACCGGTTACCAGCGTCAGCTCCCCGCCACTGGGCGGCAACGACGCCTCGGCTCTCACGACATATTCGCTTTAGTCGAAGATTCCGCGACGGGCGTCGCCGGGAGCCGCGTGCGGCTGCAGCAGCTGCAGTCGTTCGGACGAATTCAATTGCCAGGGAACGGAAGTGACCATCACGTTGGGCATGAACAGCAGGCGGCCCTTGAGACGGAGTGCGCTTTGGTTGTGCAGCACCTGTTCCCACCAATGGCCGACGACATACTCCGGGATGAACACCGTCACCACGGTGCGCGGCGAGTCTTTGGCGACTCTTTTGACGTAATCGAGGATGGGACGGGTGATTTCGCGGTACGGCGAAGCGATGACCTTCAGTGGCACACTGATCTCGCTTTGCTCCCAATCATGCACCAGCGCACGGGTTTCCACGTCATCGACGCTGACCGTGAGGGCCTCGAGCGCATCGGGACGGGTCGCTCGCGCGTAGGCCAGTGCCCGCAGGGTCGGCAGGTGCAGCTTCGACACCAGCACCAGGGCGTGGTTGCGGCTGGGCAGCACCACGTCGTGCTGGGTGGCGGCTTGTTCTTCGAGCTCCCGATTGACGGTGTCGTAGTGCTTGCGGATCAGCTTCATGATGATGAACAGCGCGCCCATCGCCACGATGGCGATCCACGCCCCGGCGAGAAACTTGGTGACCAGGACCACCAACAGCACCGCACCGGTGGAAAGCAAGCCGATCGTGTTGACCACTCGCGAGCGCATCATCTTGCGTCGCACCGCCGGATCGGTCTCGGTGCGCAACAGGCGAGTCCAGTGCCGGACCATGCCGATTTGGCTCAGCGTGAACGAGATGAAAACGCCGACGATGTAGAGCTGGATCAGCGCGGTCACCTCACCACGGAACGCGATGACGAACGCGAGAGCCGCCGCCGACAGGAACAGGATCCCGTTGGAAAACGCCAGGCGGTCTCCGCGGGTGTGCAGCTGACGCGGCAGGTAGCTGTGCTGCGCCAGCACCGAGCCGAGCACCGGGAACCCGTTGAACGCGGTGTTGGCCGCCAGCACCAAGATCAGCGCGGTCACCGTCGCGATGAGCAGAAACCCGATGTGGAAGCTGCCGAACACCGTCTCCGCCAGCTGCGTGACCAGTGTCTTCTGCATGTAGCCGGCCGGGATGCCGCCCAGCTGCGTGGCGGGATCCTCGACCAGCTGCACGTGGATCTGCTGGGCCAGCACGATGATGCCCATCAGCAGCGTCACCGCGATCGCGCCGAGCATCAGCAGAGTCGTTGCGGCGTTGCGGGACTTGGGTTTTTCAAACGCCGGCACCCCATTGCTGATCGCCTCGACACCGGTCAGCGCCGCGCAGCCCGACGAGAACGAGCGGGCCAGCAGGAACGCAAACGCGAAACCGACGATCTGGCCGTGCTCGGCATGCATCTGGTAGCCGGCGGATTCGGCCCGCAGCGGATTGCCGAGCACGAAAATCCGGATCAACCCCCACCCGATCATCACGACGACCCCGACGATGAACGCGTAGGTCGGGATCGCGAAGGCCACCCCGGACTCGCGGATCCCACGCAGGTTCAACGCCATCACCAGTACGATCGCGGCCACGCAGAACCAGACCTTGTTCTCGGCCACGACCGGGAGTGCGGAACCAATGTTCGCCATCGCCGACGAGGTCGAAACAGCAACGGTGAGAACATAATCCACCATCAGGGCACTGGCCACCACGAGGCCGGCGGTATCGCCCAGGTTCGTGGTGACCACCTCGTAGTCGCCACCACCGGACGGGTAGGCGTGCACGTTCTGCCGGTAGCTGGCCACCACCACGAGCATCACCGCGGCCACCGCGAGACCGATCCACGGCGTCAGCGCGTACGCGGCCGCCCCGGCCACCGAGAGCATCAGAAAGATTTCCTCGGGCGCATACGCCACCGAAGACAATGCGTCGGAGGCGAACACCGGCAGGGCGATGCGCTTGGGCAGCAGGGTGTGGCTCAGCCGGTCGCTGCGTTGCGGTCGGCCAATCAGCAAGCGGCGCGCTGCGGTTGAAAGTTTGGACACGAGAGCCAAGAGTAAGCGCAACGGGCCGTGCCGGTAGCGTTCCGTGAGCGAGAATGTTCCCGACGGATATCGGCTGGCCAACGAAGTTTGCCGATGGAATGACACATACTCCGACCCAGCCGAGAGGACCTGACGTGCGGGTGGTTGTGATGGGATGCGGCCGGGTCGGCTCTTCCCTGTCCGACGGGCTGTCCCGGATTGGCCACGATGTGGCGGTGATCGACCGCGACAGCTCGGCGTTCAACCGGCTGAGCCCGGAGTTCGCTGGCGAACGGGTGCTGGGCCAGGGTTTCGACCGGGATGTGCTGCTGAAAGCGGGCATCGAGGAGGCCGACGCGTTCGCCGCGGTGTCATCCGGGGACAACTCCAACATCATCTCGGCTCGGCTGGCTCGCGAGACGTTCGGCGTCAACCGGGTGGTGGCCCGGATTTACGACGCCAAGCGCGCCGAGGTCTACGAACGCCTCGGTATCCCAACGATTGCCACCGTGCCGTGGACCACCGATCGCCTGCTCAACGCGTTGACCCGGGAGAGTGAGACCGCCAAGTGGCGAGACCCCACCGGAACGGTCGCCGTCGCCGAGGTCGTCCTGCACGAGGACTGGGTGGGGCGCCGGGCGACCGATCTGGAGCGGGCCACCGGCGCACGCGTGGCATTTTTGATCCGCTTCGGCACGGGCATCCTGCCGGAACCGAAGACGGTCATCCAGGCCGGCGACCAGGTCTACATCGCCGCGATATCCGGCCGGGTCGCCGAGGCGGTGGCCATCGCCGCGCTGCCGCCCGCCGACGACATCGATGAGGGGCCGGGGCATTGAGCCCAAGGCTCCCGACCATGACCAAGGAGCGGCCCACATGAAGGTGGCTATTGCCGGGGCGGGCGCGGTCGGCCGCTCGGTGGCTCGCGAGCTCATCGAGAACAACCACGACATCACCCTGATCGAACGCAACCCTGACCACGTCGACGTCGACGCGATCCCTGCCGCGCACTGGCGTCTTGGCGATGCCTGCGAACTGAGCCTGCTGGAATCGGTGCACCTCGAGGATTTCGACGTGGTTGTCGCCGCGACCGGTGACGACAAGGCCAACGTGGTGCTCAGCCTGCTGGCCAAGACCGAGTTCGCGGTGCCTCGGGTGGTGGCCCGGGTCAACGACCCCCGCAACGAGTGGCTGTTCACCGACGCCTGGGGTGTCGATGTGGCGGTGTCCACCCCGCGCATGCTGGCGTCGCTGATCGAAGAGGCGGTCGCCGTGGGCGATTTGGTGCGCCTGATGGAGTTCCGACGGGGTCAGGCCAACCTGGTCGAGATCACCCTTCCCGATGACACGCCCTGGGGCGGCAAGCCGGTGCGCCGGCTCGAGCTGCCCCGGGATACCGCGCTGGTCACCATCCTGCGCGGGCCGCGCGTGATCGTGCCCGAGGGCGACGAGCCACTGGAAGGCGGCGACGAGTTGCTCTTCGTCGCGGTCGCCGATGCCGAAGAGGATCTGCGCAAGCTGCTGCTGCCGGCGGTCGCCCCGCCCGCCAACTAGTCGCCGACGGTGTCGGCGTCGATCTGGACGGCGGCGGGGCCGAAATCATCGGCGACACCGGCCATCGCGCGCTGCGCGCCCTTGATCGCCACGTAGGTCACCAGCCCTGCCACCGCGGTCAGCGGCCAGCCCATCCCGATGCGCGCCGTGGCCAGCCAGCCGGTCTGATCGGCGTCGTACAGCAGTCGCTGAACCACGAACCGCGCGCCGAAGACCAGCACCCAGCACAGCGAGGCGGCATCGAACGCGTAGACGGCCCGGGGCACGTTGCGCCAGCACCGGTCCCGTCCGGTGGCCCAGCTCCACGCGTAGCCGACCAGCGGCCGGCGAATCATCACAGACGCCGCGAAGACCACCGCCCACAGCAGCGACATCCAGATGCCGAGCAGAAAATAGCCCTTGGATTCCCCGACGACGTAAGCGATCAGCGCACAGACGGCGACGCCGGCGAACCCGGAAAACGCCGGCTGTGTGGAATCCCGTCGAATAAGCCGCCACACCAAGACCAGTGCGGCCACCCCGAGCGCTGCGCCGATCGCGGGCAGTAGACCCGACAGGCTGGAAACCGCCACGAAGATGACGACGGGCAGCGACGAGTAGATGACACCACTCACCCCGCCTAGCTGGCTAAGCAGGCGTTCTGGACTGATGCGATTAGACGTGTTACTGGGCAGAGTCAACGCTGAATTTCGTAATGCGGGTTGTAGATGGCCTTGGTTCCGTTCTCCAGCTTGCCCATCCGGCCGCGCACCCGCAAAGTGCGGCCCGAATCTATGCCGGGGATGCGGCGCTGTCCCAGCCACACCAGGGTCACCGTGTCGCTGCCGTCGAACAGTTCGGCCTTGACACCGCCCGCGCAGCCCTTGCCATTACATTCCACGCTGCGCAGCGTGCCGACCATCGTGACCTCCTGGCCACGTTCGCAATCGATCACGCGCTGCGCGCCAGTGCTGGCGACCTCGTCCGACAACTGTTCGGAATCGAGTTGCTCCGGGTCCTCCGTCAACCGACGGGTGAGGCGGCGTAAATACCCCTGAGCCCCCATGCTCACTCCTGACAATTCCGAAAAAGCTGCGGTGCCTTCATCTATGCCAACGGAAACCGTAGACCTGTTGGTTCCCCGGCGCCAACCGGACCAAACCGTGATTTTGGACTGCTTGTCTCGGCCGGGCAGTATCGGGGCGTGGGTGTCGATCTGCGCGGTGTCACGACCGTGCTGTTGCCCGGAACCGGGTCGGACGACGTGTACGTCGATCGGGCGTTTTCCGGGCCCTTGCGCAGTGTCGGCGCACGGCTGGTGACCCCTGCGCCGCGCCCGGATCGATTGGTTGAGGGCTACCTGTCCGCGCTCGACGACGCCGCGCGCGAAGGTCCCATCGCCGTCGGCGGAATCTCGATCGGAGCCGCGGTCGCAGCCGCATGGGCACTCGCACATCCTGGTCAGGCCGTCGCGGTGCTGGCGGCGCTGCCGGCCTGGGCCGGGGCACCCGGTTCGGCGCCGGCCGCCCTGGCGGCGCGGTACTCGGCTGCCCAGCTACGTGCCGACGGTCTGGCGGCGGCGACCGCACAGATGCGGGCATCTAGCCCGGCGTGGTTGGCCGAGGAGCTGGCCCGGTCCTGGCTTGCCCAATGGCCGCTGCTGCCCGACGCCATGGACGAAGCGGCCGCCTACATCGCGCCAAGTTGTGACGAACTCCACAGCCTGGCCGCGCCTCTCGGAGTGGCCGCCGCGGTCGACGATCCGATTCATCCGCTGCAGGCGGGTGTCGACTGGGTCGACGCCGCACCGCACGCGGGCCTGCGGACGGTGACGCTCGATCAGATCGGCGCGGACAGCACCACGCTCGGGGCGGCCTGTCTGGCCGCGCTGGCCGACGCGTAGCCGTCTCGGGCGGGGCTAGCCGCCGGTGGTGGTGCGCAACTGCTGCATGGCCGATCCGTCCACGCTGCGGCGCGCGGCCGGATCGTTGGGCGGCTGCTCCGCGTCGGTTTGTTCCGAGGCCTGCTGCTGGGCCTCGGCCTGCTGCACGGCGGCCTGACGCAGCTGCTCGGCCATCGGCTCGGGAAGGTTCACGGCCAGTGGCGTACGCACCGGCAGCGGGGTGTCGCCGCGGCGAACCACGGTGTCCGCCAACGCCGCCCGCGCCTCCTGCTCCAGCGCCTCCATGGTCTCGTGCGCGCCGTTGATCACGCAGCGGATCATCCAGCGGTAGCCGTCGACCCCGATGAAGCGCACCACTCCCGTGGCGGTGCCGACCACCTCGCGACCCCACGGGCCGTCCTTGATGCTGACCTGGGCCGAGTCCTTGCGCAGCGAGTCGGCGAGTTCGCCGGCCACCTCACGCCACAGGCCACCCGTCTTGGGGGCGGCGTAGGCGGCGATCGTGAACCGGCCGTTGGGCGTGACGACCCACACGGCGCTCGGCACGCCGGTCTCGGTCAACTCGACCTGCAGTTGGCCGGCTTCCGGCATCGGGATGAGCACCGAGCCCAGATCGAGCCGGGCGAGCTCCGCAACCGACGGGTCGTCGAAGTCGTCGATATCGAACGGACCCGCCAGCTCGTCGGCTGGCTCAGCGGCGGCGCTGTCGACCGGGTCGTCGCCGGCCGCCGTGGCGGAAATGTCGTCGCTGTCGTCTTTGCCTGAACGTCTACCGAATGCCATCACAAACTCGCATGTCCGCCGGAGGAACCGTGGCCACCATCGCCACGGGATGTTTCGGCCAGCCCGGCCTCGTCGAACGACGCGACCTCAACCAGCTCGACTAACTCGACCCGCTGCACCAGCAGCTGGGCGATCCGATCGCCGCGGTGCACCACGATCGGCTCGGCCGGGTCGAGGTTGATCAGCGCAACCTTGATCTCACCGCGATATCCCGCGTCGATGGTGCCTGGACTGTTGACGATCGAAAGTCCAACCCGCGCAGCCAATCCCGAGCGCGGGTGCACCAAGCCGACCATTCCGAACGGGATGGCGACCGCCACGCCCGTCCGGACCAGGGCGCGCTGCCCCGGGTCCAGCCGCACGTCTTCGGCGCTGTAGAGGTCAACCCCCGCGTCGCCGTCGTGCGCACGATTGGGTAGCGGGAGCTCGGGGTCGAGGCGGACAACGGCCAGACTGGTCGACACGGGGCCACAGACTACCCTTGACCGCGTGTCCAGTACGCGCGTCGCGCCGCACAGCGTGCGATATCGCGAGCGGCTGTGGGTCCCATGGTGGTGGTGGCCACCGGCCTTCGCGCTGGCGACGTTGATTGCTGTCGAAGTCAATTTCGGTGTCAAGGCCCTCCCCGATTGGCTGCCGTTTGTGGTGCTGTTCATCGTGGCCATTGGTGCGCTGTTGTGGCTGGGCCGCGTCGAAATCCGAGTCACCGCCGACGACGACGGTGTGGTGCAACTGTGGGCCTCCGAAGCCCATCTGCCGGTCACCGTGATCGCCCGATCCGCGGAAATAGCGCCGTCGGCGAAGTCGGCGGCACTGGGACGTCAGCTCGACCCTGCGGCGTTTGTGCTGCATCGCGCATGGGTCGGACCGATGATTTTGCTCGTCCTCGATGACCCAGACGACCCGACGCCGTACTGGATGGTGAGCTGCCGTCACCCCGAGCGGGTGCTGTCGGCATTACGCAGCTGACCGTTCAGGCTGCGCAGTCGGTGCAGATCATCACGCCGTTCTTCTCGCTGGCAAGTCGACTGCGGTGTTGCACCAAAAAGCAGCTCGAGCAGGTGAACTCGTCAGCTTGTTTCGGGATGACCCGAACAGATAGCTCCTCGCCAGACAGGTCGGCGCCAGGCAGTTCGAAGTTCTCGGCGGACTCGGATTCGTCCACGTCGACAACGGCCGACGCCGCCTCGTTCCGTCGAGCTTTGAGCTCCTCCAGCGAGTCCTCCGAAACGTCGTCCGTTTCGGTGCGCCGTGGAGCGTCGTAGTCGGTAGGCATCGTCCAATCCCCTCACATGCCTGCGTTACCTCAAGCAACGCTTTGTACCAGCGTCGAACGCATCCACCAAATGATTCGTGCCCAGAACCCGGTCGATTCGGTTGTGATTTACCTCACACCCCCGGATTGACCCTCATATTTGCCTTTAAACAGTGGATTTAGTTGCAGCTAGAGTGCAGCTGTGGTCGCACAAATCACCGAGGGTACAGCCTTCGACAAGCACGGTCGGCCCTTTCGGCGACGCAATCCCCGGCCTGCCATTGTCGTGCTGGTTTTCCTGGTGGCGGTGACGGGTGTCGCGTGGACCGTGGCGCTCACGCGACCCGCGAAAGAACGCGAAGTCCAAGCCTGCAACCCGCCCCCGCAGCCGACCGGATCGGCGCCGGCCCAAATCGGCGAGCAGATGTCGCGCAGTGCGATGGCCGACGTGATGCCCGCCAAGCTCGCCGACACCAAGGTCCGCGTCCTCAACGCCAGCGGCCGCGGCGGGCAGGCCGCCGACGTCGCCGGCGCGATGAAGGATCTGGGCTTCGCGCAGCCGACCGCGGCCAACGACCCGATCTACGCCGGCACCCGCCTGACATGCCAGGGGCAGATCCGCTTCGGTACGGCCGGACAAGCCACCGCCGCCGCGGTCTGGCTGGTTGCCCCGTGCAGCGAGCTGTTCAACGACAATCGCGCCGACGACTCCGTCGACCTGGCCGTCGGCACGGAATTCACCGCGCTGGCCCACAACGACGACATCGACTCCGTGCTCGCCAGCCTGCGCCCCGGTGCCACCGGAACGTCAGATCCCTCGCTGTTGTCGAAGATTCACGCCAGCAGCTGCTGATTCAGTCCGCGATGGGCGCGAGGCCGTTGAATTGCTCCAGGGCCGCCAGCAGTTCGTCGGCGATTCCGGGCGCGGCCGCGATCACCAGTCCGGCGCCGCCGACCGGCCCCTCCGGCGGCGGCACCAACACCCGGGCCCCGGCCTCGGCGGCGATCAGTGCACCCGCCGCGTGATCCCACACCTGCAGCCCGTGCTCGTAGTAGGCGTCCAGCCGCCCCGCCGCGACCATGCACAAGTCCAGCGCCGCGGAACCGATCCGCCGCACATCGCGAACCAGCGGCAGCAGTTGCGCCAGCAGCGCCGCCTGAGTGGTGCGGCGCGCGATCGAATACCCAAAGCCGGTGCCCAGCAAGGCCATCGACAATTCGTCGACGTCGGCGCACCGCAACGGGTGGGTCCCCTGCTCGTCGATGAAGTGCGCACCAAGGCCTGTTGCCGCGGAGTAGACCCGGCCCCCGACCACGTCGGCGACCGCGCCGGCCACCGACACGCCGTTGCGCTGTGCCCCGACCGACACCGCGTACGCCGGGATGCCGTAGACGAAATTCACCGTGCCGTCGATGGGATCGAGCACCCAGGTGACCGCGTCGGTGGCATCGGCGGGGCCGCCGCCCTCCTCCCCGAGAATCGGTTCGCCGGGCCGCAATTCGGCCAACCGATCACGCAGCAGCCGCTCGGTCTCGGTGTCGACCACCGTCACCGGATCGGTCGGTGTGCTCTTGGACCGCACCGCGCCACTGTCGGTCGCGCCCGCGTGAGCGCCGAACACCTCGGCGCGACGAGACCTCACGAACGCGGCGGCTTCGGCGGCTAGCGTCTCGGCTACCGAGCGCAGCCGGGCGGGCTCTCCCCCGCAATCGGCTGGCGCCCCCACGTCGGGTCGTGTCACCGGTCTATCGCATCACAGTCGCCCACCACGGCGCAGGCCGGCGACACCCCGCGCGCATTGCCCGACCGCGACCACATCGTTGCCAGCTAAGGTGTGAAACAGCCCAAATCTCGCCAAGGAGATTTCGATGACCACCACCGAATCGGCCACGGATACACCCGGTGCCGAGACAGCCTCCAGCACGCCGCAGCGTCGTGGATTCGGGATCGACGTCGGCGGCAGTGGAATCAAAGGCGGCGTCGTCGACCTGGACACCGGACTGTTGGTCGGCGACCGGGTCAAACTGCTGACACCGCAACCCGCCACGCCGTCGGCCGTCGGCAAGGCCATCGCCAAGGTCGTCAAGGAATTCGGGTGGACCGGTCCACTCGGCGTGACCTATCCCGGCGTCGTCACCCACGGCATCGTCCAGACGGCCGCCAACGTCGACCGCGCCTGGATCGGGACCAACGCGCGCGACGTGATCAGCTCCGAGCTGGACGGCCAGGAGGTCACCGTTCTCAACGATGCCGACGCGGCCGGGCTCGCCGAAGAGTGCTACGGGGCGGGCAAGAACAAGTCCGGGCTGGTCGTGTTGCTGACGTTCGGAACCGGAATCGGGTCCGCCCTGATCCACAACGGGAAACTGATACCCAACACCGAGTTCGGCCATCTCGAAGTCGGTGGCAAAGAAGCCGAGAAACGCGCGGCGTCGTCGGTCAAAGACAAGAACGAGTGGAGCTACCGGCGCTGGACGAAAGAGGTGACCAGGGTGCTGATCGCCATCGAGAACGCGATATGGCCCGACCTGATCATCGCCGGCGGCGGGATCAGCCGAAAGGCCGACCAATGGGTGCCGCTGCTCGAAAACCGCACCCCGGTGGTCCCGGCGGCATTGCTCAATACCGCCGGGATAGTCGGCGCCGCGATGGCGTCGACCGCGGACGTAACGCACTGAATTTTCCCCGCTGGGGCGGTAGGAGCGCGCACTGTCGTTACAATGGTCCACGGCGACCGCCCGACAGATAGCGTGCGAGCAGTCACGCTGATACCAACGCCGACATTCGACATAGCAGACACTTTCGGTTAACCATGCCCAAACCCACCGAAAAGTGAGTCCAACCGAAGGGGTGTACGTGGCAGCCACCAAGACCAGCCCGGCAACCGATGAGCCGGTGAAGCGCACCGCCACCAAGACCCCCGCCAAGCGGCCCGCGGCAAAGGCCGCCAACGGCGCCGCACCGGCGAAACGCGCGACGAAGGCTGCGGCGACGGCGACCAAGCCCGCCGACGACACCGAGGCGACCGCCGAGGGCGGCGCCGCGAAGAAGTCCCGCGCCCCCGCCAAGGCGGCCGTGGGCAAGGCGCCTTCGGGTCGCGGAACCAAGGCCGCAGCCAAGGGCGCCGACGACGACGAGAACCCGGAGGGCGTCGACGAGAACGCCGCCGAGGACCTCGACGGCGAGCCGGACCTCGCGGATGTGCCCGTCGAGGACCTCGAAATCGACACCGACCTCGTCCTCGATGAGCTGGAGGATGAGGTCGCGCCCGACGCCGACGCCGGCGAGGGGGACGACGACGCCGAGGAGGGTGCGAGCGCCGCGAAGCCGACGGCCGTCAAGGCGCCGGCCGAGGACGAGGAGGAGATCGCTGAGCCCTCCGAAAAGGACAAGGCCTCCGGCGATTTCGTCTGGGACGAAGACGAATCCGAGGCATTGCGGCAGGCCCGCAAGGACGCCGAACTCACCGCGTCCGCTGACTCGGTTCGTGCTTACCTCAAGCAGATCGGCAAGGTGGCGCTGCTTAATGCCGAGGAAGAGGTCGAGCTGGCCAAGCGGATCGAAGCCGGCCTGTATGCGACCCAACTGATGACCGAGCTGGTCGAGCGCGGTGACAAGCTGCCCGCCGCCCAGCGTCGCGACATGATGTGGATCTGCCGCGACGGAGACCGCGCGAAAAACCATCTGCTGGAAGCCAACTTGCGGCTGGTGGTTTCGCTGGCCAAGCGCTACACGGGCCGCGGCATGGCCTTCCTCGACCTGATCCAGGAAGGAAACCTGGGTCTGATCCGCGCCGTCGAGAAGTTCGACTACACCAAGGGATACAAGTTCTCCACCTACGCGACGTGGTGGATCCGCCAGGCGATCACCCGTGCCATGGCCGACCAGGCCCGCACCATCCGCATCCCGGTACACATGGTCGAGGTCATCAACAAGCTGGGCCGCATTCAGCGCGAGCTGCTGCAGGATCTGGGCCGCGAGCCCACGCCTGAAGAGCTGGCCAAGGAAATGGACATCACGCCGGAGAAGGTGCTGGAGATCCAGCAGTACGCCCGCGAGCCCATCTCGCTGGACCAGACCATCGGCGACGAGGGCGACAGCCAGCTTGGTGACTTCATCGAAGACAGCGAAGCGGTCGTGGCCGTCGACGCGGTGTCCTTCACCTTGCTGCAAGACCAGTTGCAGTCGGTGCTCGAGACGCTCTCGGAGCGCGAAGCCGGTGTAGTACGGCTGCGCTTCGGTCTCACCGACGGCCAGCCTCGTACCCTCGACGAGATCGGCCAGGTCTACGGCGTGACCCGCGAGCGCATCCGCCAGATCGAATCCAAGACCATGTCGAAGCTCCGCCACCCCAGCCGCTCTCAGGTGTTGCGCGACTACCTGGACTGACCAGAGTTGCCCGACGACCAGCACGCCGGGGTGTGCTCATCTAGGGTGTGGGCGTGGCCGTCGGTACTGGCGTCAAATCTGGACCAGTAGCGCGTCGCCGAAATTCGCTCGTGCTGCTCGCAGTTGTGGTGTTCGCAGGCCTAGTCGCCATGGCCGCCCTCTCGTTTGAGGAGGAGGGCCACGCATCGGGCGTATCCGGCGATCCGAACCTGGCCGACGGTGTCCGGATCCATGCCAACCTCGAAAAGATGGTTCCCGGGGATCCCCAGTTGATGGTTCGGCTCGATTTCGAACCGAAAGGACGCTTCGCACAGGACGGGGTCTTCCTGGCCCAACGCGTCCGGGTCGTCGCGGTCGGCGGCGCCGGTCTGGTTGACGAATCGTTCGCCGCGGGCGGCGTGATGACGCCCAGTACCCTCCCCGTTGCGCTCGAAGGCGGCGATGTCAGCCAGTACCCCTTCGATCGTTACAGCGCACTTTTCGGTGTGCGCGTCCTCACCAGTGACGGCGCCGCTGTCCCTTCGGTGCTGGTCGCCGACGGGTCTATCCATGGCTACAGCATCGACATCGCCGATCCCACACGGGAACCGAACGGCGGCAACAACTTGACGATCGGCGTATCCCGCGGACCCGCGACGTGGATATTCGCGGTATTCATCATGTTGCTGATGTGGATGGTGACGGTCCTCGCGCTGTTGCTCTCAGCGAAGCTGATCCGCACCGGTGCCGCGATCGACACCCCACTGATTTCACTGCTTGGTGTCCTGCTGTTCGCCTTTACGGCGATCCGCAACTCAATGCCCAACGCACCAGCCCTTGGTGCGATCGCCGATTACCTGTCCTACTTCTGGTGCGAAGTGGCACTCGGACTCGGCCTGGTCGCCCTGCTCATTTTCCGGATCCGCCGAAGCTGAATGCCGTTCCGCCCGAGCAGCGCAAATCAGCTGTCTTCCAACATGTTCCGTAGTCACCTCTTCGCCGATTGGCCGGCGGAGGCTACTGTGACCCCATGTCCGGCAACCGCGTGCTCGTCTCGTCAGGATCCGACTTCGAATCCACGGTCGGCTACTCGCGTGCGGTGCGAGTGGGCCCGTATGTGGCGATCGCCGGCACGACCGGCAGCGGGCCCGCGGATGACATCGCCGCGCAAGCCCAAGACGCCTTGCGCCGCATCGAGATTGCGCTCCAAGAGGCGGGCGCTTCGCTGACCGACGTGGTCCGCACCCGCATGTACGTGACCGACATTTCGCGGTGGCGCGAAGTAGCGGCGGTGCACGCGCGGGTCTTCGGGGAAATACGTCCCGTGGCGACCATGGTCGAAGTCTCGGCGCTGATCGCACCCGAACTGCTGGTGGAGATCGAGGCCGACGCCTACGTCGGGTCGTGAGGAGTTACCAGCGGCGCAAATGTTCCCTCGGGCCCCGGCAAATAAACGGTGACCCTTTTCACAGCGGCGACCGGCAGCGGTCCGTACAGGTGCGGGAACAGCATCGCCTCCGGATCCGTCGGCACGCCTGGCTCCCAACGCACGGACGAGTCCAGCAAACCGGGGTCGATGTGCAGCAGGACCAAGTCCTGACGTCCGTGGAAGAGCCGGTTGGCCGGCAGGTGCACCTGCTCAGGCGCTGACAGATGGATGAACGCAGCGGTGCCGTCGGGACCGGGCACCGAGGGGTGGATCTCCCCGCGATCGCGGGCGCGAGACCACTCGTCGGCCGCACACAGATGCATCAGTACGTCAGGAGCTGGGGCCACGATCGGTCACCTTAAAGCGCCTGCGTGACAGCGGTCGACAAATCCGTGAGAAACGACACACCCGATAACGATCGGGGAACAACGCGAAAACGCCCAACGTCTGAGAAAGTGGATAAACGAGAACGGAGAAGCCCATGAACGCAACTCTGACAAGTCGCGAGCTGACTCGAGCCGACCGCTGCGATCGCTGCGGTGCTGCAGCTCGCGTACGCGCCAAGCTGCCTTCCGGGGCCGAACTTCTCTTCTGCCAGCACCACGCTAACGAGCACGAGGCCAAGCTTGTTGAGCTCGCCGCCGTGTTAGAGGTGAGCGCCAGCTAGGTCCTGCGAAACTCACCCGTTCACAATGTGAGGTGTGGGCGCACTCATCGGTAATGCTGGACCGGTATGAGCGAGCAGACCGCAAAGCCGTCGCGCCATCACATCTGGCGAATTGGATTGCGGACTCTGGTTAAAAGCTGGGACGACTCCATCTTTTCCGAGTCCGCGCAGGCGGGTTTTTGGTCGGCGCTTTCGACGCCTCCACTGCTGTTGGGAATGCTGGGCAGCTTGGCCTACGTGGCCCCGCTGTTCGGGCCGGACGCGCTGCCCAGCATCGAGAAGAGCGCGATCTCGGCGGCCCACAGCCTTTTCTCGGCCAGCGTCGTCGTCGAGATCATCGAACCCACCGTCCGTGACATCACGGCGCACGCCCGCGGTGAGGTGATCTCACTCGGCTTTTTGCTGTCGCTGTGGGCGGGCTCGTCGGCGATCTCCTCGTTCGTCGACTCCGTGGTCGAGGCGCATGACCAGACACCACTGCGCCATCCGGTGCGACAGCGGCTGTTCGCGCTGTTCCTCTATCTGGTGGGGCTGGTGGCCGCGGTGGTGGCCGCACCGGTCCTGGTCGTGGGTCCGCGCAAGGTGTCCGAACACATCCCGGACACTTTGGCCAACGCGCTGCGCTACGGCTATTACCCGGCGCTGATCCTCGGGCTGATGATGGGGGTCATCATTTTGTACCGGGTGGCGCTGCCGGAACCACTGCCCACGCATCGGCTGGTCTTCGGCGCCGTCCTGGCTACCGCCGTGTTCGTGATCGCGACGCTGGGCCTGCGAGTCTACTTGCGGTGGATCACCAGCACCGGCTACACCTACGGCGCGCTGTCCACGCCGATCGCGTTTCTGTTGTTCGCGTTCTTCGGCGGTTTCGCGATCATGATCGGCGCCGAACTCAATGCGGCGATCCAGGAAGAATTCCCCGCGCCCCGGACACACGCCCACCGGCTGCGTAAATGGCTGTTGTCGCGTTCGCCCGCACTGAAAAAGACGGCGGAGGCGTTATCGAATCCGGTGACGACGAATCCCGCGACCCAAGGTCGCGATGCCGCGCCGGCAGAACCGCCGACCTGATCAGCTCTTCTTGAGCCGCTCGTAGATCTGCTTGCATTCCGGACAGACCGGTGAGCCAGGCTTGGCCGCCTTCGTCACGGGAAACACCTCACCGCACAACGCGACGACATGGTTACCCATGACCGCGCTCTCGGCGATCTTGTCCTTCTTGACGTAGTGGAAGTACTTGGGGATGTCGCTGCCGGTCCCGTCGTCGACGCGTTCGTCGGTATCGGTGCGCTCGATCGTCTGGGTCTGCATACCTCACATTGTGCACGCTCGGCGTCGCTGCAAAACCGGCTGAGCCGGAATCGATCACGTGTGGGACAGTGGAGAGATGAAGCGCGGCTCCGATCCGGAGTTCGACGACAGGTTTGACGACTTCGACGGCCACAAAGCGCGGCCGGTGCTCATCACTGCCGCCGAGCCCTCGTACGAAGAGCAGCATCGCGCCCGGGTCCGTAAGTATCTGACGATCATGTCGTTCCGGATTCCCGCGCTGATCCTTGCGGCCCTCGCCTATGGCGCCTGGCACAACGGCCTGATCTCGCTGCTGATCGTCGGGGCCTCGATACCGCTGCCGTGGATCGCCGTATTGATCGCCAACGACCGCCCGCCCCGCCGCTCGGACGAGCCCCGGCGGTTCCACGATGCCGCTCGGCGCACGCCGTTGTTCCCGACGGCCGAGCGGCCGGCCCTCGAGGCGCCGCGACCCCGGCAGCCGCAGCCGGGCTCGCCGGGCCGCGAGTACGACCCGGGTCCCGAGTACAACCCGGGTCGCGGGTACGACGCCGGTTCCGGCTGACCGGCCGCTGCGCGCACTTCTCAGGACATTCTCAGGTCGTCGGCACATTTCTGCACGTCAAAGCGTGTGAGATGACGGCGGGATGGGAACTCTCAGGGCTGATCTGTCGTTAAACACCATGACAGTTACAAGCCAATCGGGAGGCCGCCATGGCGAATGCCATCACAGGCAGGTTTGACACCAGCGATCTAGATGCTCAGAGCCCTGCTGCGGACCTCGTGCGCGTATATCTGAACGGCATCGGGAAGACGGCGTTGCTGACCGCCGCGGACGAAGTCGAACTGGCGAAGCGTATCGAGGCCGGGTTATATGCCGAGCATCTGCTCGCGACGCGGAAGCGCCTCGGCGAGAACCGCAAACGCGACCTAGCCGCCATCTCACGTGATGGGCAGGCGGCGCGTCGTCACCTGCTGGAGGCAAACCTGCGTCTGGTGGTCTCGCTGGCCAAGCGCTACACCGGTCGCGGGATGCCGTTGCTCGACCTGATTCAGGAAGGCAACCTCGGGCTGATCCGCGCGATGGAAAAGTTCGACTACACAAAGGGATTCAAGTTCTCTACCTACGCCACGTGGTGGATCCGTCAGGCCATCACCCGGGGTATGGCCGACCAGAGCCGCACCATCCGGCTCCCCGTTCACCTCGTCGAGCAGGTCAACAAGCTGGCGCGGATCAAGCGCGAGATGCACCAGAACCTCGGCCGCGAGGCCACCGACGACGAACTGGCCGCCGAGTCGGGAATCCCGGTCGAGAAGATCAACGATCTGCTCGAGCACAGCCGCGACCCGGTAAGCCTGGACATGCCGGTCGGCTCCGAGGAAGAAGCGCCGCTGGGCGATTTCATCGAGGACGCCGAAGCGATGTCCGCGGAGAACGCGGTGATCGCCGAGCTGCTGCACACCGACATCCGCAGCGTGCTCGCCACTCTCGACGAGCGGGAGCACCAGGTGATCCGGTTGCGCTTCGGTCTGGACGACGGCCAGCCGCGGACGCTGGATCAGATCGGCAAGCTGTTCGGCCTATCTCGTGAGCGGGTCCGTCAGATCGAGCGCGACGTGATGGCGAAGCTCCGCAACGGCGAACGCGCCGATCGGCTGCGCTCGTACGCGAGTTGAGCCGCGGGTTCAGGCAGCCCACTCAGCCAAGTAGCAGGACAGTATGCCCGCCGCAGATGCGCGGCGGGCATACTGCTTGCCTAGGGAGCGTTAAACCCATTTCGGCAGCTGGCCAAGTAGACTCGGCGTCAATGGAGGGTGCTCAATGAACGACCTGGTTGATACCACCGAGATGTACCTGCGGACCATCTACGACCTCGAGGAAGAGGGCGTTACGCCGCTGCGCGCCAGGATCGCCGAACGGCTCGAGCAGAGCGGGCCGACCGTCAGCCAGACCGTCTCCCGGATGGAGCGGGACGGATTGCTCCACGTGGCCGGTGACCGGCACCTCGAACTCACCGACAAGGGCAGGGCCCTGGCCATCGCGGTGATGCGCAAGCACCGCCTCGCCGAGCGACTGCTCGTCGACGTCATCGGCCTGCCGTGGGAAGAAGTGCACGCCGAGGCATGCCGCTGGGAACACGTGATGAGCGAGGATGTCGAGCGCCGGCTGGTGAAGGTGCTCGACAACCCGACCACTTCCCCGTTCGGAAACCCGATTCCGGGTTTGCTGGACCTGGGTGTGGGTCCGAATTCCGGCGCCGACGACGCCAACCTGGTCCGGCTGACCGAGTTACCGGCGGGTTCGCCGGTCGCGGTCGTCGTCCGTCAGCTCACCGAGCACGTTCAGGGCGACATCGATCTGATCAGCCGCCTCAAGGACGCCGGCGTGGTGCCCAATGCGCGGGTCACCGTCGAAACCGGTCCCGTTGGGGTCACCATCGTGATACCCGGGCATGAGAACGTCACCCTGCCGCACGAGATGGCGCACGCGGTCAAGGTCGAGAAGGTCTGACCTCCCCTACCCCGCACGGCGGCCGAACACCCGCTGCGGCGGTAGCCGCACGCCGAGCCGCTTAGCCAGTCGATAGCCGGTCACCGCCAGGTCCCGAATCTGTTCCGGCCGCAGACCGGACTGCAACGCCGTATCCAGCATGCTTGCCATCCGGTGATCCGGATCGCAGCGCAGCGCGGCCTCCAGCGACACGCCGGCCAGCGGCCCATCGCCGCGGACGTAGGCACTGAACGCGAGCAACACCAGCGCTTCGACGCGCCACGGCTGCGGCAGGGTGCGGGCCAGCGACGCCCACAGCGCCTCGGCTTCCCCGGCCTTCTCGCCGACCGCCAGGGCGTACAACGTGTCGCGCACCTGCACGTCGTTCAGCGCGCAGCCCAGGATGGCCAGCTCGGCGTCGGACAGCGATTGCCCGCCACCGACGCGGCCGGCCGCGGCCAGCGCGGCTTCCACGTCGCGGCGGCCGCAGCCCGCCGGGTCGGCGCGATGCGCCTGTGCGCGGGTGGCGGCCTGCCGGGTGAGGCCCCCGGCCAGCGCGGCACTTCGCGCCGGATCCTCGACGGCCACGACGGCCTGCAGGTCGGCACGGCGCGGATAGAGCCGCCGGCCTTCCAGCACCGCCGCGGCGGCCAGCGGTGATGCCGACGGATCGTCGACCGTGCCGCTCGCGCCGCAGCCGTCGACGCAATGCCAATGCCCGCCGCGGGCCACCCGGTCCACCACATGCGCGGCCCACAGCTCAATGTTGTGCTCCACCAACGCCTCTGCGAGTGTTGCGCACAGCTGCCGGTATTCCTCATTGCACCGCGGACAGTGCGCGCCGTCCTCATCGATGATCACCACGATCACCGCCTCGGGCTCCGCCGCTGCGGCAACCTCGACAAGGTGCCCGACCCGGTCGCCGAGCTCCTCGCTGAGATCGACCCTGAGTACCGCGCCCAACTCGCCACCGTCCAACGACACCAGAACCAATGAATTCTCCGGAACGAAGCCGAGAACGGCGGGTAGCGCGGCGACCAGTGCTCCTGGGCGGTTCAGTTCAAAATCGGGCGAATGCGGTGTCATGGGCCTAACGCTGATGGCCGCCACCGTCAGAACGCGCTCGCGCAAGGCAATTGAGCTTTCCGTCTGTGGAGAAAGTCTCGACTGTGGGCTCTATCGTCTATCTCATGGGATCGATGCAGGAATACGACATGGTCGTGATCGGCTCGGGGCCCGGCGGGCAGAAGGCCGCCATCGCCTCGGCCAAGCTCGGCAAATCGGTCGCGATCGTCGAACGCGGCCAAATGCTGGGCGGCGTGTGCGTTCAAACCGGCACCATCCCGTCTAAGACGTTGCGCGAGGCGGTGCTCTACCTGACCGGGATGAGCCAACGGGAACTCTACGGCGCGAGCTACCGCGTCAAGGAGAAGATCACCCCGGCCGACCTGCTGGCCCGCACCCAGCACGTGATCGGCAAGGAAGTCGACGTGGTGCGCAATCAGCTGATGCGCAACCGGATCGACCTGCTGATCGGCCACGCGCGGTTCATCGACGCGCACACGATCGAGGTCGAAGACCCCTCTCGACGCGAAAAGCTAACCGTCAGTGGCAAATACGTCGTGATCGCCACCGGCACCAGGCCGGCACGGCCGTCCGGCGTCGAGTTCGACGAAGACCGAGTGCTCGACTCCGACGGGATCCTCGACCTCAAGATGCTGCCGGCCTCGATGGTGGTGGTCGGCGCCGGCGTGATCGGCATCGAATACGCGTCGATGTTCGCCGCGCTGGGCACCAAGGTGACCGTCGTGGAAAAACGGGACGACATGCTCGACTTCTGCGACGCCGAGGTCGTCGAGGCACTGAAGTTCCATCTGCGCGACTTGGCGGTGACGTTCCGGTTCGGTGAGGAGGTGACCGCCGTCGACGTCGGTTCGGCCGGCACCATCACAACCCTGGCCAGTGGCAAGCAGATTCCCGCGGAGACGGTGATGTATTCCGCCGGACGGCAAGGTCAGACCGACCACCTGGATCTGCACAACGCCGAACTGGAGGCCGACAACCGCGGCCGGATTTTCGTTGACGATAACTTCGCGACCAAGGTGCCCCACATCTACGCCGTGGGCGACGTCATCGGCTTTCCCGCTTTGGCCGCGACCTCGATGGAGCAGGGCCGCCTGGCCGCCTACCACGCGTTCGGGGAAGCGTGCGATGGCATTACCGACCTGCAACCGATCGGCATCTACTCGATTCCCGAAATCTCCTATGTCGGCGCCACCGAGGTGGAACTGACCAAGAACTCGATCCCCTACGAGGTCGGCATGGCCCGCTACCGGGAGCTGGCCCGCGGCCAGATCGCCGGTGACTCCTACGGCATGCTCAAGCTGCTGGTCTCCACCGACGACCTCAAGCTGCTCGGGGTGCACATCTTCGGCACCAGCGCGACCGAGATGGTGCACATCGGGCAGGCCGTGATGGGATGCGGCGGCACCGTGGAGTATCTGGTCGACGCGGTGTTCAACTACCCGACGTTCTCGGAGGCCTACAAGGTCGCCGCACTCGACGTGATGAACAAAGTGCGCGCACTCAACCAGTTCCGCCGCTGACACCTCAGCAGGTGTCGCCCAAGTCGGCCGGCAGCGAGTCGCCCGGACCGCCGGCTTCGGCGCGGCCCAGCAGCTCGGCGATGTGTTCGTCGAACGGCGCGGAGTAGGACACGTTCTCGGCGCATCCGCCGCGTTCGAGTCCGCCGATCAGCCCGACGACGGTGGTGCCGCTGACCCAGGGCGCGCCGCTGGTACCGCCGACCAGCCCTTGGCATACGAGTGAGGGAAAGCCGCCGTCGGTAACCGCGGTGCTGCCCTGACAGCCGATCGGCGATCCGCCCACGCCGCTCGGATACCCCACCACGGTGACGTGACTGCTGGGAGGCGGAGCCGTACCCAGGGTCAGCGCCAACCCGGTATGCGACTCCACCGAACCACCGTGCTGGCTGTTGACCCGCGCGATCGCGTAATCGGCGTGCGGATCTTTGCTGGCCACCCACCGTGGATCCAGGTAGACGTTGTCCGCCGTCCAGAGATCGGGTGGCGCCCCGTCACCGGACAGACCCGGTACGAACGTGATCTGGGCAGCTCCGGCCAGGCAGTGCGCGGCAGTCAGCACCAGGTTGCCGGTGGTGGAATGCACCACCGAGCCGGTGCACACGTGCTGGGTGCTGCCGTCCAGAAAGATTGCTCCCACCCGCCTGTCGGGATCCACCGGACCCGCAACCGCGCCCGGCGCGGGCTGGCTCAGATGTTGTACGGGCCCACTCGTTTTCGGTGCCTGTGTCGTGGTGGGCACCGACACATGCAGCACCGGGCGGCCGCACGACGCCAGTAACGTCGCGAGGCCGACAATCGGGCACAACAGCAGCATCGGGCGCATCGCGTCCCATCATGCCCGACCGTAGCGGCGGAAGCGGAATTCGACGCATCGCGCTGCGACACCTAGATTTGCTGGCAGATCCGGTGCCGCCAGAATTGTTCCGTCTGGATTACGTTCGGGCGTCTTCGCGTTTCGACTATTGGTGCCTGTCGATTCGGGGACACTGGTGAGGGCACCCTGGAAAGACCCCCGAGAGGAGGCAAACCCGATGTCCGACGAGCACAAAGACGACGATCTCTACTACCAGCCGGGCCAACCCGGCATGTATGAGCTGGAGTTCCCGGCGCCCCAGTTGGTGACATCGGACGGCCGCGGACCGGTGCTGGTGCACGCTTTGGAGGGCTTCTCGGACGCCGGCCATGCGATTCGGCTGGCCGCGACCCACCTGAAGGCCGCCCTGGACACCGAGCTGGTCGCGTCGTTCGCGATCGACGAATTGCTGGACTACCGCTCGCGGCGGCCGCTGATGACCTTCAAGACCGATCACTTCACCAACTACGACGACCCGGAGCTGACCCTGTACGCGCTGCGCGACAGCATCGGTAACCCGTTTTTGCTGCTGGCGGGCATGGAACCGGATCTCAAGTGGGAGCGGTTCATCACCGCGGTCCGATTGCTGGCCGAGCGGTTGGGGGTGCGCCAAACCATCGGCCTGGGCACCGTTCCGATGGCGGTTCCGCACACCCGGCCCATCACGCTGACGGCGCACTCCAACAACCGCGAGTTGATCACCGATTTCCAGCCGTGGATCTCGGAGATCCAGGTCCCCGGCAGTGCGTCAAACCTGCTGGAATACCGGATGGCCCAGCACGGGCATGAGGTGGTCGGTTTCACCGTCCACGTGCCGCACTACCTGACCCAGACCGACTACCCCGCCGCCGCCCAGGCGCTGCTCGAGCAGGTCGCGAAGACCGGCTCGCTGGAGCTGCCGCTGTCGGCGCTGACCGAGGCTGCGGCAGAGATCCGGGGCAAGATCGACGAGCAGGTCGAGGCGAGTGCCGAAGTGGCTCAAGTGGTGGCTGCACTCGAGCGCCAGTACGATGCCTTCATCGACGCTCAGGAAAACAGGTCGTTACTAACACGAGACGAAGACCTGCCTAGCGGCGACGAGCTTGGTGCCGAGTTCGAGCGATTCCTAGCCCAGCAGGCGGAAAAGAAGCGCGACGACGACGACCCGGCTTAACGCCCCGAGCCGGCTGCGACAACAAGGGTGGCGAGATGACTGAGCGCAAGCGCAAGAGCAATCTCCGCCCGGTGCGCGAAGTGACCGCCCCCAGGCTCGAATTCCGCACCATCCACGGCTACAAGCGGGCGTTCCGGATCGCCGGCTCCGGGCCGGCGATCCTGCTGATCCACGGCATCGGCGACAACTCCACGACCTGGAATACCGTGCAGGCCAAGCTCGCTCAGCGGTACACCGTGATCGCTCCCGATCTGCTGGGACACGGCCGGTCCGACAAGCCGCGTGCCGATTACTCGGTGGCGGGCTACGCCAACGGGATGCGCGACTTGCTGTCCGTGCTCGATATCGAGCGTGTGACCATCGTGGGTCATTCGCTCGGCGGCGGGGTGGCGATGCAATTCGCCTACCAGTTCCCGCACTTGGTCGAACGGCTGATCCTGGTCGCCGCGGGCGGCGTCACCAAGGACGTCAACGTCGCCTTCCGCTTGGCCTCGTTGCCGATGGGCAGCGAGGCGTTGGCATTGCTGCGGCTACCCCTGGTGCTGCCGGCAGTTCAGCTGGCGGGACGAGTTGCCGGCCTGGCGATCGGATCGACCGGCCTGGGCCGCGATCTGCCGAACGTACTGCGCATATTGGATGACCTGCCGGAACCAACGGCGTCATCGGCATTCAGCCGGACCTTGCGGGCGGTGGTCGACTGGCGCGGGCAGATCGTCACATTCCTGGATCGATGTTATTTGACCGAGGCCATCCCGGTTCAGATCGTCTGGGGCACCAAAGATGTCGTGGTTCCCGTCCGGCACGCATGGATGGCGCACGCCGCGATGCCCGGCTCGCGCCTGGAGATCTTCGAAGGCTCCGGCCACTTTCCCTTCCACGACGACCCGGCTCGCTTCATCGACGTCGTCCAGCGCTTCATCGACACCACCGTGGCCGCCGAATACGATCAGGGCGCGCTTCGGGGGTTGCTGCGCGCCGGTCGCGGGGAACGCACGCTCACCGGCCCGGCCGACACGCGGGTCGCGGTGCTCAACGCGATGGGTTCCGACGAGCGCAGCGCCACCTGATACATGCTTTGACCCGGCCCGTACAGTCGGGCCATGGGTATCGAAGTGACGGTGTTGCGTGTCTTCACCGACCAAGACGGAAAGTTCGGCAATCCACTGGGCGTGGTCGATGCCAAACAGGTCGCTTCCGCCGATCGCCAACAGCTGGCAGCCCAATTGGGTTACAGCGAAACGGTATTCGTCGAGATCCCCAGCGCAGGCTCGGCGACCGCACGGGCCGCCATCTATACCCCGCGCATCGAAATTCCGTTCGCCGGGCACCCGTGCGTTGGCGCGTCGTGGTGGCTGCGGGCGAACGGTACACCGATTAACACGCTTGCGGTGCCGGTCGGCATTGTGCAGGTGCACTACGCGGGTGAACTGGTGGGCGTCAGCGCCCGCTCGGAATGGGCTCCCGAGTTCGCGGTGCACGAATTCGATTCCGTCGACCAGGTTCTCGCGGCCGACCCAGTCGATTTTCCCGACGACACCGCACACTACCTGTGGGCCTGGATCGATGAGTCCGCCGGGGCGCTGCGTTCTCGGATGTTCGCCGCGAATCTCGGTGTGCCCGAAGACGAAGCGACCGGCTCCGCGGCGATGCGGATGACCGACTACCTGAGCCGCGACCTGCGCATTACCCAAGGCAGGGGATCGATGCTGGAAACCACGTGGAGTGCCGAAGGTTGGGTTAGCGTCGCCGGCCGCGTCGTCAACGACGGTGTGACACAACTGGACTGAGCGATAACCCGGGCACGCCGAAGCCGACGGGAATTCAGGACTGTCGCTGCAACACCGCGGCGAGATGATGCTGCAGGGACTGCCCGACCGCCCCCATCTGCACCGAGTACGAAAGCTGGTCGCCGTCGACGCGGATGGAACGACCAAGCGCGGAAACTTCTTTGGCGGTCGGCGTCAATCCGACCGACGTGGTGGCCAGCTCGATGTCGATGACATCGCCGGTCACCTTATAGGAGCCGACCTCGATTTCGGTGACGCCGCTGGGGTGTGCCAGAACCAGCTCGACGTGGCCGGGTTCCGGCACCCGAAGGTAACCGGTCTCGGCGTGCATCGGTTTGCCGTCGGCTACCGCTTTGGTCTTCTGCGTGTAGGCCAGAAACGGCTTGCCCACATGGGAAAACACAACTTCCTCGAGATACTCGAAGGGCTGGATTGTCGGGTATTCCCCCGCACCACGACCGGCCCAGGTACCGAGCAGCGGCGCGAGCGCCTCGAGGTCGGGATGCAAGTCGCCAGGCATTCGGGTCAGCTCGGGGTCGCTACTTTGCGATGCTTGCGAAGCGCCGCGATCTCGCGTTCGAAATCGTCGGCCGAAGAGAACGACCGGTATACCGACGCGAAGCGCAGGTACGCCACCTCGTCCAGGTCACGCAGCGGCCCGAGGATCGCCAAGCCCACCTCGTGACTGGGAATCTCCGGCGAGCCGGCGGCACGCACGGTGTCTTCCACCTGCTGGGCCAACAGATTCAGCGCGTCCTCGTCCACCTGACGGCCCTGGCACGCGCGGCGCACCCCTTTGACGACCTTTTCGCGGCTGAACGGCTCGGTGACTCCGCTGCGCTTGACCACGGCCAGCACCGCGGTTTCTACCGTGGTGAAACGTCGCCCGCACTCCGGGCACGACCGACGGCGCCGAATGGCTTGGCCTTCATCGGTTTCCCGCGAGTCAATTACCCGGGAATCGGGATGGCGGCAGAACGGACAATGCATGACCGCTCCTTCGCTGTGCCGGCATCTCGCAGAACACTCCGAGCGTACCCGCGCGCTCCCCGCCGGGCTAATGTAGCCGCGACACGTGCGCTGATACCGGCGCGAGAACTGAGCAGCGTTGGCGTAGAGCGGTTTTCGGAACTACGCCGCGGCGCCGTCAGCCGACCGGCGCGATCAGGGTCTGGCCGGCGGCCAGTGACGGCGAGTTCAGGTTGTTGAGTTCGCGGATACGGTCGGCGACCTGGCGGGCCGGCGCTTCGGGCGCCACCCGGTGTGCGACGTCCTGGAGGGATTCGCCCGGCTCGACCTGCACGACGGACAGCCTGTCCGGTACGGGAGCGGCCGCGGCGGCGGAATCCCCGTTGGCGATCTGACCGAGATTCGCGACCAGGCCCAGCCAGAGCGTGATGATCCCGGCCATCAGGGCCAGGCCCAACGTCGTCCCCAGCGTGGCCGGACGCCGGCGATGCGGCGCGGCCGACATCGCTACGCCGGTACCGCGGTAGCGCATCGGGGCGCCGGCCGGCCGCGACTGCACGGACCGGCGCGACCGCTGCGCGCGTTGCTGGTCGTAGCGAGGCCGCGCGAGGAGCCCATCGCTGGGGCGCCGCACGTTGCTGGTCCGCGGTGAGACTGTGTGCATGAGCGTCATGTGCGTTCCTCCGGTCAACTAATCCTCGCTCGTGTGTTCGACAGTATCGCTCGTGTGTTCGAAATCCGAACATTTGAGCGAAGCGTGTCGCACGAGCAAAACGCTAGACCACGGCACCGACAGGACTGCTGGGTTGCTAGTACCGTCATGTCGCGCGAATACCCGATCTTCTCGAAAGTTACACACTTGTGATTCGCCCGTCCTAGGGACTTTGGGGCCAGTTCTAGGGCCTTTAGGCCTAAGTCCGCCGGATTGCGACACGCTAGTCGAACACATGTTTGATCCGCGGCTTCAAGGGGGCTACATTCAGTGCCATGAGCGACAGCAACAACACCTCAGCCGCCGCCCCCGAAGGACGGTTGCATTCCGTGGATTCATCGCTTACTCAGCGGCAACGCACCATCCTGAACGTCATCCGGGAATCGGTGACCACCCGCGGATATCCGCCGAGCATCAGGGAGATCGGCGATGCCGTCGGCCTGACATCGACGTCCTCGGTGGCTCACCAATTGCGCACCCTCGAGCGCAAGGGGTTTCTGCGCCGCGACCCGAACCGCCCCCGGGCCGTCGATGTCCGCGGTGCCGACGACATCGCGACGGCCGCGTCGGTCACCGAGGTCGCCGGCTCCGACGCGTTGCCGGAACCCACATACGTCCCCGTGCTCGGGCGCATCGCGGCCGGTGGACCGATCCTGGCCGAAGAAGCCGTCGAGGATGTCTTCCCGCTCCCCCGCGAGTTGGTCGGCGAGGGCACGCTCTTTCTGCTCAAAGTGGTCGGCGACTCGATGGTCGAAGCCGCGATCTGCGACGGCGACTGGGTCGTGGTGCGGCAGCAAAACGTCGCCGACAACGGCGACATCGTCGCCGCCATGCTCGACGGTGAGGCCACCGTCAAGACGTTCAAGCGCGCGGGTGGTCAGGTGTGGCTGATGCCGCACAACCCGGCGTTCGATCCCATCCCCGGCAATGAGGCGACCGTGCTCGGCAAGGTCGTCACGGTGATCCGCAAGGTCTAGCGCCGCGAGGTCCGGCGTCTAGTCGGCCTTGATGAAGCCGTTGACCAGCGCGGCTTCCTCGCTGGACAGGAAGACTTCGGCGAGCGTGTCGTGGTAGAGGTCGCTGTCCGGGGTGTAGTACAGGCCGAAGCGAGCGCTCGCCTTGATCGGATAACCGTCGGGTATCTGATACGGGTCATCCAGCGGCAGGTGGATCGTCGGACGCCCGGCCGGGCTTAGTGCGGCGAGGGCGGCTGTCGGTTCGAAATCAGACTCGTCGTCAGCATCCGCGGCTGCGTGCCGTCCGCCTCTCGGCGCGGCGTCGGCTGCTGCGCCAACCACGGCGGCCAGGCCCGCGGCGGAGGCAGCACCGGACGCGGAGCCGCCCGCGCCGGCAAGATCCGGCGGCGTGTGCGGCACGGCGACATCGGGATACGCGGACTCCGCCGCGTCGTCGGCATAAGCGTCGTCGGCATAGGAGGCGTCGGGGTGAGCGTCCGGCGGGGTGTGCGGCACGGCCATGTCGGGATAGGCCGGCTGCTCATCGTCGACCCCCGGATAGCCCGCCTCCGCATACGCGGCGTCTTCCTCGGCGGCGTCTGGGTAGGCGGCTTCCGGGACGCCGGCATCGGTGTATTCAGCGTCCGGATCAGCGCGCTCCGGCACCTCGACACCATCCGGGTAGGCGGTCTCGGGAACCTCATCGCCATAGCCGGCCTCGGCGAGATCGTCCGCCGACACCACGGGGATGGAATCGGTGTCGACCGCGTCGGGATCTTGGTCGTCGACCCCTAACTGATCCCACTCCTCCTCGGATACGGATTCGTCGTCGTACCCGGCCGCGGGTGCGGCGTCTTCGTCCAGGTCGGCCGTTTCGGGCGAATGCGGCCACCTGGCTCGCGAGGCGTTGTCTGCGTCGTGGTGCTCCGGTGCGTGCACGTCGCCGTAGGACAAGTGCTCGATCGAGGCGTCGGCGTAATCGGGCCCCCAGCGCGGCTCACCCGGGTCGTCGTAACCACCGACGTCGACGTCGCGATCGAGGTCGTAGGGCGCGGCGCCGCGCTCGGCGCGATGCCGGCGCCACCGCAACGCCACGAATACCGCCAGCAACACCAGAACCAGCAGCGGGACCAGGGCGAACAGGTACCACCAGCTCCAGCTGAACCACTTCTTGGCATGCGGCGGCATTGCCGAACCGCTCGGCTGGTTCTGTCCCGACACCTGCAAGCCGGACAACAGCGGAGCCAGGTTCGCCGGGTCGGTGGAGAAGGTGTTCTTTGCGCGGTTCCACGAGATCTTGCCACCGGTGAACTTCTGCGAGATCACGTCGCCGTCGACGGTCTGATCGCCGACCGGGGCACCCAGCTTTCCGGTGGGACCCCGCAGCTTGTCCCAGGCCGCCTTCATCGCCCCGCGCACGACGAAGGCGCCATGGTCAGAGCTCCAGAAGATGACCGGCTTGTCGGCTGCCGAGAAGGTGGCGATCCGGCTGTTGGGGCTGACGCCGCCGTCGGACTCGTTGGCGATCGGGAAACCCAGGTCACTGCTGACCGGCCCACCCACCGACTCGTACTTCGCCAGAATGTCGCTTTCGAGGGCGTTCGCGCCGTTCGCCGGGCTGAAGAACACCTTGCCGCCGGCGAAGTTCTGGGCGATTCCGTCGCCGCCGATCGGATATTGGCCGCCCTGCTTGGCGCCCAGCGGGCCGTTCACGCCGCCGGCCGCGCGCCAGGCCATGTTGATGGCCGCAGTGGGATCGATCGCTACCTGCAGGCCTTTCAGCTGATCGGCCAATCCCGCCGGCTCAGTCGTGAATTCCTTGGTCTTGCGGTTCCAGGAGATCTGGCCGCCGCCGAACTTCTGCGAGGACACCTCGCCGTCGTAAGTCTCATCGGAGACCGGGGCGCCGAGCACACCGCCCGAGCTACCGAGTTTGTCCCATGCGGCGTTCAGGGCGCCGCGCACGACGAACGCGCCATGATCGGGCGTCCAGAAAATCACCGGCTTGTCGCTGGCCGAGAACGTCGCCACGCGGCTGTCGGGTCCCGCCAGTCCGGGAACCTCGTTGATGGTCGGAAATCCCAGATCGCTACCGGCCGGGCCGCCGAGCATGTCGTACTTCTCCAGGATCGGCCCGTACACGAATTTCGCACCGGTGGCCGTGGTGAAGAAAAACTTGCCGCCGTCGAAGTCGCACGCGAAGCCGTCGGCCACGGGGTAGACGTCGCCCTTCCGATGGCCGAGCGGTGAGGTGTCGCCGCCGGCCTTGTCCCACGCGGCCATGATGGCGGCTTCGGCGTCGCCGATCGGAGAAGCCGAGGCGGTAGGTGCCAGCAGCACTACGGCCAACGCTGTGGTCGCCAAGCTGATCAGCGCCCGCCCGGCGAGCCTGCGCAATTGACCCCTCTTCCCGTTCACCAAGCCTCCCAGCCAACGGATATGCCCGTATGTATGGCCATGCCCGTGCCCTGCGGACCCTGCGAGCGTTTGGTACCCCGAACGCGGGTTACGAACCCACCAGGGATCGCATTGTCGCCGGGCTCGCATAACTTTGCTCTAGCGAACAAGAAATGCGAAGGCAATTCGCGAATATTACGAGAACGGATACCGCTCTGATGTCGAAATGATGCGGGACGACGATCGTCTCGCGACGAATCGTGCCTTCCTACATGCCGCGGGCAAGTGATTAGGCGCTCCACGAAGCCGAAACACATGCGCTGACGGTACGCGACGCCATCAGTTCGCCGGCTATCCGCTCGAGCAAAGAAGCAATTCATGGGCAGCAATCATTTTGCCGTACACCCGAGCAACCAGAGCGTAAGCGGACTAGTTGTGCTTGCGTGTCACCATCCCCCGCGCGCTCCGCACGCCCGTCCACCATTCGTTGTTGCGTGGCAGCAGGATTGGCCTCCACCGACGACGCCAGCCGACCGGGGTTGGGATCACGCGATTAAACGCCGAGGCCGCGCCCGATGATTTCCTTCATGATCTCGGTTGTGCCGCCGTAGATCGTCTGCACCCGTGCGTCGAGATAGGAACGCGCGACTGGGTATTCGCGCATGTAGCCGTAGCCGCCGTGCAGCTGCAAGCAACGGTCGATCAGGTGCACCTGCTTTTCGGTGGAGTACCACTTGGCCATTGCCGCTTGCTCGGCCGTCAGCTTCTTGTCCAGATGCAGCCGGAGGAACTCGTCGACCATGATGCGCACCACGGTGGCCTCGGTCGCCAGCTCGGCCAGCACGAAGCGGCTGTTCTGGAAACTGCCGATCGGCTTGCCAAAGGCTTTGCGCTCCTTGGTGTATTGCAGTGTCTGCTCGAGGACCTGCTGCATTGCCGCGGCCGCCATGATGGCGATCGAGATGCGTTCCTGCGGCAGGTTCTGCATCAGGTAGATGAAGCCCTTGCCCTCGTCGCCCAGCAGGTTCTCGGCCGGAACCTCGACGTCGGTGAACGACAACTCCGCCGTGTCCTGCGCGTCCAGTCCGATCTTGTCCAAATGTCGGCCGCGCTCAAAGCCTTCCATGCCGCGTTCGACGACGAGCAGCGAAAAGCCCTGCGAGCCCTTCTCGGGATCGGTCTGGGCCACCACGATCACCAGGTCGGAGTTGATTCCGTTGGTGATGAACGTTTTTGCGCCGTTGAGCACATAGTGATCGCCCTGCTTGACCGCACGGGTCTTGATGCCCTGCAAGTCACTGCCGGTTCCCGGCTCGGTCATGGCGATCGCGGTGATCAGTTCTCCGGTGCAGAACTTCGGCAACCAGCGTTGCTTCTGCTCTTCATTAGCCAGCTCCAGCAAATACGGCGCGACGATGTCGTTGTGCAGTCCGAAGCCGATCCCGCTGTAACGCCCGGCGGTGGTTTCCTCGGTGATGATCGTGTTGTAGCGGAAGTCGGCATTGCCGCCGCCGCCGTACTCTTCGGGTACCGCCATGCCGAGGAATCCCTGCTTGCCGGCCTCGAGCCAGACGCCGCGGTCGACGATTTTCGCCTTCTCCCACTCGTCGTGGTACGGCGCGACGTGGCGCTCGAGAAAGGCCCGGTAGGACTCGCGGAACAATTCGTGCTCGGGTTCAAACAGGGTGCGCTGATACCTGATTGCGCTGCTCATGAATAACCTCCGGCCAACGGGAACTCTGCCGCCCAACATATACCAACCAGACGGTTGGTCGGCAGCTGGCCCCGGCCCGCCCTAGCGGCACCTCGCGGCTAAGAGACCTCGTCGCCGGCGGCCGCGAATTGCCGCAGGCTCGCGGCCAGCGCCTCCGGAACCCGGGCCTTGATCCGGGTGCCCTCCGGGTTGTGCTCGGCCTGCTGGACGCGACCGTCCGCGTGCATGCGCGCCACCAGGTCGCCGCGGTCGTAGGGAATTACCACGTCGACGGCCGTGTCGACGGGGGCAGCGAGCTCGGCCATCCGCCGCCGCAACGCGTCGATGCCGTCGCCGGTGCGCGCGGAGACGAACACCGCACCGGGCAACCCGTGCCGCAGCTTGGCCACCATCAGATCGCTTGCGGCGTCGATCTTGTTCACCACCAGGAGCTCGGGCGGCGCATCGCCGTGGTGGTCGGAGATCACTTCGGAGACCACCTGGCGCACCGCATTGATCTGGGCCACCGGGTTGACGTCGGAGCCATCCACGACATGCACCAGCAGATCGGCGTCGACGACCTCCTCCAGCGTCGAGCGGAATGCCTCGACCAGCTGGGTGGGCAGGTGGCGCACGAAGCCGACGGTGTCGGTGAGTACGAATGGCCGGCCGTCGTCGAACTCGGCGCGGCGGGTGGTGGGCTCCAGGGTGGCGAACAGCGCGTCCTGCACCAGCACCCCGGCCCCGGTGAGCGCGTTGAGCAGGCTGGACTTGCCGGCGTTGGTGTAGCCGACGATCGCGATGGACGGCAAGGCGGCGTGCAGCCGGCGACTGCGCTGGGTGTCGCGGGCCTGCTTCATGTCCTTGATCTCGCGGCGCAGCTTGGACATCCGCTCGCGGATACGGCGCCGGTCGGTCTCGATCTTGGTCTCACCGGGACCACGCAGGCCCACACCTCCACCGCTGCCGCCGGCGCGGCCACCGGCCTGCCGGGACATCGACTCACCCCAGCCGCGCAGCCGGGGCAGCATGTACTCCATCTGGGCCAGCGACACCTGCGCCTTGCCCTCGCGGCTGGTGGCGTGCTGGGCGAAGATGTCGAGGATCAGCGCGGTGCGGTCGATGACCTTGACCTTGACGGCCTTCTCCAGGGCGGTCAGCTGTGCCGGGGACAGCTCGCCGTCGCAGATGACGGTGTCGGCGCCGGTCGCCAGGACCACTTCGCGCAACTCCTGCGCCTTGCCCGAGCCGATGTAGGTCGACGGGTCGGGCTTGTCGCGGCGCTGGATGAGGCCTTCGAGCACCTGCGAACCGGCGGTTTCGGCCAGGGCTGCCAGCTCGGCCAGGCTCGCCTGGTTGTCGGCCGCGCTGCCCTCGGTCCACACCCCCACCAGCACGACGCGTTCCAGGCGCAACTGCCGGTATTCGACCTCGGAGACATCGGCGAGTTCGGTGGACAGCCCGGCGACGCGGCGCAGTGCCGATCGGTCTTCGAGGGCGAGTTCGCCGACGCTGGGCGTCGAATCTAGAGAGCCCGTGTCGGGCGAATCAGGGAATGTCATAGCCACTTTCGATGGTGGCACGTTGCGGGCGGCAATGCATCTGAATTACAGCGCGCTCCACCAGGCATCGCTGATCTCGCCATGTGCCACCAGCACCGACGGCCCGCGCAGGTAGCTGGTGGCGTCGGTGATGGTGACGACGACGTCGCCGCCGGGTATGCGGACCGTCAGCGTGCCGGTGTCGGCCCCGGCGTCGGCCAGCGCGGCCACCGCGGCCGCGACCGTTCCGGTTCCGCACGAGCGGGTTTCGCCCACCCCGCGCTCGTGGACTCGCATCCGCACCACGCCGTCGGCGGCCGCGGTGAGCACCTCGACGTTGACGCCTTCCGGGAACTGCGCACGGTCAAAGTGCACGGGCGCACCGACATCCAGAGCGGCGAGCTCGTCGTCGCTGAGCTGTGGGTCGACGCACGCCAGGTGCGGATTGCCGACGTCGATCGCCAGCCCGCGCAAGCGCCTGCCGCCGACTACGGCCTCCCCGGTGCCCAGCCGGTTGGCCTTGCCCATGTCGACGGTGATGTCGGCGTTGGTGGCGTCGGCATGGTGCAGGCTGACCATCCGCGCCCCCGCCAGCGACCCGACAACGAACTCGTCGCGGGACTCGCACCCGCTGACGCGCAGGTAATGCGCGAACACCCGCACGCCGTTGCCACACATTTGCGCGGTGGACCCGTCGGCGTTGCGGTAGTCCATGTACCAGTCGCTCGCACCGACACCGTCGGGCAGTCGATCGAGCACGCCGGCCGCCAGGGCGGCACCCGCGGTGGTAATCCGCAGCACCCCGTCGGCACCCAATCCGCGGCGCCGGTCGCACAGCGCAGCCACCCGCCCCGCCGTGAGCGACAGCGCAGCGTCGACGTCGGGCAGCAGCACGAAGTCGTTCTGGGTGCCGTGGCCCTTGGTAAAGATCACCTGTTCAGGGTACGTGCCGCCACGCCCGCAAGGTGTCCGCGACGATGCGGGCGCGGTCGGACTCGGTCGCGGCGCCCACGTCGACCCAGTGCACCCGGTGGTCGCGGCGAAACCACGACCGTTGCCGTCGCACATAGCGCCGGGTGCCGAAGTACGTCTGCTCCTGCGCGTCACGCAAAGCTTCACCGCCGTCGCCGTCGCCGTCAAGAGCGGCAAGCACCTGCGCATAGCCGAGCGCGCGAGACGCGGTCACGCCGTCGCGCAGGCCCTCGAGCACCAGCGCGCGGACCTCGTCGACCAGGCCGTGCTCGAACATGGTGTCGGTGCGGCGGGCCAACCTCTCGTCGAGAATCGTTGTGTCACAGTCTAATCCGACGATAGCGGTGCCCCAGCGTGGAACACCGATGCGGGGCGCGGACGCGGCGAACGGCTGGCCGGTGAGCTCGACCACCTCGAGCGCGCGCACCGTGCGGCGGCCGTCGGTCGGCAGGATCGCGGCGGCGGCGGCCGGGTCGCAGCGGGCCAGCTCGGCGTGCAGCTCGCCGACCCCCACCTCGGCGAGCCGCTGCTCCCAGCGCGCCCGGACCGCGGGATCGGTCGCGGGAAACGACCAGTCGTCGAGCAGCGACTGGACATAAAGCATCGACCCGCCCACGATCACCGGCACCGCGCCCCGGGCCGCGATCGCCTCGATATCGGCGACGGCGGCCCGCTGATAACGGGCGACGGTCGCGGTCTGCACGACGTTCAGAACGTCGAGCTGGTGATGCGGGATGCCGCGGCGCGCTTCGACCGGCAGCTTGGCGGTCCCGATGTCCATGCCACGGTAGAGCTGCATCGCGTCGGCGTTGACGATTTCCGCGCCCACCTCGCCGCTGAGTTGCTCGACGAGGTCGAGGGCCAGCTGCGACTTGCCGGTCCCGGTGGGCCCGATAATCGCCAGTGGTCTCATGGCTGCCAGGCTCCGGCGAAGTACCCCACACCGTAGGGCGCTCCTCGATACAGCTCCTTGGCCGCACGCGGCCCCGGCTCGGTCAGTCCCGCCATCACCTGGAACGCCACCCGTCCGAGGATCTGCTCCGGCAGCCGGGTCAGGGTGTCGGTGTCGCCGTTCGCCAGGGCGTCGTCGAGGGCCAGCTGCGCATCGACGCTGCCGGGGTCATGACCGCCGGGCGCGCCCGCTGTCAGGGTGTTCGCGCCGTCGGCGACGACCAGCACACCGATCGGATCGGGCGCTTGGTCGATCTCGGCGCGCAGCTGCCTGCCCAGACCCAGTGCGGTGTCGACGTCATGGCCGTCGCGGTAGACGCGGACCTGCGCGCTGGCCTCGGGCCGGGCCTGGCCACGCAGCCAGCCGGCGATCAGCGCGCAGAGCGAGAAGTCGGCCACCGGCTCGGAGCGGTCGTCGCCGCGGGGCGAGAGCCGGACCCGCACGTCGGCGCCGTAGCCGGCAAAGCTGCCGATCCCGTTGGGGCCCAGCACGTCGTCGGCGCCGGCCGTTCCGATCACCACCCACCGCAACGGCAGCAGCGCGGCCGCGGCCAATACCGCGGTGGTCAGATCGGCCACCTCGGCGGCCGCTGCCCCGATGAGCTCGGGAACAAGCACCGGCGTGGAGGGAACGATGGCGATGGCGCTCAGCACGCCACCAAACTAACCGACGGGTCGACGCCCCCTAGGCCAACAGGCCAGTCGGTCCGGCCGTGACGGTCAGCTGCACTCCGCCTCAGCGAGCCGGATCTCCCCCGATTTCCGCAGTGCTTTTTTCGCCAGTCTCTCCGCGACTTTGCTCGACATGATCGCGGCCTCACCGCGGGCCAGTGCCACGGTCGCGACGACCACCACCACCACGCCGACGGCGAGTGCGACCTTCGCCGGCCCGGTGCCTTCCAAGTACTCACCGAGCACGGCGATGCCAAGGATCGAACCGACCACCGGCTTGGCCACGACGGAGGTCGGTAGTGAGGCGGTCAGCGGGCCGGCTCGGAACGACGACTGCTGAAAGATCATGCCGGCCAGCGCGGCGGCTATCCACGCGTAGAACTCCGGCGCCAGCAGCAACGCGCCGACGCCGTGTCCGACGACCTCGACAACGGCTTTGGTCAACACCGCGAACAGCGCCAACGACGAGCCGGCGACGATGGCCAGCAGCACCGCGGCCACCGAGCCAGACCAGATCCGGGCGCCCAGCACGCAGAACACCAGCGCCGGGCCCATCACCAGGGCCACCACCACCCAGGTTCCCACCGACCCGCGCGACGCTCCGGGATCCGGATCGCCGACGATGACCACCACAGCCAATGCGGCGGCCAGCAGCAATGCCCAGGTCCATTCCCAGCGGGCGACCGGGCGCCGGGTCATCCGCGCGTAGATCGGCAGCGCAAACAGCAGGGACGTCACCTGCAGCGCCGTGACCAGCATCACAGAGCCCAGCGTCAGCGCGGCGGCCTGCAACGCGTAATTGGCGATCGCTCCGCCCGCTCCCAGCCACCACTTCGAATCGCGCACCGACATCCGGAAGAGCTCGAGGTGGCCCACCGGTTTGTCGGTGATCTCCTGCGCTGAACGCTGACGGACGACATTGCCCAGTGCCGACGCGAACGCGGCGAGCAGTGCGAGAAAAACCGCGATATCGGTTTTGTCCATCTGCGACCTCCTCCCCGGTGCGCGGCCACGTGGGCCCATCATCTGCGGCGGGTGTTCACTACCCGTTTCGGAACCGTTTCCGTTGTGTGCGCGGTGAAATTATCCGCGCTAGCTCGAGAAGAAACGGTTCTGCGCAATATGTAGTTCACGAACCTATGTACAGCCTGTGGCACGGCTGTGGCTGGCTGCTGGCGCCCGACAGGACCGAAGAACTCGCCCCCAATGGTGTCATACAGCCGGACGACCGGCTGCCGCCCCGGCTTGCTCGGCGACGACGATCGTGGCGGCCATATCGCGGGCCACGGCCGCCGTCGCACCGACCGTACCGTCGCTATCTTGACGTGCCCCCTCTAGCCCCACAAGTACCAACAACACCAATTGTCATTGTTACGGTACCGGGCGCAGCGACGTCGCCCTACGCCACCGGCAACGGTGGAATTGAACTGTTATCCGGGCCGGGTGCGCGCAGCTACGCCGGTTGCTCGACGGCGCCACCAAGCGCCGCGTCGATGCGCTTACCGGTCGCGACGGCATCGACGCGCGCGAGCTCGGCGGTGGCCGCCGCTACCACCAACGCGGCCGCGATCAGGGCGACCATTCCGCCGCGGCCGGTGTTCAGCGTCTCGCCGAGGACGACGACACCCAGCAACGCCGCCACCACCGGCTGGGACACCTGCAGGGTCGGCATGGACGCCGTCAGAGCGCCGGCCCGAAACGCCGACTGCTCCCACGCGAAACCGCCGAACGCGACCAGAAGCCAGGCATACAGCTCGGGGCTGGTGAAGACCGCCCATCCGCCTTCGCCGAGCCGATGCACGACACCCTTGGTGAGCACCGCGAAGATCCCCCACAGCGCACCGGAGACGAAGGCGAACAGCACGGCGGCCAGCGCGCCGCCCCAGATGCGGGCGGCCACGATGGACCCGACCAGTAGCGGCCCCAGCACCGCCGCCACGTAGGCCCAGGTATGAAGTGAGGCGTTCGCATGACCGGCCCGCGGGTTGCCGACCGTGACGATCACGGTCACCGCGGCCGTCAGCACGAGAGCCCAGATCCACTCCCGGCTGCTCACCGGGCGCTGGGCCAGTTTCGCGCTGATCGGCAGCGCGAATAGCAGCGACAGCACCAGCAACGCCTGCACGAGCAGCACCGAACCCTGGTCCAGCGCCGCAGCCTGCAGCGCGATGCTGCCGGTCAGGATCAGCACGCCCCATCGCCACCGCTGATTGCGGGCCAGCTTGGCGAACAGCTGCGGCAGGCCCAGCGATGTGTCGGTAATCCGGTGCGTCGCGCGTTGCTGCAGGACGTCGCCGATCGCGACGCACAGCGCGGAACTCAACGCGAGCAACGCGGCGACATCGACCTTGTCCATGTGCGGGTTCTTTCCGAAGTCGAGGGCCGTTAGGAGTAAAGATGCTGCGTGCACCACTGTTTCACAACGTGGGTTCTGGACGGCGACGATCAGGTTGCGGCATACAGCCCGTCAAGCTGCTTGAATACTGGTGGAATCGGTGAAGGAGCAGCTGTTGATGGCAGCAGGTCTCCCGACCGAACGGGTGCCGCTACGCGCGGCAGGTGCGCGGGATAGCGCCGCGCGAAGGGTAGGTGACGAGCGCATGACCGATGACGCGCCCCGCTCCAGCGACGCGCCCAAGCCGACACCACGCCCGGGTCCGCGCCCGGGTCCGCGGCCTGGCCCAGGACCGACACCGCGACCCAACGCTCACCCGGTGGTGTTGCCCCCGGCCAGCAATCCGCATCAGTACGGACGCGTCGACGACGACGGGACGGTGTGGCTGGTCAGCTCGGCCGGCGAACGCGTTATCGGCTCCTGGCAGGCCGGCGACCGTGAGGCCGCATTCGCCCACTTCGGCCGGCGGTTCGACGACCTCAGCACCGAGGTCACGCTGATGGAGGAGCGGCTGGCCTCGGGGACCGGCGATGCGCGCAAGATCAAGGCCAACGCCTGCGCGCTGGCCGAGACGTTGCCGACGGCCTCCGTGCTGGGCGACATCGACGCGCTGGCGGGCCGGCTGACCACCCTGGTGGAGCACGCCGACGCCACGGTCGCCGCCGACCGCTCCCGCCGCGACGAGCACCGGGCCGCGCAGACCGCCCGCAAGGAAGCGCTGGCCGCCGAGGCCGAGGACCTGGCCACCAACTCGACGCATTGGAAGGTCGCCGGCGACCGGATGCGCCAGATTCTCGACGAGTGGAAGACGATCACCGGTCTGGACCGCAAGGTCGACGACGCACTGTGGAAGCGCTATTCGGCGGCCCGCGAGGCGTTCAACCGGCGGCGGGGTTCGCACTTCGCTGAGTTGGACCGCGAGCGCGCGGGAGTGCGGCAGTCCAAGGAAAGCCTGTGCGAGCGGGCCGAGGAGATGTCCGATTCGACGGACTGGGCCGGCACCAGCGCGGAATTCCGCAAGCTGCTGACCGAATGGAAATCGTCGGGGCGGGCGAGCCGGGAAGTCGACGATGCCCTGTGGAAACGCTTCAAGGCCGCCCAGGACGCGTTCTTCACCGCCCGTAACGCCGCGACAGCGGAGAAGGATCACGAATTCCGCGCCAACGCCTCCGCCAAAGAGGCGCTGTTGGCCGAGGCCGAGAAGATCGACACCGGCAATCACGAAGCCGCCAGGGCGGCAATGCGGTCGATCGCCGACAAATGGGACGCGATCGGCAAAGTGCCCCGGGAGCGGTCGGCCGACTTGGAGCGACGGCTGCGCGCCGTCGAGAAGAAAGTGCGCGACGCCGGTGAAGCGAATTGGACTGACCCCGAGGCGCAGGCCCGGGCCGAACAGTTCGCGACCCGCGCCGAGCACTACGAGCAGCAGGCCCGTAAGGCGACCGCGGCCGGCCGGACCAAAGAAGCCCAAGAGGCACAGGCCAACGCCGAACAATGGCGCCAGTGGGCCCAAGCGGCCGCCGACGCGCTGACCCGTAAGTCCTAGCGGCCGTCGGCCTGGTCCGCGGGCGCCCCGTCATCGGGGCTCTCGGGAGTGTCCGAATCGCCCAGGGTCTGTAGCAGCGGCCTGGAATGTTGCTCGGCACTGACGCGGCGGCGCTGCTCTTCGGCCGCGAGCTGCACGATCGTGCGCGACCACACCACACGGGCCCAGTGGAACGTCAACAGAATCACGGTGATCCATGCCACGAACAGCCCGATGCCGGGGCCGGGATGACCGGCGGCCACGGTCTGGCGTGACCACACCGCCAAGAGTCCGGCCGCGCTGGCTATCGACGAGCCCGCCAGCGCGATCCAGGCCAGCGCCCAGCGACGCGTCAGCAATGCCAGCATCGAGAAACCGACACCGAAAACCAGTGCCAGCCAAGAGAATACCTTTGAGGGCAGCGACAAGGCGGCGGCGCCGGCGCCGTGACTGCTGAACAGCACATCCCATCCGCGGACATGCCCGGTGTGCGGCAGGATGAACGAGCCCAGTAGCACGAACACCAGTATCGCAACGACGAATCCCCTTGGGCCAGGATCGATCTCGCGTGCTACGCGGCGTTCTGCGGCCTCGATCTCGGCACGCAGGGCGTCAAGGCCGGTGTGTTCTTTCGTCATCGGGTACATCCAAGGGGTGCTGGGGTTTGTGCGGGTTCGACGGCGGCCCCGACGCCTGGCATGCCCAGACCGATGCCGCGCGGGCGTTGTCCGGCGGCGTGCGCGTCACCGGCCCGGGTGCGCCGGTGGGTCAGGATGCCGGCGTCGGCGATCAGGTGGTGCGGGGCGGCCTCGGTGACCGCCGTGGTGATGATGTCGCCGGGCCGCACCGCTGTGTCGGCGGTGAAGTGCACCAGCCGGCCGTCGCGGGCCCGACCGGTCATGCGGGCCGTGCGAGCGTCCTTACGTCCTTCGCCGGTGGCGACCAGCAATTCGACCCTCTGGCCGATCAGCTCCCGGTTGCCCTCCATGCAGATCTGCTCCTGCAGCTCGATCAGCCGCTCATAGCGTTCCTGCACGACGGCCTTGGGCAGCTGTCCGTCGAGTTCCGCGGCGGGGGTGCCGGGCCGTTTGGAGTACTGGAAGGTGAATGCGGCCGCGAACCGTGCCTGGCGCACCACATCGAGAGTGGCGGCGAAGTCTTCTTCGGTCTCACCGGGGAACCCGACGATGAGGTCGGTGGTGATGGCCGCGTGCGGCATGGCCGCGCGAACCCGATCGATGATGCCGAGGTAGCGGTCGGCACGGTAAGACCGCCGCATCGCCCGCAGCATCCGGTCGGATCCCGACTGCAGCGGCATATGCAGGGCGGGGCAGACATTCGGCGTCTGCGCCATCGCCTCGATGACATCGTCGGTGAACTCGGCCGGGTGCGGCGAGGTGAACCGCACGCGTTCCAGCCCGTCGATATCCCCGCAGGCCCGCAACAGCTCGGCGAAGGCGCCGCGGTTGCGGGGCAACGCCGGGTCGGCGAACGAGACCCCGTAGGCGTTGACGTTCTGGCCCAGCAGCGTGACTTCCAGCACGCCATCGTCCACCAGCGATTGCACCTCGGCCAGGATGTCCGCCGGGCTGCGGTCGACCTCTTTGCCCCGCAGCGACGGGACGATACAGAACGTGCAGCTGTTGTTGCAGCCGACGGAGATGGAAACCCAAGCGGCGTAGGCGGATTCGCGAGCGCTCGGCAGCGACGACGGAAACTCCTGCAGTGCCTCGACAATTTCCACCTGGGCGACTTTGTTGTGCCGGGCCCGGTCCAACAGCGTGGGCAACGACCCGATGTTGTGCGTGCCGAACACGACATCGACCCATGGGGCCTTGCGCAGCAACGAGTCTCGGTCCTTCTGGGCCAGGCAGCCACCGACCGCGATCTGCATGTCCGGGTTGTCGCGTTTGCGCGGCGCCAGGTGGCTGATGTTGCCGTACAGCTTGTTGTCGGCGTTTTCGCGCACCGCGCAGGTGTTGAAGACCACCACATCCGCGTCGGCGCCCTCGGCAGCGCGCTGGTAGCCGGCCGCCTCGAGCAGGCCCGCAAGCCGCTCGGAGTCGTGGACGTTCATCTGGCAGCCGTAGGTGCGGACTTGATAGGTGCGCGCCGACCCCGCCACGGCCCCGGAGAGGCTCGCGGCGTCTGGCGCCACTATCGAAGTCACGGGGCCATGGTACGGCGACCAGCGCCCACCGGATTAACCCGCAGCTAGACCCGGCGGCGTTCCCGTTCGGCGGCCAGCTCGGCCAGGACGACCTCACAGGCCAGGTTTTGGCTGTAGCCCCGGCGCGCCAGCATCCCCACCAGCCGGCGAGTGATCCGCGCCTCGTCCCCGCTCAGCGTCTCCCGTCGTAGCTTGGCCTGTACCAGTTCTTCGGCCCGGTCTCGCTCGGCACCGGCGTCGATCCCGGCCAGCACCGTGTTGATCACCTCTTTGTCGACGCCTTTGGTGTGCAGCTCGGCGGCCAAGGCGCGCCTGCTCTTTCCCGCCCTAGTGTGCCGGGATTGCACCCACTGTTCGGCGAAGTCACGGTCATTCACCAACCCGACGGCGGCCAGCCGATCGAGCACCCGGGCACTGACGTCGCCGGGGTATCCGCGTTTCGCGAGCTGGCCGGACAACTCGGCCCGGGTGCGCGACCTCGCGGTGAGCAGACGCAGGCACAGCGCCCGCGCCTGCTCTTCGCGGGCAGGCTCAGAAGTCGACGGGGGCTGGCAGGACGTCGTCATCAGCAGTCACCACTGCGCCAATGCCAAGCTTTTCCTTGATCTTCTTCTCGATCTCGTTGCCGATGTCGGCGTTCTCCATCAAGAAGTTGCGGACGTTCTCCTTGCCCTGGCCGAGCTGTTCGCCCTCGTAGGTGAACCAGGAACCGGACTTGCGGATGAAGCCCTGGTCCACGCCCATGTCGATCAGCGAGCCTTCCCTGCTGATGCCGCGGCCGTAGAGGATGTCGAACTCGGCCTGCTTGAACGGCGGCGCGACCTTGTTCTTGACGACCTTGACCCGGGTGCGGTTACCGACGGCATCGGTGCCGTCCTTGAGCGTCTCGATCCGGCGCACATCCAGGCGGACCGACGCGTAGAACTTCAACGCCTTACCACCCGTGGTGGTTTCCGGACTGCCGAACATCACCCCGATCTTCTCCCGGAGTTGGTTAATGAAGATCGCCGTGGTCTTTGAATTGCTCAGCGCGCCAGTCATTTTCCGCAGCGCCTGGCTCATCAGCCGGGCCTGCAAGCCGACGTGGCTGTCGCCCATCTCGCCCTCGAGTTCCGCGCGCGGCACCAGCGCGGCCACCGAGTCGATGACCAGGATGTCCAGGGCGCCGGAGCGGATCAGCATGTCGGCGATCTCCAGGGCCTGCTCACCGGTGTCGGGCTGGCTGACCAGCAGGGAATCGGTGTCGACACCGAGTTTCTTGGCGTAGTCCGGGTCCAGGGCATGCTCGGCGTCGATGAATGCCGCGACGCCGCCGGCCGCCTGGGCATTGGCCACCGCGTGCAGGGCGACGGTGGTTTTACCCGAGGACTCCGGGCCGTAGATCTCCACGACCCGGCCGCGGGGCAGGCCGCCGATGCCCAGGGCCACGTCCAGTGCGATGGATCCGGTCGGGATGATCGAGATCGGCTGCCGCGTCTCGTCGCCGAGACGCATCACCGAGCCTTTGCCGTAACTCTTCTCGATCTGGGCCATCGCCAGCTCGAGAGCCTTCTCGCGGTCGGGGGCTTGCGCCATGGTGTCTCTCCTGTAGTCGTTGTTCTCTGACCGGTATCGGTCGGTTGGCCGTGACACTAGAGAGACCCACCGACAAGTCATCGTCGAACAATCAACACTGTAGGCGAACACCTGTTCGATTCGAGTTCGACACGCCGTGCCGGTTCGGTGTGGCAATATCGGCTAGCGAAAGAGCGTCGACGGGCCTGCACAAGCTGAGGAAACCGGTGCGAATCCGGTGCGGTCCCGCCACTGTGATCGGGCACATTGCGACCCGAGAGCCAGATACTCACCGCCGGCGCTTCCTCACTAGCCACTGGGGCGGATCTCCCCAGAGAGGGTGGTAGCGCACGCATGGATATCTCCGCCGAGCTGGCCGAAATATCTTCCTACAAAGGGTTTTTCGCGCTGACTGTGGGCGGTGCCGGGACAGGATGGCATCCCGTCCGCCAGGACTACGCCGACGGCTTCGCCGGTTTGATCGACACCATCGCGAAGCGCTACCACACGACGGATCTACGGATCGGCGCCTCGCTGGTTCATCTCGGCCATGCCACCCGGCTGTGGTCGCCGGTGCTGGCATGCGCATTGGCCCATGGCGTTGTTCCGGACCTCGACGACCTGCAACGTGCCGACGACGGGGCGCAGCTCCGCATGCCCGAACCCACCGGAATATCGGCGCCGGACATCTCGGCGAAGTTGTTGTATCGCGTTGTGGTGCAACACCATATGCAGCCGTTCGAGAGTGGTCTGCGGGTCAAGCTGGCGCCAGCGCTGCTGGCGGGCAACATCGCGTCAGCACTGGTCGGCGCGTCGCGGGCGCTGTTCGTGGCGCGGCCTGACCTACGCGCACGGATTGTCGAGATCACCGACTCCCTGCTGGACACCGGCGTGCTGTCCGGATCCGGCGCTATCAGCGGCTCGCATCTGGGCTTCAAGCGCGACAGCTGCTGCCTGTTTTATCGCCTACCCGGGCGAGCCGTGTGCGGCGACTGCGTGTTTCGCCAGGCGCCACGGTGGAGCCGGCGATGAGTGTGCGCTGGTGGCGTCGAGTGTGCGTCCTGGGCGGGAAGTGTGCGTGTAGGGCGCCCTCGACGCACACTCGCTCACGGGTGGCGCGCCATCCTCACCACTGCTCGCGGGGCACGTCGAAGTCGGCGCACAACGCCCGCCAGACGTCGCGGGGTTCGACGCCGTCCTCGATCGCCTGCGAAGCGGTCCGGCCGTCGAAACCGGGCAGCACGTGGTCTACCAGCACCGATGCGCCGTAGGCGGCGCCGAACCGCAACACCACCCGATCGTTGAACTCCGTCAGCCGCACGCCAGCCAACATACCGATCGCCATCATCGAGCCAGCGCCAGCGCCTGGTGGCATACCCGCACCGGGTCGGCGACGTGGTGGATGCCGGCCGCGGCCGTCCGGGCGGCCTCGCGGTAGCGGGGTGTCGACAACACCTCGTTGACCGCCTGGACCAACGCGTCGGCGGTCAACGGCCGGATCAGCCGCGCGCTGCCCTGGCGCATCACCCGATTGGCGATCTCCCACTGGTCGCCGCCGCCGGGCACCACCACCAGCGGCACCCCGGCCAGCAGCGTCTTGGCGACCATTCCGTGGCCGCCGCCGCAGATCACCACGTCGGCATGCGCCAACAGCTCGTCCTGACGTCCCAGCCCGACCACCGCCCACGGCGGCACCGTCAGATCCGGTCCGCCCAACCGCGACACCAGCAGACGCGATCCCGCCGGCAACGTCTCCCCCGGCGTCAAGCAGCCCAACGCGACCTCGGCCAGACCTTCGGTCCCGATCAACGCGGTCGACGGCGCGACTACCACCACCGGCCCCGAGCCGGCCGGGACCTCGAGAATCCGATCGGTCGGCTCGAAGTGCAGCGGCCCAACCACGACGGCCTCGGAAGGCCAGTCCGGACGGGAAACTTCCAGCGCGGGCAGCGTGGCGATCAGCCGCCGCAGCGGCCCGGGATCGCGCGCCGGCAGCCCGATCTCGGCGCGGGATTTCTCACGCTGCGCCAGACCCGCGCGCACCGACCGCGCCGTCATCGCCCGCATCGCGGCATCGCGCAGCCGGCCGCGGATACCACTACCCGGCGCCAGCCCGCTGCCGATCGGCGGCAACCCCTTCGACGGCAGATACAGCGGATGCGGGTTGAGCTCTATCCACGGGATGCCCAGCAGCTCGGCAGCCATGCCGCCGCCGGCGGTGATGACGTCGGACACCACCAGGTCGGGCGCCAGGTCGCGTAGCGCCGGCACATTGAGCACGGCCATCCGCGCCGCACGCCGGTGGATTCGGGCCCCGGCGTCGAGGTCTTCATCGGTCGCCGCGAGCCCGTCGAGCGCGACAGCCTCGATGCCGACGTCGCGGGCGGCCTGGATCCATTCCTCGCCGGTGAACAGGGTGGGCTGATCGCCCGCGTCCTGGAAACGCCGACTCAGCGCGATCGCGGGAAACGAGTGCCCGGGATCCGGCCCGGCGACCACGGCGACTCGCACCGCCTTACCCTGCCACAGCGCCCGGCCGGCACGCGCCTACGCTGGCACCATGACCGAGCTGACTGGGACAGCCGTCGCGAACACGCGCACGGTCGAGACTTTTCTGAATGCCTTGATGGACGCGGACTACGAAACCGCGGATGCCTCGCTGGACGACAATCTCGTCTACGAGAACGTCGGACTGCCGACGATCCATGGCCGCGCCCGGGCCATGAAGCTGTTCCGCCGAATGGACGGCCGCGCGGGGTTCGAGGTCAAGATCCACCGCGTTGCCGCCGACGGCGCCGCCGTGCTCACCGAGCGCAGTGACGCGCTGATCTTCGGCCCGCTGCGGCTGCAGTTCTGGGTGTGCGGCGTGTTCGAGGTCCACAACGGGCGAATCACGCTGTGGCGGGACTACTTTGACTTCTTTGACATGACCAAGGCGTTGCTGCGTGGTGTGGCGGCGCTGGTGTTGCCGTCGCTCAAGGCGTCGTTCTGACCCGGGCGGAAGCCGCTACAAATCGCGTCGCAGTCAGATCACGGACGGCGCGGTAAGCCGCCCAGTTCGTCGAACGCCTGGGCCCAACCGGTCAGGCGATCGGTAGCCTCGACCAGCTCGGCCCGGTAGCGTTGGTGTGCCGCCGCGAGCCCGGCATCGCCATTGCCATTCGCCGAGGAAACCAATTGCGCTGCGGCGGTGACCATTTCGTTGTACTGCCGGACGCCGGCGCTCAACTGCGCGGTGAACGCATTGATGGTGGGCACCAGATACGACCGCGATGATTCCGAGCTGTGCGCGGCGCGCTCCATCGACACCACCTCCGCGGCGCTGGACGCCATCGCCGCCGACGTCTTGTTCGCCGCCGCGGTCAAGTCGCTGATCTCGTCCGTCGGCAACATGGCGCCGCGCTCGATGACACCCAACAACGAAAAGAATCCACGCTCGGAAGCGCCGAGCGCATACATCGCGGGTCGCGCCGCGGAACCGGGTGGCGGCAGCCGGCGGGGGTTGACGGGCCGGCTGGCAGGCAGCGGCTCCGACTTCAGCCAGTGGTAGCGGAAGAACAACAATGTCGCGGGTACCACCTCGACGACCGCGATGCCGCCGGTGATCTGCAGCAGCAACACGAACCAGCCCCACCACGCCAGCACCGCGGTGACCAGACCCCAGAACACGCTGCCGGCGGCGAAGATCCACGCCCACCGCAGCGCGCGACGGCGGCGGCGCAGCAGCCGGGCCCGCGGGTCGGTGGCCGCGCTGATCTTCTGGGCGACCAAGCCGGTGAGATCGGCGGCGGTATCCAGCCCCAGCTGCAGCAGCGCCCGAAAGGGCCCGCGCTGCATCGCCTTCACCGCCATGTCAGACCGACCGGACGGCTACTGACCAAAGGGTTTCTCGGCAACCTGTCCACCGGCGCTCTCGGCGGGCGCGGGGGTGGCAGGTGTGGCACCGGGAGCCGCGGAGGTCCCGCCCGTCGGCAGGGCCTCGCCACGCATCGACGCGCGGATTTGCTCGAGCCGGGAATGGCCCGCCATCTCCACGCTGGCCTGCTGGACCTCGAGCATGCGGCCCTGCACCGAACCCTGCGCGAGTTCGGCGGAGCCGACCGCGTTGGCGTAGCGGCGTTCGATCTTGTCGCGGACCTCGTCGAGGCTCGGGGTGTTGCCCGGCGCGGCGATCTCGCTCATCGACCGCAGCGACGCGCTGACCTGCTCCTGCATCTTGGCCTGCTCGAGCTGGCTGAGCAGCTTGGTGCGCTCGGCGATCTTCTGCTGCAGCACCATCGAGTTTCGCTCGACGGCCTTTTTCGCCTGGACGGCGGCGGACAGCGCCTGGTCGTGCAACGTCTTGAGGTCTTCGACGCTTTGCTCGGCGGTCACCAGCTGGGCCGCGAACGCCTCGGCGGCATTGGTGTACTCGGTGGCCTTGGCCGCGTCGCCGGCGGAGGTGGCCTGGTCGGCCAGCGTCAGGGCCTGGCGCACATTGACCTGGAGCTTCTCGATGTCGGCGAGCTGCCGGTTGAGGCGCATCTCCAGCTGACGCTGGTTGCCGATCACTTGTGCCGCCTGCTGGGTCAGCGCCTGATGCGTGCGCTGGGCTTCCTCAATGGCCTGCTGAATCTGGATCTTGGGGTCTGCGTGCTCGTCAATCTTCGCGTTGAACAGCGCCATGACGTATTTCCACGCTTTGACGAACGGATTGGCCATGAGTTAGCTCCACCTTCGTTTCTGTGTGCCGGAGGACCCACGATAGGCCCTAGCGATCACCCTGCCGCTCAATTTATCGGGTCGGCGCCGATCGCCCCACCCCTGGCGCGCGATAGGCGTCGCCGAGCAATCCTGGCACTCAGGCCACCACGAGCGACGCCACGGGCCGGATGACGACCTTGGTGCTCGCGTCGATGGTGGTGACGCTCGCCTCGCCGTTCGGCACGCTGCGGGCCGCGCGCTCCTCGTTGGCCATCCGCTCACCGGCATCGGTGAGCACCGCCGACAGCGGGACCTCCAACGCGTCGCAGATCGCGTGCAGCAGCTCGCTTGAGGCCTCTTTGCGGCCGCGCTCCACCTCCGAGAGATACCCGAGGCTCACCCGGGCGGTGTCCGACACCTCGCGCAGCGTCCGACCCTGTGACGTTCGGGCCAGGCGCAGCACCTCGCCGATGACCTCGCGCACCAGTGGCGACATGCTGATCTCCTTCGTCCGGCAAAGCTGCTTCATCAGGTCAACGCCAGCAGCGGCCGTCTAGGTTCCCGTCCGGCGCACTTCCCTGACGGTCGAGGCCACATAGTCGATTCCGGTGACCACCGTCAGCACGATCGCGGCGGCCATCACCACCGACGCCACCACCAGGAACGGTCCCGACAGCGGCAGCACGAACAACCCGATGGCCACCGCCTGGACAAAAGTCTTGAGCTTGCCGCCCCAGCTGGCCGGAATGACGCCGCGGCGAATCACGGCCAGCCGCAACACCGTCACCCCGATCTCGCGGGCCAGGATCAGCACGGTGACCCACCACGGCAGGTCGCCCAGCATCGACAGCCCGACCAGCGCCGATCCGATCAGCATCTTGTCGGCGATCGGATCGACGAACGCGCCGAATTCGGTGGCCATGCCGTAGTTGCGGGCCAGCAGGCCGTCCAGCCGGTCGGTGATGCACGCCACCGCGAACACCACGAAAGCCACCAGCCGGGCCGGGGTTTCGTGGCCGCCGCCGGCGAACAATGCGAGCAGGAAGATCGGAACCAATACCAGCCGCAATAGCGTCAGGACATTGGCCAGGTTGGCGATGCTGACGCGCCCCGCCACCGGTCCTGTCTGCGGCTGCCCCGACACCGCAACAGAATAGCGGTTGACCAGCACAGCCGCGCCAGATGTCAATACTGATACCCGTGACCGAACGTTCTCGGGATAGCGGGCCAGTCGTCGTCCGGCGCGCGCGAACCTCCGATGTCCCCGCGATCAAGCACCTCGTCGACACTTATGCGGGCAAGATCCTGCTGGAAAAACCCCTGGTGACGCTGTATGAAGCCGTCCAGGAGTTCTGGGTGGCCGAGCTTGCCGGCGGAGTGGTCGGCTGCGGCGCGTTGCACGTGTTCTGGTCGGATCTCGGCGAGATCCGCACCGTCGCGGTCGACCCCGCGGCGACAGGCCACGGTGTCGGCCACTCGATCGTCACGCGACTGCTCGAAGTCGCCCGCGAGTTGCAGCTGGAGCGGATCTTCGTGTTGACCTTCGAGACCGAGTTCTTCGGCCGGCACGGGTTCACCGAGATCGAGGGCACGCCGGTCACCGCCGAGGTGTTCGAGGAGATGTGCCGCTCCTACGACATCGGTGTCGCCGAGTTCCTGGACCTGAGCTACGTCAAACCGAACATCCTGGGCAACACCCGGATGCTGCTGCTGCTCTGAGGCCCGCACACGACGCCGAACGTGCTCTGACGGCGAGATTTGGGCGGATATTTCGCCCAGAGAGCACGTTCGGCGCTAAGCGGCGCTATTCGTCGACGGCTCGAACGGCGCTATTCGTCGCCGTCTAGTCGGAATCCTCGTCGGATCCGTCGGCGTTGGCGCCGCCGCGGATCAGCGCCAGCGTTCCGGCCAGCTCGTCGGGCTTGACCAGTACCTCGCGCGCCTTGGACCCTTCGCTGGGCCCGACGATGCCGCGGGTTTCCATCAAGTCCATCAGCCGGCCGGCTTTGGCGAAGCCGACCCGCAGTTTGCGCTGCAGCATCGAGGTGGAGCCGAACTGACTGGACACCACCAGCTCGACGGCTTGCAGGAAGACGTCCATGTCGTCGCCGATGTCCGGGTCGACGTCGGTGCGCTCGCCGGTGGGCTTGGCGGTGGTGACGCCGTCGGTGTATTCGGGTTCGGCCTGGTCCTTGCAGGCGGTGACGACGGCGTGGATCTCTTCGTCGGTGATGAAGGCGCCCTGTAGCCGGATGGGTTTGTTGGTGCCCATCGGCAGGAAGAGCCCGTCGCCCATGCCGATCAGCTTTTCGGCGCCCGCCTGGTCCAGGATCACCCGGCTGTCGATCAGGGACGACGTGGCAAACGCCAGCCGCGACGGCACGTTCGTCTTGATCAGCCCGGTGACCACGTCCACCGACGGGCGCTGGGTGGCCAGCACCAGGTGGATGCCGGCGGCACGGGCCTTCTGGGTTATCCGCACGATCGCGTCCTCGACGTCACGCGGCGCGGTCATCATCAAGTCGGCCAGCTCGTCGACGATCGCGACCACGTAGGGGTACGGCCGGTACTCGCGCTGGCTGCCCAGCGGCGCGGTGATCGCGCCGGATCGCACCTTGGCGTTGAAGTCGTCGATGTGACGCACCCGCGACGCCTGCATGTCCTGGTAGCGCTGTTCCATCTCCTCGACCAGCCAGGCCAGCGCGGCCGCCGCCTTCTTCGGCTGGGTGATGATCGGCGTGATCAGGTGCGGAATGCCTTCGTACGGCGTCAGTTCCACCATCTTCGGGTCGATCAGGATCATCCTGACCTCTTCGGGGGTGCAGCGGGTCAGCAGCGACACCAGCATGGAGTTGACGAAGCTGGACTTACCGGAACCGGTCGAGCCGGCGACCAGCAGGTGCGGCATCTTGGCCAGGTTGGCCGAGATGAAGTCGCCTTCGATGTCCTTGCCGAGCCCGATGACCAGCGGGTGATGATCGCGGCGGGTCGACGGGTCGGTGAGCACGTCGGCCAGCCGCACCATTTCCCGGTCGGTGTTGGGCACCTCGATACCGACGGCGGACTTGCCCGGGATCGGGGCGAGCATGCGCACGCTCTCGGTGGCCACGGCGTAGGCGATGTTCTTCTGCAGCGCGGTGATCTTCTCGACCTTGACGCCCGGCCCCAGCTCCACCTCGTAGCGGGTGACGGTGGGACCGCGGGTGCAGCCGGTGACGGCGGCGTCGACCTTGAACTGGCTCAGCACCTCGCTGATGGCATCGGCCATCTGCGTGTTGGCCGCGCTGCGCTTCTTGGGCGGGTCACCGGCCACCAGCAGATCCAGCGACGGCAGGTTGTAGGGGCCCTCGACGACCCGGTCGGTGACCTGAGTGTCCTGCTTCTTGGCGCGACGGCGGGTCTTGGCGATGGCTGGTTCCGGAACGGTGGGAGTGTCGTCCGGGAGCGGGTCGTCGAGAGCGACGGCCCCGTCCGCCGACGGCCAGGCCTGCGGCTCCTTGTCGAATGCGCCGTCGTCGTAGTAACCGTCGGAAAAGTCTTCGCGCGCTTGGCCATCGGCGTCGTCGTAGTCGTAATCGCCGTCGTCGGCGTAAAGGTCGTCCACGAACCGGGTGCCGAACAAGGCTCGCATCATTTCGGGCAGCTCGCGCATCGTGGTGCCGGTCAACAACAGCAGCCCGAACAGCGCGCCGATGAACAACAGCGGTGCCGCGATCCAGGGCGTCAACCCCTCCGACAACGGACCACCGATGGCAAAGCCAATGAATCCCGCTGCGCGACGGCGCAATTCGGGGTCTCCCGGTGAACCCGACCACAGGTGGCGCAGACCGAGTAGCGAAAGGGTGATCATGCTCGCGCCCAGGATCAGCCGGGGCCGCGCCTCGGGGTTGGGCGCGGTGCGCATCAGCATCACCGCCACCACCGCGAGGACCGCCGGCAGGGCCAGCACGCCGGCGCCGATGAACGTGCGCAGCACCGCATCGACCCACGCGCCCACCGGCCGCGCCGCGTCGAACCATGAGCTCGCGGCGACCACGACGGCAACGCCGAGCAGAACCAGCGCGATTCCGTCGCGGCGGTGCCCCGGATCGATGTCGCGGGCCCGCCCGATCGACCTTGCCGCACCGCCGGTGCCCCGTGCCGCCATCAGCCAGGTGGCGCGCATCGCCCGCCCGCCGGTCATCCCGGCGGCAACCAGTAGGGACCGGTGGTGCCGCTTGGCCGGCCTGCGCGCCTTCTTGCGGGCAGGTGCCGGTCGCGCACTTCGAGACCCGCCGGTGCGCGAAGTGGCCTTTGACCTGCTCGTTCGGGTTCCGGAGCGGGCAGCGGTCTTACTAGGCATGGGGTCCAGCCTAGTCGCAACCGCCCCATATTCACCATCAGCCACACGGGTCACAAAACCGTGTCGATTCGGTCTTCGAAGCGCGTCGACCAGGCCCGAAATGGCCGAGAGCAGCGCTCTTGGGCCGCGGCGGGCATCCCGGCGGCCGTCAATTCTGTGTGAGTAGGGTGACAGCCATCCCGCCGCTACCCCGCAAGGAGCACAGCATGCCCGTCGTCGTTGTCGCCACCCTGACCGTCAAACCCGAGTCCGTCGACACCGTCCGCGACATCCTGACCCGCACGGTTGAAGAGGTGCACACCGAGCCGGGCTGCCAGCTGTACTCGTTGCACCAGACTGGCGAGACCTTCGTCTTCATCGAGCAGTGGGCCGACGAAGAGGCGCTGAAGACCCACAGCACCGCTCCCGCGGTCGGGGGCATGTTCACCGCCGTCGGCGAGCACCTGGCCGGCGCCCCGGACATCAAGATGCTGCAGCCGGTTCCCGCGGGCGACGCGGACAAGGGACAACTGCGCCAGTGACAGGGCGGCCCCTGGAAGGAAAGGTCGCGCTGATCACCGGCGCGGCCCGCGGCCAGGGCCGCGCGCACGCGGTTCGACTGGCCACCGACGGCGCGAACGTGATCGCCGTCGACCTGTGCGCGCAGATCGACAGTGTGCCGCTATGCCCTGGCCACGCCGGAGGACCTCGCGGCCACCGTCAAACTCGTCGAAGACACCGGCGCCCGGATCGTGGCCAAGCAGGCCGACGTGCGTGATCGCGCCGTCGCTGTCGGCCGCGGTGCAGGCCGGTATCGACGAGCTCGGCCGGCTCGACATCGTGGTGGCCAACGCCGGTATCGCGCCCATGCAATCCGGCGACGACGGTTGGCGCGATGTCGTCGACGTCAACCTCACCGGCGTCTACAACACCATCAAGGCCGCGATACCCACCATGGTCGCCCAGGGCGCCGGCGGGTCGATCGTGCTGATCAGTTCCAGTGCCGGGCTCGCCGGCGTCGGCAGCGCGGACGCCTGGTTCGGTCGGCTATGTCGCCGCCAAGCACGGGGTCGTCGGGTTGATGCGGGTATACGCGAATCTGCTTGCGAGCGAGATGATTCGGGTCAACTCGATCCATCCGTCCGGTGTGGAGACGCCGATGATCAACAACGAGTTCACCCGGGAATGGCTGGCCAAGATGGCCGCCGCGACCGACACGCCCGGAGCCATGGGCAATGCCATGCCGGTGGAGGTGCTAGACGTCGAGGACATCGCCAACGCGGTGGCGTGGCTGGTGTCCGACCAGGCGCGCTACATCACCGGCGTGACCTTGCCGGTCGACGCGGGCTTCTTGAACAAGTAGCAGCCATGGCACGAAACCCCGCGGCTCAGACTGCATTCGGCCCGATGGTGCTGGCCGCCGTCGAGCAGAACGAACCAGCCGGACGCCGGCTGGTCGACGACGACCTCGCGGACCTTTTCCTGCCGGCCCCGCTGCGCTGGCTGGTCGCCGCGACCCGGGCAGCACCGATCCGCCGCCTGATGATTCGCGGATCGGAATTCAGCGGCCCCGGGCTGTGGGCGAACTTGGCCTGCCGCAAGCGTTTCATCGCCGACAAGATCACCGAGTCGCTCGACGACATCAATGCGGTCGTCATCCTCGGCGCCGGTCTGGACACCCGCGCCTACCTGCTGAACCGGCAAGTCCGTATCCCGGTCTTCGAAGTGGATCTGCCGGTCAACATCGCCAGGAAGGCCAAGACGCTGCGGCGGGTGCTGGGCGGTCCACCGCTGTCGGTTCGGTTGGTGGCCTTGGATTTCGAGCGCGACGACCTGCTCACCGCCCTGGCCGAGCACGGCTATCACACCGATTACCGGGCTTTCTTCATCTGCGAAGGCGTGACGCAGTACCTCACCGAGGACGGCGTGCGGCGAACCCTTGACGGGCTGCGCGCGGCCGCCCCGGGCAGCCGGTTGGTGTTCACCTACGTCCGCCGGGACTTCATCGACGGGACGAATCGGTACGGCACCCGGACGTTGTACCGCACTGTCCGTCAGCGCCAACAACTTTGGCATTTCGGCCTGGAGCCCGACGAGGTCGCCGACTTCATCGCCGAGTACGGTTGGCGGCTGGTCGAGCAGGCCGGACCGGAGGAACTCGTCGCGCGTTACGTCGAGCCGACCGGCCGCAAACTCAAGGCGTCGCAGCTGGAATGGTCGGCTTTCGCGGAAAAGATCTAGCCGAGAAAATCTAGATTTCGATGACGGTCGGCACGATCATGGGCTGGCGGCGGAAGGTTTCGCCCACCCACTTGCCGACGGTGCGCCGCACACCCTGAGCGATCCGGATCGGGTCGGTCACTCCTGCCGCGGCCAGCGCTTCCAGCTCTTCGGAGACCTTGCGCACGACGGGCTCGAGCGCCTTGGGATCCTCGGAGAAGCCGCGTGAATACAGGTGCGGCGTAGTCGCCGAACGCCCGGTGCCGCGGGTGAGCACTATGGTCACCGCGACGAATCCCTCGGACAGAATGAGCCGCTCGCCCAGGGTGATGTCGCCGACGTCGCCGGTGACGAGGCCGTCGACGAACATCTTGCCGACCGGCACCGCTCCGGCAATCGATGCCCTGCCCCCGACCAGGTCGACGCTGACGCCGTTCTCGGCCAACAGGATTGATTCCTCCGGCACTCCGGTGGTGGCGGCGAGCTTGGCGTTGGCGCGCAGCATGCGCCAGGTCCCGTGCACCGGCATCACATTGCGGGGCCGCACCCCGTTGTACAGGAAGAGCAGCTCACCGGCATAGGCGTGGCCCGAAACATGTACGCGGGCTTGGGCATTGGTGACGACCCGGGCGCCGACCTTGGCCAGCGCGTCGATTACGCCGTAGACCGCTTCCTCGTTGCCGGGGATCAGCGACGACGAGAGCACCACGAGGTCCCCGGCGGTCAGCGTGATACTGCGATGCTCGCCGCGCGACATCCGGGACAACGCCGCCATCGGCTCGCCCTGGGTGCCGGTGGTGATCAGCACCACCCGTTCGGGCGCCATCATCTCGGCGGCCCCGATGTCGATCACGTCGGAGTCGTCGACCCGCAGGAAGCCCAAGTCCCGGGCGATGCCCATGTTGCGCACCATGGATCGCCCGACGAACGACACCCGCCGGCCCAAAGCCACTGCGGCGTCGATGATTTGCTGCACCCGGTCGACGTTGGAAGCGAAGCACGCCACGATGACGCGCCCTTCAGCACCACGGATCAGCCGGTGCAGGGTCGGCCCGACCTCGCTTTCGGACGGCCCGACACCGGGGATCCCGGAGTTGGTCGAGTCGCACAAGAACAGATCGACACCGGCGTCGCCGAGGCGTGACATGCCGGGGAGGTCGGTGGGCCGGCCGTCCAGCGGTTGTTGGTCGAGCTTGATGTCACCGGTGTGCAAAACCGTTCCCGCGCCGGTGTAGACGGCGATGGCCAGCGCGTCCGGGATCGAGTGGTTCACCGCGAAGTATTCGCAGTCGAACACGCCGTGGTGGCTGCTCTGCCCCTCTTTGACTTCGACGAACACCGGCTTGATGCGATGCTCGCGGCACTTGGCGGCGACCATCGCCAGGGTGAACTTCGAGCCGACGACCGGAATGTCGGACCGCAGCTTGAGCAGGAACGGAATCGCCCCGATGTGGTCCTCGTGCGCATGCGTGAGCACCAGCGCCTCGATGTCGTCCAGCCGGTCTTCGATGTGGCGCAGGTCGGGCAGGATCAGGTCGACACCCGGCTCGTCGTGAGTGGGGAACATCACCCCGCAGTCGATGATCAGCAGCCGGCCCAGGTGTTCGAAAACCGTCATGTTGCGGCCGATTTCGCTGATGCCGCCGAGCGCGGTCACCCGCAACCCACCTGCGGTCAACGGACCTGGCGGGCTGAGGTCTTCGTTCACGTGTCGATCACCTGAGTACCGAGGCCGCACGCATGTCGGCGGCCAGCGCGTCGATCTGCTCGGGCGTCGCCGGCACCTGCGGCAGCCGGGGATCGCCGACTTCGATGCCCTGCAGCCGCAGGCCTGCCTTGGACAGCGTCACCCCACCCAGCCGGCCCATCGCGTTACACAGCGGCGCGACCGCCACGTTGATCTTGCGGGCGGTCGCAATGTCCCCGGAATTGAAGGCGGACAACAACTCTCGTAGCTGACCGGCGGCCAGGTGAGAAATCACGCTGATGAATCCGATCCCGCCCATCGCCAGCCACGGCAGATTGAGCGCGTCGTCTCCGGAGTAGTAGGCCAATCCGGTTTCGGCGATGATCTGGCCGCCGCCGTGCAGATCAGCCTTGGCGTCCTTGATCCCGACGATGTTCGGGTGCGACGCCAGCGTGCGGATGGTGTCGGGCTCGATGGGGATCACCGACCGCGGCGGGATGTCGTAGAGCAGCACTGGCAGGTCGGTCGCGTCGGCGACAGCAGTGAAATGTGCGATCAGCCCGCTCTGCGGTGGCTTCGAGTAGTACGGCGTGACCACGAGCAGACCGTGCGCACCTTCGGCCGCGCTGGCCTTGGCCAGCTTGATGCTGTGCGCGGTGTCGTAGGTGCCCGCACCGGCGATGACGCGAGCCCGGTCGCCCACCGCTTCGAGGACGGCACGCAGCAGCTCGAGCTTCTCGTCGTCGGTGGTGGTCGGCGACTCGCCGGTGGTTCCCGAGACGACCAGGCCATCGCAGCCGGCGTCTACCAGGTGGTTCGCCACGCGCGCCGCGGCAGCGGTGTCAAGCGAGCCATCGGCGGCAAACGGCGTGACCATTGCGGTCAGCAAGGTTCCCAGACGCGCGGGGGCATCGAATCCGACGGAACTCACGCTCCCAGATTACCTGGCGGTGCCAAGCCGATTTCGCCGCCGCGCGCCTCAGGCTTCGGTGGCTAACGGACTGGTCGCGACCTCGGTCCCATCGGCAAGCGTGGAGATCTCGAAATCGGCGAATACCGCCGGTGCGACCGCCACGAGCTGACGCAGACATTCAATGGCCAGACGCCGGATTTCCACATCGGCATGCTCGCTGGCACGCATCGCGATGAAGTGCCGCCATGCCCGGTAGTTCCCGGTCACGACGATGCGGGTTTCGGTGGCGTTCGGCAGCACGGCCCGGGCCGCCTGTCGCGCTTGCTTGCGCCGCAGGATCGCGTTGGGTTGGTCGGCGAACTTCGCCTCGAGCTTGGCCAGCAGCTCGGTGTAGGTGGCACGGCTGGCGTCGGCTGCCTCGGCCAGGACCTGTCGCAGTTCGGGGTCGTCTTCCAGGCCGGGCGGCACGACGATCTGCGAGGCCGCCTCCGGCACGTAGCGCTGCGAGAGCTGCGAGTAGGAGAAATGCCGGTGCCGGATCAGTTCATGCGTGCACGAGCGCGAGATGCCGGTGATGTAGAACGACACGCTGGCGTGCTCGAGCACCGAGAAGTGCCCGACGTCGATGATGTGTTTGACGTAGCCGGCGTTGGTCGCGGTCTTGGGGTTGGGTTTGGACCAGCTCTGGTAGCAGGCGCGGCCGGCGAACTCGACCAGCGCCGGCCCGCCGTCGGCGTCGGTGGTCCACGGTACGTCCGGCGGCGCCAAGAACTCCGTCTTGGCGATCAGTTGCACGCGCAGCGGCGCGGTCTCGGCCACGGCGATTACCTTAGCTGGACCTCGCCCGATATCACCAAAGGCAGCAAGGCGTCGCGGAAACCCGACAGCCGCAAGGATTCGCTGCGTCGCGCGTGACACAGCGCACCCAGACTGGTGATCGTCTGCGCGGCATCGGCGCTCAGACGCCGCACGTCGCGCACTGCGACATCCATCAGGTCGCGCGGCGTAATGCGTTGGTGGCTCGTCGAGGTTCCGGCGACCTGCTGCTGCAGTCGCCGCGAGACGTCGGGTTGACGTACCGCCGCCCACAGCGCCGAGGTGCCGACGTCAATCGGGCTGAGCACGACGAATTCCGGGCTCGCCACTGCCATTTCGGCAGGTAGCCGCGGCACATTCCAGATGCGCGGAATGCGCGGATTCAACTTGGCGAACAGCACGCACGGTCCGGACAACACGAACTTGCCGCTTCGCACGGATGCGCCGGCAACCCGCCGTGGTGTGGCGCCGTCGTCAAACGCCGGGAGGGAATAATGCGCGACGACATCATCGAATTGTTCGGGTCCTCGAAGCACCGTCGACCGTTGCGCCAGGCTCGACAGCGGCACGTCATCGCGAACCCGCTCGACGATAGCGACCATCATCTTCTCGGCGGCATCGATCACGCGTTCGTTGGCGGCCACCTTGTCGTCGAAAGCTCCGAGCAGCGCGGCGATCCGCTGCCGCTGGCGTCCCGGGATCGCCCGAACCGAAACGTCGCGCAGAATTGCCTGATTGAGCAGCGGCTGCCCCGATCCGGCCCGGTGATCGCCCAGCCTGCAGGTTTGCAGCGCGTAATACCAATATCGCGTCTCCGCAGGCTCTTTGGCCCGGCACACCAGCGCGTTGTCGGTGACCCACACATCGGAGTCGCAATAGCGCAGGCTGCCGCAATACGATCCGACGCGACCGAGCACGATCAGCGGGCCGCTCGCATTGGGTTGCGCCGCATACCCGATCGCGCCGTTGGCGCCGTAGACCGGGAATCGCCCGTCCGGTGCCCGCGCCGGCGAGCTGCTTCCGGTGCTGAAGTCGAGATACTCGCCGAGCGTTGCCTTCAGCACAATCGCCGCACCTGCTGCCGCACCACCGTTTCCAGCCGCGCAGACTCGTCGAGCGCCGTCAGCAGGTCTGCGGTCAGCCGCGCGATCTTCTCGTCGGCCGGCTCCGCGTCAGCCTCGGTAGCGGGAGCGCCGACATACCGTCCCGGTGTGAGCGGGTAGCCCGCGGCCGCGATTTCGTTCAGTGATACGGATTTGCAGAAGCCCGGAATATCCTCGTAGACAATGCCCTTCCCGACCGCCGAGCTTGACCCGCACCACGCGTGATAAGTGTCGCCGATCCGGGCGACTTCGCCGTCGGTCAATGCGCGTTCCGCGCGATCGACGAGGTAGCCGAGCCTGCGGGCATCGATGAACAGCACCTGACCCGACCGGTCGCCCTTGTCCCTGGCGAAGAACCACAGGCACACCGGGATTCCGGTGCTGCGAAACAGCTGCGCGGGCAGCGCGATCATGCACGACACCAGATCCGCGTCGACGATCCGCGCGCGAATGTTGCCCTCCCCGACGGTGTTCGACGACATCGAGCCGTTGGCCATCACCACTCCGGCCACACCACCGGGCGACAGCTTGGAAAGGATGTGCTGAATCCACGCGTAGTTGGCATTGCCGGCGGGTGGAACACCGAAGCGCCAGCGCGGATCGTGTTCGTCGCGAGCCCAATCCTTGATGTTGAACGGCGGATTGGCCATCACGTAGTCCATCGGCACGCCGGGGTGCGCATCGTTCACGAACGTGTCGCCCCGGGCCAGGCCGGTGTTGTCGATCCCGTGAATGGCGAGGTTCAGCTTCGCCATTCGCCAGGTCTGCTCGACGCCCTCCTGCCCGTAGATGCGCACGTCCTTCGCGTCGCCGTCGCGGGCGGCGATGAAATTCTCGGTCTGCACGAACATTCCGCCCGAGCCGCAGCACGGGTCGTACACCCGCCCGCCCGCCGGCTCCAGGACCTCCACGATGAGGCGCACCACACTGGGCGGTGTGAAGAACTCCCCGCCCCGTTTGCCTTCCGCGCGAGCGAAGTTGCCGAGAAAGTACTCGTACACCTCCCCCATCAGGTCCCGGGGGCGGCGGCCGTCCTGCGGTTGCAGTCGCGCGCCGTCGAGCAGCTCCACCAGCTCACCGAGCCGGCGCTGGTCGAGGCTTTCGTAGAGCCGCGGCAGCATCCCGGCAAGGGCCGGATTGCCGGCCATCACAGCACCCATCGCGTCATCGACCAGGCGGCCGATATTTTCGGCTTTTGCGTTGTCCGCCAATACGTTCCAGTGCGACTCGGACACGTGCTTGAGGAACACCAGCCCCAGAATCACGTCCTTGTACTCACTGGCCGACGCCGACCCGCGTAGCTTCTCGGCCGCCTTCCACAGCGTGGCCTTGAGCTCCTTGGACGGCGGCGGCATCAGCTCACCCCCTTGGCGGCGGTGCGCAATTCCCCGGCCAAATCACCGCGGCCGGACACGGTGAACCCACCCAGGCCAAGCCATGACGCCATCGACTCCAGCTCGCCGGCCAGCGCGGCGGCCACCCGGGAGCGCGACACCCGGCCGGCATGCTGGGGCTCACCGAACGCGCCCACCACGCGCAGCGTGCCGGCGGCGCGGTCGGCCTTGAGGTCGACTCGTGCCATCAGCTCACCGTCCACCAGCAGCGGCCACACGTAATAGCCGTACTGGCGCTTGGGCGCCGGGGTGTAGATCTCGATGCGGTAATGGAAATTGAACAGCCGCTGCACCCGAGGCCGGAAGAAAATCAACGGGTCGAACGGACACAGCAGCGCGGTGCCGCGATCGAGCCGAGGCACCGACCGGCCGGCATGCAGATACGCGGGCGCCGACCAGCCGTCGACGCTTACCGCCTCGATGTCGCCGGCGGCCGCCAGCTCGGCGATCGCGGGTTTGACCTGTTGCGCGGACAGCCGGAAGTAGTCGCGGAGGTCGGCCTCGGTGCCCACCCCCAGGGCGGTGGCCGCGCGCAAGATGAGCTCGCGGATGGCTTCGGCGTCGTCGACCTCGCGGGCCAGCACGCTCGCCGGCAGCACCCGTTCCACCAGGTCGTAGTGGCGGGCGAAGCCGACCCGGGTGGCCGTGGTGAGCACCCCGGAGGCGAACAGTGCCTCGGCCACCCATTTGGTGTCGCTGCGACTGCCCCACCAGCTTCCTTTGGGCCCGCGCGGTTCGGCCTCGAGATGGGCCTCGATCTGTCCGGCGGTGCTCGGCCCGAGTTCGCGGACGGCGGCAACGATCTTGTCGGCGAGCGCCGGGTTGGCCTTGACGATGTGGGTGCCCCAGCGGCCGTGCCGGTACTGGCGCATCCGCCAGCGCAGCAGCGGCCAGTCGTCGACGGCCATCAGTGCGGCCTCGTGTGCCCAGTACTCGGCCAGCAGCCGCGCCGAGCCTGGGCCCCAGGCGGCGCGGTCCAGCACGTCGCGGTCGTAGGGGCCAAGCCTGCTGAACACCGGCGCGTAATGCGCACGCACCGCTACGGAAACCGAATCCAGTTGTAGCACTTGAATTCTCGAGATCAGTCGGCGCAGGTGGGCGCGGGTGATCTCACCGCCGGGTCGCGGCTCGTTAAACCCTTGGGCCGCAACGGCTATCCGCCGGGCCTGCGCGGCGGTCAGCCTCCTGATCGACACGCGCCGAGAATACCGGTCTTTGCACCGCTCTCAGCGAAGGCTCACCCCGCGCTGACTTTCTCGTCCACCGGCGCGGCGGCACTGCGCTCCGGCGGATTCTTTTGTTCTTGGTATGCCGTCTCGAGCGCGGCCGGAACCGATTCCAGGTCGCGGTATACGCCCATCAGTTGTTCGAGGACTTTGATCCGCTGCTCGCTCGCGGCGTCCACCGCCCGCCGGGCCTGTTCACGATCCCGGTCGACCTGCTCCTTGGCGTCGGCGAGCAGCTGTTCACGCGCCCGCTGGGCGTCGTCGCGCATGCTGGCCAGTTCGGCCTCGAGCGTCTCCTTGGTTTCGCGATACTGCGCTTCCATCGCCTTTTGCTGGGCGGCCATGTCCCCCAACACCTCTTGGTGCTGGCGCTGCTCGGCCTCGATTTCCGCTTCCGCCGCCGTGATCAGCGCCTCCGCCTCGGCCCGCGCCTCGGCCTGCATCTCCGAAATTTCGTCGACCGCACGCCGCAGCATCTTCGCCATCCGTTGCTGCATCGCCTGGGGCGCGGGTGAGGTGTCCGTCAGGACGGCGACCTCCTTGCGCAGCGCGGTCGCTTCCTCCCCGGATTCCTTGAGCCGGGCCCGCAGGCTCTCGACGTCGTTGAGCAAGAGACTCTGCTTGGTGGTCAACATCTCGATGTGGGCATCGACAGCGGTCGCGTCGTACCCGATGAACTTGCGGGTGAATGCCGATGTGGGTTCGGTAATCACTGCCAATTTCCCCTCCCTGGAAATGCCGTAAACCCCGTCACACCGACCCCGCCGACCCACGTCGAGTATGTCAGGTCACCGGCGCCGACGCCGAGACGAGCGCTCAGGGCCGACGATAGCTGTGAAACCGATACCGCAGCCCGGACCCGCTGACCTGCCATTCCCCCGTCTCACCGAGCCAGGTCTCGTCGAGCACCGGGGCCAGCGCATCCTCGTCGTCGCGGACCAGGTCGATCTCGATCTCGGTGACCTCGCATCGGGTGGCGCGCGGCAGCGCGAGCCGGTAGATCTGGGCGCCGCCGATCACCCACGCTTCGGCCTCGGTCAGGGCGTCGTCGAGGGAGTCGACCACTTCGGCTCCCTCGGGCTTGAAGTCGGCCTGGCGGGACAGGACGATGTTTCTGCGGCGCGGCAGCGGCCGCACCACGGCCGGCAACGAATCCCAGGTCCGCCGACCCATGATCACGGTGTGGCCCACGGTCACCTGCTTGAAGCGGGCCAGGTCCTCCGGCACGTGCCAGGGGATGTCGCCGTTGCGGCCGATGACCCCGGATGTGGACTGCGCCCACACCATGCCCACGGTGGTCAAGCGCGCCACTTCTCCTCATCGCTTCGCTCTGCATCGTCGCCGGCGCGTGTCATACAGCGACGGGAGCTTTGATCGCCGGGTGCGGATCGTAGTTCTTCACGACGACGTCGTCGTAGGTGTAGTCGAAGATCGAATCCCGTTGGGCTAGAAAGAGTTCCGGGTACGGCCGCGGATCGCGGCTGAGCTGGGTCCGCACCTGGTCGACGTGGTTGTCGTAGATGTGGCAGTCGCCGCCGGTCCAGACGAACTCCCCGACGCGCAAGCCCGCCTGGGCCGCCATCATGTGGGTCAGCAGCGCGTAGCTGGCGATGTTGAACGGCACGCCCAAAAACAGGTCCGCGCTGCGCTGGTAAAGCTGGCAGCTCAGCCGTCCGTCGGCCACGTAGAACTGGAAGAACGCGTGACACGGCGGCAGCGCCATCTGCGGGATTTCGCCGACGTTCCAGGCCGACACGATGTTGCGCCGGGAGTCCGGGTCGGTGCGCAGCAGCTCCAGCGCGGCGCTGATCTGGTCGATGTGCTCTCCCGTTGGGGTCGGCCAGGATCGCCACTGCACGCCGTAGATGGGCCCGAGATCGCCTGTGTCGCTGGCCCATTCGTCCCAGATCGTGACGCCGTGTTCGTGTAGCCAGCCGACGTTGGAGTCGCCGCGCAGGAACCACAGCAACTCGTAGACCACCGATTTGAGATGGACCTTCTTGGTGGTCAGCAGCGGGAAGCCGGCCGACAGGTCGTAACGCAACTGCTGGCCGAACAGGCTGCGGGTTCCGGTGCCGGTGCGGTCCGATTTGGCCGAACCCGTCTCGAGGACCAGGCGCAGCAGGTCCTCGTAGGGCGCAGGAACCGGGGCAGCGATCGGCACGCGGTCAGCTTAGCCGCGATCGCGGGCGTGGCGAAGCCGGGCGCGGCGCGTCGGCGCCGACGAATTTACGTTCAGATCCCAGGAGTAGAACGGGTGCCATGCCGAACATCACCGACACCATCACCACCGCCGACGGGACCTGCACCGTCCACCTGTTCACCCCCGAAGGTCCGGAATCCCAAGCCCCCCACCCGGGCGTGATCATGTACCCCGACGCCGGCGGACTGCGCGACACCTTCGGACAAATGGCGGCCAAACTGGCCGGATTCGGCTACGCGGTGCTGCTGCCGGATGTGTACTACCGCAACGGCGACTGGGCCCCGTTCGACATGGCCAGCGTGTTCGGCGACGAAACAGAGCGTAAGCGCCTGTTTTCCATGATCGGCGGCCTGACAGCGGACAAAATCACCAGCGATGCGCGCGCATTCTTCGACTACCTGGCGGCGCGCCCCGAGGTTTCCGGCGAGCGCTTCGGGGTGTGCGGCTACTGCATGGGCGGGCGAATCTCGCTGACGGTGGCCGGCCGTGTTCCGGACCGGGTGGCCGCCGCGGCGTCTTTCCACGGCGGCGGCCTGGTGACCGACACCCCGGACAGCCCGCACTTGCTGGCCCACCGGATGAACGCCACGGTCTACGTGGGCGGCGCCAAGGACGATGCGTCCTTCACCACCGACCACGCCGAGCAGCTGGACAAGGCGCTGACGGCGGCCGGTGTGCGGCACACCATCGAGTGGTATCAGGCAGCGCACGGCTTTGCGGTCCCGGACAACGCCCCCTATGACGAGGCCGCAGCCGAGCGGCACTGGGAGGCGATGACGCAGGTCTTCGCTTCGGCGCTGCCGCGCTAACGCTTTTCGCGACTCACCACGTCGAGCAACAGCTGTGCGGCGACCGCCGCGCCGTCGGCACGGATCGTGGCCGCGACGGCGCCGGCTTGTGCGCGGGTCTCGTCGGCCAGCGCCACCTCGAGTGCGGCCGGCAGGGCGCCCGGGGGCGGAGTCGGACCGTCGCATGCGGTGCCGATGCCCAGCTCGGCCACCCGGCAGGCCCAATACACCTGGTCAGCCCCCTGCGGTACCACCAGCTGAGGCGCGCCCGCCCGGGCGGCCGCCGTCGTGGTGCCCGCGCCGCCGTGGTGCACGACGATGGCCACCCGGGCAAACAGCGCTTGCTGATTGACCTCGCCGACGGCGAAACAGTCGTCACGGTCATCGCCGAGTGCCAACTCGGCCCAGCCGTGCGAGAGCAGCACCCGCCGGCCCCGGCCGCGGATCGCCTCGATCGCCATCGAGACGACCTCCTTGGCACCCCACAACGGCATGCTGCCGAAGCCCAGGTACACCGGCGGTGTGCCGGCATCGAGGAACTCCTGAAGCTCGGGTGCGAGAGGGCGTTCGTCGTGCAACAGCCACGCTCCGGTTTGCACGACGTCGAAGTCGGCCAGCGGCTGCCACGGGCCCAGCGTCGGGTCGGCTGCCAGCCACGGCTGATTGGTGTAGGCGTAAGCACGCACGTCGTCCACCGGGGCCAGGCCGATCGCCGCCCGGTGAGCTGTTGAGCGTCGGACCGAACAACGTATTGGCATTGCGCGCGTTGTGATCCCACATCATCCGGTTGTCGATCTCGCGTTGTCCCCGTCCCCCGGCCGACGTACTCCGGCGGCGGGTGGTACGGCGACGGCAGCTGGGTCGGGTGGTAGCTCACGTAGACGTAGGGGATACCGAGTTTGTCGGCCACTGACCGTGCACCGGCCGACGTCCACACCAGGCTGGCCGACACCAGCGCGTCGCATCCCTGCGCCGCCGCGGCGACCGTGTCGAACTGCGCGGCGATCAACCCGAGCACGTGCCCGCGCAGGTCCTGCTCCGACGACCGCGTCGCCCCGGTCGCCATCGCGCGCACGGAAGGACCGAAACCCACCAGCGAAACGCCGAGACCGGCTGCCCGCTCGGCGAATTCGTCATCCGGCGGCGCGCAGAGCACCACCTCGGCGCCGAGCGCCTGCAACTGCACCGCGAGTCCCAGCAGGGGTTCGATGCCGCCGCGCGAATCGTATGTCGTCAACAACACGCGCATGGCGCTCAGCTAACCGGCAGGTCCACCAGCTCGGCCAGCCGGGCCCGATGACGGTAGGCGGTGCCGAAGGCCAACTGATCGCTCTTGGCTCGCTTGAGGTACAGGTGGGCGGGATACTCCCAGGTCATGCCGATGCCGCCGTGTAGCTGCACGCACTCCTCGGCGGCGTGCACCGCGATGCCGCTGCAGTACGCCTGCGCGATGGCCGCGGCGATGCTCGCGTCCGGATCTTCGGAAGCGCAAGTATCCGCGGCGTGGCGTGCGGCCGCCGTCGCCGCGCCGACCTCGAACCACAGATCCGCCAACCGGTGCTTGATCGCCTGATACGAGCCGATCGCGCGGCCGAACTGCTTGCGCTGCTTGGCATAGTCCAGCGTGGTCTCGAAACACCATTGCGCCAGCCCGAGTTGCTCGGAGGCCAGCAGCGCCGCACCCGTCTGTAGCGCGGCGGCCACGGCTTCATCCGCCGGTCCGACCCGGGTTGACGATGCTGCCGAAAACTCCACATTGGCGAGGGGTCTCGTCATGTCCAGGGCCAGCAGCGGTGACACCCGTACTCCCGCCGCACTAGTGGAGACGGTGTGCAACTCGAGACCGTCGCGGCCCGCAACCGGCACCACCAACACGTCGGCCTCGCCCGCTCCGGCGACGCTGCTGACCACCCCGGTCAGGCCGTCGGCCCCGACACTGACCCCCGCGATCGGATCGCCGGGCGCGGTGGACAGCGGCACCGCCAGCGCCGCGGTGAGCTCACCTTGGGCAAGCGCAGACAAGATCTCGGTCTCGCCGGCACCCGCCAGCGCGACGGTGGCGAGCACGGCGCTGGACAAAAACGGCACCGGCGCGACGGCGCGGCCGATCTCCTCCATCACGACCGCGGCCTCGCGGGCACTCGCGCCGGCACCGCCAAGCGATTCCGGCACCAGCAGACCCGCGACCCCCAACTCACCGGCCAGGCGCCGCCACAGGTCGGAAAAGTCTTGTGGGTTCGGGTCGTAGGCCCGAACTACCACCTCGGGTGCACACCGCTCGGCGAACAGGTGGCGGACGCTGTCGCGCAACGCCTCCTCGGTGTCGGAGTAGAGCAGGTCCCCGATGCTCATCGGTCCAGATCCTTCCAGGCGACATCCTTGTCGACGCGGTGTTCGCCCGGCAGGCCGAGAATCCGCTCAGAAATGGTGTTGCGCAAGATTTCCGACGTGCCGCCCTCGATCGAGTTGCCGCGTGCCCGCAGGTAGCGGTACCCCGGTTCGCGGCCGACCAAGTCGACGACTTCTGTTCTGCGCATGGTCCAATCGTCGTACTGCAGGCCGGATTCGGCATGTAGCTCGATGTCGAAACCCGAGAGGGCTTGCGCCAGTTTGGCGAAGGCCACCTTCATGCCGGCGCCTTCCGGCCCGGGCTGGCCCGCTGGGTCTTTTTGGGCCTTTTGCCCGAGCCGTTCCCCGGCCAGCCGAAGGACTTCCGCCTCGACCCAGAGCCGCATCAGCTCGTCGTGCATCGCGCCGTTGCGCAGCCCCGGCTCGTCTCGCCATGCGCGAGTGATCTTCCCGATGATCCCGCCCTCCCGCGGACCACCGGAGCTGGCACCGATCGCGACGCGTTCGTTGTTGAGCGTGGTGGTCGCGACCCGCCAGCCACCGCCCACGGGGCCGAGCCGATTCGTGTCGGGCACCCGGACATCGGTGAGGAACACCTCGTTGAACTCGGCCTCACCGGTGATCTGACGCAGCGGCCGGACGTCGACGCCCGGTTGCGTCATGTCGCAGACGAAGTAGGTCAAGCCCGCGTGCTTGGGCACGGTCGGGTCGGTGCGGGCAACCAGGATGGCCATCTGCGCGTGTTGCGCCATCGACGTCCACACCTTCTGCCCGTTGACGATCCAGTCGTCACCGTCGCGGACCGCGCGGGTGGCCACCCCGGCCAGGTCCGATCCCGCGCCGGGTTCGCTGAACAACTGGCAGTAGACTTGCTCTCCGGTGAACAACGGGCGCAAGAACTTTCGCTTCTGCTCGTCGGTGCCGAACGCCGCGATGGTCGGGGCCGCCATGCCCATCCCGATGAAGTTCTTGACGGTGCCGCCCACCGGCGCGCCCGCGGCGGCCAGCCGAGCGTTCACCAGTTCCTGCGCCTTTCGCGGCAGGTCCAGTCCGCCGAAACCCGGTGGCAGGTGCACCCAGGCCAGCCCGGCATCGAATTGTGCGCCAAGGAAATCGCGAGGATCAGTGGTCGCCGGGTCGTGTTCGTCCAGCAGCGCTTGCACCCGCTTAGTCCAGGTCGGCCGAGAAATCCTCGGTGCTCATGGCGTGCCCTCGGGCCGAATCTGGAAGCCCTGCGCGCCGCCCAGCAGTAGACCGCCGTCGATGACCATGGTTTCGCCGGTGATCCAGCTGGCCGCGTCGGAAACCAGGAAGGCCACCGCATTCGCCACATCGCTTGGCTCACCGATGCGCCCGAGCGCAATCTGGGCGGCCAGCGGATCTTCGTGGTCCTTCCACAGCGCCTCGGCCAGTTTGGTGCGCACCACTCCCGGGGCGATGGCATTGACCCGGATGCGCGGTGACAGTTCCAGGGCCAGTTGTTTGGTGACGTGGATCAGCGCCGCCTTGGTCGCGTTGTACAGCCCCATCGCCGGGGATTGGTGCAGGCCGCCGATGGAGGCGGTATTGACGATCGCGCCACCGTGTTCGCCCATCCATGCCTTGACAACCAGCGATGTCCACAGCAACGGGGCCCACAGATTGACCTCGAAAATCTTGGTGAACCGGGCGTGATCCTGGTCGATCAGTGGGCCATACGCCGGATTCGTGCCCGCGTTGTTGATCAAGATGTCGACGCTGCCAAACCTTTCCAAGGCGAGGTCCACACAGCTGCGCGCGGCGTCCTCGTCGACCGCGTGAGCGCCCACGCCCAACGCCCGCTCCCCGATCTGAGCCGCAGCTTCCTGCGCCGCTTCCTGTTTGCGCGCGGTGAGCACCACGTTGGCGCCGGCGGCTGCCAGCTGTTGCGAGATCGCCAACCCGATTCCGCGCGAGGCCCCCGTGATAATCGCAGTACGGCCGGTCAAGTCCAGTGAGGTCATCTTCGTACACCTTTTATTTTGTGGGGCCCGAGTTCTTCAGCGGAGAACATCGATTGCAAACAATCTTTCGGTGAAAGGTTTTGTCCGCGCGCATGCGTGGTATGCGAGTCGCATGTTAGCGAAATTAACCTTCATGAAACCACTGGTGGTCGGCGGTGCTGTTGCTGCCGCGATCGCCGCCGCACCGATCGCCGCTGCGGATAGTTTTGCGACCGGCCCGGCCATGACCGGCCCGTCACCGACCCACGTCATCTTCAAGGACGACCCGGGCGGCGGCGGCTGCGACGCCAACGGCAACTGCGGCTCCGGCGGCCAGTACAACGGCCCGGGCGGCGGTCCGGGTGGCCAAGGCTGCCTGCCGGGCGTCGGCTGTGGCTCCGGCGGCCAAAACGCCGGCCCGGGCGGCGTTCCGGGTGGCACCGGATGTCTGCCGGGCGTCGGCTGCGGATCCGGCCACGCCTGATATCCCTCCGTCACAACCCTTCAGCCTCCCGTCAGCCTGGTGATCCAGGCGCGGGAGTCTGAAGGGTCGATCACATCGTCAAGCTCGAACGTCGTGGCGGCCCGAAGTGCTTTGCCGTGTTGATAAGCCGCCGCCACAAGCCGATCGAATAGCTGTTCACGTTCGGCCGCATTGGCCGCGGCGGCCAACTCCTTGCTGAAGCCCAGTCGTACCGCGCCTTCCAAGCCCATGCCGCCGATCTCCCCCGTCGGCCATGCGACGGTGAACTGCGGGGCGTGGAACGAGCCACCCGCCATGGCCATCGCGCCCAACCCATATCCCTTGCGCAGGATGATCATTCCGAGCGGCACCGTCAACCGCGCACCCAACACGAACATCCGGCCGAACCGGCGGACCGCGGCCTGTTTTTCCGCATCCGGCCCGACCATGAATCCCGGTGTGTCGCACAACGAAATCACCGGCAGCCGAGACGATTCGCACAGCGTCAGGAAGTCACCGGCCTTGTCGGCGGCCTCGGCATCGATCGCGCCGCCCAGATGGTGACTGCTGTTGGCCAGCAATCCAAATGCCACGCCCTCGACGCGGACAAGTGCGGTGACGATGCCGACGCCATAGTCGGGGCGTAGCTCGAGCACGGAGCCGACGTCGACAATCGACTCGATCGCCCGGCGCACGTCGTAGGCGCGTAACCGATTCTCCGGCACCACATGTCGGGCCAGCCGTGGATCGGGCGCCTCCCAGTCGCTGATACTGCCCTGGAAGTACGACAAATACTGTTTGGCCAGCGATACCGCGTGAGCCTCGTCGCGCGCGACCAGGCTCACCACCCCGTTGTGCCGCTGCACGTCGATCGGACCGATCGCCTCGGGCGGGTACACCCCGAGCCCGCCGCCCTCGATCATCGCCGGCCCGCCCATTCCGATGTTGGCGTCCGGGGTCGCAATGATCACGTCGCACACTCCGGCCAGCGCGGCGTTGCCGGCGAAGCAACGTCCGGAGACGATGGACACCAATGGCACCTGACCGCGCAGCCCGGCCAGTACCCGGAAGGTCGGCACATCCAGCCCGGCCGCGCCGCCGACGTCGGTGTCGCCGGGCCGTCCACCACCACCCTCCGCGAACAGCACCACCGGCAAGCGTTTTCGGGCGGCCATGTCGAAAACGCGGTCCGTCTTGGCATGGTTGCGCATGCCCTGTGTCCCGGCGAGCACGGTGTAGTCGTAGGACACCACGACCGCCTCGGCCGCCGCCCGACCGAATCGGTCGGCGCCGATGGTCGCCAACCCGGCGACCAGGCCGTCGGCCGGGGTGTTGGCGATGAGGTCGGATTCCGAGCGCCGGCTGCGTTGCGCGGCAATGGCGAGCGCGCCGTACTCGACGAAGCTGCCGGCGTCGATCAGATCGGCGATGTTCTCCCGGGCGGTGCGGCGACCCTTGTTGTGCCGCTTGGCCACCGCGGCTTCGCGTCCCTCGTCCAGAGTGAACAGATGGCGCTGGGCGACCTCGTCGAGGTCGGCACGCGGGCGGTCGAGGTCGACCGCGTCGACGGCGGACTCGCCGCCGATGCCGGCCCCGGTGCGGGTGAAGACCACCAGCGGATCGCCGGTTCCGACAACCTGGCCGGGTGCCACGAGATTGCGGACCGTTCGCAGCGCGTCCGGGGCGACCAGCACATGTTGCATTTTCATTGCCTCGAGCACGACCAGTTGATCGCCGGGAGAAAGCTCGGTGCCCTCGGGCGCCACCTCGACCACGGTGCCGGCCAGCTGAGCACGCAGCGCTTCCTCACCGGGATAGAGCTCGACGGGCGCCACCCGGGTGTCGTGTTCGTGGCTCAGCGCCGCGGCCGCCAGCGTCCGAAGCTTGGCATCGAGGAAGCCCGTGGTCACCAGACCCGACTGAATTTGGCTGTCGGACAGCAGCTCTTGCAGAAAGTTGATGTTCGTGCGGACACCCTCGACACCGAATTCGGCCAGTGCGGTGCGCAACTTGCGTAGCGCCGCAGCGAACGACGACCCGTGGACGTGGGTGATGACCTTGGCCAGCAGCGAGTCGTATCGCGCGCTCAACGCCAGCCCAGTCCGCCCGTACGTGTCGACGCGCACGCCCGGACCGCTCGGCGGCGAGAACACCGTCAAGACGCCCGCCGCGGGCACCACGGCACCCTGCGCCGTCAGGGTTTCCATGTTGACCCGCGCCTGTATCGCAATGCCGCGCCGTGCGGCGGGCTCGCCGATGACTTCGTCACCGTCAGAGGCGATTCCGGACGGCAACCCCAGCTGGTAGTAGGAGGCGCCGCCGGCGATGGCCAGCTGTGCGGCCACCAGGTCCACCCCGGTGGTCTCCTCGGTGATCGGGTGCTCGACCTGAATGCGAGGGTTGACCTCGAGGAAGACGAATTTCTCACCGGCGACCAGGAATTCGACGGTGGCCAACCCGCGCAGGCCGACACTGCCGCACAGCCGCGCCGCGGCCAGGTGCAGCTCGCGGCGCAGCGCGTCCGAAAGCCCTTGCGCGGGAGCTATTTCGACGACCTTTTGGTAGCGGCGCTGAATGCTGCAATCACGGTCGCCGAGGGCGAGCGCATGTGTGCGGGGCCCGGCCGGCGCGGCGACGATCTGCACCTCGATGTGCCTGGCGTCGTCGAGAAGCGCCTCGGCGAACACCGCAGCATCGCCGAATCCCAGTTGCGCCTCCGCCGCACACTGCCGGTAGGCATTGTCGATCTGATCGACACCGTCCACTCTGCGCATGCCGCGACCGCCCCCACCGGCCAGCGCCTTGATCATGACCGCTCCGCCGTGGGTGGCGAAGAATGCGCGGACATCCTCGACGCTGCTCGGCCCAACGGTGGCGGGCAACACCGGCACACCGGCAGCGATCGCGGCGGCGCGCGCCGAGGATTTGTTGCCGATCGTCTCGAGCACGTCGGCGTCCGGCCCCACGAAGGTGTACCCGGCCGCCGCGCACGCACGAGCGAATCCGGCGTTCTCGGAAAGGAAGCCGTAACCCGGATGAATCAGCTCCGCGCCGGCATTCTTCGCCGCCGCCAGCATGGCCGACTGGTCCAGGTAGGCGGCGGCGCCGCTGCCCGGCAGTCCGATCGCTTCGTCCGCCGCATGCACGTGCGGACTCTCGGCGTCGTCCTCGGCGTAGACCGCGACCGTCTGGATACCCAATTCGGTTGCGGTGCGGATGATCCGAAGCGCGATCTCGCCGCGGTTCGCGATCAGCAGGGTCGCGCTCATCGGAGCGGGTCGCCCCACTGCACTTCACCACGCAGCCTGGCTTTGAGTAGCTTGCCACCGGCATTGCGCGGCAACGCTTCTGATACCACCGTGACGTACTGCGGAACTTCGTAGTCGGCGAGCTGCCCGCGGCAGTGCTCGAGCACGGCCGGCACGTCGACCTGCGCTGCACCGCCAAACAACACGGCCCCGACCTTTTCACCCATGACCTCGTCGGGCACCGCCAGCACGCAGGCATCCGCGACACTGGGCGCGGCCAACAACACCGCCTCGACCTCGACGCTGGAGACGTTCTCTCCGCCGCGATTGATGATGTCCTTGAGCCGGTCGACGATTTGCACGCGGCCCGCGTCGTCGACGCGAACCACGTCGCCGGTGTGCAGCCAGCCGTCGACGATGGTGGCCTCGGACGCCTGCGACCGGTTCCAGTATCCGGCAGTCAGATTGGCCCCGCGCGCCACCAACTCACCGACGGCGGGGTCGTCGCCGCTGGGGATCACGCCGAGATCCACCGAGGGGACGGCATACCCCACCGAGTCGGCGTGTTCGACCGCGTCCCGATCGGGCAGCACGGTCATCAGCGACGCGGACTCGGTCATGCCGTAGCCGTTGAACACCTTTGCCTGCGGAAAGGCCTTCTTTACCGACCGCACCAACGAGGGCGCGATGGGCGCCCCACCGTAGCCCACCCACCGAACACCGGACACATCTGTATCGGCGAATTCCTTGTGCCGCAACAATAACGAGTAGATCGCCGGAACGGTCACCATCAGCGAAATACGTTCGGCGCTCAGCGTGGCGATCAGCTCGTCAAGGTTGAGCGTCGGCATGATCACCGATGCTCCCCCAAGCCGAATTGCCGCTAAAAGCTGTGAGTTGCAACCGGTCACGTGAAACAGCGGTACCGAGATCAGAGTGCGCAGCTCATCGCCGGCTTCCCGGGAGAATCCCACGCACCGGATCGAATTCTCGGTGTTGGTGACGAATGCCTCGTGAGTGGTCGGCACGCCTTTGGGATGCCCGGTGGTCCCCGAGGTGTAGAACAGCGCGGCGGTGTCCGCAGGCGTGAGTCCTTCGGCCACATAGGGTTGGCCGTCGGGCAGCGGTGCATCCGTGGGCAGATCCAGTCGCGCACCCGCGTCGGACAGCACGAACTCGATCTCGGGTTGCGCCGAGCGCGTATTGACAGCCACCGCAATGCCGCCGGCCATCACCGTGCCCCAAAACGCCAACACCCAGTTGATTCCCGCGGGGTAGCGCACCGCCACACGGTCACCGGGTTGCAGACCGGCCGCCCGCAGCCCGCCGGCGACCCGCGCGGCGCGGTCCCACAGCTGCCGGTAGGTCAGTCGGCCGGCACCGACTTCGACAACCGCCTCGCCGTCGGGACGGCTCTGGACCTGCTCGGCCAGCATGTCCAGCAGCGTGGCGGGCAGATCGTCGTAACGCGGGATGCCGTCGGAGTCGCGGGTCACGCCCGTCGTCGAGAACGGGTTGTGGCCGCGCGGAATGTCGATCACTTCAGGCATGCCCGGTCCTTACTATCGTCGTGTCCTATCGTGATAGCGGTGACGATCGAGGATTCCGCCATCATGCCCGAGGCGTTCTTCACTGTCGACGGCGACTCCTATGTTCCGGGCCCGCTGACGCAGGGGCCGTGGGGCGCGGCAATGGGCGGTCAGATCGTCGGAGGCCTGTTGGGTTGGGGCATAGAACAATCGGGCATCGATCCCGACTTTCAGCCCGCCCGTCTGACCGTCGACCTGTTACGGCCGGTGCTGCTGCGGCCGGTGCAGATTCAGACTTCGATACAGCGCGAAGGCCGTCGCATCAGACTGGTCGACGCCGCCCTGATTCAGAGCGGCACCGTGGTCGCCCGCGCCAGTGCGCTGTTCCTGCGTCGCGGCGATCATCCCGAGGGCCAGGTCTGGTCCTTTCCGGTCCAGATGCCGGCGCTACCGACGTCCTACGACGGCTTTCCGAGCGACATGCCGTTCCTTATCTGGGGGTACGGGGCCACGTTCGAGGGCAGTCCCGGTATCGCCGCGGGCGAATGGGAGCAATCCCACTCCCAGAAGTTCGCCTGGGCGCGGGTGTTTCGTCCGATGGTGCACGGCCACCCGCTGACGCCGTTTACTCGCCTGGCCTTCGTCGGCGACATCACCAGTTCGCTCACGCATTGGGGCACAGGCGGATTGCGCTACATCAATGCCGACTACACGGTCACCGCGAGCCGATTGCCCGACGGTGAATTCGTCGGGTTGGCCGCGCTGAGCCACTACGGCACGGCCGGGGTGGCCACCGGCGCGGCGACCCTGTTCGACCGCCACGGCCCGCTCGGCACCAGCTCTGCACTGGCGGTGGCCCAGCCCGCCGACGCGTTCAAGCCGACCCACACCTAGCCCATCAGCGTCGCGGCCAGCGTTCCGCCCAGCTCGTAGGCTCGCTCACGCGCCGCGGCGTCGACGGCACCGACCACCTCCAGCACGTCGGCGGCTTGGCTCAGCGACAATCCGGTGGCCAGTTTGTTGACGGCCGATGCGGCGCCGACGGTGTCGTTGTTGCCGTGCACCCACAGCCCGTAGGGCCGTCCCGATACGTGGTCCAGGCTCGGGTAGTAGACGGTGTCGAAGAAGTGCTTGAGCGCGCCGGACATGTAGCCGAAGTTGGCGGTGGTGCCGAACAGGTAGCCGTCGGCGTCGAGCATGTCCGGCAGCGTCGCGGCCAGCGCCGGCCGGGAGACCACGTCGACGCCGTCAATCTCGGGATCGTTGGCTCCGGCGAGCACCGCCTCGAGCAGCTCGCGAGTGGCCGGCGACGGCGTGTGGTGCACGATCAGCAGCGTCTTGCTCACGGGTGCCCCTCCAGCTCGACCGCCGTCTTCATGGCTTCGCGGGCGCGGCGGCGATCCCCCGCGTAGTCGTAGGCGCGGGCCAGCCGGTACCAATGCCGCCAATCGTCGGGGTTGGCTTGAACCTCGGTGCGCACGGTGGCGAACAGCGCGTCGGCCGCGTCGCGCCGGATGCGGCCGGACGGCCGCCGCGGCAGCGCGCTGGCATCGAGTTCCATCCCGTCTTCGGCGATCAGCCGGGCCAGCTTCTGGTGCGCGAACCCGGCCCGCAGGGTGGCGATCATCGCCCACAGCCCGATCACCGGCATGATCAACACCGCCAGCCCGAGGCCGACGGCGGCGGCCCGCCCCGAGCCGATCATCGCGACGGCCAACCGCCCCAGCAGCACGAAGTACAGCAACATCGCCGCGCACAAGAACGCGATGAGCAATTGCGTGCGCAGCGACCTGCTCATTGCAGGTTGAGCAGGGGCTCCAGCCCCACCGTCAGCCCGGGGTATTCCCGAATGCGACGCACCGCCAGCAGCACGCCCGGCACGAAGGACGTGCGATCCAGGCTGTCGTGCCGGATCGTCAGGGTCTCCCCCTCGGTGCCGAACAGCACCTCCTGGTGGGCGACCAGCCCGGCCAGCCGCACCGAGTGCACGGGGATGCCGTCGACGTCGGCGCCGCGAGCACCGGGCAGGCCGGTGCTGGTGGCATCGGGGTTGGGCGGCAAGCCTTTTCGAGCTTCGGCGATCAGCTTGGCGGTACGCGTCGCGGTGCCCGATGGCGCGTCGGCCTTGTGCGGATGATGCAGCTCGACGACCTCGGCGGAGTCGAAGAAGGGTGCGGCCTGCTTCGCGAAATGCATTGACAGCACGGCGCCGATCGCGAAGTTCGGCGCGATCAGCACCGATGTTTCGGGTTTGTCGGCCAGCCAGGACTCGACCTGCTGCAGCCGCTCGGCGGTGAAGCCGGTAGTCCCGACCACGGCGTGAATTCCATTGCCAATGAGGAATTCCAGGTTGCCCATCACCACATCAGGGTGGGTGAAGTCGATGACGACCTCGGTGTTGTGATCGGTCAGCAGACTCATCGGATCGCCGGCGTCCACTTCGGCGGACAAGGTCAGATCCTCGGCGGCCTGCACGCCCGCCACCATCGCCGTCCCGACCTTGCCCTTGGCACCCAGCACTCCTACCCGCATGGCCTTCACCCTAGACGGAGCGCTGGGGCGGGATTTGTGCACAGTTGGGCGTCTGTCCACAGTTGGCGCTTTCGCTGCTGCCCGGCGCAATGGGCACCAATAAAATTCGAACATGCATTCGATCGAGGTTCCGGCGGAGGTGTCCGCCGCCCTGGACGCGCAGGACGCCACCGACGCCGCGCTACGCGGCCTGAACTTCGATGGTTTGAGCCCCGCCGTCCGGCTGGAAGTGCTGAAACGGATGGAGGCTTCACGCCGACGCCAGGTTGCGGTGAGCCACGACCTGATCGCCGGCCTGGCTAAGGAGGAGCCGGCCGCCGTCGGCGGCCCGATCCACAAGGTCATTGCCGACTGCCTGCGGATCAGTTACGCCGAAGCCCGTCGCCGGTGCAGGGACGCCGAACAGCTTTCTCCGCGTTTGACTCTCACCGGCCAAGAGTTGCCACCGGAGCTGCCGGCTACCGCCCAGGCGTGGCGAGAAGGCGAACTCGACGCGCAACACCTCCGGGTGATTCAGGCTTTCTTACACGACCTCCCGGACGCGACGCCCGCCGATATCGTCGAGGGCGCCGAGCGATTCCTTGCCGAACAGGCCGCCAAACTGCGTCCCGATCAACTGGAACGGGCCGCCCACCGGATTGCATTGCACATCAACCCCGACGGGAAATTTTCGGACTCCGACCGCGCCCGCCAGCGCGGCTTCACGTGGTGCGGGCAGCGCCGCGACGGGATGAGCATCGGAAAGCTCATCGCGTCCCCGGAATTGCGCGCCAACCTCGACGCCTGGCTCGCGCGGTTCGCCGCGCCAGGAATGTGCAACCCCGATGACGAATACCCTTGTACTGCCGATGAACCCGTCGAGGATGCGGCCGGCCGGGACACGCGCACACCGGCCCAGCGTCAGCACGACGCGCTCAATGCCTTAGTCCGCGGTCAGTTGGGTGACCCGAAGCTCGGCCGGCACAACGGGCTGCCCGTGACGGTCATCGTCTCGACCACGCTGCGGGAGCTGACGACGGGCACGGGCCGAGCGGTGACCGGCGGCGGAACGCTGCTGCCGATGCCGGACCTGATCCGGATGGCCAGCCACGCCTACCACTATCTGGCCGTGTTCGACGAACATCAAAGTCGGCCGCTGTATCTCGGCCGATCCCGCCGCGTTGCCTCACCGGATCAACGCGTGGTCCTGTATGCCAAGGATCGCGGCTGCACCCATCCCGGCTGCGACGTGCCTGGATATTGGTGCGAAGTCCACCACGTCGACGAATGGGCCGTCGGCGGCGCGACGGATGCCGACAAGCTCACGTTCGCGTGCGGACCCCACCACAAACTAGCCGGAACAGGTTGGCGAACAAGGAAACTAGCCGACGGCCGCACCGCGTGGATCCCGCCGCCGCAGTTCGACGCGCGCGCACGCACTAACGACTACCACCATCCGGAACGGCTCCTCGGCGACGACGAAGCGTGTTGAGCTACTTCTTGAACCGCCCGGCGAACCCACGCAGCGGAAGGTCGGCACTGGTGATCAGCCCTGGCCGCGCCGCCACCACCGACCGGATCGAGGCAAGGGCGGGCATCCCGGTCACGGTCATGCCGATGGACGCGAAGTTGTCCGGATTGGACAGGTCCACGCCGGGCTTGGGGAAGATCATGTGCTTGTTGTAGACGCATGGGTCGCCCTTGATCTGGGTGATGTAGCAGCCCTTGATATCCCAGTGCGGATCGGTGTGCGGAGTCATCTGCCATTCCAGGTGCGTCTCGACCAGAGGCACCCCGTCCACCATGCCCTGGTACTTGATGTAATTGCCGCCCAGCGAACCCTTGGGCAGGATGTACCAGCCCAGGTCGACGTCCTTCGTGCAGGCACCCAGCTCGTAGCTGAACTTGACCTCGTCGAGCTTCACGTCGAAGCAGTCGGCCATCATCAGCACGCTGTCCGCGAAAACGCGGGTGTACTTCTCCAGCTTCGCCGGAATGGACGGATCATCCACCGGCAGGCCATAACCCACCTCGATCCAGGTGTCCTTGGAGTGGTGACACGACACGTCGACCGACTCGATCGTGGTGACGTTTTCGATCTCGGCGACGTCGGCCGAGCACACCACGCCGAGGATCTGGTTCAGCCCCGGGTTCATCCCGGTGCCGTAGAAGGTCGCGCCGCCTTTTTCGCAGGCCTCGGCCAGCAGCTGGCTGACCAGCTTGCCGGACGGGTGCGGGTGGTTGGTGTCGCGGTGCCAGCCGGTGATCCAATCGGCGGTGGTGACGATATCGATGCCCGCCTCAAGCACTTTGACGTAGAGGTCCTCGTCGGGGAACACACCGTGGAAGGTCAGCACGTCCGGCTTGGCTGCGATGATCTCCTCGATGGTGCCGGTGAACTTCACCCCGTTGGACCCGACGCCGGCGAACTCGCCGGTGTCCTTGCCGACCTTCTCCGGCGAATAGCAGTGCACGCCAATGAGTTCGAGATCAGGCTGGGTGGCGATCCGCTTGATCATCTCCGAACCGACGTTTCCGCTTCCGACTTGGAAGACGCGAACCGGTCGAGCGGGTGCATTCATTCCATTCAGCCTTTCTCGGATGCTGCGTACACTTCGGCGGCGCTGCCACCGATGCCGTCGGGATAGAACTGCTTGGCCCACTTGCGAATTGCCGTGAAGCCTTCGTACTCGTCGGTGGCCAGTGCGGGCGGATCCGAATACCGCTGGTGCTGCCAGATTTCGACGTCTTGCTCGAACTGCCGGATGACTTCTCGCCCGAACTCCAGCGCCTTCGCTCGGGCCTTTTCAAGGCCCGCTCCGGCTTCCTTGTGCGGTGTGCGGCCGATATACACCATGAACCGGATATCGGAGGTGCACTCGTCGACCGGAGTGATCGCCGAGATGGTGCGGTTGTCGACCATGCCCCAGCTCTTGGTCACCGCGATTCCCAGCCCACCGTTGATGGCCTCCACGCCACTGTTGACGTCCTCGATGCGCTGCCCGTCGTCGCCTTCGAAGGTGATGGTGAAGTCGACGAAGGACACCGGCTTGTCGAAGTCGTGGCGGGTGAAGACCGGCACGATCGGCGTGTTGTGCACGTACTTGAAGTGCGCGAAGTCCACCCCGTTTTCCAGAACGTACTGCGGATGCAGCTCCAGGCCGGCGCGGTACAGCCGCTGCTGCGGGTAGTAGTCGGCCGCACTGCTGCCGTCGTCGAACGCGGCGAACACGTCCGGAGCGTCGAAGAACGGGTCGCGGCGCTCGACGTCGTGCCAGATGTAGACCGACGCGTTGCGCTCGACCACCGGATAGGTGCGCACCCGGCGGCCACGGTTAGGACGGTCCTGATACGGGATGCACACATTGCGGCCCTCATTGCTCCACTGCCAGCCGTGGAACGGGCACTGCAACACCTCGCCGAGCACCTTGCCGCCGTAGCCCAGGTGCGCACCCAGGTGCTCGCAATAGGCGTTCATGACAGTGAGCTGGCCGGACTCGGCCCGCCAGGCGACCAACTCCTGGTCGAAGTACTTCATCTTGTGGACGTCCCCGACGCCGATCTCCTCGGACCAGGCGACCTGGAACCATCCGGTCGGTTTCATCGACAACGGCGGCTTAGCCATCTGAGCTGTCCTCCTCGCGTACGAATGATAGCGGCGCCGGTCAACAATCACAGTACCCTCTATGAAAACCGTAATGCGTTAGCCCGCCGCGTGCAAGCAATCGATTAGGATCGGCCGATGGCGCAGCGGGCTACCCGGCATGTTTCGGAGGCCGGGATCGTGGGCCGGCGTCCCAACCGGCGCGGGAGCGCGACACGCGAAAACATGCTCGAGGCCGCATTGCGGTCGCTGGCCTCGGGCGAGCCGGGTTCGGTGTCGGCCAATCGCATCGCCAAGGAAATAGGTGCCACCTGGGGCGCTGTGCAGTATCAGTTCGGCGACACCGACGGTTTCTGGGCGGCCGTGCTGCACCGCACCGCCGAGCGGCGCGAAGCGACGTTCTCGACGCTGTCGACACCGGTTCGGCCGAACGCGCCCCTGCGCGAGCGGGTCAGCGCCATCATCGAAACGTTGTATCGCGGCCTGGCGTCCGCAGATTCACGCGCGATCGAAAATCTGCGCGCAGCCCTGCCCCGAGATCCCGACGAGCTCGAACGCCTCTATCCGCGCACCGCCGCGGAGTTGTTCTCCTGGGGCAAGAGCTGGCTGCAAACCTGTCAAAACGCCTTCGCCGGCCTCGACGTCGACCCGGGCCGGGTGCGCGAGGTGGCCGCACTCATCCCGGGTGCGATGCGAGGCCTGGTGTCCGAGCGCCAGCTCGGTTCCTTCGCCGACCTCGACTTGGCCCGGCAAGGTCTGACCAACGCTCTGGTCGCCTATCTCGAGCAATCCCGGTCGGATTGACCTTAAGGTGACCCTGTGAAATCCAGCGACGTCAAGATCCGTAGAGCCGGACCGAACGATTTCGAGAAGGTCGCGGACATGCACTTTCCGGTGTGGCGGCAGTCTTGGGCCGGCATCGTGGAGGACTACTTGCTCGATGTGATGGCGACGCCGAAATGGTGGGCCACGGTGAGTTACCCCGAAGCCGTGAGCCGTCTTGGTTGGGGTATGTGGGTTGTCGAGGCTCGCAACAAGATACTCGGCATGACGATCTTTGGACCGGACACCACGAACACCGATCTCTTGCGAATCGAAGCCCTCTACACGGCAGTGGGAGCCAACAAGCTCGGAATCGGTGTCCGCCTGCTGAATAAGGCGGTGCGCTCGAATCCTTCCGGCGATGTGATCTTGTGGTGCGCGGAAAAGAACTGCAAGGCGCGCGAATTCTACGAGAACAACAACTTCGAACTCGATGGCCGCAGCTACATCTGGAATCCGCTGCCCGGGGTCAGTGTGCCCCACGTGGGCTACCGACTCTATCAATCAGCGCCCGAAGACTGAGCGCCGGCCCTCAGGCGTCGATGACGAGTCGGTCGGCCTTGGCCCGCGACACGCAGACCAGCATCTCGCCGTCGCCCACGGCCGTGCGCCCACGGTGATCGACTTGTCCGGCAAGCACTTTGACCTTGCACGTCCCACAGAAACCCTGCTGACACGAGTACGGGGTCGTCGGATCAAGGTCGCGCATCACGTCGAGCGCGGACCGATTCGCCGGAACATCGAGCAGTCGCTGCGACCGCGCGAGCTCGAGCTCGAATGCAACTCCGTCCACGACCGGCGGCGGGCTGAATCGCTCGTAATGCAATGGTGCGTCGGCGTGTTCGTTACGGGCCAGGCGCACCGCCTCGAGCATCGCGCTCGGGCCGCACACGTAGACAGCCGTCGTCGGCGAGGCGCCGGCCAATAAGTCATCGACGGCGGCAACCCGGCCGTGTTCGTCGTCGGCCCATACGGTAACCCGATCCGGCGCCACCGACACGACTTCGTCCAGCAACGCCATGTACTCCCGGCTGCGCCCGGCGTAGATTGCGCGCCAATTGATTCCACGCTGCCGGGCTACCTGGAGCATCGGCAGGATCGGTGTCACGCCGATGCCGCCGATCACGAACAACACGTCGCGTTCGGCCGTGCCGAGGTAGAAGGCGTTGCGCGGGCCTTCGAACATCAGCGTGTCGCCCACGTCGAACCCGTCGTGCATTTCGATCGAACCGCCTCCGCCGTCGGCGATCCGGCGAATCGCGATGCGGTAGTCCGTTCGCCGTCCGGGCGGGCCGCACAGCGAGTATTGGCGGCGCCGGCCCGAGGGCAGCGAGACGTCGATATGTCCGCCGGGAGTCCAGGACGGGAGCAAACCGCCGCCCGGGTCGGCCAATGTCAATGCGACCACGTCGGGCGCGACGTACTCGCGTTCGGTGACAACGGCGGCCTGGGTGCGGCGCACCGGCTTAATCCGCGACGGCTCCCACCGCGACACCGAGGCGAATCCGTCGTACAACACCCGGATGCCCCACAACAGCGTGCCGAGACGGTCGCGGTCGCGCCGGCCGTAGAGGTCGGCCGGCCTACTGGTCCAAATACTCTCCCGCACAGGCAAATCCCCTACCATGCTTACGTCGGCCGAATGTCCAACCGCGCGAGCATACGAATCATCGACGGGCTGATCCGGCGCATCGCGTAGCCGATCCTGGACTCCGCGGCGATCGGCAACACCGCCGGACCGGTCTTGACCGCCTTGACGATCGCCGCTGCGGTGGCCTCCGGGGTGTAGTTGCGGCGCCGGTAGGCCACGTCGGCCTTGTCTCGGGCGCGCTCTTGCTCGGCGGCCGACATCCCCGCGTAGACGGTGCTTTTGGCGATATCGGTGTTGACGAATCCGGGGCACACCGCGGTGACGGCAATCCCCTCGTCGGCGAAGTCGGCCCGCAACGATTCGCTGAACGCCAGCACGGCCGCCTTCGTCGTGCTGTAGGCGACCATGGATTTCGACGGCAGGTATGCCGACGCGGACGCCAGGTTGATGATCGTGCCGCCCTGGCCGCGCTCGACCATCTGCGCGCCGAACGCTCGGCTGCCGGTGATGACGCCGCGCAGATTGACCCCGATGATGTCTTCCCAGTTCTGCGGGCTGGTCTCCAGGAACCGGCCCGCCATCCCGATGCCGGCATTGTTCACCAGGATGTCGACCACGCCGTGGTCGTTGAAGACTTGTGCGGCAAGGTGATTCATCGCCCTTTCGTCGCTGACGTCTGCTTGGTACACCGCGGCCTCGGCGCACGCGGCGCGCACCGCATCCGCGGTCTCGTTGGCCGCGGCGAGGTCTCGATCGACGATGACCACCATGCGGGCACCATGACGGGCAAGCTCCACCGCGGTGGCCCTGCCGATGCCGGCACCCGCTCCGGTGACGAGGGCGAGTTTGCCGGGTATCTCGTGGGGGCCGCCGAGCACCGACGGCTCCACCGCGATGACCGTGCCGCCGCCGCTTCGATCCACCCACTCGCTGGTCAGCCGGGCCACGACATCGGGACGCGACGTCACTACCCAGTGCCCGCCTTCGATCGAAATCACCCTGCTCCCAGCGGGAATCGTGCCGGTGAACCGCTGCACCGCCGGAGTCACGAAGATGTCCTTGCGCGGCACCAGCACCTGGACCGGGACGCTGGTTTTCGACAGCTCGCGTCCGGGCGACAGCATCGGCCCTGGCATGTTCGCCCGGTACAGGTTGAGCCCGTTGACGTAGTCCGTGATCGATCGGGGCGTTGCGTGCCGGTGGCTGCGGGTACTCGATCGGCCGATACGTTCAAAGGCCTCAACAAGTTTCACTCCCAGCCGGGAGCGAAACGCCACCTCCGGCACGCCCGGGCACAGGAAGAAGGGGATGTAGGCCGAGCCCATCAACTGCCTGGCGACTTGGGCCAGCGTCCGGGGGGTACGCGCCGAGCGCAAGAACACGCCCGCGTACTGCAGATGCGGGCCCGAGATCGAAGTGAACGAGGCGATCTTGTTCATCACCGATTCGTCGGTGATGGCCGCCCAGGCCTGAATCGAGCCCCAGTCGTGCGCCAGCAGGTGGACCTGCTCGACACCTAGGCTGTCGATCACCGCGCCGAGATCCGAGACCAGATGCTCGAAAGCATATCCGGATCTCTTTGCCGGACGCGATGATTCGCCGGCGCCGCGTACGTCGTAGGCCACGACGTTGTACCGGTCGGGGTAGCTGCGCGCGAATTCCTCGGCTACCGGATCCCACACGTGGTGGTTATCGGGCCAGCCATGAACGGCCAGGATGGTCGGGCGGGCCGTGTCGACTTCGGTGTAACGATGGACGGCCAAAGCCACACCGTCCGATGACGTGAGTCCGGAATTGATGGTCATCGATCAGTGCGACGCCCGCGCGGCAGGCGATACGGCCAGATAGTCGACTGCCGGCCCGAGCCCGCCCAACTGTGAGGGGTGAAAGCCCGGCCGGTAGTAGTTTGCGATACCGCGCACGAATCGCAGCGGGCCGGGCAACAAACCCCGGCGCGCGGCATTGATGTAGTCGCGCAGGCGCGGCTTGGCGCCCGGCGGCAGCTGCGGGTCCACCGAATACAGGTAGCGCACGCCGCGAATCCACAACAGCAGCATCGCCGGTGAGACGACCAGCTGCGCGCGCACCTGCCGCCAATACCCGGCCTGCAGATGCTTCATGGTGTCGAAGGCCACCGACTTGTGTTCGACTTCCTCGGCGCCGTGCCAGCGGAGCATGTCCAGCATCACGGGATCAGTGCCGATGGCGTCGTGGGCCGGGGTGTTCAGAATCCACTCGCCCAAGATGGCGGTGTAGTGCTCGATCGCGGAGACGAACGACACCTGCTCCAGCAGCCAACTGTCCTGGCGCCGCTTGCTCCAGCGGGGCCTGTTCCCCAGCACCTTCTCGAACATCCAGCTGACCTGGCCGGTGTAGGGCGTCACGTCGATGCCCTGAGCGCCGAACCGGTCGAGCACTCCCGAGTGCGCCTGAGAATGCACCGCCTCCTGGCCGATGAATCCCTGCACATCCAGGCGCAGCTGGTCGTCTTTGATCAACGGCAGCGCTTTCTTGAACACCTCGACGAAGAACTCTTCACCCGCGGGCAGCAGCAGGTGCAGGACATTGAGCATGTGAGTGGTGAACGGCTCGTTGGGCACATAGTGCAGCGGCAGCTTTGCCCAGTCGAATGCGACATCACGCGCCTCGAGCACCAGACGCTCGTGGTCGAGTGATGCCCCCGACCCATCCGAGTGCGGACCCGCGGCCTGGTCGTCGACGGTGAACATCTGGCCCCCTACCTCAGCGTTTACCGACCATCAAAGTCGTCTCGGTGAACATCGGGCAGGGCAAGTATAAGTTCGCAACCCGGATATGCGAAACCGCCGGTACCGGGTTTTTGCCCGGAGCCGTCCTCAGCCGGCCGCGACGTGCCGGCGCAGGTCGTACTGGCCGGGGTCGGGGTTGGCCAGCATCCACCGGTGTTCGGCCGGCGTCAGGGGCCACACCTCGGGCACGCCGTCCTTGTTCAGGTACCAGCTGTTGCAGCCGGTGGTCCACACGGTGTCCGGCATCGCGGCACGCAGCTTTGCGTTGAAGCGCTCGGTCGCCGCGGCCGTCGGCTCGACGGTGTCGAATTCGCGGCGGCGCCAGCGCTCTATCCAGCCCAGGATGTGGTCGGCCTGCGATTCGGCCACCGTCGTCAGCGCGAGGTTTCCCACCGGGCTGTGTGGCCCCAGCATCATGAAGAAGTTGGGAAAGCCGGACAGCGCAACGGTTTGGTAGGCCGAAGGGCCGTCGCGCCAGACTTCGTTGGCACACGTCCCGTCCCGGCCGATCAGCTCCATCGGCCGGAAGAACGCATGCGTGTCGAATCCCGTTGCCAGCACGATGATGTCGGTCTCGTGCAGCACGCCGTCGTCGGTGACGATGCCGCGCCGTTCCACATGATCGATAGCGGCGGTGACGAGCTCGACATCGTCGCGCTGCATCGCACGGTAGAAGCCGTTCGACATCACCAGTCGCTTGCAGGCCGGCGTGTAGTCGGGGGTCAGCGCGCGGCGCAACTGCGGATCACGCACTTCCCAGAGGCTGGCGCGGCACAGCGTCGCCAGGATCTTTCGGCGCACGCCGGGCTTGGTCAGTCCGACCGCGAAGAAGTCATATCCGAGGCTGTATATGCGGGATGCCAACCAATCGAGCCACGGCATTTTGCGTCGGGTGATCCCGGTGAACCTGCTGTAGTGGGGATTCGCCAGCCGCAGTACCCACTGCGCGGTGCGCTGGAACAGCATGACGTTGCCCGCCACCCCGGCCAGGCCGCAGACGAGTTGGACGCCGGTGGATCCGTTGCCGATCACCGCGATTCGGCGCCCCTGCACCGCAATACCGTGGTCCCAGCGCGCCGAATGGAAGACGTCGCCGCCGAAGTCGTCCAAGCCCGCGATCGATGGCATGCGCGGATGATGCAGCACGCCGGTGGCCGAGATCAGGAAGTCGACGCACCCCTCCTCGCCGGCGTCCGTGCGCAGCACCCACCGGCCGTCGTCGAAACGCGCGTGGGCGATTTCGGTGCCGAACCGGATCCGGTCCCGCAACCCGTATCGGTCGGCGATGTCACGGAAGTAGGCCTGGATTTCGCCGCCGGGTGAGAACAAGTGTGACCAGTTCGGATTCCGGGCGAAGCTGTACTGGTAGATACGCGAAGGGATGTCGCAGACCAGTCCGGGGTAGGTGTTCTCCCGCCAGGTGCCGCCGACCTCGTCGGCCTTTTCATAGATGGTGATATCGGTAATACCGCTGCGCAGCAAGGCAATTGCGACGCACAGGCCGGACATGCCGGCTCCGACGACGGCTACGGCGGGATCGCGTCTCGTCATCGCCAGTAACGCCCTCTCTGGCTACCCGGCTTCGGCGCGCTGCTTGAGGCGCTGCAGCGTGAGGTCGATGTTCTTCGTGTTGGCGGCCACCCGATCGGTCACGCCGGTGGCCTTGCCGGCGAGCTTGCGGAACCAGCCGGGCCGCCGGTCCCAGGTGCTTTCGGTGACCCGGCAGCCGCCGTCGGACGCGACGATGTCGTATTGCCAGCGCGCGACGGGAAAGACCGTGTGCCGCACGTCGAACGCGAACATCCGGCCGGGTTCGGCGTCGGTGACCGTGCACTTCGTGGTCCACCGCCTGGTGCCGTTTTCGTTATGCCCGGCGAACACCGCTCCCGGGCGCACGGCATCGCCCTTGCACCACTGCATCGCGGTCGTCTCTTCGGCCAGTGACGCCAGTGTGGGCAGGTCGGTGATGAGCGAATAGACCAGGTCGGGTCGTGCGTTGATCGCAACAGTGGCCGAAACGCACGGGTCAGTCATGCGTGGATCATAACCACAGCTAATTCGTGGTGGACCTAGATCGGCGCGGCTCCACGGAGATGCTCGAAGATCAACGAGGTCTGGGTTCCGGCGACGTCGGCGTCGGCGTTGAGGTTCTCGACCACAAACGATCGCAGGTCCTCGGTGTCGCGGGCGGCGACGTGCAGGATGAAATCGTCTGCACCGGCGAGGAAGTAGACGTCCATCACCTGTCGCTTGCCCCGGATCTGGTGGATGAAGCTGCGGATCTTGCCGCGCGCATTGGATTGCAGGCTGACCGAGATCATCGCCTGCAGCGGCATCCCCACCGTGACCGGGTCGATGTCGGTGTAGAAGCCCCGGATGACGCCGAGGTCCACCAGCCGCCGCACCCGGCCATGACACGTCGACGCGGCGATCCCGACCGCCTCGGCGAGCGCGTTGTTGGTGATACGCGCATCGGAGTGCAGCAGGCTCAGAATTCTGCGATCGACGCCGTCGAGGTCGGCGGGCCGAACTTCCTTCGGCGCGCCACTGAGTCCGACGACAATATCCGCTGTCTTATCACCCATATGCCCAACTTACAGAATTAACATCAGCCTGTTTGCCTCGTCACCGAACTTTCTTCACAATTGATGGATGCGCATCGGCATCCCCACCGAGACCAAAAACAACGAATTTCGAGTCGCCATCACCCCGGCGGGCGTCGCCGAACTGACGCATCGCGGTCACGAGGTGCTCGTCCAGGCCGGTGCCGGAGAAGGGTCGGCCATCACCGACATGAAGTTCAAGGCGGCGGGCGCCCAGGTTCTCAGCTCCGCCGACCAGGTATGGGCCGACGCCGACCTGCTGCTCAAGGTCAAGGAACCGATGCCGGCCGAGTACGGCCTGTTGCGCTCCGGGCAGGTGTTGTTCACCTATCTGCACCTGGCCGCGTCGCGTGCCTGCACCGGCGCGCTGTTGACCTCCGGCACGACGTCGATCGCCTACGAGACCGTTCAGACCGCCGATGGCGCACTGCCGCTGTTGGCCCCGATGAGCGAAGTCGCCGGCCGATTGTCCGCCCAGATCGGGGCATACCACCTGATGCGGACGCAGGGTGGGCGCGGCGTGCTGATGGGTGGGGTGCCGGGCGTCAAGCCCGCCGACGTCGTGGTCATCGGCGCCGGCACCGCCGGCTACAACGCGGTCCGGGTGGCCAGTGGCATGGGAGCCGGCGTCCGGGTACTGGACCTCAACATCGACAAGCTCCGGCTGCTCGACGCCGAGTTCACCGGCCACATCCAGACCCGCCACTCGTCGGCCTACGAGCTCGAAGGTGCCGTCAAGCGCGCCGACCTGGTCATCGGAGCCGTCCTGGTGCCCGGCGCCAAGGCGCCGAAGTTGATAACGAATTCGCTTGTCGCACAGATGAAACCGGGTGCGGTGCTGGTGGACATCTCCATCGACCAGGGTGGTTGCTTCGAGGATTCGCGACCGACCACCCACGATGACCCGACGTTCCGGGTGCACGACGCGGTGTTCTACTGCGTGGCGAACATGCCCAGCGCGGTCCCCAAGACCTCGACGTACGCGCTGACCAATGCGACCATGCCCTACGTGCTGCGGCTCGCCGACCAGGGTTGGCAGGCGGCCTGCCGCTCGGATCCCGCTCTGGCAAAAGGCCTTTCGACGCACGAAGGCGCGCTGTTGTCCGAACGGGTGGCCGCCGACCTGGGCTTGCCGTTCAGCGAACCGGCCAGCGTACTGGCCTGACGCTCAGCCCTGTCCGGTCAGCCATCCCAACACCGATTTCGTCACCTCGGCGATCAGCGGCCGCAGCGCGTCGGCTTCGGAGTTCGGTGACTGCGAGCGGGTCATCACTGACAGCAGCACCCGCTGCCCGGTTGGCCCGTAGAGCATGCCTACGTCGTTGGTGCTGCCGTAATCCCCAGAGCCGGTCTTGTCGGCGGTGGTCCACCCCGGCGGCAGGCCCGCCCGCATGCTCGAAGTCACGTTGTCGCGCATCCACTGTTCCAGCTGATCGCGCTGTTCGGCACCGAGAACCGTTCCGGTGAGCAGCTTTTGGACTCCGGTGCCCAGGGCCCCCGGGGTGCTGGTGTCGCGCGGGTCGCCGGGTATCGCGGTGTTCAGTTCGATTTCCCAGCGGTCCAACCGGGTGCGCTCATCGCCGATGGAGCGAGCGAAATCGGTGATGGCAGGCGGTCCGCCGATTTCGGTCAACAGCAGGTTGGCGGCGGCGTTGTCGCTGCGCTGCAACGCGGCCGCACACAATTGCGCGAGCGTCATGGTGTTGCCGGCCTGCGGCGCGGTCACCGGAGAGTTGGGCAGCAGCGCGGCGGGATCTACGAAAACCGCTCGCTGCAAATCCAATTCGCCGCGCTGCGCTTTCTGCAGGACCCGCGCCGCGGCGTAGACCTTGAACGTCGAGCACATCGCGAACGGGTCGTCGTCGCGATGCGCGCACGTGCGTCCCGATGCGGCGTCCGTCGCGAAAAGCCCGATGTAGGCATCGTATTGGTGCTCCAGCTCTGCCAAGCGGTCATAAACCCCAGGCGCGCCCGGTGCGGCGAGCGCACGTCCGCAGGCACTCAGCGCCGGTACCGCCATTGCGGCCGACAACATCCGCCGGCGGGTTAGTTCTGGCACGGCGCGCTATTCGTTGGGACTGAGGCTCGCGACGATATCGGCCACCGGGCCGGGCTGCGCTTTGCGGAACGAAGTTCCCGCCCAGAGGTTCATGCCGTTCGGGTCTTCCCGGTCGGCCGCGGCCTCCCGGATCGGCAGCGTCATCTGGTTGACCTCGGGATAGCCCAGCGGCGCGATGTTATCGAAGAGGCGAATGAATTCGTTCTCCAGACTGCGCGCATACCGGCCCGAGAACGCGCGCGTGACGATGGTCTTGGCGAAAAGCTGATTCTTCATGGCGACCCGCTGCCCGGGGCTGGTGCCGGCTTCGTCGCTGAGCAACAGCGCGGTCCCGACCTGCGCGGCCACTGCTCCCCGGCGCAGCACGCTCGCGACATCCTCGGCGGTGCCCAGCCCCCCCGCGGCGATGATCGGGACGTCGCGATGCGCCCGGTGGATGCGGTCGATCAGGTGCTGCAGCGACTCGCTGCCGGGGTCCATGTCGGGGGCGAAGGTGGCGCGGTTCCCGCCGGCATTGGGGCCCTGGACCACCAGGCTGTCCGCACCGGCCGCGACCGCGACCCCGGCCTCGTACACCGATGTCACCGTGACCATCACCAACAGCCCGAGCGCCCCGAACCGCCGGATCACGTCGGGCGACGGCACTCCGTAGGTGAAGGACACCAACTCCGGGCGGAGGTCGGCCACCGCCTCGAGCTTGAGCGCCCAGTCGTCGTCGTGGCCGTATTCGGGCCGGCCGACCTGGACCTGGTAATGCTCGGCGACGCCTTCGAGTTCGTCCGCGTAGAAGTCCAGTGCCACCCAGTCGGCGACGCTGGGTTGGGGTACCAGCAGGTTCACGCCGAGCGGGCCGGTGGTGGCGGCGCGGGCGGCCGCGACGTCGGCCGCGAACTGGTCTGCGCTCAGGTACCCGGCGGGGACGAATCCGAGTCCACCCGCGTTGGACACCGCCGCCGCCAATGCCGGGCTACCGGGTCCGCCCGACATCGGTGCGCCCACGATGGGCACCGCGATGTCCCAAAAACCCAGTACCATCCGGCTAATTTACCATCGCCCGAAGTTGTTGCGGCAGTGATCGTTTCGAAGCATACGGCCCCAGAACGGCGGCACCGAAGCGCTTGGTCAGCAGCTGGCTGGCGACCGCGTTGACCTGGTCGACGGTGACGTCGTCGATCTGCCGCAGGGTGTGCTCGATGCTGCGGTGCTTGCCATAGTTCAATTCGCTACGACCGATGCGGCTCATACGAGAACTGGAGTCTTCCAGGCCGAGGACGATCCCGCCACGCATGGAGCCCTTGGCGATGCGGCATTCGGCCTCGGTGATGCCGTCGCGTGCCACCGATCCGAGCACCTCACTGGTCACCCGCATGACATCCGCGAACCGCTCGGGCAGGCACGCGGCATACACCGACAGCGCTCCGCTGTCGGAGAACATGTCGACCGCGGAGTAGACCGAGTAGGCCAGCCCGCGTAGCTCGCGGACCTCTTGGAACAACCGCGAGCTCAACCCGCCGCCCAGCGCGGTGTGCAGCACCGACAACGCCCAGCGATGTTCCCAGGTGCGCCCGGGAGTACGCACGCCCAACAACACATGCGTCTGCTCGGCGTCCCTCTTGGCCGCCAACAATCCCGGCTGGCCGTTCACGCGTCCGGCACCCTTACGCGGCGAAATGGGTTGGCGCCCACGCACCAAACGCGACCGAAAGTGATCGCGCACCAACGCGACCACCTCGTCGTGGTCGACATTGCCCGCCACCGCGACGACCATCCGTTCCGGCGTGTAGCGCCGCATGTGGAAGGAGTGCAGCTGGGACCGCGTCATCGCCGACACCGATTGCCCGGTACCGATTACCGGGCGTCCCAGCGGATGGTCACCGAAGAGCGCCGCGAGGAACATGTCCCCCAGTGCGTCCTCCGGATCGTCGTCGCGCATCGCGATTTCCTCGAGGACGACATCGCGTTCGAGCTCGACGTCCTCGACTGCGCAGCGGCCGTTGAGCACGACGTCGGCGACGAGGTCGATGGCCAGCTCGAGATCACTGTCGAGCACGTGCGCGTAGTAGCAGGTGTGCTCCTTGGCGGTGAATGCGTTCAGCTCGCCGCCGACGGCGTCCATCGCCTGGGCGATGTCCACCGCCGTACGGGTCGGCGTCGACTTGAACAGCAAATGCTCGAGGAAGTGCGCGGCACCGGCAACGGTCGCGCCTTCATCGCGAGATCCGACGCCGACCCACACGCCGACCGACGCGGAGCGCACCGCGGGCAGGTACTCGGTGACCACCCGCAGGCCGCCCGGCAAGGTGGTGCGGCGCAGGGTGGCCTGCAATTGAGGCTCAGCCTCGGCGGCTTGTTTGCCCCGCCGCAGGGCACCCACTCGACCGGGGCGCGCCCCGGCTAAGTCAGCTGCTGGCCGTCGCGGCATCGGCTGGTGCGGTCTCCGGGGAATCTGCGGGGGCCGAGCTGTCTGCCGAGTCCTCTTCGGCCACCAGGACCAGCGAGATCTTGCCCCGCTTGTCGATGTCGGCGATCTCCACACGCAGCTTGTCGCCGACGTTCACCACGTCCTCGACCTTGGCGATGCGCTTGCCCCTACCGAGCTTGGAGATGTGCACCAGACCGTCACGGCCGGGCAGCAGCGATACGAACGCGCCGAAATCCGTTGTCTTGACCACGGTTCCGAGGAATCGCTCGCCGACCGTCGGCAGCTGCGGGTTGGCAATGGCGTTGATCCTGTCGATCGCGGCCTGCGCCGAGGGGCCGTTGGTGGCGCCGACGTACACGGTGCCGTCGTCCTCGATGGAGATCTGTGCGCCGGTCTCCTCGGTGATGGAATTGATCATCTTGCCCTTGGGGCCGATGACCTCACCGATCTTGTCGACCGGAACCTTGATGGTGGTCACGACCGGCGCGTAGGGGCTCATCTGGTCGGGCTCGTCGATCGCCTCGGCCATCACCTCGAGGATGGTCAGGCGCGCATCCTTGGCCTGTGCCAGCGCACCCGCGAGCACCTGCGACGGGATTCCGTCGAGCTTGGTGTCCAGCTGCAGCGCGGTGACGATGTCCTTGGTGCCGGCGCACTTGAAGTCCATGTCGCCGAAGGCGTCCTCGGCGCCCAGGATGTCGGTCAGGGTCACGAAGCGACGCTCGGTCTTGCCGTCGACCTCGACGTCGTCGGAGACCAGGCCCATCGCGATGCCCGCGACCGGAGCCTTCAGCGGCACACCGGCGTTGAGCAGCGACAGCGTGGACGCACACACCGACCCCATCGAGGTCGAGCCGTTGGAGCTCAGCGCCTCGGACACCTGCCGGATGGCATACGGGAACTCTTCGACGCCGGGCAGCACCGGCATCAGGGCCCGTTCGGCCAGCGCGCCGTGCCCGACCTCACGCCGCTTCGGCGAACCGACCCGGCCGGTCTCGCCGGTGGAGAACGGCGGGAAGTTGTAGTGATGCATGTACCGCTTCGAGGTCTCTGGCCCCAGCGAGTCGATCTGCTGGGCCATCTTGACCATGTCCAGCGTGGTGACACCCAGGATCTGGGTCTCGCCGCGCTCGAACAGCGCGCTGCCGTGCGCGCGCGGAACCACGGCGACCTCGGCCGACAGCGCGCGGATGTCGGTGATGCCGCGGCCGTCGATGCGGAAGTGATCCGTCAGGATGCGCTGGCGGACCAGCTTCTTGGTCAGCGAGCGGAACGCGGCACTGACCTCTTTCTCCCGACCCTCGTAGGTCTCGGCGAGCCGCGCCGACACCTCGGCCTTGAGCTCGTCGGTGCGCGCGTCGCGCTCGGCCTTGCCGCCGATGGTCAGCGCCTTGGCCAACTCGTCGGTGGCCACCGAGGCGACCGAGTAGTAGACGTCCTCGGCGTAGTCCGGGAACACCGGGTAATCACCGATGGGCTTGGCGGCCGCGTCGGCCAACTCCTGCTGAGCGGTGCACAGCGCGGCGATGAAAGGCTTGGCGGCCTCCAGGCCTTCGGCCACAACCGTTTCCGTCGGCGCCTGGGCGCCGCCCTCGACGAGCTCGATGACGTTTTCGGTGGCCTCCGCCTCGACCATCATGATGGCGACGTCGCCGTCATGCACGACCCGGCCGGCCACGACCATGTCGAACACGGCGCGCTCGAGCTGCTCGACGGTCGGGAACGCAACCCAGGTGCCGTCGATCAGCGCCACCCGCACACCGCCGACCGGGCCGGAGAACGGCAGGCCGGAGATCTGGGTGGACGCCGACGCGGCGTTGATCGCCAACACGTCGTAGAGGTCGTTGGGGTCCAGGCTCAGGATCGTCACCACGACCTGGATCTCGTTGCGCAGACCGGAAACGAACGTCGGGCGCAGCGGGCGGTCGATGAGCCGGCAGGTCAGGATCGCGTCGGTGGAGGGCCGGCCCTCGCGACGGAAGAACGAGCCGGGGATGCGGCCCGCGGCATACATCCGCTCCTCGACGTCGATGGTCAGCGGGAAGAAGTCGAAATGTTCCTTGGGCGACTTGCTGGCGGTGGTCGCCGACAGCAGCATGTTCTCGTCGTCGAGGTAGGCCACGACGGCACCGGCGGCCTGCTGGGCCAGCCGGCCGGTCTCGAAACGAATGGTCCGGGTACCAAAGGTCCCGTTGTCGATTGTGGCGGTCGTCTCGAACACGCCTTCATCAATTTGAGCTACAGACATAGGTGTCCGTACAGCCTCTCTGGGTTATTCAGCTTTTTCGCGTGGTCACACGCAACCCGGTGGGGTCCGGGCCAGCTCACCGGCCCGGACGGACCCGCGAGCCACCCCTGAGAGCTGCCCTGAGAAACATGGAGTCTGAATGCGGCTACGGCCATCGATCGAAGCGGCCGACCTGCCCCAGATCCAGGGAGCCCGGCAGCCACTACCGAAGACCGCCCGATACAGACTGGGCTACTCCCGTCGTGACACGCTGGAACGGAACACGCGGATCTGCGTGGACCGCACCGTTTGCTCGGGCCAGACAGGCCCAGAACGCTCCCACTCTACATGGGCCAACTCGGCCCGCGGGAATGGCGTGGGATTGGCTCTGCGTCAGCGACGCAGGCCCAGCCGATCGATCAGCGAGCGGTAGCGCTCGACGTCGATCTGCGAGATGTACTTGATCAGCCGGCGCCGGCGTCCCACCAGCAGCAGCAAACCGCGCCGCGAGTGGTGGTCGTGCTTGTGCAGCTTGAGGTGCTCGGTCAGGTCGGCGATCCGCTTGGTCAGCAGCGCGATCTGCGCCTCCGGCGATCCGGTGTCGGTGTCATGCAAGCCGTATTGGCTCAGAATTTCTTTTTTCTGCTCGGCAGTAAGCGCCACGAAATATCTCCATCAATGGGTCCGCGAACGTTCGATTTTCTTGGCACGGCCACCGCGAACCGCAGCACGCGCCGATGTCGTCCGGCAGTTTAGCAGCCAAGAGGTGCCCGCCCCGAATCGTCGGAAGCGCCGTCAGGCGGGTATCAGTCCGACAGCAGGGTGCGCGTTCGTTCGGTGTCGACGCCGATCTCGGCCACCAGTTCCTTCACCGAATCGAACTTGTGCTGCCCGCGGATGCGGGCGACGAAGTCCAGGGCGACATGCTGTCCGTACAGGTCAGCGGTGGTGTCGAGGACGAATGCTTCGACGGTGCGGGTGCGTCCGGAGAAGGTCGGGTTGGTGCCGACGGAGACGGCGGCCTGGTAGCGCTCACCCGGGATGACGGTGCCGGTCACCGGTCCGTGCCCAAGCACGGTGAACCAGGCGGCGTAGACGCCGTCGGCCGGGATGGCCGAGTACATCGGCGGTGCGACGTTCGCGGTGGGAAAGCCCAACTCGGCGCCGCGCCCGTGACCGCGGACCACGACGCCTTCGACGCGGTGCGGACGGCCCAGCGCCTCGGTCGCCGCCACCATGTCGCCGGCGTCCACGCAGGAGCGGATGTAGGTGGACGAGAACGTCACGGTCTCGTTGCTGAGGTGCTCGGACAGCAGCGACATCGACTCGACCGCGAATCCGAACCGGTCACCGGCCTTGCGCAGGGTGTCGACGGTGCCGAGCGCCTTCTTGCCAAAGGTGAAGTTCTCCCCCACCACGACCTCGACGACGTGCAGGTCCTCCACCAGCAGCTCGTGCACGTAACGCTCCGGTGTGAGCTTCATGAAGTCCGTGGTGAACGGCATCACCAGGAAGACGTCGATACCCAGATCTTCGACAAGCTCGGCGCGCCGCGTCAAGGTGGTCAGCTGTGCGGGGTGGCTGCCCGGATAGACCACTTCCATCGGATGCGGATCGAAGGTCATCATCACGGCCGGCACGTTGCGCGCCCGGCCGGCTTTCACCGCGTGCGCAATCAATTCGGCATGACCGCGGTGCACACCGTCGAACACCCCGATCGTGAGCACGCATCGGCCCCAGTCAGTGGGGATCTCGTCTTGGCCGCGCCACCGCTGCACGACCGCAAGCCTACGGTGCACGGTGGCCCGACGCGCCGAAGGATCCCGATTCCGCCGAACCGGCATGGGCATTTCGGCACGACGACGCCGAGTGAGCCGGTCAGCACGCCAGACCAGACGTGGATGCCTAGACTTTCGGGTTGTGAGGGCTGACGACGAGGCTGGCGGTCTCACCGCGGTTGGCCAGGACTATCTCAAGGTCATCTGGAATGCCCAGGAATGGTCGGTGGAAAAGGTCAGCACCAAGATGCTGGCCGACCGGATCGGGGTGTCGGCCAGCACGGCCTCGGAGTCGATCCGCAAACTCGCCGAGCAGGGACTGGTCGACCACGCGAAGTACGGAGCGGTGACCCTGACCGAAGCGGGCCGGCGTGCGGCGCTGGAGGTGGTGCGCCGGCACCGGCTGCTGGAGACCTTCCTGGTCAATGAGCTCGGCTACGGCTGGGACGAGGTGCACGACGAGGCCGAAGTGCTCGAGCATGCGGTCTCGGATCGTCTGGTCGCCCGCATCGACGCCAAGCTGGGATTCCCGCAGCGCGATCCGCACGGTGACCCCATCCCCGCCTCCGACGGGCAAGTGCCCGCCCCGCCGGCCCGCCAGCTGTGGGCGTGCGGCGAGGACGAGACCGTCACCGTGGCCCGAATCTCCGACAAGGACCCGGAGATGCTGCGCTACTTCGCCAGCGTCGGAATCAATCTCGACTCGCGGGTACGGGTGCTGACCCGGCGCGAATTCGCCGGCATGATCTCGATCGAGATCGAATCGGCCGACGGCGCTCAGAACACCGTCGATCTGGGCAGTCCGGCCGCCCGGGCAGTCTGGGTCGTGCCCTGATTTTTCGCGCGGGCTGGGCCGTCAGTTCGCCAATAATCCCTTGGCGATGTGGGTGACCTGGACCTCGTTGCTGCCGGCGTAAATCATCAGTGATTTCGCATCGCGGGCAAGCTGCTCGACCCGGTATTCGGCCATATAGCCGTTGCCGCCGAACAACTGCACGGCCTCCATCGCCACCTCGGTGGCCGTCTCCGACGAGTACAGCTTGACGGCCGACGCCTCGGCCAGCGTCAGCGGTTTACCGGCCTGCTGGCGCTCGATGGTCATGAACACCATGTTCTGCACGTTCATCCGGGCGATTTCCATCTTCGCCAGCTTGAGCTGGATCAGCTGGAATTGCCCAATGTTCTTGCCCCACAACGTGCGATTCTTCGCGTAGTCCACACACAGCCGGTGGCATTCGTCGATGATGCCCAGCGCCATCATCGCGATCCCGATCCGCTCGGCGGCGAAATTGTCGCGGGCGCTGTCGCGGCCGTCGCCGCCGGCGTGCTGTTCACTCTCGCCGAGCAACCGGTCCGGGCTCAGCCGCACGTTGTCGAAGAACAACTCACCCGTCGGCGAGGACATCATGCCCATCTTCTTGAAGGGCTTGCCCTGGGTAAGGCCTTCCATCCCCGCATCGAGCACGAAAACCAGCACCGGCCGGTTCCGCTTGTCCACGGAAGCGTCGCCTTCGTCCAGCTTCGCGTACACGACCAGGACGTCGGCGTAGGGGCCGTTGGTGATGAATGTCTTCTGCCCGTTGAGGATGTAGTCCTCGCCGTCGCGCCTGACGTAGGTCTTCATGCCTCCGAACGCGTCCGACCCGGAGTCCGGCTCGGTAATCGCCCACGCCGCAATCTTTTCCAGCGTCATCAGCTCGGGCAGCCAGCGTTCTTTCTGGGCCAGCGTGCCGCGACTCATGATGGTTGCCGCGCCCAGGCCGAGGCTGACCGATGCTGTGCTCAGCAATCCGATGCTGACCCGGGCGATTTCGGAAACCAGTACCGCGACCATCGATTGCTGGCCGCCCATGCCGCCGGAATCATCTGCGCCGTCCCGCTTTTCGCCCTTGGGTTCACCGCTGCGCTTGGCACGCTCGCGGTCCAGCATCTTCTTGACCGACTCGGCGGCCATGGCGTCAAGGCCGAACTGACTGAAGAACTTACGGGCGATCGGATACGGCGACAGCGCACCGGTTTCCAGCTCGTCCAGATGTGGGCGGATCTCCTTGTCCACGAACTGACGAACCGCATCCCGCATCATCAGATCGGTGTCGGACCACTCGATCATCGTGTTCCCCCCGGCCGCGCGCCGCTCAGCGCTCGGCCCGCTGGTACGCGGTGACCACGGCGGCGCCGCCCAGCCCGATGTTGTGTTGCAGTGCGGCGGTGACGTTGTCGACCTGCCGCTTGTCGGCCTTGCCCCGCAGCTGCCAGTTCAGTTCGGCGCACTGCGCCAGCCCGGTCGCGCCCAGCGGATGACCCTTGGAGATCAGGCCGCCGGACGGGTTGACCACCCAACGTCCGCCGTAGGTGGTGTCGCCGTTGTCGATCAGCTTCGGCGCCTCACCTGCAGCGCACAGGCCGAGGGCTTCGTAGAGCAGCAGCTCGTTGGCCGAGAAGCAGTCGTGCAGCTCGATCACCTGGAAGTCCTCCGGACCCAGACCGGACTGGTCGTAAACCCGTTGCGCCGCTTGCACATTCATGTCATAGCCGATGACGTTCTTGGCACTGCCGTCGAAGGTGGACTTGAAGTCGGTGGTCATCGCCTGACCGACGATCTCCACCGCCTGAGTGGCCAGCCCGTGGCGATCGACGAAACCCTCCGAGGCCAGGATCGCCGCGCCCGAGCCGTCCGACGTCGGCGAGCACTGCAGCTTGGTCAGCGGGTCGTAGATCATCTTCGCCGCCAGGATGTCGTCGAGGGTGTACTCGTCCTGGAACTGCGCGAACGGGTTGTTCACCGAATGCTTGTGGTTTTTGTAGCCGATCTTGGCGAAGTGCTCCGCGGTGCTGCCGTATTGCACCATGTGCTCGCGGCCCGCCGCGCCGAACATCCAGGGCGCCACCGGAAAGGCGAACTCGCTGATCTCGGCCATCGCCTTGACGTGCTTGTCCATCGGGTTGGTGCGGTCTTCGTAGGTCGACGTCAGCGATCCGGGTTTCATCTTCTCGAACCCGAGCGCGATGGTGCAGTCAGCCAACCCGCCGCGAATCGCCTGCGCCGCCAAGAACAGCGCAGTGGAACCGGTCGAACAGTTGTTGTTGACGTTGACGACCGGAATGCCGGTCAAGCCCAATTCGTAGAGCGCCCGCTGTCCCGCCGTCGACTCACCGTAGACGTAGCCGACGTAGCCCTGCTCGATCTCGCTGTAGTCGATGCCCGCGTCCTTGAGCGCGTTGGTCCCCGACTCGCGAGCCATGTCCGGGTAGTCCCAGCCCTCGCGGCGGCCCGGCTTCTCGAACTTCGTCATGCCGACGCCGATCACATAAACCTTGTTGGACATTCCTGCCCCTTTCGAACGGTGGGCCGCCTAGTCATCCCAGTGTGCAATGCCGCCCTACCAACCGCTCGGCCGGGACCCGTTAGAGCGTCGCGGGGCGGATCACCACCACCGACTTGGTCCGCGACCCCTCGTCGCGCAGCAGCGCGATCACCCGGCCGTCGCCGTCGCTGGCTGCATAGACGCCGTCGATACCGGCCGGCGACAAGGACCGGCCGTTGCTGGTCGCGTCGACCTCCTCGGCGCTCAGGTCGCGGCGCGCGAACATCAGCAGACACGCGTCGTCCAGCGTCCAGCTCAGTCGCGGTTGGTCGGCCAGTTCGTCGAGTGTGCGTGCCGTCTCGAGCCCGAAGCGACCGACGCGGGTGCGCCGCAACGACGTCAGATGCCCACCGACCCCGAGCGCGGACCCGAGGTCGCGGGCCAGCGCGCGAATGTAGGTTCCCGACGAACAGTCGACGTCGACGTCGACGTCGATGAGGCCCTGGCCGCCGCCCGAACGCCGCGTCGCCGACACCTCGAACCGGTCGATGCGCACCGGGCGGGCCTTGAGCTCGACGGCCTCGCCCTCACGAACCAGTTGATACGCCCGACGGCCACCGACCTTGATCGCGCTGACCGCCGACGGCACCTGTTCGATATCGCCGCGCAGCCCGGCGACCGCGGCGGCGATCGCCTCGTCAGTGACATGTTCAGCCGAGACGCTTTGCAGCAGTTCGCCTTCGGCGTCCTCGGTGGAGGTGGTCTGGCCCAGGCGGATGGTGGCGGCATACGACTTCTCCGACGCCGCCAACAGGCCGAGGATCTTGGTGGCGCGGTCGATTCCGATCACCAGCACGCCGGTGGCCATCGGGTCGAGTGTGCCCGCATGGCCCACCCGTCGGGTGGAAAAGATTCGGCGGCAACGCCCCACGACGTCGTGGCTGGTCATTCCGGCCGGCTTGTCGACGACGACTAACCCCGGGCCGGTGGGGCTTTCGGTCATAGGACGATCGCGGTCAGCACAAGCCCGCGGTCGACCGACCAGCGGCCCCGCAGCGCGGTCAGCGGCGGACCCGACAGCGCCTCGGCGTCGATCAGGATCCGCGAGACGAAGGTGCCGGCCGCCGGGCCGTCGGCCTCGAAGCTGATGTGGGCGTCTTCAAAACCCAGCCACCTCTTGGTCAGCGGAAACCACGCCTTATACGTTGCTTCCTTGGCGCAGAACAGGATTCGGTCCCAGTGCAGAGCTGGCGGCATTGCCTGGGGCATTTCGGTGCGCTCCTGGGGCAGGCTGATCGCGTCCAGCACGCCGTTCGGCAGCACATCGTGGGGTTCGGCGTCGATGCCCACCGAACGCACCGCGGCACTGCGCGCCACCACTGCACCGCGATACCCGGTGCAGTGCGTGAGGCTACCGACCACGCCTTCGGGCCAGCAGGGTTCTCCCTTGTCGCCCTTGAGGATCGGCACCGGCGCCACGCCCAGCTCACCCAGCGCGATCCGGGCGCAGTACCGCACGGTGATGAACTCGTTGCGCCGCTTGGCAACCGACTTGGCGATCAGTGACTCTTCTTCGGGCAACGGGGCCAGGCCCGGCGGGTCGGAGTACACCTCCGAATACGCCATATCGTCGGTCGCCGGCAACACCGACGACACGAGCGTGTCTGCGGTCATCCCGACTGCCGCTGCCGCAACCGGTCCCGGAACTGCGCGGCCTGCGCCTTCATTTCGGGGGTGATCTCGAAGTGACCACCGAAGTCGTTGAGGTCGCCGGGCGCGTACTGCGGGTCGGGCAACACCTGGCGCAGCCAGCTGGGCGGCTTGCGGCGACGCCACTCCCGCGGGTAACCCACCGAGACTTCCTCGAAGCGCACGTCGTCGTACCAGGTGGTCCGTGGAATGTGTAAGTGGCCGTAGACCGAGCAGACGGCGTTGTAGCGGGTGTGCCAGTCGGCGGTCTTGGTGGTGCCGCACCACAGCGAGAATTCCGGGTAGAACAACGCGTCGCAGGGCTCGCGCACCAGCGGGAAATGGTTGACGAGGACGGTCGGCGTCATCCAGTCGAGTTGTTCCAGGCGGGCGCGGGTGATGTCCACCCGCTCGCGACACCAGGCGTCGCGGGTGGGATACGGCTCCGATGAGAGCAGGAATTCGTCGGTCGCCACCACGTTGCGCTGGCGGGCGATTTCCAGGCCTTCGGCTTTGCTCCGCGCCCCGTCTGGCAAGAAGGTGTAGTCGTAGAGCAGAAACATCGGCACGATCGTGGCCGGGCCGCCGCGTTCGGTCCACACCGGGAAGGGATGTTCCGGCGTGACCACGCCCATCTCGTCGCACATGTTGACCAGGTAGTCGTAGCGAGCCTTACCGAAGACCTGGCTGGGATCGCGGTTGGTGGTCCACAACTCGTGGTTGCCCGGCACCCAGATCACCTTGGCGAACCGGCGTCGCAGCAGGTCAAGGGCCCAACGGATCTCGTCGGTGCGTTCGGCCACGTCGCCGGCGACGATCAGCCAGTCATCCGGCGACGACGGGTGCAGCGATTCGGTGACCGGCTTGTTGCCCATGTGACCCGTGTGCAGATCGGAGACCGCCCACAGTGTCGGCTGTCCCCCGTTTGTCGAGTCACGCGTAACCACGAGTAACCAGCCTAACGACCCGGCGCGCCGACCCGGGTTCCGCTGGGACTTCCGGCCTCACTTCGGCCGTCGCCGCCTCCCGGTTAGAACAAGTTCAGGATTGGCTGTGACCTCGCACACGTGACTTGTAAACTCCCCGCAAAAGGGACGGCCGACGGTAGGGGGGGTGTCATGTTCGCCAAGGTGCGCCTGCTCGGGGCGTTCGGTGCGGTGATGACAGCGGTCATCGGAAGCACAGTGGGCTGGCAGAGCGCCCCGCCCGCACCGACCGGAGGCGCCAAGACCGTCGATCTGCGGTCGACGGCGCAGCCGATGGAAACGACGATGAAGAGTCCCATCATCGCCACCACCGACCCGCGGCCCTTCGACGCGTGCGAAGACATCCCGTTCGACGCCCTGCAGCGGCTCGGTTTGGCGTTCACGCCTCCCGAGCACGAGGACGGTCTGCGCTGCAAACTCGACGCGGGTAACTATCAGGTGGCCGTCGAGCCCATCATCTGGCGCACCTACGAGCAGTCCCTGCCCCCCGACGCCCTCGAGACCACGATCCAGGGACACCGCGCGGCAACGTACTGGGTGCTGAAGCCGACCTACCACAACAGCTACTGGTTCTTCTCCTGCATGGTGGCGTTCAAGACCAGCTACGGCGTGCTGCAACAGGCGCTGTTCTACTCGACGGTCTACTCCAACCCCGAGGTCGACTGCCCGTCAACCAACCTGCAGCGGGCCAACGACCTCACGCCCTACTACAAGTTCTAGCCCGGCCGCGGTGATCGGCGCCGGTGCGCACGATCTTTTGTGGCTGAAATGAATTCGCGTCGGCGCAAATGACCGTTGCCGGTCGGCCTTAACCTGGGGACGTGAGCATGACATCGACTCGACCCGCCAAACCCGCGCTGCACACCCTGACCCAGGCCGGCAGCAACGCCCTGGGCCGGTTGTTGGGTCTGCGGCCGGCCACCAGCGGCTACACCGTGAACCGGGTTGAGGTCCCGATGCGCGACGGGGTGGCGCTGGTGGCCGATCACTACGCACCGACCACCTCCAGCCCCGCAGGCACCGTGCTGGTGCGCGGGCCCTACGGGCGCGGATTTCCGTTTTCGCTGGTATTCGCCAGGCCGTATGCGGCGCGCGGCTACCACGTCGTGATGCAGAGCGTGCGCGGGACGTTCGGGTCTGCCGGCGTTTTCGAGCCGATGGCCAACGAAGCCACCGACGGCGCCGACACCGCCGCATGGTTGGTCGAGCAGCCGTGGTTCACCGGCCGGTTCGCCACCATCGGCCTGTCGTATCTGGGTTTCACCCAATGGGCGTTGTTGCAGGACCCGCCGCCGGAGCTGGCCGCCGCCATCATCGCCGTGGGCCCACACGATTTCCACGCCGCGGTCTGGGATACCGGCTCGTTCACGACTGACTTTCTCGGGTGGAGCGACATGGTGTCCCACCAGGAAGACCCCGTCCGCGTCCGGGCCGGAATCCGCCAGCTGCTGGCTCCCCGCAAGGTGGCCGAGGCGGCCGCCGGGGTGCCGTTCGGCGAGTCGGCGCGGGCACTGCTCGGCACCGGTGCGCCGTGGTTCGAATCCTGGGTGGAACACCGCGATCGAGATCACGCGTTCTGGGAGCGATTGCGGTGCGACGCCGCGCTGGACCGCGTGCAGGTGCCGGTCTTGCTGATGGGTGGCTGGCAAGACATCTTTCTGCGCCAGACGCTGCAGCAGTACGCGCACCTGCGCCGCCGCGGGGTGGACGTCGCACTCACGGTCGGGCCCTGGACCCACACCCAGATGCTCAGCAAGGGACTGGCCACCAACGCGCGCGAGACCGTGGACTGGCTGGACACCCATCTGGCGGGCACCGCGGAGCTGAGCCGCCCCAGCAGGGTTCGCGTCTGCGTCACCGGCCAGGGCTGGCGCAACCTGCCCGACTGGCCGCCCGTCACCTCGCAGCGCGCGCTGTACCTGCGGCCCGGCCGGTATCTGGACTACACGTCGCCCAAGGACCTGAAAGGACTGCCGCCGGCGACCTTCCGCTACGCCCCCGCCAACCCGACACCGACCACCGGCGGTCCGCTGCTGTCCCCGATCGGCGGTTACCGCGACGACAGCCGCCTCGCACTGCGTGACGACGTGCTGACCTTCAACAGTGCGACCCTGCTGCACGATCTGTGCGTGTACGGAAGCCCGGTCGTCGAGCTGGCGCACAGCTCGGACAATCCGAACGTCGACCTGTTCGTTCGGGTCAGCGAGGTCAGCGATATCGGGGCCAAGGGCAAGTCGCGAAACGTCAGCGACGGCTATCGGCGGCTGAGCGGCCCGGCGAAGACCGTCAGCATCGAACTCGACGCGATCGCGCACCGCTTCCGCGCCGGCTCACGCATCCGCCTGCTCATCTCCGGCAGCTGGTTCCCGCGCTACGCGCGCAACCTGGGCAGCGATGAACCGACGCTGACGGCCCGGCAATCGAAGCCGGCCACCCATGCCATCGCCTACGGGCGCTCCCGGCTGTTGCTTCCGGTCGGCCCGCTCGACCTGTCAGCCCACGGCGTCGCGGACCCGGGCAGCAACCCCGGCTAGCACGGCGTCGTCGTGGACCGGCGCCCCCAACGCCGGGCGCGCGGGCAGCTGCACCCAACTGGTGCAACCCCCGTACTCCGGGGTGCGGGTCAGGTGTATCGGCTCGGCCAGCGGAATCACGGACACCACCAGCGCGGCGAGTTTGTGCTTGGGCCGGAAATCCAGCCGGTCGGCCCGCACCGACTCGGCGGTCCAGATGTGCAGGTCCTCGATTTCCCCGAGCTGCTCAGGCCGGTTAACCGCCAGTGCGGCAACCACTTTCGCTGCCGCCCTGATCACCAGCTCGGCGTCGGTGCTATCGGCCGCCGCAGCGGCCAGCAGGTCGCGATGCTCGGGCCGGACCCGCTCTTCGTGGCTGTGCGCGACCGTCGGGAACAGCAAGAACTCCGGCGACGCCACTTCAAACCGCTTCTCCCCGATACCGCCCTTGCGCAACAGCACGTACTGCCTGCCGTGCAACAGAGCATGCACGGCCGCGCTCCACTCCTTGAGCGCGGGCGTCGTTGCGGTGAGCGTCATTTCGTTGCGGAAAGGCGGGCCACGACTTCGGGGCGGCGCAACGGCGGGACGGTCTTCGGCGGTTGCCGGCGCGGTGGCAGGGACTTCAGCAAGCGTGTCGTCGTCTGGGTGACCTCGGCGACCGCGGCCTCGAACGCCGAGGCGCTCGCCGCCGACGGGTGCGTGATGCCGCTGACTTTGCGCACGTACTGGCGCGCGGCCGCGGCGATTTCCTCAGCCGTGGCCGCTGGCTGCAAACCGCGCAGTTCGGTGATGTTCCGGCACATCCCTCAACGATAGGCGCACCGAGCGACCCTCTACCGTGATGCCATGACCGACGACATCCTGCTGATCACCACCGACGAGCGGGTGCGCACCCTGACCCTCAACCGGCCGCAATCGCGCAACGCGCTGTCCTCGGCGCTGCGGGATCGGTTCTTCGGAGCGCTGAGCGAGGCCGAAACCGACGACGACGTCGACGTCGTCATCCTCACCGGCGCCGACCCGGTGTTTTGCGCCGGACTCGATCTCAAAGAGCTGGGTGGTTCCTCCGCGCTTCCGGACATCTCGCCGCGGTGGCCGTCGATGACCAAGCCGGTGATCGGCGCGATCAACGGCGCCGCGGTCACCGGCGGGCTGGAGCTGGTCCTGTATTGCGACATCGTGATCGCCTCGGAGCAGGCCCGCTTCGCCGACACCCACGCCCGGGTGGGCCTGCTGCCCACCTGGGGCCTCAGCGTGCGGCTACCGCAGAAGGTGGGCATCGGCCTGGCCCGGCGTATGAGCCTCACCGGGGACTACCTGTCGGCCGCCGACGCGCTGCGGGCCGGGCTGGCGACCGAAGTGGTGCCACACGACCAGCTGCTGGCGACCGCACGCCAGGTGGCCGCGTCGATCGTCGGCAACAACCAGAACGCGGTCCGCGCCCTGCTGGCCTCCTACCACCGCATCGACGAGTCGCAGACCAGCGAGGGGCTGTGGCTGGAAGCCATGGCGGCCAGGCAATTCCGGACCACCGGCGACGACATCGCCGCCAACCGCGAGGCGGTACTGCAACGCGGCCGGGCCCAAGTCCGCTAACGGCAGTCGGTGCCCTGCAGAATTGACGTGCTTCGGGCAGCAGGAAATAGCCGGCCCACGTTGCGGGCATCGCCGCTATTTCGTTTTATATGCCGTTGGCCTGTACCGCGAAACTTTTGATCGCCAGCCGGGGCAATAGCCCATACGATCCCAACAGCGACCCGAAACTATTCTCCCAGAGTAGGAGGAATCGATGCGCATTGTCGCCGACCTCATGATGCGGGTTCTCGGCCTCCTGACCGTGCTAATCGCATCCGCGATCGCGTCCGGGCAGCACGCGGCCGCGCTGCCGCCACCGCGATTTCCTAATCTCGACGGATTCACCGCCGTTCCGGCCGAGGGGTATATCACGACGTCGTTGCCGGGAAACGCGCCCCGGATAATTTTCTCGGCCCCGAACTCGGTGGTGTGCGATTTCTATGGCGGCCCGGCACCCGTGCCACAACTGTCACAAGACATTAAGTGCAATGGCGAAGTGCCCGGAATGGACGACATTCCCTTTCCCGGTGGCGGCCACCCGAAACCGGGCGATTGCGTGGAGGGCTCGGTGAATTTCAAGGGTCCCGGCTACGAATTGAGCCGGATGTCCTACGGCGGCTGCGGCGGCAATCCGGCCGCATTGCCGTACGGCGGCAAGGCGTTGCCCGCGGGGCAGAAACTGTCCTACCTCAACGTCACCTGCGCGGTGGGCGCTGACAACCTCATCGCCTGCCTGGATACCACCAGCGGGGACCACGGGTTCGTCCTGCAGTCCGTGGGAAGCTGGGCGTTCTGACCCAGCCCTAACCGAGCGCCGTACGCAGCGAGGCCACGACGTCGTCGATCGACCCGGCGGTCGAATAGCCGGCGGCGAGCCGGTGGCCACCGCCACCGAACACCGACGCGACCGCGGCCAGATCCACATCCGTCTTGGCCCGCATCGAGACCGACCACTGTTGCGGGTCAACCTCTTTGAACACCGCGGCCACCTCAGCCTGCTGCGTGGTGCGCACGATGTCGACGATGCTCTCGACTTCCTCCGGACGCGAGTTGGTCCAGTCGTGGTTGTCGACGACCGCATAGACCAGCCCGCGCCCGCCGACCGCGTCCGGCAGCAGCTGCGCCGAGCCGAGCACCCGCGACAACAGCGGTAGCCACACGAACGGATGCGTGTCCATCAGCGTTCGGCTGATCTTGGCGTTGTCCACACCGGTTTCGACCAAACGCGCCGCCAGCCGGAACGCGCGGGCGCTGGCCCAGCGGAACGAGCCGGTGTCGGTGGTCAGCCCGGCGTAGATGCAGTGCGCGACATCGCGATCGATCGGCTTGCCCCACGCGTCGAGAAGTTCGGCCACCAACAGCGTGGTGGAGTCCGCCGACGGGTCGACGAAGTTCGCGGTTCCGAACAAGTCGTTGGAGGCGTGGTGATCGATCACCAACACCGGCTGACCCGGGCCCGTCAACTCACCCAGCGCACCGAGCCGTTTGGCGCTCGGAACATCCACCGTCACAACCAGATCGACATCGCGGCGCATCGCGTCGGGGCCCACCAGCAGATGGCAGCCGGGCAACGACTGCAGCGACTCCGGCAGTGTCGCCGGTGTGGCGAAACTCACCTCTACCTGTTTGTCGCTTCTGTCGAGCACCGTGGCCAGGGCCAGCCCCGCGCCGATCGTGTCGGCGTCGGGGTGAACGTGGCAGATCACCCCGATTGTCGTTGCCGCCGAAAGCAACTCGGCGGCGCCGAATGCGTCCACCCGCGACCCCGCGATCGGGGCGCGGGCCAAGTCAGTCTTCGGGTCGATGGTCGTCACCGGCACCTCCCCCGCAAGCGGGTGGTCCCCCCACAGCATCGAACCCGTTCGCTGCCCCCATTGCAGACCCGCTCTCACGGTAGGGATCGGCCTCCCCGGCCGGCTTGGCCCCCACCCGAACCCGCGCCACGTCGGCGTCGGCGGCACGCGCACGCGCCAGCAGCTCGTCCATCCGCTGCACGCTATCCGTTGTCGTATCCCGGGTGAAGGTCAACGTGGGGGTGAAGCGCACGCCGGTGCCCGCCCCTACCTTGGTGCGCAACGTGCCCTTGGCCCGGTCCAGCGCGGCCGCGGCCGCCTCGTAATCCGGCTCGCCGTCCAATGTCGGCCCCATCACGGTGTAGAACACCGTCGCGTCGTGCAGGTCGGCGGTCACCTTCGCGTCAACGATGGTCACCCCATCCAGCCCCGGATCCTTGATCTCGAACTCGATCGCCGTGGCGACGATAGTGTTGATCCGCTTGGCCAGCCGGCGCGCCCGAGCGGGGTCTGCCATCAGGCGCGCTCCTTCTCGACGAGCTCGAAGGACTCGATGATGTCGCCTTCCTTGATGTCGGAATAGGTCAGCGTCATACCGCATTCGAAGCCATCGCGGACCTCGGTCACGTCGTCCTTCTCCCGGCGCAGCGAGGAGATCGTCAGGTTTTCGGCCACCACGATGTTGTCGCGCAGCAGCCGCGCCTTGGCGTTGCGGCGCACAATGCCGGAGGTGATCAGGCAGCCGGCGATGATGCCGACCTTGGAGGACCGGAAGATCGCCCGGATCTCGGCCCGGCCCAGCTCGTTCTCCTCGTAGATCGGCTTGAGCATGCCGCGCAGGGCCTTCTCGATCTCGTCGATGGCCTGGTAGATGACCGAGTAGTACCGGATGTCCACGCCTTCGCGATTGGCCAGCTCCGTCGCCTTGCCCTCGGCGCGCACGTTGAAGCCGATGATCACCGCGTCGGAGGCCGACGCCAGGTTGACGTTGGTCTCGGTGATGCCACCGACGCCGCGGTCGATGACGCGCAGCTCCACCTCGTCGTCGATCTCGATTCCCATCAGGGCCTCTTCCAGCGCCTCGACGGTACCGGCGTTGTCGCCCTTGAGGATCAGGTTCAGCTGGCTGGTTTCCTTCAGCGCGGCATCCAGATCGTCCAGGCTGATCCGCTTGCGCGACCGCGCGGCCAGCGCATTGCGCTTGCGGGCGCTGCGCCGGTCGGCGATCTGGCGGGCGATGCGATCCTCGTCGACCACCAGCAGGTTGTCACCGGCTCCGGGCACCGACGTGAAGCCGATGACCTGGACCGGCCGCGACGGCAGCGCCTCGTGAACGTCGTCGCCGTGCTCGTCGACCATCCGTCGGACCCGGCCATAGGCGTCGCCGGCGACGATAGAGTCACCGACCCGCAGCGTGCCGCGCTGGATCAGCACGGTGGCCACCGGTCCGCGACCGCGGTCCAGGTGCGCCTCGATCGCCACACCCTGGGCCTCCATGTCGGGGTTGGCCCGCAGGTCCAAGGCGGCATCGGCGGTCAGCAGCACCGCCTCCTCCAGCGCTTCGATGTTGGTGCCCTGCTTGGCCGAGATGTCGACGAACATCGTGTCGCCACCGAAATCCTCTGCCACCAAACCGTATTCGGTGAGCTGGCCGCGAATCTTGGCCGGGTCGGCACCTTCCTTGTCGATCTTGTTGACCGCGACCACGATCGGCACGTCGGCCGCCTGCGCGTGGTTGATGGCCTCCACCGTCTGCGGCATCACGCCGTCGTCGGCGGCGACCACCAGGATCGCGATGTCGGTGGCCTTGGCACCACGGGCACGCATGGCGGTGAACGCCTCGTGACCCGGGGTGTCGATGAAGGTGATCAGCCGCTCGCTGCCCTCGAAGTCGACTCCGACCTGGTAGGCGCCGATGTGCTGGGTGATGCCGCCGGCCTCGCCCTCGCGCACGCTGGCATTTCGGATGGTGTCCAGCAACCGGGTTTTACCGTGGTCGACGTGACCCATCACGGTCACCACCGGCGGACGGGTCTGCAGATCATCCTCGCCGCCCTCGTCCTCGCCGTAGGTCAGGTCGAACGACTCCAGCAGCTCACGGTCCTCGTCCTCCGGACTGACGACCTGCACCACGTAGTTCATCTCGCTGCCCAGCAGCTCGAGCGTCTCGTCGCCGACGGACTGGGTGGCCGTGACCATCTCACCGAGGTTGAACAGCGCCTGCACCAGCGAAGCCGGGTTGGCGTTGATCTTGTCGGCGAAGTCGCTCAGCGATGCGCCACGGGCCAGCCGGATGGTCTCGCCGTTGCCGTGCGGCAACCGTACGCCACCGACAACCGGGGCCTGCATGTTCTCGTACTCGGCGCGTTTTGCCCGCTTCGACTTGCGACCGCGCCGGGGGGCGCCACCGGGACGGCCGAACGCACCGGCCGCACCGCCACGCTGGCCGGGACGGCCACCGCCGCCGGGACGCCCTTGGAAACCACCACCGCCACCACCGGGCGCGGCACCGACGCCGCCACCACCGCGGTAGTTACCACCACCGCCGCCGTCGCGGCCGCCGCCGGGACCACCGGGCCGACCGCCCCCGGGACGAGGGCCGCCGCCGCCGCCGGAACGGGCCGGGCCACGGAACCCTCCGCCTCCGGCGCCGCCACCACCGGGGCGGGGCGGCATGCTGCCGGGCGACGCACCACCGGGCCGCGGTGCGCCGGGCCGGGGTGCGCCCGGACGCGGCGCCTGCGGACGCGGGATTGGGCGATCGACGGGCTGCGCCGACGAGAACGGGTTATTGCCGACGCGCGGGGTACGGGCGGCCGGCTTCGGGATCGGGCCGGGACGCGGTCCCGGTGTCGCACCGGGCGGCGCCTGTTGGCCGGGCGCCTGGCCGGATGTCGGCGGTTCCGGCTGCCCAGGCGAGGGAGCCGAGGGGCGCGCCGCGGGCGACGGCGCGGGCCGGCTGGGCGCAGGCGTCGGCGCCGCGGGCGTTCCGGCCCTGCCAGCCGGGGAAGCGGCAGGGGAAGCCTGGGCAGCCGCTGCGCCGGCATCAGCGGGCTTCGCGGGCGCGGCAGTCGCCTCACCATTACCGGAGGGCTTTTGAATCGCCTTGTCCAGGGCCTTGTCGAGTGACCGGTCCGGGCTCTTCGCGGCGCTCTTGGCGGCGGCGGCGGGCTTACTGCCGCCGAACGACTCGCGCAACCGGCGAGCAACCGGGGCCTCTACCGTCGACGATGCGGATTTGACGAATTCGCCCTGATCATTCAGCCGGGCGAGAACTTCCTTACTGGTAACACCGAGTTCCTTAGCCAACTCGTGTACGCGGGCCTTACCTGCCACTACATCTCCTGTCTATGAGGCGACAGTCGTGGGCCGCGCCTCGGGTTTAGCTATGACGCATGGTCATCGGGACTTCACGGTGTGCTCATGTTCTTCGCTACCTGTTCTGTTGCCGGGCGAGTCCAGCACCTGTAAGTGCTCGACCAACGCGGATGTGTCCGGTGGACGGTCGATGCGCAGCGCTTTGGTGAAAGCCCGCCGCCGAATCGCTTCGTGTACGCACCGCGACGCGGGATGCAACCAGGCACCCCGCCCCGGCAGGCGGGTCGCTGTGTCAACGATTACGGCGTATTCGCCGTTCCCGGTAAGCACAGCCACCACTCGGAGCAATTGGACGGCCAACTCTCGCTTTCGGCACCCGACACACGTCCGCACGGGTCCACCCATGTGTCTGTGCGCCCTTCTAGCTTCGGGGGCCGAAGGCTCGCGCTGGATCACGGCTCAGTCTAGCGTCACGGAACCGATGGTCAGAACCACCCGTAGCTGCGGCGCGAGGTGTGCGCCTGATCGCGCGCGCCGCCGCAAAAAACCGCCCTCCCCAAACTCAAACGCGAAGCGGTTGTGTCGGGTTAGTGGTCGTGGGCCATCGGGTGGCTGGCTCCGTGTTCCGGCTGGTCTTCCGGCTGCCCCCCGGAACCAGCGGGCGAATCGCCGCGGATATCGATGCGCCAGCCGGTGAGCCGGGCGGCCAGCCGCGCGTTCTGCCCCTCCTTGCCGATGGCCAGCGACAACTGGAAGTCGGGCACCACCACGCGGGCGGCGCGGGCGGTCTGGTCGATGACCGACACCGACACCACCTTCGCCGGCGATAACGCGTTGGCGACGAAGCGGGCCGGGTCCTCGTCGTAGTCGATGATGTCGATCTTCTCCCCGGACAGCTCGCTCATCACGTTGCGGACCCGCTGCCCCATCGGACCGATACAGGCGCCTTTGGCGTTCAGGCCGGGCACTCGGGACGCGACCGCGATCTTGGAGCGGTGGCCCGCCTCACGCGCCACGGCCACAATCTCCACGGACCCGTCGGCGATCTCCGGGACTTCCAGCGAGAACAACTTGCGAACCAGATTGGGGTGGGTACGCGACAACGTGATCACCGGCTCGCGCGAACCCCGCGTCACGCCGACCACGTAGCAGCGCACCCGGTTGCCGTGCTCGTAGCTCTCACCGGGGACCTGTTCGGCCGCCGGGATGACGCCCTCGGAGGCCTTGGTCTCGCTGCCCATCCGGACGACGACCAGACCACGGGCGTTCGCCCGGCTGTCGCGCTGAATAACGCCGGCGACGATTTCGCCCTCTCGGGTGGAGAACTCGCCGTAGGTGCGCTCGTTCTCGGCATCGCGGAAGCGCTGCAGCATCACCTGGCGTGCGGTGGTCGCGGCGATGCGGCCGAAACCCTCGGGGGTGTCGTCCCATTCGCTGATGACGTTGCCGTCCTCGTCCACCTCGCGGGCCATCACGCGCACGACACCGGTCTTGCGGTCGATCTCGATCCGCGCATCGTTCTGGTGGCCCTGGGTGTGCCGGTAGGCGGTCAGCAACGCCGACTTGATCGTCTCGAGCAGCTCGTTGACCGAGATACCGCGGTCCACCTCGATGGCGTGCAACGCGGCCATGTCGATGTTCATGCTCCGGCCTCCGTCCTCCGGGACTCACCCGCACCCGCCAAATCCAGCTCGGCTTGGGATGGCGACGAAAACTCAACCTGGACAACAGCTTTCGCGATCTCGGCGAGCGGGATCTCGCGCACCGCCCAGTCGCGGCCGTCGCGGACCACCAGCGTCACCGCGTCGGCGCGGGTCTCCCCCACCCGGCCGGTCAATCGCGATCCGTCCGACAACTCCAGCTCGACCTTGCGACCACGCGCGCGGCGGAAATGCTTCTCGCTGGTCAGTGGGCGCTCTACGCCGGGTGAGCTGACTTCGAGAACGTAGCGGTCGCCGATGCCGTCCAGGTCGTCCAGCAAAGCCGAGGCCGAACGCGACAGCGCCGCGACGGTGTCCAAGTCGAGAGCGGTGTCCCCATCGGCAATCACCGTGATCCGGGGCGGACGCACCCGGGGATCGATGACCACGTCTTCGATTTCGTAGCCGGCGCGCGCGAACTCACCACCGAGTAGCTCGATCACCTGCGTCTGCGACGGTAGCCCGGTGGTCACGGCGAGCTCCTCATCTTGAGTTGTCCGGTCATCTGGCTGATGTCGCCGCCCATCCATCTTCGGGCGACTTCCGGCGTCCCGGTGGAACGCGATGGCGGCCGTTCCGCGAGAACCAGCCCCTAACGATACGCCAGGAATTGCGTATGACGAGGTGATCGCGTAGGTCGGCGTCCTGGCATCATGCCCGCCCGGGTTCGGGTGGCAGGATGTTGCTGTGCCTAGCGCAGTACCCGTCACCAGCAGGCGGGGTGTGCTCGCCGGGGGTGCTGCTCTTGCTGCGCTCGGGGTGGTCGTATCCGCCTGCGGCGAGTCCCCGCCCAAACCCCCCGCGGTCGAACAACTGCTGGGGCCGTTAGACCAGGCCAGGCGCGACAGCGCACTCGCCGGTGCCGCCGCCGCGGCCGTCGGCGTTGCGCCGCAGATCGCGGCCGCGCTGTCGGTGGTCGCCAACCAGCGCGGCGCCCACGCCCGCGCGCTGTCCACGGAGATCTCCCGGGCGGCCGGCAAGCTCACCGCCTCGTCGAGCGAGACGACCAGCCCCAGCCAGAGCCCGGCCGCACCCGCGGGGCCACCGCCGCCGCCACCCCCGGTGTCCGACGTGATCAACGCGCTGCGCACCTCGGCCGACAACGCCGCGCGCCTGGTGTCCTCCGAGTCGGGCTATCGGGCGGGGCTGCTCGCCTCGATCGCCGCGTCGTGCACGGCGTCCTACACGGTCGCGCTGGTACCCGGGGGGCCGTCGATATGACCTCGGGCCAGGATGCCGACAACGCTGCGCTCTGCGATGCGCTGGCCGTCGAGCACTCGACCATCTACGGCTACGGCATCGTGTCCGCGCTGTCGCCACCCAGCGTCAACGACCTGGTGGTGGAGGCGCTGCTGACGCATCGCCAGCGTCGCGACGACGTGATCGCCATGCTGGCCGCCCGCAAGGTGACTGCCCCGCCCGCCGCCGCCGGCTATCAGCTGCCCTTGCTGGTGGGCAGCCCGGCCGATGCGGCTCGCCTGGCGGTACGAATGGAAAACGACGGCGCGACGGCATGGCGCGCGGTCACCGAACACGCCGAGACCGCCGAAGACCGTGCGTTCGCCTCGACGGCGCTGACGCAGAGCGCGGTGATGGGCGCCCGATGGAGCCGCATCCTGGGCGCCTGGCCCATCACGACCAGCTTCCCCGGCGGCAACGAGTAGCCGAGGCTAGCCGGTGATGGCAGCCACGATGTCGGTGGCCAGCGAGACCCCGGCCGCCAGCTCGCGAGTCTCTCCGCCGAATCGGTCGCGCAGCTCCACGACACCGTCGGCCCAACCCCGTCCGATCACGACGACCCAGGGCATCCCGAGCAGCTCGGCGTCTTTGAACTTGACCCCGGGCGAGGCCTGGCGGTCGTCCAGCAGCACCTCGAGGCCCAGCCGATCCAGGTCGCCGGCCAGCGTCGTGGCGCCTTCGCGGGCCTGCGCGTCTTTGTTGGCGATCACCAGGTGTACGTCGAACGGCGCGATCGCCGCCGGCCAGCGCAAGCCCAGTTCGTCATGCTGTTGCTCGGCGACAACGGCGACCAGCCGCGACACCCCGAGCCCGTAGGAGCCCATCGTCAATCGCACCGGCTTGCCGTCCTCGCCGAGCACGTCGACGGTGAAGGCATCGGTGTACTTGCGTCCGAGCTGGAAGATGTGGCCGATCTCGATGCCGCGCGCCATGACCAGCGGACCGGCGCCGTCCGGAGACGGATCGCCTTCGCGCACTTCGGCTGCCTCGATGGTGCCGTCGGCGGTGAAGTCACGGCCCGCCACCAGGCCGACGACGTGACGACCGGGCTCGTCGGCGCCGGTGATCCAGCTGGTGCCGTCCACCACCCGCGGGTCGACAAGATAGCGAACATCGTTGTCCCGCAATGCTTTCGGCCCGATATAACCCTTGACCAGAAAGGGATACTTGGCGAAATCGGCATCGCCCAGTAGCGCATACTCGGCCGGCTCCAGTGCCGCGCCCAGCCGCTTGTCGTCGACTTCGCGGTCGCCGGGCAGCCCGATCGCCAGCAGCTCCCACTCCCCGCCGGGTTGGCGGACCTTGAGCAGCACGTTCTTCAACGTGTCGGCCGCGGTGACGGCGCGACCGAGGCCGGCTTCGTTGGCCCAGGCCACCAGGCTGGCGATGGTCGGGGTGTCGCCGGTGTCGTGCACCGCCGCCTGCGGCAGCCCGTCTACCGGCAGCGCGTCCGGGCGGGCGGTGATCACCGCCTCGACGTTGGCCGCATAACCCGACTCGAGGCACCGCACGAAGGTGTCCTCTCCGCTGGGGCTCTCGGCCAGGAACTCCTCGGAGGCGCTGCCGCCCATCGCGCCGGACACCGCCGACACGATCACGTAGCGAAGCCGCAGCCGATCGAAGATGCGCTGATACGCCTCGCGGTGCGCGTGGTAGGCGGCCTTGAGGCCGGCGGCGTCGATGTCGAAGGAATAGGAATCCTTCATGACGAATTCCCTGCCACGCATGATCCCGGCTCGCGGGCGCGCCTCGTCGCGGTACTTGATCTGGATTTGATACAGCGTGAGCGGAAAGTCTTTGTAGGAGCTGTACTCGCCCTTTACGGCCAAGGCGAAAAACTCTTCGTGCGTGGGAGCGAGCATGTAGTCGTTGCCGCGACGGTCCTGCACCCGAAACACGCTGTCGCCGTACTCGGTCCAGCGGTTCGTCGTCTCGTACGGCGCGCGCGGCAGCAGCGCGGGGAACAGGATCTCCTGCCCGCCAATCGCGTTCATCTCCTCACGGACAACGCGTTCGATGTTGCGCAGCACCCGCAGCCCCAACGGCAGCCAGCTGTATATCCCCGGGGCGATAGGCCGGACGTATCCCGCGCGAATCAGCAGCTTGTGGCTGGCCAGTTCGGCGTCGGCGGGATCGTCGCGCAAAGTGCGCAGGAACAACTCGGACATCCGGGTGATCACAGCGGGCCAGCCTAGCGTGCGGCGGGATTGACGATTGCGGGCAGAGCGATGGGACGCCGGAGCTTAGAGCTCCCCGGCGTCGATCGCTTCCTTGACCTCTTGCGCGTGCGCGACCTGCCCCGGGGTGTACCCGATGAACAGGGCGGCGCAGCCGACGATCACGGCCGTTCCGGCCACCCACAGCAGGCCGTAGGTATAGCCGTGGTCGAGCGCCTGCAGTTGCGCGTCGTTCATGAACTTCACCGGACCGGTGGTGCCGCCCAGGTACAGCGTGCGCGAGGTGATGACGGCCTGGATCACGGCCAGCACCAGCGGCCCACCCAGGCTTTGCAGCATCAGGGTCATCGCCGACACCGGGCCGATCTGGTCGAAACCGACGCCCGCGATCGCCGCCAGCGTCAGCGGGACGACAACCATGCCGATGCCGATCCCGCCGACGACGATCGGCAGCACCAGGTTCGGGAAGTAGGGCACACCGCGGTGCATGAAGGCCGAGCCGTAGATCATGGCGAGCAGCAGCAGCCAGCCGCCGCCGATGGTCAGCACTCGCGGCGAGAACCGCGACACCAGCTGCGAGGAGATACCGAGGCCGATTCCCATCGCGATGACGAACGGGATGAATCCGACACCCGCGCGCAGCGCGCTGTAGCCCAGGATGTCCTGCACGTACAGGCCGATGCAGACGGTCAGGCTGAACATCACGCCACCGGCGAGCAAGATGGCGGCGAACGTGGCCAGCCGGTTGCGGTCGCGGAACAACTGGAAAGGCACGACGGGGTTTTCGGCGGTGCGCTCCACGATGGCGAACGCGATGGCGGCGGCCACGGCCACCACACCCGAACCGATGGTGGTCGGCGAAACCCAGCCCTTTTCCGGACCCATCGAGAAGGCGAAAACCGCAGCGGTGCAAGCCAATGTGGCCAGCATGGCGCCGGTGGCGTCGAGCTTCATCCGCTCCCGGTGGGTCTCGCGCAGCGCGGTGCGGGCCAGGTAGATCATCACCAGCCCGATCGGCACGTTGACCAGGAACGCGAGCCGCCACGAAAACTCGGTCAGCGCCCCACCGACCACCAAGCCCATCACCGAGCCGATCGCGGTCATCGCGGCGAACACCGCCGTCGCCGCGTTGCGCGCCGGGCCCTTCGCGAAAGTCGTGGCTACCAGTGCAAGACCGGTCGGTGACGCAATGGCCGACCCGACACCCTGCAGCAGCCGGGCGATGACCAACGTCGCCTCGTCCCAGGCCACCGCGCACAGCACGGAGGAGATGGTGAACAGCGTGACGCCGACGATGAAGGTGCGTTTGCGACCGATGGTGTCGCCGAGGCGGCCGCCCAGCAGCATCAGCCCGCCGAAGGTGAGCACATACGCGGTGATCACCCAGCTACGGCCGGCGTCGGACAGGCTCAGCTCGTTTTGAATCTTAGGAAGTGCGACGATCGCGACGGTGCTGTCCATGGTTGCCAGCAGCTGCATGCCGCCGATGGCGATCACGGCCGCGATGAAGCGGCGAGAGGGCAACCACGCCGGGTAATACCTGCTAGTGCGGGTGGTGGCGGTCGCGGAAGAGGTCTCCGCCGGGCGCTCGGTGCGCTCCGGGGCCGGACGATCGGGGCGTGCAGCGGTCCAATTTTGGGCCGCACGCTCTGTGTCGTTGAGGGCCGTCATAACGGGTTACCTTACAGTAATCTTAAGAATCGTTTAAACCCCGAACGCCGCCACGCGCCCGATCACGATGATCGCGGGAGGTCTGATCCCTTCCGCCCGAACCATCTGCGGCGTGTCGGCCAGAGTGGCCCGCACGGTGTGCTGCGCCGGCGTCGTTCCATGCTGAACCACCAGCACAGGCGTATCCGCAGGTCGGCCGCCTTTGAGCAGCACGTCGACGAAGAGTTCAATGCGTTCGACCGCCATCAGCAAAACGATGGTGCCCGACAATGCCGCCAGCGCATTCCAATTCACTAACGATTCGGGATGCCCGGGCGGCAGATGGCCGCTGACCACCACGAACTCGTGATTTACCGCCCGATGAGTGACCGGAACGCCCGCCAGCGCGGGCACTGCTATGGCACTTGTCACACCGGGGACCACCGTCACCGGAATGCCGGCGTCGGCGCACGCGATGACTTCCTCATAACCGCGCGCGAATACGAACGGGTCGCCGCCTTTGAGCCGGACCACGAAGCTGCCGGCGCGGGCCCGTTCGATCATGACGTCGTTGATCGCGTCCTGGGCCATCGCCCGCCCGTACGGAATCTTGGCGGCGTCGATGACTTCGACGTGCGGCGCCAACTCGGCGAGCAGTTCGGGCGGAGCCAGCCGATCCGCGACCACGACGTCGGCCTGAGCGAGTAGCCGGCGACCGCGGACGGTGATCAGCTCGGGGTCGCCGGGGCCGCCGCCGATCAGCGCCACCCCGCCGCGCACGACGTCGGAACTTTCTGCCGTGATCAGGCCCTGTTGCAACGCCTCACGGATGGCCGAGCGGATCGCTGCCGACCGGCGGTGCTCGCCACCGGCCAGCACGCCCACCGACAGCCCGGCGTACTCGAACGACGCCGGGGTCACCGCGGTGCCCTCGATGGCGATGTCGGCCCGTACACAGAAGATTTGCCGCCTGTCGGCCTCGGCCACCACCGCGGCGTTGACCGCTGCGTCGTTGGTGGCCGCGATCACGTACCAGGCTCCGTCGAGGTCACCGCCGCGGTATTCGCGCACCGTCAAGGTGATTCCGCTCATCGCCTCGACGGCCGGGGTGGCGCTGCGGGAGATCACGTGGACGTCGGCGCCACTGGAGATGAGCAGGGGTAGCCGGCGCTGGGCGACCGTGCCTCCGCCGACCACGACGACCTTCTTGCCGGTCAGCCGTAGTCCGACGAGGTAGGGGCTCTCGGTCACGCGGCAAGCCTAGTGAAAAGCATCGGCGCGGTCCTCAGGCCGGGCTCGTGGGGGTACCGCCCACTTGCGGGGGAGGGCCGGCGGCGCGTGCCGCGAATCTAACGCCACTGCGACTTTTCGTTCGATTTTTCGCAGTGGCGTTAGGTTCGCGAGCGCTGAGCTCGCGAACCTGCGGCGCGTGCGACGAAACGCGCTACCGCGTCCGGAACGGCGGCTGGGTGAGTGTGCAGGTACGACGCGTGTACGCCGGCGTGCACGACGCCGTCGCGCATCGGCGCCGCGTGGTGGTCCGCTTCGCCGGCCCGGTAGACCCAGGCGGGCTGGTAGCTCTCGGTGAAGGTGATCGTCGTCCGGTGGAATTCGTGTCCGACCACCCGCGCTCCGGCCGGATACAGCGCCGAATCGGCCACCGCGACCGCGTCGCGATACGCCAACGTCAGCTGCGGGGTGAACCTCGCCGATCCACCCAGGACTCCGCACATCGGGTACCCGTCGAGCTCGGAAGCCAGGTAGATCAGCCCCGCACATTCGGCATGCACCGGAGCACCGGCCGCGGCCAGCTCGCCGATCTGTTGTCGCACAATGTCATTGGCGGACAGGTCGGCCGTGTACTGTTCGGGAAAACCGCCGGGCAACAGGACGGCGTCGGTGCCGTCGGGCAATGTATCGACCAGTGGGTCGAACTCGACCACGTCGGAGCCGACGGCGCGCAGCAGCTCCGCGTGCTCGGCGTAGCCGAAACTGAAGGCCTTCCCGGCGGCCATCGCCACCGTGGCCCGGCGCCGGCCGGTCGTCTCCCCCACTGCGGCAACCGGATCCCACGCTGTGTCGCTGGTACGACTTGCCGCGACCGCCATCACCGCGGCCAAATCGACATGCCGGGCGACCAGGGCCGTCATCGCCTCGACCGCGAGCCGGGCCCGCCGCCCGTACTCGACCGCGGTGACAAGACCCAAATACCTTGTCGGCAGCTCCAATTCGGCGGTGCGCGGAACGGCGCCCAGCACCGGGATGCCGGTGTGCTCGCAGGCCTGTCGCAACACCTGCTCGTGCCGTGCAGATCCCACCCGATTGAGAATCACGCCGGCGATCCGGGTTGCGGTATCGAATGTCGAAAAGCCATGCAGCAGTGCGGCAATGCTGTGGCTTTGGCCGCGCGCATCCACCACCATGATCACCGGGGCGCCCACCAGGCCGGCGACGTGCGCGGTGCAGCCCGCCGGCACCGAGGTCATTGGATTTTCCAGGGGCCCGATCCGCCCGTCGAACAGCCCCATCACGCCCTCGATCACCGCGATGTCCGCGCCGGCGGCGCCGTGCGCGTACAGCGGGCCGATGAGCCCTTCCCCCACCATTACCGGGTCGAGGTTGCGTCCGGGGCGGCCGGCGGCAAGCCCGTGGTAGCCGGGGTCGATGAAGTCCGGGCCCACCTTGAACGGCGCGACCGCATTCCCGGCCGCGCGCAGCGCCCCGATCAAACCCGTTGCCACCGTAGTCTTTCCGCTGCCCGACGCGGGCGCGGCGATGACGACCGCGGGGGCATTCACCACTCGATGCCCTTTTGTCCCTTGCGTCCCGCATCCATCGGGTGCTTGACCTTGGCCATCTCGGTGACGAGGTCGGCGGCCTGCACCAGCCGCGGCGGCGCGGCGCGACCCGTGATCACCACATGCTGCTGGCCCGGCCGGGCCAGCAACACGTCCACCACCTCGTCGACGTCGACCCAGCCCCACTTCAGCGGATAGGTGAACTCGTCGAGCACGTAGAAATCATGCCGCTGTTCGGCCAGCCGGCGCGAGATCTCCGCCCAGCCGTCGGCGGCCGCGGCCGCATGATCGTCCTCACTGCCGGATTTACGCGACCAGGACCAGCCGCTGCCCATCTTGTGCCATTCCACCGCGCCACCGACGCCGTGCTCGTCGTGCAACTGGCCGAGCTGGCGAAAGACGGCTTCCTCCCCCACCTTCCACTTCGCGCTCTTGACGAACTGAAACACCGCGACGTCGAGCCGTGCGCTCCACGCGCGCAGCGCCATTCCGAACGCCGCCGTCGACTTTCCCTTGCCGTCGCCGGTGTGCACCGCCAGTACCGGCAGATTGCGCCGGCCACGGGTGGTCAGTCCGTCATCCGGGACCTGCACCGGGGTTCCCTGTGGCATAAGGGCGCACCTCCTTTGTTGCGGCCCGCCGGCTAGGCCGCGCTGCGCACGGCTCGCGTCAGATGATCGGCGTGCAGTTGCTCCAGCCGCACGACGGGCGCACCGAGCCGGCGGGCCAGCTGTCCCGCCAATCCCAGCCGCACATAAGATGTTTCACAGTCCACGACCACCGCCGCCGTGCTCTCCGCGACCAGTCGGGACGCCGCGACCGCGCTGCGGCCCAACGGGTCCGGCCCGGCGGTCGCCCGGCCGTCGGTGAGCACCACCACCAGCGGACGCCGTGCGGAGTCGCGCGCCCTTTCCCGGACGATCAGCTCACGCGCGGCCAGCAGGCCCTCCGCCAGCGGCGTCTTGCCGCCGGTATCGAATCGGGCCAGGCGCCGTCCGGCGATGTGCGCCGACGACGTCGGGGGCAGCAACAGCCGCGCCTCGTGCTGCCGGAAGGTGATCACGGCGACCTTGTCCCGCCGTTGATAGGCATCGCGCAACAGCGACAGGGTGGCACCGCTCACCGCGGCCATCCGGTCGCGGGCGGCCATCGACCCTGACGCATCGACGACGAAGATCACCAGGTTGCCTTCGCGTCCTTCGCGGACCGCCCGGCGCACGTCGTCGGGTCGCGGGCGTAGCGGCCCGGCCCCGGCCTGCCCGGCGGCCGACAGCAGGGTCGCGAACAGGTGTAGTCCGTGAGCCGCGGCATCGTTGCCGTCAGCGGCGGCCACCACGCTCCCCGCGCGGTTGCGGGCCCGCGAGCGTCGGCCGGGGGCTCCTTCACCGACTCCGGGAACCGTCAGCGCGCGGGCACGAAACGTTTTCGACGGCGGGGCACTGGGCCGCGTCTTAGGTGGCTGCGGCTTCGCGGCTGACGACGAATCCGATTGTGAGTCAAGGTCATTGGCGGACTGGCCACCGCCGGGCGGGTCGGGATCAGGTTCCGGATCGTTACCGGCCCGCGCCAGGGCGTCGTCCAACTGGTCGCGGTCGATACCCGGATCGTCGAACGGGTCACGGCGGCGCCGATGCGGTAGCGCCAGTTCGGCCGCCACCCGGATGTCCTGCTCCTCGACGGTGGTCACGCCCCGCCAGGCGGCGTGCGCGACAGCGGTGCGGGCGACCACCAGATCGGCTCGCATCCCGTCTACATCGAACGCCGCACACAGCGCCGCAATCCGTCGTAACTCGTTGTCCGGCAACACCACATCGTCGACGAGCGCGCGCGCCGAGGCGATCCGCCGGGCCAGCTCGGCGTCGTCGGCGGCATAGCGCGTGGCGAACCCGTCCGGGTCGGCCTCGTAGGCCAGCCGCTGCCGAATCACCTCCACCCGCACATCGACATCACGCGACGCATGCACGTCGACGGTCAGCCCGAACCGGTCGAGCAGCTGCGGGCGCAGTTCGCCTTCCTCCGGATTCATCGTGCCGATCAGCACGAAACGGGCCTCATGGGAGTGCGAGATGCCGTCGCGTTCGATGTGCACCCGCCCCATCGCGGCGGCGTCGAGCAGCACGTCGACCAGGTGATCGTGTAGCAGGTTGACCTCGTCGACGTAGAGCACACCGCCGTGGGCACGCGCGAGCAATCCCGGGGAGAACGCATGCTCACCGTCGCGCAGCACCCGCTGCAGGTCCAGCGATCCGATCACCCGGTCTTCGGTTGCGCCCAGCGGCATTTCGACCAGGCCGCTGCCGGCGCCGTTGCTTCCGGTCGCCGCGGACAGCAACGCGGCAAGGCCGCGTACGGCCGTCGATTTTGCGGTGCCCTTCTCGCCGCGGATCAGCGCGCCGCCGATTTCCGGACGCACCGCACACAACAGCAGCGCCAACCGCAACTGGTCGTGGCCGACGATCGCGCTGAAGGGATAGGGCCTCACGGCATCGCCGCCAGGCCGGAACCGGGTCGCAGCATGGGGACGTGCGGAACACCGTCGTCCACAAAGTCGTCACCGTCGCGGATAAACCCGTGGTGGGAGTACATGTCGGCCAGGTAGGTCTGCGCGTTGATCCGGCACGGGTAGTCGCCGACCTCGGCCAGTGCGGCACGCAGCAGCCGGGTGGTGTGGCCCTGTCCCCGGGCGCTGCGTTTGGTGCACAGCCGTCCGATCCGGAACACCTTCTCGCCTCCGGCGTGCTCCTCCATCAGCCGCAGCGTGCAGATCACGTCGCCGTCAGGAGTTTCCAGCCAGAAGTGCCGAGTTTCGGCAAGCAAGTCACGCCCGTCCAGCTCCGGATACGGGATGGCCTGTTCGACGACGAACACCTCCACCCTGAGCTTGAGTAGCTCGTAAAGGGTTTGGGCGTCAAGGTCTTTGGCCCAGATGCGGCGTAGCGCTTCAGTCATTTGCGCCGCTCCTCCTCATCGCTTTTCACTTTCGCTCGCCGGCGCGGGTCATGAGGCGTTCAACTGTAATACCTTGGCGCTCCACGAGCGCACCTCGTCGTAGAGCGCCGGTTCATTGGAGAGCTTGGTCCCCAACGAAGGAATCATCTCCTTGAGCATGGGCAGCCAGGACTGATATCGCTTCGCGAAGCAGCCCGCAAGCACATCGAGCATGATCGGCACGGCCGTCGAGGCTCCCGGGGAGCCACCGAGCAGTCCGGCGATGCTGCCGTCGGCCGATCCCAGCACGCTGGTGCTGAATTCGAGCACGCCTCCCCTGCCCTTGGCCCGGCGGATCACCTGCACGCGCTGACCGGCCACCGTCAGCTGCCAATCCGAATCCAGCGCACTGGGCGCGAATTCGCGCAGCGCGTGGATTCGGCCGGGCTCGGTGAGCCGCAGTTGGCGGATCAAGTAATTGACCAGTCCCATCTCGGTGACGCCGACGCCCAGCATCGACACCACGTTGTCCGGCCTGATGGATCGGGGCAGATCGCTGACGTGACCATGCTTCAGGAACTTGGGTGACCAGCCGGCGTATGGCCCGAAGACCAGCCACGATTTGCCGTTGACGAACCGCAGATCCAGATGCAGCGCCCCCAGCGGTGGGGCTCCGGGCGCCGGGACGCCGTAGACCTTGGCCCGGTGCGCACCGGTGAGCGCGGGATTGTCGGTGCGCAGGAACCGGCCGCCGATCGGGAAGCCGGCGAAGCCTTTGACCTCGTCGATGCCGGACTTCTGTAGCAGCGGCAGTGCGTCACCACCGGCGCCGACGAACACGAATTTTGCGTTCAGCTTGCGCTTTTCGCCGGTGCGGCGATTACCGAATCGCACCGTCCAGCCGCCATCTGCCCGCCGGGTCAGGTTTGCGACCTCGTGGCCGAACAGCGCGGTGACGCCGCCCTGCACGCAAAAGCCGATCAGCTGCTTGGACAGCGAACCGAAGTCCACGTCGGTGCCGTCGTGGGCCCAGTTGAGTGCAATCGGCTCGGAGAAGTCACGTTTGGCGGCCATGAACGGAAGCCGGCGGGTGAACTCGTCCGGGTCGTCGATCAATTCGGTACCGGCGAACAGCGGGTTTGGTGCCAGCGCCTGCTGACGCCGCCGCAAATAGTCGACCCGCTGCGCGCCGTGCACAAAACTGACGTGCGGGACGCGGTTCAGAAAGCTTCGATCGGTGAGGATGCCGCGCTCGACGGCGTACGCCCAAAACTGGCGGGTCACCTGGAATTGCTCGTTGATGGACACCGCTTTACTGATGTCGATCGAGCCCTGGGAGCCTGGGCGCTCCGGCGTGTAGTTCATCTCGCACAGCCCGGCGTGCCCGGTACCGGCGTTGTTCCACGGACTGCTGCTTTCGGCGGCGACGGCGTCCAGCCGCTCGATCACGGTGATCGACCAGTCCGGCTCCAGCAGTCGCAGCAACGCGGCCAGGGTGGCGCTCATGATGCCGGCGCCGACCAGCACGACGTCGGTGCGCGCCGTTATGTCTGCCACCGAAACGCTGGTCCTTTCCTTGACGGTCATCAGGTTATCCCGACGGCGCCAGCGAAACGACCTGGACCGGCCTCAACCAGCAAAAGCTGTCGCCACGCTAAGCTGGCCTGGTGACTGGCTGGGTGCCCGACGTCCTGCCCGGCTACTGGCAGTACACCATTCCGCTGGGACCCGATCCAGCCGGCGAGGGCGACATCGTCGCAACCCTGATCCGGCGCGGCCCGGAACCCGGCGAAGCGAGCGGACGTCAGCACGCGGTGCTGGCGGTGCACGGTTACACCGATTACTTCTTCAACACCGCGCTGGCCGATCACTTCGCCAACCGCGGATTCACCTTCTATGCACTGGACCTGCAGAAGTGCGGCCGGTCGCGACGGGACAACCAGACCCCGCACTTCATCACCGATCTCGCCCGCTATGACGCCGAACTCGAACGCGCCCTGGCCGTCATCGCCGAGCAGTCCGTCAAGGTTCTGATGTATGGCCATTCCGCCGGCGGTCTGATCGTGGCGTTGTGGATGGACCGGCTGTGCCGACGAAACGCGAAGGCGCACGCCGGCATTGGCGGATTGGTACTCAACAGCCCGTTCCTGGATCTGCACGGCCCGGCGGTCCTTCGCATGAGACTGACCTCGGCGATGATCGCCGGGCTGTCGCGAGTGCGCTCCAAAGGCGTGCTCCGGGGGTCCAGCAAGGGCGGCTACGGCACCACCCTGCATCGCGACTACGACGGCGAGTTCGACTATGACCTGCGGTGGAAACCGTTGGGCGGCTTCCCAATCACCGTGGGGTGGCTGCACGCCGTGCGCCGCGGCCAGGCCCGGCTGCACCGGGGCCTGGATGTCGGCGTGCCCAACCTGATCCTGCGCTCGGACCACAGCGTGCCCGAGACCACCGACGCGATGGACATGCAACGTGGCGACGCCGTTCTCGACGTCGCTCAGATCGCAAGGTGGGCCGGCTGTATCGGGAACCGCAGCACCGCCGTTCCGGTGACCGACGCCAAACACGATGTGTTCCTGTCATTGGAGGGAGCCCGCGAAGTCGCCTATCGGGAACTGGATATCTGGCTGAACGGGTACCTGCGCACCAACAACACCGACGCCTCGGCATCGTTTGGAAAGGGGTGACGGCGTGGAGACCTACGATGTCGCGATCATCGGAACCGGTTCGGGCAACACCATTCTCGACGACCGCTTCGCCGACAAGCGGGTGGCGATCTGCGAGCAGGGCACGTTCGGCGGCACCTGCCTCAACGTCGGTTGCATCCCGACCAAGATGTTCGTCTACGCAGCCGAGGTCGCCCAAACGATCCGGGAGGCGGCGCGCTACGGCATCGACGCGCGCATCGACCGGGTGCGCTGGGACGACATCGTCTCGCGCGTTTTCGGGCGCATCGATCCGATCGGGGTCGGCGGTGAGGACTATCGGAGCTCCGAGCCCAATATCGACGTGTATAAGCAGCACACTCGATTTGGACCGGTTCAGGCCGACGGGCGCTACCTGCTGCGCACCGAGGCCGGCGACGAGTTCACGGCCGACCAGGTGGTGATCGCCGCGGGGGCCCGGGCCATGGTTCCCCCGGCAATCCTCGAGTGCGGCGCTCAGTACTACACCAGCGACACGATCATGCGAATCTCCGAGTTGCCAGAGCATCTGGTGATCGTCGGGGGCGGCTTCGTGGCGGCCGAATTCGCCCACATCTTCTCCTCGCTGGGCTCGCGGGTCACCCTGGTGGTCCGGGGCTCTGCCTTGCTGCGGCATTGCGATGACACCCTCTGCAAACGCTTCACCCGCATCGCGTCGAGCAAATGGGAGCTGCACACCCACCGCAGTGTCGTCGACGCCGAGAACCAAGGCTCGGGCGTCGCGGTGCGACTCGACAACGGTCACACCGTGGACGCCGACGCACTACTGGTCGCGACCGGTCGCGTCTCCAACGCCGATCTCTTGGACGCCGAGCAGGCCGGTGTCGCCGTCGAGGGCGGACTCGTGGTCGCCGACGAGTACCAGCGAACCACGGCGCGTGGGGTTTTCGCCCTCGGCGACGTCTCCTCGCCGTATCAGCTCAAGCACGTCGCCAACCACGAGGCGCGCGTGGTGCAGCACAATCTGCTTTGCGACTGGGACGACACCGACGCGATGGTGGTCACCGACCATCGCTATGTGCCGTCCGCGGTGTTCACCGATCCCCAGATCGCGTGCGTTGGGTTGACCGAAAATGAAGCCATCGCACAGGGTTTCAAAGTATCGGTGACGATCCAGGACTACGGCGACGTCGCCTACGGCTGGGCGATGGAGGACACCACCGGGATCGTGAAGCTCATCGGCGAGCGCGGCACCGGGCGGCTGCTGGGTGCACACATCATGGGCCATCAGGCATCGTCGATCATCCAGCCGTTGATCCAGGCCATCAGCTTCGGTCTTGGCGCCCCGCAGATGGCCCGCGGGCAGTACTGGATCCATCCGGCGCTGCCCGAGGTGGTGGAGAACGCGCTACTCGGCCTGCGCTGACCTCAGCGCCGGCCCGCCGACTCGGCGTCCTGGCACTGCGGGCACAGGCCGCGCAACGTCAGACCGGCCCGCTCCGAGAGGGCGAACGCGCTGCCCTGCATCGCGTGTTCGAGCGCCGAGCTCAGCTGCCGGGCGGGCACTTCGATGATCGAGCCGCACCGTGTGCACACCGCGTGGTGATGGGGGGCGGCCGCCAGCCCGTAGGTCGTGATGCCGCCGTCGAGGGTCAACGCGTGCAGCACCGCCTGCTCAACCAGGGTGGTCACGGTGCGGTAGATGGTGGCCACGTCGGGCGGCTGGGCGCCGGGCGGCAGGCTGGCCTGTACCCGCTGATGGATCTCCGCGACGGAGAGGTGGCCGTTGACGGGTTCCAGCACCGCCAACACCTGTATCCGCGACGTCATCCGGCGCAACCCGCGGGCCCGCAGGAAGTCACCGATGCGTTCGGTGACGGCAGGGTCAAGCGCCGACGGGTTGGACGTCACCCGTTCAGTGTTGCGCCGCACATCCCGGATTGCCAGTATTGATCGCCGACCGGGCGGGTATCCCTCCTGCAACTCACTTGCATCGAGTTCGCGCCCGACCCTAAGGTCGTGGCTGTCGTGTTCTGCTCACGCGGGAAGGACGCAATGGCCGGTACGGAGCTCGCCGCACCGCGGACCAGGTTAGCCAGGCTGCACCGCTTCCTGGCACCCACGGAATGGGGGCGCCTTTGCGCCATGCTGGCGCTGATCGTCGCGCTGCATCTCATCGGCTGGGCCACCCTGCTCTTGATCGTTGAGCCGGCGCGACTAAGCATGGGCGGCAAGGCATTTGGCATAGGCGTCGGACTGACGGCTTACGCCCTGGGCCTGCGGCACGCCTTCGACGCCGACCACATCGCCGCCATCGACAACACCACCCGCAAGCTGATGAGCGACGGGCAGCGCCCGCTTGCGGTCGGGTTCTTCTTCTCGCTGGGCCACTCCACCGTGGTGTTCGTGCTGGCGATGCTGCTGGCGATCGGAGCCAAGGCCATCATCGGGCCGGTCGAAGACGATTCCTCGGCGTTGCATCACTACACCGGCCTGATCGGGACCGGCGTCTCGGGCGTCTTCCTGTATCTGATCGCCGTCCTCAACGTGATAGTGCTGGCCGGAATCGTGCGGGTTTTCCTGCGGCTGCGCCGCGGCGAATACGACGAGGCGGAGCTCGAACAGCACTTGGCCAACCGCGGATTTCTCAACCGCTTCCTCGGCCGCTTCACGCGTTCGATCTCCAAGTCCTGGCACCTGTACCCGGTCGGGTTGCTGTTCGGTCTGGGCTTCGACACCGCGACCGAGATCGCCCTGCTGGTGCTGGCCGGCACCAGCGCGGCCGCCGGGCTGCCGTGGTACGCGATCCTGTGTCTGCCCGTGTTGTTCGCCGCCGGCATGTGCCTGCTGGACACCATCGACGGCTCGTTCATGAACTTCGCCTACGGCTGGGCGTTTTCCAACCCGGTGCGCAAGATCTACTACAACATCACCATCACCGGGCTATCGGTCGTCGTCGCCCTGTTGATCGGCAGCATCGAGCTGCTCGACCTGTTCGCCGGCCAGCTCGGTTGGCGGGGCCCCTTCTGGGACTGGCTCGGTGGCCTCGACCTCAACACCGTCGGCTTCGTGATCGTCGGCATCTTCGTGAGCACCTGGGTGGTCGCGCTGCTTGTCTGGCGCTATGGCCGCATCGAAGAGAAGTGGTCCGTGCCCACCGAGACCACGCCCTAGCCTGCGGCCGGGACGATCGGGTGGGTATTCGTCGCGGCGGCGCGGGTGTAGAAACGACTTCATGGGCCCGAGCCCGACGCCGGTGACCGGCGATGCATGAGCTTTCGCTGTGCGAGGCGATCGCCGGTGTGGTCAAGACGCACGCCGACGGGCGGCACGTCGACGTGGTCCGCGTCCGAGTCGGCGCCCTTCGCCAGGTGGTTCCCGAGTCGTTGTCGTTCTGCTGGACTCTGGTGCGGGAATCGGAGAACATGCCGGACGCCGAACTGGAACTCGAGTGCATCGGCGCCGAGGTGCGCTGCCGCGCGTGCGGCCGGTGCTCGGAGATCACCTCGGCCTGGTCGATTTGGTGTCCGCGCTGCGACAGTTCCGATGTCGAAGTACTGCATGGCAACGAATTCCTGGTCACGTCGTTGGACGTCTCGTGAAAGGTGTTGACGATGGGTAGATTTCATCGGCACGATGACGGGACCGTGCACACCCACGAACACGATCACGTTCCCCACGATCATGACCACGGCGATCACAGCCGCTACGAGACCGGCAAGCAGCGCATCGACGTGCTGGAGGCGATCTTCGCCGAGAACGACGTTCTCGCCGACGCCAACCGGTCGGCGTTCGAGAGCAACGGGATCCGCGCCCTCAACCTGATGAGCTCACCGGGGTCCGGAAAGACGACAGTCCTTGCGGCAACGCTCGACGCACTCGCCGGCGAATTCGCGATCGGGGTGATCGAGGGTGACATCGCCACCGACCTCGATGCGGCCAAGCTCAGCGGTCGCGGCGCCCAGGTGTCGCTGCTGAACACCAGTAACGGCTTCGGCGGCGAATGCCATCTCGACGCCCCGATGGTCAATCGTGCGCTGCCGGGCCTCGACCTTCGGAGCCTGGATCTGGTGATCGTCGAAAACGTCGGCAACCTGGTCTGCCCGGCGGAGTTCGACGTCGGCGAGCACGCCAAGGCGATGGTGTATTCCGTCACCGAGGGCGAGGACAAGCCGCTGAAGTATCCGGTGATGTTTCGATCGGTGGATGTGGTGTTGCTCAACAAGATTGACTTGGTCCCCCACCTGGACGTCGACGTGGACACCTACATTGCGCACGTCCGCGAGGTCAATGCGACCGCGGCGATCCTGCTGGTAAGTGCGCGCACCGGCGCCGGCATGGGCGCCTGGTTCGGATGGCTGAGACGGTTCGCCGAAGGAGTCGTGGACTGAAGTCCGGTTGTCATGCAAATGATTCGCATGAAGGCGCTACGGCGCAATTTCGTCTCAGTCAGCCCACCTGAGAGAAATTAGTTATCCTCAGCGGTTTCGCACGCGGGCGCTGATTGCCCGAAACTCCTTGCCGCACAGCGGAAATCTGGCCCCCATACCGAGCTTCGACACGCATGTTTAAATGCCGGCAAAGGGGGAACCGTTGACAACTCCTGAGGGCGGGAGTAGACCCAAAAACAGCGCTGCGCAAGTGGGCCGACGGTCGACTCCGGCGGCGCAGGGGTCCCAGCCCGGCCCCGGAAAGCTGCAGCATGCCAACGGAAGCAGCAGTCAAAGCAGAACAAACGCTGATCCACGTGTTATGGATCAATGCAGGCCTCAGTTGTGACGGTGATTCGGTGGCGTTGACTGCCGCCACCCAGCCCAGCGTTGAGGAGATCGCTCTCGGGGCTCTTCCCGGTCTCCCACAAGTAGCCGTGCACTGGCCTCTGATCGATTTCGAATGCGGACCCAGCGGAGGCGCGGACGACTTCCTCGAGTGGTTCTTCAAAGCCGACCGCGGCGAATTGGAACCATTCGTGCTTGTCGTCGAGGGATCCATTCCGAACGAGAAGATCAAGGACGAGGGCTATTGGTGTGGGTTCGGCAACGATCCCGCCACCGGCCAGCCGATGACCACCAGCGAGTGGCTTGACCGGCTCACGCCCAAGGCCACCGCGGTCGTCGCGGTCGGGACCTGCGCCACCTACGGCGGCATCCACGCGATGGCCGGCAATCCGACCGGAGCGATGGGCGTGCCCGACTACCTCGGTTGGGACTGGAAGAGCAAGGCCGGCATCCCGATCGTCTGCGTGCCCGGCTGCCCGGCCCATCCGGACAACATGGCGGAGACGCTGACCTACCTGCTCTACATGGCCACCGGCCAGGCGCCGATGATCCCGCTCGACGACGCGCTGCGCCCCCAGTGGTTGTTCGGCAACACCGTGCACGAGGGTTGCGACCGGGCCGGATATTACGAGCAGGGTGATTTCGCCACCGAATACGGGTCACCGAAATGCATTGTCAAGCTTGGCTGTTGGGGCCCGGTCGTGAAATGCAATGTGCCCAAACGCGGCTGGATCAACGGAATCGGTGGTTGCCCGAACGTGGGCGGCATCTGCATCGGGTGCACGATGCCGGGGTTCCCCGACAAATTCATGCCGTTCATGGACGAGCCGCCAGGCGGCAAGCTGTCCAGCACCGCATCGGGTTTGTACGGGACCGTGATTCGTAGTTTGAGGGGTATCACGGCCCGAACCGTCGACAAGGAACCGCGCTGGCGCCACAAGGGCACCGAACTGGTCACCGGGGCACGCCGCACCTGGTAGGTCGCGGGCGCTTCGTTCTCACTTCACCAAATAGCCCTTGGGGCAGAGAGCAGTAATGCGATGACAACCATCATTCCCAAGCCGACGCAAGAGAAGAAGGAGCCGGGCCAGCTCGTCGAAATGGCGTGGGACCCGATCACCAGAATCGTCGGCAGTCTCGGCATCTACACCAAGATCGATTTCGAGAACAAGCAAGTCGTCGAGTGTCACAGCACATCGTCGATCTTCCGCGGCTACTCGATCTTCATGAAGGGCAAGGATCCCCGCGACGCGCACTTCATCACCAGCCGGATCTGCGGTATCTGCGGCGACAACCACGCCACCTGCTCCTGCTACGCGCAGAACATGGCCTACGGGGTCAAGCCACCCCACCTCGGCGAGTGGATCGTCAACCTGGGTGAGGCAGCGGAATACATGTTCGACCACAACATCTTCCAGGAGAACCTGGTCGGCGTTGACTTCTGCGAGAAGATGGTCGCCGAGACCAACCCGAGCGTGCTGGCCCAGGCGGAGAAGACCGCGGCTCCGCACGCCGACGCGCACGGCTACAAGACCATCGCCGACATCATGCGGTCGCTCAATCCGTTCAGCGGCGAGTTCTACCGCGAGGCGCTCGTGGTGAGTCGCTGGACACGAGAGATGTTCTGCCTCATGGAAGGTCGCCATGTGCACCCGTCCACTCTGTATCCGGGCGGGGTCGGCACCGTCGCGACCATCCAATTGATGACCGACTACATGACGCGACTGATGCGCTACGTCGAGTTCATGAAGAAGGTCGTGCCCATGCACGACGACCTGTTCGACTTCTTCTATGAGGCGCTGCCCGGATACGAGAACGTCGGATTGCGCCGCACGCTGCTCGGCTGCTGGGGCTCCTTCCAGGATCCCGACGTGTGCAACTTCGAGTACAAGGACATGGAGCGTTGGGGTAACGCGATGTTCGTCACCCCGGGCGTGGTGGTCGACGGCAAGCTGGTCACCCACTCGCTGGTCGACATCAACCTCGGCATCCGGATCCTTTTGGGCAGTTCGTATTACGACGACTGGACCGACCAGGAGATGTTCGTAAAGACCGATCCGCTGGGCAACGCGGTAGACCGGCGGCATCCGTGGAACCAGCACACCAACCCGCATCCGCAGAAGCGGGACATGGCCGGTGGCAATTACAGCTGGGTGATGTCGCCGCGCTGGTTCGACGGCAAGGATCACCTGGCGCTGGATACCGGCGGCGGCCCGCTGGCGCGGCTGTGGTCGACAGCGCTGGCCGGCCTGGTCGACATCGGCTACGTCAAGGCAACCGGCAACAGCGTGAAGATCAACCTGCCCAAGACCGCACTGAAGGGCCCGGTGGAATTCGAGTGGAAGATTCCCACCTACGGCAGCAACACGATCGAACGGGACCGCGCCCGGACCTACTTCCAGGCCTACGCGGCGGCGTGCGCGCTGCACTTCGCCGAGAAGGCGCTGGCGGAGATCCGCGCCGGGCGTACGAAGACGTGGGAGAAGTTCGAGGTGCCCGACGAGGCCATCGGCTGCGGCTTCACCGAGGCGGTCCGCGGCGTACTCAGCCACCACATGGTGATCCGGGACGGCAAGATCGCCAACTACCACCCCTACCCGCCCACCCCGTGGAATGCCAACCCGCGCGACAGCTTTGGCACGCCGGGCCCCTACGAGGACGCGGTCCAGGGTCAGCCGATCTTCGAGGAGAACGGCCGGGACAACTTCAAGGGCATCGATGTCATGCGCACGGTGCGCAGCTTCGACCCGTGCCTGCCCTGCGGTGTGCACATGTATCTGGGGAAGGGCAAGACCCTGGACAGACTGCATACGCCAACGCAATCACCCGCCGGGGAGTGACACATGGCGGATCGCCCGGAGTCCCCCGAGAACGACACGCAGTGGCGCGCAGCGGGCGATCGGATCCAGACACTCCTGGATTCCTGTGCGGCGGGTGGCACGGCCGCGCACGAGCGTGCGCAGCAGCTGGTCCGGGAAGTAGTCGGGCTGTACGGAGCCGGGCTGCATCGGATCATGCAACTGGGTGATCCCGAACTGACGGAGCGGCTGGCCACCGACGACCTGGTGGCCAGTCTGCTCTTGGTTCACGGCCTGCACCCGCATGACGTGCATCGCCGGGTCTCCGACGCGCTGGATCGGGTGCGGCCGTACCTCGGTTCACACGGCGGCGATGTGGATCTGCTGGAGATCGTTCCCGTCGGAACGATGGGAGAAAGCACCGTGCGGCTGGCGTTCACGGGCAGCTGCAAGAGTTGTCCCTCCTCGGCGGTGACGCTGGAGCTTGCCGTCGAGGACGCGGTTCGGGCTGCGGCGCCGGAGATTTCGGAGATCGAAGTGGTCACCGCCGAGTCCGCGTCGGGGCCCGCCTTGATACCCACCGAATCACTGATGGCACCGCTGCGTTCGAATGGCCACAGCCACTCGAACGGCTCAACCTGGTATCCGGTACCCGAACTGGCCGAGTTGGAGCCCGGCGAGGTTGCGGGGTTCCGGATTTCGGGCACCACGATGGTGGTGTGCAGGGTCGGCGACCTGCCCCTGGCCTACCGCGACCATTGTCCGGTGTGTGATGACTCGTTGGCGGGTGCGCAACTGCGCGAAACGCTGTTGGGCTGCCCGCGCTGCGGCACGCAGTTCGACATCGTGCACGCGGGCGCGGGCGCAGGCGGGGCCCACCTCGAGCCGCTCCCCCTGCTGCTTCGCGATGGGGTGCCGTCGGTAGCACTGGCCGAGCCGATGGGAGCCGGCGCATGACAACCCCCTACGACGTGCTCAACCGCATCCGAAGCAACCGGCCTGTCGCCGAGGCGGCCGGTGAGCGATGCGAAATGTGCAACGAGGTCATCACCGACGAGCATCAGCACGTGGTGAATGTCGCCGGCCGGCAGCTGATGTGCGTGTGCCGCGCCTGCTATCTGTTGTTCACCGATACCGACGCCGAATTGCGCTACCGCGCAGTGCCGGATCGGTATCTGGCCTTTCCGGATTTCGCATTGGACCGGCGTGCCTGGGACGCACTCCAAATCCCGGTCGGCGTCGCCTTCTTTTTCACCAACTCCGCACTGTCGCGCACCGTCGCGTTTTACCCCGGCCCGGCCGGGGCCTGCGAATCCGAGCTGGACCTCGACGCCTGGAACGCCATCAGCGCGGCCGACTCCCGGGTGAGTCTGCTGAGCGACGACGTGGAGGCGCTGCTGGTCCGGGTCCCCGAAACCGACGGCTCCCACCCGTCCTCCGGCGAAGGCGAATCCGGGCAGCCGCAAAGCTATCTCGTCCCGATCGACGCCTGCTACGAGTTCGTCGGTCGCCTGCGCATGCTGTGGCGCGGGTTCGACGGCGGCCAGCAGGCGCGGCAGTTCATCGACGAGTTCTTTACCCGGATCGCGGCCCGCGCTTCAGAAACCCTTCCCGGGGCGCCGCCATGACCGGCCAGGTGGAGGTGACCTACAACATTCTCGACGTGGCACCCGAGCCGTACGCCGTGAGCCCGGTGCTCACCGCCCGCGTCGGTGTCGTCGCCGAGGGGGACGACCCGGTGCACGCCATCGCGCTGCGCTGCCAGGTCCGCATCGAGCCGCCACGACGGTCGTACTCCGATGAGGAGGCAGCCGGGCTGATCGACCTGTTCGGGCCGCGTGAACGCTGGGCAAGCACCCAACACGGCTTCCTCTGGCAGCATTGCACCGCAATGGTGCCCGGATTCGCCGGTACCACAACAGTGGCGCTGCCGCTGGATTGCACCTACGACTTCGAGGTCGCCGCCGCCAAGTATCTGCACGCGCTGCGCGACGGCGCGGTGCCGCTGCAATTCCTGTTCAGCGGGACCATATTCGTCAAGTCCGAGCGCGGCTTCTCCGTCCAGCAGGTGCCTTGGGACCGCGAGCACCGCTACGACATGCCGGTCGAGATCTGGCGTGCACTGATCGCGCAGCACTATCCCAACACCGGCTGGGTGCGCCTGAGTCACGAAACCATCGCGGGGTTGGCCAACTACAAGTCGGCGCAGGGGATGCTCGACCTCGACCAAGCGGTCACCTCGCTGCTGGAAGCCGAACGGACGACGGCATGACGACCTCGAGCTCGGACCGGGCCCGTGCCGTCGCCGACGCGGTGCTCTACGAGGGCTACCTGCTCTACCCGTACCGCGGCACGTCAACCAAAAATCAATCACGTTGGCAGTTCGGCGTTTTGGGGCCGCCCGGTGCGGCCGATGCGGGCCTGGGCGAGGACGATGCGCTGGCGGCGCAGTTCCTGGTCGAGGGGGGCGAGGCGATCACCCTGGTGGTGCGTTTCCTGCAGCTGCAGCATCGCCGGGCCGAACGCGAAGTAGCCGACGGGCGCTTCGAACCCGTTGACCAGCTGAGTACGCCGACCGGGTCCTGGCTGACCTGGGACGAAGCCGTCGAGTGCGAGAGGTCATTCGGCCCTATCGCATTCGACGAACCGCCGTGGACACTGCCGGTTGTGGCAGACGCGGCGACCGACATCGAAGAACTCGACCGCGGTCGCCTGGTTCGCGAACGCAGACAGATTCGGGGCGAGCTCAGCGTCTCCAGCGAAGTCGATGGCGGCGTCCGCAGGGTTTCGGTGCGGTTGAACAACATCGGGGATGCCGCGGTGGACAAGGACGACGCGATCGCGCGGTCCATGATCGGCAGCCACCTGATCGCCGAAGTCATCGGTGGCCGGTTCGTCTCGATGCTCGAGCCACCACCGGCCGCGGCCGGCGCGGTGTCCCGGTGCGCCCAGCACCGCTGCTTCCCCGTGCTGGCCGGCCCACCCGGCAGCCAAGACATGCTGCTGATCTCGCCGATCATTCTCTACGACCACCCCGAGGTCGCCGAGCAGAGCAATGCCGCGCTGTATGACTGCACCGAGATCGACGAGATCCTGACCCTGCGTGTGATGACCATGACCGACGACGAGAAGGCGCAGGCCCGGGCCACCGATCCGCGGGCCGCGCGGATCATCGACCAGTGCGACACGATGTCACCCGACGCGATGGCACGCCTGCACGGGGTGCTGCGCGATCCGCACCGGCTCGACATTCCCGTCGGCCTGGTCCCGGAAATTCCCGAGGGTGTCGATTGGTGGGATCCGCTGGCCGACAACGCTGTTCGACCAGAAATCGACGCGGTGCTGGTGAACGGTTTCCGGATCGCCCGGGGTAGCCGGGTGCGGCTGCGGCCGCGCCGGAACGCCGATGCGCAAGACATCTTCGTCGCCGGCAAGACCGCCCGCGTCACGTCGGTGCACGAGGACGTCGAGGGCAACAAGCATGTGGGCGTGGTGGTCGAGGATGACCCGGCCGCCGAGCTGCACGACTGGTACGGCCGTTACCTGTACTTCTCCCCCGACGAAGTCGAGCCGCTGGAAGTAGAGCACGACACATCAACCCCTGAAAGGAGTTCGACATGGAAATCGTAGGTTGGATATTCATCGCGATCATCGCCCTGGTGGTCGGGATCGGGTTGGCGCTGGGACTGGTCTCACTGCCGGATGCCCGCCGCTACCTCAAGTTGAGGCGGATGTAGCCGCATCGGACAATGCAATGACCGCGCGCATCCTGGTGGCCGGGATCGGCAACATCTTTCTGGGCGACGACGGATTCGGCTCCGAAGTGGTCCGCCACGCCGAGCTGCCACAAGGCAATCCGGGTGTCCGCATTACCGACTACGGCATCGCGGGTATGCACCTGGCGTACGACCTACTCGAGGACTGGGACTCGCTGGTCCTCGTCGACGCGGTGCCCAGCCGCGGCAACCCGGGCACCTTGCACGTCTTTCAGGCCGATCATGAATCCGGCGGTGCGACCGTCGGATTCGACGGTCACAGCATGGATCCGGCAGCGGTGTTCGCCAGCCTGCGAGCGCTGGGCGGCAGTCCGCCCTACACCGTCGTCGTCGGGTGTGAGGCCGGAAGTGTCGAGGAAGGCATTGGCCTGTCCGAGCCGGTCGCCAAGGCCGTTCCGCGGGCCGTGCACGCCGTCGAGGAGATCATCGCGGCGCTGCAAATTTCCACCACCGCTGCCGCGGTGCCCGAGGAGTGCTGAGATGTGTCTGGGGATACCGGGTCAGGTGATCAGGATGCTGGACGGTTACGAGGGCCAGCTCGCGCTGGTCGACGTCACGGGCGAGCAGCGCAAGGTCAACGTCGGCATGTTGCCGGAAGAGACCTTCGCACCCGGCGACTGGGTGATCATCCACATGGGCTTCGTGATCGAGAAGACGGATCGCGCCGGTGCCGAGCAGGCGATGGCCGGTCTGGAACTGATGGGCCGGGGCATTGATCCGACAGTCAGCCCGGGGGACGGTTGAGATGACCGACACCCCCCTGATGCTGCGGTCCGACCTCTCTGACACCCGGGTCCGGCAGCGCTTCACCGTCACCGGTGTAGTTCAGGGGGTTGGCTTTCGTCCGTTCGTTCATCGGATCGCCACCGAACTCGGGCTGGCCGGGTTCGTCGGCAACGATTCCGGTGCGGTTTTTCTCGAGGTGCAGGGCGAACGCGAGCGGGTGGCAGAGTTCGGTCGCCGGCTGCGTACTCAGGCCCCGCCGCTGGCTCGTGTCGCCGACGTCCGGGTGACGGACCTGGCAGCGGATCCTGGTTGCGCACCCGGGTTCCGGATCGTGGCCAGCCGGTCGATCGCCGGTGCCACGACGCCGATTCCGCCCGACATCGCGGTGTGTGACGACTGTGTCGCCGAACTGTTCGACCCGCGCAACCGGCGCTACCGGCACCCGTTCATAACCTGTACCAACTGCGGGCCGCGGTTCACCATCATCCGTGAGTTGCCGTATGACCGCCCGGCCACCACGATGTCGGCGTTCACCATGTGTGCGCGATGTGCGGCCGAATACCATGACCCCGCGGATCGCCGGTTCCACGCACAGCCGATAGCCTGCCCCGAATGCGGTCCCTCGCTGTGGTTCTCCGAGGAGGTCGGGCGGGCCACCGGACAGGACGCGGCACTGGCGGCGGCGCAACGAGCGCTGGCCGCGGGCGCGGTGGTCGCGATCAAGGGCGTCGGCGGCTACCACCTGTCCTGTGCCGTCGACGACGAGACGGCCGTCGGCGCATTGCGATCACGAAAGGCGCGGGGCGCCAAGCCCTTCGCCATGCTGGTCCGCGACCTTGAGGTTGCGCGGCGCTACGCTTGCATCGACGACGACGAGGCCGCGGTGCTGTGCAGTCCCGCGCGCCCGATTGTGTTGTTGCGACGCCGCCCGAACGCCCCGGTCGCCGAGGCCGTTGCACCCGGAAGCCCGCTGCTGGGGCTGATGCTGCCGTACTCCCCCCTTCACCACCTGCTGTTGGCAGCCGTGCCCGATGCCGCCGAGCAGGTTCCCGACGCGCTGGTGCTCACCAGCGCCAACCGAACCGACGAACCCATCTGCTTCACCGACGACGATGTCGCGTCCAGGCTTTCGGGACTCTGCGATGCGATCCTGGATCACGACCGGCCCATTCAGGTGCCGTGTGACGACTCCGTGGTGCGCGTCTTGAAGGACGAGGGGGCCGGTCGGGAGCTTCCGATTCGCCGGTCCCGCGGCTATGCGCCGCTGCCCGTCGACCTGGGGCGCACGGGCCCGGCGGTGCTCGCGGTGGGCGGAGAGTTGAAGAACACCTTCTGCCTCACCGACGGTTCGCGTGCGTATCTGTCCGGCCATATCGGCGACATGGCCACCTGGGAGACGCTGCGGGCGTTCGAGCGCGCGGTGGGTCAACTGAGCGAAATACGCGGCGCGCCCGCCCGATTGGCCGCCGACCTGCATCCGGGGTATCACACTCGAAGTTGGGCGGAGCGTCGTGTCGGCGATCGACCGCTGGATCTCGTCCAGCATCATCACGCGCACGTGGTGTCGCTGTTGGCCGAGCGCGGGCGCATCGGCGAGCCCGTCGTCGGCGTCTCCTTCGACGGGACCGGTTACGGCTGCGATGACACGATCTGGGGCGGCGAGATCCTCGTGCTCGGGCGCGACAGTCACCGCTTCGTGCGGGCCGGCCACCTGCTCCCGGTGCCGCTGCCGGGCGGGGACGCCGCCGTCCGCAACCCGTGGCGGATGGCGCTGTCCCAGTTGTGGATGGCCGGCATCGACTGGACCCCGGATCTGGCGCCGGTCGCCGCGGCGTCGGTTGAGGAATTGCGGCTCACCCGTTCGCAATTGGAGACCGGCGCGGGATGTGTGCCGTGTTCCAGCATGGGTCGGCTGTTCGACGCGGTCGCCTCCCTGTTGGGGGTGCGGCACCGCATCGACTACGAAGGCCAGGCCGCCATCGAGCTCGAGGCACTGGCCGAGCGCGCCGCCGGCCCCGGGCCGTCGCTGCCGCTGACGGTGCGCGCCGACGGGGTCATCGACCCGTCCACGCTGGTGCAAACGACCGTGTCGGCGCTGTACGCGGGCACGCCGACGCCATTGCTGGCGGCCGCATTCCACCGAGCGGTCGCGATCGCGGTCGCCAAGGTGGTTGCCCGGGTAGCCGGACCGATCCGGCTGGTCGGCTTGACCGGCGGCGTGTTCCAGAACGTGCTGCTGCTGCGTTCTTGCCGTGGGCTGCTGCAGCGCAATGGTTTTGAGGTGCTGACCCACCACACCGTACCGCCCAACGACGGCGGGCTGGCATTGGGTCAGGCGGCGATCTCGATGCTGACCGCACTCGAGGAGGCAATGCGATGACAACCGTTACCACGATCGACCGCGGGCTGGGCGCCGAACTGGCCGAAGACCTGGCCGCCACGGCATTCGCGTTGGCCAAGCGGTTCGCCGCGGGCGCCACCATGTGGTCCATCGCCCCGTCCTGGGAGCCGCATGCCCTGCACATCGCGGTCGAGTTCGTCCACCCGGTGATCATGGGAAAGCGGGCACTGCCCGCCGTCGCGCTGACCGGGCCCGATTTGGTTGATCTGGTCCGGGTTTCGGTGCGGCCCGGCGACATCGTGATCGCGGTCGCGGACGCGCACGACGCGCAAGTGCGCTCGGTGATGCGCCGAAGCCCGGCGTGGGGCGCCACCACGATCTGGATCGGCAGCGGCGAACGGCCGAAAGCCGGGATGGCCGATCACGTGCTGTGGCTGGACGACCCCGATCCACGAGTGCCCGCGACCGGTGGCTTCGTGCTGTTCTACCACCTGCTGTGGGAACTCACGCACGTCTGTTTCGAGCACTCCGGGCTGCTCAAACCCCGTTGTGCCGAAGATGTTTGCGTGACGTGTAGCGACGAGGGCCGCCTGGGCGAGGTCTTGAGGGCCGACGGGCAGGCCCCCGGAACAGCCACAGTGCGCACCGCGCGCGGAGTCGAGAACGTGGTCACCACGCTGGTCGACCCGGTCGCCGAGGGCGAGCTGGTCCTGGTGCACGCGGGCACCGCGATCACCAAAGTGGATGAAGAGGAGGGTCTTTCATGAGCGACGAGCCCACCGACTTCCTCTACCCGTTCATCGATGCGCAGGAGGACGACCCGAAATCGCTGCTCGCGGATCTGGTCGCGTCGGCGCAGGCGAAAGCGGCCGAGAGCCTGGCATTACGGCACTCCACGCTAACGGCAAACGCCGACCTGTTGGACCTTGCGGCCACCGAGACGGCGCGCCGGTTCGCGGCGGGCGGACGAATGTTCACCTTCGGAAACGGCGGCAGCTGCACGGATTCGACCACTTTGGCGCACTTGTTCGCCCGACCGCCGATGGGCAAGTCCCTGCCGGCCTGGTCGTTGACCGCCGACCAGGCCATCGTGACCGCTCTGGGCAACGACGTCGGGTTCGAGCTGGTGTTCGCCCGTCAGTTGATCGCGCGCGCGCAGGCCGGTGACATCGCCATCGCGATGTCGACCAGCGGCAATTCGCCGAACCTACTCGCCGCGCTGGCCGAGGCGCGCCAACGCGGCTTGTACACCATCGGTTTCGCCGGCTACGACGGCGGCGCCTTTGCGAATAATCCAAATGTGGACGCCTGCTTCGTCGTTCGTTCGCAGAGTGTGCACCGAATCCAGGAATCGCAAGCGCTGCTGGGCTATGAGCTGTGGTTGGCGGTTCACGAACGATCCGGTGACCAAGGTTTGGGGGCAGCATGAGCCGCGCCGGCGACGATGCAGAGCAAGCGATGAGGAGGAGCGGCGCAGTGAGCACAGCAGCAGGCGAATACCTGTCATCGGGGCCGCGCTTCGCCGAGGGTGAGGTGATCGAGCGGATTGAAACGTTCCGCAGACGCCGCCCGCGGTTGATCGACGACCACGTGACGCTCGCGCATGGCGCCGGCGGCAAGGCCTCGGCCGCGCTGGTGGACGCGGTGTTCATGGAGGCGTTCCGCAACCCGGCGCTGGAGTCACTCGGTGACGGCGCGGTGCTCACCTTGCCCAGCGGTGAGCGTCTGGCGATGTCCACGGATTCTTTTGTGGTGCAGCCCAGACGTTTTCCGGGCGGCTCGGTGGGCGCGCTCGCCATCCACGGCACCTGCAACGACCTGGCCATGACCGGCGCGGTGCCGGCCTGGATTTCGGCGGCGTTCGTGCTCGAAGAGGGGTTTGCGATCGCCGAGTTGAAAGAGATCGTCGCGGATATGGCGGCCGCCGCCGCCAAGGCCGGGGTGCAGATCGTCACCGGTGATACCAAGGTGGTGCCCCGCGGCGCGGCCGACGGGCTGTTCATCACCACCGCGGGAGCCGGCGTCATCCCGGCCGGGCGCACGCTGTCGGCGGACTCGGTGCGCGCCGGCGACAAACTGCTGTTGTCCGGGTCGATGGGCGACCACGGCATGGCCGTCATGCTCGCCCGGGGCGACCTGGCGATCGAGGCCGACATTGCTTCCGACACCGCGTGCGTCAGCCCGCTGGTGGAGCTACTGATGGCGGCCGCGCCGTCCACCCGCTGGCTGCGCGACGCCACCCGGGGCGGCGTGGGTACGGTGTGCAACGAACTGGCGCAGGCGTGCGGTCTTGGGGTGCTGCTCGAAGAGAATCAACTTCTGGTGCAACCCATGGTGAACGGGGCCTGCGAGTTGCTCGGCATCGATCCGCTCTATGTCGCAAACGAGGCCAAGTTCGTCGCCGTCGTCGCGCCCGAGGAGGCCGAGGCCGGACTGGCCGCACTGCGGTCACATCCCCTGGGCGCGCAGGCGGCCGTGGTCGGGGAAATCGTCACCGAACCCGCGGAGACCGTGGTACTGCGGACCGGATTCGGCGGTACCCGGATCGTCGACATGCTCGTCGGGGACCCGCTGCCGCGGATCTGCTGAGTTCTGCTGACCGGAAAGGAGATACGCCGAGATGTGCCTAGGAATTCCCGGCCGGATCGTTGAGATCACCGATGCTGAAAACTATTTGGCGAAGGTAGACGTCAGCGGCGTTCAGCGCACGATCAGTGTGCGCCTATTGGAAAGCGAGATGCCCGAGCCCGACGACTGGGTGCTGGTCCACGTCGGGTTCGCGATGGCCAAGATCGACGAAACCGAGGCGTTGCTCACCTTGGCCGCAATCAAAAAACTCGGTGACGCCTACACCAGCCGAAATGCAAGCCTTCGACTCGTCGGCCATCGTCTAAGGGGGACGGCAAATGAAATTCGTGGACGAATTCCGCGATCCCGCGGCGGCCCGCAAGCTGCTCGTCGCCATCGAGCACTTGGCCGGCACCGGCGGCGAACACTTCAAGTTCATGGAGGTGTGCGGCGGGCACACCCACACCATCTACCGGCATGGCATCGAGCACCTGCTGCCCGACAACGTCGAACTGGTGCATGGACCGGGCTGCCCGGTCTGTGTGATCCCGATGGGCCGCATCGACGACGCGATGTGGCTGGCCGGTCAGCCCGACGTGATCTTCACCTGCTTCGGCGACATGATGCGGGTGCCCGGTTCGAACGGGAGTCTGTTGGACGCCAAGGCACGCGGCGCCGACGTACGGTTCGTCTACTCCCCGCTGGACGCGCTCAAGATCGCGATCGACAACCCGGACAAGCAGATCGTGTTCTTCGCGATCGGCTTCGAAACCACCGCCCCGTCAACCGCGGTCACGCTGGTGCGGGCACGCGAGCAGGGACTGCCGAATTTCAGCGTGTTCTGTAACCACGTCACGATCGTGCCGCCGATCAAGGCGATCCTGGAGTCACCGGATCTGCGGCTGTCGGGCTTCATCGGCCCCGGGCATGTGTCCACGGTGGTGGGCAACCGGCCGTATCGATTCGTCCCGGACGTGTATCGAAAGCCGTTGGTGGTGGCCGGGTTCGAGCCGCTGGACATCCTGGCGTCGGTCGCGATGCTGCTGCGTCAGATCCGCGAGGGCCGCTGCGAGGTGGAGAACCAGTACAAGCGGGTGGTGCCCGAGCACGGCAACCCGGCCGCGCTGGCGTTGATGGGCAAGGTGTTCGCGCTGCGTCCGCATTTCGAGTGGCGCGGCCTGGGCTTCATCTCGCAAAGCGCGTTGCGGTTACACGACGACTTCGCGGAGTTCGACGCCGAGCTGCGGTTCGCGATGCCCGGGGTGCGGGTCGCCGACCCGAAGGCCTGTCAATGCGGCGAGGTACTCAAGGGTGTGCTCAAGCCTTGGGAATGCAAGGTTTTCGGCACCGCCTGCACCCCCGAGACGCCGATCGGGACGTGCATGGTGTCTCCCGAGGGGGCGTGCGCGGCCTACTACAACTTCGGCCGCATGCACCGCGATGCCGTCAAGCTCGTGGGGCAGTCTGGGCGGGTGTGATTCATTGACCGACGTCCGTGGCGCCGAGATGTTCGCCCGCTACGCCTATGCGCCCAACGCGCTCGGCTATTGCGGCCCTCCGTTGGGAGCGACGTTGCGCGATGGTTCGGTCGACGAGGTGCGCGCCGCGGCGACGAGGTTCTCCGGGGCCTGGCCGTATCTGCGGGTGCTGTCCGCGCTGACCGGTATCGCCGACCCGCTGGATCATCGCCTGGTCGAATCGTATTGGCTCGGCGGCGGCGTCGGCGCCGGCATCGATCCGCGGGATTTTTTCGATGCGTTGCTGGCGATCATCGGCCCCCAGGCCGGACGCTACTGGTCACATCTGACTTCGGACCTGGCCGGCGAGGCGGCGGGCAACCATTGCTTCCACGTGTTCGGCGTGTATCCGTGGACGCGATTTCTGGGTCGCGGCATGGACGAGCACCCGCTCGGCGTGCTGGATAACTGCAGGATCACTTGGGGCACAGTCATTTCCCGCACCGGGGATGACGTCGGGGTGAGGTGCCGACCGCTGGTGTGCGATGGCCATGTGCTCGCGCTGGCCGAGCCTTCGGTGCGAGCGCTCGACGTCTGGGCCGACGGCTACAGCGCGGTGCCCGATGTGTCCGTCGGTGACGAAGTCGCGGTGCACTGGGGCCGGCTGTGCGGCCGGTTGAACCCGCAACAGGTGCGCGCGCTCGCCGAGAGCACAGCACGGCAGCTGCGGGTGACCAGCCAGCGGCTGGCCCACGTCTAGTCGTGCCAGACTGGGCCCATGCCTGGTCCAGCACCCGGATCACTGCTCGATGTGCTGCCCGCGGCCGCCGCATTGCTCGGGGTCCCGGGTGCCGTCGACCGGCTGGCGGTGACGGAATCGGTTGCCAAGCAGGTTGATCGCGTCGCCGTCGTGCTGGTCGACGGCCTGGGCTGGCACCTGTTGCCGGAGCTGGCGGGCAGCGCGCCGCTGCTTGCCTCGGTTCTGGCCGGCGGCGCCGGTGAGATGAGCGAACTCAGCTGCACCTTCCCGTCAACCACGCCGAGCAGCCTGGTGTCGCTGGGCACCGGCGCGCCGCCGGGCCAGCACGGCATCCTGGGCTTCACCGTCAACGTCCCCGGCACCGATCGGGTGCTTACCCACATCTATTGGCGTGACGACCCGCCGTACGCGCAATGGCAGCCGGTGCCGACCTGGTTCGAGCGGCTTGCGCAATCGGCGGTCGCGGCGCGGGCGGTGCTGCCGGCGTTGTTCATCGGCGGCGGGCTGACCGACGCGGCGTATCGCGGCGCCGCCTTTCGCCCGACGGCCCCGACCGACGATTACGCCCAGCACGTCATCGACGAGCTCGGTGCGGCACCGGGTCTGGTTTACGCCTACACCGCCGACCTCGACACCGCCGCGCACGTGTTCGGTATCGGATCGCCGCACTGGCATGAGGCGGCCACGCGTGTCGATGCGCTGCTGGCCCGCCTGGTCGACGCCCTGCCCGCGAACGCGGCGCTGCTGGTGACCGCCGACCACGGCGGTCTCAACGTTCCGCCGCAGGCCCGCGTCGACCTGGACGCCGATACCCGGCTGAGCGCGGGAATCCGGGTGGTCGCGGGCGAACCGCGGGCGCGCTACCTGCATACCGAACCCGGCGCGGCGGGCGACGTGCAGGCGGCGTGGAGCGAGCTGCTGCACGGCCGGGCCGCGGTTTACAGTCGCGAACAGGCGGTCGCCACCGGGATGTTCGGGCCGGTCGATCCGCGGCATCTGGCGCGAATCGGCGACGTCGTGGTCATCTGCACCGGCGATGCAGCGGTCCTGGCAACCAAGCATGAACCCCCGGAAGCCGCTCGCCTGATAGGTTTTCACGGCGGAGCCAGCGCAGCCGAAATGGCGATACCGCTCATCGTGTTCGCGTGAGCGGCGGCTGTCGGCGGCTAGCAAATCAATGCGAAGATTGCCATTCGTCCATTTGCCAAATGCACAACAGACTTTGATCGATCTCACAGCTCACGGCGGCTGTTGCACAGCCTTCGTGTTGTAGAGTCGGGCCACTGTGAACGTTCGGGGCGCTCGACATTCTCGACGGTGGCAGCTTGCCATCGCCGTGGTGGCGGCGCTCAGCTTATTCATCAGTCTCGTCGCCGGTTCGGCGTTGCGGTCCCAGTTTTCCGCGGCCACCTTGCCCGAGCCCGCGGCGTGGTCCCACGTGAACCCAACTGCCGGGCATTCGCAGGCTCGCAGCGAGTCCACGGCCACGATCCACCTTCAACATGCCAGCTCATGGGGCGCGTCGCCGATGAGCAAAAAACCGTTCCACAACATGTGGATGACGCACGACCGCCCGGATGTGTGGACGCGCTTGCAATCCCACACGGTGCGCTCTGAGCTACCGGCTTCCTTCGCCGGCACGGGTTTTCGATCCGCCGAGGTTCACACCCGCGCACCCGCGGCTGAATGCGGCGATCAGGAAATCTTGACGCTGCTCTGCCTATCTCGTCGCTGATATAGGACACCACTGGCCTGTTGGGCCGCCGCACTATTGCGGATGAGGCGTTTGAGGCCGTTTAGGCCAGTGTCTCTCGCTTCTTCGCCGCAGCACCGCTAGTGCCGCGCGATCGAAAGTTTCACAGCCAGCAAAACGCGACAACCCGCAGCTAAATCTATTTCGCGTCTACGTCGTGAAGGGAAAGCCATGTTTTCAAAGTTCGCCACTGCCCGCAAAGTGAGCTAGCAATGGATTTTCGAACGCTACCGCCGGAGACCAACTCCGGGCTGATGTATTCGGGCCCCGGCTCGCGGTCGATGACGAACGCCGCCACAGCGTGGGACGGGCTGGCCGCTCGCCTGTACGACGCGGCGGCGCAATGCAGTTCGGTGACCTCGAAGCTGGCGGCCGGGTCGCAGGCGCTGACCCGGGTGGCGGCAGCACGTATCGATTGGCTCAATGATGCCGCGGCACAAGCGGAAAAAACCGCCACCGCGGCCAAGTCGGTCGCCGGCGCCTATGAGTTGGCGTTGGCGGCGATGGTTTCCCCGGCGGCCATCCAGGCCAACCGCATGCTGCGGGCCTGGCTTGCCGAGACGAACTGCCTGGGCCAATCCGGCCCGGCAATCGCGCAGGCCGAGCGCGACTACGACCAGATGTGGGCTCAGGACGTCGACACGATGCACACCTATGCCGAGGCCTGCGCCGAGGCCGCGACGGTGACACCGTTCCCTGCGCCGCCCGCCAGGGCGGAGGCGGGCGAGAACGTCACCCGAGCACCCGGCAGCCGGGCGCTGAAGGCCGCACCGGACGTCATATCGACTGGCCACCAAGTGGTCTCCACCATTACCGACGCTCTGGTCGCGCTGGCCGCGTCCCCGTTGACGCCGTTCGACGCGTTACTGGCGCCGGCAACCTCGTCACTGTCGAAACTCGGCTCACTGTGCGCGCCGTCGGATTTCGCGATCAATCACCTGAATTCGCGCTACAAGCACGCGGCACTAGACAGCGCGGCGGCGTTGCTGTCCCTGCTGCCGAACCTCCGCCGTGCCGGCGGTGCGCCTGCCACAACGGGCTTCGGGCGCGCGACATCGATCGGGATAATGTCCGTGCCACGGGGCTGGATGGCCAAGACGCCATGCTCGGAAACCGTGGCGCCGCAGCGCGGTTGGGGCTACGAACCAATGCATCTGGTGGTAACCGGCCAGACGCCGCATTGGCCGCTTACCCGTTAACGGCGAGACGAGCCGCCGATCCGCGCGCTCGACGCGTAGGAGCTCGCGGCCTCGACGATCGCCTCGAACAGCCGCAGGTCGTCGAGGAACTGCTCAGGATGCCATTGCACCGCGACCACGAAGTTGTCGCCGGGTACCTCGAGCCCTTCCACGACACCGTCGGCATCCCAGGCACTGACGATCAGGCCGTCACCGACCTTGTCGACGGCTTGATGGTGATAGCACCACGCATCGGCGGACTCACCCAGCAACCCGGCCAGTCTGGTGCCGGCAACCGTGCGGACACCCAACTTGGTGAAGCGTCCATAGCCCGCGTGATGGCCGCGGTGGCCGAGAACATCGGGCAGGTGCTGGTGCAGCGTTCCGCCGAACGCGACATTGAGCATCTGCGTGCCGCGACAGATACCCAGCACCGGGAGTCCGCGGTCCAGCGCGCCGCGCAACAGCGCGAATTCGAACGCGTCGCGGACCATGCGAGGCGCGTCGGTCTTCGGATGCGGTTGCTGGCCATAGGCTGCCGGGTCGACGTCGTAGCCCCCGGTGATCACCAGCCCGTCCAGGCTGTCGAGTACGCTCTCGGCGATGTCGGGGTCCACCGGCTGCGGCGGCAGCAGCACCGCGACGCCGCCGGCCATGATGACGCCCTCGAAATAGTTCGCACCCAGGTAGCCTGCCGGGATGTCCCACCCGTCGGACTGCACCTGCTCGAGATAACTGGTCAGGCCGATGATCGGCCGACTCGTCCCAGACGCGTTCACGCGTGCTACCAGGTGCTGGTGCGCAAGACGATCTCGGCCGCCAATTGCGCGGTCGACTCCTGCGCATTGCGCCGTCCGAGCAAATCCACGGTGCGGTAGTCGGCGTAGACGAACCGCTGGCTGTCGCGGGCGACCGTCCGTCCACCCGGCGTGCTGACCAGCACGGTGGTGCCGATCTCCACCGGCGGGCAGTGGTCGTCACGGACCACGCCGTTGACGTCGGCCACTCGCGGATGTCCGCGGTCGACGACGACCAGGCCGACAAACCGGCCCAGCTTGGTGGCTGCCAGTTCCCAGGCGATGTCGCCGCCGGCGCGGTCGCCCACCACCACCGCCCAGGCGATGCCCAGCCCGTCGAGAATGCCGATCACCGACTTCGGGGTCAGCCGCGGGTCGAGGCCGATGACGATGGTGCGAAGCGACGCGGTGTGCAGGCGCTCGCAGACCGCGTCGTACGCGCCCAGCTCGCGCTGTTCATCGCCGAGGATGACGACGACGACACCCTTTTCAGGACCGGACACGCCCACCGGCACGGGAAACCCGTCGAGCGTGGTCATCATCGAGGGCACTTACGCACGCTACAGCCAATATTGACGCCGCGCGAGGTTTCTCCGGTGTCCCAGCAACTCCTCGGCTCTACGGCCGCAGCCGGCTTGCGATGTGCGGTCGTGACGGCGCTGGGCCGTCGAGCAGGCCGAGGATCGGCGTCGATATCGAGGTGGGACGCCAGCAGCTCGGCCATCAGATCCAGCTGGGCGTCGCGGCGGGCCGCGACATTGGTGTCCTCGGCGACAACGAACCTTGTCCGCCCGGCGGCCGCGGCGACGCGGGTGAGCCATCCGCGCCGGAAGTCGTCGTTGTCGAGCAGGCCGTGCCAGTGCGTGCCGAAGACCGCGCCCCGCACAATGCCGGACGGCGGCGAATCCGGCCCCGTGCTCGGGTCGAACCAGGCCGCTTCGTCGCATCGAATGAGCTGGCCATGGTGGATTTCGTAGCCGCGCAGCGGCTGCTGCCAGCGGCGCAGCGTCTTGTGTTCGCCGAAGACGATGTCGGCGTCCAGCAGGCCCAGGCCCGCCACTTCCCCGTGTCCGGATTCCACCGTGTCCTCGATGCGCCGGCAGAGCATCTGCAATCCCCCGCAGATCCCCAGCACCGGTTTGCCGGCTCTTGTGTGATCGGTGATCGCGGCGGCCAGGCCGCGATCGCGCAGCCAGTTCAGGTCGGCGACGGTCGCCTTGCTGCCCGGAAGCACCACCAGGTCGGTGTCGGCCAGGTCGGCGGGGTCGCTGATCCAGCGCACCAGCACGCCCGGTTCGCATGCCAGCGCCTCGATGTCGGTCGAGTTGGAGATTCGCGGCAGCCGGATGGCGGCGACCTTCAGCCACTCGCCGCCCAGCGGCGGGGCCGGCCTGCCGACGACGCGATGCGCGAGGACCGACAGCGAGTCCTCGGCATCCAGCCAGAGCTCGTCGGCGTAGGGCAACACGCCATACGTTGGGCGGCCGGTCATTTCGAGGAGCTGACGCAGCCCGGGCTCCAGCAGCGCGGGGTCACCGCGGAACTTGTTGACGATGAAGCCCGCGATCAGCGCCTGGTCGTCCGGCTCGAGCACCGCGACCGTCCCGAACAGATGGGCCAGCAGACCGCCGCGGTCGATGTCGCCGACCAGGACCACCGGAAGATTCGCGGCCCTGGCCAATCCCATGTTAGCCAAATCTGTTGCTCGCAAGTTGATTTCGGCCGGAGAACCGGCGCCCTCACAGATCACCACGTCGAAGTCGTCTCGCAGAGAAGATAAGTCGTCGGAGACGATTTCCGCCAGCCGGTCGCGATGCCCGAAATAGCTTGCCGCGGTGACTGAATCGGCGACACGGCCCCTGATCACCAACTGCGACATCCGGTCGCTGCCCGGTTTGAGCAGGATCGGATTGAACCGCACGCTCGGTTCCAGGCCCGCCGCCCGGGCCTGAATCGCCTGGGCCCGGCCGATTTCACCGCCCTCGACGGTGACCGCGGAGTTGTTCGACATGTTCTGCGCCTTGAACGGCGCGACCCGGACTCCCTTGCGGGCCAGCAGCCGGCACAGGCCCGCGACCAGAACCGATTTCCCGGCATCGGAGCTGGTGCCCGCGACCAGCAGAGCGCCGTTCACGCTGACGAGCGACTCAGGCGACGGTGAGGATCTCGACACCGGTATCGGTGACCAGCAGGGTGTGCTCGAACTGTGCGGTCCACTTGCGGTCCTTGGTGACCACGGTCCAGCCGTCGTCCCAGATTTCGTAGTCAAGCGCGCCGAGATTGATCATCGGTTCGATGGTGAACGTCATTCCCGGCTGCATCTCCGTGGTGACCGAAGGCTGGTCGTAGTGCAGCACGACCAGCCCGTTGTGGAACGTGGTGCCGATTCCGTGGCCGGTGAAGTCGCGAACAACGTTGTACCCGAACCGATTTGCGTATGCCTCGATGACGCGGCCGACAACGGACAGCGCGCGCCCTGGTTTGACGGCGTTGATCGCTCGCGTCGTCGCCTCGCGGGTCCGCTCGACGAGCAGCCGATGTTCCTCGGACACGTCGCCGGCCAGAAACGTCGCATTGGTGTCGCCGTGCACGCCGTCGATGTAGGCGGTGACGTCGATGTTCACGATGTCGCCGTCGGCTACCACCGTCGAGTCGGGGATGCCGTGGCAGATCACCTCGTTGAGTGACGTGCAGCACGACTTCGGGTAGCCCTTGTAGCCCAACGTCGACGGGTAGGCGCCGTTGTCGACCATGTACTCGTGCGCGATGCGATCCAGTTCGTCAGTCGTCACTCCAGGCGCAACGGCCTTGCCCGCCTCCGCAAGCGCGCCGGCCGCAATCCGGCCAGCAACGCGCATCTTCTCGATCACCTCGGGCGTCTGCACCCACGGCTCGGTGCCCTCCTTGGCTGTCGGCTTGCCGACATACTCGGGGCGCGGGATGCGGTTGGGCACCGGCAGCGTCGGGGACAGCACTCCGGGCGAAAGCGCGGTGCGAACAGACATAGCGCTAGCTTAATCGCCGGCAGCGAACCCGACTCGGCACGCAGTGTGCGGCGGCAGCCGTCAGTGTGCCGCTGCGGTGCCCCCAACGCACATGCGACGCCCGGAACGCACACTCGACGTCGGCCAGCCCGGCGATCAGACCCCGCGGCGACGCAGCAGCGAGCGGCGTGATCCATGGATGGTCACCGAACCGCACACCACCCGGCCGGTCAGCACCACATGCGGCCTGCCTTCACCGGGCGCATCCTTGCGGCGGTCGCGGGCACTGCCTCCATAGACTTCGACGTCGTCAATCGAGGCGCTGGCGCCGTCCGGGAGCCAGATGTCCACCGAGCCGAACCGAAGGTCGAGTTCGATGACCACCACGGGGCCGGCGAACCGGGCCTTGGTGAGCTCGAGTTTGACCGATCCCAGCCGGCGTACCAGCGCCAACCGGGTGGGCACCGTCCATTCGCCGTGTCGCCGCAGCGATCCGGCCCAGCCGCGAAGCTCGACCCGATCGGCCGCGGAGCTGACGATCACGCCCGGTCCGGGCAGGTCACCGACCAGGCCGTCCAGCTCGCCCTGGGTGCGCGCATAGGACACCCGCGACGAGCGCTGCTCGAACTCGTCGATATCGATCAGCCCGAGCGCAACCGCGTTGTGCAGTCGCCGCATCGTCCCGTTGCGGTCCGCATCGGAGACGCGCAACGTCACCATGTCCCCGCCGGTATCCGTCATGTTCGCAATTTACCGCTGTCGCGGGCCTGGCGGCCCGATGCTTCAGGCCAGATAGCCGGGCGGCATCGCGTCGAACATGAATTTCGTCATCCGGACCGCCCACTCCGAGCTGCCACCCCCGACGATCAGCGCGGCGAAGGCCAGATCGCCGCGATACCCGGCGAACCAGGAGTGCGACCCGCCCGGGAATTCGGCCTCACCGGTCTTGCCGTAGACCTCGCCGCAGCCGTTGATCTCCTTGGCGGTCCCGTTGGTCACCACCAGCCGCATCATCGGCCGCAGCGCATCGATCATCTTCGGGCTGATCGGGGTGTCGTCGCCCTCGACCGTGGTCGGCCGGCCCGCGATCAGTTGCGGCACCGGGGTTTTCCCGGCCGCGACGGTGGCCGCCACCAGGGCCATGCCGAACGGGCTGGCCAGCACTTTGCCCTGGCCGAAGCCATCTTCGGTGCGCTCGGCCAGGTCGACCGTGGGCGGCACCGACCCGGTCACGGTGGTGATGCCGTCCACCGTGTAGTCGAGCCCGATCCCGTATTGGGACGCCGTCTGGGTCAACCCGCGCGGCGGCATCCTGCTGCTCAACTCGGCGAACGTGGTGTTGCACGAACTGGCGAACGCGCGGGACAACGAAACCACGCCGAGGTCGAAGCCGCCGTAGTTCGGGATGGTGCGGTGCCCGATGTCGATGTGGCCCGGGCAACCCAGCATCGAGTTGGGCGTCACCATGTCGCGGTCGACGGCCGCGCCGGCCGTGACCATCTTGAACGTCGACCCGGGCGGAAACAGGCCGTTGGTGGCGGGCAGGCCGTCGGCATCGGCGCCGCCGTTCTGCGCGATGGCCAGGATCTCCCCCGTCGACGGCTTGATCACGACGATCATCGCCTTGCCGCCCTTGTTGTCCACCGCGCGCTGGGCGGCGTTCTGCACCACCCGGTCCAAGGTGATCGACACCGACGGCGCCGGCGACCCGTCTACCTCGTGCAGCACCGCGACGTCGACGTTGTTCTGGTTGACGCTGACCACCCGCCAGCCGGCCTGGCCGTCGAGTTGGTCGATCACGGCCTTCTTGACTTCGCTGATCACGGCGGGGGCGAAATGCGGGTCGGTCGCCAGCATGTCGGCCTGGGGCGTCACCACGATGCCGGGTAGCCTGCCGATCGCCGGAAACACCTTGTCGTTGTCGGCCGGAAGCAGCGTGACGCCCAGATCGATCGGATGCGTCGCCGAGCTGGCCTGCTCGGCGAGCAGCTGCGGGTCGGTCAGCGTGTCGTTGAAGGGCCGCAGCACGTCGACGATCGAATGGGTGGTGAAGCTCAGCGACTGGGGCGGTCCGGCCTGGGTGGCGTCCAGCGTGTAGTGGTAGCGGTAGCCGGGCGCCAGCACGTCGCTGCCCCCGAGTTCGTTCACCGAGGCGCGGTGCGGCGCGTCGGCGCGCAGTGCGAAGGTCTGATGCTCGCCCAGCTTGGGGTGCAGCCCGTTGGGCGCCCAGCGAACCTCCCAGCGCCCCTCGTAGCGGGCCATCTGCAGCTGGCCGTCATAGCTCCAGAGCCGGTTCTTGGGCAGGTGCCAGGTGAAGCGATAGCTGACGGTGCCGGTGTCCTCGGCGTACTTGGCGCTGAGCACCTGCGCGTCCAGGTGGGTGGCCTGCAGCCCGGCCCAGGCCGCGTTGAGCGCTTCGCGGGCGTCGTTGGGGTTGTCGCTGAGTTGGGCGGCGGTCGCGGTATCGCCAATGGCCAAGGCGCGAAAGTACTTCTCCGCGGCGGGCCCCGGCCCGTCGGGGCGCGGCGTGCACCCCGACAGCGCAACGGCCGCGACGAGCAGCAGTCCTGAGACTATTGATACGGCTGATACCAGTGTGCTTCTTGTTGCCATCGTTACAGATGTTATGAACGCGGGCCGCTACCGCCCCGCAGACACACCGAGGCCGAACCGTTATGCCCGGATCGGGCGCGACTCCCTCGTGCCGAATGCGCGGCCAACCACCCGCCAGCCGCGTACCTAACCTCTCAGGTCAGAACAGCTAGTCGAGCAGCACGGTGGCGAAGGTGCCGACCTCGGCGAAACCCACCCGGGAGTACGCCGCCCGGGCCACCTCGTTGAAGTCGTTGACGTACAGGCTGGCAATGCGCCCGCTGCCGACGATCACGGCCGCCAGCATCGCGGTGCCGCGGGCGCCGAGCCCCAGGCCACGCCACTCCGGATGCACCCAGACGCCCTGGATCTGGCCGACCGCGGGCGACTGCGACCCCACCTCGGCCTTGAAGACGACCTGACCGCGCTCGAACCTGGCCCAGGCGCGCCCGGCCGCGATCAGACTGGCCACCCGGCGGCGGTACCCGCGGCCGCCGTCCCCGAGCCGCGGGTCGATGCCAACCTCGCCGATGAACATGTCGACCGCGGCCACCAGGTAGGCGTCCAGCTCCTCGGGCCGCACCTGGCGCACCTCGGGGTCGAGCTCGCAGAACGGGTGCTTGGCCAGCGCCATCAGCGGTTGGCGTTCACGCACGTCGCGTGCCGGCCCCCAGGCCTGCTCCAGCCGCTCCCACATCGGCAGCACCAGGCTGGCCCGGCCGACCAGCGATGAACAGCGCCGTGTCCCGCTCATCGCCTCGTCGGCAAACGCATTCAGGTCGGCCGGCAGCCCACGCAGCGGGATGAGGTTGGCTCCGGCGAAACACAGCGACTCGTCCGCGCCGCGGCGGGTCCACAGCTCTCCACCGATCGCGCCGGGGTCGATCCCGTGATCGGCGACGCGGGAGGCGACCATGCACGACCCGATCGGGTCCTCGTCCAGAACTCGCCAGACCGCGGCGGCGTCACGCACCACCGACACCCGTCGGTCGCCGACTAGGCGAAACAGGGGCGGAGCCGACATCTGGCGAACTCTCTGTGGTGCGAACTGAGGGCCAGCAAGAGCGAACTGGTCTTAATCAGCTTACGGTCACAATTGGCGAACCGCTCGCTGTTGGGCCAGGACCGTTGTCACTTCCCGCTGCGTGTTCGCTGTCGGAAGCCAACCGCATGGCCTCTTCGATCAGCGTCTCGACGATCTGCGCTTCGGGCACGGTCTTGATCACCTCGCCGCGAACGAAGATCTGGCCCTTGCCATTTCCGGAGGCAACGCCGAGATCGGCTTCGCGGGCCTCCCCCGGGCCGTTCACCACGCAGCCCATCACGGCGACCCGCAGCGGCACGTCGAGACCGTCGAGCCCGGCGGAGACCGCGTTGGCCAGGGCGTAGACATCGACCTGCGCGCGACCGCACGACGGGCACGACACGATCTCCAGCCCGCGCGGCCGCAGATTCAGCGACTCGAGAATCTGACTGCCGACCTTGACTTCCTCGACCGGTGGCGCCGACAAGGACACCCGGATGGTGTCGCCGATGCCGCGGGACAGCAGGGCGCCGAACGCCACCGCCGACTTGATGGTGCCCTGAAACGCCGGCCCGGCCTCGGTGACACCGAGGTGCAGCGGGTAGTCGCACTGCGCGGCCAGCTGCTCGTAGGCGGCGACCATCACGACCGGGTCGTTGTGCTTGACGCTGATCTTGATGTCGCCGAAGCCGTGCTCCTCGAACAGTGAGGCCTCCCACAGCGCCGACTCGACCAGCGCCTCGGGCGTGGCCTTGCCGTACTTCTCCATGAACCGCTTGTCCAGCGAGCCGGCGTTGACACCGATCCGGATCGGGATACCGGCGGCGCCGGCCGCCTTGGCGACTTCACCGACCCGGCCGTCGAACTCCTTGATGTTGCCCGGATTGACCCGCACCGCAGCACAGCCGGCGTCGATCGCGGCGAAGATGTACTTCGGCTGGAAGTGGATGTCGGCGATCACCGGGATCTGGCTGTGCCGGGCGATCTCGGCCAGCGCGTCGGCATCCTCCTGACGCGGGCAGGCCACCCGGACGATGTTGCAGCCCGCGGCCGTCAGCTCGGCGATCTGCTGCAGCGTCGTGTTGACGTCGTGGGTTTTGGTGGTGCACATCGACTGCACCGAAATCGGGTGGTCGCTGCCGACCCCGACGTCGCGCACCATCAATTGGCGCGTCTTGCGCCGGGGTGCGAGCGTGGGCGCCGGAGCCTCCGGCATGCCCAGGCCAATGTCCACTGTTCGAATTCCTTCGGTTGGTTACTGAAAGAGCCTGATCGGGTTGACCAGATCTGCGGTCACGGTCAGCAGCATGTAGCCGACCACGAACACCAAGACCACGTAGGTCGCAGGCATGAGCTTGAGATAGTTCACCGGCGCCGCCGCGACCATGCCGCGGGTGGACCGCACCACGTTGCGGATCCTTTCGAACACCGCGACCGCGATATGGCCGCCGTCGAAAGGCAGCAGCGGCAACAGGTTGATCGCGCCCAGAATCAGGTTCAACTGGGCCAGGAAGAACCAGAATGCCACCCATAACCCGTGGTCGACGGTGTCGCCGCCGATGATGCTGGCCCCGACGACGCTCATCGGCGTCTCCGGGTCGCGCTGCCCGCCGCCGATCGCGTGCACCAGCGCGCCGACCTTGGTCGGGATGGTGACCAGCGCCTTGCCCACCTCGACCGTCAGGTCGCCGGTGAAGGCGAACGTGGCGGGAATGGCGGTGAGCACGCCGTAGCGGGTGGGCGTGACTTTGATGGCACCGACGCCCATGGCGCCGACCGTTGCGGCCGCGGGCTTTCCGTCCTGTCCGTTGCCTCTGGTGGTCAAGTAGCGCTGGGTTTGCGTGATGTCGACGTAAGCGGTGATCGGGGTGCCGTCCCGCTCGACGACGACCGGCACGGTGCCGTGCAGCTTGCGGATCGCGGCGGCCATGTCGTCGAAGGTGGACACCGGGGTGTCGCCGACCTTGACGACGACGTCGCCGGGGCGAATGCCGGCCAGCGCGGCCGGACCGGGGCCGTTGCAGTTCCCGATCTTGCCCGGCGCCGTTTCCGGTGCGACACAAGCGGTTTCACCGACAATCGCCTTGGTGGGCGGGTGCAGGTTGGGCAGCCCCCAGACCATCGCGATGACGTAGATGAGGGCCAGACAGATGATGAAGTTAATGCCCGGGCCGGCGACCAGCACCGCGACGCGCTTCCACGTCGCCTGCTTGTACATAGCCCGGTCGGTCTCGTCGAACGCCAGCTCCTCGACCGGGGTCATTCCGGCGATGTCGCAGAATCCACCCAGCGGAACGGCCTTGAGTCCGTATTCGGTCTCACCGCGCCGGGTCGACCACAGCGTGGGGCCGAACCCCACGAAATAGCGGCGCACCTTCATGCCGGTGGCGCGCGCGACCCACATGTGGCCGCATTCGTGCAGGGCCACCGAGATCAGGATGGCCAGCGCGAACAGCACAATGCCGATTGCGAACATCATCAGGCGCTAGGACCTTTCTGAGACCATTCCCGAGACCTTATTTCCAGACCCCCGCGGGGCTTGCGGTGGTGACCGCGCGCTGCGCCCGTTCCCGCGCCCAGCGCTGCGCGTCTAGTACCTCATCCACGTTAGCGGGTGAAACGGCCCATTGGTCGGCGGCGCTCAGCACATCGGCGATTGTTCTGACGATGGCGGGAAAACCGATACGGCCGTCCAGGAAGGCCGCCGCGGCCTCCTCGTTGGCGGCGTTGTACACCGCGGTCATGCAACCGCCGGTCTCTCCGGCGTGCCGGGCCAGCTCGACGGCCGGGAAAACGTGGCTGTCCAGCGGCTCGAATGCCCAGCTAGACGCCGTGGTGAAGTCGCAGCTCGCGGCCGCCCCGGCCACCCGCCGCGGCCAGCCCAACGCCAGCGAGATGGGCAGCTTCATGTCCGGCGGGCTGGCCTGCGCGATCGTCGAGCCGTCGATGAACGTGACCATTGAATGAACAATCGACTGGGGGTGCACCACGACCTCGATGCGGTCGTAGGGAATGCCGAACAGCAGGTGCGTTTCGATGAGTTCGAGCCCCTTGTTGACCAGCGACGCCGAGTTCAGCGTGTTCATCGGGCCCATTGACCAGGTCGGATGGGCACCGGCCTGCTCGGGTGTGACGCCTTCCAGGTCGGCGGCCGCCCAGCCGCGGAACGGCCCACCCGAGGCAGTCAGCACCAGCTTGGCGACCTCGTCCGGTTCGCCGCCGCGCAGGCATTGGGCCAGCGCGGAGTGCTCGGAGTCGACCGGTACGAGCTGACCCGGCCGCGCGGCCTTCAGGACCAGCGGACCACCCGCGATCAGCGATTCCTTGTTGGCCAGCGCCAGCCGCGCCCCCGAGTTCAGTGCCGCCAGGGTCGGCCGCAGGCCCAGCGCCCCGACCAGGGCATTGAGCACGACGTCGGCCTCCGTCTCCTCGACCAGCCGGGTAACCGCCTCGGGACCGTGGAAGGCGATGTCTCCGAGTGTGCCGGCCGCGTGTTCGTCGGCGACGGCGATATTGGTCACCCCGGTCTCGGCGCGCTGGCGCGCCAACGTGTCCAGGTTCGACCCCCCGGCCGCCAGCCCGACCACCTCGAAGCGGTCCGGGTTGGCGGCGATGACCTCGAGTGCCTGGGTGCCGATGGAGCCGGTGCTGCCCAACACGAGCACCCGGATGGGGCCGTCGGCCTGCGCTTCGGTGGTCGGGTTGCTCACTTACTCATTGTGCAGCCCGGCGGGTGAGAGCGAACCGAATGATTTTGTGACCCATCCGTGACCGGCGTCACTCCGAATCACTTCTGTCAACGGCAGGACGGTGGAAACGCCGTGTTTAGCGAAGGAGTCAGAACTCGATGATGAATGTGCAGGCCAAGGCAGTTGCGGCGGCAAGCCTCGCAGCAATGGCGATCGTGGGTTTCTCTGGGTGTTCGAGCAACAAACCCGCGGCTCAGGACACCACCAGCGCGGCGCCGGCGAGCAACATGGCGACGTCCGCCACCACGTCGGCGGCGGCGAATCCGGCCGCGGACCTGGTTGGGTCCGGGTGCTCGGCGTACGCCGCCCAGAATCCGAGCGGCCCGGGGTCGGTGGCCGGGATGGCGCAGGACCCGGTCGCGACGGCGGCGTCGAACAACCCGATGCTGACCACCCTGACTTCGGCGCTGTCGGGCAAGCTCAACCCGAACGTGAACCTCGTCGACACCCTGAACAATGGGCAATACACGGTGTTCGCTCCGACCGACGCCGCATTCGCCAAGCTTCCGCCGGCCACCGTCGACAAACTCAAGACGGACGCCCCGCTGCTGAAAAGCATCCTGACCTATCACGTGGTGCAGGGTCAGTTGAGTCCGGCGAAGGTCGACGGCACCCACCCGACCCTGCAGGGCGCCAACTCGACGGTGACCGGTCAAGGAAACGACCTCAAGGTCAACGACGCGGGCCTGGTGTGCGGCGGGGTGCACACCGCGAACGCGACCGTGTACATGATCGACACGGTGCTGATGCCGCCGGCGCAGTAACGTTCACCGCACCCAGGGTGGGGCAGCCCGACGAGCGGGGTGCCCCACCTTGTCGGATATAGGCCGATGTGCCATAAGTCGTTGCCGCTCTTACCCATCCATGGCTACGGCGGTGACGAATACCAGGCATGTTGACGCTTGCGTTGGTCGGCTTCCTCGGGGGCCTGATCACCGGTATATCACCGTGCATCTTGCCGGTGTTGCCGGTGATATTTTTCTCTGGCACCCAGCGCAGCGACGCGCTGGCAGCACCGGGGTCCGAAGGGGCTGTGGCGGTCCTGCCGAAACGCGAGCTGTCCGAGACCTTGCGTCCGTACCGGGTAATCGGCGGTCTGGTGCTCAGCTTCAGCATCGTGACCCTGCTCGGCTCGGCGCTGCTGTCGCTGCTGCACCTGCCGCAGGACGCCGTCCGCTGGGTCGCGCTGGTGGCGCTGGGCGCGATCGGTATCGGTCTGATCTTTCCCAGATTCGAGCAGCTGCTGGAGCGGCCGTTCTCACGCATCCCGCAAAGGCGAATTACCAGCCGCGGCAATGGTTTCGGGCTCGGTCTTGCGCTGGGCGTACTGTACGTTCCCTGCGCGGGACCCGTTCTCGCAGCAATCGTCGTGGCCGGAGCCACCGCGAACATCAGCGCCGACATCGTCGTGCTGACCGGCGCGTTCGCGCTCGGCGCCGCGCTGCCGCTGCTGTTCTTCGCGTTGGCCGGCCAACGGGTGGCGGAGCGTGTCAAGGCTTTTCGGCGCCGACAGCGCGAGATCCGGATCGCCGCTGGAATCGTCACGATCCTGCTGGCCGTGGCGCTGGTGTTCGACCTGCCGGCCACGCTGCAGCGCGCCATTCCCGACTACACCGCCTCGCTGCAGCAGGAAGTCGGCGGGTCCGACACGATCCGGGAGAAGCTGAACCTCGGCGGCATCGTCAACGCCCAGAACGCACAGCTGTCGAACTGCAGCAATGGCGCGCCGACCCTCGAAAGCTGTGGACCTGCACCAGATCTCAAGGGAATCGCGGGGTGGCTGAACACTTCGGAGGGCAAGCCGATTGCCCTGAATTCGTTACGCGGCAAAGTCGTGCTGATCGATTTCTGGGCCTACTCCTGCATCAACTGCCAACGCGCAATCCCGCATGTCGTCGGCTGGTATCACGCCTATCGGGACAGCGGCTTCGAGGTCATCGGCGTGCACACCCCTGAGTACGCGTTCGAGAAAGTTCCGGACAACGTCGCCCAGGGCGCGGCGGATCTGGGCATCACCTACCCGATCGCGCTGGACGACGGCTACAGCACCTGGACGAACTACCGCAACCGGTACTGGCCGGCCGAATATCTCATCGACGCCGACGGCACGGTTCGCCACATCAAGTTCGGCGAAGGCGATTACCACGTGACCGAGAAGCTGATCAGGCAGTTGCTCGCCGACGCGAAGCCGGGCGTCAAGCTCCCCCCGCCTGTCGACGCGGCCGACACCACCCCACAGCCCGGCCTCACGCCCGAAACGTATTTCGCCGTTGGCAAAGTGGTGAATTACGGTGGCCGCGGCACCTATGACGAAGGGGCCGCGACGTTTGAGTATCCACCGGACCTGACGGCCAACAGCTTTGCGCTGACGGGGCCGTGGTCGCTGGATTATCAGGGCGCGACGGCCGACGGCGACAACGCCGGCATCAAACTCAACTACCGGGCGAAAAACGTCCACATCGTGGCCGGCGGAACCGGAACACTCACAGTGACGCGGGACGGAAAATCGACGACGATGCCGATCAGCGGGCCGCCGGCCTCCCATCAGATCGTCGCCGGCGACCGTATCAGCCCCGGGACACTAGAGGTGCGGCCCAGCAAGGGCTTGCAGGTATTTTCCTTCACCTACGGCTAATTCGTTGTCGCGACCAATCCCAAAGCGGATCCGCTCCGAACAACTGAGGCCGGGGTTTCAGCCAAACGGGGTGAATTCTCCCGGCCTATCAGGGAGTGAATGGCAATGAAAGTACACAGCAAAATTGCGGCAACCAGTTTCGCGGCGGCCGGCATCTTGAGCCTCGGGGTCGCTGTCTCTCCGAGCGCTGGGGCCGCTGATTTGGTGGGCCCGGGATGCGCGGACTACGCAGCTGCCCATCCCAACGGTCCCGCTTCGGTGGAAGGGATGTCGCAGGTTCCCGTTGCCGTAGCGGCGTCGAACAATCCGCAGCTCACCACGCTGACCTCGGCGCTTTCCGGCCAGCTCAACCCACAGGTGAATCTGGTCGACACACTCAACAACGGTCAGTACACGGTGTTCGCGCCGACAGACGCGGCGTTCAGCAAGCTGCCCGAGTCCACGATCGGCCAGCTCAAGACGAATGCGGCGATGCTCAAGAGCATCCTGACCTACCACGTTGTTCAGGGGCAATTGAGCCCGGACAGGGTCGTCGGCACTCATCCCACCCTGCAGGGAGCGAATTCGACGGTGACCGGTCAAGGCAACGGCCTCAAGGTCAACAACGCGAGCGTGGTCTGCGGCGGGGTGCCCACCGCGAACGCGACGGTGTACATGATCGACACGGTGCTGATGCCGCCCTCGTAGCCGAGGAGAAACAGGCTGGTTGCGTGGTTCTACGGGGCCGCATGACGGCCGAGGTTGGTGGCCGACCAGCTCGGGACGGTCGGTCACCGACCCGCCCCCTGGCAAGCGCCGCAGCTCGGGTTGTGTGCCAGAATATCGAGGCAGAAGACGATCGGACCCGAAGGGAATCGCCGTGGCCAGTACCGAGGTGGAGCACTACAACGGCGTCGACCCGGCCGAGGTGCCATCCGCCGCGTGGGGATGGAGCAAGATCAACACCCGCACCTGGCACGGCGTCGGCATCGTCGGCGTCATCTTCCTGCTGGCGATGCTGCGCGGCAATCACGTCGGCCACGTCGAAGACAACTTCCTGGTCGGGTTCGCCATCCTCGCGCTCTTCATCCTGATCCGCGACATGTGGGGCCGCCGGCGCGGCTGGATCAGGTAGCCGTCACACCACTGCTCAACGCCGCGCGCGTCGATGCCACGCATTCACCAGCGCGGCAGCCACCAGCACAAACAACGCAACGATCCACGGCCAGACGCCATGCTGGTGTACCCAGCCGGCCAGCACGCCCTGTAACCGGCCGGCGGCGGTGATCACCGCATCCCGCGGATCCGCGGCGGTGTTGAGCAGCCGCAACTCGTAGAGGCCGTAATAGCCGACGTACAGCCCGACCAACACCAGCAGCGCGCCGCCAATCCGATTGACGAACGGCAAGATTCGCCGCAGCCGATCGGCCAGGGCCGAGCTCGCGGTCGCGGCGGCGATCGCAAGCACGCCGACGACCAGGGTCAGGCCCGCGACGTAAGCCAGATAAATCGACACCCCGGTGACGACCGACCCGCTCCGCAAGCCGGCGGCGGTGACCGCCAGAAACGGCCCGATAGTGCAGGACAGCGACGCGATCGCGTAGCTGATCCCGTAGCCGTACATGCCCACAATGCGTGATCCCTGCTGCTTCGGAGCCCACCGCGGCCCCAGCCGGCCGGGGCGTCAGGGCGGTCAACTCCCGACCCGATAGCAGCCAAATCCCAAGCGCGACAAGCGCAACGCCGATCACCACCGTCGCGTACGGCAGGTATCGCTGCACCGTCGTGGCCGCCGAGATGGTCAGCGCGCCGAACGAACCGAACACCGTCACAAAACCGAGCGCCATCCCCGCGGTAGCGCTCAGGGCACGGCCCACTCCGGCAAGCGGGCTGGCGCGTTCGCCGTTCTGCTCGCGCACCACCAGCAGCAGGTAGGCCGGCAGCATCGCAAACCCGCACGGGTTCACCGCGGCCACCAACCCGGCGGCGAACGCCAGACCGACGAGACCCTGCACCCACGGCTTAGCGCAGCGCAGCCACCCGGCCGGCCAGCTCTTGCTGGGACATGGCCGAGGTCGGGTTGTTGACGAACGTCGAGCTACCGTCCGCCCGGTAGAACACGTACGCCGGCTGCCAGGGCACGTTGTAGCGGGCCCAGATCGAGCCGTCGGCGTCGTTGAGATTGGTGAAGTTCAGGTTGTACTTGGAGACGAAGTTTTGTTCGGCGCCGACATCCGAATGCCCGGCGATGCCGACGAAGGTGACACCGGGATTGGCCGCCGCCACCTGACTGACGCCGGGAGCCTCGGCGTTGCAGAACGGGCAGAACGGCGCCCAGAACCACAGCACCGCAGGCTTGCCCTGCAGGCTGGCGCCGTTGAACGGCGCGCCGCTCAGCGTGGTTCCGGTGAACTGCAGCCGATCGTCGGCGGCCAGCGCGCGCGGCGCGGCTGCCGATATCAGGACAACGCGCGACAAGGCTCATCACCAAGGCCGCGGCAAACATCTTGACGTGCGATACCTTGCGAATGGTCATGGCAAACCCCCTTTGCTGGACTTCTACCTGACAAGACGGAGTAGCCGGCCGCCTGGTTCAGCGCTGCTCTACCCCTTCTCGAAGGCCAGCTGCCCGCACGCGGCGCTGATCTCGCGGCCCCGGGTGTCTCGCACCGTGCACGAGACGCCTTTTGCCCGGACCCGCCGGACGAACTCGCGCTCCACATCCTTGGGGCTGGCATCCCAGTCGCTGCCCGGCGTCGGGTTGAGCGGAATCAGGTTCACGTGCGCCAGCGGCCCGAGAGCGCCGTGCAGCCGCTTGCCGAGCAGGTCGGCCCGCCAGGGTTGGTCGTTGACGTCGCGAATCAACGCGTACTCGATCGACACCCGCCGGCCGGTCATGTCGCCGTAGTACCGCGCGGCGTCCAGCGCCTCGCCGATCTTCCACCGGTTGTTGACCGGAACCAGCGTGTCGCGCAGCTCGTCGTCGGGCGCGTGCAGCGACAACGCCAGCGTCACTCCCAGCCGTTCGTCGGCGAGCTTGCGGATCGCCGGGGCCAGGCCCACCGTCGACACCGTCACTGAGCGGGCCGAGATGCCGAACCCGTGCGGCGGCGCCTCGGTGATGCGCCGCACCGCGGCCAGCACCCTGGCGTAATTGGCCAGCGGCTCCCCCATGCCCATGAAAACCACGTTCGACAGCCGGTCACCGAAGTCGTCGCGCAGCGCCACTGCGCACGGCGCGCACCTGTTCCAGGATCTCGGCGGTCGACAGGTTACGCGTCAATCCGCCTTGGCCGGTGGCGCAGAACGGGCACGCCATGCCGCAGCCGGCCTGCGACGAGATGCACACGGTATTTCGCTGCGGGTAGCGCATCATCACCGATTCGAAGGTGGTGCCATCGATCGCCCGCCACAACGTCTTTCGAGTCTGGCCCGCGTCGCAGGCGATTTCGGTGGCGACGGTGATCAGGTTCGGGAACATGGTCTCGGCGATCACGTCGCGCACCGCCGCCGGCAGGTCGGTCATCTGCCGCGGATCGGCGATCAGCCGGCCGTAGTACTGGTTAGCGAGCTGTTTGGCCCGAAACGCCGGCAAGCCCAGGTCCGCGACGGCCGCGGCCCGCCCATTCGCGTCGAGGTCGGCGAGATGCCGCGGCGGCAAGCCGCGGCGCGGCGCGTCGAACACCAATTCTTGGACCATGACCTGACCAGTATCGGCCTTCTCAGGCCGGCAGCAATGTGAACAGCGTCCAGGCCGCGACCGCCGACGGGAGCACGCCGTCGAGCCGGTCCATCAGGCCGCCGTGGCCGGGAAGCAGCCGGCCCATGTCCTTGATACCGAGGTCACGCTTGACCTGGGATTCCACCAGATCGCCAAGCGCGCAGGTCAGCACCAGCACGAACCCGAGTACCACACCCTCCCACGGCGGCCTGCGGGCCAGGAATGTCGCGATCAAAAACGCCGCGGTGATCCCGCAGACCAGCGAACCGGCAAGTCCCTCCCACGACTTCTTCGGGCTGATCGTCGGAACCCATGGATGCTTGCCGAACAGCACGCCGAACGCGTAGCCGCCCACATCGGAGGCGACGACCGTCATCATCAGGCAGAACACTCGCCCCGCGCCTTCGGAGGGGTGGTAGACCAGCAGCGCGGCGAAGGAGGCGAACAGCGGGACCCAGGCGGTCAAGAAGATGGTGGCCGACGCATCGCGCAGGTAGTTCGACGGGGGTGGCGGGCCGGCGTCCGGATCGTGGTGCCTGCTTTCGTCGTGCATGAACAGCCGCCAGAACATGCACACCACCACCGTGGCGCCGAAACCGGCCAACGCTCCCCGAGCACCGAATGGCCACGTCAGCCAGACGGTGACCTGCCCACCGACCAGCAGCGGGATGACCGGGATGACATAGCCTGCTTCGCGCAGCCGCCGCACCACCTCATGGCTGGCGATCAAAATCGCGCCGGAGCACAGCACCACCCAGTAGCGCGGCGCGAACACCAGCGTGACGACCACAAGTCCACCGGAAAACAGCCCGACCGCGAATGCGGCGGGCAGGTCGCGCCCCGCGCGAGACGTCTTCCGGGTCGGCTCCCGCGCCGTTTCGCTGGCCTCCCGCGCGTCGGACGGGGTGCCTGCGCCAGCATCGGGGGTTGCCACGGACTTGGTTGCTGAGCGGCCGCTAGACCTCCAGCAGCTCGCCTTCTTTGTGCTTGACCAACTCTTCGATCTGGGTGACGTACTGCTGAGTCGTCTTGTCCAGGTCCTTCTCCGCGCGGCCGACCTCGTCTTCGCCGGCTTCGCCGTCCTTGCGAATCCGGTGCAGCTCTTCCATCGCCTTACGACGGATGTTGCGCACCGAGACCTTGGCGTCCTCGCCCTTGCCCTTGGCCTGTTTGACCAGTTCGCGGCGGCGTTCCTCGGTCAGCTGCGGTACCGCCACCCGAATCAGGGTGCCGTCATTGCTGGGGTTCACCCCGAGCTCGGAGTTGCGAATCGCCGTCTCGATGGCGTGCAGCTGGTTGGCCTCGTAGGGCTTGATGACGACGAGCCGCGCCTCGGGGACGTTGATGCTGGCCAGCTGGGTGATCGGGGTGTTCGTGCCGTAGTAGTCGATGACGATCCGGTTGAACATGCCCGGATTGGCGCGGCCGGTCCGGATGGTCGACAGGTCGTCACGGGCCACCGACACTGCCTTCTCCATTTTCTCTTCAGCGTCGAAGAGAGCCTCATCGATCATGTGCGCCGCTCCTCATCCCCCGCAAGCGGGTGGTACCCCCACATCCTGCGCCGTGCATCCTCGCAGGCGCGGATCATCGCGTCTTCCCTCAAGTGGTAACCAGCGTTCCGATCTTCTCACCAGCGACCGCCCGAGCGATATTGCCGTTGGTCAGCAGGTTGAACACGAGGATCGGCATGCCATTGTCCATACAGAGACTGAAGGCGGTCGCATCGGCCACCCGCAGCCCTCGGTCGATGACTTCCCGATGGCTGATCACCGCGAGCAACTCGGCGTTGGGATCCTGCCGCGGATCCGCGGTGAACACACCGTCGACCGCCTTGGCCATCAGGACCACGTCGGCGCCGATCTCCAGGGCGCGCTGCGCGGCAGTGGTGTCGGTGGAGAAGTACGGCAGCCCCATGCCGGCGCCGAAGATGACCACGCGGCCCTTCTCCAGGTGCCGGACGGCCCGCAACGGGATGTAGGGCTCGGCCACCTGGCCCATCGTGATGGCGGTCTGGACGCGGGTGGCGATGCCTTCCTTCTCCAGAAAGTCCTGCAGCGCAAGGCTGTTCATCACGGTGCCGAGCATGCCCATGTAGTCCGAACGGGTGCGCTCCATACCGCGCTGCTGAAGTTGAGCGCCCCGGAAGAAGTTGCCACCGCCGATCACGACGGCGACTTGTACGCCGTCTCGGACCACCTCGGCGATCTGTCGGGCCACCTGCGCCACGACATCGGGATCCAGGCCGACCTGGCCGCCGCCGAACATTTCGCCACCAAGCTTGAGCAACACTCTCGAATACTTGGCCTGATTCGGCGGGTGTCCGTGGTCGGCGGCGGAGGTCGGCACGCCGTTAGCGCTCGTAGGCTCAGGCTGCGTCATCAGACTCCTCGCATGACAGTGCCATCCCAGGCAACCCCCACCCGGAACGGCAGTTCATATCCTGCCCCATCGCAGCACAGTCTGACGCCAGCGGGGTGCATTATCTGCGCGGTTCGCGAGCCGGGTCGCTGCCCCGACCCGTCGGCGCAGGTCACGCTCGGGTGGGCCGCCGTCGCGACTTTGCCTCCGGCATCAAATGTTTGAGGTCCCCGCGGCCTGGGAACCCGGACCAACGCGGCGGGGAAACTGCGGTCTTGAGAAGTAGGACCGGAACACGCCGTATCCCGAATCGATCGTTCAGCCGATCGTAGGAGCGCGTTAGTCGCTCACATCACGTACGCCACAGGAGGACGGATCATCCATGGCTGACAACGAAAACTCTGGACCCGCGGAAGCCGTTAAGGGCGTCGTCGAGGACGCCAAGGGCAAGGTCAAGGAAGCTGCCGGTGCTCTGGCCGGTAGCGATGACCTCACCCGCGAGGGCCAGGCGCAGCAGGACAAGGCGGAAGCCCAGCGCGACGCGGCAAAGAAGGAAGCCGAAGCCGACGCCGCGCGCGGCGCCGCGAAGGTCGCCGAGGAGCGCCAGAAGTCCAACCAATAGCTTGATTCAAGGATGGGTCCGGCCCGTATTGACGGGCCGGACCCGTCGACTTGTCGGGCGCCATTTTCGGCTCCACCCAGGCAAACCCATCTCCACGAATCGCCCGTATCCACCTGCATTCGCCCGAACGCGAGCAACAAAGAAGGCATAGTTGTGAGCGCAATGGGGTATTCAGCGCTGCGCTGACGGCATATCTCCCAGTGAGGTGCCGACGCGGTCGGGGGCGGCGACGGACCCTGATGAGGTTTGGAGATGTCTTTGGACGTGCTACTGCTTTCCAATGCCGACGATTTCGCATCGGCGTTACCGACCCTGGAATCGTTGACGCAAACGATTCGACGCGTCCCGCTCTCCGACCACCTCGACGGACATCATGACGGTGCTGACGTGGCGATCATCGACGCGCGCACCGACCTGGCGGCGGCCCGCAGTGTCTGCCGCGGCCTGACGGCCAACGCGCCGGCCATCGCGGTCGTGGCGGTTGTCGCCCCGGCGCATTTCGCATCCGTGGACGTCGACTGGCGCCTCGACGATGTGATGTTGCCCGCCACCGGCGCAGACGAGTTGGAGGCGCGGCTGCGCCTGGCGATCAAGCGACGCCGCAGCGCGGTGGACGGGTCGTTGAAGTTCGGTGACCTCGTCCTGCATCCGGCAAGTTTCGCCGGGTCGCTGTGCGGCAAGGATCTTCGCCTGACGGTCACCGAGTTCAGATTGCTGAATTTCCTTGTGCAACATGCCGGTCGGGCATTCAGCCGAACTCGGCTGATGCACGAGGTGTGGGGATACGACTCCAACGGACGCGTCCGCACCGTCGATGTTCACGTGCGACGGCTGCGCGCAAAGCTGGGACCCGAACACGAATCGATGGTCGACACGGTCCGCGGGGTGGGCTACATGGCGGTGACGCCACCGCACCCGCAGTGGATCGTCAACGACACCGGGCCGAGTCCCAACCTCAACGGCGCCCACCACTGACGCGCCGTATACGATTGGTTTTCAGCCACTTTCGCTCGTCAGGCGAATAGCGGCAGCGCGCGCTTGCGCGCCAGCGCGTCCATTCCCTGCTGAATGCCGTCTTGGACCTCACGGTACTTGCGGTCGACGTAGTCGTCGTCTTCAGCGCGCGCGGCATCGTGGTCCAGTTCGATCGCGGGCATGAACCGCGTCCTGATCTTGGCCGGCAGCGGCAGCTGCGGAAGCGCAGCCGGGGCGATGCCCCACGGCAGTGAGACCGCCAGCGGAAATACCTTGAGCCGCAGCAGCCGGTCGAGTTGCAGCGCCTTCGACAGGCGGTCACCGCGGATCAGCACCGGCATGGCGTCCGCGCCCCCGACCGTCGCAATCGGCACTATCGGCACACCGGCACGAATCGCCATCTTCACGAAACCTTTGCGCCCCGCGAGGTTGGCGTGGTCACGCTCGGCCCAGGGGCGCAGCGAATCCACTTCTCCACCAGGCCATAACGCGACGTCTCGCCCCTCCGCGAGCGCCGTGGCGATCGCGTCCGGGGCGGCCGGAAGCACGCCCATCGACCGGAAGTAGCGCCCGATAAGCGGGATGGCCATCAGCGCGTCGTGCGCGGTGCCATGCAACTCGCGCTCGGGACCGAAGCGGCGCCACCACTGCAGGCCGACGGTCCACGCGTCCCAGACGAAGGGGGCGCCGGAGTGAATACCCACCAACAGCACCGGCGGCCCCGGGATGTTCTCCCAGCCGTCGATCTCCATCCGAAACCAGTAGTCGACCAACAGATTCCAGGCAAACTTCTGGCGTTGCAGGGTGGTCTCGTCCTGGCCGCTCAAATCCCATCGGGCAGCGCGCTGCGCCACCCAGCCGCTCAGGCCGCCGCGCTGATCGCTGCGCTTCTCTTGCACCCTCGCGCGGGCCTGTTCGGCATGTTCTTGCGCTTGTTGGCGTACCGCTTGCGGTCTGTGATCTGCGTAACTCATTACCGATGGGTACCCAGCCGAGTCATGTCCAATTCGTACTATCACTGACCAAAATGCTTGGGGCGGCAAAGCAGAACTCCCCGCGCCACAGGGTGTGGCGCGGGGAGTTCGTGCAGCAACTAGTGCCGTAGCCAGGCTTAGGTGTGCGCTGGCGCGCCGGGCGCCGGGCCAGCCGGCATACCAGGTGCCGGTGTGGTGTTCTGCGCACCGGGCGCCGAGCTACCCGACATGTTCGACGTCCAGATCAGGATGTCTTGCATTCCGTCGTTGTAGGCGACGCCGTTCGGCGGTGCGCCCGTCACGTCGAAGTACAGCGTGCCGGTCGCCTCGCTGCCCTGCGGGATCGGCGCCGGGTTAAGGCTGCCCGGTGCCTGGACCTTGTCGATCACCCGGTAGTTCTGACCGTTGGGCCCGCGGGCGATGAAGTCGTTCACCATCGGGGTGACCAGTCCGCCTTCCGACCGGGCGGTGACGTCCGCCTGGTAGAGCGTGCCCTTGGGCGTGTAGCCGGGGATCGCCGCATTACTCGGTTGCAGGTTGCTCACTGTGTAGTTGGTGACCAAGGCCCCGTCGATGAGTTGCTCGCTGGTGCCGAATCCCTGAATGTTGGGCGGCGCCGCGGACGCTGTCGCTGCGGTGAAAACGCCGACAGCAGCAATACCAGCGGCTCCGATCACCGATTTCATAGCATTAGAAGTGAACTTCATGCCAGATACCTCCATCGTTGCCAATTAATTTCCGCGATGATTTCCCCCAAAAGCGCGGGTTATCACCGCACCCGTGCCACATAGCCATTCCCCGGTGGCTCCAAACATTGCGGCGCTGAACTGCGGAGATACCATTTCGACCGGAAAATCATCTCGCCCCAGAATGCGCATAGACCTCAAAGGCCAAGTTCAGCCACAAACGCCACATTCGAATTCTGCGGCGTAATCAGATGCGCTGCGAATTCGCAGGTCGCATTGACTACGCGTGGCGCGTCCAGACGAGGAAATCGTCCGCGCGATCGGTGTACACCACGCCGACCGGCTGCTGGCCGGTCACGTCGAAGTACAGCTCGCCGGACGTCTGTTGGCCTTGATCGATCGGACTGGGGTCAAGGCCGTTGGGAACAGGTCCCTTGTTCAGGACTGGGTAAACCGTGCCATTGAATGCCCTTGCCATGAAACGAGAGATTTGCGGCTGGACCGTTCCGGCATCCGATTTCGCCGTCACATCGGCCTGATAAAGCCGCCCAGCGGGCCGGAATCCCGGTAGTGTCGCATCGCTCGGCCGCAAGTCATTCACCGTGTAGTCCATGACCAGCGGACCATCGATGGCCTGTTCGGTAGCGCCGTAGCTCTGCACATTGGCAGCAGCAATCGGGGCCATGAAGATGCTCGCCCCGGCAATCCCCGCTGCGCTCACAGCCGCTTTCGCTGTCGTCGTGCTGAATTTCATTGTGTCCCCCTATTTCTCGTGTGTTTGCCGCGTGCAGCGATACCCCTTGGTTTCCGCGCGCCAAACGAGCCCACGAGCCCACATCACCGAATTGACAGAAGTTTCAAGTGCCGGGTGCCGATGCGTTACTTCTTCTTCGCCGCAGCGTCACTCGCCCTCGCCGGGCCGTGCTTACGTCCAGACGCCGCGCGGATATGTCAATATCGCTGACATGGCTGCGACCGACGATGCTCCGCTTGGCTACCTGCTCTACCGCGTGGCAGCCGTGCTGCGACCCGAGGTCGCCGCCGTGTTGGGTCCGCTGGGCCTGACACTTCCCGAATTCGTTTGTCTGCGCATCCTTTCGATGTCCCCCGGATTGTCCAGCGCCGAGCTGTCCCGCAACACCAACGTCACACCGCAGGCGATGAACACGGTGCTACGCAGGCTGGAAGAGGCTCACGCCGTGGAACGGCCGACGTCGGTGTCCTCCGGGCGGGCGCTGCCGGCCACCCTGACCAGTCAGGGACGCACGCTGCTGAAGCGCGCCGAAGCCGCGGTCCGCAACGCCGATGACCGCATCCTGGCCAAGCTGACCGCCACGCAGCAACGCGAATTCAAACGGATGCTGGAAAAGCTCGGCTCCGACTGAACGCCGCTATCCGGCCGCTTGGATCCACGCCCAGGGCTTCGCCGCTTCGAGTTCGTAGGCCAGTTCCAGCAGCAGCGCTTCCTGCCCCAGGTCGGCGGCAAACATCATGCCGACGGGCATCCCCTGCGCGGATTGGGCCAGCGGCAACGAAATCGCCGGATCCCCGGTGACGTTCTGCAGTGGCGTGAACGCGACCCAATCGATCAGCCGGTCCATGACCTGCTGGTAGTCGGTGGGCGCCAGGTGACCGACGCGTGGTGTCATGTCGGCGAGCGTCGGGGTGAGCAACACGTCGTAGGTTTGGTAAAACTCGGCGCTGCGCCGCCGCATTCTGCGCAGTCGCATGATGGCCCCCGGCAGCCGGTGCAGGTTGCGACCGGTGTGGCGCTCCAGGCCCAGCGTCAAGGCGTCCAGCCGGGTGCGGTCGAACGTGTTGCCGAACGCGCGCCGCCCGGTGCGCACCTGCACCAGGGCGAGGAATCCCCAATACAGGATGAAGTCGTCGACGAAGCTGTCCGGCACCGGGTGCTCGTCGATCTGTTCGACGCGGTGCCCCAGTTCTTCGAGCACCCCGGCGGACTTGAGGGTCAGCTCGGTGAGCTCCTGGCCGCACTCGCGCCGGACCGAGTCGGTGGCCACGGCGATCCGCAGCCGCTGCCGGCCGGGCCCGGTGACGTCGCCGACGGGCGCCAGCTTGGGATTACGCCAGATGCGTTCGGCCTCCCGATAGAACGCCGCAGTGTCGCGCACGGAGCGGGTCAGCACGCCGTTGGCCACGATGCCCACCGGCATCCGTCGCAACTCCGCGTCAAGCGGCAGCCGACCGCGCGACGGCTTGAGGCCGACAATCCCGTTGCAGGCGGCTGGAATTCGGATCGAGCCACCGCCGTCGTTGGCGTGTGCGATCGGCACCACCCCGGCGGCGACGAATGCGCCCGATCCCGACGATGAAGCTCCCGCGGTGTAGTCGGTGTCCCACGGATTGCGCACCGCCCCCAGCCGCGGATGCTCGGCGGCGGCGCTGAACCCGAACTCCGACATCTGCGTCTTGCCCAGCGGCGTCGGCCCGGTGGCGAGGTACACCTGGGTGAATTCGCCGTCGGCGACGGCATTGCGGGGTGCCCACGCGTCGGCGCCGCGCATCGTCGGCTGGCCGGTGACGTCGACGTTGTCCTTGAGGAACGTGGGGACACCGCTGAAGAACGCGCTTGACGGCTCGCCGGAAGCGATCGCCCGCGCCTGCTCAAAGGCCTTGTGCGCCAAGCCGTTCAGGGCAGGGTTGACGGCCTCGGTGCGAGCGATCGCGGCCTCGATGACGTCGGTTCTGCCGACCCAGCCGGCTCGGATGGCCTCGCTGAGACCCACGGCGTCGAGATCGCCGAGGGCGTCGTCACCGAAAGCGTGCACGCGTCGCATGGCACTGACGCTAGCCGCTCGCGTTGCGTGGTTAAGCCTGACCCACCTCGAAGCGAACGAACCGAGTCACCGTGACGCCGGCCTCGTCGAGCAGCGCCTTGACGGCCTTCTTGTTGTCGGACACCGACGGCTGCTCGAGCAGCACGGAGTCCTTGAAGAAGCCGTTCAGCCGGCCCTCGATGATCTTGGGCAGCGCCTGCTCCGGCTTGCCCTCGGCCTTCGCGGTCTGTTCGGCGATGCGCCGCTCGCTGGCCACCACGTCCTCGGGGACGTCGTCGCGGGACAGGTAGCGGGCCTTGAGAGCCGCGATCTGCAGCGCCACCGCGTGCGCAGCCTCGGCACCATCGCCGGTGTATTCGACGAGCACACCCACGCCCGGCGGCAGGTCCGCGGCGCGCTTGTGCAGGTAGGTCTCGACGGTGCCCTCGAAGAAGGCGGCCCGGCGCAGTTCCAGCTTCTCGCCGATCTTGGCCGACAGGTCGGCGACGGCCTGCTCGACCGTAGTTGTCACCCCTGCGCCAGGGATAACAGCGGCTTTGAGCGCATCGACGTCAGCAGCCTTGGACTGCACCGCCGCGGCGACGATCTCGTCGGCCAGCTTCTGGAACTCCGCGTTCTTGGCGACGAAGTCGGTCTCGCTGTTCAGCTCGATCAGCGCACCGCCCTTGGCCGCGACCAGGCCTTCGGCCGTGGCGCGCTCGGCGCGCTTACCGACATCCTTGGCGCCCTTGATCCGAAGTGCCTCTACCGCCTTGTCGAAGTCGCCGTCGCTTTCGGCCAGTGCGTTTTTGCAGTCGAGCATGCCGGCACCGGTGAGCTCACGAAGACGCTTGACGTCGGCAGCGGTGAAGTTCGCCAATGGTCAGCCTTCCTAGGAGGGGTCAGTGATTGTTTCGGTTGCAGCTCCAACGGCGTCGGTGGTGGCTGTGGTTGTCGCAGTCGTGGTCGCCGAAGCCAGCAGCTCCTGCTCCCACTCGGCGAGCGGCTCGGCGGCTTCCGCCTCGGGCTTGCCGTCGCCGCGGCCCACGCCGGCGCGCGCCTGCAGGCCCTCGGCGACCGCGGAGGCGATCACCTTGGTCAGCAGCGCCGCCGAGCGGATCGCGTCGTCGTTGCCCGGGATCGGGTAGTCGACTTCGTCGGGGTCGCAGTTGGTGTCCAGGATCGCGATGACCGGGATACCGAGCTTGCGGGCCTCGCCGACGGCGATGTGCTCCTTGTTGGTGTCGACGACCCAGATCGCCGACGGCACCTTGGCCATGTCGCGGATACCGCCGAGGCTGCGCTCAAGCTTGTTCTTCTCGCGAGTCAGCATCAAGATTTCCTTCTTGGTGCGCCCCTCGAAGCCACCGGTCTGCTCCATCGCCTCGAGCTCCTTGAGGCGCTGCAGGCGCTTGTGCACGGTCGAGAAGTTGGTGAGCATGCCACCGAGCCAGCGCTGGTTCACGTACGGCATGCCGACGCGGGTCGCTTCGGCCGCAACGGACTCCTGCGCCTGCTTCTTGGTGCCGACGAACATGACGCTGCCACCGTGGGCGACGGTCTCCTTGACGAACTCGTACGCCTTGTCGATGTAGGTCAGCGTCTGCTGCAGGTCGATGATGTAGATGCCGTTGCGGTCGGTGAAGATGAACCGCTTCATCTTGGGATTCCAGCGTCGGGTCTGGTGCCCGAAGTGGGTGCCGCTGTCGAGCAGCTGCTTCATGGTTACGACGGCCATGCGTGTGCCTTACTGTGTCGGTTGCCGCCCGGCATCGGGTGAAGCCGGGCCCTGGCGCCTGCTGCGATGCCGGACCCGGTTAAGGGACCGCCGGCATGCGCTGCGAACTCCTAGTGGTACGGGAGACGCGGGGCAGACGCGCGAAGTCAGCCCGCGGACGAGCTGCGACGAGCAGTTTACACCGACTCAGCTGGTGGTTTTGCCCAGCACGTGTCCACAGTGCGGCTCGCGTGCACAGATTGGGCAAACGCGGGTGGCCGAGTCGTCGACGTCGCGCTGAACTCATGGGGTGCGGTGGGCGGCGCTGATCGTGAGCTTGAACCTGACGCTGGCCCTGATCAGCGCTTTCCCGGCAGCGGCGGACCCCGACGCTGCCCAGTCCGGCTGGATTGGCCGCTGCGGCCGGCCCCGGCCGTCCTGCGGGGATTCGACGCCCCATCGCCCGACTGGCACCCCGGGCACCGCGGCGTGGACCTGGCCGGCCGCCCCGGCCAACCGGTGTACGCCGCCGGCAGCGCGACCGTGGTGTTCGCCGGGCTGCTGGCGGGACGGCCGGTGGTGTCGCTGGCCCATCCCGGCGGATTGCACACCAGCTACGAGCCGGTCCGGGCGAACGTCCGGGTCGGTCAGCAAGTGACGACGCAGACGCCGATCGGCGAGTTGGTGGCCGGGCACAGCGGATGCCGTGCCTCGCAAGCTGGAGCGGCCTGTTTGCACTGGGGCGCGATGTGGGGTCCGGCGTCGGGCGCCGACTATGTCGATCCGGTGGGCCTGCTGAAGTCCACTGCGGTGCGGCTCAAGCCACTTGGCGGCTAGATCGCGCGGCGTGTCGCCGCCCAGGCCGCCCACGCGACGGGACCAGCGCACACACAGCGCCGTCAGCGCACACTCGTGGCCGCTCTCAGGCGCGCGGGTGGGCCTGATCGTGCACCGCCCGCAACCGCGACACCGCGACATGGGTGTAGAGCTGGGTGGTCGCCAGGCTGGAATGGCCGAGCAGCTCCTGGACGACCCGCAGGTCAGCCCCGCCTTCGAGCAGATGCGTCGCGGCGCTGTGCCGCAGCCCGTGGGGCCCCATGTCGGGCGCGCCGTCCACCGCGGCGATGGTCTGGTGCACGACGGTGCGGGCCTGGCGCACATCGAGCCGGCCGCCGCGTGCGCCCAGCAGCAGCGCCGGCCCGGAATCCGCGGTGACCAGGGCGGGACGCCCGTCGGCCAGCCAGGCGCGCAGCGCGTCGGCAGCGGGCACCCCGAACGGCGCGGTGCGCTGCTTGTTGCCCTTACCGAGGACACGCACCACGCGGTGGCCAGTGTCCACGTCGTCGATATCCAGGCCGCACAGCTCGCTCACCCGGATTCCGGTGGCGTACAACATCTCGACGATCAGCCGGTCCCGCAGCGCCAGCGGATCTCCTTGCTCGGCACCGGATTTCGCGGCCGCCATGGCGTCGGCGGCCTGATCCTGACGCAGCACCGCCGGCAGGGTGCGGTGCGCCTTCGGCACCTGCAGCCGCACGGCCGGGTCCACGGTCAGCAGGCCGCGCCGAACCGCCCACGCGGTGAACGCCTTGACCGCCGAGGTGCGACGGGCCAGCGTCGTGCGCGCGGCCCCAGCGACCGCGCCGGTGGACAGCCACGTCCGCAGCAGCGGCAGGCTCAAACCGTCCAGGGCGGCGCCGTGGCCGTCGAGGAAGGCGAACAACGAGCGCAAGTCGCCCAGATACGCGCGACGCGTGTGCGCTGAACGGCCGCATTGCAAATCCAGGTACTCGTCGAACTCGTCGAGGATCGCCTGCACTCCCCCACGGTCGCAGGCGCGGACCGCTGCGTCAGTCGACGCGCCGAAGCGTGTCCGGGGTGAGATCTTTCAGTGTCGGATAGCCGTCGACGGCCATGATCAGGTCGGCTTCGGCCAGCAGCATGCGCAGCACGTGCACGATGCCGTCGACGCCGCCGAGCGCCAGACCGTAGGCGTACGGACGACCGACCCCGACGGCGGTCGCGCCCATTGCCAGCGCCTTGACGATGTCGGCGCCGTTGCGGATCCCCGAGTCGAACAGCACCGGTAAGCCGTCGGCCGCCTCGACGACGCCCGGCAGGCAGTCCAGCGCGGGCAGGCCGCCGTTGGCCTGACGGCCGCCGTGGGTGGAGCAGTAGATGCCGTCGACGCCGCCGTCCTTGGCGCGCCGGGCGTCGTCGGGATGGCAGATGCCCTTGATGATCAGCGGCAGGTCGGTCAGCGATCGCAGCCAGCCAAGGTCGTCCCAGGTCAACGGGTTCCCGAAGGTCGTTATCCACTGCAGCACAGTGCCTTGCGGGTCCTCCTCGGGTGGGCGCTGCAGGCTGGCGCGGAAGACCGGATCGCTGGTGTAGTTGCTCAGGCACAGCCCCCGCAACTGGGGAAAGTTGGCCGTGGTGAGGTCGCGCGGGCGCCACCCGGGAATCCAGGTGTCGAGGGTGACGATGATGCCCTTGAAGCCGGCAGCTTCGGCCCGCTGCACGAGGCTGGCGGCCAGCTCACGATCCTTGGGCGTGTACAGCTGGAAGAAGCCGGGGGTGTCACCGAACTGCCCGGCGACCTCTTCCAGCGGGTCGGCGGTCAGGGTGGAAACGACCATGGGGACACCGGTGGCCGCGGCCGCGCGCGCGGTGGCCAGATCGCCGTGGCCGTCTTGAGCACAGATACCGATGACGCCGATCGGAGCCATGAACACCGGAGACGGCAAGGTCAGGCCGAACATCTCCACCGACAGGTCGCGGTCGGCGGCACCGACGAACATGCGCGGCATCAGGCCCCAGCGATCGAACGCCGCACGGTTGGCCCGCTGGGTGCGTTCGTCGCCGGCGCCACCGGCGACGTAGGACCAGACGGACGGCGACATCGCCCGCTCCGCGCGGGCCTCCAACTCCGCGAAGACCATCGGCAGCGCGGGCGCCACCCCGGCCAGGCCCTGGAAGTAGATCTCGTTCTGGTAGTTGCCGAATGCCATGGAAAAGAGAATGCCAGGCGGCCGTCAGGCTGACGAGCTTGCCGACTCGGCCGCAGCCAGCTCCTTCTTCCATTGCCGGAAGGTCTCTTCGGTGCGGCCGCGTCGCCAGTAGCCGGAGATCGACGACGCCCACTTGGCGTCCACCCCACGCTCTTTGCGGATGTAGGGCCGCAAGTTGTGCATGACGGCTTGGGCTTCACCGTGGATGAAGACATGCACCTGCCCGGGCAGCCACAGCGTGGTGGTGACCGCCTCGATAAGCGGCGCGAAATCGCCGGCGCGGTCCTCGGTCACCAGATCGGCCCGGCCGCCGCGGTAAATCCAGTTCACCTGCACGCCTTCCGGGGCGGTCAACGGGATTTCGTCGGCCGGACCAGCCACTTCGATGAACGCCTTACCGATTGCGTTGGGGGGCAACGCTTCCAGCGCGGTGGCGATGGCCGGCAGCGCGGACTCGTCACCGGCCAGCAGATGCCAATCGGCGGCGGGGTCAGGTGTGTAGGCGCCGCCGGGCCCCATCAGGTAGATCACCTGACCGGGTTGGGCGGCGGCCGCCCAGGCACCCGCCACGCCGTGCTCGCCGTGCACCACGATGTCCAACGAGATCTGACAGGCCGCGGCGTCGACCTTGCGAACGGTGATGGTCCGTACCGACGGCCTTTTCTCGGGCGGCAGGACGGAAAAACTGTCCTGGGTCAGCGGCTGGGGCAAACCGGCCACATCGATGTCGTCGGCGACGAATACCAACTTGACGTAGGAGTCGGTGAAGTTGCTCGGCACGAATGTGTCGAACTGACTGCTCCCCAACGTCACCCGCATCATGTGCGGTGAAATTTGATGGGTACCGACGACGTCGAAACGTTGGAGTGGTCGACCTGCCACGTTTCCTCCTGTTCAGACCCGGCCCCAGCCGACTATACGAGTCGGGCCGTCGCCGCAGGTCGGCCGCCAGCGGCCCGGAAAATTCGCCACCGCCCGCCGTCGCGCTCGACCAGCCCGGCGACCTCGAGGATGGCCAGCGGTCCCAGCACGTGCTCGGGCAGCAGTCCGGAGGCGATGGCGATCTCGTCGACCGTAGCGGCGCCGCGACCGGGCAACGCCTCGTACACCTGACGTTCGGCTTCGTCCAGCCCGTCGAAAGCCGTGGCGGGCCTCGGCTCTTCGAAGGCGAGTTCGCCGATGCGTCCGACGAGCTCGACGATGTCGTCGGCCCGGGTGACCAGCTCCGCCCCATTGCGCAGCAGCGCGTGACAACCCGCCGAGGCCGACGAAGTCACGGGTCCCGGCACCGCTGCCACCACCCGGCCCAGCGCCCGCGCCCAGGCGGCGGTGTTCGCGGCGCCGCTGCGCAGCCCGGCTTCCACCACCACGGCCGCCCCGGCGACGGCGGCGACCAGGCGATTGCGGGTCAGGAACCGGTGCCGGGCGGGGCGGATGCCGGGCGGGTATTCGCTGAACAGCAGCCCGTGCTGGCCGATGCGGTGCAGCAGCGCCGAATGTCCCGCCGGATAGGGGACGTCGATTCCGCCGGCCAGTGCTGCCACGGTGATCCCGTCACAGTGCAGCGCCGCGCGGTGGGCCGCGCCGTCGATGCCGTAGGCGCCGCCGGAAACCACCGCGACGTCCCGCTCGGCCAGTCCCGCCGCCAGGTCGGCGGCCACCTGTTCGCCGTAACCGGTGGCCGCGCGGGTGCCGACCACCGCGGCCGCGCGCTGCGCCACCTCGTCCAGCCGCGCGGGACCCAGCGCCCACAACACCAGGGGCGGCGCGCCGCGCGGCCTTGCCCCGACACCGCCGAATGCCGAGAACGCAACCAGCGGCCACTCGACGCAATCGGGTGTGATCAACCGACCGCCGCGACGGGCGAGCAGCTCGAGATCCTGCGCGGCCCGGTCTAGGTCCCGCCTGGCCGCGGTACGCCGGGCCAGCTCGTCGCTGACCAGTCCGCGCCGGACCCGCTCAGCCGCCTCGACCGGGCCGGCACACTGCACCAACCCGGCGAGTTCGGGGCACGGCGGCTCGACGACTCGGGACAGGTAAGCCCAGGCCGGCCACGCGGGCTCGTCGAAGTCCGCGGTCATCGTTGTGCCCCCAGTTGCCGGAAGCTCAGCGCGGCGGCCACTTCGTCGAGCCCGGGCGAGCCGCGGCCGGCCAAGTCGGCCAGGCTCCACGCGACGCGCAGGGTGCGATCCAGCCCGCGGATGCTGAGCAGCCCGCGCTCGACGGCGAGGCGCAGCGGGTCCATTGCCTTGCCCGCAGGCCGGAACTTGCGCCGCAACAGTGTTCCGCTCACTTCGGCGTTGGTTCCAAAACCGTGCGGCCGCCAACGCGCCGCGGCCGTGTCGCGGGCCTGCGCCACCCGCTGACGCACCTGTGCGCTGGATTCACCGTCGGCCGCCGCGAACGCGCCCGCCCGTACTGGATGCATCTGCACCCGCAGGTCCACCCGATCCAGTAGGGGGCCCGAAAGCTTGCCCAGATAGCGGCGCTTGGTCACGGCCGCACAGATGCAATCCTGCGGATCGGCCGGCGCGCAGGGGCACGGGTTGGCGGCCAACACCAGCTGGAATCGGGCGGGGTAGCACGCCACCCCGTCGCGGCGCGCGAGCCGAATGAGCCCGTCTTCCAACGGTGTTCGCAATGCTTCGAGCGCGCTGACGCTGATCTCGGCGCATTCGTCGAGGAACAGCACTCCGCGGTGCGCCCGGCTGACCGCGCCGGGGCGGGCCATTCCGGAACCGCCACCGACGAGTGCGGCGACGCTGGAACTGTGGTGCGGCGCCACGAACGGCGGCTGGGTGATCAGCGGCGTGTCCCCGGACAACAGCCCGGCCACCGAGTGGATCGCGGTGACCTCCAGGGCCTCGCTGTCCGTCAGCGGGGGCAGCAATCCCGGAAGGCGTTGCGCCAGCATCGTTTTCCCCACGCCCGGCGGCCCGGTCAGCATCAGGTGATGCGCCCCGGCGGCCGCCACCTCGACCGCGAAACGCGCCTGCGCCTGGCCCACCACGTCGGCCAGATCTCCCGCCGGCTCCGGACCGGTGGCCGCCGCGCTGGTCCGCTCGTCCAGCCGGGCCGAGCCGCCCAGCCAGCCCTGTAGTTGCCCCAGCGTGCGGACCCCCCAAACGTCGATTCCGTCGACCAGGCTGGCCTCGGCCAGGTTGCCCACCGGGACGACAACGGTGGGCCAGCCGTCGCGCTTGGCGGCGAGCACCGCGGGCAGCACCCCGCGCACCGCACGGACCCGGCCATCCAGCGACAGCTCGCCGAGCAGCACCGTCTTCTCGAGGCGTTCCCACGGATTCTTGCGCTGCGCCGACAAGACGGCTGCCGCGAGGGCGATGTCGTAGACCGATCCCATTTTCGGCAGCGTCGCCGGCGACAGCGCAAGCGTGAGTCTGGCCATGGGCCAGCTGTTTCCGCAGTTGGTCACCGCCGCCCGGACCCGGTCGCGGGACTCCTGTAACGCGGCGTCGGGCAGGCCGACGAGATGGACACCGGGTAGCCCCGAGGTGATGTCGGCCTCGATCTCCACGATCTGTCCGTCCAGCCCGCGCACCGCGACCGAGAACGCGCGCCCCAGCGCCATCAGCCGATCCCCTGCAGATGCGAAATCTCCGGCGTGCGGCGGCGCCCGATCCGCACCCCGATCACATCGATGCGGACTGCCGCCCAGCGCCCGTCCTGAGCGGCCAGCCAGAGTCCGGCCAGCCGGCGCAACCGCCGGACCTTGCGGGGTGTGACCGCGTGCGCCAGACCCCCATATCCGTCGCCGGTGCGCGTCTTGACCTCGACGAACACCACCGTGCGGGTGGTGTCGTCGGCGGCGATCACGTCGAGTTCGCCGTAGCGGGATCGCCAGTTGCGGTCCAGGATCCGCAACCCCATCCGCGCCAGGTAATCCACGGCGAGGGCCTCACCCGTGGCTCCCAGCTCGATCCGGGTCGGTGTCTTGTCGGCCTCGGAGGCCTTTCCGGTCGTCATGGGGCCAAGATGCCCGCTGGGCCCGACATGACATGCCGCGACGGGCGCCTCGTGCCCGGTATGACGACCGGTTATCCCCAGTCGGGCGCGCATCCACAGCCGGCGCCCGGAAAGGAGCTGCGCCGCAGCAGAATCCGCTAGGTGATCCGGTCGGCGCGGGTGTACACGTTCATCGAATCCGCACGCAGGAACGCGACCAGCGTGAGCCCGGATTCCTCGGCCAGGGACACCGCCAGCGACGACGGCGCGGACACCGCGGCCAGCACGGGAATCCCCGCCAGCACGGCCTTCTGGGTGATCTCGAACGACGCCCGGCCGCTGACCAACAGCACCGCACCGCTGCACGGTATCCGCTCATGTTCCAGCGCCCAGCCGATGACCTTGTCGACGGCGTTGTGCCTGCCGATGTCCTCTCGCACCACCAGCATCGTCCGGTGCATGTCGAACAGCGCGGCAGCGTGCAACCCGCCGGTGCTGTCGAAAACCTTTTGCGCACTGCGCAGTTGACCGGGCATCGCCTTGAGCGTGGCGGCGGCGACCGTGACGGGGTCATCCCCCGGCGAAAAGCGGCTGATCACCCGGACCGCGTCCAGCGACGCCTTGCCGCACACCCCGCACGAGGAGGTCGTGTAGAAGTTGCGGGTGACGTCGAGATCGGGCGGATTCACGCCGGCGGCCAGCGTGACATCCAGAACGTTGTACGTGTTGGCGCCATCCTCGCCGCGGCCACCGCAGTAGCGGATGCTCAGCACGTCTTCGCGCCTGGCGATCACGCCTTCGGTGAGCAGAAAGCCTTGCGCGAGTTCGAAATCCGAACCAGGGGTCCGCATGGTCACGGTGACCGGCGTGCCGTTGACGCGGATCTCCAGCGGCTCCTCCACGGCCAGGGTTTCGGGCCGGGTGATCGCCTGACCTGCGTTGAGGTGCGTTGCGCGCCGGCGCGCGGTTACGTTCCCCACGGAGTTGACCTCACCACGCCAAAATACCCGGCGGGCGATCACATCGCCGAAGCCGGCGCCGCCAGCGTCTCCGCCGACGAGTGCACCGGGGCCCACCGAGCCGGCCGACGCCGCCGTCGCGGCCGCGCGGCGCACAAACCACGAGCAAGAAAGTGGTGGTTAGCGGGCGAATTTGCTTTAGTGTCGACATGGCTCATCGGTTGCCGGCGCGGTGCACCGCATCTGCACCGGTCGCCGATGGATGGGTATGGGAAACACAGTGGGTAGGGCATACGTTTACCGCGGATTGATCTTCGGCGGCTCAACGTGAGCACGGCGGCGATACCGCCGGAAATGAGGCACAACATGGCAGATGAATCGAAAGGCGACGCGTCGATGCCTGGCGGTGAGAAAGCCGATCCGGCGACGGTCTTCTCGGCCCTCGCCGAGATCATTTATCAAGGCTCGGACGCCACGCAGATGTACGCTGCCATCTGCATCGCCGCGACCCTGGCCATCCGCGGCTGCGACCACGCGAGTCTGTTGGTGCTCGACAACGATCGTTATGTCACCGTGGGCGCGAGCGACGCGCTCGCCAGGAACATCGATCAGATGGAGCTGGAGGCCGGCGACGGCCCATGTCTGGACGCGATCGAGGAGGAGACTCCGCAGATCGACACGGACCTGACGACGCCGTCGCATTGGCCCAAGCTCGCGGCCCGGCTTCTCGAGGAGACGCCGGTGCGCGGCGCCATGGGGTTTCGGCTGCTGGTCAACAAGCGCAAGGGGGCGGCGCTCAACCTGTTCAGCGACACCCCCAACATGTTCGACGACGAGTCCGCCGGGCGCGCAGCGGTGCTGGCATCGTTCGCCAGCGTGGCCATCAACGCGGTGGCTAAGGGAGAAGATGCCGCCAGCCTGCGACGGGGACTGCTCAGCAACCGCGAGATCGGCAAGGCCGTCGGCATGCTGATGCTGCTGCACGACCTGAGCGAAGACGAGGCGTTCGACCTGTTGCGCCGGCATTCGCAGGCCCTGAACATCAAGCTGGCCGACGTCGCGCGCGAGGTCATCGAACGACGTGGCAACCTGCCGTCCAACGGCGAGCAAGAGTTACCGCCGCCCGGCGAATAGCTATTCGGGTAGCCGCAGCTCGGGCTTCTCGACTTCTTCGATGTTGACGTCTTTGAAGGTGACCACCCGCACCTGCTTGACGAACCGCGCCGGCCGGTACATGTCCCAGACCCAGGCGTCGGAGAGCCGCAGCTCGAAATACACCTCGCCGTCGGCGTTGCGCGGCACCATCTCCACGCTGTTGGCCAGGTAGAAGCGCCGTTCGGTCTCCACCACGTAGCTGAACTGGCCGACGATGTCCTTGTATTCGCGGTAGAGCGAGAGCTCCATCTCGGTTTCATACTTCTCGAGATCTTCGGCACTCATCTGCTCAGACGTCCTTTTCCCTGCCAGTTTCTCCGACTTCCCGTTCGGGCCGCTGACCGACAGCATGCTCGCCGGGCGAGAAGGCTGCCTCCATCTTTCCTCACGGGTGTCCGCCACGCGCGTCCGGAGGGTCCGGTTTGCATTCGGCGACCACCCGGGTGCGGGAGCCCTCCCCAGATGGCGAGGCCACCCGCCGGACGTTGATGAACGAATACCGGTGCTGCGCACACGGCCCGAGCTGGGTCAGCGCCATGCTGTGCGCGGCCGTGCTGTAGCCCTTGTGGTCGGCGAAGCCGTAGCCGGGGTGGTCGGCGTCCATCGCGACCATCAGCCGGTCCCGGCTGACCTTCGCCAGCACGCTGGCCGCGGCGATGCAGGCGGCGGCCGCGTCCCCACCGACCACCGGCAACGACGGCACCGGCAGCCCGGGCACGCGAAACCCGTCGCTCAGCACGTAACCCGGGCGCACCGACAGGCCGGCCACCGCGCGCCGCATGCCTTCGATATTGGCGACGTGCACGCCGCGCCGGTCGACTTCGACGGACGGGATGAACACCACGTGATAGGCCACCGCGTAGCGGCAGATCAGCGGGAACAGCTTCTCCCGCATCTTCTCGGTGAGCTTCTTCGAATCATCAAGGGCAGCAAGGCTTTCCAATCGGTTCGGGCCCAACACGCAGGCCGCCACCACCAGCGGGCCCGCGCAGGCACCGCGACCCACCTCGTCCACGCCCGCCACCGGTCCCAGACCGCTGCGATGCAGCGCGGACTCCAGGGTGCGCAGCCCCGACGATTTGCGGATCACCGTCCGCGGCGGCCACGTCGTGGCCATGGCTACTGGCCTTGCTGTGGGTTCACCGAACCCACTCCACCCCATCGTGTCGGCGGCCAGACGATGAACCTGGCCTTGCCGATGACGTTGTCCACCGGCACCGTCCCCGACATCGGATCGCCAGTGCACAGAATGCCTTTGAGCGCGTCGGCCGGGGTGCTGGTGCAGTGGGCGCGCGAGTCGGCCGAATGGGTGCGGTTGTCACCCATCACCCACAACCGTCCGTCCGGGACGGTGACCGGCCCGAACTCGCTGCCCAGGCACGGGTACACCGACGGGTCGGCCATCATGATGGCCGGCTTCAGGTACGGCTCCTTGAGCGGCTTGCCGTTGACCGTCAACCCGGTGTCGGCCCGGCATTGCACCGTCTGCCCCCCGGTCGCGATGACCCGCTTCACCAGATCGTTCTCGTCCGGGGGCACGAAACCGATGAACGACAACGTGTTCTGGACCCAGCGCAGCGCGGTGTTGTTCGACCGGATCGACTTGTATCCGGTGTTCCAGGACGGCGGTCCCTTGAAGACGATGACATCGCCGGGATGCGGCGAACCGAACCGGAAGCTGAGCTTGTCGACCATGATCCGGTCGCCGACACAACCCGAGCATCCGTGCAGCGTGGGCTCCATCGACTCCGAGGGAATCAGGTAAGGACGCGCCACGAACGTCAACATGACGTAGTAGAGGACGATCGCGGTGACCGCCAGGATCGCCAGCTCACGCAGCGCGGACTTCTTCTTGGGTTCCGGCTCGTCGGCATCGGACCGCTCGTCCGGTTCGGGCACCGTGGTGGCCTCGGCCGCTTCGTTCAAGGGCGCGTCCGCGGCGCGGGTGGAGACCTTCGGCTCCGACTGACCAGGCTCGGACTGGGGCTCGGGCGAGTCCGTGGAATCCGTCACGAGATCTACAGTAGCCAGCGCGGTTTGAGTGTTTGTAAAGCGTCGAGGCGTGCCGCAGCGACCGCCGTGACGCGCGCGGTCAGCGCTTTTCCTTGATCTTGGCCTTCTTGCCGCGGAGTTCGCGCAGGTAGTAGAGCTTGGCGCGGCGGACATCGCCGCGGGTCACCAACTCGATGTGGTCGATGTTCGGCGAGTGCACCGGGAAGGTCCGCTCGACGCCGACGCCGTAGCTCTCCTTGCGCACGGTGAAGGTCTCGCGGATGCCGCCGCCCTGCCGGCGGATCACCACACCCTTGAACACCTGGACACGCTCCTTGGCGCCCTCGATGACCTTGACGTGCACGTTTATGGTGTCGCCCGGGCTGAAGGCCGGGATGTCGTCGCGCAGCGACGCCTGGTCGACGAAGTCCAGCCTGTTCATCGCAGAGACACTTCCTTGAGGTCGCGGCGTGCGGCAACTGCCCGCACGCAGGGGTGGTCGTCAAGCCGATTGGGGCTTTGGGTCGTATCTCGCAGCGGGCAGAAAGCGGCCCGGCCGGCCGGCTGCCGCTGGAGACAACTGGTCAATTGTGCCAGACACCCCGCATGCATTGAAAATCACAGGTAAACCCTGCGGTTCATGGCGCGCCGAAGGCGCTGGTGAGTGGTACATATTACTGGGGTCATAACACGCTGGTCACTACCCGAACTCAAAGACGCCCGGGCAGTTTGCGGTACGGCCGCCCACAACAGTTTTACGTCGGAGAACTTTGGGAGAAGAAAAAAGATGCGCGTACGCCCGCTCACCGCACTCGCCGCCATCGCGGCGGTGACGCTGGTGCTGGCCGGGTGTGACGAGGCAAGGCTGGCGGCAAAAGCCCAGCCACAGCTGCCCGGCAAGTCCGCCCACGCTGCGGCCGATCACCAGCCGCAACTCGTTCAGCTGCTGCTGGACACCAGCGACGTGCCAGCGGCCCCGATCGCCGGATTCGGCGGACTGCAGGCGCGCATGCAACAGGCGACCGAGCAGGCCGCGGCCAGCGGGGCCACGCTCTCGGTGGGGATCCTGGACCGCAAGACGCATGAGCTGATGTCGAACGGCAACACCCAGATCATCGGCACCGCGTCGGTGGCCAAGCTGTTCATCGCCGACGACCTCCTGCTCCAGGAAGCCCAGGGCAAGACCACCCTGTCTCCCGACGACCGTCGGGCGTTGGACGTCATGTTGCAGTCGTCCGACGACGGCGCCGCCGAGAGGTTCTGGGACCAGGGCGGCGGCGACAACATCATCAACCAGGTCGCGGGCCGCTATGGGCTGTCGTCGACCACCCCGCCGTCGGACGGCCGCTGGTGGAACACGATGAGCTCGCTGACCGACCTGATCCACTACTACGACGCGCTACTCGACGGCGCCGGTGGGCTGCCTGCCGAGCGGGCCAAGATCATCGTCAACGATCTGGCGCAGTCCACCCCGAACGGCATCGACGGATACCCGCAGCGGTTCGGCATCCCCGACGGTCTGTTCGCCGAGCCGGTGGCGGTCAAGCAGGGCTGGATGTGCTGCATCGGCACCGAGTGGATGCACCTGTCTACCGGCGTGGTGGGCGCCGACCGGCGCTACATCGTGGTCGTCGAGTCGCTGCAGTCCTCCGACGACGCCACGGCGCGCGACACGATCACGCAGGCCGTCAAGACGATGTTCCCCAACGGCCGCATCGGGCCCACGACCTTCTAGGGCGAATCGCCGGCGGCGAGATCGGGGCGGCGTTCGCGGGTGCGCTGTAGCGAAACCTCGCGGCGCCAGGCGGAAATACGCGCGTGATCGCCGGACAGCAGCACCTCCGGGACGTCGAGGCCCCGCCAGCTCGACGGCCGGGTATAGCTGGGCCCCTCCAACAGGCCGCCGTGGCCCGGCGAATGCGAATCCTCGTGATGCGACGCGGGATTGCCCAGAACGCCGGTCAGCAGCCGCAGCACGGCCTCGATCATCACGACGGCCGCCGACTCGCCACCCGGCAGCACGTAGTCGCCGATCGAGACTTCCTCGACCCGCATGCGGCGGCCCGCGTCCTGAACGACGCGCTGGTCGATGCCCTCGTAGCGCCCGCAGGCGAACACCAGGTGCCCCTCGGTGCTCCACCGCTGGGCGGTGGCCTGGTCGAACAGCGCGCCCGCCGGGGTCGGAACGACCAATAATGTTTCGCTGGAACAGATTTCATCCAGCACTTCACCCCACACCGGCGCCCGCATCACCATCCCCGGTCCGCCGCCGTAGGGTGCGTCGTCCACCGAGTGGTGTACGTCGTGGGTCCACGCCCGCAAGTCGTGCACCCGCAGGTCAACCAAGCCCGACGCAATCGCCTTGCCCGGCAACGATTGCCGTAGCGGATCCAGATAGGCCGGAAAAATCGTGACGACGTCGATGCGCACCCGCTACTCCAAATCCAGCAGGCCCTCGGGCGGATCGATTTCGACCGTATGGTCGTCCAGCGACACCGACGTGACGATCGCATTCACGAACGGCACCAACACTTCCCGCGTTTCGTCGCCGTCACTTCGGCGCACCGCAAGCAGCTCCCCCGCCGCGGTGTGCAGCACCTCGGCCACGACCCCGACATCCTCACCCGCCGTGGTCCGCACGTGCAGGCCCTCGAGTTGGTGGTCGTAGTACGTGTCCGCCTCGTCGATCGGCGGCAGGTCATCGGAGTCGACCACGAACAGGCTGCCGCGCAACGCGTCGGCACCCTCGCGGTCGTTGACTCCGGCGAATCGCACCAGCAGCCGCCCGCCGTGTTCGCGCACGGTATCGACGACGCAACTGCGTTCTTCTCCGCGGCCACGGGATGGCTTGGCGCGCAACGTGCTCCCCGACGCAAAGCGGTCGGCGGGGTCGTCGGTGTGAACTTCCACGACCACCTCGCCGGTGATGCCGTGTGCTTTCACGACGCGCCCGACGAGCAGCTCCATCAGCGCGCCCCGCTACTGGTCGGTGTCCACCACGTCGACACGGATACCGCGGCCGCCGATACCGGCGACCAGCGTGCGCAACGCCGTCGCGGTACGTCCGCCGCGACCGATCACCTTGCCCAGATCGTCGGGATGGACATGAACCTCGACAGTGCGTCCACGCCGGCTGGTCACCAGGTCCACCCGGACATCGTCAGGGTTGTCCACGATTCCGCGGACCAGATGCTCGACAGCGTCGACGACGACCGTACTCATTGCGTCAGTCAGCTTTCCGTAGAAGACTCGGCCGGTTCGGGCTGCTCGCCGCCCTCGGCGGGCGCGGCGGCGGCCTCGGCAGCCGGGGCCTCGGTCTCGGCCGGTGCCGCCGCTGGCGCGGGCGCGGCTTGCGCGCTGGCCTCGTCGGCCTTCGCGGCCTTCTTGGCCGGGGCCTTCTTCTTCGGTTTGGTGGCCTCGGTGCTCGGTCCGCCGTCAGCCTCGGCCAGCGCGGCATTGAACAGCTCCAGCTTGCTGGGCTTGGGCGCCTTGAGCTGCAGGCTGCCTTCGGCACCGGGCAGGCCCTTGAACTTCTGCCAGTCGCCGGTGATCTTCAGCAGCTTGAGGACGGGCTCGGTGGGCTGAGCGCCGACCGAGAGCCAGTACTGGGCGCGCTCGGAGTTGACCTCGATCAGGCTCGGGTCTTCCTTCGGGTGGTACCGGCCGATGACCTCGATCGAGCGGCCGTCGCGCCGGTTGCGGGCGTCGGCGACGGCGATGCGGTACTGGGGATTGCGGATTTTGCCAAGCCGAGTGAGCTTGATCTTCACAGCCATGGTTAAGCGATTTCTCCTGCGTGTGTCACGCTGCAATTCAGCGATCGGGGCGGGATGCCCGGGTCCGGTTTTGCCTCGCGTGTATGACCGCCGAACAAGCACCCCCGTAAAAAGGGCGGGTCGCGCGGCAGACAGCCGCCTATTGTGCCAGAACGAGGGGCTTCGGCAGAAATTCGCCCGGCCGCGACGCGTCGGCGGCTCACATCACTTTCTGGAAGACCTTCGTCTCGACCCGACGCGTCATCCGCCAGCCCGCCGGGGTGCGCACGAACTCGTCGTCGTACCAGAGCCCGCAGAACATCACCTGGTCCTTCTCGCCGGGAAAGACCATCGGGTTGAAGCAGATCACCCGCGACGTGGCCTTATCCCCGTCGATCTGCACCGAGAAGTTCCCGAGCATGTGCGCATACACCGGGAAGGTGGGCAGCACCTCCGACAGCCACTTCTTGACCTCGGGATAACGGCCCTCGACACCCCCTAAGGCCGTGTAATCGATGTACGCGTCTTGGGTGAACACCTTGTCCAAATCGTCGAATCGCCGCTGGTCAATAGCGGTGGAGTAGTCCACCATCAGCTGCTGGATCTCCAGACGGTCGGAAATTTCGGCCAGGCTCAACATGCATCGATTCAACACCCGGGGTGTCCTGGACGCCGAAGCGACTCGTCGCCGATGTCGGTTATTCGTCAGTTCACTTGTGTTTCAGCATGTTTCGCAATCACCGCTGCCGGTGGGTTGCGGAAGCTGATCGCCAGCCGGTTGTAGGCATTCATCAACCCGATTGCGATCGTGAGGTCGACCAGTTCCTTCTCGTCGAAGTGCTCCGATACCGCCGTGTATGCGCTGTCGGGCGCACCCGTGGCCGATATCAGGGTGACGGTTTCCGCCCACGCCAATGCGGCGCGCTCGCGGCTGTCGAACAGCTCACCGGCTTCCTCCCACACCGGAACCAGGGCGATCTTCTCGTTCGACACCCCTGATTCGCGCAACTCCCGCGAGTGCATGTCGATGCAGTACGCGCAGCCGTTGATCAGCGACACCCGCAGGTAGACGGTGGTCAGCAGCACCGGCGGCAGACCCGACTGGGTCAGGTAGAGGTGAACGCCACCGAGTGTCTTCACACCCCGCGGGGCCACCGCTTCGTAGTCGATTCGCTCACTCATGGTTGTCGATTCAACACCGCCGCCCGCACCGGGGACAGGCCAGGTAATTCGCGCTACCGCGCAAAGCCGGATTGGAGAATAATCCCAGCTATGAAAGCAGGGATCGCCTGCTTAGCAACGGCGGTGTCGGTGTGGGCCACCTTCGCCACGCTGGGTCCGGCCGAGCGTGTCGCGCACGCCGCACCCGGGGGCTGCGCGCCGGGAAGCTCCTGTCAGCGCTGGTGTCCGGGCGACCCCGATCCCGCGGGCCGGCCGATTCCCTGGGACGCGAACGTCTGTCACGACTTCTACTGGGATTACGTGGGCGTCCACGACACCGGCACCGGCACTTTCTACTCGTGGTCGTCCCTGCCGTTCAAGCAGCCGCCTCCGCCCGGGCCGGTACCCACCCAGACCCCGTACCTGCCGCTGCCCACGCTTCCGTTCTGCCCGGTCCCCCCGTGGTGTCCGTGAGGTAAAGGCTGCGCCCGGAAGTTAAACTTTGCGCCCATGCGGAAACTCATGGCCGCAGTCGCTGCTCTGGTCACGATCGCTACCTGCGGTGCCACCGCTGCGACGTCCCGGGCCGACGACATGCAGCCGATCGGCTCGATCCCGATTCCCGACGGCCCGGCTCAGACCTGGATCCTGGCCGATCTCGACAGCGGGCAGGTGCTGGCCGGTCGCGACCAGTACGTGGCCCACCCGCCGGCGAGCACCATCAAGGTGCTGCTGGCGTTGGTGGTGCTCGATCAGGTGAGCCTGGACTCCACCGTCGTCGCCGACGTCGCCGACACCCAGGTCGAGTGCAACTGCGTCGGGATCAAGCCCGGCCGCACCTACACCGCGCGGCAGCTGCTGGACGGGCTGCTGCTGGTGTCCGGCAACGATGCCGCCAACACGCTGGCGCACCTACTGGGCGGCGCCGACGCCACCGTGGCCAAGATGAACGCCAAGGCCGCCTCCCTCGGGGCGACCAGCACCCACGCGGCCACCCCGTCCGGCCTGGACGGCCCCGGCGGCTCCGGGGAGTCGACCGCGCACGACCTGGCGGTGATCTTCCGGGCCGCGATGGCCACCCCGATGTTCGCCCACATCACCGCCGAGCCGTCGGCGATGTTCCCCGGCGACAACGGCGATCAACCGATCACCAACCAGGACGAACTGCTGACTCGCTATCCGGGCGCCCTCGGCGGCAAGACCGGGTTCACCAACGCGGCCCGAAAGACCTTCGTCGGTGCCGCTTCCCGCGGCGGACGCCGCTTGGTGGTCGCCATGATGTACGGGCTGATCAAGCCCGGCGGACCGACCTATTGGGATCAGGCCGGCAGCTTGTTCGACTGGGGTTTTGCGCTCAACCCGCAGTCCAGCATCGGCTCGTTGTAAACCGTTGCTAGGAGTCCTCGTTCGGGACCAGACCGGTTATCAGCGTGGATAGCAACGCAATTCGCTGCTCCTCGATATCCGGTTCCGGGAAGATCCCGCGCACGATCGCCGCGCCGTCGAAGACATTCGTCATCAACGCCACCAGCACCGGGAACGTCTCCACCGGGACGGCCTCGGCTCCCGGCAGCGCACGCGCGGCGTCGAGGATCTTCGCCGTGTACTGCGCCAGCACGTCGCGCAGATGGGCGTTCAGCTTCTCGTCGGTACGCGCGGCGATCATCAGTTCGTAGAGCACCGCGTTCGTGGAGCCGCCGGTGATGTCCCGCAGAATCGTCAGCGCCGCTTCCAGCGCCGGCCGGTCGGCCGGAATCTGGGCGACCTGCTTGGTGAACGACTCCACCTGCCGGCGCAGCACCTCCGATGCCGTCGCCGCCATGAAGTCGCTCATCGTCTCGAAGTGACGGAACAACGCGCCGACCGACACCCCGGCCCGCTTGGTGATCACGGCCGCGGATGCCCGCGCGTATCCGACCTCGACAATGCTGGCGATGGACGCCTCGAGCAGCCGCCCGACGGTCTCCTCACGGCGTTGCTGCTGGGTTCTGGCCATCTCGCGCTCAGACCAGTGCAGCCGAGCGCTGCGCGCGCTGACCCGCCCGCAGGTAGCGGCCGGACTTCACCGTCTGTCCGTAGCCGTCGCGGAACTGACCCGCGCGGAACACCACGGCGCCGCCCACGCCGGTCGCGACGACGGCGCCGTCGCTGCGATTGACCATGCGCCGCAAGCCGCCGTAGAAGGGCACTTCTTCCTCGTGGTAGGCGTCGACCTCGTCGTTCAGGCCGGCCGGGTCGATCACCACGAAGTCGGCCCGGTCGCCCTCCCGCAGGGTTCCGGCGTCGACGCCGAACCAGTCCGCCAGTTCGCCGGTCAAACGATGCACCGCCCGTTCGGTGGACATGAACGGCGCACCCGCCCGATAGGCATCGCGAGTCCGCTTGAGCAGCTTTATCGGGAAGTTGTAGAAGGCCATGTTGCGCAGGTGCGCACCGGCATCCGAGAAGCCCATGTGCACGCTGTCCTCGTTGGCGAGCGCGTTGAGCAGCTTGGGCCGGTGGTTGGCAACGATCGTTGTCCACCGCACGTTGCGTTCACCGTTTTCCACCAGCACATCGAGGAACGCGTCGAGTGGGTGCAGTCCGCGCTCGTCGGCGATCGCGCCAAAGCTCTTGCCGATCAACGACTTATCGGGGCACTCGACGATGACCGCGTCGTGGAAGTCGCGGTGCCACAAGGACGGCCCGAGCTTGATGCGGTCGAACTCCTGCCGGAACTTGCGGCGGTAGGCCTCGTCGGCCAGTAACTCGTTGCGCTGCAACTGATCACGCAGGTGCAGGGCGGCCGTACCGGCGCCGAACTCCTCGAAGACCGGCAGATCGATTCCGTCGGAGTACAACTCGAACGGCACCGGCAGGTGCTGGAACCGCACGCTGGAGCCCAGGATCTTGTTCGCCAGGCGAGTTGCCGGCCCGAAGACGTAGACCGCAAGCGGCATCGACTTGGCGTCGGCGGACACCAGCAGGCTCATCCGAACGCCCTTGCGCCGATTGAATATCCGGCTGCTGGCCAAGAAGAACAGCAGCGCGGACGCCGCATTGTTGACGTCGGGCGCGCTCTGCAGGATCCGGCCGCGTTTGCGCAGCACCTTGATCAGCTTGCGCCGTTCCCGCCAGGTCGCGAAGGTGGACGGCAGCGCCCGCGACCGGAAGCGGTCGCCGTCCAGTTTGTCGATCGCCGCGTCCATGCCCGACATGCCGAGCATCCCGGCCTCGAGCGCCTCGTCGAGCAACGTCGCCATTTTCTCCAGCTCGGCGGCCGTGGGCTTGACGGCGGCGTCGGTAGCGCGCTCGAGTCCGAGCACCGTGCTGCGCAGGTCCGAATGACCAAGCAGCGAGCTGACATTCGGGCCGAGCGGCAGCGCGTCGATGGCCGCGATGTATTCGGCGGCGGTGCTCCACGTCCGGTTGGTTTCCAGCGCGCCGAGGACGAATTTGCGCGGCACCGCCTCGACGCGGCTGAACAGGTCGGCGGCGTCCTCGGAGTCGGCGTAGACCGTCGACAGCGAGCACATGCCCAGCAGCACCGTGGTGACGCCGTGGCGCACCGACTCGCGCAGGCCGGGGTCCAGCAGCACTTCGGCGTCGTAGTGGGTGTGCACGTCGAGGAAGCCGGGCGTGATCCACTTGCCCGCCGCGTCGATCACCTCGGGGCAGCCCGTCTCGTCCAGTGGGGTGGCCGACACCGTGGCCACCACGCCGTCGCGGATACCCAGCGTGCGGGTATGCGGCGCGCTGCCGGTTCCGTCAAACCACAATCCGTCGCGGATGATCACGTCGTAAGTCACTGTCGCCTCCAGGTCGATCGGTTGCAGCGAACCTATCATAGATAGTGAGTGCTCGCAATCTTTTTCTGGAACACGCAACGACGCAGGTCAGGTTGCTAAGCGGGTCAGCCACCCGGCTTGGACGGCGCCCCGGACGGCTTCGAGGCGCCGGGGGTCGGGGATACGGCGGTCTGGGCGCCGGCGATTTCGGGGACGGTGACCGGGTCCGGCACGTAGACACCGGGTGGGGTGTCGGCGGTCCGGCTCAGCTTTGCCGGGACGCGGACTACCGACGCGCGCTGGCCACATTCGTCGGTTTGCACGACAAGCTCCATCTCGCCGACGAGATCGCCCTGCGGGTTGGGCCGCAGCACCAGCGTCTGCACCGTGGTCTGCGACTTGGCGATACCGTTTGCCCCCACACACGCAAACGGCACCGTTTCCGGACGCGACTGCCATTGACCGTCTTCGAACCGGAAGACGACGGGACGAGCGCCCGTCAGGGCCGGCTGGTTGTGATCCTTGTCGTCGAGCAGTATCGCGGCGGCCGAGCAGTACGACGGCGTGCACGACGAGCGGAACGCCCACCAGGTGGTCACGTCCGGTGGCTGCGGGCTGGGCGTGTAATCGAAAGTCTGCTTGGACCGCTCGACCTCGAGGCGATAGGTGCCCTCCAGCGCGGCGGGCGGACCCGACGTCGCACTCGGCGGTGGGAGCGCGGCGGCCGCGGCGGGCGCACTCGATGGGGTGCTCGCCGCCCGCGCGGCAGTCGACTCCATCTTCCGCCCGGTGATGATGCCGAAGGTGAACAGCCCGATCAGCACCGCGATCGCCACCGCACCGACCACGATCTTGCGGGGCCGACGCTTCGTCGGCAGGCTGACCGGTGCGTCGGCATCGGATAGGGCCCCGCGGGGCGATTCGGGGCTCGGGGTGTCCTCGTCGTCGGGCCACCCGAAGGCCGGGTAATCGAGCACCAGAACGGCATCCGGGCTGCGATCTCCCGTTTCGACGACGGACAGTTCGTTGGCGGCGTCGGCGAACTCTCGGCAGCTCGCGAACCGGTCGACGGGTCGTTTGGCGAGCGCCCGCGAGAACACCCGATCCAGCTGCGCCAATTCCGGGCGCTGGTCGCTGAGCTTGCGCGGCGTATCCGTGAGCAACTCGCGCAGCGCCGCGGCCGGGCTGAGATATTCCGTCGGCGGTGCGCCCGTCAGCAGGTGAAATGCCGTGGCCGCCAACGCATACTGATCGGCGCGCCGATCGACGTCAGCTCCCATCAACTGTTCGGGCGCGGCGTAGCCGACCGTGCCGACCGGCACATGGGAGCCGACGACGCCCGAGTGCTCGCCGAGTGGCCGGGCTACCCCGAAGTCCGACAACAGAATCCGTTGTTCGCCCTCTCCCGGGCTGGTCAGCAGTATGTTGGCCGGTTTGACGTCGCGATGCAGCAATCCACGCTGGTGGGCATAGTCCAGCGCGTCGGCCGCCGCGGTGACGATGGCCAGGACTTCGCCGACGGGCCACACCGCCGGGAATCGGTCCTTGCACAACTGCGCGGCGTTGCTGCCCTCCACGTAGTCCATCGCGATCCACAGCTGTCCGTCGAAGTCGCCGCGGTCGTGCACAGCCACGATGTTCGGGTGATGCAGGCTCACCACGGTCGACGTCTCGGACAGAAAATCCCGGCGGAACTGACGGTCCGAGGACAACATCAGCGAAAGGACCTTGAGCGCCTGCCAGCGCGACGAACGAGGATCCTGGACAAGGTAGACATCTCCAGTCACCCCGGATCCGAGCCTTCGAGCGACGGTATATCCGGCAAAAACCGCGCCGCTGGCCAACGCCATCGGCTCATTCTATCCGCCGCCGCGATGCCCCGCTTATCAGGCGCCCGGCCGGCGCTAGCCCTGCTTCAGGGCCGAAAGATGTTGCCGCGCAGGATCACCAGGTCGGGTTGGCTCAGCACGCCGGGACCGTGGCGCGGGTCTTGTGAATAGCACAACAGATCGGCGGGCGCCCCGTGTTCCAGGCCGGGCCGGCCCAGCCAGCGGCGGGCATCCCAGCACGCCGCCCCCAGCGCGTCGGTCGGGCTCATCCCGATCCCCGCCAGCGCCTCGACCTCATCGGCGATCCGGCCGTGCGCGATCATCGTGCCGGCATCGCTTCCGGCATAGATCGGCACGCCCGCATCCGCGGCCGCCGCGATCCGCTCGGGGCAGCGCGCGTACAGATCGCGCATGTGCGCGGCATAGGTCGGGTACCGCTTCGCGGCGTCGGCGATGCCCGGGAAATTGTCGATGATGTTGACCAGGGTGGGGACCAACACGGTTCCGTGCTCGAGCATCAGCGCGATGGTGTCGTCGGTGAGCCCGGTGCCGTGTTCGATGCAGTCGATGCCGGCCTTGATCAGCCCGGGCATGGCCTCGTCGCTGAAGACGTGGGCGGTGACGCGGGCACCGTGGGCGTGTGCCGTGTCGATCGCGGCCTTGAGCACGTCGTCGGACCACAGCGGGGCGAGGTCGCCGGCGCCGCGGTCGATCCAGTCGCCGACCAGTTTGACCCAGCCGTCACCGCGCTGCGCCTCCACGGCCACCGCCGCCGGCAGCTGGGACTCGTCTTCGAGCTCTTTCGCGAAGCCCGCCTGATAGCGCTTGGGCCTGGCGATGTGCTTTCCGGCCCGGATGATGCGGGGCAGGTCCTCGCGGTCGTCGAGGCTGCGGGTGTCGGTGGGTGAGCCGCAGTCGCGCAACAGCAACGCGCCGACATCGCGTTCGGTCTCGCCCTGTTCGATCGCGTCGTCGAGCGGGATCTCGCCGTGGTGGCCGAGCCCGACGTGACAGTGCGCGTCCACCAACCCGGGCAGGATCCAGCCGCCTCCAGAAGCCCCGAACACGGTTTCGGCCCCGGCAACCCGTTCGGTGCTGATGTGGCCGTCGACGATCCACAGTTCGACCGAGGTCTCGTCGGGTAACCCCCGACCTCGCACGTGCATCGGCACCGTGCGGCTACTTCTTGCCCGGGAACTTCAGCTTGGACAGATCGAAGTCGGCCAGGCCGGGCGGCAGCTCGTTGAGGCCCTCGGGCATCTGCGACAGATCGGGGAACCCCGGCGGCATCCCTGCCATGCCCGGCATGCCGGCGCCCAGCGGATTGCGGACCTTCGGCGGCGTCGGACCGCGTCCCCCCTTCTTGCCCTTCTTGCCTTTAGCGCCCTTGGCTTTTCGCGTCGCCGACTTGCGGCCCATGCCCGGGATTCCCATGCCGCCGAGCATCGACGACATCATCTTGCGGGCTTCGAAGAAGCGGTCGACCAGCTGGTTGACCTCGGAAACCGCCACGCCCGAACCATTGGCGATGCGCAGCCGCCGCGAGGCGTTGATGATCTTTGGGTCGGCGCGCTCCTGCGGCGTCATGCCGCGGATGATGGCCTGCAACCGGTCGAGCTGCCGGTCGTCGACCTCGGCCAGCGCGTCCTTCATCTGCCCGGCGCCGGGCAGCATGCCCAGCAGGTTGCCGATCGGCCCCATCTTGCGGATCGCGAGCATCTGCTCGAGGAAATCCTCGAGGGTCAGCTCGCCGGTGCCGATCTTGGCGGCGGCGGCCTCGGCCTGCTCGGCGTCGAAGACCTGCTCGGCCTGTTCGATCAGGCTGAGCACGTCGCCCATGCCGAGGATGCGGCTGGCCATCCGGTCCGGGTGGAAGACGTCGAAGTCCTCCAGCTTCTCGCCGGTGGACGCGAAAAGGATTGGTACGCCGGTGACCTCGCGGACCGACAACGCGGCACCACCGCGGGCATCGCCGTCGAGCTTGGTCAGCACCACGCCGGTGAAGCCGACGCCTTCCCGGAATGCTTCGGCGGTGGTGACCGCGTCCTGACCGATCATCGCGTCGAGCACGAAGAGCACTTCGTCGGGATCGACGGCGTCCCGGATGGCGGCGGCCTGGCTCATCAGCTCGTCGTCGATGCCCAGCCGGCCGGCGGTGTCGACGATGACGACGTCGTGATGCTTGGCGCGGGCCTCGGCGAGTCCGGCCGACGCGACGGCGACCGGGTCACCGGGGCCGGACTCCGGCGACTCTCCGGGATGCGGCGCGAAGACCGGCACCCCGGCCCGCTGGCCGACCACTTGCAGCTGGTTGACCGCGGCGGGACGCTGCAGGTCGCAGGCCACCAGCAGCGGCGTGTGTCCCTGGCCCCGCAGCCATGCGGCCAACTTCCCGGCCAGCGTGGTCTTACCGGAACCCTGCAGGCCGGCGAGCATCACCACGGTCGGCGGTGTCTTCGCAAACGCGAGCTGACGGGTCTGGCCGCCGAGGATGCCGATGAGTTCTTCGTTGACGATCTTGACGACCTGCTGCGCCGGGTTGAGGGCACCGGACACCTCTGCGCCCCGAGCGCGCTCTTTGATCCGGCCGACGAATGCCCGCACGACGGCCAGCGAGACGTCGGCTTCCAGCAGCGCGAGACGGATTTCGCGAGTGGTGGCATCGATGTCGGCGTCAGTCAGTCGGCCTTTACCGCGCAGCCCCTGCAGGGCACCGGTCAACCGGTCGGACAGCGATTCAAACACCCCGCCAGCCTAGTGGTGATCGCGAGCGCGGCGAAGCCGGGCGCGGCGGGTCACCACTCATCACACCTAGTGGTGATCGCGAGCGCGGCGAAGCCGGGCGCGGCGGGTCACCACTCATCACACCTAGTGGTGATCGCCAGCGCGACGCAGCCGGGCGCGACGGGTCACCACTCATCAGGTCTAGTGGTGATCGCCAGCGCGACGCAGTCGGGCGCAGCGGGTCACCACTCATCAGGTCTAGTGGAGAGCCGGCGGGTGCCCCCACCGGCGCGAGTGTGCGGCCCTCTTGACGCCGCGGCCGCGGCCAGCAAATGTCAGCTCATGCTCGAGGTCATCGACAAAGGATCGTGCAGCTCCGACCATCCCGTGCCGTTGCTCTTCGTGCACGGCGGCTGGCACGGTGCCTGGTGCTGGGACGACCACTTCCTGGACTACTTCGCCGACGCCGGCTACCGCGCGGTCTCGATCAGCCTGCGCGGACACGGCACCAGCCCGACAGCCAAGCCGTTGACCAAGGTGTCCGTCGCCGACTACATGGACGATCTGCGCTCGGTGGCCGACGAACTGGGCGGCGAACCGGTGCTGATCGGCCATTCGCTGGGCGGCTTCGTGATCCAGCGCTACCTCGAACAGCACAGCGCCCCGGCCGCGGTGCTGTTGGGCTCCGTGCCGCCCAACGGCGTGCTCACCTTGGCGATACGCGTCTGGCGCCGCCGACCGTCGATGACCCTGGAAGCCTGGAGCGATCCCACGCTGCTGAAATTCCTCGCCACCCCGGAGCTGACCCGCGAGTACCTGTTCTGCGCCGACACGCCCGAGGCCATCGTCGAATCCTGTCGGCAACGCGCCGGGGCGGAGAGCGTTCGCGCCGCCATGACCGATCCGATCGTCCGCCGCGTCAGAACCCGGCGGGTGAGGACGCCGATTCTGGTCCTCGGCGCCCTCTACGACGGCTTCGTCAGCGTCGACGAGGTGCGCGCCACGGCACGCGCGTATGCGACCGAGCCGGAGTTCTTCGCGATGGGCCACAACATGATGCTCGAACCGGGCTGGACCGACGTCGCCGAGCGGATAAACGCGTGGCTGCAGACCCGCGATTTGGCGAGCCCGACACAGCTTTCGGGATAACCGGGCCCCGTCTCTTTGGAGTCGCTACAGCGCCGAAAAGCGTTGTCATGCTACATTTCACACCCGCCGTCACACCGGCTAGCATCGCGGGCCGGGACCTAAGACTTGTTGAATGGGCGCGACCTGCCAACCGCGCGCCGGAGGGGAGCTGTGTCGATGCAGTCGGTCAGCGCTGCCGACGCGAGCGTTGGAGCCGACACTGCGCCGCTGCGAGGCTGGCAGCGCCGCGCGTTGGTGAAGTACGTGGCCGCCGAGCCACGCGACTTCCTCGCCGTGGCCACCCCCGGATCCGGGAAGACGACGTTCGCGCTGCGGGTGATCGCCGAACTGCTGAGCAGTCGCGCCGTCGAGCAGATCACCGTCGTGGTGCCCACCGAGCACCTCAAGGTGCAGTGGGCGCAGGCCGCGCTGCGGTACGGCATTTTCCTGGACCCGAGGTTCTCCAATACCAGTGCGGCGACCTCGCCGGAATATCACGGCGTCATGGTCACCTACGCTCAGGTCGCGTCACATCCGGCGCTGCACCGGGTGCGCACCGAGCAGCGCAAGACCCTGGTCATTTTCGACGAGATCCACCATGGCGGTGACGCCAAGACCTGGGGCGACGCCATTCGCGAAGCCTTCGGCGACGCCACCCGCCGACTTGCCTTGACGGGCACGCCGTTTCGCAGCGACGACAGCCCCATCCCGTTCGTCACCTACGAATCGGGTGCCGACGGAGTGCGCCGTTCGCAGGCCGACCACACCTACGGCTACGCCGAAGCGCTCGCCGACGGCGTGGTGCGGCCGGTGGTGTTCCTCGCCTACTCGGGGCAGGCACGCTGGCGCGACAGCGCCGGCGAAGAGCACGAAGCGCGACTGGGCGAGCCGCTGTCGGCCGAGCAGACCGCGCGGGCGTGGCGCACCGCGCTGGATCCCGCGGGCGAATGGATGCCCGCGGTGATCACCGCCGCGGATCAGCGGCTGCGCCAGAAGCGCGTGCATGTGCCCGACGCCGGCGGCATGGTCATCGCGTCGGATCAGACCGCGGCTCGCGCGTATGCCGCCCTGCTGACGAAGCTCACCGGCGAAGTGCCGACGCTGGTGCTCTCCGACGATCCCGGATCGTCGGCCCGGATCTCCGAATTCGCCGACAGCAGCACTCGCTGGCTGGTCGCGGTGCGCATGGTCTCCGAAGGTGTCGACGTCCCCCGGCTGTCGGTCGGGATCTACGCCACCAGCGCCTCGACGCCACTGTTCTTCGCACAGGCCATCGGGCGCTTCGTGCGGTCACGGCGGCCGGGCGAGAGCGCGAGCATCTTCGTGCCGTCGGTGCCCAACCTGCTGATGCTGGCAAGCGAGTTGGAAGCCGAGCGCAACCACGTGCTCGGCGAGCCGCACCGCGAATCCCTCGACGATCCCCTCGACGCTGATCCCGCCGTCCAGACACAAACCGAAAAGACGGAACTGGAAAAGGGTTTCACCTCGCTGGGCGCGGATGCCGAATTGGATCAGGTCATCTTCGACGGGTCCTCGTTCGGCACCGCCGCCGCGGCCGGAAGCGACGAGGAGGCCGACTACCTCGGCATCCCCGGATTGCTCGACGCCACCCAGATGCGGGCTCTGCTGCACCGGCGCCAGGACGAGCAGCTACAGAAGCGGGCCGCGTCCGGGCAAGCGGCACCGGTGCCGTCGGCGCGCGGGTCCATGCACGGTCAGCTCCGCGAGCTGCGCCGCGAACTCAACAGTCTGGTGTCGGTCGCCCATCACCGCACCGGCAAGCCGCACGGATGGATCCACAACGAGCTTCGCCGGCGCTGCGGCGGTCCGCCGATCGCGGCCGCGACCCGCGACCAGCTCAAGGACCGCATTGTGGCCATGCGGCAACTGAATTCGGAGCTGGCGTAGCAGACGGCCTAGCCGATCGCGACGTCGTCCGGAGCGCTCAGCACGGCCAGTAGGTGCTTCTCCACGTCGGCGCGCGCACCCTCGTCGCCGTCCCCGGGCAGCACCACCGAGAACACGTCGGCCGCCGTCGACCCGAATGTGTTGACCTTGGCCCAGACGATGTCGGCGCCGGTCCGCTCCAGCGCGCGGGTCAACAGCGCCAGCAAGCCCGGCCGGTCCACCGCGCGGACCTCGAGGACCAGCTGGCCGTCGGCCCCGGTGTCCAGCCACAGGATGTGCGGCGGTGCGGTCGAACGCGTGACGGGCACACCCACCTGCACCTCCCCCGCCCGCGCGGACGCCGAACTCGCGGCCTCGCCGGCGCGCTTCTCCACCATGGCGAGCACGTCGATGTCGCCGGCCAGCGCGCCGACGAACTGCTGGCGCAGTAGGCCCGCTTCGGGCGGAGAACCGAACAGCGGCGACACCACGAATTCGGTGATCGCGACGCCCTCGTGAGTGTTCACCGTCGCTGAGTGGATCCGCAGCGAGTTCAATGCCAGCACCGCCGCGGCTTTCGACACCAAGCCCCGCTCGTCCGGTGCGACCATCACCGCGTGCAGACGCTCCCGCTCCCCCGGCTTGATTTCAACGTGCACACCGTGGTCTGCTGCCAGTGAAAGATAGTGTGGCGCAGTCGGTTCGGCCTCCAGCAGCGGCTCACCTGCCATCACCATCCGACAGCGCCGCACCAGGTCCTCGATGAGGGAGGCTTTCCAGTCGCTCCACACCCCTGGCCCGGTGGCCTTCGAGTCCGCCTCCGCCAGCGCATGCAACAACTCCAGCAGTTGCTGGTCCCCACCGAGAGCCTCCGACACCGACTCGATGGTCGCCGGGTCGTTGAGGTCGCTTCGGGTGGCGGTGATGGGCAGTAGCAGATGGTGGCGGACCATGCCTGCCAGCGTGTCGATGTCCTTCGGCGACAGCCCCAGCCTTTCGCCGATCGGAAGCACCAGATCGGCCCCGAACACGCAATGGTCCACATCGCGCCCCTTGCCGATGTCGTGCAGCAGCGCGCCCAGTGCCAGCAGGTCCGATCGCGCGACGCGAGTCGTCAGGGGGGCCGCATTGACGGCGGTCTCGACGATATGACGATCCACCGTCCACACATGGGAGACGTCGCGCGGAGGAAGGTCGCGGACGGCGTCCCATTCGGGAAATAGCTTGCTCCACAGGCCGGTACGGTCCAGCGACTCGATCGTGTTCACCATCGTGGGGCCGGCCAGCAGCACGACCAGCAGGTCGTCCAACGCCTCCCGCGGCCACGGTGTCGGCAAGTCCGGGACGCTGGTGGCCAGCCGGCTGAGCGTGGCGGCCCCGATCGGCAGGCCGGTGTGGGCCGAGGCGGCGGCCACCCGAAGCACCAGTCCGGGATCGCGTCCGGGTTGGGCCTCGCGGGCAAGCACGATTTCACCGTCATACTCCACGACGTCCTCGTCCAGCGGCCGCCGCTTCGGGCGCCGCACCAATGCCGAGATGCCGCGTCGCGGCAACGCGTTCTGCGCAGTTCGCAACCCGGTCTCAGAGTGGTACGCGATGGTACGGCCGGCATCAGACAGCCTGCGCGCCAAGCTGAAACGATCACCGAGGTGCAGCGCGGCGCTGATCTCGTCGGCGAACTGAGCCAGCAACTGATCGCGTCCGCGGCCGGACACCCGATGCAGTTCGGTGCGCACGTCGAGCAGCGTGAGGTAGGCGTCGTCGAGTGAACCCCCGGGGCTTTCCGGGCGGCTCATCCCGCGTCGGTCGATGAGTTGGGCGACGCCCAGCGCATCGAGTAATTGGACGTCACGCAGGCCACCGCGGCCCGATTTCAGGTCCGGCTCGGCGCGTTGCGCGATCCGGCCGCAGCGTATCCACCGGGCTTGCGTCATCTCCTCCAGCTCGTTCATCCGGGAACGAATCGCGGTGCGCCACTGCTTTCTTGCGCCGGCGATCAACTCCTCGGACAGCTCCGCGTTGCCGGCAATGTGGCGGGCGTCCAGCAGGCCCAGGGCGGCGATCATGTCACCGTTGGCGACGCTCAGCGTCCGGGCCACCGTGCGCACGCTATGATCGAGCCGAACGTTGGCGTCCCACAACGGATACCACAGCCCGTCGGCGACCCGCTGCAGCACATCGTCAGACACGTTGTCGTGCAACAACATCAAGTCCAGGTCGGAGTAAGGCAGCAGCTCGCGGCGACCCAGTCCGCCGACTCCGACGATCGCGAATTCACTGGCGTCGGTGACGCCGATCTCGTCGGCCTTGGCGGTCAACCACGACTCGTGCAGCTCCAGCCAGGCGTGCCGCAGCTCGGCCGCATGCAGTGTGCTGCCCTCAGACAGCAGCGTACGCCGCGCAGCAGCTAAATCGCTTGCCCCGGAAGCGATTTGTGCGTGCGCGGCGTCCGCTCCAGATTCCCGGTCGGGCTCGTTCGGTTTCATAACCTCCCGGCCCGCTCGGGCTGGACCGTCAACTTGCGGCTAGCGTCATAACGCATCAGTTCCGCGTTCACCGGTGCGCACTCGCACGATGGTTTCCACGGGACTCACCCAGACCTTGCCGTCACCGATCTTGCCGGTGCGCGCCGCCCGGACAATGCTGTCCACGACCTTGTCGACGATGGAGTCGTCGACAACGACCTCGATCCGAACTTTCGGCACGAAGTCGACCGAGTATTCAGCACCCCGGTAAACCTCGGTGTGACCCTTCTGCCGTCCATAGCCCTGGATTTCGCTGACCGTCATCCCCAGGACGCCCGCGTCCTCGAGGCTGGTCTTGACGTCGTCGAGGGTGAACGGCTTCACGATTGCGGTGATCAGCTTCATTTCTACTCCGCCTCCACTTTCTCGGCCGCGACTGCTTCGTCCAGTCCATTAGAGCTGTCCGGCAGGCTGGCATGAGGAAGAATCGAACCGGTGACTACTGCGAAATCGTAGCTGCTCTCCGCGTGCTCGGACTCATCGATACCCGCCGCTTCCGACTCGGGACTCAGACGCAGCCCGATGGTGTACTTCAGAATCAGAGCCAGGATAAGCGTCACGATCCCCGAGTAGAAGAGCACGGAGAACGCGCCGACCGCCTGTCGCTCCAGCTGATCCCAGCCGCCGCCGTAGAACAGACCCTTGGATACGCCGGTCACGCCGTTGATCGCCACGCTCTCCGGGGCGGCCAGCAGACCCACCAGCAGCGTGCCCGCCAGACCACCGACCAGGTGCACCCCGACCACGTCCAGCGAGTCGTCGAAGCCGAGCTTGAACTTCAGCCCGACCGCCAGCGCACACACCACACCGGCCACCAGACCGATGATCAGCGCGCCGAGCGCATTCACCGACGAGCAGGACGGGGTGATGGCCACCAGCCCGGCGACGATGCCCGATGCCGCACCCAGGGTCGTCGCCTTGCCGTCGCGGATGCGCTCGGTGAGGAGCCAGGCCAGCATCGCCGTGGCCGTCGCGATCGTGGTCGTCATGAACGTCGCCCCGGCGGCACCATTGGAGCTGGTGGCCGACCCGGCGTTGAAGCCGTACCAGCCGAACCACAGCAAGCCCGCACCGAGCATCACGAACGGCACGTTGTGCGGGCGGAACAGCGTGGTGGGCCAGCCTTTGCGCTTGCCCAGCACGATCGCCAGCATCAGGCCGGCCACACCGGAGTTGATATGGACCGCGGTTCCGCCGGCGAAGTCGATCGCGTGCAGCTTGTTCGCGATCCAGCCGCCCTTCTCGGCGGCGAATCCGTCGAACGCGAAGACCCAGTGTGCGACGGGGAAGTACACGAACGTCGCCCACAGCCCGGAGAACACCAGCCAGGCGCTGAACTTGAGGCGGTCGGACACCGCGCCCGAGATCAGCGCGACGGTGATGATCGCGAACATCAGCTGGAATGCCACGAATACGGTCGCGGGCAGCGTGCCGGCCAGCGGGATGTCCGTCGCCGCAACACCCTTGGTCGGGTCGGCGGCAACGGCGTTACCCCCGATCAGACCCTTGAGGCCCCAGTACTCGGTCGGGTCGCCGATGTAATTGGCCTTGTCAGTGCCAAACGACACGGAATAGCCATATAGCACCCACAGCACCGTCACCACGCCCATCGCGCTGATGCTCATCATGAGCATGTTCAGCACGCTTCTGGCGCGCACCATACCGCCATAGAAGAACGCCAGGCCTGGCGTCATCAACAACACCAGCGCGGAACTCGCCAGCATCCAGGCGGTATCGCCGGTATTGGGCTGGCCCATTACTGGGAAACTCACTCGCTATCACCTCCGGTCGGCCCTGAAGAAGTCATCAGACATGTGCCCGATGACCTGATCCAGAACCTTGCGCAATGGTTGTTTCCGAGATGGGGCCACCGTGTTTCGGCGTCATTAACGAAACGGTCCCCATGTAAGGGGTTTCAGCCGAGCAGGGCATCCACGAAGGCGGCGGGCTCGAACGGCGCCAAATCGTCGGGGCCTTCACCGAGGCCGACCAGTTTGACCGGCACGCCGAGTTCTTGTTGGACCCGGAAAACGATGCCGCCCTTGGCCGTTCCGTCCAGCTTGGTCAGCACCGCGCCGGTGATGTCGACGACGTCGGCGAAGACCTTGGCCTGGGCCAGCCCGTTCTGCCCGATGGTGGCGTCGAGGACCAACAACACCTCGTCCACGGCGGCGCGCCGGGTTACCACGCGTTTGACTTTGTCGAGCTCGTCCATCAAGCCGACTTTGGTGTGCAGCCGTCCTGCGGTGTCGATCAGCACGACGTCGGCGCCCGTTTCGATGCCTTTGTCGACGGCGTCGAAGGCCACGGCCGCCGGGTCCGAACCTTCGGCTCCGCGCACCACCTCGGCGCCCACCCGGGAGGCCCAGGTCTGCAGCTGATCGGCGGCCGCGGCCCGGAATGTGTCGGCCGCGCCCAGCACGACACGCCGGCCGTCGGCCACCAGCACCCGCGCCAGCTTGCCGACGGTGGTGGTTTTTCCGGTGCCGTTGACACCGACGATCAGTAGCACCGACGGGTGCTCGTCGTGCGGCAGTGCGTTAATCGAGCGGTCCATCTCGGGTTTCAGCTCTCTGATCAGCACGTCGCGCAGCACGGCCCGCGCGTCGGCCTCGGTGCGCACGTTGCCGCCGGCCAGGCGGCTGCGCAGCTGCGCAACCACCGACTCGGTGGCCACCGGGCCCAGATCGGCGACCAGCAGGGTGTCCTCGATGTCCTGCCAGGACTCTTCGTCGAGGTCACCGCCGCCGATCAAGCCCAGCATGCTGCGCCCGAGCGCGTTCTGCGATCGCGCCATCCGGCCGCGCAGGCGCTCCAGCCGGCCTTCGGTCGGCGCGATCTCGTCGATCTCGGCGGCCACGGGCGCCTGCGGCTCCGGTTCCGGCCCTGGCGCCGGCGCGGGCGGCGCCGTTGGCGGCGCGACGGTCTCGGGTTCGGCCTCCGGTGCGGGGAGGTGAACATCGGAGATCGTGCGCCGCGGCGCGTCGCGCGGGATGGTCGCATCGTCTCCCACGGCGGGCAACCCGCTGGTGTCGATCCGATCCTGCGCCGGCGCGCTCTGACTGAAGGTGATGCCCGACGACGCGGTGTAGCGCCCGGAACCCTCGAGTGCGCCCGGCTCGGACCGGGTCAGGCTGATCCGCCGGCGGCGGTACCGGGTCAGCCCCAGGACCACGGCAGCGATAACAACCAGGGCGGCAACGACGGCGATGGCGATCCAAAGACCTTGCGACACGCTGACATTGTTTCAGGGCCACGCCGCCGAACTCACGGCGACTCACAGCGGCAGCCGCCGCCGGCGCTCTAAGAAGATGCAGTGACGAGCTGCTGGACCTCTTGTCCACGCATCCGCTGCGAGATCACCGCGGTGATGCCGTCGCCCTGCATGGTCACGCCGTACAACGCGTCGGCGACCTCCATCGTCGGCTTTTGATGGGTGATGATCAGCAGCTGCGAGCGCGCCCGCAACAGCTCGAACAGCGAGAGCAGGCGGCGCAGGTTCGTATCGTCGAGCGCGGCCTCCACCTCGTCCATGATGTAGAACGGCGACGGACGGGCGCGGAAGATCGCCACCAGCATCGCGACCGCGGTCAGCGCCTTCTCACCACCGGACAGCAAAGACAGTCGGGTGATCTTCTTGCCGGGCGGACGGGCTTCCACCTCGATGCCGGTGGTGAGCATGTCATCCGGATTGGTCAGCCGCAGCCGGCCCTCGCCACCGGGGAACAGCACGGCGAAGACTTCCTGAAATTCGCGCTCTACGTCGATGAATGCGTCGCTGAACACCTGCAGGATGCGGGAGTCGACCTCGGCGACGACTTCGAGCAGATCCTTGCGGGCCGACTTGACGTCTTCGAGCTGGGTGGACAAGAAGTTGTAGCGCTCCTCCAGCGCGGCAAACTCCTCGAGGGCCAGCGGATTGACCCGGCCCAGTTCGGCCAACTCGCGCTCGGCCCGTTTGGCCCGCCGCTCCTGGGTGGGCCGGTCGTACGGCACCGGGGCGGGCGCGGTGACCTGCTCGCCGCGCTCGCGGGCCAGCTCGAACTCGGCCATCTCCAGCTCGGAGGGCGGCAGCGCGATCTGCGGGCCGTACTCGGCGATCAAATCCGCGGGGCTCATGCCGAACTGCTCGAGCACCGTTTGTTCTAGCTGCTCGATGCGCAGCGCCGCCTGGGCGTTGGCCACCTCGTCGCGGTGCAGCGAGTCGTTCAGTTTGGCCACCCGGGCGCCCAGCGTGTGCACCTCGTCGCGCACCGCCGCCATCGCGGTCGACCGAGCCTCCCGTTCGGCGACCATCGCGTCGCGGATTTGCGATGCCGCGTCGACCACCCGGCTCAACCGCGTCGCCAGCAACCGACCCGCGTCGGCCACCGCCGCGGCCACCGCGGCCGCCCGCAATCGCGCGGCGTGTGCCTGTTGGGCCCGCACCCGTGCCTCGCGTTCGGCGGCTGCCGCACGGCGCAACGAATCCGCCCGGCCGCGAACGGCGTTGGCTCGTTCCTCGGCGGTGCGCACCGCGAGCCGGGCCTCCACCTCGACGCCGCGGGCGGTGTCGGCCGCGGCGGCGATCCGCTGACGATCGACGGGGTCTTCGGCGGGCGCGAGCTGGCTCTCCTGGGCATTGCGCAGCCGGGTTTCGAGTCCGGTGACCTCTTCGATGGTCTGGGCGCGCCCGGCCTCCAGCTCCTCGCGCTGGCGCAGTAGCCGATTCCATTCGTCCTCGGCGGTCCGGGCGTCCTGTCCGAGCCGGCCCAGCTGCTCGTACATCGCCGAGATCGCCGTGTCGGATTCGTTGAGCGCGGCCAGCGCCTGCTCGGCGGAGTCCTGACGGCCCTGCTGCTCGGTCAATGCGCCGGACAAGGCGGCGGACAGCTGCGCCACCTGCGACTCGGCGGCGGCCAGCTCGGTGCCGGCCTTGTCGATCTCCGAGGTGAGCTCCAGCGTCGACGGCTTGCGGTCCGAACCGCCGCTCACCCAGCCGCGGCCGACCAGGTCACCGTCGAGCGTGACCGCGCGCAGCTGCGGGCGGCCCGCCACCAGATCCAGCGCCGCGCCCAGGTCGTTGACCACCGCGACGCCGGACAGCATGGCGACCATCGCGCCGCGCAGCCGCTGCGGGGCGTCGACCAGGTCGAGGGCCCAGAGGGCACCGTCGGGCAGCGGCCCGGCCGGCGGCGGCTGATCGGCCGGCCAGTCGCCCAGCACCAGGGCCGCACGGCCTCCGTCGGCTTGCTTGAGCGCGGCGACCGCCGATCGGGCCGCGCCGAAGCTTTCGGCGGCCAGCGCGTCGGCCGCGGACCCGAGCACCGCGGCCAGCGCCGCCTCATACCCCGAACGGACCTTGACCAGCTTCGCGACAGGACCGAAAAGCCCTGCGCCACTGTGGTTTTGCGTGAGCCAAGCCGCGCCGTCCTTGCGCTCGAGGCCCACCGAGAGCGCATCGATGCGGGCGCGCAGCGAAGCCACCCGGCGCTCGGCTTCCCGCTCGCCGGCCTGCAGCTCGGCGACACGCTCGTCGGCCAGCCGCATGGCGGCCACGGTCCGCTCGTGGTGTTCGTCCAGGCCGACCTCGCCCTGATCGAGTTCGCCGACGTGGGCCTGCACGGTTTCGAACTCCGCGCGGGTCTGCTGAACGCGGGCAGCACCCTGTTCGATGCGCTCGGACAACCGGGCGACGCTGTCGTCGATCGATTCGACGCGGGCCCGCATGGTCTCGACCTGACCGGCCAGCCGGGCCAGGCCTTCGCGGCGGTCCGCCTCGGCCCGGACGGCGGCCAGATGCGCCCGATCGGCCTCGGTGGCCTCGCGTTCGCGCTCGGACAATTCGGCGCGGGCGGTCTCCAGCCGGGTCCGGGCGGCGGCCAGCTCCGCCAGCAGCTGGCGCTCGGCGGCCGCGACCTTTTCGGCCTCGGCGTCCAGCGCGTCCGGATCGGTATCGCTGGCCGCCACCGGCTCGACATCGAGGTGGGCAGCGCGTTCGCTGGCGATGCGCACCGTGGCGCTAACCCGTTCCGCCAGGGCGGACAGGCCGAACCAGGTGTGCTGGACGGACTCGGCCCGCACCGACAGCTCGGCCAGCGCGGTCTCGTGCGCGGTCAGCTCGTCGGACGCCACGGCCAGGCGGCTGGCCGCCACGTCGTGCTCGCGGCGCATGGTGGCCTCGGCCTCCAAGATCGCGTCCCGCTGCGTTTGCCGGTTGACCATGTCGTCGGCGGCCAGCCGCAGTTTCGCATCGCGCAGGTCGGCCTGGATGGTCTGGGCGCGACGGGCCACCTCGGCTTGGCGGCCCAACGGTTTGAGCTGGCGGCGCAGCTCGGTGGTCAGGTCGGAGAGCCGGGCCAGGTTGGCCTGCATCGCGTCGAGCTTGCGCAGGGCTTTTTCCTTGCGCTTGCGGTGCTTGAGCACGCCCGCGGCTTCTTCGATGAACGCGCGGCGATCCTCGGGCCGCGACTGCAAGATCTCGTCGAGCTTGCCCTGCCCCACGATCACGTGCATCTCGCGGCCAATGCCGGAGTCGCTCAGCAGCTCCTGGACATCCATCAAACGGCAACCGGTGCCGTTGATTTCGTATTCACTGGCGCCGTCGCGGAACATCCGCCGGGTGATCGACACCTCGTTGTACTCGATCGGCAGCGCGTTGTCGGAGTTGTCGATCGTCACGGTGACCTCGGCGCGGCCCAGCGGGGCGCGCGACGAGGTGCCGGCGAAGATGACGTCTTCCATCTTTCCGCCGCGCAGCGTCTTGGCGCCCTGCTCCCCCATCACCCAGGCCAGGGCATCGACCACGTTGGACTTGCCGGAACCGTTGGGCCCGACAACCGCGGTGATGCCCGGCTCGAAGCGCAGAGTCGTCGGCGAAGCGAAGGACTTGAAGCCCTTCAGCGTCAGACTCTTGAGGTACACGGCGAGCCAGACTACCGCTCCAATTGCCCGAGTCGCGGTCACCGAGGGGTGTCGGACTGCCCGAAATGCGCCCGCCGTTCACAGCCTGACGCACTGGCCACAATGGCCACTTCAGTCACTGAAAAGGAGGCCATGACGCCTCCGGAAACGTGATAGCGCCGGCGCTATCACGTTCGCGATCACAGCGTGCCGAGCTCAGCTGGTGCCGCAGTGACCGGTGTGACTCGGGCTAGCGCTCGACGAATCCCTCGAACCGCTCCTGCGGTTGCGACCATTCGGCGACAACCTTGTCGACGCGGCCGGGCTGCGCGGGCCACGAATGGCCGCCTTGCAGCAGCTGCAGCAGTTTCTCGCCCGACTCCCGGGGTCCGTGCGCGACGACCAGGACGCGGCCGTCGGCCTCGATTGGCCGCGTAGCCGGTGAGGCCCAGCTCCAGCGCCCGGCAGCGGGTCCACCAGCGAAAGCCCACCCCCTGGACCATGCCGTGCACCCAAGCGGTGAGCCGGACGTCAGGACCCGACATTGTTAGCTTCGGAGTCGGCCTCGGAGGCGATCTCGAACTTGACGGTGGTGCCCGACTTGAGCGTGCGCCCGACCGTGCAGACCAGGTCGATCGCCCGGCTGACGACCACGAGCAGGCGTTCCCGGTCGTCCGCCGACAATCCGGACAGGTCCAGCTCCAGGGTTTCGGAGAGCAGCGGATAGACCTCTTCGTCGCGGTCGGCGTCGCCGGAAACCCGGACCACTGCCCGGTAGTCGTCGCCGAGCCGGCGGGCCAGCGGCTGGTCGCTGGACATCCCGCTGCACGCGGCAAGCGCGATCTTGAGCAGTTCGCCGGGGGTGAACACGCCCTCGACGTCCTCGGAGCCGATCAGAACCTGCGCTCCCCGTGAGCTATGGCCCGTGTAGCGGCGCGTCCCGGTGCGTTCGACCCACAGTTCCGTCATGGCTCATTTCTACCGGGGACGTGCGATAGCGCCTTCAGCGGACTATCAACGACAGCAGCTTCTTGCCGAAAGATATTGTGGCCGAACCATTTTCGGACGAGACCACGACCTGGTCATTGACCCGTCGGCGCAGTTCGCGCTCGAGCGCGTCCCGTAGCGTGGCGGACGCTCCCGGGCATCCGTCGCAGGCACCCGACATCCGCACGGTCACGTTGTGACCGACCACCGATACCAGCTCGATCGACCCACCGTGCGAAGCGGCGAGCGCGCCCACCGAGCCGGCCAGCAGCTCCGCGACGACTGCGTCCAATTTGCCTGCGGGGACTGCTGATTCGTCGACCGTCCAGCCCGCCGGGTCCAGCAGCGCCTCGCTGAGCGCTTCGCGAACGTCGTCGCCGACCTCACGCCAGCTGACGGCCGCACCGACAGTGATCAGGATGCCGGTTGCGGCCACCACGATTTCACCGATCACGCCGGCGTCCAGCAAGGCACCGAGGGCGCCCGGGGCGACGCGGACGGTGCCGCGCGGCGGCAGTTGCTCGGCTGCCACCACCCAGCGCAGCTGCGCGGGGTTCGCGGTCGCCGTGGCGTGGAGCGGAATCATGCGCCCAGCGCTATCGCGACCGACCGGGCGGCGAACGCCGCCGCCCACGCCAGGATGAACATGTAGGACCAGGCGAACAGCGGCCATCGCCACGAGTTGGTCTCGCGGCGCATCACCGCGACGGTGGACATGCATTGCAGCGCGTAGATGAAGTACGCCATCAGCGCGATGACGGTCGGCGCGGTGAACACCTTATGGCCGTTGTCGTCGGTCATGGCGACCAGCGCTTCGCGCGGATCGTCGGGACTCTCCGCCGCCGCCACCTGGCCCAGGGTGGACACGAACACTTCGCGCGCCGAGAACGAACCGAGCAGGGAAATGTTGATGCGCCAATCGAATCCGAGTGGTTTGAACACCGGCCCGATCGCCTTCCCCACATCGGCGGCGTAGCTGTGGTTCATCACGTAAGCGGTGGCGTCCGTCGGCGACATCTTCTCGGTCTCGGACGCGCGCGCCGGCAGATTAAGCAGCACCCACAGCACCACGGACGTGCCCAGGATGATCGTTCCGGCCTTGCGTAAGAACACCTTCGCCGAATCCCACATCGTGATCAGCACGTTCTTGGCCGACGGGAAGCGGTACGGCGGAAGCTCCATCGTGAACGGCAGCAAATCACTGCGCAGGATCGTCGATTTGAACAACGCCGCGGCGATCAGCGCCGAGGTGCCGCCACACACGTAGAGCGCGAACATCGCGATGCCCTGCGCACTCAGGCCACCCCAGTGCGTCCGCGGCGACACCAGCAGTCCGACCAGCAGGGTGAACACCGGAAGCCGGGCCGAGCAGGTCATCAGCGGCGCCGTGATGATGGTGGCGATCCGGTCGCGCGACGACGGCAGCGTCCGGGTGGCCATGATCCCCGGGATTGCGCAGGCGAACGACGAGAGCATCGCGACGAACGCGCGCCCTTCAAGTCCCGTCGCGGCCATCACCCGGTCCATCAAGAACGCGGCTCGCGCCATGTAGCCGACGTTCTCCAGCAGCGCGATCAGCAAGAACAGCAACACGATCTGCGGGATGAACTGGAGCACCGTTCCGACGCCGCCGATCAGCCCCTGGCCGAGCAGCCCGCGCACCACATAGTTGCCGACGTGGTTGCTGACCAGTCCGCCCAGCCAGGTGAGCCAATTGCCCACTTGATCCTGCAGCGGCGCGGCGACGGTGAAGACGACCTGAAAAAAGCAGAACATCACCGCGAAGAAGATGAAGGTCCCCCACAGCGGGTGCAGAACCACCGCGTCGATCCCTCGCGTGCGCCGATCAGGTTTTGGCGCAACGTAATCGGCAGCCTTCAGCACGGACGTGCCCCACGCGTCGATGGCGTCGTTGTCGGCCGGGGGCAGAACCGGGGGCCGTTGCCACTGATTGAAGGCCAGCAGTTGGGCGCGCAAGGTGTCGATGCCCACGCCGCGGTTGGCTATCACAGCGAGGACCGGGACGCCCAGCGCCGTCGACAAGGCGTCGATGGAGATGCCGCCACCGCGCGCGGTCAATTCGTCGGTCATGCTCAGCACCAACAGACACGGAAGGTCCTGCCGCAGCACCTGCGCCACCAGGATGATCGAACGGTGCAGCGTGGTGGCGTCGGCGACGATGACGATCGCATCGGGTGGGCCGTCGCCGTAGACCTCGCCGCCCAGCAGGTCGGCCACCACCTGTTCGTCCGGGCTGATCGGGTCGAGGCTGTAGGTGCCGGGCAGATCCTCGATGGCGACCTCTACGCCGTCCACCTTGGTGGTGCCGACGCTGCGCCCGACAGTGACGCCCGGATAGTTACCGGTCTTGGCGCGCAGTCCGGTCAGGTGGTTGAACACCGAAGTCTTGCCCGCGTTGGGACTGCCCACCAGCGCGATCCGCGCCATTCCCGCGACGGCGACGCCGGCGCCGCCTTCCTCGTGGCACGACGTCATACGTCGGTCCGCTGGGTGACTTCGATCAGCCGCGCCTCGCGGCGGCGCAGGCACAGCTCGGTGTTCTGAACCCGGTAGATGGTCGGGTCGCCCATCGGGGCCCGGCGGATGACCTCGACGTCGGAGGCCGGCCGAAATCCCAACTGCCGCAGTCGGCCCGCCACCACGGCGGACGCCGCCGGCGCCACGCCCGTGATGGTTGCCCGCTCACCGGGCGACAGCTGCGCTAACACGGTTGGCGAACCCGAGAAACGATCTGCGTTTGGCGCCGCTTTGCGCATTACTCGCACCGAGTCCAGAGGTTGATCATCCTGGTAAGGATAACCTCACGATGCTGAGGTTAGCCTCAGCTTTGGACGAGAAAACGTTAACCGCGCGGACGCGGCTGACACCGCGGACAGTAGAACGACGAACGGTTCATAAACTTCTCGCGGCGTATCACCGCTCCGCAACGCCGGCAGCTTTGGCCTTCGCGCCCGTACGCATCCAGGGAGCGGTCGAAGTAGCCCGACTCGCCGTTGACGTTGACGTACAGCGAATCGAACGAGGTCCCGCCCTTGGCCAGCGCGTCGCGCATCACGTCCGCGGCGGCGTCCAGCACCGCGGTCAGCTGGCGCCGACTCAGCGTCGCGGCCACCCGGGCACCATGAACTTTGGCCCGCCACAATGCTTCGTCCGCGTAGATGTTGCCGATACCCGAGACCACCTGCTGATCCAGCAGTTGGCGCTTGAGCTCGGAATGCTTGCCCCGCAACACTTTCACCACCGCATCGGCGTCGAAGCGGGGGTCCAGCGGATCCCGCGCGAGGTGCGCGACGGGCTCCGGCACCACGCTGCCGTCCACCTCCGTCAGGTCGGCAAGCATCCACCCCCCGAAGGTCCGCTGGTCGGCGAAGCTCAGTACGGTTCCGTCGTCGAGCAGCGCGGAGATCCGGACATGGTCGGCCCGTGGGACTTTGCCCAGCAGCATCTGGCCGCTCATGCCGAGGTGGACGACCAGCGCGGTATCGGGCTTCGACCCGCCCGACTCGGCGTCCAGCAGCAGCCACAGGTATTTGCCGCGGCGATCGGTTCCGTCGATCCGCGCGCCGAGCAGCCGGGCCGTGAGGTCGGCGGGCCCGGCTTCGTGGCGGCGTACCGCGCGGGGGTGGTGCACCCGAACCGCGGTGATCGTCTTGCCCACAACGTGGGCCTGCAAGCCGCGGCGCACCACCTCGACTTCGGGCAGCTCGGGCATCGTCAGGCGGGCGTTTTCCCCGCGGTGTCCAGCGCCTCCAGCGCTTTCCAGGTCGCGGCGGCGGCCTTCTGCTCGGCCTCCTTTTTGGAGCGGCCCATCCCCGACCCGTATTCGGTCTCCATCACGACGACCACCGCGGTGAATTCCTTGTCGTGGTCCGGGCCGGTGGAGGTGACCTGGTAGGACGGCGCGCCCATCCCGCGCGCCGCGGTGAGCTCCTGCAAGCTGGTCTTCCAATCCAGCCCGGCACCCAGCGTCGGCGCGGCGTCCAGCAGCGCACCGAACAATCGCAGGATCACCTCGCGCGCTGTCTCGATGCCGTGCGCCAGGTAGATCGCGCCCAGCAGCGACTCCATGCCGTCGGCCAGGATGCTCGACTTGTCGGCTCCGCCGGTGTTCGCCTCGCCGCGCCCCAGCAGCAGGTGACCGCCCAGCCCCCCTTCGGACAGCTGCCGCGCGACGTCGGCGAGCGCGTGGGTGTTGACGACACTGGCTCGCAGTTTGGCCAGATCACCTTCCGAACGGTCGGGATGACGGTGATAGAGCTCGTCGGTGACGGTCAGGCCCAGCACGGCGTCGCCGAGAAACTCCAGCCGCTCGTTGGTCGGTAGTCCGCCGTGCTCGTAGGCGTAGCTGCGGTGGGTCAACGCCAACGAGAGCAGTTCCTCGGGCAGTTCGACCCCGAGCGCGTCGAGCAGAATTTGCCGCGAGGTCACTGGTCACCCCGAGAGGTATCCGGGTCGCGGGAATCGTCGGACTGCATGTCCACCAGCTTGGCCCATCGCGGATCGATGGTGTCATGGTGGTGGCCGGGTTCGTTGGCCAGCAGCACGCCGCATTGCGGGCACATCCCCGGGCAATCCGGTTGGCACACCGGTGCAAACGGAAGCTCGAGTCCGACGGCGTCGACGATGGACTGCTCGAGGTCGATGCGGTCGTCGACGACCCGGCCGACCTCGTCTTCTTCGGTGGTCGCCTCGGTGGTGCTGTCCGGATAGGCAAACAGCTCGGTCAGCCCGATCTGCACGTGCCCGTTGACCGCCGTCAGGCACCGTGAGCACTCGCCGACGGTGGGGCCGGACACGGTGCCGGTGACCAACACGCCTTCCGACACCGACTCGACCCGCAGATCCATGTCGAGCGGAGCGCCCTGCTGGATAGCGATCATGTCCAGTCCGATACGCGACGGACTGGGCACGGTGTTACGCAAGGTCACCATCGATCCCGGGCGTCGCCCAAGCCGCGTGACGTCGACAGTCATCGGCGAAGCCGGATGATGCTGCGCAGTGGTGCTGTGTTTGCGCGCCATGGAAAAATCTTACGGCGCCGCCGGAGTGCCCCGGTCGCGGCCATCCGCCCAGGTGGTGCCGCTCGGCGCTGGGCGAACAGAACCGCGGACGCTAGGCGCTAGCGGGTCGCGTAGTCGTGTGTTCCGGCCGCCGTCCGGAGTTGGTGGCGGCCGCGGCCCACCGAGCGAAGCGTGCCGTTGAGGAACTCCTCGAACTCGGCCAGCTTGTTGTCGACGTAGATATCGCACTCACCGCGCAGCCGGTCGGCCTCGGCGTGCGCGGTGTCGATGAGCCGGGTGGACTCCGCGTTAGCCGCCTGCACGACCTCGTTCTGCGAGACCAGGCGCTGCTGCTCCTTGATGCCCTCTTGCACGGCCTTCTCGTAGGAGATGTTGCCGTTTTCGATCAGCCGGTCGGCCTCGGCCTGGGCGCGGCCGACGCTGGCCTCGTACTCGCGTTTGGCCGCCGTGGCAATGCGCATCGCTTCCTCGCGGGCCTCCCCGACCATCCGCTCGCTGTGCTGGCGCGCCTCGTTCACCATCCGGTCGGCCTGCGACTTGGCGTCGGAAAGCAGCCGGTCAGCCTCCGCGCGGGAGTGGTTGAGCATCGACTCCGACTCGGTGGTTGCCGAGGACACCATGGATTCGGCGTGCGACTTGGCGTCGGAAAGCATCGAATCACGGGCATCCAGGACATCCTGGGCGTCGTCCAGCTCGCCGGGGATCGCATCCTTGATGTCGTCGATCAGTTCCAGCACGTCACCGCGAGGCACCACACAGCCAGCCGTCATAGGCACGCCGCGGGCTTCTTCGACAATGGCGCCTAATTCATCCAGCGCTTCAAAGACTCGGTACACGGCCACACCCTCCTGGCGTCTTGCACAATTCCTGTTGTTACCAGTGTGCCTGGTGTTACCTCTGTGACGGCGGTGGCGGCACCGGTGTGTCGGGCAAATTCACCAACCGGACGCACCGGGGGCGAGCCGCAGCCGTCGATAGGCCCACAAAAGTAGATTCTTCCAGGACTTCTGCGCTTCCGCCCGCGCAGGGCGCCCGCGTTTGTGATGCCGACGAGCAATTACGTGTGCCGAGGCGGCCGACCAGCTAATGGCACCGAGATAGGCTGAGTCAGTGAACGGGCCCACGGACCGAGGCAGCGGCGGCGCGAAGCCGCCCGTAGCAACGCTTTACATATTTCCGCACGCCGGTGGGTCCGCGACCTTCTACGTGCCGTTTGCGAAGGCGTTCTCCACCGACATCCAGCGGGTTGCCGTCCAATACCCCCGAAGCAGCGATCGCGGCCTCACCCAGTTGCCGAGCATTCCCGAGTTCGCCGACGAAATCTTCACCATGATGGCGCCCACCGCGCCGACCGACCGTCCGGTGGCGTTCTTCGGCCACAGCATGGGCGGGTTGCTGGCCTTCGAAGTGGCGCTGCGCTTCCAATCGGCCGGACATGCGATCGCCGCCCTGTTCGTTTCGTGCTGCGCGGCACCCGGCCACATCCGCTACCAGGAACTACAGGGTTCGGACCGGGACATCCTGAACGTAGTCGCGCAGGTCACCGACACGAACCCCGAAATGCTGGCGAATGACGAATTCGCGTCGACGATTCTGCCCACCCTGCAAAGCGTGCGGGCCATTGCCGCCTATACCCGCGCGCCCGAGGTAACGGTGTCGTGCCCGATCCACGCCTTCGTCGCGGATAACGACATCATCGTGGCGGAGGAAAACATGACGGCCTGGTCGGATCGCACTACCGACGAATTCTCTCTCCAAGTGTTTGCTGGGGATCATTTTTACCTCAACAACAATTTGCCGGAACTGGTGAAGAATATCGAGCAAAAAATCCTCGATCGGGCACCACGGGTTAGCTAAGGTGATCGGCCGCCGATGACGCGCAGATCCGCGCCGGCGGCCGGCCGCAGGCGGTCATCCATTCGACGCAGACACCCGCCCAAGACGCCCTCCGGGCGGCCGTTTCATCCCCTGGCCTGCGCCGCCCGGCCCCACCCGCGTTAGCGCTTCTCCGGGCCCCTCGAGACCCCGCGTGGGGGCGGCCCGCAAAACGGTGCGCTGGTCCCAAAACCGACCGGCTCCAGCACCCGCTGGACCGACAACCTTGGTTGTATCGTGCTGCCCGCACGCCACTTCAGCACCACTAACACCACACGTCACTTGTCGAACATACTGCTATGACCTGCGAGAACGTTGTTCACTGCAAATGTCGTCCACATAGTCAACAACCCACGCCGAGTCCTGTGCATGAATCTGTGGATTTCGAAAATCCCATCACCTCCCCGTGTTAGATTGCTTACCTTGCTTAAGGAGACTCGAGGTCGGGGAGGGGAACCGGGGACCCCGCCCATCCAGTCTCAGCGCGCCAAGGTTTTTCGCCAGCAGCTGCTGTGTGTAGGGGGGCTCCGCCGAGGAGCCACAAAGCCGCTCAACGCAACACACAGGGTGCGTGCACTTAGTGACGCCGACAGCGAGTTGGGAAGGTAACGAAATGCCGGTAGCCAATGCGTCCATACCTGCTTTGCTGCAGGCGCGGGCTGACCAACAGCCCGACGCGACGGCGTTCACGTACATCGACTACGAGCAGGACCCGACGGGGTTTGCTGAGACCTTGACATGGTCGCAAATGTCGCAGCGCGCGCGCATTGTTGCCGAGGAGCTCGCACTGTGCGGCTCACCTGGAGACCGGGTCGCAATTCTCGCGCCGCAGGGAATGGAATATATCGTCGCATTCTTCGGTGCGCTGGAAGCCGGTTTCATCGCCGTTCCGCTCTCGACACCGCAATACGGTGTGCACGACGACCGGATTTCCTCGGTATTGCGGGATTCCAATCCGGTCGCCATTCTCACGACTTCGGCCGTGGTCGGCGACGTCACGAAATACGCAACGGGATACCACGGGCAACCCGCCCCGTTCGTCATCGAGGTCGACCTGCTGGACTTGGACTCTCCGCGCGACCTCCCACCGAGTCGGCACCACTCTTCGGGCGCGGCATACCTGCAATACACATCGGGGTCGACGCGGACGCCGGCCGGCGTCATCGTCACGCACAAGAACGTCATCGCCAACGTGACGCAGAGTATGTATGCCTACTTTGGGGATCCCGCTCGGCTTCCAGCCGACTTGACGCTGACGTCCTGGCTGCCCCTGTACCACGACATGGGGCTGATTCTGGGACTTTGTGCGCCATTGGTGGCTCAGCGGCGCGCGGTGTTGATGAGCCCCATGTCATTTTTGGTCCGCCCGGCACGTTGGATCCACATGCTCGCCACCAACGGTCCGTGCCTCTCCGCCGCACCTAACTTCGCCTTCGAACTGTCCGTGCGCAGAACATCCGACGACGACATGGCCGGACTTGACCTCGGCAACGTGCAGCGCATCGTCAGCGGCAGTGAACGGATCCACGTCGCGACCGTGAAGCGTTTCACCGAGCGTTTCGCTCCCCACAATCTGAGCCCGACGGCAATCCGTCCGTCTTACGGGCTCGCGGAAGCAACGCTTTACGTGGCAGCTCCCGAACCCGGCACCGCACTCAAGACGGTCCGTTTCGACTATGAACACCTGACTGCCGGTCGAGCCAAGCCCTGCGGAACCGACGGGACGCTCGGAACCGAACTCATCGGCTACGGTGCGCCCGACCCCACGTCGGTGCGAATCGTCCACCCCGAAACCATGGTGGAGAACCCCGAGGGGACCGTGGGCGAGATCTGGGTACACGGCGACCACGTGACGATGGGGTATTGGCGCAAGCCGGAACAAACCGAGCGCGTTTTCAACGCCAAGCTGGTTGATCCCGCACCAGGAGCCGCGGAGGGACCATGGCTGCGGACCGGCGATCTGGGCGTCATCTCCGACGGCGAACTGTTCATCATGGGCCGCATCAAAGACCTCCTCATCGTCGACGGGCGCAACCACTACCCCGACGACATCGAGGCAACGATCCAGGAAATCACCGGCGGCCGGGTCGCGGCGATATCGGTGCCGGACGACATCACCGAGCAGCTCGTGGCGATCATCGAACTCAAGGGCAAAGGAGCCTCCGCGGAAGAGGCGCTGGTGCGACTTCGCTCGGTGAAGCGCAAAGTCACCTCGGCGATCTCGAAGTCGCACAGTCTGCGGGTCGCCGATCTTGTTCTGGTGTCACCGGGTTCGATACCGATCACCACGAGCGGCAAAGTCCGGCGTTCGGCCTGCGTCGAGCGCTACCAAACTGAGGGATTCAAACGGCTGGATGTGACGGTATGACCTCTTCGGGCATCAGTGGTGAAGCCGACTTGCGCCACTGGCTCGTCGACTACTTGGTGACCAACATCGGATGCACCCCGGACGAAGTCGACCCCGATCTCTCCCTGGCCGACCTTGGCGTGAGCTCTCGCGAGTCGGTCGTGCTGTCCGGTGAATTGTCGGAGTTGTTGGGAAAGCCGGTGTCCCCGATCGAGTTCTGGGAGCACCCGACGATCAACGCCCTGGCCGCATACCTCACCGCGCCCGAAGCCGACCCCGAATCCGACGCGGGAGTCAAGCGCCCGGTGCGCAACTCGCTCGACGAGCCGATCGCCGTCGTCGGGATGGGGTGCCGCTTCCCCGGCGGGATAACGGGCCCGGAAGCGTTGTGGGAGTTATTGCTTGAGCGCGGCTGCACGATCGGGGAAGTGCCGCCCGAGCGGTGGCAGCCATTCGAGAACGGCTCACCCGAGGTCGCGGCGACGTTGGCCCGCACGACGCGGTGGGGTTCGTTCCTACCTGACATCGACGCTTTCGACGCCGAGTTTTTCGAGATCTCACCCAGCGAAGCCGACAAGATGGACCCCCAGCAGCGCCTGCTGCTCGAGGTGGCCTGGGAGGCGTTGGAGCACGCCGGAATACCGCCCAGCTCGCTGCGCCGTTCGCAGACCGGGGTATTCGCCGGGTCCTGCCTGAGTGAATACGGTGTGATCGCGTCCAACGATCTGTGCCAGGTCGACGGATGGAACAACACCGGCGGCGCGATGAGCATCATCGCCAACCGTCTCTCGTATTTCCTTGACCTGCGCGGCCCGTCGGTTGCGGTGGACACCGCCTGCTCGTCATCCTTGGTGGCCATCCACCTGGCCTGTCAGAGTCTGCGAACCCAGGATTCCCACCTGGCTATCGCCGCCGGTGTGAACGTGCTGTTGACCCCGGCGGTATTTCGCGGTTTCGACCAGGTCGGCGCGCTCTCGCCCACCGGTAGGTGCCGCGCGTTCGATGCGTCGGCGGACGGGTTTGTGCGTGGTGAGGGTGCCGGGGTGGTGGTGCTCAAGCGGTTGACGGACGCCCAGCGCGACGGCGATCGGGTGCTGGCCGTGATCTGCGGTTCGGCCGTCAACCAGGACGGCCGCTCCAACGGGTTGATGGCTCCCAACCCGGCAGCCCAGATGGCGGTGCTGCGTGCCGCCTACGCCAACGCGGGGATGCAGCCCGGCATGGTCGACTACGTCGAAACACACGGCACCGGAACGTTGTTGGGTGATCCGATCGAAGCGCGCGCCCTGGGCACGGTGCTGGGTCGTGGCCGTCCCGAGGACTCTCCACTGCTGATCGGCGCGCTGAAGACGAACCTTGGACACACCGAGGCGGCAGCCGGCATCGCCGGCTTCATCAAGGCCGTGATGGCGGTGGAGCGCGGCGAGATTCCGCCGAATCAGCGCTTCGAAAGCCCGAATCCGCATATCCCCTTTGACAACCTGCGGATGAAAGTTGTTGACACACAAACTCCTTGGCCCGAGACGGGGCGTCCGCGCCGGGCCGGGGTGTCGTCGTTCGGATTCGGCGGCACCAACGCGCATGTCGTGATCGAGCAGGGCCAAGACGTCACGCTGCCCCGTCGGACACTGCCCGAGCCGGGGGTGTCGGCGTTGGTGGTGTCGGGTAAGACGGCGGCGCGGGTGGCGGTGACGGCGTCGGTGTTGGCCGATTGGATGCAGGGTGCGGGGTCGCAGGTGGCGTTGGCCGATGTGGCCCACACCGTTAATCATCACCGGGCTCGGCAAGCCAAGTTCGCCACCGTGGTGGCTCGTGATCGCGCCCATGCGGTCGCGGGTCTTCGCGCGCTGGCGGCCGGTCAGCACGCTCCCGGCGTGGTCGGCCCGCACGAGGGTGCGGGCGGGCCGGGCACGGTGTTCGTCTATTCCGGTCGCGGCTCGCAGTGGGCCGGCATGGGCAGGCGATTGCTGGTTGATGAGCCGGCGTTCGCCGCCGCGGTCGCCGAGCTGGAGCCGACGTTTCGTGGCCGAGGCCGGATTCTCGCTGCACGAGGTGATCGCCGAGGGCAAGCAGCTCGAGGGTATCGAGCAGATCCAGTTGGGCCTGATCGGCATGCAGTTGGCCCTGACCGAGCTGTGGCGCTCGCACGGGGTGACCCCGGATCTGGTGATCGGGCACTCGATGGGCGAGGTGGCCGCCGCCGTCGTGGCCGGGGCGCTCACAGCGGCCGAGGGGTTGCGGGTCACCGCGACCCGGTCTCGGCTGATGGCACCGCTGTCGGGGCAGGGCGGTATGGCCCTGCTGGAACTTGATGTGGCCGCGACCGAGGCGCTGATCGCTGATCACCCGCACGTCACGCTGGGTATCTACAACTCGCCGCGCCAGAGTGTGATTTCGGGGCCCACCGAGGCGATCGAGGCGCTGATTGAAAAGGTGCGTGGCCAGAACCGGTTCGCCAGCCGGGTCAATATCGAAGTGGCCCCGCACAATCCGGCCATGGACGCCCTGCAACCGGGCATGCGCGCCGAACTCGCCGACCTGGCCCCGCGGCCACCGTCGATCCCTATCCTGTCCACCACCTACGAAAACCTGCAAGCCCCAGCGGCATTCGACGCCGAACACTGGGCCACCAACATGCGCAACCCGGTCCGCTTCCAACAAGCCATCACCAAAGCCGCAACCGACCACCACACCTTCATCGAAATCAGCGCCCACCCACTACTCACCCAAGCCGTCCTGGAAACCCTGCACAGCGCCCAGCACGGAAGTAAGTACGCCTGCGTCGGGACGCTGCAGCGCGATAGCGACGACGCCATCACCTTCCGCACCAACCTGAACAGGGTGCACACCACCCATCCGCCGCAGACTCCGCATCCGCCCGAACCGCACCCGCAGATCCCCACCACCCCCTGGCACCACACCCACCACTGGATCCCCGTCACGAAGGTGGCCGGGCCGACGCCAAAGGCGGTGCACCACAACGACTTACCGGCCCCAGTCGCGGCGCCGTCCAACTATCTGGGCGGCGCACTGGACTCCTGGTGCTACCAGATGGCGTGGCCGTCCACCCCGCTGACCGGTGCAGCAATCGCCGGCACCAGCCGCTGGCTGGTGCTGTCCGATGCCGAGCTGGGCGAAGAACTCGCCCGGATCGCGGGGTCGCAATGCCACGTCGACGTCGCGCAGTCCTCGGTGCTCGACGACGAGGCGGCATTAAGCGCGGCGCTGCGTGGTGTCGACCATGTGGTCTACGCGCCACCGGCGGGCAGGTCCGTCGATGCGGGTATGGCTTACCAGCTGTTCGGGCAGGTTCGCCGCCTGGTTGCCGCGATGGCTTCCGGCACCTCGGCGGCCAAGTTGTTCATCGTGACCCGCAACGCCCAACCCATCGCGGAGGGCGATCACGCCAACCCGGCTCACGGGGCGCTGTGGGGTCTGGGACGAACCCTCGCACTCGAGCACCCCGAAATCTGGGGCGGCATTGTCGATCTGGACGGCTCGGTGCCCGCCGAACTGGCGGCGCCCCAGGTGCTCAGTGAAGTCAACGCCGGCGACGCCGAAGATCAGGTCGTCTACCGGTGGGGTGTGCGTCATGTGCCCCGGCTGCAACGGCGTGCGGTGCCGGCGCAGTCACCGGTGACGCTGGATGCCAATACCTGTCACCTCGTCGTCGGCGCGACCGGCAACATCGGTCCGCACCTGATCCGCCAGCTCGCGCAGATGGGCGCCAAGACCATCGTCGCGGTCTCGCGTAATCCCGGCCGACGACTGCACGCGCTAGCCGAAAGCCTGGCGGCACAAGGCACGGACCTCGTCACCGTCGCGGCCGATGCCACCGACGAGACGGCGATGAGCGCGCTGTTCGACCGGTTCGGCGCCGACTTACCTCCGCTGGAAGGCATCTATCTGGCGGCCTTCGCCGGCGGCCCGGTGTTGCTCAGCGAGATGACCGACGACGACGTCACGGCGATGTTCGCGCCCAAGCTGGACGCCGCCGCGGTGCTGCACCGCCTGTCGCTGAAAACGCCGGTGCGTCACTTCGTGCTGTTCTCCTCGATCTCCGGCCTGACCGGCTCGCGCTGGCTGGCCCACTACACGGCCACCAGCGGCTTCCTGGACGCGCTGGCCTACGCGCGTCGCGTGATCGGGCTGTCGGCCACCACGGTCAACTGGGGATTGTGGAAATCGCTGGCCGACGCGCAAGACGATGCCAGCCAGGTCAGCGTGGGCTCCGGTCTGCTGCCGATGGACGACGAGGTCGCGATCGCAGCGCTGCCGATCGTGATGAGCCCGGCCGCCGGAGTGCATTCCGTTGTCGTCGACGCGGATTGGACGCTACTGGCCGACGCCTACCGGACCCGCGGATCGCTGCGCATCGTCGACGACCTGCTGGAAGGCGCTCCGGCCACGTCCCTGGTCCCGGCACGGGATTGGTCGAATCTGTCACCGGTGCAGATCCGCACCGAGCTGGAAAGCGGCCTGCGCGACATTGTCGCCCGCGAACTGCGGATCCCCGAATCGGAGCTGGAAGCCGATCGTCCGCTGGCCGAACTGGGCCTCAACTCCCTGATGGCCATGGCGATCCGACGCGAAGCCGAGATCCTGGCGGGCATCGAATTGTCGGCAACGATGCTGTTCAACCACCCGACCGTCGCAGCCCTGGCGGACTTCCTTGCGAAAGTAGTCACGCCCCAGGCGGATTCAGGAAATGATGAGATCGCGGAGCTGTCCGCTTCTGCAGGAAGCACTTTGGACAGCTTGTTCGACCGCATCGAGTCATCACCTGTGGCCGCCGAGGAGCCCGCGTAATGCGAAGTGTTTTCAGCCGCATCGTGGGTATGACGGCTCAACAGCGCACGGCCTTGTCCGAGGAATTCTCCCGGGCCGCGCGCACCGCCACGACCGAGCCGGTCGCGGTGGTGGGGATGGGATGCCGCTTTCCCGGAAATGTGACCGGCCCGGAGAGCTTCTGGGAGCTCATGGTCGAGGGCCGCAACGCCATCTCCGATATTCCGCCGGACCGGTGGGACGCCGAGGCCTTTTACGACGCCGACCCGTTGACGCCGGGGCATATGACGACGAAGTGGGGCGGCTTCGTCCCCGACATCGCGGGATTCGACGCCGAGTTCTTCGGGATCACCCCCCGCGAAGCCGCGTCGATGGACCCGCAGCAGCGGATGCTGCTCGAGGTCGCCTGGGAAGCCCTCGAACATGCCGGAATCCCAACGGATTCCCTGGCCGGCACCCGAACCGGCGTCATGATCGGCGCCTACTTCAACGAGTATCAGTCCATGGTGGCAAGCAGCCCGGAAAGCGTGGACGCCTACACCGGAACCGGCAACTCGCACAGCATCACCGCGGGCAGGATCTCCTATCTGTTGGGGCTGCGCGGTCCGGCCGTGGCCGTCGATACCGCGTGCTCTTCCTCCTTGTCGGCGATCCACCTGGCCTGCCAGAGCTTGCGGTCACGAGAGACCGACCTGGCGTTGGCCGGTGGCGTCAGCGTGACACTGCGCCCCGAGACCCAAATAGCCATCTCGGCGTGGGGGCTGCTCTCTCCGCATGGCCGGTGCGCCACCTTCGATGCGACGGCGGACGGGTTTGTGCGTGGTGAGGGTGCCGGTGTGGTGGTGCTCAAGCGGTTGACCGACGCGGTGCGCGACGGCGATCGGGTGCTCGCGGTGGTTCGCGGTTCGGCCGTCAACCAGGATGGCCGCTCCAACGGCATCACCGCGCCGAACACCGCGGCCCAATGCGATGTGATCGCCGACGCGTTGCGCTCCGCCGATGTCGCGCCGGAAAGCGTGCACTACGTCGAAAGCCACGGCACCGGAACGGCTCTCGGAGACCCGATCGAGTTCGAGGCGCTGGCCGCAACCTATGGCCGCGGCGACGGCAAGTGCGCGCTGGGAGCGGTGAAGACCAACATCGGCCATCTCGAGGCGGCGTCGGGAGTCGCCGGGTTCATCAAGGCGGTGCTCGCGGTGCAGCGCGGCCAGATTCCACCGAACCTGCACTTCTCGCAGTGGAATCCTGCCATCGACGCGGCGCCGACGCGTCTGTTCGTTCCGGTCGAGAACATCGCGTGGCCATCGGATTCCGGTCCGCGCCGGGCTGCGGTGTCCTCCTTCGGCCTAGGCGGCACCAACGCCCACGCGATCGTCGAGGAGGGTCCAGAACTCACGCCGGTTACCGACGGCAGCCCGGACACCGAGGTGTCGGCGTTGGTGGTGTCGGGTAAGACGGCGGCGCGGGTGGCGGTGACGGCGTCGGTGTTGGCCGATTGGATGCAGGGTGCGGGGTCGCAGGTGGCGTTGGCCGATGTGGCCCACACCGTTAATCATCACCGGGCTCGGCAAGCCAAGTTCGCCACCGTGGTGGCTCGTGATCGCGCCCATGCGGTCGCGGGTCTTCGCGCGCTGGCGGCCGGTCAGCACGCTCCCGGCGTGGTCGGCCCGCACGAGGGTGCGGGCGGGCCGGGCACGGTGTTCGTCTATTCCGGTCGCGGCTCGCAATGGGCCGGCATGGGCAGGCGATTGCTGGTTGATGAGCCGGCGTTCGCCGCCGCGGTCGCCGAGCTGGAGCCGACTTTCGTGGCCGAGGCCGGATTCTCGCTGCACGAGGTGATCGCCGAGGGCAAGCAGCTCGAGGGTATCGAGCAGATCCAGTTGGGCCTGATCGGCATGCAGTTGGCGTTGACCGAGCTGTGGCGCTCGCACGGGGTGACCCCGGATCTGGTGATCGGGCACTCGATGGGCGAGGTGGCCGCGGCCGTCGTGGCCGGGGCGCTCACCCCGGCCGAGGGGTTGCGGGTCACCGCGACCCGGTCTCGGCTGATGGCACCGCTGTCGGGGCAGGGCGGCATGGCCCTGCTCGGACTTGATGTGGCCGCGACCGAGGCGCTGATCGCTGATCACCCGCACGTCACGCTGGGTATCTACAACTCGCCGCGCCAGAGCGTGATCTCGGGGCCCACCGATGCAGATCGAGGCGCTGATCGAAAAGGTGCGTGGCCAGAACCGGTTCGCCAGCCGGGTCAATATCGAAGTGGCCCCGCACAATCCGGCCATGGACGCCCTGCAACCGGGCATGCGCGCCGAACTCGCCGACCTGGCCCCGCGGCCACCGTCGATCCCTATCCTGTCCACCACCTACGAAAACCTGCAAGCCCCAGCGGCATTCGACGCCGAACACTGGGCCACCAACATGCGCAACCCGGTCCGCTTCCAACAAGCCATCGCTCATGCCTCCAGCGAAGCAGGTGGTCCCTACCACACCTTCATCGAAATCAGCGCCCACCCACTACTCACCCAAGCCGTCACCGAGACGCTGGAAGACGCGCACCGCGAGCGGAAATTCACCAGTATTGGCACGTTGCAGCGTGACTCCGATGACACCGTCACCTTCCGCACCAACCTCTATCTGACCGACAGTGCGAACGCGCCGCAGACTGCGCATCCGCCGGAACCGCACCCGCAGATCCCCACCACCCCCTGGCACCACACCCACCACTGGTTCTCCGCCGCCGAAACCCGGACACCGACACCGCAACGCAACGGCGCTGCGCAGCAAACCCATTCGTCACCGGGTGTCGGCGGCCCGCTCGACGACTGGTCGCATCAGGTCGTGTGGGAAGCAACGCCGCTCCCCGACGCCGAGACCACGGTCGCCGGCCGGTGGCTGGTGGTCGGCGACGCGGCCCTGGCCGCCGAGCTGGGTTGCCTGACCGACGTGCGAGCCGCGGACGCCGATCCGGCCGCGTTGGGCGGGGCGCTCGGCGATGTCGACCACGTGCTCTACGCACCTCCGATCCCGGCCGATCCGCTCGATGTCGGAACGGCCTACCAACTCTTCCATCAGGTCCGCCGGCTTGCCTCGGCGATGGCGGCCAGCAGTTCGCCGGCCAAGCTGTTCCTGGTGACCCGCAACGCTCAGCCCATCGCGGAGGGCGATCGCGCCAACCCCAGCCACGGGGCGCTGTGGGGCCTGGGCCGCACGCTGGCGCTCGAGCACCCCGAAATCTGGGGCGGGGTAATCGATTTCGACAGCTCGGTACCCGTTCAGCTGCGGGCACGGCAGGTGCTCGCCGAGGCGGGTAGCACCGATCGCGAGGACCAGGTCGTGTATCGGTCCGGACGACGGCACGTGCCGCGGCTGCGCAAGCGTGCGCTACCGGCCGATGCGGTCACGCTGGATCCCGACGCCGCGCAGCTCGTCATCGGCGCTACCGGCAACATCGGGCCGCACCTGATCCGCCAGCTCGCGCGAATGGGCGCGGGGACCATCGTCGCGGTTTCGCGCAACCCCGGCCAGCGACTGCATGAACTCGCGGAAAGCCTGGCATTGCAAGGAATCACCCTCACCGCCGTCGCGGCGGATGCCACCGACGAGACGGCGATGAGCGCGCTGTTCGACCGGTTCGGCGCCGACTTACCTCCGCTGGAAGGGATCTATCTGGCGGCCTTCGCCGGTCAGCCGGTCCTGCTCAGCGAGATGACGAACGACGATGTGACGGCGATGTTCGCGCCCAAGCTGGACGCCGCCGCGGTGCTGCACCGGCTGTCGCTGGAAAAGCCGGTGCGTCACTTCGTGCTGTTCTCCTCCATCTCCGGCCTGACCGGGTCACGCTGGCTGGCCCACTACACCGCCACCAGCGGTTACCTGGACGCGCTGGCCTATGCGCGTCGCGTGATGGGGCTGTCGGCCACCACCGTCAACTGGGGATTGTGGAAATCACTGGCCGACGCCGAACACGATTTCAGCCAGGTCAGCTTGGGATCCGGGTTGCTGCCCATGGACGACGAGATCGCCATCGGCGGGCTGGCACGGGCGATGAGCCCGGCTGCCGGAGTGCATTCCGTTGTCGTCGAAGCCGATTGGCCGCTGCTGGCGGCCGCCTACCGGACCCGCGGATCACTGCGAATCGTCGATGATCTGTTGCCGATCCCCGGTGAGACGGCAATGCCGGAAAGCGAATTCCGCATCGCCCTGGGCAACTGCCAGCCGGAACGGCGCCACGACATGTTGCTCGACCAGGTCGCGCGGCTGGCGGCCAATGTGATGGGCCTGCCGGCTACGGAGTCGCTGGATCCCTCGACCGGTTTCTTCCAGCTCGGGATGGACTCGCTGATGAGCGTGACCCTGCAGCGGACATTGTCCGACACCCTCGGTGAATTCCTGCCGGCCTCCGTGGTTTTCGACTACCCCACCGTGTACAGCCTCACCGACTATCTGGCCACGGTGCTGCCCGAGCTCGGCGAGGCCGACGAGCAGCCGGACGCGGATGCCTACGACGAATTCAGCGAAGCCGAGTTGTTGGAACAACTTTCGGAAAGACTAAGAGGGACTTGATGACCACCCCGACACCAGATCGCCGGGCGATCATCGCCGAAGCGCTGCACAAGATCGATGATCTGTCCGCTCGTCTGGAGATCGCCGAAAAGGCGGGCACCGAGCCGATCGCGGTTGTCGGGATGGGTTGTCGGTTCCCCGGTGGTGTCGACAACCCGGAACAGTTCTGGGACTTGTTGCGCGACGGGCGAAGCGGCATCGTGCGCGTTCCGTCGCAGCGGTGGGACGCCGACGCTCTTTTCACCGAGGACCACACGGTTCCCGGCACGATCTGCAACCGTGAAGGCGGCTTCCTTTCCAACTGGGAGCCCGATGAGTTCGACGCGGAGTTCTTCTCCATCACCCCGCGCGAGGCGGCGGCGATGGACCCGCAGCAGCGGTTGTTCCTCGAAGTCGCCTTTGAAGCGCTGGAGAACGCCGGCATCCCGCCGCATACCATTCGCGGCACCCAGACCTCGGTTTTCGTTGGTGTCACCGCCTACGACTACATGCTGAAGATGTCCGGCACGGTGCGCCCCGAAGACCTCGACGCCTACGTACTCACCGGCAACTCAGCCAATTTCGCGGCCGGCCGGATGGCCTACCTGCTCGGGGCCCGCGGTCCCGCGGTGGTGCTGGACACGGCGTGCTCGTCGTCGCTGGTGGCGATCCACCTGGCCTGCCAGAGCCTGCGCTGGCGCGAAAGCGACGCGGCGCTGGTCGGTGGTACCAATCTGCTGCTCACGCCGGGAACCAGCATCGCCTGCTCGCGGTGGGGAATGCTGTCGCCGGAAGGCCAGTGCAAGACATTCGATGCGGGCGCCGACGGGTATGTCCGCAGCGAGGGCGCCGGAGTGGTGGTGCTCAAGCGGCTCTCGGACGCGCAACGGGACGGCAACCGCATCCTCGCCGTGGTGCGCGGTTCGGCGGTCAACCAGGACGGCGCCAGCAGTGGGGTGACCGTTCCGAACGGCCCGGCGCAGCAGGCGCTGCTTCACCAGGCGCTGACGTCGGCCAAGTTGACGCCGGCCGACATCGACTACATCGAGGCGCACGGCACCGGCACTCCGCTCGGCGACCCGATCGAACTGGATTCACTGAGCAAGGTTTTCGCCGACCGGCAGGATCGGGCTCCACTGGTGCTGGGAGCGGTCAAGACCAATCTCGGTCACCTGGAGGCCGCGGCGGGCATCGCGGGGTTCATGAAGACCGTGCTGGCCGTCGGGCACGGCCGCATTCCTCGCAACCTCAACTTTCGCGAGCTGACACCCCACGCCAGCGAAGGCGTGTCGAAGCTGGCCATCGCCACCGAGGACATGGAATGGCCGGCCACCGGGCAACCGCGCCGGGCCGGGGTGTCGTCGTTCGGTGTGAGCGGGACGAATGCGCACATCGTGATCGAGCAGGCAGTGGAGCCGGTGTCGGTGCCGTTGCCGCAGCAGGGATCTGGCCCGGCGATAACCACGCTGTTGGTGTCGGGCAAGACCAAGCAGCGGGTCGCGGCGACGGCGTCGGTGCTGGCCGACTGGATGGAAGGCCCGGGTGCCGACGTGGCGCTGGCCGATGTCGCGCACACCCTCAACCATCACCGGGCGCGGCACACCAAGTTCGCCACGGTGGTCGCGGCCGACCGCGACCAGGCCGTCGCGGGGTTGCGCGCGCTGGGCGCCGGCGAACCCGCCCCCGGCGTGGTGGACCGCCACGAAGGGTCGATCGGGCCGGGCACGGTATTCGTCTATTCGGGCCGTGGATCGCAGTGGCCCGGTATGGGCCGCCAGCTGCTGGCCGACGAGCCGGCGTTCGCCGCGGCGGTCGCCGAGCTGGAGCCGACATTCGTTGCCGAGGCCGGCTTTTCGCTGCACGACGTGATCGCTACCGGCAAGGCGCTCGACGGCATCGAACAGATTCAGCTCGGCCTGATCGGCATGCAGCTCGCGCTCACCGCGCTGTGGCGTTCCTACGGCGTGACCCCGGATCTGGTGATCGGGCACTCGATGGGCGAAGTTGCCGCGGCGGTGGTCGCGGGCGCGCTGACCCCCGCCGAGGGGTTGCGGGTGACCGCGACCCGATCGCGGCTGATGGCACCGCTGTCCGGGCAAGGCACCATGGCAATGCTCGAGCTCGACGCCGACGCCACCGAGGCGCTGATCGCCGACCATCCACAGGTCACGGTGGGGATCTATGCCTCCCCGCGCCAGACGGTGATCTCGGGGCCCACCGCGCAGATCGACGAGGTGATCGCGAAGGTGCGCGCGCAGGGCCAGTTCGCCGGCAGGGTCAACATCGAAGTGGCCCCGCACAACCCGGCCATGGACGCACTACAGCCCGCGATGCGCGCCGAGCTGGCCGGCCTGACCCCGCAACCGCCGACCATTCCGATCATCTCGACCACCTACGAAAACCTGCAAGCCCCAGCGGCATTCGACGCCGAACACTGGGCCGTCAACATGCGCAACCCGGTGCGCTTCCAACAGGCCATCGCTCATGCTTTCAGCGACGCAGCTGGTCCCTACCACACCTTCATCGAGGTCAGTGCCCACCCATTGTTGACGCATGCCATCAACGAAACCCTGGCCGCCCGTGACAACAACGGCGGTGCCGACCATTTGAGTCTCGGCACCCTGCAACGCGATACACACGACACCCTGACCTTCCACACCAACCTCAACACCACGCACACCAGCCACCCGCCGCAGACCCCGCACCCGTGCGAGCCCCACCCGGTGCTGCCCACCACACCGTGGCAGCACACCCGGCACTGGATCGCTCCCACGATCGCCGCCCACCACACGGCAGACACCCACCCACTGCTCGGCATCGGCGTCACCGACCCCACCACCGGCACCCGGATCTGGGAGTGCGAGCTGCGCCCGGATCTGCTGTGGCTCGGCGACCACGTGATCGACGACCTCTGCGTGCTGCCCGGATCGGCCTACGCCGAAGTCGCGCTGGCCGCGGCGACGGACGCATTCGCAGCTGCGGAAGGCTCACCGGGCTGGATGATCCGCGAGCTCAACCTGCACCAGATGCTGCACGTCACCGACGACACCGTGCTGGTCACCACGCTCACCGGAGACGAGCAGACGTGCCGGATCGAAATGCGCACGCAGAACCCCACTTCGGGGTGGATCAAACACGCGACCGCCACCGTTGCCCGCGAGACCGTGTCCGATGACGAGGCACCGCGACCGGCGCTCGGCGAGGTGGCCGACGAGCTCAAACCCGAAGACCTCTACCAGCGGCTGCGGGGCGCGGGGCAGCAACACGGGCCGGCCTTCCGCGGAATCGTCGGGCTCGCTGTCGCGAAGTCCGGTGCCGCCCGCGCCGACGTGCGGTTGCCCGCGACGGCCAAAACCGGTTCCCGCAGCTTCGGCCTGCACCCGGTGATGATGGACATCGCCGTGCAGGCCCTCGGCGCCACCCGGATCGCGACCGACCTGGCCGGCGGGCAGTCGGCCCGCCAGACCCTGGTGCTGCCAATACGTTTCGCGGGCGTTCATGTTTACGGCGACATCACCGGCGGTGTCTGCTCGATAGGCTCACTGGCCGCCACCGATAGCCCCGACCGGCTCCGCGGTCACGTCACGCTGACCGACCCTGATGGCCGGCCGCTGCTCGTCATCGACGAAGTGGAGATGGCGGTACTCGGGTCATCCAGCGGCGCAACCGAACTCAGCAGTCAGCTGTACACGGTGGCATGGGAACCCGCACCCCTGGACAAGCCGGCCGGCACCCTCGATGGCTTGTTGCTGATCGGCGACGCCACCGCCGACGACTCGCTGCTGCCCGCGCTGCGGTCGTCGCTGTGCGACGGTGTCACCGAGATCGAACTGGTGTCGGCCACCGACGCCGCGAGCCTGCGCGCCGCCATCACCCGAAACCCATGGGACAGCATCGTCGTGGTCTGCCCGCCGCGCAGCATCGACGAGGCGCGCGACGACCAGGCGCAGCTGGAACTGGCCCAGGCCCGCACGCTGCTGATCGCCGACATCGCCAAGACGGTGACGCGGATGGGGGCTCGCAACAGCCCCCGGCTGTGGATCGTCACCCGCGGCGCCCAACAGCTCGATTCAGGCGACCGAGTCACCCTGGCGCAGACCCAACTTCGGGGCATCGCCCGGGTGCTGACGTTCGAGCATCCCGAACTGCGGACCACGATCGTCGACATCGACGCCGACGGATCCGGCACGCTGGCCGCACTGACCGAGGAGCTGCTGGCCGGTGCGGAGCACGACGAGATCGCGCTGCGCGACCAGCAACGGTATGTCAACCGGTTGGTGCCAGCGCCCGTCGACGCGACCGGTGCTCTTGCCGCCGAATCCCGTCGCACCGTGGTGAGCCTGGACAACGGGGCCGCCGTGCGGCTGCAGATCGACCAGCCGGGGCGGCTGGATGAGCTGAAAGTACATGCGGTGAAGCGGATTCCGCCGTCGGCAGGCCAGGTGGAAGTTCGCGTCGTCGCCGCGGGCCTCAACTTCAGCGACGTGCTCAAAGCGATGGGCGTGTATCCCGGACTCGACGGTGCCCTGCCGGTGATCGGCGGCGAGTGTGTCGGTTTCGTGACGGCGGTCGGCCCTGACGTCGACGTCGTCGAGGTCGGACAGCGCGTCATCGCGTTCGGCCCCGGCACCTTCGCCTCACACATGACAACGCTGGCCGACCTGGTGGCCCCGGTCCCCGAGGCGCTGCCGGACGGCGAGGCGGCCGCATTCGGCATCGCCTATCTGACCGCGTGGCACTCACTGTGCGAGGTCGGCCGGTTGGCACCCGGCGAGCGGGTGCTGATCCATTCCGCCACCGGCGGTGTCGGCCTGGCCGCGGTCTCGATCGCCAAGATGATCGGGGCCCGCATCTACACGACGGCCGGCTCGGATGCCAAGCGCGAAATGCTTGCCGGACTCGGTGTCGAGTACGTCGGCAACTCCCGAGACGTGGAATTCGCCGATGAGATCCTCGACATCACCGACGGCTACGGCGTGGATGTCATTCTCAATTCGCTTCCGGGCGAAGCGATTCACCGCGGTGTGCAGATACTTGCCCCCTGCGGCCGGTTCATCGAGCTGGGCAAGAAGGACGTCCACGCCGACGCCAGCCTGGGATTGGCCGGGCTGGCGAAAAGCGCGTCCTTCGCCGTCGTCGACCTCGACCTGAATCTGAAGCTGCAACCGGCGCGGTATCGCGAAATGCTCGGGCACATCCTGGCGCAGGTCGCGGACGGCAAGCTGCAGGTACTCCCGGTCACCGAGTTCAGCCTTCCTGATGCGGCCGACGCGTTCCGGCTGATGGCCTCCGGACGCCACACCGGCAAGATCGTCGTGTCGATACCTGCCGGCGGTGACATCGAAGCGATCGCGGCACCGCCGCCGCAACCATTGGTCAGCCCCGACGGCGGCTACGTCATCGTCGGAGGCATGGGTGGTCTCGGCTTCGTCGTCGCGCAGTGGCTGGTCGATCAGGGCGCGGGATTGGTTGTGCTGAATGGGCGTTCGGCTCCCAGCGACGAGACTCGTTCAGCGATCGCTGAATTGAACGCCACGGGCAGCCGGATCGAGGTGGTCACCGGCGACATCGCCGACGCCGACACGGCCGGCCGGCTGGTGCGGGCGGTGCAAGACGCCGGGTTCCGGGTGGCCGGAGTCCTGCACAGCGCCATGGTTCTCGAAGACGAGATCGTGCTGAACATCACGGATGCCGCCGCGCGGCGGGTGTTCACCCCGAAAGTCGCCGGCAGCTGGCGCCTGCACCAGGCCACCGCGCACTTGGACGTCGATTGGTGGCTGACGTTCTCCTCGGTGGCATCCCTGCTCGGCGCGCCCGGCCAGGGCACCTACGCCGCGGCGAACTCGTGGGTCGACGGCCTGGTCGCCTATCGTCGTTCGCTCGGGCTTCCCGCCGTCGGGATCAACTGGGGCCCATGGGCCGAAGTCGGTCGCGCCCAGTTCTTCGCCGACCTCGGTGTCGCGATGATCACCGTCGAACAGGGGCTGGCGGCAATGCAGCTGGCCCTGGCGGCCGACCGGGCACGCACCGGTGTCTTCAGCCTCGACGCGCGGCAGTGGTTCCAATCCTTCCCGTCGGCGGCGGGTTCCTCGCTGTTCGCGAAGTTGCACGACCAGACCACCACCGAGCGACGCGGCGGTGGCGCGATCCGTGCGGAACTGGACGCCTGCGACGCCGCCGAACGCCCGGCGCGCCTGGCGACCGCGATCGCCGGTGAAATCCGGGCGGTGCTGCGCTCGACCGAGCCGATCGATCCCGATCGGCCGATGGAGTCGCTTGGTCTCGACTCGCTGATGGCGCTCGAGTTGCGCAACAGGCTCGAAGCGAGCCTGGGCACCATGTTGCCGGCCGCGCTGGTCTGGGCCTACCCGACCATCACCGATCTCGCCGGCGCACTGTGCGAACGCCTCGGCTACGAGTCCATGGCCGAAGCCGAACCGACGCCGGAGGCCGAATCCGACCTGTCGGTTGAAGAAATGGAATTGCTGTCCGACCTCGTTGCGGCCAGCGAGCTGGAGACGGCAACCGGGGGCAGTGAGTAAATGACCAGTCTTGCCGAGCGCGCGGCGCAGATGTCACCGAAGGCGCGCGAGGTCCTCGCACGCGAACTTGTGCGCGCGGGGACGACGTTTCCCACCGATGTCGCCGAACCGGTCGCGGTGGTGGGGATCGGTTGCCGGTTGCCGGGCAGTGTGAGTGGGCCGGACAGCTTTTGGCAGCTGCTGATGGACGGGCGCGACGCCGTCGACGTGGTGCCCGCCGATCGCTGGGATGCGGACGCGTTCTACGACCCCGACCCACAGGCACCGGGGCGGATGACGACGAAATGGGGGGGCTTTGTCGACGACGTCGCCGGGTTCGATGCCGACTTCTTCGGCATCACCCCACGCGAAGCCGAGGCGATGGACCCCCAGCAGCGGATACTGCTCGAGGTCGCCTGGGAAGCACTCGAACATGCTGGGCTGCCCACGGATTCGCTGAGCGGCACCCGAACCGCCGCAATGATGGGGTTGTCGGCGTGGGATTACACGATCGTCAACCTCGAGCGCCGCGCCGAAATCGACGCGTACATGAGCACCGGAAACCCGCACAGCGCGGCGGTGGGACGGATTTCCTATCTGCTGGGGCTGCGCGGCCCCGCGGTCGCGGTGGACACCGCGTGCTCGTCGTCGTTGGTCGCGCTGCACCTGGCCTGCCAGAGCCTGCGGCTGCGCGAAAGCGACGTGGCACTCGCCGGTGGAGTTCAGCTGATGCTGTCGCCGTTCACCAGCATCGCGCTGTCCAAGTGGTCGGCCCTGTCGCCGACGGGGCGGTGCAAGACATTTGACGCCCTGGCCGACGGGTTCGTGCGCAGCGAGGGCTGCGGCGTCGTGGTGCTCAAGCGGTTGGCCGACGCCACCCGCGACGGTGATCGCGTGCTGGCGGTGGTTCGCGGTTCGGCGATCAACCAGGACGGCCGATCCAACGGCATGACCGCACCGAATGCGGCCGCACAGCGCGACGTGATCACCACCGCGCTACGCCTGGCCGACGCGACCGCGGACAGCGTGAACTACATCGAGACCCACGGCACCGGAACGGTGTTGGGCGATCCGATCGAGTTCGAGGCGCTGGCGGCCACTTACGGCCGCGGCGACGGCAGGTGCGCGCTCGGGTCGGTGAAGACCAACATCGGTCACCTGGAGGCCGCGGCCGGGATCACCGGATTCATCAAGGCGACGCTGGCCGTGTCGCGCGGGCACATTCCGCCCAATTTGCACTTCACCCGGTGGAACCAGGCCATCGACCCCTCGTCGACCCGGCTGTTCGTCCCCACCGAGGCCACCGCGTGGCCGGCCGGAATGCGCAGGGCGGCCGTGTCGTCGTTCGGCCTCAGCGGAACGAATGCGCACGTGGTCATCGAGCAAGCCCCCGAACAGGCCCCGGAGTCGGCCCCGGCGAACGCATCCGGTCCGCGGGTGTCCACGTTGGTGGTCTCGGGTAAGAGCCCACAGCGGACCGCTTCGCTCGCCGCGGGGCTGGCCGACTGGATGCAAGGCCCCGGCGCGGCGACACCGTTGGCGGATGTCGCGCACACGCTCAACCACCATCGGGCCCGCCACGCCAAGGCCGCCGTCGTGGTCGCGCGTGACCGCTCGGACGCGGTGGCCGGGCTGCGGGCGCTGGCCGACGGCCGCCCCGTTCCCGGGGTGCTGGAGTGCCGGGACGGCTTCACCGGGCCGGGCACGGTGTTCGTCTACTCCGGCCAGGGCTCGCAATGGGTCGGCATGGGCAGGCGGTTACTGGCCGACGAGCCGGCGTTCGCCACGGCCATCGACGAGCTCGAGCCCGATTTCCTTGCCCAGGCGGGCTTTTCGCTGCGCCAGACCCTCGCCGACGGTGTCGAGGTCGTCGGCATCGACCGCATTCAGCCGGTGCTGGTGGGTATTCAACTGGCGCTGACCGCGCTGTGGCGTTCGTACGGCGTGACGCCCGACGCCGTGGTCGGCCACTCGATGGGCGAAGTGTCCGCCGCCGTCGTCGCCGGGGCGCTGACTCCCGCCGACGGGTTGCGGGTGATCGCCACCCGCTCGCGCCTGATGGCCCAGCTGGCCGGCCAGGGCGCGATGGCCCTGCTAGAGCTCGACGCCGACGCCGCCGCGAAGCTGATCGCCGACTACCCGCAGGTGACGTTGGCCGTTCATGCCTCGCCGCGCCAATCCGTGATCGCCGGCCCGCCCGAATCGGTGGACGCCGTGATCGCCGCGGTGGCCGCCCAAAACCGGCTGGCCCGGCGCATCGACGTCGACGTGGCCTCCCACCACCCGATCATCGACCCGGTGTTACCGCAATTGCGTTCCGCGCTCGCCGATCTCGCGCCGCAACCGATGACCATTCCGATGATCAGCACCACCAGCGAGCAGCCCCACACGGTGCTGGACGCCGACTACTGGGCGGCCAACCTGCGCAACCCCGTGCGCTTCCACCAAGCCATCACCACCGCGGCCGCCCGATACCACACCTTCATCGAGGTCAGCCCGCACCCGGTGCTCACCTATGCCATCGACGACACGCTCGGCGACTTCCAGAACCGGGCCCAGTTGATGACCGTCGGCACCTTGCAACGCGACACCGACGACACCATCGCCTTCCACACCCAACTCGCGGCGGTCGGCAAGCTCCCGCAGATCGACGCCACCCGCCGGCTGGCCGACATCCCGGTGACGCCCTGGCAGCACATACACTTCTGGGTCGCCGACCGCTCGGCGATGACGGACTCGGTCGACACGCACCCGCTGCTCGGCCTGCACGTCGAACTTCCCTCGAGCCAGGACCACGTGTGGCAGGCCGATGTCGGCACCGACGTGTGCGGATGGCTGGCCGACCACAAGGTCTTCGGGCAAGCCATCATGCCGGCCGCCGGGTTCGCCGAAATCGCTTTGGCCGCAGCAAGCGAAGCGTTCGGCCTACCGGTCGATACCCTGGCCATCAACCAGCTCGAGGTCGAACAGATGCTCCCCCTCGACGGTCACACCCAGGTGACCACGCAGTTGACCCGCGGCGCCGACGACAAGACCCGCATCGAAATCTATTCCCGCACCCCGGGCGGCTGGACCCGGCACGCGACCGCCAGGGCCGCGGTGTCGCCGGACGCCGCTCCCGATCGGCTGGCGCCCGGCGCCCGCGACGGCGAAACCTCGGTATCGCCGGCCGATTTGTACGCCGTCCTGCGGTTGACCGGCCAGAATCATGGTCCCGCCTTCGCGGCGCTGACCCAGATTCACCGGCTGGCGGACGGTTCGGTGGAAACCGAGATCACCCTGCCCGACGGGGCGCCCAGGCATCCGGGTTACCGCATTCACCCGGTCATGCTGGATGCGGCCCTGCAGGGTCTGGCCGCGGCGATACCGGACGCCGAGGCCGCCGCTGCCACGGGTTCGGCCGAAATCAGTTATCTACCAGTATCTTTCGAGTCGTTACGGGTGTACGGCAATCCCGGCCGACACGCTCGCTGCCGGGCTGAGCTGATGGACCTCGACGCGGGCGGCGCCGGGAAACTCGGCAAGATCACCTTGACCGACGACGCCGGAAACGTGACCGCCGAAATCAATGACCTCTACCTGCGCCGTGTCGAACGGCGCAGCGCGCCATTGCCGTTGGCGCAGAAGATCTTCGACACCAGCTGGGTGGAAGCGCCGATCGCGGACACGGGCTCCTCCGATGCTCCGGGTAGTTGGCTCGTGCTCACCGATGCCGGTGCTAAGGCCGAGGAATTCGTCGAGCACTGGCGTTCACCGGCGCACCGGGTGATCACCGCCGATCTCGGCGATGAGGCCGCCATGCTCGCCGCATTCGCGGAAACGGCAGGCGACCCCGAGCGCCCGCCCGTCGGTGTGGTCGCGTTCATCGACGACGGCCCGCAACCGACGGACGCCTCGGCGATCACCGACGGCGGGCTCACCCGCGCCCGGGATTCGGTGTGGGCGATCTCCACGGTGGTGCGGGCGATCCTCGGCGGCTGGCACGGCCGGTCACCGCGGCTGTGGCTGGTAACCCCGGGAGGCCTCGCCGTTCACGACGAGCCGGGCCGCCCGGCGATCGGCGCGCTGCGGGGTCTGGTCCGGGTGCTGGCCTACGAACATCCCGACCTGCGCACCACGCTCGTCGACCTCGACATCACCCCGGATCCGGTGTCCGCATTGACTGCCGAACTCGAGTCGCGGGATTCCACGGCCAATTTCGATGACATCGTCGCCTGGCGGGGCGAACAGCGGTACGTCGAGCGGCTCCGCCGAGCTCCCCTCGGCGAGCCGGTGCGCGACGCGGTCGTCGAGTCGGGCGCGTCGTACATCGTCACCGGTGGCCTCGGCGGCCTCGGCCTGGTTTTCGCCCGCTGGCTGGTCGACAGCGGCGCGGGCCGGGTGGTGCTCAACGGACGCAGCGAACCGTCCGACGAGGCGCGCAAAGTGCTGGCCGAGTTGGAAAGCCGCGCCGAGGTCTCGGTGGTGTGCGGCGATATCGCCTCCGCGGGCGTGGCCGAACGCCTGGTCGCGGCCGCCGAGGACCAGAATCGCCGATTGGCCGGCATCGTGCACGGAGCCGCGGTGATCGACGACAGCCTGGTGTTGTCGATGAGCAAGGAGAGCCTGGAGCGAGTGTGGGCTCCCAAAGCCGCCGGCGCGCTGCGGATGCACCAGGCCAGCGCCGGTCGTGAGCTCGACTGGTGGGTGGGCTTCTCCACCACCGCCTCGCTGCTCGGCTCGGCCGGGCAGGGCGCGTACGCGTGCGCAAGCGCGTGGCTCGATGCGCTGGTGTCGTGGCGCCACGCGGCCGGAATGCCGGCGGCGGTGATCAATTGGGGACCGTGGTCGGAAGTGGGTGTTGCGCAGTCACTGGTCGGCAGCCCGCTGGACCCCATCAGTCCGGCGGAGGGCATCGCGGCCATGGACGCACTGCTGGCCACCGACCGGTGCCACACCGGCGTCACCCGGCTGCGTGCCGACCGCGCGATGCTCGCGTTCCCCGAGATCCGCAACCTCGGCTATTTCACCAGCGTGGTGTCCGAACTCGACGTCGCCGGCGACGGCGGCGACTGGGCCGGACCCGAGGCGCTGCGCGAGCTCGACCCGGCCGAGGCACGGGACGTCGTGCGCGAACGGCTGTGCGGACGCATCGCGGGGGTGATGGGCTATTCCGATCGGTCGGCCGTCGACACCGGGATGCCGCTGACCGAACTCGGGATGGACTCTTTGATGGCAGTGCGGATCCGCAACACCACGCGTGCGGATTTCGGCATCGAGCCACCGGTGGCGATGATCCTGCAAGGTGCATCGCTGCAAGACCTCACGGTCGATGTGATCCGCCAGCTCGGCCTCGCCGAGCCTGAACAAGACCTCGATCGAGGTAACGCGGTTCGCGACCGAGCACAACAGCGCGCCGCGGCGCGCCAGGGAGCCGCGATGCGGCGGAAGCGAGGACAGTAAGCATGAGCACCAACGAAGAAGCCTTGCCGGACACCGCAATTGCGGTGGTCGGCATGGCCGGCAGATTCCCCGGCGCCAACAGCGTGTCGGCGTTCTGGGACAACCTTGCGCGCGGCGAAGAATCGATCACCACACTTTCCGAGGACGAGCTGCGAGCGGCCGGGGTCGGCGACGAGGTGCTGGCGAACCCGGCATATGTGCGGCGCGCACCGATCGTCGACGGCATCGAGGAATTCGACGCCGAATTCTTCGGCTTCCCACCGCAATTCGCTCGGATGCTGGATCCCCAGCACCGGTTGTTCCTGCAATGCGCATGGCATGCCTTCGAAGACGCCGGCTGTGACCCCGCGCTGTTCGACGGCTCGATCGGCGTCTACGGGACCTGCTCCCCCAGCGGTTATCTGTTGCACAACCTGTCGTCACACCACGGCCAAAACGCCTTCATGGGAACGGGACTCAACTTCGAGCAATTCAACCTGTTCCTGCAGAACGACAAGGATTTCCTGGCGACGCGGGTATCCCACCAGTTCAACCTGCGCGGCCCGAGCCTGACCGTGCAGACCGCGTGCTCGTCGTCGTTGGTCGCGGTACACCTGGCCTGCCAGAGCCTGCTGTCCGGCGAGTGCGACATGGCGCTGGCCGGCGGGGTGTCGCTGTCGGTACCGCATCATGTCGGTTACTGGAACTCGCCGGGATCGATGATGTCGGCCGTCGGCCACTGCCGGCCGTTCGACGTGCGCGCCGACGGCACGGTGTTCGGCAGCGGTGTCGCGATGGTGGCCCTCAAACCGCTGCAGGCCGCTCTGGACGCCGGCGACCGCATTCACGCCGTGATCCGCGGATCGGCGATCAACAACGACGGATCCATGAAAATGGGCTACGCGGCCCCGAATCCGGCCGCCCAGGCCGACGTCATCGCCGAAGCCCACGCGGTCGCCGGCATCGACGCCTCGACCGTGAGCTATGTCGAGACGCATGGGACCGGCACGCCGCTGGGTGATCCGATCGAAGTCCAGGGGTTGCGCAACGCGTTCGCCGTATCCGACACACCCCGGCCCGGACCGTGTGTCCTCGGATCGGTCAAGTCGAACATCGGCCACCTCGAGGTGGCCGCCGGTGTGGTGGGTCTGATCAAAACCATTATGTGCCTGAAGAACAAGGCGATTCCCGCGACGTTGCACTACACCAGCCCCAACCCGGAGCTGCGACTCGACGAGACTCCGTTCACCGTGCAAAGCAAGTACGGCCCCTGGGAGTGGGATGGAGTGCGCCGGGCCGGAGTCAGCTCGTTCGGGGTGGGCGGTACCAACGTGCACGTCGTGGTGGAGGAGGCGCCAGCGGCTCCCGCGCAGACCGGGTCCACCGGTCCCCAGGTGCTGCTGCTCTCGGCACGAACCACGGCGGCACTCGAAGAATCGCGGACCACACTGGCCGCCGCGCTGGCCGCCCCGGATGGCCCGGAGCTGTCCGATGTCGCATTCACCCTCGCCGGGCGCCGCAAGCACGCCATCACCATGGCGGCCGTGGTCCACGACCGCGAGCACGCGGCCACGGTGTTGCGGGCGTCCGAGCACGACAACGTCTTCGTCGGGGAATCCATCGGCGAGAACGTCGAGAGCTCGGAGCACGTCGTTTTCATGTTCCCGGGGCAGGGCGCTCAGCACGTCGGGATGGCCCGGGGGCTTTATGACACCGAGCCCGTCTTCGCCGAACACTTCGACGCCTGTGTCGCGGGCTTCCGCAACGAGATGGGTATCGACCTGCACGCGGAGATATTCGGCGACGCCACAACGGATTTGGAACGCATCGACCGTTCGCAGCCGGCGCTGTTCACGGTCGAATACGCGTTGGCGCGCCTCGTCGAAAGGTACGGCGTGCGCGCCGGGGCGTACATCGGCTACAGCACCGGCGAATACATCGCGGCCACCCTGGCCGGGGTGTTCGACCTCGAGACGGCGATCAAGCTGGTGGCCCTGCGTGCCCGCCTGATGCATGAGTCCCCGCCGGGCTCCATGGTGGCGGTGGCGCTGGGTCCCGACGACATCGCCGAGTACCTCACCCCCGGCGTCGAGTTGTCCGCGGTCAACGACCCGGGCAACTGCGTCGTCGCGGGCCCTAACGACGCGATCCGCGCGTTCACCCAACGGCTCCGCGAGGCCGGCATCACCGCGCGGCGAGTGCGCGCCACGCATGCATTCCATTCCAGTGCAATGGATGCCATGGCGGCGGAGTTCGGTCAGTTCCTGTCCGGCGTCAAGCTCGGCCGGCCGAACACCCCGCTGCTGTCCAACCTCACCGGAACCTGGATGACGGATGAACAGATCACCGATCCGGCCAGCTGGGCGCGCCAAATCAGCTCCACGGTCCGCTTCGCCGACGAACTCGATGTGCTGCTGAGCGATCCGGACCGGATCCTTGTCGAGGTGGGCCCCGGCGGCAGCCTGACGGGTTCGGCGATGCGGCACCCGAAGTGGTCGGGCGGGCACCGCGCGGTTCGGCTGATGCGGCACCCGATTCAGAACGTCGATGACCGGGACACCTTCCTGCTCGGTCTCGGCCAATTGTGGTCGGCGGGTGTGCCGGTCGACTGGACACCGGCGACCGGACCCAAGCAGCACATCATCTCCGTACCCGGTTACCCCTTTGCGCACGAACGGCATTGGGTCGACCCCAAGCCGGTCAGCTGGGCCGAGCGGGTCGCCGACGAACACGTGGTGGCGGGTGCGTCCACCAACGGTGCAGCCGTCCACCCCGATGTCTCCGTCAACGGGCAGTCGCAAACCGAGGCGGTGTTGCGGCAGATCTGGATGCAGTGCCTGGGTCTGAATTCCATCGGGCGCACCGACAACTTCTTCGACCTCGGTGGTGATTCCCTGATCGCCATCGGCATCGCGACCAACGCCAGCAACGCGGGTCTGGACGTCAGCCCGCAGGACCTCTACGGAAACCCGACGCTGGGAACCCTGGCGGCGCACGTCGATGCGAAGTACGCGGCCGGCGGTTTGGCGAAACCTGCTGAGGCCAGCGCGCATCCGACCATTCCGCCGAATGTCGCGCACTTCCTCGCACAGGGCGTGCAGGAGGCGGGACGCTGGCGGGTACCGCTGATCCTGCGGCTCGACTCGAGCGTCACCGTTGACGATGTCCGGTCGGTGCTCACCGCGCTGACCAACCACCATGACGCGTTGCGCCTGCAACTCGTCGACCGCTCCGGAGCGTGGGAGCAGCACATCGCTGCACCAGCCGAATTCGGGGCGCTGTCCACGCGTTCGCTTCCCGACGGCCTAGAAACTGGGGGGGCATCGGACACCGGGGCGCAACGGGCAGCGGTGCTCGACATCGCCGCCGAGCTGACCGCCCAGGGTGATCTGACCGCGCCGTTGACCGCCGTCTACGTCTCGGGTCCCCGAGGTGCGTGCTACTTGGTGCTGTCGCTGCACGAGATCGTCGCCGACACCACGTCGCGGGAAATCCTGATCGCCGACATCTTCAGCGCATTCACCCAACGCCTCGCGGGCGAGGACATCTCGCTGCCGCCGAACACCACCTCGTGGCGAGAGTGGTCGCTGCGTTCGGCGGCTCTCGCGACGCACCCGGCGGTGCTCGACACTCGCGACTTCTGGCTTGAGAGCTCGAACAAGGCCACGCTGCGGCCGGCGAACGCGGAGGTCACCGGGCCGCCGCACGGCGACGACCTCAAGAAGGTGCCGTCGACGCTGACCGTCGAGCAGACATCGGAGGTCGACGACGCGCGCCGTGTGCTCGGCTGGTCGGTCGAGGAGATCCTGCTCGCCGCGCTGAGTCACACCATCGCCGGGACAATCGGCTCCGGTGTGCTCGCCGTCGACCTGGAAGGGCCGGGCCGCTCGGTGCTGCGCCCGGATGTCGACCTGCGCAGGACCATCGGGCAGTTCACCACGATCTACCCGATCGCGCTTGGGTGTGCCACCGACACTGCGGCGACCGAACTGCTGGAGGCCGTTCGCGACACGCTCAAATCCGTTCCGCATTACGGCATCGGCTACGGGCTGCTGCGGCACCTGTATGCGCCGACCGCGCGGCTGCTTTCGGCGGCGGGCTCGGCGGACGTGCATTTCCGATACGCCGGGGCGATCCCCCAGCTGCCGACTATCGACGCGGCGGTGCAATTCGACTCCGACGCGGCGATGCCGGTGCGCGACACCATCCCGGGCCTCGGTCACGCCATCGAATTCCGGGCGTACCGGCACTCCGGGATGCTGCATCTCGATTGGTGGTATGACACACGCCGGGTGCAGAGCACGCAAGCCGAAGCGCTGGCACAGCGTTTCCCGATCGCGCTGCGCGAGTTGATCGCCGACGCCATCACCGCGGTCCCCGACGACGGTGACATGGGGCAACCCGTGGAACTGGCCCTGGTGGACCTGTCGGCGCTCGACGCGGGCTGAGGTGAACTTCAGTGGTTAACGCGCACAAGGACTTTGACAAGGCCGTTATCGTCGACAAAATTCGCAAGACCTTCGGCGAGTTTGTGGCGTTGCAAGAGGTCAGCTTTGAAGTCGGTCGCGGTGAGGTGCTCGGCCTGCTCGGTCCGAACGGGGCGGGCAAGACCACGCTGGTGGACATCCTGTCGACCCTGAGCCGGCCGGACAGCGGCCGCGCGGTGGTCGCGGGTCATGACGTCGTTTCCGAGCCGGCCGGAGTGCGCCGCTCGATCATGCTCACCGGCCAGCAGGTGGCGATCGACGACATGCTCAGCGGCACCGAAAACCTGGTGATGTTCGGTCAGCTGTACGGCTTGAGGAAGTCCGCGGCCCACACCCGCGCCAAGGAGCTCATCGACGAATTCGATTTGGCGTACGCCGCCGACCGGCGGGTGAAGACCTACTCGGGCGGTATGCGCCGGCGCATCGATATCGCCTGCGGTTTGGTGGTCCGGCCCCAGGTGGTCTTCCTGGACGAACCCACCACCGGGCTGGATCCGCGCAGCCGGCAAAGCATTTGGGACCTGGTCAGCAAATTCAAGGGTCTCGGCATCGCCACGCTGCTCACCACGCAGTATCTCGAGGAAGCCGACGCGCTGGCCGACCGGATCGTGGTGATCGACCACGGACGGGTCATCGCCCAGGGAACCGCCGATCAGCTCAAGGAGCGCACCGGCGGCAGCTACTGCGAGATCGTGCCGCGCAATCTCAAGGATCTGGTCGCGATCGCCGACACGCTCGGCTCGCTGGTGCCAGCGAAGATCAGGGCCGCTTTGACACCCGAATCGGATCGCATCGCCATACCGGCGCCCGATGGCGCCAACACGCTGATCGAGGCGGTGGGCCGGCTGGCCGCGGCCAACATCGACGTCGCCGACGTCGCGCTGCGGCGCCCGTCACTCGACGACGTATTCCTCGCGCTGACAGACGAATCCCCCAGGCAGCGCACTCCCGTTGCGACACGGGCCGCCGGGTGACCGCCGCGACCACCACCGAGCGCCACCTGTCACCACTCGCGCAATGGTGGGTACTGACCAAGCGCTTCATCGCGCCGACCCTGCGCAACGGTGAGCTGATCGTGACGATCGCGTCCTCGGTGGTCTTCACGGCCGGCTTCTACATCCCGTTGCATCAGGTGATGGGGACGGCCACCAAAACCCTGTGCAGCAGCTACGCGCAATACGTGATGCCGTTGATCGCCTTGCAGGCCATCACATTCGCCGCGATGTCGACGGCATTTCGGGCGGCGACGGATTCGGTGAAGGGCATCAATCGGCGGTTCAGATCCATGCCGATGTCTCCGTTCGCACCGGTGGGTGCCCGTATCACCGCCGCGGTATACCGGTGCACGATTTCGGTGAGTGTGGCGGTGGTCTGCGGCTACGTGATCGGATTCCGGTTCCACCAGCCGGTGGTGTACACCGTCGCGTTCGTCCTGTTGGTCGTCGCGATCGGGTCGGTGCTGTCATTCGGCGCGGACCTGATCGGCACCGGCAGCCGCAATCCGGAGGCGATGACGCCGTTGCTGATCCTGCCGCCGTTGATCTTCGGGCTGCTGTCCACCGGAGTTCAACCGGCCCAACAGTTTCCGCACTGGATTCAGCCCATTGTGCGCAACCAGCCGGTGTCGCAGTTCGTGACCGCGTTACGCGCCCTGGCCGGTGACGCCGCCCCGTACGGCACACCGGTGAGCTGGGCGGTGCTGGCGCCGACGCTGGCCTGGCTGGCCGGCCTGACCGCGTTCCTGATACCGACGTCGGTGATCGTTTTGTCGAGGCGGGCCAAATGACCTTGGTACACGAGCACGCCACCGGTTTGGCTGGGCACCACGCGCAGTACCACGAGAATTCGCTGCGGGCGCTGGTGTCGCAAACCCGGGTCCAGACCCGGCGGATCCTGCTGGGGTGGGCACGCGACATCACCGCGGTGATCGAGGCGCTGGTGTTGCCCGTCCTTTTCCTGCTGACCTTGAACATCATTCTGGGCAACGTCATTTCACAGGTCAGCGGCCACAGCGCGCTGTACGGCACGGTCCCGCTGAACGCGCTCGCCGCCACGATCAATGGTGCCGTCGTCGGGGCGATCGGCCTGATCGGCGAACGCAACGACGGCTTGCTGCGCCGGCTGTGGGTGGTGCCCGTGCACCGCGGGTCGGGTGTGCTCTCGCGGATCGTCGCCGAAACGGTCCGGATCATGATCACGACGCTGGTTGTGCTGGCCGTGGGCATGATTCTCGGATTCCGGTTCCACCAGGGCATTCTCGCGACCCTGACCTGGTTCGTCGTCCCGCTGATCTTCGGGCTGGCCTTCGCGACCCTGATCACGATGGTTGCGCTGTACACGGCCAACAATTTTCTTCTCGAGACGGTCACGCTCGTGCACATCCTCGCGGTCGTTTTCTCCACCGGGTTCCTGCCGGTGGACCAATTTCCCAAGTGGATACAACCGGTCGTCGCGCACCAGCCGATGAGCTACGCGATCGAAGCGATGCGCGGGTTGTCGATGGGCGGCCCGGTGCGGTGGCCGATGATCGCCACACTGCTGTGGGCCGGCGGCATCGCCGTCGTGTGTGTCGTGCCAACGCTTTTGGGCTATCGACGGGCCAGCACATGCTGAACAAGGGGGTATGAGGAGTGTTTCCCGGATCCGTGATCCGAAAGTTGACGCGCAGCGAAGAAGTGTTCGCGGTCAACGAGACCTATTTCGCGTTCACCGCGCATGTCAACGGTCCCGTCGACCTCGAGGCGATGTCGGACGCCTTCGACGCGCTGCTGGAATCCCACCCGGTCTTCACCGGCCGGCTGGAAAAGGCCGACGACGGCCGCTACCAGATCATCGCCGAAGATCTGATGCACCCGGGCATCTGGGTGGTCGACGACGATGATTCGGATGCCGCGTCGAAAACCGCGGGCATGCATCTGGATCAGAACCAAACCCTGCTCAATCTGCGGTTGCAGCGCAGCGGCGGACGCACCGCGATCACGCTCTACACCCACCACAGCCTGGCCGACGCCCACCACGCGTTCGGTCTCATCGAAGAACTCTTCTCGCTCTACACCGATGTGGTCACCACCGGCGCCCCGGCCCCGATAACTCCGCAACCCGCACCCGAAGCGCTGGAGCTGTTGCTCGAACAGCGTGGCGTGACCAAGCAACAGCGGTCCGGGCTGGAAAAGCTGTTCAAGGCGCTGTTCGCCTACGACCTGCCGGCCCAGGAGAAGCCGCCCGAGATGGCGGATCCCGATTCAATCCAGCCGATTCCGATCGCCCGGATCCGGTTCACCGAGGAAGAGACCGCCGAACTGGTGGAGTTCGGTCTGGCCAATCAGCTCAGCCTCAACTCCGTGGTAGCCGCCGCGATCCTGCTGGCCGAGTGGGAACTGCGGAAAACCCCGCACATTCCGATTCCCTACATCTATCCGGTTGATCTGCGCTACCTGCTGTCGCCCCCGGTGAGTCTCACCGGCAGCACACTGCCGCTGGGGGTGGCGACCTACCTGGCGGAGATTCGGCCCGATACCGATCTTGTCGATCTGGCCCGCGGCATCGTGGATTCGTTCCGGAACGACCTGTCCGACGGCGTGATTCAGCAATCCGCGCTGCATTTCAACCTGCAATACCAGGGCACCCCGGCGGGACTGCCCCCGGTGGTGCTGGTCACGGACACCGGCACGATCCCTCCGCTGCGCACACCTGACGACATGGACCTGGACGACTTTCAGAGCGAACTCTGGTTCCCCACCCGCGCGCCCGTGGACCTGTACAGCTGCGGAAGTTTCGCGGGCCGGCTGTTCATCGAGCACCACGCACACCTACCGGGGCGGGAAAAGCCGCTGGAGGCAATACATTCGCTGCTCTGTTCGCTGCTGACCGAGGAGGACAGCTGGGTCGTGGAGTAACCACGAACCAGCGCTGCGCGGCTTACGCGGGCTGACCCTCTTCTGCCGCCAGCGCCTCGGACAGGTGCAGCCCCAACGTACGCGCGGAGTTGAAGGTGGCGATGGTCTTCGGCGTGACGCGGATTCCCGTCTCGGCTTCGATGCGGGTTCGCAGTTCGAGGTTGCCCAGCGAGTCCAGGCCGTGCTCGGCGAACGGACGGTCGGGGTCGATCGCGCGGCGCAGGATCAAGCCGGTCTGATCCGCGATCAGCCGGCGCAGCCGGGCCGGCCACTCGCCGGGTGACAGCGTCCGCAATTCGGCACGCAGCGCGGAACTTTCGGCTCCATGCTGGTCCCCGGAGTCCTGGAAGGCTTCGGCGAACGGGCTGCGCGCAACCAGCGCGGCCAGCCACGGCGCACCCGTCGTCGGAACATAACCGGTGTAGCCCCGGTCGTACCGCAACAACGTCTCGAACGCCTGCGCCCCCTCGTCCGGCGCGATCATCGTGGTGCGACCGCCGGCCGCCAGGAAGGTGGCACGGCCGATCTCGCCCCACGCCCCCCACGCGATCGTGTTCGCCGGAAGACCCTGGCTGCGGCGCCAGTGGGTGAACGCGTCCAACCAGCTGGAGGCCGCGGCGTACGCGCCCTGACCGGCCGAGCCGAACAGCGCGGCCACCGATGAGAAGGAGCAGAACCAGTCCAGCGGCTGACCGGCCGTCGCGTGATGCAAGTTCCACACCCCATTGACCTTTGGAGCCCAGTCCTTATCGATCAGCTCGTCGGTGATGTTGGCCAGGACGGCGTCCTCGACCACCGCGGCGGCATGCAGCACGCCGCGTAGCGGAAGGCCGGTCGCGGTGGCCGCGGCCACCACCTGAGCTGCGGTGTCTGCCTCGGCGATGTTTCCGCTCTCCACGACGACGTCGGTCCCGTTCGCGCGGAGTCGGTCAATTGCCTGGCGCGCCTTGGGAGTTGGGGCCGAACGCGCGGTCAGCACGATCCGTCCGCAACCCGCCTTGGCCATCTGGCCGGCCAGGAACAGTCCGAGGCCGCCCAGGCCGCCGGTGACGATGTAGGCGCCGTCCTTGCGGAACACCGGAGCCTGCTCCGGTGGCAGCACCGCGCGGGTCTGCCCGGTGCGCGGCACGGTGAGCACCAATTTGCCGGTGTGCTCGGCACCGCTCATCACCCGGATCGCCGTAGCCGCCTGCGACAGCGGGTATTCGGTGCACGCCGGCGCCGGCAGGTCGCCATCGGCGATCCGCTGGTACAGCGTGCGTAGCAGCTCCTGGACGCGGCGCGGGTGGGTGTGCGTGAGCAGCGCCAAGTCGACGGCGTAGAAGGTGAGGTTGCGACGGAACGGGAACAGCCCCAGCCTTGTGTCGGCGTAGATGTCGCGCTTGCCGATCTCGACGAACCGCCCGCCGTAGGCCAGCAGCTCGATTCCGGCATGTTGCGCCGCACCGGTCAGGGAGTTGAGCACGATGTCGACGCCATAGCCGTCGGTGTCGCGGCGGATCTCATCGGCGAATGCGGTGCTACGCGAGTCGTAGACATGCTCAATACCCATGTCCCGCAACAGCTTTCGCCGCTCCGTGCTGCCCGCGGTGGCGAAGATCTGCGCGCCCACCATCTTCGCGATCGCGATCGCGGCCTGACCGACGCCGCCGGTACCGGAGTGGATCAGCACCTTGTCCTCGGCCGAAATTCGGGCGAGTTCGTACAGCCCGTACCACGCGGTACCGTATGCGGTTGCCGCCGCGGCGGCCTGGACCGTGGTCACGGCCGACGGCAGCGCGGCGACGAGCCGGGCATCGCACGTGACGAACGTGCCCCAGCTGCCGTTGGCGAATCCGGAGAAGCCGCCCACCCGGTCGCCGACCATCAGGTCGGTGACGCCGTCGCCGACTCGGGTGACCACACCACCCAGGTCGAATCCCAACTGGTGTGGCTCGCCTTCCAAGTCAGGGTAACGGCCCAGGGCCGCAAGGACTTCGGCGAAGTTGACGCTGGACGCGTCGACCGCGATCTCAACCTGGCCCGACTCCGGTGTCTTGCGGTCGAAGGCGACGAACTCCATCGTCTGCAGATCGCCGGGGTGGCGGACCACCGCACGCATCTGGTCGGATTCGTGGTTGACGGTGGTGGTTCGGCGTTCGTCGGCACCCAGCGGCGTGCAGCGCAGCCGTGCCGTGTACCAATGGCCGCCACGCCAGGCGGTCTCGTCCTCGGGTGAGCCGGACAGCAGCTCCTGGGCCACCTGCTCGACCTCTTGGTCTAGCGAGCCGTCGTCCTGCAGATCGATCTGGGTGGTTTGCAGCTGCGGGTTCTCCGCGCCGACCACTCGCAGCAGGCCGCGCAACCCGGCCTGCACCAGGTTGGGGTCGTCGTCGTCCAAGACGATCTGGGCCCGCCGGGTCAGGACGAACAGCCGCGGCGGCTCGGCCGACAGTTCCGGCAACTCGCGGATCATGCGAACCACATGACGCACCTGCTCACGGCCCGCCAGCAGACCCTGCTCGTCGGGCTGGCCGGCCGGCGGCGGGCACACGATCACCACGCCCTCAAGACCGCCACGCACCGCGGCGGACAGCGCGGCGGTGTTGGCCGAGTGGTCGGCCTGCTCCGTCCAGTTCAGGGTGGTGGGTTGTGCACCAAGGGATTTCAGCGCATCGGTGAGCCTCGACTCCAGCAGGTCGGTCTCGGCGGTGTTGATCAACAACCAGCTTCCCACCGCTCGCTCGGGCACCGCCGGCAGCGTCTGCTGCTGCCACTCGACGGTCAGCAGCCGCTCGGCCATCAAGTGGTCGGTGCCGCCGCCACTGGCCGCCATGCGCAGGCCTTGCACGGCCAGTAGTACCGCGCCCGCCTCGTCCAGCAGATCCAGATCGACCTCAAGCGCCGACTCACTCGCCGAGACGATGCGCAGCTGGCAGTAGCGGGTACCGCGCATCGGGGCATACCGGCGCAGCCGTGCCACACTCAGCGGCAACAACAGACCGACTTGTGAAGCATCCTTGATGGCCGGGTGCGCCAGCACCGCCTGGAAGCAGGCATCCAGCAGCGCGGGATGAACGCCGTAACTGCCCTGTTGCGTCCGGACGGCCCTCGGCAACTCGACCTCTACGACAACGCTGCGGCTCTTGCCTTCCGCGTTGTGTGCCGCCACCAAACCGGTGAAGGCCGGGCCGTAGTCGACACCGCGTTCGGCGAACTGGCGTCGCACTGCGGCGCCGTCCGTCCGCTGCGGGTGTGTGGCCAGCAGGGCAGCGATGTCGCGCCGCTGTGGTTGTTCGTCCTCGGGGGCGGCATGCAGCACCGCGGTCGCCCGCCGGGTGCGTTCCCCGTCGCGATCGGTCTCGACGACGAACTCGGCGACTCCGGCGTCGCGCACCGAAGCCACTGCGCTGACCGGGGTTTCGTCGTCCATGAGCAGCATCTGCTCGAATCGGACATCGCGCACCTCGGCGTCGGGTCCGAGCATCTCGGCGGCAGACGCCAGCGCCATCTCGCAGAAGCCGGCCCCCGGGAAAACCGCGACGCCGTTCACCTGGTGATCCGCCAGCCACGGCAATGCCGCGGTGCCGATCTCGCCTTGCCAGGCATGGCGTTCGGGTTCTTCCGGCAATCGGACGTGTGCGCCCAGCAGCGGGTGCACCGTGATCGCGGACTGACCCCGCGCCGCCGAGCCGCTGGATTCGACGAGCAGCCGCCGACGAGTCCAGGTCGGCAGCGGGGCGTCCACCAGGCGCCCGCCCGGATACAGCACCGAGAAATCGATTGCGGCGCCGGCACTGTAGAGATCCGCCAGGAAGTCGAGCAGTCCGTGCGGCATCGACTGCTCGCGCCGCATGCCGGCCAGGGCCGCCACGGTGATGTCGGCGGCGCCGGCGGTTTGTTCGACCGCGCGGGTCAGCAGCGGGTGCGGCGAGGGTTCGCCGAACACCCGGTGACCGTCGTCCAGGGCGGCTTGCACCGCGGCCGCGAACTTCACCGACTGCCGCAGGTTGTTCACCCAGTAGCCGGCGTCGAAAGCCGGCTGGGCGCGCGGATCATCAAGCGTCGCAGAGTAATACGGCACGCTCGGCACCGATGGCGCGAGATCTGCGAGCTCGTTGGCCAAGTCGGCGAGGATCGGGTCGACCGCAGAAGTGTGCGACGCGACGTCCACCGCCACCTCGCGGGCCATCACCTCGCGGGCTTCCCATTCGGCGACCAGATCCCGCACCGGCTGGCCGGCTCCGCCGATCACGGTCGAGTTCGGCGAGGCGATCACCGACACCACGACGTCGCTGATGCCACGGGCGGCCAATTCATCCCGCACCTGCTGCGCGGGCAGCTCCACCGAGGCCATCGCTCCCGCACCCGCGACCCGCGACATCAACGCGGAGCGCCGGCAGATCACCTTGACGCCGTCTTCCAGCGACAGCGCCCCGGCGACGACGGCCGCCGCGATCTCGCCCATCGAATGCCCGATGACCGCGCCGGGCTGCACGCCGTAGGCCTTCATGGCGGCGGCCATGGCGACCTGGAAGGTGAACAGGGTGGGCTGCACCCGCCCGATACCCGTCACCGTCTCCGGCGCCGACATCGCCTCGGTGACCGAAAACCCGGACTCCGCCGCGATCAACGGCTCGGCGTGCGCGACGGTTGCGGCGAACGCCGGCTCGTTGGCCAGCAGCTCCGCGCCCATCGCCGCCCACTGCGAGCCCTGACCGGAGAAGATCCACACCGGGCCGCGGTCGTCGTGACCCGCCGCCGGCTGATAAGGCGTTTCACCGTCCGCGATTTCGCGCAGCCCGGCGGCCAGCTCGTCGAGGTTGTCGGCGGCCACCGCGGTGCGCACGGTCCGGTGCCCACGCCGGCGCGCCAAGGTATAAGCGAGATCGGGGGCGGCCAGACCCGTTTTGTTGGCGTCCAGCCAGTCGCCCAGTCGTCGCGCGGTGCGGCGCAGCTCGTCGGCAGACGTCGAGGACACCGTAAACAACAGCGGCCCTGCCTCGCGGTTTTCCGTTGTGCCGGTTGGCGTCTCGGGTGCCTGTTCGAGAACGGCGTGCACGTTGGTGCCCGACATTCCGAACGACGTCACCCCGGCCCGTCTTGGCACGTCACCCTGACCGTCGCCCTTGTCGGGCCACGGTGTGATCTCTTGTGGCACAAACAATCCGGTGTCGATCTGCTTGAGCTCGTCGGGCAACCGGGTGAAGTGCGCCATCGGCGGGACCACCCCGTGCCGCAATCCGAGCACGGCCTTGACCAACCCGACCGCACCGGCGGCCGCCTCGGTGTGGCCCACATTGGCCTTGGCCGATCCCAGTGCGACGCGGTTGCCGGCGGCACCGTAAACCTCGGTGAGGCTGGTGAATTCGAGGGGGTCACCCTTCGGGGTTCCGGTGCCGTGCGCTTCCACCATGCCGACGGTCTTCGGGTCCACTCCGGCGGAGTCCAACGCCGCCCGGTAGACGGCGGCCTGGGCGTCCGACGACGGCGTCGTGATCGTCTCGGAACGCCCATCCTGATTGGCTGCCGTGCCGCGCACGACCGCCAGGATCCGGTCGCCGTCGCGCTGCGCGTCGGCCAGGCGCTTGAGCATCACCACCGCGCAACCGTCGGAACGGACAAACCCGTCCGCGGCGACGTCGAAGGTGTGGCAGCGACCGGTCGGCGAGAGCATGCCCTGCCCCGACGCCGAGGTCGACACCCGCGGGTCCAGCACCAGCATCGCGCCACCGGCCAGGGCGAGATCGCTCTCGCCGCTGTCCAGGCTCTGGCATGCCATGTGCACGGCGAGCAGACCCGACGAGCACGAGGTGTCCATCGTGATGGCCGGGCCCTGCAGCCCCAGCCCGTAGGCGATTCGTCCCGACGCCATGCTGAACGGAGTGCAGGTGTAGCCGTAGGCGTCGCCCAGCACTCCGGCGTCGCCGGTCATCAGGGTGTAGTCCTGCTGGCACAGCCCCACGAACACTCCGGTGCGAGAGCCGCTCAATGAGGCCGGCACGATGCCGGCATGCTCGATCGCTTCCCAGGACGTCTCCAGCAGCAGCCGGTGCTGCGGGTCGATGGCCGTCGCTTCGCGTTCCCCGAAGCCGAAGAAGGCGGCGTCGAAACCGCCGACGTCGTCGATGAAGCCGCCCCACCGCGACACCGACCGATCCTGCACGCCGCGTTCGGGGTCGTAGTGGTCCTCGACATCCCATCGGTCGGGCGGGATTTCGGTCACCAAGTCGTCGCCGCGCAGCAGCGCTTGCCAAAACGCGTCAGGTGAGTCGATACCACCGGGAAGCCGGCAGCCCATCCCGATCACCGCAATGGGAGTGACACGCGACTGCATCGCCGTCCATACCTCGTCTCAATTCATCCGGCGATGCCTCCCCAAGCACCACCAGAATGTCGATACGCGCAACGGAACCCCCGTAGCAGCGCTCGCAAAACCACTAATCCGGGTATCGACACGGAAATATACGAACCGCCCAAGCTTAAACGCCCGGCTCACCCGCGGCGTGGGAATGGGTGAATTGCCTGCTCACCGGCTTGGCCGAGGCGCTGATCAGGCACTTTAGCGCCCATCTGGATGGCATTCGACCTGGCGCGGAAGCGCGCGCCACCGCGGCCGATGCGCGATAATCACCGCAACACGCAACCCCTGCGGAGGCCCGAGTGACAGGCAAAGCGCTAGCGGCCGTCGGTCATGCCTTGGCGTTGGCGGGCTCGATGACGTGGGAGATCACCTGGGCGTTGATCCTGGGCTTCATCTTGTCGGCGGTGGTGCAGGCGGTGGTCCGTCGCTCGACGATCGTGAGCCTGATGGGCGACGACCGGCCGCGCACCCTGGCGGTGGCGGCCGGGCTGGGCGCGGCGTCGTCGTCGTGCTCGTATGCCGCGGTGGCGTTGGCGCGGTCGCTGTTCCGCAAGGGAGCCGACTTCACCGCCGCGATGGCGTTCGAGATCGGCTCCACCAATCTCGTGGTGGAGCTGGGCATCATCCTGGCCCTGTTGATGGGCTGGCAGTTCACCGCCGCGGAGTTCGTCGGCGGCCCGATCATGATCGTGGTGTTGGCCGTTCTGTTCCGGCTGTTCGTGCGCTCCCGCCTCGTCGACGCCGCCCGCGAGCAGGCCGAGCGGGGAATCGCCGGCTCGATGGAAGGCCACGCCGCCATGGACATGTCGATCCAACGGGAAGGGTCGTTTTGGCAGCGGGTGTTCTCCGCAGAGGGCTTTACCTCCGTGTCGCACGTGTTCGTGATGGAATGGTTGGCGATACTGCGCGACCTCGTTATCGGCCTGCTGATCGCGGGCGCCATCGCGGCGTGGGTTCCCGAAACCTTTTGGCAGAGCTTCTTTTTAACTAATCATCCGGACCTGGCGACGCTGTGGGGACCGATCGTCGGGCCCATCGTGGCGATCGTGTCCTTCGTCTGCTCGATCGGCAATGTGCCACTGGCAGCGGTGCTTTGGAACGGCGGTATCAGCTTCGGCGGCGTCATCGCCTTCATCTTCGCCGACCTGATCATCCTGCCGATCCTGAACATCTACCGCAAGTACTACGGGACCAAGATGATGCTGACGATCCTCGGCACCTTCTACCTCGCCATGGTCGCGGCCGGATACCTGGTCGAATTGATCTTCGGCACAACCAATCTCATTCCTCGCCAGCGCAACGCCACCGTCATGGAGGCGGCGATCTCCTTGAACTACACCACCTGGCTCAACATCATCTTCCTGCTGATCACGGCAGCGCTGGTCGTCCGGTTCATCACCTCTGGCGGAATGCCGATGGTGCGAATGATGGGCGGCTCTCCCGACCCTGCGCCCGATCAGCAGCACCATCACTAGGCCGCCATGAATTCCCCTGCCAACGACCAATTGCTGTTAGGTTAGCCCGATGACGTCCGACGTCACCCGCGACCGCAGCCCTCGGGTCCTGCTCCTCTACTACACGTTCACGGGGCAGGCGCTGCGGGTGCTCGAGGCCGCGGGTGACGTGTTCAGCGAGCGCGGCTTCGACGTCCACAAAGCCCGGATCGAGTTCACCGACCACCGCTATGCCGAGCGGTTCTCCCGCTTCCCCTTGCGTCACGCGATGCTCGATCTGCTCAGCATGCTTCCCGCGCAGGCGCGCCGCGCCGCCGGGGAGATCGCGACCCCGGACGAGGTGCGAAACGGCGCCTACGACCTGGTCTGCATCGGATCGTCGACCTGGTGGTTCACCATGAACATGCCGATGCGCACCTTCTTGAGGTCCGCGGAGGCGGGCAAGCTGCTCGCCGATACACCCTTCGCCGCGTTCTGCGTGTGCCGCCGCTACTGGCGCGGCAATTTCCGGCTGGCGCGCAAGCTCGGGGAAAAGCGCGGAGGCCGGTATCTGGGCGGCATCCACTTCGAATACCTCGGCGGGCAGTTCGCCTCCGGGCTCTCGATGATCAGCTACCTGCGATCGGGCCGATACCGTGACCGGTATTTCGGCGTGCCGATTCCCGCGACCAACGTCCAGCCCTATCAGCTGGAACAGACCCGGCACTTCGCCGTCGAGCTCGCGGATCGCTTGACCAACCAACCGGCGCTGCGCTGAGCGCGCGGCGCGGTTCAGCTCAGCCGGACCGTGTTCATCGATACCCCGGCGGCCGGTAACCGTGTCAGCAATGCGTCGCCCATCGCCGCGGCGGGGGTGAGCACGCCGCGCAAGTCGGAGAGCCGATCGCGATCGAACGCCAGCGCCAGCGCACACTGGGCGAGCAGGACCCCGGTGCCGCTGTATGCGTCGAGCTGCTGCGCGAAGGTCGCCAAGTACCGGGCACCGGACGTTGTGGTGGTATACGTCTGGGCCGTGTAGTGGCCGCGTTCGCGCATCTTCTCGCCAGGTCCGGTGCCGGGCTTGGCGACGGCATGCAGCCACCGCTGCGGTATTCGCCGGAAGTGCCTGGCGCCCAACGCAAACGCACCCGCCAGCGTCCCGGTCACCGCCGCGGATGCCACCGGCGCCGCGAAGGATTTTCCCAAACTCATGGTCTCCGAGTAACGAAATCGCCTGCCGTAAGGCCAGTTCTGTAATGCGTTGCTGCGCCGAACCACTCGGGTGTTGTGCGGCGCCCACACCAAGCCGCCCATCCAGCAGCCGGCGAGCTCGGGCGCGATCCGGCTGCCCCGGCGCCATCCGAAGTCCCGCTGCCGGCCGAGATCGGGTTCGGCGCCCCGGTCGGGGGTCAGCGTGTACGGATCGTCCATCTGTCGGCGGGCCTGCCGATCGCCGGACGCGGTGCGCATCGACTCGAATTCCGAGGCGACGGTGCCGCCGGATCCCCCGCCCTGGAAGAAGGAGCGAAACACCAAAGTGGTGTCGCACAGTTCACCTGAACCGTCCGTGAGTGCCCGGCGGTAGAGCTGGTAGACATTGAGATCCGAAGGGATCGAAGCGAATCCGCACGAGAAGACGATCCGGGCACCGGTGTCGACGGCCTGTTGGTGGTACCGATCGATGCTGGCCCGGACGAACATCACCTCACCGGTCAGGTCGGCGTAGTCCGTTCCGGCCTTGGCGCACGCCGCCACCACCGGTAAGCCGTACGTGGTGTACGGGCCCACCGTCGTCACGACCACCCGGGTGCGGGCCGCCATCGCCTGCACCGCCGCGGGCTGTGCCGCGTCGGCCACGATCAGCGGCCACTGTTGTGCGCCGCGGCCCAATGTTTCGCGCACGGCCAGCAGCCGCTCACGCGAGCGCCCGGCCAGCGCGATGCGGGCATCGGTCGCCGCCTGCGCCAGGTATTGCGCCGTCAACTTGCCGGAGTAACCCGTGGCACCGTAAACGACGATGTCGAACTCGCGCTCGGCAGAGCTCATTGGCCCTAGTCCCCCGCGACAGCCAACGGAGGGGGGTCACTGTTCACGGGAACGTCTGTCCCGCAATCGGCGGTTCACCGATTCCGGCAACAGCTCCGTGACGTCGCCGCCCAGCATCGCGACCTCTTTGGCCAACGACGATGACACGAACGAGTACTGCGGCGCGGTGGCCACGAAAAATGTGTCCACATTGGCGACGTGCTTGTTCATCTGCGCCATCTGCAACTCGTATTCGAAATCGGTGCCGGTGCGCAGGCCCTTGACGATCGCGGTCATCCCGCGCGACGTGACGAAGTCCACCACCAGGCCTTGCCCGACCTCGACGCGCAGATTCGGCAGATGAGTCGTCGCCTCTTCGATCATCGCGATCCGCTCGTCGATGTCGAACATCCCCTTTTTGGCGGGGTTGGTCAGGATCGCGACGATCACCTCGTCGAACTGGGCCGAGGCGCGTTCGAAGACGTCGATGTGGCCCAACGTCACCGGGTCAAAGGAGCCCGGGCAAACGGCGCCGCTCATAAGCGACCAAGGTAGCAGGGCGCGTCAGCCAAATTCGGCCAGTTCCAAACGGGTGTCGCCGTAAACACGGTCCGGCCACCGGGTCCAGCCGTCCGGCCAGGTCAGCGGCGCGCCGGCGGCGGCGCGCTCCACGACAGCGACTGTCGCCTCGCGCACCCAGCCGTGCACGCTCAGAGCTGCCAAGACGGCCCGGACCTCTGCGGTCTCGACGTCGTAGGGCGGGTCGGCCAGCACCAGATCCACCGGGGATCCGGCGCCGCCCGCCAACACCGCGGCCACCGCGCCCCGGCGCAGCGTCGCACCGGGCAGACCCAGGGCTTCGATGTTGCGCGCGATGACGGCCGCGGTGCGCTGATCGGACTCGACGAACAGCGCGGAGGCCGCGCCTCTCGAGAGCGCTTCCAGACCCAGTGCACCCGAGCCGGCGTAGAGGTCCAGCACCGCCAGGCCGGTCAGATCCAGCCGCGAGGCGACGATGTTGAAAAGCGACTCGCGCACCCGATCGGTGGTCGGCCGGGTTCCCCGGGACGGCACCGCGATGCGCCGCCCTCCGGCGACGCCGCCGATGATGCGCGTCAGCTCAGCACCACCAGCAGATCTCCGCCCTCGACCTGCGCGGTGCTCGACACCGCTACCCGCGCAACGGTGGCGTCTTTGGGAGCCGTGATCGGAGCTTCCATCTTCATCGCCTCGATGGTGGCGATCGTCTCGCCGGCGCTCACCCGATCGCCCTCGGCCACCGAAACCGTGACGACCCCGTCGAATGGCGCCGCGACGTGGTCGGGATTGCCTCGTTCGGCCTTCTCGGCGGTCGGGACCGTGCTGGCAATGCTGCGGTCGCGCACCAGCACCGGGCGGAGCTGACCGTTGATGATGCACATCACCGTGCGCATGCCACGCTCGTCGGGTTCGGAGATGGCCTCGAGCCCGATCAGCAGATCGACCCCGCGTTCCAGTGTGACCTGATGCTCATGGCCTTGGCGCAGACCGTAGAAGAATTGATTGGCCGACAGATGCGACGTATCGCCGTAGGTGTCCCGGTGCTCTTCGAATTCCTTTGTCGGACCTGGGAATAGCAGCCGGTTGAGCGTGGCCTGACGTTTATGCCCGGTCAGCGCGAGGACGGCCTCGTCCTCTCCGCTGAGCTGCGGGACCGGCTTGGCGGGCGCCCGGCCGGCCAGCGCGGCGCTGCGCAGTGGCTCCGGCCAGCCACCGGCGGGATCGCCCAGCTCGCCACGCAGGAATCCCAGCACCGATTCCGGGATATCGAATCGTGCTGGGTCGGCGGCGAATTCGTCAGCACTGGATCCGGCGCCCACCAGAGCGAGCGCCAGGTCGCCGACCACCTTCGACGACGGGGTGACCTTGATCAGCCTGCCCAGCACGCGGTCGGCACCGGCGTAGGCCTCCTCCACCTGCTCGAATCGATCCCCCAGCCCCAGCGCAATCGCTTGTTGCCGTAGGTTCGACAACTGGCCACCCGGGATTTCGTGGTGGTAGACCCGGCCCGTCGGTCCCGGCAGCCCGGATTCGAAGGGGGCGTAGACCTTTCGCAGCGCCTCCCAGTACGGCTCCAGCGCGCAGACCGCCTCCAGCGACAGGCCGGTGTCGTGTTCGGTGTTCGCGGTGGCGGCGACAATCGAACTCAGCGCGGGCTGGCTGGTGGTTCCCGCCAGCGGCGCGGCAGCCCCGTCGACGGCGTCGGCCCCCGCCTGCCATGCGGCCAGGTAGCTGGCCAGCTGGCCGCCCGGTGTGTCGTGGGTGTGCACGTGGATCGGCAGGTCGAAGCGACTGCGCAGCGCGCTGACCAGTTTGTGTGCGGCCTGCGGCCGCAACAGTCCGGCCATGTCCTTGATGGCCAGCACGTGCGCGCCGGCCTCCACGATCCGCTCGGCCAGGTTGAGGTAGTAGTCGAGCGTGTAGAGCTGCTCGCCCGGGTCGGACAGGTCTCCGGTGTAGCACATCGCGACTTCGGCTATCGCCGAACCTGTTTCGCGGACCGCGTCGATCGCCGGGCGCATGGAGTCCAGGTTGTTCAGCGCATCGAAGATGCGGAAGATGTCGATGCCGGTCGCGGTCGCCTCGTCGACAAAGGCCGACGTGACCAGTTCCGGATACGGCGTGTACCCGACGGTGTTTCGGCCCCGCAGCAGCATCTGCAGGCAGATGTTGGGCATCGCCTCGCGCAGCGTGGCCAGCCGCTCCCAGGGATCCTCCTTGAGGAAACGCAGCGCCACATCGTAAGTCGCACCGCCCCAGCACTCCACCGACAACAGCTGCGGCATCGTCCGGGCCAGGTAGGGCGCCACCATCATCAGCCCACTGGTGCGTACCCGGGTCGCCAGCAGCGACTGGTGGGCGTCGCGGAAGGTCGTGTCGGTCACGCCCACCGCAGGCGATTCGCGCAGCCAGCGCGCAAAGCCGTCGGGCCCCAACTCAACCAGCCGCTGCTTGGATCCGGCCGGCGGCGCCACCTCGAGATCGACCTCGGGCAGCTTGTCGTGCGGGTACACCGTCGACGGGTGGGTGCCGTGCGGGTGATTGACGGTGACGTCGGCCAGATAGTTGAGGATCTTGGTGCCGCGGTCGGCCGAGCCACGTGCGGTCAGCAGCTGTGGCCGCTCGTCGATGAACGACGTGGTGATCCGGCCGGCCTGGAAGTCCGGGTCCTCCAGAACCGCTTGCAGGAACGGAATATTCGTCGAGACCCCGCGAATCCGGAACTCCGCGATCGCACGGCGGGCACGGGACACCGCCGTGTGGAAGTCGCGGCCCCGGCAGGTCAATTTGACCAGCATCGAATCGAAGTGGGCGCCGATCTCCGCACCGAGGTTGGTGCTGCCGTCCAGACGGATGCCGGCACCGCCGGGGCTGCGATACGTGCTGATCCGGCCCGTGTCGGGCCGGAACCCGTTGGCCGGATCCTCGGTCGTGATCCGGCACTGCAACGCGGCGCCGTGCGGTGCGATGTTCTCCTGCGCCAGGCCCAGGTCGTCCAGCGTCTCGCCGGACGCGATACGCAGCTGGCTGGAGACCAGGTCGACGTCGGTGATCTCCTCGGTCACGGTGTGCTCCACCTGAATCCGCGGGTTCATCTCGATGAAGACGTAGTGGCCGCTCTCGTCCAGCAGAAATTCCACGGTGCCCGCACCGCTGTACCCGATGTGCCGGGCGAAAGCGACGGCGTCCGCACAAATCTTGTCCCGCAGCTCCACGGAAAGGTTTGGCGCGGGCGCCAATTCGACGACCTTCTGGTGACGACGCTGCACGCTGCAGTCGCGCTCGTACAGGTGGATCACGTTGCCGGCGTTGTCGGCCAGGATCTGCACCTCGATATGGCGCGGCCTGATCACCGCCTGCTCGAGATAGACGCCTGCGTCGCCGAAGGCCGACTCGGCCTCACGGCTGGCCGCCTCGATCGCTTCGGGCAGCGCGGCGATGTCGGCGACGCGGCGCATGCCGCGTCCCCCGCCACCGGCAACGGCCTTGACGAACAACGGAAATCGCATCTCTTCGGCCTCGGACTCCACCACAGCCACCAGCTCGTCGACCGACGCCGACGGCGCCGAGGACGTGAGAACGGGCAGCCCGGCTTCGCGGGCGGCGGTGATTGCCCGCGCCTTATTTCCGGTCAGCTCAAGGATTTCGGCACTGGGGCCGACGAACGTGATGCCGGCGGCCGCACAGGCCGCGGCCAAGTCCGGGTTCTCCGACAAAAAGCCGTACCCGGGATAGACGGCATCGGCGCCGGCCCGGCGGGCGGTTTCGACGATCTCGTCGAGGGACAGGTAGGCCCGCACGGGATGGCCGACGTCGCCGATCTGATAGGACTCGTCGGCCTTGAGCCGGTGTTGCGAATTGCGGTCCTCGTAGGCGTAGACGGCCACCGTGCCGACACCGAGTTCGTAGGCCGCGCGGAATGCGCGTATCGCGATCTCGCCGCGATTGGCCACCAGCACCTTGGAGATCACCTTCGACTCCTTACAGAAGTGTCGACCAATAGTCCCAGAAACGCATCATGATCAGCAGAAACACCGCGGTGAACCACAGCGCGGTGATCGACCATCGCCATTGGTAGAGCAACCGTGCCGCGGTGCTGTCGCGGCTCTCGAGCACCGGACGAAATGCGAGGGACGCGACCACCACCAGCAGCGTGATCGTCATCGCCCACACCACCATGCAGTAGGGGCACAACGCCCCGATCCGGTACAGACTCTGGAAGATCAGCCAGTGCACGAACCCCGCACCGACCAGCAGTCCGGCCGCAAGCGCGGACCAAAACCATTGGGGTATAGATACTTTCGCTACTGCCAGGACGCCGGCAACCAACACGACGGTGAACGCCACGATGCCCAGCAGTGGGTTCGGGAAGCCAAGCACCGACGCCTGCGGCGTGATCATCACCGAGCCGCACGAGAGGATCGGATTGAGGTTGCACGACGGCACGTAGGACGAGTTGAGCAGGATGTCGATCTTCTCCACCGTCAGGGTCGCCGAGGAGGCCAGGCCGACCGCACCGGCGATCAGCACCCACCATGCACTGAGCGTCGGCGCGGATGAGTCACGCGTCGAAGCCGGTGTCGGGTCGCCGGATCGCTCGGCGGGTTCGACCGACACCGCGACCGTCACGAAGCCGGCGGGGCGACGGGTGCGTCGATGCCCGGCACGTCACCCACGATGGTCTTGATCTTGGCGACCAGCGCATCGGGTGTCGACGGGTCGTAGTTCTCGCCGTTGATCTTGATCGTCGGGGTGGCGGTGATATTCGCGGCCGCAGCTTCCCCAGTGACCTTGGAGAGGTACTTCCCGCTGTTGATGCATTCCGGCACCTTGCCGACGACGCCGGCTTCACGGGCGAGTTCGATCAGTTTCGCGTTGTCGGGGAAACTGGTGCCCCGCTCGTCGGGCTGGATACCGGTGGTGAACAGCGCGGTATGAAAGCGGCGGAAAGCGTCCATGTTCTCGTCGGCGACGCACACGGCCGCCGCCCCGGCCCGCGAGGAATAGTTCTGGTTCTTGGAGCTGTCCAGAATGGCCACCATCGAGTAGTCGGCGGCGATGGCGCCGGAATCGATCAGCTTGGAGACCGTCGGCCCGAAGGTGCGCTCGAAATTACCGCAGGCCGGGCACAGGAAGTCCTCGTAGAAGGTCACCACAGCCTTGGGGTTGTTCGTCCCGGGCTGGTTGACCACCTTGCTCGACGTCACGCGCACCGTGTCGCCCTGTCCGGCGACGGCGCCCTTCTTGTCGTGATGCGACGTCACGATGTAGAAGACGAGCGCGACCGCGAAGATGATGATGAACGCGGTACCGCCGATCTGAATCAGGCGGCCGGACTTGCCGTCTGCGGACTTCAGGTCGAATCGGGGGGGACGTTTCGATTTGTCGGCCACAGGTTCCCTGGTCCTTCTGTGTTTAGGTCGGCTTTCGGGCGTCTCGACCGCGGTCGGGACGGCGCTTCTAGATTACCGGCGAGCGCCCCTGGGCAAATCAGGCCCGGCTCAGGTGGGCGCGCAGGGCCGAAATGAGATCGCTGGTCGCGGCCGCGCTGCCGCCGCCGAGCTGAAACAGACTGGCGAAACCGTGCGTCAGCGAACCCAAGCAGCGCAGATCCACGGCGGTGCCGGCGGCCTGCAGCGCCGTGGCGTAACGCTCGCCTTCGTCGCGCAACGGGTCGAACCCGGCGACGGCGATCAGCGCGGGCGCCAGTCCGGACAGCGACTCGGCCAGCAGCGGCGATACCCGCGGGTCCGCCGGGTCGATGCCGGTGCCGCGCAGGTACTGGGCGGTGAACCAGTCGATGTCCCGCTTGGTCAGCAAGAAGCCGTGGGCGAACAGGCTGAGCGACCGGGTCTGCGCGGTGAAATCGGTCCGCGGGTAGATCAGCCACTGCAGCAGCGGCGCCGGGCCACCCTCGTCGCGGGTCAGCTGGCACACGATCGCGGCCAGGTTGCCGCCCGCGCTGTCTCCGCCGACCGCGACACGCCCGGGGGTCGCGCCGAGTTCGCCGGCGTGCTCGTAGGCCCACTTGAACGCCGCATAGGCGTCGTCGATGGCGGCCGGCGCCGGGTGCTCGGGAGCCAGCCGGTAGTCGATCGACAGCACGTGCACTCCGGCGTCGCGGCAGGTCAGCCGGCACAGCGAGTCGGCGGTGTCGAGGTCGCCGAGCACCCAGCCCCCGCCGTGGTAGAAGACCACCAAGTCCGAGGCCTGACCACTGGCCGGGCGGTAATGCCGCACCGGGATCTCGCCGGCGGGTCCGGGGATCGTCAGGTCGTCAACCGTGACGTGAATCTGGGGCCCGGGCATGGCCAGGATCGACTGGCGCATCTGCAAACGCGATGCCAGCGGGTCGTGATCGACCGCCAAGCCGTCGATACCGCCCAGCCGCAGACCAGACAGCATCAGCTGCAGGGTGGGATCAAGCGTGTTGCCGTCGATGATGATCGACCGACCGCCGAACATCACCCGCTTGGCCGGCGTCGGAATCCACGGAATGACCTTGACGCCAATGTTGGTGACAATGTCCTGCACGCGACCGGCCCAGCGAGCCGATCCCCGCCCGGGTTCCAGATGCAGGTCCGGTGCGCCTGGCAGACTCTGTGTCATGGCGGGCCCCCTAGAAAAAAACGGAAAAAACGTAGTCACGCTCAATGACGGTCATGCGATCCCCACCGTCGGGCTCGGAGTCTTCCAGGTCCCTCCGGCGGAGACCCAGCAGGCGGTGAGTAGTGCGCTGCGCGCCGGATACCGGCATATCGACACCGCCGCCGCCTACCGCAATGAACGGGAAACCGGGCGCGCGGTTGCCGAGTCCGACGTGCCGCGCGACCAACTCTACGTGGTGACCAAATTGTGGAACGCGGACCAGGGCTACGACAGCACGTTGACGGCCTTCGACGCCAGCATGGACCGGCTCGGCCTCGACTATCTCGATCTCTACCTGATCCATTGGCCGCTGCCCGCGGTGGGAAAGTTCGTCGAAACCTTCAAGGCTTTCGCCCACCTGCGCGACCAGGGCCGGATCCGGTCCATCGGAGTCAGCAATTTCGAGGCCGAGCACCTCATGGTTCTGATCGATGCCACCGGCATCGTTCCCGCGGTCAATCAGGTCGAGCTGCACCCTCGTTTTCCTCAGACGGAATTACGGAAAGTCCATGCCCAGCGCGGTATCGCGACCGAGGCGTGGGCGCCGCTGGGGCAAGGAGCGCTGCTGACACACCCGGCCGTCACCGCCATCGCCGAAGAAAGTGGGCGGACACCCGCCCAGGTGTTGATTAGGTGGCATATCCAGCTCGGTAATATCGTGATCCCCAAGTCGGTGAACCCTGCACGGATTGCGAGCAACTTCGACGTGTTCGATTTCGAACTCAGCGCCAATGACATGGCGGCGATTTCCTCGCTCGACGACGGAACGCGGCTTGGTCCTGATCCACGAACCTTCAGTTTCACAGGTAGGTGAATGACGTTGACTGGCGATGCGGGCCTCGCCGCACCCTCGATCACTCTCAATGACGAAAACACGATGCCGGTGCTCGGCCTCGGCGTCGCGGATTTGTCGGAAGACGAGACCGAACGCGCGGTATCGGCGGCGCTGGAGGTCGGCTGCCGGCTGATCGACACCGCCACGGCGTACGGCAATGAAGCCGCGGTCGGTCGCGCTATCGCCGGCTCCGGGATTCCCCGCGCGGAATTGTTCGTCACCACCAAACTCGCCACCGCGGACCAGGGCTTGACGAGCTCCCAGGATGCCTGCAACGCCAGCCTGGAACGACTGGGCCTGGATTACCTGGACCTCTACCTGATTCACTGGCCGGCCGCCCCGCAGGGCATGTATGTGGACTCCTTCGGTGGGCTGCTGCAACTCCGCAGCGACGGACGCGCCCGCTCGATCGGTGTCGCCAACTTCACCGAGGAGCACCTGGAGATGGTGATCGACCTGGTCTTCACGACACCGGCGGTCAATCAGATCGAGCTGCACCCGCTGCTCAACCAGGACGACATGCGCAAGACGAACGCGCAGCACAACGTCGTGACGCAGTCCTACACGCCGCTGGCGCTGGGCAAGTTGAATGACAACCCGACCGTGACCTCCGTCGCGGGCGAATACGGCAAGACGCCGTCGCAGGTGCTGCTGCGGTGGAACCTGCAGCTGGGTAACGCGGTCGTCTTCCGCTCGGCCAACGCCGAGCACATCGCCACCGACTTCGACGTGTTCGAATTCGAATTGGCCGCCGAGCACATGGACGCGATCAACGCGCTCAATGACGGAACTCGGTTGCGCCCGGACCCGGACACCTACGACGGCGCCTGACCCGTTCCCGTCGGGCAGGTTGCGGCGGCCTGACGCAATGCGCCCGCCGACGCCTGCTCGACCGGCAGCTGGTACCCACGCAGCACCGCGATGAACTGCATGGCGTACTGGCAGGCGAATGCCTTGTTCGGCGGCATCCACAATGCCGGCGGCAGATCGCCCTTGTCCTGATTGGCCTGCCCCTGGACGGCCAGCAGGTTCGCCGGGTCGTTGGCGAAACGCCGCCGCTCGGGATCCGGCCAGCCGAACGCTCCCATATCCCAGGCGTAAGCGAGCGGGACGATGTGGTCGATCTGCACCGCTTCGCCCACCTTGGCGCCGCGTTGGAAGGCGATCGTGGTGTTGGTGTACGGGTCATTCAGCGTGCCGGTGGCCACGGCGTTGGGACACCGCTTGATCGCCACGTAGGTCTTGTCGACGAGGTCACGGTCGAGAATGTCGTCGCGGGTGTCACAGCCGTTGTGCCCGCCCGGCGCGTCGTTGTCGTCGTCCCAGGCGTCGCCGTAGGCCGCCCTGCGGTAGTCGTAGCGGTGCACCCGTAGCGGCTGCACCGCAATGCCGGCCAGCACATCGGTTCCCGGCGCCACCGTGGGCACATCGGCGCGGGCGGTGATTTCCGCATGCTTGGCCGCCGTGGAATCCAGCGTCTGATAGGCGACCAGCACCGCGAGCACCGCAGCCACCGACAACCACAGCAGCACCTTGCGGTTCACGATTTGTCCAGATATTCGATGCGGTCGGTATCGGTGAATTGCGCTGCCAGCGAAGCCAATCCGGGCTGCCGGCTGTCGGATTCATATTCCCGGGTGCAGAATTCGCGCGCCGCTTCGATGAACGCCAGGTGGTCGGCCAGCGACAGCAGCCGCAAATTGATCGCCCGGCCAGACTGGTTGCGGCCCAGCACATCTCCTTCGCGGCGCTCTTTGAGATCGAGCTCGGAAAGGGCGAATCCGTCCAGGGTTTCGGCGACCGCGCGCAGCCGCCGGCCGGCGGACGAGCCCGGCGAGCTCCAGGTGGCCAACAGACAAAGGCTCGGATGCTGGCCACGGCCGATGCGGCCGCGCAGCTGATGCAGCTGACTGATCCCGAACCGGTCGGCGTCCATCACCAGCATCACGGTCGCATTGGGGACGTCGACCCCGACCTCGATGACGGTGGTACACACCAGAACATCGGTCTCGCCGTTGCGAAAAGCCGCCATCGCGGCGTCCTTCTCTTCGGCGGGCAACCGCCCGTGCATCAGCCCCAGCCGCAGATTCGACAGCTCACCGGAGCGCAATCGGGCGAACAGGCCCTCGGCGGTTTCCGTCGGGCGCGCGTCTTCTCCCTTTTTCTCCGACTCGTCGGTCTCGTCGATACGGGGCGTCACCACGTAGGCCTGCCGGCCGGCCGCGACCTCCTCGCGGATGCGCTGCCAGGCGCGGTCCAGCCAGGCGGGTTTGTCGTGCACGAAAATGACGTTGCTGGTGATGGGCTGGCGTCCGCGCGGCAGCTCGCGCAGCGTCGAGGTTTCCAGGTCGCCGTAGACGGTCAGCGCGACCGTGCGCGGTATCGGTGTCGCCGTCATCACCAACAGGTGCGGCGTGATGTCGGCAGGAGCCTTGGCGCGCAACTGGTCTCGTTGCTCCACGCCGAACCGGTGTTGCTCGTCGACCACGACCATGCCCAAGTTGTGAAATTCCACCGAATCCTGCAGCAGGGCATGCGTGCCGATGACGATGCCCACTTCACCGCCGGCAATCTCGGCGCGGACTTGGTTCTTCTGCGCGGTCGACATCGATCCGGTCAGCAGCGCGGCCCGGGTCGCGTTGTCGGCCCCGCCCAGCTGGCCGGCCATCGCCAATGGGCCGAGCACATCGTTGATCGACCGAAGATGTTGTGCGGCAAGCACTTCCGTAGGCGCCAACAGTGCGCACTGGTAACCCGCATCGACCATCTGCAGCATCGCCAGCACCGCGATGATCGTCTTGCCGGAGCCGACCTCACCTTGCAGCAGCCGGTTCATCGGGCGAGTGGCCGCAAGGCCCTCGGACAGCACGTCGAGCGTTTCGCGTTGTCCCGCGGTCAGCTCGAAGGGCAAGCGCCGCAATAGTTCTGCGACCAGACCATCGGACTGTGGCGGTGCCGGTGGTCCCGATTGCGACAGCTCACCATGTCGGCGCGACACCAGCGCCCACTGCAGCCCGACGGCTTCGTCGAAGGTCAATCGCTCCCGCGCGCGCCGGCGTTCCGCCTCGTCCTCGGCCAGATGAATCGCGCGCAGCGCCGCGTCTTCGGACATCAGGTGGTGGGCGGCGATCAGCTCGTCGGGCAGCGGATCGGTCACCGGATCGAGGACCTCGAGCACCTGGCGCACGCAGGCATAGATGTCCCAGCTCTGCAGCTTGGTGCTGGCCGGATAGATCGGGAAGAACCGGCGGTCGAATGCCGACATCAGATCCTCGCCGCTGAAGGCCGGAGCGGTGTCGGCGATGGTTTTGAGCGATTTGCTGCCGCGGTTGCGTCCACCGGCCGAGTCCAGGATGAGAAAGTCCGGGTGCGTCAGCTGCATGACGTTTTTGAAGTATCCGACTTCCCCGGAGAGCATCACCCGCGTGCCCTTGGTGAGGTCCTTGCCGAGGTAGTCCGCGTTGAAGAACGTCGCGGTCACCTTGCTGCGACCGGAGCCCACGGTGATGCGCAGGCATTTGCGCCTCGGGTTCTTCTTCATCGGGAACGAGTGGGTGTCGGTGATGGTGTCGACGAGGGTGATGTGCTGGCCCTGTTCGGGCCGCTCGTCCTCGGCATCCCATTTCGCGGCCGTTTCGGTGTAGCTGCGGGGGTAGTGGCGCAGCAGGTCGTCGACGGTCCGGATGCCGAACACCTCGTCGAGGGACTCCGCGGCCTTGGCGCCGAGCACGTAGTCCAGCCGATCGGACAGCGACACCACGGCTACTCGACCCCGATCAGCAGTGCGTCACCGCGATGCCCGGTCCGGTAAATCACCAGCTCGGTCCCGGGATGGTTGTCGTGGACGTGCTCGCCCAGGATGTCGCAGACCGCGGTGGCGTCGGCGTCGGCCTCGATGCCCGCGCCGACCAGCACCGTCACCAGATCCCCGCCCGCGGCCAGCAACAGATCGATGAGTCCGTTCGCGGCCGCGGCCGCGTCGGCGGCCACGATCAGCACCTCGCCACCCGCGATGCCCAGGCCGTCGCCCGGCTGACACCGACCCGCCCAGGTCAACGCGCTCTGGCTCGCGATGCGCACCGATCCGTGCCGGGCCCCACCGGCGGCGCGGGCCATCGTGTAGCCGTCGTCGACGGCCGGCCGGTCCGTTTCGTGCACGGCCAGCGCGGCCAGCCCCTGCACCATCGACCCCGACGGGATCGGCACCACGTCGATGCCCCAGCCGATGGCCGCGGTGCAGCCGGCCACCAGCTCCTCGGCGGCCACATAGCCGTTCGGCAGCACCATCACCTGCGCGGCACCGGCGTCGACCACTGCCCGCATCAGCTGGTGAGCGCTGATGTCGGTGGTGGGGTCGCCCGCGTCCGCGGCGGGCCGCAGCACGTGGGCACCCTCGCCGGCGAACAGCTCGGCGGCGCCGTCGCCGTCGACGACGGCCAGCACCGCGCGTTCCCTGGTCCAGCTGCCCGCGGGTCGCCCGACGGCCCCGCCGCTGAGCGCCGAGATCACGATCCGGCTGAGCCGCCCGGCCGCCAGCCCCGCTTCGACGGCGGCGCCCGCATCGTCGGTGTGCACGTGCACCGAGTACGTCGCTTGATTGGTGAAGGGCGCGGCGGCGATGGCCACGGAATCACCCAAGCCCATCAGCCGGTCCCGCAGGGCATTCGCGGCCGGCGGATTGCAGCCGTCGAGCCGGTACATCACCTCGAACTGCGGCGCGGGCCGTTCGGTCGTGCCCGCCGTGGGCTCCGCGCGCGGCGAGAGCTCATAGACCGTGCGGGCCGGCGCCTGCCCGATGACCGTCGAGCGCAGCGCGTCCAGCAGCACCAGCAGGCCCCGCCCGCCGGCGTCCACGGCACCGGCATCGGCAAGCACATCCAGCTGCTCAGGGGTCTTTTCCAGCGCGACGACCGCAGCGTCGCCGGCCGCGGTGATCGCCGAGGCCAGCCCGTCGTTCGCGCACTCGTCGACGGCGTCGGCGGCGGCTCGCAGCACCGAGACGATGGTCCCCGCGACCTCCTGGCCGCCCATCGAGGCGATCACCAGCTCGACGCCGCGCTGCAACGCCGCCCCGAGCAGCGCGGCGTCCAGGTGCGGCAGTTCACCGCCGCAAGCGGCGGCCGCGGTCGCGGTGACGTCGGCGATACCGCGCAGGATCTGCGACAGGATCACCCCGGAGTTGCCGCGCGCGCCGTTCAGCGCGCCCACCGACAGGGCGGAGGCGACCCGCGCCACGCATCTGGGGCCGCCGTCGGCGCCGATCCCCGCGTTGGCTTCGGCCAGCGCGGAACGCATCGTGAACAGCATGTTTGCGCCGGTATCGGAGTCGGCGACCGGGAACACGTTCAGGCGGTTGATCTCGTCGATGTGAGTGATCAGGTCGCTGACCGCGGTGTGCGCCCAGTCCCGCAAGGCCGGCGCGTCGAGCGGACGATCCGGATTGCCCACTATGACCCACCTCCTCGGAGCCTCATTCGAGCCAGCCGCCGGCGGGCCAGGGCTGACCGCCCTACTGAGCCTAGCCAGCGGCGGCGACAGCTTCAGAGGTAAGCCGGGGAGTCAGTTGTGGATCGTTTTGGTGGTTGCCCACCACAGTCGGTATCCTGGGCTGTCGCGGCGCGTCTCGACTATCCGTGCCGGATCCCCGAACATTTGAGGAGCTTGAACGATGGCCGCTGTGTGCGACATCTGCGGGAAAGGCCCCGGCTTCGGCAAGTCGGTGTCGCACTCCCACCGGCGCACCAGCCGGCGCTGGGACCCGAACGTTCAGACCGTGCACGTCGTGGCTCGTCCCGGCGGCAACAAGAAGCGCGTCAACGCCTGCGCGTCCTGCATCAAGGCCGGCAAGGTCCTCAGGGGCTAGTCCGGGGCTAGCGGCCGCAGCTACATCACGATGTGCCCGGCGTCGACGGGTATCGACACGCCGGTCACGTAGCGCGCACGGGGACCGACCAACCACAGCACCGCTTCCGTCACGTCCTGCGGTTCGACCAACGGCACGTCGGGCAACAACATCTGCGAGACCGCCGGGTTCGGATTCTCCAGCATCCGGTTCACCACGAAGTCGTTGATGATCATCGGCGTCGAGACACCGCTCGGATGCACCGAGTTGACCCGAATCTTGTGTGGCGCATAGGCATTGGCGGCCGAACGCATCAAGCCCACCACGCCGTGCTTGGACGCGGCGTAGGCGAACATCGCGGCACTGCCGTCGCCACCCCGGCCGGTCAGGCCCTGCGACGAGCTGACCATCACGATCGAACCGCCCCGGCCCCGGCGAATGATCGACGGCACCGTCGCCAGCAGCGTGTGCCAGACCCCCTTGAGATTGGTGTCGACGATCGAGGTGAACACCGGCTCGGAATTGGTTTCGGGGTCGCCGATCGCCACCACCCCGGCATTGGCGATGACGATGTCCACCTCTCCGAGGTCGTCGATGCCGCTGCGCACCCCGGCCTCCAGCTGGGTCAGGTCGCGGACGTCGGCGACGACGGTCGCGACCTTTCGACCTGCGGCTTCGACGAGCCGTGCGGTCTCGTCGAGATCCGATTTGGTCCCCAGCGGGTAGGGAATCGCGTCGATATCGGCGCAGATGTCCACCGCGATGATGTCGGCGCCCTGTTCGGCGAGCGCCACGGCGTGGCTGCGACCCTGGCCGCGCGCTGCGCCGGTGATGACGGCGACCGAATTGTCGAGTTCACCCATGGCTATACCTCCAGCGTTGTCCCGGTCTGTTCCTCGGCGAACGCCACCAGCCGGGCGGCCGCGTCATAATCGCACGCGAGCTCCGAACGACCGATCAGCACCGGGCCGCCGCGCAGGCCGAGCCTGCCGCTGACACCGACGAAGCTGCCCGGCGGCACCGGTTCGCTGATGCAGTACAAGGTGGGCGCCGCACCCTCGTCGATGTCGTTGGCGAACCGGTCGGCCACCACCTTGACGGCCTTTTGCACCAACGACATCAACGGCGCGTCCGAGACGTTCGAGATGTTCGAGGCCACCCACCCCGGGTGGGTGAGTTGGCTGACGATCGCCGAACCGCCGGCCCGCAGTCGACGGTCCAGCTCGAGCCCCCACAACATGACCGCGAGCTTGGAGGCCGCATAGGACCCCAGCCTCGTCCACTTGGCGCGGCGCAGGTGCATGTCGTCGAGTCGCAGCGTGGCCGACTTGTGCGCGTCGGAGCCGACGTTGATGATCTGCGAGCGCACCCGGGGCAGCAGCAGGTTGGTCAGCGCGAACGGTCCGAGCAGGTTGGTGCCCAGCGTCATCTCGAAGCCGTCGACGGTCTCGATGCGTCGATCGGTGAGGGTGCCGGCGTTGTTGATCAGGATGTCGAATTCCCCGTCGACCCGATCGACGAAGGCACGCACCGACGACAGGTCCGCGAGATCGAGCTTGACCACCGACGTCGAGCCGCCCATCGCCGCGGCACGTTGCTCACCCAACTCGGTGTTGCGCACGGCCAGGATCACGTGGGCGCCGGTTTTGGCCAGAGCTTGCGCGGTGCCCAGCCCCACGCCGTGGGTTGCCCCGGTCACGATGACTCGTTTGCCGGTCAAGTTGCCGAGGCGGCTCGGCGTCCAAGGTAACGTCACGGCGACTAAGAGTAATGGGCGGTTCTATGTAAGTTGGGTCAGTTCTGCCAACGTGATCTGCAAACGGCACAGGAGTGGCTTGGCATGAGTGACAGCGCGCGAGAAATCACCAACCTGATCTACACGCTACGCCGAACTCCTCGACGGCGGTGACCTGGACGGGGTCGCCGGACTTTTCGAGCATGGCCGCATCTGCGGTATGGAAGACGGTCCGCCGGAGACGGTGTTCGAGGGATCCGCCCGGGTGCGGCAGATGTACGAGATGGCGACCCGCATCTACGAGGACGACGGCACCCCCAAGACCAAGCACAACACGACCAATGTGCAGCTGCACCTCGACGAGGCCGCGGGGACCGCACGCAGCACGTCCTACTACTGCGTCACGCAGGCCACCCCCGACCTTCCGCTGCAGGTGATCGTCACCGGGCATTACCAGGACACCTTTCACCGGGTGGACGGCGCGTGGTGGTTCGACAGCCGCATCATGTTCGTCGACCAGGTCGGCGATGTCAGCCAGCACCTGAAGTTCTGAGCGCGTGGCAGCCTCGAACGCCTTCGACGGCGCCTTCGATCCCGCCGCGGTGCTGGCCGACGCGCAGCGCAAGGAGACGCTGACCGATTGGGGCCCCGGCGAATTCGAGCGTCCGCTGCGGGTGTTGCTGGACGACTATGCGCGCGCCGACCTCAACGCCATCGGCGTGCACATCCTGCGCTCGGGCATCGTGCACAGCCTGCGCATGCGGCTGCGGACGCAGGAGTGGATCCGCCGCCACCCGGAGATCCTCGAAGAGCGGGTGGCCGCGCCGATCGTCGTCGTCGGAATGATGCGCAGCGGCACCACGCTGCTGCAGCGGCTGCTGGCCGCCGACCCGCGTTTGTGCTGCGCCTACGGCTGGGAGGTCGTCGAGGTCGCACCCCGGCTGGACTATCAGTTCACCGATGCCGCCGATCCCCGCATCGCGATCAGCGAAGCGCGAGAAGCGAAATCCCGTGAGCTGGCCCCGGATCTGTTCGCCATCCACCCGATGTACGCGGCCGAAGCCGAGGAAGAGATCGTCTTTCTGGCCGACGCATTTTTGTCCCATGTCCCCGAATCCGGTGCCCACCTTCCGCACTACCGGTCCTGGCTTGACGAGCAGGACTTCTCCCCCGCCTACGACCACCTGCACCGGATGCTGCAATTCGTCGGATGGCAGAAGCGGCAACGCTGTCCGGGGGGTGGCCAACAAGCACAGCGCTGGGTGCTGAAATCGCCTGCGCACCTGGGCTATCTGGACTTACTGCGGGCGCGGTTTCCCGACCTGCACGTCGTGCAAATGCATCGCGACCCGCGCACCACGATCGCCTCGGGGGCCAGTTTGAACTCGACCTTGCATGCGATGCACGCCGACACCGTCGACGTGCACCGGGTCGGCGCGCAATGGCTGGCAAGGATGGGCTGGACCAATGACCGGGCCATGTCGATCCGCGACGGGTGGGCCCTCGAACCGGGCGGGGAGGCCGCAGTGGTCACCGACATCGGATTCGACGAGGCGGTGGCCGATCCGATCGGGCAGGTGGCCCGCGTCTACGACGCCATCGGCCTGCCACTCACCGATGCCGCCGAGGCCGCGATGCGGCACTGGCTCAAGGCGCGTCCCCGCGAGGCCGCCCGCCCGCCCTACGGACTGGAAAACTACGGCCTGGCACCCGAGCAGGTCGACGAGCGATTCACCTTGTACAACAAGCGTTTTAGACAGCACATCGGAGGAACAGCGCATGCCTGACGATCCAGTCTCGACCGCTTCGCAGCGCGAACAGGAGCTGGCCGCCCTCGACCTGATCGAGCACCCCACCGTCAAAGCCGCCTACCGCAGCGTGGCGCAGACCTGGCTGGGCCGGGCCAAGGCGTCGGACGCGATGCGCGAACGGTTCGACGATTCGTTCGCCGAGGTGATGTTCTCGGCGGCGGTGTGGTCGTCCAACCAGGACAAGCTGCGGCCCAAGGTCAGCTGCATCACCCGGCTGGCGCACCCCGTGGAAGGCCGTCGCATTCCCGGATCACGTTGGGGCATCGACAATCCCGACAGCGTGTACCGCGTCATCCCGATCTCGGGCGACGAGCGCTACGAAATCCACGGCCGAGTCGGCGAGCACCGCATGACCGAGAACTACTTCACCCTGTGGGACGCACGGATGGGCACCGTCAACGTGCTCAACGGCCGCACCATGGCGGTCGCGGCCGACGGCAGCTACACCATCACCGTCGACGCCGAACCCGCCAACGGCCGTCCCAACCATGTGCAGACATCTGGGGAAGCCCACGAGTTCTACATCCGTGACGTGCTGCTGGACTGGGGCCGCGACGACCCCAATCATATTGAGGTACAACGACTTGGCGGTCCGCCGACAAGGCCGGCGCGCACCCTCGACGAGCAGGCCGACGCCACCGCGGCGATGATGGATTACTTCGCCAACTTCACCGGCAAGCTCAGCCACGGCGTGTACAAGATGCCAGCCAACCATTTCAACTTGGCCTGGTCGGCCGACAAGGTCGGCGCGATGCGCAACCAGGTCTATGTGATGGGGCGTTTCGAACTCGAGCCCGACGAGGCGTTCGTGGTCGACCTCAGCGACGGTGGCGCCGAATACTTCACCGTTCCCCTGAGCAATATCTGGGGCACCACGCTCGATCTCGTCGACCGCACCGGCAGCCTCAACAAGGCGCAGTCGGTCCCCAACCAGGACGGCACCTACACCTATGTGATCTCGCCCGTCGATCCCGGCGTCGCCAACTGGATCGACTCCGACGGTCTGGCCGAGGCCATCCTGACCCTGCGCATGGCCGAGTTCGGCGAGGCCGGTCCCCGCGAAGACCTGGGCGCCCGCGGACGGGTGATCAAACTCGACCGCCTCGACGCCGAGGTGCCGCACCTGCCGCGGGTGAGCGCCCAGGAGCGCGCCGCCCAACTGGCCGACCGGCGCAAGGCCTATCTGCGCCGCCTACCGGAAGGAACGATCTAACGATGGCGCGCTGGCTGATCACCGGTTGTTCCACCGGCTTTGGCCGCGAGATCGCGCGCGCCGCCTTGGCAGCGGGCCACAGCGTGGTGGTGACCGCGCGCAAGGTCGGCGCGGTGGCCGATCTCGCCGACGAATTCTCCGACCGCGCCGTTGCCGTGGCCCTCGACGTGACCGATGCCGCCCAGATCGCGGCGGCGGTGTCGGCGGCCGACGCGGCGTTCGGCGGCATCGACGTCCTGGTCAACAACGCCGGTCACGGTTATCTGTCTTCGGTGGAAGAGGGCGAGGACGCCGAGGTCCGAAAGTTGTTCGACGTCAACTACTTCGGGTCCGTCGACATGATCAAGGCGGTGCTGCCCGCGATGCGTGCCCGCGGGTCGGGGCACATCATCAACATTTCCTCGATGACCGGTCTGGTAGCCAACCCGCCCAACGCCTATTACTCGTCGACCAAGTTCGCGCTCGAGGCGGTGACCGAGGCGCTGGCCACCGAGGTTCGACCACTGGGCATCAAGGTGACCGCGATCGAGCCGGGCGCCTTCCGCACCGATTGGGCAACACGGTCGATGAAGGAATCGGGCAGCCCGATCGCCGCCTATGCCGACGTGGCAGCACGCAAGGACCTGATCAAGCAGTTCGCCGATCACCTGCCGGGCGACCCACGCAAGGTGGCCGAAGCGGTGCTGATGGTGACCACGCTCGACGAGCCTCCGTTGCGGTTACTGCTCGGCCGCGACGTGCTGAAGGCGATGCGCGACAAGATCGCCGCGATGTCGGCGTCGATCGAGGAATGGAAATCCGTCACCAAGGACGTGAACTTCCCGGAGTCGTGACGGCCCGCCCGCCGCGATCAGGGCAGCCGCCAGTCGATCGAGTCGGCTCCCATCCCGGCGAGTAGTTCGTTGGCGCGGCTGAACGGGCGCGAGCCGAAGAATCCGCGCGACGCCGACAGCGGCGAGGGGTGCGGCGACTCGATCGCCACGCAGTTACCCTCCGCCAGCACCGGTTTGAGTGTGGACGCGTCGCGGCCCCACAGGATCGCCACCATCGGCTGCGACCGCCCCACCAGGGCGCGAATGGCACATTCGGTGACCGCCTCCCAGCCCTTGCCGCGATGCGACGCCGGATTGCTCGGACGCACCGTGAGGACCCTGTTCAACAGCAGCACGCCGCGCTGCGCCCAGGGCGTCAGATCGCCGCACGAGGGTTGCGGGTAGCCCAGGTCGGCCGAGTACTCGTCGAAGATATTGGACAGACTGCGCGGCAGCGGACGTACCTCGGGAGCCACCGAGAAGCTCAGGCCCACAGCATGGCCCGGTGTCGGGTAGGGGTCTTGCCCGACGATCAGTACCCGCACCTGGTCGAACGGAAAAGTGAAGGCGCGCAAGACGTTCTGTCCGGCAGGTAGGTATTTGCGGCCGGCCGCGATCTCGGCTCGCAGAAACTCCCCCATCTGGGTCACCTGTTCGGCCACCGGCTGCAGCGCGGCGGCCCAGCCCGGTTCGACGAGTTCACTCAACGGGCGCGCGGTCACTGCGCCACCTTAACTGCCAAACGACTGCCAGCCCGCGTATCCCTGCCAGTCGGCACCGTCGACGAGCACCCGGGCCGGCCCGTCGAGCACCCGACCGATGACGCGCCACCCGGATGGCACCGGGCCGGCGAAACAGGCCACCAGCGCGTGATCTTCGCCGCCGCCCAGCACCCACGACCACGGATCGGCACCCACCGCCGCCGCGGCCGCGTTCAGCGCGTCGGCATCCGGGGTCAGCGCCGCGGTGGACAGGTCGATACCCACGCCGGACGCGTCGGCGACGTGCCGCAGGTCGGCGATCAGGCCGTCGGAGACGTCGATCATCGCCTGAGCACCCCCCTGCGCGGCCACCACGCCCTGCCCGTAGGGCGGCTCGGGCACCAGATGACGGGCACGCAGTTCGTCGAATCCGCCAATCCCGTTGTCCCACAGCGAGTATCCGGCAGCGGAGCGGCCCAGCTCGCCGGCGACGGCAAGCACCGCCCCGGCTTTCGCGCCGGAACGCAGCACCGGCGCCCGGCCGCCCAAGTCGCCCAGCACCGCCACCGACAACACCCATAGCGGCGAGCTGACCAGGTCGCCGCCGACGATGCCGGCGCCGACTCGCGCTGCCTCGAGCCACATTCCGTCGACCAACGCGTCCGCGTCCGCCGTCGGCGTATCGGCGGGTGCGCCGAAGCCGACCACGAATGCCGTGGCCCGTCCGCCCATCGCCTCGATGTCCGCGGCGTTCTGCGCGATCGCCTTGCGGCCGACGTCGCGGGGCGTCGACCAGTCCAACCTGAAATGCCGGCCGGCCACCAGCATGTCGGTCGACACCACGATGCGGCCGTCGCCGGCAGACACCACCGCCGCGTCGTCGCCGGGCCCCAGCAGCACGGCATCGGGCTGCGTGCGCCCGCGGACCAGCCGGTCGATGACGGCGAATTCACCGAGCTGCCCCAAGGTGGGCGACTCCCCAGTTACGTCTTCGCGCACGTCACCTCCTGTCGCGCGCACCGGCCGTGTGCGGCCCTCGCAGGCGTGGTCCGACCTGCGGTAAGTTTGGTCCCTGCCCGCGCAAGCGGACGGCGCCAGTGTATGAGATGGGAGGTACCCGGGTGGTCGATGCTCGTTCGTCGACATCCGGGCGGTGATGGCAAGTTCGCACACCGACGACCCGGGCGGACCGCCACGGGCCCTGCTGATCGCCGCGGTTGCGGTGGCGGTCGTGGCGATCGGAATCGTCCTTGTCATCGCGGCAACCCGCCAAGCACCGCCGCAGCCCGTCGCCCTTCAGCCTGTTCCGGCGCCACAGGCCGACAGTTCCGCATGCCACACACTGACGGCGGCGCTGCCGCAGCGGCTCGGGGACTACCAGCGCGCGCCGCTGGCGCAGCCGGCGCCAGCAGGCGCGACCGCCTGGCGCGCCGCAACCGGCAGCGAGCCGGTGGTGTTGCGCTGCGGGCTGGACCGCCCGACCGGCTTCGTGGTCGGATCGGCGATCCAGATCGTCGACCGGGTGCAGTGGTTCGAAGTGACGGCCGAACAGCAATCCGCCGGTGACGCAGGCAGATCCACCTGGTACACGGTGGACCGGCCGGTGTATCTCGCACTGACCCTGCCGTCGGGATCCGGGCCGACACCGATCCAGCAGCTCTCCGAAGTGATCGACCACACCATCACGGCGGTGCCCATCGATCCCGCTCGGCCCGGCGGGCGTTAGCGCAGACCCGTACCCCGGGCCATGGCTGTTTCGACCATGGTCGACAGCAGAGTCTGATAGTCGACGCCACTGGCCGCCCACATCCTCGGGTACATCGAGATCGTGGTGAACCCCGGCATCGTGTTGACCTCGTTGATCACCGGCCCGTCGTCGGTGAGGAAGAAGTCGACCCGGGCCAGACCCTGGCAGTCGATGGCTTTGAACGCCCGGATCGCCAATTGGCGCACCGCGTCGGCGATGTCGTCGTCGACCTTGGCAGGCACATCCAATTCGGCTGCGTCGTCAAGGTATTTGGTCGCGAAGTCGTAGAAGCCGTCCTCGCGTCCGCGTACGCCGGCCACCCGGATCTCGCCGACCGTGCTGGCTCCTATTGCGCCGTCTGGCATTTCGAGGACGCCGCATTCCAGCTCGCGACCGTTGATCGCGGCCTCGATGATCACCTTCGGATCGTGGCGGCGAGCATCCGCCACCGCGGCGGCGAGCTCGCCCCAACGCGCGACACGGGTGACACCGATCGACGACCCGCCGCGTGCGGGCTTGACGAACACCGGCAACCCCAGGCGCTCCTGCTCCTGGGGGGGCAGCGTCTGCTGCGACGGACGCAGCACCGCGTACGCCCCGATCGGAAGTCCCTCGGCGACAAGCAACTTCTTGGTGAATTCCTTGTCCATCGCGACCGCGCTGGACAGCACACCGGCTCCGACGTACGGCACGCCGGCGAGTTCGAGCAGGCCCTGGATCGTGCCGTCCTCGCCGTAAGGGCCGTGCAGCACCGGGAACACCACGTCGACCGAGCCGAGGACTTCGCCGGCGCCGGGCGGTAGCGACACCAACTGGCCGCTGCGCCGCGGATCGGCCGGCAACGCCAGCTCGGTGCCCCACTCGGTGGTCACCCCCGGCAGTTGCCGGTTGGAGATCGCCAGCGCATCCGGGTCTCCGTCGGTCAGCACCCACGACCCTTCGGGGGTGATGCCGATCGCGACCACATCGAATCGCCGTGGGTCGAGGTTGCGCAGGATGCTGCCCGCGGACACACACGAAATGGCGTGCTCGTTGCTGCGCCCACCGAAGACGACAGCAACGCGCACCCGGCTACCCCGTGACACGGGTGCCCGGCTCGTCTCGTCGCTGGCGTTCACAACCTGGAGAGGCTACCGCTTGGGACGCCGACAGGTCGGGTCGCCGATCGCTAACCGGGTTTTGCCGGCCTGGGGCACCGGCGAACGGGCTCATTCCGGCTTGGTGCTGCGGCCCAGCAGCAGGGCCATCGCCTCGTCGACCGAGAGTCCTTTGTGGCAAACCCGGTGCACCGCGTCGGTGAGCGGCATCTCCACGTCGTAGCTGGACGCCAGCGCGAGCACGGACTCGCACGAGGTCACGCCCTCGACGACGTGCCCGTCCTTTCCCTGAAGCGCCGCCTCCATGGTTGCGCCCCGGCCGAGGCGCTCACCCATCGAGCGGTTGCGCGAATGCGGCGACGTGCAGGTCGCCACCAGGTCACCCACGCCTGCCAGGCCGGCCAGCGTCGCGCCCTTGGCGCCCAGCGCGATTCCCAACCGCATGATCTCGGCCAGACCGCGGGTGATGATCGCCGCGGCGGTGTTTTCGCCCAGGCCGACGCCGGCCGCCATCCCGCACGCGAGCGCGATGACGTTCTTGCAGGCCCCGCCGATCTCGGTGCCGACCACATCGCTGTTGGTGTACGGGCGGAAGTACCCGGTGTTCAGCATGCGCTGCAGGGCGACCGCACGGCCGGAGTCGCTGCACGCGACGACGGTGGCGGTGGGCTGACATTCGGCGATTTCACTGGCCAGGTTCGGCCCGGAAAGCACCGCGACCTGCGACGGGTCGACGCCGGTCACCGAAATGACGACCTGGCTCATCCGCATCAGGGTGCCCAGCTCGATGCCTTTGGCCAGGCTGACCAGGGTCGCACCGTCGGCGATCAGGCCGGACCACCGCTCGAGGTTGCTCCGCAGGTTCTGCGCCGGGACACCCAGCAACACCGTCGTTGCGCCGTGCAATGCCTCGGCCGCATCGGCGGTGGCCCGGATGCCCGGCGGCAGCGCGGTGCCGGGCAGGTAGGCGGGGTTGTATCGGGTGGCGTTGATCTGCTCGGCGACATCGGATCGCCGGGCCCACAGCATGATCTCCGCGTCCGGTCCGCCAGCCTCGGCGAGCACCTTGGCCAGCGCAGTTCCCCATGCTCCGGCGCCCATCACCGCGACGGCGCCCGACGTGCTGGCCATTTCTCATCCCGATCTGTCATCAACGCGGCATCTGCAGCCGCTACACCCTAGAACAGCGATGGGCGACCGTCACCATGATGCTCGCGACCGGCGCGATCCGCGGCGCTGGCAGGATTGAGTGATGAGCGGCGCAAGGGGTGATGGTGCCGGCGATATCGCGTTGATCATCGCCGTCAAGCGGTTGGCCGCCGCCAAGACCAGGCTGGCTCCGGTCTTCTCGGCGCGGACCCGGGAAACCGTGGTGCTGGCGATGTTGGTGGACACGGTGACCGCCGCGGCGGGGGTCGCATCGGTCGGCTCGATCACCGTCATCACTCCCGACGACGCCGCGGCGGCCGCGGCGGTGGGCCTGGGAGCGCAGGTGCTCGCCGACCCGACACCGCAAGGCCATGACGATCCGCTGAACCACGCCATTGCCGCCGCCGAACGTTCTGTGGCCCAATCTTTCTCCAATATTGTTGCGCTGCAGGGTGATTTGCCCGCTCTACAGACACAGGAGCTGGCCGGCGCGATCGCTGCCGCACGCCAGCATCGGCGCTCCTTCGTTGCCGACCGGCTGGCAACCGGTACCGCGGCGCTGTGCGCATTCGGCGCCGCATTGGATCCACACTTCGGGTCGGATTCGGCCGAGCGGCACCGCCGTTCGGGCGCGATCGAACTGACGGGCGCGTGGCCCGGCTTGCGCTGCGATGTCGACACTCCTGCCGACTTGGTGGCCGCCCGCCGTCTCGGTGTCGGAGCGGCAACCGCGCGCGCCATCACGCAGCATTGACAAAGGGCGCCTGGCAAAGCTGTCCGGCGGATGAACGGCTCGCCAACGGCGGATGGATCTCTACCGAGCGCTAGCAGCACCAGCGGGTGATGAGCAATGATTCCATCGTGACCGATATCGAAGCTGAAGCACGGCTTGACGAGACCGCGTGGCATTCCGGCGACAGCGCCGTGGGAGCACCGCCCGCGGCGACCCCCGCCGCGATCGACGACGTGCTGCCGGAGGAGCGCTACCTCAACCGGGAACTGAGCTGGCTGGACTTCAACGCACGCGTGCTGGCCTTGGCCGCCGATACCTCGTTGCCGTTGTTGGAGCGGGCCAAGTTTCTGGCGATCTTCGCGTCCAACCTCGACGAGTTCTACATGGTCCGGGTGGCCGGCCTCAAGCGCCGCGACGAGATGGGACTGTCGGTCCGCTCGGCCGACGGCCTGACACCGCGTGAGCAACTGGCCCGCATCGGCGAACAGACGCAGCGGATCGCGACCCGGCACGCCCGGGAATTCCTCGACTCGGTGCGACCGGCACTCGCCCAAGAAGGCATCTATATCGTCACGTGGGCCGATCTGGATCAGGCCGAGCGCGACCAACTGCAGACCTATTTCAACGAGCAGGTCTTCCCGGTCTTGACCCCGCTCGCCGTCGACCCGGCGCACCCGTTCCCGTTTGTCAGCGGGCTGAGCCTCAACCTCGCCGTCACGGTCAAGGACGACGGTGGTCAGCACTTCGCCCGAGTCAAGGTGCCCGACAACGTCGATCGCTTCGTCGAACTCCAAAGCCCCGGCGACACCGACGAGGGCCGGGCCGTGATCCGCTACCTGCCAACCGAAGAGCTGATCGCGGCGTTCCTGCCGGTGCTGTTCCCCGGCATGGAAATCGTCGAGCACCACGCGTTCCGCATAACCCGCAACGCCGATTACGAGGTTGAAGAGGACCGCGACGAGGACCTACTGCAGGCGCTGGAGCGGGAATTGGCGCGCCGGCGGTTCGGTTCGCCGGTGCGACTCGAGATCGCCGACGACATGACCGAGAGCATGTTGGAGCTGCTGCTGCGCGAACTCGACGTGAATCCCGGTGACGTCGTCGAGGTCCCGGGGCTTCTCGACCTCTCGTCGTTGTGGCAGATCTACGGCGTCGACCGGCCGGCCCTGAAAGACCGCACCTGGATTCCGGCCACCAGTCCCGCCTTCGCCGACCGCGAGACGCCGAAGAGCATCTTCGCGACGTTGCGCGAAGGCGATGTGCTGCTTCACCATCCGTATGAGTCGTTCTCCACGAGCGTGCAACGATTCATCGAGCAGGCGGCCGCCGACCCCAACGTCCTGGCCATCAAGCAGACGCTGTACCGCACTTCCGGCGACTCGCCGATCGTTCGGGCACTGATCCAAGCCGCCGAAGCCGGAAAGCAAGTCGTGGCAATGGTGGAGATCAAGGCGCGCTTCGACGAGCAGGCCAACATCCGCTGGGCACGCACCCTCGAGCAATCGGGCGTGCACGTCGTCTACGGGTACGTCGGACTCAAGACGCACTGCAAAACCTGCCTGGTGGTGCGGCGCGAAGGTTCAACCATCCGGCGCTACTGCCACATCGGGACCGGCAACTACAACGGCAAGACCGCGCGACTGTACGAGGATGTCGGTCTGCTCACGGCGTCCCCGGAGATCGGGGCCGACCTGACGGACTTGTTCAATTCGCTGACCGGCTACTCGCGCAAGGTCTCCTACCGCAACCTGTTGGTTGCCCCGCACAGCGTTCGCACCGGGATCATCGAGCGCGTCGAGCGCGAGATTGCCGCCCATCGCGAACATGGCGGTGGCCGGATCCGGATGAAGATGAACGCTCTGGTCGACGAGCAGGTCATCGACGCCCTGTATCGCGCGTCGCGGGCCGGCGTGCGGGTCGAGGTGGTGGTGCGAGGCATCTGCGCGCTGCGCCCGGGCACCGAGGGCTTCTCGGAAAACATTTCGGTCCGCTCGATCCTCGGCCGATTCTTGGAGCACTCGCGGATCATGCATTTCAGTTGCATCAACGAGTTCTGGATCGGCAGCGCCGACATGATGCACCGCAACCTCGACCGCCGCGTCGAGGTGCTGGTTCAGGTCAAGGATCCGAAGCTGACCGCGTATCTGAACGACCTGTTCGATTCCGCGCTGGATCCGTCCACGAGGTGCTGGGAACTCGAGTCGGACGGCCAGTGGATCGCGTCGCCGCGGGAAGGACACTCGGTGCGCGACCACCAGGAGTCACTGATGGAGCGTCACCGCAGCGACTGATGCTGTGTGGTAACTTTCCAGGCCACCCCAAGGCTGGCGTGGCGCTGGCCGAATCGACCTGCAGGAGTGTGGTGTCGGACCAGAACTCGTCAGGCGGTCGGCGCTCAGGCAAGCGCATCGTCTACGCCGCAGGCGCGGTGCTGTGGCGACAAGCCGGCGCCGATTCGGCCAACCCCGAGCTCGAGATCGCCGTCATCCACCGTCCCCGCTACGACGATTGGTCACTGCCCAAGGGCAAAGTGGACCCCGGCGAAACGGCACCGGTGGCCGCGGTGCGCGAGGTGCTCGAGGAGACCGGACACCACTGTGTGCTCGGCAGGCGCCTCAACAAGGTGAGCTATCCGATCGACCAGGGTGTCAAAAAGGTCTACTACTGGGCGGCGCGGAGCACCGGCGGCGAATTCGAACCGGGCAAAGAGGTCGACAAGTTGATCTGGTTGCCCGTCGCCGACGCGATGAAGAAACTTGACTATGCACAAGATCGAAACGTGTTGCAGCGCTTCGCAAAACAGCCCGCTGACACGCACACGGTATTGGTGGTCCGGCACGGTACGGCGGGCCGGAAGTCACGCTTCTCCGGAGACGACACCGAGCGACCGTTGGACAAACGAGGACGCGCACAAGCCGAGGCGTTGGTCGCACAGCTGATGGCGTTCGGGGCCACCGACGTGCATGCCGCCGATCGGGTGCGCTGTCACCAGACCGTCGAGCCGCTCGCCGAAGAGCTGGGTGTGACGATCGAGAACGAGCCCTCCCTCACCGAGGAGTCTTACGCCAAGAACCCCAAACGCAGCCGACACCGCATGCTGGGTATCGCCGAGCACCAGGGCACACCGGTGATCTGCTCACAGGGCAAGGTGATTCCGGATCTGATCGAATGGTGGTGCGAGCGCGATGGAGTGCGCCCCGACAAATCCCGCAATCACAAGGGCAGTACTTGGGTGCTGTCGCTGTCCGACGGCCGACTGGTGGGGGCCGATCACATCGGCGGCGCGCTGGCCGCCAACGTCCGGGCCTGACACGCGAAATACCCTTCGGGGGCAGACTTGCCGCCCGAAGGGTATTCGCGTCTGAACTCGGTTACTGCCTTACTTGCGGCCGCGCTTGACTGCGGCCTTCTTGGCCGGAGCCTTCTTCACAGCCTTCTTGGCCGGAGCCTTGGTTGCGGCCTTGCGCACTGGCGCCTTGGTCGCGGCCTTCTTGGCCGGAGCCTTCTTCACAACCTTCTTGGCCGGAGCCTTGGTTGCGGCCTTACGCACGGGCGCCTTCTTGGCGGGCGCCTTCTTCACCACAGCTTTCTTGGCGGGCGCCTTCTTGGCGGGCGCCTTCTTGGCGGCGGCCTTCTTGACAACCTTCTTCACCGCAGCCTTCTTGGCAACCTTCTTGGCTGCGCCTGCAACAACTCCACGTTTCACGGCCGGTCCTTCCGACGGGAGGCGCTGTGCGCCAGCGACAACCGCTTTGAATTGAGCACCCGGACGAAACGCGGGGACGGACGTCGGCTTTACCTTCACCGTCTCACCGGTACGCGGGTTGCGGGCCACACGTGCTGCGCGGCGCCGTTGTTCGAACACACCGAACCCGGTGATGGTCACGCTGTCGCCCTTGTGCACTGCACGCACAATGGTGTCGACAACATTCTCGACAGCGGCGGTCGCCTGCCGACGGTCCGAGCCCAATTTCTGTGTGAGCACATCTATGAGCTCTGCTTTGTTCATCCAAACCCTCCGAAGCCAGTGGTCCCATTTTGGGAACCGACTAGCGAACACGGTAAACCCTCACCTAGCAAATTTCCAAGCGCCACGCGCAATTTCACGGCTAAGCGACAGGAATTTCCGCAATCCGGTTGCCGCCCTTGGTCGGTGACGCAGGCGAAAAATAAGCCTTGCTATCTAAGAGGATCCGGGCGGAATTCACCCCGATCGAGGAGTTGATGGGGCGGGCAGAGTGCGCGGTTTCCAATCCGGACGGGCCGCCTCGAAAGATTCGATCTCGTCGAGTTTCCGCAGCGTAAGGGCTATATCGTCGAGTCCTTCGAGCAATCGCCACGCGGTGTAATCGTCAATCTTGAACGGCAGCACCGTCGTTCCCGCGGTGATATTTCGATCTTGAAGATTGGCAGTGATTTCCAGCCCCGGACTCTGCTCGATGAGCTTCCAAAGAAGTTCCACACCGTCCTGGCTGACTTCGGCCGCCAACAGCCCGGCCTTGCCCGCGTTGCCCCGAAAAATGTCACCGAATCGAGACGAGATGACGACTCGGAACCCGTAGTCCATCAGCGCCCACACGGCATGCTCGCGCGACGATCCGGTCCCGAAGTCGGGTCCGGCGACCAAGACCGAGCCTCGGTCAAAGGGACTGAGGTTGAGCACGAATGACGGATCTGAGCGCCACGTCGCGAACAATCCGTCCTCGAAACCGGTCCGGGTGACTCGCTTCAAATACACCGCAGGAATGATCTGATCGGTATCGACATTGGAGCGCCGCAGCGGCACGCCAATCCCGGTGTGGGTCACAAAGGGTTCCATCTTCGTCCTCGATTTCGTTTTCAGTTCAAGTCAGCCGGAGCGGAAAGCGTGCCGCGTACCGCGGTTGCCGCGGCGACGGCCGGTGACACCAAATGCGTACGGCCGCCTTTGCCCTGGCGCCCTTCGAAGTTACGGTTGGACGTCGCGGCGCAACGCTCGCCGGGCGCGAGCTGATCGGGGTTCATACCCAGGCACATCGAGCAGCCGGCCTGCCGCCATTCGGCCCCGGCGGCGGTGAATACCTCACCGAGGCCTTCGGCTTCGGCCTGCGCGCGTACCCGCATCGAGCCCGGAACCACCAGCATTCGCACGCCGTCGGCCACTCTGCGGCCGCGCAACACCTCGGCCACCATCCGCAGATCTTCGATACGACCGTTGGTACAAGACCCGACGAACACCGTGTCGACCGCGATCTCGCGCATCGGCATACCCGGCCGAAGGTCCATATATGCCAACGCTTTCTCCGCGGACTGCCGCTCGCCGTCGTCGGTCATCAGATCGGGATCCGGCACCGCCGCACCCAAAGGCACCCCCTGGCCCGGATTGGTCCCCCAGGTGACGAACGGGGTCAACGACTCCGCATCGAGATAGACCTCGGTGTCGAAAACGGCGCCGTCGTCGGTGCGCAACTGTTGCCAATACTGCAGCGCGGCGTCCCAGTGCGCGCCGGTCGGCGCGTGCGGGCGGCCACGCAGGAATTCGTAGGTGGTCTCGTCCGGCGCCACCATTCCGGCCCGCGCGCCGGCTTCGATGCTCATGTTGCAGACCGTCATCCGGCCTTCCATCGACAGCGCCTCGATCGCGCTACCCCGATATTCGATGACATGGCCCTGCCCGCCACCCGTGCCGATCTTCGCGATCAACGCGAGGATGATGTCCTTGGCCGAGACGCCGGGCGGCAATTGGCCGTCGACATTGACCGCCATTGTCTTGAATGGCCGCAACGGCAAAGTCTGGGTCGCCAGCACATGCTCGACCTCCGAGGTTCCGATTCCCATTGCCAGCGCACCGAATGCTCCGTGGGTGGACGTGTGACTGTCCCCACAGACGATCGTCATTCCCGGTTGGGTCAGCCCCAATTGCGGTCCGACGACGTGCACGATGCCCTGCTCGATATCGCCCATCGGATATAGGCGGACACCGAATTCGGCGCAGTTATGCCGCAACGTTTCTACCTGAGTGCGCGATATCGGGTCGGCGATCGGCTTGTCGATGTCGACGGTGGGCACGTTGTGGTCCTCGGTGGCCAGCGTCAGATCGGGCCGGCGCAGCGGACGGCCGGCCAGGCGCAGGCCGTCAAACGCCTGCGGGCTGGTGACCTCGTGCACCAAATGCAGGTCGATGTAAATCAAGTCGGGCGCACCGGCCCCATCGCCTGACGCGCCGGATACCACAACGTGGTCGGCCCAAACCTTTTCGGCCAGGGTGCGCGGCTTGCCGGCAGGCACTTCGGTTCCCATCGTGAACTCGCCTCTATTCGCCTCATTCGCGGCTCGCCGATCAAGCTGGGCTGTGATCTCAGAATGCGAGACGCTAGTATCTCTCTATGAGACAGCATAGCGGCATCGGCGTCCTGGATAAAGCCGTGGGTGTGCTGCACACGATCGCGGAATCTCCCTGCGGGTTAGCCGAACTGTGCGAACGGACCGGCTTTCCGCGGGCCACCACGTACCGGCTGGCGGCCGCGCTGGAAGTACATCGCCTGCTCGCGCGCGACGACGAAGGGCGTTGGCAGCTGGGGCCCGCGCTGACCGAACTCGCCGCGCACGTCAACGATCCGTTGCTGGCAGCCGGCGCGGCGGTGCTCCCCCAGTTGCGCGAGACCACCGGCGAAAGCGTGCAGCTGTACCGGCGCGAGGGCACGTCGCGGGTCTGCGTGGCCGCCCTGGAACCGGCTGCGGGCCTTCGCGATACGGTCCCGGTCGGCGCGCGGTTGCCGATGACGGCGGGTTCGGGGGCCAAAGTCTTGCTGGCTCACAGCGATGCCGCCACGCAAAACGCCGTGCTGCCGACGGCGAAGTTCACCGACCGGACGCTGGCCGAAGTGCGCCGGCGCGGTTGGGCGCAAAGCGTTGCCGAGCGGGAGCCGGGGGTGGCGAGTGTGTCGGCGCCGGTGCGCGACGGCCGCGGCGTGGTCGTCGCCGCCATCTCGGTGTCGGGACCCATCGACCGGATCGGCCGGCGTCCCGGTGCGCGCTGGGCCGCCGACCTGTTGTCGGCCGCCGACGCAATGGCTCGCCGTCTGTAGTCGGCTCCCCAGACTTCGAGTGTGCGTTCAGGGCGGCCAGTGTGCGTACCGGGCGCCCTGAACGCACATCGAAAAGCCATTTGACAAACTGACGCGATGGGAACCAATCAGCGCGCGAGCATCGTCATGTCATCCGATGAGATCGCCGACTTCGTCGTCAAGAGCCGCACCGGGACAATGGCCACCATCGGGCGCGACGGCCAGCCGCACTTGACGGCCATGTGGTACGCGGTTGTCGACGGCGAAATCTGGATAGAGACCAAAGCCAAGTCTCAGAAGGCCGTGAACCTGACCCGCGATCCGCGGGTGACCTTTTTGATCGAGGACGGCGACACCTACGACACATTGCGTGGAGTGTCCTTCGAAGGCGTTGCCGAGATCGTCGACGATCCCGACGTCTCGCATCGCGTCGGGGTCAGCGTGTGGGAGCGCTACACCGGCCCCTACACCGACGAGATGAAGCCGTTCGTCGAGCAGATGATGAACAAGCGGGTGTGCGTGCGCATCGTCGCCCGGCGCTCGCGCTCGTGGGATCACCGCAAACTTGGCTTGCCGCCGATGCCGGTGGGCGGATCAACCGCCCCGGCCGTGCTGGGGACCGGCCAGTAAATTTGTAGCCCCGATGGGATTCGAACCCACGCTACCGCCGTGAGAGGGCGGCGTCCTAGGCCGCTAGACGACGGGGCCAGAACCGATCCGAGCTGCCAGCATAGCTCACCCGACGGGGGCCACCTAATCGCTTGCAGCTGACAGACTTTTGCTGGGGTACCAGGACTCGAACCTAGAATGGCGGTACCAGAAACCGCTGTGTTGCCAATTACACCATACCCCATTGGCTGCCTAAAACCGCTGTTCAGAGCGGGTTTCGCGGGCCGTTACCAGCCTCGAAGACCGCCGCTGCCAGCCGTTGTCGGCCTTTGCGAACCGCTGTGCAGATTACCAAAGATTTAGACCGCCTCGTTGCGCGCGCCCCGCAACCGCGCCAGGCTGCGGTCGCGGCCGAGCAGGTCGAGGGACTCGAACAGTGGCGGGCTGATCGTGGTCCCGGTCGCGGCGACCCGGATCGGGCCGAACGCCTTGCGCGGTTTGAGCTCGAGACCCTCGATCAGTGCGGCTTTGAGGGCCTCCTCGATCTGGGCCACGGTCCAGTCGGTCACGCCGTCCAGCGCCGTCAGCGCGGCGTCCAGCACAGCGACTCCGTCCGCACCGAGCTCCTTGGCGGCAGCCTTGGGGTCGATCGCGTACTCGTCGTCGTTGAGGAACTTCAGCAGGTCCCACGCGTCGCCGAGCACCACGATGCGGGTCTGCACCAGCTCGGCCGCGATGGCGAACGCCGCCTCGTCGAGCGAAAGGCGATGTCCGTGCACGTCGAAGTAGTCGCGCAGCCTGCCGGTGAAGTCGGCCACCTCGAGCATCCGGATGTGTTCGGCGTTGAGGGCGTCGGCCTTCTTCTGATCGAATCGGGCCGGGTTGGAGTTGACGTCGACCACGTCGAACGCGGCCACCATTTCGTCGAGGCTGAATAGATCGTGATCGTCGGCGATCGCCCAGCCCAGCAGCGCAAGGTAATTCAGCAGCCCTTCGGGGATGAAGCCCCGGTCGCGGTGGGCGAACAAATTGGACTGCGGGTCGCGCTTGGACAGCTTCTTGGTTCCCTCCCCCAATACGGTTGGCAGGTGGGCGAATTGCGGAATGCGCTCGGCGATCCCGATTCGAATCAACGCCTGGTACAACGCCAGCTGACGTGGCGTCGAGGGCAGCAGGTCCTCCCCGCGCAGCACGTGGGTGATCTTCATCAGCGCGTCGTCGCACGGGTTGACCAACGTATACAAGGGATCTCCGCTTGCGCGGGTCAACGCGAAATCGGGCACCGAGCCCGCCGCGAAGGTAGTGGTCCCGCGCACCAGGTCGTCCCAGGCGAGGTCTTCGTCGGGCATCCGCAGCCGCACCACCGGCTTACGGCCCTCGGCCAGGAACGCCGCGCGTTGGGGATCGGTCAGTTGTCGGTCGAAGTTGTCGTAGCCCAATTTGGGGTTACGACCGGCGGCGACGTGGCGGGCCTCGACCTCCTCCGGCGTCGAAAACGCGTAGTAGGCCTCACCCGCCGCGAGCAGCTTGCCCACCACCTCGCGGTAGATCTCGCTGCGCTGCGACTGCCGGTACGGGCCGTGGGGTCCACCGACCTCGGGGCCCTCGTCCCAATCCAGCCCCAGCCAGCGCAACGCGTCGAGCAGGGCCAGATAGCTTTCCTCGCTGTCACGCTCGGCGTCGGTGTCCTCGATGCGAAAGACGAAGGTGCCGCCGGTGTGCCGCGCGTAGGCCCAGTTGAACAGGGCGGTGCGAACCATCCCGACGTGCGGGGTGCCGGTGGGCGATGGGCAGAAGCGGACCCGAACGGCGCTTGGTGTGGTCACGACTTTCCTTTGCGGACCACGGGATTGGAGAGGGTGCCGATGCCCTCGATCGAGATGGAGACGGTGTCGCCATCCTCGAGGGGGCCGACTCCGGCCGGCGTCCCGGTGAGGATGAGATCGCCCGGCAACAAGGTCATCACCGCCGAGATCCATTCCACGATGGCGCCGACGTCGTGGATCATCAGCGAGGTGCGGCTGTCCTGTTTGACTTGGCCGTTCACCTCGGTGCGTAGCGCGAGATCGGCCGGGTCGACGTCGGTGACGACCCACGGCCCAACCGGACAGAAGGTGTCGTGCCCCTTGGCGCGAGTCCACTGGCCGTCGGCCTTTTGTTGATCGCGCGCCGACACGTCGTTGGCGATCGTGTAGCCCAGGATGTTGTCGGCGGCCTGGGCGGCGGCGACGTCCTTGCACGGCCGGCCGATCACCGCGGCCAGCTCCCCCTCGAAATGCACGGGTGATGCATTGGCGGGCAAACGAATCGGCACGTTCGGTCCGATGATGGCGGTGTTGGGTTTGAGAAAAATGATGGGATCCGCCGCGGCCGACCCCGTTCCGAAGCTTGCCATCTCGGCGATGTGGTCGCTGTAGTTCTTGCCGATGCAGACCACCTTGCCGGCCAGCATCGGGGCCAACAGCCGGACGTCTGAGACCGGCCATGAGCGACCGGTAAACGTGGGCGTGCCGAACGGGTGCTCGGCGATCTCGCGGGCAATCATCGCGCTGGGATCCTCCAGCGGACCCTCGATGCTGACGAAAGAGACACCGTCCGGGCTGGCGATTCGACCAAGGCGCATTCAGTTGAGCCTAGTGACGGTCGCGAGCGCGGCGGCAGCCGGGCGATGCGGGCCGTCACCCGTTGGCCTAGTGACGGTCGCGAGCGCGGCGGCAGCCGGGCGATGCGGGCCGTCACCCGTTGGCCTAGTGACGGTCGCGAGCGCGGCGGCAGCCGGGCGATGCGGGCCGTCACCCGTTGGCCTAGTGACGGTCGCGAGCGCGGCAGCAGCCGGGCGATGCGGGCCGTCACCCTATGGCCTAGTGGCGGGCATCAGCGGCCGGCGCTACGGGCCTGCCCAGCGAGGCAGGGACAATTCTCAAAAGGCGTGTGCAAGCATGAGCCGATGCCCACGGACCCGCAGGGTACGTGCCAACTGAGCGCCGGCGCACGCTGGTCGATCATGATCATCTCGCCGTGGGTGACAGCGAGTTCGTTCCTCTTCATCAACGGCATTGCTTTTTTGATTCCCTCGCTCGAGGCGAAGCGCGGAATTCCACTGACCGAAGCCAGTCTGCTGTCGTCGATGCCCAGCTGGGGCATGGTCGTCACCCGCCGCCCGGCTTGGAAACTACAGCCCGGCTGCGATCCGTGCGCCGACTTCGCTGGTGGAAAGCCGTTCGTCCCCGCGAGACGCCAGATACGTCTCGACAGCCCGGTCCACCCGGGTAGCGGCGTCGGCCTCACCAAGATGGGCAAGCAGCATCCCCACCGAAATGATGGCCGCGGTCGGATCGGCGATACCCTTGCCGGCGATATCGGGTGCGCTGCCGTGCACCGGCTCGAACATCGACGGATTCGTCCGGGTCGCGTCGATATTTCCACTGGCGGCCAAGCCAATTCCGCCTGACACAGCCGCGGCCAGGTCGGTGATGATGTCGCCGAACAGGTTGTCGGTGACGATCACGTCGAAGCGTCCGGGGTCGTTGACCAGGAAGATGGTGGCGGCGTCGACGTGTTGATAGGCCACCTCGACGTCGGGATATTCCGCACCGACCTCAGCGAAGACTCGCGACCACAGTTTCCCGGCGAAGGTCAGCACGTTGTTCTTGTGCACCAGCGTCAAATGCTTGCGACGCTGCCGGGCCCGCTCGAACGCATCGGCCACCACGCGACGCACCCCGAACGCGGTGTTGACGCTGACTTCGGTGGCCACCTCGTGGACAGTTCCTACCCGGATCGCGCCACCATTACCGGTGTAGGGACCTTCGGTCCCCTCTCGCACCACCACGAAATCGATGTTGGGATTTCCCGGCCCCTCCAGTTTCAAAGGGCTGCTCACCCCTTTGTACAACCGGGCCGGCCGCAAATTGACGTGATGATCGAGCTCAAAGCGCAGGCGCAACAACAGACCTCGCTCCAGCACGCCGCTGGGCACCGAGGGATCACCGATCGCCCCGAGCAGGATCGCGTCGTGCTCCCGCAGCTCGGCGAGCGCCGACTGGGGCAGTAACTCACCGGTGGCGTGGAAGCGCCGCGCGCCCAGGTCGTATTCGGTCTTCTGCACGCCCGGCTTGACCGCATCAAGGATTTTGACCGCCTCGGCGACCACTTCGGGCCCGATGCCGTCACCGCCGATGATCGCCAATTTCATGACAGGTCAACCACTTCGAGCTTGTTGGCGCCGACCGCAAGCGAGATCGCCTTCCGCACGTCGTCGGGCACATCTTGGTCGAGGCGCAGCAGGATCGTCGCGCTCGGACCCTCGGCATCCTCGGAGAGCTGCGCGGCCTGGATATTCACCTCGGCCGCGCCCAGCAGGGTGCCGATTTTGCCCAGCGCACCGGGCTGGTCGATGTAGTTGATCACCAGGTTCTTGCCCTGGGCCCGCAGGTCGAAGTTGCGGCCGTTGATCTGAACGATCTTCTCGGCCAACTGCGGACCCGACACCGTGCCCGCGACGTTGACGCTCGAGCCGTCGTGGGCGACCGCCCGCACATCCAGGAGGCTGCGGTGGTTGGGACTCTCGGTCGCCGTGCTGATTTCGGCGGTCACACCGCGTTCGGCAGCCAGCGCCGGAGCGTTGACGAAGGTGACCGGGTCCTCGATGATCGCCGAGAACAGACCCCGCAGAGCCGAAAGCTTCAGCACCTCAACGTCTTCGGCTGCCAGCTCGCCGCGCACCTGCACCGACAACGACGCGGGCAGGCCATCGGACAGGGCAGCGGCCAGCACGCCGAGTTTGCGCGCCAGGTCCAGCCACGGCGCCACCTCCTCGTTGACCACGCCGCCGCCGACGTTGACCGCGTCCGGCACGAACTCCCCTGCCAGCGCCAGCCGTACGCTCTCGGCGACGTCGGTACCGGCGCGATCCTGCGCCTCGGCGGTGGACGCCCCCAGGTGCGGCGTCACCACCACTTGCGGCAACTCGAACAGCGGGCTGTCGGTGCACGGCTCGGTGGAGAACACGTCGAGCCCGGCGCCGCGCACATGGCCGCTGCTGATCGCTTCGGCCAGCGCCGCCTCGTCCACCAGGCCGCCGCGCGCGGCATTGACGATGATGACGCCGGGCTTGGTCCTGGCCAGCGCCTCCTTGTCGATCAGGCCGGCCGTCTCGGCCGTCTTCGGCAGGTGCACCGAGATGAAGTCGGCGCGGGTCAGCAGTTCGTCCAGGGGCAGCAATTCGATGCCGAGCTGTGCGGCGCGCGCCGCTGAGACATAGGGGTCGTAGGCGATGATGTGGGTGCCGAACGCGGCGATACGCGCCGCGACCAACTGGCCGATCCGGCCCAGCCCCACGATGCCGACGGTCTTGTCGAAAAGCTCGGTGCCCGAGAACGACGACCGCTTCCAGGTGTGTTCACGCAGCGTGGCGTCGGCCGCCGCGATCTGGCGGGACGCGGCCAGCAGCAGCGCGATCGCGTGCTCGGCGGCGCTGTGGATGTTCGACGTCGGGGCGTTGACGACCAGGACACCGCGTTCGGTAGCGGCGTCGACGTCGACGTTGTCCAGCCCGACCCCGGCGCGGGCGACGATCTTGAGCTTGGGAGCCGCAGCCAGTACCTCGGCGTCGACGGTGGTGGCCGAACGCACCAGCAGCGCGTCGGCCTCGGGCACCGCTGCCAGCAGCTTCTCCCGGTCCGGACCGTCTACCCAGCGCACCTCGACCTGGTCACCGAGGGCGGCAACAGTTGATTGAGCGAGTTTGTCGGCGATTAACACAACAGGCAAGTTCACCCGACCAGGTTATAGGCCAGCCTCTCCGCTGTAATTGTCCGATGGACGTCACCGTCGTCGGCAGCGGACCCAACGGGCTCTGTGCGGCCGTCATCTGCGCCCGCGCGGGACTCAAAGTGCAGGTCGTCGAGGCGCAGCCAACCTTGGGTGGCGGTGCGCGCACCGCGGCCGACCCAGAATTTCCCGGAGTCGAACACGACATCTGCTCGGCGGTTCACCCGCTGGCGCTGGCGTCACCGTTTTTCGCCGAGTTCGACCTGCCGGCCCGCGGTGTGCGGCTGGCGGTACCCGACATCGCCTACGGCAATCCGCTGCCGGGTCGGCCGGCGGCGATCGCCTACCGCGACCTTGAGCGCACTTGCGCCGAGCTGTCCGACGGCGCCTCCTGGCGCCGGTTGCTGGGCCCGCTGGTGACGGACTGGCATGCCGTCGTGGAATTGCTGCTCGGCGACAAGCGGTCGCTGCCCGGTTCGCCACGTTGCGCGCTGCGCCTGGGACTGCGGATGCTGGCTCAGGGCACGCCGGCGTGGGGGTCGCTGGCCGGCTTACTAAACGGAGAGGACGGTCGCGCGCTGTTCACCGGCGTTGCCGCCCATGTGCTTTCGCGAATGCCGTCCATGACGGCGGCCGGGGCCGGGTTGATGCTGGCGACACTGGCCCATTCGGTCGGCTGGCCGATCCCGGTCGGTGGCAGCCAGGCGATCACCGACGCGCTACTCGCCGACCTGCGCGCGCACGGCGGCGAAGTGACCGCCGGCGTCGAAATCACCGAGCCGCCAAACGGTGTCGTCGCCTTCGACACCGCGCCGACCGCACTGTTGCGGATATACGGTGACGCCCTGCCGGACCGTTACGCTAAAGCGTTGCGCCGCTATCGCTTTGGCCCCGGAGTCGCCAAGGTCGATTTCGTGCTCAGCGACGAGATTCCGTGGTCGGATCCGCGCCTGAGCCAGGCGCCCACCCTGCATCTCGGCGGCAGCCGGGAGCAGATGGCGCTCGCCGAGAAGGAGATCGCGGCCGGACGCCATGCGCAGTGGCCGATGGTGCTGGCCGCCGCACCGCACATCGCCGATCCCGGCCGCATCGACAGCCAGGGTCGCCGCCCGTTCTGGACATATGCCCACGTCCCGTCGGGTTCCACCCTTGACGCCACCGGGGCCGTCACGGCAACCATCGAGCGGTTCGCGCCGGGCTTTCGCGACGTCATGGTCGCTGCCCGCGCGGTGCCCGCCGCACACATGACCGACCACAACGCCAACTACGTCGGCGGCGACATCGGGATGGGCGGAAATTCCGCGTGGCGGGCGATCGCCGGGCCCACACCGCGGCTGGACCCTTGGCGCACACCGATTCCCAAGGCGTATCTGTGTTCGGCGGCCACCCCGCCGGGCGGTGGGGTGCACGGCATGGCGGGTTACTTCGCCGCGCGCAGCCTGTTGCGCCGCGAATTCGGCATCAGTGAGATGCCTAAGCTGACGCCATGACCAAACTGGCGATCATCTACTACTCGGCCACCGGCCACGGCACCACGATGGCCAAGCGCGTCGCCGCGGCGGCCGAGACCGCCGGCGCCGAAGTCCGGGTGCGCCCCGTCGCCGAGACGCGCGACCCGGAATCCTTCGCGCAGAACCCGGCCTGGACCGCGAACTACAACGCCACCAAGGACCTTCCCGCGGCCAGCGGCGACGACATCGTGTGGGCCGACGCCGTGATCTTCGGCTCGCCCACCCGGTTCGGCTCGCCGGCGTCGCAGTTGCGCACCTTCCTGGACTCCCTGGGCGGGCTGTGGGCCGAGGGCAAGCTGGCCGACAAGGTGTACGCCGGCTTCACGTCGTCGAACACCGTGCACGGCGGCCAGGAGACCACGCTCGTCGCGCTCTACCTCACGCTGATGCACTTCGGCGGCATCCTCGTCCCGCCGGGGTACACCGATCCGAGCAAGTTCGTCGACGGCAACCCCTATGGGGCCAGCCTGGTCACCACGCACGACAACATCGAGGACATCGGCGACATCACCGGCGACGCGCTGGAGCACCTGGCGCGCCGCGTGGTGACGGTCGCCGACCGCCTGACGTCGTAATCGCGCACCGAACGTGCACTCACGGCGAGAAAATCGCGAGAAGTTCGCCCTGAGTGCACGTTCGACGAAGTCGAAAAGCCCTATGCCGTCTCGGTGATCGGGCGGTCCACCCAGCTCATCAGGTCGCGCAGCTTCTTGCCGGTGACCTCGATGGGGTGCTCGGCGTTCTCCTTGCGCAGCTGCTCGAGCTGCTTGTTGCCGCCCTCGACGTTGGCGACCAGCTTCTTGGTGAACTCGCCGCTCTGGATGTCGCGCAGGATCTCCCGCATCCGGTCCTTGGTGCCGGCGTCGATGACGCGCGGCCCCGACAGGTATCCGCCGAACTCCGCGGTGTCGGACACCGAGTAGTTCATCCGGGCGATGCCGCCCTCGTACATCAGGTCGACGATCAGCTTGAGCTCGTGCAGCACCTCGAAGTACGCCATCTCCGGCGGGTAGCCCGCCTCGACCATCACATCGAAACCGGTCTTCACCAATTCCTCTGTGCCACCGCACAACACGGCCTGCTCACCGAACAGGTCGGTTTCGGTCTCGTCTTTGAAGGTCGTCTTGATGACGCCGGCGCGGGTACCGCCGATGGCCTTGGCGTAGGACAGCGCAAGCGCCTCGCCCTTGCCGGTCGGGTCCTGGTCGACGGCGATCAGACACGGCACGCCCTTGCCGTCGACGAACTGCCGGCGCACCAGGTGCCCGGGTCCCTTCGGGGCGACCATCGCGATCGTGACGTCACCGGGCGGCTTGATCAAGTCGAAGTGGATGTTGAGCCCGTGGCCGAAAAACAGTGCGTCGCCGGGCTTGAGGTTCGGCTCGATGTCTTCTGTGAAGATTTCGGCCTGAGCGGTGTCGGGCGCCAGCAGCATGATGACGTCGGCCCACTTGGCGACCTCGGCCGGAGTGTCGACCTGCAGACCCTGCTCTTCGACCTTGGGCCGTGACTTCGAGCCCTCCTTGAGCCCGACGCGCACCTGCACCCCCGAGTCGCGCAGGCTCAGCGAGTGCGCGTGCCCCTGACTGCCGTATCCGATGACGCCGACCTTGCGACCCTGAATGATCGACAGATCTGCGTCATCGTCGTAGAACATCTTTAATGCCTCTGGCACGGTGAATCTCTCCTTCTCGTTGGACTTTTGGAGTGCGCGACGCTACTTGGCGGTGCCGATACCACGCGGCCCGCGGGATAGCGAGACCACTCCCGATTGGACGATTTCGCGGATACCGAACGGTTCCAGCACACGCAGCAGCGCCTCGAGCTTGCCGCGGGTACCGGTCGCCTCGACGGTCAGCGAATCCAGGGATACGTCGACTACCTTGGCGCGGAACAGGTTTGCCGCTTCGATTACCTGAGCGCGGGTGGTGGAATCGGCCCGCACCTTGATCAGCGCCAACTCGCGAGCCACCGAGTTGTCCTCGTCCTGCTCGACGATTTTGATGACATTGATCAGCTTGTTGAGTTGCTTGGTGACCTGCTCGAGCGGAGTCTCCTCGGCGGACACCACGATGGTCATCCGCGACATGTCCTTCTGCTCGGTGGCACCCACAGCCAGCGACTCGATGTTGAAACCGCGCCGCGAGAACAACGCCGCGACGCGCGCGAGCACACCCGGCTTATCTTCGACCAACACCGAAAGTGTGTGCGTCTTGGCGTACATCAGGCGTGCCCTTCGCTTGGGTCATCGAACAACGGCCGAATTCCGCGGGCGTGCTGAATCTCGTCATTGCTTGTCCCGGCTGCCACCATCGGCCACACCTGCGCATCGGCGCCGACGATGAAGTCGATCACGACCGGGCGGTCGTTGATCGCGCGCGCCTGATTGATCACGTCGATGACGTCTTCTTCACGCTCACAACGTATTCCAACACAACCCAGCGCCTCGGCCAGCTTCACGAAGTCCGGGATGCGGTGGGAGTGCGTGGCCAGGTCGGTCTGCGAGTAGCGCTCCTGGTAGAACAGGCTCTGCCATTGGCGCACCATGCCCAGGTTGCCGTTGTTGATCAGCGCCACCTTGATCGGCACGCCCTCGATCGCACAGGTGGCCAACTCCTGGTTGGTCATCTGGAAGCACCCGTCGCCGTCGATCGCCCAGACCTCCGCCTCGGGGCGAGCGACCTTGGCGCCCATGGCCGCCGGGATGGCGAACCCCATGGTGCCCAGCCCGCCGGAGTTGAGCCAGGTGCGTGGTTTCTCGTAGGAGATGAACTGGGCAGCCCACATCTGGTGCTGACCCACGCCGGCGACGTAGATGGCGTCGGGCCCGGCGATCTTGCCGAGCTGCTCAATCACGTACTCCGGGCTCAGGCTGCCGTCGCTCTGCGGTCCGTAGCTCAGCGGATAGGTCGACTGAACCTCGTTCAGATATGCCCACCAGGCCGTCATGTCGATCTTGCCCGGGGTTTCGTACTGGCGCAGCATCGAGATGAGGTCGGTGATGACGGCTTTGACGTCGCCGACGATCGGCACATCGGCCGCCCGGTTCTTGCCGATCTCGGCCGGGTCGATATCGGCGTGGATGACCTTGGCTTCGGGCGCAAAGGAATCGAGCTGTCCGGTCACCCGGTCGTCGAAGCGGGTGCCCAGCGCGATCAGCAGATCACTGCGCTGCAGCGCCGCCACCGCGGCAACAGTGCCGTGCATACCCGGCATGCCCAGGTTCTGCCGGTGGCTGTCCGGGAACGCGCCCCGTGCCATCAGCGTGGTGACCACCGGGATCCCGGTCAGCTCAGCCAAATCCCGCAGCTGCTCGGTCGCCTCGCCGCGGATGACGCCGCCACCGACGTAGAGCACTGGTTTGCGCGCACGCGCGATCAGCTTGGCGGCCTCACGGATCTGCCGGTTGTGCGGCTTGATGTTCGGCTTGTAGCCGGGCAGGTCCATCCGCGGTGGCCAGCTGAACGTGCACTGGCCCTGCAGCACGTCCTTGGGGATGTCGACGAGCACCGCGCCCGGACGCCCCGACGAGGCGATGTGGAAAGCCTCGGCCAGCACCCGGGGAATGTCGTCGCCGGAGCGAACGAGGAAGTTGTGCTTGGTGATCGGCATGGTGATGCCCGAGATGTCGGCCTCTTGGAAGGCATCGGTACCGATCAGCGACCGCCCGACCTGGCCGGTGACGGCGACCACGGGTATCGAATCCATCTGCGCATCCGCCAGTGGGGTCACCAGATTGGTGGCTCCGGGGCCCGACGTGGCCATCATGACGCCGACCTTGCCGGTGGCGTGCGCGTAGCCGCTGGCCGCGTGACCGGCGCCCTGTTCGTGGCGAACCAGCACGTGCCGCAGCTTTTTCGAGTCGAACAGCGGGTCGTAGACCGGCAGCACCGCGCCGCCCGGGATCCCGAAGATGATCTCGACGTCGAGCTCCTCCAGCGACCGGATTACCGACTGTGCGCCGGTAAGTTGTTGCGGTGCAACATGTTTGGCTTGCTTGGCCGGAACTTTTGCTGCGCCTTCAGCGGAGTCCGGTGCCCAGTCGTCGCCATGCTGCGACCCGGGTGTCTGTGGCCTGGTGGGTGCGCTCACTCTGGTAATTGTCCTCTTAGTCCTGATCTGGCTGTGGAAGTTTCGTTGATACACAAGAAAAAACCCCCGTCAGCTCCCGCTGATCGAGGGTTGCGCGTTGGTGCCGGATAGCTTCACATGCTGCAGGAGCTAGTCAGCCGCCAACGCGCCGACTAATTACTACGAGCATCCCGGGCTTTCCGGTGGTATCCATAACGTTCGACGGTAGCCTTCGCACTGCTCAGCCGTCAAATCCAGTGCGGCGGGGACCGATATCCGGGCGCCGGCGTCGGCGCGGAATCGTCAGCGCAAGCCGGGGTGAAATGATGCTTGGGTGGCTTCTGGTTCTACCGCCCCGACACCCGCGCCCGTAGTGATCAAGATCTCACCGATCGCGCACCTCGCCGTGGGATTCTTGACCCTCGGATTGTTGATCCCGGTGCTGGCGTGGCCGTTATCGGCGCCGCTGCTGGCAATCCCGGTGCTGTTGTCGGCTTTGATCGTCCGGCTGCGCACGGTGGCCGATGACAAGGGCGTGACGGTGCGAAACCTGCTGGGGAGCCAGACGGTGGGCTGGGACGACATCGACGGACTGCGATTCCACCGCGGTTCCTGGGGGCGCGCCAAGCTGAAAAGCGGAGGGGAGCTGCGCTTGCCGGCGGTCACTTTCGCGACGCTGCCGCAGCTGACGGCGGTCAGTTCCGGGCGCGTACCCAATCCCTACCGCTGACGGCCTAGCGGGGCGGTTCAGGCGACCGGATTGACCCCGTTGAGCAGCACCCACACGGCGATACCGGCGGCGATGCCGGCCAGCAGCGCCACGAACGACCCGATGAAAGGCCGATGCGCCCATCCCCTGTTGGCGTCCAGGCCATAGCGGCCGGGTCCGGCCAGCACGACCGCGACGGCCATCACGATCAGCGTGATCTGGTATTCGTGCCCCTGCGGCAGGAAAAACCCGAAGGTGTGCGGCCGCGCCGAGACGGTGGCGAGCAGACCGTTGATCAGGAACGCCAGCGCACCTGCCGCCGCCACCGGGGTGAACAACCCCAGGACCAGCAGTGCGCCCGAGACGATCTCACCCCCCGCGCTCACATAGGACAAGATGTCGGCGTGCTGGTAGCCGACGTCGGACAGCGAGTTCTTGAAGCTGCCGATGCCCTGACCGCCCCACCAGCCGAAAAGCTTCTGCAGGCCGTGCGCACCGAGCACCACCCCGAGGCCGACCCGCAACACCAGCAAACCGAGATTCTGGGTGCCGCGCCGACCGATGGCGCGTTCCCGTTCGAAGTCCTCGCTCGCGTCGATCTCGGCGGGTTCGGCCGCTAAATGCCGGGGCGCCGACTGCGGCTGCACGTACGGCAGCGGCTCCTGCTGGTCGAGGACGTGGTACGACGGTGCGGCCGGGCTGGGCGCCTGGTTCGGGTCTTGGTAAGGGATGACGGAGGTGGGTCCGAAGTCGCCCGGATACCCGACCGGGGTCAGGTCATCTTCGGGGTCGACCAAGCGCGCTGCGGCGGGGCGTCCCGGGGCCGGCTCCGGAGCTTCGCCGGGCCGCTGCCAGGGTGCGTCATTAGATTGACCGGTCACGCGTGTCAGGGTAAGGGCATTTAGGCCCGAATTGGGGATTTGAGCGGCGCTTTCGCCAGGTAATTGACGCCTAGACCGCTAAACAGGCCCGGATCGGCCCCAAATGGGCTCTCGATCGTTCCGAAATAGGGAACGCGCGCCGAAGAACCGGCGTCCACCGCCCGCCCGGCGCGACCGGCTTGCGGGCGCCCACAAGGGCACGCCTGTGGCGCCGGTGCCCGCACTATCCGTAGCCTGTCGGTCATGCGTTTGGGGTGGCCGGTTCGGTGCGGGCTCGCCGCGCTCTGCGCGGTAATGCTGGTGGCGACGGGCTGCGCGCGGTTCAACGACGCCGCGTCCGCGCCCTTCACCACGGCCCCGGAACTCAAGCCGCAGCCCAGCTCGACGCCTCCCCCGCCGCCGCCGCTGCCGCCCACGCCTTTCCCCAAGGCCTGCCCCGCTCCGGGAGTGATGCAGGGCTGCTTGGAGAGCACCAGCGGCCTGATCATGGGGCCCGACAGCAAAACCGCGTTGGTCGCCGAGCGCACCACCGGCGCGGTCAAGGAGATCTCGGTCAGCGCCGAGCCGAAGGTGAAACTGGTCATCCCGGTCGACCCGTCCGGGGATGGCGGCTTGATGGATATCGTGCTGTCGCCGACCTACACCCAAGACCGCCTGATGTACGCCTACATCAGCACGCCGACCGACAACCGGGTCATCCGGATCGCCGACGGCGATATCCCCAAGGACATCCTGACCGGGATTCCCAAGGGCGCCACGGGAAACACCGGAGCACTGCTGTTCACCAGCCCGACCACGCTGCTGGTGCTGACCGGCGATGCGGGTAACCCGGCCATGGCCGCCGACCCTAAATCGTTGGCGGGCAAGGTGCTGCGCATCGAGCAGCCGACCACCGTCGGCCAGGCACCGCCGACGACGGCGCTGTCCGGCGTCGGCTCGGGCGGCGGCCTGTGCGTCGATCCCGTCGACGGCTCGCTGTATGTCGCCGACCGCACCCCGACCGCGGACCGGTTGCAGCGCATCACCAAGGCCTCGGAGGTTTCTACGGTGTGGACGTGGCCGGACAAGCCGGGCGTGGCCGGATGCGCGGCGATGGACGGGACCGTGATGGTCAACCTGGTCAACACCAAATCGACGGTGGCAGTGCGGCTTGCGCCGAACACGGGCGCGGTCACCGGTGAACCCGACGTCGTCCGCAAAGACACCCACGCCCACGCGTGGGCCCTGCGGATGTCGCCCGACGGAAACGTCTGGGGCGCCACCATCAACAAGACCGCCGGTGACGCCGAAAAACTTGACGACGTGGTCTTCCCGCTGTTCCCGCAGGGCGGCGGCTTCCCGCGCAACAACGACGACAAGGCCTAAAACAGCCTGCGCCTGGCCTTCTGATTCGCGTTAGGCCTGCCCGCAGGCGGCCAGCACCAACTCGCGCACCCGGGCCGCATCGGCTTGCCCGCGGGTGGCCTTCATGACCGCGCCCACGATCGCGCCCGCCGCGGCCACCTTGCCGCCGCGAATCTTTTCCGCCACATCGGGATTGGCGGCCAGGGCCTCGTCGACCGCGGCCTGGGTGACCGAGTCGTCGCGGACCAGCGCGAGACCGCGCGCGGTCATCACCTGCTCGGGTTCGCCCTCTCCGGCCAGCACACCTTCGACGACCTGGCGGGCCAGCTTGTTGGACAGCTTGCCGTCGTCGACCAGTGCGATCACCGCTGCGACCTGGGCGGGCGTGATGGCCAGCTCGTCCAATTCGATGTTCGCCTCGTTGGCCTTCTGCACCAGGAAGTTTCCCCACCAGGAGCGCGCCTGGGTGCTGGACGCGCCATGCTTGATGGTCGCGGTGACCAATTCGACCGCGCCGGCGTTGACGAGGTCACGCATCACCTCGTCGGAAACACCCCACTCTTCCTGAATCCGCTTGCGGCTCAACCACGGAAGCTCGGGGATGGTCTGACGCAACTGCTCGACCAGCTCGCGGCTGGGCGCGACGGGCTCCAGGTCGGGCTCGGGGAAATAGCGGTAGTCCTGCGCCGTTTCTTTGGCGCGACCCGGGCTGGTGAATCCGCCGGTCTCCTGAAAATGCCTGGTTTCCTGCGTAATTTGACCGCCGGACACCAGAACCGCGGCCTGGCGTTGCATTTCGTAACGCACCGCGACCTCAACGCTTTTCAGCGAGTTGACGTTCTTGGTCTCGGTCCGGGTGCCGAACTCGGTGGCACCGGTCGGCTTCAGCGACACGTTGGAATCACAACGCATCGAGCCCTGATCCATCCGTACATCGGATACTTCCAACGCGCGCAACAGGTCTCGCAGTGCCGTCACGTAAGCGCGCGCGATCTGCGGTGCCCGGGCTCCGGCTCCCTCAATGGGCTTGGTGACGATTTCGATCAGGGGCACGCCCGCGCGGTTGTAGTCGATCAGCGACGTCGTCGCGCCATGGATGCGTCCCGTCTCGCCGCCCAGGTGAGTGAGCTTGCCGGTGTCCTCTTCCATGTGAGCACGCTCGATCTCGACCCGCCAGGTGGTGCCGTCTTCCAGCGGCGCGTCGAGGTAGCCGTTGATGGCGATCGGCTCGTCGTACTGCGAGATCTGGTAGTTCTTCGGCATGTCCGGGTAGAAGTAGTTCTTCCGGGCAAAGCGGCACCACGGCACGATCTCGCAATTCAGGGCCAGCCCGATGCGGATCGCCGACTGGACCGCGGCCCGGTTGAGCACGGGCAGCGAACCCGGCAACCCCAAACACACCGGGCACACCTGGGTGTTGGGTTCGGCACCGAATGTGGTGGAACAGCCGCAGAACATCTTGGTCACGGTGGACAACTCGACGTGTACTTCCAGCCCGAGCACCGGATCGAAACGCGCGAGGACGTCGTCGTAATCCAGCAGCTCAGCCGCCCCGGAAGTCACAGTCATGGAAACGATCCTAATGGTGGCGGCGCGGACCGCTGGGCCCGGCACAACAGCCGGCGATCAGCACAAGCGGGGCTCCCGCCAGGACCGCAGCTCGACCTCCTGGCCTACGGCCCGGCCGGCGGCCATGTCGCCCAGCGCGGCCGCCATCTCCAGGTAGCCGCGCCGGCTCTGCTTACTCAACCGGTCCAGCCCGAGCTCTGTGCCCTCGTGCACGTGGCGATCGAAGGGCAAGACCATGGTGGCACCGACGCGAGCAGACAGTGCCGCGAATTCGTTGGTGACCACACCGTCCAACTTCGCCGGCTCGGTGTAGTTCATGGCAAGTACCGTCGACTTCATCAGCTGCCGATATCCGTTGTTGGACAACCACTCCAGCGTCGTCCTGGTCTTACGTACCGCATCGATGGAGGTGCCGCTGACCACCACAAGAGCCCGCGCCTCGGGCAGCACCGCGTCCATCACGCTGGAATTGATTGCCTTGACGCAATCCACCAACACCACCGAATAGTGTTTGCGCAGGATCGAAAATGCCTTGGCGATGTCCTGGCGCTCCAGCCGCCAGTCGGTGCGGCCGTAGTCGGGCAACCCGAGCACTTCCAGGCCGAAGCTGTTCATGTGGGTGTGCGCCCGGATCTCCGCGTACTGGGTCACCGAATCGCGTGCGAGGAGGTCGGCCAGGCTCAGCGGGTTGCGGCGGCCGTGGCGTTCCGCCAGGTCTCCGGCGTCGATGTCGACGGCGATGACCCGGTCGCCGCGTGCCTCGGCGAGAGTCGACCCGAGCGTCTCAACGACCGCGGTCTTGCCGACACCGCCCTTGAAGTTCAGCACGGCGATCGGAAATGCGCCGCCGATGCCGGTGCCGATCCGTTCGCGCAGCGCCTGTTCGTATGCCGCGTCCTTGCCCGGACCGAGATCGATCCCGATCACCCGGTGGATCACCTCTCGCCAGCCGCGCCTGCCCGACGGCGCATTTTCCCGGTAGTCCAGGCCATCGAGAGCGGTGCCGCCCAGCGTCAGATCACGGCGATACGGCGCCGCGGCCCGCCGTGCCCGCATCCGCGGGGAAGGGGCCGGCGGCCCGGCCGGCCGCGACGGACGCCCGGGGGGCCGGTAGCGCGGCTCCGGCACCGTGGCCGCCGTCGGGTCGGCCTCGGCCCGCCAGCTCGGCACCCGAGGAGGCGCAGGTTTCGACGTGCCCGACGGATACGCCGGACCAGCAGATAAGGCATTGACTCCGCGAACCCCCTCGCGGTTGCTCATACCGGCTGGGGTAACCATTTCGACCTGCCGGTTAAACCAGAAGGGTCGGCTCGTTTACGACGCTGGCCGATCGGGCGGCAAATCCAGACGGCCGCCGGGTCTGCACCACCGGTTGTTTGGGGCACCGCGGCGCCTATCCGAAGAACGCGGCGGCCTCGTCGTAGCGGTCCTCGGGCACCAGCTTGAGGTGGCGCACCGCGTCGGCCAGCGCCACCCGGCCGATGTCCTGCCCGCGCAGCGACACCATCTGGCCGTATTCGCCGGTGTGCGCGGCGTCGGCGGCGTTGACGCCGAACCGGGTGGCCAGCACCCGGTCGTAGGCCGTCGGGATGCCGCCGCGCTGGACATGGCCCAGCACCGTCACCCGGACTTCCTTGTTGATCCGCCTCTCCACCGCGATGCCCAACTGCTGAGCCACGCCGGTGAAGCGCTCGTGCCCGAACTCGTCAACTCCGCCCTCCCGCAACGCGATCGAGCCCGGGGTCGGCTTGGCGCCCTCGGCCACCACGCAGATGAAGTGCGAATCCCCGCGCTGGAAGCGGCGCTTGACGAGCCGGCACACGTCCTCGATGTCGAAAGGCTGCTCGGGGATCAGCGTCATGTGCGCACCGGACGCCAGCCCGGCGTTCAGCGCGATCCAGCCCGCGTGGCGACCCATCACCTCCACCAGCATCACCCGCTGGTGGGATTCGGCGGTGCTGTGCAACCGGTCGATGGCGTCGGTGGCCACGGTCAGCGCGGTGTCGTGACCGAAAGTCACGTCGGTGCAGTCGATGTCGTTGTCGATCGTCTTCGGCACGCCGACCACGGGAACGTTCTCGTCGGACAGCCAGTGCGCGGCCGTCAGCGTGCCTTCACCGCCGATCGGGATGAGCACATCGATGCCGTTGTCGTCCAGGGTCTGCTTGATCTGGTCCAGCCCGGCCCGCAGCTTGTCGGGGTGCACGCGGGCGGTGCCCAGCACCGTTCCGCCCTTGACCAGCAGCCGGTCATTGCGATCGTCGTTCTGCAGCTGGATACGCCGATTTTCCAGCAACCCGCGCCACCCGTCCTGAAAGCCGACCACCGACGAGCCGTACCGGGCGTCGCAGGTGCGTACCACCGCCCGGATGACGGCGTTGAGACCCGGACAGTCCCCGCCTCCGGTGAGAATTCCGATCCGCATCCCTTTATCTTGCCCGTGCCGGCCGCTGACGGCGCGATTTGGGCCCGCTAAACGGTCGGCGCCACCGGCAGCGGTCCGCGCGCGGCCTCGTAGGCGGCACCGACGCGATAGAGGCGGTCGTCGGCCAGCGCGGGCGCCATGATCTGCAGCCCTACCGGCAGCTGGTCATCCGGGGACAGCCCGGACGGCACCGACATCCCGCAATGGCCGGCCAGGTTCAGCGGCAGCGTGCACAGGTCGAACAGGTACATGGCCAGCGGATCGTCGACCTTCTCCCCCAGCCGGAACGCCGTGGTCGGGGTCGCCGGCGACACCAGCACGTCGACGGATTGGTAGGCCTCGTCGAGATCGCGGGCGATCAGGGTGCGCACTTTCTGCGCCTGGTTGTAATAGGCGTCGTAGTAGCCCGCCGAGAGCGCGTAGGCGCCAATCATGATGCGGCGCTTCACTTCTGGCCCGAAGCCAGCGGCCCGTGTCAGCGCCATCACTTCCTCGGCGCTGTGGCTGCCGTCGTCGCCGACCCGCAGCCCGTAGCGCATCGCATCGAAGCGCGCCAGGTTGCTGGACACCTCCGACGGCAGGATCAGGTAGTAGGCCGCCAGCGCGTAATCGAAGTGCGGGCAATCGACTTCGCTCACCTGCGCGCCCAGCGCGGTCAGCTGTTGCACCGCGGCCTCGAACGACGCCAGCACCCCGGGCTGGTAGCCCTCGCCGCGCAGCTGGGAGACCACGCCGATCCGCACGCCGCTCAGATCGCCGTGCGCGCCGGCCCTGGCGGCCCCGACCACGTCGGGCACCGCGGCATCGATGGAGGTGGAGTCCATCTGGTCGTGCCCGGCGATCACCTGATGCAGCAGCGCGGTGTCCAGCACGCTGCGCGCGCACGGGCCGCCCTGATCCAGCGACGACGCGCAGGCCACCAGGCCGTAGCGCGACACCGTGCCGTAGGTGGGCTTGACCCCGACGGTCGCGGTCAGCGCGGCGGGCTGGCGAATCGAGCCCCCGGTGTCGGTGCCGATGGCCAGCGGCGCCTGGAAGGCGGCCAACGCCGCCGCGCTGCCACCGCCCGACCCGCCTGGCACCCGCTCGAGGTCCCACGGGTTACGGGTGGGGCCGTAGGCCGAGTTCTCCGTCGACGAGCCCATCGCGAACTCGTCCATGTTGGTCTTGCCCAGGATCGGGATGCCGGCCGCGCGCAGCCGGGCGGTGACGGTGGCGTCGTACGGCGAGCGCCAGCCCTGCAGGATCTTGGATCCGCAGGTGGTGGGCATGTCGACGGTCGTGAACACGTCTTTGAGCGCCAGTGGAACACCGGCCAACGCCGAGGGCAGCGGCTTCCCGGCCGCCACCGCCGCGTCGACATCGGCCGCCGCCGACAGCGCCTCGTCGGCCGCGACGTGCAGAAACGCGCTGTAGCGGTCGTCGGTCGCGGCGATCTGGTCCAGGCAGGCCTGGGTGATCTCGACCGAGGACAGCTCCTTGGCGGCGACCTTGGCGGCCAGCGTCGCGGCATCCGATCGGATGATCTCGTTCACTCGCTGTCCCCGAGGATCTGCGGGACGGCGAAGCGGCCATCGACGGCTGCCGGCGCCGCGGCCAGCGCTTCCTGCTGCGTCAGGCACGGCCTGGTCTCGTCCGGGCGGGTGACGTTGACGTCCTTGAGCGGGTTGTCGGTCGGCTCGACGCCGGTGACATCGACCGCCTGGATCTGGCTGACGTGGGTCAGGATGGCGTCGAGTTGGCCGGCGTAGCTGTCCAGCTCGGTATCGGTCAACGCCAGCCGGGCCAGCTTGGCCAGGTGCGCGACCTCGTCGCGGGAGATCTGGGGCACGAGCGAAAAGCCTAACCGGGCTGCGGGCGCGAGCGTGCAGCCGGCCGCACGCTCGCCGCCCACCGTGGAGCGGGTTTCACCCTCGTCGGCGACCCCGCCCTGCGGAAATGCCGGACGCGCGGCACTGTGCAAAAGTGGGCGCGTGCCGTCGTATCTGTTGCGCATCGAGCTCGTCGACCGCCCGGGAAGCCTGGGCGCGCTGGCGGTGGCGCTCGGTTCGGTCGGCGCCGACATCCTGTCACTCGACGTGGTGGAGCGCCGCGCCGGTTATGCGACCGATGACCTGGTCATCGAACTGCCGGTGGGGGCGATGCCCGACACGCTGATCACCGCGGCCGAGTCGCTGCAGGGCGTGCGGGTGGACAGCGTGCGCCCGCACACCGGCCTGCTGGAAGCGCACCGCGAGCTGGAACTTCTCGACCATGTTTCCGCCGCCGGCGATAAGGCGGCGCGGCTGCAGGTGCTGGCCGACGAGGCGCCCCGGGTCCTGCGGGTGAGCTGGTGCACGGTGATGCATGGTTCCGACGGGGAGCTGCACCGCCTCGCCGCCAGTCCCGGCGCACCGGAAACTCGCGCGGTCTCGGCACCGTGGTTGCCGATCGAGGAGGCCGCGACGCTGGACGGTACCGCCGAGTGGGTGCCGCAGGCCTGGCGCGACATGGACACCACGATGGTGGCCGCCCCGCTGGGCGACCCGCACACGGCGGTGGTGCTGGGCCGTCCGGGCCCGGAATTCCGGCCTTCGGAGGTGGCCCGCCTGGGTTACCTGGCCGGGATCGTCGCCACCATGCTGCGCTGACCTCTGACGATCAATGCGACCCGGACTTCGATCCGGCCATCACCGCGTCGTCGTCTTCCCACAGCAGCAGCTGACGAACCGCCGGGCGCGGGCCGTAGGGCCGCAACATCGTGCTGGCCGGACGCGGGCGCACCAGTTGCGGCCACCAGAACCAGCGACCGAGCAGCCTTGCGATAGAAGGCGTCATGAATGAGCGCACGATCAGCGTGTCGAACAACAGCCCAAGGCCGATCGTCGTCCCGATCTGACCGAGCACCAGGAAACCGCTGAAAACGAACGCGCACATGGTGACAGCGAAGACGATGCCGGCCGAGGTGACCACCGATCCGGAGCCGGCCATCGCCCGGATGATGCCGGTATTGATGCCGGCATGAACCTCTTCCTTGAATCGGGAGATCAACAGCAGGTTGTAGTCGGATCCGACCGCCAGCAGCAGGATTACGGCCAGCGCGAGCACGACCCAATACAACTGAATGCCGAACAGGTACTGCCACACCAGAACTGACAGCCCGAACGAGGCGCCCAGCGAGAGGGCCACCGTGCCCACGATGACAACCGCGGCGATCAGGCTGCGGGTGATGATCATCATGATCAGCAGGATGAGGCTCAGCGCGGCGAACGCCACGATCAACAGATCGTACTTGGCGCCGTCCTGGATGTCCTTGTACGTCGCGGCGGTCCCGCCGAGGTAGACCCCCGCGTCGGCCATCGGCGTCCCCTTCAAGGCCTCATGCGCGGCCTTCGCAATAGGATCGATGTGCGAAATGCCTTGGGTCGTAGCGGGATCGCCTTCATGCGTGACGATCATGCGTGCGGCCTTGCCGTCCGGCGAGAGGAACAGTTTCAGCCCGCGCATGAAGTCGGGGTTGTTGAACACCTCGGGCGGCAGATAGAAAGTGTCGTCGTTCTTGGCCGCGTCGAAGGCCCGCCCCAGCGCCGTCGCGTTGTCGATCGCCGCTGCGGTCTGCGCGTAAATGCCGGACAGCGTGGCGTAATTCGCCAAAGTCAGATCACGATTGGTCTGCTGACTGTCGATCTGCGGCGGGATCAGCGCCACCAGTTTGGGCTGCAGTGCGTCGAGCTTGTCGAGGGACGCCGTGAGGTTTTCGAACTTCTCGGTGAGCTGGTCAATACCGTCCAGCGCGTCGAAGAGGGATCTGAACGCGGCGCAGACAGGAATGTCGAAACAGTGCTTCTCCCAATAAAAATAGCTGCGAATCGGCCGGAAGAAGTCGTCGAAATTGGCGATCTTGTCGCGCAGATCCTGGATCGTGGCGAGCGTGTCGTGAAAGCTTTCGGTCTCGTCGTGGGTGGTCCCGGCGAGCTGCTGCTGCAATACGTACTGCTGCTTCAAAATGTTGATGGTCTTGTTCAGTTCGTTGGCCTGCTTGAGGGCGTCGTCGGCCCGATCTCGTTGGTAGGTCAGGTTTTGCTGCTGCGCCGCGCTCTGATTGCTGACCACGAACGCGAGCGAGCTGTGGACGAGCGGGGTACCCAGCGGCCTGGTGATGGTCTGCACCTGCGCGACCCCGGGCACATGAAACACCGCCTTGGCCACCTTGTCCAGGATGAGCATGCTTTCCGGGTTACGCATGTCGTGATCCGTCTCGACCATCAGCAACTCGGGCTCCAGCCGGGCCCGCGAGAAGTGCTTCTCGGCGGCCGTGTAACCGACATTGGCCGGCGCGCTTTCGGGCATGTAAGGGCGAGTGTCGTAACTGGTCTTGTATCCGGGCAAGGCGATCAGGCCTACCAGGGCCAGCGCGCATGCGGCCGCGAGAACGGCGCCCGGCCACCGGACGATGGCGGTGCCGATCCGCCGCCAGCCACGGGTCCTCATTGCCCGCCTAGGTTCGAAGATGCCCGCCTTGGCGCCCAGCGTGAGGATCGCGGGCCCGAGGGTCAGCGCCGCGAACAGCGCAACCAGGACGCCCAGAGCGGCCGGAATACCCAGACTTTGGAAGTAGGGCAACCGAGTGAAACTCAGACACGCCACCGCGCCGGCAACGGTGAGACCCGAACCCAGCACGATATGGGTGGTGCCGTGATACATGGTGTAGAAAGCCTTTTCCCGGTCCTCACCGGTCCCGCGCGCTTCCTGGTAGCGGCCCACGAAAAATATCGCGTAGTCCGTTCCGGCGGCGATCACCAACAGGGTCAGGATATTCGTCGCATAGGTCGACAGCCCGATGATTCCGGCGTTTCCGAGAAAGGCGACAAGGCCTCGGGCGGCGGACATTTCGATCAGGACCGTGACCAACACCAGCAGTGTGGTGAGCACCGAGCGGTAGACGAAGAACAACATCAACGCGATCATCCCGATGGTGATCGCGGTGACCTTCGCGGTGCCCTTGCTGCCGACGTCGAACTGATCGGAGATCAGCGGCGCTGCGCCCGTCACGTAGACCTTGACTCCCGGTGGCGGCTTCATGTGCTCGACGATGTCGCGGATGGCGCCCACACCCTCGTTAGCCAAAGCCGAGCCCTGATTACCGGCGAGGTTCACCTGAACGTAGGCGGCCTTGCCGTCGCTGCTCTGTGATCCCGCCGCGGTGAGGGTGTCGCCCCAGTAGTCCTGGACGTGCTCGACGTGCTTGCGGTCCCCCTCGAGCTTGCGGATCATCTCGTCGTAGAAGCGGTGGGCGTCCGTTCCGAGCGGCTTGTCGCCTTCCAGCACGATCATGGCCGAGCTGTCGGTGTCGAACTCATGGAACGCTTGGCCGATGCGCTTGATCGCCTTGAGCGACGGGGCATCTGGCGAGTTCAGCGCCACATTGTGAGTCTTTCCGACCTCTTCCAGCTGCGGCACCGCAATGTTCGTGAGGGCGGCCAGCGCCACCCAGAACAGCAGGATCGGCAGCGCGAGCCGGCGGATGGTGCGCGGCACGAGCGGCCGCGTCTGCTGATCGTTATTTTGGCTGCTCATCCCGACTTATCCAGACAGAAGGTGTAGGCGTCGACTTTGTTGACGGTGCGTTGGTCTTTGACTTCGCCGTTGATGGTGATGCGGCAGCCGAGGGTGTCTCCGGTGCCTTGGGCCACGACGTTGGCGACGACCGCGGGCTCCGTCGTGGTGATCGTGAACGACCAGGGCAGCGGGGCGTCTTTGACTTGCTGTGGCTGGGCGTTGACGTCCAGGTAGTTGATGGTTGCCACCGCGCCCGGGGCGCCAAAGACCTCGAGCACTACCTGCTTGGGGTTGAACGGCACGATTTCGCCTGCCAGGCCGCTGTTGGCCGACGTGCTGTCGTGCGAGCCGAAGATTCCGTGCAGCCGATAAATGCCGAACCCGGCGATTGCGACGACGACGACCGCGACCAACACCATCCACCCTTGCCTAAGCAAAGTAGACATTGAAATCGCCTTCACCCGTCGGCCTTTCGATGGTCGGGCGTTCTCGATCACTCTATGACTACGGCAGTTGTCGCGCACACATGCGATCGACGGGTATCACAGTACGGTACTGGACCGTACTCTACAAGAGACGCGCCCGTACACATTCATCGACGCGCTGCCGTTGATTTTTATGTGCTGGATCGAGTGAGACCGGGGATGAGGAACCCGTCGACGAGAGCTTGCACGGTGCGACGAGTGGGCGGCCGGCCGGGGATGATGGATCGGAAGATCAGGTAGCCGGGCAACAGATCCCAGAGCTCATCGGTGACGACGTCTTGGCGGATCTCGCCGCGGTCGACGGCCTGTTGCAGCACGCGCTGAATCATGGCCTTGCGCTGCTTGAGGAATTGCTCCTGCAGGGCGTCGTTGAGCGCGGGATGGCGCGACACCTCGACCATCACCGCGCGGATGGTGCTGGCGTGCTCGAGGCCATGCTGACCGCACGTCTCCCCCAGCTGCAGCAGATCCCCCCGCAAGGTGCCGGTATTGGGTGCCACCGCGACCTGACGGACGCCTTCGATGAATGCGGCCAGCACCAGTTCGGCTTTCGACGGCCAGCGCCGGTACACCGTGGCCTTGCTGGCGTGGGCGGCACTGGCCACCGCGTCCACCGTCAACTGGTCGTAGCCGTGTTCTTGCAGTAACCGCAGGGTGACGGCCAGCAGTTCGACCTCGCGCGCAGACCACGGTGATGCCTCCGTGCACGAATCGGCCATCTGGGTCATAGCGCCCACCATAGATCCGCCGCGGACAGTACGGGCCAGTACTGCCGGAGTTAATCGACTGTGGCGTCCGCGGCGGGACCGTCCTCGAGCAGCCTGCGAAAGCCGTCCTCGTCGAGGATCGGCACGCCCAGCTCCACCGCTTTGTCGTATTTCGAGCCCGGCGAATCGCCGGCGACGACGTAGGCGGTGTTCTTCGACACCGAACCCGCGGCCTTGCCGCCGCGGGCCACGATGGCCTCCTTGGCGTCGTCGCGGGAAAACCCGGTCAGCGAACCGGTGACGACAATGCTCAGCCCGGCCAGCGTGCGCGGCACGCTGGCGTCGCGCTCGTCGGCCATCCGCACGCCGGCCGCTTGCCACTTGTCCACGATCGCGCGATGCCAGTCGACGGTGAACCATTCGGTGACCGCGGCGGCGATGGTGGGCCCGACGCCCTCGACCGCGGCCAGCTCCTCGGTCGACGCCGACGTGATGGCGTCGAGGCTGCCGAACTCGGTCGCCAGGGCGCGCGCGGCCGTCGGCCCGACGTGCCGGATCGATAGCGCCACCAGCACTCGCCACAGCGGCTGCGCCTTGGCTTTGTCCAGATTGGCCAGCAGCCGCTTACCGTTGGCCGACAGCGTGCCGCCCTTGGTGGTGAACAGCTCGGTGCGCAGCAGATCGTCCTCGGTAAGGGTGAACAGGTCTCCCTCGTCGGCGATAACAGCGGCCGCCAGCAGTGCGGTCGCGGCCTCATAACCCAGACCCTCGATGTCGAACGCGCCGCGACCGGCGACGTGAAACACCCTCTCCCGCAACTGCGCTGGGCACGACCGGGAGTTGGGACAGCGGATGTCGGCGTCGCCCTCCTTGGCCGGAGCCAGCAGGGTGCCGCACTCGGGACAGTGGGTAGGCATGACGAACTCGCGTTCGGTGCCGTCGCGCAGATCGGCGACCGGACCGAGCACTTCGGGAATCACGTCGCCGGCCTTGCGGATCACCACGGTGTCGCCGATCAGCACGCCCTTGCGCTTGACCTCGGCGGCATTGTGCAGGGTGGCCATCCCGACCGTCGAACCGGCGACCTTGACCGGAGTCAAGACCGCGTACGGCGTCACGCGTCCGGTCCGGCCGACGTTGACCCGAACGTCGAGCAGCTCGGTCTGCACCTCTTGGGGCGGGTATTTGTAGGCGATCGCCCAGCGCGGCGCCCGCGAGGTCGACCCCAGCCTGCGCTGCACCGACACGTCGTCGATTTTGACGACGACACCATCGATTTCGTGATCGACGTCGTGGCGATGCTCGCCCCAGTAGGCGATCCGGTCCAGCGCACCGGCGGCGTCCTGGACCCGGGTGGTGTGTTCGGAAACGGGCAGACCCCAGCCACCCAGCGCCAGGTACGCGTCGTGCAGGGAGGCCGGCCGAAATCCTTCCGTGTGTCCCACGCCGTGGCAGATCATCCGCAGCTTGCGGCGGGCGGTCACCGCGGGATCCTTCTGCCGAAGTGACCCCGCGGCGCTGTTGCGCGGATTCGCGAACGGCGCCTTGCCGTCTTCGACGAGGCTTGCGTTGAGCGCTTCGAAGTCGGCAAGCCGGAAGAACACCTCGCCGCGTACCTCGAGGACTTCAGGGATCGGATAGTCGTCGCTGGCCGTCAGCCGTTCCGGGACGTCGTCGATGGTGCGCGCGTTGTTCGTGACGTCCTCGCCGGTGCGGCCGTCCCCCCGCGTCGCGGCACGCACCAGTCGGCCATCGCGGTAGACCAACGACAGCGCGACGCCGTCGATCTTGAGCTCACACAGAAAGGGCACGTCGTTGCCGACCTCGGCGTGGATGCGTGCGGTCCACACGTCGAATTCCTCGCTGCTGAACACGTTGTCCAGCGACAGCATCCGTTCCAGGTGCTCGGCCGAGGTGAAATCGGTGGCAAATCCCGCGCCGCCGACCAGCTGAGTCGGCGAATCGGGTGTGCGCAGCTCGGGATGCCGCTCCTCGAGCGCAGCCAACCGCCGCAGCAGGTCGTCGAAATCCGCGTCGGAGATGACCGGCGCATCGCGCACGTAGTAGCGGAACTGGTGTTCGCGCACCTCGTCGGCGAGTTCACGCCATTGCCGGCGAACCTCGGGCCCCAAGGAATCGGGCAGCGTGGGGTCAGCTTCTGGCGAACTCACCTTGGCAGGCTATCGAAGGCGCCCGACATCGATCCCGGGGCGTTAGATGGCGTCGGGGTCCCGGGCGATCGCCTCGGCGGCCTTACGGGCCAGCTCGATCGCGGTGCGGGCCCACGCCGGCGTCGCCGCGGCCAGACCACATGCCGGGGTGACGCCGATGCGCTCGCGCAGCACCGAGCGGCCGAATCCGAGCCGATCGGTCACCGCGACGACCGCGGCGGCCACCTCCGCCGCGGCGGGCCGGCGCTCCGGAGCGGTGGCGGCGACCACGCCCAACATCACCGCGCGACCGGATTCGACGAACGCCGCGATCCCGTCCAGGTCCGCCGCCTTCAGCGTGCCGGCATCGACCGATATCGCGCTAATTGCACTGCGCTGCAACAGGTCCCACGGTAAATCGGCGGCACAACTGTGCAGCAGCACCTCGGCGCCCACCGTCTCGGCGCAGGTGTCGAGCAGCGACCTGGCCACCGACTCGTCGAGCGCCGCAACCGGACTCAGCGCGGTGACCCCGCTGAGCCGTCCGCCCAACGCTGCCGGTAACGACGGCTCGTCGAACTGCACCACCACCGGTGTGTCGAGGCGGCGGGACAGCGCCGCGCGGTGTGTGGCAACGCCTTCGGCCAGCGACGCCGTCAGGTCGCGCACCGCTCCGGGATCGGTGATCGCGCGGTGGCCGTTGGCCAGCTCGAGCCCGGCGGCCAGCGTGATCGGACCGGGCGCCTGAACCTTGACCACCCGTCCACCGCCGCGCAGACCGGCCGCCTCCCAGGCTTCCTCGAGGGCGTCCATGTCCTCGTCGAGGAGGCTGACGGCCCGCCGTGTCACGGCGCCGGGGCGAGCGGCGATGCGGTATCCGCGCGGCACGGTGTCGATCGCCACGTCGATCAGTAGCCCGCCGGCCCGCCCCAGCAGGTCGGCGCCCACTCCCCTGGCGGGCAGCTCGACGAGGTGGGCCAGCGCGGCCGCCAATTCGCCGACGACAACCTCCGCCGATCCCCGCGCCGCGGTGCCGGGCCACGAACCCACGCCGCTGCCGGTCGCGAAAACACTCACCGGGCAACCGTATTCGACGTCACATCGCGCCCCGGTGGCCAGGGGTGTTTAGCCGGCGGTCGGCGCGACTAATCTCTAAGGTTTAGAGGGGTGCAAAACGGTGTGGCGCAAGGCAAGATTCGCGTGGCCGCTGCTGATATGTGGCGCGGTGGCGCTGACTGCCGCATGCACCCGGGTGACCGACGGAACGGCACTGCCGGGTTTCACCGGCGGCGCCAGAGGTGTCAACGGGGTCAACGTCGACACGATCCTGCTGGATCAGCCGCGGATGCGTGCGATCACCGGCGCCGGCGAGCACCTGACGATCATCCCTTCGATGGATGGCAGCGCTCCGGTCGACATCGACACGCTCGCCAACACCACGCCGCGGGCATGCCGGTTCATCTTTGCCGAGACCGCGACGTTCGGACCCGACATCGAAGAGTTCCACAAGACCACGTTTCAGGACCCGCCCGACGGCGCTCTGATCTCTGAGGGCGCCGCGGCCTATCACGATGTCGCGACCGCGCAGCACGCGTTCACCGCTCTGGTCTCAACCGTCACCGACTGCGCCGACGGCTCGGCCGGCCAGCTGATCGTCGGCGACTGGAAGGCCGATGCCAACTCGCTGCACCTGGGGCCCGGCGGCTGCGGTCGCGACTACCGGGTGCTGTCGGTGGCTTTGGTGGAAGTCACCTTCTGCGGGTTCCCGCAATCGGTCTCCGACATCGTGATGACGAATATCACCGCCAACATCCCGCGGTAGCGGCTCGGCGCCGGTGCGCACCAGCCGCCTGGCTCGTGTCGAGCGGCACCAGGCGGCTGCGCGGCTTCATGAAAGTGCTTGTGGAGCAACGACTATCGTCGTCACCAGTGCGCCGTCGTCATCAATTCGAAGTTCGGGTGGCCACATTCGATCCACATCGCGACATGCAGGGCGGTGACGGCCGCGGAGACCGCCAGGGCGGTGACCGCAAACGCGAAGCCCTGCTGGCCACGCTGTTTGACCTGCCGAATTCCGACCAGGGCCAGAACGCCGCTCAAGATCGGGCTGGCGTACATGCCCATGATGCTCAGCACGAATGCCGCAACGGCGAGACCGTTGGTCTGCACTGCCTGTGCCGTGGCCTGGTTTTCGCTCATCGTCTTTCGTTCCTTCTCACTCTGGGACCACCCGACTGTCGACACGAATAGTCTCCGAGAGCGCTTGGAGAATTCTTGGAACGCGACGGCGACGGGCGCCGAGCGGAAAACTAGCGCGACGTGCCGGCGATGGTGGCGCTGCCGAGCACTTCGTCACCGGCCGAATCCGGCCGATACAGCACGACCGTCTGGCCGCGCGCCACACCACGCAGCGGGGCGCGCAACCGAACACACAGCTCGTCGCCGAGCAATTCGACCACCGCGCTCTCGGTTTCACCGTGGGCCCGCACCTGAACCACACACTCGATCGGGCCTTGGGGTGCCGCGCCGGCGGTGAAGACCGGCTCCCGTCCGGTCAGCGCATGCACTTCGAGGTCCGCGGCGCTGCCCACGCGCACCGTCGCGGTGTCGGCATCGATGGCCGTCACGTACCGCGGGCTACCGTCCGGTCCGGGACCGGCGATGCCCAGACCCTTGCGCTGCCCGATCGTGAAACCGTGCACCCCGTCGTGGGTGGCCAGCACCGCGCCGTCGTCGTTGACCACGTTCCCCCGGCGAACGGCGATGCGCTCTCCGAGAAAAGCGCGGGTGTCCCCCGAGGGGATGAAGCAGATGTCATGGCTGTCGGGCTTGTCGGCGACGGCCAGCCCGCGACGAGCCGCCTCCGCTCGAATCTGCGGCTTGGGAGTGTCGCCGACCGGAAAAGTGGCATGGCGCAACTGCTCAGCGGTCAGCACCGCCAGCACGTAGGACTGGTCCTTGTCCCGGTCGACGGCGCGGCGTAACCGCCCTTGCGACAGCCGGGCATAGTGGCCGGTGACCACCGTGTCGAATCCCAACGCCACAGCACGCGCCGACAGCGCCGCGAACTTGATGCGTTGATTGCAGCGCACGCACGGGTTGGGCGTCTCGCCGCGCGCGTACGACGACACGAAGTCGTCGATCACGTCTTCGGCGAACTTCTCCGCGAAATCCCAAACGTAGAACGGTATTCCGAGCACATCGGCAACGCGTCGCGCGTCGGAGGCATCTTCTTTCGAGCAACACCCCCGCGAGCCGGTGCGCAGCGTGCCGGGCGCCGACGACAGCGCCAGGTGCACGCCGACCACTTCGTGCCCGGCATCGACCATGCGAGCGGCGGCGACCGACGAATCGACGCCACCGCTCATTGCGGCAAGAACTTTCACCCCGACGCCCCCGCAGCGGCCAGCGCCGCTCGCCTGGCCCGATCCACCGCCGCGGGGAGCACGCGCAGCACCTCGTCGACGTCGGCGTCAACACTGGTGTGCCCCAATGACAGCCGCAGCGACCCGCGGGCCGTGGCGGCATCGTCGCCCATCGCGATCAGCACATGGGAGGCCTGCGGGACACCGGCGGTGCACGCCGACCCGGTCGAGCATTCGATTCCGTTGGCATCCAGCAGCATCAACAGCGCATCGCCTTCGCAGCCGCGAAAAGTGAAGTGGGCGTTGCCCGGAAGCCGCGATTCGCGGGACCCGTTGAACCGGACATCGTCGATGCCGACCAGCACGCCCTCGACCAGACGATCGCGCAACGCGCGCAGCCGTGCGGTATTGGCCTCCAAGCCGTCCACGGCGAACCGAATCGCCGCCGCCATCCCGACCGCGCCCGCGACATCCGGAGTGCCGGAACGGATATCGCGCTCCTGGCCACCGCCGTGCAACAGCGGCACACAGGTCACGTCGCGGCGCAGCAGCAAGGCACCCACCGCCGGCGGACCGCCGAACTTGTGCGCCGCAACGCTCATCGCCGACAGCCCGCTGGCGCTGAAGTCGACGGGCAGCTGCCCGACCGCCTGAACGGCGTCGCTGTGCATCGGGACGCCGAATTCGGCGGCGACGGCCGCGAGTTCGGCGATGGGCATGACGGTGCCGACCTCGTTGTTGGCCCACATGACCGAAACCAGTGCGACGTCGTCATGGCTGCGCAGCGCATCGCGCAGCGCGGCCGCCGACACCGATCCGTCGGCAGCGGTGGGCAGCCAGGTCAGCTGGGCGCCCTCGTGCTCGACGAGCCAGTCCACCGAGTCCAGCACCGCGTGGTGCTCCACCGCGGTGGTGATGATGCGGCGATGGCGCGGATCGGCGTCGCGGCGGGCACGGTAGATCCCCTTGACGGCCAGGTTGTCGCTCTCGGTGCCGCCCGCGGTGAAAATCACCTCCGACGGGCGCGCCCCCAGCTTGTCCGCGATCAGCTCACGAGACTCCTCGATCCGGCGCCGCGCCGTGCGGCCGCTGGTGTGCAGCGACGAGGCGTTGCCGACGGTGCCGAGCACGGCCGTCATCGCCTCGATGGCGACAGGGTGCATCGGGGTGGTGGCAGCGTGATCGAGGTAGACCATGACGCGCCCCAGGATACCGGGCCGGCCGAGACCCCTAAGCGACCAGCACGTGACGTTGACCTGGGCGCTGCGCCACTCCGACGCCCACCGCCGACTGGCTGCGGCGTGCCAGCGCCTTCCGGTCGGTGCCCGGCAGCTGCAGAGATTCCACGTGAACATGCGCCAGGGTGCGGCGCTGGGCGATCAGCCGGCACATCGCCGCCCATAGGGTGTCGTCCCCGACGAAGGCCGGAGCGGTCGAGAGCAGGCCGTTGACGTGGTGGTAGGTCAACCGGAGTGGCTGCACCGGGCGGCCCGAGTCGATCGCGGCCTGGAACATCGCCGGGTAGAACGAACCGCAGGCCACGCCGCACCACGTGGTGCCCTCGGGAAAGGCCACCACGGTGTGACCCGTAGCCAGCCGGTCCGCGACGGTGTCCACCACCGCGGGCAGCCGCCGCAGGCTGGCCCGTTCGATCGGGATGATCTTCAGCAGACGCGCCGTGAGCTCGCCGAACATGTCAGCGCGGGCCACGTACCACCCGGGCAACACCGCACCGATGGCGAAGACGTCCAACCAGGACATGTGCGGGCTGACCACCAAGACCCCGCGCAGGTTGCGGATCGGCGCGCCCGACGCGCTGATCCGGACCCCGAAAACCCGCAGCACCATCCCGCAGCAGAACCGTCGCACCCGCATCTGGCCTGGCCCGGGCACCAGCGCCAACGGCGCCAGCAGCAATAGCAGCAGCGCCAGCATGAGGCGAAGCGTTACCCGCAGCGCCACCAGCCACCGCGCCGACGCGGCGCCGACACCCACGCAGGTGCTGTCGCATGTCGCGCGCGGTAGCCAGGCGTGGTCGGTGACGACTGCGGGAGCGCTCATCGGGCGCCGCCCACCATCTCGCGGCTCATATCGGAAGCCGCCGATACCGAGCGCAGTCTTCGCAGATATCGGGTATCGGCCTGGCCTTTGTCCAGCAGCACGCAGAAGTCGCCGACCCCGAAGTCCAAGTCCAGGGCGGGCTCGCCGCAGCATTTGGCCCCCAGCCGCAGATAGCCGCGCATCAGCGCCGGAACCGAGGGCCGCGGCGGCGGCGCAATCTCGTCGAGAGTCCGGCCGCCCACGACCACCGGGTGGTGCGGGAACACCTGGTACTCCGGCGGCGCGGCGTGCCGGCTCCGGACGAAGTCGCGCACGGCGCGCAGCTGGCTGCCCGGCGCTTCCCGGTCCGATTCCAGCCCCGAGTCGCCGCCGATCGGCACCGAGACACACCCGGTGACGTAGTCGTAGCCGTAGCGGTCCAGGTAGGCCAGGATCCCCGCCCACATCAGCAGCACGACGCCACCGTTGCGGTGGCCGTCGCGGACCACGGCGCGGCCCATCTCCACCAGCGACGGCCGCAGCGGGTCGAGCGCACGCAGGTCGAATTCCGTCGCCGTGTACAGGCCCCCGGCCGCAATCGCACCCGCCGGCGCCAACATCCGGTAGCAACCCACCAGCTCGCCGGTGTCGTCGTCACGGACCAGCAGGTGGTCGCAGAACTCGTCAAAGCGGTCCACATCGCGCTCCCCGGCGCCGGATGCCGGCAGCGCGAAGCCGGGTGTGCTGGTGAATACGTCGTATCGGAGCCGCTGCGCCGCCTCGACCAGGCCGGGGTCGGTGGACAACAACAGCGAGTAACGCGGACCAGAAGAGCTGGTCGCCGCTCCGTCCGGTTTATCGCTCGGTATCAGGACAGAAGCAATGCTCATGAGAAACAACGTGACGCAATCGAGGAGCTAACCGGCATCGGCGCTATGACGTGTTGGTGCACGCAAGATGACGAAATGTGTTGCAGGGATGCAGTGAGACGAGCGAGTTTGACCCGCGTATTCCTAAGAGCGGCAACGCGATAAACACCCGCGCGTTTCTCGCAGTTAACGTTCTCGCCAATTTGGCGGCGGCCGCCCAAAGCGGTGTGCGCCATCGTCGGAAACCCGAATCATGTTCGGGGCAAACGATTCTTCGTGCCGTGCGGTGATGCGCGACTAGTCGAGCCGTACCGACAGGCGACTTTCGAAAGCGATATCACCCGCGATACCGGATTCGGCGGCCGAGTGGCGGTCCGCACCCCGGCGCAGTGGCGAAAATCACGTCAAAAGCCCCCGGCGCGACATGCGCGCGGGGGCTTTTGGGTAAAGCGGAGATCAGCCCTTGCGAGCCTTGATCGCGTCGGTCAGCTGAGGCGCAACCTTGAACAGGTCGCCCACCACGCCGTAGTCGGCGATCTCGAAAATCGGCGCCTCTTCGTCCTTGTTGACCGCGACGATGGTCTTCGAGGTCTGCATGCCCGCCCGGTGCTGGATCGCACCCGAGATGCCCAGCGCGATGTAGAGCTGGGGCGAGACCGTCTTACCGGTCTGGCCGACCTGGAACTGGCCCGGGTAGTAGCCGGAGTCGACGGCGGCACGCGACGCACCGACGGCCGCGCCCAGCGAGTCCGCCAGCGCCTCAACCACGTTGAAGTTCTCCGCACTGCCGACGCCACGGCCACCGGAGACCACGATGCTGGCCTCGGTGAGCTCCGGGCGGTCGCCGGCGACCGCGGGCTCGCGAGCGGTGATCTTGGTGGCGTTCTCGGCGGCGGCCGGCACCTCGACAGTGACCTGCTCACCCGCACCCGCCGACGGCTCCGCGTCGATCGCACCGGCCCGCACGGTGATCACCGGGGTGTCGCCGTTGGCCTGCGCCTCGACGGTGAACGCGCCACCGAAGATGGAGTGGATGGCCTTGTTGCCCTCTTTGACGTCGACCACGTCGACCAGCAGACCGGAGCCGAGCCGGGCCGCGAGCCGGCCGGCGATCTCTTTGCCGTCCGCGCTGGCAGCCAGCAAAACCGCTGCCGGAGAAGCGGATTCGACCAGCGAGGCCAGCACGTCGACGACCGGGGTGACCAGGTACTTGTCAACATCGTCGGACTCGGCGACGTAGATCTTGGCGGCGCCGGCTTCCTTCAGTGCGTCGGCCAGCGGCGCGGCCGTGCCCGGCGCACCGACGACGACGGCGGACGGCTCGCCCAAAGCGCGTGCGGCGGTGATCAATTCGGCGGTGACCTTTTTCACCGCGCCTTCAGCGTGCTCGACGAGCACCAGTACTTCAGCCATGCGTTATCTCGCTCTTCTCGTCTTAAGGGAATTTTGGGTTAGATGATTTTCTGGCCGACCAGGTACTTGGCGATTTCGTTGCCGCCCTCGCCCTCGTCGGCGACCTTCTCACCCGCGGTCTTCGGCGGCTTGGGGGTCGACGCCAGCACGGTCGACCCGGCGTTGGCCAGACCGACCTCGTCGCCCTCGACGCCGATCTCGGCCAGGGTCAGCACCGTGACCTCTTTCTTCTTGGCGGCCATGATGCCCTTGAAGGACGGGAAGCGCGGCTCGTTGATCTTCTCGGTGACGCTGACCACCGCGGGCAGCGTGGCCTCCAGGGTGAACACGCCGTCATCGGTCTCGCGCTCGCCGGTGACCTTGTCACCCTCGAGCGACAGCTTGCGCAGGTGAGTCAGCTGCGGCAGGCCCAGGTACTCGGCGATGATCGCCGGGACCGCACCGCCGGTGCCGTCGGTGGCCTCGTTACCGGCGATGACCAGCTCGGTGCCCTCGATGGTGCCCAGCGCGCGCGCCAGCGCCCATCCGGTCTGGATCACGTCCGAGCCGTGCAGGCCGTCGTCCTTGAGGTGAACGGCCTTGTCGGCCCCCATCGACAGCGCCTTGCGGATGGCCTCGGTGGCGCGTTCGGGACCCGCGGTCAGCACGGTCACCGAGCCCTCGCCGCCTTCTCGCTCACGGATCTGCAGGGCTTCTTCGACGGCGCGCTCGTTGATCTCGTCCAAGACCGCGTCGGCGGCCTCGCGGTCGAGCGTCCAGTCGCCGTCAGTCAGCTTGCGCTCCGACCAGGTGTCTGGGACCTGCTTGATCAGGACCACGATGTTCGTCATGAGTGTGGTTCGTCCTCCTTGAAGGAGTCTCGCAGCAGCCAGCTACGAGACTTTCAGTACGCGTTTTGCAGCGCACGGTCGTGTTACTACTCGGTAACTTTGTGCGGCCTGCCATCACACCATAGCGGGTCGTACTGCAGGTTCTTACGGCCTGCCTCCCCTGCGACCGGGGGCTACCCCGCGGGACGGTTCGCGAATCCGATACTTCGCGTTAGCCTCCCTATGCAATGAGCGCATTCGTCCCCGACGTTCCCCTCGGCATCCCCGACGGCACTTCACCGGCGGTCTTGCCAGCGACCCCAGCGGTGTTGACGCTGACGGGCGAGCGCACCATCCCTGACCTGGACATCGAGAACTACTGGTTCCGCCGCCATCAAGTGGTATACCAGCGGCTGGCAACGCACTGTGTGGGCCGCGACGTGCTCGAGGCCGGATGTGGCGAAGGTTACGGCGCCGATTTGATCGCCGAGCGCGCTCGGCGGGTCGTCGCGGTGGATTACGACGAGGCGGCGGTGGCCCACGTCCGCAGCCGCTATCCCCGGGTGGAAGTCATGCGGGCCAACCTGGCCGAGCTGCCGCTGCCGGACGCCTCGATGGACGTTGTGGTGAATTTCCAGGTCATCGAGCACCTGTGGGACCAGACCCAGTTCGTCAAGGAATGCGCCCGGGTGCTGCGCCCCTCGGGGTTGCTGATGATGTCCACGCCCAACCGGATCACCTTTTCCCCGGGCCGTGACACCCCGATCAACCCTTTTCACACCAGGGAATTGAACGCCGACGAGCTGACGGAGCTGCTGGTCGGCGCGGGCTTCTCCCAGGTGGCGGTCAACGGACTGTTCCACGGTGCGCGCCTGCGGGAGATGGATGCCCGCCACGGCGGTTCGATCATCGACGCGCAGATCGCACTGGCGGTGGCCAGCGACGAGGGAGTGCCGTGGCCGCCCGAACTGGCCGCCGACGTCGCCGCGGTCACCACCGACGACTTCGACCTGGTGGCCGCCGGCGACCGCAACGTCGATGAGAGCCTCGATCTGATCGCCATCGCGGTGCGGCCGTGAACACCTCGGCGGCCCCGGTGCCCGGCATGTTCACGCTGGTGCTGCACACCCACCTGCCGTGGCTGGCCCACCATGGCCGCTGGCCGGTCGGCGAGGAATGGCTCTACCAGTCCTGGGCAGCCTCCTACCTTCCGCTGTTGCGGGTGCTGCGCACGCTGGCCGACGAGGATCGCCACCGGTTGATCACGCTGGGCGTCACCCCGGTGGTCAACGCCCAGCTCGATGACCCGTACTGCCTGGACGGCATGCATCACTGGCTGGCCAACTGGCGGCTGCGCGCGGCCGAAGCCGCCAGCGTGCGATCGATACCCAAATCGAAGTCGACCGGCTACCAATCCTGCACACCGGAAGCATTGCGGGAGTTCGGGATTCGTGAATGCGCGGAGGCCGACCAGGCGCTGGACGACTTCGCGACCCGGTGGCGGCACGGCGGAAGCCCGCTGCTGCGCAGCCTGATCGACGCCGGGACCGTGGAGCTGCTCGGCGGCCCGCTGGCCCACCCGTTCCAGCCGCTGCTCGCGCCCCGGCTGCGCGAGTTCGCGTTGCGCGAAGGCCTGGCCGACGCCCAGCATCGCCTAGGGATGCGAAAAGGGCAAAGCCCCGGCGGCATCTGGGCGCCCGAGTGCGCCTACGCCCCCGGCATGGAACACGACTACGCCGCCGCCGGGATCACCCACTTCATGGTCGACGGCCCGTCGCTGCACGGCGACACCGCGCTGGGCCGGCCCGTCGGCGACAGCGACGTGGTGGCCTTCGGGCGCGACCTGCAGGTCAGTTACCGGGTGTGGTCGCCGAAATCCGGCTACCCCGGGCATGCGGCCTACCGCGACTTCCACACCTACGACCACCTGACCGGGCTCAAGCCGGCGCGGGTCACCGGCCGCAACGTGTCCTCGGACGCCAAGGCGCCGTATGACCCCGAACGCGCCGACCGCGCCGTCGACGTCCATGTCGCCGACTTCGTCGACGTGGTCCGCAACCGGTTGCGCAGCGAGTCCGAGCGCATCGGGCGCCCCGCTCACGTGATCGCGGCCTTCGACACCGAACTGTTCGGCCACTGGTGGTACGAGGGACCGGCCTGGCTCGCGCGGGTGCTGCGGGCACTGCCCGCCGCCGGTGTGCGGGTGGGCACGCTGCACGACGCGCTCGCGGGCGGATTCGTCGGCGAGCCGGTGGCGCTGCCGCCCAGTTCGTGGGGCTCGGGCAAGGACTGGCAGGTGTGGGCCGGCGACAAGGTCGCCGACCTGGTCCAGCTCAACACCGAGGTGGTCGACACCGCGCTGAGCACCGTCGACAAGGCGCTGTCACAGACCTCGGACGGGCCGACCCCCCGCGATCGCGTCGCCGACCAGATCCTGCGCGAGACCCTGCTGACCGTGTCCAGCGACTGGCCGTTCATGGTCAGCAAGGACTCGGCCGCCGACTACGCCCGCTACCGCGCACACCTGCACGCACACGCCACCCGCGAGATCGCCGGCGCACTGGCCTCGGGCCGGCGCGACACCGCGCAACGACTGGCCGACGGGTGGAACCGCGCCGACGGTGTGTTCGGCGCCCTGGATGCGCGAAGGCTGCCCCGATGAAAATCCTGATGGTGTCCTGGGAGTACCCGCCGGTCGTGATCGGCGGGCTGGGCCGCCACGTACATCACCTGTCCACCGCGCTGGCCGCAGCGGGCCACGATGTGGTCGTGCTGTCGCGCCGCCCGTCGGGCACCGATCCGAGCACGCACCCGTCGTCCGACGAGATCAGTGAGGGCGTCCGGGTGATCGCGGCCGCGCAGGATCCGCACGAATTCGCCTTCGGCACAGACATGATGGCCTGGACGCTGGCGATGGGTCACGCGATGATCCGCGCCGGTCTGCCGCTCAAGAAATACGGCACCGACCGGTCCTGGCGTCCCGACGTGGTGCACGCACACGATTGGCTGGTCGCCCACCCCGCCGTTGCGCTCGCCCAATACTATGACGTGCCAATCGTTTCCACGATCCACGCGACCGAGGCCGGCCGGCATTCGGGCTGGGTGTCCGGAGCGATCAGCCGCCAGGTGCACGCGGTCGAGTCGTGGCTGGTGCGTGAATCCGATTCGCTGATCACATGTTCGGCGTCGATGAGCGACGAGATCACCGAACTGTTCGGCCCCGGCCTGGCCGAAACCACCGTGATCCGCAACGGAATCGACGCGGCGCGCTGGCCGTTCGCGCCGCGGCGCGCACGCACCGGGCCCGCCGAACTGCTCTACGTCGGGCGCCTGGAGTACGAGAAGGGCGTGCACGACCTCATCGCCGCGCTGCCGCGGATCAGGCGCACCAACCCGGGTACCACGTTGACCATCGCCGGTGACGGCACTCAGCAGGACTGGCTGGTCGAGCAGGCTCGTAAACACCGGGTACTCAAGGCAACTCGGTTCGTCGGGCATCTACACCACGACGAACTGCTGGCGGCGCTGCATCGGGCCGACGCCGCGGTGTTCCCCAGCCACTACGAGCCGTTCGGGCTCGTTGCGCTGGAAGCCGCCGCGGCCGGTACCCCGTTGGTGACGTCCAACATCGGCGGCCTGGGTGAGGCGGTGATCGACGGGCAGACCGGGGTGTCGTGTCCGCCCCGCGACGTGGCCGGACTGGCCGCGGCGGTGCGCATGGTGCTCGACGATCCGGACGCCGCGCAGCGGCGCGCTCGCGCCGCCCGCGAACGGCTCACCTCAGACTTCGATTGGCAGACGGTGGCCGGCCAGACCGCACAGGTGTATCTGGCGGCCAAGCGCGGTGAGCGTCAGCAACTGCCCCGACTGCCCATCGTCGAGCACGCGCTGCCCGACCGCTGAGCCTCACGCATCGTCGATGCCGACCGAATAGGCGCAGTACCGCCAGAGCCGTTCGCGCTCGCCCACGCCGTACCTCGTCAACGGCAGGTAGTGCTCCGGGCGGGGCCGCCGGTCGTGCCAGAAGCCGCCGCTCGGTGGCGGCGGCTCGGTCGCGGCCAGCCAGATGGCGGTGTCGGCCGCCTGTTCGGGAGTGCGCAACAGCGGGCCGGTGAGCGAGCGGAATGCCGGAAGCGACGTGGCCACCCCCGGGGTGTCGGCCCAGCCGGGGTGCATGGCGTAGACGCGGATGTTGTCGTCGGCCCAGTGGCGGGCCAGGATCGGCGTGAGCGCCACCTGCATTCGTTTGGTGCGCGCATAGGCGGTGACACCGCTGTACGGCTCGTCGAAGTATTCGGGGTCGTCGGCGGGCAGCGACTGCGTGTACATCCCACCCGAGGACATCAGGATCACCCGCGGGTCCTCGGCGCCGCGCAGAACCGGCAGCAAGCACTCGGTCAACAGCACCGGACCCAGCACATGCGTGGCCAGGGTGACCTCGTGCCGGTCAGCGGTCTCGGTCCGCTCGGGCGGCAACACCCCGGCGTTGTGGATCAATACATCCAATTCCCACACCCGGGCGGACAAGTCGGCCGCGAACGCACGGACCGCGGAGAGGTCGGATACGTCGCAGACCTCGACCTGCACATCGGCGTCGGGGTTGGCGTCGACGATCTCTTTTCGCGCCTCCTCGCCGCTCGCCTCGTCGCGGACGGTCAGCAGCACGGTCGCGCCGAGCTGCGCCAGGCCCGTGGCGATCGCTTTGCCGATTCCCCGATTCGCGCCGGTGACCAGCGCCGTTCGCCCCTTCAGCGCATTCGGCCGCGGGTCGTCGGGCCACCCCCACTGGCGCACTTGATAGCCGATGCGGGTATAGCCTCCGACGATCGTCCGATCCAGGGCGGTGTCGAGCAGGGACCGCAGTCCGCTGTGAATACTCATGCATCCTTGTTACCCACGACGGCGCAAGGCATGCTCCCGTCTTGAGTAACTATGGAAACCATGGGACTGGAATATTCGAGCGTGGTCGACGCGCCGCGTGAAGACGTGTTCGCCTGGTACACCCGACCGGGTGCCTTCGAACGGCTATCGCCGCCGTGGGCGCCGATGCGGCTGGTCACCGAGGCCTCATCGCTGCGGGACGGGCGCGCCGTACTCGCCCTGCCCGGCGGCCTGCGCTGGATAGCCGAGCACCAGGCCGACGGCTACGACCCGCCGCGCCGCTTCGTCGACACCATCGGCAGTGACGGGCTCACCTCGCTGCCGGCCCGCATCGCCGTGCGGTGGCGACACATCCACGAATTCGACGACCTCGCCGCCTTCCGCACCCGGGTGATCGACCGGGTCCAAACGCCGGTGCCCGGCGCGGCGTTGCGTCCGATGTTCATCTATCGGCACCGCCAACTGGCCGATGATTTGGCCGCCCACCAGTTGGCGGCCGAACACGGTCTGGCTCCGCTGACCGTCGCGATCACCGGGTCGTCGGGACTGGTCGGTGCGGCGTTGTCCGCGTTTTTGCGCACCGGCGGGCATCGCGTCATCCAATTGGTTCGCCATGCCGCACGCGGCGGCGACGAACGCCAGTGGAATCCCGACGACCCGGACCCGGAGCTGCTGGACGGGGTCGATGCGGTCATTCATCTGGCCGGCGCCTCGATTGCCGGCCGTTTCACCGAAGCACACCGCAACGCGGTGCGCGACAGCCGGATTGGCCCAACCCGCCGGCTGGCCGAACTACTGGGGGGCACCGACGCCCGCCCGACGGTCCTGATCTCGGCCTCGGCGATCGGCTATTACGGATACGACCGCGGCGACGAGGAACTCACCGAGGCAAGCGAGCGCGGCGACGGGTTCCTTGCCGACGTCGTCGCCGACTGGGAGGACGCGACCGCGCCGGCCGCGCAGGCCGGGGTGCGGGTGGTGCAGGTCCGCACCGGCATCGTGCAATCCCCCCGCGGGGGCACGCTGAAGCTGATGCGTCCGCTGTTCAGCGCCGGGCTGGGCGGCCGGCTCGGCGACGGCCGACAGTGGTTGTCCTGGATAGGGATTGACGATCTGCTCGACGTGTATCACCGCGCACTCTGGGACACCGAGCTGTCCGGGCCGGTGAATGCCGTCGCCCCACAACCGGTCCGCAACACCGAATACACCCGCACCCTGGCCCGCGTGCTGCGCCGGCCCGCGGTATTGCCCGTTCCGTCGCTGGGGCCCCGGCTGTTGCTCGGCGGGCAGGGCGCCCGCGAGTTGGCCTGTGCCAGTCAGCACGTCGTTCCGCAGCGGCTCAGCCAGGCGGGGCACCGGTTCCGTCAACCCGACCTGGACCAGGCCTTGCGTCACCTACTCGGGCGCACCCAGCGGTGAACCGCACGAATACCGCGCGAATCAGGGCCGGGGAGCGCCCAATTCACCCTGGAAGCGTTGCATCGCCGCGATCAGCGCGGCAAAGACGCGGTGGGCGGCCGCGAGATCGGCGTCGGGCAGGCCTTGCAGCGCCGCGCGGGTGTGTGCGCCCAGGGGGGTGAAGAACGACCGGGCCGTGTCGAGGCCAGGCTCGGAAAAACGCAGGATGACCTTGCGCCGGTCCTTGGGATGCGAGTCGCGCCAGATGTGGCCGGACTCGATCAGCCGGTCGACCAGATAGGTGATCGCGGCACCCGACAGACCCATCCGCTGGCTGAGGTCCCCCGATGTCATCGGCCGCCCGCTGGATTCGGCGACCATGATGTGCAGCAGGGCACGGAAATCGGTGGGGCGCACGTCTTGAGACGTCGCGAACAGCCGGCCGATCTGGTCGGATTCGGTTGACATCTCACGCAGATCGGCCGACATCAGCGACTCCAGCGCCTCGCGGCTCCAGCGGTCTTCGTCAGCGTTCATAGTCGACAGCAGCATATCTTCACGGGCTGGTCATTTCAGTTGATTAATGTTTAATTGACTGAAATGGTGGAAAAGTTGGTGTCGTGATGTGGAATGCTTTGGCGGCGGCCGTGACAGGCCGGCGTTCATGGCGGCTCGGCTTGGCCGCGGTCCTGCTGGGTATCGGCTTCATGGTGGTCGTCGGCGGGAACGCGGCAGCCGGCCAGGCACCGCTGTCGGTGCCCGTCGACTCGGACTCCGCGCTGGTCGACGCCGCAGCCCGGCAATTTCCCGGCGGCGATCGGGTTCCCCTGCTGCTGGTCGTCAATCGCGCCGACGGCGCGCCGCTGAACGCCGCCGACGTGACCGCGGTCGGGGCGGCCCGCGACCGGATGCAGGCCGTCGTGGCGCCCTTCGGCGCCGCCAACCCGCAGCCGCCGATCGTGTCGGAGGACGGCAAGGCGGCCATCGCCGTGGTGCCCATCCGCGCCGATTTGTCGGGCATGGTGCTCAACGAGGGGGTCGCCGCGCTGCGCACCGCGGCCGACGCGGGCTTGCCCGCGGAAGAGCGGGCCCATGTCACCGGGGGCCCGGCCTTCGGCGCCGATATCGCCAACGCATTCACCGACGCCAACATCACCTTGCTGGCGGTGACGGCATCGGTGGTCGCGCTGTTGCTGATCGCCACCTACCGCTCGCCGGTGCTGTGGCTGGCACCGCTGCTGGTGATCGGATTCGCCGACCGGGTCGCGGCGGCGGTGGGCACCGCGGTGGCGTCGCTGACCGGATTGAGCTTCGACGGCGCGACGTCCGGCATCACCAGCGTGCTGGTGTTCGGCGCGGGCACCAACTACGCGCTGCTGCTGATTTCCCGCTACCGGCAAGAACTTCGGAGCCACGCCGAGCATCGCGACGCGTTGTGCCGCGCGGTGCGCCGGGCCGGGCCGGCCATTGTCGCCAGCAATGCCACCGTGGTCCTGGCGCTGCTCACCCTGCTCTTCGCGTCGACGCCCAGCACCCGCAGCCTGGGAGCGCTGGCGGCCTGCGGACTGGTAGTCGCGGCCCTCTCGGTATTGGTGGTGCTGCCGCCGCTGCTCGCGCTGTGCGGCCGGCGACTGTTTTGGCCGCTGGTCCCCCCGCCCGACGGCGCGGCCACCCTCGATACCGGAGCCTGGCACCGGGTCGCCGAACAGGTCGCCCGCCGTCCCGCCGTCGTCGCCGCCGTCTCTATCGCGGTGCTGGCGGCCCTGGCCAGCGGTCTGCTGGGAACCCGAATCGGCTTGTCGCAGACCCAGCAGTTCCGGGTCCAGGCAGACTCGGTGTCCGGCTACAACGTGGTGGCCGCGCACTTTCCCGCCGGCCTGGCCAACCCCACACTGGTCGTCGCTCCCACCGCCAGGGCAACGCAGGTGCGGGCCGCGATCGTCGCGACTCCCGGTGTGGTGTCGGCAACCGACGCGGGTCAGTCGACATCCGGCTTGACGAAATGGTCGGTGGTGACCGATTCCCCGCCCTCGTCGGACCGCGCATTCACAACCATTGCCGCACTGCGTAATTCGACTAAATCCGTCTCCCCCGGCGCGCTGGTCGGCGGTCCCGACGCTGCGGCCCTTGACGTTCGCGACGCGGCGGTCCACGACCGGCTGATGCTGATCCCGGCGATCCTGGCCGTGATTCTGACTGTCCTGTTCGTGCTGCTGCGTTCGGCACTCGCGCCACCCAACCTGCTGTCCGCGACGATCCTCGGCGCGCTGGCCGCACTCGGTCTCGGCGGCTGGACGAGCATGCACGTCTTCGGATTTCCGGCGCTGGACAACAGCACCCCGCTGTTCGCGTTCCTGTTCCTGGCCGCCCTCGGGGTGGACTACACCATCTTCCTGGTCACCCGCGCCCGCGAAGAGGCCGCGCAGCACGGAGCGCGCGAGGGCATGATCCGCGCGGTGTCGGCCACCGGCGGCGTGATCACCAGCGCGGGAATCGTTTTGGCGGCGGTCTTCTGCGTGCTCGGAGTATTGCCGCTGATCGTGCTGACCCAGCTCGGCATCATCGTGGGCTTGGGGATCCTGCTCGATACCTTCGTGGTGCGCACGCTCGTCATCCCCGCGCTGTTCGCCCTGATCGGCGATCGCATCTGGTGGCCCGCCGACCCGACCGATACCAAAACCGTTGACCAGCAAATGAATTCCCTACAAGAAGAGCGGAGCAGACTGTGAAGCGATCGACCCTGGCCGCGACGACACTCGCCGTCGCGGTGGCCGCAGGAACCGGTAGCATCGCCAGCCCACGTCGCGTTCCCGCCTGGTACTCGCGGCTGCGCAAACCTGCTTACCAGCCACCCGGTGCCGCTTTCCCCATCGTCTGGACGACCCTCTACGGCGACATCGCCACCACCTCCGCGGTGACAATCGACAAGTTTCGCGCGGCGGGACAGCACGACAAGGCGCGCCGCTATGCCGCGGCACTGAGTGTCAACCTGCTGCTCAACGCCGGATGGAGTTGGCTCTTCTTCCGCTTCCACAAACTCGGAGCATCCGTGCTGGGCGCGGCCGCACTGACGGCCAGCAGCGCCGACCTTGCCCGCCGGGCCGCCGCGGCGGACCCACGCGCCGGCGCGGCGCTCTCGCCCTACCCGCTGTGGTGCGCCTTTGCTACCGTGCTGTCCACCCATATCTGGCGACTCAACCGCCGCGTCCAATAATGCCCGCGCTCTTGTGGTTTCGCCGCGACCTGCGCTTGCGCGATCATCCCGCGCTGCTCGCTGCTGCCGAAACCGAGGAAGTGCTCGCCTGCTTCGTCGTCGATCCACGTCTCGAGAAGTCGTCGGGCCGGCGCCGCCTGCAATTCTTGGGCGACACACTGCGACAACTGCGCGACGACCTCGATGGCCGGTTACTGGTGACCCGCGGGGCCGCCGAAGAACAGATTCCCCGCATTGCCGAGAAGATCGGCGCGTCAGCGGTACACATCTCCGAAGACTTTGCGCCGTACGGAAAGCGCCGTGACGAAAAGGTGCGTGCGGCACTGGGTTCGGTGCCCCTGGTGGCGACCGGGTCGCCGTATCTGGTTTCGCCCGGCCGCGTCACCAAGGACGATGGCGAACCCTACAAAGTATTCACGCCGTATCTGCGGAAGTGGCGGGAAGTCGGATGGCGCAAGCCCGCGCAATCGAGTGCCGATTCCGCACGCTGGCTCGATCCGGCCCATGTGGTCAAGCAGTGCAAGATCCCCGACCCCGGCATCGAGCTCGGCGTCGATGCCGGTGAGGCGGCCGCACTTTCGCAATGGGAGGAATTCGTCGACGACGGGCTGGACCGCTACGCCCAAGACCGCGACCGGCCGGACCTGATGGGCACCAGCCGGATGTCGGCACACCTGAAGTTCGGCACCATCCACCCCCGAACCATGCTCGCGACGATGAACCTGCGTACTACCGGAGCGCAAACATATTTGCGGGAGTTGGCCTTTCGTGACTTCTACGCCGGGGTGCTGCATTACTGGCCGGCCAGCGCCTGGCGAAACTGGAACAGCGACTTCGACGCCATCTCGACCGATACCGGCGCCGAGGCCAAACGTCGCTTCGAGGCGTGGAAGGCGGGCAAAACCGGATTTCCGATCGTCGATGCGGGCATGCGCCAACTCCGCGAGACCGGCTTCATGCACAACCGGGTACGGATGATCGTCGCATCGTTTCTCGTCAAGGAGCTTCACCTGCCGTGGCAGTGGGGTGCCGAATGGTTCCTGGATCAACTCACCGACGGCGACATGGCCAGCAACCAGCACGGCTGGCAGTGGTGCGCGGGGTGTGGCACGGACGCCGCGCCGTACTTCCGGGTGTTCAACCCGATCACCCAGGGTGAAAAGTTCGATCCTGCAGGCGATTACGTCCGGCGCTGGGTCCCCGAGCTGAATGACACCGCTGACGTCCATCTACGCAAAGGCGAACGTCCGCACGGGTATCCGGAATTCATCGTCGACCACGGCACCGAGCGGGCCGAAGCGCTGAAGCGCTATCAGGACATAAGTTCCTAGCCCGGCGGCTCGCCGGAGCAGGCGCCGCCCTCGGAGCACAGCGTTGTGCGATACCGAAACAATCTTTTGCCGAAATCGCCTACCGAAGCTGTTTGGCATGTAATTATCAGCCGATTCACAGTTGTCAAAGCGCCAGGGAGGCGATATGGCCCGCTCGATCGTTCGGACGTTGCTGGTGTCAGGGGCCGTCGCGGGCGTGATGGCCAGCGTCGGAGCCTGTTCGTGTTCGATCGGATCGTCGTCGCACGCGGTCGCCAAGAGCGATGTAGCGAGCCAGATCACCCAGAAGATGACCGATGCCCAGGGCAACAAGCCCGAATCGGTCGACTGCCCGGGCGATCTGCCCGCGAACGTAGGCGCGCAGCTGAACTGCCCGATGAAGGTCAAAGGCGCCACCTACAACGTCAATGTGACCGTGACCAGCGTCAACGGCAGCGATGTCAAGTTCGACATGGTGGAAACGGTGGACAAGAGCCAGGTCGCGACGGCGATCAGCGACAACATCACGCAGCAGGTGGGAACCAAGCCCGAATCGGTGGCCTGCCCCGACAACCTGAAGGGCGTGCAGGGCGCGACGCTGCGCTGCAAGCTGGTCACCGGCGGCAAGACCTATGGAGTGAATGTGTCCGTCACGGGCGTCGACGCCGGAACCGTCGACTATCACTTCGTCGTCGACGACCAGCCGTCAGCGCCCTAACGCCCGACCCGAACCATCAATGGCCAACCGCCGCAAAGTAACCCACGACGCCAAGCAGTTCGGCCAGGCCGGACGCGCCTAACGTCGCGGCAGCGTAGGGCCAGCCCGACCGTCGGCGAACCAGTTGGACGACCGTCGCGACACACCCGATGACCACACACGCGGCCGCCACCGATACGGACACCAAGACGGACGTGGCGGCGCGGTCCGCGCTGCAATGCTCGGGGGGACAGTAGTCCGTGAAGGCCAGGAACATGAACTCCATGCCGGCGGCCACGCCCCAGCCGACGGCGGCAACCACCATCAGCACGATGGACAGCGCCACATCCCACCCGGGACGTGCCGGCCTGGTACCCGAGCCCGGCGGGGTCAGTGGGCCGCCTTCTTGCGTTCGATATCGGCCAGGGCTGCGGCCAATTCGGCGCGCTGCGCGGCCGAGCTCTCCCAGGACAGCTGCCGGTTCTTGACCACCTTGGCAGGCGCACCGACCGCGATCGAATAGTCGGGGACGACGCCGCGAACCACCGCGTGTGAACCGAGCACGCAACCGCGCCCGATCGACGTTCCGCGCAGCACCGTCGCCTTCACCCCGACCCAGGTGTCCGGCCCGATCCGGACCGGCGACTTGATGATGCCCTGATCCTTGATGGGCAGCGTGATGTCATCCATCCGGTGGTCGAAATCGCAGACGTAGCACCAGTCGGCCATCAGCACCGAATCGCCGAGTTCGATGTCGAGGTAGCAGTTGATCACGTTGTCGCGACCCAGCACCACCTTGTCGCCGAACCGCAGCGAGCCCTCGTGCGCGCGGATCGTGTTCTTGTCGCCGATGTGCACCCAGCGGCCGATCTCCAGCTGCGCCAGCTCGGGGGTCGCGTGGATCTCGACGCCCTTACCGATGAACACCATTCCGCGGGTGATGATGTGCGGGTTGGCCAGCTTGAATTTCAGCAGCCGCCAATAGCGCACCAGGTACCACGGCGTGTAGGCACGGTTCCTCAGCACCCACCTCAGCGAAGCCAGCGTCAAGAACTTAGCCTGGCGTGGGTCACGCAGCCGGTGGCCCCGCCAGCGGCGATGGACGGGGGCACCCCACATGCTCGTCACAGCCCGAAAGCCTAACGCGGTCAATCACGAGCACGCGAACCGCCACGGGTTACCCTCACCTGTACTCAATCGCTGCCGAACAGCCGGGTCCGCTCTCGCACGGCCCGCGCTGAAAGAAGGATCTGGGAAACCGAAGGTGCTTGCCCGACAACTCGTCACTGGGCTTCGGCGTTGCTCATCCGTAGTACTGGCGGTCGTGCTCGCGGTCGGGCTCGGCGGTTGCGGCAACACCGACTCGTGGGTGCAGGCCGCGGCCGCGCAAGGCTGGTCGGCGCAGTACGGCGACGCGGCCAACAGCAGCTACACGATGACGGGCGGCGCCAACAAGCTGTCACTGCAGTGGACCCGGTCGGTCAAGGGCAGCCTGGGCGCCGGAGCCGCGCTGAGCTCGAGCAATTACCTCGCCCTGAACGCGCAAACCCCGGCCGGGTGTTCGCTGATGGAGTGGGAGAACAACGACAAGGGGCGGCAACGCTGGTGCGTGCGGCTGTTCCAGGGCGGCGGCTTCGGCGGTCCTCTGTTCGACGGTTTCGACAATCTCTATGTCGGCCAGCCGGGAGCCTTCCTGTCCTTCCCGGTGACACAGTGGACCCGGTGGCGCCAGCCGGTGATCGGAATGCCTTCCACCCCAAGGTTTCTCGGGGATGGTCAACTACTGGTCAGCACACACCTGGGACAGGTGCTGGTTTTCGACGCGCATCGCGGCATGGTGGTCGGCAGTCCGCTGGACCTGGTGGACGGGATCGACCCGACGGATGCGACGCGCGGGCTGGCCGATTGCGCCCCGGCGCGCCAAGGCTGCCCGGTCGCTGCCGCCCCCGCCTTCTCGGCGGTCAGTGGGATGGCGGTGCTCGGTGTCTGGCAGCCGGGCGCTCCGGCGGCCGGGCTGGTCGGGCTCAAATATCACCGCGGCCAGACTCCCCTGCTGACCCGCGAGTGGACCAGCGACGCCGTCGGCGCCGGCGTCATTGCCAGCCCGGTGCTGTCCGCCAACGGATCGACCGTCTACGTCAACGGCCGCGACCAACGCTTGTGGGCCCTGGCCGCCGCCGACGGGAAACCGAAGTGGTCGGTGCCGTTGGGGTTTTTGGCCCAGACGCCGCCCGCGGTCACCCCGCAGGGACTGATCGTGTCCGGCGGTGGGCCCGACACCCGGCTGGTGGCCTTCAAAGACGGCGGCGATCATGCCGATCAGGCCTGGCGCCGCGATGACGTCACCCCGTTGTCGTCACCGGCCCTGGCCGGCGGCGGCGTCGGCTACGCGGTGGCCGGCGGCCCCGACGCTGCGGGGATGTCGCTGCTGGCGTTCGATCCGGGCAACGGCCACACGATCAACAGCTACCCGCTTCCCGCGGCCACCGGCTACCCCCTCGGACTGGCGGTCGGCAACGATCGCCGGGTGGTGGCCGCGACCAGTGACGGTCAGGTATACGGCTTCGCCCCGGCCTAAATAGCCAGCGGCGGGATCGCGTTGCGTGGCACCGAGGCTTGGCACGGGCCGGCGAACGCGGGCAGCATCTCCCCCGGAGCGAAATAGAAGATCAGCTGGTCGTCGGTGATGGCGAAGTTCTGGTAGTGCGACGGGTCGCGGCCCGACGAGGGCAATATCGCGGCACCCAGCGCGTTCTGCCGTTCCAGCTCGCGCTGGACCAGCGGGAAGATCGCGTCCAGCGGCGACGTGTTCGGGGCGAACAGGTTGTCGAACGTGATGGGCTGCAAGGTTGCGAGGTTGTAGTTGAACGCCTTGTACCAGGTGGACGTGTGCGATCCGCCGACGTCCTGGAAGAACTTGAGCACCACGCTGCGGGTGTTGTGCGGCGGCTGACCGGCGCTGTGTTGCTCGGTCGTCGCCTCCATTTGATAGGGCTGATCGCGAGGCCCGGACGTCTGTGCGACCGCGATGAACCCGTCACGGTTTTGGGTGATGTAGTCGTCCAGCGGCTGCTGGTCGGGGTAATCGGCCGGAAAGGTCATGGTGAGTGTGTACATCGGGCCAGTGCCGTGCACGTGGCACAGCTGCCCGGCCTCGACGGTTCCGCCCAGGCTGGCGCAGGTTGGCGGCTCGGCAGCTGCCGGCCAGCCCAGCAGAGCCGCGGTAATCAGCACGGCCGCCGCAATCAGATAGCGCATAACTCGAATTGTCCTCGTCGACTTCAAATGGCGAGGTCCCCCGGAAAGTGACCGCCGACAGCGTACAGGGCGCTACCGCGACGGACGGCAGACATAGGCCGTCGCACGGGCGGCGGGCCCGGTGCCGATGCGGGTGATCACCACCGACAAGGATTGGCCGCCGCGGGGCCGCAGCCGGCGCCGCAACGCGTCGGGGTCGACCTGCACACCGCGCACCAGAATTTCCAGCGCCCCGCAATCGGCCGCCGACAGGGCGTGGCGGAGCCGTCGCTCATCGAACTCCAATTGCTCGAGCACCTCGAAGCCGCGGACGCCCGCCGGCAACCGGTCGCCGGACAGGTAGGCGATGTCGGGATCGAGTTGCCACAGCCCGTGCCGCGCGCCGTAGTGGCGCACCAAGCCGGCCCGCACCACGGCGCCGTCCGGGTCGACGATCCAGCGCCCGGCCGTGCGCACCGGACAGTCGTCGGGCTCGGCGTCGGTCAGCGTTTCGCCGCGATCCAGGACGCTGGCCCGCCGGCGAACCCCCGGCTCGGCCAGCCGACCCGACCACAGGCAGGCTTCGCGCACCGACCCGCGATGGGACGTCACCTCGATCTCGCCGTCGAAACCGAGGCGTGCTACGCGGTCGAAATCGATTCCGGGAGCACACTTTACGACGAGATCGCGGCCCCGGTAGCAGTCGATCAGGTCGCCGAGGCCCGGCTGGTAGTCAGCGGGATTGAACCGGCGCTGCCCGCCGCGACGGCGCGCCGGGTCGACGACGACCACCGCGTCGCGGGTCACCGGGTGCAGGGCGTCGGCGCGGCACAGACGCGCGCCGGTGCCCAGGTTGTGGGCAGCCATCGCCAGCCGCACCGGGTCGATATCGCTGCCCACCGCGTCAGCGCCGGCGTCGCGCAGCGCGGCCACTTCGGTACCGATCGAACAGGTCGCGTCGTGCACGAGAGCGCCGGCCGCCGCGAGCCGTCGTGCCCGGTGCGCCGCCACCGGCGCCGCGGTGGCTTGCTGCAGCGCCTCGTCGGTGAACAGCCAGCACGACACGTCGCTCAACTGGCCCAGCTTCTCGGTGGCACGCCGGCGCAGCAGCGTGGTTTCCACCAGCACCGGGGCCCGGTCGCCGAAGCGGGCACGCGCTGCGGCGATATCGGCGATCCGGGTGGCGTCCGTCAACGGGAATTCGGCGACCGCGGCAAGCGCCGCGACACCCGGTTCCGATCGCAGGTAAACGACGTCGGCGGTGGTGAAGCGCAGGCCAGCGCTCAGGAGGGTTTGACCCCGGTGACCATCACGTTGTAGAACCAGCCCTTGGGCGCCACGTGCCGCCAAATGTTGGCATCGACCCAGCTCAGCGCCTTCCAGCCGTTGAAGGCGAATTTCGCCCAACCCCAGCCCAGCCGCCCGGGCGGCACGGTCGCTTCGAAGGTGCGGACCGGCCAGCCGAACATCGCGGCGGTGAACTCCTCGCTGGCGGTGCGAACCTGCACGGCGCCGGCGTTGGACGCCATCCGCTCCAGGTCTTTCGGCTCGAAGGTGTGCAGATCGACCACCCACTCCAGGGCCGCCGCTCGTGAGTTCTCGTCGATCTCGGCCTGCGGCCGCCGCCAGCCGCCCAGTCCCGGCAGCTTCACGGCTCGGATGGTGATGTTCCACGTCAGGTCGGCCAGCCCGCGGGCGTAGCCATTGCCGACGGTGGTCGGCTCGCCGGCGAACACGAACCGGCCGCCGGGCTTGAGAACCCGGATCACCTCACGCAGTGACAGCTCGACATCGGGAATGTGATGCAGCACGGCATGCCCGACCACCAGGTCGAAGGTGTTGTCGTCGTACGGGATGCCCTCGGCGTCGGCGACCCGGCCGTCGATGTCCAGTCCCAGCGATTGCCCGTTGCGGGTGGCGACCTTCACCATGCCGGGCGACAGGTCGGTGACCGATCCGCGCCGCGCGACGCCGGACTGGATCAGGTTGAGCAGGAAAAACCCGGTCCCACAGCCCAGTTCGAGGGCGCGGTCATAGGGCAGCTCCGCGATGACCTCGTCGGGCACGATCGCGTCGAACCGGCCCCGCGCGTAGTCGACGCAGCGCTGGTCGTAGGAGATCGACCACTTGTCGTCGTAGCTCTCCGCTTCCCAGTCGTGGTAGAGCACCTGCGCGAGTTTGCTGTCGAGCCTCGCGGCGGCCACCTGCTCGGCCGTGGCATGGGGGTTGGGAGCCGCGTCAGGGTCGGTCTTCGAACTGCTCGTCATGCAGGGCAGCCTAACTGCCGTGCGCTAGCTAATCGAAAACGGCATTGATGCCGGCTTTCGCGGCGGCCAGCGCGTGGTGCGGGCCGTCGAGGAAGCGCCGCGCCCAATTCGCGGCGGCGTCATACACGTCGTCAGGCGCCACCATCTCGTCGATCAGGCCCAGCTCCAGGGCCTCCTCGGCGTCGACGAAGCGCCCGCTGAACACCAACTCCTTGGCCGTGCTCACCCCGGCCGCATGGGTCAGGCGTGTCATCCCGCCGCCACCGGGGACCAGGCCGGACAGGATCTCGGTCGCGCCGAACTTCACGTTGTCGCCGCTGATCCGCCAGTCCGCGGCCAACGCCAGCGTCAGGCCCGCACCCAGGGCGTAGCCGGTGACCGCGGCGACGGTGGGCTTCGGTATGGCGGCGACGGCGTCGACGGCCTCCACGCGCACGCGGTCGGCGATGTCGGCCTCGGCCGCGGTCAATGTCGCCAGCTCGGGCATGTCGTCGCCGGCGGAGAAGATCTGGTGGCCGCCGAAGAGAATCACCGCGGCGACGTCCTCGCGCTGCCCCACCTCGGCGGCCGCGGCCGCGATCTCCCGGTAGACCTGGCGGGTCAGCGTGTTGGTGGGCGGGCGCGAGAGCAGCAGGACGGCAAGGCCGGCGTCCTGCGTGCCGTCGCTGACCACGACGTGGACGAACTCGCTCAAAGCGGCCACTCCATGGATCCGCCCGATTTGCGCGCCTGGTGGTAGCGGTCGGAATCGAAGAACTCAAAGACCCAGTTGTCGCCACGCTTCTCGAGCAGCGGCTGCACGGTGACGATCTGGCGTTCGACGGCCAGCACGTCGGCGACGCTGCGGCCGGCCAGCGAGTCCAGCTGGGTCCAGGTCGGCGGCAACAGGATGTTGCGACCGGCCTCGAAGTCGTCGATGGCATCCTGCGGCAACGCCCAGCCGGACCGGTCGGATTCGGTGTTCTCCCCGTCCGCGCGCTGACCCTCGGGCAGCGCCGCCACGAAGAAGTAGGTGTCGTAGCGGCGGGTGCGTTCGGCCTCCGGGGTGACCCAGTTGGCCCACGGCCGCAGCAGGTCGGAGCGCAGCACCAGGTTTTCGGTGCGCAGGAAGTCCGCGAACGACAGCGTCCGGTCGTCCAGGGCGCGGCGGGCATCGGCGTAAACCGAGGCGTCGCGGACGATCCCGTCCGGTGCAGAAAGAGACTGGCCGGCCGGGCCGGCGAACAACACCCCGGACTCCTCGAAGGTCTCCCTGGCCGCCGCGCACACGAGCGCCGCGGCCAGGTCGGTCTCGATGCCGAACCGCTGTGCCCACCAGTTCGGCGGCGGACCGGCCCACGCGATATCGGCATTGCGGTCGCGGTCGTCCACCCCGCCGCCGGGGAAAACCATCGTGCCCGGGGCGAACTCCATCTTCGAATGGCGCCGCATCAGGAAGATCTTCAAGCCGCCGGGTACATCGCGGACCAGCATCACGGTGGCGGCCGGTCGGGTCGGCAGCGGCTCGGGGGTGGTGTTCATTCCTGCGTCCTCCGGTGAGCCGCGCGAGTGCGGACGCGCCGCGCGAAGTACCGCCCGTCGATGATGTCGAGGGCGATCGACTGACCGAATGCGGCCGAGAGGTTCTCGGCGGTCAGCACGTCGGGCAGCAGTCCCGCCGCCACCACCCGTCCCTCCGACAGCAGCATGCAGTGGCTGAAGCCGGGCGGAACCTCCTCGACGTGATGGGTGACCAGTACCAGGGCGGGCGCGTCGGGATCGGCGGCCAGGTCGGTCAGCCGGGACACCAATTCCTCGCGGCCACCCAGATCCAGGCCGGCGGCGGGTTCGTCGAGCAGCAGCAGCTCGGGATCGGTCATCAGCGCCCGGGCGATCAGCACCCGTTTGCGTTCCCCTTCGGACAGCGTCCCGTAGGTGCGGTCGGCGAGGTGCTCGGCGCCCAGACTCTCCAGCATGTCGAGCGCCCGTTGCTGGTCGATCTCCTCGTAGCGCTCCCGCCAGCGACCCAGCACCGCATAGCCGGCCGAGATGACCAAATCGCGCACGACTTCATCGGTGGGGATCCGCTGCGCCAAAGCCGATGAGCTGAGCCCGATCCGGGCCCGCAATTCCGACACGTCGACCCGGCCCAGCTGCTCGCCGAGCACGAAGGCGATGCCGGACGACGGGTGCTCGGCCGCCGCGGCGATGCGCAGCAGTGACGTCTTGCCGGCCCCGTTGGGACCGATGATCACCCAGCGCTCGTCGAGTTCGACTGCCCAATCCAGCGGCCCGACCATCACGTGCTCGCCGCGACGCAACGAGACGTTCCTGAAGTCGATCAACAGATCGGGGTCGGCTGCGGCAGTGCCGGTTTCGAGCACCCGATTATCGTGCCGTACCGCGAGAGTGCGACGGCTGCCGGGTCGGTCCAGAGCTCATCTACTCGGGGGGAATCTCGACGCGGCGCACTTCACCGTCGACGGCGTCGGCGGCCTCGATCTCGCCGCGGGTCACGCCGAGCAGAAACAGCACCGTGTCCAGGTACGGACTGCTCAGCGACGCGTCGGCGACGGCCCGCAGCGCCGGCTTGGCGTTGAACGCCACCCCCAACCCGGCCGCGGACAGCATGTCGATGTCGTTGGCGCCGTCTCCGACGGCAACGGTCTGCGCCATCGGCACCCCCGCCTGATGGGCGAAGTCGCGAAGCGCCTTGGCCTTGCCGGGCCGGTCGATGATCTGGCCGACCACCCGGCCGGTGAGTTTGCCGTCGACGATCTCGAGCTCGTTGGCGGCGACGAAGTCCAGCATCAGCTCCTCGGCAAGCGGTTCGATGATCCGCCGGAACCCGCCGGACACCACGCCGCAGTGATAGCCCAGGCGCCGCAGTGTCCGCAGAGTGGTCCGGGCGCCGGGCATCAGCTCCAGCTGGTCGGCGACCTCGTCGATCACCGTGGCGGGCAGGCCCGCCAGGGTCGCCACCCGCTGCTGCAGCGACTCCGCGAAATCCAGGTCGCCGCGCATCGCGGCCTCGGTGATCGCGGCGACCTTGCCTTCGGCGCCGGCCTTGGCCGCCAGCATCTCGATGACCTCGCCCTGAACCAGCGTCGAGTCGACGTCGAACACGATGAGCCGTTTGGCCCGCCGCTCCAGGCTGTAGTCCTCGACCGCCACGTCGACGCCCTCGTTGGAGGACACCTTGTTCAGCGCGGTCCGCAGCTGGCCGTCGGCTCCCGACGGCACCGAGACCCGCAACTCCAGGCCGGTCACCGGATAGTCGGAGACGCCGCGGATCAGGTCGATGTTCACGCCCAGCGCCGCCACTTCCCGGGCCACCGCGCCGAACGCCCCGGCGGTGATCGGCCGGCCCAGCACGAAGATGGTGTGGGTGGAGGGCTCGCGGATGATCGGCACGGCCTCGCTGCGCTCGATCGTGACGTCGAGGCCCACCGCGTGGATCGCGTCCTCGACATCGTCGCCGGACACGATGCTGTCGGCGACGTCCGGTGGACAGCACAGCAGCACACCCAGCGTCAGCCGGCCCCGGATCACCACCTGCTCGACGTTGAGCAGGTCGATTCCGTGCCCGGACAGCGCGTCGAAGAGCGCCGATGTCACACCCGGTTGATCCACGCCGGTGACGGTGATCAGCACCGACACCTTGGGTGGTGTATTCACTCGCGATTGCCCCCGCGATGGGCCATTAGCTGCGGACGTCGACGTCGTCGAGCCGGGTGACGTCGTGGCCTTCTTTGCCATGACCCCGGCCGACGTGCGACTCGGCTCGCATGCGCTCCACCATGTGCGGGTAGTGCAGCTCGAAAGCCGGCCGCTCCGAACGGATTCGGGGCAACTCGGTGAAGTTGTGCCGCGGCGGCGGGCAACTGGTCGCCCACTCCAGCGAGTTGCCGTAACCCCATGGGTCGTCGACGGTGACCACTTCGCCGTAGCGCCAGCTCTTGAAGACGTTCCAGACGAACGGGAAGGTCGAGGCGCCGAGGATGAAGGCCCCGATCGTCGACACGATGTTCAGCCCCTGGAAGCCGTCGGTGGGCAGGTAGTCGGCGTAACGGCGCGGCATGCCCTCGTCGCCCAGCCAGTGCTGCACCAGGAAGGTGGTGTGGAAACCGATGAACGTCAGCCAGAAGTGCAGCTTGCCCAGCCGCTCGTCGAGCAGCCGGCCGGTCATCTTCGGGAACCAGAAGTAGATCCCGGCGTAGGTGGCGAACACGATCGTGCCGAACAGCACGTAGTGGAAGTGCGCGACCACGAAGTAGCTGTCGGTGACGTGGAAGTCCAGCGGCGGGCTGGCCAGTATCACCCCGGTCAGTCCACCGAGCAGGAAGGTGACCATGAAGCCGACCGAGAACAGCATCGGCGTCTCGAACGTCAACTGGCCCCGCCACATTGTGCCGATCCAGTTGAAGAACTTGATCCCGGTCGGGACGGCGATCAGGTACGTCATGAACGAGAAGAACGGCAGCAGAACGGCTCCGGTGGCGAACATGTGGTGTGCCCACACCGCGACCGAGAGCGCGGCGATCGACAGCGTCGCGTACACCAGCGTGGTGTAGCCGAAGATCGGCTTGCGGGAGAAGACCGGGAAGATCTCCGAGACGATGCCGAAGAACGGCAGCGCGATGATGTACACCTCGGGGTGACCGAAGAACCAGAACAGGTGCTGCCACAACAGAACTCCGCCGTTGGCCGAGTCATAGACGTGGGCGCCCAGGTGGCGATCGGCGGCCAGTCCGAACAGCGCCGCGGTCAGCAACGGGAACGCGATCAGAATCAGGATGGACGTCACCAGGATGTTCCAGGTGAAGATCGGCATCCGGAACATCGTCATGCCGGGCGCCCGCATGCAGACCACGGTGGTGATCATGTTCACCGCGCCCAGGATGGTACCCAGACCGGCGACGATCAGACCCATGATCCACAGGTCACCGCCGGCGCCGGGCGAATGGATCGCGTCGGTCAGCGGGGTGTAGGCCGTCCAGCCGAAGTCGGCGGCCCCGCCCGGCGTGATGAAACCACCGAGGGCGACCAGAGCGCCGAACAAGAACAGCCAGAACGAGAAGGCGTTCAGCCGCGGGAATGCCACGTCGGGCGCGCCAATCTGCAGCGGCAGCACCAGGTTGGCGAAGCCGAACACGATCGGGGTGGCGTACAGCAGCAGCATGATCGTGCCGTGCATGGTGAACAGCTGGTTGAACTGCTCATTCGACAGGAACTGCAGTCCCGGTGCGGCCAACTCGGTGCGCATCAGCAAGGCCATCAGTCCGCCGATCAAGAACATGGCGATACACGTGACGCAGTACATGATGCCGATCAGCTTGTGATCGGTGGTCGTGATCAGTTTGTAGATCAGGTTCCCTTTGGGACCGGTGCGGGCCGGGTACGGCCGAACGGCCTCAAGTTCTCCCAACGGGGGCGCTTCGGCTGTCAACAGCTCCTCCAAACATCCATCCCAGACAGGGGTTCCCTCGAATCTTAGCCCCCGATCAGGGCGCCGGCAGTGCTGGTCCTACAAACTGTCGTAATTGGCTCATCACAGGCGGCCGGCCGCGTCGGCAGACCGGTTCCGAGCTGGCCAGATGTTAGCGTCGAACGCGTGCAATCCGGCGGTAGGCGACCCACCCTGAGCCCCATCGAAGGACCCATCACACGACGACTGGCGGCCGTCACCGCGATCGCGGCAGCCGCGGTCCTGACATGCAGCGGTTGCGGGTCCGGGCAGTCCGGTTCCAAAGGGCCGTCGACTCGACCGCTGGTAACGCCCACCACACAGATCGCCGGCGCGGGGGTGCTGGGCAACGACCGCAAGCCCGACGAGTCGTGCCCGCGTGACGCGGCGCCGGCCGATTCGGGGTCGACTCACCAGGCCCACAACGTCGCCGGGGTCACCCCGGAGTCGGTCCAGGTGCCCGCGGAAGCGCAGCGCATCGTGGTGCTCTCCGGCGATCAACTCGACGCGTTGTGCGCGCTTGGCCTGCAATCGCGAGTGATCGCCGCGGCACTGCCGGACGACTCGTCGAGTCAGCCGTCCTATCTGGGTGACGCCGTCCACGCGCTGCCCGGCGTCGGCCCCCGGGACAATCCCGACCTGCGCGGGATCGCCGCGCTTCACCCGGATCTGATCCTGGGCTCGGTCGCTCTGACGCCGCGGATGTATCCGAAGCTGGCGGCGATCGCCCCGACGGTGTTCACCGGGGCACCCGGCGCGGCGTGGGAGGACAACCTGCGCATTGTCGGCTCCGCGACGGCGCGCAGCGGTGCCGTCGACGGGTTGATCGGTAGCTTCACCCAGCGGGCCGGCCAGATCGGGGCCAGCCACGACGCCGCCCATTTCCAGGCGTCGGTTGTCCAGCTGACCGTCAACAGCCTGCGGATCTACGGCGCCAACAACTTTCCGGCCAGTGTGCTGAACACGGTCGGGGTGGACCGGCCGGCCTCCCAGCGGTTCACCGACAAGCCGTACATCGAGATCGGCGCCACCGACGCCGATCTGGCGAAGGCGCCGGATTTCTCGGCGGCCGATGCCGACGTCATCTACATGTCGTGCGCCACCCGCGCCGCCGCCGACCGCGCCGCCACGATCTTGGACAGCGCCCCGTGGCGCAAGCTCTCGGCCAACCGCGACAACCGGGTTTACATCGTCAACGACGAGGTATGGCAGACCGGTGAGGGCGTGATCGCGGCCCGCGGCATCGTGGATGACCTGCGCCTGGTCAACGCCGCGATCAATTAACGCCGCAGGTCCGGTACGCACACATCGTCACACGTGCACATGCGGGTTCGGGCACGATTGGCCTGAAACCTTTACCTTAGCTAAGCTTTTCTAGGACGCAATCGAATCGAAGAGGGATTTCCATGAGCACTGTTTCCGCGTATGCCGCCACGTCGGCGACGGAACCGCTGACCAAGACCACCATCACCCGCCGCGACCCGGGCCCGCACGACGTCGTGATCGACATCAAGTTCGCCGGGATCTGCCACTCCGACATCCACACCGCCAAAGGCGAGTGGGGCGTGCCGAACTACCCCGTCGTCGTCGGCCACGAGATTGCCGGCGTGGTGACCGCCGTCGGCTCCGAGGTGACCAAGCACGAGGTGGGCGACCACGTCGGCGTGGGCTGCATGGTGAACTCCTGCGGTCGAGTGCAGCAGCTGCAAGGCCGGCCTCGAGCAGTACTGCAAACGGGGCGCGACCTTCACCTACAACTCCGTCGACAAGGACGGCACCCCGACGCTGGGCGGCTACAGCCAGGCGATCGTCGTCGACGAAAACTTCGTGCTGCACATCCCCGACTCGCTACCGCTGGACAAAGCGGCACCCCTGCTGTGCGCGGGCATCACGCTGTTCTCGCCGCTGCGGCACTGGAAAGCGGGGCAGGGCACGCGGCTGGCGATCATCGGCCTGGGTGGCCTCGGGCACGTGGGCGTCAAGCTGGGCGCGGCGATGGGTGCCGAGGTGAGCGTGCTCTCGCAGTCACTGAAGAAGATGGAAGACGGGCTGCGGTTGGGCGCCAGCAACTACTACGCGACCGCCGACCGCGACACCTTCAAGAAGTTGCGCAGCAGCTTCGATCTGATCCTGAACACCGTCTCGGCGAACCTGAACCTCAATGACTACGTGAACCTGCTCGACGTCGACGGCACGCTCGTCGAGCTGGGCATCCCCGAGCACCCCATGGAGGTGGGGGCGTTCCCGCTGGCGCTGGCACGCCGCAGCCTGTCCGGGTCGAACATCGGCGGCATCGCCGAAACCCAGGAGATGCTCGACTTCTGCGCCGAGCACGACGTGACCCCCGAAATCGAGGTCATCGAAGCGGATTACGTCAACGAGGCCTACGAGCGGGTGCTCGCCAGCGACGTGCGCTACCGCTTCGTCATCGACATCTCAACCCTGTGAGACGCCCTCGGGTACGTCGTCGCGGCGGCAGGCGATCGCTTCAGCCGCCTCTCCGTGCTCGTCACCGGGAGTCACCTCGCTGACGTCGATGCCGGCCAGCGGCCAGCCGGCGGCGGCCAGCGTCGCGGCCACCCGCGCAATGTTCTCCCGGCCGGCGTCGTGGTCGGTGGTCTTGGTGATGAACTCGGCGATCTCCTCGCGGCTGACGACGCCGTCAGCTCCTGGCTGCGACTCTTTCGCCGCGATCTTGTGAGCGACCTCTTCGAGCTGGTCCTGGGTCAGGGGTGTGCTCCGCAGCAGGGCGAACAACGCCACCTGGTCCGGCCCGGGAACGCCTTGGGGGTAGCCGACGTCAAGCCAGCGGATCACTGACGTGAGAAATTTCGCGTGCTTGTGAGAGTGAGTTTCCGACACCCACTCAGTCTCACGGTAGGGGCGCCGCCGTGGCGGCACACCAAGGTCACTATTCATACGCCGTTCACGACCTGAACATCTGGCGCTCGAAATTCGCGGCGCGGACCGATCGGGAGGGGCGGCGCGGGCCTTCCCGCGTAATCCGCCGTGTTTGCTGGTGAAGCGATTTACGATGAGCGAGCCGACAACGGGGGCCCGGGCCCGACCCGGAAGAACGGAGTGGTCATGTCTGGTCTCACGAGCAAACTCGTCGTCGCCCTGGTTCTCGCCTTCGCCGCCTCCGCGACCGCTGGGTGCACTATCGACTGCCCGGCCGGCGCCGGAGTCTGCGGCATCAGCTAAGTCCGCATCGCCGATCAGCCGTTCTCGTCGCGCAGGGCTTGCATCGCCAAGTTGTCGAGCAGCTGCCGGCCGACATCGGTGCGTAACTGGGGCAGCAGCGCGGAGACGACACCGGCTGCGGTGAGCGCGAGCTGGACCAGACCGTCAGGCTCCGAGGCTGCGTCGCGGAGCACGTCATACTCGGCGTCCTGATCTCCCGAGTGCTGTGCCATGGCAATCCTGGCCACCAGCCGGTTGTCGCGGTCGAGATCGACCTCGTCGTCGGCACACGCCAAGGTGAGGGTTTCGCCGATCTCCGCGACTTCGTCCGGTTCGCACAGCTGAGCCACCAGTTGCCACAGGATCGAGACGACAGCGCGGATCAGCTGCGGAAGCCGGTCAGCCGGAATGACTTCGTCGTCGATGACGACGCGCATGCCCGCTTCGTCGCCGCGCTCGCCGTGCTGAATAAGCGCCAAGGCGCGGCGGAAGTCTGCCGCGCCCACGCTGTTCTCACTGCTCTGCATATAGGCATCCTGCCCGCGATCTGGCTTTGGCCGGTTCTCGCCACCGGGCCGCCCCGCCGGGGCAACGTCAATCAGCCTGCAGGAAACCAGATTCCGCACCGGCTGGCGGTTGCGGTGTTAGAAGTCCCAGTCCTCGTCTTCGGTGTTGACGGCCTTGCCGATCACGTACGACGACCCCGAGCCGGAGAAGAAGTCGTGGTTCTCGTCGGCGTTGGGCGACAGCGCCGAAAGGATCGCCGGGTTCACGTCGGTCTCGTCACGCGGGAACAGCGCCTCGTAACCGAGGTTCATCAGCGCCTTGTTTGCGTTGTAGCGCAAGAACTTCTTGACGTCCTCGGTCAGCCCGACCTCGTCGTAGAGATCCTGGGTGTACTCCACCTCGTTGTCGTAGAGCTCGAAGAGCAATTCGTAGGTGTAGTCCTTGAGCTCGGCGCGCTTGACCTCATCGACCAGCGCCAGGCCCTTCTGGAACTTGTAGCCGATGTAGTAACCGTGCACGGCCTCGTCGCGGATGATCAACCGGATCATGTCGGCGGTGTTGGTCAGCTTGGCCCGGCTCGACCAGTACATGGGCAGGTAGAAGCCCGAGTAGAACAGGAAGCTTTCCAACAGCGTGGAGGCCACCTTGCGCTTGAGCGGCTCGTCGCCCCGGTAGTACTGCATGACGATCTCGGCCTTGCGCTGCAGGTTCGGGTTCTCCTCCGACCAGCGGAACGCGTCGTCGATCTCGCCCGTCGAGCACAGCGTGGAGAAGATCGAGCTGTAGCTCTTGGCGTGCACCGACTCCATGAACGCGATGTTGGTGTAGACGGCCTGCTCGTGCGGCGTCAGCGCATCGGGAATCAGGCTGACCGCACCGACGGTGCCCTGGATGGTGTCCAGCAACGTCAGCCCGGTGAAGACGCGCATCGTGAGCTGCTTCTCGTTGGCGGTCAGCGTTCCCCAGGACGGGATGTCATTGGACACCGGCACCTTCTCGGGCAGCCAGAAGTTTCCGGTCAGCCGGTCCCAGACCTCGGCGTCCTTCTCGTCTTGCACCCGGTTCCAGTTGATCGCCGAAGCGCGGTCGATCAGCTTCATGTTTTCGGTCACCAGAACCCCACTTCACACGCCGTTTTGCCTGAGGGATGTCAGGCTCCAGACACTACCCCTGGGGTACGACAACCCGTGGCAACACAAGAAGTTGTGTCTACGTGTCGCGGCGTTTCATCCGAGTTTAGTCCAATCCGGCGTCGCGCAAAGTGTGCGTGAGCCCGTCTTCCAGCGCGCTCAACGCAATGTCGGTGAGGCGGCTCAGTTCGTCGATATCCTCCCCGCCCTTGCCCATCCACGCTTCCAGGGCGACGAACACCGCGGTCGCCAGGCTGTGCGCCGCGATGTCAGCGATCATCGCGCCGTCGGCGGTCGGCTTGGACCGTTCGTGGATGAAGCGGGCGATCTCGTCGGCGACCTGATCGCGCATCCGCCGAATGTGCGTGGTGATGATGTCCTGATCGAGGTCGCGCGACCGGATGGTGGCCGCTTCACGGACCATCGCGAAGTCAAAAGGAAACGCGTCCACCGCTTTTCGCACCGACGCGGTGATGGGTTCCCCGTGCGGGCGCAACGCCAGCGCGCGAGCGAACCATTCGAAGCCGATGTCGTAGTCGGCAAAGATCACCGCGTGCTTGGACGCGAAGTGCCGATAGAACGTCCGCTCGGTCACCCCGACGTCGGCGGCGATGTCGGAAACGCTGGTTTGGTGCACGCCATCGGCGACGAAGCGCTTCATCGCCGCCTGCAACAACGCCTGACGCGTGCGCCGACTACGAGATTCCACGCTGTAAGCAGACACCAAATGTCACCATTGACGCAAATATGTCAGATATGACATTGTGCCTCTGTCGAGCGATCATCACCGGAGGAGTCAGCATGGCCGACTATGACGCGATCATCATCGGAGCAGGTCACAATGGTTTAGTCGCCGCGAATGTGCTGGCGAAGGGCGGCGCGAAAGTCCTCGTTCTGGAGCGTGCGCACTTCCTCGGCGGGATGGCCGCGACCCGGGAGCTCTTCGACGGCTACAAGCACAGCGTCGGCGCGTGGGCCGTGCTGATCTGGCGCCAGGAGATGACCGAACGCCTGGAGCTGACCAAGTGGGGCTTCGAGCTGATGGATCAGTGGACATCGACGTGCACCTTCGGCGACGCGGCCGACACCCCGTTCGTGATGTACAACGACCTGGAACGGATGGGGCGTCATCTGCTCGAGGATCACGGAGCCGACGTCGCGGCGGGCCTCGGCGGCCTGTTCGCGCACATCGGGCGATTCGCACCGTATTTCGTCGACTCGGCTTTCGGGCCACCGCTCGACATCATCGAGGTGATCGCCTCCCAGCCCACCGCCGCGGACCGTCACGACTTCGCCCAGATGTGGTACGGCAGCACGATGGACACGGTCCGCCGCTTCCTAGCGCCCGATCAGGGCCGCTGCATCCAGGGCTCGCTGGCCGCGATGTCCATCGACGCGTTCGACGGCGGCCCCTGGACTCCGGGCTCGAATGCGTCGACGCTGTACCACTACCTGATCGGCGGCGGCAACGTCGAATACATCATGCCGCGCGGCGGCATCGGCGCACTGAGCGCCGCGCTGTGCCGGCGCGCCGAGTCGCTGGGCGCCGAGGTGCAGCTCAAGCAGCACGTCAAGGAGATCCTGGTCGAGGGCGGGCGCGCCACCGGGGTCCAGTTACGCGATGGCACAACGATTTCCGCCGACGCCGTGCTGTCCTCGCTCGACCCGTACACCACCTTCGTGAATCTGGCCGGCGCGCAGAACTTTCCGCCCGACTACATCCGCAAGATCAAGGAGATCAATTTCAACCTGGGATACATCCAGGCGCATCTCACCATTGATCAAGCGCCGCAATGGATCGAGCGCCTGCAGCCCTATATGCAGGACAACGGCCAGTGGTGTCCGACCGTCGCCTACGCACCGTCGCCGGAATACATCAGCGACGCGTGGGAGCAATACCGCAAAGGCCAGTTGCCCGATGCACCTCCCACGTACCTCTACATCCCCAGCATGGTCGACTCGTCGCTGGCGCCCGAAGGTAAGCACAGCGCAACGATTTTCACGCCCTACTTCCCCACCGGGCTGGACGCCGACGAAAACCGAAGCTGGAAAGAGCAATACGCGGATACCTGCGTGGGAATCTTCGACAAGTTCGCGCCCGGGTTCGCCGACTCGGTCACCAACCGCGTCGTGTTCTCCAACCGCTACTTCGGCAGCACCTTCAGCGCCCACGCCGGTGACTACTCGCATGGCCTGCTGCAGCCCAACCAACTGTGGACCGGCCGCGTCGTCGAGGGAGCCGACAAGTTCGCCACCCCGGTCGATGGGCTCTACCTGTGCGGCCAGTGCACCCACCCCGGGCCGGGAGTCACCGGCATCCCGGGGTGGAACGGTGCCGAGGCTGCGCTCGAGCATCTCAACGCACGCGTCGCGCAGGCGTAGGGCTAGGGCTTCTCGCCGAGATCGACGCTGGCGCGGCGACTATCGGCGTGTCGTCGCGCTGCCGTCGATGTCGGCGGCCTCGGCCTCTTTGCAGCACACTCCGCACGATGTACCATTTGGTACATGTTTACCGAAGACAGCATCGAGATCGATGCCGCGCCGCAATTGGTATGGGATGTCTTCAGCGACGTCGAGACCTGGCCCGAGTGGACCTCCTCGGTGACGTCACTGGTAGGGCTCGATGCACCCGTCCTCGCCGTGGGCCGACGGTTCGCGATCAAGCAGCCCGGCATGCAGAAGCTGGTATGGACGGTCACCGAGATCGATCCCGGCTCGTCGTGGACCTGGGTGCAACGCTCCCCCGGCGTGAACGTGATCGCACGCCACCATGTGACCGCCCAGCCCGGCGGCGGCACCCGCGTGCGCCAGGAACTCGACCAGGGCGGCTTCCTCGGCGCTCTCGTCGGGCGGCTGATGGTCAAGAAGACCAAGCGCTTTCTCGAACTGGAAGCCCAAGGACTCAAGGCCCGGTCGGAGCAGCTCAGCCGAGCCAATGGTCCGCACCCCTGACGTTGCGCGGCGCCGGCAACTACTGGATGCGCTGTTCGAGGAGTTCGCCGCGGGCGGCATCGGAGACCGCTCGCTGCGCGACGTCGCCGCCGCGGTCGGCACCAGCCATCGGATGTTGTTGCATCACTTCGGCTCTCGTGAAGACCTGCTGATTGCCATCGTCGAGGAGGCCGAACGCCGACAGATGGCGCTCGTCCCCGACTTGCCGACCGATCCCGCCGAAGGCTTCGCCGCCATGTGGGCGGATCTGCGCCGGCCCGAGCTACGCCGGCTGGAACGGCTCTTCTTCGAGTGCTACGCCCGCGCCGCCCAAGGCGAAAAGCCTTTCACGCGAATGGTTCCCGGTGCCGTCGACGGCTGGCTGCGCCAGGTCGAGGCATCGGCGGCCGGCGTTGCCTACGACGGTGCGATGGCACGACTCGGGCTGGCCGTCACCCGCGGTCTGCTGCTGGATCTCGTCGCCACCAACGACGAGGCCGGCGTCGACGCGGCCGCGCAGGCCTTCATCGACTTGCTCAAGGCCGCGTCGCGCGACTAGTCACTTCGCCTTGGGCAACACCGAAATCAACGTGTCGACGAGTTCCTCGGCGTTGGTGTGCCACTTGTCCAAATCCATGTGGCCGCTCAAATCCAAACCCGTGATCCCGTGGGCGCTGGTCAACAGCAGCGCTCCATACCGTCGCGCCTGCGCAGGACCCGTAATGCGACCCACGACGTCGAGAAACAGATCCTGCGCGCGTTCGGCTACCCGCATCGCTTCGGTCGGGTCCCCCGCCGGCGGGGTGAACATCAGCCGGTACAGGTGGGGCCGGGTGCGGCCGAGGGTGATCAGCGAAAGTAGACCGGAGCGCAAAGACTCCTCGGGTGAATCGTCGCTATTGACCAAAGCCTCGAGTAGATCGCCCAATTCGCTCAACGCGTTCGTGGCCAGGACCGCGAGCAGCGATTCTTTGTCGGCGAAGTGGCGATACGCCGCCGAGTGCGAAACACCGGCCCGAGCACCTACCTCGCGCAGCGTGACCGCTTCGACTCCGCCGAGGTCGAGTAAGACCCCTGCCGCCTCGAGCAGCGAACGGCGGGTCGCCGCAGCACTCTCCGCTCGTGTCGTCACCCGCCGAGCATAAGTCAGCGTTTCAGTTGACAATGTCAACTCAAGCGCTTAGCTTCAGTTGACAACGTCAACTCAAAGGCCCACCACCGGACGGAGACCGCCATGAATTCCTCGAATCGCGCCGACCGTCAGGAGCTGATCGTCGTGACCGGCGCCTCCACCGGGATGGGCGCGGCAACGGCTAAGGAATTGGCCCGCAAGGGTTTTCACGTGCTCGCCGGTGTCCGCCGCGAGGCCGACGCCGACGCGCTGCGCGGCTTGGGTATTGAGGGCATCGAACCGCACATCCTCGACATCACCGTCGAATCAGACGTGGCCGCGATCGCCGACCGTGTCGTCCGCGATCCACTGCGTCGTCCCCTGCGCGCGCTGATCAACAACGCCGGGACCGCGATCAATGCACCGATCGAAGCCCTGCCACTGGCGCAGTGGCGCCAGCAGTTCGAGGTCAATCTGTTCGGCCACGTCGCGATGACCCAGGCGCTGTTGCCGGCGCTACTGACCAGCTCGGGCACCGTCGTCAACATCAGTTCCGTCGGCGGCAAGGTGGTCTTGCCGACCTATGGCGCGTACGCCGGTTCGAAGTTCGCCCTCGAGGCCGTCAGCGACGCCTTGCGGCGTGAGGTCGCTGAGCTCGGCATCAAGGTGGTCGTCATCGAACCCGGCGCAGTCAAAACCGAGATGGTCGAACGGGGAATCGCCACCGCGGAGGGGCTGAAGGCCAACATGACCGCTGCCCAACTCGCACGCTACGGCGACCTCACGGCGGCCGTTACGGCGCAAGCTCAGTCCTTCACCGAGATTGGTGTTTCGTCCGAGCACGCCGCAAAAGTGATCGCCAAGGCCGCGACCGCATCTCATCCCCGGACTCGCTACACGATCGGGCGCGACGCAGCGATCCTCGTGCGGATCAGCCGGGTCGTCTCCGACCGGGTGCTCGACCGGATCGTGCGCCGCAACCTTCGGTCCTTTGCGAAAGGCTCGCAGCCTAGTGAAAAGCCGAGCGCTGCAACGGCTTCGGCCGATGTCTAGGCGATCAGCCCGGGGCATAACCGACAAAGAGGCTTCAGTCGGCGGTGTGGACGATCAGGACGTCCATCTTGGCCCTGCGGGAGACTTCGGACGGGACTGATCCCAGCAGCCGCCCGGCGACGCTGGCGAGCCCGACGTTGCCGACGACCAGGAGGTCGGCATGGACCTCCTCGGCGAGCTGCACCAGAGCGTTGATGGGGGCACCGACGATCGCCTTCTCCTCCACGTTCTGGGCCCCGGCTTGGTGCGCCCGCTCCCTGGCGTTGTGCAGGATCGCGTAAAAGGGGGCCTCGCCCACCGTCCGGTAGTCCTGGCCGTGGTCGCTCCCCGGCGGGATGGCGTAGCGACCGCGTTCCTCGGGGACGGGGGTATGCGCCGTCGCAACGATCAATTTCGCGCCGTTACCCGCAGCGATCGCAGCTGCGCGGTCCACTGCGCGCAGCGACGAGTCCGAGCCATCGGTGCCGACCACGACGGTCTGATAGGCGCTCATTTCCCTCCTAGTGTCCCAGACGAACACGAATTGGTGAATAGCCTGGGGTTTGCCTACCGGGCGGGCATCAGCCTTGAGCGGCCACCGCGGCGCGCTTGGCGCGCGAGCCGCTACGCACACCGAAGAACTGGTACTCGTCGGGCTTGATCGAGCGGGTCGTCCGCCAGTACTGCCAGGTGTAGCCGCCCCACAGCACGGTGTTCCTGCCGTGCTCGTCGAGGTACCAGCTGCTGCACCCCCCGCTGTTCCACACCGAGTCCTTCAGCATCTCCTGCAGCTCGTCGTTGAACTTGTCCTGCGCGGCACGGGTCGGAGCCAGAGCCTGAGCGCCGAATTTGTCACAGGTCTTGATCGCGTCGGCGACGTAGCGGATCTGGGACTCGATCATGAACACCACCGAGTTGTGCCCCAGCCCGGTGTTGGGGCCGAGCAGGAAGAACAGGTTGGGCATATCGGCGACGGTGATGCCGCGGTGCGCGCCGATGCCCTCCCGGTTCCAGCGGTCGACCAGGTCCTCGCCATGGCGTCCCTTGATCTGGACGTAGGTGTAGGAGTCGGTGACGTGGAAGCCGGTGCCGTAGACGATCACGTCGGCCTTGTGCTCGGTGCCGTCGGCGGTGACGATGCCGTCGGGCGTGATCCGGGTGATGTGATCGGTGATCAGTTCGGTCTTCGGGTCCGCCACGGCCGCGTAGTAGGTGGAGGAGTTCAGGATTCGCTTGCAGCCGATGCGGTAGTTCGGGATCAGCTTGCGGCGCAGCTCGCGATCCTTCACCGAGCGGCGGATGTTGTATTTGCAGTACGCCTCAATGAATTTCAGCAGGTTCGGCCGCTTGGTCATGCCGATCGCCAGCGCCTCCTGCCCCCAATAGATCACCGCACGCACCAAGGCACGCAGCCCGGGAACGTTCTCCATGGCCCGGCGCACCGCAAGCGGGAGATCCGGATTCGACCGCGGGACCACCCACGGCGGAGTGCGTTGGTAGAGCTGCAGTTCACCAACCTGCCCGACGATCTCCGGCACGATCTGGATCGCGCTGGCGCCGGTGCCGATCATCGCCACCCGCTTGCCGGTCAGGTCGACGCTGTGGTCCCACTGGGCGGAATGGAAAGCGGGACCGCGGAATTCGTCGCGGCCCTCGATCTCCGGGATCGACGGGATGTGCAGCGCGCCCGCGCCCGAGATCAGGAATTGCGCGACGTATTCGCGTCCGTCGGTGGTGAACACATGCCAGCGGTTCTCCTCGTCGTCCCAGTGGCCGCGGTCTACCAGCGAGTTGAACTCGATGTAGCGGCGCAGCCCGTACTTCTCGGTCACTCCCTTGAGGTAGTCCCAGATCTCGGGCTGATAGGAGAACGGGTTCTTCCAGTCCGGCTTGGGCTCAAACGAGAACGAGTACAGGTGCGACGGGATGTCGCAGGCGCACCCGGGGTAGCTGTTGTCGCGCCAGGTGCCGCCGACGTCGTCGGCTTTCTCCAGGATGACGAAGTCCACGCCCTGCTGCTGCAGCTTGATCGCCATACCCAGACCGGAGAATCCGGTCCCGATGATCAGGGCACGGGTATGCACCGGTTCCTGCGCGTCAGTTGTCGGCTCGGCTTGTGTCAATGCATCGGTCACGGTGGATCGGTCTTTCTATCGGCCTGTCAGCTCGCGCATCTACTAGACACCCCGCCTAGCTAACGCAAATACCCAGTACCCAGGGTATCGGATACGACGAGTGTTATCGATGCCCGAGGCGATGTCAACGCCGTCGCCGCTGCTCAGCTGGCGGCAGGGTTGCTTCGCACGGCGCTGTGGACGGGCTGGTCGGGGTCTATCGCGATGCCCAGCGCCTCGGCGGTGCCGACGATGACTCCCATCATGATGGTGGTCAGATGGGCGACGAACTGGTCGCGCGGCATGCGTCGCGGGCTGTCGGGTTCGCCCAACCACCATTCGGTGGACGACGCGGCCGATCCGAAGGCCGCGTGTGCGGCCAGTTCGAAGGCCGCGTGGTCCAGCTTCATGTCCTTGAGCTCGTTGTCGAACATGTCCGCCATCGCCAACGTGATCTGACGACCCTCGTTGAGGGTGCGCACCGTCGACTCGGTGGTCGCTCCGGAGCGCGCCGAAATGAAAACGCGCAGCACATTGGGATGCTCGTCGACCAGCGTCACGTACTCGTCGACACTGCGCCGGACGATCTCGCGGGCCGAGTCGGTGGCCAGGTTGATCGACGGGAAGATCGCCGCCCACAGCATGTCGCGCAGATGCTCGCCGATCGCCTGGAACAGGTCGGACTTGTCGTGGAAGTGACGGTAGATCTTCGGCTTGGCGGTGCCGGCCTCTTCGGCGATCTCCCGCACACTGAGCTCCGGCCCCAGGCGGTCGATGGCGCGGAACGCCGCATCGACGATTTCGCTGCGCACTTTCTTGCGGTGCTCACGCCAACGTTCGCTGCGCGCGTCGACCTTTGCCCCGGGCTTCACGCTCGGGTGGGGTCGAGGAATTCTCACCACCTAAAGCACCTTACCCCGTTGTAGGCGCTGACCTGCGCAGACTGCCATTCGGCGGCTACAGCATGCAGGACACGCAGCCCTCGACCTCGGTTCCTTCCAGCGCCATCTGCCGCAACCGGATGTAGTACAGCGTCTTGATTCCCTTACGCCAGGCGTAAATCTGCGCCTTGTTGACGTCGCGGGTGTTGGCGGTGTCCTTGAAGAACAGCGTCAGGCTCAGCCCCTGGTCCACGTGCTGAGTGGCCGCGGCGTAGGTGTCGATGATCTTCTCGTAGCCGATCTCGTACGCGTCCTGGTAGTACTCCAGGTTGTCGTTGGTCAGGTACGGCGCCGGGTAGTAGACCCGCCCGATCTTGCCTTCCTTACGGATCTCGATCTTGCTCGCCACCGGGTGGATCGAGCTCGTCGAGTGGTTGATGTAGGAGATCGACCCCGTCGGCGGGACGGCCTGCAGGTTCTGGTTGTAGATGCCGTGCGCCTGCACCGATTCCTTCAGCCGCCGCCAGTCGTCCTGCGTCGGAATCCGAATCTCGGCCTCGGCGAACAACTCCCGCACCCGCGCGGTGGCCGGCTCCCACACCTGCTCGGTGTACTTGTCGAAGAACTCCCCCGACTTGTACTTCGAGCGCTCGAACCCGCCGAACGCCCTGCCCCGTTCGATCGCGATGCGATTCGATGCCCGCAGCGCGTGATACAGCACGGTGTAGAAGTACATGTTGGTGAAGTCGATGCCCTCTTCGGAGCCGTAGAGGATCCGCTCCCGGGCCAAGTAGCCGTGCAGGTTCATCTGGCCGAGACCGATGGCGTGAGAGTCGTTGTTGCCCTGCTCAATTGAGGGCACCGACCAGATGTGCGTCTGGTCGCTCACCGCGGTCAGCGCCCGGATCGACACCTCGATGGTCTGCGCGAAGTCCGGCGAGTCCATCGCCTTGGCGATGTTCAGCGAACCGAGATTGCACGAAATGTCCTTGCCCACTTTGGCATACGACAGGTCCTCGTTGAACAGCGACGGCGTCGACACCTGCAGGATCTCCGAGCACAGGTTGCTGTGGGTGATCTTGCCCTCGATGGGATTGGCCCGGTTCACCGTGTCCTCGTACATGATGTACGGGTAGCCGGACTCGAACTGCAGCTCGGCCAGCGTCTGGAAGAACTCGCGCGCCTTGATTTTCGTCTTGCGGATGCGCGCGTCGTCGACCATCTCGTAGTACTTCTCGGTGATCGAGATGTCGGCGAACGGAACACCGTAGACGCGCTCGACGTCGTACGGCGAGAACAGGTACATGTCCTCGTTCTTCTTGGCCAGCTCGAAGGTGATGTCGGGGATCACCACGCCCAGGCTCAGCGTCTTGATGCGGATCTTCTCGTCGGCGTTCTCCCGCTTGGTGTCCAGGAACCGGTAGATGTCGGGATGGTGCGCCTGCAGGTACACCGCGCCCGCACCTTGGCGCGCGCCGAGCTGGTTGGCGTAGGAGAACGAGTCCTCGAGCAGCTTCATGATCGGGATGACGCCCGAGCTCTGGTTCTCGATGTTCTTGATGGGCGCGCCGTGCTCGCGAATGTTGCTCAGCAGCAACGCAACTCCGCCGCCGCGCTTGGACAGCTGCAGAGCGGAGTTGATCGACCGCCCGATGGACTCCATGTTGTCCTCGATGCGCAGCAGGAAGCAGCTCACCGGCTCGCCGCGCTGCTTTTTGCCCGAGTTGAGGAACGTCGGGGTGGCCGGCTGGAACCGGCCGTCGATGATCTCGTCGACGAGCTTCTCGGCCAGCACCGTGTCGCCGGAGGCCAGGGTCAGCGCCACCATGACGACGCGGTCCTCGAAGCGCTCCAGGTAGCGCTTGCCGTCGAAGGTCTTCAGTGTGTACGAGGTGTAGTACTTGAACGCGCCGAGGAACGTCGGGAACCGGAACTTCTTGGCGTAGGCCCGATCCAGCAGCGTCTTGACGAAGTTGCGCGAGTACTGGTCGAGCACCTCGCGTTCGTAGTAGTTCTCCTTGATCAGGTAGTCGAGCTTCTCGTCCTGATTGTGGAAGAACACCGTGTTCTGGTTGACGTGCTGCAGGAAGTACTGATGCGCGGCTTCCCGGTCCTTGTCGAACTGGATCTTGCCGTCCTTGTCGTACAGGTTCAGCATCGCGTTGAGCGCGTGGTAGTCCGTCTCGCCCGGAAGGGCGTGCGGGGCGGCTACAGGCTCTGCAGCTGTGACGGTTGGTGGCACGTCTGTTCCTTCCAGAATTCGATAAGGCCCACGCGAACGGCTTCCACGTCGTCCGGGGTTCCCATCAGTTCAAAGCGGTAGAGGTAGGGGACGCCACACTTGCGGGAAACCACGTTGCCCGCGTAGGCGAATTCGGTACCGAAGTTGTTGTTGCCCGCGGCGATGACGCCGCGGATCAACGACCTGTTGTGCTCGTTGTTCAAAAAGGCGATGACCTGCTTGGGGACGTAGCCACCGTCGTTGATGTCCGGTGTGGCCCGGCCGCCGCCGTACGTGGGCAATATCAATACGTACGGATCGTCGACCTCGATGCGGCCATGCAGCGGGATTCGCGTGGCGGGAACACCCAGCTTCTCAACGAAGCGGTGGGTGTTCTCCGACACCGACGAGAAATAGACCAGGTTGCGCTGCGTGCTGTCCATGGCACCGCAACCTCCTTACTTGTTCATCTACTGCACTAAGCGCTCAGCGCGGCCCCGGCAAGCGCCTTGATGCGATCGGGCCGGAAGCCCGACCAGTGGTCGTTTCCTGCCACCACCACGGGAGCCTGCAGATATCCCAATGCCATCACGTAATCGCGCGCCTCGACGTCCAAGCTGATGTCGACCTTCTCGTAAGCAAGACCCTGCTTGTCGAGAGCCTTGTAGGTGGCGCTGCACTGCACACATGCCGGCTTGGTGTACACGGTGATGCTCATGGAAGCCGCTCCTCTGCGGGGAAGGAAGGTCGGAAATTTTGTTACGGACTGGCAACTGCTTGGGGCACTACATCGCCGCTATGTTCAGCGATCCGTCAAGCCCCCAGATTCCCGTCCTGCGGCTGTCACTTCGAAGCCCTGGCTTCGACATGTTCGAACCGATTCCGGGAGGTTCACTCGGCCGGACTGGCTTGGTGAACCTGGGATCTGCCGGCTTTCGAAACACTACACCTAGTGGCTGACAAGATCTCGAGATACAAGATGTTCTGAATAACAATTCTGAAATTCCCTGGTCGTAAGGGCTGACACGCGTCCGCGCCCCGGCGTGTCGCAGATCACAAACCCCGTCCCGGACGCCCATGCGTATTGGTATAGCAGCGGCCACCGACAACGGCGGCGCTCACTGCGCGTCCGCCCGCCGCTAGCAAAGCCGCCAGCACTAGCTGGCGGCTTTAGCTATTAACTTTCCGGAATGCTGCTGGTCACCCAGTGAGCGGCTTGTTGAATACCGCCAAATTCAGCCGACTTCGGCCGTGAGCTTGCCGACGGCGTCGCGCACATTGGCCACCAATTCGGCGTGCTCGGCGGGGGCCTTGCCCTCCAAAGTCCCGAACGGCACCGACAGTTTGATCGCCTCCACGACCCGCGCGCCGGCGATGCCGAACGACTTGCGGGTCTCGTCGTGCGCCCAGACTCCGCCGTACCGCCCGAACGCCCCGCCGACGACCGCCAGCGGCTTGTCCTTCAACGCGCCGTTGCCGAATGGGCGAGACAACCAGTCGATCGCGTTCTTGACGACGGCCGGAATGCTGCCGTTGTACTCGGGTGTGACCACCAGGGCCGCGTCTGCCGCGGCCGCCGCGGCGCGTAGCGCATCCACGGGAGCCAGCGCGGCAGCCTCGGGGTTCATCGAGTCGTCGATCTCCTCGTTGTAGAACGGAAGCTCGCCCAGCCCCTCGAACACGGTGACGGTGACATTGTCGGGCGCCACGTCAGCCGCCAGTTCCGCGATCTTGCGGTTTATCGATGCCGCGCGCAGGCTGCCCACCAACGCCAAGACTTTGATATCGCCCACTGTTTCGTTTCCCTCCGGTGTTGTCTACATCTTCGCACGACTTAACCGGACTATAGTCCGCTTTATTCCGGCCGCGTTAAAGTGCAGTGGTGAGCAGTGTGGATCGGTTGGGCGAGTTGCCGGTGTCGGCGCCGCGCGAGCTGCCCCAGGAGCGGGGGGACGCGGCGCGCAACCGGGAGCTGTTGCTGCAGGCGGCCCGCCAATTGGTCGCCAAGCGCGGCGCCGAGGCGGTCACCATGGACGACGTCGCGGCGGCCGCCGGCGTCGGCAAGGGGACATTGTTCCGTCGGTTCGGCAGTCGGGCCGGGCTGATGATGGTGCTGCTCGACGAGGACGAGCGCGCCAGTCAGCAGGCCTTCCTGTTCGGGCCGCCGCCGCTTGGTCCCGACGCGCCGCCGATGGATCGACTGGCGGCGTTCGGCCGCGATCGCCTGTGCTTCGTACACACCCATCACGCACTGCTGTCGGCGGCCAAAGGCGAGCCGCTCACCCGCCACGTCGGGGCCGCGGCGGTGCAGCGCACCCATGTGCGGGTGCTGTTGGCGGCGGCCCACACCAGCGGTGATCTCGATGTGCAGACCGACGCGCTGCTGGCCCTGCTCGACGTGGATTACGTTGAGCACCAACTGAATTACGGAGGACACACCCTGGAGACCCTGGGTGATGCCTGGGAGAGCCTGGCTCGCAAGCTATGCGGGCGGTGAGCTGACCGCCATGGTCGCGCCGACATCGAGCTGGGTCCTGCATGTCGATCTCGACCAATTTCTGGCCTCGGTCGAGCTGCGCCGTCATCCGGACCTGGCCGGACTGCCCGTCATCGTCGGCGGCAGCGGGGATCCCACCGAACCGCGAAAGGTCGTCACCTGCGCCTCGTACGAGGCCCGCGAGTTCGGGGTGCACGCGGGCATGCCATTGCGTACCGCCGCTCGGCGCTGCCCCGAGGCCACCTTCTTGCCATCGGATCCGGCCGCTTACGACCTGGCGTCCGACCAGGTGATGGGGTTGCTGCGCGACCTGGGGCACCCGGTCGAGGTATGGGGCTGGGACGAAGCCTATGTGTCGGTGACGTCAGCCGATCCCACCGAAGTCGCGGAACAGATTCGCGCCGTTGTCTTTTCGGAAACCGGGCTGTCCTGTTCGGTCGGCATCAGCGACAACAAACAGCGCGCCAAGGTGGCCACCGGCTTCGCCAAACCAGGTGGCGTGTTTGCGCTCACCGACGGGAACTGGATGAACGTGATGGCCGATCGCCCGGTCGACGCACTGTGGGGCGTCGGTCCCAAGACCGCGAAAAAGCTTGCAGCGCTGGACATCACCACGGTACGCGAGCTGGCCCAAAACGATGCCGAGCTACTGACGTCCACCTTCGGACCGCGCACCGGCCTGTGGCTGCTGCTGCTCGCGAAGGGCGGTGGCGACGCGGAGGTCAGCGCGCAGCCGTGGGTACCGCGCTCTCGCAGCCACGTCGTCACGTTCCCGCGCGACCTCACCGACCGCTCCGAAATGGACTCGGCTGTCACAGAATTGGCGCGGCGAGCCCTGGACGAAGTCGTGGCGTCGGCACGCATCGTGAACCGGGTAGCGGTCACCGTGCGCACCGCGACGTTCTACACCCGCACCAAAATTCGCAAGCTGCCGGCGCCCAGCACCGATTCCGACGTCATCGTCGCAGCGGCGCGCAACGTCTTGGATCTGTTCGAACTCGACCGTCCGGTCCGGTTACTCGGGGTCCGGCTCGAGTTGGTAATGCCGGCCTAGTTGGGCCGGGCTGGGCCGAAGTGCCCGCGTGAAGATGAGGTTCACCTGCCGCATCGCCACGCTGTAGGGCCACCACGCCAGCCGTTTGAATGCGTAGAGCGCCCGAATGTCTTGCGACGTGTAGATCAGGTATCTGTTTTTCGCGACGCCGGCCAAGATCTTCTCGGCCGCCGTTTCCGGCGACACGGCGTGGTGACCGAAGCGGTCCACCCAGCGGCTCACCGTCGGATCCTCGCGGTCCACGCCGGCGATCTCGACGGTCTTGACCAGCGGCGTCTTGACCGCGCCCGGCACCACAACCGACACCCCGATGCGGTGCCGGGCCAGGTCGAAGCGCAGCACCTCCGACATTCCGCGCAATCCGTACTTGCTGGCGCTGTAGGCCGCATGCCATGGCAACCCGACCAGCCCCGCCGCCGACGACACGTTGACCACATGCCCACCCCGGTCGGCGGCCATCATCGGCGGGACGAACGTCTCGATGACGTGGATGGGCCCCATCAGGTTGATGGCGATGACCTTGCTCCACTGTTCGTGGGTCAGCCGGTCGACGGTCCCCCAGGCCGACACTCCGGCGATGTTCATCACGACGTCCATGCTCGGGTGCTTGGCGTGGATGTCGGCGCCGAACGCCGCGACCTCGTCGTAGTCGGCGATATCGAGCACCCGGTGCTCCGGCACCTCCGCGCCCAGCGCGCGGGCGTCGGCCGCGGTTTGCGCCAGCCCGTCCCCGTCGCGATCCGTCAGAAACAGCTCGGCACCATGCGCCGCCAGCCGCAACGCGGTGGCCCGGCCGATGCCGCTGGCGGCACCGGTGATGAGACTGCGTTTCCCCGCGAAGTATCGCGCGGATCCCCTCTGCGCCATGGTGGTGACGATACCGCCGGTAACGGCTGGGCCGCGTTACCCGCGGCCGCCGCCCCACAAGGAGTTCAGCCACAACTGCTCGAGAAGGCGAACGCGGCGGTCGATGTCGTCGTCCGCTCCGCCGATAAACGCCGGGTCACCGGTCAGCATCAGCGCGGTGGTACCGGTCAGGGTGCGCACCAGGGTCGGGATGTCGTCGCTGATCGGACTCGCGGTCCCGGCCTTCATCTCCGCGTCGACGATGGCAACGATCTCGCGCACGACCTCCTCGAACTGCTGCTCGAGAATGCCCCGGATCTCGACATCGGTGTAGCGGGCGGCATTACAGGCCGCCATCACCGGGTCGTTGTGCGCGTAGACGGCGGCGGCGCTGCCCACCATCCGCTTGGCGAACTGCTCCGGCGACTCGTCGGGCTGGCGGGGAGCGAAAAACTGCGTGAGTTCTTCGAGCTCCTGGGTGGCCTCGGCCACGATCTGCGCGAGCACCGCGTACTTGGAGTCGAAGTAGAAGTAAAAGCCGGACCGGCCCACCCCGGCGCGAAGACTGATGGTGCTGACCGACAGCTCCGCAAACGGCCGCTCCTGCAGCAGTTCGCGCACCGCAGCCATGATCGCCAGCCGGTGCTTGTCGCCACGCCGTCGCGTGGCCGGCTCGCCCGGCTCCGCGTGGCTGCTCATCCCCTGACCTTGCACCACACCGCTCCAAATACAAACTTGACAGCCGTCAACTTTATATCGAAGGATAGTGGCAAGTGACGGATGTCACCAGCCCCCGGTTCGCAAAGGAGCGTCCATGCCCGCCACCATCAGCACGCCGCATTACCTGCTTGACCAGGCACGGCGCCGGTTTACGCCATCGATCAACAACTTTCCCGGTATGGGGATGGTCGAGCGCAAGCTGCTGAACACTCAATTCCCGGAGCGCAAACTCGCCGACCCACCGCCGGGCAGCGGCCTCAACGCGGCCGTCGGCGACGCGGGACTACCGGTCATCGGGCACATCATCGAGATGCTGCGGGGCGGACCCGACTATTTGATGCACCTCTACCAAACCAAGGGCCCCGTGGTCTTCGGGGATTCACCCGTGCTCCCGGGCATCGCCGCCCTGGGCCCGGATGCCGCGCAGGTCATCTACTCCAACCGCAACAAGGACTACTCCCAGCAGGGATGGGTTCCGGTGATCGGCCCGTTCTTTCACCGCGGCCTGATGCTGCTCGACTTCGAGGAGCACATGTTCCACCGGCGGATCATGCAGGAGGCCTTCGTCCGCTCCCGGCTGGTCAGCTACGTCGAGCAGATGGACAAGGTCGTTTCGCAGACGATCGCCAACGACTGGGTGGCCAACGACGCGCGCTTCCTGCTCTATCCGGCGATGAAGGAGCTCACGCTCGACATCGCGTCGATGGTGTTCATGGGCCACGAGCCGGGCACCGACCACGAGCTGGTGACCAAGGTCAACAACGCGTTCGCGATCACCACGCGCGCGGGTAACGCGATCATCCGCACTCCCGTGCCGCCGTTCACCTGGTGGCGTGGACTCAAGGCGCGCGAGCTGCTGGAGAACTACTTCCGCGAGCGAGTCAAGGAACAGCGTGCGAAGGAGGGCACCGACCTGCTGTCGGTGTTATGCCAGACCGAAGACGAAGACGGCAACAAGTTCTCCGACGAAGACATCGTCAACCACATGATCTTCCTGATGATGGCCGCGCACGACACGTCGACGTCGACGGTGACGACGATGGCCTACAACCTGGCCGCTCACCCGGAGTGGCAACAGCGCTGCCGCGAGGAATCGGACCGGCTCGGCGACGGGCCGGTCGACATCGAGTCGCTGGAGAAGCTGGAGACACTCGATCTGGTGATGAACGAGTCGATCCGGCTGGTGACCCCGGTGCAGTGGGCCATGCGGCAGACGGTGCGCGACACCGAATTGCTGGGCTACTACATCCCCAAGGGCACCAACGTCATCGCCTACCCCGGAATGAATCACCGGCTGCCCGAATTGTGGACGGACCCACTGAAATTCGACCCGGAGCGGTTCACCGAACCGCGCAACGAGCACAAGCGGCACCGCTATGCGTTCACACCGTTCGGCGGGGGCGCCCACAAGTGCATCGGGATGACGTTCGGGCAGTTGGAGATCAAGACGATCCTTCATCGCCTGCTGCGCAAGTATCAGCTCCAACTTCCCCGCCCGGGCTACCAGGCCGAGTGGGACTACGGCGGCATGCCAGTGCCGAAAGACGGCATGCCAATAGTGTTGCGCCCGCTCTGAACTCGCGAGCTCAGGCCACTACTCGCGAGCTCAGGCGGCGCCTTGTTCACCGCACAGCCGGTTGGCGCACGCGATCAGCGCGCGCAACGCCGACTGAGTCGGATCCTTGGATAGGCCCATCGCCCACTCGGCGCGGATGCCGTCGCTACCGCGGATGAACGTGGCGGTGCACCCGTCGGAAGCCATTTGATGGAACTTCAGTGTCTCGATCGCGATCCCGCGCTCGTGCAGCATCGCGGTGAGTGCGGCGATCGGCCCGCTGGCGGCAGCGGTCGAGGTACTGATGCAATCACCGACGGCGATCATCGCCCGGAAAGTGCGGGCTTGCGCACCGAGCCGCCCAGTGGGCCGCTCGGTGTCCGCACACTTCCAGTGCCCTAGCCGCAGTGGGCCGGCGGTATGGCCGTAGCTCGTGACGAAGCTCTCCCAGGACATCGCGCCGGCCTGTTCCCGCAGACCGCGCGGCAATGCGACCCCGAAGCGATCGCCGAACCACGCGTTGGCGTCGCACTGGCGCGCCGGGACGCTGGGTGGGTCCGGCTCTGAAAGGGAGAGAGGCCTGGAAAGGGGCTGTGTAAGAGGCATTGCGTCGGTTTTCTCTGGTCAGCAGGAGCGACCGACGGTAGTAGCTTCCGACCCACAGCGGGGGGTCGGTCTGGATCAGACCCCGCTGCGGGTGCTGGCTACTACGGCACTCTTCAGAAGACGCACGAGCGCGACACTAGACGCCGTCCGTCGAGAGTGCAACTTCCTTTAGCGCCGACGACGCTCGGGACCAGATGGGCCGAATAGGTTTACATGTGTCGAATAGTGGCTACCCCGACGTCGCCTGAGCCGCCAGCGGCTACCCATCCCCCTCAGATGAAAGGCGATGACAATGAAGTCGACGACAGCCGAGAAGGCGCTTGACGCGGCGACAGTTGCGATAGGCCTGATCGAAGTGCTGTTGGTGCCGACCAGATTGTCATCCGCGTGGGAGCGGGTAGCGGCAACAGAGGAAGATCGCCGCCGCGTGGCTTCGTGAATTAACTTCACCGATTCAGATCCTCAGCCTGCACGTTCTCTATTACGTTGCGCCAGTGCAGATATGACAAAAGATGCGGCGACAAAAACATCAGAAAAATCTTGTTTACGCGTGTTTAACAGGGGGAATACGCTCCGTCGCATTGGCCATCAACGGCTAGGTTGTCCCCTCACTCGGAAAGGCAAGACAATGAAGTCGAACCGCACCAAGAAAACCCTAAGAGCAGTGGCAGCAGCGACGAGCGTGATCGCCGTGTTGCTGGTACCGACGGGATGCTCGACAGCCGCCGGCGGCACGGGCTGCTCCCTCGTTTGCATCTAGCCAAACGGGACCAAGCGCCCACTCGCTGCGGGATGGCCCCCGCGACCAACATCCGTACCGGAACTACTGGTCGTGGCACCCCCTGCCTATTTATTGCTTGACACGTGTCAAATAGTGCCTGAAAGGAACGATCATGAAGAGAAACAGCACCAAGAAAAGCGTTAAAGCCGTTGCAGCCGCCGCGGGCGTGGCCGCGGTGATGCTCTTACCGGGCTGTTCAACAGCCGCGGGCGGCACCGGCGCGCCCGTAGTCGGCGGCGGCGGCAGCGCATCTGCGTTCCGGTCGTGTCTGCATCTAACCAACGGGGGAAGGCGGCCTGCCGGGAACTTCGGTTCCTGGTGGGCCGCCTTCGGTGTTCAGCTGATCGGGCCGGCGGAGGAATTCAGCCGCAGATATGCCTGAATCGTCGTTCCGGTGCTGGCGGTGTGGGTGCGCACCAGGTCGGAGATGGCGTTGACCAGAAACAGTCCACGGCTGGCCGGGCCGGCCGGGCCCGGGTCCAGGCGTCCCACCAGCGGGTCGTCAATTCGTCCGCTGTCGCGGGCCTCGCACACCAGGTGGTCTTCGTCGCGCCAGAAGGCCAGCCGGCAGGCGCCGTCGGTGTACATCAAGCTATTGGTGGCCAGCTCCGTGGCCACCAGTTGCAGATCTTCGATGCCGTCCTGGGACAGCCCGACCCAGCCGGCGTAGTTGACGGCGAAGGACCGGGCCGGCCGCAGGTCCGCGGACTTGCGGACCATGTACGTCACGGCACCCGGATTAGCGGCTAGTGGCTGATTGCACTGTGCCAGCACGTCATCCGGCGCGTAGTCGGCGCTGTGTTGCGGCGAACCGCACTTCCACAACAGTGGATGGGTCGCAAGGGCGCTTGCCAGCACGTCCTCGCCCAGCCGCTGCGCGTCGTAGAGGCACAGCGCGGTCAGCGGGCGACCGTCAAACGCGCTGTTGACCAGCGCCTCATGCTGCATGCAAGCCAAAGACTCATCCGCGCTGCGCTCGGGCCAGAAGACCTGGCTGACGATTCGGGCGCGCCGGTCGGCGTTCTCCTCGACAAAGGAGCCCTCCAGCGCCAGAAACCGGCTCGGGTTGCGGGCAGCCTCGGCGATGTCGACCAGCTGCAGTCCGGTTGTCGAACCCTCCCCGCCCAGCGCCTCGCGGAGCCACGCCAAGTAGTCGCCGGGAACCGCGACGAGTACCGGCTCGTCCATCGCCAAACCTTCGAGCACGAATGGCACCACGGCGTCCAGGTACTCCCGCTGCGAGTGATAGAGAAGCGCGGAGTGAACGAAGCCGTGATGCTCGTTCTCCGTGCCCCTGATCATTTCGGCGCTCCCGCTTTCCATCACCAATGCCAACCCCCTGCCGGACCGGGTCTCCTTCCGGACCGGCTCTCCGTTACCTATCCCCGCGCCCCATTACCCATCCCAGTACCCCGCGCGTGGCTTCCCTATGCAGGAAACCGATCACAAACCGGCCTCGGCCAGAAGGACGTTCGTCACAGCCACCACGAGGCGGCGGCGTCGAGATGTCGACGAACGCGGTAGCGCGCCAAGCTGTCGTCGCCGGCCGTGATCGCGTCCAGAATCCGCAGATGCGCGTGCTCGACGGCGACGACGTCGTCGCGCGCCGGCAGCTCCTGTCCGGTGCTGGACCAATGTCGGCGGAACAACTCGACGATGATCCGGAGGAACAGGTCCAGCAGCGCGTTGCCGGCCAGCTGGGCCAGTCCGATGTGGAACCGCAATTCCTCGGATGTCGCCTGGCGCACATCATCAGCGGTGTGCAGGGTGTGGTCGAGTCCGGACCGGTGGGTGTGCAGGAAAGCCGCCACCTCGGGTTCGGCTCGTCGCTTGACGACCTTGGCGACGTTGTCGATCTCGATCGAGTCCCGGACGCAGCGCAGGTCTTCGCGTCTCGGCTGCCGGAATTGCAGATACAACGCGATGGTGTCGATGCTGGCTTGTGCATGGGGCTGTGTGACGACCAGCCCACCGCCGGGCCCGCGGCGCATCTGCGCGACCGAGTGATATTCGAGTAGTCGCACCGCTTCGCGCAACACCGCGCGGCTCACCCGATAGCGCTCCAGTAAAGCGCTCTCGGTGCCGAAGACCGAACCGACCTGCCAGCCGCCAGAGCCGATCTCGTCGCCGATGGTGGCCGCCAGCACCTCCGCCAACTTGCCGCGAGGGACATCCGCGTCGGCCGGCTCACGTCTGCGGCCCTTTCGCGTTCTCCGGCGTGCGGGGTCGCCCGGGTGATGCTCTTGCAGCCAGGCGGTCACCGCTTCGACGTGTCGCTGGGACAGCGTCTTGGCCCGGGCGGAATCGCCGGCGGTAACCGCGGCAACGATTTCGGCGTGGTCGCTGCGCATGTAGTCGAGCGCCTCGATGGCCTCGCTTGCCGAATCGGTCCGTGACCGCAGGGCGTAGCGGGTGGTAAGCCTCATCAACACGTCGATAAAGAGTTGCAGGACCGGGTTTTTCGACTGTTCCGCCAGCGCGATATGGAATTCGTCCGGCGGCGCCGGCAGACCCGGCCGCCACTGTTCCTCCGCCCGCAGCACTTCGCGTAACCGCTCGATGCCGGCTTCGTCGATCCGCTCCGCCGAAAGCGAGGCCGCCAACGGCTCGAGGACCAGCCGTGCGTTGAGTAGATCGGCGAGCGTGGTGCCGAGGTATTCGAGATAGATGACCACCGCGCGAGTCGCGGGACCCGCGTCCGGCTCACTGATCAGCAGCCCGCCGCCCGGTCCGCGGCGCATCCGCGCCACCTGATGGTGCTCGACGAGGCGAACGGCCTCGCGCAGCACCGATCGGCTCACGCCAAAGCGTTCTTGCAGAGCGTGTTCGGAACCCAGCGATTCTCCGACGGGCCAGCCCCGGCGAACGATGTCCGCCTCGATCTGGCGGGCGATCGTCGCAGCCAGTTTTTTCGTCCCTCCCGCGCGCGGCGCGGGGCCTACCTGAAGGTCAATACTCGACTCCCACAAGCTGTCTCAACAGCTGAGCAGCATGCAACCCGCGACCGGACCCCCGCCCACGGAAACCACGCCGACCTCGGGCCGCTGCGACACCTGCCGCTCGCCCGCTTCGCCGCGCAACTGCAGACACCCTTCGTGCAGCGCCCAGTAGCCGTGCATGCGCCCCGCTGAAAGCTGGCCGCCGTACGTGTTCAACGGCAGTTGCCCGTCGCGGGCGATACTCGCGCCGCCCTCGACGAACGGGCCGCCCTCGCCGTCGCCGCAGATTCCCAGGGCTTCCAACCAGGCCAGGGTGAGATAGGTGAAACCGTCGTACAACTCGGCGAGCGCGAGGTCGGCGGGTGTCAACTCGGTGCGCGACCACATCTGCGCGGTCGCATCCGACATCGCCATCTTCGGGTAGTCGTCGCGGTGGAACCAGCCACCGGCGCCGTCGGACCCGCCGATCGCCTCCACCCGCACCGGCCGGTGCGGGCAATCGGGACCGTATTCCGCATTGGAGACCACGACCGCGATCGACCCGTCGATGGGCACGTCGCAGTCCAGCAGCCCGAACGGCGTCGACACCAAACGCGCCCCTAGGTAGTCGGCCATCGTCATCGGTTCGCGGTACACCGCAAGCGGATTCAGCGCGGCGTTGCGCCTGCCGTTGAGGGCGATCCAGCCCAGCTGCTCCTTGGTGGTTCCGTACAACTCCATATGGCGACGGCAATTCAGCGCCAACCAGTTCGCGGCGGAATACGCCTGGGCCGCAACCAGATCGTTGACATCGTCCATCGCGCCGACCGCGGGTCGCTCTGCGCCCTCGGGTGTTTCGAACATCCGCGCCAGCGGCGGGGCGGGCGCGTTTTCCTCCTGCTTGACCGGCACTGTGCCGCCCAGCATTTGAATGGTCCGGTACACCACCACATGGCGGGCGCGTCTCTCGGACACCGCGCGGCATGCCGACATCACCGGGCTCAGCAGTCCGCCGGTACCGAAGCCGCTGCCGCAGTCGGCCGCCTCGATCTGCAGTTCGGCATTGACCTCTTCGGCCGGGGTATCACCCAATGTCGCGATGCCGTCGACGTCGGCGGGCACCAAGCCGGCGTCGGCGATCGCGCTTCGGACCGCCTCCATGGTCAGGTCCCGCCCCGGGATGCCGGTCCGACGGCCGATCCGGGAAATGCCGATACCGGACACGATCGCGTCCTTTTCGAAATAGGTCATCTGCACCGCCCGTCAGAGAAGAACCCGTCGCACGCACACCGAATCAATAGAGTGTACTGTATTGCCCGTGTCAGCCGAGTCGACATCACAGCTGCTGATCGAGCATTGCGACGATTGCTCGCGCTGGGTGCATCCCGCGGCCGGGAAATGCCGCCAGTGCGGCGCCGCACTGGTCGCGCGCCCGGTCTCGGGACAGGGCACGGTGTTCACCTACACGGTCAACCATCATCCGTATAACCCGGAGATCGGTGTCCCTTATGTGATCGCCATCGTCGAGCTCGCCGAACAAAGCGGGCTGCGCGTGGCAGCCAATATCGTTGACTGCGAACCCGATTCGGTGACATGCGGGATGCCGGTCAGCATTCGCCCCGAGAAGGGCGCCGGCGGCGCGCCGTTGTTCGCACCGGCCTGACGGCCCCTAGTTGATCAGCGGGTCACGCGGCATGCCGAGAATCCGCTCGGCGATCTGGTTCCGGGTGACCTCCGAGGTACCGCCGGCAATCGCCATGCCGCGCGCGCCCATGATCAGCCGGCCCGGCGCCGCGCCGGCGCCGTCGACCAGCGCGACCTCGGGTCCGGTCAGGGCGGCCATGATCGCGGCGCCCTCCACCATGTGCTCGGCCAGCTTCAGCTTGGTGACGTTGCCTTCCGGCCCCGGGCCCGCACCTTCGACGCTGCGGGCGACCCGGCGCAGGTTGAGCAGCCGCAGGGCGGTTTCATTGGCAAGGTAGGTCCCGACCCGAATATCCGCGCCCGCCAACCGATCTGCGTGCTGCCGAGCCAGGTCTACCAGCGCGGTAGCCAACCCCTCGTAGAACGATCCGCTGCCGCCGATGCTGACCCGCTCGTTGCCCAGCGTTGCTCGCGCGACCGTCCAGCCCGAGTTCGGCGCCCCGACAACATCTTCGTCGGGAACGAACAGGTCGTTGAAGAACACCTCGTTGAAGTCCGAGCCGCCGGTGATCTGCCGCAGCGGCCGCACCTCGACCTCGGGCGCCTTCATGTCGACGATCACCGTGGTGATGCCGGCGTGCTTTTTCGCTTGCGGGTCGGTGCGCACGGTGGCCAGGCCGCGCGCGCAGTAGTGCGCCCCACTGGTCCACACCTTTTGGCCGTTGATCTTCCAGCCACCGTCGACCCGAGTGGCCTTGGTCTTGATGGACGCCGCATCCGACCCCGCCTCGGGTTCGGAGAAAAGCTGGCACCAGATCTCGTCTTTGCGCAACGCCTTCTCGACGAATCTTTCGATCTGCCAGTCGGTTCCGTGCTGGATCAGGGTCAGGATCACCCATCCGGTGATGCCGTAGTCCGGGCGCTTGATACCGGCCGCGCGAAACTCCTCCTCGATCACCAGCTGCTCCACCGCGTCGGCGGCCAGGCCCCACGGTTTGGGCCAGTGCGGCATCACATAACCGGTCGCGATCAGCTTGTCGCGTTGCGCCTGCTTGTCGAGGGCGGCGAGCTCGGCGGCGTCGGCATGGATCCGGGTTCGTAGTTCCTCAGCCTCGGGAGGCAGGTCCAGGCTGTTTTCCCGGACGGCGCCCGCCGCGGTGCGATCGAACACATCCCGGGCCGGGGTGTCGCCCCCGAAGAGCGCCGAGGTCACCAGCGCCCGGCGCAGATGCAGATGCGCGTCATGCTCCCAGGTGAAGCCGATGCCGCCGTGCACCTGAATGTTGAGCTCGGCATTGCGGGCATACGCCGGAAGTGCCAGCGCCGCAGCGACTGCCGCGACGAGGCGGAACTGTTCCTCGTCCTCTGCCGCCGCACGCGAGGCGTCCCATACCGCGGCCGTGGCCGACTCCACCGCAACGAGCATGTTCGCGCAATGGTGCTTCACCGCTTGGAACGTGGCGATGGTCCGGCCGAATTGCTGGCGCACCTTCGCGTAGTCGACGGCGGCGTCGACGCAGTCGGATGATCCGCCCACCGCCTCGGCGGCCAGCAACGTCCGCGCCCGGGCCAGCGCCGATTCCCGGCCGCCCGCAACGATGTCGTCGGCACTGACGCTGACGTTGTCCAGGCGAACCCGCCCGGAACGCCGAGTCGGGTCGAGGTTCTCGGGCACGTCGACCGCCACACCGGCGCGGCCGCGGTCCAGCAGCAGAACGTCGTCGCCGGCGGCGATCAACAGCAGCTCGGCGAGCCCGGCCCCCAACACGACTCCGGCGTCGCCACTGGCTGTCCGACCATTCGGGCCGTCCTTGACCTGCACGTCGCTGCCCAGGCCGATCCCCGCCGTGACGGTGCCGTCGATCAGGCCGGGTAGCAACCGCGACTTCTGTTCGGCCGTGCCGTCTTTGGCGATCAGTGCCGACGCGATCACCGTCGGGACGAACGGACCCGGGGCGACCGCGCGGCCGAGCTCTTCGATCACCACGACGAGTTCGGGCAACCCGTAGCCGGAGCCGCCGTGTTCCTCGTCGACGTGCAGGCCAAGCCAGCCGAGTTCGACGATGTCGGGCCAGAAGGTGGGCCGGCCCTCTTCGGGGCTGTCCAGCAGGGCTCGCGCCGCTGCGCGCGCCTTCTGCGAAGTCAGGAATGCGCGAGCGACCTCGGCGAGCTCGCGATGGTCGTCGGTAAGTGCGATACCCATGGGGACCTCCTCGCGCCAGTACCCTCCCCGCACCGTCGTCGGGTGGTTGGCCTACCCCGCTCCGAGGGGGAGCGGGGCGGCTGCCTAAAGAGTGTACTTATTTGCGAGGAGGCCCCCAGCGGGGGTCTCTACTTGGGCGCGAAGCGCTGTCCGGCGTCCAGCCGCAGGCACTGGCCGTTGAGCATCGGGTTGTCGACGATGGCCACCGCCAACTTGGCGTACTCCTCGGGCCGCCCCATCCGCTTGGGGAAGGCCGCGTCGCGGGTCAGCGTCGCCGCCATCTCGTCGGGAACCATCGATGTCAGGCCGGTGAGGAACAGGCTCGGCGCGATCGCCAGCACGCGGATGCCCATCGATCCCAGGTCACGCGCCATCGTCAGGCACATGCCCGCGATCGCCGCCTTGGCGGCGGTGTAGGCGACCTGTCCGATCTGGCCTTCGAAGGCGGCGATCGACGCGGTGTTGATGATGACGCCGCGCTCTTCGTCCTCGGGCTCGTTCTTCGCCATGTGCGCGGCCGCCAGCCGGCTGATGTTGAAGGTGGCGATGAGGTTGAGATCGATCACCGATTGGAAGGATTCGAGATCGTGCGGGCCCGACTTGGTCAGCGTGCGCTTGGCAATGCCGCCGCCGGCCGTGGTCACCGTGACATGCAGGCCGCCGAGCTTGTCGACCGCGGTCTGCAACGTCTCCTCAATGCCCTTGAAGTCCGTGACGTCGACCGGGTAGAACGCGCCGCCGATGCTCTCGGCCACCGCTTTGCCGTCGGAACCCTCGCGGTCGAAGATGGCAACACTCGCACCACGTTCGGTGAGCAGTTCGGCGGTGGCACGACCCATCCCCGACGCACCGCCGATGACGACGGCCTTCTTCCCATTGATCTCCATCCGGCCTCTCCTTTTTGGGTTGTCAGATCCTGTGCAATCTGTAACGTTACGTAGGAACGCTAGCGTGTCCGCTGCGGCGGGTTGTCACCGAGGGATGCCAAGCTGGCGACCGTGCTCCTTCTCGAGGTGGTAGCGACATCGGTTGACGTCGGCGCCACGTCGTCACGGCTGACCAAGGTCGCGCGCATCGCCGACCTGCTGACCCGCGCCGCACCGGACCCGGAATTGGTCGCGATCGTCGTGTCGTGGCTCTCCGGCGAGCTACCCCAGCGCCAGATCGGCGTCGGCTGGGCGTCGTTGCGGTCGCGACCGCCGCCGGCTTCGGCGCCGGAGCTCACCGTTACCGGCGTGCACGCCACCTTCACCGAGATCGGCGCCGTCGCGGGCAAGGGATCGCAGGCGCGTCGGGCCGAACTCCTCGCGACGCTGTTGGCCGCCGCCACCGAATCCGAGCAGACGTTTCTGGTGCGGCTGCTGTCCGGCGAACTGCGTCAGGGCGCACTGGCCGGGATCATGGCCGACGCGGTGGCCAAGGCCGCCGACGTCGCGGCCGCCGCGGTACAGCGCGCGGCGATGCTGGGCGGCGATCTGCCCGCGGTCGCCGCGGCCGCCCTGTCCGGTGGAGCGGTGGCGCTGCAGGCGTTCACGCTGCGGGTGGGCCAGCCGGTCGGCCCGATGCTGGCGCAAACAGCGACCAGCGTGGCCGACGCACTCGAACGCCACGGCGGCACAACGATCTTCGAGGCAAAGCTGGACGGTGCGCGAGTGCAGATCCACCGCGCCGGAGACGCGGTCACGGTCTATACGCGAAGTCTGGACGACGTCACCGCCCGGCTGCCCGAGGTGGTGCAGGCGACGCTGGCGCTGCCCGTCAACGATCTCATCGCCGACGGCGAGGCGATCGCGCTGCGGCCCGACAACCGGCCGCACCGCTTCCAAGTCACCGCATCCCGGTTCGGCCGATCGGTCGACGTGGCTTCGAAAAAAGCGGGAGCCCAAGCGGTGCAACCACTTTCGGTGTTCTTCTTCGACATCCTGCACTACGACGGCGTCGACCTGCTGGACGCGCCGACCACCGAGCGGCTGGCCGCCCTGGACGCACTGGTGCCGCCCCGGCACCGCGTCGATCGGTTGACCACATCGGACCCCGGCGCCGCCGCGTCCTTCCTGGAGGCAACGCTGGGCGCCGGACACGAGGGAGTGATGGCCAAGGCACCCGACGCCCCGTACCAGGCCGGCCGTCGCGGGGCCGGCTGGCTCAAGGTCAAGCCGGTCCACACACTCGACCTTGTCGTACTCGCCGTCGAATGGGGTTCGGGACGCCGACGCGGCAAACTGTCCAACATCCACCTGGGCGCACGTGATCCGGCCACCGGCGAATTCATCATGGTGGGAAAGACTTTCAAGGGCATGACCGATGCCATGCTGCAGTGGCAGACCGCGAGGTTCAGCGAACTCGCCGTCGGATCGATGGACGGCCATGTCGTGCGATTGCGCCCCGAGCAGGTCGTCGAAATCGCGCTCGACGGCGTGCAGAAATCGACGCGCTACCCCGGCGGGCTGGCGCTGCGGTTCGCCAGGGTCGTGCGCTACCGCGACGACAAGAGTCCGGCCGAATCCGACACCATCGACAACGTCCGTGCGCTGTACTGATTCCGCCAGGCGACGAGCTGCTCGTCGTCGTAGGGTTTGACCGTGACTGTGCATGACAAAGGCGTCAGCTACATCCGCACCGACGACGACTTGCCACCCGTCGCGATCATCGACCGCTCCCCCATCAGCGTCCGGCACAAGATCGTCTTCGGAATCATCGCGGTGCTCGGCGCGATCGCCTGGGCCATGATCGCGTTCGTGCGCGGCGAGACGGTGAACGCCGTGTGGTTGGTAGTCGCCGCGATCTGCACATACGTCATCGGGTTTCGGTTCTATGCCCGGTTGATCGAGATGAAGGTCGTTCGCCCGCGCGACGACCACGCCACGCCGGCCGAGATTCTCGACGACGGCGCCGACTACGTGCCGACCGACCGGCGGGTGCTGTTCGGCCATCATTTCGCCGCGATCGCCGGGGCGGGACCGCTGGTCGGTCCGGTGCTGGCCACCCAGATGGGCTATCTGCCCTGCAGCATCTGGATCATCTTCGGCGCGGTATTCGCCGGCGCAGTGCAGGACTACTTGGTGCTGTGGATCTCCACCCGGCGGCGGGGCCGTTCGCTGGGCCAGATGGCCCGCGACGAGCTCGGCACCACCGGCGGCGCCGCCGCGATCGTCGGCGTCCTCGTCATCATGGTGATCATCATCGCGGTGCTGGCACTGGTGGTGGTGCGGGGACTCGCCCAGAGCCCGTGGGGCGTGTTCTCCATCGCGATGACCATCCCGATCGCTGTCTTCATGGGCTGCTATCTACGGTTCCTGCGTCCCGGGCGGGTGGGCGAGGTCTCGCTCATCGGTTTCGCATTGCTGATGCTCGCCGTGGCCTCCGGCAATTGGGTCAGCGAAACCTCTTGGGGCGCATCCTGGTTGAACCTGTCCGCGGTCACGGTCTCGTGGTTGATCATCATCTATGGCTTCGTGGCCTCGGCGCTGCCGGTGTGGTTGCTGCTGGCGCCCCGCGATTACCTGTCGACATTCATGAAGGTCGGCGCCATCGCGCTGCTGGCGCTCGGCATCTTCATCGCGCACCCGGTCATCCAGGCGCCCGCCGTCTCGCGGTTCGCCCACAGCGGCGACGGGCCGGTGTTCCCCGGCTCGCTGTTCCCCTTTCTGTTCATCACCATCGCGTGCGGCGCGCTGTCCGGATTCCACGCGCTGATCGCGTCGGGGACGACGCCGAAGCTGCTGGAGAAGGAAAGCCAGATGCGCTTCATCGGCTACGGCGGCATGCTCACCGAATCGTTCGTCGCCGTCATGGCATTGATCAGCGCGGCGATCCTCGACCAGCACGTGTACTTCGCGCTCAACGCCCCGGCCGCACAGACCGGCGGCACCGCGGCCACCGCGGCGCACTACGTCAACGGGCTCGGCTTGCCGGGCGCCCCGGCAACCGCGGACCAACTCAATCAAGCCGCCGCCGGCGTCGGCGAAAAGTCGATCGTGTCGCGCACCGGCGGAGCGCCGACGCTGGCGGTGGGCATGTCAGAGGTGTTGAACCGGGCCTTCGGCGGCGCCGGTCTCAAGGCGTTCTGGTACCACTTCGCGATCATGTTCGAGGCGCTGTTCATCCTGACCGCCGTCGACGCGGGCACCCGGGTCGCGCGTTTCATGCTGTCGGACGCGCTGGGCAACCTGGGCGGTCCGCTGGCCAAGCTGCAAAATCCGAGTTGGCGCCCGGGCGTCTGGGGCTGCAGCCTGGCCGTGGTCGCGGCGTGGGGCGGCATCCTGCTGATGGGCGTGACGGATCCGCTCGGTGGCATCAACACGCTGTTCCCACTGTTCGGTATCGCCAACCAGCTGCTCGCGGCGATCGCGCTGACCGTGATCACCGTGATCGTGATCAAGAAGGCACTGCTGAAGTGGGTGTGGATTCCGGGTGTCCCGCTGTTGTGGGATCTGACGGTCACGCTGACCGCTTCGTGGCAGAAGATCTTCTCGGCGGATCCGGCGATCGGCTACTGGTCGCAACATTTTCAGTATTCGGCCGCCAAGGATGCGGGCAGGACCGCCTTCGGCTCGGCGAAGAACGCACACCAGCTCGACGCGGTCATCAGGAACACCTTCATCCAAGGCACGCTGTCGATTCTCTTCGCGCTCGTGGTGATCATCGTGCTGGCCGCCGGAATTATGGTTGCGCTCAGGACAATTCGCGGTGGCGGCAGGCCGCTGACCGAGGATGACCCGGTACCGTCCAAGATGTTCGCGCCCTCAGGCCTGATTGCCACCGCCGCGGAGCGGGAGGTGCAACGGCAATGGGACACGCCGCAGGCAGCACTGTCCGGCGAGCGCCACGCCGGATAAGCCCAGAGTCCCGAAGTTCGCTGCACCGCCCTAAGATTGTGCGGAATGAGAGTCGGTATCGACTTCGGCACCACGCACACTGTCGTCGCACTCGTCGACCGGGGTAACTACCCGGTCGTCTCGTTCGACGGCGTGGATGCCTGGCCTTCGCTCATCGCCGCCAACGCCGCCGGGGAGCTGCGATTCGGTGTGGACGCCGCCGCCGTCCGCCACGACCGCCAGTGGTCGGTGTTGCGATCGATCAAACGTCTGCTCAACGACGCCGGACCGCGAACCGAGGTGACGTTGGCCGGCCGCAGCTATCGGTTGACCGAACTTCTCACCGGCTTTCTGGCTCAGCTGAAGAGCGATCTTCTGCAGCGCTCGAATGGTTGCCTGACGCCGGGCGACGCCGTCGAGGCGGCCATCAGCGTGCCCGCCAATGCATCCAGCGCCCAGCGCCTGCTGACGCTGGACGCCTTCGTGTCGGCGGGTTTTCATGTCGTCGCGCTGCTGAACGAACCTTCCGCCGCGAGCCTCGAATACGCCCATCGCTATCGCTCCACCATCACCGCCAAACGTGAGTACGTCCTCATCTACGACCTCGGCGGCGGCACCTTCGACGCGTCGCTACTCAAGATGACCGGGCACTCGAACGAGGTCGTGATCAGCGAGGGCATCCAGCGCCTGGGCGGTGACGATTTCGACGAGGCGATTGTGCAACTCGTCTCCGACGGCGCGAAACTGCGCGACGTGGATGACGCCGCGCTGGAGCTTCTTCGGGAGGAGTGCGCGGTTCGCAAGGAGGCCGTCGGGCCACAGACGCGCCGCTTCCTGGTGGACCTGACAGGGATCGATGACGGGGTCGATCGCCCGCCCTTCGCTTGCGGCATCGACGACATCTACTCGGCATGTGCGCCGCTTGTCCAACCCACGATCGATCTCCTCAGCCGGATCCTGCACGACGGCAACAGAGATGTGGCGTGGTCCGAGGTCGCCGGCATCTACGTGGTGGGCGGGGCCGGCGGCTTTCCCCTGGTCTCGCGGATGCTGCGCACCACCTTCGGTGAGAAGCGCGTCAAACGCTCGCCGCACCCCTTTGCCGCCACGGCCATCGGTCTGGCCGTCTTCCTCGACAAAGAGTCCGGTTTCGGGTTGTCCGAACGCTTTTCGCGCCACTTCGGCGTCTTCCGCGAGGCCGAGGCCGGCGCCGGCGTCGTCTTCGATCCGATCGTGCGCAAGGACGTCTCACTGCCCGGCGACGAGGACACTCCGCTCATCGTCCGGCGGACGTACCGAGCGGCACACAACATCGGGCACTTCCGCTTCGTGGAATGCAGCCGCCTCGTCAACGGGCGCCCCGACGGCGACGTGACCCCCTACGATCCGGTCCTGTTCCCCTTCGACCCCGCCCTCTACGACCGCGACGACCTCGGGCGCCAGCCGGTCGGCCGGTGGACGGACGGACCGGATGTCGAAGAGCGCTACGTCGTCGCGCCCAGCGGTGCCGTGGAGGTGACGCTCACGACGCAACCGGGCGGCTTCATGCGCACCTTCCGTTTGGAACGGCGCGCCTCCGCCTAGCCGTCGGGCGCAATGTCGAGTTTGAAACCGCCCCGAATGGAAGAAGGACCGCCCATGCCCACCTGGCTCATCACCGGCTGCTCAACCGGACTCGGCCGTGCGCTCGCCGACGCTGTGATCGGGGCCGGCCACAATGCCGTCGTCACCGCGCGCGACGTCACGAAGGTCGCGGATCTCGCCGACCCCGCGCCCGATCGGGTGCTGCCCGTCGCGCTGGACGTCACCAAGCCCGATCAGATCGGCGCGGCCATGCAGCAGGCCCAGGAGCGGTTCGGCGGCGTCGACGTGTTGGTCAACAACGCCGGCTACGGCTATCGCGCCGCGGTCGAAGAAGGTGACGACGCGGAAGTCCGCACCCTGTTCGAGACGCACATCTTCGGCGCCGTCGCCATGATCAAGGCCGTCCTGCCCGGCATGCGGGAGCGTCGTAGCGGCGCGATCGTGAACATCTCCTCAATCGGCGCAACGGTGACTCCGGTGGGGTCCGGCTACTACGCCGCGGCCAAGGCAGCCATCGAAGGGATGAGTGGCGCGCTTCGCGGCGAGTTGGCCCCGCTCGGCATCTCGGTGACCGTTGTTGAGCCGGGCGCATTTCGCACCGACTTCGCCGGGCGCTCGCTGGTCCAGTCGGCCACTGCGATCGACGACTACGCGGGCACCGCAGGACAGCGTCGCAAGGAAAACGACACCATGCATGGCAATCAGGCCGGCGATCCCGCCAAGGCCGGCGCCGCGATCGTCACCGCCGTCGAATCGAGCGAGCCGCCCGCGTTCCTGCTGCTGGGCCCCGACGCGCTGGCCCTGTATCGCTATACCGCCGACGCGCGCGGGAGCGAGATCGCGAAATGGGAACAGCTGTCCGGCAGTACCAACTTCGACTGAACGGCCGGCCGGGGCGGGCAATCCCCGTCTCGCAGCAGCATGGGAACGATTCAGAAGCGAATCAGACCGCGCAGATTCACGCCGGCATGCATGTCCTCATAGCCTTGGTTGATCTCCTCGAGGGTGTACTCGCGGGTGACGAGCTCGTCGAGCTTGAGCGCTCCGGTGCGGTACAAGTCGAGCATGCGAGGGATGTCATGCCGAGGATTCGAGGACCCGAAAAGCGATCCGCGAACCTGCTTTTCGTACAACGTCAAATCGAACAACGACATCTCGACGCAGGTATCGGTCGGGTGCGGAATCGCCGTCATCACCACCCTGCCGCGTTTGCCGACCAGGCTCAGCGCCTGCGCCACGTACGCACCCTCGGCCGAGTCGGTGCTGACCACGCAGACATCGGCCAGCTGGCCACGCGTGAGCTCGTTGATCAGGGCTTGGGCCTCCGCGACCGTCGCCGCGGTGTGGGTGGCCCCGAACTCGAGAGAACGGCACCGTTTGTACTCGACGGGATCGAGCGCGACGATGACGCGTGCGCCCGCGATCCGGGCCCCCTGCACGGCGTTCATGCCAATCCCGCCCACACCCATGACCACCACGGTGTCGCCGTCTCGCGCTTCGCCGGTGCGCACCATGCTGCCGTAGCCGGTAGTGACTCCGCACCCAACCAGGGCGGCGGTGTCCAGCGCTGTGGACGGATCCACCTTGATCACCGAGGCCAGTGGCACCACCGTGTACTCGGAGAACGTTCCCAGCACGCACATTTGGCCCAGCCCTTGGCCTTTCGCGTGGAACCGGAAGGTGCCGTCGAGTTGCGGTCCAGCGATGATGGCGGCACCGAGCACGCAGAGGTTGCTCATGCCGCGCGAACACGGTTCGCAGCGACCGCAGGCCGGGATGAAACTCAGCGCCACCGAATCGCCTTGGGCGACTTCGGTGACACCCGGGCCGACATCGACGACGACGCCGGCGCCCTCATGCCCGCCGACCACCGGTAACTGCATCGGCATGTCGCCGGTGATCAGGTGATCATCGGAGTGGCACAGCCCGGCGGCGGCCACCTTGACCAGGACCTCGTTCTCCTTGGGCCCGTCTAGGTCGACCTCTTCGACCTCCCACTTCTGGTGCAGCCCCCACAGCACCGCTGCTTTGGTTTTCATCGAATGTTCCTTACCGTCAGCGTTTCTCGGGCGTCCAGGTCGCCGGCAGGCTGTTGACGCCGTTGATGAAGTTGGCGAGGGCGTAGTGGGGTTCCGGCGCCGAGATGTCGGGAATGCGCGTGTACACCTCGGTAAGCAACGCCTTGAGCATCGTGCGCGCCAGCGCCGCGCCGAGACAGAAGTGCGGGCCGCCACCACCGAAGGCGATGTGCGGGTTCGGGTTTCGCAGGATGTTGAATGTATGCGGCTCGTCGAAGACATCCTCGTCCCGGTTGCCCGAGTAGTACCACAGCACGACCTTGTCGCCGGCCTTGATATGCGAGTCGCGCACGGTGATGTCCTGGGTGGCGGTGCGGCGCATGTGCAGCAACGGCGATCCCCAGCGCAACACCTCCTCGACGGCGGTGCCGACCCGGCCCTCTACGTCCTCGGCGAGCAGCGCGCGCTGGTCGGGGAACTTCGAGAGTGCGGCGATGGCGTGGGCCGAAGCGTGCCGCGTGGTGTCGTTGGACGCGACACCCATCAGCACGAAGAACGCCTTCAGTTCGTCGTCGGTCATCTTCTTGCCGTCGAACTCGGCCTGCACCATCCAGGTCATCAGGTCGTCACCGGGGTTGGCCCGCCGCTCGGGAATCAACACCGTTGCCACCTCGTGCAGGTCCATCACGGCGCCCATGAACAGTTCGAGTTCGCTCTGCTCGCCGCGGATGTTCGGGTCCGTCCAGCCCACCAGCCGCTGGGCGGCGGTCACGGCCTTGTCACGCAGTTCGCCCTCGGGCAGCCCGAAGAAGCTGCCGAAGATGCGGCCGGGCAGCTTGACCGACACCAGTTGGACGAAGTCCCCTTCACCGAGGTGAGCCATTTCGCTGACCAGGTCGTGGGCGTGCCCGCGGATCCAGCCTTCCAAGCGGCGCACGTTCTTGGGCTTGAAGGCTTCCGTCGTGATCCCGCGCAGCTGGGTGTGCCGCGGGGCGTCCATGGCGATGAACGACTGCGCGATCTCCACCGCCTCGGGGGCGAAGTCCTCCATCGTGATGCCCTGTGCGGAGGAGAAGATCTCCGGGTGGCGGCTGGCCATCCGGATGTCGTCCTGTTTGGTCAGCGACCAGAACCCCCTGGTGTTGAGCTCGGGAGGCAGCAGATCCGACTCCGCGGGGCGGCTCCACGGGACGGGGTTCTCCGCGCGCAGGACGGCGAACGCCGCATCGCGCGCTTCCGGGGGCTTGGCCCAGAACGCGCGGGCGCTCAGATCGATGTCCTTATGGGTGGGCGCGGTCGTGGGTGCGGTCATCTGGCGTCCCTTTCTGGCCGGGTGATGTGGTACGGGTCACCGCGGCATCGCACCCATGCTGGTCTGCGCGGCGGCGGTGCGGCACAGGCGCAGGTGCCAATCACTGGCCTGCACGGGCCAACGCATGCGGCCGCGGTCAGCCGATTGGCGCGCGGAAGGTGGCGACCAGGCCGCCACCGTCGCGCGCGGCGAAGTCGACCCGGCCGCCCATCGCTTCGGCAATCTGCTGGACGATCCACAGGCCCAGCCCTGCGGTGCCGCGCTGCCCGCCGACGCTGACGTACTTGGTGGTGAGCTCGCCGAGGCTCTCGGCAGGAATCCCCGGGCCCCGGTCGAGCACCGCGAGGACCAACACGTCGCCGTCGCGCGAGCAGGTGACGTCGACCGGTTCGCCTCGGCCATGCCGGGAGGCATTCTCCAGTAGGTTTGTCGCCACGCGGCGCAGCCCCTGGGCGTTCATGGCCACGGCGTCGACGTCGCCGCTGACACTCAGCCGCAACCGCGGCGCCGCCAGGCCGACCGCGTCGGCGGCGGCAACAACGAGGTCGGCCACGTCAACGCGGCGAACCCGACCCGCTGAGAATGTCGGGCGGCGACTCAGCGCGACGTCGGACAAGGCATTGAGCATGTCGGCCAGGTGGTGCACGTGCCGGGCCACCAGGTGCAGACTGGTGTCCCGGTCGACCTGCGACATTGGATCTGTCGAAGTCAGCGCCTCCGTCAGCGCCTCCAAAGACGTGACCGGGGTGCGGAATTCGTGCACCAACACCTGCAGTCCATCCTGTTGCGACTGGTAGGACCGCAGCAGGCGTGCCCTCAGATCGCGTTCCTCCTCGGCGGCGGCGTGTTCGGCCTCCGCCTCGAACAGCGCCCGCAGCCGGGAGCGGTGTTCGCGTTCGGCGAGCGCGGACAGCCCTGCGGTGATGATCGCGACGAACAGCAAATACAGCGCCGACCAGCCGGCCTGTAGCGCAGGAGCCGCGGTGACCGGAAGCTTCGGCGAGGTTGTCAGCGCGAGGGGAATGTAGGCGGCGCCCAGGAGGACAGCGACGAGCAAGGTTTCGCTGAACGACAACCGCGCCGCCGACGCGATGACCGCCAGGGCCAACACCGCGACCACCGGGCTGTAGACCCCTCCGCTCAGCGCGATGAGCGCCAGCGTGAACGCCGAGTCAAAGCCGGTGACCAGCCACGAGTACCGAGTGCGCCGAACCTCCAGCTGCGGATAAGCCATCAGTAGGGCCGCGTAGAGCATTGCGGCGGCCAGGACGGCCAGCGTGGCTGCCGCGTGCTGGCGGACCCAGTGCGGCCCGATCGCCAGCAGCACACCGATCGAGATGACAACGGCGACCCGTACCGCGACGACGGTCCGACCCAGCCCGTAGTCCTCGCCGTCGAAGTCCACTGTGGTCCTGAGCTGATCGAGCGGTCTCACCTGGCTGACCATAGAGTTGGGGCTAGCATCGCGGCAATGACCCGCTCGCCGTATGTCGTGGTGATCGTGGACGACCACGAGCTGTTCGCACAGGGCCTGGCCCTGCTGCTCACCCGCGAGTGGGGCGAATTGTTCAGCGTCGGCGGTCAGACGGCATACGTCGAGGAGGCCGCCGATCTGGTGGCCCGCTGCGATGCCGACGTCGCGATCGTCGACCTGTCGATGCCACCGCTGGGCGGGGTGGCCGCCATCCGGCACATCAAATCGCGCCACCCGACGACTCGCATCCTGGCGCTGTCGGGAACGGACGATCTGAGGCTGGCCGAAGAGGCGTTGCGGGCGGGTGCCGACGGCTTCCTGCCCAAGACCGCACGCCCCGAAGCACTGGCCGGCCCACTGTGGACGATCGCCGAGGGGTTGCGGGTCATCGATGGTTCGCTGCTCGACGCTCTGCTGAGCAATATCCGTAAGCCGCCGTCCGAGCTGCTGGACAGTCTGTCCGCCCAGGACCTTCGGGTGTGGACGCTGTTGGCGACCGGCATGGAGACCGGCGACATCGCGCGCCGGATGGTGGTGTCGGAGCGCACCGCCAAACGTATGGTGGCCGCGTTGCTGCACAAACTCGGGGTCAGCAACCGCATTGCCGCTGCCGCGTTGGCCGGACGCTACCGGTTGCTGGATGACGTTGCCGAAACTGACCGGCTCAGTTGAGGATTCGGATCGCTTGTGCGGGACACATCGCGGCGGCCCGGATCAGGCGGTCGCGATCGGCCTCGGGCGGGTCCGGCTCGAGCACTACCACTTGTTCGGCACCGTCGGGGATGTCGAATACGTCTGGAGCGGCCAGCAGGCACTGACCGTGTCCCTCACACAGGTGGTAGTCGACCGCGATGTGCATAAGCGCCAGTATCGGCAGCGGTCGCCGACGGCGGACGGTCCGCACGCGCCAGATCTGGCCTGTCCGGGCCACGCGAGAATGGCTTCGCCAATTCGGAGAAGATTGTTCTCCAATCCCGAGAGACGAATTACGATCACTGATGATCAACGGAGACCACCATGACAACAACGCCGACCGCCGGTCGGCGCCGAACGGGAGCCTGACATCGACGCCTGGATTGTTGACGCGGTACGCACGCCCCGTGGGCGGGGCCGCCCGGACGGCGGACTGCACAAAGTACATCCGCAGACGTTGTTCGCCACCTGCCTCACGGCGCTGGCCACACGCACCGGCTTCGAGCCGGCGGACGTCGATGACGTGATCGCCGGCAACGGCATCTTGTCCGGTGACCACGGCGACGACATCGCGCGCCTGTCCGTTCTGCTGGCCGGCTGGCCCGAAACCGTGCCGGGGATGACGCTGAACCGGTTCTGCGGATCGGGTCAGCAAGCCGTCACCGTTGCGGCGTCCTCGATCGGCGCGGGCAGTGCGGATCTGATGATTGCCGGCGGAGTCGAATCGATGTCCCGCTGGGACGTCACGGCCGGAGTGCCGACGATCGACGGCAACAACGCGGACTTCCGTGCGCTTTATCCGACGGTGCCGCAGGGTATTTCGGCTGATCTCATCGCGACGCTCGAGGGTTTCACCCGCGAGGTCGTCGACACGTACGCCGCGCAAAGCCAGCATCGGGCCGCCGCCGCCATCGACGAGGGCAGATTCGATCGCTCGCTGGTCGAGGTGGCCACGCCCGACGGCGCATTGACCCGGGACGAGCACCCCCGCCCCGGGTCGTCGGCCGAGACGCTGGCGCGGCTGCGGCCGGCGTTCGCGACGATGGGTGCGGCATGTGCCGACGGCGAACACCGCACCTTCGACGAGATCTGCCTTGAGCGCTACCCCGGCATCGACCACATCGACCATGTCCACCACGCGGGCAATTCCTCCGGGGTGGTCGACGGCGCGGCAGCCGTGTTGCTCGCATCACCGAATTGGGCGCAGGCCAACGGTGTAGAGCCGCGCGCACAGATCAGGGCCGCCGCCGCGATCGGCAGCGAGCCGATCATCATGCTCACCGCACCCGGTCCGGCGGCGCAGCGCTGCCTGCAGCGAGCCGGCATGACCGTGGCCGACATCGACCTGTGGGAGATCAACGAAGCCTTCGCCGCCGTGCCGCTCAAGACGATCCGCGACCTCGACATCGATCCCGACCGGGTCAACGTCAACGGCGGCGCGATTGCCCTGGGCCACCCGATCGGTGCCACCGGCGCGATGCTGATCGGAACCATCCTCGATGAGCTCGAACGTCGCGACCTGACAACAGGACTGGTGACCATGTGCACCGGTGGCGGCATGGGCACCGCGACGATCATCGAGCGGGTGTAGCCATGCCGAGCACGCTCGACCTCGACCGGCCGCGTGACGGCGTCGTTGTCCTGCGCCTGAACCGCCCCGAGCGGCTCAACGCGATCAACGCGGCCATGCAAACCGAATTGACCGAAGTACTGAAAGATTTAGCCGACGACGGCTCGGCGCGCGCCGTCGTTCTCACGGGTACCGGTCGGGGCTTTTGCGCCGGAATCGACATGCGCGACTTCGGGCCAGGCATGCTCGAGGCCACCGCGCCCGCACTGGACCGGATGCGGTTTCAGGAGAGGATGGCCGCGCTGGCCGAGGCTCTTCGCGCGCTGCCTGCACCCGTCGTCGCCGCCGTCAACGGCCCGTGCGTCGGCGCGGGATTCGCGCTGTGCCTTGCCTGCGACATTCGTATCTGTTCGACGGCAGCATCATTCGGCAATGCCGCAATCCTGCTCGGGTTGTCGGGCGCCGAGATGGGCATGAGCTACCACCTCCCCCGCATCGTCGGGACCAGTGTCGCCGCCGACTGGATGCTCACCGGCCGCACGGTGTCGGCGGCCGAGGCCGATCGGCGAGGTCTGATCAGCGAGCTCGTCGAGCCGGATCGGTTGTCCGACCGTGCGCTCGAGTTGGCGTCGCTGATCGCAGGCCATTCGCCGCTGGGCGTGCAGTTGACCAAGCGCGCGCTGCAGGTCAACACCGACGCGCCGAACCTCTCCTCGGCGCTGGAATTGGAGAACCGCAATCAGGTGATCTCGCACGCCACCGAGGAAGCGGCCGCGCGCCGGCAAAAGTGGGCTTCGGGACAGATCCAGTGAGCGGTCCGCTCAATGGCGTTCGCATCGTGATGATGGGCGGCCTGGGGCCCGCCCCATTCTGCGGGATGTTGTTGGGAGACTTGGGCGCAGACGTGGTCCGGGTCGACCCTGTTCCGGGCGTCGACGGTCCACCTCCCATCGACTACACGGTCCGGCGCAGCCAGCGGTCGCTTGCCGCCGACGTGAAGGATCCGCGCGGCAGGGACCTCGTGCACCGGCTGGTCGCCGACGCCGACGCCTTCGTCGACGTGTACCGCCCGGGTGTGGCAGAGCGGCTGGGCATCGGCCCGGACGCGCTACGAAACCGGAATCCGCGTCTTGTGTACGCCCGCATGACCGGCTATGGCCAGGACGGACCGCTGGCCGGCCATGCCGGCCACGACATCAACTACCTCGCGCTTGCGGGCGCCCTGCACGGCATCGGCACCGCCGAATCACCAATTCCGCCACTCAATTTGGTCGGTGACTACGGCGGCGGCGGAATGCTTCTGGCGGTGGGCCTGCTCAGCGCGATTCTGGAGGCCCGCGACTCGGGTGAGGGTCAGGTGCTCGACGTCGCCATGGTAGACGGTGTCGCCACCCTGCTGGCCCCGTACTTCGGGATGGTGCCGGCCGGCACCTGGCGCGACCGCCGCCAGGACAACCTGCTCGACGGTGCCGCGCACTTCTACGGCGCGTACGCCACCGCGGACGGGCACCACATCGCGGTAGGTGCAATGGAACCCAAGTTTTACGCCGAACTCTGCGATCGCCTTGGCGTCGACGTTCCTCAGGACAGCGACGAGCCGGCCGCCTGGGCCGCGCACCGCGCGGCGCTGGCCGCACGCTTCGCCACAAAGTCTCGCGACGATTGGGAACAACTCCTCGACTCCCCAGGATGCTGTGCGACACCGGTACTTTCACTGTCGGAGGCACCGCGGCATCCGCACCTGGTCGCGCGGGACACCTTCATCGAGGTGGACGGGATCACCCAGCCCGCGCCGGCGCCGCGCTTCTCACGCACCCGGCCCGACGCGCCCTCGCCGCCGTCGTTGCCGGGCGATCACACGCACGCCTTGCTGCGCGAGATGGGATTCGATGAGCACGCCGTCACCGAACTCGTCGACGCCGGCGTGGTGGCGCAAAGCAACTCGCACTGACGAACGAAGGGGACGAAAGATGTCGTGGGATTTCTCCACTGATCCACAGTGGGCGCAACAACTCGAATGGGTCGAGGATTTCGTTCGTACCGAGTGCGAGCCCATCGACCTGATCGTCAAGGAGTCGCACGATCTGGGCGATCCGGTGCGCCAAGCGCTGATCCCACCACTGCAGGAGATCGTCAAGGAGCGCGGACTGTGGGCCACTCACCTCGGTCCGCATCTGGGTGGCCCGGGCTACGGTCAGGTGAAACTGGCCCTGCTCAACGAGATTCTGGGCCGCTCGGAGTGCGCGCCGATCGTGTTCGGTTCGCAGGCACCCGATTCCGGCAACAGCGAGATCCTCGCGCACTACGGCACGCCCGAGCTCAAGGCGCGTTACCTCGAACCGCTGCTGGACAACCGGATCGTGTCCTGCTTCTCGATGACCGAACCGCAGGGCGGCGCGGACCCGAAGGTGTTCACCACGTCCGCGGTGCCCGACGGCGATCATTGGATCATCAACGGGGAGAAGTGGTTCTCGTCGTTTGCTTCGATGGCGTCGTTCATCATCGTGATGGCAATGACGGACCCCGACGCACCTCCCTACCAGCGCTACTCGATGTTCGTCGTCCCAGGCGACACCCCCGGCATCAACGTGATGCGCGACGTCGGACTGGGCTATCAGCCCCCGGGCGGCGGGCGCGAAGGCTACGTCCGCTACGAGAACGTGCGGGTGCCGGCCGATCACATGCTGGGGCCCCGCGGTGGGGCTTTCGTCGTGGCGCAAACCCGCCTCGGCGGCGGACGCATTCATCACGCGATGCGCACGGTCGGCTTGGTCCGACGGATCTTCGACATGATCTGTGAGCGGGCCGTATCGCGCTACACCCAGGGCGAGGCGCTCTCCAACAAGCAACTGGTGCAGGAGATGGTCGCCGACTCGTGGATGGAGATCGAGGCGTTTCGGTTGCTGACTCTTCAAACCGCTTGGAAGATCGACCAATTCAACGACTACAAGGCGGTGCGCGCCGACATTTCCGCGGTCAAGGCGATGATGCAGAAGGTGCTGCATGACGTATCGGCGCGGGCGCTGCAGCTACACGGTTCGTTGGGCACCACGCATGAGATGCCGTTCGTGCAGTATCTGGTGGAGTCTTTCGTGCTCGGGCTTGCCGACGGCCCGACCGAAGTGCACAAGGTGACGTTGGCTCGCCTGTTGCTCAAAGACCGTGAGCCCGCGCCCGATCTGTTTCCCTCCGAGCACCTGCTGCGGCTACGTGCGGCCGCCGAGGCCAAGTTCGCCGACAAGCTGGCCGGCATCCCGCGCGGCTAGACACGCTTTGGTGACACCGACGTACGACAGCACCACGTCGGATTGGTCAGTCACCCGGGTCAACGTGGCGTAGGAGCGGATGAATGATTGGCCCACACAACCGTCGATCCTGACGTGGAAGTTGGCGATCATGATCCACGGGTGGGGGCCCTTGAATTGCTTCTTCGCCACCGGCACCACGACCACGAAGCCGGGCTTGAGCCCCACGTTGATCGACCCGTTCACCGGTACGGTGATGAACGGCAGAAGAGGCGGCAACACGCCGCTGGTGTCAAACGTCGGGCTGAGACCGGGGGCGATGCCCATGTTGCCGCCGAGGTCGACGCCGTTGGACGTGCTCATGTCGATGCCACAGCCGATCTCGTAACCCGCCTCGAGAATGCCTTGCGGCTGTCCCGGCCCGCTCAGGTCACCGACAAATGTTCCGGTCGCGATGTACTCGCGGGACGAGACCGCGGTCGTCAACGGCGCGACCGGAGTCTGAGCCTCGTCCTTCGCGCCAAGGCCCAATCGCCAGCCATCCGGGGTATTGACGATTTCGGGAGGATTCGAGGGCACCAGCCCGTCATTCGGTGGCGTAGCGGCACCAGCGGGCTGAACGTCGGGATCGGCGGCCGTAGACGGCGCCATGGTCAGCGTCATCAGAAAGCACATCGTGACGACCGCAGCGTTGCGGACGACCCCGGCTATTGTCCCCACGGGCGAAACCGTAAGTACCGCGCCGTGTGCATAGCGGCATTTGCTGGTCGCCCCGGCAAAGTCGTTGCGCGTTCGTAACTGATACGCGATGTGGCTGCGGCACGCTGACATTGCCCCATGTGGCCAGGCGCGCCGCTAGAATTGCGGGAGTGGCACACCGCAACGATCAGAGAGGGCGGCGATGAAAGCTCGTTCATACGCTCGCGGACTGGTTGCCGGTGCGGTCAGCGTCCTGGCCTTGTGGGGCGGCACCGGGCTGGCGCGGGCGGACGATACCGATCCCGACCCCGAGCCTCCGATGCTCCCAGAGATCGGCCAATTCAACACGGTCGACGCTCCATCGTTCTTTACGAACCCCGCCAACCGAGGCATCCCACGGGAGAAAAACTGGGACGGCATCGGAAACTATTGCCAGAACATCTTTATCAAGTGCCGCTAACGCAGGCCTAGCCCACCATTGAGCGCGCCCGCTCCAGCAACCGCGGCAAGGCGGGCGCCATGGCTTCCCATTCCTCCCGCGGAGCGCTCCTTCGGCGGTTGTGCTTGACGATCAGCGACCACGTCGCTGCCGACTTGAAACACGCCAGCGCGCTGAACCAGGCCAAGTCCGCGACCTCGCAACCCAGCTCGTCCTGGTAGATCTCAGCGAGCTCGGCGATCGGCGGTGCGATACCAACCGGGTCGGGAACACGTTGATAGGTGTCCGGGTCGCAGTTGATCAGAAACCAGCCCGCATCGATTCGCGGATCACCGATCGACCAGATCTCCCAATCGATTACCGCGTTGATGCTCGCTCCGGCGGCCATCAGGTTGCCCAGCCGGAAGTCACCGTGCACCACGCCGGGCCCGATAGCGGTTGGCGCGCAGCGTAACAGCGAGTCACGCACACCCTGCCAGTCGGGGACGAGTGCCGCATCGACAGTCTGCAACGTGTGACACCAGCGCTCGACTTCTGAGACCGGATCGATCACCGGTTCCCCGCCCAGCCCGAGGTCGCTCGGCGACAGCCTGTGCAGTGCGGCCATCGCCCGGCACGCGTTGCGGTAGCGCTCGACCACCTCGGGTGCCGGCGGGCAGCCGTCGAACAGCGGCTCGACGCAGTCGCCTTCGACGTGCGACATCACGAACAGCGGAGGGGCCAGCGGTGGATCTCCCGGCTCCTCCCACAGCACCTCGGGGACCGGAACCCGGGTCACGGCAAGCGCTTTGAGGATGCGGGCCTGCCGCAGCACATCCCGGTGCGCGATCGGCTCAACGCCCGGCGGGGCGAGCTTGATCACCACTGGCCTGCCGGATCGCACGCCGCGAAAGGTGAAGCTGGACGCACCGCCGGCCAGCGCCGTGACATCGGTGACGTCGGCAGCCGCGAGCCGGTGTCGCAGCTCGTCGAGGTCGACCTCGACCATCAGCCGGCGGGTTGAAACCAGCCGACCTCAGCGAGGAAGGCCTGGGTATGCGCGATACGACCGGTCAGGGTTTTCGGATCCCCCGAGCACAACCGATAAGCGGTCTCGGTGATCAGCTCGATGTCCTCGGTGTCGGCCTTGGCCAGGTCGAGGGTGCCCGCGCCCGGCGTCGCCACGGGATTCGACGGAGCCGCGGCGTTGACGGCGATGCCGTCGTCGTACAGTTCCGCGGCAAGGCTTTTCGTCAGCCGGTTGAGCGCCGCCTTGGCTGTCCCGTAAATCCCGAAGCCCGCGGTTCGGTCGAATTCGGAGAACGGCGGGCCGGGCGGTAAGTCGCCACCGACCGAGGTCAGGTTCAGAATCCAGCCCCGCCCGCGTTCGCGCATCGCCGGAATTGCCAACTGGCACAGGTGCAACGGGCCAAGGACATGCATCTCCATCATCAGCCGGGCGCGCCGCTCGGGAAACCCATCGAGGGGTCGCAGGAAGGTGACCGCGGCGTTGTTCACCAGGATGTCCGGGGCGCCGACGGCATCCACTACTTCACCGAACAGCCGTTCGCGCTCCTCGGGTTGGGACAGATCTGCCTGGACGGCGATGGCTTGGCCTCCGGCCGCGACGATCTCGTCGGCGGTCTCGCGGAGCGACCCGTGGTATTTGGGGTCGGGGTCCATCGTGCGGGCGGTCAGCGCGATCGTGGCGCCCTGCGCGGCGAGTCGCGCGGCGATCGCCTTGCCCAATCCGCGGCTGCTGCCGGTGACCAGGGCCACCATCCCGTCGCATCGTTGGTTGGCGCTCATCGTCGACCTCCTCTGGGCGGTTCGGTAAACGGAAATGGCTTCTCCAATGCAGAGAATGCCATTATCACCGATCGATGCGAAGCATAGGCACGCCCCCCTGGCATCGTGGCTCAAATCGTGGGAATCATGTCGTTTTAGCCACTCACCAGATGGCGGCCGCGACCCTAACGTTGTGACTATGCAGGTCATTTCAACTCTCCCGGACACCCCCACCGCGCAGGCCGCCATCCGGTTGGCGCAGTCGACCGAGTCGCCGTCAGTGTTCAACCACAGCGTGCGCAGTTACCTGTTCGGTGAGCTGGTCGCCGCACGCGAGGGAATGCGCCCTGGCGCGGACTACGACGGGGATGCCCTGTTTTTGGGATGCGTCCTGCACGACCTCGGCGCCGGATCCGCGGCGCCCGGCAAGGAGCGGTTCGAAGTCGAGGGTGCCGACCTCGCGGCAGCGCTGCTGACCGAACACGGCTGCGAGCGCACGCTGGTGGACGGCGTGTGGGAAGCCATTGCGTTGCACACCTCGATGGGCATCGCCGACCGGCGGGGTGCGCTGTGCCACCTTGTCCGCAGTGGTGTGGGTGTGGATTTCGGCCGCAACGCCGAATTCATCGACGACGAAATCGCCGCCACGATCCACGCCCGCTATCCGCGGCTGGCGATGGCGCGCACGCTGCTGGACGCGATCGTCGCGCAGGCAGAGCGCAGCCCAGAGGCGGCGCCGCCCTACACATTTCCCAGCCAGGTGCTGCGTGAGCGCCAGACCGACGGCATCACCCTGCTGGAACTCGCGGCCACGCATGGCCGGTGGGGCGACTGATCCGATCAGCGTTGACGCCAGGCGTCGATCGAATAGCGACCCCCGCCGACGAAGACGAGCAGGAAGAATGCGAAGCAGAAGAGTATCGCCAGGCTTCCGCCGTTGCCCGTGGGCGGATCGCCGATCGGCCACAGTGAGCGCGGTTGGTGCTTCCAGAAGTAGGCGACCGCCATTTCACCCGAGGCGATGAATGCCGCTGCGCGAGTGAATAATCCGGACCCGATCAGAAGTCCCGCAGTGAATTCGATGAGCCCCGCGTACCAGCCGGGCCACGCTCCGAGCTCGACGTGATAGGCCGGACGGACCGGCCATTCGAACAGGATCATCGAACCCCATCCGGCGAACAGGAAACCGTAGACCAACCGGAACAGGCTCACCACGGCCGGCGCGTAGCGAGCGAGGCGGTCCTCCAGATTTGTCGTCACAGGACCACGTTAAGGCCGCCGTCCAAACAGGTGGTGTAGACACATCCGTATGCACGCAGGCGCACTGACGTACCTGCTCTTGTTCGGCGCGATCATCGCGGAAGTGGTGTCGACCAGCCTGCTCAAGAGCACCGAAGGCTTCACTCGTCTCTGGCCCACCGTGATCTGTCTGGTCGGCTACGGCGCCGCCTTCGCGCTGCTGGCGTGGTCGATCCAGCGCGGTATGCAAACGGACGTCGCCTACGCGCTGTGGTCGGCGATTGGCACGGCGGCCATCGTGCTGATCGCGGTGTTGTTTCTGGGCTCCCCGATCTCCGTGGCGAAGGCCGTCGGCGTCGGGCTGATCATCGTCGGCGTGGTCACGTTGAACCTGTCCGGCGCCCATTGACCGCGACGACTTCCGTCCAGGCGAGCAGGCGCTGCCAGAGCCGACGCCGGCTCGATGCCATGTTGTGGCAGTGTGCGCTGTCGGCCAACACCAACGTGGTGATGTCGGGGCTACTGCAATACAGCGCGACCTCGGCGCGCGGGTTCGGCGAGACGTCCACCACCCCATAGCCGAGGAGCACCGGGACGTCGATCAGCGCGGCGTGCTCGGCGACGACGCCGGGGATCAGGGCCGTGCCGAATACCCGCGGTACCACCGATTTCGCGGTCACGCAGTCGGCCTCCACGACATCGGCGGGAACGTCGTCGAGATGAAACCAACTCTGTAAATACTCGCGAGGACCTTCGAAATACGCCTCGGGAAGAGCCGAAAGGATCTCCTGCGCAAGCTCGGCGCGGCCGTCCGCGGTGGCCGCGCGGGCAATGAACACCGGATCCAGGTTCAGCGGTGCGACATGCTGATTGGTGCATCCGAAAATCGCCAGCCCCGCGTAGCTGGGGAACAGCGCTTGCTGGGTGATCGCCAGGTAGCCGCCCAGCGAATGCGCGACGGCGATGGGCGGCGCGTGGTTGCCGGTCGCGGCGGGTACCGCGGCGACCGCGTCGGCGAGCGCGGCGGCGATATCGGTGAAGTCGAAATCTCGTGTGGGCTTTGAGCTTTCGCCAGTACCCAACGGGTCGACCGTCAGGACGGCATAGCCGTTGTCAGTGGCGAATTCGGCGAAGCTGTATCCGCTGTGGCCGACCATGTTGAGATCCCAGTATTCACGGCTGTAGGTGCCACCCGGCAGGCAGACGAGCAACGCGGGGGCCGCACTGTCGTTGCGCGCAGGGTAGTAAGTCGCGGCCAAGAAGGCCTGCTCCCCGACCACCTCGCTGACGTCGAAACGCATCGGCGTTCGGACCTGGGCAGAAGCCATGGAGCAGACCCTAACGCGCGCGTCGACATATCCGGACCAGGACTTCAAGAATTCGCAGAGGCCGGCAAGAGACCCTTTTCTCGTGATCAGGATTGCGACCGTGGCCCGCACCACAGCCGTTGCGGTGCTGACCGGCGTAGCCGCTCTGGGGTTGGCGGTGGGCGCGGCCCAGGCCGCGCCCGGTTCCCCCCGCCCGCCCAGTGGCGCCGGCACGCTCTACGGCGACCCGACCGCGGCCGCGCCGTTCTGGCGCTACCAGCAATACGACGACGACTGCGTGGAGATGGCGGTCGCCGACGTCGTTGGTGAACGGACCGGCAAGCAGCCCTCCGAGCACGAGATCGTCAAGCTGGCTCAATCGACTCCCAGCAGCGTTCACCCCGGACCGATCTACACCGGGCCGAAGAAGCACAAGAGTGATGAGGGCACCTCATTCGACGACGAGCCGACGCTGCTGGCGCACTACGGGATCCGTGCTGTGAGCACCGACAAGGACAGCGCCGCAACGACACACGTCCCGACCGGTGTGGCGGCCCTGCAGCAGGATCTGGCCAAGGGCCGCAAGGTCATTGCCGGGATCAACGCCGAAGTCATCTGGGGTCAGCCCGTCGAAGACAAGAACTCGGACGGGGAACCCTTGTCGAACCACGCCGTGGTGGTGACCGGCGTCGACACCGCGGCCGGCATCGTGCACCTCAACGACAGCGGCAGCGAGCAGGGCCGCGACGAGCAGGTGCCGATCGACATCTTCGTCCGATCGTGGGAAGGCGGTGGCGACCAGATGACGGTCACCAGCTAGGCAACGCCGGTTCGTCGCCAGTGCGTGAGGTTGCGTTCATGCGACGGTCGTCCGTTTCGCGCCTGATGTGCAAGCGCCGCTGCCAGACTGACGAACTGCGCTGCTGGGCGGATGGATGCGATACTGCCACCACATCTAGGGAGTAGGACCCACATGACCGATCTCGATCAGACCCCCTCCGACGGAATGGCTGCCACCGGTTCCCGACCGGCCGAACTGGCCGAGCACTCCCGCACCGGGATGGGCGCGCCCGCGCTGCAGCGCGCGATCACCGATCACCTGCGCTACTCGATCGGCCGTCCGGCCGCGGCGCTGCGGCCCGAGCACTACTACCGGGCGCTGGCGCTGGCCGTGCGCGACCGCATGCAGGACCGCCGGGTGGCGTCGACGCAGACCTCACTCGATCTCGGACGCAAGGTGACGTGCTATCTGTCGGCCGAATTCCTGATGGGTCCGCAGCTGGGCAACAACCTGCTCAACCTGGGCTTGGAGGGCGCGGCGAAGTCCGCGCTGGCCGCGATGGGCCAGAAGCTCGACGAGGTGCTGGCATGCGAAGAGGAACCGGGACTGGGCAACGGCGGCCTCGGTCGGCTGGCGGCGTGCTACCTGGACTCGCTGGCCACCCTGGAGCGCCCGGCGATCGGCTACGGCATCCGCTACGAATTCGGCATATTCGACCAGGAGATCCACGACGGCTGGCAGGTCGAGCAGACCGACAATTGGCTGGATCGCGGAAACCCTTGGGAGATAGCCAAACCCGACGTCAGCTACCTGGTCAAGTGGGGCGGCTACGCCGGGCACTACACGGACGAAGCCGGCCACGACCGCGTCCGATGGGTGCCGGGCCGGCTGCTCAAAGGCACCGCCTACGACACGCCCATCCAGGGTTACGGCGTCAACACCTGCAACGTGCTGACGTTGTGGAGCGCGCGAGCCGTCAAGTCGTTCGCGTTGGACGCCTTCAACACCGGCGATTACTACGGGGCAGTCGAGGACGAGGTCATGTCGGAGACGGTCACCAAGGTGCTCTACCCCAATGACGAGCCGGAGGCGGGCAAGCAGCTGCGCCTACTTCAGCAGTACTTCTTCGTGTCCTGCTCGCTGCAGCACGTGCTGCACATCATGGACGATCTCGCCGACGTGTCCGTCAGGGAGCTGCCCCGGCGATTCGCCTTGCAGCTCAACGACACTCATCCGTCGATCGGGGTTGCCGAGCTGATGCGGTTGCTGATCGACGAGCGCGACCTGGTGTGGGACGAGGCGTGGGAAATCACGGTCGCGACATTCGCCTACACCAACCACACCTTGCTGCCCGAGGCGCTGGAGACCTGGCCGCTGGAAATGTTCTCCGAATCGCTGCCCCGCCACCTCGAGATCATCTACGAGATCAACCGCCGCTTCCTCGACGAGGTAAGCACCCGGTTTCCCGGCGACGAGGACCGGCTCCGCCGTATGTCGCTGATCGGTGAGCATGGCGGCAAGAACGTCCGGATGGCCCACCTGGCCACCGTCGGCAGCCACGCCATCAACGGTGTCGCCGCGCTGCACTCGGACCTACTGAAAGCCAGTGTGCTCAAAGACTTTTACGAGCTGTGGCCGGAGCGGTTCAGCAACAAGACGAACGGCGTGACGCCGCGGCGGTTCCTTGCGCTGTCCAACCCCGGCCTGCGCGAGCTGCTGGACCGCACGATCGGCGAGGGCTGGCTGACCGATCTGGACCGCCTGCGCGGGCTGGAGCCTTTCGTCGACGACGCCTCCTTCCGGGCGCAGTGGCACGACGTGAAGCGCAGCAACAAGGCGCGTCTCGCGACCTACCTGCGCTCGGCGGCCGGTGTCGAGTTGAATCCCGACTGGATGTTCGACGTCCAGGTCAAGCGCATCCACGAGTACAAGCGCCAGCATCTCAACTTGCTGCACATCGTCGCGCTGTACTACCGGCTCAAGCAGAACCCCGAGCTCTCAATTCCGCCGCGGGCCTTCATCTTTGGCGGTAAGGCAGCTCCGGGCTACTTCTTGGCCAAGCGAATCATCAAGCTGATCAACGCCGTTGGGGAGACGATCAACGGTGACCCGGAGGTCAGCAAGTTCCTGAAGGTCGCGTTCATACCGAACTTCAACGTGCAGAATGCGCACCTGATCTATCCGGCCGCGAATGTATCCGAGCAGATCTCCACCGCCGGTAAGGAAGCATCAGGCACCGGGAACATGAAGTTCATGATCAATGGCGCCCTCACTGTCGGCACCCTCGACGGGGCTAACGTCGAGATTCGCGAAGAGACCGGGGCGGAGAACTTCTTCCTGTTCGGCCTGACGGTCGACGAGGTCGAGGCCCTCAAGGCGAGCGGTTACCGCCCGGCGGACTACATCGACAGCAACGACGAGCTGCGCGCGGTGCTGGATCTGATTGCGGGCGGGACGTTCTCACACGGGGACACCGAGGTGTTCCGGCCGCTGGTGGACAATCTTCGCCACGACGACCCATTCCTGGTGTGCGCGGACTACGCCTCCTACGTGGAATGCCAAGCGCGCGTCAGTGCCGCGTGGCAGGACGGGGAGTCGTGGACCAAGATGTCGATCCTGAACACCGCGCGCAGCGGCAAGTTCTCGTCGGATCGCGCCATCGCGGAGTACTGCGACGACATCTGGAAGGTCTGGCCGCTGACGGTGAAGATCTGAGCCGTTCGGCTACGGTGCCCGCGTGGGCGTCTAAGCTCTCGGCATGCCGATTCTTGGAGACGCGACCACCGTCACAGCGCGACTGACGAAATCGGCGTCCAACGCATTGCGGGTCCAACTCGCCACTCCCGACGGCAGTGAATTGGCGCGCGCGCAGCAAAAGGGCGGTGCGAGCGTGCTGTTCGGATTCAAGAACGGCGGCAAAAGCGACTACATCCTGTCCAGCGCCGCGGGCGACGAACTCCGGATCGCGGTAGCGGGAACAACGACCATCAGCAGACAGAACTCACCCGTGGGCAGAATTGTGCCGGCCGATGGCGCGGCGAGGTTGGAAGACGGCGGCGGAACCGTTTTGGCGGTGATCAAGCCGCACTCCGGCTTCAAGGCCGATCACGCCTGGCATCACCGGATCCTGTCCCCCGCCGGCGACGAACTCGGTGTCCTCACTTTGATGACGGTGCACACCGGCTGGCACGATATCGACTCCGAGGCCATGCAATTGCTGTTCGACTACAACGTCAACGCCCAGAAATTGCCGTCGGCGGGTGCGCTGCTGAAACTCCGCGCGCCGGTCGCCCCAGAAATCGGCGACATCATGGCCGCGGCGTGCGTTGACTTCTCGGTGTTGCCCCGCGGGTACGTCGCGTAAGGCGACATGCGGGTCTGGTGACCACCGTGCTGGACTAGCGGGTCTCTTTCGTGACGAAGACGCTGATGTAACCCATCGGGATGCCCGTTCGGGTGGCGATGCATTCGCGCGCCACCAACTCGATCGTGGAGCGGCGGCCGGTGCGGGCCATCGCAGCGATCTCGGGAATCTGGACGAGCCACCCATCGGTCTCGCGAGTGACTTCGATGTCGAAGCACTGACCGATCTTCGGGAAGGTGACACGTTGAGCGCTGCGCTGCGATTGTGCCCGTCGCAGAGTGGGCTGAATAAGCATCTGCTTTTCCTGAGTCGACAATGAGCCGCGGGCAAGAATAATGCGAGTCGGGGCAAAACACCTAATCGGCCCGCAGACTCCGTGCCTCGACCGTGATCTCACCGTTGTGTGATCGTGTCAGTGATAGCCCGGCAGATCCGGCACGCCGCTGGCGGTCAGCCAGCCACCGCCGTCGACCACCAGCACTGCTCCCGTCACATAGGACGCGGCGTCGCTGGCTAGGAACAGCACCGCCTCGGCGACCTCGGTGGTCGAGCCGGGACGCCGCAGCGGATTCTGGATCGCCCGGTGTTGGTCGTCTCCGGCGATTCTCCTGACCCCCTCGGTTCCCGACATCGCACCGGGAGCAACGACATTGACCCGAACACCGTTGGGCCCCCATTCGATCGCACAGGCGCGGCTGAACGCGTCAACGCCGGCCTTGGCCGAAACGACGTGCGCTTGCAGGGCCATGCCGCGGTACTGGATCGCCGCGCTGATGTTGACCACGGCGCCGCCGTGATCGCGCAGCCAAAGGTCGTACGCCGCTTTGGATACGTTGAACGTTCCCACCAGGTCGATGTCGACCACCGCTTTGAATCCGCCTACGCTGAGTTCACCGATCGGCACCGGGAAGTTTCCGGCGGCATTGTTGATGACGACGTCGAGTCGGCCGAAGGTGGCCAACACCTCCTCGACGACGGCCGTGACCTCGTCGCTACGACGAACGTCGCATACGCCGTAGATGGCCTCAATGCCCTGTTCCCGCAACGCCGCAACCGCAGCTTGGAGGTTGGGTTCTTTTCGGCTGCAGATAGCCACGCGCGCGCCGTGACCGCCCAATACCCTCGCGATCTCCTGACCGAGTCCCGTCGCCCCACCGGTAACCAGCGCGACCTTCCCTTGGAGGAGATCGGCCCGGAATGGGCTCGGGCGGAACGTCATTGGGATTCCAGTTCAGAAATAAGGTCGGCGAGTGCGAGGATCCGCTGAGCGTCACGCACGTGCAGGCTTTCGATCATGCGGCCATCGACGGTGATGACGCTGTTCCCCGCGGCCTGGGCTTCCTGGTAAGCCGAGACGATCTTGCGTGCGTCGGCCAACTCCTTTTCCGAGGGGCCGAACAGTTCGTTCGCCAGGGCAACCTGGGACGGATGGATCAGAGTCTTGCCGTCGAAACCCATCTCGCGGCCTTGCTGAGCCTCGGCCCGGAAGCCGGCCTCGTCGGCGATGGTGTTGAACACCCCGTCCAAGATGGCTTTCCCCGCTGCCCTCGCACCCAATACCGCGAGCGACAACGCCGGCACGACCGGCGCACGCCCTGGTACGTGCAGGCCATGCAGATCGTTCACCAGGTCGTTGGTGCCGACCACCAGCACGGTCAACCGATCGCTGGCCGCGGCGATCTCCTCCGCCCGCAATATTGCACGCGGCGTCTCGATCATCGCCCACAGCGACAACGACTGCGGCGCATCGAGCGCGTCGAGCGCGTCGGCCAGCGCTTGGACCTCTTTGCCCGTCTCAACCTTCGGCACGAGCACCCCGTCGGCGGCCGAACCGGCGACGGCGGCCAGATCGTCGTCATGCCAGTCGGTCCCTGCGCCGTTGATGCGCACCACAATCTCGCGAGGCCGATAGCCCTCCGACGAGACCGCGTCGCAAACCCTGGTTCTGGAATCGGCTTTGGCCTCGGGGCCAACCGCATCCTCGAGGTCGAAAATCAACACATCGGCCGGTAGCGATTTCCCCTTCTCGAGTGCTCGATCTTTATTGCCGGGAAGGTAGAGAGCGGATCGGCGCGGGCGCGGCGTCGGTGCCATAGGGCCAGCGTAGAGCTTCAACCTCGCCCGCCCGGAGGTGGTAGCCGCTTTCCTCGACATCGGGGGGCGGCAAAAGTGATGATCCTTGCGTCGCGCAATTCTCGTCATTTCGGGGGCGCGTTAAATAGGTTCGTGGCAAATGGGGTCGCGAGGTTTATGCTCATATTCGCGGCATAATGCCGACCGAAAAGTTAGGTCGAAGCATGAGCACGGACAAGGTTAATCGCGGCATCCTGCTCACCATGGTGGCGATCGCGACGATCGCCTACATCGCGCTGTACGACCACGCATCACCCAACTTCAGGCTGTACGTGCCACTGTGCGTAGCCGCGTTGGTGGGATTGGTCGTCCGCGACGTAGTGAGCTCCCACAAGCCCCGGAGGCACTAAACCAATGCGGCCGAATGCGGCACGGGGTAGGTGCTTTGGCGGCGATAGCGCAACCCGCGGGCAACGGGAAGTTTTGGAGCGCCGCCGGCGTTGATCACGCAATGACCGCGACGGGCTTTCACGAGGGTGAGGTAGCAACCCAACGCCGAGCCGGCGTCGAAGCCGCCGCAAAACGGCTGGAGAACATGCTCGGCGCGGACCGCTTGTCTGCGGGCACTGCGCAATTCCTGACAAGGCAGCGGTTTGCCGCGTTGACCGGGCATGACCGCGAGGGGGTGCTGTGGATCTCCCCACTGTCGGGGCAGCCGGGGTTCCTGCGCGGCGCCGAGGACATGTTGCGGATTGCCGCCTCTCCGCGCGAGGGTGATCCCCTACACGCGATGCCCGTCGGCCAACAGATCGGGTTGATCGCTATCGAGTTCGCCGCCCGGCGCAGAATGCGCATCAACGGCAGCCTCATCGGGAGCGACAACGCGGGCATGACCGTGCGCGTCGACCAGGCATACGGCAACTGCCCCCAGTACATCCACCGGCACGACATCAATGTCCTCGCGGTCGCCGAGCCTTCGGACAAATCAAGGCATGCAACATCTTTGAGTGTCGACGATCAATCGATGATCGAAGCCGCGGACACGTTCTTCCTGGGAACCACGCATCCCACCCGGGGCAGCGACGCGTCGCATCGCGGGGGTCCGGCCGGATTTGTCCGGGTCGACTCCCCCGGACGGCTGTGGTGGCCGGATTACCCGGGCAACAACATGTTCAACAGTTTCGGCAACCTGGCGGTCGACGACGAGGCTGCCCTGTTGTTCGTCGACTTTGTTACCGGCGCAAGCCTTCAGCTGTCCGGCACCGCTCAGGTGGAGTGGACCAGCCCCGGCGCGGACGGTGACGACGGCAATGTGGGACGCCGCGTCGCATTCTCGGTCGGTTCTGCCGTCGCGCTAGGAGATCTACGTCGCTGAGAGGCCAACCGGTTGGCGAAAAATTCAAATGCGGCTGCACGCAGGACACAGCTAGGAGGAACCGCCCGCCGCACGACCCGGTCCGCAAACCAAGAATCCCGGCCCGACCCGTGGTCGGAGCGAGTTCCCCTTTGTGTGGAGCTATCCCGCCACGCTGACATCGCGCAAAGACATGGTGGCCGTAAGGAGACGGCACCGTCTCCTGCGGCACCCCTTCAGACTCCACGCCACTCGGCAACACAGCTGCGGTCACGTTAAGGTCATCCCGGGGCTGGGGTGACGTCGCTCGTTGTCGAACGAAGGGTGGGGGCCATGTTCTTGGGTACGGTGGACGACTGGACAGCCGAGGGAACGGTTGTGTCCTGGTCCCCGACGGCGACGACCTATGCGTGCGCGGACGAAGCGCAATCCCACCCCGCCCCGGTGAGTTACCAGCAGTCGCAGCATCTTCAGTATTACCGGCGTCAAGTCGGCCTCGGCCGCGATATCCCGCGGTTGTGCATCGGAGCTTGGGAGATTGCGGGCACTTGCGATGTCCACGCGATGACGCACGCGGTGAATAGCCACGTGCGGCGACATGACACCTACCACGACTGGTTTGCCTTCGGCGACAACGACAAAATCCAGCGCTACGTCATGGCCGACCCGGGCGTCATCACGTTGGCGCCAACCGATCTCGGCAGGATGGCGCCGGCCGAGATCCGGAAATTGCTTCTCGATACGCCCGATCCATTGCAATGGGATTGCTTCACCTTCGGAATCGTTCAGGGCGAAGACCGGTTCACCGTCTTTATCGCCATCGATCACCTGCGCGCCGATGGAATGTCGGCCGGTGTGATCTTCCTCGACATCCAGACGACGTACTTCAGCGCGCTGCAGAGTGCGGGAGCGCCGCCGATACCCGCGGCCAGCCATCGCGAGTACAGCGCAAATCAGCGTGCGTACACCGCAAGCCTGGATGAAGCGTCACCCGAAATCCAGTCCTGGCGGGCGTTTCTCGCGGCGAATAACGGTGTGTTGCCGAAGTTCCCACTGGAGCTGGGCGAGGCGACCCCGGATACGCCCGGGGCCATCGACGTGTTCGACTTGATCGACGAGGATCAGGGCCGACGCTTCGAAGCGGCGTGCCGCGCGGCGGGCGCGCGATTCAGCGGTGGTGTGTTCGCCTGCGCCGCCCTGGCCGAACATCGGTTGACCGGCACCGCAACGTATTTCGGACTCACACCGTTCGACAACCGTCGCAACCCCGCCCACGCCATCACCGTCGGTTGGTTGGCCAGTTTCATTCCGTTGGCGATCCCCGTTGCCGGCGCGTCGTTCGACGAGGTCGCCCACGCCGCCCAGGCGTCCTTCGACGCGAACACCGCACTCGGCGCGGTGCCGTTCTATCACCTGCTCGAAACGCGGCACCCATCCTCGGGTGGCATCGAGGTTCCTGACCGTCCCGTCCCGATGCTGTCCTACATCGACATCCGCAAGCTGCCGTTCGGCGACGACTTCGACGGTCTGCGTGCCGGTATCTGGGGTGACAACCGGCTGTCGGAGACGGTGTGCATGTGGGTCAATCGGATGCGCGACAAAACGCAGTTGGTGGTCGCCTACCCTGGCACCGCCCGGGCCCGCAGGTCAGTCCTGCGCTACGTCGACACGATGCGTGCCGAGTTCACCCGGGTAGTCGCCGGCGCCGGGCCGCACACCAATGCCTGATGCGGTCCCGTTCCGCTAGCGCCGGGGGTCTCTATCTGAGTGCCCTAGGGGCGCTGACCTGGCGCACGATGTCGGGTGCCCGGCGCGATGCCGACCTGCTTTTCGCGGTCCTGGCACCCGTGGGCTGCTTCCTTGGGTTCACCTTGGTGTTGGGCACTCTCATCAACCCCGGCCCGATGACCTATCCGCAGTACATCCTTCCGGTGGTCATCGTGCAGGCGATGCTGTTTGGCGCAATGACCACCGCCGACCGCGCTGCACGAGACCGGCTGTCCGGCTTCGGATCTCGACTTCATACTCAGCCGGTTCCGGCGGTGCTGCCGCTAGCCGCACGGATGCTCTATTGCTTGATACGCGCCACGATTGCGTTGGCCGCCGCGGTCACGGTAGCGCGGCTGTTTAGCTTTCGGATGGCCGGCGGCCCCGGCGACGCGGTTCTGTTCGTGGTAATCGTCGTGGCGTTCGCGATGGCCGTGTGCCTGGGCGCCGACGCGCTCGGCTCCCGGGTCGGCTCCGTCGAATCGTCCAGCCAGGTACTGCTCCTCCCCCAACTGATACTCGTCCTGCTGTCCACCGGTATCGCTCCGGCGCAATCGTTTCCGGCATGGCTCGGCCCGTTCGTCCGAAACCAGCCGGTGTCGCAGGTCACCGAGACGTTGCGCGGGCTTGCCGCCGGACACGTCACGGGTGAGGACCTGGCGGCGACGTTGGCGTGGTGCCTTGGGTCGCTGGCGCTGTTCGGTGGGCTCGCGTTGCGGATGCAGCGACGCTACGGCGCAAAAGTTTCCGGCACGCCCCGGCCCCGAGTCAGGTCGCCCCGTGCTACACCGTTGGCTCACGATGCGGGTGAGGCGCCGCGAGTGGTGACGAATTCTGCTGTACTGCAAAGAATTTCGCACAGGACATCGCTGACAGCGTTCGTCGGGCAAAGCGCTTCGGAAGCGGGGCGGCTGCTGCGCCGCTGGCGACGCGAGCCGGTCGTCGCGGTTCAGGCCCTGGTGTTTCCGACCCTGCTGCTCATCCTCTACAAGCTGCTGATCGGCAAAACCGTCCTGGCCGTCACCGGGCACGACAGCCTGTACGGGCTGGTACCGATGTGTGCGGTGGCCGGCGCCATCTTCGGAACCCTCGGCGTCGGCATGGCTTTGCCGGAAGAACGGGAGTCCGGTCTGTTGGCCAGGTTGTGGCTGCAACCGGTGCATCGGGCGAGTGCTCTGGCGGGCCGCTTGGTCGCCGACGCGGCACGAACCACCACGTCCACCGTTGTGCTCACCATCGTAGGAATCGCCATGGGCCTGCGATTCAGCCACGGCTGGATCGCGATGCTGGCCTTTGTGCTGGTGCCGGTGGCGATCTCGGCGGGGATGGCGACCGTGGTCATCGCGATCGCCGTTCGCGCGGACGGCAAAGCGATGGTGACGTGGCTGGGTGCGGCATGCGTGGTACTGCTGTTCCTCAACACCGGTGTCGCCCCCGCCGAGAAGTTTCCGGGTTGGCTGCAACCGGTGGTGCGCTTTCAGCCGATGTCACCGACGATCGAGGCGATGCGCGCACTCGCAGGCGCCGGGCCGGTGCTGTGGCCGTTGTGGCAGGCCGTGCTGTGGGCCGCTGCTCTGGTCGCGGTGTTCACGCCGGTGGCCGTTCGCGGGTATCGCGCCGCAGCCGAAGCGGGGCGGTAGTGACGAGGCTGGCGCTGCTGGACCAAGCGGCCTTCTTGCGGCTGCGTGCCACCGGTCAAGGCAGCGCGGTGCAATGCACTTGGGTGTACGACCGCGAGGTAAACATCGACGAATTGCGGAGCTTCCAAGACCGGCTGGGTCATGGCCTCCTCGGACGCCGAATCGAGTGCTCGCCACTGCCGTTCGGCCGTCATCGCTGGGTACTCGACGGCCGCTCACCCGAGATTGCGCTCGAGTCGCGACAACCGCGGTCGGACGTCGGCGCGTGGATGGAACGACGCGCACGGGTGCCCGTCGACCCTGAATACGGGCCGACATTTCATCTGGGCGTGCTGCCGTTGGACGACGGCGGCACCGCGGTCACCTTGGTTTCGTCACATTGCGTTGTCGATGGACTTGCGTTGGCGACGGCCATAACTGAAGCGGCCAACGGGGAAAGGCGCAATCTCGGCTATTCACAACCGAATTCGCGCAGCCGTTGGCGTGCGGTGGCTGAGGACCTGGCCGATGCCGTCGTCGCGTTACCCGCGGTCGTCCGCGCGCTGATCGCGACTTCGCTGATATTGCTCAAGGCCTCGCCCGGCGCGCAGGCTGCGCCCGAAGCGCGGCGGCGCGTGGCATCCACACGGATCGACGACGACCGGACCGCACTCCCAGCGGTGACACTGCACACCGATGCCGCGGCATGGGAAGCGCGGGCGCGCAGCATCAACGGAAGCAGCAACACGCTTTTCGTCGCCTTCATGGCTCGCATGGCGCACCGGATAGGCAGGGTGGCACCGGACGGGGATTCCGTGACAGTCGTGCTTCCGGTCAGCGACCGCGCCGCCACGAACGACGACCGTGCCAACGCACTGACCTCCATCACACTTACCGTCGATGGCCGAGCGGCGGTCGACGACTTGAGTGGCGTGCGCGCGGATGTCAAGAGCCAGCTGACGTCGCTGCGACACCAGCCCAATGAGATGCTGGCCGGGCTGCCACTCATCCCGTTCACGCCACGATGGCTGGTACGGCGGGCAGAAGGCATTGCCATGTCGACCGACCGACTGCCGGTGGGCTGCTCCAACATGGGTAGTTTCGATGCCGCCGTTGGCCGCATCGACGGTGCGGATGCGACCGACGTGTCGGTGCGGCTGGTCGAGCAGGGCATCACCCGCCGTCGCATCGAGCAAAATCGTGGCCAATTATTCTGCGCCACGGGAACAATCAACGGCAGCCGGTTTCTCTGCATCGCCGCCTACCAGTGCGGCGCCGACAACACCGCGGCAGCCACGCGCGAGCTGGCATGTGGTGCGCTCGCCGACGTCGGCCTGCGTGCCACCACCGTCTACGACGGCGGGACCTGATGGTGAACCTGGTCCTCAGCGCGAATCACCCTGCACGCCGGCGTGCTTACGTCGGGATCGCCGTCGCGATTGCGGTCTGGGCGGCGGTCGTGCTGTGGTTCGCCATAGACCTCCTTCCGCTCGACGTGTACTGGATGTCGTACTACTCGGCGACCTACGCGCATGGCTTCGTCCGCCGCGGTCTGGCCGGTGAATTGGTGGGGTTGGTCCCCGGACACTACTTCGCGGTCACACTGAGTCTGCGGTGGCTGTCGACGGCGGTTTACCTGTGCGCCCTGGCAACGGTCGCGGCCGCGGTGCTCTTGCGGCGACGCCGGTCGGCGCCAGCCTGATGGTCGCGATGCTGATTCCGTTGCTGCCATTCGGTGTCTCTTTTGCGGCCTACTCCGCCCGGCCGGACCTGTTCGGCGGGGCGGTGCTGGCGCTGTTCGCCTCGGCCTTGGTGTTCGCACGTTCCCGCGCCATCGCGATCACCTGGTGCCTGGCCTACGGCGCCGCGACCTCGGCGTTGACGCTCGTGCACGAGGCGGTCGGGCTGCAGTTCGCGTCGGGGGCGGTGCTGGCGATCGTCGTCCTGGGCGGTGCGCTGGGAGCCGGCCAGGGCATCGGCGCGCTGCTAGCGGTGGCGCCGGGCGCATTGACCGCCGCCGCGGTGGCGGCGTTCGGTCGTCACGACATCGCCCCCCAACTGTGTTCGGCGGTCCCGCATCACTTGATGCCCAACCCATTTGCCACGATCACGTCACCGCCGACGCTGCTGCAGTATGTGTTCGACGGACGAACACGTCAAACCGACTACCACGACTGGGTGTGCCGCAACGTGATGCCGAGCTTCGATCACGGCATCGTGGATGCCATCCACAGTGTCGGCCACATCGGAGTGGTCAGCCTCACCGTGTCGTTGGTGTTCGGCGCCTTGGCGCTGCTCGTGACGATGTGGGGAGTCAGCGTGGTTTCGGGCGTGCCGGTACGTGCGTTCATCGAGGCGGTGCGGGGCCGGATGACGTGGGTTATAGCGGGGCTGCTGTTGATCATCCCGGTATTCCTCACCGGCTACGACTGGACCCGCTGGCTGACGATCGTGGCGTTCGACGTGGGGGTGGTGTTCATCCTCTTCGCGGCGCGTAGGCCGGAGATCGAGCAGGAACCCACGCCAAAAGCGTGGCGGGTGTTCACTTCTCTGGTCATCGCGCTCGCGCTGATCCCGATGGGAATCGTCCCGGGATTCGGCGGACCGCTGATGGTCTAACCGTCACTACCGAGCAGGCGGGATGCGATGCCCCTGCGCCGAGGTGCCCGGGTGGCGGATCGTGTCGTGCCCGAGCTTGCGATTGCGCATGGGCTCGCGCGCCGACTTCTGGTGTCCGAGCTGTCGGATCAACTCATGCTTGGCTTCGTGAAGGGCGCGTGTGATGTCGCGGTTCTCGGCGACGACCACGAGCGGCGGGAGACCAGGCAAGGTCGTCCGCAACGTGACGCGCTGCTCCTTGCGGCCGCGGTCCTGCAACGAGACTTCCAGGCTGACGTCAGACGGGTCCCACCGGCCCATGTGCGACCGAAGCGTAGCCAACGCCTCCAGCACGTGCGGACGTTCCTTGGCGACGAATCCCACACCCACGTGCAGAACGTACTCGCCGAGCGGATTATGCGTTCTGTCGCTGGAGCTTCTCATCGTGCTGATGGTGACCTCATCTCGGGCTATCTGGTTTCTGAACCATCGTGGCCAACAGCTGCGCAACTGGCGCAGTGGCGATTCCGATGGCGCCGTCGGCAATCCCGTAGGGGATCACCAGGGTGTCGGCGTGAACGAGCGCACCGCAGGAGTAGACAACGTTGGGCACGTAGCCGTTTTGTTCGTCGCGGGCGGGGCTGAGTAGTGGGCTTCGTAGCCGGCCGAGCACCCGGGTCGGATCGTCGAGGTCAAGCAGAATCGCGCCGATGCTATACGTGCGCATCGGGCCGACGCCGTGGGTGAGCACCAGCCACCCTGCGTCGGTTTCGATTGGCGGGCCGCAATTTCCGAGTTGCAGCGCTTCCCATGCCTCGGCCGGCTGCTGGCAGGGCGACGCGCTCGTCCAGACCGCAAGATGGTCGGCGAGGGCGACGGTGTTGGACTCGCGGTCCGATCGTGACATGGCGGCGTAGCGTCCGTGAATTCGCCGGGGGAACAAGGCCAGACCCTTGTTGGCCGCGGCCTTCCCGACCAGCGGCACGGAGGTGAAGGACTGAAAGTCCTTGGTCTCGAGCAGTTGTTGGCTGATGTGGGATCCGCTGTAGGCCGTATAGGTGGCGTAGTAGGTGACCGAGCCGTCGTCCTCGACAAAGCGAACCAAGCGGGCGTCTTCCATGCCGGCCTGCTCGGCCTCCATCGACGGCCAGAGCACGCGCTCGGAAACCGAAACCTCGCTGGGGAATTCGACGGCATAGCACCGAGCGGCGATGGCGCGGATCACGGCGACCGTGCGCTCCCCGTGCCCGCGGGTGCTCAGGTGGGCCCGGAGCTTGTCGAGTCGCGCATCGAGGTCTGCTCGCGTGAAGCGATCGCCGAGCCCGTCTAGGACGTAGTTCGCGGCCTCGCCGGCATCGCCGACGCAGTCGAGTTCGCCGCGGAACACCGCGGCCTCGAGCAGCGCGCCCGATACGCTTCCGGTAGTGGCGAAGTGAGCAGGCTCGTCGATCGTGGCCCGGCCCGCGGCGTCGACGACACCGGTGCGAAACCCGATGGACGACCGGTGTCCTTCCCCGATCCCCCGCACGCTCATCACGAATCGCAGGCTGCCTGCCGCCGTGTCGGTCTGGTCGGGGTGCGACACAATGCTGGGGTTGCACAGCGCCGCCCCCTCGATGGCGTACTCGCTGGTAAAGGCCGCTCCCAGCAACAGTATTCGCGCATCGGAGAGGTGGATATCGGGATTAAGGCGGTCGGCGAGCTCGCGGGCGTGCCGACGGAACGTGCCCACGAGGTCACGGTGGCGTCCGTCGAAGCGGGCGATGACGTCTTCCAGGGACGACTCGAACGTCGTCGTCGGTCAGCGCGAGGATGCGTTTGAGCACCACTCCCGCTCGTGACTCCTGAAGCTCGAAGCCCTCCTGGCCGGGCACGAAGAGCCGGGTGATCACCCGCGCCGAATTGGCCGCGATGCGGTGAGGGTCGCGGGTGACGAGCCCGGTGCGCATCAAAGTCATTGCGGAACAAGCGAAAAGCGCTGCGCGTGCTGCAGGGTGGAGATCATCGCAAGGGTCGATTCGGCGCCCTGGTTGAGGTTGACGCACTCGGCGAGCAGCCCGTCGAAACCACCACCGGTCTCCCTGTCCCACATGAGCAACCCGGAGTCGTTGGCGCCCTGGAACCAGGCGGCGCACGACCGGATCCCATCCGACCAGAGCGCCCGCGGATCGGCAGCTGCGGCGCGTGCGCAGGCGTCGGCGAGGGTGGCCACCTCGATCGGCTGCTGGTCGAAGGCGGGCCGGTTGTCCTGCGGTCCGCGCCCGCCCGCGGGGGTGGGCGACAGGTGGCCGTCAAGCATTTCGTAGTCGAGCAGCCACTCCAGCAGATCCAGGCCACGCCGTGTCAGGTCCGGGTCGTCCAGCGCGACGCCGGCAGCGATCATCGCCTCGGGGAGAATCGCATTCGCGTAGGTGAGCCTCGGCTCGGGCCATGGCCAGTCGGACTTGGCCTCGGGTCGCGCGACGGTGGCGGCGTAGTCGGCGAGGAGTCGCAGGGCCGCGGAATTACCGGGCTCGTAGCTGAGGAGTTCGGCGGCGCCGATGGCGGCGAACGCCATCGCCCGCGGCCACGGCGACCTGGCCTTGGCAGCGCGCTCGAACTGAATCACGGCCAGTCGGCGCACCAGGCTGACGCCGCTGTGGGCGGCGGCGGTGCCGAGCCCCCAGATGCAGCGGCCCCAGTGGTCGTCCGTGGTGGGCTGGTCGGTCCAATGTCCGGCGTGGTCCATCCGGTTGCGGCAGGGGCCGTTGTAGGACTGGGCGTCGTTCAAGAACTGCAGGGCCTTGCGGGTGAGGCCCTTCACGGCACCCGGTGCATCGGGCTCGCGGGTGGTGACGACGAGCACCCTGGCCATGTCGTCGGTGCAATACCCGTGCTCACGGCGGGGCTCGGCCATGCAGGCGTGCTCGAAGGTGGCGCGATGGTCCGTCATTCGCAACAGGTGAGCGAACGTCGGGGCGGGCGCGGCGCCGGTCACGTCAATGCCGATTGGGTGACCAGCAGCCCTTGCGCCACGCCGACGTAGGCGTTGGCGACGACGGGCCAGGCAATCGTCGGGGCCAGCCCGCGGGCTTCGCTGGCCATGGCATCGGCGACGCGCGGATCGGTCAACAGCTCGCGCAGCGCTGCGACCAGTGCGTCGGGATCGTCGTGAGCGACGACGGTGCCCGCGCCGCTGCCTAGCAGCTCGACCGCGTGCGGGAAAGCGGTGGCGACAATCGGGCGGCCACTCGCAAGCGAGTCGACCAGCACACCGGAGGTGACCTGGTCCTTCGAGTCGTAGGGCAAGACGACGACGGTAGCCGCCTGGATGAGCGCGGTGACCTCGTCAGGGGTGCGGTACACGGCGTCGAAGGACACCGAATCGGCGACGCCGAGGCGTTTCGCCTGCACGGCAAGCGCTTCGCGATACCTTTCCCCCTGCGCGGCGAGGACCTTGGGGTGAGTGCGGCCGGCGATGAGGTACCGCGGCGGGTTGGGCAGGCTCTTGAGCGAAGCCATGGCGCCGAGGACCCGCTCGATGCCCTTGCCCGGTCCCAGCAGGCCCCAGGTCAAGATGGTCGGCCGGTCGGGACGCTGCACGCCGTTGGTGCTGGGAAGTGCCGCGCCGTGCGGGATGACGGTGACCTTGTGGCGGCCGACGGCGAAGCCTGCACACAGGCGTTGGCGGGCCACCTCCGACATCACGATCACTTGATCGGCCAATGCCATGACCGATTCGAGGACCGAAAGTTGGTGTGGTGTCGGATGTTTGAGCACCGTGTGAACGACGACGATCGACGGGACGCACAATCCGGCCATGATCTGGACGACTTCGTCTCCGTCGGGGCCGCCATAGATGCCGTACTCGTGCTGGATGACGGCGACGTCGCTCTGGTTGAGAAGCTCGGAGGTTGCCGCTACGGACGAAGCCGAGCCGTTGACGAGCTCGCCGGCGACGTTGGGGTCCGCGGAGACGTCACCGTCAGCGATGCGCACGACGTTGACGTCGGCGCCTCTGGCTGTCAGTCCGTTTGCCAGGGCCGCGCTAAAGGTCGCCAGGCCGCACTGTGTCGGCGAGTAGGTGCCGAGGATGCCAAAGCTCGGCACGTACGAAAAGTGTTGCATCCCAAAGGGAGCAATCAATGGCTGAAACAACGATGGAGCATTCAAATTTATCCCGACTGAACGGTAGAGCGATGTGTCCGGCGTGAGCGGATGCTCGGGCAGATCAGCGTCAGAAGCTGAGCCATTCCGGATGGGCTGGGAGTACCAGTACCCCTGACGCTACACCCTCACCGGCCGAAAGGCGTGGTCATGCGTGCGCTGAGGCCAAAGTGCCTGTATTCCTTGAGTGGAGCTAAGGGGATTCGAACCCCTGCCTCTACTAGGCAAAATGCTGGTTCACCTGCGGTTTCGTCGTCGGGTCTTGACGGCGTCAAACTGATCATCGACCAAATCGGAAGATCTAACCGCGCTTGCGGCTCCTATGCTCCCATCCGGGCGTCGTGATGACCTTCGATCGTGGGGGTTCCGTCTCGGCGCGGGCGGAGCGAACCGATCGCTGGCGTTAGCGGGATATGCAGTGCATCAACCAAACCTGGGGCCGCGTGACATACCCACGGGACGGCGTTGATGGCGCGCATACCGGTCGCGAGTAGGCCGTGGTCGGTGGAGTCCTCATCGGAGTTGAATCCGGTTTCGAATTCGGCATCGAAACTGGGCTCGCCTTCGATCATCACGCGCCACACGCCGTCGATGCCGCCAGCGCGGCTCTTCGGCCAGTCCGGGGCTACGTCTTCTGCCATCCGGTCGACGTGCTCGATCGTGATCACTTCTTGGCCATCGACCACGCCGATGCAGCGGAACCAGACCGCTGCGACGGTGCCGGGTTCGATCACCCCGGACAGGGTCTCCAGTCGCCGCGATGACGGTGCGAACTCGCACGTTTCGCGAATCTCGTCTAGTTGCACGCCGAGTGCTTCGGCGACCATGGTGACCGCCGCGCCCCAGCCGTACTTGATCACGCCGGGCATCATGATGCCGCCTTGATAGTCCATCGGCTGACCGAAACCGAACAGCTCCCGCATTTCGTAGACGGTGTTGTCACGCGAGTAATCGGTGATCTCCAAGCCTCGGATTGAGTAGATCCGGTTCGACATCGATGCCATCGCGACGGCCAGCAGATCGCAACCGAAACCCGGTTCGATGCCCGATGAATAGATCGAGCCGCCGCCCTTGATGGCCGAGTCGACGATGCGCTGCACGGTCGACTCCTTGATGGATCCTCGCGGGTAGACCAGGCCCGGAACGGAGGTGGTGACGATGTTCTTGCCTGACTCCAGAATGCGGCAAAAGTCGGTGATTGCCTCGCGCGGGCGGCTGGTCGCCGGCCCGGTGTAGATGATGCAGTCGGCGTCGCCGGCCAGAATGGCGCCGTCGTCGTGGGTCGCGGCCACGCCCAACGGATCGATGCCGGCGATCGTGCCGGCATCCTTGCCGTCCTTGGATTCCGAGTGCACCCAGACGCCCACGAGTTCAAGGTTCGGGCGGTCCGCCACTGCGCGGATGGCCAACCGTCCGACCCGTCCGGTCGCCCACACCACGACTTTGTACGACTGCTCCGGGTGATCCAAGGGTTCCTGCCGCATCATTGCGACTCCTCTCGCTCTTGTCCTGTAATGATTACACATGTAATTTTTTCGTCACAGGCTTTTCTGGCACCGGCATCGATCTACAAGGGGCAGTGACCATGGGTGTGCTGGACGGCAAGATCGCGATCGTCACCGGGACCAGCAGGGGCGTCGGCGTGGGCATCGCGCACGAGTTGTTGCGCGCGGGCGCCACGGTCGTCGGGTGCTCGCGGTCAGCGCTGGACACCATTCCCGGCGTGGACAGTGAGCCTGGATGGGCGGAACGTTCCGCCCAAATGGTCTGCGATCAGGGCGATTATCATGCGATCGACGCCCTGGTGACTGCGGTAGTCGAGCGCTATGGCCGAGTCGACATCCTGGTCAACAATGCCGGCGGGACTGTCCCCGCCCCGCACGTCGAGGACATTCCCGCACTGGTCTCGCGCATCCAGGGCGCACCGCGCTCCGAAGATGACTTCGAGCGCACCGTGTTGTTTCATGCCTTCGCCATCCAGATGAACCTCATCAGCCCGATGTGGTTCGCCATCCGCGTGTACCGCCAGATGCGCGAGCAGGACGGGACCGGCTGCATCATCAATGTCTCCAGCGGCGCGGGCCATCCCGCGGGCTCGCCGACCCTGGTGTCCTACGGCGCGGCCAAGTCGGGACTCAACCACCTCACTCGTTCGCTTGCCGAGGAGTGGGGCCCGGCGGCCCGGGTCAATTGTGTGGCGCTTGGACCGACGATCACCGATAACTTCCGCTCGTTCGTGCTACCCAAAGACGACCCAACCGGATCGACGTACTTCGATGCGCTGCCGCTCAAGCGTGGTGGCGAACCGGCAGAGGTCGGCCGCACGTGTGTGTTCCTTGCCTCTGGCGCAGCGGATTTCATCAATGGCACCACCATCGAAATCGACGGCGGCATGCTCCCGGGCGTGCTCTACGACGCCGGGCTGAAGACCATCACCGATCTACTCTGAAAGGACTCCAGTGACCCGTCGAGTAGTCCAATTCTCCACCGGCAATGTCGGAGTCCACGCGTTGCGCAGCATCATCGAGCGTCCCGACCTGGAACTCGTCGGGGTACACGCACGCGGACAGGACAAGATCGGCCGCGACGCCGCAGACCTATGCGGGCTCGACCTGCCCACCGGAGTGCTCGCGACCGACGACATCGACGCGCTAATAGCCCTGAACGCGGACTGCGTGGTGTACACGTCGCAAGCCGAGACCCGCCCGCACGAAGCGCAAAACGAGATCATCAGATTTCTGCGGGCGGGTACGAATGTCGTTGGGACGTCATTCGTCTGGCTGGTGGCACCGGACCAGGCCGACGATTGGTTACGTGAGCCACTGGCACAAGCCTGTTCCGACGGCGATACGACGTTGTACATCAACGGAATCGACCCTGGCTTCTCCGGCGATACCCTGGTTTACGCCGCGTTGAGCTTGGCAGCGCGCGCCACCGCCGTCACCGTTCAGGAGATCTTCGACTATGGAACCTACGACGACGCCGAATTCACCGGTGTGACTTTCGGTTTCGGGACTGCGCCGGATCACCAGCCGATCCTGTTCTCCCCCGGCGTTCTCGCGTCGATGTGGGGCGCGCAAGTTCGCAGTCTGGCCACCGATCTCGGTATCGAACTCGACGAGGTGCGGGAGCGCTACGACAAGTGGGTCACGCCTGACCTGATCGAGTGCACCATGATGAACGTCGAACCGGGCACTGTGGCCGCCGTCCGCTTCGCGGTCGAAGGCGTGCGAGGCGGTGAGGTGCTCATCACCATGGAACACATCAACCGGCTCACCGATGCGGCGGCGCCGGATTGGCCGTATCCGCCCGACGGACATCCCGGTGTGCACCGCGTCCGCGTCGACGGGCAGCCCGGGCATCGAGATCAACACCCACGTGGGGGTATCGGGCATCGACCATAACCAGGGCGGTGTCATCGCCACGGCGGCCCGCGCCGTGAACGTCATCGACGCCGCCTGCCGGGCTCCCAGCGGAATCCTTGCCGCGCATGATCTACGGCCGACCGACCACGTGCGCGGCGTGCTGTGGTAACCCGAACGCCATGACCGCACCCCGTCGGCCGCCTACCGGCAGCCAAGCCCGCGCCGAACGCACCCGCGCGGTCGTCATCGACGAGACCGTGCGCTGCATCCTCGACGAGGGATTCGCCCCGCCCAGCGTCCGGCACATCACCGACCGCGCCGGGGTGACCTGGGGGGTGGTCCAATATCACTTCGGCGATCTGGACGGTTTGTTGATGGCGTTGGTGGACAAGGGTTTCGGCGAATTGCTCGCCGCCCTTGACGAGCTTCCGCCGCCGGCCGTCCGCGAGGGCAGCGTGCGCGCGCGCACCGCGTTCGTCATCGACACGATCTGGGGCGCGTTCTCCAGCCCCACGTCGATGGCTGCGCTCGAGATTCTCATCTCGACGCGTGGCCTTCGCGACGCCGTCGCCAACACCCACCTCGCCGACCTGATGGTCACGCTGACGAAGCTGGGCCGACACCTGGGCGAAGGCCTGTCCGCGCCGCACGCCGGCCGGATCGGCAACCTCATCTGGGCGACGTTGCGCGGCATGGTCGTCGCTCAGATGGTGTGGCCAGAACCGGTGGACTCCTCCCGGGACCGCCAGGCGCTTGTCGATGTGATCACCGCTTACGTCGAATCGCGCGGCGGCTGAACGAGGTTACGGCAGATCGGTGGACAAGAATGTCAGTGGTAGTCCGAGGACCGAGATCTCGATCTCGTCGAGTTCGTATCCGTCACCGCCGCGGTGCTGATGGAAGCGAGTCTGCGCGCCGTATCGCTGCGCCACCTGCTCAGCGGCCGGGGCGTCGCCGACACGGAGCACCACCGAATACACACCGGGGCCGTTCTGCTGCAGGAAATTCGCCACCGCATTTTCGACGGTCAGGTGCAGCGGCCAGTGGGGTCACCAGTTCAAGTCCACCGTCCCAGTCCAGCAGCACCCGCAGGCCCACGTCTTCGAGCTCGATGGTCTGGAAACGAAAACCCAACTCCGAGAAGAATTGCGCGGTATCCGAGAGCTGCTCCTGCCGCACCGCAAACACCACATGATGAACGCTGGCTGCTCGACTCGTTCCGTGCGCGTATTCGGCCACACAAAAACATTACACATTTTATCGTTTAGCTGAGTCACCATACCCCGGGAAGGATTCACCATGAGGTCGACGACGGGCAAGACATACAAGGTTGTGGTCTGGGCGACCGGCGGCGTCGGGCGTTATGCCATCCGCACGGCGGCCGACCGGCCCAACCTCGAACTCGTTGGGGCATGGGTTCACTCGGCCGCCAAAGACGGTCAGGACATCGGGACCTTGGCAGGCATCGAGCCCGTGGGCGTCACCGCTACCCGCGACGTCGACGCCGTGCTCGACGGGGATGCCGACTGCATCATGTACGCCGCTCCTGCCGGCCCTCGGCCCAAAGAGGCGCTTGCCGATTTTTGCCGAATTCTGGCGGCGGGCAAGAACATCGTGACGACGTCGCTGCCCGGCCTAGTCTACGAGAAAGGGTCGCTCTCCGAGCGTTATCTCGAGCCCATCCGCGACGCCTGCCGCGCGGGCAACAGCTCGATCTACTCGTCTGGCATCGAGCCGGGCTTCGGGTGCGACCTCTTCCCCATCGCCCTGCTGTCCATGTCGCACCGCGTGTACTCAGTGCGCGGAATCGAGATCACCAATTATTCGGAGTATCCGGTCGAATTCGATGTCCGAGAGTTGTTCGGTTTCGGCCAACCGCTCGACTACCAGGGCGGTCTCAAACGCCCGGGGGTGCTCAGGTGGGGGTGGGGTGCCGCGGTCACGATGGTGGCCGACGCGCTGGGTGTTGAGCTCGACGAGATCCGAGAGACCTGCGAGTTCCTGCCTACCCCAAGGCGACTCGATACCGCCTGCGGAGTCATCGAAGCCGGAACGGTCGGCGCGACCTACGCGCGCTGCGTCGGCGTCGTGGACGGCCAAGAAGTCATCACGATCGAGCACGTCGACCGGATGGCCGACGATCTCGCGCCGGATTGGCCGACGGGCCGCACCGGCGGGACCGACGGCATCTGGCGCGTCATCATCGATGGCGAGCCGTCCTTCGACGGAGAATTCGAAGTCGGTTACCGCGACGATGAAAGCGCTAGCGACCACGGCCTGCTCGCCACCGGGATGCGGGCGGTCAACGCCATCCCGTGGGTGTGCGAGGCGCCGGCAGGGATTGTCGATGCCCTGCACCTGCCACTCACGTCGCCGCTCGGCGCATTGCACCCGCACCGTGACGGTGTGCCCGCGTTCTGAGGGTCACGGCCGGTCATCGACGCAGGATTAGCTACGAAGCCACTGACGGCCTCCCCGCCAGGCCCGGATACACCCACGAGAGCGCCAAAGTCTTCCCATAACTGGTTTGCCGACTCCGCAAACGGCCATCCTTCGGCGTCCCGCACCCGGCACGCAATCCGACCTCTAGCGTTGCTGCAGGAGTGCGGCGAGACAAGACCTGGAAACGAACGCAGTGGAGCTAAGGGGACTCGAACCCCTGACCCCCACACTGCCAGTGTGGTGCGCTACCAACTGCGCCATAGCCCCTAGATGTCGTGCCCATCGAAGCTACACCACCGGCCACTTTCCTTCAAAGTTGCTGCTCAGGCGGCATCGAGCTGAAGCAATCCGCGCCCCCGGGCGGGCAAGACGTCGGGAACAAGTCACCCAATGACTTTATTGACTACCTCGCGCGCAGTTTCTTGCACCGCGGCCAAATGCTCGGGCCCGTTGAAGGATTCCGCGTAGATCTTGTAGACGTCCTCGGTGCCCGAAGGCCGCGCAGCAAACCACGCATTGGCCGTCGTCACCTTCAGTCCGCCCAGCGCGGCACCATTACCGGGGGCGGTGGTCAGCTTGGCGGTAATCGGCTCGCCCGCCAACTCCGTCGCGGTCACCTGATCGGCCGACAGCTTGGCCAGCCGGGCCTTTTGGTCGCGATCCGCGGGTTCGTCGACCCGGGCGTAGAACGGCGTGCCGTACTTCTCGGCCAGCGCCTGATACCGCTGCGACGGCGTGGCGCCGGTGACGGCGAGGATCTCGGATGCCAGCAGCGCCAGGATGATGCCGTCCTTGTCGGTGGTCCACACCGATCCATCGCGCCGCAGGAACGACGCCCCCGCCGACTCCTCGCCGCCGAAGCCGATGGTGCCGCCGATCAGGCCGTCGACGAACCACTTGAAGCCGACGGGCACCTCGACGAGTTTGCGGTCAATGCCGGCGACCACTCGGTCGATGATCGACGAACTGACCGCGGTCTTGCCGACCGCGATGCCGGCCGGCCAGGACGGCCGATGCGTGTAGAGGTAGTCGATGGCCGCGGCCAGATAGTGATTGGGATTCATCAGCCCCGCGTCGGGGGTGACGATGCCGTGCCGGTCCGAGTCGGCGTCGTTGCCGGTGGCGATCTGGTAGCGATCGCGGTTGGCGATCAGCGAGGCCATTGCATTCGGGGAACTGCAGTCCATCCGGATCTTGCCATCGTGGTCGAGCGTCATGAACCGCCATGTGGCATCGACCAGCGGATTGACCACGGTCAGCTCGAGGTTGTGCCGTTCGGCGATGGCGCTCCAATAATCCACGCTGGCCCCGCCCAGCGGATCGGCGCCGATCCGCACTCCGGCCTTGCGGATCACGTCGACGTCGACCACGTTCGGCAGGTCGGCGACGTAGCCGTCCATGTAGTCGTGACGCTGGGCGGTCTGCAACGCGCGGGCCAGCGGCACCCGCTTGACCCCCGAGCCGCCGTTGCGCAGAATCTCGTTGGCGCGCTTGGCGATTGCGTTGGTCGCGTCGGTATCGGCCGGACCACCGTTGGGCGGGTTGTATTTGAAGCCGCCGTCCGGCGGTGGGTTGTGCGACGGCGTCACGACGATCCCGTCGGCCAGCGCTTCGGTGCGACCGCGGTTGTAGGTGAGGATGGCGTGGCTGACCGCCGGGGTCGGCGTGTAGCGGTCGGCCGAGTCGATCATCGCGACCACGTCGTTGGCGGCCAGCACCTCGAGCGCCGTCACCCATGCCGGCTCGGAGAGGCCGTGGGTATCCCGGCCGATGAACAACGGCCCGGTGGTGCGGTGGGCGGCGCGGTACTCGACGATGGCCTGGCTGATCGCGAGGATGTGGGCTTCGTTGAACGCACCATTGAGGGCCGAACCGCGGTGGCCCGACGTGCCGAAGACCACCTGCTGGGCGACGTCGTCGGGGTCGGGTTGGATGGTGTAGTACGCCGTGACCAAATGGGATAGATCGACGAGGTCTTCGGGCTGGGCCGGCTGACCGGCTCGCGGGTTGGCCATGTCTACAGATTGTGCCCGTGTCGGACGCGCCACGCCTCCCTGGACTTCTCAGGTACTTCCCGGGTTTACCCACTTGTAAGCCGCCCCCTACGCTGCTAAAGCGCAGCACTCGCTCACTGGAGGGAAGCGACCCGTGGCACGACACGACTATCGCGAGTTGGCCGCGGTTTTCGCCGGCGGAGCGATCGGCGCCTTGGCCCGTGCGGCGCTGCAGACCCTCGTCGTCCGCGACCCGGAGCATTGGCCGTGGGTGACGTTCAGCGTCAACATCGTCGGCGCCTTCCTGGTGGGCTACTTCACGACTCGGCTGCTGGAGCGACTGCCGCATTCGAGCTATCGGCGTCCCCTGCTCGGGACCGGATTATGTGGCGGGTTAACAACTTTCTCGACAATGCAGGTCGAGACCCTGAAGATGATCGAGCACGGCCACTGGGCCGAGGCGTCGATATACACCGGCGGCAGCATCGTGGCGGGACTGCTAGCGGTGCACGTGGCCACCGCCATGGTTCGCCGGGCGCGGTTCCGCGCATGACCGCGACAACCACGACGGTGCTCGTTTGGGTCGGCGTCGTGCTCGTCGGCGGCATCGGGTCGGTGCTGCGATTCCTGGTCGATCGCACGGTCACCCGCCGGGTGGCGCGGCCATTTCCGGTCGGCACGCTGGCGGTGAACATCAGCGGCGCCGCGCTGCTCGGATTCCTCGGCGGCCTGGCGTTGAGCAGGGACGCGGCGTTGTTGACGGGCACCGCCTTCGTCGGCGCCTACACCACGTTCTCCACCTGGATGCTGGAGACGCAGCGGCTCGGCGAGGAGCGCCGGGCGTGGGCGGCGACCGCCAACATCGCGGTCAGCGTCGTACTTGGCGTTGGCCGCCGCATTACTCGGACAATGGCTGGCGGAGCAGCTATGAACCAGCCCTGCTTGAAGTTGACCGCGTACTTCGGCGAGCGCCAATGCGCCGTCTGCGACGGCGCGCCCTTCCTGGCCGACGCGATGTTCGATGTGTTTGGCGCCAACGACGTCGCGACCAGCGTGATGCTGCGCGGCATCGCCAGTTTCGGGTCAAGCCACGAGCTGCGCAGTGACGTGTCGTTGAGCTTGTCCGAGGATCCCGCGGTGGCGATCGCCGCGGTCGACGTGGAGCCCAAGATCCGCTCCGTGGTCGACGAGGTGGCCGCGATGACCGGCAACGGGCTGCTGACTCTGGAGCGGGCGCGGCTCTTCACCCGGCAACGGGGCACCGACGCGTTCGGAGACTTCCAGGCGCACAACGGGGACGCCGCAAAGCTGACCGTGTATGTCGGCCGCCAAGAGCGCATCGGTCCGCAGGCGGCGTACTACGCGGTATGCGACTTGCTGTATCGACACGGATTCGCCGGTGCCATCGTGCTTCTCGGCGTCGATGGCACGGCACATGGACAGCGCTACCGGGCGCAGTTCTTCGGCCGCAATGTCAATGTTCCGATGATGATCATCGGCATCGGGTCAACTGATCAGGCATGTTCTGCCGCAACGGAATTAGCCGAGATGTTGGCCGAACCGCTGATGACGCTCGAACGGGTGCGACTGTGCAAACGCGACGGCGAGATGTTCGCACGCCCGCAAGAGCTCCCCATGACGGATGCTCAGGGACGCACCCTGTGGCAGAAGCTGATGGTGTACACCGCCGAAGGCACCCGGCACGAGGCGCTACCGATCCACCGCGCACTCGTGCAGCGACTGCTGCACTCGGGAACGGCTCGCGGGGCGACGGTGCTGCGCGGCATGTGGGGATTTTATGGCGATCATAAGCCCCACGGGGACAAGGTATTTCAGGTCGCGCGGCGGGTTCCGGTGACAACCATCATCGTCGACACCCCGGAGTCGATCTCGCGCAGTTTCGATATCGTCGACGAGCTGACCGGCCGCCACGGTCTGGTTACCAGTGAAATGGTTCCGGCCGTCTTGTCGCTGGACGAGACGCAACGCCTAGGCGACATTTCGTTGGCCCAGCACGACTACTGATCCGAAACCTGTTCGCGTACAGCCGCTTAGCGGTGTAGGTGGCACGGGGGGATGAGGGCTTTGTCCTCATCGATCAGCTGGCCGATGATGCCGTGGTAAAAAGTTTGCCGAGCGAGTATTTCGTCGGTGGACTGGGTTGCGAACGAGTCACGTCGCGCGTTGGTCACCTGCCCTACCGCAGCTGCGGAGAGCTCGGCGATGCGGTGCAGGTGCGGGGCGAGATCGGGTGCCGACACCTCGTGTGAGTAGGCGATGAGCTGATCTGACCAATCCTGGTACTTGTCCAGGCCGGGGCCGCCCGGAGTGATCAGCGAGGCATCGAGCATGTCGGGGTGGGCGTGGATGAAGCCCACGACCGCGTTGGCCGTACGGCAGTCCCGGCTGGGCTGGCCCTGCTGGTACACCGCGACAATTGCGCCGGCGACGGCGATGCTGACCAAAGTCGCGAAGGCTAGACGAAATCGCAGGCTCGGCGGCGGCGCGGCGGGATCGTGCGCGTCAGCCAGCGCCGAAAGTACTTGCGGGCTCAAGGCAGCTGCCGAACGCAGTAGGTCGAGGCGTTGCGGCAACCGGCGCGCCTTCTGCGATGCCCAGGCCATTCGAGCCGCCACCAGCAGCGCCAGCGCGATCCAGGTCAGCCCGCCGCGCGGATTGTTGCCGATGAATTCCAGCACCCCCGCCACCACCCACAGCAGCGGCACGCACCAGGCCAGCCTCTTCTGCCACCGCGGCACCCGCCGCTGGTAAGCCATCGAGAGGTTGCCGATGCGGATGGCGGCCGCCAAAACCGCCGGATCGGACGGGGCCTCACCCCGCCGCAGCGCCCTGACGGCTTGCGAGCGTTCCGGCAGGCTCAATCCGGCCACGGTCCGCGCGTAGCTTCGCTGTATCGGGCGCCGGGAAAGCGTTATCAGCGCGGTCGTGACCACGCTGAAGCCCAGGACCGACAGCAGTGGCCACGTCCAGCCCAACGCGGCAAAGCCGGAGAATCCGAGCACACAGATCACGACGAGCGTGACCGTGAACGTTGCCGCATTCACCAGCCAGAGCACCCACCACGGCGCAACCACCAGCCGAGCCCACATGGCTACTCACTTTCGCAGAGACGGGTCAGCTCTCGCGGGACCGGGGCACATCATCGGGCGTACGCGGCAGCACATACAGTGCCATCCGCCGGTTGGACATATCGTGCTCGCCGAGGTACGCGCAGCCACCGCGCTCACAGAACTTGCGCGCCAAGATGTTGCGGTGGTCGGGATCGAACATGATCCGGCGACATTGCGGTTCAAGATCGAAGATGCTGACCAACAGGTGCGGCAGCAAGTAGCTGACGTGCCCCTGACTCAGATACCCCAAGTCGGCTACCGCGACGTGTAAGCCCAGATCGTAGGGGTCGTAGTCATATCTTGCAGCAATGGAATCCTTTGCCGCCCTGTAGAGTTCGAGGTATCCGCGGTCTACCCCGTCCAGGCTGGCCACGAAGGGGCGGGAGAAGCCGCTGTCGAGTTGCGCACGCAGATAACGGCGCCAGCGCTCTGGCGGCCAGGGATACTCCCATGATTCGGCCAGGTGCGGTCGGTTCATCCACTCGGAGATCAACTCGGCATCGGCGTCCGGATCGGCGAGACGCAAGCCGTAGGGCTCAGGCAGTTGCGGTATCGGCGGCGGCGCGACATTGCGGACCTCGGCGCTGATGTCGGTCAGTTGCCGGGGCAGGATCACTTCAGGATCACTCATGTCTTCCGGCGAGACTACCCCCATTCTCCCAGCGCCTAGCGGTGATTCGTGATCCACCGATCGGCCAGCGCGGCGACCCATCCGGCGACCGTGTCCGCACGGTCGGGCGGGGTCTGGACCAGGACCAGTTCGTCGACCCCCAATTCAGCTAACGCGCCGACGTCGCTGTCGCGCGGATTGCGAAGTGCCACTGCCAACCGCAGCTCAGCACGGTCGCGTCCGGACTCGGCGCAAAGCCGGTCCAGTCGGCTGACGCGATCGCGCACCGCTGCCACATCGTCGAGGTTGAAACCGTACCAACCGTCTCCCCAGCTCACCACGCGCCGCAGCGCCGGATCACTGTTGCCCCCCAACACAATCGGGATGCGGCGATCGCGAACAGGCTTGGGATTCACCCGAATCGAGTCGAAGCCGACGAACTTCCCGTCGAACGACGCGACGTCGTCACGCCACAACGTACGCATCGCGGCCACGTATTCGGCCGTGCGCGCCGCGCGGTGCTCGAAAGGCACTCCAAGAGCGGCGAATTCCTCCTTGGACCACCCGACGCCCACGCCCAGCGTCAGCCGCCCTCCGCTCAACCGATCCAGGCTCGCGGCCTGCTTGGCCACCACCACCGGGTTGTGCTCGGGCAGCAGTAGGACGCCCGTCGCCACGGTGATCCGTGACGATGCCGCCGCGGCGAACGCCAGCGCGATCATCGGGTCCAGCCAATCCGCCTGCGCCGGAACGGCAATGGCGCCATCGTCGGAGTACGGGTAGTGCGAGGCGGATCGATCCACCATGACCACGTGCTCACCCGCCCACAGGGTGGCGAAACCGCATTCGTCGGCCGAGGAGGCGACGGCATCGATCACCGCCCGATCGGCGCCGGCCCCGATTCCCAAAGCGTGCAATCCGAGCTGCATCGCATGATGGTCTCACGCGCAGAGTCAGCGGCTCTTGAGCACCTTCGCCAACACCGCCGCATGGCTTCCGCCGGTATCGCGGCATTCGCGGGGGTTAGCCAATTGGTTATCCACAGCCAGCGACTCCACCAAAGATCCCGTCAGTCCAATCAGCTATACTCGAACACATGTTCGATGATTCGGTGTTGATCGAGCGCATAGCGGAGCTGGAGAGAATCAAATCTGCGGCGGCAGCGGAGCAGGCCCGCGCTGCGGCCGCTCTGGACGCCGCACGTCGAGTCGCCGAAGCAGCCGCCGGCGTGCCGGCCGCGCGGCGCGGACGCGGTGTGGCCGGCGAGATCGCCCTGGCGCGAAGGGAGTCACCCGTGTGCGGCGGCCGGCATCTGGGCTTTGCCAAAGCCTTGGTGCACGAGATGCCACACACCCTGGCGGCGCTGGAATCCGGGGCGCTGTCCGAGTGGCGCGCCACCTTGATCGTGCGCGAGAGCGCATGCCTGGACGTCGAGGACCGCCGCACGTTGGATGCCGAGTTGTGCGGTGACCCGCCCAATCTGGACGGGATGGGAAATGCGCGAGTGGCCGCGGCCGCGAAGGCGATCGCCTATCGGTTGGACCCGCACGCGGTCGTCGACCGTGCCGCCAAGGCCGAGAACGAACGCACGGTTACCATCCGGCCCGCGCCCGACACCATGACGTACCTGACCGCATTGTTGCCGGTAGCCCAAGGAGTTTCGGTGTATGCGGCGCTGCGACGCGAGGCCGATACCCGCGGCGACGGGCGCTCACGCGGACAGCTGATGGCAGACACCCTGGTTGCACGGGTCACGGGTCGGGACGCCGCCGTCCCAACTCCGATCGCGGTCAATCTGGTCCTTTCGGACGAAACGCTGCTCGGCGGCGACAGCGCGCCGGCTGAGATCTGCGGGCATGGCCCGATCCCGGCAGCGGTCGCCCGCGCAATGGTCTGCAGCGCTGTTGTCGACCGGCGCTCCCGGGCGACGCTGCGTCGGCTCTACGCCCATCCTCGCGCCGGAGCGCTGGTGGCGATGGAATCGCGGGCGCGGCTTTTCCCCCGCGGTCTGGCCGCCTTCATCGAGCTGCGCGATCGAAGTTGCCGGACTCCCTACTGCGACGCGCCGATCCGGCACCGCGATCATGCGCGGCCGTGGGCCCAGGGCGGCCCAACCACCGCCGACAACTGCCTCGGCTCGTGCGAGCGCTGCAACTACACGAAAGAGTGCGACGGCTGGCGGGTCAGCACTAGTATCGACGAAAGCCACACTCACACAGCTGAATTCACCACCCCAACAGGCAGTAAATATCGGTCCGGTGCCCCGCCGCGCGCGCCAACGATCACGCTCAGCGACCTCGAGGTCCGAATCGGGGTGGCACTTGCTCGGCATGCCGCCTAGGTCGCGACGAACTCTCCGTAGTCTGGATGAGGTGAGTGTTGCTTCGGAGATCAGCGTCCCCCTGCAAGACCGCTTCGCGCGCGAGCTGCCCGAGATGGGTGTCCGCTGGCAGGCCGAGACGACTCCGGCCCCGCGACTGCTTGTGCTCAACGAGCCGCTGGCGACCGGGCTCGGTCTTGACGCCGCTTGGCTGCGGGGTTCCAGTGGGCTGCGCTTTCTCGCCGGCAACCTGCTGCCCAGCGGCGCGGTCCCGGTAGCGCAGGCCTACGCCGGGCACCAATTCGGCGGCCTTGTCCCGCGGTTGGGCGACGGGCGCGCACTACTGCTCGGCGAGCTGGCCGACGAGCATGGACGCGTTCGCGACATCCACCTCAAAGGATCCGGGGCGACGCCATTCGCGCGGGGTGGCGACGGCCTCGCGGCGGTGGGCCCGATGCTGCGCGAATACGTGGTCAGCGAGGCGATGCACGCCCTGGGCGTCCCGACGACGCGCTCGTTGGCCGTCGTCGCCACCGGGCGCCCCGTGCAGCGCGAGTCACTGCTGCCGGGCGCGGTGCTCGTCCGCGTTGCCAGCAGTCACCTGCGGGTCGGGAGCTTCCAATATGCCGCCCTTACCCGCGACGTCGGCCTGCTGCGGCGTCTGGCCGACCATGCGATCGCCCGCCACTGCCCCGGCGCGGCGGAGGCCGAAAACCCGTATCGCGCGCTGTTCGAATCGGTGGTCGGCGGCCAGGCCTCATTGATCGCCCGCTGGATGCTGATCGGATTCGTCCACGGCGTAATGAACACCGACAACACCACGATCTCCGGCGAAACGATCGACTACGGTCCGTGCGCCTTCATGGAGACCTACGACCCCGACACGGTCTTCAGCTCGATCGACCATTGGGGGCGCTACGCGTACGGCAATCAGCCCGCCATCGCAGGGTGGAATCTGGCCCGGTTCGCCGAGGCGCTGCTTCCGTTGCTAGCCGATAACGTCGAGGAGGGAGTCGCGTTCGCCGAGCAGGCGTTCGGCGTATTCCAAACCGAATACGACGCCACCTGGTCGTCCGGCATGCGCGCAAAACTCGGCTTACCCGCGAACGTCGAAGCCGCAGCCGTCACGGCGTTGGTCGGCGAGTTGCTGCGCCTGCTCAAGGAAAGCCACGTCGACTACACCTCGTTTTTCCGGCACCTCGGCCGCGCGGCCCGGGGCGACGCCGAACCCGCACGCGGTGTGTTCATCGACCTCGCCGGCTTCGACGACTGGATGTCGCGCTGGCGCGCGTTGGGCCCCGACGCCGAATCGATGGATCGCGCCAACCCGATCTACATCCCGCGCAACCACCTGGTCGAGGAGGCCCTGGCCGCGGCGACGACGGGCGATCTCGGTCCCCTTGAGCAGCTCCTGGACGCCGTGACCGCCCCCTACGACGAGCGGCCGGGCCTCGAGCGCTACGCCAGTCCTGCTCCCGATGACTTCGGCACTTACCAAACCTTCTGTGGCACTTAGCCTTACGTCAACTTCGCGAACTCCGCCTGCAACCCATCCAAGTGGCGAAGCGTCTCGTCTCGGGGCTCGGTCGGCAGCTCCACCAAGACGTGCTCGACGCCGATATCACGGTAACCTTCAACGGCTTTCGCCGTCGATTCACCCATATGAATATTGATTACCGGCACGTCGTGGCCGGCCACCGCGCGCAATTCTTCGAGCTGACCCGACAGCACGTCCGGTGAGGGGGCCATCGCGATCCAGCCAGCCTTCAGCCGGCCGATGCGCTTGAAACTCGCCGGCCCACCCCCGAGGTATAGCGGCGGATACGGCTTCGTCAGCGGCTTCGGCCAACTGTAGATCGGGTCGAAATTCACGAAATCACCGTGGAATTCCGCCTTTTCCGTCGTCCAGATCTCGATCATCGCGCGCAGCCGCTCGTCGACCACGCGTCCCCGAACCGAGGGGTCGACGCCGTGATTGGCGACCTCTTCACGCAGCCAGCCCACGCCAACTCCAAAGCGAAACCGTCCCTGCGACACCAGATCGAGCGACACCACTTCCTTCGCCGTCAGGATCGGGTCCCGCTGCGGGATCAAGGCGATACCGGTGCCCAGAACCAATTTTTCGGTGGTGACCGCCGCCGCAGTCAACGCGACAAACGGATCCAGAGTCCGGTGGTACTTGCGTGGGGTCGGACCGCCCAACGGGTAAGGGGTCTTTGCGTCGACCGGAATGTGGGTGTGCTCGGCGAGGAACAGCGACTCAAATCCACGCTCCTCGAGTCCCCTACCCAGATCCACTGGGCCGATTCCCTCGTCGGTCACAAAAGTCAGGACACCGAAACCCACGTTTGCTCCCCTCTCCGATTGACGGTCACCAGTCAACCGCATCCAGGCTTGCGTGTCACCGGATCAGATACCGGGTGGGCCGAAGTCATGCGACAGCCGCGGGGCCGACGGCCTCAGCCCTCCGGCGTCTCCGCCGTCTTTAGGCGCGGGCCGCGCCGCGCCCCACAATCCAACGCCGATTCCGACGACGGCGCCGCCCAGGCCGATCAGCTGCTGTGAACGCTTGAGCTCGTGATGGACACTCAGCCCACCCAGCAGATCGGCCGCGTCGGCCCCTCCAGACGCCAGGAACCAGCCGCGGGTGTTCTTGCCGCGCAGCGCCGCCGTCGCGAGTAGCCCGCCGATCAGCGCATCGCGGTAGCCCATCGATCGCAGCAGCAGTCGGGCCGTCGGTGTCGGCTCACCGGGGTCGCCCCAGAGCCGGTTCGCACCCAGCGGATCGACGAGAAAGTGGACACCTGAAGCAAGTCGGATACTGCCCGCGATGAGCGCGGCACGGTCGATCGCCATGGCCGCAGCCTACTGCGTCGTCTTAACCGGCCGCCCCGATTTCGTTGGCTCCGGCGGCAATGGCATGTTCCGCAAGTCGGGCCGCCGCGGGAGCGCAGCTGTCGATGACCGCCCGTAATTCCTCTGCGGACAACCGGTTAGAGGCACCGGTAAACCTCGGGTCGATCACGCTGGCGCCGAATTCGAGCCACTTCGAGTCCGCGTCGACGTCCAGGAAACTCGCCAGCCGCGCCAGCGACGATCGTGTGTCGGCGACCAGGTCGGCGTACGACAGCGGGAGGTAACGGTCTGCGCGCAGGTCGGCGAGCTCGGCTTCGCCGGTGACGATCAGCTCGCCCCACATACGGGCGAATCGGCTGACGGGCATGTTCTGACCCATCAGGTAGTCGACGTCGCAGGTATCACCGACCAGAGAGGCGAGCTCGATCGGTATCGCCGTCGGGTCCAGCCGCAGACCGGGGTGTCGACGCTCCGGGTCGAGGTCGAGCAGCTCCAGCGCGTCCTGAATGAGCGCCATCAAGCGAAATCCGGTGTGGTCGCTCATCGAAACCGCCGTGTCCGGACCGTTCCGGAACAGGTGCACGAACTTCGCATCCGGGAACGTCTCGCGTAGCCACGGGACGCTGCTCAGCGACATGGCTGACCGCTCGACTACCACAGTCCCACCGAAATATGTTGCGAGCCAAGCGAAGAGGCGTTCATAGTGCAGCCGCGAGGTTTGTTGTGGCCACGTCGGAACCTCCGCGGCAAGGGCGTCGAAAACGCCGTCGGGGTCCGACGTCAGATGCGGCAGCGTCATCATGGAGATCGCGGGGATCCCGGTTGTGCTCGCGTCGAAACGGGTTCCCTGCAGTCGCGGGTAAATGAATTCCGGCATGGCCGAACCACCCCGAACCATCGAGTCGAAGATCGGGTGCGGCTCGGCCAGCATCCGCCAGAACTGCTCACCCGACAGTGCGTGGTCGGCCGCCGACGAAGCGCGCACCGACAGGTAGAACTCGTTGAGGCTGAGCACATCTGGGTGGGCACTGAGGATTCGCGACAGCGCGGTCGACCCGCTTCGCCCGACCGTGACGATGAATGTCAACCCTCGCGTGGGACGAACCTCGTCCGCGCTGTGGGCGGTCACATCGAAGGGACGCCCGACGGATACCAGGGGTTCAAGCGCCGGAGCCGATTCGCGGGGTTGGCGCGGTTCGGGTTTGACCGTGAGGTATCGCTTGTACCGTCCCACGCTTCCCAGCAGATAGTCGAAGTCGACGATGGTCCGCCGATGCGGCTCGCCGATCACCGCTCGCGCATCGGTCGTGTCGTAAGTCCGGCTGTGCTCCAGGTAGGGCATGAATCCGCTGGCCCACCGCAGGCGCCGTTCCAGCAGATTGGGGTTCTCGATCGGGCCCTCGACCAGCGTCAAGGGGATCGGAGACACCGCGTTGAAAAGTTCGACCAGGGTTTGCACTGCGACGTCGTGATGATGAACGACGTGGTAGGTACTCAGGCCATTGGGTGCCAGCCGCATCAGGCGGACCATCTCGTCGGCGGCCTCGTCGGCCGGCATGTAGTTCAAGTGGCCGTTGAGATCACCTCGCAGGCGCATCGACAGGTTGGTGCGCAACGGCCGTCCGGAGACCGAGAACAGCCGCATCCCGCTATCGGCCGACGTCGAAAGAAACGAAAGCGGGTGCAGCGGGAAGTCCGGATGCGGCGGCCGTTCGACGATCAGGGCGCTCGGCCGAAGCACCACGACCCGGCGCCCGGTGCGCCGCGCCCAGTCCCGCACCAGCGTCTCGGACTCGAATTTGGACATCTCGTAGTTGTTCTCGAAGCCTTGGTCATCCCGTAACTCGGTCTCGTAGATGAGGCCCGAACGGCGCCGGCCCGCGACGAACGCGGTCGACACATGGAACAGATCCGGCTCCCGCGATCCGGCCTCGGCGAGTTCGAGGATCCGAGTGGTACCGCCGACGTTGGTACAGCGAAGATCGGCAAGGTCGGCGTCCAGCTCGATGATCCCGGCGCAGTGCAAGATCGCGTCAGCGCTGTCGGCAAGGTCCTGGAACTGCTGATCCGCTAACCCGAGATTGGGCGCGGCGAGGTCCACCGGCACGACTGTCAATCTTTCGCGCAGCTCGTCCTCGGTCCACACCTGCCCGTCGGTGACCGCGAGCGGGAGAGCCTTGCAGATGCGGATGATCGCGTCGGACTGCGGCCTGGTCAGCAGGGTGAACGTATCGTCCCCGCGGAGGAGTTCGCTCAGGATGTGAACCCCGAGGAACCCGGTCGCGCCGGTGATCGCCCAATGCATTGACATCCCGTCCTCGCGCGAACTCCGCGCGGAAACAGCCCCGATTAGCCTGCCCGCGAACTTACTGGTCCATCAGGGGTGCCGCCATACGATTCATCGATACATACGGTTACCGCAGGTCATCGACCCGTGGGGCGCCGGCGACGCCAGGCCGCTACGGTCGGGTGTAATAGGTTGCCTGTCGCCGCCGATGCATCAATGAGAGACTTTGGAAGCCTTGCCTGACATCACCTGCTCTCGGGGGCGGGGCGACTGCATCACCAGAGGAGACGAGCAATAGTGACAGCAGCTGCTGGCGCACCGGGGTGGAGGTGTGGTCAACCGTGATCACACCAGACGTGAACGCCGACAACTTCTGCCGCCTGAGGGCCGCATGACCGATCAACGCGTGGACGGCGGACGTCGTACGCCCCGCGTCGCGCGGACGATCCATCGGTTGTCGGTGCCCATCATCCTGGCGTGGCTGGCCCTCACCGTCATCGTGACCATCGGCGTGCCCTCGCTCGAGCGAGTAGAGCAGGAGCGTTCGGTATCGCTGAGCCCCAAAGATGCACCGTCGATCAAGGCGATGCAGCACATGGGCCAAGACTTCAAGGAATCCGATTCGGACGCCTTGGCGATGATCGTGTTGGAGAGCCAGCAGCCGCTGGGCGACGATGCTCACCACTACTACAACCAATTGCTCCGTCAATTGGAGAACGATCCGAAGCATGTGCAACACATCCAGGACTTGTGGGGCAATCCCGTCACGGCGGCTGGCGCGCAAAGCGAGGACGGTAAAGCCGCATACGTGCAGTTGAAGCTCGCCGGCAACCAAGGCACGAGCATGGCGAACAAATCGGCCGACGCCGTCCGCGACATCGTGGAGCGCACGCCCGCTCCGGCAGGGGTCAAGGTCTATGTCACCGGCCCCGCCCCGCTCATTTCGGACCTGAATCACAGCGGTCAGAAGACAATCCTCAAGGTCACCATCGTGAGCCTGGTGGTGATCTTCGCCATGCTGCTCCTCGTCTACCGCTCTATTGGCACCGTCATCCTGCTGCTGCTGATGGTCGGGATAGAGCTGCAAGTCGCGCGCCAAATCGTCGCATTCCTCGGGAATGCCGGCGCCATCAGCCTTTCCACCTTCGCCGTCAATCTGCTCATCACTCTCGGGATCGCGGCGGGAACCGACTACGGAATCTTTTTCGTCGGCCGTTATCAAGAGGCTCGCCAGGCCGGCGAAGACTTGGAGACGGCCTACTACACGACCTACCGCGGAACCGCGAAGGTTGTCTTAGCTTCTGGTTTGACGATCGCCGGATCGGTCTTCTGCCTCAGTTTCACCCGGATGCCCTATTTCCAGACAATCGGTATCCCTTGCGCTGTTGGCATGCTGGTTGCGGTGGCGATTGCGCTCACGCTGGTTCCCGCAGTCCTAGCCATCGGCGGCCGATTCGGCCTGTTCGAGCCCAGGCGACGGATCACGGTTCGGCGCTGGCGACGGATCGGCACGGCGGTCGTCCGCTGGCCGGGGCCAATTTTCGCCGCGGCGTGCGCGGTCACTCTTGTCGGCCTGCTCGCGCTGCCGGGATACACCACCAACTACCACGACCGCGTGTACCTGCCCGATGACCTCCCGACGAACCAGGGATATGCGGCCGCAAATCGGCACTTTCCGCTGGGCCGGATGTTGCCCGAGTTCGTGTTGATCGAGGCCGATCACGACATGCGCAATCCCTCCGATTTTCTGATATTGGAGCGATTGGCCAAGGGCGTCCTCGCGGTTCCAGGTGTTTCCCGAGTGCAATCGGCCACTCGGCCCGCGGGGACCGCGATGGCGCACACGACCATTCCGTTCCGGTTGGGCATCATGAACGCGAGCCAGATGGACAATATCGAGTATCAGAAGGCCCGCATGAACGACATGCTCAAGCAGGCCGATGAACTGAACAAAACGATCGCAATCACGACAACGCTGTATCACCTGATTCTTGAGCTGAACGCCGTGACCCATGACCTGGCCCGCAAAACGCATGACGTTCAGGCAATCACGGGCGAAATCCGAGATCAGATCTCGAATTTCGAGGATTTCTTGCGGCCGATCCGTAGCTACTTCTACTGGGAAAAGCACTGCTACGACATTCCCGTCTGCTTTGCGATCAGATCGTTGTTCGATTCATTCGACGGTATCGACGAGATCGACGACAAGCTGGGCGAACTGGTGGTGGATATCGACAAGATCGACGTGCTGATGCCGAAGCTCGCCGCCGAGCTTCCGATTCAGATCGAAACCATGAAGAGCATGCGCACCATGATGCTGACCATGCATTCCACCATGACGGGAATCATCGGCCAGGCCGACTCGCAGGGCAATATCACGACGGAGATGGGCGAAGCATTCGACGCAGCGAAGAACGACGATTCCTTCTACCTGCCGCCCGAGGTTTTCCAGAACCCCAGCTTCCAGCGGGTTATGGGACTGTTCTTGTCGCCGGATGGGAAAGCGGCGCGCATGACCATTTCGGACCGCGGCGATCCTGCCACTCCCGAAGGTATCGCGCGTGTGGAGCAGATTAAACGCGCGGCCGAGGAATCGCTGAAGTCGACGCCACTGGAGAACACCAACATCTATGTCGGCGGCGTCTCGGCGACCTACAAAGACCTGCACGACGGCTCCCGATACGATCTCATGATCGCCGGGATTGCGTCGCTCTGCCTCATCTTTGCGATCATGCTGATGATCACGCGAAGCTTCGTGGCGTCAATGGTGATCGTGGGTACGGTCGTGACTTCGCTGGGGGCATCCATCGGATTGTCCGTGCTGCTCTGGCAGCACATTATCGGGCTGGGGTTGGAATGGCTCGTCCTGCCGATGTCCGTCATCATTCTGTTGGCCGTCGGATCCGACTACAACCTGCTTCTCGTCTCCCGGATGAAAGAAGAACTCGCCGCCGGTATAAACACCGGCATCATTCGGGCGATGGGCGGTACCGGCAAGGTCGTCACGGCAGCGGGCCTGGTCTTTGCCGTCACCATGGCCTCGATGGTCGTCAGCGACCTGCGGGTGATCGGCCAAATCGGGACCACCATCGGTCTGGGCTTGCTGTTCGACACCTTGATCGTGCGCGCGTTCATGACGCCGTCCATCGCCGCGCTGCTGGGACGCTGGTTCTGGTGGCCGCTGCGAGTGCGCCCGCGGCCGGCCAGTTTCCTGCTTCGGTCTGAGGGCACCCGTCCGCAGGTCCGTGAGCTACTCGGCACGCGGGCGCCCGACTAGCACCCCGAGTCGTCGTCCACGGCCGCTACCATGGCCGTCATGTCCGAGCCGGTACCAGCTACCGACAAGACTGCCGGGCTGGGCGGTCACGAGACCGTTGCCGCGCCCACTTCCGCGGAAGCCGAGGCCGCCACTTCCGCGAACTCGGCCGGCCTCGCGTGGTCCCGCGACGACGACGTCGAGACCCCACGCGGGGCGGCGAACCAGCGCCGATCGTGGCGGTCGACGTGGCGCACCGCCGCCGCTCTGCTCGCGGCCGGGCTCGTGGTCGCCGGCGCGATCGTCTTGGGGCGTTCGCTGTTGACCTCGCATCCGAAAGCCGCAGCACCCTCACCTACCGCGGTGCCGACGTCAAAGGCGAGTCCGGCTCCCACGACATCCGGCACGGTAGCGACAGCGGCCCCGTCATCGATCGTGTCGACACCGGATCAGGACAACAAGTACGTTCAGTCCCTCAACGACCGGGGAATCTCGTTCGCCAATCCCGACGCCGCCATCTACAACGGCAAGATGGTGTGCGAGAACATCCGTCTGGGCATGACGGTGCAGCAGATAATCGCAGATTTCAGGACGAGCAACCCCGCGCTGGCCAAAGACGCCGAGACGTACGTGACCATATCCGTCCACGCCTACTGCCCGCAGAACAGCAACCTGGTTGGTAACGGGCCCTAACGACCTCGCCGGGCCAGTGACAGCAGCCCTACGACGGCGAATCCCGCGAATCCGACGATCAACCCGATCACCGTGGACACCGCGGCGTTGAGCAGCCAGGCCAGCGCGCCACCGACCGAATCGACGGCATGGCCAACCTGGTGCTCGGCGTGGTGAACCAGGCCCCGCGGGGCGTGCCAGCCCAGGTGATCGCTGCCGTCGAGCAAGATGTGTCCACCGACCCAGAGCATCGCCACCATTCCGGTGCCCGAGAGCGCTGAAAGCAGTCTGGGCATCGCCGCCACCAAGCCCCGGCCGAGCCGCCGGCCGAGTCGAGATGCGGTCGACGTGAGGTGCAAGCCGACGTCGTCCATTTTGACGATGACGGCCACGACGCCGTACACCGCAACGGTGAGGAGCACGGCAACAACGATCAGGATGATCAACCGCGGCACGAACGCCTGGTCGGCGACCTCGTTGAGGGCGATCACCATGATCTCGGCGGACAGCACCAAGTCGGTCCGGATTGCCCCGGCCACCAGGACATCCTCGGCCGCCGGCGCCGCGTCGGCGTGATGACCGCGGAAACTCGCCCACACTTTCTCCGCGCCTTCGTAGCACAAATAGACGGCGCCGAGCATCAGGATCGGGGTCACCAGCCGGGGCGCGAACTGACTGAGCAACATCGCGACGGGCAGGATCAAAAAGAGCTTGTTGCGCAGGGATCCGATCGCGATGCGCTTGATAATCGGCAGCTCACGCTCGGCGGCGATGCCGTGAACGTATTGCGGCGTCACGGCGGTGTCGTCGATGATCACGCCGGCCGCCTTGGCTGTCGCGCGGCCACTGGCAGCCGCCAGGCGCGCCAGAACCGCGACGTCGTCGAGGAGCCCGAAGAGACCTGCACTCATCGCGTCCCCGCCATGGCGTTGGAGGGTACCCGCTGGGATGGCCCCGTCAGTGTGTCGACGTGGTAGCGGCTGGCGGTCCAGGGCGGGCTGTCCGGGGTGGGTGTGAGCGTGATCGTGACGAGGGTTTTGCCGGCGGTGAGGGATTCCGGCACGAGGTAGGTGTCGTCGAGCCAGCGGTGTGAATCGTTGCTGCGTGGCTGCAACCAATTTCGGGCCGGCACGCCGTCGACGGCGACATCGGCTGACTGATAACCGATCTCCTGGTCCGAGGTGCGGCGCACCAGGACGCCGCGATTGTCCGGATCGATGTGGACACCGAACGTGATCGCGGCGTGGGTGGCGCGGACCAATCCGGCGATGGGGCGGGTATCGTCGCTGCCCTCGTATTGGCTGATCAGTACTTGGTCGTCAGCGTCGGTGTCGGTGTAGCCGTGCACGAATCGACTCACGGGATCGCCGGGATTGACGTCGTCGTTGGGAGTAGTGGTGGCGTTCGGTTGGGCGTAGAGGAATGCCGTTGAGCTGTAGTCGGGTTGGACCATGTTGCGCTTGCCGTGCTCAATGCCGAATCGAAGCGCGGAATGGTAGCCGACAGCGTCGGCGAGCATCAGCCGGTAGACCACGACACAGTAGTCCGCGCATCCGCCAGTTGCCGTACGTCGATCGGGTTGACCGGTGAGTGGATCGCTGTACCGGGTGCCGTTTTTGAAATACCAACCGCCCTCGTAGAAGTCCTCGGTGCCGGTGCCGTACCACTGCGGCGATGCGGAACCGTCCGTGTAGCCCCGCTCGGCGCCTTCGAGAAAGTAAGGGGCGTCGTCGCCGAACGACGTCTTGATCCTCGAACCACGGATGGTGTGGCTGACGCCGACGAATTTTCCATGGCCCTGTTCATCGGCGAACAACCAGTCCTGACCGATCGTCGTTGGTCCGGCGTGCGAGCGCGCGGTGAAGTAGCCCGCGCTGCCGCCGGCCAATGCGGGCGCCCATTGCGGGTCGGGAGTGGTGACGACATCGCTGTCGATTCCGGACACGGGATCGCCGGTGGTATTGACCAGGGTGACGTGTGTTGTGCGGGCGAAAGGCATTGGCCACCAACATGAGAACGACAACGACCCGTCGGGTTGTGGGGTTGCGGCGAACATCAGCGACCGCACGTCGTTGGCGCCGAGCCCTGCGCCGAAGAATTCCCCGAGCGGCGAATCGACCATGGTTTGACCGTCGAACTCGATCTGAAGCCGCAACCCTGTCAGTAGTTGATCGGTCGGTTCCGGCAGCTGCAGGCGCAGGGCCGAGATCATGCCCGACCCAGCCGCTTCCGCGATCGTCGTTCCAGCACCGGCGGGCACCTCGACGGTCTGATTGGTATGCGCGGCAGCGGGTTCTGCGGGTTTGGGGTCGCTGGTCCCCGCGGCCCGCAGAGTGGCCACCACATCGAGGGCGGGGTCGGCCGGTGAGAAAGTACTCACGCCGTCCGCTGTGGAGAACTGACGATAGTCGACGTGGTAGTACTCCAAATGCGATGCGACGCTGATCCGCATCGACTGCCGGTACGGCATCGGCACTTTGACGTAGACACCGCCCGGCGACTGCGCGGCGTTGGCGACCAGCGGCCACACGAACGGCGCACCCAGCGCACCGTCGACCAACGACTGCAATGGAGCGTCGACCACCGTCTGGCCATCCAGTTCGATGCGAATCGCGCCGATCGCGCGCACGTTGCCGCCGTCGCGGGTGAACCAGATCGAATCGACCTCTCCGGCACCGTGATCCTCCGCGACCACACAGCCGGCGCCACCGGACGCCAGACATCCACCGTTGCCGTTCTTATTGCCCGTGGAGATGTCGAAATCCCCACCGCTGCGGTCGAAGCTCGACACCTGCAGCGTCTGCGCATCGGCGCTCAGATACGGCAGCCGATCCAGTCGCCGGTAGGTGTCCCAGCCCACCACCCTGTCGCTCACTCCCGGGCTGCCCGGCTCGGCACGCGCCTTGCCTGTTGCCCCGAAACCGGTGATAGCCAGCAGTAATGTGCAGATCGCGAACAACGCCCGAGCAGCCACCGGCATAGCAACAGAGGCTACTTGCCGCAATCGTTGGGCTAAGCCACTTCTGAAACGCGATATCGCTTCCCTAAACCGGGTGGCGTTTCTAGAAGACGGCGAACCAAATGGCGATGTACTGGCAGATCGCGGCCACTGCGGTGCAAGCGTGGAAGACCTCGTGATAGCCGAAGGTCCTCGGCCACGGGTCGGGACGGCGCAGCCCGTAGAACACCGCACCGATCGTGTACAGCGCGCCGCCGACAGCCAGCAGCACGGTCGCGGCCACTCCGGCGTTATGCAGGATCAGCGGCGTGTACCAGATCGCGACCCAGCCAAGTAGCAGGTACAGCGCTACTCCCAGCCACCGAGGCGCTGACGGCCAAAACAGCGTCAGCGCGATTCCTGCCACCGCACCACCCCACACGATCGCCAGCACCACGTATCCCGTCCCGCGCGGCATGTCCAGCCTGGCGAACGGTGTGTAGCTGCCGGCGATGAACACGAAGATCATCGAGTGGTCGAGCCGTCGCATCCATTTTCTGGCGGTGACCGACTCCCAGTGGACGCGGTGGTAAATGGCGCTGACGGCGAACATCGCCACAATCGCCAAGGTATATGTCAGCGTCGAGTGCCCGGCGCGCTTGGACTCCAGCGCCCACGACAGCACCACCAGCGCAGTACCCGCAAAGAAGGCGCCGACGGCGCAGTAGAGGTGGATCCAACCGCGCAGCCGCGGCCTGTCTTGGCCGACCGGTGCGCGGGACTCGTGCTGAGCAACCGAATCGATCTGGTAATTCATGGTCCCCCTAATCCGTGGCTCGATTGTCGTAACGCGTTCTTCATCCCCCGGCCAAATCTGGATCTGCTGACAGTGTGCTCCCCTAGCGTGAGGAACGGCTATGTCCCACCTGTGAAATACGTCCACCGGACGCGATGGCGCGGTCTCGGTGCGACGCACGACGAACACCGGTGATATGTTCCGGCAAAGATTCACCGTCGGTGCGAAAGGGATCGCTGTGCGGACGAGCATCTGGGCTCGCTGGATGGCGAGGTACGGTGCGCCGCGCGCATTCTTGGCGGTGCAAGCTCGCCGCGGACAGCCGCTGGCCCGGTTTCTGCTGGGCCGTGCCAGCGGAGACGAGATGTATCGGCTGGTCGAAGACATCAGAACTCAGGGCCGCCTGGTGCAACGGCCATTCGTGTGGGTAAGTGCCGACCACGAAATCTGCCGTACGGTGTTGCGTGACGCCGCGTTCGGTGCCACCAATATCGTCAACGCGCCTCTCCCCCAGCCGTTTCCGGCGTTGCTGGATCGAACAGATCCTGGCCTGCCCAATCCGGTGGAGCGGCCGGCGATGGTGATGACGAATCCTCCGGATCACACCCGTTACCGGCGCCTATTCGCACAGAGCTTCACACCGCGAGCCATCGACAGGCTCAGCGCTCGAGTTGAAGAGATCACGGCGGAACTGCTCGATGGTTTGGAGCGCAAACCGCAACCCGACCTGGTCGCCGACTTCGCGACGGAACTGCCGGTGGCCGTCATTGCCGAGATCCTCGGGCTACCAACCGATGCGCGACCGCAAGTGCGCGAATGGGGCTACAGCTTGGCGCCGCTGCTGGATTTCGGTACCAGCTGGAAGACATTTCGCCACGCCATCGAGCGTCTGCGCGAGGTCGACCGCTATGCCGCACAATTCATCGAACGGGCGCGTGCGGGCGACTCGGGCGACGATCCCTTCGGCCGGGTGGCCGCCGGCGGCGAACTGACGCACCGCGAATTCGCCGCGAATGCAGCACTTCTGGTCGGCGCCGGGTTCGAAACGACGGTGAACCTGATCGGCAATGGAATCGTCCTGCTACTCAGGCATCCCCAGCAGTTGGCCCTGTTGCGCGAGGATCCGGGACTGTGGCCCGCTGCAATCGAAGAGATTTTAAGGTTCGAAAGCCCAGTGCAGATGCTCGTACGCACCGCACGCCGCGACGTTGAGATCGGCGGCGAACACATCCGCGCCGGGGCGATGTTCGTGCTGTTGATGGGCGGCGCCAACCGCGACCCAGGCGTCTTTACTGACCCCGGACGGTTCGATATCACCAGACCCAATGCGCGAGAGCACCTGGCGTTCGGTTCCGGCATCCACGGTTGCCTCGGCGCGGCCCTGGCACGAGTAGAGGGCGTCATCGCCCTGCGCACCTTGTTCGACCGGTTCCCGAGTCTGAGCCTGCGTGAGCAGCCCAAACCACTCGAGCTGGTGACCTTGCACGGGTTCAAACGCCTACCGGCCGAATTGCGCACGCGGCCGGCCGGAGAAGCCCAATCCGTCAGCCCTACCCCGTAGTAGATTACGAAATACTTTGCCGCACAGCGATATCAGCCCTGGCTACACAGCCGGCGGTGCTGGCTGCGTAGCCGGTTGCCCGGCATCTTGAGGGCAGTAAACACTCACCGCGATGTTCGTGAACTCGGCGGCGGCGTCCCCCTTGAATGCCGGATTGCTCTCCGACACGGTCTTGATGACGTCACTCTCGGGAATGCCCTGGTCCATCAGTGCGCATTCCCTCTTGCCGACTCCGATCGCGACGCTCGGGGTCTGATAAGTGATGCCGGCCTTGTTCAGCTCGGCCAGAAAGTTCGCATCCGGCCCCGGATCGGCCTGGGCCGGCACGGCCACGGCAACTACGGCAGCAAATATCGCAAGCACAAGAATCCCCCGCATCAGACCATTTTCCTACGGATTGGCCTCGTTGTCCTGTCGACGAGACGTGCTTTATACGTCGTAGTAGAGCTCGAACTCGTAGGGGGTCGGCCGGAGGTTGAACGGCGCAAGCTCGTAGTTGCGCTTGTAGTTGATCCACGTCTCGATCAGGTCGGGTGTGAAAACGCCTCCCTCGGTGAGATATTCGCTGTCTTCCTCCAGGCGGTCGATCACCGCCGCCAGCTGGGTCGGAGCCTGCGGGATTTCTGCGGCCTCGTCGGGCGGCAGCTCGTAGAGGTCTTTGTCGACCGGCGGCGGCGGCTCGATCTTGTGCTTGATGCCGTCCAGCCCGGCCATCAACTGGGCCGCGAACGACAGGTACGGGTTGCCCGATGAGTCGGGGCAGCGGAACTCCAGCCGCTTGGTCTTCGGGTTGTTGCCGGTGATGGGGATACGCACGCACGCCGAGCGGTTGCGCTGGCTGTACACCAGGTTGATCGGGGCCTCATACCCGGGAACCAGCCGCTTGTAGGAGTTCACCGTCGGGTTGGTGAAGGCCAACAACGACGGCGCGTGGTACAGCAACCCGCCGATGTAGTGCCGAGCGGTGTCCGACAGGCCGGCGTAGCCCGTCTCGTCGTACATCAACGGGACGCCGTCCTGCCACAGCGACTGGTGGCAGTGCATGCCGGAGCCATTGTCACCGAACAGCGGCTTGGGCATGAACGTTACGGATTTGCCGGCCTGCCAAGCGGTTTGCTTGACGATGTACTTGAACATCTGATGGTCATCAGCCGCGTGCAGCAATGTGTTGAACTTGTAATTGATCTCGGCTTGTCCCCCGCTGCCCACCTCGTGGTGGCCCTTCTCCAGAGAAAACCCGGCGTTGGTCAGGTGGGTGAGCATGTCATCGCGCAGGTCGACGTAGTGATCGGTGGGGGCAACCGGGAAGTACCCCCCCTTGGGGCGGACCTTGTAGCCGAGGTTGGGGCTGCCGTCGGGCTCACTCGCTTCTCCGGTGTTCCACCACCCGGACGTCGCGTCGACCTCGTAGAACGAGCCGTTGGTGCGCGAGTCGAAGCTCACCGAGTCGAAGATGTAGAACTCGGCTTCCGGGCCGAAGTAGGCGGTGTCGGCAATGCCGGAGCTGATCAGGTAGTTCTCCGCCTTGCGGGCGACATTGCGCGGATCACGCGAGTACACCTCGAGGGTGAAGGGGTCGTGCACGAAGAAGTTCACGTTCAGCGTTTTGCGGGCACGGAAAGCGTCGATGGTCGCGGTTTCCGGATCGGGAAGCAGCAGCATGTCGGACTCGTGGATCGATTGGAACCCGCGAATCGAGGAGCCGTCGAAGGCCAGCCCTTCCTCGAACACGTTCTCGTCGAAGACATAAATCGGAATTGTGAAGTGCTGCATGGTGCCTGGCAGGTCACAGAAGCGGACATCGACATACTCAACGTTGTCATCCTTGGCGAGCTTGAAGATGTCGTCGGGCGTCTTTTCGGACAAGGAATGCTCCTTTGCTTAGTAGCGCGACAGCGCTTTCTACGCCTCAACTATTTCGTTTGCGTGACAAGCCCAAGTCGAACCTGTTGCGCCTCAATAGGACAACGCCGTTGCGCTCTCCGGTGGCACTATCCAGCGTTGTGCTCGATAGTCATATGAGCCAGTGGGCGCAGGTGTCAGCACGAGGTCGGAGTATTCATGGCGCAGAGCACAAAGCCACAGCCGAATGGCGAACAGCCGGACCAGTTACGGCAGTTCGCTGTCGGGTAGTTATCGCGATCGAAACTGGCGACGAACGAACTAAGCGACCCCGCGAAATGGCCGAGATCTTTCAATTTCATCGCGAAATCATTGTTAGCGGTGATGACGCGCTGTCGAAGACGATCGCCGAGGAGCTAAGGGGCGCGGGCGCGCGGATAATCAAGATCAACACGGCCGCCGATCTTCTCGGCGCGGGGGTGCATCGCGCGCGCGCCGTCGTCTGCGCTGGGCCCAATGACGCGGTTAACCTCGAAATAGCTTTGCTGGCAAGGGAATATAGTTCCACCGTGCGCATCGTCGCACGCCTGGCCAACGATGTGCTGCGCGAAGCGGTGACCGCCGTTAACGGCCCCGGCGCGATCTTGGACGTCGCCGACCTGGCGGCACCATCCCTCATCGAAGCCGCGCTGTCGCGCAACGCCCACCAGTTCCAATCGGCCGGCATCGAGTTCGTTGTCTGGGGAGCTGAGGCACCACATAAAGGGACTCTGCGCGAGATCTACGGCGACCTGGCGCCGGTGGCGGTGGTCCATGGCAAGAATTCGCCTTCTCCCGGCGAGGTGGTGCCCTGTCCGGGACGGGATCTGGGCGTGTACAAGGGCGACTGGACCTCGATGATCGGCGTCAAAGACGAATTGGAGGCCCGAGGCCTCTCCGTGCCTCCCCCGACAGCGACGCGCTCCAGCCAGTCGCGGGTGCGACGCACGATCGATGCCGCGCGCGCCATGCGCGACGATATGAACCCGCTGCTTCTTCCCTCATTGGCATTGACGCTGCTCTTCACGCTCGGCTCGACAGCCGTACTGTTCTGCACCTATCGGAACCCGCGGATGTCGTGGATCGACGCCCTGTACTTCGCCTCCGAGACGATTACGACCGTGGGCTATGGCGATTTCAGCTTCGCCCATCAACCCGCCTTACTACGCCTGTTCGCGGTCGCGTTGATGTTCGGCGGCGCGATCGTCACCGCGATTATCGTCGCGTTCCTTGCGGACCTGTTGCTGTCCCGCCGGTTTGTCCAAACGGCCGGACTCCGACGGGCGCGTCATATGCGCGGTCACGTCGTTGTCGTCGGACTGGGTTCGGTGGGCATCCGCGTCGTGCGGGATCTGACCGCTGCCGGATACGACGTCCTGGTCATCGAGCAGGACGAGAACAACCGCTACCTGTCGACCGTGGCCGAACTCGACGTGCCGGTGATCTTCGGAGATTCGACGATGCGCCAGACACTGGAATCGGCGCGCGTCGAACGCGCCCGCGGAGTGACAGTGGTGACCCATCACGACATGCAGAACATCGAGACCGGGATCGTCCTGCTCGAGATCTTGGGATCCGATACCAAGGTGCCGATCGTGATGCGCGTTCAAGGCCGCGCGCTGGGCACGGCGATAAATCGGCGGTTCGGTTTCGAAAATGTGCGGTCGATCGTCGACCTGGCGGCTCCCTGGTTCATCGGCGCGGCGATGGGCCTGCAGGTGCTCGGGACGTTTTGGGTCGGGCAGCGTTCCTTCATGGTGGGCGGGATGCTCGTGGCGGCGGGCAGCGAGCTCGATGGGCTGCGGATGGTCGATTTGTCGACCCAAACGCGCGTTATCGCGATCACACGGCCGGAAGGGCCGGTTCGGCTACGCCCCCGCCGTGACGCCCGACTTAAAGCCGGCGACACCGTCTACGTCATCGGCCCTTACCGTGAGTTGATCGCGACGCTGCGCAAGGGCCAGCCTCCACCGCTGACCGCGATCAACGGTGAGCGCACGGCGGCACTGGCGGCGGCCCGGTCGTCGCCCAGGCCAGAGGTACGCCCGCCGCGCTGGGCGCCGGACCCCGACGCTTGATTGCGGGGCTCGGGCGGCGTCGAGAGCAATCGAGCACCGACGTGCCAACGACTCATGCCCTGGCGAAGCAGTACATCCGGTAGTCGGTGGATCCCCCGCTTTGCATGTCCTGATAGACCTGCCATACGAGCACGTATCCGCGGACCAAGAGCCACCTGCGCAGGAATGCCGGCACGAGGCCATCGACCGCGCGTATCCACCACTGTGAATTTTTCTCCATCCCGCGCACTACCTGCTCATTGATCGTCTGGTGCGAAAGCAACGACATCGGCGCGTTGGCCAGTTGCGCCTCCCAGCCGGCAACGGTGTCAGCAAAGCGGAAATCGGCGTATAGGAAATGTCCTCCCGGGCGCAGTACACGCGCCACCTCATCGAGGAAACGGGGAAACTGATGATAAAGATGCGAGGATTCGATATTGATCACCGCGTCGAAAGATTGGTCGGGGAAAGGCAGGTCCTCGGCGTCGCCTTTCACGAATTCCAGGCCGGCGACGTTGTGTCTTTTCTGGCAAAAGGCGATACCGGTCGGGTTCAAGTCCAATCCGGTGTAGGACGCCGGGTGCAAGGTGCGCATGAGGTACGAGGCTCCGCCGCCGTGGCCGCAACCGACCTCCAGCACCCGTTTGCCACTGAGATCCACCTGGGTCGCCGTGCGGTGGTAGAGCTGGATGAAATAGCGATCGTCCTCGTCGGAGGCCGACAGCGGCACGGCCATCGGCGGATCCTCCTCGTACCCGTAATTGAGGAACAAGACGTCGTCCGAACGCAGCCGACGGGTCAGGTAGGGATAAAAAAATTTGTAAATGAACTGAATGAATTTCGCTCTGAGCGTCCAAATCAGTGACGGGTGAAACTCTTGGTCTTTCAGTTCCATAGGCGGAGTGTAGTGCGGTCGATACCCGCGCGACAGACTTCACCCAAATTCGCATATCGACTATGTGCTTGCGATCGGCCGAAGCCACCGGCCCACTGCCCCGACCTCAACCGCGGTAGCTGTCCACCTTTGCGGCGTACTCATCGAGCAACCGAAGCGATTCGTTCGAGCGGCTTGGTGGGCAGCAGCAGTGCTAGTCGATCGAAACCTAAGCCGTCGGCAGCGTGCCAATAGTCGGGGTCGGCCGGCGTGCCGAACATCGCCAGGGGAACATCGCGTCCGCTGCCCTCACGCAACTGATCAATGCGTTTGGTTAGCCGCTCGACCGGGAGCGGGTTGGATATCCAACCGGCATCGTGGCGGATCACCCGTTTGACGGTGGCATCCGAGTCGCCGCCGATGAAGATCGGCGGGTGCGGCTTTTGAACCGGCTTGGGGCGAAGGTAGGCGGGGTCGAAGTTGACGTACTTGCCGTGGTACTCAGCGGGTTCGGTTGTCCATAGCGCCTTGATGGCCTCGATGCGTTCGTCGAGCAATGCGCCACGCGTTTTCGGGTCCGTACCGTGATCGCGCAACTCTTCGATGTTCCAGCCGGCGCCCACGCCGAACACGAAGCGGCCGCCGGAGATCAGGTCGATGCTGGCAGCCTCTTTCGCGGTGATGATCGGATCGCGCTGGATCAGCAGGGCGATTCCGGTGAACAACTCGATGGACGAGGTCACCGCCGCCGCGGCGGCCAGCGTCACAAATGGGTCGAGGGTCCGGTAGTAGATCGACGGTAGCTCGCCCCCCATCGGATATGCAGATTCCCGGCTCGCCGGAATATGGGTGTGCTCGGCGATGACCAGCGATGCGAAACCCCGCTCTTCGATCGCGCGTGCCAGGGATATCGTGTCGATAGTGTCGTCGTTGACGAAGGTCGCGATCCCGAATTTCATGCTCTCCCTTATCTGCCGCCGTTGATCTGCCGTCTTCCGACAACCAACGCCCGCACGTACGACGCTAATTCCGCCGAGGGGCCAACGGCTGGTCTGCCGTTGTCACACTAGCCACGCTGGCCTCTGGCGCGAGGGTGTTCGTTGTGCCCACCTCCGAGCGACGATCCCCGCGACATGACGATTGTCGCTGTGAGGCGGGCACATTGGACACCGGCCGAGAGAGTGACTCAGGCGACGACTACAGCGCTTCGCCGATGTCGGGAAGTAAGGAAATGTCTTCGGGCTGGCCGTTACGGAACACTTCTGCAGTCTCACGCACATTTCTCTTAGCCCAGTCAACGCTGAAATGACTGAGCACCTGGTACTCATACGCAAAGCGTTCTGTTCGGTCGCCCACGCGTTTGGCCGCTTGGCTTGTGACCACGCCTTGGGTGTACCAGTAGAGGAGATCATCGAGGCTGCCCACTTGGTCGAAACCCAGTTTTCCTCGTTCGTAGAAGGTGAAGTGATACGAGCCGTCCTGGGCAATATACATATTCAGACCATCACGCGTACGCAACCCGACACGCATTGGTCGAACGCCAAGCTTCTCCGACAATTGATCTATCTCGGTTTGAAGTTCCGCCGATTTTTCTTCTAAAGCGCGATCCGTGTTCATCAATATTCCTCGGTCTGCGGGCTTGAGTTCCAGCGCTCGGCTCCATCTATTTCGAGAATACCGTCGTGCGCGATGGGAAAATACTTGTCGATGCGGTCCTGCACCGATTCAAGCAATTGACCAACTGTCGGAAAATCGACTGCCAAATTGTCTTTCATGATGTCTTCGATTAGGAACTCCTTGACGAATCGCGAAGTTGGGGAGGTACTGCCACTTTCCGGACTGATCATGTGGACCGAACACTTTTGGGGCATCCAGCGCGGCGATCATGCAATTGATCGAGCCGTCTCGGGTCGAGTCGTAGATTTGGATTCTGCAATCCTTCGAACGGAAGTACGCGACGGAGCCCTTTCGCCCCCCTTCATCTACGTTGTCGTCGAACTCATCCAGCTGAAAGCCAAGTTCAGCCAATAAGGGCTCGACAATCGATCGGACTCCGGCCAAAAATTCTTCTATCATCTCCGGCCGCCTGTCATCAAGGCCCCCTAAGCCGTACCCGGCGCCCGTAGTGCACTATGAGCAGCCGCGAAATGCACTCTGAACAGCTCCTCGAGCCAGGACAGCAGTGCCTCGTCGTCGGCATCCAGTCCAGGCGTCGCCAAGTCATCGTGCGCATCGCTGAGCAGCAGCATGAACTGCCATTTCTTTGATCGGTTCAGCAGGCCGAATTCGTTCGGCGCATCGAGAGGTGCGAGCATGAAATCGATCCCGCCATCCCGAGCCGACCAACAAATCTGGAGTTTGCAGTCTTGTCCGCGATAATAGACTGCCCGAGCGGGACGGTCGCCATAAACCACAGCATCATGTATTTCGTCGAGCTTGAAACCGACACCGGATAACGTGGGCTCCAAAAACCGTTCCACCTCAGCTGGTTCCATGGTTAGCCGCCTCCTACGAATACCCACTCACACCGTGCGGCTGCATTGCCACTTTCAAGCGATGTACTTGTAGAGCCAATAAGATTGCCCGGACAAAGTCCACGCAAAATTTCTAGGGGCTTGAGTTCCAGGACTCCGGTCCATCCATTTCGAGAATACCGTCGTGCGCGATGGGAAAATACTTCTCGATGCGTCCCCGAACCCACTCAAGTCTTTGAGTACTGGTCGGAAAATTGGTCGGCAGCTGATCCTTCCTGATCTCTTCGCGTGGAATACCCTGCTTTATCGCAAACATGACAATGTACTGCCAATTCCCAGACTCATCAGACGGGCCAAACACATTAGGCGCATCGAGCGGGGCAATCATACAATTGATCGAAGCTTCTCGCGGCGAATCATATATTTGGATCTTGCAATCTTTCGAACGGAAGTAGGCGACCGAACTTTTCGGTCCGCCTTCAGCTACATCACCATCGTACTCATCAAGCTGAAATCCAAGTTCATTCAATAATGGCTCAACAATTGACCGAACCTCGGTCAAGAATTCCTGTGTCATTACCTTCCATCCGTAACACGTACCCATGAGTTCCCGACTTGCCGATAACCGTACGCCTCCGCGTTGCCCTTTAAGAATGCTATCTCCATAGCGGAGAAAGAATCCGGATCCACGTCGAGAACATCGTCAACGGAACCAAACTTTCCTAGTAGTTCGTAGTCGATCCGAGGAACTCCACGCGCCATTTGCCCGCGAAGGAACTGTTCATTGACTTGCCACACGAGCGACGTGCGATCACCGTCATTGAGCCCATAGGTCATGGCGTCCCAAGTCGGATCGCCAGTGTCGAAGTAGATTCCGCCGTGGCCTCTGGCTTCGCCGATGTAGCCCCCTTCCTGACCGCCGAACTTACCGAGGACGACTCGGTCTAGATTGTCACCGACGTAGTGAGTCGACATGTCAGCGAGCTGTTGGCTCAGGCCTGGCGTGGGTTCTCCGTGCATGAACGCGGAATAAAGATCTTGGCCCGCCTGGTCTGCAAATGAGTGGTAGTTGACAGGGTTATCGAATCCGACCGGCGCATGCGGCAAATGCGTTGGACCGTAATCAATTGCAGCCGCGGCGTCGAAGTCGGCGATTTTTCCTACGCCTGCCGCTTCCGGACCGAAGAGCATCGCGGGCAAAGCGAAGGCGGCATCGGAAGCCTTACCGCCCAGGTAGTAGGCCGGACTCGGCGAGTTCACCGCATTTTGCACTTCCCCGACCGCCGCGCCCAGCGGGTTTTGGGTCGTCTCGACGGTGCCCTCGAGCATTTGCTCCCACGATTGGAGCGCGCCCGACGCTCCGCGGGGTCCTACCCCGAGAAGGTTATGGATGCTGTCTTCGGTTGCACGCCAACGATCGCCGAAACCTTCACCAAATCCGGGAGGTGGCAACAGCTTTGGCTCGGGAGGAATGTAGGGAGGAATTCCTCCCTGGTCGATCCACCGCTGCGCGCCGGCCACCGCTTCGTTCACGCGTGCCTCGATCTGGTCCGGCGGCACGCCGTCGCCGATCATCACTTTGCGTAACAACGCCTTGGCGTTCTCCATCTCTGCCGGGCTCGGCTGAGGCAGCGGAACGGCGCCGGCGGGCAAGAGCATCTCTTCCAACGACCGCGGTTTGCCGCCCACGCCTGCGGGAGGCCGCGGGACACCGCCCGGCCCGGCAGCTGTCGGAGCCGGCGGGCTCTTCGGCGGCGTGCCGCCTGGGGGAGCGTCCGCGGCGCCGGTAGGCAGCACCATGTCTTGCCACGTCTTCGGCTTGCCCCCCGGCGCCGACGGGTCCTTCGGTGGGGTACCGGCTGGCGGAGCGTCCGCCGCACCAGTGGGCATCAACATGTCTTGCCACGTCTTCGGCTTGCCTCCCGGCGCAGGGTTCGGCGGGCCTTGCGGCGCTGGGGCACCTGGCGCGGATCCGGCGGCATCCAGCGGCACCGCGCCGACGGCAGCGCCGATCGCAGTGGCAAGGTCGTGATCGGCGGTGTGGGCATGCACCTTGCAGGCGCTGAGCTTGCCCTGCAAGATCGGCAGCTCGTTGGCGAGGTCGATTCGATTCGGCGGAATCCCCCCGGGGCCGACGTCGATTCGCCAGTCCGGCGTGATGGACCAGCCGTTAGCCCGGGCGGCCTGTTCGATGTCATCCAGCTCGCGTCTGCAGGCGCTCACATCCGCCTCGGCACTCGACACCGCCGCCGCCACCTGCTTGGATTCCGCGCCGTCCGCCTCGATGTCGCGGCGAATCTTGCCTATGTCGACGCGAAAAGCGTCCCCTGCCTCACCTTGCCACTCGGCGAGCACGTTGTGCGCCTGTTGCAGGCTGTCCCCCAGGCGCTGCAAGGTATTGGCGCGCCCGGTGGCCGTCTGGAACACCGCGTGAATCGCGTTGAGATCCCAGCGCTTGACGTCAGCCGGAGTCAGCGACCCCACGCGTTACCCCTATTCCTGCACCGACCTGAGCGCGCTGGCCGAGCCGTCCTCGTTCGTGGAATAACCGACCATCGCCTCGGCGACGTGCGTCCCCAACCCGCCAACCTGGAGCTTGTGTTGGTTGTGCCGGGCCTCCCACCGAGCCGCCAGCTGCCCTAACGCCAGCTGCGAGGACCCGACCCAACCCGGCGCGGCATCCGCCAGCCCGTCCTCATGGCCGACGAAGTCCGTGGCGGCCTCACCGATCCCGTTGAGCACGTGGTTGCTCCCGACGTGCAGGGCAACGAGATCTACATTCAATTCATCGGCCACGACGCCCCCTTCGGTCGGCCGCATTGTGCGGTGAAGCTTAGCCCGTTTTGTGAGGCCACGCCCTTCACCTCGACAGGCTTGGACGGCGTTCCTTGTCGTTGCTCATCCCTATCATCGGCTCATGCATACGGTGTCTTCGATAATCGCTTCCGCGACAGGCTGCGGGGGCTTGCGAGACCGTTCCGCGACATGAAGACGGCATTCGTCTTTCTCCCGCTTTACTTCGGGCTGCTTCTTGGTTTCCTGGGGCACCGCGTCTTGCTAGGCCTGGCTGGAGCTTGTTGTGGGCTGCTTTTCGCCGCTTTGATCCAACCGGCCTACCGTCGGTCGCGGTGGCGTCTGCGGACCGATGCGGGCATCGGGGAGATTGACGCGATGAACGGCGTGGAGTTTGAAGAGTACGTCGCCACACGCATGCAGCGCGCCGGCTGGCAGGTCAGCTTCACCCCTGCCGTCGGCGACTACGGCGTCGACCTGATCGCGCAAAAGGACGGCCAGTATGCGGCGATCCAGTGCAAACGGCACGGTAAAGCGGTCGGCGTCGCCGCCGTTCAACAGGTGGTAGCAGGTGCGCGTCATCACGGGTGCACGCGCAGCATCGTGGTGAGCAATCAGGAATTCACCTCTGCTGCAAAGCAATTGGCCTACACGCACGGCTGCCAACTGATCGGACGCAAAGCGTTGCAAAGCTGGGTCCCCGCGCCTGCGGGAAAAGCGTTGCGTGACTGACGAATTGGATTCAGCCGCGAGGCTTTAGCCACGCGTCGCAGCTACCAGTTGCTCGGCGAGTAATCCTTGAGGAAGCAGCCGTACAGATCTTCGCCGGACTCCCCGCGGACGATTGGGTCATACACACGAGAGGCACCGTCGACGAGGTCGAGCGGGGCATGGAAACCCTCGTCGGCGAGCCGCAGCTTGGTCGGGTGTGGACGCTCGTCGGTGATCCAGCCCGTATCGACGGCGGTCATAAGAATGCCGTCCTGCACCAGCATCTCTTCGGCGCTGGTGCGGGTGAGCATGTTCAGTGCGGCCTTCGCCATGTTGGTGTGCGGATGGCCCGGGCCCTTGTATGCGCGGCTGAACTGCCCCTCCATCGCAGACACATTCACGACGTATTTGCGGCGGGAGGGTGAAGCGGCCATCGCCGGGCGCAGGCGGCTCACCAGAATGAACGGCGCGGTCTGGTTGCAGAGCTGAACCTCGAGTAGTTCCATCGCGTCGACCTCGTGCACGCGTTGGGTCCAACTGTTGATGGGCGCGGTATCGGGCAGCAGGCCACCCGCGTCTATGGCGGTGCCCGCGGCGATCCGGTCCGGAGACGCGCTTCGGGCGGCGAGAGCCAGTTCGGTCACGGCATGCGGAGTTTGGTGCGCCGCGAGGCTTCCGGCAAGTGCCGCGGGATGGGCGTCGCTGACGCGGTCGAACGTGATCACTTCGACTAGTTCCGAGACGAGTTCCGGCGCCGGCGTCCGCTCCGCCTCGACGAGCGCCGCGTAGGAGCCGGGAGCCCGGCGCACCGTCTGGGCGGCGTTGTTGATCAGGATGTCCAGCGGGCCCTGCGCGGCCACGGTGTCCGCGAGCGCGACGACCTGGGCTGGGTCGCGCAGGTCGATGCCCACGACGCGTAGTCGGTGCAGCCAGTCGGCACTATCGGGCATCATCGTGAAACGGCGCACGGCGTCGTTCGGAAAACGGGTGGTGATGGTCGTGTGGGCGCCGTCGCGGAGCAGTCGCAGCGCGATATACATGCCGATCTTCGCGCGGCCACCGGTGAGCAGGGCGCTCTTACCTTCGAGGTCGGTTCGAGCGTCGCGCTTGGCACGGTTGAGTGCGGCGCACTCCGGGCAGAGTTGGTGGTAGAAGGCGTCGACCACCGTGTAGCGGTTCTTGCACATGTAGCAGGCGCGTGACCGGAGCAACGTGCCTGCGATGGCGCCGACCGCAGTCGACACCAACGGCAGGCCCCGAGTCTCGTCGTCGATGCGGCCGGGCGCTCCGGTGGCGGTAGCGGCGGTCACGGCGTGGTCGGCGGCTGCCACAGCGTCACGCTTGGCATCGCGGCGGGCCTTCTTGACTGACTTGAATATGCCCGCCGTGGCCCGACGCACGGTGACGGCATCGGGATGCTCGGGCGGCAACGACTCGATGTCGGCCAGCACCTGCAGGCAAATGTTGAGCTTGTCCGGGTCGATCGCATTCACGTGTGAAGGGTACGGCGTGACCGCTCGGTGCCTTTGGTCCTTCGGCTTGCATCTCTTCGGCCCTGACAGTCGCGGCCTCCCTGAGCGATCCTTCGGGTGGGCAAGTAGCCGATCAGAAAAGAACTGAAATGTGGCAACCACCACGTGGCTCGATCTTGGTAGGCGTTGATGGCTCAGCAGCGGCACTGGGTGCCGTCCGGTGGGCGGCCCGTGATGCTGCGCTGCGGGATATGCCGCTGACTCTGGTCTATGTGGTCGACGCCTCCTTACCGGAGTGGCTCGAGGTCGCCGCCCTGGCCGGCTTCAGGCAACGCCAGGAGCAGCGGGCACACGTTTTCATGGAGTTGGCGATCAAGGTCGCCGAGGAGAGCACTGGTGAGTGCGATCCGGTGCAGATCGATAGCCATGTGTTTCATTCGGCCACCGTCCCTACGCTCGTCGGCCTGTCCGCAGAGGTGGACATGGTCGTGGTCGGCTACCGCGGACATGGCGGCGTGTTGGCGCGCAGCTTCCTGGGCTCGGTGAGTTCGGCATTGGTCTACCACGCGCATTGCCCGGTCGCCGTGATCCACGACGACTGGGCAATCGTCGGCGATGTCGCACGGGCGCCGGTGCTGGTGGGCATCGACGGCTCGCCGGCATCGGAAGCGGCGACCGCTATCGCATTTGAGGAAGCCTCCCGCCGAGGTGTGGCCCTCATGGCCTTGCACGCCTGGTCTGATCCCCGGGTTTTCGGCTCCAAGGTGTTGTTCCAAGACTCCAAATGGGACGCTCAGCTATCCGAGGAGGAGGAGACGCTCGCTGAACGGCTGGCGGGTTGGCATGAACGCTATCCCGTCGTGGGGATCCATCGCAGAATCGAAATCGGTGATCCCGCACGTTGGCTGCTCGAGGCGTCCGAACGGGCGCAACTGATTGTGGTCGGCAGCCACGGCTGCGGCTGGTCCAGTGGCAGGTTGCTGGGATCGGTCGGCGCGGCGGTGGTCAACAGGGCCAAGATCCCGGTGATCGTGGCGCGTCAGTCCTGACGGGCGCCGTACGGACGTCCGACTGTTTGTGCACCGCCGGTAGACACGACCCCTATTCTTCGAGAGTGGACCATGCAAAGGAGCACGGTCCCGGGGCCGGTTCGCCTCGGGCAGGAGGACCGCGACTTTCGCTGCCCCTTCGTGACCACACAGCGCAGGCTCTGCCCGATTGCGCGAGCGAGCAGCTGCACCTGTCCGGCCGAATACAAGCCCATGGCGCGCTGGTTGCCGCCGATCTGCACGATCGCCGCATCACGTATGCAAGCGCCAACACCCCTGAGTTGATCGGCGCGGAGCCGGATCGGCTCTTCGATTCGCCGGTGATGAGCATCTTCTGCCCCGATGAACAGCAGCGGCTTGAGCAGGCGATCGAGCAGACTGGCTACCGGCCTTCGTCGCCCGATCTGTATGGAATGCGCCTAGCAGCTGGATTCGACGGCAAGGTCGATGTGATTCTGCATCAAGTCGACGGGCAGATCGTCATCGAGATCGAGAGGGCGCACGGCGATGATCAAGCCAACCTCGTCCCGGTTCTCTATTCCTCACAGGCGATTGGCGAGGCGACGAGCGTGCCCGAAGTCGAGGCGGCCGTTGCGAGCGCATTGCGCGCACTGACCGGGTTCGACCGCGTGATGGTGTATCGGTTCCATGAGGACGAGCACGGGGAGATCGTCGCCGAGGATCGTCTTCCAGGACTGGTCCGATACCTCGGGCATCATTTTCCGGCGAGCGACATTCCACCCCAAGCCCGCCAGATTTACACCCGCAAAGCGTCGCGCTACATACCCGATGTCGACGAGGGCGACGTCGTCTTGATTGCATCGCCGCGCATGGCCGGCACGAGTCTTGACCTCAGCCGCGCTGCGCTGCGCAGCGTTTCCCCTTTCCACCTCGAATACATGCGCAACATGCAGACCGCAGCCAGCGTTTCGTTTGCCATGATCGACGGAGGCCGGCTGACAAGGCTCGTCTCGTGCATATCTGAAACGCCCCGATGGGTCTCGCGCTCGAAGCGTAGGTCGTGTGAACTGCTAGTCCTGCAGGCAAAACTCCAAGTCTCGGCAGCCGAACAGATCTCCAGACTGAGCGATGCAGCCGACCGCGCATCCATCCGGACCCGGCTCAGGGCGGCGATGCAGAGCGCGCCCGCTGTTGCCGAGGGACTCACGTCGGCTTCCGGCGAACTGCTGGAGCTCTGCCAGGCAGACGGCGCGGCCGCATCTGCGGACGGGCAATACCGGTCAATTGGCGCAGCGCCATCCGAGGAGGCCGTGCGCAGACTTTCGGGCGAAATCCGCGCCACCCGATCCCCGGGCGGGCCCTGGGCGACCGACCGCTTGCAGCAATCGACAGCTGACTCTCTCGGTGCAGCTGGCTGCTTGTTCGTCGCGCTCGGCGCGCCGGACGACTTCGTGGTCTGGTTCCGGCAAGACCGTCCGCAGCAGCTCCGCTGGCTGGGCGATCCGCGCGCTGAATCCACAGGATTGATCAATCCGAGGAAGTCATTCGATACCTGGCTGGAGCGAGTCAGCGGCTCGAGCGCACCTTGGACAGACGCCGACCTGGACGCGGCACAACGGCTGGCATACGACGTCGAATCGGCCCAGCTCAGCCGAGCTCAGGCCAAGCTTGCACGACTGGGCCTGCACGACTCACTGACTGGGCTGCCAAATCGCCGCCACCTGAGCAGCGCACTGGCACCAATGCTCGCGGGAGCGACACCCACTAATCCGGTGGCCGCCATCTTCATCGATCTCGACCACTTCAAGGAAGTCAACGACGAGTACGGGCACGACGCAGGCGACTGCGTGCTGCGCGAGGTTGCGCGGCGCATTGCCGAGCTAACCCGCATCCGGGGTGACGTCGTAAGGCGCCCCGATCCTGGGGACCCGCCCGCGGTCAGGCTCGGCGGTGACGAGTTCGTCGTACTGTTGCCGGGGACAGATGCCGAGGGCGCCGCGGTGGTGGCTGACCGGATCCGTCAGTCGCTGATCGAGCCCATTGCGATCAGCCCAGACCTCCAGCTGACCATCAGCGCGGCGATTGGAGTGGCACTGGCGACAGAGCCCGAAGATCCGCACGATTTGCTGAGACGTGCCGACGCGGCCATGTATGAAGACAAGCGGCGCACACGGCCCCCCACTGAAATCGATTGATCAACTAGGGCACGGGCAGATCGACCCGCAGCGCCAGGTGCTCATCGAGAATCCGGCGCAGCGCGGCGTCCATCGGATGCGCGGATGTGAGGTCGCGGCCGAACCGGCTGTCCACGACTACGACCGCACCCGGATGCAGTCTGGCGGTGTCGACCTGATCGACGAACGGGTCGAACAATGTGGGCGGCGTGGCAAGGTAATACAGCGCCTGGGGCGACTCGCTCAACGCGGCGGCATACATCAGTCCGTGTTGGGTGATCACGAAGAGTTCCGAGGCGATCCTGGGGTTCGGGGTCTCGGCTTTGGCCCATGCCATTGCGGCGCATCGGGTTTGTGCCAAGGTATCCGGGACGTGGTCGGTCAGCGTGAGTAACCTTTCGACGACTGCTGCACCCATTTGCGGATATACGTCAATGGCGGGTCTGAAGTACCGCTGGAAGATCTCGCCGAAGAAGTCGTACAGTTGCTCGCTCATCGCCGCTCCCAGGTTTCAGACGGACCACCACAATTGTGCGCCCGTACCGTCGATCTCGGCTGGTTTTCTTGGGGCGAGGTTCCGTGAGCCGCCGCTGCCAGATGCAGCCGATGCCCTCGCCAGATATCGCAGCGAAGGATGCTGTCGGCCTGGCTGTGGTGAATGGGTGCTCTAGCCTGATTGGGTGAACGGTCCGGTGCTTGGCCTGGACGAGCTGCCCAAACCAGTCGCGTACGTGCTTGGCGGAGGGGCCAGCCTCGGCGCGATCCAAGTGGGCATGCTTCAGGCACTCAGCGAGTGCCAAGTCACTCCCGATCTCGTCGCCGGAACCTCGGTTGGGTCGCTCAACGCCGCGGTCATCGCCGCGGACCCGAAGGGAGCGGTTAACCGGCTGTCGCACGTGTGGGCACGAATGACGCGAGATCAAGTGTTCCCGGGCGGTTTGCTCGCCCAAGCCTTGCTGCTGCAGAGGGTCAAGACGTACCTGTTCCCAAACACCGGACTTGCCGCGGTGATAACCGAATTTGTCGGGCAGGCAACGACATTCGCCGATCTGAAGCTGCCGTTCGCCGCAGTCACGACAGATATCGCCACCGCTCGGCCACACGTCGTACGTGAGGGTCCACTGCTGCCCGCTCTGCTGGCCAGCACGGCGATCCCGGGCATCTTCCCATCTGTCGACCTCGACGGCCGCCAACTCTACGACGGAGGTCTGGTGGCCAACGTCCCGATGCGCCAAGCGGTCGAGATGGGGGCCCGCTCGTTGGTGGTGCTCGACTGCAACTTCCCAGGCCAACTGCCGGGTTCGACGGACACCATCGCCGACATTCTGCTGTACACGGCGATGGTCGCGATGCGCGCACAGTGCGTGCTCGAGGCTCCCGTGATCGCCGCCGGGATCCCGGTCGTCTACCTTCCCGGGCCCGCGCCCAGACTGTTGTCGCCACTTGACTTCACACACACCGCCGCGTTGATCGAGGCCGCGTATGTGTCCGCTCGCTCGTTCCTGGAGCAACTGCGCATTACGGGTCCGGGCTTGTACGGATCCCCATCCCCCTGAACGTCCGCGGCCACCCACCTGAGGCACACTGCCCGCGCCTAACCTGGAGCTGCGTACCCGGAAAGGAAAGCGCAATGAAGACACTCGAAGGCATTCTGGCTGAGCATCCGTTCTTTACCCGGGTGGACCCGCGTTGTCATCAATTGGTAGTCGGATGTGCGTCAAACGTCCGCTTTAACGCTGGTGAGTTCATCTTTCAAGAGGGCAGAGACGCCGATGTCTTCTATCTCATCCGCGAAGGAAAAGTTGCGCTCGAAGTCGTTGCTCCTGGTCACGGCAGCTTGACGATTGAGACTCTGGGTCGCGGCGACATGCTCGGATGGTCTTGGTTGATACCCCCCTATCGCTTTCGGTTCGACGCGCGCGCCGTAGAGACGACCCGACTGATCGCGCTAGATGGCAAGTGCCTGCGCGGCAAATGCGAAGAGGATCACGAGCTGGGATACCAACTGGTAAAGGAAGTGGCTTCCACTCTGGGCCAGCGTCTCGATGCGACACGATTTCGACTCTTGGATATTTACGGCCTCGTCTAACAACTCGATCGGGCGTGCGGGACTCGCCGGAGCGGAGCGGCGGACCACCATCCGCGGCCCCGAATCGGGTCCCGACCGATGCTGCCGGAACCTCTCGAGGTGCATCACATCGACGAGCCGGTGAAGTCCGGCGTGATGGCTGGGCGCGGACAGTCGTGGCCGGTTTAGGATCTATCCGCCACACCGCAACCGTCGATGCCGCATCCAATCGCGCGATGACAAGGTGCGGTGCCGCCGAACTAGGACCTCACCGTGCACACAAGTTCAGAAACCGCGTCACCGCGGGTCGACGCCCTCGCGGCATGAGTAGATGCGCGCGTCCCAGCCGGCCAGGTCCAGAGACGTTGACGTCGACGTGGCTGGGGTGCCGGGGAGGTTGCCGAGCAGCAGGTCGGCCCCGATCCATTCTGGGCCGACCTCGACGGTCTGCGGACCGCGTCCGCAGTTGGCGATAACAAGGAGTTTCCTCTCAGGCGTGGTTCTGGTGTACGCCCAGATCTGCGGGTCTTCCGCCATCAGCGGAGTGAAGTCGCCGTCGACCCAGATGGCCGATTCGTGACGGAGACGAATGAGCGCTTGGTAGTGCGCGAAAACCGAATCCGTTGCGTCGATCTGGGCTGCGGCATTGAGCCAGGTGTAGTTCGGGTTGACAGGCAGCCACGGGTCGCCGGTGCTGAAGCCGGCGTTCGGTCCCGCATCCCATTGCATAGGTGTGCGGGCGTTGTCACGACTGATCTTGGCCAGAGCGGCCAACGCCGCTCCTTCGTGCCCACCGAGTTCGACCACCTTCCGGTGGTAATTGACGGCCTCAAGGTCCTTGTGGTCCTGTGGAATTCGGAACGGGTAGTTCGTCATCCCAAGTTCCTCGCCCTGATACACGAACGGGGTGCCGCGCATGCCGTGCAGAATCGTTGCTAGCGCCTTGGCCGAAGCCGCCCAGTAGTCCGGGGCGTCGTCACCAAACCGGGACACGACACGGGGCTGGTCGTGGTTGTTCCAGTACAGGCTGTTCCAACCGGTGTCCGCCAACGCCGCCTGCCACCGATGGAGCGACCGCTTCAGGACGACCAGGTCAAGACCGCGGTAGTCGAATTTGTTCGTTGGGCTCTGATCGACGGCCATGTGCTCGAACTGAAAGACCATGTCCAGCTCACCGCGGGCCGGATCGGTGTAGAGCCGCGCTTGTTCGGGCGTCACCGCCGGCATCTCGCCGACCGTCATGAACTCGCCGTCGCGGCGGCCGAAGACCTCGCGGGTCAGCTCGGCGAGGTACTCATGCACGTGCGGTCCATCGGCGAACTGCTCGAGGGCGATGACGAACGGGTGTCCCGGGATCGCCGGTGCGTCGGGCAGGCCCTCGGTCTTGGAGATGAAATTGATGACGTCCATCCGGAAGCCGTCGACGCCGCGGTCGAGCCACCAAACCATGATGTCCTGCACAGCTTTTCGTACCTGTCGGTTCTCCCAGTTCAGGTCCGGTTGCTTGCGGTCGAACAGGTGCAGGTAGTACTGGCCGGTGGCGGGATCCCACTGCCACGCCGGGCCGGAGAAGAATGAACCCCAGTTGTTCGGCTCGGCGCCGTCACGAGCGTCGCGCCACATGTACCAATCTCGCCTCGGGTTGTCGCGCGATGAACGCGACTCGACGAACCACGGGTGCTCATCCGAGGTGTGGTTGACCACCAGGTCCATCACCAGTTTCATCCCGAGTTCGTGCACCTTGGCGAGCAGTGCGTCGAACTCGGCCAGGGTGCCGAACAGCGGATCGATGTCGCGGTAATCACTGATGTCGTAGCCGTTGTCGGCCTGGGGCGATCGGTAGATAGGCGACAACCAGATCACATCGACGCCGAGCGCCCGTAGATAGTCGAGCCGCCCGATGATGCCGGCCAGGTCACCGATCCCGTCGCCGCTCGAGTCGGCGAAACTGCGCGGATAGATCTGGTAGACGACGGCAGACTTCCACCACGCAGGACCGCGCCGCACCTTCATTTCCGATTCGCAATGATGTCGCGGTAGACCTTGACGTACTTGTCGATCATGGTGGCGACCGTGAAGCGTTCGGCCGCTCGTTCGGCGATCCTGCGCCGGTCCAGATCGCCGGCTGCAGCGACCGCGGCCACCGCCGAAACGATGTCGTCGACCAGGTAGCCGGTGACCCCGTGCTCGATCAGCTCGCCCATCGAGCCTCTCGAGTTGGCGATGACCGGCGTGCCACAGGCCATCGCCTCGACGACGCTGTACCCGAACGGCTCGTCAAAGTCGATCAGGTGGAGCAGCGCGTACGCTCCGCCCAGTACCTCGGCGCGCGCAGAGGCATCGACGGGGCCAAGGTAGCGGACGTGCTCGCCGTCGATGTACGGCGCAACCTCGTTGCGGAAGTACTCCTCGTCCTGGACGATCCCGGCGATGTCGAGCCGACGGCCACACCGGCGTGCGACCTCGATCGCGTCGGCGGTGCCCTTGTCGGGATGGATCCGCCCGAAGAACAGCAGATGCTCGCCGGGATTCGGATGCATCGCGAATGCATCGATATCGATGCCGTGATGAATAGTGGTGGCGTAGTGCAGATTTGGGTGTCGGTCGGCGTCGCTGATCGACACATACGCGCCTGCGCCGTCGTAGCGCTCGTAGACAGGAATGATCCGGTCGGACGAGAACCCGTGGATCGTCGTGACCACCGGTGTGGCCACCAGACCGCTATAGGTGAGCGGTAGGAAGTCGAACCCGTTGTGAATGACGTCGAACTCGCCGGCGCGCTCGAACACGGAGGCGATGTGCAAGCACTCTGCGACCTTGGCGTCGATCGTCGCGTCTTCAGACCACCCACACAGCGCGGTGGCGGACAGGGTGGCCGTGGTGATCGAGTCTGCGGTGGCGAACAGCGTGACGTGATGGCCCGCAGCCACCAGCCCCTCGGTGAGCAACGAGGCGAACTGCTCCCACGGCCCGTAGTGACGAGGTGGTGTCCGCCACGCGATCGGCGCCAGTACGGCGATGCGGATCGGACCGCTGGCGGCGCCGGGGAAAGGAATGTGGATGTGCCCAGGCTACCCGTCGCACCCCTGATTGGGTGTGCGCCGCCGGCGATTTCTCGACTCCGGCGTAGCCGTCGGAGTGATTCGGATTAGCAAGCTCCGCAGACGTTTCTGGCATGGTCGCTGGAGAGCTTGCGCTGCTTGCGGCGCGTTAGTGGCCGGCCTCGATGGCAGCAACGGTCGTGGCCGCGTCGGGCCCACAGACGCTCTGGAGGTTCACTGTTCCAGCGGCGAGCAGGTCTGCAATGCGACGCTTGAGGTCGCCGGAGGAGATGTGGGCGTACAGATTTGCGCCCGGGCATGACGTCGGGGCTAGGTCGCGGTGACCCGCCAAGGTGTCGGCGGCGATGTGAAAGGTTTGGGTAGCCCAGGCGAACGCGATAGCGGCTGCGCGGAGTTGAGCTTCCGAAACGACTTCTTGGTCGAAGTCCCCTTCGCAGAGGACCAGGAAGTGGCCTGTCGTGTCGTAGTCCGTCGCGGTGTCACCCGCGATCTGCGGCGTCCGCAGTTCGTAAATGTTGCCGTCACGGTCGATGCCGACGTGATACGCGATGTCGACCCATCCCTTTTGGTCTTGGTGGTAGCGCTGATCTTGGCGGAGCCGGCCCGGGGCGTTGCGGTTGTCGCCGAGGACGACGGCCTCGTGGTGCAGGGTCATGCGAGTGATGGTGTGATCCCTCCCGCCAGGGCGTGCGGGGCGAGCGCCCCAGGCATCCCGGCACAACATCACCGCCGACGCTGCGCTTAGTGGGAGCGCGAGCGCGGACGTTGGCGCGGGAGACGGAAGCGCGGTCGGCGGAGGCGGTGGGCTTGGCGGGCTGCGGCGAGTTGCGGACTCAGTGACAGATTCCGAGCACCCGCCCACGATCGCCGTCGCCCCTGCACCACCGATCAGGCTTAGCAGCTTGCGACGGCTGACTGGCTCCGGGCCAGCGTCCCACCGGTCAGACGTGGTGTCCATGACGAACACCATACGAAGCGCCGTGGTCGGTGGGGCTCAACAGTGAAACGACCGCCCCGCCATGTATAGCCCAGCGTCCGATCTCGTCTTCGATGAGCATCTGGACGGCTACCCAATGGCGTGACGCAACGCCTGCCGAAACTCGCCTAGGGTCGAGGGCGGGGTCACGCTTCAAATAGCCAATTCGTTGCAGAAACTGGCCAGTCCGCTGATCCGGTGGAAGTGCGCATCATCGCGCCGTCTTGGCGGCTTCGCGCTGAGCCTTCTTTTTAACGTGGGTCGAGCAGCAGTGCCCCATTTCGCAATGGTATCGGTCACTGCAATCATGCGAACAATAAACTGACGCGGCCGGAAGCCAGTCCGGATCGGACAGGTCACGCTGTCGGTCGTTCGGATCGAACGTGTGGCCGCAATGTACGCAGGTCTTCATCTTGACCTTGGTCTTGGTAGCCATGCAGCTCAGAGTACGCGCCATGGCCCTAAATCGGTGCTGGTTTCAGATCGACGGCCGAACAATCGACGTCTCGCAAAACAGATGGCGTGCGCTTCAAAGCGACATCGTTTGCGCCTGCGAATTAATTACTTTCTGAAACTACTCAGCTGTCTTCGGTTCTCGCTATCGCCGCGGGTCGACACGACCGCGCGGTCATTTCAATGACATCGACGAGCAACGGGTCGATGGGCAGAAAATCAGCGCCTCACAGCGAAATCGCCTGCAGCGCATAATGTTTCCATGTCTCCGACTCGGCAACTGTCTCCGAGGGCCTTTCGCCTGGCAACGCATCGTGTGTATCGCTCTGTTGAGCGTCGCTTTGTGCTGTCCGCACGCGAGTAGCCCACCCTGGCGTCACGTCGTCGCCTAGCAAAACTGATCAGGTGGAGCACAACGAGCGGTACGGCTGCGGCGCGGGCCGGGCGGCGCGGCTCCGACGCGACGGCGCACCGCAGGAATTAACTCGGCAGCTATGGCGTTCGGCTAGCGGTGGCGAACGCGACGAGATCCAATAAAATCAGCCCGTCGGGCATTAATCGGGGGGCACCGTGTTGAGGCTTCTCAAGCGGGTATGGATTCCGCTGGTCGTGGTCGTGGCACTGATCATCGGCGGCGTTGCGGTGGACAGACTTAACGGCGTCTTCCCAGGACCTGGCGTGCCCAAGCCCGATCCGCGGGATGCGACCCCGCCGTACGCGGCCAAGACCGCCATCTACGAAATCCTGGGACCGCCCGGGACGACCGGCGTCGTCAACTGGATGGATGCGGATGCACAACCGCAGAAGGCCAACTTCACCACGTTGCCGTGGTCGCAGACGATCGTCGCCGAGATGCCCGGCATCTTCGCCTACGTCGTCGCCCAAGGTGACGGCCCCTCCATCGGCTGCCGGATCACCGTCGACGGCAAATTGGTCGATCAACAACAGGTCAACACGCGTGACGCGCAGGTCTCCTGCTTGGACAAATCCGCGTGACCGACGACACGGACGAAATCCCCGTCGCGCCACACACCGAAGTTGAGCGCAAACCGCGTCTGGCCCACGCCATCCACGTCCTGGCGCTGCCGATCGTTGTGTTCTGGCTGTTGCTTGCGGTCGGCGTCAACGTCTTCGTCCCACAGTTGGAGAAGGTTGCCGAGGACGTCTCGGTGCCGCTCTCGCCATCCGATGCGCCTTCGGTGACCGGGATGAAGCACATCGGGGAGAAATTCAAGGAGTACGACTCCGACAACCTCGTCCTGGTGACCCTGGTCGGGGAGAAACCTCTCGGCGAGGAGGCTCACCGGTACTACGACGATCTGGTCAAGAAGCTGAAGCAGGACACCACACACGTCGAGCATGCACTGAATTTCTGGGGGCAGCGGTTTACGGCATCGGGTGTCGAGAGCTATGACCACAAGTCCGCCTACGTCCAGGTCAACCTGCGCGGCGACCAGGGCGGCGCCGTCGGCGACAAGTCGGTTGACGCGGTTCGCCAGATCGTCGCGGACTCGAAGCCGCCGCCGGGGGTGAAGGCCTACGTCGCGGGTCAGGGAGCCCTGACCGACGACACGATCGTTGTCGGTAACGCGAGCCTGTTCAAGATGACGATCATCACCGTCATCATCATCGCGATCATGCTGATGTTCGTCTATCGGTCCATCGGCACCGTGCTGCTGACAATGGTGATTCTGTTCGTCGGACTGGCCACCGGCCGAGGCGTGGTAGCGCTGCTGGGCGACACCGGCATCATGGGGCTGTCGACCTTTGCCGTCAACTTGCTGACGGCGCTGGCCATCGCGGCCGGGACCGACTACGCGATATTCATGGTGGGCCGCTACCAGGAGGGGCGCGAGCGGGGACTAGACCGCGAAGCCGCCTACTACGACACCTTCGCCGGGGTTACCAAGGTGGTGCTGGGCTCGGGTTTGACGATCGTCGGGGCGCTGGCCTGTCTGCATTTCACTCGGCTGCCCTACTTCAGTTCGCTGGCGTTTCCGTGCGCAATCGGTCTGCTGGTGGTGGTGGCCGCCGGGGTGACCCTGACACCGGCGCTGATCGTGTTCGCAAGCGGCTTTGGTCTATTCGATCCGAAGCGAAAGTTCAACTACACCCGGTGGCGCCGCCTGGCGACGGCCATCGTGCGGTGGCCGGCGCCCATCCTCGCCACCTCCGTCATCCTGGCGATCGTCGGCGCCCTGGGATTGATGGGCTTCAACCCGCGCTACAACGACCTGTACTACCTACCGAAGAGTGCGTCCTCAGTTCAGGCGTACACCGCGGCCGATCAACACTTCACCCAGGCCCGTTTGAATCCGGACCTTCTGATGATCGAATCGGACCACGATCTGCGCAATCCCACCGACATGCTGGTCCTGGACAAGATTGCCGGAGCCATCTTCCGGGTGCCCGGCATCGAACGCGTGCAGAGCATCACCAGGCCACTCGGCCCGCCAATTCAAGACGGATCCATTCCGTTCCAGCTCAGCGTGCAGAGCGCGCCCATCCGCGACAACCTCAGCTACCTGAAGGACCGCGTCGCCGACCTCAAGAAGATCACCGGTTTCCTCGACACCCAGATCGCACTATTAGAGCGCCAGTACGACGTGACTAAGAAGCTCGCGAACGCCGCGGACGATAGCTCGAAAACCGCGGCGAGCACCGCGGCTATCACGGATGAAATCCGGGACCACATCGCGGATTTCGACGACTTCTGGAGGCCGATTCGCAGTTACTTCTACTGGGAGAAGCACTGCTTCGACATCCCGATCTGCTTCTCGCTACGAAGTCTGTTCGACGCCCTGGACGGATTCGATCAGCTCGCCGAGCAGTTCCACAATCTCACGAAAGACCTCGGCGACACGGCTAAGGCCACGCACGAACTGCTGGCGATTATTCCCGAGAATATCGCCACCTCGAAGGCGATCCGGGATACGACGCTGACCATCTACAGCTCGTTCGACAGTCTGATCGATCAGTTCGACCGGCTGACCGACACGAACGCCGTAATGGGCAAGTCCTTCAACGACTCTCAGGTGGAGAGCCTCTTCTACCTGCCGCCCGAGATCTTCCAGAACCCGGACTTCCAGCTGGGGTTGAGCTTGATGGTGTCGCCGGACGGCAAGGCCGCTCGCTTCATCATCACGCACGCGGTGGATCCGGCGACGACGGAAGGAATCGCGTCCGTCGCTCAGGAGCGACAAGCGGCCAAGGAGGCACTGAAACTCACCTCGCTGCAGAACGCCGACATCTACCTCGGCGGTACTGCCGCAACGTTTTCCGACATCGCCACCGGCGCTAAGTACGACCTGATGATCGCCGGGGTGGCCTCGATCGTGCTCATCTTCATCATCATGGTGATCGTCACCCGCGCTTTGGTCGCTGCGGGCGTCATCGTCGGCACCATCGTGATGTCGCTGGGGGCCGCCTTCGGGTTCTCGACACTGATCTGGCAGCACCTTCTTAATTTCCAGTTGCACTGGGTGGCAACAGAATTCGCGTTAATCGTGCTCTTGGCGGTGGGGTCGGATTACAACCTGATGCTGGTGTCCCGGATCGAGGAGGAGATCGGAGCCGGCCTGAAAACGGGACTCATCCGCGGCATGGGTGTTACCGGCCCGGTGGTGACTGCCGCCGGTGTGGTGTTCGCCGTCACCATGGGCACGATGATCACCAGCGATCTCCGGGCGATCGGCCAATTCGGCACCACGATCGGCATCGGTCTGTTGTTCGACACCTTCGTCGTCCGATCGCTCATCACGCCGTCGATCATGACAGTGATGGGACGCTGGTTCTGGTGGCCGAAGCGGGTACGGGTCCGCCCGGCCAGCCAGATGCTCCGGTCCATCGGGCCGCGCCCGCTGGTTCGTGCACTGCTGTACCAGCCGCGGCACGCGGGCCCGCCGGATCCGCAGACGTAACGGCCGCGGCACAGCACGCGCCGAGGATGCGTGCCGCTTAAACTGATGCTCTACCAGGAAATTTGGACTGCTGAACAACGGCGTCGTTCCGCCTCGTTCGGGTTCAGTCCAGCTCGTTACCAGCGGTTATGTTTGCGGGTCTTGACGGCGTCAACGCTCACGATCTACTGCTCGGGGCTCGCAGGACTCGTCGGACTGGTAGAACTCGTCGGGGTAGTAGGACTCGTCGGGGTAGTAGAACTCGTCGGGCTGGTAGAACTCGTCGGGCTCACGGGGCTCGTAGGACTCGTCGGGCTCGTCGGACTCGCGGGGCTCGTCGGACTTGTCGGGCTCGTAGGACTCGCGGGCGTGGGACTCGCAAGACCTGGGCCTTCGCCACACCAGTCCGCCACATCTTTCGGGTACTGCTCGAGCGGTAGAGGACAACGCTGCCCCGGCGGGAAATTGGCGCCGGCGTTGAGCAGATCGCAGGGCACATATACCTGCTTGCCTTTGGGGGTGTTGGTCAAACACTTCGTCGGCGGATCGGCATGGGCCTGGGCAGGGACGATGATCGCCACCGCCCAAGCGGCGAGCACCCCGAGAGTAAGGCGATAGATCACGAGCACTCCTTTATGCAGAGCCCTTGTCAGGATTGAACTCTGCTGAACGATAGTCAGCCACAGCCGACGAAAAAGAAACCTGGCCAGAGCTTGTGGCTCTGACCAGCATTTTCTCAGTGGAGCTGCCGGGAATCGAACCCGCTACAGAAAGCGGGGTGTTACCTGGGGAATGCGGAACTTCAGGTGCCGGCGTCTATTGGGAGTACCCGAGCGCGCCGCTATCCGGTCTGCCGATCAACTCGGTGGCGGCAACAGCGGTTGTGAGCCAACGCGTCGCGGCACCGCCGGGAGAGGTGGACGCCGTCATCTCCATGCACGAAGCTCAGGTCCGGCAGTCAAACCCAACGGTTCGATCGGACAACACCAAAGCGGTCCTGATCGGCGAGCAGGTCCCATCACGGGTCAGTTCTACTCACCACGGGTCCAACAGGATCTGTGCATTGCGAATACCAGATTCGAGTAAGTCGTCGGAGAGTTCGCGGTCGGATACGGCGCGTGCCAGTTGCATGGTGGCAACGAGAACCGTGTAGAGCCCGAGCGCCGTTGTGCGTGCGGCGGACGGGTCGTGTGGAGACAAGTGCGTCGCGACTACGTCGACGCTGGGATTGCATTCCCTCGGTGTAGGAATCTCGGACGGCGTCATCGCGGTGGCCGATCTCATCGAGCAGGGCGGCGGAGGGGCAACCCGTGCCCGGATCGTCGCGATGGCGGAGATCGAGGTAGTCGCGCACGAATTCTTCCAGCGCCGCTCGGTGGTTTCCTCGGGTAGCGAGGCGAGAACGTCACGCTGGGTAGCCCAGTTGATCGGCAACCACGTTAGCGACCAGATCGTCCTTGGACTCGAAGTGCGCATAGAACGCGCCGTTGGTCAGCCCCGCGTCAGTCATGAGCGCGGCAACACCTGAGCGGTCGATTCCGTCCTGCTTGAAACGTCGGCCGGCGGTTTCGATGATCCGCCGCCGAGTTCCCGCTTTGTGCTCTGGTGGTACCTCGCCACAGCTCGCGCCCTCCGTCGTCGCCTGAAAGTCGTCCTTGCTAATCATACCCGATTACCTTACAGTCATAATATTACAGTCATACGCCAATAGATACCTACAGGGTAGAAAGACCACCCCGATGACTTCTCTGCACGTCCCCCTACAGCTGGCCTGCGGGCAGGTGCTCCCGAACCGGATCATGAAGGCCGCGTTGAGCGAAGGGCTCGGCGACAAGCAGAACTCACCCGACGGGCGCCTTGAGCGGCTCTACACGAGCTGGAGCCACGGTGGATACGGCTTGATCGTCACCGGCAACGTGATGGTCGACCGGAGGCAGCTCGGTGAGCCGGGCAACATCGTCATCGAGGACGAGCGCAACCTGGATGCGCTGTCACGCTGGGCCAAAACCACCAAGGACGCTGGTGTCCCGATCTGGGTGCAGCTCAATCATCCGGGACGCCAGTCGAACCCGCTTGCGCTTGGGCACACCCCCGTGGCACCTAGCGCAGTGCCGCTGAGTATTCCCGGTGCGGCCACGCCGCGCCAACTGACCCCCGTTGAGATCGAGGACATCATCGAGCGTTTCGCAACCGCGGCGGCGGTATGTGAGACGGCGGGTTTCGATGGCGTGCAGGTACATGGTGCGCATGGCTATCTGGTCGCGCAGTTTCTGTCGCCGTTGTCGAACCGGCGCGATGATGAGTGGGGCGGTGACGCCGAGCGGCGGATGCGCTTCGCGCTTGAGGTCGTTCGCCGCATTCGCGCGCGCGTCTCGCCCGGCTTTGCGGTCGGTATCAAGCTCAACTCGGCCGACTTCCAGCGCGGAGGATTCACCGAAGACGAATCCCGCGGTGTAGTGGCGGCATTGGCGCACGAGGGTCTCGACCTGATCGAGGTCAGCGGCGGAAGCTACGAGCAGCCCGCCATGATGGGCAAGGCCGCCGACAGTACCCGGGCACGCGAGGCCTACTTCTTGGAATACGCCCGCACGGTGCGCAGCCTTGTTGGAGACATCCCGCTGGCGGTCACGGGCGGCTTCCGTTCCCGCGTGGCAATGCACGATGCGGTGCACGGCGGTGAGTGTGACGTCATCGGTCTCGGCCGGCCTACCGCAACCACGACCGACGCCGCTGAGGTGATCCTTGCCGGGCCGCGCCGAGACCCTCACCGCACACCAGTTGCGAGCAGGGATGCGCCGCATCCTGGGCAGGTTCGTCGACCTCAAGTCGCTGGACGGGATCCTCGAACTGTCCTGGCACACCGACCAATTGCACCGCGTAGGCGCCGGTCTCGAACCTGACCTGAACCGGGGTCGGTGTCGCCACCACGCTCGCGATGGTGCGACGCAACGGCACAACCTCGTTCCGCCCCAAGCGCGGTATCCGATGACACGCGTCAGTCTTACGACCTTCGCGACAAGGTCGTGCTCATCACCGGTGGAACTGGCGGAATCCGCAAGCGCTACCGCGTGTGCCAACTATGTAATTTCCCGCCGTGGCGCGAAAGTGGCCATCGTGGACGTCGATTCGCGGACAAAACAGATCGCCGCGCGCATGTCGTCACATTCGGCCATGGGCACCGTCTCCGCCGACGTGTGTTCTCGCGAGGCTCTCGACGTCGCCGTCACCGAAGTCGTCGACCGCTTCGGGCGGGTCGACGTCGCGATCGCCAACGCCGGCATCCTCTCTCGCGCCGCCACTTTGCGCACCACGCCGACGTCCTCCTCGATCAAGTCCCCTGCTCGCGGTCAACGTGGCCGGCGTCGTGAACACGATCCAGGTCGCCGATGGATCAGGTCATCGCTCAGCGCGGCCAATTCGTTCTGATCAGTTCGGTGTTCGCGTTTCTCAACGGAATGGGCACCATTCCTTACGCCATGAGC
>CAWCDD010000003.1:0-285494 GCA_963794245.1 uncultured Actinomycetota bacterium | reverse complement strand
TGTCGGTCGGCTGAGCTGATCGAACTTTGCGAGCGCGGCGTCTAGGTCTCCCTCATCGAATACCTCCATGCGGGAGACCATTTCGCCGTCGACGGTCATCACGGTGACACCCCGCCACTCGGCCTCGAAGCCCTCGTGCGAGGTTCCATGTCCCGCACAAGTGAAAACCGCGCCGAGGTCGCTCAACCGATGCGCTGATCTCGATGTAGATGTTGAGGTCTTGGTCGAGCTCCCATCCGGCACGGATGTATTCGAAACCTTCGCCGGGCGCAAACGCTGCCACGCGGCGGTGGTCGATACTCACCACATCCGGTGTCGTCGCTGCGACTTCACGCCGATTGTGCGCAGCGAAAACAGCCCGCGATCACCGACCATGTGTCGCGCGTGGGCGGCCGCTTCGCCGGCGAGGTATCGGGCGTCAAGCTCGGCGATGGCGGCGTCGAAGTCGTCAAGATCGAACACGACAACACCCGCGATTCGCTCCTCGGCGTCGACCTCCGATGATTTGGAGGGCATCGTTTTGAATCGCCTCGGGATCAGGGCCCGACACGCGAATTCCTGTGAGGGCGAGGCGCTCGCCGCGGGTTGCCAGGACGCCCGACATCGTCATCGTGAAGCCGACATCAACGGTTGCCTGAGCATCTTTGATGTTGGCATCTCGACCATGCAGGATCCCGGCGTTCACTACCCGCCGGCGATCGTCGACAGAGACGTTCTCGGCCGTTATTTGAGTCACGGCGTGCCACTCGCCGGCAGCAACGTGCGAGTAAAGGCGCTCGAATACACGCGTTGCGGTGTTTTCCAGCCGCGGCGCCGGTCGGCTGAGTTGGTCGAACCTCGCGATCGCGGCGTCGAGGTCTCCCTCGTCGAATACCTCGCAGCGGCTGATCATGTCACCTTCGACCGTCAACAGGACGACCTCCCGCCACTCGGCGTCGAAGCCTTCTCGCGAGGTCCCTGCGCCGGTGTGACTTACGACTGCGCCGAAATCATTCAGCCGATGCACAGCCTCGATATAGATATTGATGTCTGGCGTGAGGTCCCACTCCGGCCTGGATATACGCGTCATGTCGCCGGGCGCGAACGCGATCCGCCGTCGGTGGTCGACTGTCGACCCAGTCCGCCGTTGTTGCGGGAAGCTCGTGTCGGTTGATCGCGGCATAAGCGCCTGCGATGACCGACCACGTGTGTGCGTTGGCCGCCGCTTCGCCGGCGAGGTAGCGGGCGTCAAGCTCCGCGAAGGCGGCGTCGAAGTCTTCGAGATCTAACACGATGACGGTCGCGATCCGCTCGTCGAGCGTCGATCTCGACGACGCCGAGGACATCGCTTGAATCGCTTGCCGGGTCGCCGACCCCGGCGCGAACACGCGTGAGGACGAGACGGTCCCCGCGAGTCGCGATGACGTCCACCATCGATATTCGCGAAGCCGATGTCGGCGGCCACCTGCAAGTTCTCGATCTCGGCATCCCGGCCGTGGCGGATTCCAGCGCCGTTCACCACCCGCCGGCGATCGTCGCTGCAATGATCGTCGGCCAGAATCGAAGCCGCAGCGTCCCATTCGCGCGCGCTGCGAAGTGCGACCAGACGCGCGTCGGACCCGGCTTGCCGCGTTTTCCAGCTGGGGTGCTGGTCGGCTGAGTTCGTCGAACCTCGCGATCGCGGCGCCGAGGTCTCCCTCGTCGAATAGCTCGGAGCGGCTGAACATATCGCCGTCCACCGCCAGCACGAGGACGTCCCGCCACTCGGCGTCGAAGCCCTCTTGTGAGATCCCATGCGCCACATGACTGACGACCGCTCCGATCTTGCCGAGCCGATGCACCGCCTCGATGTAGATCTTGGTGTCAGGCGAGTCGCCCCATGCCGCTTGGATGTACGCGATCATGTCGCCGGGGGCGAAAGCTGCTCCGCGTCGGTGGTCAATGTTCACCCAATCGGGCGTCGTCGCGAAGAGCTCGCGCCGGTTGAACCCGGCGTAAGAATCTGCGATGAGCGACCACGTGGGCGCGTAGGTGGCGGCTTCGCCAGCGAGGTACCGGGCGTCGAGCTCCGTAATGGCCGCGTCGAAATCTTCGAGGTCGAACGTAACGGTCGCTACGATCCTCTTCTCCGCATCGATCTCCACGACGTTGAGGGCATCGTTTTGAATCGCCTTGGGATCGCGGCCGGCGGCGCGAACGCGTGCGAGGACGAGACGTTCGCCGCGAATCGCCATGGCGCCCACCATCGATATCGTGAAACCGACACTGGCGGCCGCTTGCAAATCTTTGACCACCGCATCTCGCCCATACTGATTCTCGGCATTCACCACCCTTCGGTGATCGATGCCCGAATAGTTGTCGGCCACGGTTTCGGCCAAGGCATCCCAGTCCCGGGCCGCAAAGTACGACCATTCGTTTTCGAACACGCGCGACGCCGCATTCTCCAGTCGGCGTGTTTGCAAGTGCAGTTCCTCAAAGCGGGCAATCGCTGCGTCGAGATCGTCCTGGTCGAAGAGTTCGCAGCGGCTTATCTTCTCGCCGTCGAACATGAAGATCGAGTGCTCCCGCCATTCGGCCTCAAAGCCTTGTTGCGAGGTGGCATGAGCCGCTTGGCTTATTACGACTCCGAGGTTGCTCAGGCGATGCACGACTTCGATGTAGATATTGATGTTGGGTGAGTCGGCCCACAAGTCGTGGATGTACGCGGTCATGTCGCCGGCCGCGAAGGCTGCTCCGCGACGGTGGTCGACGTTGACCCAGTCGGACTTCAGGTTGGGAAGTTCGTGACTGTTGAACACGGCAAAGGCGTTCGTGATGCTCGACCACGTGTGCGCGTGGTCGGCGGCTTCGCCGGCGAGGTACCGGGCGTCGAGCTCCGCGATGGCCGCGTCGAAGTCTTCGAGGTCGAAGTGGACCATCGCCGCGATCTGATTGTCGGAGTTGATTTCGACGACGCTCAGCGCATCCGTGGTGAACTCCGCGGACCCGCCACCGCCGACCGAGGCGCGAGTGAGGATGAGGCGCTCCCCGCGGGCTGCGATGACGACGAACGCCGTGTACGTGATCCCGACGTCGGCGACCGCCCGCAGATTTGCGATCTCGGCATCTCGACCGTGCTTGATCCCTGCGTTTACGACCCGCCGGCGATCGTCGACAAGGATGTCGTCGGCAATTACCTTCGCGAGCGCATCCCAGTCGCGGGCTGCGAAGTGCTCCGAGTGGCGCTCGGTCGCATGGCTTGCCGCGTTTTCCAGCCGTCGCGCCTGCGGGCGTGCCTCTTCCTCGAATCGGGCGTGCACGGCGTCGAGTTCGGCGATCGCCGCGTCCATGTCTTCGACGTCGAACCAGATCTGCAACGCGACCCGACCCTGCTCGTCGATGGCCGTATACGCTGAGAATTCATCGATGCGGCGCACCAGGGCTCGCGTCGCCGGTGCCGACCTCCGATCGAGTGAGTGCGAGGCGCTCACCTCGCACGGCGATGAACGACGTAGTCGATGCCGCGTCTCGCCGGTCTCGAGAATCCGTCTGTTCTGACGTTGCAAGTCATCGAATGGGATGTCGATCGGAGTGAAGCCGACAATCTTCCGCCGACTCTCAAGGGACGCATCGGGTGCAAACAGCCGCTCATACTCGTCCCAGTCGCCTCGATTAACAGCAGCCGCCACGCATTCACCCGCTCGGACGCATGCAGTGTCGAACTCGGCAATCGGCGGTGCTTCGGGTGGCGCAGGGACAGGCGGGAGGTCCCGCTCGCCGAGCATGGAGCGTGCCCTATCAGCCAGCGCCGCAGCACCTTTGCGCTCGTACAGGTTGGCCGCGCGTTCGGCGGCGGCTCGCGCCCCGGCGGCGTCCCCGGCCGCGCTCAGCACCCTTGCCAACGAGAGACACGCATCGCCGTGATCGACCAACCCGTCGGTGCGCTCGGCGAGAGTGATGGCGGCCTGCGCAACGCGTCGAGCCTCATCGTGTTCGCCGCTGCGCGACAGCAACTGCGCCCGAAGTGTGCGCCAGGCGATCGATGCCTTCAGCGCGTGTCCTGCGAGTCGCTCACTCTCCGTGCATAATTCGTCGGCCTCGGCATCCCGATCGAGCGCCAGACAGGCGCGGCCGAGTAGCGCAGCGGTCTCGGCGGTATCGGCGTCCAGACCCATCCGACGAAATCCGTTGCAGGCCTGACGAAGATGCGGCTCGGCCGCTGCAGGATCGCCCAAGACGAGCTCCACGATGCCCGCGAACTGCTCGACCTCCAGAAGGGCATGGCGCAGGCCGAGTTCGGTCACCGTCCTTCGGGCCGAGTCGATCATCCGTCGGGCTGCCGCATCGCGGCCGCGGAAGGCCTCCAACACGGCCTGGCACCGCGTCGACGTCGCCTCGACCGCCGGCGAGTCGGTAGTGATCCGCAGCAGCCGCACCACGTCAAGGCACCGCCCGCCCGCTCGCGGAACCGGGTTCGGCCCCCACAGCGCAGCAAGCGGCGCACCGGCCAGCACGGCGTTGACTCGCCGGTGATCACGCGCGCGCCGTGCCGCCGTCAGAGCGTCGTCCAAGGCGACTTCGCAGTCGCCAACTCGCCCGAGCCGGGCGAGGCAGGTGGCACGGACGGTATGCGCCTTGGCTTCCCCTGCGGCATCGTCTATTTCGGCCAGTTTCCGGGCGGCGGCGCCTAACGCGGCTTCCACGTCGTCCAATCGCTCGGGATGGACCAATACCGAGAGCTGGCCGTCGAAGCAAGTCGCCCACGCCGATAGCCGCGCGGAATCGACTGTCGCTTGCTGCAATTGGGAGACCGCGCCGGCTGCTGAAGCCACGTCACCCGCGGCGAGCAGAGCCTCGCAACGCGCGAGGAGTAGGTCGGCGATCTGGTCGTCACGGTCAGGCAGCTCGTCATCGATCTCGTCCAGCGCGTGCAGGGCGTGGTCGTAAAGGTCGGCGGCGCCTTCGTAGGCGAGTCGGGTCATCGCCTGGTCTGCCGCACGTCGGCAATACTCGACGGCCTTGGCCGCGTTTCCCGCCCACGCACATTCGAAATAATGGTGGGCCAGTTCAGCGAGCAGCTCGTCGTCGGCGCCGGGCTGGTCCTCTAGCGTGGTGGCGATGCGCTGGTGCAACCGCATGCGCCGCATCGACGGCAGTTCGGCAAGCAATGACTGTCGGACGATCGCATGGTTGAACCGATATCGACCGCCGGGCTCTTCGATGACGATGCCGGCTTTGGACGCCTCGTCGAACGCGTCGACCAGGTCGTCCCCAACCACGCGCTCGACCAGGTCCAGCGCAAACCGGCTTCCGACGACCGCAGCGGCGGCGAGGGCCTTGTTGGTCTCGATCGGAAGTCGTGAAAGTCTGCGGCTCACGGCTTCTCGCACGCCCTGCGGCAGGGTGCTCTGATCCCACACGCCGCCACTCTCATCGACATGGCGCAGGGCCTCGATGAGGAAGAAGGGGTTACCGCCGGTGACCGATGCCAATGCGTGGGCGAGTTCCTCGTCGTCGTAGCCGGCCTCGGCGACATACGTTGTCACGTCGTCCTCGTCGAGGCCGCTGAGGTTCAGGCGGCTCGCCGTGCCGTCGCGGTGCAGGTCGGCGAGCATCGCGGCCAGGGGATGGGAGCGGTCGAGGTCGGTGCTGCGGTAAGTGCCGACGACTTGCACGTGGGCGTGGTCGCCGAAGCGCAGCAGATGTCGCAACAGGAGCAGCGTCGGCTTGGCCGCCCAGTGCAGGTCGTCAAGTATCAGCAGGACCGGCGCACCCTTGGACGCAATCTCCAACAGCGCAACGACGGCATCGAACAGTGCGTAGCGCTCGGTGTCTGGATCCGCGTGAGCCGGGGGAGCGAGATCGGGGACAACATCGGTCAGCCCGGGCGCCAGTGGCAGCAGCGCTTCGACGCCGCGCAGTCCCCGCAGCCGGTCGGCGCCCATGCACGGCACGAGCGAACGCAGCGCTTCGGCGAACGGCTGATACGGCACACCGAGGTCCTCGTCGCAGCGGCCGTACAGCACGACCGCTCCTTGTTCATAGGCTCGCTGCGACCATTCACCGGCCAGGCGTGTTTTGCCGACGCCCGGTTCTCCGGCGATCAGCACGGTGGGCACACCACCGGCGAGCGCGGTCTGCCACACGGACAGCAGCCGCTCGAGTTCGCGGCCACGCCCGACGAACGGCCCGGGGCCGACGAGTACCGCAGGCAGAGCGGGACGCTGCATCGGCGCTTCGGCTGTCGGCGTCGGGGGAATGAGTTCGGCGGTTTCCAGGCGCAGCTCGAAAACATGCTCGGGCCGCGCAAGATTCTTCAGCTGACGCATCCCTAGATCGGTGAGCATCACATCGTCGGCCAGGGAGTCGATGACGAGCTCGGCGGTTGCGCCGGAGCATAGGATCTGGCCGCCGTCGGCCAGCGAGCGCAGGCGCGCAACCCGGTTGACGGCCCGGCCGAAGTAGTCGCCATCGCGAAGCTCGACCTCGCCGGTATGCAGGGCCATGCGGATGCGGATCGGATCCTGCAATGCCCACGGCTCGTGAGTGATCGCGTCTTGCAACTCGATTGCGGCGGCGGCCGCCCCGGACGGCCTTTCGAACACCGAGAACGTCGCATCGCCCTCGCCGCGCGTTTTGATCAGCCGTCCACCACGCGACGTGACGACCTGTTCGACCAATTCGTCGTGGCGGGCAAGTGCGGCCGCCATGGAGCCGGCATCTGCCTCCCAGGCAGCGGTCGACCCCTCGATGTCGGTGAGCAAGAACGTCACGGCGCGTGTCACCGACGGAAGGTTCTGTGCCACAGCGATATCCAACGAAGCGTCCTGAGCCACGATCGCGGTCTCGAGCCGCCGAAGCTCCGGCCCGGGATCGACTCCCAGCTCGTCGGCCAGGAGCGAGCGTGCCCGTTTGTAAGCCCTGAGGGCCTCGCCCTGCCGGCCGGCCCGGTAGAGGGCGAGCATCAGCTGGCCCCATCGTCTTTCGCGCAGCGGCGCCTCGGCCACCGCCGCCTCGAGATCACCGATGACTTCGGCGGCACGACCCGTGGCGAGCAGCGCGTCGGCCCGATCCTCCACCAGTGCGGCGTGACTTTCGATCCAGCGTGTCTTCTCGGATAGCCCGCGCTGGCCTTCGGGGAGTTCGGGGATTCCGCGCCAGAGGACCAGCGCCTCCTCGAAGCGCCCGACCGCTTGGCTGGTGTCACCGGTGGCAGCGGCGTCACGCCCACTCTTGGCGGCTAGTTTGTAGCGCGACGCATCCACCTCGGCGCCCTTTAGCGTCCAGCCCGCTCCCTCGGTGACGACCACGCCGTCACCCAGGGTGCGGCGCAGCGAGGAGACATGGGTTTGTAGGGCCTTGACGGCGGTGCGCGGCGGATCGTCGCCCCACAGCAACTTGACCAGCGCGTCGGCCGGCACCACCGATCCGTGGTGCAGCCCGAGCATCGTCAGGATGGCGCGCGGTTTGGCGCCCGGAATAGCGACGGGCGTTCCGTCCTGCCGGACCTGCAGAGGTCCCAAAACCCCCAGTTCCACCGATGGAAGCGTACTCACGTCTGCCATCGTCGGTGGCGTAATTCAATACCTGGTCAAGATCGAGTAAAGACACCGCGTGGCAAACTCACGGATGTCTCGATCCGGCCGTCTCTACTGCGGCGTAGGGGTCATGGATGCGATGTAATAAATTTCGTGCCCGGTGGGGTATCCGCCGCCGCCGGTGGCGATATGGACGTGGTCGTAGTGGTTGGCGGTTTCCGAGCCGAGGTCGGCTGTCCAGGCACCCGAGTTTGGACCCGGGTAGATCTTCTGCCGCCAGATCACGTGGTTGATGCCCCAGCGCTTCGCATTCGCCAATGCATATCCGGCGATCTGGTTGCCGAGTTCGATGCCCTGCGGGCTGTCATGATTCGGGATCATCACGTCGATGGCCAACCCGTTGGGATGCCACGGCAACGGATCTTGCCGGTACCCGTAGATGGTCGTGATCTGCGGAAACAGCACACTGATGACACGAGCCGCCCAGATGGTCTTGACCTGCAACCGGTCCTCCGACGCGACGCCGTGTGGTAACGGGAATTGGAAGTTCTGCGCTCCGGTCGGTGCGCTCGATGCCAGGGCTGCCAACGCTTCGGCCTCCGCAGGACTGGCGACGTGAGGGCCGTTAGCCGGAGCAGATCCCGGATCTTTCGGAGGCGGTGCCGCGGTCACCGTCGGGGTTGCTGTTGGGGGCTCGGCGCAGCACGGGGATTTGTTGCCTTGGGCGTAAATCATGCCGGCAGAAACGACGAGCGAGGCCGCGATCGCCATCCAGCGACTGCGGCCGATGGCTAATACGTTCCTGCTCACCAACAGCACTTTAGTGTCGCGTGCGACGCGTGTGGCGATCTTTGTCGTTTCTTGTTGGTCCGCTACCAGCGGGTCGCGCCAATGAAATCCAAGTTATGGTGGCTGATATCGAATTTCTGCCCTTGTGGGCCGGTTCCAGGATTGAGGTAACGGTGTCATCGGATGGCGCGGCGCGTACCGAAGGGGACAGCTGGGACCTTGCCTCCAGTGTGGGAGCGACCGCAACAATGGTTGCGGCATCCCGGGCGCTGGCGTCACGCGACCCTGATCCGCTGCTCGATGATCGGTTCGCCGAGCCGTTGGTCCGGGCGGTGGGACACCCGTTCTTCACTCGCATGCTCGACGGTGATATTCCTCTGGACGACGACGAGGATGTGCCCCTGACGGCACGGCAGCGCTGCGAGCAGATGGCCGTGCGCACAAGGTTTTTCGACAACTTCTTGGTCACCGCGACCTCGAGCGGGATCCGTCAGGTCGTCATCCTGGCCGCCGGACTCGACGCGCGAGCCTACCGCTTGGCATGGCCGGCGGGCACGGTCGTCTTCGAGGTGGACCAGCCCGAGGTCATCGTGTTCAAGGGAACCACGTTGGCCCAGATCGGCGCCGAACCGACCGCGGAACGTCGAGCAGTCGGCGTCGACCTGCGCGACGATTGGCCTACCGCCTTGCGCGACAACTTCTTTGACAGCACCGCTGCGACGGCGTGGATCGCTGAAGGCCTGCTACCGTACTTGCCGCCGGAAGCCCAGGACCGGCTTCTCGACAACATCACCGCGCTCAGCGCTCCCGGCAGCCGGCTGGCCACCGAAAACATCACTGACATGAAGGTGTTCACCGACGAACGCGCTCGGGCCTTCCGCAGCGGATGGCGCAAGCATGGACTGGATTTCGACGTCGCCGATCTGGTGTGGGTCGGCGAGCGGCGCCAGGCCAGCGAGCACCTGTCGGGTACTGGCTGGAGGGTCACGCAGTACCCCACCGAAGATTTGTACGCCGAAAACGGGTTTGTGCTGCCGGATCATGCACTGCTGGCCGAGTTTCGGCGCACCATCAGCTACCTGAGCGCAGAACTGGGCTGACGAGCCTCAGGCCCTAATGCTCGGTGCCGCGGGGAATGCGGTCGGCGCGCCAGCACCACGCGCGCATCGGGATATCGATCGTGTCGGCACCGGGAAATCGTGCCTCCAGCGCGGCGCGTGCTGCGGAGAACGTCTGGGCGCGGTCGTCCGGCGAGGCGATGATGGCCCGGCTGTAGGTCCCCAGCATCGCGACGGCGTCATCGACCGTCATCGTCTTCACGAAGCGGAAAACTTCGCGATCGGTGTTGTGGAAGATCTGCGGTTCGGGAAGGTCGAAGTGCAGGCGCTGCCGGAATCGCTCGGCCGATTGGACCTCTTCGAGGTTCTGGCCGGGCAGCCGGCCGAGTTCGCGCACCCAGTCCACCTCGCGGTCTCGGCTCGTCCAGATCAGGCCGAAGCGACCACCGTCGCGCAGCACCCGACCGATTTCGGGAACGGCCCGTTCGTGATCCATCCAGTGCCACGCCGACGAGACGAATACCCCGTCGGCGGCGGCGTCTGGAAGGGGGATCGATTCGCCGCGCCCCTCGAGCGCGCGGACGCCCGGCGATCGCTGGGTCAGCACCTTGCGCATTCGTGCGTCGGGCTCCACCGCGATGACTTGGGCTGCTTTATCCATCAGGGTGCGGCTGAACAGTCCGGTTCCGGCCCCTACGTCGACGGCCACCTCGCAATCGGGCGGCACCAGCCAGCTCACTGCCTCCTGCGGAGCCTGTGGCCGCAGTCCGTCATAGTCTTCGGCAATCGATCCGAAGGACATGGCGCGCTCTTGACGATCAGTCACACCGCCACGCTAATCCGCTTACCTGTGCCGGAACTTTGTGATTTCGATGCGCTGCAGGGATGGCCGTCGAATCTCGGAACGCGGAAGGTGCAGCTGGAGCACAATGATGTGCGCTGGCTATCTGCTGGCCATCTTCGGGGAGGAGAACCGACGTGACCGAGACACTCACAGCGCTGACCCGCTCACGGCTGCTACGGCGTTGCGCGGTAGGGGTGTTCGCTCTTGTGTTGACGGGATTGCCGACGGCCTCGCTCGCCGCGCCGGCGGTCAGTCGGGCCGACCCGTATTGCGCCCCGGGCTGGGCCTGGAGCGTCGAGTTGAACCAATGCGTGTTCGTGCTTCCGGCGGCGAATGGTCCCGGTGGGCCGGGTGGTCCCGGGGGGCCGGGGGGACCGGGCGGGCCGGGGGGACCGGGTGGGCCCGGAGGCCCCGGTGGACCCGGCGGACCGGGCCCTCGCTAGACATGTCATATGACCGCACCGCGACGTCGGGGGCTCAATAGCGCCGTCACCCGGGTCTGGAGCTTCTTAGCCCCGGCCTACGACCAGCCGTTTCTGCAGCAGTGGATTTACCGCCCGCCGCACGACGAGGTGATCGCGCGGCTGCGTGAGCACCAATCGCGCCGGATCGCTGACATCGCCTGTGGTACGGGCATTCTCAGCGACCGAATCGAGCGGGAACTACACCCCGAGGCGATCTACGGGGTAGACATGTCGGATGGGATGCTGGCCCAGGCGCGCGCCAGATCCGACCGGGTGCACTGGTTGCGCGGCCCCGCCGAGCAGCTGCCGTTTGACGACGGCGCCCTCGACGCGGTCGTGACGACCTCGGCGTTTCACTTCTTCGACCAGCCGGCAGCGCTGCGGGAGTTCCATCGCGTACTGGCGCCCGGCGGAGTGGCGGCCGTCTCGGCGCTGAGCAGCCGACAAACACTTCTGCAGGCGCCGTCGACGAACAGGTGGAAACCGCAGCACAACGCGTCGCCGGACGAGGTGCGGTCAATTTTCGAGGGCGCCGGGTTCACCGTGACCGATCAGCACCGGATCCCGCGTCCCTTCTGGATCCGGTTCATATCCGACGTGATAACCGTCGGCATCAAGAGCTGAGGGGCTGGTCAGGAAATCAGCACGGCGGGGGATCGGCATCCCATTCGGTCAATGTCCAGCCGTCGGAAGGATTTCCGGTGAGCACCACGTGGCCGACGTTCGGCAACGACTTGGTTTTCAGCAACGACAGGTCGGGATTGTGCACGTTCATCAACACCCAGAACATTATCGCCGCGCTGTGTGAGAACGCGACAGGATTCTGCTGGCCGCTGTCGTAAATGCGTTGTACGGCTTCAGCGAACCGCGCGTTGAACTCGTTGCCGTCCTCGGAGCCGGGGATTCGTGCGTTGCGGTCACCCTGCAGCCACTTGGCGGGGGCGGCGAAGTAGGTCTGCGGGATGTCGGCCTCGGGTGCGCCTTCGTACTGGCCGGCCTCGATCTCCCGCAGCCCGGGCAGCACGGTGATGGGTTCGCCCAGCACCTGTGACGTCGGTGTTGCCGTCTCCTGGGTGCGGATCATGGTCGAGGCGTAGACGCCGTCGTAATGGTTGGGGACCAGTTGCGGGGCCACGAGCGTCGCTTGGCACCACCCCCTCGATGAGAGGTCCGGACCCGGGGTCGAGGTGTCGATGACGCCGGACGCATTGGCCGCCGACTGGGCATGGCGCACCAGCGTCAACGTGATAGTGCGATGGGTGTCCGCCCGTGCCGGCGCGCAGCCCGCGGCCAGCATCGCGACTACGACCATGGCAACGAAACGTCGTAGGGTCATCGCGATTTCACCCGCGCGCTGACGCCGATAGTCATCCGCAGTTTCACGCGAAAAGTGTAGAGCGTTCCCGACAACCGCACCGCACGAGGCCCGCCGGAGTTGACACGACGCCCGCGTCGCCGAGCGGCGAAACGGGCGTCGTGGTGGGTCGTGTCAGCTGTTTACAGCGGGATCCAGACTCCGAAGAAGTCGAAGCCCCACTGGTTGAAACCGGGATTCCACACGGGTGTTTCCTGGTAGCCCCAGTAGTTGATTGGGCCGTTATTCCAGTAACCCCCTGGCGGTGGGAGCGGTCGGTCCCACGCTGGCCGAGGTGGCTCACCGTAGCCCCAAGGAGCGGGTCCTTCTCCCCACGGGGCTCGGTTGAAGTAGCCACGCTGAGCATCGCCGTGCCACGGACCGCCGGGTCCGCCTGGGCCACCCGGACCACCGGGCCCGCCCGGACCGTTGTAGCCGGGTCCACCTGGGTGTCCAGGTCCGCCCGGGCCACCAGGTCCACCGGGGCCGTCGGGGCCGCCGGGACCACCCGGGCCGTGTTCGCCGGGACCACCGGGGCCACCAGGCCCGCCGGGTCCGCCCGGACCGGGGCCGCCTGGACCGCCAGGTCCACCCGGGTCATTTGGCCCGGTCGGAGCGTGGATACCTCCAGGCGCTGGCGCGCCGTGCCCGCCGGCCGGAGCCGGAGGCGGTGAACCTGGAGCGGCATTTGCCAAACCGGCGCCCACGCCCAGCGCTGCCGCGCTAAAGGCACCGGCCAGCGTGGCCGCCGCAATCATTTGCTTGAGATTCATATTTCCCCCCACTTGTTCATTAGTGGATTTATCGAATGCTGACCCCCAACTCACTCGACGTTAAATAGCCTACCTATGATTCAGCTGTGACATGCCCCTGCGCACGCTTTGGCTGACCCCTCGGCGCGGTCCGACTTCGCATGATGTGCCGGGCCAACCGCCACCTTGGGAAAGGCAATAGTCCTGTGCGCGTGGACTTTTGATAGGAACGACAACCACGGATCGCGTGGCCGGGAAGTCGAACTGTAACATCTACTGTTGCTTACCTCAGAGGAGGAGATTCCATGAAAGCCCTGTTCCCGTGGAAAGTCATGTGGTGACCGAGCCCAATAGCCTGCCCGACGGCGTCGATTTATCCGCACCGAGGCCGTACTTTACCCGCGACCAAAACCGTTACGTGCCAACGGCAGTCGCGCGCGGCGGGTGGGGCCCGACAATGAGCGGACACGTGGTCGGTGGCATCCTGGCCGCCGCACTCGAAGGCGCGGTCGATGACCCCGAATTACAACCTGCGCGGCTGACGGTTGACCTGCCCGCACCTGCTGCGCTGGAGCCGTTCGAGGTGCACATCCAGGTGCAACACGAACGCCGGCGATTGCGGCTGGTCGAGGCGCGTCTCATCCAGCATGGCGAAGCGGTCGCTCGGGCGAGCGCGCTGTTTTTGCGGCGCGGCCCGCAGCCGGACGGCAAAGTGTGGTCACAACCGTTGCAGATGCCGGGGCTGCCCGCCGACGAAGATGGCGACAAGCCGACGCTGTTCCTGCGGACCTACGGCTGGGGCGGCGAGCTTCAGAATCCCGATCCCGATTGGGACATGACCGGACCGAAATACACGTGGCTACACGAAACGCGTCCCTTGATCGACGACGAGCCTCTCACTCCGTTCACCCGCGCGGCGTTGTGTGCTGACGTCACCGCCGCGATCGCCAACTGGGGCACGAAGGCGTTGCAGTTCATCAACGTCGACTACACGCTCACCCTGAGTCGGCTGCCCGAAGGGCCGCATATCGGGCTGGCGGCACTTACCCACTACAGCGATGACGGGGTGGCCAACGGCTCAGCCGTCGTCGTTGACCATCTGGGTCCAGTCGGCAGCGCCGTGTCTGTGTCCATAGCGCACTCCGGATTTCGACCACCCTCGGACTTGCCGCCAGCCGGATGACGACCGGAAAGGACGTCACCTACTGGACGTTGGTCGCCGACGCCGCACAGCGCCAACCGGATCGGGTGCTGTTCGCCGACGACTACGGCCGCAGCCTGAGCTCACGTCAGCTGCACGATGCCGCATGCGCGACGGCTGCCGCGTTCGCTGAACGTGGGATTGGCGCGGGGACCGTCGTGTCCTGGCAGCTGCCGACCACGCTCGAGACCGTGGTGGTCATGGCGGCGCTGACCCGACTCGGCGCGGTGCAAAACCCGATCATCCCGATGCTGCGCGAGCGAGAGGTTCGGTTTCATCACCGGTCAGCTATCGACTGAATTTGTTGTGGTGCCTGAACTTTGGCGTGGATTCGATCACGGCGAGCTTGCTCGCGCGTTGGCCTCGGATCAGGGTTTCGAGGTCATCACGGTCGACCTGGCGACACCTCCCCGGTGCGATGAGCTTCGGCTGCCGCGCGGCGATGCTGACGTTCTCACGGCGCCGGCGACTCCCGCCGGTGATACCCAGTGGATCTACTACTCGTCGGGAACCACCGCGGCGCCCAAGGGGATTCGCCACAGCGACACCACGGTGATCGCCGGCTCGCGCGGGATGGTGGACGCGATGGGCATCACTGCCGGCGACGTGGATCCGATTGCCTTTCCGATCTCCCATATCGGCGGTGCCGCGATGGTGGCCGCCGCGTTGATGACCGGCATGCGTCTGGCGCTGTTCGAGGTATTCGACCCGGCTGCGACGCCGCAGGCCATCGCGGCGCACAATCCGACGTTCCTGGGCACGGCTACGCCGTTTTTCGTGGCCTTCTTGGAAGCCCAACGGGCCCAGGGTGATCGGCCGCTTTTCGGTGCGCTGCGGGGTTGTATAGCCGGGGGTGCACCCATCACCGCCGAGCTGGGACGACAGGTTCGCCAAACCTTCGGAATGCCGGGTATCGCCAACGCATGGGGGATGACCGAATTTCCCGTGGCTACCTCACCAAAGCTTGACGCCGCGCCCGAGGTGCTCGACTACACCGTCGGCGCGCCGGTACCGGGGGTGAGCGTCCGCGTGGTCGACAGCCAAGAAGTCGAATTGCCAGTCGGCCAGGAAGGAGAGTTGCGGCTCAAGGGACCGCAATGCTTCCTGGGCTACGCGGACGCCACGCTCGACGCCGACGCGTTCGACGACGAAGGCTGGCTGCGCACTGGCGATCTCGGGCTGATCGACGCCGACGGCAATGTGCGGGTCACCGGCCGAATCAAGGATGCGATCATCCGCAATGCGGAGAACATCTCGGCCCTCGAGATCGAAAATGTGCTCGCCACCCATCCCGCCGTCGCTGATGTCGCGGTCATCGGAGTGCCGGACCGCAGCGCAGGGGAGCGGGTATGCGCCGTCGTGGTGCCCGCATCAGCCGAGGGCGTTTCGCTGGAATCCCTGGTGCAGCACTGTCATTCGCTGGGACTGGGTCGCTACAAACATCCCGAGCGCGTCGTCATCGTCGACACCTTGCCGCGCAACCAATTCGGCAAAGTCATCAAGAAGGATCTGCGCGAGGCATTCGGTCGACCCCGTCTGTGAAGTCGATTGGAATCTGTTGTCCTTTGCCGCGACCCACGAAACCTCGATCACACCGGACACATCGGTACCAAATAGGGTGGGCTATAACTGTTTGCAAATGCGCTATCGCATTTGCAAACGATGTGGCTCCAAGCTTCGCGATATTGATGTGGCGCGTGTGACTGGCGGACCATGTCGTCCAAAGTGCACCTACAACCCCTTGGGCGCGGCGCGCACTGCCGCCACTGCTGCGGCGTCGCCGTCGAACTCGACGTTGGCCTGTCGCCCGACGCAGAAGAGCAACAGCTCCTCGGGCGCGCCGGTCACGGTGACCGCCACACCGCTGCCCTTGATCAGCACCGTCTTGCCCTCCGGGGTGCGCAACGCGACCCGGCCGGGGACCTTCCCCAGTGTCATCCGGGCCATCAACGGAAGCGTGCGGCGCAGGCTCTTGGCCAGCGCTGGCTCCAGAACACGCGGCGTCCAGTTCTGCTGCGCTCGGCGCACGTCCTCGTGGTGGATGAACATCTCGCCAATGTTGGCCACCGGGTCGAGCAGTTTCATCGGCGAGTAGACCGGCGGGCCGGACGCGACTTTGTCCAGCAGCGCATCCCAATCGGTCTGCTCGGCCACGTCGTTTTGCACCTTGGCGGTGTGGCCGGCGAAGAACGGGATGAGGATGCCGGGTGCGGCGTCGGCGCGGTACTCGCGGATCACCAGGTGGGCGGCCAAATCTCGCGCAGTCCAGCCGTCGCACAGGGTGGGCGCATCCGGCCCGACGCTGCGCATGGTGTCGACGAGGGCGGCACGTTCGCGTTGAGCAACAGACACCTGAATTCCCTTCACCGGCGGCGCTGACCTCTTCAGCGTAGAGCCCGGCCCGAACCCTCGCGGCACCAACGAGTCAGCACCTCGGTAGATTCGGATTCCATGAATGCGGGTGTTGAGCAGTTGGAGTTTCAGGCCGAGGCACGACAACTTCTGGATTTGATGGTCCACTCGGTCTACTCCAACAAGGATTCGTTTCTGCGGGAGCTGATCTCGAACGCTTCGGACGCGCTGGACAAGCTTCGGCTGGAAGCGTTCCGCAATAAGGACCTCAACGTCGACACGTCGGACCTGCACGTCGAGATCGAGGTGGACAAAGGCGCGCGCACACTGACGATCCGCGACAACGGCATCGGCATGACGCGCGACGAGGTCATCGGTCTGATCGGCACTCTGGCCAAGTCAGGCACCGCCGAGCTGCGCCAGCAGCTGCGGGAAGCCAAGAACGAGGCGGCCTCGGAGGAACTGATCGGTCAGTTCGGTATCGGCTTCTACTCGTCTTTCATGGTGGCCGACAAGGTCGAGCTGCTGACGCACAAGGCCGGCGAGAGCGAAGCCACCCGGTGGGAATCCAGCGGCGAGGGCACTTACACCATCGAATCCGTCGACGATGCCCCGCAGGGAACCGCGGTCACCCTGCACCTCAAACCCGAAGACACCGAAGACGAGCTGCACGATTACACCTCGGAGTGGAAGATCAAGAGCCTCGTCAAGCAGTACTCCGACTTCATTGCGTGGCCCATCCGGATGGAGGTCGAGCGGCGCACCCCACCGGCAGAGGAAGGTGGCGAAGAGGTCGTCACCATCGAGACCGAGACCCTGAACTCGATGAAGGCGCTGTGGGCCAGGCCCAAAGACGAAGTGTCCGACGAGGAGTACAAGGAGTTCTACAAGCACATCGCGCACGCCTGGGACGACCCGCTCGAGGTCATCGCGATGAAGGCCGAGGGCACCTTCGAGTACCAGGCGCTGCTCTTCATCCCGTCGCACGCTCCGTTCGACCTGTTCAATCGGGACGCCAAGATCGGGGTCCAGCTGTACGTCAAACGGGTGTTCATCATGGGCGATTGCGACCAGCTCATGCCGGAGTATCTGCGGTTCGTCAAGGGTGTGGTCGACGCACAAGACCTGTCGCTCAACGTTTCTCGCGAAATCCTGCAGCAGGATCGGCAGATCAACGCGATTCGTCGCCGTCTGACCAAGAAGGTTTTGTCCACGATCAAGGATCTGCAGTCCGAGCGTCCCGAGGACTACCGCACCTTCTGGACCCAGTTCGGCAGGGTTCTCAAAGAGGGCCTGCTTTCCGACGTCGACAACCAGGACGCGCTACTGCAGGTCTCCTCGTTCGCGTCGACGCAGAGCGAGGAGGACGCCACCACCCTCGCCGAATATGTCGCGCGCATGAAGGAGGGGCAGGAGCAGATCTTCTACGCCACCGGCGAGACGCGGCAGCAAATCCTGAAGTCGCCGCACCTCGAGGCCTTCAAGGCCAAGGGCTATGAGGTCCTGATCCTCACCGACCCCGTCGACGAGGTCTGGGTGGGCACCGTGACCGAGTTCGACGGCAAACCGCTGCAGTCGGTGGCCAAGGGTGAGGTGGACCTCGGCTCCGGCGAGGACGGGAGCGACGCCGAACGCGAGGAGCGGGAGAAAGAATTCGCCGACCTGCTGACCTGGTTACAGGAGACCTTGACCGACCACGTCAAGGAAGTTCGGCTGTCCACTCGCTTGACCGAATCGCCGGCCTGCCTGATCACCGACGCGTTCGGGATAAGTCCGGCCCTCGCCCGCATTTACCAGGCATCCGGGCAAAGCATCCCCATCGGGAAGCGGATTCTGGAACTCAATCCGGACCATCCGCTCATCACCGGGCTGCGCAAAGCCCAGCAAGAGCGCGCCGACGATCCCACGGTCGCCGAGACTGCGGAATTGTTGTACGGAACTGCGCTGCTGGCTGAAGGCGGCGCTCTCGAGGACCCGGCCAGATTCGCTGAATTGCTAGCGAACCAATTGGCTCGCACGTTGTAAGCAGGCCAAACGCGCCCCGTCGGTCGCAACTGCGTGCGATTGAAAGTTGACCGAAGGGGATAATCACATCGCATGGCCACGTTTCGAGCTATCGACCCACATGGCGAGATAGTCGCAGCGAAGAATTTCGACAGCGCAGAGGCTGCACACGCATGGTTTATGGACACCATCGCCGATAGCTCTGAGCTGGGCTGGCGCATGGAAGTCGACGACGGCGGCTCATGGGCGCATTTCGACGACACCGGCGGTTTTACCGCCCCGGCGAGCCGTCGTCCGTGCAAACGTCCCGACTTTCGGATGCGCGCGCCCAGGTGTAGCTAGTCGGCGGTGGATAGCCGTTTCGCGGCATCGTCGCCGTGCGTCAGGTGGACGGGGAACTCGTCGCCGGGCTCGGGCCAGGGCTGACGCGCCAGCATGTCCTCGACGGTGACATAGCCTTCCTCGATCACGCCCCTCTTGGCATCCGCAATGCGATACCACTGCCGCTGGGTCTGAATGGGTTGGCCTTCCAGGACGACCACCCGGACATCGCCCTCTTCGAAGTGACAGCGCCGCTGCAAGGCCTCCAACAGTTGCTCGTTGTGCAGGTGGCCCTCGCCGAAGTTCCAGCCGACAAGAGGGCCGGCGACGATTTCGCCCTCGCGCATCCGGTAGTCGGCTTCATTGTCGACGGCGCGGGGCAGCAGGCCGTTGAGCGCACGGCCATGAGTGTGCATCGACCGAAACGCGCCGGCCTTGTCGATCGTGATCTCGGCAGTCGCCGCATCGTAGAGCTTCGTCAGCTGCTTGGCGGTGAGCGCAGAGCTTTTCACGACGTTGGCTTCGATCTTCTCTTCGGCGCCCGCACGGAAGCACCAGACGCTGGTCGCCCAGTTACCGGCGTAGTAGCGCATCGCGGGTAGAAACGAAAACTGCTGAGGGAAAAGATTTCCCAAGATCGGCACGACGGCCAGCGCGACGATGAGGATGGCCAGCAAGAGCGGGGACTGAAGGTCCGTCGCATGAATCGCGCTGTAGTGCCCGAACAAATAGAACAGCGAGAAGATCAAGAACACGTTCCACTCCAACGGAACTCCCATCGGGAGGTTGGAGATGATGTTGAGGTGGAAGATCACCATGAAGGCGATCAGGAACCACGCCCAGCGGTGACCGTCCGCGAAAAAGACCAGGACCAAGGGCACCAGGAATTCGGCCGTGGTGCCACCGACATGTGCCATGACTTTCGGCACCCAGGAGGGACGTAGGTCATTGACCGGGTCGCGGTAGAGCCGGTGTTTCACCCAGTTGAACATGTTGCTCCGCAACAGCGGGTGGTTGCTCGTCATCACCGCCACGACGTACGGAAAATGATGGTTGAGTTTGGAGGTCGCCGCCCCCCACCACAGCGCGAGCATGATGATCTTGAAGCCGGCGATCTCATCGGTGAAAGCGAAGAAGAACACGAACAGGGTTAGCCAGTAGTGTTCGCCGCGCGCCGCAAGGAACACCGTCTTGTCGCGCAGACCCAACAGCGCCAGCGCGATGATCGCGGGCACCAGCAACATCGGATCGAGCAGACCGACATCGCCCGCCGGGGTGACCGGGCCGCCGCGGCCGGCCGACAGCAACGCCCAGATGCCGGAGGCCAGCACGATCACGTAGAGGGCCACGTCAACGATCGTGCGAGTATCCCCGCGCGTGAAGGGAACCACACGCGGCCACGGTGGCAAGCGAATCGTGTTGGGCCGCAACCAAAACAGGAATCCCCCGATGGGTGGCCAGAACCTTGCGGTGAGTGGACCGGATCCGCAGCCTAGGCCGAGGACCTCGAACAGCAGGGTGAAGACGACGACCTTCTGGTACACGATCGGTTGTGTCCACCATGCCTCGATGCGATCCAGCCCGCCCAGACCGGGGGTTAACGCGATGACCGCCGCGGCCCCACCGGCATACGCGGCCATCTTGAGCACGTACAGCAGATAGATCGCAGACGGGGTGCCGAAGCCGTGCTCCACCCAATGCCGAGTCACCACTTGCATCCTCGTGGACCGGGGCAGCGTGGGCCAGGTGTCGTGATCGACGTCTGGAAGGTCCGGCGTGATGAATCCCATGATGGCCTCGTTCCGCGTTGAACCCAGTAGGCGAATATCCAATCTAGCGTCACGACGCGATTTAGCCAGCAGGCGCAGAGCCGACTGCTGGCGATCCTCACCCGGGAAAATTCTCGGCCCGCCAGTCGCCGAACGCGGAGTAGCTTCGTCGGTGGTATCGGTGTTCTGGGGAGAGACGGGTACGCAAGACGGTGAATCGACGGCTCTAACTGCCGGGACCGATCACGAAACAGCGACCGCTGTTCGTGGCGAGCAGGACCTCCTGAACCGAGGACTTGTCGATCGTCGGGAATTCGAAGCGGTGTGTTTGTTGGCCGGCCTCGATGGCGACGTCTTGGGACTCGTTGGTGCCGTCCTTCTTACGCACTATCGCCGTAACCTTGTCGGGCTTCGATAGGTTTTGCGGCTCGTGGAAATACCAGATCTCGATCCCTGCGCCGGCCGAATTGGCTTGCCAGCCATCGGAGTAGAAGCACGCCGGGTTGCCCTCAGCGTCGGGCGGGGGCGGCGGACAGATCGACAGTCCGACGCAGCCGGGCGTGCTGCTTGTCGCGGCGGGAGCAGCGGTGGTGCTGGAGGACGGAGTGGAAGAAACGGTCGTGCTGCTGGTCGATGGTTTCGCCGAGCTTGAACTGGATGCGTTTGGCCGCGAAGCCTGTTGCGACCCGCATGCCGCAGCTGCGAGGCAGCCCACCGCGATGGTGGCGATCAATCGGAACATGAAGGGCCCTCTCAGTGGCACACTTCGCAGGCAACGCCATCGTTGTCACGGTCAAGAGGGGCGAAGCATCGGCGTAAGCCTTCCCATTAGCGAAGCAGCGTTGGTTGCTAACGAATACAGAGCTAACACTTACGCCCGCTCGGAAGGCAAGAGGCCGGCCCGGATGGCGGGCATCCGGGCTCGTCAGGGGTGTTCGGCGATCCAGGTGGTGGTGAAGCGCTGCACCGCGGGAATGCTGTCGGCCAAGCCGGCTCCGAGGGTCTTCTCGAGTTTGCCGCCCACCAACGGGATTTTGACCTCCACTTTGACGGTGAATCTCAACTGCGTGCCGTTAGCGGTGGGTTCCAGCCACGCTTCGGAGCGGCCCGATCCCACGCCGGGGGAAGTCGTGACGTTGACCTGGCCGCGTACCCGACCGTCTGCGGCCGGTTTCCACGTTTCGTTATGCACGAGTTTCAGATTGCCGGGAGCGAATTTGGCGACTGGGCCGGGTAGTAGTTGGCGACCCAGGTGCTGAGTCACGCGCACTGTCACCGCGCCGTCGGCGTCGACGACGAGCGAATCCAGAGTGGTGGCGGCGGCGTTGCCCAGGGCGATTCGGGCCAGCCAGTAGTCCTCGCGGCTGAACGCCGCGTGGATTTGTTCAACGCTGGCGGGCGATTCGGTCAGGACGTCGAATGAGCGCGGCATAGCACACCATTCTTACCAAAGTCACGCCGTCGCGTTCGGGCTTACCCCGAATCGCCTGGACGCCAGCGGAAGTGACGCCGCGCAACTGGGGTCAGCGGCCGATCTGGACGGCCTTGACGACCAGCAGCAGCGCGCCGGCGACCAAGTAGCCGCGCAGGGCGATCATGCCGAGCCGCGTTCCGGGTGACCAGGTGACCGGCTCCAGCAGGGCCAGAGGTGGCATCCGCCAGGTGTTGCGGTCGACCGGGCGTGCCGGGGGTTTTACCGGCGGCGGCGCGGGTTGCCGGCGCGCCATCCAACGCAGCACGGGTACTGCGGCGGCGCCCAGGACGACCAGGGCCAGCGCCTGGTAGGCGGCTACCGCGACGACGTTGATGTCGGGGAACAACGTGGTAGCCATCAGGATCCCGGAGAGCAACAGCAAGGTCCCGACAATCAGCCCGGCGACCCAGTTGAGCCAAGCTCGATTGACCCAGGGCCCCAACACTTCCCGGTCGTTGCACAGCAGTAGTAGGAATACGCTGGCGCTGGGTAACAGCAGACCGGCGAGGGCCTGCACCGCTGTGGTGATCAAGCCCAGCGGAGCGCCGGGAATCAGGACGATAACGGCGGCCAGGGCCACCATTGCGGCGTACGACACATAGAACTGTTTGGCGTCGGCGAAACCGCGGTGCAGTGAGTGCTTCAAACCGAACACATCGCCGAAGGCGTAACTGGTCGCCAGCGTCACCGCGGCTGCGCCGATGATCGACGCGTCCAGCAGCACGATGGCGAACAGCGACCCGAGCCCCTCGCTGTGTCGGCCGAGCAGCTGTGCGATGGCGCCCGCATCGGTGAAGCCACCAACGGTGTTGGTGGAGCGCGCCGCCCAGTCACCGGTCATCAGCAGCGCCGCGGCACCGACTACCACGACGAAGGCACCCAAGACAGTGTCGGCGCGTTCATACGCAATGAAGCGCGGCGTGATGCGTTTGTCCACGACATTGGACTGCTGAAAGAACAGCTGCCAGGGTGCCACCGTGGTGCCGACGATGGCGATGATGAGCAGCACCGCGTCTGAGCTCACACCGCCCGAAATGCTGGGCACCACAAAAGACTTCGCCGCATGCCCCCACTGCGGGTGCGACATCAGCAGCATCGGGATCTGCGCCAGGGTGATGGCGATGAAGATGAACATGGCGCGCTCCCAGCGCCGGAAGCTGCCGCTCGCCATGATCGCCACCAGCGCGACCGCAGATACCGGCACCACAAGGTATTTCGAGACACCGATGTAGTCGGCGGCCAGGGAGATACCGATGAACTCGGTGACGATCGTCAAGAAGTTGAGCAGGAACAGGTCGCCGACGGAAAACCAGCCCCACCCGCGGCCGAAGCGTTCGTTGATCAACCGCGCGTGTCCTACCCCGGTGACCGCCCCGAGCCGCACCACCATCTCCTGGTTGACGATAAGCACCGGGATCAGTAGGAGCAGCACCCACAGCAGCGAGTAGCCGTAGTTCTGGCCGGCCTGGGCATAGGTGGCCACCCCACCTGCGTCGTTATCGCCCACCATGACGATGATCCCGGGCCCCACGATGGCGAGCAGGGTCAGTAACCGGGTCTTCAATGTTCGCGGGTGATCAATGTCGCTGACCTTGATCCGACCGAACGCGCCCTCGATATCACCCAGGTGCGCGGAGTCGAGCACCGCGGTGCGCTGCGGTGGCTCCTGGTCAACCGACGCCTCGGCGCGACCGGTGTGGTCCCCTTCGGTGCTCACCGTGTTCCACTTCCCGGCACACGCGGATTGCGCTCACCGGCGGTTGGGTTGATGTCGCGAACCGGGCGCGGGGCGGGTTCGCGGCGGCGCCAGTCCTCGGGGATGGTGGCTTCCAGCACATCGTCGACGGTTACCACCCCGAGCACGCGATCATCGTCGTCCACGACGGGGATCGAGTAGAGATTGAAATCCGCCATCAACAGTGCGACATCGGTCAGGTCGGCATCCGCGCTGACTCGCACCGGATCGAAATCCATCAGCGCCGCAACGCTTTCACTGGGCTCGGAGTGCAACAGGGTGATTATCGACACCACACCGACGAGCCGTTTGTCCCCATCGAGAACATGCACCTTGATCAGCGCCTCGGGCTGTATGGTGCGGGCGGCGGCGATCAGTGCCAGCGCGTGGGCGGCCGTCGCGGTGTCGGCGCAGGAGACGAAGTCGACGTTCATAAGCCCGCCGGCACTTTCAGGGTTGAACCCCATCAGCGTGATCACTTTGGTGCGCTGCGGGGCGGGCATCAGGTCCAGAACGCGTCGGCGCCTCGCCTGGCGGAGGTCTGCGATCGCGTCGGCGGCATCGTCGGCCCGCATCCGGCCCAGCAGCGCTGCGACCTCTACGTCGGGCATTCCGTTGAGCAGTCGGCTGGCCTTCTCCGGGTCGAGTTCTTCGAACACGTCGGCTTCCAACTCGGGGTCGCTGCGGACCCGATCGAGGATTTCGCCGCCCTCCGCCTTGTCGGCCTCCTCGAGGAGATCGGCGATTTCGGCGGGTTTGAACCCGCGGAACCGGCCGGACAAACGGCGCACGGCATCCGTGTGGGCGTGACCGATCAGTGGTTCGAATGCCTTCCAATCACGGGCCGCGTGTCCGCCGGAACGCTTGATCAACCCAAACAACTTGGCTGGGCGGCGAGTATCCAGCCGAGCAGGCACCCATCCGGCGCCGGTGTCTTCCAGTTCGACGTCGTAGGCGCGTACCAATTCCACCGCGGCCACGTCGATTAGCCGGTGGCCCAGCACGTCGGTGCGCAGCAACACCTCACCTTCGCGGCGCTCGAAGCCGCGAAGGTCAATCTTGTTCTTGGTCAAGATAATTCGATCCTCGGCAAACTCGTGTATCGACGGGCTGCCGATAAATACCTGACGGCCGCCGACCTCGGCCACGATTCCGGTCACCAGCGGATACTCGTCGGCACCGCGTAGCCGGACGATGACGTCGTCAACTCGGCCTACCGTCTCCCCGGAGCGGGCCACCGCCGGAGCGCGCAGCAGTGCAGAGAGATGGATTACCGGCCAGCCGTCATGCTCGGCGGCCGTCTCTGATGTGCTCACGTATCCTCCTCGACGCTGTGCAATGGGCGCCCGCAAGCGGACCTTCCATGTATTGCGAGGCTATTTGTGAGTTCAGCGTAAAGCCAGGCTTCGGTGAGCTAGAACCAAAAGGTAAACGGCCGCTGGCTATCGGGGATACGAAAGGTTTGGCCGTCCGCGATCTAAATCTCTTGTGTGAGTGACTAAATCGGGGGTGCCGCTTACTGTTTGCCGACCTTGCCGGCAATCTGGTTGGCGGCGTTGACTCCCGCGTCCCCCGGATCCTTGCGGCACGCCTCGGTATCAATTACGACGTTGTTGCGTACAGTCAGCGCCCGTTGACAGGTCTGAGACATGGTGTCGCCGCCCTTGCCCAGTGTCACGCTCACGAGTCGTGCTCACCACGCCGTTAGCGTTGGAAACCGGACCGACCTTCCACTGAATATCCGGGCCGCCGTCACCGCCGGGAACGGATTCTTGGCGGTTGGCACAGGTCGGCCAGCGCTGGGACGACGTGTCGAAGAAGGCGCTGGCCTGCTGGGCGGACGGAAACAACACCACAAACTGGGTTATGTCAGGGTTTGGATCATTTGACCCCGAGGGAATGGGAGCGATGTCGCGCTCGCCGTGTACCGCGGTGTTGCCGCTGCCGGCATAGACGGGTGTCAAGGCCTCACCGGTGATGTACAGGCACTCGGCGGGGAACTTGTATTCCTTGGGGAAGAGGTCGGTGCTGTGGTCCTCTTGCAGGGTGTCGAACGATTTGTCGGTCTTCGAACCCGTAACCCCGAGCACGCTGTCGACCTCGGCCGGAGTGAGCAGCAGATTCGGCAGCGCGGCCTGTGCGATGGGGGGTTTCGACGAAATCGTGGTCGTCGTCGTCGATGACGAGGTGGTTCCGCCCCCGTGACCACCGCCGCAGGCGGCGACCGCTATTCCTGCGGCGACGACGGTGACGACGGCTGGTAGCTGACGCATGGTTGAGTGCCCTTCCGGCTGGAGCTGACTCGACAAGCGTTCCGCGGACCCGCGCGTCTGCTGTGCAGAGGTGTTTGCTGGTGGAGCATACGACAGCAGCACAGGTCGTGGGGGGTTTGCGGAGAACAGGTTAGGGCCGAGCTGAAAGACTGTGGTGTGCCCGAAATCGATTTCACCGCCGTAGCACCGATCGTCCCCGTCCGAAATCTGGACATCGCCCTGGATCGTTATCGCCGACTCGGGTTCGACGCCCGGGGCTACGAGGGTCCGGCGCGTTACGGCTTCGTCGACCGCGGCTCGGTGTCGATGCATCTCAGCGAGTGGGCCGAACACGATCCGCTGCGTACGGCGGCCAGCGTGTACCTCTACGTCAGCGACGCCGACGCCCTCTACGCGGAATGGGCGGCGCTGACAAACCTCGACGGCCGACTCGTGGAGCCGGTCGATACCGATTACGGCTTAAGGGAATTCGCCTACATCGACCCGGACGGCACCCTACACCGCATCGGTTCGCGGGGAATCTGATCGCGCGGCGACGGACGAATCGGCGGCGGGGGCCTCGGCGGCCTGGCTGCGCGCCAGCGCTACCACTGCCGCGACCATCACCGCGACCGACATACCGAGCGCAACCATGCCGACATGGTTGGTGCTCAACGTCTCGCCCAGCACGGTGACGCCGAGCACCGAGCCGACGAGCGGCTCGGCGATTGTCACCGCGGGTAGCGACGCGGTCAGCGGGCCGGCCCGAAACGCAGACTGCTCCCGGGCCGTCGCGGCGATCCCCAGCACCGCCCACACGTACAACTCGGGCGTCCGCAGCAGTTGCGGGATGCCGTGGCCGAGTTGGTCGACCACGCCCTTGGTCAACACCGAGAAAAGGCCCCACAGCGAGCCCGACATGAGCCCCAGCAACAACGCGCTGCGCCAACCCGAGGAGAAGTGAGCGCCGATCACACACAGGATCAGGGCCGGCCCCAGGATCAAAGCCACGATCGTCCATGTCTTGACTGACCCGCGGGGTGTCCCGGCCTGCGGGTTGCCGACGGTAACCACCACCGTGACGGCAGCGGCGAGTAGGACGGCCCAAATAGCTTGCCAGCGCGTTATTTTGCGGTGAGTCGCCATGCCGCTGATGAGCAACGCGAACAGTAGCGAGGTCACCGACAGCGCCTGCACGAGGACCACGGAACCCAGACCGAGCGCCGCAGCCTGCAGCCCGAACCCGGCGGCGGCCACGAGACTGCCTAGCCACCAACGGCGATCGCGCAGCAGCCGACCGAACAGTTCCGGGGTGCTGACCGGTTTGTCGGTGACCTGCCGAGCGGATTGCTGTTCTAAAACATCTCCGATGCCGATCATCAGGGCGGCCGCTACCGCGAGCAGTGCCGCGATGCCCGTCTTGGTCACGAAGCCTCCTTTGTGATCAACCGAGGACGTTCTGCGCCTATTGGTGTGTCGTCAAGACCTCGCAACTGGTGTCGGTAAGCCAAATTAGTCGGTAATCAAGGACTTTGCGGCCCTAAGTCGGTCCGGGCTTGCGTAATCTCGCCGAAAAGGGCTAAGTCACAGCGCGCTACGATGCACTCAATGGATGGCGCGACCGCACCGATCGGCATTTTGGTCACCGAGGCGATCGACTTACTCATCGCCGCCGTGGACCAGATTGCGCCGGAGGGCTGGGACCAGCCGTCTAACCTCGAGGGCTGGAGCTTGCGCGATTTGGTGGGGCACGCCACCGGCAGCGCGGCGAAGATCGTGACGCTCGTCGAAGACGGAAAGGTCTGGGAACTCCCCTCGCAGCCGGCCGACTGGGTATGCGACGACCCGGCGGCACGACTTCGCGAGCTGGCCGCGCGGTTGCAGGTTGCCTTGCCCGGCGCCGACCTGGACGCGATGCGGGTGTCGCCGGAGGGCGAGGTTCCGCTGCGCCGGGCGCTGACCTATCCCGTCTCGGACCTGGCGTTGCACAGCTGGGACGTACATTGCTCACAAGGCCGGCTGATCGAGCTGCCGCCAGACCTGCTGGCGCTGAGCCGTGGACTTGTGGAGTCGGTGCCGGAGGCGATGCTGCGGCGGCCGGGCGGCTTCGGGCCGGCCCACTCCGCGCCGGCGGACTCGACGCCGACTGCCCGGCTGATGGCTTATCTCGGGCGCTCAGTCGACCGGCAGGGCTAGCTGTCGCGCCTGATCTTCAATGCGGTGGTGATCATCGGAATCTGAAGTGGTAGCCGGGCGAAAGCGGCGATGCGCATCGGCCATGGCTTACTCCACCACAACCGGCACATGTTGACGTTCGCCGGGAACACCCCGAGGAACAGCACGACGGCCGCCAGCGCGGCTGTCCGCCGAGTGCGTCGCGGCACCAGCAAGGCACCGGTGGCTATCTCGGCGACACCCGATGCGTAGGTGTAGAAGCGCGGAGTGCCGGGCAGCTCGGCGGGGACGATGTCGTCGAACGGTTTGGGAGCAAGGAAGTGCACGGTGCCGATACCCATCAACATTGCCGCGACTCGGTATGCGGCGGTCTGCGCCTCACGCTGGGCTAGGGGTGTGGTGGTCATGCGCCTCATTGTGCTCACGTCCGGCGACGTTGGGTGCAATACGGGAGTTTAAGAGCGGTCGGCGTCGGTGAATCGGATGACGCCGCGGATGTTGCGTCCCTCGAGCATGTCGCGATAGCCGTCGTTGATCTGCTCGAGGCTGTATTCGCGGGTGACCATGTCGTCGAGGTTGATCTGGCCCAGCTTGTACAACTCAAGAATCGCCGGGATGTCGTATTGCGGGTTGCCGCCGCCGAATATGCTGCCCTGCAAGCTCTTCTGCAGCAGTGACAGCCCGGCGAGGTTGAGAGTGCATTCGTTGGCCATGACGCTGGCCATGCCGGTCAGGACGCATATGCCGCCCTTGGCGGTCAGCCCCATCCACGACTCGACGTCGCGGCCCTCCACGTGGCCGACGGTGACGATTACCTTGTGACACATCAGGCCTCGCGTCGCATCGGCGATGCCGGCGGCCGCTCCGCCGACGTCCGCGAAGGCCTCCGTAGCGCCGAACTTGAGTGCCTGCTCGCGTTTCCACTCGAAAGGGTCGACGGCGAAAACTCTTCGGGCCCCGGCGATTCGGGCGCCTTGCACCGCGGCGACGCCGACGCCGCCGATGCCGACGACCGCTACGTCCTCACCGGGCTTGACCGCGGCACTGCGTACTGCCGAGCCGTAGCCGGTGGTCACCCCACAGCCCACCAGGCAGGCGACGTCGAACGGGATCGTGGGGTCGATCTTGACCACCGAGGTGTGGTGCACCACCACGTAGGGCGCAAAAGTGCCCAGCAGCGACATCGGGATCACGTTGCGGCCTTGCGCTGTCACTCGAAAGGATCCGTCCGCTACCGATTGGCCGGACAGTAGGCCCATGCCGAGGTCGCACAGGTTGCGCAGCCCGGTCTGGCACGGCTTGCATGTCCCGCAGGACGGGATGAACGACATCACCACGTGATCGCCGACGGCCAGGTTCTGCACGCCCTCGCCGATCTCGGTGACGATCCCGGCTCCCTCGTGGCCACCCAGCACCGGATAGCTCGGGATCGGGAAATCGCCGGTCATCAGATGGTGGTCGGAGTGACACAGTCCGGCCGTCTCCAACTGGACGGTCACCTCACCGCGACGGGGATCGCCGATCTCGATCTCCTCGACCGACCACGGCTCGTTCAATTCCCAGACCAGCGCACCTTTGGTCTTCAACCGTAGGCCTCCGTCTTTACCCGAACCGCTTAATTGTTAGCGCCGTCACAGACCCCGGCGTACCGAATTTAGACCATTACTATTGCCTATACAGTATTTGATACGATTCGCGTCGTCTGACCGCCCACAACAGCGAGGTTGAGAACATGGGGACACCCGTCATCGTCGGAGCAGTCCGGACGGCAATTGGCCGCTCGTTCAAAGGGACGCTGGTCAACACGCCACCGGAGACGCTGATCACCGCGGTGCTTCCCGAGATCGTGCGCCGCTCGGGCGTCGACCCGTCGGATATCGACGACATCATCTTTGCCGAATCACATTACGGCGGTGGCGATTTGGCCCGCTATGCCGCCACTGCGACCGGTTTGGAGCACGTTCCCGGCCAGTCGGTCAATCGCCACTGCGCCGGCAGCCTCACCGCCATCGGCAACGCCTCGGCCCAGATCGGCTCGGGCATGGAGCGGGTGCTGATCGCCGGTGGTGTGCAGTCGCTGTCGATGACGCCGCTGACGAACTGGCGCATCCCCGGCCCGGAGCTCAAGTTCGAAGAGCGGTGGATGCCGCCGACGCACGTTGAGACCCCGGATGCGCCCGCCAAGGACATGTCGATCACGGTGGGCTGGAACACCGCGCAGTCTGTCGGCATCACCCGCGAGGAGATGGACGCCTGGGCGGCCCGCTCGCACCAGCGCGCCGTCGCGGCCCAGGACGCCGGCAAGTTCGCCGACGAGATTCTCCCGCTGAAGATCACCCAGTTCGACGGCTCGGTTACCGAGTTCGCCGTCGACGAGCATCCCCGCCGCGACACCACCGTCGAGAAGCTCGCCGGCCTCAAGGTGTTGCACCCCGAGATCGAGGGCTTCTCGATCACGGCCGGCAACAGCAGCGGCACCAATGACGCCGCCGCGGGCGTGGCCCTGGTGGACAGCGACTACGCCGCGGCCAACAAACTCAATGTGATGGGCACGGTCAAGGCATGGGCCGCCGCGGGCGTGCCGGCCCGGGACTGCGGTCTGGGCGCGGTGAAGGTGATCGGAAAGGTGCTGCAACGCGCCGGTTTGTCGCCATCGGACGTGGCGCTGTGGGAGATCAACGAGGCGTTTGCGTCGGTGCCGATCGCGGCCTGCCGGGAGTACGGCCTCGACGAGGAGAAGGTGAACTTCTCCGGTAGCGGCTGCAGTCTGGGCCACCCGATCGCGGCCTCGGGCGCCCGCATGGTCACCACGCTGGTCTACGAGCTGGCCCGCCGTGGCGGCGGTATCGGCGTTGCGGCAATGTGTGCCGGCGGTGGCCAGGGTGGCGCCGTCGTCGTCGAGGTCTAACGAGTTTTCGTCACGCCGAACGTGCTCTCACGGCGGGATTTCAGCGATTTTTTCGCCCTGAGAGCACGTTCGGCGCATCTCAGTTGCAGAACGTGTAGCCGATGAATTCGGTTTCGCGGGGGTTGCTGGGCGAGTAGTTGACGTAGTGCACCGCCGGCATCCCGTTGTACTGGGCGTCGATCTGTTGCGTGTTGGGCGGCGGGACGTCTTTGGGGAAGGCCAAGATCATGTCGCCGAAGATCTTGAGGCCGAGCTGACAGATGGCATCCGCGCGCGGCTTCTGCGCATTCCACGCGTGAACGACAACCGGTTCCGTGAGTTGGGAGCCGGTGGCGCAATTCGGATCGCACAATCTTGAAAACGGCGGTGCCGGTTCCATCGGCACCCTGCGGTCCCCACGAACTCCATGACATGTCTTGCAGCGCAACGGCAACGCTGGCGCAGCCCAGGACATTGAGCTTCTTTGGACGCGCGCTCGGTTGGACCGCCGGGTTGTAGCAGCCCGGAATGGCGTAGCTGTCGGGTGGCAGCGGTAGTTGGGTGGACTGGGCCGGCGTGCTGTGCTGACCGCCGGTCAGTTTCACGCCGGCGAAGATCAGCGCACCGACCACCAGAAGGGCCACGACGATGACGATCACCGTTGGGCGCCCCCGCCGCAGCCCGCTCAATGAGGAGACGTCCCCGCTCACGTTCTCCAGGTTATGTCAGAAGTCGTACGCGGGGCGACGAGTCGCCGAACATCGTCGCACGGTAAATTTGGTCAACGCTACCAACATAGGGAAGTATTGAGACTCCCGCCAGGTTAGGAGTAATCGATGAATGACCACGCACTGGCCGCGCGCCTGGCCACCGAGGCGGGGCAGCTGTTGCTCGGGGTGCGGGAGGAGTTCGCCGACGCCGATGCGAGCGAGCGGAAAGCCGCGGGGGACAAGCGATCCCACGATTTTCTGATGCAAGCACTCTCGGTCGAGCGGCCCCAGGACGCCGTGCTTTCCGAGGAGGGCGCCGACGACCCGGTGCGACTGCGCTCCGAACGGGTGTGGATCGTCGATCCGCTTGACGGCACGCGGGAATTCTCCGAGCTCGGGCGCGACGACTGGGCGGTGCACGTCGCGCTCTGGCAGGGCGGTGACCTCGTCGCCGGTGCCGTGGCGCTGCCGGCGCAGGGAGTCACGTTGGCGACCCCTCAGGTTGCTGCGCCACCGGCAGCGCCGGCCAAGCCACGCATCGTCGTATCGCGCACCCGGCCACCGGCTATCGCGTTGGCGGTTCGCGACGCGTTGGACGGCACGCTGGTGGAAATGGGTTCCGCCGGAGCCAAGGTCGCGTCAATCGTGCAGGGTCTGTCCGATGTTTACGTCCACGCGGGCGGGCAGTTCGAATGGGATTCGGCCGCCCCCGTGGCGGTGGCTCGCGCGGCCGGTTTGCACACCTCCCGCATCGACGGTTCGGCACTGCTTTACAACCAGGCCGATCCGAAGTTGCCGGACGTGGTGGTGTGCCGTCCCGAGTTAGCGGAAGCCGTCCTCGCCGTCACGGGCTGACACGCTCGCGGTCCCGCCGTAACCGACTCAGCGCCAGGTGATCTCCGTCGTACCGGCACCCGATGGCCACAGGTCATCGAGGTCCGTACGCGATAACCCAATGCAGCCCAATCGGTTTCGGTGCGTTTCAGCAAGATGCGCGATCGTCCGCTCGACCGGATCACTGTTGCCCGCGCGGTGAGGTCGGCCCCGAGTAACGGGCTATTGGCCGCGGTTTCGCCGTCGGCGCCGGCGGCCCTTCGCCTCGTCGGTCCATTCATGTTCGATGCGGCCCATCTCCAGGGACAGCAGCATCAGAGTCGGATTGTCGCAGTGGACTTCGTGCGAAGCGCGGAACTTTGCCGCCTCGCCGGTGGTGGCCAGGTGCGGCCGCAAGCCCTCGAACCACTCGTCGCCGACGACATTGGGCGGGTCACCAACGCGAGGTCCACACTCCCAGTGCCGGTAGGCGTCTCGTGCCTCGGCCAGGCCGGCGCGCCATCGTCGCAACGTTTCGCAGCGTTGGGAATGTATTTGGCTCCTGATCTGATGCTTGTGGCTGCCGTTTACCACCACCCCTGGGAGCAGGGTATCGGCGGCCGACTTCGCGACGCCTGCGATGCCCACGGCCGATGCACCCACGACCGTGCCCATCAGGCCCATCGTCATCATGTCCATTTGCCGATCGTTGCACCCAAGGGCGCGTGACAACAGAAAATGTCGCATTCAGTGCGACCCGGTGAGCTCCAGTGCGATGTCGACGAGCATGTCCTCTTGGCCACCAACCATGCCGCGTCGACCTGCCTCTTCAAGCAAAGCGCGGGCGTCAACGTCGAAGCGCGTGGCGGCGGCCTCCGCGTGCCGCAGGAAGCTGGAGTAGACCCCTGCATAGCCGAGCGTCAGGGTTTCACGGTCGACGCGCACCGGACGGTCTTGCAGCGGTCGGACGAGGTCGTCGGCGGCATCCTGCAGCAGATGGAGGTCGCAGCCGTGATCCCAGCCGAGCCGGGAGGCTGTCGCGATGAACACCTCCAGCGGCGCATTGCCGGCGCCGGCGCCCATGCCTGCCAACGAGGCGTCGACGCGGTGTGCGCCATGCTCGACGGCGGTGATGGAATTGGCCACACCCAGCGACAGGTTGTGATGGGCATGGATGCCGATTTCTGTTGCGGGCAAGAGCGTTTGGCGCAGGGCATCGACTCGGTCACCGATGTCGCGCATCGTCATGGCGCCGCCGGAGTCGACGACGTAAACGCAACCGGCGCCGTAGCCTTCCATGAGCTTGGCCTCCGCGGCCAGCTGGGCGGGGCTGGTCAGATGGCTCATCATGAGGAAGCCGACGGCGTCCATGCCCAGTTCGCAGGCAGCGGTGAGGTAAGGGGCCGAGATGTCGGCTTCGGTGCAGTGGGTGCCAACGCGCACGACGGTCGCACCGGCGCGGTTCGCATCTTTGAGATTGCGTACGGTGCCCACGCCGGGCAGCAGGAGCGTCGCGACCTTTGCGTGATGGACGGCGCCGGCGACCGCTTCGATCCATTCCAAATCCGTGTGCGCCCCGAACCCGTAGACGCAGCTCGAACCCGATAGCCCGTCACCGTGGGCGACTTCAATCGACGTGACTCCGGCCGCGTCGAGGGCGCGCGCGATCGCGGTCACTTGCTCGATGCCGTATTGGTGGCGCATCGCGTGCATTCCGTCGCGCAGGGTGACGTCGCTAACATAGACGTGCCGGGTCATATTGTGACTCCGGCAGTTTCGGCGTCATGAATGGCTATCCGCTCGGCGGTGGCTTTGGCGGCGGACGTCATGATGTCGAGGTTTCCGGCGTAGGCGGGCAGGTAGTGTGCGGCGCCGGCGACTTCCAGCAGCACCGTTACGCGGGTGCCGGTGAACGTGCCGGTTTCGGGGATGTAGAGCGGTTTGTCGCGGCCGAACACCTCGAACTGCACAGCTTGCTTCAATCGATAACCGGGCACGTACGCGGCGACCTGGTCAACCATGCCGAGCACCGCTTCCTCGATCGAGCGGTGGTCAACCTCTCCGTCGACGAGGCAGTACACCGTGTTGCGCATGAGCACCGGGGGATCGGCCGGGTTGAGGATGAGCACTGCCTTGCCGCGCTGGGCGCCGCCGACCACCCGCAACGCGGTGGCGGTGGTTTCGATGAATTCGTCGATATTGGCCCGGGTTCCCGGCCCCGCGGATTTCGACGAGATCGATGAGACGATCTCCGCGTAGGAGACGATTCCGGTCTTGCCGATGGCGGCGACAATGGGCGCCGTCGCCTGCCCGCCGCAGGTGACCATGTTGAGGTTGGGGGCGTCGAGGTGGTCATCGAGGTTGACCACCGGCACGCAGTATGGTCCGATCGCGGCCGGCGTAAGGTCGAGCATTCTTATTCCGCTGTCGCGCAATGCATCCCAGTTGGTCCGGTGCGCCGTGGCGGAGGTGGCGTCGAAGGCCAGCTTGATGTCGGCGAAATCGGGCATGCTCAGCAGGCCCTCGATCCCGCGCGCGGTGGTGGGCACACCCATCCGCCGCGCGCGAGCCAGCCCGTCTGAGTCGGCGTCGATGCCAACCATGGCCCCCACGCTGAGCGGGCCGTCGCTGTCCAGGATCTTGAGCATCAGATCGGTGCCGATGTTGCCGGAGCCGATGATGGCCACCGGCCATCGCTGTGTGGGGGTCATTTCGTGTACTCCGCGACCATGCGCTCGGCACTGTCGAAGAGGACGTTTGCGTGCATCTCGAACAGCGCCAGTAGGTCCACGGCGTCACCTCCAAGCTCCTTGGCGACGAACAGGCCGTCGCCGCCGGCGATGGCGTAGGTGGCCAACTGGTGGACCTGTGCGTCGGTCAGGCCGGGGACGAGGTCGCGCATGGCAGGTGTGAGTGTGTCGAACGCCTGCTTCCGCACGGCAAGGAACATCGCCCGCGCCCGCGGCTCGACCGGCCGTCGCTCCAGCGCGAGCATCAAACCGAGGCGGAGGAAGTCGGGGGAGTCCAGGAGCGCCTTGGCGATCTGCATGACCATCGAGACCAGCCGCTCACGCGCGGTACCTCCGGCGGGCAGCTCCCATGCCGAAAGCCAGTGCGCGAAGCTGCGTTCGATGACCGCGGCGATCAGGTCGTCCTTGTCCTTGAAGTGCCAGTAGATGGAACTGGCCGGCAGGCCGCACTTGGCGCTGACCAGCGCGATGCTGGTGCCTTCATAGCCGCGCTCGCTGGCGATCTCGGTAGCCGCGTCCAGGATGCGGGTCCGGGATGCTTCGCCGTCGAGGCGGCGTCGGCGTTGGGGCTTTTCGCTGGTGGCCACTGGTTCTCCTGGTCCGGGTCTTGACTCTGGCTCATCTTAACCTTACCGTAGTGATCATTACAATACCGTAGTGATCACTACGGAATCAAGTCCGACCGGAGGCGAGAGAGCCGTGAAAGAGGATCCGATCTACGACGTGGCGGTAATCGGCTACGGACCGACGGGCGCGACCGCTGCGAATCTGCTTGGCCAGCTTGGCCTTAACGTCATCGTCATCGAGCGCGACCCCGACGTGTACAGACGGGCGCGGGCCATTTCCACCGACGAAGAGGTCATGCGCATCTGGCAGTCCATCGGCCTGGCGGACCGCCTGCAACAGGACATGCTGCCAGACCGGCCGTTGGCCTGGGTGGATGCCAACGGGGTGCCATTCATCGAAACCGTCATGACCCCGCGCGGCTGTGGGCATCCGCCGCAGCAGTTCCTGTACCAACCCGCGGTTGACCACGTGCTCCGCGAGGGCGTCGCCCGGTTTCCCAACGTCGAGGTACTGCTCGAACACGAATGCCTGCGGGCAGTGAATGGCCACTCGTCGGTCGAACTGATGTTGGCAGACCTGCGCACCGACACCTTCAAGCGTCTGCGCGCCTCATATGTGATCGCCGCGGAAGGCGGTTCCTCGCCGACCCGCGGCCAACTCGGGGTCGGATACGAGGGACGCACCTACGCCGAACGCTGGGTTGTGATCGACACCAAGGTGATTCGTGAGTGGGACGGCCACGACCGGCTACGGTTTCACTGCAACCCCGCACGTCCAACGGTGGACTGCCCCACACCGTTGGGGCACCACCGTTGGGAGTACCCCGCCCGAGCCGGCGAGGACGAGCAGAAACTCGTCAGCGACGAGGCCGTGTGGGAGGTCCTGCACGAACAAGGCATCACCGAAAGCCACGTGAAAATCCTGCGTGCCGTGATCTATAGCCACCACGTGCGCGTGGCCGACCGGTGGCGCGTTGGCCGCATCTTCCTGGCCGGTGACGCGGCGCATGCCATGCCGCCCTGGATCGGCCAAGGTATGTCAGCCGGTGTGCGCGATGCTGCAAACTTATGCTGGAAGCTTGCGGCGGTAATGCGCGGGCAGGCGCCCGATTCGCTTCTCGACACGTATCAGGATGAGCGCAAGCCTCACGTCACCGAGGTCACCCGCCGGGCAGTACGCAACGGGCGGCTCATCACTGAACGCCGAAAGGCGTTGGCGTTCCTGAGAAATCACTTGCTGCGCGTCTTGACCCGGTTGCCTGCTGTTCTCGCGGGCGGCCAGAAGCTGATCTGGATCCCCGATGCGCGTTACCCGACCGGGTATTTCGCAGCCGATGCACATACTGCGGTCGGTTGGCAACTGCCACAGCCATGGGTCACCGATGCCACCGGACAGAAGTTGCGGCTGGACGACGTCATCGCAGGGCGTTGGACGGTACTGCATTCCGGCGCACCGCCGGCCGGTTCGGAGGCCTGGACGCGGCTGGGCGCTCTCTCGATGGCCCTCACCACGTTCGGGCCAGCCGCGGGTGCGATCCGTGACGACGACGGCGCGCTGACGCGTTGGCTTCGCGATAAGAAGGCCGCCGCGGTCGTCGTGCGTCCGGACGGATTCGTCTACGCCGCCACCGCTGCAGGACGCCGACTTCCACCACCGCCGGCAGGTCTTACCGAACTTTCTCGTACCGCCCCAATCCGAACGGGAGTCTCCGCATGACCGCCACCTACCTCAACGAGCGCACCGTCACCGTCGCGGGTAAACCGATTTTCGTCTCCGAAACCGGCACCGGGCCCGCGGTCGTCATGCTGCACGGCGGAGGACCCGGTGCGTCGGGTCTGTCGAACTACTCGCGCAATATCGAAGCACTCGCAGCGCATTTCCAAGTCATCGTGCCCGACATGCCGGGCTACGGCAGGTCGGTCAAAGGCGTCGACCACCACGATCCGTTCGGCTATCTCGCCGACATGATCCGCGGCCTCATCGACGAACTCGACATCGACACAGCCCATTTCGTCGGAAACTCCTATGGCGGCGCGGCGGCGCTGCGCCTTGCGCTGGACACCCCACATCGCGTAGGCAAGCTCGTCTTGATGGGGCCGGGCGGAATCGGAACTACCAGAAGCGTTCCTACGACCGGGTTGAAGAGCCTGCTGTCCTACTACGGCGCCGACGGTCCAAGCCGCGACAAGCTCGCCACGTTCATCCGGACCTACCTGGTGTACGACGGCACCGCGGTACCCGAGGATCTGATCGACCTGCGTTACCGGGCGTCGATCGACCCGGAGGTGGTGGCGGACCCGCCGCTGCGCAGTCCGTCGGGGCTGATGGCGTTGCGGACCCTGTGGCGTATGGACCTCACCAGAGACAATCGGTTGAAGGCCCTCATGACGCCGACCCTGGTGTTGTGGGGACGCGACGACAAGGTCAACCGCCCGAGCGGCGGCCCGATGCTGCTGAACCTGATGCCGAATGCCGAGTTGGTCATGACATCTCATACCGGACACTGGATGCAGTGGGAACGGGCGGAGTTGTTCAATCAGTTGGTCATCGATTTCCTGTGCCCCGATTCGGCGCTGGCGGTGAGTGAGCGATGAGTCCGTCGGTGTTCGGAAAAGTCCATTTGGGCTACGTCGTGATCGAAACGCAAAAGTTCAGCGACTGGCGGCGATTCGGCCGCGACGCCATCGGCATGCACCTCGACGACGCGTCGCCGAGCGCCATGCGATTCCGCCTCGACGACCACAAGTGCCGGTTCCTGCTCGAATGCGGCGACGCCGAGGATGTCACCGCACTGGGCTGGCAGCTGGACGACCACGAGTCATTCGACGCGGTACTTGCCCGCGTCAGGAAGCACGGCGTGCCGTTCACCGATGGCACCGACGATCAGGCCGCTCTCCGAGGGGTGGAGCGACTGGTCCGATTCCCGGGACCGAATGGCCTCACCCAGGAGGTGTTCACGCGCGCCCGGTCCGCGGACACCCCTTTGAAGCTGGCAGCGCACAGCGGATTCATCACGGGGGCGGCAGGTATGGGCCACGTCGCTGTGACAACCACCCGACCGCATCAGGTGCGTGGGTATTACACCACCGTGTTCGATGCACGGCTTTCCGACTACATCGACGAGACGATCAGCGGCCTCAAGCTGAAGATCCGGTTCCTGCGGGTCAACGAGCGCCACCACTCTGTCGCGATCGCGGCGGTCAACCGCATGCGCCTCAACCCAATTCGCACCCGGGTGCAGCACGTCAACATCCAGGTCGCCGACCTTGACGACATGGCTGAGGCCTACCGGCGGGTCAAGGAGCTCGGCTTCCGGATGGCGCTGGGGGTCGGCCAGCACACCAACGACAAGGAACTGTCCTTCTACGCCGTCACGCCCTCCGGATTCGAATGGGAACTTGGCTGGAATCCGATCGTTGTCGACGAGACGACCTGGAAACCCACCACTTACCAGGGCATCAGTATCTGGGGTCACACGCCGGAGGGGCAGACGATCATCGACAAACTCGCCCAGTTCAAGACCGGAGCCGCATCGCTGCTACACAGCGAGGACGTCGTTCCCGCCCTCGCCGGTGCGGGTATCCCAGACCGCTGAGTACAACCCCGCAAGGAGCAACGATGCTGCGGATCGACACCCACCATCACGCCATCCCATCCTTCTACCGAGAGTTGTTGCAAAAAGCGGGCATTGACGAGGCCGGTGGTCGCGAACTGCCGGCATGGAGTCCAGAGGCGTCATTGACGACGATGGCCGAACTCAATGTCGGGACCGCGATTCTCTCCGTCTCCACGCCGGGCACCACGCTGCTGCCCGGCCCGGCCGACGCTGCGGCGCTCGCGCGCGACCTCAACGACTACCTTGCCGATCTGGTTGCGGGCACAGCGTGATCGGTTCGGATTCTTCGCAACCATCCCCGTGCCGCATATCGGACAGAGCCGTCGAGCGAGGTTGTCAGGTCGCTCGACGAATTGACACGCCGACGGGGTTGTGCTGCTTGCCAACAGCGCGGGGACCTACCTCGGCCAGGACGGCCAGGACGATCTCTTCGCCGCGCTGGACGCTCGTTCTGCGGTCGTCTTCATCCACCCCGCCGAACTACCCGGGCCCGCCGTGACGGGCGTCCCGCCGTTCGCCGCCGACTTCCTGCTCGACACGACGCGTGCGGCATTTCTGCTTGTCCGCAATGAGATATGCCGCAAATATCCCGACATCAAGTTCATCCTCAGCCATGCGGGCGGATTCGTGCCCTACGCCTCGCACCGAATGGCCGTCGCCATCATGGGCGACACCGGACGCAGCCTGACCGACATCCTGGATGACTTCGCGGGTTTCTACTTCGACACCGCGTTGTCCTCGAGCGCCGCGGCGCTGCCGAGCCTGCTCGCATTCGCCAAACCTGGGCACGTGACCTTCGGGTCCGACTGGCCATTCGCGCCGGTCGCGGCCGGAAAATTGTTCGCCGCCGGCTTGGAAACCTACCCAGGCCTCGGCGCCGACGCCCGCAAGGCGATCGAGCGCACCAACGCGCTCGCGACTGTTCCCGCGTCTCGGGACGGCGGCGCCGCCGGACCCCGGCTCAGCGGTCGATCAGGTACGGCACGCGTTAAGCAGGACCGTCATGCGCGGCGTCGCGCGGCTGATCAACACCCGGTGATCAAAGCAGCGCCTTCTGCCAGGACAGGACGCGTTCGGCCAGTTCGGGTCCGCTGTCTTCCTGGATGAAGTGACTGGCCCTGATGCGGGCGTGCGGCTGGCCGGCCGCCCCAGGGACGTGTTTGATCAGGGGACGGTCCGCTTGGCCCAGGATCGGGTCGCGAGCGCCGAAGATGGCGAGGAACGGCTTCTCCCACCGGCCCAGGGCGTCCCACGCCGCCCGATTGGCCGGAACCGCCGGATCGTCGGGTGAAGTCGGCACCAACTGCGGAAATGCGCGTGCGCCGGCTTGATACGTCTTGTCCGGGAAAGGTGCGTCATAGCCGGCCCGCACTTTGGGAGGAACCCTGCGGACAGTGCCGGCCGCGACGATGCGACCGGCGGGCAGCACGGGGGAGTAGCGCGCAAAGGCTCGCCACGCCAAGAAACCCGGCGAGGGCCGCCGCTGGGCTGCGGGTAGAAAGCCATTCGCCACGACCACGCGCGCGATCCGGTCGCCCTGCTCGGCGGCGATGCGCAGACCGATCAGCGATCCCCAGTCCTGGACGAACAGCGTGACGTCCTTCAGCCTGAGGCGCTCGAACCACGCCGTCACCCACTCGACATGCCGCAGGTAGGTGTAATCCTCGACCCGGCTGGGCTTGTCGGAGCGGCCAAAGCCGATCAGGTCGGGCGCGAGCACCCGGTTTCCGGCCTCAGCCAGCGGCGGAATCATCGTGCGGTACAGGTAGCTCCAGGTGGGTTCGCCGTGCAGCAGCACGATCGGCGGGCCATCTGCCGGGCCTTCGTCGAGGAAGTGCATGCGCACCGGCGGAGAGTCGCTTGCCGCCACGTCAATGTAGTTCGCTACGAACGGATAGCCTTCCAAATTTTCGAATCGGGAGTCCGGGGTTCGCAGCACATCCATATTCAGCTCCTCCGGTGAACGGGCACCCCTGCAAGCCTCTCTCCGCGACGTCACTTCGTCTAGTACGAGATTTCATTAGGGAAGAACCAGGCAGGCAACTAAAATAGCTGACTCATGGCCATCCGTCGCGCCGTTCTACTCATTGCCGATATCGGTGGGTACACGCAGTACATGGCCTGGAACCGCACGCACCTCGCGCACGCGCAGCAGACGGTGGCGCAGCTGCTGGAAGCGGTCATCGACGCTGGTAAAGGCCTGAAGTTGGCGAAGTTGGAGGGCGACGCCGCATTCTTCTGGGCGCCCGACGGTAACGCCAATGCGCTGGTGTGCGATCGGCTCTGGCGCATGCACGAGTCGTTCCTCGTCCGGCGGCAGCGACTCAAAGCCGACATCGCCTGCGAGTGTGCGAGCTGCGCCCAACTCGACAGCCTGTCGCTGAAGTTCGTCGCGCACGAAGGCGAGGTGGCCGAGCAAAAGGTCAAGCGCCACCTAGAACTGGCCGGCGTCGACGTCATCCTCGTGCACCGGATGCTGAAAAACCAGGTACCAGTGTCGGAATACGTGCTGATGACCGATCCGATTGCCGCATGCCTCGATGAGTCGATGCGTGGGCTTTCCAGGCCGCTGACGCACGATTTCGAAGGCATCGGCGAAACGTCGACGCATTACATCGACCTCGCCATGTCGCAGGCGCCACCCGCACCGCCGCAGCGCGGTTTCTTCGGCCGGCTGGGTACGACGGCGAAGTTCGAGTTGAGCACGGTGCCCTTCCTGCTGGGTTTCAAGAAGCCCGCCGAGGGCTTCCGCAACCTGGGCCGCGGCGCCGAGGAAATCCCCGCCTAGCTGTAAACTCCTGTGGGCTAAGCTGTTTCGCTACTGAGCATTGGCGAGCGCGCGACCCATGCGCGATATGGCCTCGGTGAGAATGGCTTGCGAGGTAGCGAAATTCAGCCGCACATGGCCGGCTCCGCCGGTGCCGAAGACATGGCCGGAGCTGAGCGCGACGCGGGCGTGGTCAAGAAACCAGCGAGCCGGCCCCGACAGGTCGGCCACCACGGCAAGGCCGTCCGCGGCGTCTTCGGTGAAACCGAGCTGTCGGCAATCGAGCCAAGCGAGGTAAGTGCCTTGCGGTCGTTGATATTTCACACCAGGCAGGTGTTCGGCGACCAGGTCGCCCAGCAACGTCCGGTTCGCGTCCAGGCCTGCCAGCAGCGTGTCGAGCCAGTCGCCGCCGGTGCGGAAGGCTTCCGCGTGGGCGATGATGCCCAGATGGCTCGGCCCGTGGCTGACCTCCTCCGGCATCCGGTTCAGATCCGCCGCCGCTTCGGGCCCGGCGATGGCCAGGGCCGCCTTCAGCCCGGAAAGATTCCACGCCTTCGACGCGGAGGTCAGGGCGAACGCGTCCTCGGCACCGGGGACACTCAGGTAGGGAGTGAATCGCGATCCCGATAAGACCACTGGTGCGTGAATCTCGTCCGACACCACCCGGACGCGCGACCGCCGGGCGCATTCGGCCACGCCGCGCAATTCGTCGAGGGTGTGTACCGTACCCGTCGGATTGTGCGGATTGCACAACAGGTACGCGATGTTTCGACCCGAGGCTCGCGCGCGCGTGAACGCTTCCTCCAAGGCGTCCAACACAATTCGCCCCTCAGGGTCGAGTGGCGCCTCGATTACTCGACGCCCGGAGTGCGCTACGAAAGCGTAGAAGGGCGCGTACACCGGCGGGTTGACGACGACCGCGTCACCGGGTTCGGTGATTAGACGCAGTGTCTCAACGATTCCGAGCATGACGTCCGGAACGATCGCCGTGCGGCTGACCTCGAAATCGTGCCATTCCCAACGCCGCGAAGCGAATTCGCCGACTGCCTCGGCGAGCGCGGTGCCGGACGGATAGCCGGTATCGCCGTTGTCGATCGCCGTACGCAGGGCATCGGCGACGGTTGGTGGCAGCTTGACGTCCATCTCCGCAACCCACAACGGCAGCACATCAGCGGGATGCGCACGCCACTTCATGCTGGTGCGCAGTTGCAGCTGCGCCCACGTGAGTTCCTCGAGTGGATTAGGCGTCACTCCCGCAGACTATGCCGCGGACGCCACTCGCGAACTCACCCGGTCACAAACGCGCCCTTGGGGATCGTCAAGGGCAAGTCAACCGAACTCAGCAGTCCGGGCTCCGCGGCAACGACGTACGGCACGGCGTTCACGACGCGCATTGCGGTGGCTACCATGGCGCCCGCCCCGGACGTCATACCCCCGACTCCCGACTTTTGGGGATCCTTCAGCGTTGCGGCCAGGGTGCAGTCGATATCGGGGTCGCCAAAAATCTGAACACGGTAGGACAGATCGCCGATCCCGGTCGGCCATTCGGGCGCGACGTCATGTGCGAGCCGGGTGATGTGCTCGATGACGATGGCCTCGCGGCCGTCGACCACGCCGGTCGCGCGCATGCGGAGCGCGCCGGCGGTGCCGGCCTCGACAGTGCCCATGGCGACCTCGAGCGTCCGGTTGGTGACCGCGCGGTCGAAATGCTCGCGGACCTCCTGGACTTCGACCCCGAGTGCGTCCCCGATCAACCGGATCTGCCCCGACCATTCCCCGGCGATGGCGCCGGCAAAGCCGATCCAGGGTTGGTAGTCGAGGGGCCGGCCGAAGCCCAGCGCGTCGCTCATGATGTCGGGAACGCCGTAGTCGTCGTACAGGCCGATCTCCCACGAGTGGATCTTCTCGATGGACGCCGACTGCGTGCTCAGCACCAACGGCAGGTAGTCAGCGGCGAACCCGGGCTCGATACCCGACGCGTACAGCGACGCCTGGCCTTGTTTGGCCGCCGCGACCAGTTGGTCGCGCCACTCCGCCGGCTCGTAGGCGTGCGGATTGACCAGTCTTGTGGTGCTGGTCGTGACGACGTTGATCCCGGCTTCGAGCAGCCGGACATAGTCCGGGATGGCCAGGGCGTCGCGCTCCGGACCGCTGGCCGCGTAGATCACGCAGTCGGGTTTCAGGGCGATCAGCGCGTCGGCATCGTTGGTGGCTTTCAGGCCGATCGGCTCGCCGTTGGCGAGTTCGCCGGCATCCTTGCCGTCCTTCTCGGGGGAGTGCACCCAGACGCCCACCAGATCCAGATTGGGGCGTCGCTGGATGGCGTGGATCGCGATCGACCCGATGCCGCCCGTCGCCCACACAACTACGCGCTGAGCCGTCATCTGTGTTCCTCCTCAGTTACGTGCGCGATGAAAGCTGAGGCGGCCGTTGCCCTTACGGCGGCAGTTACCCAACGTTCGATTCGGAAGCTAACAGCCGCGAGCCCGCACGGTCAAGGGGTTAAGAGAGCAAGTACTATCCTAATGAACAAATCTTAGGTTAATCTGCGGGGTGTGAGGGTCAACCGGCGTTTTGCCCGCCTCCGATCGACAACTCGGGGCGCTGATGTTCACGCTTAGGTTCGACATGCGCGCACCGGCGTGGGCTGGGCCGGCCGCCGATCTGTACGCCGCGGCCATCGACATGTGCGCGTGGGCAGAGACCCGCGGCGCCGCGCTGGCCGTGCTATCCGAGCACCACGGTGCCGACGACGGCCACCTGCCGGTACCGCTCATGTTGGCTTCCGCGATCGCGGCCAGGACGAAAGTTTGGCGATTCTGCTGGCCGCCGTGCCGATTCCGCTGTGGGATCCGGTCCGGCTCGCCGAAGAGATCTGCGTGCTGGACCTGATCAGTCGCGGACGGGTGTCGTATGCGTTCGGTGTCGGGCATCGACGTCAGGAATATGACCACTTCGGCATTGACATGAGCACGCGCGGTCGAGTCGCTGACGAGATGCTGGCCGTGCTGGGCCCGCTGCTACGAGGCGAATCCGTCGAATACCGGGGCCGCGAGGTTCGCGTCACCCCGCCGTGTGCGTCGCCCAACGGGCCGATGATGTTGATCGCCGGCGGCAGCAAGGCCGCGGCGCGGCGGGCCGGCAGCCATGGCTTGGGGTTCATCTCCCAGACCGCTTCGCCTGGCCTGAGGGAGTACTACGAGGCGCAGTGCCGTGCGCACGGACACGATCCGGGAATTATTCAGTTTCCCCAACCAGACTCTCCGACAGCAATTTTCGTGGCCGACAACGTCGATGAGGCGTGGGATGAGCTGGGGCCACACCTGGTGCACGATGCGAAAACAGCGGCGTCCTACCGGCCGAACGACGACTCGGTAGCCAGTATCACCCGGGCCGACAGCGTGGCGGCGCTTCGAGAGGACAACGGCCCGTACCGCATCTTCACGTCCGACGAGGCGATCGACTACGTGCGCGGCGGGCAACTGCTGCCGCTGCACCCGCTCTGTGGTGGCGTTGCACCCGACATCGCGTGGCCGTATCTCGAGCGTGCCGCGGCCGCTGCCGCGCGGGCCCACGGCGAGTAAAGGAGACTGCTCATGCGTGTTGTCGTGTGGTCCACCGGGGGAGTCGGTTCGATCGCGATCGATGCCATCAAGAGCCGGCCGGACCTGGAACTTGTTGGCGTCTGGGTACATTCGCCCGACAAGGTCGGCAAGGACGCGGGCGTGCTGGCCGGCGTTGAACCGATGGGCGTCACGGCCACCAATGATGCCGACGCGCTGATCGCGCTGGCGCCCGACTGCGTGGTGTATGCGGCCAGTGGCCCCGACCGCGATGGCGCGGCCGTGCCCGACTACGTGCGGCTGTTGGCGGCGGGTATCAACGTGGTGTCGACGTCGTCGACGAGTCTGGTGTACCCGCCGTCCTATTTTGCGCCCGACTGGCGCGACGAGCTGGACGCGGCGGCCAAAGCCGGCCGGGCGTCGTTCTACGCGTCGGGCATCTTTCCCGGCTTTGCATCTGATCAGCTCGCGTTGCTCATGACGACACAGTCAAAGAGCATCCGCCGGATCACGGCCAGCGAGGTTGCGCTCAACGACCACTATCCGGTGGCCGACGTGATGATGGACGGGATGGGATTTGGCAGGCCGCTGGATTTCGAGCCGATGCTGAAGACGCCCGGATTCATCGAAATGGCTTGGAAGGCACCGATCTACCTCATGGCAGCGGGCCTCGGTGTCGAGGTGGAACAAATACGCGGTTCGCTCGATCGTGAGCTGACGGACCGGGACATCGAGGTCGCGTTCGGGACCATCAAAGCCGGCACCTGCGGTGCGGTACGCACCCGGGCGGCAGGTGTCGTCAACGGTGACGAAGCCATCGTCATCGAGCACATCATCCGGATGGCACGCGATGTCGCACCGGCCTGGCCGACTTCGGAGAGTGACGCCACGTATCGGGTCGACATCGAAGGAGATCCCGACATTCACTGCGTGCTGACGCTGGGCGAGGCCGAAGGTCATGCGGCGGGGCGAGCTGCGATGGCGTCCACCGCAATGCGCGTCGTCAACGCGATCCCGTATGTCGTCGACGCGCCCCCGGGCCTGCTGAGTTCGCTGGACATCCCGACCACCCTGCCGCGGCACGTATTCGACTGAACGCGTACCCTACGTCACACAAAGATTAGCTCAGCTAGGAGTTTGCGGTGTACACCCTGCGCTTTGACATGCGCGACCCTGAATGGGCCGCGCCCCCTGCCGAGCTGTACGCCGCGGCCCCCGAAATGTGTGCCTGGGCCGAAGAACACGGTGGTCTGGCCGCCGTGCTGTGTGAGCACCACGGCTCCGAAGACGGTTACCTGCCGTCCCCGTTCTTGCTGGCCTCAGCGTTGGCCGCGCGAACGCAGCGTCTGGCGCTGAGCCTGATCCTGATTTTGCCGTTCTACGAAACCGTGCGCCTCGCCGAGGACATGGCAGTCCTCGACATCCTCAGCGGCGGGCGGGCGTCCTACATCCTGGCCCTGGGCTACCGGCCCGAGGAGTTCGAGCACTTCGGCTTGTCAATCAAGACACGTGGCCGTCTTTGCGATGAGAAACTCGCGCTGTTGCGCCGCCTGCTTGCCGGTGAAACCGTCGACGAAGACGGACGGCGGACCACGGTGACACCGCGCCCGCTGACCGCTGGCGGCCCGGGACTGATGTGGGGTGGCGGAACGGTTGCGGCGGCCCGTCGCGCCGGCAGGTACGGCCTGGGCATGCTGGGCAACGCCAACGAACCAGGCATGCAGGAGGCCTACGAAGAGGCCTGCCGCAAGCACGGCCATAAGCCCGGGCCGACGATGTTTCCCAGCCGCGACACACCCTCGGTCGTGTTCGTCGCCGACGACGTGGACCAGGCGTGGAAAGAGATCGGCGAGCATCTGCTGCACGACGTGCGAAGCTACGCCGCGTGGAATCCCGGGGACCAGACGACGGCCGGCTTCAGCCACGTGAACACCGTCGACGAGCTGCGCGCCGCGCCGAGTTCGCACATCATTATCTCGGTGCCAGAAGCGATTTCGCGAGTCCGTGCCGGTCAGGTGCTCAACCTGTCGCCGTTGTGTGGCGGGCTGCCGCCGGACATCGCGTGGCCGTATCTCAAGCGCGTGGGCGAAGTTGTGCTGCCCGAGGCGCTCGGCTGACGGCTATTCCTGGCCGAAACGATCGACGAGATGGGAATTGACGCCGTCGGCGTCAAGTTGCCGGGCCACTAGATAACCAGCACCCATCCAGGCCCGGCGGGTCCACTGGCCGAACGATACCCGGGTTCCCGGAGCGCCGGATGCGGCCGGCATCATCTTGACGCGCTCGAGTGCCTCCTTTACGCCACGGGGGCTCAACGGGTGGGCGTCGGCGAGCGCTCGCAGCAATGTGAATGCGATGTCCCTATTGACCACGGGCACACACCATTCCGGTCGCCGCCCGTAGGCCGCGTTGTACTCGTCGAGATATTTTTGCCCGACGGTATTGCCCTCGTCGTATTGGTCGACGCCGGTCCAGCCCATGAATGCGTTCCACATGACCGGGTTGAGCCAGGCGTTCTGGAAGGCGGTGCCGCAGAACCGCGGAGGATCCCACCCCAGCGCCTCCAGCGCCGGATTGACGAAGACCACCCCGAAGCCGAAGCCGCAGTGCACGATCGCCTGCGCCTTTGCCTCGTGCAACGCGGTAACGGCGGCCGTCACGTCCCCCGCGGTCTGGGCGATGGATGCCTCGGCCACGATGCGAATGCCCTTGCGGTTGCAGGCGTCCCGGAAGTTCTTGAGATACGCCTCACCGACGAGGGATTGCTCTGTCAGCACGCCGACCTCGGTGTGTCCCTCCTTAGCAAGCAGATCGGACCAGAAGATCGGCTCGTCGGTGTGCGAGCCCATCGGAAATGCAAAGAGCCATTCGCCCAGCGCAAGGTCGGATCCTGTAACACTGATGCAGGGAACTTTGAAACGCTCCTCGATCGCTTCCTTCGCCGGAATCACGTTGTCGCCGATGCTCGGGCCGAAGATCGCCAAACACCCTTCGTCGCAGAGTTCGCCGTAGGCGTCGATGACCGCTTTGACCGATCCCTTGGGCAGACCCTCCACCTCGCGGTAGATGATCTCGATTGGCCGATCGATCAGTCCCTGCTCGAGACCCTGTTTGAAGACGAGGTCGAAAGACTGTGTCAAGTCTTCGAAGTACGTCTTGGGAAAGCCCTCGGGCAGCAGAAAATCCATCAGGTAGCCGATTTTGATCGGTTCGGCGGCGCTTTCGTAGCTCACTCGATCTCCTGCTCGCCTATTTGGGTTGGTTCGGTACGCCCGGGTACAGCTGTTCGGTCGGGCCCGCGGTCACATAGCCGCCCAGTTTTGTGGCGAGATGGGGCGCAAAGACCGAGCCATACACCAGGTGCCCGACGACGATGACGGCCACGATGGACAGCACCGACGACTGCAGCCGGCTTTTCGATCTCTTATCGGCCCACATGTCGATGACATTGCGGCCCTCCGAATCGGTCCTTCCCAGCAGGTAGGTGAAGACCATCATCTGGATGCCCATGGCGAGCGAGTCGTAGAGCGGGTACTGGTGCTTGGTGCCCTCGAAGATCGCCAGGCCGGGAATCACGTAGCCGTAGTAGAAGTTGCCGAGCTGGGCGCCCGTGAAGGCGTTGAAGAAGAGGGCCCAGCAGGTCCCGACGACGAGGCCGACCACGAGGAGGGTAATTGGCCTGCGCCATCCGAACTTTGCGCTCAGCCAGCGTCCGAGGGCGGCCCCGGTCAGTGCGGGAATCACAAAGTAGGAGACGTAGCCGAGAGGCACGGATGACGGCAACCCGCCCCACGTGACGTTCAATGGCCACCAGGATGGCATCCGGGGCAGCGCGGGCGGAAACTGTGCGTACATCGCCCAGTCGTACGGCGACTCGATCCAGGAGAACGAGATTGCCGAGATGCTCAGCAGTAGCAGCGGGTGGATGCGCCCGCGGCGGTAGCTCAGATAGATCCCGATGACCAGGAACGCGATGCTACTGACGTAGGCAAAGTACATAGCCCCTGCCATCGCCGGTGTCATTTCGGTGTTCACTGGCGGCCCTCTTCGCCCGCCGGGCGCCGAGCCTCGGGGTCGAAGCGGAGTACCAGCCCGAATATCAGGACGATCAGGCCGAACAGCGTGCCAAGCATGATGACAGCGCCCATGGTGTCACCCTTCCGACGAAGCGCTTCTTTAAGGTAGTGGATACTATCCTATGAAGATAGTGGATACTATCCCCAGGCGGTCGACCGCAAGGCCGTTTCGACAGGAGTGGACATCGGTGCCCCAGCGAGCAATTAAGCAGCCGATACCGGCTACGGTGGCGCGTCGGCCCCGTGGCGAGCCGCGCAGGCTGCTACTCGACGCCGCCCGAGAGCTCTTCGCCGGCCAGGACTATCGCAGCACCACGACACGTGAAATCGCCCAGGCGGCCGGAGTCACCGAACACCTGCTGTTCCGCCACTTCGGTTCGAAGGCGGCGTTGTTCCGCGAGGCACTAGTTGTGCCCTTCGTCAGCTTCGTCGACGAATTCGGCCGGACGTGGCAGTCGGTGGTCCCCGAGGAGACCGACGAGCAGGAGCTGACTCGACATTTCGTATCGCAGCTCTACGACGTGTTCGTCGAACACCAGGGTCTGCTGTTGACGCTGATGGCGGCCGAGAGTCTCAGCGACGAGGAAAAGGCTGACGCCGGCATCGCCGAGATCCGCCGGGCAGTCACGGTGCTGGGCCAAATCAGCGTTGAGGGCATGCAATTACGGGGGATGCGGTCGGACCACCCAGACCTTCCGGCCCACTCGACGGTGTCGATGATCGCGGGGATGGCCGCGCTGCGTTCGACCTACTTCGGGAACAAACCACCGCCGCGGGAAGTGATCGTCGAGGAACTCGTTCAAGCGCTCTTGCATGGCTTCTTGCACCGCAACGACTGAGTTAGGAATCCGATAGTGACAAGTCCCAGCGCCGTCGAATTGTATTACGACCCATTCGATGTCGAGATCGACTCGAACCCGTATCCGGTGTGGAAGCGGATGCGCGAAGAAGCGCCGTTGTACTACAACGAGAAGTACAACTTCTACGCGCTGAGTCGATACGAGGACGTGGCGCGTGAATTGCACAACTGGGAGACCTATCGGTCCGGTCGCGGGACCACCGCCGATATCCTGTTCGCCAATATCGAAGTGCCACCGGGCATTCTGCTGTTCGAGGATCCACCGTTGCACGATCTGCACCGCAAACTGCTGTCCCGGGTCTTCACGCCCCGGCGCATGCTGGCGGTTGAGTCGCTGGTGCGTGAGTTCTGTGTCCGCGAGCTCGATCCTCTGGTCGGCGCGAGTGGCTTCGATTTCATCGCAGACCTCGGCGCGATGATGCCGATGCGGACCATCGGATACCTCTTGGGCATCCCCGAGGGAGATCAAGAGAAGATCCGAGACCGCAGCGTCGCCAACATCGAAATGACCAAGGACAGCGACCCCGCCGAGGTCGATGCGAATGTTTTTGCGAGTTCCATCGCGCTGTTCGCCGAGTACATCGAATGGCGGGCCAGTCATCCATCCGATGACCTGATGACCGAACTGCTGCGGGCCGAGGTCGACGAGCCCGACGGCACGAAGCGCCCGCTGTCACGCACCGAGGTGCTGTCCTACACCGCGATGATCGCCGGTGCCGGCAACGAAACCACTGCTCGCTTAATCGGTTTCATGGGACAACTGTTGTCGGATCATCCGGATCAACGCCGTGAACTTGCCGAGGACCCGTCGCTGATCCCGGGCGCGATCGAGGAGACACTGCGCTACGAACCGCCGTCGCCGGTCCAGGCGCGCTACGTCGCCAAAGAGGCCGAGCTCTATGGTCGCGTGCTTCCAGAGGGGTCGTACATGCTGCTGCTGAATGCCTCGGCCAACCGCGACGAAAGCCAATTCACGGATCCGGACCGCTACGACATCCACCGCGGCGGAAGTCATCTCAGCTTCGGGCAGGGGCTGCATTTCTGCTTGGGCTCGGCGCTGGCCCGGTTGGAAGCGCGGGTGGCCTTCGAAGAAGTCCTCAAACGCTGGCCCGACTGGGAAGTGGACTATGCCAACGCCCAACGGGCGCACACTGCGAGCGTGCGTGGGTGGGCACGCTTGCCTGTTCTCGTCGGGTGAGCCTTTGGGGGCCAGGCTACTGGGGCTCGTCAGTGCTTTGATCCACGAGAACCGCGCCATCGGGCTGGTTCCCGAGCGTCTGCAACGTAATGTCCTCGTCTTGAACGGTGAGACGGACGATCTGGGCTAATTGCACGGGCGCGTCGCATTGAACATAGTGATCGGCGTCCGGCACCACCCAGTAGCGGTTTCGGCCCGGTTTGCTTTTGAGGTAGGTCTGCCAAACGTGGTTGGGGACACGCAGCGGCGCGACGTTGTCGTGCAGCCCCCATACCACCGTGGTGTTCACGTGGCTGCTGGAAAGTGCTTCAAGCCAATTGGTTTCGTCTGCGGCGCGCTCGTTCAGATATTGGATGGTGTCCGGCAGCACCCGGATTCCGTCGTTGTGGGCAAAGCACTTGGCCAGCGCGGCGATTTCGGGGTCTGTGAGTTTTCTTCTCGGCATGAAGGTGCTGGCCCCCATGCCGGCCGCCAGGGTTTCCGGCGTGGTCGCTTCCGCGGTGGCCCGCCCGGTTGCGGGGTCGAGCATTGCGGTTTGGAACAGCGTGAGGTTCGCCAGTGGAAGGTAGATGTTGGCGTTCGTCAGGATGAGGTCGAGAGGGACCACCGGCGGATCAAGCGCCGCCAGCATTCCGAGCGCGATCATGCCGACACTGCTACCCCGATCGTGGGTGAGCATTCGAAATCCGCTCAGCTTCCACACGTCGGTGATCGCGTGCACGAGCAGACGTGCATCGTCGTACAACGAATAGACGTACGGCTCCGGTGGCTTGTCGGACAACCCGTAGCCCGGGAAGTCCAACAGGTAGATGTCGAAATCGGAACTCAGCTCATGTGTCAAGTCGAAGTAATCGATGCTCGACGTCGGAAAACCGTGGACAAGCACGAGCGGCGGTGCCCCGGGTGTGCCGCAGCGGCGACTGAACACCCCGACTTCCTGCCCATCGTTGGCGGCGGTTGTCGACCGCCAGCGAAGTTCGATACCGCCTTTTTGCCACTCCGCGAAGATGTCCAAGCTGCCAGCATCCCAGAGGGGATCGTGGTTAGACAACTGGTGTTTCGACGAGGGGGTGTTCACGGGCAGGTCACGTGTATGCCGAATGTGATCTGTCGCATACCGTTTTGGCCGGGCATCGTCCCCTGGCCGCTGCCGGTGATCGTGTAACTCTTGTCGTCTTTGGTCACCTGCACCTGCGTCGCGGACTGAGTCGGTTGATAGGGCAACTGGTACTGGCCGTCTCCAACCTTGAGCGAAATCGAAAAACCGTCGACGCTTGGCGGCCTTTCGTCCGACAACGCCAACGACACCGACGCGGAATCGTCGTGAACGCTGATGCGCGTCGTCAGATCCCCCGACTCCGGTGGCGTGGCGTGCGGTGCCGAGGCCGTACTGGTGCAGTCGACTTTTGCGGTGATGGTGTGGGTGTGCTGGTCCAGCATGACGGTTGTGCTGGGAGCCGGAGTCGAGCTGGCCGGAGAAGCGGGTCCACCACCCTTGGTGGAACAGGCCGACAGACCGGCCACCAACACGACCACGCTGAGCCCGGCAACACGGCGGCCGATTCGCCGCCGGGCGTCGGGATTCGTCATCGCAAGTCCTCCTCGAAGGTCGCCGGGCCGCTGCGGATGCGCACCGTCCCGTGCCTACGCTACGGCCAGGCTTCCCAATTGATCATGGTGCGTAGCGGACCGGCGAATACGGGGCGCACTTCGCGTGATCGCCAGCGTTCTTCGACCAGCGGGGCCAGGGCCGCTGTCGTGGCGAGTGGGTCGCCGTCGAGGTAAACGACGGTGATGTATTGATGGTCGGCCCGCCATCCACGGGGTAAATGGCTCCATCCGGAGCTCGAACCGAATGTCCACGCGCCCGCTGTACCGGGCGTGGCGAGCAGGGCCGGGAAGTGTTCGGCGTGCAGCCACTGCAGCCAGTCGTTCGAGCGGCCGTCGGTGGGCTCTTCCACGATCAGCAGGATTCCGCGGTGCGGCCGGAACGGCACCACCTCAGCAGAAATGAGAGCCTGCGGCGAGGAGTGCCACTGCAACAAGCGCAGCCCTGCGATTTGCAGTAACGGCCGTGCGACGGGAAAGCGGCCGTTCTCCCGCAGCGTGCGCCCAAGTGCCACGAAATCGTCGAAGGTCTGTTCAACGGGGTCGTTGACCAGGTAGTGCACCACGTTGCCGACCTCGCTGAGCGGCCCGTGAGCCGCAAGCCGGTGGTCGAGGTAATCGCCGTCTGCCATCCAGCGCAACCCGTGCACGATGCCCGGAAGTTGATATTGCTCCGGCATGTGATCGAGCAGGTGCCATCGCAGATAACCGCTTTCATCGTCGGCCGGTGCGGTGAGGCTGAAAATGCCTGCCTTGACCCTGATCACGCGGAACCGCCGGGGGAAGAAAGCTCGGCCAGGGCATGCAGATTCTCCAAATAATGCTGCAGCGAGGTATGCCTGAACCAGGCGCTGATGATGGTGGCGCCGTGCGCGGCGGTATCGGCGAGCACCTCGAGCGTGCGGTCGGGACTGTTGATCGGATCCAGTGCTGCCGGCGGCGGTAGCACCACCTCGAACCCGGCCGGAAGTTCGAAGCGGCCCAACCATTCTCGGGCCTGCTGCAGCGTCACGTTGAAGGGAGCCCACCCGTCGGCCAGGGTTGCGGCCCGGCGCAGCGATCGCAGCGTGCGTCCACCAATCCAGATCGGGACGTGATCCTGGACCGCGCACGGGTCGACGACCATGCCGTCGAATGAATAGAACTCGCCGTGGTAGGCGGGTTCGGGGACCGACAAGGATGCGCGTAGCGCTCGCAGCGCGTCGTCGCCACGCGGTCCGCGGTCGTCGAACGGAGCTCCGAGGAGATCGAATTCCTCTTTGAGGCTGCCGACGCCGACACCGAGAATGAGCCGGCCATTGCTGACTTTGTCCAACGTGCCGTAGCGCTTCGCGATTTCCAGCGGGTGGTGGTAGGCGAGTACTAACACGTTGGTAGCCAACCGGATTCGCTGTGTGCGTGCGGCCAGGTAGCCCAACGTCGCCAGCGGATCCCAGTAACGGGTGCCCCGGTGCTGTTGTTCTGGCACGGCCGGCAGTGCGATGTGCTCGCTGCAGGTCAGGTGGTGGTAGCCCAGCCCGTCTGCGGCTTCGGCGATTTGAGTCAGCTCCTCGATCGAGGCGTCCTGCTCCCAGGCGGCACTGGCCTGGGGCATCGTGATCACCACCGGTGTGGACACCGACAGCTTCGCGCGCGGGGTGCTCATCCCTGCATATACCCTCCGGCGTCGACAGGGATCGATTGCCCCGTGATGGTTCGGCTTTCGTCGCTGGCCAAGAACAATGCCAGGTTGGCCACGTCGTCGGGAGACGAAATATCGTGCAATGCGACGTCTTTGAGGGACTTCGCGCGCACGGCCGCGACCTCGACTCCCTGCTCGTCGGCGGTGCGCTGTAACCAATTGCGATATAGGTCGGTATCGATGGCGCCCGGCACGATGCAATTGCAGCGGATGCCGTGCGGACCGACCTCGAGGGCGACGGTTTTGGTGAAGGCGCGCAGCGATGCCTTCGCGGTGACGTAGTGGGTCTTGCGGACGATGCCGTGGTAACCAGCGGTGGAGGAGAAGTTCAGGATGACGCCGGAGCGGCGTTGCAGCATCGACTGGTTGAGCACTTCGCGGGTGCACAGCATCGCGGCGGTGACGTCGATGGCAATCGTTGCGTTCCAGTTGTCGAGCGTCTGCTCCCAGATCCAGCGGTCCTGCCCCGGCGCGGCGGCGTTGTTGCACAGGATGTCGACCTGGCCGAACTCGCTGACCGCGCATGCCACCATGGCGGCGACGTCCTCCTCGTTGGTGACGTCGGCCCGCATCGCGATGGCGCCGGGCCCGGCCGCCGCGGCGGCCTCGCGGACCAGCTCCTCGCGCCGGGCGGCAAGCAGAATCCGGGCCCCTTCGCGGGCGAATACCGAGCCCAGAACCGGGCCCAGGCCGGTGCTCGCCCCGGTGATGATCGCCACCTTGCCCGCTAACCGGCCCGTCATTGGGCAAATAGTACTCAGGGGCTATTGATTCGGGCCGCCCGATACCGGGTAGATTCTAACGATGCTCGAATTGCTTTGGAACGACGATCGAATCTGAATGGGGAGTGACATCTTGGCAGCCACGGGGAATGAGGTCACCACGACGGCCGGAGCACGCCGCGCTTACGGCGGACTCGATCGCGACGAGGTGGTAGTCGCCTTGCGCAATCTGGCCCGTCGCGTGGGTGTCCAGCGAGTGACCATGCGCGAACTCGCGGTCGAACTCGGTGCCGCCGTGCCCTCGGTGTACTACCACGTTCCCAGTAAGCAAGCGGCGCTCGAACTGGTTGCCGAGTCGGTATTGGCCGAAATCCCGCTCCCGAAGACCGGACCGTGGGAGGCCAGGCTCGTCGAACTCTATTGTGCTGCCAGGGAAATGATCCTCGGTGTCCCCGGCGTTGCGAGCATCCTGCAAACCAGCACCGGGAGCGAACCCGCGCGCCGGCTCGATCGGCACAGCCGCTCCCTGCTCGCCGAGGCGGGACTCACGAAGACCAGTGCGGCCGCGGCCCACACCGTTTTGTACACGTACCTGCTGGGTTCGATAGCGCTGGAGGAAACACGCTCCGCTGCGGCCACACCCCGAGCCAAACGCCAGATGGCCGCGCACTTTCGCTCCGGGCTGGACGTGATCGTCGCCGGAATCACGTCGTCCGCACAGGGGAGATGACCGAGGCGATGAACATTCCCAAGCCCAATGTGTTGGGGTCCCTGGTCGTCGAGAATCAGCAGACTGCTTACGATCGCGATGCCGCGGCGGTGCTGGATCCCGACACCTTCGTCATGGGTGCCCCGTTCGATGCGTTGACCCGGCTACGGGCCGGCTCACCGGTGCACCCGGTGCAATTACCCGGGTTACCCAGAGCCTGGCTGCTGACGAAGTATGCCGACGTCCGACTCGTCAGCCGCGACACTGACACCTTCACCAGTAGCAAGGGCAACACCTTGGTCGAGGTCGAGGCGGGACCGACCTCGGCACTGCTGCCCGGTATCGACCCGCCACGTCACGTCCTCTACCGCAAGCTGATCAACCAGGGCTTCACCGTCCGCAATGTGCAGCGACTGGAACCGCGAATGCGCAAGGTCGCCCGCGACATCGTCGCCGACATCACCGCCAAGGGTGAATTCGACGCCGTGACAGACATTTCCGCGGAGATGTCATTGCAGGTGATCGCCGACGTGCTCGGGGTGCCCGCCGAAGACCGAATGGACGTTTTCCGGTGGAGTAACGCCATCGGAAGCCTGGGCATCGAAGACCCCGACTACGCTCCGACGCCGGAAGCTCTCGGGCGGGCCGCCGCTGAAATGTTCTCCTACTGTGGTGAATTGGTGGCACACCGGCGCAAGCACGGGCTCACCGACGACATCTTGTCGGCATTGCTGGCCGCGGAGGTCGACGGCGAAAAGCTCAATCGCGACCAGCTGAACGAGTTCTTCCTGCTGCTGGCGATCGCCGGTAACGAAACCACCCGAAATACACTGAGCCACGGCATTTTGGCGCTATCCGACCACCCCGAGCAACAGGCCCTGCTGAGCCGCGACCCCGAAGCCGTCAAGCCCGCGGTGGAGGAGCTGCTGCGCTGGGCAACGCCGGTCATGCACTTTCGTCGTACCGTGACCCGTGACGTCGAAATCCGTGGGCAGCACATCCCCGCCGGTGACTGGGTGTTGCTGCATTACCTGTCGGCCAATCGCGACGAGGAGGTGTTCGATCGGGCCGACGAGTTCGACGTCACTCGCCCCGACGCCGGTCATGCCGCATTCGGTGGCGGGGGAGTGCACTTCTGTCTCGGCGCTCAGTTGGCCCGCCTGGAACTGCGGGTCATGCTCGAGGAGCTCTACCCAAACGTGCCGGGCCTGACGGTCACCGGGCCACCCGACCGGCTACGCTCGTCGTTCTTCCACGGCATCAAACGTCTGCCCTGTAGTACCGGTTGACTTACGCTGTGCGGCAAGCGTTTCGAGCCACGCATGAATTCGTTCGGCTACGGCGATCCAGCCGGGATCGAGCATCATGTCATGGCTCATCTTGGGGAAGAATTCCGCCTCGGTCTGGTATGCCGCTGCGGTTGAAAGGACTTCCTGTTGGGTGAAACAGACGTCGTCCTCGGCTCCGAGAACCAGGAGCGGGGCGGTGACGAGCTGAGGTTTGGGCAAGTTCAGCCACAACATGTCGATCGCGATTTTCAGCGCATACTCTTCGCACAGCAGCGCGGTGTAGCGCGCCAGATCGGCCTCCGTAATCGAGGCCGAGAAGAAGGTTTCGCGGGCCAATTCGGGCGTACCGCCGACGCCGCGCAATGACCTTGTCCGGGCCAGCGCCGCCGCGGTGTGCCACGGGTGCCGTTTGAACCTGCGCAGCAAGAATCCGGTAATCCCGCTCGGGGGTGCGGAGGCCAGCAGCACGGCGGCCGGAGTGTCGTGCGATTCCAGGTACTTCTGCACCACGAAACCGCCCAGGGAATGGCCCACCACGACCGGCGGTTCGGGAAGGCTTTTGGCAACGGAATCGACGTCGTCGACGAAGTCCGCTATTGAACACAACCGCATGGACCCCTGCGCGCTGCTGTTCCCGTGGCCGCGAAGGCTCAACGCCAGCGTCCGGTAGCCCTTTTCGGCGAAGTAGTCCAAGAAATATTCGTCCCAGCACCAGGCTCCGTGCCACGCGCCGTGCACGAAGAGCAATGGCGCCTTGTCGGACTCGCTCTGGGGTGCTCTCTCGATCACTTCGAGCATGGGGCTGACTCCTTTGTCGCGCCCTGAGACTAGCTTCTGGCCACCATTGACGAGCGAAAAGGACGATACTGGTGGGGCGTCGCCAAACCCAAGGAAGTGCCCAACGTGCCGGTCGATTCACACGAACAGCGCACGCTTGTCTTGACGGCCTTTCCCGTCGAGGCCGAGGCGGTGCTGTCGCACACCACCCTGGACTCCGACCCGGTGGTGGTCGCTGACCGACGCCATTTCTACCTCGGCTCGATCCGCGGCAAGAAGGTGATCGTGGCGATGACCGGCATCGGCATGGTGAACGCCACCGAGACCACCGAGATTGCGTTGACCCGATTCGCGCGTGCCGTTGGCGCAGTGGTCTTTTCGGGGGTGGCCGGCGGTGCGGGGCGGATCGGCCTTGCCGATGTGACCGTACCTGCGCGCTGGACGCTGGACAACGGCACGACATTCCATCCGGTCGACCCCGCAATGCTTGCCGTTGCCGACAAGCTTTCCGTCACACTGAAACCCGTCAGGCTGACGGCGCACCTGCCGCTACTGCTGGTCGGTGGCGACGGCTGCACATACGACAACAACAACGGTCAGGCATTCCCGGGTATCCCCAACGGCGGTGGGGTGTTTGGCTGTCAGCCCCGAACCGCTCCCGATCGCTCGTTTTTCTACACGGGCAACTTCTTTCAGGCCGCATGGCCGTGGCTGCGGCACGGGCTGGTCAGTAACGCGAAGGTCGTATTGGCGGCGGATCCAGCGTTCGTTGCGACGGACAATGAGACCGCGTCAGTGCAGGCGGTCGCCGACGCGCACGGCATTCCGTTCCTCGGTATCCGCGGCATCTCCGACGGGCCGGGGGATCCGCTTCGCCTGCCCGGCTTCCCGTTTCAATTCTTCGTCTACAAGGGAGTCGCCGCCGCCAACGCCGCGCGAGTGACGGCGGCATTTCTGCAGAGCTGGTCCGGCGGCTGACTTTTCGCTATTCGGGACCGCGAGCCACGGGGCGGCTCGGATCCGAAGACCACTCGGACCACGACCCCGGGTACAGCGCGGCCTCGCAACCCATTGCCGCGAGCGCCGCGACCGAGATGGTGGCGGTGACGCCCGAGCCGCAGTAGGTGCCCAGCGGGCCGGCACGGTCGATGCCGCGATCGGACAGCTGCTGGGCGAGGGCGTAATCGCCGAGAAATGTGCCGTCGGCTGCCAACACGGAGCCGCTCGGCAGGTTCCGCGCCCCGGGGATGTGGCCGGCGACAGCGTCGACAGGTTCGGTGTCGCCGCGATAGCGTTCCGGTGCACGCGCATCGAGTAGCGTTACGGCGCCCGCGGCGGCGTGTTCGGCCGTCAGGGTGGGTCGAGCTCCGGCGTGCAAATCATCATGCGGCACAGTCACATTCCCGGCCTGCGGAGTGACCGGGCCCGTCTCGAGATCTCGTCCGGCCGACCGCCACGCGTCCAGCCCGCCGTCCAGAATGCGGACATTCGCGAGCCCGGCCGCGGTCAACACCCACCATGCTCGCGCAGAACCGGCACGACTCCAGTCGTCGTAGACCACGACCAGCGAGTCTTGCCGGATACCCCAGCGGCGTGCCGCGGTCTCAAGGCTTCGCCCCGATGGCAATGGATGACGGCCACGCCCGGTGACGGTGTGATCGCTGAGTTCCTCGTCGAGTGACACGTACACCGCGCCGGGGAGGTGGCCTTCCAGGTAGGCGGCTCGCCCGTCGGGCTCATCGAGCCGCCAACGCACATCCAGGATGGTCAGCGGATCGCCGGCCTCGATCAGGTCGGCCAGCTCCGTGGCGGTGATCAGCACCCGGTCGCGCGCTTCCACGGTCTACCTCCTTGTGTCTGTCACGAGCCTAGCCGCCGGGTGAAAACCGTCCTCGCCCAGCAAACAACGGCGTAAGGTCCCGATCATCATCACCAGGGGTCGACGGGAGCCGATATGGGCAACATCTATCGGGTAGCGCTCGCGGCGGGCATCGCGCTCGCTGTTGTGACGGCGACCCCGGCCGCGGCGATGCCAAATACGCAGTGCACGCTGGCCACACCCGTGCGGGAAGTGCACAGCGTTTCTGAATTGCCACCGGAACTTGTCAAACTCTTGCCGCCCATCGCCGACATCGGCGCACCGTTCAACGCGACGGATTCGGTGAACGATCCGACGTTGCCGTTCCGCCGCTTGATCCGTGCCGGCAACCGGGATGCCGACTGGTTCGTCTGGTACGAGCACGGCGGCGTGGGCTACTTCTGGCAAGCCGTGGTGGCGCGCGTCGTACCGGGCAGCCAGCCGAAGGTGTTGGCGAATGCGGGAACCATCACCGACACCCTGTGCAGCCTCACCGACGGCGCCTTTGCCGGCCATGTTCCGCCATACCCACCGGGTTCCTGGGCGGCTGCGGACTTCTAAGCGCTATGCGGTGGGCCCCAACGTCGCCAGCATGCCGGCGGCCGCCCGCTGCCAGGTGAAGTTCTCCGCGCGGCGCCGCGCGCAGGTGCGGCGGTGATATTCGGGCAGGCTGATGACGGTGCCGACGGCCCGGGCGATGGCCTCCGGGTGGTTGTCGGCCGAGGCGCCGCTGTCCGGCGTGATGATTTCGGTCAGCGCCGAGGTGCGGGAGACCACCGCCGGCGTCCCGCAGGCCAGCGATTCCAGCGCGGCCAACCCAAAGGTCTCGTGCGGCCCCGGCGCCAGCGTGACGTCCGCCGAAGCCAGCAGCCCGGCGACGGTGTCCCGGTCGGAGACGAACCCGGTGAAGTCGATCGGCAGGCCGATGGCCTGTCGCTGCAGCTTGGCCCGCATCGGGCCCTCGCCCATCACGACGAGTCGGGCATCGACGCCGAAATCGCACAACGCGGCCAGTGCGTCGATGCTGCGATCCGCCCGCTTCTCCACCGACAAACGGCCGCAGTGCACCAGCAGGAGCTGCTTGGGTGTGGCCCATTGCCGGCGAAGCAGGGCAGAGTGCCGACTCGGGTGGAAGGTCTTCAGGTCCACACCCAGTGGCACCGTGACGACGTTCTTCGCGCCGATGCGGTCGAATTCCTCGCGGGCGAATCCGGTGGTACACACCACGGTGTCGTAGTCGGCCGCGGTGCGGCCGTTGGCAAAGTCGGCGAGGCTACGCGCCGGTCGGCGCGGAAGTATCTGGCCGGCAAGGCGATCCAGCCGCTCATGCGAAATCATCACTGTCGTGGCGCCGTGTTCACGACCCCACCGTCCCAGTGATCTCAGCGTGAGCCGATCGGAAACTTCCAGGGCATCGGGTTGCAGTGCTTCCAGCAGCGCCTTGACGGGACCCGGCATCACCGCGCGGTAACCGTCAGTGAAGGGAATCAACCAGGCGGGCATAGTGATTCGCACCACACCCGTCGGCAGCAGGGTGCGCTCTGGGCGCGGACCGGGAACGATCAAAAACACTTCGTGCCCGTTGGCGCTGTATTCCGCGCCCAATCGATCCACCGCGGTACGCAGGCCGCCGGAGCGAGGGCCATAGAAGTTGGCGACCTGTACAACGCGCATACGCTGAGGACACGCGGTGCTTGTGTGCAGTCAACGATGCAGGCCTGACGCGTGCCTTAACACTCCATGAATTCGGCTGGCGCTGGTGTGCGTTCAGGGTTTCGAGTGTGCTGTGAGGGCGGCGACACGCCGGTCGACGCCGCCCAGGACGCACACTCAACGAGAAGGTGGGAGTTGGGCCTACTTTAGCGCTTGCCCCAATCCCAGCGTGGCGTGGTCAGCAAGCCCTGGCCGGTGATACGCGTTTCGCCCCAGTCCTTGTAGAGCTCGATCTCGACGGCTCCGTCGGAGTCGCCGCCCTCGGCGACCGGCACGGTGTCGAGGAACTCCAGCAGCGACCGCGAATGCGTGACAACCACAACCTGAGTCAGCTGCGCCGCGGCACGGATCAGCGAGGCAAGCGGGCGCACCAAGTCGGGATGCAGCGAGGTTTCCGGCTCGTTGAGCACCATCAGCGACGGCGCTTGGGGGCTCAACAGCGCGGCGGCCCACAGCAGGAATCGCAGTGTGCCGTCGGACAACTCGGCCGCGCGCAACGGGCGCAGCATGCCGCGCTGGCGCAACTGAAGGTCGAACAACCCGTCATGAATGGCGACCGCGATCGTGGCGCCGTCGAATGCCTCGGCGACGACACGGCTTAAGTCGTCGGAGCCGGACTCGAGGATCGTTTGAATTGCCGCGGCCAGATCGCTGCCGTCGTCGGAGAGCACTGGGGTGCGGGTGCCCACCTGCGGGTGCCGGGCCGGTGCACCGCTGTCAACGCGGAAGCCGTCGTAGAACCGCCACCCGCGCAGGCGCTCCCGCACGGCCGCGAGTTCGGGCAGCGCGTGTGGGTTGGCGTACTCGGCGAGCACGCTGCGGTACAACGGCAACGACCGGCTCAGCTCGTCAAAACCGTTGCCCGAGTTGACGGCTTCGGCGAAAACCCGAGACCGGCGCACCAGCGTCGCACTGGGCCGCAGCACCGGCCCGGCGAACAACACCTCCCGTTTGATCTCTGGATCGCGGGCGAAGACCGACGGCCCGGCCGACTGCGGGAGCCCCAGGTCGACAAGATAGCCGAAATCGTCTGCGGCGAAGCCCATTTCGAGTGACACCGGCCGGTTGCGCACCGTGCCCTCCGTCTTTCGCGAGCGTCGAGCGCCACCCAGTTGCTCGGGCCCGGCCCACAACACCGATTGCAACCCGCCCTCGCGGGCGAGCGAGCCGATTACCTCGCCGCGGCCGCAATCCGCCAACAGTCGTAACGCGCGGTATACGGACGACTTTCCCGCGCCGTTTGCCCCGGTGATGATCGACAGCCGGCCCAGCGGCAGGATGACCTCGCGCAGCGAGCGATACCCGCGGACAGCGACCGTCTGCAACATGCCGCCGACTGTACGGTCAACCCCTGACGCGTTGTCAGGTGTCGGCGGCGTCGAGAAGCTGCACCTCTTCGAGGTCCATCTCGGACTGCAGTTCGCGCAGCACGAGGTCGTCGATGACCCGTTGATTGCGCAGCGTGGTGATGGCCCGGCGCTTGTGCTCGAGGACCCCGAGACGCACCCGTCGGACCAGCTCGTTGCGCTCTGCCAAGTCGTTGGTCGAGCCGTCGCCGTTCTCCGCGACGAGCGCGGCGTGCTCTTCGTATTCTTTTTGCAGACGGGCCAACATCTTTGGGCTGGCGCCGAGTTCGCCTGCCACCACGGGTAAGGCTTCGAGGGCGGCTTGAGTACCTCGGCAGCGGGCCAGTTGCAATTCCTCGGCGTACGCGACATCTTCGGGCATCCGTGCCCAGCGAACGACGGCGGGCAGCGAGGTTCCCTGGACCAGGACCGTCACCAGGATGACGACGACAACGACGAAGATGAGCATGCTGCGGTCGGGGAAGGGCGCGCCGCTGAGCGTGGTGGTAGGGACGGCGATTGCTGCGGCAAGCGACACGGCGCCACGGAATCCGGCCCAGGCGGTAACGAAGCGCTGACGCCAGGGCACCCGACGCTCGCGCTGCACCTCGCGGCGGTCGATGAGGCGTAGCAACATCGTGGTGATCTCGCCCCAGAAGATCCGGGACACGACGACCACGCCGGTGACGGCGAACGCAAGGACGACGGCGTGGCGAAGTCCGCCGTCGACGTGCGAGATACCACGTATCGCGCCCGGGACCTGGACTCCGACAAACACCCACAGCGTGCCGTTGATCAGGAACGTCGCCATGTCCCAGAATCCCCAGGCAAGCAGCCGGGAGCGAGCCCGGATCACCAGCGGCCCCGAGTACGCGAGCACCAACGCCGAGACCAGCACCGCGACCACGCCGCTGCAATCCAGCGCCTGGGCGAGCAGGAACGCCGCGAACGGCGTCAGCAGGCTCATGGCCCCTTCCTCTTGCGGTGCGTCGATTCGTTTGCGCGCCAGGGTCACCAGGCCGCCGACCAGCAGTCCGGCGGCGATGCCGCCGAGGTAGGAGCCGACGAACCGCAGGGCCAGGTCGGGCGGGGTGATCGCGGCGCCGCCGACCGCGACGTGGACGGTCACGAAGAACAGAACCAGCGCGGTCCCGTCGTTGATGAGGCTCTCGGCGCGCAGCACGGTGAGCGTGCGGCGCGGCAACTTTTTCGCCAGGCCGGCCACCGCGGCGGCGTCGGTGGGGGACAGCACCGCACCCAGGACCGCCGCCGCGTGGGATTCCATGCCCAGCGCTCGCGCCGTCCACGACACCGCGACCGCGGTGACGATCACCAGGATGACGCTCAGGAAGATGACGATGCGCAGGTTCGCGCGTAGCTCGCGAATGCTGGTGCCCAGGCCCTCCCAGTAAAGGATTGCGGGCAAGAAGATCAGCAGCACGATCTCGCCGTTGATGTGGATATGGCCGAAGGCGGGAATCAGGCCCAGCAGCGTGCCGAGGAAGATGAGCAGCACCGGCGGACCCACGCGATAGCGCCGGCCCAGCACCGTTCCGACGATGACGGCCGAGACGAGCGCAACGATGACTTCGAGCCCAAACACGAGCCCATCCTGCCGTACCCGCCGGTGTCCGGCCGCGCGGGCCGAAACACGTCACAAAGATGTAATGGCGCAACGAGTTCGACGAGCTGCCCTATGAGCAGTCGCAGCAGTCCCCACATTCGCAGCAGCAGTCGCACCCATCGCAGCAGCAGATGCAGCTGCCGCCACCTCGGCCGCCTTTGCCCTTGGCGCCGGGGTCGGGTGTTTCGCCCTCGGGGATCGGGTAGCCCGCGCCGACGGGTTGGTTGCCGAAGTTGATGGGTTCCTGCTGGCCGTGCGGTGTTCCGCAGCGTGGGATTGCCCGACTTGGTAAAGGTGCGCGAGATCGCGCGGCGCACCTCGCGGGTCAACAGCCGCTGGGCCAGACGGCCGTCGGTGAACTCCACTTCGGCCAGGGCCAGTTCGATGCCCAGCGCCGCGTCGTCGCACAGGACGCGGGCCTGTGCGATCGGAGTTTCGGTGGCGGCCAACGGATTCCACTTGCCGCGCGCCAGGTCGTCGTCGTAATCCTCGACCGCGTCGAGCAGGTGGGCCACCCGCCCGAACAGCTGACCGATCTCGCGCAGCGGCGCCTGATTGCCCGGGCGCCCGGCCAGCACCGCGGTGTAGGCGAAGGCCTCGGCGACCGCGGTTTCGGTGGGCTCGGTCACCAGCAGCAGCGAGCTGCCCGGTCCGGCCGTCGCCTCGAGCTCGGCCTGCCGGTCCATCGCGGCGACGAGTACGCCGGTGTCGAATCCCAGGACCTGACCCGTGTCGGTGCCCTGACGCACCCAGCGCTCGGCGATGCGTCGCGCGGCCGGTCGCACGCCGGCCGCGCCGACCATGCCGTCGTGGTCGTCGACGTGATCGCGTACCCGCGCGGCGGCCAGGGCCAGCGAAACCACGGCGGCCAGTCGCGCGCAGTCGCCGGTAGCCACGTCGGCGCGCCGCATGCCGCGCAGCGGGCAGGGCCCGGCCTTGCGGCGGGAGGGCCGCTCGGGTGACTGCGCTTCGACCAGAAGCGAGACCACGAGGCCGTCGTAGTTGGTGGCGATTCGCGCGGACTGGCCATAGTCGTCGCGCAGTGCCAGACACAATCCGCATAATTGGGCGGTCCAGGCTGCTGCGAGCTCGCCGCCGAGTCGATGACGGCAGGGCCGGATGATGCCGAACATGCACAGAAGCTACCCGACCCACAGCAAACGCGCGCCCGAAACGACGACCTAGAACGCGACCGTCTTCAGCGCGCTGCCGCTAACTGCCCCGACCGAGGCTTTTCGGCCTCACGCCATAATGGAGGTGATGACTTTCGTGAAGATCAGGCTCCTCGTGACCGTCGCGATTCTCGTCTCGTCGATGTTGGTGGGCTGCCACTTCGAGAGCAGAAACCCGCCGACGTCCAAGACCCTCGTGGTCCCGATGGAACAGGTGTTGAAGCAGAACAACATCACCCAGAACGTCACTCTCGCGGTGGGAAACACGCTGAAACTGCAGTTGGGCGCGAATTACAGCACCCCATACCGGTGGCAGGCCGATACGAAGATCGGCGATTCATCCGTCGTCGAGCAAACGAGTCACCAGTATGTGCAGCCGAGCACCGACGCGTTGGGAGCGCCCGGCACCGAGGTGTGGATGTTCACGGCGCTGAAGCCCGGGACGACGACGATTTCCACCTACTACTCCAGCTTCGTGGGCAAGAACGCCACGCCGGTGTGCCAGTACACGGCGATCGTGACGGTGCAGTAAACGGTCGCTCGATTTACTGCGGACGGGCGGCGCCTCAGCTACCGTCTGGCTGTGCTTGGCTTCCTCCGTAACTGGTCACAGCTGACCAATGTGCCTGCCGAACTGCACGACCAGCTCGAGGCCGAGGGGCTCATCTTCCTCGCCCCCAGGGTCGGCGTGGTGCGGCACTTCAGCGGGCATGTCCCCGGTGTGTTTTCGGCCTCAGGTGTCTCCCGCTATGTGGGTGCGTTCGCGTTCAGCGCCGCGCGGGTCGTCGCTACCTTCCCGACGCGTGGGGACGCCAATCTGCGGTCCATCGACTGCTCCTGGGACACCCACAAGGGCCCGGCCGCCGCGACGATCACCAAGAAAGGCTTGCTGATCGATATCGACCTACGCGGCGTGGACCATGCCTTCAGCGGCTCGATGAAGCTGCACTACAAGAGGGCCATCCCCGACAAGGTGCTGCAGCAACTGCCCACCACCACACTGCGGTTTCCGGTGGAGCCGGTGTTCGTGTATCGCGCCGCAGGAGTGCGTCCGAAGTCGTAGCCTCATGGGTAGGCTGCTGGGCGCTTTCCGGACAAAGGAGTCAAGGGATGAGCAACGCCGTGGATTTTCACTTTGACCCGATGTGCCCCTTCGCCTTTCAGACGTCACTGTGGATCCGTGACGTCCGCGCACAATTGGGCATCACCGTCAATTGGCGGTTCTTCAGCCTGGAAGAAATCAACCGGGTCGAGGGTAAGAAGCATCCGTGGGAGCGGGACTGGTCCTATGGCTGGTCATTGATGCGGATCGGCGCACTGCTGCGTCGAACCGACATGTCGTTGCTCGACCGGTGGTATGCCGCGATCGGACACGAATTGCACACTGTCGGCGGCAAACCGCACGAGCCCGCGGTTGCGCGACGCTTGCTCAGCGACATCGGCGTCGACGAGGCGATTCTCGATGCGGCACTGGATGACCCGACCACCCACGACGAGATCCGCGCCGACCATCAGCGGGTGGTGGATGCGGGTGGCTACGGTGTCCCCACGCTCTTCATCGACGGGCAATGCCTGTTCGGACCGGTCCTGGCGTATCCACCGACCGGACCGGCGGCCCTGACGCTGTGGAACGTCGTCACTGGTATGGCCGCGCTGCCGCATGTCTACGAACTCCAGCGGCCGAAGTCGCCCGCCGATGTCGAGCTGATTGCGCAGAGTCTGCGTCCGTACCTCGGCGGGCGCGATTGGGTCAGCATCAATCGCGGTGAAGTCATCGATGTCGACAAGCTTGTCGCTGGACGCGATTGAGCTACGTTGACACCCCGCGACGTCGACGCCCTGCTGGATTCGCAAGAGCGCCTGGCGCTGTGTGATCTGTTCGACGAGCTCGGCCCTTCGGCCCCGACATTGCTGGAGGGCTGGACTGCCCACGATCTCGCCGCCCACCTGGTGTTGCGGGAACACGATCCCGTCGCCGGCCCCTGCCTCGTGCTGCCCGGTCCCTTTCAACGCTTCGCCGAGAAGCGCAGGGCCGGATTGGCTCGGCGCCAGGACTTCTCGCGGCTCGTCGCGCGGATCCGGTCCGGGCCGCCGATCGGGTTCTTCCGCATTGGATGGGTCCGCGCCCTGGCGAATCTCAACGAGTTCTTCGTCCATCACGAGGACGTACGCCGAGCGAATAACCAAGGGCCTCGAAGCCTCACGCCCGCAATGGATGCCGCCTTGTGGCGAAACGTTCGCCGCGGTGGTCGCTATCTGAGTCGGCGTCTTGACGGGTGCGGGCTCGAAATCCAATGGGCCGGAACCAGCGAGCAGGCGACGGCCGCAGTGGGTGACCCGACGGCTCTGCTCACCGGTCTGCCGGGCGAGCTCCTGCTCTACGTCTTTGGGCGCCAAGCAGTTGCGCACGTCGAAGTGAGCGGGCCAGCGGAGGCGGTGGCGGCGGTGCGCCACACGCACTTCGGCATGTGACTCGAGACATCAGCGACGTAGCTGGCGGGCGACCTCGCCGTACCGCGCGAAGCGCTCGTCGTCGCCCAGAGCGTTGTAAAGGGCGATGCGCGTGGCGATTCCGCCGTACTTCTGGGTCAGGGCGTCGGCAAGCCCGTCCCACGTAGACTCGGTGGCGAAGGCCGCGATGTGCTCGTCGGTGATCTGGGCGGCCATGCCCTGGAAATCGCCGGCCTTCTGCTTCTCGCGGATGCGCGCGGTCGTGCCTTCGAATCCCGCTTCGTCCCAAATGAATGCGTAGTTGGGGGTGCTGCCGTAGAAGGCCATGCTGGTGCGCACCGTCTCGCGTTGGGCGTCACGTTCCTCGTCGCTGTCGCCGACGATCGTCATGGCGGGCACGATGACGGTGACGTCCGACGCTGAGCGGCCCGCCTTCTGGGCGCCGGCAGCGATGTTCGGCAGCACGTGCCGTTTGATGTAGCCGAGTTCGCCGAGCGGATGGACGTGCACGCCGTCGGCTACTTCGCCGGCCATCCGCAGCATCCACGGATTCACCGCTGCGATATCGACTTTGGGGTCGGGCGCGTCGATGGGGCCCGCGCTCCACTGCGGCGTGATGAAGTCGAGGTCGTAGAACTCGCCGTGGTGATCGAGCTTTCCGGTGCGGAACGCCGAGAAACACGCCTTCACCGCCAGCACGTAGTCGCGCAGCCGCGGGCCCGGGCGTTCGAAGGGGACACCGTAGCGGCGCACGACGTGCGTACGCACCTGCGTGCCCAGGCCCAGCCGGAATTTGCCGCCGGTCGCCTCCTGCAGCTCCCACGCCTCGGCCGCGGTGACGAACGGACTACGAGGAAAAGCGACCGCGACACCGGTCGACAACTCGAGTCCGGGAGCGGCTTGCGAGGCCACGGCGGCGTTGAGGTAGGCCGTGCGGCCGGTCTCGGTGAACAGCAGGCCGGAGAATCCCGCGGCCTGAGCGCGCTGGGCCAGGCCACCGATCTCACCCAACGGTTGCGGAACCACCATCACGTCAATGTGCACGGCGCAACCCTATGCCGTCGCGTAGCTACTGCGCCGCGAGCGTGGCGTTCTGTGGGACATGCGGAATGTCGGAGGCGGGCAACGGGGGACAGAAGAAGTTGCCTTGCACGGCGTCGCAACCGTATTCCTTGAGTCGCAGAGCGGTTTCCGCGTCCCCAACGCCCTCGGCGATCGTGGCGATTCCGAACGTCGCGGACAACTCGATCACCGATCGGGCAATCGTGGCGGCGCGTTCGTCGTGCAGGATCGGCGCGATGAATTGGCGGTCGAGTTTGACGTCGTCGATGGGTAGTTCACGCAGATAGGTGAGCGAGGCGTAACCGCTGCCGAAGTCGTCGATCGCCACTCGGATGCCGGCCTCGCGGAGACGATTGAGCACCGCGCGGGCCTTCGCAAGGTCGGCGACCAACAGGTCCTCGGTGATCTCGATCGTGAGTGAACTGGCGGACATGCCGCGACGGTCGAGCACAGACATGATGCGGTCCGGCAGGGCGTCCTCGTCGAGAGAGGGCGCCCACAAGTTGATCGCCACGGGGATGACGGCGCCCGCGGCATGCCACTCCGAAGCGTCGGCGACCGCGCGCGACAGCACGAGGTCGGTGACGGCATCCATCAGCCCGTGTTCGCGGACCAACGGTAAGAATTCATCGGGCCGGAGCACGCCGAATTCGGGGTGCTGCCATCGCACCAGCGCCTCGGCGCCGCGGACGGAGCCGGTCAGCAAGTCGAATTTCGGCTGGTACAGCAGCGTCAGCAGGCCTTCGTCGATGGCGCGTCGCAGTTCACCAAGCAGTTGCAGTCGGGCCATGCTGGCGTCGTGAGTCGGGTGCTTGCCGGGCTGAGCATCCATGTCGGGGGTGAAAATCCGCACGTCGGTCGAGGTCGATTGTTGGGCCCGGTTCCGGGCCGCGTCGGCCTGTTCGAGAAGCTCGCTTGGCGTCAGGGCCGAGCCGGGTTTCGACGCAGCCGAGGCCACGCCGATGTTGGGATGCACGTGCAGCCGGTGATTCTCGAGTTCGACGGACTCGTCGAAGGACCGGGCGAGCTTCCTGGCGACCTGCTCTGCGATCTCGGGGCGGTCTTCGACCAGGACGGCGAATTGGTCCCCGTTCATCCGCGCGACGGTGTCGGTGGCCCGGACATTGGCCTGCAGCCGTTCGCCGACGCTGCGCAATAATTCGTCGGCAACGGCATAACCGAGCGTGTCATTGACCATGGCGAAGTCGCTGATATTGAGCGCGATAACGCTGACCGGGACGCCGTGGAGAATGTGCAACCGAGCCGCGTGCGAGAGCCGATCGTCAAATAGCCGCTGATTCGCTAACCCGGTTAATGGGTCCCGCAGGGCGGCGTCCGACAGCGCGGCAAGCAGATGCTGTTTCCGGTCGAGCAGTAACAAGTGGCGGGCCAGCGTGGTGAGGAACAGCACCACACAGACCGCGAAGATAAACCTATCGCCCGGGTATGTGGGCCAAAAGTGGACGGCGCCGACGGCAATCGCCAACAGCACAGGCCAATACGGCAGCCACAGCGACGTTCTCGACAATGGTTGAGAAAAGCCGAGGTCGAGGTCCGGCCCGGGGCGAGACGCAATTCCTGACAGAGCGACAAAGTAGATTCCGCTGGCCCATCCGAGAATGACGAGGTGACTAGGCACATGTTCGGGATGGCCTTCAAAGACGTGCAGGACACCGGCCGCCGCGATGACTCCCCACCCCAGTGTCATGAGCGCCGGTGAGACTTTGCGGCCCGGCTCGGCTTTTCGCACGGTGATGAATGAAACGACAACAAGCCCGAGGTAGATGGCTGTGGCGGTGGCCAACATCAGCTGCGGCAGGGTGACTATTTGTGCAGGTCGGCGGAAGTGACCCAGCACCAGAATGGCCAACACAATCAACAAGGATGCGGCGACGAGGAGGCCGTCGAGCAGCAGACCGATGCCGAATCGGGCGTCGTCACGGCTGGGAATGGTGACGGCGGTAGCGAACGCGCAAAGCGGCAAGACGATGTAGCCCAAGTTGGCCGCCGAGATGTCCGGCATCGGCGGAATGCCACCCAGACTCACGTACCACCACACAAATTGTCCGGCTGTCCAGGCGGCGAGCCCGATACTCAACACCATCCACGCCAGACGCTGGCGGCCTCGAGCGACGCGGGCGGCGTGGACCGCGCAGCCGTTGGCGAACATGCTCAGAACCCAGAGTCCTACCGGGACGGCTACCTGGTGATCCGAAGCCCCACTGCTGGTGAACAACAGCACGCCGAACGCGAGCAACCCGACAGTCGCCAACACGGCCACCGCGGATCGGCGTCGTGTCAGTGCGAACATTTCCCGTCCTGTCGTGTGCGGTTATCGGATGCAGGATAAGCCACAGCGCGGGCCGAGGCGCCCGCTGTTGCTGCCATTTCGCCGATTTCGCCGAAATGTCTTCGGGTCATTTGGCGTGGCTTCTCGGCTATACCAGAACTGCCTGTGTGATGGCCATGCGACAAATGCATGCGAATCCGTGATGCGGCGTCGAGTCACTCACGCTCTGCGGCAAAGACAACATCGGGGTTGAGAATCCCGGCCGGGTCGAAGGTTTGCTTGATGCGGCGCAGCAGGTCGACCTTGACCGGGTCTTCCAGTTCGCGCCAGTAAGGGGCCTTCGCGCGGCCGAGGCCGTGTTCGCCCGAGATCGCGCCGCCCAACTCCATTGCGAGCGCGAAGATGTCCATCAAAAGCTTCTTGCGGGTGTCGGGATCCTTACAGAAGATGGCCAGGTGCACGTTGCCGTCGCCGGCGTGACCACAGCCCACTGCGCCGCCGCCCACCGCCGTCGCCAGACCGCGCACGGCGGCAAGGAATTTCGGCATTGCACCGCGCGGCACCACGGTGTCGATCAGGTCGTCGGCGCCGACGGCCTTGAGCGTCCAAAACGCGTTCTCGCGCGCCTCGATCAGCTTGCGCGCCGAACCGCCTTCGAGCACATAGGCGTCCAGCGCGCCCAGCTCGGCGAGTAGCTCACCGGCCCGCTCGACGTCCTCGTCCAGTCGGTCCTCGGTCCGGTTCTCAAGTGCCACAACGAGATACGCCTGGCAGCTGTCGCGGATCTTGTCCGGAATGCCGAGCTCCAGATTTTGGGTGTGGACGAGCGCGGCCATCGTCACGTTGTCGATGTATTCCAGGATGTAGGGCCCCAGGCCGCTGGCGATGACCTGGGGCACCGCCTCCATCACCTGGTCGAAGTCGGCGAACGGGGCGAGCACGGTGGCGCTGTGGCCGAGCCGCGGATGCAGCTTGACGATCACCTCGGTGGCCAGGGCCAGGGTGCCTTCGGAGCCGACGATCAGCTGGGTCAGGTCGTAGCCGGTGGACACCTTGGCGATCTTGCCGCCGGTGCGGATGATCTCGCCGGTCGGCAGCACCGCCTGCAGCCCGAGCACGTTATGGCGGGCGATCCCGTACTTGACCGCGCGCATCCCGCCGGCGTTGGTGCCGACATTGCCGCCGACGCTGGAGGACAGCTCGCCGGGTTGGACCATGTAGCGCAGGTTTTCCGGGGCGGTCGCAGCATCCAGCTCGATCAGCGTCACCCCCGGTTGGACGACCGCGACCTGATTGGTCGCATCGACCTCCAGGACGGCGTTCATCCGCTCGAAGGAGATGACCAGCCCGCCCTCGCGCGGTGTCGCCGCTCCCGACAAGCCGGTTCCGGATCCGCGGGCCGTCACCGGAATCTGGTGCTCCGTGGCCACTTTCAGCAGCTGCGCCACCTCTTCGGCGGTGGCCGGTTTGGCGACGTACGCCGGCTGCTGCGGCGGATGCGTCAACTCCTCGTCGTGCCAGTAGTCGTCGGGGATTGCGTCGCCGGTCAGCAGGTTGTGGGTGCCGACGATTTCCGCGAGCCGCGCCGTGATGTCGCCCATGAAGGCACTCTAGGACTTCGCGGCGTGAGCCGACGCACGTTACGTCGAGGCCGAAATGGGGAACCCGTCGGGCTGACGATTTTTGAGTCGGCGGAAGGAATGCTCCTTGTTCTCCTCCTACCGCTCGCGTCTCGGTACGCGGTTCGGCCCATACGAGCTGCGATCGCTGCTCGGCGCGGGCGACACGGGTGAGGTGTTCGAGGCCTACGACACGGTTAACGACCGGATGGTCGCGTTAAAGCTGGTGCGTGCGAAGACCGCTCGCAGTGCTGGCTTCCAGCAACGCTTTTGGCGAGAGTGTGGGATAGCGGCGCGGCTGCAGGAACCGCATGTCATCCCGGTGCACGACGTTGGTGAAATCGACGGGGTGCTTTTCGTCGCTATGCAGTGGGTGGACGGCGGCAGCCTCAGGGATTTGTTGCGCGAGCAGGGCGCGCTGGAATCTTCGCGCGCGGCGTCGATCGCCGGGCAGGTGGCGCGGGCACTGGATGCCGCGCATGCGGCCGGGCTGGTGCACGGCGACATCAAGCCGGAAAATGTGCTGCTCACCCGGGACGACTTCGCGTACCTCATCGACTTCGGCATTGCGGGTCCGGGCTCATTGGCCTACCGGGCGCCAGAGTGGTTCAGCGGCGGCCGGATTGGGCCACAGACGGACGTCTACTCGCTGGCGTGCGTGCTCTACGAATGCGTCACCGGTCAACCGCCGTTCGAGGGAACGGAACAGGAGGTCAGGGACGCGCACCTGTTCTCGCCGCCGCCCCGGCCCAGCATCATGCGCCGGGGCATCGGCCGCGGCCTCGACGACGTCATCGCAGCCGCGCTGGCAAAGCAGCCCGTGGCACGGTATGCATCCGCAGGCGAGTTCGCCCGGGCGGCCAGAGAAGTTGTGTCCCCGGCCTACGAGCCGCTTGCGGCCGCCGCCGGCGGGGGCCAGCCGCTTCTTCCGCGCACGCGACCTTTCCCGGCGGTCTATCCAAATCCGGACGACTCCGGGTACAGCCCGTACGCGTCTTCAGCAGCAACGCTTGACGCGCCTCCGCGTCGTGTCGCCCGGGTCAGCGCGCCGCTGGTTTTGGCCGCGGCGGCAGTGGTGGTGTTGGTCGCCGGTTTGATACTGGCGGTGATATCGGCCTTCGGCAACGATCACCATGGTTCGCCGCCCCAGACGGCTTCGGGGGCACCGCCGGCTGCATCGCCGCAACCGCCGCCCAAGACGCCAACGCTGTCATCGCCCGTGAAAGGTGCCGACGGGCTGGGGTTCGTCGGCGAAACGGCCCGATGTGACCCGGGGAATCCACCGGCCGCCGTGGTGCGCACCAGGAAGTCGCTCGCGGTGGTGTGCCAAAACCTCAGCGGGACTTACTATTACCGCGGCGAACGCATCCGCGACGGTGCCCACATCGAACTATCCAACGCGGAGCGCGTCGCGGACGGATTCGATGTCACCAACCCGGTCGACGGCGTCCGCTACGAGGTCCGTCCCGATCGGCTGAGAATCATCAGCAACGGCCACGTCGATTCGTCGGAGCGGGTGCTGCAGTACGCCACCGCGTCGTAACAACCACGGGCGCGAGGGCTTAGGGCTGCTCCAGCAACCGCAAGGGGTGCAGGCCATCGACTGCGCCGACGAACGGCGGATGGATGCTGTAGCCGATCATGCGTTGAATGTCCTCGGAGACGGTTCGCGCGACGTCGCGCGGTATCGAGAGGGTGAAGGCCTCCATCGGCCGCAGCCACGGTTGGCAGTACTGGGCGGTGACGGCAAGCCGCGCGTCGTCGGTGGTGTTGGCGCCGCCGCCGTGCCACAGCGTTCCGACGAAGAAGACGCACGAGCCGGCCGGCATGACGACGGGCAGCGGGCATCGTCGGGGCCGGGCGGACGCGGCTTCCCAGCGGTGGCTGCCGGGGATGACCACCGTGGCGCCGTTGTCGGCGGTGAAGTCGTCGATCGCCCAGATCGTCGCGGCGGTCAACGGCGCCCGCGGCCGCGGAATCGGGTAGAACCCGTCGTCATGGTGGGGGAGCTGCGCAGCCTCGCCGGGTTGAATGTTGATGGCCTGCAACGCCGAAAGCAGGTAGTTGGGCATCAGGAGCCGATCGAGCACCGCCAGCACCCGCGGATGATCGACCAACCGGTCGCACCCGCGCGTCCGGCTCAGCACGCTGTAGATGCGCTGGGTGCGCCGTCCTTCAAAGGAGTTGCGTCCGGTATGCCCGAGCCAGGGGTCGACAAGATCGTGGATCTGCTGGCACTCGTTCGCGCTGAGCAGGTTCTCCCAGATGACGTAGCCGTCGCGGTCGAGGGCCGCCATGTCGGCGTCGACGATCGCGGGGTCGACGGAGGCGCCGCTGCTCGGTGTCCACTTGTGCCGGCCCGCCAAGTCGTTCTTGAGGTCGTCCAGCGTCGTGACGGGGTCGTCGTCGATGCTCATGTAATCGACAGTGGACCTGAGGTGACCGCTGGTCAAGGTGCTTGGTGGGCGTCTTCAGCTGTGAGCCGCAGTAACGACAAAAGTCCCTAACACGCGTTTTCGGGTCGGCGTAGCGTCATCGCAACCTCACAGAGCGGTGAGTTAAGGAAGACAATGGGCGATACCCACACCGACGTCGACAAATGGGACCGTGGCCTGACCGAGCACGTCGTCGCGCTGACCCGGCCGATCGTCAAGCACTATTTCCGTTCCGAGGTGCGGGGCCTCGACAACCTCCCACCCGGTGCATCCCTGGTGGTGGGGAACCATTCTGGCGGCCTTACGTCCTTTGACCTGTCGGTGTTCGCCGTCGGCTATTACGACAGGTACGGCTACGATCGCCCGCTCTATGCACTCGCCTTCGACACTGTGTTCGCCGGGCCGGCGGCGGACTTCCTCCGGCGCACCGGAGTGATTCGGGCGACGCGCGAGAACGCCGCGAAGGCACTGGCCGCCGGTGCCGTCGTCTTGGTCTTCCCGGGCGGCGACTTCGACGTCTACCGGCCGACCCTGCGGGAGAATGTCATCAACTTCGGCGGCCGAACAGGCTATGTGACGACGGCTCTGGAGGCGAATGTGCCGATCGTTCCTGCTGTCTCAATCGGTGGTCAGGAAGAGCAACTGTTCTTGAGCCGCGGCACGTGGCTCGCGCGTTTGCTTCGGCTCACCAAGCTGGAGCGCAAGCTTTTTCGGACGAACATCCTGCCGATAACGTTCGGCTTCCCGTTCGGGCCGAGTGTCGTCTTGCCGGTCAACATCCCGCTGCCGACAAAGATCGTCACCGAGGTGCTGCGGCCAGTCGATATCGCCGTCGAATTCGGTGAGGCTCCCGACATCAAGAAGCTCGATGCGCACGTGCGGGGCGTGATGCAAACGGGGCTCAACGCCCTGGCCGCCCAGCGCCGCTTCCCAATCCTTGGGTGACGGCGTTGGAACGCTTGCAGGCGCGGGGCAGCTAGCCTCGCTTGGCTCCAGGGGTGAAGGTCACCGGCAATTTGCTCAGCCCCGTCATGCTCGGGCTGCCCAGGTATTGGTGGGCGTTGTCGACCTCGACTCGGTAATCGGGGATGCGGTCGAGGACCGCCTTGACCATCACCTCGGACATCAGGCGTGCCAGATGCGAGCCGATGCAGCGATGCGGCCCGAGCCCAAAGGCCAAGTGACGGTTGGGTGTTCGGTCAAGGATGACTTCATCGGGCCGCTCGAATTCTTGCTCGTCGTGGTTGGCGGAGAGCCAGCTGATGATGAGTTTGTCATTTTTGCGTAGGTGTTGGCCGTTGAGCTCGACGTCTCTGGTGACTGTGCGGCTCAGTGTTCGGTTGACCGAGAAGTAGCGCAGGAATTCGTCGGTGGCGGTGCGGTACAGCTCGGGGTGGTCTCTCAGCTGCTGTCGCAGGTCCGGGTGGGTGCCGAGATGCCTTAGCGTGAGCGCGGTTTGGGAGGTGGTGGTGTCGACGCCGCCGGCGATCAGGTTCCACAGGATGTTGAGCAGCTGGGCGTCGTCGAGTCTTTTGCCGTCGAACTCGAACTGGATCAGGAAGCTGGTCAAGTCTTGGCGGGCCTCGGCTCGCCGGTCGGCTGCGTACTGGAGAACTTCCTCCATCATGGCCGGGACTTTGGCGATGGCGTCGGCGTATTCGGGGCTGTCTTGGGAGACGGCCATGACGGAGTGGAAGAGGTGGGCGTAGAGCTGCCAGTTGTCGTGGGGCAGGCCCATCAACTTCATGGTGAGGATGGCCGGCACCGGGCTGGCGTAGTCGAGCACCAGATCCATCTCACCCTTTTCGATGTGTTGGTCGAGGAACTCCTGGGCTTTTTCCTGCATGAACGGTTTGAGTTTCTCGACGGCGCCGGGGGAGAAGAACGGGGCCAGTGCGTGTCTCAGAGCCAGGTGGTAGTCGCCGTCGACCTCGCCGATGCCCAGGGCCGGTTGGCCTTCCGGGCGCGGGACGCCCATCTCGCCTTGGTAGTCAACGCCGTCTTCGGCGTTGGGTTCGTATTTGTGGGAGAAGGTGGCGTCGTCTCGGGCCGTCTGGCTGACGGCGTCGTAGCTGCTGAGGTACCAGAAGCCGTCGTAGTTTTCGTTCCAGGCGACTGGGCAGCGTTGTCTTAGCTCGGCGTTGACCGTCTGTTGGTTGAGATTGAAGGCGTCGGAGTGGTGGTCGAAGTCGACTATCGCGTCTGGCGCGACGTCGGGGCGTGTCGTCATCGAGAGCCTTCCGGTGCACAGGGGTCTGTGTCTAGGCGGTGGTTGGCGCCTATTACGCTATCTTTGCATTATTACGCTTGTGACTCCGCCGAGGCTATAGAGGTTGTAATGACTGATTACCGAACGGTTTTCAACCACGTCGGCTTATGCGTCTCGGATCGTGAGCGGTCGCGCCGCTTCTACGAGGACGTGCTCGGTTTCCAGTTCTGGTGGGAACTGGAACCGCCGGACAATCTCACCGCCCAGGTGGTGCAGCTTCCCGAGCCGCTCGGGGTGCATGCGACCTATTTGATCCGGGACGGCTTTGTGCTTGAACTCATCGACTACTCGAAGCGCGAAGTGCATGCCGGCGCCGAACGCGCCATGGATGAGGTGGGGCTGACCCATATCTCGTTGTCTGTGTCCGATCTCGGCGCCGTGTTGGCGAAGGTTGCGGAGTTCGGAGGAACGATCATCGACGCGGCGGTCTCGGAAGCGATGGCGATGATCCGAGACCCGGACGGGCAACTCATCGAACTGGTCACGGATGGATGGCTGGCGGCGCTGCCACCTCGGCCTTAGAACCGCGCCATTGCGCGGGGATTAATCACCTAGCTCGCGGTCTTGAATACTTCGAAGCGCTCGGCAAGCCGGTCCCTGGATGGTTTTTCAGCTCGTCGTTTGGGAACAGTCAACCCACGGCCGTCCATCTCCTGGAGACCGTGCAGAAGCATCGGGCCATCCGTTTCGTCCATAAGCTCTCGCTTAATTCGCACCACATAGTCAGGCGAGATACCAAGTAGATTCGCGTCGTATGCAGCGTGATGGATCTTGCAAAGGCTGAGGCCATTGTCGACCGCCGGTACGCCATGAAGTTTGTCATCTCCGATGATATGGGCGGCATCGAGAAGCTTGCCATGCTTTAGGGTGCACACAGCGCATCGCTGCTCATAGGCATGCATGATGCGTCCGCGGAACTCTGGTTGGTGCAAGCGTTGCCTCATAGCGCGTTCTGCGTACGCTCGCTCGATCGGTTTTAGGTGGAGCGGGTCCGACACGGTTCTGAGGCTCTCATCCAGCGCGATCATGAACCGATGATTTACGGTGTCGTCCGCGATGACATAGGCAGGAAAGATTGGGACGTATAGACCATCTTTGATCTTACGAAGCAGGATGATGGGTAGTGCGAGGTCAAGAGCTCGGCGCATCTTGCTGTTGTCGCCCGCTGTGCTATCCCGTTGGTAGTCATATGCGAACAACGATTCCCCCACTTGGGTGTCGGAGTATCCGCCATCAGGGCTGGACACAATCGACAGGGTGCCAAGGAGGTCTCTGGGATTCCAGATTCCCTTATTACGATCGATAATGCGGCGGGTTTGATCGCCTATCGTCACGGATTCCAACTGCTTGCGAGTGACCGCACCGTATTCGGAGACGAGCTCTGTGAGCTGCTCGAATATGAGCTTGCGGAGATGCAGTTCGACCGCACTGTCCATGCTTGAAGCTTGACATGCCGATCAGCGGCGGGTCCGGCGTTTGGACAACCCATCACGGGAGTTTTGACGAAACTACTGCGATCGACCGGTCAGCGGCCTAGGCTCCCCGAGACGATTCGGGCGAGGTCAGCAATTTTTCATGTGCGAGCGAGGAGCTTTGCAACGTGTTTTTCCGCGCGACGCTGATCGCAGCGTCAATCGTTACTGCCGCTTGCAGTTTGGCATCACCGGCCTATTCGTCGCCCGGCGGCGGCTGCTACACCGCCGCGTCGGGTGACTGTGTGCCATATCCACAAAAGAGTGGCTCGCAGCCACAGGGAGCAACTGCCCAATGCGTGGATGGAAGTTGGTCGTTCAGCGAACACCCGCATGCGAGTGGGACATGCCACGGACATGGGGGCGTTCAACAGTATTTATAGGCGTGGGCAAAGTTATTCGGGACGGATCTTGCATCACGCCCAACGCCTGACCGCGGCGGCCAGCTGCCTTTTGAATACTTGTGCACCTCATGAATACTGACCAAATCACTCGGTCGGTTTAGGAGGATTCGCTACCCCGACTGGCCCCACAGGATTATTCTTTCGTTCGCGGCCCTGAAAGGCCGGCAGTGGTGCGCGCGGCAATCGGGGGCCTCCATGAAAGGGGGCGCATGGCAGGTGTCGCGCATTTTCTTGAGCCACTCCAGCAAGGACACTCGCGAGGCGATCGCGCTCAAGGCGTGGCTGACCGAGCAGCGACCGGAGCTCGGCGACGAGATCTTCATCGACGTCGACACCCAGACCGGCCTGAAGCTGGGGGAGCAGTGGAAGACCCAGCTGTTCACCGGCAAGTCGCGCTGCGAGCATTTCATCTGTTTGCTGTCGCAGAACTGGGCGAGTTCCACCGAGTGCAACGTCGAATACCGCACCGCCGAGGGTTTGGGTAAACGGATTCTGGTCGCGCGGTTAGAGGACCTGGGCACCAACGACATCACCTCGGCCTGGCAGCGCTGCGATTTGTTCACCGACGGTGAGTGCAGCGACATCGAGGTGCCCGACGGCCCACCGGTGCGCTTCAACACCGCGGCACTCACCCGGATCATGGAGGCCGTCGACGGCAGTGGGGCAGGGCCCCGCCAATTCGTCTGGCCGCCAAGGACGGATCCCGAACGGGCGCCGTACCGCGGGTGGGAGCCGTTTGAGGAAATCGATGCGGGGGTGTTCTTCGGCCGGGACGCGGTGATCGCGCGTGGCGTGGATGCATTGCTGGGCATGCGATTTCGGCTACTGGCCACCATGTCCGGGCTCAAATCGCTGTTTGTGGTCCTGGGCCCGTCCGGTAGCGGAAAATCGTCGTTCCTGCGCGCCGGGCTGATTCCGCGGCTGCGGCGCAAGGACCGCGAGTTCATGGTGCTGGGAATCATGCGGCCACAAGGCAACCCGCTCACCGGTGATTCGGGCTTAGCCGCGGCGATCCACGCCGGCCGCGAATCTCTCGACCTGCCCAGCCCCTCGCTGGGGAACATCAAGAAGGCCTGCGGACAGCGAGACGTCGATCAGATCTTCCACCTGCTGCGCGAAATCCGCTTCGCGGCCGCCGCACAGCTCGCCCTGCGCTGGTCCAACCACGCCGACCGCCGCACCGACATTGATCTTGCCGATCGACCAAGCCGAGGAATTGTTCTCCGCCGAGGCGGGCCCGCAGACCGAAGAATTCCTGACCATGTTGGCCGAGCTGATCCACCGACTCAACGCCGACGAGGTCGGATTGATTGTGGCGGTGACCATCCGCACCGACCGCTACGAGGCCATGCAACGTCATCCCGCTCTCGACGGCATCGGCACGGCCATCTTCGACGATCTCAAACCCATGCCGCGCGAGGAATTCAAAGAGGTCATCGTCGGCCCGGCGGCACGCGCCACCGAGGCGGGTCAGCGCCTGGTGATCAAGGACAACCTGGTGGCCAGACTGCTCGAAGACGTGGGCGAGGGTGCTGACACCCTGCCCCTGCTGGCCCTGACCCTGTCCCGGCTGTACGCCGATTACGGCGGTACCGGCGAGATCAGCGCGTCCGATTACGAGGCGATGGGCGGCATGGCCGACGTCGTCAACAACGCCATCGACGAGCTCGTCGACCGACTACCCGGGTGGACGCGAGAACGCGCTGGAACTGTTGCGATCGGCGTTTATCCCGTGGCTGGCCACCATCAACTCGCTCAACGATCAGGCATTGCGACGGGTGGCCCTCGAGTCCGACCTGCCCAAGGACAGCCGACCACTGATCGACGCCTTCGTGACAAAGCGGCTGCTGGTGCGCGACGAGCGCGACGGCCAGGTCGTCGTCGAGGTCGCCCTGGAAAGCCTGCTGCGCCAATGGGATGCCCTCGTCGGCTGGTTAGCCGACGAACGGCTGAACCTCAAGATCGCCGACGACATCGAACGCAATGCCGCCGCCTGGGAACACCATGGCCGCGACTCGTCCTGGCTGTTCACCGGAATCCGGCTCGACGACGCCGAAAAGCTTTCCACCCGAGAAGGATTCAGCACACTGCTGGCCGACTGTCGCCCCTACCTGGGGGCATGCCGGGAAGCCGAAAACCAGCGGCTGCACGACGAAGAAGAGTCGCGCAACGAAAAGCTACGCCACGCCGAGGAAGTCGGCCCGGCACGCGCAAGAAAGCCAACAGGTCGCCGAACACCATGCACGCGGCCTCCGCAGACGCTCCCGGGTGCTGGCGGCCGTCGCGGTGATCGCCATCTTGGCCGCCGCGGCCGCAATCTACGGCGTCGTCACGGCCACCCAGGCGCGCAAACAAGCCAACGAGCGCACCCGCGACGCGATCGCGGTGCGGTTGACGTCGGAGGCCCGCGCCATCCTCGGCGGCGACCTGGAGGGCGGTGACATCCAGGCCATCCAGGAAGTCCTCGCGGCGCCCAATGTCGCCCCGACCGCCGATACCGGTGCGCTCTACGACGGCTTGGTAGTGCTATCGACCACGGAGAAGATCATCGGCACGCCAAGCCCGGTGCAAGACATATCGGTAAGCCCCGACGCGCATCGCATCGTCACCGCGCAGTTCGACGGCTCGCTACGGTTGTGGGACACCAAGTCTGGCCAGCCCATTGGATCGCCGTTCACCGGTCATCGCGGCGCGGTGAACGCAGTCGTGTTCAGCCCGGACGGGCGCCGAATCATCTCCGGCGGAGACGACAACACCCTGCGGGTGTGGAATGCCGACACGGGTCAACAGATCGGCGCACCGCTGACCGGCCATACCGACAAGGTGACGGCCGTGGCGATCAGTCCTGACGGGCACCGCATCGTCTCGGGCAGCAATGATCGCACCATCCGGATGTGGGACGCCGATACCGGCCAGCAGATCGGCCCACCGATGCTCGGCAACACCGGACCGATCGGCGACGTGGAGTTCAATCCCAATGGGCACCAATTCGCTTCCGGCGGAGACGACAACACCGTGCGGCTGTGGAATGCCGACACGGGCCGGCAGATCGGCCCACCGCTGCTGGGCCACACCGACTGGGTGCAGAGTCTGGCCTACAGCCCGGATGGGCGTCGCCTCGTCTCGGCCAGCTTCGACAAGACCCTGCGGATCTGGGATCCGCAGACCGGACAGCCCGTCGGGCGTCCGCTCGTCGGTCACACCGGATCGGTTGCCAGCGTGGCCTACAGCCCCGACGGGCGCGAGATCATCTCCGGTGGCGAGGACGACGTGGTGCGCATGTGGGACGCCAATACCGGCCTGCCCGTGGGCGATCCGCGCCAAGGCCACACGGGCTGGGTCACCGGCGTGCAGTACAGCTCCCGCGGCCATCGCTTCTTCTCCAGCAGCAATGACGGCACCGTGCGGGTGTGGGACGCGGGCTTACACGTCCTGTCCGGCCACGTCGGGAATGTACTCAGTGCACGATTCAACGCCGACGGGCATCGCATCGTCTCCGGTGGCGAAGACAAGACAGTGCGACTCTGGGATACCGACACCGGCCTGCAAATCGGTCAGCCGATGATCGGTCACACCGATGCGGTGACGAGCGTGGCGTTCAGCCCCGACGGGCATCGCGTCGCCTCGGCGAGCAAGGACGGCACCGTACGGCTGTGGGATTCCGAAACGGGGCGGCCGATCGGTCAACCCTTGGTCGGCCACACCGCGTGGGTGACCAGTGTGGCGTTCAGCCCGGACGGCAGCTTCCTCGTGTCCGGCAGCCACGACAAGACGGTCCGGCTGTGGAATGCCAACACCGGTACGCCGATCGGCCAGCCGATGATCGGCGCGACCGATGCCGTGGCGAGTGTGGTGTTCAGCCCCGATGGGCACCAAATCGCTTCTGGCAGTTTCGATAACCTGATCCGACTCTGGGATGTCGGCACCGGCCACCTGATCGGCACACCGTGGTCGGGCCACACGGGCGGAGTGACGAGTCTGGACTTCTTCCCGGACGGCCATCACGTCGTATCGGGCAGCCAGGACGACACCCTGCGGATATGGGATGTCAACACCGGCAAAACCCTCGGTGACCCGATGAAGGGCCACACGGGAACGGTCACCGGGGTAGCGGTCAGCTCAAACGGTCACCGCATCGTGTCCAGCAGCGAAGACAGATACCTGCGGATGTGGGATGCAGCTACCGGCAAGGCCGTGGGCCAGCCCATCGCCGGTCACACCCAGGCGGTGAACAGCGTCTCGTTCAGCCCCGATCGACACCGCGTCGTATCATCCTCTGACGACGGTCTATTGCGGTTGTGGCCGGCACCTCCCAAGGAGGAATGGGTAACGCTGTTGTGCGACAAGCTTTCTGCCAACATGACCCATGCCGAGTGGAACAAGTGGGTGTCGCCGAACATCGGGTACGTCAAGGTCTGCGCCAACCTTCCCGATCCGCCCAGCGCCTAGTCAGCCGTACGGGCGGATCGACGTGACGGGTGCGGGTACTGCAGGAGAGGATATGTAATATGCGGGCCTTGCGGTTCAACCAGTTCGGTGACCCCACCGTCCTGCACATCGCGGATCTGCCCGACCCGCGCGCAACCGCGCAGGAAGCGGTGATCCGCGTCGAAGCGGCATCGGTCAACCCCTCCGACGTGAAAAACGTTGCCGGCCAGATGGACTGGACCGTGCTGCCGCGCACCCCGGGACGCGATTTCGCCGGGGTGGTCGTCAGCGGCCCGCCCGAATGGGAAGGCGCCAAAGTGTGGGGCACCGGCGGCGACGTCGGGTTCACCCGCGACGGCTCCCACGCCGAGCTGATGTCCGTGCCGATCGAAGCACTGGCACGTAAGCCTGAACGGCTGAGCTTCGACGAGGCCTCCACCGTCGGCGTCAACTTCGTGGTCGCCTGGCACGGCGCGGTGGAAACAGCACAGCTAACAGCTGGAGAAACGATTGCGATCTTCGGCGTCTCCGGGGGAGTGGGCGGTGCCGTCGCGCAGATCGCGCACGCGCTCGGCGCCACGGTGATCGGTGTGGATCGTCGCAAACCCGACCCGGCGACGCCCGCCGCCAATGTCCTCGACGACTTCGTCGTCTTCGATCCCGACGCCGACGTCGCCGCCGAAATCAAACGAGCCAACAAAGACAAGGGCGTCGAGGTCGTGTACGACGCGGTCGGCGGCGTGACCACGGCGGCCGCGCTTGCCTCGCTCGCCCACCGCGGCAGGCTGGTCGTCATCAGCGCGGTCGGTCCGTCAAAGGTCGAGATCGATCTGAGGGATCTGTACCACAACGAGACCCGGATTCTCGGCGCCGACAGCGGCAAACTCAGCGTCGTCGACTCCGCGCAGCTGCTGCAGAAGATGTTGCCGTACTTCGAATCCGGCGAGTTCCGGCCACTGCCCATCGCCGCCCGGTACTCCCTCGACGAGAGCGCAGCCGCCTACCGCGCGGTCGCCGACGGCATCGCCGGCCGCGTCGTGATCAACCCCTGAAAGGCATTGGCATGGCGAGCAATCTGACCGAGCAAACGATCACCGAAAGCGCACTGTTCGCACGAACCTGTGCATAGTGCTGCCGAAACGTCACTGGTTCGCGCGATGGCGACATCCTGGGTATGGCGCGATGCGCCGACCGTTTGGTTGACCGTGTCGGTCATCGGAAGTCGCCGATCGATGCTGGCGCTTGGCTGGTGCTGGAAGTAACGTGGTGTGCGGGGTTACCCCGGACAAGGACAACTGGTTTGGCCGTCCGCCGCGGTAACCCGGCAAGGACCACCTTCCAAGAAAGGTCTTGTCCTGAGAAGGGATGCCGGGAACGCTCTCGAGATGGCGACGGCCGAGCGAACCGACCTGGCGGATCTTCTGGCGACGCTGATGCCCGAGCAGTGGGAAGGCCCTTCGCTGTGCGAGGGCTGGCGTGTCCGTGACGTGGTCGCTCACGTGATGAGCTTCGACGGCGTCAGTCCACTTCGGATGCTTCGCCGTGCCATTCGCGGTCGGATCGTCCACATCAACCAAGCCGGCGTCGACGAACTTGTGCTGCTGAGTACGGACCAGCTCCTCGACAGGCTGCGTACTCACCTGCGCCCACAGGGACTGGCCACAGCCTTCGGAGGACGGCTCGCCCTGCTCGATGTCACCATCCATCATCAAGACATCCGCAGACCGCTCGGTCTGCCACGGGAGATTCCGGCTGAACGGCTGCGCTCGGTCCTGGACTCCAGTGTGCGCAGCCTGGAATTGCCGGCGTGGCGCATCGCTCGCGGTGTACACCTCACCACTTCCGATCTGGACTGGAGCCACGGCTCAGGGCCAGAGGTTTCAGGACCGGCGGAGGCCATGCTGATGGCGATCACCGGTCGGGCATGCGCCGTTGGTGAGCTGACTGGTCCAGGGCAGCCGGTGGTGGCCGCCCGGCTTGCTCGCTGACACCGTCGGCGCACCATCCCCTTTCTAGTTTCTCGCTCGCCTGCTCAAGTCGATCGCCGTCACCGCGACGCCGTTGATGCAGGGGGTGGGCCGTGGGATCGGTGGTCCAGCGGCTTCGTGCGCCACCAGCCGGGCATCGCCCCGGACGGAACGACCGTCGACGAACCCTTCGTCACGCTGGACTGGACGTTCACGCTCGCCGCCGAGTGAAGGCGAGTGGCGCCGAGTGAAAGGATGGCGACCATGACACGCATCGCGCTCGCCGACCTCGACCAGCAGCCCGAGTCCATTCGCGAGTGGGCGGCCCGTCGCGGCAATCTCAATGTCTTCCGGTTACTGGCCAACGCGCCCAACGTGTTTCCCGGTTGGTCGCAAATGGTCGACGAGCTGTACGCCAGCCCGACGTTCAGCGCGCGAATGCGGGAAGTGATCGTCCTGCGCGTGGCCAACCTGCAGGGCTCAGCCTACGAGCTTGCCCAGCACCTGCTGCTGGGCCGCGCCGCCGGTCTCACCGAGCAACAGCTCGATGCCCTCGCCACCGGCGAACTCGACGGAGCCGGCTTCAGCCACACCGAACGCACCGCGCTCGACGTCGTCACCGAGTTGTGCACCACGCACCACCTGCGCGACGAGTCCTTCGCCGCCGCCCAGGCCATCTTCGGCGACGCGGCGCTCACCGAATTGCTGATGATCGTCAGTTGCTACTACGGGCTGGCATTGGTGCTCAACGCGGTCGATGTGGAGATCGATCCAATGGAGCTGCCGCAGAACCGCAACGGAGAAGCCGAATGACGCGGGTCCCGTACCGGCGGCCCGAAGACCTGACCGAGCAGGCTCGCGAATTGACCGAGGAGCGCGGCAATCTCAACGTCTACCGCACCCTGGCGAACGCCGAGAACGCATTCACCGGCTGGATGATGGCCGGCCGCGACGCCCTGACCAGTCCGGTGCTGCCGCGGCGGCTGCGTGAACTGGTGACGCTGCGCACCGCCTACCTGATGGACTGCGCCTACGAGCTGGGCCAGCACCGAGACGTCGCGCGCACGGCAGGTGTCAGCGCCGACGAGATCAACGCCGTCACCTCCGAGTCCGATTGGCAAACAGGCTATTTCGAGTCAACCGAACTTGCTGTTTTGCGATTGACAACCGAACTTGTCAGCACACGCGCAGTCGCGGCCCCACTCTTCGATGACGTGCACGAGGCCCTGGGGCCGGAGGCCACCGTGGAGGTACTGATGGTCATCGGCCGCTACTCCGGCCTGGCGCTGATGCTCAATGCGCTCGATGTCGACCTCGACGAAACCGCGCGGCTGCCCACGATCCCAACCGACACCGGGCGCTAATTTCGCACAAGTCTAACGATGCGGTGCCGATTGCCCGTAACGTTGGACGACGTGGCCGCGCGTAAGCCTTCGACGCGCCTGTCAGCCGACGACTGGTTGCAGGCCGGGTACACCCTGCTCGCCGAGGAGGGTGCCCGCGCCCTCAAGATCGAACGGCTCTGCCGGCAGGTCGGCGCCACCCGCGGCAGCTTCTACTGGCACTTCGAGGACATGGACAGCTACCGCGCCGCATTGGTCGAATCGTGGAACACGTTCCGGGAGCAGGACCGGCAATCCTTGGACCAGATCGACACGCTGCCGCCGCGAGAACGGCTGTCCACCATGATGATTGCCTTGGTCAGGCCGCAACACTGGATACTCGAGCGCGCGATGCGGGAGTGGGCACGCACCGACAAGACCGCCGCCGCCAACGTCCGCGAGGCGGATCGCCGCCTGGTTCGTTCCGTCGCGAAGGCCTACAGCGACTTTGGTTTCAGTGCCGAAGACGCCCGGTTGCGCGCGGAGCTGACGTTCGCGGCCGGAATCGGACTACTCCACCTCACCGCCACGCCCGGCCAGGCGCAGAGGGCAGCTCAACACGAACGCTTCCTGGATCTGATGCTCGCCGACCCGAAGTAGCGATCACACCATCGCGATCGGCGAGATCTTTGCTCCAATCGCCAACGCCCCGGCCAACTCTCGGCTCACGTCATAGTCGAACACCACATGGCCCGCCGCGATATCCACATCGCGCTTGGCGCGCTGCAACGGGCTGGACAGGAAGTGCGCGCTGGCACCGGCGGCCTCCATCAGATCGGAGATGATCGCGCGGCACTCGTGCACCGTGTACGCCGCCGCCAGCCGGGCGTCGGCCCGCACCGATCGCCGAACGCGTTCACCGCTGACGACGAGCTCGTCAATGCCTGCGGCGGTCTCGGCGATCAGCGCCCGCAACGCGCGCAGCCGCACCGTCGCATCGCCAAGCCTGATCTGCGCGGCGGGCTGATCCTTTTGCGCCACACCGCTATACGCCAGGACCCGGCCACCGAGCCGCTCGGCGAAGAGCTCCGTCACCCGCTCGGCCGCGCCGAGCACCGGCATCGACGCCGTCAGCGCGAGAGCGGGCACCAGGGGCCAACGGTAGGTGGCCGCCCCGTGCACGTGCGCTCCAGGCGCGGTGCCGCCGTAGATGTCGGCCACGCTGGCGATGCGGTGGTCGGGGACGAAGACATCGGTGACGATGACGTCGTGGGAGCCGGTTCCTCGCATGCCGGCGGTGTGCCACACGTCGTCGACCTCGACCTGCTCGGCAGGCACCACCACGAGCGCCGGAAAGATGTTGTCCTGTCGCTCTATCAGCGCGCCGACGATTACCCAATCGGCGTCCATCGCGCCGGTCGACCACGACCACCTGCCGGTCAGCCGCACACCGCCATCGGCAGGAGTGCCGCGGCCGGTCGGGGCCAGCGGGGCCGGTGCCAGCACCGGGCCCGAGGCGAACACTTCCTCCTGGAGCTGCGGGTCGAACAAGCGACAGCATCCAGTTGTGCAGCGCGTAGAAGCCCAACGTCCACGCACTCGAGGTGCAGCCGTGTGCCATCTGCCGAATCGGTTCCAGCAGTTCGGGAAACGACGCTTGGATACCGCCGAACCGGGCCGGCAGCAGCAGCCGGAACAGGTCCGTCTCCCGGAACTCGCTGACCGTCGCCGCGGGCAGCCGGCGCAATTGCTCGGCTTCCTCGGCGCGCTGCGCTAACCGCGCGACGAATTCGTCGGTGATTCCGTGCAGCGAGCGGCTGGCAACCGCGGACATGCGGTCACCGTAACATACTTTTTAGTATGTAAAGCTCGGCGCCGGACGAAAGCCGGTCAGTTGCCGAAGCCGCCGCCGTTGGGCGAGTGCACCACGATCGCCGGTCCGGCGGCGGGGCCTGCGTCGAGGCGGCTGGCGGCGAACGACGCGCCTTTGTCGATCCAGGTGCCGTCGTCGGCGTAGGTGTTGTGGGCGGAGAAGTTCATTCCGTCCGAGCACACCGGGTCGTCGGTGGCACAGACCTTGATGGTCTTGGCCTGATACGTCGGCCCGATGACGACCGGTGGCTGGCCCAGGAAGTTCATCGCCCGCACGTTGGGCGTGCCGAACAGCACGACCGCGGCGACGTGGTCGGCGATGTCGGGTGCCAGGGGTTTGGGCACGGTCGCGGGATCAACCCCGTCGGGCACTGCCGCCGAAGTGACGAAGCCCATCACGGCCGCGCCCTGGGAGAAGCCGCTGAGCACCATCTTGGTCTTGGGGCAGTTGGCCGCCATCGACATGACGTGAGCGCTGGCGTCGCGTATGCCGTCCAGGCCGGTGTCCCACTCATTGCTGGCCGGGTAGTTGACCGCGTACACGTCGACGGACTTTCCGCCCTCGCGCCCGCGCAGGTTGTCGACGAAGGCTTGCCCGGTGGGCCCGATGCCTTCGGGCTCGCCGGTGCCGCGCGCGAACACCACTTGAGTGTCGGGGCATGGCTCGGCCGATGCCGACGGAGTAGGGGAGACAAGGAAACCAGTACCAACGCCCAAGGCCGCTATTGCCGTGGGTTTGGCGAATCGAATGATGTGACCGGCGATCATGCCGAAATAAGTGCCCATCGGTGCCCATCCCAAACCTATGAGTTCCAAGACCAGTTCACCACCGTTGCCGAAGACCACAAAAGCGACACGCAGAAGACCTTTTTAAGTGGTCTTATTTGGCCTGATATCCCGGTCGATACCGAAGGTCTGCTGGCCGGTCCCGACGTCGTGCCTTTACAAATCAATCGGCTTGATCTGGAGAATAGCAGGAGGATTGCTACCATCGCGCGGTGAGCGATCCGCCTGCGCGCACCAGCGCGCGGCCGGCTGAAATCCGCTTCTAGACGCCAAGTCCTGAAACTTGCCGGCGTCGCGCCGGGCCTGCTGGTTGTGACAACGCTTGATGCCCCACCCGCGTCCGCCGGCCTCGCCGGAACGTCCGTCTTCCTCGACGCGGGCCACAACGCCGTGAACGACGCCTCGATCAATCAGCAAGTTCCGAATGGCCGGGGCGGCACCAAGCCGTGCCAGACTTCGGGCGCCGCGACTAACGACGGCTACCCCGAGCATGCGTTCAATTGGGCCGTCGTCGGCCTCATCAGTGAGTCGCTGCGGCAAATGGGGGTGAACACCGTGCTCTCTCGCGGCGACGACAACTCCGTCGGACCCTGTATCGACCAGCGCGCCGCGCAGGCCAATGCGATGCACCCGGACGCGATCGTGAGCATTCACGCCGACGGCGGCCCGCCGTCCGGCAGCGGATTCCACGTCAACTACTCCAGCCCGCCGCTCAACGACGTCCAGGCCGGCCCGGCCATGCAGCTGGCGCGCACGATGCGCGATGCCCTGGTCGGCGCGGGTTTTCATCCGTCGACCTACCTGGGGTCGGACGGGCTCTACGGGCGCGACGACCTCGCCGGCCTGAACCTGGCCCAATACCCGGCAGTCCTCGTCGAACTCGGCAATATGAAGAACGCCGACGACGCCGCGCGGATGGAAAGCGCGGACGGGCGGGCGAAGTATGCCGCGGCCGTCACGCAGGGGATCGTCGCGTTTCTGAACGCCGGCGGTCGGTGAGCGGATTTTGTTCTGGGACAGTATCTTTCGGCACTACCAGACCAGCTGCGCGACTGTGGCCATGACGATGAGCAGCAACGTGGCCATCCCGATGATGTACACGGGGCCACGAGGACTGATTCGTGCCGGGAGTGGTCGCTGTTGCAGTGTTCTTTGTCGTTTGAACGCGATCACGTAGGTACACAACGCCGCTGCGAGAGCCACGCCCGCCGGGATCAACGGCGCCCACCCCTTCGCGCCGTGCATTTCCTTGATGGCCAGCAGTACGCCGTTGGCCAGGAACGCGAACGACGTCCGGGTCCAGGCCAGCGTCGTGCGCTCGGCCGCCAGGGTGTTGGCCGACGGAGTGCCCGCCGTCGCCTGGGTCAACCCGAGACCGCCTTGAGAATGACCAACCCGAGCGCGATCAGCCCGACCAGGCTGAGGCCCACCGCGAGGTAGACCGGCGAGGGATGACGCGGCAAGGGGGCGCTGCGGCGCATCGCGCGGTCCGCCTGTTCCCAGCGCAGCAACCCCATTCCGCTGGTCAGGATCGCCAGCACCGCGAGGCCGATGCCGAGGAGCCGGCGGGCACCGGGCACCGTCATCTCGGGAACCAGCTGTACCAGGGCGACCGCCGCCGCGAGCAGACCGAGCGCGGTGCGTTGCCAGGCCAGGAAGGTCCGCTCGTTGGCCATGGTGAACCGGTAGTCGGGCTCGCACTCTTGCGGGCTGACCTCGTGGTGTTCGTCGGCGGGCGTGATGGTGTTATCGGCCACGGGCTACCTCGCAAGACATATGAGAACAAGCTTTTTTATCCCTCTGACTTTAACTAACGCTTGGGCTGCCCGGCCGACTTTCACCGCGCGCTGCATGATGAAGCCTGTGGTTAAGGCGTTGTTGTTCGACGTGCAAGGCACCGCGACGGATTTTCATTCGACCGTGTGTGACGCGGCGCAACGAATCGGCGCCGGGAGGCATCCGGGTCTCGATTGGCCAGACCTGGTCCGGCGTTGGCGCGCAGGCTACTTCGATGCGCTGGAGGCGGCTCGCAGGCGCCACAGTGGATGGGTTTCGGTGCACTCGGTGTATCGCGCCGTGCTGGAGACCGTCCTGGACGAGTCCGGCATCAGCGGCTTTTCGGATGCCGAGCGCGAAGAGCTCACGCTGGCCTGGCAGCGGCTGCGCCCGTGGCCGGACGTGGTGGCGGGGCTGTCCCGGCTGAAAAGGTCGTTCACGTTGGCCACGCTGTCGAACGCCGACGTTTCCGCGGTCGTCAACATCTCCAAGCGAGCGGGGCTGCCGTGGGATGCGATCTTTGCCGCGGAGATGGCCGGCGTGTTCAAACCCGAGCCGGCGATCTATCGGATGGCCGCGACCTACCTGGGCCTGGATCCCGCCGACATCATGATGGTGGCCTGCCACAAGTACGACATCCGCGCGGCGGCCGGACTCGGCTTTCGTACGGCCTTCATCGCGCGCCCGCTGGAATTCGGCACTGACGGCGACGCCGATGTCGCCTACTCCGACGAGTTCGACATCAACGCGTCCGACTTTCTCGACCTCGCCGATCAGCTCGGCTGCTAACGCGCCTGGGGCGTCGTCTTGGAAGTGTCAGCGATGTGCGGATGCGGTCAGTGGTTGACCGGTGGCGGATTGCAGCAGGCAGATCAGGGTGCTCGGGGTGGGATCGGCGCCGGTGCGGTCCTGGTTCGAGTCGATGAGATACGTGATCGAAAACGCGCCGCCGTCCAGGGATTTGCCCGTGTAGGGAGCGAATCCCGCAGTGCAGTCCCGGTTGGCGACGTTGGCGATGGCGGTGTCCACGGCCATCGGCGCGCGCAAGTACACCTCGGCCAAATGCGCTGTGGCGCAATCGACGACGGTGATGGTCACCCGGCTGAGATCGGCCGGCGGAAGGTCGGCGACGCAATCGCCGACCTGGAGGTTGATCCACTTCTCGGTGTGCGAGCCCAGCGGCGATGGGGCCGCGTTGGCCGTGGCGCCGGCACCCAACATCGCGACGGCGGTCAGGCCGCACACCGCGTGAAAGCCCCGCATGCAGTGCAGTTTAGGCGCGCAGAAAAGCCGGTGGCACGGTATTCGTCAGTGCCGGGTCCGGCTTTTCCGACGACATCGACAACAGCCCCCGCACACAGCGCGCGGCCAGCAGCCAGTTCGACGGCTTCTTCATGTCCAGCCCGCCGAGGAGCTGTTTGATCATGGTCAAGGTGTCGAAGTAAATGCGTTCGCAGACAAGCGTTTCGGTGTCGTCGAAGACGAAGTAGGCGTTCATGCGCACCCGGAACCGGCTGCCGGTGGGCGGGACCTTGCCGAGGAAGCCCCGATGCGTGCCCATCAACCAGAACTCGACGATCACCGCGTCGGCGCTGTGCCGCAACGCGATGATCTCGTGGTCCTGATCGGGAAATGCGGTGCGCGTGTAGTTGTAGTAGCCACGCACCGCCTCGTTTCCGTCGTGAATGACCATCTGCGGGATCAGCTCATAGTGGGGGTGCGGGAACGTCGCCAGCACGTCGTCCCAGTCCTGCCGGACCTCGTCGTGAAAGTGGTCGAGCACGAGTTTCTGGCGTGCCGCCAGCACCTCGGGAGCGGGAAACGCGGGAATGGTCACGGCGTCAGGGTAGACCCGCGAGGGGGCGGCGAGCAGACGCAAAATCGCGCGAAACGCCGGGCGCTAATCGCGATTCTGCGTCTGCTCGCCTGGAAACGGGCCTAGCCCGGGGGAGTCCAGGAGACCGGCAGGGTCTTGATGCCGTGAATGAATTGCGACAGCAGCCGCGCCGGTTTGCCCGTCACGGTGATGTCCGGTATTTCACGGCGCAACTCGTCGAAGACGACCCGGATCTCACGACGAGCCAGGTTGGCCCCCAAACAGAAATGCGCGCCTCCGCCGCCGAAGCCCAGATGCGGGTTGGGGTTGCGCGCGACTTCGAATGCCCACGGATTGTCGAACCGTGATTCGTCGCGGTTCGCCGAGTTGTAGTACAGCGCAACCTTGTCGCCGGCCGCCATCTTGACGCCGCTCAACTCGAAGTCTTGGGTCAGGGTGCGGCGCATGTAGATCACCGGCGAAGCCCACCGCACGATCTCCTCGACCGCGGTGGGCGTCAGCTCCTCGAAGTTGGACCACCACTTCTCCCGTTGCTCGGGAAAGCGGGACAACGCCAGCACGCCGTGGCTGATCGCGTTGCGGGTGGTTTCGTTGCCCGCCACCACCAGCAGGATGAAGAACGACGCAATCTCCTGGGAGGTGAGACGGTCGCCGTCGACCTCGGCTTCGACCAGGCTCGTGGTCAGATCGTCGTGGTGGTTGGACCGGCGGTCTTCGGCCAGCGCGGTGGCGTAGGTGCCGATGTCCATCGAGACCTGCATGAACTCTTCGAAGTCGGTGGTCAGATCGGGATCGCCAAAGCCGAGAATCACGTTGGTCCAGTGGAAGATTCGCTGATGGTCTTCCTCCGGAATTCCCATCATGTCGCAGATGACCTGCAGCGGCAGCGGCCCGGCGAGCTCGGTGACGAGGTCGGCCTGGCCGTCGGGATGGTTGGCTTTCAACGAGGTGACCAACCGATGCGCGCGATCCCGCACCGAAGCCTCGATGCGGGCCACCACTTTCGGGGTGAAGGCCCTGCTGACGATCGAGCGCAGCCGCTGGTGTCGCGGGTCGTCGAGCACGATCATCGATCCGAAGTACTCGGCCAACTCCGGTGTCTGGTCGTTGATCGTGATGCCGCCGGCGGAGCTGAAGATTTCGGGATGACGGCTGGCGAAGTGGACGTCGTCGAGCTTGGTCAGCGCCCAATACCCGTTGCCGGCCTCAAACCCCTCGTACTCGATCGGGTTCCAGAACGAGATCGGGGATTCCCTGCGCAAGGTGGCGAAAACGGCGTCCCGGACGTCGTCGTTACGCACCCAGAAGTCGAGCGACTCGAGATGGATATCGGCAAGTGGAATCGTCGGGCGGTGGCTCCCCATTCGGTCGCGTCGCGATACCGGTCTCAAGGCTCACGTAGCCTCCCTTCGCCTTTGAATTTGCCGAGGTGACACTGGCGAGCCTAGACCCGGATCAGTGTGTACAGACGGTTCTCGCCGGAACGCCCGTCGTCGCCGTCGCGGCGCTGACCACGTTGCCGTCGACCAGAATCTTGCAGGAAATGGGACCCGGCCCCTGCGCGCTGAGGACGAACACCTGCCCGCCGAACGCGGTGAACTCCGTCGACCAGGGCAGCGGCGCGTTTACCTGGTGCAGCTGGCCGGCGTCGGTTTGGTAGTAGATGAATTGGGCGACCGCGGGCCCGTTGATCTCGTAGCGGACCTGGGGCATCTGGGGTATCGCGTGGGCGACGCCGCAGGCATTGGCGAACCCGAGACCGATGGCCAGCAGCATCGACGGCCCGGCGAGATGCTTTGTCATGAATTGCATCGTGTCACCTAGCGGCGACAGGGAAGTGCTACGGGGTCCCGAGCTAGATCGCGTCGCGCCGCTTAGTGTGAAGCCAAGCGGGGGCTGGCGATCGGAAAGGTGGGTAACATGGCGACAGGCGGCTCAAAGCGTGTGGTGGTGTTTGGTACTGGCTTCGTGGGCAGGATGGTGATCCCCGAGATCGTCAAGCACCCGCTGTTCGAGTTGGTGGGCGTCGGCGTCAGCAATCCGGACAAGGTCGGCCGCGACGTCGGCGAGATCTGCGGGATGCCGGAGAAGGTGGGCGTTCTCGCCACCGACGACATCGACTCGCTGATCGCTCTGAAACCCGACGCGCTGGTGCACTACGGCCCGACGGCGATGCACGCCAAAGAGAACATCTCGCTGATCACCCGCTTCCTGCGGGCCGGCATCGACGTGTGTTCGACGGCGATGACGCCGTGGGTGTGGCCGACGATGCACCTGAACCCGCCGAACTGGATCGAGCCGATCACGCAAGCCTGCGAGCTGGGCCAGTCGTCCTGCTTCACCACCGGCATCGACCCGGGATTCGCCAACGACCTGTTCCCGATGACGCTGATGGGCCTGTGTTCGGAGGTGCGCAAGGTGCGGGCATCCGAGCTGCTCGACTACACCAACTACGAAGGCGACTACGAATTCGAGATGGGCATCGGCCGCGAGCCCGAATTCAAGCCGATGCTCGAAGACCGCGACATGCTGATCTTCGCGTGGGGGGCCACCGTCCCGATGATCGCGCACGCCGCCGGGATCATGCTCGACGAGATCACCACCACCTGGGACAAGTGGGTGACCCCGACCGAGCGCAACTCCGCCCGGGGCGTGATCAAAGCCGGCCACGTGGCCGCTGTCCGGTTCACCATCAACGGCGTCTACCAGGGCGAAACGCGCATCCAGCTCGAACACGTCAACCGCATCGGGCTCGACGCCGCCCCCGACTGGCCGACGGGTCACGACAACGACGTCTATCGGGTGGACATCGAAGGAACCCCGAGCATCTTCCAGGAGACGGCGTTCCGGTTCACCGACGGCTCCGGCCGGGACGCGGCAGCGGCCGGGTGCCTGGCGACCGGGTTGCGGGCGTTGAATGCCGTGCCGGCGGTCAACGACTTGCGGCCCGGCTGGGTCACCCCGCTGGATCTTCCGCTGATCGCCGGAGCCGGTAACATACGGTGACCAGCGCGGATACTGTGGCCGATTCGTTATACAGCTCACGCATAGCTTGCGCAGAGATTGGCTATAGGTATAACCGACAAAATGGTGCTTAGGCGGATGCGGGGGCATTCCGCTCGATAAACGGGGATTGGACCATGTCAGACGGAGCTACGCCTGCGCTGGGCCTCTCGATTGGCGCCACCAACTTCGCCGCGGTCACCGCCGATCACGCGATTACTCGTAAGCCCGTCATGACGCTGTATCGCGAGCGGCTGCCCGAGATCGGGGTGCCGGCCGAGAACCCCCGGCTGGATCAGCCGGGCCTGGTGATCACCGACTTCGTCGACCGGGTCGGCGACCCGATCGGCATCGTGGCCGCCGACGGCTCCGTGCACCACAGCGAGGTGTTGGCCGCCGACGGGTTACGCGCATTGGCCTACGCCGCCACCGGCGGGCGCGGGCTACCCGAAAACGTCGCGGTGACCCACCCCGCTCACTGGGGATCGAACGCGGTCGACGCGCTGGGTTCCGCGCTGAGCCGGGTACCCGAATGGACAAACCGCGCCCAGCCGCTGACGCTGATCCCCGATGCCGCCGCGACGCTGTTCGCCGTGCGGGCCAACCCGGGCATACCGGCGCGCGGGACCGTGGCGGTCTGCGACTTCGGCGGCAGCGGCACCAGCATCACGCTGATGGACGCCGCGGGTGACTATCAGCCGATGGCCCCGACGGTGCGGCACCTCGACTTCTCCGGCGACCTGATCGATCAGGCGCTGTTGACGACCGTTCTGGCCAACCTGCCGAGCGCCGATTCCTTCGATCCGTCCGGCACCTCGGCGATCGGGCCGCTGAGCCGGCTGCGGACCGGTTGCCGAAACGCCAAGGAGCAGCTCTCGTCGAGCACGGTTGCCACCCTGTCCGAGGGGCTGCCGGGGATACCCGGCGAGATCCGGCTCACCCGGAACGAACTCGACGACGCGATCCGTACATCGCTGACCAACTTCGTGATGGTCCTGGATGAAACGCTGGCGCGCAACGGGATTCGCGACCTGGTCGCGGTGGTTTCGGTCGGCGGTGGCGCCAACATCCCGGCGGTCACCACCATGCTGTCCGGACACCTGCGAGTTCCGGTCGTGACAGTGCCGCGTCCGCATCTGGCGCCGGCTATCGGCGGGGCGTTGCGCGCGACGCGCGGACCGGGGGAGACCAGCGCGACGCTGCTGACCCCGGCCGCCTCCCCAGCGACGGCAGCGGCCGTGGCGGCATTGGCCCCGGTGGCGGTGGCGGAACGCAATTCGGTGCTGACCCAGGCGGCGCCCTCGGAGGCGGTATCGAGCGCGATGCCCGCGCTGGCCTGGTCGGAGGCGGGCGACGATTCGCGCGCCATGCCGGTCGGCGCCGCGAATCATGGTGGCGGATCGGGTTATACGTCGGTGCGCCCGGCGATGAACTTCGACCAGCCCGTGCAGCCACGCCGGGAGAAAGAGAAAAAGGGTTCGATCATTCCCTGGCGTCGGATGCCGGGGATGATCGTCATCAGTACGGCCGTGGCGGTGTTGCTGGTTTGCGTCGCGTTGGCGATCGGCCTCTCCGACAACAAACCGGCCACCACACCGAGCCCCGGCGTGAGCACGAGTCCGGTTTCCGCGCCGCCCGCCAACAACGGAGCTCCGCAGCCCGCCCCGGCAAGCCAGGCACCGATCACGGGTCAGGCCGCGACCCCGGCAGAGCCCGCCGCGCCGCCGCCGTCGGCTGACGCTCCCGCTCCCGCGGCAGTGGACACTCCGCCGCCCGCCGCCGTCGACACACCGGTCCCGGCGGCGCCCCCGCCACCGGTCGAGGCTCCAGCTCCGCCGCCGGTGCCCCAAATACCGGCGCCCGCACCTCGGGTCCCGCCGATCCCGGCGATTCCGCCTATCCCGCGCATCCCGGGAATCAGCTTGCCAATTCCTGGATTTGGTGGGCAGTAAGAGCTATGTGGAGCTGGGGCGCTTTTCGCCCTTGTTTTCCTCGGCCGCAATCTTTTTGAGCTCTTCGTTCAAGGCCTTGTCTTTCTCGACCTGGTCCTGCTTGTCCTGGTCGTCCCGGTCGGAGTCTTCGCTGTTCTTAGGGTTGCCGTCGTCGTCCAGCCAAGCGCCGATCGCCGTACCCGAGACTGCTCCGCCGGAGCCCGGCAGCACCAGGGTGGGCCGGTCCTCGTAGGCCACCATCATCTCGGCGGCCTTTTGCTTGGCGCCGTCGTCAGGCTCCGGCTTCTCGGTCAATTGGCCGGTCTCTTCGGATACCTCCGGCTGCTGGCCCTCTTCACCGGCTGTTTTGTCGTCCTGCACGCTCATGCGTGTTCCCCCTTGTAGTCGCAGTTTCGCCCCCCGGCTCGCTGTCGGTTACCCGTTGCCGCGCTGTGTCGAAACTCTCGTTACCGCAATCTTTTTGCCTGACCAGCGGTCACAAGGAGGGATGGGATGGGAAAAGCTTTGTCCCAGTTGCTAGTTGGCAGCTGGATAGCTGACGCCGGTAAGCTGCTCGGAAATCTCCCACAGTCGCCGGCAGTCGTCGTCGTTGCGGGCACGCGCGGGCGTGCTGGCGATTTTCACCCCGCCACCTGCGAGTTCCATGAATCCGCGGGGCCCGTAGAACTCGCCGCCCTCGGCCTGCGGCGTGGCCGCGGCATAGAGAGCGGGCAGGATGCCCTCGTCGATCTCCTGCCACAGGAACGGCGTGAAACGCCACGACGCCTTGTACAAGCGCTCCATCAGTGCCGGCTTTTCGCGACCGTACGACGGTCCGCTGACCTGCAAATTGGTTTTGGTCAGGCCGGGGTGTGCGGCATTGGAGACGATGCCCCAGCCGCCGGCGCGGCTGCGCTTGTCCAGCTCGCGGGCGAACATCAGCACCGCGATCTTGGATTGGCCGTAGGCCGACATGGGTGCGTAGGACTTCTCGAACTGCAGGTCGTCGAAGTGGATCTTGCCGCTTTGGCTGGCCGCGAGGCTGCTCAGCGACACGACGCGGGCACGCTGGGCGGCGCGCAACAGCGGCAAGAGATGCCCGGTCAGCGCGAAGTGGCCGAGATGGTTACTGCCGAACTGCAATTCGAAGCCGTCGGCGGTGGTGTCGCGTTCCGGTGGCGTCATCACCCCGGCGTTGTTGATCAGAATGTCGATCGGGCGGCCCTCGGCGTTGAGCTGCTCGCCGAGCGCGGCGACGGACGGCCAGCGACGACAGGTCGAGGGATTTGATGGTCAGCTTCGCGTCGGGCACGCTGCCGCGGATTTCTTCGATTGCGGCCTCACCCTTGGCCCGATTGCGGATCGCCATGACCACATCGGCGCCGGCCGCGGAGAGCCGCCGGGCCAGCCCGAAACCCAGACCGCTGTTGGCGCCGGTGACGATCGCCAACTTCCCGGACAGGTCTGGCACGGTGGCGACGAGATCGTTGGACATGGGTATCAGTCTGCACTTTCGTTGGCCCTGGGTCACTAGCAGTGACACACTGCGTGCATGCGCAGCAGGCGGCTTGCCAAGATTTCGCTGTCCGCTGCCGTTGTGATGATCGTCGTGTCGATCGGCGGCTTCATCGTCACGCTGGTGCTCAACGCCTTTTTCCTGGACAACTACAACGCCTACGGCGAGGTCCCGATCCCGGGCTCGGGCAGCCTGTACTTGCCCGCGGGAGAAGTCACCGTCAGCTTGCACACCGTGGTGATCAGCGGTCCCGGCGGTGGTGGTTTGCCGGTACCGCCGCTCGGGGTCACGATCAGTCCGCCCGACGGTGTCGCGCAGCCGTCGATGACCGAAAACATCGGCAGCACAACAACAGTCAACAACGACGCGCACGTGCGGGTGTGGGTGGCTCAGATTCCGGCCGCGGGGACGTACAACATCACGACGGACGGCCAGGTCAACGGATTCATCGCGCCTCGGCTGGCCTTCGGCCACTCGAGTTCCTACGGCTTCCTGGTGTGGGTGTTTGTGGCCATGTTCGTTGTGGGCCTGGTCGATTCGATCTTGTCGGGGTGGTGGCTGTCCCGCACCCGGCGCAAGGCGGCAGCGGCGGTGGTTGCCCGGACATGGGAGCCCACCGAGTGGCCGATCGCGCCGGCTCCCCAGGCACCGCCCGCCGCGGCGTATGAACCCACCGGCGAGGGCGTCCGGCTGGAGCGACTCAAAACGCTGGCGGCGCTGCGGGATTCCGGGGCTTTGACCGAGGAGGAGTTTCAGACCGAGAAGCGGCGGATCCTCGAAGGGCACTGAGGCGTGCGGCTTTTTGCCCGCTGGGGGCACCGCCAGTTGCCGAGCCTAACGCCAGTGCGAATTTGCGTGCTGATTTTCGCAGTGGCGTTAGGCTCGCAGACGCTGGGGTCAGTGACCCCGCGCCACCCACTCCTCGTAATGCACGATCTCGTCGCCGATGGTGGTGCTGTCGCCGTGGCCGGTGTGCACGATGGTCTCACCGGGCAGCTTGCCGAGCCGCTCGGAGATCGACTGCAGAATCGTCGGGAAGTCGGAGTACGAGCGTCCGGTTGCGCCGGGGCCGCCGGAGAACAACGTGTCGCCGCTGAACACCACACCCAGGTCATGCACGTACCAACACACCGATCCGGGGGAGTGGCCGGGGGTGTGCAGCGCGGTGAGCTCGGTGCCGTCGATCTTCAACGTGTCGCCATCGGACACGGCGCGAAAGTCCTTATCCGGGTGAGTCATTCGCCACAAAACCTCGTCGCCGGGGTGCAGCAGCACCGGTGCGTCGAGTGTCTTGCCGAGTTCGGGCGCCACCGTGACGTGGTCGTTGTGGCCGTGCGTGCACACGACTGCCACCACATGCGTCCGCCGACGGCCTCGACGATCGGTGCCGCGTCGTGAGCGGCATCGAACACCACGACATTCGAGTTGTCGCCGATGAGCCAGATGTTGTTGTCGACTTCCCAACTGCCACCGTCGAGTTCGAAGGTGCCGTGGGTGACCACCCGATCGATGTCGACCATCAGAGCACCACCACCGAACGCAAAACCTTGCCGTCATGCATCTTGTCGAACGCCTCCTCGATCCCGTCTAGCCCGATTCGTTCGGAGACAAACTTCTCCAACGGAAGCCGGCCCTGCAGATACAGATCGATCAGGGTGGGGAAGTCGCGTTCGGGCAGGCAGTCGCCATACCACGACGACTTCAGCGACCCGCCGCGAGAGAAGAAGTCGACAAGCGGCATCTCCAGCGTCATGTCCGGCGTCGGCACACCCACCAGCACAACGGTTCCCGCGAGGTCGCGGGCGTAGAAGGCCTGCTTCCACGTCTCGGGCCGGCCGACCGCGTCGATCACCACGTCGACGCCGAAGCCGTCGGTGAGGTCCTGGATGGTTTCGACTAGGTCCTTTCCGGGGTCGAGCTCGCGGGCATTGACCGTATGGGTGGCGCCGAACTTGCGGGCCCAGTCCAGCTTGGTGTTGTCGGTGTCGACGGCGATGATCCGCCTGGCTCCGACCAGCGCGGCTCCCGCGATCGCGGCATCACCGACACCGCCGCAGCCGATGACCGCGACGGTGTCATTACGGTCGACGGCGCCGGTGTTGATCGCCGCGCCGATGCCCGCCATCACGCCGCAGCCCAGCAGCCCGGCGACCGCGGGGTCGGCCTCGGGATTGACCTTGGTGCACTGACCGGCCGCCACCAGCGTCTTGTCGGCGAACGCCCCGATACCCAGCGCGGGCGTCAGCTCGGTGCCGTCGGTCAGCGTCATCTTCTGCGTGGCATTGAACGTGTCGAAGCAGAGGTGTGGCTTGCCGCGTTTGCAGGCCCGGCACTGGCCGCACACCGCCCGCCAGTTCAGGATCACGAAGTCGCCCGGCTCAACCGCGGTGACGCCGGGCCCGACCGCTTCGACCGTGCCCGCGGCCTCGTGGCCGAGCAGGAACGGGTACTCGTCGTTGATGCCGCCCTCGCGGTAAGTCAGGTCGGTATGGCACACCCCGCAGGCGATGATGTCGACCAGGGCCTCTCCGGGGCCGGGGTCCGGGACGACGATGTCCACCAGTTCGACGGGTTGGCCCTTCTTGCGTGAAATCACTCCGCGCACTGTCTGACTCATGGGCTACAACCTACTGTCGGACGCCATACACTGCGCGGTCGGGCGTACACCCATAAAGCTGGGTGTAGCGTCCGTGGACGTGACGGCTTTGGAGACCACCGAAGAATTCGTGGGCCGCATGATCGCGGCAATCGACGGCGCGAGCCTCGCAATCCTGCTGAGTATTGGACACCAGACCGGTCTGCTGGACACGATGGCCGGACTCGGGGCGGCCACCAGCGCGCAGATCGCCGACGCCGCGAACCTCAACGAGCGTTACGTCCGGGAGTGGTTGGGCGGCATGACGACCGGGCACGTCGTGGACTACGACGCCGGCGCCGGTACCTACTCACTGCCCGCCCACCGCGCTGGGGTGCTGACCCGTGCCGCCGGGCCCCACAACCTGGCGCTGGTGGCCCTGTTCCTGCCGCAGCTCGGTGAGGTCGAGCAGAAGATCGTCCGATGTTTCCGCGAGGGTGGCGGCCTGCCGTACAGCGAGTTCCCGCGCTTCCACGCGCTGATGGCCGAACAGAGCGCAACGGTGTTCGACCTGGCGCTGGTCGACGTCGTGCTGCCGTTGGTCGACGGCCTTCCGGAACGCCTTCGCGCCGGGGCCGACGTGGCCGATCTCGGCTGCGGCAGCGGTCACGCGATCAATGTGATGGCGCAGGCGTTCCCGAACAGCCGGTTCACCGGTATCGACTTCTCCGATCACGCCATCTCGACCGGCGTCCAGGAGGCGGCACGCCTCGGCCTGACCAATGCGGCCTTCGAGAGCCACAACCTGACCGAGCTGGACAAGACGGACGCCTACGACGTCATCACCGTGTTCGACGCCATCCACGATCAGGCGCAGCCGGCGCGGGTGCTGGAGAACATCCAACGCGCCCTGCGACCCGGCGGCGTCTTCTTGATGGCCGACATCAAGGCATCCAGCCGGCTCGAGGAGAACGTCGACGTCCCGATGAGCACCTACCTCTACACCGTCTCGCTGATGCACTGCATGACGGTGTCGCTGGCGCTGGGCGGCGCCGGACTCGGCACGGCCTGGGGCACGCAGCTGGCCACCTCGATGCTCGTCGACGCCGGTTTCGACGACGTCCGGGTGCTCGAGATCGAATCGGACCCGATCAACAACTACTACATCGCCACGAAGTGACGCGCCCGACCTGATGGCCGCTCTCGATATTCTCGACGACTGGCCGGTTCCGGATGCCGCCGCGGCGATGATCGGCCCCGCCGCGGTGTTGGCCACGCACGGCGACACCGAGCGGGTGTTCGAGCTGGCGTCGGTCACCAAGCCGCTGGTGGCCCGCGCCGTGCAAGTCGCGATCGAAGAGGGCGTCGTCGATCTGGACACCCCGGCCGGCCCGCCCGGCTCGACGATCCGGCATCTGCTGGCGCACGCGTCGGGCTTGGCGATGCACTCCGATCGGGTCCAGGCCAAGCCCGGCACCCGACGCATGTATTCCAACTACGGCTTTACCGTGCTGGCCCAGACCCTGGAACGGGAGTCGGGCATCGAGTTCGGCCGCTACCTCACCGAGTCGGTGTGCGAGCCGTTGAACATGGCCACGACCAGGCTGGACGGGGGTGCGCCGCAAGCCGGCTTCGGCGCGACCTCGACGGTGGCGGACCTGGCGGCGTTCGCCGGTGACCTGTTGCGGCCGTCGACCGTCTCGGCCCAGCTGCACGCTGAGGCGACGACCGTGCAATTTCCCGGCCTGGACGGCGTGCTGCCCGGGTACGGCGTGCAGCGGCCCAACGATTGGGGGCTGGGTTTCGAGCTCCGGGACGCCAAATCGCCGCATTGGACGGGGGCGCGCAACTCGGCGCGGACCTACGGCCATTTCGGCCAAGCAGGGGGCTTCATCTGGGCAGATCCCGACGCGGACCTGGCGCTGGTGGCCCTGACGAACCGCGATTTCGGCGACTGGGCACTCGACTTGTGGCCGGCGATCGCCGACGCGGTACTACTCCAATACATGAAATGACCATCAAGCACTAGCGCAACACGGGTATCACAGGGCACAATAGACACGTACGAAACAAAAAGTTCGATTAAGCATCTCGCTTGTCGGTCCACCAGGTCGTTGGGGAAGACGTCCCTCGTGGAACCGAAGGAGCAGGTAGATGCGTGCGTCGAATCAATTTGCCGACGTGACGGCTGGTGTGGTGTACGTCCATGCCTCGCCCGCGGCGGTGTGCCCGCACGTCGAGTGGGCGCTGTCGTCGACCCTGCAGTCCAAAGCCAATTTGGTGTGGACACCGCAGCCGGCGATGCCGGGACAGCTGCGTGCGGTCACCAACTGGGTCGGTCCGGTGGGTACCGGTGCCCGGCTGGCCAACGCGCTGCGATCGTGGTCGGTGCTGCGGTTTGAGGTCACCGAGGACCCGAGCCCTGGGATTGACGGTCATCGCTTCAGCCACACCCCGCAACTGGGCTTGTGGAGTGGACCGATGAGCGCCAACGGCGACGTCATGGTCGGCGAGATGCGGCTGCGGTCGATGATGGCGCAGGGCGCCGATTATCTGGCCGCCGAGCTGGATTCCGTGCTGGGAACGGCGTGGGACGAGGCCCTCGAGGTCTACCGCGACGGCGGCGACGCCGGCGAACTGACCTGGCTCAACCGGGGCACCGGCTAAACGACCGGCCGGTTCGCCGGGGCCGCCGACACCGGCATGTCGACGTTGCCCTGACACGCACCGCTGGTGATGTCGGTGTGAAAGACACCGGACAGTGTCCCGTCGGCCCCGGGTGTGAAGGCGACAACCGATTTTGCCGGGTCGTATTCGATTGTCCCGTCGGGCAGTTGGCAGTCCCATTGCCAGGTTGTGGTTCGCACCCACTGAGACCCGTTCCAGGTGTAGGTGATCGGGCGCGGGATATACGGATTCTTTGGGGGCGGTGCGTCATACACCGTGGCGACACAGGTTCCGGTCGAGCAGCTGGAGCTGAAGCCGTAGTCAACGACGCTGTTGCCTTCCGGTTTTCCGGCGGCAACACTGGTGCCTGTCTTGGCGGTGCCGGCGAAGGTAACCTGATACTTGCCATTCCATGCCGGATCGGCGGCGAAAGCTCCGGGAGCAAGCCACAGCGAGCCGCCCAACGAAGTAACCCCCAAGCCGACGAATGCGGCCTTGCGCAAACCGGACATTTTTCCTCCTGGCAAGCGTGTTTGCCATCACGCATGTTTGCCAGCATGTCGCGTTTGTCGTCCGAGTTGTTACACGCCAGCGCGCAGAATCTGCAGTGCGCCAGGTACTGCGGAGAGTCTGGCGGGTTCGCCGGGGCGGCGGCATCGACTAATTTGCGGTCATAGGTGCTTGTTTCGCCCATATGCGACGGCGACGATGAGGCCCACCACCGCAACCAGGAGAAATATCATCGCCACCGGGTCGATGAGGTCATACATCATGCGATCGCCCCCCTGCGTCGCGCCCGCGCGTGAATGCCATGGGGCACGGCGTCCAGGAGCGTGACCGTGAGTGCGGCGCCACTGGGCAGCAAGTAGGTCCGTCGTTCGCCGGGGCGTGCGCCCGCGAGCGCGGCGCCCAGCGGGGATTGGATGGAGTAAACCTCCATGTCGCCGTATTCGGCGCCGCGCACACCGAGGAGGAAGGTTTCGATGTCCCCGGTATCGTCGTAGCGGATGGTCAAAACCATGCCGGGTTCGGCGATTCCGTCGTCGGGTGGGTCCTTGCCCACGGAAGCATCGAGCAACAGATCTTGAATCTGTTGGATCCGTGCCTGCCACCAATGTTGGAGAGCGTCGCTGTTTTCGTCGGTACCGCCGCCGACAGCTGCGGCGGTACACAACTCACGAAGCGTGGCCAATTCCCTCCGTAGCCGCTCGTAGGCTTGCGGCGAGATCCACACGCGTTGCGCACTGGTCATGGGTGTTCCTTTCATGATGCGGCAGCGGTGGTTGCGTCGCGGTGGGCAGACTGCGGCCCAGCGCTTTTCGCAACGTGCATGTCGTAGGGCACGGCCTCCAGGAGTGTCACGAGCAGGGGGCGCGTCTCATTGGGGATGGCGTAAATGCGCTGTTCGCCGGTACGTGCGCCGGCAATCGCGTGGCCTAGCGGCGACAGCGTCGAGTAGACCGTGACATCGGCGCCTTCGCCGAAACGCCGGCCGAGCAGGAAGGTTTCGGTCTCGCCGGTGGCGTCGTAGCGGATGGTAAGAACCATGCCCGGTTCGGCGATGCCGCCGACGGCGTCCTCACTGACGACCGCGTTGGTCAGCAGATCCTGAATCTCGCGGATGCGTGCCTGTTGGGCCCTGTAGCGCGCGGGATTCGCCCCGTAATCCATGAAGTCGTCGGGAACTTCGATACTGCGCCGCGAGCGCAGCGCGGCGAGTTCGGTATGCAGTCGAGTGTAGTCGTGTCGTGTCATCCAGATGCGTTGTGCGCTGGTCATTTTGATGCCTTTCGTGTCGATAAGGGTGTCGCCAGGGGCGGGCCGGAGCACAGCAGCCGCCCCTGACGACGCGGAGCCCGTGGTGGGCGAGAGGTCGTCGCCGCGCTATGGATTCGCGGCTATCGGGGAGCGCTAGCGGCCGCTCCTGCGCAGCGGATCGAACTCGCGCAGGGCTTGGGGCTGCTTGCCGGTCGTAATCTGTTCGGCCAACAGCCGCCCGGTGATTGGGCCGTGCGCCAATCCCCACATGCCGTGTCCGCCAGCCACGTAGACGCCCGGTGATACCTCGCCGATCAGGGCGCGGCCATCAGGGGTGACCGGGTAGGCGCCCACCCACACGTCGTCGCGCTCGGCCCAGCGCGCCCCGTCCAACAAGGGATCGGCCGAGGCGACGATGGCCGCTACCCGCTCTGGTATGACCCGCTCATGGAGGTGTCGGAATTCCATGGTGCCCGAAACACGGATTGCGCCCTTGTAGGGCGTGCAGGCCACCCGCGCGTCGGGCAGGTAGATGGGGGTGGGTATCGGGCGGTCCACGGGCACGGTAAACGAGTAGCCGTGGCCGGCCTGCACTGGGACGCGCAGCCAGCGGCCCGCCAGCCGCGACAACCGTGCGCCGGTGGCGATCACCGCGGCGTCCGCGGTCAGCGCTTTTCCGTTGCGCGGGTGCACGGCAACCCCGCTGCCCGAGGTGAGTATGTCCCGGATTTCCAGCCTTTGGATCGTTGCCCCGCGGACCACTACTGAGCGGCCCAGGGCCTCCACGAATCGTCGCGGGTCGATGAAGCGCTGGGCGTTGATGCTCAGCCCCGCGGCGACCGCCTGCGAGACCAGGGGTACTTGTTCGCGCAATGCCTCGCCCGACAATGCGGTGACATATATTGTCTGGCCGGCCTTTTCGAGCTCGTGTAGCTCCGTCATCATGCGTTCCGCCTCCTCGGTGGTGCGAAACACCGCGGTGATCGGTCCGTCGGTCATTGGCACGTCGACCCCGTTGGCGGCGAGCACGTCGAAGGCTTCCAGGCATTCCTCGTTCAGGTCCGCATTGGCCCGCATCGCCCGTTTCCACGACGATCGCCTGCAGTTGGCGGCGAACTGGATCAGGAAGGCCCTGAGTCCCGCGTCAGCGATTAACGGGATGTGCAAGGGGGCGTTGGGATCCCACCCGGAGCGAAGCGCATGGCGTAGCACCGCTGGGGAGTTCAGCGGGAGGGTCAACCCCGGGGCGATCCACCCGCCGTTGCCCCAGGAGGCGCCGGCGGCCACGCCGGTGCGGTCCACCACCGTGACGTCGACTCCGCGTTCCTGTAGGAACCACGCTGTCGACAATCCGACGATGCCGGCACCGACCACGATCGCCGACCGCGGTCCGCCGTCCATCTTCTCGATGCCGACCATCACATACCTCCGTAGCTGAACTCTGGTTATCAATTCCCATGGTGCCGTGGGGGACTGCCCGACCACTTGCCCCAACCGGACAACGGCGCAGTGGACTCTTGTCGGCTTCCAACAACGCTGCTGCTTCGTGATCGTGAGCGGGATGCCGATACCGCGACCGGTGCGGCGCGTCGCGCGTGAGTGCCCGAAGCGTGCCGCCACCGGCAGTGCCCGGCGTCCAGCTACGCCTCAGGGCCACGCGACGGACGCTGCGGCACAGTGAAATTGCGGCGGCGAGAACGGTAGTGGGCTAAGGCTGGTTGGTCTGCCCGTCGCGGCCGCCGGTGAGCTTGTCGAAATCATCTTCCCATCGCGCGTGGCGGGTCCGGTTAAGGGCAGCACGGGTACCGGCGACCAATGCGCCTGCCGCGGCTGCCAAGCCCACCCAGGTCACTGCTGCGAATGCCACCGCCTCGTCGTAAGCGGTTTTGGGTGGCGGGCCGACATGCGAGCCGTCTTCATCTACCCAAATGTCAATCGCCTCACCACTTTTGACTCCTGGAGGCGCCGAGACCGGGCCGGTATGTTCGTTTCCGGCAGCAGACCATTGGCCAACTACGGTGATCCTCGGGCCTAACGATTCACGGTGGATGACCTTGTGGTCGGTGATCGTCGCGGATACCACGCGACTGTTCTGGGCCTGCTCGGCGTAGACGCGGCTGCGGGAGTCGTACACCGAAGTGCCCACGGCGGCCGCGATCGGCACGGCAGCGAGCGCCATCGCCATGGCCAGCACCACAACCAGTGCCTCGACCCGATCGCTCGTGCGTACTAGTGGGTTGAGGCTAAACAGCCGCGCAAATCGCCAGCGCGGCAAGCGCACGGTGAAGGCGTCCAAAGCGCCGTCGTCGTCCGGCGGATCCGGACGCCGGTGAAAAGCGGGATGCGGGGTAGTCATCGGGGCATTCCTATCGACGGGTCGCTATGGCTTCATTTTCGCGTGAGTGGCCCGGCAGGTCTTGCGGAAATTCGACAATGGCGTCGCGGTGCGTTGTTGACTCTCGACAGCGCCGACGGTCAGTCGTGGTCTGTGGCCGCAAGTTCAATCATCATGGCCAGCCGCTTTCTGGCGTCGTCCAACGGCAGGTTGGTGATCTCGGTCATCTTGCGTAGCCGGTAGCGCACGGTGTTTTCGTGTACTCCCAAACACCGACCGGCCTCGGCCGGGTCGCCCTGAGCCTCCAGCCAGGCTCGCAATGTCGCCACGTAGTCGGTCTCGTTGGCGCGGTCGTGGCGGCGCAGCTCGGCCACCGGTCCACGGTTTGGGGACCGACCTGACCGTGACGCGGTGCGCAACCGCTGCAGCAGGATTTCATCCCACGACTCGTCGTAGGCAGGAGGTGTGGACCGAGACGTCATCTCATGTAGCGCGAGGCACTCGTCGGCCTCGTGGCGGGCGGCGGCGAGGTCCGCCACCTCGGCCACCCCGCTGATGCCGGCCAACACCGTGACCTGTTCGGGCATCGCTGCCCGCAAACCGGTGATCCAGCGTCGCGCCGTCGCTACCTGGTCGCCAGGAAGCACGGTGTAGACGGTGTTGCCCGCCAAGGCGCTGCGGCCCGGACGTGACCAACCGAACCCGGTGGTGGCACGCTCGAACGCCATCAGAAGAGGGGCGTCGCGTTCGGCGCCGGTGAACGCTTGGAGTGCGATCACCCTCAACCCGCTGTGTGCCAGGCCGAGTCGGCTGGCCACGGTGGCGGCGTCAGCGGTGCCCTCCAACAACCGGATCAACAGCTCGGACTCAACCTGGCGCTCCAAGTCCGCGCTGGCTCGTGACCGCAGCAGATGCAGGGCCACCGTATGCGTGCCATCGGCCAAGGCGTCGAGAGCGGCGCCTTCCAGTGGCGCCGGACAGGCCACCCACACCGACCCGATGACCTCCCGCCCCGAGCGAACCGCCACCACCATGCGGCCAGTCAAGCCATGTTCGGCGTCCGCGGCGACGAACAGTGGAACGTCGGAGACCGCCAAGTGGGCGAATACCCCGCGAGCTTCGAAGAATGTCCGCAACTGCTCTGGTGTCTGTCGTCCCAGGATTGTCGCCACCCGCGCGGGGTCAGCGTGCTGCTGCTGCCTCGAATAAGCCAGCACGCGCAACAGCCGATCGTGGATGACCACTGCGCTGCCGATCGCATCCGCCAGACTGTCGGCCAGCGCGAACAAATCCGTTGGACCGCGGCCGGATTCAGTCTCGCGGCCTTCGAGTACCAGCCCGTAGACCACCGCAGCCAGCTCGCTCCACGACAGCGTCTCGTCGACCACCATCACCGCGCCGGCCACGGTGTCACCGTCGAACGCTATTGGCTCCTCACCTTCGCGCGTCAACACCACGACAGCACTCGCCGAGGCCGCCCATTGCACCGCTTCTTTGAGCGAGCCGGCACCAATTGCCAGCAATACATCACCCACCACGGGGCGACCCGCGGCAGCCTCGTGGATCGCCACGCTGCGCAGTTCAGTCGACCTTGGCACCGAGGACCAACGCAGGCGGACCCCGTAGCTACCCAGCACGTTCGCCATGCGGTCCAAAGTGATCACGAGCCGCTCCCAATCCCGAACTGATCGCCAGCGTAATCAGAAATCACGCGGGTTCCATTCAACCGCGGCGAAGGGATACCGCCGGGTCTTGGCCGCCCCGCCCGGTGGGCCGAGTCACTCGTCGCGGCCCTTCCCGAGGAGGTACGCCGTCCGCTAGCATTTATCTAAATGTGTTTGTGAAAATAAAAATAGAAGTAAGTGTGGATGACGTGGCCGATGAGGAACTCGACATCCGGCAGGCTCAGATTGATGCGGGATATCGCAACGAGCTGTGCGTTGCTGAAGACATTGTCGACCCGGAGACTTGGGCCGGCGGCTTAGAGGACAAGCGGGCTATCGCGCCCCGACTGCGGGTAGGTCGGGACAAGTGGTTCAACCTGCTGTGGCTGATTCCCATCGGGTTCGCCGTACTCGTCGCGGCGGTGGCCGTGGGCAAAGGCCTGCACAACATGCCGGCCGTGCAGGCGTTCATCCAGCGTTATCCCGGCACCCACGTACCTTCCGGGGTCGCCGCGGGCATCCCCGCCTGGGTGGGTTGGTCGCACTTTTTCAACCTGTTCCTGATGATGTTCATTATCCGCTCCGGGATTCAGATCCTCTGCGATCATCCGCGGCTGTACTTCAGTCGCAACGCCACGCCGGGTAAGGACGAGTGGCTCCGCGTGGCCAAGCCGGTGCCGGACGATCCGCTGTGGACCGCCAAGGACGATTCGGTTGGGTTGCCGGGTCAGTTGGGATTGCCGGGGATTCGCCATTCCATCGGCTTGGCGCGGTGGTGGCATCTCGGCGTCGACGTCTTGTGGCTGCTCAACGGCGCGGTCTTCTACGTGCTGTTGTTCGCTACCGGGCAGTGGCGCCACATCGTGCCGACCAGCTGGGATGTCTTTCCCAACGCCGCCTCGGTGGGGATCCAGTACCTGTCCCTGGACTGGCCGACCGACAGCACCTGGGTGGCCTATAACGGCATGCAGTTGCTCGCCTACTTCGTCACCGTTTTCATCGCCGCCCCGCTCGCGGTCATCACCGGGCTGGGGATGTCGCCGGCGCTGTCGATGCGCCTCACCGTGATCAGTAAGCGCTTGAGCATCCAGGCCGCACGCTCGCTGCATTTCCTGGTGCTGGTCTATTTCCTGTTCTTCATCGTTGTCCACGTCACGCTGGTCTTCGCCACCGAGGCGTTGCGCAACCTCAACCACATGTTCGCCGCCCGCGACGACAACGGCTGGGTCGGGTTCTGGATCTTCGCGGCGGCCATGGTGGTGGTGGCTGTCGGCTGGGTGGCCGCCACCCCGCTCACCTTTCGCCACCCGCGGGTGGTGCAGCGGGTCGGCTACGCACTCGTCGGGCCGCTGCAGCGGCTGTTCGAGTACACCAACCCGAAGCCGGGCGCGTTCACCGAGAAAGACATCTCGCCGTACTTCTGGCACAACGGCACCTACCCGGAAACCGTTGAGTACAAGGAGTTGGAGAAGAACAACTTCGTGGATTGGCGGCTGCGAATCTACGGTCTCGTCGAGAACCCGACGGAGTTCACGCTGGCCGAGTTGCATGATCTGCCGTACCACGAACAGATCACCCAACACTTCTGCATCCAGGGCTGGTCGGGTGTCGCCAAATGGGGTGGCGTGTCGATGCAGACGATCATGGACATCGTCAAGCCGCTACCCGAGGCGAAATGGGTGGTGTTCTACTCACTGGGCCCCGGTGCCGACGGCGGAATCTACTACGTCGCCCACCCGATCGATCAGATGAGCAACCACCTGACCATGCTGGCCTACGACATGAACGGCGAGCCGGTGAGCTACGGCCACGGGGCGCCGCTGCGGCTGCGCAATGAATTGCAGCATGGCTTCCGGCATGTGAAGTGGCTCAAGGGCATCGAGTTCGTCGCGCACTACTCCGAGTTGGGTAGCGGTTACGGCGGTTACAACGAAGACCACGAATTCTTCGGGCGCCACCAGACGATCTAGCGTGAGACGTTATTGGTCAGCTGGAATGTGCGGCGTCGACGGCTTGTGTAATCGATGAATGGTCACGCCTGTCGACTGAGCAAGTAGGCGCGCCCGGAGTGCAACGCACCGCCTTCGTTCTCCCAGCGGTGCTGCGCTATCACTCCGCTGCGCCCATTCTCGGCCTCGTGCGCACCGATGCCGACCAGTTCGTCGGCGGTCGAAGTGTTGTCCGCATTGGCCATCGCGGCGCCAGAGCCGCGGGTCGGGTTGGTGTTGGCGGGAGCCATCAGCAGAACCACCTTTCCGATTGGTTGCCGATCATCGACAGCGTGTGGGTCGACTGCTCGCTTGACGTCAGGGATCACGGCGTTGCCGGTAACCGGGATACCCGGCACTGTTGGTGCCCAACCGCTCTCGTCGTAGATCATGCGGTCGATCTGGCCCAACCGCAGCGACAGCGCGATGTTGACCGTTGATTGGAACCCTGTGGAAATCAGCAGCTTTCGGCGCCAGATCGTCGCCGCGTGTTCTTCCCCGATGAGGCGTGGAGTTTGGCAGATATCGGCGAACCTCATGCCTACCTCTCCCTATCGAGCAACTGTTAATATAGAGGAAGTATATCCGCTAAATACGCGCGATGGAAGGTAGCGAGGTGGGCGAGAAGACAGACACGCGGGCGCGGCAGCTGCGACGAAATCGCTTGCCTCGCAACCAACAACGTGAACGGGTGCTTGCGCTGGTGCGCGAGCACGACGGTGGCGTCGATGCCGTCGAGCTCGCCTCGCAGATGGGATTGCACATCACGACCGTGCGGTTTCATCTGGACGCGCTATGTGACGACGAGGCGATCGTGCGGACCAGAATGAATCGACCCGGGCGCGGTCGGCCACGCACCGGCTATCGAGTGGTCGAGGAGCGCGTGGACTATCGGACGCTGGCCGAGGTCCTCGCGATGGAGCTGGGTCAGACCGAGGAAACGCGTGGTCGCCGTGCGCAGCACGCCGGGCAGAAATGGGCCGCCCGGATAGCGGTTCCCCAGGAGACGTCGGAATCTGAGGTCGGCGACGTGCTCGATCGAGCGGCGGTGAACACCACCGCAGCTTTCAAGAGGATGGGGTTCGCCCCCGAGCTCGTCACCGTTGCAGAACCAACACCGTCGCCAGTTGACAGTGGGCCGGCGCCTCGGCGAGAGAGGTCCATTCGGATGCACGCCTGCCCGGTGAGGGATCTAGCACGGTCGCGCCCCGAGGTGGTTTGCGGGATGCATCTGGGTTTGCTGCAGGGCCTGCTCGATAAGGCGGCAGCCGATGAAGGTTTGCGGAAGTCCGCACGCCGGGCGATGCGGGCTCACCTCGAGCCGTTCGTCGAGCCGGGAGTGTGTGTGGCCAGCCTGGTGGCGGGGTGAGGTGTAATGACCCGACAACGACACGTCCAGGTGCGCCGGATCTATGACCCGGTGACACCCGGGGACGGCACAAGGGTTCTGGTGGACCGGATTTGGCCCCGGGGCATAAGCAAAGCCAGGGCCCATCTGGATGAGTGGTGCAAGCAGATCGCGCCGTCCACCGAACTGCGCAAGTGGTACGGCCACGACCCGAAGTTGTTCGACGAGTTTGTCCGCCGCTACCGCGACGAGTTGACCGAGTCCGTCCGCGCAGGCGCACTGGCGCATTTGCACGACTTGACGGAGAAGCAGACGCTGACGCTGTTGACTGCCTCCAAAGCCGTTGATATCAGCGAAGCTGCGGTCCTCGCCCATCTCCTGGCCGCCAGCACACTCTCGGGCAATGACTGACCGAGCCTGGCCAGTCCGTAAGCTCCGGGCTAGTGTTTATACAACTCGCGTTTGTAGAAATTATTCATGCTCTCGGACGACACATGTCCACGTCGGCTCCGGGAGCGCAGAGGCAGTAAGGGAGTTGGTGAGGTATGAGTATCGCTGATCGGACCACGCGGACCACCTGGGCGGGTTCCCTGGCGTCTGGCGAAGGCAAGCTGTCGGAGGGCAGTAGCGGAGCGCTGGACGGCCAGCTGGTGACCTGGGCCTCCCGAACCGAGCAGCCAGGCGGCAAGACCAGTCCGGAAGAGCTGGCGGCCGCAGCGCATTCGTCGTGTTTCGCGATGGCGCTGGCATTGAAGTTGGGCGAGAACCACACGCCACCCCAGCTGCTGGATGTGCAGTCGACCGTGACCCTGGAGGCTGTCGATGGTGTCCCGACGATCACCACGTCCCGGCTGAAGGTCAGCGCAAAGGTGGCTGGGCTGGATGCCGACGCCTTCGCCGCCGTGGTGGATGAGGCCGCCGCGTTGTGTCCAGTGTCGCGATTGTTCGCTGGGGCGAAGATCAGCGTCGATGCCAAGCTCGACTAGACCGATCATCGCAAGCGCCGCGAACTGACGAAGGAGAGAACACCATGACCGACGGGGTTCTATCTATCCTTCTGGAGCGTGAGCACCACGAAATAGACAGTGGAATAGAGACTTTCATCGAGAAGCTCGACGGTGGCTGCGTGCAGCCAGAACCGTTGAGCGCGGTGTTGGAAGCGCTGCGCCGACACATCTACCTCGAGGAGACGTTCCTGTTCCCTCCGATCCGCGAGGCCGGCATGGTCATGCCGATCTTTGTGATGTTGCGCGAGCACGGCGAACTATGGCGCACCATGGGCGCCCTGACCGATCTGGTCGTTGACAGAGCCGACAGCGAACAGCTGCGGGCCACCTGTCGTCAGCTGCTGGGCCAACTCGAGCAGCACAACTCCAAAGAGGAACCCATCCTCTATCCACATGCGGATACCGACATACCGGCACAGGTGAGCGCGGAACTGACCCGGTTCATCGAGACCGGCCGCACCCCGGACGGCTGGGTATGCCGGCAGGCTGGTCGGTGAAGGGCTCCCGGCTGCAACAGTGGCAATGAGCTCAGGCCTGCCCGATTTCAGCCTCGCTCACCATCGGTTCTCTGGGGGTCGCCTCTGCGCGGCGGCCGACATGGGCCTCGGCGCGCATCCGAGCCGTCATGTGCGGGTAGTGCAGCTCGAAAGCCGGCCGCGCGGAGCGGATGCGGGGAAGTTCGGTGAAGTTGTGCCGCGGCGGCGGGCAGGTGGTGGCCCATTCCAGGGAGTTGCCATGGCCCCAGGGATCGTCGACGACAACGACTTCACCGTAGCGGTAGCTCTTGAATATGTTCCACACGAACGGAATCAGCGACGCGCCAAGGATGAACGCCCCGATCGTCGAGACGATGTTGAGGCCCTGGAAGCCGTCGGTGGGCAGGTAGTCGGCGTAACGGCGTGGCATGCCCTGGTCGCCCAGCCAGTGCTGCACCAAGAAGGTGGTGTGAAAGCCGATGAACGTCAACCAGAAGTGCAGCTTGCCCAGCCGCTCGTCGAGCAGCCGCCCCGTCATCTTCGGGAACCAGAAGTAGACGCCGGCATAGGTGGCGAACACGATGGTGCCGAACAGCACGTAGTGGAAGTGGGCAACGAGGAAGTAGGTGTCGGTGACGTGGAAGTCGAGTGGCGGGCTGGCCAGCAAGACACCCGATAGGCCGCCCATCAGGAAGGTGACCATGAAGCCGACTGAGAACAGCATCGGTGTTTCAAAGGTCAACTGGCCCTTCCACATTGTGCCGATCCAGTTGAAGAACTTGAGTCCGGTCGGGATGGCGATCAGATACGACATGAAGCTGAAGAACGGCAGCAGGACCGCGCCGGTGGCGAACATATGGTGCGCCCACACCGCGGTGGACAGCGCGGCGATGGACATCGTCGCGTAGACCATCGTGGTGTAGCCGAAGACCGGTTTGCGGGAAAACACCGGGATGATTTCGGTGACGATGCCGAAGAACGGGATCGCGATGATGTACACCTCGGGATGGCCGAAGAACCAAAATAGGTGCTGCCACAGGATGACTCCGCCGTTGGCCGGGTCGTAGATATGTCCGCCCAGGTGACGGTCCACCGCCAGCCCGAGTAGCGCGGCAGTCAGCAGCGGGAACGCGATCAGGATCATGATGCTGGTGACGAGGATGTTCCACGTGAAGATCGGCATCCGGAACATCGTCATGCCGGGGGCCCGCATGCAAACCACCGTGGTAATCATGTTGACCGCACCGAGAATGGTGCCGAGCCCGGCGATCGCCAAGCCCATGATCCATAGGTCGGCGCCCGCGCCGGGCGAATGTATGGCGTTACTGAGTGGCGTGTAGGCCGTCCAGCCGAAGTCCGCTGCACCCCCGGGGGTGAGGAAACCGGACACCGTAATCAGCGCCCCGAACAGGTAGAGCCAGTAACTGAGCGCGTTGAGTCGGGGGAACGCCACATCCGGTGCGCCGATCTGAAGCGGCAGAACGCAATTGGCGAAGCCGAACACGATCGGGGTCGCGTACAGCAGCAGCATGATTGTGCCGTGCATGGTGAACAGCTGGTTGTACTGCTCGTTGGACAAGAACTGCAAACCCGGTGCGGCAAGCTCGCTTCGCATCAACAGGGCCATCAACCCGCCGACCATGAAGAACCCGATCGAGGTGACGGTGTACATCATGCCCAGCAGCTTGGGGTCGGTGGTGGTCACCACTCGATAGACGAACGTGCCCTTGAGGCCACGTCGCGGTGGGAACGGCCGCACCGCGATCAGCTCTGCGATGGCGGGCCTCGCACTCACATCCGTCACCAGCCACCTCCGAGTCTATTTTAAATGACTATAGCCCGTTAAAATAGGTTGGTACAGGCGTGGACACGTCACGCTGCGGGTTCGTCATGACGCAGAGCACGCGCCACGCATTCGGGAAGCAGGAGACGACAATGACAAATTTCGAAACCCCCGAAATCGAAGCACTCGGTGATCACGATTACCTCGTGCGTGTCGCCCAGGACGAGGAGCTCGTCACCATCCGGATGCGAGCCACCCCAGAAGTCGTCGCCCGCATCGCCGGACCCGGCGCCGACGAAACTCGCGTCGTCGCCGCTACGATGGCCTATCTGACAGCGCGGCAGCGCCCCGATGACCTACCCAAGCAACTGGACCTCGACGACATCGTCGCCGCCTACGACGGTTACCTGGATGACGTCCACAGCCAGATCGTGAGCGGCCGGTAGAGCGGCGTTCGAATTTATGGACGGCTAGGGCGCAGAATCTGCAGTGCGCCAGGCACTGCGGAGAGTTCGGCGGGTAGTGGGCAGGCGAAGTCGCCGTCGGCGTAGACGTTGATCCCGGGACATTCGACGTGGATCGTTTTCGCCCGCGCGGTGGTCACCTCGTCGAGTTCGACGTGGGTGCCTTTGATCACGGTGGGGAAGAGGCGGACCAGTTTCGTCCGGGATGCGGTGTGGGCCATGGTGATGTCGAGCAGGCCGTCGGTGTAATCGGCGTTCGGACAGATCAATAGCCCGCCGCCGTAGCTTCGGGTATTTCCGAATGCCGCCAGCGTGATGTCGGCGTTGATCTCCTTGGTGCCGTCGAGCACCAGGCGGAACGGCAACATCCGCAGTTGCGAAAGCTCGGCGAGCATCGCGACGTAGTAGCGCAGCCGTCCATGCGGCCAGCTCATCCGGTTGGCGCGGTCGGTCACCAGGGAATCGAATCCGGTGGCCGCCACGGTGCCGAACCACTTATCGACACCTTTCGTATCGCGGATGCGGCCCAGGTCGATGGTTTGGGTCCAGCCGTCGGCGACGATGTCCGCGGCGGCCTCGGGATCCTTTGTGGGAATACCGAATTCACGGGCGTGATCGTTGCCGGTGCCCGCCGGGATGATGCCCAGCGGAATGTCGGTGCCCGCCAACACTTGTAGCGCGTTGGAGATGACGCCGTCGCCGCCGGTGGCCACCAGCGCGTCGGTGCCGCGTTCGATGGCCGCGGCTGCGAGATGGCGGGCGTCTTCGGCGTCGTCGCCGATGATCTCGACGACCTCGACACCGCGAGCGTGCAGCCTGGTGATGGCGGCCTGCGCCGCTTGCACGGCGGTGCCATGCCCCGAAAGGGGATTGGTCAGCGCGGTCACCTTGCCGATCTCGCGCCGGCGCAACTGCTGCATCACGGAATCAGCTTGCCGGGATTGAGGATTCCCGCCGGATCCAGTGTCGCCTTGACCGCGCGCAACACCTGCACGCCCAGATCGCCGACCTCGTTGCGCATCCAGGGCCGGTGATCGGCACCGACCGCGTGGTGATGCGTGATGGTGCCGCCGGTGGCGATGATCGCGTCGGACGCGGCCTTCTTGGCGGTCTGCCACTGCTCGATCGGATTGCCGCGCTGCCCCGCGACGACGGTGAAGTACAACGATGCGCCGGTCGGGTACACGTGCGAAATGTGGCACATCACCAGCGCCGGCGTCCCGGATTCGGCCAACGCGGTGGTCAGTGCTTCGGTGACGGCGGCCTTGAGCGCCGGAATGTTGGACCAGTCGGTCGCGGTCTCCAGCGTCTCGCAGAGCGCGCCCGCGGCCAGCAGGGAGTCGCGCAGATACGGTGCGCCGAACCGGCCGCGCTCCCACGCCTGCGCGGGACCTTCACCCAGCGACGTACCGCCTTGGGCCGCCAGCAGTGCGCTGGTCTCGGCCCGGCGGCTCTCGACGTGTTCCTTGCTGCCCTCGAACACGGTGATGCCCAGGCAACCGCCGGTGATCTGGTTTTCGCCGATCGCCTCGGTGGTGGCCAGGTTGACTCCGGTCTCGGCCTCATCGGAAAGCCGAACAACGGTGGGGCCGGTCGCATTCTGGGTGACCGCGCGCAGCGCCGCCGCCCCGGTAGCGAAATCGGGGAACGACCAGGCTTCGTAGCCGACGGCTTCCGGTGCCCGGTGCACCCGCAGCCGCACCTGCGTGATCACGCCGAAGGTGCCCTCCGACCCGATCAGCAGCTGGCGTAGATCGGGGCCGGCGGCCGATTCCGGCCCGCGGCCCAAATCCAGCGTGCCCGCCGGGGCGATCATCCGAAGCCCGCGCACCATGTCGTTGAACCGGCCGTATCCGGCGGAGTCCTGACCCGAGGAGCGGGTCGCCGCGTAGCCGCCGATGGTCGCGTATTCGAAGCTCTGCGGGAAATGGCCGAGCGAGAAGCCGCGCTCGCCGAGCAGGCGTTCGGCGTCCGGGCCGGTGACCCCGGCGCCGAAAACCGCTTGGCCCGACACCTCGTCGAGCGAGATGAGTTGGTCGAAGCGACGCAGGTCGACCGAGACGACGGCGCCGAAGTCGCCGCGGGTGGGATTGAGGCCACCCACGACGTTGGTGCCGCCTCCGAACGGGATGACGGCGATACCCTGCTCGGAGCAGTAGCGCAGGATCGCGGCGACGGCAGCGTCGTCGCCGGGCAGCAGGATGGCGTCGGGTGCATCCTGGACGCCGGTGTCCTTGCGCCGCAGCAGGTCGAGGGTGGACTTGCCGCCGGCGTGGAGCAACCGATCGCGATCGTCGGTGCGGCAATACTCGGTGCCGACGATCGCGGCGAGCGCGTCCCTATCCGCCGTCGACAGCGCCGACGGGCGCAGCCGCACCTGGTCGGGCTCGAGTTCGGCTTGGCCCGAATCTTCCAGGCCGACGGCTTGTTTCAGCAGTGCCCGGATGCCGTCGGAGAGGGGTTTGGCGCTAGCGGGATCTCCCCACGCGTTCCATTTCATCGGCGGAAGGAGTTGCTCGGGATGCGTCATGCGTTACAGTATTACATATGCTGTCAATCAGTAACGCTGGATTGGATGTCGGCGAGCGGATCCTGGCGGCGGCCGCTAGCTGCGTGGCCGATTTCGGGATAGACCGGGTGACCCTCGCGGAGATAGCCCGGCGCGCGGGCGTCAGCCGGCCGACCGTGTACCGCCGCTGGCCGGACACGCCGTCGATCGTGGCGGCGCTGCTGACCCAGCGCGTCACGGCTGTGATGCAGGATGCGCCATTGCTGGGAGACGACCGTGAATCGCTTGTGCGCCAAATTGTTTCGGTCGCAGACTTGCTGCGTCATGACGAACTGATCATGTCGGTGATGCATTCGCACCTCGCGCCGATCTACATCACCGAACGCCTTGGGGAAAGCCAACAGATGCTGATCGGCGCGCTTGCCGACCGGTTACGGGTGGCCCAGCGGCACGGCTCCGTGCGCGCCGGCGATCCGCTGCAGATGGCCACCATGGTGTTGCTGATCGCGCAGTCGACCATTCAGTCCGAGCAGATCGTGCGCCCGATCCTCGATGCCGATGCGCTGGCCACCGAACTCGCCCACTCGCTGAACGGATACCTGTCCTGATGAACGCCGCACTCAATGCCGCCCGCCGCGCCGCCGACCTGAACGCGCTAGCCGACGGCGAGCCGCTGGACGTGGTCGTGATCGGCGGCGGCATCACCGGCGTCGGGATCGCACTGGATGCCGCGTCGCGCGGCCTGCGCGTGGCGCTGGTGGAGAAGCACGACTTGGCGTTCGGGACCAGCCGCTGGAGTTCCAAACTGGTCCACGGCGGTCTGCGCTACCTGGCCACCGGCAACGTGGGAATCGCCCGGCGCAGCGCCATCGAGCGCGGAATCCTGATGACGCGCAATGCTCCTCACCTCGTGCACGCGATGCCGCAGCTGGTTCCGTTGCTGCCGTCGATGAGTCACACCAAGCGCGCGTTGGTGCGCGCGGGATTCCTCGCCGGTGACGCGTTGCGGGTGCTTGCGGGAACCCCGTCGTCGACCCTGCCCCGCTCGCGGCGGGTGGGGGCGCAACGCGTCGTGGAGATGGCGCCCACGGTCCGTCGTGACGGCCTCGACGGTGGACTGCTGGCCTACGACGGGCAATTGATCGACGACGCCCGACTGGTCACCGCCGTCGCGCGCACCGCGGCCCAGCACGGCGCCCGGATCCTCACCTACGTCGCGGCATCCCAGGCCACCGGCACCTCGGTGCGGCTGACCGATCAGCGCACGGGGGAGTCGTTCGACGTGTCCGCCCGCGCGGTGATCAACGCGGCCGGGGTGTGGGCGGGTGAGATCGACGGCTCGCTGCGGTTGCGGCCCAGCCGCGGGACCCACCTGGTCTTCGATGCCAGCGCCTTCGGCAATCCGACTGCGGCACTGACGATTCCGATTCCCGGCGAGCTCAACCGTTTCGTGTTCGCCATGCCCGAGCAACTGGGCCGCATCTATCTCGGGCTCACCGATGAAGCCGCGCCGGGCCCGATTCCCGATGTGCCGGAACCGTCCTCGGACGAAGTCGCGTTCCTGTTGGACACGGTGAACACCGCGCTGGGGACCGCGCTGGGGACCACCGATGTCATCGGCGCCTACGCCGGCCTGCGGCCGTTGATCGACACCGGCAGTGCTGGTTTCGAAGGTCGCACCGCCGACGTGTCCCGCGAGCACGCCGTCGTCGAGTCGCCGTCGGGAGTGATCAGCGTGATCGGCGGCAAGCTGACCGAATACCGCTACATGGCCCAGGACGTGCTGGACCGCGCCGTCACCCTGCGAGACCTGCAGGCCACGCGCTGCCGGACCCGCAATCTGCCGCTGATCGGGGCACCGTCCAACCCCGGACCGGCCACGGGTTCGACCGCAGAGCTGCCGGCGTCGCTGGTGGCGCGCTATGGCGCCGAGGCGCCCCACGTCATCGCCGCCGCCACCTGCGAGCGCCCGACCGAGCCTGTCGTCGAGGGCATCGACGTAATCCGCGCGGAGTTCGAATACGCCGTCACCCACGAGTGCGCACTCGACGTCGACGACATCCTCGATCGCCGGACCCGGATCGGCCTGGTGCCCCGCGACCGGGAGCGGGTGGTGGCCGTGGCGGCGGAGTTCCTCGCGGGGGTTGGCTAACCCGGTCTCCCCAGGGTTCGACGCGGCGAAGTTCGGGTACCAAGGGTTTTGATGGACACCGATGGCGCTCAGCAAAAGTGGGCGCGCGACGAGATCACGGTCACCGATCCGACGGTGATGTCACGAGCCATTACGGGCACCGCGATCGGCAATGTCATGGAGTGGTACGACTTCGGTGTCTACGGCTACATCGCCACCACCATCGCGCAGGTGTTTTATCCCGGGAACAGCGTGAGCGCTGTCCACCTGATTGCCACTTTCGGCACCCTGGCGGCGGCGTTTGTGGTGCGCCCGCTGGGCGGCATGATCTTCGGCCCGCTCGGAGACCGCATCGGTCGCAAGCGGGTGCTGGTGATCACGATCCTGATGATGACCGCCGGCACGACGATGAGCGGCCTGCTGCCCGGTTACAGCGCAATCGGCATCTGGGCGCCCATCTTGCTCGTCGTCGCCCGAGTGTTCCAGGGGTTGTCGACCGGCGGCGAGTTCGTCGGTGCCATGACCTATCTGGTGGAGCAGTCACCGGACCGTAAGCGCGGCATGCTGGTCGGGTTCCTACCGTTGGGCAATCTGATCGGGTTTGTGGTGGCCGGGTTCTTGGTGACTGGGCTGCAGGCGTGGCTGCCGAGTCACGACTGGTTGGCCTGGGGCTGGCGAGTTCCGCTGCTGCTGGCGGCGCCCATGGGTCTGATCGCGCTGTACATGCGATTGCGCCTCGAGGAGTCACCGGCTTTCACGCATATGAGTCAGGCTGCGGATGGCGCCGAAGAGGGTGGCCGCACCCAATTTCGGCACACCGTCGTGGAGCAGTGGCGGCCGATGCTGATCTGCGCCGCCCTGGTCTTGACCTCACAAGTCGCCGATTTCATGGTCACCGGCTACCTGCCGACATACCTGAAAACGGTGGTGCACCTTGCGGAAACACCGGCAGTCGTGCTGATCGTGGTCGCCCTGGCCATCCTGATGGCCACGGTCGTGTTCGTCGCGAAGTTGTCTGACCGTATCGGGGTCAAACCGATCATGCGGACGGGATGCATCCTGCTGATCGTGGCGTCAATCCCGGCGTTTCTGCTGATGCGCCTCGGCGGTGCCTATCCGGTGATCTTCCTCGGTGTGCTGCTGATCGGGCTGATGGAACTCTGCTTCGACAGCACGACGCCTTCGGCGTTGCCGGCCCTGTTCCCCACCAGGGTGCGTTACGGAGCGTTGGCCATTTCCTACAACCTCTCGATATCCACCGTCGGCGGCGTCACCCCGTTGATAGCTGAAGCGCTGGTATCGAGCACCGGCAACGAGATGGTGCCGGCGTACATGCTGATGGTTGCGGGCCTGGTCGGCGTGATCACCCTGCTGTTCATGCCGGAGGTCGCCGGCAAGCCGTTGCCCGGGTCCGGTCCCACGGTCGAGACCGAGGAGGAGGCTCGGGAATTGGCCGGCGGCCCGCGAGCTGGGGGCACCGCCCGCTGAGCGGGCAACTAGCGTTGCCAATCTGACATTAGCTATCATTTTATAGTGTCTTCCATATTGCGGGTTCCGGTCCTGATCGTCGGCGCCGGCGCGGGTGGGCTGGCGACGTCTGCGCTGCTCGCCAAGCACGGCGTTCGCTCACTGCTGGTCGAAAAGCGCCGCGAGGTGTTCATCTATCCGAAAGCGCGCAACCTCAGCTTCCGCAGCCTGGAGATTCTTCGCGGCCTTGGCCTGAGCGACGAGGTTCACGCGATCGGCGAGCAGCAGCCGGTCGTGGTGACCAGACCGACGCTCAACAGCACGACAGAAGAACCGGCGATCGACCTCGACGCGATTTTCGCGGGCCTGGGCGCGCTGAGCCCCGAGCCGGCCGTGCAGTACTGCCCGCAGAGTAGGTCCGAGCCAATCCTGCTGGCAGCAACTCGTCGCGGTGGCAACGAGGTTCGGTACGGCACGGAGCTGTCGTCGTTCCAATCGGATGCGACGGGCGTCACCGCCGTCATCTGCGACCGGGATTCGGGGGAGTCGCAAGCGGTCCGGGCCGACTACCTCGTCGGCGCCGACGGGGTGCACAGCCCGGTCCGCACCGCGCTGGGCATCGCCACCTCCGGCTATGGCGCGCTCCCGATCTTCGTCGTCTTCGTCTATTTTCGGGCACCCTGGCGCAAGTTCGTCGCACACATTGGCGACGGCGGCGGCGTACAAGTCAAAAACGCTGATGCACAAGGCATCTTCATTGCGGCCGAGGGCGACCTCGGCATGTTCATCACCACCTATTTCCCCGACAAGGGTGAAACGGCTGACCAGTTCACGCCGCAGCGTTGCCGCGAGATGCTGATCAAGGCGATCGGCGAGCAGATGGACATCGACATCATCGAGGTCGCCGCGTGGCAACCCTACGAGCAGGTGGCCAACCAATTCGCCTGTGGGCGAGTCTTTCTCGTCGGAGATGCGGCGCATACGATGCCTCCGTTCAAAGCCGGTGGAGCCAATACCGCGATCCAGAGCGCGCACAACCTGGCCTGGAAGCTGGCCGCCGTGCTGCAAGGCACGGCGGGGCCGGCGCTGCTGGACACCTATCACACCGAGCGGCATCCGGTCGGGCGATTCGCCGCTCGCCAATCGCTTTCTGGCCCGACGATTCCCCTGCTCCAGCTCGAGGACGACCGGCCGCTACTGCCGCCGGAAGAAGAATGCTCGATGTTCGCGCTGATGGTGGGCTACCGCTACCACTCGGCCGCGATTGTGAACAGTGAACCCGACGGCGGCGAGCTGGTCGAGGAGTTGCGCGGCCAGCCGGGAACCCGGGTGCCGCACGTCTGGGTGCGCGACGGAGTCTCGACACTCGACCTGATCGACGGCGAGTTCACCGTGCTGACCGGGGACGAGCGATGGTGCGCCGCTGCGGCTTCGGCGTCGATCGCTGCGCATCGGGTCTACAGCGATGAATGGGCGGCGATGACCGGACTCTCGCCCGAAGGGGCGTTGCTTATTCGCCCGGACGACTTCGTCGGCTGGCGTGCCGAGGAGCTGCCCGCCGATCCGGAAGACGCCCTGCGCGAGTCACTTTCGACGATCCTCGCGCGAGCCTAACGCCACCGCGAATTTCGGCGTGATATTTCGCAGTGGCGTTAGGCTCGCGGTGGAAGATTACAGCGGGATGTTCTTGTGGCGTCCGCGACGTGCCGGCGCCTCTGCCAGCGCCGCGGTGAGCTTGCTGCGGGTGTGCGCCGGGTCGATCTTCTCGTCGACCACGCCGATCTCGATGGCGCTGTCCACGCCGCCGGCGATCCGCTCGTGCTCCGCGGCCAACTCGTCGTGCAGCGCTTCGCGCTCGTGGTCGGGCGCGGCGGCCAGCTTCTTCTTGTGCAGAATGCCGACCGCGGCCTTGGCGCCCATGACCGCCACCTCGGCATCCGGCCAGGCGTACACCTTGGTCGCGTTCAGCGAGCGGGAGTTCATCGCAATGTAGGCCCCGCCGTAGGTCTTTCGGGTGACCAGCGTGACCCGCGGAACGGTGGCCTCACCGAACGCGTGCAGCAGTTTGGCGCCGCGGCGCACCACGCCGCCCCACTCCTGGTCGACACCGGGAAGGTAACCGGGCACATCGACGACCACGATCAGCGGAATCCCGAACGCGTCGCAAAGCCGCACGAAACGGGCTGCCTTCTCGGCGCTTTCGGAATTCAGGCAGCCGCCAAGCCGCAGCGGGTTGTTGGCCAGCACGCCGACGGTACGGCCGGACAACCGGCCCAGGCCGACCACCATCGACGGCGCCCAGTTGGCCTGGAGCTCGTCGAACGGTGTGTCGTCGTCGAGGATCGCAGTCACGATCGGGTGCACGTCGTAGGCCCGCCGCGCCGATTCCGGCAGCAGCGCGTGGATGTCGGTGTCACCGGCCTCGGCCTTGGTGCGGTCGAAATGCCCTTGCTGGCAGAATAATCCGACCAACCGGCGACCACGCTCGAAAGCGTCGAGCTCGTCGTCGGCGACGATGTGGCAGACCCCGGACTTCTTGTGGTGAGTTTCCGGCCCACCGAGCGAGCACATGTCCACGTCCTCACCCGTGACGCTGCGCACCACGTCCGGCCCGGTAACGAACACCCGGCTTTCCGGCGCCATCACGATGACGTCGGTCAGCGCCGGTCCGTAGGCGGCGCCGCCGGCGGCGAAGCCGACGACCACCGAGATCTGCGGGATGTAGCCCGAAGCCCGAATCATGGCCTCGAACACCAGGCCCACGGCGTGCAGCGCCTTGACGCCCTCGGCCAACCGGGCACCACCGGAGTGCCAGATGCCCACGATCGGGCTCTGCTCCTCGATGGCGGTGTCGTAGGCGTTGACGATGTGCGTGCAGCCCTCGATGCCCATCGCGCCGCCCATCACGGTGCCGTCGGTGCAGAAGGCAATGGTGCGAACACCATTCACGGTGCCCGATGCCGCAAGGACACCGGAACGGTCACGCTCGTGCAGTAACGCGACGGTGCCGTCGTCGAAGAAATTGCTCAGACGCAGCAAGGGGTCGCGGGGGTCGAGCGACTCGCCGACCGCATCGGGGGCCATGAGTGTCATCGCAGTTCTCCTGTTTCCGGTGAGCTCAATAACGCTGGCATCTAATACCGTCCAAAGGTGATCGCCACGTTGTGACCGCCGAATCCGAACGAGTTGTTGATCGCGAACCGGTAGTTGCCCGGCCGCGGCTTACCCGCCACCACGTCCAAATCGATTTCTGGATCGAGGTTTTCCAGATTCAGTGTCGGCGGGACGACCTGCTCCCGCAACGCGAGGACCGTCAAGATCGATTCCAACGCACCGACCGCACCCACCGAGTGGCCGAGCGCGGCCTTGGGCGCGTAGACCGCGGGGTGGTTGCCGCCCAAGGCCCTGTTGATGGCCTTGCCCTCGGCGAGGTCGCCAACCTGGGTGCCGGTGGCATGGGCGTTGATGTGGTCGATTTCGGCTGGCGTGATGCCCGCGAGCTGGATCGCCCTTGTCATCGCGTGCCCGGCACGTTCACCGTTGGGGTCCGGTGCCACCATGTGGAAGCCGTCCGAGGTCACGCTGGCTCCCATGATGCGGGCCAGGATGTTGGCGCCCCGCGCTTTCGCGTGTTCCTCGGTCTCGATGACCATCAGCGCACCGGCCTCGCCGAACACGAAGCCGTTCCGGTCCTTGTCGAACGGGCGGCACGCGCCGGCGGGGTTGTCGTTGGTGGTCGACATCACGACGCGCATCGCGGCGAACGCCGCGATGGGCACCGCCTCGATCTGAGTCTCGACGCCGCCGCAGATCGCGATGTCGGCCTCACCCAGCACGATCTGCTGCCAGGCGCGAGCGATGCCCTCGCAACCGGATGCGCAAGCCGAGACCGGCGTCATCACACCGGCCTTGGCGTGCCGTTCCAGGCCGACCGCCGCGGCCGCGCCGTTGGGCATGTACTTCTGCACGCCCAACGGGGAGACCGCCTTCATGCCGCGGGCGCGCATGTCGTCGTAGCTGAAGACCAGTTCCTCGGACGAGCCGAGGCCGGTGCCGATCGACACCGCCAACCGGTTGGTGTCGACTTCAGGCGAACCCGCGTTCTCCCATACCCGGCGGCCCAAGATGGTGGACATTCTCTGCAGGTAGCCGGTGCGACGCAGCTCGATACGAGTGAGCTGACTGTCGAACTCCTCCACGAGATGCCCGCCAATGCGGACCGGCAGGTCGTACAGCTCGACGAACGGGTCGGTGAGGGTACGGATTCCACTCTGGCTGTCCAGCAGCAACTTCCAGGTGTCTTCCACGTCAGGTGCCAAAGCAGTCGTCGCGGCGACGCCGGTGACGACCACATTGGGGAAGGCTTTCCCTGTAACCAGCTCTGTCATGGGTGTTGCGAACGTTCCTCTCGTGCTCAGTAACGCCCGAAGGCGAGGGCCACGTTGTGGCCGCCGAACCCGAATGAGTTGTTGATTGCGTAACGGAAATCGCCGGAGCGAGGTTCGCCCGCGACGACATCCAGTGCGATCTCGGGATCGGGGGTTTCGTAGTTGAGGGTCGGCGGAATGACGCCATCCCGCAGTGACAGCACCGTGAGCACCGACTCGAGCGCCCCGACCGCGCCGATAGAGTGCCCCAGCGCCGACTTCGGCGCATACACGGCGGCCCCCTCGCAACCGGCGACCCGGATGGCATTGGCCTCTGCGCTGTCGCCGATCGGCGTCGCCGTCCCGTGTGCGTTCACGTGGTCGACGTCCTTGGCGGACAAGCCCGCCAGCTCCAGCGCCCGGGTCATCGCGCGACCGGCGCGCACGCCGTTGGGGTCCGGTGCCACCATGTGGAAGGCGTCCGAGGTGATACCGGCACCCATCAACCGGGCCAACGGCTTGGCGCCGCGAGCCTTGGCGTGCTCTTCGGTCTCGATGAGCATCAGGGCCCCGGCCTCGCCGAACACGAAGCCGTCGCGGTCCTTGTCGAACGGCCGCGACGCACGCTCGGGCTCGTCGTTACGAGTCGACATGGCCCGCATCATCGAGAACGCCGCGATGGGCAGCGCCTCGATCGGTCCCTCGACACCGCCGCAGACGGCGACCTCCGCGTCACCCATGACGATCTGGCGCCACGCGTGAGCGATTGCCTCGGAACCCGACGAACACGCCGACACCGGGGTGATGACCCCGGCCCGCGCTCCGAGCTCCAGACCAACCACCGCGGCGGCGCCATTGGGCATGATCATCTGAACGGCGAGCGGCGACACCTTGCGGGGGCCGCCCTCGTTCATCAGGTCGTAGCTCTCGACGATCCGCTCGGCGCCACCCAGACCGGTGCCAACGACGACGGTGAACCGGTCCGGATCGAGCTCCGGGTTGCCGGCCGACTCCCACAGCTGGCCGCTGAGATATTTGGCCAAGCGCTGGACATACGACATGCGCCGCATGTCCAGCCTGCTCATGTGGGTATCGATCGACTCCTTGAGGTGCCCACCGATCTTGACCTGCAGGTCCCACTTATCGACGAACTCGTCTTCGAGGACGCGGATGCCGCTTTCGCCGGCCAACAAACCCTTCCACGTGCTCTCGATGTCCGGCGCGATCGACGTCGTCGCCGCGAGGGCGGTTACCACAACATTGGGGTAACCGCCGTTAGCAGTGGAAGGCTTGGTCACTTGCTGTCCGCTTCCAGCCTCGCCTGAACGTTGGCAGCAGCCTCGGGGTTCTCGGCGACCAGCTTGGTGCGCAGCGCCTCGGCAGCCTCGGGGTTCTCTTCCTCGAGCTTCTGGATGTAGGAGACGACGTCACCGACGGTACGCAGACCGGCGAGGTCCTCGTCCGGGATCTTCACGCCGTACTTGTCCTCGGTCTGCACCGCGATCTCGACCATCGACAGCGAGTCGATGTCCAGGTCGTCGACGAACGACTTCTCCGGGGTGACCTCGGACGGCTCGATACCGGTGACCTCTTCGATGATCTCGGCGATACCGGCGATGATTTCTTCCTGACTAACAGACACAGTCTTGCTTCCCTTCGTAATGTGTTGTGTACAAATCGGATTGATGTGTTTTTATGCGGTTGTACTGGTCGCTGCCCGCGGTTAGATGTCGGCCAGGGCGTCCAGGTCTGCGGGCGTTTTGACGGCACGTACCGTCACCCCCCGAAGCTCGCGCTTGGCGATGCCGGCGAGCGTTCCCGCGGGGGGAATTCCACGATCGCCTTGACTTCGTGCTCGGCCAGCGTCGCGGTGCACAGGTCCCAGCGCACCGGCTGGATCAGCTGAGCGACCAGCGTGTCCATCGCCACGGCCGCCGTGGTGACCGGCTTTCCGTCGCGGTTGGACAGCAGTGTGGCAGTGGGCTCGGCGGTCGCGATGGCGGCGGCCGCGGCGGCGTAGCCATCCAGGGCAGACGCCATGTACTTGGTGTGGAACGCTCCGGCCACACCGAGAGCGCGCACCCGCGCCTTGGCCGGCGGGTCTTCGGCGAGCTTCTCCAGCGCGGTCAGCGGCCCGGCGGCGACAATCTGCCCGGCGGCATTGCGGTTCGCGGGGAACAGGTCGAGCTGCTCGAGGCGGGCCAGGACTTCGGTCTCGTCTCCGCCCAGCACCGCGGACATGCCGGTCGGCTCGGCGGCGCACGCCTTGGCCATCTCGGCGCCACGGGTGGCGGCCAGCGCGACGGCGTCATCGGCGCCCATCACACCGGCGATTGCGTAGGCGGCGATCTCGCCGACCGAGTGGCCGGCCACGATGAAGTCTTCGCCGGCGAACACACCGCGCTTGGTCAGCTCCTGATGCGCGAGCAGGGTGGCCGCGACGACCAGTGGCTGAGTCACCGCGGTGTCGGTGATCTCTTCGGCCGACGCGGTGGTGCCCAGGCGCACCAGGTCCAGGCCGCTGGCCTTCGACCACAGAGTCAGCTGCTCGGTCGCGCCGGGCAGTTCCAGCCACGGCGAGAGCATTCCCTCAGTCTGCGAACCCTGTCCGGGCGCGAGTAACGCGATCACGTGTCTAAGAGAACACTGTGGAAACGGTTTTGGCGGGTGTAACAGATTATGAACCTCGTCTTAGGTTTTTGTAGATACCCAACAAAACGGCTCGACAAGCTACGTATTTGATACCGCGCCGCGACCTGTTGGCTGAGTCACTATCGCATGGCGGGCGCCGGAGAACCCCCTCTGACCGGCAGCGGAACCGCCGTCGTCGCACTGCTGCCAACACTAGTGGGGGGCGTGGGGTAGTTGAGTTGGCCGACCGTCGCGGCCACTCGCAACACGTAAGCGTCGCGCGGTTGCGTGGGATCACGCCCGGTGAAGTCGGTGATGCGCTTGAGTCGATATCGCACGGTGTTTGGATGAACGAACAACTTGCGGGCGCAGGCCTCAATCGCGCCGCCGCAATCCAAGTAAGCATCAAGAGTTTCGATCAGGGTGGGCCCGGCGTCGGCCAGTGGTCCCATCACGTCGGTGTGCAGCGCGACGATGGCCGAGGCATCGCCCATCAGGGCACGTTCTGGGCAGCAGCTCACGGGCCAGCACAGGCCGTGGCGCGCCGCCCCACCCGGCAACCGCGTTCATCCCGGAGATGGCCTCGCTGGCGCTGTGATAGGCCGCGGTCAGCATCGGCGCGGTGGGCCCGATGACCACCGGGCCCTCGGCGAATGCCTTCAACAGATCGCCCAGAAACTTGTCGGTCGGCGACAACTGCCCCGACACGATGGCCACCAGCCAGGTGCCGTGCACGTCCGTGAGGGCCGCGCGGCCGTGGTGAATGGCCGTGTCGCGGACGATCTGGCTGGCCCGCTCGCTGGCGCCCTCGCCGTTGGTGTTGTCACGGTTGGGGGCCGGCGTCCCGACCACAACCGTCGCCGGTGCGGTGGTGTCCCAGTTCAGCGCGGCCGCACGGGACAACAGCTCGGGGCCGGTATCGCCGCGCACCACCGCATCGACGACGCTGGCCTCCATCCGGCTGTCCCAGCTGCCCCGTGCTTCGGCCGCGTCCGCGTAGGCCGAGGCGAAGCTGAACGCCAGGTCGCGGCTGTACTTCAAGATGCCCACCGTCAGCGCGGTCAACTGCTCATCGGAGCGAGCCAGCAGCGGCACGACTTCTTCGAAGAACTCCATGGTCACCCGCACCATGTCCACGCTGTGGCGCAACGCGATCCGGCGGGTGAGCTCGGTGGGCACCAGTTCGAAGGCCTGCGCGGTGTAGCTGACGTTGCTGTGCGGGTCCTGCATCCACTCGACGAAGTTCACGACGGCGGTCTGCACGACCAGCGCCACGCTGGCCCGCTGGGACGCTTCCAGGTCGGCGAAGAACGGCAACCGCTCGTGCATGGCCGCGACGGCCTCGGTGGCCAGCCGGCCGGAGTACTGCTTCAGCCGCCGCAGCACAGAATCCGGGACCGTATCCAAGGTTTCGAGGGGCGACCTCGGGTGCTTGGCAAATGGGCCAGCGAACGGGTTGTCATTCACCACTAAAACCTACGCCTGATTTCTGGAACTTTCCTATAAAGCAGGCCCGGGGTCTTAGTGGTGTCTCAAGACCCCGGGCTCGAACGCGCGGCTGGCCGCACGTTCGGCGACCAGCGTGCGGCTGGCCGCTCACTCGAGCGTCACGCCCAGCCCTTATGCGCCGGGACCGGGATCGGACGTCTGCTTCGGGGCGGCCTGCACGTCGTCGATCTGGTACTGACGGGCCGCCGCGATCGGCACCGAGGGGTCGATCTCGCCGTCGCGGGCCAGCGCCTCGAGCACCGCCACCACCTGCGACTCGGCGTCGGTGTTGAAGAACCGCCGGGCGGCCGGCCGGGTGTCGGAGAAGCCGAACCCGTCGGTGCCCAGCGTGACGTAGGTGCCGGGCACCCACGGCCGGATCTGCTCGGGCACCGCGCGCATCCAGTCCGATACCGCGATCACCGGCCCGGCGGCCCCGTCGAGCGCCTTGGTGATGTAGGGGACGGCGGCCGTCTTGCCGGGATGGCGCAGCTGCTCGCGCTGGATCGCCAGACCGTCGCGGTTCAGTTCACCCCAACTGGTCACCGACCACACGTCGGCGGCGACATCCCACTCGGCGGCCAGCAGCTCGGCGGCCTTCACCGCCGACGGCATCGCGACCCCGGAGGCGAGGATCTGCGCCGTGTTGGCGCGCCGCTCGGTGGCCGCTTGGTAGCGGTAGATCCCGCGCAGCACGCCCTCGGGATCGAAGTTGTGCGGCTCGGGCGGCTGCACATACGGCTCGTTGTAGATCGTGATGTAGAAGTAGACGTTCTCCGGGTCCTGGCCGAACATTCGCGCCAGCCCGCTTTCGATGATGTAGGCGATCTCGTAGGCGAACGCGGGGTCGTACGACACCGCCGCCGGGTTGGTCGCGGCCAACAGCAGCGAGTGGCCGTCGGCGTGCTGCAGGCCCTCACCGGTCAGGGTGGTGCGTCCGGCGGTCGCGCCGAGCAGGAAGCCGCGCGCCATCTGGTCGGCCGCGGCCCACAAGCCGTCGCCGGTGCGCTGGAACCCGAACATGGAATAGAAGATGTAGATCGGGATCATCGGCTCGTTGTGCGTCGCATACGACGTGCCGGCCGCGGTGAACGAGGCGACCGACCCGGCTTCGTTGATGCCCTCGTGCAGGATCTGCCCGATTTCGCTCTCCTTGTACGCCAACATCAGATCGGCGTCGACGGCCGTGTAGAGCTGGCCAAGGCGGTTGTAGATCTTCAGCGACGGGAACCACGAGTCCATTCCGAACGTGCGCGCCTCGTCGGGAATGATCGGCACGATGCGCGGGCCAATCTCCTTGTCCCGCAACACTTCTTTGAAGGTTCGGACCGTCGCCATGGTGGTGGCGACCTCCTGGTGCCCGAGCCCTTCTTCAGCGGGGCGTAGATGTCGCGGCTCGGAAGCTTGAGCACCTTGGCTTTCGTCGGCCGTTCAGGCAGGAAGCCACCCAGTATGCGGCGCCGGTCCAGCATGTAGCGGATCTCGGGGGCGTCGGGACCGGGGTGGTAATAGGGCGGGAGGTAGGGGTCTTCTTCCAGCTGAGCGTCGCTGATCGGAATCCGGATGGCGTCGCGGAAGTACTTAAGATCTTCTATCGCAAGCTTTTTCATCTGATGTGTGGCGTTACGGCCCTGGAAGTGCGCGCCCAGCGAGTAGCCCTTGATGGTCTTGGCCAGGATCACCGTCGGCTGCCCCTTGTGGTCGACGGCGGCCCGGTAGGCGGCGTAGACCTTGCGGTAGTCGTGACCACCGCGCTTGAGGTTCCAGATCTCCGAATCGGTCATCGGCTCGACGAGCGCCTTGGTGCGCGGATCGCGGCCGAAGAAGTGGTCGCGGACGTAGGCGCCGTCGTTGGCCTTGTAGGTCTGGTAGTCCCCGTCGGGGGTGGTGTTCATCAAGTTCACCAGCGCGCCGTCGCGGTCGGCGTGCAGCAGGGCGTCCCACTCGCGGCCCCAGACCACCTTGATGACGTTCCAGCCGGCGCCGCGGAAGAACGACTCCAGCTCCTGGATGATCTTGCCGTTGCCGCGCACCGGGCCGTCGAGGCGCTGCAGATTGCAGTTGACGACGAACGTCAGGTTGTCCAGGCCCTCGTTGGCGGCCACCTGGATCAGGCCGCGGCTTTCCGGCTCGTCCATCTCGCCGTCTCCGAGGAACGCCCATACGTGCTGATCAGAGGTGTCCTTGAGGCCGCGGTCGTCCAGGTAGTGGTTGAACCGGGCCTGGTAGATGGCGTTCATGGGGCCAAGGCCCATCGACACCGTCGGGAACTCCCAGAAATCGGGCATCAGCCGCGGGTGCGGATAAGACGGCAGGCCGCCGCCCGGGTGGCTGTGCTCCTGGCGGAAGCCGTCGAGCCGGTCGGCGGTCAGCCGGCCTTCCAGGAAAGCGCGCGCGTAAATCCCCGGCGACGCGTGGCCCTGGATGAACACCTGGTCGCCGCCGCCGGGATGAGTTTTGCCGCGGAAGAAGTGGTTGAAGCCGACCTCGTACAGCGCCGCCGACGATGCATACGTCGAAATGTGGCCGCCCACACCGATTCCCGGACGCTGGGCGCGGTGCACCATGATGGCGGCGTTCCACCGGATCCAGGCCCGGAAGCGACGTTCGACGTCCTCGTCGCCAGGGAACCACGGTTCCAGCTCGGTGGGGATGGTGTTGACGTAGTCGGTCGACGTCAGCGCCGGGATGGCCACCCGCTGTTCACTCGCTCGTTCCAGCAACCGCAGCATCAGGTAGCGCGCCCGCGCCGGACCCGAGCGCTCCAACAGATCGTCGAAGGACTCCAGCCACTCCGAGGTTTCCTCGGGGTCGATGTCGGGTAGATACGACGCCACGCCCTCGCGGATCACCCGGACGCGATCGGGTTCGCTTCCGCTGCTTGGGGTTTTGGCCAGATCGTGGCGTGCGAACTCGGTCGTCAACGCACTACTCCTGCTTTCGGCGGTTACCTGCATGCGTGTTCGTCTTCTATCGTGCCGTACCGGCGCTTCGGGCGGGTAACCGCAATCCCTTCGCCGGCGAAGGTCCACCCGCCGACACGAAACCTCGGTGCGTCGGGGGCGACAGCAATCGCCACCCGGTAACGTCAGAAACCGTGCTCACCGGATGGAAAGTCGTCCCTGGCACGCGTGGGGGAGAGTTCCCCAAGCGTGGCGTGCTGGCGCTTGGCTGCATCGCAACCGCGCTGATGGGCATCGTGGGGTGTACCACCGTCACCAACGGGACGGCGACGCCGGATACGAAGGTGGCTCCCGCTTACCGGCAGTCGGTGTCGTCGTCGGTGTCTGCCTCGATAGCGACGTCGAGCGTCCGCGAGTCCCAGCGGCAACAATCGCTGACGACCAAGGCGGTGCGCAGCTCGTGCGACTCGCTGGCGACCACCAGCAAGGATGCGATCGACAAGGTGAACGCCTATGTCGGGGCGTTCAACGGCGGCCGCGGTACCGGCCCGTTCGAGGGCCCGGCCATCGATGCGCTCAACAACAGCGCCTCGACGGTGACCAACAATTTCAACGATGCACTGTCGTCGCAGCTGAAGGACGCGTTCAACGCCTATATCGACGCGGCGCACGGGGTAGCGAACGCGATCGGCACCCACGCGGGAACCGGTGAATTCAACCGGCGGGTCGATCAACTCAACGACACCAAGACCAAGGCGCTGAAACTCTGCCTGGCGTCCTTCTGAGGTGGAGTGTGAACCAGGTTCTGGCTGTGCGACGATATTCCCCAATCGCATGGCGCACGGTGTGCTGTTAAGGAGGATCCACGGTGGTCGCGGCGGATGACGCCTCGAACTTCGCTCGCAAACTGGGCGTCCAACGAGACCAGGTTGTCCAGGAGTTCGGTTGGGACGAGGACACCGACGACGACATCCGCGCGGCGGTCGAGGAAGCCTGCGGCTCCGAGCTGCTCGACGAAGACACCGACGAGGTGGTCGACGTCGTGCTGCTGTGGTGGCGAGATGGCGATGGCGACCTGGTGGACACCCTGATGGACGCCATCAGCCCGCTGGCCGACGATGGCGTGATCTGGGTGTTGACACCCAAGACCGGCAAGCCCGGCCACGTCCTGCCCGCCGAGATCGCCGAGGCGGCTCCGACCGCCGGCCTGATGCCGACGTCCTCGGTCAACCTGGCGGACTGGAGCGCCAGCCGGTTGGTGCAACCGAAGTCGCGCGCCGGGAAGCGTTAATGCTGCCGGTCGGGACGACAGCCCCCGATTTCACTCTGCGCGACCAGAACCAACAGCGCGTCACCCTGAGCGGCTATCGCGGCGACAAGAACGTCCTGCTGGTGTTCTTTCCGTTGGCGTTCACCGGGATCTGCCAGGGCGAGCTGGACCTGCTGCGCGATCATCTGCCCGAATTCGAAAACGACGACAGCGTGGTGCTCGCGATCTCGGTGGGTCCGCCACCGACGCACAAGATCTGGGCCATCGAAAGCGGGTTCACGTTTCCGGTGCTGTCGGATTTCTGGCCACACGGCGAAGTCGCTGCGGCCTATGGAGTGTTCAACGACCAGGCCGGCTACTCGAATCGCGGCACCTTCGTGGTCGACCGGTCCGGGATCATCCAGTTTGCCGAGATGAAAGAGCCCGGCGAGGCTCGCGACCAGCGATTGTGGACCGACGCCCTGGCGGCGTTGCGGGTCTGAGAGTTTGAGGTCCTAGCCGACGGGCGTGTAGCCTGCCTCCGGCATAGAGGGCGCGTAGCTCAGTGGTAGAGCTCTGGTTTTACACACCAGCGGTCGGCGGTTCGATACCGTCCGCGCCCACCAAGTTCGACGGGCTGGGGGCACCACCGCTCGCGAGCTGGAGGCACCACCGCTCGCGAGCTGGAGGCACCACCGCTCGCGCCGGCTCACTGTCTGCCCGACAAATCGGGCGACATTTACCTGGGTATGGCATTGTCTGCGGCGTGAGCGAGTCACCGGGTTTTCAGAGCGCCGGCGCGGGAGACGCGGCGCCCGGCGCCGGGCCGCTGTCGGCGGCAAATCAACCGGTGACCAAGGCCGATCTGTATGCCGCCGTCGATGCCCTGCGCGCCGAAATGCGTGAGCTGCTGAGTGAGGTGCGCAAGCTGGTTGCCGAAGCGGATCGTCGGGTGACCGAGGCCGAGCGCGCCCAGGACGCCGAGCGCCCCGACCCCGACGATGCGTGGTGACGCGGCTTCACTCAGGTGCAACTGGCCACGGGGCGGCTGTCGGCGGGTTCGCACGCGGCGGCACTATGAATGCGTGAAGCCGTTTCGAATCGACGTTCCCGACGACGTACTCGATGATCTGCGGTCGCGCCTGGCCCGCACTCGATGGCCGGACGCCGAATGTGTGGACGACTGGAGTCAAGGCATTCCGCTGGCCTACACCCGCGAGTTGGCCGACTACTGGGCCAACCAATACGACTGGCGGTCCCGCGAGGCCGCGCTCAACCGATTCGACCATTTCATCACCGACATCGACGGGCTGGACATTCATTTCATTCACCAGCGATCCCCGCACGAGAACGCTTTCCCGCTGGTGATCACCCACGGCTGGCCGGGCTCAATTGTGGAGTTCCACAAGGTGATTGAGCCGCTGACCAATCCGGCCTCCGGCCGCGCCGAAGACGCCTTCCATGTCGTGTGTCCGTCGCTGCCCGGATACGGCTTCTCCGGCAAGCCCACCCGCACCGGGTGGGGAGTGGAAAAGATCGCCGAGGCCTGGGAGCAGCTGATGGTTGGCCTCGGCTACGACCGCTACGGCGCCCAGGGCGGCGATTGGGGCGCGGCCGTCACCACGCAGATCGGCCGAAACGGCGGCCCTTCTGGAAACCACTGCGCGGCCATTCATCTGAACATGCCGATCGGCGCTCCGGGCAACCTCGAGAACGCGACCGACGACGAGAAGGCCGCCCTGGCCGCGTTGGCCAACCACCGCAAATGGGGCACCGGCTATTCCAAGCAGCAGTCCACCCGGCCCCAAACGCTCGGCTACGGTCTGGCCGATTCTCCAGTCGGGCAGCTGGCCTGGATCGTCGAGAAGTTCTGGGACTGGGCCGATTGCGATGGGCACCCCGAGAACGCGGTCAGCCGCGACGAGCTCCTCGACAACGTGATGGTTTATTGGGTGACCGACACCGCCGCGTCGTCGGCTCGCCTGTACTGGGAGAGCTTCCGGGTCTGGCGAGGCGGCGATCGCGTCGAATTGCCCACTGGCGTAGCCGCTTTCCCCGGTGAGCTGCTGAAGTCACCGCGCAAGTGGTGCGAGCCGAACTACAACATCACGCACTGGACCGACATGCCGCGCGGTGGTCACTTCGCGGCGTTCGAACAACCGGAGTTGTTCGTCGAAGACCTGCGCGCGTTTTTCGCCACCGTCCGCTGAGCGCTCACCGCGGTGGCGCGAAGAACTCCAGTGCGATGCCGTCGGGGTCGCGGAAACTCAGCCCCGAGCCGTACGACTCGTCGACGATCCCGCCGTGCGCGATGCCGAGCTCGCCCAGCCGGGCGACCCAGCTCTCCAGTTCGGCGCGGTTGGCGCAGCCGAAGCCGACGTGGTCCAGGCCGACGCGGTGCTCGCTGAATTTCTCGTCGGGCGCCTGGTGGTCGTGCTGATGGATGCCGAACAACGTGCCACCGTCGAGCAGCCAGACCTGATGGCGGAAGCCGGCGTCGGTGTGTTCGTCGAATATCGGGTCGCCGCCGAGCAGGTCGCGGTACCAGGGTCCGCTGACGCCGATGTCACGCACCGTGACCGCGATGTGGTTGAGGGCAGGGAAGGCCATGTCTTGCAGGCTAGTCCGCTTTGCGGGGCCGGCCCAGCATCGGGCCGCTGGCCGAGTACCCACCGTCGACGGCCAGCGCGGCGCCGGTGACGAATGAGGCTTCGTCACTGGCGAGAAACAGTGCGGCGGCGGCGAGTTCGGCGGGTTCGCCCCAGCGGGCCATCGGTGTCGGCAGGTAACCGCCCGGCGGCACTTCGTCGTCGGGTTTCGCCCCGGCCAGGCCGGTGTAGGTCATGCCGGGGCAGATCGCGTTGATGCGCACGTTCGTCTTGGCGTAATCCAGCGCCGCGGATTTCGTCATCTGCACCACCGCGGCTTTGGCCGCGGCGTAGCACGACAGCCCTTTCCAGCCGACGAGTCCGGACGCCGAGGCGGTGTTGACGATTGCGCCGCCACCGGCCTCGAGCATCGCCGGGATCGCGTATTTCATGCCGAGGAACACGCCTTTGAGATTGATCGCCAGGATCTTGTCGAACAGTGCTTCGTCGGTGTCGGCCAATGCGACGTGCGGCCCGCCGAATCCGGCATTGTTCAGCAGCACATCGACCCGACCGAATCGGTCGACGGCGGTGGCGACCATGCGCTCCACATCGACGGCGTTGGTGACGTCGACGTGCACCGGCAACGCGACCTCACCGAGCCGGTCGGCGATGTCACGCTGCTGCCCGCTGATGTCGGCGCAGACGACGCGGGCTCCTTCGTCGGCGAATCGGCTGGCCGCCGCCCACCCGATACCCGAGCCGGCGCCGGTGATGATCGCGACCTTGCCGGCGAGACGGCCTTGTCCCACTAGACGATCCGCCGGCCGCGGCGCGCACGAGATCGCATGTCCCACAGGTAAAGCTGATAGCCGAAGATCCACGCGCGGTGCGGAATGAACAGATCGGCCAGCTGCAGGGCCGACACCAGCCACTCGAACCGGCGCTGCTGACGCTGCGACCAGTCCAGCTGCATCAGCGACCGGAATTCCGGGGCCAAGAACCCCGTCGTCGCGAACAGGTTGAACGGTCCCGCCAGCGCGCGCAAAGGCCACGGCAGGAAGACCAACGCGGCCACCCCGCGCAGGTGCTCGCGCACCGGCGGGTCGATGCGCAGCTCGTCGAGCGAGCGCTTCCAGTACTCGTCGAACGCCACCCGGTCCGGTGGCCACAGGCGTTCCGGCACCTGCAGTGTGGTGCCGAGCCGCTTGGCGTCTTGATAGACGGCGTCGGCGCTGGCGTCATCGAGCGGGCCATGCAGGAACTCGTGTTGGTCGACGAAGTAGCGATACAGACAGGCGGCCACCCAGAGCTGCAACTTGGGATCGAAGGCGTTGTAGGACACCGGGCTGGTCGACGTGGATCGCACCTGGCGATGCGCGGTGTCGACGGCATCGCGGATCAGCGCGCGGTCGGACTCGGTCCCGATGGTCGCCACCGCGAGGTAGGTGCCGGTGGTGCGGGCCCGCTTGAACGGATGCTTGTAGACGTTGCCGCTGTCCACCGGGCTTTCCAGCACGCCGTAACCGACGCCAGGCAAGGACAGCTGCATGATCACGTTCGCCGCGGGCAGCAGCGGCGCCGCGGCGTTCAGCAGGTCAGCGACCCGGGTTGCGGGCTTCATAGCACCGAGTAGACCACGTAATGGGAACGCGCATGTGAGACGCTGCCGAAGTGCTTGCGACGCGGACCCGGATCGTCGGCGTGCTGGTCGGCTGCCTCACCGACCTCGCGCTCAACGACCCCGAACGGGGGCATCCGGTCGCGGTGTTCGGCCAAGCCGCGGCCAAGCTGGAACAGTTCACCTACCGCGACGCCAAGATCGCCGGCGCGCTGCACGTGAGCCTGGCGGTCGGCACGGTGGGGCTACTCGGAACGGCCGTGCAGCAGGCCGCCGCACGACGGAACCCGCTCTGGTCGATCGCCGCCACCGCCACGGCCACCTGGGTCGCGCTGGGCGGAACATCGCTGGCGCGCACCGGCCTGGAAATGGCGCAGCTGCTCGATCGCAACGACATCGAGGCCGCACGACGACTGCTGCCGTCGTTGTGCGGACGCGATCCGGCCCGGCTGGACGCCGCGGGCCTGACTCGGGCGGCGCTGGAATCCGTCGCCGAGAACACCTCCGACGCCCAGGTGGCGCCGCTGCTGTGGGCGACCGCGGGCGGGGTGCCCGCCGTGCTCGTCTACCGCGCCGTCAACACCCTGGACGCGATGATCGGCCACCGCTCGCCGCGCTACATCCGATTCGGTTGGGCCGCAGCACGATTAGACGATCTCGCCAACTACATCGCCGCCCGGGTGACCGCGGTGCTGGTGGTGTTGTGCGCACCGTTCGTCGGCGGATCGCCGGCGGGTGCGGCCGGGGCCTGGCGTCGCGACGCGGTCCGCCATCCCAGTCCCAACGCCGGGGTCGTCGAGGCGGCCTTCGCCGGGGCGCTGGGCGTGCGGCTGGGCGGGCCCACGCAGTACCACCACGAGCTGCAGATTCGTCCCACGCTGGGCGACGGGCGACAGCCCACCGCGGCGGATCTGCGCCGGGCGGTGGGGCTGTCGCGGATCGTGCAGCTGGCCGCCGCTTTGTTGCTGGCCGTGCCATCGAGTGTGCATTGGCGGCGCTGAGTGTGCGGGTAGGGCGTCCTCAGCGCACACTCAACGGCGGCGGCCGTAGCGGTCGGCGAGTTTCTCCTCGACGGTCATCGGAGTTTCGGTCGCCTTCGCTTGCTTTTCTTGGCGCCGGACCCGGATCTCGGAGTAGGCGAAATAGCCCAGCCCGATCGGAGCCAGGATGCCGAACGAAATCCACTGGATGCCGTAGGACAGGAACGGCCCGGCGTCCAGGTGCGGCACGCCGATCACACCGAGCCCGCCGGGCTGGTTTTCGACCAGTTGCAGGTAGGACCCGGCCAGTGGGACCTTGGTCAGCACCGAGACCTGTTCGGTGCTGATCGAATACACCTGCTGCACACCGTCTCTGGAGAACGGTTCCTTGTCCTGAACCACCGGCTCGGAGTCTCGCAGCCGAGCCGTGATGGTCACCGTGTCTGGCGGCGGGCGGGGGATCGGCGGGACATGCGAGCCGGGCTCGGGACGCACATAACCACGATCGACAAGCACGGTCGGCCCGTTGTCGACGGCGAACGGGACCAGCACCTCAAAGGCCTGATCTCCCTCGACGACTCGCAGGCGGGCCAGCACCTCGACGTCGGGCAGGTAGTGCCCGGTTGCGGTCACCCGCCGCCACTGCTCAGCCGGTGCCGACGAATCCTGCTGCGGCAACAAGGTTTTCAACGGCACCGGTGAGGTATTCAGAGAGTTCTCGATCTGGTGGTTCTCCCGTGACGTGCGAGTGTTCTTTCCCAGCTGCCACGGCGCGAGCACCATGAAACACAGGTAGGTGAAGGCGATGACCACCAGGATCAGCGCTATCCAACCTGGGCGTAGCAGGAACGCGAAGCGACGCATCAACCGTGCCCGTTTTGCGCTAGTTGCTCGTCCACCCAGTCGTGCAGGCCGGGCAACGCGGCCTCGATGACGGCCAAAACCTCTTCGAAGTCGGCGTGGTCACCGTAGTAGGGATCCTCGACGTCGAGGGCGTGGGCGCCCGAGCGCGGGTCGAAGGAGCGCAGCATCCGGACCCGGTCACTGTCGACACCGAGCTGCTGCAGAATTCGAAGGTGGTTGCGGCCCAGGGCAATCACCAGATCGGCGCCCAGGTGGTCGTCGTCGACCTGCGCGGCGCGGTGGTCGGTGGGGTAGCCGTGGGCACGCAGGACCTTGGCCGCCCGCTCGTCGGCGCAATCGCCGACATGCCAGTTGCCGGTGCCCGCACTGGTCACCCGTACCGCGTCGGCAAGACCGCGCTGCCGAAGTTGGTCGGCGAACATCTTCTCGGCCATCGGCGAGCGGCAGATGTTGCCGGTGCAGACGAAGGTCACGTGCAGCTCAGACACCCAGCGCCCTCCGCAGCTCGGAGATGGTCGCCGCATGTGTCACGCCGGTCGCGGCGAAGCCGTCGGCGAAATCGGCCTTGCCGTAGCCCCAGCCGACCACCACGGTGTCGATGCCGTGCGCGGCTGCCCCGTCGACGTCGTGGCTGCGGTCGCCGACCATCAGCACTCGTGCGGGCAGCGGCTGCAGCTGGGCCAGCGCGTGGGCCAGCACCTCCTCCTTGCTCCTGCGCGAGGCGTCCGGGCACGCGCCGGCGATGACCTCGAAATACTGGTCGAGGTCGAAGTGGGCAAGGATGCGACGCGCCGTCGGTTCCAGCTTGGAGGTCGCCACGGCCAGCCGCACACCGGCGGCGCGCAGATCTGCCAGCAGCGCCTCGATCCCGTCGAACAGGCTGTTGATCGCCCAGCCCCGGGCGCCGTACTCGGTGCGGAACGCCGCGAACGCCGCGTCGGCATCCTCGCCAAGGCCCATCGTGCGGAAGGTTTCGTCCATGGGCGGGCCGACGATCTGGGCGGCCAGGTCGCCCTCGGGCACCGGGGCGCCGATGTGGCTGAGCGCGTGCAGGAAGCTGGTGACGATCCCTTCCGCGGAATCGGTCAGGGTGCCGTCGAGATCGAAGATCACCAGCTGTGCCGCCGGCCCGTCGGCTGAAACTGCTCCTGTCACGTCACCATTCTCCTAGATGCGCCCCACCCCGGTGTGACGGTGTTCGTGCCAGGCTCCCAGGGCGGCGCACTAGTGTTTCACGGATGGCGAGTCCGGAACCGAGCCCGCTCGCGATGGGGCGCTATCACGGTGATCAGGCCGCCGCGCCGGGGATGCTGGATTTCGCGGTCAACGTCCGTCATGCGCATCCGCCGCAGTGGCTGATCGAGCGGCTGGCCGCGCGGCTGCCCGACCTGGCGCGCTACCCCGGCGTCGAGGACCTGCAGCGGGCACAAGACGCGGTCGCGCAGCGGCACGGCCGGGCGCGCGATGAGGTGCTGCCGCTGGCCGGGGCCGCGGAGGGGTTCGCCTTGCTGCCCTACCTGCGACCGGCGCGGGCGGCGGTCATCGCGCCCTCGTTCACGGAGCCGGCCGTCGCGCTCAGCGCCGCCGGCGTGCCGGTGCACCACGTCGTCCTCGAGCCGCCCTTCGGGCTCGACGGCGCGTTGAAGGCGGGGATTGTGCCCGAGGACGCCGACCTGGTGGTGGTGGGCAATCCGACCAACCCGACCTCGGTGCTGCACCGCCGCGAGCAGCTTCTCGCGCTGCGCCGGCCCGGGCGGATCCTGGTGGTCGACGAGGCGTTCGCGGATTCGATTCCCGGCGAGCCGGAGTCGCTCGCCGCGGACGCGCTGCCCGACGTGCTGGTGCTGCGCAGTCTGACCAAGACCTGGGCGCTGGCCGGGTTGCGGGTGGGCTACGCCCTAGGCGCGCCAGAGGTTTTGGCGCGGTTGACCGCTCAGCGCGCGCACTGGCCGGTGGGCACGCTGCAATTGGCGGCCATCGTCGCCTGCTGTGCCGCCGACGCGGTCGCCGACGCGCAAGCCGACGCCGTGCGGCTGGCCCAACTGCGCACCGAGATGGTGGTCGCGTCTGACATCGGTGGGCGCCGACGTGGTCGACGGCCAGGCTCCGTTTGTGCTTTTCCGCAACCCCGAAGCAGTTCGCATACGAAATCATCTTGCACGACAAGGGGATTGCGGTACGCCGCTGTGACACGTTCGTCGGCCTCGACGACCGCTATCTGCGGGCGGCGGTACGCCGGGAGTGGCCGCTGCTGGTCCAGGCGATCTCCGAGGCCATGCCCGTCTCGAACAGCGGGAGGCTCCGGTGAGCGTACGGCTATCCGAGGTCATCGAAGTGTTGGACGAGGCTTACCCGCCGCGCCTTGCCCAGTCATGGGATTCGGTCGGCCTGGTGTGCGGCGACCCCGACGACATGCTGGACTCGGTCACGATTGCCGTCGATGCCACGCCGGCGATTGTCGACGAAGTCCCCGAAGCCGGCTTGCTGTTGGCTCACCACCCGTTGCTGCTGCGCGGAGTCGATACGGTTGCGGCCAGCACGCCCAAGGGTGCGCTTGTGCATCGGTTGATCCGAAATGGGCGCTCGCTGTTCACCGCACACACCAACGCCGACTCGGCATCGCCCGGTGTCTCCGACGCGCTGGCGCATGTGCTTGGCCTGACCGTCGAAGCCGTGCTCGAACCGTTGCCGGGCACGGCCGAGCTCGACAAATGGGTCATCTATGTGCCGCGCGAGAACACAGCAGCGGTGCAGGCGGCCGTGTTTGAGGCCGGCGCCGGCCACATCGGCGACTACTCGCACTGCAGCTGGAGCGTCAGTGGCATCGGGCAGTTCCTGCCGCACGACGGGGCGACACCCGCGGTCGGCAGCGTCGGCATCGTTGAGCATGTGGACGAGGACCGGGTCGAGGTCGTCGCACCCGCGCGGATCCGGGCTGCGGTGCTGGCGGCGATGCGCGCCGCCCATCCCTACGAAGAGCCCGCGTTCGACATCTTGGCCCTGGTACCCCCGCCCGGCGACGCCGGATTGGGGCGCATCGGCACGCTGCCCCAACCCGAATCGTTGCGCGCCTTCGTCTCCCGTGCCAGTGCCGCGTTGCCGCAGACGTCCTGGGGGGTGCGCGCCTCCGGCGATCCCGACATGGTGGTGTCGCGGGTCGCCGTCTGCGGCGGCGCCGGTGACTCGCTGCTGAGCATCGCGGCCCGCGCCGACGTACAGGCTTACCTGACGGCCGATCTGCGGCATCACCCCGCCGACGAGCATCGCCGGGCCTCGGAGGTTGCGCTGATCGACGTCGCACACTGGGCCAGCGAATTCCCTTGGTGCGCACAAGCCGCCGAGGTGCTGCGGTCCCGCTTCGGCGAGGCGCTGCCGGTGCGCGTGTCCGCCACGCGCACCGACCCTTGGAACATGGGGCACCTATGCCACGAGACATCTGGAGAGCAACCATGAAAGCCGAAGTAGCACAGCAGCGTTCGCTGTTGGAGTTGTCCGAGCTCGATGCCGAGCTGTCCCGAATCGCACACCGGGCCACCCGTCTGCCGCAATTGGAGGCCATTGAGCGGATGCGCGGCGAACACGACGCCGCCAACGACCGGCTGGGCGCACTGCGAATCGCGTTGGAGGACTTGGACGCTCAGGTTTCTCGTTACGAGTCGGAGATCGCGGCGGTGCGCCAGCGCGAAGACCGCGACCGGTCGTTGCTCACGTCGGGGGCGACCGACGCCAAGCAGCTGGCGGATCTGCAGCACGAACTGGAAACCTTGGTTCGCCGTCAGACCAGTCTGGAAGATTCGCTGCTGGAAGTCATGGAACGCCGTGAGGAGTTGCAGGGCCAGCTGACCACCGAGTTGAGTGTCATCGAGACGCTGCAGGCCGACCTGGCCAGCGCGCAGCAAGCCCTCGATGCCGCGCTGGCCGAAATCGACGAGTCCCGCCTCGATCATGCGTCGCGGCGTGACACGCTGGCCGCGGGCCTGGACGCCGGATTGTCGGCCCTCTACGAACGACAACGCGCCGGGGGAGGACCGGGCGCCGGGCCGCTGCTGGGACACCGGTGCGGCGCCTGCCGGATCGAGATCGACCGGGGCGAACTGGCTCGCATCTCGGCGGCCGCCGACGACGACGTGGTGCGTTGCCCGGAATGCGGCGCGATCCTGTTGCGGGTCAAGGGGTCCGTGCAGTGAGGGTTGTCATCGAAGCCGACGGCGGGTCCCGCGGTAATCCGGGGCCGGCCGGATACGGCGCGGTGGTGCACACCGAGGACCGCGCGACCGTGCTGGCCGAAAGCATGCAAGCCATCGGCCGGGCGACCAACAACGTCGCCGAATACCGAGGACTGATAGCCGGCTTGGAAGATGCCCTGAAGCTGGGCGCCAGGGAGGCCGACGTCTTCTTGGATTCCAAGCTGGTGGTGGAGCAGATGTCCGGGCGGTGGAAAGTCAAGCACCCCGACCTGATTGAGTTACACGCCGAGGCCCGAAAGCTGGCGGCGCGGTTCGACTGGATTCGCTACACCTGGATGCCGCGCGACCGTAACAAGCACGCCGACCGGCTGGCCAACGAGGCGATGGACGCCGCGGCGGAAGTCATTGCCGAGGATTCTGAGTCGCCGGTTGCCGAGCCCGCGAAAGCCCAGGCAACGAAAAGTGCTGCAGCGCAACCTACGTCGTCGCCCGGCTGGACCGGTGCGCGCGGCACTCCGACCAGGCTGCTGTTGCTGCGCCATGGGCAGACCGCGCTGTCGGTGCAGCGCCGCTATTCCGGGCGCGGCAACCCGGAACTGACCGACTTGGGACGTCAGCAGGCGCAAGCCGCGGCGCGGTATCTGGCCGAGCGTGGTGGCATCGCCGCGGTGGTCTCCTCGCCATTGCAGCGCGCCTACGACACCGCGGCGGCGGCCGCTAAAGCGCTGGGCCTGGACGTGACCGTGGACGACGACTTGATCGAGACCGATTTCGGCGGCTGGGAGGGGCTGACGTTCGCCGAGGCGGCGGAACGCGATCCTGAACTACATGCGCGCTGGCTGCGCGACACCAGCACGGAGCCGCCGGGCGGCGAGAGCTTCGACGCCGCCCTCGAGCGGGTGTGCCGGGCGCGCGAACGGATCGTCGACACCTATCAAGGCGCGACCGTGCTTGTCGTATCGCATGTCACGCCGATCAAGATGTTGTTGCGACTCGCGTTGGATGCCGGACCCGGAATCCTGTACCGACTGCATCTCGACCTGGCATCCTTGAGTATCGCTGAGTTTTATTCGGACGGCGTATCTTCGGTGCGACTCGTGAATCAAACGGGCTATCTGTAGCCGTCAAGGAGCCACAGATGCCGCCGCCTGAGCAATCCGATGAATCGCGGGACCCCGTTCCCGCGGACATCCGGGCGCAGGTGATGCCGGCGGTGCTTGACGAGTTGGCCCGCTGGGGCGTTGAGCGCTTCAGCGTTGAGGCCTTGGCCGAGCGCCACCGCCTCGATGCCGGGATGATTTACGGCCACTGGGGCGACCGTCAACGGCTGATCGTCGATGCCGCGCTTGCTGACCTCGAATCCTGGGATGCGGCAACGGACACTGGCTCGTTGCGCGGGGACCTGGAGGCATTGGCCCGGAATATGACCGCGCGCATCAACACCGAGGTCGGCCGCACCTTCCTGCGGGCGTTGGTGATGGGGCACGGTGGACGTCACGACGAAGAGACCCGAATGATGTTTTGGCGGAAACGTTTCGCCGTGGTCCGCACGGTGATAGACCGGGCCAGGGACCGCGGCGAATTGCGCGACGGGGTAAGCACATTGGCTGCCGTGCAGATTGTGATGGCGCCGATCAACATTCGCGCGCTGTACTCGGACGCCCTCATCGACGAGGAGTATTGCGCGGCCATTGTCGACATGGCCTGGCACGCGATCGCCCGCAGATAGGGCAGCCCTGCGCGCCCACTCGATGGGGCCCAAATTCCGCACCGGCCTCGCCGCCGAACGTGCTCTGAGGGCGGGATTTAGGCGATTTTCTCACCCTCAGAGCACGTTCGGCGGTGCCAAATTCAGCGCGTTAGCGTGATTGCCTGCTCCGGGCAGTTTCGCTCCCCGACCGCGGCCTGTGCTTCGAGCTCGCCGGAGACCTCCTCGACGAGGACGACGGAGTGGCCGACCTCGTCGGCATCGAAGACCTCGGGCGCCAGGCTGTAGCAGCGTCCGTGGCCGGTGCACAGGTCAGGGTCGACTGCTACGTGAGTCATGACGCCGGGAAGATCAGCGGCAGCGACTCCACCGATCTCAGCGCGGCCGTGTAGGTCAGCTCGGTGCCGGGCTTGATCTCGTAATCCGGTATGCGCCGGTGGAATTCGCGCAGCGCCACCCGTAGTTCCATCCGGGCGAGATGAGATCCCAAACAACGGTGTGGGCCTCCGCCGAACGCGCGGTGGCGGTTCGGGCTGCGGTTGAAGTCCACTACCTCGGGGTCGGGGAACTCGGCGGGGTCGGTGTTGGCCGCGCCGAGTAGCGGGCTGACCCGTTCACCCTTGCTGATCGGGCATCCGCCCACCTCGACGTCTTGCATCGCGATCCGAACGACACCGGGTACTGGTGTCTCCCAACGCAATAACTCCTCGATGGCATGCGGCAGAACATCGGGCTCGGAGACGAGCTGATGACGGTGCTCGGGGTGGCGCGCCAGGTACACGAAGAAGCAGTCCAGTGAGTCGGTGACGGTGTCCAATCCCGCGATCAGGAACAGGAAGCAGATGTCGAGTAGCTCGTCGCGCGACAGCGGTTGCCCGGCGACCTCGGCCGCGATCATCGCGGACAGCACGTCGTCGCGTGGACTGGCGATGTGGTCGTCGATGGCACGGTCGAAATAGTCGTAGATCTGTTGTGCCACCGGCGCCGAGGCTTCGTGGCGGCGGTCGTAGCCGGAGTCGCCCTCCGGGCGGATCACCCCGTCCTTCCACAGCAGAAACTGATCGAGGTCTTCCAGCGGCAGGCCGAGCAACTGGAGGAAAACGGTGCACGGCAGCGGTACCGCGAACTCCTCGTGGAAGTCGCATTCGCCCCGGCCGGCGAACCGGTCGATCATCTCGTTGACCAGCTCGGTCACCTGCGGCTCACGTCGGGCCATCTCGCGCGGAGTGAACAGCGGATCGAGTACGCGGCGATACTTCGCGTGCTCGGGCGGATCGATTTGCAGCGGAATGAGCGGTCGAATGTTGCCCAGGTCGACCGCATCCATGTTGGACGAGAACAGCTCAGTGTGCTTGAGCGCCATCTCGATGTCGGACAGGCGGCTGAGTACCACCGCCTGTGGCGACCGGAACACCGGGGTCGTCTCGCGCAGCGCCTTGTACATGGGTTGCGGCTCCGCCACGCCCGTTACCGCCTGGTCGACGTATGCATCGGCTTCTGTCATGCGGTCAGCGTCGCACCAACTTCTTATTTAGGCAATGATTGACATAATTGGGCAATAGCCGGAGGTCGAGGACCGTGCGCCCATACCCGCTGGCCAGGAGATTGACCAGCGAGTACGGTGTTCGTGCGGACGAGTTGGCTGGGCGGCCGCGGCTCGTGCTCATGCAGCAACGAGTCGAGGAAAGTCCGGACTTCACAGAGCAGGGTGATTGCTAACAGCAATCCGAGGCGACTCGCGGGAAAGTGCCACAGAAAACAAACCGCCACCCTCGCGGTGGTAAGGGTGAAACGGTGCGGTAAGAGCGCACCAGCATCCCGGGTGACCGGGGTGGCTAGGCAAACCCCACCCGAAGCAAGGTCAAGAAGGCCGCACCGAAAGGTGCGGCCGCGCAGGCGATCGAGGGTTGCTCGCCCGAGCCTGCGGGTGGACCGCTTGAGGCACCCGGCAACGGTGTGTCCAGATGGATGGTCGCCGCCGTGCCGCCGTTGCTTACGCCGCGGCGGTGGGGAACAGAATCCGGCTTACAGGCCAACTCGCCCGCCCCAAGTCAGCGCGCTTTTTTCACCGACTTGTCGAGTCTGCGTAGTGCCTCGTCGAGCTGCTGACGGCAGCTCTCGGCCAGGTCGGCCTCCTGCTGGTAGAGCAGACCGTAGGTGAATGTGTCTTCGCCCGCGGCGTAGGCGGCGTCGGCCTGCTGAGCCAGGTGGTCACGGCTGACCACGCTGTCTTGATGATCGCCCAGCAGCGTCTGGATGGCCTTGGCCTGCTTGGACACGTTGTCCGCGCCGGTCGCCGCCGCGGTATAGCGAAGTCGCTTGGCGCGCTTGCGAATCGCGTGCAGCGCCTCGTCGCGATCTTGCTCGAGGTCGTGGTCTTCGTCGTCCTGCTGGTCCTCGTCGGCGGCTGGCTCGACGTGATCCTCGTGGGCGGCTTGGTCCGCTTGGGCGGCGGCCTTTGCGGCCTTGCGCACCTTCTTGTAGGCCGCGTCGATGGTGACCGACGCCGGTTGCTCGCCGGAAGCGGTGGCGGGGCTTTCGGCCACGATCGAATCGAGGGCGTCGAGCAGCCGGAAGTAGCGCTCCGAGCGCATCGCGATCAATGACCGCCGCAACCCGGACTGGTAGCGGCGTTTGGCGCCCTCGATCAGGCGTTCGCGCACCGGTCCACGCACCAGCTCGGGTGACAGCCGATCCAGCTCTTGCTCATAGCGCTGCGCGAGCACCTCGGCATCGCGTGCCACACCCAAGACACCGCCGAGCTCGCGCAGTTCGTCGAGCACCCAGGCGTATGCGCCGTCGGACAATCCGTGCGACGCTTCGGCGTCCTTCAGCAGGCTGCGGATCTTGCGCACGGTGACCCGCATCTGGTGCACGGAGTCGAAGACGTCGGCGCGCACCGCGCGATCCCACACCACAAGCTCATCGACTTGCTCGGCCACCGCGCGCTGTACCGGGTCTTCGGGTGGGCGGGTGCCGTTGGACTGCAACGTCGTCCCGAGCACCCGGGCGAGCTTGGACGCATGACCGGCGGGTTCGCCGCCGGCATCCAGGAGCCGGTTGCTCAGCCGATTCAGCAGCTCGGTGTCCGCTGTCCGACGTGATTCGTCGAGCTCGAGTTCCCACTCGCGCCACTCTTGTTCGAGGGGCCCCGAGTCGGGGCCATCGGTATCACCGGCCGACCACGCGCGGACGTGGTCATTGCTGAACTCCGCGAAAGGAGCATCGTCAATGCCGTAGAGCACCTGGCTCTCGCGTTGAGTGGTGATCCGGGCGACCGGTTTGAGCGGTCGGTCGCGAACAATCGCCAACACCACGTCCAGCAGCTCGCTGGGGACGGTGTCGTCGTCCGCGGACCCTAGCGGTGCGCGGATCTCGGTGCGGGCGTCGGTTCCGGCCGGCAACTTCAGGTGCCAACCGGCGTCGTGGCCACCGGTGCGGCGCCGCAGAGTGATCTTGTTTCGCGCGAGATCCTGCGTCTGCGTGTCGAAGTACATGGCGTCCAGCGATTGCGTCGGCAACTTCTCCACCCGGGCCACCGCCGCGATGCCTTCGAACGACGGTGAGACCGTGGATTCGAGGACGTCGAACTTGCGCTCCACCTCCAGATGGCGCGAGGGTTCTGGCATTTATCGGCTCCGTAGGGGGCGCGTCGCCGCGGTATTACCCGGTCATCGACGCTCGTAGCAGGTTACCCATAGCGTGCCACATCGCGGCTGAACTGCCGACAGCGATCGGAGCTGCCGCGTGTCGGCCATCGTTGGCCCCTGAGAACGGATTTGGTCGGCGCGAGGCCACCCGATCGACTACGGGGGCGGGGGTGGCGGCGGTGGTGGGTCTTCGGGCATCGGTGCGTAATCCGCCGGCGGCGGCACGTAGCGCTGGATGGCGTCGGCGACGTTGGCGCAACCGCTGACCGACACACGTCGGCCCGCGCCGACACAGACGGTGGCCTCGGCCTGCCCGCCAGAGTGAATCGCCACGATTGCGGGAATCGGGGCCATTGCCAACACTGCCAGCAGTGCTCCGATCCAACGGCGCCGATTCATTTCGCGACTCCTGTGCGTTGGGCGGATTAGAGAATTGGAGTATATCGACCCCGCCCGCTGCCACGGCGGGGTTTTGCCTCGTTCGCCATATGAATGGATTTCGTCCATGGGCCGCGCCAAAACCGCTTATGGTTTGCGTGCGAGTTTCGGATCCCTGATGGAGGAGTTACCGATGGTGTTTTTCACAATCGCCACATCGCGCGCGGTCGTCGGCGGAATTGCTGCCGGGGCGATCAGCGGCGCAATGCTTTTCGCCGCCGTGGGCTCGGCCGCAGCGGACCCCGAACCGGCGCCCCCACCGCCACCGAACTGCACGGCAGCCGATCTCGCCCAGGTTTCCTCGGGTGTCGCAGCCGCGACGTCGGTGTATCTGTTCAGCCATCCGGACGTCAACGCCTACTTCACCAGCTTAAAAGGACAGCCGCGCAACGAGATTGGCGATCAGATCAAGCAGTACATGGATGCCAACCCGCAGACGCACGCCGACCTTGAAGGGATTCGCCAGCCGCTGACCGATTTCAAGAATCGATGCCAAATGCAGTAGCTCAGAAGCAGTGTTCGTCGGCGGGGAAAACTCCGCCAGCCACTTCTTCCGCGTATTGGGTAGCGGCCCGGCGTAATTCGTCGCCGACGTTCGCGAATCGCTTGACGAATCGCGCCGCCTTGCCACTGCTCATCCCGGCCATGTCCTGCCAGACCAAGACCTGCGCGTCGCAGTTCGGCCCCGCGCCGATCCCGACAGTCGGGATGGTCAGCTTCCCGGTGATCTGGGTGGCCAATTCGGCGGGCACCATTTCCATGACGACGGAGAACGCGCCGGCTTCGGCGACGGCGATCGCATCGTGCACGGTCTGCTCCGCGGCGTCACCGCGGCCCTGCACCTTGAAGCCGCCCAGGCTGTTGACGCTTTGCGGCGTGAAGCCGATGTGTGCCATGACGGGGATGCCGGCTGCGCTCAGGCAGGCGATCTGCTCGGCGACCCGCTCACCGCCCTCGAGCTTGACGGCGTGCGCGCCACCCTCCTTCATGAACCGGGTGGCGGCGGCGAGCGCCGCGGCGGGTCCGGCCTCGTAGCTGCCGAACGGCAGGTCCGCGACGACCAGGGCGTGTGGCGCCCCCCGGACAACGCCGCGAACCAGCGGGATCAGTTCGTCGATGGAGACCGGCACCGTGGTGTCGTAGCCGTACACGACGTTCGCCGCCGAGTCACCGACCAGCAACACCGGGATGCCGGCGTCGTCGAAGATGCGGGCTGTCGAATAGTCGTAGGCCGTGAGCATGGCCCACTTGTGGCCTTCGGCCTTCATTTTCTGTAGGTGGTGGGTGCGGATCTTGGGCCTGGCCATTGAAGGCGCCGAGGCACCCAGGTTTGCACCGTAAACGTTCTGCTCAGACATCATTGTCCCTAATGTGGTCGGGTCGATCCTCGTGGCCGTGAAGGTCCCCGGGTTCGTCTGACTTCCGTTATTCTGCCATCTCTTCTGCGCGGTTGCACCGTCGCGGGAGTGTGAGACGTGCCATTCGAGTTCGCGGTCGAGATGGAAGAACTGCTGGTAGTCGCTTGGTAACCGGCCGGCGGTGGCCGCTCACGAAAGTCTCAGGTTGTCTCTGGCAGCATGTGTTGGCATGGGTCTGACTCGCCGCGACAAGATCGCGCGCATGCTGGTTGTCTCGACAGCGATCGCTGCCGTGGCGCTGCTTCTGGGGGGCTGCGTGCGCGTTGTCGGCGGACACCCACTGATGGCAGGGCCCAGATTGGGGCAGCCGGTGGAGTGGACACCATGCCGGGCGGCCAGCGGATCGGTGAAGCTCCCGGGCGGCGCCATGTGCGGCAGGCTCGCCGTGCCCGTCGACTACGACCACCCGGGCGGCGACGTCGCGACGCTGGCGATGATTCGTTTCCCGGCGACCGGGGACAAGCTCGGCTCGCTGGTGATCAACCCAGGCGGGCCCGGTGAGTCCGGTATCGAGGCCGCGCTGGGCGTCGTGCAGACGCTGCCCAAACGGGTCCGCGAGCGGTTCGACCTGGTCGGGTTCGACCCCCGCGGAGTGGGGTCGTCGCGGCCGGCGATCTGGTGTAACTCGGATGCCGACAACGACCGCCTGCGCACCGAGCCGAACGTCGACTACAGCCCGGCCGGTGTCGCGCACATGGAGGACGAGACCAAACAGTTCGTCGGCCGCTGCGTCGACAAGATGGGTAAGGACTTTCTGGCCAACGTCGGGACGGTCAATGTCGCGAGGGATCTAGACACCATCCGTGCGGCGCTGGGTGACGACAAGCTGACCTACCTGGGCTACTCATACGGCACCCGGATCGGGTCGGCCTACGCCGAGGCGTTTCCGCACAACGTGCGGGCGATGATCCTCGACGGCGCCGTCGACCCCAACGCCGATCCGATCGAAGCCGATCTGCGTCAGGCCAAGGGATTTCAGGACGCGTTCAACGACTACGCCACCGACTGCGCGAAGCAGTCGAGCTGTCCGCTGGGCACCGATCCGTCGAAGGCCGTCGACGTCTACCACAGCCTGGTCGACCCGCTGGTCGACCCGAACAATCAAATGGTCGGCAGGCCGGCGCCCACCAAGGACCCGCGCGGGCTGAGCTACAGCGACGCCATCGTCGGCACGATCATGGCGCTGTACTCGCCGACGCTGTGGCATCACCTCACCGACGGCCTCAGTGAACTGGCCAACCACCATGGCGACACCCTGCTCGCCCTGGCCGATATGTATATGCGCCGCGACCCGAAGGGTCACTACACCAATGCCACCGACGCGCGGGTCGCGATCAACTGCGTCGACCAGCCGCCAGTTACCGACCGCGCCAAGGTAATTGACGAGGACCGCCGCTCCCGCGAGATCGCCCCGTTCATGAGCTACGGGAAGTTCACCGGTGACGCGCCGCTGGGCACCTGCGCGTTCTGGCCGGTGCCGCCCACCAGCAAGCCGCACGCCGTCTCGGCGCCCGGCCTGGCTCCGACCGTCGTGGTGTCGACCACGCACGACCCGGCGACGCCCTACAAGGCCGGCGTTGATCTGGCGAACCAGCTGCGCGGCTCGCTGCTGACCTTCGACGGCACCCAGCACACGGTCGTCTTCCAGGGCGACAGCTGCGTCGACGACTACGTGACGGCGTATCTGATCGGTGGCACCACGCCGCCGAGCGGCGCCAAGTGCTAGCGGCCGCCGCGCGCTGTCGCCCCGGGCCCGAGATCAAGGCGTGACCGATTCGCGCCGTCACGGGTATTCGAAGCTGCCACGATTGACACCCATGTCGCGCCTGAGATCGCTGAGCTCGGTGCTGCTGTCGTTAGGCCTGTTGCTCGCAGTGCAACCGGCGCTGCCCAAGGCCGGTGCAACGCCGGAACCCGGCGCCGGTCAGACCCCGAACCCGGCACCGCCGGCCGCGGCGTCGACGCTGAATTGGGGCAGTTGCAGCCAAGTTCTCACCGACAGCAGCGACGTCCCCACCGCACAGTGCACCACCGTGTCGGTCCCGATCGACTACAACAATCCCACTGGGGCACAGGCGAAGTTGGCGGTGATCCGGGTGCCGGCCACCGGCCAGCGGATCGGGTCGCTGTTGATCAACCCGGGCGGACCCGGAGGGTCGGCCGTCGACATGGTGGCCGGGATCGCCCCGGATCTGCAGAACACCGACATCACCCGGCACTTCGACCTGGTCGGCTTCGACCCGCGGGGCGTGGGCCACTCCACCCCGTCGCTGCGCTGCCGCACCGATGCCGAGTTCGACGCTTACCGAACCGAACCGATGGTCGATTACAGCCCGGCGGGTGTGGCGCACATCGAGCAGATCAACCGGCAATTGGCCCAGGAATGCGTGAACAAGATGGGCAAGGGGTTCTTGGCCAACGCCGGCACCGCGGCCGTCGCGCGCGATATGGACATGGTGCGTCAGGCGCTGGGTGAGGATCAGATCAACTACCTCGGCTACAGCTATGGCACCGAACTGGGCACCGCATACCTGGAACATTTCGCCGATCACGTGCGCACGATGGTGCTCGACGGCGCCATCGACCCGACGGTCGACCCCGTCCAGGAAAACATCAGCCAGACCGCGGGATTCCAAACGGCTTTCAACGATTACGCCGCGGACTGCGCCCGCTCGCCGGCCTGCCCGTTGGGTACCGACCCGACCCAGTTCGTGAACCGCTACCACGCCCTGATCGACCCGCTCGTCGCGAAGCCGGGCCGTACGTCGGACCCGCGCGGCCTGAGCTACGCCGATGCGACCACCGGCACGATCAACGCTCTTTACACCCCGCAGCATTGGAAGTACCTGACGAGTGGTCTGCTCGGGTTGCAGCGCGGCACCGACGCGGGCGACCTGCTGCTGCTCGCCGACGATTACCAAGGCCGCGACAAGCAAGGGCACTACGACAACGACCAGGACGCGTTCAACGCTGTCCGTTGTGTCGACGCGCCGGCGCCGACGGACCCGGCGACCTGGGTGTCGGCCGATCAACAGATCCGCCAGGTCGCGCCGTTCTTGAGCTACGGGCAGTTCACCGGCAACGCTCCCCGAGATCTGTGCGCACTGTGGCCGGTACCGGCGACGTCCGCACCGCATACGGCTGCGCCGGCGGCGCTGGGCAAGGTCGTCGTGGTCTCCACGACGCACGATCCGGCGACGCCGTATCAGGCAGGGGTGAGCCTGGCCAATCAGTTAGGTGCCCCGCTGATCACTTTCGACGGAACCCAGCACACCGCGGTGTTCGGTGGCAACGAGTGCGTCGATAACGCGGTGATTCGCTACTTCGTCACCGGGGCGGTGCCGCCGGCGTCGTTGCATTGCCAGCCCTGAGTTTCACCTGGTGAACGCGTCGTTCAGACCCTGATTGATCCGGTCTTCGCTGGTCTGGCCGGGGGCCGGGGGCGGCGTCTGGCAAGTGCAGGTGAGGTCGTTGAACGCGGGGTCCGCGATCAACCGGCGCGGCGTGACTTGCGGCTTGCCCCATCGCGACACCGATACCGATAGCTCCAACGGCCAGAAGTTTGGTGATCACGTTCAATACCTCCTGCTAATGCGACGTGCCCTCTGTAACCATATTAACCGGTTACACATTCCAGCCCAAGACAGATAACCGCACGAGTCGGTTACAGGGCTGGCGCGACGTGCTGGACGACCGCGGAACCCGGTGTTGCTCACAGCGCCCGACGGTACGGATTCATCGCTGAACCGGCGCTGAGAAATCATCGGAATTCGGCCTGTAGCAGCCTTTTGTGCATGCCGGCGAGATCCTTGCCGCGATTTCTAGGGCTTTGACGGTATTTGCTGTAGCAGCCCAGCGATGTTCCTGGCGCCGCTGGTCCTGACTGGGAACAGTGCGGCGGTGCGCTCGGTGGCGTCGGCGTCGTGCCGAAGCGCCGACACGGCGAGACGGCGGTCGCAAAACGAAGGGCCGGCAAAGCGGCGAGCGGAGTGTTTGCGCTGGTGGCTGTAACAGGGATGCCGAGTACTAAGCACCCGTGTAACACGGAATTAACAGCACTTGCCTAATGTTCGCTGTATGGATCGACAGAAGGAATTCGTCCTCCGCACGTTGGAGGAGCGGGACATTCGCTTCGTCCGGCTTTGGTTCACGGATGTGCTCGGCTACCTCAAGTCGGTCGCCATCGCCCCGGCCGAACTCGAGGGCGCCTTCGAGGAAGGCATCGGCTTCGACGGATCCTCGATCGAGGGTTTTTCGCGGGTCTCGGAATCCGACACCGTGGCCAACCCCGACCCGTCGACCTTCCAAGTGCTGCCCTGGGCGTCGCCCAGCGGCCACCACCACTCGGCGCGGATGTTCTGCGACATCACCATGCCCGACGGCTCGCCGTCCTGGGCGGACCCGCGCCACGTGCTGCGCCGCCAGCTGCAGAAGGCCAACGACCTGGGTTTCTCCTGCTACGTGCACCCCGAGATCGAATTCTTCCTGCTGAAGCCCGGTCCCGAGGACGGCACGGTGCCGATCCCGGTCGACAACGCCGGCTACTTCGACCAGGCGGTGCACGACTCGGCGTCGAACTTCCGCCGGCTTGCCATCGATGCCCTCGAGTTCATGGGTATCTCGGTGGAGTTCAGCCACCACGAGGGTGCGCCCGGCCAGCAGGAGATCGACCTGCGCTTCGCCGACGCGCTGTCCATGGCCGACAACGTGATGACGTTCCGCTACGTCATCAAAGAAGTCGCGATCGAAAATGGTGCGCGAGCATCCTTCATGCCCAAGCCATTCGGGGAACACCCGGGCTCGGCCATGCACACCCACATGAGCCTGTTCGAGGGCGACGTCAACGCCTTCCACAGTCCCGACGATCCGCTGCAGCTCTCGGATGTGGGCAAGTCGTTCATCGCCGGGATTCTCGAGCATGCCTCCGAGATCAGCGCGGTCACCAATCAATGGGTGAACTCCTACAAGCGCCTGGTGCATGGCGGCGAAGCGCCGACCGCGGCGTCGTGGGGTGCGGCCAACCGGTCCGCCCTGGTGCGGGTGCCGATGTACACGCCGCACAAGACGTCGTCGCGGCGGATCGAGGTTCGCAGCCCCGACTCGGCGTGCAACCCGTACCTGGCTTTCGCCGTGCTGCTGGCCGCCGGACTGCGCGGCGTGGAGAAGGGATACGTGCTGGGGCCTCAGGCCGAGGACAACGTATGGGACCTCACCCCCGAAGAGCGTCGCACGATGGGCTACCGCGAGCTGCCCACCAGCCTCGACAGTGCACTACACGCCATGGAAGCCTCCGAGCTTGTCGCGGAAACGTTGGGGGAGCACGTCTTTGACTTCTTCTTACGCAACAAGCGCACGGAATGGGCGAACTACCGCAGTCACGTCACGCCATTCGAGCTGAGCACCTACCTGTCGCTGTAGCGCACACGGGCCGCCGGTTGGTCCGAGAGATGGGCGGGTTGCGCTACCGTTCTGGGCGTGACCAAACCCACGACCGAGCGCCCGAGGCTGCCCAGCGTCGGCCGGCTTGGGTTAGTCGATCCGCCCGCTGGTGAGCGCCTGGCGCAACTGGGCTGGACTCACGACGACAAGGCGCACGTCGACCTGTTGTGGGCGTTGTCGCGGGCACCCGACCCGGACGCCGCGCTGCGGGCCCTGGTTCGGCTCGCGGAGAACCCGGACACCGGATGGGCCGAACTCAACACCGCGCTGCTCAACGAACACGCCCTGCGCGGACGCCTGTTCTCGGTGCTGGGTTCGTCGCTGACCCTCGGCGACCATCTGGCCGCCAACCCGCAATCCTGGAAACTGCTGCGGGGCAAGATCAAACTGCCCACCCACGACGAGCTGCAGCGAGCGTTCATCGAGTGCGTCGAGGACGCGTTGGCCGAGCCGAATTCGGTGGTGCCCCGATTGTCCGCCCTGTACCGCGACCACCTGCTGGTGATCGCGGCGCTCGACCTGGCCGCAACGGTCGAGGACGAGCCGGTGCTGCCGTTCACCGTGGTCGGCGCCCAGCTGGCGGATACCGCCGACGCCGTGCTGGCGGCCTCGCTGCGCGCGGCCGAAGCCACCGTGTGCGGCGACCGCACACCGCCACGGCTGGCGGTCATCGCGATGGGCAAATGCGGTGCCCGCGAACTGAACTACGTCAGCGACGTCGACATCATTTTCGTCGCCGAGCAGGCCGACGCGCTGTCCACCCGGGTAGCCACCGAGATGATGCGGGTGGCCTCGACGGCATGCTTCGAAGTTGACGCCGGACTTCGCCCGGAGGGGCGCAGCGGTGAGCTGGTCCGCACGGTCGAATCGCACGTCGCCTACTACAAGCGCTGGGCGAAAACCTGGGAGTTCCAGGCGTTGCTGAAAGCCCGCGCCGCCGCTGGGGATGCGGAACTCGGCAAGCGCTATCTGGCCGAATTGATGCCCATGGTCTGGATCGCCTGCGAGCGTGAGGACTTCGTCGGCGAAGTGCAGGCCATGCGGCGGCGCGTGGAGCAGCTGGTGCCGTCGGACGTCCGTTCCCGCGAGCTCAAGCTCGGCAGTGGCGGATTACGCGATGTCGAGTTCGCCGTGCAGCTGCTGCAGTTGGTACACGGCCGCGGCGACGAGTCATTGCACGTGGCCTCCACGGTCGACGCGCTGGCCGCGCTGGGCGCGGGCGGCTACGTCGGACGCGAGGACACCGCGAACCTGACTGCGTCCTACGAATTTCTGCGACTGCTCGAGCACCGGCTGCAGCTGCAGCGGCTCAAACGCACCCATCTGCTGCCCGAGGCCGACGACGAGGAGGCGGTGCGCTGGCTGGCGCGTGCGGCCCACATCCGCCCGGACGGCCGGCACGACGCGGCGGGGGTGCTGCGCGAGGAGCTCAAGCACCAGAACGTGCGGGTGTCCCAGCTGCACGCCAAGCTCTTCTATCAGCCGCTGCTGGAGTCGATCGGGCCGCCCGGTTTGGAGATCGCGCACGGCATGACGTCGGAAGCCGCGGAGCGGCAGCTCGCCGCGCTGGGCTACGAGGGGCCGCAGACCGCGCTGAAGCACATGTCGGCGTTGGTGAACCAGAGCGGCCGTCGCGGCCGGGTGCAGTCGGTGTTGCTGCCCAGGCTGCTGAACTGGATGTCGTACACGCCGGATCCCGATGCCGGGTTGTTGTCCTACCGGCGGCTGTCCGAGGCGCTGGCCTCGGAAACCTGGTACCTGTCCACGCTGCGCGACAAGCCGGCGGTGGCCAGACGCCTGATGACCGTGCTGGGGACGTCCGCGTATGTGCCGGACCTGTTGATGCGCGCGCCCAGGGTGATTCAGGATTACGGCGACGGGCCGGCCGGCCCGAAACTGGTCGAGACCGAACCCGCCGTGGTGGCTCGCGGGCTGATTGCCTCGGCGGCTCGTCATGCCGACCCGGTTCGCGCCATCGCCGCCGCCCGCACGCTGCGGCGCCGAGAGCTGGCCCGCATCGGTTCCGCGGACCTGCTCGGCATGCTCGAAGTACGGGACGTGTGCAAGGCGCTCACGTCGGTGTGGGTCGCCGTGCTGCAGTCGGCGCTGGACGCGCTGACCCGGGCCCATCTGCCCGAAGGCGGCAAAGCGCCCGCGGCCATCGCGGTCATCGGTATGGGCAGGTTGGGCGGCGCCGAACTGGGCTACGGGTCCGACGCCGACGTGATGTTCGTCTGCGAACCGGCCAGCGGAGTCGACGATTCGGCCGCGGTCAAATGGTCGACGCCGATCGCCGAGCAGGTTCGCACGCTGCTGGGGACGCCAAGCGTCGACCCGCCACTGGAAGTCGACGCGAACCTGCGACCCGAGGGCCGCAGCGGCGCGCTGGTCCGCACCCTGGGGTCCTACACCGCCTACTACGACCAGTGGGCGCATTCGTGGGAGATCCAGGCGCTGCTGCGCGCGCACGCGGTCGCCGGTGACCAGGAATTAGGTCAGCGGTTCCTGCTGATGGCCGACAAGACGCGGTATCCACGCGACGGTGTGTCCGCCGAAACGGTGCACGAGATCCGCCGGATGAAAGCGCGCGTCGAATCCGAACGGTTGCCGCGCGGCGCCGACCCCAACACCCACACCAAACTGGGGCGCGGGGGACTGGCCGACATCGAATGGACGGTGCAGTTGCTGCAACTGCAGCACGCGCACGAGATCCCGGCGCTGCACAACACCTCCACGCTGGAGTCGCTCGACGTGATCGCCGAGACGGGGCTAGTCCCCGCGGACGAGGTGGAGCTGCTGCGTCTCGCGTGGCTGACGGCCACGCGGGCCCGCAACGCGCTGGTGCTGGTCAAAGGCAAACCGACCGACCAGCTGCCGGGGCCCGGACGTCAGCTCAATGCGGTGGCAGTCGCCGCGGGCTGGCACAACGATGACGGAAGTGAGTTCTTGGACAACTATCTGCGGGTGACGCGACGTGCAAAAGCGGTGGTGCGCAAGGTGTTCGGGAGTTGAGTCAGGGAGCCGGCGCGTTTGACGCCATGTTCGAGGTGCTCAGCGCGACAGAGGCTGATCGAGTTACGGCTCTTTATGCTCCGTTGGCCGAGGCGGTCCGGGAACTCGTCGACGCCACCATCCGGACCGAGGCCGACGACGACGCCGTCGAGAAGGCGCGAACCGAGATCGAGGCTGTCACCGAGCTGCTGCGCCAGCGGACCCGGCCGGTCGGCGTGAGCTTTCGCGTCGACGGTCGTCCGCTGCCGTTGGGTAATGCCGTGGTCGGCGTGTGCAATCCGATCGCCCCGCCGATCGACGTGCACCACGACGGCGAGGGCCGCTGCTGGAGCGAGTTTGTCCTCGGGTCGGCGTACGAAGGCCCGCCCGGTCGGGTGCACGGTGGCGTCAGCGCACTGGTGCTCGATCACATGCTCGGCGAGGCGGCCAGCGACGGATTGTCCAAGGCGCGTTTCACTGGAACCATCAGCGTGAAGTACCTGCGCGGAACACCTTTGGGCCCGCTTCGTTGCGATGCTTGGATCGATCGCAGCGAGGGCGTCAAAGTGTTTGCGCGGGGCTCTATTTCGGATGCGGAAGGGGTGACCGTGGAGGCAGAAGGCATCTTCATCGAACCGGCATGGGCGCGGGAAGCCCTGTGAAGTTCTACATCAGCAGCGCCTTCCTGAACACCCGGGAGATCGTCGAGATCGCCAAGGCCGCAGACGAGCTCGGCTATGACGGCATCGGCATACCCGATCATGTGGTGAACCTGGAGACCCTCGAGACGCCTTACCCGTACACCAAAGACGGGGAACGACGCTGGCAGCCGTTTACCGACTGGCCCGACCCCTGGGTGCTGGCCGGCGCGCTGGCCCAGGTCACCACTCGGCTGCGGTTCGTCACCACGGTCTACATTCCGGCGATGCGCAATCCCTACTCGGCGGCCAAAGCGATTGGCACTGCGGCAGTTTTGGCGTCCGGACGGATCGAGCTCGGCATCGGAGTCGGCTGGTGCCGCGAGGAGTTCGCGCTGATGGGCGAACAATTCGATGCCCGCGGCAAGCGCACCGACGAGATGATCGACTTGATGCGCGCGCTGTGGGAGCCGGGCTGGACGGAGTTCGACGGCCAGTTTTACCAGACGCCGCGGTTGGAGATGCAACCGACTCCGCCGCGGATACCGGTCTACGTCGGCGGGCTCAGCGACGCCGCGCTACGCCGCGCTGCCCGCAACGACGGCTGGATCGGCGACCTGATCAAGACCGAACACGCCATCGAGGCGGTGGGCAAGTTGCGCGACCTGCGCCTCGAAAAGGGTTTGACTATGCACGATTTCACGATTCTGACGCCGCTCACCGACGCGTTCACCACCGCCGACTATCAACGCGTCGCGGATGCCGGCATCACCGGCATCATCACGATGCCGTGGATGTTCTACGCCGGACCCGACGCCACGCTGGACGACAAGATCGACGGCATGCAACGCTTCCGCAAGGACCTCGCGCTCGACGGCTAGACGGCGGGTTGGGTCGCGACCATACTCGACCCATGCCCTTCACGGTTGTGTTCAGCAACGGCGAACCGCGCGATTACGGCGTATTCGACAAGTACGAGGTCACGGATGCGGGCGTGTTGGTCATCGACATGCACCGCGAAGACGTCCACCGGCATTACTTCGCTCCGGGCAGTTGGCTAGAGCTTGTCGAAATGGCCGAGGGCCAGCCCGCCAGCGCGTCGCGAGGGGTTCTGGGCGTTAGACCTTCTCGTTAAATCTGCATGGGGGAGAACATGAGACAGCAACCGTTCGTCGTTGCGGCCGTGGCGATGACCATCGGTGTGGTCGCGGCGGCGTGCAGCAGTTCACCCAATCCGGGCACCGCGTCGGGCACCAGTACGGCGAGTGCCAAGACGGTCACGACCACGGTGTCGCAAGCCACGACGACGTCCAACGCCCCCACGGATCTGCGGTCGCTGATACCGACTCCGGCGAACACTGCGCGGACCGACGGTCCCGATACCATCGCGGACAACGGAATCCACCTGCACTTCCTGGTCAACGGGTCGCCGAGCGATGCCATGGGCGGCTATAAGACCGCCCTGGAGGGCGCGAGCTGGGCGGTGACCGTCGTGAGTTCGGGTGGCGGCGGGGAAGGCGGCGGCGCGACCTACACCGGGACCAACGGCAACGCCTACGGGGTGTTCTCCGGCGGCGGTTACGGCGGCACGACCGATATCGATGCCTGCGCGTGGCCGGCCAAGCCGGCCAATCCCGACTGCGGTCACCACCGCTAGCGGCGGCCCGGGAGTTCCGGGCTCAGCGATTCTGCGACCCTCGCGCACACCGTGTGATCGCGACCATGCTCCCGCCGGCAGGTCGCTGAGATGCTGGGCCGCCCCGGATACCAATAGGGCTAGTGCTCAACATGTTCCGCGCATGGTGTCCAGGCGGGCGAGCGTCCGAGATAGCACAGAATGCGTTCCAGGTCGCTTGCCGCGTCGCTGGTCATGATGGCCGGATCGAACGCGGCGCCCTCGGCGGTGCGGAAATCCCCATCGTCGGGGACGGCCAGCGCGACCGGTAGTGCCGCAGCCAGGACGTCCGCCGGCAGATCGAACGAGGAGCCAATGGTGCGGGCGACGTCCCAGCCGTGCACGACGTAATCCACGAAGTGGAACCCGATCGCCAGCGCGCCGGGGAACGCCGCGCCGGGGCCGAACTCCGGAAGTGCGAACGGGGCGTCGAGCACACCGTCGGCCGTGAACGCCACGAGCACCTCGGCCGCCGCTGCAGCGTAGGTGCCGGCTGGGTCAGCGACCACCGCGTCTGCCACGGCGGCGGCCTCCCACACCGCTGGGTCAGCGCCCTTCCCGCGAGCCGCCGCCGCGAAGCCGCGATGTTGCACGGTCATGTGGGCCAGCAGATCGGCGAGGTTCCAGCCGGCGCACGGCGTCGGTAAGCGCAGCTGCTCGGGCGTGACGGCGTCGACGACATCCACGGATGCCAGCACGGCGATGCGGTGATACGGACGAACATCCGGGAACGTATGCATATGTAGACCATATGCATATGCCTACAATAGGTCAATGTCTACCATCACGGGCATGACATCGAGGGCTAGACGTCCCGACCTGGCGGCGATGCTCGCGCCGCTGCTTCGCGAGATGATCGCCGCGGAGTTGCCCGTGCTCGAGTCACACGGGCTGGCAATGTGGGGCTACAGCGTGCTGCTGGCACTGGATCGCTCGCCGGTGCGGACCCAGGCGGCGCTCGCCGAGGCGATCGGCGCCGACAAGACACGCATCATCCCCATCCTCGAGGAACTCGAGGCTCAGGGCTACATCGACCGCCATCCCGACCCCGACGATCGGCGGGTGCGGTTATTGGCCGCCACGGAGTCGGGCCGCGCCGTCAAAGATGCGGTGCAGACGGCCATCCAGCGTGGCGAGGAGCGCTGGCTTGGGATGCTGTCAGCCCAGGATCGCAACGTGTTCCTGCGGGTGCTGGGTCAGCTGACGCAAAGCGACGACCCATAACGAGTAACACAGAAAAGTCCACCCGCCCCGCGATCGCGGAACGGGTGGACTCAACCAGAACTACTGCGGCCTACACGTCGTAGTACAGCGCGAACTCGTACGGGTGCGGCCGGATCTGAACCGGCAGAATCTCGTTGTCCCGCTTGAAGCTGATCCACGTCTCGATCAGGTCGGGCGTGAAAACGCCTCCCTCAGTGAGGTATTCGTGGTCCTCTTCCAGCCGGTCGATCACCGCGGACAGCTGAGTGGGTGCCTGCGGGATGTTGGCGGCCTCTTCCGGCGGCAGCTCGTAGAGGTCCTTGTCGACCGGCGACTGCGGTTCGATCTTGTTCTTGATGCCGTCCAGCCCGGCCATCAGCATGGCCGCGAACGCCAGATACGGGTTGCCCGACGAGTCGGGGCAGCGGAACTCCAGCCGCTTGGCCTTGGGGTTGCTGCCGGTGATCGGGATACGCACACACGCCGACCGGTTGCGCTGGCTGTAGACCAGGTTGATCGGGGCCTCGAAGCCGGGGACCAGGCGCTTGTAGGAGTTGGTCGTCGGGTTGGTGAAGGCCAGCAACGACGGCGCGTGGTGCAGCAGGCCGCCGATGTAGTGGCGCGCGGTGTCCGAAAGACCGGCGTACCCGGTCTCGTCGTACATCAACGGGCTGCCGTCTTTCCACAACGACTGGTGGGTGTGCATCCCGGAGCCGTTGTCGCCGAACAGCGGCTTGGGCATGAACGTGACGGTCTTGCCGGCCTGCCAAGCGGTGTTCTTGACGATGTACTTGTACAGCTGCATGTCGTCGGCCGCGTGCAACAGCGTGTTGAACTTGTAGTTGATCTCGGCCTGCCCGCCGGTGCCCACCTCGTGGTGGCCCTTCTCCAGGCTGAAGCCGGCCTTGATCAGGTTTTGCAGCATCCTGCCGCGCAGGTCGACGTAGTGGTCGACCGGGGCAACCGGAAAGTACCCGCCCTTGGGGCGCACCTTGTACCCGCGGTTGGGGCTGCCGTCGTTCTCGGTCGGCTCACCGGTGTTCCACCAGCCCGAGATCGCATCCACCTCGTAGAACGAGCCGTTGGTGCGCGAGTCGAAGCTCACCGAGTCGAAGATGTAGAACTCGGCCTCGGCACCGAAGTAGGCGGTGTCGGCCACGCCCGTGCTCTTCAGGTAGTTCTCGGCCTTGCGGGCGACGTTGCGCGGGTCGCGGGAGTACGCCTCGAGGGTGAACGGGTCGTGCACGAAGAAGTTGAGGTTCAGCGTTTTGGCTTCAGTGAAGAGGTCTATCTGCGCGGTCGCAGGGTCGGGGAGGAGCAGCATGTCCGACTCGTGGATCGACTGGAATCCGCGAATCGACGAGCCGTCGAAGGCCAAACCATCGTCGAAGACGCTCTGGTCGAAGAACGAAATCGGAATCGTGAAGTGCTGCATGATGCCGGGCAGGTCACAGAACCGAACGTCGACAAATTCGACGTTCTCGTCCTTGGCGAGCTTGAAGACGTCGTCGGGCGTCTTTTCCGTCACTGAAAGCTCCTTTGCTTGATAATCCGCGGCCTGACGCTATGGAGATGATGTTGCCCGCCCATCAACCCCGTGTTGCGCGGAGGTTACGTGACCACGCGTCCCACAAAGCAGAGCGGAGCACCGGCGGGTTCTATTGTGAGGCCCATGGATCGCAAAATCGTATCCGGTCCTCCGTGCGGACGCAGCAGACAGTACCGGCTTCCGGTCCCGGCGACCTCCATGGCTCCCGATCCGGCGGAAGGTCGATGATGCCGGAGTCGCGCCCGGCATACCCCGGTGAGACGCTCGGCCTGCCGCAAAGCGGGCCGGGATCGCTGGCATCGATGGGGCGCCGCCTGGCCGCACTTTCGATCGACTGGCTGATCGCCTACGGCCTGGCAGCACTGGCCATGGCGTTCGGCGTGTTCTCCGAGCGGATGTTGTCGACGGCGGTGTTGGTGATTTGGTTTCTGCTCGGCCTGGTGGCGGTGCGGCTGTTCGGATTCACGCCCGGTCAGCTGGCGCTCGGCCTTGGCGTGGTGGCGCTGGACGGACGCCTCGGTATCGGCCGCGCGGCGGCGCGCGGGCTGCTGGTCGCCCTGGTGATCCCCGCGTTGTTCACCGACTGGGACGGGCGGGGCATCCAAGACCGGGTGACCAACACGGCCGTGGTGCGCCGCTGAATCCGACGGCGCCTACTTGCGGCGGACGGTGCGCTGCACGCCCTTCATCTTGCCGGCGTTGGGCAGCGGGCCCTTGGGCATGATGGCGGCACCGGCCCGCGACCCCAGCGCAGCCAGCCGCGACTCCAGGGTGTCCATCTGCTTGACGCTGATGTTGGCCGGAAGCCGGGTCAGATGACGCTCCAGCTTGCCCAGCGGAACCTCACCGTCGCCGTTGCCGACGATGACGTCGTAGATCGGCACGTCGCCGACCAGCCGCGCGGTGCGTTTCTTCTCTTGGGCCAGAAGCGGTTTGACCCGAGTGGTGGATCCCTCGCCGACGAAGATGACGCCCGGGCGGCCGATCACCCGATGCACCGCGTCGAAGTGTCCGGTGGCCGCCACGCCCGGAGTGACCCGCCACTTGCCGCGCAGGTTGTCCAGCACCCAGGCCGCCGCGCCGGTTTGCCCCTCGGCTTGGCGGTAGACGGATTTCTGGGCCCGGCGGCCGAAGATGATGAACGCCACCAGCAGGCCCAGCACCACGCCGAGCGGGATCAGGGTGATCATGGTGAACCCGCCGACGAGCACACCTACCGTCACCGAGACGGCCACGATCAGCACGAAGGCCCCGATCATGTAGGGGAGCAGGCGCTTGTCCTGTTTGCGCTGCATGTTGAAGGCCTGCCACAACTGGCCGCGGCGCTCCTTGGCCGCGGCCTTGCGGGCGGCGGTCGCCGCTGCCCGGGCGGCCTTGTTCTCGGCGGTACTGCGGGGTTTAGCCATAATCACTAAGAATACGTACGCACCGGGTCAGCGATGGCCCCGAGTTACCCCACGGCGTCCGAGGCGCGGCTGTGCACGGCCTGGGCATACAGCCGGCCGGCGCGGTACGACGAGCGCACCAGCGGCCCGGCCAGCACGCCCGCGAAACCCAGCCCCTCGGCATGCTGCGCGAACTCGTCGAACTCCTGCGGGTGCACCCAGCGCTCCACCGGGTGATGGCGCGCCGACGGACGCAGGTACTGGGTGATGGTGACGATGTCGCAACCGGCGTCGTGCAGGTCGGCCAGCGCGGTGCGCACCTCGTCCGGGGTCTCACCCAGGCCGAGAATCAGGTTGCTCTTGGTGACCAGGCCGGCCTCGCGCGCCGCGGTGAGCACACCCAGGCTGCGCGCGTAGGTGAACGCCGGCCGGATCCGCTTGAAGATGCGCGGCACCGTTTCGACGTTGTGCGCCAACACTTCCGGGCGCGACTCGAAGACTTCCGCAAGGCGTGCGGGCTCGCCGTTGAAGTCGGGGACCAACAGCTCGACACCGGTGGACGGGTTGAGCTCTTTGATCGCGCGCACGGTCTCGGCGTACAGCCACGCCCCGCCGTCGGGCAGGTCGTCGCGGGCGACACCGGTGACGGTGGCGTAGCGCAATCCCATCGTCTGCACGCTTTCGGCGACCCGCCGGGGCTCGTCGCGGTCCAGCGCGGCGGGCTTACCGGTGTCGATCTGGCAGAAGTCGCAGCGGCGGGTGCACTGGTCGCCGCCGATCAGGAAGGTGGCTTCCCGGTCCTCCCAGCACTCGAAGATGTTGGGGCAGCCGGCCTCTTCGCAGACGGTGTGCAGACCCTCGCGCTTGACCAGGCTCTTGAGCTCGGTGTACTCCGGTCCCATCCGGGCCCGCGTCTTGATCCAGGGCGGCTTGCGCTCGATCGGGGTCTGCGCGTTGCGCACTTCCAGCCGCAGCAGTTTGCGGCCTTCGGGAGCGACAGTCACGTCGCCGATGCTACGCGCGCGGCGTCGTGTTCTTGCACCGGCAAGACGCCGTCGAGGGCATCGCACACCGCCTCGGCGACGGCCGCGCGGACCTCGTCGACGGTGATGGTGCGCCCAAGTTCGGCGGACAACGACGTCACCCCGGCATCGGCGATACCGCAGGGCACGATGGAGGTGAACGCGGCCAACTCGCAGTCACAGTTCAGTGCGAACCCGTGCAGCGTCGTCGCTCGCGACACCCGGACTCCGATAGCGGCGACCTTGCGTGCGGGCCGGCCGGGCAGCCAAACGCCGGAGCGGCCGTCGACCCGACCCGCGTCCAGGCCCAGATCACAACACACCTTGATCAGCGATTCCTCAAGGCGCCGAACATAATTCACCACATCGAGGGGTTCGCCCAGGCCGATGATCGGATAACCGACCAGCTGGCCCGGGCCGTGCCAGGTGATCTTGCCGCCACGGTCGGTGTCGACGACCGGGGTGCCGTCAACGGGTCGTTCGTGTGGCTCGGTGCGCCGTCCGGCGGTGTAGACCGCGGGATGCTCGAGCAGCAGCAGGGTGTCGCCGCCGCCGGCGACCCTGGCGTCGGCCAGGTCGCGCTGCAGCTGCCAGGCGGTGCGATAGTCGACCGTCCCGAGTTGGCGGACCTCGATCGCCGCCTCGCTGGACCGGATGGAACCCATCACGCTGGCCAACGCTACGCGAACAGCTGCGGGTTCGCCGCGACGTACTGCTCGACGCTCAACGCGGGTTGGCCGGTGATGTGCTCGACGTCGTCGGTGGACCGGTCGTAGCGGCCCGCGCGGTGCAACTTCGCCATCGTCGCGAGGTGTTGCGCAACGTGTGCGGGCAGGCCGATGGGCTGCAGAACCTCGTGGACCCAGGTGTCTTGCGCGATGTCGGCGCCGGTGATCGGGCGGTGCAAGGCGCGGGCGTAATCCGCGGCCAGCCCGTCGATGTCCAGGCTTGCCGGGCCGGTCAACTCGTAGACGGCGCCGATGCGACCCGCCGGGTTCAGCAGCACCGCGGCGACCACGCGGGCGACGTCACTGGCCGCGATCGGCGAGGTCCGGGCGGTCCCGAACGGCAGCACCAACACATCCCGTTCCCGCAACGACGGCGCGGCCAGCGAGGTGAAGATCGGATTGTCCAAAAAGGTTGTCGGCCGGATGTGCACCACCGGCACGCCCGACCAATTCATCACCCGCTCGGCGAGCCAGTGCAGGCGATGCTGACGAGACTCGTCGGTGCTCGTCAGCGTCATCTGCGACACCGTCATCTGCGACATGTTCACGATCACCTCGAGGCGACCCGATTCCAGCGCTGCCGCACACACCACCGCCGTCGCCTGCAGGTAGTCGGGCGAGACGCTCATCGAAAAGAACATCCGGTCGGCCCCGGCCATCGCGTCGACGACGTCGCGCGGCTCGGTCAGGTCGCCGACCACCACCTCGGCGCCCAACGCGCGCAGCGAGTCGGCTCTTTCGTCGTCGCGGTGCACCATGGCGCGCACCTGCTCACCGCGCGACCGCAACTCTTCGACCACCGAGCGACTCACGCCACCGATGCCCCCGCCCGCGCCGGTAATCAAATACATGTCTAGTCCTGGTCTCGCCGGGCGGTCGCGTAGCCGAGCGCCTCGCCAATCGTGTTGTGGTGGAACTGGAAACCGGCGCGCTCCAGCGCGGACGGGATGGCGCGCTGACCGGTCAGCAGCCCCTCGTCGGCGAATTCTCCGAGCGCGGCCCGCACCGCGAAGGCCGGCAGCATCGTCGGGGTCGGACGGTTGACCGCGCTGCCCAGGGCCGTGGTGAACTCGGCGTTGGTGACGGGCGCGGGTCCGGTCATGTTCACCGGGCCGGACAGCGATGGGTGCGAGATCGCGAACAGCATGGCCCGCACCTCGTCTTCCAGGCTGATCCACGACATGTATTGACGGCCGCTGCCCAGCCGGGCGCCCAGGCCCACCGAGAACAGCGGTCGCATCCGGCGCAACGCGCCGCCGGCCGCGGCCATCACCAGGCCGGTGCGGGCCAGCACCACGCGGGCGCCGCCGTACTGGGCCGGCAGCGTCGCAGCCTCCCAGTCCTCGCAGAGCCGGGCGAGGAAACCCGTTCCCGCCCTGTCGTTTTCGTCGACCACGCGGTCTCTGGTGTTTCCGTAGTAGCCCACCGCGCTGGCGTTGATCAGGGTTTCGACGCCGGCGTCGGCGACCGCGTTCGCCAGCACCTCCGTCGGAGTGATGCGGCTGTCGCGCAGGCGCTGCTTGAAGGCGCCCGACCACCGGCGCTGACCGACATTGATGCCGCACAGGTTGACGACGGCGTCGACTTCGGTGAGCGCCTCGGGGTCGAAATCGCCGCTTTCTGGATTCCAGTGCAGCTCATCGGCATTCGACGGAGTCCGGCGCACGATGCGCAGCACCCGATGGTCGGTGCCCCGTAGGGCCGCAGCCAAGGCGGAGCCGATCAGACCCGACGAACCCGCAATCGCGATGACGGGCCTGGCCAATTCGCTACAGCCCTAGGTCAGCCTCGAACGCTCCCTCTTCAAGCCGGTGCTTGATCGTGGTGAGGAATCGTCCGGCATCGGCCCCGTCGATCAGCCGATGGTCGTAGGTCAGCGGTAGGTAGCAAATCGAGCGCACCCCGATCGACTCGTTGCCGGTGTCGTCAACCACCACTCGAGGCCGCTTGACGATCGCGCCGGTGCCCAGCATGGCGGCCTGCGGCGGAACCAGGATCGGGGTGTCGAACAATGCGCCCTGGCTGCCGATGTTGGTGATGGTGAAGGTGCCGCCGGACAACTCGTCGGGCTTCAGGTTGCCCGACCGGGCGCGCTCGGCGATGTCGGCGATCGCGCGGGCCAACCCGGCCAGCGACAAGTCGCCGGCATTGTGGATCACGGGCGAGAGCAGGCCCTGCTCGGTGTCGACGGCGAAGCCGAGGTGCTCGGCGTCGTAGTAGGTGATTTCTTTCGAGTCCTCGTCGTAGCTGGCGTTGATGTTGGGGTGAATCTTCAGCGCGTCGATCACCGCCTTGGCGATGAACGGCAGATAGGTCAGATTCACACCCTCGCGCTCGGCGAACGCCGTCTTGGCCCGGGCCCGCAACCCCACGATCTTGGTCATATCGACCTCGTGGGTCTGGGTGAGCTGCGCGGTGGCCTGCAGCGATTCGCGGGTCTTCTTGGCGGTGATCTGGCGGATCCGGTTGGCCTTCTGCGTGGTGCCGCGCAGGTGGGCCAGCGCGGGTGCCGGTGTCGGCGCCGCCGCAGCCTTGGCCGCCGGGGCGGCGGGAGCCTGCGCGGCCGGAGCGGGCGCCTTGGCGGCTTCCTGCTTCTGCTGCGCGGCGGCCAGCACGTCCTGCTTGCGGATGCGGCCACCGACGCCGGTGCCCTTCACCTGGGCCAGGTCGATGCTGTTTTCGGTGGCCAGTTTGCGCACCAGCGGGGTCACGTACGGAGCGCCGTTACCCTGGGCCGCCGGCTCGGCCGGCTCGGCCGGTTCGGCTTTCGGAGCCGGTGCCTGGGCTGCCGGCGCCGGTTCGGCCTTAGGTTCCGGTGCGGGTTCCGCCTTGGGTTCCGGTGCGGGTTCCGCCTTGGGTTCCGGTGCGGGAGCGGGTTTGGCGGCAGGCGCCGGCGGGGCCTCGGCCTTGGGCTGGGGTGCCGGTTCGGGTTCCGGCTTCGGCGCGGGGGGCGGCGTGGCGGCGGCAGCAGAACCGGAGCCGATCCGGGCCAGCTCGCCGCCGACCGGCACGGTGGCGTCCTCGTCGGCGGTGATACTGACCAGGACTCCGGCCACCGGTGACGGAATCTCGGTGTCCACCTTGTCGGTGGACACCTCCACCAGCGCTTCGTCTACCTGAACCGAATCGCCGACCTTCTTCAGCCAGCGAGTCACGGTGCCCTCGGCGACAGACTCGCCCAGCTCGGGCATCAGCACCGGGGTCGCGCTGCCGGTGCCGGGACTCGGCGGGGCAGCCTGCGCTGCGGGTTCGGGCTGACGCTCGGGCTCCGGTTGCGCCGCGGGCGCGGGCTCGGGCTCGGGTTCCGGCGGCGGCGCGGATTCGGCCTCCGGTTGGCTTGGCGCCTGGGCGGGCGCTGCCGAGGCGCCGTCCGCGGCGGAGTCGCCGATGACGGCCAGCTCGCCGCCGACCTCGACGGTGTCGTCCTCCTGGGCGACGATCTTCGTCAGCACACCCGCGGCGGGTGACGGGATTTCGGTGTCGACCTTGTCGGTCGACACTTCGACGAGCGGTTCGTCGAGTTCGACCGTGTCGCCTTCCTGCTTGAGCCAGCGGGTGACCGTCCCCTCGGTGACGCTCTCACCGAGTGCCGGCATCTGGACAGAGAAGGCCATCTCTTTTGACTCCTCGATTGCTCGTGGGTCGGCGCAGGTCGACATCTGACTTACCACACCGTGGTGTACTGCACGTTGACGTCAAAACTATCCTGTCATTGCCTCTGCGTCGGCACACATCCAGGGCTGACCCGGCTTGCCACGGTGTGGCCGCTGGTAGCCAGAGCAAACCGCGGGGAGGCGGAGGTTCCATGCCGGCTACACAGGCACCCCAGAAGTTCGTGGACAGTGCGGACGGCGTCCGCATCGCGGTCTACGAAGAAGGCAACCCGGACGGTCCCACGATCGTGCTGGTACACGGCTTTCCCGATTCGCACGTGCTGTGGGACGGCGTCGTTCCGCTGCTGGCCGAGCGGTTCCGGATCGTCCGCTACGACAACCGCGGCGTCGGCCTGTCGGGGACGCCCAAGGAAGTCTCGGCGTACACCATGGCTCGCTTTGCCGACGATTTCGCCGCGGTGACAGGCGAACTGAGCCCCGGCCAGCCGGTGCATGTGCTGGCCCACGACTGGGGTTCGGTGGGTATCTGGGAGTACCTGAAACGGTCGGGGGCCGGCGACCGGGTCGCCTCGTTCACGTCGGTGTCCGGCCCGAGCCAGGAGCAACTGGTCGAGTACATCTTCAGCGGTCTGCGCCAACCGTGGCGCCCGCGAAGGTTTGCCCGCTCGATCAGTCAGGCGTTGCGCCTGACCTACATGGTCCTGTTCTCGATCCCGGTGTTGGCACCGCTGCTGATTCGGGCGGCCTTCTCGATCCGTGCGGTGCAGCGCAACATCGTCGACAACATTCCCGATGAGCAGATCCACCAATCCGCGAACTTCGCCAGGGATGCGGCCAGCTCGGTAAAAACCTATCCCGCCAACTACTTTCGCTCGTTCTCCGGTCGCGGCCAGGCTATCCACGTCGTCGATGTGCCGGTGCAGCTGATCGTCAACACCCGCGACAAGTACGTCCGGCCGTACGGCTACGACGAGACCGCGCGGTGGGTGCCGCGGCTGTGGCGGCGCGACATCAGGGCCGGTCACTTTTCGCCGATGTCACACCCGCAGGTGATGGCGGCCGCGGTGCACGACTTCGCCGACCTGGCCGACGGCAAGGCGCCCAGTCGTGCGCTGCTGCGCGCGCAGATGGGCCGTCCCCGCGGGTCATTCGGCGACACCCTGGTGTCGGTCACCGGTGCCGGCAGCGGAATCGGGCGCGAGACCGCGTACGCCTTCGCCCGCGAGGGCGCCGAGCTGGTGGTCAGCGACATCGACGAAGCCGCCGTCAAGGAGACCGCGGCCGAGATCACCTCACGCGGCGGCGTTGCGCACGCCTACGTGCTCGACGTGTCCGACACCGAAGCGGTCGAGGCCTTCGCCGAGCGGGTCAGCGCCGAACACGGCGTGCCCGACATCGTGGTCAACAACGCGGGTATCGGGCAAGCCGGCCAGTTCTTCGACACCCCTGCCGAACAGTTCGACCGGGTACTCGACGTCAATCTCGGCGGCGTGGTGAACGGCTGCCGGGCGTTCGGGCGGCGTTTGGTCGAGCGCGGCACCGGCGGGCACATCGTCAACGTGTCGTCGATGGCCGCCTACGCCCCGCTGCAGTCGCTGAACGCCTACTGCACGTCCAAGGCGGCGACCTACATGTTCTCCGACTGCCTGCGCGCCGAACTCGACGCCGCCGATGTTGGACTGACCACGATCTGCCCCGGCGTCATCGACACGAACATCATCAACACCACCCGGTTCGACGCGCCTGTGGGCAAGCAGGACGAGCAGGTCGACGGCCGGCGAGGTCAGCTGGGCAAGATGTTCGCGCTGCGCCGGTACGGGCCCGACAAGGTCGCCAACGCAATCTTGTCGGCGGTCCAGAAGAACAAGCCGATCCGACCGGTGGCGCCGGAAGCCTATGCGCTCTATGGCGTTTCGCGGCTGCTGCCGCAGGCGCTGCGCAGCACCGCGCGGTTCCGGGTGATCTAGGCCGGCTCAGGCCGCGGGTGCACCTGCACGCCGCATCACCAGTGCACCGGCGATCCCGAGGATGCCGACGACCGTCAACGGGATGGTCCAGGTGCGACGGCTACCCAACGACGATTCGCATTGCGCCACATAGTCGGTGTGCGGCACGACTTGGTTGACAATCGGAATGCTCGCCACGCTCTTGTCATTGGCGTTGCGCGCCGCGGTGAGATCCGCGACGACCGCGTTCCCGCAGCCTATGGACGTGCCGCTGCCGTCCGACACCGATACCGGCACCAAGAGCCCGATCACACCGGCCAGTAGCAGCACGGCGGCCGCACCAAGGATCAACCGACGCACCGTCATGATTCGCCTCCCATCGACAATCGATCGGTGGGGAGGTTATCCGCGACGTGGGTGGTCTAAACCCGGATGACCTCAGCCGTTCACTAGCCCTTTTCGCAGATATCCTCGAGCACCGCGAACATCGTCCGGGTCGGTACGCCGGTGGAGCCCTTCGGCGAGTATCCCCACGGGCTGCCGGTGTTGTAGGCCGGGCCGGCCACGTCGATGTGCGCCCAGCTCACCCCTTCGGCGACGAACTCGCGGAGGAACACCCCGGCCACCAGCATGCCGGCGAAGCGTTGCCCGCTGATGTTGGAAAGGTCGGCCACCGTGGACTTCAGGTCGTCCTTGAGCTCGTCGGGCAGCGGCATCGGCCAGCCGTTCTCGCCGACCCGCTGCGAGATCGCGGCGACCCGGTCGCGGAACTCGTCGCTGCCCATCACGCCGGGGATGCGGGCACCCAGCGCCACCGTCTGCGCACCGGTCAGCGTGGACGTCTCGATCAGATAGTCCGGGTTGTCCTCGCACGCCCGCACGATGGCGTCGGCCAGGATGAGCCGGCCCTCGGCGTCGGTGTTCTGCACCTCGACCGTGATTCCGCCGTACTGCGTCAGCACGTCGCCGGGCCGCTGCGCCGTTCCCGAGGGCATGTTCTCGGCCATCGGCACGGTGGCGATCACGTCGATCGGCAGCCCGAGCTGCGCGGCCAGCGTCACGGTCGCGATCACCGCGGCGGCACCGCCCATATCCGAGGTCATGTTGTGCATGGAGGCAGCCGGCTTGATCGAGATGCCGCCGGTGTCGAATGTGACGCCCTTGCCGACCAGCGCTACCTTCTTGGCCTGCTTGGGCTTCTTGGCCAGCTTGGACCCGCGGTGGATCAATCGCACCAGCCGCGGTGGCCGCGACGAGCCCTGCCCGACGCCGACAATCCCGCCGTAGCCACCCTTTTGCAGCGCCAAGGCGTCGAGCACTTCCACTTCAAGGCCGACGGAGTCACCCAAAGCCTTTGCGCGCTGGGCGAATTCGGCGGGGAAGAGGTGGCTGGGCGGGGTGTTGACGAAGTCGCGCGCGGTGGCGACGGCGGTGGCGACGGCCGCGCCGTGCGCGCTCTGCTTCTTGGCTTCCTTGTCGGTGGCGAGCACGGTGATCTTGCTCAGCCCTTGGTCTTTGGGTGCGGTCTTGCCGCTGCGGAAGGCGGTGAACCGGTAGCTGCCCAGGATCAGCCCTTCGACCGCGGCGGCGGCGACGTCCTCGCCGGGCAACTCGCCGAGCGTGGTGATCACGGTTTCGGCGCCGCCCAGCGAGCGCGCGGCCACACCGGCGGCGCGCCGGATGGTGTCGGCGGGCCACTCGGATCGTGGCTTGCCCAGGCCGACTGTGAGCACGCTGGCCACCGGAAGCGCCGGTACCACGAGCCGATGTATCTGGTCACTGGCGCCGGTCGCCTCCAGCGCGATCAAGTCGGCCTCGATTTCGTCGATGGCGTCGCTGGATAGGAACGGCTCGGCCGACAAAACGACCGCGCCCGGCCGGTCTTCGTCACCGGTCGAGACGACCGGGACGAGCAAGACCGCAGAACCCACACCGCGTTTCGGCAGCGACGTGGCGACAGTGACGGAAGGAGCCTGGTATCCCGGTTCGGTACTCACGCGTCATCACCCTAGTCACCGGGGGTGGTCCTTAGCTCGGCAGCGTCCGCGCGTGTAGGTCGAAGGCGGTCACCGGCTCCTCAAACCCCTTGAGAGTCAACGGGCCGTACGCGACCGCGGGCCAGTCGGGCAACTCGTCACGCAGCTCGGGTGTAGCCAGGATCTGTTCTGGCGTCGCTGCGGCCACGAGTCGGGCGGCCAGGTTGACCGGGTTGCCGAAGTAGTCGCCGTTGATGGCCACGACCGTGCCGTACGCCAGGCCGGCGCGGACCTGGAGTCCTTCCTCGCGCGCTTTGGGGTGCTCGACGAGATCAACCGCGGCCCGCACCAACTGCTCGGGGCGATGAGCTCACCCACATCACCTCGTCGCCGATGAACTTCACCACCCGGCCGCCGTCGGCATGCACCACGTCGGAGACGGTGCCGGCGAACTCGTTGAGCAAATACGACAACTGCGCCGGCGTAAGTGCCTGAGTCAACGCGGTGAAGCCGGACAGATCCGCGAAACCGACACCGCACACCACCGAGGCCGACGTGTCACGAAGGACACCCTCGAAGTGCGTTCGAGCGCTGGTCAGATGATGGCGGTGCACGATGTCGATCAGCGCCCCGATCCGGGGGACGAACTCGGCGACCGAGCGGTACGCCTGCGCCGTGGCGAGCTCGTCACGGGTGTGGTTCATCTGGATGTCCGGCGTCCCGGCGCGGATCATCGTCGACTCGGCTTCAGCCAGCCGGGCCATGGCGGCGCCCAGTACCCGCAACAGACCCAAAGCGCCGTCCTGGCCGACCACCACCTTGAGCGCGAGCCAGGTTGCCAGGGCGTCGACGTCGGCCTGGCTCAGCACGGGAACATCGGGACCGGCGACCGTGAGGCCGAGCAAAGCCCAGGCGCGCGCGACGTCCTCGGCTGTTATCCCAAGTTCCTCGGCCGCGGTCTGCAACGTGTAGATCGGCCGCCCCGACCACGACAGAACATCGCCGGCCAGGCCGAACAGTCGGCCGCGGAGTTCGGCTTCGGCCATCTCGTCGACGGAGAAGCCGAGGTCGTCCAGAGTACTTGATCAGGTCGGCCCGCTCGCGGGCGTTCGCTACCCCGGCGGCCTCGAGCGCCTCGAAGTCCAGGAAATCGGACACCCACCCGAGTGTGCCAGGCAGGGGTGACGATTAGGGTCGGAAGGCGTGAGCGATTCGACGGAGCCAATCAAGGGACCGCTGGAAGACCGGCATCGCGAGTTGGGCGCCAATTTCGCCGAATTCGGCGGCTGGCTGATGCCGGTGTCCTATGCGGGCACCGTCAGCGAGCACAACGCGACCCGTAGCGCCGTCGGCCTGTTCGACGTCAGCCACCTCGGCAAGGCGTTGATCCGCGGGCCCGGTGCCGCGCAGTTCGTCAACTCCGCGCTGACCAACGATCTGGGCCGCATCGCGCCCGGCAAGGCGCAATATACGTTGTGCTGCACCGAATCCGGTGGCGTCATCGACGACCTGATCGCCTACTACGTCGACGACGACGAGATCTTTCTGGTGCCCAATGCCGCCAACACCGCCGCGGTGGTCGAGGCGCTGCAGGCCGCCGCGCCCGCCGGCCTGACGATCACCAACGAGCACCGCTCCTACGCGGTGCTGGCGGTGCAGGGACCGCGATCGACGGATGTGCTCGGCGAGCTGGGGCTGCCGACCGAGATGGATTACATGGCCTACGCCGACGCCTCCTTCTCGGGCGTGCCGGTGCGGGTCTGCCGCACCGGGTACACCGGCGAGCACGGCTACGAACTGCTGCCGCCCTGGGATTCGGCGGGTGTGGTGTTCGACGCACTGGTGGCGGCGGTGTCGAACGCGGGCGGCGAGCCGGCCGGCCTGGGGGCCCGCGACACCCTGCGTACCGAGATGGGTTACCCGCTGCACGGCCACGAGCTGTCACTCGACATCTCGCCACTGCAGGCCCGCTGCGGCTGGGCGATCGGCTGGAAGAAGGACGCGTTCTTCGGTCGCGAAGCGCTGCTGGCTGAGAAGTCGGCGGGGCCGCGTCGGCTGTTGCGGGGGCTGCGGATGCAGGGCCGTGGCGTGTTGCGGCCCGGGCTGACGGTGCTTGCCGGGGATAAGCCGGTCGGCGTCACCACGTCCGGGACGTTTTCGCCGACCTTGCAAGCCGGCATCGCGCTCGCGTTGATCGACACCGACGCGGGCGTGGAAGACGGTCAGCAAATCACCGTCGACGTGCGCGGCCGCGCCGCAGAGTGCGAAGTGGTGCGTCCGCCGTTCGTCGAGCTGAAAACCCGCTAGCCACCGCACCTTCACGCGGGAAAAACCCGTTGGCACGCGCATATACAATCGGCGCATGACGAGCGGCCTTCTCGAGTTCACCGTTCAACGCGCGTCTAATCCCGCTAGTGGCGTAGAACGTGACTCCATCCTGGCCGACCCCGGCTTTGGCAAATTCTTCACCGACCACATGGTCTCCGTCGACTACGACGAAGGCCAGGGCTGGCACAACGCGCAGGTCATTCCGTACGGCCCGATCCAGCTGGACCCCTCGGCGATCGTGCTGCACTACGCGCAAGAAGTGTTCGAGGGGCTCAAGGCATACCGCTGGGCCGACGGCTCGGTCGTGTCATTTCGCCCGGACGCCAACGCCGCCCGGATGCGTTCGTCGGCCCGGCGGATCGCGATCCCCGAGTTGCCCGACGAGCTCTTCCTCGAATCCCTGCGCCAGCTCATCGCTGTCGACAACGCATGGGTGCCCCGGGCGGGCGGCGAAGAGGCGCTGTATCTGCGGCCGTTCATCTTCGCGACGGAGCCGGGACTGGGGGTACGGCCGGCCAAGCACTACCGGTACCTGCTGATCGGTTCACCGGCCGGCGCGTACTTCAAAAACGGCGTCAACCCCGTTGACGTCTACGTGTCAACGGATTACGTGCGAGCCTGCCCCGGCGGTACCGGCGCGGCCAAGTTCGGCGGCAACTACGCCGCGTCACTACTTGCTCAGGCCGAAGCCGCGGAAAACGGTTGCGACCAAGTGGTTTGGCTTGATGCCGTCGAGCGTCGCTTCGTCGAAGAGATGGGCGGCATGAACCTGTTCTTCGTGCTCGGCAGCGGCGGCACCTCGCGGCTGGTCACCCCGGAGCTGTCCGGGTCGCTGCTGCCCGGCATCACACGGGATTCGTTGCTGCAGTTGGCACTTGATGCCGGATTCACCGTCGAAGAGCGCAAGATCGATATCGACGAGTGGCAGAAGAAGGCCGCCGCGGGGGAGATCACCGAGGTATTCGCGTGTGGCACTGCCGCCGTGATCACGCCGGTCGCGCGGGTGAAGTACGCCGACAGCGAGTTCACCATCGCCGACGGCCAGCCGGGCGAAGTGACGATGGCGTTGCGCGACACGCTGACCGGCATTCAGCGCGGCACCTTCGCCGACACCCACGGCTGGATGTCCCGGCTGGGCTGAAGGCCCACGTTAGAAGCGAACCAACGCCGCGAGCGCCACGGCGCTGACCGTCGTGGTGAGTTCGATTGCGGCGCCCAGCACGTCGCCGCTGATGCCGCCGAAGCGGCGCACGCAGTGCGCCACCAGCACCGCGCCGCAGCACAGGGCCAGCGCCACCGCGACCGGACCCTGCCACGGTCGCGGGCCGGCCAGCAGCGAAACCCCAAGCAGCACCACGACCCAGCCCGCCACCACCGGGACGGGCTGCGTGCCGGCGACTTGGACTCCCAGCGCGCTACCGTCGGCCGCCGGCACCGAACGGCGGCAGGCCAGCACGGCGGCCACCCGCCCGGCGGCGACCGCCACGATGATCGCGGCAAGCCCGTGGTGCCAGGTCGCACCGAGTGCGGCAAACGCCAGTCCCTGCAACAGGATCACCAGCACGACGGCCGCGACACCAAACGGCCCGGTCGACCCGTCGCGCATCACCGCCAGGGCGCGCGGCGGCGGGCCGTAGCAGCCCAGCCCGTCGGCCGTATCGGCGACGCCGTCGATGTGCAGTCCGCGGGTGGCGAGCAAGAGTGCTGCCACCGCAAGCAATCCCGGCAGCGGGCTGTATGCGCCGAAGGCCAGCGCGCCGCCCCAGGTGATGCCCGCGGCCAGTGTTCCCAAGGCCGCGCCGACTATCGGCAGCGCGGTCATGGTGCCGCGGCCCATACCGGCCTCGCCGGAAGCCGGCACCGGCAACACCGTTCCGAATGCGAAAGCCGTTGCCAGCGAACGGATCACGGGGAAGGCTGAGCTTCGTCGGGCCGGCCGGAGACGCCGGCCTCACGGAACGTCGCCATCGACGACAGCGTGGCCACCGCGGCGCGCAGCACCGGCAGCGCCAGCGTCGCGCCGCTGCCCTCGCCCAGCCGCATGCGCAGGTCCAGGATCGGGTCCAGGTCGAGAGCGGTCAGGGCCAGCGTATGGCCGGGTTCGGTGGAGCGATGACCCGCTTGCCACCATTGCCGCGCGCCCGGTGCCAGGCGTTCGGCGACCAGAGCGGCCGCCGTCACGGCCATGCCGTCGAGTAGCAGCGGGGTGCGCCGCACCGCGGCTTGTGCGCAAAAGCCGGCCATCGCGGCCAGATCCGCGCCGCCGCAACAGCGCAGCAATGCCACGGGGTCGGGCAACACCGGCCGGGTCCGGAACAGGGCGTCGCGGACCGCGGCCGTCTTGCGTGCCCAGCCCGCGTCGTCGATTCCGGACCCGAAGCCGACCACCACGACCGGCTCGGCGTTCGTCAACGCCGCCACCAAAACCGCAGCCGCCGTGGTGTTTCCGATGCCCATGTCGCCGGCGATGAGCAAGTCGGCGCCCGCGTCGACCTCTTCGTCGGCGATGAGTTGACCCGCCGCGATCGCGCTGGCGGTCTCCTCGTCGGTCAGCGCGTCCTGCACGGCGATATCGCCGCTGGAGCGCCGCACCTTGTGGGCGCCGATCTGCTCGGACAGCGGCTCGGCGTCCACCGCCAAATCGACGATCCGCACCGTCGCGTCCGCGATCGCGGCCAGCGTGTTGATCGCTGCCCCGCCGGCGTCGATGTTGGCGACCATCTGCGCCGTCACTTCCGGCGGGTACGCCGACACCCCGGAGCGGGCCACACCGTGGTCGCCGGCGAACACCACCACCCGGGCGCGCTCGAACTGCCGTGGCGGGCAGTGGCCCTGGCAGGACGCAATCCAGATGGACAGGGCCTCGAGACGGCCCAGCGCCCCGCGCGGCTTGGTCAGGGTGTCCTGCCGTGCGGCCGCGGCCGCGGCGGCGGCCGCGTCAGGCGGCGAGATCGGCGGGAATTCCGTCATGTCCCGGACGATTTGATCGACACCGGCTGACCGGCCACTACCAACACCACCCGCTCGCACAGTGCCGCGACTCGCTGGTTGAGCGAGCCGAGCTCGTCGGCAAAGCGGCGGCCGGATGCGGTGGCGGGCACCACGGTCAATCCGACCTCGGGGCTGACCAGCACCAGCGTGGATTCAAATGCGCCGACCGCGCCGATCATCTCTTCGACCGGAGCGGCCACCGATCCGTTCTCCCAGGCCTGGTGGCGATCCAGAGCGCCGGTCAGCCAGGCGCCGAGGTCGTCGACGAGGGTCGGGGTATCCGGCGATTGCCGCAATTCGGTTGTGATGTCCTGGGTTTCGACCGTCGACCAGTGTGCGGGCCGACGGTCGCGATGTTTCGCGATGCGCCGTGCCCAGTCCGCGTCCGCCTGGTCGCTGAGACCGGAAGCCAGGTACCGGACCGGCTGGCCGGGTGGAAGTGACGTGGCGATGGCTTCCTCGGCCCACCGGGATTTGCCCGACCTGATCCCGCCGAGCACCAGGGTGCGCACTGGGGTCAGAAGGCTTTCCGGCGACGGCTAGTCGACACTGGCACCGCGCTCGACTTGGGGCCGGGGTGTCCGCATCCGGCGGATCTGGGAAGCCCGTCCGGCGGCGTAAAGGCCTAGCTTCCAACGGCTTTCGGTGTTACTCGGGAATTTCGCGTCGACCAGCCTGCTGACCTTGCGGCCCAGGATCACACCGTCGACGCCCATGATCGCGGTGATCGCCAGCATCGCGGGAGAGATGTAGAGCTGCAGCTGCGGGACCGCGAACATGACGAACATCAGGGCCAGCGTCGAGGGCATGAACATGCCGAGCACGTTGCGTCGGGAATCGACGACGTCGCGCACGTACCGGCGTATCGGCCCTTGGTCGCGGGGCAGCAGGTACGCCTCGTCGCCGGCCATCATGCGTTCCCGGCGATCCGTCATTCGTGACCGGCTGGCGGTGCGTTCGGCCTTGCGCTCCTCGCGGCTGAGTTTGGGGCCGGCCAGAGTCTTGCGGCGTGCCCTCGCCTCGGCGGCGGTCATGGGTGCCGGGGCGACGGGGCCCTTCTTCTTCGCGTTGCGTCGCGCTTCTTCGCGCTTGGGTGTGGGCCGGCCCTTGGGGTCGGTCTTACGCGCGGCGCGAGTCGCTGCATCCGAGGCGGCATCGGACGCAGCCGGTGCCACCAGATCGCCTTCCAGGACTTCCGCATGGGTTTTCTTACGGCCCAACAACTTCACAACCGCCAGGTTACTTCGCGACCGACTCAGCTCCCGAATGCCCCCGTCAGGCATCGCGATAGCTCTGCGCCCGCGCGATACTTGGACCTACCCTTAACGGTGATGAACGGCTATGGGTGATGGACGACGGCTCGATGGCCTCGGACGATGTGGCCACTGCTCTTTCTCCGGGTCGTTTGCAGTTGCCGGCTATGCGGGTGCTGGTGGCCCCGGATTGCTACGGCGACAGTCTTTCGGCGCTAGAAGCTGCCGCCGCTATCGCGACCGGCTGGGGCCGGTCACGTCCGGGCGACCAGTTCATCGTGGCCCCGCAATCCGATGGCGGCCCGGGTTTCATCGACGTGCTGGCCAACCGGGTAGGGGAGAAGCGGCACATCGAGGTGATCGGGCCGCTGGACGAGACAGTGGACGCCCAGTGGGTGTGGGATCCGGACTCGGCGACCGCCTACCTGGAATGCGCGCAGGCCTGCGGCCTGGGACGGCTTGGCCGTCCCGCCGACCCGGAGACCTCGCTGACGGCGCACAGCAGGGGAGTCGGACAGCTCATCGCGGAAGCGCTGCGGGCCGGGTCGAAGCGGATCGTGGTGGGCCTGGGCGGCAGCGCGTGCACCGACGGCGGGCAGGGCATGATCGCGGAGCTCGGCGGCCTGGAAGTCGCTCGGCGGCAACTGGCCAATATCGAGCTCATCGCCGCCTCGGACACCGAATATCCCCTGGTGGGGCCGTGGGGTGCGGCCAGGGTGTTCGGGCCGCAGAAGGGCGCGGACACGGCCACCGTCGCGGCGCTTGAAGTCCGCCTCGAGGCGTGGGCGCTGCAGCTGGAAGCGGTGGCAGGCCGCGATGTGAGCTCCGAGCCCGGGGCCGCCGCCGCCGGTGGGATCGGCGCGGGGCTGCTGGCGCTGGGGGGCCGCTGCGAGTCCGGCGCGGCGATCATCGCCGAGCACACCCATTTGGACGACGACCTCGAGACGGCGGACATGATCGTCACCGGCGAAGGCACGTTCGACGAGCAGTCCCTGCACGGGAAGGTGGTCGGTTCGCTGGCCGCGGCGGCCGGCCCGCTGGGAATTCCGGTGATCGTGCTGGCCGGGCAGGTCGGTCTGGAGAAGACCGCGGTGCGAACGGCGGGCATCATGTCCGCTCTGTCGATGGCCGAGTACGCCGGCTCGGTGGGATTGGCGCTGGCCGATGCGGCGAATCAGCTGATGGGATTAGCGTCACAGGTGGCGGCGCGACTCGGGAATAGCGGTCCTGCGAGGTACCGTTGAGGCATTGGGTTCTACCCGAGTGGTTCGGGTGCCCGGGCACCCACCCAACAACAGGCATGTAGGAGACGTAATGACGGTGCAAAACGAGTCGACCGCCAAGACCCACGGCGCCATCCTCACCGAGGCCGCCGCGATCAAGGCGAAGTCCCTGCTCGACCAGGAGGGCCGCGACGACCTGGCGCTGCGTATCGCGGTCCAGCCCGGCGGGTGCGCGGGGCTGCGGTACAACCTGTTCTTCGACGACCGGACGCTGGACGGTGACCTGGTCGCCGACTTCGGCGGCGTGAAGCTGACGGTGGACCGGATGAGCGCGCCCTACATCGAAGGCGCGTCGATCGACTTCGTGGACACCATCGAGAAGCAGGGCTTCACCATCGACAACCCCAACGCGACCGGCTCCTGCGCGTGCGGGGATTCCTTCAACTGACCCTCAGCGGCTAGTACCCGGGGACTAGTACGAGCCCCCGGTACGCAGCACGTACGAGCACACCAAGATGTCGCCGCGCTGGAACAGCAGCTGCGCGACACCTTGGACCTGCCCGCGCAGCGCGCCGCCGGTGGCCGGCGACACCTGCATCGTGAACAGCGCCTGAGCCTGGTAGGGCGACAAGTACACGATCTTGTCGATCGAAGTGAGCTGGACCTGCGAGAACTGCTTACGGAACGCGTCGCTGCTCAACTTGGCCAGCGCCAGGTCCGACCGCTTGTCACGCACGCCGTCGTAGAGGCCGCAGAGCGCGTTGCGGGAGATCTCGTCGGTGTTGCGATTCTCGAGCGCGTCCAAATACCCCTGAATCGCCGTTTTCGCCGAGGCCTCGGAGAACGCGGCCCCGGTATTAGCCCCATTGGTGCGAACGCCATAGACAATCGCCGCTGTGATCGCGGCCACCAATCCGATCGCCAACAGAACCCCGATGATCACCCGCCGCGGTGACCTCCGCTTCGGATAGCCCGGCGGCGGCGTCGGCCCGGGGTATGCGCCCGGCGGGGGTTCGTGCGCTGACCTGGGCGCGAAGGCCGTGTCGCCGGCCGGGGGGTCGTGCGGGAAATCCACCGGGTCGGTATAGGGCCCGGGTCCGTCGCCGCCGACAGTGTGGTTCGGCGTGTGCGGACCGCCCATAGTGGTTCTCCTACGGTGGTAGACACCGACCACGAGCGGGTACCGCCCGCGTATTCGGTCCCGGCGACTTGAGTGAGTTCCCTAGGCAGGCTAGCGCACACCCTTTCGGCGGCCGCGGACGCCGGCGGTGTCGGCCGCACGGTCGAAACGCGTGGGTAGGCTGGACGGGCTTACCAATGAAGGGTGGAGATTTCGTGACGATCGTGGTGACTGGTTCGATTGCGACGGACAACCTGATGCGTTTTCCTGGCCGGTTTTCCGAGCATCTGCTGGCCGACCATCTGCAGAAGGTTTCGCTCAGCTTCCTGGTCGACGACCTGGTGATTCATCGCGGTGGCGTCGCGGGCAACATCGCCTTCGCCATCGGCGTGCTGGGCGGTGACGTCGCGCTGGTCGGCGCGGCCGGCGACGACTTCGGCGAATACCGCGAATGGCTGGAACGCCACGGGGTCAACTGCGAGAACGTGCTGATCTCCAAGACCGCGCACACGGCCCGGTTCACTTGCACCACCGACGAGGACATGGCCCAGATCGCGTCGTTCTACCCCGGCGCGATGTCGGAGGCCCGCAACATCAAGCTCGCCGACGTCGTCTCGTCCGCGGGCAAGCCGGATCTGGTCATCATCGGGGCCAACGACCCCGACGCCATGGTGGTGCACACCGAGGAGTGCCGGAAGCTCGGACTGGACTTCGCCGCCGACCCGTCCCAGCAGCTGCCCCGCCTGTCCGGGGAAGAGATCGACAAGCTGATCGACGGCGCGGCCTACCTGTTCACCAACGATTACGAGTGGGAGCTGCTGCTCAACAAGACCGGCTGGTCAGAGGCCGACGTGCTGCAAAAGGTCGGCCTGCGGGTGACCACGCTCGGCGCCAAGGGCGTCGACATCGTCGAACACGACGGCACCACCACGCACGTCGGCGTGGTGCCCGAGACCAGCCTCACCGATCCGACCGGCGTCGGCGACGCGTTCCGCGCCGGTTTCCTCACCGGCCGCAGCGCGGGGCTGAGCCTGGAGCGGGCGGCGCAGCTGGGTTCGCTGGTGGCGGTGCTGGTGCTGGAGTCGACCGGCACGCAGGAGTGGAAGTGGGACCACGACGTCGCCAAGACGCGCCTGGCCGATGCCTACGGCGACGAGGCCGCCGCCGAGATCGCCGCGGTGCTCGCCTGACTGCTTCACGCGTGGCGGCGTCGAGTGTGCGCCCACGGCCTCGAGTGTGAAGTGAGGGCGGGAATCCCCGCAATCCTGCGCCCGGGGTTCACACTCGAAGCCCTGGTTTCGCGCTAGAGCTGCACCGGATACACCGGCTCGCCGATCTGGGGCACCACGCTGTGCTCGACGAAGATCGCGTGCCAGAGCATGAAGATCAGCACCGTCCACAGCCGACGGCTGTGATCGCTGGTGCCGTTTCGGTGTTCGTCGAGCATCCGGCGCACCGCCGCGAGGTCGACCAGGTGACCGGCCTGCGAGGCGTCCACCGTCGCGTAGGCCCACTCCAGTAGCTCGCCCGCGCGCAACCAATGCCGGATGGGCACCGGGAAGCCGAGTTTGGGCCGGTGCAGCACATGCGCGGGGACGATCGGCTCCAGCGCGCGACGCAGCGCGTACTTGGTGGTGGTGCGGGTGATCTTCGCCTCGACGGGTAGCCGGGACGCGACGGCGAACACCTCCGGGTCCAGGAACGGCACCCGAAGCTCCAGCGAGTTGGCCATCGTCATCTTGTCGGCCTTGACCAGAATGTCGCCGCGCAGCCAGGTGAACAGGTCGACGTGCTGCATGCGGGCCACCGGGTCCCAGCCCGACGATCCGGCATACACCGAGGCCGTCACGTCCGTGTGTGTCCACTCGTCGCGGAACCCGGGCAGTACGTCGCGAAGCTGCACATCCGAGAAGCTGCGGGCGTTGCCGTAGTAGCGCTCCTCGAGCGTCAGTGAACCGCGATGCAGCAAGCTCTTGCCGCGCATGCCGGCGGGCAGCGGTTTGCTCATCTTGCCCACCGAACGCCGCAGCAGCCCCGGCAGGTAGTCAAAGGGCTTCAGCGACAACGGTTCTCGATAGATCGTGTATCCGCCGAACAGTTCGTCGGCGCCCTCGCCGGAGAGCACCACCTTGACGTGCTTGCGGGCCTCGCGGGCGACGAAGAACAGCGGGACCAGTGCCGGGTCGGCGACCGGCTCGTCGAGGTACCAGACGATCTCGGGCAGGGCGGCGACGAATTCGCCCGCGCTTACCACCTTGGCGATGTGGCGGGCGCCGATCGCCTCGGCCGAGGCCACCGCGACGTCGATCTCGGAGAATCCCTCACGCTCGAAACCGGTGGTGAAGGTGATCAGCCGCGGGTTGTGCCGGATGGCCAGCGCCGCGATCGCGGTGGAGTCGATGCCGCCGGACAGGAACGACCCAACGGTGACGTCGGCACGCATGTGCTTGGCCACCGAGTCCTCGAGCACCGCGGTGATCTCGTCATAGCGGGCCTGCTCGGTGTCGCGGGTGATCGGCACGGCGGTGAACCGCGGCACGAAATACCGGGTGATCTGCGGCGCCACTCCGGGCCGGATCCGCGCGTAGCAGCCCGATTCCAGCCGGCGCACCCCGCGGTGCAGCGTCTCGGGTTCCGGCACGTACTGCAGGACGGTGTAATGCTGCACCGCGCGCTCGTCGATTGCGGTGTCGAACCCCACCAGGTCGACCAGGTCGAGCAGGCACTTCTTCTCGCTGGCCACCGCGGTGCCGCCGGTGCCGGTCGCCATGAACAGCGGCTTGATGCCGAAAGGATCACGGGCGCAGAACAATTCGCGGTTGACGGTGTCCCACAGCGCGAAGGCGAACATGCCGCGCAGCCGCGTCAACACCGCAGTGCCCCAGTGGTGGTAGCCGGCGACGATGGCCTCGCCGTCACCGTCGGTGGCGAAGGCGGCGCCGTGCTGGGCAGTCAGCTCGTCGCGCAACTCGAGGTAGTTGTAGATCTCGCCGTTGAAGACCAGCACGTAGCGGTCCGGCGTCTCGGGCGGGCCCCAGCGCAGCGGCTGATGCGAGTGCGCGAGGTCGATGATGGACAACCGGTTGAAACCGAACACGACCGACCCGTCGGCGCCCGGATCCGTCCAGGTGCCCGGCTCGTCGGGCCCGCGGTGGCGCATCTGATGCGACGCGCGGGTGATGGCGCTGTCGGCTCGGGCGGCATGTGCCGCGGCAGCGGCGTGATCGTCCCCGGCTGAGCCGGGCCCGGCCGCCTGGTCGTCCAGGCCGGCCGGGTCCGCGACAAAGGCCAGCAGTCCACACACGGCGCCCCAGTATGCCGCACTTCGGCGATGGTTGGGCGGACCGCACCGGGCCGGTCGTGACGACGCGGCCGCCGGGCCGGTCGGGGTTTGGTCGCCGGGCTGAGCGGCGTGGTCTACGCTGCGTAGTATTCGACATTCGAGCAGGGAGGCGCCAACGTGACACCCGGCGGGCAGTTCCGTTCGCAGCGTTTGTCGCAGGGCATATCTCAGCGCCGTTCGTCAGATGCACCGCGGGGTCTTTCGCGTCGTCTTCGACCGCTGGCGCTGGCCGGGACGCTGGCAGTATTGGCGGTCACCCTGAGCGGCTGCAGTTGGCAAACGGTACTTGGCATGGGCTGGCCCGAGGGCATCACGCCGCAGGCCCACGTCAACCGCGAGCTGTGGATCGGCGCGGTGATCGCATCGCTGGTCGTCGGGGTCATCGTGTGGGGCCTGATCTTCTGGTCGGCGGCTTTCCACCGGAAGAAGGCGACTGACACCGAACTGCCCCGGCAGTTCGGCTACAACATGCCGCTGGAGCTGGTGCTCACCGTGACGCCGTTCCTGATCATCTCGGTGCTGTTCTACTTCACCGTGGTGGTGCAGGAGAAGATGCTGCACCTGGACAAGAACCCCGAGGTTGTGATCGATGTCACGGCCTTCCAATGGAACTGGAAGTTCGGCTATCAGCACGTCAACTTCAAGGACGGCACGCTGACCTACGACGGTGCCGACGAGGCCCGCAAGAAGGCGATGGTCTCCAAGCCGGAGGGCAAAGACGCGCACGGCGAGGAGCGCGTCGGGCCGGTGCGCGGGATCAACACCGAGGACCGGACTTACCTGAACTTCGACAAGGTCGAAACCCTGGGAACCCCCGAGGAAATTCCGGTGTTGGTGCTCCCCGCCGGTAAGCGCATCGAATTCCAACTGAATTCCGCCGATGTCGTCCACGCTTTCTGGGTGCCCGAATTCCTCTTCAAGCGCGACGTGATGGCTTGGCCGAAGCAAAACAACTCGGTCAATGTGTTCCAGGTGTCAGAGATCACCAAGACCGGGGCGTTTGTCGGCCACTGCGCGGAGATGTGCGGCACGTATCACTCGATGATGAACTTCGAGGTTCGCGTGGTCGAGCCCAACGACTTCAAGGCCTACTTGCAGCAACGGATTGAGGGAAAGACGAACGCCCAAGCGTTGCAGGCGATCGCCCAGTCCCCGGTGGCGGTGACCACCCATCCGTTCGACACCCGCCGCGGCCAACTGACGCAACCGGTAGGTTAGGACACGCAATGCATATCGAAGCGAGGCTGTTCGAATTCATCGCAGCGTTCTTCGTCGTCACCGCGGTGCTCTACGGGGTGCTGACAGCGTTGTTCGCTACCGGTGGTGAAGAGTGGGCGGGCACCACGGCGTTGGCGCTGACCGGCGGTTTGGCGTTGATCACGGCCACCTTCTTCCGGTTCGTGGCGCGTCGCCTCGATACTCGGCCCGAGGACTACGAGGGCGCTGAAATCAGCGACGGTGCAGGCGAATTGGGATTCTTCGCCCCGCACAGCTGGTGGCCGTTGCTGGTCGCGTTGTCGGGTTCGGTGACCGCGGTCGGTATCGCGCTGTGGCTGCCGTGGCTGATCGTCGGCGGCGTCGTGTTCATCCTTGCTTCGGCCGCCGGATTGGTCTTTGAGTACTACGTGGGCCCGGAGAAGCACTGATTTGCGTCTCAAAGGTAACAATCCGGGCATCAGTTGAGCCGTCGCCCGTTTGCCAAGACTTCTTTGCGCTACTCGGTTCGGTAGGGTTTGCGCAGGCACATGAGAATCTCCACAGCACGAGCGACACGAGGTACCCCTGAAGCCCCGTGCGTAGGTGATGCAGTTGGACAGGGCAGGCAGACATGAGCGGGCCGAAACCCCCGGGATCCGATCCTGGCGAATCCGATTCCGCCGGTGAGCTCGGCCACGAACCGAATTCGAGCAGCGAGCCCGGCGATGAATTGGAAACTGTCGACGAGCACGACGGCGAATCACGTTCCCATCACGAACTCGAGCCCTTCGACGACAGCGGCGCAATAGCGTCGGCCGACCAGACCGGCGAGACGGACGCTTATTCGCGCGCGTACTCCGCACCCGAGTCCGAGCATTTCCTCAGCGGCCCTTATGTGCCGGCCGATCTGGGGCTCTACGACTACGAGAACTACGAGACACCTGAGGACGACGACGATGACGACGGCACCCCGCGCTGGCCGTGGGTGGTCGGCGTCGCGGCCATCGTGGCCGCGATCGCGCTCGTGGTTTCGGTGTCACTGCTGTTCGCGCGCACCGACACCAACAAACTCGCCAACCCGGGCACCAGCACGTCGTCCACGCCGCCGGTGCAGGACGAAATCACCACGACCAAGCCGCCGCCCACCACCGAACCGCCGCCACCGCCGCCCCCGACAGCTACGGAGACTCAGACTGTGACGGTGACGCCGCCGCCCCCGCCTCCACCGGCGCCACCCGCGCCGCCGCCCGCGCCACCGCCGGCCACCACGTCGGCGACCGCGGCCCCGCCCGCGCCGCCGCCGACGACGACGACCCCGGCCGGTCCACGGCAGGTCACCTATTCGGTGACCGGGACCAAAGCGCCGGGTGACATCATCTCGGTGACCTACGTCGACGCCTCGGGCCGGTCGCGCACGCAGCACAACGTGTACATCCCGTGGTCGATGACGGTCACACCGATCTCGCAGTCCGACGTCGGCTCCGTCCAGGCGTCCAGCCTTTTCCGGGTCAGCAGGCTCAATTGCTCGATCACCACCAGCGATGGAACGGTGCTGTCGTCGAACAACGCCGATCAACCGCAGACGAGCTGCTGATGGTCAGCAGATACTCCGCGTACCGGCGCGGGTCCGATGCCGTGCCGCCGGACGTCATCGATCGGCTCCTGCTGGGCGTGTGCGCCGCGATCTGGCTGCTGTTGCTGGGCGTCAGCGTGGCTGCTGCCGTCGCGCTGGCCGATCTGGGCCGGGGCTTCCACAGCGCGGCCCGGAATACGCACAGCACGCCGTGGGTGTTGTACGCGGTCATCATCGTGTCCGCGTTGATCATCGCCGGGGCCGTCCCGGTGCTGCTGCGGGCCCGCCGAATGACCAAGGCCGAGCCGCCGGTGGTTCGGTCGACGGCTCTGCAGGGACGCCCGCAGACGAGACAGCCCGCAACGCGCACCGTCGTCGAGCGGGTGCGCCCGCAGCGAGGCCAGGCGGCCGGCTCGGCAGGGGACTGGTCCGGCGAAGCCGTGGACCGAATCTGGTTGCGCGGCATCGTCGTATTGACCGGCACGATGGGCACCGCGCTGATTGCCGTTGCCGCGGCGACCTATTCGATGGCCGTCGGGCACGACGGTCCGTCGTGGGTCGGCTACGGGCTGGCCGGGCTCGTCACCGCGGCGATGCCGGGCGCCGAATGGTTTTTCGTTCGGCAGCTACACCGCGAGGTCGCCGCGAACTAGTCGATCGCGCTCGGCCGTATCAAGACGCTTTGGCGTACCTGCGGACCAACTCGTCATCTTGGAACGTGCTGGTGTACTGCTGGCCCCCGTCATCACGGCAGAAGAATGTCCACTGCCCTGGACTTTTCTGCGGTGTGCCGATCATCTTGACGGTGTAGCGGAGACCGGTGGGGAGCATCGTGCCGATGACGTCACCGACCCGAATCTGCGAGGGGGGGATCTCGGGTGCATCGCCCCAGTTTTGTATCGCCATAAAAAATCCACCCTCGCTTCTGTTGCCTCTACACTACGTGCAATTGCTGCGATCCGTGTCGGTCATCGATAGGGCAGGTCGGTAAACACCGACCTATGGCGTAGCGTCAAGCGTGAGTTGCTCTCGTTGTCAGCGGTCGTGCACGCAGCAGATGACATCTACTCCGCCGCCCTGCAGCCGTGAGGGCGGTGCCGACGGTGAAGGGAAGCCCGTGAAATGCGCAGCCCTGCCCATCGCGCGCCAGCGACATCTGCGATGACCCGTCCGCTCGGCGGTCGGGGCCGAACCAATCCCGTTCGGCTATCGGTGGCTCGTGAGCTTGGCCGCGTCATCGACGGCGCGTGGTGGCCACGCGTAGACCGCATGACCAAGGAATTGCCTGATCTGGTCGCAATCCTGACTCCCATGCTGGGGAACATCACGTCCATCAACGTCAATTGGGAACCGTTACAACGACCACCCGACTTCAACTGGCCGGGGTGGGAACAGAAGCGCCAGCACGTGATGACCATCAGCGGCGGAGACAGTCAGATCAACCTGCTCATCATCCCGTATGCGACGTACAGCGCGCTCGCCGTGATGGTGCTGCGGTGCGCCGCCAACCTGCCGGTTGGTGCCGCCGACCGCGAGAAGCCCGCTTTTGTGACCGCGGGCTCGATCCTGCGGGCCGCCGAACAGCAACGCTCGGCCGACTGACGCTGGCCACGCCGACGGCTCGGGCCGCCCGCTAGACGGTCCGAGAGCTAGTGCTCGCCGTTCGTGGATCCATTGGTGCTGTCTTGGCGCTCGCGCAGCGCGGTCAGGGCGCGTTGCTCAGCGGCGTGGGCTGCCTCGCGCAGCGCCGTGTCTTCGGAGACCGGGTCGGCGAACAGGAAACTACCGCTACCCGGCGTACCGGCCGAGCCCAGCTTGTTCATCTTGTTGGGCACCGGCGCCCCCTGGTACTCCAGCGGTAGCGGGTGGCCGTGGTCGTCGATCGGGCCCAGCGGCTGGTGCAGCTCGATGTAGGCGCCGTGCGGCAACCGCTTGATGATGCCGGTCTCGACGCCGTGCTCGAGCAGCGCGCGGTCGCTGCGCTGCAGACCAATGCACCACCGGTAGGTGATGAAGAAGACGAACGGCGGCAGGATGACCATGCCGATGCGCCCGATCCACGTCGTCGCGTTCAGCGAGATGTGGAACGTGAAGGCGATGATGTCGTTCATCGCGGCGAGCGTCAGCAGCATGTAGAACGCGATCGCCATCGCGCCGATCGAGGTGCGAACCGGGACATCCCGCGGCCGCTGCAGCAGGTTGTGATGCGCATAGTCGCCGCTGAACCGCTTCTCCAGGAACGGGTAGATGATCAGCAGGATGAAGACCCCACCCATGATCAGCGCCACCCAGACCACGGCGGGAATGGTGTGGTGCCAGAAGTAGAACTCCCACGGCGGCCAGATACGCGCCAGGCCTTCGGTCCACATCATGTAGAAGTCGGGCTGCGATCCGGCCGACACCTGAGATGGCTTGTAGGGGCCCAGGTTCCAGATCGGGTTGATCTGTAGCAGGCCGCCCATCAGGCCCAGCACGCCAACGATGGCGGCGAAGAAGGCGCCGGACTTGACCGCGAACACCGGCATCACGCGCACGCCGACGACGTTGTGCTCGGTGCGTCCCGGGCCGGGGAACTGGGTGTGCTTCTGGAACCAAACCATGGCCAGGTGCAGGCCGATCAGCGCCAGGATGATGCCCGGAATCAACAGTATGTGCAGCGCGTACATCCGGGGAATCAGGATGGTGCCGGGGAAGTCACCGCCGAATAGAGCCCAGTGCAGCCAGGTTCCCATCACCGGCATGCCCAGCGTGATCGACGAGAGCGCGGCCCGCAGACCGATACCCGACAGCAGGTCGTCGGGCAGCGAGTAACCGAAGTAGCCCTCGAACATGGACAGGATCAGCAGCAGCGAGCCGATGACCCAGTTCGCCTCGCGCGGGCCGCCGGAAGGCGCCGGTGAAGAAGATGCGCGCCAGGTGCACCATGATCGACGCGGAGAACATCAACGCCGCCCAGTGGTGGACCTGCCGGACGAACAGGCCGCCGCGGATCTCGAAGGAGATGTCGAGTGCCGATTGGTAGGCCCGCGACATCTCGACGCCGCGCAGCGGCTGGTAGACGCCGTTGTAGGTGACGTCGACCATCGACGGGTCGAAGAACAGCGTCAGCCACACGCCGGTGAGCAGCAGCACGATGAAGCTGTACATCGCGATCTCACCGAGCAGGAACGACCAGTGCGTGGGGAAGACCTTGTTGAGCTGTCTGCGCACCGCCGCCGACGGGTGGTAGCGCGAGTCGACTGCTTCGCCCTGGTGGGCCAGGACGTCACCGATCTTCGGGGGACTCAGTTTGGGACTCATGTTGTCGTCCTCTCCCAGAATGCCGGACCGACGGGCTCGATGAAGTCACCGTTGGCAACCAGATACCCGTTTGAGTCGATGGTGATCGGCAGTTGCGCGAGCGCCCGGGCGGCCGGGCCGAAGATCGGCCTGGCGAAATGCAGCGCGTCGAACTGCGACTGGTGACAGGGGCACAGGATTCGGTAGGACTGCTGCTCGTACAGCGACGACGGGCAGCCCAGGTGCGAGCAGACCTTGGTGTAGGCGAAGAACTCGCCGAAGTTGAAGCTCTCCTGGCCCTGGCGCTTGACCATCCGCGGCATGTCGGTCGGCCGGATACGGATGAGCATCACGGGATTACGGACACCCATCTTGATGGTGATCAGCTTCTCGTGCGACTCCACGGTGGTGCCGTCGCCGTCGGACTCCCGCCATGGGAACACGGTCTCCATGCCACCGGCGTCCATGTCCTCGGGGCGCATCTTGACGAACGGCGCCCCGTTGGTTGCCCCGGTGGACCGCGCCAGATAGATCGTCTCGCCGTGGTAGCGCGGGGTCCAGCCCGACGTCCACAGCACCGCCTTCATGCCGTCGGCGGTGGGCACGACCGGCTTCCACGGGTTCTTGATCAGGCCGCCGGCAAACGCCACCAAGGTGCCGAGGCCGAACGCGCCCATGCCCAGGCCGAACGATGCTCCGATCAGCTTCCGGCGTCCGATCGTCGACGTCTCGTAGGCGTCGGTCAGGTTGGCCACGACTGTCTTGCGGTCGAGGTCGCGGGACGCGCCGTCGTGGCGGTCCTGAATCGAAATCTCTTCCGGGATAAACCGTTTCTGATACAGGATCGCGCCGATGGCGATCGACAGGACGGACAGCCCGAAGGTCAGGCCGTACAGCGGGGTGGTCAGCGAATAGAGGAAGTTTCCTGCCTCTTCGTTCGCCTTGTACTCCCACGGCCAGAACAGGAAAATCAGCAGCAACGCCAGCCCGAAACCGCCGCCCAGCAAAAGCCATAGGGCGACGCCGCGCTCGGCGCGCTTCTCGGCCTTGGTGCCCTCGATCGGCCAGCGAGGCTCCTTGAAGACGGTCTCGACGCCGTCGATCTTGCCGCCCAGGTCGAGCAGTTCTTTGTTGGACATCGCGGCCAGTGCGGCCTGGTCCGGCTCTGGGCCTTTACCGGCTTCGCTCATGCTCGCGCCCCAATCCACAGTGCCAGCGCAATGGCGGCCACCATCCCGATGATCCACATCGCCATGCCCTCGGGCGCGGGTCCGAAGCCGCCGAGGCCATAGCCACCCTGAGAACGCTCCTCGGTGACGCCCTTGACGTAGCCGATGATGTCCTTCTTGGCTTCGAAGGACAGCTGCCGGTCGGAGAACTTCGGCATGTTCTGCGGGCCGGTCATCATCGCGGCGAGGATTTGCTGCTCGTTGGCCTCGCCCAGGTCGGGCGCGAACTTGCCGGACGACAGCGCCCCGCCCTTGCCGGTGAAGTTGTGGCACGAGGCGCAGTTCAGCCGGAACAGGTCGCCGCCGCGGCCCAGGTCGGTGCCGCGCAGCGACTGCATCGAGATGCTGCCGTCGGGGTTGCGTACGACGGCGGGGCCACCACCGTTGGCCTGAACGAATGCGCCGAGCGCGTCGATCTGTCCCTCGTCGAAGATCGGCTGCTTACGCGGCGCCTGCGCCTCGCCGCGCATGGCCGGCATCCGGCCGGTGGACACCTGGAAGTAGACGGCCGCCTCGCCCACGCCGATCAGGCTGGGCCCGTGGTCGGGCACCCCTTGCAGGTTGGCGCCGTGACAGGACACGCAGGAGGTGTCGAACAGCTGCTTGCCGGTGCGCAGCAGCGCCGAGGACGACTCGTCGGCGACGGCCACCTGGGGAGTGGGGGTCAGCACGGCGGCCAGCCCGCCGGAGATCGTCAGCGCGATCATCAGCAGCAGGCCGCCCGACAGCCGGCGGCGAAGGCGCCGCCGCGACCGGCTGGTCTGCTCTTGCGATGCCTGTTTGCGGGGCTGACTCTGCGGCTTGCGGCCGCGGGATCGGGTGAATCCCAAATTCTTCAACCGAGCACTCCTGTTCGTCTAGCGCCGGCTCAACGGATGAAATAGATCACGGTGAACAGCGCGATCCACACGATGTCGACGAAATGCCAGTAGTAGGAGACGACGATGCTGGCCGTCGCCTGCGCCGGCGTGAACTTACTCATCCCGGTGCGCGCCAGCAGGAATATGAAGGCGATCAGTCCGCCGGTGACGTGTAGGCCGTGGAAACCGGTGGCGAGATAGAACACGCTGCCGTAGGCGCTGCCGTGGATGGTCGTTCCGTGGGTGGCGAGGTGGAAGTACTCGTAGGCCTGCCCGAGGACGAAGAACAGTCCCATCAGGAAGGTGATCACGTACCAGCGGCGCAGGCCGAAGACGTCGCCGCGCTCGGCGGCGAACACGCCCATCTGGCAGGTGAACGACGACGCGATCAACACCAATGTCACCGGCACGGCTTGGTACAGATTCAGCTCGGTGGGCGGCGGCGGCCAGTTCCCGCCCGCCTGCGCCCGCGCCGTGAAATAGAACGCGAACAGGCCAGCAAAGAACATCAGCTCGCTGGACAGCCACACTATGGTGCCGACACTGACCATGTTGGGCCGATTCAGCGAATGAACTCGCGACGTGATCGCGGTCCCCGAGGTCCCTACAGCACTCGTCACATCCGCAAGTATGACGCTTTGTAGTTGTTGAACACTACCCGGGGCGGAAATTCGCCTCCGCGCGTCGTTTTCGGAGACTTACCCCGGGCTTTGCCGAGGCCTTTCCGAAGGCCCGGAATCGAAGGTTGGGCGGCGGTTGGTCCTCGTGGGACCATCGGCGCGTGGCTCTGTCATCTGAGGCTCCGACGTGGCCGCGGCTGTTGGGCCGTTTGACCGACGGGCAGAACCTGGCGCGGGGGCAGGCCGCGTGGGCGATGGACCAGATCATGACCGGCAACGCGCGCCCGGCCCAGATCGCCGCGTTCGCGGTCGCATTGAAGATGAAGGTGCCCACCGCGGCCGAGGTCGGTGAGCTCGCCGAGGTGATGCTGAGCCACGCGCTCCCGATTCCCGGCGACGCGATCGGCGACGACGCCGTCGACATCGTCGGTACCGGCGGCGACGGCGTCAACACCGTCAACCTGTCCACGATGGCCGCGATCGTGGTCGCCGCCGCGGGGGTGCCCGTGGTCAAACACGGCAACCGCGCCGCTTCCTCGCTGTCCGGCGGCGCCGACACGCTCGAAGCCCTCGGGGTGCGCATCGACCTGGGACCCGACCAGGTCGCGCGCAGTCTCGCCGAAGTCGGAATCGGGTTCTGCTTCGCGCCGGTGTTCCATCCGTCCTACCGGCACGCGTCCGCGGTACGCCGCGAGATCGGGATACCGACGGTCTTCAATCTGCTTGGGCCGCTTACCAACCCGGCTCGGCCGCGGGCCGGGTTGGTCGGCTGCGCGTTCGCCAACCTCGCCGAGGTGATGGCCGGCGTGTTCGCCGCGCGGCGGGCCAGCGTGCTCGTCGTGCACGGCGACGACGGCCTGGACGAATTGACCACGACCACCACGAGCACGATCTGGCGGGTGCAGGCGGGCACGGTCGACAAGCTGACTTTCGATCCCGCGGGATTCGGGTTCGCCCGCGCCGAGCTCGCGGAGCTGGTGGGCGGTGACGCACAGGCCAACGCCGAGGAGGTGCGAGCCGTGCTCGGCGGTGCCAAGGGCGCGGTCCGCGACGCCGTCGTGCTCAACGCCGCCGGAGCGATCGTCGCGCATGCGGGCCTATCCAGTCGCGCTGAATGGTTGCCGGCGTGGGAGGACGGGCTGGCGCGCGCCAGCGCGGCCATCGACTCCGGGGCCGCCGAACAGCTGCTCGCGCGTTGGGTGCGGTTCGGCCAGCAGGTCTGAGTCAGGGCCCTGCGCCGGATCCTGTGTGCAGGCCAGCCGCGCCGAGCGCGCCGCGGTGGCCCACCCCGCCCAGGCGCCGGCGGATCGCAGCGGTGAAGCCCAGCCGACGTCGTCGGCGACCCGCACGATGCGCACTCCCGGGGCCAGCAGCCAACGCGCGATCAGGGCGGTCTCTTCGACCAGCGCACCGCCCAGCGGGGCATCGGCCGTCAAAATCGCTTGTGCGCCAGCGTGAATCGCGTCGATGACCGGCATCGGCGGCACCCCACGCCTGGCGTTGCCGGCCGCGGCCAGCTGGCCGTAGCGGATGACGGCGAGGTGATGGCCCCCACCGCCGTCGGGAGCCGCCGCGATCAGCTCGGGCAGCGCGGCCAGCGCCCGCAGCCGCTGGCCGCGCCACAGCATCTCGACGGCGGTCGCGGTGCGGTCGCGCAGCCGCGCCGCACTCTCGTAGTGGCGATGCTCGGCCAGCGCCGTGACCTGACCGACGGCCGCGTCCAGCGCGCTGTTGTCCGTGCCGTCGATCAGGGCCGCGGCCCGCTGTGTCGCCGCCGCGTACTGCACCGCGGTCACGTCGCGGGCGGCGGGACAGGGCGACACTTCGACCTCGGGGCAGGCCGGTCCGTGCCGGGCCGAACGGCCGAGTCGCGTTGTACACGTTCGGATTCCGGTGAACCGCGCCAGCAGCCTCGCGGTGTCGGCGGCGTCGGTGCGCGAACGAAACGGCCCGATGGCACGGTCGTGTCGCGGGGCCCGCACCACCGACAGCCGGGGGAATGCCTCGTCGCTCAGCGCCACCCACCACCAGCGCTGCGGGAACCTCGACCGGCGGTTGTACGGCGGGGCGTGCGCGGCCAGCATCCGCAGCTCGCGCACCCCGGCCTCCAGCGCGTGGGCGCACTCGACGTGGTCGACCGCGCCGGCGAGCGTGACCATCTCCTTCATCCGGCCGCGGGGGTCGGCGCCGGTGAAGTACTGGCTCACCCGGCGGCGCAGGTCGACGGCGGTGCCGACGTAGAGCACCTCGCCCGAGGGCCCGCGGAACAGGTAGACCCCGGGCCGGCGCGGCAGCCCGTCGGCGAGCACGCGCTTGCGGCGCTGGGTCGGTGTCACGTCGGGCAGATACGAACGCAGATCGGCATAGGTGTGCACGCCCTGATTACCGACCCGCTCGATCAGCGCATGCAGCACGTCGACGGTGGCGCGGGCGTCGTCGAGGGCGCGGTGGGTGGGTTGGGCGGCGACGGCGAACAGCCGCGCCAGGGCCGCCAGCCGCACGCTGGGGGCTTCCTCACGGCTCAGCACGCGGCGCGCCAGACGGACCGTGCACAGCACTTGTGGCCGGGGCCAACGGATTTCGCAGTGTTCGGCGGCGGCCCGCAGAAACCCGATGTCGAACCCCGCGTTGTGGGCGACGAGCACCGCATCGCCGGCGAATTCCAGAAACATCGGCAGCACGGCGTCGATGGTCGGGGCGTCACACACCATGGCCGTGGTGATGCCGGTCAGCGAAACGATCTGGGGCGGAATGCTGCGCTGCGGGTCCACCAGGGTGCCGAATTCGCCGAGCACGACGCCGCCGCGGACCTTGACCGCCCCGATCTCGGTGATCGCGTCGGCACGTGCCCCGTCGCTGCCGCGGGCGCGTCCGCCGGTCGTCTCCAGGTCCACCACGACGAAGGTGATCTCGCGCAACAGGGTTTCTTCGAGTGGCGTCCAGCTCGATTCCGCGCTGGATGCCCCGCTCGTTTCGAGGTCGGCGAAACTCAGTTGAGTCCCACCAGTCACACCCATGGGCGTGACGTTAAGCATCGGGACCGACACCGGCGACGTTCCCACGCCGGTCGCGCTCGCCAAAAGATGTCGGTGCCCGCGGTTAGCGTTCGGGTCAGTACGACCAAGCCGGACGAGAGGACCCATTCCGATGACCCACAGCAGCGGGCCCGACAGCAAAGGCGGCGCGGCGTCAGGACCGGGTGCGCCGGTGGTGATCGACTGTGACGATTGCGCGGCGCGCGGCCCGGGATGCGGGGACTGCGTAATCAACGTGCTACTCGGGGTACCGGACACCTTGTTGCAGGACGAACGTGCCGCACTCGAAGTGCTTGCGGAGGTGGGATTGGCGCCGCGGTTGCGTTTGGTGCCCATTCACCGCAATCGAGGGTCTAGTGTCGCCTAATGGCCCCGAGTGTCAAAACGCCTGGACCGCCTGAGTTACCCGTCTCCTTCACATAGTTATGACAGAAATCTTGCCATTTTCTTAACGATCTTGTTTGGACAAACGCCGATATCGTTTCGTAACCTGTTTGAGACCTAAACCCAGATCGACCTCGAACGTCGACGGCAGTTTAAGGAAGCAATACTTTGAGTTTCGGCTCCGCGCATTCGATCTCGCGTGTCATCACGCGGTCAGTCGTCGGAACACTGGCAGGCCTCACGGTCTTATCGGGTGTTTGTGCCGCCAACGTGATCGCCGATCCGGCCGACGACGCACTGGCAAAGCTCACTGAGCTATCCCGGCAGGCCGAGCAGACCACCGAGGCCATGCACAGCGCGCAGCTCGACCTCAATGAGAAGCTCGCCGCGCAGCAGGCCGCCGACAAGAAGCACGCGGATGACCAGGCCGCGGTGGACGGGGCCAGGGCTCGCCTGGCCACCTTCCAGACCGCGGTCAACAAGCTCGCCGCCGCGACCTACATGGGTGGCCGCGTCGACGGCATGGAGGCCATGCTGACCGCGGAATCGCCGCAGGGGCTGATCGACAAGATGGCCGTCCAGCGTGTGATGGCGACCCAAATGTCCACGCAGATGTCGAGTTTCCGGGTTGCCGGCGCGCAGGCCGCCAAGGCTGAGCAGGCGTCGGCCAAGTCCGCCGCCGACGCCAAGAGCGCGGCCGAGCAGGCCGCCGCGGTGCGGGCCAGCCTGCAGTCCAAGCAGAGCCAGCTGCAGGTTCAGATCGCCGTCGTGAAGTCGCAGTACGTGTCCCTGTCGCCACAGCAGCGCACCGCGCTCGCCGACCCCGGGCAGGTTCCGGCGGCCGCTCCGGCGCCCGGTGCGCCCGCACCGGACGCGCTGCCGCCCGGTGCCCCGCCGGCGCCTGGTGCGCCAGCGCCGGGTGAGGCTCCGCCGCCGGGTGGACTGCCCGGAATGCCTGAAATGCTTCCCGGTGGCGGTGGCCCCGGCGGTGACCGCGCCAACGTCGTCCAGGCGGCGTTGACCCAGGTCGGATCGCCTTACGTGTGGGGTGGTGCGGCCCCCGGCGGGTTCGACTGCTCCGGATTGGTGATGTGGGCCTTCCAGCAGGCCGGTATCGCGTTGCCGCACTCCAGCCAGGCGCTGGCTCATGGCGGTCAGCCGATTGCGCTGTCGGATCTGCAGCCCGGTGACGTGCTGACCTTCTATTCCGATGCGTCGCACGCCGGCATCTACGTCGGTGACGGCATGATGATCCACTCGTCCACCTACGGCGTGCCGGTGCGGGTGGTGCCGATGAACTCCTCCGGCCCGATTTACGACGCCCGCCGTTACTGATCGTTCCCGGCCAGGGCAGTTCCGTCGGCAGCACCGGTGGCTCCCGATTCTCTTGGCCTGGGTGTTTGTTGTTGAATTCGTTGCGGCAGCGGCCGTGCCGTTGGACGCCCGCAACGACCGGATAAGGGGCGCGCAGCTGGTCGCGCCCGCTCATCGCCACCCGATCGGCGCGCGAGCGCCCCTGGTCGTCGGCGACCGTGAGATCCGATTGCTCAGCCTCGGCGGCCCGGCCGCCGAGGCGCTGCTGACCCGCGTCGCGTCGAACATCGGCGCCGCCGTCGACAAGGTGGAGGCCTTCTGGGGGGTCGGCTGGTCGCGCGATATCTCGGTGGTGGCCACCGGCTCCGACGACCAGTTTCGTGCCGCCGCCGGCGGCGGCATCGCCAGAACAGTGGGCGGACATCGCGGCGGTGACCGTCGCCGATCAGATTGATCCCGCCCATCGGGTGGTCGTCGGTCAGCGGATCGTGTTCGCCCCGGGCGCGGCGGCCATGAGTGAGTCGGCATTCCGAATTGTGTTGACTCATGAGCTTTTTCATTACGCATCGCGCGCCGACACCGCGCTCGACGCGCCGCGGTGGCTGGCCGAAGGCGTCGCCGATTTCGTGGCCCGGCCCAATGCCCCGGTGCCGGCCGAGGACCGCTCGCAGCACCCGTCGCTGCCGTCGGACTTCGAGCTGGATACCCCCGGGCCGCAGCGCTCGCTGACCTACGACCGGGCCTGGTGGTTCGCCCGCTTCCTCGCCGACACCTTCGGAACGCCCAAGCTGCGCGCCTACTATCTCGCCGTCTGCGGCGTAGCCCACGCCGAGCCGTTTGCCGCCGCCCGCGACGTATTGGGCATAGACGCGGCGGGCCTGCTCGCGCGCTGGCAGCAATGGATGGTCGGCGGGGCCTGATTGGCTGACTCGCCCCCACGCCGCTGCGCGGGTGGGGGTACCCCCACCTCAGACCGTCCCCCGCAAGCGGGCGGTGCCCCCAGCGCGGTCTGCATCGTCGTCACGCTAGCCTGACGCAGGTGAGCCGGGTCCTGCTGGTAACCAACGACTTTCCGCCGCGGCGCGGTGGCATCCAGTCCTACCTGGGTGAGTTCGTCGGTCGGCTGGTGGACGCCGGATCGCATTCGATGCTGGTGTACGCGCCGCAATGGAAGGGCGCCGACGTGTTTGACGCCGACGCTGCCGGCTATCGGGTGGTGCGCCATCGCGGCACGCTGATGTTGCCCGGGCCGACGGTCGACAGAAGGATGCGGCGGCTGATCGGCGACCACGGCATCGACACCGTGTGGTTCGGCGCCGCCGCACCGCTGGCGCTGCTGGCGGCGCGTGCCCGGCAGGCCGGGGCGAGTCGGGTGCTGGCCAGCACGCACGGCCACGAGGTGGGCTGGTCGATGCTTCCGGTGGCGCGTTCGGTGCTGCGACGCATCGGCAACGACACCGACGCCGTCACCTTCGTCAGCCGCTACACGCGGTCCCGGTTCGCGACGGCGTTCGGGCCGGCGGCGTCGTTGGAGTACCTGCCGTCGGGGGTCGACACCGATCGGTTCCGGCCCGACCCGGCCGGCCGCGAGGAGCTGCGCAAGCGTTACGGGCTGGGGGAGCGGCCCACCGTCGTGTGCCTATCCCGGCTGGTGCCGCGCAAGGGCCAGGACATGCTGATCAAGGCGTTGCCGTCGATCCGGCAGCGCGTCGACGGCGCCGCCCTGGTGATCGTCGGCAGCGGTCCCTACCTCGACACGCTGCGCAAGCTCGCCGAGGACTGCGGCGTGGCCGACCACGTGACGTTCACCGGCGGTGTGCCGTCGGATGAGCTGCCCGCCCACTACGCGCTGGCCGACGTGTTCGCGATGCCGTGCCGCACCCGCGGTGCGGGTATGGACGTCGAGGGCTTGGGCATCGTCTTCCTGGAAGCCTCGGCGGCCGGGGTGCCGGTTGTCGCCGGTGAGTCGGGCGGAGCTCCGGAAGCCGTGCAGCACAACAAGACTGGGCTCGTCGTCGACGGAAACTCGGTGCAAAAGGTCGGCGACGCGGTCGCCGAGTTGCTGGGCGATCGCGACCGGGCGGCCGCGATGGGCGCGGCCGGACGCGAGTGGGTGACCTCGCAGTGGCGCTGGGACATCCTGGCCGCCCGCCTGGCCGACCTGCTGCGGGGCCAGCCCTCGTCGGCCACGCCGGCCTGACCCCGGGCCGCTACTCCTTCTCGTAGAGCGCCTCGATATCGGAGGCGAACTTCTCGGCGACCACGTTGCGCTTGACCTTCAACGTCGGGGTGAGCTCGCCGGTGTCCTCGGTGAAGTCGACCGGCAGAATGCGGAACTTGCGGATCGACTCGGCGTGCGAAACCGACATGTTGGCCTGCTTGACCGCGGCGTCGACCTCGGCGACCAGATCCGGGTCGGTGGCCAGCTCACCCACCGACGCGCCGGATGGCTTGCTGTTGCGTTGCTTCCAGCCGTCGAAGGCCTCCGGGTCGATCGTGATCAGGGCGCCGATAAACGGTTTCGCATCGCCGACCACCAACGCCTGGCTGATCAGCGGGTGCGCCCGCAGTTGGTCTTCCAGCACGGCGGGGGCGACGTTCTTACCGCCGGCGGTGACGATGATCTCCTTTTTGCGGCCGGTGATCTTCAGGAAGCCGTCTTCGTCGAGCGCGCCGAGATCGCCGGTCTTGAACCAGCCGTCGGCGAACGCCTCCTCGGTGGCCTGCTCGTTGCGCCAGTAGCCGCTGAACACCACGCCCCCGCGCACCAACAGCTCTCCGTCGTCGGCGATGCGCATGCTGTTGCCCGGCAACAACGTTCCGACCGTCCCGATCTTGACCCTGCCGACCTGGTTGACCGTGATCGCCGAGCTGGTCTCGGTCAGGCCGTAACCCTCGTGAATGGTCAGGCCCACGCCGCGGTAGAAGTGGCCGAGCCGTGCGCCCAGCGGTGCGCCGCCCGACACCGACGCGTGGCAGTCGCCGCCCAGCGCCGCACGCAGCTTGTGGTAGACCAGCCGGTCGAACAACGCATGCCTGGCGCGCAGCAGCAGCCCGGGCCGGCCGCGGTCGTAGGCCTCGCTCCAATCCACCGCGGTCTGCACGGCCTTCGCGAAGATCCGCCCCTTGCCGTCGTTGGCGGCGTTCTGCTCGGCGGTGTTGTAAACCTTCTCGAACACCCGCGGCACCGACACCACGACCGTCGGCTTGAACACCGCGAACATCGGCAGCAGGTTTTTGATGTCGCTGGTGAAGCCGACGGTCACCTTGTTGGCGCACGCCGAGAGCGTGAGCGCGCGGGCCAGCACGTGCGCCAGTGGCAGAAAGATCAGCAGCCGCTGTCCTTCGTGCAGCAACGTCGGGAGGCACTCCTTGGCTCCCCGCATCTCGTAGAGCAGGTTGGCGTGCGTGAGTTGGCACCCCTTGGGACGTCCGGTGGTGCCTGATGTGTAGATCAGCGTCGCGGGGTTTTCCGAGCGCAGCGCCGAAAGCCGGGCGGTCAGCTCTTCCGGGTCGACCGACACGCCGGCCTCGACGAGCTGGTCGAGCGCCTTGGGGCCCGAACCGTCGATATGCAGCACCCGGCGCAGGGCCGGAAGTTCGCCGGTGAGCTCGGTGACCATCGCGGCGTGCGCGTCGGTCTCGGCGAATGCCACGACGGCTTCCGAGTTCTGCAGAACCCAGCGCACCTGCTCCGCCGACGAGGTCTCGTAGATCGGGACGGTGACAGCGCCGACGGACAGGATGGCCAGGTCGAGGATGGCCCACTCGTAGCGGGTGGCCGAAAAAATGGACACCCGGTCGCCGGCCTGTACACCCAGCGCGATCAGGCCCAATGCCGCGGCACGAATCTGCTCGGCGGCCTCGGCGCAGGTGACGTCGGTCCACACCCCGTCGACCTGACGTTGATAGATGACAAAGCTGGGGTCGTCGCGCTCGTGCTCGAAGACCATGGCCGCGATGTTGTCGTGCTCGCCGACGGAAAAGCGGGCAGGAACGCTGTACTCACGCACTCTGTTGACCTCGATTGACCTAGTGACCGTTGGCCGGCTTGCCGTGACCCAGACTAATCGCGAGATTCGCGCAGCCCGGAGGCAGTCGGTCGGGCAGCTTCGCGATTGCCGCGAGCTGGGTCCGGGTTCGGCGTGCCCTCGGCGGCGTGCGGCGGATATTGATGTGTGAAGCTGACACGATGCACAGCATCCAGATCGCGGACCAGACGTATGTCGCCGCCGACGGCGCGCGGGTCGGCGTCGCGGTCTCCGACCAATCGAGCTGGCAAACCTGGTGGCCAGATCTGCGGCTGCAGGTCGTCGAGGATCGCGCGGAGAAGGGGATCCGCTGGGCGGTTACCGGGGCGCTGACCGGCACCATGGAGATCTGGCTGGAGCCGTCGCTGGACGGGGTGGTGCTGCACTATTTCCTGCACGCCGAACCCACGGGCGTGGCGGCGGCGCAGCTGGCGAAGCTGAATCTGGCGAAAATGACACACCGCCGTCGGGTGGCGGGCAAAAAAATGGCTTTTGAGGTCAAGACGACTCTGGAGCGGTCACGTCCGGTCGGTGTTTCTCCGGTAGTTTAACTCCGGTCAAGGTTCGCCCGGAGAGTACCGTTTCGGTCCGAAAGCGGGGTACTACCGGAGATGACCGGGTGGACCCGCGTGCGGGAGAGAGGGTAGCGGCCAGGTGGCGGAGAAGACGACCCAGACCATTCACATCGAGGCGGACCCGGGCACGGTGCTGCAGGTGATCGCCGACATCGACTCGTATCCGGAATGGATCTCGGAGTACAAGGAAGCCGAGGTGCAGGAGCGTGGCGCCGACGGCTACCCGAAGACCGTGCGATTCGTGATGGACGCCGGTGTCATCAAGGACACCATGGTCATGTCCTATCAATGGCCCGCCGACCACAAGTCGCTGAGCTGGACCCTGGTTTCCAGCTCGCTGCTGCGTTCCCTTGAGGGGTCATATCGGTTGGCGGCCAAGGGTTCTGGAACCGATGTCACCTACGAACTCTCGGTCGATCTGGCCATCCCGATGATCGGGCTGCTCAAGCGCAAGGCCGAGCGCAGGCTGACCGACACCGCCCTGAAGGATCTGAAGAAACGAGTCGAGGCTGAGTGAGTCCGGGTCAACCACCCCTCCCCTTTCCAACGCCTTTTCCGGGGCCCGGATCAGTCTCTTCGTTGGTAAGGGTGGGGTAGGAAAATCCACCCTCGCTTCTGCTACCGCGGTCTGTGACGCGATCGAGGGGCAGCGCGTGCTGGTGGTCTCAACCGACCAGGCGCACTCGCTGGGCGACGTGCTCGGCATCCCCGTCCCGCCCAGCGGCCGGGGCGAAGCGGTCCGGGTGCTCGCTGCCGACGCCGAGACGAGCAGTGGCTCGCTCGACGCGATGGCGTTGGACACCCTGGCCCTGCTCGAGGCCCGGTGGCATGAGGTGGTCACCGCATTGGATCGGCGGTTTCCCGACTCGGAGCTGAGCAGCATTGCCCCCGAAGAACTCTCGGCGTTGCCGGGCATTCAAGAAGTGCTCGGGCTGCACGCGGTCGGCGAGCTCGCGGCTTCCGGTCGATGGGATCGCGTCGTGGTCGACTGCGCCTCGACCGCCGATGCGTTGCGCATGCTCACCCTGCCCGCCACCTTCGGGCTCTACGTCGAGCGCGCCTGGCCGCGTCATCGCCGGCTGTCCATCACCGCCGACGACGCTCGCTCGGCCGCGGCGGTGGAGCTGATCGAGCGCATGAGCACCAGCGTCGAGCAGCTCAGCGGATTGCTCACCGACGGCGACCTGGTCAGCGCGCACCTGGTGCTGACGCCCGAGCGGGTGGTGGCCGCCGAGGCCGCCCGGACGCTGGGCTCGCTGGCGCTGATGGGTGTGCGCGTCGAGGAGCTGATCGTCAATCAGGTTCTGGTGGAAGACGAGTCCTACGAGTACCGCAACCTGCCCGAGCATCCGGCGTTCTACTGGTACGGCGAGCGCATCTCGGAGCAGCGCGCGGTGCTCGAGGAGCTCGATGCCACCATCGGTGACGTGGCGCTCGTGATGACCCCGCACCTGGCGGGCGAGCCGATCGGCCCCAAGGCGCTGGGCGGATTGCTCGACAGCGCACGCCTTCGGCGTGGAGCTGCGCCACCAGGACCGTTGCGTCCTATTGTGGATCTCGAATCGGGGTCGGGACTTGGGTCGATATACCGTATGCGGCTAACGTTGCCCCAGCTCGACCCCGGATCGCTGTCGCTGGGCCGGGTGGACGACGACCTGATCATCAGCGCCGGCGGGTTGCGGCGCCGGGTTCGGTTGGCGTCCGTACTACGGCGGTGCACGGTGCTGGACGCGCATCTACGAGGCGGTGAGCTGACAGTTCGTTTTCGACCCGATCCGGAGGTGTGGCCTAAGTGAGCAAGGCACACTCCGATCTTGGCCCGGAACTGCGCAAGCTCGCCGAGGCGATTCTGGACGGGATCGACCCCGCCGTGCGGATGGCCGCCGCAATGACGGCGGGCAACGGACCCGGGACCGGCAAGTGCCAGCAGATCTGGTGTCCGGTGTGCGCGCTCGCCGCTTTGGCGACCGGCGACCAGCACCCACTGCTGACCGTCATCGCGGACCACAGCATCGCCCTGTTGGAGGTGATTCGCGCGATCGTCGACGACATCGACCGGTCCGCCAAACCAACACCGCAACCGCCTCCGGACGGCCCGCCCGGCGGTTCAGCACACACCGAGGACGCCCCCGCGGACGATGCCAACGTGCGGACCCGCTATCAGCCCATCCCCGTCACCATCGAGGAGTGATCCGCACGCGTTGAATGTGGTCCCTTCCGTCACGGATGGGTACAGTTGGCGCAGAAACACCGGCGGTTGAGGGCGAAAGGGCGGGCCATGTGGTACTGGCTATTGAAGTACGTCCTCCTCGGCCCGTTGCTGCAATTGCTGGGCCGGCCGAAAGTCGAAGGCCTGCAGCATGTTCCGAGTACGGGTCCGGCAATCCTGGCCAGTAACCACCTCGCTGTCATGGATAGCTTCTTCTTGCCGCTGGTGGTTCGGCGGCGGATCACGTTCCTCGCGAAGTCCGAATATTTCACCGGCACCGGGATCAAGGGCTGGTTCAGCCGGTGGTTCTTCACCGCCGTTGGTCAGGTGCCGATCGACCGCTCCGATGCCGACGCCGCTCAGGCCGCGCTGCGAACCGCCCAACGGCTGCTCGGCGAGGGCAAGTTGATGGGCATGTACCCCGAGGGCACCCGCTCGCCCGACGGGCGGCTCTACAAGGGCAAGACCGGCCTGGCCCGGCTGGCGCTGGAGACCGGGGTGCCGGTGATTCCGGTCGCGATGATCGGTACCGACGTCGTCAATCCGCCGGGCACCTCGAGGCTGCGCTTCGGCCGGGTGACGGTCCGGTTCGGCAAGCCGATGGACTTTTCCCGATTCGAGGGCCTGGCCGGTAACCGTTTCATCGAGCGAGCCGTCGCCGACGAAGTCATCTACGAGCTGATGGAGCTCTCGGGTCAGGAGTACGTCGACGTCTACGCCGCGACCGTGAAGAACCGCGGCAACGACTCGACCGACCAGGGGGCGACCGACGAGCCCGCGCGGATCCCCGAAACCGCTGCCGGCTAACCGACGACGTTCACGTCGCTGATGAGCTGACGGCCCGCGTCGGAGTTGGTGCGGCCCTGTGAATCCCGAGTTGCCATCCGGGTGGTGACCGTGAGGCCGGCCGTGACGATCACTGCCAGCGCCCACCACACGTAGGACATCCCGAGAAGTTGGCGCCACCAGTTGGCCGTCTCCTCATGGTGCTTGGGCATCAGCTCGAGCGGGGCCCAGTCCATCAGCGCCACCCCGGCAACAGTCAGCACGCCCAGCGCGACGTTGCGGCGGCGCCAGCCCAAGACCGCCGTCACCAGCAGCGTGGGCAGCACCCACACCCAATGGTGTGACCACGACACCGGCGAAACCATCAATCCGAACAGCGCGACGCAAATGATCGCCAGCGTTGTCTCGCCGGCCCGCAACACCCGCCGCATCGCCCACACGGTCAACGCCAGCACGGCCAGGCACAGGCCCACCCAGAGCAGGAAGCGCAGCTGCTCGGAAAGCCCGATCCGGGCCAGCGCACCCGCGATGTTCTGGTCGGTGTTCAGCGCCGCGGAGCCGATCCGATCGGTGTGGTGCACGGTGTGTGTCCAGTACTCCCACGAGTCGCTCCAGGCCAGGATGAACCCGAGCAGCGTCGCCGCCGCAAACGACGTCATGGCCGTCAACGTCGTGCGGTAGTCGCGACGCACCAGGAAATACAGCAGGAACACCGCCGGAGTGAGCTTGAGCGCGATGCCCAACCCCAACAGCAGCCCGCGAGGCCACGGCGTGCGGCGCGGCACACAATCGGCGATCACCAATGTCATCAGCACGACGTTGATCTGGCCGAAGGCGAAGTTCGAGCTGATGGGCTCCAGCCAGATCGAGGCCGGCGCCACCACGACCACGGCCAACCACCACCGTCGCAGCCAGGCCGGCCCGGGTAGCAGCGCCGAGGTGTTCCAGACGTCGAGGCGGGTCAGCACGATCACCGTCGAGACGATCAGCAACAACAGCGTCAACGCCGTGATCGCGACGCTGGCCGCCGGCATGTGCAGCCAGGCGAACGGGGCGAAAACGATCGCCGCCAGCGGGGGATAGGTGAACGGAAGATTCAGTCCGATGGGTGTGTGGAACAGCACATCACCGCGGTACAGCGGACGCCCGTCCAGCCAGGTCTGGCCGCCCATTTGATAGATGTCGATATCGATGCGATATGGGGTGTGCGCGAACAAGCCCCAGGCCGTGTAGCCCAGCGCCGCGGCGGCCAGCAGCCACAACAGACACCACAACAACGCCCGCCCCGGTCGGCTGCCCACACCGGGCGCCTGCGAATTACTCATGTCGCAGAACAGCGTAATCGGTGTCAGTGGCCGTCATGTTGCGCAGCGCGGCTCCCGCGTCGCGGGGACGTGCGGGCGTAGGTTGCAAACGTGTTGCACTGGTTCGCGCCCAGAGTCGCCCACTGGTTCTCCCATGACATCGTCCGCGGCGGCCGGCTTCCCTTGCTGTGCTGCCTGGTCGCCTTCATCCTGACCTTTTTCGTCACCCGAACTTTCGTGCGATTCATCCGCCACCGCGTCGACTCCGGCCTTCCCCCCAGATGGTGGCAACCGCGCAACGTCCACATCGGGGGAGTGCACATCCACCACGTGGCGGTCGGGGTGGTTCTGGTGATGATCTCCGGGCTGACGCTGGTGACGCTGTCAGACAACGGGCAAGAGCCCGAAAACACAGTGTCCGCAATATTTTTCGGTATCGGCGCGGCGTTGGTGCTCGATGAGTACGCGCTGATCCTGCACCTGTCCGACGTCTACTGGGAAGAGGATGGCCGCAGTTCGGTGGACGCGGTCTTCGCCGCCGTGGCGGTGGCCGGATTGCTGATCATGGGGCTGCACCCGTTGATGTTTTTCTTCCCATTCGCCCACGGCACGGATTCGTTCGCATGGCGCATCGCGGTCCTGGGCGCGATGGTGCTGACGCTGCCGCTGGCGGTGGTGGTGGTGCTCAAGGGCAAGGTGTGGACCGGTCTGCTCGGCATGTTCATCGTCGTGTTGCTGGTCATCGGCGCGATCCGGCTGTCGCGCCCGCACGCCCCGTGGTCCCGCTGGCGATACACCACCCAGCCGGAGAAAATGCGACGCGCCTTGCAGCGGGAACGCAAATGGCGCCGGCCCGTCGTGCAGGCCAAGCTGTGGTTGCAGTGCGCGATCGCCGGCACGCCGCGCCTGCCCGACGAACGCATGGTTGACGCCCAGCTTGACCACGACGTACATCCCGCGCCGCCCCCCGAGGGAACCGAGCCCATCCTGGTCGGCAGATTGCTTGCCCCCTAGGCTGTCTGCGGTGCGGTATTTCTACGACACCGAATTCATCGAGGATGGCCGCACCATCGAGTTGATCTCGATCGGGGTGGTCGCCGAAGACGGCCGCGAGTACTACGCCGTGTCCACCGAGTTCGATCCCGGGCGCGCAGGCGCCTGGGTGCGCACCAACGTGCTGCCTAAGCTGCCGCCGCCGGCCTCACAGCTGTGGCGCTCGCGCACGCAGATTCGTCGCGACCTGGAAGAGTTTTTCGGCGTCTGGGGTTCCGAGCCGATCGAGTTGTGGGCCTGGGTGGGGGCCTACGACCACGTGGCCTTGTGCCAGCTGTGGGGGGCGATGCCGGGCCTCCCCAAAGCCATCCCCCGCTACACCCGGGAGCTGCGCCAGCTCTGGGAGGACCGGGGATCGCCGCGGCTGCCGCCGCGGCACCGCGACGTCCACGATGCGCTGGTCGATGCCCGCGATCAGTTGCGCCGATTCCGGCTGATAGTGTCCGGCGACGATGCGGGCGCCGAAGCGACCCGTTAAGCAGCCCCGGCGGAGCTGGGGGTACCGGTCGGAGCGCGCCACTGAATGGCGTTAGCCCTGGCTGGCCACAGATATCATGGACCGATGAACTGGACCGTCGACATACCGATCGACCAGCTGCCGGCGCTGCCGCCGCTGCCCGCCGACCTGCGGACTCGGCTGGACGCTGCCCTGGCAAAGCCGGCCGCGCAGCAACCGGCCTGGCCCGACGACCAGGCCGCGGCGATGCGCACGGTCCTGGAAAGCGTCCCGCCCGTGACGGTGCCGTCCGAAATCGTGCGGCTACAGGAGCAACTCGCGCAGGTCGCCAAGGGTGAGGCCTTCCTGCTGCAGGGCGGCGACTGCGCCGAGACGTTCGTCGACAACACCGAGCCCCACATCCGTGGCAACGTGCGCACCCTGCTGCAGATGGCGGTGGTGCTGACCTACGGCGCCAGCCTGCCGGTGGTCAAGGTGGCCCGCATTGCCGGTCAGTACGCCAAGCCCCGGTCGGCCGACATCGACGCGCTGGGCCTGAAGTCCTACCGCGGCGACATGATCAACGGCTTCGCCCCGGATGGCGCCGCGCGCGAGCACGACCCGTCGCGCCTGGTGCGGGCCTACGCCAACGCCAGCGCGGCGATGAACCTGATGCGGGCGCTGACCTCGTCGGGACTGGCTTCGCTGCACCTGGTCCACGACTGGAACCGGGAATTCGTCCGGACCTCGCCTGCCGGCGCCCGTTATGAGGCGCTGGCCACCGAGATCGACCGCGGGTTGCGGTTCATGAACGCATGCGGGGTGGTCGACCCTAATCTGCAAACCGCCGAGATCTACGCCAGCCACGAGGCCCTGGTGCTCGACTACGAGCGCGCCATGCTGCGGTTGTCGGAAAGCGAGGACGGCGAGCCGCAACTGTACGACCTGTCGGCGCACACCGTGTGGATCGGCGAACGGACCCGGCAACTCGACGGCGCGCACATCTCGTTCGCCGAGGTGATCGCGAACCCGATCGGCGTCAAGCTCGGCCCGACGATGACGCCCGAACTGGCGATGGAGTACGTCGAACGCCTCGACCCGCACAACAAGCCGGGCCGGCTCACGCTGGTCAGCCGGATGGGCAACAACAAGGTCCGCGACCTGCTGCCGCCGATCATCGAGAAGGTGCAAGCCACCGGTCACCAGGTGATCTGGCAGTGCGACCCGATGCACGGCAACACCCACGAGTCGTCCACCGGGTACAAGACCCGCCACTTCGACCGCATCGTCGACGAAGTGCAGGGCTTCTTCGAGGTGCATCGCGCGCTGGGCACGCATCCGGGTGGCATCCACGTCGAGATCACCGGCGAGAACGTCACCGAGTGTTTAGGTGGCGCACAAGACATTTCGGACCACGACCTGGGCGGCCGCTACGAGACCGCGTGCGACCCTCGCCTGAACACCCAGCAGTCGCTGGAGCTGGCGTTCCTGGTCGCCGAGATGCTGCGCGACTGATTGCTGCCGAGAACTTACAGGAGGCCGCTCAGATTGCTGCCGACCGTCCACCCTGCCATCGCCATCAAACCGGCGAGCGCCAGCACCAGCGCCACCCAGATCAGCACCATGCGGCGGCTTTGCTGACGTGCGAGGGCGAATTCGCTCATCGAGATGCCGGCGAATTCGCCTGAGACAGGCTCGTATTCGTATTCGTAGTCGTCGTCGGGTTCGTCGGCATCGGTGTCGGGCACCGGCTCCGCCCAGTCCCCGGGGCCACGCGTCAACTGGCGGGTGGGCTGACGCACCGCGGCCGGTGCCGGCGGTTGCGGCGCGGCAGGACGCGGCTCACGCATCCGGCTGTGGTGCAGCGCCGCCGAGCGATGCTGGGCGGAGTTGCGCGGCGCCGGCACCCGGAAGTCGGGCAGTCCCAGCTCCTCGGCGATCGCGTCGAGGTCGGCGAGCATCTCGACCGCGTCGGCATACCGCTGCGCGGGGTCGCGGGCAGTTGCGCACGCCACGAAATCGTCGAATTGTGTTGGCACACCCTCGATCAGGCTGCTGGGACGCGGCACGTCTTTGTCGAGTCGCTGGTAGGCGACCGACAGCGGGGAGTCGCCGCTGAACGGTGTACCGCCGGTCAGCATTTCATAGGTGAGGATCCCGGCGGAGTAGACATCGCTGCGCGGCCCGGCGTTTCCGTCGCGCACCTGCTCGGGCGACAGATAGGCCGCGGTGCCCAAAATGACACTGGCTGAGGTGATTCCGGCCGCCGCGACCGCACGCACCAACCCGAAATCGGCGATTTTGACCTCACCGTCGTCGGAGATCAGCACGTTCTCCGGTTTCACGTCGCGATGCACCAGCCCGGCGCGATGCGCGACGGCCAGCCCGCCCAGCACCGGGCGCAGCACCGCCACCACGGCATGGGGCGGCATCGGGCCGCGTTCGCCCAGCAGCTCGCGCAGGGTGCCGCCCTCGATCAGCTCCATCACCAAAAACGGGTGCCTGCCGTCCTGGCCCTGGTCGTACACCGCGACCAGCCCCGGGTTCTTCAGCCGGGCGACCGTGCGGGCCTCAAGCTGGAAGCGGGTCAGGAACTGACTGTCGCCGGCATAGCGCGAATCCATCACCTTCAGCGCGACCGGGCGGTCAAGCCGGACATCGAGGCCGCGGTACACCGTCGAGGTGCCGCCGCTGGCGATCTTGCCCTGGACCAGGTAGCGGCCATCCAGCAACGTGCTGTCCAACGGGTCTGTCGTCCCGGGTCTGGTCACGGGGCCATCGTAGGTGCGGGCCTGCGATTAGCGGTGGAACATACGCTCAACGCGCCTACGCACCCGGGCACCACGGCCTACACTTGCGCCGTGGGCAGTATTCCGGCCGGCGACGATGTTTTAGACCCCGACGAGCCAACCTACGACCTGCCCCGGGTCGCCGAGCTGCTCGGCGTGCCGGTGAGCAAGGTGCAGCAGCAGCTGCGAGAAGGCCATCTGCTTGCGGTCCGCCGCGCCGGGGGTGTGGTGGTACCGCAGGTGTTTTTCACCAATGCCGGTGAGGTCGTCAAAAGCCTGCCGGGCTTGTTGACCATCCTGCACGACGGCGGCTACCACGAAACCGAGATCGTGCGCTGGCTGTTCACGCCGGACGAGTCGCTGACGGTGACCCGCGACGGCAGCCGAAATGCGCTCAACAACGCCCGTCCCGTCGACGCGTTGCACGCCCACCAGGCGCGCGAGGTGGTGCGCCGGGCTCAGGCCATGGCGTACTAAGCGGCGAGGGGTTCTTCGGCCCGCTCAACGCGGGATTCCGGAGCCCGGTACAGGGTGTACCAGGCGACCAGCGCGGCCGCGGTGGCCATCGAGAAGTGCAGCCACGAATACATGCCGTGCGATCCGTCGGGCTTGAAAATCACCATGGCCCAGGTCGATAGCCCAGCGATCACGGCGATTGCCCGTCGCGACTGGGCCAGCGGAGAAGCCACCGCCAGCGGCCAGGAGTAGTACCACGGGAGGGCGGCCGGCACGAACAGCACCACGATCAGCATCGACCACGCCATACCGGTCAGCGCACCCCGGTCGTCGCGCCGGAACCGCCACCACAACAGCGGCAGTGACACCGCGATGATCGCGATTCCGATGTAGCGGGTGATCCGCAGCGTGGCGTAGAAGTTGACCGGGACAAACCCGTTGACCAGGAAGTGAATCACATTCGCCGCCGCGGTCGGCACGGTCAGCCAGTTGATGATCTTCACCGATCCCGCCAGCGCGGTCAGCCACCCCAGGCCGACGCCGGCCGCCACGGACAAGATGGCGAACACCACGGCGAAGATCAGCAGGCCCATCGCGGTGGCCGCCGCGAATGCCCGGGCCGGCCGGTATCCGCGTTGGTCGCGCAGGTGCCGCATCCACACCCAGACCAGAAATGGCAACGCCAGCCCGGCGGTCGCTTTGACCGCCACCGCGACCGTGACCAGGGTGACGCCCAGGGCGTGGCGGCCCTGGAAGGTCAGCGCGATCCCGGCGGTCATCAGACCCACCATCAGCATCTCGTTGTGCACCCCGCCCATCAGGTGGATCAGCACCAGCGGGTTCAGCACACAGATCCACAACGCCGTCGCGCCGCTGGTGCCAATGTGGTGGGCCAGTCGGGGAGCGGCCCAGATCAACAGTGCCAATCCGGGCAGCATGCACAACCGCAGCAGCAGGGTCCCGGCGATCACATGATTGCCGACCACCATCGTGACGAGCTTCGCGATCAGAATGAACACCGGACCGTACGGCGCTGTGGTGATCGTCCAAATGGGGCTTACGTTGTCCAGCAACACATTCGGGTTGGCCACCGGGCCGACCGCGTAGGGATCGAAGCCGTCGCGAAGCAGCGCGCCCTGGGCCAGATAGGAATAGGTGTCGCGGCTGAAAACCGGCACCGACACCAGCAACGGCGCCAACCAGAAGCCGGTGGTGGCTCGCATCATGAATTCGGTGGTTTCGCCGGCAACGACGCGGCGGCCCAGGGCCAGCCACGCGACCAGCATCAGCGCCACGCCCGCCCACAACAGAATCGACGACAGCACCAGCCCGTGGCCAAAACGTAGCCAGGACATGTGGATTGACTCCAGCACGGGGTCGTGCGGCTTGGTGCTGCCCGCGCCCAGACCGCCGACGGTGATCAGCACCGAACCGAGGAAGCCCAGCTTGGCCGGCCGGGCCTCCGGCGCGGCGGCGAACGCCTTCAGCTCTGAAAGACGCTGGCCAACAGACTTTTTCGCTGTCGACGTGCTGTCCGCGGCTATCGGTGTGGTCATGGGTCAGGCGGACCGGTTGGTGGCCATCCTGGCCAGTTCGGAGAGCCCCGCCTTGGCCGGCGCGTTGATGGGTGCGGCCGCCAGTGCGGCCAGCGCCCGCTGGTTGAGCGTGGCGATGCGCTGCTCGGCGGCGGCCAGCGCGCCCACCGACTCGATCACGTTGCGCAGTTCGTCGACTTGCGCGTCGGTCAACGGTGCACCGATCGAGCTGCGTAAGAGGTTGGCCGCCAACGGATCTGACTTGTCCGCCAACTCCACCGCCTCGGCCAGCAGCACGGTGCGCTTGCCGGAGCGCAAATCGTCACCGGATGGCTTGCCCGTCACCGCCGGATCGCCGAACACGCCCAGCACGTCGTCGCGCAGCTGGAACGCCACTCCGAGGTCGGTGCCGAACTGGCCGAAAACGGCTTGCACCTCCGGCCGGTCGGCGGCGGCGGCCACCCCGAGCTGCAGCGGCCGTGTCACGGTGTAGCAGGCGGTCTTGTACGTGTCGACGTTCATCGCCGACGCGATCGACTCCGCGGCGCTGGCCTCGGCGACGATGTCGAGGTATTGCCCGCCGAGCACCTCGGTGCGGATATCGGCCCAGACCCGCTGGACTCGTCGCTGCGCCTCGGGCGCCAAGGCTGCCCCGAACACGATGTCGTCGGCCCAGGCCAGGGCCAGGTCACCGAGCAGGATGGCCGCCGAAATCCCGAACCGGTCCGCGGAGCCCCGCCAATTGCGGTCGCGGTGCAGCGCGGCGAAGTGGACGTGAACCGTGGGCCTGCCGCGGCGGGTGGAGGAGTCGTCGATGACGTCGTCATGCACCAGCGCGCAGGCGTGCAGCAGCTCCAGCGCGGAAAACAGCAGCAGCACTTGTGGACCGGGCTCCGCATCGGCCACCGCACGCCATCCCCAATAAGCGAAGGCGGGCCGCAGCCGTTTGCCCCCGCCCAGCACAAAGTCTTCGAGTGCGGAGATCAACGCGGCGTAGTCGCCGCCGATGTAAGCGGTCTCGCCCCGCCGCTCGTGCAAGTACCGGCGAAGTTGCTCGGCAATCGCGCCGGTCAACTCGACGGTTGCCGCTGCTTCGACGCTCAGCGCGGCGCCCCTTTCTGCTCGGCATGCCCGGCGTTCGCTAGGCCCGACCAGTGTATTCGCCGCGACGGCGGTGGCTATCTCCACATGACCTGGGCGCCAGTGTGACCCAGGTTGCTTCGACCAGCCCGCCACGGCGGGCCGTGCGCCCACGCCCCTATGCTGGCGAGGTGCGAATCGTCCGAGGGAGAGGAGCCGCGTGACTCTCAACACCGTCGCGCTCGAGCTGGTGCCGCCGAACGTGGACGAGGGTCGGGAGCGGGCGCTTGACGAGGCGCACAAGGTACTGCGGTTTTCCGCGGAATCCGGTCTGGGCGGCCGCATCCGTCACGTGATGATTCCCGGCATTATCGCCGAGGACGACGACCGTCCCGTTCCGATGAAGCCGAAGTTCGACGTGCTGGACTTCTGGTCCGTCATCAAGCCCGAATTGCCGGGCATCAACGGCCTGTGCACACAGGTCACCGCCTTCATGGACGAACCGACACTGCGTCGGCGGCTCTCCGGTCTGATCGACGCCGGCATGGAAGGCGTGGTGTTCGTCGGCGTTCCGCGCACGATGAACGACGGCGAGGGCTCCGGCGTTGCGCCGACCGACGCCCTGTCGATCTATCGCGACCTGGTACCCAACCGCGGCGTGATCCTGATCCCCACCCGCGAGGGCGAACACGGCCGGTTCAACTTCAAGTGCGACCAGGGCGCCACTTACGGCATGACCCAGCTGCTGTATTCCGACGCGGTCGTGGGCTTCTTGACCGAGTTCGCCAAGACCACGGATCACCGGCCCGAGATCCTGCTGTCGTTCGGCTTCGTACCGAAGATCGAAAACAAGATCGGCCTGATCAACTGGCTCATTCAGGATCCGGGCAACGCCGCGGTGGCCGCCGAGCAGGAGTTCGTCAAAAAGCTGGCCGGCAGCGAACCGCCCGAGAAACGCAAGCTGATGCTCGACCTGTACAAGCGAGTGGTGGACGGCGTCGCCGAGCTCGGCTTTCCGCTGAGCATCCACCTGGAGGCGACCTACGGTCTGTCCGGACCGGCGTTTGCGACCTTCGCCGAGATGATCGACTACTGGTCGCCGGCCCAGCGCGTCTAGCTGGGTGGTTGATTGCGCGGGGCGGTGAACCGCTCTGAGCGGTCCCGGCTCATCCAGGCCAGCAGCGCGACCACCCCGGCCGCCGCGAAGGACGCGATGCCCAGCCAGACGCCCGCGCCGGTGAAGGAACGGGTGTTGGGATCGGTGTAGCGGGCCTGGGCGGTCATCGTGCTCACCACGCCCGGCTTGAGCTTCCAGGACACCGCATCGGGGTCGACGCGGTCACCGTTGGTCGAGGTCACGACGCCGGGGAAGGCGACGGTCAGCTCGACGTCGGCGTCCGGGTCGGTCAGTGACGTCAGATCCGCCCGGCCTTCCAGGATCACCACGTTGCCGTTGCGGCGCAGCGACAGATTTACGCCGGTCGCGTCGGGATTCATGTTGGCCAGCTGCGGCAACTCGGCGAACGTCAGATCGGAGAACACCGCCTGCGACCCGACGTAGCCGTCGCTGTCGTAATTCGACACCGCGACTTTCTGGTTGAACGCCAAATTGCTGGTCTCGAGCTGCGGACCGGTGTCCTTGGATGTCTTCGGTTTGGCCGCCGCGATGATCTCCCCGGACACCAGGTCGTCGGGCGAGACGGTGAGCGAGGCCCGGGCCCGCAGGCACCCGGTCGCCAGGGGAACCAGCAGCATCAGCATGGCGATGGCTAGCACGCGGCGCCGGGGGGCGGTGAACCCTCGGGCTCGGCGGGTGGGAGAGCTGGCGCGCACCAGGTCATCGTGCCAGATCCGGTGTGTCGCTTCGGCACGTCGTCCGCTTGCGGGGCCGGCGGGTCGCCGGGCGGGCACTCGTGTCGTCATTCCGCTAGAGCGGCAGCGGCCGGCCCAGGATCGCGAATGCCCGTGGGTCACCGGCGAAGTGGTAGCCGCGGATGACGTCGGTGAACCCCAGCCGTCGGTACAACCGCCACGCGCGGTTGGGCTCGCCGGTGGTTTCGGGCGTGGACAGCAGGACGTTGCTCTCGCAGCGACCGGCGAGCAGCCGGCGGGCCAATGCCTCGCCGATGCCGCGGCCCTGGGCGCGCGGATGAATATGCAGTTCGGTCAGCTCGAAATAGCTGTTCATCAGCTGCGCGATCTCGTTCTGTGGCTTGCCACCGCGTTGCAACCCCAAGACAACCTGTTGCTGCCACCACTGTCCGGGCGCGCCGGGGTAGCCATAGGCGACGCCGAGCAACGGCGCATCGCCCAGCTCCGAAGCCGGCGGCACACCGCCGCCGTCGACCGTGTCCGCTTCTACCGCGGCAGCCGCCTGCCAGCCACGCCGGCGGATGTGCTCGAGCCACATGGCGGCGCGCTGGTTCTCGGTGCCCCGCGGGTACCGCATCGCGTCGACGTACACCCCCAGGGCGTCCTTGAGGCGGCGCTCCATATCGTTCGGCGGCAGATCGATGAGGAATATCGCCAACTCGCCGTGTCCTCCTCGTCCCAGTGATCGGGCCCCATGCACGTATCGGCTTTCGGCGGTGCGCCGGCCCGGTGCCGGTATCGCCATTATCGGGTCCGAGGCGCATCGGCTGACGGGCGGTGGCGGCAACCGGCGGGCGACTCCGCACGTTTCGGCAAGGGTGTTGTAACGCATCGCCGTTGCGGCCCGATGATCGTCGGGAGGCAACGGAGATAGAATCGGGGTCGAACCAGTGGTACGGGTCTGATTGACCTCGTATCATTTGACTTAGTTGCTCATACAATGGGCATCCGCGTGCTACCGGTAGTTACGTGTCAACCTGTCGGCAAGGAGGGACGAATGCCACTCTCCGATCATGAGCAGCGGATGCTCGACCAGATCGAGAGCGCTCTCTACGCCGAGGATCCCAAGTTCGCGTCGAGCGTACGTGGTGGGGGATTCCGCGCACCGACCGCGCGGCGTCGTCTGCAGGGTGCGGCTCTTTTCGTCATCGGTCTGGCGATGCTGGTGTCCGGCGTGGCGTTCAAGGCCACGATGATTGGCAGCTTCCCGATTCTCAGCGTCGTTGGCTTCGTGGTGATGTTCGGGGGTGTGGTGTTCGCCATCACCGGCCCGCGATTGGCCGGTCGCACAGACCATTCCGGCCCGGCGCAGGGTACGCGGCAGCGCCGCAACAAAGGTGGCGGCTCGTTCACCAGCCGCATGGAAGATCGCTTCCGCCGCCGCTTCGACGAATAGCAGAACCACTAAACACGCAGACCTTAAGGGGTAGCCGGAACGGCTACCCCTTGTTTTTGGTGCCGGAGCCCGATTCGAGACCCGATCGAGGCCAATCTGAGCCCCACTGGGCCCCACCGGGGCGCCCCACCTCCCCCCACCGGCCGACTTTGGGGTCCTGAAATGCGGTTTCTCAATCCCGCGTGGGTGTCCCGAGATTGCGGTCTGTGGCCGCCAGGCGGCGTGCGGTGGCAAACGATCTGCGAAACACCCCGACGAGACCCCTTTTATGGGGCAAAGTGGGGGGCTGTGGGGTATGGTGGCTGAAGTGTTCGGGCGAGGCGACAGCCGGTCTCCGCAGGAGGTGAGCAGGTGTTTCTCGGCACCTACACGCCCAAACTCGATGACAAAGGGCGACTGACGTTGCCCGCCAAGTTCCGCGACGCGCTGGCAGGGGGGTTGATGGTCACCAAGAGTCAAGATCACAGCCTCGCCGTCTACCCGCGGGCGGAATTCGAGCAGCTGGCCCGCCGGGCGAGCAAGACGTCTCGAAGCAACCCGGAAGCCAGAGCGTTCCTGCGCAATCTGGCCGCCGGCACCGATGAGCAGCATCCGGACGCCCAGGGCCGCATCACCTTGTCGGCCGATCACCGTCGCTACGCAGACCTATCCAAGGACTGCGTGGTGATCGGAGCGGTCGACTACCTCGAAATTTGGGATGCCCAAGCCTGGCAGGACTACCAGCAGACGCACGAAGAGAACTTCTCCGCGGCCAGCGATGAAGCACTCGGCGACATCATCTGAGGCGCATGCCCGTGCATCGTGGCCTCTGCCCGAACCGACCCTGGCGTACTTCCCCAACGCCAGGTTCGTAACTTCGGACAGGGACCCCGGTGCAGGGGCGGCCTTCCTCAGGGCCGTCCCTCGTTCTGACGTGATCCTGCAGACCCGGGGAGGTGTTGGGATGGCCGACAAGCCAAATGATCTCGGGCCGAATGACTTCGGGCATGTGCCCGTGCTGCTGGAGCGTTGCGTCGAACTGCTCGCCCCGGCGCTGACCCGCCAGCACGCCGACGGATCCGGCGCCGTGCTCGTTGATGCCACCCTCGGTGCGGGCGGGCACGCGGAACGATTCTTGACCGAATTGCCGGGCCTGCGGCTGATCGGGATGGACCGCGATCCCAGCGCTCTCGATATCGCCCGCACCCGACTGGCGCCCTTCGCCGACCGAATCACGCTGGTGCATACGCGGTATGACGGCATCAAGGACGCCTTGGCCGAATCCGGTTATGCCGCAAACGAATCGATCGATGGGGCGCTGTTCGATCTGGGCGTCTCGTCGATGCAGCTGGACCGCGCCGAGCGGGGCTTTGCCTACGCCCAGGACGCGCCGCTGGACATGCGGATGGATCCTTCGTCGCCACTGACCGCGGCCGAGATCGTCAACACCTACGACGAGGCCGAGCTGGCGAACATCCTGCACCGTTACGGCGAGGAGCGATTCGCGCGCCGCATCGCCACTCACATCGTCCGCCAGCGGGCCCGCACCCCGCTGCGCTCGACGGCCGAGTTGGTGGCGCTGCTCTACCAGGCGATTCCGGCTCCGGCCCGGCGCACCGGCGGACATCCGGCCAAGCGCACCTTCCAGGCGCTGCGGATTGCGGTCAACGACGAGCTGGGCTCGCTGCGCAGTGCCATTCCGGCCGCGTTGGACGCCCTGGCCGTCGCCGGGCGCATCGTGGTGATGGCCTACCAATCGCTGGAAGACCGGATCGTCAAACGCGTGTTCGCCGACGCGGTCGCCTCCCGCACACCGCTGGATCTCCCGTTCGAGCTGCCCGGCGGCGGCCCCCGCTTCCGGTCGCTGACCCGTGGCGCCGAGCGCGCCGATGCCGACGAAATCGAACGTAACCCTCGCAGTACCGCCGTGCGACTACGGGCCTTGCAACGGCTGGAACACGATGGACAACCACAGCAGCGCGTGACCAAGAAGGGCGACTCATGAAAGCGAAAGCCAAGCGCGAGAAGCCGAAACGCCGGGGCGGCAGCGACCGTCGCGGCCGAGGCGACGTTGCTGCCCGCAAGACCAGGCGCGGCGTGGCGGACTCGACGGCGCGTCGCACCCGGCCGGCACAGGCCTCGACGACCGGTCGCGAGGCGCGGCCGTCCAAATCGGGACCGCAGACCAGCCCCAATGCCCGGCCGATCGATCGGACGGCTCGCCCCAAGAGCAGCGGCCAGGCCAAGGCGCGTGCCAAGGCCCGGAAGGCCAAGGCGCCCAAGGCTATTCGCCTCCGGCTGACTGAGCGCGTAGCTATCCGGCTGGCCTCGATCGACCTGCGCCCGCAGACACTGCTGGCCAAGGTTCCGTTTGTCGTGCTGATCATCGGTGCGCTCGGGCTCGGGCTGGCGCTGACGCTGTGGCTGTCGACCGCCTCCGCCGAACGCTCCTACCAGTTGAGCCACGCTCGCGAGAAGACCCGGATGCTGCAGCAGCAGAAGGAAGCGCTGGAACGCGATGTGCGCGAGGCGGAGGCCGCGCCGGCGCTGGCTGAGGCGGCCCGCAAGCAGGGCATGATCCCGACGCGGGATACCGCCCACCTGGTGCAGGACCCGTCCGGCAACTGGGTGGTGGTCGGGACGCCCAAGCCGGCCGACGGCGTTCCGCCCCCGCCGCTGAACACAAAGCTGCCCGACGAAGGCCCTCCGGCGCCCCCGAAACCGGCGGCGTTGCCGCCCGAGGTCCCGGTTCGCGTGCAACCGGATCCCGGTGCTGTTCTGGTACCGGGCCGGCCCGGTGGGCCCGAAGCACTGCTGCGCGCTCCGGATGGCTCGACGACGGTAGGTGGCCAGCATCTGCCGCCGGCCGCGCCGGCGGTGCCCGGTGCACCCGGTGGGCCGATCATCGGGCAGTTCCCGGGGGTGCTGCCGGCGCCAGGACTACCCACTCAAGGGCTACCGGCACAGGGGCTGCCCACGCCGGGCCTGCCGATGCCGGCGCAGGGTGGCCAAGCGTCCGCTCCGGTGCCCGCCGAAGTGCCGATCCCGGTCGGGGGGCTGCCCCTCGCGGTACCGGCACCGTTGCCCGCGGAAGTGCCGGTTCCCGTGCAACCGGGCGGGGCGCCGCAAGGCCTGCAGGCCGGTGTCCCGGTCGCGCCCGGGCTGCCCGGGCCGCAGGCCGCACCGGTGCTCACGCCGAATAATGGCCTGCAGTTCGCACCGCCCGCCGCTGCCGCGCCAGGCGCGGCCCGGTGAGCCGCGGCGAGGACGGCCGGACACGACGCTCGCGGTCGACACGCGGTCCGCGCAAACCGCAGGAAGCCAGGGACGTGCGGCAACCGAACCGCAGTCGCAAACCGGAGAAGGCGCAAAAAGGCCGGGATGCGCAGGAGCCCAAGGGATTCCGTAAGGCCAAGAAATCCGCCGACCCCGGGCGGCCGGATGCGGCGCTGGGCCACTCGACACGTGAGCGACGCACCCGGCCGGTCGCCGAGGCCGGAACACGCGGCGCGTCGTTCGCCTTCCGGCATCGAGCCGGCTACGCGGTCATCTTGGTGCTGATGCTGGTGGCGGGGGCGCAATTGTTCGTCCTGCAGGTGACCAACGCGCCGAAACTGCGCGCCCAGGCCGCCGGGCAGCTCAAAGTCACCGACGTCTCAAAAGCCGTCCGCGGCAGCATCGTTGACCGCAACAACCAACAGCTGGCGTTCACCATCGAGTCGCGCGCCCTGACGTTCCAGCCGAAGAAGATCCGCCAGCAATTGGAGGACGCCAAAAAGAAGAACCCGGCGGCCCCCGATCCGCAGGAACGGCTGCGCGACATCGCCAAAGAGGTTTCGGCTCGGCTGAACAACAGGCCGGACTACGCGACGGTGCTGAAGAAGCTGCAAACCGGCGACAACTTCACCTATTTGGCGCGTGCCGTCGACCCGGCCGTCGCCAGCGCGATCTCGGACAAGTACCCCGAAGTCGGTTCCGAGCGCCAGGATCTGCGCCAGTATCCGGGCGGATCGCTGGCGGCCAACATCGTCGGCGGCATTGACTGGGACGGTCACGGCTTGCTCGGCCTCGAGGACAGCATGGACTCGGTGCTGTCGGGAACCGACGGCTCGGTCACCTACGACCGCGGGTCCGACGGCGTGGTGATCCCCGGCAGTTACCGCAACCGGCACAAGGCGGTCAACGGTTCGACCGTCCAGCTCACCATCGACGACGACATCCAGTTCTACGTACAGCAGCAGGTTCAGCAGGCCAGGAATCTGTCTGGGGCGCACAATGTTTCGGCCGTCGTCCTGGACTCCAAGACCGGCGAAGTGCTGGCCATGGCCAACGACAACACCTTCGACCCGTCCCAGGACATCGGTCGCCAAGGCGACCGGCAACTGGGCAACCTGTCGGTGTCCTCGCCGTTCGAACCGGGCTCGGTGAACAAGGTGATCACCGCCTCCTCGGTCATCGAGTACGGCCTGTCCAACCCCGACGAGGTGCTCCAGGTCCCAGGCTCCATCAACATGGGTGGTGTCAACATCCATGACGCCTGGGACCACGGCGTGATGCCCTACACCACCACCGGGGTGTTCGGGAAGTCGTCCAACGTCGGAACGCTGATGCTGGCCCAACGCGTTGGCCCGGAACGCTATTACGACATGGTCCGCAAGTTCGGGCTCGGGCAGCGCACCAACGTCGGGCTGCCCGGCGAGAGCGCCGGGCTGGTGCCGCCCATCGACCAGTGGTCGGGCAGTACTTTCTCCAACCTGCCTATCGGCCAAGGTCTTTCGATGACCCTGCTGCAGATGACGGACATGTACCAGACCATCGCCAACGACGGCGTGCGGATCCCGCCGCGAATCATCAAGGCCACCGTCGCCGCCGACGGCACCCGGACCGAGGAAGCGCACCCGGAAGGTGTTCGGGTGGTTTCGCCGCAGACCGCGCAGACCGTGCGGCAGATGCTGCGCGCCGTCGTGCAACGCGACCCGATGGGCTACCAGCAGGGCACCGGCTCCGCGGCCGCGGTGCCCGGCTACCAGATGGCCGGCAAGACGGGTACCGCCCAGCAGATCAACCCGGGCTGTGGCTGCTACTTCGACAACGTCTACTGGATCACCTTCGCGGGGATGGCCACCGTCGACAATCCCCGCTACGTGATCGGCATCATGATGGACAACCCCGATCGCAACGCGGACGGTACGCCCGGCCACTCGGCGGCCCCGCTGTTCCACAACATCGCCGGCTGGCTGATGCAGCGGGAGAACGTCCCGCTCTCACCCGACCCGGGACCGCCGCTGACCCTACAGGCCACCTAGGGGCGCACGCGGGTCGTCGAGCGTGCGGTGAGGGCGTCGACCGTGCCTCTATCACGCCACCGACGCACACTCAAAGCCCTCGATGCACACTCGACGGGAGCGCGGGTGTGCCTCATGGCCGGGCGCGTCTCGATAGGGTGTCATGGCTGATCATGGCGATTACCCGGCGTCCCAGGGAGGTGTGACCGGAAGTGCAGGTGTCCACGGAGCTGCGCCCCCGCAGGGGTGCGGGCGTGCGACTGCCTGCGCTGGCGGCGCAGGTGGGCGCGGTGCCGGCCGGTGGCGGCGCCGTTCCGGACGTGCCGATCACCGGCGTCACGCTGCGTGCCCAGGACGTGTTGCCCGGTGACCTGTTCGCCGCGCTGGCCGGCTCGGCCACCCATGGCGCCCGCTATGCCGGCGACGCGATCGAACGTGGTGCCGTCGCGGTGCTCACCGACGCCGCCGGGGTCGCCGAGATGGGCGCTCTGGCCGGCGCTGTGCCGACCTTGGTGCACCCCGCGCCGCGCGGCGTCCTGGGCGGGCTGGCCGCGACCGTGTACGAAAACCCGTCCGACCGGGTGACGGTGGTCGGGATCACCGGCACCTCAGGCAAGACCACCACGACCTATCTGGTCGAGTCTGGTCTGCGCGCCGGCGGCCACACTGCGGGGCTGATCGGGACCATCGGCATCCGCATCGACGGCGCCGACATCCCCAGCGCCCTGACCACTCCCGAGGCGCCCGCGCTGCAGGCGATGTTGGCCGCGATGGCCGAACGCGGGGTGGACACCGTCGTCATGGAGGTCTCCAGTCACGCGCTGACGCTGGGCCGGGTCGACGGAACCCGTTTCGCGGTAGGCGGATTCACCAACCTGTCCCGCGACCACCTCGACTTTCACCCCACTATGGCCGACTACTTCGAAGCCAAGGCGGTGTTGTTCGATCCGAACTCACCGCTGCACGCCCGCCGGGCCGTCGTGTGCATCGACGACGACGCCGGACGTGCGATGGCCGCGCGCGCCGCAGACGCGATCACGGTCAGCGCGACCGGCCAACCGGCGCACTGGCGCGCGACGGACGTGGCGTCGACGGGTGCCGGGGGACAAGAGTTCACCGCCGTCGACCCCGCCGGTGGCCGACACCGTATCGGCATTCGGCTGACAGGCGCCTATAACATCGCCAATTGCCTTGTGGCACTGGCTATTCTGGATGCGGTCGGGGTCTCGCCGGAGCAGGCATCGGCGGGGCTGCTGGACACCCGAGTTCCGGGGCGGTTGGAAGACATCGACCGCGGCCAGGATTTCCTCGCCCTCGTCGATTACGCCCATAAGCCCGGCGCGCTGCGAGCGGTATTGACCACCCTGCTGCGCCCGGGCCGACGGTTGGCGGTGGTGTTCGGCGCCGGTGGCGATCGCGACCCGGGCAAGCGGGGGCCGATGGGCGGCGTCGCCGCCGAGCTGGCCGACCTGGTCGTTGTCACCGACGACAACCCGCGCAGTGAGGATCCCGCGGCGATCCGGCGCGAGATCGTATCCGGCGCAGCGGAAGCCGGCTCGAAAGCACAGGTGGTCGAGATCGCCGACCGGCGCGACGCGATCAGGCACGCCGTCGGCTGGGCCGGTCCCGGCGACGTAGTGCTGATCGCCGGCAAAGGCCACGAAACCGGGCAGCGCACCGGCGATGTCGTCCGCCCGTTCGACGACCGAGTGGAGCTGGCCGCAGCGCTAGAAGACCTCCGCGGGGCACGCCGATGATCGACCTGACCGTCGCGCAGATCGCCGAGATCGTCGGCGGCACGCTGGCCGACATCTCACCGCAGGACGCCGCGGAACTCCACGTCACCGGGACCGTCGAATTCGACTCGCGCGCCGTCGGTCCCGGCGGGCTGTTTCTGGCGCTGCCGGGAGCGCGCTCGGACGGCCACGACCATGCGGCCGCGGCGGTAGCGGCCGGCGCGGTAGCGGTGCTGGCGGCGCGGCCGGTTGGGGTTCCCGCCATCGTGGTGGCCCCCGAAGGCGTTTCCGGATCGCGGGCCGGGGTGCTCGAGCACGACCAGGACGGCTCGGGTGCCGCAGTGCTGGGCGCGCTGGCCAGGCTGGCCAAAATGGTGGCCGAGCAGCTGGTGGCCGGCGGCCTGACGATCATCGGGATCACCGGCTCGTCGGGAAAGACGTCGACCAAAGACTTGGTGGCCGCGCTGCTCGAACCGCTGGGTGAAGTGGTAGCCCCGCCGGGATCGTTCAACAACGAGCTGGGTCATCCCTGGACGGTGCTGCGTGCCACGCGCAGCACCGACTACCTGGTTTTGGAGATGTCGGCACGCCATCCCGGCAATATCGCCGCCCTGGCGCAGATCGCCCCGCCGGCAATCGGCGTCGTCCTCAACGTCGGCACCGCGCATCTCGGCGAGTTCGGCTCGCGTGAGGCCATCGCGCGGACGAAATCCGAACTGCCACAGGCTGTTCCGCCGTCAGGCGTGGTCATCCTCAATGTCGACGACCCGTCGGTGGCGGCAATGGCGCATGTCGGCTCGGGCCGGGTGGTGCGGGTCAGCCGGGCCGGCCACACCGATTCGGGGCCCAGCGACGTCTGGGCCGAAGGCGTGTCGCTGGACGAATTGGCCAGGCCGCGCTTTACCCTGCACGCGATGGACGCGCGAGGCGCCCTGGAAGCCGAGGTACAGCTCGGCGTCTACGGCGAACACCAGGTCACCAATGCGTTGTGTGCCGGTGCGGTCGCGCTGCAGTGCGGCGCCAGCGTCGGGCAGATCGCCGCGTCGCTCGCCGCGGCCGGCCCGGTGTCGCGGCACCGCATGCATGTGACCAACCGCTCCGACGGGGTGACCGTCATCGACGACGCGTACAACGCCAATCCCGACTCGATGCGGGCGGGACTGCAGGCGCTGGCTCAGATCGCCCGCGGTGGAAAGAGCCAGAGACGCAGCTGGGCGGTGCTGGGCGAGATGGCCGAGCTCGGCGAGGACGCGATATCGGAGCACGATGCCATCGGCCGGCTGGCGGTGCGCTTAGATGTGTCTCGACTTGTTGTCGTGGGAACGGGGAGGTCGGTAACCGCGATGCACCACGCTGCGGTCATGGAGGGCTCGTGGGGCGCTGCCGGTGATAGAGGGGCCGTGAACGTGGCCGACACCGACGCCGCCCTGGCGTTATTGCGGGCCGAACTGCAACCCGGCGACGTCGTCCTGGTGAAGGCGTCGAACGCGGCCGGCCTGGGCACGCTGGCTGAGTCGCTGGCCGCGGACGGTGGGGCTCGCCCGTGAGACAGGTACTCGTCGCCGTCGCGATCGCCCTGACCGTGTCGATCCTGCTGACCCCGGCGCTGATCCGGCTGTTCACCAAGCAGGGGTTCGGCCACCAGATCCGTGAGGACGGGCCGCCGAGTCATCACACCAAACGCGGCACGCCGTCGATGGGCGGTGTGGCGATCCTGGCGGGCATCTGGGCCGGCTACCTGGGCACCCACCTCGCCGGCCTGGCGTTTGACGGCGAAGGCGTTTCCGCATCGGGCCTGCTGGTGTTGGGCCTGGCCACCATGCTGGGCGGCGTCGGCTTCCTCGACGACCTGATCAAGATCCGCAGGTCGCGCAACCTGGGTCTGAACAAGACGGCCAAGACGGTCGGGCAGATCGCGGCCGCGGTGCTGTTCGGTGTCCTGGTTTTGCAGTTCCACAACGCCAACGGCTTGACGCCGGCCAGCGCGGATCTGTCCTACGTGCGCGAAATCGCCACCGTCGCACTGGCTCCGGGGCTGTTCGTGCTGTTCTGCGTGATCGTCGTCAGCGCCTGGTCCAATGCGGTCAACTTCACCGACGGCCTGGACGGGCTGGCCGCGGGCTGCATGGCGATGGTCACCGGCGCCTACGTGTTGATCACCTTCTGGCAGTACCGCAACGCGTGCGCCACGGCGCCGGGCCTGGGCTGCTACAACGTGCGCGACCCGCTGGACCTGGCGATCGTGGCGGCCGCGACCGCGGGCGCGTGCATCGGGTTCCTGTGGTGGAATGCCGCCCCCGCCAAGATCTTCATGGGTGACACCGGCTCACTGGCATTGGGCGGCATCATCGCGGGTTTGTCCGTCACCAGCCGCACCGAGATCCTCGCGGTCGTGCTGGGTTCGCTGTTCGTCGCCGAGGTCACCTCGGTGGTGCTGCAGATCCTGACCTTCCGGACCACCGGGCGCCGGGTGTTCCGGATGGCGCCCTTCCACCACCATTTCGAGTTGAGCGGCTGGGCGGAAACGACGGTGATCATCCGCTTCTGGCTGCTCACCGCGATCGCGTGCGGCCTGGGCGTGGCGCTGTTCTACGGTGAGTGGCTCGCCACGATCGGCGCGTGACATGCCCGGGCTCGAACCCCTGGAGGCGGGTGCACCCGTCCTGATCGCCGGTGCGCGGGTGACCGGCCGGGCAATTCTGGGCGCGCTGACCCGGTTCGGTGCCGCGGGAACACTGTGCGACGACGATCCGGCCATGCTGCGCCCCTACGCCGAAAGCGGTGTTGCGACAGTCGATCCGGCGACAGCGATTGCGCACATCGCCGACTACGCGCTGGTCGTCACCAGTCCCGGATTCCAGCCGTCGGCGCCGGTGCTGGCCGCCGCCGCGGCGGCGGGCGTGCCGATCTGGGGTGACGTGGAGCTGGCCTGGCGGCTGGATGCCGCCAGCTGCTACGGGACGCCGCGCCGCTGGCTGGTCGTGACCGGCACCAACGGCAAGACCACGACGACGTCGATGCTGCATGCCATGTTGATCGCCGGGGGACGGCGCAGCCTGCTGTGCGGCAACATCGGCGACCCCGTTCTCGACGTCCTGGACCAGCCGGCTGACCTGCTGGCCGTCGAGCTGTCGAGCTTTCAGCTGTTCTGGGCCCCGTCGCTGCGGCCCGAGGCGGGCGTGGTGCTCAACATCGCCGAGGACCACCTGGACTGGCATTCGTCGATGGCCGAATACACCGCCGCGAAGGCTCGGGTTCTGGGCGGCCGGGTCGCGGTGGTCGGGCTGGACGACAGCCGGGCCGCCGCTTTGCTGAGCACCGCGGCGGCGCCGGTGCAGACCGGTTTCCGGCTTGGCGAGCCGGCCGCGGGGGAGCTCGGTGTGCGGGACGGGCAGCTGATCGACCGCGCCTTTGCCGACGACCTGGCCCTGCTGCCGGCCGCGTCCATCCCGGTGCCGGGCCCGGTCGGCGTGCTCGACACCCTGGCCGCGGCGGCGCTGGCCCGCAGCGTCGACGTGCCTGCCGACGCGATCGCGCAGGCCGTCTCCACCTTTCAGCCGGGCCGGCATCGTTGCGAAGTCGTCGCGGTGGCCGACGGGATTCGCTTTGTCGACGACTCGAAGGCCACCAACCCGCACGCCGCCGAGGCGTCGGTGATGGCCTACCCGCGGGTGGTGTGGGTGGCCGGCGGTTTGCTCAAGGGTGCATCGCTGGACGCCGAGGTCGCCAGAATTGCATCCCGGCTGGTCGGCGCGGTGCTCATCGGCCGCGATCGCCAAGAGGTTGCCGAGGCGTTATCGCGACACGCGCCCGATGTCCCCGTCGTGCAGGTTGTGACAGGCGAGGATGCTGGTATGCATGCGACTGCTGATACTGATGTGACAAAAGTTGACAGTGCGGGGGAAACTCTCGGCGTTCGCGTGATGACTGCAGCTGTGGCCGCGGCCCGTGATTTGGCACAGGCTGGGGATACCGTGCTGCTGGCGCCGGCAGGAGCATCGTTTGACCAGTTCAGCGGCTACGCAGACCGTGGCGACGCATTCGCGGCCGCCGTACGTGCGGCGCTGCGGTAAGCGGGTTGTGGGTAACGCGCTGACCCGGCGCCTACGTCGGGGCAAGAAAAGGACTGAGACTGCGCCGGCCGAGCAGGGCGAGGCGGCGGAGGCCGTCGCCGACGACACGCCGGAAGCTGCCGAGGCTCCGACCGACGCGCTGCAAACCCCGGAGGCTTCCGACGCTGCCGAGTCGGACGCGAAACCGGCCCCAGCGCCCGTGGAGCCGGCCCCGGCGGCGGCAAAAGCCGAGGTCAAAGACCCGGAGCACAGTCCCCGGGCCCGGTTCGGCGCCTGGCTGGGCCGGCCCATGACCTCGTTTCACCTGATCATCGCCATCACCGCATTGCTGACCACGTTGGGCCTGACCATGGTGCTCTCGGCGTCGGGCGTGCGGTCCTACGGCGACGACGGGTCCGCGTGGGTGATCTTCGGTAAGCAGGTGTTGTGGACGGTCATCGGCGTCTTCGGGGCCTACTTCGCCATGCGGGTGCCGGTGCGGTTCATCCGCCGGCTGGCCTTCCCCGGATACCTGATCACCATCATTTTGCTGGTGCTGGTGCTCGTTCCCGGAATCGGAAACCTCGCCAACGGCTCGCGGAAGTGGTTCGTCGTCGCCGGCCTCTCGATGCAGCCCTCTGAGCTGGCCAAAATCGCCTTCGCGATCTGGGGTGCGCACCTGCTGGCGGCCCGGCGCATGGAGCGAGCCTCGCTGCGCGAGATGCTGATCCCGCTGGTGCCGGCCGCGGTCATCGCGCTGGGGCTGATCGTGGCCCAGCCCGACCTCGGGCAGACGGTGTCGCTGGGCATCATCCTGCTGGCCCTGTTGTGGTACGCCGGGCTGCCGCTGCGAGTCTTCGGCACGTCGCTGCTCGCGGTCTTCATGGCCGGCGCGGTGTTGGCGATGTCGGCCGGTTACCGGTCGGACCGGGTGCGGTCGTGGATCAACCCCGAGAACGACCCGCAGGACACCGGCTACCAGGCCCGACAGGCGAAGTTCGCGCTGGCCCACGGCGGCATCTTCGGCGACGGCCTCGGCCAGGGCACCGCCAAGTGGAACTACCTGCCCAACGCGCACAACGACTTCATCTTCGCGATCATCGGCGAGGAGCTCGGCTTCATCGGCGCGTTCGGTCTGCTGGCGTTGTTCGGTTTGTTCGCCTACACCGGGATGCGGATCGCGCGCCGGTCGGCCGACCCGTTCCTGCGGCTGCTCACCGCCACCACGACGATGTGGATCCTTGGGCAGGCCTTCATCAACATCGGCTACGTGATCGGCGTGCTGCCGGTGACCGGTCTGCAGCTGCCATTGATATCCGCTGGCGGAACATCTACGGCCGCAACGCTTTTCATGATCGGAATCATGTGCAATGCCGCACGACACGAACCCGAGGCCGTCGCCGCGCTGCGCGCCGGGCGTGACGACAAGATGAACCGGCTGCTGCGACTGCCACTACCGGAGCCGTATGTGCCGAGCCGTATCGAGTCGTTTCGTGATCGCAAGCGATCGCAGCCGCAAAAGCCGCGACCGCCCGCCCCGGGACGTGCTCGCAAGGCCCCTGCCCGGAAAGCTGAGCCACCCGCCCGAAAGGGTGCCCGCAAGCCCGAGCCGCCACTGCGGCCGGTTTTCGACCGGACAGCCGCCCGGACGGACCCGCGTTCAGGGCATCATGGATCTGGCCAGCGCTACCCGAGACAGGGAGCCGGCCAGCGTCAAACACGGCGCGCTCGCACATTGGAAGGTCAGCGTTACGGGTGAACCACACGATCAAGGAGCCGGCCGGCGGGCAGGGGGTAAGTCCCTCGCCCGCCGGTGCCGCGTTGTCGGTCGTGCTGGCCGGCGGCGGCACCGCCGGCCATGTGGAGCCCGCGATGGCCGTCGCCGATGCCCTGAGCGCGCTGGATCCGCACGTCCGGATCACCGCATTGGGCACCGCGCGCGGCCTCGAGACCAGGCTGGTTCCCGAACGCGGCTACCACCTCGAACTGATCACTCCGGTGCCGCTGCCGCGTAAACCCAGCGGTGACCTGGCCCGGCTGCCACTGCGGGTGTGGCGCGCCGTCCGCGAGACCCGCACGGTGCTCGACGCCGTCGACGCCGACGTCGTGGTGGGTTTCGGCGGCTACGTGGCCCTGCCGGCCTACCTCGCCGCCCGCGGTTTCCCGACGCTGCGGCGCCGTATTCCGCTGCTGATCCACGAGGCCAACGCCCGCGCCGGGCTGGCGAACCGGGTCGGCGCCCGCATCGCGGACCGGGTGCTGTCCGCGGTGCCGGATTCCGGGCTACGGCACGCCGAGGTGGTCGGGGTCCCGGTTCGGGCCACCATCACCACGCTGAACCGCGCGGCGCTGCGGGCGCAGGCGCGCCAGCACTTCGGGTTCTCCGCCGACGCGAGAGTGTTGCTGGTGTTCGGCGGTTCGCAGGGCGCGGTATCCCTCAACCGCGCGGTCTCGGCGGCCGCCGCCGACCTGGCCGCCGCGGGCGTGTCCGTGCTGCACGCGCACGGGCCCAAGAACACCCTCGAGCTGCGCGAACCCCAAGACGGCGATCCGCCTTACCGGGCGGTGCCCTACCTGGACCGGATGGACCTGGCCTACGCGGCCGCCGACCTGGCCATCTGCCGCTCCGGGGCGATGACGGTCGCCGAGGTGTCGGCCGTCGGCCTGCCCGCGATCTATGTCCCGCTCCCGATCGGCAACGGCGAGCAGCGCCTCAACGCGCTGCCGGTGGTCAACGCCGGGGGTGGCATGGTGATCCCCGACGCTGTCCTGACGCCGGAGCTGGTGGCCCGCGAGGTGAGCGGGCTGCTCACCGACCCGCCGCGGCTGGCCTCGATGACCGCGGCCGCCGCGCGGGTGGGGCATCGGGATGCTGCGCGCCGGGTCGCCGAGGCGGCGCTGGACATCGCGCGGCAAGCACGCGATAGGGGGCCGCGGTCGGGCCGGAGGGCCGGGAAAACGCCGTGACCGCCGATCAGTTGCCGCCCGAGCTGCAGCGGGTGCACATGGTGGGCATCGGGGGAGCCGGAATGTCGGGCATCGCCCGCATCCTGCTGGATCGGGGCGGGCTGGTGTCGGGGTCGGACGCCAAGGAGTCCCGCGGCGTGCATGCGTTGCGGGCCCGGGGCGCGCTGATCCGCATCGGACACGACCCGTCGTCGCTGGATCTGCTGCCCGGCGGCGCCACCGCGGTCATCACCACCCACGCCGCCATCCCGAAGACCAACCCGGAGCTGGTCGAGGCCCGGCGCCGCGGCATACCGGTGCTGTTGCGGCCGGCGGTGCTGGCCAAGCTGATGGACGGGCTCACCACGCTGATGGTCACCGGCACCCACGGCAAGACCACGACGACGTCGATGCTGATCGTGGCGCTGCAGCACTGCGGGCGCGACCCGTCGTTCGCGGTGGGCGGGGATCTCGGTGAGGCCGGCACCAACGCCCACCACGGCAGCGGCGATTGTTTCGTCGCCGAGGCCGACGAAAGCGACGGCTCGCTGCTGGAGTACACGCCCGACGTCGCGGTGGTCACCAACATCGAGACCGATCACCTGGATTTCTACGGCAGCGCCGACGCCTATGTCGCGGTCTTCGACGCCTTTGTGGAGCGGCTGGCCCCGGGCGGCGCGCTGGTGGTGTGCACCGACGACCCCGGGGCGGCCGCGCTCGCCCAGCGCAGCAGCGAAATGGGAATTCGGGTGTTGCGCTACGGGTCCGGGTCGCAAGGCGAGCCGGACCCGGACTTGGCCGGGACGTTGCTGTCGTGGGAGCAGCAGGGTACCGGAGCCGTCGCACACATCCAGCTGGGCTCGGAACCGGTGCGCGCGATGCGGCTGTCGGTGCCCGGACGGCATATGGCGCTCAACGCACTGGGGGCGTTGCTGGCCGCGATCGAGGTCGGCGCCCCGGCCGATCAGGTGCTCGACGGACTGGCCGGTTTCGAGGGCGTGCGTCGCCGCTTCGAACTGGTCGCAGCGGTGGGGTCGGTGCGAGTGTTCGACGACTACGCCCACCATCCGACCGAGATCGCCGCGACGCTGGCGGCGGTCCGCACGGTCGTCGAGCAGGGCGGGGAAGGCCGGGCGCTGGTGGTGTTCCAGCCCCACTTGTATTCGCGGACAAAGGCTTTCGCCGCTGACTTCGGTCGCGCACTCAACGCGGCCGACGAGGTGTTCATTCTCGACGTGTACGGCGCCCGCGAACAGCCGTTGGCCGGTGTCAGCGGGGCCAGCGTCGCCGAGCACGTCAGCGTGCCGGCGCACTTCCTGGCGGATTTCTCCGCGGTCGCCGAGCAGGTGGCCGCCGCCGCCGGTCCCGGCGACGTCATCGTCACGATGGGCGCCGGCGACGTGACCCTGCTGGGGCCCGAGATCGTGACGGCGCTACGGGTGCGGGCCAATCGCAGCGCGCCCGGCGCGCCCGGGGTGTTGCGATGACCGAGCCCAACGAGCCCACCGAGCCGCCCGACGTGGCCGCCGATTCGGTCGACACCGCGGTCACCGAACCGATCCCCGTCGAAGAAGCCCAACCGGAAAACGATCAAACCGAGGCCGAGCAAACCGAATTCGAGGGGCCGCGCCGCCGGGAGCGGCGCGAACGGGCCGAACGCCGCGCCGCGCAGGCCCGGGCCACCGCGATCGAGGAAGCTCGCCGCGAAGCCAAGCGCCGGGTCAGCGGCCGCATCGTCAACCAACCCAAACCCGTTGGGCGCGGCGTCGTCCGGGGCTTGAAGATGTTGCTCGCCACGGTGATGTTGGTGATCGTCGGCGTCGGGCTGGCGCTGATTCTCTACTTCACGCCCGTGATGTCGGCGCGCAACATCGTCGTCACCGGCACTGGCGAGGTGACCCGCGAAGAGGTCCTCGACGCGGCGCGGGTGCGGGTCGGCACGCCGCTGCTGCAGATCAACACCAACCAGGTCGCCGACCGGGTGGCGGCGATCCGCCGGGTGGCCAGCGCCCGGGTGCAGCGTCAGTACCCGTCGGCGCTGCGGATCACGATCGTCGAGCGAGTTCCCGTGGTAGTGAAGGACTTTCCCGACGGGCCGCACCTGTTCGACCGCGACGGCGTCGATTTCGCGACCGGACCGCCACCACCGGCGCTGCCGTACATCGACGTCGCCAACCCCGGGCCGACCGACCCGGCGACCAAGGCCGCGTTAGAGGTGCTGCTGGCGCTGCGACCCGAGGTCGCGGGTCAGGTGGGCCGGATCGCGGCGCCGTCGCTGGCCTCGATCACCCTCACGCTGGGCGACGGGCGAGTGGTGATCTGGGGGACGACGGACCGGACGGACGAAAAGGCCGAGAAGCTGGCCGCGCTGCTGACCCAGCCGGGCAAGACCTACGACGTGTCCAGCCCCGATTTGCCAACCGTCAAGTAGCGGCCCGTTTGGCGTGCCCCGCTCCGGGCACGCCAAACACGAAAAAATTGACCAAAATTTGCGCGCGGCGTGTCGGCGCGCCTGCACGGTTAGCGCGCGTCGTGCCCATACCGTTCTGGTTGCGCGGAACTACTTGACATAACTCTAACTCTATGGTTGAGGTTGAGAGTTTGCCAGGGGGACCGCCACCGTTCCGGTAGAACCGAATCCCCACCAGGGAGGAAGACGAGATGATGACCCCCCCGCACAACTACCTGGCCGTCATCAAGGTTGTGGGTATCGGTGGCGGCGGCGTCAACGCCGTCAACCGGATGATCGAACAGGGCCTCAAGGGCGTTGAGTTCATCGCGATCAACACCGATGCGCAGGCTTTGTTGATGAGCGATGCCGACGTCAAGCTCGACGTGGGCCGCGACTCCACCCGAGGACTGGGCGCCGGCGCCGATCCCGAGGTAGGGCGCAAGGCCGCCGAGGACGCCAAGGACGAGATCGAAGAGCTGCTGCGCGGGGCGGACATGGTGTTCGTCACCGCCGGCGAAGGTGGCGGAACCGGCACCGGCGGCGCCCCAGTCGTCGCCAGCATCGCCCGCAAGCTGGGCGCGCTGACCGTCGGCGTGGTCACCCGGCCGTTCTCGTTCGAAGGTAAACGGCGCAGCAACCAGGCCGAAAACGGCATCGGGTCGCTGCGCGAGAGCTGCGACACCCTGATCGTGATTCCCAACGACCGACTGCTGCAGATGGGCGATGCCGCGGTGTCGCTGATGGACGCGTTCCGCAGCGCCGACGAGGTGCTGCTCAACGGCGTCCAGGGCATCACCGACCTGATCACCACGCCGGGTCTGATCAACGTCGACTTCGCCGACGTCAAGGGCATCATGAACGGTGCCGGCACCGCGTTGATGGGCATCGGTTCGGCCCGCGGTGAAGGCCGGGCGCTCAAGGCCGCCGAGACCGCGATCAACTCACCGCTGCTGGAACAGTCGATGGAGGGCGCGCAGGGCGTGCTGATGTCGATCGCCGGTGGTAGCGACCTGGGCCTGTTCGAAATCAACGAGGCGGCTTCGCTGGTGCAGGACGCCGCCCACCAGGACGCCAACATCATCTTCGGAACCGTCATCGACGACTCGCTGGGCGACGAGGTGCGCGTCACCGTCATCGCGGCGGGCTTCGACGCGGCCGGATCCGGGCGTAAACCCGTGGTCGGCGGCAGTGCCGACAAGGGGGATAAGACCGGCGGTGCGCACCGGATCGAGTCGGCGAAGGCGGGCAAGCTCACCTCGACGCTGTTCGAGCCGGTCGACGCCGTCAGCGTCCCGGTGCACACCAACGGTTCGACCTTGAATATCGGTGGCGATGACGACGACGTCGATGTGCCGCCCTTCATGCGCCGCTGAGAACGGCCATGCGCCCGACCTCCAGCCCCGGCCCTGCGTCGGGGACGGCTGGCCGGCAGGATATCTCCGATACTGGTCAGGTGAGCATTCGCATCCGGCGAGTGACGACCACCCGCGCGGGCGGCGTCTCGAAGCCGCCCTTCGACACCTTCAACCTCGGCGACCATGTCGGTGACGACCCCGCCGCGGTGGCCGCCAACCGAGTCCGGCTGGCCCGTGCCATCGGCCTGGGCGCCGACCGGGTGGTGTGGATGAACCAGGTCCACGGCGACCGGGTCGAGGTCGTCGACGAGCCGCGGGATACCGCGTTCGACGACACCGACGCGTTGGTGACGCGCACACCCCGACTGGCGTTGGCCGTGGTGACGGCTGACTGTGTGCCGGTGTTGCTGGCCGATGCGCGGGCAGGGGTGGCCGCGGCAGTGCACGCCGGGCGCGTCGGCGCGCAGCGGGGAGTGGTGGCCCGCACGGTGGAGGCGATGCTGAAGCTGGGCGCGCAAGCCCACGACATCTCGGCGCTGCTCGGCCCGGCGGTCAGCGGACGCAACTACGAAGTGCCTGCGGCGATGGCCGACGAGGTCGAGGCGGCCCTGCCGGGCAGTCGCGCCACCACTGAAAGCGGAACGCCCGGCCTCGATCTTCGGGCCGGAATCGCTTGTCAGCTAAGAGATTTGGGCGTCACCTCGATCGACATCGATCCGCGCTGCACGGTGGCCGACCGTGCTCTGTTCAGCCATCGCCGGGACGCGCCGACGGGGCGGCTGGCATCGCTGGTCTGGATGGAGTGACCGCTATGGCGGTTGGAATGTCGGACTCGGGATCGGGTCAGGGCGACCGCGAAACTGAATTGACTCACGCGTTGGCGGCAGTGCGTTCGCGACTAGCGATGGCCGCGGAAGCGGCGGGTCGCAATGTCGGCGAAATAGAACTTCTCCCAATTACCAAATTCTTTCCGGCAACCGATGTCGCGATTTTGTCTCGATTGGGTTGTCGCTCGGTCGGTGAATCGAGGGAACAAGAAGCGGCGGCAAAAGTGGCGGAACTCACTCGGTTGGCCGCGGCTTCGGAGGCTTCGGGGAGACCCGATTCTCGAGAGCTGCAGTGGCACATGGTGGGACAGATTCAGCGTAAGAAGGCGCGTCCACTGGCCCGCTGGGCGCACACCGCGCATTCGGTCGACAGCGCACAACTGGTGACGGCGCTGGACCGGGCGGTGAGGGAGACGTTGGCCGAGGGTGGACGGCAGCATCCGCTACGCGTCTACGTTCAGGTGAGCCTGGACGGCGATGTCTCGCGCGGCGGCATCGACATCGCCACGCCGGGGATCCTCGACGAGGTCTGTGCGCAGATCGAGGAGGCGCAAGGCCTGGAACTGGTCGGATTGATGGGCATTCCGCCGCTGGACGCCGACCCCGCCGCGGCCTTTGACCGGCTGCAATCCGAACACCGCCGGGTGCTCGAAACGCACCCGAATGCGGTCGGTTTGTCCGCCGGCATGTCCAACGATTTCGAAATTGCCGTGAAACACGGTTCAACGTGTGTGCGTGTCGGTACCGCGCTATTGGGTGCACGGCGGCTACCGTCACCGTGAGTAGTCACTGTAGTCACACCTTCATCACAGACAACAGAAATCCCAGGGGCTAGAAGGGGTCGTACGCAATGAGCACACTGCACAAGGTCAAGGCCTATTTCGGTATGGCCCCAATGGACGACTACGAAGACGAGTATTACGACGACCGCGCACCTTCCCGCGGTTTCCCGCGTGCTCGCTTCGACGACGGTTACGGTCGCGGCTACGACGGCCACGACTACGACGACCCACGTGGCGAGGCGGCCGACTACGTGCCGGCCGGCTACCGCGGCGGATACCCGGACGAGCCGCGCTACGGTGCCGTTCAGCCCCGCGAGTTCGACCGTCCCGACATGGGCCGGCCGCGCCTCGGGTCGTGGTTGCGCGGTTCCACCCGCGGCGCGCTGGCGATGGATCCGCGCCGGATGGCGATGATGTTCGAAGAGGGCCACCCGCTGTCGAAGATCACGACGCTGCGGCCCAAGGACTACAGCGAAGCCCGCACCATCGGTGAGCGGTTCCGCGACGGCACCCCGGTGATCATGGACCTGGTGTCGATGGACAATGCCGATGCGAAACGGCTGGTGGACTTCGCGGCCGGGCTGGCGTTCGCCCTGCGCGGCTCGTTCGACAAGGTCGCGACCAAGGTCTTCCTGCTGTCGCCCGCCGACGTCGACGTGAGCCCGGAAGAGCGCCGCCGGATCGCCGAAACCGGCTTCTACGCTTACCAATAACGACATCCGTCCCGCTCGGGCGGCGGGTCAGGCATCAACCACCCAGCTGCCGCTGCTGCACATGTGAGATGTCGGCCCAGAGGTGAATCGGTACGCTTACGATTGCCGCGCTATCGCGCGGGGATTGACATCTCATCGGTAAGGTCGGGCTCTCGTTGGTGCTGTTCTTTCAGATCCTTGGGTTTGCGCTGTTCATCTTTTGGCTGCTGCTCATCGCTCGGGTCGTCGTCGAGTTCATCCGCTCGTTCAGCCGTGACTGGCATCCCACCGGGATCACCGTGGTGATCCTGGAGATCATCATGTCGATCACTGATCCGCCGGTGAAACTGCTGCGTCGGCTGATCCCTCAACTCACCATCGGAGCGGTCCGCTTCGACCTGTCCATCATGGTGCTATTGCTGGTCGCGTTCATTGGAATGCAGCTCGCCTTCGGTGCCGCGGCGTAAGCCGCAAAGGGTGCCGAAGGCTCTGAGCGACAGTTTGGCCACGGTTCGGCCTCGGTTTGATGCGCGCGATTTGCAAATTCTAAGGATTGGGATTTTATGGCTCTTAGTGTTTGAAATTGGTTCTTATTTATTGGGCTAATCGGCAACCGCCGGGTCTGGTGTGACAGGATGGGCGGCAGTTGCACAACCGCTGCCACTCCGTTCTACACTTTCGAGAACGTTTGACGGGAACTTGAGGGGACGAAACAATGCCGCTTACACCAGCCGACGTCCACAATGTGGCGTTCAGTAAGCCGCCTATCGGCAAGCGCGGTTACAACGAGGACGAGGTCGACGCATTCCTCGACCTGGTGGAGAACGAGCTGACGCGGCTCATTGAAGAGAACTCCGATCTGCGCCAGCGGATCGAGGAACTCGACCGCGAACTGGCCGCCGGTGGCGGTGCCGCTGCCGCCGCCCCTGTTGCTGCCGCCGCCCCCGCGCCCACCCCGCCTGCCCCTGTCTTCGAGCCCGAACCCGAACCGGTCAAGTCGGCACCGGCGCCGGCCGCGACGGGGACCAACGAGGAGCAGGCATTGAAGGCGGCCCGCGTCTTGAGTTTGGCCCAGGACACCGCCGACCGGCTGACCAGCACCGCGCAGGCCGAATCGGACAAGATGCTGTCCGACGCCCGCGCCAACGCCGACCAGATCCTCAGCGAGGCCCGGCACACCGCCGACGCCCAGGTCGCCGAGGCTAAGCAGCGCTCCGAGGCGATGCTGGCCGACGCCCAAACCCGCTCCGAGACGCAGTTGCGTCAGGCGCAGGAGAAGGCCGACGCCCTGCAGGCCGATGCCGAACGCAAGCACTCCGAGATCATGGGGACCATCAACCAGCAGCGCACGGTGCTGGAAGGCCGTCTTGAGCAGCTCCGTACCTTCGAGCGCGAATACCGCACCCGGCTCAAGACCTACCTCGAGTCCCAGCTGGAGGAGCTCGGCCAGCGCGGATCGGCGGCACCCGTCGACTCCGGTGCGGATGCCGGTGGGTTTGACCAAGTGAATCATCGGGGAAATAACTAGCCGGGAGTTGTGCCGGACGCCATGTGCGGCACAACTGTTTGCCCAACCTGGCAGTTCCGCCGTTTGGCTGGAGGATGACCGATGCTGATCATTGCGCTGGTACTGGCCCTGATCGGGCTTGTCGCTTTGGTGTTCGCGGTTGTGACCAGCAACGAGCTGGTCGCCTGGGTGTGTATCGGCGCCAGCGTCCTGGGTGTGGTGCTGCTGATCGTCGACGCACTGCGCGAACGGCAGCAGCGTGTCGAAGGCGACGACGAGCAGCCTGCTGCTGACGACGCGGTCGACTATCCCGAGGAAATCGCGGACGAAAACGCCGCTGAGGACGCCAGCACTGCCGACGACGCGACCAAAGAGTCGACGGTTTCCGCCGAATCCGGCGACGACTCGACCAAATAGCCGACCCGGCTCAGCGCGTCGGCGTATTCAGCAGCTGGCGCACCTCATCGTCGCTGACCTGGTGAAAGTCGCCATAGACCTGTCCCACAGCCTCGAACGCGGGCGGCATCGTCGTACACACGACGTCGTCGGCCACCTGGGCGAGTTCGCGGCAGACTGACTCCGGACCGACCGGGACGGCGACGACGATCGATTGCGGTCCACCTGCCCGGATCGCCCGAACGGCAGCCAGCATGCTGGCGCCGGTGGCGATGCCGTCGTCGACCAGGATGACGATCTTGTCCCGCGGATCTGCGACCGGGTGCCCACCCCGATACGCGTGCTCGCGTCGCGACAACTCGGCCGTCTCGCTGTCGATCACCTCGCGCACCTGCTCGTCGGTGATGTGCAGGCTGGAAACCACGTTGTCGTTCATCACCACACCGCCGCCGCTGGCCAGTGCGCCCATCGCGAGCTCCGAGAAGCGCGGCACCCCGAGCTTGCGAACCAGGAACACATCCAGTGCGGCGCTCAGCGCCGAGGCGATCTCCCAGGCGACCGGAAGGCCGCCGCGTGCCAGTCCGAGCACCAGCACGTTGTCCTTGCCGCGGTAGGCCGTTAGCTGCTCGGCCAGCGCACGACCGGCTTCGTGACGATCGCGGAAGGTTCGCGTCGCCGTTCGGCGGAGGAAGCCGTTTCGTGGGTTCATGGGTCGGACTCCAGCCTACGTGCCCTGTCCAGGTCCTCTCGATGAATTGGAGATGGGAAAGCCGAATAGCTCTGTGTATCAAGCGTATTGGCGATAGTTCCCGCCGCCGATCAGCACGCCGACTCGACTCATCACGTTTGTGTCCGAGGGGGGACTTGAACCCCCACGCCCATTAGTAGGGCACTAGCACCTCAAGCTAGCGCGTCTGCCATTCCGCCACTCGGACCAGACCAACGAGAGTTGGCAGCTAAGGCTAGCGGATGGGTCCGCGCGGACCCAACTTAGCTCGCCGACGATGGGGTCCGAAGCGTTCCGCTGCCCGAGCCGGGTAACCCCGGCAATGGTAGGAAAGGTGGTTGTGACAGTTGAGACCGGCGTTCCCAACCATCCGAGCGACGATGTGGTCGAAGTCGTCAGCAGGTTGATCCGGTTCGACACCACCAACACCGGTGAACCCGAGACCACGCAGGGCGAGGCCGAATGCGCGCATTGGGTCGCCGAGCAGCTCGCCGAGGTCGGCTACCAGCCCGAATATCTCGAATCCGGCGGACCCGGGCGGGGCAATGTGTTCGTCCGCCTCAAGGGCGCGGACAGCTCACGTGGCGCACTGCTGATCCATGGGCATCTCGACGTGGTGCCGGCCGAACCGGCCGACTGGAGCGTGCACCCGTTTTCCGGCGCGATCGAGGACGGCTATGTCTGGGGCCGCGGCGCGGTCGACATGAAGGACATGGTCGGCATGATGATCGTCGTCGCGCGCCAGCTGAAACAGGCGGGCATCGTGCCGCCGCGCGATTTGGTGTTCGCGTTTGTCGCCGACGAGGAGCACGGCGGCCGCTACGGGGCGCACTGGCTGGTCGACAACCGCCCCGAGCTGTTCGCGGGAATCACCGAGGCGATCGGCGAAGTGGGCGGCTTCTCGCTGACCGTGCCGCGCCGTGACGGGGGGGAACGCCGGCTGTATCTGATCGAGACGGCCGAGAAGGGCATGCAGTGGATGCGGCTGACCGCCCGCGGTCAGGCGGGGCACGGCTCGATGGCCAACGAGCGGAACGCGGTCACTCTCCTCGCCGAGGCGGTCGCCCGGATCGGCCGGCATCAGTTCCCGCTGGTGATGACCGACACCGTGGTGGAGTTCCTGGCCGCCATCAGTGAGGAGACCGGTCTGACCTTCGACACCGCATCCGGCGATCTGGAGGGCGTGATCGAAAAGTTGGGCCCGATGGCTCGCATGTTGAAGGCGGTCGTGCGCGACACCGCCAACCCGACGATGCTCAAGGCCGGGTACAAGGCCAACGTGATCCCCGGGACCGCCGAAGCGGTGGTCGACTGCCGCGTGCTGCCCGGCCGGCAGGCCGCGTTCGAGGCGGAGATCGACAAGTTGATCGGGCCGGACGTGACGCGGGAGTGGATCAGGGATTTGCCGTCGTACGAGACCAGCTTCGACGGCGATCTGGTCGACGCCATGAACGCCGCGGTGCTGGCGGTCGACCCGGACGGCCGCACGGTGCCCTACATGCTTTCCGGCGGCACCGACGCGAAAGCCTTTGCGCGCTTGGGTATTCGCTGCTTTGGCTTCGCGCCGCTGAAGCTGCCGCCGGAATTGGATTTCTCTTCCCTGTTCCACGGCGTCGATGAGCGGGTACCCATCGATGCGCTGAGGTTCGGCACCGAAGTGCTGGCCCACTTCCTGACCCATTGCTAGTGCAGAAATACCGAAACGAGAGGATCGCCCATGAGCTTGCCGTCCGACCCGTATGACGCGCTGCCCAAGCTGCCGTCGTTCAGCCTGACCTCCAACTCGATCACCGACGGTCAGCCGCTGGCCACGCCACAGGTCAGCGGCATCATGGGCGCCGGGGGAGAAGATGTCAGCCCGCAGCTGAGTTGGTCGGGATTCCCCGAGGAGACGCGCAGCTTCGCGGTCACCGTCTATGACCCCGACGCCCCGACGCTGTCCGGGTTCTGGCACTGGGCCGTCGCCAACCTGCCGGCCGGCGTCACCGAGCTGCCCGAGGACGCCGGAGACGGTCGCGAGCTGCCCGGTGGCGCGCAGCAGCTGGTCAACGACGCCGGCATGCGTCGCTACATCGGTGCCGCGCCGCCGCCCGGACACGGTGCGCACCGCTACTACGTCGCCGTGCATGCCGTCGACGTCGACAAGCTGGACCTCAGCGAGGACGCCAGCCCGGCGTTTCTCGGCTTCAACCTGTTCCAGCACGCGATCGCGCGGGCCTACATCGTCGGCACCTACGAACAGAACTGAGCTCGGAGTCCGGGTGCCACCGCTGGTCACACCAGTCACATGGGCACCGCCACGGCCTTCGATGCTTCAATCGCAAACGTGATAGCGCATGCGCTATCACGTTTCAGGAGTGGTTGTCGCCCTCAAATGGAAACTCGTGTGGCTGGTGTGAAACCTCGTGCGTGTGTGCTCGTCTTACCGGGCGGCAGGGTGCGCAGCGACGAGGCTTCCCGATGGTGGCAGCTGGCCAACGTCCGGATGATGTTGGTCGCTGCCGCCTTGCGGTGCCGGCTGGGCGGCAGCGTCGAGGTGCGACGTGTCCAGTACCGCCTTCGCGGGTGGAACAGTCCGCGTTTCGACGCGGTGGCCGACGCCACCGCCGCCCTTGATGCTGTCCGTCACCGGTTCGAGCCGGAAAGTATTGTGTTGGTTGGCCATTCAATGGGTGGCCGGGTCGCGGCTCGGCTGGCGGCCGGTGGACAGATCGGCGCGGTGGTCGCGCTGGCGCCGTACTGGCCACGCGACGACGGCGACCTGATTCCGTCGTCGACCCGGCTGCTGGTTGTGCACGGCACCGCCGATACCAGGACCGACCCGGACAGCTCCCGCATCCAGACGCTACGAGCGCGCGACCGGGGGACGGATGCGCAGTGGGTGGGCATCGAGGGCGCGGGTCATTCCATGCTTCGGCCGTACTTTGAATGGCACCGCCGCACAGCGGATTTCGTCGCCGAATACCTTGGGCGCCGAGCTCCCTGAGGGGCAAGTTGGCGGCGGTCTTTGGCCCGTCTCAAACCCCATGAAATCAGTAAGTGTTCAACATCGGACACATTTGCTTGAGCCAGTTGGCAATTGAGGTGCGATTATCCCCAGCGCGCAGATAGCGAATCACAAAGTTGCGCGCCGACGGAAAAGAAGGTGCGGCCTAGGCCGGCGGTCGCTCCCGCCCCGCCGCCGATCCCACCGCCGCACTGAGCGAGGCGAACCCGCCGTCGTGTAGCCGTCGGGCGATGCCGTCGTGAATGTGCTTGGGCCACAAGCCACCTCCGTAGATGAAGCCCGTATAGCCCTGGAGCAATGACGCGCCCGCGGTGATTCGCTCCCACGCGTCGTCAGCGGTTTCGATGCCCCCGACGCTGATCAGCACCAGTCGATCGCCGACCCGACGATAGAGCCGGCGCAGCACCTCGGCCGCGCGCCGCGCCACCGGCGGCCCGGAGATACCGCCGGGGCCCAGCTCGTCGACACCCGGCGTGCGCAGGCCGGCCCGCGACACCGTGGTGTTGGTCGCGACGATGCCGGCCAGGCCCAGTTCGACGGCCAGGTCCGCGATGTCGTCGACATCGGAATCCGAGACGTCCGGGGCGATCTTCACCAGCACGGGTACCGACGTCTCGGCGAGGACGGCCGACAGGATGGGCCGCAGTGACTCGACCGCCTGCAGATCGCGCAGCCCCGGTGTGTTCGGCGAGCTGACGTTGACCACCAGATACGACGCCAGCGGGCCGACCAGCCGGGCGCTGGCCCGGTAGTCCTCGACGGCCTCGTCGGCGGGTGTGACCTTGGTCTTGCCGATGTTCACCCCGATCGGCACGTCCGGCCGATGACGCGCCAGACGGGTGGCCAACTCCCCGGCGCCGTGATTGTTGAATCCCATCCGGTTGAGCAATGCCCGGTCGTCGGGCAGCCGGAACAAGCGCGGAGTCGGGTTGCCGGGCTGCGGGTGCGCGGTAACGGTCCCGACCTCCGCATACCCGAAACCCAAGGCGCCCCAAGTGAGCAGCCCCATGCCGTCCTTGTCGAAGCCGGCGGCCAGCCCCATCGGTGCGGGGAAGCGTACGCCGAACACCGTGCTGGCCAACACCGGGTCGGTCGGGCCCAGCAGCCGGTGCAGCAGCCGCCGCAACACCCCGGCGGCGGTCGCGCCACGCAGTGCGGCGAACACCAGCGTGTGAATGCGCTCGGGCGGGATCAAGAAAAACAGCCGGCGCAGCAGGGCATACACGCCAAGACCGCCGTCGCGCCGCTCGTGCACCGTCACAGTTCTGGCTGATCGGGACGCCGGTCAGCGACACGAGATTTCTTGCGGCGCAACAACACCCGCCTGCTGCCGTCGGTGTAGAGGCGTACCCGGGTCAGCTCCCAGCCGCGGTATTCGGCCTCGATGGACAACCGGATGGAGGCACTGAGCCTGGTCACTTCCGGCGGCAGGCGCAACGGCACCCACTCGTAGTCGTCGGACATATCCGTGTCCCAGCCCGCCGGCAACCGGCCCCACCGCGCCGCGGTCAACGCGTGCCCGCCGCGTGCTCGATGACCTGGACTCCGGCCCCGGACCCCGACACCACGTACAAGGTGTCCGAAGCTTCGTCAAAAGCCAACGAGTTGGGTTGCTGCACAGTTGGGTAACGCACCTTTTCGACGGGAATTCCGGTTGATAAATCGTAACCAATAACCATATTCGATGCGGTTTGAGACACCCACGCCAAATCGCGAGAGCCGGCCAATCCGTACGGGGCCTGCCGCACCGGATAGGCCTGGCGCAGGATCAGCGGGTCGACGCCGTACACCAGCAGTTCGTCGCCGCGGGTGTCGGCCACCAAGACCCGCCCCACCGCATCGGCGGCCATCGTCGTCGCGCCCTCGCCGGCCCGCAGCGACTGCGCGACACGACCGTCGGCGCCGATCGTGGTCACCGAGGTCTGCCCGCGATCCAGAACTACGGTCGTATTCCCTTGTGTGACAAGCCAATCCACCCTAGCGAAGATTTTCTTCCGGTTCTCGACCGTTGCGGTGCCCGCGCCGCCGGTCGGGGAAGCCAGCGTGTACACGGCGCCGTCGGCGCTCCCCAGCACCAGCTTGCCGTCGGCGCGGCGGGCGATCGCGGTGAAGTCCACGCTCGCCGAATCGGCGACATTCACCTGCGCGGCGCGGCCGGAGGACAGGTCCACCACGAAGTAGCCGCCGTGGGCGGCCAGGTAGGCCGCGCCGTGGCCGTCGCCGGTCAACGCGGTCGCCGGACCCGGCAATGCGATGACACGCGACAGGACCTGGCCTTGGCCGAACACGGCGATGCTGGCGGGGGCTCCCGGATCGGCGCCGGGGGCCAAAACCGCCAGCTGATGAGTGCCGTCGTCGAACACCGTCGCCGCCGCGTGCCCGGTCAGCGGCCGCACCGTGCCGGCCGGATTCTGCGACACCGGTGGCGATGCGGCCGGGCGTGCCGCTTCGATGGTGGGCGGAGTGCTGTCGAGCGGATTCGATGAACAACCAGCCACCGGCGCCAGCAAAATAATCAGGCCGACAAAACGCCGCTGAGCTGTTCGTTTCGTGTGCCTATGTCGTGTTAGCAACAACCAACCTTGAATCGGCGGACATGAAGTTCAAATTCTAAGGAACGCTTGCGCATCCAATGGGGCCATGTTGCTCACATCCGCCCGTACTGGAGAGGTATGGTCGCATTATGACCGTCATCGCTGACCGGCATATCGCAGACAAGGAGTTTGCTGTCGAAGACATCTCGACAGGAATCTTTGCCAGCGGATACGGGCAAGTCGGTGATGGACGCAGTTTCTCGTTTCACATCGAGCATCGCTCGCTCGTCGTCGAAATTTACCGGACCCACCTTTCCGGACCCGTTCCGCAGGCCGAGGACGTGGTCGCGACCGCGGTGCGCGGCCTGGTCGACATCGACCTCACCGACGAGCGCAGTCTGAGCGCCGCGGTGCGCGACTCGGTTGCCGCAGCGGTCCCCGTCCCGCGCTAGTTACCTCAGGTAGCGGCGCGACCCGCACCAGGTACGGTCGTCGTCGTGACAGAGGTGGTGGCGATGTCGTGGTGGCAGGTCATCGTGCTGTCTGTGGTGCAGGGTTTGACGGAGTTCCTGCCGGTCTCGTCGTCCGGGCACCTGGCCATCGTCTCGCGGGTCTTCTTCTCCGGCGACGCCGGCGCCTCGTTCACCGCGGTGAGCCAGCTGGGCACGGAGGCCGCCGTGCTGGTCTACTTCGCGCGCGACATCTGGCGCATCCTCAAGGCCTGGTTCAGAGGCCTGGCCGCCAACTCGCATCGTGACCTGGACTACTGGATGGGCTGGTACGTCATCATCGGCAGCATCCCGATCGGCGTGCTGGGTGTGTTGTTCAAAGACGAGATCCGCTCCGGTGTGCGCAACCTGTGGGTGATTGCGACGGCACTGGTGGTGTTTTCGGCCGTCATCGCGCTGGCCGAGTACCTCGGCCGGCAGACCCGTCACATCGAGCAGCTGAACTGGCGCGACGCCCTGGTCGTCGGGACCACGCAATGTCTGGCACTGATTCCGGGCGTGTCACGATCAGGGGCGACGATCAGCGCCGGGCTGTTGTTGGGACTCGACCGGGAGCTATCCGCCCGATTCGGCTTTCTGCTGGCCATTCCCGCGGTGTTCGCCTCGGGGTTGTTCTCGATCCCGGACGCCTTTCATCCGGTCACCTCGGGCATGAGCGCCACCGGCCCGCAGCTACTGGTGGCCACCGTGATCGCGTTCGTCATCGGCCTGGCCGCGGTGGCCTGGTTCCTCAAGTTTTTGGTGCAGCACAGAATGTATTGGTTCGTGGGGTACCGGGTGGTGGCCGCAGCCATCGTGCTGATCCTGCTGGCGACTGGGAAGGTGACAGCGACATGACCGTCATCCTGTTACGCCACGGCCGCTCGACCTCCAACACCGCGGGCGTGCTGGCCGGCCGCTCCGAAGGCGTCGACCTCGACGACAAGGGCCGCGAGCAAGCAGTCGGGCTGATCGACCGCATCGGCGACCTGCCGATCCGCGCGGTGGTCACGTCGCCGCTGCTGCGTTGCCGGAACACGGTCGCGCCGCTGGCCGAGGCGCTGTGCGTGGAGCCGTTGGTCGAGGACCGGCTCGCAGAGGTGGACTACGGCGAGTGGACCGGCCGCAAGATCGGCGAGCTGGCCAACGAGCCGCTGTGGCGGGTGGTGCAAGCCCACCCCAGTGCCGCGGTGTTTCCCGGGGGTGAGGGGTTGGCTCAGGTGCAGACGCGCGCAGTGGCCGCCGTGCGCGAACACGACCGGCGGCTGAGCGAGGAGCACGGCGGCGACGCGCTGTGGGTGGCTTGCACTCACGGTGATGTCATCAAGTCACTGATCGCCGACGCGTACGGCATGCATCTGGACGGCTTCCAACGCGTCACCGCCGACCCGGCATCGGTGAGTGTCATCCGCTACACGCCGCTGCGGCCGTTCGTCGTACACGTCAACCACACCGGTGGTCGGCTGGCCGCCGCATTGCGGGCCGGACCGCCACCCAAGAGCGACGTCGAAAGCGACAAACCAGAAGAGCCGCAACAACAACCGACCGAGGCGGAGCCGTCGAGCGACGCGGTGGTCGGGGGATCCACTGACTAATTCGGTTGCGGCAACCGAATCGAATCGCGTTGCGACGGCAACAGCCGGTATTTTGGGAGGTGCCATGGCTCGCGCAATCCATGTATTCCGCACACCCGACCGCTTCGTGGCCGGGACCGTCGGCCAGCCCGGAAATCGCACCTTCTACATCCAAGCGGTGGGCGATTCCCGAGTGGTGTCGGTGGTGCTGGAGAAGCAACAGGTCGCGGTGCTCGCCGAACGCATCGGTGCGCTGCTGATCGAGGTGAATCGCCGGTTCGGCACACCCGTCCCGCCGGAGCCCGCCGAGGTCGACGACCTCAACCCGCTGATCACGCCCGTCGACGCGGAATTTCGGGTCGGGACCATGGGCCTGGGCTGGGACTCGGAAGCCGAGACCGTCGTGGTCGAACTGCTGGCCGTCACCGACGCCGAGTTCGACGCCTCGGTCGTGCTCGACGACACCGACGAAGGTCCCGACGCGGTGCGCGTGTTTTTGACCCCGGAGTCGGCTCGGCAGTTCGCCACCCGATCCAATCGCGTGATCTCGGCGGGACGTCCGCCATGCCCCCTGTGCGACGAACCGCTGGACCCCGAGGGCCACATTTGTGCGCGCGCCAACGGCTATAAGCGCAGTGCGCTGCTCGGGTCTAACGATGAACCCGAGGAATGACGATCGCGAGGTCTTGCGGGACGGCGAGCTGACGGTTCTCGGACGGATCCGCTCGGCCAGTAACGCCACCTTCCTGTGTGAGTCCACGCGCGACGAATCCAGCGTGCACTGCGTCTACAAGCCGATCTCCGGTGAGCAGCCGCTCTGGGACTTCCCCGACGGGACGCTCGCCGGCCGCGAACTCGCCGCGTATCTGGTGTCGACGCAATTGGGCTGGAACCTGGTGCCTTACACCATCATTCGACACGGACCGGCAGGTCCGGGCATGCTGCAGTTGTGGGTGCAACAGCCCGGCGACGCGGTGGACACCGATCCGCGGCCGGGGCCGGATCTGGTGGACCTGTTTCCCGCCGGCAATCAGCAGCCGGGTTATCTGCCGGTGCTACGGGCCCAGGACTACGCCGGCGACGAGGTCATCCTGATGCACGCCGACGACATCCGGTTGTGGCGGATGGCGGTGTTCGACCTGTTGATCAACAACGCCGACCGCAAGGGCGGCCACGTCCTGCGCGATCTCGAGGGCCACATCTACGGCGTCGACCACGGGGTGTGCCTGCACGTCGAGAACAAACTGCGCACGGTGCTGTGGGGATGGGCCGGCAAGCCCATCGACGATCAAACGCTGAAGGCCGTCGCCGGCCTGGCCGGCGCGCTGGGCGACGAGTTCGGCGATGCGCTGGCCGGACACATCACCCGGTCGGAGATCGCGGCGCTGGGCATGCGGGCGCACGCGCTGCTGGACAACCCGGTGATGCCCGTTCCCAGTCGGCATCGCCCCATTCCCTGGCCCGCGTTTTAAGGCCCGGCACCGGCGTCGGCGATACTGAAGCGGTGAGCCCTGCCGGGAAAGAGATGAGCGATGCCGCATTGGCCGCCGATCTCGCCGCCGACGCGGGGGAGCTGCTGCTGAAAGTGCGCGAGGAGGTCGGCTTCGGTCATCCCTGGATGCTCGGCGATGCGGGCGACAGCCTGGCCAACGAGCTGATCCTGCGGCGGCTGCGGGCCGAGCGCCCGGACGATGCGGTGCTCAGCGAGGAAGCCTATGACGACCTGGCGCGGCTCAAGCATGACCGGGTGTGGATCATCGACCCGGTGGACGGCACCCGCGAGTTCTCGACGCCGGGGCGTGACGACTGGGCGGTTCACATCGCGCTGTGGCAGCGTCCCGCCGATGGCGAGCGTGAAATCACCGATGCGGCAGTATCTTTGCCCGCTCGGGACAACATCGTGTATCGCAGTGACACCGTGACGGACAGCCAGGCGCGGGTCGGTATTCCGCAGACATTGCGGATCGCCGTCAGCGCCACCCGGCCGCCGGCCGTGCTGCACCGGATGCGGCAGACGCTGGCGATCCAGCCGGTGGGAATCGGCTCGGCGGGCGCCAAGGCGATGGCCATCATCGACGGCGACGTCGACGCCTATCTGCATGCCGGCGGCCAATGGGAGTGGGATTCGGCGGCGCCGGCCGGAGTGGTGATGGCCGCGGGTATGCACGCGTCGCGGCTGGACGGTTCGCCGATGCGCTACAACCAGCCCGACCCGTACCTGCCCGACTTTGTGATGTGTCGTGCCGAGGTCGCGCCGATCCTGCTCGGCGCCATCCGCGACGCGTGGCGCTAACCGGCCCAGCCTAAAGTCGACAGCATGCAGTCGTGGTCTTCCGCACAGGTTCCGGTGGTGTCCGGACGCGGCCCGGACCTACGGCTCTACGACACCTCTGATCGCCAGGTCCGCCCGGTGGCGCCGTGGTCGACCGCCACCATGTACGTCTGCGGGATCACTCCTTACGACGCGACTCATTTGGGCCACGCGGCTACCTATCTGGCGTTCGACCTGATTCACCGGCTGTGGCTGGATCTGGGGTACGACGTGCATTACGTGCAGAACGTCACCGACGTCGACGACCCGCTGTTCGAGCGGGCCGCGCGCGACGGTATCGATTGGCGTGAGCTCGGCGATCGCGAGGTCGCCCTGTTCCGCGAGGACATGACCGCACTGCGGGTGTTGCCGCCGCGTGAGTATGTCGGGGCGACCGAGGCCATTGCCGAGGTGATCGAGCTCGTCGAAAAGATGCTGGCGTCGGGGGCGGCCTACGTCGTCGATGACGAATACCCGGACGTCTACTACCGCGCGGATGCCACGCTGCAGTTCGGCTACGAATCGGGTTATGACCGGGAGACCATGCTGCGCTTGTTCGCCGAGCGCGGCGGCGACCCGGACCGCCCGGGCAAGACCGACGAACTCGACGCGCTGTTGTGGCGGGCCGCGCGGCCCGGGGAGCCCAGCTGGCCTTCACCGTTCGGGGCCGGCCGTCCCGGCTGGCACGTCGAATGCGCGGCGATCGCCCTCAGCCGCATCGGCAGCGGTCTCGACATTCAGGGTGGGGGACGCGACCTCATCTTCCCGCATCACGAGTTCACCGCCGCGCACGCCGAATGTGTAAGGGGCGAAAGGCGATTCGCCCGACACTACGTGCACGCCGGGATGATCGGCTGGGACGGGCACAAGATGTCGAAGAGCCGTGGCAACCTGGTGCTGGTGTCGGGGCTGCGCGCGCAAGGCGTTGAGCCAGCGGCCATTCGGCTTGGTCTGCTGGCCGGGCACTACCGCGCGGACCGGTCGTGGAGCCAGCAGCTGCTCGACGAGTCGACCGCCCGGCTGCAGCGCTGGCGCACCGCGACGGCGCTGCCCGCCGGTCCGGATGCGGCCGATGTCATCGCGCGGGTGCGCAAGTATCTGGCCGACGATCTCGACACTCCCAAAGCGATTGCCGCACTTGATGGTTGGACCACCGACGCGCTCGAGTACGGTGGACACGACCCGGACGCGCCCCGGTTGGTGGCAACCGCGATCGATGCGCTGCTCGGGGTGAACCTGTAGTCGCTGCTCTCACCGAATGCAGGGTGTCGCAGCCATTAAGTCACCAAATGGCAACTGCTGGGTATCGATAGGCTCAACAATCTGGGTTGACGGCGTGTCATGGGTCACCATCGACGGAGCGACGCGCGCCGCGCGTTAACCACAGAGGTGAATTGCCCGATGACGAGTCGTTTTCGCCGCGTTAGCTGCGCGTTCAGCGCGGCCGCCATGCTCGTGATTTCGATGAACACCGTGACCGCATCGGCCGCCTCCGTGATGAGCCCGAACTTGCTGGTCAATCCGGGCGCCGAGCTCGGTGACCCGTCATTGACGGGATATAGCTCGGTGTCGATCCCCGGCTGGACCGTGACCGGTACACCGACCGTGGTCAAATACGGCACCATCACCCGTGCGCCGACGCCGTTATCGTTTCCGTCTCCGGTTCTTCCACCGATTTGGCAATTTCCAGTGCCGGGCGCCGGGCCCCCGGACGGTGAAGCGCAGTTCTTCGGCGGTGGAAACGTGGCCACTACCACCCTGACCCAAACTGTGGACCTCAGTGCCGCGGGTTCCCAGATCGACACCGGCACGGTGCCTTACACGCTGAGCGGATGGCTTGGCGGCTTCCAAGCAGACCCGTCCGCGGCGTCGGTCACCGTCGACTTCCTGGCGGCCGACCGCTCGCGTCTGGGCACCGGCAAGATCGGCCCGGTCAGTGTGTTCGACCGCTGGTTCAAGACCGTGCTGCTCAAACGCGAAACCTCTGGGATGATTCCGGCGCGAACCCGCTTCGCGGTTGCGGTGGTGACCTTCAAGGATTGCAACCCGGCGCCCAGCAACTACAACAACGCCTACGCCGACAACTTCTCGTTCACGGTGGGCGCTGCCCTGCCTGCTCCACCGCCACCCACGCCACCGGTGTCGAAGGTCGGCCCCCTCGACCACGTGTTCATGGTCTATTTGGAGAACCACGGTGTGAAGGATATCGTCGGCAGCCCCAACGCGAATTACATCAACGCCCTGATCAGACGGTATGGCTATGGGTCGAATTACTTTGGCCTGACCCACCCCAGCCTCCCGAACTATTACCCGATCCTCGGCGGGTCCAACTTCAACGTGGATTGGAACTGTCCCAAGGACTGCTTCGACCAACCGAACCTGGCCGACAACATCGAACGGGCGGGCAAGACGTGGGGCGCCTACGAACAGTCCATGCCCACCCCATGTGCGACCCAGGCCCACGGTGCGTACGACCCCGGCGACCTCCCGTTTCTGGCGTTCCACGACATAATCTCCAACACCGCCCGCTGCCAGGCGCATGTGCTGCCGCTGACCCGGTTGGCCACGGATCTCGCCTCGACCGCCACCACCCCGAACTATGTGTGGTTCTCCGCGGATGAATGCCACAACCAGGAAGGGTGTAACGACTTTCGCTTCATCCTCAGCCAATTCGCGTTCCACCAGTACAACATCCGGGCCGGTGACCAGTTCCTGGCCGACACGCTGCCCACGATCGTGAACTCGCCCGCGTTTCAAACGCAGCGCAGCGCCATCTTCATCACATGGGACGAGGACTACAACAACCTGTATCTGGGCAACGGTAACGAGGGGAATCACATCCCCATGATCGTCATCCCGTCACCGAACTCCGGGATGCGCCAAGGCCACTTCGTTGCCGTTGACTACAACAACCACTACAGCCTGCTGCGCACCATCGAAGACGCCCTCGGACTTCCCCGACTCACCAACAATGACCGATTCGCCCAACCAATGAACGAATATTGGCCGTAGTTCTTTGTGGTTGCCCCCCAAGGAATCCCGGGACCACCCTGCCTGACCGACGACCCTGATCACCCAAAGCCATTGCGGCGCTGCGCAACCAGGTCCTGCCCGCTACTCGGGGTGGACCAGTGACCGACGGGGCGGTACGTTGTCGGCCATGGCATCACTGCAAGGCAAAGTCGTTTTCATCACGGGGGGCGCGCGGGGAATCGGTGCGGAGGTTGCCCGTCGGCTGCACAAGAAGGGCGCCAAGCTCGTCCTGACCGACCTCGACAAAGCCGCGCTGGACACGATGGTCGCCGAACTCGGCGGCGACGAGCAGGTGCTGACCGCGGTCGCCGACGTGCGCGATCTGCCCGCCATGCAGGCCGTCGCAGACCAGGCCGTCGAACGCTTCGGCGGCATCGATGTCGCGGTGGCCAACGCCGGTATCGCCAGTTACGGATCGGTGCTGCAGGTCGATCCCGAGGCGTTCAAGCGGGTGCTGGACGTCAACCTGCTCGGCGTCTTTCACACCGCGCGGGCCACCCTGCCCGCGCTGATCGACCGTCGTGGCTACCTGCTGATCGTGTCGTCGCTGGCGGCGTTCGCGGCGGCTCCGGGGATGGCGTCCTACGACACGTCGAAGGCCGGAAACGAGCATCTGGCCAACGCGCTGCGCCTCGAGGTGGGGCACCGCGGCGTCGGCATCGGCGTGGCGCACATGTCCTGGATCGACACCGCCCTGGTTCGTGACACCAAGTCCGACCTGCCCTCGTTTGGTGACTTACTGAAGAGGCTGCCGTGGCCGTTGAACAAGACCACCTCGGTGGACGCGTGCGCCACGGCCTTCGTCAAGGGCATCGAGGGCCGCAAGGACCGCGTCTACTGCCCGAACTGGGTGGTCGTGTTCCGCTGGCTCAAGCCGGTGCTGTCCACCCGCGTCGGTGAATTTCCGGTCCGCAGAACCACTTCGGAGTTGCTGCCCCTGATGGACGCCGAGGTCGCCGCGCTCGGCCGTTCCACCAGCACCTACAACCAGGAGTTGGGTAAGGCCTAGCGTCCGCGCCCAAGCAGTCACCAACGCGCGGCGGTCGCCACCCGGTTGCGGACCACGAACCAACCTACGAACAGCGCCGGCACGATCACGACCAATGAGCCGACGGTCCAGATGCCGACCGGTCGATCGAAAGCCATCAGCACCACAACGCCGACCAGGAACACCAAGGTCACGTAGCCGCTGTACGGAGCTAACGGCATCCGGAAGCGGGGGCGTTGCATCGTCCCCGCTTTGGTGAGTTTGTGGAACCGGAGCTGGCACAACACGATCATGGCCCAGGACGCGATGATGCCCAGCGCTGCGCTGTGGAGCACGATTTCGAAGGCTTCACCGGGATTAAAGGCGTTGAGCACGATGCCGAAAAGACAAATGACGGCGGTCATCGCGATTCCGCCGAAGGGCACGCCGCGACTCGTCATCCGCCTTGCGAACTTGGGGCCGCTGCCGCTGACCGCCAGTGAATGCATGATGCGGCCGGTCGAATAGAGCCCCGCGTTCAGGCTCGACAGCGCCGCGGTGAGGACCACGATGTTCATCACGTCGCCCGCGCCGTGGAAGCCGATCTTGGAGAAGAACGTGACAAACGGGCTCTCGCCGGCCTTGAACGAGGTGTAGGGCAACATCACCGCCAGCAGGGCGACCGAACCGACGTAAAACACCGCGACGCGCGCGATCACCGAGTTGATCGCGCGCGGCATGATCTTTTCCGGCTCGGCAGTCTCGCCGGCGGCAATGCCCACCAATTCGACTGCGGCATAAGCGAAAATCACGCCAGAGGTGGTCAGGAGCAGCGGTATCACGCCAGTCGGGAACAGCCCGCCGTGGTCGGCCCATATGCCGGGTCCGGTGTCGTGTCCCTGGATATGAAATCGCCCGGCCAGGAACACAATTGCGACGATCAGAAAGGCGACGAGTGCGAACACCTTGATCAGCGCCGCCCAAAACTCGAGCTCGCCGAACCACTCGACGGAAATCAGGTTCATCGACAGCACGGCCACCAAGGCGACCAGGGCCAGCAGCCACTGGGGGATCGCTCCGAATGTCGTCCAGTGGCGCAAGTAAGTTGCGATCGCGGTGGTGTCGACGATCGACGTCATGGCCCAGTTGAGGAAGTACATCCAGCCCACGACGTAGGCGGCCTTCTCGCCGAAGAATTCGCGCGCGTACGACACGAACGAGCCTGACGTCGGGCGGTGCAGCACCAACTCGCCCAACGCCCGCAGCATCAGAAAGACGAAGATGCCACACACGGCGTACACCAGGAAAAGCCCCGGTCCGGCCTTCACCAGGCGGCCGCTGGCACCGAGGAACAGACCGGTTCCGATCGCCCCACCGATCGCGATCATTTGAAGCTGCCGGGGTTTGAGGCTCTTGTGGTAGCCGGCGTCCTCGTTGACAGCTTCCGACGGACGTGCCTCGGGGTTGGGCGTATCAGGCCGGGCGGTCATCGGAGTCCAATCGTCGTCGTTGCCCAACCCGCACGGGTTTGCCAGCGATCTTTTCGTAGTCGGACGGGGACGGCAACAGGAGGAGCCGACCGGTCACCGCCCGAATCCCGGACGGCGGCGGCGCAGATACCGTTCGAACTCGGCGGCCAGCGCATCGCCGTCGATCTTGCCCAGGGCCTCGTTCACGTCGACCTCGGCGTCGCCGCGTTGCTCCAGCGACACCACGTATTCGGCCAGGTCCTCGTCCTCGGTGGCCATCTCGGTGACCGCCTGCTCCCACTCCTCGGCCTGGGCGGGCAGATCGGCCAGCGGAACCTCGATATCGAGCACGTCTTCGACGCGGCGCAGCAGCGCCACCGTTGCTTTCGGGTTCGGCGGGTGCGACACGTAGTGCGGAACCGCGGCCCAGAACGTCACCGCGGGGATCCCGGCGGCCACGCAGGCGTCCTGGAACACCCCGGCGATACCGGTCGGCCCTTCGTAACGGGTCTCCTGCAAGCCGAAACGTTGCGCCGACTCGGGGGAGTAGGCCGCGCCGGAGACCGGCACCGGCCGCGTGTGCGGTGTGTCGGCCAGCAGTGCACCGAGGATCACGACCGTGTCGACGTTGAGCTTGTCGGCGATCGCCAGCAGCTCGGCACAAAACGTGCGCCAGCGCATATTGGGTTCCACGCCGTGCATCAACACGATGTCGCGGTCGCTACCGGGCGGCCGGCAGTGGCTGATCCGCATCGCCGGCCACACCAGTTCACGGGTAACCCCGTCGACCTGACGGATGACCGGGCGGTTCACCTGGTAGTCGTAGTAGGCCTCGTCGTCGATCTCCACGATCGGATGGGCCTCCCAGATGGCATCCAGGTGCTCCAGCGCATCGCTGGCAGCGTCACCGGCGTCATTCCAGCCCTCAAACGCCGCCACGACGATCGTGTTGTGCAGTTCGGGCAGCGCAGAGGCTTCCGGCCCACGATCTGGCAGAGTCACGGATTCAGCCTAAGGCCTGCCCGCTCGGCGACGGTCCCCAGCCGCGCAGGCGGCCGCCACACCAGGGCATTTGCATAGACCGACTATTCTTGTTGCGTGACTGTTGCGAGCGAACGCGACTACGACTCGGAATCCTCGAGAAGAAATACGTTCGGCCGCAATCTGGTCAGCTTTGGTAACTACGACATTGCCGACAAGATCCGTGAGCGGGCGCCCAAGGGCACCGCGATCGCCAAGCGGGTCGGGTCGAGCTGGGCGTCCAGACGTCGGGTGGCGACGTAGACTTTTCTGGTCGAGAGGCGTTGCAACGGTTCCGGATCCTTGCCGGTATCCGCCACGCTCGGCAGAGTCAAGGACGCCTTCCGCTATGGAAGGAACGTACGTGAACGCCCCCAAAAGCGCCCCGGCGTCAGAGACCTTCGTGCCGAACATCCGCCCCGACTGCACCGACGAACTGACGGCAGCGCTGCGCCAGCGAATCATGGTGATCGACGGCGCGATGGGCACGGCGATCCAGCGGGACCGGCCGGACGAGGCCGGCTACCGCGGCGACCGGTTCACGGAGTGGCCGACCGCTCTTCAGGGCAACAACGACCTGCTCAGCCTGACGCAGCCGCAGATCATCGAGGGGATCCACCGCGAGTACCTCGAGGCGGGCGCCGACATCCTGGAGACCAACACGTTCAACGCGAACGCGGTCTCGCTCTCCGACTACGACATGCACGAGCTGGCCTACGAGCTCAATTACGCCGGCGCCGCCCTGGCGCGGGCGGCCGCCGACGAATTCAGCACCCCCGAGAAGCCCCGCTACGTCGCCGGCGCCATCGGGCCGACGACGCGTACCGCGTCGATCTCGCCGGACGTCAACGACCCGGGCGCCCGCAACGTCTCCTACGACCAGCTGGTCGCCGCCTACCTCGAAGCCGCCAACGGTCTGGTCGACGGCGGTGCCGACCTCCTGATCATCGAGACGATCTTCGACTCGCTGAACGCCAAGGCGGCGGTGTTCGCCGTCGAGACGCTGTTCGAGGAGCGCGGACGCCGCTGGCCGGTGATCATTTCGGGCACCATCACCGATGCTTCCGGGCGGACGCTGTCCGGCCAGGTCACCGAGGCGTTCTGGAACGCGATCAGGCACGCGAAGCCGCTCGCGGTCGGCCTGAACTGCGCCCTGGGCGCGCCGGAGATGAGGCCCTACATCGCCGAGGTGGCGCGGATCGCGGACACCTTCGTCTCCTGCTACCCGAACGCCGGCCTGCCCAACGCCTTCGGCGAGTACGACGAGTCCCCGGAGCGTCAGGCCGGCTACATCGCCGAGTTCGCCGAGGCCGGCCTGGTCAACCTGGTCGGTGGTTGCTGCGGAACGGCGCCACCGCACATCGCGGAGATCGCCAAGGTCGTCGAGGGCAAACCGCCGCGCCAGCTGCCCGGGATCGCGCAGGCCACCCGGCTCTCGGGCCTGGAGCCGCTCAACATCACCGACGATTCCCTGTTCGTGAACATCGGTGAGCGGACCAACATCACCGGCTCCGCCCGGTTCCGCAACCTGATCAAGGCCGAGGACTACGACAGCGCGCTGTCGGTCGCCCTGCAGCAGGTCGAGGTCGGTGCGCAGGTCATCGACATCAACATGGACGAAGGCATGATCGACGGCGTCGCCGCGATGGACCGGTTCACCAAGCTGATCGCGGCCGAGCCCGACATCAGCCGCGTCCCGGTGATGATCGACTCCTCCAAGTGGGAGGTCATCGAGGCGGGCCTGAAGAACGTGCAGGGCAAGCCGATCGTCAACTCGATCTCCATGAAGGAGGGCGAGGAGAAGTTCATTCGCGAGGCCCGGCTGTGTCGCAAGTACGGCGCCGCCGTGGTCGTGATGGCCTTCGACGAGCAGGGACAGGCCGACAACCTGGAGCGCCGCAAACAGATCTGCGGGCGCGCCTACCGGATCCTGACCGAAGAGGTCGGCTTCCCGCCCGAGGACATCATCTTCGACCCGAACTGCTTCGCGCTGGCGACCGGTATCGAGGAGCATGCGACGTACGGGATCGACTTCATCGAGGCCTGCGCCTGGATCAAGGAGAACCTTCCCGGGGTGCACATCTCCGGCGGTATCTCGAACGTGTCGTTCTCGTTCCGGGGCAACAACCCCGTCCGCGAGTCGATCCACGCGGTGTTCCTGTACCACGCCATCAAGGCCGGCCTGGACATGGGCATTGTCAACGCCGGCGCGCTGGTGCCCTACGACTCGATCGATCCCGAGCTGCGGGACCGGATCGAGGACGTCGTCCTCAACCGTCGCGAGGACGCGGCTGAGCGGCTCCTGGAGATCGCCGAACGATTCAACAGTTCGGAGAAGGCCGACGACCCGGTGGCAGCGGAGTGGCGCAGCCTCCCGATCCGCGAGCGGATCACGCACGCCCTGGTCAAGGGCATCGACGCCCACGTCGATGCCGACACCGAGGAATTGCGGGCCGAGATCGCCGCCGCAGGGGGTCGCCCGATCGAAGTGATCGAGGGCCCGCTGATGGACGGCATGAACGTCGTCGGTGACCTCTTCGGCTCCGGCAAGATGTTCCTGCCCCAGGTCGTGAAGTCGGCCAGGGTCATGAAGAAGGCCGTGGCGTACCTGCTGCCGTTCATCGAGGCGGAGAAAGAAGAGTCCGGCGCCTCTGGATCCAAGGACACCAACGGCACGATCGTGATGGCGACCGTGAAGGGCGACGTCCACGACATCGGCAAGAACATCGTCGGGGTCGTCCTGCAGTGCAACAACTACGAAGTGATCGACCTCGGTGTGATGGTGCCCGCGAGCAAGATCCTGGACGCGGCGAAGGAGCACAACGCCGACATCATCGGGCTGTCCGGCCTGATCACCCCCTCCTTGGACGAGATGGTCAACTTCGCCGTCGAGATGGAACGCGAGGGGCTTGCGATCCCGCTGCTGATCGGTGGCGCGACGACTTCGCGCGCTCACACGGCCGTGAAGGTGGCGCCGCGTCGTAGCGGTCCGGTGGTCTGGGTCAAGGACGCGTCCCGCTCGGTGCCGGTCGCCGCAGCGCTGCTTGACGACAAGCAGCGTCCGGCGCTGCTGGAGGCCACCGAGAAGGACTACGCGTCGCTGCGCGAACGGCACGCCCAGAAGAACGAGCGGCCGACGCTGACGCTGGAGAAGGCCCGCGCGAACCGGACGCCGATCGAGTGGGACGGCTACACGCCGCCGGTGCCCGCCCAGGGCCTCGGCGTGCGGGACTTCCGCGATTACGACCTCGCCGAACTGCGCGAGTACATCGACTGGCAGCCGTTCTTCAACGCCTGGGAGATGAAGGGCAGGTTCCCCGACATCCTCAACAACCCGGTCTCGGGTGAGACCGCCCGCAAGCTGTACGACGACGCCCAGGAGATGCTCGACACCCTGATCAAGGAGAAGTGGCTGACTGCCAACGGGGTGATCGGGTTCTTCCCGGCAAACGCGGTCGGCGACGACATCGAGGTGTACACCGATGAGACCCGTACCGAGGTGCTGACCACGTTGCACCACCTGCGCCAGCAGGGCCAGCACCGCGACGGCATCCCGAACCGGAGCCTCGGCGACTACATCGCGCCCAAGGACACCGGTCTGGCTGACTACGTCGGCGCCTTCGCCGTCACCGCGGGACTCGGCAGCGGTGACAAGATCGCGGAGTTCAAGGCGGCCGTCGACGACTACAGCGCGATCCTGCTGGAGTCGATCGCCGATCGGCTGGCAGAGGCTTTCGCCGAACGGATGCACCAACGGGTCCGCAAGGAGTTCTGGGGCTTCCAGCCGGACGAGCAGCTGGACAACGAGGCACTCATCGGTGAGAAGTATCGGGGAATCCGCCCTGCCCCCGGCTATCCGGCCTGCCCGGAGCACACCGAGAAGGTGACGCTGTGGAAGTTGATGGACGTTAAGGAGCGGACCGGCATCGAGCTGACCGAGTCGATGGCGATGTGGCCCGGCGCCGCCGTCAGCGGGTGGTATTTCTCGCACCCGCAGTCGCAGTACTTCGTGGTCGGCCGGATGGCCCAGGACCAGGTCGCCGACTACGCGAAGCGCAAGGGCTGGACCCTGGCCGAAGCCGAGCGCTGGCTCGGCCCCAACCTCGGCTACAACCCGGAGGACTGAGGCCGGCGTTGGTTGAGTCGACCGACGCTTTCGTGCTGCATCATCCCGAGGGTCAAGTACTTCAACGTCTAAACTCACTAGGCATGCTGGGGAGGATGTCATGCTCGAGCGAGAGCTGAATCGCATTGCCTATATCGCCGTCGAGGCCGTCAACGCCACGGCGCTGCATGTTCGGCGCATGGTCGGGGCGCTGTGCACCGCGGTCGGCCGAGCCGAGCGCGAAGTCAACGAATTAGCCTGGGACTACAACGAACTGGCGGGAAGCGTGCGTTGGTCCCACCGCCGCAGCAGCACTCGGGCCGACGATCGCGACCAGAGTGTGCACAGCGAGCGCATCGCCGAAGTGATCTCCATCGACCTACGCCGCCGACGAGCCAACTGACTTCCGCTTCGACAGTGCCCAGGTCCGCGCCGGCCACGGCCGCTCCCGCACGGTGTGCTTCCAGTTCGAGCACCGCGAGCATGACATCGGCGTCGACCTCTACCGGCTCACGGCTGCCGCTACACAGGCCCCCTGGACCGGGTGGGCTCAGCCGAGCACGGCCGTGAGGTAACCGGCGGCATCGCCGAGTGAGGACAGCTCGTCCTGTGGCACCTGAAAGCCGTGGGCGGAGAAGGCCTGCTCGGTCGTTCGGATGTCGACCCGCCAACCGTGTTCGGTGAGGTACTCACCGGCGCTGTTGCGATCGCCGGTGTAGAACAATTCGGCCAGGTTGATCTTGGAGCCGATGCGCCGCGACCTCTCGGTGAGCTTTTCCGCCCAATCCGCGGGAATGTTGCGGAAATCCATGTGCTCGCAGGCGATTCGGCTGCCCGGCGCCGACAGCGCCGTGACACTGTCGAACAAGTGGTCCTGTGCCTCCGGCGGCAGGTAGACCAGCAGGCCTTCGGCACTCCAAGCCGTCGGCCTGGAGGTGTCGAGTCCGGCCTCGACCAGTGCCGCGGGCCAGTCCTCGCGCAGGTCGATCGCGACAGTCCTGCGCTGCGCGGGTAGCTTGGCACCCAAGTCGGCCAGCGTCCGGGTCTTGAAGTCGATCACCCCGGGCTGGTCTATCTCGTAGACCACCGTGTCCGCCGGCCACGGCAGTCGATAGGCCCGGGTGTCCAGACCCGACGCCAGAATCACGGCCTGCCGGACGCCCACCCGGGTGGCCCGCATGAAGAAGTCATCGAAAAACCTGGTGCGCACGGTGATCTGCTCGATTACGGCCTGCCGGTTCAACACGGGATCGTCGGTGTCGCCGAGCTCTGCGTCGATCAGCTTGATGAAGATGTCGCTGCCCACCGCACGCACCAGGGGATCGGCCCACGGGTCGTTCAGCAGCCCGTCCGGACCCTGCGAAGCCATCGCGCGTTGGGTCGCGACTGCCGTCGCAGTCGCGCCCACGCTGGATGCCAAATCCCAGGTGTCATTGTCGGTGCGCGCCACGCGGGCTCCCTTTGTCTCTGCGTTAGTTAGGTTACTTAACCACCGATACTGTACGCGGAGAGGGGCGTGGCCGCCGGCGCGATGTGCGGAACGGGCCGAAGGCATGGAAGGCCATGTCGCCCGGGCCGTCGTCGGTGCCCTAACCTCGAAGCGTGCCGTTGATTTCAGGACTGTCGCAATGGCGACGCGAAACGTTGCGGACCAACTTCTGGTTCGTGCCAACGCTGCAGGTCATCGCGTCTGTCGGTCTGTTCTGGCTCAGCTTGGAGGTAGATCGCGCCGTATATCACGGCACCCTCAAGCTGCCGTCGTGGGTCGAAAGCGGCAGCGCCGATACGGCAAGGGAGATTCTTCTATCGGTCGCGGCAGCGATCATGACGGTGATCGGGATCAATTTTTCGGTGACGATAGTCACGCTGACGCTGGCGTCGACCCAGTTCGGGCCGCGAATGCTGCGCACGTTCATCCGTGATCGCGGCACGCAGGTGACGTTGGGCACGTTTGTCGGGACTGCCGTGTACTGCATGTTGGCGCTGGTGTCGATCGGTCCGGCCGAACATGGCGTATTCGTACCGCACTTTTCGGTCACGTTGGTGTCCGCGCTGGTCCTTCTCGATCTGGGCGTGTTGATTTACTTTCTCCACCACATCGCCATCCTGATCCAGCTTCCCTTCGTGATTGCCGGCATCGCCAAGGAATCGACGAACTTCGTCGACGCGCGACGTCCCGACATACCCAGAGCAAAGGAAACCGAGCAACACAACGCGGCGGAAGTGGCCGCGATGATCGACACCATCGAGCGTTCGGGCGCAAAGATGAGCACGCTGAAAGGCGGCTACCTGCAGAACATCCGCTACGGCGCGTTGGTGCGGGCCGCCTCGAAAGCCGACGCCGTGGTGCGCATACCCTACCGTCCGGGCCATTTCCTGGTGGAGGGCAGTAAAGTGGCCGCCGTCTGGCCGCCGGAGGCCGCCGGCCCTATTTCCCGCGCTCTCACACGCGCACAGGTGACGGGGCCGGTTAGAACGCTTGCGCAGGATCCCGCGTTCGGCATCGACCAACTCGTCGAGATCGCGATCCGGGCACTGTCCCCGGCGGTCAACGATACGTTCACGGCGATGACGTGCGTGGACTGGCTCGGCGACACCTTGTGCAAGCTGTACGTGATTTGGGCGCCGGCGAGGGAGTACCGCGACCGTTCCGGCGCCATCCGAGTCATTTGCGATCAGGTGAGCTACGAACGGTTGGTCGAACGGTCATTTCACAAGATCCGTCAGGCCAGCCGAGCTATGCCCCCGTTGATGATCCGCCAACTCGACGCGATCAAAGTGATTATGGAGCAGACCGGGGACGGCGGCCACATGCGTGTACTGATGGATCAGGCGGAAATGATCCAGCGCGCCAATATCGAGTCGGTGCCCGAGGGATCCGACCGAGCCGATGTCGAATTGCACTACAACGCAGTAGTCGCTATGCGCGCGCGGCTGGAGCTGAATTCGTGCCCGAATACCGGCGGAAAGCGAACCTCGTCGCAGACCCGCTGAAGCTCCCGGTCGGTCGATGTCAGATGCGGAGCACCGGACTCAGCGCCGAGAGCGGGATATGAGCCTGGACGGTGCCGCCGTCCATGTACCACTGCGGGAGGCCGGGTGAGAAGTTGATCGGGTCGTCGTGGCCGACGGGATAGTCCGGCATGTAGATGATCAACTCGTCGGGAGTCAGCGCCCACGCCTTGTACGCGCCGGAGTAGACCTTGTCGGGAGTCCAGCGGTCGACGACGAACGGGTAGGTCCCCGGGTCGTGCGGCGGCGGCGCCTGATTGAGCGCGGTTTCGATGAAGGGCTGCGCCAGCGGCGGGATGGCGGCCAGCGGATTGCCGTTGGTGATATCCGCAAGTTGCACTCGCCGGCCGCTGGCCATGTCGAAAGTGAGGGTGCGGTACGCGTTGTTGGGCTTGGGTCCGTCGGCGTGGTAGTCCTCGTGGAACACCGCGCTCAGCAGATTGCCGTGCTGGAAGATCTGGTAGTTCTCCTCGCCATAGCTGTCCGCGGCCATGCTCGCGTTGGCGTTGCGCCAGTTGTTGACCAAAGTGTGCAAGTAGTCACGCACCACGCCGCTGGTGGCCGGGTTGTCGATGAGCTCACCCGGCAGCGCGACCTTGATGTCGCGGACGGCGTTGCGTTCCGACGTCACCGAGGTGTGGCAGTACTGGCCGTCCCAGTCGCCACCGAGCTCGCCGCAGAACGACGGGGCCGACGCGCGCGCGTAAGCGGCGTTGGGAATCGTTGCGGCGGAGGCTAATACGAGCGCCGCGAGGACTCTTGAGATCACAGCAGCTGAACCTTGCTGGCCCGCCACCGGCCGTCGACTTTCTCCATGGTCATCTTGATCCGGCTGCGGTCGATGCGCGGGTCGGGCGCCTGCGTGTTGGCCACGGTCTGGTCGATAAAGACAAGCACCACAACCTTATTCGTGGATTCGGACTGAATCGCCGAGTCCACCACTGTCCCGTGTGCGCTCGCCTTGTTATCGATCAACAGCTGGCGAAGTTGCACACTGGACTGGGTGTACATGTCCTTGAACTCCCCGGTCGCGCCGTCGAGCACCTGCCTGAAGTTCTCGTCGACCTTGCTCGCGTCGATGCTCGTCAGCACTTGCGCGTAGGCGATCGCCGCTTGCTGGGCCTGCTGGCCGGCCAGCTTGACCTGATGCTCTTGCCACAACTTCCATCCGAGGAAGCCGGAAACGGCAAGCGAGGCGACCAGTAACAGCGGCACCAGGCCGCGACGCAGATACCTGCCCCAGGGCCGCTCGCGGAGCGCGATCTTCTCGCGCTTCGGCTTCTTGGCCTGACGCCCGAACGGAATATCCTCGTCGTCCTCATCCGTGGCTTCGGTGCCGTCGGCCTCGCCATCTTCGGCTTTGGCTTCCCCGGAGTCGGCGTCGGCGTCCTTGACGTCAGCGTCGGTTTCGGCGTCGGGGTCGGTGTCGACGTCTTCGGGTTGGGCTTCTGGGCTTGGCGCTTCGGGCATTTCGGCCTCGGCAACTTTCTCGGATGTAGCGGTCACAATCTTCTCCTAGCTTCGAGCTTAGGTTGGTCGTTAGTGCGGCGGTTCGATCGGTAGCGGGGGGCCTCCGTATGGCGTGGGAATCGTGAAGCGGCCCTTCGGTGTCGGATCGGTTCTGCGGCCCAGGTCCGCCCCGGGCGGCGGACCGGCGGTGTCGTCGCCGCCCGGGCGCGGCGCGTTCTTGGCCCCGCGGATAGACACGGCAGGATCATCGTCGCGGCAGTAGGTGTACATGAACGGCTCGTAGTAGTCCGCGGCCGACGGTGGATGCGCGGGTGTCCCGTAATCGCACACGTAGCGGGGGTAGAGGTCGGCGATCGCCCAGACTCCGTGGTCGTGAAAGGAGCTCGCCACGGCGTCCAGCACCGAGCCGCGGTAGTCGGGGAACAGCGCATTGAGCGCCGGCACCCGCTGATACAGCAACTGCGACATGGTGGCCATGCTGCCCAGCAACTGCACCATCGTGTCGGAATTGTCGGAGAACAAATTGTCGACCGCCGACAGTGTGCGCGGTGTCTGTGCGGTCAGCCTCCGATAGCCGGCTTGCATTCGGGCAACCCCGGACAGCGTGCGGTTGAGTTCGGTTGCGGTGGCTGCCAAGCCGGCGTTTTTATCGCTCGCAAGGGTGAGCACCACCCGGCTGGTCTTGATGATGCTGGTCGTTTGGGGCAGCACCGAATCGAGCGTCGACAGCAGGAACGTGCCGCCGTCAACGATGGCGGCCAGTTTCGCCGGGCCCTCCTTGCTCAGGCTCAGTTCCTTCTTGATCAGCTCGACTTTGCGCGGGTCGACCTGCGCCAGCATGCCGTCGGCGTCACCGAGCAACTGCGCCAGGCTGACCGGGACGCTTGCGTGGGCCAGGGTGATCAGGCTGCCGTCGTGCAGATAGGGCCCGGCATCGGATTCGGCCTCGAAGTTGATGTACTGCTCCCCGGCCGGTGACAACGCCGACACGTGTACGACGCTGTTGGCCGGGATCCGCACCTTTGACGTGATGCTGGCGATTGCGTTGACTCCGCTGTCGGTGATCTGCAACGCCTCGACACGGCCAATCCGCACACCGCGCAACGCGACATCCTGGTTGGGCAGCAAGCCACCGGATTCCGGCAACTGCACGGTAACCCGGTACGACGACGCGAACGGTGCAACCCGCAATGCACCAATCAGCAGGTAGGCGGTTCCGACCACCAGGGTCAGCACCAATCCGGCCACCGACAGCCAGACCTGTTGGCGGTGAGCGGCCCGCACCGCCCGGACCACGACGTTCGCGACTTCGGCGATCATGGCGGCGGTCCCGGTGGCGGCGGCCCCGGCGCGGGCGCAGGAGGGCCGGGCGCGACGTCGATTTGGCCCGGGATGTTGGGGTCGGGGATGACGGGAACCTGCGGCGAGTTCGGCCCCCGGCCGACCACGCGTTCCTGCAGACGCCACAGGGTGTACTTCAGGGTGCCGACGAGAAGGTTCACGTTGTAGTGGTGTGGTCCGTGCAACCCGATGTCGCCCGGGTATCCGATGTCGGGAAGCGATCCGAGGATCAGCTTGTCGACGCCCACGTGCACCGAAATCGCGCCTCCCGACGTCGATTTGACCAACGGGGGAATCATCCGGTTCACCGCGAGGAAGCTGGTATCCGGGCTCACCGCGACGTCATTGGCGGCCCCGGCAATGGTGTTCAGATCGCGGATGATGCTGCGGCCGCTGGTGTCGGTTCCCGCGATCGACGGGAACCTGGCCAGCAACCGGGAGGTGTCACCGACCTGCACGGCCAGGTTGGAAAGCTCGGCGGTGTTGTCGGCCAAGGCCGAGGTGGCGGGCCTGGCCGCGGTCATGAGATCGGTGACGGCGGCGTCTTTGGCATCGAGTTGGTCCGCCAGACGGGACAATTGAGTCAATGCCGTCGAAATCTGGTCCGACCGCGTGTCGAGCGTGCCGACCAGTTGGTTGGACTTGCGGATCAGCTCACCGAACGCCTGGCCCTGGTCCCCGGTGGCCTTGCCGAAACCATTGATGATGTTGGTGAAGTTACGCACGGCTCCGCCGTTCACCAGGATCGCCGCCGAGCTCAGTACCGACTCGACGGTCGCGGCGGCCGCCGTCGAATCCAGGCCGATGGTGTCGCCGTTGTGCAGCATCGGATCGTCGGCGGGATCATCGGCGGGGGGCCTAAGCGCCACGAATACGTCGCCGAGTGGTGTGGCGGTACGTAATTCGGCGGTGCTGCCCCGCGGCAGCTGCACACCATTTCTGATCCGCAGCGTGGTGACCGCGGTGTAGTTGCGTGCGACCATGGACTCGACCTGCCCGACGTCGGCGCCGGCGAGCTTAACCTTGGCGTTCATCGGAAGGTTGAGCGCGTTGGAGAACACCGCGGTCAGGGTGTATCCGCCGGAACCCAGTCCAGGAGCCGGAAGGGGCAGGCTGGCAAGGCCATTCGTCCCGCATCCCGAGGTGATCAGTGCGGCGGCCACCATGGCGATGCCGCCGCGCGCGGCCGTCATTTCTGCCCCATCGCAGCCATGCCGTCGAGCACGTAGGTCAACCCGAAATCCGGGCCGAAGTCCTGGATCGTCCCGGTGCTGCAGCCGAGTTGGCGAAGGCCCATCAAGTTGCAGATCTCTTTCGTGTACTGGCTGTCGAAGAGCAATCGGTCCGTGAGGAAGCGTGCCCGCACGGCACCGTTGGCCCGGTCGATCATGTTGTAGGCGTTGTCGGCCAGCATCGGCGCCACATCGAGGAGTTCGGCGAGGTCTCGCCGCTTGTCGGTCACCATCTGCAACGTGGAGTTGCCGTTGACCAGAGCCCGCTTGATGGTGTCGCGGTTGGCGTCGAGGAGGTCGCCGGCCCGCTGGACGAGTTGGTCGAATCTTCTTCCGGTACTGCCGCTACCGATGTCCTCGTCGGCCATGATCTGGCTGACTTGGTGGATGGTGGAGGCGAATTCGCGCAGCTTGCCGTCATTGGCCGCCACCGCATCGAACAGCGTGCTGATGTTCTTGACGATCGTGGTGATCTGCTCGCGAGTCTGGGCGCCGCCGTCGCTGGACAGGCGCAGTGCCCGGGACAGCTCGTCGAGCGCCGATTTGATCTGCCCGCCGTTGCCCTCGACAACCTTGGTCCCGTTGTTGAGCACGTCGGCTATCGGTCCGCCGCCGTGGCCGTCTCCCTCGAGCGACTTGGTGACCTTGTCCAGCACGCTGAGCACACGGCTGAATTCGACGGGCGTCTTGGTGCGGGTTAGTCCGATGGTGTCGTGGTTTTGCAGGATCGGGCCGCCGCGGTAGGGCGGCGTGAGCTCGATCTGCCGATCGGTGAGGATCGAGGTGGACACGGTAACGGCTTGCGCGGCCGCGGGAACCTTGACGTGGCGGTCGACGGTGAACTCGACTTCGACGTAGGGGCCCTTGGCGTTGATCTTGGTGATCTTGCCCACCGGCATTCCCAACACCGCGACCACATTGCCCTGGTAAAGCCCTGAGGCACTGTCGAATTGGGCCGTCACCGTGATGGTGTCCTGGTCAGATCCCAGATACCACCAGCCGATACCTACGGATGCTGCCAGCACCACCAGGGCGGCGCCGATGGCAAGCGCCTTAGACCTGAATCGCGATGCCGTCACTTGCAGTCCTTGAAATATTCGATCATGCCGAACTGCTTGGCGCGGCCGCTGATTGCGCACATCCACGAGTCGACGAGCGGGACGTTGTTGGCGTTGAAATTCACCGCGTTGCCCTCGCCGGTGAGGTTGGCCGCCTCACGGAAGAAGATTGGGCTGATTTGCAGCATGTTGCCCAGCAGGTCGTCGTGTTGGGCCATCAGGCCGGTGAAGTCGCGCATGTCGGCGATCAGCGAGTCCAGCCCTGACCGATCGTTGACCACGATCTGGCTCATGGTGTCGACGAGACTGGTCAGCGATTGCATCATGGCGTGGAAAACGGTTCGCCGCGCGACGAATTGGCCGAGCAGGTCCTGTCCCTGGTTGATGAGGTTGCCGATGCCGGCTTGCTGGCGCCGCAACGTGTTGGTTACCCGTTCGGTGTTGAGCAGCAGCTGGCCCAGTTGGTCGCGCCGCACCGCGATGATGGACGACAACGAATGGACGTTCTTCATCGCCTGCGGCACCACCGCGGGCAGGCCCTCGAGCTGCTTGCCCAATACCGCAAGCGACTGCGCGAACCGGTCGGAATCGACCTGCTCGAACGTCGTCGTGGCATCCTGCAATGCGGATTGTAGGTCGTAGGGAACCTCGGTGTGCGACAGGTCAAACGTGTTGTGTGGCAGCGCCGCCGAGCCGTTGGGTTCCAATGCCAGATAGCGCGAGCCCAGGATGGTGGTGACCTTGATCGTGGCGCGAGAATCCTTGCCCAGCACGATGTTGTCGCGAATCTTCAGGCCCGCCTCGACGTGATCGCCGACGAGTTTCATGCTGGTCACCTCGCCCACCGGGATACCCGCGACCGCGATCGGGTTCCCGGGCCGCAGCGAGGCCGCCTGCAGAAACTCCGCGGTGTAGTGCCGGTATCCGGCACCGAGCGCGTGCACCGTCAGCATGGCGCCGATCACCACCGCGACCACCGCGACGGCCACAAACCCAAGCCACGTTTTGTTATAGCTCTCCAGCGGACGCCTCTTGAAGCGCTGCCAAACGGATGGATCAGCCACCGGCGGTACTCCTGCATCTCGGTGTATGCCAAGTCTTGTTTCCCGGGGTGGCAGCGGCGACGATGATCGGCACGACGTCATTGAGGCCGGGGAAGAACCCCATGAAGTTGACGTCGCACACGTAGGCGTTGCCGTAGGCGCCCTGGTTGCCCACTCGGACAAGCCCTTTCAGCAGCAGCGGGATGTTGTCGCCGAAGAACGCCACCTGCGGCTCGACATCCATCAGGTGTCTGGCCACACCGGGTTTGCGGTCGATGAATTCGCGCAGTGCCGGGTACACGTCGGTGGCGGAGGTGGACAGCCGGCCCATCACACGGGACAGTGAACCGACCGAGGAGACCAGCTCCGGACGCCGCCGGTCGAGTTGGTCGACCACCTCGCGGGTCTGGGTGATGACCCCGTCGAGATTGTCGTTCTGCTGAGCAAGGTTGCCGACCACCTTGTTGAGGTTGGTGATCACGTCGCCGAGGGCCTGGTCTCGTCCGGCGAATGTCTCTGTAAGCGTCGATGTTTGGCTGACCAGCGTGCTCAGTGACGACGTGTCACCCTGCAACGAGGTGATGATGCCCTTGGTGAGATTGTCGGCGTCGCGTGGGTTCAGCAGACTGAACAGCGGTTCGTAGCCGTTGAGTAGCGCGGTGACATCAAAGGATGGTTCGGTGCGTGCCAACGGCAGCACACTGCCCGGCGGGAGCAGGCCCTGATTGCCCTCCGGCCCCAACGAGAGCCCGAGGTAGCGTTGCCCGACGATGTTTTGGTACGTCACAGAGGCGACGGTGTTGCCGTACAGGTGCTGATCGGTTTGCACCACGAACGCGACTCTGGCGAGTTTCCCGTCGAGCTCGACGCTTTCCACCCGGCCGACCCGCACCCCGGCCATCCGGACGTCGTCGCCTTCGCGCAGCCCGTAGACATCGGTGAACAGTGCCGAATACTTGGCCGTGTCACCGGCGACGTCACGTCGCAGGCTCACGTACACCAGCCAGGTGAGGGTCAATGCGACGACCATGAACAGGGTGAGGCCGATCAACGGGGCCCGGAATCTCATTTCGTCCCTCCGGGAGGAGATTTCGGTCCCTGTTTCAAAGACACGGTGGTGCCACGGGCCACCGGACCCAGCAGCAACTCGGTGGCCGGCGTGGCGGGCTGGCCGGTGATGACGCTCAGTATGTTTCGCTCGTATTGGCTGCCGACGGGTCCCACGTTGCCTCCAAACGACGATTGCGGGATCCACGGCGCCTTCGGTGCCACCGGCGCAACCCACGACGGGGGAGACCCGGGCGCTGGCGCCCCGGGCGATGGGTTATCGGGGTTCGCGCTGCCCGGCACCGGCGGCGATGGCGTAATCCCCGGGGCCAGTGGGGGATTGGGATCGGTCAGGTTGGGGTTCGGGTCGATCAGCGGCGGTCCGACGGCGACGAGGTTTCCGTCGGGGCCGATGACGGTTCCCGGCGGCGGCGCCAGGTCCTTGGGCGGCTGATAGTTCTGCGGCAGCAGCACTTCCGGCAGGTCAGGCCGCACCGGGATCAGCGGAGCGGTGAAACAGCTGGGCCCCTTGAGGTCTCCGTAATGCGGACAGTCCGCGCGGGTGTAGGTTGACGAGGGGGTAAAGGTCAGCATCGCGCGCATATTGCCGACGTCGTTTCCCGGCACCCAAACCTCGTCCATGAACCGGCTGGCCAAGTTGTCCAATTTGGTGACCGCGGGCACGAAGTTATTGGACTTCATCGCAAGGATGCCCAGCACCGGCGTGAAATCGCTGGTGATCCGAATGAGTTGGTCGAGGTGGTGGTCGAAGGACTCATGCACCGTACCGACGGTGTTCTCGGCGCCGGAGAGCAGCGAGACCAGCTGCCCGCGCGTCTCGGCGAAGGTCTGCATTGGCTCGACAGCCTGGTGCAAGGCGTCGAGGAGATCGGGTGCCGTCTGTGAAAGTCCACGGGCCGCATCGACGAGCGCGGACACGGTCGAGGGCCCAGTGTCAGTGCTGACAATCGAATTGAGTTGGTCGAGAAGGCGATTCAATTGCGCTCCGGCCGTCAGCAAGGGGACGCGGCGGTGCTCGGTGGCGGCGCCCAGCGCCGCCAGGATCCCTACGGACCGGTCGTCGCGACCGCGGCCGGCGGCGGCCAGCAGGTCGCGCAACTTACTGACCGTGGTCTGAAACAGCACGGTCGGAAGCCGGGTGTCTTCCGGAATGTGGGCGCCCTGCCCGATCGTGATGCCCGGGCCGTTACCTACCAGCTGAACTGACGACACGGCGAAAACGTTGCTGGGCACCACACGAGCGGTCACGGCGGCCGGAATCGACTTGGCGAATTCGGGTTTGAGGTCGATGTGGACGTAGTTGGGCTTGCCGTTGGCCGCGGGAATCACCTCGTCGACCGTCCCGACGAGTACGCCGTGATACTTCACGTCGGACTTCTGCGGCAGCCCGTCGCCGACGTTGACCAGATCGGCGACCACCCGAACGTAGTCGTTGAGCCGGCCGGTGGACTTGAGCAACATCGCGACGGTGAGCAAGGCCGCGACCACCACGACCGCAGCCCCGGTGGCCAGCAGCTGCCGGTCCGATGGGCCCCGCCCGTCCAGCTCAAAGGAATTCGGCATCAACCACCGAACCTTGCACCGGCGTCCACGCCCCACAATGCCATGGTGAGCAGCATGTTCACGATGATCACGACGGTGATGCTGGCCCGCATGCCATGCCCGGCAGCCACCCCGACACCCTCGGGCCCGCCGGTCGCGTAATACCCGTAGTAGCACTGAATCGTGGACGCGATCCACACGAAGATGACGGCCTTGATCAATGAGTAGACGATGTCCTGGCCGGCCAGCATCAGCGTGAAGTAATGGAAGTAGGAGCCGGTCGAGCCGCCGCTGCTGATCCCCACCACGACCTGCGTGGTCAGATAGCCGATCGCAAGGCACGCCACATACAGCGGGACGATCGCCGCCACCGAGGCGATCAGCCGGGTCGTCACCAGATACGGAATCGGGCGGATCGCGATCGATTCCAACGCGTCGATTTCTTCCGCGATCCGCATCGACCCCAGCTGTGCGGTGAACCGGCAGCCGCCTTGCATGGCGAACGCCAGCGACGCCATCAGCGGTGCCAGCTCGCGGGTGTTGACCAACGACGAGACGAAGCCGGTGGCCGGCCCGAGACCCAGCAGGTCCAGGAAGTTGTAACCCTCGATACCGACCAATGCGCCGACGGTCATCCCGAGAACAACGGCCACCCGGCGGTTCCGCCACCCACCACGATCGAGCCATTGCCCCAGGTGATGTTCGACAGCAGCCGCAGGAACTCGCCGCGGTACTGGCGCAACGCGAGTGGCACGGCGACCAGCGCCCGGATGAAAAAGACCAGCATGTGGCCAAGCCGAATGATCGGCACCGTGCCCCTGCGATACAGCCGAATTACCGGGACGGTTATCGGCGCGAACGGCCGGTAGGGAGAGACCGTCATGTCACAGCCCCGTCCTGGGCACCAACATGATGTAGAGCTGGCTGATCGCGACGTTGACGATCATCAGCAGCAGGATCGCCTCGACGACGGCGGCGTTCACCGAGTTCGCGACACCGGTCGGGCCGCCGACGGTGGACAGGCCTTTTTGTGCCGACACCACGGCCACGATGGCGCCGAAGATGACCGCCTTCACCAACGCCAAAATCATGTCATCGGTCGTCGCGAACGACGCGAAGGTCGCGACGAAGCTGCCGGGCGCCCCGTTCTGGAAATACACGTTGAACATGTAGCTCGCGAAAAATCCGACGAAGCACACGACACCGGTGAGCCCGACGCCGATCATGATCGCCGCAGCGAAACGCGGAACCACGAGTCGACGGATCACCGAGACGCCCATCACCTCCATCGCGTCGGTTTCTTCGCGCATGGTTCGCGAACCCAGATCGGCGGTGATCGCCGAGCCGACGGCCGAGGCCATCAGAACGGCGGCGACCAACGACGCTCCCTGACGAATGACCGCGAGTCCGCTGGCCGCGCCGGCCAGCGAGGTCGCACCCACCTGCCCGGCCAGCAGGGCGAACTGAATGGACAGGGTGACGCTGATCGGCAGTGACACCAGAATCGTCGGCAGGACGGCGGTGCCGGCCATGAATGCGCCCTGGCGAACAAACTCCTGCCATTGAAATCGGCCGGTCATCAGGTCGAAAAAGAAGTACTGAATGGTGCGCACACCGAGGACGAATTGTTCGCCGACCGTGGTCAGCGAGGCAAGCGGATGACGTCTGACGTATCCGACGGACCAGTCCTGGATGGCGATGACGCCGTCTTGTTGTGTCGTCATCGAAGCGGAACCGGCAGTCCGTCTAGCAAACCCGGGCTACCGGTCATCGCGCACCAGCTACCGCCTTCATTGGCGTTCCCCCCACCAATAAGTGCTTGAGTCCAGAGCCGGAGGAGTGGATGCCGTGTAGCGCATCTTCAAGAAGATAATGTCATCCGGTTCCGTGAACTGCAGTTCTCGATGTGTGCTGAGTCACACTAGCCTACTTGATAGGCACTTTCAATAGTGTAGAGTCACTCACCTGAGACGTCACTGGACGGCATCGGTGGGGTTGTAATGTCGGATTGACGAAGGTAATGGCATGCCCTCAGCAAACACCGGCTCGCTACGGGACCGACGCCGCGCGGAGTTGCTCTCCCAGATCCAGCACACCGCGCACCAGCTTTTCGCCGAGCGCGGCTTCGATGCCGTGACGACCGAGGATATTGCCGCCGCTGCCGGAATTTCCATTAGTACCTATTTCCGGCACGCGCCGACAAAAGAAGGTCTCCTGGTCGATCCCGTCCGCGAGGCGGTCAACGAAATCGTCAGTTCATACAGCGCCAGGCCGCCGGACGAATCACCGGTCGAAGCGTTGATTCAGCTGTTTGTCACGCACGCCCGGGCCGCCGACGAGACCGAAAACCTCGATACCTGGCAGCACGCGGTCGCAAGTGCCCCCCACCTGCTGAGCAAATCGATGTTGGTCAGCGAGATCGATCACCACAAGTTCATCGAGCAAGTGGCAGCGCGCATGGGCGTCGACGCGCCGGACGACATCCGGCCCGCCCTGTTGGTCCACACCAGTTTGGCCACAGTCAAATTCGTCCTCGACCGCTGGCTGAGCCCGGACGTCGAGATGAGCGAGCTGTTCCATGTCCAGCTGGAAGAGGCGCTGCGGGTCACGCTCGGCGGCTTCGACCGCCGGGGCTAAACCGAGGTGACTTTGCTCGCTGCCTCGTGAAACAATCGCTGGCCGTGAAGACATTCGAGGATCTGTTCGCCGAACTGGGCGAGCGTGCCCGCACCCGGCCGGCGGGCAGCGCCACCGTCGCCGCGCTGGACGGCGGGATGCATGGGCTGGGCAAGAAGATCCTGGAGGAGGCCGGCGAGGTGTGGCTGGCCGCCGAACACGAACCCGACGAGGCACTGGCCGAAGAGATCAGCCAGTTGCTGTACTGGACGCAGGTGCTGATGGTCGCGCGCGGGCTGTCCCTCGACGACGTCTACCGGAAGCTGTGAGCATGTTGCGAGTCGCGGTTCCCAACAAGGGGACGCTGAGCGAGCCGGCCAGCGAGATCCTCTCGGAGGCCGGCTACCGGCGGCGTACCGATACCGAAGATCTCACCGTCATCGACCCGGCCAACCATGTCGAGTTCTTCTTTCTGCGGCCCAAAGACATCGCCATCTATGTCGGTTCGGGTCAGCTCGACTTCGGCATCACCGGCCGGGACCTGGTGCTCGAATCCGATGCGCCGGTCGAGAACGCCTGGCGCTGGGCTTTGGCTCGTCCAGCTTCCGCTATGCGGGGCCCGCCGGGCGGGACTGGACGGCGGCCGATCTGGCCGGCAAGCGGATCGCCACCGCCTACCCGAACCTGGTGCGAAAAGATTTGGCGGACAGGGGAATCGAAGCCACCGTCATTCGGCTCGATGGTGCCGTGGAGATTTCGGTGCAACTCGGCGTCGCCGACGCCATCGCCGACGTGGTGGGTTCAGGCCGCACCCTGAGCCTGCACGATCTGGTGGCTTTCGGTGAGCCGCTGTGTGATTCGGAGGCGGTGCTGATCGAGCGCGCCGACCGGATGGCGACGACGCGCGAGAGCGGCGCGCGACCAACTGGTCGCGCGGATTCAGGGTGTGGTGTTCGGGCAGCAGTATCTGATGCTCGACTACGACTGCCCGCGTTCGGTGCTCGACAAGCCACGTAGATCACGCCGGGGCTGGAGTCGCCGACCATCGCGCCGCTCGCCGACCCGGACTGGGTTGCGATCCGGGCCTGGTGCCGCGCCGGGGCGTCAACGAGATCATGGACGAGCTCGCGGCCATCGGCGCCAAAGCGATTCTGGCTTCCGACATCAGGTTCTGCCGATTCTGATCGCGCCGCCCGGTCCCGGCGGTGTTAGCGTCCGGCTACGAGAGGGGCCCACCGGGCCGTCCCCTCGTTATCGTTGCCGCGCTGTCATTCCTAGGAGGGTCGCCGTGACACATGTCCTTGTTCTCTTGCTGGCTTTCCTCATTGGCGTCGTCGCCGGTTTGCGTTCGATGACGGCGCCGGCCGTGCTCGCCTGGGGAGCGTTGCTCGGCTGGATCGACCTGCATGGCACGTGGGCATCCTGGCTGGCCAACATCATCACGGTCGTCGTGTTGACCATTCTTGCGGTCGGCGAACTGTCACCGACAAGCTGCCCAAGACCCCGCCCCGCACGGTGCCACCGGTCTTCGGTGCCCGCATCGTCATGGGCGGGTTGGCCGGCGCGGTGATCGGCACATGGCCGCATTGGACTTCAGCGCCATCGGCGCGGGCATCATCGGCGCGGTGCTCGGCACCCTCGGCGGCTATCAGGCGCGCAAGCGCTGGTCGCGGTCAGCGGCGGGCAAGACCTGCCGATCGCGCTGCTCGAAGATGCCGTCGCGATCTTCGGCGGGTTCGCCATCGTGGCGGTGACGAGTCAGGTCTGACGCACTACCTGCTCACAGCGGTTAAGTGACCACGCATTTCGATGCGATCATCGTCGGTGCCGGCCAGGCCGGGCCACCGCTTGCGGGTCGGCTGACGCCGCCGGACAGCCCGTCGCGATAGTCGAGCGCAAACTGTCGGCGGCACCTGCGTCAACAACGGCTGCATCCCGACCAAGACTCTGGTGGCCAGCGCGCATGCCGCGCATCTGGCCCGTCGCAGCACCGAATACGGTGTCGCGACCGGTCGATCAGCGTGGACATGGCGAAGGTCAAGGCGCGCAAGGACGGAATCATGCTCGCCGACCGCAAGGGCGTCGAGGCCTGGATCGAAGGCATGCACGGCTGCACCGTGTTTCGCGGCCACGCCCGCTTCAAGGATCCGCACACCCTGCGGGTCGGCGATGACGAGCTTCAGCCGACCGGATCTTCCTCAACGTCGGCGGCCGCGCGGTGGTGCCGGACATCCCGGGCCTGGACGATATCGATTACCTGACCAACGTTCGATCCTCGAACTCGACACGGTGCCAGACCATTTGGTCATCGTCGGCGGCAGTTATATCGCGCTGGAGTTCGCTCAGATGTACCGGCGCTTCGGTGCCCAGGTCACCGTGGTGGAAAAGGGCCCGCGGCTGGCCTCCCGCGAAGACGAGGATGTCTCGGCCACCATCAAGGACATCCTCGAGGCCGAAGGCATCGACGTCGATCTCGGCGCCGACGATGTGCGATGCACAAGCGGGACAAGGGTTTCGAGCTGACGCCTCGCGCCGGCGCCGACCCCATCCCGGGTAGCCATCTGCTGCTGGCGGTGGGGCGCCGGCCCAACACCGACGATCTGGGCCTGGAGGCGGCCGGCGTGCAGACCGACGCCCGCGGCTACATCGTGGTCGACGACCAGCTGAAGACCAACGTCGAGCACATCTGGGCGATGGGGGATTGCAACGGCAAGGGCGCGTTCACCCATACCTCGTACAACGATTTCGAGATCGTCGCGGCCAACCTGCTCGACGACGATCCGCGCCGGGTCAGCGACCGGATGACCACCTACGCGCTCTACATCGATCCGCCGCTGGGCCGGGCCGGGATGACGGTCGACCAGGTTCGTGCGTCGGCCGCAAGGCTCTGTCGGCAAGCGACCGATGACCAAGGTCGGCCGGGCGGTGGAAAAGGGTGAGACGCAAGGCTTTATGCAAATCGTCGTCGACGCCGAGACCGACGAAATCCTCGGCGCCGCCATCCTCGGGGTTGGCGGCGACGAGGCGATTCACTGCATCCTCGACGTCATGTCCGCCAAGGCGCCCTACACCGCGATATCGCGCACGATGCACATCCATCCCACCGTCAGCGAGCTGATTCCGACGATGCTGCAGGAGATGTCGCCGCTCGACTAGCCGATCATGCCGCGGGTTCGGTCGAATGCGAAACAGCTTGCGCCCGGCCTTGATCCGGCCAGCCGGGGTAGGGCGGTGGTGTGCCACCGAAAACCTACAGTGCTCGTGGTGCGGACACCAATCGCACAACCGCGACCTGCTTGGGCGGAAATCGCCTGTCTCGCCGGCGGATTGGATCGCACGCCAGATCGCCATCAATGTCTTCTCGAAGCGCAGCAGCTCGTCG
>CAWCDD010000002.1:0-200173 GCA_963794245.1 uncultured Actinomycetota bacterium | reverse complement strand
TGACATCCCAAGTCGCCGAGAGCCGCCCAACCCCAGAGCGATTGCGCAGTGCAGGCCGAGTTCCACCAGCTGGTCCTCGCTGAAGTGCTCACGCAACTCGTCGTAGACCGCATCGTCGATGGCCAAGTGGTTAATCGCGAACAACTCGGCGAAACGAAGAGCCGATCGCTCGGCGTCCGAAAGATTATCGGCGTCGGCTGGTCGTTCCAGTGAGCAGACCGCATCCTCGTCGAGGCCGTCGTCAATGGCGCTTTGGTAGCGGACCGCGATGCAGCTGCGGCATTGGTTGAAAAATGCGATACGCAGCCGCACCAGTTCGAGAAGCCGCGGCGACAGACTCCCGCTGGCGCGCAGCGCTGCGGTCAGTGCGCCCAGCGCCTCGGCCGCCGCAGGAAGACGATTGATGATGGAGGCAACGCCGAGGTTGATCCGATCGCCTTGACCGAGATCTTCAGTCGGCACTGCATCAAAAGCTGTGGATGGTGCGATTCGTGTCAATTCACCGTCTCCTATACAGGGCTCGACCCGCCTGGCCCCTGGAGTATCACCCCGGCTAATCAGCCGGTAAAGGACGCCCCGTCGAATCGCTCAGAGGTGACGAACTCAGAGACCGGGCGCCGTCGCAACTTCGTCACTTGGCGCACGGGTTTGCCCAACGGCACCAGCGCGGCGATCGCGTATGAGTCGGGTATGCCGAGAAGATCTTTCGCCCGCTGCTCCTCGGCGACAACCATGGTGGTCAGTACTCCGCCGTAGCCTTCGTTGCGCGCGGCCAGCAAGACGTTCCACACAAATGGATACACCGAAGCGCCGGGCACCACCGCGATGCGATCGAGGTCCTGATCGGTAGCGGCGACGACGGCGAGGTTCAGACAGATCGCCAGCACCACCGGCGCCTCACGAAACGGAGCCGACATCTGCGCAGGAACCTGCGCAGCCTCGATCGCGGACGCGTCTAAGCTGGTCGGCTGCAACGGATTCCACGGTGACTCGCCATTGGCAAGCTGTGCCGCGTAGCGGCGGGCAGCGGGAGCCCGAGATCCGCCAACGCCGACCGGGTCTCCTTATCGCGCAACACGATAACGCGCACACCCTGCCGGTTACCGCCGGTGGGCGCGAACCGGGCGTTATCGAGGATGCGCCCGAGAACGTCGTCGGGAAGCGGGTCGTCGGTGAATTCGCGCACCGCAGAGGTAGATCGCATGACGTCGTACAACTCCATGACCACCATGGTGCCGCAGTCGGCGATATCGGTGTTCAGGCCGCGTCGTGAAAAATCAAACCCAGCGTGTAGCGCTGGCCGGAGCGAACCGCGGAAACGCCGTGGCGAACTGGGGCCGCTGACCAGCCTCGCGTGGATCGCACGGGCCGTTCTCTGGTGGTGAAGACGTAGCCGTGCCCTTGCGGCAACGTCGTGACCGTGCCCCGTGACTGAGCCCGGGCTCGCTGCTCGACGAGCAGGAACTCACCTCCGGTGTGCGCCACACCGGGCTCATTGAGATTGATGACGACCTGCAGCGGAAAGATGAGGTCTCCGTACAGGTCTCGGTGCAGGGCGTTCCAGTCGCCCGGCCCGTACTTGAGCATCAGGGCAGTGGGTTTTGTTTGCGCCGCGCGATGGCACATTTCGAGCCATTCGTCGAGGGACTCGGGCCACGGGGCTTCGCGGCCGAGCTTCGTCCACCAGTCGCGGGCGATCGGCAGCAGCCGAGGATAGAGCGCTTGCTTGAGGTCCTCGATCGGGCGCGGATAGGGCCGTTTGAAGTACCGATACTCGCCTTGCCCGTAGCGGTGCCGGCCCATGTCGACGATGGCGCGAAACAACCTGTCGTCGGGGTACAAATCGATCATCGAAGCACACTCGGCGGGGGTGATCAGCTCCGGGAGCAGTGCACCGCCGACGTCGTTCATGTCGGCGGCGACCGCTTCCCAGTCCGCGGCATCGACGCGCTTACGCCATGTCGATGGCATCAGAACAGTCTGCCAGCCACCGCGGGCGCCGGCTCTTCCAGATCCAGCAGGAATCGTTTGCGCTTCAGCCCACCCGCGTAACCGGTTAGCGCGCCGTCCTTTCCGACCACCCGGTGGCAGGCAACGACGATGCTGAGCGGATTGCGTCCCACGGCTTGGCCTACTTCGTAGGCGGTGGTGCCGTCAGCCAGTTCGGCGGCCAGCTCGCCGTACGTCTTCGTTCGGCCGTAGCCGATGTCGGAGAGCAGATCCCAGATTCGCTGCCGGCGCGGGTCGCCCACCAACGCGATTGGCAGATCGAACTGTGTGCGCTCTCCCGCGAGATACTCGCGCAGCTGCTCGCCGGTGCGGCGGAAGAGTTCATCGGCGGCCGGCTGGATGTACTCGCCGAGGGCGGCTGCGGTGGGCGGATGCCAGTGATGCCGGAAATACACACCCGTCAACGTGTCACCGTCGGCGACCAGGGTCAGCTCGCCCAGCTGGCTATCGATCACCGTGTGTCGTGCTGTCATCGTTCAACCTCCTTTATTGGTAGACGGCGACCGGTCGGAAAGCGTGAGATGGGAATTCGAATTGCTTTCTCACATTCCGCAATGTGCCGACGTCTTCAGATCAGGAGCAGGAGGACATCGCCAAGGTGAATGCCGACCGGGACGTCAAGCCGCCGTTCGAGGCTGTCGTGGCACAGCACGGTGCCACGGTGCTGCGGGTTGTGCGCGCCGTGGTCGGCCACAGCGACGGCGACGACGCCTGGTCGGACACATTCCTGGCGGCCTTGAAGGCCTATCCACAATTGCCGGCCGACGCCAACGTCGAGGCGTGGCTGGTGACGATCGCGCACCGTAAAGCCATCGACATCACCCGCGCGGCGTCACGGCGGGCCGTCCCGGTCGCCGATACCCCCGACTCCCCCGCGAGGGAACGGGCCGATGGCCACGATCTCGACCTGGACGCGGCCGTGGGCGCGCTGCCACCCAAGCAGCGCCAGGCCGTGGCCTACCGCTATCTGGCGGGACTGCCCTACTCCGAGATCGCGATGATCCTCGACAACAGCGTTGCCGCTGCCCGACGGGCCGCAGCCGATGGCATCGCCACCCTGCGGCGCACATATCCCCGTATCGACGTTGCAAAGGAACGATCATGACCTCGACCGACCTCGCCCGCCACTACCCCGTCGATCCGGATCATCTGAAGCGCCTGCACGCACGTCTGGAATCCGACGCCCAGGCCGGCGATCTCCTCGACATCGCCTATCGCACAGTGGACTCCGCCGTCGGGCCGCTGCTGCTGGCTGCCACCCCGCGCGGACTGGTTCGGGTGGCTTTCGCAAACGAGGACCGCGACGGTGTGCTGCTGGCACTGTCCCAGCGGATCAGCCCGCGGATGCTCGAGGCGCCCACACGGCTGGATCCGATCGCACGACAGCTCGACGAATACTTCGCCGGCGCCCGGCACCACTTCGACGTTGCGCTGGACTGGTCGCTGTCGCACGGGTTTCGGCGGACCGTGCTCGAACACCTCAATACCGACATCAGTTATGGCGCCACCGCCAGCTATGCGGCGCTGGCGCAACTGGCCGGCTCCCCCAAGGCGGTACGTGCCGTCGGCACCGCATGCGCGACCAACCCGATCCCCATCGTCGTGCCGTGCCATCGGGTGATCCGATCCGATGGAGCCGTCGGCGCCTACCGCGGCGGGTCCCTGGCCAAGCGAGTGCTGCTCGACCTCGAGCGGGCAGGATGACGACGGAAGGGCCGGCGCGCAACCGGGTCTCACCGCTGGGCGAGATCATTGCCGTATCCGGTCGCGGTGCCTGGATGGGCAACCGCGGGCGTCTGCACCACGGCCGCGACACCCGCGACATCGTTCGCAACCATCAGCACAAGACCTGGATCACGTGTGTGCTGTCGTTCCGGGGCCGCCGGGTGGCGCAATGGGACCCCAACCGCTACACGCCGCTGTTCTTCCTCGACGAGGCCGTGGCGCTGGCTGCGGGACATCGCCCGTGCGGTGAATGCCGACACCACGCCTATCAGACCTACCGTTCGTTGTGGTCTGAAACACGCGACGGGACAACAATTTACGCGAAGTATATGGATTCTCAGCTGCATCGTGAGCGGATCGACAGGGCCGGCCATCGAGCCCCATGGGGCGGTCTACCCGACGGAGTATTTGTCGCTACCGACTTCGGTCCGGCCGTCATCGTCGGCGACCATCTCACGGTCTGGGGCCCAGACAACGTCTATCGGGACAAGCTGTCACGCCCTAATGCCGGTGCGGCCGCGGTGCTCACCCCGCCGTCCACGGTCCGGATTTTGCGCGCCGGATACCCGGTTCAAATCGACGATGCTGCCCGGTAATCCGGGGTATTGACGTTGCGCCCGCTGTGTATGGTCAAACTGGCCTGTCGGCGCAAGGGAACAGAGAACACCCATGGCAAGCACACTGCCCGAGAACGCCTTCACCGCGCGACAGGCTGTGGATCCCGATCTGCGTTCCGCGGCCCGCGTTCTGCCCCGGGGATATGCCCTGCATCGCGGCTACAAGGTTCAGCGGGCCATCATGCTGCTCCTCGGCAACGCCGGCCGGCTCCGCGATGTGCCGGTGATGGCGGTCGACGAACACGTCAAGGTTCGCGTACATCGACCGGCCGGCCTCCCCGGCCGGGCTCCCGCGCTGCTCTGGATCCATGGCGGCGGCACCATCATGGGGACCGCCGTCCAGGACGACAAGTTCTGCCGCAAGCTGTCTCGTCTGACCGGCGTCGCGATTGCAGCCGTCGAACACCGCCTGGCTCCCGAGCATCCGTACCCGATACCGCTCGAAGACTGCTATGCGGCGCTGCTCTGGCTGGCCCACCAGCCATGGGTCGACTCCGAGCGAATCGCCGTCGGCGGGGCAAGTGCCGGTGGACATTTCGCGGCGGCGGTGGCACAACGGGCGCACGATCGCGGCGAAGTCAAGCTTGCCTATCAGATGCTGGTGTACCCCATGCTTGACGATCGCACCGGTGCAAACCGTGATGGCCCGAAGCGCCTCATGTGGACCGAATCCGACAATCAGCTCGCCTGGCAGTGGTACCTCAACGGAGCAGACCCCGCCGAGGCGGCACCGGGGCGTCGCCACGATCTGTCTGGGCTACCACCGGCCTGGATCGGGGTCGGGACGTTGGACCTGTACTACCAGGAGTGCCTCGACTACGGCCGGCGTCTGCGCGAGGCGGGCGTGCCCGTCCACGAGGAGATCGCCCCTGGCGCGTTCCACGCGTTCGACCACATCGTGGAAAAGGCGCCGATCTCGGTGAAGTTCTTCGCCAGCCAGCGCGACCACTTATGGGCCGCCCTGGCCGCGCCGGCGGACGATCCCCTGAGCTGAGCGCGTCGCTTAACGTGCTATTTGACTGCAAAGTGTGCAGTTCGTGCAACTATAGGGGGTATGGCCAACCCATTGGGGCTGCGCGAGCGGCGTCGCCGCGAGACCAGCGCAGACATCCGCGACGCCGCGGTGCGCCTGACGCTCGAACGCGGCTTCGACAAGGTGACCATTGACGAAATCTGTGTAGAAGCCGGAATTTCGACCCGTACCTTCTTCAACTACTTCCCCAACAAAGAGTCCGCGATTGCCTACGGCCCCTCGGACATCCCCCCCGAATTGGTGGCGGATTTCGTCGCGGCCGGGCCCGCCCCTTACTCGGTCGTGCTGGCAGAGCTGATCACCCTGGCCGCGCACCATCTCCGCGACGTGCCCCCACCACGCGAACACGCCGCCCACATGCTCGAACTCGCGAAAACCTCCCCCGCGGTGTTGGCGGCGTTCCTTGCCGATCTCGAGCGGTTTCAACATCAGTTGACCGACATCATCGTCCGCCGTCAGGCCATGAAGCCGGACGATGAAATGGCCCCGTTGATCTCCGCCCTGGCATTGACTGCGGTGCGCTCCGGATTGGAGAGGTGGGCAAGTGGCGAGGCGGAGGACCCCGACGGCACGCCGATGCCTTACGTCGAGCGGGCCGCCGCGCTGGTCAACAGCATCTTTACGAAGTGATCTGAAACACCGCGAGCAAACGTTGCATACTGTGCAAGATATGCACATCATGTACTATGCGCTGGTGGCGGTGTTCGGGGACGCTTCCGCAATGCGAGGCATGGGTCAGTATCGGGAACGACCGCCGGCGCGCGCAGTTGGCTACGTCTATACGTAACGATCGGGCGCGCGAGTCACATCAATGGCCGAAATTCGCTGCGCGCGACGCGGGCGATGGCCACACCACGGTGACAAGAAAAGGAATCAGGTAGTTGCTGCGATCAAAGATTCTGCGCAACGCATGGCTGCCGCTGTTGATCGTGGCGGTCGTGGTGGTCGGCGGCTTCGCCGTGGTCCGGGTCAAGTCGTTCTTCGGCGCCCAGGACACTGGCATCTTGACAAGCCCACGGCTGGATGATTCCAAGCCGTTCAAGCCCAAGGTCGTCAAATACGAAGTCTTCGGCTCAGCAAGTCACGCGAACGTGAACTACTTGGATCTGTCCGCCGACCCGAAGCGGATCGATGGAGCGCCGCTGCCGTGGACGTTGGTCCTCACCACGACCGCCCCCTCGGTCTTCCCCAACCTCTCGGCCCAAAGCGACGGCGACTACCTCGGTTGCCGCATCACCATCGATGACGAAGTCAAGGACGAGAAAATAACCAACGGCGTGCACGCCCTGACATTCTGCTTGGTGAAATCAGCATGAGCACAACGTTCAACGACACCAAGACCGACGCCATGCCGATCGCCAAAGACGAAGAGCGGCAATCGATCCCGCGTTTCATCCGGAAATTCGCGATACCCATCATTGTGGGCTGGATCGCACTCATCGCGGTGCTCAGCATCCTCGTCCCCGACCTCGACGAGGTCGGCAAGATGCGTTCGGTGTCGATGGCCCCCGACGATGCGCAATCGGTGGTCGCGACGAAGCGTATGGGCGCGGTGTTCAACGAGTACAAGTCCAACAGCTCGGTGATGATCGTTCTGGAGGGTCAAAATCCACTGGGCGCCGATGCCCACGCCTATTACGACCAGCTCGTCAAGAAGCTCGACGCCGACACCAAACACGTTGAGCATGTTCAGGATATGTGGAGCGACCCACTGACCGGGGCGGGCGCACAGAGCAACGATGGCAAGGCCGCGTACGTCCAGGTCTACCTCGCGGGCAACCAGGGCGAAGCCTTGGCCAACGAATCGGTCGAGTCCGTCCAGAACATCGTCAAGAGCGTGCCCACGCCCAACGGGGTCAAGGCCTACGTCACCGGACCTGCTGCGTTGTCAGCCGATCAGCACATGGCCGGTGACCGCAGTGTGCAAGTCATCACCATGTGCACCTTCACCGTGATCATCGCGATGCTGCTGTTGGTCTACCGATCGATCATCACGTTGTTGCTGACGCTGGTGATGGTGGTGTTCGAGCTGTCAGCCGCGCGCGGCATGGTCGCATTCCTGGGCTACTACAAGATCATCGGGCTCTCGACGTTCGCCACGAACTTGTTGGTCACATTGGCGATCGCGGCCGCCACGGACTATGCGATCTTTTTGATTGGCCGATATCAGGAGGCCCGGTCTATCGGCCACTCCCGAGAAGACGCCTATTACGACATGTTCGGGGGCACCGCACATGTGGTGCTCGGCTCTGGATTGACCATTGCCGGCGCGACCTTCTGCTTGCACTTCACCAACCTGCCGTATTTCCAGACACTGGGTATTCCGTTGGCCATCGGCATGGTGGTCGTGGTGGCGGCAGCATTGACGCTCGGTCCCGCGGTCATCTCAATAGCGACGCGCTTCGGTAAGACACTCGAACCCAGGCGGACACAACGTATTCGCGGGTGGCGCAAGATCGGCGCCGCCGTGGTCAGATGGCCCGGCCCGATCCTGGTCATGACGATCGGGGTGGCACTTGTGGGCTTGCTGACCCTGCCCGGATACCGGACCAACTACAACGACCGCAATTATCTGCCCACCGATTTACCCGCGAACGAGGGTTACGCTGCCGCGGATCGGCACTTCTCGCAGGCGCGGATGAATCCCGAAGTGCTGATGATCGAAAGCGATCATGATCTGCGCAACTCCGCGGACTTCCTGGTCATCGACAAAATCGCCAAGACGGTTTTCCGGGTGCCGGGAATCGGTCGCGTGCAAGCCATCACCCGGCCCGAGGGCACGCCGATTGAGCACACCTCGATCCCATTTCAGATCAGCATGCAGGGCGTCAGCCAGCAGATGAACCAGAAGTACCAAGAAGATCAGATGGCCGACATGCTCAAACAGGCCGACATGATGCAGACGACCATCGACAGCATGGAAAAGATGTCTAGCATCACCGTCCAGATGGCCAACGATATGCATCAGATGGTCAAAAAGATGCATGACATGACCATCGACATCAACGAATTACGAGACCACATGGCCGATTTCGAGGACTTCTTCCGGCCCTTCCGCAGCTATCTCTACTGGGAAAAGCACTGCTTTGACATCCCGGCATGCTGGTCCATTCGTTCCGTGTTCGACGGCCTCGACGGTATCGACACGATGACCGATGACATCGAAAGTCTGCTGCCCATCATGGATCATCTCGACACCCTGATGCCTCAGATGGTGGCGCTGATGCCCAGCATGATCGAGAACATGAAGGCCATGAAAACGACGATGCTGACCATGTATTCGACCCAGAAGGGTCTGCAGGATCAGCAGAACGAGGCGCAGAAGAACTCGAACGCCATGGGAAAGGCATTCGACGCATCCAAGAACGACGACTCGTTCTACCTGCCCCCGGAAACCTTCAACAACGCCGAGTTCAAGAAGGGGATGAAGAATTTCATCTCCCCCGACGGCCATGCCGTGCGCTTCATCATCAGCCATGACGGCGATCCGATGTCGCAAGAGGGCATTTCGCACATCGCTGCCATCAAAAAGGCCGCTTACGAGGCGCTCAAGGGCACGCCGATGGAGGGCTCGAAAATCTACCTCGCGGGTACCGCGGCGATCTACAAAGACCTCAGTGACGGCAACACCTACGACCTTCTGATCGCCGGAATCGCGTCGCTGTGCCTGATTTTCATCATCATGCTGATCATCACCCGAGGCGTGGTGGCGTCGGCGGTCATCGTGGGAACCGTTTTGCTCTCGCTGGGCGCGTCCTTCGGACTTTCGGTGCTGATCTGGCAGCACATCATCGGCATTGAGCTGCACTGGATGGTGCTCGCGATGTCGGTCATCATCCTGCTCGCCGTCGGTGCCGACTACAACTTGCTACTGGTGGCGCGGTTCAAAGAGGAGATCCACGCCGGCTTGAACACCGGCATCATCCGGTCGATGGGCGGCACCGGCTCGGTGGTCACATCGGCGGGATTGGTCTTCGCCTTCACGATGATGACCATGGCTGTCAGCGAGCTGACCGTCATCGGTCAGGTGGGTACCACCATCGGCCTCGGCCTGCTGTTCGACACCCTGATCGTCCGGTCGCTGATGACGCCATCCATCGCCGCGCTGTTGGGTAAGTGGTTCTGGTGGCCGCAGCGAGTGCGGCAACGCCCGGTTCCTTCGCCCTGGCCTAACCCAAATGAGAAGCAGGCCAAGGAATCCGAATCGGTGGCCGCCGCTACGTGACCCACTCCGGCTGCTCATTGGTTTCGACCGCAGAAAAGTCCTTGTGCCCCAGGCCCGCGGTGGTGCCACCGTCGACCACGAACTCCGACCCGGTGGAATAGCTGGACTCGTCGCTGGCGAGATAGACCACGAGGCTGGAGACCTCCCTGGGTTCGGCGGCCCGGCCCAGTGCGCTCTGGAAGATGTCGTCGGGAACCCAATCGGTCATTGGGGTCTTGATCAGCCCGGGATGGATTGAGTTCACCCGGATTCCGCTGGGACCCAGTTCCAGCGCGGCCGATTTCGTCAGCCCCCGGACGGCGAATTTGGTTGCGGTATAGCCGTGACAGGCGATGGTGCCGGCCATGCCTTCGATCGAAGAGATATTGATAATCGAGCCGCGCCCCGCTTCCTTCATCGGTTTCACCACGGCGCGGATGCCGAGAAACACGCCCGTCAAATTGATGTCGAGGATCCGATGCCACTCGGAGAGCGCGTAGTCCTCTAAAGTGCCGATGTTGATGATGCCTGCGTTGTTCACCAGCACGTCGATGCTGCCGAACTCGCTGACGGCGGTGGCCACCGCCGCATCCCAATCCTCGGGTTTGGTCACGTCGAGGTGCAAATAGCGAGCCGCATCGCCGACTTCGGCCGCTACTGCCTTGCCTTCGTCGTCAAGGATGTCGCCGAACACGACCTTGGCGCCCTCGGCCACGAGCATTCGCACGTGCGAGGCACCCATCCCCCGCGCACCCCCACTGATCAGAGCGACCTTTCCCGCCAATCGTCCTGCCATCGCATTTCTCCTGTCGTCTCGGTGCGTCCGCCGGATCTGAATCGACGATCATCCAGTTACCCTGGCTCAACGTCACCATACATATGCGCGCGGATGTATGACGCGATACTCGTCGGTAGTTCTTCGTGGGAGGTACGGCAAAATCGTCGCCTTGGGAGCCACTCGCTCGAGTCCTCATTGGCTCTGGGAACGTCAGCTGTCACCCCGAGCGACGCCGCGCTGGTGGGTCACGGATGAGGGATGACGGCGCATCGCTTCGCTACGTTCGCGTGCATACTGTTGAGCCGCAATCCAAGTCGGGTGTGACTGAAGGATAATTACTTTAGCCTCGACAACCTGCGCCATAATTGGCTGCTCCTCTCACGGCGAAATGGCTAAAGTGCCGTGCGCACAGCTTTATTCCAGCAGTTCGCGGAACACGCTGATAGGGACTGAAGTCGCTAACGGTAAGGACCTTCGTCGGCTCCGCCATGGTTCGCGTTAGGAACGTGCTTTGCGTCGACGCGGGCGGCTGGCCGCAACGAGCTGCGCAACCCCATCCTCGATTCCCGCAGCCAGGGCCTCGATGTCGGGCGCGGTGTCGTAGTCGGCGGTAATGCCGAACACGAATTTGTCGGCGTAGCTGAGCATCGCGACGGCGGTGCGCAGATGAAGAGCGATCGGCGGGATTGGCAGGACCTCGAGCACCCGCCGGCCCATCAGTGTCTGCCCATCCCGCGGGCCGGGAACGTTGGTCGCCACGGCGACCACCGCCTTTTGGGGCAACCGGGTCAGCAAGCGAATGGCCCACGCCGAGAACGCGAACGGGATGTTTCTGGCCGCCGAAACCGCTGCGCTACCACTTTCACGTTGACCGCTGGCCTTGGCCCGGGTGAGCCGGTCGTGCACCAGGTGCAGCTGCTGCACCGGGTCCGCCTCGTCGACCGGCAGTAACGGCAGCATCGCCGAGACTTGGTTGTCGGCGCTGTTGAAATGGTTCGTCGCGCGGACCGAGACCGGAACAAGCGTGCGCAGCGAGTTGCGGCCGGGCTGCTCACCGCGGTCCAGCAGAATCTTGCGGTAACTGTCGGTGATCGCCGCCAGCGCCACGTCGTTGAGCGTCACGTCGAACGCTCGAGCAACCTCCTGCAGGTCGGCCAACCGGACCCGGGCCGCACTGTAGCGCCGCATCGTCGTGACGGGTCCGGTCAGCGACGATTCCGGCGCCGCGCTGAGCAGACTGGCCGTCAGTTCGGCAGCACCCACCGCCATGTGTTCGGCCGCGGCCGCCGCGGCAAACGCACTGCGCCCAATCCCGCTCACCCAGCTCAACGGGTTCAAGCTCACCTTCGGCAGACTCAGACCATGCCGGACCGGCTCCTTGGCTGCGCGAATGTCGGTGGCGAAGCTCTCGCCGCCTCCGTTGTCGCTGAACTTCGCCAGCATCTGTGTTGTCGCAATACCATCGGCCATGCAGTGGTGCACCTTGGTCAGCACGGCCCACCGGTTGTCGCTCAGCCCCTCGAAGATCCAGCAGTCCCATAATGGGCGCTCGCGATCGAGCCGCCGCTCCATCACAGTCGCGACCATCTCGAACAATGCGTCGTCGTCGCCAGGATGCGGCAGGGCGAGACGGTGCAGGTGCCGCGAGATGTCGAAGTGCGGGTCATCCACCCATTCGGGTGAGCCGAGATCGAGCGGATGCGTCCGCAGGATCTGTCTACAGCGCGGAATTGTCGGTGCCCGTTCGGCGAAGGTCGAGACGAACTCCTCGTAGCTTGGAGCGGGCCCTTCCATGATCGAAACGCTGCCGATCGCCAAACTCACATGCGGATCGGAGTCTTCGACCTCGAGGAAAGTGGCATCGAGGGCACTTAAATGCTCCATTCCGACACTGTCCTCTCTGTTGTCGCTGCGCCGTGAGAGTCGAAAGTCGTCATGGTGGGCGGCGGCTGGCGGTACAGGGCGGCACCGGCGGTGATGCCCGCACCGGCGGCGACGAACAGAACCTGCGCGCCCACCGGCAGCCGATCGGCCTGCCGCTCGAAGGCCGCCGCCAGCGCGGCGGTATGCATCCGCTGATCGTCAGCGACGCTGATCTTGTCGATGGGCACCCCAAGCCGGCTGCTCAACGCGGTGCGGTATCCGTGCCGCGCAGGTGCGGCGACGATCATCTCGATGTCGGAAAGCAGCACGGATTGCGCATCCAGGCATGCGTGCGCCGCCTCTGCGGCCGCCGCAGCGAATCGCTCATCCATCGCGGCTGACTGATTGAACCGAAGGACGTTACGTGCGTCGGCGTATCCGACTGTCGCAGAGAATATCTCGTCACCATCTGCCGCGTCGTTGGCATTCACCCAGGACACACCGCTCAGGCCATAGCTGTCATCGGTCCACCCGCACAGCATCGCTGCTCCGCTAGCCGAAAACGGAAAGTGCTCGCTCATGCCATGACCAGGATCGGCGTCACTGGCCACGACAAGCGCACGCTGGATGCTGTGCGTCCGCAAGAATCCGTCGACGATCTGCAGCGCGGTAAGCACTCCGCAGGCGCCGTTGGCGATATCGAAGGAGAAGGTGCCGTGCGCGTCATCGTGCGGATCTTCCGGGTTGGCTCCGATGTCATCTTGGATCAGCGCTGCCAGCGCAGGCTCCCCCAAATTGCGGTCGCGGTAAATCCCCGCGTTGACCACAAGATCCAACTCATTTGGATCGCATCCGGCACGGTGCAGACAGTCCTTGGCGGCGCTGACCGCGAGGTGCAGCGCGCTGTGCCGGTCACGCCACCGGGAGTGCGCGATATCAACTCGATCAATGACTGTGCCCATAGCGGCTCACCAAATCCTCATCCAGGGTCAGTAGGACCACGCCGATCTCCAGGCCCGAGGCCAGCGCAAGCAGCGCGATCCTTTCTCCGGCCGCGATGCGTCCGGCCTCGAGTTCCTCGACAAGAGCCACCGTGTGGGTCGTCGATGCCGTGTTGCCGTACCGGTCGACGGTGATCACGGCGTCGTGCCGGGGACTGTCGCCGAACGACTCCGACATCCGGGCCATTCCTTTGCGGATAGCGCGTGCCGACGTCTGGTGGGTGATCACGTGGTCGATGTCGTGAATCGAAATACCAACGGTATCAAGCACTTCGTGCAGCAGCAGCGGAGTGTTGGCGATCGCCGCCTTCTGGATGGCGCGGGAATTGGTGAACATCCGCGCGCCCGGATCGTGGCCCTTTGGATAGGCCAAGCAGAGCCGGCTGTAGTCGGCGACCGTGGTGAACCCGGCGAGGGTGATGCCCGCTGAGCCGGCAGGCGCCCGCTCCAGCAGAAGTGCCGCGCCGGCATCACCGAGGGTCAGGCAGGCGAGCTCTTTGCTCATGATGTTGCGGATGTGGCGGGCCGCATTTTGGCCGAGCTGGGAGATGTACTCTCCGCTCACCACAAGTCCGCGCTCGACAATGCCCTGCCGGATCCAATTGTTCAAAATCGTTACCCCGGTGAGCATCCCGGCGCACGCATTCGACACGTCGAAGGTCATTGCCTGGGGCGCCCCGATCCCGCGGGCCACCGCACTGCTCATGGTCGGCTCGAGCCATTGGGTAAGGCCGCCGCGGAGTTTCGTGATGCTGCAGCTGATAACCACGTCAAGCGACGCCGGATCCTGTTGCGCAGTGGTGAGACAGTTCAGCGCCGCCGAGGTGGCCAGAGTGTAGGAATCCTCGTCGCCCACCGAAACCCGGCGCTCGCGGATCCCCGTCAACCGTTCCAGATCGATGTGGGTGTGATGCCGTGTGGTCGCCATTAATTCGTCTGTGGTGAGGTGCGTCTCGGGCAGATGCCGTCCGGCACCTGCCAGCCGGGCGACGAACGGTGCCGGCACCCCTTCTCCGTCGGTTTCCATCACCAGCCAATGTCGCGTCATCGGCGATACCTCCCTTCGGCGTCAGCTGGCCAATCGCGAAACGCGAGGACTTCGGTCAACCAACGACTGGCGGTGCCACCGACCTGCGGGTCCGTCGCCAGTGTTTGCCGATTCGGATCAGCAGTTGCGGCCGGACGGAATTTCCAGTCGCCTGCCTGACGATGTCGCGACTGGGCGCGGAGGTGATCAAGTGCCTTCCCTGCCATGTCACCACCTCGCCATTGAGTCCGTGACGTCGACACTAGGGATTTCGCATCGCTTGCTGACAGTGCCGTTGGTCCTTAAACCATCGAGGCGTTGGACTCCACCTGCACGCCAGCTCGGTCAGCACGGCGCCGCCGAGGTCACGCGTGACTCCTTGTGAATCAGAATCGAGCGCTGGTGTGCACGCCGGGCGCGTAGATCGCTCGACGCCACACGGCATACGCCCGCTGGAAGTTGTGCTCGAGCGGCCGGGAGGTCTCCAACGGGTACGCGGTTTTCCAGGCGCTCTGTTGGCGCGCCAGCGATGCCGCGATTTCCGGGGTCACGTCGGAATTGCCCGGCCGACGGGTCAGTATTCTGTCGGCGGCCGTGTCGATGCTTGTCACGCACACGAGTTCCACCACCGCCGAGAACGTTTCCGTCGCGAGCAGCTGGGCGTGAGCACGGACCTTCGGATCCCGCCAGGTGCCGTCGAGGATGACCGATTGGCCATAGCCGAGTAGCACACGCGCCCGGTCCAGGGCTACCTCGTAGACCCGCCTGACGTTCGTGGGGTGGTACAGACCCCCATTCAAAACTCCCGGGTCTCCGGTGATGAGACCCAATTCTCGTAGCTCCTGGCGTACGTCATCGGTTGAGATCACTTGCGCTCCCACGCTTTCAGCGAGCGCGTGCGCGACGGTCGATTTTCCGGAGCCGGGATTCCCACCGATCAGCGCGATACGCACGCTACCGTGTTCCAGATGCTCGGTCGCAATCGCCAAGTGCCGGCTCGCATCTTTGGCGGCATCCAATTTGCCTTGCGACAGCCGGACACAGTCGACCTTCGCCCTTACGACGGCGCGATAGGCGATATAGAAATCCCACAACGACGACGGTGCCCTGTCACCCGAGTGGACGATGTAGCGTTGGACGAAATAGTCGGCAAAGTCTTTGCGGCCCAAGAACTCCAGATCCATCGCCAAGAACGCCGCGTCATCAATGCGGTCGATATGGCGCAGTTTGTCGTCGAACTCCAGGCAGTCGAGCAATGCAGGCTGGCCGTCAGCCCAAAAAATGTCGTCGGCGAGCAGATCGCCATGGCCGTCGACGATGCATCCGTCTTCGATCCGGCGGGCGAACAACGGCGCTCGACCCGAAACGAATTCGGCGGCAAGGCGCTGTATGCGCGCGAGCGACTGAAAGGATACCTCTGAAAATGGCTTGCCCACATAGCTGTTCAGATCCGAAAGGTTCTCGCGCCAGCGTCCGTCCACCGCACGGACCTTGCCCTCGGCATTGATCTGAGGGCTTCGCTCGGCACGTTCGTGAAAACGCGCCAGCACACCGGCGATGGTGTCCAGAACTTCGTGAACGGATTCGTCAGGGCCGCAGGCTATCAAGGATGCTAAACGGTCGCCGTCCCGGTAGCGCCGCATGACGACAATCGGTTCGGCCGGCCCTCCGGACGGGTCGCTGAGATGGGCGACCCCAAGATAGCTGTCAGAAGCTAGACGGCTGTTCAGCTCGACTTCTCGCAGGCACGCGCGTTCGCGCTGCGCTGGCGTACGGAAATCCAGGAAGTTGGTCAACACCGGCTTCTTTGCTTTATAGGCCCGGTCGCCGACCAGTACCACCACACCCGTGTGGGTTTCACGAACATCGATGTAGGGCAACGCAACTGCCGCCGGGGCTCCATTGAGCCGGTCAGCGGCAATCGTGACGTTCATGGCTCTACATTCCTGTCGATGCGAGGATCAGGAGTGGTCTTAGGACGGGCGCGCCACAATCACCGGCACCTGGATGGAGTGGACAACCGCGTTGCTGACCGAACCCAGCACCGCGCCGGCCAAACCGCCTCGGCCGTGGCTGCCCACAACAACCAGCTGGGCCGACTCCGACTGCTCGATCAGCTGCCGAGCTGGTCGGTCACGAACGACAAGCCGCTGCACCGCGACATCGGGGTAGCGTTCTTGCCAGCCCGCAAGGCATTCAGCCAGATTTCGCTCCGCCTCCGCCTTGACTGCCACCCAGTCATATCCAGGAAACTCGAAGAATTCGATATCGCTCCACGCGTGCAGGGCTATCAGTTCGACACCACGCCGTGACGCCTCGTCGAAAGCAATGGCGGTGGCCAGCTCTGATGCCGGCGACCCGTCAATTCCCACCAGCACGGGAGAATGCGAAGGGATCGAAGTATCGGCGCGAATGACCGCGACCGGGCACTTCGCACCATGCATCACGCCTGAACTCACCGAGCCGAGCAAAACCCGCTCCATCGCGCCGCGCCCGTTGGAACCGACGACGACCATCTCCGCGTCTTCCGACATTTCGATCAGCGTTGGCACCGCGGGCGAAGGCTTCACTTCGCTGGTAATTGTGAGCTTGCGATCTGCTTGCACGGTGTCCTGGGCGATCTTGACCGCCTGCTCGAGAGCCTGGCGCCCGTCGTCCAGCTGCCATAGCCCAGCTCCACTCGGCATCGGTATCTGCGGGACGGTCGGCACGAATGTGTTGAACATGTGCACCAGGGTCAATGGGATGTTTCGCAGCGCCGCATCACGCGCCGCCCAAACCACGGCGGCATTCGAGGCGGCCGATCCATCAACGCCGACGACGATCCCGTAACGCTTCTCGAATCCCGTCACTTCGTCCTCCTCCAGTCACCGAAAACGCTATTGCCTGCGTGCTCGTCGATCATGAGGCTTAAGTCCCCATCTACGTGCCGGCAGACGGCCGCGCGACGATCACCGGCATACGGACCCCGTGAACGACTGCATTGCTGACCGAACCCAGCACCGCGCCGACCAAACCGCCTCGGCCGTGGCTGCCCACCACAACCAGCTGGGCTGACTCCGACTGCTCGATCAGCTGCCGGGCCGGCTGGTCACATACGACGAGTCGGTGCACCGTGACGTCGGGATAGCGTTCTTGCCAGCCCGCCAGACGTTCAGCCAAAATCCGCTCGGCTTCGGCCCGCACCACGGGCCACTCCGGCTTAGGAAGCTCCAACAACCCGATGTCGCTCCAGGCGTGCACTGCCGTCAGTTCGACACCGCGCCGCGACGCTTCCTCGAAGGCGATGGCTGTCGCAAGCTCCGAAGCCGGCGAACCATCGATTCCGACCACCACAGGAGCGTGAAGAGGGTTGGGCATCAACGGATCTTCGTCACGGATGACCGCGACCGGGCACCTCGCACTGCGCACAACACCCGAACTGACCGAACCCAGGAATGCCCGGGCGACAGCTCCGCGCCCATTACTGCCCACGACGACCATCTCCGCCGCTTTGGACAGTTCGACCAGCGTCGGCACCGGGGGTGCAAACCTCAGCTCACTTGCGATATCGATGTCGCGGTATATCTTTGCGGCATCTTCAGCGATCTTGACCGCCTCCTCGAGGCTGCGACGGCCATAGTCTTCCTGCCACAACGCCGTATCTGCGGTAAGCGGCATCGGTGGCCACACCGGCGCAGCCGGGTTCACCATGTGGAACAAGGTCAGCGGAATACCGCGCAGCGCCGCGTCACGCGCTGCCCAGCAAACGGCGAAATTCGACGCGGGCGATCCGTCGACCCCGACAACGATGCCATAACGCTTCTCGGACGCTGACATTTTGCTCTCCTTCTCCTCACCGAGAACGCTAGGGCGCAAACCCTGATCAGTCATGAGGCTTTCGTCCCCAACCACACAGACGAGAGACCTTCATCCTGTGGGTGGGCTTTACCCGCTGACACGCCCACGACCAGGTGACCATTGCCGACCAAGGGTGGGCCGAACGGCCCTGCTGGAAATCCGGCGACGCTCATAACATTTCGGGTTGAACGAGATTTCCCGCTAGCGCAGCTTTCGATCGGAGAATGCAATGAATCGTCCGCAATCATCGCAGCGGGTCGTTGTCGGTATCGATGGCTCAGACGCAGCGATCAATGCGGCCAAATGGGCGGTGAGCGAAGCCATCAGCCGGGACGTTCCGCTGCGTCTGGTTCACGCGATCCCCGAACGGGAGCCGGACGGAGCCGCGAGCGATGACAGCCTAGATATCGAATACGGCGAAACAGCGCTGCGCGCCGCCTGCACCGAGGTCAACGCGATGGGCAAGCAAGTCAAAGTCGAAACCGAACTGGTGCACGGATCGCCCGGAAGTGCGTTGGTCGACGAATCCGCCTACGCGGCAATGGTTTGCCTAGGGTCCGTCGGGATCGGGCAGCTCTCCCGCAGGGTAATCGGCTCGACGGCCACGACCGTCGCTGAAGAAGTCGCATTGTCCGGTGGCGATCATTCGCCACAACCACGACGGCGAAGATCCTCGCGCCGGGTGGGTTGCCGTCGTCGTCGATGATTCACCCGGTAACGACGCTGTGCTTGAGCACGGTTTCCGGGAAGCGCGACTACGCGACGCACCGATGTTGGCGATGGGAGTCTGGCGCTGGGGCTTGGGCGAAATCCCATACCGCCAACTGGATCACCGGCTCGGCCGGTGGGTATCCGAGTATCGGGAGGTGCATGTCCTTCCGGCTGCCGCGCGAAGCGGAGCCGCTGAATTCCTCTCCAGCACAGAGGAACCCGTCCAACTCGCGGTGGTGGACAGCGCGGCCGCCGGCGACGTCGCCCGCATGATCGGCCCCATCAATTCCCACTTTGGACGCGGCGGATGCTCGCTGCTCGTCGTGCGCACATGACCAGTCGATCGTCAGTGTGGATCTAACGGACCTTCGCGTTCGGGCATCGCAGCTACCAGAGGTGTGTCGACGCCGAGCCGACCTACATCGGCAGCGCCGCCCGGGCAGCCCAGTGGCGTGCTACGGCCCGGCAGTAAGCGGCTGAAAAAGGCGGCATTGTCGTCCAAGTGCTGTAACTGGTCGGCGGGCAGATCTCCCTCCCAGTAAATCGCTTCCATGCGGCAAGCCGGCTTGCACGCACCGCAGTCCACACATTCATCGGGATTGATGTACATCGCCCGGGCGCCCTCATAGATGCAGTCGACGGGGCACTCCTGAACACAGGACTTATCCAGCACGTCGACACAGTCGGCGCCGATCACATACGTCATAATTCCAAGTTAGCGAGTCACTATCGGGTTGGCGTTCGGCATAAGGCCCCGACTTTAGGGACCAAAGACCCTCCCGCACAATGCCATATCGCTAGTCACCGCGGACAACGATCACCGGAACCGTTGCCGATTGCGCAACATGAGAGCCGACCGAGCCCAGAAGCATGCCGGCAAAACCCCCGCGACCGTGGCTGCCGACTACCACTAGCTGGGCGTGCTCCGATTCCTTCAGCAACCACCGAGATGGCTGGTCACAGTAGAGCACTCGTTTCACGTGCACATCCGGATACTGTTCGTGCCAACCGGCGAGGCGTTCGGCGAGGATCTCCTGCCCTTTGGCCTCGCTGTCCCGCCAGTCCATTCCGAGCATCGGAAACACCCCTACGTCGCTCCACGCATGTAGTGCCACCAACTCAACACCTCTTCGGGAGGCTTCATCAAAGGCCAAAGCGGTCGCTACTTCCGAGGCGGGCGAACCGTCGATGCCCAGTAGCACAGGCGCACGGGAATCAGGAGTCGCGTCAGCATCGGAATGAATGACCGCGACCGGGCAGTGGGCGTGGTGGAGCAGCGCCGTGGTGACCGAGCCCAGCAGCCGACCCAACGCGCCAAACCCCTCGCCGCCCACTACTACCATCCAGGCATCTTTGGATGCCTCAATCAGCGCCGGTGCAACGTTGGAATAGACTATCTCGGTGCGTATTTCGGGTGACTCACAATCGCCTAGGCTGGCGCTGAGCGTTTTTTGGGCCTGGTCGATAACCTGCTGTCCGGCCTCTTTCTGCCAGTCCGGCATTTCGTCATACAGTCGCCCCACCGGCCAGCCGACAACTATCGGAGCGACCGCGTGCATCAACGTGATAGGTGTGTGGCGCATGCCGGCCTCCTGGGCCGCCCAAGCCACCGCAACGTCAGATGTCGCCGATCCGTCGACGCAGACCAATATTCCGCGTTTCTTTGTGGTTTCTGACATTTCGTGCTCCTTGCTTATGAAATCGCGTTTGCGTCCGATGGCGATTCGTCAGGGACGTCGGGTAGCTCGACCTCGACGTGGCGAACTGATCCGTAATACGTTGGCTTACAACACCAGCCGAGATCGAACAGCATCGTGAGCATGAGATGGTTCTCGCTCAGGACATCGGCGACGAACCGCCCGATACCGTCAGCCCGTGCGACGTGCGCGAGATGCTTGAGCAACGCTGTTCCCACGCCGAGCGAATGATCTTCATGCGCGACTGTGACTGCGATTTCAGCAACTTTCGCGTCGTCGCCGACGACGATGTAGTGTGCCACGCCGATCAATCGATCGGCGTCGAATGCACCGAGAGCGTAGCGATCCCGCGCATGCTCGATGAGTTTCTTAACGAGTTCGTCGAGATCGATTTGGTTCAGCGTGAAGAAGCGGAAGTACCGATCGTAGTCGGTGAGGTGTTGATGAAGCGCGAATGTCGCCTCGACGTCCTCGGCGCTGAGGCGACGCAACGAGACAATCCGCCCGTCCAGCAGTTGAGCCGTGGCGGAGTATTCCGCCAATTGATGGCTCATAAGCGCTCCTCAAGCTCCGGTCCAGGGACCCGCTGCAGTCATGCGTACTCAGCTTGAACACGACGTTATGCCCGCTCCGCACTATTCGGCAGGGCCGTTGGACTCCCATCGCGGCGCCGTTGGTCACGCACGCCCGCCGGCGCTATGGATTTCGCCGAAGATCAGTGATCGGTCAGCGGCGCGGTCCAGTGCACCCGGGTACCGCCCTCGGGCGGAGTAGTGATTTCGCACCTGCCGCCAACCTGTTCAGCGCGATAGACCATGTTCGCCAGGCCGCTGCGGCGTGGATTATCGAGGGGCATGCCACATCCGTTGTCAATGATGTCGACGGTCACCATGTCGGCGACGCTGACCTCGATAGTCAGTCGTGAGGCGCCAGAGTGGCGCACGGCGTTGCTCACGGCTTCCGCGGTAACCGCTTCGGCGTGCTCGGCGAGCTCGCCGCCGACAGCGGTCAGCGGCCCGTGTAGTCGAACGGTGGTGATGATGTCGCGATCTTCGGTGAGGTCGGCAACCACTCGTTGTATGCGATTCCGAAAGCCGCCATCGTTCTCGGACGGGGATTTCAGCTGGAAAATAGTTGTGCGGATCTCCTCGATGATCGTCTGGAGATCGTCGAGCGTGCGATTGAGTCGGTCGCCAACCTCCGGTGAACGGACGCGGGCGACCGTGCCCTGTAGATCCATGCCCGCGGCGAACAGCCTTTGGATGACATGGTCATGCAAGTCGTGGGCGATGCGCTCTCGCTCGGCCACCAGTGTGAGTTGGCGCGCGTGCTCGCGGCCGGCCGCGAGCATGAGTGCTATCGCCGCGTGCGTCGCAAAATCGCAGACCAGGTCGAGGTAACTGTCATCGAATGGTGGACGCTCCGCGCCGCGGGCGACCGCGATCACGCCGGCCACTTCGTCGTGGGCACGCAGCGGCACCAAGATCGCGCTGCGTTGCCCGACGTCCGTGAAAGCCGGGATCGGGTAGCTCAAGGCCTCGGTAATCATTGGCTCGCCGGAGCGGAACACTGCGCCACTGGTGGAAGCGTCAACCGGAATCCGTTGGCCGATAACCTCCGAGACATTCATCCCCACCGCCGCGGATATGACCAGCATGTCGACTTCGTCCCTTGGTAGTTCGTCGTCGACCGGAACCAGCACGATTGCCTGCTCGGCTTCGGTTAGCGCGCAGGCGCGTTCGGCGATCAACTGCAACGGCATCCGGTTCGGTTCCGCACTGGACAACAGAGCGGTGGTGATTTCGCGGCTTGCCTCCATCCACTTCACCGCCACGCGTTCGCGCTCGAATAATTGCGCATTGTCGATGGCCACCGCGGCCGCGAATGCCAATGCGCGAGCTGCCATTTCGTCGGATTCGGAGAATAACCGTCCTGGCTCGTCATGGGTGAGATAGAGGTTCCCGAATACCTTTCCCCGGATGGTGATCGGCACGCCGAGGAAGGCTTGCATCGCAGGATGGTGCTCGGGGAACCCGACCGCGGCCGGGTGCTGTGTCAGGTCATCCAAAAGCAAAGCCGGCGTGTCGAACAGTGACAGGCTGAGAACTCCCTTGCCGACCGGCAGATGCCCGATTCGCCGCGCGTGGTCGACGTCTATTCCCTCGTGAACAAACGCGATCAACATTCCGTCGCGGTCACGTATCGCCAAAGCGCCGTACGGTGCAGCGGTCAACTGTCGAGCCGCCACGACGATGCGCCGCAGGGTTGCATCGAGCTCGAGATCGGAGCCGATCTCGACGATCACCTGAAGCAATTGCTCCATCTGATCGCGCGATGCCAGCAACTCGTCGAGTTGCTGGTGCATCCTGCCGACCAACCCACGCTGGCCGAGTCCCGCAAAAGCCGAGCCACTGTCGTCGCTGGCCAACCGCCTGACACCTCCGGCCCTTCCTGCCCCCCGCGGCAGCTGCGTGTTGTGCAAGGCAATGGGTACCAAGCAAGCAACGCGAAGATGCCGTCACCAAGCGTAGTCCGATCGAGACGACAACCCCAACGATCAAGGATTATCTGACCCGCACACCCCGCTCCAGAGGTGCACCATGCCTGGTCATGCTCAGCTACCAGCGGTCGGCGGCGTGGGTCGTTGGTCCAGCTTCGAGGCGAACACCGCTGCCTGGGTCCGCCGCTCCATGCCGAGTTTGGCCAGCAGCCGGGATACGTAGTTTTTCACCGTTTTCTCGGCCAGGAACATTCGCGCGGCGATCTGTCGATTGGTCAATCCTTCACTGAGCAGCCCGAGAAGCGTTCGCTCGCGATCGGTCAATCCCGACAGCGGATCCTTCTGCTCGGCGTTGCCACGCAGTTTCGCCATCAACGCGGCGGCCGCCCGGTTGTCGAGCAGCGACTTCCCGGCACCGACGTCCTTGATCGCCTGCGCCAATTCCATACCCCTGATGTCTTTGACGACATAGCCGCTGGCGCCGGCCAGGATCGCCTCGAGCATCGCCTCGTCAGAGGTGAACGACGTCAACATCAGGCAGCGCAACTCGGGAAGGTCAGACAACAGGTCGCGGCACAATTCGATGCCGTTGCCGTCCGGAAGGCGTACGTCAAGCACTGCGACGTCGGGTTGCAACGCGGGTATTCGGACCAGCGCTTCGGATACGGAGCCCGCATCGCCGATGACCTCGAGCTCAGGGTCGGATGCGAGCAGGTCCGCAAGTCCGCGACGAACCACTTCGTGGTCGTCGACCAGGAAAACCTTAACCATTGCGAGTCCTTCCTGCGCCTGCCTCAATATCGCACATCATTCATATTCGCCCAGGTTCACAAATGCTGTGGGTGATTGACGATCAGCAGCGAGCACTCGGCATCCTGCAGTATCGCACTGCCGATTGGTCCGATAAGTGCGTTGAGATGCTCACGGTCGTCGGAGCGGATCATCACTAACTGCACCGATCGGTGCGGATGAGCCAGGTGGTCTAGCAGGCTGCCGTGCACCGCCGTCGACTCCACTTCGAGGTTGGGATGGCGTCGCCGCCAACGCGCCAGTCGGCTATCGAGGTCAGCCCGTGCCGGTCGATCGCTGTGATGCACCGTGGGATCGTCGGTCCGTTCGCAAACAACCACCTGAAGAGCGGCATTGCGCAGCCGGGCTTCCTCCATCGCGGCACCCAGCAGCACGTCGTTGTCGGGAGCCGCGGGAATTTCGACGACAATCCCCCGCGGTGGCTGAATGGGTCCGTTGCGGTGGGTGCGAATGACAGCGACGGGACAGCGCGCCGACATTGCCAGGGCCGACGCGGTAGAACCGACGCGTCCCGCCTGGAAATGGTGGATGCCGATCGCACCCACACACACCATGGACGCCGCAGCCGACGCCCGGATCAATGATTCAGTCGGCGGACCCTGGACAATTTCCGTCTCGATCTTCACCGGCTGGCCCGTGCCTTCGATTGCCGTGAGTGCCCGGCGCACGGCCGATTCCGCGATGCCTAACTCGCGCGCAACGACATCCGGCCCCTCCCCCTGCACGCTGTTCTCGTCGATCACGTACAGGAGGCGCAGCGGGACGTCACGGCTCACCGCCTCATCAACCGCCCAGAGCGCGGTCGCTATCGCCGCCTTGGAGCCGTCTACACCGACGACGACTGGCCGAGATGTTCGTAGCTCGTTCATCGCAAGGCTTTCGGGGTCAGTCCCGGATCAGCAGTACTGAGCAGTCGGGATAGCCAACGATCGGATGACAGTTCGGTGTGGCGAGGTCGGCAATCTGATCGGCATCAGCCCTGCCTACGACCGCCAGTTCGATTGCACTGCTGTGTTTTTCGACAGATCTCGCGCCTGTGCCGGCGGCAACGACCTGGACGGGAACATCGGGATAGCGTCGAACCCAGCTGTTCAGCCGCCGATCGATCTGGCGCACAGTAGCGCGGCGGCGCCGCCCTTCTTCCATGGCTTGGTGGACAACTTCGTCGTTGTCGGGTTCATCGTCGAGCACGACTGCGATCACGCCGGGCGCTGCCGCAGTGCCGTCAGGATTGGTGCGGATTATTGCCAGTGAGCAGTTTGCGCGGGTCGCCAAGGTGGCCTCGGTTGTGCCGAGCAGCTTGCCGGCTTCCCATCCGCGCCGGTCGGTGCCCACACAAACCAGGGCGGCATCCCGCGATTCATCGACGAGTACCTGTTCCGGGTCGCCGGAAAGGAGAACCGTTTCGACCTCGACGGCCTTTCCGATCTCGCGCACGGCTCCCGCTGCTTGGTCGAGCGCCGCTTCGCCGCGTTCGAGCTCCCAGTCGGAGAGTCCGGTCGACGCCGATTGCGATTCGCCCCGCGCGACGACATGGATAAGGCGAAGAGGAACCTGTCGGCGGATCGCCTCATCGGCCGCCCACTGGGCAGCGTTGACGGCCGCTTTCGAACCGTCGATGCCGACGACCACCGACTTCGCATGCGGCTGGTTCATCTGCGCTCCTGACTGAACATTCGACCGGTTCAGCTCCAGGCTATTGAGCACATGGCCGTTTGCGGAGGGGCCATTAGGCCTCTCATCGGCAGCCGTTCGTCCCGCGGATACGTGGCTCTTACAGCGGTTATAGCCCCGACGGGTACGTTTCGGGAGTTTCGCCGGCGATCCAGAGACTCGTAGGTTCCAGGGGTTCCAGAGCTCGAGTCCTATCGATATGAATCATCGCGTCGAACTGGTCCGCGGGCCGGACATGGAAGTAATGGCTTTGCCGCTCAGTTTCCGGCCGATAGATCACACCGATGGCGCGCCCCAGTCGAACGACGCCGAGCGGGTCAGCGGCGTCCGGGCTGAGGTCTGCCGACACCAGGAACGAGCTTCTGCCGGTCTCGTGTAGCAATTCTTCGATGCTGCCGTTGAGCGCTGGCACAACAGCCTTTCGTTCCGCGACACCGCCCCAATCGCTGGCGGCGGTAACTGTGCCGGCGTATGTGCTGAATCCGATCAGGCGTGACTCATCGCCGTAGCGCTGGCGGACGAGTTGACCCAGTGTGAGTTGCCCGTCGGCCCACACCTCGGTCGCCCGTGCGTCCCCAACGTGAGAGTTGTGTGCCCACACCACTATTCGCGCTGACGGCGAATCATGGTGGCGGTCCAGATGCGCTAATAGCGCCTCGAGAGTCTCCGCCATGTGCTTATCACGCAGATTCCACGAGGTGACACGTCCGCTGAACATCGCACGGTAGTACTCCTCCGCATTGCGTACCGTTTGCGCATTTTGCTGCGCGTAGAACAGCTCGTCTTCGGCGAGCAGTCCGTCCCTGCGCGCATAGGCCAAGGCGTTGCGCTGGATGTCAACCAGCTGTTCGATCGCGTCACTTTCGCAAGATGGACCGGCACCGAACGCCGCCGCGAAGCCGTACGCCTGACCATCATCAGCCGAAGCATGGTCGAAGCATGCGTAGCGATTTCGCGCCCGCATCGCCGCCTTCGGGTCGACCTTTTCCAGGTAGGTGATCACTTCCTGCATCGACCGATGCAGGCTGTAGAGATCAAGTCCGTAAAAGCCGGCCTGCCGCACAGCGTCTGACTCGTGTCGCCGGTTGCGGATGCGCAGCCAATCGACAAAGTCGCGAACGACGGTGTTGCGCCACATCCAGGCCGGGAATCGCTCGAATCCGCTCAATGCCTCATCGGCGGTCTCGTCCTCACCGAGGCCGCGAACGTATCGATTCACCCGGTAGGCGTCGGGCCAGTCCGCTTCCGCGGCGACAGCGCAGAACCCCTTCTCCTCGATCAGCCATTTCGTGATGGTTGCCCGAGCCTCGTAAAACTCGTGCGTCCCATGCGAACTCTCGCCGATCAGCACCACCCGAGCGTCACCGATAAGCTCCTCGAGCGTCTCGCGCGGCGGAACACCCGCTGGGGCATCGATAGCCACGCTGCTGAGCACCTCGGCGGGGGTCAGCTCCTTCGCCCTCGTTGTCTCGGTCGTCGGAGTAGCGAGCAGTTGCTGAACTTCCTCGTCAGTGACCTGGCGAAAATCCCAGAACGACTCCCCCACCGCGAGGAATGGGGTGGGCATACTCGCGCAGACCATGTCGTCCACCAGGCCGGCGAATTCCCGGCAGGTGGATTCCGGGGCCGCCGGCACCGCAATCACGATGTGAGCGGGCTCAGATTCGCGGAGCGCTTGGACCGCCGCGAACATGCTTGCGCCGGTGGCCAACCCGTCATCGACGAGGATGACAGTCTTGCCGGTCACATCGAGCGGCGGGCGTCCGCCCCGATAGGTGGCCTCACGCCGGACCAGTTCCCGGCCTTCACGCTCGGCAATGGTACGCAATTGTTCCGGCGAGATCCGCAAGCCACGTATCACATCGTCGTTGACCACCACGCGGCCGCCGCTGGCCAGCGCCCCGACCGCGAACTCCTCGTGCCCGGGAGCGCCGAGCTTTCGCACGATGAAGGCGTCCAGCGGCGCGTGCAGCGCGGCCGCCACCTCCCATGCCACAGGTAGCCCGCCCCTCGCCAAGCCCAGGACGATCACATTCGGTCGGTCGCGGTAGGCGCTAAGGAGGTTTGCCAGCATCCGGCCGGCCTCGCGACGGTCGCGGAATACGCGGCGTGGCGAGCGCCGGCTGGTATCAGCTGCTCTGGTCATCATCAGTTCGCGGACTGGACCTGCACGCGACGCTCGGTTGCCTTCGGGTCCGAATCCGCCACCGGGAAGAGCGACGCAGGGTGACGCCGAACGGCGAGAGTGCTCATGAGTATCTCCTAGATTTCGAGCCCTACTGGCGATGTCTATCCGACCAATCAGCCAGAATTGCCGGAAGAGGCTGAAGTCCCAAGGTTGTGGGTCGTTCGTCAGCGCTCCTGCCGCAGGTGTTCGCGTTGACGGACAGCCCCGGCTAAGCCACCCGAGCGACGCGGATGCCACCGACGAAACGGCCATAGCGAACTGGCGATGAGGAACGCTTGATCGCGATTCACCTGTGTCCGTTCAGGAATCCCGCGACGAACGTGCTTACTCGTGTCCTCGCCTGACGTTGACATCAGCGGCCGGGCCGTTTGAAGCCGACAACAAGCAAGGAGAAATCGCTGTCACGCAGAGCCGCAGCGCCAGGAGCGCCGAGAAGTTGCTCGACTGCCGCGGTCTGGGCCGCCCCGACCACGAACAACTGGGTAGCGTCGGCAAGGTCACGGAGGTAGTCGACAACGGAGCCTTCCAAGACAACGGTGTCGATTTCGACATCGGGGTAGTTGTCCATGCAACGCTTCATGTGGGAATCGCCGCCGACTGAATCCCGAAGCACCCGTAGTGGTGCGGCTCTATGCCGGGCCTCGTGGATCGCCAGCTCCAGAACGTCCATGCCATCTGGGGATTCATCCACCAGGGCGATGATCCAGCGGGCGTCCATTTCGTCCGTCTCGCGACGGTCTCCTCGGACGATAGCGACCGAGCAATGGCCGGATTTTGCCAATTCTTTTGCAGTCGAACCCAACCAGGCGTTCGGGTGCATCGCGGCCCCGGTGTCCCCGACACACAGCAACGTCGTGGAACGCGAAGCAGCGATGAGCCCCGCCACCGGTCCTCCGTCGACAATTTCCGTTTCGACCTTGACCGGCTTGCCCATTTGGTCAACGGCGTTGTACGCGTCGTGGACAACTTGCTCCGCCGCCGCCAGCGCGAATCGCACTTCACCCGGTTTGTCATTCGGGTCGCGTCGGGTGACATAGAGCAGACGCAGCGGAGTGTCGGTGCCCGCGACTTCGTCGACCGCCCACCGGGCGGCGCGAATCGCCGCTGCCGATCCATCCACACCAACGATCACTGACTTCGGTGGATACCTGTCGAACATGAGAACTCCCGGCGACCAAGAACATTAAACAAGCTGTCCAAGACGCTACGTAGTCTGTCCGGTGCCGATCAGAGGCATTAGTCCTCATCTCTGGATCCTTTAGGCGGACGAGTACCGCGCAAGGTCTAGTGACTTCGGGCCCTATCCGCGGACCGAACGAGCTGATCGGATTGCGTCATACAAGCGCCCGCTGACTGAAAACACGGGCCGCTCGCCAACGAATAGCGACGGCTGGCTGTGCGAGTTACTGTGCTGCAGTATCTTTCGCTCCCGCGCGGTAGGAAAGACTTGGAGATGTTGTGGCGATTCTCGACAATGTCCGGGTGTTCAACAAGCGCCTGCTCAATCCATTGATGCTGCATATGGCCGGACGAAAGTACTGGTATGCCTCGGTGGTTGAGCACACCGGCCGACGTTCCGGCAAGCACTATGCGACTCCGGTGGCCACAGAACGGGTGCCGGAAGGGTTCATCATTCCGCTGCCCTACGGCGTTGAGGTCGATTGGCTGCGAAATGTCCTTGCCGCAGGGCAAGCGACCATCCGGGCTCACGGCCAAAGCTATCGAGTGGTCGAACCCGAAATCATCTCCGCACAGTCCGCTGCCCCCCAGCTTCGGCCCGAGCGTCGCCGCACCTATGACCTGTTCAGGATAAAGAACTACCTCAAGGTGAAGTCTGAACCGAACTAGGCCCTTGACGCACCAAGGCGACTTCCCAATGGGGGGCCATCCCTTAGTGGCGAATCTCCAACACCTCATGCAAGGGTTTGCGCGGCGTCGGTTCGGGAGCCAACTCACCTTCCGGTTCGATGCCGACTCTGATCAAGACCTGCGGTACCGCAGCGGGACCGATCGCAAGGTCGCGGATCATGTCCCGGCTGGCTTCCAGCTCCGTGACGTGCGTGACGGGGCACGTCGCCAATCCGGCCATCGTGCACTCCAGCAGGATCGCCGAAAGCGCCTCGCCGCAGTTCAGGGCGTCGACATGTGAGTCGCCGCTGGTGGACAACATGAGAATCTTCGCTTGGTCGTACGTGCCCGCAGAGCTCGGCTCGTTCGACGGGTCGATCGGAAACCGACGGTTCACGTCGACCCTCCGGTCATCTGCCTCCGACGCCAGTGCGCTTTGCGGTATCCCTTCCGATCCATCGACCAGCCCTGTCCACCAACGCAATTCATAGTGATACAGGTCGTCGTAGCGACGTAAGGCCTCGGTGAGTCGCGCCGCTTCGGCCAATCGCGGTCGCACATCGTCGGACAATACGTCCAGACTGACCAAGTCGTTGTCGAACGAGCTGCGCAGCACCGGTTCGAACGAAGCCCAGTGCTTCGGCGCGCGGAACGGTAGTCGGTTGGTCCGGCGACGCAATATCGCGGCCGCGCGATCACGCCGAGCCTGTGCCACGTAGTCGACCGGCGCAAAATCGACGGTAGCCAGGTGCCCGAGATTGTTCGGGTTGGGAAACTGGTCGACGTTCGTTGCCCAACCCGCGGCGGCCATCGCGGTCCGGAAGTGATCGAGCGCGGCGCCGCAGCTGATGATCGCTTCGCGACCCGACTTGTCGGCCGACCGCACGATTTGCTGCGGATCGAGGAACAGGTCGACGATCGCGCCATCGGCAACCCACCGCCAAGGTTGGGCGTTGTGCAGCGACGGAGCATGACACGCCAGCTCGACTGCCGTCGTGATCACCTTCGTGTCGGCCAGCGTTTCCGCCATCGTCTCCACCCTTCCTCGGGTATGGCTAAAACCCTCGTGCACGCGGACATCCGAGGCCAGAGTCCTTGGTCCCCAGCGCCAGGTCATTGGACCTTCGTGAGACCGCCGGAACGCGCCGGCTAGCCGAAACCTGCCCTTCAACTCGACGACAAAGCGCGTCTTGACTGATGACTTTTGTCTCTATTGCGGATCGAGCGCGCGGCAAACGATGAAGACGCCCAACCAACCGAAAGAGGCGGTCATGACCGCAGATCTCATTCGCAAAACGCCCCGCGACCGACTCGTCGAGCCCAACCTCATGGACTACGAGCAGGCGCGCGCGAAATTCCGCTGGTCCGACGTTCCCGGCCTGTGCGACGGGATGGGACCGGGCGGCTGCAACATCGCCTATGCCGCCGTCGACCGACATGCGACGGGCCCGGCCGCCAAACGCACGGCACTTCGATTCATCGCCGACAAAGGCTGGGACGGTGCGGCGGTTGCCACGCGAGATCTCAGCTACGCCGAACTCGACCGCCTTGCCAGACGCTTCTCCGGTGTGTTGCGGACACTCGGCATCGACAAAGGCGATCGGGTGTTCACGATTATGGGCCGCATCCCTGAGCTCTACATCACGATGCTGGGTGCATTGCGCAACGGCAGCGTCGTTTCCCCGTTGTTTTCAGCGTTCGGCCCGGAACCGATCGTCACCAGAGTGAATATCGGACAAGCCGATGTGTTGGTGACCACCAAGACGATCTACCAGCGCAAGATCGCCAAGATTCGCGAACGTATGCCCTCCGTTCGGCACATCCTCGTAGTCGACGACGACGGAGCGGGCGGCCAAATCCCCGGAACGCTCAACTTCTGGGACCGAATGCACGCCGCCGACGAAAACACACCGATCGAACCGACTACCGCTGAGGATCCAGCGCTGCTGCACTTCACCAGCGGCACCACCGGTACACCCAAAGGCGCCATGCACGTACATGGCGCTGTCGCGATGCACTACATCACCGGGTTGTATGCACTGGACCTCCATCCCGACGACATCTATTGGTGCACTGCCGATCCCGGTTGGGTCACCGGAACGTCCTACGGCATCATCAGTCCACTGCTGCATGGCGTCACCTCCATCGTCGACGAGGCGGATTTCGATGCCGAGCGATGGTATGGAATTCTGCAGGATCAGGGCGTTTCGGTGTGGTATACGGCGCCAACCGCAATACGGATGCTGATCAAGGCAGGACCGGAAATTCCGGCGCGATACCACTTTCCGCGGCTTCGGTTCATCGCGAGCGTGGGTGAGCCGCTCAACCCCGAAGCGGTCTGGTGGGGAAAGCGTGTGCTGGGCTTGCCGATTCACGACAACTGGTGGCAGACCGAGACGGGCGGCATCATGATCGCGAACACCCCCGCATTCGACATCAAGCCCGGCTCGATGGGCCGGCCGCTGCCGGGTGTGGAGGCATACATAGTGCGAGACAACGACAATGGCACAACTACGCTCATCGATGAACCTGACGTTGAGGGCGAACTCGCGCTCAAACCGGGATGGCCGTCGATGTTCCGTGGCTATCTGCACGCCGAGGAGCGATACCGAAAGTCCTTTGCGGACGGGCTTTACAAGACGGGAGATCTGGCCAGGAAAGACGCCGACGGCTACTTCTGGTTCGTCGGACGCAAAGACGACGTGATCAAGTCCGCGGGCCATCTCATCGGTCCATTCGAGGTGGAAAGCGCCCTGACCGACCACCCGGCCGTGGCCGAGGCCGCGGTCATCGGCAAGCCCGATCCAATGGTCGGCGAGATGGTCAAAGCCTTTGTCACACTCAAGAACGGCGTCGTCGGCGATGACGAGCTGCGCCTGGAATTGCTGGGCCACGCGCGCAAGCGGCTCGGGGCCACCGTGGCACCCAAAGAGATCGAGTTCGTTGATTCGTTGCCGCACACGAGCAGCGGCAAGATCATGCGGCGCCTGCTGAAGGCGCGCGAACTCGGGCTGCCCGAGGGTGACACCTCCACCATCGAGCAACAGCCGGCCCACCACGCCGAGGGGGTGCTGTCATGACCGATACCAAGCTGGCCCATGAACTCTTGTCGGACATGGTTCGCGTACGTCGGATGGAAGAGAAATGCGCGGAACTCTACAGCGCGGCCAAGATTCGCGGATTCCTGCATCTCTATGTCGGGGAAGAGGCCGTCGCCGCCGGGTCGTTGCGCGCGTTGGCCGACGACGACGCGGTGGTCGCGACGTACCGCGAGCACGCGCACGCGCTGCTGCGCGGCATCCCGATGACCTCGATCATGGCCGAGATGTTCGGCAAGCAGGAGGGCTGCTCACGCGGCCGCGGCGGGTCGATGCACCTCTTCGATGCCTCCAAGCGGTTCTACGGCGGTAATGCGATCGTCGCCGGCGGTCTGCCGCTCGCGGTGGGCATCGCGCTCGCCGACGCCATGTTGCAGCAGAAGCGGGTAACCGCCTGCTACTTCGGCGACGGCGCGGTGGCCGAGGGCGCGTTTCACGAGTCCCTGAACATGGCCGCGCTGTGGAACCTGCCGGTGTTGTTCTGTTGCGAGAACAATCTTTACGCCATGGGAACCGCCTTGGAGCGCGCACAGTCGCAGACCGATCTCACCGTCAAGGCGGCGTCCTACCGCGTTCCCACGCTGGCTGTCGACGGAATGGATGTCGAGGCGTGCCACGCGGCCGCGCAGCAGGGCGTCGATCACGTCCGCGACACCGGCGGGCCCTATTTCATCGAGTTCCGCACCTATCGGTTCCGCGCGCATTCAATGTTCGACCCGGAACTGTATCGGGAAAAGGCCGAGGTGGAGCGGTGGCGCGAACGTGACCCGATCCGGTCGTTTACCGAGCAATGCCTGCGCAGCGGCGCGCTCTCCGACGCCGACGTGCGGGAGATCGAAGATGCCGCCGTGGCCGAGATCGAGGCGGCGGTGGCGTTTGCCGAGGCCGGAACGTGGGAGGACGTGGCGGATCTCGAGCGCGACGTGCTGACTCCGGAGTCGGCGCGATGAAGACCAGCTACCGAACCGCTGTGCACGATGCCCTTCGTGACGCCCTGCGCGACGACCCGCGTGTGGTGATGATGGGCGAAGACATCGGACGTTACGGCGGAACTTACGCGGCCTCCAAAGGTCTGCTGGAAGAATTCGGCCCCGACCGAGTGCGCGATACGCCGCTTTCGGAATTGGGCTTCGTCGGTATCGGAATCGGTGCGGCGCTCAATGGATTACGCCCGATCGTCGAAGTCATGACGGTGAACTTCAGCCTGCTGGCGCTCGACCAGATCGTCAATACCGCTGCGGCCCTTCGCCACATGTCCGGCGGACAGTTCTCGGTACCGCTCGTCGTCCGCATGGCGACGGGGGCGGGCCGTCAGCTCGCGGCCCAGCATTCGCACAGCCTCGAGCCGTGGTATGCCCACATCCCGGGCATCAAGGTGGTGGCGCCGGCGACCGTCGAGGACGCATACGGCATGCTCGGCCCGGCCTTGGCGGACCCGGACCCGGTGGTGATCTTCGAACACGTCCAGCTCTACAACACCTCAACCGATATCGATGTTCTCGCCACCACGGACATCTCGCGAGCGGCCATCCGCCGCAGCGGCACCGACGTCACGCTGATTGCCTACGGCGGCTGCCTTCCCAAGGCGCTCGATGCCGCCAACGAGTTGTCGCTGGCCGGAATAGACTGCGAAGTCATCGATTTGCGGGTCCTGCGGCCACTTGACGATGACACGTTTCTTGAATCTGTGCGCAAAACACATCGGGCAGTCGTGATCGATGAAGCCTGGCGCAGCGGAAGTCTGGCGGCCGAGATCACGGCACGGGTGATGGAAGAAGCGTTCTACGATCTCGATGCCCCGGTTGCTCGCGTGTGCAGCGCCGAAGTCCCCATGCCATACGCGAAGCACCTCGAGCAGGCCGCCTTACCCCAGCCGGCACAGATCGTCGCCGCCGTGCAGAACCTGTTCGGTGACCGGCAATGATCGAGTTCAAGATGCCGGCCCTGGGGTCCGACATGGACGAGGGCACCCTGGACGAATGGATGGTCAAACCCGGCGACAAAGTAACTCGAGGCCAAATCGTGGCGGTCGTCGAGACCACCAAAGCCGCGGTCGAAATCGAATGCTGGCAGGAAGGCACGGTTAACGAATTGCTCGTGCCCGTCGGCGAAACCGTCGAAGTAGGAACGGTATTGGCCACCCTGTTGGAAGGTGATGAGCCCGCGGTAAAAGCGTTGCCCCGCCAGCGGCGGCATTCGACGAAAGCCGCGGCCAAACCGGCAGCACCACCAAGCACGCCGTCCGGGGTGGTCACTGCCCCGCCCATCTTGGGGCGACGTCGTTGGGTATCACCGGCAGCGCGCCGGCTGGCCCAAACTCTCAACCTCGATCTCAACGCCGTGACCGGTACCGGCCCGCAGGGCGCGGTCACCATATACGACGTCGAGCACGCCGCGGCGCCCAAAGAGCCAGCGCCACCGATAACCAAGCCGGCGGCCAAGCCAACGCCGGCCGACCGTGCCGCACAGATGCGGAAGTCGATCGCGGCCGCCATGAGCCGCTCCAAGCAGGAGATTCCGCACTACTACCTCGCCGACGAAATCCTGTTGGACAACTCGATGACCTGGCTGACGACGCGAAACGCGCAGCGTTCGATCGACGAACGCGTACTGCCGGCCGCATTGCTGCTCAAGGCGGTCGGCGTCGCCGCGCAGCGGTTCGGCGAGTTCAACGGATTCTGGCGCGACGACGGGTTCCAGCCCGCGGCCGGCGTTCACGTCGGCGTCGGGATCTCGCTGCGCGGTGGCGGTCTCGTCGCACCGGCGATTCATGATGTCCCGGAGAAGAAGCTTGACGAATTGATGCATGACCTCACCGATCTCGTGGCTCGGGCGCGCTCCTTCTCGCTGCGAAGTTCAGAAATGTCCGACCCGACCATCACCGTCACCAACCTGGGCGACAAAGGCGTCGACACGGTCTTCGGCGTCATCTACCCACCACAGGTAGCGATCGTCGGTTTCGGCAGACCGACGCAACGGGTCGGTGTCATCGACGGCGGTATCCGGGTCGTCACCACGATCCAAACGACGCTCGCCGCCGACCACCGTGCGAGTGACGGTCACCGAGGGGCGTTGTTCCTTACCGCAATCAATGACCTGCTGCAGCAGCCCGACCTCCTGGAGAAGTGATGGGCCATGACTAACGAGGACACCCGCGGCGCGATTCTGTCCGTGCTGACCACCATCGCCCCCGAAATCGAGCCTGACGACATTCGCGACGACGTCCTACTGCGGGACCAGGTCGATCTTGACTCCATGGACTGGCTGAATTTTCTCCGCGGCATCCATAAGCGGTTGCGGGTGGATATCCCGGAAGCGGACTACGCATCGCTGCGAACGTTGGCCGACGTGGTCAGCTACGTCGAAAATAATCAACAAGGTAGCCCAACGGCCCCGCCCCGCAGGGACATACGACCCTAGGCGTTCACCCCGACTACACCCTAGCGTCGATGGCAAGTCACAACATTGACGAGGGGTTGACGTCATGCATCCGACGATGGATACCCAGGTACTGAAAAGAGCGGTGCAATTGGCGTGCCGGGCTCCGTCCGTGCATAACAGCCAGCCATGGCGGTGGGTGGCGGAAGGCGCAGTGCTGCAACTATTCATCGATCAGCACCGCACCGTCCCCGGCACAGACTCCTCTAACCGCGACGCGATCATCAGTTGCGGCGCAGTCCTCGATCACCTTCGTATCGCCATGCTGGCGGCAGGTTGGCAAGCCGATATCAAGCGATTTCCCAACGAAAACGACCCCGATGAGCTCGCATCCATGGAATTCAGCCCCGTCGCACAGGTCACCCGCGCTCAGCGTGAGCGCGCCCTGGCGATTCTGCAGCGCAGAGCTGATCGGCTTCCGCTCCAACAACCCGCATATTGGGATTACTTCGAACGCGCTCTCTTCAACGCCATCGATGACAGCCGGGTGAAACTGCACGTGCTCCCCGAAGATGCTCGTCCGCGGCTAGTTGAAGCGGCGGAGCTTGCTGAAGCCGCACGTAGCGACGACTGGCTCTATCTCGCCGAATTAGATTGGTGGACATCGCCTTTTGCAATCAGCGAAGGTATACCGCCAAGCGCGCTGGCATCCGACAAAGAGCACTGCCGCGTAGATGTGGGACGCGCGTTCCCGGTCAGAATCCATGCAGACCGGCGCCCGGAAGTCGAGGCGGACTGGTCGAAAATTCTTGTCTTGTCCACCGAGGAGGACGACAGGGCCGACTGGCTGAGGTCGGGCGAAGTGCTGTCGACGGTGTTGCTGGAATGCACCGTCGCCGGGATGGCGACCTGCCCGTTGACCCATCTCACCGAAGTGGACGAAAGTCGCGATATCGTGCGCGGCCTGATCGACCAGTCCGGCAAGCCCCAGGTGCTGATCAGAGTCGGGGTAGCACCGCCGATCGATTATTCGCCCGCACCCACGCCGCGGCGTCCGCTGCACGATGTCTTCAAGGTTCGCTAGACGGACCGACAAAGGCGTTGACCAACTTTGGTCCCGACGGGGTAGGACCTTTGGCAGGCGCAATTGCCCGGCGTCGTCAATATTGTCATTCTCATGACGAATCCAAGCCAAGGCGATGACGGCGCCATCATCTTGCCGGTGCACGAGTGTTGGGACCTGCTCGCAAGTGTCACGCTGGGGCGGCTGGTCACGAGCGTGGATGGCCACCCAGGGATCTTCCCGGTCAACTATGTCGTCCAGCGGCGAACGATCCTGTTCCGTACCGCGGAGGGCACGAAGTTGGTCAGTGCCGCGATAAACAATGAAGTGGTGTTCGAGGTCGATGACCATAACGTCGCCGAAGGCTGGAGTGTGATCGTGAAGGGCACCGCGCGCTCACTTCGTACCGACGAGGAGATCGAGGACGCCGAGCGGGCCCAGGTCTTGCCGTGGACGACGTCTGAGAAGTCGCACTACGTACGGGTGATTCCGCAGATGGTGACGGGACGCCGGTTCCAATTCGGCTCGCCGCCAATGGAACAGTCCATTCACCTCTGACCGAGCACCGCCGGCTGCTGCTAGGCGCGGAAAGCACCGGTCCCAGTCGGCCGCTGGTGGTGGTGCGGGCGTGGGGTGAACTCCAGCGACAGCAACACCACTAGCGCAGCTGGGATGTGTTGGGCACGGAGCACGACGTATCGCCGCTCGCCCAGCGAGTGAAATTTGCGGAGATACCGGTATAGGGACTCAAGCCGGATCAATGGGTCCAGCAGATGGATCAACCGATACGCGACCCGCTGCATCGGGCCCGGATGGGCTGCTTGGAAGATTTCCGGAAACGCCGCGAACGCCAGCGAAAGCCTGGTTGCGTTCTGGCTTTTCGCCGCGGTGATCATGTCAACGCTGAGCCGCTCGTCAACACCGTTCGGAGCGTCCGGGCAACGGTACGGCACGTCGAGAGTCACCTCTGATCCTTGTCCCGCAGTCGCGTATCGGTGAAAGGCCACTACCCGCCCGCGCCGGTCACGAGCGATGGCCAGCTTGATCCCGGGCAATCGGCCTTGCAAGGCCCCGTCCAGACTCATACAAAACCCGCGTTCGGTACCCGCGGCGTGGTGAGCGGCGTACAAGACCTCGGTCAATTCGTCGAGCAGCGGGCCGCGGACTTGCTGCTCGTCAACGATCTCGGTGGTGATCCCGCCGTTGCGGGTGCGCTGCACCGCTTGGCGCAAGTTGCGAAAGCGTCTCCCCTTCAGGGTGAAGCGGCGAAGATCGACGACGACATCGCGCCCGATCGGGACCTCCAACATCGACCGTCTGCCCGTCGCGCTGCGCCATAGCCCCAGATATCCTTCACCGCAAGCCAATACGACGATTCGCCAGCCCCGGCTGCGGCACATGTGGACGAAATCTTCAACCAGAGACTGGAATTGGGGATCATCACCGATTGGATCACCGCTGACTACGGCGAACCCAAGCCTGGTGCGGTAAGCGATCGCCGCAGTCTTGTCGAAGTTGAAGTGATAGCTCTTGCTCGAGTGCATGGCGAACGGCGCCAATGGGTCCCCATGGGTGACGTTGACAAGAGCCCACACCTGCTGCAGTAGCTCCGGTTGGGGTTGCGCCGTCGTCGGCCACATCAGCGCGAGCCCACTGCTACCCAACAGAACGTTGCCGATTGTGCCGAATGACAAGAAGTGCGCACAAACCCCCGCGCACACGATCGCACCTGCCGCTGTCGCATGCCTGCTGGTTACCGGACGACCAAGAAAGATACCTCGCGCAATCAGAGCAACCGCGGCAAGCAACGCGACCGACCAACCGAAGCGGCCGGGTGCCACCCGGTCGTAGCCGAAGTGGTCGCCCGCGACCAGCGCCGCCGTCCAGGCCAGGACGCACAACAACATCACCACGCTGATGAAGCGGCCCAGCGGGACATCACTTCTGACCAGTACCCGCTCGCGAGCAACTACCATTCCAGCCCCAGCGCTTGTGTACTTGATCTTCACCGTGGGCCCACCTACTCACGAACGACGAGCACTGAACATTCGGGATGGTGGAACAGCTGATGCCCGGAAGGACCTATCAGTTGCGCCAGCTGATCGGCCTCCGCCGCGCTGATGACAGCGAGTTGCACTCGCTCCTCGTTGACACGCAAGAAGCTGGCGATCGCGAACTGGGTGGCGACGGGGTATGCCCGCACCTCGGGATTACGATCCCGCCAATCCTGCACCCGACGCTCAAACCTGCCATCGGCATTGGCGCCAAGGTCCTCCGGCTGACCTCCGAGGATGAGCATGGGCGCCCTGCGCAGCTTAGCTTCCCACGCAGCGTATTTGACGACGGCGTCGTTGCCGGGTGCGTCGGTCATCCGGACGACGATCCAATTGATCTCCGGTGGTGGCTGGTCAAGATTATTCGTCCGGATAACCGCGACCGGGCAATGCGCCTTGCCGGCGAGCTCGGTTGCTGTCGATCCCAAGACCGCCCGGGCGTAGCGCCCGATCCCCACCGTGCCGACACAGGTCATTTCTGCATCGCGGGATGCCTCCACCATGACCGCACCGGCCGGCCCGCGCGGGATCTCAGTTTCGACCTCGACAGACTTTTGGCTCGCCTCGACAGCCAATCGTGCTTCACGAAGCGACTTCTCGGCGTGAGCAAGGTCGCGGTCGTAGTCATCCGAGGATGGATGCGTCTGCTTGATCACGGAGATAAGCCGCAGCGGTACCGAGCGGCTGATGGCCTCATCGACGGCCCACAAGGCGGTCGCGATCGCTGCCTGTGAACCATCAACGCCCACAACGATCGCCTTCATATCTGTACTCCTGTCCGGACCACTTCCGAAAGCCGGATCACCCAGCGCTGGAAAGGTTGTCGGTATCGTGACGATCAGCGATCGCCGCTGGTGCAGGCCGGGCGAGCCGGTAGACATCGATCAGCCGGGCCACATCGGTCGGCGTAACGATGCCGACGACCGTGCCCCCATCGATGACCAGAGCGCGGCCGCGAGGACCGATGGGCGCCATCCGATGCAACAATGCATTAAGCGGCTCTCGCGGTCCTGCGGTCGGCACGCTGTGCAACGGCGCAGCGATATCTCCCACACAGGTGGTGGTGCGTCGATCGGGTGCAAGCTCGCGCAGTTGCCGTAACGTGACCAGCCCTGTGATCGATCCGTCCCGATCGGAAACCGGGTAGGCCGAATGCCGGTCGCCGAGCACATAACGCTGGATGAAATCCTCCACGGTGATCCATCCGGGAGCAGTGTGGGGTTGGGGCGTCATCGCGTCTGCGACGCACACACCCGCGAAGATTTGCTGGTTCGTCACCTGTGTTTCCTCTTCGCGAGCGGCGACAAAGATGAACCAGCCGATGAATGCCAACCAGACGCCGCCGATAAGGCCGCCGGCCAGAAACTCCGCCAGTCCCAACACAATCAAGATGATCGCGACCACTCGTCCGGCACGCGCCGCACCGATCGCCGCGCGCACGCTGTCGCCGTCGCGATGCCACAAGTAGGCACGTACCAGCCGCCCACCGTCCAACGGGGCGCCTGGTAACAGGTTGAACAGGCCGAGCAGCAAGTTGATGGTGGCCAGCCACCAAGCAACGCTGCCGATGATCGTCGGGGCATGCAACGTCGAAATCACCATAGCCAGTGCGGCGAACATCACGGACAGGGCAAGACTGGTGGCTGGGCCCGCGACTGCGATACGGAAGGCGGCCTTGGGGCTCTTGGCCTCTCCTTGCAGGGTCGTCACCCCGCCGAATAGCCATAGCGTCACGTCGCCTACGTTCACCCCTACTCGGCGGGCGACGAACGCGTGCGCGAGTTCGTGTGCCAACAGCGATGCCAGCAGCACCACTGCGCCGCACGCTCCGGCCAGCCAATAGGCCGGCCGCGAATAACCCCCGACGGTACCGGGCAACGAAGTTGCCAGGCTCCACGTGAACAGCCACAGGATCACAATCACGCTCCAGTGGACCTTCAGCGGAAAGCCCGCAAATCGTCCCAGCGGAATAGCCTCGTGCACTCTAGAACCTCCGAAACCTATTGACGAATAATGCTTTTGGATCTAGCCGGAACGGCTATCGTCCTGCCGACACCACTAGCTAGTAGGGGCCGCCGCAGGCGCGCAAATCGCTTGGATGAACTCATCGCGTCCTTCTGGAGCTCAGGTTCGACTCTTGCCTCTTGCCGAAAGTATGGCGGCGGCACAGTTCGGCACTAGGGCCCTTGGACCTTCTGCGAGCTGCCAATTGGCCTGCACCGTTACCGCGGGGAACCGCTCAAAGGTGAGCAAGCTCGGCGCGGTGCCTGATCACCACATAGCCCAGCCGTCATCGCCCGGTGTCTGCGCCTTGGCGATCAGTGTCCACAGGCTTGCACGAAACGCCTTCTCGTCGAGTCTCATCCGGGTGATGACCTCGTTGCCGGTATTTCCGGACGCAAGCAGCCGTAACAGCTGACCTTCCAGGTCCGTCAATACCGGAGCGCCGTCCACGAAGGATCCCTTGCGCGCCCGACCGGCCAGCCAGGAAGTAGCGATCGCGGTGTCCAGGAAGTACTCGCCGGCCGCGGCACCTTTGATCGCGGTAAGTATCTCAACTCCCTTGGCGTTTCTCACAATGCAGCCGCTGGCCCCGGCTCGGATCGTGTTCAGCAGGAAGTTCGAGGAGCTGAAAGACGTGAGGATGAGACATTGCAAGTCAGGCAACCGGGAGCGCAGGTCCCGGCATAGATCGAAGCCGTTGCCGTCAGGCAGTCGATCATCGACCAACGCCACATCGGGCCGACAGGGTGGAATCTTGCCCAGCGCTTGGGTGACGCCGGCGGCCTGTCCAATGACTTCCAGGTCGTCATCGCTTTGCACCAACTCATGCAATGAGCGGCGCACGATTTGGTCGCCGACGACGAGAAATACATCAGATACTGCAGCCACGATGCGAGACGTCCCCATTTCTCGCCAGGTTGGGCCGGTGGACGACCTTACAACCAGCAAACCGGGTCCCTGGCGTGGTATCGGTCCTGCACTGTCAATGCCGCAAACTCCAAACTAGAGCGGATGAAACCAGCACCAATAGGGCCGTTTGACCCGAACGCATCCGCATCGCGTCGTCGAATGGTCTTGCATCCATTGCGGTTCATGGCCGGGGGTGTGCGAGGCAGCACTCAGTCCGCACTGTCGATGATGTGGACGGCGGCCTCCTCGGCAGATGCCGCGCCTCCGCTGATACCGACGTCCTCGGCCACTAGTTCCGCATCGGTGTCCTCGCCGAATCCGCTGTCTGGCGCAACAAGTCGGCCCGCTCGCGCGCGCCCGACCTCGCGTCGCCGTGGAAACTCGGTTTCACGCTCGGCTTCGTCGGACCGCCACTGCGCATCCGAGTCGAGCGGGTTGCCGATTCGCGACTGCGGATCGTATTCTTCTTCTGCAAGCAGCTGGTCGAGGGTTTCCGACGGCTCGTAGGCGCCACGTCCGTAGGGTCGCTCGGGCGCCGAATATCCCTCGTCGAGTACGTCGTCGACACCGCGGTCGACGAGCGTGTCCTCTGGCTGAAGCTGATTGTCGTCCTCCGCGCTGTACTCGCCTGCCGCGGCACCCGCGCCGAAATCCCGACTGCTCATGACTTCGAACCTCCCTCACCTCGTGCCGATGGCGAACTCGAACCGTCTCGGCGCATCTCAACAGTCGTGAATCGGTACTCGGGGCGTAAGGGCGCAAAGACCCCTACCTTCTGGACATTGGTCACTAGGTGTGCCGCCAGACAAGACGTGTTATCCCGCGGCAGTAGTCACGCCCTCATGCGGTCATCGCAGTGCCGGTGCGGACGCTACCAGCGGAAGACGCTGGGGCATGTCAGCAAACTTTTCGGAGTTGACCGAGGACTCGAACTTTCGGGACTTCCGCCCCTATCGCGGGGGGTGTTAAAACGATCGGATAAGCCCTACGGGATTTCAACCTTTCAACATTGACTGCGAGGCCGCCATTGCGCTCGACAGGAGCTGCGCCGACACTCGGCTCACGCAGCCGTCGACTGAAACCGCTGAAAGGATGCTTTGACGTGACTTCCGCCGAACCCACTGTTGGGTGGGCACCCCGCGATGACGGACCAGAATGAGCGACGCATTGTCGACGCGACTCGCAACCCCCTTCGAAGAGGCCGTCGCCCGGACACGAGAGATGCTCGCAAAACAGGGGTTTGGCGTGCTCACCGAGATCAACATCAAGGAGACGCTGAAGACCAAGCTCGGTGTCGAGATGGAGGACTACCTGATCCTCGGTGCATGTAATCCGGCATTGGCCCACCAGGCGATCAGCGCAGACCGAGAGATCGGTCTGCTGCTCCCCTGCAATGTGTTGCTGCGCGCCGACCCGGACGATCCGGGAACGGTCATCGTTGAGGCCATGAATCCGAGCATCCTGGTCGAGGTGACCGGCGAGCCCGACCTCAAGGCGATCGCCGATGAGGTCACCGCGAAGCTGACCGCCGCGATCGCCTCGCTTAACTCAAGCCGCGGTTGATCTCGGCCGCCGCCAAGCGGACCACTTCTGGCACGGCACGCGCGACTTGCGGTGTCAAACCGACACCGTGACCAATATCTGCCACGTCGACGCTGAACACGACCAGCGCGTCCGGTACTCGTCCAAGTGCTTGACCAAGCGCACGAGTGCGGCCGATATCGATGCTGTGCGAACTAAGCCCGTCGGGCGCGGTAGCCAGGTCGTCCAGGGTGCAGCGACGAACGCGGCCTGGGATCGACGGCGTCGTGATCGCGGCATCGATCACCACGGCGAGCTCGGCACCCGACCACGCCTCAAGCAGAGTCAGTGGTTCCGCAACGTCGGTTATCACCCGAACCTGCGGCAACGCGAGCTCACCTAGCGCAGCCGCCGCGACGACGCCGACGCCGTCATCTTTGCGGTACTTATTGCCGAGACCGACCACTACGACTCCGTGGACCTCGCGCCCATTCCCGGTCACCGACGCTGCACCGTCAGTGTCAAGAAGTGCGTCGAACATGAGATACACGGGTCATAACTGCGGATTATCTTCTCGCACAGCGCCGTCAGCGCGGCATCATCAAGTGACAGATTGCCGGAAACGGCGCGGCCCAGGTCGGCTTCGATGGCCGCTTGATTCTGCGAAGTTGGCGGAATGATGGTTGCGGCGGAGACCAATCCATCGGCGTCGATCTGATACCGGTGATACAGCAGACCGCGGGGCGCCTCGCTGACGCCGTGTCCGACGCCGGCGCGGGCCGGAACATCGACGAATGGGCGCGACGGGCGCTGGTAGTCGACGATGATCCGCAGCGCCTCCTCGAGAGCATAGACGACTTCGACGGCACGGACGACGATGCTGCGAAAGGGGTTTCGGCATTCGGCCGATAATCCCGCGCTTGCCGCCGCCTGGGCAGCGATCGGCGAAAGCGCCGACGAGTTGAGCGAGAATCTTGCCAACGGCCCGGTCAGGTGGCGACCGCCGTCGAGGGTCGCGTGCAGGGCCGTGGAGTGCGGCACCTGAGATTCGACGATATGCCTGGTGAAATCGGCGACGGGAAAAAGCGGGCCCTCGCTGCGTCCGATGGCGCCGTTTTCGATGGGATACCGGCCGGGTGTCGTAAGCGCCAAGAACTCGTGCCCAAGCTCAAAGTCGGGGAACTCGAATCCAGATACCCACTCGACGGTGGCCAGTGCGTTATCCAGCGCCACGCGCAACTGTTCGGCGATCGGCGCGAACTCCGACCGCATTGGCGCAGAATAGAACCCACCCAGGCGCACATTGATCGGGTGGATGGCCCGTCCGCCGACGAACTCCATCAGCTGGTTTCCGGCCTTCTTCAACGCCAGACCACGCTCGACGGCCGCGGCATGGTCGCGTGCCATACCCACTATGTCGGAGTAGCCAAGGAAGTCGGGCGCGTGCAGCAAGTAAATGTGCAGAGCGTGGCTGTTGATCCACTCGCCGCAATACAGCAGCCGCCGGAGCGCCACGATATCCTCGTCCACCTCAACGCCACATGCGTCTTCAATCGCGTTACATGCACTGACTTGATAGGCCACCGGGCATATTCCACAGACCCGGGCGGTCAGGTCGGGCGGCTCGGTATAGGCGCGCCCGCGCAGAAACGCCTCGAAAAAACGCGGCGGTTCGTAGATGTTGAGCTGGACGCTCTCGAGCTCTCCGTTCTTGAGCGTGATGTTCAGTGCGCCTTCACCTTCCACCCGTGTCAGCGCGTCGACCCTGAGCCTGCGGGCAGATGGTGTCATTCCTTTGTCCGCTCGGCGGCGAATGTGGTGACGTTGAATGTGGAGAAAACCCGGTCGACGTCGCCGTCCGACATACCGTCGCGGCGCAGCAACGGGATCAACGTCGCGGTCCTCGGCGCCGCGGACGGGCCGAAACAGCCGTAGCAGCCACGACGATGCTTGGGGCACAGCGCTCCGCAGCCGGCATGGGTGACTGGACCGAGACACGGGGTACCGTCAGCGACGATCACACATGTCACGCCGCGCAATTTGCACTCGGTACATACCGTCTTGGCCGGCAGCCGTGGCTTGCGTCCGATCAACAGCGCCGCGAGCGTATCGAGCAACTGTCCGCGGTCGATCGGGCAGCCCGGGAGCTGGTAGTCCACCTCGACGTGCGCCGACGCCGGAGTCGAGGTTGCCAGTGTGTCGATGTACTCCGGTTTGGCATACACGACCGACGTGAACTCGGCGATGTCGGCAAAGTTACGCAGCGCCTGCACTCCCCCAGCGGTCGCGCACGCGCCGATGGTGACCAGTAGCTTCGATTGGTCCCGGATCTCGCGGATGCGTTGCTCATCGTGCCGGGTGGTGATCGAACCCTCAACCAGCGACAGGTCGTACGGGCCGCCGACCATCGCACTGGAAGCCTCGGCGAAGTGGGCGATCTCCACTTGGTCAGCGAGAGTGAGGAGCTCGTCTTCGCAGTCGAGCAGGGTTAGCTGACAACCATCGCATGAGGCGAACTTCCATACGGCCAAACTGGTTCGGGTCATCTAGAGTTCCTTCACCGCCATCAGGGGGCCGGCTATGTCATAGCCGACGACAGGGCCGTCGCGGCACAGCAGTAGCGGGCCGAGCTGACAATGACCGCACCACCCGACGCCGCATTGCATGTTGCGCTCCAGAGAAACGCGAATGTTCTGGGCCGCCAGGCCTTTCGCTACCAAGGTCTCAGCTCCGAAGCGCAGCATCGGCTCTGGCCCGCATAGAAATGCCGTGGTGCGATCGACATTTAGCTCCAACCGGCGCAGCGGCGCGGTGACCAATCCGACCTCGCCCTTCCAGCCGGGCGTCGGAGCGTCAACGACGACATGCAATTCGATCTGCGGTTCTTTGGCCCATGTTTCGAGTTGAGCCGCAAAGACGAAGTCAGCTCGGGACCGCGCGCCCACGATCAGCGTCACGTTGCCGTAGCGCGAGCGCTCCGCCAGCGCCCCGAGCACGGCGGGACGCAGCGGGCACAATCCCACACCGCCGGCGACCATGACCAGATCTCGCCCAGCGGCCTCGGCCAATCCCCACGACGTGCCGAAAGGACCCCGTATCCCGATGACCGTGCCCGGCTGGGCATCGTGCAAGGCGCGACTGACCGCACCGACCGCGCGGATGGTGTGGGTGATCGACCCGTCGGTGACCGTGGGGTCGCCGCTGATCGAAATCGCGGCTTCACCTATACCGAACGCGTACAGCATCATGAATTCGCCCGGTTGCGGCGTGCGCAAGGTTTCGTCGAGTGGGTCCAGGCATAACGTCGCCGAATCCGGGCTCTCCACAACCCGGCTTCGCACTCGATACGGCACCGGTGCCATCGGCGAATGGGGCGACGGCACCGGCGCAGCAGCGGTCATCCCGTCAATCATCGCCGTCCGTCCCGGCCATTTTGTTCATCTCTGCGGTGATGTCGATGCCAGTAGGACACCAGGCGATGCATCGCCCGCAGCCGACACAACCGGACATGCCGAATTGGTCATGCCAGGTGCCCAATTTGTGAGTCAGCCAATGCCGGTAGCGCGACGCACCGGACTGACGAACGCTGCCCCCACCGTGGATGAAGGTGAAATCGAACTCGAAACACGACGCCCACTCCCGCCAGCGCTCCGCATGCTCACCGGTGAGATCGCTCACGTCCTCGGTGCTGGTGCAAAAGCAGGTCGGACACACCATCGTGCAATTGCCGCAAGTCAAGCAGCGGCTTGCCACTTCGTCCCACTGTGGCGACTCGCGGGATTGAATCAGCAGGTTCCGCAGATCCGTGTCCGGCATCTGCCGGCCCATCCGATGGGATGCTGATTCGACATCAGCTCGCGCGCAATCGATTTCCGCTCTATCGGCTAGCCGATGTGGCACCTGCGCGAGCACGTCGGCACCCTTCTGGCTACCGATGTCGACAAGGTACGACGAAGTGGCGCCGTCCAGGCGCTCCGTGAGCGCGAGGTCATAGCCGGGTCCGACCGCGGGACCGGTGCCCATCGATGCGCAGAAGCACAGCCCGCCCGGTTCCGTGCAGTTCACCGCGACGACAAAGGTCTGGCGCAGACGCCCAACAAACGAGTTGTCCGGATGCTCGGCGCGGCCCAGCACCCCGTCGAGGGTGCCAATCGCAGCCAGATCGCAGCCACGTACTCCGAGGAATGCGTATCGGGGAACCTCAGCATCGGATTGGGCGTCGCTTGCCGTGTCCCGAGCGCCGGCCCACAGTCGTTGCCGTGGTGGGTGAAGGAACTGTTTCCAGGACTGCGGCCCGGCCGAATGCCCGAACGCCGCGTCGTCGTCGCGGCGGCGCACCCGATAGTGCCCCGGGCCCACGTCGACCCCCCAGCCGCGTGGCAGATCGTTCGCCGATTCCAGTTCTGCCAGGACGATCGCGTCGTCCCGCAACATCGGACCGATCACGCGGTAACCCCGTTCGATCAGCACCACGACAAGACGCTGCAGTGCGGCCGCATCGAACAGGGCAACCTGGGAGTCATCGGCGGTCATCGACATATCATGCGTCCCGTCGGGTGCGCTGTATAGGGTCGTTTGTCGTCAGGGAATCGTCCGGCCCCCGTCTTCCCGCAAGCAACTGATCTCACGGTCCCACTGAGCGTTGCGGGCCCGATAGACCCGCGAGCGCGCGCTCACCACGAGCGATGTCACCCCGATTCCCATGACAAGCAATGTTGCCATGGCAGCGGCAAACGCGTCTCCCACTGCTTGCCACGTCGGGGCGGGCCGGGCTACCGGATCACCATTCGTGTCGACCCAGATTTCCGTGCGATCACCCACCTTGACCGCATGGACGAGTTCAAGTGCACCAGTGCGCCCACCGTCTGCGACGGGCCACTTCGCTTGCACGACAGTGATACCCGAGTCGTCGGCGGCAGTTTCGGTAACCGTTGCCAGCACCGCGTGACGCTCGTGCGCCTCTTGGACGTAGAGCCGATCACGGATGCCATAGGTCACGCCGCCGGCCACACCGGCGAACGGAATCGCCAACAAAGACACGGCGAATGCGACCAACATGACCAAGGCTTCGATGCGATCGGTGGGCCGAAGCAAGGGATTGCGCCCGAAGATGCGTGCGATCCACCAGTAGCGCGGGTCCAACGTGAAGGTCTCCATCACAGCTCCCCTGCGCCAGAGCATTCGGTCCGCGACTATTGGCCGATGTTTTGTTCGGCGTCGGACATCCACTCGACGAAATCGGCAAGTTCGCGCCGGGGTGTCGACGGCAACGGGTCTGCGTTGACCGGCGCCCAACCCACGCGTAGCAGCATCTGCGGATAGTTAGTGCTGCCGAAGATTTCGGAGCGCACCGCGGCGCGTGTTTCGGGGATCTCGAGCGGTTCGGTGACCGGGCAACACGCCAAGCCCACCGACGTGGCTGTCAGAAGAACGGCGCTGGTGGCCTCGCCGGCGCGCAGCTGGGCCAGCCGGTCGTCGGCACGCGTCCCCAGCGCAAGAACCACGGCGTTATCTTCGGCAGGTGATGAGCCGGGTGGCTCGGCAAGCACGGGACCGGCGAAAAACCGACCCGGTATCGTCGCCGCACGGTCGGATTTTGGGGTGTTGCGGGCCGGAACGCCGGCTACCGAGCCGTACCGGCCGCTCCATTCGGTGAGCTCGGCAAGATAATCATGGTTCATGTGGTCCCACACGGATTGCGCCACAATCTTATGCAGCTCGTCGGTGTCTTCGACTTGGCAAAGCGTCACCCCGAGGCGCGCCGACCGCGCCGCCATCAGCGCAATATCGCCCACCGGCACCGGCCAGGCGCTGTAGTGCCGTCGGTCGGTTCGCCGCCGCGGTATCGCCGCGGCGAGTGCTACATCTGAGGTGTCAGCCGAGCATGGTGAAAGTTCTATTGCGGCAAGGTGGTTCGGATCCGCGGGGTTAGGCAGGCGGGACACTTTGGCGTGCCAGCCGACCGCCGCGAAGGCGGCGACACAGTGATTCAGCGCCGCGCCACAACTCAAGATCAAATCGCGTCCATCCGGATCGGTATTGGGTAGTTGCCGGTGCGCGTCGGAGTAAAGATGCATGCTCTGCTCGCCCACCAGCCACCGCCAGGGTTGGGTGTTGTGGACGGAGGGGGCTCGAGATGCCAGGGCCAGGACGGTGCGGATGGTGCCCGCATCGGGAAAGCGCGCGTTCATGCCAGTTCGTCCCTTCCTAGAAATTCTGATGTCAACGATCCTGGGTTTACCGCCATCACACGAGGGGACGACGTCCTCAGTCCCGAGGGACTTTGTGCCACGGCCCCGCACAAGACACGCCGTACCCGCTGGAGCGCTAGGCGGCGGCCGCACGGGTCACGTCGACGGACAACTGGTCGCCGACGGCGTAAGCCGCGGCCCAGTCGCCGACGCACACCGCTAGTGCGAGGTCGTCAACCAGCGGGCTATAGGCGCCCAGCTCGCTGAGCCACGTCCTGACTAGGGAAGCGATCTCGTTGCCATGCACGTGAACTGTGCGGCCACCGTGCAAGCGATCGGTAACGCAGTACATAGCCTCAACCCGCGTCGCGTGCTTTGCGAACCTCATGGCAGCCTCCTCGAACGGCCTTGAGACCAATCCGACCATCTGACCGAATCGGCCAGTAGAGCCGAACGCCATCGGCCCGGCACACCGAAGTCCCGGCCCCAGGGGCCTTTCGTCACCGGACTCGCGAGGCCCAAGAGCCTCAGATGACCGCCATCATCGGCTGCAGATCTCGGATCGCTTTACCGGACAGCCTGTTTCGGGGTGTCGGCCTTGTCGTCGGCTAGAACGAAGTAGTTCTCTTCTTCTTGCACGAAGTGCAGCCGCAGAAGTGTGTACAGGCCGTAGAGGCACGCCAGCAAGTCATCGACTTGATCCGGCTGAATCGCCCCTTCCGCTTGTGCCAGGGCGAGGTGCGTCGCGATGCGGTCCGAAAGCCTCCGAATCTCGGCATGCGTCCGGCTCATTGTCGCGGTGGCTTCGCTACCTAAAGGATGGGCCAGCGCCGGGTAAAGCTGAGTTTCCTCGGCCAGTTCATGGGGCAGAATCCGATCGACCAGAACGGCATGTGCCGCAGTTAGCGATTCCAACGCCTTCGCATCGGGCCCTGCAGCAAGCCGATCCGCGCTGTCGCGCAGCAGTCCGATGGTGTCGCGGAGCTCGTCGTGTTCGGCCGAGAAGCGTTGCAACATCTCCTCAGTGCCGGCGGCCAACGGCACCTCCGTGGCCGCGTTGCCTCGCAAAGCGCGCAACGCGTTGAGAATGACTGCGACGTCAATGCCTTCTTGCAGCAGAGCTCCCGCGGCTGGCGGCAACCAACCCAGTGCGGCAATTCCCATGGCAATCACCGACAAGGTCATACCGACGACAGCGCTTTGCACGGCGATGCGCCGAGACCACCGGGCGATGTCCATCGCATCGGCGAGTCGATCGATGCGATCGGTGGTCAACACCACATCGGCTGCTTCAGAAGAGGCAGTGGCGCCGCGGGCACCCATCGCTACACCGACGGTGGCCGCGGCTAACGCGGGGGCGTCATTGACTCCGTCGCCCACCATTATCGTGGGCGCCCGCTCACTTTCGGCGCGCACCGCAGCGTACTTGTCGGCCGGCGTCTGTTCGGCGAAAACCTCGTCCAGTCCCAAAACAGCGGCGATTTCGCGGGTGGGCTCGAATCGGTCGCCAGTAAGCATGATCAACCGATTCAGGCCCGCCTCGCGCAACCGCCGCACGGTGCGCGGCGCCTCTCGGCGCAGCGGATCTCGCAAAAACACGGCACCCGCCGCCTGATTTTCGGTGCAGACCCAAGCGATGGCTGAGGTGTCGAGGCGTGCGCGATTGAGCACCTTTCTTGTCCAGGCGTCGGTCACCAAGTCGGTCGGCAATTTGCCGACCGTAACCCGACGTCCGTCGACGGTGGCGGTGACGCCGCTGCCCGGCTCTTCGAGCACATCGGTGGGCAGCGACAGCTCCAGGCCACGGCGGAGCGCTTCGGTGACGATGGCCTCAGCCATGACGTGCGGAGAGAACTGGTCCACCGAAGCCGCCAGTCGCAGTATCGATGTCGTGTCGCAGCCAGGAGCAGCTACCACGTCTCCCACCGTCGGTTGTCCCACGGTCAGGGTTCCGGTCTTGTCCATCACCAAAGTTTCTGCGCGGCCGAGATTTTCCAGGACCCCGCCGCCGCGGATGACCACGCCTGCACGAGACGCCCGCGACAAACCGGAGACGATCGCCACCGGTGCGGCCAGCAGCAACGGACATGGTGTCGCGACTACCAGCACCGCCACGGCGCGTACCGCTGACCCACTCGCTACCCACGCCGCCGCACCGAGGAACAGCGCCAGCGGCAGAAACCATGTTGCGTAGCGGTCGGCCAACCGCACAATCGGCGCGTTTTCCGCGCCTGCCTGCTGTGCTAATCGAACAATGCCCGCGTAGGTGCTGTCGTCAGCCGTTGCGGTTGCACGCAGTTCGAAAGGGCCGCCTGCGTTGATCACACCGCTGCGGATGGGTTCGCCGCGGTGGCGTTCGACTTGCAGCGATTCGCCGGTAAGGACCGACTCGTCGAGTACCGCCACCGCGTCGGCAACCCGCCCGTCCACCGGCACCACCTCACCGGGACCGACCACCAGCACATCGCCGATACCAACGTCAGTCAATGGGATCACGGTGACCCTCGATCCGACCCGTCGCCGCGCGAATCGTGGGGCGCGCTCGAGCAGGGCACGCAAATCGTGTGCCGCGCGGCGCTCGGCTGCCGAGTCCAGCGCACGGCCACTCGCCATCATCACCGCGATCAGCGCGCCGGCTAGGTACTCGCCGACCAGGAGGGTGCCAACCAGCGACAACACCGCAATGATGTCGACGCCGCCGCGCTTCCGGCGCAATGCCGACACCACCCAAACCAATGCCGGCGCAATAGCAATTGCCGTGCCGGCGATCCAGCAGCCATCGGCTACGTCCCGCCAACTTGCCAGCCAGGCGATCCCCCCGGCCGCCAAGGCGCCCAACGTGAGTACCGCCAAGACTGGTTCGACCAACGAGCGCGCCCGAGAGAACAGCCCACGCGCAGCGCCAACCATGACAAATCCCTTCGGCCGCGCACACTTTCGGGCTCAAGTCGATCAGTCACGGATCTTGCCGGCAAGTGCCGTAATGCCCGTCAACCGCGGGCCTTTGGACCCGTCGCAGCGCGCTACTCGCGCTTGCCCTTTTCTGCTGGCTCATCCGCGCTCGCGGCCGCCGGGCCGCGCGCCGCCAACACACCGGCGATCGAGGTGGACGCGATCGTCAGCAAAGCGCCGAACATCAGCGCCGACGCTTCGCCCGCGGCGAGCAGGTGTTCCTCGGTCCCGATCGTGGCCGCGGCCACGGGGACACCGAGCTGCCCGGCCGAGAACACCGCAAAGGTCAGCGGCTGGCCGAGCAGCCTGCCCACACAATGCGCCAGCACGGCGCCCAGCCCCAGGCCCGCACCCAACAGGATCAATTTCGGGTGCGCACCCAGCTCGCGAATGCGCAGCGAAGCGCCCAGCCAGATGAAGAACAACGGACCGAAGAATCCCTCGGTGATGCCGAAAAGCTGCCTTGCCAGCCGTCGCGGTTCTCCGACCGCCGCGATCACCAAACCCAACGCAAAGCCGGCCAGCATGATCGACACGTGGGTGCGCAGCGCCACCGCCGCCAGCACGAACAGGATGAACAGGTTGGTCCGCAGTTCCAGCGCGAATTTGTGTTTCTCGGAATAGTCGTGCATACGTTGGCGCCAGCCCCGGCGATCGGCCATCAGCAGAACCCCAAACAACACCACGGCGCATGCCGCGATCGCCAGGGCGCCCAGCGCTGCCATCGGCGCCCTGCGGAGGTCGATTACCAAGGGCAACAGCACGATACATGCGGTATCAGCGATCGCGATCTGCGCAGTAAGCGAGAGCACCGGCGGCCCCTGCAGGCGCAGCGAATCGATCACCGGCAATACCAATGCCGCTGAGGAAGACGTCATCAGCACCGCGTACAGCGCCGCGTGACCGGTGCCGAACTGCCATGCCAACGCGACACCGAGAGCGACCGCAACCAATCCGCAGAGCACCGCTCGCGCCAGCGCCCGCGGCACCGCCGAGCGCACCTCACGACTGCGCACCGGAACATGCGTGCCGACAACGAACATCACCAGCGCGAAGCCGATGTTCGCGAACAGCTGAAACGTCGAGTTCGACTCGTCGATGACCCCGAAACCCGTCTTGCCCAAAACCAATCCCGCGGCCAGCTCCCCGATGATCAGCGGAATCCGCAGGTGCGGCAGTGACGCCAGCACCGGGCCGGCGAAGCCCACCGCGGCCAGCAGCGCCAGCGTGTCGAAGCCGAACCCCGACATCTCAGTAGCCCCTCAGCGGCGGACTCAGCCGACCACCTCGAAGATCGCCGCGGCAGAGGTGACGGCCTTGTCCGCGTTGCCTTCGTCGTGCAGCAGCATGCGCACCCCGATCCGTCCGGGGCCGCCTCCCGAACTGGCAATGTGCGCGGTGCCCTCCACCCGGAAGGGCCCGACCTTACCGCGGGACATGAACATGACGTGCCAGCTGACGACCTGCACCTTGCGCGTGCCGGCGAGATCGGCCGCAAGGTCGGTCGCCGCGGTCTCCAGCACGACGTGCTGGGGTCCGATGTGCAGTGCCGCGTCGGGCGAAGCGAGCTCGGCACTGAGCGCGGGCAGCACCCAGTAACCGTCGTCGCGCTTGGCGGCGCCGAAGGCGGCCCACAGCGGCGGCAGGTCAGGCGAATCCTCGATCACCAGCTCGGTGCCCGAAACATCCATCCTGTCGAGGCCTTCCGGCGGAATACCGATGATCGCGCCCTGCCCTTCGTTGAAGGCGATCACCCGGTCCGGGTTGTCGGCGTCGACGATCTTGCACCGCCCGTAGCCCATGGTCCGGCCCTGATGCACGACGCCGGAGCCGACGATCTCGACCGTGGAGACGTCGTAGCCGGGGTCGATGATCTGCACAGAGGCGATGACCGGATTGGGCACCGCGACCATGTCCGTCTGGCACCCCTCGGGCGACGAAATCGCCAGCGGCGCAACCATGATTCCGCCCGCCGCGTTGCGCATGTCCCGGCGGATCACGACGGTGTCGTCGACGTCGCCGATGTCCATGGACGAGTGCCTGCGTCCGATGTAGCGGTAACTGAGCAGACCTGTCCAGCGACGGTACAGCTCATCTCGATACGCGTCGGCGTCGCCGGCCAGCTCTCGGATGTCTCGCAGTTGGTCGCTCAATTCCGGCCACCTTTCTCCGACGGGCGTTTCAGGACAGTCTGTTTCGCCGCACTTGGTTGAACGGCAAGCCGCGATCGGCGGCGTACTCACGGGGGAAGTTCAACACCCGCTCGCCGATCACGTTGCGCGCCATTTCGGTGGTACCGCCGCCGATACTGGCGATCTGACGGCCCAGGTATCGGATGCCGATATCAAGCAGGTGCGCCTCGTCGTCGACGACGGCCGACGTACCCGCGACGGCAATCGCGGTGTCGGTTTCGACGTCGTGGGTCGCGGCCATCGACAGCCGGATGATCGATCCCGCGGTCGGCGGCAGGGCCCCACTGGCCACCGCGTGGAAGACGTGCTCGCTGAGCTGACGCGCAACCGTGCGGTGGACCAGGGCTCGCCCGACCATCTCCCCGACGCGTTCGCTGTCCTGCTGGTTCGTCTTCTCGACCAGTGACAGCAGGTCGATCGAAACATCTTCGGCCTCAGAGATTCCGGGCCCGCTGGTGTACTCCGAGCCGTCGCCCATGCTGCGACGCTCGTGGTAGAGCTGGCGCGAGGCGACCTCCCATCCTTTGCCCGGTTCGCCGACGACGGCGTCATCTCCCACCTCGACGTCGTCGAAGAACTCTTCGCAGAACTCGATGGAACCGTTGATCTGCTGGATGCGGTTGATCGTTATCCCGGGGTGCCGAAGCGGCACCAAGAACATCGTCAACCCCTCGTGTTTCGGTGCGTCCCAATCGGTCCGAGCCAGGCACAGCCCGTAGTCCGCCGCGAACGCCCAGGTGCTCCACGTCTTGGCGCCGTTGATGATCCACCGGCCGTCCCGGCGGTCGGCGCGAGTGATGACGCCCGCGAGGTCCGAACCCCCGCTTGGTTCGGACAGCAGCTGCACCAGCACTTCGTCGCCGCGCAGCGCCGCCTGGATGTGGGTACGTTTCTGCTCCTCGCTGCCCATGTCGAGGATGGTTGCGCAGCAGATGGCGAAGGATGGCACGTTGAGGAGCAACGGCGTTTCGTAGTTGAGTGCCTCGGCATCGAAGGCCTTTTTGTACTCGTAGCCCAGTCCGAGCCCGCCGTACTCCCGCGGAAAGCAGATCCCGGCGAATCCCCCGTCATACAGCGTCTTTTGCAGTTCCCGGGCCCGCTTCCAGGACACCAACTCATCGCGCTCAAGCAGCGCGGCCTTGTCGCGATCGAACGGTGGCATGTTGGCGGCCAACCAGGCCCTGGCTCGGCTGCGAAACTCCGCTACGGTTTCAGCGGTCTCGACTGTCACCAGCGGTGCCGAATTAGTCTGTGCGTCATCGCCGATGACCTCCCGACGCCATTGTCATGTCCGAACGTTGAACTTGTGCTGGGCGACTGTACAGCTCCGGCTAATGACTGTACACATCGACGGATCAGCTCCGTCACACGGGATCGAGTGTGCGTTGAGGGCTTCGAGTGTGCGACCACGGCGGGAAATCGCCGAAATTTGCGCCCTATGCGCACACTCGAAGGGTTCTCCGCGTTACGAACGATCCCGGGAGCGAACCACAAGGGCTGCTATGTTTAGGGAGTCCGCGTTATTTTAACCGGCAATCGGAGGATCGGCGCATGAGCGCTGCCGCAACGGGTTTCGACGTCGCGCGGTTTCGCGATTGGTTAGCCGAAGCGACGGGCGAGCCCGCCGAGGTGTCGGTGAGCCCCATTCGAGGGGGCGGCAGCTGCGAGATGTTCCGCGTCGACCGGCTGGGGCAAGTGTGGGTGGTGCGCCGCGCCCCACTGGCGGCCGTTTCCGACACCGCTCATCAAGTCATCCGCGAGGCGCGGATCATGGAGACGCTGGGCGCGGCCGGAATACCGGTGCCCACGGTCCTGGCTCGCAGCGACGACCCCGCCATCCTGGGCGCCCCGTTCTTCGTGATGTCGTACGTCGACGGCGGCGTGATCCGTCGCGACGGACTCCCCGAAGCGCTACTTGGGGATCCGTCGTCACATGGCCTGATCGGCGAGCAGCTGATCGACACCCTGGTTGCGCTGCACTCGATCGACTGGACGGGCACCGCGCTGACCGAACTGTCACACCCGCAGGGCTTCCTGCCTCGTCAGGTCGATCGATGGCTGACTCAATTGGCGAACTACCGGGCCCGCGATCTGGATGGCGTGGACGAGCTCGCCGACTGGCTACGCCACAACCTGCCCACCGACGGCGATCTCACCGTCATGCACGGGGACTACAAGTTGGACAACGTCATCTGGTCACCGGCGCCGCCGCCCCGGATCGCCTGCGTCGTCGATTTCGAGATGACGACGGTGGGCGATCCCCTCATCGACCTGGCCTGGGCGATGATCTTCTGGCCCGAGCCCGGAAACCCCATCGCGCTCGGATCGCCTGACGCACCGCACGGCATCGACCGCGACCACTGCCAGACACCGGGTCAACTGATCGCGCGCTACGCCGAGGCCACCGGCCGCGATCTGTCACAATTCGACTGGTATCAGGTGTTCAGCGCGTGGAAGCTGGCGATCGTCTTGGAGGCGTCCTACGCCAAGTTTCTGCGCGGCGAGTCCCGCAACCCGATCCACGAGTTCTTCGGACCGGTCATCGACGAACTACTCGGCCGCGCAAGGAGGTTCGCGCAATGACCGATCAACTGTTCGACGTGGCGGGTCGGGTTGTTCTCGTCACGGGCGGCAGCCGCGGACTGGGCGCAGCAATGAGCATCGGGCTTGCCGAGCGCGGCGCACGAGTGGTGATCGCGAGCCGAAAGCTTGCCTCATGCGAGGCACTGGCCGCCACGATCACCGAATCGGGCGGGCAGGCCCATCCGCTGGCCTGCCATGTCGGCGATTGGGAATCGCTGCCCGGCGTCGTCGAGGCCGCCGTCTCCCGGTGGGGCCGGCTGGATGGGCTGGTCAACAACGCCGGGATGAGCCCGCTTGCCCCCTCACTGCTGGACACCTCAGAGGTGTTGTTCGACAAGGTGATCGGCGTCAACCTGAAAGGCCCGACCCGGTTGACGGCGCTGGCGGCCACGGCGATGGCCCCGACCGGCGGTGGGTCGATCATCAACATCAGTTCGCTGGCTTCGGTGAAACCCACGCCCGTCACCACGGTCTACGCGGCGGCAAAAGCCGGCCTGAACGCGTTGACCACCGCCTCGGCCATCGAATACGCCGGCGCCGGCGTGCGTGTCAACGGGATCATCTGCGGCACCTTCGATACCGACGCGGCGTCCGGCTTCGTCCGCAACCCCGACCTTCTGCCGGAGCTGGTGCGCCGCATCGCGCTCGGACGGGTTGGCCGACCCGACGAGATCGTCGGAGCCGTCGTCTATCTGCTCTCCGACGCGTCGAGTTACACCACCGGGTCACTCATGACCATTGACGGCGGCGTCTCCGGCTGATCAGCGGGCCCGCCGCCGTCGGGTCGGTTTGGCATCGAGGCCGCCCGCCTCGGCCCGCACCCCGGAGATCACCCATTCGACCAACCGAGGGAAATTCTGCTCGATCTTGGCCGTCTCCGATTCGGACCGGCCCGGTTCACGCAGCCCGCGCACCTCGACAATGGTGTGGTTGATCGTCATGTGCGCCAGCCCGCGGCAGCACTCGGTGGCCAGCGGTCGTGGAATCCCTTCCTGCAGAGTAGCTTTGAGCAGGGCGTTGACATAATCGGTGACGGCGCTACGGTCATCGATGGTCATCAGCTCGGTCAGAAACGGGTGGGCGCGAAGGGCATTATTCAACGCCTGGCACCAGTGCAGCGCCGTCGACTCCCAGGTGTCGTATTCCTTGAAGTCGAGTTTCAGCTGCGCAAAGTGGCGGGCGACCAGCGCCCTGATCAATGCTTCCCGATTGCCGACCTGTTGATACAGCGTCCGCGGTGAGATCTTCAGTGCGGCCGATAGTCGACGGACGCTCAGAGCCTCAATGCCTTCGGAATCCAGCAGGTCCAGAGCGTGCGTGAGGATATCGTCGGCCGGGATCAGCGGCTTGGCCATCGCTGCATCGTACTAGCCCGAGGTTGCCAATCCCCAGGCTAAGCGCCGTCGCGGCGGATACCTTCTATTAGGTAGTCGATGTGTATGGCAAACAGCTCGTCGACTTCCCCGGGAGTCACGCCGGCCGGGTCGCTGCCGGCCAGTCGGCCTCGCCCGCGCGTCGAGTTCGCGCTCGGCGGATGATCCATGGCTACGAAACCCACGGTCGCATAGGTCAACAGCCGACAGGCTCGCACCGACATCTCGGTCGACATGCCGTCACGGCGCATGCTTTTCAGCAGTGGTCGTGAGGCTTTCAGATACGCCGGACGCTTGACCTGCAAGAAAAGCCGACTGTCGGCGGCGTCGGTCAACCGCGCGCGAAGTTGGCGGGTCCAGCGGCGCGCATAGTCCGGCCAGGTTTCGTCGCGTTCCAAGGCGGGCGCGAGATCGTCGAGCACGTGCTCGGCGACCGCATCGATCAGCGCGTCCTTGTTACCGATTCGGGAGTAGACGGGTGGCGGCGTGACGCCCAGGCGGCTGGCCACGCTACGCATGCTGATCGCGTCCAGGCCGCTTTCGCGCATGATTTCCACTGCGGCAGCGACGATCTGGTCCGCATCGAGTTCCAGCTCGCTGGGCATGTCTACCCTCCTCGCGACGTCACGGGATGGTCAGGGCGATTTTGCCGACGTGCTCGCCGGCCCGCATCACTGCAAGCGCCTCATCGAGCTGCTCCCAGTCGAGGACGTGGCTGATTTGCGGCTTGATACCGGCCTTGGACACCACCTCGCACATCTCGCGGTGCGCGCGCACACTGCCCACCGTGATTCCGATGACGCGCAGGTTGTTCAGCATCACCTCGGCCACCGCGATGGGGGCCATGTCGAATCCGCTGAGCACACCGATCACCGCGATCGTGCCGCCCATGGCCGCCGCATGCAGCGAATGCGGCAGCGTGGCGGGCCCGCCGAGATCGACGACCAGCTTGGCACCACGCCCGTCGGTCAGTCGCTTGACCTCGGTCTCCCAATCCGCAGTGGTTCGGTAGTTGACGAGATGCGTTGCCCCCAAATCCGATCCGACTTTGAGTTTATCGTCGGAAGAAGAGGTCAAGATCACGGTGGCGCCCCGCGTCCGGGCAAGTTGCACGGCGAACAGCGACACCCCGCCGGTTCCCTGGGTGACCACGACGTCGCCCTCGCCGATGTTGGCTTCCACCAACGCACTCCACGCCGTCACGCCCGCGCAGGGGATCGTCGCGGCTTCGACATCGCTGAGGTGCGCAGGCGTGCGGACCAGCCCGGCGGCGTCGGCGACGCGGTATTGCTGCAGCCACCCATCGCAGGTGTCGCCGGGCACCTCACGCTTGGCTTCCGGGTTGGGTGGCCCGTCGAGCCACCCCGGGTGAAACGCCCCCATGACGCGATCACCCAACCGCAGCTCGTCGACGCCCGGGCCGATCGCCACCACTTCCCCGGCGCCATCGGTCATCGGCACCCGCGGCCACGGCCCGGGCAACAGGCCCATCAGATTGACGTTGTCGTGGAAGTTCAGGCTCGAGGCGTTGACCTTGACCAGTACCTGCCCAGGGCCGGGCTCGTCCACCGGCCTTTCGATGGTCTGGACGGGCTCGCCGGGCCCGGTCATGACGATGGCCCGCTGACGGTCCGGAATGCTCATGCGATACCTGCCTCTTGACGGAGGGCCTGCCATTTGTGTTCCGCCGCCGGGCGCCGCGACGGAAGGTGATCGGTCGGCCAACCCTGCACCGCCCGGTACTTCTTGAGCACATGCCGGGCCAGCACCGACTTGTGCAGCTCGTCCGGCCCGTCGCCGATCGATCCGAATCGCGTCATCCGGTACCAGGATTCGACGGGCAGGTCCCCGGAATAGCCCAGTGCGCCACACACCTGGATGGTGCGATCGAGCACGGCCAGCACCACCTTCGATACGTGCGCCTTGATCATCCCTAGTTCGGCCCGGACCTCTCCCGCACCCAAGCGGTCCATCTTCCAGGCGGTTTGGAACGTCAGCAGCCGAGCTGCCTGAATCTCTGTGTGCGACTGCGCGATATAGTCCTGCACCATCTGATGCTCGCCCAGCAGCCGACCGTGCGAACGGCGCGAGACCGCGCGCTCACCCATGATGTCCAGGGCCCGCTGCGCCTGCCCCAGCCAGCGCATCGAGTGATGGATGCGTCCGCCGCCGAGACGCTGTTGCGCCAGCACGAAACCGCCGCCGCGCGGGCCGACCAGGTGGTCCGCGGGCACGCGACAGTCGGTGAACACGACCTCCGCGTGGTTGCCCCGCCGGCCGAACTCCGGGTCGGGATGGGCCATGGTCGGGATGTCGCGAACGATGTTCATACCCGGCGTTCCCGCCGGAACGACGAATATCGAAGCGTGCCGATGCGGCCGACCGGCCGGGTCGGTCTCAGCGACCACCAAGATGATGTCGGCGCAGGACGCGTTGGTGGTAAACCACTTGTGGCCGTTGATGATCCAGTCCTCGCCATCGAGCACTGCGGTGGTGTCGATGACGGTCGGATCGGCGCCCGGCCAGGAATGGCTCGGTCAGCGCGAACGCGCTGGATATCTCCCCGTTGAGGTTGGGATATAGCCAGCGCTGCTTCTGCGCGTCGGTGGCGCCGTGTGCGAGCAGCTCCATATTGCCGCTGTCGGGCGCCTGGACCCCGAAGAGCTCCATCGACACCATGCACCGGCCGATGATCTCCGACATCAGCGCAAGCTTGAGCTGACCCAGCCCCGCGCCGCCCAGGCTGGGATCGAGAAACAAGCCCCATAGCCCCTGTGCCTTGACCTTGGCCTGCAAATGGCGCTTGACCAGCTGCCACTCGTCGGCCGGGATCTCCGAAAGGATGGGTTCTAGCGGGATGACCTCGGAGTCGATGAAATCGCGCATCCACGAGAGCTTTTCAGCGAAATCCGGATCCGTCTCGAAATCCCAGGCCATCGCTTTCCTCACCGTCGGTCGCATGGGCGCGACATCGGCACTTCCTCACACTGCGATCACAGTGTAATCATGATGTTATGCGTCCAGCGCAACACTCCGCCCCGAGGAATGCTCAGGAGCCGAATTGCCCTGTCGCATGGGCAACGTCGAGGTACTCCCACACCCGGACGATCAAGCCGTCCTGTGCCTGCACCCACACGCTGTATTCGTTCTCGTATGGCTGCCCGCCGGCGAACAATGCTGTTGCCCACATCGTGAAGCGCGCGGCACCCATGTCGTCGTCACAGAGCATGTGGTGCACCGACGTCCGCACGTCGGCGTACAGCTGGCCGAAAATGATGCGCATGCCGGCACGGATCGCGTCGCGCCCCACCGTCGGGCTGCCGAGCACGCCGACAGTCGGGCTGATCCACCACTGCGCCTTGGGCGCTAGCAATTCGGTGACACGCTCCGCATCACCGAATGCGGCCACCAGCGCCGTGAGCAACTCACGCGTTGACGACTCTGTCATACCGGCCCTCCCAGGCACCGCAACGGGATCTTAAAATAACACCGATTTCAGGCGGGCCAGCGGCGTCGGGCAATTGTGATAGCCCCGTGTCCGGTGTTCGGTCGGCGGGAAGTAATCTGCCGTGAGCATGACGCCCACCCACCCTTTCGACAGGGCCCTCCAGCTCGATGCCCTCGACGCCGGCACCAGGCGCGGCCGGACTCATCCGGAGTGGGCCAACATGATCGGTCCGTTCGGCGGCATCACCACCGCCGTCCTGCTGCGTGCCATCGAGACTCACCCCGACCGCATCGGTGAGCCGCTGGCGGTGACCATCAACTTCGCCGGCCCCGTCGCCGACGGAGAATTCGACATCTCCCTTCGGGCCGCGCGCACCAACCGCAGCACCCAGCATTGGGTTCTCGAACTCAGTCAGGACGGTGACGTCAAGACCACCGCGACCGCGGTGTTCGGCGTCCGCCGCGACAGCTGGGGCGACACCGAAGCCCGTCCGCCGAGCGCGCCTCCCCCGGAACAACTCACCTCCGGCGGTCCGGAAAGCATCGTCACCTGGGCGCGCCTCTACGACATGCGCTTCGCCGACGGGGCGTTTCCCGGCCCCGACGCCCAGCCCAGCTCGACATCGGAGACCATGCTGTGGGTGCGCGACTGCCAGGAGCGACCTGTCGACTACCCGGCGCTGGCTGCACTGTGCGACGTGTTCTACCCGCGGGTGTTTCAGCGCCTCGGCGGTGTCGTCCCGGTCGGGACGATCTCGATGACGACTTACTTCCATGCCGATCAACGGCAGCTTGACGCGCTTGGCGGCGACTACGTCCTGGCCAGCGCTTACGCCAACCGCTTCGCACGCGGATACTTCGATCAGAGCGCACAAGTGTGGAGTCGCGACGGCACGTTGCTGGCGACCACGCATCAGATCGTCTACTTCAAGGGCTGACCGGCCCCGCCGGCGTTCGGCTCGCGCGTGAATGTCAGGCTGAGCGTGTCTTTTCCGAAACTCCCGTGCACCAGAATCGAGCCGCAATGACCGAGCGAGCGAGCGACGTGATCGCTGACGACAACGCCGCCACGCTGCTGGCGATCGAGTCCATCAAGCAGCTCAAGGCCCGCTACTGCCGGTACCTGGACACCAAGGACTGGGCCGCGTGGCGGTCGATCTTCACCGACGACTTCGTCAGCGACACCTCCGAGGCGGGCGGCAAACTGATCGTTGGTGCCGACGACTTCGTGGCGTTCACCCGCAAGGGCATCGGACGCCCGGCACAGGCCACGGCGCACCAGGTGCATGCCCCCGAGATCGAGCTCACGTCCGCGACGACGGCGCGCGGGGTGTGGGCACTGCAAGATGTGGTGCGGTTCGGGCCCGGGCTGAGCCTGGTCGGCTACGGCCACTACCACGAGACCTACGAAAACGTTGCCGGGCAGTGGCTTATCAAGAGCTCCAAGCTAACTCGGCTGCGCGAGGACATCGTCACGCCGGTTTTCTCGTTCTACATCTCCAACCGAATCCGCAATACGGCCGCCAGGTTCGCCAGTCGGCTGCTGGAGAAATAGGAGACCCCATGACTGTCGACACCATCCTGGTCACCGGCGCGTTCGGACAGATCGGCAAGCGATGCGCGCAGATCCTGCTCGATCGAGGTCGAACCGTCATCGCCACCGACCTGCGCAACGACAAAACCCTTGCGGTAGAACAGGAATTGTCGGCCGGCGCCCCGCCTGAGGCGCTGATTCCCGCGTACGTTGATTTACTGGACGCCGACGCGGTGCGCGAGTTGATCCAGGCCCATCAGCCGCAAGCCATCGTTCACCTGGCCGCGGTCGTCTCACCTGTGTCGTACCGGAATCCCGCGTTGGCCAGACGGGTCAACGTCGGCGGCACCGAGAACCTTTTGGCGGCAGCCACCACCCTGCCCCGCCCCCCACTGTTCCTGATGGCGTCCAGTGCCGCGGTCTACGGGTCGCGTAATCCGCACCGGTATCCGGAGCGGATCACCCCCGCCACCCCGGTGAACCCCATCGATCAGTATGGGCAGGACAAAGTGCTGGCGGAGGCGGCGATCCGGGCCAGCGGTCTCCCGCACGCGCTCTACCGACTGGCCGGGGTCATCTCGCCGGACACTCAATCGGGTGGCATCGATGGCGACAACCTGGTGATCATGCGCTCCATGCCCGTTGACAATCGAATGCACACGGTGGATGCCCGAGACGCGGCGCTGGCCTTTGCCAACGGGGTCGACCGCGAAGCCACGATCGCCGGCAAGGCACTGTTGATCGGCGGAAACGAAACGTGCGTGATGCTCGAGCACGAGCTGGAGGGCGACTTGATGACCGCCGTGGGCCTGGGTCGCCTTGGTCCGTCGGTGGGGCTGCCGGGTGACCCCGACAATGACCAAGGCTGGAGTTTCACCGGCTGGTACGACACCGCCGAAGCGCAGGCGCTGCTTGGCTTTCAAGAACACGACTGGCAGCAGACCATGGACTGGATTGGCGAATCCCAGCCAAACATGCGCGTCGTCTTGCGCATCCTGGGGCCGATACTGCGGCCGGTGCTACGGATCGCGATCAAGCTGCAGAACCGCGCCGAGGGACGTGGGCCCTACGCCGACCCGTGGAAAATGATCGAAAACAAGTACGGCCCAGCAGCGCTCGCGCACGCCGATCAGCAAGCGGACTAGTTGCGCGAAGCGAAGAAGATCGCGGCTTTGCGGATCGAGTCTTCGACCGGCTCGGGTGTCCATCCGAGTTCGCGTTCGGCCTTGCTGTGGTCCAGCGGCGACATCAGTTCGGCCATTCGTATTCCGGCATATGCGAAGGGCAGATCGCGGCCCAGCAGCCGTGCCAATATGTCGTTGACTCGCGCACCGGCATGCAGCGCCGACATGGGAATGCCGATGCGCGGCGGGCGCCTGCCGACGGCGGTGGCAGCGATCTCGTGCAGCTCCCGGACGCTCATGTATCTATCGGAGACGATGTAGCGTTGGCCGCTTCGACCGTGTTCCGCGGCCAGCAGCATTGCCTTGGCGGCGTCTTCGATGCCCACCACCTCGGACGAATAGCCGAGATAGAACGGAAACCGGCCGTTGGCAACCAGCGACAGCATCGAGCCGTGCGGAGTGGGCGCCCAATCGCCGGAGCCGTACGTGGTGGATATGCACATCGCGACGGCGGGCAGCCCTTTGTCCTGCGCGTACGACAGCAGCAGGTTCTCGGCGGCGACCCGGGCTTCGATATACGCCCCGCCCTGGTCCCAGTTGTGCGGATCTTCCTCCGTGACCGCTCGGCTGTCACTGATCGCCAAAGCGCCTGCAGTGCCGGTGAATACAAATTTCTTCAGGTTGGCGTCCAGGGCCGCGTCCAGCACGTGGCGCAGACCCTCCACATTCGTCTGGAACAGCGGCGCCGGGTCGCGCAGCCACATCCGGGCATCGACGACGCAGTAGTAGACGACGTCGCAGCCGGCCATCGCCACGCGTAAGGCATCGTCATCGAATACATCCCCATAGCAGCGCTCGACATGCAGGTCGTCGATGCCCCTGGTGGAACTGGTGCGGCGCAACATGACTCGTACGTCGGCGCCCGATGCGACAAGCTGACGTGTGACATGTGATCCCAGAAAACCGCTGGCCCCGATCACCAGTTTCTTCTCGCAACTAATGATTCTCTCCCGTCACCGCCCCGCTTGGACAATAGCCGGGCCGGTGTCCGCCCATCTCAGAGGGCGTTTGCCTGGACTTGCTGGATGCGTTCCTCGCGCGGAAGGACGGGACCGTCGTCAAGAGGCTCGTCGATGCCCAGCTCGGACAGCCCGACCTGGGTCAGCATCGAGGTGCCGTACGCGGCGAGCATGAGTTTTTGATCGTCGCTGTGGCCACCGTCGACGAGCATCGCGCCGATCAGGCAGATGACCGCCATCTTGTAGGCGTTGAACGCCCGGTACCAGGAACGGTTTTGCAGTGTGATCCCGCTGGCCCTGTGGTAGTGCTCGAGGAGGGCCTCGACGTCCAGCGCGCCAGGGTGACTGGTAATGCCGACGGGCTGCATCCAGAGCAGCTCAAGCCAGCCGATGTCGGTGAGCGGGTCCCCGACCGTGGTCATCTCCCAGTCGAAGACCGCGCTGACCTCGCCGCCGGTGAACGCGAAGTTGCCTGGCTTCGCGTCTCCGTGCACCAGAGTGATTTTCGGGCACGGCGCAGGTGTGCTGTGGCGAAGCGCCGCGAGGAGTCGTTCCAGCGCGGGCAGTGAATCCCGCTTGACCCGGTCCATTTCGGTTGCCCAGTGGTCGAGTTCGCGGTGCAGGTGGTTGCTGCCGTCGTCGAGCCCCCCGAGCCCGGTCTGCTTCAAGTCGACGGCATGAATTGCCGCGAGCTGTTCGGCCAGGCTTTCACACATCCGTACCACCGTGTCGGCGGGCACGGCAGGCGCTTCCATTTCATACACGTCACCCGCGACCCGCTCCATTACGAAGAACGGCCGTCCCAGGACATCGCCGCTGTCCTCAAGCCACAGCGCCCCCGGAACACGAACAGGACTGTCCTGCAATGCCCGCAGGATCGTGAACTGACGCGCGAGGTCGTAGGGTTCCAGCAACGCGGGCGGTTTGGGGCGCAGCCGCAACACCACATCGCGACGGGTGTCCCCGGTTACGACCGTGAGCACCATCATCTCGGCGGAATGCCCGAAATTCACCCGGTCAAGACCCTCGACGCGGACATCGTCGGCATCCGGCAGTTGGGGGCGCAGCCAGGCGGTCAAGCGCTTGGTGTCGTTGGTGTCCAGTGTCATTGGCGTACGCCATCGTCGGGCAGCCGTTCGACCGGGGTCTTGTCCTGAGTGAAGGCCGACATGTCCATGGCCGCCCAGTTCGGGTAGCGGGCGTAGCCCCGGCCGCCCATCAGCAGCTCAAAGATGCCCCAGCCGGTGTCGCCGTCGAGTTCAAACCGCATCAACTGATCCAGTGCCATCGATTTATCCTCGGCCTCGGCGAGTTGCGCGGAATCATTGCTGTCCCAGTCGAAGTGGATGAAGTAGGCGCCTTCTCCCAGATCCTGATACTCGCAGTGCCCCATCGGCAGTCCGTAGTAGGCGTTGACATCCTGATGCGGAGTGTCGGCGGTGACCTGGTAGGTCTTGCCGTCCTCGTCGGTGAAGACGAGCACGGCGCGGGCGGGCCGTTTGTTGTCGCCATCGAATTCGACGTCATGCTCGATCTTCACGAAACGTTTCGACAGCGTGCCGTCACTATGGGTGATCCCGCCGTCTACGTAATTGACCGTGCCGTCCGATGATTCGATGATCCACGCTTCGATCGCGCGGTCTTCGAAACCGGCATCGAGCCATAGCCAGAAATCGATCTTGTCGGAGACGCGCACACCGAAGGTGCGATCCCGGCCACCGTGGAATCCATCGACGCTGATCCGCTCGCCATCGATGTCTACCCAGCCGGTCCACCGGCCCGGCTCTTTCATGTGATACATGTCGGCCAGCATGCGACCGTCCTTGTCGCGCACCTTCATGGGCAACAGCTCCCACATCGGGGCGGTCGGCTCGTAATAGAGCTCCCACGCGATGCCGGAATCATTGGGCTCCACGTCAAGACGCCACTTCTTTAGGGGTTCGACGCAGGTCCAGCGCATCGGCCCGGCGCTCAGCTCGCCGCGATCGGAACCGTTGATCGGGCGGCCGGAGAGTAGGTCCCAATGCCGCCCGTCGGCCAGGCTGACCTTGACATATCCCAACCCGGTGCCGGTGTTCGGGTTGTTGCCGTAGCCGCTGGCCAGCAGCAGTGTGCCGTCCGGCGAAGCGGCGAAAAAGTAACAGCGGTCCGACCAAGTCGGATCGGGATCGTGCACTTGATCGAACGTCGTTGGCAGCTGATGGGTGAATGACTCGTCGGCGGCGCTGTAACCCATGAATGCCTTCTTCCGAGGTAGCGAAATCTATTGCCATCGAATGCTTTCGGAGGTGACACAACATCGATGAAAAATTTCTTGCCAAAGCTGGCTCATCAGATACTCAATGGCACAACGCATCCCCTAATATCGCTGCATGGAGCCGAGCCGGTGGTGGGGCGACGACCGAGCGATCCTCGACGACGAGGAGGCGCGTAGGCGGCTCCTGGATGCCGCGGGCCGCTGCATCGTGCGTCGGGGCAACGCCCAGATCCGAATGGCCGAAGTGGCCGACGAGGCCGGGGTATCCCGCTCGACGGTGTACCGGTACTTCCCCAATCGCGACGAGGTGTTGCTGGGCCTGATGCTGGCGCGGGTCGACTCGGCGCTGGGCGAGCTGGTCGGCGCGCTGGGTCACCCCGACGACCCGGCGCGCTCGTTGCCCGAGATGGTTCTGGCGCGGGTGGAGTCGGTGGCGGGCGACGCATTGAACGAGGCGCTGTTCGCCGCCGAGAGCACCGCGGTGCCCGCGGCTCTGCAGCTCGGGTCGGAGCCGATGGTCGAGCTGCTGTTGGTGCACTACGGGCCACTGCTGCAACGCTGGAAAGAGGCGGGCAAGCTCTATGCCGATCTCGATCCTCGCTCGATCGTCCAGTGGCTGAGCACCACCACGCTGTTCCTGCTGGCGCCGGCGTGGCGGCAGCGGCCCATGGCTGACAAACGCGAATTCGTCGAGCAGTTCCTGGTGCGGGCCCTGGTGCCACAGGTCAGACATTAGTCTCACTTTGTCTGATGTCCAGACATTGAGCTACTTTTGTCTTGGCAACTTGTTTCCGCCCGCCTCTTCGTGGGTCCGGTACCGGCGCCTACAGGATGGATAGTGATGACAAACCCCGTTGAACAGGCCCTTTCCGTTGTCGGGCTGGCGGCACACCTCGGCCGGGGAATCGGACGGGTGACCGCCGACGCCATCGTCGGAAGCCGGGTGGGGCTACCCCGCACAGTCGGCGATCTCAACACCGGGGCGCTCTCGAGCGTCATGGGTCGCGAGGTCAGGTCGATGCGCGTGCTGTCCAGCGATGCAGGGACATCGTCGCGGGCACGGATCGTGCTGACCGGGGATGACGTGCCGGAGTCGGTATTCGTCAAGATCGCGGCGCAGACCGCCGCTACCCGGTTGATGGGTGAGCTGGGCCGGCTGGGCAACACCGAGGTGCGCTTCTACAGCCAGCTCGCCCCGGAACTCTCGGGAGTCCCGGTGGCCCACGGGGCGGCATTCGACACGTGGACCGGTCGGTACCTGCTGGTCCTGGAAGACCTCCCCGAGTCGTGCGTATTTCCGGACACGTTGCACCCGCTCTCCACCGACCAGGCCGGCCTCATCGTCGAGCTGCTGGCGGCCCTGCACGGAACCTTCTGGGACCGCATGCGCCAAACCGGACGCGGCCCGCTGGACTGGCTCTACACGCCGTCGGGTGACGTCACTTCGCTGCTGACCGGCTCACTGATGACGACCTCGATGAAGCGCCTGGCCGAGCGAACGTCGATACCGGTGGAGAACGGCCGATTCATCGCCGAGAACTACCGCGCGGTCGCCGCGGTGATCGACACTCCCCCGCATACGGTTATGCACGGCGATGCCCATCCGGGCAACATGTACTTCCGCGACGGCGAGGCCGGGCTACTGGATTGGCAGGCCGTGCGGCGCGGACATCCTTCCCGCGAACTGGCCTACACCCTGATCACCAGCCTGACACCGGAAGACCGCCAGACCGCACAGCGCGAGTTGCTCGACGTCTATCGGCAGGCGCTGGCCGCGGCCGGTGGGCCCGACCTGGACCGCGAAGACCTGTGGCTGCGCTACCGGCAAGGCGCGCTCTACGCGTATGTCGCGCCGCTGATCACCGCGGGAATGGGCGGAATGCAGGTCGAAGACATCGCCATGGAAGGCTTGCGACACGGTGCCGCCGCCCTTGATGACCTGGAAACCGTTGCTGCGCTGAAGGGTTCGTTGTAAGCAACGGTTAGCGGTCGATCCATCCCATTTGCGCTTCGGCGTGATGGCCCCCGACGGCCGGGGTGAGTTCGTCGAGCCGGGCCAGCTGCTCGGGCGTGAGTTCGACGCTGTCGGCGCCGACGTTTTCCTCAAGGCGCACAACCTTTTTGGTTCCCGGTATGGGGACGATGTCGGGCCCCTTTGCCAGCAGCCAGGCCAATGCGACCTGAGCCGGGGTGACGCCGGCGTCGGCGCTGATCTCACGCAGCTCGTCGGCGCTGTTGAGGTTGTGCTGGAAGTTCTCGTCGAAGAAGCGCGGATTGGTCTTGCGATAGTCGCTGTCGGGAAGCTCCGTGGTGGATCGGATTGCGCCGGTGAGGAACCCACGGCCGAGCGGCGAGTACGGCACGAACCCGATTCCCAGCTCGCGCAGGACCGCCAATATCCCGTCCTCGGGGTCGCGGGTCCACAGCGAGTATTCCGATTGCACGGCGGTGATGGGGTGCACGGCCTGCGCGCGGCGAATGGTGTTCACGCCGACTTCCGAAAGACCGATATGCCGAATCTTGCCGGCAGCGATCAGCTCTGCCAACGCTCCGATGGTGTCCTCGATCGGGGTGCCCCGATCGAGGCGGTGTTGGTAGTAGAGGTCAATGTGGTCGGTCGCCAGCCTTTTCAGCGAGCCGTCGACCGCGACGCGGATGCTGGCAGGGCTGCTGTCGAGGCCATCACGTCCGGCATGCGAGATCAGGCCGAACTTGGTGGCCAGCACCACCTGATCTCGCCGGCCCTGCAGGGCTCGGGCGAGGAGTTCTTCGTTGACGTAGGGGCCGTACACCTCGGCGGTGTCGATCAGCGTGACGCCGAGATCGATTGCGCGGTGAATCGTGCGGATGGACTCGGCGTCGTCGAAGCCGCCGATGGAGTAGGCGGCGGACATGCCCATCGCGCCCAAGCCGATACGGCCGACTTGCAGGTCGGCGAGGTGAGCCTGTTTCATGGCAGATCTCCTGTTCTCACGTGCGTTTGCGATTGTGGTCAGCAGACGTCAAGAATCGACAGCGCTTTGAGTCGAGGACCAACGACCCTGGTGGCGTCCGCGCTCGTGTTCCACGATTTGACCTTAGATTGGAGGTCGATTATGACGGACGCGTTGGTGGACACCGACGTACTCAGGAATGCGGTGCAGTTGGCATGCCGGGCCCCGTCTTTGCACAACAGCCAGCCCTGGCAATGGGTCGCCACCGGCTCGCGGTTGTCCCTCTACATCGATGAGAGCCGGACTCTGCCCTCTACCGACAAGTCCGGGCGGGAGGCCCTCATCAGCTGCGGCGCCGTGCTCGACCATCTACGCGTCGCCATGGCCGCCGCCGGCTGGACTTCCAACGTCGACAGATTTCCCAACCGGAGCAATGCCGATCATCTCGCGTCAGTCAATTTCAGTCCACTGAGCCCGGTCACCGATGACCATCGCCGCCGGGCCGAGGCGATCCTGCACCGCCACACCGATCGGCTTCCCTTCGCCCCACCCAGAGACTGGGAATCCTTCGAACCAGTGCTGCGAAACGCCGCCGATGCCGCCACAATTCACCTCGATGTGCTAGCCGACGAGCTGCGCCCACAGCTGGCGAGGGCATCGCGCCTCACCGAGTCGCTGCGGTTGTACGATACCTCGTATCATACTGAATTAGACTGGTGGACTGGTCATTTCGAGAGCTCCGACGGAATTCCGCGCAGTTCACTGTTGTCGGCAGCCGAGAGTGACCGGGTCGACATCGGACGAAGCTTTCCGGTTAGCCCCCACGACGACCGGCCCGCCAGCTTTGGAAGAGACCAATCGAGAGTGCTGGTTCTGTCAACCGACGGGGATACCCCCGGTGACGCCTTGCGGTGTGGCGAAGCATTGTCCTCGGTGCTGTTGGAGTGCACGGTGGCCGGGATGGCGACGTGCACACTAACCCAACTCACCGAACTATGGTCTAGCCGCGACCTCATCGGCACTCTGACCGGACGCGGCGCCATGCCCCAACTTCTGATCCGCGTCGGTGAGTCCCTGGTACCGGGCGAGGTGCCCGCCATGACACCGCGGCGGCCACTCAGCGAGGTCCTCACATTTGACGCCGATACACCTGGTTGAGCGATAAGCCTCAGAGGGTGGATGCCACCAGGCCCGTCAGATCGGCGAGGCGGTGGGAGTAACCCCACTCGTTGTCGTACCAACCGACGATCTTCACCAGGTTGCCAGTCACTTTGGTGAGCCCGGCGTCAAAGATGCACGACGATGGGTCGGTCACGATGTCGGAGGAGACGATCGGATCCTCTGTGTAAGTGAGGAAGCCCTTCAGCTCACCATCGGCGGCTGCTGCGAACGCGGCGTTGACCGCCTCGGCGGTGCCCGGCTCGCGGACGGTGGCGGTGAGATCAGTCGCTGAACCGGTGGGCACCGGCACTCGCAGCGCGTACCCGTCGAGCCGGCCCTCGAGCTGAGGTAGCACCAGGCTGATCGCGCGGGCGGCCCCGGTGGACGTCGGCACGACGTTGATCGCCGCGGCCCGGGCCCGGCGAAGGTCCCGGTGCGGCCCGTCCTGGAGATTTTGGTCCGGGGTGTACGCGTGAACGGTGGTCATGAGTCCGCGCTCGATTCCGAACACTTCGTCGAGCACCTTCGCCATCGGCGCCAGGCAGTTCGTAGTACACGAGGCGTTGGAGACCACGGTCTGCGTTCCGTCGTAGTCGCGGTGGTTGACACCCATCACGACAGTGAGGTCTGCACCCTTCGACGTCGCCGACACCACCACCTTCTTCGCGCCGCCGTGCAGGTGACCGCGGGCCTGCTCTGCGGCGGTGAACCGACCGGTCGACTCGATCACGACATCCACGCCGAGATCTCCCCACGGTAGCGCCGCCGGTCCATCGGCGATGGACCATGCCTTGATCCGCTGCCCTCCGACCACAAGATCGTCGCCATCGACCGACACGTCGTGCGGTAAGCGTCCGAGCACGGAGTCGTATTTGAGCAGATGCGCCAGAGTCTTGTTGTCAGTGAGGTCGTTCAACGCCACGATCTCGATTTCGGTGGTGCCCGCGGCGCGTTGTATATCCACCGCGCGGAAGAAGTTTCGGCCGACTCTCCCAAAGCCATTCACACCCACCCGGATCGCCATGGTGATCTCCTTTTGGTTCTGTGGTCTGCGACGCAGCATCTGTTGCACGCCACCACGAGTCTGACCACATGTGGCGCTGAGCAGCAGAGGCCAAAGTCCCCGCGTTCGCGGAGTTCAGGTCAGCGAAAGCCTGCGGCCAGGCGGGCGACACCCTGTGTTTCCCAAGCGTCGGCTGAACCAACGGGCTTGGGGACCAATGCCCCTAGGGCCCTCGTCGGGATCTCCGTAACCTCAGGCTGGACAACGGAGTCGACGCAGCCTCCGACTGGCGAGTACCACGCGCACCACCGTCGCGACCGCTGGGAAGCTCACGGTATTCCGCCCCTCAATCGCTACCGTCGCCGGACATCAGAGCACTCGAATACATTTGGAGCGCAGGTGCCAAATACGCAGACCGACGTTTCAACCGCGAGCAGGCAGTTGAGCCAGTTGCGCGATGACGTGGACGATCTCTTGGCTCGATTAGCCGCAGCTGAATCACTGTGGTCCCGGTGGCTGACGGGCGTGTCGCCCCAAAATCGATCGAGTGCTCGAAACATGCTGCACTATTGGGCTATTCGGCAATGTGATCTCCGCGACCTGCAGACCCGGCTCGCTGCCTATGGACTGTCCTCATTAGGTCGAAGCGAGCCTCATGTCGAGGCCACCTTACGCCTCGTGAGGTCGGCGATCTGTGCCATGCTCGGTGACGCCTGGCAACAGCCCGCACTGACCGGCGCCAACGTCGAGTACGGTCCCGAACTGCTCCGCCACCGAACGAAGCAGCTGCTGGGCCCGGAGCCCGTCGATCGTGCGACCCGCATCATGGTCACACTCCCCTCCTCGGCTGCCTCCGATCCGCACTTGGTTCGCGGGTTGGTTGAACGCGGCGTGAACGTTGCGCGCATCAACTGCGCGCACGACGATCCCCAGGCATGGCGCTCCATGGCACGAAACGTGCGGCAAGCGGCCGAAGCGACCGGCCGGGCCTGCTCGATCGCGATGGACCTTGCCGGTCCAAAGCTACGAACTGGACCACTTGAACCCGGGCCGCGCTGCGTAAAACTCCAGCCACGCAGGAACGCGCTTGGACAGGAGACCGCCCCGGCGCGGGCATGGCTGACTGCTGCCGAAGATCCGATCGACCCACCTGAAGCCGGCATGGTGTCGCTGCCCGTGGCCAAGCAATGGCTCAGCCGCCGCCACGACGACGACGTTCTGCTCCTGCACGACACCCGGGGCGCGAAGCGCAGGCTGGCGCTGAAAGCCGTTGCTCAGAAATCAGGTGCCCCAGGCGGATTCGTCGTCTTTGCCGACAAGACCACCTACCTCGCCACTGGAACGGAGCTGCGCGTCCACGGCGTCAAGGATGCGACACACCTCGGAGAACTTCCGCAAACCGAACAGAGCCTTGTACTGCATCGCGGCGACATCCTCGATTTGACCAGCGATTGTTCGCCTGCGCCCCTGGACGCCGAGCCTGTTCCGCGGATCGGTTGCACGTTGCCCGAGATCTTCGACCATGCACACATTGGGGACAAGGTGCATTTTGATGACGGCCGGATCGGTAGCGAGATAGTCAGCGTGGGTCCTGGCGTCCTGAGGTTGCGGATCGACCACGCAGCAGACGCGGGGTCCCGCCTCCGCGCCGGCAAGGGAGTGAACATACCCGACACCAACCTCCCGATCGCCGCCCTGACCGAGAAGGACCTGTCTGATCTGTCAACGGTGGTCAAGGTAGCCGATCTCGTCGAGATGTCGTTCGTGAGAGATTCTTCCGATGTCGAACAGTTGCTCGACGCGTTGAGCCGCCTCGGCGGCGACTCATTGGGAATCGTGCTCAAGATCGAAACCCGGCAAGCATTCGAACATCTCCCCCAACTCCTGCTTACGGCGATGCGACATCCGCGCGTAGGTGTGATGATCGCGCGGGGGGACCTTGCCGTCGAGTGCGGATATGAGCGCCTCGCCGAGTTGCAGGAAGAGATCCTGTGGCTGTGCGAGGCCGCGCACCTACCCGTGATCTGGGCAACCCAAGTGCTCGAACAACTAACCAAGACAGGGAATCCCGCGCGCGCAGAGATCAGCGACGCGGCAATGAGCGAACGGGCCGAATGCGCGATGCTCAACAAGGGCCCGTATATCAACGACGCCGTCGTCGTCCTCGACAGCATCCTTCGTCGAATGACCGATCATCACTACAAGAAAAACGCACTGCTGGGGTCCCTGCACTCCTGGCAACCCGGCCCACACCGCGACTAGCGGCGACGAACGATCGCCGCTGTGCGCCGAACGACAATCTGTTTGCAAAGCGACTTACGACCTCGCTTGAAGGGCCGTAATGCCCTGGTCGGGGCGCTATCCGGAGAGTAGTGTCCGGCAGATTGGGAGTATTTGAGCGCCCGGATCAGACGGAGACAATATCGCTAAAGGAGTACGCAGATGTCAAACAGCGTAACGGTCCACAACACCCGGGCCCCTCAGCAGCACGCGCAGGACGCCGAACTATTAAAGGAGTCAGGTGTACATAAGCTCGTCGTCACGGACCGCGACGGCAATTGCTTAGCGTTCGTATTGGCTTGGGACAGCTTCGACTATGACGCTGAGACCGACACCTATGTGTGCATTGCCGATAGTGATGGCAGAGAACTCATGACCGTGTACACCGCCGGAGAAATCAGGTCAGCACCTGGTGCGAACACCTATGTCGTCACTGCGCCGGATGGGTCCAGCGGCTCCAGGGCATTGCACGCCCTGTGAGCTGTCGGGCGCCCGGCAAGCGTCACCTTGAATGCAGCGTGTCGCCTCTGTTGTGAGATCGCAGATATGCGCGGTGACAGGGCCAGTAGATCCGACCGCCACCGTGCAAACGGCAGCTGGGTTCGCTGTGCTGGGCAACAAAACGGTAGATGTCGACCCGCGGGGCTCAATCAGTTGGGGGATTCTCTCGCCTTTGACGTTATGATAGACCGTTCGTACGGTTAGCCGAAGGGTTGAAGATGCCCCGATCGCCTGGTAGACGTGGCGAGATCCTCGACGCGTTTGTCCGCTATGTCGCCGAACGTGGTTACGACAGAACGAATATGGGCGACATCGCCGACGAGCTCGGCATGTCCAAGGGCACCATCGTTCATCATTTCGGAACCAAAGCGCAGATGTTGCGAGAGCTCGAAGAAACCCACCTGACCCTTCAGCTCGATGTGCTGCGGATGGTTTGGGATCGACTGGCCGCTCCGCACGAACGCATCGCCGCAATCATTTACGCCGCCGCGCTGCTACAGGTGATCGCGCGCGACGCGACAGTGGCAAGCCAGCGCGAGGTGGTTCAGTTGTCCGAAGACCCGGCCATGCAGCAAGTGCGTAAGTTGCGCGATCAATTGCAAGCGCTCGCGATTGACGAGATCGGCAACGGGATCGAGAGCGGTGTGTTCCGAAGCGTGGACATCGAACTGGCGGCACTGCAGCTGTGGGGATCATTGGAGTGGATGTGGGTATGGTTCGATCCCGCCGAATCCCGGACACCCGAACAAATCGGCGCCGCTTTCGTCGATGTGTTTCTCGGCGGACTGTTACTCGACCGCTTGGGGCTGAGCAAGTGGGCGAACCCCTCCACGAACGTCGTCTCGGTGGTGCGCGAATGCCTGGCCGAGGTAAAGGGCGCGACGGATTGACCGCGTAGAACCAGAATGCTCTGCGCGAGAATCTAATTGGCTGTAGCCGATTCAGCCTCAAGCACTGTAGGTCTGCTCGGCCATCTGCTTGGAGCGGCACTGTGTTCGGGCGGCGTTGAACCCCAGGCCGGCCAGCCGAGGAAGCGCAAAACGTCCCGTAACGGCCCGCAGATCTTGGCAGCGCGAGAAGTTGGGGCTCCGTGAAACTTGTGTGCCGGTTTATTGACTGACCGTACGGTCTAATGCCATAGTTGCTGCGTGGCGCAAACGCGGAGGACGTGGAGCCGGAGGGCGGGAACCGAGACTCCGGAACGTGGGACGAAGCGGTCGGACATCGCCGTTGCTCACGCAAGGTTCGAAATACCCTCTGGCGAACCGCTTTTCGCGGCACCGTTACGTTGCGAGCGCTCATGACGACATCGAACGTGATTGGCGGCAGAGTACTCGACCGGATCCGACCCGGGACGGAAGTTGCCGGCGGGTTCTTCCGTATGTGCGTGCTGACGGGTAAAGCCCTGAGGCAGCCGTTCGAATGGCGCGAGTTCATCTGGAATGGCTGGTTCCTGATGCGGGTATCGCTGCTGCCCACCATCGCGGTGTCCATCCCGGAAACCGTGCTGCTCATCTTCACCCTCAACCTCCTGTTGGCCGAGATCGGCGCCGCCGACGTCTCGGGTGCCGGTGCCGCGATCGGCGCGGTCACCCAGCTCGGCCCGATCGTGACTGTGCTGGTGGTTGCCGGCGCCGGGGGCACCGCCATCTGCGCCGACCTCGGCGCACGCACAATCCGCGAGGAAATAGATGCGCTCGAGGTGCTCGGCATTGACCCGATCCACCGGCTGGTGGTGCCGCGCGTGGTCGCCTCGACGATCGTCGCCGTGCTGCTCAACGGCCTCGTGGTCGCCGTCGGCTTGGGGGGCGGCTACATCTTCAGCGTCTACCTGCAGAACGTCTCGAGCGGTGCCTACCTCTCGACGTTGACGGCCCTCACGGGCCTGCCAGAGGTGGTGATCGCGTTTATCAAGGCCGCGACCTTCGGGCTGATCGCCGGCCTGGTCGGCTGTTATCGCGGGCTGATCGTCCGCGGCGGGTCCAAAGGCCTGGGCACTGCGGTCAACGAGACGGTGGTGCTGTGTTTCATCGCGCTGTTCGCGGTCAACGCGGCGCTGACCACCATCGGTGTCCGGTTCGGAACGGGGCGCTGACATGGCGACGGCTGCGGCACGGCATGTCCGTTTCCCGCGGGCAACCGCCACCCTCGGTCGATGGGGGGAGGCCCCGGTCCGGCTACTGGTAGAGATCGGGCAAATGGTCTGGTTCGCAATGAACGCAGTCGGGCAGATCCCCTACGCCCTGCACAACTACCGCAAAGAGCTGCTGCGGATGGTCGCCCAGATGGGAATGGGCACCGGCGCGATGGCCGTGGTCGGTGGCACCGCCGCCATCGTCGGCTTCATCACCCTGTCGGCGGGCTCGCTGGTCGCAATCCAGGGCTACGCGACCCTGGGCAACATCGGTGTCGAGGCATTCACCGGATTTTTGGCCGCACTGGTCAATGTGCGGTTTGTGGCGCCGGTGGCCGCCGGTCAGGCGCTGGCCGCCACGGTCGGCGCCGGCGCCACCGCCGAACTGGGCGCCATGCGCATCAGCGAGGAGATCGACGCCCTGGAAGTGATGGGTATGCGGTCGATCGCTTTTCTGGCGTCGACCCGGGTGGTGGCGGGTCTCGTCGTCATCATCCCGCTCTACGGGTTCGCGATGACCATGGCCTTCCTGTCCCAGCAGGTCACCACGGTTTTGTTCTACGGGCAGTCCATCGGCACGTACAACCACTATTTCCACACATTCCTGCGCCTCACAGACGTGGGCTGGTCGTTCGCGGAGGTGATCCTGGTTGCCGTGGTCGTGATGACCACCCATTGCTACTACGGCTACACCGCCACCGGCGGGCCGGTCGGCGTCGGTGAAGCGGTCGGCCGGTCGATGCGGCTGTCGTTGATCACGATCGTCCTGGTGGTCGTACTGACCGCGATGGCGGTGTACGGCAAAAGCCCGAATTTCAACCTCACCGTGTAGCGGCCATGACGACCCCGGCGAAAGAGAACCCGCTACGTATCCCGCCGTACAAGACCGCGGCTGCGGTGTTCTTGGTGGTCGCTACCGCGGTATTAGCGCTCGTGTGGTTGCAGTTTCGGGGCGAGCTCACGCCGAAGACGACCTTGACGATGTTGGCTCCCCGGGCCGGTTTAGTGATGGATCCGGGGTCGAAGGTCACCTACAACGGCGCGGAAATCGGCCGGGTTTCCAGCATTTCGGAGACCGAGCGTGACGGAATACCTGCGGCCAAGTTCGTCTTGGACGTGAATCCGCGGTACGTCAAGCTGATTCCGGCCAACGTGGACGCCAAGATCAAGGCCACCACGGTGTTTGGCAACAAGTATGTGTCCCTGACCTCGCCCAAAAACCCTACACCGCAACGCATCACACCGCAGCAAGTGATCGATGCGAGGTCCGTGACGACCGAGTTCAATACGTTGTTCGAGACGCTTAACTCGATCACGGAGAAGGTGGACCCGGTCAAGGTGAACCTGACGCTGGCCGCGGCCGCGCAGGCATTCACCGGGTTGGGCGACAAGTTCGGGCAGTCGATCGTCAACGGCAACGCCATCCTCGACGACATCAATCCGCAGATGCCGCAGATCCGACATGACATTCAACGGCTTGCGGCGCTGGCCGACACCTACGGCAACGCCGCACCGGATCTGTTCGACGCCCTCAACAACTCCGTGATCACGGCGCGCACGCTGCACCACCAGGAAGCCGACCTGGACGGCGCGTTGTTGGCCGCGGCCGGATTGGGCAACACCGGCGAAGACATATTCGCCCGCGGCGGGCCGTACTTCCAGCGCGGGGCCGCCGATCTGGTGCCCACCGCCCAGCTGCTCGACACCTACAGCCCCGAGATCTTCTGCACCATCCGCAACTACTCCGACGAAGAACCCCATGCCTACGAGACGACGGGCGGCGGCAACGGCTACGCGCTGCACACCATGACCGAGCTGACGTCAGGGTTGGGAGCCCTACTGACGCTGCCGGGGCTAGCCGGCGTAGCGCTCTCGGGGGGCCTGCTGGGGCTTGCCGGAGTGGTCGGCGGAGCGCCGAATCCCTATGTGTATCCGGACAATCTGCCGCGGGTGAACGCGCGCGGCGGCCCCGGGGGTGCGCCGGGTTGCTGGCAGGCCATCACCCATGATCTATGGCCGGCGCCGTCTCTGGTGTTGGACACCGGCGCCAGTCTCGCGCCGTACAACCACCTCGATACCGGCTCCCCGTACGCCATCGAGTATGTGTGGGGCCGCCAAGTCGGGGACAACACGATCAACCCATGAAAATCACCGGCTCCGCTATCAAGCTCGGCATCGTCTCGTTGGTGCTGCTGCTGATCACCGTGTCGATCGTCGTGGTGTTCGGTCAGATGCGCTTCAACAGCACCAACAGCTATTCCGCTGAGTTCAGCAATGCCACCGGGCTGAAGGACGGCCAGTTCGTCCGCGCCTCCGGAGTGGAGGTCGGCAAGGTCAAAAAGGTGCAGCTGGTCGAGCGCGGCACTCGGGTACGGGTGGACTTCGATGTCGACCGCGCGATACCGCTCTATCAGTCGACGACCGCGCAGATCCGCTATCTCGACCTGTTCGCCGACCGATATCTGGAACTCAAACGCGGCGAGGGCGAGGGCACTGACCGGGTCCTGCCACCGGGCGGATTCATCCCGCTGTCTCGAACGTCACCGGCGCTGGATCTCGACGCCCTGATCGGTGGTTTCAAGCCGCTGTTCCGGGCGCTCGATCCGGAAAAGGTCAACACCATCGCGTCGGCGATCATCACCGTGTTTCAGGGTCAGGGCGGCACGATCAACGACATCCTCGACCAGACCGCGCGGCTAACAGCGCACCTCGCCGAGCGCGACCAGGCGATTGGCGAGGTGGTCAAGAACCTGAACATCGTGCTGGACACCACGGTTCGGCATCGCAAGGAGTTCGACCAGACCGTCGACAACTTCGAGAAATTGATCACCGGGCTGACGAATCATGCCGATCCGCTGGCCGCCGGCACCGCGAACATCAGCAACGCCGCCGGAACTGTGGCCGACCTGTTGGCCGAGAACCGCGCTCTGCTGCACAAAGAGATCAACTACCTGCAGGCTCTGCAGCAGCCGCTCGTCGACCAACGCGATCAGCTCAGCGATCTGATCCACAAAACGCCAACCGCGCTCAACCTGATCGGACGCAGCATCGGCCTCTACGGAGACTGGGTGAACTTCTACCTCTGCGACCTCACGATCAAGTGGAACGGACTGCAGCCCGGCGGCCCGGTCCGGACGGTCAGGATCTGGCAGCAGCCCACGGGTAGGTGCACGCCGCAATGAGAACACTGACGGAATTCAACCGCAGCCGTGTCGGGCTGATGGGCGCCGGCGTGCTGGTGCTCGTCGTCGCCGTCGGCCAGAGCTTCACCAGTGTCCCGATGCTGTTCGCGAGTCCCAGCTACTACGGGCAGTTCACCGACACCGGTCAACTGAACAAGAACGACAAGGTGCGCATCACCGGTGTGAATGTCGGCACGGTGCAGGCGCTAGACATCGACGGCGACCACGTCGTGATCAAGTTCTCCATCGGCGCCAACACCATCGGCACCGAGAGCCGGCTCGCGATCAAGACCGACACCATCCTGGGTAAGAAGGTGCTCGAGATCGAGCCGCGCGGAAACCAGACGTTGCGGCCGGGGGGTGTGTTGCCGCTGGGCCAAAGCACCACTCCCTATCAGCTCTACGACGCGGTCTTCGATGTCAACAAGGCCGCCGCGGGCTGGGACATCGACAGCGTCAAGCAGTCGCTGAATGTGTTGTCGCAGACCATCGATCAGACCTACCCGCACCTGAATCCCGCCCTCGACGGTTTGGCCAAATTCTCCGACACCATCGGCAAACGCGACGAACAGATCAAGCACCTGCTCGCTCAAGCCAACCAGGTAGCCAGCGTGCTCGGTGACCGCAGCGAACAAATCAACCGGCTGCTCGTCAACGCCAAGACGCTGCTGGCCGCGTTCAACCAACGCGGACGGGCCATCGACGCCCTGCTGCAGAACATTTCCGCCCTCTCGGCGCAAGTGCAGGGATTCATCAACGACAACCCGAACCTGAATCCCGTGCTCGAGCAGTTGCACGCCCTCAGCGACGTGCTGGTGGCACGCAAGGACGACCTGGCTCAAACTCTCACGTATGTAAGCCAATTCGCCGCATCGCTAGGCGAATCCGTCGCGTCCGGGCCGTTCTTCAAAATAGTCTTGTCCAATCTGCTGCCGTACTGGGTCTTGCAGCCATTTGTCGACGCCGCCTTCAAGAAGCGTGGGATCGACCCGGAGGACTTCTGGCGCAGCGCCGGCCTGCCCGCGTTCCGCTGGCCCGACCCCAACGGCACCCGGTTCCCCAACGGCGCGCCGCCTCCCGCACCCCCGGTGTCAGAAGGCACCCCGGATCATCCGGGGCCGGCCGTCCCACCGGGAACGGCGTGCTCGTACGTGCCGGCACCCGGCGCGTCGCCGCGGCCGTGGAACCCATTGCCCTGCGTAGGGGTAGACGTCGGACCGTTCGGGGGCAGTTTCCCGGCACCGATCGACGTGCAGGCGTCGCCGCCGAACCCGAACGGGCTGCCACCAACACCGGGAATCCCGATCGCCGGGCGGCCAGGCGAGCCGCCTCCCGACGTCCCGGGCACACCGGTGCCGCTGCCGCCCAACGCGCCGCCCGGCGCGCGCACCGAGAACCTGCAACCAGCCGGCCCGACCGCGCCACCGTCGGCGTTCGCGCCGGGGCTGCCGCCGGGGCCACCCGCGCCTGCGGGATCCGGGCAGCAGCTCCCGGCACCGTTCATCAACCCCGGTGGCACGGGTGGTAGCGGCATCACGGGAGGTAGCCAGAATTGAGCAGCATCTTCGCCATACGCCGCTTGCCGCTCCGGAAGGTCATCGGAGCGCTGGTGCTGGCCCTGGCGCTGGTCGCCGGGTTCGTCGGCTGGCGGCTCTACGAGAAGTTGACCACCAACACCGTGGTCGCCTATCTCCCCGCGGCGAACGCGCTCTACTCCGGGGACAAAGTCCAGATCATGGGCGTTCGCGTGGGTTCTGTCGACAAGATCGAGCCGGCCGGCGGCAAGATGAAGGTGACGTTTCACTACGACAACAAATACAAGGTGCCCGCCAACGCGTCCGCCGTAGTCGTGAACCCGACCCTGGTGGCGTCGCGGAGCATTCAGTTGGAGCCACCCTACAAAGGTGGCCCGGTGATGGGTGACAACGCGGTCATCCCCATCGAGCGCACGCAAGTGCCGACGGAGTTCGACCAACTGCGCGAGAGCGTCGCCAACACCATCAACAAACTCGGCCCGACGCCCGAGCAGCCCAAGGGCCCCTTCGGTGACCTCGTCGAGGCTTTCGCCGACGGGTTGGCCGGCAAGGGCAAGCAGATCAACACCACGCTGAACAGCCTGGCGCAGGCACTCACCGCGCTGAACCAGGGCCGTGGCGACTTCTTCGCGGTGGTGCGCAGCCTGGCGATGTTCGTCAACGCCCTGCACAAAGACGACCGGGAGTTCGTTGCGTTGAATCGCAACCTGGCCCAATTCACCGACAAGTTGACCGGGTCTGGCGGGGACCTCGCCGATGCGATACAGCAGTTCGACGGCCTGCTCTCGACACTGCGCCCGTTCCTGGCCAAGAACCGCGGGGTGCTCGCGCACGACATCGACAACCTCGCCAGCCTGACCACCACGCTGGTCCAACCCGAACCGCTGAATGGTTTGGAGACCGCCCTGCATGTCCTGCCGACGCTGGAGACGAACCTCAGCCAGATTTACCACCCGGCGCACGGCGCGGTCATGTCCATCCCGGCAATCCCGAACTTCGCGAACCCAATGCAGTTCATGTGCAGCATGATTCAGGCCGGCAGCCGGCTCGGCTATCAAGAATCCGCCGAACTGTGTGCGCAGTACCTGGCACCAATTCTCGATGCGATCAAGTTCAACTACTTGCCGTTCGGGCTGAACCTGTTCAGCACCGCCGAGACGCTGCCCAAGGAAGTCGCCTACTCCGAGCCCCGGCTGCAGCCGCCGAACGGGTACAAGGACACCACGGTTCCCGGCGTCTGGGTGCCTGATACCCCGTTGTCGCACCGCAACACCCAGCCCGGCTGGATCGTCGCGCCGGGCATGCAGGGCACCCAGGTGGGGCCGATCACGGCGGGCCTGCTGACCCCCGACTCGCTGGCCGAATTGATGGGCGGCCCGGACATCGCACCTCCGCCGTCAGGACTGCAGACGCCGCCGGGACCGCCGAATGCGTACGACGAGAACCCGATAGCGCCGGTAATCGGGCAGAACCCGCCGCAAGTGCCTATCCCGCCACCACCACCGGGACCGGGTGTGGTCCCGGGACCGGTCGCACCGACGCCGGCACCCGCGACCGCCGCCGTATCGACGGGACCGGGATCGTGAAAGACGCGCTAACCAAGCCGGGTTCAACCGCGTTGCGCGCGTTGGGTTCTCGCACTCGCCACCGGGCCTGGCAGGGGCTGGCTCTCCTAGGGGCTGCCGTAGCGCTGACATCGTGCGCGAACTGGCGCGGAATCGCGAATGTGCCGATGCCCGGTGGCCCGGGCAGCGGGCCCGGTTCCTACACCGTCTACGTCCAGATGCCCGACACGCTGGCCCTGAACGACAACAGCCGGGTGCGGGTGGCCGATGTCTTTGTCGGCACGGTGCGCGGGATCGAACTCAAGAACTGGGTCGCCACTCTGACGCTGCGTGTGGACAAGAGCGTCAAGTTACCCAAAAACGCCACCGCCAAAATCGGGCAGACGAGCCTCCTGGGTTCTCAGCATGTGGAGCTGACCTCGCCGCCCAACCCGTCACCGGAATTGCTGAGGGACGGCGACACCATCCCGCTGAAGAATTCGTCCGCCTACCCGACGACCGAGCAGACGTTGGCCAGTCTCGCCCTGATTTTGCGCGGCGGCGGCATCCCGAACCTCGAAGTGCTGCAGAACGAGGCCTACAACATCCTCAATGGGCGCGCCGACCAGATCCACGCCTTCCTCGGCAAGCTCGACACCTTCACCGCCCGACTCGACGAGCAACGCGAGGACATCACCCGAGCGATCGATTCCACCAACCGGCTGTTGGAGTACGTGAGCTCGCGCTCGGATGTCTTGGAGCGGGTCCTCACCGAATTCCCGCCGCTGATCAAACATTTCGCCGAAAAGCAGAACCTCTTGATCGACGCGGTTGACGCGACCGGACGGCTCAGCCGAGTTGCCGACCAATACCTGTCCGCCTCGCGGAGCGACCTGCACCAGGACCTGCTGTCGCTGCAGTGCCCGTTGCGGGAACTCGGCCGGGCCGCACCGTATCTGATCCGCGCGCTCAAGCTGATCCTCGTCCGGCCATTCGACATCGACTCAGTGCCGAAGGCGTTCCGCGGCGACTACTTCAACCTGTCGCTGACGCTCGACCTGACCCTCAGCTCTGTCGACAACGCGGTCCTCACCGGGACCGGATTCTCCGGAGCGCTGCGCGCGCTCGAGCAATCGTGGGGCCGCGACCCCGAAACGATGATCCCCGACGTCCGATACACGCCGAACCCTAACGACGCCCCGGGCGGGCCGCTGGTCGAAAGGGCGGATAGGCAATGTTGACCCGCTTCATCTGGCGCCAGTTGATCTTCTTCAGCATTCTGAGCGTGATCACCGCGATTGCCTTGGGGTGGTACTACTTACAGATTCCCACCGCAGCAGGGATTGGCCAGTACACGCTGAAGGCAGACCTGCCCGCGTCGGGCGGTCTGTACAAAACGGCCAACGTGACTTATCGCGGTGAAACCATCGGCACGATCACCAGCGTCGAACCCACCGAGACGGGCGCGCGAGTGACCATGAGTATCGCCGACAGCTACAAGATCCCGATTGACGCGTCGGCCAACGTGCATTCGGTGTCGGCGGTCGGTGAGCAGTATCTGGACCTGGTGTCGGCAGGCAACCCGAACCAACACTTTTCGCCGGGCCAGACCATCACCAAGGGCACCGTGCCCACTGAGATCGGGCCGGCGCTGGATGCGGCCAACCGCGGGCTAGCCGCGCTGCCCAAGGACAAGATCGCGTCCCTGCTTGACGAAACAGCCCAAGCGGTCGGCGGTTTGGGCCCCGCGCTGCAACGACTGGTCGATGCCACACAGGCGATCGCCGGCGACTTCAAGACCAACATCCAAGACGTCAACGACATCATCGAAAACTCCGGGCCGATCATCGACAGCCAGGTCGATTCGGGTGATTCGATCCGGCGCTGGTCGCACAACCTGGACATCCTGGCCGCGCAGAGCGCGGAAAACGACCAGCATGTACAAAGCATTTTGACCCAAGCCGCGCCGACCGCCGATCAGGTCAACGCGGTGTTCGGCGACGTCCGCGAGTCGCTGCCGCAGACCCTGGCGAATCTCGAGATAGTGCTCGACATGCTCAAGCGCTACCACAAGGGCGTCGAGCAACTGCTGGTGGCCTATCCGCAGGGCGCATCGGAAGGCCAGACGGTAACGACGCCTTTCCCGGGCTACGCTGCGCTCGGCACCTCGCTGACAATCAACCAGCCGCCGCCGTGCCTGACCGGCTTTCTCCCGGCGACTCAGTGGCGGTCTCCGGCGGATACCAGCCTGGCGCCGATGCCGTCCGGAACATATTGCAAGATCCCGCAGGACACTCCGGCCAACGCCGTGCGCGGGGCACGAAACCTTCCGTGCGTCGATGTCCCGGGTAAACGCGCCGCGACACCGCGGGAATGCCGCGACCCCAAACCCTACGTTCCGGCGGGCACCAACCCCTGGTATGGCGACCCCAACCAAATCCTGACCTGTCCTGCTCCCGGAGCGCGCTGCGATCAGCCGGTGAAGCCCGGTCAGGTGATACCCGCGCCATCGATCAACAACGGCGTGAACCCGGCACCCTCGGACCGAGTCGCGGGGACGCCACCGCCGACCAGTGACCCGTTGACCCGACCCGGGTCGGGGACCGTGCAGTGCAACGGACAGCAGCCCAACCCGTGCGTTTATACTCCCAGCGGCCCTCCCCCGGCGGTTTACAGTCCCCAGAGCGGTGAACTGGTAGGGCCCGACGGCGTCAAATACTCGGTCGAAAATTCGAGCAAAACAGGAGACGACGGATGGAAGGACATGCTGGCGCCCGTCGGCTGAGCCCCACCGCCCGTGAGGCTTCGACGTTCTGAGACGTTGCGGATTGGTCGACTCGGGTCGCCTGGGCTATCCGTGGCGCGTTCAATCCTGCTGATTTACAGCGCTTTTCGCTTCATTTCGGGCTGTTGCCTCACCGCGTCAGCTCGCCATGCAGCTTCCCCCGATTCGGCATCGCCGTTGACACTGACCGCACGTACAGTCATATACTGTGCAGAGTGGGCCGCGACTTCGCACACCCGGCTGGCTCAAGAGCCCCGCGGCGAAGCCCGTGAATACAGAGATCGGAGCGAAATGCCGGAAGTGATTGGCCTAGGCCAACTCCGGAGTAACGCGTGTACCTATCTCGAGCGGGTTGCCGCCGGGGAGGCGATCGATGTCGTCCGTCGGGGCAAGTTGGTGGCACGGATCGTGTCGGTCGGCGACTGGAGGGTGGCTCCGATCCCGGCCCGATCTGTCAAAGCCGTGGCACCGGACGCTGGTGGGTGGGTCGGGCTTGACGAACTGCGAACGCGTGCCGGGCGGTGCTTCGATCGGGTTGCGGCCGGGGAGACGATCTATGTCGTACGTGGCGGCAAGTTACTGGCGCGGATCGTGTCGGCCGATGATTCGAGGATGACCCCGATCCCGGCGGACGCTGGTCAGCAAATCGAGCTTGACGAACTGCGAAAACGTGCGGGGCGGTGCTTCGATCGGGTTGCGGCAGGGCAGACGATTGAGGTCATCCGCGGCGGCAAGCTGGTTGCTCGTATCGTGTCGGCCGAGGAACGACGCCCGAACCAATCGGTGATACTCCCCTTATCAGCGTCCGCATCGTGACGGCCGAGGGCCCCGACATACCAGGCGGCCCGGCATCCGGACGGTCGCTGAATTCAGCGCCGACGAACGGCCCCCGGACGCGGGACTTCGGTCCCTACCGCCGGCATCCCTGAACTGGTCGGATTCAGGTGTGGCTCACTACACCCCCGACAGAGCAGAACTGATGGCAATGAAGGCACCGACGCGGCCGGGAACGACAATCGTGACCCTGACGATGAATCCGGCGCTCGACATCACCACGCACACCGATCGGGTAATTCCCACCGATAAAGTGCGATGCGGGCTGCCCCGTTACGATCCCGGCGGCGGCGGAATCAACGTCGCGGCAATCGCCCATGTGCTCGGCGCATCGGTATCGGCGATCTTTCCGGCGGGCGGCCATGCCGGCGACAAGGTGACCGATCTTGTCGCCGACTCAGGGGTGCCGGTGCAGCGGATCACCGTGGCTCACTCGACCAGGGAAAGCTTCACGATAGACGAGAACACGACCGGGCAGCAGTACCGGTTCGTGCTGCCAGGTCCGTCGCTCACCGATGCCGAGCAGACCGAGTGCCTCGACAAACTCAGCGCCGCGGCGGCATCCGCGGACTTCGTCGTGGCCAGCGGAAGTCTGCCGCCCGGTGTGCCTCCCGACTTTTATCAGCGGGTAGCCGACATCTGTCGCGAGCGCGGTGCGCTGTTGATTCTCGACACCTCCGGGGCTGGATTGCGGCATATCTCTTCCGGCGTCTTTCTGCTCAAGCCGAGCGTACGAGAACTACGCGAATGTTTCGGACGAGCACTCATCACCGAGTCAGAGCAGCTCGCCGCGGCGCACGAACTTGTCGACCGCGGCTGCGCTCAGTACGTCGTCGTGTCACTCGGGTCCAAGGGCGCTCTGCTTGCCACACCGACTGGCAGCCAACGTTATTCGCCAGTAACGGTGCCCGCCGGCAGCGGCGTGGGCGCCGGCGACGCCATGACTGCCGGCATCACCGTGGGCCTTACCCGCGGCTGGCAACTCGACAAGGCGGTGCGGCTGGGCATCGCTGCCGGTGCAGCCATGCTGCTGACTCCCGGCACCGCCCACTGCGCCCGTGAAGATGTCGAGAGGTTCTTCGAGATCGCCGCCGACCCAGAAGACATCGATGGCGACCAATCGTCGTCCACTCGACCTAGGACTTCACCATGACGCTGCCGGTCACCGTCGACCCGCGCTACCACGACGCCGTGATCTTCAACCTCGATGCGGTGTTGACCGATACTGATGGTGTTCTGATCGAGTCGACGATCAACCTCGTGCGAAAGTTGCTCGACGTTGGGGTCGATACGGCGGTCTATTCGTTGCGCCCGGGCGGTCAACAGCTCTTGAAATCCGCAGGGATTGAGGACCTTTTCGGTGTCTGCGTCGAGGGGATCCCTGCCGCGTTCCTCGTAGAAGCCATTCGCCGACTCGGTGCGCGTCCGCAACGGTCTGTCGTCGTCGACGAGGCCGGTGCCGGGATAGCGGCGGCCCAGAACGACGGCTTCGCACTTGTCATCGGTGTCGACCGCTCCGGGAATCCCGACCGACTACTGCGGTGCGGCGCCGACGTCGTGATTGCGGACCTGGCGGACGTCGCGGTACGCGCGGGCGACAGGCGGATCTCCGCGCTCCCCGATGCGGTGGAGTCATACGGTCAGATCATCGGTGTCCTGGGCGCCCGAGAGCCAATGTTGTTCTTCGATTACGACGGAACGTTGTCCCCCATCGTTGCCGATCCCGGCGCCGCCGCCCTCGTGGACGGAGCGGAGAAGGCGCTGGAAAGCTTAGCGTCGCAATGCCCGGTCGCCATACTGAGTGGCCGCGACCTCGCCGACATCCGCGCCCGGGTACCAATACCGGGTATCTGGTACGCGGGCAGCCACGGCTTCGAGCTGACCGGACCGGACGGCACCTATCACCGAAACGAAGCGGCCGCCGCCGCCGTCGGTGTCCTCGAGCGGGCGGCCGCCGAGTTAGGAAAGAGCCTGGCGGAGATACCCGGAGTACGAGTGGAACACAAGCGTTTCGCCGTCGCGGTTCACTACCGCGAGGTCAGACCTGAGCAAATCAGCGAGATCGTCTCTACCACACACAAGCTCGGACAGCGAGATGGCCTACGCGTGACGAACGGGCGCATGCTCGTCGAGCTGCGACCTGACATCGACTGGAACAAAGGGACCACGCTGGCCTGGATTCGCGATCGCATCGACGCGACGGGCTCCCTGCTGCCGATCTATATCGGCGACGACCTCACCGACGAAGACGCTTTCGACGCAGTCCAATTCGACGGCATCGGGATAGTGGTACGGCACGACGAGGATGGCGACCGAAAGACGGCCGCCCGTTTCGCTCTGCAGAGTCCCGATGAAGTGCGGGAGTTCGTTCAGCGTGGATCGAATTGGCTTGCAATTAAGCGTGAGAAGTCCTCCGCAGCATGGGATTTCACCTATGATGAGTACGACCCGCAGAACGAGAAGCTTCGTGAGTCGTTGTGCACGGTGGGAAATGGCTACTTCGCCACCCGGGGCGCGGCGCCCGAATCCAAGGCCGACCAAGTGCACTATCCGGGCACCTATGCCGCCGGAATTTACAACCGTCTCGTCGACGACGTATCGGGCACCGAAATCGACAACGAGAGTCTGGTCAACCTGCCCAACTGGCTTGCCCTGACCTTCCGCGTCGACGGCGGCAGCTGGTTCGACATCGACGCGGTCAGTGTGCTGTCCTACCGACAGACCCTCGACCTGCGCGGCGCCATACTGACCAGGGAGGTGCGCTTTTGCGACGACGCCGGACGCACCAGTTCGCTGACCCAGCAACGATTCGCCGCGATGCACATGCCGCACGTCGGCGCCCTTCAGACGACGATCGTCGCCGAGGATTGGTCAGGGACCATCGAGATTCGATCGACGCTGGACGGCAATGTCACGAACTCGCTCGTGGAGCGGTATCGGGATTTGGCCAACGATCATCTTGGGTTGGTGGAAAAGCGGGAGATCAATGACCACTCTGTGCTGCTGACAGTTCAGACGACCCAGTCGCGCATTGCCATTGCCATGGCGGCGCGAAGCGTCGTGTGGCGGGACGGGACTCCCGTGCCGGCTACCTACCACCTTGTCGACCAGGCAGCCGAAATCGGTCACGATATCGCCGTCAAGGTGTCGGTCGGTGACGAGTTGACCGTGGAGAAGATCGTGACCGTGTTCACCGGGCGCGATGCCGCGACGTCCGAACCCGCTGTCGATGCCCAGCGCTGGCTGAGCCGACTCGGCCGGTTCGCCGAGTTGCGCGACGGGCACCTGAATGCCTGGGTACATTTGTGGGAGCGCCTGTCCATCGAGTTCGAAGACTTCACCGACGAATCGCGCATCTTACGACTGCATCTCCTGCATCTGCTGCAGACGGTCTCCCCCAACAGTTGCGATCTCGATGTCGGGATACCGGCCCGCGGACTGAACGGTGAGGCATATCGCGGGCACATCTTCTGGGACGAGCTGTTCATCTTCCCGGTACTCAACTTGCGGCTGCCGATGATCACCCGGTCGCTGCTGGGATACCGCTATCGGCGCCTGCCCGAGGCACGTGACGCCGCCCAGGCGGCAGGCTACTCCGGTGCGATGTTCCCGTGGCAATCCGGCAGCGATGGACGCGAGGAAAGCCAACGTCTGCACCTCAATCCGCGCAGTGGCCGGTGGAACCCCGACGGGAGCGCTCGTGCGCACCACATCGGCATCGCCGTCGCCTACAGCGCATGGAAGTTTTATCAGGTCACCGGAGATCTCGCCTACCTGATCGACTATGGCGCGGAGCTGCTGGCTGAGATCGCACGCTTCTGGGTAAGTAGGGCCAGCTACGACCAGGAACGCGAACGCTACAGCATCCGGGGCGTCATCGGGCCCGATGAATTCCACTCGGGCTACCCAGACGCGCCATACGACGGCATCGACAACAACGCTTATACCAACGTGATGGCTGTCTGGGTGATCATGCGCGCCCTCGACGCGCTGAAACTGCTACCGCTGCCGAACCGACTCGATCTACTCGAGACGCTCGGACTGCACAGGGACGAACTGGCGCACTGGGAAGCAGTAAGTCGACGGATGTGCGTCCCGTTTCACGACGGCCTCATCAGCCAGTTCGAGGGGTACGGCGAGTTGGAGGAACTGGATTGGGACCGTTACCGGCGGCAGTACGGGAATATCCAACGCCTCGACCGCATCCTCGAGGCGGAAAACGACGACGTGAACCGATACAAGGCATCCAAGCAGGCCGACATCCTCATGCTGCTTTACCTGATGTCGGCAACGGAGTTGTGTGAGCTATTGGAGCGACTTGGCTATCGCTTTATGCCGGACAAGGTCCCAGAAATGGTTGACTACTACCTGGCCCGCACGTCGCACGGGTCGACGCTCAGCGGTGTGGTGCACACCTGGGTGCTCGCCCGGGCCAACCGCCATCGTGCCATGGAGTTCTTCCGGCAGGCTCTGAAGTCCGACGTCTCAGACGTCCAGGGCGGCACCACGTCCGAAGGCATCCACCTGGCGGCCATGGCCGGCAGCGTCGACCTCTTGCAGCGGTGCTTCACCGGGATGGAAACCCGGTCCAACCGCATCATCCTCTCGCCGTACTGGCCGGAAGAGCTTGGCGTGCTGGCATTCCCGATCCACTACCGCGGTCTGCACCTACACCTGCGGGTCAGCGGAAAGGGCGTGATCATCAGTGTGGATCCACGCGACGCTGCGGGAGTCGAAGTGGAATGCCGTGGTCGAGTCGTTCAACTTATGCCCGGCACCACTGTCCGATTTCCCGGCTGATCTTTGCCCGTGAGTGTTGCTTCAGCTGCTCGCGGTCAACGTCGGCGGTACGATCGCAATTCGTGCAACGGCGAGCGGCGGAGACAGCACAGATGTGGTCAACATGCCCGGCCGTGGTGAACGGCGACACCTACCCGTGATCGTTCATACGGCTGGAACCAGAAGTTGGCTAACGCGCAATGTGTGGGTGTTATCGGCTGTTTCGTTCCTCCAAGACACCGCCAGCGAATTGCTGTACCCGCTGTTACCCATCTACCTGACCGCAGTTCTTGGTGCACCGCCCGCCGTTGTAGGAGCCGTCGAGGGCGCGGCCGAGGGGGCAGCATCGCTGACAAAACTGACGGCTGGGCCACTCGGGGATAGATTTGCCCGGCGTCCGCTGATCGCGGCCGGCTACGGCATGGCCGCGCTTGGCAAGGTGATCGTTGCGGTCGCCGGTGCGTGGCCCGGTGTCCTGGCCGGACGCGTGGTCGATCGAGTCGGCAAGGGTATCCGCGGCGCGCCTCGCGATGCACTGCTCGTCGACGGAATCGACGAAGCCAGCCGCGGCCGCGTGTTCGGGTTTCACCGCACGATGGACACACTCGGCGCGGTTGTCGGTCCGCTGATCGGACTTGCCGGATACGAGCTACTCGACCATCAGATTGTGCCGTTGCTCTACATCGCGATCGTCCCGGCCGTCCTGAGTGTGGCCCTGGTCGCGATGGTGCGGGAACGTCCCCGGCCGGTTGAGCGTGCGGAGCGACCACGGGTGGCGACGAGCCTGCGTGAACTGCCGGGCCGGTATTGGCGGGTGATCGGTCTGCTGGCAGCTTTCGGCGTCGTCAACTTCCCTGATGCCCTAATCTTGTTGCATCTCAAAGAGATCGGATTCTCGGTGGCCGAAGTGATACTGGCCTACGTGGGATACAACATGGTATACGCGATGGGCAGTTACCCGGCCGGATCACTCGCTGATCGCATCCCGAAACCTATGGTATTCGGGGTGGGCTTGGCCTTTTTCGCGGCCGGCTACATCGGGCTCGGACTCACCACCGACAAAGTCGCGGCGTGGCTCATCCTCGGGCTGTACGGGCTGTTCACCGCCTGCACTGACGGCGTCGGAAAGGCCTGGATCTCCGGACTCGTTCCCGCCGAGTTGCAGTCCAGCGCGCAAGGCATATTTCAGGGTGCGGCGGGCTTTGCGGTTTTGTCGGCAGGCCTGTGGGCCGGCCTGTTGTGGGGAGCGAGAGGCCAACTGCCACTCTTGATCTCGGGGATCGCCGGTGGCTTCTTTGCGGCAATCCTTCTCGTGCTCTCGATCGGTGCGTGGATCCGCACCAAATCCAGCTCTGCATCGGCGAATTGACGCTCAAGGGCGCCGGGCACCCGAGTCATCGGGAGCCAGCGCCGAGCCATGGCGGTTCGCCGGCACCCACGCCGTCAAGCTGGGGGTATCGCATTGGAGATACCGGCCGGCGTTTCGAGTTCGGTCCCGGGATGGGTCGTTGATCCACCCGTTCGGGTGACCTTCGGCCCTGGCACCGTGCGTGCCGCTGTGCGAGGTTGGCATTTGTGGCGCTATCGCAGGTAAACGCGGGTCGAGCCGACTGCTTGACGCGCTACGAGAGGACAGGTCATGAGTACATCCGGGTACGTCCGCTTTTTTGAGGAGTTCGGCATCGACGATGTGCCGCTCGTCGGCGGAAAAAACGCGTCGCTGGGCGAGATGTTCCAGAAGCTGTCCGGGCAGGGCGTCCGCGTCCCACACGGATTCGCCATCACCGCCCAGGCTTATCGGCACATGTTGGACAAAGCCGGCGCCTGGGACCGTCTGCATGCCGAGCTCGACGAGCTCGACCCCGCCGACGTCGCCGCGCTGGCGCGTAAAGGCAAGCGCGCCCGTGAGATCGTCTACGGCGCCGGACTTCCCGACGATCTGGCCGCCGAGATTCTGGCTGGCTACCGCAAGCTTCAGCAGGAGTACGGCGAGGAGGTAAGTCTCGCTGTGCGAAGCTCGGCGACCGCCGAGGACCTGCCGACGGCGAGCTTTGCCGGCCAACAGGATTCGTATCTCAACATCAAAGGCGAAGAGAGTCTGCTCGATACGTGCCGCCGGTGTTTTGCGAGTCTCTTCACTGATCGCGCCATTCATTACCGAATCGATCAGGGCTTCGACCACTTCAAGGTCTCTCTGTCGATCGGCGTGATGAAGATGGTGCGCTCCGATATCTCTTCGTCGGGCGTGATGTTCTCCATCGACACCGAGTCGGGCTTTCGCGACGCCGTCTTCGTGACGGGCGCCTACGGCCTTGGCGAGAATGTGGTTCAGGGTGCCGTCGACCCGGACGAGTTCTACGTCCACAAGCCGACCTATCTCGCCGGCCATCGCGCCGTGTTGCGCCGCCTCATCGGCGACAAGGCAGTGAAGATGATCCTCGTCGAAGGCGAGACGAAGAACACGACGCGCAACGTCCCCACACCCAAGTCCGACCGCGCTCGGTTCTGCCTCACCGATGAGGACGTCTTGGAGCTGGCCGGCTACGCGTGCACCATCGAGGCGCACTACGGGCGGCCGATGGACATGGAATGGGCGAAGGACGGTCTGGACGGAAAGCTCTACATCGTCCAGGCTCGCCCCGAGACGGTGGCCTCCCAGCACAGCGCGACGGCGCTGGAGTCCTATGTGCTCGAAGGCCGCGGCGAGATCCTCACCGAGGGCCGCTCGGTCGGCGAACGGATCGCCTCGGGCGTGGCGAGACGGATCGAGAACCCCGAGCACCTGTCCGAGTTCAAGCCCGGCGAGGTACTGGTCGCAGACACCACAACACCCGACTGGGAGCCGGTCATGAAGACCGCCGCGGCGATCGTCACCAACCGCGGCGGTCGCACCTGCCACGCGTCGATCATCGCCCGCGAACTTGGCATCCCGGCCGTGGTTGGCACCGGCGACGCGACCGCCTGCGTGCCCAATGGCGAAGTCGTGACGGTGTCGTGCGCCGAGGGCGACTCGGGCCGCGTGTACCGCGGCGAGGTGGGTTTCCACGTGGACCGCACCGAGGTGGCGGATCTGGCGCGGCCGCGAACCCAGATCATGCTCAACCTCGGGAACCCCGACCTCGCCTTCAAGACGTCGTTCCTGCCGAACGATGGCGTGGGACTCGCTCGGATGGAGTTCATCATCAGCGAGTACATCCGGGTCCACCCGCTGGCCCTGCTGCACCCCGAGAAAGTCGACGACCCCGAGGCGCGCCGGACGATCGATCGGCTCACGCAGGCCTATCCCGACGGGAGCGCCTTCTTCGTGGAACGCCTGTCCGAAGGGATCGGCACCATCGCCGGCGCCTTCTGGCCCAAGCCCGTCGTGGTGCGGATGTCGGACTTCAAGACCAACGAGTACGCCAGCCTGATCGGCGGAGCAGCCTTCGAGCCATCTGAGAGCAACCCGATGATCGGCTTCCGCGGTGCCTCGCGCTACGCGCATCCCGCCTACGCCGAGGGTTTCGCGCTCGAGTGCCGCGCGATGCGACGTGTGCGTGACGAGATGGGTCTGACCAACGTGATCCTGATGCTCCCGTTCGTGCGTCGAATCGCCGAGGCGGACCTCGTTTTACAGACGATGGCCGACCTCGGTCTGCGCCGGGGCGAGAACGGGCTCAAGGTTTACGCGATGTGCGAGATCCCGAACAACGTGATCCTGATCGATGAATTCGCCAAGCGTTTCGACGGTTTCTCCATCGGATCCAACGACCTGACTCAGCTCACCCTCGGCGTCGATCGTGACAGCGAGATCGTGGCCTTCGACTACGACGAACGCGACGAGGGTGTCAAGGAGATGATTCGCCTGGCCGTTGAGGGCTGCCGCCGCAACGGAATCCACTCGGGGCTGTGTGGACAAGCGCCGTCGGACTACCCGGACATGGCCGAGTTCTTGGTCCGGATCGGCATCGAATCGATGAGCCTGAACCCCGACACGGTGATCAAGACCACCCGTCAGGTCCTCCAAGTGGAAAACCAGCTCGTGCCGGCTCAATGAGCAGCGACGCGTCGCATCGGCCAAGTGCCGGACCTTCGATGGACGTGACGCCACTTCCGGACTTGCTGCATGGTCAGCGCCGGGCCGGGCCAGTGCGCGAGCACCGACCCGTTTACGTCGATTTGCTGCCGCCCTGCAATGCCGGGTGCCCCGCCGGCGAGAACATTCAAGCCTGGCTTGCCCATGCCACCGCCGGCCGACACCAGCAGGCCTGGCGCCAGCTCGTCGCGGACAACCCGTTTGCGGCGATCCACGGACGGGTGTGCTACCACCCGTGTGAAACCGTGTGCAACCGTGCCCATCTGGACAGCTCGGTATCGATCCATTCGGTGGAGCGATTCCTCGGTGACCTTGCTTGGAAGCACGGTTGGGGGTTCGAACCACCGTCTACCCGCACCGGCAAGCGAGTCCTGGTCATCGGCGCGGGGCCGAGCGGATTGTCCGCCGCCTACCACCTGGCCCGCCTCGGCCACGAGGTCGAGATCCGCGACGCGGGTGCGGTGCCCGGCGGCATGATGCGGTACGGCATTCCGAGCTACCGGTTGCCCCGTGACGTGCTGGATGTCGAGCTGAACCGGATCACGGCTATGGGTGTCCGGTTGACCAGCGATCATCGGGTCGATGACCTCGCGGCCGAGCGGGACGAGGGCGGGTTTGATGCGGTATTCGTCGCGGTCGGTGCGCATCTGGCCAAACGCGTCGACATCCCCGCCCGCGACGCCGGCACGATGGTGGACGCGGTGTCCTTTCTGCGCGACGTCGCCTCCGGCGAAAAGCCGGCGATCGGGCGCCACGTGGCCGTCTACGGCGGCGGCAACACTGCGATGGACGCCGCCCGCGTGGCCCGGCGCCTCGGCGCCGAGGACGCGGTCATCGTCTACCGCCGCACTCGCGAGCAGATGCCCGCCCACGAGGAGGAAGCCGTCGACGCCGAACGCGAGGGCGTGCGCATCAACTGGCTACGAACGATCAGCGCCTTCGACGGTCCCGAATTACGGGTCGAGGTAATGGAACTCGACGATTCGGGCTACCCACAACCGACCGGACGCTTCGAGACGCTGGCCGCCGACACCCTGATCATGGCACTCGGTCAAGAGACGGAATCGGCGTTCATGCGGACGCTGCCGGGAGTCGAGTTCGATAGCGACGGCAGCGTGCGTGTCTCGGAATCATTGATGACCGGCTGTCCGGGCGTCTTCGCCGGCGGCGACATGGTGCCCAGTGAGCGCACCGTCACAGTCGGTGTCGGTCATGGGAAAAAGGCCGCGCACCACATTGACGCCTGGTTGCGCAACGCGACGGGCGCACGCCCGACCAAACACCCGACGGCGACGTTCGATTCGCTGCACCTTTGGTTTTTCGGTGACGCCGCGCGGCGTCAGCAGCCCGAACTCGAGCCGGACAAGCGCGTGGAGACTTTCGCGGAAGTCGTCGGCGGTTTGTCCGCCGACGAGGCGACTTTCGAGGCGGGGCGTTGCCTTTCGTGCGGCAACTGCTTCGAATGCGACGGCTGCCTCGGCGCCTGCCCGGAGGACGCGGTGATCAAACTCGGTGTCGGGCATCGCTACAAATTCGACTACGACAAGTGCACCGGCTGCGCCGTCTGCTTCGATCAGTGCCCGGTGCATGCCATCGAGATGTTCCCGGAGCCGAAATGACACGCACCACGGTGGATGGCAACGAGGCCGCCGTTTCGGTCGCCTACCGACTCAACGAGGTGTGTTGCATCTACCCGATCACACCGTCGTCGCCGATGGCCGAGTTGGCCGACGAATGGTCCAGCGCGGGGCGGGCCAATGTGTGGGGCACGGTCCCGACAGTGGTCGAAATGCAAAGTGAGGGTGGAGCGGCCGGCGCTCTGCATGGCGCCCTGCAGAGCGGCGCGTTGACCACGACCTTCACCTCGTCGCAGGGTCTGCTGTTGATGATCCCGAACATGTACAAGATCGCCGGCGAACTGACGTCGGCCGTCATTACTGTGGCAGCCAGATCGCTTGCAGCCCAGGGATTGTCGATCTTTGGCGACCATTCCGACGTGATGGCCGTGCGGCAAACGGGATTCGCGTTACTTGCATCGGCCTCAGTGCAGGAGGCACACGACCTGTCACTCGTTGCACAGGCGGCCACGCTGACGACCCGGGTACCGTTCGTGCATTTCTTCGACGGATTCCGAACCTCGCACGAACTCAACACGATTGAGACGCTTTCCGACGACGACCTGCGGGCGCTGGTGCCCGAAGAGCTGGTCTGGGCGCATCGTGGGCGAGCGCTGTCTCCCGAGCGCCCGTTCATTCGCGGCACCGCGCAGAACCCGGATGTCTACTTTCAAGCGCGTGAAACGGTAAACCCTTTCTACGCACGGGTTCCCGGTGTGGTCGAGGACCTGATGGCGCGCCTGGGCGAGCGCACCGGCAGAAAGATGCACATCGTCGACTACACCGGGCACCCGGAGGCACAGCGAGTACTGGTGCTGATGGGCTCGGGCGCCCAGACCGTCGTGCAAACCGTCGCCGCGCTCGCCGAACGCGGCGAACGGGTCGGGGTGGTGCAGGTGCGGCTGTACCGCCCATTTCCCACCAGAGCGTTCCTGCAGGCGCTGCCGGCGACGGTGCGAACGGTCGGCGTTCTGGACCGCACCAAAGAGCCGGGGTCAATCGGCGAGCCGTTGTATCTGGACGTTGTCGCGGCGCTCGCCGAGGCCTTTACAGACGGGGAACGACCCGTCATGCCGCGCGCGACGGGTGGACGCTACGGACTGTCGTCGAAGGAATTCACGCCCGCCATGGTCGCCGGCGTGTTCGCCGAACTGGCGCGTGCGAAGCCGCGTTCGCGGTTCACCGTCGGCATCGATGACGATGTCTCCGGTACCAGTATCGACTACGACCCGTCGTTCGACATCGAGTCACCCGACACGTTCCGGGCGGTCTTCTTCGGGCTGGGGTCGGACGGTACCGTCAGCGCGAACAAGAACACGATCAAGATCCTGGGGTCCGAAGAAGGGCTGCACGCCCAGGGATACTTCGTCTACGACTCGAAGAAATCGGGTTCGCAGACCGAGTCGCACTTGCGCTTCGGGCCGGATCCCATCCGCGCCCCCTACCTCGTCAATGGAGCCAACTTCGTTGGCTGCCACCAGTTCCGGTTTCTCGACAAGGTGGACGTACTCGGCCGAGCCGCCCCAGGGGCCACAATGCTGCTGAACTGCAGGCATCAGCCGGACAACGTCTGGGAGGCGCTCCCCCGGCGAGTCCAGGAACAGATCCTGGCCAAGCGGATCACCCTCTACACCGTCGACGCCGGCCGCATCGCCCGCGAGGTCGGGCTTGCCGGGCGAATCAACATCGTGCTGCAGACGTGCTTCTTCGCGATCTCTGCTGTGCTGCCCCGCGAGCAGGCCGTCATCCGCATCAAGGAATCGGTGCAAAAGATGTACGGCGACCGCGGCGCCGACGTGCTGCGGCGCGAACTGGCCGCGGTCGACGCCGCGCTGGACGGATTGCACCGCGTCGAGCTGCCGGGCCTGGCCACCTCGGTGCGCGCGCCAGTACCGACAGTGCCCGAGGATGCGCCGGAGTTCGTGCGCACCGTGACCGCGGAGATGATGGCCGGGCGCGGAGACGCGTTGCCGGTCAGCGCACTTCCGGTGGATGGCACCTACCCCAGTGGCACGACCGCGTACGAGAAACGCAACATCTCCGAACTGGTGGCGGTCTGGGATGCCGGGAGCTGTATTCAGTGCGGCAACTGCAGCTTCGTCTGCCCGCACAGCGTGATCCGGTCGAAGTACTACGACCAGTCCCGGCTGGCGGGCGCGCCGGAGAAGTTCGACTCGGCGCCGCTAGACGCCGTCGGGCTGCCGAACGTCCGGTACTCGCTGCAGGTGTACGTCGAGGACTGCACCGGGTGCGGCCTGTGTGTCGAAGCCTGCCCGGTCGTCATTCCCGGCAGCACCGTGACCAAGGCGATCAATCTCGCTCCCGGCGAGCCGCGGTTGGCCACGGAGCGAGACAACATCGGCTTTTTCGAGACCCTGCCGACCAACGACCGGTCCCGGGTGGACTTCGGCACCGTGCGCGGCTCGCAGTTCCTGGAGCCGCTGTTCGAATTCTCCGGCGCGTGTGCGGGGTGCGGCGAAACCCCCTATCTCAAGCTGCTTTCGCAGCTCTTCGGCGACAGGCTGATGATCGCCAACGCGACCGGCTGCTCGTCGATCTACGGCGGCAACCTGCCCACGACGCCGTGGACCACCAACGCCGACGGGCGGGGTCCGGCGTGGTCCAACTCGCTGTTCGAGGACAACGCGGAGTTTGGGCTCGGCTTCCGGTTGGCCGCCGACGCGCACGCGCAGCTGGCCCGGCGGCGCCTGGCCGAGTTGCGCGACGTACTCGGCGCCGAACTCGTCGACGCCGTTCTCGCTGCACCGCAGCTGCGGGAGTCGGAGTTGCACGCTCAGCGGCAGCGGTTGGCCGAGCTCCAGCACCGTCTCGACGGCCTTGATCCCGAAGTGACCGGTGATCTGCGCAGCGTGGTGGACCACCTGGTCCGGCGCAGCGTGTGGATCGTCGGCGGTGACGGTTGGGCGTACGACATCGGGTCCGGCGGGCTCGACCACGTCCTGGCCAGCGGGCACAACGTCAACGTGCTGGTGCTCGACACCGAGGTCTACTCGAACACCGGCGGTCAGATGTCGAAGGCGACCCCACTGGGCGCGGTGGCCAAGTTCGCCGCCGCCGGCAAGACGGTGCCGTTGAAGGACCTGGCTCTCCAAGCGATCTCCTATGGAAACGTCTACGTCGCCAAGGTCGCCATGGGTGCCGACCCGCAACAGACCCTGCAAGCATTCCGCGAGGCGGAGGCATACGACGGCCCTTCGCTGGTGATCGCCTACAGCCAATGCATTGCCCACGGCATCGAAATGAGTCAAGGGATGGATCAGCAGTACCGCGCCGTGGCCAGCGGGCACTGGCCGCTCCTCCGCTATGACCCGGTGCTGCGTGCGGCCGGAGAGAACCCGTTCCTGCTCGATTCGCACCAGCCGCGGATGCCGCTCGCCGACTACCGCACCCGGGAACTGCGGTTCCGTTCACTGGCCAACGCCGATCCGGCCGAGTACGACCGGCTTCTCGGCCTCGCCGAACAAGCCAACGCTCAGCGCTGGAATATCTACGAGGAGATGGCTTCCCGCGGTCCCGAACACTTTCACGCCGACGCCCGCAGGCCACGCTGATGGAGTTGTCCACCCGGTATCTAGGCCTCACGTTGCGGAACCCGCTCGTCGCGGCGGCATCCCCGCTGTCGCAAACCGTCGACGGCGTCCGGCGCCTCGCCGACGCCGGCGTCGGCGCAGTGGTGCTCCATTCGCTGTTCGAAGAGCAGCTGCGCCGTGAGGCTGAGCAGAACGCGCGCGTCGCCGAGGCGGGCACCGAGAGCTTCGCCGAGTCTTTGTCGTACTTCCCCCACGCCGCCGATGAGGACCACGGCCCACGCCGGTACTTGAGCCTGCTCGAACGCGCGGCCGCCGCGGTCTCAGTTCCGGTGATCGGCAGCCTCAACGGCATCACGCCCGGCAGTTGGGCCCGCTACGCCCGATCGATGCAGGATTCCGGTGCGGCCGCAATCGAATTGAACATCTACTACCTGCCCGGCGATCCGCACATCCGCGGCCGCGATGTCGAACAGCGTCACCTCGACATCCTGGCGCGGGTCAAGGACACGGTGACGGTACCGGTGGCCGTGAAGCTCAGCCCGTACTTCAGCGCGACCGGCGAGATGGCACAGCGCCTGGACGAGGCCGGCGCGGATGGGCTGGTGCTGTTCAACCGATTCCTGCAACCCGATATTGACCCCGAGAGCCTCACGGTGCTGCGTACGGTTTCGTTGTCCACCCCGGCGGAGATTCGGCTGCCGCTGAGATGGATTGCGCTGCTGCACGGGCGAGTCGGCGCTTCGCTCGCCGCAACGACCGGCGTCGAGAGCGCCGCGGAGCTGATCAAGTACCTGCTGGCCGGGGCGGATGTGGTGATGACCGCATCAGCATTGCTGCGTCACGGCCCGGAGCACGCCGCCGTACTGCTCGACGGGTTGTGCGAATGGATGGGGCGCAAGGGATATGCCACCGTCGAGGAACTACGTGGGCTACTCGCCCCCCGCGTTGGTACCGACCTGACCACACGGGAACGCTCGGACTACGTCAGCGCACTGAGCGAAGCCAACAGCACTGACTACGACCCCCATCTCGACGCCGGCTATCGAGGAATTGATCGCTGAGCCCAAGCAGGACTACATTTCCGGCCGGTTCGGCTAACCGGTCTGACCATCGGTGTGACTTGAGCGCGGACGGTACCGTGACGCTGTGCACCGCGTCGAGCTTCTCGCGATCTGATGGACCACCTCAACACCGCGCGACCCGTGCGCAATCTGGCGGTGGATTTCTACCGCGCATCGGGCGTGGTGCTTATCGTGCTGGGACACTGGCTGGCCGGATCCGTGACGTATCACGATGGGCATTTCGGGCGGGAAAACCCGCTCGTCGACATTCCTTGGACGCAGTGGCTGACCTGGATTTTCCAGGCCGTTCCGGTGTTCTTCTTGGCGGCCGGTTACGCCGGCGCAGTGTCATGGACCCACCGACGGGCCACCGGGGGCTTCTCACGCGAGGTCTGGCTTCGGCATCGATTAGCACGGGTGCTTGGACCGACAGCGGTGTACATCGCGCTGGTGTCGGTAGTGGTGGCAATTCTGGTGGCCTACGGCGTGCCCGGCTCGGTGCTGGAATACGCGGGTTGGGCGGTGGCAATGCACCTGTGGTTCCTGGCCGTCTATGTGGTGGTGGTGTCGCTGACCCCGGTTGCGATTGCCGCACAGGCCCGTTGGGGCCTTTGGGTGCCGGCCGTGTTGGCGGTGGGCGTCGCGGTCCTCGACGTTGCCACAATCGTGGGCCACCTGCCCTACGTCGGCTGGCTGAATTACTTTCTGTGCTGGGGGGCGCTTTACCAGCTCGGAATCGCCTGGCGCGAAGGGCTTTTGGCCGGCCGCAGGCCCGTGCTGCTGGCAGCCGGCTCGGGGGTCGCACTGGCGCTATTGATCTGGTTAGCACGGTATCCGGTGAGCATGATCGGCGTTCCCGGTCAGGCGGTGCAGAATACGACACCACCCACTGTGGCGATGCTGGCCTTCGCATGCACACAAGCCGGATTGGTGGTGGCACTCGCGCCCGCACTCAACCGCATGCTGCGCGCCGGCTTCGTCAAGCGGGTGCTTTCCGTGGCGAATAACAATGTGATGGCCCTTTACCTGTGGCACATGATCCCGGTTGTGATCGTGGCGGTCGTCGCCTACCCGGCCGGGCTCTTGCCTCAGCCGACGGAGGGAACGGCGACGTGGTGGCTGGCTCGGCTGGAGTGGGTGGTCATCCTCGGCGTGGTGACCGCGGTCGAAATGGTGCTGTTGTGGTGGCAACGACGCGTTTTCGCCGCACCGCTGCCCATGCTCGGCGTACCGCTGACGGCTCGCTGGGGCGAAGTCGTCATGTGGGTCGGTGCCGTGATGGCCGCCTTTAGCTTGCACTTTTTCGCCTATGCCGGCTTCGCGCCGGACGGGCACTTTCCGTGGCTGAACGTGCTGGTGTTCGCCGTCGGGGTGGCGCTGGTCGCGCTTCGCCCGAAACAGCTGAGCCCACGGCACAGCGATCGCGCACCAGCGGCCGGATGACGTAAGACCGGCGATCGGCCGGCGTGGACGGGCTCGGAGGTCGCTGTATGCACCCGATTTGAATTATGAGTATGGGTAGCCTAACCTATCCCCAACGGAAGGTTGGCCCGTGACACTTGCATTGCCGATTGATCCGCATGCCGATCCTTCTCGGCGTGCGTGGCTCCCCTGCCCCAACTGCGACTGGGGCCGCGACGAGTGCGCGGAGTGCCGTGGCACCCGCAATTGCCGTTCACATTGGCAGTTCCTGTTGAGCAACTACGCGACACGCGTCAACCTCCAATGCCCGGGCTGTGCGACCTTGTGGTCGATCGACACCCGTAATCGCTGAAAGGCCTCTCATCGCCCGTTGTCAACAGGGTCGATCGAGCCGGCAGTCACGGTGACGCCCCGGCTTAGGCCTCGGCGAACGCGTGGTCGGGCAGGGGACGCCGGCAGACCGCGTGCGCCTCGTCCACACTGAGCCCGAACAGCCGCAGCACGTTTTCGGTAACAGTGTCGGCGGCGTGCGCGTCGTCGCGGCCCGGGTCGTCACGCAGCAGCTTTCCGAGCCCGAGCAGCGCACCGCCGGCCATGGCCAGAGCGAGTTCCGGATCGTCGACGTGGAATCTGCCGGCGTCGACGCCGGCCTTGATATCGCGCAGCGCCCGGGGAGCCAGGCCCCGATCGGACGACAGCAGCGCCGGCCCATGCGCCAACAGAATCTCGCTCTCCTGCGGGCGCCGACGAAACAGCCGACCGGTCAGCCGGAAGCTCGCGGCGAAGGTTTCGGCCGGATCCTGGATCGACTCGGTAAGGCGGTCCAGCATCGCCCCATGGGCGTCGAGCACGTCGGCGACCGCGGCCTCGAACAGCTGCTCCTTGCTGTCGAAGTGGTTGTAGAACGACCCCATCCCGACGTCAGCGGCCTGGGTGATCTCCAGAACCGGCACGTTGACCTTTCCCTCGGCGATCAACCGCTGCGCCGCCTTGATCAGCGCCGCCCGGGTGCGCTGCTTGCGCCGCTCCAAGCGACTGGGCGGCTCGGCTTGGTCGCGCATCACGCTCATCCCCAAGAGTATGCATCACTTTTGAGGATTTCGTCAGAAGCCTTGACTGAGCGATAACCCGTATGTGACGATTTCGTCAGTTATGTTGAACACCAAAGACGCGCATCGGGACCTGCACAGCGAGCAGGGTGCACTCCCCGGCGAACACACCGGCCGGTCACCGAATCCATTGATCAAGGTCGTCGACATCGCGTGGCTGGAGTTCGAGAAGCCCGACCTGACGCGCGCCGAGGCGTTCGCACGGGCCTTCGGGTTTGCGCCGGCACAACACGGTCCCGAGGAAATTCAGCTGCGCGGCACGCATGCGGGTGCACCGTGCGTGATCGTGCGGCGCGGGCGGCGAACGCGATTCACCTGCGCGGCCTTTCGAGCCGGTGACGAGGCCGAGGTGCTGCGGCTGGCCGACAAATCCGGCGTCCGCGCGCGGCCGCTACCGGAGACCATCGGCGGCCTGTCGGTCGACCTGATCGACCCCAGTGGGATGCGCGTGCGCGTCGTGGCGGGTATGCACGAGCTGCCGGAACTGCCGGGCCAGCGGCCCCACACATTCAACTTCGGCGACAACGCGCAGCGCATCAATACCGGCCAGCGTCCCGCGCGCGTTCCCGCTCGAGTGCAGCGCCTGGGCCACCTGGTGGTGCAGACGACGAAATACCTCGAGACCCTGAACTGGTATCTGGACAACCTGGGGATGGTCGTCAGCGATTTCTTGTTCTTCCCGGGGCAGCGCGAACGCGGGCCAACCATGAGCTTCATCCGCTGCGATCAAGGGTCCATGCCCGCGGATCACCACACGCTCGCGGTGGCATTGGGGCCGGCGAACCGTTACGTCCATTCGGCTTATCAGGTCAGCGATCTCGACGCGCTGGCCGCGGGTGGCGAATACCTGCAGGAGCGTGGCTACTACCGGTCGTGGGGAATCGGCAGGCACATCCAGGGCAGCCAGCTCTTCGACTACTGGCGCGATCCCGACGGCTTTTTGGTCGAGCACTTCGCCGACGGCGACCGATTCGACAACACCGTCGAACCCGGCTGGGCGCCGTTCAGCGCGTCGGGCCTGGCCCAATGGGGGCCACCGGCGACCAAAGACTTCCTGGGGACTGACCTGAAATCGGCCCGCCACGAACTGGTTTCGATGATCGCCGCGCTTCGCGCTCGCAACGAGTTTGACGTCAGCCGCCTGATCGGCCTACTGAAAGTACCCATATCATGACCGTTTCCGTATTGCGCACTGCCGACGCCTGGTGGCTCAAAACCGAATCCGGCGCCGCGAAGATCGACACCACCGCGACCACCACCGGAGCGCTGCTGTCGGATCGGGCGGCAATCGAAGCTGCCGCAAGCGCGGACACCGTCGCCGTCGACGATCTCACATTGCTCTCACCGGTGACCCGACCGTGCCGAGTAGTGGCTCAGATGACCAACTTCGAGTCGCACGTCAGGGATGCGGGCATGGACCCGGCGTCGACTCCCCTGACGTTCTTCCGCAAAGCATCGGCCTCGATCAACGGCCCGTTCGACGACATCGTCAAACCCCCACACGTCCAGCTGCTCGACTACGAGGTGGAGATCGGGTTGGTGATCGGACGCGCAATTCCGGTCGGCACAACGATTTCGGAGATGAACTTGGCCGATTTCATCGCCGGACTGGTCGTGACCAACGATGTTTCCGCCCGCGATGTCCAGCTTCCGCAAACCCAGTTCTACGAGGCCAAGTCGTATCCGACGTTCACGCCCGTCGGGCCCGAGCTGGTGTTGCTGACGGCCGAAGAACTCGCCCGCTTCGGCGATCTGCGGCTGCGCCTGAGCGTCGGCGGAGTCGAACGGCAGAACGCGCTCGTCGACGGGGACATGTTGTATCGGCCGTTGCAGGCGCTGCAGTCGCTCACCCAGTTCCAGGAACTCGCCCCGGGCGACTTGGTGCTCACCGGCACTCCGGCCGGCACCGCGCTGAGCGCCCCGAGCAAGCCGGTGGCGATGATCGGAAACCTGTTGCCGACGACTCTCAAGTGGAAGGTGTTCTTCAGTCGTCAGGCCGGCAACCCGAAGTATCTGCAGCACGGTGACATCGTGGAGGCTTCGGTAGCCACCGACGACGGAGCCATCGACCTGGGAACACAGCGCAATGCCGTCCGATTCGCGTGAGCACTAACGCTATTCGGCACGTTCCCGTCGTTATCGTCGGCGCCGGACCGACCGGCATCACCGCGGCCACACTGTTGGCGCAATATGGTGTGGACAGCATGGTCCTCGATCGCTGGCCCGGCGTGTACTCACAACCACGTGCCGTGCATCTGGACGACGAAATCTACCGTGTCCTTGCCCGGCTCGGCATTGCCGACGAGTTCGCCGCGATTTCGCGGCCGACGCTGGGATTGCGATTGCTCGACGATCGATTCCGGGTCCTTGCCGAGTTCACCCGCGACACCTCGCGCAGCCGAAATGGGTTCCCGCAGGCCAACATGTTCGATCAGCCGGAGTTGGAAGCCGTGCTGCGGTCAAACCTGCTGCGCTACCCGTACGCCCAGCTCCGCGGCGACGCCGAGGTTACCGATGTGACCGACACCGGGACACATGTACGCGTCACCTTCACCGACCGCACCGACGGCACCGTGCACCAGGTCAATACCGACTACCTGCTGGGCTGCGACGGCGCCAACAGCCTGGTGCGCACCCGAATAGGCTCAGCCGTAAGAGATTTGAACTTCGAGCAGCGGTGGCTGGTGGTCGACGTCGCCACCGGCACCGACCTGCGCCAGTGGGAAGGCGTGCACCAGGTATGCGATCCGGTTCGCGCGGGAACCTACATGCGCATCGGAGCGTCCCGCTACCGCTGGGAGTTTCAGTTGCTCGCCGGAGAATGTGCCGACGACTTCGCCACCCTGACCGCTTTGCGGCCACTGATCAGGCCTTGGACTGCTGAAGCCGCGGAGGGCGAACTGACGCTACTGCGGGTCACGGAGTACACATTCCGCGCTCGGATCGCCGAGCGGTGGCGCCGGGGCAACATCTTCATCCTCGGCGACGCGGCGCACCTCACTCCCCCGTTCATCGGCCAGGGCATGGGGGCAGGCGTGCGCGACGCGATGAATCTCGCGTGGAAGATTGCCGGGGTTCACCACGGCACCCTCGCCCCGGACGTTCTGGATACCTACGAGCAGGAACGCAAACCGCACGCGCGGTCCATGATTCGCCTGGCGCTCAACGTCGGGCGCGCGATGACCGGCGGCGCCCGGGTGGGTAACGTGCTACGCCGCGTGGTGCTGCCGCGGCTGCGGCTGGTTCCTGGCCTACGCGACAAGGTCGTCGACTCCACCACACCGGCACTGCCGTCTTCCGCGCTGGTGCACGCATCGCGCCGACCCCGTCAACTGGCCGGCACGCTGTGCCCGAACCCGCAACTGCACGACGGTCAGCGGCTCGACGATGTGTTGGGAACCGGTTTCGCACTGATCACCACCCGCAGCCCTGGTGTCGCAGAACACGCCGCCATGCGACAGCGCGGCATCGTCGTGCTGGCTACCCAGCCGGGCGACGCGCTCGCACAGTGGCTGCGCGGCGGCCGCGCCACGGCCGCGCTGGTCCGCCCCGATCGGACGGTCATGCGTGCCGGGCGCGACGTCTCCGCGCTGTGCACGTGGGCATCCCGAGTCGTTGATGCCCGATTCGGCCAGGCCCTTACGCCGGCCGGGCGACGATGACAGGCACCCGCACCGAGTGCAGCACGGTGTTGCTGACCGAGCCCAGGATCAGACCGGTGAGACCACCACGGCCGTGACTGCCCACGACCACCAGCTGCGCCTCCGTGGATTTTGACTGTTGGATGAGCTGTTGGGCCGGCAGATCGCGGGCGAGCACCCGGCGCACCGTGACATCGGGATAGTGTTCGCGCCAGCCCGCCACGGCTTCGGCGAGACTGCGCTCGGCTTCGGCCTCCACCGCCTCCCAGTCGAATGCCGGAAGTTCGAGCACGGCAACGTCACTCCATGCGTGCAAGGCCACCAGGTCGACGCCGCGGCGAGACGCTTGGTCGAACGCGATCGCCGTTGCGAGTTCGGAAGCCGGTGAACCGTCGATTCCTACCAGGACGGGACCGCGCACCGGGTCCGGCACATCTTCGTCACGGATGACCGCGACCGGGCAGCTGGCGTGGCGCACCACGGTCGAACTCACCGAACCGAGCAGACCCCGCGCCAGTAGCCCGCGGCCGGAGCTGCCCACGACGATCATCTCTGCCTCACCGGACATCTTGATCAGGGGCAGCGCCGGGGTCGAATACACCGACTCCGTCTTGATGGTGACCTTGTGGTCCGCCGGCATCGCCTCCTCGGCCAGCTTGAGCGCATGAGCGATTTCCCTGCGCCCCTCGTCTTCCAGCTTCACCAACAGTGATTCGGGGTATGGAACCGGTGGATAGGTAGCGGCGGGAGTCACCACCGCGTGGAACAGGGTCAGCGGAATGCTGTGCATCGCCGCATCACGGGCCGCCCATACGACGGCGGCGTGCGACGCGGGCGAGCCGTCGACCGCGACGACGATACCGAGTTGCTTGGCAGGTGCCGACATTTCGTACTCCTTTGGTCAGGAGTAACGCTATTGACCGGGACCTCGACGGTCGTGAGACTTTGGTCCCCAACCCGCGGGACTTCAGGACCTTCGTGCCGGCGGTGGCTAGATCTGGCGCCGTTGCAGTCGCGCGATAACCCAGAACGGAAGGGCCACGAACAGCGTGCCACCGACTAGATTGCCCACGGTGGTGATGCCGATATTGGTGAGCAGCCCATCGTCGCCGAAACCCCAGCTGATCCCACCGCGGGGTGCGGCGGGGTGGAAGAGGTTGAGCAGCAGCGGAAGACCGAGGAAGCCGACGTTGGCAATGACGTGTTGAGTCCCGCCGATCACGAAGGCAAACGGACCGTAGAACGCAAAGGCCATGCGCGCTACGTCGCTGCGGGCCTTGAAGTACATGCACATCGCGGTCTGCAGAAACCACGTGCACACCACCGCGAGCAAGAACGCCGTCCAGAAGGGCTGGCCCGCCTTCAGGGCACCAACGGTGGCCGCCCGCTCGGCGAATGCACCCAGGTACGGTCCGCCTGCCGCGCCGCAGATGGTGACGAACACCAGTGCTCCCGCGATGTTGCCGACGAGGCCGACCGCAACCAGGAACACGTAGGTGCGCAGCCGCATGCTGCGTTTCAGCACCGCGAGGAAACCTGCGGCCATGTCCGCGGTGATCAGCGACATGCCGGACACCAGGATCAGCACGAACGACATGCCGAACGCCAGGCCCATCACCAGGCTTGCGATGCCCGGTGTCTTGACGCCGGTGCTGACCACCAATGCCAGCAGCGCTCCGAACGCCACCATCGCGCCGCCCACCAGGGAACGCACGAAGAACGCCCAGGGGCGTGCCGCCTTCTCCACGGCCATGGCGGCCACCCGATCCACCATGGCGCCGACGCTGAGCGGCTCGAACGGGTCGTCGCCCGGCGGGCTGACGGCGATGCCAGGCAAGCCGGTCAACGTGTTCTGCGTCGACACTTGTCTTTCTCGTTGCGGCGCCTGCGAGTCGATCGTCATCCGTGTCGGCCTTTCCGGAAGTTGTTTAGTGCATTGACGACCCCCGCGATGTGCTCCTCGCTGAGCTTCTCCCCCTCATAGACGTGATTGAGCAGAACTTTGAGGTCGAGCATCTGTTGCAGATAGACCAGACATGGAGGGCAGTCCTCGAGATGTTTGGCCACGATTGGGCCCCACTGGTCGGGATCCGAGTCGACCAGTTCGTCGACCAGCCGGACGAAATCGACGCAGTCGATTGCGGGAACTATGTTGTCGTAGACGGTCATTGGTGGTACCGCTTCTCTAGTTCAGTGCGAAGGTTGCCCCGGGCGCGATACAGCAGTGCGCGCTGCGCCTCGGCGGATAGTTCAAGGATTTCGGCTGCCTCTTCGGCTGAGGCATCGACGAGGTCGCGCAGGATGACGAGCTGGCGCTGTCGTTCTGGTAGCGCGTCCAGGGCCGCCCGCACGTAGCCGATGAGCTCTTGCGCCACGGTTCGGTCCTCCGGAAGAAAGCGCCGCGACGGCGGGAGACTCCAATGCCCGGCGTCGGGGTGGCCGGCGGGATGCATGCGGCCCGACAGCGGGTCGGTGTCGGCAGCGGCCAGCACCTCGTGGTCGCGGATCTTGGATTCGCGGCGCCGGTGCCGCGAGGCGGTGTTCTTGACGATTCCGAACAACCAGGTGCTCACCGACGAGCGGCCCTCGAAATTGGCCGACGACTGCAAGACCTGCACCCATGCCTCCTGCACCGCTTCTTCGGCTACGGTCGCCGAATCCACCATCGTGCGAGCGAAATTCACCATCGGCCGGTGAAAGTCGCGAACCAAATTGGCCAGCGGTATCCCGCCGACCAGATGCTGCGTGCCCTCCGGCGGCACCGCCACGGGAGTCACCATCGACCCGAGCTCAAGCGCATCTTCCTAGTTCCCAGCGCAGTTGCGCCTCCGACGGCGACTGCACGGGGATGAACGCCGCCTCCCGGTAGCGCCGACTGGCCGAAGTCCGGCTCGCGTACCCTTTGCCGCCAGCAGTCCGTATCTCTAAATCCGCGCTGGCGCTGGATAGTTCGGCAGCAGCGAGGCGCAGCGACAACAGTTCCTTCTTCGCCGGCGACTTTGGTCCACCAACGGCGGCAGCCAAATTGGCCAAGGTGGCCTCGGCCGCGGTGAGTTTGTCCGCGATCACGTCGACATCAGCAGCGAAAACCGAGTTGACCCCGGCCAGCGAAAGCTTGCTCTGCTCCACGGTGGTCCTGGTCAGCCCCAAACACATGGCCGACTGCAAGACGAGAAAAGTCGGTCGAACCTTCTGCAAAAACTCCTGAAAGTCCTTGGACAGCACCTGTTCCGAACTGACATAGGTGTTTTCCAGCCGCAGATAAGACGAAGCGGTGCTACCCATGGCCAACAGGTCGAAGTGATCACCGATCACCACGCCCGGGGTATCCAACCGAAGCGCCACGATGACCTTCTCCCCCGCATCCGTGCGCACCGCGGTGATCATCGTCGAGTCCGGATATAGGTTGCTGGCCCACCTGATTGAACCGCTCAACCGGTAGCCGCCGTCGACCGGCGTGGCGGTCAGATCCAGGCTGCCGCAGCCGGCCGCCTCTTTGAACGCCGAAGCCATTCCGGTCACTCCCAGGCTGGTGCCGGCAAGCACCGGCTGGGCCGCAGCGAGGCTGAATGGTGTTGCCGCCGTGAGCAGATACTCGACAGCCATTCGGTTAGCCCATACCGAAAATCCGGTGCTCATGCACTCACCGGAGACGCGGCCGATGAAGTCGGCCATCTGCGGGAGCCGTCCGTCGGTGTTTCCCGGGGCACCGAGGCCAAGCAGGCCGGCGGCACCGAGCCGAGTGAAGCTGCGGCGCGAGGTTTCCTCGCCGCGGTCCAACGCGCCAGCATGGGCACGAATATCTGCCAGCAGCTCGGGGTCGAGCCGCTCGACTGTGGCGTCCACGGTTGCCGTCACGGCAGTGCCTCCTGTTCGTTGTGTTTCCATCTGTAGTCGAGGAACTTGCCGTCGAACGTGACGATCACTCGGTCACCCTCCGGATCGGGACGGCGTTGCACATTCATCTGAAAGTTGATGGCGCTCATGATTCCGTCGCCGAAATCCTCGTGGATCAACTCCTTGATCGCGGGCCCGTACACCGACAGCGCTTCGTAAAATCGGTAGATCGTCGGATCGGACTCCGCACCGCCGCTTCCCCGGTATGGCGCCAGCTGCAAGACGGCGACCGCCTCCTCATCGAGGTCGAGAAGCGACGCCACGGTGGAGGCGTCCGGCGCCGAGAGCGGGTGCTGGCCAAGCAGCGCCGCGACAGTCCACACCCGGTCCTTGCCGATCGCCTCGGCGATCTTTGCCCAACTCAGCCCGCGCTTGAACCGGGCCAGTTTAATGAGCTCGGCGAGGTCGGTCTTGGTCAATGTTTGAGTCACTATTGGCTTCCCATCGCGAGGACTAGTCGATGACGAGGGTCGAGTCAACGCTTGCCGGCCGGCGGAACGTGTTCACGACGGGTGACCAAGCGATGGCGTTGTCGTGGATCTGCCTGAGCGTCTCGTCGTCGGTGTCTCCGGCCAGCGACACCTTGCAGCGGACCGCGGTGAAGCCAAGAACCTTGCCATCCGGGGTGTCGCCGACTCCCCACACCGCGGAGATGTCGATGTCGCCTTCCATCTCGACCGCGATTTTGGTGAGCGTCACGCCGCGGTGCGTGGCATTGGCCAGCATGCCGACCGAGATGCAGGACCCAAGGGCGGCCAGGGCCGTTTCCGACGGATTGGGCGCGGAGTCGTCACCGAGCAGCGCGGGCGGCTCGCCGACGAGCATCGGTGTGAGGTCGCGCACGTAGGTCATGTTGCGAAAGCCAGCCTCACAAACCGTTTTGGCTTTCAAGGTCTTTATGCCGGTGGTGGGGTTGGCCTTGGCGTTACAGGACAGCCGGTCGAGCCCTTCCGCGTCGATGACGAGCGCGTCGGTCATGGAGTTCCTCCGTTTCTCGCTGATTTTGGTCTCCACGCCGTTAGTGCTCGGCAGACGCCGATGCGTGACGGTCGGCCGGATCGATTTACCGAGACGACACAAAACATCACACGCCTGAAACGCGGCGGCCGCCCTTGGCCGCTGCGCGCTAGCGAAATTTACTCAGCTGAACAGACTTTGCCCTATGTAGTGGCCCTCCGCAGGTGCGGGCGGCACTGCGAAGATAGCTGATCCGATGTGGCGGATGTACTCGTTGAGCAGATCGTTGGCGCCAAGCCGGTTCTGCAGACGAATAAAATCTTGCGGATCTTTTTGATACGAAATGAACAGCAATCCGGCGTTGAGTTGGCCATTCGGGTCGAGGCCGTCGGTGTAGTTGTACGGCCGTCGACGGATCATGATGCCCTCATTGTTTTCCCGGGCGGCCAAACCGACGTGTGACAACGGATCAATGAGCGGGTTACCGTCGGAGCCTTTGGCGGTGAAGTTCGGTGTGTCGAATTCGGCCTTACCGCTCAGCGGTGCCCCTTCCTCCTTGGTACGGCCGAAGATCTTCTGCTGGTTACCGATCCGGTCGACATCCCAGGTCTCCAGCAGCATCCTGATCTTGCGGACGACCTGATAGGTACCGCCGTTCATCCAGGGCTGATCGCTGTTGTCGACCCAGACGAAACGGTCGTACTCCGCGTCGGTGCTGACGTTGCGGGTACCGTCCTTGAACCCCAACAGATTTCGCGGAGTTTGCTGGCCGGGGCCGGCCGACGCTCGCCCGAAACCCAGCACGGCCCAGAACGGCGAGACGACATTGCGCCCGAGGCGGGCCAGGTTACGAACGGCGTGATAGCAGACCTGCGGGTCGTCGGCGCAGGCTTGCACCGACAGGTCGCCCCCGCGCAGACGCGGATCCAGGTTGTCTCCGTTGAGCGGAGGTAGGTCGGTGAATACCGCGGGACGCCGCGCGGCGAGCCCGAACCGATCGCCGAATAGCGACGGCCCCAGTCCGATCGTGGCGGTGAGACTGGCGGGACTCAGCCCGTAGGCCTCCCCGGTATCGGTGGGAGGCTGCACTTCGACCTGCGGCTGGACAGTTCCGACGGGCTTACCCTGCTGTAGCACCGCGACGGCGGCCGACCAGCGTGCCAGCAGCGCCTGTAGATCCGCGCGGCCGGCGCCGGCAGCCAGCGAGAACGACATGAATACGGCGTAACGCTGTGGGAGCGTGGCGATTCCGCCCTGGTGGAGCTGGCCGTAAAAGGGGTAACTGCGACGTAGGTCGACGGTGTCGTCGTCGCCTTCGTGATGCGCGTTCGCGGATGCATAGCCGGCGAACCCGCCGCCGACGGCACCGACGGCGGTCCCCGTCAGCCCGGCCAGCATCGCACCGCCGAGCACGCGCCGGCGCGATACCGATGCGGTGTCGGCCGGCGACTCGGCGTCGTCGGAGGGTTCGGCCAGCTCGTCGTCAGCCATTATCAGTTGGCTGAGACTACTTTTTGAGCAACCGTGGACAGGCTCTGGTGCAGCGGCTGGATCACCGCCGTCAACTTCGGTGCATCGCTAGCCTGCAGTGCGGCAGTGTAGGTTCGGTACCCGCCCAGCGCCGACGGGTCGCGATATCCGTCCAAGACATTGAGCACCGCCCGGAACTGCTGGTCGATCTGATTGACCAGATTGGCATCTATCTTCTCCAGCCCCGGCCGCAGCGAGGCGTAGGCTTGTTGGGCGCCTTCGACGTTGCCCGAAAAGTCAACCAGGTCAATGTGACTGAAGGCCTCTTCCTCGCCGGTGATCTTGGTGTTCTGCACCTCTTCGATCAAATCGCTTGCACCGTTCGCCAAATCCTCAGGCTTGTATTGCAGGCCGGCGACCACGTTGCTCAATTTGCCGACATTACCCACCAACTCGGTGCTCAGAGCCTTGGTGCCGGGAGTGATCGCCCCGCCCTGCCAGAGATCGCGTTCGATGGCGTGGAAGCCCTTCCACCCGACTTTGGCATCGACGGGAGTGGAGGCCCGCATGTCGAGCAGATAGTCCAGGCTGCCCGCGTTGTCGCCCACCGCGAAGCCCGGCAGGACGAAGCCCTCGACGGTGGATTCCGCACGCTCCCAGAACAGTCGGGCCTTGGCGTAGGCCGCCTTAGACGCGTCGAGGTTGCCGGACTGTATCGCCGCATCGAGCGCCTTCACACCGTCACCGAGCTGACCGATCTGATTGACGATGTATGTCGCGTACTCCTTTGTGCCCTGGCTGAGGATGCTCGCCACCGTGCCCGTCGGCCCTGCCGGCGCCTGACCCGTCACCGTCAGTGTTTGATATTCGGAGCTCGCACCCGGGCAGTACAGCTGATAAGAGCCGCCATCCAGAGTGACGGTGAACGACACCGGATCGAGGCCGGGCGCGAGGTTCTCCTTCTCCCCGACGATGCGCTGGTCGCGGAGCAACTCCATTTCGGTGATGCCAGGAGCGCTGGTGTTGACCACGGTGAAAGTCACCGGACCGGCCGGCACGCTGGCGGTATCCAGTGCGCAACCGTCCTTTCCACCGTTGTTGGTCATCGTCACCTTGACCGCCTTGGTTCCGCCGGGTTGACCGGCTTGCCCGGATTTCGAAGGGCTGGACTGCCCGTTCGAGTGACTGCAGGCAGCCACCGGCAACACCGTCGTCGTAACAAGAACCGTTGCAGTCAACCAGAATTCACGAGACCGGCACGTTGCCCGTGCGGTGCGACTCACCATTAATCGATTTCCTCTCATCTGATTGCCTGCGGCCCACGCGCACCGAGGCTATCGCGGACAACGCGCAAGCCAGCGCAAAACCCGCTATTACCAGTGGAAGCCAGACCGCCCAGAGCTGCCGCTCCCCACGATTCCGGTCGCTCGTGACGATCCCCGCAGCAGTCGAGTGGTCTTCGGCACCTGACGTGGACCAGTCCGTCGGCAGCCCGCCAAGACTGACGGTCTTGGCCCCGGTCAGCCCACCGCCGGTCAGGATCGCCGTGCGGTTGCTGATCGCTTGCGCGCTTACCACGGAATCACCTTGCGCGAGCACGGTATACACGGTGGTCGTTGCCCATTGCCCCTGAAACGGCCCCGGAGTGCGGCCAACCGCGAGACCGACCGGCAGCCGGCCCCCCGTCATGCTTAACAACTGATCCAGGGTGACCGCCGGCGCACCATCGGCCCCCTCAGCCTCGGGAGCCTGCCATACCTGTACCGGCAAACCGTCCACGGTTTGGTCGCCTGCCGGGGCAAGCGGGATGCTGCGTTCTTTCCCGATGCCCTCGGAGACGATCAGCGTGCGGCCCTGCGGGCTCCCGGCCAGCGACACCCGAGCGGTGTGGCCGGCCCGGTCAATGACGGTGCGAGTCCTCGCGCCGGATGCGGTGCTGCCGGCGGGCACCGCGATCGCCAGCGCTGCCGCGACCACCACCAGCACCGCCGAGGCCGCCGCCTGCAACCGACACCGGGTTCGCGGTGTCGCGGCAAGGCGCGAGGGCCATAGGAATACGACGAGCACGGGCACCGCGTAGAGCAGCCAGCCCAGCACCTCGACGAGTCGAGGGTCGGTGGGTATGCCGAACACGCCGACGAGCAACGCGCCCAGGACCGACTGGCTGGGTATCCAGGCCGAGAAGTCGAGCACCTGTTGCTGGCCGATGGTCACCCAGCCCGCCTCGTGCGCGGTGCGTAGCGCGCCCAGCACCAGTCCGGCGGCGATCAACACCAGGAACACCCCGGTGATCCGGAAGAAGCGGCCGAGGTTGAGCTTCAGGCCGCCGAAGTAGAGACCGATACCCAGCACGATCGCCGCCCCGATGCCCACCGCGCCGCCCAGCACGGCGAACCACCGGTTCCCGTGCGACGTCTCCGCGGCCGCCAACAGGAACACCGACGTCTCAAAGCCCTCCTTGAGGACGGCGAGAAAAGCCATGACAACGAGCGCCAGCGCGCCGCCGCGATTCAGCGCCTGTTGAGCCTCACGCTCGAGTTCGCCTTTGAGCCGCATGGCATTGCGGTTCATCCAGATGATCATCGACGTCACGAACACCACGGCAATGGCGTTGATGACGGTCTCCATCATTTCCTGCTGGGCCTGCGGCAGCGTGGCCGAGAACAGATCCAGACCGACGCCAACCGCAACGCTGATCAGCACGGCCACGGCCACACCGGCAAACATCGGCCGGGTCGATTGCCCGTTTCGCTTGAGGAAGGCGGCAACGATGCTCACTATGAGCGTCGCCTCCAGGCCTTCGCGCAGGCCGATGAGGAACGTGCCGAGGAAAACGCCGAATACGCCCTGCATGCGCCCGATTCCCGTCCCGCCCATCGGGACTTCCGACTTAGCCTAACCTAACTTTCGGTGGTAATTACGAGCAATGGCTCGCCGGGGTCGGCGGCTAATCCACTTCGTCGGGCTCAGGCTCGGTCACGAAGTCGATGAGCTCTTCGACTTTGCTGATCAGCGCGGGTTCCAGATCGTTCCAGTCGCGCACCCGCGAACGGATGCGCCGCCATGCCCTGGCGATGTCGGCCTGGTCGGCGTGCGGCAAACGGAGCGCCTGGCACGCGCCGTGCTTCCATTCGATGTGTCGCGGCACGTCGGGCCAGGCTGTCAGGCCGAGCCGCTGCGGCTTCACCGCCTGCCAGATGTCGACGTAGGGATGGCCGACGACCAGGGTGTCGGGGCCACCCGGTCCCCGGCGCACGGCCTCGGCGATCCGCGCTTCTTTCGAACCGGTGACGAGGTGGTCGACGAGAACGCCGAGCCTGCGGCCCGGGCTGGGGGCGAACTCCGCCACGATGCCGACGAGGTCGTCCACGCCACCGAGGTGCTCGACGACGACCCCTTCGATGCGCAGGTCGTCGCCCCAGACCTGCGCGATGAGCTCCGCGTCGTGGCGGCCCTCGACATAGATACGGCTGGCTCTCGCGACTCGAGCACGAGCGCCCGGTACCGCGACGGAGCCCGATGCCGTCCGGTTCGCGGCCGCAGGCGCCTCGCGGGGCGGTTCGGTGAGGATCACCGGACGGCCCTCCAGCAGGTAGCCCGGCCCCAGCGGGAAGCCACGGACGTGGCCACGGCGGTCTTCCAGGTCGATGCGTCCGTACTCGACCCGGACCACCGCACCCACGTAACCGGTCTCGACGTCCTCCACGACAAGGCCCAGCTCAGCTGGGTGTTCGGTCGAACGCGGTTTGCGCCGACCGGCGGCCAGAACGTCGGTTCCGTAGCGATCCATCACGCCGCAATACTAGGAACGCTCACCGCCGAAATTCGTGATCGGCGCGCCCACGGGCACCGGTTGGAATGGGCGCCAATGAAGCGGAAAGATTGACGCATACGCGTAAGGACTGCGTTGTCTTAGCTACAAACGATGTGGCCGCTGCTACCTTTACTTGCAGCGCTTGGTTAGTGAGGTGGAAGCATGGGGATGCCCGATCTGGTGTCGAGGGCTGTCGCGTTTTTGCGCGCCGGCTACCCGGCTGAGATGCCGGCGACCGGTTATCTGCCGCTGGCGGCGCTATTGCCCCGGCGCGTCACCGATGACGAGATCGTCACCATCACAGGCGAATTCATCGCGCCGGGAACAGCATCCATCACCACCGTCGATGTCGGAGTCGCGATCTTCCGGATCACGAACGCGATGCCGTCACTGGATGACATCAACCGCGTCGAACGTCACCTTGATGCGATTGGGTGCGCGCGGCGTTAGTCCGATGCGACCGGCCCGCCGCAGGCCTTCAGATAGTCGGCATAGTTCCACGCCTTCAAGAACGCCTGGCCCGCGAGCAATCCGCGCTGGTAGAGAGCATCGCGTTGTTCGGCGGTGATGTCGAAGTCGATCGGGCTGACCTCGTCGGCGGGCACGAAGATGGTGCGCCGCACCGTGCACGGATCGTCGATGTACGCGTTGTCCTGATTGCTCACCAATGTCTCTATTGCGGCAATGCCCAACGACACCGGCCCCTGCACGGGATGCGTGGGCGGTATGCCCGGCCGCGCCGACAGCCGGATCCCGAATGTCGGCCACCGCGGCTGCGGCCGGTCGAACAGCTCCACCGGAAAGCTCGACAACAGCCCGCCGTCGACCCAGGTAGCGCCGCCCACCCGCACCGGCTCGAACACGTAGGGAATCGCCGCCGAGGCGTGCACCGCGCGGGCCACCGAGAATTCATCAGGGTCGATCCCATAGGAGTCGAGGTCCCACGGGATACGCACCAGCCGGCGCCGGGACAGATCGCTGGCGGTGACGACCAGCGACCAGGCAAACTGTTCGGGTTCCTCGCCGGTGCGCAGGTCGCCGAAGGTCCGCACGCCCAGGTCGCCGAGCAGGCCGGCCAGCAGGTGCTCGAGGTACGCACCGCGGTAGACACCATCGGATACCAGCAGTGAGAGTCCCCCACCGATGAGCGGGACATGCCCGATCAGGTTACGGTCCAGGAACTTTCGGTAGTCGAGCGAGCGCATGATCTCGGCGAGCCCGGTCAGCGGTTCGCCGGCCGCTTGCAGGGCTGCCACCAGCGATGCGACGATCGCGCCCGCGCTCGTGCCGGCGACGCGTGGAAACCGGTAGCCGGCTGCGGCGAGCGCGTCCACCGCCCCGACCAAGCCAATGCCCCGAACGCCGCCGCCTTCGCACACCAGATCGACCGAGTCCGTGCTCATGAGAACCGCTCGCCGTCAATCCCGAAGAAATGCAGGTGTCCGGGTTCCGGATGCAACCGCACCCGGCTGCCCTTCTGCGGCGGGTTGTGACCGTCGACGCGTGCAACGACGTTTTGCGCGATTACCTTGCCGGCGTCCGCGATTCGGCCATACAAGTACGCATCCGCCCCGAGCTCTTCGACCACGTCGACTTCCATTTCTACCCCGAGGCTGCCCAGTTCAAAGTGTTCCGGACGAACCCCGACCACGACCTCACTTGCCGCACTTCCGATTTCGCGTGGCAGCTGGATGGGCCAATCCCCCAGCGAGACAGTCGAATTTACGATTGGAAGAGTGAACAGATTCATCGCTGGAGATCCGATGAATCCGGCCACAAAGACGTTGGCCGGGTTACGGTAAAGCTCGCGTGGCGCCGCGAACTGTTGCAAAAGGCCGTCGCGCAGTACTGCGACGCGGTCACCCATCGTCATGGCCTCGACCTGGTCATGGGTGACATAGACCGTCGTGGTTTTGAGCCGGCGCTGCAGGGCGGCGATCTGATTGCGGGTTTGTACCCGTAATTTGGCATCGAGATTGGACAACGGTTCGTCCATCAAAAACACCTGGGGGCGGCGCACGATCGCGCGCCCCATCGCCACCCGCTGACGTTGGCCGCCGGAGAGGTCTTTGGGTTTGCGATCCAAATAGTGTTCCAGGTCAAGCAATTTCGCCGCGTCCAGGACCCGTTCTCTGATCTCGGCCTTCGGGGTCTTGGCGATCTTCAGCGCAAAGCCCATGTTCTGGGCCACCGTCATGTGCGGGTAGAGGGCATAGTTCTGGAACACCATGGCCACATCGCGATCCTTGGGATCGACGTTGGTGACGTCACGGTCGCCGATCCGGACGCATCCGGCGTCCAGCGTTTCCAATCCGGCCACCATTCGCAGCGAAGTGGTCTTGCCACAACCCGATGGCCCGACCAGGACGACGAACTCGCCGTCGTCGACGGACAGATCGAGACCGTCCAGGGCCGGCCGATCCGAACCCGGATAGCGCCGCGTTGCCTGCTCGAAGCTCACCGAAGCCACTGTTACCCACTCATTCCGGTCACCGCGATACCACGGACAAACGAACGTTGGGCGACCGCGTAGATGATGACCAGCGGCACCATGATCAGCATCGAAGCCGCCATGATGATCGGCCAGCGCGCGACGTACTCCCCCCGCAACCGGACCAGGCCCAGAGTCAACGTGGCCAGGCTGTCGCGCTGAAGCATCAGCAACGGCCACAGGAAGTCGTTCCAGACGTTGACCCAGGTGAGCACGGCGAGCACCATCACCGCCGGCCTGGCATGGGGCAGCAGAATCCGCCAGTAGATCTGCCACGGCGAGCAACCGTCGAGAATTGCCGCCTCCTCGAGATCACTTGGCAGTGTTTGGAAGAACTGCCGCATGAGATAAGTGCCGAACGCACTGCCGAACAAGCCCGGCACGATCATCGCCCAGGGAGTGTCGACCCAGCCGGCGATCCGCATCAGAATGAACTGCGGGATCACGGTGACGGTCAGCGGAACCATCAACGTGCCCAGGTACAAAACAAACAGCGTGTCGCGGCCGCGAAATTGCAGGCGCGCGAAGGCATATCCGGCCAGTGAGCAAAAGAAGACCTGTCCCGCTGTGATGCATCCGGCATACAGCACGGTATTGAAGAACATTCGCCAAAACGGCATCACCGCAAACACCTCGGTGTAGTTGGACCACCGCGGGTGGGCGGGAAGCAGCTTCGGCTCGCTGATCTCACCTTCCCTTTTCAGCGAGCCCGAAACCGCCCACGCAATCGGGAAGAGCCAGCACCACGCGATGCCGATCAACGCGGCGTAGACCGGAACAGCGCGAATTACGCTGCGCTTGACCACGCGCTCAGCCAAGGCCACGAGAAGCCTCCAAGGAACGCTGCCGGGTGATCCGCAACTGCAGCACGGTCAGCACCAGCAGGATGGCGAACATCACCCATGCCAGTGCCGAAGCATAGCCGAACTCCAGAAAGGAGAAGGCGTGCTGGAACAGCATGATGCCCAAAACATACGTCGACGTTTCCGGGCCACCGTTGGGTCCATTGAGGACATAGACGACGTCAAACGCCTGGAACGCGTGGATGATTGAAATGACGACGACAAACGAGATCGGTCCACGGATCAGCGGCAGCGTGATGAAGGCGAATTGCCGTATCTCGCCCGCACCGTCGATCTTGGCTGCCTCATAGACGGTCTCCGGAACTCCTTGCATTGCGGCCAACAAGATGACGGTCGCGAACGGAACGCTGCGCCATACGCTGATGACACACAGCGACGTCATCGCCCAGTTGGGGTCCACGAGCCACGGGACCGGGCCGAGCCCAACCCAACCGAGCACGATGTTGAGCAGCCCGTTGTCGGTGTTGAAGACGAACTGCCACACGACCGCCATCACCACCGACGAGATGGCCAGCGGCATGAAGACGATGGTCCGGAAAATCCCGATGCCCTTGACTTTCCGGTTCAGCACACCGGCCACGACCAGACTGAGGACAACGGTCGGCACTACCGTTCCGACGGTGAAGACTACGGTGTTGCGGACGGCGATCAGAAACAGTGGGTCCGACGTGAATAGTTGTTCGAAATTCGCCCACCCCACGAACTTCGCCGGGTTGAACACATCCCAGCGGTGAAAGCTCATATATAGCGAGAAGCCGAGTGGAAAGAACATGAACACGGTGACGGCAAGCAGGTTCGGTGCGACGAACAGGCGCCCTGCCCATGCGCGTCGACGCCAAGGACGCGGTCCGTTGGGCAATTTCTTCTCGCCGGCCGGCGTGGATTCAACGAATGACGTCATGGGTTTCGCACTACCTCGTCGACTGCGTCCGACAATCCGGTCAGCGATGTCGCCGGGCGGGAGCCGCGCAACACGGGTCCCATGTTGCGATCGATCAGCGCCGCGATTTTTTCCCATGCCGGCGTAACGGGCAAGCCTTCGGAATAGGACGGTCCTTCGGTGAGCACGGAGAGATTGCGAATCCTGTTGTGGGCCTTGGCGAATCCGTCCGACGCGAGCACAGACCGCAACACCGGCACGAAGAGGGAGGATTCAGCGATCACCGCCTGCCCGACGGGGCCGGTGGCGAACTTCACGAATTCCCACGCCTGCTCTTTGCGTTTGCTGCTCGCCGAGATGGCCAGTCCGGTGGTGCCGATATTGGAGCAGGCGCTATGCCCGCTGGGCAGGGACGGCCCCACCGGCAGCGGGGCAACATCGAAATCCAACCCCTCGGCCCCGATGAAGGTCTGGTATCGCCAATGGCCCCCCAGCGCGATCGCTGCCTTGCCCGACGCGAACAGATCAGGCGTCGACATCGACTGCACCTCGGAGGCATTGGGTGCCACCTTGTGCCTGTTAGCGAGATCGGCGTAGAACTGCACCGCCTCCATGAACGCCGGGTCATCGAAATTGAAATGAGTCGGATTCCGCCGCGGCGACGACCACCGCACGCCATTGTTCAAGGCGAACAACCCGGCGGAGTAGTACGAGACGAAGGTGTTGACGAAACCCCACTGCGTGACCCGTCCCGAGCCGTCCCTCCTGGTCAACGCCATGGCCGTGTCCAGGAATTCGGCGAAAGTCCACCTCTTGTCCCAGGCCGTGGGCGGAGCCGCCACGCCGGCGTCGGCGAAGAGCTGCCTGTTGTAGAACAAGAAATTTCCGGACCACTGCTCCGGAAAAGCGGATTGCCTACCGTCGTACGCGAACGTGTCGTACAGCGGCCCAACGCTGTCCGCCTTCAACTGGGCAGCAAAGGCTTGATCGCGCGCCAATGGGTCGTTCAGGTTCAGCAACACTCCCCGGGCAGCCAACTCGGCATAGCTCAGATCCCACGTCTGCAGCACATCCGGACATTTGCCGCCCGCGCAAAACGTGGACAACTGCTGCATGACTCCCGGCCCAGACCGCACCGCCCGAACCTTGATGTCGGGATGGCGGCGCTGAAATTCGCCGACGACACGCAGGCGGGCAGCGGCTTCGTCGGGGTTAGCGGCGAAGAAGAACGTCAAGGCGTCGTCGTCGGAAGCACAGCCGCCGGCCCACGGCACCAAAGCCGCGGCGGTGAGCGCGCCAGCGCCCCGCATCAGGCTTCGCCGTCCGAACGGCTTACCGAGCATCGTGCTCCCGTTTTCGCCCCGTAGCCGACGACCCCGCCGGCGGTGTCTGATGTCCTTGGTACCCGATGGTGCTGGAATCTGCCTGAGACGCGCGCCGCGGCAGCGCAAGAACGGCGCGGCGCAGCCGGTCGGCGTCGGCGCTGATGTCGATCTCGTGGATGCGGTTGTCGGCGCCTATGCGGAGCCGCAACAGGATCTGTGCGCGCCCGCGCGGCGCGATCACGACGCCGGGAGCACCGTCGATCAGCATGACGACACCGGCCCTTGCGCGCGCGGCGAATCGGCGGGTCTCCTTGGCGACCTCGCGGGCCCCACTCAGCTCGGCCGGCACGTGTGCCGGAATCAGCACCCGATCGACCCTGCGCACCACGTCGGGCGCCAGCAGCTCGAGCAAGGTAGCGATGTCACCGCCGCGGGACGCCGCCAGAAACGCCTCGACGATCTCGAGGTGCTGGGTCACGCGGCCAGATTGGGCGGGCGTGGCCTCGTGCAGTCGCGAACGGGCCCGACTCGCCAGCTTCTTCGCGGCCGTTGGCGATCGGTCCAGCACGTCGCCGATCGCCTCGAAAGGCACGGCGAAAACGTCGTGCAGGACGAACGCGACACGCTGCGCGGGCGATAGACGGTCCAGCACGACCAGCATCGCGCTGCCGACCGAGTCGGCCAGCAGCACCTCCTCGTCCGCCGATGCCGACCCGGCGGCCGCCAGCCGGTCGAGTTCTCCCGCGTCGCCCAGCGGTCGCTCGGCGCGGCGTTTGCGCGCCCGAAGCTGGTCGAACGCCTCGTGCGCGGTGATCGTCGTGAACCAACCGGTCAGGTTGACGATGTCGTCGATGCTGTCCGCTCGACTTGCCTTCAGCCATGCTGACTGCACCGCATCGTCGGCATCGGCGATCGAGCCGAGCAGCCGAAACGCCACCGCCCGCAAGTGCTGACGGTCGGCGTCGAACCGTTGTGCCAGATCGGCGAGGTCTACCCGCTTTTTGGTTGTGCTCATGGGGTCACCTTTTCCGCGCAGGAGTCGTCAAGAAGATGACCGCACCGATGGAACTCCGGGTCCCAAGCTGACCAGCACATGACCCTACCGATTGTGCGCCGCAGCGCGCGCAGCAGCCTTCCGGCTCGCTGGTGCGGAAATAGCTGCACCCCAACGGATTGAACGAAGGAAAAGGAGCTGATCCGAATGCACACCGTATCCCTGGTGATCACGTTGATCACCGCGATCATCACCGGCGCCATCGCCATCGCCGACTTCATTCCGGCGCGATTCGTCCTGGCAAACTCGGCCGAGGTCGGTGTGCCTCGTTCGTGGTTGCCGGCGCTGGGGGCGACGAAGCTGGCCGGGGCCGTAGGACTGGTTGCCGGGCTGGTGGGTTTACCCGCCTTGGGTATCGCGGCCGCGGCCGGCCTGGTGCTGTTTTTCGTCGGTGCGGTTGCGACTCACCTCAGGGCACACGTCGTGTACAACATCGCCTTTCCCGGCGCGTTCCTGTGCCTGTCGGCGGCGTCGTTGGCGCTGTTGGTAGCGCAGCGCTACTAGCTGGTCATGCGGCTCTTGACCGCGTCGTCCTGCTTCTTGGCGACGTCAAGCACGAAGTCCTGCGGAGCGGCATCGTTGGGCCCGCTGTCGAACTCCAGGTCGACGACGACCTTGCCCTCGGCGAACACCACGTACGTCACCGATTTGGTGTTGTCGGGCGACGGGCCGACGACGATGATCCCGTTCGTGCCCACCGCGAACGGCTGTGCAGTACCGGTGACGTATTTGCCCAGCGAGGACGGGCGGTCTTTGGCCCCCTGCGTAGCCGAAGCCACATCGGTAAAGACCACGAGGAGGTCGTCGATGGTGTGAGTTTTGGCGTTGTTGCTGAAGGTCACCGCCACACCGGCCACGCCTCCGGGGTTCTGTTGCGGCGGACCCAATGTCGTGTCGGCGCCGATGTCGCTGGCCGAGATCAACAAGTTGGAGTAGTCGGCCAACGGCGCCGTTCCCGACGGTGGCGCGCTCGATGCGGACGATGATGCCGCCGAGCTCGATGACGCCGCTGAAGTCGACGAGGACGTCGCCGACGACGATGACGACGAGGAAGATGACTTTTCGTCTTTGCCACAGCCTGTCGTGACAGTCAGCAAGGCGGTGATCGCCACCCCAACACCGACGGTTCGTACCACACTCATCGTTTGCCTGTGTTCCATGACAGCTATTTCTACGGCACCCATCATGCCCGCGGCAATACATGCGACCATGCGATTCGCGTTGCCGTGCGAGCAGCCGTGACCTGCAAGGTCAGCGGGTGCTCAGGGGCGGTGCTGATAGAGACGGAATCAGCGCGCGTGGTCAGGCAGGAAAATAGCGGATCTGGTCGATCACTTTGCCCCGCCAAGCCACGTCGGCGAACACGATGCCGCGCCCGTGACTTGAATTGAGCGAGAGGGCGACCGTGGAGCCCGCTCCAATCGTCTTGGCCCAGGTAGCCCCGTTGAGCGCCTCCGCGAATTCGGCGACATCGAGGGGGTCTTTGTCGCCCAACGTGATTGCGGCAGAAGGTGATAGCGCGTGCGCGGCGACCGCTGTATCGCCACGCGAAACGGCGCCGAGGAATGTCTGCACCAGCCGTTTGTGCCGCGCACCCGCCCGGCGGAAGCCGCTCATGAAACCCGCGGTTCCCGACAGCCCTTGATTGCCCAGTAGATCTCGCGACAGTTGTACGGCAGGCGACATTGCTCCCGATCCGGTTCGCAGGAACTGCAGCATCATCGCGGGCAACTCCCAGTACGCTCGCAGGCGATCAATCCGCCACTCCCCGTCTGCTTCTCGGAGGTCGTAGCGCAGCAGCGCCGGAATGTACATCGTGACGGCAGAACCCATCGCCACCTCGAGCTCGAGATCACGCAGCACGACAGTGCCGAAGACGATGTCGAGATCGCGATGGAATTTGATGTCGCGCGGACCGATGAAGGTGTCGTAGAAGTTCCCGATCTGTACTCGGCCCACGTGCGGTCGCGAGCCGACCGGGTCTTCGATTCGGCCGTCGCCGGTGAACAACCCCACCCATCCATCGCGGTCATGCGCGGCGGCCGCCCGCGGCGACCGATCCACGGCAGCCAGCAGAGATTCGCGATCCAGTGGCACCACCATCAGATGACCTCAATCAATTCGACTCCGGCACTTCGCATCTCGGCCAACGCTTCCGCGGCCGAAGTTGGCGCCACCGCCGCCGTGAGGCCGACCAACACCCGGGTGCTCAAACCGTTGCGTGCCGCGTCCTCGGCCGTCCTGCGGACGCAGTGGTCGGTGGCGATGCCGACAATGTCGACCTCGTCGACGCCCCGCTGGCGTAACCATTCGAGTAGCGACGTCCCGTGCTCGTCGGAGCCCTCGAAGCCGCTGTACGCCGCGGCGTGCGCACCCTTGCAGAAAACCGCCTCTATCGGCCGGGTGTCGAGGTCGGGACGAAAGTCCGCTCCGGGGCTTCCGGCGACACAGTGCGGCGGCCAGGACGACGAATAGTCGGGGTGCTCGGAGAAATGGTCACCCGGGTCGACGTGGAAGTCCTTGGTCGCCACGACGTGTTGGTAGCCGCGCTCGCCGGCCAGATAGTCGTTGATTGCGCCGGCCAGTGCGGCGCCGCCGGTTACCGGCAGCGAGCCGCCCGCGCAGAAGTCGTTTTGCACGTCGACGATGATCAACGCTCGCACGCGCTCCACCATATCGCCGCCAGCTGGGGTGATGGGCCGGTCGGTTTGTTTGCCGATTCGCCGGGTAACCCCCCTGCCATGGTGATCCGCAGAATTGCACGGCCGCTGTTGTCGGTTGCCTTTATCGGCCAAGGAGTTGAATCGCTGCTTAATCCCAAGTCAGCTGCGGAAGCCGCGGCGCCCGCGGTGGACGGTCTGCAGGCGTTGCCTGATCAGGTCGCCCGCAGCATGCCGGACGACCCGCAGACGTTCGCGCAGGTGACCGCGGCTGTTCAGATCGGGGGCGGGCTGCTGCTCGCCACCGGCAAGCTGCCGCGGCTTGCGTCGGCCGTATTGGCGGTCACGGTGCTGCCGGCCAACTTGGGCACCTACTCGTTCTGGAACGAGACTGACCCGGAGCGCAAAGCCGAGCTGCGTCGCGGGTTCCTGAAAGATCTGAGCCTGCTGGGCGGATTGATGATCGCGTCCGCCGATACCGCGGGCAAGCCGTCGCTGGGATGGCGCGGTCGTCGGGCAGCCGAGCGTCTCTCTGAGCGGGTGTCATCGGCGCTACCGGGATCCGACGACGCGTTGTTCGACGGCGACCTCGGCGAAAAAATCGCGCACGGACTGCAACTCGGCGCCGAACGAGGCCGCGAACTGGCCACCACCGCAGCCGAACGAGGCGCGCCGTACGCCGAAGCCGCCCTGGACCGGGGCCGCGACCTGGCCAACACCGCAGCCGAACGAGGCGCGCCGCTGGCGAAGAAAGCCCGCAAGCGCGGCGAAAAGCTGGCCGCCGAGGTGGCCGAGAAAGCCGAAAAGGCACGCAAGCGCAGCGAAAAGCTGGCGGACGAGGCGGCCGAGAAGGCCGGGCCGCTCGCGAAAGAGGCGCGCAAGCGCGGCGAGGAGCTGGCCGAAACGGCGCGCACGCACGGCAGCCAGCTGGCCGATGCCGCGCGCGAGCGAGTCGGCGGGCAAGTCAAGACCCGTCGTCGCAAGCGCCCCTGGTAGCCGCCAGGAAGATGTCGACGATGGCGTCGACATCTTGCGCGATATCCACCGTCACACCGGACTCGTCGGCGCCCAGCGGTTCCAACGCGTCGAATTGCGACCGCAGCAGCGCGGCCGGCATGAAATGGGCGGGCCTGGCTGCCAACCGCGCGCTGATCACCTCCGGTGAACCGCGCAGGTGCAGGAACTCAGCGCGCGGACAGTGCGCTCGCAGCTGGTCCCGGTACCTGCGTTTCAGCGCCGAACAACTCACCACCCCGCCGTCGCGATGGTCGGCCAACCACTCCCCGACTCTTTCCAGCCAGGGATAGCGATCGTCGTCGTCAAGCGGTTGCCCGGCACTCATCTTGGTGACGTTGGCCGGTGGATGCAGACCGTCGGCGTCGACAAAGGGCACGCGCAACCGTTGTGCGAGAACGGAACCCACCGTCGACTTGCCCGATCCGGAGACACCCATCACCACAATGGGTGACGCCGCGGCGGTCGGCACCGCGGCTAGGTCTGCTGCGCGAGGTTGCGATTCCATTCCATCCAGCCGACGCCGGTGCGGCCGTCCGTAGTGTCGATGCTGACCCAGGCGCGCGCGAACTCGCTTACCTGTCCGTCGGGGCCGGTCAGCAGCACCGGTGCCTGGCCATGAATGTCCACGTCGCCGGTGATCCCACCCGGGTTGAGGCTCAAGCTCATCTTGAGCGGTAACCCGTTGTCGCCGAAGGCGCGCGGATTGGTCACGGTGTGCAGTTCGGTGACGATTCGGTCGGGGTCCTGGATATAGCCGATACCGATCGGGGGAACATTCGGAATGTTGATGTCCAACGCGTGCAAGTGGGTGCCGTCGCCGAGGTGCAGCGCGCTCCACATCCAGTCCATGCTCCACCAGTCGCGCACACCCCACGAGTGGTCACGTTGTCCGGGAACGGAATCCATCCGGTAGGTGGTGTCGTTGACAGTGACGGTTCCCGTTACGGTGCAAGGGATTTCGTAGCGGGTAGTAATCCGGTACTTGTACGGGGTGCCGTCGGTGGTCCACACCAAATTCATCGTCATGTCGACGGGAGTTCCCGGTTCTCCGCGCAATAGGGCCGACGGGTCCGAATAGGACTGGCCCTGCGCTCGCACGTCGACACGGTAGGTCTGCAGTGGCGCGGTGGCAGCATGGCCGATTTCAAAGGCATCGGTGTGCAACACCCACGGGTCTGCCGGCAACGGAACTTCGTAATCGAGAACGGCCACGGTCGGGAGGTCGGGCCCGCACAGTAGCACCTGAACCCAGGCAGCCTGCTGGTTCGCGACCAGACCGATGCGAAACCAGCCGCCGAATCCCTGTGCCGCATCGACGAAGTCGGCATACCAACTCTCACTCCAGAGTGGTTCGTCGGTGGCAACGTGGGCGAGTTCGTCATCGTCCGAGGGCCGCAGTGGCTGCGGAGCCTCCGCGTTGGGCAGCGTCGCCAACGCGTCGGTATCGAGCACGTGATCGCAGTGCCGTTGCAACATCGTCATGAACATGCGGTCGCCGCGCTCGGTGCGTTCCACCAGCATCGATGACACGATCGCCATCATCACGCCGAAAAAGCCTTGCCGGCGAACACCTTCGGCGACCTCGGCAAGCGTGATGGGCGCTTGCGGCCCGAGCGCCTCGTGGTAGGCCCGCAGCAACGCGTCGTAATGCGCCCGACGATCTTCTGCCGGCAGTGCGCAACCGAGGAAGTAAGCCAGGTCGGTCAATGCCGGTCCCCAGGAGACGGTCTGCCAATCGACCACGGTCAGCGCGCGGTCCGCTCCGTCGATGCCGAACAACATGTTGTCCAGTCGATAGTCGCCATGGACCAAGCCCTGCACCGCGTCCCGCTCTCCTTCGGCGGCAAGGTAGCCGTCGAACGCGCCGACCAGGCGTTCGCACACCATGCGGTGCGCCGGCGCGATCTGGTCGCCGTAGCGGTCGAGGAAGCCGGCGTAGAGCGGGGCGATCATTGCCTGGTTCAGCGGAGATTCCCGGTTGAGCCACGGCGCTTCGGCCAGTGCCGCGTCACCGAGCAGCGGGCCGTGCAGGCGCCCCAACTCGACGACCCCAAGTGTGGCCTGTTCGATTGTGGCACCGGCGATTTCGTCACCGACGACCGCCGGACCGGCGTCGCCGAGCAGCAGGTCGAAAACGCCGGTCGAGGTGTCGATCGCGGCGTGATAGCAGGGCGCGATCGGGCCCCCAAGGCGTGGCGCGATATCGCGGTAAAAGCGGACTTCGCGCTCGTAGAGGCCCAGTGCCAACCCGGTTTGCCGACTCACCGGATCGCTGGCCGCGACCTTCAACACCACCGACCCCGGTCCCGCGGCCCCATCCGCGTAGCCGAGCCGCACGCGGTAGCACTCGCTCATTTGGCCGGTACCGATGCGCTCCACTTCGAAGTCGGCGACTTCTCCGGCACCGATCGCGGCGGTCAGCCACGATGTCGTGAGATCACTGGGTCGTTCGACTGGCTGGGTCTCCATTGACATCCTCTGCCGAATTTTTTCGCTGACAGTTTTTTTGTGCCACGTCAGCGTGCCAGGTCACTGCGCCAATGAGAAGCCGGCCCACGCCATCCTGCGATGCGGGTGCGGATCAAACTCGATACGCCACTTGCGGTCGAAGACCATGACGGCGCGGTCGTCGGCGGTATAGGCGGGCCAGTCGTCACCGGGCACGCCGCTGCGGCTGAACGCCCGCCAACGACGCTGCACCTGGTTGCTGACCCGAAGCGCGGCGCGCTGGTCGGCCGCGGCGGTCAAAAATCCGCCGAGCCGGGTGCGATAGACGTCGAAGACGGCCAACAACTCGGTGGCGTGGGTTGCTCCCAAACCCGACCAGCGCAGCATCCGCGGCGCGTAGTCGTACCGGTACAGGTAGGTGGGCGTGTGATTGCTGTGCGCCTCGGCGATCTGCCAGGCGGCCGAGCTGAAGGCGAAGTCACCGCCGAGCTGGATGCATGCCGAGGACGACGGGTAACCCGGATAAGCGGCGGTAATGCGTTCGCGGGCAGCCGGTTCCGCATCAGCCAGCAATTCTTCGATCATCGATTCGTTGGTGGGCAGCATTCGCAGGAAGCGGGTGAACAACCGGCCTTCCTCGGCGTTGGTACCCACGATCAGCGGCACCCGATGCGCCCGTCCATGCTGCATCGCCTCGACGGGGTCTTCGGGCAGGCAGTCGTCGCCGATCACCGGCCCGATGGGAAATGCACCCAGCCTGTTCTCCATGCCGTGATCGATCAGCCGGTGTTGGGCCTCCACGAGTTGGCCCCACGAGGCCTGCATCAGCGCGTTGGCGGCATCGCCCGGTTGTGCGCCCAGCAGGTTGGCGAACCGTGTCGCGAACTGCGCCGAAATCTCCCTCGACCGCACCAGGCCCGATGCCGGGCTTTCGGAGATCGCCCGGGCGAACAGGCCCTCGGCTGCCGGCACGGCCAACAACGTGGCGGTGATGCACGCACCCGCACTCTCGCCGAAGATGGTGACGTTGTCCGGGTCACCACCGAATCCCGCGATGTTGTCGCGAATCCATTGCAACGCCAGCACCAGGTCGCGCAGGTAAAGGTTGCTGTCGATGGTGATGTCCGGCGTGGACAGCGAGGACAGGTCAAGACATCCCAGGGCACCCAGCCGGTAGTTGACCGATACGTACACGCAACCGCGGCGGGCCAGTGCGGCGCCGTCGTACAGCGGGGTCGCCGAGCTGCCCAGGATGTACCCACCGCCGTGAATGAAGACCATGACCGGCAGTGGTTCGTCGTGGGCGTTTTCCGGCGTGACCACATTGAGGGTCAGGCAGTCCTCGCTCATGGACTGGTATTTGCCGACACCGAGCAATGTGTAGCGGCGCTGCTGGGGCGCGCAGTCGGTGAAGCCGTGGCAATGACGCACACCCGACCAGGGCGCAGCCGGTTGCGGCGCCTTGAATCGCAGCCGCCCGACCGGCGGCCGCGCATAGGGGATGGAACGCCAGCGGTTGACGCCCCCGCGGGTAAAGCCTTCGACGGTGCCGTTGACGGTGCGTGCGCGGATAGTGCGCTCGTGCATACGCCGACGGTAGCCGACACTACGTATGTAGGGCGCGCGGAGCGCCTAAATCCAAGGTGTGACGGTTAGCCTGTCGGGATGCGAATGGCCGCGCTGGTCACACTCTCGGTACTGGTTGCCGGATGCTCGCACTCGGGCGGAAGCCAGTCCGGGCAGTCGCAGACCCCGAACACGACGGCGGTTTCCGGTTTCTCCCCGACCACCGCGGCCCCGCCGGGGAGCAAACCGCCGGGGCCGTCGGCCGCACCAGCGGCCGGCGCGGCGATCTCTGACGTCATCGCATGGATCGAGGCAGGTCATCCCGCCGATCCGGCTCGCTATCACGCCGTCACGCGCGACGGCGTCACCACGCAGCTGGGTAACGACGTCGCCTTCACCGTGGCGGCCAGCCCTCCAGGCCGCCCCGTCGCGTGCACGACAGATTCCGCCCACACCGGCGGCACACTGACCTGCCTGGTCGACCTGACCAATCCCCCACCCCGGCCGGAAACGGCCTACGGAGAATGGAAAGGCGGTTGGGTCGACTTCGACGGGACGAACCTGCGGGTTGGGGCGGCCCGCGCCGATCCGGGTCCGTTCGTCAACGGCAACGGGGCCGAGTTGGTGGGCGGGGACACGCTGTCCTATGACGACTACCGGTGTCGCGCCGACCAGGCGGGCCTGTTCTGCGTGAACTACGCCCACCAGTCGGCCGTGCGGTTCAGCAGCGCCGGAATCCAGCAGTTCGGCTGCCTGCGGTCGGTGCCGCCGCCCGACGGCATCGGTACCGCGTTCGGCTGCTGATCTCGCAGCTCAAGAAGCCATGATCGTCGCGAAGAGCTCGCTCATCTCGTCGGCGGGACCGCCGGGCACCGTGTATCCGGCTTCGTCGCGGATTTCCGCGAGGTGATCTCGCACATCCTCGATTGACAGTCCGGGACGGTAGAAGCCCTTGGTGCGCCCGATGAAAAATCGGGAAACATGGCCTGCGCCAACGGTATAGATCTCGCCCGATACCGGACAGTCACGATGGATCAGGAAGGCCGCCACCGGGGCCACCAGGGCCGGATCCAGCTTCTTCAGATATTCGTTCACCAGGTCGTCCAAGACGGCCTGGGCCGCCGGATCGTCGGGCTGTCCGGCGCCGTCGATAGAGTGTGCCAGCATCCGCGTGTAGGCGATCGGGGCGATGGCGTTGACCTTGATGTCGCGGTCAGCGCCCTCCGCAGCCAGGACGCGGGTGAAACCGATCAACCCTGTTTTAGCCGAGCCATAGTTGCTCATGCCGATGTTGCCCAGAATGCCGGCCGCCGAGGTCGTGTTGAGGATTCGCCCATATCCCTGCTCGCGCATGACTTTCCAGGCCGGCCTGGTGACGTGGAACGCGCCCCTCAAATGCACATCCAGCAGCGGCTCGAAACGGTCGGAGGTCATCTCCTCGAACGGCGCATCCCGCACGATGCCCGCGTTGTTGATCACGATGTCCACTCGCCCCCAGGCGCGCAGCGCGGTGTCGATAATCGCCTGTCCGCCTTCGGAACTCGTCACGCTATGGCTATCGGCGACGGCCTGGCCGCCGAGCTGCCGGATTTCGGTTGCTGCGGCCTCAGCCGCCGTGGTGTCGGAACCATCACCCGTTACCGAACCGCCAATGTCGTTGACCACCACGCGCGCCCCGCGAGATGCCAGCAGTAGGGCGTACTCCTTGCCCAAACCACCACCCGCGCCCGTGATGACCGCAACCTGATCGTCGAAACGCAGCTCGTTCGTCATCGCATCCTCACCAGCTGACCGGCAGCTCTTTCATCCCGTAGATGTCGGCTTCTTTGAACTTCAGGTCATCCGGAGCGACCGCCAATCTCAACCCGGGCAAGCGCCTCGCCAATGTGGTTAACGCCGACTGCATTTCGACGCGGGCGAGATTCGCCCCGATGCATTGATGTACGCCGTAGCCAAACCCCAAGTGTCCGCGAGTATTTCGTTCCACATCGAAGGATTCCGGATTGTCGACGAAATCGGCGTCCCAGTTCCCGGCGGGAATATTCATTAGGACCATGTCGCCGGCGTGGATCAGCTGACCGCCGAGTTCGAAGTCCTCGGTAGCCACCCGATCCACCTGGCTGTGCACGATGCTGAGATAGCGCATCAGCTCTTCGACGATGTTGGCGACGACGGCGTGATCGTCGGTGTCGCCGAGTAGCTTGAAAACCTCTGGATGTTCCAGCAGCGCAACCGTTCCCAGTGAAATCATGTTGGCGCTGGTCTCGTGGCCGGCGACCAGCAGGGTCATCCCGGAGAAGGCCGCGGTCTCGCGGTTGAGCTGGCCTGTCACGACGTAGTCAGCAACCAAGCGGCTGATCAGGTCGTCAGCCGGATCTTGTTCCTTGCGCGCCACTAATTCCAGGAGGTAACCAAACATCGCAGCACCGGCCTGTGCCTTTTCGTCGTCGGATGCCCTGGTGTCCAACCCAACCGCGGTGTATTGCTGGAAGGACGCGAGGTCCTCGGACGGCACCCCCAGCAGTAAAGCGATTACCAACGACGGCACCGGCAAGGCGAAGTCACGCACCAGGTCGGCTGGCGCCCCGTTGCGGATCATCTCGTCAAGGTGATGGTCGACCAGTTCCCGTATCTGGGGCCGCATCGCTTCGCAGCGCCGGAAGGTGAAGTCGCCGGTCAGCATGCGCCGCAACCGATGATGCTCGGGGTCGTCGACCCGGGCGAACATGACCGGCGTGTTGTCCGTGTTCTTCTGCCTCAGGTATTCGGGGATCGTGTCGGCGGACAGACGCGGGTCGACCAGCGCCGCCCGGATGTCTTGGTACCGACTCACCACCCAGGCCGGTCGGCCGTGGTACACGGCCCGTCGCAGTCCGGATTCCTGGCGCCAGTTAACGAATTCAGCCGGTGGATGCAGCGGGCAGTGCGCAGCGCGCGGTACAGGTATCACCGGAAGATCCGTGTCGGAGCTCAGATCGGAAGTTGTTGACATCAGCGGCGTTTCCCGATCGTTGAGCTTGTATTCCAGCACGAGTACATCGTCACCAGCTCACCGGAAGCTCTTTCATGCCATAGATGTTGGCTTCTTTGAACCTCAGCTCCTCCGGCGGCACCGCCAGTTTGAGCGCGGGTAGGCGGCGCGCCAGCGTGGCGAACGCGACCTGCATCTCGACGCGGGCCAGGTTCGCTCCGATGCATTGATGCACGCCATACCCGAAGCCCAAATGCCCGCGGGTGTTTCGGCCGGCGTCGAAGGATTCGGGATTGTCGACGAATTCGGCGTCCCAGTTCCCGGCAAGCAGGCTCATCATGACGAATTCCCCGGCGCGAACCAGCTGACCACCGATCATCAGATCTTCAGTCGCCACGCGATCGACCTGGCTGTGCACGATGGTCAGGTAACGCATCAGCTCTTCGACGATATTCGCGATGACGGCAGCATCGTCGGTCTGTCCGAGTCGCTCGAACACGTCGGGATGTTCCAGCAGCGCAACCGTTCCCAATGAGATCATGTTGGCGGTGGTCTCGTGGCCGGCCTGCATCATGATCACACTGTTCATGGCCGTCGTGGCATGGTCGAGTTGGCCCGTCGCCACATATTCGGTGACCAGCCGGCTGATCAAGTCGTTGCCGGGTTCGCGCGCTTTGCGCTCCACCAACTCCTCGATATAGGCGTACATGGCCCCGAATGCCTGGCCCTTTTGCTCGTCGGTGGACCTCTGGTCAAGCCCGGTCGTGGTGTGGCGCTGGAAGATCTCGAGGTCTTCGGGCGGCACCCCCAGCAGCAGTGCGATCACCAATGACGGTACTGGCAGCGCGAATTCGAGTACCAGATCTGCCGGCGCGCCGTTGTCGATCATCTGGCCGAGATAGTGGTCAACCGTTTCCTGAATATGCGGGCGCATCGATTCGCAACGCCTGAAGGTGAAGTTGGTGGTCATCATGCGTCGCAATCGCTGATGCTCGGGATCATCGGTCCGCGCGAACATCACCGGGACTTTGTTGTCGGCGTCCTTGGGCATGATGGAGTCCGGAATGGTCTTCGCGGACAATCGCGGATCGACCAGCGCCGCCCTGATGTCCCGGTAGCGGCTGACCACCCACACCGGGTTGCCCTGGAACATCGCCCGCTGCAGCCCGGGCTGCGCCCGCCAGTCCGCGAAGTCGGCCGGGGGCGCAAGCGGGCACCGCGCGGCCCGCGGGACGGGCAGCACGGGAAGATCGGCGTCGGAACGGGCTTCGGAAGTTGTTGACATATCCTGTGTTTCCGATTAAGTGTCAGTTGTCTGCCAGTTATAGAGCGTAGAGCTACGCTTGTTGGCAGTCAACTGTCAGTTAGGCTGTCACAATGACCGCGGTTGAAGACCGACCGCTGCGGGCCGACGCGGCGCGCAACGTCGAGCGCATCCTGCGCGCGGCGCGCGAAGTCTATGGTGAGCTGGGGCCCGACGCCCCGGTGGAAGCGGTCGCACGCCACGCCGGTGTGGGTGAGCGAACGCTCTATCGCAGGTTTCCGGCAAAGGCCGATCTGGTCCGCGCCGCGCTGGATCAAAGCATCGCCGAGGACCTGACGCCGGTGATCGAGAGTGCCCGCCGCACCGATGATCCGCTGCGGGGTCTCACCCAACTGATCGAAGCGGCGATATCGCTGGGCGCCCGCGAACACAACCTGCTGACTGCCGCACGCCGGGCCGGGTCACTGACGTCCGACATCTCGGTTTCGCTCAACGAGGCGCTTGGCGAACTTGCCCGCGAAGGCCAGCGAATCGGCAGCATCCGTGCCGACCTGGTCGCCGACGACCTTCCCCGCCTGGTCGCGATGCTCTTCGGCGTGCTGTCGACGATGGATGCGGCCGGCGACGGCTGGCGACGTTATGTCGCCCTCGTTGTCGATGCGATATCGGTCAACGAACGACAGCCGCTGCCTCCGGCCGCCGAGCTGCGTTATGAGGTCGGGCCCAATAGCTGGCCGCTGTAGGCCCGCTAGTTGATGGTCACCCCGGCGTCGACCTTGAACTCCAGCCCCGTCACATATCGAGACTCATCGGATAACAGGAACAGCACGGCGCTGCTGACGTCGGCGGGCTCCACGGCCGGCGTGGGCATCGCATTGACGAAAATGGGAATCAGGTCAGGCCGTTGCTCACCCAGGAGCGGTCCGAACGACATCGGAACCATCCCGGTAGGCACACCGGTGGGAAGCACAGTGTTGACTCGCACATTCTGTGCCGCAAGTTCATTCGCCAAGGCCAGCGTCAAGCCAACGACGCCGTGCTTGGCCGCCGTGTAGGGCGTCTGCAGCGGAAAGCCTTTGATGGCACCGGCAGAGCTGACGTTGACCAGACTGCCTCCCCCCTGGTTGAGCAAGTGGGGTATCGCGGCGGCGCAGGTGTTCCACACCCCGATGAGATTGACGTCGACCACCGTGCGCCACTGATCGGCAGTCGTCTTGTCCCAGGGACGCCACCGTTAACACACCGGCGTTGGCCACCGCCCCGTCGAGGCCCCCCAGCTCGCTGACGCCGTCGTCGACCGCAGAGCGCAGTTGCGCCTCGTCGCGAACATCGACAACGCGGCTAACGCAACGGCGACCGAAATCTTGTACCAGTCTTACCGTTTCGGCCAGGTCGTCTTCCGTGGCCAAGGGATACTCGATCTGCGGCAAGGATTGGCAGATATCGGTCAGGATGAGATCCGCACCTTCTTCCGCAAGCCGCAGCGCATGGCTGCGCCCCATACCGCGGGCAGCGCCGGTAATCAGAATGCGTTTACCGGCAACGCGTCCCGGGAGCGATGTCGTCATGCCGCCGGTCCGGCTAACGCTCGTTCCACATCACACCGCGCATCGTCGCAGAGAGCGGGATGTCCTCCACCGCGACCAACCCCTGCGGTGCGCGACATACCCACTCGATCGCATTCACCGCCCTGCCGGCCGTCGAGATGCAGCCGGCATCAGTCGAATCGTAAAGAGGATGGGAGACGTGGGTGTTGATCTCCACCCGCGGTTCACCCTCCACGACCACACGGTGCACGCCGGTGTGACCGTCGGGCGGGAACTCCCAGTCGGGCGCCGCGGCGGTGGTGAGCCTGGTGACGTGCTCGAGGGTGATCACCGGCTTGCCGTCGCGCACGCCCTCGGTGGCAAAACGCACCGCGCCCATCTGTCCCGGCTCCACCGTCATCATGGTGCAGTCGATTCGTTCTGGCGTGTACCACGGTTCGACGCGCTGGCGCACTTCGTCGAGTTTGATGTCGAGATGATCTGCCAGACTGCGGACCTGACCGCCCCACATCGACACGATCACCCCGGGCAGAAACATCATCGGCGAATCGTCGTCTTCAGTTGATCCGAAACCCATTGCAGCACCGGTGAACTCGGCATCATCGTAGTTTCCGTAGTCGAAGATCTCCTGCACGGTGATCGAATCGACCCGAGTGGTCAGGCTGACCGCCGAGTGCACCAGCGTATCGCCGGAGAAGCCGGGGTCGATGCCGTTGACGTAGAGCGAGGTGTTGCCGACCACGCAGGCGCGCTCCAACGGCTCGCGCAACCAGTCGTCGGCGTGGTGGGGCGTGACCAGCCAGACCATCGACGTACCGACGACGTTGGTGCCCGCGGCGAGGAACTTGCTCATCTGTTCGATGGCTTCCATCGGCCGGGTCTCCCCTTGCGAGGTGTAAACCACGCAGTCGGCGCCGAGGGCCACCAGCGCGTCGATGTCGTCGGTGGCGATGATGCCGGTCGGTTTGTCCAGCCCGCACAACTGCGCCGCATCCTTGCCGATCTTGTCGGCGCTGGCGGCGTGCACACCGACCAGCTCGAGATCTGGTCTGCCGATGATCGCCCGCAGCGAATGCCGGCCCACGTTTCCGGTGGAGAATTGAATGACTCTGCGCACTATTACCTCATCCTTCCCGTGGACGATACTGTATCGCTTTCAGTCACCCGGCACACCTGGCGATTTCTCGCCCCGGTGCCGGCACCCCGCGGGCTTAATAATCGGGTATCGGGAGCGGCGAATTGTTCGAGTCGATGCCGCCGTCGACGTGGAAGGTCGCGTTGGTTGCGTAGCAGTCGCGCGTGGATAGATACACCGCGAGCCGCCCGAGGTCCTCGACGTCGCCCAGCCGATGCAGCGGCGTGGACTCTTGCATCTTCTCCAGCGACCCGGGCATCAGGTCCAGGCTGCCCTTAAGACCGTCGGTGGCAAAGGAACCCAGGGCGATGGCGTTGACGCGAATCTTCGGGGCAAGTTCCTGTGCCATCGCGCGAGTGAGCGCTTCCAGGCCACCCTTCGCCACGCAATAGGCCGTCAACGCCCGGATACCGAACCGCGCCGAACCCGACGAGATGTTGATGATGGAACCGTGCCCGCCACTGAGCATGTGCGGTGCCACGAGCTGACTCATGATGAAGGCGGAGGTCACACACCAGTCGAACGTATGCCGGAAATCCTCGTCGGTGATGTCCAGAAACCGCGCGTAGGTGGAGCCACCGACATTGTTGACGAGAATGTCGATCCGGCCGAACCGCTCCATGGCCGTGTGCACGACGCGCTCTCCGTCCGAACGGCTCATCGCGTCCGCAACCAGCGGCAGCCCCTCGCCACCCGCGGCCTCGATACCCGCAATCGTGCCAACGATATCCGCCTCGGTGCGCGCGGTTCCGACGACCGTGGCCCCGGCCTCCGCCAACACCCGTGCTATGCCTGCCCCGACACCTTTCCCGGCACCCGTGACGATCGCGACCTGTCCATCCAGCCGGAACTGCTCCAACGCCATGCCGAGCTCCTTCGATCGCGTGTGACGTCTGCGCCGTTCAATCTATGAACCTTGCTGACTAAAGTCAATGAATGTGGAAGATGACCGTCGGTAGCGATGAGGACGGCCCGACAATGGCCAAGTTATACAAGCCTTTTTGGCTGGAACACGGCATAATGATGTGGTTAGCCTCGATACTCTTGCATGAGTCAGGTCAATTGTGAGGAAAGAAATGGCTGTGACGGATCGGGTGTCTGCGCGAGAAGCCAAGCGCTTGCAGACGCGGGAGCGCTTGATGGGCGCCTCGATCGCGGAGTTCGCCCGCGCCGGGATGGCCGAGGCCGACGTCAGTGCCATCGTGGCCGCCGCAGGAGTCGCCCACGGGACCTTCTTCTTCCATTTCCCCACCAAAGAGCATGTGCTGCTGGAGCTGGAGCGCCGCGAAGAGGACCGCATAGCCAAGCAGTTCGCGCAATTCTTGAAGTCCAAGCACGATCTTGTTTCCGCATTGAATGAGGCGGTCCGCCTGGTGGTCGGATTGGAGCGCCGACTCGGCGATCGGCTCTTCAATGACTTTCTTGCGCTGCACTTCTCGCAAACCCGTCCGCAGACCGAAGACGGCAGGGATCACCCCTTGATCGTGTTGGTCGCCCAGGAAATCGCACGTGCGCAAGAACGCGGCGAGACGGATCCGCAAGTTAATCCCATGAACAGTGCGGTGTTCTTCTTGCTCGGTCTCTACGCACTGTTGATCACCACCAACCACTGGCCGACCGGCCACACCCTGCTGGAAGATTACGTCGCGAGGACTTTGCGCGGTCTTCAGCCGTGACCCAGGCGCCTCACGGGCGTATCACGCCACGCAGCGGCATGAGTCCGAGTTCGTTGTGGGACATGAACCCCGGCGCCGCATCGCAGACGGCGGGGATCGCGTTCGCGGGGCCCATCGCGGTCCAGGTATAGCCGGGCAACGCGTAACCGCCGTCCCGGTCCTGAGCCCCCTGCAGGATCAGCTCGGTGGACGAATCGCCTTCGATCACAATCCGGTAGTGATAGTGCTGCGGCCAATCCTCTTGTGGCTCAATAGCATCGAAGGTGTCCATTGTGTAGATCTCGTGAAAGACGATGAGGGGCTTGGCGTCCACCCACGCTGTCCATTTGTGATGCTGGCGGGCCACCGTGCCCTTCTCGATCACGCCCTTGAAGCCCGGCATATCGCTGGTCTCACCTCCCTCGAAGGGGATGTCACGCGTGGCGACCCCGAGCTCCACCTCAGTCGTGTACTTGTCGACTGTTTTGCCCATGCCTTCCACGATCATTGCCATCGACTGGGCGAAGAGTGGCCAAGCTTGGCCCAGTAGATTCGGGCCGTCCTCGAATCCGGCGGGATCGCTCCCCATCCCCATCTCGTGCAAGTACTTCAGGGTGTCCCGGCCGAAATTCACGACTTCGTAGATATGGATAGTGTCGATCTGGCTGACGATCCGGGCCAGCGTCAGAACAAGCAGGTCTCCCGCGAAGCCGGGGTTGATGCCGCCGGCGTGGAACGATGTACCGCCCTCTAGGCATGCGGTGTGGATCTTGTCGATGTCCGCCTGACTGTGCTCGGTTCTGTACCACCAAGCGCCACCCGATGCGACGACGTTCTTCCCGCCGCGCAGCAGGCGGCAGACTTCATCGGGATCAGACCACAGCGGCGCGTAGAACACGCAGTCGGCATCAAGAGCCTCGATGGCCGACTTGTCGTCGGTGGCGAGCACTCCGGTTGGCGGTTTGCCGCAGAGCTCGCCCGCATCCTTGCCGACCTTCTCCGGACGGTTGCAAAGCACTCCGACCAATTCGTAGGCCGGGTTGTGCGCGAAATGGCGCAGCGCCACCGTTCCGACATTGCCGACGCCCCATTGGATTACGCGATACTTCCGGTCGGCGGGTGACTTTCGCGTCACTGTCTTCTCTTGGGTGAGCGTCATTGCTACTCCTTTGGATGCACCGACAGCGGCCGTGCGCCCGCTGAGCGTAGGCATTTCTCCAACAGCGTGTCAACGACTAACAGCTGACTTCTGTCAGCCGTAGAGCTGGCTACCTGCCTCTGGGCAGTCGTAGTATCGCCGTCAATCACTGCAAACTAACCATGAGTCCTGTCATATCCGACATAGCCGGGCATGCTGTGAGGACTATATTGCTGACTGAAGTCAGTGCTATAGTCCACGAACGTACTCAATCAGCCTCGACAACGCGGAGGGTTCGTGAACCTGCCGAAGCTGCGCCAGCGCGACGTGGGCGGCATTGCCACGGCCGGCGGCGAGAGCCGCTCTGCCCTACCGGGACTGACGTTCGACGAACACATGGAGCAATCGGAGCTCGCGCAGCGCCGGGCCGACAAATGGCTCATCTCCGGCAGTCTTCTGATCGGCACCGCGGCCCTGGGCGTCTTCGGGCTGCCGCTGTTCCTGCGGGGTGTGCAGTTGCTGCGCCGCGCGCAGCGGGATGGGCTCTCGGTTCGGCCGATGCTGGTCACGTTGCTCGGCTATCTGGTCATCATCGACGCCGCGATCAATACCGTGGGATGGGCACTTGACCTGGTGGCAAACCACAGCCTGCTGGCCCGCGTGCTGTTGAACGGCTGGGGCAACATGTTCGACGCGGGCTACTTCTGGCACTACAACGAGCTATGGGTCGGCGGCGCGGCTGGCCCCGGCGAAAAGGCGCTGGAGGTCGGTCTCATCCTGACTGTCTTCACGATGCGGATTGCCGCTGCCATCGGCTTCCTGCAAATGAAGCGCTGGGGGCATCAGTGGATGGTCGTCACCTGCTGGATGGGTGTGGTGATCTGGGTCGGCTACGTCTTCAACATGACCATGTTCGCCGACGTGCGCTTTGCCGGAGTCGTGTTGCCGGTGGTCGGCTGGTGGCTTTACGACATCTTCTACATCACGCCCTTCCTCGCGATCCCCTATCTGCACACCGTCAACCGCGAGCTCTTCTCCGACTGAAAGCCGCCGATGATCACGCATCAGTCGGCCGAAACTGCACCACCGAGGAGGTCAAATCATGGGTTATCTCTGGGAGATACTTCGGTATGTCGCGGCATGGGGCGGCACCGGCCTGATCATCTGGTTCTGGTACTGGCTCTTCTCCAACATCGGCACGTTTTGAGCACCGCACCCGGGACAGGATGCGTGGGACTTGGCCAATGACCGACAGTTCCGATGCCCATGCGCTCGCGCTGGAACGTAGTTGCGCCGTGACCGCGGTCGCATTCAGTGACCAACGCCGCGAAGGCGTCCGGCTCGTCACGGGCACCCGCCGCGGTTTCGGGCTCAATGCGGCGCTCACGTTCGTACATGTCCCCTACCCCGGGCTGTCGGATTGGACGCGCAGAACGCTGACCTGCGGGGTGGCCCTGCAATGCTCGCCATCGAAAGAACGCATTACCGAATACCGGCTGAACGAGCTATCCGCTCGCGAACTGCGTGCGCTCACACTTGTCGAAGCCGGCGTCGCCCTCGGCTGGATCGCGTCCCGTTGGCCGGGCCTGCTACCCGAGATGCGTCGCTTACTACCGAAAGTGCATGCCGAAGCGGGCGACATGGCTGCCTCCGAGATCCTCAACCGTGCAGTTGCGCTGGCGGCCACCGAGCGGGCATTGACTCTTCATCCGCTGCTGGGCAATTTGCCACTGGCCTACACAACGCCGCAGGGATTGACCGACAAGTTGCGCCGCAGCTTCGGCAGGATGCCTTGGACCACAACGCAGAAGCGTCTTCCTCGGCCGTACTCGGTTGCCGTCGGCGGCGACGGCGGCGTCCGCAACCCCAACCTGCCACCGCCGAGCCGCCCGCAAGACAACGACCTCGACATCACACCGGACCACCGGCCCGGGATTCCGTATCCCGAGTGGAACGCGTGGACAAAGAGTTTCATGCGAGACCACGTCGCGGTTCTGGAGCGCGCCCACGCCAGTCACATTCGCCAACCTGGATCGATCTCCGGCGACCTTCGGAAATGGTTTGAAGAACACACTCATCGCGCGATGAAGAATCGCCTAGAAGACGGCTCCGATCTGGACGTCGAACAATACGTCAGGCACTACATCGACACCGTGACCGGCGAGGCGAGCCAACCACGTATCTTCCGCGACCTGCTACCCGGCAGTCGCGATGTCACCACCGCGCTGCTCCTCGACGGGAGTTCATCGTTGGGAGTGCACGGCGGACGCGTCTTCCGGTTGGAATTGGATTGTGCCGATGCGCTTTCGCGCGCGATGAACCGCGCCCGCGAGCGCCACGGCATCTTCGTATTCACCGGAAACACCCGGCACCGAGTCGAAGTCCGCTGCCTGAAGGACTTCGAGGACCGCCGGTTCGTGCCGCCGGGCGGTCTCGGGCTTAAGACGGGCGGGTACACCCGACTGGGTGCGCCACTTCGCCATCTGACGAGCCGACTGCTCGCACAGCCGTCCGAGCGACGGCTGCTGATCGTCATCGGTGATGGTCTGATCTCCGATGAAGGTTACGAGGGCCGCTACGCCTGGGCAGACGCCGCGCACGCCGTCGAGGAGGCAAACGACGCGGGCGTGTCGCTGTACTACGTCGGCGTCGGACCTACTCGGGTCGATCCCCTCCCGGAAGTGTTCGGACCTCGTCGATCCCAGCGCATCCGACGAATCGAAGAACTCCCACGGGTGCTGGCCCACGTGCATCGTGAGCTTGTTGCCGCATGATGCACGGCCGGCTTTCAAGAAAGGAGAACCGATGAGCACCGACACGTATTTCGCGAACGGCAACGAAGTTCAGCTTTTCGAACTGGCATTTCAGCGGCGCTTGCCGGTGATGCTCACCGGTCCGACGGGGTGCGGCAAGACGAGGTTCGTTGAGCACATGGGCGTGCTGTTGCGACGCCCCGTAGTCACCATCAGCTGCCACGACGACCTCACCAGCTCGGATCTCGTAGGCCGATTCATGGTGACCGGTGGTGACGTCGTGTGGACCGACGGGCCTCTCACCCGAGCAGTGAAGGCCGGCGCGATCTGCTACCTGGACGAGGTTGTGGAGGCCCGGCACGACTCGTTGGCGATCCTTCATTCGCTCACCGATCACCGTCGCGCCCTGTATCTGGACCGAGCCGACGAAGTAGTCAGAGCGCCAGAGACATTCATGCTCGTGTGCTCCTACAACCCCGCCTATCGCAGCTCGCTCAAGGAACTCAAACCATCCTTCCGGCAGCGGTTCGTCACCCTGGGAATGAATTACCTGCCCGCCGGCCGCGAGGCCGAGGTGATCGTCGCGGAGGCGGGCGTCGGAATGGCAACGGCCATGCGACTGGTGCAGTGCGCGATCGCTATCCGCACCGCGGACGAGGCGTTTCATTTCGAGCCGCCGTCCACCCGGGTATTGGTGACCGCGGCACAGTTGATCGCCGTCGGGGCAACCGAACTGGAAGCCGCGGATGCCTGCATCCTGGCCCCGCTGAGCAGCGACGGTGCCATCAATGACGGGCTGCGTGAAGTTGCGGCAGCCAGGTTGGCCACCTCGGACACATCGCCCTAGAGAACGGCCCCAGCAATGCCCGTGAAGACCCTAGAAAGGAAACAACCGCGATGAACCAACAGGAGCAGAAGCGCAAGAGAGCGCTCATCGTCTTCCAAATAGTCATCTACGGCTACCTCCTGGTGATGTTCGGAGTCCAGCTCTACATGTCGTTTGCACGCGGGTGGTGGGACCTGTGAATCTCCCTCTGCGCAATCGGCTTTCGGGTAACGGATCCCCCACCGCGGAGGCGGGCGGCTCGGTCAGCCTCGAGGATCACCACGACGAGTCCCGCCAAGCGCAGCGTCGCGCAGACAAGTGGATGATCGTCGGCGCCGCGTTGATGGGGATGTGGGCTCCGGGCCTGATCGGGTTCCCCATCTTCATGCGCGGCGTGTGGCTGCAGCGCCAAGCACTGCGCGCCGGCCTGTCGGTTCGGCCGATGATCGTGACCCTGATCGGTTACCTGGTCCTGATCGACGGCATGCTCAACAGTCTGGGGTGGGCCCTCGACCTGGTTGCCAACCACACGTTGATCAACCGGGTGTTGATGGTCGGCTGGGGCAATATGTTCGATGCGGGCTACTTCTGGCACTACAACGAACTCTGGGTCGGCGGCGCGGCGGGGCCGGGCGAAAAAGCTTATGTCGCAGGGCTAATTCTCACGGTGTTCTCCATGCGGGTTGCCGCGGCGATCGGGTTCCTGCAGATGAAGCGCTGGGGCCATCAATGGATGGTCGTCACCTGCTGGATGGGCGTGGTGATCTGGTCTGCCTACGTGTTCAACATGACCATGTTCGCCGATGTGCGCTACGCCGGCGTCGTGTTTCCGGTCATCGGCTGGTGGCTCTACGACATCTTCTACATCACTCCGTTCCTCGCGATCCCGTATCTGCACACGGTTAACCGCGAAATCTTCTCCGACTGACCAGGTTTAAGGAGCATTGCCATGACCGCAGAGTCACCTACCGACGAAAAAGAACCGACCACCGACCTCGAGCCCGGGACAACGCCGTACTACGCACGCATGCACAAATGGATCAAGCGGGCCGTCTTGGTGTGTCTGGTGGCACTCGTGGTCGAAGGCGCCTTCACGTTGCCGTTCATGGCGGTGTACTACGGCTACCCGACGCTGAGCCTGACGGAGATCTGTAGTGAGCTGCTGAAGATTCGCTACTCCAACGACACCCTGGAGTGCAAGTACCCCTACCCGCCGTTCGGACCGCCCGAGGGCGCCGAGGGTAAGGCCACCGCCCAGGACGTCTGGGGTATCCAGCCGATACCGAAATACCATCGACTGGGCTTTCGCGAACTGGTCCGCATCCACGACGAACGACTCGCCCGTCAGGCCGCGCAGCAGCACGCCGGCTCCAAGCCGTGACAGACAGGTTGCGCGTCGTTCAATGGACGACAGGCAACGTCGGCAAGAAGTCAGTGCACGCGATCGCCGAGAATTCATTGTTGAACCTCGTCGGCTGCTACGCGTGGTCTTCCGACAAGGTCGGCCATGATGTCGGTGAGCTATGCGGCATCAAACCTATGGGCGTACGCGCAACCGACGACGTCGACGCGCTGCTGAACCTGGAGCCCGATTGTGTTGTCTACAACCCGATGTTCGCCAGTGTCGATGAAGTGAGCCGCATTCTCGGAGCGGGGATCAACGTCGTGACCACTTCGGAGTTCATCACCGGACACCAACTGGGCCGTGACCGGGAACGGATCAGCGAAGCATGTGCGCGCGGTGGCTCGACCATCTTCGGAAGCGGCATCAACCCGGGGTTCATCCAGCTCTTCGCGATCGTCACGGCCGGTATCTCCGATCGGGTGGACCGCATCTCCATTGTCGAATCATTCGACACCACCATCTACAACTCTCCGGCAACAGAGATACCAATGGGTTTCGGCTATCCGATCGACCAGCCCAATCTGCACGCGATCACCGAGAAAGGGTCCGGCATCTTCCGCGAGGCGGTCCTCCTCATCGCTGACGCCCTCGGAGTCCAACTCGACGACATCCGGTGCGAAGCCGAATATGCCCATACCACAGAGGATCTGCTGCTGCCCGGTGACTGGACCATCAAACAGGGTTGCGTCGCGGGCATCGACGTCCGGTGGAAGGGATTTCTGGAAGGGCGCGAGGTTGTCGAGGTCCGCGGCGTGTGGACCAAAGGCCAATCCCTGGACCCGTCTTGGTCGACGAGTTTCGGCTACACCGTCACGGTTCAGGGCCGGCCAACTATCAAGAGCACGCTGAGTTTCGAGCCCCCGGCGGACTTTCACGGCGAATCGATCGACGACTACATCATGCTCGGCTTGACCATCACCGCCATGCCGGCGATCACCGCGATACCGGCCGTCGTCGCGGCACCGCCTGGGATCGCCACGTACAACGACCTGCCCCTGCTGCTTCCGCGCGGAGTGCTGGCGCGCAACTGAAAGGACGTGCAAATGACCGCCACCACCGGTGCGCCCAGCATCTTCGAGGCAGGACTTCCGGCGCTCGAGTATGACGTCACCGAATCGCCGCACGCGGTCTGCGACCGGATCCGGGCGGCACAGCAACGGGCGCCGATCGCCATCGGTCCGCTCGGTCCCGAAGTGCTCTCCTACGACCTCGCCCGAAATATTCTGCGCGACACCCGGTTCGTGATCCCCCCGGGCCTGCATCTGAGCGCGCAAGGCGTGACATCAGGACCACTCTGGGACAGGGTCGTCGGGAGCATCATCTGCGCGGAAGGCGCCGAACACCATCGGCTGCGGAGCCTGGTATCACGGGCATTCACGCCGCGGGCCATCTCGCGTCTGGATGAAACGATCGGCGAAGTGATCAACGAGCTGATCGACGGCGTCGCCGCCGCGGGCCGCTGTGACATCGTCACCGATATCGCCCGGCACTATCCCATTCCCATCATCTGCGCGCTTCTTGGTGCCCCACGAGCAGATTGGACGCATTTTGACCGATGGGCCGAAGAGATCTTCAAGATGGTCAACTTCTCGGTCAATCTTGTCGACGAAATGCCGGCCGTCCTTCGCGGCTGGGCCGAGCTCGACGCCTATGTCGATGAGATGGTCGCCGACCGACGACACCATCTGACCGACGACCTGCTCTCCAATCTCATTCGTGCCGAGGACGACGGCGACCGGCTCAACGCCGACGAATTACGTTTGACGGTGGCCGGTTTGCTGCTTGCGGGAACGGATACCACCCGCAATCAGGTCGCCGCTTCCATGCAGGTGCTGGTCGATCACCCGGATCAATGGGCGCTGCTCCGCGATCACCCAGAACTGGCCATGGCGGCGGTCGAGGAGAGCATGCGCCACTCGCCCGCCGTGTGCAACACCGTCCGCACCGTGCACGAGGACGTCGAGTTGGGCGGATACACCTTCCCTAAGGACACCTACATTTTTGTGAATTCCTTTGCCGCCAACCGCGATCCCGACATCTACCCGGATGCCGATCGCTTCGACATCACCCGCAGGGGCGCGCCGGCAGTGTTGACCTTCGGCGGCGGCGTGCACTACTGCCTCGGCGCGAACCTGGCCAGACTGGAGCTGGCCGAGGGACTGAAGATTTTGGCGCGGCGTATGCCCGACGCCCGCCGGGTCGGACCTGCTCCGTGGAAGCCGATGCTCGGCATGAGTGGACCGACAAGTCTGCCCGTAGAGTTCGGCCCGCGACGATGAGCGACTCATCGCGGTTGCATCACGTCGTGTTCGCGGTGGCGCGTGAACGGCACGACGCCGTGGGAGAACTGTTCAGGGAGCTGGGTTTCAGCTTCGAAGACATCAACTTGGACGAACTCGGGCTTCGAGTGCTCTTGGATTGGAATCGGGGCATCGAGCTGATCAGTCCGAACCCGGGATCGACCGGTCCAGTGGCGACGTCGGTGCGCGAATTCCTGGCGAGCAATGGAGACGGTGTTTTCACGGTAGTGGTCCAGGTTCCCGGAGCGCCGGCAGCGGAGAACATTGCCCAGCGTTATGGCTCGACCACCCGCTTCCGGCAAGGCTTCGAGGGCGACGGCAACTATCTCGAGGAAATCGACCTCTCGGTGTTCGGCCTACCGCTCACGTTTCTGTCCACCAACCTGCCATGAGCACCAAGAGCGAACTCCGGTTCGACGGCCAGGTTGCCATCGTCACGGGGGCCGGCGGCCAAGACCCAAGCCTCGGCCGGTCCCATGCCGCCCTGCTCGCCGCGCGGGGAGCCAAAGTGGTGGTCAATGACCTTGGCGTGGGCCCCGACGGGCGAAACATCATGCGGGCGAACGCCGAGCTGGTCGTCGAACAGATTCGCGCTGCCGGCGGCGAAGCGGTTGCCGACCGGCACAGCGTTGCCGAGGAAGAAAGCGCCCGCAAGGTCGTCGCGACGGCGCTGGACACCTGGGGGCGGCTCGACATCCTGGTGAACAACGCGGGCGTCTGCTTGATGGCGCATTTCGACGAGATTTCCGGTGCCGACATCCGCAGCATCATCGACGTGCACCTGATGGGGACGGTATGGATGTGCCGGGCCGCGTGGCCGCACATGCGCGAGGCCGGGTACGGACGGATCGTGAACACCACGTCAGGCGCAATGTTCGGGATCGAGAACCTTTCCATCTACGGTGCGGCCAAAAGCGGAATTTTCGGATTGACCCGCGGGTTGGCCGTCGAGGGCGCCGATTTGGGCATCAAGGTCAATGCGTTGGGCCCGGCCGCCAACACGGCCGCCATCCGCCACTTCAACGAGACTTCGCCGTTCACCGAGTTGATGGAGAACCACTTCCCGACCAGGCTGGTCTCGCCGGCGGTCGCGTACCTCGCTCATGAAAGCTGTGAGCTCTCGGGAGCCAACCTCGAAGCGGCCGCCGGCAATGTCGGACTACGCGTTTTCGGTCAAACTGCGGGATACACCGACACCGACCTCACCGTCGAGAAGCTGCGGGACAACCTGTCGACAATCGTGGACAAGACTACGGCGACGATGATCCCCGACCCGGGCGAGTTACCTCCCGGGCCCACCGGCGCGGAACAGCTCGGCGCCGTTCTGAAGCCCTACCACCCGAGTTGAATCGTTGTCAGCCAGAGGTATTCGCGACACACCAGTGAAAGGAACAAGGTATGGCCGAGGCTCACGACTCCCAGGGAATTCCGGTGCTCGACTCGACCGATCTGCCCATGGCGCTCGACCGGGGTGAGGGCTGGGCCGCATTGCGGGAAGCCGGTCCGGTGGTGCTGAGTGACGGCTGGTACGCCCTGACTCGCCGCGCGGATGTGCTTGCAGCACTACGTAATCCGAGCGTATTTTCTTCCAAGAAAGCATTCGAGGTGGTCGGCAGCCCGCTGCCGCTGGTGCCGGCGGCGTTCGATCCCCCGGAGCACACCCGGTTTCGCCGGATTCTGCAGCCGTTCTTCAGTCCGCACGCGCTCGCCGCGATCCTGCCCTCAATTCAGGCCCAAGCGATCGACATCATCGACTCGATCGCCGAACGTGGCGAGTGCGAGGTGATGTCCGAGCTGGCGACTCCGTATCCGTCGCAGGTCTTCCTGACGCTGTTCGGACTACCGCTGCAGGATCGCGAGCGACTGATTCGGTGGAAAGACGCCATCATCGAACTGAGTATCCCGAATGCCGCTGACGAATCCCCTGATCTGACACCGGCCCTGGAGCTGTTTTCCTACCTCACCGAGGCTGTCGCCGAGCATCGGCAGGATCCGGGCGACGATGTTCTTTCCCAAGTGCTGGTGGGCGAGGAAGCGCTGACCGACGACGAAGCCCTTGGCATGGCTTTCTTCTTCGTCCTCGCGGGTCTGGACACCGTCACATCGGCTATCGGCGCGGCCATGCTGGAGCTGGCCCGCCGTGGCGACCTGCGCGCGAGGCTGTGTGAAAACCCAGACCAAATAGGAGTTTTCGTCGAGGAGATCGTCCGATTGGAGTCGTCGGCTCCGGTCGTCCCCCGGGTGACGACCGAGGACGTCACCGTGGCCGGTATCACGTTGCCGGCCGGCTCTCGAGTGCGGCTCTGCCTCGGCGCGATTAACCGGGACGGCAGCGACGCGACATCCGGCGATGACCTCGTGATGGATGGCAAGGTGCACAAGCATTGGGGCTTCGGCGGTGGTCCGCACCGTTGCGTGGGTTCGCATCTCGCCCGCATGGAGATGAACGTCGTCGTGACCGAATGGCTAAGCCGCATTCCTCATTTCGAACTTGCGCCCGGATACCGGCCCGAGATCACCTGGCCATCCCCAACCAACACATTGCCCCAGCTACCACTGCGAATTCTTGCCAGCGAGACCTCGCCATTTCGCACCGAGCGTTGACTTGTTGCGGAAGATCACCACGTTTTGGCCCGACTACCCGACGCTCGGCGCAAGCTCAAGGACGCGAATCTCGCCGGTAGCTCCGTCAACCTCGACGAGGGCGCCCGACGGCAACGACTTGGTTGCGCCTTGGACGTCCACCACACAGGGGAAGCCGAATTCGCGGGCCACCACGGCCGCGTGTGACATCGGCCCGCCGAGTTCTGTCACCACGGCCGCCGCGTAGCAGAATGCGGCGGTGTAGCCGACGTCGGTGACCTCCGCGACGAGTATCTCGCCGGGCTGCAGATCATCGATGGTCTCGGGCCGCACGATGCGCACCCGGCCGCGCACCCGTCCCCCGCACACGCCGACTCCGCGCAAGGAGTCGCCGCTGGAAAGTGCCGGCGACGACGTGGCGGACGGCTCCCAGTTCCCACTGAACACCGTCGGCGGAGCGACGGCGGCGAGCCTCCGTTGTTCGGCTCGGCGCCTGGTCACCAGTCCCGCAACGTCGGCCGGCAGCGCGTCGAGTTCGTCGACCAGCAGATAGAACACATCGTCGATGGTGTCCAGGATGCCGGCGTCGACCAGCCTGCGCCCGTACTCGCGCAGCAGGCCACGCAGCACCCAGTTGGCCCGGACCACTTTGTCGCGACGAGCTTCACGATCGCGGAGTTGGTGTGCCGCCAGCTGCGCTACCGGCTTGGCCCGCAAGGGAATCCGCGGATGCCGCGGCTGGGGCGCGCCAGGCGCACTCATTGCCCTGGCCACCATCCGAACCAGCAACTCGGGATCATCGGCGTAGCTGGTCGACAGCATCTCGAGCTCCGCCGGGCCACGATGGCCGATCAACGCCAGCTCGGCCAGCACCGCGGCGTGAAATTCCGGCGCGTCGACGGCGAGCTTGTCCAGCCGCTCCCCCGGTTCGGTCAGCAGCCGAACCACGTTTGGATCACGCTGTGCCGCAATCACTAATCGATGCATGGCCTCCACCGAACGCGCACTGACCAACTCCGGACCCGCGGGCGCAGAGGTGTCTCGCCCGCATAGCCCGCGCAGCAACACATTGAACGCAGCGCACAGCATGAATGACGCCGAGGCCAGCACCCAACCATGCACAACGTGGTCGCGTGCCAGCACGATCAGGCTCAGCAGCCGGCGGTCGTCGAGTTCGGTGACATCGTCGGCCAGCCGCTCCAAACGATCGACGTCGGCAATGAAGTCGTGGGTATCGCGCGACGCCCCGGCACTCAAGCCCACCAGATTGATGCCGAACACCCCGATATTGCGCCCGTTGCGCAGTAGCTTTCGCGCCCGGCTGATTTCGGCGGGACGCTGCTCGCCGAAGATGGGCAGCGTAGCCATGCTGGGCCCGAAGAAGCCGCTGTTGCTCACGATCATCGAGGGTTTGGCGAACGGCACGGTTTCGGCCATGAAGTGTGCCGACGTGATCGCGCCATACAACCGGTGGGCGAACACCGCGACGGTGCGCATCGCGATTTCGCGCTGCACCATTCCCCCCGGCCGCAGCCGCTCGGCAATGATGGCGCCGCCGGCGCGCAGCCCGCGCACCGTCGCCGACGCCGATGATGGCGAAAACGGGCCCGGCAGCGCCTCGGACAAGTTGGTGGCCAGAAAGGTGGGGAACCGCGGATCAATCGGAGTGTCGAACTCGCCGTTAACTCCCTCGGGGCCGGCCAGTTCGGGACTCATACCGTCATCCGCGGCCGCGTCGACGGCGGGCAGGTCCGCAATGTTGGCCAGTCGCCACGGCAGCGACACGACACGCTTGCCCAGTGTGATGCGGCCGCGCACCGCCAGCGCGAAATCCTCGATGCATTCGTCGCAGTTCCATGCCGGCCGGAATCCCCACTGCTCACGCAACCGTGAGGTATCCATCAGCGGGGCGCTTCGGACCAGCTCCAGCTCGCTCCGCGGCCCCAAAGCCCACAACGGGCCACCCACCCGCATGACCGGGCGCCCCAGCCCGGCAGCGATCTGGCGGAAAGTCTGCTCGCCCGCGGCGGCGAGATTGATTGGGCCGTTGGGAATCCCGGCGTCGACGACCGCACGGGTGAACAGCCGAAGCGCATCGTCGAGGTGGACGACCTGCATGCGGCGATCGGCAGTCCCGTTGGGGAACGCCGGCAAAGCCAGCAGCCCGCGTACCCAGTTGTCGACGTTGCGACCGACGATGAGGGCGGAGCGAATCGCGACCCATTCGGCGTCCGATGCGCCGAGCAGGTCTTCGACGCGGGCCTGGTGCACACCGTCGGTCAGCACCGGAACCATCGGCGCCTGCTCGGCTTGTGGCGCGTCCGCCCGGCCGTAGACGTGTGCCGAGGACGTGAAAACAATGCGCCTGGAACCAGTCTCGGCCATGGCTTGCAGGACGTTGACCGTTCCCCCGACGTTGACCTCGTGGCCGATACGTTCGTCCGGGCCGGGGCTACGCTCCCAGGCGAGATGCGCAACGACGTCCGCGCCGGCAATGCCGCGTTTGACCGCTCCTGCGTCCCGGATATCCGCCTCGATGAAATCGGCGGCGCTCGACCAGCTTTCCGGCCGGCGCCGGGCGATGCCTACGACCTCGTGCCCCTGGCTGAGCAATCTGCCGGCAAGACCGCGGCCGAGCACACCACTGGCCCCGGTGACCGCGATTCTCACTGACTGCCGACTTTCATGGCTATTCGTCGTCGTCGTCCATCAAGGCGGCATTGACCAGGGCCTCGAGGTCCATGTCCGCGATGTCCTTTTCGGTGCTCACTCCAGCGGCTGCCACCTGCGGGGTGCCGTCTTCGGTTGCCAACGCGAGCAACAACTCCAGCACCCCCGCCTGCCGGAGTCGCTTGACCGGAATCGACCCCACCACACGCTGAATGTCGGCTTCGCCAGGCGCGGCGGCGGGGGCGCTTTGCTCCGAAGTCCCCACGAGCTCTTGGTGCATGTACCCGGCCAGCGCGGCGCAGTTGGGGTAATCGAAGATCAGCGTGGGTGAAAGTGCGAGACCGGTAGCGGACTTCAACCGGTTACGCATCTCGACCGCGGTCAGCGAGTCGAAGCCGAGCTCCTGGAACGCTCTTTCCGGATCGATCGAATCGGGGCTGGAGTTGCCCAGCACCGTGGCGATGTTGGAGCGCACCAGATCCAGCAGAACCGCATATTGCTCATCCTCGGGTAGACCTTCGAGACGTTGCAGCAGAGCTGATTTCGACTTCGCTGCGGCCAGCGAGTCGTCAACCTGGCGCCGGGTCGGCGCGTTGATCAGATCAACGAACATCGGCGGCAACGTTCCCGCGTCGAACTTGACCCGCAGCGCCGCAAGGTCGATGTGGGCGGGCATCAGGAACGCTTGGTCGACGATCAGCGCGGTGTCCATCAATTCCAGTGCCTGATCGGAGGACATCGCGACGATGCCGTCACGGCCGAACCGGGCACGGTCGGCGGCGCCCAGCGCACCGGTCATGCCACTGGTCTGGTCCCACAGGCCCCAGCCCAGGGACATCGCCGGCAACCCGTACGCACGCCGGTGCACAGCCAACCCATCGAGGAAGGAGTTGGCGGCCGCGTAGTTGGCCTGACCCGACGCTCCCGCCAACCCAGCCATCGACGAAAACAGAACGAAGGCAGACACATCGAGGTCGCGGGTCAACTCATGCAGGTTCCAGGCCCCATCGACCTTGGCCCGCAGCACGGCGTCAACCCGTTCCGGGGTCAACGACGAAATCACTGCGTCATCGAGCATCCCGGCCGCATGAATCACGCCGGACAGCGGCCGCTGAACCGGGATATCGGCGATCACCTTGGCCAACGCCTCGCGATCGGCCACGTCACAGGCCACCACCTGCACCTGGGCGCCCGTCGCGCTGAGCTCGGTCATCAATTCCGCGGCCCCCGGCGCATCCAAGCCACGCCGGCTCACCAAGACCACGTTTCGCGCACCATGGCGCGAGACCACGTGGCGGGCCAACGCCGATCCGGCCATGCCCGTCCCACCCGTGATCAGGACGGTGCCGGCTGCCAGCCCACTACCTGGCCCAAACGGAACCGTCATCACGACCTTGCCGACGTGGCGGGCCTGACTCAGGTAGCGCAACGCCGCCGGCGCGCGTCGTACGTCAAATCTGGTCACCGGCAACGGCCTTAGCACGTCGTCGCCAAACAGTGCGGCCAGTTCGTCGAGCATCTGCTGAATGCGCTCGGGACCGGCTTCGAAGAGATCGAAGGCACGGTACCGCACACCGTGGTGTTCCTCGGCGACCTCGCCGGGGTCGCGGATGTCGGTCTTGCCCATCTCCAAGAAGATCCCGCCGGGAGCCACCAGCCGCAGGGACGCGTCAACAAAGTCGCCGGCCAGCGAGTCCAGCACCACATCCATGCCCCGCCCGGCGGTGACAGCGCGGAACTTGTCCTCGAATTCCAGGCTGCGCGAATCCCCGATGTGGTCGTCGTCAAAGCCCATGGCCCGCAACGTGTCCCACTTGCCGTGGCTGGCGGTGGCGAAAACCTCCAGACCCAAGTGCCGGGCCAGCTGCACGGCAGCCATTCCGACGCCACCCGCGGCGGCGTGCACCAACACCCGCTGGCCGGGCTTGGCCGCGGCCAGATCCGTCAATGCGTAGTACGCGGTGGCGAAAACCACGGTGGTGGTCGCGGCGGCGGTGTGCGACCAGCCGGTCGGCATCTTGGCCAGCAGCCGCTGGTCGGTGGTCGCGATCGTTCCTGTCCCATCGGGGAACAGGCCCATGACGCGGTCACCGACCGCGAAACGGCCTTCCTGCGATGCTGTTTCGATCACGACGCCGGACGCCTCGATACCCATCACGGCATCCGGATCGGGGTAGAGACCGAGCGCGATCATCACGTCGCGGAAGTTGGCCGCGATGGCCGACAGTGCAACCCGAACCTGCCCGGGTCCCAGCGGCGCGTCGGCGTCCGGGATTCGTTCCAGTCGCAGGTTCTCGAAGGTGCCTCGACTGCTCATGCCCAGCCGCCAGGGGCCATCGCCCGGCGGCAGCAGCAGACCGCCCACGGCTCGGCTGCCATGCACTCGCGCGATGTATACCTTGGCGCCGCGCATCACGACTTGCGGCTCCCCGGTCGCCAGGACCGCGGCCACCGCCTCGTCGTCGAGCGGACCGTCGGTGTCGACCAACACGATCCGGCCGGGATGCTCGGTCTGCGCAGAACGCACCAAGCCCCACACCGCAGCACCCGCCAGATCAGTGATGTCCTCCCCCGGCAACGTCGTCGCGCCTCGGGTCGCCACCACCAGCGTCCCTGCCCCTTCGCGGGCCAACCACGACTGCAGCACCGGCAATACCGCGCGGGTGGCTCCATACACCCCCGCCAGGACGTCATCGGCGACCGACGCGGATTCGAAGACCACGGCCGATCGCTGTCCCTCGACCGCCTCCAATTCCGTTGCGCCCCAGACGGACACCGATACCGGCTGCACGGAGGAGGACGGCTGGGCGATCCAGTCGACTTCGAAGAGCCGGTCCGGCCCCGAGTTCGACACCGCGGCCAGCAATTGCTGATCAGTCACCGGCCGGGCCACCATCGACCCCACCGAAAGCACGGGCAGCCCAAGGCCGTCCGCGAGCTCGATCGACACTGCCGTGGGGGTACCTCCCGCGTGCGGGGGATGGCCCACCGGCAGGATCCGGGCCCGTACCGCCGCCGCGCCCGCGGCGTGCAGGGACACCTGCTGCCAGGAGAACGGCACCAACATCGAACCTTCGGCAAGGTCCTCGCTGTCGGAGGCCAGGATCACCGCGTGCATTGCGGCGTCCAGCATCACCGGGTGGACACCGAACCCGGTCACCGACACCCCGGCATCCGCGGGCAGCATCACTTCGGCGAACACCTCATCGCCGCGGCGCCACATCGAGGTCAAGCCGCGGAACGCGGGCCCGTAGCTGTATCCGCGCTCGGCCAGCCGCTCGTAGCCGTCGCCGACGTCGACCGGGACCGCACCAACCGGTGGCCATGCCGACAGATCCGCGCTCGGTTCGGCCGACCCCGCCCGCAGCACGCCCTCGGCGTGCAAAGACCAGCCGGATCCGGCCTCGGCACGGGAGAAGACCGACACCGCACGCGCGCCCGAGTCGTCCGGACCGCCGACCACCACCTGAACTGCGACCGACCCACCGGCCGGCAACACCAGGGGCGCCGCAAGATTCAGTTCGTCGACAACTCCACAGCCGACCTCGTCCCCCGCGCGGATCGCCAACTCGACGAAGCCCGCTCCGGGGAACAACACGACCCCGCCCACAGCGTGATCGTTCAACCAGGTCTGCACGCTGGGCGATAGCCGGCCGGTGAGCGCTACTCCGCCCGAGGCCGGCAGCTCGACCACCGCACCCAGCAGTGGGTGTTCGCTGGCGGCCAGGCCGAGACCGGCCGCATCGGCCGGGGCGCCGTCGCCGGCGAGCCAAAACCGCCGCCGCTCAAAGGTATAGGTGGGCAACTCGACGAAACTGGCCTGGCCGATTGCACCGCGCCAGTCCACGTTCATCCCGGCGGCATACGCCTGTGCGATCGTGTTGATCAGGGTGTCCGGCTCCGGGCGGTCCTTGCGCAGTGCGGACATGGTGAAGATCGGCGCATCGGGAAGCGATTCCTCGATCGACGCCGTCAGGCCACTGCTGGGCCCGACTTCAAGGAAACGCGTTGCGCCTGCTGAGTGCACGAACTGCACGCTGTCGGCAAATCGCACCGCCTCGCGAACGTGCCGCTTCCAATACGCCGCCGTCGCGAAGTCGTCTCCAGCCAGCCGCCCGGTCACGTTCGACACGATCGGGATGGTGGGTTTGCCGATGGCGAGTCCGGCTGCGACCGTTCCGAATTCGTCGATCATCGGATCCATCAACGGCGAGTGGAAGGCGTGCGAGACGGCCAGTTGGTGAACGCGGCGACCGTCGGCGCGCAGGCGCTCGGCGATCGCGGTCACCTTGTCTTCGTCGCCCGAAATCACCACCGAGCCCGGCCCGTTGACCGCTGCGATGCCGACCTCGGGAACCAGCAGCGGACGCACTTCGGATTCCGTCGCCTGCACCGCGATCATCGCCCCGCCCGCCGGCAGCGCCTGCATGAAGCGGCCACGTGCGGCCACCAGCACCGCGGCGTTCTCCAGCGACAAGACACCGGCGACGTGCGCGGCAGCCAACTCACCGATCGAGTGACCCATCACGAAGTCGGGCCGCACACCCCAGGATTCGAGCAACCGGTAGAGGGCCACTTCCACCGTGAACAGCGCCGGTTGCGCGAATTCGGTGGTGTTCAACAGGTTTTCGTCGTGGCCCCACATGACTTCGCGCAACGGGCGTAGCAGGTGCCGATCCAGTTCCGCCACCACGGTGTTGAACGCGTCGGCGAATACCGGATACCCGGCGTGCAACCCCATGCCCATGCCCAGTATCTGGGAGCCCTGGCCCGGGAAGACGAAGACGGTCTTGCCGCCGGTTGCGGTGCCCTGTATGACGGATGTGGCCGCACCGGTGGCCAACTCGTCGAGGCCGGCCAGCAACTGGTCGCGATCAGCACCCGCGACGACGGCTCGATGCTCGAAGTTCGACCTGCCCGCCAACGACCATGCCACATCGGCAACGTCAAGCTCGCCGTGGGCGCGGAGATGAGCGGACAGCCTGGACGCGTGGGAGGCCAACGCCGGCAAGGACTTTGCCGATACCACCCACGGCAGCGCAGGCGCCTTGGGGCGATCGACGACGTGGTCGGGCTCGACAGGGACAGCCTCGATGATCACGTGGGCGTTGGTGCCGCTGATGCCGAACGACGACACGCCCGCGCGATGCACGCGCCCCGCGGCAGGCCACTGCCGCGCCTCGGTCAGCAACGACACCGCGCCCGCCGTCCAATCCACGTGCGGGCTGGGCTGATCCACATGCAACGTCGCCGGCAGCAGCTCGTGGCGCATCGCCAACACCATCTTGATCACACCGGCGACTCCGGCGGCGGCCTGCGTGTGACCCATATTCGACTTGATCGACCCCAACAGCAGCGGCTCGGCCCGGTGCTGCCCGTAGGTCGCCAACAATGCCTGGGCCTCAATGGGATCGCCCAATGTGGTGCCCGTGCCGTGGCCTTCCACCACGTCGACCTCGGCGGCGGATAAACCGGCACTGGCCAACGCGGCGCGCACCACCCGCTGCTGCGACGGGCCGTTGGGCGCGGTCAACCCGTTGGAGGCGCCGTCCTGGTTGATTGCCGAACCCCGCACCACCGCCAGCACCGGATGACCCAGGCGCCGTGCATCCGACAACCGCTCCACGACGAGCATGCCGCCGCCTTCGGAGAATCCGGTGCCGTCGGCCGCTCCCGCGTAAGCCTTGCACCGGCCATCCACCGACAGGCCGCGCATCCGGCTGAACTCCACGAAGATGTCGGGTGTGGCATTAACGGTGACGCCGCCGGCCAGCGCCAGGTCGCACTCGCCCGAACGCAGCGATTGCGCTGCCATGTGCAACGCGACCAGCGACGAGGAGCACGCGGTGTCCACCGACACCGCGGGGCCCTCCAGCCCCAGCACATAGGACACCCGACCCGACGCGACGCTCGATGATTGACCCGTCAGCCGGAAACCCTCGGCGGTCGGCGCGGCGCCGATGCCGTAGCCCTGCGTGTACACCCCGGCGAAGATGCCGGTGGCGCTGCCGCGCAGCGCGCCGGGTTCAATTCCGGCTCGCTCCAAAGCTTCCCAGGACAGTTCGAGGAACATCCGCTGCTGCGGGTCCATCGCGAGCGCCTCGCTCGGCGTGATACCGAAGAACGCGGGATCGAAGTCCGCGACGCCGTCGACGAAGCCGCCAGTGCGGGTGTAGCAGGTGCCCGGAACATCGGGATCCGGGTTGTACACGCCGGCCAGATCCCAGCCGCGGTCGGCCGGGAATTCGGAGAGCACGTCACGGCCCTCGGTCAGCATCTCCCACAAGTCCTCGGGGGAAGTCACGCCGCCCGGGTAGCGGCACGACATACCGACGATCACGATCGGGTCGTCGCCGGTGACCTGGACGATCGGGGTGTGCGCGATTTCCTGCGTAACTCCGGCGAGCTCGTTACGGATGTAGCTGGCCAGCCCGTTGGGCGTCGGGTAGTCGAAGATGAGGGTGGGCGAAAGCGCCAGTCCGGTCGCGGTTTTCAGCCGGTTGCGCATTTCGACCGCGGTCAGCGAGTCGAAGCCGAGGTCCTGGAACGCCTTGTCGGGGTCGATCGCCTCGACGGTGGTGTTGCCCAACACGGTCGCGATGTGCGAGCGGACCAGGTCCAGCACCAGGGCGTGCTGCTCGGGTTCGGAGAGCCCGTGCAGACGGTGCGCCAGAGCCGATTTCGATTTCGCGGCGGCCAGCGAGTCGTCGACCTGGCGCCGTGCCGGCGCGTTGAGCAGGTCGGTGAACATCGGCGGCACTGCGGCCGCATGCGCACGCAGCGCGGCGAGGTCGATGCGGGCGGGCGCGATGAACGGCTCGTCGACAATCATTGCCGTGTCGAACAATTCCATCGCTTCGGTCGACGACAGCGCCAGGATTCCGTCGCGGCTCAGCCGCGCGCGGTCGGCGGCGTCCAGTCCACCGGTCATGGCGCTGGCCTGGTCCCACAGCCCCCACCCCAGTGAGATCGCCGGCAATCCGTGGGCCCGCCGATGCGCGGCCAGACCGTCGAGGAACGTGTTGCCCGCAGCGTAGTTGGCCTGGCCCGACGAACCCACCAGGCCGGCCATCGACGAAAACATCACGAACGCAGACACATCCAGGTCGCGGGTGAGCTCGTGCAGGTTCCACGCGGCGTCCACCTTGGCCCGCAACACCGCATCCACCCGTTCGGGTGTCAGCGAGGTGACCACCGCGTCGTCGAGTACACCGGCGGCGTGAATGACCCCGGACAGCGGGTGCTGTGGCGGAATATCGGCAATCACCGCGGCCAGGGCAGCCCGGTCGGCCGCGTCGCATGCAACCACCAACGCCCGCGCACCGGCCGCTTCCAATTCGGCGACCAACTCAGCGGATCCGGCCGCATCCGGGCCACGCCGGCTCAGCAGCACCAGGTTCTGCACGCCGTGGTGCGCCACCAGGTGGCGGGCCAACGTCGACCCCGCCATGCCGGTGCCGCCGGTGATCAATACGGTTCCCGCCCCCAGCGCACCCCCTGGCCCCGAAGGAACAGTGAGGACGACCTTGCCGATATGGCGTGCCTGACTCAGGTAGCGCAGTGCCGTACGTGCCCGGCGCACATCGAAAGTCGTCACCGGCAAGGGCCGCAGCACACCGGCATCGAACAGTTCGGCGAGCTCGAGCATCCACTGGTGCATCCGGGGACGGCCCGGCTCGAAGAGGTCGAAGGCGCGATAGCGGACGCCCGGGTACTCGCGGGCGACCACACCCGGGTCGCGGATGTCGGTCTTACCCATCTCCAAGAACACGCCACCGGGCGCGACCAAGCGCAGGGACGCGTCGACGAATTCGCCGGCCAGCGAGTCCAGCACCACGTCCATGCCGCGCCCGCCGGTGACCGCGCGGAACTTGTCCTCGAATTCCAGGCTGCGCGAATCCCCGATGTGGTCGTCGTCAAAGCCCATGGCCCGCAGGGTGTCCCACTTGCCGCGGCTGGCGGTCCCGAACACTTCGAGTCCCAGGTGCCGGGCCATTTGCACGGCAGCCATCCCGACACCGCCGGCGGCGGCGTGAACCAACACCCGCTGGCCCGGCTTGACGTCGGCCAGGTGGATGAACGCCATGTATGCGGTGGTGAAAACCGCTGAGATGGCGGCGGCTTCGGCGTAGGACCAGTCGGCGGGCTTCGGCAGCAGCAAGCGGATGTCGCCGGGGACCACTGTGCCGCTGCCGTCGGGGAAGAATCCGTAGACCGAATCGCCTACCGTGAATTCGGTGACGCCCGGCCCGACTTCGACGACTACGCCCGCGCCTTCGCCGCCGAGCAGTGCGTCGTGGGTGAACATGCCCAGCGTGATCATGACGTCGCGGAAGTTGGTGGCGATCGCGCGCAGCGCCACCCGAACCTGACCCGGCTCCAGCGGCGCACCGGCGTTGGGAACCGGCTCCAAGCGCAGGTTTTCGAAAGTTCCCGCGCTGCTGATACCCAGCCGCCAGGGTCCCTCGGCGGGCGGCGCCAAAATGCCGTCGACCGCGCGGCTACCGTTCACCCGCGCGGTGTAGATCGTCGCGCCGCGCAGCAATACCTGCGGCTCTCCGATCGCGACAATGGCGGCAGTGGCGTCGTCGTCAAGTGGCGCATCGGAATCCACGAGCACGATCCGGCCGGGATGCTCGGTCTGCGCCGACCGCACCAGACCCCACACCGCGGCGCCCGCTAAATCGGTGACGTCCTCGCCTGGCAGCCCCATGGCTCCGCGCGTGGCAACGACCAGGACTCCCGAGTCATGCTCGGTCAACCACGACTGCACGGCCGCCAGCACCTGATGGGTTCGCCGATAGGTGGCCGCCACCGGATCGTCCTCGGTGGCAACGGATTCGAGCAGCTGGTGGGATGAAACCGGCTTGGTACCGGCGGCCGCCGGTGCCGGCGACCACACCACCTCGAACAACCGATCCGGGCCCGAACTCGAGATTGCCGCGCGCAGTTGCTGCTCGTTGACCGGGCGGACGGCCATCGTGGCAACCGACAGCACCGGCAGCCCCAGCCCGTCGGCAAGCTCGATCGAGACGGCAGAAGGGCCGGCCGGCGCGATGCGCGCGCGTACCGCCGATGCGCCCGCGGCATGCAACGAAACGCCCTGCCATGCGAACGGCAACACGACGTCGGTGGCCTCGTCGGCGGACAAGTGGGCCATCACCATGGAATGCATTGCCGCATCGAGCAATGCCGGGTGCACCCCGAATCCGCTGACGCTTCCTGCCGCGTCGGGCAGTCGCACCTCGGCGAACACCTCGTCGCCGCGGACCCAGGTGGCGGTCAATCCTCTGAACGCGGGACCGTAGCCGTACCCGCGGGCCGCCAAGTTCTCGTAGCCGTCGGTCGCGTCCACCGCGACCGCACCCGCCGGCGGCCACACCGACAGATCGGCGTTCGGCTCGACCGGCGTGGAGCTCAACGCCCCCTCGGCGTGACACACCCACCCGGAGTCGGCGTCGATGCGCGAAAAAATCGCGACACTGCGCTGGCCCGATTCTTCGCCCGCGCCCACGACGACTTGCACTGCCACCGAGCCGAATCCAGAATCGGTGACCGGCATCATCAGTGGCGCCTGCAGCGTCAGCTCGTCGACCGTCGAACAACCGACTTCGTCTCCGGCGCGGATGGCCAGCTCCACAAACCCCGCGCCCGGGAACACCACGGTGCCGGACACGGCGTGATCAGCCAGCCATCCCTGCAAGCTCGGCGACAAGCGCCCTGTCAGCACCACCCCGCCCGAGGCGGGCAGCTCGACCACCGCGCTGAGCAACGCATGCTCACTGGTTCCCAGTCCCAAGCCCGCGGCGTCGGCTCCGACGCCCTCGCCGGACAGCCAGAACCTGCGTCGATCAAACGCATACGTGGGCAGCTCGACGAAGCCGGCCCCGCCCAATACCCCGCGCCAATTCACGTTCACGCCCGCCGTGAACGCGGCGGCGGCCGACATCAGGAACCGCTCAAGTCCGCCGTCATCACGGCCCAGGGTGGGAACGACGACCACCTCGGCGTCCCCGGCGGCACCGCTGTCGTTGAAGGTGTCCTCGATTCCGGCGATCAACGCGGGATGTGGACTGGATTCGATGAATGTCCGGTATCCATGCTCGCATGCGGTGCGCACCGCCTGGTCGAATTGCACGGTCTGCCGGATGTTGCGGTACCAGTACGCGGCATCCAAACCGACTGTATCCAAACGGTTTCCGGTTACCGTGGAAAAGAATGCGATCCGGGTGGAATGCGGCTCGATCCCGGCAAGCACCTCGGTCAGCTCTTCACGAATCGCCTCGACCTCCACCGAATGCGACGCATAGTCGACGTCGATCCGGCGGGTCCGCAGATCCAGGTCGGCGCAGAACCCGATGAGTTCCTCCAGCGCGGCGACCTCACCCGACACCACGACCGCCGAGGGGCCATTGACGGCGGCGATGCTGAGTCGATTGCCGTAGGGCGCCAGCAATTCCCGCGCACGCTCGGTGCTGCACGCGATGGAAAGCATGCCGCCGGGGTGAGCCAGCGACCGAAGCAGCTTGCTGCGCAAAGTCACCACGCGCGCGGCATCCCGCAGCGACAGCGCACCGGCGACGTGTGCCGCGGCGATCTCCCCCTGCGAGTGTCCGATCACCGCGTCCGGGTTGACGCCGACCGACTTCCACAGTTCGGCCAACGACACCATCATCGCGAAGAGCACCGGCTGCACCACGTCGACGCGATCCATGCCCGGCGCGCCGGGTGTGCCACGCAGCACGTCGATCAGCGACCAGTCGACGAATTCGGAGAACGCCTCCGCGCACGCCTCGATCTGCTGGGCGAATACCGGTGCGGTATCGAGCAACTCGATGCCCATGCCCAGCCATTGAGACCCTTGGCCAGGGAAAACGAAGAGGTGCTTGCCTGCGGGCAGCGCCGCACCCCGAATGATCGAACCGGCCGGGTCGTCGCCGGCCAATTCCGCGAGCCCGGCCAACAATTGGTCGCGGTCACCGCCGACGACGACGGCCCGGTGCTCGAAGGTCGCCCGGCCGGCCAACGACCACGCCACGTCGGCAATATCAAGCCCATCATCGGCGGCTACGTGAGCGGCCAGCCGGGTGGCCTGAGATGCCAATGCCGGCAATGACTTTGCTGACAGAACCCACGGCACCACCGTGGGCGTCGGTCCGCTCTCCCGAGGCTCTTCGGCAGGGGCGGATTCGACGATCACGTGTGCGTTGGTGCCGCTGATCCCGAACGACGAGATCCCCGCGCGGCGTGCGTGATCCGCCGCCGGCCACGGTCGCGCCTCGCTCAACAACGACACCGCGCCCGCCGACCAATCCACGTGCGGGCTGGGTTGATCCACATGCAAAGTCGCGGGCAGCATCTCGTGACGCATCGCCTGCACCATCTTGATCACTCCGGCGACCCCGGCGGCGGCCTGGGTGTGACCCATATTCGACTTGATCGAGCCCAACCACAGGGGCTCACTGCGATCCTGGCCGTACGTCGCCAACAACGCCTGTGCCTCAATGGGATCGCCCAATGTGGTGCCGGTGCCGTGGCCTTCCACCACATCGACCTCGGCTGTCGACAACCCGGCGTTGGCCAGCGCGGTGCGTACCACCCGCTGCTGCGAGGGACCGTTGGGCGCGGTCAATCCGTTGGAGGCACCGTCCTGATTGACCGCCGAGCTGCGCACCAGCGCCAGCACGGGATGCCCCAGCCGGCGCGCATCCGACAGCCGCTCCACGACCAGCATGGCGCCGCCCTCGGACCAGCCGACCCCGTCGGCCGCGCCGGCGTAGGCCTTGCACCGCCCGTCGGGTGCGAGCCCGCGGTGCCGGCTGAACTCGACGAAAACCGTTGGCGTGGCGTTGACGGTGGCGCCGCCGGCCAGGGCCAGGTCGCACTCGCCGGACCGCAGCGACTGCACGGCCATGTGCAGGGCCACCAGGGACGACGAGCAGGCCGTATCCACCGACACGGCCGGGCCCTCCAGGCCCAGCACGTACGACACCCGGCCCGAGGCGACGCTGGAGGTCATGCCGGTCAGGCGGTAACCCTCGATTTCCTCGGCGAGCATGCCGTAGCCCTGGACGATGAGTCCGGCGAACACTCCGGTGGCGCTGCCGCGCAGCCCGCTGGGGTCGATCCCGCCTCGCTCCAATGCCTCCCAAGCCAGCTCCAGCAGCATCCGGTGCTGGGGGTCCATCGCGAGCGCCTCGGTGGGCGCGATGCCGAAGAATGCGGGGTCGAAGTCCGCGACGTCGTCGACGAAGCCGCCGGTGTTGGCGTATGTCTTGTGGCGCGCGTCGGGATCGGGGTCGAAGAGTCCCGCTAGATCCCAGCCACGATCCGTCGGGAACTCCGAGATCACATCCCGGCCGTCGGCCACCATCTGCCACAGGCTCTCGGGTGTATCAACCCCACCCGGGAAGCGGCAGGACATACCGACGATCGCGATCGGCTCGCTCGAGCGCTCCAGCAGCGCACGGTTGGTGCGCTTCAGGCGGTCAACCTGGACCAGCGCTTTCCGCAGCGCCTCGGTCGCATGCTGGAGTTGATCCACCTCAGTACCCCTTGCCTACCATTGGCCGTTTTCAACCACCGGATGCCGAGTCACGGCAGTCGCTGCACGAAGCGAAGTCGACCCGCGTCGTGCTGCTCTCCGACCCAAGAATGTCGCTGGTGAGTATGGCCAACTCCGACAGGATTTCAAAACGTCCGATGCTCCCGGTTGCTAAAGGAGGATCGGGGTCGACGTGTGAAACGCCGTTTCCACGGGGATGTCGGCGCGCCGGGTGCCACTGCCGTCCCGCTGACCGCGCCATACGCCTGACACCCCGTCCATGGCGCGACTGTACCCGGCTAGCCATCGGTCGTGGTCGGGTACATGGCGGCGGGATTTCCGATCGGAGCCGGGCAGTGCGGCGCGGCGCGGCGCGGACGCGGGTCAGACGACCGCTCGACGCCAGCCGTCGGCCGCCTGGGCCGCGCGAAGCAACGCCTCGCACAGTTCGCGCAGTTCGGTCGCTTCGGCACCTTCGTCGAGCGCCGTGGCGACGTCCTCCGCGGCGCATCGGACCTGGTAAACGCGATCCGACAGGTCTGACGCGTCGTCAGCCGACAGCACCACGGCATCGGCCGGCACCGCGGTCGTCTCACCCCGGTTGATCGAAGCCCGCTGCTCGTAGGCCCGCTGCCGGCAGGACTGCCGACAGTACTGACGACGCCGGCCCATCCCGACTTCGGTCACGTCTCTACCGCACCAGCGGCATGGCTGTGGGTGGGAACGGCGGCTCACGCCTGCCGACTTTAGTCGGCCGGTCTCCGTGATCCCGGTATCATTGACGGTCGAGTCGCGTACACCGCGTGTCGACTCGGGAACTACGCAGAACGTCCTAACGTTTGCTATGCGAATAGAATCGCGCCACCGGAGCTTAAGAGCTCAAAGGATTTAAAAGGAGTAGCAGCCATGGCTGATCGTGTATTGAGGGGCAGCCGCCTCGGAGCCGTGAGCTATGAGACCGACCGCAACCATGACCTGGCCCCGCGTCAGCTCGCGAAGTACCGCACCGAGAACGGCGAGGAATTCGAGGTTCCGTTCGCCGACGACGCCGACATCCCCGGCTCCTGGCTGTGCCGCAACGGCATGGAAGGCACCCTGATCGAGGGCGACCTCCCCGAGCCGAAGAAGGTCAAGCCACCGCGCACGCACTGGGACATGCTGCTGGAGCGCCGCTCCGTCGAAGAACTCGAAGAACTGCTCAAGGAGCGCCTCGACCTGATCCGGACGAAGCGGCGCGGCTGACCGGGCTTCCGGTTCTTTACGTCCGGTTGGTAGCGCGGGAGGCCCGGGCGCCGTTCTTTCGGCTCTCGATGCCCCATTTCGCGACCTTGACCAGCGCCTCGCGAATGTTTGATCCGCTCATCTTGGAGACGCCGAGTTCGCGCTCGGTGAAGGTGATCGGCACCTCGACGACGATGAACCCGTTGTCCAGGGTGCGCCGGGTCAGATCGATCTGGAAGCAGTAGCCCTTGGAGTCCACACCGTCGAGATCGATCGCCTCGAGAACCTCGCGGCGGTAGGCACGGTAGCCGGCGGTGATGTCATGGATGTCGATGTCGAGCGCCAGTCGGGCGTAGGTGTTGGCCGTCCAGGACAGGGCCCAGCGCCGCTTGGGCCAGTTGCGCACCGCTCCCCCGTCGACGTAGCGCGAACCGATGACCAGATCGGCTCCGGAGTCGACGGCGTCCAGCAGACGGCGCAGCTGCTCGGGCGCATGACTGCCGTCGGCGTCCATCTCGACGAGTACCGAGTACTCCCGACTCAAACCCCAGGCGAATCCCGCGAGGTAAGCGGCGCCCAGGCCATCCTTGACCGTGCGGTGCATGACGTGCGTGCGACCGCCATCGGCCGCTGCCAGCTCGTCGGCAAGTTGGCCGGTCCCGTCGGGGCTGCCGTCGTCCACGATCAGCACGTGGACGTCGGGGCAGGCATCCGTCAGCCGCCGATGGATCAGCGGCAGGTTCTCCCGCTCGTTGAAGGTCGGGATGATAACCAGGACACGCTGGCTAGGACGATTGCCGGGAGCTCGGGTCGCCTGTTCGCCGGTGGTCATTTATCTCCTCTGTGTCGCCCGAGATAACGCGGTTGTGGGCCGCCTTTTTGGTGGAGCGGAGTGTAGTCACCGGCTGTGTCCGGCGAGGGCTCGCTTGCGGTCGTCGGGGCTGCCTCGTCGGACCGGGGCTCGTCCGGGGCCGCCCCATCGTCTGCCGATTCGGCCGACGGCCTGGACCTGTGCCGAATCGAACGCGGGAAGCTCCCATTGTGCCGTATTCCGCCCAGAATGGCCGCTCCGGCCGCCGCAACCAGGACCCACTGCACGATCGGCGACCATTGGGTTGCCGGTGTCAGCTTCGTCTTGAGGCGCACTTGGATGTCCAGGTAGGCGGGCTGGAAGAAGTCGGTGCGGACCAGTTCGCCGCCGTCGGGCGCGATCACCGCACTGATCCCGGTCGTACCGGCAACCACGACGTATCGGTCGTGCTCGACGGCCCGCACCTTGGCGAACGCCAGCTGTTGCTCGCTCATCCGCTTGTTGAAGGTGGCGTTGTTGGCCGGCACCGCGAGCAGCTGCGCGCCGTTGAGGACGGCCTTTCGCGGCACCCGGTCGAAGATGACCTCCCAGCAGGTGGCCACGCCGACCGGCACTCCGGCGATCTGTACGACATCGCTGCCTTTTCCGGGGATGAAGTTGCCGGCCCTGTCGGCGTAGCCCGACAGATGCTTGAAAAGCCACGGCATGGGCAGGTATTCGCCGAACGGCTGCACGATCTCTTTGTCGTGGCGGTCGGCGGGTCCGCTTACCGGATTCCAGACGATGGCGGTGTTGGTGTACTCGATCGGCCCTTTGTCGCGGCCCGGCACCGCGAGCACCGCGCCGATCAGGATCGGCGCGTTGATCGCGTGGGCTGCCTCGGCGATCCGTTCTGCGGCGTCGGCGTTGACGAAGGGATCGATGTCGGAGGAGTCCTCCGGCCAGATGACGAATTGCGGTTGCGGGGCCGCCCCGGCCCGCACGTCCTCGGCCAGCCGCAGTGTCTCGGCAACGTGGTTGTCCAGTACCGCTCGACGTTGCTCATTGAACTCGAGACCGAGCCGGGGCACATTGCCTTGCACGGCCGCGACGGTGACCGTCGGATCACCACCTGATCCCGCACCGGAGTGCCGCACCTGCGGCCAGGCGAGGACCGCGACCAGCAGCACCAGACAGATGCACACGCCGGGAAGCACCACCGCGGGCGGCGGTGCGGCTTCCGTGGCTTCCGCACCGGCATCCGCGGAGGCAACGCCACGCGCCTGGCTGCCGGTGCGCCACCACTTGGCGATCTCCAGCGCGATGCCGGTCGCGCTGAAGCCCATCAGCATGACCCCCATGGAGAGCAGCGCCACCCCGCCGAGCTGGACCAACGGCAGCAGGGGCCCCTCGGCCTGGCCGTAGGCGACCGCGCCCCAGGGAAAACCGCCGAACGGGAAGACCGACTTCAACCACTCCTGGGCCGTCCACACCAACGCGAACCAGATCGGCCAGCCGGGCAGTCGCCGCACCACGAAGCCGAAGAAGCCGAAGAGGCCGGGGAACAGGGCACACATCGTGGCCAACGCGAGCCACGGTATGGCGCCCACCAGAAGGCTGATCCACGGCAGCAGTGGCAGATAGAACGCGAGGCCGAAGAGGAATCCGTAGCCGAAGCCACCGGCGAGTGTCGTGGCGGGATGTTTGAGCACCCACGCCAGCAGCGCCGCGGCGACGACGGCGGCCCACCACCAGTTCACCGACGGGAAGCTGGCACAGAGCAGCAGTCCACCCGCGACCGTGGCCACCAACCGCGATAGCCGGGGCAGCATCGCCGCCCCAATGGCGGGGAGCCGCGCGATCGCCCCGGTGCCCAGCCTCCTTATCGCATGGCCCATGGCCGCGGCCAGCCGACCGGCCGGGCTTGGGCCGTCGGGCTCGCGCGTGGTGTGTTCGTCGTCCGCGTCGGATCCGGGGGCGTCGTCGTCGTGCGCCGGCTCCGTTTTGTCGTCCTCGAGCGCGTCGTCCGCATCGATCTCGCTGGGCTCGTCGGGGTTAACGGCCCCACCGGGCTTTTCCTCAGCCATGGATGACAGCACCTCGGTGGACGGTTCGCCGGCACCGCGGCAAGTCGTCGGTCGGGCCCAACCGGGGCAACGCGGGAACCCGGGAACGCGGGTCGGTAGACCACCGCTGGACGCTGTCGTCCGGGGCGTGGACATCGAGGTCTCCGGCGTCCCACACGGCATAGGAGGCGGGCGCGCCGGGCACCAGGGCGCCCATGTTGTCGTCCCGGACACCGCAGGCCCGCCAGCCGCCGCGGGTCGCGCCCGCGAATGCGGCCCGGGCCGACACGCCACTGCCCGGAGTGCGGTGATGGACCGCCGCGCGCACGCTCTCCCACGGGCCAAACCCCGTCACCGGGGCATCGGAACCTAGCGCGAGTGGCACGCCTTGGGATGCTAACAGCGCAAGCGGGTTGAGCTGGCTGCCTCGTTCCGGGCCGAGTCGGTCGGCGTACATGCCGTCGCGGCCACCCCAGAGCGCGTCAAAGTTGGGCTGCACGCTGGCGATGACGCCCCAGGCGCCCAGTTTGGCGGCTTGATCGGCGGTCACCATCTCGAGGTGTTCCAGCCGGTGTCCGCAGCGGGCGACGGCGACCACCCCGAGGTCGGCGACGACGCGCTCAAACGCATCGACCGCCGCCGAGACCGCGGCGTCGCCGATGACATGGAAACCCGCCGTCACCTGCGCTTCGGTGCATGCCCGCAGGTGCGCTTCGACGACGTCCGCGTCGAGGTAGCAGGTGCCGCGGCGGTCCGGGGCGTCGGTGTAGGGCTCGTGCAGCCAGGCGGTGCGCGACCCGAGCGCCCCGTCGATGAACAGGTCACCGGCCAGCCCTCGGGCCCCGGTCTCGTACATCAGCGCGCGGACCTGCGCGGCGGTGGTCACCGCTTCACCCCAGTAGCCGATCACCTCGACGCCGTGATCCAAGGCACGCAGCTGCAGCCAATCGTCGAGGCCGCCGATCTCGGGGCCGGCGCATTCGTGTACCGCGACGATGCCGACCGCGGCGGCGCCCGCAAGCGCGGCGGATCTGGCTTCGGCCAGCTGCGCGGCGGTCAACAGCCCGCGGGCGACGGCCCGGACCAGGTGGTGAGCGTCGCCGGCCAGCGGCCGGTCAGCGGCGAAACCGCGCGCCGCCGCGAGGTCGGGAACGAGTGTGCGCAGCCCGGTCGAGGCCAGTGCGGAGTGAACATCGACGCGCGCCAGGTAGGCAGGCCGGTCGCCAAGCACCGCGTCGAGATCGGCGGTCGACGGCGGGCTGTTCTCGGGCCAGGACGACTCGTCCCAACCATGCCCCCAAATCGCCTGGCCGGGGTGGGCGGCGGCATAGTCGGCGACCATTCGCACGCACTGCGCGCGCGAGGTGGCTCCCCGCAAGTCCAGGCCGCTCAGCGTGAGGCCGGTCGCCGTCACATGGATGTGGCTGTCCACGAATCCCGGGGCTACGAAACCACCCTGGAGGTCCACCACCTCGGCGTCGGGAAACTGCCTGCGGCCGACGTCATCGCTGCCCAGCCACGCGATGACCTCACCGCGCACCGCCATGGCGGTCGCGTCGGGATGGGTGGGGCTGTGCACCCGGCCGTTCAGCAGCAGCGTGGTGGGAATCGGGGTCACACCGCAAAACTACGTGGAGCAGCACCGAAGGCGATCAGTTCGGGCCGCACGCGTACCGTGGGCCGCCCCAATGGTCGTCGTTCGGCAGCGCCGGCGGCTCGACGTCGTGGACGTCGATGACCTCGCCGTCGATGTAGTCACGGCCATCGCCCGGGGAGTCGGAACGGAAGTCGGTGAACGTCGCCGTGTAGCTGACCAGCGGAGCGCGGCGCCGCAAACTCCGCAACGCGATCCCGGTCAATCCCGGCCCGGCGGCTGCACGCACCGGCGGAAGCAGCAGCAATGCGCCGAACACCGTGGTGACCAATCCGGGAATGAGGACCAGCCCCGTCGCCGCGGTCACCAACGCGCCGTCGCCCAGGGTGGTGCGCGGTTCTTTGAGACCGGAGCGCATCTGCCCGACGTCGCGAATCAGCTGCGACCCGGCCATCGGGGCCAGCAGGCCCCACCCGAGGACGAACGTGACCAGCAGACTCAGCAGGGTCCAACCCCACCCGACCGCCCATACCAGCGCGAAGATCGCCGCCAGTTCGACGACGGCATACACGAGTAACAACCGGCTCACCATGTGATGGCAACGTCTGCGGGTTGCGCCCGAGTTCCCCTGGTGATCGGTATCGCGGCTGCAGTTAGATGACGATATGACCACGATTGAGATCGATACCCCTGACGGACCGATCGATGCGCTGCTGAGCATTCCACCCGGGAATGGCCCCTGGCCGGGTGTGGTGGTGATCCATGACGCCTTCGGCTACGGCCGGGACAAGCAGTCGACCAACGACCGCATCGCGCAGGCAGGCTATGTGGCGCTGACTCCGAACATGTACGCGCGGGGTGGCCGCATCCGCTGCATCACCCGGGTCATGCGTGAGCTGATGACACAGCGTGGCCGCGCGCTTGACGACATTCTTGCTGCCCGCGATCACTTGCTCGGCAGGCCGGACTGTTCCGGGCAGGTGGGAATCGCCGGCTTCTGCATGGGCGGACAGTTCGCACTTGTCATGTCGCCCAAGGGGTTTGGCGCCTCTGCCCCGTTCTACGGCGCTCCGCTGCCGCGCCACCTGAACGAGACGCTAGAGGGAGCGTGCCCGATTGTGGCGAGCTTCGGCGCGCGTGACCCGCTGGGCAAGGGCGCACCCGAGAAGTTGCGCGAAGTGATTGCGGCCAAACAGATCACCAACGACGTCAAGGTCTACCCGGGCGTCGGGCACAGCTTCGCGAACACCCTTCCCGCCCAACCACTGCTTCGCATCGCGGGTTTCGGTTACGACGACGCCGCGACCGAGGACGCCTGGAGCCGGGTCTTTGCGTTCTTCGGTGAGCACCTGCGGTAGCTACTGCGGCCGCAGTTTGTCCGACACGACACCGGCAAAGGTGTGCGTGTCGCCGGGCCAGCGCGCCGAGACGTAGTTGCCGTCGTCGACGACGAATGCCGGCCGCGAGTCGGTCGCCGTGTCCCGCGCCATCCCGGAGGACTTGAGCCGCCAGTGCGGCGTGCCGCGCGCGACGTCGCAGAAATCGGTCGGCTGTTCAAGCGCCCGAGTGACTTCCGACTGCACCGACATATAGCCGCCGGGCTGGCCGGGCTGCTCGGTATAGGTCCGGTAGTAATCGCGATCCCAGAATCGGGTGATCCGGGTGAGCCGCCAGGCCAGACGCTCCATGGCCCAGGTGAGCGACGTGGTCTTGTGCCCGTACAGCACCGAGTGTCCGGTGCCGGGGTCGACGCTGCGCGCGGCCAGCAGTACACCGTGACAAATTGCCCCGACGATCATTTCGCGGGCAAACGCTTCGACCACTAGGCGCTGCAGGGTCTCGCTGTCGATGTAGCTGCGCATTCCGCGGGCACGATGACCGCCGGGCAGCAGCAACGCGTCGGCGCCGTCCAGGGTGGCTCGACTCCAGCTGACGGGATGCTGGTACTCCTGCGAGCCCACCATCGCGGCGTAGGCGTCGCGGCCGTTCTTGTTGGCGCGCAGCGCCATTCCGACGAGCGAGAGGGAGCCCAATACCGGTAGCGCCGACCAGATGTCCAGGCCCCGACCGGTCACCATGATGTCGTCGGCCACGCCGGGGTTGCCGCTTTCGGTCGCAAAGATCACGCGGTGACCGTTGTCGGTCAAGACCCGCCAGCTGACCGCGACCTCGGTCGGGTCGAAGTCACGGTCCGGAATCGGAATCAGCACCGTGCCCATCGGCGCTCTAGCCTTGGGCCACTCGGAGTTCGAGGCCGATGTTGTTCTCCATACCGCCGCGCAGCTTGCTGAAGAAGTTGAAGACCGTGCCCACGATGCCGTAGCGCTTGCCGATCGCGTCGTAGACGGTGCCCGTTTCCGACTTGTCGAGCAGGGCCGCGGTGCCCTCAATGGCCTCGCTCGTCGGGCGACCGCGCATGGTGCAGGTGGCCATCGTCACGCGGGGCGTATTGCGAATCCGCTTGACCTTCCAGGAAGTTCCCTGCGTGATCACCAGCAGCCGGTCGCCGTCCGGGGCGGTCCAGATCGGTGTCGGCTTGGGTCGGCCATCCTTGGTGAAGGTGGTCAACAGGATGTATTGCGCCTTGGCGAGGTCGGCGAAGGTGGGCGTCACGGTCTCAACCTACTCGGGAACGTTGACATTCTCTGCGGTCGGCTGCAATAGTCAGGTTGCGTTAAGTGAAAATATTGTTTTCGTTTAAGCATCTGTAGCTGCGACCGGAGCGGGGAAACGCGTGAGCGATTCGAAGAACCCGATGGCGTGGCTACCGTTCTCGATCGCCGAAGCAGCGCTGGCGGGCTCGGATGACGACAGCGCGGACCTTTCCCAGGCATGGTCGTACTTGCAGGAACGGCTGCGGGACGCAGCGCAGATTGTGCAATCGGACCCGACGAACCGCAATCGCGTCGACCTCGCCGCGGGAATGCGGCATCTGCTGGTGTTGCTCACCGCGGGGATCGATGAGGTGCTGCGGTTCGACACCGATCCGGTCCTGTGCGTCCAAGCCACCAGCACCGACGACCTCGTGACGTGGGGAATGGAGTGCCCAGACTGCATTTACACCCGTGCCGTGCTGCGCGGCGGGGAAAGTTACCGGCTGTTCGGCAATCGAGGCACCGCACGCTACGTCGGGCTGCAGACGATGAACGGCATCGTCGCCACGGCGAACGAACTGGTCGACGAGCTCGAGATGGATGCCGACGGGAATTTCGAGGTGGTGCTGTCGGCTGATGAGCAGACGGGGCGGGCGGGCAATTGGATGCGGCTCGACGGCGATCACCCAACGTTGACGGTGCGGCACTTCTTCTACGACTGGGATATCGAAGTGGCGTCGTCGCTGCGCATTGAGCGGCTCGGCGACGCGGTTGGGGCCGAGGGCGCTTCGGTCGACCCGGTCGCGGCGATGTCGCGGCAGTTGGTCGCCCTTGGCGACTTTGTCCAGGACAACCTGGCATTCTTTCTGCAATTCGGCGCCGCGGCGCCGACGAACGGATTCCTGCCGCCGATCGACCGCACCGACATCGGTGCGGCCGCGGAGAACCGGCCGGTGATCGGTCGGTGGGAGCTGAGCGTGGGCGAGGCGCTGATTGTGGAAGTAGAACCGCCCGAAGGGATTTACTGGAGCTTTTCCATCGGCAATCCGTGGTGGGAGACGATTCATTACGGGCGCCATCAGTCCAGCCTCAATGCCCATCAGGCGGTGGTGGATTCCGACGGGCTTGGTGCGAGTGGTGCTGTGCTCAGAGGACCCAGGCGTCGCGAATTGGCTTGATACCGCGGGCTATAGCAATGGGCCCATCATCCTGCGCTGTGTGCGAACGAAGACAGCGCCGACTCCGTCGACACGGGTCGTGCCGTTTGACGACATTCGTGCCGAGTTGCCCTCGGACACCGCGACTGTCACCGCCGAGCAGCGGGCGTCCGCCATTGCGGCGCGCCGCAACGCGGTACGAGAAAGGTTCGCATAATGCCCTTTGATGCCGACGAGTTGGAGAACGGCGCCTGCGCCGCAACCGGTCTCGACGATTTCGGGTCCTCGTACTACCGCGAGGGACTCGATCGCATCGTCGAAGCCCTGAACACCGAGGCGGATCTCAACGAGATCGGCCAGGTCATCCAGCATGCGACCATCAGCAATGCCTTGATTCAACGCCTCAAGATCGAGGACACCTACCGACAGCATCCCGAGATCGACGACGAGGAGGTCGGCGGCCCCGTTTTTGTGATCGGGCTACCCCGCACGGGCACCACGGCGTTGAGCCAACTCGTGGCCGCCGATCCGCAATTCCGGTCGCTACGGATGTGGGAATCCCAAGCCCCCACACCGCCGCCGGAGGCCGCCACCCAAGACACCGACCCACGGATTGCGCAGGCCGAGGCGGGCCTGAAGATGCTCGACGACATGTTCCCGTTGATGAAAACAATGCACAACTCCGAAGCGACGGCCGCGACCGAATGCCAGGACCTGATGGGAATGAGCTTCCGTACCTTTCACTTTGACGGCGCGGTGCGTGCCCCCGGATACCTGGCGTGGTTGATGGACTGCGACATGCGCGAAACGTACACCTTTCACCGACGGGTCCTGCGGCTGTTGCAGTGGCACTGCCCGCCGACACTGTGGCACCTGAAGACCCCGGTGCACATGTTCGCCCTCGATGCACTCGTCGAGGCCTACCCGAACGCCAAATTCCTGTGGAGTCATCGCGATCCGGCCAAGGTGATGGGCTCGGTGTGCAGCCTGATCCAGTATGTCCGCAGCTGGAGCAGCGACCATAACGATCCCAAGGAGCTGGGCGCCGAGCAGGTCGACAGTTGGGTCGAAGCCGTCCGGCGGGCAATGGATTTCCGTGCCCGGATGGGTGACGACCGCTTCGCCGACGTCTCCTTCGCTGATTTGCAAACCGATCCAGTGCGGACGGTGCAAGCCGGTTACGAGCGTTTGGGCCTGAGCTTTACCGAGGCCACGTCGGACTCGGTAAAGCAGTGGGCCGAAGGACATAAACCCGGCGCGCGTGGTGCACACGACTACGACCTGACCGAGTACGGCCTGACGTCGGAGGGGGTCCGGGACAGGTTCGCGGACTACCTGGCCGCCTACGAAGCAACCGCCTGAGGCCATGAGTGCTCCTCGGACGCGGCGACGCGACAAGCTCGAGCCAGACCCGATGGTGCGCCGCGAGATCCTGGCGGCCGCGTCAACAGCCCTGCGCGAGCAGGGAGTTCGCGGACTGAGCATTGCCGCGGTGCTGGACCGCGCTAAGTTGAGCACCCGCGCCTTCTATCGGCATTTCGACTCGAAGGATGAACTGGTCGCCGCGGTCTTCCTGGAGACCGCGCGCGTGGAAAGACGCCGGCTGCAACGCCGAATGGCTGCTGCTGCAACGGAGATCGAGGCCGTTGCGGCGTGGATCGACGGGCGGCTCGACTTGGCGTTCGACGACAACGTCAAATCCGATTTGCGGCGGCTGTCGCTGGAAGCTCAATCGCAGACGTTTGCCTCCCCCGGTCTGGTTCAGCCCGCGTATGCCGAAATGCTCAAGCCACTCAGCGAGGCGCTGCAGCGCGGCCTGAAGTGTGGAGTGTTCCACCAGATCGACCCGGTGACCGACGCGGAGTTCATCCAGGGTGTGGTGTGGGCGAGCACCAACCGGCAGTGGCGGACCGGCGATTGCGACCGGGCCGAAGTCCGCGAAGATGCGGTCCGTTTCTGCCTACGCGCGTTGGGCGTGGCACCCGAAGCGATCAATCAGATCTGCTCAAACGACTGACCAAGGGAGTATCCATGGACCTGGGTTTCGCGGGATCGACAGCGGTGGTCACCGGTGGGAGCAAAGGGATGGGACTGGCCATCGCCGAAACCCTTGCGGCCGAAGGGGCCAGCGTGGCGGTGATGGCTCGGAGCCAGGGAGCGCTCGATGCCGCGGTGGGATCGCTGCTGGAAGCCGGCGCTCCCGACGCCGTGGGGATCAGCGTCGATATGGGCGACGCGGAGTCCATCGCCAACGGCTTCGCGGCAGTCTCCGAGCGCTGGGGCCGACTCAACAGCCTGGTCCATACGATTGGCCCGGGTGACGGCTACTTCGAGCAGATGGACGACACGCAGTGGGATGAGGCGTTCGCGCTGGGCACCATGTCGGCCGTCCGGTCGATCCGCGCCTCGTTGCCGCTGTTGCGGGCGGCGGAGTGGGCCCGCATCGTGACGCTGTCCGCGCACTCCATTCAACGCCAGAACCCGCGCATCGTCGCCTACACGGCGTCGAAGGCGGCACTGGCCAGCATCACCAAGAACCTCTCGAAAAGCCTTGCCAAGGACGGCATTCTCGCGAACTGCGTGTGCCCGGGGACGATTGTGACCGCCAGCTTCACCGAAAACCTCAAAGACATCCTGGCCGCCGATGGCCTCGACGCCACCGACCCGCACGATGTCATGACCTGGATCGACAACAACTTTCATCAGCCCTGCGACCTCGGTCGCGCCGGGCTCCCCGAAGAGGTCGCGTCGATCACCGCTTACTTGGCATCCCGGCGAAACGGCTACGTCACCGGTGCCACCGTGAACGTGGACGGCGGGTCCGACTTCATCTAAGGGGCTGGGTCAGCCCTCCAGGTCGCCCTCGGATTCCAGCAGCGCCTGGCGTAATCCGTCGAGAGTTTCCGGTTGCGGTTCGGCCCACATGCCCCGCCCCGCCGCCTCCAACAGCCGTTCGGCCATGCCGTGCAGCGCCCACGGGTTGGATTCCGTCATGAATTTCCGGTTCTCCGGATCCAGCACGTAGCGGTCGGTGAGTTGCTCGTACATCCAGTCGGCCATCACTCCCGCGGTGGCGTCGTAGCCGAAGAGGTAGTCGACGGTGGCGGCCATCTCGAATGCGCCCTTGTAGCCGTGCCGGCGCATCGCGGCCATCCAGCGCGGATTGACCACCCGAGCGCGGAAAACCCGCGTCGTCTCCTCGGACAGCGTCCGGGTGCGGATCGCGTCGGGTCGGGTGTTGTCGCCGATATAGGCTGCCGGCGCCTTGCCGGTCAACGCTCGCACCGTGGCCACCATGCCGCCGTGGTACTGGAAGTAGTCGTCCGAGTCGGCGATGTCGTGCTCACGAGTGTCGGTGTTCTTGGCTGCCACGGCAATTCGCCGGTACTGCCGGCTCATGTCCTCGACCGCCTCGCGGCCGTCCAGGTCGCGCCCGTAGGCGAATCCGCCCCAGGCGGTGTACACCTGCGCGAGGTCGGCGTCGTCGCGCCAGTTCCGGCTGTCGATCAGCTGCAGCAGCCCGGCGCCATAGGTGCCCGGTTTTGACCCGAAAATCCGTGTGGTGGAACGGCGTTCGTCGCCATGCTGAGCCAGGTCAGTCTGCGCGTGGGCACGGACGAAGTTGGCGTCGGCGGGCTCGTCGAGTTCGGCGACCAATCGCACCGCGTCGTCGAGCATCGTGACGACGTGCGGGAACGCGTCGCGGAAGAATCCGGAGATCCGAACGGTCACGTCGATCCGCGGGCGTCCCAGTTCGGCCAGCGTAATCGGCGTCAGGCCGACGACCCGGCGTGAGGCGTCATCCCACACCGGCCGAACGCCCAGCAGCGCAAGAACTTCGGCGATGTCGTCGCCCGCGGTACGCATCGCCGAGGTGCCCCACACCGACAGCCCCACCGATTGCGGCCATTCCCCGTGGTCGTTGCGGTAACGGTCCAGCAGTGAATCGGCAAGCGCGACACCGGCTTCCCAGGCAAGCCGGGACGGTACCGCTTTGGGGTCGACGGAGTAGAAGTTGCGGCCGGTGGGCAGCACGTTGACCAGGCCGCGCAGCGGCGACCCCGACGGGCCGGACGGAATGAATCGGCCGTCCAGCGCCCGCAGCACCTGGTCGATCTCGGCCGCGGTGCCGGCGAGTCGAGGCACCACCTCGGTGGCCGCGAAGCGCAACACCGCGGCGACGTCGGCACTGTCGGTGATCCCGTCCACGGAATCCGGATCCCAGCCACCGGCTTGCAACGACGCCACCAAACCACGCGCCACGGCCTCGGTTTGATCGACAGTGGTCCGGTCATCGGTGCCGTCTTCGGCCAGGCCGAGTGCTTGTCGCAGGCCCGGCAGTGCATGCTCGCCGGCGAACAGCTGACGGGCCCGCAGGATGGCCAGCACCAGGTTGAGTTCTGCTTCCCCCGTCGGCTTTTGCCCAAGAATGTGTAGGCCGTCGCGGATCTGGACATCCTTGATCTCGCACAGCCAACCGTCGACGTGCAGGATCATGTCGTCGAAGGTGTCTTCTTCCGGCTGCTCGGTCAGGCCCAGGTCGTGGTCCATCTTGGCGGCCCGGATCAGCGTCCAGATCTGCTGGCGGATCGCGGGCAGCTTGCCGGGATCCAGGGCGGCCACGTTGGCGTGCTCGTCGAGCAGCTGCTCCAAACGCGCGATGTCGCCATAGCTTTCGGCGCGTGCCATCGGCGGGATGAGGTGGTCGACGAGCACCGCGTGCGCCCGCCTCTTGGCCTGGGTGCCCTCGCCGGGATCGTTGACCAGAAACGGGTAAATCAACGGCAGGTTGCCCAGCGCGGCATCGGATCCACAGGCCGCCGACATGCCCAGTGTCTTTCCCGGCAGCCACTCCAGATTTCCGTGCTTGCCCAGATGCACGACGGCGTGGGATCCGAATCCGGTGTCCAGCCAGTGGTAGGCGGCCAGGTAGTGGTGGCTCGGCGGCAGGTCCGGATCATGGTAGATGGCAACGGGATTCTCGCCGAACCCACGGGGCGGCTGCACCAACAGCACCAGGTTCTCGGATTGCATTGCGGCGACGACGATCTCGCCATCGGGGTCATGGGTGCGGTCGACGAAGAGTTCTCCGGGCGCCGGGCCCCAATGCGTTTCGACGGCCTCGCGCAATTCCTCGGGCAGGGTGGCGAACCAGTCGCGATAATCCCGGGCAGACACCCTGATCGGGTTGCCGGCCAGTTGCGCTTCGGTCAGCCAGTCCGGGTCCTGCCCACCGCGTTCGATCAGCGCGTGGATCAGGGCGTCACCGTCGTTGGCCTCGACCCCGGGCAGATCACCTACCTGATAACCGCGGTCGCGCATCGCCCGCAGCAACGCCACCGCGCTGGCCGGGGTGTCCAAGCCGACGGCGTTGCCGATGCGGGCGTGTTTGGTGGGATACGCCGAGAACACCAGCGCCACCCGCTTGTCGGCCGGGCTGACATACCGCAGCCGGGCATGGCGAACGGCCAGGCCCGCAACCCGCGCGCAGCGTTCCGGGTCGGCAACATAGGAGATCAATCCGTCGTCGTCGATCTCCTTGAACGAGAAAGGGACGGTGATGATGCGCCCGTCGAACTCGGGCACCGCCACCTGCGTGGCCACATCCAGCGGGGACAGGCCGTCATCGTTGTCAGACCACTGACGGCGCGGACTGGTCAAGCACAAACCCTGCAGGATCGGAATATCCAGGGCCGCAAGATGTTCGACGTTCCAGCTGTCGTCGTCCCCGCCGGCGGACACGGTCGCGGGCTTCAGTCCCCCGGCGGCCAGCACCGTGACCACCATGGCGTCGGCGTCGCCGAGCCGTTGCAGCAGTTCGGGTGCGGCGGTGCGCAGCGATGCGCAATAGACGGGCAGCGGCCGTCCGCCGGCGTCTTCGATAGCCGCGCAGAGCGATTCGATGTACCCGGTGTTGCCGGCCAGATGCTGCGCGCGGTAGTACAGCACCGCGATCGTCGGGCAGTCGGTGTGGTGCGACTGCGGCCGCTCTAGTTCGCCCCAGGTCGGAGTCACCACCGGCTCGGTGAAACCCACGCCGGTCATCAGCACGGTGTCGGACAGGAAGGCGTGCAGCTGGCGCAGGTTCTCCACGCCGCCGTGCGCCAGGTAGATGTGCGCCTGCACCGCGATGCCGGCCGCGAGGGTGGACAGGCCGGTCAACTCCGCGTCGGCGGCCTGCTCGCCGCTGACCAGCACCGTCGGAATACCGCTGGCGATGACGGTGTCAATGCCGCTTTGCCAGGCGCGGTAACCGCCGAGGATCCGCACCACCACGATCGCCGCGTCGGCCAAGAGGTCCGGCATCTCCTCGTCGCTCAGCCGCGCGGGGTTGGCCCATCGGTAGTTTTTCCCGCTGGAACGGGCGCTGATCAGGTCGGTATCGGACGTCGACAGCAGCACGATGGTTGGCTCGGACACCCGTCATTCGTACCGCAATCACGCTGGGCAGTTATCTTCGGCACGAGTGTCGAGTGGGTAATCCCGGCGTCGAGCGTGCGTCTAGGGCAACGATTGGCCCCAAATTCCGCCCTCAGTGCACACTCGAGGGACTGGGCAGGGTCAGGCGGGTTTTCGCCGACGCGTTCTGCCTTACCGTGGACACGTGGCCCGAAATCGCGACACCGACGCTTGCCCTGGCGCGCTGCAGGTGCATCAGGCCGCCGACGGCGCGCTGGTCCGCGTGCGACTGCCCGGCGGGATGATCACCGCCGCACAACTGGCGACGCTGGCCGTCATGTCCGCCGACTTCGGCTCGGGAACCTTGGAGCTGACCGTCCGCGGCAATGTGCAACTGCGCGCGATCACCGACGTGACCGCGGTTGCCCAAGGCCTCGCCAATGCCGGGCTGCTGCCGTCCGCGACACACGAACGCGTGCGCAACATTGTGGCGTCGCCGCTGTCCGGTCGCTCCGGCGGACGCGCGGACGTGCGGGCCTGGGTGGGTGCACTGGACGCGGCGATCTGCGCCGAGCCCAAACTGGCGGAACTGGGCGGCCGGTTCTGGTTCAGCATCGATGACGGCCGCGCCGACGTGTCCGGACTGGGCTCCGACGTCGGGGTGCACGCCTGCGAAGACGGCTACGCCCTGCTGCTGATGGGGCGAGACACCGGTCTGCGGATGGCGGCCGAAGACGTAGTCACGACATTGGTCGGAGTCGCAGTCCGGTTCACCGAGATACGCGAAAAGGCCTGGCGTATCAGCGAACTAGACGACCTGGACAGCCTGTTGCCCGGCGCTGATTTGACCGCCGCCCCGTTTGCGCCGGTCACCAAACCGCCCGCGGGTTGGATAACGCAAGACGACGGGCGCGTCGCGTTGGGCGCCGCGGTGCCGCTGGGTGTGCTGCCCGCGCAAGTCGCGCAGTACCTCGCCGTGATCGAGGCGCCGATGGTGATCACGCCGTGGCGCTCGGTGCTGGTGTGCGACCTCGACGAGGGTGTCGCCGACGCCGCGCTGCGGGTGCTGGCGCCGTTGGGCTTGGTGTTCGACGAGAACTCCCCCTGGCTGAACATCAGCGCATGCACCGGAAGCCCCGGCTGCGCACGCTCGGCCGCCGACGTGCGGGCGGACGCGGCGGACTCGGTCGGGACGGAGTCCGCGGGGCATCGCCACTTCGTCGGCTGCGAACGCGCGTGCGGCAGCCCGCCGACAGGTCAGGTGCTGGTCGCCACCGGGGACGGATACCGGCTGCTAAGGGGGCCGTAGGGTGAGCACGTGCTCGACTACATCCGCGATGCGGCGGAGATCTATCGCCAGTCGTTCGCGACCATCCGCGCCGAAGCCGACTTGGCACGATTCCCCGCCGACGTAGCGCAGGTCGTGGTCCGGTTGATCCACACCTGCGGGCAGGTTGACGTCGCCGAGCACGTCGCCTTCACCGCCTCCGTGGTGGCGCGGACCAGCGCCGCGCTGCGAAATGGCGCTCCCGTGCTGTGCGATTCGTCGATGGTGGCCGCCGGGATCACCAAGGCGCGGCTGCCCGCCGGCAACGAGGTCGTGTCGTTGGTGGCCGACCCACGCGCACCCGAGCTGGCCGCGCGGCGGCACACCACCCGCTCGGCGGCGGGCGTGGAACTGTGCGCTGACCGGCTCGACGGCGCCGTGCTGGCGATCGGCAATGCGCCCACTGCCCTGTTCCGGCTGCTCGAACTGATCGACGAGGGTGCCGCGGCGCCGGTGGCGGTGCTGGGCGGACCGGTGGGATTCGTCGGCTCGGCGCAGTCCAAGCAGGAGCTGATCAACAACCCGCGCGGAATGTCGTATCTGGTGGTGCGGGGCCGCCGCGGCGGCAGTGCGATGGCGGCCGCTGCCGTCAACGCGATCGCGAGCGACGCCGAATGACGGCCGCCCTAAACCAGAGAGGCACGCTGTGGGGAGTCGGCCTGGGGCCCGGCGATCCGGAGTTGGTCACCGTGAAGGCCGCCCGGGTGATCGGCGAGGCCGACGTGGTCGCCTACCACAGCGCCCGGCACGGCCGCAGTATCGCCCGGGGCATCGCCGAACCGTATCTGCGGCCCGGCCAGATCGAGGAGCACCTCGTCTACCCGGTGACTACCGAGGTGACCGATCATCCCGGCGGCTACGCCGGTGCGATCGAGGACTTCTATGTCGAAGCCACCCAGCGCATCGCCGCGCATCTGGACGCAGGACGCAATGTGGCGCTGCTGGCCGAGGGCGACCCGCTGTTCTACAGCTCCTACATGCATCTGCACACCCGGCTGACGGAGCGGTTCGACGCCGTCATCGTCCCGGGCGTGACGTCGGTGAGCGCGGCCTCGGCCGCCGTCGCGACGCCGCTGGTGGCCGGCGACGAAGTGCTGTCGGTGTTGCCGGGCACCCTGCCCGTCGCCGAGCTGACTCGGCGGCTGGTCGACGCGGACGCCGCCGTGATACTCAAACTCGGCCGTTCGTATCACGCTGTGCGGGAAGCCCTTTCGGCATCCGGGCGGCTCGACGAAGCGTTCTACGTGGAGCGGGCCAGCACTGCGGCGCAACGGATATCGCCCGCCGCGGACGTCGACGAGGTCAGCGTGCCGTACTTCTCACTGGCCATGCTGCCGGGCGGACGGCGGTTCGAACGCTCGCCCGTCGGGTCCGTCGCCGTAGTGGGTCTGGGCCCCGGCGACAACGACTGGATGACACCGCAGAGCCGACGCGAGCTGGCCGTCGCGACCGACCTGATCGGTTACGGCAACTACCTGGATCGCGTCCCGGTTCGCGACGGTCAGCAGCGTCATCCCAGCGATAACACCGACGAACCCGCGCGGGCGCAGCTGGCTTGTGCGCTGGCCGAACAGGGCCGCGCCGTGGCGGTGGTGTCATCGGGCGATCCGGGAGTCTTCGCGATGGCCACCGCCGTCCTCGAAGAGGCCAAACAGTGGCCGGGAGTGCAGATCCGGGTGATCCCGGCAATGACCGCCGCTCAGGCCGTCGCCAGCCGGGTCGGCGCTCCGCTGGGCCACGACTACGCGGTGATTTCGTTGTCGGACCGGCTCAAGCCGTGGGACATGATCGAGACACGCCTGGCCGCCGCGGCCGCCGCCGATTTGGTGCTCGCCATCTACAACCCAGCATCCAAGACCCGGACCTGGCAGGTCGGCGCCATGCGCGACATCTTGCTCACCCATCGTGAACCCGGAACACCGGTCGTGATCGGCCGCAACGTGTCCGGGCCCGACGAGGACGTCCGCGTGGTGCGGTTGGCCGACCTGGACCCCGCCGACGTCGACATGCGCTGCCTGCTCATCGTCGGGTCGTCTCAAACCCAGTGGTACTCAGACGATTCCGGCGACAGGGTGTTCACTCCCCGGCGTTATCCGACCTGAGCCACGGCCTTACTTGTCGGGGCCCCAGCTGCTCGGCAGCATCGGCAGTGCCGGGCCGTCGCTCAACCCGTCACCGGCCAGCGTCGCCAGGCCGGATGCGTGACCCACACCGGATTTCGCTGCGGCCCCGGCAAATCCGAGCGGTCCCGCGGCCTCGCCGGACTCTTGGACCGAACTGATGGGCTCGTCGGCGGGCCCGGGAGCCGGGTCCTCGAGGTCCATGTATTCGTAGCGGTAGGCCTTGTCCTTGACGGTTGCCCCGCGACGCCGGCGAGCCTTCAATCGCTGCTTGGCTGATGCCGCCGCAGCGGCGGCCGGGGCGTCAGCGTCGTCGGGCGCCGGCTCCTCGGACTTGCGGCGTGCGCGATTGCTCGCGCTGCCCCGCGCTGACAGTCCCGACAGACCGACGGCGTAGAGCGCATCGGACAGACCGGCGCCGAGTCCGGTGGTACTGGTCGGGCCGAAGCCGACCCCGGGGCCGCCACCGACCGGTGGGGCGCCGCTCGCGGGCGCGGCACTCACCGTTGTGGGGGCGGGCGCGGGTGCGCTGGCACTCGAGGAGGTCGGCACATTGCCGAATCCCGCTGGGGCGGGCGCGGTGGGCATCGGCGCGGGTGCCATTGCGGGCAACGGCGGGTGGATCGCCAGGGGAACCGCGGTGCCAACGGCGATCGCCGCCGCGCCGGCGGCTGCCCCGGCGGCACCTGCCGCGGCAACGACCATCATGGCCGGGATGGCGACGACGGCCAGCTGAATCGCGACCTGGATGAACGGCCAGAAGATCATCAGGGTGTGGAAGATGGCCCAGCCCATGGCGCTGGCGAGGGTGGGCGAGAGTCCCAGCTGCGTGAAAAATGAGGCGAGGCTGTTGACCCAGGGCACCGGCGGGAAGGGCCAGCCACCGGGGTTGAGATCCTTGGAGACCGGCCACGCAAAACTGGTCGTGTACTGCCGGATCCACGCCTCGAGCTGGTCCATCCAGGACGGATACTGCTGCGCCGCCGTGGTGGCTTGCTGCTGGGTGGTCGTCGTATCCGCCGCCGCCATCATGATCTGCGGCGCCGGCGTGGACGGCGGAACCGCGGCAAGCGCGGATTCACTGACAGCCTCATACGCGCTCATCGTCGTGGCGGCTTGCACCCACATGCGGGCGTAGTCGGCCTCGTTGACGGCGATTGGGATGGTGTTGATGCCGAAGAAGTTGGTCCCGACCAGGACGCCATGAATCGCGTGATTCGCCGCGAGTTCGCCCAGCGTGGGCATCGCGGCCAGCGCGGCCGTGTAGGCGCCGGCCGCCGTCTCGTGCAGTGCGGCCGCGGCCGTGCTGTCGGCGGAGCTGGCCAGCAGCCAGCTCAAATACGGGGCGTGGGCTGCCACATACTGCTCTGCGCTGGGGCCCTGCCAATTGCCGGCCTGGACAGCGCCCAGCAACCCGGTGAGTTCATCTGCAGCTTCGGCGTATTCAGTGCTCAACGCCGACCACGCGCCCGCAGCCGCCATCAGCGGCCCGGGGCCGGGCCCGCTACTCAGCAGAGTCGAGTGCACCTCGGGTGGAAACGCGAGCCAGATCGGGGCGGTCATTGAAGCGGGCCTTCCGGGAAGAACGGCGACACGAATACCTCTTCGGTAGGCCTGGTGACGGTGTGGGCTGGCGATGCGTGTCACTAGTGGTCGTTGCGTTGCGCGGTTTAGTTCCCACCGGGTTTCTTGCCCAGGTCTTTGCACGTCGCGCACGCATGCGCAACGATGCAGGGATGCGGTGTGACGTTGCGCGTGAGGCACTTTCCGCCAGATTGGATGGCGAGCGCCCAGAAGTGCTCGCGCAGCAGGTCGATGCCCACCTGGAGACGTGCCGCGGTTGCCGCACCTGGCTGATCGGCGCGGCCGCGCAGACGCGGCGGCTGGCCTCGATTGAGCCCGGCGATGCACCGGACCTGGTCGCCCAAATCATGGCGAGTATCGACGAGGACCCCACAGCGCATCACGGCTGGATGCGCGCGGTACGGGCGCGCTACGCGCGGTGGGGACTCATCGCTGTGGGTGCATTCCAAGTGGCGATCGCCGCTGCCCAAATCGGCGGCGTGAGTTTCGGCATGGTGTCGCACCACATGCACGGGGCGATGTCCGGCGAACATCTGCTGCACGAGTCCACCGCATGGTTGCTCGCGTTGGGCGCGGCGATGGTCGCCGCCGGTATCTGGCCCGTGATGGCGACTGGTGTCGCCGCGATAGCTGGTGCGTACTCGCTTGGCCTGATGAGCTATGTCGCCGCCGACGCGCTCGACGGTCAGGTGACCGCGACACGCGTCGCCAGTCACGTGCCCGTGCTGCTGGGCCTGGTGTTCTCGGTGTTGGTCGCGCGCGAACGCACGGGTGGACGCGGGCGCCGGGAGTCCGATTTCGACGCGTTCGACGCCGAGGTGCCTGCCCGGCATTCGGGGTCTTTCGGCGCTCGGCGACGCGGCCATCTGCGGCCGATCAACCGGTCCTCGTCGGACCCCACCGCAAACTCTACGACGACCGGTCGTAGACTCATCGAGCCCGCGCAACTAAGGTGGTTGGCCATGACCGCGTCAAGCGACGACCAGGCCGTTACCGATTTGGCCTTGGCAGCGGCACGCGGCAATGAGCGAGCTCTCGAGGCTTTCATCAAGGCCACTCAGCAAGACGTGTGGCGGTTCGTCACTTACCTGTCCGACGCGGGCAGCGCCGACGATCTGACTCAGGAAACCTTCCTGCGGGCAATCGGAGCAATCGAGCGGTTCTCCGGACGCTCCAGCGCCCGCACCTGGCTGCTGTCGATCGCGCGGCGCGCCGTCGCCGATCACATTCGCCACGTCCAGTCGCGGCCGCGCACCGCCCCGGGTGCAGATCCCGAGCAGGTGCGCAACGGCGACCGGCACGCGCGTGGATTCGAGGATCTGGTCGAAGTGACGACGATGATCGCCAACCTCATCCCCGAACAACGCGAAGCCTTGTTGCTGACCCAGCTGCTCGGGCTGCCCTATGCCGACGCCGCTCTGGTGTGCGGCTGCCCGGTGGGCACCATCCGGTCCCGCGTCGCCCGGGCTCGGGATGCACTGCTGGCCGACGCGGAACGCGACGACCTGACCGGTTAGCCGAGTCCGGCAACCCAATCCGCGGCCTCACCGACGGTGCCGACCGCGTTGACCCCGTCCGGCAGCTGCGGACGGGCCACCATCACCACCGGAATACCTAGCGCCGCAGCGGCATCCAGCTTCGCTCGGGTCATGTCGCCGCCGCTGTTCTTGGTCACCAGGGCGTCGATCCGGTGCTCGCGCAGCAGCGTGAGTTCGTCGTCGTAGTGATACGGCCCCCGGGACAACAGCACCTGGTGATGGCGCGGCAACGACGCGGCATCCGGGTCGGTGACCGCGCGAATCAAGAACCACGCGTCGCTGCTGGCGAAGGCGCTGACGCCCGAACGGCCGGTGGTGAGAAATACCCGCGAATAGCGTTGCCGAACAACGACTTCCGCAGCCTCTTCGTCGGATGTAACGACTTTTGCGGCACCGGGGTCCCAGGCCGGGCGGGCCAGCACCAGGTGCGGCATGCGCAGTTCGCCGCACACCTGGGCGGCGTGCGCGGTCATGGTTGCCGCGAACGGATGAGTCGCGTCGACGACCGCGTCGATGCTTTGTTCTTGCAGCCAGCTCCGCAGCCCGTCCGCGCCGCCGAACCCACCGATGCGCACCGGGCCGACCGGCAGCGCCGGGTCCGGCACCCGGCCGGCCAGTGAGCTGATGACGTCAACGCCGGGGTACAGGGCCTTGGCAAGTGCCCGCCCCTCGGCGGTGCCACCGAGCAGCAGCACCCGCATCAGTGTCGGCTCCCCCGGGTCCGCCCGGTCGAGTACAGGTAGCTGTCGGTGAAACCCTCGGCGGCCAGCACGTCACCCACGACGATGACCGCGGTCTTGGTGATATTCGCCTCATGCATTTGGTCCGCGATGCCGGCCAGCGTGCCGCGCAGCACCGTCTGCTGCGGCCGGCTCGCGAAAGCAACGACCGCGCAAGGTGTTTCGGGCCGATAGCCGTTGTCCAGCAGCTGCGGGACGATGGCGTCGATCTGGGCGGCGGCCAGATGCAACACCAGAGTGCCGCCGGATCGTGCCAGGGTTGGCAGGTCCTCCCCGGGCGGCATGGGCGTCGAGAGCGTCGATACCCGGGTCAGCGTCACGGTCTGCGCCACCCCGGGGACGGTCAGCTCACGGTTCAGGGCGGCGGCCGCCGCGGCGAATGCCGGTACGCCAGGCACGATTTCGTAGCCCACCCCCAGCGTGTCGAGTCGCCGACACTGCTCGGCCAGCGCGCTGTACAGAGACGGGTCACCGGAGTGCAACCGGGCGACGTCATGACCGGCGGCGTCGGCGTCGGCGAGTTCGGCGACGATCTGCTCGAGCGTCAACGGGCCGGTGTCAACGATTTTCGCGCCGGGCGGGCAGAGTGCCACGAGGTCGTCGGGCATGATCGAACCCGCGTAGAGACATGTTTCGCATCGTTCGAGCAGGCGTTGACCGCGGACGGTGATCAGGTCGGCGGCGCCCGGGCCGGCGCCGATGAAGTACACCGTCACGTCGTCACCGCCCACTGGGTGATCGGGTATTGCGGGCGCCAGCCGGTGAAGGCGCCCAGCGGGGCGCCCTGGTAGAGCTGGAAGCGTCGCAGCTCTCCGCCGAGACGCGAATATGCCTGTATCAGAAGCGCTTCCGATTCGACCGTGACAGCGTTGGCGACCAAGCGCCCTCCGGCGGGCAGGTTGTCGAGGCAGGTGTCGAGCAGACCGGGACAGGTCAGGCCGCCGCCGATGAAGATGGCGTCAGGGCTTGGGGCGCCGGCGAATTGGTCGGGCGCTTCACCGCGGATGTCGATGCTGACACCGAAGGCTGCGGCATTGAATTCGACGTTGCGGCGGCGCTGGTCGTCTTGTTCGAAGGCCACGGCGCTGCAGCCGGGCCAACTGCGGCACCATTCCACGGCGATGCTGCCCGAGCCCGCGCCGACGTCCCACAAGCGCTCCCCGGGCCGTGGCGCCAGTGCCGCCAGCGTCACCGCCCGGATGCCGTGCTTGGTGATCTGTCCGTCGTGGGCGAAAACGTCGTCCGGCAAGGGTGCAATGCGCTCGTCGGGCAGGTAACGAACGGCGATCACGTTGAGGTCGTCGATGTCGTTGTCGATCCACTGGCGTGCGGTGCCGTCGCGGCGGCGTTCGGCCGGGCCGCCGAGTTGTTCGAGCACGCTGAACTCGGAATCACCCCGGCCGTGCGCGGTGAGCAACGCGGCCACGGCTTTCGGCGTGGACCGGTTCTGTGACAGCACGACCGCTTGGCCGCCGCGGCGCACCGCGGTGCTCGGCGGTGCGGTGACCAGACTGATCACCTCGGTGTCGTGGACGTTCCAGCCCATCCGTGCGCACGCCAGCGTTATCGCCGATACGTGCGGCAGCACTTTGACTTTGTCCGCGCCGTAGAGACGGATCAGGGTGCCGCCGATGCCGTGCATGAGCGGGTCGCCGCTGGCGACGATGTGGATGTCGTCGGGGGCTTCGGCGGGCAGTGCTTGAACGGCCGGCAGCATCGGCGACGGCCACTCGTTACGCTGGGCGGTCACCGTGTCGTCGAGCAAGCCAAGTTGTCGCGATGCGCCGTAAATGACTGTGGCCGTTTGTAATTCATTGCGCGATGCCGCCGATAGGCCGGCCATGCCGTCGGCGCCGATACCGACCACGACGATCATCGCGGCATCCTGCGCCAGACGAACTGCGGCAGCAGCCGCATGACGAATGCTGCGGGCCCCAACGCCCACGGGATCCACACCGTGCGTCGGCCCTTCGCCAAAGCACGCGCAGTCGCGGCGGCGACCTGCTGCGGGGTGCTGGACAGCGGCGCCGGCGTCATGCCCTCTGTCATACGCCCGATGACGAATCCGGGACGCGAAATGAGTAACCGCACCCCAGTGCCGTGCAGCGCGTCGGCCAGGCCACTGGCGAAGCCGTCCAGCCCGGCCTTCGCCGAACCGTAGACGTAGTTGGCGCGACGCACGCGCACGCCGGCAATCGAGGAGAACACCACCAGCGATCCCCTGCCGGCCGTGCGCATGGCGGTGGCCAGGTGGGTGAGCATGTTGACCTGGGCGACGTAGTCGGTGTGCACGACGGCCACCGCGTGGGCGGCGTCGGCCTCGGCGCGGGCCTGGTCACCGAGGATCCCGAAGGCGAGCACCGCGGTACCGATGGGCCCGTGCTCGGCGATGATCGAGGTGACCAGCGGGCCGTGCGAGTCCAGGTCGTCGGCGTCGAACTCCCTCGTGTAGACCGCCGTCGCGCCGGCCGCTGTGACGACGGCGACCTGCTCGTCGAGTTGATCGGCCCTGCGCGCGGCCAGCACCACCGTCGCCCCGGGCGCCAGCAGCCGCGCGAGTTCAATGCCGATCTCGCTGCGGCCACCGAGAATTAGAACTGGACCTGCGCCCGTGTCGTCCACGGCTGCGATTATTACCTGCGCTAGCGTGGGCGGTGATGGCGAACACCACGACGCGGCTCACCAACGACGCTTTGGCGTTTCTGTCCGAACGTCATTTGGCGATGCTGACCACCCTTCGTGCGGACAACTCGCCGCATGTCGTGGCCGTCGGTTTCACCTTCGACCCGGTGACCCATATCGCGCGGGTGATCACCTCCGGGGGCTCGCAGAAGGCCGTCAATGCCGACCGTGCCGGGATGGCCGTGCTCAGCCAGGTCGACGGTGCGCGCTGGCTGTCGCTCGAGGGCCGCGCCAAGGTGAACAACGACGTCGATGCCGTGCGCGACGCGGAACTGCGCTACGCGCAGCGCTACCGCACGCCGCGGCCCAATCCCCGACGCGTGGTCATCGAGGTTCAGATCGAGCGCGTGCTGGGGTCCTCGGATCTGCTCGACCGCGGCGGCGAATAGCTGTCGCTAACGCGCGCTTGTTGCTGGCAGTGAATTGACCGGCTACCAATACCGTGATTAGCCTCGCCATCAGGGCAGCATGAAATCCTCAACGGTTTGCGGGGTTTGGGACAGCCAGAAGCTGAACGGGCTCGCATGTCGCTTTGTAGGGCGGAACAAACGGCGGATGGGGTGGCGATGTTCGTTGACACCGGCGGTGCCCATCCTGCGAAACTGCGAGCATCACGATGCAGCTCACCTATGTAAGCGTCCCGCATCTGATCGCCGTGGCTGGCGACGACCCCTGGGCGATCAACAACAGCTTGCAAGTCGGCCGCCCGGCGCAGATTTCCGAATTGGCAGAGGCTTTTCATGCTGCAGGCAGGTGCACGACGGAGTCCAGCAATGCATTCGATGAGGCCCGTCGTCGCTTTGAGGCGTCGTGGAAACGCGACAACGGCGACAACCCGATCAACGACTCCGGCGAAGTGCGGCGCGTGGCCAAATCGCTCGGCGCGCAGTCCTTACAGCTGCCCAAAATTGGGGTGGAGTTGGAGCGCATCGCCGCCGCCCTGGCCGGAGTGCAGCGAAGCGGCACAGTGTTGATCTCGAATTTGGAGACTCAACTGGAAGTCATAGATAGCCAGGCCGGTGTAGCCCTTGCGCAGGAAAACAACGACTACGTGACTGACCTCGAAGATCAAGCAATCGCCGACACTGAGGCAGCTCTGGGTCAACTTCGGTCAATACGTAGTCAGTACTCTGACTGCCTGCAGAGTTCGCTGAACACACTTCGCACCGAAGGCTACGACGCGACCGCGATTCAGCCGATGGATGCGTCTGGATCCGGTTCGGACGCCGGAGCCCAAGCAAATCGAAGGCAGAACGAAATCGATGCTTTCACAAGGGTTTTCGGCCGACCGCCAAGCTCCGCAGCTGATTGGGAAACGGCTGCAGCACTCGATCCGCATAGCTACCAACCCAAGAACGGTGGCCAGCCGCCCAATATTGTTGTGGGGCGTATCAAACCGGTACCAGGGCAAGGGGTGGTGCGGACGAATATGTTCATTCCGGGCCGCGCAGTATGGGACCCCCAGGTTGATTGGCCGCCGATCCATGACAATCTCGGCGATAACCGGGGTTTCTCCCCCACGGCCGGTCCTGAGGACTCGCGGGTGTCGATTTATGTCGACTACGAGAACGGCATCATCGTTGCCCGCCAAAACCCATCAGTCGACGAGAAGACCGGCCAGATTCGGGTTGGAACACCTAGCATCTCGGCTGTCCAACAGAGCAACGGCGCAACATTGATCAAGTACAGCGCCGCTGACCCATTCTCGCCAGGAGGACAAGATCTCGCTAAGGCAATGTCATTCGACGTGAATGGCACCATAGCGATTGAACCGACACCCGCAGGTCCCCGCGCTGGCGGCACCGTCACGAATTTCCCAGCGGTCGAGATCTACAGTGAATTGCCTGGCGGAAGTGCTTCGCCGCTCGTCCAGTCATGGCCTCTTTTCGTGGACGATGCCCGAGGCCCCGCGGCAGGTCTTTGGTGGCACAAGCCGATTGGTGACCCGGCAATTGAGCTGTCCTTCAACGACCAGTATCCAGGTCCTAGGATCCCCGCCCTTCCGCATACAGGCCACATCCCCCCCGTAGCACCAATCGGCCCGCCGCTCGTCGCGAGCGCACCGGGTATGTATCCCCTTGGGCCCGTCGATCATCCGCCACAAATCGGCGTGCATGATCCTGTTGTCATGCTGCCGCCGCCACCAGCCAAATAGGGAGAGCGCAGTGAGTCAACTGAAGGAGCCGATCGACTGGATCCGCGCGGTATTTTTTGGAGCGATCTCTGGGGGCCTCCTCTGGGCGATTATGGTCGCAATGTTGTCAGTAGTTGCCGATGGGCACATCTATACGCATACGCTTTACATATTCTTTTCGGCGGTCTCTATTTTCATTCTCATAATCGGGATTATTCTCTACTTGCACGCTACTACGTCAATCTGGCGCAGTACGGCGATAGGTATTATCTTGGCGCCGCTGACCGGGTGGTCAGTTATATTATTCGCTACTGTGGCCGTGGTGCTGCCGTCACAGGGGACGGTCTGACGTGGGATCTTCGGAGCGCACCAATTCGTTCGAGTACGCCCAGAACCACCCGCTTCAGCTCTTAGCCGGCCTGTTTGCCGGTGTAATGTCGACACTTTTTACATTCGGATTCTTGTGGTTCTTTGCACCCGCACTGCCCTTGATACTGTGCGGAATCACGATGAAGTTCCGCCGGGCAAGAGCATTCTCTGTGGGTGCGTTAGCAGCGTTTACGGGAGTTATTGCTTTCGTGGGGTTATTCGCAATCTTGACTGTAATATTGTCGTTAACAATTGAACCGACGGCTCCGTCATCTGCAGGTTTTCGATGAGCACGCGCTCTAGAACCCAGCAGTGAATTGACCGGCACCGATACCGTGATTAGCCTCGCTACCAAGGCCGGGGGGCACGAATGGTCAGGGGTGAAGATGTTGATCGGCATTGGTTCGCTACTGAGGCGAGCCCGTTGTGCTGCGAGGAACCACAGCTTCGCGTCGTTCCACTCAACGGTGCTCGGGAGGATGCCATGAGTGGCGACGATGAAATCCGAATAATTCTCGAGCACCTGGCCAAGTTGGACGGGTTTCCGCCGCCGCCAGGGATCACTCCCGACCAGCTGGCTACGGGGGCTGTCCCTTTGAGTCAGCTGCTGAGAGCGCTCGGCCTTGCCGCCAACGGCGGCGATCCGAGCGACATGGGCGACGCTCAAACCGGACATGCCGAACGTGGCGCGAAAACCGGTGACGCTATGGCCAAATTCCCTGCCAACGAAGCAGAGTCAGCCGCGAAATTGGGCGGGGCGGGAAGCCCGGCCGAGATGGCGCAGCAGATTCCACAGATGATCTCCGGCGTTGCCGGCGGGATCTCGGGCGCCATGCAAGGTTTGCTACAACCGTTGAGCCAGATTCCGCAGCAGGCTGCTCAGATCGGGCAGCAGATGATGCAAGCCGGTATGGGCGCAATGCAGCACGGGGCGGGAGAAGCGGCCGCGGCGGGCGGGGCCATTCCCGGTGAGCTGACGGGATCGACGAGCGGGGCCGGCGCGGGCGGTGGCGGTGTGGGCGGGCTCGGCGCCACCACGCCGACGGGGAGCCTCAATCCGCTTCCCGCCCCATCAGCAGGTACTGAGCCCGCGTCGGCGCATACCACCGCGACGCCACCACCGAGTGCGTCTGCGCCTACTAACGCGTCGAGGGGCGGGATGGGTGCGATGCCAATGATGCCGCCCGGTGCGATGCACGGAGCCGGTGGCGGAGGTAAGGACGAGAAGCCCGACACCAAACGCATTGTCGCGCCGTCAGTGAAGAACGGCGCGCCGGTCCAGGGGCGTATCACCACGCCACCGCCCGCACCTGAGGTCGTCAAACGTGTTGAGGGCAAACCGGTTGCGAGTCGACGCATCATCTTGCCCGACCAAAAGCGCGATGATGACGATAAGGACTCGGGCCGCTAAAGCCAGTCGCCGCCGTCTGGTCGGCGAATCAAAGTCGACTAGCACCAAAACAACTCTACGGCAATGCTTTTCGACAATCGCATCGAACTGCACATTGATACCAGATATCTGACATTCCCTCAGATCCAGCCTCAGATTGAGTATCGACGTGGCACATTAACGATACGATGAGGCGTGTCGAATTTACCTCCCACACATGCTGGGCCACCACCCTGGCCGCCCGTAGTGTCAACAAGATCAAGGCCCGGATGGTTGACCGTCGCATTGATGGCGCTCGCGTTGTTGGTGACTCTCGGAGTCGCAATCGTCGGCTGGTTTCGGCCCACGGTAGCCAAACCCCCTCCAGTGCCGCCGTATTCCAGCCAGCAGATTGCCGATGCCAGAGCAGCAGTCTGTGCCGCGTACGAACAGGTGCGTAAAGCTGGCGATTTGGCTGGAGCTCGTAGCGGAGGCCCCGATCCAACAGGTCTGCTGGCGGTGGCAACGAGCTCGCGACAAGTTTTTGAGGCAGGCAGCCGTTACCTTTCTACAAAGCTTGCCGAGCTGCCAGCAACTCCACCTGATCTCGCCGCAGCAATCCGAAAGCTAGCCAGCGTCTACCAGCAGCTCGCAATTGACTACCTCGCCGAAGCGCCTGATTCTGAGATAGACCCTTTAGTTCGATCCGGAACCGATGCGCACACGACGATCGAAGGACTGTGCAAATGACTGAATTTGATGCGAAATGAAATCGCCATTGTTCTCGTCGACAATCGAAATTTGTATAGACGGCCGCGTAGCGCGGCCGATGATTGACGAAAACTTCATAGCCAAACGCAGGGTGACTACCGTCATTCGGCTAAGACGATACGATTGTGGCTGTGTCGAGTCAGCTCCCACAACCAGCTGCGTCGCCTGTCCCGGCCCCGTGGCCGACCCCAATGCCATCCCTAGGCAGGCGCCAATGGCCGATGTTCGCGTTCCTCCTGATCGCCCTAGTGGTGACACTCGCCGTCGCAATCATTGGCTGGTTTCGACCTGAGCAGCCCAAACCTCCACCGCCACCGACATACAACAGCCAACAAATCGCCGGCGGAAAGGCGAAGGTGTGCGCCGCCTTCGAGAAAGTACATGAAGCCGTCCGTGGGAACTTCGCACGCGATCAAGGCACAGACCCAAACCCGAAGACTTTTTGGTCGCTGTGACCGGTCAACAAGCGCTACTCGCAGGAAGTGTTTATCTTCAAACCACACTTTCCGAAGAGCCAGCAACACCAAGTGATCTAGCATCGGCTGTCCGAAAGCTGATCGATGTATTCCAAAGTCTTACGGTTGACTACCTGAATGGGCATGAGCGAACCCGAAGATGAAGGTTGCCGCTACACCCCAGGGACGAGGCCACGCTGGCAATACCGGGGATATTGCAAATAAAGTAGCCACCCGGAGAATGGTCGTCAGTCATCGTCGGAGATCAATGGGTAGACGACGATGATTTGATGGTTCTTTTCCCATGGCCGGACCAACCGCGGGGCTATAAAGGCTGGGTTCACGAGTTTAGGAGACATGCTGCGCAGCGCTCAAACCGGGCCACTCGCAGAGCAGCAAGGTCTTACTGCTGACGATCTTCGCCATGCCTTCCGCCAAGGCGAACAGCAAGCACGGCAGGTCGCCGAAAAGAACGGCATCAAAGAGAGCGCCTACAGCAGTGCCTACGACAGCGTGGTGAGCCTCCGCCAGGACCTAACCGCTTTGGCCGCGGAGGGTAATCGGCGGATAGAGGACATACAACATTCCAAAGTACCCGTGGAAGCCAAGAGTTCCCCAGATGATCGCGGCGATACACCAGTATCGCGCGCTGGCCGGCA
>CAWCDD010000001.1:0-47670 GCA_963794245.1 uncultured Actinomycetota bacterium | reverse complement strand
ACCGGACTCAGCGCCGAGAGCGGGATATGAGCCTGGACGGTGCCGCCGTCCATGTACCACTGCGGGAGGCCGGGTGAGAAGTTGATCGGGTCGTCGTGGCCGACGGGATAGTCCGGCATGTAGATGATCAACTCGTCGGGAGTCAGCGCCCACGCCTTGTACGCGCCGGAGTAGACCTTGTCGGGAGTCCAGCGGTCGACGACGAACGGGTAGGTCCCCGGGTCGTGCGGCGGCGGCGCCTGATTGAGCGCGGTTTCGATGAACGGCTCCGCCAGCGGCGGGATCGCGGCCAGCGGATTGACGTCGGTGAGATCGGCCAGTTGCACTCGCCGGCCGCTGGCCATGTCGAAAGTGAAGGTGCGGTAGGCGTTGTTGGGCTTGGGTCCGTCGGCGTGGTAATCCTCGTGGAACACCGCACTGAGCAGATTGCCGTGCTGGAATATTTGGTAGTTCTCCTCGCCGTAGCTGTTGGCCGCCATGCTCGCGTTGGCGGTCCGCCAGTTGTTGACCAAGGTGCGCAAGTAGTCACGGATGACGCCGCTGGTGGCCGGGTTGTCGACGAGCTCGTCGGGCAGCGCGACCTTGATGTCGCGGACGGCGTTGCGTTCCGACGTCACCGAGCTGTGGCAGTACTGGCCGTCCCAGTCGCCACCGAGCTCGCCGCAGAACGACGGGGCCGATGCGTGTGCGTGAGCGGCGCTGGGAATCGTTGCGGCGGCGGCTAATACGATCGCCGCGAGGACTCTTGGGATCACAGCAACTGAACCTTGCTGGCCCGCCACCGACCGTCGAGCTTCTCCATGGTCATCTTGATCCGGCTGCGGTCGATGCGCGGGTCAGGCGAAGCCGAGTTGGCCACGGTCTGGTCGATAAAGACAAGCACGACAACCTTATTCGTGGATTGGACTGGATGGCCGAGTCCACCACTGTCCCGTGCGCGCTCGCCTTGTTGTCGATCAACAGTTGCCGAAGTTGCACACTGGACTGGGTGTACATGTCCTTGAACTCCCCGGTTGCGCCGTCGAGCACCTGCCTGAAGTTTTCGTCGACCTTGCTCGCGTCGATGCTCGTCAGCACTTGCGCGTAGGCGATCGCCGCTTGCTGGGCCTGCTGGCCGGCCAGCTTGACCTGATGCTCTTGCCACAACTTCCATCCGAGGAAGCCGGAAACGGCAAGCGAGGCGACCAGTAACAGCGGCACCAGGCCGCGACGCAGATACCTGCCCCAGGGCCGCTCGCGGAGCGCGATCTTCTCGCGCTTCGGCTTCTTGGCCTGACGCCCGAACGGAATATCCTCGTCGTCCTCATCCGTGGCTTCGGTGCCGTCGGCCTCGCCATCTTCGGCTTTGGCTTCCCCGGAGTCGGCGTCGGCGTCCTTGACGTCAGCGTCGGTTTCGGCGTCGGGGTCGGTGTCGACGTCTTCGGGTTGGGCTTCTGGGCTTGGCGCTTCGGGCATTTCGGCCTCGGCAACTTTCTCGGATGTAGCGGTCACAATCTTCTCCTAGCTTCGAGCTTAGGTTGGTCGTTAGTGCGGCGGTTCGATCGGTAGCGGGGGGCCTCCGTATGGCGTGGGAATCGTGAAGCGGCCCTTCGGTGTCGGATCGGTTCTGCGGCCCAGGTCCGCCCCGGGCGGCGGACCGGCGGTGTCGTCGCCGCCCGGGCGCGGCGCGTTCTTGGCCCCGCGGATAGACACGGCAGGATCATCGTCGCGGCAGTAGGTGTACATGAACGGCTCGTAGTAGTCCGCGGCCGACGGTGGATGCGCGGGTGTCCCGTAATCGCACACGTAGCGGGGGTAGAGGTCGGCGATCGCCCAGACTCCGTGGTCGTGAAAGGAGCTCGCCACGGCGTCCAGCACCGAGCCGCGGTAGTCGGGGAACAGCGCATTGAGCGCCGGCACCCGCTGATACAGCAACTGCGACATGGTGGCCATGCTGCCCAGCAACTGCACCATCGTGTCGGAATTGTCGGAGAACAAATTGTCGACCGCCGACAGTGTGCGCGGTGTCTGTGCGGTCAGCCTCCGATAGCCGGCTTGCATTCGGGCAACCCCGGACAGCGTGCGGTTGAGTTCGGTTGCGGTGGCTGCCAAGCCGGCGTTTTTATCGCTCGCAAGGGTGAGCACCACCCGGCTGGTCTTGATGATGCTGGTCGTTTGGGGCAGCACCGAATCGAGCGTCGACAGCAGGAACGTGCCGCCGTCAACGATGGCGGCCAGTTTCGCCGGGCCCTCCTTGCTCAGGCTCAGTTCCTTCTTGATCAGCTCGACTTTGCGCGGGTCGACCTGCGCCAGCATGCCGTCGGCGTCACCGAGCAACTGCGCCAGGCTGACCGGGACGCTTGCGTGGGCCAGGGTGATCAGGCTGCCGTCGTGCAGATAGGGCCCGGCATCGGATTCGGCCTCGAAGTTGATGTACTGCTCCCCGGCCGGTGACAACGCCGACACGTGTACGACGCTGTTGGCCGGGATCCGCACCTTTGACGTGATGCTGGCGATTGCGTTGACTCCGCTGTCGGTGATCTGCAACGCCTCGACACGGCCAATCCGCACACCGCGCAACGCGACATCCTGGTTGGGCAGCAAGCCACCGGATTCCGGCAACTGCACGGTAACCCGGTACGACGACGCGAACGGTGCAACCCGCAATGCACCAATCAGCAGGTAGGCGGTTCCGACCACCAGGGTCAGCACCAATCCGGCCACCGACAGCCAGACCTGTTGGCGGTGAGCGGCCCGCACCGCCCGGACCACGACGTTCGCGACTTCGGCGATCATGGCGGCGGTCCCGGTGGCGGCGGCCCCGGCGCGGGCGCAGGAGGGCCGGGCGCGACGTCGATTTGGCCCGGGATGTTGGGGTCGGGGATGACGGGAACCTGCGGCGAGTTCGGCCCCCGGCCGACCACGCGTTCCTGCAGACGCCACAGGGTGTACTTCAGGGTGCCGACGAGAAGGTTCACGTTGTAGTGGTGTGGTCCGTGCAACCCGATGTCGCCCGGGTATCCGATGTCGGGAAGCGATCCGAGGATCAGCTTGTCGACGCCCACGTGCACCGAAATCGCGCCTCCCGACGTCGATTTGACCAACGGGGGAATCATCCGGTTCACCGCGAGGAAGCTGGTATCCGGGCTCACCGCGACGTCATTGGCGGCCCCGGCAATGGTGTTCAGATCGCGGATGATGCTGCGGCCGCTGGTGTCGGTTCCCGCGATCGACGGGAACCTGGCCAGCAACCGGGAGGTGTCACCGACCTGCACGGCCAGGTTGGAAAGCTCGGCGGTGTTGTCGGCCAAGGCCGAGGTGGCGGGCCTGGCCGCGGTCATCAGATCGGTGATGGCGGCGTCTTTGGCATCGAGTTGGTCCGCCAGACGGGACAATTGAGTCAATGCCGTCGAAATCTGGTCCGACCGCGTGTCGAGCGTGCCGACCAGTTGGTTGGACTTGCGGATCAGCTCACCGAACGCCTGGCCCTGGTCCCCGGTGGCCTTGCCGAAACCATTGATGATGTTGGTGAAGTTACGCACGGCTCCGCCGTTCACCAGGATCGCCGCCGAGCTCAGTACCGACTCGACGGTCGCGGCGGCCGCCGTCGAATCCAGGCCGATGGTGTCGCCGTTGTGCAGCATCGGATCGTCGGCGGGATCATCGGCGGGGGGCCTAAGCGCCACGAATACGTCGCCGAGTGGTGTGGCGGTACGTAATTCGGCGGTGCTGCCCCGCGGCAGCTGCACACCATTTCTGATCCGCAGCGTGGTGACCGCGGTGTAGTTGCGTGCGACCATGGACTCGACCTGCCCGACGTCGGCGCCGGCGAGCTTAACCTTGGCGTTCATCGGAAGGTTGAGCGCGTTGGAGAACACCGCGGTCAGGGTGTATCCGCCGGAACCCAGTCCAGGAGCCGGAAGGGGCAGGCTGGCAAGGCCATTCGTCCCGCATCCCGAGGTGATCAGTGCGGCGGCCACCATGGCGATGCCGCCGCGCGCGGCCGTCATTTCTGCCCCATCGCAGCCATGCCGTCGAGCACGTAGGTCAACCCGAAATCCGGGCCGAAGTCCTGGATCGTCCCGGTGCTGCAGCCGAGTTGGCGAAGGCCCATCAAGTTGCAGATCTCTTTCGTGTACTGGCTGTCGAAGAGCAATCGGTCCGTGAGGAAGCGTGCCCGCACGGCACCGTTGGCCCGGTCGATCATGTTGTAGGCGTTGTCGGCCAGCATCGGCGCCACATCGAGGAGTTCGGCGAGGTCTCGCCGCTTGTCGGTCACCATCTGCAACGTGGAGTTGCCGTTGACCAGAGCCCGCTTGATGGTGTCGCGGTTGGCGTCGAGGAGGTCGCCGGCCCGCTGGACGAGTTGGTCGAATCTTCTTCCGGTACTGCCGCTACCGATGTCCTCGTCGGCCATGATCTGGCTGACTTGGTGGATGGTGGAGGCGAATTCGCGCAGCTTGCCGTCATTGGCCGCCACCGCATCGAACAGCGTGCTGATGTTCTTGACGATCGTGGTGATCTGCTCGCGAGTCTGGGCGCCGCCGTCGCTGGACAGGCGCAGTGCCCGGGACAGCTCGTCGAGCGCCGATTTGATCTGCCCGCCGTTGCCCTCGACAACCTTGGTCCCGTTGTTGAGCACGTCGGCTATCGGTCCGCCGCCGTGGCCGTCTCCCTCGAGCGACTTGGTGACCTTGTCCAGCACGCTGAGCACACGGCTGAATTCGACGGGCGTCTTGGTGCGGGTTAGTCCGATGGTGTCGTGGTTTTGCAGGATCGGGCCGCCGCGGTAGGGCGGCGTGAGCTCGATCTGCCGATCGGTGAGGATCGAGGTGGACACGGTAACGGCTTGCGCGGCCGCGGGAACCTTGACGTGGCGGTCGACGGTGAACTCGACTTCGACGTAGGGGCCCTTGGCGTTGATCTTGGTGATCTTGCCCACCGGCATTCCCAACACCGCGACCACATTGCCCTGGTAAAGCCCTGAGGCACTGTCGAATTGGGCCGTCACCGTGATGGTGTCCTGGTCAGATCCCAGATACCACCAGCCGATACCTACGGATGCTGCCAGCACCACCAGGGCGGCGCCGATGGCAAGCGCCTTAGACCTGAATCGCGATGCCGTCACTTGCAGTCCTTGAAATATTCGATCATGCCGAACTGCTTGGCGCGGCCGCTGATTGCGCACATCCACGAGTCGACGAGCGGGACGTTGTTGGCGTTGAAATTCACCGCGTTGCCCTCGCCGGTGAGGTTGGCCGCCTCACGGAAGAAGATTGGGCTGATTTGCAGCATGTTGCCCAGCAGGTCGTCGTGTTGGGCCATCAGGCCGGTGAAGTCGCGCATGTCGGCGATCAGCGAGTCCAGCCCTGACCGATCGTTGACCACGATCTGGCTCATGGTGTCGACGAGACTGGTCAGCGATTGCATCATGGCGTGGAAAACGGTTCGCCGCGCGACGAATTGGCCGAGCAGGTCCTGTCCCTGGTTGATGAGGTTGCCGATGCCGGCTTGCTGGCGCCGCAACGTGTTGGTTACCCGTTCGGTGTTGAGCAGCAGCTGGCCCAGTTGGTCGCGCCGCACCGCGATGATGGACGACAACGAATGGACGTTCTTCATCGCCTGCGGCACCACCGCGGGCAGGCCCTCGAGCTGCTTGCCCAATACCGCAAGCGACTGCGCGAACCGGTCGGAATCGACCTGCTCGAACGTCGTCGTGGCATCCTGCAATGCGGATTGTAGGTCGTAGGGAACCTCGGTGTGCGACAGGTCAAACGTGTTGTGTGGCAGCGCCGCCGAGCCGTTGGGTTCCAATGCCAGATAGCGCGAGCCCAGGATGGTGGTGACCTTGATCGTGGCGCGAGAATCCTTGCCCAGCACGATGTTGTCGCGAATCTTCAGGCCCGCCTCGACGTGATCGCCGACGAGTTTCATGCTGGTCACCTCGCCCACCGGGATACCCGCGACCGCGATCGGGTTCCCGGGCCGCAGCGAGGCCGCCTGCAGAAACTCCGCGGTGTAGTGCCGGTATCCGGCACCGAGCGCGTGCACCGTCAGCATGGCGCCGATCACCACCGCGACCACCGCGACGGCCACAAACCCAAGCCACGTTTTGTTATAGCTCTCCAGCGGACGCCTCTTGAAGCGCTGCCAAACGGATGGATCAGCCACCGGCGGTACTCCTGCATCTCGGTGTATGCCAAGTCTTGTTTCCCGGGGTGGCAGCGGCGACGATGATCGGCACGACGTCATTGAGGCCGGGGAAGAACCCCATGAAGTTGACGTCGCACACGTAGGCGTTGCCGTAGGCGCCCTGGTTGCCCACTCGGACAAGCCCTTTCAGCAGCAGCGGGATGTTGTCGCCGAAGAACGCCACCTGCGGCTCGACATCCATCAGGTGTCTGGCCACACCGGGTTTGCGGTCGATGAATTCGCGCAGTGCCGGGTACACGTCGGTGGCGGAGGTGGACAGCCGGCCCATCACACGGGACAGTGAACCGACCGAGGAGACCAGCTCCGGACGCCGCCGGTCGAGTTGGTCGACCACCTCGCGGGTCTGGGTGATGACCCCGTCGAGATTGTCGTTCTGCTGAGCAAGGTTGCCGACCACCTTGTTGAGGTTGGTGATCACGTCGCCGAGGGCCTGGTCTCGTCCGGCGAATGTCTCTGTAAGCGTCGATGTTTGGCTGACCAGCGTGCTCAGTGACGACGTGTCACCCTGCAACGAGGTGATGATGCCCTTGGTGAGATTGTCGGCGTCGCGTGGGTTCAGCAGACTGAACAGCGGTTCGTAGCCGTTGAGTAGCGCGGTGACATCAAAGGATGGTTCGGTGCGTGCCAACGGCAGCACACTGCCCGGCGGGAGCAGGCCCTGATTGCCCTCCGGCCCCAACGAGAGCCCGAGGTAGCGTTGCCCGACGATGTTTTGGTACGTCACAGAGGCGACGGTGTTGCCGTACAGGTGCTGATCGGTTTGCACCACGAACGCGACTCTGGCGAGTTTCCCGTCGAGCTCGACGCTTTCCACCCGGCCGACCCGCACCCCGGCCATCCGGACGTCGTCGCCTTCGCGCAGCCCGTAGACATCGGTGAACAGTGCCGAATACTTGGCCGTGTCACCGGCGACGTCACGTCGCAGGCTCACGTACACCAGCCAGGTGAGGGTCAATGCGACGACCATGAACAGGGTGAGGCCGATCAACGGGGCCCGGAATCTCATTTCGTCCCTCCGGGAGGAGATTTCGGTCCCTGTTTCAAAGACACGGTGGTGCCACGGGCCACCGGACCCAGCAGCAACTCGGTGGCCGGCGTGGCGGGCTGGCCGGTGATGACGCTCAGTATGTTTCGCTCGTATTGGCTGCCGACGGGTCCCACGTTGCCTCCAAACGACGATTGCGGGATCCACGGCGCCTTCGGTGCCACCGGCGCAACCCACGACGGGGGAGACCCGGGCGCTGGCGCCCCGGGCGATGGGTTATCGGGGTTCGCGCTGCCCGGCACCGGCGGCGATGGCGTAATCCCCGGGGCCAGTGGGGGATTGGGATCGGTCAGGTTGGGGTTCGGGTCGATCAGCGGCGGTCCGACGGCGACGAGGTTTCCGTCGGGGCCGATGACGGTTCCCGGCGGCGGCGCCAGGTCCTTGGGCGGCTGATAGTTCTGCGGCAGCAGCACTTCCGGCAGGTCAGGCCGCACCGGGATCAGCGGAGCGGTGAAACAGCTGGGCCCCTTGAGGTCTCCGTAATGCGGACAGTCCGCGCGGGTGTAGGTTGACGAGGGGGTAAAGGTCAGCATCGCGCGCATATTGCCGACGTCGTTTCCCGGCACCCAAACCTCGTCCATGAACCGGCTGGCCAAGTTGTCCAATTTGGTGACCGCGGGCACGAAGTTATTGGACTTCATCGCAAGGATGCCCAGCACCGGCGTGAAATCGCTGGTGATCCGAATGAGTTGGTCGAGGTGGTGGTCGAAGGACTCATGCACCGTACCGACGGTGTTCTCGGCGCCGGAGAGCAGCGAGACCAGCTGCCCGCGCGTCTCGGCGAAGGTCTGCATTGGCTCGACAGCCTGGTGCAAGGCGTCGAGGAGATCGGGTGCCGTCTGTGAAAGTCCACGGGCCGCATCGACGAGCGCGGACACGGTCGAGGGCCCAGTGTCAGTGCTGACAATCGAATTGAGTTGGTCGAGAAGGCGATTCAATTGCGCTCCGGCCGTCAGCAAGGGGACGCGGCGGTGCTCGGTGGCGGCGCCCAGCGCCGCCAGGATCCCTACGGACCGGTCGTCGCGACCGCGGCCGGCGGCGGCCAGCAGGTTGCGCAACTTACTGACCGTGGTCTGAAAGAGCACGGTCGGAAGCCGGGTGTCTTCCGGAATGTGGGCGCCCTGCCCGATCGTGATGCCCGGGCCGTTACCTACCAGCTGAACTGACGACACGGCGAAAACGTTGCTGGGCACCACACGAGCGGTCACGGCGGCCGGAATCGACTTGGCGAATTCGGGTTTGAGGTCGATGTGGACGTAGTTGGGCTTGCCGTTGGCCGCGGGAATCACCTCGTCGACCGTCCCGACGAGTACGCCGTGATACTTCACGTCGGACTTCTGCGGCAGCCCGTCGCCGACGTTGACCAGATCGGCGACCACCCGAACGTAGTCGTTGAGCCGGCCGGTGGACTTGAGCAACATCGCGACGGTGAGCAAGGCCGCGACCACCACGACCGCAGCCCCGGTGGCCAGCAGCTGCCGGTCCGATGGGCCCCGCCCGTCCAGCTCAAAGGAATTCGGCATCAACCACCGAACCTTGCACCGGCGTCCACGCCCCACAATGCCATGGTGAGCAGCATGTTCACGATGATCACGACGGTGATACTGGCTCGCATGCCATGCCCGGCAGCCACCCCGACACCCTCGGGCCCGCCGGTCGCGTAATACCCGTAGTAGCACTGAATCGTGGACGCGATCCACACGAAGATGACGGCCTTGATCAATGAGTAGACGATGTCCTGGCCGGCCAGCATCAGCGTGAAGTAGTGGAGGTAGGAGCCGGTCGAGCCGCCGCTGCTGATCCCCACCACGACCTGCGTGGTCAGATAGCCGATCGCAAGGCACGCCACATACAGCGGGACGATCGCCGCCACCGAGGCGATCAGCCGGGTCGTCACCAGATACGGAATCGGGCGGATCGCAATCGATTCCAGCGCGTCGATTTCTTCCGCGATCCGCATCGACCCCAGCTGTGCGGTGAACCGGCAGCCGCCTTGCATGGCGAACGCCAGCGACGCCATCAGCGGTGCCAGCTCGCGGGTGTTGACCAACGACGAGACGAAGCCGGTGGCCGGCCCGAGACCCAGCAGGTCCAGAAAGTTGTAACCCTCGATACCGACCAATGCGCCCACGGTCATCCCGAGAACAACGGCCACACCGGCGGTTCCGCCACCCACCACGATCGAGCCATTGCCCCAGGTGATGTTCGACAGCAGCCGCAGAAACTCGCCGCGGTACTGGCGCAACGCGAGTGGCACCGCGACCAGCGCCCGGATGAAAAAGACCAGCAGGTGGCCAAGCCGAATGATCGGCACCGTGCCCCTGCGATACAGCCGAATAACCGGGACGGTTATCGGTGCAAACGGTCGGTAGGCAGAAACCGTCATGTCACAGCCCCGTCCTGGGCACCAACATGATGTAAAGCTGGCTGATCGCGACGTTGACGATCATCAGCAGCAGGATCGCCTCGACGACGGCGGCGTTCACCGAGTTCGCGACACCGGTCGGGCCGCCGACAGTGGACAGGCCTTTTTGTGCCGACACCACGGCCACGATGGCGCCGAAGATGACCGCCTTCACCAACGCCAAAATCATGTCATCGGTCGTCGCGAACGACGCGAAGGTCGCGACGAAGCTGCCGGGCGCCCCGTTCTGGAAATACACGTTGAACATGTAGCTCGCGAAAAATCCGACGAAGCACACGACACCGGTGAGCCCGACGCCGATCATGATCGCCGCAGCGAAACGCGGAACCACGAGTCGACGGATCACCGAGACGCCCATCACCTCCATCGCGTCGGTTTCTTCGCGCATGGTTCGCGAACCCAGATCGGCGGTGATCGCCGAGCCGACGGCCGATGCCATCAGAACGGCGGCGACCAACGACGCTCCCTGACGAATGACCGCGAGTCCGCTGGCCGCGCCGGCCAGCGAGGTCGCACCCACTTGCCCGGCCAGCAGGGCGAACTGAATGGACAGCGTGACGCTGATCGGCAGTGACACCAGAATCGTCGGCAGGACGGCGGTGCCGGCCATGAATGCGCCCTGGCGAACAAACTCCTGCCATTGAAATCGGCCGGTCATCAGGTCGAAAAAGAAGTACTGAACGGTTCGCACACCGAGGACGAACTGTTCGCCGACCGTCGTCAGCGAGGCAATCGGATGACGTCTGACGTATCCGACAGACCAGTCCTGGATGGCGATGACGCCGTCTTGTTGGGTCGTCATCGAAGCGGAACCGGCAGTCCGTCTAGCAAATCGTGGCTACCGATCATCGCGCACCAGCTACCGCCTTCATTGGCGTTCCCCCCACCAATAAGTGCTTGAGTCCAGAGCCGGAGGAGTGGATGCCGTGTTGCGCATCTTCAGGAAGATAATGTCATCCGGTTCCGTGAGCTGCAGTTCTCGATGTGTGCTGAGTCACACTAGCCTAGTTGATAGGCACTTTCAATAGTGTAGAGTCACTCACCTGAGACGTCACTGGACGGCATCGGTGGGGTTGTAATGTCGGATTGACGAAGGTAATGGCATGCCCTCAGCAAACACCGGATCGCTACGGGACCGGCGTCGCGCCGAGTTGCTCTCCCAGATCCAGCACACCGCGCACCAGCTTTTCGCCGAGCGCGGATTCGATGCCGTGACGACCGAGGAAATTGCCGCCGCTGCCGGAATTTCCATCAGTACCTATTTCCGGCACGCGCCGACAAAAGAAGGTCTCCTGGTCGATCCCGTCCGCGAGGCGGTCAACGAAATCGTCAGTTCATACAGCGCCAGGCCGCCGGACGAATCACCGGTCGAAGCGTTGATTCAGCTGTTTGTCACGCACGCCCGGGCCGCCGACGAGACCGAAAACCTCGATACCTGGCAGCACGCGGTCGCAAGTACCCCCCACCTGCTGAGCAAATCGATGTTGGTCAGCGAGATCGATCACCACAAGTTCATCGAGCAAGTGGCAGCGCGCATGGGCGTCGACGCGCCGGACGACATCCGGCCCGCCCTGTTGGTCCACACCAGTTTGGCCACAGTCAAATTCGTTCTCGACCGCTGGCTGAGCCCGGACGTCGAGATGAGCGAGCTGTTCCACGTCCAGCTGGAAGAGGCGCTGCGGGTCACGCTCGGCGGCTTCGACCGCCGGGGCTAAACCGAGGTGACTTTGCTCGCTGCCTCGTGAAACAATCGCTGGCCGTGAAGACATTCGAGGATCTGTTCGCCGAACTCGGCGATCGTGCCCGCACCCGACCGGCCGGCAGTGCCACGGTCGCCGCGCTCGACGGCGGGATTCATGGGCTGGGCAAGAAGATCCTGGAGGAGGCCGGCGAGGTGTGGCTGGCCGCCGAACACGAATCCAACGACGCATTGGCCGAGGAGATCAGTCAGTTGCTGTACTGGGCGCAGGTGCTGATGATCGCGCGCGGGCTGTCCCTCGACGACGTCTATCGGAAGCTGTGAGCATGTTGCGAGTCGCGGTTCCCAACAAAGGCACGCTGAGCGAGCCGGCCAGCGAGATCCTCTCCGAGGCGGGCTATCGGCGGCGCACCGATACCAAAGACCTCACCGTCATCGACCGCGCCAACCACGTCGAGTTCTTCTTTCTGAGGCCCAAAGACATTGCCATCTATGTCGGTTCGGGACAGCTCGATTTCGGCATCACCGGGCGAGACCTGGTACTCGACTCGGATGCGCCGGTGCGTGAATGCCTGGCGCTGGGTTTCGGTTCGTCCAGCTTCCGTTATGCGGGGCCCGCGGGGCTCGACTGGACGGCGGCCGATCTGGCCGGCAAGCGGATCGCCACCGCCTACCCGAACCTGGTGCGAAAAGATCTGGCAGACAGGGGAATCGAGGCCACCGTCATCCGGCTCGATGGTGCGGTGGAGATTTCGGTGCAACTCGGGGTGGCCGACGCGATCGCTGACGTGGTGGGATCGGGCCGCACCCTGAGCCTGCATGATCTGGTGGCTTTCGGTGAGCCGCTGTGTGATTCGGAGGCGGTGCTGATCGAGCGCGCCAACCCGGATGGCGGCGACGCGGCGAGGGCGGCACGCGATCAGCTGGTCGCGCGGATTCAGGGTGTGGTGTTCGGGCAGCAGTACCTGATGCTCGACTACGATTGCCCGCGCTCGGTACTGGATCAGGCCACCTCGATCACGCCGGGGCTGGAGTCGCCGACCATCGCTCCACTCGCGGACCCGGACTGGGTAGCGATCCGCGCGCTGGTGCCGCGCCGGGGCGTCAACGAGATCATGGACGAGCTCGCGGCCATCGGAGCCAAAGCGATTCTGGCTTCCGATGTCAGGTTCTGCCGATTCTGATCGCGCCAGCCCGGTCCCGGCTGTGTTAGCGTCCGGCTAGGGGAGGGGGCCCGCCGGGCCGTCCCCCTCTTTATGGTTGCCGCGCTGTCATTCCCAGGAGGGTCGCCGTGACACATGTCCTTGTTCTCTTGCTGGCTTTGCTGATTGGTGTTGTCGCCGGGTTGCGTTCGTTGACGGCGCCCGCCGTCGTCGCGTGGGCCGCGTTTCTGGGTTGGATCGACCTGCATGGCACGTGGGCATCCTGGATGGCCAACATCATCACGGTCGTCGTCTTCACCGTTCTCGCGGTCGGCGAAGTGGTCAACGACAAGCTGCCCAAGACTCCGCCCCGCACGGCGCCACCGGTCTTCGCTGCCCGGCTCATCATGGGCGGGTTTGCGGGCGCGGTCCTCGGCGCATGGCCGCATTGGACGTTCAGCGCGCTCGGGGCGGGCATCATCGGCGCGGTGCTTGGCACCCTCGGCGGCTATCAGGCGCGCAAGCGACTGGTCGCGGTCAGCGGCGGGCGAGACCTGCCGATCGCGCTGCTCGAGGATGCCGTCGCGATCTTGGGCGGGTTCGCCATCGTGGCGGTGACGAGTCAGGTACTGACGCACTACCTGATCACAGCGGTTAAGTGACCACGCATTTCGATGCGATCATCGTCGGTGCCGGCCAGGCGGGGCCTCCGCTTGCGGGGCGGTTGACAGCCGCCGGGCAGCGGGTCGCGATCGTCGAGCGCAAACTGATCGGCGGCACCTGCGTCAACAACGGGTGCATCCCGACCAAGACGCTGGTCGCCAGTGCGCATGTCGCTCATCTGGCCCATCGCAGCGGCGAATTCGGTGTCGCGACCGGATCGATCAGCGTGGATATGGCCAAGGTCAAGGCACGCAAGGACGGCATCATGCTCGCCGACCGCAAGGGCGTGGAGGACTGGCTGGAGGGCATGGACGGCTGCACCGTATTTCGCGGACACGCCCGCTTCACCGATCCGCATACCCTGCGTGTCGACGACGATGAGCTTCGCGCCGACCGGATCTTCCTCAACGTCGGTGGCCGCGCGGTGGTACCAGACATCCCGGGCCTCGACGATGTCGAATACCTCACCAACGTGTCGATCCTCGAACTCGACACGTTGCCACACCGTCTGGTCATCGTCGGCGGCGGCTACATCGCGCTGGAGTTCGCTCAGATGTACCGGCGGTTCGGCGCCAGCGTCACCGTTGTCGAGCGGGGCCCGCGGCTGGCCTCCCGCGAAGACGAGAACGTCTCGGCCACCATCAAGGAGATCCTGGAGGCCGAAGGCATCGACGTCGAGCTCGGTGCCGATGATGTACGAATTCGCAAGAACGACAATGGATTCGAACTCACACCTCGCGCCGGCGCCGACCCCATCCCGGGCAGCCATCTGCTATTGGCGGTGGGCCGCCGGCCCAACACCGACGACCTGGGGCTCGAGGCCGCCGGGGTGCAGACCGACAACCGCGGCTGCATCGTGGTCGACGATCAGCTCAAGACCAGCGTCGATCACATTTGGGCGATGGGCGATTGCAACGGCAAGGGCACGTTCACCCATACCTCGTACAACGATTTCGAGATAGTCGCCGCCAACCTGCTCGACGACGATCCGCGCCGGGTGAGCGACCGCATCACCACCTACGCGCTCTACATCGATCCGCCGCTGGGGCGTGCCGGAATGACGGTCGGTGAGGTCCGCGCGTCGGGCCGCAAGGCTCTGCTCGGCAAGCGGCCGATGACCAGGGTCGGCAGGGCCGTGGAAAAGGGTGAGACGCAAGGCTTTATGCAAATCGTCGTCGACGCCGACACCCACGAGATCCTCGGAGCCGCCGTCCTCGGCGTCGGTGGCGACGAGGCGATTCACGCCATTCTGGACGTCATGTCGGCCAAGGCGCCGTACACCACGCTGTCGCGCACGATGCACATCCATCCCACCGTCAGCGAGCTGATTCCCACGATGCTCCAGGAGATGTCGCCGCTCGACTAGCCGATCATGCCGCGGGTTCGGTCGAATGCGAAACAGCTTGCGCCCGGCCTTGATCCGGCCAGCCGGGGTAGGGCGGTGGTGTGCCACCGAAAACCGGACAGTGCTCGTGGTGCGGACACCAATCGCACAACCGCGACCTGCTTGGGCGGAAATCGCCTGTCTCGCCGGCGGATTGGATCGCACGCCAGATCGCCATCAATGTCTTCTCGAAGCGCAGCAGCTCGTCGAGCTCGGGTGAGTAGTCCAGCACCTGGCCATCGGCGAGGTAGATCAGCCGCAGCCGGGTGGGCGGCACGCCGCGGGTGCGCAACAGCGCCACCGCGTAGAACTTCATCTGGAACATCGCCTTGAACTCGGCCAAAGCCCGCGCGGCCGGTGGCGCCTTACCGGTCTTGTAGTCGACCACCCGCAGCTCGCCGGTGGCGGCGACGTCGATCCGGTCGATGAAGCCACGCAGCAACGTACCGTCGGCGAGCTCCACCTCCACCCGCTGCTCGCAGCACTGCGGGTCGAATCGGGTCGGGTCCTCCAGCCGGTAATAGCCGGACAGCAGCGCCCGGGCTTCCTCCAGCACCTGGGTCCGCTGCACGGAGTCCAGCTCGCCGACCCGATCGGGCTCGGCGGCGACCACCTGTTCCCACGCCGGCTCCACGAGCGATATCGCGTTCTGTAGGCCACGCGACGCCGCCGGCAGGCCATAGAGCTGCTCCAGCGCGGCATGCACCACCGACCCGCGGATCTGCGCCGTCGACGGCGGCTCGGGCAGCCGGTCGATCGCCCGGAACCGGTACAGCAACGGGCACTGCTTGAAATCCGCCGCTCGCGACGGTGACAGGGCCGGTCTGGAAGCCGCCCGCGCCTGGTCCTGCGGCTGGTCGGTCATATTCGCAGCCTAGGACGCAGTACCGACAACCCCGAGCATCGGTGACGGCGAGTCGGCTGGCACGCTGAACGGCGTGTCCAACACCGGTCCATTCACCGTCGGCGAGCGCGTACAGCTCACCGACGCCAAGGGCCGTCACTACACGGTGGAGCTCGTGCAAGGCGCTGAGTTCCACACTCATCGCGGCGCGATTGCGCACGACACGATCATCGGGCTGGAACAGGGCAGCGTCGTCAAATCCAGCAACGGCAACCCCTACCTGGTGCTGCGCCCGTTGTTGGTCGACTACATCATGTCGATGCCCCGGGGGCCTCAAGTCATCTATCCGAAGGACGCCGCCCAGATCGTGCACGAGGGCGACATCTTTCCGGGCGCCCGCGTGCTGGAGGCCGGAGCCGGATCCGGTGCGTTGACCTGTTCCCTGTTGCGCGCCGTGGGACCCGAGGGTCGGGTGGTCTCCTACGAAGCGCGCGCGGATCACGCCGAACATGCGCGGCGCAACGTGTCCGTCTTTTTCGGCGGGGCGCCCGCCAACTGGGAGCTGGTCGTCAGCGATGTCGTCGACTCCGGGCTGCCCGACGGCTCCTTCGACCGGGCCGTGCTGGACATGCTGTCCCCGTGGGAGGTGCTGGACACAGTGTCGCGGCTCGTGGTCGCCGGCGGGGTGCTGGTGATCTACGTGGCCACGGTCACCCAGCTGTCGAAGGTGGTGGAGGCGCTGCGGGCCCAGCAGTGCTGGACCGAACCGCGGTCCTGGGAGACGATCCAGCGCGGATGGCATGTTGTCGGCCTGGCCGTCCGGCCGCAGCACTCGATGCGCGGGCACACCGCGTTCCTGGTGGCGTCGCGTCGGCTCGCGCCGGGCACGATCGCTCCGGTGCCGTTGGGCCGCAAGCGTGCGGGCAGGGACGGCTAGGCGTAGTCCTCGCTGCGGATCAGCGAGCGTTGCACCGACAGCACTTCGAACTCGGGATGCGCGGCGACCAGACGTTCGGCCGCGTCGAGGACATCGACGGCGTGGCTGCGGTCACCCGACACAACGGCCACACCGATGCCCGCTCGCCGATGCAGATCCTGTGAACCGGTCTCGGCGGCCGACACGCTGAACTTGCGGCGCAGCTCGGCGACGACGGGACGGATCACCGATCGCTTCTGCTTGAGCGATCGCACGTCGCCCAGCAACACGTCGAATTCGAGCCAGGCGATCCACATCAGCCAGGCGGAGCTTGTGCAGGGGTGGACTCGGGCGGCGGGGCGGGCGCCGGTGGCGGTGCGGGAGGCGGAGCCGGAGCGGGTGGCTGGACGGGTTCCGGCGGCGGGGGCAGCGGAAGAGTCGGGCTTGGCGGTGGTGGCGTCGGGGCCGGCGAGTTGCCCAGTGCCAACAGCATTTCCGCTGTTCGTCGGGAAAGCTGCCAGCCGCCCTGGAGGGGTGCGAACTCCATCGGGAAGGTGAACGCGCCGTTGCTTCCCTTGGCGGTGTTGACGCTGACGGTGGCTACCACGTTGGACGGATTCTTGTCCGACCACGCGATGTTGTTCGCCACGAAAGTCATCGGCAAGTAGCCGTTGTCACGCAGCGCGTTGACGAATTTATCCAGCGTGGCGGCGCTCTCCGGCGTTGCGCCTTCGACGAGGTTCACCTTGTTGACGCCCGGAATGTTCGGGTCGACAAGCCGGTTCAGCACTTCGACCAGAGCCTCGGGCACCGGCACGGGAGCCGTCGGGGGAGCCGTGACGATCAGCGGAGTGGACGTGGGCGCGGCGGCCGCCGAACTACTCGACTGCAGCACCTTGGGTTCGCTGTGCGAGCATGCCGCCAGCCCGAGGACCGCCACGGTGGTGGCGGCGCTCAGTGCTACGGACAGGTGTCGGTGCATCCGTCGGGACGGCCGGGCTATTCGGCCACGCCTGATTCTTGGAGGGGGGTGGTTGCTGCGGTCGGGCCAACTGGTGCAATGGAAGTCACAGTTGGAAACCTTGCGTTGATGACCGCGGCCACGGCAATGCCTGTGGCGAGGGGTTTTGCGGTCACGGGTGTCCTCTCGGTGGTCCCAAATCGACGCCGAGGTTACCAGTGGGAGTAACGACGCGACTTTTGATGGCTTTTGAGTTCACGCATGAACAGCCGATCGCCGGTAGCGTTATAGGGATCCACCGCATCAATTCGGGGCGGGAAAGGAGCGCAACATGGGTGACTCAGAGCGTTCTGAAGCATTCGGTATCAATCGCGAAACTGACATGTCCAGCGGCGATGCTGCCGAATTGGAACAGTTGCGCCGCGAGGCAGCAGTGCTGCGTGAGCAACTCGAGCAGGCAGCCGGATCGCAGGGCGGCACCCGCTCCTCGCGCGATGTCCATCAGCTCGAAGCCCGCATAGACTCGCTTGCCTCCCGTAATTCCAAGTTAATGGAAACTCTTAAAGAGGCCCGGCAGCAGTTGTTGGCGCTGCGGGAAGAAGTCGACCGGCTGGGTCAGCCGCCCAGTGGCTACGGCGTTTTGCTTGGGAGTCACGAGGACGAAACGGTCGACGTGTTCACCTCGGGTCGCAAGATGCGACTGACGTGCTCGCCCAACATCGACGTGCCATCCCTGCGCAAGGGTCAGACGGTTCGGCTCAACGAAGCCCTGACCGTCGTTGAAGCGGGGACCTACGAATCGGTCGGCGAGATCTCGACTTTGCGGGAGGTGCTCAACGACGGGCACCGGGCATTGGTCGTGGGTCACGCCGACGAGGAACGGATCGTGTGGCTCGCGGAGCCGCTGGTGGCGGAGGACTTGCCGGACGGCGTTCCGGACGCACTCAACGATGACACCAGGCCGCGCAAGTTGCGGCCTGGCGATTCTCTACTGGTCGACACCAAAGCCGGCTACGCGTTCGAGCGCATTCCCAAGGCCGAGGTCGAGGACCTGGTGCTGGAAGAGGTGCCCGACGTCAGCTACCAGGACATCGGTGGCCTGACTCGCCAGATCGAGCAGATCCGCGATGCCGTGGAGCTGCCGTTCCTGCACAAGGAGCTGTACCGCGAGTACTCGCTGCGGCCGCCCAAGGGGGTGCTGCTCTACGGCCCGCCCGGGTGCGGTAAGACGCTGATCGCCAAGGCGGTCGCCAACTCGTTGGCCAAGAAGATGGCCGAGGTGCGTGGCGACGACGCCCGCGAGGCCAAGTCGTACTTCCTCAACATCAAGGGTCCCGAGCTGCTGAACAAGTTCGTCGGCGAGACCGAGCGGCACATCCGGCTGATCTTCCAGCGGGCCCGCGAGAAGGCGTCCGAGGGAACACCGGTGATCGTGTTCTTCGACGAGATGGACTCGATCTTCCGCACCCGCGGCACCGGCGTCTCGTCGGATGTCGAGACCACGGTGGTCCCGCAGCTGCTCAGCGAGATCGACGGCGTGGAGGGACTCGAGAACGTCATCGTGATCGGCGCGTCGAACCGCGAGGACATGATCGACCCCGCGATCCTGCGGCCGGGGCGGCTCGACGTGAAGATCAAGATCGAGCGGCCCGATGCCGAAGCGGCACAGGACATCTTCTCGAAGTACTTGACCGAGAAGCTGCCGGTGCATGCCGACGACATCGCCGAGTTCGACGGTGACCGTTCGGCCTGCATCGCGGCGATGATCGAGAAGGTCGTCGAGCGGATGTACGCCGAGATCGACGACAACCGTTTCCTCGAGGTCACCTACGCCAACGGTGACAAGGAAGTCATGTACTTCAAGGACTTCAACTCCGGGGCCATGATCCAGAACGTCGTCGACCGGGCGAAGAAGAACGCGATCAAGTCGGTGCTGGAGACCGGGCAGCACGGGCTACGGATTCAGCATCTGCTCGACTCGATCGTCGACGAGTTCGCCGAGAACGAGGACCTGCCCAACACCACCAATCCCGATGACTGGGCGCGGATCTCGGGCAAGAAGGGCGAGCGGATCGTGTACATCCGCACCCTGGTCACCGGCAAGTCGTCGAGCGCGTCGCGCGCCATCGACACCGAATCGAACCTCGGCCAGTACCTCTAGGGATCCAATCCCTAGTCGGCTCAGTCGAATTCGAACGAGTAGCTATTCGTCAGGTCGTCCTGCGTCACGCGGGCGGGGCGAGTCGTCGTGTCCACCCGCAATGTCTCATTGAGCACGCGCGGCTGATAGCGCCACCCCTCGGGCAGCGTGAGCCGCCCGGCCAGCCCGGCCAGGTCGGCCCGCGACAGGTTGGGGTCGGCGACCTGGCTCCAGGTCTGCATGACCCAGCGCTTGCCGTCGGGATCGATGAGTTCGTAGATCTCTTCGCCGGCGTTGAAGACGAAGACCGTATTGCGGGCCACTTCGTTGACGGTGTACGGGGCGGGGTTCATCGACGAGAGCTGCACGGTGGCTTGCTTGATCATCTCGATCCCGCCGAACGTCATCCGCTCCTGCGGGCCCTCGGCGTGCTTTTCGATGTCGTTCATCAGCCAGTAGCGCGGACCGTTGAGCAGCGCCGCGGCCGCACCGTGTTCCTTCGCGATGGCCTGCGGGTCGAGCGCGGACCACAGCTCGGCCGGACAGTCGTTGAGTCCGAAGCTGTTGTAGACGGTGGCTTGTGGACCGGATTCGCCGACCTCGACGAGAAGTACTTCGCCGTAACGCTTTCCAGACAAGTCAGGCACTTGCTACTCGCTTTCTGTCGTTGTGGCGACGCCGGTGATGGCGCCTCGGTAGCGGTTGCGGGCTGCCAGCGCGACATGCAGGTCGTCGATGAGCGGGTCGAGGAACATTCCCCGGTACTCGGCGTCGTCGACCGCACGGGCGCTGATGTACATGAACGTCAACGCGCCGAGGAACAGGCACATGTGGATCAGCGAATCCGGTACGGGCAGTGTCCATCCCATGACCGTCGCCGTGCTGACGTAGGTGTGGGTCCATTCGTTGAGCAGCTGTGGCGTCAGAATGATCAGCCCGAGAATGAGGTACATCGTTCCGCCGACGAGTGCCACCACCAGGATCTCCACGAGTTGCGAGGCGGCGAGCAGGAAAACCACATTGAGGCGTTCCGCCTTCTTCAAAACTGAGCCCGGCGACGGGTCAAGCATCGCTGCGAAGGGAGTGTCGGCGAGGCGGTCGCTGCCTTCGGGCAGCGACGCCGTCGACTTCAGCAGCGGCCGCACCCGTTCCACGGTCTTGGATACGACGAATGCCCCCGCGATGCCGAGCAGAAAGAATATTGCCAGCGAGATCCGCTTCCCGTTGATGGTGGCCGCCATCAGCCAGACGTAGGTGTTGAAGAACACCAACGCGGTCAGCAGCACAATCGGCAGGGCCCGGATCGCCAGCGTGCCGACCGTGGCAAGGTGCTCGAACGTCATGCGCACCGCCCAGGCGAGCACCGATCCGACGCCCGAGCCGGTCAGCACCAGCACCAGGACCAGAATCACGGCGTCCCGGGTCAGTTGGAGAAGGCCGCTTTCGACGACCCCGCAGACGACCGCGAAGGCCAGCGCCACGGTCGCGATCGTCGCGCGGACGCTCGCGCGCGAGACCCGCGACACCAGCCAGCCGAGCAGTGCCGCCAGTGGGAGAGCGGCCCCGAGTAACGCCAGGATGACCCATTGCCGGGTTGTCGGTGTCCCCTCGATGAAGACCTCGTGGCCGTCGCTGACGACATACACGCCCAGCAGACAGGCCTCGACCCCCGCCCACGCGGCCAGCATCGGAGCGCACCGCGGCCAGAGTCGTCGCCATCGGCCCCGCCGGGTCAGCACGGACGGCAGGCCGCGCTCGAGGAACCACCGTTCCGCCTCGGCTGTCGCCGCCTTCTGGCTGCCCGGCGTGCGGCGCAGAGTTAGGTTCACACCCGGTCACCTTAGTGGCGCAGCAACCCCTGTGTTGGACGTTTTCGCGCAGGTCAGGATTCGTTCGGCGGCGCGCCACCGCGGCCGTCGCGCCGCATGCGGGTTGATTCCTGAAGCATCTTTGGCCAGAAGGTATTTCAACGATCTGCGGCGTCCCCGTACCGGCCGCGCGGTTCCCCCCACGCGTGGCGCATCGTCGCCCGGCCTACGCTGAACGGATGCAACGGATTATCGGGACGGAGGTCGAGTACGGCATTTCGTCGCCGTCCGACCCGACTGCCAACCCGATCCTTACTTCGACTCAGGCGGTGTTGGCCTATGCGGCCGCCGCCGGTATTCAACGCGCCAAGCGCACCCGCTGGGATTACGAGGTGGAGTCGCCGCTGCGCGACGCCCGCGGTTTCGACCTGAGTCGCTCGGCCGGGCCGCCGCCGGTGGTCGACGCCGACGAGGTCGGCGCGGCCAACATGATTCTGACCAACGGGGCGCGGCTCTACGTCGACCACGCGCACCCCGAATACTCCGCGCCCGAGTGCACCGACCCGCTGGACGCCGTGATCTGGGACAAGGCCGGTGAGCGGGTGATGGAGGCCGCCGCACGGCACGTCGCCAGCGTGCCCGGGGCCGCCAAGCTGCAGCTCTACAAGAACAACGTCGACGGCAAGGGTGCCTCGTACGGGTCGCACGAGAACTACCTGATGTCGCGACAGACGCCGTTTTCGGCCATTATCGCTGGTCTGACCCCGTTTTTGGTGTCCCGGCAGGTCGTCACCGGTTCTGGCCGGGTCGGTATCGGCCCCTCGGGTGACGACCCCGGCTTCCAGCTGTCCCAGCGCTCCGACTACATCGAGGTCGAGGTCGGGCTGGAGACCACGCTGAAGCGCGGCATCATCAACACCCGTGACGAACCGCACGCCGACGCCGACCGGTATCGCCGGCTGCACGTCATCATCGGCGACGCCAACCTCGCCGAGACGTCGACTTACTTGAAGCTGGGCACCACGGCGCTGGTTCTGGACCTGATCGAAGATGGCCCGCACCACGGCATCGACCTGAGCGATCTGGCGCTGGCCCGGCCGGTGCACGCGGTCCACGCGATCAGCCGTGACCCGTCGCTGCGCGTCGCGGTGGCCATGGCCGACGGCCGCGAGCTGACCGCCCTTGCGCTGCAACGCATTTACCTCGACCGGGTCGCCAAGCTGGTCGACGGCCGCGACCCCGATCCGAGGGCGGCCGACGTCGTGGAAACCTGGGCGCACGTGCTCGACCTGCTGGAGCGGGACCCGATGGAATGCGCGGAGCTGCTGGACTGGCCGGCGAAGCTGCGACTGCTCGAGGGTTTCCGGCAGCGGGAGAACCTGAGCTGGTCGGCGCCGCGGCTGCACCTCGTCGACCTGCAATATTCCGACGTCCGGCTGGACAAGGGCCTATACAACCGGCTGGTCGCGCGCGGCTCGATGAAGCGTCTGGTCAGCGAGCACCAGGTGATCGAGGCGGTGGACAATCCGCCGACCGACACCCGCGCGTATTTCCGCGGCGAATGCCTGCGCAGATTCGGGGCCGACATCGCCGCGGCCAGTTGGGACTCGGTGATTTTCGATCTCGGTGGCGATTCGCTGGTGCGCATCCCGACGCTGGAGCCGCTGCGGGGCAGCAAGGCGCACGTCGGGGCGCTGCTGGACTCCGTGAACAGTGCCGCCGAACTGGTGCAACAACTGACGAGCTGAGGCTTGTTAACCGAAGAACGTCGGCTATGACCGGTAGGGTAGAGATACCAACGGGCATGTTTAAGCGGCCAGTGAACAGCCCTGACGAAGCAGGAGGCGGCGATGGCGCAGGAGCAGACCAAGCGTGGCGGAGGCGGCGACGACGACGATGACGTCGTTGGCACCACCGCCGCGGGTCAAGAGCGTCGCGAGAAACTGACCGAGGAAACAGACGATCTGCTCGACGAGATTGACGATGTCCTTGAGGAAAACGCGGAGGACTTCGTTCGTGCGTACGTCCAAAAGGGCGGACAGTGACCTGGCCTTTTCCCGATCGCCTGCCCACTAATTCGTCACTACCCGGATTCTCGGCCGTAAATACGTCCTCATTCGCCGACCTGTTGCGCCGCCAGGCGCCGCAACTGCTACCCGCGGTGCTGGGCGGCGGCGGTGGCCAATCCGGTGGTGACGCCGGGCATCTGCCGCACGGCACCACGATCGTCGCCCTGAAATTCCCCGGCGGTGTGGTCATCGCCGGGGACCGGCGTTCCACACAGGGCAACATGATCGCCGGCCGCGACGTCAAGAAGGTCTACATCACCGACGACTACACCGCGACCGGCATCGCCGGCACGGCCGCGATCGCCGTCGAATTCGCCCGCCTCTACGCCGTGGAGCTCGAGCACTACGAGAAGCTGGAAGGCGTACCGCTCACCTTCGCCGGCAAGGTAAACCGGCTCGCGATCATGGTGCGCGGCAACCTCGCCGCCGCGATGCAGGGGCTGGTGGCGCTGCCGCTACTGGCGGGCTACGACATCCACGCTGCCGATCCGGAAAGCGCCGGGCGCATTGTGTCGTTCGATGCGGCGGGAGGCTGGAACATCGAGGAAGAGGGCTACCAGTCGGTGGGGTCGGGGTCGATCTTCGCCAAGTCCTCGATCAAGAAGCTGTACGCCCGAGTCACCGACCTCGATTCCGCGCTACGGGTGGCCGTGGAGGCGCTGTACGACGCCGCCGACGACGACTCCGCTACCGGGGGACCGGATTTGGTTCGCGGCATCTTCCCCACGGCGGTCGCCATCGGGGCCGAAGGAGCAGCCGACGTGCCCGAGAGCCGCATCGCCGAGCTGGCCCGCGAGGTCATCGAAAGCCGCTCGCGCGCCGACACTTTCGGCCCGGATGGCGGTGAGAAGTGAGCTTCCCGTATTTCATCTCGCCTGAGCAGGCGATGCGTGAGCGCAGCGAGCTCGCGCGCAAGGGCATCGCGCGGGGCCGCAGCGTGGTGGCGCTGGCCTACGCCGGCGGCGTGCTGTTCGTCGCCGAGAACCCGTCGCGCTCCCTGCAGAAGATCAGCGAACTCTACGACCGGGTCGGCTTCGCGGCCGCCGGCAAGTTCAACGAATTCGACAATCTGCGTCGCGGCGGCATCCAGTTCGCCGACACCCGCGGCTACGCCTACGACCGCCGCGACGTCACCGGCCGCCAGCTGGCCAACGTCTACGCGCAGACCCTGGGCACCATCTTCACCGAGCAGGCCAAGCCCTACGAGGTCGAGCTGTGCGTCGCGGAGGTCGCCCACTACGGCGAGACCAAACCGCCTGAGTTGTACCGGATCACCTACGACGGGTCCATCAACGACGAGCCACACTTCGTCGTGATGGGCGGCACCACCGAGCCGATCGCGACCGCGCTCAAGGAGTCGTACGCCGAAAACGCCGACCTGCACGACGCTTTGGGGATCGCGGTCGACGCGCTGCGAGCCGGCAGTGCCGACTCCCCGAACGGCGACCAGCCGGCACTGGACGTGACCAGCCTCGAGGTCGCCATCCTGGACGTCAACCGGCCGCGGCGCGCGTTCCGGCGGATCGGTCGGCACACCCTGGAAAACCTCCTGCAGGAGGTGGATTCGAAGGGCTCGGAATCCAACGGCGACGCCGCGGATTCTGACGACGATTCTTCGGATTAAACCCGCGGGCGCGGCTTCTTCACCGTCGCGGTTAGACAACCAGTACCCTCGATTGTGTGCAGCGACGAATCATGGGCATCGAGACTGAGTTCGGTGTCACCTGCACGTTCCACGGCCATCGTCGCCTGTCGCCGGACGAGGTAGCCCGCTACCTTTTCCGTCGGGTGGTGTCCTGGGGTCGCAGCTCCAACGTCTTCTTGCGTAACGGCGCCCGCCTGTACCTCGACGTCGGCAGCCACCCCGAGTACGCCACCGCCGAGTGCGACAGCCTGGTGCAGCTGGTCACCCACGACCGGGCCGGGGAATGGGTGCTGGAAGACCTGCTGGTAGACGCCGAGCAGCGGCTTGCCGACGAAGGCATCGGCGGTGACATCTACCTGTTCAAGAACAACACCGACTCGGCGGGCAACTCCTACGGCTGCCACGAGAATTATCTGATCGTGCGGGCCGGCGAGTTCTCCCGGATCTCCGATGTACTGCTGCCGTTCCTGGTCACCCGCCAGCTGATCTGCGGGGCGGGCAAGGTGCTGCAGACACCCAAGGCCGCGACGTTCTGCCTTTCCCAACGCGCCGAGCACATCTGGGAGGGCGTTTCGTCGGCCACCACCCGCAGCCGTCCGATCATCAACACTCGCGACGAGCCGCACGCCGACGCCGAGAAGTACCGGCGGCTGCACGTCATCGTCGGCGACTCGAACATGTGCGAGACCTCCACGATGCTCAAGGTGGGCACCGCCGCGCTGGTGCTCGAGATGATCGAATCCGGTGTGCCGTTCCGCGACTTCTCGCTGGACAACCCGATCCGCGCGATCCGCGAGGTCAGCCACGACGTCACCGGCCGCCGTCCGGTGCGCTTGGCCGGCGGGCGTCAGGCCAGCGCGCTGGACATCCAGCGCGAGTACTACAGCCGCGCCGTCGAGCACCTGCAGACCCGGGAGCCCAACGCTCAGATCGAGCAGGTCGTCGACCTGTGGGGCCGGCAGCTGGACGCCGTCGAAAGCCAGGACTTCGCCAAGGTCGACACCGAGATCGACTGGGTGATCAAGCGCAAGCTGTTCCAGCGTTATCAGGACCGCTACAACATGGAGCTGTCCGACCCGAAGATCGCCCAGCTCGACTTGGCGTATCACGACATCAAGCGCGGCCGCGGGGTCTTCGACCTGCTGCAGCGCAAGGGTCTGGCCGCGCGCGTCACCACCGACGAGGACATCGCCGAGGCCGTCGACAGCCCGCCTCAGACCACCCGTGCCAGGCTGCGTGGCGAATTCATCAGCGCCGCGCAGGCGGCCGGCCGCGACTTCACCGTCGACTGGGTTCACCTCAAGCTCAACGACCAGGCGCAACGCACCGTGCTGTGCAAAGACCCCTTCCGGGCGGTCGACGAGCGGGTCAAGCGGCTCATCGCCAGCATGTAGCTCGCGGTCACACGAAGCACACTGGCCCCGGCGTGGCGTCCCATGGTTCAACCGCAAAGTCGATAGCGCATGCGATAACAACTTTCAGACGGGACTGTGCCCGACCAAACAGGGGCTCATGTGGCTGGTGTGGCCAAAGTGACGTTGGCGAGTCGGTGCACGCGCGCGGTGCGGGCCATCTAACCTGGAGCAAATGGCGACCTCGAAAGTCGAACGGCTGGTCAATCTCGTCATCGCCCTGCTGTCCACTCGCGGCTACATCACCGCGGAAAAAATCCGCTCCAGCGTGGCGGGATATTCGGAAAGCCCCAGCCTTGAGGCCTTTTCCCGGATGTTCGAACGCGACAAGAACGAGCTGCGTGACCTCGGCATCCCTCTCGAGGTCGGCCGGGTGTCGGCGCTGGACCCCACCGAGGGCTACCGCATCAACCGGGACGCGTACTCGCTGCCGGCGGTCGAGCTGACCGCGGATGAGGCGGCCGCGGTCGCCGTCGCCACCCAGCTGTGGGAGTCGCCCGAGCTGATCACCGCGACCCAGGGTGCGCTGCTCAAGCTGCGCGCCGCCGGCGTCGACGTGGACCCCGAAGCCCCGGTGGCGATCGCCTCGCCGGAGGGCGTGCCGGGCCTGCGCGGGTCCGAGCAGGTGCTCGGAATCCTGTTGTCCGCCATCGATTCCCGGCAGGCCGTGCAGTTCCCGCACCGGCCGTCACGCGCCGAGCCGTACACCACGCGCACGGTCGAGCCATGGGGAGTGGTCACCGAAAAGGGCCGTTGGTATCTCGTCGGCCACGACCGTGATCGCGACGCCACCCGCACCTTCCGGCTCTCCCGCATCGGCGCCGAGGTTGCGCCAATCGGCCCGGCCGGCGCCGTCACCACCCCCGAGGGCATCGACCTGCGCAGGATCGTCGCCCAGACGGTCGCCGAGACGCCGACCGGCGCGCAGGCCCTGGTGTGGGTCGCCGACGGGCGGGCCACCGCGTTGCGCCGCGCCGGACGGTCCACCGGTGCCCGGCAACTGGGCGGCCGCGACGGCGAGGTGATCGAAATCGACATCAGCTCGACCGACAGGCTGGCCCGCGAAATCGCCGGATACGGGGCCGACGCCGTCGTACTCGAGCCGCAACCGCTGCGCGAGGATGTGCTGGCCCGGCTGCGCGCCCACGCGGAGGAGTTGGCATGACCCGCGTCGACGACGATGCAGAGCGCAGCGATGAGGAGGAGCGGCGCCCATGACCCCCGTGTCCACCCGCCTGGTCCGGCTGCTCAACATGGTGCCGTATTTCCAGGCCAATCCGCGGATCACCCGCGCCGAGGCCGCCGCCAAGCTCGGGGTATCGGCCAAACAGCTGGAAGAGGACCTCAACCAGCTGTGGATGTGCGGGCTTCCCGGCTACTTCCCGGGTGATCTGATCGACTTCGAGTTCTCCGGCGACACCATCGAGGTCACGTTCTCGGCGGGCATCGACCGGCCGCTCAAGCTCACCTCGCCGGAGGCCACCGGCCTGCTGGTAGCGCTGCGGGCGCTGGCCGACATTCCGGGCGTGGTCGATCCGGAGGCGGCGCGCAGTGCGATCGCCAAGATCGCCGCCGCGGCCGGTGCCGTCGGACATGACGCGGCGAGCTCGGTGACGGCGATCGACGAGCCGGCGCCGATCGAGAACCGGGCCGCGGCCACCGTGCGCACGGCCGTGCAGTACAAGCACGCGCTGGCCATCGACTACTACTCCGCCTCACACGACACGCTGACCAGCCGAATCGTCGACCCCATCCGGGTGCTGCTGATCGGCGGTCACAGCTACCTGGAGGCCTGGTCCCGCGAAGCCGAAGGCGTGCGGCTGTTCCGATTCGACCGGATCGTCGAGGCCACCGAGCTGGGCGAGCCGGCCGCCCCACCGGAGCCGGCCCTGCAGGCGCGGCCGGACACGTCGCTGTTCGACGGCGATCCGTCCCTGCCGTCGGCCAGGCTGCGGGTGGCGCCCTCGGCGTCATGGATGTTCGAGTACTACCCGATGCGCGACGTACGCGAGCTGCCGGACGGATCGTGCGAGGCAGTCATGACTTATGCCTCCGAGGACTGGATGACACGCCTGGTGCTGGGATTCGGGCCGGACGTGCAGGTAGTTGAACCGCAGTCGCTTGGGCAGCGGGTACGGGATGCCGCAGCGGCGGCCTTGGAGTCCTACCAGGCAGTGACGTCCTGACCGCACGGCGCGGGCACACCGGCAGTTGGCTCTGCTGCGGTAGCATCGGGTGGACGTCTGGAGGTAATCAAAGTGGGCAGTCTTAGTCCCTGGCACTGGGCGATCCTCGCGGTCGTCGTAATCCTGCTGTTCGGTGCCAAGAAGCTCCCGGATGCAGCGCGCTCGCTGGGCAAGTCGATGCGCATCTTCAAGTCCGAGCTGCGTGAAATGCAGACGGAAAGCAAGTCCGACGCGCCTTCCATCGAAACCCCTGCCGCGGCCCCCCAGCCGGTGCAGTCGCAGCGGGTCGACCCGTCGGCGACCCCCGAGCAGGGCCACACTGAAGCGCGCCCCGCTTAGCCGGGCATCGGCCGCGGTGCCCGAGCGCCATTGACCGAGCGTCGTGAAAACACTCAAGACTTCAGTGCGCACTGCTGCGTTCCTGAAGCACCTCAACCCGCGCAATAGGCGCAGTCGGACCAATCCCGAAGCGACGATGTCGCTGGTCGATCACCTCACCGAGCTGCGCACCCGGCTGCTGATCTCGCTGGCCGCGATCCTGGTCACCACGATTCTGGGATTCGTGTGGTACGGGCATCCGCTGTTCGGGCTCGAGAGCCTGGGCGAGTGGCTACGCCATCCCTACTGCTCGCTGCCGCAGTCCGCGCGCGCGAGCATCAGCGCCGACGGGCAGTGCCGATTGCTGGCCACCGCGCCGTTCGACCAGTTCATGCTCCGGCTCAAGGTCGGCATGACGGCCGGGATCGTGCTGGCCTGCCCCGTGTGGTTCTACGAGCTGTGGGCGTTCATCACGCCCGGCCTCTATCAGAAGGAACGCCGCTTCGCGATCGGGTTCGTGATCCCCGCCGCGGTGCTGTTCATCGGCGGCTCGGTGCTGGCCTACTTCGTACTGTCCAAGGCGCTGAACTTCCTGTTGACCGTCGGCAGCGACGTGCAGGTGACCGCGCTGTCCGGGGACCGCTACTTCGGCTTCCTGATCAATCTGCTGGTGGTATTCGGCGTCAGCTTCGAGTTCCCGCTGCTGATCGTCATGCTCAACATGGCGGGCATTCTCACCTATCAAAAGCTCAAAGCGTGGCGGCGCGGCATGATCTTCGGAATGTTCGTGTTCGCGGCGATATTCACGCCCGGCTCGGACCCGTTTTCGATGACCGCGCTGGGGGTAGCGCTGTCCGTGCTGCAAGAGCTGGCCATCCAAATCGCCCGCATCCACGACAAGCGAAAAGCCAAGCGCGAAGCCCAAACTCAGATCTCGGATGATGAAGCGTCGGTCATCGAGCCGGCCCAGCCGATATCCGAGCCGGCACCCGAACCGTCGTTCATCGCCGGGCAACACGACGACGTGACGTAGATGCCGACGGCACCTGACGGCGGCGTGGCCGAGTTGACCGAGCTGCCTCGGTTCACCGCGGAACTGCCGTTTGCGCTCGACGACTTCCAGACGCGGGCCTGCGCCGCACTCGAACGGGGTCATGGCGTTCTGGTCTGCGCGCCAACGGGCGCCGGCAAGACGGTGGTCGGCGAATTCGCCGTGCACCTGGCGCTGGCGGGCGGGGGTAAGTGCTTCTACACCACGCCGCTCAAGGCCCTGAGCAACCAGAAGCACACCGATCTGACGGCGCGCTATGGCCGCGGCCGGATCGGGCTGTTGACCGGCGACGTGTCGCTGAACGCGGATGCGCCCGTGGTGGTCATGACCACCGAAGTGCTGCGCAACATGCTCTACGCGGATTCGGCTGCGCTGCAAGGCCTTTCCCATGTGGTGATGGATGAGGTGCATTTCCTGGCCGACCGGATGCGGGGTCCGGTGTGGGAGGAGGTGATCCTGCATCTGCCCGACGAGGTGCGACTGGTCAGCCTGTCGGCGACGGTGAGCAACGCCGAGGAGTTCGGCGGCTGGATCCAGACCGTGCGCGGCGACACGACGGTGGTGGTCGACGAGCACCGGCCGGTGCCGCTGTGGCAACACGTTCTGGTCGGCAAGCGTTTGTTGGACCTGTTCGACTACGAGAACAAGAAACCGGCCGCCGATCGTTCGCCGCGCGTGAATCCCGAACTGCTGCGCCACATCGCCCATCGCCGCGAGGCGGACCGGATGAGCGACTGGCAGCCCCGGCACCGCGGTTCCGGACGGCCGGGCCGTCCGCGCTTCTACCGGCCGCCCGCGCGCCCGGACGTGATCGCGACGCTGGACTCCGAAGGGCTGTTGCCGGCGATCACGTTCGTGTTCTCCCGGGCCGGTTGCGACGCCGCGGTTCAGCAGTGCCTGCGCTCGCCGCTGCGGCTCACCAGCGAGGAGGAACGCGCTCAAATCGCCGAGGTGATCGAGCACCGGTGCTCAGACCTCGCGGAAGCCGACCTCGCGGTGCTCGGCTACTACGAGTGGCGGGAAGGGCTGCTGCGCGGTTTGGCGGCCCACCACGCCGGGATGCTGCCCGCCTTCCGGCACACGGTCGAAGAGCTGTTCACCGCGGGCCTGGTCAGGGCGGTGTTCGCCACCGAAACCCTGGCGCTGGGCATCAACATGCCCGCCCGCACGGTGGTGCTGGAGCGGCTGGTGAAGTTCAACGGCGAGGCGCACGTGCCGCTGACGCCGGGGGAGTACACCCAGTTGACGGGGCGGGCCGGCCGGCGCGGCATCGATGTCGAGGGTCACGCGGTGGTGCTCTGGCATCCCGGCGAGGAGACCTCGGAGCCGTCGGCGGTGGCCGGGCTCGCGTCGACCCGGACCTTCCCGCTGCGCAGCTCGTTCGCCCCGTCGTACAACATGACCATCAATCTGGTGCAGCACATGGGCCCGGAGCAGGCGCATCAGCTACTGGAGCAGTCGTTCGCGCAGTATCAGGCCGACCGCTCCGTCGTCGGATTGGTCCGCGGCATCGACCGGGGCAAGCGGATGGCCGACGAGATCGCCGCCGAACTCGGCGGCGGCGGAGGCGCCGATCCTGGAATACGCCCGGATGCGTGCGCGGATTTCGGAGATGGAGCGCGCGCAGTCGAGGGCGTCGCGGCTGCACCGACGGCAGGCGGCCAACCAGGCGCTGGCCGGGCTGCGCCGCGGCGACATCATCACCATCACCCACGGCCGGCACAGCGGGCTGGCCGTGGTGCTGGAGTCGGCCCGCGACGGCGACGACCCGCGGCCGCTGGTGCTCACCGAACACCGTTGGGCGGGCCGGATTTCGTCGGCCGACTACTCGGGTGCTTCCGAGCCGGTCGGATCGATGTCGCTGCCCAAGCGGGTCGAACACCGTCAGCCCAGGGTGCGCCGCGATCTGGCCTCAGCGCTGCGGTCGGCCGCCGCCGGGCTGGACGTTCCGTCTCGCCGTCGCGCCGCGGATCCCGACGGCGGCTTCCACGACCCGGAGCTGGCGTCGTTGCGGGCGGAGCTGCGTCGCCACCCGGCGCACAACAGCCCGGGCGTCGAGGCCGGAGTCCGTGAGGCCGAGCGTTACCTGCGCATCGAACGCGACAACGCGCAGCTGGAAAAGAAGGTCGCGGCGGCGACCAACTCGCTGGCCCGCACGTTCGACCGGATCGTCGGGCTGCTCACGGAGCGCGAATTCATCAAGGGCTCCGCGGCTGATCCGCGGGTCACCGACGACGGCCGGTTGTTGGCCCGGATCTACAGCGAGAGCGATCTGCTGGTCGCCGAATGTCTGCGCACCGGCGCGTGGGCCGAACTGAAGCCCGCCGAGTTGGCCGCGGTGGTCTCGTCGGTGCTCTACGAGACGCGCGGTGGCGACGGCCCCGGCGCTCCGTTTGCCGCCGAGGCGCCCACTCCGAAGTTGCGGCAGGCCCTGCAGCAGACAGCGAAGCTGTCGTTCGCGCTGCGCGCCGACGAGCAGACCCACCGCATCGCGCCGAGCCGCGAACCCGACGACGGCTTCGTCACCGTCATCTATCAATGGGCCCGGACCGGCGACCTGGCCGGCTCATTGGCCGCCGCCGACGCGACCGGCAGCGGTTCGCCACTGTTGGCCGGGGATTTCGTACGGTGGTGTCGTCAGGTGCTCGATCTGTTGGACCAGGTTCGCAATGCCGCGCCGGATGCTGAACTGCGGGCGACGGCAAAGCGCGCCATCAACGATGTTCGGCGCGGCGTCGTCGCAGTTGACGCCGGGTAGGCTGGGCCCGAGCTACCGTTACAGGGCCAGGACACAAGGCGATTGAGGAGAAATGATGAGCGGACCGCACGGATCGGACCCGGGCCAGCAGTGGCAACCGCCCGGCGAGGGTGGCGACCGGTCCCAGGAACCGACTCAGGTGGGTCAGGTGGGCTCACCCTGGCAACAGCAGCAACCGCCGACCCAGGAGGGGACGTGGCAGGCCCCCGCGTACCCGCCGCCCGCCGACTACCCGCAATACCAGCAGCCTGCCGAGCACGCTTACCAGCAGCCGTACCCCCAGCAGCCACAGCCCGGATACGGTCAGCCGGGCCAATATGGCCAGCCCGGTCAGTACGCGCAGCCGGGCCAGTACGGTCAGCCGGGTCAATATGGTCAGCCGGGCCAGTACGGTCAGCCCGGCCAATACGGTCAGCCCGGGCAGTACCCGCAGCAATACCCGGGCTACGAGCAACCGAAAAAGAAGCGTTCGATGGCGTTGATCGGGGGCGTGGGCGGGGCAATCGCCTTTCTGCTCATCGCGGTCGTGCTGGTGCTCGGTTTCTGGGAGCCCGGCTTCTTCGTCACCACCAAGCTGGACGTCAACAAGGCTCAGACCGGCGTGCAGCAGGTCCTGACTGACGAAACCAACGGCTACGGCGCAAAGAACGTCAAAGACGTCAAGTGCAACAACGGCACCGACCCCACCGTGACGAAGGGCGGCACCTTCGACTGCGCCGTCAGCATCGACGGCGCTCAGAAGCGCGTGACGGTGACCTTCCAGGACGACAAGGGCACCTACGAGGTCGGCCGGCCGCAGTAGCGCGTCACTGCGGCAGCGAGTCGAGCGCTTTCTGCAGACGGGCAATCGAGGACCCCACGCCGAATTCCGTGGCCAGCGCCGCAGTGCGCTGCGGGTCGGCGGCTGCCAGCGGTAGCTGGTCGGTGGGCGTCGACAGCGTGATCGGTGCATCGGTGGCCACCCGGACCACCTGACCGGCGGCCTCGATGTAATCGGTCGCGGTCAGCAGTTTCGCCCGCAATCCCTTGGCCATCTTGGATTTCGGGTCGTGTGCGGCGGCCAGGATCTGCTCCAGCGAGCCGTGCTGCGCCAACAGCGTAGCGGCCGTCTTCTCGCCGACGCCTGGCACGCCGGGCAGGCCGTCGGACGGGTCACCGCGCAACAGCGCTAGTTCGGCGTAGGCCGGCCCGGCGCGGTTCACCGGCACGGAATAGTGTTCGGCCACCTCGGCTGGCCCGAACAGCGTGGCTTTGGCCAGGCCGCGGCCCAGATAGAGCACCCGAACCGGGACGGGATCGTCGGTGACCACCTGCATCAGGTCGCGGTCCCCGCTGACCACGACGACCGGGTCGTTGCCTTCCTGCGCTGCCAGCGTGCCCAGCACGTCGTCGGCCTCGAAGCCCTCCGCACCTGCCGTCGTGATACCGAACGCGTCGAGGAGCTGCATGATCATGTCGACCTGCGGTGTCAGGTCGTCGGGCACTTCCTCGACATCGGGCGTGCCCTCCGGCTCCGGCTCGGCCACCCGATGCGCCTTGTACGACGGGATCAGGTCCACCCGGAACTGCGGGCGCCAATCCAGGTCGAGGCAGACCGCCAGCCGACCGGGCCGCTGTTGGGAGATGACGACGGCCATCGAGTCGATGAAACCGCGGACGGCGTTGACCGGCCGGCCGTCGGGAGCGGTGATCGACGACGGCACCCCGAAATACGAGCGGAACCACATGCTGGCGCCGTCGAGCAGCAACAGAGGTGCAGGCATCGGGCTATCTTTTCACGGCGCCGAACGTCGAGTTGTTGTCGCCCATCCGGCGAAGTCACCACATCATCTCGACGTTCGGCGGATGCGGTTAGCCTGGCTGCCATGGATTCTCACCGATTCGACGCCGCGGTCTATGCCCGTCGCCTGGCGGCGGCCGCCGCCGCGACCGCCGACGCCGGACTCGACGGCCTGGTGATCACCCCGGGATACGACCTGCGCTATCTCAGTGGGTCGCGGGCTCAGACGTTCGAGCGGCTGACCGCGCTGGTGGTACCGGCCGCCGGTGACCCGACTGTGGTGGTGCCGCGGCTCGAGCTGGCCTCACTCAAGGGATCGGCGATTGCGGAACTAGGTTTGACGGTGCGCGATTGGGTCGACGGCGATGACCCGTATCAGTTGGTGAGTGCGGCATTGGGCGGTGCTCCGGCCGCGACGGCCGTCACCGATTCCATGCCGGCGCTGCATCTGTTGCCGTTGGCCGGTGTGCTCGGCGTGTCGCCGGTGCTGGCCACCGACATCCTGCGCAGGCTGCGGATGGTCAAGGAGGAGTGCGAGATCGACGCGCTGCGCAAGGCCGGTTCGGCCATCGACCGGGTGCATGCCCGGGTGCCGAAGTTCCTGATCCCGGGCCGCACCGAGGCCGATATCGCCGCGGATATCTCGGAAGCCATTGTCGGCGAAGGGCATTCGGAGGTTTCCTTCATCATCGTCGGCTCCGGCCCGCATGGCGCCGACCCGCACCACAGTTATTCGGACCGCGAATTGCAGGCCGGTGACATCGTCGTCGTCGACATCGGGGGAGCCTACGAACCCGGATACCACTCCGACTCGACACGAACCTACAGCATCGGTGAGCCCAGTCCCGATGTCGCACAGCAGTATTCGCTGCTACAGCGGGCCCAGCGGGCCGCGTTCGACGTGGTTCGTCCCGGGGTGACCGCCGAGCAGGTCGACGCCACCGCGCGCGACGTGCTGGCCGAGGCGGGGCTCGCGGAGTTTTTCGTGCACCGCACCGGCCACGGCATCGGGCTCTCGGTGCACGAGGAGCCCTACATCATCAGCGGCAACGACCTGCCCTTGACTGCGGGTATGGCCTTTTCGATCGAACCGGGCATCTACTTTCCCGGCCATTGGGGCGCCCGCATCGAAGACATCGTCATCGTGACCGAAGACGGCGCCCTGGCTGTCAACAACCGGCCGCACGAGCTGGTCGTGGTGCCGGTGTCCGGGCAGCACTAGGGCTGCTGGATTTCCTTGCTGATATCGACTGGCACGATCGAGCCGTCGGTGCGGTGATCGGTGGTGTCACGGCATTCACCGTCGACATCGACCCGAGCGTGGCTGTTGAGTTCGACACCGGCGGGTGGTCGCGGCGGCACGGTCAGGATGATGTTGACGTTGTCCTTCTTCAAGGTCGGCGCATGCGATTTGAAATCGGAATCGGTGCTCCACCCGTCGGCCACGAGTCCCTTGATCACCGCCTGGGCGTCGGCGGGTTCGCTGTGCGGGATGCCGGGCAGCCAGAACGACACCTTCGCGACGCCCCGAAATGGCGGCTCGCCCTGGTCGTTACACGATTCATAGCTGAACTTCGCCTCGGTCACCTGGCCGTGCAGGGCATTGACGATGTCGCGGGCGGCGTTGACGGCCTGGGCACGGGCCTGTTGCGGGGATATCGGATTACGCACGGTCTCAGCGCATCCCGCGAGCACGAGGCCCATGGTTGACGCCGCGACGGCGATCCTGGTTGCGAGAGTCCACACTCGTCACTTCCTTTCTGCGGTTAGCCTGTCGGCGCGCTGTGCGTGTGCCCGGTGGTCGCCGAGCGGAAGGCCTCGGGGTCAAACCAATTCCCCATTCCGTATTCGCCGCGGTGCGGTGCCGTCATGCCGTCGTGCTCCAGCGCGTCACCGTGGCCGGAAACCACGTCGGCGATGCTGAATAACGACTCCGACCCATTATCAAAGTAGTGGGAATGGTCGTAAATCGGGTTGGCGGTATAGCCGGGGACTTCGGCCTTGAACCGGGTCGAGCCGTAGCCGTCGACGGACGGATCGTCGCCGAGTCCGCCCAGCGTCGGACCGAAGACACCCGGTCCCGTCACATGACCGGGCGACCAGGTCACCGCATCGCCGGAGGCCGCGCCGACGTAGAGATGGCCACCCGGTGACAGATGGAAATCGGTCGCGGAGTGGGCCAGATCCGTGCCGGGGGAGCCGACCAGCACCACATCATTGGAATGCATGCCGTAGGCCGCCGCCGCATCCGAGACAACGGTGGATCCGTAGGAGTGGCCGACCACGGTCATGTGCGTTGGCGCAGCCTCGTGAGTGACCGCGAACGCGTTGACATCCGAGGCCAACAGCTGGCCCCCGGTCCGCGCCATGTTCGGCTCGTACAGGCCGGGGTCGGTCACATCGTTCGGGGCGTCGTAACCGATCCACATCACCACCGAGGTCGGCTTGCCCCCCGCAGCGCGGGCGATCTCGTCATAGAGACGCACACCGTCGGGGTTGGCCAGAGTTCCTTCGAACACCCCGCTTCCCAACCCTTTCACCAGGACTGCGGTGTTGGCCGCCGTGTCGGGGTTGCCCATTGCGATGGCCGCGGCGCCCTCTCCGCCGAATGCGTCGGGCTGATATCTCACCAGGAAGATGTCCGGATGCCTGTTCCAGGGGTCCACGGCTTCTCCGGATTTGGCCAAGCCCTCCTTGGTGCGGCAGGCGTTGGTGTAGCGGGTAACCGCGGTGGGCGACAGCCCGTATTTGCCCGCATCATTGAGCACGTCGTTGACAGAGATACCGTTTTGCTTGGCGAGGTCCTCGACGCGATGCAGGTCGTCGTTCATCACGGCCATGTTGACCTGGCTGCGAGCGACAACGGGAACCCCGTTGAGATTCCCCAGATCTGGCGGATGCTGGGCGATGAGCCGGTCCTGCTGTTGTTTGGTGAGCGAGTTCCACCACCGGTTGACGTCCTCGGTGCTCGCGCCCGGGGGTGGGAGCGGAATCGAATCTTCAGGTTTTGCAGGCGATTCCGGTGCATCCACTCCTTGGATGACGGCCCCGTCATATCCATCGGTGCGCAGGGTCGTCATTGACTTCTGCAGGTAGTCGGAGTAGCCGGCGCGGATCGACTGAACCTGTGCGAGCGTTGATTTGGCGTCGTCGATGGCTTGCTGTTCCAAGAGGTTGATGAGCGCATCCACCGCTGATCTATCGGCGGCGCTGAGGTGAGGGTCTTTCTCCAGTTCGAGTGCTTGCCCGAGTTGGTTGTCGACCTGCTGTAGTTCGTTCTCCAACGTCGAGATCAACGTTGCGCCGGTTCGTTGCGCTTCGGCCAGCGCGGCAGCGATGTTTTCCAGGTCGACGCCAATCTTGGGTAGTTGCAGGGACTGTGCTCCCAGCTTCTGGGCGGTGCGTTGCACCTCGGCGGAGTCGTTGATCGGGTTGTCGCCGTTGTCGCGATTCCAGGACGCCTCAAAGCGGCTGCGCGCTTGTTCGAATGCGTTGGCGGACTCCGTCGTACAGCGGCCTGCGCTGTGAAATGCCTGCGCCAGGTCGGAAATCTGTGCGGGACGGCCACTTTGGAGGCTGTTGTTGATCGACCAAGGGTCACCGCCGGCTTCGGCGATCAGCTGGGGAATGCTTATGTAGCGGAGTTGCATCGCACGGCCCGCAGTTCCGCGGTGTTGTGCTCCTCCATCTCGGTGAACCCTGAGGCGGCCTCGTAGGCCTTGCCGCCGATTGTGGTCAGTGTTTCCCCGTGGGCCTGCAGGCCTTTCACATGTTTACCGTGGGCCACGCTCACCGCTTCGTGAAACTCCTCGGCGGCGGAGAAGTCACCGAACATTCCCGACATCAGCGGTCCCCGCGACAGGCGATCGGCCGCGTCTTGAGCGTGCCCGCCCGCGCGGTGAGATTGGCTTCCCCCCGAGTGCAGTAATCCAGTGTCGACGAACACCGCCACCCCTTCCGAGCTGGACTAAAGATTACTACCGCAGTTTTGGCCGTCAATTCACCTTGTGGCTGGTCGTGCTGCAGGCCTGGAACCAGGCCAGGTGATAGTTGGCTGCCGTCTTGTCGTCTGCCACCAGTGCCTCGATGGCGGCCAGCAGCTGCCAGTTGCCGACGTCGTGGACGTCGACGTTCTCGGGGTAACTTTCCAGAACGCGGGTGCTGATCTCGCGCAGATGGGTCTGCAGGAGATCGACCTCCTTGTCCAGCACTCCCGTGCCACTGGTGGCGGCTTTGGCCAGCGTGTGGGCCAGTCGGGGTAGGCCATCGCGCCACTGAGTCGCCTGGTTGAGCTCCCAACCGAGCTCGTCGATGTCGGGCAGGCGGCGGGGGCGCGACGATGTGGGGACAGGCTCGTCTTCGTCGGGAATGTGGTGGATTGGGGTGTAGCCGGTGGCGACGGTGACTTCGCCGAGCAGGGTTTCGAGGTCGCCGCGGCGTCGTTCGGGGGACAGCAGCGTGACCGCTGCCGGGAGCTCGATGCCCGGCGGGATCCAGCCGCTGGCGAGATCGGTTGTGAGCACAGTGGTTTCGTCAGGGCGGTCTCCGGCCGCCCAGGCCAGGCGGGGTTGTTGGCGGGCGACCGCGGCCACCAGTCGATCCAGCCGTGCCCGCGCGGTGGCATTGGCCGATGCGGCTCCGGCGACTGCTCCGGTGGCGGTGGCCGCGACGGCCTCGGTGCCCAGACTCGACGGCGATGCTGGTGGCGCTGGCGGGGGGGTTGGACGCACGACCGTGGGGCCCGCGGGGCTGCTTTGTCCCGCTGAGGGGTGCACCGGTGCAGAGCTTGCCATCGACGACGGCGGTGAGCTCGATGGAAGGACGGGGGCGGAGGCTGCGGCCATTGTCGGCCGGATGTCCGAGGCGTATGCGGGCAGCGGGCCCGACGGTGCGGGCGCGGCTGCGGCTGGGCTGGCTGAACCCGCGACGACCTGCGGCGGCGGGGTTGCGTCGGGGGCCGCTGCGTGTGCGACGGGTGGTGCCTCATACGCCGGCGCGCTGACCGGGACGCTGCCCGCCCCGGCAGTCGGCGTCGTGGGTAGGGCCTGAGGGTCGGTGGGTTGAGGTGGCGGCACCGCGCCCGCGGTTGCTGTGCCTGTCTGCATTCCCTTGTCGAAACTGTGCATCAGGTCGCCCGGAGTGACCGGTTGGGCCGGGCCAGTGGGCGCGGCTGGTGAACCGGTTAATGGTGTTGCTCCCGTCGTGGGCAGACCCGAACTCGGTGCGCTTACCGGGGGCGTTCCCGGTATCGAGCTGCCACCGTGCACGGGTGCGGGTGCAGACGGCATTGGGCCCGCGGCCGGCGCCGGCGCGACCGGCGGAGCTTGCGGCGGCGGAGATTTTCGCGTTGCTAGCAAGTTTCATCGGTGAAGGGTTCCCAGCGGGCCGACGGGGCCAACGTGAGGGTCTGCGCTCCCCGCGAAACTCGCATTTGAGTCAGAGGCACTCGGCGACATCGTGGGGCAAGAGGAGCTTGCCCAGGCGGGAGGTTGGCGTTGTTGCCGAAATTCATCGGTGAACCAGCGGTTTCAACCCGCTTCGACCTGCTCCTCGAGATCCTTTTCATCGTTCGGTGGCCTAAACATTTGGCCGACGTCGAGGCCGTGGGCTTGTGCGAACTGGCGGGCTGACTGTCCAGTTCCTTCTGCATCGAGGATCCGCTGCATCGCATCAAATACGTTGCCGGAGTATTTCGCGGCGGCGATGTTGGCCAGCGCGCGATACTGCTGTATTGCGGCGACGATCTGGGGCACCTTGGCTTCCACGGGCTACTTTGGAATCTTGTATCTCCTTGATCCGCTGATTGCCCTCCTCGGCCAAATTGGTCAGATCCTGCTGGAGGCTCACCATGCTGTCGTAGGCGCTGCCGTAGGCGTTCTCCTTGACGCCGTTCTTTTCGGCAACCTGTCGCGCTTGATCTTCGCCCTGGCGGTAGGCATGGCGAAGATCGTCAGCAGTATGGCCCTGCTGCTCGGCGAGTGGACCGGTTTGGGCACTGCGCAGCATGTCCGCAAAATTTGTGAATCCCGCCTTGATATTTCCGCGGTTGGTCCTGCCATGCGAAAGTACCATCAAATCTGGTCGTCTACCCATTGATCACCGACGATGACTGACGACCATTCTCCGGGAGGCAACATTATTTGCAGATCCCTTGGATCGCCAGCGTAGCCTCGTCCCCGGCGCGTAAAGAAGGATCCACTTCTGGGCTGCCATGCCCATTCAGATAGTCAACCGTAAGACTTTGGAATACATCGATCAGCTTTCGGACAGCCGATGCCAGATCACTCGGTGTTGCTGGCTCTTCGGAAAGTGTGGTCTGAAGGTAAACACTTCCTGCGAGTAGCGCTTGTTGGCCGGTCACAGCGACCAAAAGCTTCTGGTTTGGGTCTGTGCCCTGATCGCGTGCGAAGTTCCCACGGACGGCCTCATGTACTTTCTCGAAGGCGGCGCAAACCTTCGCCTTTGCGTCGGCGATTTGTTGGCTGGTGTATGTCGGTGGCGGAGGAGGTTTGGGCTGCTCAGGTCGAAACCAGCCGATAATCGCGACACCGAGTGTCACTATCAGGGCAATGAGGAGGAACGCGAACATCGGCCATTGCCGCCTGCGTACGGATGGCATTGGCGCCGGCCACGGAGCTGGGACGGGCGACGCAGCGGGTGATGGTGCCGAATCGACACGGTCTCAATCGTATCGCCCTTTGCGAATCGGTAGTCACCCTACGTTTGGCTATGAAGTTTTCGTCAATCATCGGCCGCGCTACGCGGCCGTCTATACAAATTTCGATTGTCGACGAGAACAATGGCGATTTCATTTCGCATCAAATTCAGTCATTTGCACAGTCCTTCGATCGTCGTGTGCGCATCGGTTCCGGATCGAACTAAAGGGTCTATCTCAGAATCAGGCGCTTCGGCGAGGTAGTCAATTGCGAGCTGCTGGTAGACGCTGGCTAGCTTTCGGATTGCTGCGGCGAGATCAGGTGGAGTTGCTGGCAGCTCGGCAAGCTTTGTAGAAAGGTAACGGCTGCCTGCCTCAAAAACTTGTCGCGAGCTCGTTGCCACTCGCCAGCAGCCGTTGCATCGGGGCGTCAGCTACGGGCTCCAGCCAAATCGCCAGCTTTACGCACCTGTTCGTACGCGGCACAGACTGCTGCTCTGGCATCGGCAATCTGCTGGCTGGAATACGGCGGCACTGGAGGGGGTTTGGCTACCGTGGGCCGAAACCAGCCGACGATTGCGACTCCGAGAGTGTCCAACAACGCGCTCGACATCAATGCGACAGTCAACCATCCGGGCCTTGATCTTGTTGACACTACGGGCGGCCAGGGTGGTGGCCCAGCATGTGTGGGAGGTAAATTCGACACGCCTCATCGTATCGTTAATGTGCCACGTCGATACTCAATCTGAGGCTGGATCTGAGGGAATGTCAGACTATCTGGTATCAATGTGCAGTTCGATGCGATTGTCGAAATGCATTTCCGCAGATGATCTGACTGATAGTCGGCATCGATTCGTCGGCCCGGCGGCGCGGCTTAGCGACCCTAGTCCTTATCGTCATCCGCGCTTTTGATCGGGCAAGATAATGCGCCGACTCGCGACCGGTTTACCCTCAACACGTTTGACGACTTCGGGCGTCGGCGGCGGTGTTGTGATACGGCCCTGGACTGGCGCGCCGTTCTTCACTGTCGGCGGCACAATGCGTTTGGTGTCGGGCTTTTCGTCCTTACCTCCGCCACCCGCTCCGTGCATGGCACCCGGCGGCATCATTGGCATCGCGCCCATTCCGCCCCTCGACGCATTGGTCGGTGCCGACGCACTCGGCGGTGGGGTAGAGGTGGTATGTGCCGATGCGGGCTCGGTGCCGGCTGACGGAGCAGGAAGAGGACTGAGGCTGCTCGTCGGCGTGGTGGCGCCGAGCCCGCCCACACCGCCACCGCCCGCACCGGCACCGCTCGTGGACCCCGTCAATTCGCCCGGAATGGCCGCGCCAGCTGCGGCCGCTTCTCCCGCGCCGTGCTGCATTGCGCCCATACCGGCTTGCATCATCTGCTGTCCGATCTGAGCAGCCTGCTGTGGAATCTGGCTCAACGGTTGTAGCAAACCTTGCATGGCGCCCGAGATCCCGCCGGCAACGCCAGAGATCATCTGCGGAATCTGTTGAGCCATCTCGGCCGGACTGCCCGCTCCGCCCAATTTCCAGCCGACTCTGCTTCGTTGGCAGGGAATTTGGCCATCGCGTCACCGGTTTTCGCGCCGCGTTCGGCATATCCGGTTTGGGCGTCGGTCATGTCGCTGGGATCGCCGCTATTGGCAGCAAGGCCAAGCGCTCTTAGCAGCTGACTCATGGGAACTGTTCCCATCGCCAGCTGATCGGGTGTGATCCCTGGAGGCGGTGGATGCCCGTCAGCTTGGCGAGGTGCTCGAGAATTATTCGAATTTCATCGTCGCCGCTCATGGCGTCCTCCCGCCCACCGTGGGTGGAACGAGGCGAAGCTGTGGTTCCTCGCAGCACGACTGGTTCGCTTCAGTAGCGAACCTGTGTCGGTCATCTCTGCCCCCCTCAGCATGTCGTGCCCCCCTGTGCCTTGATGGCGAGGCTAACCACGGTATCGATGCCGGTCAATTCACTGCATGAGGTTCAAGGGCGCGCGCTCTTCGAGAGGCTGCAGACGACTAGGCCATCAGTTCAAGTTGTGGCGAAACGCAAATACGATCATATTACAGACAAAATTGCGGATAACCCGACGAAAGTAACAACGCCTGTAAACGCCGCTAAGGCACCTACCGAGAATGCTCTTGTGCGACGGAACACCATCGTGACTCCGTATAGCATCAAGGGCAGTGTGGGCGCAAAGAACCACAACCAACCGAATGTGAGAAGCGTCGACATTACCCCGGCAAACAGGCCGGCCAAGAGCTGAATCGGATGGTTCTGGGCGTATTCGAACCCATCGCCACGCTCCGAGGATCCCACGTCAGTGCGTCCCTTGCGAAGGCAAAACCACAGCCACGTGACAAATAAGAGAACTGACCATCCGGTCAGCGGTGCCAAAATGATACCAATCGCTGTGCTGCGCCACAACGATGTCTTGGCTCGCAAGTAAAGAATGATTCCGATTGCGACAATGGCAAGGGATACTGAAGAAGAAAAAAGGTAAAGTGCGTGCGTATGCATGTGCTCATGGGCAACTATTGATAGCATTCGCACCATAATCGCCCAGAGGAAGCCGCCGGAGATCGCTCCGAAAAAGACCGCGCGTATCCAGTCAATCGGCTCCTTCAATTGGCTCACTACCTCTCCCTATTTTGGCGGCAACGGTGGCAGCATGACGACAGGATCATGCACGCCAATTTCTGGCGGATGATCAACGGGCCCAAGGGAATACGTACCCGGTGGGCTCGCGACGAGCGGCGGACCGATTGGCGCTACGCGAGGCATGTGGCCGGTATGCGGGAGGGCGGGAATCCTGGGAGCCGGATACTGATCATTGAAGGACAGTTCAAGAGCTGGGTCACCAATCGGCTTGTGCCACCACAGACCTGCCACGGGTCCGCGGGCATCGTCCACGAAAAGAGGCCATGACTGGGCGAGCCGCAAGGTACTTCCGTCCTCGCATCGCTATAAATCTCGATCGCTGGAAAATTGGTCACGTTGCCCCCGACGCGGGGCCCTCCGGGATGGATCGATCGCGATGGTGCCATTCACGTCGAATGACATTGCCTTAGCGAGATCTTGTCCTCCTGGCGAGAATGGGTCAGCGGCGCTGTACTTGATCAACACTGCGCCGTTGCTCTGTTGGACAGCCGAGATGCTCGGTGTTCCGACCCGGATCTGGCCAGTCTTCTCATCGACCGACGGGTTTTGCCGGGCAACGATGATGCCGTTCTCGTAGTCGACATAAATCGACACCCGCGAGTCCTCAGGACCGGCCGTGGGCGAGAAACCCCGGTTATCGCCGAGATTGTCATGGAACGGCGGCCAATCAACCTGCGGGTCCCATACGGCTCGGCCCGGAATGAACATGTTTGTCCGCACCACCCCTTGCCCTGGTACCGGTTTGATGCGCCCCACAACAATATTGGGGGGCCATCCGCCGTTCTTGGGTGATAGCTGTGTGGATCAAGCGCTGCAGCAGTTTCCCAGTCGGCTGCGGAGCTTGGCGGTCGACCGAAAACCTTTGTGAAGGCGTCGATTTGGTTCTGCCTTCTATTGGCTTGGACGCCGGCGTCCGAACCGGACCCCGCCGCATCCATCGCCTGGATAACGGTCGCGTCGTAGCCTCCGGTGCGAAGTGTGTTCAGTGAATTCTGCAGGCAGTCGGAGTACTGACTACGTATCGACCGAAGTTGACCTAGGGTTGCCTCAGTGTCGCCGATTGCTTGATCTTCGAGGGCAGTGAGAAGGTCGTGGTTTTCGTGTGCAAGGGCGACACCGGCCTGGCTATCGATGACTTCCAGCTGAGTCTCCAAATTCGAGATCAGAACGGTGCCGCTTCGCGGCACTCCAGCCAGGGCCGCGGCGATGCGCTCTAACTCCACCCCGATTTTGGGCAGCTGTAAGGACTGCGCGCCGAGCGATTTTGCCACGCGCTGCACTTCGGCGGAGTCATTGATCGGGTTGTCGCCGTTGTCGCGATTCCAGGAGGCCTCAAAGCGCCGACGGGCCTCGTCGAATGCATTGCTGGATTCCGTCGTGCACCGGCCAGCGGCATGAAATGCCTCTGCCAAGTCGGAAATCTGCGCCGGGCGGCCAACTTGCAGGCTGTTGTTGATCGCCCAAGGGTCACCGCCGGCCACGGCGATCAGGTGCGGGACGCTTATGTAGGTGAGCTGCATTCTGATGCCCGCAGCTTCGCGGGCTGGGCATCGTCCGGTGTCAACTAACATCCGCCACCCCATCCGCCATTTGTTCTGCCTCGCACAGCGACACGCGAGCCGTTTCGGTTTCTGCCTGTCCCAAACCCCGGCAAACCGTTGAGGATTTCATGCCGCCCTGATGGCGAGGCTAATCATGGCATCGATGCCGGTCAATTCACTGCCGGCAACGAGCGCGCCCTAGCCTGGTCTATTCGCCGCCGCGGTCGAGCAGATCCGACGACCCCAGCACACGCTCAATCTGAACTTCGATGACCACGCGTCGGGGATTGGGCCGCGGCGTGCGGTAGCGCTGCGCGTAGCGCAACTCCGCGTCACGCACGGCATCGACGTCGTTGTTCACCTTGGCGCGGCCCTCAAGCGACAGCCAGCGCGCGCCGTCGACCTGGCTGAGCACGGCCATCCCGGCACGGTCGGCATTGACGGCCTTCTGCGAGCCCCCGGAGGTGATCACCCGCGCGATATGGGTCACGGGATCGAAGGTGAAACCGACGGCAACGACATGCGGCGAGTTGTCCGCGCGAAGCGTCGTCAGCATCGCCAGATGACGTTCGGACAGAAACGCCAAAGCGTCGTTGGTGAGCCGCGTCGTGGTGTTCGCCATCACCGTTCACGCTAGCGCAGGTAATAATCGCAGCCGTGGACGACACGGGCGCAGGTCCAGTTCTAATTCTGGGTGGCCGCAGCGAGATCGGCATCGAACTCGCGCGGCGCCTAGCGAACGGCGCGACGGTGGTGCTGGCCGCGCGCCGGGCCGATCAGCTCGACGAGCAGGTCGCCGCCGTCGAGCAGCCGCGCGACGGCAGCGCACACCAGGGAGTTCGACGCCGACGACCTGGCCTCGCACGCCCCGCTGGTCGCGTCGATCATCGCCGAGCACGGGCCCATCGGCACCGCGGTACTCGCCTTCGGGATCCTCGGTGACCAGGCCCGCGCCGAGGCCGACGCCGACCACGCGGTGGCCGTCGTACACACCGACTACGCGCCCAGGTAACATGCTCACCCACCTGGCCACCGCCATGCGCACGGCCGGGCGAGGATCGCTGGTGGTGTTCTCCAGATCGCCGGCGCGCGGGTGCGTCGCGCCAACTACGTCTACGGTTCGGCGAAGGCCGGCCTGGACGGCTTCGCCGGCGGCTTGGCCGACGCGCTGCACGGCTCCGGGGTGCGGTTACTCATTTCGCGTCCCGGATTCGTCATCGGGCGTATGACAGAGGGCATGACGCCGGCGCCGCTGTCCAGCTCCCCGCAGCAGGTCGCCGCCGCGACCGCGCGTGCGCTGGCGAAGGGCCGGCGCACGGTGTGGATCCCGTGGGTGTTGGGCCGCAGCATTCGTTATGCGGCTGCTGCCGCAGTTCGTCTGGCGCAGGATGCCGCGATGATCGTGGTAGTCGGTATCGGCGCCGATGGCATGGCCGGTCTCTCGGCGGCATCGCGCAGTGAATTACAAACGGCCACAGTCATTTACGGCGCACCGCGACAACTGGGTCTGCTCGACGATACGGTGACCGCCGAACGTAAGGAATGGCCGTCGCCGATGATGCCGGCCGTCCAAGCGCTGCCCGTCGAAGCACCAGGCGACCTCCACATCGTCGCCAGCGGCGACCCACTCATGCACGGCATCGGCGGCACCCTGATCCGTCTCTACGGCGCGGACAAAGTCAAAGTGCTGCCGCATGTATCGGCGATAACGCTGGCGTGCGCCCGGATGGGGTGGAACGTCCACGACACCGAGGTGATCAGTCTGGTCACCGCACCCCCGCACACCGCGGTGCGCCGCGGCGGTCAGGCGGTCGTGCTGTCGCAAAACCGGTCCACGCCGAAAGCCTTGGCCGCGCTGCTCACCGCGCACGGCCGCGGCGATTCCGAGGTCAGCGTGCTCGAACAACTCGGCGGCCCAGCCGAACGCCGCCGCGACGGTACCGCGCGCCAGTGGGCCGACGACGATATCGACGACCTCAACGTCATCGCGGTCCGCTACCTGCCCGACGAGCGCATCGCGCCCTTGCCGGACGACGTTTTCGCCCACGACGGACAGATCACCAAGCACGGCATCCGGGCGGTGACGCTGGTCTGCTCTACAGCCGCGGCCGGGGGAGCGTCTGTGGGACGTCGGCGCCGGCTCGGGCAGCATCGCCGTGGAATGGTGCCGCAGTTGGCCCGGCTGCAGCGCGGTGGCCTTCGAACAAGACGAGCAGCGCCGCCGCAACATCGAGTTCAATGCCGCAGCCTTCGGTATCAACATTGACGTGCGCGGCGAAGCGCCCGACGAAATCGAAGGTCCCTCAAGCCCTCGACGCCATTTTCATCGGCGGCGGCCTGACCCGTCCCGGTCTGCTCAACGCCTGCCTCGACAGCCT